>OZ243937.1:0-4222850 GCA_965214085.1 Phototrophicaceae bacterium
GATGTGCCCGATCTCCGCCTGCGTCAACCGGCCGGCGAAATTAGCAGGCATGGCGTTGGCGTAGCCCTCAACCAGATAAGCGCCGGGCGCAACAATCGATTCGTACAGATATTGCACTGCCGTCATGGGCGGCTGCCGTGTCAGCGCACGATCGGCGACGCCGACGAACGTAGGCGCGACGCGGCCCGCCCCCGACACGTGGCAGGCTCCACATTGATTCGCCTCGATCAGCGCTTCGCCTTCTGATGCCGATGCGCCAACGAGCACAGCCGCAGCTTCTGTCGCATAGGATTGCGTATCTATTGAGGAGGAAGTGGTCGCGTCGGGTGTGCTGGTAGCGACGAAGGCGACGGCGAATACGATGCCGACGATTATCAGCAGCGCAGCCGTAAGCGCTACCTCCATCTGGGGGCTTTGCCGTGTTGACCCTGCGTCAGCCACACTAGACGCCCTCTCAGAGCAGCAGGCGATCAAAGATCATCGCCAGGAACAGCAGCGCCAGGTAGAGAGAGGAATATTTGTAGAGCGCGCGGGCTGTCGGCTTATCGGCCCGGCGAATCAGCTTAATAGCCAGCAAAATGAGTAGCAGGCCAAGTATCGCGGCCGACGCAAGATAGAATACATCTAGCATCTTGGGCGCCTGTGGCAGCAGTAACATGATAAGCGGTGTCAAGCTGATGATGACCAGCTGAACGGAATAGAAGAGGATTTGATAGCGGGTCACCGTTTCGCCGCGCGCCACGGGCATCATGGGGATATCAGCGGCGGCATAATCCTTGTTGACCAGAATCGCCAGCGCCCAGGAATGAGGCGGCGTCCAATAGAAGACGATGGCGAACAGGATGAAGGCCTCAAGCTCTAGCGAGCCACTCGCCGCCGCCCAGCCCACCAGCACCGGCATGGCGCCAGCGCCGCCGCCGATCAAGATGTTGACGACGGTGTTGCGCTTGAGAACCAGCGTATATATGACCACGTAGTAGATAGCGCCGGCCAGGGCGAGGACCGCCGCCAGCCAATTGACGAAAAGACCCAGAATAAGAACGGAAGACGCCACCAGGGACAGCCCGAATTTGAGCGCATTCCCAGCCGGAATACGACCAGACGGAATGGGACGGCGAGCGGTGCGCGCCATCTTGGCATCCAGCTCGTGGTCCAGAAATTGATTGATAGCGCTTGCGCCGCCGGCGGAAAGCGCGCCGCCAAGAATTGTCAGCGCCAAGAGTTCGCCCGACGGCAACGCGTCGATGGCGACGATCATGCTGGTCACACATGTGAAGACGAGCAATATGACAATGCGCGGCTTCATTAATTCGATATATGGCCGTGACGAGGCGCCAAATGCAAAGTTGCTGCGGAGGGTATCTATCATCCGTTTATCGTTCCGCCCTGCGGTTTGTTGAGATATTCGATCAGCGTCAGTATGACCAGCAATCCCCAAACTGTCGCCGCCAAGCCGACATGTATCGCGCCCCATTCTCTGCCGGCTGCCGTCAGCACAAACAGCGCCCCAGCCGCGATCTGCATAACCTGAACCAGAACGGCGCCAAAGGCAATCCGCTTAATCAACGGCTCTGCGCGCTGCCGATGGGCTTGCCACATCAGTATAAGGAGCGCCATGCTCATCGCCGCTACCGACAGACGGTGGATCATGTTGATGACTGCCAGCAGGCCCTGCTCGAAAGGCAGGATGGCGCCGCCATCACATAGCGGCCAAGCCGTGCATGCAAGGGTAGCGCCGCTGCCCCGTACCAGGGCGCCGGTCAGGATGACCAGGAATGCCATAGCAGCATTAACGACCGCTAGTAGCGGAATCGAGTCCGCTCGCTGCAAAGGCGATGGCTGATACCAGGCCATGACTGCCGCCCCCAGCAAAGCTGCCAAAAGCAGCATGGCTACACCGAGGTGCAGCGTAACAAATGTCGGCGGCAATTCCAGGAAGACGACGATTGCGCCTAACGCGCTTTGCACAACGAAGAGAATGGCAGCCGCTACCGTTGCCTGCAGCACGCGCCGATCGCGTTGGCGATATTGGCGCCAGGCGGCGGCCAACGTGGCCAGGCCGAATAAGCCGATCAGCAGAGCGAAGAGGCGATGCAGCCACTCGATCCAGGCCGTGATGTTATCCAGCGGCGGAAATATCGTTCCGTTGCAGAGGGGCCAATCCGTGCCGCATCCCAAGCCGGAATCCGTCACCCGAACTACCGCGCCGAAGACGATCAAGCCCAGCGTGAGCGCCGCTGTGGATAGGGACAGCAAGATAAATGGCGAGATGCGCGCTGCGCTGGTATTATGCTCGATCATGGCCTAAGACTTCGGCGGACAGATATGGACCATGCTACTTTGTCACGCTTCTTGCGACAAGACAAGGTAAGGGTGCTTTTCCCAGGGCAATTGCATCAAAACTGGCATCCGCTTTGACGAGCAAAATTAAACTGAAAATTAACCGCAGAGTACACAGAGCGCGCAGAGAATAGCCATTGGTCAGGGACTTCGTGACATACTGTCGCCAGCTTATCGGGAGGGAAGGAAATTAGTCGACAATGTGGCTGCAAGGCCCCAATTCAAGCAGTGGATAGTGGGAAAGTCGCCAAATGACACTATATTCTGTACTATCTGTGGCCTTTGTGTTGGAAAATATTGTGCTGCGATTGCCCTGAAATTAGACCCAGATATACATACACGCTCTACAAATGAGTGCTAAAATCGTTCTTAGCCTTGTATCATATATTACGTAAACTTGATTTTACCAACAAATTTAACGGGCCGATGCATGACCAAACGTCAGCCTATGAGCGAGAACATCAAGCAAAATTGGCGACGACAGAAGCATGTATTAATCGCTTGAACCGACTAAGAAAGTGGGCCATGAAGCGGAGATCATGCCGCCATCCATTTTATGCTGTCGCCTTTCACAGCCAGGCTCAGCTTCTGCATCCGGGGGCAGCGCCTGATTGTATGGAAGCAAAGCATATTCGGTTGCTACCGCGCGCGCCGCAAGGACACGGTCGGCTGGGTCCTGCGCGAGCGCGTCACAGTCATGGATTAGGAGAGGGTAAATTGCTTTCCGGTATTGAGGGGGGCCGCCTAGTGAGTACGCGGTACCTACCTGGGATGTCAGCTCAAGGCTCAAACCATGAGCTTGCAACTCAATGCTTAACCAGACGAGGGTATGTACGCGCGTCAATGTACTCCCCCCTTGTACAAACCCCAGCATTAGGCGGCCCTCCTTTTTGCCTGAAGCGCGCTAATGAAAGAGAGATGCAGCTGGATCGCATTTCCTTGAGCGACCGGCGCCAGGCGGGCCCGCCTGTGGCAGCGGATGGACCGAGCGTCAAGTGCTAAGCAAATGAGAACGACAGTAGTTAGTAGCAAAGCATTTGGAATGAAGAAGTCCGGCTGGCATCGGTTCAGCGTGTTGAAGCGAACAACGGCGGTGTTGGGCGCATTTATCGCGGTTGTGGTTTTACTTTCGATTACCAACAGAAATGACGATTGGAGCGAACCCTGTTCGGATTACGAGATCAGTCAAGGCACAGCCGGAGAGCGATTCGATCCTTTCCTGGTTGCGCTGACGCAGAATCAATATAGCCGTGCCGCTTTGAGCAGGCTCCGTCAAGCGGTCTGGCAAGATATGCCTTTGTGCCGCGACCTGGTGGAGCTGGCGTCATTGTCGCTGCAATTTTACAGCGACATGCTATTAGCTGAAGCGGCGCCAGAGCAAAGCAAAGGCATCCCCGATCTTAAGGAATACGACCGGTGGTATCAGCTCTTTCTTCGATTGCATGAGAGATAGGCAAAGCCGGCTGACATGCGGATGGATTCCAAGGCGGTCAATATAATGGTTTATACAGCCCAGGCAAAGCAAATGGATAGGGGCTATTCCTTGCAAGTTGTCTTGCCTTCATCTACGGCAAACCTCCCTAATCTGTTTGCCCAACCCGAAGATTCTCACGCCAGTATTTCAGGGCTGGCAAATCGCTAGTTCACAAAGAATGGAGACACCCATGAAAATCATGTCGCAGAATATTTCCCGAATAGGTGCTGCGCTTTCTGTCAGGTCAGATTTGCCGGTTGGCGCAATTACTCTGCAGCGCGCAGAGCGGGGTTTCCAGCCGGTACGGCTACCGTTTCTGATTCTGGCGCTGTTCTGCTTGTACCTGCTATTGGCCGCGGCGGGTATTCCTGCCCTGGCGCAGGATACGTCGCCGGCTGCCCCGACCAATTTGACGGCCAGCTTCACAAACGATGGTGTCCTCTTGAGCTGGACGGCGCCGGCCGGAGATGTAGACGGATATGAAATCTTGCGCCGGCGTCCCTTGCAAGGCGAAAATGAACTAACGACCTTGGTGGACGATACCTTCAGCGACAACACCGTACGCATGGACACCAGCGCCACGATAGGTGAACGCTACATCTATGGCGTCAAAACCATTCGCGGCGTCGACCGCAGCCCATTGTCCTCCCTTGTGGATTTTGTCTATCAGCAGCAGGATCAGCAGCAGGATCCGTCAATTCCAGCCCCGAGCAATTTATCCGCCAGCATCAGCGCCGGGGGCGTCACGCTAACTTGGACGGCGCCGTCCGGAACAGTGGACGGATATGAGATCCTGCGCCGGCGTCCCTTGCAAGGCGAAAACGTGCCCAGGACCTTGGTGGATAATACTGGCAGCAACGGAACGGCCTATACTGACGCCAGCGCCACAACACCCGGAGAACAATACATCTACTGGGTCAAAACCATTCGCGGTACCGACCGGAGTGCGTTGTCACAACAATTTGCCCAGGTCGACTTTGTAACCGTAAGCTGTCAAATTCTGGCCGGCGCCAACCACGACATCCTGCAATGCGCGGTGGATGCTGGCGACCGGGTCATCACATCGACTGAGTGGACCCCCAGTTACGAGGTTCAGTACGCTCAAACTAAAGATGGTCCGGTAGCGAACTGGGTCATCGGCGCTGAGTATTGCGGCCAGACCACAACAGTCTCGGTGGATGCAAGCGAAGGTGACGCGCTGCTCTCGTCAGTCGAAACAACGATCACGCTTGCCTGCGCGCCGACGCCCCCTGACACCCTGACTGTCAGTTGCGAAACTCTGATTGTGAACAGCCAGCACGAACTGCATTGCGCCTTGAGCGGCGGCGATCAAACGATTGATTCCGCTCTATGGACTCCCAGTTACGATGCTCAAGCCGCTATAACAACGGAGGGAGCGAATGCGACGGAAGCGTCCTGGGTCATCAGCGCCGAGCAGTGCGGCCAAACTGCCAATGTAGAGGTGGTACCGCAGTCTGGCGATTCAACGCTGCCGGCGGTGCGGACGTCGATCTCCATCCCCTGTGTCATCACTGTGGATGGCAATTGCAGCCTGGCAAACGCGATCCGCTCCGCCCAAGGCATTGCCCAGGTCGAAGAGAGCAGCGACACCGATGGCAATGACGAGTGTGAAACCGGCGCCACGGGTGACGACATCATTCTGCTGACAACGAATGTCACGCTGGCGTCGGCATTGCCAACCATATCGAGCGCAGTTCACATCGAAGGCGGCGGCCACACCCTCTCTGGCGACGACCAGTACCAGGTCCTAAATACGAACGGCGGTCAACTCAGCATCAGTAATTTGACCATTGCCAACGGCTCTTCGGCGACAGAAGGCGGCGGGGTATATGTCAACAGCGGTTCATTACGCATAAGCGACAGCCATATAATGAACAGCGACGCCGCTGACGTCGGCGGCGGCATCTACGCCATCGACAGCGATATTGATATTGTCGACACCGAAGTCAGCGGCAACACGACGGTAAAGAGCCATGGCGGCGGCGTCTACTTCATCAGTTCTACCGGTTTGAACACGCTGGACATTTCAGGCGCCACCTTCGCGAACAACCAGGCTACTGAAGATGGCGGCGCATTAAAGACTGCTGGCGGAATCGCCAACGTCGACAAAAGCACCTTTGTCGAAAACGCGGCCGATGAAGGCGGCGCGATCGAAAGCAGCCAAACCACGCTCGACATCACGAACAGCACCTTCAGCAGCAACAGCGCCAGAGAAGGCGGCGGACTGAGCTCGTTCAGCTCTTTCGTGACGCTGACGCACACAACCTGGGCTTACAATTCGGCGGCCGAGCAAGGCGGCGGCATCGCCATTATTGGCTGGACGGGCAACTTCAAGATTCGCAATACCTTGATCACCGACAGCGCCAGCGGCGGGGATTGCCATAGCGGACCCAATCCCGAGATCATGCTCGAGTTCACCGGCAACTTCATCCAGGATGGCTCCTGCGCGCCTGAACCAGCCGAAAGCCAAGCCGTGGCGTCTGATGAAGGCGCTGTGATTGAGGCGGTAGCCCAACATGACGATGACGATCATGATGACCCCGTTGTCTTGGTCCCCGCCGGGATCACCTCCCTTTCCGGCAACCCGCCGCATCACCCGCTGCTGTGGGGCAGCCCGGCCATTGACAACGCCGACCCGACCTACTGTTCGCGCGACGATCAACCCCAGACAGCCCGCCCGCAATACGGCAACTGTGATATCGGCGCCTACGAATACCCGAGAGCGCCCGAACCGACGCCAACCCCGCGACCGCCCGTTGTAAACGAACCGGACGATGACGAGCCTGACAGCCCTCCGGCTGCTACGCCCCCGCCTCCCATTAGCTACATCTGCATCGAGAACGATCGCATAGTTGTGAGGTCGCCCGGGCAAGATGTGAATTGCGTGGAAATTGACATTCTCACGCTTGACAAACACCCGTCCCTGCAAGGCATGAGGTTTGCCGTGCGGCTTTGGAACAGCGAGAACGAATGCTTGCACACCGTCTCTTTGGGGGACAACCTGTATCGTCTGGCGATCCAATACGAAACGACGGTGGATGTCCTGCGGCATCACAATGACCTGACGTCGAACGAGCTCTCGGTCGGCCAGAAGTTGGTGCTGCCCTTCTGCGCCCAGAACACGGGTACCTTCGCGCCGGGCACAGAAGTCTGCTTCGGCGCCGTGGGCAGGATTGTACTGATCGATACCTCGGCCCCGGAACGGCCCATCCATTCGATCGAGACCTTTACCCGTGAGGGTATGACCTGCGGCTTCATTAACCAAGGTGGTATCGTGGCGCTGGTCGCCGCAGACTCCGGTTAAGCGCTGCCATTACGTCCGTTAGCGGGGCAAGCCAATTGCCCCGCTGCGCTTCAACGGCCGGGCAATTCGCATTAGCCAATGCGCGAAACCATATTCTGCATCTAATCCCATCCCGCCGCGGAATTGTTCTTCCGGGTAAGTGAATCAGCAATATATGAACCTTATACGAACATAAATCTAACCACAGAAACACAGAGAAAAGCCTATCACTTATAGGTATTTTGAAAGACTGTTCTTTGTGCCCTCAGTAAAACCAAGTTAGTCATGCGAAAAAGCCAGCCTTGTAGGGGCGACCAATCTGGTCGCCCGCTGCCGCTTTAATTTGTGGTTACGGGCTGTCGCGCCTACAGATTGTTGCTCTGGTGAAATTTACATTACTTTAATGGCTTTAATTCTGTGTCTCTGTGGTTAGATGTAAGTTCGTATAAGATTCATGGTTCTCAGATTCATTTTGATGGGATTGCCCTGGCTCAACAGTTTGCGAGTATTAACAGAGTAGAGCGATCGATTCGCAGAGCAGTCATAGCTAGCGTAGTAACAGGGGGCAGCGCGTGATTAAACTGGATCAGCTAAAAGCCAAGATGCGCGTCAACGGCATTGTACCGGATCAAACCGTCGAGATAGTCGCTGTAGACAAGAGCGGCCCGACGTCAGTATCCGTGGCCTACCGCCGCGCGGATGGCAATCTTGGCGAAAGGGTGCTTTACCAGGCGGATGAGGCGACTCTGTCGACGCCGCCGGAGGAAAGATTGTGGCCCTTTGACGGCGACGGACGAATGTTGAGCCTGGTATCCGAAGCCTATCGCATTAACTTGGGGCATCTCTTTGATCCGCGCTTGGCCGTGCATACGTCGCTCATCGAACCGCTGCCGCATCAGATCACAGCGGTGTACGAAGAAATGCTGACGCGGCAGCCTTTGCGATTCCTGCTCGCGGATGACCCCGGGGCGGGCAAGACCATCATGGCCGGTCTGCTTATCCGCGAATTGATCGTGCGTGGTGATGTGCGGCGCTGCCTGATTTGCGCGCCGGGCAATCTGACCGAGCAGTGGCAGGATGAACTCGCTAGCAAATTCCAGCTCGACTTCAGGATTGTCACGCGCGACATGATCGAAGCGTCACGCAGCGGCAACCCCTTCGCCGAAAACGACCACTTAATCGTGCGCTTGGATCAGATCAGCCGAAATGAGGAGATTCAGAGCCGATTGGCGCAAACCGATTGGGACCTGGTCGTCTGCGACGAAGCGCACAAAATGTCCGCGGCCTATTTCGGCAATAAGCTGGAGGAGACCAAGCGCTATAGACTCGGCAAGCTGCTGGGCAAACTGACGCGTCATCTGCTGCTGATGACCGCCACGCCGCACAATGGCAAGGATGACGACTTTGATCTGTTTATGAAGCTCTTGGACCCGGATCGTTTTGAAGGGCGCGCCCCGGCTGGGGCAGGCCGCAGCGATGTAGCAGACTTGATGCGGCGCATGATAAAGGAGCGGCTGCTGAAGTTTGACGGCACGCCGCTCTTCCCCGAGCGCAGAGCGACATCGGTCAATTATGACCTGTCGCCGGCTGAGCTGGACCTCTACGAAAGCGTCACCGACTATGTTCGCACCGAGTTCAATCGCATAGAAGAGCTTGAGCACGGCGGGCGCAAAAGCGCGATAGGCTTCGCGCTGACGATCTTGCAGCGCCGTTTGGCTTCATCGCCGGCCGCAATCTATCATTCGCTGCGGCGTCGGCTTGAGAAGCTGGAAACCCGCTTGAAGGAAGAAATTGAAGGCTCGGCAGGCGTTTGGCAGCCATCGGCGCTGAGCAGCGACATCAATCTCGATGAAGACCTGGAAGACGCGCCCGAGCATGAAGTCGAAGCGATCGAAGCCGAGTTGGTTGACCATGCGACCGCCGCCAAAACGGTGACTCAGTTGGCTGAAGAGATTGCCATCTTACGCGAGCTAGAGCAGCGGGCGCAGCGTGTACTGCGCAGTGGCAAGGACAGCAAGTGGCTGCAATTGCTGAACCTGCTGCAAGATACGCCGGAAATGAAGAATACAGACGGCACGGCGCGCAAGCTGGTCATCTTTACCGAGCATCGCGATACGCTCGACTATCTGATTGGCAAGCTGCATACCGTGATCGGGCGGCCCGAAGGCGTCGTGACCATCCACGGCGGCACGCATCGCGATCAGCGGCGCAAGATCGAAGAGGATTTTCGCCACAATGCCGATGTGCAGATCCTGGTCGCCACCGATGCTGCCGGCGAAGGCATCAACCTGCAGAGCGCCCACCTGATGGTCAATTACGATTTGCCTTGGAATCCCAACCGGCTGGAGCAGCGATTCGGGCGCATTCACCGCATCGGGCAGCAGGAAGTCTGCCACCTCTGGAACCTGGTCGCGGGCGAAACGCGCGAAGGCGCCGTCTATCAGCGTTTGCTGGAGAAGCTGGCGCGGGAACGCGATAGGCTGAACGGGCAGGTCTTTGACGTAATCGGCGAGCTTTTCCGGCAGACGCCGCTGCGAAAACTGCTGGTCGAAGCCGTTCGTTATGGCGACCAGCAAGAGGTGCGCGACAAGCTCAAGATCGCCATCGACAACGCCACCGACCAAGAGCGCGTGAAAGCAATCGTTCGGGACGACCTGCTCGTCAGCGGCGTAATGGACACGAGCAAGGTTGAGCAAGTTCGCGCCGACATGGAGCGCGCCAACGCCCGCAAGCTGCAGCCGCACTTCATCGCGGCCTTCTTCAAAGCGGCTTTTCAAGAGTTAGGCGGCGCGCTGCATGAACGCGAAAGCGGGCGTTACGCCGTCAACAACGTGCCCTACGACATACGACATCACGCCGAGGAACGTGGCATCGGGCCGATCGCGCGCAAGTATACGCGGATTTGCTTCGACAAGCGCCTAATCCACCAAGAGAAAAAACCGGAAGCGGCTTTCGTCTGCCCGGGGCATCCGCTGCTTGATGCGACCATCAGCCTGATGCTGCATCGCGAGCGCGACACCTTGAAACGCGGCGCCATGCTGGTGGACCCAAACGACCCCGGTACAGAGCTGCGCGTCCTGTTTTACCTGGAGGGCGCCATTCAGGATGCCGTGCCCAGCCGCACAGCCGACCACAGCGTCATATCGCGCGAGGTACATTTCGTCGAAATCGACAGCGCCGATGCCATCCACGAAGCCGGCGCCGCGCCCTACCTCGATTATCGCCCGGCTAGCGAGGCTGAAATAGCGCGTATCGCGCCCCGGCTGGAGCAGGACTGGCTCAAAGGCGAGCAGCTGGAGAAGCGTGTGGTGAACCACGCCATCGAGCGCTTGATCCCGCGCCATCTGCAGCGCATCCGCGAAGCGCGGAACGAACGGCTGAACAAGACCGAGCGGGCGGTTAAAGAACGCCTGACGCGCGAGATTAGTTACTGGGATGGGCGGGCGGCGCAGTTGCGCTTGCAAGAAGAAGCGGGCAAGGCGCCGCGCGCTCTTAATAGCCAGCAAGCCCAGCGGCGCGCCGATGAGCTGGAAGAACGGCAAGAGCAACGCCTGGCGCAGATCGCGCAAGAGCGGCAGATCAGCGCTACGCGGCCGATTGTGGCTGGCGGCGCCTTGATCATCCCCATCGGCCTCCTCCTAAACGAAGCAGAGCGCCAGGAACTCATCGACACGCGCAAAAGCGAAGCCATCGCCATGCGCGCGGTGATAGCTGCGGAGGAGGCGCTGAAAAACAAGCCGGAAGATGTCAGCAGCCAGCGAGGCATCGGCTACGATATTGTGAGCGAACCATCAGGCAAGGACAAGAAGCTGCGCTTTATCGAGGTCAAGGGGCGGCGGAAAGGCGCGCGCGATGTGACGATGACCAGGAACGAATTGTTCACCGCCTTCAACAGCCGCGAGCAATTCATCTTGGCGCTGGTCGAGATTGATGGCGACATTGCCAGCGAGCCGCGCTATGTGCAGGGCTTTGAGTTTCGGGAGCCGGCGCATTACGAAGTGGCGGTCAAGCTGGACCTGCAAAAGCTGCTGAATGCCAGTACCGCGCCGCGCTGATGCAGGCGACTGTCAGGGGAAGATTTTACTTAAGGGCAAGCTGAAACCGGGCAGGACATCGCCCCCGCTCAACTCGCCGTCCGCAGCAATGACTTCGCGCTGCGCCATATCGCGCCGCCAGACTTCGGCGATTTCCGACTCCGGGTCCACCAGCCAGACCAGCGCCGTCCCATGACGCAGGTAGCGCTCTGCCTTGCGCCGCGTCTCCGCCCAGGATTGCGATGGTGAAATGATCTCCACCGCCAAATCGGGCATGTAGGGCACATACGTCGAGCGGGAAGGCTGAGCAGCGCGCGGCATCCCCTCGAAGGCTACATCTGGCAGCATCACCAGTTTACGCTTGCCCGGCGGATGATAGCCGCATTCGATCGTCACCCGGCCTAAACCGCGCTCCAGCACAAAGCCAGTCAGGTAGTGGGCAATCAGGTTAGCAATTTCGCTATGCAGTTGATTCGGTGACATCTTGATATGCAACTCCCCGTCAATGAGATAATACTTCTCTGTCGGATGACGCGGCTCTTGCTCCAACCGCCAGACATCATCCACCGTGTAAACGCGCTCTTGGGTAGCCATTTTCGCCTCGCCTTCGTTTCCCCGCTTTATCATCATTTGCCGCGTGGGAAGATTTTACTTAAGGGCAAGCTGAAACCGGGCAGGACATCGTCCCCGCTCAATTCGCCGTCCGCAGCAATGACTTCGCGCTGCGCCCTATCGCGCCGCCAGACTTCGGCAGTTCCAGACACCGGGTCCACCAGCCAGACCAGCAGCGAGCCATGACGCAGGTAGCGTTCTGCCTTGCGGCGCGTCTCGGCCAAGGATTGCGATGGTGAAATAATCTCCACCGCCAAATCGGGCATGTAGGGCACATACGTCGAGCGGGCGCGCCGCGACATTCGCGCTGTGCTGGTGAAGGACACATCCGGCAATAGCACACAGTTTCGATTTTCAGGCGGATAAAAGCCGACCTCGACCCCCACCCTGCCCAAACCGCGCGGAACCACATAGTTGCCTAGATGCCGCGATATCTCGCTTGCAACTTCGCCATGCATTTCATTCGGTGACATCTTGATATGCAACTCCCCGTCAATGAGATAATACTTCTCGGTCGGCTGGCGCGCTTCTTGCTCCAGCCGCCAGACATCATCCACCGTGTAAACGCGCTCTTGGGTCGCCATCGGGCATTGCCTTCACTCACTGTCCAGGACTCAAGTATAACATGCGCATTGCTCGAAGCCCGCGACAGGGCAATCGCAGCAAAATGGGCCAAGACCAAAGGGGCCCGCGAATTCGGGGATAAATCATGGCGAAGAAGCCACGGGAATATGCCGAAAGGAGAATTTGACAAGCGACAAGAGAAGTGCTACAGTCTGCGTTGTAAACTGAAAATTGTTTACTCGCTTACAATTATCAGGCGAAAATAGAAGAATGTATAGCTTTTTCTTTCACGTAACTGCTTCTTCCAATGTCTTCACGCGCGCCCCATCAGTTGCGAAGCTATATGTCTACCATCAGGTCGTGCCGGGCCGGTTCGGCAAAAGACGCCGACGCTCAGCGTCGATCGCTTGACCGTGTGGCGATTCCGCTAAGTTGGATTTGATCGAGGTGAATATGGCTGCGCCGCAAGCAGAAGCAAGGGAGGCGCCCGCCGAGCCCAGGGGAGAAACGCCCCTCTTGGTTGCGCGCGACATCGAAAAAGCCTATGGCACGGTACAGGCGCTAGGCAGCGCGCAAATCGATGTTAGAGCGGGCGAAATAGTGGCGCTGGTCGGCGACAATGGCGCTGGCAAGTCGACCTTGATCAAGGTGCTGTCAGGAGCGCACAAACCGGACGCGGGCGAAATCATCGTGCGCGGCCAGTCCGTCACGATCGATAACCCCAACGACGCCTTCAACTTGGGAATCGCCACTGTTTATCAAGACCTGGCGCTCTTGGCGACGCGCGACGTTGTCGCCAACTTGTACGTCGGGCGCGAGCTAACCAGGAACGGAATCTTGGACCGGCGGCAGATGACCGCGAAGGCGAACCAGGTCGTGCGCCAGTTGAAGACCAATCTGCCCTCCGTTCACACGCGCGTGCGTCACCTTTCCGGTGGGCAGCGGCAGGCGGTCGCCATTGCGCGGGTCGTACATTTCGGCGCGGAAATCTTACTGCTCGATGAGCCCACAGCAGCGCTCGGCGTTAAGGAAGCGCATGAAATGCTGACCTTGATTGAACACCTCAAGGAGCAAGACAAGGGCATTATCGTCGTCAGCCATAATTTGTCGCATGTATTCCGTATATGCGATCGCATCACGGTGCTGCGCCACGGACGCACAGTGGGCACGCTGATTAAGAAAGAGACTGATTCCACCGAAGTCGTCCGTATGATCACTGGCGCCGATTTGCTTTAGCAGGCCGGGCGCAAATGTAAGGCTGGATTGTCACGACAACGGAGCAAGGCTATGGCAGTTAAGCAAGAAGAATTTGATACCAGCGTTGATGGGGCGGCCAGCGAATCGCGTTGGAAACGTCTGCTGGCGCAGCGTGAGATCCAACTGCTGTTGGTGCTGGTGGTTTTTACTATTCTGGTGCGCTTGGGCGGCGCGCCTGGCTTCCTTGGCCCGACGCATTTTCCCATTTTCCTATCACAGGTCGCGCCGGACATGCTGGTCGTCATTCCGATGGCGATGCTGCTCATCGGCGGCATGTTCGACCTGTCGGTGACAGGCATCGCCAACCTTAGCGTGGTCTTGGTTGGCTGGACCTTCTCGCGTTTGTTGGGCACGATGGACGATACGCTTCTCATCCTGTTGGTCGTTTTAATCGGCTTGACCGCGGGATTGGTAGTCGGCTTAATCAACGGCTTCGCGGTAACGCGCCTGCGCATGAACCCGCTGATGACCACCTTGGCGACCTGGTGGATGGCGCAAGGCGCCGCTACCGGTGTGGCCGGCGGCGAATCCCGCCATAACTTTGTCGGCTCCTTCCGCGATATCGCGCGCTTTCAGCCCTTGCGAGACTTGGGCGAGGCCTTCCCCTTCTTGCAAGAAATGCGGATTAGCACGCTGCCGATGCCTGTGTTTTACGCGGCGGTCGTCATCTTTCTCGGCTGGCTGGTGCTGAATCGCACGCGTTTCGGCTGGCATATCTTTGCCACCGGCAGCGACCGGCAAGGCGCGGCGCTCAACGGCGTCAATGTCAATCGCGTCACCTTGATCGGCTTTGTCGCCACGGGCATGGCGGCGGCGATGTGTGGCATCGTCTGGGCCAGCCGGCTGACATCGGCTCCGCCGAATACCCTCGGCGGGCTGGAGCTGCGCGTGATTGCCGCGGCGGTCATCGGCGGCGCAGCGCTAACTGGCGGGGAGGGCAGTGTGCTTGGCGCGGTCCTGGGCTTGTTCTTTATGCACATGATCCGTAGCGCGACCATACAGCTGGGCTTGCCCGTCTACTGGGAGTTTTTCGTTTTGGGCGCGGTGCTGTTCACGGCGGTTGCTTTTGATGCCTGGAGTAAAAGGCAAGGGGCGACCGATTGATAATGACCGGTTGAAGATGACCGGTTGAAGATGACCGGTAATCGCCGGTCGTAGAGACCTGTTGTGTTTTCCAGTGACTCGTGGGATGCACACTAGAAGGGGGCAGATGGCTTTAGCAGCGCATCTGCATCACCATCGTGGTGACAATCGAGGTCAAGTTCATTGCCCATGCTTTGTTCATGATCCTCATTTGCCGCGAATAGATTTTTCACAACAGTAGGATTTTCTGGAGAGTATGATGAAGAAGTTTATGTTTCTCTTGCTGATATTCGCGTTGATCATTGGCGCGGTCGCATCAGTCGGCGCGCAAGATAACGACGAGGACGTCTACTATATGATCGGCGGCAACCTCGGCCATCCTTGGTGGAAACAACACTTTGAAGGCATTGAAGTGGCTGCGGAGTGGCTCGGCATCAATGTCGATATCGTCGGCCCGCCGCCCACTGATGGCATCGCCCTGGAACAGATCAAACTGTTCGAGGAAATTGTAGCCAAGCCCAATACCGCCGGCATCATGATGATTGGATTCGATGTCACGTTGATACCAGAGGTATCGAAACAGGCGATGGCCGCCGGCATCCCCTTCATCCAATTTAATGGCGACCTCATCGACAAGAGCGCGCGCCATGCCTTTGTTGGCACGGGCGACTTTGCTTTTGGCGAGTCGGCGGCGCAATTGGTGCTGGATCGCTATCCCGATGGCGCCAAGATTGGCGTGGTCGCCTTCATCAGCGCGCAGCAGCACCGCGATCGCCTCAACGGATTCCGCACAACGCTCGAAGAATCGGGCCGCCCCTATGAGTTCCTTGAGCCGGTCGATGACCGCGCTTCGATGGACGGCGCCTACAACGGCGCGCTCAACCTGATCGAAGCCAATCCCGATATGGACATCATCTATTCGGGCGACGCCTTTGCCGAAGGCGTGGCCAACGCCGTGAATGACATGGGCCTGGTCGACAGCATTGACGTGGTCGGTGGCGACCGCGCTGACTCGCTGTTGCAGGACATCAAAGAAGGCACTGTCATGGGCACGATCGCGCAGGATACTTTCGCGGAGGGCTTCTTTGGCGTGCTCTATATGTATGTGGCGCGTCAAGGTCTCGTCTCGCAAGAAGGCGGTCGCCTCGCCTTGCCCGACACTTCGATCACCCAGTCTTTCACTATCACCGCGGAAACGGTCGACTTCTTCCTCGGGGTCGAGCCGGACAAGCCGACTCTTCCCGCTGGCACTGATGGCACCTACTACATGATTGGCGGAAATCTGGGGCATCCCTGGTGGAAGCAGCACTTCGAAGGCATAGAAGCCGCCGCTGATTGGCTGGGTATCAATGTGGAGATTGTGGGTCCCCCACCCACCGATGGCATCGCCCTGGAACAGATCAAACTACTGGAGGAGATCGTCGCCAAGCCGGATACCAAGGGCATCTTGATGATCGGCTTTGACGTCACGCTGATACCCGAGGTATCGAAGCAAGCGATGGCAGCCGGCATCCCCTTCATCCAATTTAATGGCGATCTCATCGACCGGAGCGCGCGCCATGCCTTCGTCGGCACCGGCGACTTTGCTTTTGGCGAGTCGGCGGCGCAGTTGGTGCTGGATCGCTATCCCGATGGCGCCAAGATCGGCGTGGTCGCTTTCATCAGCGCGCAGCAGCACCGCGATCGCCTCAATGGCTTCCGCACAACCTTGGAAGCATCCGGGCGCGATTACCAGTTCCTTGAGCCGGTCGATGACCGCGCTTCAATGGACGGCGCTTACAACGGCGCGCTCAACCTGATCGAAGCCAATCCCGATATGGACATCATCTATTCGGGCGACGCCTTTGCCGAAGGCGTGGCGAACGCCGTGAATGACATGGGCCTGGTCGACAGCATTGACGTGGTCGGCGGCGACCGCGCTGACTCGCTGTTGCAGGACATCAAAGAAGGCACTGTCATGGGCACCATCGCGCAGGACACTTTCGCGGAGGGCTTCTTTGGCGTGACATTTATGTATGTCGCGGCCGAAGGCATAGTCGCGCGTGAAGGCGGGCGGATCGCACTGCCCAACACGGTGATCACAAAGTCCTTCACCATCACTGCTGATACCGTCGATTTCTTCCTGGAGGGCTAGCAGGGGCTTAAACTCCAATACTCAGGTCCCCCTCTCCCGCAAGGGTAGAGGGGGCGCATTTATAATTGACTGGATCGGACAGCCATGAGATTAAAAGACAAAGTGGCTTTGGTCACCGGCGGCGGACGCGGCATCGGGCGGCATATCGCGCTGCGCCTGGCCGATGAGGGCGCGCATGTGCTGGTCAACTATGCCAGCAGCGAGGCCGGCGCCGAAGACATTGCCGAGCAGATTCGCGCAAAGGGGCGGCGCGCGACAGCGGTCAGGGCGAATATCGCGCAACGAGGCGAGGTCGATGCCATGTATGCTGCCTTGCGAGATGAATTTGGGCGTATTGACATTCTGGTCAACAACGCGGCGATTGATCCGGTCATCCCCTTCCTGGAGATGAACGATGAGCAATGGGATCGTGTCATCGATATCAACCTCAAAGGCACGTATATGTGTTCCCAAGCGGCTGCCAAGCTAATGGTTGAGCAGGGCAGCGGCGGGGTTATCATCATCATTGGGTCAATGCACAGCATGGCGACCTTCCCCGGTATGCTGGCTTATGCCAGTACCAAAGGCGGTCTCAACGCCATGACGCGCGCCATGGCGCTGGATCTGGCGCCCCATCGCATCCGCGTCAACGGCGTGATCCCCGGCTCGATCCACGTGGAAAAAGCCTACGAAGTCATCCCCAATTACGACCCGCATATGCTGGATGACCAGATCGCCCTAGGACGAATTGGCTACGGAGCGGATATTGCAGCGGCCGTCGTATTTATGGCGTCGCGGGATGCGGCCTATATCACTGGCGCGACCTTGACTGTCGATGGCGGCGTGATGGCGCGCATGGCGCTCTGGTTCGAAGACTTGGAAACCGTGGAGCGAAAGTACGACAATTAGCGCCGACCTGACTGGTAGCGCATGAAGAGACTTGCATGAAGAGACTTGAACGATGAATGAAATCGAACATATCCTGTCCCTGGGCAACAAGTTGGGCGAGGGCCCACTCTGGCATCCGCGGGAACAAGCGCTGTATTGGGTGGATATCGAGTCCAACCAAATCTTTCGCTACGATCCCAAAAAGAGCCAGCCTGAAATGGCGCAAATGGACATTGCGGTGGGCGCCCTGGCTTTTCGAGCGTCGGGCGGCTTGATCCTGGCGACCGCCAAGGGCTACGCCTATTGGGACATGCATAAGCGCCAACTGGAATACATCGCCGACCCGGAAGCGGACAAACCCGAGTCGCGCTTCAATGACGGCAAGGTGGATCGCCGCGGGCGCTTTTGGGCCGGCACCATGTCTGTAGAAGGCGCTACCAGCGCGCTCTATCGACTGGACGCCGATGCTTCTGTGCGCAGAATGGAAAGCGGAATCACAATTGCCAACGGACTAGGCTGGAGCCCGGACGACAAGATCATGTATTTCACCGATACCATGATCCACACGATATATGCCTACGACTTTGACCTGGAAAGCGGCAGCATTGCTAACCGGCGCGTATTCGTTCATGATCCGGATGTACCCGGGCTGCCGGATGGATTGTGCGTGGACAGCGAAGGTTGCGTATGGAGCGCGCGCATTCTCGATTGGCGTATCGTCCGCTACGACCCGGATGGGGTGATCGAGCGTGAGATTCGCTTGCCGGTGAAGAACCCGACCAGTTGCGCCTTTGGCGGCGAGAATCTTGATGAGCTTTATGTCACGACGGCAGCTATCGGCTTGACCGACGCGGAAGCTCGTCAGCAACCTCTAGCGGGCGATCTGTTCCGCATTCATACTGGCGTCAAGGGGCAGGTCGAGCCCTGTTTCGCCGGCTAGGCATGCAGCAGATCGAGGAAAGTGCTTACAAGCATTTCGGGCGCTGTTGTCGTCTCGGCAATGACCAAGTCGCTTTGCACTTCAACTGCCTGTCATTCCAATGCCTGTCACTGAGGTTGATAGCGCCCGACAACTGCAGGCGAAGGCACTATTGAGCTAATGGGAGGGTCGCGTAGTGCAGCGGAACAAGGCCAACTCGATATTCGAGACGCCCTTTGATAGTCCTCTTTATCCGCGTTTCCCAATGGAGATGCGGAACGTGGAAATCATGACGATCCTCTATCGTACGGACATCGACGCTGCCCGCCGCCTGATCCCCGCGCCGCTGGAGCTGAATAGCGATGCCGTCATCGTGCACATCTATCACATGCGCGATGCCGATATGTTCGGCAATTATTATGAGTCGGCGCTGCAACTGCCTGTCACACTGCCGGGAACAGATCATAGCGGCGCTTATTCGCCATACCTGTATTTGAGCAGCGTGGGAGCAGTAGCAGTCGGGCGTGAGATTTATGGGCAGCCGAAGAAAGGGGGAGAGCCGCGGCTGGAAGTCCGCGGCGACCTATTTGTTGGCACGGTAAGACGCAACGATATAGATATCATCACAGCCACCATGCCCTATAAAGCGCAGCGCGCAGAGCTCCCCGAGATGCTTAAAGTCGGCGATTTCCGCACTAATATCAATCTGAAAGTCGTCAACGGTGTGGACGGCAAAATAGCCATCCGCCAGCTCACGGCGCGGCGTTTCGAAAATGTTACTGTGCATGAATGCTGGTCCGGGCCCGCGACGATTGAGCTGCGCCCCAACGCGCAGGCGCCCGTCTATAAGCTGCCTGTACGCGAGGTGATCGCCGGCTTTTACTGGCGTACTGACTTCGTATTGCCTTGGGGCCAGGTCTTGCACGACTACTTGGCGACGGAGGCCGGCGCCGATGAAGCTTGAGGGCAAGGTCGCGCTGGTGACCGGCGCAGGCAATGGCATCGGCAAGGCGGCTTGCCTGGCGTTTGCCGCCGCTGGGGCGCGCGTCTTCACTGTTGACATCGATGGCGCCGCTGCCCTTGCTACAAGAGACGCGATCCGCGCGTCAAGTGGCGAAGCGGAAGCCTATCGCGCTGATGTAAGCCAGGCAGCGGAAGTACAAGCCTACACCCAGGAAGCGATTCGTCATTTCGGGCGGATTGACTGTTTCTTTAACAATGCGGGCATTGAAGGCGTCGTCGCCTCAACCATGGACTACCCGGAAGAGGTCTTTGACCGAGTAATGGCGATCAACCTCAAGGGCGTGTTTCTGGGCTTGAAATACGTATTGCCGTATATGGTAGAACGGGGCGCCGGGAGCGTCGTCAATGCCGCTTCGGTGGGCGGGGTAGTCGGCGCGCCGGGGCTGTGCGCCTACTCCGCCAGCAAGCATGCCATCATTGGATTGACGCGCACCGCAGCAGCTGAAGTGGCGCAATACGGCGTGCGGGTAAATGCTATCTGTCCCAGCGCGATCCAAACCCGAATGATTGAATCGCTGGCTGGTATGTATGCTCCGGACGACCCTGATTCGGTGCGCGATACATTCGTCGCTCGCAACCCAATGCGGCGCTATGGGCTGCCGGAAGAGGTAGCGCAGGTCGTCCTGTTTTTGACATCGGATGCGGCGAGTTTCGTCAACGGGGAAGCCCTGATGATTGATGGCGCGCGTACCGCAGTATGATGGATGCTACCTATGCTCCGCTCGGATTATACGAATTAAAGAACCAAGCGCAGACGAAGCGTTGGCAATCTACGGTGGAGCATTCCGTGGCGCATTCCATGGAAGAACTGAGAGCCAAGAGCCTCATCCGGTCCACAAAAGCGCGATTGACGCTAAGCAAGATACTGTGTAACCTCTAGCTATTGTAAACAGTAAACAGAACGGTGAGAATCGTTTAATGACAAATGCATCGCTGGCCAATTTGACTGGAATCCAAGAGCGGCGACCATTGGCTCATGATGTTCTGGAGACATTGCGTCAAGCCATTTGGAATAGGCAGCTGCAGCCGGGCATCCGTTTGCGAGAAGAAGAACTGGCTGAAGCGCTCAACGTCAGTCGCGGTCCCGTTCGTGAAGCGCTTATTCAACTGGAATACGAGGGCTTGGTCATTCGCGAGCAGAATCGCGGCGCGTCGGTTGCGCGGCTGGAAAGGGCAGACCTCGACGAAGTGTATTCGTTGCGGATGGCGCTCGAAAAGCTGGCTGTTCAACTGGCGGTCAAGAACCACAATGATTCACATTTAGCGCAGATGCAAGTTGTTCTGGATGATATGCGAGCGGTTCTTGACGACACAGTGACGGTGCAGCGCGCCGCCGACTTGGATGTCAGCTTTCACGAGGTCGTCATAAAGTCCGCCCAGCACAAACGGCTGTATCATTTTTGGTCGACATTGCGCCCGCAGATATACATATTTCTCCTCTCGCGCAATGTTGCGAATGCTGATTTTCGCGAATACATGCTGCCCTGGCACCAGGATATTCTGGACGCCATTCGCGATCGCCACGAGCAGCGGGCGCTTGAGCTTATCGAAACGCACCTTGAAGCCGCTTATACGCGTGTACTCGTTAGTTACGAAGCCTTCCTCGGCTCTGACCAGAGTTAGCGGCGACATGGTAAAGCGCTGATATGGGGTGAATGGTGTTGATGGATCGGTTTGGCCTACAGGGAAGAGTAGCAGTTGTGACGGGCGCGGCCTCCGGGTTGTCGCGGGCGATAGCGCTTGGCTTCGCCGATGCTGGAGCGGACCTCGTCGTAGCCGATATCAACCTCTCAGGTCTGCAAGCAACCGCCAGCCAGATAGAAGCGAGCGGGAGAAAAGCCGTCGTCTGCCAGTGTGATATCGCCAATCAAAACGAAGTAGCGCAGCTATTTGACCTAGTCGATTCCGCCTTCGGCACAATTGATATTCTGGTCAATGGACCCTACGCCTTCAAGCGCTCTCGCCCTGAAGAACTGCGCCTGGAGGACTGGAATCTCGCGCTTTCGGTGTGTTTAAGCGGCTTCTTCATGTGCGCGCAGCAGGCCGGGCGGCGAATGATCCAGCAAGGCCGAGGCGGCAGCATCATCAGCATCGGCTCGATCGCCGGCGCGCTGGCGCTGGGCCGCGGCAATTTCGTTTACAGCGTAGCCAAAGCCGGCGTCCACCAGATGACACGCGAGTTGGCTGTCGAATGGGCGCAGCACAACATACGCGTCAACGCGCTGCTGCCGGCTCAAATGCGGACACCGTCGGTCAAACACTGGCTGGATGATGCCAATACGGATCCCGGCTTGGTGGCGCATTTGCTGAAAGGCATTCCTATGAATCGGATGGGCGAAAGCGAAGACATTGTTGGCCCGGCCATTTTCCTGGCCTCTGATGCCGCCGCCTTCATCACCGGCGCGCTGCTGCCGATCGACGGCGGCAATCTGGCGCTGAATGCCGGCGGGAGCCACACATGGTAAGCTCGTCCGTATCGTCGCTTTCGAAGTCATGAGTAGATAGAAATCGGTATGACCACTGTAGCCATTGCACACGCGTCCTTTCCCGATACGCAGCTAGAAACAGAAGCGCTGGCGACTATCGGCGCGACGACTGTGTTTACGGGAAACCTGGATAGCAGCGAAGCGCGCGCGATCGCCAGGCAGGCGCAAGCGATAATGGTCACCATTCAGGAAATCGACGCCGAACTGATCCGCTCTTTGGAAAACTGCAAAATTATCGCTCGCGTCGGCACCGGCCTGGATGCCATAGACATCCCGGCGGCCACCGAGCGCGGCATTTGGGTGACATACGTCGCTGATTATTCCATTGACGAAGTATCTACCCATGCCGTCGCCCTGCTGCTTAATCATGCGCGGCGCTTGCCACAGATGGTTGCCTCGGTAAAAGCTGGCGCCTGGTACGATGTCGCGCGAATTGAGCCGGCGCCTCGCTTGAAGGGACAGGTCTTAGGCCTCATCGGTTTGGGACGCATCGGGCGGGCAGTCGCAGCGAAGGCGTCCGGGCTTGGGCTGCGCGTTATCGCCCACGATCCATACGTAGGCTTGGACGCGGGAACTGAACAAAATGTCGACCTGGTCGACCTGGATACCTTGTTTAGCCAATCCGATTACATTTCGCTGCATTCACCGCTGACCGAGTCTTCGCGCCATATCATCAACGCGGCGGCGCTTGAAATGATGAAGCCGACCGCTTACCTCATCAATACCGCGCGTGGCGAGTTGATCGATGACGCGGCTTTGCTGGACGCGGTCCAGGCGAGCAGCATTGCCGGCGCGGCGCTGGATGTGCTCTGCCAGGAACCGCCACCCGCTGATTTTCCGCTGCTCCACCACGAGCGAATTCTTATCACCCCGCACGGCGCCTGGTATTCTGAAGCGTCAAAAGTCGATGTGCGGCGGAAGGCGACCGCAGATGTCCTGCGGGTACTGACGGGTCAGCAGCCGCTGTCGCCGGTCAATCAGCCGAATGTCAGTCCGTAGCCAAGGGATTTGAGGAGACTTCGCATTGGACAGCTATGAATTGGCATTAAGCAGCGAGCAGCTGCTGGCGCTTTACCGCACAATGGTTCTCATTCGGCGGACGGAAGAGCAGCTTGCCCGCGCTCACCAGATGGGTCTGGTGCCCGGTCCCTGCCACACTTATGTCGGTGAGGAAGCAATCGCGACCGGCGTCTGCGCCAATTTGCGCCCGGATGACGTTGTCTTCAGCACGCATCGCGGGCACGGGCATGCGCTGGCCAAAGGCGTTAGCGCCCGTGAGGTGGCGGCCGAGCTCTTGGGCAAAGCGACCGGCTGCTCCCAGGGGCGCGGCGGCAGCATGCACCTCTTCGCCCCTGAAGTCGGATTGATGGGCACGAGCGGCATAGTTGGCCCCAGTATCTTGCAGGGCGCCGGCGCCGGCTACAGCTTCAAACTGCTTGGATCGGACCAAGTAAGCGTCGCCTTTTTTGGGGATGGCGCCGTCAGCAATGGCGCTTTTCACGAAGGCATCAACCTCGCGGCGATTTGGGATCTGCCCGTTGTCTTCGTCTGTGAAGACAATATGTACGCCACCGAAGTACCCTTCCGCGAGGCGACGCGCAACCAAAATGTGGCTGAGCGCGTACGCGTCTCCTACGGCATGAACGCTGTCTGTGTCGATGGAAATGATGTCCTGGCTGTGCATGAAGCCGCCAAGGCCGCGGTGACACAGGCCCGCGCCGGCAACGGTCCCTCGCTGATCGAATGTAAGACCTATCGCTTGCGTCCACATGCGGAAGGTATGCGCGACGGCGGTTATCGCAGCGAGGATGAGGTCGAAGCTTGGAAGAAGCGCGATCCCATCGCGACCTTTAGATCAGCGCTCCTTATCAACAAGCAGGCCGACGAAACTGCAATCGATGACGTCGAAGAAGAGGTGCAGCGAATCGTCGAAGACGCAATGGATTTCGCCCGCTCCAGCCGTTTCCCGGATCCGGCTACTGCCGCTGATTTCATATTCGGCGCACAGGATTAAGCCTATGCGAGAGATAACATACACCGAAGCGGCGCGTGAAGCGCTGGCCGAGCGGATGGCGATTGACCCCAGCATCTTTGTTGTTGGCGAAGGCATCGGCGAACGCGGCGGAAACTTCAATACCACCTTGGGGCTGTACGAGAAATACGGGCCGATGCGACTGCGGGATACGCCGATAGTCGAACGCGGATTTGTCGGCATGTGCACCGGCGCCGCCATGACCGGAACTCGCCCTGTCGTCGACTTTATGATCGTCGATTTCATCCTGGATTCAATCGGCGAATTGTTCAACCAGATTTCGAAGATTCAATATATGAGCAGCGGACGAATCAAGATGCCGCTGGTATTGCGAGGTTGTTTTGGGATTGGCGGCGCCGCCGCTACCCACCATTCCGGCAGCTATTATCCTCTATTTGTGCATATTCCCGGTTTCCGCGTGGCTTTGCCCTCGACGCCCTATGACGCCAAGGGCCTCATGCAGACCGCGCTGACGGGCGATGATCCTGTCCTGTTCCTGGAGCATAAACTACTGCTCAACAAGCGCGGGCCTGTGCCGGAAGAAACATACAGCATTCCCTTCGGGCAGGCGGCTATCGTGCGGGAAGGCAGGGACGCCACCGTAGTCGCCTTGACTGTGATGCTGCAAAAAGCGCTCGCCATCAGCGAGGAATTGGCGCGGGAGGGCACGGAGATTGAAGTGATCGACCCGCGCACAGTGGCGCCGCTGGATATAGACACAATACTCGAATCGGTTCACAAGACCGGCCGTCTGCTGATTGTCGACGAAACTTTTGGTCCCTGCGGCATTGGCGCGGAAATCAGCGCGCTGGTAATGGAAAACGGATTTGACGATTTAGACGCGCCCATCGCCCGCTTGAATGGCATGCATACACCGACTCCCTACAGCCCGACATTGGAAGGCGCCATCACGCCTGATCAAGCCGCGATCGCCGGGGCGATTCAGGATTTGCTGGCGGAGTAGCCGCGCCTCATGGCTTTTCCTGCTCAGCGGGTAATATGGCGGACTAGATAGGCTGGCTTATGGCAATTGAAATCGTAATGCCCAAACTCGGCTGGACCATGGAAGAAGGCGTCATTGACGAGTGGGTCAAACAAGATGGCGACGAAGTGCAAGCGGGCGACATCATCTTTGTGGTCGAGAGCGACAAAGCCCTGCAGGAGATCGAAGCTTTTGACAGCGGAATTCTGCGAATATCGCCGGATGCGCCGCCGCTGGGCTCGATGGTGAAGATAGGCGAGCTGCTAGCCTATCTCGTAGCGCCGGGTGAAGCGCCGCCATTTGAGCTGGAAGAAAAACCAACTGCGGCGACGGCTGAGTCGCCCGCCCCCGCCAGCCAAGCCGCCTACCCTAAGATACAACGCGAGTCGCGCTGCGGCGGTCCCGCTGCCAGCCCGCGCGCCAAACGCATCGCCGCCGAACTCAACATCGACTGGACGAGCTTGACCGGCAGCGGCAGCGGCGGACGCATCGTGGAAAGGGACGTACGCGCAGCTGCCGAGCTGGCCGCCGCAGCGCTTGCGGGTGAGCTCAGGATTACGCCGGTCGCGCGTCGCGTCGCGCAGCAGGCGGGCCTCGACCTTGATGAGCTGGCGGCCCGTTTTGCCGGCGCTCGCGTCACCCGCGAGGATGTGGAGAAACTTGCCGCCGAGCGTGAAGCTATGCCAGATGACCGACGGGTAGCGATGACCCGCGTTCAGCGAGTAACGCGCGACCGCATGGTTGAAAGCGCGCGGACCGCGGCGCCGGTTACGCTCACAAGCGAAGTTGATGCGACTGAGCTGGTGCGGTTGCGCCGCAAACTCAAAGCCGACGGCGCTGACATCGTACCGACTTATACGGATCTGCTGACGACACTGGTGGCCAGGGCACTGCGCGAGCACCCGGCGCTCAACGCCTCGATTGAAGGCGATGATGTCATCCTGCATGGCGCGATCAACATTGCCCTGGCGGTTGATAGCGAACGGGGCCTGTTCGCGCCGGTCATTGCTGGCGCGGATACGCTGTCGCTGCTGGAGCTGACATCAGCGAGCGCCGACCTGGTGACGCTCGCCCGACAAGGCAAGCTCACGGCGGGTCAGCTCCACGGCGCAACCTTCACCATTAGCAATCTGGGCATGTACGACATTGACGCCTTCACACCCATTATCAGCTTGCCGCAAGCCGCCGTCCTGGGCATCGGGCGGATCGTGGCGCGGCAAGTCGTGATTGACGCGGAAGCGGAACGCACCGCCATTCGGCACATGCTGACTCTTAGCTTGACCTTCGACCATCGGCTGACGGATGGCGCTCCGGCCGCGCGCTTCTTGCAGCGTGTGGGGCAATATGTAGAAACACCTTATCTCTGGCTGGTGAACTAAGTGACGAGGACAACTGCATGAAGCTGGTTACCTACGTAAAAGACGGCGAATATATGCCCGGCGCTATTGTCAAGCGAGACGGTCGCGAGGTCATCGTCGACCTGCTGGCGGCCGATGCGTCACTTCCTGCCAGCATACGCGCGCTGCTGGAAGCTGGCCCGCCGGCTCTGCAGAAAGCGGAAGCAGCCGCTGAAGAAGCAACCGGCTATCTCGAATTAAGCGCGATCAAACTGGCGGCGCCAATCCCGAACCCCGACAAAATCCTCTGCATCGGCCTGAATTATGCCGATCATGCCGCGGAATCAGGCCAGCCGCTGCCAGACTATCCGATCGTCTTCAGCAAGTACAGCAACACGGTAATCGGCAGCGGCGACGCCATCGTGCTGCCAAAAGTGACCGATCAAGTCGATTATGAAGCTGAGCTGGGCTTTGTCATCGGCAAGCGGGCGCGTCACGTTTCAGAAGCTGATGCTTTGGAATATGTCGCCGGCTATCTGAACGTCAATGATGTCAGCGCGCGCGACTACCAAACCCGCACCAGCCAGTGGACCATGGGCAAATCTTTCGATACTTTCGCGCCGATGGGACCGGCGCTTGTCACCGCGGACGAATTGCCCGACCCGCATAATCTCGCCATTCGCTTGTGGATCGGCGCTGATACTCTGCAAGATTCCAGCACCAGCCAACTGATCTTCAGTGTGCCGCAGCTCCTTGCCGATATCAGCCAGGTGATGACCTTGCAGCCCGGCGATATTGTGTCGACCGGCACGCCCCCGGGCGTCGGCGCCGCGCGCAGGCCGCCGCGTTGGCTCAAGCCCGGCGAAACGGTCAATATGGAAATCGAGGGCTTGGGCGTACTGAGCAATCCGGTCGTTGCCGAGTAGCGCCAGGCGCCAGTGCCGTGCTAAGCGCGCGGACCGGGTGTGCCGCCCGCATTCAGCGCCAGGTTGCCGCCATCCAGCGGAATCAATGCGCCAGTGATCCAAGCCGAGGCGTCCGCTGCCAGAAAGACTGCCGGGCCGGCAATGTCTTCCGGCTGCCCCATACGGCCGATTGGTATGCCCGACAGGAATTGCGCTTCCAGCTGCGGGTCGGCTTTTATGCGCTCCGCCAAGCCCGGGTTGATTACTTGCGCCGGCAGTATCGCGTTGACGCGTACACCTCGGCCGCTCCACTCCGTGCTGAGTTCCCGCGTCATTTGCGCGACGCCGCCCATGCCGACGCTATACGGGAAATTTCCGCGGCCCAAAGCCGACACGCCGCCGATCGAGCAGATATTTATGATGCTGCCTTTTCCCGCCGCTAACATCCGACGACCCGCCTCCTGGCAACAGCAGAAACGCGCCACCGTCAAGCCCAGGATGATATCCGACATCAGCTCGAGTTCGATGTCGTCCGGACTCCCTAACTGCCCTGGCCCGGCGACATTGCCCAGAATATCTAACTGGCCGAATTCGCGATCAAGTTCCCTGAACATCGCTCGAATCTGTTCGATGTCCGTTACATCACAGGTCACGGGATGCGCCCGTCGGCCCAGCTTGCGGATGGCCTCGGCAGTGGTTTCCAGCCGCGCCGTATTGATGTCGGCAATGAGCAGGTCGGCGCCGGCATCAGCGAGCGCGAGCGTCATGGCGCGCCCCATGCCTTGCGCAGCGCCGGTCACCAGCGCCACACGTCCGCTTAAGTCAAACAGCTTCGAAATCATAATTGGATCACCTTTCTAGGCGATGAGCTCGTTTAGCTGGGACGCATCCTGCGTCAATACAACATTGTAACGACGAAGCAATTCAAATTGGCGTCCGCTTGACCCGTGCCACGCCGCTGCTTGCCGAGGGGCTGATGTCACCGCGGCGACCAGTTATTATCTCGAGCTGCACCAGAGCAACAATCTGTAGGGGCGACTGCCCGAAACCACAAATTACAGCTGACCAGATTGGTCAAGCTATCTTTATCGCATGACTAACTTGGTTTTACTTCTGTGTCTCTGTGGTTAAATTTTAGTTTGCATTATGTTCATTGTTTAGCAGATTCATTTTAATGCGATTGCCCTGGCGCGCTTTAGGAAAAATTTGACAACGCTCAATCGTTGCGCTAAACTGGCGTGAAGATAAATATTCTATGCAGAATAATTATTCAGATTGGGGTGTCAGCTTTTGTATTCATGCTTTGGTTTCCAAGTATACGGTAGATCCAGCCTGAATTTAGGGAGGGCGAATGAGAAGCAATATTGAAAAATGGGACTATTTCGAACTGATCTTGGAAGCTGAGACCGCAGGCAATCCATTTGTCGATGTCGATTTCAGCGCCACGTTCTCGCTCGGGCATCGCCGCGTCGTGGTCGACGGTTTCTACGATGGCGGCTCTCGTTACTTGGCGCGCTTCATGCCGGACACTGAAGGCGAGTGGCAATATGAGACCAGCAGCAACTTATCCGCGCTGGACGGGGTGCGTGGATCATTCACTTGTGTCGCCGCGGGCGGTGGCAATCACGGTCCAGTTCGCGTCGTTGACCCCTATCATTTCGCTTATGAGGACGGTACAGCCTATCATCCGGTAGGGACAACCTGTTATGTTTGGAACCTTCAAGGCGACACGCTGGAAGAAGAGACGCTGGAGTCGCTGGCATCCGCGCCATTTAATAAGATGCGGATGTGTGTTTTCCCCAAGCGCTACAGCTACAACGTTAACGAGCCGCCGCTTTATCCCTTTGTGGGCGAACCGACTCATACTTGGGATCCGGCGCAACTAGGCAACCGTTTCTACACCGACATCCCTGACTGCTGGGACTTTACGCAATTCAATCCGGCCTACTTCCAGCATCTTGAGAAGCGTATTCTTGAACTGCGCGCCCTGAATATCGAAGCCGACCTGATTATTTTCCATCCATACGATTGCGGCGCCTGGGGTTTTGACAAGATGCCGGCGGAAGTGAACGACCGCTACTTGCGCTACCTGGTGGCGCGGGTCGCCGCCTTCCGCAATGTCTGGTGGTCCTTCGCTAACGAGTTTGATTTTCTGACCGACCACAGCTTGGCGGATTGGGATCGCTACTTCAAGATTGTGCAGCAGCATGATCCTTACGATCACCTACGCTCCAACCACAATGGGCGTTATTTCTATGATCACGGCAAACCCTGGGTAACCCATTGCAGCATCCAGCGCCATGACATGACGCAAATTCCCCGCTGGTTAAAAGAATATGGGAAGCCGGTCATAATCGACGAATGCGGTTACGAGGGTGATATCGGCCGCGCTTATGGGTCTTTCACGGCGGAAGAATTGGTCGCGCGCCATTGGCAAGGCTTCGCCACTGGCGGCTACGTCGGCCATGGCGAATGCTTTGAACACGATGAGGACATCTTGTGGTGGGCAAAGGGCGGAAAACTCTACGGCGACAGCCCGGCGCGGCTGGCATTCTTGCGGGAGATCTTCGAAGCTGTGCCGGCGCCCGGCCTGTTTCCAATGTCTACCAACAGAGCTGTCCGCTCCATGCTCATCGACCGTCCCTACAACGGCATCACAGTTGGGCATAATAGCGAGGATTTCTTGCTGGTTTACTACTGGATGCACCAGCTGAAGTTTGCCCGTCTCAATTTGCCTGAGGACAAGCGCTACCGCATCGACATCATCGATACCTGGAATATGACGCTTACTGAAGCGGAAGCTGCCGCCACCGGCACGGTCCAAGTGCAACTCCCGCGAAGGAAGTACATCGCTGTGCGCGCTCAGCGCGTCAGTTGAATGTTCGCTGCTTTACCTGTCAGCGAAAAGGAGGGCCTATCGGAATACAACCTGTTACGCGTTTCATCCGCAAATATCCGATGAATGGAGAAGGATCATGAGAAAGTTGCTTTGTCTCTTCGTTATAGTCTTCGTTGCGCTGGCGAGTTTCGGTTCAGTTTTCGCGCAAGACATGACCGATGTCGGCACGCCACGCGCCGATACCGTCATCTTTCAGACCTTTGATAGACAGACGCAAACGCCGGATCAGCACAATCCGCTGATGAGTTTCGCCGTTTGGCGCGGCTTCCGCGAGCTGGGCTGGGGCTTTCTGTGGGAGACGGATACCGGCACTGGCGAGTCTTATCCGGAAGTAGCGGCGGAGATGCCGATCCCGCTGAATGACGAATTCACGTCCTTTGAGGTGCGCCTGCGCGACGATCTGTATTGGAGCGATGGCGAACAATTCAACGCTGATGATGTGATGTTCACCCTCGACACCTATTTTGGTCCCCAGAGCGACACCTTGACCTGGTGGGGCGTCAACCGTATTAAGGGTTACATATCTGGATACGAGAAGATTGACGATTACACGGTGCGCATGGATACGATCAACACGGCCTACGATTTTAGCACCGTGGTAGGCGTCTATACTTGGGGCTCGGCCTTCAACATCGTGCCCGAGCATGTCTTCTCGCAAGTCGAGAATATCTCGGAATTCCGCAACACCTATCCAGTAACGCTTGGTCCCTACACGGTCAAAGAATTTGACCCTAACGGCTTCTGGCAACTTTGGGAGCTGCGCGAAGATTGGGAACGTTCGGCTTGGGGTTTCCTGGATGAAGACGGTTATATGCCGCAATACGTGCTCTACAAGGACTTCGGTCCGGAAGAGACGCGCTCGCTCTCCTTCGTCCAGAATGCCTACGATGCCGATACCTTCATGAGCCCGGACGGCATCAAGGCGGCGCAGGAGCGCAACAGCAATATCACCACATTCTCGCCGCAATTGCCCTACCATAATATGGATGACGCCTGCGGCTATGGTATCTTGATGAACTTGCAGAAGGCGCCGTTGGATGACGCGAATGTACGCTGGGCGCTGGCGCTGGCGCTCGATTTGAAGTCGGTCGGCATCAACGCGCTTAGCGGCGAATTCAAAGCCTCGCCCCTGCCGATGGTCGATACGCAGATTCTGCGCCCGCTTTACTTCGAGCCGAACCTGCAATTCTTGCGCGACCTGGAGATCGGCGCTGGTTACCAACCCTTTGACGAGGGCTTCGCATCTGATCTGGCGGACAACTTGCGCGCCATCGGCACCGATGAATCGCAAATCCCGCAAACCGAAGAAGACCTTTCGGTCGCCTTTGGTATTGGCTGGTGGAAGCACGATCCCGATCAAGCCCAGAGCCTGTTGGAAGCGGCTGGTATGAGCAAGAATGACGCCGGCAACTACGTCAACGCCGACGGTGAAGAATGGGTGCTGGACTTCGTCATTCCGGGCGACTGGAACAAGGTCATGCAGCGCGTCGGCTTCTCGATCGCTGATAGCTGGCGCAAAGCCGGTTTGCAGGTCAATCTGCGTCAGGTGGACAATGCCGAGTTTGGTGTGGTGCAGAATACCAATTCGGAACGCGAAGCCATGCTGCAATGGACGAACTGCGTCTTCAACCCCAATTACCTGAACGCCTGGCATTCGATTAGCGCCGCCAATGTGCAAGCCGGTGACGCGACCGATCGCAACTCGGGCAACGTCTATCAATGGGCGAACGAGACCGTGGATGGCTTGGTGGCGGAAGCGAAGCAGCACGAGACCACCACCGAGGAGTTCTACGAACTGGGCCGCCAAATCATGCAGGAATTCGTGAAGGATATGGCCTACCTCAGCATCATGAACATTCCGACCACGATCCCCAACAACGAGACCTACTTCACCGGATGGCCCAAGCAAGATAACTACTATGCTGTGCCTTACTCCTGGTGGAGTTCGGTTAAGTCGGTCATCGCCCGCCTCGAGCAAACCGGAGCATAAGCTCCATAGAGTAAGAGTAGAAGTTGGGGCAGTTCGCTGAGCTGCCCCAACCTCGGAGATCGGCTATGAAGCTGCTGCAATACCTCGGGTCGCGCTTTGTCGCTTACCTGGCTGTGCTCTTCATCGGCGTCACGATAACATTTTTTCTGCCTCGCCTGATGCCGAGCGACCCCATCGAGGGCTATATCTCGAACATGCAGAATATGGCGGGGCAGACGATGTCGCCTGATGATCTGCAGGCTTTGCGCTCTTCACTGCGCCGGCTTTATGGGCTGGAGGGCAGCTTAGTCGAGCAATATGTAAACTATATTCAGAAAGTCTTGCTGGAATTTGATTTCGGTCCGTCGCTGTATTCTTACCCGCGGCCAGTGGCGGAATTCATCTGGACGGCGCTGCCCTGGACGCTCGGCTTGCTGGGCGTGTCCATCGTCATCGCCTGGGTCATCGGCAACTTCATTGGCTTGCTGGCCGGCTTTTTTCATAACAGCAAATTCGCCACTACGCTGGAAGTGGTCGGCGTCGTGCTGTATCCGATTCCTTATTACATCCTCGCGCTCATTCTCATTCTGCAATTCGCCTACATTTTGCAGTGGTTCCCACTTTCAACCACGATTCGGCCGGGCCCGCTGACTTGGGAAAAAGTCAGCACCATCATCTACAATTCATTTTTGCCGGCAATGACGCTGATTCTGGCGGGCTTCGGCTGGAATATCCTCAGCATGAAAGCCCTGGCTTTCGCCACCAAAGAAGAGCCTTATGTGGTCTTCGCCCGGCTCAAGGGTGTCAAGCCGCGGCGCATCATGACGCGTTATGTCTTCCGTAACGCTACATTGCCGCAGATCACGGCATTGGCGCTCTCCATCGGCACGATATTCAACGGCGCGTTGTTGACCGAAATCCTCTTCAGCTATCCAGGTTTGGGTCTGCTGATGCGTACCGCCATTGGCAGCGGCGACTTCAACCTGATGTACGGGACCATTATCGTGTCCATCGTTTCCGTTGCGACAGCCGCCTTCATCATCGACCTGATCTATCCATTGATCGACCCGCGGATTCGGCTGAGGTAGGCCTGTGAACCTCAACTTTCGGCTGAAACTTGGCATCATCATTCTGCTGGTTCTCACGACCGGCAGCTTTGTTTTGCCTTTCTTCACCGATGTCAACCCTTCAGAGCAAGGCACCTACTTCAAGAATATGCCGGTGAGCGCTGATCATTTGCTGGGCACGAATTCCATCGGCCAGGATATCTTCTGGTATCTGGTGTTTTCCCTGCGCAATTCCCTGGTTCTTGGCGTTGGCGTCAGCTTCTTCGCCGTTATACTTTCGCTGCTGCTGGGCTTGAGCTCGGGCTACGTCGGTGGCTTATACGACCGCCTCATCATGCTGGTAACCGATTCATTTATCGCCATTCCCAGCTTTCCGATTCTGATTGTACTGGGCACGTTGATACGCGGTCAGACTTCGTTCTGGTATCTTGGCGCCGTCCTGGTCATATTTGGCTGGGCTTGGAACGCGCGCACGGTGCGCTCTATGGCGCTTTCCTTGCGCGAGCGCGAATTCATTAACACGGCGCGCTTCTCCGGCAGCAGCACCATCGAAATCATCCTCTTCGAGATCTTTCCTCACGTTTACGCCTACCTGGTCGTTGGCTTCATCAATTCGATATTGTTCGTCATCAATACCGAAGCGGCGCTCGCCGTGATCGGCTTGTCGAATGTTGAAGTGCCGACCTTGGGTTCCATCATATTCTGGGCGCTGAATTACAATGCAATGTTCATCGGCCAGTATATGTGGATAGTGGCGCCGGTCGTGACTACGGTTCTGCTCTTCCTCGGCTTGTTCCTGACATCGACCGGCTACAACCAGTACTTCGCCACCAGAAGAGGACACTCATGATCAAGCTGAATGAGCTGGTGGCGACATATACGACCGTGCGCGGCAGCGTCAAGGCGGTTGATGGCGTCGACCTGTCTATCCCCGCAGGCAATATCGTCGGCATCGCCGGGGAATCCGGTTGCGGCAAGTCCACGTTGCTCAAGGTCGTCTACGGCGATTTGACCTATCCCCTGGCGCTGGAACAGGGAGGAGTCAATTATGGTTTCGCCGATAATGACGGACGAGAGGTCACATCGGCGACGATTCAAGAGTATTGGTTCAAACGCATCTCATATATTCCACAAAGTTCAATGAGTTCGCTGAATCCGGTGATACGCATCCGCAAGCAGTTCGTCGACTTTCTGGAGCCAAAGGCGAATAAAGACGAGACGCTTGATCGCGTCCGCCAGTTCATCCAGCAGCTCGACCTGCCCGCCGAATCGCTGGACGCTTATCCGCATCAGCTGTCTGGCGGCATGCGTCAACGCATGATGGTTGCGCTGGCGACCTACTTCCAGCCGGATATCATCCTGGCTGACGAGCCGACTACCGCGCTGGATGTCGTCGTGCAGAAGGGCATCTTGCTCCTGCTGCTCAAATTGCAGCGGCAGATGGGCAACACTATTCTGTTTGTCTCGCATGACATGGGCGTCCATTATCAGATTTCGCACCGCATGATAATCATGTACGCCGCCAAAGTGGTGGAATATGGCGAGTCCCCCGATGTCTTTTCCGCGCCGCTGCATCCTTACACGCGGATGCTAATTGAATCGCTGCCGGATATCGGAGACGATCATCTGCGAGAGGGCGTCGCCGGGCGTCCACCCAGCTTGTGGGACAACTTAAGCGGTTGTCGCTTTGCGGCGCGCTGCCCGCTGGCGACCGAACTATGCCGGCAGGAGGAGCCGCCGCTGACGGAGCATCGTCCCAATCATTTCGCCGCCTGTCATTATGCCGGGGAAGATGTCCCGTTCGTGGAGTCGCCGGCATGAAGACGATTCTAAAGACCAAGGACTTGCACAAGGTTTACCGGCTCGGCGGCTTCATCAACCGGATCCGGATCAACGCGCTGGACAAGGTCAATCTGCACGTGGAGAGCGATGAGCCGGTCATCATCAGCTTGGTCGGCGAATCTGGCAGCGGCAAGACAACCCTGGCGAAAGTGATGCTGCGCCTGATTGCGCCAAACGACGGACAGGCAATGGTCTACGATCAAGTGGTGGCGGGGAAAGGCGCCAAAACGGACAAGAAGACTTTTATGTCCATGGTGCAGCCGATATTCCAGAATCCCTTCGAGGCCTTCAGCAATTACCGTGCGGTTGACGCCTACTTGTTGCGGACAGCGATGAAAGTGTCGGGGGCAAAGGGGGCCGCAGCGGAGGACTTGGTGGAAGAGGCGCTGGTCGCGGTGGGCATGCATTACGCTGATGTCAAAGGCAAATACCCCAATCAATTCTCCGGTGGTGAATTGCAGCGAATCTCGGTCGCGCGCGCTTTGATCCCCAAGCCCAGCATCATCATCGCTGATGAGCCAGTCAGCATGATTGACGCGTCCCTGCGGATGAACGTCATCAATCTCTTCCTCAAGCTGAAAGAGGAGACGCGGACGAGCTTCCTCTATATCACGCATGATCTGGCCACCGCCTATTACATCAGCGATTACATAGCCGTGATGTATCGCGGCACGATAGTCGAATTTGGCAACGCCCGCGCCATCCTGTCCGATCCGCAGCATCCCTATACGCAGCTCTTGCTGGGCTCGGTGGCGACGATGGGCAAGAAATGGGAAGAAGCCGACATCGCCATGCAGGATATGGAAGCGGTAGATTTTGTCGCTGAGGGCTGCCGCTTCCGCCATCGCTGCCCGCTCGCCGAGCAGATTTGCGCCGACTTGCGCCCCGGCGCGACCGCCATGCCGGACGGACGCGAGGTCTATTGTCATATCGTTGAACGAGAATTGGAGCAAGCATGACTACAATCGCAATCGAAAAATGGGGCTTGTTCGAGGTGCAGCTGGCGGGCCCCGCGGCAGGCAACCCCTACCTTGATGTGGAATTCAGCGCGCAGTTTCGCTGCGGCGATACGCTTTTAGACGCGCCTGGCTTTTACGATGGCGAGGGCGTTTATAAGCTGCGCTGCATGCCAACACAAATTGGCGAATGGCAATTCCAAACCAGCAGCAATCTGCCCGAACTTGACGGGCAGAGCGGCAGCTTCACCTGCATTGCGCCAGGCGCGGATAATCACGGACCGGTTCATGTGCGTGATCAATTCCACTTCGCCTATGCCGATGGCACACCCTATTACTCATTTGGCACCACTTGCTACGCCTGGGTGCATCAGGGCGACGAAATGGAAGAACAGACCCTGCATACGTTGGCGGAAAAGCCCTTCAACAAGATTCGCTTCTGCGTCTTCCCCAAGCATTATCCCTTCAATCGCAATGAGCCGGTTCATTATCCCTACCCGCGAGATGCCGAGGGCAACAACGACCTGACGCGCTTTGACCCGGCATTCTTCGCTCATTTCGAAAAGCGCTTAGCGCAATTGATGGAGCTGGGCATCGAAGCCGACATTATCATCTGGCACCCTTACGATCGTTGGGGTTACGCAGACATGGACGAAGAGACCGACTACCGCTACCTGCGCTATCTCATCGCCCGGCTGGCGGCATTTCGCAATGTCTGGTGGTCGCTGGCGAATGAATACGACTTTATGCTGCGGGACAAACCGATGGAGCGCTGGGACAATTTCTTCCAGATCTTGCAAGTGGAAGACCCGTATCAACATCTGCGCTCGATCCACAATGGCGATCCGGCGATGAACTATGACCACACCAAGGACGCCGTCACCCACGTCTGCATCCAGAACTGGGATGTAAAGCGCGTCGTCGAATGGCGCGAAGCTTATGGCAAGCCGGTCATTGATGACGAACTTGAATACGAGGGTAATATCCCCTTCTACTGGGGTAATATCTCCGCGGAAGAAGAGGTGCATCGCTTCTGGATCATGGTGGCGAATGGCGGCTATGGCGGCCACGGCGAAACTTATATGCACCCGGAGGACATCCTCTGGTGGTCGAAGGGCGGCGTACTGCATGGCGATAGCTGGCGCGGCATCGCCTTTCTACGAGAAATCATCGAAGAACTGCCGGGCGGCTTGACCCCACTGGCGACTGTCGGCGACAACGACCTCTTCCCGCATCCATTCACCCGTTGGTTCTGGACGCGCGTCAGTGGCGGCGTCAATGGCGGCTGCACTCTCATCTACCTGGGCGAGCATCAGCAGCAGATCATGCCCAATTATTCCAAGCACGGGCGCTACAATGTCGACATCATTGACACGCGCGCGCTGACCATCACACCGGGAGAAATCAAACCCTTTGATCTTGCCAATATGGAAAAGCAAACCTATTCCGAAAGAACGGCGCCGACCTATTATGTCGATTTGCCGAGCAAGCCTTATCTGGCAGTTCGCTTTACAGAGAAAGGTTAGAAGCGCCGGCTGCAGACTGGCGCGGCTATGGTGAAGGTCCGACGTGCTTCCACGCAAGAGGAACTGCGCTTGATGTCGCGAGTGGCCTATCTCTATCACACGCGCCACTTGAAGCAGTCGCAGATTGCGCAGCAGCTAGATCTGTCGCAAGCGACTATCTCGCGCTTGCTGCGCCGTGCCGAGCGCGACAAGATTGTGAAGACGACGGTGAATATCCCGACCAATATTCACACCGAGCTGGAGGATGAACTCTGCTCCAAATTCGGGTTGAAGTCTGCAATTGTCGTGCATTGCGACGATGAAAGCGATGAGGCCGTCATCCACCATATTGGCAGCGCCGCCGCCTATTACGTGGAGACGACGCTAGGCCGCAAGGAAGTGGTCGGGCTGTCGTCATGGAGCTCGGCTTTGTTGGCGATGGTGGATGCGATGCACCCGCTTGCGCGCGCGTCAGAGGCCAAAGTTGTGCAGATACTGGGCGGAATGGGGGAGCCGTCGGCGGAGATGTACGCTGCCCGCATCACGGAGCGCTTCGCAGCGCTAGTGCAAGGCGAGCCGGTTTATCTGCCCGCGCCCGGCGTCGCCCGCTCCGGGGAGATTCGTCGGGAATTGGAAACGGATGTCTATGTGAATGAAGCGCTGAATTGCTTCGAGCGCATTACATTTGCCATCGTCGGCATCGGCAGTATCGAGCCATCGAAACTTCTGGCGAGCAGCGGCAATGTATTTTCCGCCAATGAGCTAAGCGCGCTGCAGCAGGCGGGCGCGGTTGGCGATATCTGTCTGCGCTTCTATGACGCAAGCGGCCGTCAGGTGGCGCTGCCGCTTGACCAGCGCGTGGTTAGCATTCGACTGCAGCAGCTTGTCAAAGCCAACCGCGTTCTGGCGCTAGCCGGTGGCAAGCGCAAAATAGAAGCCATACGCGGCGCTTTAGCGGGTGGGCTAGTGAATATCGTGATCACCGATCAACGGACGGCTGCGGCTTTGATGGCATGACCTCGAACGCCGGCCGGAGCAAGGAATCTGCTGTGCAGGTAAGACAATTGCAGCGAAAATCAATCGAATATCGAAAGGCGATTCTGCGCAGCATAATGTCGGCGAATGCTGGGCATACCGCCGGCAGCCTTTCCTGCATTGACATCTTGAACGCGCTCTACAACTACGTCATGGATATCACGCCGCGGAACTTCTCCTCTACCGAGCGTGACCGCTATGTTCAGAGCAAGGGACATTCGGTAGAGGCGCTCTATGTCGTGCTGGCGGACAAAGGCTTCTTCCCGGCTTCCGAGTTGGATACCTTGAGCCGCTTCCAATCGCACTTTGTCGGGCATCCCACGCGCAAAGTCCCCGGTGTGGAGCATAACACCGGCGCTTTGGGGCACGGCCTGTCCGTCAGTGTCGGTTTGGCTATCGGCGCGAAAATGAGCAAAAGCCCGCATCGCGTCTTCACCTTGCTTGGCGATGGCGAACTTGCTGAAGGCTCCAGCTGGGAAGCGCTTATGGCCGCCAGTCACTACAAGCTGGATAACCTCGTCATCATCGTCGATCGCAATGGATTACAAATCACAGGCGCTACCGAAGATGTAATGGGATTGGAGCCGCTGGCGGAGAAGTTCGCCGCTTTTGGCTGCGCCGTCAAGGGCTGCGATGGCAACGATGTCGCTGCGCTGGTACGCGCTTTTGACCAGCACCCCTTTGAACGCGGCAAGCCCAATCTGCTTTTGGCGCGCACGACCAAAGGGGCAGGCGTCAGTTTCATGGAAGATGTCGTGAAGTGGCATCACAAGGTGCCGGCTGACGACGAATATCAAGCGGCGCTGGCCGAGCTGGAAATTGCGGAGTCCGCCTTATGATCGCGCCGGCAGTAGGTCGCGCGAACCTGGAAGTCTTCGCCGACACCTTGCTTGCGCTGGCGCGGCGGGACCCCTCAATCGTCATTGTCACCAGCGACTCCCGGGGGTCGGGCAAGTTGATCCCATTTGGGCAAGCGTTGCCCGACCAGTTGATAGAAATGGGTATTGCCGAGCAGAATCTGGTTGGCGTCGCCGCGGGCCTGGCCATGTCCGGCAAGAAGGTCTTCGTCGTCTCACCCGCTTGTTTCCTCACCGCTCGCTCGCTGGAGCAGATCAAGAATGACATCGCTTATTCCGATCATCCAGCCAAAGTCATCGGCATCAGCGCCGGTGTTAGTTACGGCGCGCTGGGGACCACCCATCATTCTTTGCACGATTACGCCGCTCTGCGCGCGATAAACAACATCGACATCGTTGCGCCCGCGGACAATTTTGAGGCCCGCGAGGCGATCAAAGCGGCCCTGGACCACCCGCGCCCCATCTACATCCGCTATGGCAAGAAGCCCATGCTGGGATTGCATGCGCCCGACGCCCGCTTTGAGATTGGCAAAGCCATCACCATTCGCGAAGGCAGCGACCTCACATTTATCGCGACTGGCGAGCCAACCGGACGCGCGCTGCTGGCGGCGCAGGCATTGGAGGCACATGGCATCTGCTGTGGAGTCATCAGTATGCACACGGTTAAACCGCTCGATGTGGACGCTCTGCTTCACGCGGCGCGCCATTCCGGCGCCATCGTCACTGTGGAAGAGCACAGTGTCTACGGCGGGCTGGGCGAAGCTTGCGCCGCAGTTTTGCTGCATGAAGGTCTCAGCTTGCCCTTCAGGATCGTGGCGATTCCGGATGAATACACCGTAACGGGCGATCAACTGGAGATCTTTGACCACTATGGCATCTCCGCCGATGGGCTGGCAAAGACCGCTAGAGAATTGCTGCGCAGGCGCTAGGCGATGAATACGATTCTCGCGCTCGACCAAAGCACATCGGCGACTAAAGCCTTGCGATTTAGCTTGTCGGGCCAGCTGCTGGACCAAGTCGCCTTAGCCCACCAGCAGTATTATCCACAGCCCGGTTGGGTAGAGCATTACGCCGAAGAAATCTACCAGAACACGCTGACGGCATCACGGGAACTCCTGGCGCGTCATCGTTCCGGCTTGCGCCAGCTCGCCGGCTTGAGCATCACCAACCAGCGCGAGACAATCGTCGTTTTCGACCGCGCGACTGGCAAGCCGCTCTATCCCGCCATCGTCTGGCAGTGCCGCCGCGGCGACCCCATCTGCCAAGAATTGATCAGCGCCGGTCATGAGGACAGGGTATTCGCGCGGACTGGACTCAAAATTGATACCTATTTCCCGGCGTCAAAGCTCACCTGGCTGCTGCGCGAAGAGCCGGGTATCAGACGCCGGCTTGAGGCGGGCAGCGCGCTGATCGGTACGATAGACGCTTACTTGATCTACCGCTTGACGGGAGGCGCGGTCTTCGCCACTGACCACAGCAATGCCAGCCGCACACTCCTTTTCAATATCAATACGCTGGCCTGGGACGAAGACCTCTGCGCGCTCTTTGAGATTCCGCCTGGCGCATTGCCTGAAGTACACGAGAGCGGCGCCTTTTTCGGGCAGACCGATCTGGAGGGCGCGCTTGAATCTCCAATTCCAATTTGCGGCGTCATGGGGGATTCTCAGGCGGCGCTCTTCGCCCAGCAGTGCTACAGGCCTGGCGACGCCAAAGTGACCATCGGCACTGGCTCATCGGTCATGCTGAATATCGGGCACCAGCCCTTGCTATCGCGCAACGGGCTGCTCACCGCCTTGGCTTGGGTCTACGAAGCGAAGCCGGTGTATGCCTTTGAAGGCATTATCAATTATGCAGGCGCGACCGTCGCCTGGCTGCGCGACGGCTTGGAACTGATCAACAACAGCGCCGAAACCGAAGATCTGGCGAGCAGCGTTGAGGACAATGGCGGGGTATATTTTGTGCCCGCCTTCGTCGGCCTTAACGCGCCATACTGGCGGGCTGATGTAAAAGCGGCCATCGTCGGCTTGACGCCCGGCTCCACCAAAGCGCATGTCGCCCGCGCCGCGCTGGAATCCATCGCCTACCAGATTAAGGATGCCCTTGACCTGATGAAGGCTGAGGCGAAAGCCGATCTTACCATGATCCGCGCTGATGGCGGCGCGACGCGGAATGCTTTCCTGATGCAGGTGGTCGCGGACTTAAACGGCATCGCCGTTCGCGCATCGGCTCTGCCCGAACTCTCGGCGTTGGGCGCTGTCTACGCCGGCATGCTCGGTTTGGGCATGCGTAATATGAGCGAACTGCGCGAGATGGCTGCCAACTACAGTGAATATCAGGCGGCGATGAACGCTGGCTTGGCGGAGAATATGCACGCTGGCTGGAAAGCGGCGGTGCGGCAGATTCTATAACTTACTGGATAGCGCGTTGACTGAGGTGAGCAAATGGCAGACAAGCAACTGACTTTGGGCGTAATCATCGGCAATCGCGATTTCTTCCCCGACGCGCTTATTACCGAAGGGCGCAAGGATATTCTGGACGTGCTCGCGGCCGAGAATGTCCGCCCCATCCTACTGGACGAGTCTGCGACCAAACTGGGCGCGGTGGAGACTTGGGAGAACGCCAAGAAATGCGCCGACCTCTTCCAGCAGCATCGCCGCGAGATCGACGGCATCCTCATCTGCCTGCCGAATTTTGGCGACGAAAAGGGCATCGCGGAGACGATAAAATTGTCCGAGCTGCAAGTGCCCATCCTGGTGCAAGCCTATCCCGACGACCTCAACGCTTTGATCCCATCGCGGCGGCGCGATGCCTTCTGCGGCAAGATCTCTGTCTGCAACAACTTGTATCAATACGGCTTCAATTACAGCGTGACGCAGGACCACACCGTGCATCCCAAGAGCGACTCATTCAAGCGCGACCTGCAGCAATTCCTCGGCGTCTGCCGCGTGGTTCGCGGTTTGAAGAGCGCGCGGCTGGGCGCGGTCGGCGCGCGTCCCAACGCTTTTAATACAACCCGCTACAGTGAGAAACTACTCCAGGCTTTTGGCATCAGCGTACAGACGCTCGACTTGACTGACGTCTTTGGGCCGGCGCGCAAACTCCCCGACGCCGACGCGCGCGTCCAAGAGCGCATTGGCAAGATCACGGCCTATGTCAAGACGGATGGCGTGCCACACCCTTCGCTACTCAAGATGGCGAAGATCGGCGTGGTCCTCGACGAATGGATGAGTTCGCTTGATATCACGGCGACCGCGCTGCAATGCTGGGACTCGCTGCAACTGAATTACGGCGTCAACGTCTGCACGCTGATGAGCATGATGAGCGAGCAGTTGCTGCCTAGCGCTTGCGAGGTGGATATCACCGGCGTCGTCTCGATGTACGCGCTGCAGTTGGCGTCGGAGACGCCCAGCGCGCTGGTCGACTGGAACAATAACTACGCCGATGATCCGAACAAGTGTGTGCTTTTCCACTGCGGCAATTGGGCGAAGAGCTTCTTTGATGACGACTTCAAAATGGAGTACGCGCCGATACTGGGCTCGACTTTAGGCGATGAGAATACTTACGGCGTGGTCGCGGGGCGTACGCCGCCGGGCCCCTTCAGCTACGCTCGCGTCACGACCGATGACCGCAACGGCGTCATGCGCGCCTACGTTGGCGACGGCATGTTCGTCGATGATCCGCTGGAGACGTTTGGCAGCCGCGCCGTTGTCGAAGTGCCGGAATTGCAGACGCTGATGCGGCACATCTGCACCAAGGGCTTCGAACATCACGCAGCGATGAATCGCTCGCATTCGGCCGCTATTCTCAGCGAAGCCTTTTCAACCTACTTCGACTGGGATGTGTATCACCACTGCTGACCGGCTTGCCTGCGCCATGTCAATCAGCATGTGCGGCGGTTCACCCCCTCTCCTGTGGGGGAGTGTCTAATATAGTGGCTATAGGCAATGGATGAGTTGAGCGTCTTTAGCTGTGTACTTCTGCTTGTATAGCTGGCGCTGATTCCAAGCGCGCGCAACCAATTTTGCAGGGCGACTTCGATCAGTTTTTGGCAGCGGGCATAGCCAGCCCTCGGGCTTTAGTCTTCAAAGCCGTGTGAATTGAAGTTCAGTGTGCGGCTGTTTTCGCTGAGTGTGCGCACGGTAGCATCGTCGAAGCCGTCGCCGTGCAGGCCATTGATCTCGACGGTGATGCTGACATCGACGCCGGGCAGAGACGCCAGCCGCAGGATGATCTCGTCGGCGATCTGGTTGAGGTCGCGCCTGGCCCGCTGCGGATTGACTTTCACCGAGCCGTAATAGCGCTTCTTGGGCTTGGGCGGGGTTGGGGCGTAGGGCTCGACGACTTTCGTCGCCACTGGCGCTGGCCCGCCGTCGACGGGCGGCGCTACGGCGTTCGGCTGCCTGGCGGCGCGTTCGGCTTCTAGCTGCGCCTGCGCGATATCGTGCTGCACGATCAAGGCCTTGTCGTCAAAGTATAAGGTGAAAGATTGCCCCATGGTGAGACCGGTATATTTGCCGTCTTCGTCAAGGCCGGTGGCATAAGCGAAGGCGGGTAAAAGCCGGCTGACGCCATCTTTGATAGTCGCTTCCAAGACGCTGCGGTCGAAGAGGCGATCCATATAGCAGTAATTCGTGCACCATTCCCAGAGTTTCTTGACGCTCAAGTGGGGCATATCCTTCCAGCCGAGCTGTTCCAGTTCCATCAGCAAGTTGTCGGACGCCAACTTTTGAACAAGCCAAGCATTGCTCTTGAGTTTGCGGGCGGCGCGTTCAAGGAAGGGGTTGTCGCCTGATATCCGTACATCACTGAGCGTGACGGGTTTGCTCTGGTCCGGCTGCTGCGGCACAATCAGCCAGCTATAAGTCGCTTGCAGCTGCTTTTCGACTGTCTCGCTCTCTTTCTTCATGCTGTCATCAACTTGTCTTATCTGCGCGACATCCAGGTTCAGTTCCGCGGTTTTCCGTTTGATCGACTCCCAAGCGAGGTATTTGCGGATGCTCCCCTGTAATTCAGCATAGCGCGTTTCATCCGGCGCGATGAATACAAGCATATTGCGATGATGGCGCGGCGAATTGCCACGGCTGTTCATGATCGCGTCGATATATTGCATCGCTTCGGAATCGCTACTTATTTTTCTGTGCGTATACTCGGGACCGAGCACAACCACCCGCGCGCGCTGCTCGTCAGGAATCTCGGCGCTGCTTGCCGGCAGGAAGTGCACGGCGCCGAACTGTCGTTTGTCCCAGGGCTGCTCGCGCAGGCGCTGCCCGACTTCATCCATTACCTGATACGCTTCCAGGTTCTGGGCCAAGTCCGCCGCCGCGCGATTGAGGGTGGGGCGTGTGTCATACCAGTAGCGCGTCTCGTTCTTGTAGAGATAACTCAACTGATCGCCCATGTGGCGCAGGGCATCGTTGAATACCGCCGGCGATTCACCGGGCTGTACGGTGGCCAAATGCACTTCCTCTTGCGTCAAACCGCGTGATTGCTGCAGACGGTTAGAGGGCGCGCTGCCGACAAAGACGGCTCGCGCCACCCGCCGGCTGGCCATATGTTCGCCGAAGCGCTTGTTTCCCTGGTCTTGCTGAAACGGCTTTGAGCTCCCGCCATCGATATCTTGCTCGATAATGGCGGGCCAATTGCCCGGTAAATTGCGCAGAATCTCGTACAGCACTTTGCCTTCCCAGAGCGGGATGCTGCCCGGCATGATCAGCAGCCCGTGATCGTTGTCCATCCACAGCCGGTGGATGACGGTCGCCATCAAGCGGAGGACGCCGCGCGTCTGTTGAAAGCCCTCCAGAGTCGACCAATCCTTGTAGAGCCGGTCGAAGAGCTCCGGGTGAATCGGATAGGCTTGTTCCAGGCGGTTAAAATAGTCGGTCTCGCCGGAATCGCGCGGGAATTCAGCCGGGCTGTCGCGATACATCTTGCTGAAAGCTCGCACCACAGCATCGCGCGCCGGACGATCGATCTCGTCCGTGAAGAGCCGCCGCCGCACGATCTCGTAACTTTCAACCGCAGTTACCGGCTTCCAGACCGATTCCATTCTGCCCAGCGTTTTGCTTATGAAGTCCATCGCTTCGGCGCCGCCGGGGCCGCCCGCTTCCAGCTCGCTCACTGGCAGAGATATCAGCAGCAAGGCATCGCTGGCCCGCCGCACCGCTTCTGTCAGCGCCTGCACAAAGGTCATGATCGCGTCAAAACTTGCAGCGTAGCGCCCGCCCTGCGCGTTGTATAGATTGCGCGCGTGGGCAACTAATTCGTCAATAATAATCAGCGCCGGACCGTGCTTTTCAAAAAGCTCTAATAGAGTGCTGGAGCCCGGGCTTACTCCCGCCTCATCCGCTTGCTTGACAAGCTCATAAGCCGGCAAACCGCCCAGTTGATAGGCGATCTCACCCCAGAGATTGTGCGTGGTACAGTCGTCATAATCGCGCGGCTTCGTCCCGTCAAAGTCTGTACCTACGATGACCGCGCGCTGGCACTTGATGAAGTCATCGACAGTGCCGATACGCCCGACAATGCCTTCCGCGCCCGGTATTTCGCTCAGCTTTATGCCCCCCGCCAAGTGATACAGCGCCAGCAAGCTATGCGTTTTACCCCCGCCGAAGTTCGTCTGCAACTGCACGACCGGGTCCGCGCCCTCGCCATTCAGCCGCAGGAAACAGTTCACGATCAGATCCTGCAGGCCGCGCGTCAGATAGGTACGCTGAAAGAATTCACTCGCAATGCCATATTCCGGCGTCGCCTTGCCTTGGGCCACTTGCGCCAGATCCGCGCTAAATTCCGACAGTGTGAACTTTCCCTTGCGCACATCTTGATGCGGCTGCACCACCTGTCGCCAAGGCTTTAAGCCTACCGGCGTATAGCGCAGGAAGGCATCCATCGGCGTCGATACCCGCTCCTGCTGTTTCACCGATTTGTCAGCCTCGCGCTCAAATCGGATTCGCAGCAAAGCCTGAGCATGCCCCGCCGCCGCCTCAGCCTCTTTCATCGCGTCTACTGCCTGCAATAGCAAGGTCGCCGTGTCCGCGACGCGATAGGCTTCGTCATTGGTGAAGGCTTTCTGGTGCGCCCACTTGACGCGCGCGGACATCATCTCGCTGACATAACTGCGCTCGTTATGCCCCAGTTTGTCTCTGAACGCTTCGTTCCAATTGTTAAACATCAGGCGCAGCCAAGCCTGCGTATCAAGTTCTTCCAGCGCGCGCTTCTCATCCGGCAGGCTCACGCTGAAAGGCGGGTTGTAGAGCTTCAACTCCATCTCTTGCAGGTATTTGCCGCGATAGCGCGATTTGTACTGCTGCAAGACAAAGGGCGCCAAGCCGCTATTCAGCAGGTCCATGATTTCGCCAACGCGCTCGCGATTAGATTTGGCCATGTTCCCATTCCTCCTAATTCGCGGGCGACCAGGTTGGTCGCCCCTACAACTGTCTGTTGCCTGCGGGCGACCAGGTTGGTCGCCCCTACAATTACTCGTCTTCGTCGAATAGATCTCCCTGAGTCGCCCGCCCGCGCTCAGACGCCGCCAGACGCGTAATCTCCGACCAACTGCTGACCAGCGCGTTGTAATCCAGCGCGTCCTCGGCCCAGCCCAGCCGGTCGCAGATATGATAGAGCCGGTAAGCCAAATCACGCGCGGACTCGGCGATTTCGCCCGGCAGCCGGTTGTAGAGCGCCGCCGCCCCCAGCTCGCCGTGATGATTCAAGCGCTCGATGAGATGATGCGCGCCTTCCCAGACGGTGGGGCGTTTGTCCTGCTCCGGGGCATAGCCGCAGGGGACATACTCGCGCCAGTTGATCAGCCGCACCTGCCCGCCGCCCGACTCGACCACGCCCGCCAGCGCCACGCTCGCGACCGCCGTGTTCTTGGCTTGCGCCAGCACATTCGCCTGCCCGAAATCGCCCGCCTGGAAATTGTGCTGCTCGAACCAGCCGATGGCGAAGCGCGTCTCGGGGTCGAGCTCGGCGTCTTGCTCGGCCAGCACCTCGTCCAGCGCCGCGTTGATGAGGCCCAGTGCCGCGCGCACGGTCAGGGGCTTGCCATCGGCTTCGAGCACGGCGCGGTAACTCGAATAGATGGCCATGCCCGGACCAATGGTGGCTTGCGCCATGTCGACCGGCGCGATGCTGCCCGTTTTCATCTCGGCGATGGCGGCCGGCAATTTAGCGCGCAGGGCATCGAGGAAGCGCCGGCGCGAAGTGGCGGAGGCGTCTTCTGGCCGCGGCCGGCAGACGAGGATGATCGACGAGGCGAGCGCGTTGGTGCCCATTGCGTTCATGCGCGAGCCGCCTTCAGTGCGCATGGGCCAAGTTCCAACGATGCTGAAACCGGCGGCAAGCATACTGGTCAGCATAGTTTCCCATCCTGAACTGGCAACTTCTGTCTTGGTGTCGTTTCCGAGGAATCCAGCGTCTTGCTGTTTGAATGCGTAATATACAGTCTGGGGAAAGTCATGAGTCACAAAAGAACGAATGTTAGCGAAGGTATCAAGCATTCCTGATTCAAAATGCTCTTTCGCAGCTTGTTTGCTACCGTGCCGATAAGTGGAGGCAATAAGTTCTGTAGCTTTGGGAACAAGCATTGTGGCGAAAACATCTGGATACACATCGCGTAAGTTTCGACGAAGCCAGACGTAGAAGAAGTCGGACAGATCCGCGTAACCAATGTTGTCATAGTATGGTGGGTCGGTCGACAGGCAGATTGGTGCAAATTTAAGGCGAAGTGCGTCCGATTGAAAAGCTGCCGCAGGTGTCACGCTTTCAAGCCGTAGCAGGGCTTTCTCGATTGAATGGAGTGCAACATTGAGGTCACCTGCTGCTCCCGCGAACGGGTTTACGTCGGGATAGTCCCAAGTCATAGGTAATGCTTGCCTTGCGAATGCAGTCACCGTTTGATCGCGAGACGGTGTCCAACGAGAAATGGTGCAAAGCGTATTGGAAATACGATCCACAGCAAAAGCCAGATACACACTGACCGCCTCGCCATAAGCACGCGCACCGCGCCCGCCCTCGCGCAGGGGCAGATCGTCATCTGCAGCTAAGCCTCCCTCCATTTTGATGGGGGGACCGAGGGGGATCGCCGCCAGCGCATCCTGCGTCGCCAGCTCGCGCGCTTCCTGCACGAGGTCGCTGAATGTGGTCAGCGCGGTCAACTGGCGCGGGGTGAAGAGGTCGGACCAATAGTAAAAGCCGTAGCCGCGTCCGCTGACTAAGTCTGTGGTGTCGCGATTCATTTCTTGTTCTGGCTTCCAGGCGGGTACAGCGGATTCAGCGATTTTCGACTGCTCGGGAGTCGCGCTGTGGTAGTTTCGCCCGCCTTTGCCTTCGGTAACAATCGCGGTCAACTGCGCGCCCATGCGACCGTCCGCGCTTTCATCCTTGATGTATTGGTTAGGCGCAGTCTCACCACAGACCAAGCAATTGAACTTCGCGCCGCGTCCTACTTTAGGTGGTTTGGACGCTTTGCCTTTGCCACGCCGCACTTCAAAGCGCACACGCCTTGCCTGTGGTTCTGGGTGCGGCACGAGCCAAGCGCGTTTCCCTGCTTTTTTGCTTAACTCGAATGTAGTCATCAGCGGCATCGTCGACTGACAAGCCGGATTAGGACAAGTCACCGTGCGCGCCCAGAGCCAGGCGATGACGGTTTCACCCCTGTGCTTGGGATAGAGATGCCCGATGCGCTCAAAAGCCCGCTCGCGCATCCACTCGCCGTAATAGCGCACATCAGCGGCGAGCCCGGCTGCGCCTTTCCATCTCTGTGCCCTCTGTGTCTCTGTGGTGAATATGCCTTTTCTATCGCGCGGATTCACCGGCGGCATGCCAGCGAAGCGCGGCGGAATCTCGATCATGGCTTTGTTGATCATCACCGCCACCGGGTTGAGGTCGCTGGCGTGTGCCTCCAAGCCCAGGCGCTGCGCCTCCAGCGGGATGCTGCCGCCGCCGGCGAAGGGATCCAGCAGGGGTGGCGGGTTGCCGTTTGTCGCGATTTGAATCAGCTCGCGCGCCTTGCCCATGATTTGTTCGTCCGTGGTGGCTTCCCATTCGACCAGGCGCTCGATGAAATCGAAGAGGCGCATGCGCGGGCTGTCCTTGCCCTCACGCACATTCTGGGGGATATTGCGCTTCATGGTCTTGGGGCTTTGCCCATTTTCGCGGCGTCGGCTGTTCTCTTCAGTGAGCCGTTTGACCGCCGCTAATTCGTCACCCGTGGCGCCATAGTTGAGCTGCCGGCAAGCCTCGACGAAGGCGGGATCGGCATTCGGGTCATCGGGGTCGTCAACCAGCGACGTGAAGATGACAGCGCGGGCGGCTGCCAATGGTCGGCGCGCCCACCACAGGTGCAGGGTCGAGGGGTGGCCGTGGCGGATGGATTTCTCGCGGGCGCTGGCGCGGTTGATGGCGTCCAACGGCAGGGCGACTTCGATGAGTTTCTTGGCTGGGGGACTGGGCATGGGCACTTTCCAATGCTTGGGATTGAACTAGGTTGGAGTTTAACACAGCCGCTCGCAAGTAACGACTTGGCTCACACAAAAAATGAAATCCAATGCTGCCTGCGTAAGGGCGAGCCAAGGCTCGCCCCTACATATTTCGACAGGGTTCGGCAGGTTTCATAAAAAAGAGAACACAGAGGGCACAGAGGAAAATCCATAAATGACGAATTTCGCATCAAACTAACAAATTGTAGGGGCGAGCCTTGGCTCGCCCGAAACCACTAATTTCAGCCGACCAGTTTGGTCAGGCTAGCTTTTTCGCATGACTAACTTGGCTTTACATCCGTGCCTCTGTGGCGAAAAAATTGCTGCGATTGCCGGTAGTGTATCGAATTCGGTTGAAATTCAATTTCACCACAAAGACACAAAGGCACAAAGCACACAAAGAATATGGCATATCTCGATTAAGTTTCTCGGTGCTCTCGCATTTCTCGCCGGGCAATCGCATCAATATCCAAAAATGACGAATATATTATCAAACTAACAAATTGTAGGGGCGAGCCTTGGCTCGCCCATGAATTCTGGCAGAAAATCACCTTTTCGTTGCGTCCTTTATTGGCATATTTTCGGATATATCTCGGAGTTCTTGGCACCTTAGTGTTGAAATAATTTGATGCTATTGCCCTAGCATTTCTCGGTGTCCTCGATGGTATAGTATCTGTATCAACCGAAAAGGATACATTTCCAAAGTGGGCAAGTGAAACGGGAGGGGGTAATATTATAGATAGTGTATTTCTGTAAGGCATTGACCAGATAAATTAGGAGAGAAAAATGTCTAAGTATTCCCATTTTAAGATTGTGCTTGTCGCCTTGGTTGCCCTGCTTATGCTGCCGGGCGCGGCGCTGGCGCAAGACAGTACGCCGGTGACGCTGATGCACGGCTGGACCGGCGCCGACAATACCGAGATGCTCAACACCGTCTTCGACCGCTTCAATATGGATAACGAAGACGGGCTTGTCATCGAGCCGACCGCGTTGCAGTGGGACGACTTGTTCACGCAGCTTACGCTCACCGCCGCCGCCGGCAACCCGCCTGATGTGGTGATGTTCCATAACACGGAAGTGACTGAGTTCGTCAGAAAAGGCGTCCTGCTGCCGGTTGATGATCTGATGGCCGCGGCCGGCGTCGACCTCACCGGCGTGCCCCAGAACATCATCGAACTGAGCAAGATTGATGGCGAGTTCTACTGCCTGCCGGGCGACCTGCATCCGATGAACTTGTATTACAACGTCGACCTGGTTGAAGCGGCCGGCTTGGATCCGGACAGCCCGCCAACCACCGGCGAAGAGTTCCTGGCTTGGGCGGAAGCGATGACGATCACCGATGACGACGGCATGGTGACGCAATACGGCGTAGACCAGCCCCTGGGCGGCGCTCTCGGTCGTTGGTTCTACCACACCTTGCTCTATCAATTTGGCGGCAGCTGGCTGGGTGAAGACGGCTTGGCGGCGGTCGATAGCGAAGCGGCGCATAAGGCGCTGCAGTACCTGGTGGATCTGCAAGCGAGTGGGGTTTCGAGCATCGGCACTGGTTTTGGCGACATCAGCGCATTTGATGCCGAGCGCGCGGGAATGATTATGGTTGGGCCCTGGCAGGTCAACGCCTATGTAACGCGCGGCATGAATATCGGCACAGCCGTGATGCCAACCTTCGGCGATGTGCCAGCTACCTGGACCAATACCCACTGCCTGGCGCTGACGGTGCAAGACAGCGACGAAAACTACCTCAATTCCATGAAGGTGGTCAAGTGGTTCCTGGAGAATTACGCTGAGCCGGGCATCAAAGTCGGCATCGTGCCGGTACTGCCGGTGGCGCTGGCGGATCCCTACTGGACCGACCACGACTACGCCCAATACTATGCGCCCTTCGTCGAATCGCTGTCCATAGCCGTGATGGAGCCAGCCATCGAGAAGTACACGTCCGTCTTCTCCTTCGGCGGTCAGTCGCCGCTGCTGCGTAATCTTGAGGCGGCCCAAGCCGGCGACAAGAGCGTCGCAGAAGCCTTGGCCGACATGAAAGCGGGCATCGACGAGCTCCTGCTGGACGAGTAGGGTTACCGAACCCCCACCCCCTAACCCCCTCCTCCATTTAGAGGGAGGGGGAATGGTATGGAGGATCATCCTCGCGCTAACTGGGAGTCTCCATAAAGGCAGAAGGGGACCGTAGGCAATATCGTTGGGGCGGCGCTTATGTCGCCCTCCGAAACTAAAATGAATGTTCGGGCGCTTAGACTTATCGCCCCACCATAACTTCTTAGAAGTGGAACTTGCATAATGAGCAGCCCCGCGCCGAAAAAAAGCGTACGCGCCACATCGCGCTGGATAAGCGTCAAGAACGACTTGATAGCCTATGCTTTCATGGCGCCGTACTTGACGCTCTTCATTGTCTTCTTGCTCCTGCCGGCGGCGGTCGGCGTCTATGCCAGCTTCACAAAATGGGGCATCATCGGCGACCCCAAGTGGGTCGGGCTGCGGAATTACACCAAGCTGATTAACAGCGATCTCTTCATAGAGTCACTGCAAAATACGCTTTATTTCGTCTTCCTGGCGGCCATTCCCCTAATCGTACTTGGATTCTTGTTGGCGCTTTTGGTGCATCAGAAATTACGCGGCCGCAATATCGCGCGCACCATCGTCTTCCTGCCGCATGTGGTCAGCGTGGCGGCCGTGGGCATCATCTTTCAATGGATTCTGGAGCGCAGCTCAGGATTGCTGAATTATTATCTGGGCTTATTGGGCGTCAATCCGCCCATCAACTGGCTGGGCGAACCCGACTGGGCCATGCCGGCCATCGCCATCACCACCATCTGGTGGACGGTCAACGGCAATATGATCATTTATTTGGCGGGCTTGCAAGATATCCCCGAGGACTTGTACGAGGCGGCCAGGATCGATGGCGCCGGTCGCTGGCAAGAGATCCGTTATGTCACCATTCCTATGCTGATGCCGGTCAACGCCTTCGTCATCCCGCTGACGATCATCGCTTGTTGGCGCGTCTTCGGCCAGGTCTTTGTGATGACACGCGGCGGACCGCAAGGCGCAACCTTCACCGTGGCCCAATTCATTTATGAGACCGCCTTCGTGAACTTCAATATGGGTTTGGCGTCGGCGGCCGGCGTCATCCTGATGCTGATTACGCTCAGCTTCACCGTCGTTCAGCTGCGCGCGATGAAAGTGATCTGACATGAGCGAATCCTGGCGCGACGACAGCGTTTACAGCGACGGCTCCCTCAACTTGGGGCGCCTGGCGCTCTACGCCATCATGATCTTCGTGGCTATCATCTGGGGCGCGCCCTTTGTCTGGATGTTTGTGTCGTCAATCAAGCCGGATACCGAAATATTCAGCTATCCGCCCACCTGGTGGCCCAACGAGCCGACCCTCATGTTCTACACGGGCCTCTTCGAGGGTTTCCCTATGTTGCAGTGGTTTCGCAATAGCCTGATTGTGGCGACCATCACCACCGCGCTGACCCTGGCCACCAATATCCTGGCGGCATACCCGCTGGCCCGCATGCGCTTCCGCGGGCGCAGAATCCTGCTGCTGATCATCCTGTCGACCTTCCTGCTGCCGGGTGAGATTCTGCTGGTGCCGCTCTTCCTGGGCATGATCAAATTCAAACTGGCCAATACCTATTTCAGCATCGCCGTGCCCGCCGCCGCCAATGCCTTTGGCGTCTTTTTGATGACGCAATTCTTCCTTAGCATCCCGGTCGAGCTAGAGGAAGCCGCGCGCTTGGACGGCTGCAGCCGGTTCGGTCTGCTCTGGCGCATCTTCATTCCACTGAGCAAACCGGTGATTGCCACCGTCGCCATCTTCACCTTCGTCCGCAGTTGGAACGATTTCTTCTGGCCCCTCATAATCAGCAACACGGACGCCACCCGCACCGTGCCGGTGGGCTTGGCCGTCTTCGTCGGGCGCGGGCTCTCGATGCGCTTTGGCGTCATCATGGCCTCGGCAGCCGCAGCCACGATACCGGCTGTCGTCTTCTTCCTGCTGCTGCAGCGCTATTTCGTCCGCGGCATCTCCACAACCGGCCTGCAGGGTTAATCTCAATTCGATACAGAGGCACAGAAGCCAGTGCAAGTAAGTCACGCGAAAAATTGAGTCTTGTAAGGGCGGCCAATCTGGTCGCCCGCTGCCGCTACGATTTGTGATTTCGGGCTGTCGCCCCTACATATCGTTGCTTTAGCGAGATTTGCATTACTTACTCGAATTTCCTGAGGACAATGAGGAAGAAGGCCGGGCAAATGCCCCCTGCAGTAATCGTCGAGCAGATTGACTTCCATGGCTGGGACGGTGTCCGGCTGAGCAACGGCATTATCGACGCCGTCTGCGTGCCCGAAATCGGCGGCCGCCTGCTGCAGTTCAGCCTGGGACCTCACGATTATCTCTTCGTGAACCCGGAACTGCTGGGCAAGCGCTTCACATACGAAGAGCAGGCTGGTGATGGCACGATCTTGCACTGGAAGAATTATGGCGGCGCCAAGACCTGGCCCGCGCCGCAAGGTTGGGATGGCGAAGGTCAGTGGCCCGGCCCGCCCGATCCCGTGCTCGATTCCGGGCGCTACGACTTTTCGACAAGCGACGCATCCGTCTTGATGAGTAGCCCGCCAGATGCAAGATCGGGCCTGCGCATCCACCGCCTGATCAGCGTCGAAGCGGATAGTTCACGTCTGAAGCTCAAGCTGTCCTTCGAGAATATTTCGAATCGCATACTCCGCTGGTCGATCTGGGATGTGGCGCAGTTGGCCTGCGTCACCCGCGATGGCAAGCGGAATGACGACTGCTGGCTCTATATGCCGACGGATCCGGCTCGGCAGCAGCCCTACGAGGTCATGTTCGGCGCTGACAATCCGCAATATCAGTTGGACGCGGATAGCGGGCTGCTGGCGGTGCATTATCAGGGCATCGTCGGCAAGATCGGCGTGCACAATCCAGCGGGTTGGATCGCCTTCGCCGATAGGCAGTCTGGCTTTGTCCTATGCATGCAATTCCCATACCAGGCCGATGCCGAATATCCCGACAATGGCGCCACGGTGGAATGCTGGACGGAATCGCCCGGCGCGCCCTCGCCCATACCGATTGATTCACCCGGCTATATTCTCGAGGCCGAAGTCCTCAGCCCTATCTTCACACTGCAACCCCAGCAGGTCGCCGCGCATAGCGTGACATGGTCAGCGGCAATCTGCCCAGCGCCGATAGTTGACGTCACCGATGTGGGCTGCGTTCATCAGCCGCTGTCGGTTGAAATCAACGATGGCTGGTCGCGGCTTCGGGGCGAATTTGGCTGCTTCCTGGACGGCCGCGCCGAAATCGAGTGCCTCGATGAAGCAGGAGACGTGATTGGCCGCGCGGACTTGGGACCCGCCTCGCCCCTGCGCGCGCTTAAGTTTGATGTGGCTTTACCCGTAAGAAGCGACGCGCGACTGATACGCCTGAACCTGCGGGATGCTGAAGGCGCTTACACCGGCACGCTCGCCAGCGCCATGCTGTAACTGAAGCGACTGAGTAGGGGCGGGCGCCGCGTTTTTAGGGATTCGCGACAATTTTGCCACCGAGGGCACTGAGTATATATGAGGGCACAGAGAGGAATTCCGGGAAATCTGGCGGTGGCTCGAGTCAAGAATAGTCCGCACGTTCGCCGATTCTGTGATTGAACGAAGTTTGATGCCTTCCTCTGTGTACTCTATCAAACTCGCTGTACTCGGTGGCAAAGATCTCGACTATTCGCCTAAGCCGAGCGAGCGACAGTTGATTCACAGAACCGTACAAACCTTACAGAATACAAAATTCAAGAGACGAGGACTTACAAATGACCGAACAATGGACGCCCGAAAAAGCCAAAGCCTGGTACGCCTCGATTGATCCGATACGCGGCTGCAATTACCTGCCGCGCTCGGCGGTCAATTCGACCGAGATGTGGCAGGCCGAGTCCTTTGATCCCGATACCATCGCTGAGGAATTGGCTTGGGCGGGGGCGGCCGGTTTTAACGCCGTGCGCGTCTTCCATCAATTCCTCGTCTGGCAGGCTGACCCAGCCGGTTTGAAGCGCCGAATCGATCAATTCCTCGATATCGCGGCGGGGGAGGGCATCAAGGTGATGTTCATCCTATTCGATGACTGCGCCTTCGCCGGCAAAGAGCCCTACCTCGGCGCGCAAGATGAGCCCATTCCTAATGTACACAACAGCGGCTGGACGCCCAGCCCAGGCTTGCAGCGGGTAGGCGACCGCGCCGGCTGGCCCCTGCTAAAAGACTACGTGCTTGATATCGTCGGCAAATTCGCCAATGACGAACGGGTGCAAATTTGGGACTTATACAACGAGCCGGGCAACTCCGAGCTGGGCGAGACAAGCCTGCCCTTGGTGGAAGCCGCCTTCGCTTGGGCTCGTGAGGCCCGCGCCCAGCAGCCCTTAACCACGTCCATCTTCCGCCTGCATGAGGCTTACGAGATGGAGGAACGGATTCTGGAGTTGTCGGATGTGACGTCCTTTCATCATTACGGCGCAACCGGCGTCGAGGCTGTCATCCAGCGCTGCCGGGCTTACGGCCGTCCAGTGCTCTGTACGGAATGGCTGCGCCGCGTGGTCGGCCAGACTGTCGAGCTAATCCTGCCCATTTTCGCGCGCGAGCGCATCGGCTGGTACAACTGGGGTTTGGTCGCTGGGCGGACGCAGACTTATCTGGATTGGCGGCGGGAGCTCAACGGGCCCGACAGCGCGACTTGGCAGCATGACATTTTCCACGCCGACGGCAAGCCCTACGACGACGAAGAACTAAGGCTGATTGGCTCTTTCGAATTCTCCGACTAAGAATGAGAAGGGCGAGACGCGCTGGCGCCTATTTCAAATAGAACTCGCGTTTGTCTCCGCTGGATCTCAAGCGCCGATGTCGCAAGGTCTGCGGCCACTGCGGCTGCCTCTCTATCCGCGTCGCGCCGATATTCCAGTGCCCGCGCCACAGCCTGAGGGCGTATCGCGTTCATCAATTCCGCTCCCATACGGCCGCCTCGTTGTCGAGCTGTTGCCCTCGAGCTCGAGGTTCCAGGTGTTGTAACAGGTGGCGTCAAACCAGATGGCGCCACCCTTGTCTTCCGCCGAATTGCCCAAGAAATGGCTATTGTAGATTCCAGCTCTGCCGCCATGCGCCGCAACTGCGCCGCCCGATCTGGCAGTATTGTTCGTGAAGGTCACTTGCGAAATCAGAATCTCGGCGTCAGTGTGGGCAAAGATGGCGCCGCCGTCCTCCCCCGCGCCGCGCCCATTGATCAGCCTAAGGTTTTTGATGACGGCTTGCCCGCCAACAACTTCAAATACGCGAAAGCGATTGTCGCCGTCGACCGTGTAACCGTTGCCGTCAATCGTGATCTGGCTGGTGATCGGCGGCAAAGGCGCATCCAGAACGATACTCTCTCGCAGTCTAATTGTGTCGGCGCCCTGGCCAGCCGGGCATGCTCCCGCCGGCGCGTCCGTATTGGCGGCGATGATCTGATCGGCCAGGGTGCAATCGGCCGCGATCACTCTTTCTGGCGGCTGCGCGATCGCCGCGCGCTCCGATTCTATCGCGCCGATGTCGCAATGCGCGCGCGGGTTGCCAAGCTGGTCGGTCGGCAGGCAGAAGGCTGGATCCGCCGCGCCATGAGCCGGGCTGGCGTCCCGCAGCGGATGATACGCTGGCGAGCCGAAGAGCTCCCCTAGCAGCGCATCGCCGCCTTCTGGCGTGGCGCAGGTCCCGTCCTGGCTGAAATTGCCGCGGCTCTCGTCCAGGTCGCCGAAACAATCGTCTCCGCTGCCGCTTCCGGCGACGATGCTATTGCGCAGAAGAACCGGTCCCGATCGTTTGAAGACACCGGCGCCAACGATTTGGCGCGCTCGATTATTCATCAGGGTGAGATGTGTGAGTGTCGTGTAAGCGCCGTTGATGTGTATGCCGCCGCCTTCGTTCGCCTCGTTGCCGCTAAGCGTACTGTTGGAGGCTTCAACCCGGCCCCGCCTGCTCGCCAGCGCGCCGCCAAACTTTCCGGCGGCATTGCCTTGGAAGGAACTATTGGCGACATTGACTGTGCCCCCGTTCGCCAGCAGCGCGCCGCCGTCTTCCGTCGCCCAATTGCCGATGAAACTGCTGCCTTCGACGAGCAGCCACACATCGTCGCTGACAGTCGCAATCGCGCCGCCCTCGGTCGCTTCGTTGTCGCGGAAGCGCAGGTTCGTCGCCGAGACACGGGCGCCGTTGCGCAACCTGATGGCGCCGCCGACGCTGGCATTGCCGTCAGCGAGCGTCATATCGCTAATCGTCAGCGCGCCGCCGTCGACATCCAGCAGCCGAAAATTGCCGTCGCCGCTTAGCGTATAGCCATTGCCTTCGATTGTAATCTCGCTGGTGATTGGCGGCAGTTGTTGACTTATGCTTATGTTACGCGTCAGGGTGATGGTATCGGCGCCATTGCCAGCCGGGCACGCGCCAGCCGCAGCGTCGGTGTTGGCCGCGATGATCTGCTGCGCGAGCGGGCAGGGCGGTGGCGGCTGCACGGGAGCCGGTTTGGGCAGCGCAGTCGTCGATTCAACCGCGCCAATATCACAGCCGCCGCCTTGCGGACGGGCTGTGCCCAGTTGGTCGGTCTCCAGGCAGAATTGTGAATCAGCCGCGTCCAGCGCCGGGCTAAAATCCGCGAGGGGAAATGTCGCCGGCGCGCCGGTCGCCCCATTTAGCAGGGGATTGCCGCTCAAAGCCGACGCGCAGGAACCGTCCGCGATCAAGTTGCCGCGGCTGTCGTTGACCCGCCCGTGGCAGGCATCGCCGATAATATGGCCCGAGAGGATGCTGTTGTAAATGTTGAAGTTGACCGCATATAAGTCGGAAACATATACATCGTGACCTTCGCTAGCGAAGTTATCCACCATAGTCACATGCGTCAGCGTCGTCATTCGATTGCGGGCGCCGACCGCTCCGCCAGCTAAAGCCCGGCCGCCGCCAAATGTCGAGTTGGAGATAGTTGCCAGGTCATACCGGGAATCAAAATAGATTGCGCCGCCAATTGACCCGGCGAAATTATCGATAAAGCTGCTGTTTGCTACTGCGGCCGGTCCGCTTAAAACATGAATGGCTCCGCCATAAGCGTCGGCTCTGTTCTTCTCGAAACTGCTGTTGTTGACGATCAGATTGCGATTGCCGACTAGGGTAGCAATCGCTCCGCCGGATTCCCCGCTGTTCCCGAAGAATCTGGAGTTGTTTACGGTGAGTTCCCCGCGGCTTGTCAGAATCGCGCCGCCTGGCTGTAGGCTGAAGCCGTTTATCAGGTTCAGGTTATTGATCGTCAGCCGCCCGCCATCAACGTAGAAGATGCGATTTTTGCGTCCGCCGCTGATGGTATGTCCCCCGCCTTCAATCGTGATCGTGCCCGTGATTGGCGGCAGCGCCACCGTGAGCGTGAGGTCTTCCGTCAGCGTGATGACATCATGGCTGGTCCCGGCTGGGCAGGCGCCCACTGCGGTATTGCTATTGGCGGATTTGATGCGGTCGCTTAAGGTGCAAACCGGCATCGAAGTTGGCGCTGGAATGGCGCTCGTGGATTCAATAGCGCCGATGTCACAGCCGCCGCCCTGTGGACGTCTGACGCCGAATTTATCGCTGCTGAGGCAATATCGCGGGTCGCCGGCATCAAGCGCTGGGCTGCCATCCAGGGGCGTGACGTGACTAAGATTCGGATTGCCTCCTAGGTCTGCTCCGCAAGTCCAGTCCTGGATCAGGTTGCCGCTGGCTTCGTCCAGATCGCCGGAGCAATCATCGACTTCTTCCCAGTTGCCGGCGATGATGCTATTCCGCAGACGCAGCGCGCCATATTGTTTATGCACCCCTTCGCCTTGCACGGCTGGGAACGAGCCGGCTAGTATCGTGACATGGGTTAATGTCGCGCTGCCGCCGCCGACGAGAACGGCGCCACCCGTTCTGGCGATGTTCTCGACAAATATGCTGTTCTCGACCGCTACGGTTCCGCCGAGGGCGAATATCGCCCCGCCGCGGCGCGTCGCCCTGTTCTTGACGAAGTTGCTGCCGCGAATATCTACGCTGCCGCCCGAAACCGTTATCGCGCCGCCATCGCCAGCCGAATTGTCGCGGAAATCGCTATCTCGCACGCTAAGGACGACATCATCGTCCTGTGACCCGACTGCGCCGCCGGATCGCGCCGTATTATCCCTAAACGCGACCTTCGATATGGAGACTCGGGCGCCGTTTCTCGCGCGGACCGCACTGCTGTAGTCGGCGCTTGCCTTGGCGAGTGTGACGTCCTTTAGGGTAAGATTCCCGCCACTGACGTCAAATATGCGAAACTGCCCATCCCCGTTGATAGTATGACCGCCTCCCTCAATCGTGATCGTGCCGGTGATCGGCGGCAGCGCCTCGCTTAGCGTGATGTCTTCCCTGATAGTGATGACATCGTGGCTCGTGCCCGCCGGGCAGAAGCCGACGGCGGTATTCGTATTGGCCGACCGGATGTGATCAGCCAAGGTGCAGGCTGGCGTCCCCGCCGTTGACCCCGTCGCCGTCAACAAGGCGCTGACCGCAATGACCAGGGCCAAGCGCGCGATACCAATCAGTCGGATTAAGATCATGGGTCTCTATGCCTTTGCTTAGTCTTGGTCTTTAGGCGTCGCAATGCCCTTGGCTCGCCTCTTTCAATCGCAAGGCGCGAGAATGCAATGCGAGTGACGCTTATGTCCCATTTTGTAACAAACTGGCGCCAGCGTTGACGCCGAATCGATTGCCTGCGCTACACCGGACCCGGCGAGCTCATCCAGGGGTCAATCTGGTCATGCTTCATCGCCTCGTACTACGGCCGATAGCTCGAAATGTCCCAAGGATATCTCTCCTGCATTTTGTATCAATCTTCTGAATGCGGGGCAGGCAGCTCGTCGCGTTGGGCTTGCCGCCCGTGTCGCAAGTGAGCCGCGAGCTGCCTATAGACCCGCTGAGACGAGACCGCCATTTACTGCCTAAGACTCTGCAGACAAAACTCTGGCGGTATTCATGAGTTACTGTAACATGATTTCAGCCAAGCGCGCTTATGTTCTTATCCACTGAGGCTACACGATTTACGACCCGGAATCGCGCGGCTGTAGGCTCAAGAGCCCGCGTCGGCAAAGCCTTCTTCCAATATCCTTGAAAGGTTCGGCCTGGGACATTATGAAGATACAAACGGAGCAAAGTGTTCCCGCTGCGAGCGAAAGCTTCGCCGCCTAGTTGATGATCTCCAGCGCCGACGATCCCTTCCGCAGTGCCGCCCGCATCGTCATCGTCTGCTCGCTGTCGCTGTTCATCATCTTCGGCATCCGCCTGTCTTTCTCCGTATTCTTCGCCGAATTCGTCCTGAGCGAAGGCTGGAGCAACGAAGCCTCCGCCGCCATCTTCAGCTTGAACATGCTCTGCTTCGCCCTGACCGCGCCACTGGCCGGCATCGCGCTCGACCGCTACGGGCCGCGCCCTGTATTCGCCCTCGGCGTCCTGCTAATGGCGGCTGGTCTCTGGCTGAGCAGCCGGGCAACTTCACTCAACGATCTGCTGCTCGCATACGGCGTCATCGCGGGCTGCGGATTAGGCGTCACCGGCTTGGGACCAGTTGCCTCAGTCGTCGCGGGCTGGACGACACCCTCGCAGCGCGGCCGCGCCCTGGGCATCGCTTTCGCCGGCACCGGGGTGGGCTCGCTGGTCTTTGTACCGCTGGTCAATCTGCTGATCGCGCAATTCGGTTGGCGCGGCGCCTATCTGATTCTGGCGCTCGTCTGCCTCTGCTTGCTTCTGCCGCTGATGGTCATCGGCCTGCGCAAGCCACCCGCTCTCAGGCGGCCTCGCGGCGGCCACAGCGCTCGTCCCGCCGTAAACTGGCGACAGTTGCTGCGCAATCCAGTCTTTTGGGCGCTGATGATTGTCGGCTTGACCGCCCTCGGCCCCGTGCGCAGCTTGACTGTTCATCAGATCGCCTATATGGAATCGGCCGGCGTCGAGCGGACGGTCGCCGCCAATATCGTCGGCTTGGCTGGTTTGCTGACCAGTGGCAGCTTCATCGCTTTGGGCTGGGTTTCCGATCGCTTTGGGCGCGCCGCCGCCTTCACCATCGGCTGCGCTGGGCTGCTAGGTGCGGTGGCTATGCTAATCGCGCTGCCGGCTGCTGCTTCAGTCGCGGTCCTGATGCTCTACGCACTGTTCTTCGCGCTGGGCGAGGGCACGCGCAGCAGCCAATCCACTGCTCTGGCCAGCGACATCTTTCAGAGCCAGGGCTTGGGTTTGATCAACGGGCTGATGGGCGGCATGTTTGGCTTGGGCGCGGCGCTGGGCCCCTGGTTGGTCGGCCGCTTGCGTGATCAAAGCGGCAGCTATGATGGCGGCCTGCTGGTGATTGTGATCATGGTGTTGGTGTCAGTGGTCGCCTTCGGGTACGCCGCGCGCGCTCGCCGATAAGCCAGCCCTACAAGTATTGGTATGCCGGCAGAGTCAAGAACTCGCTGAAGTCCTCAGCGCGGATCATCTCGTCGAAGAGCTGCATCGCGCGCTGATAATGTCCACTGTCGAAGCGCGTTTCGCCCACCTCGCCGCGGATAGCGTCCATCTCTTCTTCCAGCAGGCTGCTGTACAGGGCTACCGTCAGCGGTCGCCCGTCCGCCAGCGCGGCTTTGTGGTGCAGCCACTGCCACACCTGCGCCCGGCTGATCTCGGCGGTGGCGGCGTCTTCCATCAAATGATAGAGCGGAACGCAGCCATTGCCGCCTAACCAGGCTTCCAGATATTGGATGCCCACCTTGAGATTCAGACGAACGCCCTCCTCAGTAATAGCGCCCGCGCTCGGCGTCAGCAGGTCGGCGGCGGAGACATCCACATCCTCGCGCTGTTTGTCCACTTGGTTGGCGGCGGGCATGAATTCGTCGAAGACTTCCGTGGCGATTTGCACCAGGCCCGGGTGCGCCACCCAAGTGCCATCGTGCCCCTCTTTCGCCTCGCGCAGTTTGTCCGCCCGCACCTTGTCCAGCGCGGCTTGATTGCGCTCGGGGTCGCTGCGGATGGGGATCTGCGCCGCCATGCCGCCCATAGCGTGCGCGCCCCGCCGATGGCAAACTTTGATGACGTGCAGCGTATAATTGCGCATGAAAGGCACCGTCATCGTGACTTGCGCGCGGTCGGGCAGCAGGTAATCGGCGTGATTGCGGAACTTTTTGATATAGCTGAAGATATAATCCCAGCGTCCGCAATTCAGCCCAGCCGAATGCTCGCGCAATTCATATAGAATCTCTTCCGCCTCGAACACGGCCAGGATGGTTTCGATCAGCACCGTCGCCTTGATCGTGCCTTGCGGGATGCCCAGCGCGTCCTGCGCGAAGACGAAGACATCGTTCCACAGCCGCGCTTCCAAATGACTCTCCAGCTTGGCCAGATAAAAGTAGGGACCGGTTCCGCGCTCGAGCGCCGCGCGCGCGTTATGAAAGAAGTACAGACCGAAATCAAACAAGCTGCCGGGTATCGGCGCGCTATCGACCTGGAAATTGCGCTCATCGAGATGCCATCCGCGGGGCCGCACCATCAGCGTCGCTATCTGCTCATTGAGTTGATAGAAGCGGCCATCGGGATTTGTGAAAGTAATCGAGCCGTCCACGGCGTCGCGCAGGTTGATCTGCCCATCCACCATATTGCCCCAGGTGGGCGAGTTGGCGTCTTCGCAATCGGCCATGAAGACTTTGGCGCCGCAGTTGAGCGCGTTGATGACCATTTTGCGGTCGGTCGGCCCGGTGATTTCGACGCGCCGGTTTTGCAGGTCGGCCGGCACGGGCGCCACGCGCCAGCTCGGGTCTTCGCGGATGGCGGCGGTCTGCGGCAGGAAATCGGGCATGATGCCGCTGTCGATTTCGGCTTGGCGCTGTTCTCTCAGCTGGAGCAGCTCGTCGCGCCGGCTGGTGAATCCGCGCGCCAACTCCGCCAGGAAGGCGATAGCTTCAGCGCTGAGAATGGCTTCGTATTCGGGGCGGATTTCGCCGGTGATTTTGATGCCTGTGGGGAGGTCTGGTTTGGTCATTAGGCTATCGTTCCTCTCAGTAACTCTTTCTCTATTGCAGGCAACTATATGGCAAAAGGCAGAAGGCGAGTAGGGGTGTTGTTGGCTCAACAAATTGGCGCGTAAAGCGGATTTGGCGAAGGCTAAATTTGGTGTCTCAATGCGCTGCTGTCTGCTGCGACGTAGCTTGCCAATCGAGCATCAAATCGAATTCGCGCAAGCCAGCAGCCGTAGCCACGAGTTCAAGTTCACTTAGACTACCTAGATATTCGTCCACAGTGAACTTCTTCCTTATGTGACGTCGCCTTACAGTGCGAACAGCCGCACAAAACTTGCCAGGGAAGAGATCGAGAAGATTAGCCAGAAATACATCAGGGTGCTGCGCCTCAATGCCATACTTGCTTAATTCGTCGCTAGGAAAGTCTTTCAAATTGTACGTGACAATGACATCACAGCGACCGACAATTGCGGCAGCCAACACATGACGATCGTTTTCATCGGGCAACTCCAACGAATCAATCGTCATCTCATAGCCGTCTATGAGCGCGTCTCTGGTTTTGGCATCCATTTGATCCCGTCTCCTTTCCAAGCTTTCTCGTCGAATATCCGGGTATATTCGCTTCACCGCTCTCATCCACTCTTCGTGAATATCTTGCGTCCACTTTGCCCGAAACAGGTCATCTACTGCAAGTTGGACGAACAAGTCTGTCAACCGAATAGGAGCTAGGACGTTGGCGTCGAGAAGAGCAGTGTATCGTCTCCGGCTAGTCATAAAGTCCTAGTTCTTCAGCTTCTCGAACCATCTGATCTAGAATCGCTTCGCGGTCTCGGTCAATTCGTTCCTTGTAATTCATAAGGTCATCCAAGCGAATACGACGATGCCTGCCAACCTTGTGATAAGGGATATCGCCAGCTTCAAGCAACTTGATTAGATAGGGGCGCGAGACATTCAGCATATCAGCTGCCTCGACCGTGGTCAGTTCAGCGAGTTGTGGATAAATCATGATGCCATGGCCAGCGGCCATCGCCTCCAATATGCTATTGAACAATGCTAGAGAACTGGCGGGTAAGACAATCGACTCCTGCCCATTCGCAAAAGTAAGCCGAACAGTTTGTGACAGTTGCTCACGGACGAACGGAATAATCTTGGAGGATGCGATTCTTGCCAGGTCAGCATCCGACTCATTTGGAGGCATTACTCTAAGTGCTTCCATTACACTCTCCTTTACGTTCATAGTAAGCATATCAGATAAACGCAATAAACGCAATAAGTGAAATATTCGCAACGCCCCGGATGCTACGTGATGTGTAACACCGTATCCCCCAGTACCTCGCCGAGCGCCTCCACGAAAAGATCTACATGCTCGCGGCGGAAGATCATCGGCGGCTTGAGCTTCAGCACATTGTGATGCGGTCCCTCGGTGCTCAGCAAGATTCCCAGCCCCTTCATACGCTCAGCGATGTAAGCCGCTTCCCAATCGGCCGGCGTCAAGGCGCCGCGGTCGCGCGTCAACTCCACACCCAGAAACAGCCCCGACCCGCGCGCCTGCCCGATGATGGGAAAGCGCTCGCCCAGCCCGCGCAGCTCTTGCAGCCAGTAGCTGCCGGTCGCCAAGGCATTCTGCTGCAAGCGCTCGTCTTGGATGATCCGCAGCACCTCCAAGCCGATGGCGCATGAGACTGGATTGCCGCCAAAAGTATTAAAATATTCCATGCCCTGGTTGAAGGCGGCGGCGATGGCCGGCGTCGTGACCACCGCGCCCAGCGGATGCCCATTGCCCATCGGCTTGCCCATCGTGACGATATCCGGCACGACGCCGCTTAGCTCAAATGACCAGAAGCGGCTGCCGACACGCCCAAAGCCGGTCTGCACTTCGTCCGCCACGCAGACGCCGCCCGCGTCCCGCACCAGGGCGTAAGCGCGCTTGAGATAACCGTCGGGCAAGGGCATTTGACCGCCACAGCCCATGATGCCCTCGGCGAAAAAGGCGGCCGCTTGCCTGCCACGCGCGCGAATCCGCCCAAGAGCCTCAGCGACCGAGCGGGCGTAATACTCACCCGCTTGCTCATCAAAGCCAGGTTGCGCGCCGCGATAGCCATCGGGCATTACAGCCACTTGCACATGATCAGGTCTGCCGCGCCCGCCTGGTCCGTTGAACTTGTACGGGCTGATGTCGATAAGCGCAGTCGTGTGCCCGTGATAGGCCTGGTCGATGACGATATTGTCCCTACCGCCGGTGTATGCCGTCGCCAGGCGCAGCGCCAATTCATTGGCTTCGCTGCCGCTGTTGACGAAGAAGCAGACGGTCAGCGGCTCGGGTAAAGTCGCCCGCAGCGCCTCGGCATATTCCACGATGCTGTCATGCAAATAGCGGGTATTGGTGTTGAGCAGCGCCATCTGGTCCTGGGCGGCGCTTAAGACCCGCGGATGACTGTGGCCGACATGCGGCACATTGTTGACGCAATCCAGATAGGGCTGCCCGTTTTCATCGTACAGGTGATGCAAGTATCCGCGCTGAATCTTCAGCGGCTGCCGATAAGACAAGCTGAGCGCCGGGTTTAGCGCATCGCCACGCCTGCCCAGCAAAGCCTCGCGCGATGGCGCTTTTGGCAGTGCCAGCGGGAAGGGCAAACGCAATATATGATTGGGATCGGGCGACAGCGATGTCCAGATGGCGCGCTGCCTCGGCGAACAAACGCCGGGAAAGTTGCCCGCGTAATCCAGCAGGTCGGCGATGATCTGAAAATGCAGATGCGGCGGCCAATTGCCGTTGCGCGGATAGTCGCCGATATGCGCCAGCAGATCGCCAGCCTCTACCTGCTGCCCTTCATTCCAGCGATCAAGCGCGTCCGGCGCCAGATGACCATAGAGCGTGTAGAAGGCCGGGCCCGCTGCCGGCTCGTGCTTGAGTATCAGCGTCGGGCCGTAATCTTGCTCGCCTGTATTGTCCGCCAGGCTGAATACGCACCCGTCCAGCGGCGCGTAGATCGGCGTAGCGGGTGGCGCGAAGAGGTCTGCGCCGAGGTGGACTGTGCGGCGCTCGTGATGGTCGACGGCGAACATGTCCGCCAGGTAAATCGGCCGCGCTTCGTTGTAATATCCGATGCCCACTGCGCTATCGCCGATCGCCTCGCGCAGGGCAGGCGCGTAGGCAGCCGGGTCCCGCTCATCCCTGACCCGCGCCAGCAAGCGGCTGCTCATGCCGAAGTCGAGGGGACGACAATCATCCGCCGATAGCTGACGTCCCAGAATCGGCGCGAAATCTCGCTCGCCCAGCCACTCGACCAGAGCGGCGGTCTTTGGGCAAGCCGGCAAACCGCAGGCGGCGCGGAAGGCGTACTGCGCGAAACGGGGATGGATGCCGCGCAGCGTCGCTAGCAAATCCCAGGCGCCGGCCTCGCTGATGCTGAGGTGGCGGTTGTCCGGCTCCTGCTGTTGCTGATGCCAGGAGATGCAGACGCTCAAGCACAGGCGCGCCGCGATCAAGGGGTAGAGCAGCTGGATCTCGTCTTCGGTCAGCGGGAATTCGGCGTGATAAGCGCGGATGACGGGCGCCGCCTTGTCCAGCGGCTGCTGCGTGTCCATCATGATATAAGCCAGCGCGACGGCCAGGTCGGCCACCGTGGGACCGTAGACCATATCGCCGAAATCGATCAGGCCGGCGACGCGTGGCGGCTCGGGACCTGCGGCCCGGACCAGGATGTTGGTGTCGTTGGGGTCGTTGTAGGTAAAACTGTGGCGCAAGCTTGGCAGGGCTGGCTGCGCCTGCGCTTCGTACAGCCCCAGAAAATAGTCGAGCAGGGCTTTTTTATTCGGCGGCAGGTCCTGGCTGTAGCGGGCGACCGCGCTCAGATTGCCGATATTCCAGCGATAGCGCAGCCGTTTCTCGCTGTGGCTGAAGCCCTGCATGCCGGCGCTGAGCAGCCCCAGTTGCGTCCCGATTTCAGACAGCAGCTCGTCGCTGTGCGGGCGAAAGTCGCTGAGCGGAAAGCCCTCGATGTAGCGCAGCAGGCGCGCGCGATACGTTTCGCCAGCGGCGTCGCTGATATGAACGATGTCGCTGCCATCACGCGCCGCGATAAGTTCCGGGATGGTATCCAGCGTCCCGCGCAAACGCCGCAGCGTCTTGTTCTGCAGGTCGAGCACGCCCTCGGAGACGCTGCTGTGGGCGATCTTGAGCACGTAGGCCTCGCCCGAGGACGTGCTGAGGCGAAAGTTGCGGTCCAGCTCGGCGGGCAGCTCTTGGATGGCAGCCGGCCGGATGCCGTAGCGCTCTGTCGCGATGGCTCCCGCTTCTGCAGGCGAGAAGGGCGGGCGGATGTTCGCTTCCATAGCTAGCATTTGGCTGTCTCATCGGCTGCGGCTGCTGGTGGAAATATGATAAGCCTGCCTGTGAAGCGGCGAAAGGGTGGGCTGATCCGGGCGGCGGGTGTGGGGCGCGAATACTGGCGACTGTGTAGGGGCGAGCCATGTAGACGAACAATGCAAAACGCGCAGAACTACTCATCAAGCAGAAAGATGCTAGAATCACCGAACTTACATCTTGCATGGGGATGCGCGCAGTGCAACGTCGAACGCTTGCGGCGATCTTTCTAATCGGACTGGCTCTGCGGATTGGCTACGCGGCAGCCATCTACGAGCCGTCGCTGCTGACCTACAGCCTCGACGACTTTGTATCGTACCGAATCGCAGCGACAGATATCCTGGACGGCGATCTGGCTTTCACCAACAGCCTCTACATGAAGCGGCCGCCAGTATACTCAATAATGGTCGCGCTTCTCGGCATACAGCCCTTTCTAGTCATCGCCGCCAATATTGCGCTTGGTATCGCCATTATTCCACTGACCTACCTCTTGGGACGGCGGCTCAAACTCTCAATCGACGTCTCCTCATTGGCCGCATTCATCGTTGCGCTTGATCCCGCAAGTATTCGAGCCTCCGCGGTATTGCGGGCGGACGCTATGGCGGACTTCTGGCTGGCGCTTGCTTTTGTAGGCTTACTCTTCGTAAGAGAGGCGGAAACGTTACGAAAAGCAGCAATATATGGATTCGTGTCCGGCAGTTTCATCATGCTGTCAGCCATGACACGTCCAGCGGCATATCTGCTGCGGATTCCCATGGGATAGTGGCTCTTGCTTTCTCACATGCGCTGGCGCGTCCCGGCTGTGGCTGCCATGGCGGCGGTTGGTCTTGTCGTCGTAAGCTTGTGGAGTCACCATAACGGTGTATATTTCAACAATCCTAGCTTCTCCAGCGCCGGCACTTTTCAGCTGCTCTACGTCCGTGCGGCATCAGTTTTGCATCAGGCGACCGGTGAAGATATTGATGATGTGTACGCGGAATTGGCCACGCGCGTTGAAGAGCGCCTCGGCAACGACGTACAAGACATTACTCAGAACTGGCGTCATCGGCACCTGGCCAGCACACAAGAACAGGCAGCGGCAATGACGGATATCGCCGTTGAGATCTTTCTGCTCTATCCCTTACATTACATTTTGACGATTCCCATCGGGTTGTACCGAGCGCTCTTCCCAGTGAACTGGTGGCCACTTTGGAACGCCATTGTCTTCAATCTGGCATTCTTGTTGACATCGGCTTATGGGCTGGCGCAGATGGCGCGAGCGAGAAGATTCAGCGATGCTACGTTCTTGTTCTTACCGTGCCTATATTTTCTTGCAGGCACACTTCTTGTCGCGACAGCAAGTTTCGACACTCGCGCTCGTGTCATGGTCACGCCACTGCTCGCCATCATGGCCGCTCACGGCACCATGGAATTGCTCAACCGGCGAAGAGCGGCGTCGGCGTCCCCTTCACCCCCGGCTGGTAGCTGAAAAAGCTGCCCGCCAGCGGATACTTGGGCTTGTCGGCTTCATCTATGCCCGTGCTGGCTGTGGTGATGTAGAGCGTGTCCAAGTCGGCGCCGGCGAAAGTACAGCTGGTGATATTGGGCACCGGCAGTGGCACGACCTGCAAGATCTCGCCAGCCGGCGAGTAACGGGTGATGCGCGCGCCGCCGAAGTGCACCACCCAAATGCAGTCCTCGCTGTCGACCGTCATGCCGTCCGGTACGCCCTCGTCATCCTGCGTGAACGCGGTGAAGACGCGCTTGTTGCTTAGCTCGCCGTCCGGCGCCATGTCCAGGGCGTAAATCGTCCGCTTGATGCTGTCGGTGTGGTAGATGATGGTATTGTCGAGGTTGAAGGCAGGACCGTTGCAGATGATGTAATCGCTGTCGCATTTCCGCACGCTGAGGTCCGCATCCAGGCGATACAGCGAGCCGCTTTCGCCCGCTTGCTCGATGTCCATAGTGCCGGCCCAATAGCGACCGCTGTTATCGACCTTGCCATCGTTGAAGCGGTTGCCGGGCTGGTCGGCCTCCGGCAGCGCGATCGGCAAGGCGGACAGCGCATCGAAGTTGATCCAGGCGTACCCGTCCTTGATGGAGCCGATGAATCCGCCCGCCTGCCGCGGCGACAAGCTCGTCACTTCAAAGTCAAAGGTCCAGGTCGTTTTGCCGCCATCAGCCAGCGCATAGCGGTGTACTTTGTTGCTGAAAATATCGACCCAGTAGACCGCGTTCTCCGCCTCGACCCAAAGCGGGCCCTCACCCAGGATCGCGGGAATCTCCCATACCAGTTGCACTTCGTTCATTTTCGCCTTCCTTATATTTCACTACAGCCGCTCGCAAGTCACAATTAGGCTCACACAAAACAGGAAATCCAATTTTGTGTGCGTACGGGCGAGCCGGTGGCTCGCCCCTACATATTTCGACAGGAATTCGGCAGGTTTCATAAATAAGAGACACAGAGTACACAGAAAATCAACGAGGCTGCAGATGACTAAACTTACGCAGAGCCATTCCTCGATAAACTCTTATCACTCGGTGTACTCGGTGGTAAATGTCCATGTGTCGATCCCTATATTGCCAAGCATTCTACCAATTTGTCACCGAGCCGTCAGCCCGCTGCAGATGCTTGAGCTCGCCCATGCTAAAGGGATATTTGCCCAACGCCTCCGCGTTGAACTCGATGCCCAAGCCCGGCGCCGTCGGCGGCAGCAGGTAGCCATCTTCCCATTCCGGCTGATTCAACACCAAATCGGGCAGGCTCTCGCCCGGGCGTTTCGGCAGCTCCTGCACGGCGCAATTCGGCACGGACAGGCAAAGGTGCAGAAAGGCGGCGGTCGCGACCGGGCCGATGGGATTGTGCACAGCCAGGTCGATATAATGCGTCTCGCACATGGCGGCGATTTTCTTGGCTTCGCTGAGCCCGCCGCAAATGCACAGGTCGACGCGCGCGTAGTCGATCAGTTCTTCTTCGATGACCTGACGGAATTCCCACTTGGAGCTATATTGCTCGCCGGCGGCCAGCGGCACAGTCGTACGCCCGCGCAGGTTGCGATAGCTCTGCGAATTTTCGACGCGCAACGGGTCTTCAATGAAATAGGGGCGATATTGCTCGGCTTCCTGGCACAGCCACAGCGCATCGGCCGGATTGAGGCGCGTATGCACATCCAGCGCCAGCTTGACGTCGTCGCCCAGCGCCAGCCGCAGCGCCTCGAATTCCCTGATGGCGCGCCGCACTTCGACATCGGGCTCCAGCAGGCCATCGGGTTCATGCCCCAAACCCCAGCGCAGCACTTTCCAGCCTGCTTCCAGCGAGCGCTGGCAGCACTCGACCAGTTCCTCGACCGTATCCCCGCCGTTGTGATTGTAAGTCAGCACGCGGTCGCGGACGCGGCCGCCCAGCAGCTCATAAACGGGTACGCCCAGGGCCTTGCCTTTGATATCCCAGAGCGCGATGTCGATGGCGGCGATGGCGGCGGTGAGAATGCGCTGCGCCGGGAAGAAGCCGCCGCGGAATAACAGCTGCCAGATGTGCTCCGTGCGGAAGGGGTCCTGGCCGATAAGCAAGGGGCGGAAGTGCTCGATGGCGCCCTGCACCGCCAGCTCGCGCCCGGTGATGCCGGCTTCGCCGATGCCGCTGATGCCCTCGTCAGTCTCGACCACCACGAAGCAGAAAGTGCGCCACTCCCGCGCCAGATAAACCTTGACGTCCGTGATTTTCATTGTGCCTCCGTTCCTCACTGGATTGGCGGAAGGCCTATTTTAACCAAAGCCGCCCGCATATCGCGACTTGGTTCACACAAGATATCAAACACATCGTAGTGAGAATTTGTAGTGGCGACACTGTGTGTCGCCCGTAAATCCCAATCGAAACTGCGGGCGATTCACAGAATCGCCCCTACAGGTTTCGACGTGTTGGGGACGGGGGTTTCACTATAGAGACGCGGAAGGCGCAGAGCAAGCAAGCGCTGCGGGAGCGTGAACGCTAAGCCACGGGCAGGCCCTCTTCGTAGAGGTAGCAGCGCACCCAGCGCTCGTCCTCGAGTTGCGTCGGCCCGGGCATGGCGTCGTGGCAGGCGTCCATGACGTGTTTGCAGCGCGGCGCGAAGGGGCAGCCGCTGCCCAGGTCGGTCAAGTCGGGGATCTCGCCTTGGATATCGGCTTCTTCGGTTTTCAGCCCACGCGAAGGATCGGGCACTGCCGCCAGCAGCATCTGCGTATAGGGGTGCTTGGGGTTGGAAATGAGTGCTTCGGACGAGGCTTGCTCGACGATGAAGCCAGCGTACATGACCAGGATTTCGTCGGAAAAGTAGCGGGCGCTGGCCAGGTCATGGGTAACGTAGAGAAAGCCGATATCTTGCTTGTCACGCAGCTCGGCCATTAGGTTTAAGATGCCCAGCCGAATAGAGACATCCAGCATGGACACCGGCTCGTCAGCCAGGATGACTTCCGGCGCGGCAGCCAGCGCGCGGGCGATAGCGATTCGCTGACGCTGCCCGCCACTTAGCTGGTGCGGGTATTTCTCGACGAATTCTTCAGCCGGCGTCAGCGAGACCAATTCGAAGAGCTCGATCAGCTTCTGGCGCAGGTCTTGTCGGCCCCGCGCCTGGCCGTAGATTTTTAATGGACGCTGCACGGCGTGGCTGGCGCGATGCACCGGATTCAAGGAACTGAAAGGGTCCTGGAAGACCATTTGCACTTTTGAGCGGTAGTCCAGCAGAGCGCGCCGGCCCCGCTGCTCCAGCACATTTACGCCGTCGTAGAGGATATCGCCCTCTGTCGGTTCGTAAAGCCGCGCCAACATTCGCACGATGGTGCTTTTGCCGCTGCCGCTCTCGCCGACAAGCGCCACCACGTGACCGCGATACAGCTTAAAGCTGGCGCCTTGGACGGCTTTGACAGTGCCGCCGGAAAAGGCGCCGCCGGTGTGGAATTCCTTGCTGAGGTTGCGCGCCTCGAGTATGGGTTGTTTGACATTTTCGCCGCGGCTCATGTGACGGCCTCCGCTTCTGTAATGAGGTGGCAGGCGACATCGCGCTCCCCGCCGATGCGAATCAAAGGCGGGATGATCTGGTCGCATTCGCCCGCGATAGCCAATTCGCAGCGCGGATGAAAGCGGCAGCCGGCCGGGGGATCAATCAAATCGGGCGGCGCGCCGGGGATGCCCAGCAATTCGCGCCGCGGGCCATGCACCGTCGGGAAAGAGTTCATCAACCGGTCGGTGTAGGGATGCTTGGGGTCGCTGAAAATATCATGCGCGGGTCCCGCTTCTACGAACTTTCCGGCGTACATGATGCCGATGCGGTCCGAGATTTCCACCAGCAGCGAAAGGTCATGCGTGATGAACAGAATGGAAAAGCCGAATTGAGCGCGCAGTTCCTTGATCTCTTGCAAGATCTGTTTCTGCACCACCACATCAAGGGCGGTGGTGGGTTCATCCATGATAATCAGTTCGGGATTGAGTGCCAGAGCAATGGCGATGACCGCGCGCTGCCGCATGCCGCCGCTCAGTTGATGCGGGTAGCTGTCGACGCGCTGGACGTCGATGCCCACCGTGCGCAGCAATTGCTTGGCCTGGCCCCGGGCTTGCTCGTAGGCAATCGACTGATGCGCTTGCATGGCGTCGATGATCTGATTGCCGATGGTCAAGACCGGGTTGAGCGCATTCATCGCGCTCTGAAATACGATCGAAAGCTGATCCCAGCGGAAGGCGCGCAGCTCTTCCGGGCTCATCCGCAAGATGTCAATATCGCGGAACTTGATGCGCCCGCCGGTTATGTATGCCGGCGGCTTGAGCAAGCGGGTAATGGCGTTGGCGACGGTGGTCTTGCCGCAGCCGGACTCGCCCGCCAGGCCGAATACTTCGTTGGGATACAAGTCGAAACTGACATTCTCCACAGCGCGCACCGCGCCGCGCCCGGTACGATATTCGACATTTAGTTCTTGAATCTGAATCAGCGGTTCGGTCGCTGGCGCTTTCATGGCCGAGCCCTTCTAGCTGCTTGACAAGCGCGGATTGGTAATTTCGTCGATGCCGTAATTGATCAGCGTCAGGCTGAGGCCGACCGCGGCGATAGCCAAGCCAGGCGGCACAAAAGTCCACCAGGCGCCCGTGAGCAGCGCTTGGTTATTTTGCGCCCAATACAGAATAGTGCCCCAAGTGACGCTGTTGGGATCGCCCAGGCCGATGAACTCCAAACCTGCTTGCGCCAGAATGGCGTAGAGCACCGCGCCGATCCAGGCGGAGACGACCAGTGAGGTCATATTGGGCAGGATTTCCACAGCGATGATGCGCCAGGTCGGCTCGCCACTGACGCGCGCCGCTTCCACAAATTCGCTGTTGCGCAGGGAAAGCGACTGCGAGCGCAGAACCCGCGCCCCCCAAGACCAACTTGTCAGGCTGAGCACGATGATGATGGTGTCGGGTCCTGGTCTTTCGATCATGGAGGCCATCACAATGATTAAGGGCAAGCCCCCCACCACCAGAAAAATGTTGGCGCTGAGCGAAAGCACTTCATCGGTCACGCCACCCACGAAGCCGGCCGTTATGCCCATGGCGACCGCGACGACAATGATGATGGTGCCGGTGATGAAACCGACCCGCAGCGAGCCGCCCGCCCCATATACCATCTGCGAGAAGACATCTTGGCCTTGGCGCGTCGTGCCGAAAACATATTGCTCCGATGGCGGGTCGTGCGGACGCCCCACCATGCGCTGGGGAGCGGTCGGCGCCAGGATAGGCGCCAGCAAAGCAACCAGGAAAAAGAAGGTCAAGATTATAATGCCTGATAGCGCTTTTCTGTTGTTGATAAGCGAGCGCGCCCAGCCAGGCAAGGACATCCAAAGCCGCAAAAGAGCGCCTGATGTTTGTGCTTTTTTCTTTGCCATCGTCATTGCCTCGCTTGCCTACTCAGCGCGCCCGCGGGTCAAGCAGGACGTAACTCATATCGGCGATGAAATTCGCCAGCAGAACGGCTGCCGTAATCATCAGATATATGCCTTGAATGAGCGGGTAGTCACGCGCGTTAATCGCCAGCAAAAAGGTGTAGCCCATGCCTGGGTAGGAGAACACAATCTCGGTCAACAGCAAGCCAGCGATGATAAAGCCAAAAGACATGGCGAAGGCGGTCAAACTGGGCAAGATGGCGTTGCGGGCGGCATACATAAGCATGATGCGCCGGTCCGCCAGCCCCTTGGCTTCCGCCATGACGATGTAATCTTGCGAAAGTACGCCAATCATATTGTTGCGCATGCCCAGCATCCAGCCGCCGGTCGCCGTAATGATGATGGTGAAGAGCGGCAAAATCATGTGGTAGACCACGCTCCAGAGGAACTCGGTCGAGCGCCAATCTTGGCGAATGGCGGTGTTATAGGCGTGGCTGGTCGGGAAGATATCCAACTGAAAACCGAGAATGTACACAGCGAGCAGCGCCACGAAAAAGTACGGGAAAGCGCCGAAGATGCTGGCAATCGGCAAGAGAATGGTATCGATGCGCCCGCCGCGCCGCCAAGCCGCCAGGATGCCCAGGAAGGTGCCAATCAAAAAAGACATGACCGAGGCGATGCCAGCCAACAACAGCGACCAGCGCAGGCTGCCCCTTATCACTTGGGCAACTGGCACCGGAAAACCCATTATTGAGGGGCCGAAGTCGAGCGTGATGATACTGCGCAGGTAGAGCAGGTATTGTTCGAACAAGGGACCGTCGACAAAGCCGAATTGCTCCTTGACCGCCTCAAAGGCTCGTGGGTCCAACTTGCCCTGGAAGCGCGCGAAAAGCAGCTGCACCGGGTCGCCCGGCATCATACGCGGAATGAGGAAGTTCAGCGTTATGGCGGCGAAAGCGGCGACCAGATAGAACATAAAACGCCGCCGCAGAAAACGCGACTTGAAGATGGCATAGACGCTGTCCAGCAATGTCGTGAATATATTCGGGTTGTCTGATTGCTTGTCTGTGGCGGGCTTGGCGCTTGCCGTTGTCATTAGAATAGTCCTGAAATAAGAAGACGTTTTTCGGGTGATAGCTGGCGGAAACCGATGCGTTCCCGCCAGCGCCATTAATAGTGACGGCTTACTGGCCGCAAGCCATGTCGTCGATGCAGTGGATCGTGCTGATGACGATCGCTGCCGAGTTGCGTTCCCAGGGGCTGCCCTGCGCGTAGTAGTTGTCTTCGGTGGGGAAGCCTGTGAAGCGGTAGGTCGTGTACTCATACCAGGTCGGGCCCGGGAAGAGCGGGATGGCCGGCATATTTTCGACGTACAGCATCTGCAGCTGGTTGACGATGTCCATCTGCTGCGCCGGGTCGGCCGTTTCGGTGAAGGCGCTCAGTAGCGCATCCGCTTCGTCACTGGTCCAGCGGCTCCAGGTCTCGGCATTGGCCACGCCTTCGTCCGAGATCAATTCACTGAGCAGCAGGTTGCGGAAGTAGTTGAAGGGGGTGTTGCCGGCTGTGCCCCAGCCGATCGAGACATCGTAAGTGGCGTTCTGCAGCGCCGAGAACCAGGCGCCGAAGTCTGGCGTTTCCACGACAGCGCTCAAGCCCACATCCTGGAAGTTCTGGCTCATGATCTGTACGCTGGTGACCCAGTCCGTCCAGCCATTGACGACCTGAACTTTGAAATCGATATTGTCGCCGCCCGGCAGATTGCGGATACCGTCGCCGTCGCTGTCGACGTAGCCGGCTTCATCCAGCAGCGCCATCGCGCCTTCCGGGTTGTAACGGGTCTGGCCCGTGCCCTCGGCGTGGGCGATCGCGTCTGCGCTGACCCAGGAATCGTAACGGGGGCCAAGGCCAACCGCATTGGCGGGGTTGGTGTAACCGTACATGCCGATGCTGGTGACCGCATCGTAGTCAATCGCCATGCTCAGCGCGCGGCGGAAGTTGACATCGCTGAAGGGTTCTTTGGTCGTGTTGCTGTAGAGCTGTACGGTGGCGCCGCCGGGCCAGAAGTAGTAGCCGTGCTTTTCGGGATTTTCAGCGATGAAGGTCTGCTCGATATCGGGCACGAAGTTGCCGACCCAATCCAGCTCGCCGTTGATCAGCGCCAAATTGGCGGGGTCGTTGCCTTGGAAGAGGACCTGGCGGATGCAGTCGACATAGGGCAGCTGCTCGCCGCTCTCGTCAACGCGCCAGTAATTCTCGTTGCGGCAGAGGGTGTAAGACTGCTCGTTGAAGTCGGATACGTTGGTCATCGCGCCTGTGCCGACAGGATCGCTATTGGTGAAGAGCGCGTAATCCTCTACATCAGCCCAGTTGTGCTCGGGCACGATCATCTGTCCGCCGATCAACTCATGCGCCAGCGTATAGACGCGGTTGAGGTTGAACTTGACCGTCATATCATCGACCATCTCGACGCTCTCCAGGAAGTCGCCGATGGCGGCTATGTCAGTCGCGGGGACATCGAGGAAGAGGTTGAAGGTGAAGGCGACATCGCCGGCGTCCAGCATTTCGCCGTCGCTCCACATTACGCCTTCGCGGATATGGAAGGTAACGCTCTGCAGATCGTCGCCATATTCGTAGCCGGTCGCCAGCCAGGGCGTGGCCACGCCGCCGTCAACCGGGTTGAAGATCAACATCGGTTCGTAGATGAAGCGGTCGGTGAAATTCAGAGGATCCGGGCTGAAGGGGTTGAAATTCTTTCCGACAAGTTGTTCGCCGTCGCTGACGACAACCGTGCCGCCGCGCGGTGTCATCTGCGCGCTGGCCAGGCTGATGGACAGCAGAACGACCATCACTACTGCGAGAAAACGAATCTTGTTCATGCGGTGATACTCCTGTATCGATAACTTATGCGTTGCAAGGAAATGCTGCCTACACTAGGGGATCGCTCCCCTGCTTTGGGCGCTGGCCAACCGCCGCGCGCCGCTAATTGACCTTTTGCTCAATCCGATGGCGCCTCCTGGCTTTAACCTACGCTGTCTGTTTTAGTTCACCACGCCGCTGCTGGCGCGGATGACTAACTCCACCGGCAATACGATATGCCGCGCCGGCTCCGGCGTTGTCCTGACGATATCGATCAGGGTCTCCACCGCCAGCATGCCAGTGCGATTGATCGGCTGGCGCACGGTGGTCAAGGGCGGGTCGCTGCTGGCTGCCATGGGCATATCGTCAAAACCGACTACGGCGATGTCCTCCGGTACGCTCATGCCACGATCGCGGATAGCGCGAATGGCGCCCAGGGCAATGGCGTCGGACTGCGCGAAAACGGCTTCCGGCTCTTGCTCCAGCAGCGCTTGCATGGCTTGATAGCCGCCGGATTCGCTGAAATCGCTGACCTTGACCAGCGCCGCGTCAATCGCCAGCCCGCGGTCCGCCAGCGCGTGACGAAAACCGGCGTCGCGGTCGCCGCCGGCGGTATTGTGCGCGGTCGCTAAGTGGCCGATGCGGCGATACCCCAGTTGCACCAGATGGCTCGCCGCCAGGTAGGCGCCCGCTTCGTTGTCGACATCGACATAGCTGATAGCGGCGGCGTTGCGGGTTGGCGGCCGGCCGATCTGCACAAACGGGATGTCGTATTGCTGTATCTTGCTGACAAATGCGCTTTCGATAGTATCGGCCGTCACAATCAAGCCGTCGATGAGGCCGCTGGCGACGATGCGCTGGCTCGTCTTCTCCTCTTCTTCCAAAGTCTGGAACAAGAACAGAGCCGGCGTATAGTCGTTTTGATTGCAGGCGTGGGAGATGGCCTGGATGAGCAGCAGATAATAGGGATCGGCGAAGGCGGAATGGAGAATGCTGGGCATGACCAGACCAAAAACGCGCGACTGGCTGGAAGCCAGCGACCGCGCCGCGGAATTCGGCTGATAGCCGGTTTGGCGGATGACATCTTCGACGCGTTGGCGCACAGCCGGGCGGATATTGGGATGGTCGTTAATCACGCGCGACACAGTCGAGCGCGACACGCCGGCGATCTGTCCAATCTCTTCGAGGGTCAAACGCTTCATGCTGCTTAGCCTCGGTTCTGGGAGCGCTCTACGGTAACTACGATAGTGTGTTGCCTATATTCATCAACTATAGAGGATTAATATTGCTCGCCACGTTTCAAGATATTGAGAGCGCTCTCATTTCATTGCTACAGTCTACCCAGCCTTTTATCGCCTGTCAACAAGAAAGTTGAAACTGGTCGGATTTTGACTTGCCAATGGGAAACTTCACATTCCAGGGCAATCGCTTCAAAATGATTATGCGTCGTTCGCTGCGAAAAGTTACATAAGGTAGGGGCGAAATTGTATGTCGCCCGTGAAATACGACTGTCAATCGTCCCTACATTTTCCAGATCAATGTGACAATCGCCAGCAATAGACTACATTCTCTGTGCCCTCTGTGTACTCGGTGGCAAAAGATTTGAAGCGATTGCCCTGCTTCACGCTCCGGCGCGATGGTTCATGGGCTAGAGAGGCGAGACTGTTGGCGCTCGGTTTGAGCGGCAAGAAGCGCCCGGCAAGGTCGCCGGGCAATCTCAGTCAACGCTGAATGGAAGCCGGGGTGGCGCTTAGTAGCTCAGCCCGAAGCCGTGTTCAAAAAGCGGATCCGCCGAATCGTGCGGGACATCGGGGTGCTGGGCGCGCACCGCCGCCATGGACGAGGGCAGCTCAAACGGCAGCGTCGCCGTCGGCTTGAAGCGCCCGAAGATGACGTCCAGCACAGCCGCGTCGTTGGCGCCGAAATTGGCGACCAGCCCGGCGCAGGCTGCTGCGAGCTCCGGCATCACCGCCGGACGATCCAGATAAATGTCGACGATGGTGGGCACTTGCTGCATGATGGCCAGCAGGCGGCTCTTCTCCGGCTCTTTGAAGTCCAGGTCGCCGGCATGGAAGAAGGACTCGAGGAATAGGCTGTTGCGCGGTTCAAAGGGCGTCTTCAAGCGCAGGATAGCGATGTCGGCCGCGCCGGGCTCGTCGACCGCTTCGCCATATTGCGCCGCTGCATCTGCATTCACATTTTCGAGGTAGAGTTTCGGTCGTCCGCGCAGAGGCAGGATGCCCGCGTTCTTCAGCAAAACGATGGACCTGCGCTGCGCCAATTCGCCCGCGGCGCGGAAGGCGGCGTTGCCGACAATATGCGCGGCGGCGTCTTCGTCCACGCAGGAATTATCGAACAAGCCCAGCCGGAACTTGTCGCGCAGCAAGCGGCGCACGCTTTGATCCAGGCGCGCCTCGCTGACCTGGCCCGCGCGCGCCAACTCGACCAGCGCCTCCGGGCAGGCTTCCCCGCCAAATTGGTCGATGCCCGCATCCAACGACTTGACGATGCGCTCGGGCAGGCTGAGATGCTCGACGCCCCAGGCGCGCGCCGGGAAGTTCTCGCCCCTGATATTGGCGTCGGTCAAGGGACCCCAGTCGGTGCAGACCACGCCGTCAAAGCCGTACTTTTCGCGCAGCAGCCCGCTGATGACGCCCTTGTTAAAAGCGAAGCCGACTTCTTCGTGCTCCGTGCCCATGGGTATGCCGTAGTAGGGCATGATGCTGGCGGTTCCGGCTGCAAAAGCCGCTTCAAATGGCGGCAGATGATAATCGAAATGGCCGCCGGGGTAGACCTGCTCGCGGCCGTAAGCGAAGTGCGGATCTTCGCCGTCCAATTGCGGTCCGCCGCCGGGAAAATGTTTGGTCATGCAGGCCACGCTGTCCGCGCCCAGTTGCGCGCCCTGGAAGCCGCGGATGTAGGCTGCGACCAACTTGGCCGCCAACTGATTGTCCTCGCCGAATGTGCCATTGACCCGCGCCCAACGCGGTTCGGTCGCCAGGTCCGCCACTGGATGCAAAGCCGAGCGCAAGCCGACAGCCAGGTACTCCTGGCGGGCGATATCAGCGAATGCTTCCACCAGCTTGTCATCGCCGATGGCCGCCAGCCCGGGCGCTTCGGGCCACTGTGAGAAAGCCGCGGTCGCCATGTGCACGCCGGGGTTATCGGAAAAGCTGTGGCGCGGGTCCGTGCTTAGCGTCGCCGGAATGCCCAGCCGCTTGGAGGCCGTCAGCGCTTGCAGCTTGTTGGTCCAGGCGGCGGTTTCCCTGGCGCCGGCCGAGCCAACCAGATTGAAGTGAGTCATGTGCTTGTCGGTCATCTCGCGAATGGTATCCAAGCCGAATGCGCCCATATCCGCGTTGAACTCGCCATCGGGCGGGATCATCACCATCGTATGAAACATCTGGCCCGCTTTTTCTTCCAAGGTCATACGCGCCAGCAGGTCTTCCACGCGCTCTTCCAGCGGAAGGCTCGGGTCTTGGTAGGGGTGTTGCCCGGTCATGAGTGCTGTCCTTGTATGCTTAATTCAGTCCGTAGAGATCGCTGTATTTCCGCTCCAGATAATCCAGCAGCGGCGCCACGCTCAAGCCGTCGCCGGAGATTTGGCGCAGCAGTTCGTCCGTGCTGTAGGCGCGGCCATGTTGATAAATCGAATCGGTCAGCCAGCCGAGCAGGCCCGCATAATCGCCTTGCGCCAGTTGGCTTTCCAGGGCGGGCATGTGCTGATGAGCGGCGGCCAGGACCTGCGCCGACATGATATTGCCGATGGTATAGCAGGGGAAGTTGGCAAAGGTACCGGCCGACCAATGCACATCTTGCAGTACGCCGCGCCGATCATCGGGCGGGGTCAAGCCCAGGTACTCCTGCATCTTGGCCTTCCAAAGTTCCGGCAGCTCGGCCGCCGTGACCGCGCCTTCCAGCAGAGCCATTTCGATCTCGGTCCGCAGCATGATATGCAGGTTGTAGGTGACTTCATCGGCTTCCACGCGGATTAAGCTGGGCTGCACGCGATTGACCGCGCGATAAAATAGCTCGGCATCGGCCTCCGCCAGCTGATCGGGAAAATGCGCTTGCAGGCGCCCGAAATGCAGTTGCCAGAAGGCGCGGCTGCGGCCGATTTGGTTCTCCCACAAGCGCGAGGAAAATTCATGCGCCCCGTAACTTGCGCCGCCCACCGCATACTGGCCGATGAAGTCGGTTGTCAGCGCGCTGCGGGTTAGCTCGGGCGCGATATTCTGCTCGTAAAGTCCATGCCCCGCTTCATGCAGTGCCGCGAAAATCGACATCGGCAGGTAGTTGGCGTCGTAGCGCGTAGTGATGCGCACATCGTTGCGCGTGAAAGAAATCTCGAAGGGATGCGGCGCGCTATCCAGCCGCCCGCGTTCAAAGTCGAAGCCGATCAGTTCCGCCATTTCCTGGCAGAGCGCTTTCTGCCCGGCGACATCGTATTCCGCCGCCCACAAGTCGACCGGCAAGGGCGCGTCCTTGGCGACGATGCGCCCCAGCAAGGGCAGCAGTCCAGCCTTGAGTTGGCCGAAAATGTCTTTCAGCCGCGCGGCAGTCATGCCCGGCTCGAATTGCTGGATCAGCGCGTCAAAGGGATGGTCTTCGTAGCCGATGGCTTCAGCCAGTTCGATGTTGATGTCCAGCATCCGCTGCAAATAGGGCTGGAAGCTGGCGAAGTCGTCCGCGTCTTTGGCGCTCGCCCATACCGCCTCCGATTCCGGACCCAGCGCCGCCAGCCGGCCCAAGAGCTCAGCCGGGATGCGCTTCTGGAGTTCGTAGGCGTCGCGGGTCTGCTGCAGGGCGCGCGTGTCGTAAGCATCGGCATCCGCCCCGGCTATTTCCGCTTCGGCAGCGTCCAACAGGCGCGCGGTCTTGTCACTGACGAAGTGAGCCTTCGCCAGTTTCGTTAGGGTCGCCAGTTGAGCGCCGCGCGTCGCCGCGCCGCCCGCGGGCATCTGCGTGCGCATGTCCCATTTGAGCGTGTTCAGGATATTGAGCAGGTCGTTGTACTCGGCGATATGCGCCGCTAATTTCGTATAAGCGGTCATTAGTCTCCCCTTTGCTGAAGCTAGGCGCTGATGCCGCCTTATCGGTCATCGCGTCGCTGCCCGGCGCCAACTTGCCCGCCACAGCCGCCCATGCTAGACTAGGCCTGTACGGTTGCAGTGAGCGAAAGCGACTTCAATGCTGACAGATGACATTCGGCTCGAACGGATTGAAGGTGAATACCAGACAACGCGCCGCGCCCAGGACCGCGTCTTTGATAGCATGAACGGCTTGGGCAAGCAGATTGAGCGCCTGGAAGGTGCGGTGCAAGCCAACAGCGAAGGCATCGCCGCCAATAGCGAAGGTATTGCCGCTAACAGCGACGGCATTGCCGCCAACCGCGAAGAACTCTTGCTGCTTCGCCAGGCCGTCGCTGAAAACAGTCGCATGCTTGCCGCGCTTATTGAACACCTTGATGTGCCTTACCGCCCCATGGGCTTCAGCCGCGGCAGCTAGCCGCAATCGCTAAATCGCTCGCGCCGCGCCACCGTCTACGCGCAACGTGGCGCCGGTGATATAGCTGGCCGCCGGCGAGAGCAGAAAGGCGCCGGCCGCGCCGAAGTCGTCGATGGTGCCATAGCGCCCCAGCGGAATGCCAGCCAGACTGCGCTTCTGCACTTCTTCCATGCTGATGCCCAACTTCGCCGAAGTATTGGCGTCAAGCTGCGCCACGCGGTCGGTGTCGATGCGCCCCGGCACCAGGTTGTTGAGGCGGATGCCATCGTCCGCCAGTTCGTCGGCCAGCGTCTTGACCAGACCGGCCACGCCAGCTCGCATCACCGTGGACAGCGCCAGGCGCGGGATGGGCTCCCGCACAGAGCCGGACGTGACCGTCAAGATGGAGCCGCCTGCGTTCAGGTGCGGCAGGGCGCAGCTAATCATGCGGACGCTGCTCAGAAGCGTCAGTTCAAAGGCCGCTTGCCAATCTTCCTCGCTGAGCTCTTTAACGGTTTTGGCGGGCGGGCCGCCGGCATTCACCAGCAGGCAGTCGATCTTGCCCCAGGCGGCGACCGTCTTGTCGACCCAAGACTGAATATCGCTCAACTGGCGTACATCACAGGCGGAAGCCAGGGTATCCGCGCCATAGTCAGCGGCCAGTGATTGCGCGGCTTCGGCGACAGCGTCTGCGCTGCGGCTGCAAAGCGAGACCTTCGCGCCCTCCGCGGCCAGCGCTTTGGCAACGCCAAATCCCAAACCTTTGCTTGATGCGGCGACCAAAGCGACCTTTCCTTTGAGTCCCAAATCCATGATTTTCTTCCCCATTCCTTGTGGCTGTGCAAGAACAATGAACGGGATTATATCGCTTGCAGGGGAATTGTTCAGCGGGGAATGCGCCGCCGCGCGCCGATTACTGCGGCAGGGTGAAGCTAAAGGTCGTGCCGTCGGCTTCGACGCTGGTGGCCCAGATGCGCCCGTCATGCGCTTCGATGAAGCCGCGGGCGATCGCCAAACCCAAGCCCGTTCCGCGCGCCCCATCGTCCCCGCGCATGCGCGAGCCTTCGCCGCGATAAAAGCTCTCGAAGAGGCGCGGCAGGACATCTTGCGGGATGAATGAGCCGCCGTTGTGGATGTCGATGCGCACATCGTCGCCGCTGCTCCAGGCGCGCAAGGTGACGCTGACGCCGCTCTCAGCGTATTTGATGGCGTTATCGACCAGGTTTGTCAGTACGCGTTGGATTTTGTCCGGCGCCATTTGCACCATATCGACATCGTCCGCTACCTTGCCGATCAGCGTAATGCCGTGTTGCTCCGCTTGCGCCGTCATGCTGCCCAAGGTATCGGAGATCAAATCGCGGATTGAAGCCTGCTGCATGTTCAGCTTGAGATGCCCGACATCAAGCTGCGCCAACTCGAACAGGTCGTCGATCAAATGGCTGAGATGCTCGACCTCGGCGCGGCTGTTGTCCAGGTAGCGCTGCACGGTCTCTTCATCTTCCACTACGCCGTCCAGCATGGCTTCAATCATGACGCGAATCGACGCCAGCGGCGTCCGCAAATCGTGCGACACCCAGGCGGTCAGATCCCGCCGCGTCTGCTCCAGTTGTTGTTTCTGCTCTTCTACCTCCTGCAGGTTCTGCGCCATGCCATTGAAGGTATCGGCCAACTGGGCGATTTCGTCATTGCCCGAAATCTTGAGGCGAACGGTGAAATCGCGCCGAGCCAAATCTTGCGTCGCGTCATGCAGCTTGCTCAGGCGGTCGGTCATGGTCTTGGACGCGAAGAATCCGATGGTCAGCGCCGACAAGCCCGCGAAAACCAGCAAGACCGAGGTCAGCGTGAGGTAGTGCGCCTGGATGAAGGTGAAGCGCGCGATGACCCAGACATTGAGAAAGATCATCAGCACCAGCAAGGCGATGACCATCCAGATGGCCCAGCGCAGGCTGCGAAACCACTCCAAGATCCCCAGCCGATAAATGGCGAAAGACAGCAGCGAGCTCATCAAGCCCGTCAAGGTCATGAAGGCCAGCAACTGCTGCACTTCTCCACCGGGCAAATCAAACATGACCAGTTCGCTGAACAAGGCGCCGGCGATGGGAATCATCATCACAATCAGGAATATGATCAGCGGATTTTGTGACAGTCGTTCATTCAGGCGCATCATCGGGCTTGACCTTCCTACTCTTCGGCCGGCGCCTCGAACTTATAACCGACGCCCCAGACCGTCTGCACATAATTTGGCTTGCTCGGGTTCGGCTCCAGCTTTTCCCGCAAGCGGCGGACGTGTACTGTTACGGTGCTCTCATCGCCGTAAAATTCGTAGCCCCAAACTTGGTCCAGCAATTGCTGCCGCGTGAAAACCTGGCTCGGATGCCGCAGCAGAAACCAAAGCAGGTCGAATTCCTTCGCCGTCAGCGCTACGCCCTTGCCCTCAACCGTCACGGAACGGCTGCGCGGGTCGAGCGACAAGCCGGCGAATGCCAGCGGCTGCTCGCTTTCGGCCTCGGGCGGGCTGGCGCGGCGCAGGATGCCTTTTACCCGGGCGACCAGCTCGCGCGGGCTGAAGGGCTTGGTCACATAATCGTCGGCGCCCAGCTCCAAGCCCGCCACCCGATCGACCTCGTTCGAGCGCGCTGTCAACAGAATGATGGGAATATCGCCCTGTGCGCTCAGCGGGTTGTAGTCGCTGTTGCCGCGCAGGCGCCGCGTAATCGCAAAGCCGTCGACCCCGGGCAGCATGATATCCAGCACGATCAGGTCGGGCTGGCTGTCCTGCAAAATCGACAGCGCCTGGGGCCCGGTTTCCGCTTCGGTGACCGCGAAGCCCTCGACTTCCAAGTAACGCCGTACCACTTCTCGAATTGTCCGCTCGTCATCGACGACCAGAATGTTGCGTTGTTTTGGCATATCCCCTTGCCGATCCGTAACTGTCTGTCACTCCTCATTTTAGCCTACACCGCGGTACTATCGAACTGTAACTCGTCTGGGACTGGGCAATCGCATCAAAATCCATAACTGACGAATCTATCATCAAACTAACACATTGTAGGGGCTAGCCTTGGCTCGCCCATGAAATTTGGCGCAAAATCGTGGGCGATTGCCCTGCCCGATTTGACGTAATTGCTCCGAATCCCTGTATGGTGTGGTATACTCCTGTGTAATGAAAAATATTAGGAGGTTAATGATGAACACGCGAGACTTTGCAAAAGCCCCTCCGCTGGCGAGCGCTGGCAGATTTGCGGGGGGGGGGGGGGGCATTCCCGGGCATTTGATTTACTAGCAGGCTTCCTCACTCAGTTTTCCCCTGGAACCAGAAACAATTTCATAGCGATCGCTGCGGCGTTGGTCTTTGTGTTGGCGCTGCCGGCGCAGGCGCAAACCACGGCGACGATCAGCGCTCCCTCAACCATACCGGAAGGCGGGCTGGTGGCGCAGCAAGTTGGGGACTGCCCCGAAATGCAAAGGGTGACACCGACAAAACGGGCCGACGAAACGGTCTCGGCTTTCTATACGCGCTACATCGCCTGGTATCAGGCGAACAGATACGACCGCGGCTACTGCGAGTTTCGGGACATCCCCGATGATGCCGCGCGCGCAGTGCCGTTTACAGTCACCATACGCAATGGGGATGCGGGTGATTACCTGATTGTAATTGAGAGGGCAGGGGCGCAGGTTGATGACCTTAAGATATTGAAACCTGATCTCACAATCTCTACTGCGAGGATCGCACTTACGCAGGGCGAGACGTATACCAGAGACTTCTTCGTGGTGTCTCGATACCCAAACTATAGTCCGGGCGCTTCAACCACGAACGCCATAGTGGTGCTTCCGCCGGGCGCAAGTTCATTTGCTGAAGCCATAGCCAGGCATGAGATTACGATAGTCGACGATGACAACAGCGCCTATATCGGCCAGCGGCGACATCACCCCTACGGCGAGACTTGGAATAGCCAGGCGCACTGCTACTCGCACGGCTGCGCCTACGACTGATGATAGCCCGCGGCTGAATAACCAAGGAGAGCGCGCCAACCCAAAAGCGGGCATTCACAATTGTGTTGACATAGCGGGGCGGCTTGATACTGCGCGTAGACACAGCAGTTCAGTCGCCCCTACATTTTCCAGAATGATGTGAAAAACGCCAAGAAAAGATACGAAACTCTGTGTTCTCTGCGCTCTCTGTGGTGAAAAATCTTTTGATGCGATTGCCCTGCTTGGCTTATTCTGGACGCGGACATGTCAGCGGCTTTGCAGTATGATGATGGGCATTGGATTTTATCGAGGGAGACGCCAACCGATGTCTGACGCTATCCAAAACGCAATCGACTACCTGCATGAGACGCAGGACAAAATGATGGAGGATTACAAGGAATTGCTGCGCTTCCCCTCTATCAGCGCTGACCCGGCCTACGCCGATGATGTAAAGGCTTGCGCCGATTGGATCGTCGGGCAGCTTAAAACCATGGGCTTCGACAATTGCGAAGCTATCGAAACCGCTGGCCTGCCGGTGGTCTACGGCGAATGGCTCAAAGCCGGCGCCGATAAACCCACCATCCTGGTCTATGCGCATTATGATGTGCAGCCGGTGGACCCACTGCCGCTGTGGCGCTCGGATCCATTTGAGGGCGTGATTCGCGCTGGCAATATGGTCGCGCGTGGCGCCAGCGACAATAAAGCCGGCGTCTGGGGCAGCCTAAAGACATTTGAAGCGCTGCTGCGGGCTAACGGCGCGCTGCCGGTCAATATCAAGATCATGTTCGAGGGCGAGGAGGAATCCGGCTCGCCCAGCATTGAAGCCTTCGTCGAAGCCAACAAAGCGCGCCTGCAAGCGGACCTGCTGCTGAATTGCGACGGCAACCTCAAGCCCGATGAGCCGCAGCTCACCTACGCCGGGCGCGGCATCGTCAGCGCCGAAGTACGTGTTACCGGGCCAAGCGCCGATATTCACTCCGGCTCATACGGCGGTGTGGTGCAGAATCCGCTGCATGTGGCTGGCAAGATCATCGGTTCCCTGCATGATGATGACGGTCGGGTGCAATTGCCCGGCTACTACGACAGCCTTGTTGAAGTCAGCGCGGCCGAGAAAGAACGAATCGCCGCCGGCTTCCAGGAAGACGCGCTAAAGGAGGGCGCCGGCGTCGAGCATTTCTGGGGCGAGGGCATCGCGCCGGCATCCGAGCGCGCCACGGTCTATCCCACGCTGGACGTCAACGGCATGTGGGGCGGCTATCAAGGCGCGGGCAACAAGACCATCATCCCAGCCGAAGCCGGCCTCAAAATCACCATGCGCCTGGCGCCGGATCAAGACCCGCGCGTGGTCTCGCAATTGCTCAAGCGGCATGTTGAGAGTTTCGCCAGCGCTACCGTTGACGTGAGCTGCGATATCGGCGAAGAGGCTTGGTATTTCCAGTTGGTCACAGACGGACCCTGGCTGGAAGCGGTGCAGTCCGCCATTGAAGTGACAGTCGGCCGCCGCGCCCAACTCGTCCGCACGGGCGGCTCCATACCCATCCTCGGCGTCTTCAATCGGCTGATTGGCCTGCCCATCACGGGCTTCGGCTACGGCGACGGCGACGGCATTCACTCGCCCAACGAGTATCTGAAGATCGACACCTTCGTCAAATCGCTGGAAGCGGCTGTGCGCTTGTATCACAACTTTGGGGAGATTGCGCTGTAAAAGGCTGTCTGCCGACAAGGTCGCCCGCTATATCAACAATCCCAAGGCGACAAACACCATACCCAGCAGCACAAATATCAGCGCCGAGCGCTGCGTCTTTTCATCCCAGGCGTCGCTGCGCTCGGGGTTGTCTTTGCGCCAGCGCGGCTCCAGCGAATACAGCCGCCAGACGATATCGCGCCGGAAGACGCAGAGCCCGGCCAGCAGCCAAAACGCCAGTCCGCCCAGAATCAGAATCCAGTCACCCATCATTCCGCGCAGTGAATCGGTAGAAGATTATTGTGACCAGGGGACCCAGTATCGGCACGATCAGCGCGAGCGCTCCCCAGTAGAAGACGTCGCGCGGGGATGCGCCTTTCCTGTACAGATTATACCAGGCGATGAAAAACAGAATCAGGCTAAGGAGGTACAGTCCAAGAACTTCGGACCAGACAAAGGGTTCGGGCGAATAAAAGCCGGGGTGAAATTCGCCCCAAAAAGTCGTGCTGTCTGCCACCTCGCACGAGTAGTAGACCGTATCGACAACGGCAGATAGCGCCTCAGTCATTACATCAAAAGCCGCATCAAAGATGTCTGAGCCTATTCGACAGTTCAAACCCGAGAGTTTAATGTGGATCGTCGGCATTTGGATTTCCCACTTCCTGCCAACTGCCAGCCACTGAATATCGTGCAATGGCCTCGGGTAGTTTAACGAAACTCAATAGGGCGACAAAGGGACCAAAGGCAGGCAGGACAACGCAGCAAATGCCCCACTTGAAGAAGGCATCAACTGGCGCGCGCCGGCGGTAGAGGACAGCCCAGCCAATGAGTGTCGGTATCAGCCCAAGGACGTAGAGGGTCAAAAAGATCTGCGTGGCCGAGGGCGTTAGTTCCACATTCTCGACGCAGGTATAGCTGTATGCTGTCGCCGGATCGCGGCCCGACTTATATGCCTCAATGCCGACGTCCAGGATCTCCCGCGCGAGCTTACAATTGGTCGCCGCAACCTCGAAGTTAATTGGCATGATCGCGCTACGCTATCTCACTAAGTTTGGATGATAACACGAAAGCGCCATTGAGCTCGTCGCCAGTCTCTAATTCGGCTGCAAGATAATCTTGGCGTCTTCACGGCTTTCCAGTCGCTTGAAAGCCGCGATCGCATCATCCAGCGGCAAGCGCGCGCTGACCATCTGACGCATGTCGATGCGCCCGGCCGCCATCATACTGATGACGTGCTGGAAGGGTCCGCCAGCGTGACCGAGCGAGCCGGCGTACTGTACGCCCATGCGCTTATAAGCCACGATGGGTACGGTGGGGTTGGCCTCGCCCATGCCGATGTCGATGATGGACGAATTCACCGCCAGGCAGCGGTCGAGCCGCTCGATAGTCTGGTCGGCGAATCCGGCGCATTCCACCACGTAGTCCACGCCACGCCCCAGCGTCTGCTCCATGACAGCCGCGTCCAGGTCCAGGCCGATGGGGTCAAAGGCGGCTGAGGCGCCCATCTTCATGGCTGTGTCGCGCCTGCTGGCGGAGGGGTCGAAGACGATGACCTGCCCCGCGCCAGCGGCGATGACCAGGGCTTCGGCAGCCAAGCCAATAGGTCCCGCGCCGAAGATGACGACATTGTTGCCCGGCTGCCAATTATGCAGGCGGTTGAACAAGCCTTGATACGAGACGCCGGTCGGCTCGACCATGGCGCCCATGACCAGCGCTTCTTCTTCGCCGTAGCGCTCGGCGATCTCGTCCAATTTCCAGCAGTACTTGGCGCGGACGGGCAGGTACTGGGCCATGGCGCCGGGAATGGTGAAGCCGGTTTCTTCGATATCGAGGCAATGGTTGACGAAGCCCTTGCGGCAAGCCAGGCATTCGCCGCACCACTGAATTTCCTCGACGGCGACCAAATCGCCGACTGCCAAGCCTTTCACAGCCTTGCCAACTTCGACGATGCGCCCGGCGTATTCATGACCAATGATGTTGGGTGTATGCACCAGGCCAGGGTAGACCATGTAGCCATCGGCGCCCGCTTCGTACATATGCATGTCGGAGCCGCAGATGCCCACAGCCGCGACCGCCAGCAGCGCCTGATCCGGCTTCAACTCCGGGTCGGGCACATCGCCCAGCGTCAGCGTCGGGCGTTTCCAGGTCATGTTGGCGTTGCGCGGGCGGCGATGCTCGCGCTCGCTTTCGCTCAAATCGTAGCCGGGTTTTGGCGCCCATTCGGCCGTTAAAGTCAGCGCTTTCATAGGCTTGTTGTCTCCGTCAGTTATTCGATCATAGTCAGATATTAGTCAGTTTGGAACGCTTCCCACTCTCGCTTGAAGGCGCGCAGCCCGTCGACTACATCATAAGTGCGCCGGCCCAGCAGGCGGTAGGTCTTTTCGCTGTTTGCCACCGTCCGGAAGGGGATGTTCACATGGCGGAAATGCTCTAAGACCTTGGGATCGGTCGGCACAGGTACGATCAGCGCGTGATCAAAGTCGAAGACATCAGCCACGTGATGCGCCAGTTGCAGGCGGGTGGCGGCTTCGCTGCCCCAGCAATGGAAGATGCCGTTGCCGTCGTGCTGTGCCAGGCGCAGCAGCATCTCCGCGCCATCAGAGGCCAGCGAGGCATGCGCCATGTCGTTGACCTTGGGGCCGGTCCAGACTTCGGCGATCAGGCTTTGCGAGAGCCGGTCGATGATGTAGTTGGTGATGGGAAAGCCGAGGTGGTTGTCCTTCATCAAGAGGTTCGGGATGGCGTAGTTCAAACCGTAGATGCCCGCCATGCGCCCGATGCCGTAGCTCAAGCCGGGCAGGCCCATGATGTCGCGCTCGCAGACCGCTTTCATGAAGCCGTAGTAATTCACCGGATTAGGCGGCGAGTCTTCAGTGACTAGCGGCTCTTGCCCGTCGAAGACCCAATCGGAAGAGACGAAGACATAGCGCGCGCCCGCCTCGGCGCAGCTACGCGCGAATGCCAGGTTGCCCTCGACCGTGGCGCGCCAGGCGATGGCCCGGTTGGCGGTCATGTACACATGGTCGAGCATGGCGGCGCAGTGAATCACCACATCGGGCTGATAACGCAGAATCGACGCTCGAACCGCCTCGGTATCCGACATATCCAGGGGGTCGAGCTGGTAGTCGACTTCCCATTCCGGATCGGGCCCATACTGCGAGGCGATGATCTCGATGTCGTCGCGCTGCCGCGCCAGCCGAATGATATTGCTGCCGACCAATCCCGTGCCGCCGGTGATGTAAAGTCGCATCGGAATTCCTCTAGGACGAATCACGCCAAGCATAGTGGACAGGCGTCAACCTGTCAAACGGCCTCGGCGCGCAGGCCGCCCTCCCGCCAGTTTCTGGATTATTTGTAATTTCCGCAGCTGGCGATAGAATTGATACTTGATTAACAATTTTCCTATCAGAAAAAGTTCTATGAAGGAGCATATTGTGAGCAAAGTAAATAATATTTCGAGGCGTACTTTTCTGAAAGGGGCGGGTGCCGTCGCGGCCAGTTCGTTGCTGCCGCATTTCCCCAACATCGTCCGCGCCGACAACCACGAGATTAACATCATAGGCTGGGGCTCGGATTTTTTCGACGGGCTTTTTGAAGGGGCAACGGAAGCGACCGGCATCAAGATCAATCGCGAAGGCTTGCCATCACGCTGGAGCGATGTGATGCAGAAGTTCACGCTCTGGGGCCAAACAGGTTATTCCCACGTCGATATCATGATGACCGACGACCTGCTGGCCGGCATGTACGGCATGAATGGCTGGGCGCTCGATCTGAGCGATCTGAACGCCTACAACGATAACAGCGAAGACATAACCGACCCAGTGCATCAACTCGACAGCGCCATGGGCGGTGTTTTCCGGCTATTCTACTTCATGGGCGCCACACCTTTCTTCTACAACGCGGACTTGGTGCCGCAGCACCCATCGAGCTGGGAGGACTTCGTCTCCGCTGGGTTGGCAGCCACCGACCAGGAAACGGGCGTATGGGGCTGGCGGCCCTTGGGCGGCCAGGGCCACGCCTTCAATACCATGCTGATGGCGCTGCATCACACGGGCGCCGATCTGGAGACGCTCAATGACGACGCCACCAGAGCCGCGCTCCAATGGATGTACGACTGGGTCAACGACTACGAAATCACGCCGCCCTCAACTATCAATGAAGGCTGGACCGAGGTCATCGGGCTGATGGCCGGGGGCAAAGCGGGCATGGTTTGGGGTTACGAAGGGATGCACAACAGCATCACCACTACAGTTGATACCGTCGTAACCGAGGACAATCTCAAGTGGGGCCGCTTCCCCATGGGTCCCGCCAACGACAGTTTGCTGACACACGGCTGGGGTTATTCTATCCCAACCGCCTCGTCCAAGAATGAGCAAGCCAGAGAAGTCCTGGAATATCTGGGGCATCGCGATCAACTGAGAACTGTCGCGCTGAACAATGTTGTGCCTGGCTTGAAGTCGCTCTTTGAAGACGAGGAGGTCGTCGCCAAGATTCCGATCCTGGGCCTGGAGAATCCATCTTGGGCTGAAATCACGAAGGGCGCGCAGTTCCGCTACCCGATTGTGAATCATCGGCAGGTGTCGCAGCTATGGTCGATGTTCGATCAGCTGGGCGAGATGATCCTCTCCGGCGAGCGCAATGTGGACGAAGCCTTCCAGTGGGCGCAGGACGAGTACACGATCATCCGGTTGGCGTATTAGGGCGATTTGCCCCCCACCCCTTTGAATGACTGTTTCGGGCGGCCCGCCGGGTCGCCCCTGCAGTACCCGCCCGACCGTGGGTAGTGGCGTCATGTGAAACGCCTCTAAAGAACTGACTTGGGTAAACTGTAATGGCGCAAGCCAGAGCGACGCCGCGAGCGCAGAGTCGCCTGCAAGACATCTTTTCCAGCAGATACGCCGTCTTTTATGTGCTGGTGCTGCCGGCCTTCCTGCTGCGCATGATCTATACCGTCATCCCCATCATCCAGACGGTCTTGATCAGCTTTACCGATCGCACCATTTTGGGCGGGCGTTACATCGGCCTGCGCAACTACGAAATCCTTGTGCGGGACTCGACCCTGATCGGCAGCCTGGGCTGGACTTTGCTCTACACGGGCACGGCCGCCGTCGCCGAGACCGTCATCGGCCTGGGCATCGCCATACTCTTGATGCAGAACCTGCGTCTGCGCTGGCTGAGCAATTTCATCATGCTGCTGCCTTGGGTGGTCGCGCCTATGCTGGCGGCGGTAGCTTTTCAAATTTTGTACTTCGAAGACGGCGGAATTCTGAACGCGATTCTGCAGGAACTGGGCTTTGGCAACGCCGCCGTGCGCTGGCTGAGCGACGCGGAAACGGCCCGTTTTTCCACGATAGTCATGACGGTGTGGAAGAACGTGAGCTGGGTCGCGCTGATCTTCATGGCGGCGATCGGCTCCTTGTCAAAAGAAGTGCTGGAAGCAGCCGCTGTGGACGGCGCCAACGCCCTGCAGCGCTTCTGGTATGTGTCCCTGCCGCTATTGAAGCCGGCGATTTACCTGGTGCTGCTGCTGCGCGCCATGGCTGAAGTACAGACCTTCGAGCAGATTTATGGCTTGACGCGCGGCGGACCAGGCAGCGCTACCAAGACACTGGCGCTTTACGCCTTCGAGCGTTTCTTCCAGCAGTTGCGCTATGGCTACGGCTCGGCGGTAAATCTGGTCTTGTTGCTTGTGACCGTATTGATCGGCGGCATTTTCGCCTGGCTTCTATATCGTTCGCGGGAGACCTGATGATCCATCAAAAGCGCCGTCTGCAAAAAGCGTTGCTCTATGTCTTGCTAATCATTGTCCTGGTGGGCTTGGTATTCCCCGTCCTGTTCATGGCTTTTACTTCGTTCAAGACTGCCGGAGAGGTGAACCGCATCCCGCCGACCTTGTGGCCACGCTATCCCACTCTGGAGAACTACCCCTTCATGGCGCGTGCCTGGGATTTCTGGCTCACGCTGCGCAATACGCTTCTGCTTGCGGGCGGTTCGGGCTTGGGCGCTACCGTCCTGGGCGCGATGGCGGCTTACGCATTCAGCCGCGGCGCCTTTCGCGGCCGGTCCATAATGTACGGTCTGCTGGTCGCTAGTATGGCTGTGCCGGCTATGGTCACGCTGGGGCCGATTTTCATCGCCTACTTGCAGCTCAATCTGCTCGATACGCATATCGGACTCATACTCGTATTCACCGCCGGCGGCACACCACTGGCGACTTTGCTCTTGTTCGCCTATTTCAACGCCATCCCGCGCGAGCTGGACGATGCAGCTGCTATCGACGGCGCCGGGCGCTTTACTACGCTGTTCCGCATTATCATTCCCATCGCTATGCCGGGCGTATTCGTCAGCTTCTTGCTGCTCTTCATCGCCGGCTGGAACGAATTTCTCTTTGTCTTCACCTTGTCGACATCGCCGGATACACAAGTGCTCACGACGAAACTGTATACTATTCCGCCGCGCGAAGCCGATTACCAATCAAGCAATCTCGATCTGGTGGCGACCGCCGGCATGTTTGTCTTGCTGCCGCTGGTGCCCCTTTTGATGCTGACGCAGCGACAGTTGGTGGAAGGCATCACCTTCGGCGCTGTCCAGGGATAGGGCTGGCGCAATGGCGGCGGGCGAGACAAGCCTTGCCTCTACAGTTTTCATAGTGCAAGTCATTTGCAAGAGGGACTGAACCGATGTGACTATGCGCGACCCTGTGAATCGCCCGAATTGATTGAAATATCGCGGAGAAATACACGATGACCGCATCTCGTAAAATCAACGTCGCCCTCGCCGGATTGAGCTTCGGCGCCGAGTTCGTACCGATCTTCTTGCACCACCCCAATGTCGCCAGCGTTACCATCTGCGACTCGGATCCCGACGTCCTGCAAAAGATCGGCGACCGTTTCGAGGTGGAAAAGCGCGTCGCCGGCTTGGATGACATCCTTGCCGATGACGCCATCGACGCCGTGCACCTGATCACGCCCATCCCCGTCCATGCCGAGCAGGCAGTGGCCGTTCTAAACGCCGGCAAGCACTGCGCCTGCACCGTGCCTATGGCGACCAGCATCGCCGACCTCAACGCGATCGTCTCCGCCCAGCGCGCAAGCGGCAAAAATTATATGGGCATGGAAACCGCCGTCTACACGCGGCGCTTCCTGCACGTACAAGAGATGATCAAGCGGGGCGAAATCGGCCGCATACAGTTCTTGCGCGGCGCGCATTATCAAGATATGGAGTTCTGGCCGTCCTACTGGATGGGCTTGCCGCCGATGCACTACGCCACGCATGCGGTCTCGCCAGTGCTGGCGCTTGCTGACACGCAGGCGAAGGCGGTGCACTGCTTCGGCTCCGGCCTTATGCGGCCAGAATTGCGCCAACAGTACGGCAATCCCTTCCCGGTTGAGACCGCGATATACGAACTCCGCAGCGATCCGCCGCTGGCCGCGGAGATCACCCGCAGCCTATTCCATACGGCGCGCGGCTACACCGAGAGCTTCAATGTCTACGGCGAAAGGGCTACCTTCGAGTGGGAGCAGATCGAAGAGGAACCGCCGGTCGTCTTTCGCATGAAGCCCGTGGTCACCCATTGGGGGCGCGGCAACGACATCACGACGGAGCGCATCGACGTACGCGATCGGCAGGACTTGCTGCCGAGAGAAATCGCGCGCTTTACGCAACGCGGCGTCTATGACGAAACGCAGGCGCACTTGTCGTTCTTGCAGGGTGGCGGTCATGGCGGCTCGCATCCGCATCTTGTGCACGAATTCGTCAGCAGCATCATCGAAGAGCGCAAGCCCTGGCCCGACGCGCTCACCACGGCCGCCTGGACCGCCGCCGGCATCTGCGCCCATGAATCCGCCATGAATGGCGGCGCGCGGATCGAGATTCCGCAGTTCTGCCAAAGCAACTGACCGGTATCTCTTCTGCCGCCGAGCACACCGAGGTCGCAAATTTTCTGTTTGCTTGCCTGTAGTCGCGATTTATTTGTTCCCCAGTTTCAAGGCGCTGGTCAAGGCTGAGGGCATAGGTTAACCTATGTTCACTGTCTGACATTCCACTTGCGGAGAAGCCCATGATCGAAGGCATCGCCCCGATTTTATTCACGCCCTTTGACAAAAGCGGCGACATCGACGCGGACGGCTTGCGCAATATCGTTCGCTTCGAAGTCGACGGCGGCGTCCATGCCATCGGCATCAACGGTTTCGCCAGCGAAGCCTACAAAATGACCGACGAAGAGCGCTTGCGAAATGTCGAGATTGTCGCCGGCGAATTGGCCAACGCACTGCCGCTCATCATAGGCATCGCGCCCACCAGCCTCGAAGCGGCTATCAAGCAAGCGCGGCAACTGGCGCCATATCGACCGGCCGCCCTGATGACGCTGCCGCCAGCGACCATGGATAATGGCGTCCAGGCGCTAGTCGACTTCTACATCGACTTTGGCCGCGCCAGCGATGTGCCGATCATCATCCAGCAAGCGCCGCATATCCCGATGTATCGTCATACGGAGCTGCCCGCGGAAGCCTTGGCCGAGATCGCCGATCAAGCGCCAGCCGTGAAATACTTCAAGATCGAAGGCCCCGGCTCGGCGGCCAAGATGAGAGCGCTGGCGCCTTTGCTCGCTGGCGGGGCGCTAATGTTCGGCGGCGGCGGCGGCATCACCGCGCTCGATGAATTGCGCAGCGGCGCTGGCGGCTTGATACCCGGCGTCGGTTTCAACGAGATTTTCCTGGCCGCCTGGGACAAGTGGACGGGGGGCGAAGCTGACGCGGTCGCCAAAATCATCAGCGACGGCGATCCCTTGATTAGAGCGGTCTCCGGCAGGGGGCATGAATACTCGCTGCACATGCGCAAGCAGTTGATGAAACGCTACGGCGCCATCGATTGCGCCTATGCGCGCCGCCCGACCCCGCCCTTCGACGAATGTGATTTGCCCGCCTTCTTTGCTATAGTGGACCAGCTTGAACTGCGCGTTTCAGTGACCTGACAATTGTAAGGCTTGTCTGGTACTGTAACGTCGCCGCCGCTCGCTCGGCCTAGGCGAAGATTCGACAGTTTTGCCACCGAGTGCACCGAGTTAGATAGAGGACACAGAGGAAAGGCATCATGCTTAGTCCAAACACAGAATCGGCGAACATGCGGACTATTCTTGACTCGACCAACCGCCATATTCCCTGGAAATCCTCTCTGTGCCCTCATATTCACTCATTTCCCTCGGTGGCAAAAGTGTCGCGAATCCCAAAGAGCGCGGCACCCGCCCCGACCAAACGTACTGCCATCGGAATGTGAGTACCGGACAAGCCTTGTATGGGCGGGCCGATGGGTCGCCCGGAAACAGATAGGAGATCAATCCATGCAACTGACTGGCCGCAACTATATCGCCGGCGCTACATCCGCAAAGGGCGCTGATACCTTCTTCAGCGTCGATCCGCGCGACAAGACTGCCGGCGACCTGCCCTTCCACAGCGCCACGCGTGGCGAGGTTGATCGCGCGGTTGGCGCCGCCGTCGCCGCCTTTGACGAAATCCGCCGCTTCCCATCGAGCAAGATCGCTGACTTTCTCGACGAAGTCGCTGCGCAGATCGAAGCGCTGGGCGATGACCTGCTGCATACCGCCGACCGCGAAACCGGGCTGGGCTTGCCGCGCTTGACCGGCGAACGCGGGCGCACAACCGGGCAAATCCGGTCATTCGCGGCTTTGCTGCGTGATGGCGCTTATGTACGCGCCATCCTTAATAGCGAAGGTCCCGGCCAGCCCGCCATCAAGCAGATGCAATTCCCGCTGGGGCCGGTGGCGATTTTCGCCGCCAGCAACTTCCCCTTCGCATTCGCCGTCGCCGGTGGGGACAGCGCCTCGGCTTTGGCGGCCGGCTGCCCCATCGTCGTCAAGGCGCACCCGGGTCATCCGGCCACTTCCGAAATGTTCGCACAGGCGATTTCCGCAGCCGTCGTAACGCAGGGCTTCCCCGCGGGAACCTTCTCCATGCTGCAAGGCAGCGGCATCGATGTCGGCGGCTGGCTGGCGGAGCACGATGGCATCGAAGCGGTCGGCTTCACCGGCAGTTTGCGCGGCGGCCGCGCCATCCACGATATCGCCGCTCGCCGTCCGCGCCCCATCCCCGTCTACGCCGAAATGGGCAGCGTCAATCCGGTTGTCATCACCCCAGCGGCTCTGGCCGCGCGCGCTGATGACATCGCCGAGGGGCTGGTCGCGTCCGTGACGATGGGCGCGGGGCAATTCTGCACCAATCCCGGCTTGATCCTGCTGGAGGACAGCGGCGCTTCGCGAGACTTCATCGCTGCCGTGACCGCACAGATGGGCGCAGCGCCCGCTGGCGTCCTGCTTAACGAGGCGGTCGCGAGCGGCTTAAATACCGCGGTCAGCCAGACATCGGCGAATCCGCAGATTGATGTCTTAACTGGCGCCGAAGCCAGCGCTGTCGATGACGCCTTCTGCTACAGCAATACCGTCATGCAGACTAGCGCCTCAGCCATCCGCGCCGACGACCGCCTGCAAGTCGAGCACTTTGGTCCGGTGACGCTCTTCGTGCTCTGCGATGACCGCGACGACTTGCGCGCGACGATCGACGCCCTCGAAGGCAATTTGACCACCACCGTGCACGCCGAAGACAGCGAGCTGGCGGATATCGGCGAGCTGCTGCATCAACTGCGCGAGAAGGCCGGCCGCGTGATCTGGAACGGCTTCCCCACTGGCGTCGCTGTCGTGCACGCCATGCAGCACGGCGGGCCTTATCCCGCCACGACCGCGCCGGGCACAACTTCCGTCGGCATGAACGCGATCTACCGCTTCATGCGCCCCATCGCCTTCCAGAATGTGCCGGACGCGCTGCTGCCGCCGGCGCTGCAAGACGGGAATCCACTGGGGATTCTGCGCCTGGTGGATGATGTGTATACGGATGGGGCGGTTTAGGAGTTCAATGCAGCGGGGGCAAATGACACTTGCCCTAGGTATGGCAGGAGCTTCTCGACGCAATTTGCCACAAGCTGTAAGGCTTGTCCGGTTATGTGACTCAGCTGCCGCTCGCTTGGCTTAGGCGAATACTCGACATCTTTGCCACCGAGTACACCGAGTTTGATAGAGTACGCAGAGGGAATCCCTCTCTCTGCCCTCAGTAGAACCAGGTAAGTAATGAAAATTTCGCTAACACGACGATATGTAGGGGCGACTGCCCGAAACCTCTCATTCCAGCGGCAGCGTGATACCAGATTGGTCGCCCCTACAAATATGTAAATTGACGCACAGCCGGGAATCCGCTACCAAGCCGAGCCTTCAATATCGCCCGTTTGTTAGATTCCTCTGTGCTCTCTGTGGTGAATTAATCCTCCAGCGTGCTCAAATCCCCTAACGGCTGACCCAGCGCCTGCGCCTTGAGCACACGCCGCATAATTTTGCCGCTGCGCGTTTTGGGCAGATTGTCCACAAACTCGATCTGCGCCGGCACGGCAATCGGACCCACCTCATGCCGCACATGCGCCTTGAGCTCCGCTTCCAGCGCTGCTGAGCCGTCCAGGCCTTCCACCAGGATGCAGTAGGCGAAAATCTTGTTGCCGCGCAATTCATCCGGAATGCCAATCACCGCTGACTCGGCCACCGCGCTGTGGCTGACCAAGCCCGACTCGACTTCGGCTGTGCCCAGGCGATAACCGCTGACCTTGAGCACATCATCGTTGCGGCCGATGACCCACAGGTAGCCGTCTTCATCGCGCCGCGCCGTATCGCCGGCCAGATACCAGCCTTGCTCGCGGTACTTCTGCCAATACTGGCTGATGAAGCGCTCGTCATCGCCGTAGACCGTGCGAATCATGCTGGGCCAGGGCGTCTTGATGACCAGGTTGCCATCTTCGTTGGCGCCAACCGGGACGCCGTCCTCATCGACGATATCGACCTCAATGCCCGGGAAGGGGCGGGTGGCGCTGCCGGGTTTCAAGTCCATGGACGGCAGCGGCGTGATCATAAAGCCGCCGGTTTCCGTCTGCCACCAGGTATCGATGATGGGGCACTGTTCCGCCCCGATAACGCGGTGATACCAGCGCCAGGCTTCCGGGTTGATGGGCTCGCCGACTGAGCCCAGCAGGCGCAGGCTGCTCAAGTCATGCCGCGCGGGCCAAGCCTCGCCGAAGCGCATCAAGCCGCGGATGGCCGTGGGCGCTGTGTACAATATCGACACGCCGTAATCGGCCACGATCTTCCACCAGCGGTCGGGGTAGGGGTAGGTCGGCGCGCCTTCATAGATGATGCTGGTCGCGCCCAGAATCAACGGCGCGTAGACGATGTAACTGTGCCCGGTGATCCAGCCGGGATCAGCCGCGCACCACCAGCGGTCATCTTCTTTGATGTCAAAAGCCCATTCGAGCGTGGTCGAGGTATATACTTGATAGCCGCCGTGCGTATGCAGCACACCCTTGGGCTTGCCGGTGGTGCCGCTGGTATACAAGATGAAGAGCGGGTCTTCCGCGTCCATGACCTCGGTTTCGGCACGAGTCGAGGCGATGGGCAGCGCCATCAAGTCCTGATACCAGTAGTCGCGGCCCGGTTCCATGGCGATGTCATGACCAGTGCGCTTGACGACGATGACGGTCTCGACGACCGGCGAGCGCTGCACCGCCTCGTCCACTGTGTCCTTGAGGCGCACGATCTTTCCGCGCAGCCAGGCGCCGTCGCAGGTGATCAAGACTTTGCTCTGCGCATCCTCGATGCGGCTGGCCAGGGCCTGTTCCGAGAAGCCGCCGTAGACCACGCTGTGGGGCGCGCCGATTTTGGCGCAAGCCAGCATGGCGATGGCGATTTCCGGCACGCGCCCCATGTAAATGGTGACGCGGTCGCCCTTGGCCACGCCCATGCTGCGCAGCACGTTGGCGAACTTGTTGACCTCTTGCCACAGCCGCCAATACGACAGCGAAACTTTTTCGCCGTCCTCGCCCTCCCAGAGGATGGCCAGCTTGTTGCGCCGCCAAGTCGACACATGCCGGTCGAGCGCATTGAGGACCATATTGGTTTTGCCGCCGACAAACCACTTGTAGAAGGGTTTATTGCTGTCATCGAGGACTTGGTCCCACTTTTGGTACCATTGCAGCGTCTCGGCGCGCTCCGCCCAAAAGGCCGCTGGGTCTTGGCGCGCCAAGTCAGCCATCGTCTCATAATCCGGCACGTTCGATTGCGCCACCATGTCCGCCGACGGGCGATACCATTCGCTGGTTGGAGGGGTAAAACCTTGCTCAGCCATCAACTGCTCCTCATCAACTCTATGTCACCGCGCCGGGCTGCCCGCAGCGCGCCACTTGTATTCGCAGCGCCCATTATAGACGAAAGGCTGAAGAATTCGACACCCGCGCGGGCGGCGCTTGCCGCCTGTATTTGCAACATTCCCGCGCCGCGCTATAATTGGACGGGTATGTAAATTGAAAAGTATCCTGAAGGAGAAAGATTATGTCCAAGCGAATTTCACGCCGTGACTTTTTGCGCTACACCGGCATGGGCAGCGCCGCCGCCTTTGCCGCCGCGTACGGTATGCCTCTCGGCACGGCCTTGGCGCAAGCGCCTCCGGGCGATAGCGAGGGCCACCTGGTCATTTACAACTTCGGCATCCCAGAACTTTATCAACTTGCCATTGATCGCTTCAACGAGCGCTATCCGAATGTGACGGTCGAGGCGCTCTACATCCCGTCGACGGAAGGCTGGGGCGGTTACCAGACCAACCTCGCTCTGCGTATGCGCAGCGGGCAGCAGACCGACATTATGGCCACAGCGATTGAAGTGGCGCATGAAGCCATCGCCCAGGACATCCTGCTGCCGTTGGACGACGTCATCGCCACCGAGCCAGAGCTGCAGACCGTGCTTGACGATTCGCATCCGGCGCTGCGTGATGCCCTGCTGGGCGCGGATGGCCACAACTATTACATCACGCGCGAGTGGAACAACATGATCATGCACTACAGCCCGTCGAAGTTTGAAGCGGCCGGGCTGGGCACGCCGGCGCCAGACTGGACCTGGGACGACTTCCTCGAAGCCACTATCGCGCTGACTTCCGGCGAAGGCGAAGACAAGGTATTCGGCTACGTCCTGCCTTGGTTCTTCTTCGGCTATACACCCTGGTTCTACACCAATGGCACATCAGTGTTGACTGACGACTGGTCGCAATCCAACCTGGACGACCCCAAGGTGATGGAGACGGTGCAGTTCTTGCATGATCTGGTCTACAAGCATGGCGTAGCGCCCAATGTCGAAGGCGCGGATCAAGGCGGGCTCTTTACTTCCGGGCGCGCCGCAATCGTATCGGCGGGCCGCTGGCCCTTCAACAGCTACCATGTTGCCGAACACGATGACGTCGATATCGTGCATTGGCCCCGCAATCGAGCGGCCACCACTGTCTTCGGATCGGGCGGCTGGGCGATTACGCGCATGGCGGAAAATGTTCCCTTGGCTATTGAGCTTATCAAAGACCTCTCTTCGTTGGAGACAGACGCGGACATGGTCGCCTATCGCACCTCAATGCCGGCGCGCCCGGAAACGGTGCAGACCGAAGAATTTCTCAGCTTCCCGGCCCACGCCAACTACTTCTGGGAGAGCCTGGACGATATCAAGCCAGTGCCTTCACCGCCCAATTTCGCCGCTATGCAGGAGATCGTCCATCGTCACCTCAGCGACATCATGGCGAACAATGTCGAGATCGAGGCCGGGCTCGAAGCAGCGCACACCGAGCTCAGCGCCGAGATGGCCACGCTCGACAACTAGCGCGCTGGCTGGAAATAACAACGCCGCCTTTGCCGATTGGCGCATAAGCTTGCATTATTGATCATGCAAGCTTATGCCTTCATTTAGTCGAAGGGATAATGATGTCAGGCCTCACGCCGAAGGCACGTGAAGCGCTTGCTGCCTTTCTTTTCATCTTGCCGACGCTGATCGGTTTCGCCATTTTCATTGCCTATCCCTTGATTGAGTCCCTGCGCATCAGCTTCTACGAGTACGGCATTTGGGGCGATACGACCTTCATCGGCACAGAGAATTTCGAGCGCCTGGCGACGGATACGCGCCTGCACCGCACCTACCGCAACACCGTTGTTTTTACTATGTTCGCGGTCTTTTTGAATGCGGGCGTCGGCCTGTTGCTGGCGGTCTTCATAAATCGCCGTATGCCTGTGCTGGTGAGCAACTTCTATCGCTCGGTATTCTTCTTCCCGATCTTGGTCGCCCACACCTATATTTCGGTCATTTGGAAATACCTATACGCCGAAGATACGGGGGTATTTAATTTCTATCTCAGCTTGCTCAATATTGACGCCATACCCTGGCTGCGAGAGCCCGGCTGGGCGATGGCGGCGATTATCATCATGGATGTATGGAAGAACGCTGGCTTCGCCATGCTGGTCTTCCTGGCGGGATTGCAATCCATCCCCAACGAATACTACGAAGCTGCGCAACTGGATGGCGCCAGCGAGCGGAAGCTATTCACCCGCATCACCATACCACTGCTTAGCCCGACGATCTTCTTCATCCTGGTCATCTTCTTCATCGGCGCGTTCCAAGTCTTCGATTCTATCTTCGTGCTAACAGGAGGTGGCCCCGGCGACGCCACGCGCTCGGTGGTGATGTATATCTATCAGCAGGCTTTCCAGCGGCTGGATTTCGGCTATGCCGCCGCCATTTCGTGGACGCTCTTTCTGGTGATCATGGCGGTGACGCTGGTGCAGTTTTGGGGCGGCCGCCGCTGGGTTCACTACGAATAGGCGATAGAACCGGGCATGCATACTCAGATCAATCGGTACCGCGCTCGCATCCTGGCCCTACCCTGGCGACAGGGCAAGCCTCTCAAGTGGCAGGATGCCTTATCCTTCATTGTGCTTAGCATCGCCGCGATTCTGGTGTTGATGCCGCTGTTGTGGATGTTTTCTCAGTCGCTGCAACCGCTAGGCGAAGGCTTCAAGTTGCCGCCGAGTTGGCTGCCCACCCAATGGAACTGGGACAACTTCTTGAAGCCCTTCCAAGCGCGCGAGGGCCAATACAGTGTGCCCTTCGCGCTATTCTTCGGCAACAGTTTCAAAATCGCCACGCTGACGACCATCGGGCAACTCATCACCTGCTCTATGGCCGGTTATGCCTTTGCCCGTCTGCGCTTCCCGGGGCGGAATATCCTGTTTATGCTGCTGCTGGCCGCGTTGATGGTGCCGGGCCAGGTGACCATCATCCCCATTTACCTGATGATGGCCGACCTGGGGCTGGTGAACACGCACGAATCGTTGATCTTGCCGGGCTTGGTCAACGTCTTCGGCTTATTCCTTATGCGGCAATTCTTTATGCAGATGCCGCAGGAGCTTTTTGACGCCGCGCGAGTGGATGGCGCCGGGCATTTTCGCTGTTATATGCAGATCGCGCTGCCTTTAGTCGGTCCCGGCTTGGCGACTTTGGGCATCATCTCCTTCAACGCCAGTTGGAATGGCTTCTTCGCCGCGCTGATATTCTTGACCGACGATAACTTAATGACGCTGCCACAAGGCATCGCTATGTTGACGGGACGCATGAGCGGAGGCGACCCGTCGGTGGTGATGGCGGCGGTGGTTTGGGCGATTCTGCCGGTGCTGCTTGTCTTCATTGCGGCGCAGCGCTGGATCATTGAAGCCCTAACGCGCTCCGGTATAAAGGGCTAGTACAATATTCGACTTGAAAGATGAGGTCACGAAGAAATGACGCAACTGAACGGTTCGAGCTTCCCCGCGCTTAAATCTTACGATCAAGACCACCTGCGACAGATCGGCATGCCTCTGGGCGGCATCGGCACCGGCGTCGTCTCGCTGGGCGGCCGCGGCAACCTGCACGACTGGGAAATCGTCAACCGCCCGGCCAAAGGCTTCGACATTGAGCAGACTTTCTTCGCACTCTACACACGCGCTAACGACGGCGCCACCACCGCACACGCTCTGGAAGGCGTCATTCCGCCGGCTGATTACGAAGGCGCTCGCGGCGCTGCCATCCCTAACCACGGCCTGCCGCGCTTCCGCCAATGCAGCTTTGAAGCGGCTTATCCTTTCGGCCGGGTCCTGCTCAGCGACCCGGATGTCCCGCTGCGCGCCGAGCTGCAAGCCTTCAACCCGCTCATCCCTACCGACAGCGACAACAGTGGCATCCCGGTCGCCATCCTGCGCTTTGTGCTCAGTAATGACGGCGACAGTGACATTGAAGCCGCCATCTGCGGCAGCCTGCAAAACTTCATCGGCGCGGACGGAACCAGCGGCGCCGCCAGGGAAAACTTCAACAGCTATCGCGAAGCGGACGGACTGGCCGGCTTATTCATGCAATCAGCGGGTGTCGATCCCCAAGCGCCGCAGTGGGGCACCTTGGCGCTGACCACGCCGCAGCGCGCTGGCATCACGCATCGCAGCGCCTGGGCAAACTACACTTGGGGCGATTCCCTGCTCGATTTCTGGGATGACTTCAGTGAAGACGGCCAGCTCGATGAGCGCGCGCGCGACGGCAAAGACAACCCAACCGGCTCGCTTTCGGTATCTCTGTCCGTCCCCGCCGGCGGAAGCGCAGACATCACCTTCTTCCTCAGCTGGCATTTTCCCAATCGCAACACCTGGACGGAAGCCGGCGTGAATCACCCGCAAAGTCCTGTCCAGGCCGGTACGCGCATCGGCAACTTCTATACGACTCAATACGCCGACGCCTGGCAAGCGGCCGCATACACGGCGCAAAACCTCGGCATGCTGGAGGCGGAGACGCGCGCCTTCGTGGACGCAGTCTGCGCGGCCGACCTGCCGACTGTGGTCAAAGAAGCGGCGCTCTTCAATCTCAGCACGCTGCGCTCGCAGACCGTCTTCCGCACGCCCGACGGCTTCATGTTCGGCTGGGAAGGCTGTGACGATACCGCCGGCTGCTGCTTTGGCTCCTGTACGCACGTTTGGAATTACGAGCAGGCGACGGCTTTTCTCTTCGGCGGGCTGGCAATGGGCATGCGCGAGGTCGAGTTCAACTACGCCACCCGCGCCGACGGCGGCATGAGCTTCCGCGTCGATCTGCCGCTGCAGCACGCGCAGTCCTGGTCTCTGGCGGCGGCTGACGGGCAGATGGGCTGCATCATGAAGCTCTACCGCGACTGGCAGCTCAGCGGCGACAGCGAGGCGCTGCGGGGGATGTGGCCCCACGCGCGCCGGGCGCTGGAATTCTGCTGGCTGCCCGGCGGCTGGGACGGCGATAAAGACGGCGTCATGGAAGGCTGCCAGCACAACACGATGGACGTCGAATATTACGGACCCAACCCGCAGATGGGCATCTGGTACTTGGGCGCGCTGCGGGCGATGGAGGAGATGGCGCGCCATCTCGGCGAGGACGACTTTGCCGCGGAGTGCCGCCGGCTCTTCGACAACGGCAGCCGCGCCATCGACGAGCGCCTCTTTAATGGCGATTATTACGAGCACTTGATTCAGCCGGCTGGGGAACGCGACGCGATTCTGGGCATGCTCATCCACAGCAGCATGGGCGCGGCCGACCCCAGCGAACCGGTGCTGCAATTAGGCGCCGGCTGCCTGGTGGATCAACTGGTCGGGCAATTGCTGGCACACGTCTCCGGTTTGGGTTATCTGACCGAGGCAGAAAATGTCAAGCGGACGCTAAGCAGCATCAAGCGCTACAACTTCAAAGAGAACATGTACGGGCACTTCAACCACATGCGCTCCTACGTGCTCAACGAGGAGTCGGCGCTGCTTATGGCGACCTATCCGCGCGGCCGGCGTCCGGCGCGTCCCTTCCCTTATTACAACGAAGTGATGACCGGCTTCGAGTACACAGCGGCCATCGGCATGTTATACGAAGGCGATATCGAAAACGGGCTGCGCTGCATCCAGGCCATCCGCGATCGTTATGACGGGCGCAAGCGCAACCCCTTCGACGAAGCCGAATGCGGGCATCACTACGCGCGGGCGATGGTGGCTTGGGCGGCCGTCCTGGCGCTCAGCGGCTTCCAGTACTCCGCTGTAGATCAGACGATCAGCTTCGCCGCGCCAATAGCAGACTGCCGCCACTTCTGGTCGACCGGCTACGCTTGGGGCAGCTGCGCGCTCAGCCCCAATGGCGCAGGCTGCGATGTCGAATTCAGCGTGCTTGGCGGGGAGGTCAGCTTCAGCGAATTTACCTTGACCGGCCTCGGCGCTGCGCGATTTGACCAGCCGCAAGTGCTATCGAAGGGCGATACGCTGCGCTACGGGGTTTCCGCTTAAGATCCAACAACTGTTGTACGTGATTGCGGGACGTCTTTTGCAGTCGCCCGTTTCTTTTTCCGACGCCGCTTAATCTGTTAGAATCGCGGCGTCACATTCAAATACGGCCCGAGGTTTTAGCAGCATGATAATCATCGCCAGCCACAACGGCGCCGTTGGCATCGCCGACGCCATGCGCGCGCTCAAGCATGGCGGCAGCGCTATGGACGCTGTCGAGATCGGCATCCGCGCGGTCGAAGCGGATCCCGACGACCACAGCGTCGGCTACAATGGCTATCCCAATATCCTCGGTGAACTGGAACTCGACGCCAGCATCATGGATGGGGCGACGCTCAATTCTGGGGCGGTCGCCTTGATGCGCGGCTTCCCCTACGCTATATCGGTCGCCCGCCAAGTGTTGGAGCGTAAGCTGCCGCATGTGCTGCTAGCGGGTGAAGGCGCCGAGCGCTTCGCCCATGAGATCGGCGCTGAGCATTGGGACGATCTGCTGACTGACGAAATCCGCGACGTTTGGCGGCGGCGTCTGGCTGCGAGCGCGGATTCCGGCGAAACCCCCGAACTGTCCGCTGACACGCCCCTGCTCGAGTGGGTCAAACTGGCGACTGACCCCGAGCGCGTCGCCGGCACGGTGAATTTCATCGCCATCGACGGCGCGGGCGATATCGCGGCCGGCGTCAGCACCAGCGGTTGGGCCTGGAAATATCCCGGGCGCATCGGCGATTCGCCTATCATCGGCGCGGGCAATTATGCCGACAATCGCTTCGGCGCATGCGCTTGCACCGGCATGGGCGAAATGGCCATCCGCGCAGGCACGGCCCGCAGTCTCGTCCTCTATCTCAAAATGGGCCTGTCTCTGGGTGAGGCGGCGCGGGCTGCCATGAGCGATCTGCGCGATTTGGCTGGCGACTACATCGGCGGCATGAACCTGATTGCGCTAGACCGGGCGGGCAATCATATCGGCATGTCTTCTGAAGCCGGGCGCACCTACATCTATCAGTGTGCGGATATGGCGGTATATGAGTCGGTTGAGCGCGAGGTGGTGGAGATTCCTGCGCGCTGGGCGGGGAGCCTGCGGGAGTGATGGCGAATGATTGCGTGACCTTGCGCAGCGGCATTCACAGTGTTGCCACGTGGGCGGGGACTCAGAGTTCTAGATCGTCCATAATGAGGACGTTTATGTCCTGGAGACGTCGGAAGTCTCTGTCGTTGGTGAGAATCGCGTCGCAGTCCGACTTAATTGCGGTTGCAGCATGTATGGCGTCAGGTGTCCGTAACCGGTAACGCGCGCGTATCGCAGCTGCGGAAACAGCAATTTCGACCGTGATTGACACTATCGTATAATCATTGTTGCTTGCAAGAATATCGTAATACTCCTGTGCCAAATCGGTATTGCCTAGTCTCAGAGGTTGAACCAAGATCTCAGTAAAGGAAATAACTGATGTATACACTTGCAGCGGAGCCGTTTCAATGAAACCGACTATGCTGAGCATCTTCGCGAAATAGTGCGTATGCTTTTCAACCAGATAAATCAGGGGCGCCGTATCAATGTAGATACGTTGCACGTTTTGAAACGCGGTGTCGAGCTTCAACGATCCCGATCCCACTCGTCACGCAACTCATTTATGTACGCGTCGCTGTCAACACCTTCCCAATACTCCTGTCCCAGTCCTGCCAACTCAAGCAAACTTCTCTTCGGTATGTTCTCTTGCACCGCTATGAGCTCATTGAGCAATTTGAGCAATTCCTTGCGTTCATCCGGGCTTAATGTCTTTGCCTGACGCAAGACTTCAGAAACCGTCATGATGTCTTTCTCCTGACATACCTACCGGGATTATAACATCTCGAACGATTTCAAATCAATAAGCGTAGTTCGTGCAACTGGCGAAGACCGTACCAACCTGTCACGGGGAATCGGTATCGCATCCTCGCTATATTCGTTGCATTCGCCAATATACGCTACAATACGCGCCACTAATCCGAAGCACAGGTATCGGCCATGACAGCCCGACCGACTGTAATAGCCATCTTCGGCGTGACCGGCGACTTGGCCCGGCGCAAGCTGATTCCGTCGCTCTATAGCAATTTCATCAAGGGACGCCTGCCCAAGCGCCTGCACATCGTTGGCGTGGGCCGGCGGGAATGGACCGACGAGACGCTTATCGACCACGCGCATCAATCGCTGAAGAATTACGCCGCTGCCATCTACGACGAACGCGCCTGGCAGCGATTTCGGGAGACGCTAAGCTACAGCAAGGTCAACTTGCCGCAGCCGGAGACTTATCGAACGCTCCGAGACGACTTGAATGCGCTGGATGGCGGCTGCTGCAACCGCCTCTACTACCTGTCAATCGCGCCCGAGTTCTACGCCGATGTGATCCGCAACCTGGGCGCGCTGGATATGGCGCGCGAAAACGGCGGGACGGGCGCAGGCGCTGCCCCATCCTGGCGGCGCATCGTCATCGAAAAGCCCTTCGGCTACGATTTGAGCACGGCGCAATCGCTGAATCGAATCGTGCACTCCGTCTTCAACGAGTCGCAGGTCTATCGCATAGATCATTATCTGGGCAAAGAGACGGCGCAGAATATCCTCTTTATGCGCTTCGCCAATACGATCTTCGAGCCGATTTGGAATCGCAGTCATATCAGCAATGTGCAGGTGACGGTGGCGGAAACGGTGGACGTCGGCACGCGCGCTGGCTATTACGACAGCTCAGGCGTCATGCGCGACATGATGCAAAACCACCTGCTGCAGCTGCTATCGCTCATCGCCATGGAGCCGCCCTCGGCTTTCGACGCCGACGCCCTGCGCAACGAAAAGGTCAAAGTGCTGCAAGCCGCGCGGCCCATCAAGCTGGCGGACACGGTGCGCGGCCAATACCAAGGCTATCGCGCGGCCGCGGGCGTCGCGCCCGATTCCGCCACGCCGACTTTCGCCGCGCTGAAACTCTTCATCGACAATTGGCGCTGGAAAGACATCCCCTTTTACTTGCGCTCCGGCAAAGCCATCGGGCAGAAGACCACACAAGTCAACATACAATTCAAACGTCCGCCCAACAGCATCTTCGAGCTGACCGAAAGCGGCGACTATTCGCGCAATATGCTCTCGATCTGCATCCAGCCCGATGAAGGCATCCACCTGACCATAGAAGCCAAAATCCCCGACCAGCAGATTGCCAAGTCGGTCGATATGGAGCTGCACTACAAGAACGCTTTTATCGCCGATAACTTGCCCGATGCTTACGAGCGACTGATCCTCGACGCCATCAACGGCGATGCCCAGCTCTTCATCCGCAGCGATGAAATCGAAAGCGCCTGGAAGATCGTCGACCCCGTTATAGAAGGCTGGCGCAGTGACCCAGCCGCGCCGCCGATGCAATGTTACCCGATTGGCAGCTGGGGACCGGCGGCCGCTGACGAGCTGCTGGCGCGGGAAGAACACGTCTGGCGCATCAGTTGCCTGCACGAGAAAGCGTCAAGTAACAGCGCCATGTAGACTCTCGCGCGTGACAATGCCGCCGCCACGCAAAATACCTTTTGTCCGGCTGCGGCATAGCTCCACTTCCCTAGCTTGCTGCTGACGACAGGACAGTTTTGAAAATCGCGGGAGTCGTCACAACGGGTCAGCCATTGGCTGACCCCTACAGGCTCATTTTGTGGTAGAAGATGTAGGAGCGAGCCATTGGCTCGCCCGAATAAGCGAGCCAAATGCGCCTGTTTCGCGGCGATACCTTGCCCAACTTGAACCTGTCCTGTCGTCAGTAGCTTGCCGGGGCAAGGGGCTGGGGCTTTCCGCTGGCAAAGTATACAGGGGCGAGCCGATTGCTTGCCCGAGCTCTCTTTGAATCACTACTCGAATCACTACTCAACCCAGGGCTCGGACCTCTGAAGTTGCATGATGTAGAAAACGGCCCCGGCCGGATCTTCGACCACGGTGAACCAGCCGGTGTCGGGCGCTTCCATCTTCTGTGTGACAACCTTGCCGCCTAATGCTTCCACGCGTTTCATTGCCGCGTCTATGTCCGCGACGTGGAAATAGACCATCCAGCAAGGCGGCATCTCGCCGAAGTTCTCATCCATCTCCATCATGCCGCCGTTGTTGCGCCCACCATTGCTAATGTGGATGTAATGACCATCGCCGTAAAATTCCCAGCCGAGCACGGCGCTGTAGAAGGCTTTTGCCGCCGCGGCATCGCGTGTGAGCAGCTCGTTCCAGCACATCGCGCCCACGGTATTGACGATGCCCGCGCCGATGTGGTTCTTCGGCTGCCACAAGCCCAGCTTCGCGCCGGTCGGATCCATAAACTGCAGCATGCGCCCGTTGTCGAAGATGTCCATGGGCTCGAAGAGTAGCGTGCCGCCGTTCGCTTTTATCGGCTCCACCAGCGCGTCTACGTCGTCAACTGACACATAGTTGGTCCAGTGAGACGGGAGGCCCCGCGCCTGCATGTCGGGCATCATGGCGGCGAAGCCAGCGGCGTGTTCGCCTTCATGCTGGAACATGGTGTAATACATGCCGCCGCCAAGGGGCTCGTCGATCTTGCCCCAGCCGAACATATCCATGTAGAAGGCTCTGGCCGCGTCGGCCTTGGTTGAGGTGTTGTCCGCCCAGCTGAATGTGCCCTGCGGGTATTTTGTGACTTTGTACATGAAGATTCTCCTGAATCATGATTCCGTTGAAGGAGCGTCTTTCTGCGCTCGGGCAAGCATCAAGTGTCTTGATTGCAGGCGATTGAGGGCGAGACTAGGATCGCTCCTTCAAGATTCGCGCGCTGGCTATTCTTCCCAGGGTTCCGCCTGGAGTAGCTGAATGATGTAGAAGTAGGCGCCAGCCGGATCTTGCAAATAGGCGAAATGCCCGGTGTCCGGCGCTACCGTCTTGGGAATGATGATCTTCCCGCCTAATTCCGAGGCTCGGCTGATTGATTCGTCGATATCGGCGACCGTGAAGTAGGGCTGCCACATCGAGGGCATATCGCCCATGCGCGCGTCTATCTGCATCATGGCGCCATTGTTGCGCCCGTTATTCAGGATGCGGATGTAGCTATTTTCATCCTCGCAGAATTCCCAGCCGAACAAGGCGCCGTAGAAGGTTTGGGCAGCGGCGGCGTCGCGTGTCAGCAGTTCGTTCCAGCACATGGCGCCCACGGTATTGACGATGCCCGCGCCGATGTGGTTGCGCGCCTGCCACAAGCCCAGGGGGGCGCCGGTCGGGTCCATGATGAAGGCCATTCGTCCGCTGTCAAAGACATCCATGGGGCCATAAATGATTTGCGCGCCATTTGCTGTGGCGACGGGCAAGAGCGCATCGACATCATCGACCGATACATAACAGGACCAGTGCGACGGTATATTCTGCTCGAGCGCCTCCGGCGTCGCATCGCTAAGCGCGGCGACATTTTGGCCCTCAAGCTGGAACATGGTGTAATTCATGCCTTCGCCGATGGGGATGTCGAAATTGCCCCAGCCGAAGAGCCCCATATAAAATTGCTTGGACGCCGCCGAATTGGTCGAGCTGGTATCCGCCCAGTTGAATGTCCCGTGGGGATATTTTGTTACTGTGTACATTTAGCTCGCTCCTTGCGCTGTTTATGACTGCGTATAGAAAATCTGTTCATTCGCGTATGCTAAGAGCAAGCGGCAGGCTTGTCAATGGCGAGGGCGCAATTGCCGCAGTCGCCGCTTGCCCCGCCAAGACTTGGTTAGCGGATAATCAAAGCGACGGCTCGGTGTGTTTTAGCCAGTGGAAAAGACCGAAGACGACCGGCAAGATCATCAAAACGGCGATTGCAGCGAGCAAGGGAATCGTCTCCAGGGTTGAGAAGCCCAGGGCGACGATCAAGATAGCGACGACGAACATCACGATTTGGCCCAGCCGGTAAGATTGCGCGGCATTCGCACGCGGCGGCAGCGTCCAGATCATCAGCGCGATGCCGGCTAGCACCAGGCCAATCGAGCAGACCAAGAGCCAGCGGACTTCAACCGGCAGCGGCTCAGTCGCATGGGCGATGACATTGACGACTGCCGCCCCGATCATGGCGATGCCGGCGGTTACGGGCAAATGCGCGTAAGACCAGACATAGACGCGCATCGCGCCGGGGCCAGGTATGCGGTGAGAGACAAAGTCAAAATACAGCCACCAAGTGCCGAAGGCGACCATCATGCCCAGGGCGCTGATGCCGACAACCTGCCAATCCAGCTCGTGATAGCCAGCCAAGCCTTGCACAACACCGACGATGACCTCGCCGAGCACGATAATCGTAAATAGGCCAAACCGTTCCACAAACGACGGGGTGGCTAAGGTACTCATTTCAATCTGCGCTTGCACATCCTGGTTATGGCGGCGAATGCGAAACAGGTATAGCGGCAACAAAATCGAAAGCGCAGTCGCGACTATCCAGAAGGTGAACCGCTCGGGTGGCTCATAAAAATAGGACGCGATGAATAACAGCGTTGTTATCAAGAAGGCGAGCGCATACGGCCGCGAAAGAGGCTGATGCGCTGGGTCGTGGACGCCGGTCCGCCACCATAGAAAGGTCAAGATGAGTTGAAAGCCGGCATACGATAAGGCAAACCCGGCAGAAGTTTCTCCCAGCGCGTCATGCGCATACACCGCCATCGCCGCGACGGTGAACATTTGCAGGAAGGTGAAAACGCGGGTGCGGATGTCATTATTGCCATGCAGATCGTGATAGGCTGCCCCGTTTAACCATGCCCACCAGGTAATGATGAACAGGAATAGAAAATTGAGGATATGGCGCAGGTCAATATGATGGGCGAGGGTGTGGGTTAATTGCGCAATCAACACCACATAAACGAGATCATAAAACAACTCCAAAAACGAAACTTTACGATCTTCCGAGCGCTCGCGGATATTGCGCGGTCTTTGCCACCAGCGGCGGAAATTCCTCATCATCAAGCTCATTGCTTTGCCATCTCCTTGCGCCGCAGCGATTCCTGAATCTCAAATATGGAGCCTGCGTTTTCCGGCTTGGGCAGGGGGATGATGACCGGCGCGACATCCACCCGCGGGCGCATACTGGGCTCGCCGCGCAAGATTGAGGCGCAGTAGTCGTCAAATGAAGCGCCCAGCAGCGGCCAGGAATCGAGCGAGCAGTATTCGAAGAGCAGCAGGCGCCGCGGCTTGGCCGAGTGGTTGGGCGTGGACGCGTGCAGGGTGCGGGCATGGTGGATGGTGATGCCGCCGGCTCTGACCAGGCACTTGGCTGTTTCGACCGGCTCGAAGTCCGGATCGCTCACCGCGCCGACGAAGACGCCGCTTTCGTGGTGGCTGTACAACTCGCCTTTGTGCGAGCCCGGTACCATCAGCATGCAGCCGTTTTCTTCGGTCATATCATCAATGCAGACGCCGACCGCCAGCACATCGTCGTTGGTATGCGGATAGAAGGCCCAATCCTGATGCCATTCCACCGCGCTGCCGTGGTCGGGTTCTTTCATATTCAGCTTGGTATTCTGCCGCCGCAGGCCGGGGCCGATCAGCTGCTCGACGCGATCCAGAATGCCTGGGTGTCGCAAGGTCTGGTCGTAGACTTCGTGCTGCTCGATGGGGTTCTTGATGCGGCGCAGGCGCGGGCGTTCCGCGCTGTGATCCGCCTCGAGATCGTAGACGTCGTTGTGCTGGCTGATAGCTCGCGAGCGCTCGACGAAATCGTCGGTCACGCGCTGCAAGTCCGACAGTTCGTCCGCGCTCAGCACATCCTCAACGACCAGATAGCCGTGGTCATGATAAAAGTCAATTTGTTCCTGGCTAAGCATGTCATAAGACTCCACAGTTCATCATTGAGCGAAGTATGGAACATCGGCGCGCGGCTGTCAACGGAGTGGGCGCGTTAGTTCTATACGACGCGCCACTGCACTAGATATCGTCTTATTGCTATAATTGAATGCTTGCCAAACATCTCGGATTTTCTGTCCTATGGCTGACCAGATTTCTCTATTTCCAGAGGTTGCGACCAAGTTCCCAAAAACAAGGTATCAGGGAAGCAAGGCGAAACTTACGAATTGGATCTGGGATAAGATTTCAGGCTTAGATTTCGAAACAGCTCTTGATGCTTTTGGCGGAACTGGCACGATTTCCTATCGTCTAAAACAAGAGAATAAGCGAGTAACCTACAACGATTCCCTTAAATTCAATTATTGGATTGGCCAAGCGCTCATTGAGAACTCAGTTGTTCGGTTAGAGGACGAAGATATCGACAGGATACTCAATACATACGACACCTCGTATCCGACACTTATTGCCGATACGTTTGCGGATATCTATTTTCTCGACGAAGAAAATAGGTGGCTTGATAAGGTAATCACAAACATTCATCGTATTAAGAACAAGTACAAGAAATCTCTAGCGTTTTTTGCTTTGGCTCAGTCCTGCATCATTAAGAGACCATACAATCTATTTCATCGAAAGAATCTCTATATTCGTACGGCAAACGTAAAACGATCGTTCGGCAACAAAGCTAGCTGGGATCGACCGTTTGAATCGTGGTTCAGACACTTCGTTGCAGAAGCGAATCAAGCAGTATTTTCCAACGGAGAAATCAATCGCGCGACTAATCACGACGTTTACAGCATGGACGGCGATTATGACCTTGTTTACCTGGACCCGCCGTATATATCCGGAAAGGGCGTCGCGGTCGATTTCCGAGACTTCTACCATTTCCTTGAGGGATTGACAAATTATGACCAATGGCTAGAGATGATTGATCTGACTTCAAAGCATAGGCGTCTCATCCGGCATCAAAACGATTGGATTGACCGACATCGGATCTACCGAGCATTTGAACGAGTGTTTGAAAGACATGCAGAAAGTATTCTCGTCGTATCGTACAGGAGTGACGGAATACCATCCGAGTCAGAGATAATTAAACTCCTGGCTCGATTCAAGCCTGATGTTCGGATTGAACGGTTCCATAACTATCAGTATGCGCTTTCAAAGAACAAGACTTCAAACGAAATCTTGTTGATAGGCCAATAGCTGATGACAGATTTTGAACGTCAGATGCGTGAATACATGCCTGATTTTAAGGCTACGTTGTCTGACGATATCGGTGATTGGATCGTTAAGGGATTTATTGATACCTATCACAATGTCTACACTATTTCAGTTGACACTAAAGTTGTTTCCAAACTGATAGAGATAATGCTGTTTCCAATCTTTACAGATTTTGCGCGACGACACAGTTATGAGCTTCATTTAGCAGAACATCAGAATTACTATCCTGACATTACATTTATCAGTCGCGACGGGGAAAAGATAGCTTTAGATCTGAAATCGACGTATCGAGTCAGCGCGACACGCGTTAGCGGTTTCACACTAGGGGCATTTACAGGATATTTTCGCAAACGGAGTTCTACGAAGAATATTTCATTCCCTTATGGAGAATACTGCTATCACTACGTGCTAGGAATCATCTATTCACGCAGCGATTCGCCAATTGACGAAAGAAAAGTGTTTAAGCTCGAACAACTAAGGAATATTCAGTCAGTCGCTTACAATTTTGAGTTTCTGCTGCAGGAGAAATGGCGAATCGCTGCAGATAGACCTGGAAGCGGCAACACAAAAAACATCGGCTCAGCAAACAGAATCGCACACCTTGTAAACGGAAATGGCGTATTTGCTTCGCAAGGTATACAGACGTTTGACCATTATTGGATGAATTACCTTACACCAGACATGGCACAAGCAATTGACTCTGGCATGCCATATCGGAACTTAGGTGAATACCTAAATTGGCGAAGTGGACTGTGAGATTGTCGTAGATATGTAGTCTTACCACATCCATTCCACACCGCGTTTGCGCGCTTCAATTTGCTGTCGCAGCCGCTCCATCAGGTCAACATCCATCTGCCGCAAGAGGTCGATCATATCGATTGGCACCCAATTCTCGATCAGATAGTCGCCCTCGCGCTTCCACCAATCGAAGTCGCGCAGGGTCAGCAGTTTGCCGCTGGCGGGGACGCCAACGTAGTCGCCGTTGTGTCGTGAATAGGCGGTATCCCAAATGCCGCCGGCGCAGTATAAGCCTTCGCCGATGCGGCCCATGCGCCGGCCGCTGCCCTCGCGGCTGATATTGCGATCGCCGAAGCCTTCCAGCCAGGGGCGCTGATGAAAATCTTCGTATTCTTCTTTGCTGAAGCAAGCGCCGATGCCGCTGGGGCCATACCACTTCATGTCCTGATGCCAGTATTTTTCCTGCTCCATCGAGCGCAAGTCGGCGCCGTCGCGGCTACGCAGATAACGGCGCATGCCCTTGCCCATGGCTTGAACCAGCTGAATGCTCTTGCGTGATTCCAGCGGGTCTTGTTCGGTGAGCAAGATGCCGTCCTGTGCCAGCGGCGCCGGGATCTTGCCACCCTCAGCGCCCGGCGCCGGCGGCAACACTTGATAACCCGCTTGCCGCATGACCGCCAGGATATCCAGCTGCAGGTAAGTTTCGGCGACCTTGCCCTCGCGCAGTACATAAAAGACGCCGAAAAAGATATTGGTCTTTCTGTTGGACGCCGGGATGCCAAGCCAGTCCTCGACGAAGGTACCGGTCAGATAACCGCAGCCGCTGACCCATTCTTCGCCGCCGACCGTAGTGTAAAGGTGCGAGCTTTCGTCGATGCCGCCCATGAAGACATAAGGCGCGCGCTTGAGATCAGGAAATGAATGCAGCAGCGGCAGCCAGAAATCAGCGATGACGGCGTCGACGCCCAGGATCTGGTCGATGGGCGCGGAGACATTCCAGTTGACGTCCTCGTGCAGCGCCGCGCGCAGCAGGTCAGGGACTTGATCGCGGGTGGCGTAGTTCAGCCGCTGCCACAGATCCCAGACCGCTTCTTTGTTAGCTTGATTGAGTTGGTTCATGCGTCTGCCCCGTTCTCCGCCTGCCGTTCTGCGACAACTTCAAGCCCCGCTTGCAGCGCTTCCGTGATTTTGTCCACGTCATAGACGCTGCCCGCCCAGACGCCGCCGCTGGCAGCTTGCAGCGCCGCCCACAAGCGCGTATCGGCCGGCAGATCCGGGTGCGGATTTAAGTCCGGATGCGGCTCGCGCGCATCAAGCAGCGCTTGCGCTTCGTCTGAAGTAATCTCGCCCGCAGCCGTGCCTACCAGATTCACCGAGCCGCTCAAGCTGACCCGGTCGATTTCGATCTCGATCAGGTCGCCATCGCGCAGCTTGCCGATGGGCCCGTCGGCCAGCGCTTCCGGCCCTATATGGCCGATGCAAGCGCCGGTCGATACGCCGGAGAAACGCGCGTCGGTGAGGATCGGAACTTGCTTGCCCCAGGGGATAAACTTGAGCGCGGACGTCAGTTGGTAGGTCTCTTCCATGCCGGTGCCCATCGGTCCGACGCCGGCCAGCACCAGCACATTGCCCGCTTCGATCTTCTCGCCCGCCAAGCCTTTGAGCGCGCGTATGGCGGCGCGTTCCGAGGTGAAGACCCGGGCCGCCCCGCGGTGCCGATAGACGCCGTCCGCGCCGACCACCGAGGGGTCGATGGCGGTGGCTTTGATGACCGAGCCTTCGGGCGCGACATTGCCGATTGGGAAGACGACCGTGCTGGTCAGACCGCGGGCGCGCGCTTGATCGGGCGACATGATGACGTCGTCGGGGTCGATGCCGTCGCTTTCGCGCAGGCGCTCGCGAGCCAGACGGCGCCGATCGCTGTCCTCCCACCAATCCAGCACGGCATCCAGGGTGTCGCCGGTCACCGTCAGCGCATCGGTATTGAGTAAGCCGCGCGCGCGAAGATGCAGCATGACTTCGGGCACGCCGCCGGCCATATACACCTGCACGGTGGGGTGGTTGCGCGGACCGTTGGGCAGGGCGTCGACCAGGCGCGAAGTGCTGCGGTTGATGCGAATCCAGTCAGCGACCGACGGCTGTTTCAGTCCGGCGGCATGGGCGATGGCGGGGATATGCAGCAGCAAATTGGTCGAGCCGCCGAAAGCTGAATGCACCAGCATGGCGTTTTCCAGCGCGGCCGGCGTAATGATATCGGCTAGGGTTGTCCCGACCGCTTTCAAGTGCAGCAGAGCCAGCGCCGAGCGGTGGGCGTTATCCAGCCAGACCGCCTCGCCCGAGGGCGCCAGCGCGCTGTGCGGCAGGCTCATGCCCAGCGCTTCCGCCACTACTTGCGAGGTGGCCGCCGTGCCCAGGAATTGGCAGCCGCCGCCTGAAGAGCCGCAAGCCTTGCAGCCCATTTCCGCAGCGTAATCCAGGCTGATCAGGCCGTGGGCGAAGCGCGCTCCGATAGTCTGCACGGTGCCGGCGTCTTCCGCGCCTTCCGCTGGCAGGGTCACGCCGCCGGGCACGATGATGCCGGGCAAATCTCCGCAGCCAGCCAGCGCAATCATGGCGGCGGGCAGCCCCTTGTCGCAGGTGGCGACGCCCATGACGCCATCGCGCGTCGGCAGGGAGCGAATCATGCGCCGCATGACCAGGGCGGCATCGTTGCGATACGCCAGGCTGTCCATCATGCCGGATGTGCCCTGGGAGCGGCCGTCACAGGGATCGGAGCAGTAGATCGCGAAGGGGATGGCGTCCTGGGCGCGGATCGTTTCCGCCGCTTCCTTGACCAGCAGGCTGATCTCCCAATGCCCGGTATGATAACCCAGCGCCACCGGGCTGCCGTCTTCGGCGCGCAAGCCGCCTTTGGTGCTGACGATGATGTATTGCTCGCGATTGACTTCTTCCGGATGCCAGCCCATGGCCACATTCTGCGTCATGGCGAACAGGTTGCCGCTGGCTTCATTGAGCAGCATATCCTCGTCCAAGGGCAACTTGCCCTCCCGGCCTTGACCGCGCGTTCGGGTAGTTGACAGCAGCTCCGCGCCGCCGTAGATTTCGCTTTGCATGGATGGTCTCCTGCTTATTTCACCACAGAGGCACGGAGCATGTTTTTCACCACAAAGACACAAAGGCACAAAGGTCAGCAAGTTATTACGCTAAACTGTTTGGGTGCCCCTTCTTCATCTGGTTCTCTGTGCCCTCTGTGTCTCTGTGGTTAGAATACGTGAACTGTATCCTTCAGAGCGAGTAGATTATGACACAGATGCGATTCTCAAACCAAACCGTCATCGTTACTGGCGCCGGCGAGGGCATCGGTTACGAAGTGGCGCGTCAGTTCTGCGCGGAAGGCGCCAATGTGCTGCTGAACGATATTCTGCCGGATCGCGCCCGAGAGGCGGCCGACGCCATCGCTGCCGAAACCGGCGCTAGCTGCCTAGCCATCCCGGGCGATGTCGCCGATGTCGATACCGTGCGCGGTTTTGTCGCCGAGGCGGTCGCAGGTTTCGGCAAGCTGGATGTCTGCGTTTGCAATGCCGGCTTGACCTCCTGGGGCGACTTTTACGAGTACGAGCCGGCGGACTTTGAGCGCGTCGTCAATGTCAATTTGCGCGGCAGCTACTTCCTGGCGCAGGCGGCGGCGCGGCAATTTCGCGATCAGGGCGGGGGCGGGCGCATCGTGCTGATGTCATCCGTGACCGGGCATCAAGCCGTGCCATACCTCAGCGCTTACGGCATGACCAAAGCGGCTCTGGAGATGATGGCGCGCAATCTGGTGCTGGAGTTGAGCCCGCATGGCATCACCATCAACTGCGTCGCGCCCGGCGCGGTCATCACGCCGCGCAACTTGAATGACGACCCGGACTACGAAAAGACCTGGGCGGAGCTGACGCCGCTGCGCCAGGCGATCCAGCCCGCTGACATCGCCAATGCCGCGCTGTTCCTGGCCTCGCCCGCCTCGGCGCGGATTACCGGGCAGACGATCGTGGTCGATGCCGGCTGGACCAGCACCAGCCCCATCCCCGACATGGACTACGGGAAGGACTATGAGAATTAGTTGATTGCTGCGGGGATGTGAGGAGGCTGCGAAATTAGTCGGCGGCAATGGCTTCAGATTGAGGCGCGGCGTCGTGTTCCGCTTGCTTGCGCCGGCGGCCGCGCAGGATGTCGTAGCCCAGCCAGCCCAAGCCCAGCAGCGCCAGGCCCGCGCCGCCGGCAATCATCATATTGTGCTGCTCGGCGACCAAACGCCGCCGCTCGATATCGGCCGCCATCAAGCCGTGCGCTTCGGTCTTGCTTTCCAGCTCGACTTCGCCGCCTTCCTGGTGAATCTGCGTCGCCGGATTCGCCGCCAGTTGATTCGACAAATCCAAATAGCGCAGACCGCCGTAAGCCGCCAGCAGAACGCCTACGACAATCGCCGTGAAAAGCAAGCGATCCACGATTACGGTAATCACTGCGTTTCGCATTTGCCTCACCTGTTCAGCCTTTATTGCCAATTGCCGCGCGACTATCTACAATAGGCGCACTCATTCGCGCAACCATTCTACGGAATAGACGCATGACAAACAAGCTCGTATCGGTGGGGGTGGTCGGCGCCAGTTGGTGGGCCGATGCCATGCACCTGCCCGCGCTGGACAGCCACCCGCGGGCGCGCACGGTCGCCATCTGCGGCCGCAACCGCGCCAACGCCCAAAAGGTGGCAGATACTTGGGGCATCCCGCAGGTCTACACAGACTATGCCGAAATGATCGACAAGGCCGATCTCGACGCCATCGTCATCTCCACGCCCAATAACTCGCATTATCCCATCACCATGAAAGCCCTTGAACGGGGCTTGCACGTGCTCTGTGAGAAACCCATCGCCATGACTTACGCGCAAGCCCGGGAAATGGCGCAGAAGGCGGAGGCAAAACAGCTCAAGACTCTGGTGCCCTTCACCTACCGCTATATGCCCACGGCGCGTTATCTCAAGGAGCTCATCGACGGCGGCTACCTGGGCGCGCCCTACCATCTCAATATGCGCTACTACACCGGCTACGCGCGGCAGGGCGATTACCGCTGGCGCTTCGACCGTAATATCGCCGGCGCCGGCGTTGTCGGCGACTTGGGTCCACACTTTCTCTACCTCGCCGACTGGCTCTTTGGCGAAATCAGCGCCATCAGTTGCCGCCTCAGTTACCGCGTGCCGCGCCCGCCAGTGGATCCGCAAGGCAATGCTTACGAAGCGCTTGATGATTCCTGCATGCTCACGGTGGAATTCGCCAATGGCGCTTTTGGCATGATTCATTGCACGGCGCTGTGTTACGAAGACAGCCCCTTCGGCCAGACCCACCACATGGAATTTCACGGCTCCGACGGCACGCTTTACAGCCATACCGACTGGGACAAAGTTCAGCAAGTCAAAGGCGCGCGAGTGGGGGAGGGCATGGTCCGCGAGCTGCCGATTCCCGATCATATTTGGGGCAATGCTCGCCGCGATACCGTACACAATACCTACCGCGACATATTCCGCAACGAGGATTTCATGATTCGCGGCTTCATCAATGGCATCATCAACGACAGCCCGCTCTCGCCGGATTTCCATGATGGCGCGCGCATGCAGCGGCTTATCAGCGCCGCGGCGCAGAGCCACGAAACGGGCCGGCGCGTGGAAGTCGAGTCGATTGTCAAGTGATTAGGCAAAGGAAAAGCATATGCGGCTAGCAGACAAAGTGGCGCTGGTAACCGGTTCGGCGCGTGGCATCGGCAAAGGCATCGCGCAGCGTTTCGCTGCTGAAGGCGCGCGCGTCGGCATTCTGGATTTGGATGCGGACGCTTGCCAGGCGGTAGTCGGCGAGATCGAAGCGGCGGGAGGAGTCGCGCTGGCCGCGGCGGCCGATATCAGTGATGAGGGGCAGGTTGAGGCGGCGGCAAGCCAAGTGCGCGACCGCTTTGGAACGATCAATGTCTTGGTCAATAATGCGGCGGTGATGCCGGTCGGCGCGCTGCACGAGACCAGCCTGGCGGACTTTGATCGCTGTGTGGCGGTCAACTTGCGCGGGACCTACCTGGTCTGCGGCGCAGTCATCCCGGGCATGATTGCGGCTGGGGGCGGCAGCATCATCCACATCGCCAGCGTGACGGGCATCCTTGGTCTGCCGCGTCTCGCCGCCTATTCGATGACGAAGGGCGCCTTGATCGCGCTGACCCGCGCCATGTCCACGGATTACGCGGCGCAAGGGATCCGCAGCAACAGCGTATCGCCGGGCACGATTGATTCGCCCATGCTGCATGAATTTGTGGCTTGGCAAAGCGACCCGGAAGCGCTGCTGCGCCAATACGACGCCATGCACCCGCTGGGGCGGGTCGGCAGCATTGACGATGTGGCGAACGTCTGCTTGTTTCTGGCCTCCGATGAAGCCAGCTTTGTCACCGGCGCCAACTATACCGTGGACGGCGGATTAAGCGTCAAGGGCGAGCAGCCGCAAGATTAGATTCAGCACAGAGACTCAGAGAGCACAGAAGTAAATTCGAGTTAATCCTGCAGCAAACAAACTCGCTACAAAAGCTCCCCTTCCCTAGCTCGGGCAAGGGGCCGGGGGATGGGGTAAGCAAAGAGGCATTCCACATTCGCATGACTCACTTGGTTTTACTGAGGAAAGCTGCAAGATAAGAGAAGTTTCACGGTGGAACAGAGGTCGCCAACAGGACAATGAAGGAGAGAGCAATGAGCGATTCGCCATTTTCGCCATTCTTGGTTCGTTATTTTCAGCCGGGGGAGGGCGCGCGCCTTGGCGTCCTGCGCGGCGAAACCGTGCATGACATCAGCCACTGCTTCCCGGTGCTGGTGAATGTCTTCCGCGATTCTGTCGGCGATGTCGCCGGTTTGATCGCGGCCGTGTCGCGCGCGGCTAAGGATTCCACTCGCCGCTTCCCGGCCAGCGATCTCGATAACGCGCCCGGCGCCGCCGTCGCGCATTGGCTGCCGCCGCTGGACGAACAAGAGGTTTGGGCGGCCGGCGTCACGTACCTCGACAGCCGCAAAGCCCGCCAGGAAGAAGCGGCCGACGGCGGCGATGTCTACGCCCGCGTCTACACGGCCGAGCGTCCGGAGATCTTCTTCAAGGCATCGTCCAAGAATACCGTTGGTCATCTGGACGCGGCCGGTTTCCGCGCCGATTCCAACTGGAATGTGCCCGAGCCGGAATTGGGGCTGGTCGTCAACCCGGCAATGGAAATGCTGGGCTTCACCATCGGCAATGATATGAGCAGCCGCGACATCGAAGGCGCCAACCCGCTCTATCTGCCGCAGGCGAAAGTCTATACCGCCTCTTGCGCCCTCGGTCCCGGCATCTTGCTGGCGCCGTCAACTGAATGGCCCGATACCACCATCCGCCTCGTTATCAGCCGCGCCGGCGCTGATGTCTTCAGCGGCTCGGTCGCCACCGACCAGATCAAACGCGGGATTCCCGAGCTACTAGACTACTTGGGGCGCAGCAATAGCTATCCCGGCGGCGTCTTCCTGCTGACTGGCACGGCGATAGTGCCGCCCGCCGATTTCACGCTGCAAGCCGACGATGTCGCCAGCATCAGCATTGATGGCATCGGCACGCTGCGCAATCGCGTCATGGAAGTGTAAGGAGCGAGAACTTGCGCCGCGTCTCACTGTCTAAGCTACGACTGCCGCAATTTGGCACAGCCACGCTGCAGCCTGAGATTCCGGCCGCCACCTACGAAGCGCGTATCGCCGCCGCGCTGGATGGCTCCACTGAAGTTGGTTACGACGCGCTAATAGTCTACGGCGATCGCGAGCACGCCGCTAATGTCGCTTACTTGACCGGCTACGACCCGCGCTTTGAAGAAACCCTGCTGATTCTGCGCGGCGGGCAGCGGCCGGTCCTCTTGCTCGGCAACGAGGGCATGAGCTACAGCGCTGTCTCGCCCGTCGATTTGGAGCGCGTCCTCTACCAGACATTTAGCCTGCTGGGTCAACCGCGCGGGGAAAGCCCTCCGCTCATAGACATCCTTGAGGCGGCCCGCCTGGAACACGGGCAGCGGCTGGGCATCGTCGGCTGGAAAAGCTTCGACAAGCGCGAATCAGCACAGCCGGAGCGAACGCTGGAAATCCCCGCCTTCATTGTCGAAGCGCTGACGGAAATCGTGGGCGACCGCGATCTCCTGCGCAACGCCAATGACATCTTCATGAATCCAGCCGCTGGCTTGCGCGCGGTCAACGATGTCGATCAACTGGCATATTTCGAATTCGCCGCGGCCCACAGTTCGCAAGCCTTGCGTGATATGATCTTCGCCATCCAGCCCGGCTTGACCGAGTTCGACGCAGTGCGGCTGATGCGGCTCGCGGGTTTGCCGCAATCCTGTCATCTGATGTTTTCCAGCGGCGACCGCAGTCAGCTCGGCTTGGGCAGCCCCACATTGCGACGCATGCAGCTGGGCGACCCTACCTTCGTGGCTTATGGCGTATGGGGCGCGCTTACTGCTCGCGGCGGCTGGCTGGCGCGTGACGAAAGCGATCTGCCCGTAGGCGCGCGCGATTATGTTGAAGTGCTGGTCGCGCCTTATTTCCGCGCTATCGTCGCTTGGTACGAGGCGGTCGGCATCGGCGTGACCGGCGGCGAACTGCAGGCCATCATCGACGCGCATCTAGGCGACCCCTTCTTCGGTATTGGCTTGAATCCGGGGCATCTCATCCATCTGGACGAATGGCTGCACACGCCGATTTACGCCGGCTCGGAGATTCGGCTGCGCTCGGGCATGGCGCTGCAAGTCGACGTCATCCCGGCCACGCGCTCGCCCTATCACAGCACTAATATCGAGGATGGCATTGCCCTGGCGGATTTTGATTTGCGCAAAGCCTTTTGGCAGAAGTATCCCGCCGCCTGGGATCGCATCCAAAAGCGCCGCAACTTTATGCGCAATACGCTCGGCATCAAGCTCAAGCCGGAAGTGCTGCCCCTCTCGAACATTCCCGCCTACCTGCCGCCTTTCTGGCTGTCGCCAGAGCGGGCGATGCGGGTCTCGACCGGTTGATAACACAGAAGTAGGACCAGGTAAGTCATGCAAATTTTGCTAAAGCAACGATATGTAGGGGCGACAGCCCGAAACCACAAGTTGCAGCTGACCAGATTGGTCGCCCCTACAAGGCTAGCTTTTCGCATGACTAACTTGGTTTTACTTCTGTGATGAAATGAAAGGCGAAAATACGAGCATGAAAATCACCGCCATCGAGACCCTGCAATGGAAAGCCTACCCGCGGCTGATGACCGTGCGCGTCCACAGCGACAGCGGCATCATCGGCTTGGGCGAGACCGCCGACAAGATCCCGGGCGCCAAAGCCGCGCTTCATGGCACCATCGCGCCGCTCGTCTTAGGGCAGGACCCGCTTGATATCGAGGGGCTCTGGCGCTTTGTGATGGACAACATCATGTATCACGGTTATGCCGGCGCCGAGACACGCGCCCTCTCCGCCTTTGAAGTCGCGCTGTGGGACATCATGGGCAAGCATTATGGCGCGCCGCTCTATCATTTGCTGGGCGGCAAAACGCGCGCCGAAGTCCCGACCTACAACACCTGCATCGGCTTCGGCGATTGCCAGGATTACGCCGCTTGGCACGAAGACGCCGGAGCGCTGGCGCAGAGCTTGCTCGATGACGAAATCTACGCCATGAAGATTTGGCCCTTCGATCAATTCAGCGAGCGCAGTTTCGGCCAACGCATCACCAGAGCCGAAATCGAAAAAGGACTGATTCCGATCAAGCAGATTCGTGACGCCGTCGGCGAGCGCATGGACATCGGCATCGAGTGCCATTTTCGCTGGAACCGCGTCAGTATGGAGCGCATCGCCCGCGCGCTCGAACCTTACGATATTCTGTTTCTCGAGGAGGTTTTGCCGCCGGTTTACCCCGACGAAATCAAAGCGCTGGCACAGAAAACCAGCATCCCCATCATCGGCTCCGAATTGCTGTTGACCCGCTGGCAATATCGCGAATGGCTGGAGAAACAGGTCTGCCAGATATTGATGACCGATGCCGTCTGGAATGGCGGCATTGCCGAAACGCGCAAGATCGCCAACCTGGCCGAGACCTTCGGCGTGCCCCTGGTCTTGCACAATATCGCCGGCGCCATCTGCCACGCCGCCTGTATGCACCTCGGCGCCCATATCCCCAACTTGTATTACGTCGAGTCGGTGCGCGCCTTCTATAAGGAGTATTTCGACGTACTGACCGACTTCAAGCCCACGGTAAGCGACGGCCATCTGGATATCCCCGCGGGACCGGGCTTGGGCGTCAATCTGCGCGAATCGGCGCTGCAGCGTGATGACCTCATCCGCGCAGTATCGGACGGCGAGGGCTTGGCGCGCGGCCGCCGCGCCATGGGCGATCACTGGGCGGTGGAGGAGATTCGTTGAGCAATGGCGAAAAAATGCCCCAGCTGATCAGCAGGGGCATGGTATATCAACTACGGGGCCTTCTATTTGCGCTTATGGAGTACGGGCTGCAATAGCCAGTAATACAGTAAAACTACAATCGGAGAGAGGATGGGAACAGAGATGAGCAGCAACAGCCATAGGAGCCGACTGGTCGTATTGTTTTCCCGGCGACATACATAGATAAACGCGATCACTGATAATCCGACCACCGCGATGATCCAAGGCAGGAATTCGTTCGGGGTCATTCCCATTCCATCCGGTGTCATTTTCTCCGCCTCCTAAATCCGACGATTGCCTGGGCAAGTGTCTGGGTGGTAAAGGCGATTTGATAAAGAGAGGCAAGTAACAACCCCCGCTGTCGGGCGAGGGTTGCGGTTGCATTTTCCGCCTCTTAATGGCGTTTCGATTTTTCGTCCTTATTCAGCTTATGTAGATACAGCGCGAGCTCTCTCAAGAGGCGGATGAGCTGGTATAGGGCAAGCGCAACGAAAAGTCTGATGCCAACAGAGACAAGGATCGAGATGACAAGGGAATTGGTGTCGAACACGATGCTCCTCCGCGCTAAACGTTGAAGCTGCACTTCCAATCTACGATTTCATCATCTTCATCAGACAAAATGAATATCAAATTGTCGATAATGTTGTAAAATCTGCACAAACAGTCTTTCACTGGGCGAGCGATGTACATTCTCGTCATGCTCGCCGCCGCGCCATGGGCGATCACTGGGCGGTGGAGGAGATTAGGTAAGGATGAGGCGGGCAACAACCCCGCTGGCGGGCGAGGGCTGTGATGGTATTGTCCGGATTCCCCAGCTACCATTTTGCAGTCTGAACCCGCCGTCTCGTGCGGAAGAAATAGAGCATCGCGACGAATTGACCAGCCGGGAGCAAGAAGATGACAATGAGCCAGAACCAGATTGGCAGGCTGTGCTCGCTCCTCGCCCGACGAATCAACCAGGCGAAGGCTGCGCCGTAAGTCGTGATCCACAGCGCGATGATTGCAGCGAAACCAGGATTGATGCCCAGGGACGAAATATCAATCATCATGGACTCTTCGCGCTACTGTTGCTCACAGACTCGGAAGGGAATTCCGTGGAAAATGCTAGAGCGAAACTTAGCAAGACTGCCAACATCTTCTTCACGAGATTACCTCCACATGGTCTTGAACCGTATAGCAATAGAAGAATTATTACACCCGCTGAAGTCTCAGTCCTCAAATTAAACATAGCCGCTGCCGATATTGACTTTTGCCATTCTTTCAATTGGCGGCTATAATATAGTGCATAAAGTTGGAAGCGCTCTCAAATGAGTACGCAGCCATAGGAAATGGTCTTTACAGGCGATGTGCCTGAGACAACGTTTACCAAATAATGGAGGAAACAGGAAATGAAAAAGTTGCTTCGCTTAATCCCGGTGCTGCTCTTGGCGCTGGGTGTCATGATTGCCGGAATCGGCGGCGTCGGCGCGCAAGACCAGTTGACTTTCAGCATGGTCAGCCACGGCGGTATCGGCAACCCCTTCTGGGTCGTCGTAATCAAGGGTATGGAAGACGCCTGTACGCTGCTGAACGCGGACTGCGCCTGGCTGTCTGACCCGGTAGACAATATTGATGATATGGCCGGTTATTGGGACGATGCTTTGGCGCGTAACAATGACGGCATCGGCACCACGGTCCCGAATCCGGAAGTTATCCGCGATGGCGTCAACCGCGCTGGGGAAGCCGGCATTCCTGTGATCGTCTTTAACACGGCCGATCCCAACGCCGGTACGCCGGACGCGCTGCCGACCCTCTTCTACATCGGCGCCAACGAATTCCTCGGCGGGCGTTCCAACGCCAACGCTGTGCTTGACGCAGCCGACATGGCCGGCGTCGAAATCGCCAAGGGCGTTTGCCCGATCCAGGAAGTTGGACACAGTGGTTTGGAAGCTCGCTGCGCGGGCGTCCGCTCGGTCTTTGACGAAGCTGGCATCCCGCTGGAACAGCTGACCATCAATAACGATGTCACAGCCTCCGCCGGTACTTTCGCCGACTACTTCAGCGCCAACCCCGAAACCAACGCCGTATTCAGCTTGGGCCCCAACCCGGCTAGCTCGCTGAACCTGTACATTCAGGAATCCGGTGTCATGGCTGGCGATATCTTCGCCACCACGCACGATACCAGCGCTGAGATCTATGAAATGATCCAGAGCGGCTACCTGATCCAGGCCATCGACCAGCAGCCTTACCTGCAAGGTTTCGAGACGATCATGTGGCTCTACCTGAACAGCCAGTTCCAGATGGCGCCGGGTGGCGACATTCTGACCGGTCCTGGTGTCATCGACGGCGGCAACGTTGATGCCATCATCGAACTTACCGCTCAAGGCTATCGCTAAGCCGACCGCGGCAATCGCAGTGGGTGGGGAGCATTTCCCCACCCATTTTGTTCTTTGTTGAGAGTTATACGAGAATCGCACGGCCGGGTCCACTACGGGTTGCCCGGCGCCCGAATATATTTTGCCTCATTGACATTTAGACAAAGTCGAGAAATTGCTTATGATGCAAGCATATATTGAAGGCAAACGCGAAGCGTCAACCATTGGCATTCTCGTCACGCTTCTGGCTTTATTCTTTGGACTCCTCGGCATAGCCATCGCCTACGGTGTGGCAACTGGTTGGATCCCACTGAGCGATCGGGAACAGATTCTCCGCAGCGACATCAACAGCATCGAAATCTTCGTCAGCGTGATAAGCCTGATTTACGCCGCCTGCTGCTTACGCACGGCCTACGGGCTTTATATCCGCGAACAAGCCAGCCTGCGCTGGTCGCAGTGGATGATGTTCACTTCTGTGATGATCGGCGGCGCCATCTTGCTCAGCGTGGCCATTCCCGTTGGTTTGAAGTTTTCGCTGCTGCTGGGGCAGGTGCCCGACCTGCGAACGCTGATTAGCCAGGACGCGGGCGGCTTGGCTGCGCTGGCGCTGTCGGTGGGCGAGGGGCTGATAAGCATCTGCTTGTTCATCATCGCGCTGCTGGCGCTGCTGGCGCTGCTGGTATTTTTGATCCCGCCGCTAGAGTCATTGCGCGACCGGCCCGGCACCAGCTGGATCTTGTCGCCGCCGCGTAAATTCGTCCAGGCGATTTTGGCCGTGCTTGGCGTCGGCGTCATTGGTTTCCTGGTAGCTGGCGCCGCTGTCGTGCCCGATTACCCCGGCCAGACGACCATCAGAGACGCGGAGAATCATCGCCTGGTCGCCGGCCTGCTGTTTTTCTTGCCGGCCTTCTTCGCGTATCGGGTGGTGCGCCAGGTGGAAGAGCAGTCGGATGAGTTGCGGCGCGCGCTGGCATTGACACCCGGCAAGTTCATCCGCGCCGAATTAGCCAAGTCGCCCAGCGCCGGCGCCATCATCGGCTTCGTGGCTATCTTCATGGGTTTCACCATGGCCACCGATCTCTTCCTCGAACCGAGTTCGGTGGCGTCTTTCCTGAGTAACGTGGCCACCAAAGGCGTCATCGCTATCGGCGTCACCTACTTGATGATCTCGGGCGAATTTGACTTGTCGGTCGGTTCGATCCTGGGCGTTACGGCGCTCTCGTTCATGAACTTTATGACGCATGGCGCGCCTGTATTCGGCGTGGTTGGCCCGATACCAGCCGCCTTGCTCGCCATCTTCATCGCCTTCATCTTGGGCTCAATCAACGGCGTCCTCTTGATATCAACGCGAATCCCTTCGTTTATTGTCACACTAGGCACAATGCTGGCTTTTCGCGCTATTACGCTGGTCGCCATTGCCGGCGGCCGTATCCTGCGTTATAGCGATCATCACGAAGCGCTGCCGGTTATCGGCATCAGCAACATCGTCTTCATCATATTGGGTGTGGTCGGCTTGGCGGTCGTAGCCTTCACCGCCTATCGCGTCGTGCCCGCGCTTTACCGTGGCGCTACGCATGCCTGGTCGATACGCACGGATAATGGCGACTTCGGCACCAGCGGCGCTATTGTTCGCGGCTTCGTCCTGGTCGTGGTTGTGCTCATACTGCTGGCGATTATCGTCTGGCTGGCGGCTGTGCTCGCGTATCATGGCAGCGCCGGCGGCGGGCAAATTGTGGAGGTCGGCTACTTCGATCTGATTAATGGCCGCGTGCTAGCCATTGGCGAAGAAGGCGATTTCTTCCATTTTCAGATTCCGCGCAACGCCAACGTGCGCCTGGCGATCGTCTGGTGGTTTATCTTTGTGGTGATCTTCCACATCGTTTTGACCAGCACGTCATTTGGCAACAGCATATTCGCCACCGGTGGCAACGAAGGGGCGGCGCGCGCCCAAGGCGTTAATGTCGATCGCGTCAAGCTGCAGAATTTTGTCATCGTGGCTTTATTGACCGGCATCGCCGCCATCTACGAAACGGCGCGCAACCCGGGCGTCGATCCGCTCAAGGGCACGGGCTGGGAGCTGGAGGTGATCGCCATGACGGTGATCGGCGGCGCCTTGCTGACGGGCGGCTACGGCAGCGTCGTCGGTTCCTTGTTAGGCGCGCTGATCTTCGGCATGCTGCAGACGGGTCTGGTCCTGGTCGGCATCGAATCACGGCTCTTCTCCGGCACCATCGGCGCCATCATCATCGCGGCTGTGGTACTGAATACCCTGGTGCGCGGCGCGCGACAGAATTAGCCGCTCGGCGGGGCTGCCGCTGTAGAGGCTTGCTGGTTAAGAAGAGGATATTGGCTTAGAAAGCGTTACTCATGGAATACAAACAGAAAAACGATAATGCCTTGGTGGATATGATCGATATCCATAAGTATTTTGGCAGCGTACAAGTCCTGCGCGGCATCGACTTCCACGTCGATCGCCAGGAAATAGTCGGTCTGCTGGGCGATAACGGCGCCGGCAAATCGACCTTGATCAAGGTGCTGACCGGTTATCATTCGCTCACCCGCGGTCAGATTTATTTTGACGACGAGGCGGTCAATATCCACTCCCCGCATGACGCCCGCGAACTGGGCATCGAGACGGTGCATCAAGACCTCGCCCTCGTCCCGCTGATGAGCATCGCCCGCAACTTCTGGCTCGGGCAAGAGCCGACATACGAAATCGGCCCATTCAGTTTCATGGACAAGAAAAAGATGGCCACCGAGTCCATACGCGCTTTGGCGGACGTCGGCATCCACATTCGTGATTCCGAAGAAACGGTCGGCAATATGTCCGGCGGCGAGCGGCAGTCGGTCGCGATTGGCCGCGCCGTCTATTTTGGCAAGAAGCTGCTGATACTCGATGAGCCGACTTCTGCCCTGTCCGTGGGCGAGACGCAAAAAGTGCTGGATTACACCATCGCGGCCAAAGAAAAAGGCATGAGCGTCATCTTCATCACGCACAATATCCGCCACGTGTATGAGGTCGCCGACCGCTTCACCATCATCGAACGCGGGCACAAATTGGGCGACTTCAAGAAGAGCGAAGTGACCGAAAACGAAGTGGCTGACATGATCGTCACCGCGCAGATTCCCGAGCGCTTGCGTCTCTACCATGAAGAAAATGGAGATGTAGCATGAACCAGCCGCGACGCGTGCTCTTCCTGGCGTTGATTGCCACCTTCCTTTTCAGCGCATGTCGTCCGGTTGATACGCTGGACATCACCCCCTCGCCGACGCCGACGCTGCCACCGACCGCTACCCCCTCGCCCACGCCTCCGCCGGCTGATTTTGTTGACCCCTACGAGGTCAACTTGAAAATTATGGAGCGGCTGATTGAGCTGCTGCCAGACCCCTTGCCCGCGATTGAGGAATGGAAGCGCTCCTACGAAAGCGGCGAAGCGGAGGTGCGCAATATCCGCGGCATCCGCCGTCCCGCTGTCGGGCGCGCTATCCCCTATGGCTCGCAACAAGGCAGCAGGATGCTGCTTAACTTTGTTATCTTCGAGGACGAAGCTGGCGCAGCCGCCGAGTTCGAGCGCAAGCACGGGCTGCGCTCCGCCGATGTCGATCTGGAGCAGGACGATGCCTTCCCCAGTCCCAACGCCTTTGGCTCGGGTTTGTATGGATCTTTCGCGCTCTTCCAAATCGACAATTTCTTCTTTGAGGTATATGTCGAGATTTTCACCACCGCCACCAGCCCGCTCGCGGCCCTCGCCAGCGAGGCGGTCAAGTTCTTTGAAAACAATCGCGCAGACTTCGAAGCGGCGGCAGACGAAGACGGTTGAAGAGATACTCTGCAGATTGTCCTCGACACTCTGCCCAACGAGATCATCACCACCACGCAATGGCGCCGTGATTACTCGCGCTTTGACGAGGGCGTAGGCATCCCGCGCAACATTCAGAACGGAAACGGTTTCCGCGTCGCTTATATCGACCAGATGGCGAACAACTTCCAGATGACCTTCGCCCAATTTGAGTCGGCGGACGATGCGATGGCGCATTATCTGCGCATGAAGGACATCCGCGAGGGTATTGAAGAAGAAAACTCCATTGAAGATTTCCCGCAGCCGCATGTGCTGGGGCGCGGGCTATACGGGTCAGTGGCGCTCTTTGCCGTGGACGAATTCTTCCTGGAAGTGCTGATGGAACGCGCGCCGGGCACCAGCGCTAATCCCACCGAATCCATCGCCCGCAAAGCCCTGGCTATCCTGGACGGCGCTCGCGAATAATCCGTCTGCCCTCAAAGTCGCGCCGTGATATAATTCGCGCCACATCTACGCAAAGGAGCGAATTATGGTACCGATGGCCTCTTACCGTCTCAGGCAGTTGGCGGCGATGGAGAAGAATATGCTCAACATTGAGCATATCGTTTCGACGATTGGCGATCCCGCGATATTCGGCAAACGCGATGGCGGCGATGGCTGGAATATTTCGGAAGTGCTGGGGCACCTCGCCGATACCGATAGCTACTTCCTGGCGCGGGCGCGGGCCCTCGCCGAGGGCGGAGAGCCGCCGGCGGGCTCCGGGCGCAGCGTGGACGAACGCGTCAAAGAGGCCGGCTACGCTGAGCAGGACGCCATGGAGCTGCTGCAGAGGTGGCTGAAGACCAGCGCTGCTTACCACGAATATCTGTCGTCCTTGCCTGACGATGACGAAGAACTCTGGGAACGCCCCGGACGCGCTGCCGATGGCGGCGGTTTCACGCTCAACGACCAAATCATCCTGAGCGCCTATCACGATCTCGATCACTTGCATCAGATTGTGAAGATCATTCGGGGCTAGGCCGGGTTCGCGTATATTGCCGACCCTAACGGAAAGCCGATTCATGCAACACTCCCCCCAGCCACTAGCCGAACGCATCCGCCCGCGCGACCTGAGCGGCTTCATCGGCCAGTCGCACCTGGTCGGCCTTGGCAAACCGCTGCAGCGCGCCCTGCAGCAGCGTACCGTGCCCAGCATGATCTTCTGGGGTCCGCCCGGCGTCGGCAAAACCACGCTGGCGCGCATGATCGCCGCGGTCACCGAGAAGCCCTTCTTCAACTTGTCGGCTGTCTCGGCCGGCAAAGCCGAACTGCGCCAAATCGTACGGTCGGTGCAACTGCCCGGCCGGGGGCAACGCAGCCAACGCGACCTCTTCGGCGCGCCGGAAACGCCTGACGCGCCCGACTCCGTCATCCTCTTCCTGGATGAGATTCACCGCTTTAACAAAGCGCAGCAAGACTTCCTGCTGCCTTTCGTCGAGGACGGCACGATTACGCTCATCGGCGCGACCACCGAAAATCCCAGCTTTGAAGTCATCTCGGCGCTGCTCTCGCGTATGCAAGTCTTCACGCTGAATCCGCTGACGATTGCTGAAATTCAGCAGATTATCGCCCGCGGAGCCGCCGCGCTGGAAGTCGACATCCAGGCTGAGGGTATCGCCTTCCTGGCCAATTACGCCAATGGCGATGCCCGCGCCGCGCTCAACTTGCTGGAAAACGCCAGCCGACTGTATCAGGCGAAGACCATCAGCGCCGAGCAATTTCGCGAGACCTTGCAGTCCAAGCATCTGCGCTACGATAAGACCGGCGAGGAGCACTACAACACCATCAGCGCCTTCATCAAGAGCATGCGCGCCAGCGATGTCGACGCCGCGCTCTATTATTGCGCCCGCATGATCGACAGCGGCGAAGACCCCAAGTTCATCGCCCGGCGCATGGTCATTTTCGCCAGCGAAGACATCGGCATCGCCGATTCCAACGCGCTGACCGTGGCCAATGATGTCTTCCGCGCGGTCGAGACTATCGGCTTGCCCGAATGCCAATTCAACCTGGCGCATGGCGTGGTCTATCTGGCGAGCGCCGGCAAGGATCGCGCCGCTGGCAAAGCCTACTTCGACGCGCTGGCGGATGTCGCGGACTTGGGCAATTTGCCCATCCCGCTGCATATCCGCAACGCGCCGACGCAGCTCATGCGCGAGCTGGGCTACGGGGAAGGCTATCAGGCTTACACCGACGAAAGCCTGCTGCCGGAGGAGATTAGCGGCAAGCGCTATTATCGTAACGATGCGGAGTAGTTGCAAAGGCTGCAAAACCACGTGATAATTCGACTAGCACTTTCGCACTTTATCTAGGAAGACAGATGACTAAAGAGTCTTTGGCAAGACGCAAGAAAACGGGCTCACATTATACTCCGGCGAGACTCGCACAATTTGTAGCAACCAAGATATTGGAAAACCACCAGCCTCCTGATTTAGACTCGACAATTAGAGTACTTGATCCTGCATGCGGCGATGGAGAGTTGCTATTGGCATTGGTCGACAACTGGCCTCAGGAAACAAGGAGTTGCCTAAGTCTAATTGGAATAGATCTCGATCGAATTGCGTTTCAAAATGTACGCCATCGTGTCCGAAATCTTGGCGTCAGTTCAATAGACTTGCGTAGAGAAGACTTTCTTGATCGCGTCCTAACAGAGATAGAGTCTACGGAACCCCTGCCCGGATCCTTACTAGAATCTGTTGACGTGATTATTGCTAATCCTCCATACGTTCGTACTCAGGTCTTGGGTGCAAAGAAAGCAAAGAAGTTGGCGTCAGATTTCAACTTGTCGGGAAGAGTTGACCTGTATCAGGCGTTTCTCGTGGCAATGAAGCACTGTCTTAAATTCACCGGAATCTTGGGGGTCATAACTTCCAACCGGTTTATCGCTACGAAGAGCGGTTCACGGGTACGAGAATTGCTTGCCAATGACTTTGAGATATTGGATCTCTATGACTTAGGCGACACGAAACTTTTTGAAGCGGCCGTGCTGCCAGCAGTAATTGTAGCGAGACATCGCCAAGCGCCACTGTTCCGCACGACGCAATCTACTAAATTCCTAAAGATCTATGAGACCCATGAAAAGACGTTTTCCGACGAGGTCGAAAATGTATGCACCGCCATCACGAAGAGAGACGACCGCGTCGTACGCATAGGTCGCGATAACTTTCGAGTCACGGTGGGAACAGTTGATATTCCCTTGTCAGGTAAAGACCCTTGGATTATGGTATCCGATAGCGAAAGAGAATGGTTGCGACGTATTGATAATTCTTCAAAGTATAAGCTCTCCGATATAACGACCGTTCGCGTTGGTGTCAAAACCACGGCAAATCGAGTGTTTATTCGAAACGATTGGAAGTATCTCTCCGAATCCTGTACACCTGAATCATCATTGCTATATCCTTTAATTTCGTCTTCAAACGTAGAAAAGTGGAAAGGAAAGTCTGAGCCGAAAACGGATACGAAAATACTGTATCCTCATTTTGCCGACAACGCCGGGCGAGGTGTCATTCGGCTAGACGATTATCCTCGGGCTAAGTCGTACTTCGAAAAACACAGAAAACACCTTCAAAGTAGAGAGTATCTTGCCAAGTCAAATCGACAGTGGTACGAAATATGGGTACCTCAAGATCCTGATGCCTGGAAACAGCCTAAGATCGTTTTCCCAGATATAAGCCCAGTTCCGAGATTCATGTGCGACATTAGTGGCGCTATCGTCGACGGGAACTGCTATTGGATGACGTTTGATAGCAGTGAAGAGGATTGGCTTTTCCTGATTCTGGGTATCGCGAACAGCGTACTTATGACGAGATTTCACGATCTGTCATTCAATAACAAGTTGTATTCTGGGCGAAGACGTTACCTAACACAATACGTAGAGAAATACCCATTGCCGGACATACAATGCAAAGGCGCAAAGCGTATAATTGAAAATGTGAAGAGAATCTTATACGGTGGACAGTCTCAAGAAGACGAGATTTCCTTAGAAAACGAAGTTGAAGCCGCAGTGATGGCTGCGTACCATGTCGATTACGTACCTAAGGATTGAAGACACTCTTACCATTGAGTGACTTGAAAAAGTCCATAGGTATGGAACGTTGGCATTTGAAACTATCGTCAGCAACGTATGTGAAGTGCTTCCCAAGATCTTCGCCTGCAAGGAGTATTAGACCATCTATCGTGTGTTCCGTTGGATCTGTCAGTGCCATGAGATACCGAACGTCCCTCGTCGTGAAGTCATTCTGCATTCCGGGCACTGGCTCCTCAAACTGAGGACTAAAGCGTCCTAAGTCGACCGTTTGCGAGTCTTGTATCTTCACCTCTAGAAGCTGGTTCGCGATATCAGGATATCCACCGGACAGTATTCCAGAATCTACGTTATAGCCCAAGACCTGGGCAACTAACCGTTCTAAGTGCTGACCTCGATTCTTCGTGGCGTCGGGTGGAACCGTCTTTCCCAACAGTTTACGTGACGTACGCTCTGCAATTAGTTGTAAACTAAACAATCTTCCACATTGTGGTGAATCACGAATGACTTCAGAAGGACTTGCATAATCATCTGTTACCATCGGATTCACTCTAGAAGTGTCGTCACCTGCAAACACAGGTGGTCGCATTGATACGATGTAGTCCCTTAGACTACCAGCAACAAGCAACTGCTGCTTAATAGTTGGTTTTCCAAAGCGTCCGAATCGGGTTTCAATGTATTCGGAGGTTAGTATTACTATGGATGTTATTCTTTCAGATTCCGGATCTATTGGTACAAGTACGAATCTTACATCTTTTGCTGACAAATGGCTGCCATCGGAATATTGAACTTGTACGGACTCGCTAGCAGGGTTTCGATTCCACACCTGCAAGTTGTAGACATTGCCTGTGGTGACTATATACGTGTCAATGAATTCACGTAGAATTTTCGGAACACCTTTCCGCCTTGGAGGAATTATCTCAAAGTCGTGTGCGCTTGCGGGTTTAGGAAGTGAATGGTTCTCAAGTGTTGCAGCTACCAGCTTTCGAAGATTCGATCCATCTGTCCTTGAAATGCGGGTGAGCGGAAAACTTCTACCAATCAATGCCTGCAACCTAGTTGCAAGCTGTGCTGGCGACGATAAAGCTGATCTATTCGTTGGCGGGATTTTCCACTTTCTGTTCATTAGTCTCACTTTCTTCATCTGGCAAGTCAGTAAAGAATTGAGCTAATGAAACCTGAAGCGCAGATACAATCTTCTCCAAGTTAATCAATGCGATATTGCGTTCACCTCGTTCAACGCTGCTTATATATGTACGGTGTAGTCCACACTTGAATGACATCTGCTCCTGTGTCATATTCTGTGTCTCGCGGAGTATTCGAATGCGCTGACCGATTCTTATTAAGAATCGGGTTTCATTTTCATCGTAGCTCATAGACGCTATTCTTTGCTAATGCGGACTATTAGTCGATAGACTATGAGTTACATTCGATGAAAGCCATAGTCCATGTCCAAACTCAACATCTTGCTGATTACATCCGACCAGCAGCACTGGAATACACTGGGGCAATTTAACCCCGAGATTCAAACGCCGGCGCTCGACCGCCTGGCCGCGCAAGGCACGACCTTCACCCGCGCTTACTGCCCCAACCCGACCTGCACACCGACGCGCAGCAGCATGATCACGGGCAAGTATCCGTCCCAGCATGGCGCTTATTCGCTGGGCACAAAATTGCCGGAGAGCGAAGGCACGGTCGGCGAGATCTTCAGCGAGGCCGGCTACCGCACCGCGCTGGTGGGCAAGGCGCATTTCCAGCCCCTGCAATCCACCGACGAATACCCATCGCTGGAAGCGTATCCGACCCTGCAAGACCTTGACTTCTGGGCCGACTTCGAGGGACCCTTCTACGGCTTTGATCATGTCGAGCTGGCGCGCAACCACACCGACGAAGCCCATGTCGGCCAGCATTACGCGCTGTGGATGGAAGAAAAAGGCTTGAGCAATTGGCGTGATTATTTCCTGCAGCCGACCGGCCACGTAGCCTCTCAACGCCGCAAATGGCTGATTCCCGAGCAATATCACTACAATGCCTGGATCGCCGAGCGCAGCCAATCCCTCCTCTCGCAATATAAGGACGCCGGCGAGCCTTTTTTCCTGTGGGCCAGCTTCTTCGATCCCCATCCCAAATACCTCGTCCCGGAGCCCTGGGACACGATGTACGATCCTGACGAGATCACCGTGCCCTCTGCCACGCCGGGCGAGCACGAAAATAGTCCGCCCCATCTGCAACTGACGCAGCAGGCCAATCCCGATTTCTCTGCCTGGCAGGAACCGAATGGCGCCGGCTGCCACGGCTTCCACTCGCACCTGCATGACCGGGACGAATTGGCGCGGGATATCGCCTGCTATTACGGCATGGTCAGCTGCATGGACAAATACATCGGCGCCATCGTCGACCACTTGGACGACTTGGGCTTGGCCGAGAATACGCTGGTCGTCTTCACCAGCGATCACGGGCATTATTTCGGGCAGCATGGGCTGGTCGCCAAAGGCGCTTTTCATTATGACGATGGCATCCGCGTGCCCATGATCGCGCGTCTGCCGGATCGCATTCCGGCCGGGCGCCTCAGCCACAGCCTGCAATCGCTGGTCGATTACGCGCCGACTTTCCTCGACTATAGCGGCCTCTCCGTGCCTGCAGACATGACCGGCATCGCTCAACAGGCGATTTGGCAGAGCGACGAATCAGACGCGCGCGATCATGTCATCATTGAGAATCGCCATCAGCCGACGACCCTGCATCTCAAGACGTATATCGACGAGCGCTACAAGCTGACGCTGTATTATGGGCGCGACTACGGTGAGATTTATGACCTGCGGAACGACCCCGGCGAAGTCAACAATTTGTGGGCGGATGCCGACCTGCGCGCCGCGTTGACCGAGGCCTTCCTGCGCGCCGAGATGCAGAAAGAAGAGCCGCTCAGCCCCGAGAGCCTGTCGCTGCCGCAGAAGTCGCCAGCGATGTACGCCAAGAGCTGCAACCAGGGGGGCTGGCAAATCCGCTTCGACCCCACTCAGAGTCGCTTCGAATTGTACGACCTGGCGCAGGATGAGGGACGGTCGCGAAATCTGTGGGGCGAGCCGGCTCAGCGCGGTAAACGGGCCGAGATGGCGCGGGCGCTGCTCTTCAGCCGCTGGGGGTTGGAGCCGCTGTGGATGCCGCGCGTCGCCGGGGCTTGAGTGCGTTACCCTCTGCGCACGACGACAAGGCCAATAGCCAGCGAGATCACCGTCGCCGCTTCTATCGGCAGAGCCGGCTCCATGAAGCGCAGCCAAAGCAGGTGAATGCCGATCAAGATCACCGCGCTGATGAAGACGCGGTCAAAGGCGTTGGTATAGAAGGGCAAGAAGCCGTTGCGTTTGTAGGTTTGCGGGCGCTCGTCCATGTGCCTATTCCTTTACCGCGCCGAAGGTCAAACCCATGACGATATAGCGCTGCGCGAATATCACAATGATGGCGGAGGGAATCAGCGTCAGCATTGACATAGCCGCCAACTCGCCCCAATTTGTGCCTGTGACCGTGACGAATTCCGCCAGCGCGGTCGTGATGGTGCGCGCCTGTACGCTCGTCAGGTTGGCCGCAAAGAGGTACTCGTTCCAGGCGAATATCCAGCTCAGTATCGCCGTTACCGCCAGGCCGGGCTCCGCCAGTGGCACGATGACGTGGCGCAGCACGCCCCACAAACCTGCCCCGTCGATCATGGCCGCGTCATCCAGCTCGATGGGAATGCCATCGACCACGCCCTTGAGCAGCCAGATAGCAAAGGGCAGGTTGAAGACGCAGTAGAGCAATATTAGGCCGAGCTGCGTATCGAACAGGGTCCAGTCGCCAATACGGAAGCTGCGCGTGAACATGAGGAATAGCGGCAGCAGAAAGGCGGCCGGCGGCGCCATGCGGTTGGTAATCAGCCAGAAGAAGATATTGTCCTTGCCCACCAGCTTGTAGCGCGAAAGGGCGTAAGTCGCCAGCAGCGCCAAGACCATGACCAGCAGGGCGTTGCAGGTCGAGATTAGCAGCGAATTGCTCATGTAACGCTGGAAGCTGCTGTCGCCCAGCACATTGCTGTAATTCTCCAGGAAAATGCGGCTGATAGCCAGGTTGGGCCGCGCGAACAGTTCAACGCGGCTGCGCATGGAGACGACGAACATCCACCATATCGGTATTAGGGTCAGCAAGGTCATGAAGACCCAGAAAGCATAGGTCCCGACCAGTTTTCGGAAGCGTTGCGCCGCGCTCTGGCTCATTCGACTTCGTCCTTGCCTTGGCCCGATATGCCGATGAAAAGCAGCCAACACAGCACGATGGTCAGATAGAGGGTGATGATGGAAATGGACGAACCGTAGCCATAATCCGTGCGTGGGAAGACCACGCGCCAGATATAAATGCCGGTGAAACGAGTGCCCGGCCCGCCGCCCGCCAGCATCCACACTTCGTCAACTGTGCGGATTGCGTCCATGATGCGGATGAATATCGTCGTCAAGAGCACCGGCCGCAAGAAGGGCAGGGTGACGTACCAGAAGACTTGGAAACGGTTGGCGCCGTCTACCTTCGCTTGCTCCACCGGCTCCTTGGGAATCGACGACAAACCGGCCAGCATGGTCAAAGTGACGAAGGGCGTCCAGTGCCAGACGTCCATTATCACCGAGGTCAGCAGCGCCTGATCGGGATAGGTGCCGATGAGATACTCGATGTCGAACCAGCGATCGAGCAAGAATGGCACCGGTCCGAAACCCGGGATCACCAGCAAGCGCCAAATCGCGCCAACGGCAATCGGCGCCACCATCAGCGGGAAGGTATGGATGATGCGAAACAGAGACTTGCCGGGAAAATTGCGCGTCAGCATCTGCGCCAGGAAGAAGCCCAGCACAACTTCGCTGGCTATTGCGAATATGGCAAATTTTGCTGTCAAGCCGACGGAGTTTAAGAAGTCATCATCAAAGACCAGCCGGCGGAAATTGTCCAGCCCGTTGAAGCGCATGCCGTCTTCAGCGGCGAAGATATTCCATTCGTTAAAGCCAACGAACAAGACGTATAAGAAGGGCAAAAAGCCGAAAATAATCAGCACTATTAGGGTAGGGCTGAGCAGCAGCCAGCCGGTGCGCGGATTCCGCATCTATTGCTTCCCGATTCGATAAGAAAACAGGGTGACGAAATCGCCACCCTGTTCGAATACTCGGTGAAACGGCTTACATGCCGTAACCCAAACGGTCGAGCTCTTCGTCCACAGCCGCCGCAGCTTGCGACAGGGCCTCAGCCGGGCTCAGCTCGCCCAGGATGGCGCGTTGGATGAAGGGATCGATGACTTCACGTACCTGCGCGTGGAAGGGGAAGGGCGGCGCTCCGGCAAACAGCGGGCCCTGCTCTTCCAGGAGCGTGTAGTAGCCATCAACCTTGGCGTCCTGCTCGGCGATCAGCGGATCATCGAAGGTGGCCGTGTGGGTGATGCGCGCGCCCGCGGCAGCCCATTCCGCTTGTACCGACTGCTGACCGATGAACTGCAGCCAAAGCAGCGTAGCTTCCTTATTGCGCGAAGAATGCGGGATGCCAAAAGCGCCGCCGTCATAATAGCCGATGTAGCCATCGCCCATCATGGCGTCGTCGATAACGCCTTCCGCCGTGACGGGCAGCCGAACGCCAACATTGCCGGTGACATTCGAGCGACTCTCATCAGTGGCGATCCAGGCGGCGTTTTCGCCATAGACCCAACCCTGCGCGGCGCGGCCAGCGGCAAACGTCGACGCAACTTCGTCCCAAGTGCTCGAGGTGGCCTCGGGCGGGGCGAATTCCAGCATACTCAGCCAGAACGTCAGCGCCTCAACAGCCGTGTCGCCATCCAGCGCGCCGCCATTGGCGCTCTGTGCCGTGCCGGCGTCCAGGTTGATGCCCCAGTTGTACAAGCCAAAGGAGGGACCAATCGATTCGAGGAATTCGTAGGTCGAAGCCGGGTGACCTGTCGAACCCTGCACGGTCGTGCCCCAGAGATCCATGTCCATGCTCTCGCCGTAGCCGGTGAAGAATTCGGCATTGTCGCGGTACTGGTCAAAGCTCTCGGCCGGCGCCAGCGGATAGCCGTATGCTTCCTCGAAAGCGGCCATGATATCGGCATTCTCGAAGAGGTCCTGGCGATAGAGGTAGACTTTGACGAAGGCTTCCATCGGCACGCCGAAGAGGTCGCCGTCAGCGTTCTTGAAGTAGTCGGCAAAGCTGGTGAATTCGCTCTCGTCGTAGCCTTCATAAGCCAAGTCCGGGTGGTCGGTGGCGAATTGCGTCAGGTTTACCAGGTAATCCTGCGCCAGGTAGGAATAGATGATGTCCTGCTCAATGTAGACGAAGTCATAGATGCCGGTGTCGGCTTCCATGTCGTTGATCGCCTTGGAATACATCTGATCCCAGGACGTGGTCTCGAATTCTACATTGATGCCGGTCAGCTCGGTGAATTGCGCCGCCAGTACATCGGCCACGTAATTCGAAGGCGGCGTGCTTTCGGATACGCCGCGGATGGTCGCGCCGGCGTAGGGTGCGGCCGCGTCTGCCCACCAGTCGTGCATGTCTGCCGTAACCAGGCTCATGTTGGCCAGCAGCGCGAAGGTGAGGAGAAGTACAATGGTGAAGATTCGTTTCATGATGAGTCTCCTAAACAGAATCGAATAGTGAACGGTAAACTTGCTGGAGTTAGGCTCCAGCGAAGAAGAATTGTATCAGGATTGTGCGAAATTGTAAGACGCGGTTGCGCTGCGTCAAACTATGTTAATAGTCGAATCAATAAAACATTTGTGCATGGGAGTGATTTCTGGCATAATTTTGTAAACGATGTATACACAGGTGCTTTGCTTGACTGACACCGTTAGCCCAGAAAAACGAAGCCAAGTGATGGCGCGGGTTGGGAGCAAGGATACTAAACCCGAACTATTGATAAGAAAGGGATTGCATGCGAGGGGTTTCCGATACCGCTTGCACGTTAAGCGTCTCCCCGGCAAGCCCGATCTTGTATTCCCGCGCTATAAGTCCGTCATCCAGATTAATGGATGTTTCTGGCATGGTCATGACTGCCCGCGGTGTCGAATGCCAAATTCCAATACTGAGTATTGGAATCGAAAAATCGCCAGAAATAGGGAACGTGATATCTCAAATCACCAGTTGCTCCTAGATAAGGGGTGGCGGGTGCTGACGATTTGGGAATGCGCGCTGACGGGCAAATTGAAGTTGGAGTTGCATAAGATTCTTGGCATAACTTCCGATTGGCTCTTGTCGATGAATTCAACCTGCGAAATAGCTGGTGAAGCTGTGGATTCCAAGCTGAATTTTACCGAGAAATCGAATCATGACCCGAGCTATAAGTGAGCGTAGCGTAAGACCGGGCATTAGGCGTACACTCTGGGCGCATGCGCGGCGACTCGAACTGCTAGCCATGACCAGACTAGAGGATTTTGAACATCGAGATGAACCTTAACTCTCCAAAGTTCTAGGTCAGTTCACTCGCCTGCGAAATCGCATCGCCCATCGTATTGATCACAATATCGACTTCCTCCGCCGAGATGCACAGCGGCGGCGAGAAGGCAATCGCGGCGCCCAGCGGACGAGCGCGCAAGCCCATTTCCAACGCGGTATCGCTGATCTTGGCCGCCATCGCTGCGTCCGGCTCGCGGCTTTCCTTGCTCGTCACCACGTCGATACCAGCCATCAGCCCCATGCCGCGCGCGTTGTCGATGTGCGGGAATTCGTCCACCAGAGACTGCAAGCCAGCCAGCAATCGCTCGCCCATCCGCCGGCTGTTCTCCAGCAAGCCCTCGCGCTCCATAATGTCGATATTGGCTATGCCGACCGCGCAAGCCGCCGCGTGCCCGGAATAGGTATAACCGTGCATCCAGCTCTGGTCTTCCGGCGCGTTCAAGATCACATCGCGGATCTCGTCTGTCACCTGAATGCCGCCGAGGGGCATATAACCGCTGGTCACGCCCTTGGCGAATTGCATGATATCGGGCTGGATGCCATATTCGTCGCTGCCGAACCAGTTGCCGGTGCGCCCGAAGCCGCAGATCACCTCATCGACGATCAGCAGCACTTCATGGCGCTTGCATATCTCAGCCACCAACTCAAAGTAGCCGTCATCAGGCACGACCAGGCCGCCAGCGCCCTGAATCGGCTCGGCGATGAAAGCCGCCACCGTATCCGCGCCTTCCAGCAGGATGCGCTCTTCCAGCGCCCGCGCCGCTGCCTGTGCCACGCTCTCGCCGTCGTGAACAGCGCCGGCATAGCGATAACCGTTGGGGTCGGGCACGTGGATGAAGCCATCGAGCACGCCGCCGAACATGGTATGAAACTTGCTCATGCCGGTGGCGCTGGTCGCCGCCAGCGTCATCCCGTGATAGCCATTTAAGCGCGAGATGATCTTCTTCTTCTTCACCTTGCCCAGTTGATACCAGTAGAAAATCGCCGTCTTGAATGAGCTGTCGCTGGATTCCGATCCGCCCGAAGTGAAGTAGGTGAAATTCATATTGGGGCGGAAGAAACCCGCCAGCTTGTCCGCCAATTGCGCCGAAGCGGGGTTGGTCATGCCGGCGAATCCGGAGTTGTAGGCGATATCGAGCATCTGTTCATAAGCGACTTTGGGCAGCTCTTTGTTGCCATAGCCGATATTGACATTCCACAGGCTGGCCATGGCGTCGAGGATTTCGCGGCCATCGGTCGTATAGAGCCAGACGCCATCGCCCCGCTCAACCATGGCGGCGCCGTCCGTGCGCGTGGGATGATGCAAGGGGTGGAGTTGTTGCCGGTCTTGCTCGATCAGCAGCGCGTGATTGGTGTCGCTCATCGTAGTCAACTCTTTCTCCGCTGAGTAATACAGTAAATCATAGCCGATTTCTCGCTTTGTTTCGACTGTATTCCTTGGCTTGACAGGGCAATCGCATCAAATTGAATCTTGAGACAATGAACCTTTTACCAACTTAAATCTAAGCACAGAGGCACAGCGAGCACAGAGAAAGTCTATCACATAATATATTGTGAAATTGCTCTTCAATTTTGAACCTTATGATAAGCATTTTATCCATTTGTATGTCGATGCTAGAGGAGTGCTTCCCCGAACAAACTTAAACTCTGTGTTCTCGGCGCCTCTTTGGTGAAAAAATATATTGATGCGATTGCCCTGCTTGGCTAGACCATCAACTGGCGGCGGCGTCACAGTCGCTTGAGCGCATCCTTGACGGCGCGCGGCAGCAATCTCGCGAGTATGCGCTTGAGGCGGGTACGCGCCTGGCGCAGCCACAGCGCCGGGCGATTCGCCGACATCACCAGCAAGCGGCCGATGCGATAACGCGGCGAGTTGAGCAGCGCCTCAATATCGGCGCGGGGCCGTAAATCATAGCGAGATTGCGGACTGTTGAGGTCGCGCCACATTTGAAGGGCTTGCGGCGGATGCGCGCCCGGGAAGCGATACAAGCAGCCCGGGAACTCGTAAACATTATGCGCGTGATAGGGACGGCGCAGCGCGAAATAGGTCTCCTCCGCCCATTCCAGAATCTGCCGCCGTTGCGCCCATTCCGCCCGGCGGTAGTACTCGCATTTTTCGCGCACCTGTTTGGGCAGCAGCAGGGAATAGTGATAGAGATGAATGCCGCGCGCCAAAAGCTCTTTTGCGCGGATCCAATGCTGCTGTCGCAGGTCCCGCCCTTGCGCGTCCACGACGGTGGGCGGCCGATGCGTGACGTAGCGGTAGCCAGCGCCCCATTTGAAAAGACGATGAAACTCGGCCTCTCCCCGCCGTAAATACCAACTGTCGACGCGATAATCGGGCGCGGCCCAAAAGAATACTGATTCAAAGGAGACGGCTGTTATGGAGGGCTGCTCGCTCAGCAAATCGCAGATGGCTTCGATATCCCCCGGCTGATAAAACTCGTCGACATCCACCTGCCACAGATAGTCGCCGGTCGCGCGCTGGGCGTAGGCTTGGGACATCTCATCCTTCTCCGACCAGAAGCCGTCGCGCGTCACAATGATGAGCTTGTCCTGCGGGTCTTCTTCGGCTTTGAAGGCGCGCAGGCTGTCGAGCGTGCCGTCCAGCGAATGCCCGTCTGCGCTGGCGATGTTGGCCGCGCCCGGTGCCGCGCCTTCTACCACGATGATTTCATGCGCGTATGGATACAGCGCGCGCAGCGTATAGCGCGTGAAGGGCTCGCCATTCAGCACGATCATGCCAAAGCTGATGCGGGGAAATCGGCTCACGGAATATCATCGAGTAGAGAACGATAAAGTTGGAGTACTTGGCTTGCTATTTGTCTGCTGCCATAGCGTATAATGGCGCTCTCGTGCAATTCCTTGCTTGACCATGACTGAGCCAACACCCATTCGATGCCTCTCAGCAGGTCGGCACTGTTTCCCTTGCGAGCCACATAGCCGGTGCGGGGGCGCCGCACAACATCCACCGCGCCAGAGCCATCAAATGTGACACAGGGTGTACCGCTGGCGAGCGCTTCTACCAAGGTGTTGCCAAGCGCCTCTTGTACCGTAGGGAGGACGTAAACATCCGCCGCTGAATATAGCAGGCTGAGGCTCACTTCGTCTTGCAGTCGCCCGACCTGATGGGTTGTGATGCCGAGCTTCAGTTCCTCTGTATGTGGCGACCCAAAAATGACGAGTTCTACATTCTCGGCGCTGATGCCGTCAAGCGCATTTTGCAGATAACGAAAGCCCTTGCGTTCGTCATTCGTGCCGCCGACCGCGCCAAACAGAATTAATTTCTTGTCCAGTGGCAAGTTGAATGCTCGCCGCGATTCGGCTCTGTCCAAGGGTTTGTAGCGCTTGGGATCGACCGGATTGCCGATAACTTCGATTCGCTTGTTCTTAAATAGGGCGCTGTCTCTTGCGCAATCCGCCAGCCACTGGCTCAAGGCGACAGCAGTCAAGGGCAATTGAGACCATGCGAGCTGTTTTTCTCGAAGGACGCGCGCGCTCAGGTCATCGGCCGAGCCTACGAGTAATTGTGGACAATTGCCGCAATCCTTCCGAAATGCTCGGCAATCCCCGGCATAGTGGCAGCCGCCGGTAAAGGCCCACATATCCTGCAGCGTCCAGACGATCGGCGCGTTGATCTTGGCAACTTCTTGGATCGGCAGGAAATTGTCACCAACCCAATTCAGGTGCACAATGTCCGCCCCGAACGAATTGATAACAGCCGCAATCGGGTAGCCATATAGGTTGAGGCTCCAGTAGCCACTCTCCGCCCGGCGCGGGTTGTCTCTTAGTCGGCGAGTATGACGAATGGCGCCGAGTTTGCGCCGCGCCCATGCTAGACGATTGAGATGAGCCGCAAGTCGATGTACGCTCGGGTCGGCTGTGACCTTGCGCCAGACCAGCATTTCACTCTGAACGCCTTCTGCCTGCAAAGCCTTGTGCAGGCGATAGGCGCCGATGGCCGCGCCGCCGATTCGGTCGCTCGCCGATACAAACAGTACTTTCACTAGCGTTGCCTCAAAGCCAATACTGCTTGTGATTATACACGGACAGGCCGGGGCGGAACTTCAGCCAAGGCCGAATCAGCCTATAATAGGTGGAGCAGGGCACTGTACCGGTACGGCAGTGGAGTTTTGACGATGAACGAGAACCCGCAGCAGAGTAAAATCAACGCTTGGTATCTGGCGCTGCGACCGCGTGTATTCACCGCCACCTACGTGCCGATGGGTTTGGCCGGCATCGTCGCGCTGGATGATGGCGTCTTTGACGCGGCCCTATTCCTGCTGGCGCTGGTGGGCACGCTGCTGCTGCAAAGCGCCGCCAACCTCATCAATGAATACGCCGACTATCGCCGCGGGGCGGACCGCCTCAAAGAAGCCGGGCAAGGCATGACCATCAAACACAAGCTCCTCAAGCCACAGAGTGTCTTGTACGGCGCTGTCTTTACCACCGCGTTGGGCTGCGCCATCGGCTTGTACCTGCTGTCGCAGAGCGGGCCGCTGCTTTGGCTGATCGGCATCGGCGGCGTCTTCGTGGCGATTACATATACCGCTGGGCCATTCCCATTGGCTTATAACGGCCTCGGCGAGATTGCAGTCGCCATTTTTATGGGGCCCGCCATCATCGTCGGCGCCTACTACGTGATGTCCCCGCAAGTCAGCCAGACGCGCATCGGCGAGCTCTGCCTGCTTGCTTTGCCCATCGCTTTTATGGTCGCCGCCATTTTGCACGCCAACAACATCCGCGATATGGACGCCGATCGCGCTGTCAACAAGCGCACGCTGGCGGTGATATTTGGCCTGCGCTTCGCCCGCGCCGAGTTTATATTCCTGGTCATCGGGGCTTATGTCGCGCAGGCGCTTGTGGTCGCAACGGGCTTGCTGCCGGTTCATTCGCTGCTGACGCTTATCACGCTGCCGGAGGCGCTGCGTCTCATCCGCATCATTAATACCAGCCGCGCGGTGCCTTTGCTGCACCAGGCGCAGGGACGCACAGCCAAATTACACGGACAATTCGGGCTGCTGATGGTGGTCGGCTGGGCGCTCTCGCTGGCGCTGCCCCTGTCTTAGAGAGCCAGTATTAAACCAAAATCTAAGCACAAAGACCACAGAGACCACAGAGACCACAGAGACCACAGAGACCACAGAGACCCCAGAGGAAAACTCATTTGGTGGAAAGACATTGCAGACCAATACTTTGTGCCCTTTCTGTCTTTGTGTCTTTGTGATGAAAAACTTGAAGCGACTGCCCGCCGATCAGACCGTCCAATGCCAGATTTGGTCCCAGGCGCTCATCCAGTTTTCGGCGCGGCTGTATACCTTCTGCGCCGCGCGGTCTAGCTCCACGCCCGGGCGGCCCATGAAATCGGCCATCATCTCCACCTTGTCCACTTCAATGGTAATTGTCACTGGCGCGGACGGCACATAGGGTTCGACTGCGTTCAGCTTCTGCAGCGCTTGATAGGCGCCTGCTTCGATCATGTTGCGCGCCACCCGCGGCGGCGTCTGTCGAGCCGAGTAACGCGTCAGCCCGCGCTTGACCGCCACCGTCGTCAGCCCGTCGCCGAGCAGGGCAGTCACTTCACGGCAGACTGCCTCATCGCCCGTGACCAGCAGCACCGGGCAGCCGTAATGCCCGCAGAGCGCCGCATTCACGCCGGACTCGCCCACCAAGTCGTCGTTGAACCACAAATTGTGCCACTTTACCGTCGAGATGGTATGCGAAAGTACGCCATCGGCCGTGTTGTTGCGCGCGTGCATGCCCACCAGTAAGCAGGCATCCGCGCCTTGCTCCAGCAATTCCGTATAACGCGCCCAGGGGTGATGCGCCACCCAAGTGCAGTTGTCGTCCAGCAATTCCGGCACAAAAGAATTGAAGGTCCAGTCGCCGCCGGCGCCGTGACAATCCACAACGACGATCTCGTCCGCGCCGGCCCGCTTGGCGCCGCGCACGGCCGCGTTAATCTCCTCGGTGTATAACTTTCGCCCTTCTTCGTACATGGGCGCGCCGCCCGTCACCTGGCCCCAGGTGACGATGCCGCTGACACCTTCCATGTCCGCCATAATCAGAACTTTCATGCCACTTCCTTTCCCCTAGCGCCCGTGCGAATGGCAACAGGCAGCCAGTCCGGTACAATCGCCGCAGAGCCGCTATCGGCTGCGTTGCGCAATATCACATTCAACTACAGAGACCACAGAGAGCACAGAGACGATTCCATCAGTGGCTTTGTGTCTTTGTGCCTTTGTGGTCAAGATAATGATTTGAAGCCACTGTCCGCTCAATCACACTTCCCAGTGCCAAATCTGATCCCAAGCCGTCTTCCAGTCTTCAGCGCGGCTGTGCACCTTCAGCGTTTCGTAATCCAGCTCCAGCCCGGGCTGGCCGCGGAAATCTTCCACCATCTCCGACTTGGTAATCTGAGCCGTGATCGTTACCGGCGCCGCCGGGACGTAAGGCGCGACTGCATCAAGGTCTTGCAGCGCATGATACGCCCCTGCCTCGATCATCTCACGGGCGCGCAGCGGCGGAATCTGTCGAGCCGAGTAGCGCGATAGCCCCTTCTTGACCGCCACTGTGGTGAGCCCGTCTCCCAGCAGCGTTTTGGCTTCGCGGCAGACAGCCACATCGCCGGTCATCAGCAGCACCGGGCAGCCATAATGCCCGCAGAGGGCCGCGTTCACGGCGATCTCGCCCACCAGCTGGCCGTTGAACCAGAGATTATGCCACTTGACGCTGGTGATGGTGTGGCTCAAGACGCCGTCGGGCGTGTGGGCGCGCGCGTGGTAGCCCACCATCAGGCAGGCATCGGCGCCTGCTTCCAGCAGCTCGGTATATCGCGTCCAGGGATGATGCGCCACCCACTCGCAGGCCGGGTGCAGTAATTCCGGCAGCAGGGAATTGTAACGATTGTCGCCGCCGGCATTGTGGCCGTCGATGACGACGATCTCCTACGCTCCCGCACGCAGCGCGCCGCGCACGGCCGCGTTGATCTCCTCGGTATAGAGCCGCCGCCCTTCGTCATACATGGGCTTGCCACTGCCGACCCGCCCCCAGGTCACTATGCCGCTGACGCCTTCCATATCGCACATGATGTGGATTTTCATTAGACAGTCCTCCGCCGATTGCTTGGCATATATTGGTCTCTATTCACGGGTCAGCAGCCCATGCTGGATACTCGCCAGCGACCGCTCGGCCGCGTCCAGCGCCAGCCAGCCGTCCTCGATTGGAGGCGCGTCGCTCAAATCGGCCTCTGTCTTCAAAAAGAAGCTGCATTCGCTGGCGCAGTTGACCGCCTGATGGCCGGCGAAAATCGCCGCATGCAGGCAGCCCAGCAAGGAGCTGGCCTGCGAACCCGCCATGACATTTTTTTCGGCTGATTGACACAATTCCAGCATAAGCGCGGACTCTGAGTAGCCGGTGCGCGCCGTTTTGATATTCAGGATATCGAAGGTGTCAAAGGCGATTTCCCGCTCCAAATCGCGAGTTGTGAAAGCCGAGTCGTCTGCGATAAGTGGCATGGCGCAATCCCGCCGCAGTTGACGCCGCTCTTGCAACAGATGTACCGGCAGCGCCTCTTCGCAGTGGATCACGCCCATCCGGCGCAGGCGATTCAAGATGTCGGCTGCGCCCGCGCTCGCGAGCGTTTCGTTGGCATCGACATAAAACTGCGCGTCGGGATAGGCATTGATGAGTGCCGCAATCGTGTTGATTTCGCCGGGAATATCGCGCCCGATCTTGACTTTGAAGACGCGAATGCCGGCCTGATAGGCTCTGTCGACATCCGCCATCACAGCTTCGGACCCGCCGGTGCTGACGATGGCGCTCAGCCGAATCCGCCCCCGGGTCGCGCCCAGATAAGCCGCCAGACGCTCTCCGCGACTATATGCCAGCGCTTGATGCAGCGCCATATCCAGGGTGCCCTTGGCTGTATTGTTGTTCTTGATTATGGCGGCGCGCGCGGCAAGCGCAGACACCGCCGCGAAGCTGTCGACCGTCTCGCCCAGCAGCATGGGCGCTAGATGCTCAGCAGTGATGTGCAGCAGCGAAGCCTGTGTTTCGCCGTAAATGCTGGGGCGGGGCGTCGCTTCGGCAAAGCCGACGGCGCCGTCCGACAGCTCCACACGAATCAGCACATGCTCCAGTTGCCGCAGCTCGTGGCCGCTGCCCCAGGTCAGGGCGCTTTTGAGCGGGATATTGTAAGGAGTGGCGCCTACGCGAGTAATGACCGGCATTAGTCTACTTCGCTCCTCAGCCCTGCCGCTGCAGAATCTCTATGAGTGCGTCGGCGACCTGTTGTGGCGTACAGCCGTCGGAATCCAGGCGGTGATAATGGTCAAAGGCGTCGCCCTGGGCGAAGGGATACAGGCTGTAATTCGCCGCCTCAGCCCGTGTGATCGTCAAAGCTGTCGCGCTGATCTGCCCGGCTTGAAACATGGCCGCCGCCTCCTGCTGCAGCTCAAGCGGGAGAAACGTGAGATCAGCTTCCCCCGCTGCCTGGTCAAATGCTTGCTTCCGCTCGCTCAAGCGGCGCAGCCGGGTCAGCGGATGCAGCGCCAGCTCGACAATGCGCCAAGAGGGAAAGTGGCTCAGCGCGAAACTTATCTCGTTTTCGCCGCGGATGCCTTCGGAAAGCAGCGTACCCGCATAGTCATCCGCCAGATTTAGCCAGGAGAATGCCGCGGCCAGGCCGCCTTCGACTCGCTGGGCGAAGCGCCGCGTATAAGTAAATCGCTGCACTCGGTCCGAGGTCGGCGTCAAGGCAGCGCCCGCCCAGTGCTGCGCCAGCGGAATGGCGATCCAATCGGCTACTTCACGGCGCGCCGGGATGAGACCCAGGCCGCCCCCGCCCAGCCGCCAGTTTACGATGTCCAGCGCCGTCGATTTGCCCGTGCCAGTCAAGGCAACCACCATCAGCAGCGCCTGCTCGCCCAGCGGCTTGCGCCCCGGTCCCGGCTCCAAGCTGACCAGCGGGTAGCGCTCGGTCACAGGCGGCTTCAGCCGGGGATATACGTCTCTTAAGTATATTTCTCGCGCGTTCATGCGGCGCCCGTTCATTTCAGGACAGTTGCATCAGATTATTTTAACCACAGAGAGCACAGAGAGCACAGAGATTTAGGTGTTTAGACGACTACTCGCCGAACCCCGCGGGCAAGTAGAGTGGACAAGGCTTTATTCATCTCTCAGAATCACACCTAAAATTTGGCTTGGCTTTCATTATTGCTTTTCTCAGTATAACCAAGTTAGTCATGCGAAAAATCTAGCCTTGTAGGGGCGACCAATCTGGTCGCCCGCTGCCGCTGTAATTTGTGGTTTAGGGCTGTCGCCCCTACAGATTGTTGCTCTGGTGAAATTTGCATTACTTTATCGGCTTTACTTAGGATGATGTCCGCCGACATTTACCACCCCCAACAGCGACCCCGCGTTCGATAAACGGCGCTTCATCGTTATAATCCCTCTCATGCTGAAATACCTTAAGGAGACAGCTCATGCCGCTTTTTGATATGCCCCTGGAAGCCCTGCGCCAGTATCGTCCCGCCCGCGAAGAGCCGGAGGACTTTGACGCCTTCTGGGCTGACACCCTGGCGGAAACCCGTTCACACGCTTTGAACGCGGTCTTCGAGCCGGCTGATTTCGGCTTGACGACCCTCGATGTCTACGATGTCAGCTTTTCCGGTTTTAATGGCGACCGCATCAAGGGCTGGTACATGCGCCCGCGCGGGGCGGCCCAAGCCTTGCCCGGCGTAGTGCAATTCATCGGCTATTCGGGCGGGCGCGGTTATCCTCACGAATGGCTGCCTTTCCCCGCGGCCGGTTTCGCCAGCCTGGTCATGGACACCCGCGGCCAAGGCAGCGCGCGCCGCGGCGACACGCCCGATGTCGTCGCCGCCATCAACCCTTCCGTCAGTGGCAAGATGACGCAGGGCATTCTTGATAAGCAGTCCTACTACTACCGCCGTCTCTACAGCGACTCCGTGCGCGCGGTCGAAGCGCTTCGCAGCCGCGCCGATGTCGACAGCGACCGGATCGCCGTCGCTGGGGGCAGTCAAGGCGGTGGCTTGTCGATTGCCGCGGCCGGTCTGCTGCCCGATGTCGCGCTATGCCTGCCTGATGTGCCCTTCCTGTCGCATTTCCGCCGCGCCGTCGAGATTACGCCCGATGGTCCTTATCCCGAAATCGCCAGCTACTTGCAGAACTATCGCGATCGCATTGATACCGTCTTCCATACGCTGAGCTACTTCGACGGGCTTAACTTCGCCGCGCGGATGTCGGCGCGCGCCTTTTACTCGGTCGGGCTGATGGACACCGTATGTCCGCCTTCAACCGTATTCGCGTCCTATAATCATGTGCCCGGCGAGAAAGAAATCCGCGAGTATTACTTCAACAATCACGAAGGCGGCGGCACACAGCATCAAGTCGAGAAGATCCGCTTCCTGCGCGACTTGTGGCTAACGTGAGCCGGACGCAAGCGTCGTGACTGGTAGAATTCCGGGATGATGTTGTCTCTAAACCGTCAAAATGGATTCTCAGTAGTTCCAAGTTAGTCATGCGAATTTTGCCAAAGCAACGATCTGTAGGGGCGACAGCCCGAAACCACGAGTCGCAGCGGAAGCGGGCGACCAGATTGGTCGCCCCTACACGGCGCGCTTCTTCGCATGACATTCTTGGTTTTACTTCTGTGCCTCTGTAGTGAATCCCCGTGTCTGGAGCGCGATATGAGTCCAAAGTTCTCGAAAGAAGCGACTGCCCAAATCATCATGCTGGGCAGCGGCAGTCCCAATGCCGAAGTCGACCGCGTCAGCTCCGGCCTCGCTGTCGCTGTTGACGGGCGGCCCTATCTGGTGGATTGCGGGCACGGCATTGTGCAGCGCGTCGTAAAAGCGCATGAAGGCGGGCTCATCACCTGGGATACCACCGATCTGGATCGACTATTCGTCACGCATCTGCACGCCGATCACACGGTTGGCCTCCCGGACCTGCTCTACACGCCCTGGATTCACGGGCGGGAGAGTCCGGTTGACGTCTATGGCCCGGCCGGGCTGGAGCACATGCTGGCGCATATCCAACTGGCTTATGCCGAAAACATCCGCGAGCATCGCAGCGCTCATCCCAGTACGAAAATGGGCTACCAAGCGAGGGCGCATGAAGTTAAAGCCGGGCTCTGTTACCGCGATGAGCGTATTGAAGTCCAGGCGCTGCCGGCGGATCATGGCGATTTGGCCGCGTTCAGTTACAAGTTCGTCACGCCTAGCGGGACCATCGTCGTCTCGGGCGATACCAAGCCGACGCCTGGCTTCGCGGGCTGGGCGCGCGGCTGCGACCTGCTCATCCACGAAGTTTATTCGGCGCGGAAGCTGCCTGACCGCCCGCCGGCCTGGCGTGCATACCACTCGCGTGTGCACACCTCGACGCGGGAACTGGCGGCTCTGGCAAATGACATCCGCCCTGGCCGTCTCTTGCTTTATCACCAACTATTTTGGGGGCAGACGCCGCAGGAACTGGTCGCGGAGATCAGCAGCGAATATGCAGGCGATGTCGTCAGCGCGGCCGACCTGGACCTGGTCGAGTTATAGCTGCGCAGCAAAGGAGGGTGACATGGCGTCGCGAGCAGTGTATGAAGCACTGAACTTCGAAGGGCTGGACGAAAGCGAACAGCGGCGGCGTTCAGCAGAATTCTTGCAGCGGATGGTCAAACGGCGCAGCGTACGCCAATTTTCCTCCGCGCCGGTGCCCATCCGCCTGATTGAGAATGCCATCCGCGTGGCTGGCTCGGCCCCGTCCGGCGCCAATCAGCAGCCCTGGACTTTCGCGGTCATCAGCGATCCGGCGCTGAAGCGGCAGATCAGGCTGGCTGCCGAAGCCGAAGAAAAGGAAAGTTACGAGCGGCGCATGACGCCGGAATGGCTGGCAGCCCTGGCGGCACTGGGCACGGATTGGCGCAAGCCGCATATCGAAGACGCGCCTTATGTCATCGTCGTCTTTCGTCAAGCTTATGGCATCCGCCGCGCTGAAGACGGCCAGGACGAACGCGTCAGGCACTATTACAGCGAAGAATCGGTTGGCATCGCAGTCGGCTTCTTGCTGGCCGCGCTGCATATCTCGGGCTTGGCCACGCTGACTCACACGCCCAGCCCGATGAAATTCCTGGCGGAAATCCTGGGGCGCCCGGCCAACGAGCGGCCCTATGTGCTCATCCCGGTCGGCTACCCGGCGGAAGACGCCCAAGTCCCCGTCATCAGCAAGAAGCCGCTAAGCGAGATCTTGGTGTCTCTTTAGGCGCGCATCAGTATGCGGACGCGCAGGGAAAGCCGAGCTTGGACTGAGCCTGTTCCGCTCAAAACAAACATCCGTAATTGATTAGGCGCAGATTGAGGCGGGCCGTCTAGCGCGTGCCAAATACCGGTATCAAAGCGCCATGGATGGCCGCGCTGGCGTCGGAGGCCAGGAAGGCGATGACGCGGCCCAGCTGGGCCGGCGTCACGCCCGAGTGCGGGTCCTGCGCGTATTGTTCCTCGGTGGCGATGGTGGAGGGCAGCACAGCGTTCACGCGGATGCCAGCCTGTTTGTACTCTTCCGACATGCTCTCGGTCAACCTCAGCAGCGCAGCCTTGGACGCCGAATAGGCCGCGTCCTGGCCGTTGGCGCGCAGGCCCGGCTTGGCGCCGATATTGACGATGGCGCCGCTGCCACTCTCCAGCATAGTTGGGATCACGGCTCGGCTCATCATAAATGCGACTGTGGCGTTCAGCCGCAGCATGGTATGCCAGGTCTCGCTCGTCATTTCATGCACCGGCGTACCGGCATCCCAGCCGCCCACGATATTGACCAGCACATCGATACGTCCGAAGGCGCGCAAAGTTTGCGCCACCAGTCCCGCGGCCGCCGCTTCGTCCGACAGGTCGGCGTTTTGCAGGCAGATGTGGTCGCGGTCTTCGCGCAGATCCGGGAAGCGTTGATACAGCCGGTCATCGCCGCAGCTGAGCGCCAAGCGCGCGCCGCCCGCGCGGAATACCGGTATCACGCCCGAGGCCAGCAGTCCCGACGCGCCCGTGATGATCGCCGTTTTGCCGTTGAATTCCGCCATGGCTGTTACTCCGTCTGACGTTAAACTTGCCTAAAGCATACCATAATTCACGACCAAGTCTTGAGCCGCGAAAGCGCGCCAAATCTGACGCGAGCGATTCATGTTCGCTCCGGCTCAGCTTGTGATTTAGACATTTGTTCCAATTTGCAATTCCTCCGCTCGACAAGTAAAGTATAGAGGTATTGACGATGGCGGGTGTGAGATGAACAGACAGGCAGAGGCGGTTGAAGCGAATGAAATAGAGTTCACTGCCGATCATTTGGCCAACCGTCAGTCGCCGCTATTCGACATCCCGACTCTGGAGCAGCTAGAGCCCAAGCATGAGGCTCTTCAAGTGCAGGATAATGGCGAGAGGCGATTGAATATCGGCGTTTTGGAGTGCAAGGACAATCTTGAATTCTTACGTGATCAGCCAGACGAAAAGTTCAAGCTGATTGTCACCTCGCCACCCTACAATATTGGCAAAAGCTATGAGACGCGTTCCTCTTTGGAAGCATATTTGGAGGGCCAGGAAGCGGTCATTCGCGACTGCGTCCGCGTGCTGCATCGGCGAGGCTCAATTTGTTGGCAAGTTGGCAACTACACCGAAAAGGGCGAGATACTGCCACTCGACAGCTTGCTGTTTCCTATCTTTAGGGGCTTTGGCTTAAAACTGCGTAACCGCATTGTTTGGCACTTTGGGCACGGTTTGCATTGCAGCAAACGGCTCTCCGGCCGTTACGAGACGATCAATTGGTGGACCAAAGGCGACGACTATACCTGGCATTTGGATCCAATTCGCGTCCCTTCAAAGTATCCCGGCAAACGACACTTCAAGGGCCCGCGGAAAGGTGAACTGTCTGGCAATCCATTGGGAAAGAATCCCAGCGATGTTTGGCAATTCCCAAATGTAAAGAACAATCACCCGGAAAAAACGATTCATCCCTGTCAGTTCCCGGTTGAACTGGTTGAGCGACTTGTGCTCTCTATGACTGATCAAGACGACAATGTGCTTGACCCTTACGCAGGCGTCGGCTCGTCGGTCATTGCCGCGCTAAAGCACAAACGCAACGGCTATGGCTGTGACATAGTCGAAGAATATATCGCCATTGCCCGCGAGCGAGTCAAAGACTTTCAGACGGGCCATCTCAAAACGCGGCCTATGGGCAAACCCGTCTACAATCCAGCGCTGCCAAATGGCGGCCATTGATGCAAATCGCGGCGCAATATTCCCATCTGAATGGCCTTGAATATATGCTTGTTCACCACAGCGAGTTGTGGGAAGAGATTCTCGACGTGATATGTCGCGTAGACGCAGAGTCTTGCAAGACCAAAAAATCAAAAGAAAAGACTATGCTGGGCAGACGCTTATATTCGCCCAAGGATATGAATGACGAGTTCAAGTTGTATTTTGAGAAATTAGGCTGGCAGCAGCGCCGACAGACGTTCTGGGTTACTGGTGACGAACGACTGATGCGCGGTGTATACAACCAGCCCGAGGCGGAACAGAAGCGGGCAATTGAGGCTGCTGGATTCGATGCGATTCGGTCATATAATCAGACGGATTTTGTTAAGGATCGTATTGCGGTTGAAGTTCAATTTGGCAAATATGCTTTTGTTGCCCACGATCTATTTGTCAAACACCTGAGTTTCTACGTGGCGGATATCATAGACGTCGGTATTGAAATACTGCCGATGAAAGCTATGGAGCGTGAGATGTCGTCAGGAGTTCCCTACTATGAACGCGATCTGGTAAACGTGATTCGTCAGGGACGAGGAGTTCCCGCTGTGCCATTGATCTTGCTAGGTGTAGTTGCATAGCCAGTATAGTTATTGCGCCACAACAATTGCATTGCTGTCTGAATCAGCCTTATGCGGAGTAAACAATGCCTCAATACGACCTTTTGCTGAAAAACGGCCACGTGATTGACCCGGCCAACAACATCGACGGACCGATGGACGTGGCGGTCAGCGGCGACAGAATCGCCCAAGTCGCGCCAGCTATCCCCTCCGCCCAGGCCGCGCAGACCGTCGATGTCGCCGGTCTCTACGTCACGCCCGGCTTGATCGACATGCACGTCCATGTCTATCACACGCGCGAACCGGAGACCCTCAGCATCATCGCCGACCACCACAGCTTCCGCTCTGGCGTCACCACTGTGGTTGATACCGGCACCGCCGGCGCCAGGCACTTCCTGCACTTCAAGCGCACCGTCATCGATCGTTGGAAGACGCGCATTTTCGCCTACATCAATATCGTCAAGTCGGGCATGATCGGCCCCTTCGAGCAGGACGTTGACGAAATGGATCCCGAACTGGCTGCTTCAATTGTGCTGGCTTATCCTGACGACTGCGTCGGCATCAAGACAGCGCACTACTGGGTATCCGAGCCCTTTGACGAGGCGCATCCGCCCTGGGCAGCGGTCGACCGCGCGCTGGAAGCCTCCGATATATGCAAGAAGCCGCTGATGGTCGACTTTTGGCACCGCGAGGGCCGCAGCTACCAGGAGCTGCTGCAAAAGATGCAGCCGGGCGATATCCACACCCACGTCTACGCGCAGCAATTCCCCATCCTCAACGCCGATAACAAGCCGGCCGACTTCATGTTCGAGGCGCGCGAACGCGGCATCATCTTCGACCTGGGTCATGGCGCCGGCAGCTTCTGGTTCCGCCAGGCGATACCCGCTTACGAAGGCGGCTTTGGTCCCGATTCCATCAGCACCGATCTGCACATCAGCAACGTCAATGGCGTGGTGCACGATATGCTCAACACCATGTCCAAGCTGCTCTGCATGGGTATGCCGCTAAGCGAGGTTATCTTCCGCTCGACCGTAACGCCGGCGCAAGAAATCGGCCATAGCGAGCTGGGTAATCTCAGCATCGGCGCCGAGGCCGACATTGCTGTGCTGCGCCAGGAACGGGGCGCGTTCGGCTACGTGGATTGCGGCGCTGCACGTATGAATGGCGACCGCAAGCTCTGCTGTGAAATGACCGTCCGCGCCGGCGAGATTGTGTATGACATTAATGGGCGTTCCGCGCCCGCCTGGCAAGACGCGCCGCCCGATTACTGGCAGATTCACTATCCGAAAGGCAGCTTCGATCCATGACCGACTACCAATCGCTGGGCATTCGCCCCGTCATCAACGCCTACGCCACCGTGACCAAATTTGGTGGCTCGCTCATGCCGCCGGAAGTCCTCAGCGCCATGACCGAGGCAGCCAGCGCTTATGTTGATCTAGCGCAGCTTCAACAGCGCGTGGGGCATCGCATCGCCCAGTTGACCCGCAACGAAGCCGCCTACGTCACCTCAGGCGCTGCCGCCGGTATTGAGCTGGCCGCCGCCGCCGCCGTCCTGCGCAAGCACCCGCAGGCGCTTAAATGCTTCCCGGATATCGCCGCCTTCACAGACGAAGCGATCATCTTTCGCGGGCAGCGCAATCCATACGACTACAGCATCCAGGCGGTCGGCTTGAAATTTGTCGAGATCGCCGGCTCATCGGTGGACTTGAACAGCGCCATCAGCGGGCGCACAGCCTGCGTCTTCTGGTTCCCGCGTGGCGAGTCAAATGCCGATGACATCAGCCTGGCGCAGGTCATCGCCATCGCCAGCGAGCGTGATATCCCCGTCATCGTCGATGCCGCGGCGCAACTGCCGCCCGTAGAGAATCTGTGGCGCTTCACTGACGCGGGCGCCGCCATTGCGCTCTTCAGCGGCGGTAAAGACTTGCGCGGTCCCCAGTCAACCGGCCTGATGCTCGGCCGCCGCGACCTGATCGATTCGATTCGTCCGATCAGCAATCCCAACCACGGTTTGGGCCGGCCCTTCAAAGTTGGCAAGGAAGAGATGATGGGCGCTCTGGCCGCCGTCGAGCGCTATCTGCAGCTCGATCACGCTGCCCGCGCCCAATACTGCGAAGACGCGGTGCGCTTATTCTGTGAAACGTTGAATCCGCTGGCTGGCGTCTGCGCCGAGCGCGCATTCCCCAACGAAGCCGGTCAGCCGCTTCCTTGGTGCCTGGTCACTGTCGATTCGGGCGCGCTTGGCAAGACGGCGGACGACCTGGTGCAGGCTTTCCTGGAGCGTGAGCCCGGCATCGCCGTATCGCCACTGAGCGACAGCCAATTCCATCTCAACCCGATGACGCTCAATCCCGGCGAGGAGATCATCGTCCGCGATGCTTGCCTGCAGCTGCTGGCCTGATGCCCGCCATGAAGCGCCCCTTTGAACTCTATGACCTGCGCGTCACTGTTGACCGCATCGAAGGCCCGTCCGTCTGCGGGCTGGAAGTCGGCGATTACTTCGAGCTGACCGAAAGCGCCAAGTTGCGCATCCCCGCCGGCAAGCACTTCTGCATCTACGCTCTCTCCGCTGTGCTGCCCTTGCTGGCGGCTAAACAGCGCGAGCTCAACGACAATGACTGGATGGCGCGTGATACTGTCGCCGCTTGCCCTGATGTCGATGAGCGCTTGATTATGCGCATCGAGCGAATCAACAAACGTACGCTGGACAGCGACGACTTGACTTGAGACAGCGGCAAAGTCGCTGCCCCGCTGCGGCTGATTTCGGTTAATATCAGGCGGAGAGATCATTTCCTTATCCGGAAAGAGAGAACAGAATGACAAAACAGCGCAAACATATCAAAGTCACCTATTCCACACTCGGCAGCCCCGACCCGTTGCTGCATGAGTATTTTGAAGAAGATGTCGCCGAGCTCAAGCAGAACCTTGGCAAAAATTACCAGATGCTGATCAACGGCGAGCGCGTGGACGGCGAGGGCAGCTACGAGAATCGCTCGCCCATCAACACCGATTGGCTGCTGGGCAGCTTCGCGCAGGCTTCCGCCGAGCAGGTCAATCAAGCGGTGGCGGCGGCAAAGGCGGCCTTCCCCGCCTGGCGCGATACCCCCTGGCAGGAGCGGACCGAATTGGTCAACCGCTTTGCCGACCTCATCAGCGAGCGCCTCTTCGAGATTGCCGCGGTCGTCAGCATGGAGGTCGGCAAGAACCGCCTGGAGGCCATCGGCGATGTCGAAGAAGCGGCCGACTTGATCCGCTACTGCGTGGACGCGATGAAAGACAACCAGGGTTTCGACCGCCAACTGCTCAGCGAGACCGACCGGCACTTCAACCGCAGCGTACTCAAGCCCTACGGCGTCTGGGGCGTGATTGGACCCTTCAACTTTCCGGCCGCGCTGACGGGCGGACCCACTGGCGCCGCGCTGATCGCCGGCAACACCGTCGTGCTCAAACCCGCTGCCGAAGGCTCGCTCACCGCCTGCATGATCGCCCAATGCGTCGTCGACGCGGGCATACCGGCCGGCGTCTTTAATATGGCGCTTGGCGGCGATGAACCCGGCATCGCGCTCACCGCCAATCCCGATCTGGCCGGCTTGACCTTCACCGGCAGCTACGATGTCGGCATGAGCATCATCAAAAATTTCAGCACAGCCGCCGGCTATTTCCGCCCGGTCATCGCCGAGATGGGCGGCAAGAACCCAGCCATCGTCACCGCCAATGCCGACCTCGACAAAGCAGCGCTGGGCGTCATGCGCTCGGCCTTCGGCTTGACCGGACAGAAGTGCTCCGCCTGCTCGCGCGTTTATGTTGATGACTCCGTCAAAGACGAATTCTTAAATAAGCTGGTTGACCTGGCTGCCGATGTAGCGGTTGGCGACCCGACTGAAGCCGATACCTACATGGGTCCTATCATCGGTGAAGCCGCCTATGAGGCTTATCAGAGCTACGTCAGCGAGCTGGGCGACGGCAAAATCCTGACCGGCGGCCAGACGCTGCCGATCGACAAGGGCTACTTCGTCGCGCCCACCGTGGTGGCGGACCTGCCCGATGATCACCGCCTCTGGCAGCACGAGATGTTCGCGCCCATCGTGGCTGTGCGCGGCGTCGCGGGCAAGGACGAGGCGATGCGGCTGGCGAATGGTCTGGCGCTGGGTCTAACCGCCGGCATCTATACCGAAGATGACGACGAAGCCGAGTGGTTCCTGAACAATATCGAAGCCGGCGTACTTTACGTCAATCGCGCTACCGGCGCGACCACCGGCGCCTGGCCCGGCTATCAATCCTTCGGCGGCTGGAAAGGCAGCACCGGCAGCAACAAAGCCTCCGGCAGCTACTACTACCTGCAGCAGTACATGCGCGAGCAGTCGCATACGATTGTGGGCTAAGTCACCACAGAGGCACAGAGAGCGTTGACACGCTGCGCGCCCTTACACCACGCGCATTTCGTAGGGGCAAGCCTTGGCTCGCCCGCGTTTGCCACGAATCTGTCATGCGCGGATACCTATTGATTTTCGTAATATCACAGAAAGTGTCGTAATCTAACGTCATCCTTTGATGTTGCGTCGCGTTTGCCAACTGGGGAATCGTCCATGAATTCAAACTCGCTCGAATACTATCGCCAGCATAGTCCCTTCACCGACCCGGGCGCATACGCCGCCTGTTTCGACGACTTTCCCCAGGACCTGCCCGGCATCGTCCGCGCCATCCAGGGGCTCATCATCCCGCCCTACGCCTACACCCTCGCGCCGCATGGCCTCAAACTCGATGATATTGAAGACGCCGGCTTCGGCATCAGGCGAATGGAGGATTTCATTGCCAAGCTGCTCGCCATCCACCGGGCGCCGCTGACGGAGAAGCGACCGTCGCGGCAGCGGCTCGGCGTCAACTGTCGCAACTTCGCTGTACTGCTCGTCTCCGTATTGCGCCACCAAGGCGTACCCGCGCGCGAACGCGTCGGCTTTGAGAGCTACCTCGGCGGCGGACTCAACTACGAACATCGCATCGCAGAATACTGGAACGCCGAGCAAGGGAGATGGCTGCGCGTCGACGCCTTTGTCGACCCTCTCCTAAGGCACACGCGGAACATAGCGATCGACACGCTGGACATCCGTGTTGACGAGGCGTTCCGGACGGCTGGCGAGGTGTGGCTGGCTGCCAGGCGTGGTGAAGTCGACGCCAACACATTTGGCGACAGTCCGCAAGACATCGGCTTCCCGCCCATCCGCTACGCCTTGCTGCACGAATTTGACGCGCTGAACAAGTTTGAGCTGCTGGGCGACGATGCCTGGGGCGACTTGATTGACAAACCCGAAGACGACTTGACGCTGGCTGACCGGCAATTTCTTGATGAGATCGCGCGCCGCGCCAGCGACCCCGATGCCCGCTTTGCTTCCCTTACTTCGCTGCACTCCAGTTCAGACTACGGCAAACAAGTCTGCGCCAGTTATAGCGCGCTTGGCTTACGATAATGCACCCAGCACGCATAAGCTGGTTTTGCAGAAAGAAAAGGGTGGCTCACACAGTCGCCGTAACAATTCTCGACTGATTTGAGCTTTCGCATTGCCGACGCTTTGTACCTTCGCGCCTTTGTGAACTTTGTGGTGAATAATGGTCAGCGCCACCACTACCAGCGTTAATCCACCACGATCAACTCCTGCCAGCCGTTGGTCAGCTTCTCGCCGCCGCCGGGCCGCGCCACCACAATATCCTCGACCCGCGATGAATAGCTGTTGATCTGCATGATGCTCGGCTCGATCGTGAAGCACATGCCATCTTCCAGCGGCGTCTCATCGCCCATGGTCAAGAATGGCGGCTCGTGCACATCCATGCCGATGCCATGCCCCAGCCGATGCCGGAAGGCCTCGCCATAGCCGGCGTCTTCGATCACTTTTCGCGCCGCCGCGTCGGCATCGCTCGTGGTCGCTTCGCCCGCCTTGAGCGCTGCGATTCCCGCCGCCTGCGACGCCATCATCACATCGTAGACCCGCTGCGCCTCTTCATCCGGCTCGCCGAAGAATACCGTGCGACCAAAGTCGTAGCACCAGCCTTCATAGATGCCGCCGAAGTCGAACAAAATCGATACTGGCGGGTCGAGCTGACGATGCCAGCTTTCCATGCGCGCGCCGAAGAGCAGCGGGTGATCGGGGCCCGAGTTATACAGCGAGGTCGTGAACGATTGGCCCAGCGAGCCGTGTTTCCGCAGCTGATAATTGACCTCTTCCACGATTTCCAGCTCGGTCATGCCATGCCGCAGCGACTTGAGCGTATCGGCGAATGCGGCTTCGGTGATGCGCCCGGCCTGTTTCAGCAACTCAATGTCGGCCGCGGACTTGATGACCCGCATGGGGCGCAGCAGCGCGGTGGCCGAGAGCCAGGTCGCGCCCGGCAGCAGCGGCTGCAAATGCGATACCGTCTCGCCCTTGGTGAAGTCGCTGATGGCCACGCGCGGATTATCCGGCAGCTTGAAGTCGTCCAATATGCCTTTGACCATTTCTGCTGGTACATCCCAATCGCCCAGAACGCGAATGTCGATGCCTTCCAGCCGGCTGAGCCCGCCGAACTCGGCCGACATGCGCGGCAGGGGCAGCACCGGCGCGTGATGCGGCGTGATCCAAGCGCCTTCCAGCCAGTCGCCCGGGTGGATGACGTGTCCATAATTGGGGAAATCACGCGGGACGCCGGTCAGGTACTGCAAGTCGGAAGATATCGGGATGAAAGCCAAATCGGCATCTTGGCCCAGAATCTGTTGGAATTGCTGTAATCGCTCGCTGGACATGGGACGCTCCTTATGTAGTTCGAAGAGTGACACAATAGTAGCGCGTTTACTGGGATACGGCATGTTTTCCCGCAGCTTGCCCTGGCCGCTTACCCTACTTGGAATTTCGAGTCTCGCAGTTTTGGGTTACGATGGTCGCAAGTGTTATGTCAAACTGAACGAGGCGCTAACCTGATGAAGTCTGTTCTGATTAGTCTGCTGGTTTTGCTGCTGCTGGCGCCGGCTGCGCATGCGAGCGATGGCAAGTTCGCCCCTTGTACCACGGCTGATCTCGAGACACTCCAGCGGCTCGAATCCGTCTTTGACGCGCTGCTGGTGCAAGGGACGCGCACACGCAACCCCGCGCTGCTGCGCTACCTGGTCGAGCGGCAATATGAGTGGCGTCTGGGTTTGAACGACGACTTGCCCCGCTGCGCCGAAGCCTTTGAGATCGGCTGGCTGATGAGCCAGGTCAGCGGCGACGCGGTGGCGGTAGCGGCATTGAAGCTGGCGGAGCAAGACAGCGGCTGGGTGATGCAACCCATGGAAAGCGGACAGGCTCGCGCGGAAGAACTGCTGCAAGACTTGATGGAAGCTGTGGACGGCGGCGAGCTGACGCCTCAATCGCTCGATGATGCCGCCGCAGACTGTTCCGATGAGCAGTTGGCAATACTCGCGCCGGGCATCTTGACCGGCTTTCAAGATAGCGGCGCTATGGCTCTGGCGGTGACCACGCCGGAAGCATTCTCCGATTATGCCTCCGGTTATCTCGATTGGCGAAGTGAAGTTTGGCAGCACTTGCCGCATTGCAATGAGGCGGTTGAGTTCAGCTTGCTGATGAACCAAATCCTGGGCGATTTTGTCGCGTTGTTTCTGTACCGCTTCAATGGCGTTGCCGCTGAGGAAAACCCGTTGACAGCGCAGATCCAAAGCGAATTGGATAGATTCGCCAGCAAAATGGAAGACCTGGTGGCCGCCCTGGACCGCAACCGGACGGTGCTTGCCTATGTCGTCGTGGGCGACCATGGCGCCAATATCCGCGCTTGCCCGACTACGACTTGTGACATCTTGACTTTCTATGAGCGGGGGATGGAGCTGCGGGTCATTGATGACACGGGCGAATGGTATGAGATTCGTTTGGACAACGGCGAAACCGGCTACATCGCCAGCTTCCTCGCCAGCATGAATCCTGAGAGCTGACGCAAATCACGACCTTGCCAAGAGAGATACCCTGTTAAATGACGCAAGCCATTCTGTTCGACCTGGACGACACGCTCTTTAGCCTGAGCGGCTGCGAGGCGCATGCGCTGCGGCGTACGCTGGATGGCGCCGGGCTCTTGATGTCCATGCCGGCCGATTTCACGCAGACTTTCGCGGCGATCAGTTCCGGCTATTGGGCGGCGCGAACTGCCGACGGCGACACGCAGCATACACGCGCGCAGATCATCGAATTGAGCTGGTGTGATTTTCTGGCGCGCCTCGGCTTGGATGTGAGCCGTGCGCCGAAGCTCGCCACGGAGTTTTGGGCCGCCTTCTGCGCTTCAAGCGCGCTGAATCCCGGCGCCCGAGAAGTAGTGGAGGGTCTGGCGCAACACTTCCGGCTGGGCATGATCAGCAACGGCTACAGCGATTCCCAGCGCGGGCGACTGGCGGCGGCGGGCTGGCGCGACCGCTTTGATCCGCTGCTCATCTCGGAGGAAGTGGGCTTGGCCAAACCGGACGCGCGCATCTTCGACATGGCTTTGGAGCAGCTTGACCTGGCTCCCGAAGACGTCCTTTATGTCGGCGATTCGCTCAGCCATGACCGCGAAGGCTGCCTGCGCGCCGGCATCAGCTTCTGCCACCTGTGCCCTGACGCTGCCCGCGACGCCGGCCTGCCTGCTGTGCAATATCGCATCGGGCGCCTGAGCGAGTTAGCGCCGCTATTGTTGACGAAAAAACAATGACAGCGTGACAGTCGGGCTATTCGGTGATCGTTACCTTGGACAAGCCGCGCGGCTTATCGACCTCGTAGCCGCGTGCCAGCGCCTGCTGCATGGCGTAAACTTGCCCGGGCATCACGCTCAGTATCGGGCTCAGCCACTCCGGCACAGTCGGGATGGGCAGCGCTTTTGTACCGGCGCGCAGCAAATCTTCGTCATCGCTGATGATCAAGGTCTCGGCGCCCCGCTCGTTCAGGTCCGTCGCCATATCCGCCATACCCGCGAGCGTTCTGCCCTGCGGCGCTACTAAAATGACCGGATGCCCGCGGTCGATCGCCGCAACGGGCCCGTGGCGAAAGTCGGCTTCGCTGTAGCCCTCGCTGGCGATATAGGTCAGCTCCTTGACCTTCAGGCTGATTTCGCGGGCGGTGGCGTAATTAAAGCCGCGCCCCAGCGTGACCAGCTTGTCGCTGTAGCGATAACGCTCGGCCCAGTCGGCAATTCGCTCACAGCGCCGTAGAGTTTCCCGGGCCAGGCCCGGCAGGGCGGCCAGGTCGTCCCATCGGTAGGGCTCTTGCGCCAGCGCGCTCGCCAGCATGGCGATGACGGTCAGTTGCGCCGTGTAAGTCTTGGTGGCGGCCACGCTGAATTCGCGCTCCGCTCGTAATGGCAGGTGCAGCTCAGCCGCCCCCGCCAGCGGAGAATCGTCGAAGTTGGTGATGGCCAGCGTCAGCGCGCCCATACGCCGGGCATCCGACAGCACCGCGCGCACATCTTCCGCCTTGCCCGACTGGCTGATGCCGATGACCAGCGCCTGCGACAAGTTCGCTGGCTTCTCATAAACCGTGTGCAGCGACGGCGTGGCTAACATCACCGGCAGGCGCAAGGCATGGCCAAAAAGGTATTGCGCGTAACAGGCGGCGTTGTCCGATGTGCCCCGCGCCGCGATACATACGAATGGCGGGTTAAAGTCGCGGATGGCCGCTGCTGCCGCTGCCGTGTCGGCTCGGCCATCGTCGGTGAGCAGGCGCTCAATGACGGCTGGCTGTTGGGCAATTTCAGCTTTTAAGTGCATAGTTTCCTCGCGGGCTGCGCTCAGTCGTCAAGCGGCCGATAATTGACGCCCATGATATCCAGCGCGGGCAAATGCCGCCGCAATCGCGCGACCAGAGCGTCGTAATCTCGCTGCTCGGGATGATGCCAAAGCACGTCAGCGATGGCGATGGCGCGCGGGAACACCATGTATTCGACATGATCGGACTGCGGCATGTACTCGGTCCAGATATTGCCTTGGCCGCCCAGAATATGCTGCCGCTTGTCCGCCGCGATTTGCTTGGGCACAACCTCGTATTGCCAGACTTGCTTCAAAGGCAGAATGGCCGATATCGCCGGCGGTTCGCTGTCGGTGTCTTCGGATTGGTAGTAGTCCAGATAGCAGTAGGTGTTGGGCGTCATGATGACATCGTGGCCGGCATTGGCCGCGGCGATGCCGCCATCGCTGCCGCGCCAGGTCATGACGGTGGCCTTAGGCGCCAGCCCGCCCTCAAGAATCTCGTCCCAGCCCACCAGGCTGCGCCCGCGGTCGTTCAGCCAGGCTTCGATCTGGCGGATGAACCAGCTTTGCAGCTCATGCTCATCAGCCAGCCCCTCGGCCTTGATGCGCTCCTGACATGCCGGGCAGGCTTCCCAGCGCGCTTTTGGCGCTTCGTCGCCCCCGATGTGAATGTACTTTGAAGGGAAGAGCTCCAGCACTTCGCTCAATACATCTTTTAAGAAGGTGAAGACCTCGTCCTTGCCGGCGCAGAAGATGTCTTCGGCGATGCCCCAAGTCCGGCGAACTTCGTAGCCCTCGCCGACGCAGCCCAACTGCGGATACGACGCCAGCGCGGCCACGCCATGCCCGGGCAATTCAATCTCCGGCATAACGGTGATTCCGCGCTCGGCGGCATAGGCGACCACTTCCCGCACCTCCTCCTGCGTGTAATAGCCCCCATGCGGGACGCCGTCATATTGATCCCTAGTGCCGGCTACGACAGATTCCGCCCTGTGCGCGCCGATCTCGGTCAAGCGCGGATACTTCTTGATTTCGATGCGCCAACCCTGGTCTTCGGTCAGGTGCCAGTGGAAGATGTTGAACTTATAAAATGCCAGCATGTCGATGAATTTTTTGATGAAAGCGAGCGGGAACATGTGCCGGCCGACGTCAAGATGCAAGCCGCGCCAGCCGAATGCGGGGCTGTCGTTTATTTGTACGCAAGGGAGCGTCCACGTTTCGTCCACGACCGTTTCATCCGAGAGAATCTGCGGGGAAAGCAATTGCCGCAGCGTCTGCATGCCATGCAGAAAGCCGCCGCCATGCGCTGCGCTGATGATGACGCGGCCTGATTCTACATTTAGCGCGTAGTGCTCGGCGCCAAGCACAGCCTCGGATCTTACCAGCAAGATGGCGTTCTGCGCGTCGGGCAGCAGCTCGCCATCGAGCGCCTGTACTGGCAGCCCAAAGCCGGTTGCCGGGCGCAGATATGCCGCCAGCATGTCGCCGAGCTCGGCGTCTTCGGCGAAGATGCGCGTATGCTGGTTGATCGTGAAGTTGCCGCTTTTGCGCTCCAGTTGGCGCGGCTGCGGAAAGAGGGTAATTTCGGTCATGTTGGTTTGGTCCTTCTTCTAAACCTTTGTCAGATGTCATCCAGAGAGACCACGGCGCTGAGCTGATGCGGTTGATCAGGATCGCAGCCCTTGAACATAGCGCGCTGGTAAGCCAGCAATTGCAGCGCCGGCAGGTACAAAACCGGCCTACACCAGGCCGGCAGGTCTGTTGGCAAGACGACTTGATGCTGATGCCCGCCGGCTTCCCGCCCAATCGCCAGCACCGTCGCGCCCATGTCCGCCATTTCCTGCAGCACAAGGCTCTCTTGCCGGGCAGCGTCCGGCGAGACCAGGCCAATGATCAGGCTGTCCGCGCCGACCATCGACATCGGCCCATGGCGAAACTCCAGCGTGTGATAGGCTTCGCTGTAGGACAGCGACATCTCTTTCATCTTGAGCATGGCTTCGCAGGCGATGCCGTAGAGCGCGTCCGAGCCTAGGAAGAAAAACTTCTGTATGGCGCCATTCTCGCCCAGCGACCGAGCCAGGTCGCCACAGCGCTCCAGCAGGTGGCGGCAAATGGCGGGCAGCGGACGGCTGGCGGCGAGATCTTGGCCGGCGATCAGGGCGGCTAGCTGCTGCGCGGCGACCAACATAGAGCTGAAAGAGCGCGTCTGGGCGACGCTCTTTTCCTGCGCCGCGTCTATCGCAATGACGAAGTCCGCGCTTGCGGCCAACGGGCTGGCGCTGTTACAGGTCACGGTGATGACGGGACCGCCCGCGTTTGCCTGGAATTGTTCCTGCGCGCGAACGGTTTCCGTGGTGCTGCCAGAGCGCGATACGCTCAGCAGCAGGCAGCGCCGGCCGGTCCGGTAAAGCGACCGCGGATGCAGCAGCAACTCCGAAGCCGGGCAGGCCAGCGCGTCTAGTCCGGCTAGGCGCAGCAGGCGCGCGGCGGTCAGCGCCAAATAATAGGTCGAGCCACAGCCGGTGACGATGACTGTGTCGAATGCGCCGGGATCCAGCAGCGATTGCAGCTGCCGCTCCCCGGGGTCGAAGGCGGCCAGCGCCTCAGCCCAGACATCCGGCTGGCTCAAGATTTCCCGCAACGTGTGCTGGCCCGCAACCATCGCAAATGCCCCGCGGATTTTATGGTGAAGCTTAATTGTAGCAGAAGCGCCGCAACTGGATAAAAATATATTGCGCATGGATGCCGGGCAATCACATCAAAACTGGCATCCGCTGCGACGTGCAAAATTAAACTGAAATTTAACCACAGCGACACAGAGAGCACAGCGAAAAGTCTATCATATATAGGTATTGTGAAATTGCGCTTCAATTTTGAACCCATTTTTGAATCCTGCCGAAGCCTGTCGAAATATGTAGGGGCGAGCCTTGGCTCGCCCGTACGCAAGCAACATTGGATTTCATATTATGTGTGAGCCAATCCGTGACTTGCGAGCGACTGTGGTGGAAATAATTTTGTCTGCGATTGCCTTGGCGCAAGACTGTATCCCGCATAGAAGCGCAGGCAGTAGCTGCTATACTCTCTCGACCGCATCAATCAGACAGGCAGGGAAATTTTGTCGCGCACTTTCATTGAAAACGGCGTCATCTGGCAAGATGGTCAATTCATCAGCGGTCACACGCTGATCGTCTGCGACGGGCGCATAAGACGGCTGAGCCCGGCAGCGGATGTGGTTGCGCGTCCGGCTGACCAGCGCCTGGATGCTGGCGGCCGTTTTGTCCTGCCCGGCTTCATCGACTTGCACTTTCACGGCAGTAGCGGTTTCGATGTGATGGACGCGTCGGCGGCGGCGCTGCAGGGGCTATGCGATTTTGTCGCGCGGCAGGGCGTAACCAGCTTCCTCGGCACGACCATGGCCGGCTCGCGCGGGCGCATTGAAGCCGCTCTGGCCGCCATGCGCGAATTCGCTGATCGGCCGCATAGTCCGCTAATCGGCGCGCACCTCGAAGGACCCTACCTCAACCCCGCCTTCCGCGGTTCCCAGCCGGAAAGACACTTGCGCGCGCCACAGCCGGAAGAATACCTGCCCTGGCTGGATACAGGTCTGATCAAGCTGATTACGCTGGCGCCCGAGTTGGACGGCGGTATAGAGTTGATTCGGGCGGCTGTTGAGCGCGGCATTACGGTCTCGATGGGGCACAGCGGCGCGAGTTATGACGCCACGTTGGCATTCATCGCCGCCGGCCTGCGGCAGATTACGCATACCTTTAACGGCATGGCGGGCATCCATCACCGGCAGCCTGGCCTCTTCGTGGCCGCCAGCGAGCAACCGCAGGTGAACTTGGAGGTCATCCCCGACGGCGTCCATGTGCATCCGGCGGTCATCAGACTGCTGCTGAAGCTGGTCGGCGTCGACCGGGTGCTGGCGATCACCGACGCCATGCGGGCGGCCGGCCTGGCCGATGGCGAATTTGACATGGGCGCTGTGGAGGTGGTCGTGCGGGACGGCATCGCTCGCGATCGTTACGGCAGCTTGGCGGGCAGCACACTCACCATGTCGCAGGCGCTGCGGAACATGATGAGATTTTGCGATCTGTCGCTGGCGGAAGCGCTGCCCATGGTCACGCGGGTACCGGCGCGGGCAATAGGCCTGTATCCCCGCAAAGGTTCCCTGCAAGCGGGCGCCGATGCCGACCTGGTCATCTGGGATGCGCATAAGGGCGTGCACGCTACTTTGATCGGCGGCGAGCCGGTGTACCTGGCGCAAGAACGCTAAGCGCTGATTCGCGGGCGCGCAGTTAATACATCAAGCTGATATCCAGCAGATTTTCCAGCGGCTCGTCATTGAGATAGTGATTTAAGTTGCGGATGAAGAGCGCCGTCAGCTTGCCGTTTTCGGTATCGGCTGTGCTGGCGGAATGGTGGCTGATGATGACATTGGGCATGCCCCATAAGGGGTCGTCCGCCGGCAGCGGTTCCGGGTCGGTCACATCAAGCGCGGCCCCGCCTAGGCGCCCGACGCGCAGCGCCTGCTTCAGCGCGGGGTGATCGACCAGCGCGCCGCGAGCGATGTTGATTAGAACGGCGCCGGTCTTCATTAGCCCGATGCGCTCAGCGTTGAGCAAGCCATCGGTTTCCGGCGTATGCGGGGCGCAGAGGACCAGAAAGTCGGCTTGCGGCAGCATTTCGTCAAGCTGTTCCGGCGTGAATTGCGCGGCGATAGTTGGCGGCGGGTCAGTGCGGCTGCGGCGGCAGGCGAGCGCGCGCATGCCAAAGGTCTGGCATACTTGCGCGATATCGCGCCCGATGCGCCCCAAGCCGATGATGCCGACCGTAGTGCCGCGCAGCTCGGTATTATTGAAGCGTTGCCAGTGGCGGTCGCGCTTCTGGGCGTCCATCACCGCGTAATTCTTGCTGAACATCAGCATCACCATCAGGCAGTATTCGGCGAGCGGGCGCGCGTGTACGCCGCTGGCAGTGGTGAAGCGCCAGCCCGTCTGATCGTACCCGTAGCGCTTGACCGCCTGGCCGATGCCCGCGCTGGTAGCTTGGATCCACCGTAGCTTGGGCGCCAGTGTCGGCAGCTCTTCGCGATGACTGTGGTCGAAATCAAAGAGTATCTCGGCCTCCGCCAGCAATTCGCGCCACTCCGCTTCTTCGGCGGGCGTGCGTCCGACTGGCGCGGTGTGGTCGGCCTGGAAGCGCGGCGCGCCGATCAAATCCGGACGATATACGATGTCCACCGCCGGGACTTTGGCGCGGATGCGGTCAATGTGCTCGGGCTCGAGATATGAGGCGATCAGCGCTTTGGGTCGCATTGGACGCGCTCGCTTGACTTTGGCTTCGACTTTACTCTAATCGAAAGCGCCCTGGCTGCAAAGCCTGACACTGGACGCGGCGGGTTGGGCTGGCTGGCGCAACCATCGGCGCTGCGCTTCTGCTATGCTAGGGTAGGGGCGCGACAAAGACAGAAAATGGAGAACCATGTATTGCGCTTACTGTGGGCGGCTGGCGCGCCGCTGCCAATGTCACAAGCCCGATAGCGACCTCGTCCGCTTCATGGCGCGTGGCGGTAAATCCTGCGCGCCGCGGCAGCGATCAAGCGCCTACAAGCGGGCGGTGCCGCCCCAGCTAAAGCGGCGCGAGCGGCAAGTTTTACGCGCCCATTATGCCGACTGGTTTGAGCGCTTGGCGGCGGAATACGGCGCAAGCTGCGCCAACTGCGGCCTCAGCGAAGCCCTGGAGCTGGACCATATCGTCCCCATCGCCAAAGGCGGCCGCTCGCAGTACGACAATTTGCAGCTGCTTTGCGCGGAATGCAACCGCATCAAAGGCAAATTGGCAGTCGATTGCCGCGCCCTCAGTCAGCGTGATTGAAGCGCTGCCCCGGGATACCGCGGGCAATCGTTTCCTCGCGCTTATTTGTAAATTCCGCAATTTATTGCGACCACAATTGAGAGTTGTTACACTGGGTTGGCTATGGTGCAAGGGTGATTATTGCTTGCATCAGTGACTCTTGATTGATTAGTTCAAGATAGGAGACTTCCATGAAAGTCAAAATCGGTATACTCATTTCAATTCTTGTCCTATTGACGGGCGTGTTCGGCGTTGCGGCGCAGGACACCTTCTTCGGTAAAACTGCCGAAGATCTCTTCCCCATACCGGAAGTCGCGGAGACCGAACTCGAGCAGACGCTGGCCTTTGAGGCTCTGCTGAACGCTAACATCCCCGACGGCCACGCCCTCGGCGAAGGCAAGACGATCACCTTCGGCGTCTTGGGGCAAGGTTCGCGCGGCGGCATCTCCGGCACCGTCTATTTCTGGCGCAACGCTTTTGAAGCGGCCACTGGCGCTGAACTGGAAATCGTCGAGATTCCCTATAATCAGCTCGGCACGACCATCCCGGCCGACTTCCTCACCCAGCAGTACACCTACGACGTCTTTATCGGCGCCGCCTGGCAATACGGTGACTGGGTCAGCAACGGCTGGATCCAACCGATTGACCAATGGCTCGGTGACGAGCGTTTCGCACATTGGACACCCGAGGACACGGCGCCGGCCTTCCGCGCCCTGCTGCAATGGGGTGGCGAGACCTACGGCACTCAGATGGACGGCGATGCTCAGCTGCTTTACTATCGTCACGATATCCTCAGCGATCCCGAATGGCAAGCTGCTTACGAAGCCGAAGTCGGCTCCCCCATGCCCTACCCAATTGTCACCTGGCAGGACCTGCTGGCCATCACCAGCTTCTTCAATGGCAAGGACTGGAACGGCGACGGCGAACCCGATGACGGCATCAGCCTGCACCTGGCGCCGGGCGGCCAGGGTCACTTCCACTTCGCCACGCTTTCGGCTTCCTTCGCCGTGACGCCCGCCGATGGCGATGATCCACGCGCCGTCAGCAAATACGACAACGTCTACTGGTTCGATCCGGATGACATGACGCCGCTGATCAACGAGCCGGGCCATGTCCGCGCGCTGGAATTCCTGCAAGAGTTGGCGGCCACCGGCCAAGAAGCGCAATTTGGCTGGCAGCTGGGCGAAGCCTGGGATAACTTCCTCGGCGGCAACGCCATCGCCACCTTCAGCTGGGGCGATGTCGGCTCGCTGTCGCAGAATATCGAACGCTCCGCGATTCGTGGCGTCCTAGGCGCGGATGTGACGCCATGCTCCAGCGAATGGTACGACCGCGAAATCGGCGAATTCGTCGTCGACGCCGAAAACCCCAATTGCGTCGGCAATACCACCGGCGGCAGCTGGCACCCCACCATGTCGTCCTTCACCGAGAATCCCGAACTGACCTATTTCTACATGGCGCTGATCGCCAACCCGTCCATCAACTTCTACAATGCGACCACCGGTTGGCAGGGCGTCGATCCTTGCTGCACCTACCAACTGTATGAGCCGCGCGGCACAGCCGTCTCCGAAGATTATACGGCGGTGGGCTTTGATGCCGGCGACATGGAGCGCTACATCAACGCTTACGGCTCCAACGTCTACGACAAGCCGACCTCGCTGACTTATCTGCGTATACCCGGCACGCTGGAATACATTCAGGAAACGCTGGATATCCGCTTGTCCGAGGCGATGACGGGGCAGGCATCGGCGCAAGAAGCGTTGGACAACACGGCTGAAGACTGGGAAGAAATCACCGACGACCTGGATGTTGACAGCCAGTTGGAGATTTACCAGCAATCCATCGGCTACAGCGGGGATATGTAATCTGGGTGAACTACCCACCCGCGCGACAACTGTAGGGGCGGGCCTTGGCTCGCCCACCGCAGCGTATGACTGTAGGGGCGACTCTGTGAGTCGCCCGCCGGCCGCAAAAGAAATCTACCAGGGCAGGCACGTATGACTAACAACCGAGCTAAGTACCTCTTCCTTATGCCCGGCGTTATATGGATCCTGGCATTTACCTTATTCCCGCTGATTTATTCCTTCGGCTTGAGCCTGACGAATTACAGATTGGGACGAGATCCCAAGTATATTGGATTTGAGAATTACGCCGAGATCTTGGGCATCGGCGATGAGAAGATCGACAAGAAGGCAGTCAGCACGGCGAGCTTCAGCGCCTTTCTCTTCATGGGCAGCACGGCCACGACGCTGTTATTCGGCACCTTTGTCGCTTGGGTATTCAACCACAGCCTGCCGTTCTTGCGACAAATGCGAGCGATTATCACTATGCCGCTTTTCGCCGCGCCTATCGCCGTCGGCTGGCTGGGCGTGGTCATCTTCAATGAGCAATCGGGCCCGCTGAATAATGTCTTGGAAGGTATCGGCTTGGGGCGGGTCAACTGGTTTATTGAGCCGATGCCGGCGCGCCTCGCCGTCATGTTCACCGATGTATGGCAGTGGACGCCTTTCGTCTTCATCGTGGTGTTGGCGGCTATGCAAGCCGTGCCCGATGATCTCTACGAATCCGCGCGGCTGGATACCAAGTCGAATTGGCAGCTTTTTAAGTCGATCACTTTCCCGATGATTGCGCCGGCGCTGGGCACCGTGATGCTGCTGCGCATGGTCGAATCGCTGAAGATAATCGACATTCCTTTCAGCCTGACGCGCGGCGGCCCCGGCTCGGTAACGCAAACTTACGTCTACTATGCTTACGAAAAGGGGCTGATCGGCAGCTTCCAATTGGGCGAGGCGGCGGCGCTGGCTTATCTGCTGGTGGTGGTCGCCATAGTTGTGTCCTCGGTCTATTTCTATCGCGTTCGCGAGCGCTTCGAGTAGGGGTGGCGACGAGTATGAGCCAAGAACGCAGCGCAGCAAAGCAGGTATCAATTGGCGGCTCCTTTGGCGATCGCATTATTGTCGCCCTGGCGATCGTCTGCACCTTCATCGCCTTTTCGCCCTTCGGCTATGCCGCTTTGACCTCTTTCAAGTCGGAATGGAAAGACGGCTCTATTATCCCCTTTGTGCAATTTCAGCCTAGCTTGCAGAATTGGCAATCGGAGTTCGGCTCCGGTGGACCGGAGACTTTCAAGGCGCTGCGCAACAGCACGCTGATTTCGCTGGGCGCAACTATCGTGGCGACTTCGTTAGGCACGCTGGCGGGTTATGGGCTGGCGCGCTTCAAGTACGGCATCGGCAACCGCAATCTGGTTTCCTGGTTTTTGTCACAGCGCTTCCTGCCTCCGGTGGCCACGTTGATCCCCTTTGTATTGATGTTCCGCGACCTAAATTTGCTGGACACCTTGGCTGGCATGGTCATTGTCAACGCCACTTTTACCTTGCCCTTCGCTACCTTGATCATGCGCGATTACTTCGCAGATCTGCCGAATGAATTGCGCGAGGCGGCACTGGTAGATGGCGCCAGCGAATTTACGACTTTCTGGCGCATCGCGCTGCCATTGGCGAAACCGGCCTTGGTCGCATCAACGCTTATCTGCTTCGCGTTCTCCTGGAACGAGTTCCTCTTTGCCAGCGTACTCGCCAATCGCGACTGGAAGCCTTATCCCATGCTGGTGGCCGGCTCTGATACTGTGCGCGGCATTGATTTCGGCTTCGTCACCACCCGTATGCTGATCGCCGTCACCGTGCCAGTCATTTTGTCCTTGATGGTGCAGCGCTTTATCGTGCGCGGCTTGACCTTTGGCGCGGTAAAGGGCTAATCCATTCCCCACAGCATGATGTAGGGGCGACCAATTGGTCGCCCGTTCGCCCATTGTGGCGGCGAGCCGCGACTCCCCCGAACTCTGTAAACTGTCGGCGGCGCAGTTTCGACGCATGCGCTATAATCAGCGCGTTTGCGCCACCAAGACACCTGATGAGGATCACAAATGACCCAAGGCAAAGTCAAGATCGGCATCGTCGGCACAGGCAGCGTCGGCGCCGATCATATCGACCATGTCATCGCCCTGCCGGACACAGAATTAAGCGCGCTCTGCGACCGGGAATTCGCGCTGCTGGAAGCCGACGCCTATCCTGATATCCCCCGATACACTGATTATGAGCAGATGTTGGAGACGGCCGATCTGGACGCGGTCATCATCGCCACCCCGCACTATGATCACCCCGATATGTGCTTGACTGCCTTTGAGCGCGGCTTGCATGTGCTGGTGGAGAAGCCGATCGCCGTGCATGTGCAGGAGGCGGAGCGTTTGCTGCAGGGCGCTCGCGCCGCCAAACGCGCTAACCCTGAGCTAGTCTTTGCCGCCATGTTTATGCAGCGCACCTGGAGCCAGTGGCGCAAGATCAAGGAGATCATCGATAGCGGCGCGCTGGGCTCGCTGATGCGCTGCAGCTGGATCATCACGGACTGGTTTCGCACCCAGTATTATTTCGACAGCCGGCCCTGGCGGGGCAAATGGAGCAGCGAAGGCGGCGGCGTTCTGATGAATCAGTGCCCGCACAATCTCGATCTCTACCAGTGGCTGGTGGGCTTGCCGGATCGGGTCAACGGCCAAGTCAGCTTTGGCAAACATCATCGCATCGAAGTTGAGGACGAGGTGACGGCATACTTCGAATACGACAATGGCATGGTGGGCCATTTCATCGCGTCCACCGCTGAATCGCCCGGGACCAATCGTCTGGAAATCGCCGGCGATTGCGGCAAGCTCGTCTACGAGGACGATGAACTGGCGCTTTATCGGAACGAGTGGTCAGCCAGCCGGCATATCCGCGAAGCCGGCAAGGGCGACAAGCTGCCAGTCAGTCGTGAGCTGGTTCCATTCGAAGCGCGCCGGACCAACCAGCACGAATGTATCATTGAGAACTTCGCCGATGCCATCCTGAATGGCGCTGAGTTGATCGCGCCGGCGGAAGAGGGCTTGAACTCGGTGATTCTGAATAACGCCATCATTCTATCGGCGCATAAACAGGCGACGGTCTCGCTGCCGATAGACGCGCAAGAATACGCCGACCTGCTTCAGGCTTACATTGAGCAACCGCCAGAGCCGGGCCGCAACCGGTAGTAGCTCAATACAATTTCGTTCGGACGAGCCAATGGCTCGCCCCTACATCTTCACCCACAAAATAACGCCTGTAGGGGCCAGCCATTGGCTGAACCGTTGTGACGAGTCCCGCGTTTTTCAAAACTGTCCTGTTCTCAGCTCATCCTGGGGTAGGGGGCTTCAAAGCGCGAACTCGCTGATAGAACTCCCCTTCCCCCTTTATGGGGCCGGGGAATGGAGGTTGCGGGGGGCGAGCACCTACGTCGGCTCAGTCCAGGACGAGGATATGCAGCTCGCGCGGGCCGTGGGCGCCTTTGACAAGCTGATGGCCGATATCGGCGGTTTTGCTAGGTCCGGTGACGATGACGGTATTGCTGGCCTGCTTGAAGGCTGGATAGCCCTGCGCTGCCTGGGAAGCCTGCCAAGTCTCAAGATCGTCCAGGAGTTGGTCTGCGGTCATCAAGGCGATATGGCGATCGGGCAATAGCGAGGCGCTGCGCGGGCGTCCGGCGCCGCTTTCCAGCACCAGGCTGCCGGTGGCTGCCAGCGCAGCCGAAACCCCGGTGATGCCGACGCGAACATCGCCATCGTCCGGCCGCGCGACCGATACATCCAGCGATGCCAGCAACTCCTGCAAGCCGGCGTAGGGCAGGTGGTCCTCAGCCCAGCTCAGCACCGACTTGTCGCCATCCAGCAAGTCCATAATTTGTTCCAGCGCTTCGCCCCGGCTCATGCGATAGACGACGCAGCCCAGCGCTTCCGCCTCGCGGGTGAAGAGCTTGAGGCGGTCGTCAGCGCTCAGCTCGGGCAGGGGCAGCATGCGGCGGCGTTCTTCTCCCTCCCTCATCTTGGGATGCCCGCCATAGAGATGGCGGGAGGGGGTTAGGGGGTGGGGGCTTGCCTGCGCTTGGCGAAGCCGGCTGAGAATGCGATCACGCGCGGTCATAAAAGTCCCTCCCTCATCTTGGGATGCCCGCCATAGAGATGGCGGGAGGGGGTTAGGGGGTGGGGGCTTGCCTGCGCTTGGCGAAGTCGGCTGAGAATGCGATCACGCGCGGTCATGAAAGTCCCTCCCTCATCTTGGGATGCCCGCCATAGAGATGGCGGGAGGGGGTTAGGGGGTGGGGGCTTGCCTGCGCTTGGCGAAGTCGGCTGATAATGCGATCACGCGCGGTCATGAAAGTCCCTCCCTCATCTTGGGGGAGGGGTTTGGGGTGGGGGCACGTTCCTTCCAGAGTTGACGGAAGGGCTTGGGCGCGAAATCGGGGAAATCGCGGTGCTTGCTCCAATTGCCCAGGATGCCGGGCATGTAATCGCCCATGATATGTTGGCCGGCGCGGGCGGCTTTCCCGCCCAGGGAGAAGCGCGTAGGCGAGGTCATGCCGACGGCCCACATTTTCATGGCCGCGTCCCAACCGGTCTTCGAGTGGCCCTCGCGCACCAGGTCCCAGCGCAGGTCGAGCAGCATGCGCGGCAAGTCGATATCGACCGGGCAGACTTGTTTGCAGCTGCCGCAGAGGCTGCTGGCGTGGGGCAGGGGCTGCGCATTTTCCAAGCCGACCAGCAGCGGCGTCAGCACCGCGCCGATTGGGCCGCCGTAGACCCAGCCGTAAGCGTGCCCCCCCGTGCTGCGATAGACCGGGCAGGCGTTCTGGCAAGCGCCGCAGCGGATGCAGGTCAGGGCTTCGGCGTAGTCCGTGCCGTAGATCTTCGAGCGACCGTTGTCGACCAGGATGACATAACTGTACTCGGGACCGTCACCCTCGGCATCACGCCCGGGGCCATTCAGGATATTGGTGTAGACCGTCAGCTTCTGGCCGGTCGAGCTGCTGGGCAGCACTTGGGTCAGGGTGGCGTAATCTTCGACTGTCTCGACGATCTTCTCGATGCCGACCAAGGCGATATGCACACGTGGCATGGAGGTGCACAGGCGGCCGTTGCCCTCGTTCATCACCAATCCAATGGAGCCCGTCTCGGCGATGAGAAAGTTGCCGCCGGAGATGCCCATATCGGCGCTGAGGAAGTCCTCGCGCAGCATCTTGCGGGCGAAAGCCACCATCTCTTCAGCGTCGTCAGTCGGCGCCATATCCAGCTCGCGCACGAAAATATCGCGAATCTCGGCTTTAGTCTTGTGCATGACCGGCGCCACGATATGGCTCGGCGTTTCCTTGTTGAGCTGGATGATGTATTCGCCCAGGTCAGTCTCGACAACGCGCAGACCGGCCGCCTCCATCGCATGGTTGACGCCCAGCTCTTCGCTGAGCATGCTTTTGCTTTTGGTGACCGACGCCACGCCGTGACGCCGCGCGATATCCAGCACCAGTTGATTGGCTTCGGCGGCGTCTTCCGCCCATTCGACTTGCCAACCATTAGTAATCAAATTGCGCTCGGCGCTCTCCAGCAGATCGGGCAGCTTGCGCAGGGCGCGGCGTTTGGCTTCGGCCGCTTGCTGGCGCATGTGCTCGCCGTGCTCTTGACTGTGCGCGAACATGGTCTCGGCGCGCCTCTGATAGCCGCCGCGCGTGCCAGCGCCAACCGCCTGCTGCAAGTCGGGGTTGTGCAGCGCGATATCGGCCAGGGCGACGAAGTCGTTAGATTTGAGTTCGACGCTCATGCTCGCTCCTTGGGCAGGGCCTTTGCCAGCACATCGGCCAGATGCACGACGCGCTTGGCCGATTTGCGCCTCGACAGACCGCCGTTCATTTGTGTCAAGCAGCTGACATCGCCGGTGACGATGGTGTCAGCCGCCGAGTCGTTGATGTTCTGCACTTTGTTTTGCAGCATGTCGTTGCTGAGCTCGGGCATCTTGACGCTGAACAAGCCGCCGAAGCCACAGCAGACTTCGCATTCATTCAGTTCCGTCATTTCCGCGTTGCCCAGATGCGCCAGCAAATCGCGCGAGGCGCCGCCCAAGCCCAAGCCGCGCAAGCCATGGCAAGCATCGTGAAAGGCGAATGACTCCCTGGCTGGCAAGCGCAGGTCGAGATCCACGATGCCCAGCCCGTCGACCAGAAACTCGCTGAACTCCCAGGTGATCGAGGCGATGCGCTGTGCCTCCTGGTAAAGCTCGCCGTCGTCGGGCGTGAACAAGCTGGGGTATTCGTGCCGCAGCATGGTAGCGCAAGAGCCGGAAGGTGTGACGATGACTTCGGCGTCTTTGAAGGCTTTGAAGAAATGCCGGGCAACCGTGCGCGCCTCGTCGCGGTAACCGGAGTTAAATGCCGGCTGGCCGCAGCAGGTCTGCGCCGGCGGGAAGTCGACGCGGACGCCGACATGCTCCAGAATATCGACCACCGACAGGCCAGTGCCGGGATAGATCATGTCAACGATGCAGGTGACGAAGAGGGAGACTCTTTTGCCGGCTGGCGATTCGCGTTCGGGCAGCGCCATGTAGCTCGCTTTCACAGTCTAGGCTAGACTACGAAGCGTAGTGTACCGAAAACCTGCCTGACAAGCGATAAGCGTTTTTGTTACAATCTGCGCCTAATCGAATGAAATTAAGGACACGCGACAATGGCGGACTATAACCCCCAACCGGAACATAAATTCACCTTCGGCTTGTGGACGGTCGGCAATATCGGCCGCGACCCCTTCGGCGAGCCCACCCGCGCCCCCATCTCGCCGGTCGAGATCGTACACATGCTGGCGGAAGTCGGCGCTTGGGGCGTCAACCTGCACGACAACGACCTGGTGCCCATCGACGCGTCGCCTGCCGAGCGCGACCAGATCGTGGCTGAATTCAAGCGCGCCCTGGCGGAAACCGGCATCGTCTGCCCGATGGCCACCACCAATCTCTTCACCGATCCGGCTTTCAAAGACGGCGCGTTCACCAGCAACGACCCGGCCGTGCGCGCTTATGCCCTGCAGAAAACGATGCGCTCGATGGACCTGGGCGCGGAGCTGGGGGCAGAAGTCTATGTCTTCTGGGGCGGGCGCGAAGGCGCAGAGAGCGACAGCGCCAAGAACCCGGCTGACGGCGTCAAGCGCATGCGTGATGCCATCAACTTCCTCTGCGAATATTCCAAAGACAATGACTACGGCTATCGTTTCGCGCTGGAGCCCAAGCCCAACGAACCCCGCAGCGATATCTACTTCCCCACCGTCGGCGCCATGCTGGGTTTCATCGCCACGCTGGACGACTCCGAAATGGTCGGCGTCAACCCGGAAGTGGCGCATGAACACATGGCCGGCTTGAACTTCATGCACGCTGTGGCGCAAGCTTGGGATGCCGGCAAGCTCTTCCACATCGACCTCAACGACCAGATGTTTGGCCGCTACGATCAAGACTTCCGCTTCGGCAGCATGATGATCAAGCAGAACTTCCACCTGGTGCGCTTCCTGGAAGATGTCGGCTATGACGGCAGCCGCCACTTTGACGCCCACGCCTACCGCACATCGCAGTACGAAGATGTCAAGGCTTTCGCCCGCGGCTGCATGCGCTCTTATCTGATATTCAAAGCAAAGGCGGCGCAATTCAACGCGGACGGGGAGATTCAGGCGCTGCTGGCCGAGATCAATGCCGATGACGGCAGCTATGCCTTTCTGTCTGACGGTTACAGCAGCTCAGCCGCCGACCGGCTGAAAGCGACCGAATTCGACCGGGTTGCCATGGGCGCGCGCGACTTGCCCTATGAACGGCTGGATCAACTGACATTTGATATTCTGCTGGGTGTGCGCTAAAGATACCCCCACCCCGAGCCCTCCTGCCATCTCTAGCGCGCGCAGGCACAGCGCATCTGGCGGGCATCCCAAAATGAGGGAGGGGCTTAAATGCCTCACATTTGCTCGACAAGCTCCCCTTCCCTCGCTCTGGGGGAAGGGGCCGGGGGATGGGGGCAGAAAGGAAATCTCATGCCCTATTTGATGGGGCTGGACATCAGCACCACCGGCGCCAAAGCGCTGATCATTGACGAAACCGGCACGGTCGTCGCCGTCGCCAACAGTCCGCAGCCGATCAGCCAACCCCAGCCGCTCTGGAGCGAGCAGCACCCGGCTGACTGGTGGGGCGGCATCAGCGCCAGCATCCGTGGGGCGCTGGCCGATTCAGGGCTTAGCGGCGACGACATCAGCGCCATCGGCATGACCGGGCAGATGCACGGCTTGGTTCTGCTCGACGAGAAGGGCGCGGTGCTGCGTCCGGCGATACTCTGGAACGACCAGCGCACCCAAGCGCAGTGCGATGAAATGACCGCGCGAATCGGCGCCCGTCGGCTGATCGAGCTGACCGGCAATCCAGCCGTAACCGGCTTCACCGCGCCCAAGCTCCTCTGGGTGCGTGACAACGAGCCCGAAGTCTATTCGCGTGTCAAACAGGTGCTGCTGCCCAAAGACTACATTCGCTACAAACTGACCGATGCTTACGCCACGGATCTGGCTGGGGCGGCCGGCACCTCGCTGCTGAATGTGGCCGAGCGCGCCTGGTCCGCGGAAGTGCTGGACGCGCTTGAGATCCCCGCAGAGTGGCTGCCGCCGGTGCATGAAGGCACGCAGGTCACATCCACGATAAGCGCGGCCGGCGCTGCGGCGACTGGACTCAAAGCGGGTACGCCGGTGGTCGGCGGCGGCGGCGATCAAGCGGCGGGCGCGGTTGGCATGGGCTGCGTCTCGCCGGATAAAATCGGCGTCACAGTTGGCACCTCCGGCGTCGTCTTTGCGCCACTGAACCACTACGCCTATGAAGAAGAGGGCCGGTTGCACGCCTTCTGCCACGCTCTGCCGGACACCTGGCATTTCATGGGCGTCATGCTCAGCGCAGCCGGCAGCTTGCAGTGGTACAAAGATGCCTTCGCGCCGCAGCTCGCATTCGATGCCCTGCTGGCGGAAGCGGCGGCTGCCCCGGCTGGCAGCGATGGCTTGTTCTTCTTGCCCTATCTAACCGGCGAGCGTACGCCCCATCCCGATCCCTTGGCACGTGGCGCCTTCATCGGCATGACCAGTCGCCACAGCCGCGGCCACCTGACCCGCGCCGTGCTGGAAGGCGTGGCTTTTGGCTTGAAGGACTCCTTCACGCTAATCAATCAAGCGGGCTTGCCGGAGGAGTTTGAGGCGCGCATTAGCGGCGGCGGCGCCAAGAGCCCGGTCTGGCAGCAGATTATCGCTGATGTGCTGGCCGCGCCCTTGGTCAACATCAATACTACCGAAGGCGGCGCGTTCGGGGCGGCCATATTAGCGTCGGTGGCGGCGGGCGTCTTTGACGACGTGACGAGCGCCTGCGAGGCGATGATTCAGACGGGCGACACAGTGGCGGTCGGCGCGAACGCTGAGGTTTACGCGGAACGCTACTCAGTGTATCAGTCGCTGTATCCGACGCTGAAGGATACATTCGCACGACTCTAGCTTAGGAATAGGCGGACGAGACGCCGGTGCGTCCATACAGAAATCTCAACCATCTGGAAAAGAAAGTAGGGTCGATTTCATGAGTCGCCCACTTTAAGTTGCGCGATTTAGAGCGCGTGCGTCAAGACCAGCACCCGCGTCTCTTCCGGCAGATCTTCCCGGCTCAGCTCCACCTCCCAATCCGATTGGAAATCGACCTCGGCGTCGTCGAAGTGGCTCAGGAAGGCCGTGATCCATTGCATATTGCGCGGCTTGTAGCGCAGCGTGCGGAAGTGCATGGGGATGACCAGCTTGGGCTTGACGCGGTCGATCACTTGCTTGAGGTCGCCCAGGTCGATGGTTGGCACATCACCCGCCAGCACCAGGAAGACATCGAGGTCGCGGAAGAATTCGTACTCTTCCGGCGTGAAGGGATTGCCGACATCGCCCATATGCCCGATGCTGATGCCATCCATCTCCCAGCGGTACATGGCGCATTTGTCCGGCTCGTGCTCGGGATGCGCGTACATCTCCGACGACTCGATGGCTTTGAAAGTCACACCTTTGCAGGTCAGTTCGCCGCTGTCCCGCGCGACATCCAGCAGATTGAGCCGTTCGGGGTCGCCGCCGATGAGATCGGAGCGGTCGTGAAAACTGTCATTCAGCGACGAAGTCACCACGATGTCCGGATGATCGGGAATCGGCTGATAGCCCGAAGTTTCCGGCGTATACGGGTCGGTGATTACCGACGTGCCGTCACCCCCGGTAACGAGAAATGCCGCGTGTCCATACCACTTGATCTTCATTTTCTACGCTCCATTTAATGCGGGAATCAATTCCTGCGTAAACATGCCGATGACTTCTTCATCCGGCGAGCCGATGATATCCACCATGAAATAATCGCAGCCGACCTCGACGAAGCCGTTCATCTGCTCGGCGACATTTTGCGGCGTGCCGACAAAGGCGTTCTCGGGCGTCCACTTGTCGTCGCGCGATAATCCGCGCGCTTCCGCTTCCGCCTCAGTGCGTCCCAGCGAGACGCGCCCAAACCAACTGCAGCGCAGAGTCGCCGGGTCGCGCCCGATGTCTTCACAGTGACGCCGCAGAATATTCAGGCGCTCGACATAGGGACCCAGCGGTTTGTCCGGCAAGTTCCAGATGTCGGCGTATTTGGCGGCGTGTTTCATGGTGGTGTAGCCGCCGCCGCCAACCAGGATAGGAATATTCGGCTCTGGCTTGGGCTCGCACCAGGCGTCTTTGATGGCGTAGTGCCGGCCCCGGTAGCTGACCTGGCCCCGCTCTTCCCACATTTTCTTGAGGATGATCAGCGTCTCTTCCAGTTGCTGCACCCGTATGCTTGGGGAAGGGTAGGGATAGTTGTAGGCGCGGTACTCGTCTTCTTTCCAACCGGCGCCGATACCCATGATGAACTTGCCGCTGGAAAGCGCCTGCAGCGTCGCCGCCATCAACGCCAGCGTGGCCGGGTTGCGGTAACTCTGCCCCAAGACCATCGGGCCCACCTCGAAATCGGGGAAGCGCGCGGCCAGGTAACTCATCACCGTCCAGGCTTCGTAAGTCGGCGCGCCATCCCAGAAGAAATGGTCGGTCATCCAGATGCTGCGAAAATAGCCCTTGAGCTGGTCCAGCGTCGCGGCCAGTTCCGTGACGAAACGTTGGTTTTCTCCCTTTGGTGGTCCATGCAGCAGACCTAAGCCGAAATCCACCATAAAGCGCTCCTCGTATTCTGACGTCAAGTTCGCCTATTGTACTGCCTTTTGCGCAAAATCTCCGCAAAGATAGCAGCGCAATCGCCTAAAATTCTGCTCATGGTCAATTTGTAGGGGTGACCAATCTGGTCAGCTGCAACTCGTGCTTTCGGGCGACATGGTATGTCGCCCCTACAGATCGTTGCTCTGGTGAAATTTGCATGACTAACTTGGAACTACTTCTGTGCCTCTGTGATGAAAATCATTTTGTGCGATTGCCCCGTCTCAGCATAGTAAATGGCGGCAAAGCGCGGCTGAAAAAGCTACACTCGGCATAATTGAGATGGAGACTTAACAATGTCTGACCGCCCTAATATCCTCTGGTATTGCACCGACCAGCAGCGCTTCGACACGATCGCCGCCTTGGGCAATCGATATATCAACACGCCCAACCTCGATCGCTTCGTCAGCCAGTCGGCCGCCTTCACCCATGCCTTCTGCCAGTCGCCGATCTGTTCGCCCAGCCGCGCCAGCTTCCTGACCGGCATGTATCCCAGCGCGGTTGGCGTCAACAGCAATGGCTTCCAGTCATTCCCGCGCCACCATGAAGATCGGCTGATTTCGAAGGTATTGCACGACGCCGGCTACGACTGCGGTCTCATCGGCAAGCTGCACCTTTCCAGCGCCTTCTTGCGCCGCGAGCAGCGTGTTGATGACGGCTACGACTACTTCCAGTACAGCCATGATCACAAGGGCGGCAACGAACGGGGCAACGAGTACGTCGAGTGGATCAAGGCGCAGGGCAACGACCACAATGCCGTCTTGCAGCCGCGTAGCATCGCCTCCACTGAGGATTACCGCAACTCCCACCAACATGCCGGCTTTGGTGGATTCAGCGAGCCGACGCCCGAGAATGACAATGTGCCGCCCCATTTGCATCAGACGCATTGGTGTACGGAAAAGGCGATTGAGTTCATCGGGCGCAATCGCGAGCCGGACATGCCCTGGTTCCTCAGCGTCAATCCCTTCGACCCGCACCCGCCCTTCGACGCGCCCTACGAATACTACCGGCGCTATGATGCTGAGGCGCTGCCCGGCGCCCACTTCGCCGAGAGCGACCTGGCGCATCAGCGGCGACTCGAAGCGGCCGGCATCGACTTTCAGAACCGCGCCCGCCATCCTGAAGCATTCCAGCACCGGCAAATGCAAGCGTCCTATTACGCCATGATCGAGTTCCTCGATGAGGAGTTTGGCCGTCTGCTCGACTTCCTCGACGCATCCGGACAGCGCGAAAATACCATCATCATCTTCATGAGCGATCATGGCGAGATGCTGGGCGACCACGGGCTCGTGCTAAAGGGTTGCCGCTTCTACGAGGGCTTGGCGCGCGTCCCGCTGATGATCGCCTGGCCAAGCCGCATTCAGCCGCAGGTGACGGATGAGCTGATCGAACTGGTCGACATCGTGCCGACGCTCTATGCGCTGCTGGGCATGGACGCGCCGCTTTATATGCAGGGGCGGTCGGCGGCTTCGTTGCTGCGCGAGGGTGTGTCTGATACGCCACATCGCGAATTTGTGCGGGCGGAGCACTATGCCGCGACCAACCTGGCTGACGAGACCCACGCCAGCATGTACCGCGATCGCCGCTGGAAACTTGTTGTATATCATCAGAAGGACATTTGCGAATTGTACGATCTTGAGGCCGACCCTTGGGAACATAATGACCTGTCCGAAGACCCGGACTACGCCGAAATCAAGTGGGATTTGCTGCGGCGCAGCTACGACGCCACCGTCTACGCGCATCCTGTGCAGACCGATCGTTATGGTCCGTTCTGATTCAGGGCAATCGCAGCAAAATGGTAGCGACTGTAAAGGTGGGAATCTAAACTGAAAATCAACTACAGAGGGCGCAGAGAGCACAGAGAAAAACAAAATATATGTGTTCATGTCTTATTTTTTACTGTGATTTGTGATGACAGATCACAGTTCGCTAGTGACTGTTGCCTATTCCAGGCCGCGGATTTAGTAGAATAGTCGTCTAGTCTCCTAAAACTCTGTGCCCTCTGTGTTCTCTGTGGTTAATTTTTTTTGATGCGATTGCCCTGCTGTTCTGATGAGCCAGTTGGCGCGCATTGCTCCGCTGCGCTACAGTCACACTGCTTGAAGCTAACATCGAAAGGAAGCCATATCATGTCTATACCGACACTGCCGGGCATTAACGCCACAACAGTCACTAGCTCACGACTCACAACGCGTGTGCTAAGCGCCGGCGACGAGAGCGGCGCGCCGGTCATCTTTGTACACGGCAATCTGACCTCCGCCACCTTCTGGGAAGAGACCATGCTGGCCATGCCGGCGGGTTACCACTGCATCGCGCTCGATCAGCGCGGCTTCGGCGAATCCGACCCGGCTGCGGCAATCGATGGCAGCCGCGGCCTAGCCGACATGTCCGATGATGTCATCGCCCTGATGGACGCGCTGGAGATCGAGAAGGCGCATATCGTCGGTCACTCGATGGGCGGCGGCGTGACCTGGAATCTGATGATGGACGCGCCGCAACGCCTGGATAGCGCCACGCTGGTCGCGCCGGTATCGCCCTTCGGCTTCGGCGGCAGCAAAGACGCGCAGGGGACGCTCTGCTCTCCGGACGCGGCCGGCTCGGGCGGTGGCGTCGCCAACCCGCAATACACCCAGATGCTGAAAGATGGCGAGCGCGGCGATGGCGAAATGACGCCGCGTATGGTGATGAACAATTTCTATTGGAAGCCGCCCTACACATCCGAGCGCGAAGAAGACCTGCTGACATCGGTGCTGCAGACGCACACCGGCGAGCGCGATTACCCGGGTGATTCAACCGCCTCCGAGAATTGGCCCGGCGTCGCGCCTGGACGCTGGGGCGTGCTGAATGGCATGGCGCCCACTAATCAGCGCGATGTGGCGCGGCTCTACGCCATTGAGCCCAAGCCGCGGCTGCTCTGGCTGCGCGGCGACAGCGACCAGGTCATCGCCGATATGTCGATGTTCGACCTGGCGACTTTTGGCAAGCTAGGCGTCGTGCCCGGCTGGCCAGGCGATGAGGTCTGCCCGCCCCAGCCCATGATCGCGCAGATCAAGCACGTGCTGGACAATTACGCGGCTGCCGGCGGCGCGGTTGACGAGGTCGTGATCGCGGATTGCGGGCACAGTCCCTTCGTAGAAAAGGCCGCCGATTTTAATCAGACCTTGCAGGCCTTCCTGGGCGGATAAAACTCGATGCAAGAGAGTTGACCGGCGAGCATAAAACCGGTTAAACTCTCCTGCGCAACGTTTTGATTACAAGGTAAGCCATTGAAATAGACGGGAGAGGATCTCATGTTCAGACGATTACTGCTTGTTTCGCTTGTCACGCTTGTCTTCGGCGCTTTCGCCGGCTACGCGCAAGACGAGATCACCATCTTCGCCACTGTCGGCGCCTACTACCCCGATGAACCGACCGAGAACAATCCCGATCCGCCGATGATGATGAACGAAATCGCAGCCGAATACGAAGCGGCCAACCCCGGCGTCAATATCGAGCTGATAGATGTGCTCTCCAATATCTCCGGGGACCAGTGGCGCAGCACGGTCTTCAACGGCCAGAACGAGCCGCATATCATCGTCAACAATTTCATCCGCGTTTGGCAGGAGCAGGGCAACGACTGGTACGTGCCGCTTAATGACTACATCGAAATGCCCAATCCCTACATTCCCGAAGGCACACCGGGCCACGAACGCTGGTCGGACAGCATCCCCGATGTCGTCTGGAACTCCACTTATCATACGGGCAGCGGCAATCAGTATGTCGTGACGGTCAACGCGGTGGCGGTCGGTTTCTATTACAACATCGACTTGCTAGAACAGATGGGCATCGATACCGAATTCGATATCGACTATTCGCTGTGGGCGGATTGGGAGACGATGATCGCCGAGATGGGCGCCGTGGCAGAGGCGGGTTACGAGCCGCTGGCGATGAGCATGTCAACTGCTTCGCCTTACACTTACAACTGGTTTGATGGCACCAGCTTGACGAGTATGTATATCGACCATATCGAGAGTTGGTGGGAACCGGGCGCAAGCTGGCACGCGCTGAACCAGCGTGAATTTGCCTGCGCAATCCACAACGGTTTGATAAGCGCCCATGACGATGCCTTTGCCGATTGGCTGGGGCTGCTGACAGATTTCGAGCCGATGTGGGTCGATGGCTACGCCGTCATGACCTGGGACGAAGCGTATCGCCTATTCATCACGGGCAAAGTGCCCTTCTTGCTGGGCAACGCGGCCAGCGAAACGCTTAACGTCACCCGCGACGCCGATTTCAACTGGGGCATCAGTTACTTCCCACCGGTCACCGAAACCACCAGCCCACATGCGGCGAACAACGAAAGCGCCTACCTGGTTGGCGGCTTCACCGCCGGCTTTACTGTGACCGACCGCGCCCGCCGCGAAGGCGTCGAAGAGCAAGTGGTAGACTTCTTGATGTATCTGACCGCGCAGCCGCAATGGGGCCGCGTCGTGACCGATTCGCCGCGCAGCATCCCGACGCAGTTTGGTTTGGATGTGCCCGATGCCTTGAAGCCGACCGTGGCCTTCCTCGAGCTGCCGATCCGCGCGCTCAAAGATCCCGATCCGCGTCTCAGCCGGCGCTATGGCGAAGATCACCGCCGCCTGATGCAGGAATACTTCACCGACCAGATCGACCTGGAAACGCTGATCGCCGAAGAAGATCGTCTGATGACGCGGGAAGCGCGCGTCGTCATCGCCGAAAATGAATGGACCTGCGACTTCCAGATGGAGTAAGTCAGATCACACCACCCCCACCCCAAACCCCTCCTGCCATCTCTAGCGCGCGCAGGCACAGCGCATCTGGCAGGCATCCCAAAATGAGGGAGGGGCTTCAAGCCTGATGTGTAACTGGGGAAGTTCCCCTTCCCACCCTGTGGGATACATCCCCCGTGAGGCGGGGACCGAGGGGGCGCAGGGGCCGGGGGATGGGGGCGAATGTCTATGTTCACGCGACTCAAAGCGGATCGCTCAAGCAGTATTGCCTTGCGCAAGAGCCAAAGCCCGCTGCCTATTCGTATTTGGCGGGCAAAGTGGCTGTATCTGGCGCTGCTGATACCGGTCGCCTTGCTGCTGATATTCGAGTGGCTGCCCGCCTTCAGCGCGCTCTACAACTCGCTCTACATTTGGAACGGCGGGAAAGTCCATTTCTACGTCGGGCTGGAACACTACGAGCGCATGCTGAGCGACCGCACCTTCCGCGTGGCCATCACCAATCTGGTCGGCTTCGTCTTCTTCCGCGTCATCATGCAGACCGCGCTGCCCTTCTTCGCCGCCGAGATGATCGTTAATCTGCGCAGCCAGCGCTGGTCCTACTGGTGGAAAATCATCTTCGTCTTCCCCATGGTCGTGCCGACGATCCTCAACTATCTGATCTGGCGCTTCATCTACAACCCGCAGGTGGGCTTGCTTAACGAAGGGCTGAAGCTGATTGGCTTGGGCGAATACACCCACGCCTGGCTGGGCGATCCGCTGACGGTGATGTGGGCGCTGGCATTTGTGCGCTTTCCCTGGCTGCCGACTTTGCAGTTTCTCATCATCCTGGGCGGCTTGCAGACTATCCCAAAAGAAGTGCACGAGAGCGCGGCCATCGATGGCGCCGGCTTCTGGCGGCGGCTCTTCTATATCGACATTCCCATGACGCGGCGGCAGATTACGCTGGCGATGATCCTGACGATGATCTTCATGACGCAGCGCTTCGATCTCTTCCTGGTCATGACCGACGGCGGACCCGGTTACAGCAGCATGGTGCCGGCGCTGCAGCTCTATCAATCGGCTTTCCATTTTTTGGAATTTGGCTATGCTTCCGCCATTGGCGTGGTGCTGTTTGTCGCCATGCTCGCGCTGACCGTGATCAACCTGCGCGTCTCCGGCGGCGCAAGCAACTAATAGGGACGAGCGATTGGGTCGCCCGTAAAATGATTGGGAGTTCACCTTGATAAATCGCAAAAGCCTGCGCTTCGGCAACCGTGATCTTCCCTTTCAACTGGTGCTGCTCGCCTTTGGCATCGTGACCTTTTTCCCCTTGGTGCTGGTCGTCATCACTTCCTTCAAGAGCAATACGCAGTTCTATCACAATTTCTGGCTGCCAGAGCTGCCCTTGCACTTTGGCAACTATACATCCGCCTTCAGAATTATCTGGCGCTTTATCGTCAACAGCGTCATCTATTCCGGCTCAACCATTTGTTTGATCGCCGCCATCGCTTCGGTGGCCGGTTATGTCTTCGCTCGTTTCCGCTTCCCATTCAAGACGGTACTCTTCCTCGGCTTCATCACCCTGATTATGGTGCCGGGCGTGCTGACCTTGGCGCCGCGCTTTGTGCTCGTGCGCGATCTGGGAATGGTGAATACGCCCTTCGCGCTGATTTCGGTTTGGGTCAGCGGCGGGCTGGTGCTGTCGACCTGGCTGATGCGCAGTTATTTCGAGTCGCTGCCGCAGGAGTTGTTCGACGCCGCCTATGTCGATGGCGCGGCCGAGCGGCAGGTGTTCATCTACGTATCCCTGCCGCTAGCCCGCCCCATGATCGCCACAGTCGCCATGACCACGCTGATCAACAGCTGGAACGACCTGATCTGGCCGCTGGTCACCATCACCGACAAGAGCCAAATGCCGCTGGCGCTGGGCTTGATGCAATTTTCGTCGGCCTTTGAAACCGATTGGGGCACGCTTTTCGCCGGCTATGTCATCTCGTCAATACCGCTGCTATGTGTCTTCGCCGTGGCTATGCGGCAGTTCATCAGCGGCTTGACAAGCGGGTCAATCAAGGCATAGGAACTGTCAGCCCGGCCTCAAGAAGCGCTCCATGTAGAGCAAGTCGTAATATTGCCCAGCCACGTATAGTTGGCGCCGCGCCATGCCCACATTTTCAAAGCCGAACCGTTGGTACAGGCTAATGGCCGGCTGACCCGCGCTGTTGACCGTCAGGCAGACTTTTTCCAACTGCGGCAGCGTTGACAGCTCAGCCAGCAGTCGTCGCATCAGCAGCGACGCGATGCCCAGGCCGCGCCGCCCCGGCGATATATAAACGCTGTAGACTTCCGCTACGTGGCGCAGCTTGGCTTTGCTTGACCAACCCGCCCCCGCCATGCCGATCAACTCGCCTGCAACTTGCGCATAGACTGTCAGGTTGCCCTCGCGCTTGAATGCCGACCGCAGCCGCGCGATCCAAACATCAGCGCCGAATGCTTCTTCATCAGCGAAACTTGAGGCGAATGCGGTCGGATCCCCGCGCAGGGCTTCGAGGCGCAGTCGTTTTGCTTCCGGCCAGCGTTTGGGCGGCAGTGTGATGATCTCAACGGTGGGCATTTTCGCCTGCTTCCGGCTCGTTTGCAGACAAGTCCAAGGCTTGGACCGACTTTGAAATTGTACTGTAATATCCCGCTGCCGGCGCGCCCGACGCTTGGATGAGACTAGCGATTCCGCTAAGATAGACTTATCAACTCGGCAGACGAGGAGCAGCGCCATGATGTCCTTGCGCTTGTGGCGCAGGCTGGCGGCAATGGACGTTAACGATCCGATTTTCCGCCGCGTCAGCGAAATCCGCCGAGCCGCGACGACGCCAAGAGCGGGCGTTCGCGTACCGCGGCTATTGGCAGTCGCTGCCATTCTCGCGTTGATCGCGGCTGTGGCGCACGCGCCGGAATTGTTTGTGCTCGTCCTGGCGATACCAATCGTCATGATCACGCTGATGGTTCTGGCGCCGATCCTGCTGCCGCTTATAGTGATCTTGGCAAGCACCCGCTTGATGGTCGATGTCATCAGCGGCATCTACCGCGAAAAGCACCAGCATACCTACGAGTTAATCTGCGCCTCGGCGCCTGGCGCGCTGCAGGCTAGCTGGTCCTTCGCGAACGGCATCTTGTACCGCAGCGACTGGTTTCTACCGCTACGCTGGGGCACGTTGCTGACTTGTCGATTCGGTGCGGCTGTGCTGGGCGGGCTATGTATGTTCACGTTTCTGACCGCGCTGCTGAGCCCGCAAGCGGTCGGCATAGACCAACTGCGGCTGCTGGCGCTGCTAGCGCTGCTGCTGGCCGTCTACTACAGCAACATGACGCAGACCCTGGTGCTGAGCTTGCTCATCGGGCTGTATGCCAGCAGCTTCGACTGGTCGCGCAATGATGGCATGACCATCGGCATCTTCCTGCATCTGGCGCTGACGAGCCTGCCGCTGGCGGCCGGCGGGCTGGCGTTTGTCGCATTGGGGCGGCCGGCATTCGAGCCCGATCCGCTTATGCGGACGGTCGTGGAAGGCGGGGCGCTGCTGCTGGTCGTGGCTCTGCGCGAGCTGCTGATCGCGCTGCTGTGGCGGGGCTTGGCGCGGCGTCTGGAGTGGGGGCGGGCTGCCGCGCCGCGTCATCTTGAACCTTCGCTGGCATAGGGCGATCTGATTGCAGTAACATGGGCGCAGTTAAGAAGAGACGACATGAACGCGATCAGAGACTATCTCACTGAAATACAATCCGAATTCAAAACCGGCATGGCTGGCGAACATGCTTACCGCCCGGCATTAAAGAAACTGCTGGAGTCAGCTGATACGGGATTGAACGCAGTCAATGACCCGGCTCGCACAGAAATCGGCATGCCTGATTTTGTCGTCTTGCGGCAGCCCGGCAATGTGCCCATTGGCATTGTTGAAGCGAAAGACATTAGCAATCAACTCAGCCGCACCGAAAAATCCCAGCAACTCAAGCGTTACCTTAAGCACGGCAATTTGTTGCTGACGGATTACCTGGAATTTCGCTGGTACGTGAATGGCGAGAAGCGGGACACGGTACGCATCGCCAAAGTAGCGCAAGACAAAATCGTTCGCATACAGCGCAACTATCGCAAATTAACCGATATGCTGCGGCGCTTCGCCCTGCAAACAACGCCGGCTGTCAACAATGCCTCGGACTTGGCGCAGCGTCTAGCGGACAACGCGCAACTTATCGCCCATTTCATCGAGAAGGATCTTAAAAGCAGCGACCCTAGCAACAACCTGCTTAATCAGATGACAGCCTTCCAAAAGACCCTGCTGCCAGGTTTAGACCAAGCCAAATTCGCCGATATGTACGCGCAAACGCTTGCCTATGGCTTGTTTGCCTCGCGCGTGAATTATCAGGGCGATCCCGCTAATTTCAGCCTGAGCGGCGCGGCCGAGGATATACCGCGCACCAACCCCTTCCTGCGTGACCTCTTTTATCACAGCCGCTTTGATTTGGGCCACCGACTAACCTGGATGGTCGAGAGCTTGGTCGATGTCTTGCGACACAGCGATATTGACAGCATCCTCGCCCACTTTGGCCAGCGGACGCAGCAGACCGACCCAGTTGTTCACTTTTACGAAACTTTCCTGCGCGCCTACAACCCGAGCTTGCGCGAACAGCGCGGCGTTTATTTCACGCCCGAGCCAGTCGTCAACTACATCGTGCGCAGCGTCGACCACATCCTCAAAACTCGGTTTAATCGACCGCAGGGCTTAGCGGATAAAGACACGCTCATTCTCGACCCAGCCGTCGGCACGGGGACTTTCCTGTATTTTGTAATAGAGCGAATCAAAGAACGTTTCGAGGGGCAACGGGGATTGTGGAAAGGTTACGTCGAAGAGCACTTGCTGCCGCGTATATTCGGCTTTGAGCTGCTGATGGCGCCCTATACCGTCGCCCACATGAACCTCAGCTTGCAGCTGCGAGAAGCCGGCTACGAATTCAAGGAAGGTGAACGGCTGGGCATCTATTTGACCAATACGCTGGAAGAAGCGAAAGAAGCGCCCGAGCTGCCCTTCGCCGAGTTCATTTCGCATGAAGCCAACCAAGCGGCGTCTATCAAGCGCGAGAAGCCGATTATGGTGGTGCTGGGCAACCCGCCATACAGCGGACACAGCGCCAACAAAGGCGAATGGATTGGCAAGCTCGTGCGCGACTACTATTTCGTGGACGGCAAACCACTGGGTGAGCGCAATCCGAAATGGTTGCAAGATGATTACGTCAAGTTCATCCGTTTTGGGCAGTGGCGGATTGAGCAGACGGGTTCGGGCATCGTTGCGTTTATCACGAACAACAGTTACTTAGATGCGCCTACATTTCGTGGAATGAGGCAACAACTACTTCAAACTTTCAGCGAAATCTACATTCTCAATCTACACGGGGATACTCGCAAATCTGTGCCTGCTGCCGGCGGTCATAAGGACGAGAATGTATTTGACATTGTTCAGGGCGTAGCTGTAGTAGTTTTGGTAAAACACTCTGGAAATTGTGATTCCAAAGTTCGCTACTTAGATTTGAGAGGCAAAAGAAAATTCAAATACAGTTTTTTAGACTTGCATGATTTGGAAGATATTGACTGGCAACTCCTCAAACCCTCTCGGCCTTATTTTTTGTTTAAGCCACTTGATCTAAAACACAGTAAGTCGTATTCAGAATTTTATCCCGTTGACAGGTGCTTCGGTGATGGTTCCATGGCTATTACTATCCAAAAGAATAATGTGAGTTATTCAGACGCAAAACGAGATAAGATTCATTATCGAGTTTTCGACACGCGATTTATTGACTATGACTTAGAAACAATCACTCGACCTCGATTTGAGATAATGCGTCACCTATATAAAGTTGATAATTTTGCTTTAATCACACTTAGAAGACCTAGAATCAATCTGTTTGGCAACTTTTGGGTCACAAATGACATTACCGACAAATCCGTGATTACGTCAAAAGATAACGCTTTTGTATTCCCACTCTATCTCTATCCCAAACCAGACCAATTCGACACGGGCGACGACCCCAGCGAATTTCCCCTCAGCCACCGGGGCCGCCGCCCCAACCTGAGCCGCGCCTTCGTCACCGAAATGGAAGCCAAGCTCGGCCTGCGCTTCGTCACGGAAGGCAGCGCATTTTCAACCTCCGTAACCTCACCCAATTATGTAGGGGCGACATATCATGTCGCCCGCTCTGCGGAACTGGATGCCGACGGGCGATTTGATAAATCGCCCCTACATGAACCCGTAGGTGTGGGGGTCTTCGGCCCCGAAGATGTCTTCTATTACGCCTACGCTGTCTTCCACAGCCCGACCTACCGCCAGCGCTACGCCGAGTTCCTCAAGATTGACTTTCCCCGCCTGCCGCTGACTTCGGATGTGGCGCTGTTCGCCGCGCTGGTCAAGCTGGGCGCGGAATTGGTGAGCCTGCACCTGATGAAATCGCCCCAACTCGCGGAATACATGACGACTTACGATATTGAAGGCGACAATGACGTCGCGCGCGGCTATCCAAAATACGTAGAAAAAGGCGGCAAAGTCTACATCAACAAGACGCAGTATTTCGGCGGCGTGCCGGGTGACATCTGGGATTTTCACATCGGCGGCTATCAAGTGCTGCACAAGTGGCTGAAAGACCGGCGCGGGCGCGTGCTTTCAAACGACGACCTGGAGCATTATCAGCAGGTTGTGGTGGCGCTATCCGAGACGGTTCGCATCATGTCCGCGATTGATGCGGCCATCCCTAAGTTCCCGCTTGACTAACCGCTCATACACCGCCCGCGTATCCACATCCAGCAGCACGCCCGCGTCCTCCACATCCAGCAGACGCAGCCGCGCCCCACGCAGCGCAGCCCGCGGCTTCGCATCCGCCGGCAAGTCCAGCATGGCCCGCCAGTAGGCCCGATCCAACAGCACCGGATGCCCGCGCTGTCCCTCATATCGCGGCGCAACGCACCAGCCCGCCTCATGCCGCCCGACCAGCTCGCCAATGACCGCCTGCGGCACACAGGGCATATCGGCCGGCTGAATGAAGGCCGCGGCCAAATCGCCCGGCAGCGCGCCCAAGCCGGCTTTGACCGACGACAGCATCTCGCCGCTGGCAAAGTCGGGATTGTGGACGCAGCGCGCGGGGAGCTCTGCGACGGCGGCGCGGACTTCCGCTGCATCGCGTCCGGTTACGACGAGTACCGGGTCGATGCCAGCGCTCGCGTACAGTTCCGCCACATGCGCCACGATTGGTCGACCATCCCGCCAAGGCAGCAGGACTTTATTCTCGCGCATGCGCGTGGACAAACCCGCCGCCAGGATTATCGCGGCAAAACGCGGGCGATTCACAGAATCTCCCCTACATCTGTCGCGCTGGGGGGTGGGGGCATAGTCTCATTCCGTCATGCTGCGCGGCATCGGGCGCTCGGCGATGTCTTGCAGCAAACCGCCGTGCCCCATCGACACCAGATTGGCGCGGGTCAAGCGCTCGCCGCTGAGCAGGCGCGGCAGGATCCAGTCGATGACATTGGTCTTGGGCGATTTGATGCAGCCCGGCGCGCCCACCACCGGCGCCTCGCCCAGGTAGCCCATCATCAGCAGCGTGCCCGGGTCGACCGGCACACCGTGCAGCGTGATACTGCCGCCGGCCAGCAGCAGCGCGGCGGGCACAACATCCTCGCGGTCGATGATGGCTGAAATGCTGGCCACCAGAATCAAGTCTGCGGGAGGGGCAGTGTCTACGCGTCCCCCAGCTTGTTCGCGGATGGCCTGCGCGACAGACTCGGCATTGTGGGCGCAGAAGGTCGGCGTCAGCAGTTGACTGCCCCAGCCTTCAATCCGCCGGCGCACCGGTTCGTGAAAGCTCCTGAGCAGCCGCTCGCGCGTCGCCTCTGTGCCGGACACGATCAGCGCCACGCGCATGGCTTGCAGCGGACGCACCTGCAAGACAGCGGCGCTGCTTTCGGCGATGCGCTCAACATCCACCACGCGGGCGGCTGGCACGCCAAAAGGCACCACTTTGACAAGCGCCACCATTTCGCCGGCATCCACCAGGCTGTAGGCGCGCCGCGTCGCGATGGTGATGCCGTCATAGATATTGTTGATCAATTCCAGCGTCGGCGCGTTGACGTGCAAGACGCCGCGCTCGGCCGCAGTGAGATTGGCCCGGCCGACGCCCGGCGCGCGCATCTTCACATGCCGCCCGGCCACCACCGCGCCGATTCGCGCCGCCGCTTCGTCTTCGTGCAGGTCGGCGCTGCTTAGTTGCGTGACCGTTATGCGTTTTAAGCCGCGCTGCCGCAGCCGGGCAATATCGTCCGCGCTCAGCAAGTGCCCCTTGTTAAAGACCATCTTGCCGGCGTCGTCATAGAGCTTGTGCGCCAGGATGCCGCCGACAGCTTCGTCCAGCTCGACCTCGCCAAACTTCATCGCGCCGGCCCTGTCGATTTCCCGTCCACGCCGTTGCGCGTGGCGATGATCTCAGCCAGGATGCAGACCGCGATTTCTTCCGGTGTGCTCGCGCCGATGTCGAGGCCGATAGGTGTGCGAATCCGCGCGATCAACTCATCGCTGAGGCCCGCTTCTTTCAGCCGCGCCACCCGCTGCCGATGTGTGCGTCCGCTGCTCAAGACGCCGACATAAGGGATATTCGCCGGCAATGCGGTTATCAGCGCCTTGTCGTCTATCTTAGGGTCATGCGTCAGAACAGCGAGGTAGGTGCTGCGGTCGAGGCCGAGCTGCGGCAGCGCCTTATCAGGATAGCTGTGCAGGATATTGGCTGCGTTGGGGAAGCGCTCTTGCGAGGCGAAGGCGGAGCGCGGATCGACGATTGAGACGCGAAAGCCGACTTGGGCCGCCATGGCGCCAAGCGGGATGGAGACGTGTACACCGCCAATGAGGATGAGATGCGGGCGCTCGACCTGCATATCGACCATCACGCGCGTCTCGCCCTCGTCCGCGCCCTCTTCCAACGCGACGATTCCGCTCTTGCTGCAATCCGCCGCCGCCGCTTTCAGCCGCGCCAGCATGCCCTCAGGCAGCCCGCGAGTCCGATAGAGCGCATCGCCGGCTGCGTCGAGCAATACTTTCTGGCCGATAGATTCGCCGTCCATGATGGTGACCGTCAGGCCGAATTTGTCGTTCTCTGCCAGGTCGGCCAGCGCGTCCCACCACAGCGCGTCCAGCGGCTCGACGAATACTTCGATGCTGCCGCCGCAGGTCAAGCCGACCTCCCAAGCCATGTCGTCCGCCACGCCAAACTTAAGCAGGCGCGGTCGGCCGTCTTTTAAGCCAGCCAGCGCTTCTTCCACCACTGCGCCTTCCACACAGCCGCCGCTGACCGAGCCGATCATCGCCATTTCATCCGTAACACCCATCTTGGCGCCTTCGCGGCGCGGGGCAGAGCCCCAGGTCTTGACGACCGTCGCCAGCGCGATGGAACGCTCTTCAGACTGCCAGCGCTTCATCGTTGCGAGGATGTCCAGCATTTCCAAACTCCTTTCGCGCAAATGGTTAGCTCTTGCTTTCCACAAGAGATTTACGGAATGCAAGACGACCATACTCCCCTTCCCTCGTTATGGGGAAATGGGCCGGGGGATGGGGGTTGTAGTGGTCCTGATATATTGGACACGAAAATGCAGAAACTCAGGGAAGACATTTGTTCCATGCCGCCTCGACTTCTGCCGGTGTTTGGAAGTCTAACCCGCTGTGAATTCGCTCGTGCGTATAGACCACGTCGATGAAGTGTCCGAGTTGCTTGCGTGCGTCTGCCATGTTTTGATAGTCGCTCAAGTACACTTCCTCCTCCTTGATGGTGCGAATCAGCCGTTCCGCGTAGCCGTTCTCGTTGGGCTTGCCGACGGCTGCCATGCTGATCTGGGTACCGGCGTCGCTCAAGAGCTTGACATAGGCCTTGGCGGCGTACTGCGTGCCTTGGTCAGAGTGATGGATCTCCGGCGCCGGGTATTGCTGTAGAGCTTGCTTGAGCGGCGTCAGCACTAATTCCTGGCCCAATGACCAGCTCAAATGCCATGCGCGGATTGCCCGGCTATACTGGTCCATCAGGATTGCCAGATAGACTTCGTCCCAAGGCAGACGCAGGTACGTGATGTCGGCGACCCAGATCTGACCCGGCCGGCTCGCCTTGACGCCCCGCACCAGATTAGGGAATCGGCGAAGACCATGTCGGCTATCCGTTGTCTTGACCTGGCGACGCTTGGGATTGACCAGCAGATTCATGTCGCGCATCAACTGACGGACCTGATGACGACCTACCTCCATTTGATAGGGCTCACGCTCCAATTGCGCCTTGATCCGCCGGCTGCCATAGGTCGTGTGGCGCCCAGCGACATCCGCTATCGCCTCCCGCAGCGCGCCGGCGTCCTGCCGCTTGCCGCGATGATAGTAGCTGCTACGAGCCAATCCCAGGACTGCGCAGCAATCCGACACCGTATACTCCTGGCTCAACGCTTGCACTAGCTCTCGCTTTCGAGCGGTTGAGACTTCAAGTAACGACTGGCTTTTTTTGCAATTTCCAGTTGCAGGGCTTGTTTACCCGCCAGACGCTCCAAATCCTCAATACGCTCACGCAGCCGCTTCTCTTCCGCCGGACGTCCCGCCTCGAATATCCCGGCAGCGCCTTCAAAAAACTGAGCCTTCCACCGCGATAATACTGTGTTCTTGATCTGATAATCGCGACTAGCCTGCGCCAAACTCTTCCCGCCTGACACGATCTCCAACACAACCTGCGCTTTAAACTCTGGACTGAACTTACGTGCCTTACCCATCGTGGTTTCCCCTCATGCTGAAACACCAGTATACTCTCTCAACTAGGTGTCCAGTTTTTCGGGACCACTACAGGGTTAAGTAGCGCTTACGATAGGGGTCAGCGCTCTGCCGCCCGTTGAGATTCTGCAGCGCCTTGACGATGACTTCGAGGTTCGACAGATTCGTGATCGGCAGAAAGTCATGCACATAAGGCAACAGCGCCTGCGCGCCGCGCGTCAGTGGCTCGTATTCGGGCACATCCAGCAGCGGGTTCAGCCAGATCAGCCGCTTGCAAGCCAGCCGCAGCCGTGTCATCTCGCGGTGCAGCAGCGGGACATCGCCCCGGTCCCAGCCGTCGGTGATCAAGATGACGATAGCGCCGCGGCCCAATACCCGCCGCGACCAAACCCAGTTGAAGCTGTGCAGGCACTCGCCGGTCATCGTGCCGCCGCCCCACTGCAATACCGTCTGCCCGATGTCTTCCAGGGCGTCGTCAACATTCTTTTGGCGGATCTGCCGCGTGATTCTGGTGATGTCCGTGCTGTAAACAAAGGACTCCACTTGATAAAGCGAGCCGGCCAGGGTGTGCATGAAGTGCAGCAAGATGCGCGTATAACGCTCCATGCTGCCGCTGATATCGCAGAGTAAAACGACCGGGCGCGGTTTGTGCTTGCGGCGATGCGTCGGCAGCCGCGTCACATCGCCCTGCTTGCGAATCATGTCTTTCATCAGGCGGCGCATATTAATCTGCCGGCCTTTTCCGTTTTCGAAGCGGCGCGTCCGGCGCATGCCCAGCGAATCAGGCATCTTGGCGATCATGCGCTTGGCCATCTCCAGTTCTTCGGCGGTCATATCAGCGAAGTCTTTGTTCCGCAATCGTTCCTGCCGGCTATAAGTCGGCACCAGCGCGATCATGCTCGAATCCAGCTCATCGGCTGAAGCGCCGTTCTCGCTCGGGCTGGCTTCCAGCGGCGGCAAGAACTGCGTCTTCTTCTTGCGCCGTTCCTCGCCCAGCGATTGCAGGTTCAGCGTCGTAAATCCGTCGGAGGGCCGGCGCCAGAACAGATCGAAGGCTTCGTCGAAATAGTCGATTTCTTTCTTGTGTGTTACCAGATGCGCCCGCAGCGTGAAGTAGAAATCCTGCTTGCGGCCCAGCTGGATATGCGCCAGCGCCCGCCCCACGTCCATCATGCGGTTGGGCGTCACATTCATGCCCAGCGCCCGGCAGACGCGCCCGAATAGGATCAAGTTGTGCGTCAGCTTGCCGCCGCGGTAGTCAAGCGGGTTCTCCGCGGGGCCGAGGTACAGGCTGTTGATGGGTGGGTCGTTGGACATTTCTTGTCAAGCCCCCAGCCTAAATCCCTCCCGCCATCTCTATGGCGGGCATCCCTAAATGAGGGAGGGACTTCAACGCTACGCGACACCTGCGCTCAAGACGATTAACGTGGGTCTCCAGGCATGATTCCGGCATTTGTTCCTTCTGCATTCTCTCTTGCTCACCTTGCCTTTTAATGGGCCGAGGACAGGACTGGTTCAAGTCGGGCAAGGAATTGCCGCGAAACTGGCGCATTTGGCAGGCTTATTCGGGCGAGCCAATGGCTCGCCCCTACATCTTCACCCACAAATTGACGCCTGTAGTGGGCAGCCATTGGCTGACCCGTTGTGACGACTCCCGCGTTTTTCAAAACTTTCCTGTCCTCAGTCTTAATGGGGGAAGGGGCTGGGGGATGGGGGTGAAATCACCCAGCCCGCTGCGCCTCGACATTGGCCCGCTCGATCATATTCTGGATCGTGGCCGCGTCCAGCATGTCAACATCGTCCTGGTACTTGAGGATCACGCCCAGCGTGTCTTGCACTGTTTCCAGCGACAGCTCATTCTGGTCGAGCGCGATCAAGGCGGCCGTCCAATCCAGCGTTTCGGCGATGCCCGGGCGCTTGAACAATTCCATCGAGCGCATATCCTGAATGAAAGCCGTGATCTGCCGCGCCAACATCGGGGCGATCAAGGGCGCCTTGCGCTCGACGATTTTTAACTCTTTGTGAAAATGCGGATAGTCGATCCAGTAATACAAGCAGCGGCGCTTCAAAGCATCATGAATCTCGCGCGTTCGGTTGGAGGTCACCACCACCACCGGCGGCCTGGTCGCCTCTATCGTGCCCAGCTCCGGAATCGTAATCTGAAAGTCGGAGAGCAATTCCAGCAGAAATGCTTCAAACTCTTCGTCCGAGCGGTCAAGTTCGTCAATCAGCAGGACCGGCGCTGGGCCTGCCTGACTGTGCTCAATAGCTTGCAGCAGCGGCCGCTTCAATAAGAAACGCTGGGAGAACAATTCGCGTTCCATCGCCTCGCGCTCCAGCCCCTCGCGCTCCATCAAGCGCAGGTGCAAGATTTGCCCAGCGTAGTTCCACTCGTAGACGGCTGTATTGACATCCAGGCCCTCGTAGCACTGCATGCGAATCAGCTCCGTCCCCAGCAGCGCCGCCAGCACTTTGGCGATTTCCGTCTTGCCCACGCCGGCATCGCCTTCGAGGAAGAGCGGTTTGCCCGTCTTAAGCGCCAAATATATCGCCACCGCCAAACCGCGCTCGGCGATATAATCTTGCTCCGCCAGCGCCGCCTGCAATTCATCCACTGAGTTGTAGGTCAAAGTCATTTCATTCCTGTAAGCTGTCTGATGCCGTCGAATCACGCTAACGTATTCTAGCGCAGGGGAGGGCAGTTGCGCAGGGCGTCTTGTTTTGCGCTCAGGGCAATCGCATCAAAATGATAGCGGCTGAAAAGGTGGGGATCTAAACTGAAAATCAACTACAGAGGGCGCAGAGAGCACAGAGAAAAAAATAATATGTATTCATGTCTAATTTGAACTGTGATTTATGGTGACCAATCACAGCGCGCTAGTGACTGTTGCCAATTCCAGGCCACAGATATAGGTGAATTGTCGTCTAAACTCCCAAAACTCTGTGCCCTCTGTGTACTCGGTGGCAAAATAAATTGATGCGATTGCCCAGGCGATGACGCCAGGCTTGTGGCGCGATAGCCATTACCGCGTCTATAATCAATGATGCCAATCCGCCGCAATGCGCCGGTCTCAAGCGAGAGGATAATCACATGAAGATGAAAGCCGCTGTGCTCAATGAAACCAACAGTCCCTTTAGCATCGAAACCGTCGACTTGCAGCCGCCTCAAACTGGCGAAGTGCTGGTCAAGATGGCGGCCAGCGGTGTCTGCCACAGCGACTGGCATGTGGTAGAAGGCTTGTCCTACTTCCCGCTGCCCATCATCTGCGGGCATGAAGGCGCCGGCGTGGTCGAAGCGGTCGGCGATGGCGTCACCAGCGTGCAGCCCGGCGATCACGTAGCGCTGAACTTCCGCGCCCATTGCGGCAGCTGCTTCTATTGCCAGCAAGGCAAAAGCAACCTGTGTGAAACCTACACGCCCGTGCTGCGCTCGGGTTTGCAAAAAGATGGCACCAGCCGCATTTCCCGGGACGGCGAGCCGGTCTACATCATGACGGGCCTCGGCTGCTTCGCCGAGTACGTGGTCATCCCCGAATCGGGCTGCGTGGCGGTCCGGCGCGATGTGCCGCTGGAAGTGGCGGCGTTGGTGGGCTGCGCTGTCTCCACCGGTGTGGGCGCAGCGATGTATACCGCTGGCGTGCGCCCGGGCGAGAGCGTCGCGGTTTATGGCGCGGGCGGCGTCGGCCTGAATATCATCATGGGCGCGGCCATGTGCGGCGCGGACCCCGTCATCGCCATCGACACCAATAGCGCCAAGATGGAGATCGCTCGGGAATTCGGCGCTACGCATGCCATGTACTCCGATGACACCGTCAGCCAGATTCAGGCGCTCACCGCCGGCCGCGGCGCTGACCATGTCTTTGAGTCGGTGGGCTTGCAGTCTCTGCAAGAGACCGCCTTCGACGCCACGCGCCCGGGCGGCACGCTGACGCTGGTGGGTTTGACACCCGTGGGCAGCGGCACCAACCTGCCCGGCGCCATCATCACGCGCACGGAGAAGGTCATCAAAGGCAGCTTCTACGGCTCCGTGCTGCCCCAGCGCGACTTTCCCATGTTCCTGGATCTGTATTCCAACGGCAAGCTCAAGCTGGACGAGCTGGTGACGCGCCGCTACAGCCTGGATGAGATCAACGAAGGCTATCAGGACATGCTGACGGGCGAGGTCGCGCGCGGGATTATCGTGTTCTAATTTGCTGACGCCTTATTCGTCGGGGCGATGAGGCGGAATGCCCGGCGCTAGCGGCCAACAATCATTGACCTGGACGTGGAAATGTGCCAGTATCTTGTTGGGATTGGTGGCTATACTGCGCACATATAGTCTTGTTGATTTTGCGAGACCGCACTCAAAGTGGACAGGTTGTGGGCGTTGCGGCACTGTTCGAATTTCCACAGGTTATTTTCAGTTAAGGTGAAGACTGATGAGTATAAAGGCAATCAGCAGAAGCGACATTTTGCTTGCGATAATTGCAGCTGGCAGCACACGCGGACTTAGTCGCGTCTTCGTGCAGAAAGTTGTATTTCTCGTATCGGAGGAGTTCAAGGGCAAGCTTTCTGCTGACTTCTATGATTTTGACAAATATCATTACGGTCCCTTTTCAAGAGATGTGTATCTTGATGCCGAGATGTTGAATGATTCTGGCTGTATCAGTATTCGCACTGGTGAATATCGCCGCGACGACCTTTACAAGATTGAGGAGAATTGCCGCCTCAGTGACATCAAGCTGCCTATGGAATTACAGCAATACATTGAAAATACGGTGGACTGGGTCAAAGATATGTCCTTTGCGGAACTTGTGCGCGCGATATACTTTCTGTATCCGGAATACCAAGAGAATAGCCGGTTTGATTATGATGAAGAACAAGCTGTAATTGATAGTTTCGTGCGCAGTTTTAAGCAACTGCGCGAGGGAAAAACCTACTCTACAGCAGAAGTCCTGGTCGAATTGCGCAAATAGACGAAAACTCATGGAAAGGGAAATTGCCTGGTCGCGCGATTCTGTGCGCCAATTGAAGAAATTTTCAAAAAAACGCCATGGGATAAATAAGGATATCGAGGGGTTCACAGCAGAATTCTTAAATCGGAATCTTCCAGGAGATCCTGTCCAAGGTGTTGGTGGATTGCCTGTAAAAGAACATCGTATGCGGGATAGCTCGTCGAATAAAGGCAGAAGCGGCGGCTTTCGAGTCTATTATTATTACAATGAGTCACTCATATTTGTTGTCTCTGTCTTTCTGCGGAGAGACATGCCAAGAGATATTGGTATAAGGATATATCAGATTTTGAGAGGCTCTGGCCTCATAGACAGCTGATGGCTCTTTACTGACGCAAAGTCTACATTCACTTCTAGTAGGCCTGACCCGAAGCGTTAGCCTGCCAATCGACCACCCGAATTAGTTCTTACTCGCAGTCGCCGGCAGTAGCTCGCGCGGCGCGATTGTGTTTTGAGCGCGCCTATTTTCGTGATTTGGCCTTGGTTTCCGCTGCGAGCTCGCTAGGGGAATAATAGCCACATAATCCACCACTCCCGGGCGAGTGACGGGCTCACATCATATTCCCATAAGCCTGGCCCACCGCGCTGGCCTGCGAGCTGACCACGCGGATCAGTTCCTCGTCGCTATCACGCACGAAATCGCGCAGCTCTCGGATATCGGTCACACCCACATCCGCCAGGGCGCGCGCCGCGTAATGCTTAAAGGTATTGACGTAGAACACCATCGAATTGGCCTTCTCCTCAAAGAAGCGATAGCCGGCTTTGCCCTCGACATTGCGCGTCCGGCCGCCGGGGCGCAGCCGCTTGCGCGCCAGTGCCGGGTTGGCGCTCTCGATGATCATGGTCGGCGCCGAGGCGCTGCCGTGATAAGTCATGCAGACCTTGCCGCTTTTATGCTCGAAGTAGATATCGCCCTGCTCAATGACGCAGCGCGCCAACTGCTGATTGTAGGAGATCAAGTCGACCCCCATCAGCAGCAGATGCCCCATAGACGTGCCGATGCCGCCTTCGACGGCGATGGTCACCTGGTTGAAGCGCTCGTCAGTCGTGATGCTGTAGACCTCTTCCAGCGTGGTCACCGCCATGCCGTTGGTGGCCGAGGTGCATTGGCGCCCGCCGCCGTGCCCAAAAAACAGCCCGTCCGCGCGCACATCCGGCGCAATCAACTGGAGGCACTGCGCCTTGTCGCTGACCTGCCCGACGAAGAGTTCGATATCATCGCCGAACTCGGCGCGGATGGCCGCCGCCACTTCGATAACGCGCGGATCGGAGTTGATGGTATAGATCCTGAACAGCCGCACCCCGGCGCGCTCATACAGATAACGGACATCCGCCACTTCGTCGGCGACATTGCTGCAGCCGATAGCCGCGCCGATATTGCGTGCCGCCCGCTGATAGTCCGCCTCGCGCGGAAGAATGCGCCGCAGCACGTCCTTGGCCGCGTTGATGACCGCCGCCTGCCGCTCGATATAACCGGCGAAGATGCTGTTGCGGTGGGTGAAGATGGCGTGATGCCCGATAGCCGCCGTGACCAACACATCGCGCCAACCGGATATCGCTGGCATGGAGCCGAAGCCGAGCACGTTGCGCGGATGTTTGCCGATGCGATTGAACAGCCCGCATTCGGCGCTCAACGTTCGCGACACATGTTTGGTCGATGACATCTTGCGGTAGCCCAGGTCTTTCCAGGAATACGTGCTGGTGATGTAGGGTTTGTCGTTGAGACCTAATACCGTCTCGACCGTGCCCGAGCGCCGGTTGCAGCGTTCGGGAATCGTTTGGCCGCCGGCGATGGCGTCCAGCGTCGCCAGCACCTCGGCGCTTTGATTGCTGCGGAAAAAGTCCGCCCGCTGCGCCAGGCAGAGCGTGCGGCGTTCGGGCCCGAATTGCCAGACCACCGGCGTGCCATTTTTGTTCATGCGCAACGTGCCGCGGTCGACATCCGTCAAAATCAGGCCGATGCTGCTGCTGTCGGCTTTGGACAGGTAGCGCGTGTAATAGATATTCTCTTCGTATTGAATCGGCTGATAATTCGGCGCGGCGAAATCGCGGTTGGGCGGGTTGTCGTCTTCCAGCGCCTCCAGCGCAAAGGCGAAACCGAGGGCCGCCTCATCATCCAGCGCGGCGTAGTCTACGCGCTCGACCTCTTGCCGGTAGGGTTCGGGAATCATGAAGACGCCTTGCCCCAATTCAAAAGGCTCGTCCAGCAGCGCCATGATCGCCTTCTTGCGCATGGAGTGACCATCTTTTTCGGCATCGCTTAGCTCGGCGAAGGTACGGCTGTCGCCCTCGGGTATGAACATATCGTCCCAACCGAAGCCATTGCTGCCGCGCAAACGCTCGGCGATGCTGCCGGCGGTGTTGCCCGCGCGGATGTGAACCTCGCTGCCATCAAAGACCGCCAGCAAGACTTTGGCCAAAGCAGCGCGATCGCGGCCCGTCAGCCAGCTTTTGACGATCATGCGCCGCATCTCGCTGTCTTCGCTGAAGTCCTTGATGTAGGTCCCCGGGCGCCCGCCCAGTCCGCGCAGCGCCAGCGAAGTCTCCTCCACCAGAATGGGATTGAAGCCGTTCGCCTTATACGCTTCAATGGCTTTGTGAGAGACCACTTTGTAAGGATCGAGGCTCTGGATCTCTTCGATAGCCAGCTTTACGCCGACGATCTCGTAGTCGGGCAAGAGGCGGCGTAATTCTTGCAATTTGTTGCGGTTGCCTGTGGCGACTTCGAGGTAAGGCAGGGTTTCATGGCGCGTTCGCAGCGTGTTGATGACCTTTGGCTCGGTCACATAGAGGGGTCTAGGCATTGTAGTTTGTTCCGGGGCAGGTTCAGGCAGTAGCTTCAATTATCGCAGATGCGCGCGCTTAGGGATAGTCCAGGGCCGTCCCACGAAAGCTAAGGTTTCGTACAGACCGTCGAAATACGGATTTGCTCGTGCATGCGCATCTATCCATCGGATTCACTGCTGGGATCACTTACATCTTCTTCGGCTGATGAATGAGGCTTATATATATATTCTCAGTAAGTGCAAGTAAGTCATGCGAAAAAGCTAGCCTTGTAGGGGCGACCAATCTGGTCAGCTGCAACTTGTGGCTTCGGGCGACATGGTATGTCGCCCCTACAGATTGTTGCTCTGGTGGAATTTGCATTACTTTATTGGCTTTAATTCTGTGTCTTCATTATTTTGCTTGCGTCCGCGCTGTTTATCGCGGGCTATGAGGGTACTCAAATACGCGAGTTTCTCCTCGGTGTTGGCGTTATTGTCGTTGCCGCTTCACGTTTGATAAAGCCAGCACAGCCGTCCAAACGCAATAATACGCCAGTAAACCAGACTGAAAGCCAGCGGTGTCAGCGTCTCAGCGCTGAAGACAGTTCACTAGAATCAGCTGTCACAATCCGACGATTCAAATCAGTCCAACAAGCACACGGGCTGAAGCAGGACGATGTTGTGCAGCAGTTTATTGCATAGTTGCGTGGCGCGCTATACAGCTTGAATTTGAACGCATCCTTAGCATTCAGCTATCCCGTCCGCGCCACAAAGTCCAGCTTGAGATCCACATCTTCCGTGATATTCGCCACCGAGGGCACATCGGGTATCACCAGGCCGTAGTCGGCATGCAGCAAGTTAACCGATGCGCTGCCGCTTAGCTGCGTTTCGCTGTCCAGCGTGACTGAAACGCTGAATGTGACGCTGCGGGTAACACCGACCACCGTCAGGTCGCCCGTGATTTCAAAGCTGATCGACTCGCCTACAGCCACCGATTCCGCCGAGAAGTTGTGCAGCGACCCCGGTTGAAAGACAATGAACTCATGCTCGTCTTGGGCGGATTTCAAAATCTGGCTGCGCAGCGCGCGATTGCGGAAGCTGTTGTCGGTTTCCAGCGTACGCGCGTTGATCAAAATGGCGCCGACGCTCGAGGCGCTGGGGTTGAGCCGGTCCACCGTAATCCGCCCGCCCACTTCTGTGGTGGCGCCGACCACCGTCGTGCGCACGCCGCGCAGATCTTCTTCCAGCGTGAAGCTGGCTTCGCTCTCCTCCGCAACGATGCTGAACGCCACCCCGGCCATCTCTGCTGCATGGATAGCGCTCTCGGCCGGCGGCGCCTGGGCTTCCATCGCGGCGGCGACGCTCGTATCCACCGCTTCAGCGACAGCGACAGCCACGGCATCGGCGATCACCGTGTTGGCCGCGTCCATAATCGCCGTGCCCACGGCATCGGCCATGGCGGCGTCACTGGCTTCGCGCGTGGCCAGCGCATCCCCAACGGACTGACTTGCTTCGCCGGAACCGCCGGTGTACCAGATGTAACCCAGGATGCCCGCCGCCGCCCCGCCACCGAGCGCGATGACTAGCAGCAGCAATACAAGCAGGTAAGGAATGCCGCGCATGGTTTGGTTCGACATATTTGCCCTGATCTCCCATGTGTTTAAGGCGTCTGCGCAGGCCAGCGCTTTCACTGCAAATCGGATTCAAAGCCTAGCCTACTTTTTCATTCTAGCGGCTTTGTCCGCGCTTGTGCAGTTCTATCCTGAGGCGCGGCTTATCTTTACTTTCTGTTGACATCTTTCGCATTGGCTTGACGAGAGTGCTACAATCGTGCCCATTAAGCAGTTGGATTAGCAGGAGGGTGCGATGTCTGTGACGCTGAGATGGCTAGGGCATTCGGCATATTCGCTGGAAATTGACGGACACAATGTCCTCATTGATCCTTTCGTCAGCGGCAATCCGGTAGCCAAGGCGTCGGCGAAAGACCTGGCTGCTGATGTCATTCTACTGACGCACGCCCATGGCGACCACGTCGGCGACTCGGTCGAGATCGCCAAACGCACCGGCGCTCTGGTGGTCTGCAATTTTGAAATGGGTGATTGGTATCTGGCGCATGGCGTAGAGAATGTCTTTCAGGGCAATCCCGGCGGTACTTTTCGCAATGACTGGATGAGCGCCAAGTGGACGCTGGCTTTCCACAGTTCGTCTTTCCCCGATGGCACCTATGGCGGGCAGCCCAACGGCTTCGTGATTCGCGGCGGCGGCGCCACCATCTATCACGCCGGCGATACTTGCTTGTTCGGCGATATGAAGCTGATCGGCGACGAAGGCCTGGACCTGGCGCTGCTGCCCATCGGCGATTGCTTCACCATGGGCATTGACGACTCGATCAAGGCGATCAAGCTGCTCGAGCCCAAAGCTGTTTCGCCGATTCACTACAATACCTTCCCACCGATTGAGCAAGATGTTGCCGCTTGGGCGGCGCGCGTGGAAAGCGAGACCGGCGCGAAGGCAATCGTACCCGAACCGGACGGCGAGTTCAGCCTTTAGCCTACCGCCTCGTCTTCCGCATAAAGTTGGCGGATGTACTGCTCGATTTGTAGATGCTTCCCCTCGGCATAATCGAAACCGAGCGCGGCATGGATTTCGCGCGACAGGCGCCGGCACAATTCTAGCTGAATCAGCAGCGCGGTCCAGATCTCGGCCGCGTCCCAGCGCGACCAGATCCGCTGAATAGCGTCCGCTGTCTCCGCGTCCGCCCATTGCAAAATGCGTTTGCCCAGCAGCCAGGTGTTGACCTCCGCCTTTCCCGTCGCCCGCGCATGCCATTCGATCAGCCACAGCAAGTCTTCCTTCATCGTCCAGTCGCGAAACTTCGCCACCCAGAGCTCGCGCCGGCGGATGAACTGCGCCACATGGATCGCCTCGAACCAGAATTCGTTTATCACTGCCGCTAATTCCGTCTCGCTCGGCAGCGCCGCTGACGGAAACTTTCGCGGGGAGGGCGGCAGACTGGTATAAAGCCCGTCCTTGTCCAGCGCGACCTGATAGCCACGCAGGTACTCGTCCGACAGCTCGCCGGAATCGCGCATCGCCAGAATGTCATCCGCCTGAACAAATTGGAAATCGACCTTATATCCGCCGGCGAACCAGACCAAACGATAGGGCGCGTCTTGGTGAAGTGGAAAACGAATCCAGACCTCGCCAAGGCTGTCCAGCCAACTGTCATCCCGCGTCAGGGCCTCGGTGTCGCGCGTGATGATTTGCGCGTCAAGGTCGGAGTAGTCGTCGACGCTGCCGTCTGCGCGGGCCAGCGAGCCGGTGACAACGACCGCCCGCACTGCCGCTTCGCCACGCGCCCAACGAACGACCTTATCGAGATACGGGTGGCGAATCGTCATCGTCCATTACCACATCTGTACTGTCTACGGCTGCTATTATGCCCCATCCGGCATCTCCTCGTCATAGAGCCAGGCATCGAATAGCTCGCCGAGGTTACGGCCGCTCACGTCTTCGGCGGCGGCGATGAAATCTGCTGTGGAGGCAACAGAGTGTGCATGTCGTTGATAGTATTCGTGCAAAATATCGAAGAAGACATTGTCCCCGACTTCCGCGCGCAAAGCCTGCAAGGTCAGCGCGCCACGATAGTATACGCTGAGGCCAAACAGCTCGGCGACCTCGATATCGCCAGGAGGCGGCAGATCAGGCGGCGGCGCGGACAAGAAAAGCTCCAAGTTATCTGGGTCATAAGTCTCCTCAAGATAGAGCGCCATGAAATAGGTGGCGAATCCCTCGTTCAGCCAGATATCCTGCCAGCGCGCCGGGCTCACGCTGTTGCCGAACCACTGATGAACCAACTCGTGCGCAATTATGATATTATCAGGCGCGCCCTCACCAAAAGCTGACAGCGTCTGTGTTTCCAGCGCAGACGGGAAACCCGGCAATACGACAACCCCGTATTCGGCGAAAGGATAGGGACCTATCGTTTCGATCAGCCAAGTCATGATCTCCTGCGTGACGTCATAACCGTCAATGACCCAGGCATCGAGCCCCGCCGGGAAGTAGTTGCGGATGGGGACGGGTCCGGAATCATCGCGGATTTCAACGAAGTCTCCGATAGCGACGATGCTTAGGTAGGTCGCCATCGGTTGGTTCATCATCCAAACAAAGGTGCGCGTTTCGTCGCCATTGTTGATCACATCGGCAAGTATGCCATTGGCCGCGGCGGTAAGGTCCCGCGGTACTGTGATAGCCATCGTGTAGGTGGCTTTGTCGGCGGGATGATTGTTGCTCGGGAACCAATTCATCGCGCCCGATGGTTCGCTGACCGCGCCGAAAAAACCATCGTCCCAAGCTTGCCAGCCCAACTTGATGAAGGATACGCCGAGATCAACGATAGGCTCAGGAACGCCGGCATAATTCACTGCTGCCGTAAAGCTGGCGCCCGCAGCAAGCGACTTCTCCGGCGTGATGACCAGTTCGCTGTCATCGCGCTCGAAACTGGCGATGGCCCCGTTTACGATCACCGATTCGACCGTCAGCCCATGCAGATCGAGATTGAAACTTTTCAGGTTTTCAGTGGCTGTGGCTTCGATGACTGTCCTGGCCGAGATATGATTTTCTTCGGGCCTGAATCGCAAGCTAATGTCGTAATGCTCTACATCGTAGCCGCCGTTGCCCAGCTGCGGATACAGGCGATCGCCTAATCCATCAGCGCCTGGCTGCTGCGCGAAGGCGATAATGACGGACAGCAAAACGATATGCAAAGTCAATATCCGAAAGGGCTTGAGACTCGCTTGTAACATCCGCATTCAAATGTCTCCTCTGAACTCGCTGTCAAGTCAAGAGCCTGAGTATCGAAATTGTGGTGACTGAAATGGCAAATTCGAACGGAAAATCAAACACAGAGTTCACAGAGAGCGCAGAGAAAAGCAGTCAAGTGATCGTATGCCAGCGACAGTTCCCAATTCTTAGGTGGCTGCCTATATTGCGGCAGTATCGCAATAATTGAACCCTCTGTGTCCTCTGTGTGCCCTCGTTAGCCTCTGTGGTAAACATATACGTCCTTGAAGCTGGATTTGCATTACTTACCTGGTTCTACTTCTGTGCTAAAATGACGGCATTGTTTCCTGATCACAATCCGGAGTCACTCCATTTGCAGTCACTAGAATTAGCACATCATATCGTAGACCTCGTGGAGGACCGCAAGGCGGAGGATATCCTCTTGCTTGACCTGCGGCCCGACAATATCATCGCCGATTTCTTCATTATCTGCAGCGGCGATAACGAGCGCCATTTGCGCGCCCTGACCGAGAGCGTTCGGCTTGATACCAAAGAGCGCTTTCAGAAGCTGCCCTTCACCAACGAGGGCACGGCGGAAAATGGCTGGGTGGTGATGGATTACGGCGATGTCGTGGTGCATTTCTTCTCCCCGGACCGGCGCGATTATTATCGGCTGGAAGAATTGTGGGACGCCGCCTCCCGCGTGATGCTGCGTATTCAGTAAACCCCAGGAGCGCGCGAAATGGAGCCGATTTTCGCTGAAGCCATCAGCCGTCTGGAATGGCTGCACAATGAATACCGGCAATGTATGGCTGGCTTGACTAGCGAGGAATTGGACTGGTCGCCGGGGCCGGGCATGAATTCGCTCTGCGTGCTAGCAGTCCATGTGACGGCGGCTGAGCGCTTCTGGTTCGGCGCGGTGGTTGACGATATGGTCACGCGCGATCGCCCGGCGGAATTCAGCGCCTCAGGTTATACACTGGACCAGCTGGTCGAACGCTTCGCGGGGAATGTCGCTTTCTGCAAGGCAGCGTTTCCCGGTCAATCGGCCGCCCGCCTGGGCGAAATCGTCGATGTGAGCCGCTACCGGCACTGGCCGCCGCAGCAATTCTCCCGTGGCTGGTCATTGCTGCGCGGGCTGGATCATAGCGCCGAGCACCTAGGCCACGCCGGGATGACGCGGCAACTGCTGGATCGGCGTTAGCTAGGCGCTTTCGGCGAACTTCTTGAAGTCTTCCATCATCTTGCGCGTCTGTTTCTTGAACATGCTGCCGGGCATAAACAGCGACATGATGCGCATATAGCCGTGAAACTGGAAATCTGAATCCAGCACCCAGCGTGTGGTCTCGCCCTCGTCATGGAAGAAATTGCGCACGATATTGTGTACGCCTTTGGCATCATAAGTGCCGGTAAATTCATCGGGCAGGTTCCGCTCGAGTATCGTTTCAATCATCTCGGTCCGCCGGCTGCCCATCTGATACAACAGCTTGGTCTTGGCGCCCGGCTGGCCCGGTTCGCCGCTGATCGCTTCGTAGCTGAGCAAACCTTCCTGCCATTTTTTGAGATTCTCGAAACTGTCAAAAAGCTCAATCACACGCTCGCGCGGCAAATTAATGCTGACTTCTGTTTCATAACGCATCGTTTTTCCCTTTGCTGCCGTAGTTTGTGGCAAGCGTCAGCCATTGTAAAGGAAAACGCGCCATTTGCGGCGAGGCATTTCCGCGCTGCGGTCAGGGCGTCTGCATACGCTCCAGCTCTAGCTTGCTGCTGAGAACTCGATGGCGCTGGTCTCGGCGCGTCGCAAGAGGCTGAAGAGCCGGTAGGCGAGATACTTCCAACCATATTTTGCGCGCAGACGCCGTAGTTGCGCATCCAGGTCCACCGGCGACTCCAGGATGCGCGCTTGAGCCGCCACCCACTCGCCTTCGAGCGTGCCGCGGGCGTCGCATTTCGCCAGACGGACCGCTGAATTGGCGCGTATGCGCTTCACTTTACCGGTATCTGTCAGCGTCCAGCAGTAGAGTTTGCCCTGGTCGGCAGTAATCCAAACGGGTGTTCGCACCGGCGCGCCGCTGTGCCGATACGATTCGAGCGAGACGTAGCTCGCCGCCGCCAGCGCATGGAAGTCGTCGTTCATTAAGCGCTTCGCGGCCTCAGCATCAGGCGCATTCAATCGCCGCGGGGTCCCAGCGGTTGGTCGATTCGCGTTCGGCGACGCCAGCCAGAACATCGCGCGCCCGGAACCAGGCTTCGCGCCAGCTTTCGTAGTCGCCCTCTTGCGCTGGGTTCTCCCGGCTGCGCACCACCAGGCTGGGGAATTCGTCGCGCCCGGTGGGCAAGCCGATGGGCTGATAACGCAGGTCAAAGCTCCAGCGGATGGTGTCGCCACTATTGGGCAGCGAGCCGTGCTGCGTATCACAGTGCATGAAGATGGCATCGCCGGCTTTGATCGGCGTCGGCAGGGGCTCTCCCGCCAAGAGCTCGTCGGGAATCCTCAAGTGGTCAAGCATGCAATGCACAGCCAGGCCGCTGAGGTGGCTGTAGGGAACCACTTTCAGGCAGCCATTCTCCAGCGTGGCATCGGTGATGGCGATCCACACCGTCAGCATCTCGCTTTCGTCGGCCACCTCGCGCGCCACGCCCCGATCTTGATGCCAACCGGTCTCCTTCAACAGCGTGCTGGGCTGGCTCTCAACCTTGTTCTGCGGCGGCTTGATTCGTACATGCTGGATGGGGTTGGCGAGGATCTCGCCGCCGATGACTTCTTCCACCTTGTCCAGCAGCGCATCGTTGCGCAAGAATTCATACGTGGCTCGGCTGACATGAACAGGCGTCTCCGGCGTGACGGTATCGTTCGGCAGCGTGATATCAAAATGCTGAAAGAGGTCTTCGCTGCTGTCGCTGACCACAGCGGTCAGGCGCTCGGCAAAGGGCAGCCCGTCATACGCTGACGAGATGCGCCCCTGCGCGTGCCACTGCGGCGCCAGACGATCCAGCAGCCCTTCATAATCGGCTACGATGGCCTTCAGCGCTTCAACATCAAGCGCGCCTTCGACGATCGCGTAGCCCTTGGTCGCGATTTCTTGTTTGAGTCCACTGTCCATGTCCACCTCCCGGAATTAGGGAGAGTGTAACGCGATTATCCGTTATCGCCAAAAGAAATTGGGTAGTGTATCGAATTCGGTTGAAATTAAATTTCACCACAAAGACACAAAGGCACAAAGGCACAAAGCACACAAAGAATATGGCATTTCTCGATTAAGTTTCTCGGTACTCTCACATTTCTCGCCGGGCAATCGCATCAATATCCATAAATGACGAATTTATTATCAAACTAACAAATTGTGGGGGCGAGCCTTGGCTCGCCCATGAAATCTGGCAGAAAATCACCATTTCATTGCGTCCTTTATTGGCATTTTTTCGGATATATCTCGGAGTTCTTGGCGCCTTAGTGTTGAAATAATTTTATGCGATTGCCCTGCCTACGCGCCGCCACGTTCGCGCAGCAAGCCAACGCCGGACTGCAGGGCGATAACCAAGCCGAAAATCACGCTCAGGGTCAGCACGATGCAGGCGCCTGAGGGGATGTCCAGATAATACGAGGCGTAAAAGCCGACCACGCCGCTGGCAATGCCGATCAAGCTGGCGATGATGATCATATGATGCAGCCGCTTGACCAGCAGCCGGGCGGTCGCCGCCGGTGTGGTCAGCAGCGCCAGCATCAGCGCGATGCCCACAGCCTGCAAGCTGGCGACGATGGTGACGGCGATCAGCACCAGCAGCAGGATATTCAAGGTTTGCACCGGCAGCTTCAAACTATGCGCCAGGCTCAGGTCAAAGCTGATGAGGAGAAACTCCTTGTAAAACAGCAAAATCACCAGCAGCACGATAGCCGCCATTGCCGTCATGTTGATGAGATCGTCCTGACCAATACCGTTGATGCTGCCAAACAGGATATGCGCGAGATCGACGGCGTAGCTGGATTGCGTGCCGATGATGGCGATGCCCAGCGCGAACATGGTGACAAAGACAATGGCGATGGCGCTGTCTTCCTTGAGTTCCTGGTTGCGCGCCAGCCAAGCGATCACTACTGCCGATACCACACCTGCGCCCAAGCCGCCCAGAAACAAATTGCTGGCGACGTAGCCGCCGCTCAAAGTGTAGGACAGCGCCACCCCGGGCAAGATAGAATGCGCCAGCGCATCGCCAAAGAAGGACATGCCGCGCACCACGACAAAGCAGCCGACCAAGGCGCTGACGCCGCCCACAAGCACCAAGGCCAGCATGCCGCGCTGAATGAAAGCGTAGCCAAGCGGTTCGGAGAGCAAGCTGATAATATCCATGCTATGATTCCCGCTGGTGATCTACGCTGAACATCAACAAGTCCTCGCCCTCGTGCAGGACCGGCGCGGCCGTGCCAAAGGCGTCGCGCAGGTTCTGCCCGGTCAGCACCTCGCTTGGCGGTCCGAAGCAAAGCAATTTCTGCCGCAGAATCATTACCTTGTCGGCGTGCAGGGCGGCGTTCTGCATGTGATGCGTCGACAGCAGAATGGTAATGTCATGGTTCGTCAGGATGTCGAGCGTCTCAATGATCTCCTGCTCGGCGGTTTGGTCGACGCCGGCGAAGGGTTCATCGAGCAGCAGCACACGGGCGTCTTGCGCCAGCGCGCGCGCGATGAAGACACGCCGGCGCTGCCCGCCGCTCAACTCGCTAATTTGCCGATTCGCCAAATCGCCCAGACTTAGATGATCCAGGATGTCGCTCACGATGGCGTGGTCGCTCTTGCTGGGCCAGCGGAACCAGCCCACATGGCGGCTGCGTCCCATCATCACTACATCAAATACCGAAGCCGGAAAGGACCAGTCAATCGCGCTCTGCTGCGGCACATAGCCGACATTGCTATGGCTGCTGTGGCAATCTTCGCCGTATATGGAGATCGCGCCGCGGGTGAAAGGCAAGACACCGACGATGGCTTTGAACAGCGTGCTCTTGCCGGCTCCGTTTGGTCCGATGACGGCAACGCGCTCGCCGGCTTTTATGGTGAAACTGACATCCGACAAGGCATAACGATTGCCCGGGTAACCGGTCGTCAGATGCTCCACCAGGAGAGCCGGCTGGCTTGTGTCGATGTTGTTTCGCTTGAATATAGACATTGCCAGCCAGTGTCAACTCAGGCGCTTTGGCGAGAATCAGCCAAGCGCTGCCACGATCGTGCCTAGATTGTAGCGCATATAGTCCAGGTACGTTGCAGCCGGGCCGCCGTCGCTTAACGTGCCGCTGTAGATGATCGCTAGTTCAGCGCCAGTTTCCGCCGCAATGGTCTCCACCTCCGATGTGCTGACGGTTGTCTCGCCGAAGATAGCCGCGACGCCCGTCTCGTTGATGAGGTCGATCAGTGCGGCGACATCGCGCGCGCTGGGCTCGACAAGCGTACTGCCGCCGGCAATCACCGTGCTGATGATTTGGAAATCTAAAGTCGCCGCCAAGTAACCCAGCGAATCATGGCTGGTTATCAAGATGCGTTGCTCGGCTGGCAGCGTTTCCAGCAGCGGCAGGATGAACTCGGCTTCCAGCGCGACCAGCTCCCCGATGTACTCGGCGGCGGCGGCGGCGTAATCATCGGCATGGCCGGGATCAAGCTCGCTCAAGACATCGCGAATCATCAGCGTCCAGTAAGTCACATTATGCGGGTCCATCCAGACATGCGGGTCACAGCCGCCTTCTGCATGCGCGTGCGCCCCGTGATCGTGGTGCCCGCCGCACTCGATTTCTGCCAGCCTGCCGAGGACCGGGCCATGTTGATGCGCGTCCTCGTCGCCCATTATCTCGACAAATTCCGCATCGTGGGCATCGCAATGGCTGTCCATGTCATCGTGTGCGTGTTCATGATCGTCTTCGTCGGCATGGTCATCGTCTTCATGCTCATGGCCGTGTTCGTCTTCGTCGGCATGGTCGTCGTCTTCGTGCTCATGGCCGTGTTCGTCATCGTGGTCGTCGCCGTGGTCGTCGTCTTCGTGCTCATGGCCGTGCTCGTCTTCGTCGTCGTGGGCATGCTCGTCATCGTCTTCGTCTTCGTGCGCGTGCTCGTCATCGTCTTCGTGCGCGTGTTCGTCATCGTCATCGTGAGCTTGCTCGTCATCGTCCTCATGGCCGTGCTCGTCATCGTGGTCGTCGGCGTGGTCATTGTGCATGTGACCCGTAGCGCCGATGGCAATGATCTCGACACAAGCCGACGCTTCGATAATCGGAACAGCTTCGGCGGCGCCTTCGATCACCTCGAGCAAGGTTTCTTCAAAACCTGCGCCATTGACGAAGACCAGGTCGGCTTCGGCGACTGAAGTCAGGTCACTCGGCGAAGGAGTAAAACTGTGCGGGTCGGCGCCGACCGGTATCAGCGTCTCCAGCTCGATGCGATCGCCGGCAATGTTGTGGACGACATCAGCCAGAATACTGTGGGAAGTGATCACACGCAGCTTATCTTCCTGCGTGATCGCGCTGAAAGTAGGCAGCAAGAGTAGGGCAAGCAGGGCGCATAGCAGGGTGATTCTTTGTCGCATTTTGAGATTCTCCTCGCGTATTATTGATACGAAGTCTCATTATAGTCGCTGTTGGCGGGCTCGCAAGCCCCTTTTTGAGGCGCTTGAATCGGATATAATCTTGAAACACCTGCCATTCTTACAGTCTACCAAAAATGTAATCGGCAGATGCAATTGCAGGACCCAAACGATTGATGAGCAGTAATCGGCATTCTGACGCGGATACGCAGCCGCTTGCGCCCTTGGGGCGGGCAGGAGCCTCCCCGCCCGGCGACGGTGGCGTTTGGCTGTTGGCGCGCGGGCGCTGGCTGCTGACTTCAGTGATCCTGGTCACCTCCTGTACGCTCATGGTGACGGTGTCGCTCTTCGTCCGCGCTATTCCCGTCAATACCCCGGTCGATTCAGCCGGGAGTGTGACGGTCAGCATTCGACAGGCTGGCGCGCTGCGTCAAGTTGCCAGCGCCGCCGAGACCGTCGCAGAGCTGTTGGCCGAGCAAGACATAGCTGTTCCAGCCGGCAGTCAGCTGTTCCCTCCAGCCAGTGAGCCTCTGCGCGAAGGCTTGGTCGTCAGCATTAAGCCCGCGCGCGCAGTCGAGATCGCCGACAATGGCAGCCGCTTGACTGTATTGACGGCGCTGGAAAATCCGCTGGAAATCTTGCAGCAGGCGGACATCGCCCTAAGCGCCGCCGACAAGATCTGGGTCAACGGCGCGCTGGCCGATTATGACGCCTTGCCGGGCTGGACAGTGCCCGCGAAAGCAATCAGAATCCGCCGCGCGCTTCAACTCACTGTGGTGGACGACGGCCGCGCCGCGACGATACTATCCAAAGCCGAAACAGTTGGGGATGCGCTCTTCGCCGCCGGCATCAAGCTCTATCTGACTGACGAGGTAAGCCCGCCGCTGGATAGCCCTGTCGCCGACGCGCTGACGATCAGCATCAAGCGCGCCATCCCGGTGGAGTTGTCGCTGGACGGCGTCGTCATCGAGGCGCGCACGAACGCTGAGCGCGTGGCCGATGTGCTGGTCGAGCTGAACGCGCCGCTATTCGGGCTGGATTATGTGCAGCCGCCGGGCGATACCGCTGTCAGCGCAGGCATGCGCATTGAAATCTTGCGCGTCACCGAAGAGGTCGTGACCATCAGCGAAGCCATCCCGCATGAGAGCCGCTTGCAGCCCGATGCCGAGATGAACCTGGACCAGAGCGCGCTGCTGCAAGAGGGCAATGACGGCAGGCGCGAGATCCGCAGCCGCGTCCGCTATGAAAACGGCCTCGAAGTCAGCCGCGACCTCATCGAATCGGTCGTGGCCGAAGCGCCCGTGAATCGCATCGTCGCTTACGGGACACGAGTTGTACCCCTGGGGACGATCAATACGCCGGAGGGCCCGCGGCAGTACTGGCGCCGGCTCTGCATGTACACCACCAGCTACAATCCGAGCTCAAACGGGGGCAACCTGCGCACCTCAACCGGCGCGACGCTGGACAAAGGCGTCATCGCATCCAAGCCCAATATCATCCCCTACCATACACGGGTGTTTGTGCCCAATTATGGCAACGGCGCCATCCTGGATACCGGCGGCGGACCCAGCGGCACGGACTATTGGGTCGACCTGGGTTATGGCGAGGGTGATGGTTTCAAACCCTGGCGGGCTTATACCTGGGTCTACCATCTGATGCCGCCGCCCGAAAAGATCAACTACCGCTTGCCCGGCTGGACGCCCAATAGCAACTGGACCGGGAACTGCGGCTAGCTCTCTTCCGCCGCCAAGTCCGCCAAAGCCTGCGCCTGTGTCTTGACCGCGATATACGGCGCTTGCCACCAGCCGGGGAATGCCTTGCGCGGCAGTCCTTGGTAATCGTCCAGCGTGCGGCGGATCATCGGCGCCACAACTTCCGAGCCTTCACGCGAGTGTGTCATGATGCCGGCAAAGGCAATCTGCGGCTCTTCGCGCGGCCAATATGCCACGAACCAGGCATGCGGGTTGGCGGCTGTTTCCGCCGTGCCCGTTTTGCCGCAGAGCGTGTATTCGGCGTCATCGAAGACGAATGAGGCTGTGCCCAAGTCTCTGACTGTCGTGACCTGGCACATGCCGTTTTGCACAATCGCTACCGCCTCCGCATCCAGCTCCAGCTCGCTAATCACGGTTGATTCGTTCTCCAGCTGGTAGCCGGGCTCGCCTTCTTCCCCGATATGGCTGACGACGTAAGGCTGCCAGAGCGTACCGCCGTTGGCGATGGCGGCGGTCAACTGCGCCATTTGCAGGACGGTAACCGTCACGTTGCCTTGCCCAATGGCGTTGTTTATGGCGGCGGCGATTTCTGCCGGCGGCGCGACATCACCAGCCGCTTCGATGCCGAGGCCGCGGATGCCGGTCCGCGCCCCCAAGCCCAGCTTCCGCGCGTATCCGACTTGCATGTCGGGCGAGGCTTGATACATCAGCGCGCCGACTTCGTAGAAGAATGGGTTGCAGGACGCGGCCAGGGCTTGCACCATCGTTACGGGGCCGGCCGGCTCTCTGCGCGGCGTTTCCAGCAGCCGCCAATCCGTGCGCACCGCCTCTGAATCGCCGTAAGGGCTGCCGTCCCAGAAGTGGCCGCAATCGAATTGCGTCTGACGGTCCCAGATGCCCTCGCTGCCGGCTGCCAAAGCGGTCACAATCTTGTAGACCGACCCGGGCGTATACTGCTCCGCCAGCGCCTTGTTGGCAAAGGGATTGCGCACATCGGCGTTCAGCCGCGTAACCGCATCCAGCACGTTGTACTCGGTGGCCGGGTTAAAAGTATGCGGATCAAAACTGGGATAACTCACCATCGCCAGCAGCTTGCCGCTGTTTACATCCAGCGCGACCAGAGCGCCGCCGCCGGTGAGTACGCCCCAGTTGGGCGCGGCGTATGAAACCGCGTCAGCCAGCGCCTGCGCCATGATGCCTTGCAATTGGCGGTTGATGGTCAAGGTGACTGAGCGAGGCGCTTCGCCAAGGGCGCCGGCTAACTCGCGGATTACGGTGTTGCCGCCTTCGACGATACGCAGGAAACGTTGCGGTTTGCCGGCCAGCGCCTCTTCATAGCTCAATTCGATGCCCGCGCGCCCAACGAGGTCGCCGGCGGAGTAACCAAGCGCTTCCCAGCGTTCCAGTTCTTCGGCTGGCACCGCGCCGATATAGCCGACGACATGGGTGGCGATGCCGTGGCCATAATAGCTGCGCGAGCGGTACACGCGCGCTTTGTTGAAGATGCCGTCGCTGGGGAAGATCGCGCAGTCATCCGCCAGTCGCTGCTGGTAGCGCTCGTACTGGCCGCTGTCAATCTCGGCGACATGGAAAAAAGTTTCGTCAAGATATTGCGCGAAGATACGCCTCAACGTGAGAATCGACTGGCGCGTGACCAAGGCGAGCGTATCCAGGCAGACATCGACGCTGCGCATATCTTCTTGGATGGCCCACAGGCTGTAGACCGGCGCGTCCTGCTCGGCCAGCGGCAAACCGCCTTGCGCGTAAATGTTGGCGCGGCCCGGGAAATCAGCGCGTTCGGTCAGGCGCGCCCGGCTGGACATGCCTTTGATGATGTCCGTGGGCGACCAGGCGATCTTCCAGCCGCCCTCATCCACCATTCGCATGACGCGCTGCTCATCAGCGATCGTGCCGAATGTCGGCGATTCGATGACGATGTCGTAGTCGACGATAGCGGTTGCGCCTTGGTAGGCCAGGCCGAGCAGACTGTGTTCGACGCCGGCAAAGCGAATGACGCTGTGCGCTGCCGTGTACTTGTCGATGAAGTTGCGCTGGGGATACAGTTCGCGGCTGCGGCCCGCGATCAATTCATACATCGCCTCGAAGTCTTCGCTATTCCACGCCAGCACGAAGACATTTAGCACTTCAGCCGGGTCATCGCTGGTGCTTCTCGCTGCGGGCGCGGGCGTATCGGCTGCCGGCGCCGGGCTGTCTCTCAACAGCGCGGATTCGCAGGCCCCGAGGCTCAGCAGGCACAATAGCAATATCAGGTGTTTGGCTATCGCATTCATATTGCGGCGCTATGTTTGCCGGCGGATGCGTTTAACAAACTTCCGCCGGGAGGGCAAAGGATGGTTGAATTCATTATGCCTGCCAGCGTCTGGAAAGGCAATCAGCAGCGGATTGCCCACTGCCCGCCTCAGGGCAATCGCATCATAATTTTTAACCACAGAGAACACAGAGGGCACAGAGATTTAGGTGTTTAGACGACGATTCCAAGCAGTCGATGGACTGGAATACGGCAAGAAGCATCAAAAAGACTTCAAATATCTCTCTAAATCACTCCTGACTTATGACGTAAGCTTTCATTATTGCTTTTCTCTGCGCTCTCTGTGAACTCTGTGGTTGATTTTCCGTTCGAATTTGCGCCATTTCAGTCACTTCCATTTTGATGCGATAGCCCACTGCCCCCTAACGTTAGGAGCGAATCTGTGGTTGCGCCTGGTATAATCAGGGGTGGCGGCGAATGAGACCTAGAAGATGCTGACAGCGCTTTACGATGGCAACTGCGTGGTGTGTGTATCGTCGCGCGGGACGATGCGCCGGCTTGATTGGCTGCGGCGTATCGAGTTTATCGACTTGCACGATGGCGCTGCCTGGCGCGGGCGCTATCCGCATCTTCGCCAAGAGCGGCTCATGGGGGAGATCCACGCGCTTGACGGGCAAGGCAAGCTGTACTCTGGGTTCGACGCCACACGCCGCATGCTCAAAGAAGTACCATTGGGCTGGCCGCTTTGGCTGCTGCTGCAACTGCCGGGGTCAGAAGCGATCGGCCGGCGCGCTTACCGCTTCATCGCCAGCCGGCGTTACCGCATCAATGCGCTGCTGGGCAATGAGCGGCTCGATTGCGCCGATGGCAGCTGCAAGACGCTGAGTTGAACGCGCCTCAGCCGCCGGCCGGTACCCAGTAGCGCCGCGTCAAGACCGCTCGGTCATTATCGATTTTGTCTTGCAGACGGCCGCCGTTGGCTTCGATGACTTTGCAGGATGCGATGTTGTCGTCGTCACAGGTGATGAGAATATCGCCGATGCCCAGCTTGCGCGCTTCTTCAATACCCAGCCGGCAGATCAATTTGCCGTAGCCCTTGCGCCGCTGCGAGGGGCGGATCTTGTAGCCGATATGCCCGCCATAACGTTGCAGCGCCGCGTTGAGATGATGCCGCACATCGACATCGCCGAGGTAGCGGTTGCCGGCGCCGACCAGCCAGAAGCGCGAGGCCGGCGCCATGCCCGACAGCGGGTCGGTTTCCGCTTGCTGCAGCACGAGCAGATACTCGTCGAAGCGCCGCTGGAGGATTGCGGGATGCCAGGATACCGTGCGCTTTTCGCGGATGAATTCCCAAACGCCTTCGATATAGCTGGCTTTGAAGCGCTGCTGCGGCCGCGTGAGGCGGGCATTGGGCTGGCTCGCGTCAGCCGACAAAAGCGAATTTTGAGCCATATACTGACGGGCGAGGCGTCGGATTTAAGGGTTCACCTTAACTCCGACAGTTCGCAGCTGGTGAAATTAGATCCGGTCCAATGCGGCGTCATCGGCCTCCTGCGCCTGGTCGGCTAAAAATTGCGCCCTTGCATCGGCAGCGCTGACTTCGGCCTCGTCCCCGGGGTCGTCTACGTCTTCCCAGCTGATGATCCAGATACAGGCGCCGGCGACCAAGACCGTGGCGACAATCAGCGCGGCCCACTGTGATGGCAGCAGACCGACGTTGCGCGCTTCGTTCACCAGCAGCGCCACCATGCCGGTGGCCAGTACGACCCAGGCGCTGATGCGCGGATGCCGCAGCACCCATTTTACGGCGGGGTTGTTTTCCATAGTTGCGGATTCCTGACTTTCCAACGCTGTGTCAAGTATAGTCTCATATTAGCTGCCAGGACAAGTGGAATTAAGCGGTGGTAGTGTATCGAATTCGGTTGAAGTTCAATTTCACCACAAAGACACAAAGGCACAAAGCACACAAAGAATATGGCATATTTCGATTGAGTTTCTCGCTGTCCTCGATGGTAAAGTATTTGTTCCAACCGAAAAGGTTACATTTCCACAGCGGTCGATAAATTCAAACCGAAACACAATAAAATACGTAGACTGCAACAGGCGCTAAGCGGAAGAGCGAGATCGTATGAGCAAAGAGCGACGAAAAGTAGAGTGGTCACTCGACCTGGAAGATTTGAAAGTACGAGCCGGGCAATTCGTCAGCGACGCGATGGGCGGCCGGGTGGAAACCAAAACGGCGTCGCTGAGCGAATCGCTTGAGGACGCTGCCTCGGTGAAGATCGAGATTGCCTTTCCCGTGGGCCGGGCCAGCGTCAAGGCGCTTGAGTCGGGGGCGCCCAATCTATTTGAGGCGGAGCTAACGTATATTGGCGAGTACGAATTCGACGTCAGCGGGGGCGCCGAGCGCGTCATCAGGCTGCGGCAGAAAAGCGGCTCGGCGGAAGACTTGGGCGCTATGGCGGGTAAGGCGAAAGACCTGCGTTGGGACATTGCTCTGGCGCGAAATTTGCCCATGCAGCTGAGAGCCGCCGGCGGGGTGGGCGCGGCGCATATCGACTTGAGCGGCCTGCGCATCGACGCCCTAGAGTTAGTGTCGGGAGTGGGCAAGGTCGCCTTGACGCTGCCGGCGCGCCAGCGGATCGCTGCTGTAATACGCGGCGGCGTCGGCATGACGGAAGTGAAGATTCCGGCGGGCGCTTATGGAACGCTCGACATCAAAGGCGGATTAGGCGGCCTAAGCCTTAGCGTAGCGCGAGACACTGCCGCGCGCGTCGAGGCGAAAGCTGGCTTGGGGACGATTAAGGCGCCGAAGAGCTATGCGCGCGTTTCCAGCGAAAAGAGCGCGAAGACGCCCCAGATTTGGCAGAGCCCCGATTATGCGGATGCTGACCAAAAGCTGATCATTCGTTACACGGGCGGGCTTGGTCGCTTTGGATTGGAGACTGCTGATTGATTGGCTTCTCAGCGCCAGGCGACAGCTAGGTCGGCTCGGAATCGTCGGCCGGCGCATCCGCATCATCGCTCTCAACCATGCGGTGCAGCATACCCATCAATTGACTATTTGCCATTTCCACGGTCGTTTCGGCGCAGATGACAGCGATCTCATGACTGAGCATTTTTATCAAGCTGCTTTTCATCTTTAGTTCAACCGACGTCAGCTTGTCGTTTTGTTCGCGCCAATAGAGATCGCGCAGCGCTTGGGCCATGGCTTCCGGCTCGCGGGTTTGGATCTGCTTTTGGATCTTTGCCTGCCGCGAACGGTAGTCGTCCGACAGTACGGCCGGCGGCAGCGCGAATACCTCTTCAATAATAGTCAGGTCTTCAATCGCCGGGCGTATATTCATATCAACTGCCGCTTCAACGGGGATCATCACTTCGCCGCGGTTGCCCACCAGCTCAACAACATGATAGGCGCGGGATTTGCCTCTGAAGGTGAGTTTCTTTTTCCCGACTATCGTTCCGGCGCCATAACGAGGGTGAATAATCTGGTCGCCATTGGAATACATACGAACTACTCCGGTCTCTAGTTCTAGCAAGTACTACGTGTTCGCCCAGCTCCCTGTTTCTGTATACAGCGCCTGTCACCCAATTGTCTTTATGCGCCAGACGTGTTTAGCAAGCGAAAAACGCTGCGCAAGCGTGAAATTGGCAAGCGGAGACTACGAGCCGGCAGGTTGGCGTTACGGCTCGAACTCATTTCATTGATCGCTGTAATGAGAGGAGGGTCTGACGCTTTAATGAAAAATGAAGGACCGCTTGTAACTGTCTGGTTTATATTCACTGGGCGAGCATATCACAGCGCGCCTGGATTTTCAAGCCCCGCGCAGCGTCCAACAAGGTAATCGTATAAAAATTTTTCACCACAGAGACACCGAGAACACAGAGATTAAGTTTTTTCGGCACAAAATTCCTCAAGTATCGACATACAAATGAGTGAATATGCTAATCACAGGGTGCAAAATGGAAGTGCAATTTCACAAAATTTATATGATAAAGCCCGTCCTCTGTGCCCTCTGTGTCTCTGTGGTTAAATTTTAGTTTGTATATTGTTCAGAGTTTCGCAGATTCATTTTGATGCAATTGCCCTGCAGCGTCCAAGTCAACTTGAAAGATAGGCGTCGGGGCGTCGATCTTCAAAGACTGGTATCTGCCGCCGTACGCGATCCACTTCTTCAAGGTCGATTTCAGCAGTGAGCAGGCCCTGGTCTTCGCCGGCTTCCGCGACAACTTTGCCCCAGGGGTCGATGATCATGGAATGCCCGCCGAAGATCGTCCCGCCAGTATCGCCGCAGGAATTGGTGGCGACCACGTAGCACTGATTCTCGATGGCGCGGGCAATTAGCAAGGTACGCCAATGTTCGACGCGTATCAGCGGCCACTCGGCGCAGAGCAGCATCAGCTTGGCGCCTTGAGCCACGGCATAGCGCCGGAACAGCTCGGGAAAGCGCAAGTCGTAGCAAATGCTCAAACCGGCCGCGCCCCAGGGAAAGGCGAGGACTGCGGGCGACTCGCCCTCACCCAGCCAAAGGTGTTCGTCGAAAAGGCGGAAGAGATGAATCTTGCGATAGACTGCGCCCAAGCTGCCGTCCGTGTCATGATACGCGGCGCAGTTCATGATCTGGTCGCCGCGCCGCTCGAGCACGGAGCCAAATACGGCAATCGAGTGTGCTCGCGCCGTATCGGCTATTTGGGCGAATATGCCCGCGCCTAATTCGTCGGCGTAGTCGGCGGCGTTTTCCAGGTCATAGCCGGTGGACCAGAGCTCCGGCAATACGACCAGATCGGCATGAGACGCGGCCGCCTCGCCAATCATCCTTTTGGCTGTGGCGAGATTGTCTTCCACGCGCGCCAACTGAATCTGCATTTGCCCCAGGCTGATTGAGAGTTTACTCATGCCATATTCCTAATGGTCACACGTAATAGTGAGAGTGTAATTGAAGCGCTGACGCCCTGCAATTGCCAAAGCAGCCTCGCCCCGGCGATGGCAATCGCTTCAAAATATTTTAACCACAGAGAACACAGAGGGCACAGAGGATAGTCTACCATTTATAGGCATTGTGAAATTGCACTTCAATTTAGAACCATTTTTATGAAACCTACCGAAGCCTGTCGAAATATGTAGGGGCGAGCCTTGGCTCGCCCGTACGCACGCAGCATTGGATTTCATATTTTGTGTGAGCCAAGTCGTGATTTGCGAGCGACTGTGGTGAGAAAATTTGAAACGATTGCCCTGCGCCCGCGCGCCTATAATGGTGAATGGCAGTCGGCTTCGTTATACTCCCACGATTATCGAGGAGTTGCTGATGAATTTACGTTTGCGTTTGACTAGGCCCGTTTTTCTGCTTCTGCTCATCTTCCTGGCGCAGTTTACATTCACAAGCGGGCCGGTCTTTGCCGCGGATGATTATGACAGTTTGCGGGCCGAAATCGTCGCTGCCAACCGTAGCGGGAGCGGCGCGATTTCGCTGAGCGCGGATATCGTGCTGGCTGCTCCGCTGCCGGCGATTACGGGCAGCGTAACGATAGACGGCGCGGACCACAGCATCAGCGGGGACGACGCGCATCGCATTTTCGATGTCAATGGCGGCGCGCTCACGCTAGTAAATGTGACACTGACGAGCGGGAAAGCCACTGATAGCGTAGGCGGCGCGATTCGAATGCGAAATGGCGCCCAGGTCACAATTCAGCGCTCGACCCTCAGCGCTAATTCAGCGAGGCATGGCGGCGCCATCGCGACTTCCAGCGGCAGCGACAGGCTGACTATCAGCGACAGCAACTTCACAGGCAACATCGCCGAGCAGAGCGCGGGCGCGATATACGCAAATGGTGGAGTCGTCAACATCACAGGCGGCAGCTTCATAAAGAATTGCGCCTTGTACGCCTATTATTTGCTCAATGAAAGGGTCAATTCGGTGCGGTGGTCCGTCGATGATGAGGGCTGTCACCATGTCAATTATGTCCAACCGGAGATCGATGACGAGGCCCATTCGCATGTCGATGGCGGCGCAATCCGGCTGGAGAATGGCGCCCGCGTCAGCGTGGAGGGTTCTAGCTTCAGCGAGAATTCGGCCACATACGGCGGCGCTATATCGCCTGCCAGCAGAAATGTTCGGCTGACTATAAATAGAAGCAGCTTCGTCAGCAATCGCGCAAGCGCCAGCGGGGGCGCCATTGCTGCTTTCTGGTTGGGCGGAGGCAGCGTCTCCGTCAGCAGCAGCAGCTTCGTGAAGAACAAGACCGAAAACTATGATGGCGGGGCGATTGATGCCGGCTACGGCGTCTTTGACATCAGCAACAGCACCTTCAGCGAGAATCGTGCTGGCGGTGGCGGTGGCGCCATAAATGTGGAAGAGGCTGCCACAGTCAGCATCACCCATGCGACCTTTGTTGAAAACAGATCTCGGGACACTGGCGAGGCGATCGGAAATACCGGCGGGAAATTGGTTCTGCTCAATAGCATCATCGCCTCCAGCGACAGCGGCGAGGATTGCGCCGGCGTATGGGATCAGAACAGCGGCAACTTGAGCCGCGACGGGACTTGCGCGGACAGACCCAGCGATGACCCCTTGCTGGGCGAATTGACCGGCTCGCCCGCTTATTATCCCCTGCGCGACCGCAGCCCGGCGATTGGCTACGCGGATGCGGCGTTCTGCCTGGAAACCGATCAGGTCGGTACGCCGCGGCCTCAAGGCGGAGGCTGTGATATCGGCGCGATTGAAGCGAGGGACGCCATCGCGGCCGAGCCGACGCCTGTGCCGCCCTTGGTCTGCAGCTTGGCCTATGAGATCGTCGCCGCCAATCGAGACCGGCCCGCTGGCGGCTGCCCGGCCGGCAGCGGGGTCGATACCATCGTCTTAGACAAAGACATCATTCTGTACGAACCGCTGCCGGCGATCACCAGCCATATCATCATCGAGGGCAACGGACACAGCATCAGCGGAGACGGGAATTTCAGGATCTTTGACGTCGATGGCGGGAACCTTACGGTCAAGAACTTGACGATGAGGGATGGCAGAAGCTTGAGCGACAATGGCGGCGCTATCAGGCTGCATAATGACGGCCGGGCCGCCGTCAGCGATTCCCGCTTTATCAACAACAGAGCGGACACTGGCGGGGCGGTATTAATCGGTTGGGCTGGCACGGATAACTCTTGGCTGACGGTGAGCGACAGCAGCTTCGTTGATAACCGCAGCTTGATTGACGGCAGCGCGATTTATGCGGGCAGCGGCGCCATCTCGATCCGCAACAGCAGCTTCGTCAGCAATTGGGGCGGGAGCAGCGGCGCGATCACCATGATGAATCCATTCTCGCGGCTTGATGTCGTCAACAGCAGCTTCATCAATAACAATGGCAGCGCAATATCCTTGGATAATGGCGTCACAGCCACTCTCACTCACGTTACGATTAACGGTTCCGCAATAAAATTGCCTCAAAGCAGATTCACATCCGCCAGCAGCGTTAGCCTGCGCAACAGCATCATTGTCGGCAAGTTAAGTCCTATTGTCTGCGACAATTTGACGCAGAATATCGGCAATTTTATAAGCGACGGCAGCTGCGATCCGGCTTATCGTGGAGACCCGCTATTCGGCGAAAGAACGGGCGACCCGGTGCATCTGCCTCTGCAAGTCGGCAGTCCGGCGATCAATGCGGCGCATCCCGCCTATTGCCCGGCGACCGATCAGAAGGGCGCTCCGCGGCCGCAAGACGGCGGCTGTGATATCGGCGCGATTGAAATGCCGCCGGTCGTAGTCGATATCTCCGACTGCCAGGTTGCCACGACACATACTCTGAACTTCCGCGACGGACCTGGCGGCAACAGAATAGGCGCTGTGCCGGTAAACTCGACCGTGACGGCGACGGCGCGGACAGCGGGCTGGTTCCAGGTCGAGCATGAGGGCGCGTCCGGCTGGATCAGCGCGGATTATGTGGTGGAAGAGGGCAGTTGCGGCTGAAGTCGCTGTCTAAGTGACCGGACGACAAGCTAAAGGAGAAGCAATGAGGATACACGGTTTGAGCCGGGCAGCTTTGCTATGGATGCTTTTGCTGGCGGCGGCTTTGTCGCAGCACTCTCTGGTCGGCGCGGCGGATAGTTACGACAGCCTGGTCGCGGCGATTCAGACGGCCAACCGTAGCGGGAGCGGCTCGATTACGCTGAGCGGGGACATCGTGCTGGCTGCCCCGTTGCCGCCGATTACGGGCAGCGTAACGCTTGACGGCGCGGGCCACAGCATCAGCGGGGACGACGCGCACCGAATCTTCGACGTCAATGGCGGCGCGCTCACGCTAGTAAATGTGACGCTGACGGGCGGCAAAGCCACTGATAGCGTAGGCGGCGCGATACGATTGCGAAATGGCGCCCAGGTCACAATTGAGCGCTCGACCCTCAGCGCTAATTCAGCGACGCACGGCGGCGCCATCGCGACTTCCAGCGGCAGCGACCGGCTGACTATCAGCGACAGCAGCTTCAGCGGCAACATCGCCGAACAGAGCGCGGGCGCGATATACGCAAATGGCGGAGTCGTCAACATCACAGGCGGCAGCTTCATCAAGAATTGCGCCGTGTACGCCTTTTTCAGGCTCAATGAAAACGTCAATTCGGACAGGCGTACTGTCGACGACCAGGGCTGTCACCGCGCCACTTTTGTCCGGACGGATTTCGATACCGAAGTCGAATCCCATGTCGATGGCGGCGCTATCCGGCTGCGGAATGGCGCCCGAGTCAGCGTGGAGGGTTCTAGCTTCAGCGAGAATTCGGCCACATTCGGCGGCGCGATCTCGTCCGCCAGCAAGAACGTCCGTTTGAGCGTCAACAACAGCAGCTTCAGCGGCAATCGCGCGAGAGGCGACGGCGGCGCCATCGCGGCTACCTTGCTGGGTGGAGGGCGCGTATCCGTCAATAGCAGCAGCTTTGTGAAGAACTCGACCCAGGATGGTTATGGCGGGGCTATCGAGGCCAGCTACGGCGTCTTTGACATCAGAAACAGCACTTTCAGTGAAAATGTTGCCAACAGTAGCGGAGGCGCTTTGAACATCGACCAGGACGCCGAAGTCACCATTACCCACTCCACCTTCGTAGAGAACAGAACAAGACGACATCAGGCCAAGGCGATTAGCAAGACTGGCGGGAAAGCCTATCTGCGCAACAGCATCATCGTCAGCAGCGGAAGCAGCGAAGATTGCGTCGGCGTATGGGATCAAAACAGCGGCAACCTGAGCCGCGACGGGACTTGCGCGGACAGACCCAGCGACAACGCCTTGCTGGGCGAATTGACCGGCTCGCCCGCATATTATTCCCTGCGCGACCGCAGCCCAGCGGTTGACTACGCGGATTCGGCGTTCTGTTTGAAAACTGATCAGGTCGGCACGCCGCGGCCTCAAGGCGGAGCTTGTGATATCGGCGCGATTGAAGCGCGGGGCGCCATCGCGGCCGAGCCGACGCCCGTGCCACCCTTGGTCTGCAGCTTGGCCGAACAGATCGTCGCCGCCAATCGAGACCGGCCCGCAGGCGGCTGCCCGGCCGGAAGCGGGGTCGATACCATCGTCTTAGACAAAGACATCATACTATTCGAACCCTTGCCGGCCATCACCAGCCAAATCGTCATCGAGGGCAATGGATTCAGCATCAGCGGGGAAAGAAAGTTTCGCATCTTTGACGTCGATGGCGGCATACTGACGGTCAAGAATTTGACCATGAAGGATGGCAGAAGCTTGAGCGACAATGGCGGCGCCATCAGGCTGCTGAATGAAGGTCGGGCGACTATCAACGACTCGCGCTTCATCAATAACAGCGCGAGCATTGGCGGCGCGATTTACATCAAGGGTCGGTACAATGCAGACCGCTCCTGGCTGACCGTGAAGAACAGCAGCTTCGTTGGAAACGGCAGCAGGAGCAGCGGCGGCGCGATTTCCGCGTGGACAAGCACTGTTTTTATCAGCAACAGCAGCTTCGTCAGCAATGGTGGCGGTAGCGGCGGCGCCATCAGCTTGATCAATCCTGGCACGCGGCTTGATGCTGTAAACAGCAGCTTCATCAATAATCGTGGCGGCGCAATTTACCTTAGCAATGGCGTCACAGGCACGCTCACTCACGTTACGATTTACAGTGGGTCCGCGATTGCAATGCCCGTAGAACGTTTCATGTCCCCCAGCAGTTTGAATTTGCGTAACAGCATCATTGTCGGCAGTTTGGATTCTGCGGTTTGTGACGGTCTGAAGCAGAACATCAGCAATTTTACCCGCGATGGCGCCTGTTCGACGGCGTTTAGCGGCGACCCTATGCTAGAAGAGTGGAGCAAGTCTGCCGCCTATCTAGCGCCGATGCCCGGCAGCCCGGCCATCAACGCGGCTAACCCGACTTTCTGCCCGGAAACCGACCAGTTAGGCCGGGCGCGCTCAATCGTCGGCCGCTGCGATATCGGCGCGATTGAAGCTGTGCCGGTCAGCCGCGCTTTGTCCGAATGCGCGGTGACGACCACGCACCTGCTCAACTTGCGCGATGGACCCAGCGGCAATGTCATCGGCGGCGTTCCGCAAAATGCGACCGTAAGCGCTACAGCGCGGACGCCACGCTGGTTCCAGGTGGACCATGAAGGCAAATCCGGCTGGATCAGCGCGGATTATGTAGAGAAAGAGGGCGACTGTGATTTGGACTAATCTTACGCGAACTATATGCTTGAGTCGGTCATTTGCAGCGCTGTTGTTGCTTTCCATGCTACTCCCCTGGGGACCTGCGTCACGGGTCGGCGCGGCGGATAGTTACGACAGCCTGGTCGCGGCGATTCAGGCAGCCAACAGCGGCAACGGCGATGGAACGATAACGCTGAGCGGGGATATCGTTCTGGCTGCTCCGTTGCCGCCGATCACTGGCAGCGTCACGATTGACGGCGCGGACCACAGCATCAGCGGGGATGACGCGCACCGCATCTTCGATGTCAATGGCGGCGCGCTCGTGCTAGCGAATGTGACTTTGACGGGCGGCAATGCTCCGGACGATGAAGACGGCGGCGCGGTTCGAGCGCGTGCCGGGGCCGAAGTCAGCGTGCAGCAAGTCGCCTTCAGCAACAATACGGCGTTCCAAGGCGGCGCGATCGCTGCAAACGGCGCTGGCGTAAAACTAGACGTGAAGCGAAGCAGCTTCATTGGCAACAGTTCCGGGGCTTACGGGGCAGCGATATTTGGCTACGGGAGCGTGGTCGACATCACATCAAGCAGCTTTCAGAGTAATGCGGCACAAGGCGACGGCGGCGCGATCGCCGCGCACGAAGAGGCGAGGATGTCCATTAGCAACAGCACATTTGCCGGCAACTCGGCCAACGTTGGCGGCGCGCTGGAAGTGTTTGCCTCCACAGTAACCGTGACGCATGTGACCATGATGAATAATACGGCAGCTCCTGCTGGGGGTGGCGCGATTCATCGAACGGCCGGCGAGATTAGCCTGTACAACAGCATTGTTGGCGGGGTTCCAGCGGCTAAATCCTGCGTAAACGGCTTGACCGAAGCCCGTGGCAATCTTAGCCAGGACGGGACCTGCAGCTTGATGGAAACGCGAGTCGACCCGGTCCTGGGCGAATTGACTGGCGCGCCCGCTTGGTATCCATTGCTCGATGGCAGCCCGGCGCTGGATACGGCCGATCCTGAGTATTGCTTGGCGACAGATCAAGTCGGCACTGCGCGGCCTCACGGCGGCGGCTGTGACGTAGGCGCGATTGAATCCACCACTGCGAGTTTGGCGCCGACGCCTATTGTGCCGCCACCGCCCTGCCCCTTGGCTGATCAAATCATCGCCGCCAACACCGATGCGCCCTCGGGCGGCTGCCCGGCTGGAAACGGCGCGGACACGATTACGTTGCTCCAGGACGTTACTCTGCAGGAAGGCTTGCCGGCCGTCACCAGTGTCATCACCATTGAAGGCAACGGCTACACCATTAGCGGCCGCGGCCGCAATCGCATTTTTGATATTGAGCGCGGCAATCTCACATTAAGAAATATGACGCTTGCTGACGGCCGAGCCACGTTTGGCGCCGCCATCCGACTGCGGGGGAGCGCCCGCGTTGCAATTGACCAGGTGACCTTCAGCAAGAATTCAGCAGACGGGGGCGCGGCTATCGCGTCCATGAGCGCTGACGCCAGCGCGACAGTCAGCCGGAGCAGTTTCCTGCGCAATCGAGCAAATGAATACGGCGGCGCCATCAATGTTACGCGAGGCAGCGTCACGCTAAGCAAGAGCAGCTTCGTAAGTAATCAAGCTGGATTCTTCGGTGGCGCGCTGCACACCGAATACGGCAGTATTGTCGTGGGCGACAGCACGTTCATAGACAATTCGGCCATTGGCGGCGGCGTCTTAAACGCCCATTTTGGCACAGCCACACTGACGCATGTGACCATGCTAAACAACCTGGCAACACAGTCGAACGGCAATGCCATAGCCAATACAGGGGGCGCAATCTATCTGCGCAACAGCATCGTTGGCGGCGGCGGAGTGGCGGAGGATTGCAGCGGAGGGTTGACACAGGCGACAGGAAATCTCAGTGAAGACGGGACATGCATTACAACAGGCCGCTTCGGCGATCCTATGCTGGGCGCTTCAACCGGCCAACCGGCCTGGCGCCCGCCGCTTGATGGCAGCCCGGCGATTGATGCTGCGGACCCAAGCTATTGTTCGGAGACCGATCAAATCGGTACGCCACGGCCACAGGGCGGCGGCTGTGATATCGGCGCGATTGAATCGACGACGGCCCGCCCGCCCGAGCCAGACACCGCGCCACCTGTCTGCGGTTTCTACGATCAGATAATCGCAGCCAATACCGACCGACCGTCCGGCGCCTGCTCGGCAGGAAGCGGCGCTGACACCATTTCCTTGAGTGAAGATATCACTTTAACCCGGCCGCTCCCCGTGATCAGCAGCGGGCTCCGAATCGAAGGCAACGGGCACACGATAAGCGGCGACGGCAGTTTTCGCATCTTTGTCGTCAAAGGCGCCTGGCTGCAAATCGTGGACCTTACCCTGACCGAGGGCAGAAATCCGCGCGGGAATGGCGGAGCTATCGAATTGCTGGATTATGCCTCAGTCGCGATTCGGAATAGCCGGTTTATCGGGAATTCGGCGCAGAACGGCGGCGCGATTACGATGTTTGGCCGCGACAGCAAACTGACGGTTATCGACAGCAGCTTCGTCGGGAATAAGGCCTCCGACACCTACAACACCGGTGGCAAGGGCGGGGCCATCGATATGCGTATAGGCCAACTCAATATCACAGGCAGCAGCTTTGAGAGCAATCAGGCCGGCTATGGCGGCGCCATCAGCAGCGGCGGAAACGGTGACGTTTATATCGCCAACAGCACCTTTAGCGGAAATAGCGCCACGAGCTGGGGCGGCGTATTGGCGGCCGGCTATCCCTCAACCATTTTGACGCATGTTACTATGGCGAACAACGTGGCGGCCGAAGATCACGATTACGGCGCTGGCCATGCGCTGTGGGTCTACGGGAATAATAGCGGGCTTGTTTTGCGCAACAGCATCATCTCCGGCGACAAGCTCGACGAAAATTGTATCGGCAGGATTACGCAGAGCGTGGGCAATCTGGTATTGGACAGTTCCTGCGCGTCCAGCACAAGCGGAGATGCTTTGCTTGGACAGTTGACTGGAGCGCCGGCTTGGCATTTGCCGCAGGCCAGCAGCCCGGCCATTGACGCCGCAGACCCGCGCTACTGCCTCGCGACCGACCAAGCCGGAACGCGTCGACCGCAGGGCGGCGGTTGCGATATCGGCGCAATTGAAACCGCCCCGGTTCGGGCGTCCCTGTCCGATTGCCGCGTGACGACGACGCACGCGCTCAACTTCCGCGATGGACCCGGCGGCGGGCGTATCGGATTGGTACCGCAAGGCGCTGAGTTGCCAGTTGCGGGGAAGGCGCCGGGCTGGTTCCAGGTCGAGTATCGCGGCGCATCTGGCTGGATCAGCGCGGATTATGTGGTGGCAGTGGGCAGTTGCGGCTGAGACCGTAGCTTGAGACTCGCGGAGGTAGCTTGATGGAATCAGGAACGTACAGACGGCGCTTGTCGCTGCTTTTGGTAGTGGCGCTTTTCAGCGTTATCACCGCGACGTTGCAAGTGGTCGCTTCTACTTGCTCGCTGGCGGACCACATCCGCTCGGCCAATACCAATACCTCGGTTGGCGGCTGCCCGCAGGGTACAAGCCACGACATTATTACGCTTAGTGAGGACATCACGCTGAGCGAGGCGCTGCCGCCGATCACCGGAACGATCACGATTGAAGGCAACGGACACAGCATCAGCGGCGACGGCAAGTATCGCATTTTTGATATCAGCGGCGGGCGGCTTACCCTCAAGAATGTCACGCTGACAGACGGCTACACAAGCGAGGGCGGCGGCGCAATTCGATTGCGAAATGGCGGCACGCTCACTGCGGAGAACTCGACATTCAAAGACAACCGGGCGAATCGCGGCGGCGCCATAGCGATGGTGAGCGACAACACTCGTCTCACTGTAGAGAGCAGCAGCTTCGTCGGCAACCAATCCGATGACAATGGCGGCGCGATTTATAACCTCGGGAATGCAACAATCACAAAGAGCAGCTTCCTGGAAAACGGCTCCAGCGATGGGCTTGGCGGGGCCATAATGGCGGATTCGGGCGCTACGCAAATATCCAACAGCACGTTCCACAACAATCAGGCTTGGGGCGGCGGCGTATTGGGGGAATGGCGCGCCGATGTCACCATGACCCACGTAACCATGGTGAATAATCGGTCGACCGTCCGTAGTAGCGATGCGATCGACAAGCAGAACGGAATTGTCAAGCTCCGTAACAGCCTCGTTGTCAACAGGGGATACGCGATAGACTGCTCGGGAGGTTTAGATCAGAATATTGGCAATCTTAGTCTGGACGGGCATTGCGGCGTCAAGCTCGGCGATGATGCGCTGCTTGATGATCTGGCTGGCTGGCCAGCATACATACCGCTGCGAGACTACAGCCCGGCGATTGACGCCGCCCACCCCAGCTTCTGTTTGGACACCGATCAAATTGGCGCCGCGCGGCCACATGGCGGCGGCTGCGATATCGGCGCGATTGAAGCGACTAGCGTCCGTCCGCCGGAATTGCCCATAGTGCCACCGCCGCCTTGTCCGCTAGCCGACCAGATCACGGCCGCTAATACGGATGCGCCGGCCGGTGGTTGCCCGGCGGGAAGCGGCCACGATATTATCACTCTGACAGGTGACATCGCCTTGTCAAAGAAGCTGCCGGCGATCAGCAGCAATATCACAATCGAAGGCAATGGATTCTCGATAAGCGGGAAAACGCGTTTTCGTATTTTCACCGTCAATGCTGGGAAGCTGACGATCAAGCACTTGACACTGTCCGATGCCAACAATTTGCAAGGGAGTGGTGGCGCTATTTTTGTGCGAAGTAATGGCGCGGCAGATGTCAACGATTCCACCTTTATCAATAACATAGCGTTATGGGGCGGCGCAATTGGCATTGAGCGCGGCGCCAGATTAACGGTCAATAACAGCCACTTTGTTAGCAATCGCGCTGGCGAAGGCGGCGCGATATATGTATCTACGGTTGCTGCCAGAGTTACCATCGCGAATAGCAGTTTCGTCAATAACAGCGCCATCGGCAGCAACGGCGTTGGCGGCGGCGTTTTCGTATGGCAAAGCAGCGCAGTTGATATTAGCAACAGCACATTTATCAACAATCGGGCGGAACTGGGCGGGGCGGTTGCATCCCGCTACTCCGCGGTCACACTCACACACGTTACGATTTTGAACGACGCTGCTAAGGGCAATGGAATTCACAACGATGCGAATGGCGCAGTCAAGTTGCGCAACAGCATTGTCGCCGACTATGGACCAACAGCTTCGGAGCATTGTTCGGGTCAACTGCCCCAGAACATCAACAATCTCATTGAAGACGGCTCGTGTTCGCCGGCGCTCACTGGCGACCCCATGCTTGAGGAAGCGACCGACGCTACCCGCTGGCTCGCTCCGCAGCACGGCAGCCCGGCCATTGACGCCGCAGACCCGAGATATTGCCTGGCGACCGACCAGATCGGCACGCCACGTCCACAGGCCGGCGCCTGTGATATCGGCGCGATTGAATGGTCCGAGGCCGGCGCGGCGCAACAAGGCGAAGGCACCTCAACGCGGGATCTGTCGTCTTGCCGCGTGACAACCACGCACGCGCTCAACTTCCGCGGTGGACCCGGCGGACTGCGTATCGGATTGGTACCGCAAGGCGCTGAGTTGCCAGTTGCGGGGAAGGCGCCGGGCTGGTTCCAGGTCGAGTATCGCGGTACGTCCGGCTGGATCAGCGCGGATTATGTGGTGGCGCAGGGCGAGTGCGCTTAAGCCAGCCCGATTGAGACAAACTTCTGATCCATGTACTCGTACAAGCCTTCTTGCGAACCTTCGCGGCCGAAGCCGCTGGATTTTGTGCCGCCGAAGGGCGCTTCCGCGGTGGCGGGCACCATGTCATTGACGCCGATGATGCCGAATTCCAGCCCCTCATAAACGCGGGTCGCCGTCGACAAGTCCTTGGTCATGACGTAGCCGGCCAAGCCGAAGGGACTGTCATTCGCCAGCCGCAGCGCTTCATCGACCGTCGCAAATGTACTGACGGCCATGACCGGACCGAAGACTTCGTCGCAGCTGATCTGCATATCTGAGGTCACATCGGTCAGGACGGTCGGCTGATAGAAGTAGCCCTTTTCGATGTCGGGGCGTCCGCCGCCGGCGACCACGGCCGCGCGTTTGGAAACGGCGTCAGCGACGAAGCGCTCGACTTTATCGCGCCCGGCGCGGCTGACCATCGGTCCGTTGGTGACGGCTTCATTCATACCGTCGCCGACCACCAGCTTCTCCGTTTCAATCTTGACGGCGGCGAGAAATTCTTCCAACGCCGGCTGCTCGATGTAGAAGCGCGTCGGCGAGATGCAGACTTGGCCGTTGTTGCGGAATTTCGCCATCACGCCTTGGGCCGCGGCCCACTCCATATCGGCATCGGCGAAGACCAGAACGGGCGCGCTGCCGCCTAGTTCCATACCGAGCTTCTTGATGCCGTCAGCAGCCTGTCGCATCAAGATACGGCCGACGCGCTGCGAACCGGTGAAGCTGACCTTGCGCACGCGCGGGTCACGCATGATCGCCTCGCCCATAGACTGCGGATCGCCGTTTATCAAGTTGACCACGCCGGCGGGGATGCCCGCTTCCTGCATCACGTTGACCAATGCCATGGCGCTCATGGGCGTCAGTTCGCTGGGCCGGCCGACGATGGTACAGCCGGCCGCCAGTGCCCCCGCCCACTTGCGCGCCAGCAGATAAGCCGGGAAGTTCCAGGCGGTGATGGTGGCGACGACGCCGACTGGCTGTGGGATGACGAGCAGGCGTTTGCCCGCTTTGCTAGCCGGGATGGCGCGGCCATAGGCGCGTTTGCCCTCTTCGGCGAACCAGTCGAAAAGATCGGCACAAGCGCCCCATTCGCCGCGCGCCTCGCTGATGGGCTTGCCGCACTCGGCGGTCATGATGGGCGCCAGCTCCTCCGCCCGGCTGCGCAAGGCATCGGCGATATCGCGCAAGATAGCGCTGCGGTCGTATGCCGTCAGCGCTTGCCAAGCGGGGAGCGCGTCCTGCGCCGCCGCAATCGCCCGCGCCGCGTCTTCGCGCCCGCCGTAAGGTACATCCGCGACCGCTTCTTCGCTGGCTGGGTTGACTATTTGCCAGCGTCCGCCATCGGCCGCGTCAAGCCATTTGCTGTCAATCAGCATCTTGTATTGCATAAGCGTCCTGCCGCCTTTCCTGCGTCAGTCGTAACCCCCAATTCAGCCGCGCCTGCCAGGCTCCACCACAAGCGAACTCACAGAATCCGGGCAGCTCAACGGTTGCGAACAACGCAACTTTGTTGAGTCATGTTGTGGGTCGCTCGCTACTTGTCGCCATCGGCGCGACGCCTCAGCTTGGCATCGTAACCCAGCCGCGTCGACAGCGCATCCGCCGTAGCTTTGACGACCGAGCCGAAGTCGTCGATGCGCTCGAGTGTGACGCGACCGGCGGGCCCGCTGATGCCGATGGCGCCGACCAGCGCGCCGCGGTGGTCATAGACGGGCGCCGCCACACAGCGCACACCATAATTGTACTCTTCGTCATCGATGGCGTAGCCGCGTCCCCCGGTCTGCGTCAATTGCGCTTCCAGAGTCGAGCGGTCGGTGACGGTGCGGTGCGTGAAGGGCTTCATTTCATCGGGCATGCCGCCATCGCCAAAAGCCAGCATCACTTTGCCCAGCGCGGTGCAATGCAGCGGCGAGAGCGTGCCGATCTCGGATTCCACGCGCAGGGCGGCTGTCGATTCGACCTGGTCGATGTAGAGCGCCTGGCGCTGCGCCAAGATGGCCAGGTGAGCGCATTCGCCGGTTTTATCGACTAATTCGTGCAGATAGGGCCGCGCGTGATCGCGCAGGGTAATGCGATTCAGCAGATGCTGGCCGAGCGTCAGCAGCTGCGGACCCAACGTGTAGCGCGAACTGTGCTCATCTTGCTCGACGAAACCGTAATTGGCCAAGGTGTGCAATAGGCGGGACGCGCTGCTTTTGTCGACCGACAATTGATTGGCGACTTCCGTGGTTCCCATGCCGTTGCGCGAATGCTCCAGCAGATTCAGGATCTTCAAGCCTCGCGCCAGCGATTGAATCTCAGCCATGCCGGTTATCTCTCGATACGCAACTAGGATTGCATAATAAGCAATATAGGTTGCGCGAATGGTGAACACGGTCAATTGGTTGACAATTATAGAACAGTGTTGTATGTTTGGCAACATACACGAGGATCTGCTTGTCTTTTTGCTGAATATGCGCTAATTTCATAAGTGTAGTCAGGAGGTGACTATGGGTAGACTTTCAGTAATTCGCCTCGCCAGCTTAGCCTCTTATATGGAGAAATGATGATGAACAGACGCTTGATCTTGGCTGTACTTTTTGTTCTGGTGGCAGCGCTCGCTGTCACGCCCGCCCTGGCGCAGGACGACTTAATGGGCGACTTTACCGTATCCCATTATTTCGGCGGCTTCGGCGGTGAATTCATAGACGGCATCGTCGATGACTTTATCGCCGCCAACCCCGGCTTGATGCACGCCGCGAGCCCGGTGGACCACGAGCAATTCAAGACCTCGATCCTGGTGCAGTTGGCCGGTGGCAACCCGCCGGATGCCTTCAGCTATTGGGCCGGCGCGCGCATTCAGTTTGTGGTAGACGGCGGCCGCTTGCAGCCGATTGATGATATTTGGGAAGCGAACGACATGGATTCGCAATTCCCGCAAGCAGTCATCGATAACGCCGCCACCTACGATATGCACCGTTACGCCGTGCCCTTGACCTTGCATTGGGTGGGCATGTTCTACAACGTTGCGCTCTTTGAACAAGTGGGCGCGATGGTTCCGACGACCTGGGACGAATTGGTAGACGCCGCCGAGAAATTCAAGATGGCGGGCATCCCGGCATTCGCGCTGGGCTCGATCCGCCGCTGGCCCGGCCAATTCTGGTTCGACATGATCTTGCTGCGCACGGCGGGCAATGATTACCGCAACCGGCTGATGAGCGGCGAAGCGTCATATACGGATCCGGAAGTGATGCGCGCCTTTGGCTTGTGGAAGGAATTGGTTGATGCCGGTTACTTCTATCCGGATGCCAACGCCTATGACTGGGACGAAGCCGCCAACCAAGTCGCCAATGGCGAAGCGGCCATGACCTTGATGGGCACCTGGATCGGCGGTTTGTACGCCGGCAACGAGATGGTAGCGGGCGAAGACTTCGATTACTTCTCCTTCCCCACCATCGACGAGGACACGCCGCGCGCTTCACTGGGTCCCATTGACACCTTCGTCGTCTCGGCTGACTCCGCCAATGCCGATGCCGCCAAAGCCTTCCTGGTTCACTTGACCAGTGCGGACGTCCAAGCCGAATTCGCTTTGGGCGCTGGCAATTTGGCGCCGAGCCTGCTGGTCGATACGGGCATCTACAATGACGTGGTCGCGCGCATCGCCGGCGAGATTGCCAATGACCCGGTCTTCGCCTTCAACTACGACCTGGCCACGCCGCCGCCGGTCGCGGAAGTCGGCTTGAACTCCTTCTCGGAATTCATGGCCAATCCGGGCGACTACGAAGCCATGCTGGAGCGTGTGCAGGCTGACGCGCAAACTGAATTCGCCGGCATGGAATAGGGAGTTAATCCCCCACCCCCACAGGCTCCACTCCGCCATCTCTATGCGGGCATCCCCAAGATTAGGGATGGGGGAGCCTACGCGAGCATGAAAAAATAAGCCCCTCCCTCATTTTGGGGGAGGGGTTTGGGGTGGGGCTAGGATCACTAATGACCAAGCGCCACCCCTGGATCATACCGGCCAGCTTCCTCGCTTTGCCGCTGCTGGTGTATTTCACCTTCGTCATCCTGCCCACGCTGAACTCGCTCTACTATTCCTTCACCGACTGGGTGGGTTACGGCGCGGACCTCAATTTCATCGGCACAGCCAATTTCGAGAAAATCTTCACCGACCGCCTCTTTGGCAACGCCATCAAGAATACGGCCATCTGGCTGGCGCTGGCGATGACCGCGCCGACCTTGCTGGGCTTGTCGCTGGCGCTGGCGCTGCAAGGCAAACGGCGCATCAACACGCTGTATAAATCGCTGTTCTATCTGCCAATCTGCCTGTCGCCCATCATCATCGGAATCATCTGGGTTTGGCTGTATAGCCCGAAGCTGGGCATCGTCAACATCTTCTTGCGCGGGGTCGGGCTGGATCAGTTCGCCACCGCCTGGCTGGCCAACCCCAACACGGCGCTCTTCGCCGTCTTCGTGGCATGGGCTTGGCAGCAGACCGGCTTAAACATGGTCATCTTCCTGGCGGGCTTGACTTCAGTGCCGACGCCCCTGGTCGAAGCGGCCAAGGTGGACGGCGCCAGCGCTTGGCAGACCTTGTTCAAAGTCATCATCCCTATGCTGCGCCCGGCGACTGTAGTGGTGCTGGCTTTGACTGCCATCAGCGCGCTCAAAAGCTTCGAGATCATCTGGGTGATGACCATGGGCGGTCCCTTCAACAAGTCGGACACGCTGGCGGTGTTCATGTACAGCGAGAGCTTCCGCAAGTTCAAGATGGGTTACGGCAGTTCCGCCGCGGTGATTCTGTTCCTGATGACGCTGGTGATTATCGTGCTCTATTTCCGCTTCGCCGCGGCCGCAGAGGAACTGTATGAGTAGTGAAAAGCCCCCCACCTCAGCGTCCAACTTAGTAGGGGCGACATACCATCTCGCCCGCCTTGCAAACCCGGTAACCAAAGGGCGATTCACAGCCGCGCGTAGACACAGCGGTTCAATCGCCCTACATGAAACTATTGTGGGCTTTGTCAGATGAACTGGAGAAAGTGGCTGAGTAACGCCGCCCTCTACTTCGTGCTGACGATTTTGCTCATTCTGTTCATGGTACCGGTTTACGGCGCCATCGTGACAGCTTTTAAGTCGCAGGCGGAAGTCGCGGCGGGCGGTTACTGGACGCCGCCGGCCAGCTTGACATCGGAAAATTTCGATCGCGTGATGGACCCGGAAGACGGCAACCTGGGCCTGTACTTGCAGAATTCGGCGCTGCTGACGATTCCCGCTTCGATATTCTCGATCTCCCTGGGGACGCTGGCGGGTTATGCGCTGGGCAAGTACCGCTTTCGCTTCGACGGGCTGCTGTTCATCTTCATCGTGGCGGGCATGTTCCTGCCGCCGCAGATCGCGTTGATTCCGGTGTTTCGGCTGATGAACGACATCGGCCTCTACGATACGCTCTACGCCGTCATCATCATCCACACCGCCTTTGGCATCCCGATTTGCACGCTGGTAATGCGCAACTTTTTCCAGGTAGTGCCGAACGCCCTGCGGGAAGCGGCGCTGATCGATGGCGCCAACGAATACAGCATCTTCTTCCGCATCATGCTGCCGCTGACGCTGCCGGCGCTGGCGGTGCTGGCGACCTTGCAGTTCACCTGGATCTGGAACGATTTCCTCTGGCCCTTCATCTTGACGCAGCGAGCCGAGAGCCGCACAGTGATGGTGGGCATCCTCAACTTGACCGGGCAGTATACGGTCGATTGGGGCGGTCAAGCGGCGGCGAGTTTGATTGGCTCGCTGCCGACGCTGTTTATTTTCGTGTTCTTCCAGCGCTATTTCATCAAGGGGCTGACGCTGGGCGCGGTGAAGGGGTGAGGCAACCCCAGTTTTTGGGGAAACCTGTGACGATCCTGAGCGTATACTATCAAGAGACGAAGGTTATTGAACGACACAAAGGACAGCAAGCGGATGAATTTCGAGGCACTTAAGACAAAACTTTATGAATTTGACGCGCTGCGAGACAATGATGAGATTCAAGAGGGTAGAGTGGATCGCATTGAACCAGAACTTGCAGACGCTTGGCCGGTTGGGATTCACCCTCATTTACGTATCGAACTCCTGAAAACTCGTCAAATACCCTACCGCCATCAGGCAGATGCCATGACACTTGCGCTGCAAGGGCAAGATGTAGTGCTGGAATCACCAACTGCCAGCGGCAAGACTCTAGCGTTCACCGTCCCTCTTCTCAACGCTCTCCTATGCAATCCTCATGCACACGCCCTAATGGTTTTCCAAATGAACGCCCTATCATTCGACCAGGCACAGAAAATCCGCGAACTCGCCGAACCGCTTGGAATAACCGTCGGAGAGTATCACGGTGGAATTTCAGACACGCGCAAACGCAAAATTCGCGACAATCCGCCGCGAATCCTACTGACTAATCCCGAGTACATGAACAATCCGTTTTTGGGCTGGCGAAAACAGCACTGGCACGGATTTCTGAGCAATCTCTGCTTCATAGTCCTGGATGAGATGCATCTATATTACGGATACTTTGGTAGCAATATGGCTCTCTTAATGCGGCGCTTCTTGTTGTACCTGCACAAACAAGGGGCATCACCTCAGATCTTCCTGTCAACTGCAACCTGTGCCAATCCACTGGCAATCGCCAAGGACCTAACTGGCCGCAATTCGGAGTTGGTGCAAGCGCGCGATGCTATGCGACCGCAACGTAACTTTCTGTTTGTCAAACCGTCTATTGGCGATGAAAGATATTGGAAGCACTTTCGGCAACGTATTGAGAATGCGACCCTCAGCCTGCTTGAACAAGATATTCGTGCTTTGGTGTTCTGTCCCACTATTCGATTTCTTAGCGATGCGTTCAAGAACTGTCAACAAGAGATGAAAAAAAGAAATCTGGACAGGTCGCTACTTGCAGAATTTCATGCAAAGCTCTTGAACGACAAAAAACTTGCGACTCAAGAGAACATCAGATCAGGCAAGCACAAGGTTGTGCTGACGACCAATGCGCTAGAAGTAGGACTAGATATAGGCGGTTTGGACGGAATTGTGCTGGCTGGTTTCCCGTCGAATCTTATGTCCGCTTGGCAACGAATTGGGCGAGCTGGTCGGGACTCTAATAGCGATGCATTCGTTCTCTTCTATGCTATGGACGACCCATTTGACAACTTTTTCGTTAGTAATATCAATTCATTCCTAGAAAAACCACTGGACAATATTGTTGTCAATTCGGCAAATGAACAGTTGATCGAGCGTCATATTGAATCCCTGCTGGATGAGACCGATTACAGTTTGCAACCCGAAGACGAAAAAATTCTAGGTCACGCATTCTACCATGCTGCCCTCAAGGAACTTGAAAGCCTCACGGAACGTGATCGTTTAAGAAGACAAATGCGGCGCAATGTATCGCGCAATTCACCTCAATGGAAACTATCCAAAAAAGGAATTCGTGGCGACAACAGCAGGAACTATAGTTTAGTTGTCGACGGCGAAACGCTCTGGGAAAATATACCCGACATTTGGCGGTTTCGTCATGCATACCAGGATGCAAGAATCACCTTGTCTGGAAAGCGATATTGTGTAGTTGAAACCAGAACCGGCCGAAATGAAAACCAGATCCTTCTAGAAGAAGAACCCGAGAATCTAAGGACAGAGGCAGTATTCCGCACTTACATAAACCCGGATGACGAACCTTTCAATAGCTGTGAATATGGCAACTTTCGCATTTTTTATGGTGAAGTGGACATTACTTTGAAATTCGACGGCTACAGTCTAATAGACGAAAGATCGGATATAGTGATAGAAAGAGGTGGTGAGCCCGACTACCATGAACGCGATAAGTTGCACGCGTTTTGGATAGAAATTGGTGGCGATTCTAGAAATAAGGCCGGCACTAACGCTCTTCTGCAGATACTTCGGGTTGGTGCGTGGCCCGTAGTGCCCGCCGACCGTTTCGATACCAGCACGTTTGCTAGACTCGATGAAGACACCGTCTTCATTTACGAAAACTACAGCGGCGGCATCGGTATTGCCAAAGGGATCCTTGATGCTTGGGACACGGCACTTAAAGAAGGTATAAAAGTCGCAAGAAAGCAATGTTGCAAAATGGGGTGCCCGGAGTGCATTAAGCCCGCCAAATCGTGGGACTCGGGCAACACAGAAATCGACAAGGTCGCAGGAATCATGTTGGCAGAACAGATGCTAACCGCAAACCGCCAGGACAAGTAGTTGCCAAAACACGTTGCGGATGAGTTGACAGTCTTCAATACATTCAACCCGCCCGCATCTGACGCGCCAGCAAGCCGCTGACCAGCCGAATCAGCGCATAGGGCAGCAGCACCGGCAGCGCCAGCTCAATCGCGATCGTCATCACCAGCGCCAGCCCCAGCCGCAAATTGGCGGCGGCCATGGCCGCTTCCGAAGCCTCGCGCGCCAGATCCAGCGCAGCGGACAAATGCTGCAGGTTCAACTGCTGCAGCATATTGATCAGGATGAAATAGAAGGCCACCCATGCCACGGACGAGGTGATGGCGATGGCGCGGAAAGGCACAAATGCGCCGATGCCGACGCCGACCATGCCGACCATCAACGGCTCCAGCACCAGGCGCAGCAGCGCGGTGATGGTCATGGCGATGATTAGCAGGTAGGTGGCGGGTCCTGATTCGCGCAGGGGGAATAGGCCGGCGTAGTGCATGATAATCAGCGGCGGGCCGAAGATGGCCGCGCCCTGCACGATCAAGATCAGGTCGTCCATTTTACGCCAGATCGCTGAGGCCGCCTTGCCCAGGAATATCTGCTCCAGCGACATAGGCGTGGACATCAGCAGGTGCATGGTGTTGTTGCGTATCTCGTCCGCCATCACGGCGGCTGCGTTGGCGGCGATGGAAAACAGCGCGCGCAGATAAAAGATAATGCCGACCGGTATCACCAGCACCGACACCACGATCACAGTGGTGGCCAGGTCGGTGACAATGGGGAATACGATGCCGATCAGCAGCGTGACCAGCCAGAAGCCGCAGATATAGAATATGGGTTCAAATTCGGGCGGCAGCGTGCGCCAGTACAAGCCCAGATGGCGGCGGACGATGGGGTTGGTGGCGCGGGCCCAATAGGGCAGGGTATCCATCGGCGAGCGGTCGTCGACGATGGCTTCGGCGTTGCTGCTCTGCGATGTGGCGCGGACGCTCATGCTAAGCTCATGGATTTAGGAGAAGGTAATGCCGCGATAAATCTCCGACATCGGCAGCGCGCAGCCCAAGGCTTCCAGGTGGACAACATCCTGCAAGTCATCAAAGCTCTGCCATAGCCAGCGCGCGCCCATGCGCGTATGCAAGTCGACGGAAACGCGATGCTGATCTACGATGAGATAGGCTTGCACAGTTGGAATCGAACTATAAAATTCCCGCTTGCTGTCGCGGTCATAAGTCCGGGACGAGGGAGAAGTGACCTCGACCACCAGGATGGGGTTAAGCAAGGTGGTGTCTTGGTCTTCAAGCAGCGGTTGCCCGCGGACGGCGCTCAAATCGGGGTAGACGTATCGCGTCGCGCTGACCTTGACGCGCATATCGCTGTTGCGCAGCGAGTACTCTGAGTCGTAAAGTAAATTGAACAATGTACCCGCGATATTGAGTTTAATCGCGCTATGGTTATTGGTGCCGCCGGTCATGTCAAAAAGCTCTCCATCAATGAATTCGTAGCGGCGTTCGTTCTCCACCGCTTCGATGGCGAAATATTCTTCAATGGTCAATGCCGCGGGCAGGGGCTTGGCAATCATGGCATTCCTCTTGCGCTCACACGGCTATTCTAGCATGGCAGCGGCCGATTCTCTACGCTCTTGGCACTGCCGCCAAGGCAATCGCATCAAAATATATTAACCACAGAGGGCACAGAGGGCACAGAGATTTAGGTGTTTAGACGACTATTCAAAGTAGTCGATGGACTGGAATACGGCAAGAAGCACCGAAAAGACTTCAAATATCTTTCAAAATCATTCTTGACTTATGACGTAAGCTATCATTATTGCTTTTCTCTGCGCTCTCTGTGAACTCTGTGGTTGATTTTCCGTTCGAATTTGCGCTATTTCTGTCACTACCATTTTGATGCGATTGCCCTGGCACTGTCGCGCCTCGTATAACTCGGCCTAATTCTTATGAATGCCTGCGCGGCGAGGCGACTATGTGTTAGATTTGTTAGGCGGCTTCCTAAGTCATGAGCGAATTATGCGCGTAGCCATTATCACCGAGACATTTTTGCCCAAGGTCGACGGCATCGTCAAAGTAACCTGTCTGCTGCTGGATCACCTGGCGCGGCGGGGGATCGAGGCGCTTGTCATCGCGCCGCGCTATGGCGAAGGCCAGCGCTACAACGACGCGCCGGTTCGCAGCTTGCCCAGTATGCCGATGCCGCTCTACCCGGAAGCGCGGATTGGCTTCGCCACCTTTTCGCTGTATCGCGATTTGGCCGCCTTCCAGCCCGATGTGGCGCATCTCTTCCATCCGGTCGCCACCGGCATCCCGACTATGGCGATGCTGAAGTGGATGGAAGTGCCAACTGTAACCTCCTATCACCTCGATTACGCGCGGCTGGCGCCTCAATTTCGCCTGGGCGCGCTAGACCTGGGCTTCACGCGGCCGTTGATTGACGAGATCACCAAGAACGTCTTTAACTGGGCCGATTACAGCCTGGCGCCGTCCAAGCTGGTGCAGCGGCAGATGCGCCGGCTGGGCATCGGCAAGGTCGGCTTGTGGCGGCGCGGTGTGGATGCGGCCGCCTTTCACCCCGGCTTCCGCTCGGACGCCATGCGCGCGGAGATGACCCAGGGCAATCCGGACGAAACGATTCTGCTCTATGTGGGCCGGCTGTCGCTGGAGAAGCAGATCGAGCATATCCGCCCGGTCCTGGAGCAAATACCGAATTCGCGACTCGTCGTGGTTGGCGATGGGCCGGCGCGCGCTACTCTCGAGCGGCAGTTCGCCGGGCAGCCCGCTGTGTTCATGGGTTATTTGCGCGGCGAGCGGCTGTCGCAGGCCTACGCCAGCGCGGACATCTTCGTATTCCCCTCGCGGCTGGAGACCTTCGGGCTGGTGGTGATTGAGGCGATGGCGGCCGGCTTGCCGGTCGTAGCGGCGCGCGTGGGCGGCGTGGCTGATATCGTCAACGAGGGCGTGAACGGCTATACCTTCGAGAGCGGCGATGTGGCCATGCTGCTGGAGGGCGTGCGCAAGATCGCGAGTAAGCGCCAGAAGCGCGCCTGGATGGGGCGGCAGGCGCGGGCCTACGCCGAAACGCAATCCTGGGAGGCGATCATGGACGAGGTGATCGAGGTCTACGCCGGGCTGATCGAAGAGCGGCGTCCGCGGACGATTGCGGGCTGAGTCATATTATTCTGATTCCGCGCTTTCCGGGTTTCGATAAACAACACGACCGTTAGCCCTTGCCCACGTTTCTGACAAATTTACATGTGAAATACGGTTTTTGCTACGATCTATCTTGCGAATCGCCTCTGCCAATACAATGTCTGTCTCCAACTCATAAATGGTCTTTACTTTGATCTGATTAGCCTTGTAAAAGACTGCGAAGTATATCTTATCATTTCGTCTGATTCTATCGAGTGAGTCTTGGCGCTCATCTTCAGGAGATTTGATCATCCTGTCAAATTGTCCGTTTCCGCCTTCTTTAAAGCTCAGGTATTCGTACATGATCCTTGGGTTTTCAGGATCATGAGCATCCGCGCTATCTTTTGAGATGATGATTTCGTGACCGAGCATGTCCGCAATGACAATTTCTTTTGCAAGACCAGGTTGCAGTAGATTTGGTATGCCTAAGCCTTGGGCGTGGGCAAAGGCTTCTTTAATGAGTTTGATAAGATAACTGTAGCGTTGTCGCGCCATTGGTCAAACCACAAAAGGCAACTGCTTACCCTGTTTTTCCATGCGCCTGTTCGCCAACTGTACGAATTCCGCGTTTATCTCAAAGGCTACAAAATCTCGATGGTGTTTCTGGCACACTACCGGGCAAGTACCGACACCAGCAAACGGGTCAAGTACAAGGTCTCCCGGGTTTGAACTTGCCAAGACCAATCTTTCCATCAGTTTTTCTGGCTTCTGGATCGTGTTTAGCGCTTCTCGGCATACAAGCTCTTTTGACTTATAGGTAAGCTGCTTAATATCTCCCCAAACGTCGCCAGGATTCTTTCCCTTCCCGTTAAACTTGGTTTTACCGTACTTGCCGTTCTTAACTGAGGGTACTCTCTCGCAGCGAAGCCGATGTTCGAGTTCTACCAGCTGGGCAACGCGAATCTCATCTAAGTTGAAGCAGCGCGGCCTTTCGCCTTTGATGAAATAGCAGATGATGTCGTAATTATTTGTATAGCTAATTCTGCCCTGTGCTAGCCGGCTTGGCTGATACCAGACTATCTTTGATTTCAAATTCAGATACGGGCGATAATCTATAAAGTCAATACAGTTAGGCTTGCCGAAAAGATAAAGTGCGCCACCTTCTTTCAGCTTCTCAGAAAACCGTCTAATGAGGTCAAGATTGTATTCCTGTATGTTGGCTATCCTGTCCCATTCATGAGTGGTTACGCCATAAGGACCATCGCACACGATTAAATCTATTGATTCGTCATCAACTTCATCAATCAAGTGGAGCGCATCGCCAAGATGAATAACGTTATGCTTTAGGGACATGATTTTACCCTCAATGCTCGCCAATTAGCACATTTATACTACACCGAGCGCCCTAGCACAATTTCACTCTCTCATCACGCGCTGGACGGCCTCGACGACGCGCTGATGACGAGTGCCGTTGCTGGCGATCAAGCCGGCATTGGGCAAGGTCTCGCCTTGGGAAAAATCGAGGGGACCGCCGTCGAGATCCGTGATCGTGCCGCCCGCGTTCTGCACCAGGGCGACTCCGGCGACGTGATCCCAGATCTTATGGGCATAGGCGCTGCCCTCGCGCGGCAGCCGCATGTAGAGGTCGGCATCGCCGCAAGCCACCAGGGCGTATTTCTCCATGCTGTCCAATTCAAGCAGCTTCACATCGCCCAGCCCGGCGTAGTCGCGCGCGCGCCCCATGCGGGATTTGCTGGCGTGGTAGCGCTCGTAACTTTGCACGGCGACAAAATCTTCGACTTTGTGTCGCTGCGAGACGGCTATCCTGTGCCCATCACCGGCGGCCAGCGGCGCGCGTAGGGTCGCGCCCTCCCGCGTGTAGAAGAGGGCACCTGCGCCGGCTTTGTAACCGGGCGCGGCCACGATGCCCTCGCTCACTTGCCCGGCCAGCAGCAGTCCCACGGCGACGACGTAATGGCGGCGCGCCAGGAAACCCTTGGTGCCATCGATGGGGTCAATGACCCAGGTGCGGGCGGCGGAGCGATCGACGCCGAAATCGAGCCAGGCGACCAACTCGGCTTCGCTGACCGGCTCGCCCAAGATCTGCGCCAGCAGCGACAAGACTTGCGCCCGCTGCTCCGGACTGACCAGCTGCAGGAATTGCTCGCCCGATTCTTCGGCGACCACGGCGTCGTCTGGGTAGTGCGCTTGCAGGGCGCGGCAGATGATGGCTTGCGAGCCGTAGTCGGCGATGGTGACGGGCTCGGTGTGCGCGCCGCTGGATTTGGCGCTGGCGACCAGGTACTTCTCTTGCACGAGCTGGCAAAGCTTTGCGGCGTCGCGCGCGGCGGCGATTATCGCTTGCATAAGCTGTCCTCTAATTTAAGCGGGCGTCTCACGATGATAGACCGAGCGGCGCATTTATCCTAACGCGGATTTGGCGCAGTGAGGGCTTGAGCTCAAGCCAGATGTCGCTTCACGACCCCCGGATCCAGTTCGATGCCCAGCCCCGGCCGGTCGGGCGGCCTGAGGTAGCCTTGCTCCAACTGGATCGGCTCGCGCAGGATCTGGCTGTGGAGCACGTTGGTATTGAATTCTTGGATCAAGAAATTGGGCGAACAGGCATCGAGCTGGACGGCCGCGGCCATAGCTACCGGTCCGCAATACATATGGGGCGCGATCATGGCGTAATGCGCCTCGGCGATGCTGGCGACTTTCTTGGCTTCCAGGATGCCGCCGCACTGGCCCACGTCCACCTGGATGATCTGCGCCGCCTGCTTCCGGAGCAGCTCGGAGAATTCGTACTTGGTCACCAGCCGTTCGCCGGAAGCGATGGGGATGCTGGTCTGCGCGGCAACCCGGGCCATCTCGTCGACATTCTCGGGCGAGACCGGCTCTTCAAACCAGTAGGGGCTATATTGTTCCAGCTCGGCCGCCACGCGAATGGCGCCGGCGGTGCTGAACTGACCGTGGGTGCCGATGGCCACCTCAAGCTCGTCGCCGACCGCGTCGCGGATAGCTTGGAATATCCTGCCTACGTGACGAATGAAGTGCAGCGGGTAATCCCTGGGCGCGGGAGTCATTGGCGTGAAGGGGTCGAATTTGCAGGCGGAGTTGCCCTCGCGCACCAGTTGCTCGGCGATACGGCCGGCTTCGGCTGGATCCTCCCAGATACCTTCGGTGGGCATATAAGCGTAGGCGCGCAGCCGGTCGTGAACGCGCCCGCCCAGCAAGTTGTAGATCGGCTGATTCAGCGCTTTGCCGACGATATCCCAGCAAGCCATTTCGATGGCGCTCAGCGCGGGTGTGCCATAGAGGCTGGGGTGGCGATAGTCGTGTCGCGAGCCGTAGACATTCTGCCACATCTTTTCAATGTCGAAGGGGCTGTTGCCGATGACAAATTCGTCGCAGATTTGGTGGATCAGGTTGATCTGTGCCGAGAGGTCGAGGGCGTGGCCGGTCGGCCGTTCGCCCAGGCCGGTGATGCCTTCGTCAGTCTTAAGCTCAACAAAGAGCCAATACTGACCTCCGCGATAGGGTTCGATATTGCGCAGCAAAATAGTTTCGACGCCGATTACTTTCATATTTATCTTCCTGTTGCTGCTACCAATCAGCCAAGCCATGAACACTTGCCAGCAATTGTAGCGCATCCTGGCGCAAACGACTCGCTCAACCAGATTGCAGGTAGTGTATCGAATTCGGTTGAAAATATATTCACCACAAAGGCACAAAGGCACAAAGCACACAAAGAATATGGCATATCTCGATTAAGTTTCTCGGTGCTCTTGCATTTCTCGCCGGGCAATCGCATCAAAATCGATAAATGACGAATTTATTATCAAACTAACAAATTGTAGGGGCGAGCCTTGGCTCGCCCATGAAATCTGGCAGAAAATCACCTTTTCAGCGCGTCCTTTATTGGCATTTTTTCGGATAGTTCTCAGAGTTCTTGGCACCTTAGTGTTGAAATATTTTTATACGATTGCCTTAGCAGTTCTCGGTGTCCTCGATTGTAAAGTATCTGTATCAACCGAAAAGGATACATTTCCAGATTGCATAGGCCTGCGAGCAGAAGTAAGTCAAGTAAGTCATACAAAAAAGGGATGGTGTAGGGGCGATTCTGTGCATCGCCCGTTGTTATAATCGTGGATATTCGGGCGACACGCCTACAATTCGACTTAGTGCGGAGTTTTGCACGACTAAGTTGGTTCTACTGAGGCCTAAAGCCAGTCCGCAAAGTCAAAGCGTTTATTATGCCAGATCAGGCGCAGGTCGCTGCCGCGATATTCTTGTTGACCGGCCGCCTCGCCGATGCGCCACTCGCTTGACCAAGGCAGACGCTCGACGCCCCAGGCCGAAGCGCCTATCATGCTCGACCAATCTCGCCCGTCGCTCCAGCGCCAGAGCAGACCGCCGGGACCCATGCCGCTGTGGATGGCGAATTGCAGGCTGAATTGACGATCGCGGGGCAGCGCCGGGCCCCGCCAGCGATGCGGACTGCGATTGGCCTGCGGGCTGAGCAGCGCGGTCAAACGCTGATCGACGCCGCTGATGCCGAGCCAAAGCAAGGGCAGCGCGCCGCCTACAGCCTCGGCGCAGAGCAGCGTCTGCGGCTGAGCGGTCGTATCCGACGGCAAGCGCAAGCTGATCTCCCACACGACCAAAATAGCGGTCTCGGATTTCCGGAGGCAATCGGCGGGCAATGATTTGGCTGCGGCCGGCGTGAATGGCGCCCAACTTGCTGCCGGCGGCAACCGCCAGGGCCAGCTCAGCCACTCGCGCATGTCGCCGCGGCGATCGACGGTCTGGTAACGCAAGCCGGTGTCGTCCCCGTTATCATCCAAAGCCGCCTGCGCAAAATGCAGGTATTCCTGCTCGGGCGGCATGCGGTGGGCAGTGCCCGCGCCGGCACTGCAGACCTGCAATATGCCCGCTTGAACTTGTACGTCAAAAGCCAGGATGTGGCTGCAAAAGTAGGCCAGCACGCCATGACGCCGCAGCACATCCCAGAAGCGCGTGCCGTTTTCGCGCTCGATTACACGCTGGTAATCGCCCGCGTAGCCATTGACCGCCCAGACCGGATGATGGCCGAAGACCAGCTTATGGCGGGCGTCGTCCTCATGACGCAAGACCGCATCCAGCCAGGTGACATCGACCGTGCCTTCGCCGCCGGCCCCGGCATCAAGCGTGTTGACGAAGACCAGCAGCAAGTCGCCGCGCCGGACAAAATAAGACAAACCGCCGGGTCCATTCTGCGGCAGATGGCGCATGACATCGCGAAAGACATTTTCGCTCACGGGGTCATAAACGGTGTGATTGCCGGAGCTGTGATAGAGGGGAATTGCGTCGCGATCCAGCCAAGCCATTTCGCGCTTGAAGAAGTGCCGCCACTGCCGGCGCAGTTGCTCGGCGTTGGTCGTCAGCCCCATGATTTCATCGCCGAGGAAGCAGATGAAATCGGGCGGCGCTTCCAGGGCGCTTAGGGCTGCGTTGACTTGTCGGAAGGTCTCTTCGTGCGGGGCGCCAGCTATGCCGGAGCAACTGTCGCCGTAAACCACAAAGTGATGGCCGTTTTCGCGGGGTTTCAGTATCGGAATCGTGCGCCGGGCCAGCATCGAAACGCTCCAGTCCTTGCCATGTACCTCGCCCGTCGATAGACGAGCAGACGCAGTATAACAGCAGCGCGGCCGAATGGTCATACGGCAACCTTCCGCGCGAACTGCCATGCTGCGGATATCGCTCTTGCGCCGCCCTTGCGCAACGCGGGCATCTCGTGTACATTCCTCTGCCCTTGTCTCATCATCGACAGACTATTCGCGGGAGACTGAATTGGCTCACAAGAGCGAGTTCTCAATTAAAGGCTTGCGGCAGTACAACCGCAGCAGTCCGGTGCGCTGGATTATGTCGCATTGCTTCGAACACAAGCTATATTTCTTCGTGGGCTTGGTGGGCTTCGCCTTTACCTACACCGCCTTTTCGGGCGCGCGGGTGATGTTTGGCAAAGGCGCGGAGATCATCATCGAAGGCGGCGGCGCGGAGGCGGTCATCGGCGTCAGTCTGCTGGTCTTGCTGCTGTCGGTTTCTGACGGTCTGTTCTCGCTGATGGGATCGATGGCGATGGTCATTCTGTCGACGCGGGTCGAGCGTGATTCGCGGCACGAGCTCTACGCCAGCTTGCTGGGCAAGAGCCAGACCTTCCACGATCAGCAGCGCGTCGGCGATATCATGGCGCGCGCCACAGACGACGTGCGGCAACTGAACTTTGTGATCCACCCCGGCATCATGTTCATGTTTGATATGGTGCTGGGTTTCGCGGTGCCCATGATTTACATTGCCGCCTTCAACCTGGAATTGTTGCTGGTGCCGATTGTCTTCGTCATCGTCTATGTCCTTGTCGTGCGGCGCTATATGCGGCGTCTGGAGCCGGTGATGATGCAGCAGCGTATGCAATACGGTACGCTCAGCGCGCGCCTGGAAGAGACGATCAGCGGCATCGAGATCGTAAAAGTAGCGGCGCAGGAGGTCGAAGAGCGCAAGAAATTCCAGCGCAACGCTTGGAAGTTCCGCGACTTTTTCGTGCAGCAGGGCAAGATCGAAGCGGCTTATCTGCCCCTGCTGATGTTCGGCATCGCTTTCGGTTTCTTCTTCCTACACTGCTTGAATATGTACAGTCGCGGCATCCTCAGCATTGCTGATATCATCGCTGTCACCGGTTTGATGAGCGTGCTGCAGTTTCCCGTTTTCATCTCGCTATTCTCCATCAGCATGATTCAGCTGGGCTTGGCCGGCGCGCGCCGCATCCTGGAGTTAATGGAGCAGCGCTCCGACATTGATGAGAATCTGGCCGGGTATAGCGCGGCCGTTGACGGGAAGATCGAGTTTGAAAACGTGACCTTCAAATTCCACGGCATGACCGTGCTTGAGGATGTCTCGTTCACGGTAGAGCCGGGGCAGACGGTCGCCATCGTCGGGCAGACCGGCTCCGGCAAATCGACGCTGACGCAACTGGTCAGCCGCACTTACGATGTCGATGAGGGGCGCGTCTTGATTGATGGCGTCGATGTGCGCGACTGGAACCTGGATCGGCTGCGCTCGCAGATGGGCAAGATCGAGCAAGACATCTTCCTCTTCTCGCGCTCGGTGGCGGAGAATATCGCCTTCGGCGTGCAAGACGCCACCCAGGCAGAAATCGAAAACGCCGCCAGAGAAGCGCAGGCGCATGACTTTATTTTGTCCTTCAACGACGGCTACGAGAGCGAAATCGGCGAGCGCGGCGTGACCCTGTCCGGCGGGCAGCGGCAGCGCCTGGCTTTGGCGCGGGCTTTCCTGCGGCAGCCGCGGATATTGATCCTCGATGACTCGACCAGCGCCATCGACAGCGCGACTGAAGACGAGATTCAGAAGGCGATGCGCCGGGCGCAAGAGGGCCGCACGACCATTTTGATCACGCATCGCGTGTCACAGATTCGCTGGGCGGACCGCATTATCGTATTGGAGAACGGCCGGGCGATCGCCAACGGCTCACACGAAGAATTGCTGCTTACATCCGATCATTATCGGCGGATATTCGCTCGCTATGGCGTGGTGGAAACGCCCATCGGGCAGTTGGTGGCGGGAGGGGGCGCATAATGGGCTTCATCATGGACGGCCTGGATGCCGAGGATTACGACCGCCAATATTCAGATTGGGAGCTGGTCAAACGCATTCTCAGCTATTTCAAGCCACATCTGTGGAAAATGCTCGTCGTGGGCGGGGTGGTCTTTCTCAGCTCAATCATGGACCTGATCCTGCCGGTGGTTGTCTCACAGGCGCTGGACCAGCTTCAGTTCACACCCGAGACCTTTGACCCAGTCGGGACGGCTGTTATTCTGGGCTTGGCGGCGAGCGCGGGTTGGGTCGCCAATATGATTCGTCAATGGCTGTCGGCGGAAGCAGTGGGCGATGTCACCTTTGATTTGCGGGAGGACGCCTTCAACGCGGTGACCGAGCGCGACATGTCCTTCTACGATCAGTACTCGACCGGCAAAGTGGTCAGCCGCGTGCTGTCCGATACGCAGGCTTTTTCAGAAACGGTGCGCCTGAGCATCAACTTGATGAGCCGCCTGCTGCTGGTGGTGCTGCTGATAATCTACCTGTTCACGGTCAATGTGAATATGACCTTGGTGCTGATCGCCATCATGCCATTTATCGTATTCACGGCGATGAAGTTTCGTACGGTGGCGCGGCGTACGGTGACCAATTCGCGGCGTCAACTAGCGACGGTCAACGCGCATATTCAGGAGTCGATCAGCGGCATCGGCGTGGCCAAAGCCTTCCGCCGCGAGCAGATGATCTACGACGAATTCATGACCGTGAATCATGAATCCTACGAAGTTGAGAAGATTAACGGCTTCGTCTTTGGCAGCATCTTCCCGATATTGGTCACGATTGCCGGCGTCGGGGTGGCCGCTGTCGTCTGGTTTGGCATCAACATGGCGCAGCAGGGCGTTTTGACCGCCGGCGAGTGGTTCCTGTTCATCCAGGGCATGGGCATGATCTGGTTCCCGCTGACCAGCATTTCGTCGTTCTGGAGCCAATTTCAACTGGGCTTGGCGGCGGGGGAGCGCGTCTTCGCATTGATTGACGCGGAAGCGCTGGTGCAGCAGATGGCGGATGACCCGGTCGATTCCGTCCGCGGCGAGATTGAGTTCGTCAATATGGACTTCCACTACAACGAAGGCGAGCAGGTGCTCAAGGACTTCAGCTTGCGCATCTTGCCCAGCGAAACGCTGGCGCTGGTCGGGCATACCGGTTCAGGGAAGTCGAGCATCGCCAAGCTGATCAGCCGCTTTTACGAATATCAGAGCGGCGACCTGCTGATTGACGGCATCGACATCCGCTATTTCAATCTCTCAAGTTACCGTACTCAGCTCGGCGTCGTCACCCAGACGCCCTTTCTCTTCGATGGCACGGTGATGGACAACATCCGCTACGGCAAGCCAGAAGCGAGCGATGAAGAAGTGGTCGCGGTGGCGCATAAGGTGGGGCGCGGCGACTGGCTGGTCAGCTTGCAGGAGGGGTTGCAGACCCAAGTCGGCGAGCGCGGCAACAACTTGTCGATGGGCCAGCGGCAATTGGTGGCGATTGCGCGTGTGCTGCTGCAAGACCCGGCCATCTTCATCCTGGACGAGGCGACAGCCAGCGTCGATCCGCTGACGGAGACGCTGATTCAGGAGGGGCTGGATACGCTGCTGGGCGACCGCACGTCAATCGTGATCGCGCATCGGCTGTCGACGATACAGCACGCCGACCGCATCATCGTGCTTGACCAGGGCGAGATCATCGAGTCGGGCACGCACGATTCGCTGATGGCGTCCGGCGGACACTACGCCACGCTCTATGATTCGTACTTCCGGCATCAAAGTTTGGAGTATATCGAGCGCATGGCGGGGTAGCGGCAGGGCATCGCATCAAAATGGTAGTGACTGAAATGGCGCAAATTCGAACGGAAAAACAAACACAGAGTTCACAGAGAGCGCAGAGAAAAGCAAAAGTGAAAGCTTACGTCATAAGTCAGGAGTGATTTTGAGAGATATTTGAAGTCTTTTCGGTGGTTCTTGCCGTATTCTAGTCCATCGACTGCTTTGAATAGTCGTCTAAACACCTAAATCTCTGTGCTGGCGGTCAGTGTCTACGCGACCCTCTGTGTTCTCTGTGGTTAAATAATTTTGATGCGATTGCCCTCGGTTAGCGGGCTTTGATTGCATTTGCAATAACCAGCGTGTACACTTTGATTGAGAGATATGCACACCGTAGTCGAAACACAGGAATTCGTCAGTCAGTCCAAGAAGCTCCGGATGACAGATGAGGAGCTAGACTTCATAAAGACATTCGTTGGATTGAATCCTAGCGCAGGCAATGTTGTCCCAGGTACAGGCGGCGCGCGTAAAATCAGATTCCCGCTTCGAGGGCGTGGAAAAAGCGGAGGATTCAGAGTTATCACCTTTTATAGCGGTATCGATATTCCGATATTCTTAATTGATGTTTATAGCAAACGCGAAAAAGAGAACATAAACTCGGCGAGGAAGAATTCTATCAGGAATTCAGTGTTGAGAATCCTTAAGGGCTACGGGAGGTCAACAAAATGAACGATTTCGGCGAAAGGCTCGACAAAAGCTTTAAGCAGGCTGCGGAAATCGCCGCGGGCAAAGCCAAGCCCGGCACCTATCGCATCACAACCTACGACGACGATGGCAATGCCACGGTCGTAGCCGATTTCAGCGAGGAATTTCTGGCGCAAGTTGACGCCGAAATCGCCGCGGAGCGCGCAGCCGAAAAGGAACAGTCGGCACAGAAATTGCCCGCCACAGCGCATTCCGGCTAGCGGCGCGTTGCCTTGTTGTTGGCAGCTTGTTCCCATAGATCGAATTTGGGGGTTACGACAGATGGGGGAGATTATGACGCCGGGCATCACGAGAACCGAGGGCTTGCGGGGCGGAAGACCCTGTATTGAGGGAACGGGCATTCGCGTTTCTGATATTGTTATCGCTGAACGTTACGGTGAATGCGCTCGGGCTGAAATATCAGATGAACTTGGCATAACTTGCGAGCAAGTCGCCGCCGCCTTCGCATATTATGAAAACAATACTGCCTATATCGACGCGGATATCCAGCGGCAATTTGATAACTTTGACAAGTTAGCTAGAGCCGGCTATGGGCGACCTAAGGCTAAAATTCTATCTTGATGAGCAGATGCCGGTTGTTATCGCAGAAGAGTTACGACGCCGCAAGATCGAAGCTACTACAGTAAAGGAATTGCATCTGCGAGGCTGGTCGGATGCCAGCCACCTCGGTCGCGCCGCTGCTGCGGATTGGGTCCTTTGCACAATGGACGACGACTATGTCGAACTAGCAAAATCCGGTGTTCAACACACGGGTATCGTCATCGGGGTGCGAAAAGATCGCAAAGCCATCGGAACCTGGGTGCGCTTTCTGGTCTGGATGCACGAAACTTATAGTCAAGACGATATGCGCAATCGTGTAGAATATCTCAGACTGGTCTAGGCAGCTTCTCACAGAGGCGTCCCGATCCTGATACTTTCCATATCAATGTAGAAAGACTGACGATGCCAATGCATACCTTCACAGACAGCAACTTCAGCGCCTACATCGGCGACTCGGCCGCGCTGATACTCATCTCCGACGGCAACGACAAGCTGCGCAGCGACTTCAAGACAGCATTCGACAAGACAGCCGCGGAAGAGGCGGGCATTGTCTTCGGGCGCGTCGACCCCTCCGTGTACAGCCGGCTGGGCGAGCGCTTTGACTATCAGAAGCGCGCGCTGTTGATCGGCATGTATCGCGGCGAGGTCTTGTGGCGGCGTTCGCGGCCCTGGGCCAGCGACCTGCCGGATTATATCGCTCAACTGCAAGACGCCATCGCCGCTGATTTGCCGCCTGAGCAGCGGGAGGCGGAAGCCGAAGAAGAGGAAAAAGCGATTGTGCTGGACAAACCGCTGGACATCACGGACGCCACCTTCGAACAGGAAGCGATTCAAGCCTCGCATGAGCTGCCGGTGCTGGTCGATTTCTGGGCGGAGTGGTGCGGTCCCTGCCGCCAGGTAAGCCCGATATTGGAGAAGCTGGCGGGCGAATACGCCGGGCAGATCCGCGTGGTCAAGGTCGATACCGATGCCAACCCCGGGCTGAGCCAAGCCTTTCAGATTCGCAGCATCCCCACAATTGCCGTTTTCAAACAGGGCAAGCTGATCTTCATGCAGCCGGGCGCGCTGCCGGAGCCGTCTTTCCGCGAGTTGATAAAGCAGGCGATTGAGCTGGAAATCCCGGCGGACGAACCAGCTGCCAGCGCCTGATTATACCCCTGCGCGAGGGGTGAATTGATTTTGAACACAGAGAGCGCAGAGGACACAGAGTTTAAGGAGTTAAGACGACTATTCTACTAAACCAACGGCCTGGAATAGGCAACGGCCACTAGCGAACTGTGAAGTGACACCACAAATCACAGTTCAAATAAGACATGAACAAATATTTTTATCTTTTTCTCTGTGCTCTCTGCGCCCTCTGTAGTTGATTTTCAGTTTAGTTTCCCACGTTTTCAGCCGCTATCATTTTGATGCGATTGCCCCGTCAAATAATATTAACTTCTGAAGGCACAGTCCGCCTGTTATCGTAGCGCCGCGCCCGTCAATAGCGCCAAGCTCTGCGCATCGTGCGGGGGTACAAACATATTGGGCGGGTGACGGTCGCGGCCGTCGAGCGCGCCGATGTAGGTCTGCGTCGTCTGCAGGCTGGTATGGCCCAGATTCTGGCGGATGCGCTCCAGGTCCATGCCGAAGTCGTAGGCGTTGCGGGCGTAGGTGCGGCGCAGGTCATGCGGCTTCACTACACAGAGCGCGCCGTCGATGCTGATGGGGTAGGCGTTCATGATGTCGTTGACGGTCCAGGCGCCGATGCCGCTTGGGCGCACGCTTTTGCCGCCGCGCCGGATGCCACGGAAGACGTGCCCGGCATTAATATCGGCTGCGCGCAGCCAGGCATCGACGTACATCAGGCACCAGTCGAGGGGCCCGTAGGGGATGAGGCGCTGCTTGCCGCCCTTGCCCTCGCGCACACGCAGCGACAACTCGCCGCCGAGGCGCTGGCGCAGGTCGTCCACTTGCAGAGCCGCCGCTTCGGCCGCGCGGATGCCGCTGCAGACCATCAGGGTCATCAGCGCTGTATCACGCAGGCCGCGCAAGGTGGAGATGCCGGGCGCTTGCGCCAAAGCGCTGACTTGGTAGGGCTTGAGGCGCAAGTGCTCGCTATCGGCGCTGTCCTGTTTGTCGACCAGCTTGACGGGCGCGGCGGCCGGGTGCACATCATTGGCAATGCGCACAAAGAATTCGTTGACCATAGCCTGCTGCTCTGATTCGCTGTCTTCGGGGTTGGTCAATTCATAGAGCCTGTCGCGCGCTTCGTTGCTGGTGAGCAGGGCCTTATAGCGGCTGCGGATGGTCGCCAGATGCGCCAGCGCCGTCGCCGCGGAAAGCGTGGCGGGTTTGCGCTGGCCGCGTTTGTCGGCGCGCCAGCGGTCGTAGAGCAAGTAGTCGCGATAAGCCTTTAAGTCCGGCTGATACCAGGTGAGCTGCTTTGCGGACAACCAGTCGATGTAGAAGCTCAAGCGCGAGCGCAGATCTTTATTGGGCTGCGCGGGCATGAGGACGGCATAATTTTCGCGCCATAGCCGTGATTTCCGCTCTTCAGCGGCATCCGGATTCATCCTGTTCGCCTTCTCCATAACAGCCATTCTAGCCCGACATGGCTCATCGCGTAGCTCGAATCAGGCCAGTTGACAGAGCAATCGCATAAAATGAATCTGCGAAACTATGAACATAATTCAAACTTAAATCAAACCACAGAGACACAGAGAGCACAGAGAAAGTCTATCAACTATATTTATTGTGAAATTGCACTCCAATTTCGAACCCTGTGATAAGTATTTTACGCATGTGTATGTCGATACTAGAGGAGTTCTGCCCCGATCAAACTTAATCTCTGTGTTCTCTGTGCCTCTGTGGTGAAATATTATTTGAAGCGATTGCACTGGGCCAGTTGATACCCGCCCCTCGCCCAGCGATTGTTTCAAGCTATAATGGCTGCCACTCTTGGCAACTGACATGAAAGAACCCCACCATGAGCGAAGCGGCGCCCGCAGCACTCGGCTTGGAGGAATTTGGCGAAATCGCCCGCAGCATTGAAGCGGAAGTCGGCAAGGTCATCGTCGGGCAGGAAGAGGTGGTGCGCAGCGTCATCATCTGTGTGTTGGCCGGCGGCCACGCGCTGCTGGAAGGCGTGCCCGGGCTGGGCAAAACCATGCTGATACGCACGCTGGGCGATGTGCTCGAACTGCAATTTTCGCGCATTCAATTCACGCCCGATCTGATGCCGGCGGATATTGTCGGCACCGATATCCTGGAGGAATCCGAGGACGGCCGGCGGCAATTCCGCTTCCAGGCGGGGCCGATCTTCGCCAATCTGATCCTGGCGGACGAGATCAACCGCGCCACGCCCAAGACGCAGTCGGCTATGCTGGAAGCGATGCAGGAAAAGACGGTCACGGTGGCTGGGCATGGCTACCAGTTGGAGGCGCCCTTTTTTGTGCTGGCGACGCAGAATCCGCTGGAGATGGAAGGCACCTATCCGCTGCCCGAGGCGCAGTTGGATCGCTTCCTGTTCAAAGTGAATGTCGCCTTCCCTGATGTGAAGGACCTGGTGCGGATTTTGGAGCGCACCACAGGGCTGGAGCAGCCGCGGGCGCAGAAAGTCGCGGATGGCGCGCAAGTGATCGCTATGGGCCAGCTGGCGCTGAGCACGCCGATACCCAGCCATGTCAGCGAGTACGTGGCGCATATCGTAGTTGCCACGCACCCAGAAAGCGACCAAGCCACGCCGATGCTGCGTCAGTATGCCCGCTATGGCGCCAGCCCGCGCGGGGCGCAAGCGCTGATCATCGGCGCGAAGATAAACGCGCTGCTTGAAGGACGCAGCAATGTCTCCTTTGATGATGTCGCTTCGGTCGCGCCGGCCGCATTGCGCCACCGCATTCTGCTCAATTTCGAGGGCCAGGCTGAAGGGCTGCGCACTGACGACCTAATCGCTGACGCGCTCAAGTCCGTGCCCAAGCTGGCGGGTTAAGCCATGCCTAAGCTCGCCATTCAAGAAGCGCTGCTGCCCGGCGCAACTGTGAATGAGAAACTAGCAACGGCTGCCGAGTTGGGTTTCAGCGGGGTCGAATTTCTGGCGGAGGATTTGGACGAGCGCCTGCCCGAAATCTACGCTGCGCTGCAAGCACAGAGCCTGGCGGCCTGTGGCGTCAACATGGGCACTGCGAGCGGCTGGCTTGCTGCTGATCGGGCGACGCGCGAAGATGCGACGGACAGCCTGCGCCGCGCCTTGACCTGCGCGCTAGACCTTGAAGCGGAATACGTAACTTTCGTGCCGCACTACGGCGTTAGCGATCTGCCCGACTTGACGCCATTTGCCGCGCCGGTGGAATTGCAGAAGGAGCTGTTCATCTGGCTGCTGCGCGGCATCTCCGACCTGGCCGATGCCATGGACGCCCAGCTGGCGCTGCTGCCGGTCAACAGCCGCGAGACAAGCTTCGTGACTTGCCTGGACGACGCCGCCTACTTTCGCCGCCAAGTGGAAGACCATCCCAATATCACCATCGCCGCCAATACCCGCTGCCTGTCGCTGGAAGAGCAAGATGTCGCATCAAGCCTGGCGGAGCACAGCCACGCGCTTAGCGCTGTCTATCTGGTCGACGACAATCGGCGCTTGCCCGGCCAGGGCGCGCTGCCATTCGCGAGTTTGGCCAGCGTCCTGCGCTCTACGGATTTTGCCGGCTGGCTGGTGCTCGCTGGCGAGAGCGGGGGCAGCGCGGAAGTAACAGCATGCTTGGGTTATCTGCGCCAGAGCGAGGTAATATAGTTCTCTATTACTAAAACAGCCTGCCGATAGCAATCATGCAGGCTGAAGAAATTGCGAATCTGTGAGCGGGATTACATTTCTGCAGTCCCCGTCACGACATGTCAGTTGACCGCGTCGGTCAGGCCGGCGCCAGGCTTGAACTTGACGACATTCTTCGCCGCGATTTGGATCTCTTCGCCGGTGCGCGGATTACGCCCGGTGCGCGCATTGCGTTTATCGACCGACCATGAGCCGAAGCCGACCAGCGAAATCCGTTCGCCGTTGGCAAGCGCGCCCGAAACGGAAGAAACGAATGCATCCAGCGCTTTGCCAGCGTCGCCTTTGCTGAGCCCAGACCCGTCTGCGATTGCACCAATCAATTCTGCTTTATTCATGACAATTGCTCCTTTTACGTCGTTGCTCGGCTAGTAGTATAGCATTTTTTCACCCTTGCACAGGTTGAATTGCAGTATTCTAGCGGTCTATACCACTATACAACAGTTCTCACATTTGGCGCCGCGGCACACGCCGACTAGCAGCGGTCAGGCGGCCTGTTTCTGGCTTGGCGCATGAACTCGTCGACCTCGGCGCGGGTGGGCAAAGCGCTGCGCCCACCCATGGCGCGGCAGTTCAGCGAGCCGACGGCGGACGCGAACTGCGCCATGCGCGGCACATCCCAGCCCTGAAGCAGCGCATACATAAAGGCGCCGTGGTAGGCGTCGCCGGCCCCGGTCGTATCCACTACTTGCACAGGATAAGCCGGGAACTGGCGCAGGCCCTGATCCCAGCAGACTACCGCGCCGCGCTCGCCCAGGGTCACGATGGCAATCTCCGCCCCCGCGTCGAATAAGCGCTGCGCAACTTCCGCGGGCGGTCTATCCGGCAGCCAGGCGCTGGCCCATTGTTCCGGCACAATCGGAACATCCACCAGCTCAAGCAAGGGTTTGATTTCGGCATAAGGACGGGCCGGATCGAGAACCACCTTGATACCCGCCTCGCGCGCCCACGTGGCCAACTGCAGCGTAGTCGCTGTAATATTATCGACGAACAGGACCCGCGCGCCGGCCAAATGCTCTCGCTTGACCTCCGCCGGGCTGATGGCGGCGCCTGTCGGCGGGCGCGTGATAATGCTGCGGTCGCCCGATTGCTCGTCCACCAATATCACGGAGACATGCGACTCGCTGCCCGCTTCTTCCAGCAGCAGCGAGACATCGACGCCCTCGCGTTGCAGGTCCTGGCGGATGTACTCGCCGAGAGCGTCATCGCCGATGCGGGAGATGATCTTGGCCCTGGCGCCGAGGCGGGCAGCGGCGACCAAGCTGCAAGACGCCAGCCCGCCCGGCTGCCGCATATAATTCCGCGCTTGCATATTTTCGTTGCGATGCGGCAGGCGCGGCACGGTGACCAGATGATCAACCGTGCAGACGCCGATGCCAACGATGTCTGGAGTGGGGGGCATGTGTTCGCTTTCGCTATGTTAAAACGGTCGCCATGTTTGTAACGCAATCGCCGTGATCCTGCAATCAGCAGGCTTTGAGATGACTAATCCTTCTGCTACATTCTACGCTTGAATGTCGGCACAAATGTTGCCTTGACCAAAAGCTTGGTCAACGACGTGCTGGATCATTCAGTTAATTGAGTAATTCGCTATATAGACTAATGAAAGAGGGTTCAACTAATGACGGACGGCGATAACATGAGTTTAACTGGCAACATGAACCACTTGGTCAAATGCCCACGCTGTGGGAATCAGTTTGAACTTAGTGAAACATTCCGCGCGCATTTCGAAGAGGAAAAGCGTAGGGAAGTCGAAGACGCTGTACGAGATAGTGAAGCGGGAATCCGTGCCGAGCTGGAGCATGCCCATCAAGCCAAGCTGGACCAAAGCGCCGGGCAGGTCAAAGAACTAGAAGCGCAAATCAAAGCCGACAAAGAAGCGCAAGATAAACGCCAAGCCAAACTCCGCGCCGAGATGGAACAAGCCCATCAAGCCAAGCTGGACCAAAGCGCCGAGCAAGTCAAAGAATTAGAAGCGCAAATCAAAGCCAATAAAGAAGCGCAAGATAGACGTGAAGCTGAAATCCTAGCTGAAGCGGCAAAGAAACAATCCAGCCAATTTGACATCCAGCGCGGCGAATGGGATCTCGAGAAGCAGCGCTTAGAAAAACAAGTCGAAAATATGCAGCGCCAGCTCGGGCAGAAGTCGGTCGAACTACAGGGCGAAGCGCTGGAGGTTTATCTCAAGCAGAAGCTGCAGACAGAATTTCTCTTCGACACGATAGAAGATATCGGTCGCGGACAGCGCGGAGCCGACCTGATGCATAAGGTCAATGATACGCGTTTAGGTGTCTGTGGCATGCTGGTCTGGGAGGCAAAGCGCACGAAACACTGGAACGACAACTGGATTGAGAAAATCAAGCAAGATGCCGATCGCGTTGGCGCTCACCTTCGCATCATCGTTTCCGAAGCTCTGCCATCGGATATCGAGGTTTTCGCGCTGAAGGATGGCGTTTGGGTCAGCAGCATTGAAGCTGCCATCCCGCTGGCGAATGCGCTGCGCGCTCAGCTAATTGAAAGCGCCCGCCTGCAACGCGTGGCTCAGGGCAAGAACGTGAAGATGGACGAGGTTTACCAATACCTGACGAGTCCACGTTTTGGCGAACGCATCCAACGAATGGTGGAAACGTGGGATGCGCTGGAAAAGCAGGTGAAAAGCGAAGAGCGTTCAATGCAGCGTCAATGGAAAGAACGACGCAAGCAACTCGCAAAAATGCAGGATACTACGCTAGAAATGTTCACCGACTTTTCCGCGATTCTTGGGCAGGAAATCCCCCAAGTCCCCGGCCTGGAATTGGAAGCATTGCCACCGGGAGATGGTCTTGAGGTAATCGACCCATAAGCGAACGGATGCGTCTACCGCAACTCAATAAATGGAAAATCAATCACAGAACAGAGGAGAAACTCAACATGGAAAGCCGCGCTGATTATATTGAAGCTTATCGCAAGCTGCCCGCCCAGCTGCGCGCAAAAGTGCAGGGGCTGTCGGCCGAGCAGTTGACCACCGCCTACAATGCGCCGGAATGGACCATCGCCCAAAACATCCACCATCTGGCCGATACGCATATCGTCTGCTTCCGCCGCTTCAAGCTGATCCTGACCAGCCCCAGCTTCCAGTTCACAGCTTATGACGTGAACGCCATCGCCGAAATGCCCGATGCCAAAGACGCCGATATTGAATTCTCGCTGAAGATCCTCGAGGGTCTGCATGCGCGTTGGGCGATTCTGCTGGAGAACTTGAGCGACGCCGAATGGGGCAAGATCGGCAAAGGGGCGAGCCCGGATCGGCCCGATTACAGCCTTGAGGAGCTGGCCCGCGTTTACGCCCAGCACGGCATCAATCACTTGGGGCAGATTCAAGATGTGCTGAACAAGATGCCAGCGTGAGCTCGGCCGGCTTCACTGTAGCGGCGCCGCCCCAATTTGATTTTCGCGCCACGGTGCTTAGCCACGGCTGGTTGATGCTGCCGCCTTTCAGGTGGGACGAAGAGGGCGGGACGCTCTCTTACCTGCTGCAAACGGGGTGCGGTGAAGTCCAGCGACTGCAGATGAGCGAAGCGCGCAATGGCGTAAGGGTGGATCTGCCCGATTGCGAGCAGCTCAACCCGGCGCTGCATGCAGAGTTGGCCGCCGCCGTCAAGCGCATGTTCAGCATCGATTGGGACCTGCGCGCCTTCTACCAGGCGATGCGGGCGCATGAGGGCTACGAATGGCTGGAGGCGGAGCGGCGGGGGCGCATTCTGGTTTGCCCCAGCTTGTGGGAGGATTTGGCGAAGGTGCTGCTGACCACCAATTGCAGTTGGTCGCAGACGATCAATATGACGAGCCAGTTATGTCGGCTGGGCGCGCCGCATCCCGCCATTCCGGGCTGGTTCGCTTTTCCGACGCCGCAACGTGTTGCGAACCTAAGTCTGGACGATCTGTCTGAAGCCTTCCGCGCCGGCTACCGCAGAGCCTACTTGCATGAACTGGCGCGGCGGATTGCCAACGGCGACGTTGATCTCGAGCGCTGGCTGGAACTCGACAGCGATGCGCTATTCAAAGCTGCCAAGTCCTTAAAGGGTTTTGGCGATTACGCCGCCGGCACGGTCGCGCGCATGCTTGGTCACTTCGACCGCATCGCCATCGACACGGCTTGCCACTCCATGTTCGCCGCGCGGCACAACCGGAGCCTCAAAGGCAGCGAGGCGGACATCAAAGCGCATTACGCGCAATTTGGCAGGTGGCGGGGCTTGGTGATGTGGATGGACATCATGCGCCACAATAGCAGCTGAGGCCGCGTCCCCTAGTCGCCGGCGATGAAGGCGGCCGCGTCGGCTTTGAGTTTGGCCAGCGACGGCTCGTGCAGGTACATCATGTGCCCGGCGTCGTATTCGGCGATGGTGACATTGTCGCGCAGCGCCCGGTCCAAGCCCATGTGCGCCAGCGAATAGTAGGCGGCTTGGAAGGGGGTGGCCAGGTCGTAGTAGCCCTGCGCCACCAGCACGCGCATGAAGGGATTCTTGGCGAAGGCGGCGCGCAAGCCCTCGCTGGTATCTGGGAATTGCCCGCCTTGATATTTCCAACGCTCATTGACCTTGAAGCTGAGGATTTCGTAATTTAGGTCTGTCTCGTAGCCCAGCTGCCGGCGGATGTACTGATTGAAGACGGCGGTATAGGGCGGGACGATGGCGTTCATCGACGGGTCGAAGTCGAAGGTTGTGCCCTCGGCTGAGGCCATGATGCCGATGAAGCGGGAATCGAGGCGGCCGACGGCGCGCTTGTCATCGCGCAGCAACTCCTTACAGAAGCTCATAATATTGATGCGCAGGTCGGCGCCCAGGATGAAGCGCTGCGACAAGCCGGTGTAACGCGAGAGGCGCTCGGCGATTGCCTGTTGCTCGCCATCCGTCAGCCGATCGCCCTTGGCCAGCGCCACCGTATACTCCGCTTCAGCCCAGTCGGCGACTTCATGCAGCAATGCGCGCAGCTCGCGGGCTTGCAGCTCATCCGCCAGCTGGCCGTGGTAGTAGGCCGTGGCGCAGAAGCTGGGCAGATAGAGCGCATAGGGCAGGTCGTTGGCTTTGGTGAAGCGCAGCGTCTGGAAGTTCATCACGGTCGATAACAGCAGGACGCCGTTGAAGGCGATGCCGCGGTCGATCAAGTGGCCGGCCAAACCGGCGGCGCGGGTGGTGCCATAACTCTCGCCGGCCAGATAAAGCGGCGAGGTCCAGCGCTGGTTGCGCGACAGATAGAGGCGGATGAATTCGCCGACTGCTTCCAGATCGGCTTCCAGCCCCCAGTACTTTTCGTTGTCGGCCGGGTCGGATGCGCGCGAATAGCCGGTGCCGACCGGGTCGATGAAAACCAGATCGCCCAGGTCAAGCCAGGTGTGGGCGTTGTCGATGAGCTTGTAGGGTGGCGGCGGCATGAAGCCCTCGGCGCCCATGTCGACGCGCTTGGGGCCCAGCGCGCCCATGTGCAGCCAGATTGAGGCTGAGCCGGGTCCGCCGTTGAAGACGAAGATCAAGGGCCGCGGGTCGAGGTCAGCTTGGGAATCCAGGGTATAGGCGGTGTAGAAGATCTGGGCGACGATTTTATCCTGCTCGTCTTTGAGCGGCATCTTGCCGACTGTGGCGCTGTATGAGAGGGTGGCTTCGGCGAGCTCAAGTTCGTGGCTGGTGACGATGAGGGCTTCTTCGCTGATATCGGGTTTCTCAATAGCGCTCTTGTCGGAATCGTCAGTCATTTTGCTCTCCATACTTGGCCAGGGTTAAGCGCTTCAAGTCGATCATTAGCGCTGGCAGTCTTTCAGTGATGACTTGCCAAAGCACATCATATTTGATCCGGAAATAAGCGTGAACCAGGTTGTTGCGCATGTCAACGATCTTTTGCCATTCAATCTGAGGCGCCAGCGCCCTCGTTTCGGGGCTGACATGGCGCGCCGCTTCGCCAATGATTTCAACTGCTTTCACCAGAGCTAACTCCAACATCTCGTTTTTCTCAATATCGGAACGCGTGTAGCCGCTGGCAATACGGCATGCTTTTTCAGCCGCCTCCAGCATATGCAGCAGACGCGCACGGTCTTTTTCCGGTTTTTCTGGCACGGGCCTTCTCCTCCTGGTGGGGATGCCTTCAACATCATATAGGGGCTCGGCGTGGTCCATGACCTCCTGGCGGAAATAGGGGCTCAACTCCTGGGGCGTGCGCAGGTCCACGGTTCGCCCAATCATCTCGCTGAAGTCGGTCTGCTGCTCCACGATGTCAAAGTAACTGATCTTGGCCTCTTGCGCATATTCCACCAGCAAATCAATGTCGCTCTCTGGCTTGAGGTCATCACGCAGGGCGGAGCCAAAGAGCGAAAGACGCTTTATGGGACGCTGATTGCAGTACGCGCGGATAGCTTCCAGCGGCAGTTGTAATCCAGCAAGCTCGTTCATCGACTTCCTCCGCCGATGCTTGCGCAAGGGCAGACAGTATACCATAATCGCGCCAATCAGTGGATATAGCGCTATGCCGCCACGCCAGTACCGTACGCAAGCCATCATCCTCAGCCGCCGCGATTTCGGCGAATCGGACCGGCTGCTGACGCTGTACACGCCGCTGCGGGGCAAAGTCCGCGCTATCGCCAAAGGCGCCCGCAAACCCAGCGCCAAAATCAGCGGGCACGTCGAACTCTTCGCGCGCAGCGACTGTCTCATCCACCGCGGCCGCAACCTCGACATCCTCGCCCAAGCCGAACTGGTCGATGCTTATCGCGGCTTGCGCGAAGACCTGGGCCGGGGCGCCTACGCCAACTATGTCGCTGAGCTGCTGGATCGCTTCACGGCCGACGAAGACGACGACAGCGGCGATGTCTTTCTGCTGCTGCATCAGACCTTGTCGCGCATCGCCGATAGCGACGATCCGCGCTTGGCGGCGCGTTATTTTGAGCTGCGGCTGTTGGATCTGGCGGGCTTTCGGCCGGAGCTGCAAGAATGCGTGGTGGCGCGCAGCGACCTGCTGCCGGAGGCGCAGTTTTTCAGCCACGAAGAAGGCGGCGTGGTCAGCCGAGCGGCCGCGCCACAAGTCACGTCTCGGCTGGCCGAGATCGACTTTGACACATTAAAATTGCTGCGACACCTGCAGCGCAGCAGCGAGTCCTACGCCGGGGTAAGCAGCCTGCGTATTACGCCGGATCAGCATCAAGGGGCGGAGCGTATCATGCTAGGGTACACGGCCCACTTGCTGGAGCGCAAATTGGAGAGCGTCGATTTCATCCAGCGGCTGCGGCGTCAGGTGCGTTCGCCATGATTTCTCGGTAAACGGCGACGGTCGCCTCGGCAATGCGCTCGTGTGTGAAATGCGCCAGGAAACGCGCCCGGCCCTGCTCGCTCAATTCGCTGCTTTTGTCCGGCTGATCGCGCAGGTCACGCAGCGCGCGGGCTAGCGCTTCGACATCGCCTTCGGGAACGATTCGCCCGGCCGCCCCTATGACGCCGGGGATGGCGCCGCTATCGCTGCCGATGACCGGAACGCCGCTGGCCATCGCCTCCACCAGCACACGTCCAAATTGTTCCTTCCAATTCGGGCGCGTCAACGAGGGCAGGACCAGCACATCAATCTTGTGGTATTCCGCGGGCAATTCCGCCGACGGCAATTGGCCGGCAAAGGTTACCCGGTCGCCCACTGCTAGCGCCTGCGCCAACGCTTGCATCGCGCCGCGCGCAGAGCCGCCGCCGACCAGCCTCAAGCGCCAGTCGCCGTCCAACTGCGCCGCGGCCCGCAGCAGGATGTCGATGCCTTTTTCCGGCACAATGCGGCCGATATAGCCGATGGTGAAGGGGCGCTGGGGCATGGTTGGCGCGGGAGCAAAGAGCGCCTCCGATGTGCCAAATTGCGGAATGGTCTTCAGCCGGCCTCGATAGCCTTTGCCGCGCAGGACAGCGGCGGCTGCGTCGGTGCCGGCGATGGCGTAATCGGCACAGCGCATCGACCAGCGCTCCCCCCAGTTGAAGGGCGGTGGATAGCGGCGGGCGATATTCTGCCAGGTGAAAAACAGGCTTCTGGCGCCGGCGCGGCGCGCCAGCCGTAAAGCTTGCCAAGTCGCCAGGTTGTAGGGTTCTTCGTCAATATGAACGATTTGCGGTTGCAAGGCTGCGATCTCACGCGCCAGGGTCGGGTAATGGTGCAGGTGAAAATTACCATTCAAACGAATGGGGATCGGGCGCAGGCTGTAACCGGCTGTGAAGCTGCGCTCCAGTTGCTGGTTGCCGCGTTCGTCGCTCCAGGCGGGCGGGACCAGCACGGTAAGGTCGACGCCGCGCCGGGCGATGGCTTCCAGCTTGGGCTGGTAAATGCCGACGATGCAAGCTTTGGAGAGCATCAAGACGCGCATAAGCTGTCGTTCGACCTGCCGCCCGGCAAAGGTAAGGCCGCCTAAACAATTTCGATGGGCGGATCCCCGCAATTGCCACTGGCGTCAAAGACGCGGAAGCTCAGGTCGCGCAGCGAGAGCACGCCATAGGTGCGGGACGAGGCGCGCGCGCATTTGAAGGTATACAGCGAACCGGGGTTCACCAGACAGCCGTGCTGCGTCCTGATATGCAGCGGCAGGTGCGTATGCCCGGTGATCAAGACATCCACCTTAAGCGAGTCCAGCACCATATTCAGGTAGGTCGCCGAGAGGTGATCTTTATACATGCCCCACATATTATTGCCGGGTTTGCCATGGCACATATAGATGGTGCGGCCGGCCAACTCCCCTTGCCAATCGAGGGGCAAGTTTTCCAGGTAGCGCAGATTATCCCGGCGCAGGCCGTTCACCCACTCGTCGTGATTGCCGCGAGCCACCGGAATGCCCTGCGCGCGAATCAGATCTATTACGCGATCCGGATGAGGACCCCGCCCGACCAAATCCCCGGCGCACAAGATTTGATCTACATGATGATGTCTGTCAAATCGATCGAGTACTTCCTCTAGCGCGCCATAATCAGCATGTACGTCAGAAATGATTCCAATTTGCATCCAGACTCGACCTTAACCGTTCACTATGAGCAGCATTATACGACGGCGACCCGCTGATGTAGAGATAGGATATTCCTACGCTCGCCGCGCATGAAGCGCTCACAATATGTTTGCTGATCCGCACTTCGGGCAAGTGTCGTCGGCGCGCGCGACGACGGCTTTACAGTCGTCACAGATTGCGAATCGGCCTTTGGCCAAATCGTGGTCAAGCGAAACGCGCTCATCAAAGACAAAACACTCTCCTTGCCACAGGGACTGCGCCGCATCCACTTTTTCCAGGTAATGCAAGATGCCGCCGCGCAGGTGATAAACTTGCTCGAAGCCTTGCCGCAGCAGATAGGCGCTGGCTTTCTCACAGCGGATGCCGCCGGTGCAGAACATGGCGACGCGCTTGTGTTGCTTCGGGTTCAAAGATTGGTCTAGATAATGCGGCAGCTCGTGGAAAGACGCCGTTTGGGGATTAAGCGCTCCTGCAAAACTGCCCAATTGCACTTCGTATTCATTGCGGGCGTCAACCAAGACTACGTCGTCCTGCGCGATTAAGCTGTTCCAGGCTTCCGGCTCGATATACTGGCCTACCTGTTGCAGCGGATTGGCGTCGGTCGCTTTCAGCGCCACGATCTCGCGTTTCAAGCGTACTTTCAGTCGCTGGAAGGGAATGGTGCTATGAAAGGATTCCTTGACCATCATGTCGGCGAAGCGCTCATCGCTGCTTAAGAAGCGCAGCACGCTGTCGATGCCCTCGCGCCCGCCGGCGATGGTGGCGTTGATGCCTTCTTCCGCCAGCAGGATCGTCCCGCGTACTTCCGCCGCCCGGCAAATAAGCAGCAGCGGTTCACGCCAGGCGCGATAATCCGGCAAGCGAAGGAATTTATAGAATGTGGCGATGCGGATTTTCTGGTTCATAGAGCAACTGGTCGCCTACGGTCAAACTATTGTAGTCTGCGACGCCGTTCTTGTGCAGTTTCAGCCTGGCAGAAGCTCGGACCATGGCCTGGCCCTGGCGAAAAAGCCGTTGGCAAGCGCGCTTGGCGCCGCGGCACAGCACCAGGGCAACCGCTGCATATTATTTTTGCCACCGAGTACACCGAGTACACAGAGAAAATCTGTTTACGCAGTTAGGCAGCAACACCAGTTTCCGCCTTCTAATAGCGCAGATCTTGAGAAATGGTCGGCAGTTACCAATATCTCTGTGTACTCGGTGGCTGAAATTCAGCTTGTTTCTTCGTCATTCCATACGTGATCATTTTGAAGCGATTGCACTGGGCCCAGCTGCACGCTCGTCTCAAACGGCAGCCTAACTATGCTATACTTCCCGTATGAAAATCGCTCTCAACGCGCATCTGCATTCGCAGCAAGCGGGTTATCGCTCGGCGGGAATCAGCGGCTATATCGCCAATCTCCTGCGCCAGCTGCCGGCGATCGCGCCCGCTCACTGGCGGTTCGAAGCATTTGTCGGCGCGGCCAACTCGGCGCAATTTGAGCGCGTTAAGCTGTCTCGCTCCGCGCTGGATACACAATCGCCACTGCGCCGCATCATCTGGGAGCAGGCTCTGCAACCGTTGCAGCTGCGGCAATTTGACCTCTATCATGCCCTGGCGTTTGTCGCGCCAATCCTACTCGCGGCGCCTATGGTGGTTACGGTTTACGATCTTAGCTTCTTGCGCTTTCCCGAGCGGCACAGCCCGGCGCGCCGGCTGTACCTGCGTAACATGACCGCGCTGACTTGCTCGAGGGCGCGGCGCGTGCTGGCGATCAGCCAATGCACGGCTGATGATCTGGTGTCGCTGCTGGGCCTACCAGCGGACAAGATTGATGTAACGCCGCTGGGTTATGACAAGGCGGTCTTTCGGCCGCTGCTTCAGGCTGACTTAGCGCAGTTTCGGCGCGAACATGATCTGCCAGAGCGCTTCTGGCTCTATGTCGGGACGCTTGAGCCGCGCAAGAATTTATCCAGCTTGCTGGAAGCGTATCGGCGATTGTCCAAGGCGGAACGACTGCCGCTGATTTTGGGCGGCGGCATCGGCTGGCAGGGGCAGGCAGTTTTGGCTGAGATCAGCAGACTTGGCTTGGATGACAGCGTGGCGCATGTCGGATTCATCCCTGCGGCGGAATTGCCGTTTTGGTATAATTGCGCCGAAGCATTTATGTACCCGTCAGTCTATGAAGGCTTTGGCTTGCCCGTGCTGGAAGCCATGGCCTGCGGCGCGCCGGTGGTGACATCGGACGCGGACGCGCTGAAGGAAGTTGCGGGATCGGCGGGAAAGTGTATCCCGTCCAACGATATTGAAGCTTGGGCGGCGGCGCTCAAGCGCGTAGCGTCAGACGCGGACTGGCGCGAGGCAGCGCGCGTTAAAGGTCTGCAGCGGGCGAAACGCTTCAGTTGGGAGCGTACTGCCGAGCTCACGGTCGACAGTTATCACAAGGCGCTGGCGGAACGCGACCTGCGTCAGCCGCTCGGGGGCGATGCAGGCCTCCGCGCGCCGGCGGGCTGCCAAGGGTCCGCCTCAATCGCAAATGGCGGTGTGAAGAAAAGTAGCAGTGAAGAGGCGGCCGGTGTTGAAACCAAATTATAGGCGCCTACCCAACGTAGAGCAGGCGCTAGACTTGGGCTGGCGCTGCTGAACAGCATGAACGCAAACACGTCGCTTTCGGAACGCCCAACTATCGAACCGCGCTGGCTCTTCCCGCTAATCGACGCCGCGCTGGCTTTTTTTGCCTTCGGCTTGGCCTACGTCCTGCGTTACGAGCTGCGGATTTTCGGCCCGGACCCCGTACAGCGCGCTTTTGACCCCTACATACCCTTCGCTGCCGTTTATGCGCTCTTGATTTGGCTGAATTACCAACGCAATGGCTTGTATCGCAACATCGCGGGCAGAGCCTGGCTGGAAGAGATCTATCTGATCGCCAGCAGCGTTGCGGTGTCCATCGTCATTGAGCTGGCGATGTTCTTCATCCTTCAGCCCTTGGCGACCAGCCGTCTGATGCTGCTATATGTGGCGGCGCTGACGGTGATCGTCGCTGCTATATCGCGACTGATACGGCGCTGGGCGCTGGCCTATTTGCGGCATCGGGGCATCGGTGTTCGCCGCGTACTCATCATCGGCATGGGCGAGGTCGGGCGGTCTCTGCTGGGCATCATGCTGTCGCGCCCGGAATTTGGCTACCGGCCCGTCGGATTCCTCGACGACGCCGCCGAAAAAAGCGCCATGAGCATGGGCCGCGTCGAGGCCATGGGCAGTACCGCGCAGTTGGCGCAAACTATCAAAGCCCAGATGGTGGACACGGTCATCATCACCTTCCGCTGGAAGCATTACGATCGTATCCAAGAGCTGACTGAAGTTTGCCGCGCGGCCAATACCGATTTGCGGATTGTGCCGGAGATCATGCAGTTGAATATCCGCCAGGTGCAGGTCGAAAACCTCGATGGCATCCCGCTGCTTGGCATCGGCGCGCATCGCTCCTTCAGCCGCGCCGATCAATTCATCAAGCGCGCTTTGGACCTGGCGCTGGTGATAGCGACCCTGCCGCTGTGGGCGCCGGTCTGCCTGCTGGTGGCGCTGGCGCTGAAGTTCGAAGGCGCTGGACCGGTGCTGTTTTGGCAGGTACGCGTCGGCAAGGACGGACGGCAATTCCGCATGGTGAAGTTTCGTAGCATGGTGGAGGGCGCGGAAGATCTGGAAGAAGCCATGCTGCGCGAATCGGGCGAAGACCCGCGGCATCCCAAGTTTAGCAACGACCCGCGAATCACCAAGGTAGGCGGATTCCTGCGGCGGACCAGCCTGGATGAATTGCCTAACCTCATCAATGTCATCCGAGGTGATATGAGCTTGGTAGGACCGCGCCCGCCGACGCCGCGCGAGGTTACGCTCTACGAGCCGCGGCATACGCGCCGCCTGCAGATCACTCCGGGCATGACCGGCTGGTGGCAGGTGCGCGGGCGCAGCAACGTGCCCTTCGACGAAATGTGCGAAATGGATATGTATTACATCGACAACTGGTCAATCTCAATGGACATCGAAATCCTGATGCTCACCATCCCGCGCGTCGTTTTGCGCAGCGGCGCCTTCTGACGCGGACTGCGATTGCGGCTGAACGATGCTTGCCAGACGGGCAATCGCTTGCCGCGTCATGGGCAGGAAATAGAGCGGACGCAGCTGGGCGTAGAGATCCCGCGCCAAGCCGAGCAGGTTGTCGGTGGCTGCTTGCCCAGGCGACCGGTCGTAGCACCAGAATATCAAGACCTGCATCAGAGTGGCATAGAGGGCGGCAGCCATGTCCCGGGCTTGCTGCCCGCGCAGCGCGTCGGCGGATTCCAGTACAAGACGCTCCATGGCAATCGTGAGGCGCTGGGCGGATGATCCGGACATGAGTTCGAATTCGGCGCAGTCAACCATGGCGTCGGCGAAGACTGCCACAACCGCTTCGCGATCTTGAGCTAGGGTATGTACCGCGAAGGTCAGAGCCAGGCAATAGCGATCGGCCATGGCGCCAGCGGGCAGCGCATCAATCCGAGCCACCAGCTCGTCGATCTTCGCCTGAACCAGCGCCCGAGCAATCGCTTCTTTGCTGTTGTAGTGGCGTTTAACGGCGGCGAGTGGAAGTCCCGCCTGGGCGGCGATGTCGGGCAAGGCGACAGCTGAGTAGCCCAAGCGACGGAAGCAGGCGCCGCCCGCAGCAATTACAAGCTGTCGCGTTTCTGCATTATTGGGGTTTGGCTGGGTTCGCTTGTCCATTTCAGCACTGATGTTGGCTTAATGCCGCGTAAGTTGCAAGTGGCTCTAGCCTGCTCCAGCGCCGGAGCTGAATCAGACGGCGCGGCTTGTGCTACACTCAGCTATGCGTAAACGCGCAGCCCGCAGCAGAGGCAAGTCATGCTCCCAACCCGACTGGAAATGCGCAACTTCCTGGCTTTCCGCGCGCCCCAGCCCATCAGCTTCGAGGGCCTCGATCTGGCCTGCCTGTCGGGCGATAACGGCGTCGGCAAATCCTCCATTCTGGACGCTATCACCTGGGCGCTCTGGGGCCGCGCCCGCGGCAAACGAGACGAAGAACTGATACACCAGGGGCAGGACGACATGCAGGTCCAGCTCGACTTTGAGCAAGACGGCGCGCGTTACCGCGTGATCCGGCGGCGAGCGCGGGCCGGGCGCGGCAGCCGCGGCGCGCTTGACCTGCTGGCTTGGGGAGCGCAATCCTCCCCGCGCATCATCAACCAGGGTGGCATCCGCCGCACGCAGGAACAGATCAACGACTTGCTGCGCCTCGACTTTGAAACTTTCGTGCATTCAGCCTACTTGCAGCAGGGCAGGGCCGATGCCTTTACGCTCAAGACCGCCGCCGAGCGTAAGCGTGTCTTGTCCGATATCCTGGGCTTGGAAAGCTGGACGCAATACGAAAACGAGTCCAAACAACGACTGAGCAGGCTGAGCGCGCAAGCGGATATCCTGCGACACGATATCAGCCGCATTGATGACGAAATCGAGCGTGAGCCGCAGCTGAAAATCGAACTGGACGAGCTGACGCATGCGCTCCAGTCCGCGCAAGCCGCGCTTGATCAAGCCAGTCAGCACTACGAGCAAGTGTCCAACGCGGCCGATTCGCTGCTTCGAGCGCGCGAGAACAAAGCCGAAACCGAGCGCCTTATCGAGAGTCGCCGCGCCGACATGGAAATGGCGCAAGCGGAGATCAAGCGCCAGAACGACAAGATCGCCGAGTATCAGCGAACCAGCGAGCAGGGCGAATCCATTGAAGCCGGCTACCAGCAGCTGGTGGCCGCGCGCGAGAATCAGGACCAGGCTTTGCAGCATCTGGCACGCCGGCAAGAATTAGACCGACAGATTCACCAGCTCGAGCGGACCCTGGCCGACCAGCGCGCCCAGTTAACGCGCGAAGCACAGGTCATTCGCGAGCGCATAAAGGGCTTAAATGTCATGCTCAATGAGGCCTCCGCGACCGATATGGCGGCGCTGCAAAGCCAGCTGCAGACCCTGGAAGCGCTCGACGCCCAACGCAACACAGCCAACAGCACGCGGCAGAAGCTGGTCGGGCAGCGCGCCAAGGTTGCGGCCAGCATGGACAACCTAGAGTCTGAGGGCAAAGCGCTGAACCGGCGGCTTGAACAGTTGCAACGGGTCGAGGGCACGACATGTCCGCTCTGCGGCCAAGCGCTGACCGCGGCGCATCGCGACGAAACGCTAACGCAGCTGCAAGGCGAGCGCGACAGCTTACGCGTGTGCTACCGCGATTGCGCCGGGCAAATCCGCGCTATCGACGCCGAGCGCCGCTCGCTCGACGAACAGCTGGATACCTGGGCGCGGCAACTTAAAGACCTGCCCGCGCTCCAGCAGCAGTTGGGCGCAGCCAGCGAACAGCGCCGTCGCGCCGAAGAAGCGGCTGAGGCTTTGAAGCTGGAGGCGGCTGATCTGGCGCAAGTTGAGGCGCGGCTGACGGGCGATGACTACGGCCATGAAGCGCGCGCGCAATTGGAAGAGCTGGCTCGTCAGACTGAAACGGATTCCGCATCCTACGTCGATATCAAGTCGCAGATTGACAGTTTTGCCGCCTTCGACCGCCGGCGCAGCCAACTGGAATTTGCCAAAGCCAACTTGCCCGACGCGCTGCGCAGCCGCGACAATACAGCCCAGCGTCTGGAGCAACTGGGCCAGGCGCTGACCGCCGATGAAGCCAAGCTGCAGGCGCTTGATACAGAGATAGAGAAGCTGGCCCGGAAATTGGGGCAAAATCGCGAGAGCCGCGAGTCCGTCGAAAAGCATAGAGGCGAGGCGCAGCGGCTGCGCGAAAGCATTGCCATCAGGAAGCAGGAGTTGAACGCCATCGCCACCGGCCGCGAAAGCAAAGACCGTTTGAGCAAGCGGCTCGCCAAGCTGGAAAATCACATAAGCCTGACTAGCGAACTGCGTACAGCCTTTGGCAAGCAAGGCCTGCCGGCTATGATCATCGAAACGATCATACCCGAGCTCGAGGCGCAAGCCAATTTACTGCTGGCGCGCATGACCGACGGGCGCATGAATCTGCGTTTTAATACGCAGCGGGAGCGCGTTGACGGCAACCTGGACGAGACGCTCGATATCACAATCGCCGATGAATTGGGCGCGCGTCCCTACGAGCTCTTCAGCGGCGGCGAAGCCTTCCGCATCAACTTCGCCATTCGCATCGCGCTCTCGAAATTGCTGGCTCGGCGCGCCGGCGCCCAGTTGCGCGCGCTCTTCATCGACGAAGGTTTCGGCTCCCAAGACGAAGCCGGCCGCGCCAAAATGCTGGACGCGATAAACGCCATCAAGAGCGACTTCGACTTGATTCTGGTCATCACGCACATCGATGAACTGCGCGATGCCTTCCCGCTGCAACTGCTGGTGACGAAGACGGCCGCTGGCAGCCAGGTTACGCTGCGCTGAACTTTCGCCCTATTGCAGGGGCGTCCCAATAGTTGTCCCTGCGACCACAGTTGAAATAGGCTAGGATGGGTAGGGTAGATCCTCAACTCAGCTTCCGCCGCAACTCCTCCATCGCATCGCGCGAGCGCCGCCGCAGCTTGGCGCGAAAGTGGGCCGCTTCTATCGCGCTGTACTTGTTGCGCACAATCGCGACTATCTCTTCCATGCACTTCTTGCAAAAGACATTTTCCGCGTCAGAAAACGCGGCGGGGGGCAATTCTTGCTCGCAACGCACACAGGGCTTGAGTTCCGTCAAAGGAGCGGCTTCCTTTCGGTCGACCAATCATTGTACGCGATTCGGCTCTCAATTGGAATATGCTTCCGCCGCTCCATCAGGGTAATCGCATCACAATGGCAGTGACTGAAATGGCGTAAATTCGAACGGATAACCAAACACAGAGTTCACAGAGAGCACAGAAATAAGCAATAATGTCATAAGTCAGGAGTGATTTTGAGAGATATTTGAAGTCTTTTTGGTGCTTCTTGCCGTATTCCAGTCCATCGAGTGCTTTGAATAGGCGTCTAAACACCTAAATCTCTGTGCTGGCGGTCAGTGTCTACGCGACCCTCTGTGCCCTCTGTAGTTAAATCAGTTTGATGCGATTATCCTGCGGGGTTGGGGAGCAAAATTCGACAAAACGCGAACCTTGTGTCACAATCTAACCTCGCGTCAGAAATACTGATTTTATGTACTGCAGTTCTCGTCACAGATCGCAAAAGACACTTCTTATCATATATGGGCTGACGCAACCTGCCTGTTAAGACGTCTAACTGTGACGAGGAGAATCTGCTGTGAAGTTATGTGTCATTAAAGGCGACGGCATCGGCCGTGAGGTGGTGCCAGCGGCGATCCGCGTACTGCGGCAAGTCATTCCCGATCTTGAAGTTGTCACTGCCGAGGCCGGCTGGGAAACCTTCCAGGCCACTGGCAACGCGCTGCCCGAAGAAACAGTGGCCACGGCACTGGGCGCCAAAGCCGTTCTCTTCGGCGCTTGCAGTTCCCCATCCTACCCGGTGCCAGGCTACTCTTCGCCCATTGTAAAGCTGCGCCGCTCCATGGAAACCTACGCCAATCTGCGGCCCACGCGCTATCTGCCGGTGCCCACGGCGCGCCCAGGCGTCGACCTGATCGTCGTGCGCGAAAATACCGAAGACCTCTACGTCGGCGACGAGCAAACCGATGACGCGGGCGACATCGGCACCGCCACCAAGCGCATCACCCGCTACGCCACCGAACGCATCGCCCATACCGCCTTCCGCCTGGCTATGAGCGAGGGCCGCCGCTGTGTGACCATCGTGCACAAAGGCAACGTCATGCCGCAGACCGACGGCCTCTTCCGCCGCGTCGCTTACGAAGTGGCAAAGGAATACCCCGCCATCGAAACCGACGAATTGCTGGTCGATACCGCGGCCTACTGGATGGTCAAAGAGCCGACCCGTTTTGATGTTGTGCTGACGCCCAACCTCTATGGCGACATCCTGTCCGATATGGCGGCTGCATGGGGCGGTGGCTTGGGATTGGCGCCGGCGCTCAACCTGGGCGAAGAAGTCGCCGTCGCCGAGCCCGTGCACGGTTCCGCGCCTGATATCGCGGGCCAAGGCATCGCCAATCCGACAGCCGTCATCCTTAGCGCGGCCATGCTGCTGCGCCACCACTGGCGCATGCCCGAGCCCGCGGACAAGATTGACGCCGCCGTCACCGCCGCCCTTGAAGAAGGCGACTACACCGCCGATATCCTCGGCGTCAACGGCATGAGCACGACCGACTTCGCCGACATCATCTGCGCGCAGTTGGGCTAGTTCCGCCTTTATCCTTTAAGCGACGCGTATTGAACGCAGTCTTCGTAGGGTACAATCAGTACCTGATCTTCGTACAGTGTGTCCACGGACTGCAAGCCGTTGATGCTGGAAAATTGTCTGACGGTCATGTCATATTCGAGCGCGATTCGGAAGAGCGTCTCGTTGCGCACGACGATATGAAGGCAGTGTTCCGGCACGGCGGATTGGGCGCTGGAGGTGGGGGGAGTCGCGCTTAACGTCCCTGTCGCTGTAGGCGTTTCGGACAATGCGGCTGACGCCGTCGCCGTGAGCAGCGCATTAACAGTACCCGTCAGTTTGGGATCGCCAATGGTCGGGTCGTCGGTCGGATCCGGAGTCAGCCCAGTGGTAATGGGAGGAGAGACGGGCGATGTCGCAGTAGTCGGTGGCCCTTCGGTTGCTGTCGGTCGATCAGTCGGCGGTGGCACATCGGTCGCTGTCGGTCGATCAGTCGGCGGTGGCTCGTCAGTCGCTGTCGGTCGATCAGTAGGCGGTGGCTCGTCGGTTGCAGTCGGCTCGTCAGTCGGCGGTGGCTCGTCGGTGGCTGTTGGCTCGTCGGTGGCTGTTGGTTTGTCGGTCGCTGTTGGATTACCAGAAGTCGTCGCGTTAACGGACGGCTCATCAGTAGGCTCCTTATTATCCTCATTGCAATCTTCCACCTGCGACGCAATGTTAAAGAATTCGATGCTGATGTCGCTGGTAATACTTGGCAAACTGCCAAGCTGCAATTGGATGTCGCGCGTCAAAATCAAGGTGTCAGCACCGGCGCCGGCGGCGCAGCCATAAATGGCTTCATCGGTATTCGCGGCGGTAATGGCGTCCGAAAGCTGGCAAGCCACGCCATCCACATAAATCTCGGCGGCTTGCGCGATGCCTGCCGTTAGCAGCAGAATGAGGGCGATGAGCAAGCGCGCGCCTAATCCCAGTGGCAAAGCGTTTAGGTGTTGATTCTCGAGCAGCGTAGAGCGAGGGAAGGAGTTCATAGCGACAACCTTGTTAACCTCCAAATCTAATGAAATTGTACCCTAATGCCAGTTTCGCTACTTTCACGATTCGGATGAACTCTTAACATATTGGACTCTGGCTGGCGGCGCTCGCTTTGGCAAGGCCACTTTCCGCGGCGATAGGGCTATCCGCGGACTGCATGAGCACGGAAGACTTCGCCGACATCATTTTTGGTCAATTGGGCTGAAACCGTATGCCGTAGGATGTCCCACCCGGATCAGACGACAGTTGTAGGGGCGAGACTTGTCTCGCCCAAAAGCGTGCGCTATTGCAAGGTCGGGCCGCGCTATCCGATTGAGCAACACAGCCAGATATATTTGCTTGACATATGCCGTCTTTTGGCGTAAATTCGGGTGACAATACTCCCTGGTGATCTTACGAAAGTTCGTCAGGCAATTTTCGGGAGGCTAGCGAAAATTCCTAGCCTCCCTGTTTATTGTAGCCAAGTCTACGGACCAAGGATGTTTCGCTTAGCGATTTTTGTTGATGGAGCGTATTTAGAGAAGGTCGCCCAGAAGAATGCCGTAAGGGTTGATTACGAAAAACTTTCTTCCGAGATTCTTTCGCGGGTAAACGCGCGCACCCCAGCAGCGCCAATGGATCTGTTGCGTACTTATTATTATAATGGCTTGCCCTACCAGAGCAATCGCCCCACAGACGATGAGAGAAATTCTACGGGAAACGCCGCGGATTCTACAACGCTCTAGAGCGGCTATCTAGTTTTACCGTAAGATTGGGTGTTGTTAAGTATCGCGGCAGGGATAATAAAGGACGGCCGATCTACCAACAGAAGCAAGTTGATCTACTGCTTGGAGTGGATTTCGCTTTGCTAAGCGCCAAGCGCGCCATCACGCACGCCGCGGTAGTAACCGGCGATAGCGATATGGTGCCTGCCCTTGAAGTGGCAAAGACTGAAGGGATTGCCGTCTGGTTATTCACCGGCGAGCCGCAAAGCCACGCTAGGGAATTGTGGCATGCCGCCGATGAACGGGTTGATCTCGATCAAGCTTTCTTGAATACGATCCGACGAGACCGATAGTTCCCACACACTTCATTAGCAGCGCTGTCAAAGTGATACTTATACTCGCGGGCGACCCAACGGGACGCTCCTACATCCCCCTCCGCCGCAGAATTGACAACTGCAGGGGCGCCCCTTGTCTCGCCTCACGCCACACTTACGCTAAAATACAGTCAGCATCTACCCATCTCCCAAGGATATCCCTACCATGACTTCGTTCACACGCCAGGAAGCGCTTGACTACCACCGCCGCGGCCGCCCCGGCAAAATCCAAATCGCCCCTACCAAGCCGCTCGACAGCCAGCTGCACCTCTCGCTGGCCTATTCGCCCGGCGTGGCTGAAGCCGTGCTGGAGATCGACCGCGACCCTTTGACCGTCTTCGAGTTGACCGCGCGCGCCAACCTGGTCGCTGTCATCTCGAACGGCAGCGCCATCCTGGGCCTGGGCGACCGCGGGCCGCTGGCGTCCAAACCGGTCATGGAAGGCAAAGGCGTGCTCTTCAAAAAATTCGCCGATGTCGATGTCTTCGATATCGAGATCACCTCACGCAGCGCCGAAGAAATCATCGAAGTCTGCAAAGCGCTGGCGCCCACATTCGGCGGCATAAACCTGGAAGACATCAAAGCGCCGGAATGCTTCGAAATCGAAGAACGGCTGATCGAAGAGCTCGACATCCCCGTCTTCCACGATGATCAGCACGGCACCGCCATCATCTCCGGCGCGGCGCTGCTGAACGCGTTGGAAGTCACCGGCAAGCGCATGGAAGAAGTTAAAGTGGTCATCAACGGCGCCGGCGCCAGCGCTATCGCCACCGGCAAGTTCTTTAAGTCGCTAGGCGTCGCCAAAGACAACATTCTTATGCTTGATTCGCGCGGTGTCATCCACCATCAGCGCGAAGACGGCATGAATATCCACAAGACCGAATTCGCCATCCCCACCCACGCGCGCACCCTGCACGACGCCTTAATTGGCGCTGATGCGCTAATCGGCTTGTCGGTGGCCGGCTCGGTCACGCAAGAGATGATCATGGGCATGGCGCCGAATCCCATGCTTTTTGTGCTGGCCAATCCCACGCCGGAAATCATGCCCGAGCTGGCGCTGGAAGTCCGCCCCGACGCCATCATCGGCACGGGCCGCAGCGACTACGTCAACCAGGTCAACAACGTGCTCGGCTTCCCCTTCATCTTCCGCGGCGCATTAGACGTCTACGCCACTGGCATCAACGAAGAGATGAAGATGGCGGCCGCCCGCGCCCTGGCCGCCCTGGCGCACGAAGACGTTCCCGACAGCGTCTTGCTGGCATACGGGCAGGAGTCGATCAAATTTGGCAAAGATTATCTGATTCCCAAACCGCTCGACCCGCGCGTGCTGCTCTGGGTGGCGCCGGCTGTGGCCGAAGCCGCCATGCAATCCGGCGTGGCCCGCCGCCAGATCGACCTGGAAGATTACCGTCAGGAACTCATCAGCCGCCAGGGCATCGGCCGTCAAGTGCGGCAGAATATCATCAATCGCGCCCGCGCCGGTACGCCCCAGCGCATCGTCTTCCCCGAAGGCGAAGAGCCAAAAATCATCCGCGCCGCCATGCAAGTCCGCGACGAAGGCATCGGCGAGCCTATCCTGCTGGGCCGTCCTGAGCGCGTCCGCCGCACGATTGACAACCTCGGCCTAAACTTCGACCCCAACTGCTTCGATCACTACTCAGCGGACAATCAGTATGAATACCGCGATTACCTCTACGAATTGCGCCGGCGCAAAGGCGTCACCCTAGGCAAAGCCCGCTCGCTGGTGCGTCAACGCAACTACTACGCCTCGCTGATGGTCAAAACCGGCGATGCCGACGCCATGGTCAGCGGCTTGACCTACGAATACCCCGATGTCATCCGCCCGGCTCTGCAAGTCTTTGGCACCCGCGCAGGCGCCACCCGCGCCGCCGGCGTCTACCTGATGGTCATCGAAGGGCGCAGCTACCTCTTCACCGATGCCACCGTCAATATCGACCCCGATGCCGAGACCCTGTCGGAAATCGCCATCCTGGCTAACGACTTCGCCCTGACGCTGGGGCTGGAGCCGCGCGTGGCCATGCTCTCGTTCTCCAACTTCGGCGCCACGCCTCATCCGCTAAGCAACAAAGTGCGCAATGCCGTGCAGCTGGTCCGCCAACGCCGCCCCGACATCAGCGTCGACGGCGAGATGCAAGCCGATACCGCGGTCGTGGTCGAGATCATCGAAGAGCGCTATCCCTTCAGCAGCGTCCGCGACGCCAACGTGCTCGTCTTCCCCAATCTGGACGCGGCCAATATCTCCTACAAGCTGCTCTCGCGCCTGACGAATGCCGATGCGATCGGTCCCATCTTGCTGGGCATGGGCGCGCCGGTGCACGTCCTGCAAGCTGGCGACGACGTCGAAGACATCGTGGCCATCGCGGCCGTCGCCGCCATGGATGCGCACGCGCGGGAGGGGTAGGGCGGCTCCGCCACAGGGCCGCATTTACACGGTAGATATGCTTGTTATCACCACAAAGGCTGTATGCTAGTATTGGTCGGGCCTACAATTGCGCCCCACACATTATTACTAAAGCAATGCAAGTAGAGAGGACTGATAGTGCAGGAAGATGTTGAAATCATTCCAATTGCCTTTGACAAAAGGTTCATCAAGGACTATGCGCGCCGGCTGGTGAATGATCCGGAAATCGCCATAGTGGAATTGGTTTCAAATTGTTCCGATGCTGGCGCGAACTTCGTTGAGATAGACTGGCCAACTGATCAATATGGAGACTTCACTATTCGCGACAATGGCACTGGAATGACTTATGATGAGTTTTTCAAAATATGGAATACACTGAGCTACAATCGTAGGGAACACGGAAACGAAATAGTATTTCCTTCAGGCAATACTGAAAGCAACCGAAAGCTCTTCGGAAAAAACGGCAAGGGACGCTTCAGCCTGTTTTGCTTCAATGACAAATACGAAGTTGAAACTAGCAAGGACGGTGAAAGATGTGTGTTTAGAGTTCAGCGACAACCCGATCGGCGCATGGAGCCTATCAAAATTGAATTGCTACGTCGCGTCGAAGATATGGAGTCATCGCATGAGACGATTATATCGTCCTGCGCTTTTAATATGCATATTAAAGCTGACAGGCTTAGGGATTTGATAGGATGCAAGTTCCTAGCTGATCCGAGTTTGAAGATTTTTGTCAATGGGACCGTGATAGAACTTACGTCATTAGACGACACAGACCGTGAAATAGTTGAAACACCGTTGGGCGAAGTTGAAATCTATATCTTAGATAGCGGCCGTGGCGGGCGAACTAGCCATCCTCATGGCGTTGCTTGGCATGTAGATGGGAAAGGTGTTGGAAATGTCGATTGGAGAGACCCCAATAGAATGTATACGCTGGACGCGCGAACCACTGAGGCAAAACGATTTACATTCATAGTTGTTGCAGATATTCTAGCAAAGTTTGTGAATTCCGATTGGACAGCCTTTGAGGACAGCGACGAGACTAATCAGGTTTTGGAGGTCGTCAGTCAACATATACAGGCGAAACTTGACGAATTGTTTTTCGAGAAGCGGCAAGAACGCAAACAGCTAGCCTTGAAAGAGAACAATAAACAGCTCAGCAAGCTACCAAAATCCTCAAATAAGCGCATTGAACAGAATTTGGATGGAATCCAAACTGACATCCGGACCATTGACCAAAAGACACTTAACGCGGTAGTAAAATTTATGGCAAATTTAGAGGCTGCCAGTACAGGTTATGAGTTGCTGTTTCAACTGGCTGACGTGTCGTCAGATGATGTCAATAGACTGAACGAGATCCTGCGAAAGTGGTCGATCCGTGACGCGGAAGTCGTGCTAGACGAACTAGGCCGTAGACTGAAGCTAATTGAGAAACTCGAAGAACTGGTAGACCAGGATGCCGATGAACTCCACGAGATTCATCCATTATTCGACAATGGATTATGGATATTTGGCCCGGAATATGAGAGCGTAGAATTCACATCGAACCGGTCTTTGGCGACTGTAGTTCGAACGCTACTTAAAGATAATGACTTAGAGCTAGATGACCCTCTAAAGCGACCAGATATTGTAGCTACGTCGGATAGTCGCATCAAAACATATTCACACGATAGTTTTGACGACGATCACGAAGTCAATGGAATCGCCAAGGTTTTGATCATTGAATTGAAACGCGGTGGCTACAAGTTACGTAAGCAAGAGTTGCGTCAGGTAGAGGACTATGCTGAGGCGATTTCTGCAAGTGGCAATCTGGTATCAAATGGTAAAATAATTTGTATTGCGCTTGGATCAACGGTTGCGACAGATGCTAAGAGGTACAAGGTTGGCGACGATGAAAAGATTATCGTCGAACCACGTACATATCAGACTGTAATTAGACAAGCCAAAGCCAGAACGTTTCAGCTAAAGAGGAAAATTGAAGAAGCAAGGCTTCAATCATAGATGTCGGAGTGTGGTCCATGGGCCATTCACACAGCCACGACCACCACCACAGCAACAACATCCTCGTCAAAATCGCGCAGGCTCTGCACCTGCCCGGCTTCACCCACGACCACAGCCACGCCGATCTCGCCGCCGATCGCGCCTTCCTCGATAACCGACTCGCCGTCCGCACCGTCTGGATCGCCCTCATCGCCCTCGGTTTGACCACCGCCCTGCAAGTCGTGATCTACATCGCCAGCAACAGCGTCGCCCTGCTGGCCGATACCGTGCACAATCTGGGCGACGCCCTCAACTCCATCCCGCTGCTCTGCGCCTTCTACATCGCCCGCCGCGCCGCCAACCGGCGTTTCACTTATGGCTACGGCCGCCTGGAAGATATCGCCGGCGTTTTCATCGTCATTTCAATCGGCTTCAGCGCTGCGTATATTCTTTACGAATCCATCCAGCGCCTGCTCAACCCGCTGCCGCTGGAGAACCTCGAGTGGCTCGCCTTGGCCGCGCTAGTGGGTTTCGTCGGCAACGAGCTGGTGGCGCTGATGCAAATCCGCGTGGGCCGGCGCATCGGCTCCGACGCCATGATAGCCGATGGCCAGCACGCGCTGATCGACGGCCTGACCTCGCTGGCTGTGCTCATCGCCGTCATCGGCACGCTGATTGGCCTGCCCATTCTCGATCCCATCGTGGGCGTGGTCATCGGCTTCGCCATCGTCGGCATCACCTGGAACGCCATCAAAGCTGTCTGGTACCGCATGATGGATGCGGTCGATCCTCATTTGGTCGAGCATGTGGAGGCGCATGCGCTGGAGCTGGATGGCGTCCAGGCGATAGAGACGCTGCGGCTGCGCTGGGTCGGCCACCGTATGTACGGCGTGATGAAAATCGTCGTGCCCGCTGGCACAACGCTGGCAGCGAGTGGACAAATCGTTTGCGCCATTCAGCATGAAGCGCGTCATGTCATTCCGCAACTGGAAGAATTGACCGTACAGGTGACGCTCGCCGGGGAGTGATCGGGGTTTACAAAGTCAAAACCCTCCCCCTGAAGCATCAGGGAAAGGGCTTGTAGCGATTTCGTACGATTCGAAGCCCCTCTTCTTTTAATCGCCGCCATGACGCTGGTGGTTGGGGAGGGGCTTGGGACAGGGGCGGGCTGCGCTAGCCTGCCTGCTCATCGAGCTGCGCTTGCTCTTGGGCGATGCGCTCTTCGCTGCAACCTTGGGATTTCAAGAATTGCAGGAAGCCTTGATCGCCCGGCATACGGTCTTCCAGCGTAACCACATCCGACGACCGCATCTCAATGCTGACAGTCTCGTTGACCGTCGTTTCGCCATCGGACACAACGACATCGGCGCGCTCCAGGATGTCCTGGGCGACTTCGAGACCTTGTTCAAGCGCGGCGTCCAAGTTCACGCCAATGGCTTCGCTGCTTTGCTCGAGAATTGGCGTAAACGCGACGTCCAGTTCTCCGTTCAGATAGGCGGCCAGGATGCGCCCGATATTTTCGCCTTGGGCGTAGAAGCTGTAGAAGCCAGCGCTAATCGCCGCGCCCGATTCGACCGAGAACAATGCGGGGTGGAATACGGGGATGCCATATTCATTGCTCAAAGCGACCAGGACAGGTAAGCCGGTCGCGTCCAGGCTCAGGTCAATAGGCATCACAAAGGCTTGCACGCCCTTGTCGATGAGGCTCTCGGCGGCTAGGAGCAGCTCGTTGACGCCGGTGATGGCGGCTGATTCGACGGTTACATCCCAGAAGCCAGCGATGCGCGCGATGTCTTGCGAGCCGACGATGCCAGAGGCTTGCGAAGAATCGTAGATCGTGCCGATGGTTTGGATGTCGGGGTAATGCGTCTGCAGCAGGTCCATCAAGTCTTCGTAGGGTGTCGTCGACAGCGCGCCGGTAACATGGTCCGGCTTGATGCAGTAAGATTCGGCAATGCCCGCCTCAAAGGGATTAAAGACCGAGGTGAACAAGACCACCGGCGGGTCTTCCAAGTCGCTGGTGGCTTTGACCGCCAGCTGCGTTATCGCGGCGCTGAGCGTGATGAGGGCGTCGGGTTCTTCATCCAATGCCTGCTCGATCATCAAGTTGGCGGTGGGCAGGTCGAAGTTGGCGCTGCCGCGGATGATGCGAAGATGCTCGCCCTCTAAATCCGCCTGCTCGCCCATAGTCATTCGTTCCTCGGCGCTGATGAAGCCATAGGATTCCAGCACATCCAGGACGGCGCCTTCGGTAACGGCGTTGGTGGGCAGCTCGCCAAAGCTGAGGACGGCGACTGTCGGGTGCTCATCGGCTTGTACCGCCGCCAGTGGCAGCAGCAGCGCCAATATCAAAATTGCCAGTACTATTTTGCGCATGATCAAGCTCCTTGATTTTGTTGATTTAACCGGCGCAGGCGCGCGAGACTTCGCTGTCGCCTGCGATAAGTAGATACTTAGATGATATACCATGCGCCGCCAAATTGACAATGACGGCGCAATCGCTCTTGCAACCCTCGCTCTGGGCTGGGGGCAATGGAGCGCCATTTAGTTCTTCGATATTTCGGCGGTAGGTGTATGCTCCCAAACAGCCTCCTCTACCCTACCTGTCTTTGGGTTGTAGATAACGCTGTTGCCCGCGCATTTGACGGAAACGCGAAAATACAGGGTTTGTCCCGCTACTGGGGAAAGCGCCGTCATTTCAAAAAAGGTATCTCCTCCTAGCGTACCTTCCCAGTAGAGTCTGTTTGGGTTGATAGTTGTCCAGACCGTGAATATGCCACCGCCATTCGCTTGCATTTTCCTTTCCCCGGTAATGGCATGTGGGACGGTACCCCATTTCAAAATCCACTCCCCCTGGCGTTCTCCACTATACTTGAAATCCGCGATGCTCGCGCCGTTGTAACCACAAGTCGAATCCGATTCAATTATCGAATGATCCGCCCCCGCGGGCAGGGCGGCGAAGAGCAAAAGCAGCGTCAGCGCGCTGCCGATGATGGTGATGATTGGGCGAGTTTTCATGTATTTGCTCCTGAGGTAGACAGTGTCTTTATCCAGCATAAGCGACTATCGCCGCCGCTGTCAATCAAGTCGGGAATCGTGGCGGGGCAGTCGCTCTTGCAGCCCCTCCCTCGCTCTGGGGGAGGGGTTTGGGGTGGGGGGCAAACCCGCGCATCCCCCATGCTCCGCTAACTTTCGTCCACATAAGCCCAAGGCGTCCAGGTATTGTTCGTCAACTTTACTTTCACGCGGAATTTGAAGCGCGCGTTGCCCACCCGATGAAAGGTCAGATCATCATGCCGCAGGACCGTCCGCGCCCCGTTTGCGCTTGTCGAGGTGCTGAAAAAGTTAGATGTTCCCCAGACGTTAGAAATGCCGCCGCCCTTCACTTGCAGCTTCACGCTCTTCATATTGGCGATGATATCCCAACTCAATACCATGTACTGCCCATGTTCGACGCCATCATAAGTCAGGTTGCTTATGCTCGTGCTGTTGCTCGTTTGCGCCAGCGCGGGCAGGGCGGCGAAGAGCAAAAGCAGCGTCAGCGCGCTGCCGATGATGGTGATGATTGGGCGAGTTTTCATGTATTTGCTCCTGAGGTAGACAGTGTCTTTATCCAGCATAAGCTACTATCGCCGCCGCCGTCAATCCGGGGCTTGCGCTGGGGGGGAGCGCCAGGGCAAAGGCGCATTCCCCCATGCTCCGCTAACTTTCGTCCACATAAGCCCAAGGCGTCCAGGCTTTGTAGGCCAATTGTATCTTCACGCGGTATCTGAAGATCGCGTCGCCCACCCGATAGCTGTCCAGGTCCCTAATCATCATGCGCGTACTAGACCCGCTAGTCGAGATCGTGGTATCGGAATAGGTTTGCCAGGTATCGATGATGCCGCCACCCTGAATTTGCAGCTTCACGCTGTCGGTATCGGCGACAGTATCCCAACTCAACCGTATGTCATCAACATTATAGACCCCATCGTAAGACAGGTTGTTGATGGTCACGTTGTTGTTTGTTTGCGCCAGCGCGGGCAGCGAGAACAGTATAATCAGCGCCAGGGCGCTGCCGATGATAGTGATTGCGGATCGGAATTTCATGCGATTTGCTCCTTATGGCTAAGTGCCTTACTTTCAGCATAAGCGAATTATGCCGCCGCTGTCAATCAAGTCGGGAATTGGGGGCAATCGCATCAAAATATTTTAGCCACAGTTGCTCGTAAGTCAGGACTTGGCTCGCACAAAATATGAAATCCAATGCTGCGTGCCTACGGGCGAGCCGGTGGCTCGCCCCTACATATTTCGACAGGGTTCGGCAGGTTTCATAAAATAGAGAACGCAGAGGGTCGCGTAGACACTGACCGCCAGCACAGAGATTAATGTCTTTGGTTGGCGATTATCACATCGATCTGGAAAATGTAGGGGCGATTGCCCTGGGAATTGAGCCGGGCAATCGCTCTTGCAGCCCCTCCCTCGCTCTGGGATGCCTGCCATAGAGATGGCAGGAGGGGTTTGGGGTGGGGGTTAGTCCTTCGATGTTTCGGCGCTAGGATTATGATCAAAATCTCCTTGGAGAAGGGCGTGGCCCTGGCAATTGACGGCAACGCGAAAGTTCATGGTTTGCCCCGCCACTTGGGCAAGCGCCGTCATTTCAAAATTGCTTTTTCCCAAGATGCTATCCCAGAGGCGGACTGGGTTGACAGTTGTCCATACATTCAATATGCCACCGCCTTTCGCCTGCATTACAACACTCAGCGCATGCGGGACTCTATCCCATGACAATATCCATTCACCTTGAAATTCGCCCTGATACTCGAAATCCGCGATGCTAGCGCCATTGTAACCACAAGTCGAATTCGATAGAGGTATCGTATGATCCGCCCCGGCGGGCAGGGCGGCGAATAGCGCCAGCAGCGCCAGCGCCAGGCAGATGACAATACGCTTGTGTCGCTTCATTTCCGTTTCTCCTCGCTTATATAATGCCCGGCACGGGAACCGGCGCGCCATTTAGTCCTTTGATGTTTCGGCGCTAGGATTATGATCAAAATCTCCTTGGAAAAAGGTGTGTCCTTGGCAATTGACGGAAAGGCGAAAATACATGGTTTGCCCCGCCACTTGGGCAAGCGCTGGCATTTCAAAATGGCTAATTCCCAAGGTGCTATGCCAGATGCTGTTTGGGTTGACAGTTGTCCATACCGTGAATATGCCACCGCCATTCAACTGCAGTATTTGGGACAGCGCATGCGGGACGGTATCCCATGATAATAGCCATTCACCGAAGCTTTCTCCATCATACGAGAAATCCGCGATGCTCGCGCCGTCATTACCACAAGACGAATCCGAACCGGAAATCGTATGATCGGCCCCGGCGGGCAGGGCGGCGAATAGCGCAATTAGCGCCAGCGCCAGGCAGATGACAATAGGCTTGTGTCGCTTCATTTCCGTTTCTCCTCGCTTATATAATGCCCGGCACGGGAACCGGCGCGCCATTTAGTCCTTCGATGTTTCGGCGGTAGGTGTCCATCCATAAAATCCTCCGCCCCCATTGCAATTGATATTGATGCGGAAGTAGAGGGTTTTTCCTGCCTCTTGGGCTAGCGGCGTCATTTCGTAGTAAGTTTCCCCTGAGACCACACTTTTGTACATCCTTGTTGGCCACACAGTCGTCCATACGCTGGTTATGCCACCGCCCTTGATTTGCATCACTCTGCTCACCGCATGTGGAACCGTATCCCAGGACAACTTCCAATCATTGTTGATACCGTCGCTTCCATCAAAGGAGAAGTTTGCGATGCTCGCGCCATTCCAACGGCAATACGAATCCGAATTGTAAAGCGTGTGATTCGCCCCGGCGGGCAGGGCGGCGACCAGCAGAATCAGCGCTAGCGCCAGACTGATAATTGATCTTGTGTTCATTGTTCTCTCCTCAGTTTTTGTTCTTTGAGCCAGCTTGGAAAATCAACATAGTGGGCGCCGGCGCGACCACCGCTTTGCCCAGGATTAGGAGGCGTAAGCCCAGGAAGTGTAACCGCCGGGAATCTGCAGCTTCAGGCGGAATCTCAAGGTGCAGCCATAGTCCCGCAACTGACCGGCTCTCAGCTGGCTCTTCCCCCCGCTGCTCCAGGTTGAATTATATGACATGCTCACCCAGACCGCGGATACGCAAGCGCCTTTGACCTGAAATCGGTAGATAGAGCTATTGGCAATCGTATCCCAGCTAAATTTGTATTGATGCGTGCTGCCGTCGATGCCGTCATATTGGAAGTTGCTGATGGTCGTGTTGTTGTTCTGCGCCAAGACGGGCAGGCCGCCGACCAGCAGAATCAGCGCTAGCGCCAGGCTGATGACGATACGTTTGTGTTGCTTCATTTTTCCTCCTCCCCGTTGCTTATGTGCTTGCGAAACTTTAATCTGGGCGCTGGCCCAGCCTAATCAAAACTGACATCCAAATAAGCCCAGTCGCTGGTGCTGGCGGCGATGCAGGTGTCGCCTGAATACTCGGTGCAGACATCGGCTTTTGCGCGAAAGCTCAAGGTCTTGCCGGCCAGGTCGGATGGCGAATCGGTCAGCGGATCGGCTTTGATATGCGTGCGGTCCTGGTCGAACCAGCTGCTGTCGAGCCAGACCGAGGTCCACATGCTGGTGATGCCGCCGCCGGTGAATTGCAGGATGGCTCCAATCTCGTTGCTGCTGGTGGTCTTCCAACTGAAAAAAAGATGTCCCTCGCTGTCGATCTGGTGATATGTGAAGTCGTCGGGCGGGCTGGCTTGCAGCGGCAGCGCGGCAAAGAGCCACAGCACTACCAGGGCAAGGCAGATGCAAATTCTGGCGCGTCGCTTCATTCGGCTTTTCCTTCCTTGTCAATGCCGGTCCGGTCGCGGCTAATCGAGTTGCACCGTCAGCTTCGCCCACTTGGAGCGAATGGTAACCATTTCATTATTGACCGTCTCCGTCATTTGCAGCTTTAAGCGGAAACGCGCCACGGCGCCGGGGGGCCAAGCCGATAGCGGAGCCATGGTCAAAGTGCCTTTGTATGTTGCGGTATTATAGTTGGTGGAAACCGTCGCAACCGTCGTCCAGACGTCGACCACGCCGGGGACTTTTGTCTGAAATTTGAATACTCTTTCTTTCGAAGAGATGATTTGCCAGCTAAAGACCAGGTTGCCATTGCTGTTGAGGCCATCATATTGAAAGTTAAGTATGGAATAGGAGTTGTTGAATAGCGCCTGCAGCGGCAGCGCGGCAAAGAGCCACATCAATACCAGGGCAAGGCAGATGAAAATCCTGGCGCGTCGCTTCATGCTGCGCTTCCTTCCTTGTCAATGCCGGTCCGGGCGCGGCTAACCGAGTTGCACCGTCAGCTTCGCCCACTTGGAGCGAACGGTAAGCGTTATATCATTGACTGTTATCTTCTGTTGCAGCTTTAAGCGGAAACGCGCCTTGGTGCCGGGAGCCCAATCCGATGGCACTTCCACGATTAATTTGTCTCTTCCGCTATTTTGACCGCTGGCCGGCACCGCCGGAATTGTCGTCCAGACGTCGACCACGCCGGGGACTTTTGCCTGAAATTTGAATACCCTTTCTAGCAGAGAGCTGATATCCCAGCTAAAGACGTGGTCGCCATTGCTGTCGAGTCCATCATATCGAAAGTTAGGTATGGAATACCCGTTGTTGTTGAATAGCTGCGCCTGCAGCGGCAGCGTGGCGAATATGCCGCAGAGGGCGATCATCAGCCCGGCGATATTGATAATTGAGCGGGTTTGCATTGCCTTGCTGCCTTTTCTTGCGAATTGCTGCGAATCATTGCGCATTGTCGCTAAAGAAAATAGTCCCCTCTTTGCTGGCGAGGGGGCTGCGGGGGCGAGCACCGCACCCGGCGCTGCCTAATCAAATTCCACAGCCAAGGTTGACCAGCCTGTTTTCGTCTGTTGGTCGCAATCTCCCAGTTCATCATGTCGGACACAGTATTGTACGCGGGCGCGAAAATCAAAGGTCAAGCCCGATGGATCGCTGACCAGCGCCGCAAACTTGACATGGGTTCTGTTGTTTATTCGCGCGTAGCTCTCGTTCGAAATGGAAGTCCAAACATTGGTGATGCCGCCGCCTTTGAATTGGATCCAAGCATAATTCTCATAGAGTTCGGTCAGCCAACTGAACTCCCAATCATTTTCCGCCGTCACCTCTTCAAATGTGAAATCTTCAGCAGCGTAGACTTGCACGATCAGCGTGACGAGCAGGAGTATCAGGGCGGTCATCAGGCCGGCGATTTTGCTTGCGCTTCGGGTTTTCATTGTGTTCTTCCTTTCCTTGCGAATCCTTGCGAAGGAATAGCGTGTCGGCGCGGCTCGTCCTTGCCACCGCGCCGATGCGCGACTTAACTAAAATGTATGCTCCACGGTTGCCCAATCTGTGGGGGTGCAAGTGGTTACAGCGCCACTGCGTGTACAAGTCGATACCTTGACGCGGAACTGGAAGGTCTTGCCGCCGGGGTTGTTGCTCAGCGGGTCGAATAATTCGCTAGACCGTTGGGGACCAAAAGCGCTGCTTGAGCTGACGGTGGTCCAGACATCCGTGACGCCGCCGCCTTTGAATTGGACGGACGCCGAATCTTGGTTTAGCAGGGTGTCCCAGCTGAGCTCCCACTTGTGATAAGTCGTTGAGCCGCCGAGGTGCTGCACGGTCCAGGTTTGGACGGCGAACTCCAGGTTGTCAACGCTGGCGCCTTGCACTTGGATGGGCAGGGCGGCCAGCAGGAGTATCAGCGCGATCATCATGCCTGTGAATTTGGTGGTGGATCGTATCGTCATTATTGTCATCCCTTCGTGAATGGTTCTACTTTCATCATAAGCCTTTTTCTCGGTGGCGGTCAACTTCGGAGCCTGGCGCTGCCCCCGAGCCGCGCAATCGGGGCAATAAAAAATCCCCTTCCCGCATACTTGGGAAGGGGATCCGGGCTGGCTGCCAAATCAGGCTTAGGTGAAGTCCAGCTCGATGATATCGCTCCAGCTTGAATTGCCCACTTTCACGCGGTATTTCAAGGTGGTGCCGGCCGTGTTCTGCAAGGGCGTAACGCTTAGTTTGGTTTTGCCATTGTCCAAATGCGCGATCTTTCGATTCGCCATGCGCATCCACACAGCGGTGATACCGCCGTCTTTGACATTCATCTTGATTTCGCCGCCGGCGGCATAGGTGTCCCACTGAAATTCGTCATAGCCGCTGTCGGAATTGTAGCCGACATACTCGAAGTTGCTGATCTGGTTCGAGTTCGCCAACAATGGCAGCCCGGCGAATACGAATAAGAGTACAACTGCCATTACCGTGATTGAGACGAACTTTGGATTCTTCATGCGTCACCGCCTTTTCAAGTTAATCTATTTTCATCATAAACAAGATATGGGTTTGTAGTCAAGCAAGTCGACGCGGCTTTAGCCCTTTGAGACGCGCAGTTCCGCGCGGGTATTGAGGAACTCGCCCAGCGCTTCCGCCTCCGCTTCCAGCAGCGGCAGCTTCGTGGCCTTAAGGCTTTCGAAAGGCGTCACCGAAATGCGGATGCCATGGCGCCGCTTTTCCAGCTTCCAGTTCGCGGACGCCTGTCCATCAACGATGACGCAAGCGCGGATCAGCCCACCGCCCGGATGCACCCGCTTGGCTTGTTCATCGGCGACCATGAAGGCGCGGCTCGCGTAGCCCAGCATGTAATTGTCGTAGCGCGGCAGCAAGCGTACGATTGGCTCCGTCGGCCTGGGCTCGAGCGCTTCCAGCTGCCCCTTGAGCATCAGCGCATCTCCGCCCGCGCCGCCCACCAGCGCGCATTCCCCGGCGACTGCTTCCCAAGCTTGCCGCGCTTGCGCTTTGCTCAAGCCGGACCAACGGGCGAAGTCAGCCAAAGCAGCGGGCGCGTAAGCCATCAGGTAGCGCCGCGCCAACTCGCGCAGCGGGTCGGCCGGGCGGGGCGTCCCGTCTGTCTCTGGCAACCAGTCGTCGAGCAGCACGTAGCTCAAGTCGCCGCCGACATCGGGCCCGAAGCAGACCAATCCACGCAGCGCGGCATAGCGGACGAGGTGATGGATCGCCTGCCCCGCCACCGGGATGCCGCGGCTTTCCAGCGCTTGCGCCAGCTGCGAACGGACCAGCGCGCCTTCGCGGTTCAAGATCGTCTGAATCGCTTCCAGCCCGCCTTCGCGCGCCGCTTCCGTCAAGCCGAGCTGCTTGTAGCGGCTGCCCGCCCCGCGGATGGCGCCCGGCCCACACAGCTCAAGCAGCCAGCGCAGGTCCGCCGCCGCGACCAGATGCAGCGTACCGCGCAGCGACCAGGTGAGTACGAAGCTGCGCTCGACTTCGCGGGCATGGACCACATCGCTCTGCGTGAGTCCGCGTGTTCGCGCCGCAATCGCCAGCTGCGCCGAGGACCACTCCTGGGCTTGCAAAGCGAAGAGACGCTGGACGACCGCAGCGGCGGAAGCAGCGCGGCGCTCTCGACCGAGCAGTTGCTGCCTCGTCCTCAAGCGCCTTACTTGCTCGTCTGTGAGAATCGAATTCATCATAAACTCGCTCAGCTAGACAGGATTGAGACTGTGCCAAGTGAATGCGATAATAGAAGCGGATGGATAAATTGTCAAAGAAAAACGACGGCTATGAATAGCTTTTCGCGCGGCAATTTAGGCTCGCTGACAGTAGCTCTGTATTGCCTACTGCTGCTTGCCGCCTGCAATGCGGAGCCGCCGCGTATCGCCTTTGACAGCCTGAACTTTGACCAGGCCGACGCCGGCAGCGGCGAAAAACTTTTTGGGCAGTCGAATAATGAGGCGCCCGCCTGTGCCGCCTGCCACGCGATTGAGGGCACGGGCAGCGGCATCGGCAATTCGCTGGCTGGCTTGGCGGATGTCGCTGCTGATCGCGTCGCCGGGCAGTCCGCGCAGGAATACCTCTACTGGAGCGTCCTGCGCCCGGGGCAGCATTTAGTCGCGGGTTACTCCAACCTGATGTACGCTGATTATGAAGACAGCCTGCAAGCGGCCGACTTGGCGGATCTGATCGCCTATCTGCTGACCTTGTAGAGGGTAGCGCGGGCGATGCGGCTTCATCCGCGCTGCTTGTTTATGCCGATTTGGCACGGAGATGGACATGGATATTAGCACCACAGGCGGCGCGCTGGTCATCACGGTTTTGCGCCTGCTGCACATTGTCGGGGGATTGATCTGGGTTGGCGCGGCCATCGTGATGTCCTGCTATATTGAGCCGACTTTGGAGCGGGCCGGCGCGAGCGGACGCCCATTCCTGCGCAAGCTCTACGCCGATACGAGTCTCCCGCGCTTGATTTCGCTGTCGGCGCTCATTACGACAGTCGCTGGGCTGCTGCTCTACGGCTTGATGTCCTACCACGAAACCATGAGCAGCGGCATGGGCATGGTCCTTACGTTGGGCTCGCTTTTTGGTCTGCTCGCCTACCTGCATGGCTTATTCGCGGTCTGGCGCAGCGCCGGTCGCTTCGCCGCTATGGCCGCGAGCGACAACGGGGACGAAGCGGCATTGACGCGGTTGCAAGCCAAGCTGCGCCGCAACGGGCGCGTCAGCATGTGGCTGGCGCTGGTCTCGCTTGTGCTGATGGCTGGCGCGCGTTACATCGGCCCCGTACTTGGCTAGGCTGCGCCGCTGCTTGGATTGCCTTGGCTCAGGCTTGGCAATTTAGCACAGTCGCTTGCGGCTTGAATCGTGTATATTGATGACCTCGTCCGCTGTCTCTGTCGAAAGTCATCTGGATGAAGGCTGACCAGGCGCGACCTGCCATCGGCAGCGACCAGCTTGCCGCTGATAGCGAGTCTCCCGTTGATCAAGAGCGCACCAACGCCCGCGTCGCCGGCGCCAGCGGCATCATCGCGCTGGGCAATATCTGCAGCCGTATTCTGGGCTTGGCGCGTGAAACCGTCATCACCTTCCTCTTCGGCGCGACAGGCGCGGCCGACGCTCTCCAGGTCGCCATCATCGTGCCGAAAGCCATCTACGACCTGTTGATCGGCGGGCATATTAACGGCGCGCTTGTGCCGGTGCTTAGCGATGTCATCACCCTGCGCGGCAAGCGAGAATTATGGCGGGTCGTGTCGGCGCTCATCAGTCTGGTCTTGGCCATACTGGCGGTTCTGGTGCTGCTGATTGAGATGCTGGCTCCACAGATCGTGCCGCTGGTCGCGCAAGGCGCCGATGCCGAAACGCGGCGTCTCGCGGTTGAGCTGCTGCGTTTGACCGCGCCCGCGCTGATATTCCTGAGCCTCTTCGCTGTCTTCAGCGGGACGCTCTACGCGCTGCGTTCCTTTACGCTGCCCGCATTCGCCGGTGTGGTCTTCAACGGCTGCATCGTCCTGGTGACGCTGGCGCTGGCGCCGCCCGTCGCCTGGCTGCCGCAGCTCAGTGCCGTGCCGGAGGTCTTTCCCTTTGCGGTCGCGCGTCCGGCCGAGGGCATCATCGTGGTGGCTGTCGGCTGGCTGGTCGGCGCTGTGGCCCAGATGCTTCTGCAAATGCCCGGCTTGGATTTGCGGCGGCTGCGCTTCAGCTTCAATTGGCGGCACCCGGCTTTGAAGAGCGTCGCCTTGCTTTACTTGCCGGTTATGCTGTCGCTGAGCATGGACACGCTGATCATCCGCCCAGTCAGTTATCGGCTGGCCAGCCATACCGGCGAAGGCGGCATCGCCATTATGAATTGGGCGACCACGCTGGTGCAATTTCCACAGGGTTTGGTTGCCACCGCCATCAGCATCGCCATATTGCCGACATTGGCGCGGCAAAGCGCCGAAATGTCAGCGCAAGCGCAGCGCGCTTTCAAGGACACGCTAGGGCTGGGCTTGCGCCTGGCGACCGCTTTGATCTTGCCGGCTGTGGCTGGATTATTTGTGCTGGCGGGTCCCATCATCGCGCTGCTATTCGAAAACGGCGCCTTCCTCGCGGCGGATACCGCTATCACCGCGCAAGCGCTGCGCCTCTACCTGATTGGCTTGCCCTTCGCCGCCATCGATCTGCTGCTGGTCTACGCCTTCTACGCGCGCAAGGATACCTTCACGCCGGCGCTGATCGGCATCATCAGTCTGGCGGTATATCTTGCGGTCGCGCTGCTGCTATTCGATCGTTTTGGTCTTTTTAGTTTGATGCTGGCTGACAGCGCCAAGCACTTCGTCCACGCCTCGATAAGCGGCTGGCTGCTGTGGCGGCGCCTGGACGGTTTCGGTGCGCAACGTCTGACCGTGACCGGCGTCAAATCCGCGCTGGCGTCGCTCATCATGCTGGCGATCGCGCTAATCACCCTGCCCTGGCTGACGAGCGCTATCGGCGCCGCGAGCATCTGGCATGAACTGCTGCTGGTGCTAACCTGCGCTGCCTTATATGGTGGCGCATTCCTGCTGGCTGCCCATTGGCTCAAACTGCAGGAACTATCCTGGCTGCTAAAGCTGCTAAAACAGCGCACATTAGGTTGACGAAATCTGCATCCGAACTATCGCCGATGTCGGCCAAGGTCGGGCAGGATTCACGCAGACAGTTTTCAGCACAGAACAGAGGACGGCTAGATGGCAGGACCGCAAGAGGATAACAGGCTCAAGTTATACATCTTGGCCTGCGGCGTATTTGTCGTCGGCGGCATCTCAAACAGCGCCATCGGCGTCGTCTGGATTTACGTGCAAGCCGATTTCAACGTGACATTGAGCGCGCTTGGCGCCCTCGTTACAGCCGCCACGCTGGGCCGGATCTTGACGTCATCATCAAGCGGCCCGCTTATCAACCGCTTCGGAATCGCCTCGAACATGATGGCAGGCATGTTCCTAGCAGCCGTCAGCATGTTGGGTTTTGCGCTGGCGCCGTCCTGGCCGGCTGTGATGCTGGTCGCTTTCGGCAGCGGCGTCGGCGGCGGCATTATGGCTACGGGCCTGAATACTTTCGCCGCCGTCAACTTCAGCGCCCGGCAGATGAATTGGTTGCACGGCAGCTTTGGCATCGGCTCGACAATCGGCCCTTTGCTGATCACGACGATCGTCATCGATTTGGGCTTGGACTGGCGCTGGGCTTATTTGGTCTTCACGCTGATACGCTTAGTTGCGCTGCTCATGTTTTGGCTGACGCGGCGCGAGTGGCGCATCGGGGAAGCCAAGGGGAATGCCGCCGCAAGCGGCCATGCAAAAATGCGCGCTACACTGCGCCTGCCCTTGATTTGGCTGATGATCGGCGCCTTTATGATGGCGGTCGGCACGGAGTTGGTAGCCGGTCAGTTCGCCAACAGCTTCCTGATCGAAGCACGCTCAATCGACGCCAAAGCGGCCGGCGCCTGGGTCAGCGCATATTGGGCCAGCCTGACGCTCAGCCGTTTCTTCGCCGGCTTCATCTTGGGGCGCATCAGCAACAGACTGTTTCTGCGTTTAAACAGTATCGGGCTCATGCTCGGGGCAGGCCTGCTGTGGCTGAATCTAGGACCCTTAAGCAGCCTGTGCGGCTTGGCTTTGATCGGCTTCTGCATTGCGCCTTTCGCCCCGTTGATGACGTCGGACACGCCCGGCAGAGTCGGGCAAGCGCATACCGCCAACGCCATCGGCTTGCAATTTACTGGCGCCAGTATCGGCATGGCCTTCCTGCCCTGGCTGGCTGGCGCGCTGGCCGAACAGGTCGGCCTGGAATTCATCCCGCAATTTGTATTTCTGGTGGCGCTGCTCACCTTCTTCTTGCACGAAGCCATCTTGTGGCGGGAGATCCGTCACCCGCTCGCTCGCTTGTCGTGAGCGCTAAACCAGCTGGTTCACCGCCTCGACCAGCGCCATAATATAACCCGTCGAGTAAGCGTGGCCGCGATGATTCCAGTCGCTGTCGTCCAGCATCTCCGGCACATGGTCGTCGATGATGAATCCGGTGAAGCCCACTTCTTTGAGCGTCTTCACCGCTTGCACCACGTTGACATTGCCCTCGCCCGGGAAGCATTCCTGGAACTTGGGCACGCAGCCTTTTACATCGCGGAAGTGGACGTAGAAGATCTTGCCGCGCTCGCCAAAGTAACGCATGGCGTCCAGCACGCCCTCGTTGTTGCTGCGGTCGGCGTAGACCATCTCGCTGAAGCAGCCCATGCAGAAGTCAAGCCCATGATTCGGGCTGGGTACGGCATCCAGCGCCCGCTTGAAATTCTCCGGCTTGTAGAATACCCGCCCGATGCCGCCCAGCGATTCCACCGGCGGGTCGTCCGGGTGCAGCGCGATCTTGACGCCGGCTTGCTCCGCTACTGGGATGACCTGCTGCATGAAATAGACATAATTGTCGAAGATCTCCGCTTCGCTGTATGGGCGGTCTTCGGCCTCGGCGACATCGATAATGCCCGTAATGACCTCTCCCGCCAGCACACGCTCCATATCAAATGCCGTGACGATGACGCCGCCGCGCCCCTTTTGCATCGGCGTGCGCCAAACCAGATTCGGCATCCAATTTATACCCAGAACCGGAATGCCCGCCTCGCCCATGCTGCGGACGGTGCGCTGATAATTGGCGATCTGTTCATCGCGGCGCGGGCCGTTGAGCATGGCGTCGATGTAAAAGCTGCGCGGCACATTCTCGATCGCCTCCAGCCGCAGGCCATAGTCGTTGACGCGCTGCTTCAGTCCTTTGAGTTCAGCGGCATCCCAATAGCCCTTTTCTTCGGGCAGGTCCAGGTCCTCGGGAATCAAGCCGATGTTTTTGCCAATCATGTTAAATTGCACGCCGCCCACGCCCAGTTGCTTGGCGAAGGTCAAATAGTCGTGCGTAGCTGCCGAATGCTGCCCCAGCGCAACGCGCATCACCTCTGTCACTGTTGTCCTCCTGCATTTTCAGTCTAGCGATTTTCGACTATAGTCTAGCGCATTTGGCGCTGCAATCCTCTGCGCTTCAGATTGGAGCCAGGGCAATCGCTACAAAATATATTAACCACAGAGAACACAGAGGGCACAGAGATTGACTTTGTTCGGGGCAAAACTTCTCTAGTATCGACATACAAATGCGTAAAATACTATTCACAGGGTTCTAAATTGGAGTGCGATTTCACAATAGTTAAAATTGATAGACTTTTCTCTGTGCTCTCTGTGTTCTCTGTGCTTAGATTTAAGTTAGAATTATGTTCATAGTTTCGCAGATTCATTTTGATGCGATGGCTCTGCCGCAGATTGGAGAAACCTATGGCGTCTATGAAGGTGCTCGTCAGCGGGTCAGACGGGCTAATCGGCCAAGCAACGGTGGCGGAGCTGCTGGCGTATGGATACGCGGTGACGGCGGCCGATATAGAGAGCCGGGCAACGTGGAAGACACAGCTGGTCGACTTTACCGACTTGGGACAGGTTATCGGCGTCATGCGGGGCCAGGACGCGGTGATTCACCTGGCCGCCATTCCCTCGCCCGAAGCGCATACCAACGAGGTCGTCTTCAGCAACAATGCTGTGTCGACTTTCAACGTTCTGGAAGCGGCTGCCATCCTTGGCATCAAGAAAGTGGTGATCGCCAGCAGCATCTCCGCCTTGGGATATGCCTACCGTCACCGCTACTTCCAGCCGCTATACCTGCCCTTAGACGAAGCCCATCCGCTGCTGTCGCAAGATAGCTACGGCTTGTCCAAGGTGGTCGGCGAGGCGCTGGCCGCGGGCTTTTCGCGCCGGACGCCCGCTATGTCCATCGTCAGTTTGCGCTTCACGCTGGTGCTTGACGAGGGCGAGCGCGAGTGGATCAGGCCAGCTCGTGACAAGCCGCCCGACACAGAGGCGAACTTTGGCGCCTTCTGGACCTTCGTCGATGCGCGCGATGCCGCCTCCGCTTGCCGGCTGGCGCTGGAATACTCGCAGCCCGGCCACGAAGCCTTCTTCATCAACGCGCCATATATTTACCGCAGCGACGATATACGCGACTTGCTGGCTGTGCATTATCCCGGCGAGTATCCCATCGCCGAGCATATTCGCGGGGCGGTCAGCCCGGTCGATTGCAGCAAGGCGCAGCGCCTGCTCCAATGGTCGGCGCGCTACAACTGGGATGGCGACTTGCTTGAGTGACAGGCGAGTGTTTGGGCTCGCGACAAGATGTTGCTGGCTGATTACGGCTGTGCATATCGTTGCAAATTTCGGGCAATGTATCCTTTTCGATTAAACAAATACTATACCACCAAGGACACCGAGAAATGCGAGAGTACCGAGAATCTCAATCGAAATATGCCATATTCTTTGTGCCTTTGTGTCTTTGTGGTGAAATTAGAATTCAACCGAGACCGATACACTTGCCCAGGCTTGCGTTGCCGCAAATGCCTGTGTTACACTCTCGCCACTGTGTCAATATAGTTCTGAACACCAGTGGACGATTTAGCCGAGCCTCCCTCAGGGAGTCCCACGCACATAGTGAATTCAGTTGACTCCGTTCATGGCAAATCATGTTCGGCAGTTCCTGTTTGTCCAGGTCGTTTAACGGCGGACGACAGCTGATGGCGGAGAGTTCACTGCTGCTGATATTGCTCTTGGCCGCGCTGGGGATTCACGGCGCCGTCAGCCTGATGAATGCCGCGCTGCAAAATCTGTCCCGCGCCGATATGCGCCTGCGCGCCGACGATGGCGATGCCCGGGCGCAGCGCTATCTGGCTATGATGGATGCTGGCCTGCAGCTGAGCATGACTGTCAGCATCGCCCATATCCTCACGCGCTTCGCCATCGCGGTCATCCTGGTGCTCTTGATGATCGAGCCGCTTGCGAACGGCGACGCCGGCGTCCGCGCGTTGCTGGCAGTGGCGACGATAGTCCTTGGCGCCGGTTTGACGCTGGTCATCGGCGATCTGCTGCCGGAGGCCGTCGGCTCCAGCCAGGCGGAGAATCTAGTGGCGCTGGCTTTGCCGTCAATGCGCTTGCTGGTCTTTGTCATTTCGCCATTTACCGCGCTGGTGCTCTTCTTGAGCCGCTTAATCTCGCGCGCGTTCGGCAGTGATACGCTGGTCAACCTGGTCACCGAAGAAGAGATCATGACCCTGGTGCACGCCAGCCACAGCGGTGGCATCATCGAAGCGGAAGAGAAAGACATGATCGCTTCCGTGCTGCAGCTGGGCGAAAGCAGCGCCCGCGAGTTGATGACGCCGCGTATCGACATCGTGGCGCTTGCTGTTGACGACACGATAATGCAGGCGCTTTCGGCTTTCGTCGGGTCCGGTTTCTCGCGCATTCCCATTTACGAGGAGAGCATCGACAGCGTAATCGGCTTGCTCTACGCCAAAGACATCCTCACCGTGCTCAAGAACCGAGACGACCTGGAAAGCCAGCAGATCCGCGATTTGCTGCGCCCGACCTATTACGTCCCCGAGACCAAACGTGCCGACGCGCTGCTGAAAGAATTGCAGGAGAAAAATGTACACCTGGCTATCGTCGTTGATGAATACGGCGGCACTTCCGGCTTGGTCACCATCGAGAACATTATCGAGGAGATCATCGGCGATATTCGCGACGAATACGACACCCTCGAAGAAGAAGATTACGTCGAAGTCGGCGACGGCTTTTATCTCATCGACGGCAGCATGGACCTGGACGACTTGAACGACCTGCTGGGCTGCTCGATCGACACGGCCAATGCCGATACCTTGGGCGGCTATATCTACTTGACGCTCGGCCGCGTGCCCCGGACCAATGAAACGATTGAGACCGGCATACTCAATATGACTGTGCTTTCCATTGACGGTCATCGCATCCGCAAGGTCAAGGTACGGGCGATTGCGCAGGCGCCTGAGCAAATCGTAAAGCCCAACGGCAACGGCATCATCGGCAGCGAGAAAATCTCCGCGCACGGCAAATAGGAGGCCCGCATGAGCGAAGTCAGCGACCGCCAACTTGTGGATCTGGCGCTGGCAGGCAGCCAGAACGCCTACATTCCTTATAGCAACTACCGCGTTGGCGCGGCGCTCTTGACCGCAAGCGGCGAGGTCTTCACCGGCTGCAATGTCGAAAACGCCGGCTATTCGCCCACGATCTGCGCCGAACGCACGGCCTTCGTTAAAGCGATCAGCGAAGGTCATCTGCAATTTGCGGCTATAGCGGTGGTTTCCCGGGGCGCGGGCTCGCCTTGCGGGGTCTGCCGCCAATTCATGTTCGAATTTTCACCCACGATGAAAGTCATCCTGGCTGACCTGGACGGTCAGGTACAGTTGGTCACCACGCTGGCCGAACTGCTCCCGCATGGTTTTGGCCCCGCAAATCTGGACGCAGACTGAGCAAGGCGCCATTGATTCCGATGAATGCGGAGTCAGCTCAATTCTAAATAGAGGGTTAGCCCGTGCAGAAAATCGTCACTACCTTGTGGTTTAACGGCCGTGTGCAAGAGGCGCTGGATTTCTATACATCGCTCTTGCCCGATTCGCGTGTCCTCAACATCATCAACTACAGCGAAGTCGGACCCGGCAGCAGCGATGAAATCATGTTCGCGACCTTTGAACTGGCTGGGCAGCGCTTCACCATTGTCAACGGCAACTCCTTCTTTGAGCCCAATGCCGCCATGTCGCTCTGCATCAACTGCGAGGATCAAGCCGAGATTGACCGGCTCTGGGAAATCATGACCGCGAATGGCGGCGAGGCCAGCCAAGCGGGCTGGCTGACTGACCGCTTCGGCGTCTCCTGGCAGGTAACATCGCCGCGCTTGCAAGCGTTGCTGGCGAGTGACGATGAGTCCGCCGTGGCCCGTGTAACCCAGGCGTTTATGCAGATGAAGAAACTGGACATCGCCATGCTGGAGCGGGCTTTCCGCGGCGACTAAACCTACGTCGACGACAGAATCGCGCCCAGCCGATTATCTATTTCGCAAGCCCGAATGCGATTGGCGCGCTCAATCTGAACGCCGCGACGCCAGGCAAGAGGCGCGTTTGATGCGCGCTTCTGCCGCTGTTAATCATAAGTAATTCTTGTTCTTCACGCTGCGCAGCCGCTGCGGATTAATCTTGCCATCCCGATTCAGCACCGTCTGGTAGCGCTGCACTCGCTGGCGATTGAGCGCCGGCGCGCCAAAGCGGGCGCTGTTGACGCCGCTCACGGTGCGCGGGCGGGTCGTGGTAATCAGCCACTCCAGCAGGTCGTTTCGCAATTCCTGAACTTTCGGCTGCTGCTCCGCGTCAAAGTATAGATTGCGCATCTCCCAGGGGTCAGCCGCCAAGTCGTAGAGCTCGCCGAAACCAGCGGGGTACTCGTCGGGAAACATCGCCCGCGGGTAATGCACCAGCCGGTACTGCCCTTTGCGAACGCTCTTGCTCCAGGCGAATTCGGTCACGCCGATGCGCTCGCTGTCCCCGCTTTCACCCGCCAGCAAGGGCGAAAGATCTCGGCCATCGCTGGTCTCCAGCGGCTCAAGCCCGGCCAGCGCGCAGAGTGTGCTGGATATATCGACCAATTCAACGACATCGCTGACGCGTCCGCCGGCTGCGATGCGAGCGGGCGCCCACCAGATCAGCGGCGTCCGGGTGATGGCGTCGCTGCAGATGCCCGGCGCCTTTTCCATGATGCCGTGCTCGGCCGCGTAATCGCCGTGGTCCGATGTGTAAATGACGATGGTGTTCTCCGCCTGCCCGCTCTCGCGCAGGTGATCCAGCAGCTTGCCGACCGCCGCGTCCACTTGGCTGACCGCGCCCAAATAGCCCTGCAGCTTGCGCCGGCGCCCGGCTGCAAAGGTCTTCGGTTCAAAGAGCTGCCAATCGCTTTCGCGCCAGCGCTTGGCGGAGGCGATCATGTGCGGCGCTTTACCGGCCGCTTCAAGGTCATAGTCGGCATTGGGCGGCAGGCTGAGCTGCTGCCCGTCATACAAATCCCAGAATTCCTGACAAGGCGTAGTGCACTGATGCGGCCGCGGAAAACTGACGTGCAGCAGAAAGGGCAGCTTCCGCTCGGCAGCGGTATTCATGGTGTCGATGGCTGTGTCCGCCAGCCAGCCCTCTTGCGATTCGTCGAAGAGCAGCGGACTGGGGCGGCTGTCCAGCGACTGCCGGCCGCGCTCGCCAAATTCCGGCAGCAAGATATGATCTTCCAGCTCTTCCACGCCCCGCTCGCGCAGAAATTGCGTATAGGCCGCCGAGCGACCGACTACGCTGCCAGCCTGCCAGGAATTGCTCTCGTGAAAGACATCGCAGTCGTCTTCCACCCAGTATTCCGGGCAGTGGATCTTACCCATGGCCGCCGTGAAATAACCGCTGCGGCGAAAGTGCCCGAAGATATTGGGCAAGCCGCCAGGATTGGGCCCGCTCAAGCTGTAGTAGCCGTGATTGTGCGGATACTGCCCGCTGAGGAATGAGACGCGGCTCGGCGTGCAGATGGGATTCTGCGTGATGGCATTGTCGAAGCGACAGCCTTCGCGCGCCATACGGTCCAGGTGCGGAGTTTGTACATCGGCGTGTCCTTGATGGCCGAGCGCCTTGGCAGTGTGCTGATCAGCAACAAGGAAGAGGATGTTAGGAGCTGTCACCGCGATACCTTTCGCCTGCGCCTATGGCGGCTGGTATTGCGGCGCCCGCCGCGCAAGCGCCTTTTGTCAAATTCATGTCTATAAGAGTCCTCAATTGCACAGTATAATGCTGGCTCAATAGATACTTGCTTCGATAAGATCGTACTCTAAATCGACTCGTTCCACCAAGTGCAATGTCACTTGGGAGTGTTGGACTGTGGACATAGCAAGCAATAATCCATTCTCAGGAATTCCTGGATGTAGGGGCGACTCTGTGAGTCGCCCGCCATACAATTTGATCTGTAGGGGCGAGCCTTGGCTCGTCCACAAACCAGCAGCGAGCGCGCGGCCATAATCTGAGGCGGGAGGCAAACCCGATGCAAAACAAACAAGAGCTCAACGCCTTCGTCATCTGCGATGATCTATACAAGATCTTCAAAGTCGCCGAGATTGAGGTGATGGCGTTGCAGGGGCTTGATCTGACGGTACGGCGCGGCGAACTGGTCGGCGTTGTCGGCGCCAGCGGCAGCGGCAAAACCACGCTCATGAATGTGCTGGGCGGGCTGACGCTGCCCTCAGCTGGCCAAGTCATCGTCGATGGCAAGAATCTGCTCAAGTTAAGCACGCGTGAATTGACGACCTATCGTCAGATAGAAGTCGGCTTCGTCTGGCAGCAGGGCAGCCGCAATCTCATACCCTATTTGTCGGCGCTGGATAATATCAAACTGCCGATGACGCTGGCGGGCATCACCGGCCCCCAAGCGGAGGCCCGCGCCCGCGAGTTGATGGACAAGGTCGACCTGCCGCAGCGTTACGATCACCGGCCGATCCAGCTATCCGGCGGCGAGCAGCAACGCGTGGCCATCGCGGTCGCCCTTGCCAACCAGCCCAAACTGCTGCTGGCCGATGAGCCGACCGGCGAGCTTGACTCGTCCACTTCGAACCAGGTCTATGACCTGTTACAGCGTTTGAATCGCGACGATGGCTTGACCATCTGTATCGTCAGCCACGACCCCGCCATCGCCCAGCATGTTGAGCGCGTGGTGCAGATACGCGACGGCAAACTCGCCAGCGAGACCGTGCGCCGCCGGCCCCTCACGGATGCCAATATTCAAGAGACGCGCAGCGCAATCGCTGCAGCGGCCGATAGCTGGGAAGATCACTTTGAAGAACTAATCGTGCTGGATTCGGCCGGGCGCCTGCAAATCCCCAAACAATTTCGCGAAGATCTGGGCTTCGAAAATCGCGTCGAGATGGAAGTCACCGAAGAAGGCATCCTGATCCGCCCGGCGCAAAATCTGGAGCAGACCTCGTCACAGGCGGAAATACAGATCGAGCGCGAAATTGGCGGCGAGGACAATGGCGCGTCTTCCGGATTGCTGGCGCGTTTGAGGGGGCGGAAGTGATGACGCAAAACGCGATCGAAGCGCAGCGTGTGGGACGGGTGTATCAATCGGACGGCGGCGATGTGCATGCGCTGCGCGATATCAACCTGGAAGTCGGCCGCGGGCAATTCGTGGCGCTGCGGGGCCGCTCCGGCAGCGGCAAGACAACTTTGCTCAACTGCTTGGGCGGGTTGGACAACCCGACCAGCGGCAAGATCTGGATTCAAGGCGTCGACATCTCAACCATGGATGAGGCGGCCCGAACTTACTGGCGCCGCGAGCACATCGGCTTCGTTTTCCAGCAGATGGGCTTGCTGCCAAGTTTCTCGGCTTATGAGAATCTCGATGTGATGGCGCGCTTGGGCGGCTTACCCCGCAGCGAGCGCCGCCCGCGCATCCTGGAGAGCCTGGAACGTATGGACCTGCTGGATTATTACGACCACCGCCCCTACGAGATGTCCGGCGGGCAGCAGCAGCGCATCGCCATCGCGCGCGCCCTGGTGACAGCGCCCGACCTGGTGCTGGCCGATGAGCCAACCAGTGAACTGGACAGCGATACCACGCATCAAGTGCTGGCGGTGCTGCAAAGTTTCGTGCGCGCCCAGGGCACCTCGATCTTTCTGTCCAGCCACGACCCCATCGTCGATGAATACGCCGACCGCGTAATCACCCTATCCGACGGGCAAATCTCCAACGGGCGCTAGGTCCACAACATGCTGCCCAAAATCGCCGCCATGTTTTTCTTCTTTTTCATTCAAGATAATACGCTCTTCCAAGATGTCAGCGAACTAGCGGGCATTCACGCCACGCACCGCGCCATCTGGGACGAGGACGCCCCCGTTCCCTATGCCGACGGCTATCTGGCGGCGGGCAGCGCCTGGGACGACTACGACAAAGACGGCTGGGTCGATCTGTACGTCACCGGCAATCTCGACCCCAACGCGCTCTATCGCAACCAGGGCGATGGCAGCTTTGTGGTATCGGAACACAGCGAATTTCTCAGCCTGCCGGATGAAAGAAGCGGCGGCGCCGTCTGGGCTGATTATGATAACGACGGCTGGCGTGACCTATACGTCTTGAATTGGGGCGCCAATCGCCTGTTCCGCAATCTTGACGGAGCGGGTTTCGCCGATGTCACTGTAGCGGCCGGCTTGGGTGATGTCGGCAAAGCCACCACAGCCGCCTGGGGCGACTATGACGAAGACGGCCATCTCGATCTCTACGTGACCAACTGGTCCTGTTATCCCGAATGCGACCTCACTGATTTCTCCCGCAGCCGCGATGTCTTATATCACAATAACGGCGACGGCAGCTTCACCGATGTCTCTGGTTTGCTCAGCTTTGAGCGCTTGCTGGGCGCCGGATTCGCGGTCAGTTGGGTGGACTACGACGACGACCGCGATTTGGATCTGTATGTCGTGAATGACCGCGTGATCAATGCCATCGGCAATGTGCTTTGGCGCAACGACGGAGCTGGATGCGGCGGCTGGTGCTTCACCGATGTGAGCGCGCGCGCCGGCGCCGATGCCGAAGTGCATGGCATGGGCTTGGCCAGCGGCGATTACGATAACGATGGCGATCTGGATTTCTACTTTTCCAATATGGTGCGGGCCATGGTGCTGCTGGAGAATGAGGGGGACGGTACTTTCACGGACGTGACCGAGCGCGCCGGCGTCGATTATCTCACTGGCGAGGCGGTTGGCTGGGGCACGGCTTTTTTCGACTACGACAATGACGGCTGGCTGGACCTGTATTTGGCCGCCACCGGCATCTCGCCCATCTTTGGCAAGGCCGGCATGCACTTCGCCTACCATGACATGCTCTATCACAACGAACGCGACGGCGGATTCTCGCCTATTGACCAGAAACGCTTCGCTGAGAAAGCGCAGCCGACTATGGGCTTTAGCACAGCCGACTACGACCGCGACGGCCGCGTGGACTACGCGCTGACCTGGTGGAACAAGCGTCATCGCCTCTATCGCAACAGCGCCTACGAAGGCGCCAGGAACAACTGGATCGCCTTTGAAATGCAGGGCGGCGGCGCCATAGACCGCGACGCGCTGGGCACACGCGTCCGCGTCGTCAGCGACGATGGCCTGTCGCAGATGCGCGAATTGAAGTCCGGCTCGAGCTTGGGCGCAGGCAATGAACTGGCGCTGCACTTCGGCTTGGGGCGGGCTTCTGTCGAGCGCGTCATCGTCAGTTGGCTGGATGGCGAATACCAAGAGTACAGCAACGTGACGGCGAATCAGCGCTGTATAATCACACGAACGCGCATGGATTGTGAGCGGCAAAGCGGCGACTGACCCGCTGGAGCCGCCAGACACAGTGCTGGCCTGGCGCCCCAATGGTTTCAGGAGTTTCCCATGCGCCCCATGCGCCAGCGGAAAGGCGACACGATGTCACACAAGCAAGCGGCAACCCGGCTCCTTATAGGTTTTGTCCTGCTGGCCTGCGCTTCGGCTGTCAACGCGCATCAGCCGATCTGCGAATTTGCGGACTTGACCGCGAACGCGCCCTGGCAAGTGCCGGATCCTACGATTTCCTATGCCTATTTTGGCAATGTTTACCCGCCGCAGGACATCGATTATTTCACCTTCGACGCTGTGGCCGGGCAATCCATCCTGCTCAGTATGAGCATCCCCGCTGAAGACGAAAACGAGCGGGATATCTACCTGCCGAGCTTGGCGGTGCTAGGACCCGGTTTGCCGCGCGACCTGTCGGCAGAGCTGCCCGCCGCGCTGCTCATTCCCGAGGGCTATGGCGCGCTGATGGCGCCGCTGGGCGATGAACCGGATTGGTTCTATGAACCCTTTGGCCGCGTCCACTTCTGGAATTGGGATAACTACTATTTTCAAGTTCCGCAAGACGGCAGCTACACGGTTGCTTTATGGCATCCTGAAGCGGAGATTGGGCGCTATACCTTTGTCATAGGCGAGAAAGAGGTATTTGGCGGCGATATGGAGTGCTTCCTGGCTTTTGCCACTTATTGGACGCCCATCCTGGAAGGCAAAAATCCCTACCGCGATACGCCCATGGATATGCTGACGCACGATCCCAGCCAGGTCATCAATCTCGACCCGGAAGGCGCGCCAACGGTCACGCTTAATGTCATCCCTTTGCCGGACGGCAGCTTCAACCTGCAGCTGCGGACCAGCAACTTTACCTTTACGCCGCAAAATATCGACAAGGCGCCCGTCCTAGGCGAGGGGCATGCGCACTTGTATGTCGATGGCGTGAAGATCGCGCGGCTCTATGGCGAGTGGAGCCATGTGCCGACGCTGCCGCCGGATTCCGACCTCTTGACTGTCTCGCTCTACGCCAATAATCATCAAGGCTTTGCTGTCGATGGCGAGATAATTTCGTCTTCCGTCTCGCTCGCGGGGCTCAGCGCCCAAGCATCCGAATGAGCGCTAACATCATGCCCGCAGACGTAGTTGTGGCTGGGCACATCGCCCTGGATATCCTGCCGGACATGTCCATGCTGGCGCCGCATCAGGTGATCGAAGCCGGCAAAGTTTACGAGATTGGCGCCATCTCCTATTCCACCGGTGGAGCCGTCTCCAATACCGGCTTGGCACTGCACCGGCTGGGCGTCGCCGTCGACTTGCTGGCCGCGGTCGGCGATGACTGGGTCGGGAGCGCCATAATCGATTATGTGCGCGGTTTCGGCGCTGACCTGAGCGACCATTTTCAAGTGACGCCCGGCGCCGCCAGCCCCTACACCGTCGTCATCGAGCCGCTGAACCACGACCGCACCCTGCTGACGAATACCGGCGTTTACCAGGACTACGACCTGCGCAACATCGACCTGGAGCGCGTGGCGGCGGCCAAGTTATTTCACCTGGGCTATCCGACTCTGCTGCCGCGGCTCTATGCGAATGATGGCGACGGCTTCCTGACCTTGCTGCGCGCGGTGAAGGACACAGGCGTCGTCATCTCGATTGATATGTCGCTGCCGCCGCCAGATAGCCCCAGCGGCCGCGCGGGCTGGCGCGCGATATTAAATCGCTGCCTGCCTTATGTCGATATTTTTGTGCCCAGCATTGAAGAAATCATGTTTATGCTGCGCCGCCCAGATTGGGAGCGCTGGGGCAGCCAACTCTTTGAACGGCTGGACGCCGACTATCTGGCCGGGCTAGCCGCCGACCTTTTGTCGATGGGCGTCGGCATCGCCGGCTTCAAACTGGGAGCGCGCGGACTCTATCTTCAAGCCGCGGCAGATCCCGATCGGCTGGTATTCTTAAACGACCTCGGGGCAGCGCCGGCGCAGTGGACGGGCGCGGCCGTCTGGCAGCCGGCTTTTCAAGTAGACGTAGTTGGCACAACCGGCGCTGGTGATGCCGCCTATGCCGGTCTGCTAGCGGCGCTGACGCGAGGGTACGGACCGCGGCAATGCGCCCGACGTGCCTGCGCCGTGGCCGCCTGTAACATCGAAGCGGCTGACGCCACCTCGGGCGTACGCGCATGGGCCGAGACGGAGGCGCGCCTGGCGGCCGGCTGGGCTACGCTTTGACCGCCCCATCATCTTGCGCATCAGCCGCATATGCCCGCAATTCGTCCACCTCTGCTGCTGATGCGACGGCGCCTTCATTGCCATTCCCAGGCAGCAGCGCGATCATGACGAGCGCAGCCAGGCTGAAGATTGTCGCCAGCACGAGCATCCAGTCGTAAGCGCCAAATACATCAAACAGGAGGCCGGCGGCAAAGGGCGAGATCGTCCCGGCCAGCGTGACAAATATCATCAGCGTGCTGCTGATGCGCCCGTAATAGGCCGCCCCATAGGTATCAGCGATGATCAGCGGCCGCGCCAGCGTATGCGTGCCGATGGCCATGCCGAATAGCGCCACGAAAGCGAAGATCAGCCAAGGGGCATTGCCCAGAAGCAGAATCGGCAGCGAGACCGTCAGCGCCACAAATACGCCCGCCACCATCGCCCGGCTGGAAAAGCGCCGCTCAATAGGCGCGAAGACCATGCGGCCGATAACCTGCATGACGCCGATGGCGCCGCTGGCCAGGGCCGCGCTGCTGGGATGAATATTGACGCTGATTAGCAGCGGAATGAAATGGATGCGCACCGCCGAAATGCTCAACCATACCAGGGAGAAGGACAGCGTCAGCAGCCAGAAATAGCGCGATCGATAAACGGCGCGCAGGTCCACGCTTGGTGGCTTGAGCTTGCTTGGCGGCGTCGTATTGCCATCGGGATTTAAACCCAGATCGGTCGGCTTGCGGCGCAGCACCAGAGCATGCAGCGGAATCGTTATGACGCCGAGCAAGATGGCCAGCAGGACCAATGCCTGCCGCCAGCCATAGGCTACCAACAGCGCATCAGTCAGCGGAATAAATATCGTGCTGGCGAAGCCGGCAATAAATGTGACGACTGCCATGGCTGTGCCGCGTCTGTCGGCGAACCAGGTGGCAATCACGGCGAAGGCGGGCTCATACAATACCGCCGCGCCGCAGACGCCTTTCAGCGCCATGATCGCCAGGAACTCAGGCAGCGTATTCACCTGCGACCATAACAGCACGGTCGCGGTCGCGCCGATTGAGCCGACAGTCATCAGCAGTCGCGCGCCCCGCCTGTCCAGCCAATGCCCGACGGGTACGCCGCACAGCCCAGTGAGCAGCAGCGAAAGCGAGAAGGCGCCGGTAATCTCGCCGCGCGTCCAGCCCAGGTCGGCTTCCATCGGCGTGATAAACACCGAAAAGGCGTAATAGAGCACGCCGAAGGAGACGGTCTCGGTAATCGCCAGGACGAGCGCGATGTACCAGCCGTAATATATCGGCTTGCGTTTTCCAAGCCGCTTCATGCTTGTGCCGACACGTTCATGGGCGACAGAATAGGGAAAGACAACCTGCTTCTCAAGTGCTAAGTTGCGGGCTGGTCAGCGCCGAGTGCCGCGCCAAGTCTGCTATACTTTGCGCCTAAACGACAGAATCTATGGAGACAACTTATGTCATTGCGCAGTCATGACTGGTTCTTGCGCAGCGGCCAAGCCGGGTTCAAAGCGCGCAGCCGCATGAAGAACCAAGGTACGCCGCAGCAGATGTTCGACGGTCGCCCCGTCATCGGCATCTGCAACACCTGGTCGGAGTTGACGCCCTGCAATGCCAATCTGCGCATTCTGGCCGAGCAGGTCAAACGCGGCGTCCTTGAAGCTGGCGGCTTTCCGCTGGAGTTCCCCGTAATGTCCCTGGGCGAAACGTTGATGCGGCCCACGACCATGCTCTACCGCAACCTGGTCAGCATGGATGTGGAAGAGTCGATACGGGCCAATCCGTTGGACGGGGTCGTGCTGCTGGTCGGCTGTGACAAGACCACGCCGGCGGCCATCATGGGCGCTTGCAGCGTCGATATTCCGGCAATCGTCGTGACCAGCGGCCCCATGCTCAACGGCAAGTTTCAAGGCCGCGATATCGGCGCCGGCACCGACAAATGGCGCTTCACTGACGAGTGGCGTAGCGGCAATATGAGCAGCGCCGATTATATCGAATCCGAAACCTGCATGTCTCGCAGCGACGGACATTGCATGACCATGGGCACGGCTTCTAGCATGGCTTGTGTGGTCGAGGCTCTGGGGCTGATGCTGCCCGGCGGCGCGGCCATACCTGCCCCCGACGCGCGCCGCCGCCGCCTCTGCCACGTGAGCGGCAACCGCATCGTGCAAATGGTCAAAGAGGATCTTAAGCTGTCGAAAATCCTGACCCGCGCGGCCTTCGAAAACGCCATCGTCGTCAACGCGGCCATCGGCGGCTCCACCAACGTAATCCTGCATCTGCTGGCCATGGCCGGGCGCATCGGCGTCGACCTCTGCCTGGAAGACTTCGACCGGCTGGGCGCGGAAATCCCCCTGCTGGTGAATCTCAAACCAGCGGGCGAATATTTGATGGAGGAATTCTATTACGCCGGCGGTTTGCCCGTCGTGCTGCAGAACCTCGCGCGCGTCATCGACCTGGAGGCCATCACTGTCACCGGAGGTAGCCAGGCCGCGAATACCCAGGGCGCGGTCTGCTATGACGATAAGGTGATCGCCAGCATGGACCAGCCTTTCCAGCAAGACGCCGGCATCGCTGTGCTGCGCGGCAACCTCTGCCCGGATGGCGCGGTCATCAAGCCTTCCGCCGCTACGCCGCGCTTGATGCGGCATCGTGGTAAAGCCGTCGTCTTTGTTTCGGTGGCGGATTTCCATAGCCGCATCGATGATCCCGCGCTGGATGTCGACGAAAATTCGGTGCTGGTGCTGCAAAATGTGGGCCCCAAGGGTTTCCCCGGCATGCCCGAGGTGGGTAATATGAGCCTGCCGCGCAAGCTGCTTGACCAAGGCGTTCGCGATATGTTGCGGCTGTCGGACGGGCGCATGAGCGGCACAGCTTACGGCACGGTCGTCCTGCATATCGCGCCCGAGTCGGCCGTGGGCGGGGCGCTGGCTCTGGTTCAAGATGGCGACATGATCGAGCTGGATGTGCCACAGCGCCGCCTGCATCTCGATGTCGCGCCGGCAGAATTGCAGCGGCGGAGAGCCGCCTGGCGCGCGCCGACCACACATGAAGCGCGCGGTTATACCCGCCTCTTCCTCGATCATGTTCAGCAGGCCGATCGCGGCGTCGACTTCGATATTCTCGTCGGCGGATCGGGCCAGGGAACAGCCTACGCCACCGACGCGCAAGCGGAAGACCACCGTAAAGGACAGATCTAGGGCTTGATTGGTATAGGCTGCTTAGCGTCCAATCTGTGCCCAATGCCTCATGTCAAGCCCTGTCAGCGCGTGTGTATTCAAGCCTACACTGCGTGTTCACGTGTGGTTGACTCCCCTCCCTGACTCGTCGAGGAGGGGCTGCTGACGACAGGACAGGTTCAAGTCGAGCAAGGTATTGCCGCAAAACAGGCGCATTTGGCACGCTTATGCGGGCGAGCCAATGGCTCGCCCCTACATCTTCTACCACAAAATGAGCCTGTAGGGGTCAGCCATTGGCTGACCCGTTGTGACGACTCCCGCGAATTTCAAAACTGTCCTGTTGTCAGGACTCGTCGGGGAGGGGCTGGGGTGGGGTAGAAATTGGATGCTCCAGTGAACCGCCCGCTGCAACTTTCATCAAAGTATGTCGCAGATTTTCGGCGCCGGGCAATTGTCATGTAAACTTCGGACACTGACTTGGCGACAGGAGAATGCTAAAGATGCCTACCCTCCCCAATTTCACACAATTCGAAGGGCGCTACTGGGATACCGCCGCCATCCGCAACGCGCTTGATTATCAAGGCGTCAAAGCGCCGCATACCGGCCAGCCCTACAGCGAAGCCATGTTGCTAGGCATCAGCGGCGGCGTGACTTTCGGCTACTTCACTTTCCACTACAAAGGCTACGATCCGCAGGTCAACTTGCTGACGCGTAATACCTTCGACCCTATGGAGCGCATCTTCGACCGCCTCAAACTGCCGCGCGATCTGCGCCGGACTACCAGCGCCGACAAAGGCCGCCAGAACCTCATAGACGCGCTGGAAGCGGGCTACGCGCCGGTCGCCAGCCCGGATATGTGGCTGCTGCCCTATAACGCGCTGCCCTACGACGAAGGCATGTGGGGCGGCATGCCCCTGGTGATTTACGGCTACGAGCCCGAATCCGGCGCAGCTTATATCTCCGACCGCAGCCGCGTGGGGCTGACGGTCAGCACGGACGACCTGGACAAAGCCCGCAGCCGCATCAAGAAGGAGCGTCAGCGGCTGATACTGCTGGGCGCGCCCGATGACGCCGCGCTTGCCGATGCCATTCGACAGGGAATCGCCGATTGCGTAGCGCTGATGACCGAAAAGCCGCCCAAAGGCTCAGCCAAAAATTTCGGCTTGAAGGCGCTGCAGCACTGGGCTGATATGCTGCAAAAGAAGAGCAAGGGCAGTTGGGCGCGCGAATACGCCAGCGGGCGGCCACTGCTGGCGGCGCTGACTAGCGCGCATACCTTCATGGGACCGGCTTTTGGCAAGACGGTCCAAGCCGAGCGTGATGTCTACGCCGACTTCCTCGACGAAGCGGCGCAAGTGCTGAACGCGCCCGAATTGGAGAATGCGGCCGCTATGTATCGCGCTGCCGGGGAAGCCTGGCAGGGTCTGCATGGCAGCCTGCTGCCTGACGGTTTGCCGATGCTGGGCGACGCCCGCGCGGCCATCGACCGCAAGACGGCGCTCTTCATCGAAAGCGGCGCGGAGAACCTGGACGAGATCATCGCCGAGCGCGACCGGCTGGAATCACTCAAGACCGAAGCCGAAGCCGATTTCCCGCTGACCGACGCTGACATAGCCGACTTGCGCGCTTCCATACGCGAGCGTGTAGTGCAGGCGCATGAAGCGGAAGAGGCGGCTGTGCTGGCGCTAAAGGCAGCGATTGAATGAGAGCGCCGGGCAGAGTCGCTTCGCTGCTGAGCTTCTGATGCCGCCCGACAACTGTCTACCATTGATCGTGTTTCGGATTAAACCAGCCGCGCGACGCAACCTGTACAGCTCAAGCGCCTCGGCTATGCTTGTCATTCCAGCGCGCCCTGCGGTATGATTGTGTCGATTCCAGCAGCTTTACTAAACAACTAACCTCCAGGAGACAAAACTCATGGCCAACAAGCTATCAAGACGTGATTTTCTCAGGCTTGCGGCGTCATCCGGCGCGGCGGCAGGCTTTGCGCTGGTCGGTGTGCAGCCGATCGCGGCACAGGACGATGGGGTAGAGTTCTCGCTGGCGATGGTGGACTGGAGCGATCCGGTGCAGACCGCCTTTGAAGAGACGATCCTGCCGCGATTTGCCGAAGAAAACCCCGGCTCCAGCGTGACCGTCAACTGGACCAATTGGGGGCGTTACAACGAAGAAATGACGACGGCATTCGCTTCTGGCGTCACGCCTGATGTATTCCAAGGCGGCGCCGTCTGGGCGCCCCAGATGGCGCGGCGCAATTGGGCCGTCGCGCTGAACGACTTTATCAACGCGGACGAGGAATGGGACTGGGACGACTTCCCGGCCGGCTTGCAAGCCGATGTCACCATCCGCGGCGATATCGTGGCTGTGCCCTATCGACAAGATCTGCGCACACTCTGGTACAACCAGGAAATGCTGGCCGACGCCGGCATAGACGCGCCGCCGACTACTTGGGAGGAATTCCTGACCGCGGCCCAAGCGACCACCGTGCGCGGCGACGGCGGCTTCGATGTCGAGGGCTACCACTTCTCCGATGCCAGCGGCAATTGGCAGCGAGACTGGCAGCCCTTCTTGATGTGGGTGCACATGGCGGATGGCAAGTTCCTCAGCGACGACCTGACCAGCTGCGCCCTTGATCAGCCCGAGGCGCTGGAAGCGCTCGAATGGCTGGTGGCGCTGGTGCAAGAGCATGAAGTAACCTCCTATCCGGGCTTGGACCCGCAGGGCGATCTCAATGTGCTGGCCGCGCGCAACGCCGCCATGCAGCTCAACAGCGCCGATATGGAACGTGTCATCAACTTGTACGCGCCGGACGAGGCCGAGACCATCTACCCCACGCTGCCGCTGACGGGCAAAGTGCAGGCGACGCACTCCTGGGTGAACAAATTCTTCATCTCGTCGCAGACGTCCGACGCTACCGCCTCTTGGGGTCTGCTGCGCTTCATGACGCGTCAAGACATGCTCGAAGTCTATTCGGCTTCCAACAACAATACGCCGCCGCGGCTCTCGCTGATTGAGGCGGATTACATGTCAGAGAAGCACAAGGTCGTACTGGAATCGGCGGTCTACGCGCGCACCTTCCCGCAGCATCACAATTTGATCGCGCTCTTCCGCCCGATTGCCGCCGAGCTCGAGCAAGCGCTGAGCGGCAACAAGCCGGCCGCCGACGCCCTGGTGGACGCGGCAGCCGCCATCAACGAGATCCTGGAAGACGATTAGTCCTTTACCCGCGACCCATTCCCTCGCAAACGCAGTTGCTCCCCTTCCCTGATTTATCGGGGAAGGGGCCGGGGGATGGGCTAAGATTTCGGCGCATAAATCGTAAAACCAATCAAGCCTTATTGGAACATCAAGCCCGGGGGTACGGATGAGCGTCGCCGTTGGCAAGCCATCAGCCGCTTCGGTCGATACCGTCGACTGGCGCGATCGCCTCTATCGCTTCTACAACAGTCAGGCCTTCGTCGCTTTTCTCTTCTTGCTGGTTCCCGTGCTCTTGCTGGCCGCGCTGAAGATTTGGCCGGTCTTCTACAACTTGTACCTCAGCTTCACCCGCTATGAACTTTTCGAGCCGCCGCGCTTCGTCGGCTTGAAGAATTACAAATACGTCTTCACCAACAAGACCGCCTTTCAGTCCATCATCAATACGCTGCTCTTTACCATTGAAGCGGTCCCCGTGGGCACGGCTCTGGCGCTGATCATCGCCAAACTGCTCGACCAATCTATTCGCGGGCGCGTCTTTCTGCGCACGCTCTATTATCTGCCGGTGGTCAGCTCGGTCGTCGTCTCGGCGATGATCTGGCGCTGGATCTACAGCCCGCAGCACGGCTTGCTCAATTACTTTTTGGGCATTGTCGGCATCCCGGCGCAGCACTGGCTGAATGACCCCAATCTGGCGATGATCAGCCTGGTCATTGTGACGATCTGGGGCAGCATCGGCAGCAATATGGTGATCTTCCTGGCCGGCTTGCAAGATATTCCCCGCGATGTGATTGAGGCGGCGCGCGTGGATGGCGCCAGCCCGATACAAAGTTTTCTACGCATTACCGTGCCCCTGATGCGCCCGGTGATCCTCTTCGTCGTGGTCACCTTCACCATCGGCATCTTCCGCAACTTCGGCTTGATATTCATGCTGACGCAAGGCGGACCCTTCAACCGCACCAATACCATGGTCTGGGAGGTCTATCAGAATGTCTTCGGCTACTTGCGCTTGGGGCGCGGCGCCGCGATTTCGGTCGTGATGCTTGTCATCGTGCTCATCTTGACGCTGATTAGCTTCCGCGTCTTGCGGGAAAGGCAGGGGGCTTGAGAATGGCGACGATGCGAGCGCGACAGCTTGACACCTTCAGCAAGCGGGAAGCGAGACTGCCCCTGATTTTGACCTACATCTTCTTGATTATCGGCGCAATCGTGATGATCATGCCCTTTGTCTGGATGGTGTCCACATCCGTTAAGCCCGACCGTGAGATCTTCGGCGATTCGATCCGCTGGATCCCCACCGAGCTGGACTTGCAGAATTACACTGACGCCTTCGAGCAGACGAATATGCCGCGGCTCTTCGTCAATACGGTCGCTGTCACAGCGGTGGCGGTCGCCTCGCAGGTGCTGCTGGGTTCGATGGCCGGCTACGCCTTCGCCCGCCTGCATTTCCGCGGCAAAATGCTGATCTTCTTCGTACTGCTGACCACCATGATGGTGCCCTTTGAAGTGCTGATTATTCCGGTTTTCCTGCTCATCAAATTTTTCCCGCTGGCGGGCGGCAACGACATCCTGGGGCAGGGCGGCACCGGCTTAATCAACACGCTGGGCGGCGTCATGTTCCCCAACTTTGTTTCCGTATTCGGCGTCTTTCTGTTCCGCCAATTCTATTTGAACTTCCCCAAGGAAATCGAAGAAGCGTCTATCGTGGACGGCTGTTCGCGGGTGGGCGTCTACTGGCGCATCTTGATTCCCAATTCCAAGCCGGTCATGGGTACGATGGCGCTCTTCGCCTTCCTCTGGTCCTGGAACGACTTCCTTTGGCCGCTGGTTGTGGTCAAGGAAGACAGCCTCAAGACCATTCAATTGGGGCTGAGCGTATTCGATCAGGAACAAGGCACGGCTTGGGCCGAGCTGATGGCGGCATCAGTGATGGCAGTCGTGCCGGTGATCTTGCTGTATATTTTCTTGCAGCGTTTCCTGGTCAGCGGCGGCTTAACCAGCGGTTTGAAAGGTTGAGATGGTGGCGGCGTTCCATTACGGAGCAGCTTCTTCAGGCTGCGCCGGGGGATTGACAATGGCAAACAGACGGTCATCCAGGTGCTGTATGTCAGCGCTCAACTCCATGCGCGCATTGGCTATGTCCGCCTTCAGTTCCGTTCGAAGGTCGGCAATGTCCGCCTTTAGTTCCGTGCGCACTGCGTCAATCTTAGCGCTAAAGCGGTTACGTAAGTCATTGTTTAGGTACATGACGGTTAGCAACAATATTATAAGGATAAGTGCTATCAGGCGTTCTAGAGACAAGTTCATCATATTTCGCTGGTTGGCGCCGCGACCTTATTTGCTCCAATTCCATAATGCGTCTCATCATATCATAGCGCCGCCTAATACGCCAATTTCGCTGCGCTGGAGAGCGGTATACTTCGCCGCTATGTCGATTCATCACGGCATAATAATCTCTGTGCCCTCTGTGTCTCTGTGGTGAATTTTCTTGTGTGGAGTTCGCTGATAGTATTATGTCTTTGATCATTACCATTTCCTGCGCTGAGCGCTATCGACAACCGAGAATTCAGAGGGTAATTATCTTATGAAAGCCATCATGGTCATGTTCGATTCGCTGAACCGGCGGCTGATGCAGCCCTACGGCGGCGACTGGGTCAATACGCCCAACTTCGCCCGGCTGGCGGAGCGCGCTGTCACCTTCGAGAATGCCTTCATCGGCAGCATGCCCTGTATGCCGGCGCGGCGCGAATTGCACACCGGACGCTACAATTTCTTGCACCGCAGCTGGGGCCCGCTGGAGCCCTTTGACGACTCCATGCCGCAGATCCTGGACGAGAACGGCGTACACTCGCATATCGTCACCGATCACCAGCACTACTGGGAAGACGGCGGCGCGACCTATCATACGCGCTACACCACCCACGAATTTGTCCGCGGCCAGGAGGGCGATCCTTGGAAGGGCGTCGTGGATGCCGGCGTCGCCCGCGACCGCAATCGGAATTTTCGCACGCGCCTGCAAGATCAGGTCAACCGCGACTTCATCACGGAAGAGGCGCTGATGCCACAAGCGCAGACCTTCTCCAAAGGCATCGACTTCATCCGCGCCAACGCCGCCGCCGAAGACTGGTTCTTGCAGATCGAAACCTTTGACCCGCACGAGCCTTTCTTCACGCAGCCGGGCTGGAAGGAGCAGTACCCGCATGAATACGACGGCGAGCTCTTTGACTGGCCGCCTTACGAGCGCATCACCGAGTCGCTGGAAAAAGTACAGCACATGCGCTACGAGTACGCCGCGCTGATGACTATGTGCGACCATTACCTGGGCAAAGTGCTGGATGTCATGGACGAGCTGAACCTGTGGGACGACACCATGCTGATCGTCAACACCGATCACGGCTTCCTGCTGGGCGAGCACGACTGGTGGGGCAAGATGCGCATGCCCTGGTACAACGAACTGGCCAATATCCCCTTCTTCGTCTGGGATCCGCGCTCCGGCGTTGCTGGCGAGCGGCGCAGCAGCTTGGTGCAGAACATTGATGTGCCCGCCACGATTCTGGAATATTTTGACATCGAGCGCCCCCCTGATATGCAGGGCTTGCCCCTGCGCGACGCGGTGGCGGACGATACGCCCGTGCGTGAAGCGGCGCTCTATGGCGCGCACGGCGGGCACATCAATGTGACGGACGGCCGGCATGTCTATATGCGCGCGTCTGCAAACGATTCCAACGAGCCGCTCTACAATTACACGCTGATGTCGACGCACATGCGCTACCGATACGATGTGGAAGACTTAAGCGACATCGAATTGCAGGCGCCCTTCGCCTTTACCAAAGACTGCCGCACCATGAAGATCGCCGCCAGGCGTCAGCCGCTGTGGATACCGTTCTTCGAGACTTTGCTCTTTGATGCCCAGGCGGATCCGGGGCAATTGACGCCGGTTGAGAATGCGCCGGTTGAAAGCGATATGGTTGATAAGCTGGTTGGCCTGATGCGCGCCAACGACGCGCCGCCGGAGCAATACGAGCGGGTGGGCTTGTCGATCTAGGCGTTGCTCGCCGTTAATGGAATTCGGCCCGGGCTCAATAAGGCTCGATCCAGCTCTCGTCGATGCCCAGGCCGAAACCGGGCTCGTCGGGGATCTCCAGCCAGCCGTCGACCGCGTAGGCCATGCCCGGCAGCCAGGTTCCCTCGCTGAGCGGTACGCCGGGATCTTCGCCGATGAAGTATTCGATCCAGGGCACGCCGGGCATGGCGAAGGAGAAATGCTGCCCAAAAGGCGTCCGTGCCCCGGCATGCAAGATGACCTGCTTGCCCGCGGCATCAGCGGCGTGGGCGATTTTCAGGCAGGTGGTCAAGCCGCCGACCCATTCGATATCCGGCTGCAATATATCGACCAGGTTGTGCCGGATGGCGTACTGGAAGGGGACTTGCGTGTACCAGTGCTCGCCCGTGGTCAGGGTCTGCCAGGGCAGGCGCGCGCGCAGCTCGGCATGGGCGTCGAAGTCCTCGGGGATGAGGCATTCTTCGAGCCACTTGAGCTTGTACGGGCGCAGAGCCTCCGCCAGCCGCACGGTGTAATCGACGTCAAAAGCCATCCAGCAATCCAGCATGATGTCGCGGTCGTCGCCGACTTGTTCGCGCGCGGCCGCCACCATTTCCACGTTCTTCCGCAAGCCTTCGGGTCCATCGGCGGGACCGTAGGGACAAGCCAGCTTGTGGGCGCTGAAGCCGACTTCCTGGTACCAGTCGATATCGTTGCCGGTGGAATAGCAGAAGATGCGCTCTTTCTGCTTTCCGCCGATCAAGCTGTAGACGGGCATGTCGAGGGCTTTGCCCTTGGCGTCCCAGAGCGCCAAGTCGATAGCGCTGATTGCGTAGGAGGCCAGGCCGGTCGTGCCGTAGAATTTGCTCAGGCGGAACATCATATCGGCCAGGCGTTCAATAGCGAAGCCGTCTTGCCCGACCAATTGCGGCGCCAGGTGGTCCTCAATGATGGCGGCCACCGGCTTGCCGTGCACGGTGGAGCCCAAGCCCCAGGTACCGTCTTCCAGCGTCACTTTCGCCCAGACTCGGCTCCAGCCGGTATCGGTCCACAGGCTGCGGTGGCGCTTGACATGCGGGTAGCCGGACATGGGGTTGGCGACCTCGGCGCTGCGGCTCCAGCTTTCGCGGCGCGGCGTCACGCTGGGCTTCCGCTGGGGCAAATTGACTTGCACGGCTTCGATGCTCTTGATCTTCATTTTCAGTCCCTTGACAGTTCTGGCGGGGCGGGGCGCTTGCCTACGGAGTATAATTCGGGCGCTGTGGACTGGTCAATTCTTGCTAGACTATCAGCGAATACCCTGACGAGCGTGAGAGGGCAGAACGATGAAAGCATTGGTTTGGGAAGCGGCGCGGACGATGCGCCTGCGCGAACAGCGGGAACCGCAAGCGGCGGCTGATGAAATCCTGGTGCGCGTGGGGCACGCCGGCATCTGCGGCTCGGAGTTGAGCGGCTATCTGGGCCACAACGCCTTGCGCGTGCCGCCGCTGATTATGGGGCACGAATTTGCTGGCGAGATCGTCGCTGTGGGTCCGCTGGCGCCGACTGTGCGGCCCGACTTGGAACCGGGCGCGCTGGTGACGGTGAACCCGCTCTGGTATTGCGGCGACTGCCATAGCTGCGCAGCCGGCCTCAACCAGCTCTGCGCCCATCGGCGTCTGCTGGGCGCGCATCGGCCGGGCGCCTTCGCCGAGTTGGTCAGCGCCCCGGCCAAGCTGGCGCTGCGGCTGCCGGAGGGCATGGATACGCGTATCGGCGCGTTAACCGAGCCGGTGGGCTGCGCCGTGCGCATCGCTGAATTAGCCGGCGATGTCGCCGAGCAAGACTGCTTGATCATCGGCGCCGGTCCCATCGGGCTGCTGTCGCTGCAGATGCTGCGCTTAAATGGGGCGGCGCGGGTCTTCATCGCCGAGATCGACGCGGCGCGCCTGGCGATGGGCGAAGCGCTGGGCGGCATTCCGCTGCAGCCGAAGGAAGTGGACACGGTGGCGGCGGTGAAAGAGGCGACAGACGGTGCCGGCGTCGCAGCCTCGGTCGATGCGGTGGGCACGGCCTTGACGCGCGAGCAGTGCGTGTCAGCCACGCGGGCTAGCGGGACGCTGGTGCTCAGCGGCTTGCATGAAGAAACAAGCGCCATGCCGGTCGCGGCTATGATCCGCAGCGAGATTGTGGCGCGCGGCTCCTTCGCCTATTCGCCGGAGAATTTCGCGCGGGCGCTGGACTTGCTGGGGCAGGGCGTCATACGGCTGGATCCCTGGATCCATGAGGCGCCGCTGGCCGAGGGCGGCCACTGGTTCGAGCGCTTGATCGAGGCGCCGGGCGCTGTCTCCAAAGTGCTGCTGACGCCGTAAACGCCACCGCAACAACAATCCAAACTCTTCTACGGCGAACTGTAGGGGCTAGCCATTGGCTCGCCCGCAACGTCAGTCTAATCGCGCCCACAGCAAACCATCCTAGCTATCTTCGGCGGGATGATTGGGGCCGATCCAGATCGTTTCCGATGTTTCCGCCGGCTCGATATCCAGATTGACGACAATGGCTTCCTGGTCGCTGCGCACGAGGACGCAGATCAGCGGCTCGTCGGGCATGGCGTTGATCTCTTGGTGCGGCACAAACGGCGGCACGTAGATGAAATCGCCGGCCTCGGCCTCCGCCACGAATTCCAGGTTATCGCCCCAACGCATGCGCGCGCGCCCGCTGAGAACATAGATGACGCTTTCGAGCTCGCCGTGGTGATGGGCGCCGGTCTTGGCGTCGGGCTGGATATCGACCGTGCCAGCCCAGAGTTTGTCAGCGCCGGCTTTGGCGTGGTTGATGGCGGCGGCCCGCGTCATGCCTGGCGTTTGCGGCGTGTTGCTGTCGAGCTCGCCGCTGCGCACGATGCGGACGCCGTTCTCGCGCCAGTTGGGGGAGTTGGTCATGGTTTCGGCTCCTCATTCTCTGCGAAGTTTACCACAGTTATTTTGCCGCAGAGGCGCAGAGGCACAGAGATGATTTTACCACTGAGGTCACCGAGTACACCGAGTTATGCGAGTACATCGAGACCGTGTTCGACCATAGTTTCACAGCGAGATATCGACGAGTTGCGAAAAACAGGAAGATGTAGGGGCGACTCTGTGAGTCGCCCGCAACACAGCGAGATTGTAGGGGCGAGCCTTGGCTCGCCCGCTGTGGTATTCCAACCCTGCCCCGGGCCCTCCCGGAAGCATTGGGCAGGGGAGCTAGAAGATTGTGATATGCTGGAAGAGTTGTGGCCGGGAGTTGGTCGAGGAGGCTGAATGGCGGGCGAGAGTCGGCGGGAGGTGATTCGGAAGATCCACAAGCAATACTCTTGGTATTATCACGTTCTGATGTACATGATGGTTCTTGCTATCGGAGTTTTCCTAGGTTCTAACGTTTTCAGAGATCGTGACGGGTATGACATAAACATCTGGACAGAAATGCTCGGAGTTGCAGCTGGTGCAGGCGTAACAGTTTTTGTCTTGGACAGGTTCAACGAGCGGCGAGTCGCGGAACGCGAAAAAAGTGAACTGAATGCAAGGCTGAGGCGGCAAGTTAAAAGCAGCTCACATGACATCGCAATTGGCGCAATTGAGGAGTTGCGCGATCGAGTCTTGCTAACCGGAGACGTCGGGCTGCTAGCGGGCGAAGATATGAATGAAGCACCACTTGAAAATGCACGCTTAAGCGGTGCAAATCTTCAAGGCACAATCTTGGAAAATGCAATGATGCGGAGAGCGAGACTTGTGGGCGCAAACCTTCGCGAAGCAATATTAACCGAAGCCAAGCTTCATTATGCCCGACTGATGAATGCAGAACTACAGGATGCCAAGTGTCACTCTGCGAAAATGGCCAATGCAGACTTGAGTAGCGCATGTTGTGAAGACGCGAAAATGGAGTGGATATGCCTAGAGGGTGCAATACTTCATCGCACTTGTTTCAAAGGTGTAGACTTGCACAAGGCGCAGTTAAAGGGCGCATCACTATGGGAAACAGATTTCACTGGCTCCGATTTGACTTTTGCGGAATTGCGGGACGCGCAAAACCATAAGAGCGCCAACTGGGAAAAGGCGAAACTGTTCAGCGTTGACCTTGAGGGCGTTGATTTCAGCGAAGCGAATATGAAGGAGGCTGATCTGGAATGCGCCATACTCAAGGATGCAGATTTGTGGGGAACGGATCTGAAGGGCGCTAATTTACTTGGCGCGAATTTACAGGGAGCGAAAATCAATCCGTTTGATCCACCGGACGAAAGTATCTTTGACGGGCCCGAATTCGAGGGTGTTACGGTATATAGTTTGGGAGAATCTCGCAGGACCAACTTGCTAGGCGCTACGCTGCCCGACGGGACAAAGTTTACCGAAGACACGGACTACGGTTATCTACGTCGATTCACTAACCCAAGCGATGAAATGCTAAAGGCGTTGGACGTTTACTGCAATCGACCCTGACGTGCGATGAGGCGAGGGTTTTGACGGTCAGCCTCCTCTGTGCCCTCTGTGCCTCTGTGGTGAAATTTCCTATCGCAAATGCCGCAGTCCACCTTCTCCCGCCACCACCACATCACGCGCCATGCCGATAAACAGCCCGTGCTCAACGATGCCGGCGCGCGACTCCAGCAGACGCGCCAAGGCCGCCGGCTCGGCGATCGGCCCGAAGTCGCAGTCCAGGATAATATTGCCCTGGTCGGTCTGGAAGGTCCCCTCGCCCGCCAGCCGCAGCGCCGGCTCCGCGCCGAGGGAGCGCAGGTACGCCGCTTGCGATTCCCAGCTGAAAGGGATGACCTCGACCGGCACGGGCCAGGTCGCCCCGAGCTGCTGCGAGAGTTTGGAATCATCCACCACGATGACCAGGCGCTCGCTGACCTGCGCCACGATCTTCTCGCGCAAGTGGGCGCCGCCACCACCCTTGATGACGTTGAAATCGGGGTCAACTTCGTCAGCGCCGTCGATGGTGATGTCGATGCGCGGACGCTCGGCTAGGTTCGTCAGCGGGATGCCCAGCTCAATGGCGGCGGCTTCGGTGGCAAGCGAGGTGGGGACGGCGACGATATCGCGCAGGTCGCCGCTGCGCAGTCGCAGGGCGATGTGGCGGGTGGCGAAGATGGCCGTGCTGCCAGTGCCCAGCCCGATGACCATGCCCGACTCTATGAAGCCGGCCGCGTATTCGCCAGCCTGCTGCTTGAGCGCCTTTATGTCCATGGCCAGCATTGTACGCGTGAATAGACGATATTTCACCACAGAAGTAGATCCATGTAAGGCTTGTCCGCTACTCAACTTCCGATGACGGTACGTTTGGTCGGGGCGGGCGCCGCGCTTTAAGGAATTCGCGACACTTTTGCCACCGAGGGCACTGAGTAAATATGGGGGCACAGAGAGGAATTCCGGGAAATCTGGCGGTGGGTCGAGTCAAGAATAGTCCGCACGTTCGCCGATTCTGTGTTTGGACTAAGCATGATGCCTTTACTCTGTGCCCTCAATCTAACTCGGTGTACTCGGTGGCAAAGATGTCGAATCTTCGCCTAGGCCGAGCGAGCGGCGACGTTACAGTATCGGACAAGCCTTGTAGGGGCGAGCCATTGGTTCGCCCGTCGATAAAATGGCATACGCTTTCGGGCTCTCGCCCCTTCATATGTAGACAGGCTTCAGCAGGTTCATAATTTTGAGACAAAGCGGAAGCCTAGGGTAGTGCGTTGCCGAAGCGAATAGGTTATAGTTTGCGGGATGCAGGCAGGAATTGGTGATTGCTAAATAGAGGGGAGCAGAGATGTACAAGACTTTGAGTCCGGGCGCGATTGGCATCCGCGGGCTTGGCTTGAGCGACAGCCTCAAGCTGGCGAGCGAGACCGGTTTTGCCGGTTTGGATTTCAGCATACAAGAGGCGGCGGAGCTGGGCGCGGCGAATGCAAAGGCGCTATTCGCTGACTCGGGCATCCAATTTGGCGCTTGGGGCATGCCCGTGCGCTGGCAGAGCGACGACTGGCGCGACGACCTGGCGCAGCTGCCGCGTTACGCTGAAGTAGGCGCGGAGATGGGCGCGCTGCGGGCGGCGACCTGGTGCCCGCCGTCATCGGCTGAGCGTGAATACGCCGAGAACTTCGCCTGGCATTTGGAGCGCTTTGGCGCCATCGCCGAGGCGCTGAACGAGTACGGGGTTCGTTTTGGCATCGAGTTCATCGGACCGCAGAGCCTGCGCCCGCCCGATAAACACCCCTTCATCTATACCATGGAAGGCATGCTGGAAATGGCGGCGGCCATCGGCACGGGCAATGTCGGCTTGCTGCTGGATGCCTGGCACTTGTACACTTCGGGCGGTTCGCTGGACGACCTGGACAAAATCAGCAACGCCGATATCGTAAACGTGCACGTCAACGACGCGCCCGAGGGCTTGACGATGGCGGAATACAACGATCATGATCGCCGCCTGCCTTGCGAGACCGGCGTGATCGACCTGGCTGGCTTCATGGGCAAGCTGGGCGCCTTGGGATATGACGGGCCGGTGACGCCGGAGCCCTTCAGCGCGCGCGTCAACGCCATCGAAGATCCGCTGGAAGCGGCGGCGGAAACGGCAAAGAGCATGAACGATTTGTGGGCGGCGGCGGGCTTGGCTTGAGCAGTGTCAAAACGTAACCCAGCATGGTCAGCGGCAAGCCCCTCCCATCGGCAAGCGGGCGACTGGCGCGCCTAGCCGCAGAGGGGCCTCTTGACAAATCCGCGCTAAACTTTTCTAATCTAGGTTCAATTGAGCGAATAGGTAATCCATGCCCTTGAAGATCGCCATGATCGGCGCAGGCTCTGTCGGCTTTACCCGGCGGCTGATGACCGATCTGCTGACCGTGCCGGAATTTGCCGATACACATTTTGCGCTGATGGACATATCGGCGCGCAACCTGACCATGGTGGCGCAGCTTTGTGAGCGCGACATCAAGGCGAACGGTCTGCCCGCTACGGTCAGCTCGACGCTTGATCGGCGCGAAGCGATCGCCGACGCCGATTATATAATCTGTATGATCCGGCAAGGCGGTTTGGACGCCTTTCGGCTCGACATCGACATCCCCTTGAAGTACGGCGTGGATCAGTGCGTCGGCGATACGATATGCGCCGGCGGCATCATGTATGGGCAGCGGACGATACCGGCGCTGCTGGATATCTGCCGCGACATCCGCGAGGTCGCCAAGCCGGGCGCGCTATTCCTCAATTATTCCAATCCCATGGCCATGAACACCTGGGCCTGTAATCAATACGGCGGCGTACAGACCATCGGCTTGTGTCATGGCGTGCAGGGCGGTCACCGTCAAATCGCCGAGTGCATTGAGCTGTGGGCGCGGCGCGAAGGCTTGATTGGCGCGGAAGACAGCGTGACGCGCGACGATGTGGATATCATCTGCGCCGGCATCAATCATCAGACGTGGTACGTGCAGGTCCGCTGGCGGGGCCTGGATATGGTCCCGCGTCTGCTGGAACTGTTCGAGGCGCATCCCGACTATCGCGAAGAGGAGAAGGTGCGCATCGATGTGCTGCGCCGCTTCGGTTATTACTCTACCGAGTCGAACGGGCACCTGAGCGAATACCTGCCCTGGTATCGCAAGCGGCCCGCTGAAATCAACGATTGGATCAGCCTAAATCGCTGGATACATGGCGAGACCGGCGGATACCTGCGCGTCTGTACCGAGGGGCGCAACTGGTTCGAGACGGATTTCCCCAACTGGCTGGAGGAAGAGCCGCCGGGTATCAGCGCGGCCGACCGCAGCCACGAGCACGGCTCTTATATCATTGAAGGTTTGGAAACGGGCCGGGTTTATCGCGGGCACTTCAATGTGCCGAATCGCGGTTATATCACCAATCTGCCCGATGGCTGCGTTGTGGAGCTGCCGGGTTATGTCGACCGCAATGGCATCAGTATTCCTGTGGTTGGCGACTTGCCGCTGGCGCCGGCTGCTACCTGCTCGGCGAGTGTGCGTGTGCAGGAGATGGCGCTGCAAGCGGCGGTGCGCGGCGATGTGACGCTGCTGAAGCAGGCCATGCTGCACGATCCGCTGATTGGCGCCGTCTGCAACCCGGAAGAAGTCTGGCAGATGACCGACGAATTGCTGGTGGCCCAGGCCGAATGGCTGCCGAATTACGCCACGGCGGAAATCGAAGCGGCGCGGGCGCGTCTGGCGGCGCATGAACGCTCCGGTACGCGGGTGGCGCTGCATGATACGGAGGGCGCTGCACGCTTGCATACACGCTCGGTCGAGGAGTTGGCGGCGGACAAACTGGCGCAGGAGATGGCGCAGACATCGGATAAAGGCTAGGACGACAACCACCGACGTGTGTAGGGGCGAGCCATTGGGTCGCCCGCAATTGACAACATTAGCGATCGATTTTACTTATGAACAGCACTAACGGCGCGGAGCCGATTTTAGAAGTCAAGAATCTGAAGACGCATTTCTTCACGGACAAAGGCGTCGTGCAGGCGGTGAAGGGCGTCGACTTTGCGCTGGCCAACGGGCAAACCCTGGGCATCGTCGGCGAAAGCGGCTGCGGCAAGAGCGTCACAGCCAGCTCTATCATGCAGCTCATCAAGTCGCCGCCGGGCAAAATCGTGGACGGCGAGATCATCTTTCGGCGGCAGAAGCGGCGGGCGGAAACGATCGACATCGTCCAGCTCGACCCCAAGGGCGTGGAAATGCGCAGCATCCGCGGCGGCGAGATCTCGATGATCTTTCAGGAGCCGATGACCTCGCTGAATCCGCTGCATCCCGTCGGCCGGCAAATCGCCGAAGTGGTGGAGCTGCATCAAGGGCTCAGCCGCAAACAATCGATTGAAGTGGCAATAGAAATGCTGGATCGCGTGCGCATCGCCGACCCGGCCGATCGCGTGAAGCAGTATCCGCACCAACTGAGCGGCGGCATGCGGCAACGCGTGATGATCGCCCTGGCGCTTTCCTGCAACCCGTCGATCCTGATCGCCGACGAGCCGACCACGGCCCTGGATGTCACGATTCAGGCGCAGATTATCGACTTGATGGAGAAGCTGAAAGACGACTTCGGCTCTTCGATTATCATCATCACGCACAACCTGGGCGTGGTTTCACAGATGGCCGATCACGTGGCTGTGATGTACTTCGGGCGCATCGTCGAATATGGCACGGTGACCGACATATTCCGCAATCCGCAGCATCCCTATACGGTGGGCTTGCTGCAATCGATCCCGGTCTTGGGCCGGCGCAAGGACATCCTGGTGCCCATCGAAGGCATCGTGCCTAATGCCACTACGGAGATCGCCGGTTGCGCCTTTGCCGACCGCTGCCCGCATGTGATGGCCAAGTGCCGCACACATCTGCCGCCGACCACGACGGTGGATGGCGAGCATCAGGTGGCTTGCTGGCTGCATGAGTCCGACGCGGCGGAAGCGGTGGTCGCGTGATTGCCCGGTTGAAGCTGCGGCGCGAGTTGCCCGTTCTTAGTGAATTATCCTGTCGGCGTCAAGCGCGGACGGGTTAATTTTTTGTTAATCAAGTATGGAGGATTCACAATGAAGCATTCACGATTTATGTCGCTGTTGCTTATTTTGGCGACGCTATTGGTAGCGGGGGGGGGGAGCTTCGCGCAGATGGGCGAGGTTGCTGATCCCGTACCTTATCCAGAGGGCGTGCAAATCGGCGAGAACCCGATTGTCAGGTTCAACCTGGATGAGATGTTGGTATACAAGGCGCTGGATTCTTACAGCGAACCGGCTTGGCTTACCGAGCTGGTAGAAGCTGGCGAATTGCCGCCGGTTGAAGAGCGTCTGCCGGATAACCCGCAAGTCATCTTGAACTCGGGCATGTCGGTGGGTCCTGGCGTTTATGGCGGTGTCTGGCGTGATTTCTCGGCTGTTCCCACGGCTGGTTGGAATCTCTGCGCCCGTCAAACCCAGGGTTGGTTCGGCATCAACTACATCTATGGCGAGTCCCTGGTTAAGTCCGGCCCCATGTTCCTGCGCAAGGACAACCTGGAGCCGCTGCCGAACTTGGCGACGGATTGGGAATGGAGCGAAGACGGCATGACGCTCGTGATGAACATCATCGAGGGCGCGAAGTGGTCCGATGGCCATCCCTTCGGTGTTCATGACATCATGTTCACCTGGAATCACATCATCCTGGATGAGAACGTGAATTCCTGGACGAACCGCTCAACCTGGCAGATTGACGGCGAGGACATGGTTCTTGAGCAGACCGGCGACAATCAGATTACCTGGACCTTCCCGGTAGCGTATCCGGTGCAATGGCTGTTCAATATGGACTTCCTGGATTTCAATATCTGCGCCGAACACGCCTACGCGCCCATGCACCCGGCCATGAATGACGAGTCCGACTATGACACCTTCGAGACCTTCCAGGTACAGGACGCTTTGCCTGTCCCGACTATGGGTCCCTGGGTGGCGGTCGACTATCAGATTGACGAGTTCATGGTGCATCGCCGGAACCCCTACTACTGGAAGGTTGACGAGGCGGGCCACCAGTTGCCCTACCTTGAAGAAGTCACCTTTGAGAAGGGACCGAGTGGCATCGGCCGTACGCTGGGCACGCTAGCTGGCTCGATCGACCACACCAACCTCGAGAACCCCAGCACCTATGTAGAAGCCCTAACCCGTGCGCAAGAGGATGATGCGCACTTCCGCATTGAGTGGGGTCCTGAGACGCTGGCATTCGATATCGAGTTCAACTTGTCAGCCTCACTGGGTGTACAGAACGAGCGCGACCAGGCATTGCGCGACTTGTTCCGCGATCTGCGTTTCCGCCGCGCGGTGCAACATGCGATTGACGGCGACGGCGTCGGGCAAGCGGTCATCCGCGGTCCCTTCATGCGCGCTTTCGCCAGCGGCTTGACGCCCGGCTCGCCCTACTTCGATATCGACAGCGTGGTTTATTACCCGTATTCGCCCGATTCCGCGCGCGCCCTGCTTGCAGAGCTTGGCTTCGAAGATACCGATGGCGACGGCATCGTGAACTGGACTGAGGGTCCTCTGGCTGGCGACAACCTGGTGGTCGTGTTGAATACCAGTGTAGCCGCCGAGGCGACCGGTCAAATCGGCGACGCCTTTGTGCTGCTGATGCAGGATGTCGGCGTACAAGTCAACCTGCAGCCGCTGCAGGGACCCGCATCGGACGACGCCATCACCACCGGCACCTGGGAAATGCGCGTTGATCGTATCGGTCAAGAGTACACCACCTCCTTCACCCGCTGTCGAGATTTGGGCCCGGTCACGGATATCACGCCCGACTTCCATCGCTCTGATGGCGGCGAGCGCGAGCTGCTGGACTTCGAGGCTGAGATCGTTGAGATCGTCAACGCCTTCTGCCTCGAGCCGGATTTCGATACGCGTAAGGAACTGATGTCGCGTTACAACCACCTCTTCACCGAAAACGTCTATAAGGCGGGCGGCATTGTGGGCCGCTACGGTTTGGCTTTGGCGAAGCGCTTTAACAACATTCCTGTTGGCGCGCCGCCATTCTTCTATCAGTGGACCTGGGGCAATGTGATTCCGGAAGCCGTCTGGGTATCCCCGGATGAGCAGATCGCTGAGATCTTCCCGAACACTGTGCCGGTCTACGGCATGGACGACATGTAAATTGTCGCGGCTTGGATGAGCCATGGCTTGTCCAAGTCTTCACCGTTAAGACAGGGGCGCGCGCTGCCGTGCCCCTGTTGCCCAAGCGCAGATAAATGGATATACTTGGCAGCGTCAGGCAGCCTCGCTCTATTCCGATAATCGGCAGACTTTTATGGTACGCTACATCGTAAACCGCCTGCTATCGTCGATTCTGATACTGATTGTCATCACAATGGTGGCTTTCACAATCATTCAGATACCGCCGGGTGATTTTGCGAATGTTTACAAACAAGAGCTGATCGCGCTGGGTGGCGCCTCGGAAGCGGAAGCGGAAGAAGCGGCCAACAAGCTGCGCGATAAATACGGCTTGCTAGACCCGTTGCCGGTTCAGTACCTCAAGTGGATCGGCGCAATCGTCTTACAGGGCGATTTCGGCTGGTCGTTTACGCAGCGAGTCGACGTCAGCCAGTTGCTGGCGCAGCGATTGCCGCGAACGCTATTGATCGCGCTTTCGGCGCATGCGATCTCATCATTGGTCGGTATCATACTGGGCATCTACGTCGCCAATCGACAATATAGCTTTGCCGATAATACGGCGGCGGCTTTCGCCTTCTTTGCGACTTCTTTCCCGCGTTTTTCTATCGCATTGATCATCATGTACTTCTTGGCTTTTGGGCTGGGCTGGGAACACGTCAGCGCCATGCACTCGCCGGAATTTCGCTATGCGCCCTGGTCCATCGCCAAGGCGGTCGATCTGCTAAAGCACGTCGGTCCGGTCATTCTTATCGCCGGCTTGGGCGGCGTGGCGCGGAATATGCGTGTGATGCGCGGCAATCTGCTCGATGTGCTGAATCAGCAGTACGTTACGACGGCGCGCTCCAAAGGTCTGGATGAAAGCCGTGTGCTGAATCGTCATGCCGTGCCGAACGCGCTGCATCCCATCATTGCCTATCAGGGCACGGTGCTGCCTTATATGCTGCAAGGCGAGTTGGAAGCGGCCATCGTGTTTGGTTTGCCGACCATCGCGCCGATGTTCGCCGAAGCGCTGCTGAAGCAGGATGTCTTTCTCTCCGGCAGCATCATGCTGCTCTACGGCATATTACTCATCGCGGGCAACTTCATCGCTGATATGGCGCTGGGTGTGCTTGACCCGCGCATTTCTTACAGTTAGCGGCAGGGTAACAAGGTGCAAGAGGTTTACGAAGACGCACTGCTGACCGAAGCAGAGTCAGAAGAGAGCAGCGACTCTTATTCGCAGCTGGTCTGGCAGCGTTTCAGCCGCAGCAAAGCCGCCATCATTGGCGGGCTGATGATTGTGATGCTGGTCGTGCTGGCCATCTTCCCTGAGTTCTTTTCGCCCTACAACCTATACGCGACTGCGCTGGGCGATTCTTATACGCCGCCGACGCAAATTCGCTTTGTTGACCTGGACGGAAACTTCAGCCTGCGCCCCTTCGTCTATAAGCAGGAATTGGAGATCGACCCGGTTACTTATCAAGCGCGGCCCAAGATCGACCCCGATAGCCGCTACAATGTGCAGTTCTTCGTGCGCAGCTGGGAATACGAGCTCTTCGGTCTCATCACGACGGATTTACACCTCTTCGGGCTGGATACGGATGAGGTGCGGCTGCACCTGCTGGGGACGGACCGCTTTGGGCGCGACCTGTGGGGGCGCATTTGCCTGGCGGGCCGCGTGTCGCTGTCGTTGAGCATATTGGCGGCTGTGATCGCCATTGTTTTCGGGTCATCAGTTGGCGTCATCTCCGGCTATTATGGCGGCAGCGTCGACAATGCCATTCAGCGGCTGGTGGAAGTGGTTATGTCCTTCCCGGAGCTGCCCTTGTGGATGGCGCTGGCGGCGGTGATCCCCACCACCTGGTCGGGCGAGCAGAAGTTCCTGGTGATGGCTTTTATATTCCCCTTCCTGCGCTGGGCGGTGCTGGCGCGTGAGGTGCGCGGCAAGGTGCTGTCGCTGCGCGAGACCGACTTCATCCTGGCGGCGAAAGAACAAGGCGCGAGCGATTTACGTATCATCTTCAAGCACCTGTATCCCAACGTGCTCAGCCATGTCATCGTGATTCTGACGCTGATGATCCCCGATATCATTCTGGCCGAGGCTTTCCTCAGCTTCCTGGGCATCGGCATCAACGAGCCGCTGACCAGCTGGGGCTTCTTGATGAAAAGCGCGCAAAGCCTGGAAACGCTGGGCCAAAATACCTGGATTCTGACGCCGGTGATCTTCATTGTGGTGGCTGTGCTGGGTCTCAACTTCCTGGGGGATGGCCTGCGCGATGCGGCCGATCCCTATTCGAACCTGTAGTCGGAGACGCTCTAGCATGGCAGAAACTCCCGCCAGTGACGGCAAGCGCGACATCATCCTCAAGGTCAAAGACTTGAAGATGCACTTCCCCTTGCGGCAAGGGTTGCTGCAGCGCCGCGTGGGCACGATCAAGGCGGTTGACGGCGTCAGCTTCGACTTGCGCGAACAGGAAGTCATGGGCTTGGTGGGCGAGAGCGGCTGCGGCAAAACGACCGTGGGCCGCGCGCTGCTGCGCCTCTATGACCCGACCGGCGGCGAAGTGCTGTTTCATCGCGCCGACGGCAGCTGGGTCGATGTGGCGCAGACAAGCCGCAAGGAAATGAAAGACCTGCGCAAAGAAATGCGCATGATCTTTCAGGACCCGTTTAGCTCGCTGAACCCGCGAGTGACGGTGCGGGATATTATTGCCGAGCCGCTGATCATTCATAATGCGGACCGCAAAAAGATTACCGCGCGTGTAGCCGAACTGATGGAAGCGGTGGGCTTGAAGCCGGCTTACATGGGGCGCTACCCGCATGAATTCTCTGGCGGGCAGCGGCAGCGCATCGGCGTGGCGCGCACGCTGGCGCTGAATCCCCGGCTGATCGTGGCTGACGAGCCGGTGTCGGCGCTGGATGTATCGGTGCAGGCGCAGGTGCTGAATCTGCTGCAGACGCTCCGCGACGAGCTGCGGCTGACCTTTGTATTTATCTCGCATGACTTGTCGGTCGTCGAGCATATCTGTGACAAAATTGCCGTGATGTACGTCGGCAAACTGGTGGAGTTGGCGCCGACCGATGAGCTGCTGCGCAACCCCAAGCACCCGTATACAGAGGCGCTGGTATCGGCGGTGCCGCCGGCCGACCCGCTGATTAAAATGGAGCGCATCATCCTCGAAGGCGATGTGCCCAGCCCGGCCAACCCGCCTTCGGGCTGCGTCTTCCACCCGCGCTGCCGCTATGCCCAAGACATCTGCCAAGAGCAGGAGCCGCCGCTGGTGCAGATTGGTCCTGATCACCACGCGCGCTGCCACTTCTCCGAGGAACTGGAATTGCAGGGAGTGGTCGATGTCCCGACAGAAGCATAAACATGCGGATCGGCGTTTTGCCGCGCTGGCTTATATCTTGCCGATAGTTGGCGGTCTGCTGGGGCTGGCGCTGGACGGCGGCAATCCCTTGACTCGGGTTCACGCCCGGCAGAGCATCTCAACCGTGATCGCGCTGATAATCACATTCTTTGTGTGGGCGGCGGTCGGCTACGTCTTGAGTCTGATTCCCATCGCCGGTCCCATCGTGGCCATCGCACTCTTCTCGCTGGTGATCGCGATGGCGGCTTTCCTGGCGGCGAACTGGATATTCAGCTTCGTCATGGCATTGCGGGGCGAAGAGCGGACGATTCCCTTCGCCAATCGCGTTGCCCTGCGAATATTCGGCAAGGGTCGCGCGAAAGCGCCAAGCGCCTGACGCTTATGCTGCTGCGGGAATTGCGCGAAGAAGTCTGTCGGCAGCACGCCGAGCTGCCGCGGAATGCCTTGGTCGCCTGGACCAGCGGCAATATCAGCGCCCGCGACCCCGCTAGTGGACTGGTTGTCATCAAACCCAGCGGCGTCCGCTTTGAAGACCTGAGCCCGGCCAGCATGGTGGTCACGGATTTGCAGGGCCACGTGGTCGACGGCGACCTGGCGCCATCCTCGGATACCGCTTCTCACTGTTACATTTATCGCCACATGCCCGATGTTAACGGCGTCGTGCACACGCACTCGCGTTACGCAACCGCTTTTGCCGTCGTGGGCGAGCCGATTCCCTGTGTGACGACAGCGATGGCTGACGAATTCGGCGGCGAGATTCCCTGCGCCGGCTTCTGCTTGATCGGCGGCGAAGAGATCGGCAAACTGGTGGTGGACACCCTGCGCGATCATCGCAGCCCGGCGGCTTTGCTGCGGAATCACGGCGTGTTCACGATTGGCAAAATCGCCGAGGACGCGGTCAAGGCGGCGGTGATGACCGAGGACAATGCCGCCATCGTCTGGACCGCGCGGCAACTGGGCGAAGTGATTCCGATTTCACAGGCGGAGATCGACAGCCTGCACGAGCGTTACCAAAACGTCTACGGGCAGCGCTAATGGGCATATGTAGGGGCGTGCCATGGCTCGTCCGCCGTCGACATGGCAAACACCTTCGGGCGGCCTGATAAGGCGCGCGATCGGTTCCGACTTAGCAGCAGATACGAATCGTAAGGAAAATCGATATGCCACTTGACAACTACCAAATCTGGTTCTTGACCGGCAGCCAGCATCTCTATGGGCCGGAAGCGATTGCACAGGTCGGCGCGCATTCGCGCGAGATCGCGGCTGCGCTGAATCATGCGGCGCAGATCCCGCTGCAAGTCCTGTACAAGCCGGTGCTGACCACGGCCGAAGAAATCCACAGGCTTTGCAGCGCTGCCAACAGCGACGAGAAATGCGTCGGCGTCATCGCCTGGATGCACACCTTCTCGCCGGCGAAGAACTGGATCGCGGGCCTGTCGGCGCTGCGGAAGCCGCTGTTGCACTTTCACACGCAATACAATCGCGACATCCCCTGGGCCGAGATTGATATGGACTTCATGAATCTCAATCAGGCGGCGCATGGCGACCGCGAGTTCGGCTTTATCATGAGTCGGCTGCGCTTGCGGCGCAAGGTGGTCGTAGGGCATTGGCGCGATCCAGCGGCCCAAGCGCAGATTGGCGCATGGGCGCGGGCGGCTGGCGCCTGGGCGGAGACGCAAAGCCTGAAAGTAGCGCGCTTCGGCGACAACATGCGCAACGTGGCGGTGACCGAAGGCGATAAGGTATCGGCGCAAGCGCAATTTGGCTATCAGGTGAACGGCTACGGCATCGGCGATCTGGTCGAGCTCGTGAATCAAGTCAGCGACACTGAGATCGACGCGCTGGCGGCGGAATACGAGCACACCTACGCCATGAGCGCTGACCTGCGCGCCGGCGGCGATCGGCACGCTTCCGTGCGTGAAGCGGCGCGGATAGAGATCGGGCTGGCTCAGTTCTTGCGCGCTGGCGACTTCGGCGCATTCACAACGACCTTCGAGGATCTGCACGGCTTGACGCAGCTGCCGGGCTTGGCGGTGCAGCGTCTGATGGCCGCGGGCTACGGCTTCGGCGCGGAGGGCGACTGGAAGACCGCGGCTCTGCTGCGCTCGCTCAAGGTGATGGCTGAGGGCTTGGAGGGCGGCACGTCCTTCATGGAGGACTACACCTATCATTTCCAGCCGGGCAATATGGCGGTGCTGGGCGCGCATATGTTGGAAGTCTGCCCGAGCATCGCGGCCGGCCAGCCCAGTCTCGAAGCGCACCCCTTGGGCATCGGCGGCAAGGACGATCCGGCGCGGCTGGTATTCGATACGGCGGCGGGAGCGGCGCTGAACGCCTCGTTGGTGGATCTGGGCGACCGCTTTCGTATGATTGTCAACACGGTTGATGTGATCGAGCCGGCGGCGCCCTTGCCAAAATTGCCGGTGGCGCGGGCTCTGTGGCGGCCGCGGCCGAATCTGCAAATTGGAGCGAGCGCCTGGATTTACGCCGGCGGCGCCCATCACACTGTCTTCAGCCAAGCGCTGAACCCGGAGCAGATCTACGACTTCAGCGAGATGGCCGGCATCGAATACCTGCAAATCGACGAGACAACCGAGCTGCGCCGCTTCAAGACCGAGCTGCGCTGGAATGACGCCGCCTACAAGCTGGGCGGGTGACTCTGATAGCAATTCTAATACCGGATAGCCTTGTAGGGGCGAGCCTTGGCTCGCCCGCCCAGAAACTCCCTAGGTTTTCATATCTTGTGTGAGCCAAGTGCTGACTCGCGAGCGACCGTGGTGAAAAAATGCGCAGAGTTCGCTAAGAGAAACATATCCACAGAATTAGACACCCCGGACAGATGGGGTGTATCTATTATCGTGGACATATAAACTTCGCCAAGTAGACATGAAAACTCCGTGTCCTCCTAAATTACGACCCTTGTAGCGGCGCTGTTCTCACTCCCACATAACCTCGTTGTGCGTATGGGCGAGTCATCGGCTCGTCCCTACGCACACAGCATTGCATTTTCTATTCTGCGTGAGCCAAGCCACAATTTGCCTGCGCTTGCAGTGGAATACCCTGTGTAGACCCCAACAAGCCTAGAAACGCTTTATCATTTGGCGCCCACGACACACGGGGGTACTTGTCAAACGACGGGTGTCTGCTATAAAGTGAATATTATATGTCGCTGACTTTACGCTGACCGCAACTAAACTTATCTTTCCAGGCGCACAAGGAAAACTAACCATGGCATCGAAAGAGGCTTCACACCACGTCGGGTTGGTACGCAATCTGGGTTTGTTCGACATTACCATGATCGGCGTCGGCGCTATGATTGGCGCGGGCATCTTCGTCTTGACCGGAATCGCGGCCGGCACGGCGGGCCCGGCGCTGATTCTGGCATTCGCCATGAACGGCGTCATCACCGTATTGACGGCGATGGTCTACGCCGAACTCGGCTCGGCTATACCGGAAGCCGGCGGCGGTTATCTGTGGGTGAAAGAAGGCCTGCCGGGTCCGAACGGCTTCCTCGCCGGCTGGATGAGCTGGTTCGCGCATGCGGTCGCGGGCAGCCTATACGGCGTTGGCTTCGGCGGCTTCATCTACGAGCTGCTGCGCATACTATTCCTCGATCCAACGGCGCATCACGACGAGCATGTCGGCGTCTTCCTGTCGGGTCCGCTGCATTTGCCCTTTGACATCACGTTGACCGAAGGCGACATCGTACAGAAGCTCTTCGCCGTGCTGATAATCTTGCTTTTCCTATACATCAACTACCGCGGCACTTCAGAAACGGGCGCGGTTGGCAATATCGTGACGGTGCTGAAAGTGGTGATCATCGGCATCTTTATCGTCAGCGGCTTGGTCGTGATCTTCGGCGAGCCGGTGCGCTTCGAGTCTTTTCAGCCCTTTGCCCCGCGCGACATCATCGGCATTGTCAGCGCGATGGGTTTGACCTTCATCGCCTTTGAAGGCTACGAGATCATCGTGCAGGCGGGCGAAGAAGTGAAGAACCCGCGCAAGAATATCCCGCGCGCGGTCTTTCTTTCGCTGGCGATAGTGGTGCCGATTTATATGCTGGTCGCTTTTGTTGTCATTGGCGCGGTGGATCCGCCCGAGGGCCGCTTCATCCACGAGTGGCTGGGCGATCTCGGCGAGATCGGCATCGCGCGGGCTGCGGCTCAATTTATGCCCTTTGGCTTGTTCTTGATTATGCTGGGCGGCTTGCTGTCGACCATGAGCGCTCTGAACGCCACCACCTTCTCTTCGACGAGGGTGTCCTTCGCCATGGGGCGGGACCGGGCGCTGCCAGACAGCTTCTCCAGCGTAAGCGCCAAGACGCGCACGCCACATATCGCCTTGGGCTGGTCCGGCGTATTGATTCTTTTCGTCGCGCTAACCCTGCCGATTGAAGATGTGGCCGCCTCAGCCGACATCATGTTCATTTTGCTATTCCTGCAAGTCAACCTGGCGGTGATCACCATTCGCAGCAAATATGGCAAGGATTTGAAATATGGCTTCTTGTTGCCATTTTTCCCCATCCTGCCCATGATCGCCATTGGCATGCAATTCTTGCTGGTGCTGTCGCTGTTTGGCGTATCGACCATTGCTTGGGTATACGCGGCCATCTGGATCGGCAGCGGCTTGCTGCTCTATTTCTTTTACGCGCGGCCTCGCCAAGAAAAGGCGCACCGGACGCCGGTGCTGCAGCAGACCGAATTGATGACGCCGACATTGGATGCGCCCTACCGCGTCCTGGTGCCGGTGGCCAATCCGGATTCGCTTTCGACCTTGCTGTCCCCGGCGGTGCATGCGGCGCGCGTGAATAACGGCAAAATCACGCTCTTGCACATCGTCACGGTGCCATCGCCGACGCCGCTGTCTTCGGGTTATCGCTATTTGCCCGCTAGTGAAGCTTTACGCGAGAAAGCCATTGCTATGGTGCAGGATGAAGATGTGGCGGTGGAGTACATCGTGAGGGTAGCGCGGCGGGTGGCGCCAGCCATCATCGATACGGCGCGGGAGCAGCGAGCGGACCTGGTTGTGGTCGGCTGGCAGGGCGTCAAAACCAGCGAAGGTAATACCGTTCTCGGCTCCAACATTGACCAGGTATTGAGCGAGGTCAATTGCGATGTGATGATGCTGCAGTCCGGGGATACCGCGGCGGTGTCGCGGATTCTGATACCGATCGCCGAGCCGCGTCAAGTGGGGTATTCGCTGCAGTTGATCCAGCAATTCTCAGCCAACGATATGCAATTGGATCTGCTGCATGTCTTTTCCACCGAGACGCCGGCGGCCGAACGCGAACGCATGACCCGCGCCCTGCAGCGCCAGATCGACGCGGTCAAGGCGGAAGGCAAGCAGGTCAATCTCTTGACCGAGCTGAGCGCCGATCGCATTGAGTCGATCGTGAAGGTGGCCGGCGACTACGATTATGTGGTGATAGGCGAAACACGCGATACGCGCGTGCAGCAACGACTCTTTGGTAATACGCCTATGCTCATCGCCGACCGCACCAGTACGCCCGTTATGCTGCTGCATCCGGAGACCAGCGGCGTAGAGTTCGGGCTGCGCCAAGCGGTGAATTACGTCAGCGGCGGCTATGCCTCGGTTGATCCCGAATCGCGGCAGCGCCTGGCCGAGCATGGCTACATCGACGATGCCGCGGCGCCGGCTGACGGCAAGCTCAAGTCTTCTGTCAGTCAACCCATTGTCTTCGTCATCGCTGTTTTGACCGTGGCGGCAGCCATCATGATGTATGCCGGCGCTGGCGATACCATGACCTGGATTGGCGCGCTGATCTACTTTGGCAGCTTGATGAGTTTCACCTTCATCGCTGTGCGCTCGGCCAGGAGCTCGGCTTAGACGCCTCCGGCTAGGCGCTGCGTTTGCGCGCTTCAATCTGCAGGCGCAGCCGCTCCATCAGGTCGACGCCCAGTTGGCGGCACAAGTCGATCATATCGATCGGCACCCAATTCTCGATTAAGGTGTCGCCCTCGCGTTTCCACCAGTCGAAATCGCGCAGGGTGATGAGTTCGCCGCTAGCGGGGATGCCGGCGTAATCGCCATTGCTGTAGGAGAAGGCCGAATCCCAGATGCCGCCGCAGGCGTACAAACCCTCGCCGAAGAAACCCATGTTGCGGCCGCCGCGCTCGACATCCAGCTGACGGTCGCCGAAGCCGCGCAGCCAATTGCGCTGATGGAAGTCTTCAAACTCTTCGAGCGAAAAGCAGCCGCCGATGCCGCTGGGCCCGAACCAGCGCATGTCTTGATGCCAGTATTTGTCCTGCTCCATGCGGCTCATATCGTCGCCGTCTCGGTCGCGGTCGTAGCGCATCAGCCCTTTGCCCATGGCCTCGACCAGTTGCAGGCTCTTGCGTGATTCGAGCGGGTCTTGCTCGGTGAGCAGGATGCCGTCTTTGGCGACCGGCCCGGGGATTTTGCCGCCATCCGCGCCGGGCGAGGGCGGCAGGACTTGATAGCCGGCCTGGCGCATGACAGCCAGGATGTCGTACTGTCCAAAACTCTCGGCGATTTTGCCCTCGCGCATGACGTAGAATTGACCGAACCAGATGTTGGTTTTCTTGCCCGTGGCCGGGATGCCCAGCCAGTCCTTGACGAAGCTGCCGGTGAGGTAACCGGTGGCTGTGACCCACTCGCTGCCGGCAGCGCCCGCCCAATCGGATACGCCGCTTTCGATGCCGCCCATGAAGACATAGGGCCTGATTTTGAGATCGGGAAAGGATTCCAGCAGCGGCAGCCAGAACCCGGAGATGAGGTTGTCTAGGCCGATGATATGGTCGATGGGCGCGGAGCCGTTCCAGTTGACGTCTTCGTGTACGGCGGCGCGTATGACATCCGGCGCATTGTCGACGCCGACATGATTCAACTTCTGCCAGTAATCCCAGACGAGTTCCTTGTTCTTTTGATTCAATTGGCTGGACATATGTTTTCCTCTTATATGATGGCTTTGCGCCAGTTGCTGCGCTTATGCGCTTAATGCCCCGATTTAACCTTTGACCGCGCCGGAAGTTAAGCCTTTGACCAACTGCCCCTGAAAGATGAAAACGACAATGATAATGGGCACGGCTGCTGAGACGGCTGCGGCGGCAGCCAGCGTGATATGACCCGGGTCTTCGCCGGCCGCGTATTTGGAGATGGCGACGGTCAGCGTCCAGTTAGACTGTGTCAGGATGCGCACCAGCAGGAAATCGCTATAGGCGAGCAGCAGGGTGAATAGCGCCGTGGAGACGATGCCGGGCCACATGATGGGGATGATGACGCTGATGAAGGCGGTCAGGCGGTTGGCGCCATCGACCATGGCCGACTCTTCGATCTCTTTAGGGATGTTCATGAAGAAGCTGCGCAGCATCCAGATGGTGAATGGCTGATTGATGGCGACCAGGGTGATGATCAAGAGAATATGGGTGTCATAGAGACCGGAACGTTGGCCGAACCACCAGTAGGGCAAGATGTAGGACATGCCCGGCAAGGAGCGGAAGCCCAGCGCCGCAACCAGAATGATGACGCCGGCGATGCCGCTGTAGCGCGCCAGCCCATAGCCGGCCAGGCAGCCGATAGAGATCGAGATGCAGATGGTGCCGGCGGTGACGATTATCGTGTTAAGAAAGTAGTCGTAGAAGGTTTGTGTTTTGATATAGGCGGGAATTGACCACAAAACTGCGAAGCCCAGCGCGAGAACGACCAGGTAAATGTAGCCGCGCGCAATGGGGAAACGCCGGGCGTTTATGGCGACCAGGACCAGTAAGCCGAATATAGCCACCAGCACAATTGCCACAAAGAAGGGGTCATCGGGAATCGCCTTGAGCCAGAGGTCGGTGTAATTATCCGCGGTCGGCTCAAAGATGAATAAGGGCACGCGGGAATTGGCTTGCCGCGGCGTCTTGAAGGACTGGATGGTCGTCCAGAAAAATGGGACGACACTGAAGATTGCGTAGGCCGTCAGAATCATATAAATGACGAAGAGCGCGTAACGATTTTCTATTCTCTTCATGTTAGCGCTCTTCGGTCTGCTCTTTGTAAGTGCGCAGCAGGAAGGGCACCAGGACAACCAGAATAATCACCACAGTGATGACCGACATGGCGTTGGCTTTGCCCAGGCGCTGCACGCTCATGGCGGTGCGGAAGGTGTAGAGCATCATCACCTCCGCTTTGAAGATGGGGTTCTGTTCGGTCAGCACAAATACGCTATCGAAGACGCGATAAGCATCCATGATCGAGATTAAGCCGACGAAGACGAAGAGCGAGCGCAAATGAGGAATCATGATGTAGCGGATCTGACGCAGACGCGTGGCGCCATCAATCATGGAAGCCTCGATCAATTCGTGCGGCAGGGTCTGCAAGCCAGCAAAGAATACGATCAGCGGGAAGGGCGTCGCCGCCCACAGCGCGTGTACCAGGATCAGCCCTTTGACCGACTGTTCGGTGAAGATGAAGCGCGAGCCAACGATTTCACGGAAGAGCCAGGCGACGATGCCGCCCGATTCGAATAGCTGCTTGACCATAAGTGTGCCGACGACCGGGACGACGATGAAGGGCATAAGGAAGGCGGCGAGATAGGCGCCGCGAATGCGCTTGGAGACTTGGTCCAGCAAGACGGCGATCAAGAAGCCGGTGAAGATCTGCAAGGGTACGGCGATTGCGATGAAGGTCACGGTGAAGGTGAAGGCATTCCAGAATTTCTGGTCTTGAAATACTTCCAAGTAATTCGCCAAGCCGACGAATTCCGGCTCATTGATATTGCGGAAGGTCATGTATTGCGTGCTGAGCCAAACCGAAGTCAGCAGGGGGAAGACCATCAGCGCCAGCATGACCAGCAAACTGGGCGACATGAACATATAGAAGGTGCGTCTGTTCATGGCTGGGACCTTGGGCAACCTCGGTGTTTGAGATCAAGGCGGTGGAAGAAGCGGAGCGGGAATCCCAACTCCGCCTCTGTTAGGGATCAGCGAGGGCCGTGACAGCCGGCCCTCACTGTTTTCGAATTGCCAAACTAGCTGTCGATATAGCCTTGCGCCGTGGCTTCAGCAGTGTACTCTTCGGCAGCGCTTTCCAGCGCTTCTTCTGGTGACAGATCGCCGGAGCCAACCAGCGGCAGCCAGTTGCCGAGGGCAGTGCGCGCCAGCGCAGCAGCCGGGTTCAACGAGTTGCCGCCGACGCCGTTGCCGAGTGAAACACCCATGGCCGGCAGGTTACGCCCGCCATGACCGGCTTCCCCAACGGAGGTGCGCACGACCGCGCCATGCGCCGAGCCGCCGACCTGACCGTCGAAGTCGAAAGTCTCCATGATGGCGCGGAAGGCCAGATCATAGTCGACTCCGCCGCGCTTGGTGATGGAGTAAGCATCAATCCAGGCGGAGCCGCCCAGGATGCCGCTGTCGGGATTTGGCGCTGGCGAGCCCGCGAAGCCGATTTGGCCGACAAAGTCAGACTTTTCCGGATCGTCCATATTGGCGGCGCGGCTGGCCCAGATGTGGACAAAAGCCAGTGTACCGGTCTCCATGCCGATTTCGCTGTCGTCGATGCTGTAGGTCAAGCCTTCGGGACCCATGCAGGCGTCGACTACTTCCTTCATCTTGCTCAGCGCGGCCACGCCGGCGTCACTGTTAAACGCGGGCGAGTTGTCGTCATCGTTCAGGTACTTGCCGCCGAAGGAGCGGATGAAGTGCATGAACTCGATTTCCCATGCCCAACCAGCGTGCAAGTTCATGGTGAAGGGCAGGTCGATGCTGGGTTCATCCGCCAGCACAGCGCAGGCATCCATCACTTCATCGTAGGTGGTCGGGACATCCAGACCATGCTTCTCGAAGAGATCGGGGCGGTAGAAGAGGTGCATGGTATTGGACATGAAAGGCACACCATAGATGTTGCCGTCGATGGAGGCGGCATCCCAAACCGGCTGTGGAATATCATCCAGGTTGTACTCTTCGCGGTACTGCTCAATCAAATCATTGAGCGGTATGAGCGCGTCAAACTCTGAGAGCACTACCATACGCGCCGGTGTGGTATGCAGGACGGCCCAGGGCGAATCACCGCCGCCGGCCAGAGCCAGGTTGGCTTGCTCTTCGGAGCTGGCGGAATCCAGCAACTGGATGTTTACGGTCAGGTTATCGACTTCGTCGCACTTCTCCAGTTCAGCGGCGAAGTACTCGGTAATAGGGAATGCCCAGCCCATGAAGTTGAGCTCGGTCGCGTCCATCGGCGCGTCAAGCTCGCAGGGATCCATATCGTCCTGCGCCAGGCTCGGCAAAACCAGAAGCATGGCGGCGATTAACAAAAGCAACTTTTTCATCTGTCAATTCCTCTCTGTTATTTGGGTAGGCTTTCACGCGAGCAGAGTGTCCCTCGCGGCAGCGGCGGACCTAAACTCGCTAGCAGTGAAGCTGATTGTAACGCAAGCTTGAGAATATACAAAACTCGTTAACCCCGGGAAATGTATCCTTTTCGGTTGATACAGATATATACCATCGAGGACACCGAGAAATGCTAGGGCAATCACATCAACTTATCTCAACACTATGGCGCCAAGAACTCCGAGATATATCCGAAAATATGTCAATAAAGGACTCAATGAAAAGGTGATTTTCTGCCAGATTTCATGGGCGAGCCAAGGCTCGCCCCTACAATTTGTTAGTTTGATAATAAATTCGTCATTTATGGATATTGATGCGATTGCCCTGCGAGAGCACCGAGAAACTTAATCGAGATATGCCATATTCTTTGTGTGCTTTGTGCCTTTGTGTCTTTGTGGTGAAATTGAATTTCAACCGAATTCGATACACTACCTAACTCCGCGCGGACTTTGACCTGGCAGGCAGCCCGCGCGAAATTAGCCGTCCTTCTGCCGACAAAATAGTTGCAGGGCGACGCAACTTCGCGGCATAGTTATTGTCTGGTCGCGGCAGCGGCCACGTTACCTACTCTTGAATCATAAACCGGAAAGACTGAAGCATGAAAACGGACAGAACCTCTGAAATCAGACGGCAACTGCTGGACCAGCTCGACTGGCGCTGCATCGGGCCGCACCGCGGCGGACGCGTGGTCGCCGTGGCCGGCGATGTGTCGCAAAAGATGACCTTCTATATGGGCGCTTGCGCCGGCGGCGTTTGGAAGACGACCGACGGCGGGACGTACTGGCGCAATGTCTCCGATGGCTACTTCAACACGGCGGCCATCGGCGCGCTGGCGGTGTCCGCATCGGATCCCAATGTGATCTACGCTGGCACGGGCGAAAGCACCATCCGCGGCAACGTCTCGCACGGCGACGGCGTCTATAAATCGGAGGACGCCGGCTTGAGCTGGCGGCATATCGGCTTGAGCGAGTCGCGCCATATCGGCAAGATCGTCATTCATCCGCAAGACCCCGACACCGTCTATGTGGCGGCATTTGGTCGCGCCTTTGGTCCTAACCACGAGCGCGGCGTTTACCGCTCGCGGGACGGCGGCGCAAGCTGGCAGCAAGTGCTATTCAAGAGTGAACGCGCCGGCTCGCATGATATCGCCATGGACGTGAACAATCCGCGCATTCTCTTCGCGGCTGTCTGGCAGGCGCAGCGTTATCCCTACAAGCTCGAGAATGGCGGGCCCGATTGCGGCTTGTGGCGCAGCATGGACGGCGGCGACACTTGGCAGGACATCACGCGCAATCCCGGGCTGCCGACCGGTACGCTGGGCAAGATCGGCTTGGCGGTATCGCCGGCGCAGGCAGGCCGCGTCTGGGCCTGCATCGAGGCCGAGGACGGCGCGGTCTTTCGCACGGACGATTACGGCGAGACCTGGTTGCGCCTGAGCGAAGAATCGCTGCTGCGGACGCGCCCCTGGTATTACATGCACGTTACCGCCGACACGCAGGACCCGGACACGGTCTACATCCAGAATTACAGTCTGTGGAAGTCTGTCGACGGCGGCGCTGTGTTCAAGACGCTGCCGACGCCCCACGGCGACGAGCACGCGCTGTGGATCGACCCGGCTGACAATCAGCGTATGGCGCGCGGCAATGACGGCGGCGCTTGCATCTCTTTCAACGGCGGCCGCAGTTGGTCCTCGATCTACAATCAGCCGACGGCGCAGCTCTATCACGTCTGCGCTGACGACCGCTTTCCTTATCGCGTCTACGGCTCGCAGCAAGACAACACCGCCATCAGCGTGCCGAGCGCGACGGTCGACGGCGCCATACACGAACGCGATTGGTATGCGCCGGGCGGCGGCGAAAGCGGCTATATCGCCATCAAGCCGGATGACCCGGATATCGTGGTGGCATCGGGCCCCATCGGGCAGCGCGCCTACAACGACCTGATGACGCTGTACAACCATCGCAGCGGGCAGAAGTGGATCATCACAGCCTGGCCCGAGCTCTATGGCTGGGGCGTCGGCGCCGAGCGCATGAAGTACCGCTTTCAATGGACCTTCCCCATCATGTTCTCGCAGCATGATCCCGATGCGCTCTACGTTTGCAGCCAGCACCTGCACCGCTCGACCAATCTGGGCGCCAGCTTCGAGGTCATCAGCCCCGATCTAACACGCAACGATCCGGAAAAGCTGAAAGCCTCCGGCGGGCCCATCACACGCGACAATACCGGCGCGGAGGTCTACTGCAATATCTTCGCGCTGGCGGAATCGCCGCATCAAGCTGGCGAGTTATGGGCGGGCACGGATGACGGGCTGGCGCATATCTCGCGCGATGGCGGCGCATCTTGGCGGGAGATCACGCCGCCGGATCTGCCCGAGTGGGCGCTGATCAGCATCATCGACCTGTCAGCGCATCAGGCGGGCGCGGCCTACCTGGCTGCCACGCGCTACAAGCTCGACGATACGCGGCCCTATCTCTATAAGACCAGCGACTACGGCGAGACCTGGACCGAAATTACGAATGGCATCCCCGCTGAGGAGTTCACACGCGTCATCCGCGAAGATCCACAGCAGCGCGGCTTGCTCTACGCGGGAACCGAGACCGGCATTTTCATCTCATTTGATGACGGCGGCAATTGGCAGCGAGCCGGTGGCAACTTGCCCGTATGCCCCATTCACGATCTGGTGGTGAAAGACCACGATCTGGTGGTGGCGACGCACGGACGCTCCTTCTGGATCCTGGACGATCTGTCGCCGCTGCGGCAGGCTCCTGCACAGGCGGGCGCGCACTTGTTTAAGCCGGCGCCCAAAGCGCGTATGCGGACTTACAGCGGCTTCGGCGGCTGGGACGAGAACTACGGCAGCGATATGGTGAATTACGGCGGCGTGGGCACGAGCGTGGCGGCTTTCACCAGCGGCGCAGGCTCCGGGCGCCCCTATTTTTTGAACGCCGGCCACAACCCGCCGGCGGGCATCGTATTCGTGTATTGCCTGGCTGAGCGGCCAGATGCGCCGCTTGAGCTGAATATTCGCGCGCTAGACGGCGAGTTGATCCGCAGCTACAGCAGTGTGACGGACGAATTGAGCGCCGACCCTGGCGCCAACCGCTTTCATTGGAATATGCGCTACGACGGCTCGGCTGCTGTCGTGGGAATCGACGGTTGGTGGGAGCGGAGCGATGGGCCCATGGTCGTGCCAGGTGAATACGAGGCGGAGCTGATCGTCGGCGGCGCGCGCAGCGTTCAGCGCTTTACCGTGCTGGCGGATCCGCGAGTAGAGACCTCAGCTGCTGATTATCAGGCGCAGTTGGAGTTGCTGCTGGCTATCCGCGAGCGCTTGTCACAGAACAACGAGCTGATCAACAAGCTGGTGGTCTTGAAGCGGCAGGTGGCGGCCTGGGCGCAGCGCAGCGAAGACGTTGCGCTGCAAAGTGGCGCGGACGCTATCTCGGCTGAAGTTGATCGGCTGCTGCCCCAGCTCATCAATGTCGGCTACACCGAGTCGCAGCTGTATGCCAGCGGCCTGCACGAGAAGTTCAACGCCCTGATGGATTCGGTGGACAGCGCTGACTACGCCCCGCCGCAGCAAGCTCGCGAGGTATTCGCGCAGCTATGCGACGAGCTGGATGGGCATGTCGCCTACCTGCGGACGGATCTGGGCGAAACCGTGTCGGACTTCAACGCGGCAGTGCGCGAGCTGGGGCTGGAGGCGGTCGATTTGCTGTAGGCGCGCGGCGTACCGCTAAGCGACTCCCAGTCCAGAATCACCTTGCCGGATCCCCCGCTGCGCGTTTGTATCTCAAGGCGACCAGGTCATATCGCGGTCGAAGGGGTAGATGGGGCGTTTAAGCTTGTGGAAGGGCAAGTTCTCCGGCAGGGCGTGGACCGCGCCCGGGCTCAGCGCCATGATAGCCAGTGGGGCGATGCGCTGAAAGTCGGGGACGAGGTAGCCCAGCTTCAGGCAGACGATTTTGTAGGTCAAAAGATCGATGCCCAGCTGTGTGAATTTCGCCAGGCTCGTATAAGCAAGGCGGACTTCGCTGAGGATAACATCAATGTTAGCGACGGCCAGGACAACTTGCCGGCCGCTGTCCGGGCTGTCGTGCAAGCGCTTCACGCTGCCGCTGACCGTCAGGGGCTGACCGTGAACCGGGTCGAGCTTGCCGCCGAGGGACAGGCTGAGTTGGGCGCCCGGGCCCGCTTCGAAACAGGCTTCTACGGCGGCTGCGTCGGTAATGCCGGTGACCAGCGATCGCGGCACGGCGTGAGCCAGCAGGCGCTCGAGCACATAGGGATTGTCGCCGGCGGCGCCAGCGGTGATATTGTCGCCGGAATCGCTGAGGAAGACGGTTGATTCCTCCGCCGCCAGCGCCTGGCTGATGCAGTCGTCGACTCCCCCGGTGGGCACGCCGAAGTCGAAGTCCTGGCGCGCGTCCCAATAGGCGCTCGCCAGCGTACGCGCGGCGGACCAGGTCGCGGCTTCATCCCAGCCCAGCGCCACGGCGGCCGCTTGGCTGCGCGCTTGATCAGCCCAGGTGAAGCCGACCAGCAGCGAGGCGTCCAGCACGGCGTCGCCATCGATGAGCTGGGGTATCTTGGCGTAGACGCCGCGGCCCGGCTCAATCAGGGTCATGCTGCGCTCGCCGGAGAGCAGCAGCGGGATGCGGATGAATGCTTTATGCGGGCGTCGTCCCGTCCGCAGGCAGCGCAGGAGCAGCCTCAATGCGCGTTCGCGGGTTTCAAGCGCATCCTCGTGCGGGGCAGTGCGGTAGGCGCTGATGAGATCCAACTGCTCCATGATGGCCGCGGAGAGATTGCCGTGCAGGTCGTAACTGGCGCTGATGGGGCAGTCGGCGCCGACCACTGCGCGCGCTGCGCCGATGAAGTCGGCTTCGGCATCGTCGATTCCCTCGACGGCCATGGCGCCGTGCATATCCAGGTAGACGCCGTCCCAAGGCGCGCCCGCCGCCAGCCCTTCGAGAAATTCGCCTTTGAGCGCCTCATAAGCCTCGCGCCTTACGACGCCGCCGGGAACGGCATTCGCATGCAACAAGGGCGCGAAATCAATGCCGTCGAGCGCTGAAACGAAGGGATAGCGCGCCAATTGCTCGGCGCCGCGCAGCACCTTAAAGTCGGATAACTCCGAGAGCAAGGGCGAGAACGTGGCGCTTTCGATGGCGATGCCGCCAGCCGCGATTTTAGGCATAACAGTCTCCAATCAATTGGCGAAGGGATCGTCCAGCCAGGGATACTTGCGCAAATCGGCGCGCTGATAAGGAATCTCGCGGAAGCGCGGGGCGACGGCGCCGGGGCCGGCCATGTAGATGATCTCGCTCGCGCCAACTTCAGGCGTGGCGAAGCCGGCGTAAAAGTGCTGCGTTGATTTGACGACCAGCAGCCGTTTTGACGCGGGGTCAATGCCGAAATTGGAGAACACAGTTGGGCTGAAGACTTGCCCGCGGATGCTGTTGACGATGATGTCGATGCCCTGGCAGTGCAGGCGAACGGCATCGCCGCAATCGACCGCGACGGCGCCATCGCTTTGCATCCACTGCTGCTTCATGTCTGCGACTATGCCGCTCACGGTCACGCGCAGGTCGAGCGGATCGCCGGACATGGGACCCATCTTGCCGCCCAGCCGCAGGTCAAGCGTCGCGCCTTCGCCGGCGGACATGGCGACTGTAACCGCGACCGGGTCCCAGATCATGCCCAAGGCCGCGTCAGTCACGCCGCGTTCCAGCAAGGCGCGCAGCACAAAAGTAGAATCGCTGGGCGCGCCGCCGCCGGCATTATCGGCTTGATCGGCGAGCACTACCGGTCCCGCGTCGGCCGCCAACGCTTTGTCCAGGGCTGCGTCCAGGGACAGCGACGGTGGATCCAGCGCATGACGCATGGCGAAGAAACGCCGGCCGAATTCCTGCGCCAGATTCGCGGCCAGCGTTGGATCGTCATCGGTGATGGCCAGCATCTGCGCGCCGCAACTGGGCACATCAGCCCAGGGGAAGCAATGCGCCAGCGACAGCGACAATACGCCCGGCTCCGCTTCACGCGCGCTCATGTCATCGACGAAGCCGCGCATCGGCTCAAAGGGCGTCAGGAAGAGGCCGATCATGCGGCAGTCGTAAAGCGCCATAGTCGGGCGAGTATCGCCCTCGGCGGCGGCGGCGATGATGGCGAAGAGTTCTTCGGCGCGCTCGTTGATGTCGGTGTGCGGGTATTCTTTGAAGATGACGATGGCGTCTGCCGCGTCAATCAGCTCCTGGGTCAAATCGCAGTGCAGGTCCAGCTCGATGCCGATTTTGGCGCTTGGTCCGACGATTTCGCGCACGCGGGTCGCGATATCGGTCTCGCAGTCGTCGTAGCCTTCAGCCACCATGGCGCCGTGCAGCGGCAGCAGGACAATATCGACGGGCAGTGCGTCATGCAGCGCGTCCAGCATTTCGTCGCGCAGGCTCTCGTAGGCGCTGCGGACGGTTGTGCCGGCGGGTTGTGCTGAGGCGTAGAGGCTGAAGTGGTAATCCCAGCCGCGTTCCTGGCTGCGCCGGCGGAATATGTTGAAGGGGCCGCCGAAGCCGCCCATCTGACCGCTCTCGTCAAGGTCGGCGGCGCGCACGATATCGAAATCCGCCAAGCCTGTTGGCATGGGCGAGAAGGTATTGGTTTCAGTCGAAATACCGCCGGCGAAGACTTTCATGCGCGCGTCTCCTTCGCTTGCGTCTTTAGCAGAATATAGACGCTTGCCGCCGCCAGCGCAAGAAATCTTGCGGCGGTTGTTGCGGGGGCAAGGCAGGTTGCTATAATATGCAATGCTTCCGATTGTCCGAACTCACCTTGACCGATGCGCGTCCGCCTAGCCATTAGCGGAGGACACGGATTTGAAAGCGATAACGATTCGATCTATTGAGCTGCATACCGTGCTGCTGCCTTATCTGGCGCCATTCGAGACCAGCTTCGGCGCGGAAACCGACAAGGTGGCGGTGCTGGTCGAGCTGACGACCGCAGCCGGCGTGGTGGGCTGGGGGGAATGCTCGATTGAGTTTTGGCCCGGCTATGGGCACGAAACGGCGGTGACAGCCGAGCACATCCTGGCGGAGTTTATGGCGCCGGCGGTTGTGGGCGATACGCTGGCCGACCCGCGCGACTTTCCCGCGCTTATCAAGCGTTTCCGCGGCAATCACCATGCGCGGGCCGGCCTGGAAGCGGCCGTCTGGGACGCCTTCGCCAAGACGAATGACCTGCGCCTCACCGACTGTTTCGCGCATTACGCGCCTGCGGGGCATCAATCCGAGGGTCGGGCCACCGTCGGCGTCAGCATCGGCATTCAGCCGTCTCTGGAAGCCACGGTGGCGGTCGTCAGCCAGCGCCTGGCGGAAGGCTACGGGCGCATCAAGCTCAAGATTAAACGCGGCTGGGATGTAGAGGTGGCGCGGGCTGTGCGGGCGGCGCATCCGGACATACTGCTGATGCTGGACGCCAACAGCGACTATCGCCCGGAGGATGCCGAGCATCTGGCGCAGCTTGACGCCTTCGATCTGCTGATGATCGAGCAGCCCTTAGCGCATGACGACATCTACCATCACGGGCATTTGCAGAAGCGGCTGCAGACGCCGGTTTGCCTGGACGAAAGCGTCAAGTCGGCCAGCGATTTACAAATCGCGCTGCAAGTGGGCGCTATCGGCATCCTCAACCTCAAGCCGGCGCGCGTTGGCGGATTCACTGAGAGCCTGGAGATCTACCGCATCTGCGCCGAGAATGACCTGCCGCTGTGGATAGGCGGCATGCTGGAAATCGGCGTGGGGCGCGCGGCTAACCTGTCATTCGCCGCGCTGCCGGCGGTCAGCTTGCCCTCGGATATTTCGGCGACCGACCGCTATTTCGCCGCCGACCTGACCGAGCCGGCTTTTGTGCTGGGGCCGGATAGCACGCTGGCTGTGGCCGACGGCTACGGCATCGGCGTCGAGGTACAGCGCGATCGCTTAGCGGAAGCCAAGCAGCGCTGGCGTGACCAGAATCCCTACGGAGGCTCAAAATGACCTTGGTTGATCGCATAGAGGAGATTATTAGCGCGGCCGAGATTGATGCTGGCCTGGCGATTTGGCATATCGAATCGGATACGCGGCTGGATGTCAACGGCGACGAGCCTTTCCCCATGGCGAGTACATTCAAGATTCCCATCCTGGCGACCGCCTGCCAACAGTTGACCGAGGGCCTCATCAGCCTCGATTCGCGCTTGCCGCTGGCGGATGAGGACAAGAGCCTGGGCAGCGGCATCTTGCCCTACTTCGAGAGCGGGCTGCAGCCGACTTTTCGCGATCTGCTGACGCTGATGATCATCATCAGCGACAACACCGCCACCGACATGGTGGTGGATTATCTGGGCGGCGCGGCGGTTATCGAAGGCTATATGCATGAGCTTGGGCTGACGGATATCTTCTTTAAGCTGAATTGCAAGGACTTGCTGCGCTACGCCTTTCCGCCGCAAGTCGCCGACATGCCGGTGGCAGAGCTGGTCAAGTGGGCGGCGCAGAATGACGTGCTGCGCGACGGCTTGTGTTTCAGCAAGGGTCCGGAGAATAACGTCAGCACAGCCAATGCCATGAATGCGCTGCTGCATCTGCTGCATGGCGATCTGTTTCCAGCAGAACTGCGCGCGGTCGCCTTTGAGATCTTGCACAAGCAGCAATTCAACGTGCGCATCTCGCGCTTCTTGCCGCTGGGAACCAAGGTGGCGCACAAGACCGGCACCATTGGCGGCATACGCAACGACTGCGGTATCATCAGCCTTGGCGAAGCGAACCACGTGATTCTGACGCTCTTCACCGAATGGGATGAAGCGCCAATTTGGAATCAGCCGGTCGCGCATCATCAGCGCGTCTTTGAAGTGGAGACGGCGATGGGCAATATCGGGCGGGCTGTCTATGATGAATTTGCGGATGCCGATTGAGGCAACGGACGGGAGGGCTTATCGCGATCTGAATCTTTTGGAAACTTGATTATTCTTGGGTAGTGGAGGAATTGGAAATGAAGATGTCTAGACTTGCAGTATTCGCGCTGGTGATGATAGTCGCCGTTTTGTTTGGCGGCGTCGTTGTGGCGCAAGATGACATGATGGCAGGCAAGGGCGGCCGGCTGGTGGTGGCGGATGCCAACTCGAATACGTCGCTTGATCCTTTTATTTCGTCTTGGCACAGCTGGCCCCATTACGCGATTTATCCGACCTTGTTCTCACGTGCCGAGGACATGAGTTATATCGGCTTCCTGGCGGATACCTGGGAAGTCTCTGAAGATTCCAAGTCGCTGACGATTAACTTGATCGAGGGCGCCAGCTTTACCGATGGCACGCCAATCGACGCGGCGGCCATCAAATGGAATCTTGACAAGTATCGCAACCCCGAAACCGGCGCCTCGCAAGGCGCGGATCTCATCGGCTTGCTGGAAGATGTCGAGCTCAACGGCGATCACAGCTTCACAATGCATCTGAGCTCGCCCTATGCGCCGCTCTTCTTTGTGCTCTCTGGGCTGGAGATCGTATCGCCAACGGCATACGAAGCGGCTGGTCCAGACAACTTCGGCACGAATCCAGTTGGCGGTGGACCTTTCATCTTCAAGGAATTGGTCACGGACAACTATGTCCTCTTCGAGCGCAATCCCGATTTCAACTGGGCGCCGCCCGAACTCTACGATCACCCCGGGCCCGTATTCCTTGATGAGCTGCAGATTCTGTTTATCGGCGAGGAGCAGACGGTATTGGCCGCGCTCGAAACCGGCGAGATTTCGCTGGCTGGCATCCCGACGCAAAACCTGGCTGATGCCCAAGACAATTCCGATATCGATGTGCATATCGCGCAGATGAACCAGATTCGCTATGTCGGTTTTAATACATCAAAGGACCCCTGGACGAACCCGGATCTACGCAAGGCTTTCGCTTACGCGACCGACCGTCAGGAATTTGTCACCCTGGCTTGGGAAGATTTGGCGCAACCGCTGTATCAACCCTTGCCGCCGACAATCTGGGGCCACAATCCCGACTTGGACGCGGTAGCCCCAAGCTATGACCCGGACAAAGCCATGGCCATGCTGGATGAGCTTGGTTATGTCGATGTCGACGGCGACGGCCTGCGCGAAGACCCGGAAGGCAATGCCTGGTCGGTGCCGCTGGCTACCGCCTCGCCCGATGAGTGGCGGCGTCAAGCGGAAGTGCTGGAAGCGCAATGGCGCGCGGTCGGCATACCGCTGGTGATCGACTTGCTGGAATTCTCGGCTTTGATCGACCTGACGACTACCGGCACGCATGACCTTTTCCTGTTGCTCTACGGCTACAGCGATCCCAGCATATTGACCTACTTCTTTGATCCCGGCCGTAAAGGCGGCAGCAACCGCGCCTGGTTCTCCACTGATGAATTGTCGGCGTTGCTGACGGCTGCTGATACGCAGTTGGATCCGGAAATGCGTTATGAAGCGGTGACAGCGGTCAGCGAGTACATCATCGAGGCATCGCCCTGGGTTTACCTGGCGGTACCGCCGGCGTTGACGGGCGTCCGCGCTGAGCTGATGAATTGGCGCATTCATCCCGACTTGAGTTTCCTGTACTGGAACGCGTACTTCGAGACGGAGTAGGGGAACCCCATCCCCCGGCCCCTTCCCCCACAAGGACTGACGACAGGACAGGTTCAAGTCGGGCAAGGTATCGCCGCGAAACAGGCGCATTTTGCTGGCTTATTCGGGTGAGCCAATGGCTCGCCCCTACATCTTCTACCACAAAATGAGCCTGTAGGGGTCTGCCATTGGCTGACCCGTTGTGACGACTCCCGCGATCTTCAAAACTGTCCTGTCCTCAGCCCACAAGGAGGGAAGGGGAGCCAAGACGCGCGAGCTGCGTTATAAGTAGAAGCCCTCCCTCTTTATGGCGGGAGGGGTTTGGGGTGAGGGTAAAGGATATTTACGCTTGAGCAAGTACATCCTGCGCCGCATATTGATCGCCTTTCCCCTGATCCTGGCGGTGACGACGGTCGTCTTCGTGATGCTGCGGATTGCGCTGCCGGGCGACCCGGCCAAGTTGATGGCGGGCGACCGGGCGACGCCTGAACTCATCGAGCAAATTCGCAAGAACCTGGGCCTGGATCGTCCGGTATACGAGCAGTATCTCATCTTCCTGCGCAACTTCGCGCAAGGGGACTTGGGGCGCTCGGTCAAATTCCGCGAGCCGGTGCTGGGCGTTATCGCCAAAGCCTTTCCTTTTACCGCCAAGATCACCTTGCTTAGCGTGACTGTGGGCACAGCGATCGGCCTGCTGATCGGCGTCATGACGGCTGTGTATCAACGCACCTGGGTCGACAATCTGGGTATCGTGGTGACGGTGTTTTTCTTCTCGATACCGACATTTTGGCTGGGCTTGATGCTGATCCTGATATTCGCGGTGGGCTTGCGCGTCTTGCCGGTGCAAGGCGCCAGCAGTTGGCGGCATTTCATCATGCCGGTGGCGACGCTGGCGGTGGGCCAAAGCGCCCTCATCGCCCGCTTGACGCGCTCGAGCATGATCGAAGTACTAAGCGCGGATTATGTGCGCACGGCGCGCTCCAAAGGTCTGTCGCCGCGGCGGGTGCTGGTCGGCCATGCCTTGCAGAACACGCTGATTCCCATCATCACAGTGGTGGGCTTGTCGGTCGGCGGCTTGCTCGGTGGCGCTGTCATTACCGAGAGCATCTTCGGTTTGCCCGGGGTCGGGCGCCTGGCGATTGACGCCATCAGCAATCGTGATTATCCCATGATTCAGGGCACGGTCATTCTGGTCGCCGCATCCTTTGTCTTCGTCAATCTCATCGTCGACGTCATCTATGCATTCGTCGATCCGCGGATTCGTTATGAGTGAGCGCGGCGGCGCGGAACCTGTTGACGCTTCAGGCTTGGCCGAGCGCCCGACCGGCTTGTATACGCTGGTGGTCATGAAGTTCGCGGGCAACCGGGTGGCGCTTGTTGGTTTGGCTTGCCTGCTGCTCATCTTGCTGGCTATCGTCTTCGCGCCGCAGGTGACGCCCTATGACCCGATTCAGAAAGACACGCCGGCGCGGAATCAAGCGCCATCGCTGCTGCATCCCTTTGGCACGGACAAGCTGGGCCGCGATATATTGAGCCGCGTGCTCTACGGCGGGCGGGTGTCGCTGCAAGTCGGCTTTCTGTCGATCGGGCTGGCGGTCGTGGTCAGCGTACCCTTGGGGCTGCTGGCCGGCTTCTTCGGCGGCTTCCTCGATAATGCTGTCATGCGCGTCATGGATCTGATACTGGCTTTCCCAGGTCTGATCCTGGCGATCTGGCTGGTGAGCCTGCTCGGCTCAAACATGAGCAATGTGGTCATCGCCATCTCCTTTTTCTCGCTGCCGACTTACGCGCGTTTGATCCGCGGCATCACCCTGTCGATTCGCGAAATGGAATACGTGGTGGCGGCGCGCAGTATGGGCGCGGGTTCGCTGCGCATCATGTTCTTTCATATTTTGCCGGGCGTATTGGGGCCGATGATCGTCATGACCACCTTGGGTGTTTCGGGCGCGATTGTGGCCGGCGCCAGCTTGAGCTTCCTCGGGCTGGGCGTGCGGCCGCCCACGCCGGAATGGGGCGCCATGCTGGCCGACGGGCGCAATTATCTGCGCACGCAGTGGTGGATCGCCGTCTTCCCGGGCATGACCATCACCTTGGTGGTGCTGATTCTCAACATCATTGGCGACGCCCTGCGTGATGCGCTGGACCCCAACGTCCGCGCTTGAGATTAAGATTAGCCGCTGCCGCTCCAAAGGTTGAACTGCTGATACAGCTCTTCCGGCTGTCGAGGCGCTCTTGCGTTTTCTCCGGATAGCGCAGCGCCAAAGCCCCAAGCAGAGCGTCCAGCAGCGCGAATACCGCCACCGTGTTGCTGTACATGCGCATGCGGAAGGGCACGATCAGCGCCAGGTCCGCGCGAATCGCTGCCGGCGAGACGTGGCTGTCGGTCACTGCCAGCACGGATGCGCCGCGCTCTTTGGCGACGTCCATCACGGTCAGCGTCTCGCGCGTATAGCGGGCGAAGCAGAGCGAGAAGATTAGATCGCCGGCTTTGAGCGGGATAAGCTGCGCGGCGATGGGGTCGATGCCGGGCGTCAACACGGTGGAAGCGGGGCGGATAAAGCGCAAGACGATGCCAAAATTAAGCGCCATCGGGAAAGAAGCGCCCAAGCCGATGATGTAAACTTGCTCGGCGGCATCCAACAGGTCGACCGCCTGGTCAAAGCGATGCCGCGGCACATGCTGCGGAAGGTCGAGCAGGGTTTGCAGCTCGTCGCGCAAGACGGTTGTGAACAGGTGCGCGTCCGCTTCCGTATCGGCTGACAGGTCGTCTAGCAGTGTCTGGGAGCCGAGCTGCATACGCTGGGAGATGCGCGCCTGGCTGAGGAACTGGCTGCGCAGCACCGATTGCAATTCGGGAAAGCCTTCGAACCCCAGGGCCTGCGCGGTGCGGACAACCGTGGAAGAGTTGACGCCCACCGCGTCGGCGATCTCGGTGATGGTGAAGTGAATGACGTTGATGCGGCCCTCCAGCAGGAATTGTGTGACTTTACGCTGGCTGGGCGAAAGCGAATCATGCTGGCTGCGCAGCCAGCGGACGATGTCGTCTTGCGGGCGTTTTTCGCTCATGATATTAAAGCCATAAGTCCGTGCTCAAGTACTTCAGCCCCGAGTCGGGCAGCAAAATGGCGATGCGGTCACCGCGATGCGTGGTCGTTAAAAGCTGCAGCGCGGCGGCCAGGTTCGCGCCGGAAGAGAAGCCGGCGAAAAGACCCTCTTCACGGGCCAGGCGGCGCGTCATTTCCAGCGCGTCTTCATCGCTGACTTGCAGGCAGCCGTCGATGAGCTCGCGGTCAATCAGCGGAAGCTCGCTCATGGCATAACCGCCGCCTTGTATTTTGTGCTTGGGGCGGGAAACTGCTTGGCCGGCCAGGGCCGCCGCGCCTTCTGGCTCAATCACGTAGCATTGGATGGTCGGGTCGCATTCTTTGAAGTAGCGCGCGCAGCCGGCGAAAGAGCCGCCACTGCCGACAAAGTCGCAGAAGGCGTCGATGCCGCCCGATTGCCGCATGATTTCCGGCGCGGTTTGCTGGTAGTGGGCGCGCGAATTGCCAGGGAGCTGAAACTGATCAGCGCGAAAGGCGCCGCGTTCACGCGTGATCTGCCGCGCCCGGTCTTCCACCAGCGCCAGATCGGCGCCGGAGACTTGGCCGGGGCGCGAGCCCGGCGCTTGATCCACCAGCGCGACTTCGGCGCCGAGCGCGGACATCATGCGCGCCCGCTCCATCGAGTTGCCGCGCGACATCACCGCCACGAAGTGGTAGCCCTTGGCGGCGCAGACGATGGCCAAGCCTGTGCCGGTGTTGCCGCTGGTCAGCTCGACCACCGTGTCGCCCGGCTGCAGCGCGCCACTGGCTTCGGCATCTGCGATCATCTGCAAGGCGATGCGGTCTTTCTTGGAATAGCCCGGGTTGAGGTATTCGAGCTTGGCGAAGATAAGGCCGTCCAGCCCGCCGGTGACGCGCGCGAGCTCGACCAAGGGCGTATTGCCGATGGCATCAAGCACGGATTGACAGCGTTCCGCAGTTGGCAGGGCGACGCTCCTCGGATAGTGGACTAGCTGCTGCACCCTCAGATTATAAGCCATGTTCACCACAAAGGCACAAAGACACAAAGTGCGCAAAGATTATGATGGATAAGAACATTTCTCTGTGCCCTCTGTGGTCTCTGTGGTTAAAATTCAGTGTAGTCCACCGGCGCGACAGCGAAGGTCATCCTATGGTGGATCCGCAGCGCTTTGCCATTTGACCGCGCCCTTGCTATGATTGCAGGCGTCCATCGGCGCAGTTGCTGGCGAGGCATGTCCGACGCAATCACGATTCGCGAATTAAGAACGATGCCCGATATCAACGCGACGGTCGAGTTGCAGAAGGCCGTCTGGGGCATGACTGATGTTGAGGTGTCGTCGCCGCATACGCTGCGGGCGATTGTACATGCCGGCGGGGCGGTCATCGGCGCCGAGGCCGCGGGACGGCTGGTCGGATTCTGCTTTGGCATGGCCGCCTGGCGCGAGGGCGAGTTGTGGCTCTGGTCGCACATGGCTGGTGTGCGCCCGGAGTACCAGGGGCGCGGGGTCGGCTTGAAACTCAAGCTGGCGCAGCGCGAATGGGCGCTGGGGATGGGCTTCAGTCGGATGGCCTGGACCTTCGACCCGATGCAGAGCGGCAACGCCAACTTCAACTTCAATCGCCTGGGCACGACGGCGCGCAACTACTCGGTCAATCATTACGGCGACATGCAAGACGGCATCAACGCCGGCATGGCCAGCGACCGCCTGGAAGCGCAGTGGCTGCTCCCCCCAGCCCCCGGCCCCCTTTCCCAAGCTGAGGGCGAGGGGAAAAGCAATCCCCCAAACGTAATGAAGTTGCTGTTTGTAGACCAGGCGGGTGAGCTGCGGCACGAGCAGCCGAGCAGCTTCACCGAGCCGCGTTACGGCATTGAGATTCCCCTGAATATCGCCGCGCTCAAAGCGGAGAATCTGGAGCGAGCCAAGACCTGGCAGCTGAGCCTGCGCCGCGCGATGACGTCGCTGCTGGGCGCCGGTTATATTGTCAGCGGCTTCGTTCGCGATCAGGATAGCGCCCGCTACATTATGAGTCGCGAGCCCTAGGCCGGTACAGCCTCGCCCGCGGCACACAGCTGCGTCAGGGCGCCGATGTCGTCCAGCCGCTCCAACTGACTGCAAGCCGCGTAGATCTGGTCGGCGCGTGTCGGGTCAAACAGGTCGCGCGTCAGCACGGCGAACTTCTGCCGCATTTCGGCGTCGGTCATGCGGAATTCCGGCTCGCCTTTCATATTGGGCAGGTAGGCTTGGCGCGTTTCGCCACCCGCCAGCCGGATTTGCAGGCGGCAGCCGTTGAGTTCGGGATAGCTCGCTTCAATCTCCTCGTCGATTTGCACATCGATCAAGTTGCGCAGACGCCTTACCTCGGGGGCATCCCAGGTCCTAAAGTCCTGCGGCCAGGCGCTGCCCTGCGTCAAGGCGACGGCGGTGGAAACGCGGATGCTCAAGCCGGCGACATCGCGCGCGGGCGGGTTGGGATCGACGCGGAAGCTGGGGCGCGTGGCGTAGCCGTAAGTCTTGAGGCAGATGCTCTCGATGGCGGTCGGTTCAAGCGCGCCCTCCTGCAGTATTGCCTGCGCGGCGTCGATGGCTTGGTGGGTATGGCGACAGCCGCCGTGCGGCTTGAAGGCCGTGCCCAGAATGGCGAAGTCGCGGCCCAAGTCGTCGAAGGCGCTTTTATCGCAGCCATCCCCGAAAGCGCTAAAGAAACCGTACTCGCCGTCCAGGGCGCCGCGCGCGCCATAAAAGCCGGACTCGGCCAGGCGCAAAGCAAAAACGGCATTGCGGGAGGCGAAGCCGCTGATGAGATCTTTGGTATCGCAGGGTCCGCCTTCATAGACGTACTGCTCGGTGCCGGATGCCAGGTCGGCGGCCAGCGCCACCGAATTGATGAGTGTTTCGCGGTCGCAGCCGGCACAGCGCGCGGCAGCCAGCGCCGCCGTCATCGCGCCGAGCGTGCCTTTGAGATCGTTGCCGCGCTCCCGATGCGTCGCCCGGACTTGCCGCCCAATGCGCACCGAAAAGTCATAGGCTGCGATGATGGCTGCGAGCATGTCTTCGCCGTTGCAGTCATAGGCTTCCCCGACCGCCAGCACGACGGGTATCACTTGGGAGGCGATGTGCCCGGCCGAGCGATGCGAATCGTCCATGCCCAGGATCTTGATCATGACGGCATTGGCGAAGGCGGCGCCTTCCAGTGATACGCGCTCGCCCCTGCCCAGCAGCGTGGCTTGATCGCCCGGCAGCATGACACTGGCGTACCGCGCGGCTTTTTGCCCCAGGTCGCGCTGGTAACCGCCCAGCCCGGTACCGATGGAGTCGAAGACGATCCACTTTGCCAGGTCGATTCCCTCCCCCGGTATGTCATCCAGCCGCAGGTTTAGCGTATAGTCGGCAATTTGTTCGAGCAGGTTCATGCTATGTCTCCTGATCCATTTTGGGCGAGCCCCTACAGTAGCCATGCTGATGGCGGTCGACCCACAGCCAGGAGCAGACACTTCGGTTCAGGCGCCCCTGCGCGGCAAATCAGCAATCGATAAGCCCGTGAATCGTTTCAACCATGTATTCTACCTCGCCATCCGTAAGCTCGGGCGTGACGGGCAGATTGACGACTTGGCTCGCCAGCATTTCAGTGACGGGAAGCTGGTCGCGATTGGGGAAAGCATCGGCGTAGACCTCGTAGCGATAGACAGCCGGCGCGTAATGAATGACCGTTTCAATGCCGGCCGCGCGCAGACCGTCATGCAATTCAAGCTGCCGCTCGCTTCGTATGGCGTAGGAGCGGAAGGTGGGCGCCGATTCCGGGCGGAAGCGCGGCGTGATGACGGGCTTATCAGCCAAGCCCGCTTCCAGCGCAGCGGCGATCTCGCGTCGGCGTGCCGTCCACTGCTTTAGATGCGGCAGCTTCAGCAGCAGCAGCGCCGCCTGCAGGCCGTCAAGCGGGACGTTGTAGCCTTCAGCGACATAATTCTGATAGCCGGCGGGCGCGACCTCCTCAGGCTTGTAACCATAGCCGACCAGCAGGCGCAGTTGCGCGTGAATGGCCTCGTCGCTGGTAACCAGCATGGCGCCGTTGCCAGCGCTGCCCAGCGGCTTAAAAGGCGCGAAGCTGAACATGGCGACATCGGCGAAAGCGCCGACCGGCACACCGTGATCCATTGCGCCGGAGGCCAGCGCCGCGTCTTCGACGATCTTAAGCTCGTAGCGATGCGCCAGCTCTCGCAGGGCTTTGACATCAGCCGGGTGACCATGCAGGTCCACCGGCAGGATGGCGCGTGTGCGCTCGGTGATTTGCGCTTCAACCGTCGCCATATCCATGGTGTAGTCGCTTTCCAGCACATCGCAGAGCACGGGCTTCCCGCCGCAGAGGCTGATGGCGCCGGTGGTGGAAATGTCGGAGTTGCCCACCGTGATGACTTCGGCGCCGGGCCCGATGCCGCAAGCGCGCAGGGCGATGACGAGGGCGACAGTGCCGGAGTGGGCGGCGACGGCGTAGCGCTGGCCCGCCTCGGTGGCGAAGGCGTCTTCGAGTTGGCTGCGCAGCGGGTAACTGTGCTGGTACGCGTCGAAGAGGATGGGCTCCAGGGCGGCGATGATTTCGTCGCGCAGGGCGCGGTGGGTCTGGCTGGCGCGCGAGCGGGGCACGCGGAATTCTTTGGACATCAGGCGGACATCAGGCGCGGCCGCGGATATTAGGGTCTAGCAAGTCGCGCAGCCAATCGCCCAGGAAGACCACGCCCAGCACGGTGATGGTGATGGCGATGCCCGGGTAGGCGGTCATCCACCAGGCGCTGTTGATGTACTGCTTGCCGTCGGCCAGCATCAAGCCCCAGGTCACCGTCGGCGGTTTGACGCCCAAGCCAAGGAAGCTCAGCGAAGATTCAGCCAGAATAGTGACGCCCACCTGCACGGCAGCGAGCACGATAGCCGATGAGACCACGTTGGGCAAGATGTGCAGCAGCATGACCTTGAGGCGGTTTTGACCCAGCGCGTAGGCGGCGATGACGTACTCCATTTCGCGCACCTTGAGCACCTCGCCGCGGATGACGCGCGCATAAGTGGTCCAGCCGGTGAAGCCGAGGATGAGGATCAGCGTGGACAAACCCGCGCCGACCACGCCGGATATAGCGATGACCAGGATGATGAAGGGGATGGCGAGCAAGCCGTCGACGATGCGCATGAGCACACTGTCGACGATGCCGCCGACGAAGCCGCTTATCAAGCCGTAGATGACGCCGATGGTGCCCGAGATGAGCACGGACACCACGCCGACCAGCACCGATACGCGGCTGCCGGCGATGATGCGGCTGAGGATGTCGCGGCCCAGCTGATCGCTGCCCAAGGCATAGCTGGCGACGTCATCCGCATAACCCGGCGGCTTAAAGCGGGCGCGCAGGTTGCGGCTATGCGCGTCTTGCGGCGAAATCAGGGGACCGAAAATAGCCAAGAGCACGATGGCGGTTACGATCAAGCTGCCGGCCATGCCCACCGGGCTCTTGATCAAGATCGCCAGCAGGCGCATGGGCGTGCTGCGTCGGGCCGGCAAGTCGCTGATGTTGCCACTGCTGTGCTGGGCGTCCATGTGCCTCTGCTACTGAAACTTTATGCGCGGGTCAAGGATGATGTAAAGCACATCAATGACGTAATTTATCAGAATAAAAGACAAGGCAAAAAATATCAGCCCCGCTTGCACCACGGTGTTGTCGCGGACGCTGATGGAGTCGATCATCAGCCGGCCCAGCCCGGGCCAAGAGAAGACGCTCTCGACCACGACCGAGCCGCCCAGGAGCCAGCCGAGTTGCAAGCCGAAAACGGTGATGATGGGAATGAGGGCGTTGCGCAGGGCGTGACGCAGCACCACGGTCTTGTGCAGCAGGCCTTTGCTGTGGGCGGTGCGGACGTAATCTTGGTTTAGCACCTCCAGCATGGCGGAGCGGGTCATGCGCGAAAGGCGCGCCGCCATGCCCACGCCCAGCGTCACCGAGGGCATGATGATGGCTTTCGGCTCCAAAGCGCCAAAGGCGGGCAGCATGCGCAGGTAGACCGAAAAGATGATGATGAGCATGAGGCCGAGCCAGAAACTGGGCATGGCCGTGCCAAGCGACGACAAGGAAGTAATGATCAGATCCAGCAGGCTGTTGCGTTTTAGCGCGGACAAGATGCCCAGCGGGATGGCGACGGTCACGCCGATTGACGCGGCAGCGGCCGCCAGCATCCAGGTATAACCCAAGCGTTCAAGGATGAGCTCCATTGCCGGTCGTTTGGCGAGATAGGACTTGCCAAAATCGCCCGTGATTGCCTTGGTGACAAAGGTCAGGTATTGCTCGCCCAGCGGTCTGTCAAAGCCCCAGAACTTGCGCATCTGTTCAATCTGTTCCTGGCTGAAGAAGTCCGGCGCCACTACCAGGATGGGGTCGCCGCTCAAGCGCAATATGAAGAACACCACCACGGAGACGATGAACATGGTCACGAACAATTGCAGCAATCGGCTGATGAAGAATCCGCGCATATCTGCTCCGCTGCCCCCATCCCCCGTCCCCGTCCCCCACAAGGGAGGGAAGGGGAGGACGAGTCCCTCCCTCTAAATGGGGGAGGGAGCATAGGGTGGGGTGAAATCGGCTTACATATCCGCGAGTTTGAGATCGCGGAAGGTCATCCAGCCGTCTTTGCGCGGCGTGAAGTCGAACTCGGCTGTGTTCAATGCGAACACATCCGTTATCTCAAAGAGCGTGATCGTCTGCGTCATGTCGATGTAGTGTTCCCACCACTGTTCCCAGAGTTCGAGGCGCTCGTCAAGCGGGATCGTTACTTGGATCGATTCGGCGATGGCGTCCCAATCTTCGTCGCAAATGCTGTAAGCGACAGCCGTCCAGTCGCAGTTGTAGAAGAGCGGCAGCAGCGCGGGTCCGCAGCCGAGAGCCGCCAACATCAGTTCGCGGTTGTTGCCGCTGCGCTGTACTTCCACAGCAAAGGCGGAAGCGTCGCGGACGGTCAAGTCCACGGTGAAGCCGACATCTTCGAGCAGCGCGGCTGCCACTTCAGCGACTTCCTTGGCGCCGCCGCCACGGCCGACGACCGGCGTATCGAGGTAAAGGGTCGGGCCTTCGCCATCGGCGTAACCGGCCTCAGCCAGATATTCCTTCGCCAGGTCGGGGTCGTACCATTCGGCAATGATGGCGGGATCGGCGTATTTGTCGGCGAAACCTTCCGGATAGTAGGAGCAGACGCGCGCCAGGCGAGCGCTGGCCGAGCCATGAACTTCCGCCAGCAGATGCCGGTCAAGCGCATGGGTGATGGCTTTGCGCACGTTGATATCCAGCGTGGCCGGCTCATAATCGGGGAAAGTCTCGGGGAAGGCGCCGCTGGTCGTATCCACGCGAGCGTAGTAGTGGTACATGCGGTTGCCGCTCTCGGTGAGCAGGGTGAGGCCGTCAGCGGCTTCTATCGTGGGGCGGTCGGGCGCGGGCACGCCTTTGATCATGTCGACCTGGCCGGCGAGCAAGGCGGCGACCTGCGCCGACGGCTCGGGGATGACCTGGTAGATCACGCGGTCAACCTCGGGGCGGCCGCTGTGATAGTCGTCCCAAGCTTCGAAGACGTAGCGATCGTTCTCGCTGAGCTCGGCCAGCGTGTAGGGGCCGGAGCCAACGGGATTGCGGTTGAACTCTTCCTGGCCGACTTCTTCGAAGTAATCCGGCGGCAGCAGCTCGCAGCCGTTGTAGCTGACGTCATTCTCGAAGTAAGCGTGGGGGGCGTTGCTGATGATATCGACAGTGAGGTCATCGACAACTACGACTTCCTTAACAAAAGCCCATTGTTGATAGAGCGGGATGTCGCCGATGGGATGGCGGACGCGGTCGATATTCCATTTGACGGCTTCGGCGTCAACCGGTTCGCCATTATGGAAGGTCGCGCCTTCGCGTAAGTGGAAGCGCCAGGTGGTGTCGTCGACATTTTCCCAGCTATGGGCGGCCTGCGGCACGTAGCCACTGCCGTCAGCGGCGCGCCAAATCAGGCAATCGTAATACAGATTGAGCAAATGGTGCGTGGAGCCGTACCAGTGCGAGTGGGCGTCCATCGGGCGGATGGGCCCGCTGTGGGCATAGACAAATTCGGTCATGCCGTCTTGCGCGGCCGCCGGGACAATGGCCAACGAGCCGATGACCAATACCAGGCTTGCAATGAGTAAAAGACGTGCGGTTTTCATTTCTTCTCTCCTTATGATGGGTTTGTGCCGAAACTATACGAATTTCCATCTGCGCGCATTGTCAATAGTCACCTCCTTCAGCAATTGTAGATTATCGTTTTCTGACAACAATTCAACACGCTGTCGCATAATGCGCCAGTTTGTCTTCATCTATCGCAATGCCCAAGCCCGGTCCAGTGGGCGGTTTAAGTATTTGACCCTCCGGCTCATAGGGTTCGGTGAGGATGGAATCGGTCATATCCGAGAAGCCGGCGGGCCAGGTTGCGCCGGGCGTGGCCGCGGCCAAGTGCGCTGCCGCCGCCGCGATGATATCGAAATAAGGCGCCACCGAAATTTCCAAGCCCGCCGCCTCCGCTACCGCCGCCATCTTTGCCGCCGGCAGCAAGCCGCCATAGCGATGCAGCTTGAAATGCAGCACATGCGCCGCCCGTTCCCGCGCGATTTCATAGACGCTGCGCGGGCCCGATGTCGCCTCATCGGCTTGCAGCGGCGTGTTGAGTCGCGCTGCCAAATCCGCCATCTCATCGAGAGTGCGCACCGGCTGCTCAAAAAGCGCGACGCCGCCCAGCGCTTCCAGGCGCGTCAAAGCCGGGACCGCCTCGGCAAGAGTATACCCAGTATTGCCGTCAAGTTGAAACTTGATGTCGGCGCTTACTAATTCGCGCAGCTGCCGATACCAAGCCACATCATCTTCCACGCCGAATCCAATCTTGGTTTTGAACCAGGTCCAGCCTTGGGCGGCCTGCTCCTCGATGCGGGCGGCCATGGCCGGCGGCGATTCCCGTTCGACGAAAGCGTGGCAGAGCGCGCCCGGCCGGCAAGCGCCGCCCAGCAGCTGATAGACGGGAACACCGAGCGCCAGTCCTTTGATATCCCACAGGGCAAAGTCCAGCGCCGCGCGCGCGTTGACGGACGGGCGCAGAGCCTGAAACATAAGCTGATGCAGTCGCTCGATATTGAAGGGGTCTTCGCCGAGAAGCGCCGGGCCCAAGTAGCGGTCGATATGATGCTTGACCACCTCGACCGCATCACCGCCCCAGGGCGCCGGCGCAACCGTCTGGCCGATGCCGGTGACGCCGTCGTCGGTGCGTATTTGCACGACCACGGTATTAGTAGTGGAGGAGACGCCATAAGTTGTCGCCAGGGCGCGGCTGCGCGCGATGTTGACGATGGTGGAATCGATAGCTGTGATTTTCATAGGCTACACCTCTGGCCGAGCATAAAAAGTCGGGCGAGCCACTGGCTAGCCCCTACGTCTATGCTTTTCTCGGGGCGCCTCACGATCATGTCAGTGCGATTTCCTGTTGCGGTACAGTCTGGCGGGCGAGCTCGCCGACATCGTCAAGATGCTCCAGCCGCGCCACAGAATCCAACAAGCGCGCGATCTGCTCATCCGGCAACAGATTGCCGACCAGGTAGCGGAATTTCTCTTCGAATTCGGCATCGCTGAGCATATTCTCCGGCTCGCCTTTGGCGTATTCCACGCGCCCGCGGTAGAGCGTGCCGTCATTGCTGATGATGCGGACTTCGCAGCCGTTTTTCAGCGGGTGCCCGGCTTGAATGTCTTCGTCCAAGCCAACCTTCACCAGCTTCCGCAGGCGCTGCGCTTCGGGCGCGTCGAAAGTCTCGATGTCTTCGCGGAACCAGTTGCCGCGCGTAAGAATCACGGAGGCGGTTACCGGCAAGCTGAAGCCGGCTTGGCCCACCGTCTGCGGCGCATAATTGACGCGGAAGTCGGGCGTTATCGCTTCCAGGTAGGTGTCGATTTCGATGGCGGCAATGGCAGTCAGGTCGGGTTGGCCGTTTCTGAGCAGGGCTTGCGTGGCGTCGACGCAGGAATGCACGTGGCGACAGCCGGCGTGGGGCTTGAAGCCGGTGCGTGCCAGGGCATCGCTGTCCAGCGCGGCCAGATTGGCCGAGTCGCGCCCGGGCCCGAAGGCGTGGAAATAGCCGTAAGGACCGTCCAGCGCGCCGGGCGGCCCGCGGAAGCCGAAGTCGGCCATCTTGGCGGCGAGGATGCCGTTGCGCGCGCCATAGCCCGCCAGCAGGTCTTTGGTATCGCAGGCGCCGGCATCGTAGACGTATTGCTCTGTACCGCAGGCCATGTCCATCGAAAGCGCCAGAGCCTGCGCGGTCTTGTTGGCATCAAAGCCCAGCGCTTTGGCGGCGGTGACGCTGCTGGCCAGAGTGCCGGCTTGCCCCTTGTGGTCCAGGCCGCGTTCGCGCTGCCAGGTATCGACCGTGCCGTGCACCAGGTCCATCACATCGTAGCCGACCGCTAGCGCCGTGATCAGCTGCCGGCCGCTGAGGCGATGCTGCTCGCCCAGAGCCAGCGCCGCGGGAACCAATTGCGAGGCGACGTGCCCGGCGATGCGATGCGAATCGTCCATGCCGAGGAATTTGCCCATGGTGGCATTGGCGAAAGCGGCGCCAGCAACCGTGCTGCGGCGTCCGTCGCCGACGATGGTGGCGTCCGTGCCCGGCTGCATCTGCGCCGCGTAATCGGCGGACAGTCGGCCCAGCTCGGTCTGGTAGCCGCCCAGCATGGTACCGATGAAGTCGAGCACGACTTGGCGGGCGCGGACGACAGCAAGCTCGGACAAGTCTTCGAATCTGCGCGCGGCGGCGTAATCAGCGATGACGGAGACGGCTGTCTGGTCTTTCATGGTTTTGCTCCTTGGTGGACGAGCCAAGGCTCGCCCCTACACGTTCTTGCTTTTCAACGCGAGCGACTCACAGAGGCGCGTAGACACAGCCCGTCTGGCGCCCATGCGTGTCCTGACGTGTGGCTGACTAAGCTTCCAGCTGCATATAGTAGCGGTCAGCGTGATGTGGCGAGAGGCGGAAAGCGCCCTCGGGCGTCACCAGGAAATTGTCCGAAATCAAGAAGCCGCGGTCGTTTTCGAGTACGGTGCCGGGATGGTAGGACAGCACCATATTGGGCTGCAGCACAAAATCGGGCGAGCCGAAAGAATTCGGCCCGTCGCTGCCGTCCAAGCCGGTGCTGTGGCAGTCGGGCGTATGTTTGCCATCAACCGGGAAATCGCTTTCGCGCAGCGCCTTGTCGTTGGCTTCGGAAATATCACGGAAGGTATTGCCGGCTTTGGCCACAGCCGAGCTGGCTTCCACCGCCGCCAGGTAGCCGTCAAGCAGCGCCTGCGCGTCATCGGGCAAGGGATCGAAAGAAAAGACCGTCGTCATCTCCAGCCAGTACCCGTAAGGCGATTCGTAGACGATCTCGAAATTGATGATGTCGTCTTGCCCCATGCGCAGGTCTTTGTCTGTCGGCACGGTGTAGGGCGTGCCATCGAGCGACAATTTGGTGCGGCCCCAGAAAGCGCCGAATGATTTGATGTAGCCTTCGACGGCGGCGCAGACATCCCAATAGCGGACGCCGACGCCGGCCATATCGCGGAAAATATCCATGGCGGAATCGAGGATGGCGCCGTTCTGCTGGATGGCTTCCAATTCGAAGGGCGATTTGATCTGGCGGATGCTGTTGAAGGCATCGGTCACTTCGACCATTTCGTAGCCGTCCAGCGCCTCGACGAAGGCTTTGTAGGTGCCCAGCCCCATCAGCTTGCTCATATTAACCATGCCGATGCGCTTGCTGCCGGTGGCGTAACCTTTGGCGGTATCGGCGGTGGCTTGCACGATGTCTTCGTAAGGCGAAAGGACGCGCTCGGGCAAGGTCGTGGTCTCGTTGCGGCTCCAGACAGCCTGATACGAACTCCAGACTTGCAGCCAGGGATAGGGGTCGTCGGCGCCCAAGATGGCAAATGCGCCGCCGCCCCAGAGATGGGCGTGCGTGATATAGCGGATGGCGCCGAGGCCGCCGGGCGCGGCTTGCCCGGTGATGATCAAGGCGTCCAGATCTTGCTCCTTCATCATGGCTTGCAGTCGCTTTACGCGCCTGGCTGTGTCTCGTTTGAGCGCATCGTGGGTTAACATCAAGGTCTCCTTTTTACAATTCGAATTGGTAAGTTTGGTTGAACTCAAATTTTGTGCCGACGCCCTTTTGCAGCGCCTTTTGATAGAGGCGGGTAGCGACAGCGACATCTTCAACGCCGGTGCCGCCCGAGAGAAACAGCGTCCACTTGGTTTCGGGCAGACGCCCACGCGCCTTGCCCGATGCCAGCCCGCCCAGGTCGCCGATGACATGCGATTTCTCGATGGCGCCAGCTGCCAGCGGAAGGATGATCTCGCCTTCTTCGGCCCAGCTCTGCTGCATTTCGTCGACGAAGACGCGGCTCTTGACGACGGTGTGTTGGTCGACTTCGCGCACCCAGGGATAATGCGCGCCCATGGCATTGATATGCAAGGGTCTATCCGGCAAGTCCGCGCCGTCAAACACCGGAACGGGCGAAGTGGAGATGGTGGTGACGATGTCGGCATCGCGCAGGGCAGCGGCCGGCGAGTTGGCCGGGATAACGTCGATGCCGAGCTCGGCGGACATTCTCTCGCAGAAAGCGCGCCGCTTGCTCTCGTCGCGGCTGTAGGCCTGCACACGCTGGATGGCGGCGGCCATCGTCAGCGCATAGAGTTGGGAGCGGGCGTGGCGGCCCGTGCCAAAGAGCGCCAGGGTAGCGCTGCCGGGTGGCGCCAGATAGCGCGTCGCCAGTGCCGATACGGCGGCGGTCTTCAGCCAGTCGAAATAAAGCACTTCCATTATGGCTGCCAGCGCGCCGGTATCCGTGTCGTAGAGGAACATAAAAGTTTCCAGGCCTTGCGGCAGGCCAGCGGTATAAGCGTTTAAGCCGGCGCCGCCCAGCGCGGGCAGCAGCGCAGCTTTGAATTTGAAGGAGGCTTTGCTGCCGGCGGGAAGATGTCCACCGCGGTGGCTGTCAAGCTTTTCGCCTTGGATCCACAAGTTCTCGCGTGGGAAGGCAGCCCCGGCCCCGCTGCCAAAATCGCGATAGCCGTCCTCGACCGCGTCGATGTATTCGCTGAGGTCCATCAGCCCGCGCAGTTCATGATTGTGCAATAGCAAGACCATGAATCGCGACTCCTACAAGTCCAGCAAAGGCGAGCGCGTCGCCAGCATAAAGACGCAGGTGAGCGTCACGCAGCAGCCCGCGGCAGCCAGCACGATAGCGATGCCATGAAATTCGGCGACCGAGCCGGCGACCAGCGTAGTAAAGGGAATCAAGCCCCAGACCATACCCCAGAGGCTCATCATTCGCCCGCGCAATTCATCCGGCAGCTGCGTCAAGAGCAGCGCGTTAATGAGCGTCAGAAACAACCCGGAAAAGATGCCTATTATGAAGATAATGCCCCAAGCGACCAGCGGATGGCTCGTGAACGAGAAGACGACCATGAACGCGCCGAAGAACATCGAAAATATCAGGATGGCTTTGCCTTTAGGGTAGACATCGCCGACCAGTACCACCGCAAAGCCGGATAAGGCCGAGCCGAGGCTGGCGCTGCCGACCAGCAGGCCCAGCAGCGCCGGACCTTCGCGCAGCACTTGATCCACATAGATGGGCATCAGCTTTTGGTAGGGCATGCCGATGGGTACAAAGACCAGCGCAAGCAATGTCAGCGAGAACAGGGCGCGATCTTGGCGCAGGAAGGCAATCACATCGCCGTAGCCGCTGAGGAAATTGCCTTTAGCCCCGCGTTTGCGTTTAGGCGGCGGCAGGGTGTGGGTCGCCTTGAAATAGACTAAGGCGCCGATGCCGAAGAGGGCCGTCTGCACCGTCAGCGTCGTGGCGATATCGGCCAGGTCCAGCAGGGCGCCGGCCAGCACCGGGCCGAAGAACCCCATCAGGCGCGTGCCGGAATAGCTGAGCGTGGTGGCGTTGAAGACCAGGTCCTGCGGCACGAGGTTAGGCAGCAGCGCCATGCGCGCCGGCGCGTAGAAGGCGAAGGTCGCGCCCAGGATGAAGGACGTTATCAGAATTTGAGGCGGGGTGCTTGCGCCGCCCGATGCCACCAGCGCCAAACCGGCCGAAGCCAACACCGCACTCCACAGCGCCACTTGCACGATCCATTGCCGCTTGAGCCGGTCCGCCAGCGGGCCCGAAAGGGGCGTCGCTATCAGCAGAGGCAGCCCGTAGGCCGAGGCGACCAAGCCGACCTGCAGCGGCGAGCCCGTCACCTCCAGCATGTGCCAGCCCAGTGCCACCGCTTGCAGCAAGTAGGTGATATGCACCAGTACGTTGCCCGCCCAATACCAGCGATAGACCGGTACGCGGAAGCTGCTGCGGTTAATGACGGGGGAGAGCATCAATGTCGTCTCTCGGTCATCCATAACGAGCCCGCCCCGTGCCCCCGCTGCTTATGCGGCGGTTTCGACGGCGGCTGCCCCAGGATTTCATCAAAACCCGTTCGACCGAGTGGAAGACGCGACGAGGATACTGATGAATAGTGCTTGCGAATATGCGGATACTTTACCCACGCGAGGGCGAAATGGCAAGCAAACCGTAATCAGGTAGTGTATCGAATTCGGTTGAAATTCTATTTCACCACAAAGACACAAAGGCACAAAGCACAAAAAGAATATGGCATATCTCGATTAAGTTTCTCGGTGCTCTCGCAGGGCAATCGCATCAATATCCATAAATGACGAATTTATTATCAAACTAACAAATTGTAGGGGCGAGCCTTGGCTCGCCCATGAAATCTGGCAGAAAATCACCTTTTCATTGCGTCCTTTATTGACATATTTTCGGATATATCTCGGAGTTCTTGGCGCCTTAGTGTTGAGATAAGTTGATGCGATTGCCCTAGCATTTCTCGGTGTCCTCGATGGTATATATCTGTATCAACCGAAAAGGATACATTTCCTGTAATCAGGGCCAGGGCAATCGCTCAATAATATTTTTCACCACAGAGGCACAGAGTTTATGTTATTTCGGACAGAACTCCTCTAGTATCGACATACTAGTGGGTGCAAATGCTTCTCACAGGGTTCAAAAGTGAAGTGCAATTTCACAATATTTGTAAGTGAAAGACTGTTCTCTGTGCCCTCTGTGTCTCTGTGGTTATATTTTAGTTTGTATTATGTTCATAGATTAGCAGATTCATATTGATGCGATTGCCCTGGTACGAATCAAGTCACGTTTGACGCCCGCCAGCCCGTGCCGAAGCGATCTTCAATGTATTTCTGGCGCCGCTGACTGGCGCGAACTTGCCGATCGAGCGCGGCCGGATCCCAGTCCGATAGCAGGCGCGCCGTCATGTCCGCCACCAGGTCCTGATAGTCGGCGACAGTCGCCAAGTCATGAAACTCGCCGGGGTCGGCCGCCAGATCGTAGAGCTCGACCGGGTCGCCCCAGCTGTAGTTGAGCTTGTAGCGGCCGCGGCGCAGCATAGCTAGGGGCCGGTCGCTGCCGTGCGCCAGGTACTCGCAGAAGGCTTCGTCCTTCCAGTTGCTTTCGCGCCCGGTCAACAGCGGCAGCAGACTGTCGCCATCCAGCGGCAACTCGCAGTTGTCGCCGGCGATATCGCAAATCGTCGCGGCTACGTCAACAAGCGAGACCACTTCGGCGAAGCGCCCGCCGCCGGCGACGCGCCGGGGCCAGACGACTTGCAGCGGCACGCGCGACGACGCTTCGTAGAAGTTGGACTTGCGCCACATGCCGTGCTCGCCGTTCATGTCGCCGTGGTCGCTGATGTGAATGATAACGGTGTTTTCGACCTGGCCTGTCTCAATCAGAGCGTCGAGCAGTTGGCCGATCTTCTCGTCGAAATAACTAATCAGCGCGTAGTAGCCGGCGCGAGCCCGCCGCACGACATCATCCGGAAATTGCGGAAAGCCAAACATAGCGCGCAATCGCTGCGTCATGGGGTGCAGCTGGTCCAGATGCCCTGGCGGAATCTCCGGTAAGTCCATCTCGGCGGGCGGGTACATATCCCAGAAGCGCTGCGGCGCGACCAGCGGGAAGTGCGGCGCGATGAAAGAGACGTTCAGCGCCCAGGGCTGCGCTTGACGGGCTGGATCGCGCAGGTATTCCAGCGCGCGCTGCTGCGCCAGATCGTCGACCTCGAGCTCTTCCGTGGCGCCGGGTCCGGCGGCATAAACTTCCTGCCAGGGCTGTTCGGCCGGCACGATGCCGTCATCCCAGGTATGGATCGCGTGATACCACTCGGCGTGCAAGTCGCGCGCCAACTGCTGCTGAAAGCCGTGCAGCTGATCGGGCCCGCCGAAGTGCTGCTTGCCGGATAGCGCCACATCGTATCCGCAGTCTCGCAGTCGATGCGCCCAGGTCGCCTCATCCGAGCGCAGGGGCGTGACGTTATCCCAGGCGCCGATATGCTGGACCAGGCGGCCAGTCATAAAGGACATGCGCGAGGGCATGCACAGCGGCGAATTGCAGTAGGCGGCGTCAAAGTTGGCGCCCTCAGCCGCGAGGCGCTCCATGTTGGGCGTCCGTACAATCGGATGGCCGTAGACGCTGCTGTACATGGGCGCGTGTTCGTCGGACATGATGATGAGGATATTGGGTTTGGGCATGGTCTGCTCTCGTATTCTGAGGCCTCAATTATAGCCGGATGCAGGGCTTTCCAATAATCCGCAGGGGCCTGCCACCAGGGCAATCGCCCACGATTTTGCGCCTACAATTTGTTAGTTTGATGATAAATTCGTCATTTTTAGATTTTCCTCTGTGCCCTCTGTGTCTCTGTGGTTAGATTTAAGTTCGTAAATTGTCTGTGACAAAGCGAGCCCAGCTGAGCTTTGTGGTACGATGGAATCGCTCGCGAATGAAAACGTAATTTCCAGACATGACCGAATCAGTGGACGTGCTTATCGTCGGCGCCGGGCTCTCCGGAATTGCGGCGGCTTATTATCTGGGGCGGCGCTGCCCAAACCAAAGCTTCGCCATCGTTGAAGGGCGGGGGGCGATCGGCGGCACTTGGGATCTCTTCCGTTATCCGGGCGTTCGCTCCGACTCGGATATGTACACGCTCGGTTATCGTTTCCGCCCTTGGGCTGGCGACAAAGCCATCGCCGACGGCACGGCGATTCTGCAATATCTCCGCGACACCGCGCGGGAGTACGGCATTGACAAGCGAATCCGCTTCAATCAGCGGGTACGGCGCATTGCCTGGTCGTCGGAAGCGGCCGAGTGGACGGTGGAAATCGAGCAAGGCGGGGAAGCCGCGACGCTGGAAATGCGCTGCAAGTTCCTCTTCATGTGCACCGGTTATTACCGCTACGATCAGGGCTATTCGCCACAATGGGCTGGTCGAGAGCGCTTCCAGGGCGAGATCCTTCATCCGCAGCAATGGCCAGATAATCTTGATATCGCCGACAAGCGCATCATCGTGATCGGCAGCGGCGCGACCGCCGTTACCTTGACGCCGGTCTTGGCGGAGCAGGCAGCGCATGTGACCATGCTGCAACGTTCGCCCAGCTACATCGTCAGCAGCCCATCGCGGGACGGGATATCGCTGTGGCTGCATCGGCATCTGCCCTTCAAGCTGGCGGCTTGGCTGGCGCGTTGGCGTTTGATCCTGCGACAGATGTACTATTTCAATATTGCGCGGTCCAAGCCGCAAGCAACCCGCAGCCTCATCCTGCAAGGCATACGGGAAGCGCTGGGGCCGGATTACGATATTGAGCGGCATTTCGCCCCGCGCTACAACCCTTGGGATCAGCGCATGTGCTTGACGCCGGAGGGTGACCTGTTTGAGGCGATCAGCGAGGGCGCGGTGTCGGTTGTCACCGAGGGCATCGACCGCTTCGTCGACGAGGGCATTCGCCTGGAATCGGGGCAAGTGCTGCCGGCTGATATCATCGTGACAGCGACCGGCCTGCGGATGAAACTCATGCACGGCGTCGAGATTTTGGTGGACGGCGCGCCGGTTGATTTGGGCGATACGCGCAGTTACATGGGCATGATGTACAGCGGCATACCCAATCTGGCATCGGCTTTCGGTTATAGCAACGCCTCCTGGACGCTGAAAGCCGAGCTGATCTGCGAGTACGTTTGCCGGCTGCTGAATCACATGGAGCGGCGGGGATACGCGCAGTGCCGGCCGCGGCTGGACGTCGAGGCGGGGGAGCCCGAAGCCTTTGTCGACTTCACTTCAGGTTATGTGCGGCGGGCGCTGGAGTCCCTGCCCAAGCAGGGGAAGCGCCGCCCCTGGAAAGCCTATCAGAATTATCTGAAAGATCTGCTGCTGATGCGCTACGGCCGGCTGCACGACGGTGTGCTGGAGTTTCGGCGGGCCGGGAAGTAGAATCTCTTTGCCACCGAGTACACCGAGTGCACAGAGGGAAAGCGTGAAGAACAAGGTTTCTGGGCGGATTCAGCATTACGAACACGATCAGTTGACGTTTCGCATTATTGGCGCGGCTATGGCGGTTCATAGCGCCTTAGGACCTGGTCTGTTGGAGCAGACCTATGAGAACGCTCTTTGTATCGAATTGGGCAGGCGCGGGATTCAATATACACAGCAGAAGAGAATCGAAGTGCAATTCAGGGGAGAAGTGGTGGGAGAGATGTATGCTGACCTCGTCATCGAAGACAAAGTGATTGTAGAACTAAAATCGGTAAGGGAACTGGCATCAATACATGAGGCTCAACTGCTAGCGTATCTCAAGGCAGCCGGAGTCAAAACAGGCCTGCTTATCAACTTCAACGTCGTTTCTCTGAAATCCGGAGTAAGGCGCTTCAGCGTATAGTTTTTCTCGGCGCCCTCGGTGTACTCGGTGGCAAGACTTCGTTTTAGGCCGGTCAAGACAAGAGCTCGAATCCGCCATCCGCGACCGCCTGGCGGAAAAGCGCCTCCTCCAGCTTAAGCCCAAAGCCGGGCGCATCCGGTATGACGACCTGCCCGTTGTCGACGCGATAGGCTGAGGCGTCGATTCCCGGCGTCGTCGCTTCGTCCCATTCGACGAAAGTGAAGCCGCGCACCGCCGTCGCCAGGTGCCCGGAGATATAGTTGCCCAGGTGCCGGCCGTAATGGTGCGGCGCCGCGCGTACGCCCCATTCGTCGAGCAGCGCGCCGGTGCGCAGCCAGTTGCTGAAGCCGTGGCTGAAAATATCGTACTGAACGACATCCACGCGGCCGGCGCGCGCCCAGTCCAGCAGCGCCTGCGCCGCCCAACCCTCGCCATCAGCGATGAGCGTGGCGATGCCTTCCGCCTCCATCCAGCGCTGCAGCTCGGCGTAAAGTTCAGGGTCTTCCTGAAAGGCCTCTTCCAGCCAGAAGACCCGGCAGTCAGCGGTTTCCGCCAGGACGCGCTTGGCGATGTTGAGGTTGTAGCCGTTGTTGGCGTCTATCATGATGCGGGCCTCGGAGCCCACGGCTTCGCGCACGGCTTTGATGACGGCGATGTCGCGCTGCGTGCCGGCTTCGAGCGGCATGTAACGCGCGCCGCGCCCCACCTTGATTTTGAAATTGCGGTGGTTGTGATCGTAGCCGTAGCGCGCTTCTTCGGCCATCAGCGCCGCTCCTGCTTGATCCGTTTCCAAATGCAGATCGTCGAAGTAGAGCGATGTATCGTAACAAGGGACGCGCAGCGGCTCGCTGATGTCGACGCCTGCTCGCGCTACAAGCTGATAAATCGGCTGATTACTGCGCGCGCCCAGCAGATCCCAAAGCGCGAATTCAAAGGCGCCGGCGTCTTCGCGTATACGGCCATCAGCCGATAGTTGCTTTTGCAGCGGCGTGCCCAGGAGCGCCTGCGCCGCCTCCGCGCTGGGTTGACCGAGGCCGAATCCGCTGGCGCCGTCGTCAGTCGTCAGCCGCACGATGGGGACGGCAACGTCTAGGCCATGAACGGGAATGCGGGCGTTGCAGCCGGCCATGCGCGGCCGTCTGCCTGTCAGGGTCGCCGCTTCGATTCTGACGATTCGGTTATTGCCCATACACCGCCTACTCGTCAGCTGCGCCGAACATGACGCCGGTCGGGATGACATCGGTGGTTTCGCCGCGACGCAGCGCCTCAGCCGTGCTGAGAATGCTGGCGAAGTCGTGACGAGGCTGGAAACCGAGTTTGGTCTTGATTTTGCTCAGGTCGAGCTCGAAGTAATTGTTGAAGGGCACACGAGCTTCGGCCACGGGCAAGTGGTGGCGCTCGGCCAGCATGGCTACGATTTCGCGCCAATCGAAAAGAGCGGCGCCGGCCAGATTAAAGATTTCGCCCACGGCCGCGTCATGGTCGATCGCCAGCGCCAAGCCATCGGCGATATCGCGGACATCGCCAAAGTGCTGCAGGTAAGGCGCGCCGTTGGGATTGAGGCTGACCAGCAGCTTCTCCTCACCGTCCCAGCCCGCCACCAGCGTGTCAATCATGCCCTGCACATCAGGATCGCCGGGGCTGCGTAAGTCCTTAACCTCGTAAGACTCGCTGTTGCTGTAAGTATTGTAGGCTGTGCTGTAAAGGAAGTGCCGCGGCAAGCCGGCTTCATTGAGAAACTCGCTGGGTTCGATCACGGTGGAGAAGCGCATGACGCAGGTGGGGACGCCGTACTGATAGTGATAAACCATGGCTAATTCTTCGCCCAGCCACTTGGTCATCAAATACGACATATTGGGAGTGTTGCCGGTCATGTCTTCGGTGATGGGCGTTTCGAAATAACGACCGTTGACGCGCGCGTCCCAGTACACGCCTTCCGTGCTGGCGTACACGAAGCGCTGCAAATCGGGCAGCAGTTCGCGGATGCACTCCAGGATGTTGAGCGTGCCCATCGCGTTGATGTCGAGGTATTCACGAGCGTTGAAGGGTCCCTGGAAGGCGGCCGCCAGGTGATAGATGGCATCGACGCCGGCGACGGCTGCGCGCACATCGTCATAATTGCGCAAGTCGCCATAGACGGTTTCTACGCCTGCATAGGCGTCCAGCTTGCGCGCGCGGCTGGCATCGGCCGGGTAGACAAAGCTGCGGATGGAATGCCCTCTGTCCAGCAAGCGCGTTACCAAGTTTGCGCCGATGCGCCCGGTGCCGCCGGTGACGAGAATCTTCATGCCAAGTCCTTATTATCCATCATCTGAACTTTCTCCCGTTGACCAAGCGACTTTAGCCCACAACAACTGGAAGCGCAACAACTTGGGCGCAGGGCATGACACGGGAGTAGAATGGAGGTTGCATAGACTTCAGGGAAATGTATCCTTTTCGGTTGATACAGATGTATACCTTCGAGGACACCGAGAAATGCTAGGGCAATCGCATCAACTTATCTCAACACTAAGGTGCCAAGAACTCCGAGATATATCCGAAAATATGTCAATAAAGGACTCAATGAAAAGGTGATTTCTGCCAGATTTCATGGGCGAGCCAAGGCTCGCCCCTACAATTTGTTAGTTTGATAATAATTTCGTCATTTATGGATATTGATTCGATTGCCCTGCGAGAGCACCGAGAAACTTAATCGAGATATGCCATATTCTTTGTGTGCTTTGTGCCTTTGTGTCTTTGTGGTGAAATTGAATTTCAACCTAATTCGATACACTACCGACTTCAGCAACGACTTGACGAATCGCCACAGATGGTTATTATTTGTGCGTGTATTCGCTCACTTGTTGCAGAACTTTGCTGAAATTGGACTTTAGACCGCCGTATATTTGCGCGTCGACATAATGTGTTAAAGTTCTAAGCGCTTGAGCTTGCGGCATCCGCAAATTGCAGGGAGATGGTATTTTGACTGGATTCAGTCTTGGCGGTCTGATTGACGGCGCGCTCAACCTGCTGGATGTCTTTGACCCCATCGTCGAGCCCTACCGGCGCTTCCACGAGAATCTGCCGCCCAAGTTGCAGCAGACCATCACCGCCTTCATCTTCATCCTGCCCTTTGGCATCCTCTACGCCATCTTCACCATCTTGCCCATATTCCAGACCTTCTACATCTCCCTGCACAAGTGGGAGATTATGGGCACGAATATCCGCTATATCGGGCTGAGGAATTTCGAGCGCCTGCTAACGCGGGATACGCAGTTCCACCAGGCTTTTGAGCAGACGGTGCTCTTCGTCGCGCTTACGATTCCGATTATCTTTGTTGGGCTTTTCTTCGCGCTGATGCTCAACCGGCCGATCAAAGGCATCGGCATCTTCCGCACGATCTTCTATTTGCCGAACATCATCGCGGTGACGGTCATTGGTTTAATCTGGTCGCGCGTCTTCGCCTCGTCCGGCCGCGGCTTGATCAACGCCTTTCTGGAGCAGTTCAATGCGGGCCCGATTCCATTTCTGGATCAAGGGGATCTGGCCACGCTGGTTGTGTCCTTTACCACGCTTTGGTGGACTGTCGGTTTCAGCATGCTCATATTTCTGGCCGGCTTGCAGGATATCTCGCAGGCGCTGTATGACGCGGCCAAAGTGGATGGCGCCAATCGCTTTGAGCAGTTCCGCCATATTACGATTCCGGGCTTGCGGCGGCCCTTCGCCTTCTTGTGCATCTTACAGGTGATCGCCTCGTTCCAGATATTTGGTCAAGTGGATGTGATGACGGGCGGCGGACCAGCCGGCAACACACGAACTATCGTGTACAACATTTTTGAGACGACATTTTTGTACTTTCAAGTGGGTTATGGCACGGCTATGGCGGTTATCATGTTCGCGGTCCTGCTGGTGATTTCACTTATTCAACTGGCATTGTTTCGCGATCAAGGTGTAGGGAATTAGCGTGACGGCTGTAGGCGCGGAACTTAAACGTAAACGTCAATTGGTAGAGCGCCGGCGCGGCAGCTTGTATGTCTTGGCGGTAGGGCTTTTCGCCTTGATCTGGATGCTGCCGGTCATTTGGACAGTAGTCACATCGTTCAGGCCCGAGCCGGCGCTGCAGCGGAATCTGGCCAGCTTGATTCCCTATCCCTTCACCATCGAAAATTGGACCTTCATCCTCAAGAGCAGCCAACTATGGAAATGGTTGGGCAACAGCGCCTTTGTCTCCACCACACATACGCTTGCCCAGTTGACCGTCTGTTCCTTGGCGGCTTACGCTTTTGCTCGGCTGGACTTCTATTTCAAGCGTCCGCTCTATATTCTGGTTTTGATAGGTTTGATGGTGCCTTTTGAGGCGACCTTCCTGCCCGTCTATCTTTTGTTTTCCAATCTGAAACTGCACAATACCTTGATCGCCCTGATTTTGCCCGGCATCGCTTCATCTTTTGCCGTCTTTCTGTTGACGCAGTTTTTCCGCGGCATTCCGCTCGAATTGGAAGAAGCGGCCATGATGGATGGAGCCGGGCGCTTTCGCATTTTCCTCACTATCATTATTCCGCTATCGACGCCGGTCATCACTGCCCTGGCGATCTTCACCTTCCTGGGCAACTGGAATAGCTATTTGTGGCCCATCATCTCCGCCACCAGCAGCGATGTCTACACCATCGTCATTGGCTTGCGTAAATTAAATCAGGCTTGGGGAGATGTTGATTTTTATGGGCGCGACATGGCGGCGGCGGTCTTTACAGCCTTGCCCATCATCATATTTTTCTTTGTTTTCCAACGCCGCATCATCAGCGGCATCGCTATCAACAGCGGCATCAAGTAGAGAGGAAAGCCTATCGCCAAGCGCCAACCTTACTATCGTATACGTTTCAAATAGCAATCCCGAAAGGATGCAAATCATGAACAAAATGAAAGCTTTACTGGTCGTGGCTATGCTGCTTTTGCTGGTCGCCATGCCGGCCGCCGCGCAAGATGCCGCCGAGGTTAACTTTATGCGCTTCTTCGGCGAATGCGCGGACGAATTCGGCGAGGTCACCGACTTGTCCGAGGCTTATGGCGAGTGCGGCATCATTCAGACCTTAGCCAATTCCTTCAATGCGACACAAGACGAAATCCATGTCAATACCGTGGTGGTTGACTGGCCTGGCGTCACCGAGTTGAACGCCAACCTAGCCGCCGGCACGCCGCCGGACATCATGGTGCTGCATGGCCGCCGTATTCCCAATTACGCCTCGCGTGGTCTGTTGACGCCCTTGAGTGACGTGCTCGCTGGCGCCGGCATCGACGCTGACGACTTGACCGAGAGCGCCCGCGGTTTCGTCGAATGGAATGGCGAACTGTATGGCATCCCCTTGGATCTGCATGGCCACCTTTGGCACATCAATGTCGATCTCTGGGCCGAAGCCGGCCTGGTCAACGACGATGGCAGTCCCGATATCCCCTATGGCATGGACGAATTTATGTCGCACGCCGAGACCTTCAAGGAAGCCACGGGTTTGCCCTTCCTGGGCATGTGGACCGATGGCCTGAGCCGCAACTGGATGGCGCTGGTTTATCAGCAAGAAGGCGGCACCGTTGCAGCCGATGACGGCATGCCCGACATCAACACGGAAGCGGGCCTTAACGCGCTGAACTTCCTGATCATGCTGCGCGACGAAGGGCACATCACCGACAATGTCGATTACCCCTCGGCGCAAGAGATCTTCCTGAATGGCGAAAATGGCGGTCACATCAACGGCACCTGGGTGGTCAACTTCTACGACAACCAAGTCGCCGATCCGGAAGGCATACTGAAGAATTACTACGTGCACAACTTCCCCACGGTGTTCGACCAACCGGCCGCCTGGGCTGGCAGTCACGCCTGGATCATTCCGCAAGGCGAGGACCCGGACCCGGCGACGCTTGAAGCGACACTGACCTTCCTGCGTTACCTCAATGACAACAACATCGAATGGGCGCGCACGGGCCACTCGGCTGTTAATACTTCGGTCGTGACCAGTGACGTGTACAACAATTACCCGCACCGTCAGGAATACGCTGAATTCGTGCCGAGCGCCGTCATTCCGCCGCGCGAGAATTGGAGCACCGCCTTCGAATCTGTGATGGACGAGGAACTGGCAGCCGCGATGATCGGCGAGAAGACGCCCGAGCAGGCGCTGGCCGATGCCCAGACCCGCCTGGAAGACTTCGCGCTGTTTGAGTATTAGGTAGGGACACGCGCTGACGAAACAGTCAAGGCGAGTCACCAGCAACTAGCAACGGGGCGGGCTTTCGGGCTCGCCCTGTTTGTACAATATTGGCTCATAAAGAGATCATCAAATGTCATAGCGACTTATTTTGAACAACATAATTGAACAGGCGAAAAAAGCAGGAGCAGAAGATGACCGACATTCCCCGCAGCGAATACCCGCGCCCGCAATTCGTCCGCGAAGACTGGCTCTGCCTCAATGGCGAATGGCAATTTGAGACGGACCGGGGCGACAGCGGCATCCACCGCGGCCTGCTTGAGCGCGAACTGGGCGATTCCATCACCGTGCCCTTCTGCCCGGAGTCGGCGTTGTCCGGCATTGGCGATCATGATTATTACAGCGCGGTTTGGTATCGGCGGCGGGCGACCATCCCATCCGCGTGGGCGGGCAAGCGCGTCTTGCTGCATTTCCAGGCTGTCGATTACGACAGCACGGTCTGGGTGAATGGCGTCGAGGTCGGGCGACATCGCGGCGGCTTCTCGCCCTTCAGCTGCGATTTGAACGGCGTGGCGGAGGCGGGCGACGAGATCAGCATTGTGCTGCGCGCCCGTGATGACGGACAGCGTCCGCAGCCCCGCGGCAAGCAAGCGCGTCCCTACGGGCCCGAAGGCGCCATCTATGTGCGTACCACCGGCATCTGGCAAAGCGTCTGGCTCGAGCCGGTGCCGGATTTGCATTTGCGCCGCAGCCGCATCACGCCCGATCTGGCCAATCAGACCATTCGCCTCGAGCAGCCCATCAGCGGCAACGCGGCCGGTATGCGCCTGCGGGCGACGCTCTCCGACAGCGCCGGCGATATCGTCACGGCGGAGTGCTCGGCTGAGTTTGACCTGGCGCCGCGGCTCGATCTGCCGATTCCGGACGAGCGCCTGCAACTGTGGGCTGTGGGCGAGCCGAATTTATACGACCTCGCGATTGAGCTGGTGGATGCCGCCGGCGCCGTGATCGACCGGGCGACCAGCTATGCCGGTATGCGCGCAATCAGCATCGAAGGCAAAGCGATCAAGATAAACGGGAAGACGGTCTTCCAGCGTCTCGTGCTGGATCAAGGCTATTATCCCGATGGCATTATGACCGCGCCCAGCGACGCCGCGCTGATCGAAGATATAAAGCTGAGCCTGGCGGCGGGCTTTAACGGCGCGCGCTTGCATCAAAAGGTATTTGAAGAGCGCTTCCTCTATCATGCCGATCGCCTGGGTTATATCGTCTGGGGCGAATTTGGCGATTGGGGCTGCGGCGGCGAAGGCCCGCTAAACGGCGAGCATCAGAAGCCGGGACCGGATTTCATCACGCAATGGCTGGAATGCCTGGAGCGCGATTATTCGCACCCCAGCATCGTGGGCTGGTGCCCGCTCAACGAGACCTGGCAAACCATACTGGACACCATCACCGACCTGGACGATGTCACGCGCGGCATGTACCTGGCCACCAAAGCCATGGACAGCACGCGGCCGGTGCTCGATACTTCCGGCTATTCGCATCGCGTGCCAGAGGCTGATGTCTACGACAGCCACGACTACACGCAGGACCCGGAGACATTCCGCGAGCGTCACGCTGGGTTGGCGCAGGGAGAACCCTACCTCAACGATGCCAGCCAATGGGGCTTGCCCGAGCGGATGATGGGCGATATCCGCTGGTCGATTCCCTACGCCGGCCAGCCCTACTTCGTCAGCGAATTCGGCGGTACCTGGTGGAGCCCGGATGTCGGGGACGGCGAAGACTCCTGGGGTTATGGCACGAGACCCGCTGATCTGGACGAGTTTTACGACCGGTTCGAAAAGCTCTGCGCCGTCTTGCTCGATGACGTGAATATGTTCGGCTACTGCTATACGCAACTGACCGACATTCTCCAGGAGCAAAATGGCATCTACGGCTTCGACCGCAGCCTAAAGTTCGACCTGGCTCGCATCCGCGCGGCGCAGCAAAAGCCGGCGGCCATCGAGCTGGCGGATACTTCTAAGTAGCGCGCCTGTCCTACTCGATTATGCGCCCCCATAGGCCTCTTCGACATTGGCGCGCACGCGATCGGCGAAGGCTTGGTCAATCGCCGCGTCATGAAAAATACCGTACCATAAGCCGGCTTCACGCACGAATTGGCGCATATTCAGTAGCGCCTGCGAGACATCATCCCAGGTGATGCCCATCGCCTCCGGGCGAATATCGACGCCGGCGCGCATGATGGCATTGAGCATGTCTTGCGCTCGGTCATCATGCAGTAGCGAGCCGACATAGATGCCCAGGCAGACCGGCTGTCCGTGGATGAATTTCTTTCCAGTGTAATATTCCAGCGCGTAAAAGAGGAAGTGATCGGCGCCTTCAATGGGGCGGGGGTTCCAGCCAAAGTTATGGAAGGCCGCGCCACCCCAACGGTTGGCCGTCATTAAGGCGCGGATGCCTGCTTCGTTTACCTCGCGGATGTCGTCCAGGCGTTCATCACTGTCGCCATCACCGCTTGCGCTTCGTCGACCATGGCTTGGTCATAGGGCCACTTCGCCTCGACTTTGCCGCGGTCCCGGGCATAGCGCCAATCGGCATGGGCGGTGTGATAACACAAGATTTCGCAGATGCCCGAGCGATTCACGATGGGTGGCGCATTCTGGATGACATCGTAGTCAACGTAGACCGCCTCCGGTACTGCCCAACAGACGTAGCGCACATTGCCTTGGAAGCGCAGGCCGGCGCGATGCCCAAAGGAGGCGTTTACGGACATGGAGGTCGGCGCCTGGAAAAGCGGCAGCTGCAATGACCAGGCGAAGTATTTGGCGACATCAAGCGCTTGCCCGCCGCCCAAGCCGATAATCGACCGGCAATGCGGCAGCTTTGCCACTTCGTCTTTCAACTCGTCGCCGTCGATGGTCGACACTAGATAAGGACCGGCTGCGTTGTCGTCGAAGTGCTGGGCGAAGAGTTCCCACAGGTCGGGCATGGTCACCACCAGATAGGGCTGGTGGGCGATATTGGGCAATTCGGCGACAAGGTTGCGCCCGAAGATGGTGGTGAATCCGGGACGATCGAACATAATGCCTCCTGCTCTGCTAGTGAGCCTATGAAAAGCGCGACGACTTCATTACCTTGTAACTATACGTCACTGCGCATAGAGAGCAAATTTGCATATTCTCTGGCAAAACGCAGGCGCGGAGGAGTCTGATGAAGACGCTGAAAATCGCTTTCACGGGAACGGGCCATATCACGTGTACATGCGCGGGCGACGCGGGGTCTGGCGGACCTGGAAGCCGTCGCGGTCGTCAATCATCGGCCGCAGTCGATGGGGGAATTCGGGGCGAAATTCAGCATAGAGCGGCAATACGCGTCGGTCAAAGCGCTGCTGGCATCCGCGATTGACGGTGGAGCGAAAAAAAGTATAGACTGGAATTAGCGATGCCAGTCTACACAAGAGCATAACTGCGCATCGCTAGCTACATTCATCCCATTCGACCTGGAGGAACATCGTGCGGAATCAACCATTTGCCTGGGGCAGAGATTTGAGGTTTCTGCTGGCATTATCCTTGCTGTTGCTGTCCGTTTTGCCATTCACGGTTTTTGCTCAAGACATGCTGGATGACGGCGTCTTCGCCAGCGTCCGCGTCTACACAGGCGTTGACCCGGCCCATCACGCCGAAATCGCAGGGCTGACGAGCGAGGGCTTCTTGCCCATCATGCGCGCAAGCGACGGCTTCGTCGGTTATTACCTGCTGCCGGCGGGGGACATGCTGGCGGCAATCAGCTTGTTCGACTCGGCCGAACAAGCGTCGGCGTCCAATGAACAAGCGCGCGACTTTGTCACCCAGAACCTGGCGCCGCTGCTGCCGGATGAGCCGACGATCTTGGCCGGGGCGCTGGATATCTGGCACTTGGCCGCGCTTGAAGACATGATGAGGGGCGATGGCGAAAGTACGCTCTACGCCGCTTTGCGCATGTATGACAATTATGATCTGACCGGGCGGGCGGAGTCGGTGGAATTGGTGGAGACGATCTTCGTTCCGATGCAGCAAGAAGCCGGCGGCCTGTTCAATTACTTCACGATGAACGATGGCGTGGACCGGGTGGCGGCTCTCAGCGTCTATGATACGGCGGCTAGCGCGCTGGCGGCAAATGAGCTGGCGGCGGAATTTATGGCGGAATACTTGCCGGATAGCAGCAGCGAAGAGCCAACCCGCATCAATGGCAGCTTGGCAGTGGCGGCTTTGGCCGAATTGAATGAGGGCGCCAATCTGGTCGCTGACAGCGTATTCGCCAGCGTCCGCGTCTATGCTGGCATTGACCCGGCCGATCAGGCTGAGATTGCGCGCTTGATAGCTGCAGGGTTCCTGCCCATCATGCGCGAGAGCGATGGCTTCGTCGGCTACTACCTGATGTCGGCTGAGGATATGCTGGCGGCGATCAGCTTGTTCGATTCGCCAGAACAGGCGGCGGCATCCACCGAGAGCGCGCGCGACTTTGTAGCGGAGAACCTGGCGCCGCTGCTGCCGGAAGCGCCGGCGGTCGTCGAAGGTCCACTGTCGATCAACCACGTCGCCGCGCTGGACGATTCGGATGATGCCGCTGGAGTTAGCGAACTGTACGCCAGTATACGTTTCTACGAAGGCTTCGACTTGATGCATTTTGATGAAGCCAATGACCTGGCTATCTCACACTTGCTGCCGGCGCTGCAAGATTTGGGCGGCTTATTCGCCCTATTCGCGCTTAGTGATGGCGAGGACACGGTGGTAGGCATCAGCATTTTCGACAGCGAAGCCGCGTCACTGGCGGCCAATGACGTCGGCAAAGCCTTCACAATGGAGTATTTTGCGGATTGGGCGCCGAACCCGCCGACGGGCCCCTCAGGCAAGCTGGCGATAGCCTCGCAAGCCGAGATCAACATGGGCCAGAATCTGGTCGCCACGATGATGGAGTAGCCAAACGGCTAATCGACTCGGAATTGGAATTGAAAAGAGCGTGCCGGCTGGCGCGCTCTCTGATTTTGGAAAGACTGGTTACTCAGCATCAGATCGAGTTCTGGCGTAAAAGCCAAACAGAATATCCGTGTTCGGCTTGTAGCCTTTACCATCCTGAATCAACAACTCCATTTCGACCAAAGCATTTAGATCTCGCTGAATCATGCGCTTGTTCCGTTCAGCATATGCAACGTAGAGCGCTGGAGATACGTCTCTAATCTGGTCCTTACTAACCAGTTCGTCAAATCTGTGAATTGTCAAATCCAGAATCAGTCGTTTCTGCCGCTGACGTGACGGTGACAAGTTCTCCGAAAATCGCTTGCGAAATTCAGTGTGAATGTAATCGTGCCAAATGATTCGCAACTGCATGCCGTAGACAATTGAAAACTGTTCATCCAACTCGTCCTTGAAACCTTGCAGCGCATACTCAATGAAGCCAAGAAGGTTGCTTTTCTCCGGGTACGAACCGTCTCGATAATCGCCATGCGAAGCCTGCAAATGCGAAAAATATTGGTCACGGGTCTTATTGTAGAAATTGCTCAGCAAATGAGCAGCGACATCCGGAACTCCCGCATGCAGCAATACAACAAACTCAATGAGCCTGGTCATCCGTCCATTCCCGTCTCCATACGGATGAATCCAGGCGAAGTAGACGTGCGACACCAAAGCCTTTATGATTTGACTCGCTAATGTATATCCATCAGGCGCCGGCATGTCCTGATTGAGCCATTCGCAATATTTGTCAACAAGCTGTGGACAATCTTCAGGAGGCGCTGCGAGATAGCGACCTACCATGACCCTATGCCTACGTAGTTCGCCTATATCAACGTTATCTGCGAGGCTATCTTCCAGATTGTCCAGTACGACCGCATGGTAGCTGTTGAGCAATTCCAGAGTAAACGGCGCACTTGACCCGCCTAATTGCGTCTTGCCGACAATGTTGAATGCATTAAGCATATTGTCAATTTGCTGCTGCTGATATTCGCGAGAAGGCGGAGCTTGCAGCTTCCCTTCAATTCTTCTGCCGACTTCCTCTTCAGAGAACGAATTTCCCTCTATTGCTGTGGTACTGTGTACACCTTTCGTGAGATACATGCGGCGCAACAGCTTGCTTTCATTGCTCGGAATTGGAAGATTTTTTATATGGTCAATTCTGGCCTGAATTTCGCCCAACAAAAGCCAAACGCGGGCCGGCAACTCACCAAGTTCTGGCGGAAATTTAATGAATGGATGAGTAGACATTCTAGCAATATCCTTAAGATATTGTCCAGGACTTTGTCATGATTTTTGTCAACCTAGACGCGCAAATATTACACAGAATTCCTAGAACTTGTCAAGATTTTAGGCAACCGCATGATTAACAATGGCAGAATATCCGGCATCAAATTCAGCCTTTCGTGTCATGAAGTCTGTACAAGCATGTGTCACACAAACGCGTTCAAGCCCGTCAGCTCGCGGCCGACCAGCAGCATGTTCACCTCGTTCGTGCCTTCGTAGGTGTAGATGATCTCGGCATCCAGCATCAGCCGCGCGATGTGGTTGTCGATGACGATGCCATTGCCGCCCAGGCATTCGCGCGCCAACTGTGTGACGTAGCGCGCCTTGCGGGCATTGTTGTACTTGGCCATGGACGCTGTGCCCTCGGTCAGCAAACCTTGGCTGATGAGCTGCGACAGTTGAACGCACATGGTCTGCATCAAGGTCACTTCCGTACACATCTCCACCAGCTTCTGCTGGATCAACTGAAAGCCAGCGATGGGCTTGCCGAATTGCTCGCGCTCTTTTGTATACTTCAGCGCCAGCTCGAATGCGCCGGCCGCCACGCCAGCCGCTTCCCAGGCCACGCCGTAACGCCCGACGCCCAGTACTTGCGCCATATCCCGAAAGCGATTGACATAAGCCAGCCGGTTTTCAGCCGGCACGTAGACATTTTCCATTTTGATATCAGCGTTGAGCACGGCGCGCTTGCCGACTTTGCCCCAGATGTCGGTGATGGTCACGCCTTCGGTCTGCTGCGGAGCTTCGATGATGTAGCCGCCGAAGTCGCCGCTGTCTTCATCGCGGGCCCAAATGATCAGCACATCGGCGATGGAAGCGTTGCCGATCCAGCGTTTGGCGCCGTTGAGCACGAAGCCGTCGCCGTCTTTACGTACGCGGGTCTTCACTTGCGCGGCATTGGAGCCGACATCAGGCTCTGTCAAACCGAAGGCGCCGATCTTCTCCAGCTTGACCATACCGGGCAGCCAACGCGCTTTCTGCTCGTCGTCGCCCAGCAGGCCGATGGACCCCATCGCCAAGCCAGAATGTACGCCGTAAAAGGTGCTGATGCTGCCGTCGCCCTTGCCCAGCTCGTACATCACCAAGCCCATCTCGACGAAGTCCAGCCCCGCCGCGCCATGATCGACAAGCATGCCGCCGATGATAGGCAGGTCGACCATGCTGCGGGCGATCTCCCAGGGGAATTGCGCCTGCTCCCAGTACGGGTTGATCTTCGGCAGCACCTCCATGTCGACGAAGTCGCGCACTTCTTGCCGCAGCGCCTTCTGCTTGTCGCTGAAGTGCATATCGCAATTGTAGAAGTCGAAACCGGAATAAAGCGTTTCACGCATTCCTTTTATTGTCATCGTAAATTTACCTTAATCGAACCTTAGTTAGAATTAGCATATCACCTAAGCCAGCAGGGTTCAAATCGAGTTTTGTCCTGGTTTTGTCTGCCGCGTGAAGTAGGATATTGCTCGCTGGAAGCGTCTATGCAAAATGGTCGTACGCGGCAAAGTAGAAAGCCGCGCGCAGGTTAGCCATTGACTGCATTACTCGCTCTGCGTAATCACTTCGGATCAATCCGCCTCGTTGGCTTGCAATTCCTCAGCGCAGCCGGGCTGGGTATGGTCTACCCCTACGTCAATCTCTACCTCACCGAGCTTGATTTCTCGGGCACGCTCATCGGCACGTTGGCCGCCGTCGGCGCAATTCTCACGCTTGTGCTGACGCCGCTGCTGAATCAGATTGCCGACCGCCTTATGCTCCACCGCCGGCTGCTGATGCTGTACTTGGGCGGATTTGCCCTGTCCAGCCTGCTCTTTGCCACGACTCGCAATCACCTCCTGGTGATTCTCGCTGTTCTGCTTTTTAAGATCACCGTCAGCCCGAGCATGATGCTTGGCGCGCAGTTGACCCTCTCGCAGCTGATTCGCACGGGCAGGACGATATTTGGGCAGTTGCGCTCTTTCTCGGCGCTGGGTTTCGCAGTTGCCAGCGCGCTGGCGGGTGGGGTCTTCGCGCTCGGCGGCTATTCGCTGACCTTCGCTGTTGGGGCGCTATTCTCCTTGATAAGCATTCAGCTTGCGTCGATATTCCCCGCCAAGCCTAAAGAAAAAGCCAAGCCCGTGGCCGGACCCAGGCAACCGCGCAACCGCGGCATTTATGTCTTGGCCGCCAGCCAATTCTTCGTCACCATGTGTACGCACAACGCCTTCGCTTTCCTGTTCATCCATCTGAGCCAGAATTTGGGAGTAAACATTGCCGAGGTTGGCGTTTGGGCGGCGCTACTGGCTCTGGTCGAATTTCCCTTCTATTTCCTGACAGACGCCTTGCTTCCAAAAGTTCGCCTGCGCATCACCTATATTTTTGGCATCGCCGGCATCGCGCTGACGACGCTTGGCATCGGCATTGTGCCCAATCTGCCGCTGCTGGCTCTGCTCCTAGTATTCCGGGGTCTTGCCTGGCCCGCCTATCAATTGTCGTCCTACCGGCTGATGAATGCCATGAGCCATCCGCGCAACGTCGCCACCAACCAAGCCATCGTTCAAGTGACGATGCCGGGCATCGCCCTCTTGCTCACTGGATCGCTGTACGGCTGGGTTTATGATCATCTGGGCGCTGGCGTATTTTTCGCCTTGTGCGCGCTGGCGGCCGCGCTCGGCGCCTGCATCGTGATCGCGGGATTTCGCCTCTTTGAAACGCGCCAACAGCAGGCAAGCGCCTGAGCTAGCGCCGGATTCATTTCGCGCGGCGCAAATGCGGAATCCGAGTTGGTAAGCATTTCGCAGCTGGGCGCTTTGTCGCCTTGCCGCCGCCGCAAAGGTACAATATCTGTGGTCGGTAATCTCTAACAGAAGCGGTCAGCCGCGCGCAACAGCCCACCGAAGGGCAGGCGGATATATGTCGAGACTCTTCGCCCTGCGCAACCATTTTGGTTCGCTAAGGTTGATGGCACTGCAATTTCTTAGCTTGGCGGGGATTGGCGTCGCCTGGCCCTACATCAATGTCTATCTCACCGAGCTTGAATTTTCCGGCACGGCCATCGGCACGCTGGGCAGCGCGGGCGCGATGCTGTCGCTGGCGCTGACGCCGTTGCTCAACCAAATAGCCGACCGCCGCCTGTTGCATCGGCGCTTGCTCATGCTTTACTTTTGCGGCATTGCGCTGGCAAATGTGGTTTTCGCTTCTTCCCAACTGCATCTGCTGATCATCGCCGCTGTTGTGCTGTTTCGCGTCACTGTGGCTCCAAGCCTGACGCTGACCATGCAGTTGACCATGACGCACTTGCTGCGCAGCGGGAAAGCGGTCCTGGGGCAAATTCGTTCCTTCGCTTCCATGGGTTTCGCCATCGGCAGCCTGCTGGCGGGGCAATTGTTCGTCATTGGCGGTTATGGCTTGCTGTTTTGGGTCGGGGCGGCGTTCGCCCTGCTGAGCATCCAGATGGCGACCGTATTCCCGCCCAAGCCGAAGGTGAAACCCAAAGCCGTAGACGAGGACAAGCAACCGCGAAACCGCGGCTTCTACGTGTTGGCCGCCAGCCAGTTTTTCATCTCGATGGGCACCTACAACGCTTACGCCTTCATCTTCATCTACTTCAACAAGGATCTGGGCATTCCGTCGGCCGATATCGGATTATGGGCGGCGATATTAGGCGTAGTGGAGATCCCCTTCTACTATTTGATGGACGCGATCTTGCCCAAGGTGCGTATTCGCGTCGCCTTTATTGTCAGCGTGCTGGGCATCGCCCTGTTTACGCTCGCGCTGGGCGCGGTGGAGACCTTGCCCGCTCTCGCCTTGCTGCTTGTTTTCCGTGGCTTGGTTTGGCCCGGCTTTCATCTGTCGTCTTTCCAACTGGTGAACGCCATCAGCCACCCTGGCAATGCCGCCACCAACCAGGCGCTGCTGCAAGTGACGATGCCCAGCGTATCGCTGCTATTGACCGGGTCGCTCTTTGGCTGGGTCTTTGACAATCTGGGCCCCAACGTCTTCTTTGTGGTCTGCGCGCTGGCTTGCAGTTTCGGCGTCTGCATCGTGATTGCCGGTTTCCGGCTTTTCGACGCGCGTCCGGCCGTTGCGCCCGCCTGACATTCGCGCGAGGGGCCGCCTGCGTAACCGATTAAATTTTGCGTAACTCCAGGCGCGCGTGATATACTCACGCCCGATTTCAATATGTGTCAGGGATGTTATGCCGATCTTGTCCGCGGGCGACAACGAGGTTGGGCGATTAGTACCCGGAGGAGGCGTCTAACGATTGAATCTGCGTACTCATTTGAATCCGCAAGTTTCGTTCAAAGAAAAGAGGCAAGTAAATGTCAAAACTAAAGTTTGTCACACTGGCGCTGGCGGTAGCGATCGCCTTGGGCGCTTTTGGAACAGCGCTGGCGCAAGACAGCACCGATCTCTCGCTTTGGGTATTCGTCGACCGGCACGGCCTGTACATGCAGAATCAAGCCGAGCGGTGGAATGAAGCGCATCCGGCTCGCACCATCAATCTGACCTATGAGCAGATCGATTACACGCAGATGCACGATAATCTGCTGGCATCGCTCTTGGTCGGCATTGGCGCGCCCGATCTTGCTGATGTCGAGATTAGCAAATTCGCCACCTTCACCAAGGGTGAAGAGATGTTCTATCCCTTAAACGATGTGATCGATCCCTACCGCGCGGATATCATCGAAACGCGTCTGGCGCCATACACGGCGAATGGCAACAACTATGGCATCGACTATCATCTGGGCGCGTTCCTCATGTATTACAACACCGCGCTGCTGGAAGAGGTCGGCGTCGATGTCAACAGCCTGCAGACCTGGGATGACTATATCGAAGCCGGGCAGCAGGTCACGCGGGATACTGACGGCGACGGCGAGATCGATGTCCACATGATGAGCGTCGAAACCACCGGTCCATTTTCCGCGCGCGGCCCCATGCTGATGCTGGGCGGCGGCGCCTACAATGCCGATGGCGAGGTTATTCTCGAGAGCGAAGCCAATGTCCAGGCGCTGCAATTCTTGCAGGATCTGGTGCACGTCCATGGCATCGCGCGGCCGGCGACGGGCGGCCATCACCATACACCTGAGCATTTCATTGACCTGGTCGAGGGGCGGATCGCTTCATTCTATATGCCGCAATGGTATATGACGCGTTACCCCGACAATATGGCGAGCGAGCTGGCTGATGTGGCTGTCATTCGCCCGATGCCGGTTTGGGAAGAAGGCGGATATACCTCCACAATGGGCGGCGGCACGGGCACGGTCATCACCAACCAGATCGACCCGAGCAAGATTGCGCTGGCGGCGGAATTCCTGGCGTTTTCCAAGCTCACCTACGAAGCCAACGTCACGCTGTGGACGGACCTGGGCTTCGACCCGATGAGGCTGGATGTCTACGATGATGAGGCACTGCTCATCACGATGGACGACTTTAGCGGCGAGGTGCCCTTCGAGCATATCAAGGAAGCCATCGCCAGCGTCGCGCCGGAATACACCGGTCCGTTTTATCCGGAAATAACAACCATCATGACAACGACAATGCTCTACGACTTGATTGAGAATCAGTTGTCGCCGGAAGAAGTGCTAGCCAACGCCGCGGAAGAGCTGCGGGCGATGGGCGCTGAATTCTAGAGACAGGCGCATTGGGGCAGGTGGCGGCATGTCGCCTGCCCATTCCTGTCGCTTGATCCTGGCAAACCACAGGTCGACGAGGACATTTTGCTGGACGTCATCCGCTTGCCGCAGCGATTGATCACTGGCCTCTTGCACCACAAGAAAGTGGTTCCCTTTGTGTTCCTGGCGCCCTTTCTGACTGTCTTCTTGATCTTCAAAGTTTATCCCGTGATTCTGGCGATCATTATGAGTTTCCAGAATTTCCAGGGCATCAAGAGCCAGGACTGGGTCGGCCTGACCAATTATGAAAATGTCTTTGAGCTGGTGCGCTTCAGCCAGGCGCTGACGAACACCACGGTCTACACCATCGGCACCTTGCTAGTGCTCATTCCGCTGCCGCTGGTCCTGGCGGTCCTGCTGGATTCTGGGCGGGTAGTCGCCAGCACAGTCTTCCGAGTGCTGATATTTTTGCCGGCGCTAACATCGCTGGTGGTGGCCGGCACGGTCTTCCGGCTGATTCTGGCCAAGGACGGCTTTCTCAATCTGTTCCTGGAAGGCACGCTGGGCATGGAACGTCTGCGCTGGCTGGAAGTATCGGATCTGGCGCTGCCATCGCTGATCCTGATCGCCACCTGGCGCTGGACCGGCATGAACATCCTCTTCTTCAATTCCGGCCTGGTCAACATCCCGCAGGAATTGTACGAGTCCGCTGCCATTGACGGCGCCAGCCCCTGGCAAATGTTCCTGCGCATAACTCTGCCCATGTTGCGGCCGACGACATTTTTTGTGATCGTGCTCAGCATCATTGGCGGCTACCAGGTATTCGTGGAGCCCTTTATCTTGTATGCCGGCGGCGCTGGCCCCGGCGATGGCGGTTTGACGCTGGCTCTGCTCATCTACCGCACGGCTTTCACGTCCTTCAATTTTGGCACGGCCGCCGCCATGGGCGTCATCCTGGCGCTGATAATCTTTGTCTTCTCATTGATACAATTCCGCTTCTTCGGCGTCTTTGGAGGGAAAGACTAAGCGATGACCGCCAAGACCCAATACGTTAACCCGGGCAAGTTAGGAGCCCGCCGGCAAAGCCGCCTGACCAAGCTGCTCTTGTTTGTCCTCTTCGTCTGCCTGGCGATTGTGTTCATGTTCCCGCTCTATTGGATGGTCATCAGCTCGCTGCGGCCCGAGGGGCGGATCTTCGTAGACGCCATGGAAATCATCCCCAGGGCCTTGTCCTTGGATACTTATCGCCGGCTCTTCGAGCAGGAGCCCTACGGTCGCTGGTTCGTGAACTCGATCACCCAGACCGGCGGCTATGCCCTTATGGGGGTGTTTCTGTGTACTACCGGCGGATACGCCCTGGCCAAATTCCGCTTCCGCTATCGCAATCTGCTCTTCGTCCTGATATTGGTCTCGCAGATGATTCCCTTCCATCTGCTCATCGTTTCGCTCTTTCTGATGATCATTCAGATGGGCATGGCGGAAACATATCAAGGCGCGATAATTCCCTTGGCTGCTTCACCGATCGGCATCTTTTTTATGCGCCAATACATGCTGGCTATCGATGACGAAATGCTCAACGCGGCGCGGGTCGATGGCGCCAGCGAATATCAGATATTCTGGCATGTCGTCCTGCCCAATGCGCGCCCGGCCATCGCCACCCTGCTCATTCTCTTCTGCCTCGACTACTGGAACAATTTGCTCTGGCCCTTGATCGTGTTCCGCAAGCCGGAAAACTTCCCGCTGGCGGTCGGCATCAAGCGGCTTATCGACCAGTACCGACAGCAATACGACCTGACCATGGCGGGATCGACGCTCGCCACTATTCCGGTCATTATCCTGTTCTTCTTCCTGCGGCGGCAGATTATGCAGGGCTTGGCCACCACCGGCACGGGCATCAAGTAGTATCCGATTCTGTCGCCGCATGTCGCAAACGCAGTGACTGGTTCTCGCAAATCCCGCCCAATGTTTAATCCAGTGCTGGCGGTCAGTGTCTACGCGACCCTCTGTGCCCTCTGTGGTTAAAATATTTTGATGCGATTGCCGCTGACGTAACCGATTCAATCTTAGACATCCGTTAATGCCCGTGCTATACTCTCGTCGTCTGCTTCTGAGTGTAGATCCTCTGGCTTATGGTATCCAAGTCACAGCGTGGCAAATTCTGGCTGCGCATCCGCCGCAATTGGCAGTTGTACGTCCTGCTGATTTTGCCGATCGCCTGGCTTATCATCTTCCGCTATGCCCCCATGTATGGCGCGCAGATCGCCTTTCGGCAGTATTCGCCGGCTTTCGGCATCGAGGGCAGCCCCTGGGTCGGCTTGGCCAACTTCGTGCGTTTCTTTAATTCACCCAAGTTTGAACCGGTCATCATCAATACGGTCGTCCTCAGCTTTTATTCCTTGATCGTCTTTCCTATCCCGATCATCCTGGCGCTGAGCTTGAACCAGGTCAAGAATCGTTTCTTCCGCAACAGCGTGCAGATGATCACCTACGCGCCGCATTTCATCTCGACCGTGGTTATCGTGAGCATGCTCTTCCAGTTTATGCATCCTCGGGTGGGTTTCACCGCCTCGCTGGCCAATTTGCTGGGCCAATCCCCGCCAAACTGGATGGGGGATCCGGGCATGTTTCGCCATATATTCGTCTGGTCCAACGTCTGGCAGGAGACGGGTTTCAGCGCCATCATTTATTTGGCCGTCCTCTCCACCATTGACCCGGCACTGCACGAAGCGGCTGTGGTCGATGGCGCCAATCGCCTGCAGCGCATTCGCTATATTGACATCCCGGGCCTCTTGCCGACCGCCATGGTGCTGCTGGTTTTGTCCACCGGGCGTGTGCTGGAAATCGCCTTCGAGAAAGTTTATTTGATGCAGAGCGCGCTGAACTTGGGCGTGGCCGAGGTCATCAATACCTACGTCTACAAGGTCGGCTTGCTGTCGCCGATTCTGGATTTCTCCTATGCAACAGCCATCGGCCTGTTAAAAGGCATCGTGGGGCTGTTGCTCATGGTTGCGGTTAATAACGCCGCGCGGCGCTTGACCGATAACGGCGCCTGGTAAGGGATTTGCTAATGGCTTCCATGACGAGCTATGAGAGCAATATCAACAAGGTCAATGAATCGGCTTTTGACCGCATCTTTATGATGGGCAACACAGCCATTCTGTTGATCTTCACCCTCATCATCCTGCTGCCGCTGATTTTTATTGTCGCCGCCTCCTTCAGCTCCGCCGAAGCGGTCATCGCCGGCAAGGTCACCCTGTGGCCCGTCGATTTCAGCTTGCTAGGCTACGAGACCATCTTTGAGCACAAGAAAGTCTGGAACGGCTTCGCCAATTCGCTCTTCTATACCTTTTTCGGCACCATCTTTAATGTGTTCATGACCATCATCGCCGCTTATCCCCTGTCGCGGCAGGACTTGATCGGGCGGCGCGTCATCACCTTCGCCTTTATTTTCACCATGCTCTTCAGCGGCGGCTTGATTCCCACCTATATGGTCGTGCGCGATCTGGGTTTGCTGAATACGCGCTGGGCGATGATCCTGCCGACGGGCATCGGTCCATTCAACCTGCTGATCACCATTACCTTTTTCCGCTCCACGATTCCGCCCGAGTTGATCGAAGCGGCGCGCATCGACGGCGCCAGCGACTTCCGCACCTTCCGCAGCATCGTTCTGCCGCTGGCTCGCCCGATTATCGCTGTGCTGGTGCTTTTCTATGCTGTCAACACGCACTGGAATACCTACTTCCTGGCGCTGATCTATTTGAAGTCTCAGGAGCTTTTCCCGCTGCAAATCGTCCTGCGGGAAATCTTGATCGAGAACTCAATAGACGCCTCGATGCTAATCGATATTGAAGACCTGGTCGCGCGCGAGGGCTTGCGCGAGTTGTTGAAGTATTCACTGATTGTGGTGGCAAGTGTGCCGGTCATGATCATTTACCCCTTTGTGCAGAAGCACTTTGTCAAGGGCATGATGATCGGCTCGGTAAAGTAGACATAGCTAGCGATACCGAAAGGAGTGCGGCTATCGAGTGATTCCGTCCGCTATTCACCCTTAGCAGGTTAGACCAGAGAGGAAATGACATGAGTAAGAGAATACTCAGGCTGGCGCTTTTTGTATTGGTATTGGCGCTGCCCTTGACCGCTTCCGGGCAAGAAATGGTATCGGGACCGGGTGAATTCCCCATCGTCGACGAACCCATCACCCTGGATATCCTGATGCTGGGCCACGCGATTGTGGAGGACTTCAACACCAATACCTTCACGGAATGGTACAGCGAGCGCACCGGCATCAATCTCAACTTTGATATTGCGCCGCCGAATGAGGGACAGGAAGTCCTTAACCTGACCATCGCCAGTGGCGACCTGCCGGATGTCATCGTCGGCTTCAACGTCGATCCGTCGACTCTGGCGCTTTTTGGCCCGCAGGGGCTATTCCTGCCGCTTAGCGATTTGATCGAAGAGCATGGGCATTTCATCAATGAGGTCTTTGAAGGCTCGCCGCAGGTGCGCCCGTTGGTCACCTCGCCCGATGGCGAAATCTACGGCTTGCCGCAGGTCAATGAATGCTACCACTGCTTCTATTCGCAGCGCGCTTGGATCAATTCCGACTGGCTGGAGAATGTCGGCATGGACGTGCCGCAGACGACCGAAGAATTTGTCGATGTGCTGACCGCCTTCAAAGAACAAGACGCCAATGGCAATGGCGACCCCAATGACGAAATCCCGCTGGCGGCCGCTACCACCGGCTGGAATCCAACTATCGATGGCTTCTTGATGAATCCCTTCGTCTTCAGCGAATTCACCGGGCAGAACCCGGGGCCGAACCGCTACTTCGAGATGAACGACGGCGTGATCTCCGCAAACGTCACCAGCGAAGGTTATCGCGATGGCTTGCGTTATCTGAAGCGGCTGTTTGAAGCCGATCTGTTTGGCGAAGAGAGCTTCACCCAGCCGATGGACCAGATTAAGCAGCAGGTCGAAGGCGGCGATGCGCCCACGATCGGTGTCGTCGTAGCCGGCGCGCATTCCAACTTCGCCAATATCGGCGGTGATCGCTGGCTCAAGTATGTCGCCGTGCCCGCTCTGGAAGGACCGACCGGGCTGCGCCAAACCCCCTTCAATCCTTGGGGCGTCGGCTCGGGCCAATGCACCATCAACAGCCGGACGGAACATCCGGTGGCGGCATTCAAGTGGTGTGATGGCTTGTACGACCGTGAGACGACTCTGCGCTCGGTCTTCGGCATCCCGCAATGGGAAGCGGCTGAAGGCGAAGAAGGGCAATGGCGTTGGGCGGAAGAGGGCGAACCGGCGCTTGGCGGTGATGATTTCGAGTCAATCTGGCGCCGACTTTCCACCTTCGGTTCGCTGCAGAATGTCCATTGGGCGCAGCGCGGACCCAGCTATCGTCCCAATCACTTGCGTTTGGGCGAGGTGCGGCGCGAAGATGCCGGCGGCCTCGAGGTGGTCCTGCTAGAGGAGACCCGAGTCGCCTACGAACCGTACGCGCGCGCTTTTGAGGATCTGATTCCGCCGCTGGCATTCACCACCGCCCAAGCGGCCGAAGTCACGGATCTGCGCCTGGGCATCAACGACTTCGTCGCGCAGATGACTGCGGAATTTGTCCTCGGGCGGCAGGATATTGACGCCGGCTGGGACAACTTCGTAGCCACTGTCGAGAGCCTGGGAATCAACCGCGTCGCCGAGATCTACCAAGAGGCACACGACGCGCAATATGGCGGGTAGCATTACCCCCATCCCCCAACCCCTATCCCGCCATCTCTATGGCGGGCATCCCCAAAAGGAGGGAAGGGGAGCTAAGCCTCAAAGACATGTGCTGCTGGATTAACAAGTCCCTCCCTCATTTTGGGGGAGGGATTTAGTTTAGGGTGGGGCTGTTTAATGAAGGAGCAACGCTAAATGGTCTCGCCCAGCTTGACCGCCTGGAAGATGCGCATGCGCCGCAGGATCACGAGCAGGATTACCATGATCAGCGCGAAGGTGGCTATGAATAGCGCTACGATTTGCGCGATTTCGCTCCAAGCCATCGTCACCACATACGGTGGCACCGTGCCCTCCAGGCTGCTGACAAATTGCATGAAGGGTATGTAAAGCAGGCTGACCAGCACGCCGATGCCAAAGCCAATCGCCAAGCCCATTATAATCAAGAGGCCCAGTTCCCAAGCCACGGACAAGATCATCGACCGCTGTGACAAGCCAATCGCGCGCAGGATGCCCAGCTCTACATAGCGCCGCCGATAGGAGAATACGGTATAGAGTAAGAAGCCAATCATGGTGGCGATTGATGACGTAAGGAAGCCGATGGAGAGCAGGCCAAACAAACCCTGACGCTCGGGCCGCGACTGCTCGCGGTCAATTTTTGTTCCAGGCTCTTCCAGCAAGACACCGGCGGCGCCGCGATCAAATAAGGCGCGGGTGAATTGGCGCTCGTCAAAATCTGGGCCGATGCGGGCGATAACACGATGCGCCAGCTCCAGCTGCGCTTGCTCGAAGAGATAATCGAGGTTGCCCACGAATAGGGCGCCGTCTTTTTCGGGATACCAGCGCGGGAAGTAATCCAACGCGCCAACGATCTGCAAGTTGATTTTGTATACCTCGCCAGCGCTGCGGATATCCACTTCCAGCAAGTCGCCAAAGTCCAGCGCCCGGTCTTCCATAAATTGGCGCGAGACGACTACCGCGTCCTGTTGCAGCGCCAGCGCGTTCGTCAGGTAACCCAGCCGAATCGGCGCGAAGTCGGGCCGCCAGAAAATGACCGGACCCAAGTCGGCCCGGTCGATGCCGACGAAACGCCCCTCGACGCTGCCGGATGTCAAGCGCGCTTTGGCCGTGTACTCGCCGATGCGCGTGGCGCCTTCTACATGCGGCATCGAGGTGAATTCGGAGATGTGCATATAGGCGGGCGGCGCCTCGTTCCCGCCGCCTCCGCCGGGAATGGCGCTGGGATTTTGGCTGAATACGCGTATAGATACATCCGCCGACACGCGATAAAACTGCTGTTCGTACAGGTAGCGGTCGATGGTGCGGGCGAATGAGGAGGTATAGATGCCCAGGCTGATAGTGCAGATCAGCAGGATCAGCGGCAGATAGTAGGCGCCGGGCGCCCGTTCAAGTTGCCGCGTAACGATCAGCAAGCCGACATTATTGGTCCACTGAATCAGCCAGGCCAGAGCCCGCAGAACCGGCGGCAGAAAACGCAAGATGAACAGGGTCAAGGCGAAGATCGTCAGCGGCGGCAGCAGAAAGACGAAGGGCTGGTCGTAGGCGTCTTCAATATTGCGCGCGCCGCCTTCGACATCAATCAGGGCGCCCTGCTGCACGATTTGGTAATAGAAATAACCGATCAGCGCCAGCAGCAGGATATCCACGCCCAGCTTCTGCCACAATGGCTTCTCAAGCAAGCGCGATTTATCCATTTTGTAGCTGATGATGGTGTGGCGGGCGGCGCCGAAAGTGGGCACGACGCGGATAAAAATGGTGAAGACTAGCGCCAGGACAACAGTTGAGCCGATGGTGGGCGGCACGGAAACGATGAAGGGCTGCCCCCAGCGGAAATCCATGAAGCTGCGGGTGGTGCCGATGAGCTGGGTGAACGCCAGCGCTAGCAAGCCGCCAACGACCAGCGCTATCACACCCATGATGGCGCCTTCCACCGTGGTTAGACCGACCACTTGAAAAGCCGAAGCGCCGCGGCTGCGCAATACGGCCGTCTCGTTGCGCTGCCCATCAACCACCAAGCCGACCAGCATGATTAGAAAGACGATCAGCAGGGCGACGATGGGAATGCTGAACACCGTGAGCGTCAACGTCAGAACGACGACGACCCGGCGATAGGGCTGCAGCTCCTCCACCGGCGAGGCTTGGATGTAGGTGCCCGGCAGGTATTGATCGGCGGTTTTCTCGGTATCGTTGTGGCGGCGGATCAGCTCGTCGACGCGGCTGGTATTGACCTTGCTGCCATCGGTGACCAGATACCAGACCGCCAGGTTAACCTCCGACTCGGTGAAAGGCGCCAAGCGCGTGCGGAAGGTCTCGTCATTGACGAGCAAGATGTCTTCAAAGACATTGGGGCGATAGAACCAATATTCTGATTCTTCGTCGCGGGGGCGCCAGACGCCGGCGATGCGAATGGTCGTGATCTGCATCGGGTCGCTCGCGTCCAGCCGCCAATTGTAACCGGAATAAAACTCGCCCGCCTGCATGCCGTATTCGGAGGCAAAGTCTTCGTGAATCATGACATCGACGACGCTGTCGGCCACCGGCTCGGCTGGGGCGGGCAGGCTGCCTTCGACCACTTCAACCTGCGCTTCAATGTTTTCCGTTGTGCCAAAGCTCACGTAGTCTATCGAGCGGCTTTCATCGCGATAATTGGTCTCGCCGGATGGATACAGGCGCAGGTTCTGCGTCTCCAAATGGCGCACAATCAGCGTGCGCTCCAGGCCGAGTTCGGCGCCGCCTTTTTCCCGTAAATACTTGTCTAGATCGTAGGTGGCTTCCAGGTTGACCGGCTCGTTCCAAGAGCCGATGTAGCTGAAGAGGAACGAGAAGGGCGGGCGGTTGATGCGGTCGGGGCCTTCGGTCAGGCGCTCGGTCAGCACGCGGAAGGCGACCGACTCCGAATAGATGGGGATGGTGAGCACGAGGGCGACGGCGACGGTCAGGCCAACGAGCGTGGCCAGGGAAAGCAGCGGCTGCGCCAGCAGTCTCTTGACCGCGACGGCGAAGATGGCGCGGGTTCGCAGGGCGCTCCGTTTCATGGACCGATGACCGTTTGATTCTCTTCGGCGCCTTCAAGGATTTCGACGCGCCCGTCGCCTTCCAAGCCCAGGCGCACATCCACGCGCTGCTGCAGGCCTTCGTTCTGCACCACGATGAAGTTGCGCCCGCTGAACTGGCGGATGGCCGACGAAGGCAGCCACAGCACGTCATCGCGCTCTTCAATCAGCACGGTGAAATTCATGCGGTCGCCGACTTTGAATTCGTCGGCTGGCGGCTGTTCGTCAAAAGCCACATGCACGTAGCCGTCAGTCGCCAAACCATAAGGGGCGGGCAAGCTGGCGATGGCGCCGCTGTAAACATTGCCCGGCAGGCTGGCGCGCTTGATCGACAGCGGCATGCCTTCGGCCAATTCGTTTAAGTCCTCGGGGTTCATTTCGTCGGTGATTTCCAAGACGCTCAAATCGGCCACGACGGCAATGGGCTCAAAGGCGATCACCGGATCGCCGGGGTCAGGCGTGAAATAGATGAGGCGGCCCGTCATCGGCGACACCAGCGATGCGTTGGCGATGGTGGCATTGATTTCGTCGACGCGTTTCTGCGCCCGCGTTACATCGAAGCGCAACTGCGGGTCGACGCCGTCCGAAAGCTCGTCGATGGCCACTTGCACCAAATCGCGCTGAATCGTGAGCAGGCTGATGTTCAGTTCATCATCGCCGGTCGCCGGGGCAGCGGCGTTGGCGATCGCGTGGTCCAGTTGCAGCTGCGCCATCTGCAAGTTGAGCGCGGCGCGCCGACTGTCGAAGCGCACCTGATTGTCCGCGCTTTCGAAGATCGACGTGGCGATGGCCAGTTCTTCTTCCGCCGCCAACAGTTGATTCTCCAGCGCCGCGGTATTGAGCTGCGCAAGGATTTCGCCCTCGACGACATCGACGCCCGCCTCAACATAAGTCTCCAATACGCGACCGTCGATGCGGAAACCGAACTCTTCCGTGACGACCGGCGCGATCCGCCCGAAGAAACGGCGCTCATAGATGATCTTGCCGCGCTCCACCTGGTAGACTGGTTTGCTGGGCACAACAGGTGTTGGAATGGCAGTCGGCTCGCCCTGGGTAATGGCATCGCCGAAGGTCGCCTGGGAGGCGCAGCCTGTCAGCAATAGCGCTGCAAACAGCATTAGCATGAATAGACGCACGATGTACCTTCCTCGACTAGCAAATGACCGCCACTGTTATCAAGCAATTTCTATGCAGCATTGTGCGGCAGCCATGCTTTGGCAACCGCATAAGTATACACAATTCGGCGATAGAGTCCAGTCGCGACCGGGCATGAATGTCTGCCGAATTCGGTCAGGCGCTAACAATGTTCTTGTCTTAAACTGGCCTAGAACCTACATACCCAATCTGTTAGGAATTGCGATGCCGACGGTTGATGTTTCTGAAGGGTAGAAATGCTCGGCAGCGTCGGTGATATGTCTGAGGCGCTGCCGAGCGAATGACTCGACTTGTGTGGCTTAGCTGCCCGCGACGGGCACAGCATCCAGTTCCTGCAGCGTCTCTTCGTTCGCTTCCAACCACTGAATCGCCGCCATGGCCGCCGATGTGCCCTGACCCACAGATGTGGCGACCTGCCGCCAAATCTCGTCCTGGATCTCGCCGGCGGCGAATACCCCGTCGACATTGGTGCGATAGCGCTGATCGGTGATGATATAGCCATTCTCGTTCAGGGCGATCTGGTCTCCGAAGACGGCATTGTTGGGGTCGTGGCCGATGAAGATGAAGACACCTTCCGTTGGCTCGACGGTCTCCTCGCCCGTGACGCGGTTCTTCAAGCGCACAGCGCTGACGCCGCCGTTTTCAGCGCCGATGATCTCTTCCACTACCGAGTTCCAGGTGAAGCTGATCTTCTCGTTGTTGAAGGCGCGCTGCTGCAATTGCACGCCGGCGCGCAACTCGTCGCGCCGATGGATGATGTTGACGCTGGTGGCGAAGCGCGTCAGGAAGATGCCTTCCTCCAGCGCGGAATCGCCGCCGCCCACCACCACGATTTCTTTGCCGCGGAAGAAGAAGCCGTCGCAAGTGCCGCAGTAGCTGACGCCCGCGCCGATATACGCTTCTTCGCCGGGCACGCCCAGTTTGCGCGGATCAGCGCCGATGGTGACGATCACGGCGTCGGCCAGGTATTCTTCGCCCATGGTCTTGATGTGAAAAGGCGAGCCCGCGCTGAAATCGACGCTCTCCACCAGGTCGAACTCCACCTTGGCGCCGAAGTTCTCGGCATGTTGCTTCATGCGCTCGACCAATTCGGGCCCGCTCAAGCCGTCGGGGAAGCCGGGATAATTCTCGATTTCGTGGGTGATGGCCACCTGGCCGCCCAGTTGCGCCCCGGCGATGACAACCGGCGCCAGCTGCGCGCGAGCGGTATAGAGAGCGGCGGTCAAGCCTGCCGGTCCCGAGCCGATAATGACTACACGTTCCTTTTTCATGCCGCTACCTCGTATTCTGATAATTGAAGCCTCTCCCTCTTTATGGGGGAGGGGTTTGGGGTGGGGGCGTCATCCCCGCAAAGTCGAAGTCTTCGTGGGCGCGCTCTTGCTGAATGACCGCCACCAGCGCTTCGAATTCTTCGCGGCAATCGCCCCAGTAATTCATGAACTTCTGCATCTCGGGCCAGATTTCGTTCAGGTCCGCGCCATTGGCCACTTGCTCCGCCAACTGCGTGATCTTCTCACAGCAGTCGTTGCAGTCCATCTTGATGAGTGTTTCATCGGCGGGCGCGTTTTCGATGAAATCGAAGAGTCGCTCCAGTGGGTCGCCAGCGTGCGGGTTGGGCATGGCCTGCGCTCCTGCTTGTGCGTACAGGTATTGGACGAGCGGCTGGTTGGGAATCTTACATGGAGTTGTTTTCGCCTAGAATTTCGTCACGCACATAACGCTGCAAGCCGGCCAGCGAAGTGAAGCACTTGTAGTCATGATCTTCTGCAATGTTTCGTGTTTCCTCACTCTCGTTGATGAGCAGCGCTGCTTGACGCGTCATGCCTTCTTGAATGCCGCGTGGCCATGCCAGGTCAAGCGTCGCCAGCAGTTCGCCGTCGTCGGCTACCAACTCAAAACCATATTCTCCGCGAGGCAGGCTATTGCTCTCCATCCAATCCATTGCTGCTTGCAGAGCTGCTTCTTCCTCGTCGCTGACAACGCTGATGGGGCGTGGGCGAGCTGTCTGGTCGCGCGTTAATATACGTGCATTGGCAGCGGGCAAGGTTCCCTGGTAGAGTCGGTCTAGGAATTCATTGGAAGCTTCTGCCAGCAGTTCACGCCGCGCAGCTAGGAAATCACGGTAGTTGTCGATCTTCCAGAGATTTTCGTCCGCCGGAATCCAATGAGAGTTCAGGACGCCAGAATAACTGTCTTCGCAGGCCGGGAAGTATTTTTCCGGCAAACTGTCGGATAACTTGTAATTCGTTTTTCTGAACAGGATAGTAAAGTTTGCCAAAGCATTTACCTCTTTACGGGCATACCCTAACTTATACAGTTGCGCTTTGGGAAAGATATGATGCAGCTGAAGCTGGTAATCTTCACCCTTCATTCCGTCCTTCAAGCCGATGCCTTCGCCCAGGTCGCGGGTACCGGATACTCGTGTAAGCATATAGAGCAGAGGGTAGAATCTGCTGCCGCGCGACCAGTCCGCGAAGTTTTGCGGAGTTACATCTAGATTTCCTCGATCTTGCCTTAGACGTTTGATAAGGGCAGCTACTGCGTCAGTGTTTTGGTCTATTGTCTGCAGGTCTTGACGGATCACCGTCTCCACCGGTCCAGAATAGCGGCCCCAGAGCATGGCTTGCACATACCAGTATAAGAACCTGTCTCGCTCTTCTTCATCTAACGTTGAGTTAGGTTTGTCAAACAGCCGGATCACTGCAGGCAGGGCATTTGGACTGCCCAAAACTTCCCGATGGTCCAAACCGAGACGCCAATCAAAGAGATTTAGCGCGCTGTTGATGTGCTTTATCGCCCGCTTCAACCCGTCCTGAATATCACTGGCAGTGAATTCTGTTCTATTAAGCTCGGCGAAATCGGAGTGACCGGTCAGGATAGCGTTTACGCAACGCAACAACCAGTCAGACTTGAACTGATAGTTGTTTATGCTGTAGCCCTCACGTTGCCAGTTGTCAAAATGCTCTTGCATACATTCTCGAGCTTCGGGCCAATAGGAGGAGATCTTCGCCAATGCCAAATCGCCCTTAGAAAGTTTTCTGCCTCCACTGTTGACTTCGTTAAATATGTCAACAACGACGTCAATCACTTTTTCGCTATCAGTAGCAATATTGTCTCTTACAGTTTCGACGTGGAAGTCTCTATCAGTAATGCCTTTTATTGCGAGAAGGCGATTGATATATTCTGTTTGGTTGGGATCTTCCGAAAAGCTGGGAAAAAACGGACCTATGCCCTTTTGCATTAAATCCGTAACCGGTATCCAGTGAGGCTTATCCTTCATCTTTGAAGCTCTATAAAACTCGAATTCTTGCTCGATAACGTCAAAGTATAGGTTTACGAACGATCGTTCATCTGCATCGGAAAACTTTGGCTTCATACCTCGAATTATGCCGTAGAGAGACGTAATTCGTTGCTGACCGTCCAAAAGCAGATAGTGCGCAGGTCCGTTTAGGCTTATTGCGCCTCTTGCGACTGCTGTTTCGGATTTCGTTTCCCATACCAAAAAATTGCCCACGGGATAGTTTCTATAAAGGGAACGCATTAGGGAGCGAACCTGTTCTCGATTCCACACATAACTTCGCTGGAACGTTGGCAAAACCAGATTTCCTTGGTCAATTTGAAACAGAATAGCATCTAGCTTCATCTCATCTCCTCCGATAATTACAGCGACAATTCTAACACAGCGCCCCAGCTCTTTCTCTGTGCCCACAGTGTTCTCAGTGGCTAAGTCCCCTTCACACGCCGCGCAGCCGCCAGAATCTCCCGCGCGCTTTCCAGGCCCGCCACGCCAGCCGCGCCCAGCATCGCCGCCAGCTCGGCCACGCGCTCGCCCTCATCAACTAGCGAATGGATACGCGTCGCCGCCCACTCGTCGTCCAGGGCCTTCCGCACCTGAAAATGCGCGTCGGCGTACGCCGCCAGCTGCGGCAAGTGCGTCACGCAGAAGACTTGATGCTGGCCCGTAAGCGACCAGAGCTTCTCGCCCACTACCGCGCCGATGCGCCCGCCGATGCCTTGATCGACCTCGTCGAAAATCAGTATCGGCGTCTGGTCGGCCGCTGTCAGCACGCGCTTCAGCGCCAGCATGATGCGCGCCGCCTCGCCGCCGGAAGCCACCTTGGCCAAGGGGCGCAGCGGCTGGCCCGGGTTGGCGCTCAGCATAAATTCCACATCGTCCATGCCCTTGGCGTCGAATTTGTAGCGCCGCTCGCCGACGAAGCAGCCGGCCGGATGCTCCGCTTGCTGCAGCAGGACTTCAAAGCGGGTGCGTTCCATGCGCAAGTCGCCCAGTTCGCGCACCACTTGCTGGCTGAGCGCCTCGCCGGCTTGCGCCCGCGCCCGGCTCAAGCGCGCGCTGATATCGCCGATTTGGCGCAAGAGTTCGTCCGCGCGGCGGCTCAGCTTGCCCAGCCGTTCATCGCTGTCGTCCAAGCCGCCCAATTCCGCTGTCGCGCGCTGTGCATAAGCCAGTAAGTCGGCGATGCTATTGGCGCGGTAGCGGCGTTTCAGCGACGTGATCAGCTCCAGCCGCTCTTCCAGTTCATCCAGGCGAAAGGGGTCGAATTCGACATCGCTGGCGTAACGGCTCAGCGTCAATGCCAGTTCTTGGGCTTGCTGCGCCATGCTCTCGGCCAAGGCGTAGTCGTCGGCAAGGGCTGGGTCAATCTGCGCCAGCTTCTCCAGCGCGGCCGCCACGCCCATCAGGCCATCGACCGCTGGAGTTGCCCGGGCGCCCTCGTCGCCGTTGAGCAAGCGCGCGGCTTCCGCTGCCAGGGTGGCCAGTTGCTCGCTGTTCGCCAGACGCTTGCGCTCGGCGGCCAGTTGGTCTTCTTCAGCCGGGTCGAGCTCCGCAGCGCGGATTTCCTCCAGCTCATGCCGCAGCAGGTCGGCGCGGCGGCGCAGCGCATCTTCGTCATCGCGCAGGCGGCGCATTTCCGCGTGTACGCCCGTCAGCTCGCCCACCATCTGCGCCAAACCCGCGCGAATATCCAGCAAATCGGCGAAGCGGTCTAGCAAGTCGATGTGATGGCGGGGGCGAAAAAGCGACAGATGCTGGCTTTGGCCGTGGATGTCAATAAGCTGGCGACCCACTTCGCTGAGGACTTCGCTGCGCACTGCGATGCCGTTGATGCGCGCCGAGGAGCGCCCGCGCAGCCGCACTTCGCGCATGAGGCTGAGGTAATCGGGGTCGTCGGCGTCCAGCAGGTCTTCGCGCTCCAGCGTCGCCATCACGCCCAGTCGAGCGGGCGGCTCCAGCTTGATGAGGCCTTCGACGCGGCTGCGGTCGCTGCCGGCCCGCACCACGGCTGTGTCGGCGCGCCCGCCCAGCAGCAGTTCCACGGCGTCAATCAGGATCGATTTGCCCGCGCCCGTCTCGCCGGTGATGACGTTGAAGCCGGGACCAAATTGCAGCTCGAGCCGGTCGATCACCGCGAAATTCTGGATGCGAAGTTCTTCGAGCATAATGGGGCGGGCTGGCCTAGATGGCCGCCTTGAAACGGGCAAAGCAAGCGGAAGCGGCCAGCGCCAGGAATATCAGCGAGAAAAGACCCACCGTCCCGGTCAGGAAAAACGAGGCGGCGAAGCCCCCCAAGAGCAAGGCGCCAGCGCTGACGTAACCGCTGTGGCGTCCCCGGCGGCGACCGCTGGCCTGCAGAGCCAGTTGCGCCGTGGCGCCACCGATAGCCGGCGCGATGATGAAACCGATGAGCAGAAATCCGCCAGCCAAGGCAGTAACAAAGACGGTCAGCGCGCCGCCCACAGCGGAAACCGCAGCGACCAGGATGTAATCAATTATTGTGCCTTGGTAGAATTTGTTTTCGTGGCCGCGCACACACTCGCGACAGGTATAACCGACAGGCGTGCGTTTGGCGCAGTCGACGCACATATAGCGTTCGCAACGGTTGCAGCGAAGCTCGGTGTCGCGCTCGGGATGGACGGCGCAGTAATGCACATCGCCTTCGAGCGCGGCCTTGCTGATGTTGTCGTCCATGCTGGCCTCGCTATTCGTCGAACGTCATGCGGCGGGGTCCGTGGCGGTTGATGCGCGGCTCCATGCGATCCAGCAGCGAGCGGTAGAAATAGTTGCGTTCTCGCAGGCGAATGAAGCGGCTTACGGGCTGGGCTGAGGTGACGCAGATATGCTGATTCTCCCGCAATTCAGCCTCCACTTTGCCGTCAACTGTCAGGACCACCGGATGTCGATTCTCTTGCGTCGGCTCGATATCGACGACTGCGCCGCGCGAAAGCACAATCGGCCGGTCCATGCTCAGGTGGGGGGCCATCGGCGCCAGCAGGATGTTGCGCAATTCGGGCGGCAGAATCGGCCCGCCGGTCGATAGCGCGTACGCCGTCGACCCCGTGGGCGTCGACAGAATCAGCGCGTCGGCGTTGTAGGTGGTCGCCCAGTGTTTGTCGATGTAGGCGGCAATCTGAACCATGCGCCCAATGACGTTGCCGCTGATGAGAACATCGTTGAGCGCGCGGAAAGCGCCGACCACGCGCTGCTTGTCTTCCAGCACCGTGGCTTGCAGCATCATGCGCTGCTCGATCCAGTAGTCGCCGGCCAGCAGCTTGTCCAGCCCGGCCACACAATCTTCCGGCCTCTCGATCTCGGTGAGGAAGCCCAGCCAGCCCATGTTGACGCCCAGCACCGGCACCTCATGCTCGGCGCAAACACGAGCAGCCCGCAGCATCGCGCCATCGCCGCCGATCGCCATCACCACATCGGAGCAGGCGACATCGCGCGCTACGCTGTCTTCATCCCAGTTGGCCTGGACCCAGTTGTCGATGCCGCGCTGGCAGAGGGACGCCGCAATCTCGCGCGCCACCGGATGCGTATCCGGCCGCGAGGGATGGGCCAAGACGCCAATCCGCTTGATATCGGCCAATCCAGTCTCCTTCTGCTAGCCAGTTGCCGATGTCATTATGACGCAATTTTAGGGGCAATCCCATACATAACAGAGCAATTGCGTCAAAATGGTAGTGACTGAAATGGCGCAAATGCGAACGGAAAATCAAACACAGAATTCACAGAGAGCGCAGAGAAAAGCAATAAAGAAAGCTCACGTCATAAGTCAGGAGTGATTTTGAGACATAATTTTAGTCTTTTCGATGCTTCTTGCTGTATTCCTGTCCATCGCCTGCTTTGCGGGACTGGACGCCAGCCGCCAGCATATATGATATATTTTATAAGGAATTCTCCAATGTTTGGCTGTCGGATAGTTTGTTCTGCTGCCAGCATTGATTGGATGCATTCGCCCGTGTTCGCGTTTACCGGTTGAGAGGTTGTATGCAAATGCGGAAAATAGTTTTCACCCTATTGATTTTCATACTTATGTTTGCGCTGTTGCCCGTTTCGGCGGAGGACCATAGGCCAACTGTCGCCATCATGCGCTTCGGGGCGCTGGCTTCGCTTGATATCACTGAAGGCGCGGTCCTGGACTTGCTCGAATCCTACGGCTACCTGACCGCGGAAGAAAACCGAATCCTCGAAGACCGCCGCGATTATCAGGCAGAGCGTATCAATGTTATATGGGGAGACGCTGGTTTTGACTATCCGACCATCTCTATCATGGTCGAAGACGCGCTCGACCAAGGGGCGGACGTATTGGTAACTTTGGGGACGCCCGTTACTTTGGCGGCGGTTAACACCACGCTTGATATGGACGAGCCGCCGCCGGTGCTTTTCACCGCTGTGCACAATCCTTATTTGGCCGGCATCGCGGACGCGTCCTGCATAAAGCCCGCGCATGTCACGGGCTCCGAAATACAGACATCCTACGAATATGTCTTTGACGCTCTCTTGAAGCAGGATCCAGCCCTAAACGTCATCGGGACCATTTACGATACGGCGGCGGCAAGCGGCGAGTATGGCGTCGATCGCATCGCCGAGTTGGCTGGCGAAAGGGGTATTGCCGCGGAGACTGCCGGCGTCAACACGCTTTCCGATTTGCGTGCCGCGGCCGACAGCCTGGTGCAGAAAGGCGCCGACGCCATCGTCCTGCCGATCGATACTCTCACGACGCAGGGCTTGCCCATCATCGTGACCATAGCCAATGAAAACGGCGTGCCGGTCTTTCATCCTAGCATGGGCGCGATCTACTTAGGCGCGACCATCGGCGCCGGCTATTCGAGCTTCTATGATAATGGCGTCAGGGTTGGCTTGACGCTGGCTGCTCACTTGAATGGCGAAATCGACATCGCGGCCACAGGCATTCACGTCGCCTCAAGCCAAAGCTTGGGCATCAATCTTGATTCGGCGAATGCGCAAGGTGTGGACGTTTCCAGTGAGCTGATGAACGAGGCAGACGTCGTCATGGAAGACGGCTCTCCTATACACGTTTCCCGGCGCGTCATGCAAGCGATCAGGCGGCGTGGCGTGGTGATTCCGCAAGAGGACCGGCAGGGTGCCGATACGGAATACCTGGCGCAGCTGGCCTGCACGGACGAGATGATCGCCGAGCAGCAGGCTGAACTCGACGAGGCGAGCGCATAATCGCCAGTCTGCCGCAACTTTGCTTTTGAGTGGCGAGCGAGTTTGCCTGCCACTATAATCCCGCGCAAAAGCTTGCTACATTGTAGTAGTGAACGATTTGATTGGGAGGATGCTAATGCCTAAGTACTTGTTGCTCATTTTGCTGGCTGCCTTGCTGCTCGCGCCGCTGTCGAGCGCGCAAGACAATGACAACCCGACTGTCGCGATTCTTCGATATGGTCCATACATCTCCGACCCGATAGTGGAACGAGGCTTGCTGGATACCTTGCAAGTCTACGAATGGATCAACGCGGAGGAACGCGCGCTGTTGAACGCCGGGCAAAACCTTGAAGGCGAGAATATTAACATCATTTGGGGGGCGGCGAACTTCGACCTGCCCACGGTCAACTTCATGGTTGAAGACGCGCTGGACCGCGGCGTGGATGTACTGGTTACGTCCGGGGCGCCGGTCACGCAGACCGCTAGCGGCATCACGTTGGATCAAGACGAGCCGACCCCGGTCTTGTTCCACAACGTCTACAACCCCGCGAAATTCGGGATCATTGACTCGTCTTGCCTCAAACCGCCTCATGTCACCGGGTCGGAATACAGCCCGCCCTACGAAGAGGCATTTGGTGTGTTCCTGCTGCAGAACCCGGATCTCGAGCGGGTTGGCGTGATCCATACAGCGACTGACGCGGGCGGGGCCTATGGCGCGGAGAGAATCCAAGAGATTGGAGACGCGCAGGGCATTGAGGTCGAAATGACCGCCATTGCCAGCGTCAGCGATTTGCGCGCCGCCACTCAAGGTTTGGCCAACAAAGACGTCGAGGCGATCATACTGCCTATGGACTTCACCGTCGGCAGCGGCCTGCCCATTGTCGTAGCGGTCGCCAAAGAGAACCAGATTCCGGTCTTCTATCCGATTCCGGGCACAGTTATGCAGGGTGTGACGGTGGGGGCGGGTTTCTTTGACTATTACACGCAGGGCGCCCATACGGCTTTGCTGCTGGATGCCCGCTTAAACGGCAGTCTGGACTTCGCTTCGACGGCTGTACACAGCATGTCTGGCGTCACGGTCGGCATCAACGTCGATATTGCGAATGAGATGGGCATAGACGTTTCGCCGGCATTGAGCGAACTGGCTGACCTAACCGTTCGCGACGGCTCTCTCTTGATGTCGCAGCAGATTCTGGAACTGCAGTTGGATGCGCTGGGCGCAAACGAAGAAGCCAAGCAAGCCGCCTTGGAGATGTCAGCCGCTCTCGGTGATGCGTTTGATTGGACTCCCCTGCTGTTTCCCAGTGGAGAGCCGAGTGATTCGCCGCTGGCCGCGCAAATGAACGGTATGCTGCTCGCATTGCTCGAAATGAGAAAGTCGCCGGAAAACAAGGCGAGCGACGCCGCCATCCTGGAAAGCCTGCATTGCACGGATGAGATGATTGCCGAGCAGCAAGCGGCGCTGGACGCGGCGGAGTAGCGAAAACCTCCGCAAAGTCAGTATCGTAGGGGCGGCTCTGTGAGTCGCCCGCTTTTTCGTAATGTGAAAATTAACCAAAGCGCCCGGCGATGTAATCGGCTGTCTCCTGCTGGGCCGGGTTGCCAAAGACCTTTTTGGTGTCGTCGTACTCGACCAGCTCTCCCCAGCGGATTTCGTATCCATCGTCTATTGTCTTGCGGATGTTGAAAAAAGCGGTCGAGTCTGAGACGCGCTGCGCCTGCTGCATATTGTGTGTGACGATGACGATGGTGTAGTCCTTGCGCAGGTCCCTCATCAAGTCTTCAATGCGCTGTGTCGCGATCGGGTCGAGCGCGGAACAAGGCTCATCCATCAAGATTACATCAGGCTCCACAGCGATGGCGCGCGCGATGCAGAGCCGCTGCTGCTGCCCGCCAGATAGCGCCAAGCCGGACTTGTTCAAGTCGCCGCTGACCTCATCCCAAAGCGAGGCGCCGCGCAAACTGTTCTCGACGATTTCGTCCAGGATGGCTTTCTTCTTTATGCCCAGCAAGCGCGGGCCGTAAGCCACGTTGTCGTAGATGCTCTTGGGAAAGGGATTCGGCTTCTGGAATACCATGCCGATGCGCCGGCGCACCTCCACCGGGTCAACGACGGGGTCATAAAGATTCTGGGCGCGATAGATGATTTCGCCCTCGACGCGCGCGCCCGGCGTCAAGTCGAGCATGCGGTTGATGCCGCGCAGCACGGTGCTTTTGCCGCAGCCGGAGGGACCGATAAAGGCGGTGATTCGGTTCTGGTGTATCGGCAGGGAGACATTCGCCACCGCGCGGAAGCTGCCGTAATAGAAGCTGCAGTCTCGCAGCTCGATCACCAGCCTGGTATCCGTACGCGCTTTGATTTGTACTGCCATAGCTAGAACCTTATGGAATAACGATTACGCAGGATGATCGCGGCGGCGTTCAGCGTCAGCATCAGCGCCAGCAGCACAATGATGGCGGCCGCGGCGATGTCAGCAAATTGGCTCTGTGGGCGCGCTGTCCACTGGTAAATCTGGATGGGCAAGGCGGTGAATTGCGAGAAGGGACTGCTTGGGTCGGTCACCAGGAAGGTGGCCGCGCCCACGACAATCAGCGGCGCCGTCTCCCCGACAGCGCGCGAGACGGACAAGATTGTGCCGGTCATGATGCCGGGCAGGGCGGCTGGCAGCACTTGCCTCCAGATGGTCTGCCAGCGCGTGGCGCCCAAGCCAAAAGACGCCTCGCGAATGGCGAAGGGCACGGCGCGGATGGCTTCCTGCGCATTGATGATGATGATGGGCAGAATCAAGAGCACCAGCGTTAAGCCGGCACTTATCAGCGTACGGCCGTTGGGCGAGAAACTGTTGATTCTCACGAGGCTAGCCATCAGCTGGCTGTAGGTTTCGCTGCTGATAGGCGCCGCTGCCGGCAGATCGAAACGGTAGAATTTGCCGCGCCGTTCGATGTCGTGTTCGTCGTCGGCGCGCGCTTCAACTGTATCGACAGCGATATCCAGCGCGGCTGCCAAGGAAGTCGACAGGTCGTGAACGCTGGAGTTGCCGTGCATGGTCAGGCTTGGCGTGCCGAAATGCAGGAATGTACTGACGATGCGCTCTACGGCCGGCGCATCGACGTTAGTAGACTGGCTGCTGATGACGCCATTGTCGAAGGTAACGGCGCCGTCAAATATAGGCGCGATCCGCTCAATCGCGGTTTCCACAGTCGGCGCGTCAAAGTTGGCCTGGAAGATCAAGCCGCTGGTGAAGGGCGCCAGCGCGCGCACAAATATCGCCAGCCCCAGCATGCCATAGATGATCGAAGGCACCCCGGCCAGGTTGCGCACATTGGTTTCGATCAGGCGGTTGACGAGGCCGTGCTGCGCGTATTCCTCCAGGTAAATCGCAGCGCCAACGCCGATGGGCAGCGCAGCCAGCACCACCACCGCCATTAATCCCAGCGAGCCGATCAGCGCTGTGCGGACGCCAGCCAGTGCCGGTGTGCTGGACATAGGCGTCGTCAGAAAATCGCTATCCAGCCAACTGTGAAAGCGAATGATCTTGATCCTGGCATCGTCCTGGCCTGCCCGTGTTTTGTAAGCATCGAGGATGGAGCCTTCGATCTCGGCTGCCACGGCGTCAAAGTTGAATATCGCCTCGGCAAGCGGGAAGCTGGCGATCACTTGCTGCTCGACTACTTCTTCAAGCACCAGATTGCGCAGCGTACTGTGGTCGGCATAATCCGCCAGCAGCGCCGCTTGTTGCTCCGGGCTGATATTCTTCAATAGTTCGCCGGCAATCGCGGGGTCAACTTGCGCATCCGCAACGATCTCGGCCACGCTGGACTTGGTGAAGAGCTTGGCGTCGACTTGGCTGATCGTATCGCGGATCAGCACACGCAGCTTGCCAGCGACATTTTCAGCCAGAATATGCGCCAGCTCGTCATTGCTCAGCTCGTCCAGCGTGCGACCGCCGGCTAGGGTCTCCGGGTCGATGGTATGAACCACGCCGATCGTGCCGAAAGCCTGATTGGCGACGTTGAAAAATAGCGCCACCAAAGCCATACCGGCGACGGCAATGGAAAAGTAGTTGAAAAGCCGACCGAGTCTTCCGCGCCGGCGCCGCATTTCCAGCCGCCGGAAGAATTCCTTCTCCCCGGGCATATAGTGTTTGCCGCTGCGTGGCATCAGTAGGTCTCCCGGAAGCGCGTGATGATGACGCGGCTGAGCGCATTCAGAACGAAGGTCATCACGAAGAGCGTCAAGCCAATGGCGAAGATGCTGTTATAGTCGATGGAATCGTAGCTGAGATCGCCGCCGCTGATGCGGGCGATATGCCCGGTCATGGTCTCGGCGGAGTCGAAGGGGCTGAAGCTCAGATTGGGCCCGGCGCCGGCCGCGATGGCTACGATCATCGTCTCGCCGATAGCGCGCGATGTCGCGACGATAAAAGCCGCCAGGATGCCCGAGAGCGCTGCCGGAATCACGACCTTGATCACCGTCTCCAGCTTGGTCGCCCCTAATCCATAGGAGGCTTCGCGCAGCGCGTTAGGCACGGCGTACAAGGCGTCTTCGCTCATCGAGCTGACCAGCGGGATGATCAAAATGCCGACCACGATGCCCGCCGAGCCGGTATTGTAGATATTGACTACATCAATGCCGAAGACGGCGCGCAGCAGCGGCGTCATGAATGTCAGCGCGAAGTAGCCGTAAACGACCGTCGGAATGCCCGCCAAAATTTCCAGTATCGGTTTCAGCGTCTTGCGCACACGGTCGGAGGCGTATTCGCTCAGATAAATGGCCGCGCCGAGGCCCAGGGGCAGCGCCACCAACATAGCGATTGTGCTGGTCATCAGGGTGGCGTTGATCAGCGGCAGGACGCCAAACTCGCCGATGGCCGGAATCCAGTTTGTGTTGCTGAAAAATTCGACGACTGTGGGCCGGTCATTGTATTCCAGCGCCAAGCCCGCGCTATGCGGCGCGATCGTGTTTTCGCCGCGGATGCCGCGTTTGACCACGAGGCGGGGCAAGTAGCCGTCCTCGACGAAGGCACCAGCGATGCGCTGCGTCAGGGGCGAGACTGTTGAACTGCCCGCTGTGATGATGGCGCCGGACAGTTCGGCCGGATTAAGTTCAGTTGCGCCCGTGACGCGCTGCCAGGTGTTGCGCGCCTCCGCCAGGGATGCGGCCGACGCTGGATAGTAGCCGACAGCGGTGATGATGTCGTTCACATGCTGCAGATAATAGCTGACGAATTGCGCTGCCTGCGGATGGTCGCGCATGATGCCGGCATCGCTGTAGATAAATAGCGGGCGGGAAAGCGCATAAGCGCCGTTGGTCGCTGTTTCACTGCTGGGGGTCACGCCGTCCAGCGCTAGCAGATTGAGGTCGTCACGGTTGTCCTGATAGTAGGCGTAACCGAAGAAGCCGATGCTGTAGGGATTGCGCTTGATGCTGCCGATCAGCTGATTGTCGTTCTCCGACATAATCGGGTCCCGAGCCAGCACGGCGGACGGGTCGCCGGCGAATACTTCCTCCACGAAGAAATCAAAGGTGCCGCTGTCTTGGCCGGGAATGACAAGGTCGATGGGCTCGTCTGGCCATTCGGCCCGCACATCCTGCCAGGTTTCCGCCGCGCCAAAAACTTGCCGCAGCTCTGCGGTGGACAGCTCGCGGGCGAAATCATTGTCCGCGCTGACGACGATGGCCAGCGCGTCGCTGCCAACGCGAAAGGGAACCGGCGAGATGCCGACGGCGGCGCAGGCCTCAATTTCAAACTTCGTAATCCGGCGGCTCGCGTTGACAATATGCGGTCGCACTGCGCCAGATTCCGCCTCGGCCGCGCACCAGCGCTTGAACCCGCCGCCCGTGCCGAGCACGTCGATGTTGATGCGATTGTGGTGAAAAGCGACGACCTCCATCACCTCTTGGCCGATGCGGATGGCGCTGCCCGGCTGCAGCGCCTCTAAAGCCTGGCCCGACTCTACCGTGATGACCGAGTCGTCTTCGCCGATATCGGCCAATATGGCGCGATTGGAATTGACCCACTGATCGCGGGTGAAGAATGAAATCGATTCGTTGCCCAATACGAGGATGATGCCTATCGTTACAAAGATAGAGAGCAGGCCGCAAGCGAGCAGACTCGCCTCGATGGCCATCTCGTGGGGCTTGCGGCGCCGCTTCAAGCCGAGCGAGTGCGACTTTCTCGGTAGAAGTTGACGCGTGGAAGCCATTTCGGGGTACTGCGTCATAGGATCTATGTCTTTATCGGATGACTGAAGCTGGTAGCGCGCGCAGCCAGAAAGGCCGTCGGCTGTTGATCCGACGACCCTTCTTATTGTAACTGCTATACCCCGCTATTCAGACGACGCTTCTTCAGCGTCTTCGTCGGCGGATGCGTCTTCCTCGACGTCTCCAATCGGCTCAAGACCGTTGGCAATCCGCCAGGCGTCAAGCGCTTCGGCGAGGGCGTCTTCCGAAGCCGGGAAATAGCCGACATCAATCACTTCTTCGTTGACCTGCGTCAAGTAGAAATTGATGAAGGCGTTCACCTGCGGCTTCTCCAGCATGATGCTGGCGTCGCTGTAGATATACAGCGGCCGCGACAGCGGATAGCTGCCGTCGTCCGTGCTCTCGGCGTTGGCTTCGATACCTTCGATATTGAGAATGTTGAGCGCGTCTTCGTTCTCAATATAGTAAGCATAGCCGAAGAAACCGACGGCGTAGGGGCTGCCGGCAATGCCTTGTACCAGCACATTGTCATCTTCCGAGAGCTGCGGGTTGGCGCTGAGGATCGGCTCTTCGTCTTCATCGAATACCGCTTCCACGAAGTAGTCGAAGGTGCCGCTGTCCGTGCCGGGGATGAAGCGTTGGATCGCTTTCGCGGGCCATTCCGCGCGCACATCGGACCAGGTGTCGGCCGTACTGAAAATCAGCGCCAGTTCCTCTAAGGTGATTTCGCTGACGAAATCGTTCTCAGCGGAAACGGTCACCGCCAGAGCGTCCGTGCCGACGCGGAATTCAATCGGGTCGCGGCCGATTTCGGCGCAGGATTCGCGCTCGCTGTCTTTGATAGCGCGGGAGGCATTGCTGATGTCGGTTTCGCCTTCGACGCAGAAGCGCTCAAAGCCGGCGCCCGAACCAATGGAGGCGATCGACGGCGCCACGCCGCCCAAATCCGTCCAGAGCTCGGCCATGCGTTCGCTCAGCGGGAAGACCGTGGAACTGCCCGCGGTGATGATTTCGCCTTCGGTATAATCCAGCGGATCTACCTCCGGCAAGCCGCCTTCGTCCGCCCAAGCGCTAGCGAGGACGAATGCGAGTACAAGCAGAATTGATGCAAGGCGTACCTTTTGCATGTGAACCATACTCTCCTAGTGACTTACACAACTGCTTACAAAGGTGGGCGCGCACACATCAGGAAGTCTAGTGGAGCTCTGTTAACCGAGGTCTTTGGCAGTTTAATGAATCGCTATGATTTCATTAAATGTCCCGCGAAAATGGCGCTTGGTTGACATGCTTAAGATCCAGCAGTCCGGATGTTCAATCGGCCTGTCGGTGACTCATCGTTTTGGTGTTTTACCCTTGAGACGTTAGAATCTAAGCTCGTACCGGAGTTACAGGCTTGCCGAATATGATCAGGTATTTTCAGCGCCGCTTGCTGCAAGCGATCCCGACCTTCTTTGGCGTGACGATCTTGTCATTCCTGATCATCCTGTCCGCGCCGGGCGATCCGGTGGCGATGATTACGTTTTCGCCCAATCCCTCTCCAGAGGCTATCCAGGCTTTGCGACGTCAACTGGGTTTGGATCAGCCGCCGCTCCTGCAATATGCCTATTGGCTTGTCGGCAACGACTGGACCCTGGTCGATTACGATGGCGACGGGGCAGGCGACAGACCCGGAGATCGTCGCGGGCTGCTGCGCGGCGACCGCAGTAAGAAGAAAGAAAAGCGACCGAATTAGTCGGCCGCTCTCTAGTGTATCCTCTATCCAGCAATCATCATTCTGTGAACGAGTTCCTACAAGTCGCCAAGCAAATGAGATCTCCTAATGAAAACAGATATCCCCGCTAATTCACTTGGTAACGGCATTTAAACCATGACCGCGCGCGCACTGACCAGAGACCAATATTCTGCGTGAATATAGGCTCCTCCCATTCGATCCATCCAGCTATTCGTACGCCTCGTTTGCAGGTGGGAAGTGTGTGGTTCGCTCTCCATTCGGCATCTGCTCGCGCCTCTCCCGAACTGTATCCACCGCCCGTTACCCAATCAGCCTTTACATCCTCAGTCGCGTATACAGGAACCACGGGATCTGCAACGCAGATCGTATTATACCAATCATCGCACACCCAACCTTTGAAGTCCGGGCAATCACCCGAGACACGAACTTCCTGCTGACATAACCGATCCTGATACTGCGTCCCAGGACCTCCCGAGCATTGCGCACTGAAACTCTTTGTCTCCGTCCTAGTCTCCGTTCTCTTCTTACACACGGGACGCGGTGTATTCGTAGGTGGCGGGACCTTCGTTGGCACCAGGGTATCCGTTGGCACGAGCGTATCCGTTGGCACAGGCGTATTCGTCGGAGTGGGCGTATCCGTGGGCGTATTCGTCGGCGTGAAGGTAGGCGTTATTCTCGGGAAATTCAAATCCAGCGGCGGACCGATCGGTCCGAACTCCTCATATTTGACGCCATCGCCCAATGCCGCCGCATACACGCTGTACCGGCCGCCCAGCTTGTCATTGGGAACGGTGAATTGAGTTGTCCCCGCCGGTAGCGACAATTCCACAGAAACCTCATTCTCGCTTGAATAGTACCAGAAGTTGTAGCCCACCGACCCGGTCACTGGGTCCCACACGATCTTGCCCCCGCCCGAATGCCGCAGATCGACAATGGGCAAGACCATAGGTTCAGGCGTCGGCGTGACTGTCGACGTGTAAGTCGCCGTCGGCGAGGCAGTGAACGTGGCGGTTGGAGTGGGAGTGTATGTCGCCGTTGGCGTCTCAGTGGGAGTGTATGTCGCTGTCGGCGTCTCAGTAGGCGTGTATGTCGCTGTCGGCGTCTCAGTAGGCGTGTAGGTCGCTGTCGGCGTCTCAGTAGGCGTGTATGTCGCTGTCGGCGTCTCAGTAGGCGTGTAGGTCGCTGTCGGTGTCTCAGTAGGAATGTCGGTCGCCGTGGGCGTATCAGTAGGCGTGAATGTCGCTGTGGGCGTCTCAGTAGGAATGTCGGTTGGAGTTGGAGTGTCAGTCGGCGTTGGCGTGTCTGTAGGAATGTCTGTGGCTGTCGCGGTTGGCTTTAGATCCGCAAAACAGGCATCAACCAAAGTAAAGGGATCGCTGAATGGACTGTTTGAATAATTCGTATCCAACGGCGAGCTGAAGGCGAGAACATAAACAGTATCACCAGCTTCGAATCTATCGCCTATTGGAAGGCATTCATCAGCAGCGTCTTCATCGTCAGCGTCTTCATCCCCGCTCCCCAGCAACAGATCATCATTTGCGTCTGCCTCGTCAACAATCGCGTAGGCTATAGCATTCGCCACCCGCTTGAAACAGACTTTTCGATCACCACAGCTAAGACCGGTAGGCGCATCCAAAGGCTGTACTTTGATGGGCGTAGCAGAGGGTATCGAAGTAGCGGTAGGAATCGGAGTAGCCGTAGGCGGCGGATTATATGTCCGTCTCGAAGGTTTGCTCCAAGGCCCGCGTTTCTTGTAATGAATCCCATCCCCTTCTGCCCGGACACGTATTCTATATGTGACACCAGGCAGAGCCTTGGCAAAACTGAACGTCAAGATGCTGCCATCCAATCGCGTGTAGAGAAAGGTTGAGCCAGTGAACAATTGGACATAATACGTTTTCGCGCCATTCACTCTTGCCCAGCTAACAGAGACGTCAGCGCCATCGACTAGCACCGGTCGTTCGAGTGCCTTCGGCGCGGGGAAGGTTATACGTACAGCATCGCTCACACGGCTGTTGCCGAAGATGCCACCCCTCGCTTGCACCCGCACAAGATATTCCTTGTCGTATTCAAACCTGCGATCACGATAAGAGGTCGCGCCACGAGTAATAAGTTGACCTTGCCAAGTACCGAGACCAGGGCCCTTCCATTCCAAAGAGTAAGAAGTCGCTCCAGGGACAGCGTCCCAAACTATTGTCTTATCAATAGTCGCGCGAATGTTCGTTGGAACTTGTAATGCCGCCAGCGCCGGTGATGCGCTAAAGCAGAAGAGGACAAACGATAATATTTGGGCAATTTTTCGAGACAAATCTAATCCAATCCCTCACTCGTTTCGCACCGCGACTGAACACTAACACGCTTCAAGCGATCAAACTACCTGCCATGCTGGCCACTCAGCTTGAACCCCCTTCGCTAGAAAGACGCGCTGGAAACCGACCAATCAGTCAAATTGCCACTTGCGCTGATAGAACAAAAGTGCTAGACTCGCCACAATAGCGGAATCAGGACAGAAACACTACACTTAGACAATCCTTAGACAAAGCGAGACGGCAACGATGGCGAAACGTACACAGATGGTCAAGGAAACACTGGTCCACGCTAGCGGGGACTATGCGGCCAAGCAGAAGGCGCTGGACGCCACGCTGACGGATATCACCAAGCGCTATGGCGATGGCACGATCTTCAACTTAGGCGCCGGCAGTCACCTGGAGGTTGAGGCGATCCCGACCGGCTCGCTGGGCATCGACATCTCGCTGGGCGTCGGCGGCGTTCCGCGCGGGCGCATCACCGAGATCTACGGACCGGAGAGCTCGGGCAAGACCACGCTCTGCCTGCACATCGTGGCGGAAGCCCAGAAGAGCGGTGGCATTTGCGCCTTCGTCGATATGGAGCACGCGCTTGACCCGCTGTATGCCGAGAAGATCGGCGTCGACATTCAGCAGCTCTACGTCTCTCAGCCGGATACGGGCGAGCAGGCTCTGGAAATCACCGAGCATCTGACGCGGTCGGGCGCGCTGGATGTCATCGTGGTGGACAGTGTGGCCGCGCTCGTGCCCCGCGCCGAGATCGAAGGCGAAATGGGCGATTCGCATGTCGGCTTGCAGGCGCGCTTGATGAGCCAGGCCCTGCGCAAACTGGCCGGCGCCATCAAGCAGTCCAACGTCTGCGTCATCTTCACCAACCAACTGCGCGAGAAAGTCGGCGTCATGTTCGGCAGTCCCGAGACCACGCCAGGCGGCCGCGCCCTGAAATTCTACGCCAGCGTACGCATCGATATCCGCCGCATCCAGCAAATCAAACGCAGCGGCGACATCGTCGGCAATCGCACGCGGGTTAAGATCAAGAAGAACAAAGTCGCCGCGCCCTTCAAGGAATGCGAATTCGACATCATGTTCAACCAGGGCATCAGCAAGTCGGGTGAGATCATCGACATCGGCACCGAGCTGGACATCATCGACAAGCGCGGCGCCTTTTATCGCTATGGCGATGATCTGCTAGGGCAGGGCCGAGAGAACGCCAAGCTCTTCTTGCAGAGCAACGGGGGCATGTCGAATACTATCGAGGACAAGGTGCGCCGCGCGTTCGGCTTGCCGGCGATGGTGGTTGAGGGGGAGGGGGAGGCTTAGGGCTGCTATGCTTCCCGCTGCGCCAGCCAGGCCTGCTCGCTGACCAGTTGGCCGTTCTCCACTTCCTCGCCCGTGAAGCGCTTGTTCTTGTCGAAGTAGAGCGTTACCTCCGCTTGAAAGGGACAGCGGGCCGCGCTGGCCAGCTTGCGGCACCAGTAGGTCTTGCCGTCGTCCGCGCGCGACAAGTCGTTCAGCGGATCCACGCGGATGCGCAGGACCTCCTGGCACATCTTGGGCTGAACGTAAAAATAGATGCCGCGGTCTTCATTGCGCCCGCCGCCGCCGAAAAGTGATTTCAAAATATTCACTGTCGATTCCTATCCACTGTGCCCTCTGTGGTGAATCATAACATGACTGGCTCAGGGAAGGCGCATATCCCAAGCCTCCAGATTCGCCATGAAGCGATGCGCAGTCATATCGAGATGAACCGGCGTTATGCTGACGTAGTCGCGATGCGCCGCCCAGACATCCGTGCCCAGCTCATCGGTCTTGGCTGTGGGGGGCTCGCCGCCAATGCGCACGACGCCCTCGGCGACTTCGACCAGGCAGTCGCGATAGATGCGCAGGCCCTGCCGGGTCAGGCGGATTCCGCGCAGATCCGCCAGCCGGTCAACGGGTGGGACGTTGACATTGAGAATCGTGTAGGGTGGCAAGCCTTGTTTCAGCACCGTCTCAGCGATAGTCAGCGCCACTTTCGCCGCCACCTGGTAGTCCGCTGGAGAGTCGGCATTGGCATTTGCCAGGGAGAAGGCCACGGCGGGAATGCCGCTGATGGCCGCTTCCAGCGCTGCGCTGACGGTGCCGCTGTAGGTCAGGTCTTGCGCCATATTCTCGCCGCGATTGATGCCGGAGACGACGATGTCGGGGCGCTTGTCCACCAAGCCCAGCAGCGACAGCGCAATGCAATCGGCCGGCGTACCGGCCACTGCTAGGGCGGGTATGCCGGCGCCGATCTCGCAGCGCGAATAACTGATGTTTTGATGCAAAGTGATCTTATGCCCGCTGGCGCTCTGATTGCTGGCCGGGGCGCAGACCCGCACCTCGCCCAAGTCTTGCATGGCCTCCGCGAGACTCACGATTCCCGGCGCATCGTAGCCGTCATCGTTGGTCACGATAATTGATGTCACAGATTGTCGCCTTCCTAGCTTGGGCGTGTATCCTCGATGAGACTTTCAAGTAGGACTATAGCACAGGTCGCCCGGGTCATGGCGCCGCGAGCTCGCTGGTAGTGTATCGAATTCGACAATTTTGCCATTGCCTTCATTCTTCAGTATAATAAGCAGAAACTATATTATTGTTGGGAGACTTTTCTTCTACTATGTTTCCTCCCCCTCGCAGTTTAGCTTGCGCCTAAGCCTGCCATGAGATCGCTGCTCGCCAGGCTGTTGCCGTTGCTGCTCTTCTTCTGCTTGTCGCTGTCGTCCGCGCTCGCCCAGGATACAGCCACGCCCGCGCCCACCGCCATCCCGTCTGTGGATATGAAATTCTATATGAACGCCATGGGCGGCGTCCAGTATGGCGGCTCGACCGAGTTTCAGTGGTACGGCGACCTTACAACCTATGCCGGCCACACATTGGAGTTTTGTTGGCGCACCGTTTCTCCACTCGGCGCATACTCATGCCATAGTACGACAAAAACCATTCCGCAGACCAACCCTCCTATTTCGGATAGAGTCAGGTTTTTTCAGGTTAGTCGACAAAAGGCATTCTTCAACAGCATTTGGGAATTCGCGCTGCGGATAAAGGACAAAGACAGCGGTATCTACTTGGCGGAAGACACCGATATTGCAGGCGAACCCAGTTTTCGACACCACGGCATAATTGTAGAATTCGTGGGTGAGGATATGGGCAAACATCGGGTGTCTTGGCAAGACAGCGACCTGGATCATACACAGTACAACTATCTGATGAAGTTTCTTAGATCAGCGCACGTGCTGAGTTGCCTAATTACACCAAATAATCAAATCGGCGTGCGCGCGCCCGAAATCATTCCTATGGGAACAACCTCCTTAACCTTCGATTATCCTGAAGATTTTGTCCCGCTTAGCGGAGATAAGGGTGTCTGTTACATTATAGAGGAGCTGAACAAGAACTCGGGGCGCGCGGTGGTGTCACGCCCCGCCCATAATACTTTTCCGATGCCCAGCGAGCTTACGGTTACGGGCATCACGCCGACGGCGATGACCTTGAACTGGACGAAAGCCCGTATTGCAACCAGCTACGTGGTGAGATGGGGCCAAGGCGCACTCGAATCCGATCCTATCGATGTCGGCGATGCCTCTTCCTATAAATTTACCGGTTTGAAACCCGACGACACCTACGTCTTGTACGTGCGCGCGAAGCACGCTGAGTGGACATCACCAGACGTCACGGTCATTGTCAATACTCTGCCCAACGTGCCGACCAATCCAGTGGCTTCCAACATCAGCAATAACAGCATCAAACTGAGCTGGACAGCCAGCGTGGGCAGCGAGGGCGACACGCTCACTTACGAAGTCAGCAGCGATGGGAAGACCTGGGTGGAATTGAATTGGAGAGATGGCTCGACCACCGAGTATGTTTTCACGGGCTTGACGCCGGGCACAGCTTATACCTTGCAAGTTCGGGCTAAGAATAACAGCGGGGTAACGGCGGCGGTCAGCGTGTCTGCCACCACACTGGGGCCCACGCCAACACCCGGCCCAAGCCCCACGCCCATTGCGCTCGTCGTCCCCAGCGGTCTTAGCGTGACGGGCAACACGCAGACGGCGCTGACCCTGAACTGGACAAAAGTCGCCAGCGCCACCAGCTACGAAGTGAATGGCGGGGCCCTGAACGCCTGGACCGATGTCGGCGATGTGGCGACTTACCAGTTCACCGGTTTGTCGGCGGATACACAATACAGCTTGCAGGTGCGCGCGGTGAACACGGGCGGGCAATCCAGCGCCGCGTCAGTCAGCGCCAGCACCTTGCCCAACGCCCCGGCCGCGCCGACGGGCTTGACTACCAGCGGTATCACGCAGACGGCCATTACGCTGAGTTGGACGAAGTCCGCCGGCGCAACCGGCTACAAAGTCCAGGTCAATAGCGGAACAGTCGTTACGCTGGGCGATGTGGCGACGTACCAGTTCACCGGCTTGACGGCAATTAGAGCATACATTCTGAATGTCATCGCCTTTAACGCCGGCGGGGAATCTTCCGCCGCGTCGGTCGGCGCCATCACCTTGCCCAACGCCCCGGCCGCGCCGACGGGCTTGGCCACCAGCGGCATCACGCAGACGGCCATTACGTTGGACTGGACCAAGTCCAACGGCGTGACCAGCTATGAAGTGAATGGTGGCGCCCTGAACGCCTGGACTGACGCCGGAGATGTGGCGACTTATGAGTTCACCGGTTTGTCAGCGGATACACAATACAGCTTGCAGGTACGCGCGGTGAACACGGGCGGACGATCCAGCCCCGCTAGCGAATCGGCGACCACGCTGCCCAACGCGCCGACCAGTCCGACGACTTCCGAGATCAGCGTAAACAGCATCAAGCTGACCTGGACCGCCAGCGTCGGCGGCGCAGCCAGCTACGAAGTCAGCAGCGACGGCTCGACCTGGGTGGATTCGGGCAGCGATACCGAGCATGTCTTCACCGGCTTGACGTCGGGCGCCGCCTACACGCTGCAGGTGCGGGCGAAGAATACCAGCGGGACTTCGGCGGCGGTCAGCGTGTCTGCCAGCACATTGGGCCCCACGCCCGTGCCAACAGACACACCCGTCCCAACCGCCACGCCAGCGCCCACAGCCATCCCGTCTGTGGATATGAAATTCCATGTGAACGATTTTCCCTATTCCGCCAGCGGTGGCTCAGCCACTTTTCAGTGGTATGGCGACCTAAGTACTAACTATGCTGGCGATACATTGGAGCTATGTTATCGCCGGCTTTCTCCCCTCGGCGCATACAATTGTCTACCTTCGACAAAAACCGTTCCGCAGAGCAACCCTGCTATTTCGCATAATTCCAGGATTTTCACGCACCTTGTACCAGCGCACGACATGGCGCACCTTTGGGAATACGCGCTGCGGATAAAGGACAGCGACAGCGGTCTCTACCTGGCGCAAGATTCCATGACAGCAAGCGGATACGACCAAAGCGCACTAGTTAAGACACATTTCGGAGAAGACCTGAGCAAGCGAGTGCTGTCTTGGCAAAGCAGCGACCTGGATCATACCCAGTACAACTATTGGTTAGTATTTCTGAGTTCTAGATCATGGTTGGGATGTGCGATCAACGATTATGGCGGCATCCGCGCACCCGAAATGGTTGCTATGGGAACCACATCCTTAACCTTCGATTATCCCGATGATTTTGTCCCATCTAATAGCGATACGAAGGGCATCTGTTACGCTTTACAAGAGTTGGACAAGGACACGGGGCGCTGGCGGAGAGTGTATGTTGGCCAGGAAGTTTATCCAGTGCCCAGCAACCTTACGGTTACGGGCATCACGCAGACGGCGATGACATTGAACTGGACAAAGAACTCGCTTGCGAACAGCTACGATGTGCAACGCTCTCCCTTCAGCTACTCAGATTGGACCGATGTCGGCGATGTCGCTTCCTCTGAATTTACCGGCTTGACGGCCAACACCAATTACAGCTTGTACGTGCGGGCGAAGCACTCGGAGTGGGGGCAAGGATCCCCCATCGACGTCAGAGCCAGCACCTTGCCCAATGTGCCCGCCGCGCCCAGCGGGCTTGGCGTGACGGGCATCTCCCAGACGGAGATGACCTTGAACTGGACCAAGTCCGCCGGCGCAACCGGCTACAAAGTCCAGGTGGACAATGGCGCGGTGACGACCCTGGGCGACGTGGCGACACACACTTTCACAGGCTTGACGGCGAATACGTCATATACGCTGAAAGTCATCGCCTTTAACACCGGCGGCGATTCTTCTGCCGCGACAGTCAGCGCCAGCACCTTGCCCAATGCCCCAGCTGCGCCAACGGCCTTGACTGCCACCGGCATCTCACAGACGGCCATTACGCTAGGCTGGTCAAAGTCCACCGGCGCAACCGGCTACAAAGTCCAGGTGGACAGTGGCACGGTGACAACGCTCGGTGATGTGGCGACACACACTTTCACAGGCTTGACGGCGAATACAGCCTACACGCTGAAAGTCATCGCCTTTAACGCCGGCGGCGATTCTTCCGCCGCGTCAGTCAGCGCCAGCACCTTGCCCAATGCTCCTGCTGCGCCGACGGGCTTGCAAACCAGCGGCATCTCGCAGACGGCCATTACGCTGGGCTGGACCAAGTCCACCGGGGCAACCGGCTACAAAGTCCAAGTCGACAGCGGCACAGTGACGACGCTCGGTGATGTGGCGACGCACACTTTCACAGGCTTGTCGGCGAATACAGCCTACACGCTGAAAGTCAGCGCATTTAATAGCGGCGGTGATTCTTCCTTCGCTACCGAATCGGCGACCACGCTGCCCAACGCCCCTGCCGCGCCGACGAGCTTGACTGCCAGCGGCATCACGCAGACGGCGATCACGCTGGACTGGACGAAGTCCACTGGAGCGACTGGCTACAAAGTCCAAGTGGACAGCGGCACGGTGACAACGCTGGGTGATGTGGCGACACACACTTTCACCGGCTTGACGGCGAATACAGCCTACACGCTGAAAGTCAGCGCTTTTAACACCGGCGGCGATTCTTCCGCCGCGTCAGTCAGCGCCAGCACCTTGCCCAACGCCCCAGCCGCGCCGACGAGCTTGACTGCCAGCGGCATCACGCAGACCGCCATTACGCTGGGCTGGTCCAAGTCCACCGGGGCGACCGGCTACAAAGTCCAGGTGGACAGCGGCGCGGTGACAACGCTCGGTGATGTGGCGACTTATGAGTTCACAGGCTTGACGGCGAATACAGCCTACACCCTGAAAGTCAGCGCATTTAACAGCGGCGGCGATTCTTCGGCCGCGTCAGTCAGCGCCAGCACTTTGCCCAATGCCCCTGCCGCGCCAACTGCCTTGACTGCCAGCGGCATCACGCAGACGGCGATCACGCTGGACTGGACGAAGTCCACCGGGGCAACCGGCTACAAAGTCCAAGTGGACAGCGGCACGGTGACAACGCTCGGTGATGTCGCGACTTATGAGTTCACCGGCTTGACGGCGGATACAGCCTACACGCTGAAAGTGATCGCCTTTAACACCGGCGGCGATTCTTCCGCCGCGTCAGTCAGCGCCAGCACCTTGCCCTACGCCCCTGCCGCGCCGACGAGCTTGACAGCCACCGGCATCACGCAGACGGCCATTACGCTGGGCTGGACTAAATCGGCCGGGGCAACCGGCTACAAAGTCCAGCTAGATAGCGGCACGGTGACAACGCTCGGTGATGTGGCGACACACACTTTCACCGGCTTGACGGCGGATACGACCTACACGCTGAACGTCAGCGCCTTTAACGCCGGTGGTGATTCTTCCGCCGCGTCGGTCAGCGCCAGCACCTTGCCCAATGCTCCTGCTGCGCCCACTGGTTTGACCACCAGTAGCATCTCGCAGACCGCCATTACGCTGGGATGGACCAAGTCCACTGGAGCGACCGGCTACAAAGTCCAGCTAGATAGCGGCACGGTGACAACGCTGGGCGATGTGGCGACACACACTTTCACCGGCTTGACGGCGGATACAGCCTACACGCTGAAAGTCAGCGCCTTTAACAGCGGCGGCGATTCTTCCTTCGCCACCAAATCGGCGACCACGCTGCCCAACGCCCCGGCCGCGCCGACGGCTTTAACCACCAGCGCCTTCTCGCAGACGGCCATTACGCTGGGCTGGACGAAGTCCACCGGCGCAACCGGCTACAAAGTCCAGCTAGATAGCGGCACGGTGACGACGCTCGGTGATGTGGCGACACACACTTTCACAGGCTTGTCGGCGGATACAGCCTACACGCTGAAAGTCAGCGCCTTTAACACCGGCGGCGATTCTTCTGCCGCGTCGGTCAGCGCCAGCACCTTGCCCAATGCCCCGGCCGCGCCCACGGCTTTGACTGCCAGCGGCATCACGCAGACCGCCATTACGCTGGGCTGGACGAAATCCACCGGCGCAACCGGCTACAAAGTCCAAGTCGACAGCGGCACAGTGACGACGCTCGGTGATGTGGCGACTTATGAGTTCACCGGCTTGACGGCGGATACAGCCTACACGCTTAAAGTCATCGCCTTTAACACCGGTGGCGATTCTTCAGCCTCGTCAGTCAGCGCCAGGACCTTGCCCAATGCCCCAGCCGCGCCAACGGGCTTGCAAACCAGCGGCATCTCGCAGACGGCCATTACGCTGGGCTGGACGAAATCCACTGGCGCGACCGGCTACAAAGTCCAGGTGGACAGCGGCACGGTGACAACGCTCGGCGATGTGGCGACTTATGAGTTCACCGGCTTGACGGCGGATACGACCTACACGCTGAAAGTCAGCGCATTTAACAGCGGCGGCGATTCTTCAGCCTCGTCAGTCAGCGCCAGGACCTTGCCCAATGCCCCAGCCGCACCAACCAGCTTAAGCGTGACGGGCGTAACGCAGTCGGCGATGACCTTAAACTGGACGAAGGTAACCGGCGCGACCAGCTATGAAATGAATGGCGGCTCACTGAGCGACTGGACTGACGCCGGAGATGTGGCGACCTACCAGTTCACCGGTTTGTCGGCCAATACACAATACAGCTTGCAGGTGCGCGCGGTGAACACGGGCGGGCAATCCAGCGCCGCTGCTATCACAGCGACCACGCTGCCCAATGCGCCGACCAACATCCCCAGCGGTCTTAACGTGACGGGTGTAACGCAGTCGGCGATGACCTTAAACTGGACGAAGGTAACCGGCGCGACCAGCTATGAAATGAATGGCGGCTCCCTGAGCGCCTGGACTGACGCCGGAGATGTGGCGACCTACCAGTTCACCGGTTTGTCGGCCAATACACAATACAGCTTGCAGGTGCGCGCGGTGAACACGGGCGGGCAATCCAGCGCCGCTGCTATCACAGCGACCACGCTGCCCAATACGCCGACCAGCCCGACGACCTCCGAGATCACCGTTAACAGCATCAAGCTGACCTGGACAGCCAGCGCGGGCGGCTCGGACAGCTACGAAGTCAGCAGCGGCGGATCGACATGGGTCGACTCGGGCAGCGACACGCAGCATGTCTTCACGGGCTTGACGTCTGGCACCGCCTACACGCTGCAGGTGCGGGCGAAGAACACGAGCGGCGTTTCGGCTGCGGTCAGCGCCGCCAGCGCAACCACCTTGACGCCAACGGATACCCCAACTCCCACGCCAACGAATACGCCAACTCCTACCAATACGCCCACTCCAACGCCTGCGCCGCCGGGCGCGCCAATGGGGCTGTCCATCACTGGCATCACGCTGAACAGCATGACGCTGAACTGGACGAAGCTGGCGACTGCAAGCAGATACGAGGTCATGGGCGGGGCGCTGAGCGGCTGGACGAACGTTGGAGATGTGGCGACTTATACCTTCACCGGCTTGAGCGCAGGCACGACCTACACGCTGCAAGTGCGCGGCGTGAACAGCGGCGGCGAATCGCCAGCCAATTCCGCCTCCGCCATCACCTTGCCGGCTGCGCCAACCAGCTTGTCGACCAGCGGCATCACGGTGAACAGCATCACCTTGAACTGGACAAAATCGACCGGGGCGGCCAGTTACGAGGTCAATGGCGGGGCGCTGAGCGGCTGGACCGACGTTGGCGATGTCGCCGCGTATCCATTCACCGGGCTGATGCACAGCACGGCTTACACGCTGCAGGTGCGGGCAAAGAATGCCAGCGGCGTTTCGGCTGCTGCCAGCGCCGCCAGCGCAACCACCTTGACGCCAACGGATACCCCAACTCCCACGCCAACGAATACACCAACTCCTACCAATACGCCCACGCCTACGCCCACTCCAACGCCTGTACCGCCTGGCGCGCCAACGGGGCTGTCCATCACTGGCATCACGGTGAACAGCATGACGCTGAACTGGACGAAGCTGGCGACTGCAAGCAGATACGAGGTCATGGGCGGGGCGCTGAGCGGCTGGACGAATGTTGGAGATGTGGCGTCCTATACCTTCACCGGCTTGAGCGCAGGCACAACCTACACGTTGCAGGTGCGCGGCGTGAACAGCGGCGGCGAATCGCCAGCCAATTCCGCCTCCGCCATCACCTTGCCGGACGCGCCAACAAGCTTGTCGACCAGCGGCATCACGGTGAACAGCATCACTTTGAACTGGACAAAATCGACCGGGGCGGCCAGTTACGAGGTCAATGGCGGGGCGCTGAGCGGCTGGACCGACGTTGGCGATGTAGCCGCGTATCCATTCACCGGGCTGATGCACAGCACGGTTTACACGCTGCAGGTGCGGGCAAAGAATGCCAGCGGCGTTTCGGCTGCGGTCAGCGCCGCCAGCGCAACCACCTTGACGCCAACGGATACCCCAACTCCCACGCCAACGAATACCCCAACTCCTACCAATACGCCTACGCCAACCCCCACGCCCACGCCTGCGCCGCCGGGCGCGCCAATGGGGCTGTCCATCACTGGCATCACGCTGAACAGCATGACGCTGAACTGGACGAAGCTGACGACTGCAACCAGATACGAGGTCATGGGCGGAGCGCTGAGCGCCTGGACCAATGTCGGAGATGTGGCGACTTATACTTTCACCGGCTTGAGCGCAGGCACGACTTACACGCTGCAGGTGCGCGGCGTGAACAGCGGCGGCGAATCGCCAGCCAATTCCGCCACCGCCATCACCTTGCCGGACGCGCCAACAAGCTTGTCGACCAGCGGCATCACGGTGAACAGCATCACCTTGAACTGGACGAAATCGACTGGGGCGGCCAGTTACGAGGTCAATGGCGGGGCGCTGAGCGGCTGGACCGACGTTGGCGATGTCGCCGCGTATTCATTCACCGGGCTGATGCATAGCACCGCCTACACGCTGCAAGTGCGGGCGAAGAATGCCAGCGGCGTTTCGGCTGCTGCCAGCGCCGCCAGCGCTACTACCTTGACGCCAACGAATACCCCAACTCCCACGCCTACGAATACGCCAGTGCCAACAGACACACCCACGACAACACCAACTCCCTTGCCCGGTGCGCCCGCCGCGCCCAGCGGTCTTAACGTGACGGGCATCACGCAGACCTCGATTACGCTGAATTGGACCACGGTCACCAGCGCGACCAGCTATAAAGTGAATGGCGGGGCGCTGAACGCCTGGACCGATGTCGGCGATGTGGCGACCTACCCGTTCACCGGTTTATCGGCCAATACACAATACAGCTTGCAGGTGCGCGCGGTGAATACGGGCGGGGAATCCAACCCCGCTTCTATCACGGCGACCACGCTGCCGAATGCGCCGACCAGCCCGACGACTTCCGAGATCACCGTAAACAGCATCAAGCTGACCTGGACAGCCAGCGCGGGCGGCGCGGACAGCTACGAAGTCAGCCGCGATGGCGATTCAAGCTGGGTGGATTCGGGCAGCGATACCGAGCATATCTTCACGGGTTTGAACCATAGCACAGCCTACACGCTGCAAGTGCGGGCGACGAATACCAGCGGCGTTTCGGCTGCGGTCAGCGCCAGCGCGACCACTTTATCGCCAGCGGATACCCCATTGCCCACGCCTACGCCAACCCCGACCTATTCGCCTACGCCCGCCCCAACCGACGCGCCGCTCGCCGCCCCCAGCGGTCTGACCGTGACGGGCATCACGATGACAGAGATGACCCTGAACTGGACGAAGTCCGCCGGAGCGACCAGCTATGAAGTTAATGGCGGCGTCATGATCGCCTGGACCGATGTCGGCGATGTGGCGACCTACCAGTTCACCGGTTTGTCGGCGAATACACAATACAGCTTGCAGGTGCGCGCAATGAACGCCGGCGGGGAATCCAGCATGGCGTCCGCGACGGCGACCACGCTGACGCCAGCGGATACCCCAATCCCCACGCCATCGCTCACGCCCAGCAACACGCCAACGGAGACGGCATCACCGTTGCCGGTTGAGCCCGCGCTAATCCAAAGCTCAGCGCCAATAGCGGAACAGCCGCGCCCGCGCCCGACCAAGCGCAAACCCACCAGGACGCCGACGCCGATCTTCTCCACTTGCCGCCTGCTGCCGTCTAGCATTGTCGTCAGCGACTTCTACGAGAGCACCCAATGCCAGCAGGTGGATCACCTCGGCGTCGGGATAACGCAAGTCATCGACGCCGGCATTGTCGATGCGGTGGATGTTTGGAGCTGGGTGCCGCCCCGCCTTCAAGTCTGCTTCCGCAATCAAGGCTCCCTGATCTTTCTGGATTCGGCGAACGCGCCCAAATTCCCCGAGCACTTGCCGGCATTTCAGATGCGAGATATGACCTGTGGGATCATCAACCGCGCCGGCACAGTGGTTCTGCTGCGCAGGCCGCTATTCCCGGAGGCCGTCACGCCTACCCCGCGCCCCTTGCGGAATTGCACTGTTGTGCTGCGTGAAATCCTGAATATGCGCGATACGCCGGGTGGCCGGGTGATCACGGTCTTCGCGGTTGACACTGTGCTGCCGGCGCTCGCCCTGCAGTCTGGTTGGGTAAAAGTCAGTTTCTTCGCGCATACAGGCTGGGTCAGCGCCGATTACGTCGACTTTTCCGGCGACTGTTAGTTCGCGGCAAGCAGCTTCTCCATCGCGGTCGCTTATGACGCCGACCCGCTCGAATTGAATATTTCAACCAACTCGAGAACATGGGACGTTGGGTCTAGCCCGGGCAAGAGCTGCTCGTACGCGCGGCCGAATCGTAGCCCAGCGCCGATTGGCGAAAATCGCTTGAGAAAAGGGCTGTGCAATGTACTAATTGAATGTTAGATTTGTCTCTTCAATACGTTAATCCATGCTCACGTCGCTCTGCATACGTATGAAACCTCCCCTATTGGTTTGTCGCCACGCTCTCAGATCAAAGGATATAGCTATGACCTTACCACGGCATCTGCTGCTGTTGCTGTGCCTCCTTCTGCTGGGCGGACGCGCTTCTGCCCAAAGCAATCCGCCTGTCGCCGCCTGCGGCCTGCCAGCGGAAGGCACAATACGCGGATCGGTGACTTACACGCTCAGCGCGGATTGCGTATTGACCGGCAAGCTCAGCATTCCCAGCAGTAACCCAGCGAGAACGGTCACCATCAATGGCGGCGGGCATACCGTTACTGGAGGCTCCCATAACTTCTTTTTTATGTCCCCTGGCGCCACGTTGAACTTGAACAGCCTGACGCTTGATGGCGAAAGCAAGTCCAGCCCCGGCATCATCAGCGGCAGCGGCGCAACTGTGAATCTAAACCAAGTCACCATCAAGCGCGGACGCTCTCCTTCGGTCGTGACCCTGCTCAACGGCAGCCTGAACAATGTGCTGATTGAAGAAAATCTGGCCACCAGCTTCGGTATAGCGCAGGGCGGAGTCGTCTCCGTCAAAGGTAATGGTTCGGCGACGCTGAATAATGTCGTTTTGCGCAATAACCTGGGCGGCAGCGGCGCCATTCGGCTGGAGGCAGGCGCTACGTTGACGGCGACCGGCTGCCTGACCAGTTGGGGGAATGCGCCCTTTGCTATCAATGGCGCGTTCATCGACAACTCTACTGGCGCTTGCACCGGCGCGATTGGCAATGGGGATGCTGCCACAGCGACCGCGCCCGGCGTCATGGCCTGTGGCTTGCCCGAGCCCGGCACGCTTGTCGCCTCCGCCACTTATACTTTAACTTCCGATTGCGCCTGGGACGCTCGCTCGATCATTGCGGAAGGCGTTGCCTTACGCATCATCGGCAATGGCCACCGCATCACCAGCAGTTCATCAGCGATGACCCTCTACACCGCCTACACCGCCAATTTGGAATTGGAAAATGTCGCTTTGGAGGGCATCAGGATCACCAACTGGGGCGATATCAGCGCCAACCGGCTGCGAGTTTCCAATACTCTCGGCTTCATTTTGAACGGGGGAACGATATCGGTCACCGATGGCTTGTTCGATACAAACCGCGTCTCCAGATACGCTTCGGTCATGCTCACCTACGGGACTTACACCAAAGGCCAGATGGTCTTCAATAACGCAGCTTTTCGCGAAAACAGCGGCGGATTAGGAGTCTTGGTGGCCGTACTTGATCCATCTGCTATCGAGCTGAATGGATGTATCACTTTTGTTGGCAACAGCGCTCCGGATACTTTTCTTTCGTCCGCCACTCTCACCGACAACCGCGCCGCGGACTGCGACACAGAAGTTGTTGATCCCGTAAGCCCGCCAGTCCTATGCAACCCACATTGCGATTTGCCCCCGCCGCCGGTCAAATGCAACCCGCATTGCCATTTGATTCCAGAAGAATGCGACCTAAAACTGGGCGCGATTGGGCTTATCTGCCGCCCGCGGGTACAGCCGCCAGTCGCCACGGTCTGGCGCATCCGCCCCAACACTGCGGACAAGCCCCTGTCAGCCGAAGGCGCCTACCTGCTCGCTGTGGACCAGCCCCAAGTCGAAGCGGTGGCGGAAGGGCTAGTCGCCTGCAGCGATGATGGACGCCTGGCCATCCGCACGGGGCTAGCGCCAGAGATACGCCATTTCTTTGAAGCCAGCCCAAATTACGCTGAAGAGCTATTGGTACCGCGGCGCTACATCGTCTTTTCCAAAGGTCCCAATATCGAGGGCAAGGTGCATCACGTGGTGCTGGACAACGCGATGGATGGGCGCGTCTTTGGCATTGTCGATACCTTCGGCGGGCCGCCCGCGGCTGAATGCGTCGCGCATCAACCGGTCCCGCCATCGCCGTCGGCGCAGCCAAGCGTGCAATACGCGCCCTTCGTCCAGACCCAAGCCGCTCAGCCAGATGGCTCCATTATCCATGTCGTGCGGCCCGGCGACACCATCAACGGCATCGCGGTCGCTTATGACGCCGACCCGCTCGAACTGATTATTTTCAACCAACTTGAGAACATGGGACGTTGGATCTATCCCGGGCAAGAGCTGCTCATCCGCGCGGCTGAATCATAGTCCGCCTCGTTAAAATCGCCGCGGCAATGTTGCAAATTGGCGAAGTCTGCCAAGCGCAAGTCGATTGGAGCAGCGTCTTGCGCTTGACGCCCCACCCGATTGATATGCCAACCGCGGCGGATATTGTAGTCAATGCCCTTACTCTACCGGCCAAAAGAAAGTAAAATCCAGCCATGCCCAATATCACCGTCATCGGCAGCGGCGTCATCGGCTTGAGCAGCGCGCGCTGCCTGCAAGCAGCCGGTTTCAGCGTCCGCATCCTGACGCGGGAAATGCCGCTGGAGACCACCTCGGTGGCGGCCGGCGCGGTCTGGTCCGGCTCGGCGCTGGCAGGCAAAAGCCGCGACTGGGCGGCTGCCTCGCTGCGCTATTTCCTGCCACTGACGGAGCAGCCCGGCAGCGGCGTCAGCTTGCAGCGCATGCGCGAGGTCTACACCGAAGCCATGCCCGACCCCTGGTATAGCGACCTGCTGCCCGCCTTCGACCGCCTTGATACGCGAGACTTGCCTGCCGGCTTGGTCGATGGCTATTTGATGGACGCGCCAATGATCGCGCCGCCAATTTATCTGCAAGTTTTGCAGGACCAATTCATTGCCGCCGGCGGGGTCATAGAGAGGCGGAACATCGACTCGCTGGACGCCGCCGCCGCTGAGGCCGATTTGCTGGTCAATTGCAGCGGGGTCGGCGCGCGAACGCTGGCGGATGACGCGACCGTCTATCCCATGCGCGGGCAGACCATGCTGATCGACGCGCCCGATATCGCCCTGGGCTACATGGACAATGAACGGGTGGATCACATCTTTCCGCGCGCGGACGGCGTCTTAATCGGCGGGGTCAAGCTGGACGGCGATTGGCAGCGAGAGCTGGATCCGGACATCGCAGCTGACATCATCCGGCGCACGTCGGCGATCGAAAGCGGTATCGCGGGTGCGAAAGTGCGGCGGGAGTTCACCGGCTTGCGCCCCGGGCGCGCGCAGGTGCGCCTGGAGCTGGAAGAGCGCCCGTCCGGCAATACTGTCATCCACAATTACGGGCATGGCAGCGTCGGCTATACGCTTTCCTGGGGCTGCGCGCAGGAAGTCGCGGCCCTGGCTTACACAATAAAATGAACCCGCAACACTTAAGGTTCAAAATAAGGTCGATTTGTAGGGGCGACCAATCTGGTCGCCCGTCGATGGCATCGCAAACACTTACGCCCGTCGATGGCATCGCAAACAATTCGGGCGACATGATATGTCGCCCCTACGGATTTCGACCTGAATGAGGCTGGAGGATTCATGAGCAGACGGAATATCTCATCGGGCACAGAATACGAAAAGATCGCCGGTTATTCGCGCGCGGTCAGGCTGGGGAATGTCGTCCATGTCTCGGGCACGACGGCGACCGAAGGCGCGGACAAAATCGTCGGCATCGGCGACAGCGGCGCGCAGACCGACTTCATCATCCGCAAAATTGAAGCGGCATTGATACAAGCCGGCGCCTCGCTGAACGATGTCGTACGCACGCGCATCTACCTGGCGCCGGGCGCCGATTGGGAAGCGGTCGCGCTTGTGCATGGCAAATTCTTCGGCGACATCCGCCCGGCCAATACGCTGCTCTATATCCACGCTCTGGTCGGCGCAGACTACCTGGTCGAGATGGAAGCCGAAGCCATTATCAACGCCGAAGACTAATGAAGTTCAGCCTGCGATTCAACAACGACCTGCCGCTGCGAGACTATGTGACCTACGCGCGGGCGGCGGAAGCGGCCGGCTTAGATCAGATTTGGGTCAGCAACGATCTCTTCTTGCGCAGCGCGCCGGTGATCTTGTCCGCAGTGGCGCTGGCCACGGAGCGCATCGAGATCGGCACTTGCATCCTCAACCCCTTCACCCTGCACCCAGCCGAGATCGCCATGTTCGCCGCCACGCTGGACGAGCTGTCCGGCGGGCGCTTCAACCTGGGCCTTTCCAGCGGCGCCCAGGATTTCATCAGCAACTGGTTAGGCATGGACTTCGACTTTCCGCGCACGCGGGTGGTGGAGACGGTCGCCGCCATCAACAAGCTCACATCGAATCAGAATGCGGCCATGGATGGGACCGTGCTGAACTGGAACGAAGAAGCCTGGCTGCGCTTCAAATCGAGGCGGCGCGTGCCGATTTACCTGGGCGCTATGAGCCCGCTGATGCTGGAAGAGATTGGCGCGATCGCCGATGGCGGGCTGCCCCTGCTCTTCCCGCCCGAGCATTACGCTACGGTGCTGCCGCATATCAAGCGCGGGCTGGCGCGGGTCGGGCGCTCGCTTGACGACATCGACCTGGCGGCTTGCATCTGGTGCTCGGTCTCGGCAAATCAGACGGCGGCCGAAGCCATGCTGGCGGACAAGATCGCCTACTACGGCCATGCCATGAGCCCGCTGATCCTGCGCCAGTTGGGCTTGGAGCGCGCTGATTTCGAGCCGATCCGCCGCGCCTGGCATGTTGAGCGCGATCTGCTGGCGGCGCGGAAGCTGGTGACGCCACGTATGATGCGCATCGGCATCGCCGGCACGACAGACGCGCTGAATGACCGGCTGGAGCGCCTGGTCGCCCTGGGCCTGCGGCATCTCAGCTTTGGTCCGCCGCTGGGCCCCGACATCGCCGACGCCATCCAGGCCATCGGCACTGATGTAATACCACGATTCTCGTAATGCTGGCTTGTCAGCGCGCACAAGTTTCTTACACTACTTACCAAGATACGATTTACCCAGGGCAATCGCATCAAAATGATTGCGGCTGAATAGGTGGGGATCTTAACTGAAAATCAACTACAGAGGGCGCAGAGAGCACAGAGAAAAAAATATGTTCATGTCTGATATTAACTGTGATTTATGGTGACAAATCACCGTTCGCTAGTGACTGTTGCTTATTCCAGGCCGCAGATTCAGGTGAATAGTCGTCTAAACTCCTAAAACGCTGTGTCGGCGGGCTGTGTCTACGCGCCCCTCTGCGCTCTCTGTGTTGAAAATATTTGATGAAAATGCCCTGACGATTACCCTGCGGCAGGCGCGTCGCGACGCTAGAATGCTGTATGATAGCGGGCGGTGGCGAAAGGCGACCCGAATGCCACGATTTGTGATTTCTAGTCTGCTCTTGCTGTGGCTCCTGGCAGGTCCCGCGTTGGCGCAGGCGCCTTGCACGCGCGCCGAATTTCTGACTCTCTTCCAGCAAACGGCGGATTTACAGCTGCGGCTCGACGCGAGCCTGGGCACAGTCGAGGACTTGCTCAGCTTCAGCGAGAACGCCATCGCCGGACAGCCCACGTCGCTGCTGGACTGCGCCGACGCGCTGGAGTATCAGCTGATGACCATCGAAGTCACCGGCGACTTCATCGCGCGGCAGGCCCTCGATCTCGCCAACGTACCTCAAGGCGACAATCCCTATCGGCTGCGCTTGGCCGGCGCGCAGGAACGCATCGAAACATCGCTGTCGGCCATGCTGGGCCGGGATCGCAATGACGCGCCAGTGGCCGACGAACGCAGCCTGCCGGATTGCAGCGCCGACGAAATATCTGAACTCGACGAGCTTGTCGCCGATCTATTGACGCTGCTCGATGGCAGCGACGCCAGCGACGACTTGGCCGAAGCCCTGCTGGCGATAGACGCGCGCCTGCAATGGCGGGAAGAAGCGCTGCAAGGACGCCCGGCCTGCGCCGAATGGCACGTGCTGCTGCCCACGCTCAGCGCAGCCGCAACTGACTCCGCGGCGGAATACGCTCTCGGCGCGATTGTCGCTGGCGCGGGCAACCCCTTTGCCGGCCCGGCCGCTATTCACATCGTCCGCTTGCAGCACTGGCTGTCGCCGGGCGGGGCAGCGCTATCCGTTCCCAGCGGCGCGACCATCGTATCCAGCGGCTTGCCCGCCTGCAGCCCGGCTGAGCTTGGGCAGGCTTATGACAATCTCAAGTCGCATTTCACCAGCCTGCTCTCAACCGCGGGCCAGATCAGCGATATCAGCGACCTGCAACGATACAGCGCAGCTTACCTGCAATTCCGCGCGCAGCAACTGGCGGAATTGCCGCTTTGCGCCGAGGCCTTCTCGGTCGGCTGGGAGGCGCGCCAACTGCTTGGCGGCCTGGCTATTTGGGCGGCGCTCGACTTGATCAATCCGGCTGGCGAGCAGAATCCCCGGCTTGTGGACGACAGCGCGCGGGTGGCGGATTTAGTCGACGGTTTGGCCACCAGGCAAGCGGGCATTATCGGGCTCTCATCCAGGGCGCCGGCAGCGAGCCTGCACGCTTGCAGCAGACTCGAAGTCCAGTTCCTCAAAAATTATTTGCTGCCGAAATTTGACGCATTCAGCCAGGCGGCGCTCTCGCTGCAAAAGCCTGCCGGCTTGTCAGAGCTTGTCGAAAGCTCGTATGCGTTGCGCCAACTACTTTGGCTGGAACTGCCGCGCTGCGCAGAGGCGCTGGAAGCTGGCTTGGTCATGCGCCGCATCGCTGCTGATCTGGTCGCCATGATCGGACTGGAAGCGGCTGGTTTGCCCGCAGTTGACGTCCCCTACTTGCACGGCGTCGCCGCCGATTTGTCCTGGCTGGCGACGCGGCTAAGCGAACTCACCGGCGACATGGGCAGCACAGAAGTCGCTGGCGCGCGCTATTTCGTCATCGCCGAAAGCGGCGCCAATATCCGCAGCTGCGCGTCAACCGACTGTCGCGTGGTCGCCACCGCCCTCGCCGGCGATACGGTATACGCAGTTGATGACTCCGACTCTTGGTACCGGCTTAACCTGCCCGGCAACCAGACCGGCTATATCGCGGCTTTTCTGGTCAGCAGCGCTCCCCCCAACGGTTGAGCTCTGCCGCGTGGTCGACTTATATTAGCTGGCCAGCATGCGGCTCATCTCCGTTAGGGCAGCGCCCAATTCGATATTGCGGTTGGTGCCGCTGCCGCCGCCGATATGCGGGCAGAGGATGACATTGTCCAGGCTGCAAAGCGGGCTGTCGGCCGGCAGCGGCTCGTAAGTGAAGACATCCAGCCCGGCGCCGGCGATGCGGTCTTCAACCAGCGCCGCTATCATGGCTTCCTCATCAACGATGCCGCCGCGCGCGATATTGACGATGTAGGCGCTGTCTTTCATCAGGGCGATCTGTTCTTCCCCGATCATGCGCTCGGTGGCGGGGGTATGCGGCGTGGCGATGCAGACGTAGTCGCTGTCGCGCAGCAGGTCGTCTAGCTCAGCGTAAGTCGCGTCGAAGACGCCTTCCAGCTCGGCCGATAAGCGGCTGCGCTTATAATACAGATTGCGCATGCCCATGACGCTGGCGCGCCGGGCCAATTCACAGCCGATCTCGCCCATGCCGATGATGCCCAGGGTCTTGCCGACCACTTCGTGCACGCGCGTGTTGTGCATCCAGTGGAAGGCGATTTTGCGCTCGGCGGTCAACTCTGGCTTGAGCCCGCGGTAGCGATAGGCGCCCAAGGCGACGGCGTCATTGGAGACGACCAAGTCCTTGCTCAGCGCCAAGATCAGCGTCATGGCTAATTCGGCCACGCAATTGGGTCCTTTGCGGGGCACACAGCCGAAGCTCAGGCTCCGCTGCCGGACGGCTTCGACATCGATGTTGAAATAGCTGCGGCCCAGCTTGAGCACGGCCTGAAGGTTGGGCAAGGCATTCAAAAGCGCTTCGTCGACGGTGGCGGTATCGGCGATCAAGCCGATGACATCAGCCGACGCCAGCGCGCTAGCGTCATCGCCGTCGCCTGGGCTAATCACATTCAGATCGGAGTAATCGGCCGCCAGCGCCGCGGCCGCCGCTTCGTAGCCCGCATCAGCCAGCAGAATTGTCTTTGTCATCTTGTTGCGCTCCCTATTTTTCAGCGAACTATAAACGAAACGGGCGTCCCGACGCAATGCGGAAGCTCCTGGGCAGACTTAGCGTATTTCCGCCTTTGCCCGGTCTCCTACAGGTTAATTCACCACAGAGACGCGGAGGGCACAGAGGAAATGCCGTCGGTTGAATGGGTAGTGTATCGAATGCGATACATTACCAGCGAGCTTATGCGCTGCAAGTTCCCTGGCTCAGCTCGAATTGGCGGCTGGCGCTGGTATTGTCGTTTTCATGGGTCTCAATCACATGGTTGCCTTGGTCTACTGTGACGCGAATGACGTGCGACTCGCCGAAGCGAGCGGTCAGCGTCAACGGGATTTCCAGCACAGTCTCCGCACCCGCCGCCAGCGCCGGCAAGTATATAGTTTCGGGATTCTGGGCTTGCACGCTTTCGTCGCTCAGCAAGTGGGCTTTCGCGCCTACCCAGGGGCTGGTCTGCGAATCAAGCGCGCCGCTGTTGCGTATGGTCGCGCGCGCGACTGTTGGTTGCCCGCAAACTGGCGGATCAGGGTCTAGTTCGATGCTGGTCACGACCAGATTCACGCCCTCTTTTGGTGGCGGGGGCGCGCCGGTCTCGATGGGCAAGCCCGAAATGTCGTCGGCCGCGTCCACCAGGCTGGCGTCGACCCAGGCGTCGATGTCCGTGCCGCGCCTGATGCGGTACCAATTGCCGGCGGGATTAATGGCGATGATCAAGACGTCGTCGTCCACCATGAGGCTGCCGACGGGTTGGCCGGAATCTACACCCGGGCCCGGTCTTAATGGCGCGGGTCGAATGACTAAGCCCGTAAGCTCGCTCGGCCCTGTGCTTAAAGCCGGCGCGCTGGTCGCGGTCGCTGGGGGCGCATCTTCGGGTGTGCTTTCAGCTTGGCTTGGCGCTTCGGCGTTTGCCCCTTCCGGCGCTTGGAATTGGCTAGGCGGGACCACCACTATGCTGACGTCTTCGCGGGCGGAGCTGCCGTCGCCGCGCTCGGCAACAACGGCTATCACGAACTCGCCCTCGTTGCGCGTGGGCCAGTCGATGGTCATTGGCAGTACCTCGGCGTCAGTCTCGTTGGGATTGAGCTGCTCGCCCATCAATGCTTCATTCAGCAGTACGGCAATGCGCGCGATATCGGGTCCGGCGTTTTCGACCCGCGCTTGCACGATGACGGTCGCGCCGGACTGGAATTTCTGGTTGGGCTGTGGCGCGGCGATATGAATCACGGGCGGACCGTCAAAGCTTGGGGATAGGTCGTCTGGGGCAATATTGAGATTGCAGCCGCCCAGGAGAAGCAAGCACAAAACTTGTAACAGCATGGAGGCCCTAAGCCTCCGCTTTGCCACGCCAGACTGCATTGTTTGTCTCCCGCGCGCGCCGCGCTCAAGCGTACCAACTCTATCAGAATTAGGCTGATTTGGCGAACCGCGCATATCCTACTCGTTTAGTTAGCTTGACGTCCTCGGCTAGGGCGCCGGTTTGCTCATGGCAACGAGAAAGCCCAATGGACCAGGGCAATCGCATCAAAACTATTACACCACAGAGACGCCAAGAACTCCGAGATATTCCGAAAATATGCCAATTAAGGACTCTATGTAGGGGCGATTCTGTGCCGCGCGTAGACACTGCGGGTCAATCGCCCACGATTTTCCGCCAAATATCATGGGCGAGCCAAGGCTCACCCCTACAATATGTTAGTTTGATGGTCAATTCGTCATTTAGGGATTTTAATGCGATTGCCCTGCCCGGTGGACGGGCGGACTTTTGTTTCGCCGGCAGATTGTGTACCATTAAATCGCGTCCAGACTAGGGAGCAGGCATGGAAACGATCGCGCTCTTGCGTGACAAACGCGTCATTCTGGCTGTTTGCGGCAGCATCGCGGCTTACAAGGCGGTGGATCTCGCCAGCAAGTTGACCCAAGCGGGCGCGCGCGTTGACATTGTGCTGACGGCGGCGGCGCAGCGTTTCGTCAGCCCCTTGACTTTTCAAGCGGTGAGCGGTCGCCCAGTCTACAGCGATCTGTGGTCCGCGGGCTCATCCAGCGCTTTGCCCAGCCATATCGCCCATATCGGCTTGGCGGAAGCGGCGGATTTGCTGCTGGTCGCGCCGGCCACGGCCAACACCTTGGCCAAGTTGGCGCATGGCTTCGCCGATGATCTGCTGTCGATCACAGCGCTGGCGAGCTCTTGCCCGCTGCTGATAGCCCCGGCGATGGACGGGAATATGTATGATAGCCCGGCTGTGCATGCCAACTGCGAGACGCTGCGGCGGCGCGGCGCTCATCTGATTGAACCGGATGAGGGACGATTCGCCAGCGGCATGGTCGGCATCGGCCGCTTGCCCGAAACGGAAACGCTGCTTGGGCATATACGCCGCGTCATCGGCAGGGACGGCGAGTTAGCCAGCCACAAGCTGGTGGTCACTGCCGGCGGCACGCGCGAGTCGATCGACCCGGTCCGCTTTATCACCAACCGGTCCACGGGCAAACAGGGTTACGCCATCGCGCAAGCGGCTGTTGATGCCGGCGCCGATGTCGTGCTGATTTCTTCCGCGGCGGGCCTGCCGACGCCAATCGGCGCGACGCTGGTGGCGGTCGATTCCGCCGAGTCCATGCGCGCAGCCGTGCTTAATAATGTCGCCGATTCATCCGCCTTGATTATGGCGGCGGCGGTGGCGGATTATCGCCCGCAAACGGTGTCGGAACAGAAGATTAAGAAGGCGGACGACAATGTAAATCTGCCGCTGACGCGAACGGCTGACATCTTGATGGCGGTGAAGGCGCAGCGGGCGCGGACCGGCTATCCCATGATTGCGGTCGGCTTTGCGGCGGAAAGCGAAAACCTGGTGGAAAACGCCAGCGACAAACTGCAGAGCAAGGGGCTGGACCTGCTGATCGCCAATGATATAACGGCGACGGACGCTGGCTTCGCCGCCGATACCAATCGTGTTGTTGTGCTCGATATGGATGGCGGTTTGCATCACATCGACCGCAGCAGCAAAGCCGAAATCGGCGCCTATATCATCGAGCGCATCGGCGGCTTGTTGGACTAACGCTGTTCCTGGCTCCGCTCCAATTCTTGCAGCGCGTTTAATGCGCGGCAGTGGGCGATGTAGGCGGACAAGGTCTGTTGGCAGCCAATCCGATAATAGGGAATCAACCAGGGGACGCCGGCGCTTTTGAAGCCGTCTTGTCTGTAGATGACGCGTGTCCCTTCGGCGACTGGGGCGAAGCGGAGACGAATGTCCGTGCTGCCCGCCCAAGTCGGGTCGCGCCAAGTGTATGCCAACTCCAGCGGCGGATGCCAAACTGAAATTAAACCTATGACGTATTCGCTGCCATCGGCGAAGGTTTCGTAGTAGCGCCCGCCGTCGCGTCCGTCGAAGCGGATGTGCAGAGGGCGCGTCGTCTCGGGCGCAAAGCTGTAGGGAAAGACGCCCTGGCGGGGCCACCAGACGTCCATCTGGTCGACGAAGACATCAAAAGCCTGCTGCGGTGGCAGCGGGACTGACTCCTGCAAATGCACGTCGACCATAACAATCACCGACTCGATCCAAGAATTGCAGTTACATTCGATTGGAACTTTTTACTAGAAGTCAGATCGCCTTGGACGCCGGAGCTCAAGTTCGAATTGCCTTTGCGCGCGCATAAAGCAAAGGTACGGAAAGACGAGGCGTTCAGTCATGAGATTGCGGACGGTCGCCCAAGCTTTCCATAAGTTTGATAGTTTCCTCTGAGGCGCGAAACGGGGGAGATATTACGAATGAATGCGAGATTGTAGTGTACCGATCTACGTCCAGCGACAGTTCTTCAGCCAGCAACTGGAAAACTTTCAGTTTGTCTTTGTTGTCGAGACGATGCAGTTCATCCAAGAAATCGCGCGTAATCATGAATCGGTTCCTTGCGTCGGGCTCCGCGCTAATTTTACCACAGCCCGGCCACGGCGCATTGGCAAATGTTCAATATTGCTAGGCTAGGATAAATTTGGCTCGTAGCCACAGTTCTGGTCTTGGCAATCATGGCAATCGCTTCAACTAATTTTTGCCACCGAGTACACCGAGAAAAGCTGTATAAGTAGTTAGGTAGCAACACCAGTTTCCGCCTTATAATAGCGCAGGTGTTGAGAAAAGGTCGGAGCGACCAATATCTCTGTGTACTCAAATTAACTCGGTGTACTCGGTGGCTGAAATTCAGCATGTTTCTTCATCATTCCATGCGTGATCATTTTGAAGCGATTGCCCTGCCACTTGCGCGCGGTCGCTTGCCAGGACAGGACCATCTCGGTTACACTCCGTCTGACTTACGTCGATGCTTTCCAACGCGCGACAGATTGGACTTTGCCGCTATGTTCGATGATGTGCAGCAAGTTACCGAGGCTTTGTCCGGCCAGCAGTATATCCCCACGGACGAGATATCGACCGTCGTCTTCTTGGCGGACAAGTTAGGCAAGCCGCTGCTGGCCGAGGGGCCGGCGGGCGTCGGCAAGACCGAGCTGGCTAAAGCCTGGTCGGGCGCCACGGGCAAGCCGCTCATCCGCCTGCAATGCTACGAAGGGCTGGACGAAAACAAGGCGCTCTACGAATGGGAGTACGCCAAGCAGATGCTGTATACGCAGTTGCTGCGCGACAAACTCAGCGACCTGCTGGCTTCCGCCGAGACCCTGCGGCAGGCGGCCGATCGCCTGGGCGATGAAGACGATGTCTTCTTCAGCGAGCGATTTCTGCTGGCGCGTCCCTTGCTAGCGGCGCTGCTCAGCGCAGAACCGGTTGTGCTGCTGATTGACGAAATCGACCGCGCCGATGCCGAATTTGAAGCCTTCTTGCTGGAGATCCTCAGCGATTTCCAGGTGTCGATTCCCGAGTTGGGCACGGTACAAGCGCGGCATCACCCCAGCGTCGTGCTGACCAGTAATAATACGCGCGAGCTTTCCGAAGCCTTGAAGCGCCGCTGCCTCTACCTGTTCGTGGATTACCCGACGCATGAAGCCGAGCTGAACATCGTCAAAATGCGCGTGCCGGAATTGAGCGACAAATTGGCGCGCCAGACGGTCGATGTGGTGCAGGGCATGCGCCGCATGGACTTGAAGAAGAACCCCAGCGTGTCGGAGACCATCGATTGGGCTAAGGCGCTGGTCATGCTAAACGCCGACAGCATCGACGAAAAAACGCTGGAGACCACGCTGACCGTATTGCTCAAACATGAGAGCGATGTGCAGAAGGCCCGCCGTCAGATCATGCGCGGGGGAGATGACGAGCGGTACCACGGGCGCGGCGGCCGGTCGGAGTGGAATTAAGGCGATTGGCTCGGCTTTACCGCGGCCCGTATGGGGAGTCGTCCAGGCGCTGACATTTGCCGCCGGGTCTTGTATACTGTTGCCATCAAAAATCTGCGCCAGCCGAGCGACATGATGAGCTTATCCAGCGCGACAATCGACCGCTCCCGCGACTTGGCGATGCAATTGCTGCGGGCGCCGCTGCACCTGTACAAACTGGGCTGGGGGCCGGCGCTGAATTGGATTCCGCTGCTGATTCTAACGACGCGCGGGCGCAAGAGCGGCTTAGCGCGGCATGTGGTGGTGGAATACCGGCGGCACGGCAGCAAGTACTACATCGTCTCTGGTTGGGGGGCAGAAACCGACTGGTACCGCAATATCCAGCAGGACAATCGCGTTACTATTCAGCACGGCGAGCAGATCGTGGCCGCGCGTGCGCAGCCGGTGGATGACGCGGCCGAAGCCCTGCGAGCGCTGTATATGTTCAGCCGCAATTCCTGGATCTACGAGATGCTCTTCGCCCGTATGTCGTCGGCGCGGGCGGCCGATCTCAATACTCTGGCCGAGGTGGTTGAGGAATTCACCGTTTTGCGCCTTGAGCCGACCGGCGACGAACCGCAGCTACCCGCGATTGAGCCCTATAGCGAGCAGGTCCGGCAAGTAGCGCTATTTTTTGTGTTGGTGATCGGCTTGCGATTGCTGGTGGCGGTCTTGCGTTCCGGCAAGAGCAAGGGGCGGAATGATGTGGCTTAGCGCCGCGTCGACTTAGCGCAGCGCCCTTCCTGAAGCAATCAACTCCCGACTAAACATCAAACTCCACCCCTTGCGCCAGCGGCAGCTCGGCCGAGTAGTTGATGGTATTGGTTTGCCGGCGCATATAGCCTTTCCAGGCGTCCGAGCCGGATTCGCGCCCGCCGCCCGTTTCTTTCTCGCCGCCGAATGCGCCGCCGATTTCCGCGCCGCTGGTGCCGATATTGACGTTGGCGATGCCGCAATCGGAGCCGGCCTGCGACAGGAAAGCCTCGGATGCGCCCAGGTCTTGCGTGAAAATGGCGCTGGAAAGCCCCTGGGGCACAGCGTTGTGCATGGCGATGGCTTCATCCAGCGCTTCATATTCCATGATGTAGAGGATAGGCGCGAAGGTCTCATCGCAGACCAATGGCGTCTGCCGCGGCATGCGGATGATGGTTGGCTCGACGAAGTTGGCGCCGATCGCGGGCAAGCGCCGGCCGCCGCACAGGACTTGTCCGCCTTCGGCTTGCGCGCGCTCTATGGCGGCCATCATCATTGTGACTGCCGCCTCATTGATCAGGGGACCCATCAGCACACCGTCCGCCATCGGGTCGCCAATTGGCACGGAATTGTAGGCGCGCGCGAGGCGGTCGCAGAGTTCGTCGACAATCGACCGCTGTACGATCAGGCGGCGTGTGCTGGTGCAGCGTTGCCCAGCCGTGCCGACGGCGCCAAAGACGATGGCGCGGGTCGCCAAGTCCAGGTTGGCATCGGCGCTGACGATGATGCCGTTGTTGCCGCCCAGCTCAAGGATGCTGCGCCCCAGCCGCGCGGCGACCCGCTGCGCCACGTGTTTGCCCACGCCTATCGAGCCGGTGAAGCTTATCAGCGGCAGGCGCTCATCGTTGATCATGCGTTCGCCGATTGCGTCGTTCTCGCCGATGACCAGGTTGAAGACGCCGGCCACGCCATGCCGCGCCATGACCCTATTGCAGATGTGCTGTACCGCGATGGCGGTTAGCGGCGTCGTGGGCGAGGGCTTCCAGATCATGGCGTCGCCGCAGACCGCCGCGATGGCGGCATTCCAGGACCAGACGGCCAGCGGGAAGTTAAAAGCGGTGATGATGCCGATCGGGCCAAGTGGATGCCACTGCTCGTACATACGATGCCGGGGCCGCTCGGAGTGCATCGTCAAGCCGTAGAGCTGCCGCGACAAACCAACGGCGAAATCGCAGATATCGATCATCTCCTGGACCTCGCCCAAGCCCTCGCTGCGGATCTTGCCATTCTCCAGCGTTACCAACTCGCCCAGCGGCTCTTTGTATTCGCGCAGGGCAAGGCCCAGGTCGCGTATGACTTCGCCGCGCCGGGGCGCCGGCAGCATGCGCCAATCCGCGAAGCCCGCCTGCGCTGCCCTGACCGCTGCGTCGTAATCCATGGGAGTGGCTTGCAGAACCGTCGCGATGGTTTCATTCGTGGTCGGGTTCAGCGAATGAAGTGCCGCGCCGTCCGCGTTATACAACCAGCCGTCGGCGCAGACGCCCGCGTTGATAGACTCTATGCCCAACGCCTTTAGAATATCGTTCATCGTTGCTGCTCCTCTTTTGTTTGCTTCAGCCCGGGGACTTGAGGTAAATCGGTCGGACGTCGGCCGGCGGGTAAGGGCGCGGCTCCTGGCTTTCGCGCAGGCGACGCCAAGCGATCTCGGCCAGGTGTCCAGCGCGGCGCAGGCGATCCGCGGCCCGGGGCAGGTCGATTTGTGATCCGGCAATTTGCGCGGCCGATATGGCTTGTAGCCCGGCGCTGGAGATTTCGCCGCTGATAGTCACAGGCGGCTGGCAAGCAGCCAGCAACTCATCCCAAGTGCTGATTTCGGCGGGCCGCCGCAGGATCCAGGTATCGCCGCCGGGCGCGTATTTTGCCCAGATGACGCGGCTGCGGCCCGCCGGCGCCGTGGCGATAAGCGGCCATTGGTAACGAGAAACCTCATGCGCTTCAAGCACAATCTCCAGGGTCGTCAGCGGCACCAGCGGCAAGTCACCGACCGCCGCCATCCCCTTGGCCAGCGCCACGCCGATGCGTAAGCCGGTGTAAGAACCGGGGCCAACCGCGACCGCCAGGGCCTTGAGGTCCGCTGCGCTTGTCCCGGCTTGCTGCATAAGTTGCTCGATCATGGGCGCTAGCAGGGCGCTGTGCTGCCGGCCGGCCGCCAGCGACCACTCGGCCTGCAGCGCATGACCGTCGTGCAGGGCGATGCTGAGAATTTGTGTTGCGGTATCGATCGCTAAGAGCATAGACTTGTCGCTTCTGAATTATCGGGCCGCCGGCAGGTCGCGCCCTAAAGCGTCGACTAGCGCGGCATAGCGTGATCCTTGCGCGCGAAAGACGAGTTCGCGCTCTTCGTCATTCGCCAGCTCGATATCGATCCATAGACGCGCCGGCGGCAGGCGCTCGCGAATGCGCTCGGGCCACTCCAGGATCAGGATGGTTTCGCTATCGAGCAGGTCATCGATGCCCAAGGTATCGGCTTCATTGGCGCCGCTAATGCGGTAAAGATCGATATGCGCTAGTTGCTGCTCGTCCAGCGCGCGCCGATGCAGGTGTACTAAGTTGTAGGTCGGGCTGGTCAGCGCGGGGGCGGCGCCCCAGCCATGGCCTATTCCGCGACTGAAAATCGTTTTGCCCGCGCCCAGCATGCCCGACAGGCAGATGACATCGCCGGGTTGCAGCCCGCGTCCCAAGACCGCCCCGATGGTTTCGGTATACGCCGTCGAATCGCTCATTACGCGCAATTGGCCTGCTTTACTCTTATTCGCGCTATTCAAAGTAAAATACGTCCCCAGCCACTGACATCATGAATCACTTGATATGCTAGCTAGAATGAATTTCGATCCCGGCCGCGATAGCATCGGCTAATTTGACGAAGGCTTGAGCACGTAAATGGCGTTGAAGGCTTGCTGCTGATAGCTGTCGCTTGGGTAGCGCAGCAAGCCGGGCTTGCTGGTGACGATGTAATCCGGATGGTCTGCCAGCCCAACCGGATTGCGGTTGGCGTTTATCAAGCCATGATACGAGGCTAACAAATAATCCAGAGCCATGCCCATGCGATAGCCGGGGTCGACATTGTGCCAAGCCACAATCCACCAATGCCAAGCCATTTCCGGAAAGACATCATAACTTATCGTTACTGAACTTGCGCCAGACCAGTCGTCCGCTATCCAATCGGCGGCGGCGTTGAGGCTGCTGTACAAGTTCAGATTTAGCGGCGTATGCGCGCTCGGATCGTGATTGGCGACGAGCAGGATACGATCGGCTGCTCCCAGGCTGACATAGGCAATAATTATCAGGATGAGCAGAAATTGAACACGCGCCTTTGCTTTTGTGAGGTGAACAATGTAAGCGCATGACAGGAACTGCAGGCCGATCAAGCCAGTGTAATAGGTTGGCTGCTCGTCTGGTCCCGCGCGGACTAGGATTAAGCCGGCGCTGATGCCGAATGCGATCAACATCAGAAACAAATTTCTTCCTGATTCGTGCGCGCGCAGTTGCTCGCGAAAGGTACCCCATGCCAGACGATAATGCCCCTTGTCGGCCGGCCGGGCGCGCAGATTGTCAAGACAGCGCCGGGCGACTGTGTAAACGGAGCGCGCTAAGCTAAACCAGAAACAGGCTTCCAGCAGCGTGCGCAATACCACGTAGAGCTGGTGTACGGCTGGCGCGTCTTGTCGTATCGAATTCAAATCGGCCTGAAAGACTAGTCGCAGACTCTGCACAAATTGCAGGGGAATGCTCATCAGCCAGGCCAGCGCGCGTTGCAGGCGGGTGCTAGCGACTTGGCTCTCCTGATCGACAGTTGCCTGGTCTAGGGCAGCCGCATTGGCGTTTGGCGATTGCGGCGCGAGACTCTGCGCTTCCGGCTTTAGGTAGGCGTATTGGTCCAGGGCTTCCGGGCTCAGCGTCGGCCGTCGGCTTAAGAATGCTCTCAGATCGGTGAAGTCCACCGTTGCTTCGTAGGCCATGTAAGGGGCAATCAAAACCGCCGATAGCGCAAGCCCCGCAAGTACGCCACGCGCATTGGCTAGGGAACGAAAAAGCAGCGCGAATACCAACATGATGCCGAAAAGCAGCACGGCAGAGAAGTGCGTCATGAATGCGGCTGTGGCGGCCACAAAGGTGGCGGCCACATAGCGCTTTCGCTGCAGCGTGTGCGCCTGATAGAGGCAGTAGGTGAAGATGACCACAAAGCCAGGTAGCAGCAACTGTGCCCAGGCGGTATAGGCGCTGGAGATTCCGACCTCGCTAAAGGTGAAGAGCGTAGCGGCGACGAGCCCGCAGATGCCGCCAAAGAGCCGCGCGCCCAACTTAAAGATGATGATGGTCGCCAATATGTTGAATAGGAGCTGGGTAGCGACCAGCACAATGCTAATGTCATCGGTCAAGATTAGCGCGGGAAGCTGCATCCAGACTAGAAAGGGCATATTAAAGGCGGCGACGCTGGAAAGCGTACCGACAGCGGGGAATTCGCCGCCGGCGAGCCAGGCTTGGCCGCGGGAGATAAGCGGTACGTAGTCGGCTTCCCAAGCCAGGTGGCGGGCGGCCACCAGCTTGACCGCCACGCTTGTCAACAGGATTAGAATGAACAGTATCAGAACGAGTCGCGGGGAATTAGCCAAGCGCATCATGCATCCATAGGGCGACAATTCAAGGCGATATTACATCATGCGAGCTGGAATGGCAGGTGTGAATGCGCGCGCTGCTTTACTTTTGCGCCTGGCGTGATTGGGCTATACTCGCCCTATGATAGCCGGTCCGGTTGAGGTGCTATGAATCAAAGCGATCGGAAGCAAGCGCTTTACGAAACCCTGCGCCGCCTGGTCCTGGTGGTGGAAGGCGTCAAGACCTGTGTGGTGCTCAACGAAGACGGCTTTCCGGTTGCCGCGTTCCCGGCGGACAAGGAGCCTGGGGACGTCAATGATCCGCTGAGCGCAGCGCAAGTGGCGGCGGTCTCGGCACGGCTGACTGGCCAGGCGGAGCGTACGCTGGAACGCTTGGCGCAAGGCGATATGGGGCGGCTGGTGCTGGAAGGCGAGGGCGGGACGCTGCTCAATTGCCCGGCCGGCGATGTGACGCTGGCGCTGGTCATTGAGCCAGGCGCGAGCATGGGGCATGTCTTGTTCGCTGCGCAGAAAGCGGCTGCTGAAATCGAGTTGATCCTCGCCCAGCGTTAGGGCCATCCCGCGAGAGCGCCCTTGCAGCTAGGCAACTTCGGCAAAGGCCGGGTGGTAGCGCACGTGCCCGCGTACACCCTCCAGAATTGACTCCTGCAACATTGCCAGCATGAAGTGTTCGTGCCGCCCGCCCGGCTTGACGTAGTCCGATGTGAAACCGAGCGGTTGCGCTGGCTGATAGCCGAAGCGCGGATAATAGCCGGGGCTCCCGACCAAAAAGATCATGCCATAACCCGCCTTGGCCAGCGCCCTCAAGCCGGCTCGCGCCAATGCCGAGCCGATGCCCAGTCGCTGCCAGGGCGGTGCGACTGCGATGGGCCCCAGCGCGGGAAAGTGGCGGACGCAGGCGTCGTCTGTGACGGAGACTAAGCTGTAAGCAGCGTGGCCGACGATCTCGCCCTCAATTTCAGCGACATGCGACAAGATCAGGGCATCGTCAGCGCGCAGCTTATCGACCAGGTACGCATGCGCATCCCCGCCAAAAGCCGCCGCTTCGATGGCGAATATTCGGCTAAAGTCTTCGGGTCGCTCCAGGCGAATGTCAATCCTCATAGTCTGCCTCTGTCTCCGCCTGCCGATTGCCAGCGCGCCGTGTATGGTGCAGAATATCAGGGGTGGAGCAAAAGCGATAGCGTCCGCCGGACAAGGAAGCCAGCATGACCAGCCCCAAGTTCCTTTACCTCACCACCACGGGCCACCGCAGCGGTCAGCCGCACGAAATCGAGATTTGGTATGTTGAACATCAGGGTCGCTACTATATCATCGCCGAAAAGCGCGAGGCGGCGCATTGGGTGCGGAATATCCGCGCCAACCCGGCTCTGCGCTTTCGCCTGGGCGATACGCTGACGGACGATGCGGACATGACGCTCATCGACGGCAGTGGCTCTTTCCCGGCGGATGACCAACTAATCGCCGCCGTAAAAGCCAAGATGGAATCCAAACACGGCTGGAGCAAGGGCTTGGTGGTAGCGATTGCCCCGCTGGATTAAGCCGCTAGAGCGTATCAATTGGCCGGCTCGAGCCAACGTGTTTCGGCATCGCCATCGGCTATCCAGCCGCGATTGCCGTCGCTGAGTTGGGCGCGCCACCAGCGACTGCCCTCGTCACAGTATGGGCCCCCGACCAGCGTTAAGCCGGCCCCCTGCGCTAGCTGGAATATGACTGTGGCAGCGGTCTCGGGCACGGCATAGACCTTCGCGACCTTGCCTGTGACCAGCGCTCTGGCGCCCACCTGTAAATCTGTGGGCGGCGAGCCGGGGCAGCTCGTATCAATCGTGAAGCTCGGCGACTGGCCCGGCTCAAATTCCGTCAGATAGAAGATGCTGGCGGCGTAATTGCCCTGCTCCAGGCTGCCGACCCAGACATCATATAAACCGGATAAGGCGTAGTCAAAGCTGATGGCGGGGTCGCGGCTGGAGCTTCCTGCGCTGCAGTGCCAGCGGCCATCGGCGCCGTTGACCAAGATCGTCATGGCGGCCGGGCTATACACTGAGAACCACAGATCGGCCATATCTTCGCTGAGATAGACGCTGTAATCCGGCGCTTCGGAGACGTAGCCGCGGCAGGCCGGGTCCGCGAGATGTTCCGCGGTATTGCTGCGTCCGCCGCCCAATACCTGCATGGCGTAGGGCGATGGCTGGAAGCCGCGGGCTAGCGAAATCTCCCCGTAGAGCGGGTCGCGCGCCGGGTCGGGCCCGGTGGCGGTTGTCGGCAGCGCTTCGGGACCCGTTTCGGCCAGGTAGAGCACGGCATCGTCAAAGGTATCGGCGGCGTAACTGCCTATCCAGATTTGATAGCTGCCCGGCGCCGCGTCAAAGTACACCAGCGCTGGATTCAGGCCGTTGGTATCGTCGTTGCAGGACCAGCTGCCGTTGGGCAGGTTGATGATCAGCGTCGTGTCTTCAGAACTGGCGATGAGAAAGGTGACGCGCTTGAAGCCCGGCGCCAAGTCCACGACGACATCCGGATCGGCTGCGGCATAGCCCAGGCAATTGTCGCCCAGAGCCAGCGGCTTTACCGCGACATCGCCGCCGCTGACCACGTCGATCGTTACCGGGCTGGGCTGAAAGCCCGGCGCCAGGCTCTGCCGCCCGTAGCGCGCTTCGCCGCCGGGATTGAGCCCCGCTTGCGCCAGGACCGTCGGCGCGCAATGCAGGACGGCAAGCATGATAATGATTGCGCGGCGCAGCGTAGTCAGCATCTTGTTTCCTCAGGCAAGTCCTAATCGGTCCCGGACCGGTCAATATGCTGCTTCAATTATAATGCTTTCGCCGGAAGCGATTGCCGCGCTGGCACCTGAACAACGAAATCCCCTCACTGTGCAGGGGGATTCGATTTGCCATCATCCGCAATTTCAATCGAAAAATGCCATATTCTTTGTGTGCTTTGTGCCTTTGTGTCTTTGTGGTGAAATTGAATTTCAACCAAATTCAATACACTACCCGAAAACGCTTATGTTTGCCGCGACAGATGAAATCGATTACTATCGGAGGTAGAAGCGCTTCAGATCTTGGTAGCAAGGTCTGCGACTATGCAGAATCGAATGATCGAATTCGTCCGCGCCCTGCGCGCCGCCGGCCTACGTGTGTCCCTGGCCGAGAGCCAGGACGCCATGTTCGCCGTCGACCACAGCGGCGTGCGCGATCAGGCCACGTTCAAGAGTTCGATGAAGGCGACCCTGGTCAAGAATCAGCGCGACCAGCCGATCTTCGATTATTTCTACCCGCTATTCTTCAAGAATAACAAGCCGCCGCTGCAGAACATCCTGGAACAGCTTTCACCGGAGCAGGAGCAGCTTTTGCAAGAGGGGCTGCAATCGGTGCTGGGCGATTTGGACGCCTTGCGCGATCTCCTGCAACGTCTGCTGGAAGGGCACGAATTCAGCGATGAGGAGCTGCGGCAGCTGGGCGAGTCATCGGGCTTGGCGCAGGGCGACGAAATGTACATGCGCAACTGGTTTGAGCGGCGCATGAATCGGCAGGCGGGTCTGACGCAGCTTGAACGTATGCTGGACGACTTGCTGGAAGAATTGGCGCAGCTGGGGATGAGCGGCGAGGCGCTGGCGCAATTGGAAGAGATGCTGCGGGAGAACTTGCAGGACTTGTCTGACCAGGTCTCGCAGTACGTCGGTTCCTCGCTGGCCGAGCAGATGGCGGAACAGGAACCGCGAGAACGCCCGGACTTGCTTGATGTGCCCTTGCAGCGTCTCAGCAGCGGCGACATTGAAGACCTGCGCGACGAGGTGCGGCGGCTGGCGGCTCGGCTGCGGACGCGGGCGGCGCTGCGGCAGAAACGCGCCAAATCGGGGCAATTCGACCCGCGCAAGACCATCCGCAGGAATATGCGCTACGGCGGCGTGCCGATGGATGTGCAATTCCGCAAGCGCCACAAAAAACCCAGCCTGATTCTCATCTGCGACTTGAGCACGTCTATGCGCTACGCGGTCGAATTCTTGCTCACGCTGGTGGTTGAATTGAGCGATCAAGTGCGGCGCACGCACAGTTTCATCTTCATTCACGACCTGGTCAATGTCAGCACCACACTGGCGGAGCTGCCGCCGCGCGAAGCCGTGGCCCGCATCATGGCGGAAAACCCGCCCGGCTATTACAGCACGGATCTGGGCAACAGCCTGGCCAGTTTCCAAAAGGAATATATGCGCCTGATCGACAGCCGCAGCACCGTCATCTTCTTTGGCGACGGGCGCAACAATTACAACGACCCGCGCCTCGATATCGCGCGCGACATGCAGCGCAAAGGCAGGCGGCTGATCTGGTTTTGCCCCGAACCGCGCCGGCAATGGGGCAGTGGCGACAGCGATATGTGGGAATACAGCATGTACGCGGACCGGGTCTTTATGGTCAACAACTTGCGTCAGCTTGCCGATGCCGTAGACCGCATCTTGGCTGAGGGCTAGGGCGGGCTTTGTAAAGCGCTGGGCGACGTCAGGCAGGTCCGGTAGTCAGATTCATGGCCGAAATCACAAGAATTAGAACTTTGGAAGATATCCGCCGCCTGCGCCCGCAGATCATGGCGCTCGCTCGCCGCTGTCGCGCGCATAAGGTTTCCGTCTTCGGACCCTGCGCGCGGACAGCGATATCGACTTCCTGGTCGACTTTGAAAGCGATTTCCGGCTGACTGACGTCATTCGCCTCACATCTTCGCATGTTATACTGTTTTCAATTATTGAGTGGTCGAGGTTTGCCATGGCAATCCAAATTGAGCCAAGAATGACAGTCGCGGATTATGTTGAGTGGGAAGAGCGACAAGAACTCAAACATGATTTTATTGATGGAGAAGTCATCGAAATGACCGGTGGGACGCGTCATCACAGCGAAATTATGGCAAATATAACCGTTGCTATCGGTCGTCAATTGGACGATTCTCCGTGCAGGCTCCAAACTAGCGAATTGCGAATAAAGGTTAGTCAGAGTCGCTATGTATACCCTGATCTTAGCGCCGTATGTGGAAAAGCGCATATGGAGGACGAGCGCGAACTCACACTTCTAAATCCAGTATTCGTTGTCGAAGTAACTTCGCCATCAAGTGTGGTTTACGACCGCCTCGACAAGTTCGAATTCTATTTCGATGTACCGTCAATTGAAGCCTATCTAATTGTCGACCAGGACCGTATCCGCGCAGATCTATGTACGCGAACCGACGAAGGTTGGCTCGTACGCGTATTCAACAAGCTGGAAGATGTGCTTCCGCTAGATGCCTTGGGTTGCGATCTCCCGCTAGCGGACGTGTATCGCGGTATCGAATTTTCCGATCTGAACGTTTAACGGCAGTCCGCTGGCTCAGGCAAGTAATGTAATACACTGGGCGACGACAGATAGCTCAAGCAGTCAGATTCATGGCCGAAATCACAAGAATTAGAACTTTGGAAGATATCCTCCGTTTGCGCCCGCAGATCATGGCGCTCGCTCGCCGTTGTCGCACGCATAAGGTTTCCGTCTTCGGCTCCTGCGCGCGCGGGGAGATGCGAGCAGGATTGTAGCCGCTTGTCCTAAAGGAAGTGATGAAATGGTGAGCGACATTCAAAATATTGAAGAATTGCGCCAAGCCCGTCCGAAGATATTGGAACTTGCGCGTCAGTATCGCGGTCGTGAGGTATGGGTGTTCGGCTCGTGCGTGCGCGGCGAGCTCAATTCGGAAAGTGATATCGACTTTCTCGTCGACTTTGAAAGCGATTTCCGTCTGACCGACATTATTCGCCTCACACAAGGCTTGGAAGCAATGCTGGGACGAAAAGTAGATGTTGTGCCAAAACATGCATTGCGAAAAGAGTTAGAAGAATATGTGCTAGGCGAGATGCAGTCATTGTGAGTCGAAGTCAGCAATTGTACTGTAACGATATTCTTGACCGTATTGCGCGCATTGAAGCTTGCACCGCTGGAGGGCAGGAGACTTTCATACAAGATAGACTGCTTCAAGACAGCGTCATTCTCGGCTTTATGATAATTGGCGAAGCTGTCAAACGCTTGGACGTAGAATTACTTTCTGCTCATCCTGACGTTGTGTGGAGCGATTACGCAGGATTCCGAGATGTACTTATACATCGCTATCACGACATTCTGTTGGAACAAGTTTGGCTTTTCTCACAAGAAGACCTGCCTGCGCTCAAAGCCGCTGTTACGCAAATCCTGAACGCATTGGATGACGACAAGCCGCCACGTAGAACCAGACCGTAGCGTTACTTCAAGTCGCGCCGGTGCCAGTCATCGCTGAATAAATTGAAGTCCGTCTCGCGCTGAGGGAACTCGGCGATGATGGCTTCGTCGATCTCGACGCCCAGGCCGGGTTTGGTCGGCAGCGCGAAATAGCCATCCACCACTTCTGGCACGCCGATCCCGGCGGCTTTGACCGGCGGGTCAGCGAAGTCGTTGAAGTACTCCTGAATCTTGAAGTTGGGCGTGGTCGCCGCGACCGCCAGCGACGCCATCGTTGAGCAGGGGCCGCCGACATTATGCGGCGCGACCAGCACATAATACATCTCGGCTGTGCCGGCCAGTTTCTTCATATTCATGATGCCGCCGAAATGCGTAATGTCCGTCTGGATGATGTCGGCGGCGCCCAGTTCAAAGAGTTCGCGGTACTCGTAGGGCGTGTGGATGCGTTCGCCCGTGGCCACCGGTATGCCGAGCCCTAGCGCCACCTCGCGCACATCACGCAGGGCGCGCAAATTTTCCGGCGGCACCGGCTCCTCCACCCAGGCGGGACGGAACTCCGCCAGGTCGCGGATGATTTCGACCGCCGTGACCGGGTTGAAGCGTCCGTGCATCTCAATCAGCAACTCGACATCGGGACCCACCGCATCGTAAACCGCTTCCACCAGCGACACCGAGAGCAGCTTCTCCTCGCGCGTGAATTCGTAGAAGCCGCTGCCGAAGGGGTCGAATTTGAGGGCGCGATAGCCTTTATCGATGACTTCTGTCGCCGCTTCATGCCAGGCTTCCGGCGTCCGCTCGACGCGATACCAGCCGTTGGCATAGGCTTTGATCTGGTCGCGCATGGCCCCGCCCAGCAGCCGATACACTGGCTGGTCAAGCGCTTTGCCGATGATATCCCAGCAGGCGATCTCCAGCAGGGCGATGCCGGTCATGGCGATCTCGCCGGCGCGGCCATAGGTCTCGCGCAGCATGCGATAGCACATGGACTCAGTATTGAAGGGGTCGTGGCCCAGGGCGAAATCGGGCACGGTCTCGTTGAGGTAGCCGATAACCGGGCCGACGCCGCCGACTGGCCGCGCCTCGGCCCAGCCGACCAGGCCCTCGTCCGTCTCCACCTTGACAAAGAGCAGATTGCGCCAAGGCGTGCCCATGACCATTGTGCTGACATTGCTGATTTTCATATGCCTTAATTCTCCATTCTCAGTCCCCTTGCCCCCACAAGCACTGACGACAGGACAGGTTCAAGTCGGGCAAGGTTTTGCCGCGAAACAGGCTCATTTGGCACACTTATTCGGGCGAGCCAATGGCTCGCCCCTACATCTTCTACAACAAAATGACACCTATAGGGGTCAGACATTGGCTGACCCGTTGTGACGAGTCCCGCGTTATTATAACTGTCCGCTCCTCAGCTCACTTTGGGGGAAGGGTCATATTAGCCCACTGGTATCCCCAAATCAGCCGCGCCGACAGCGCCCATGACCGCGTCGCCGGCGTAGCGCTCGATGATGTTCATGACCAGCGCCGCCCGATGAACCCGCTCCCGCGATTGCTTGACCGCCAAGTCCTCGATGTGCATGCCGCTGGGATAAATGTTCGCCGCGTTGCGCAAGCCCAGCTTGACGTACATGGGCGCCGCCACGCGGATCATCTCCGGTACTTCGTAATGCCGCAGGAAGCCGCCGAAGTCGTCCGGCGCTTCGACATAGATGTCAAGCGGAATATCAATGGCCGCGCGGATCGCCGCCATCTGCGGCAGCGTCAAGTCGGTTGGCACGTTGTAGGTGCCCGCGCCCAGGCTCTCAAGCAGCTTGACCGAGATCGGATTGGCCGCGCCCATCTGCACCGAGATCTTGACGACCAAATCAGCCGGAAGCTGCCCGGCTTTTTTCATCTGGTTGACCAGCCAAAGTTGCCCTTCATCGGCGACCAGGACCGAGCGCAAGCCCAACTCGCAGCCGCGGATGATTTCCTCGGTGGCGTAGACCACTTCGTCCATGCCGCGCAGCCGAGCGCCGAGGTTCTTTCCCGCGCTGGCACGCACTTGCGCGCTGGTTCCCCAAGCCGCCCGCGGTCCCACAAACAGGCTGACTTCAATGCCAGCCGCAGCGCCCAGGCGGCACATCTCGCGGATTTCGGCGTCGGTCAGCATCCAGATGCCGCTGCCTTGCGAGACGCGGTGGATGGTCACGCCCAGGCGGTCGGCTTCTTCAAGCACAGCGGCCAGCGCGCGCGGACCCTCCGTGCTGGGGATTTCGATGCGATACTGCGCGCCATCAGGGAAGCGCTTCCGCGATGTGGGCAAGTCGTAAAGCTCTCCGGGCGGGTAGTTCCTGCTCTCCAGAAAGCCGCGTACCTTTTCCATCTACCGTTCCTCAGATTGCCTACTATCGGGCAGAAGTATAGCAAATATGCCGACAATGCCAAACATCCCGCTCGCGCCGGTAGTGCATCGAATTCGGTTGAAATCATTTCACCACAAAGACACAAAGGCACAAAGCACACAAAGAATATGGCATATTTTGATTGAAAATCTCGGTGCTCTCGCATTTCTCAGTGTCCTGGTAATGAATTTGTTACAACTGTAAAGGTTACATCTCCCTCACGCCGTAAACGAATTTGCTTAGCTTAGCGCCTCGTTTTCGAAGCCGCGTTGTGTGTACGGGCGAGCCGGTGGCTCGTCCCTGTCGACAGTCACATTTACGGGCTTGTCATTTATATTGTGAGCCAAGTCGTGACGCCCGATCAGCTGTGGGGGAATATCCTGCCAACCTGGCCTGATAATTTGTATGGTCGTGTCTCATCCGATTACAATTGCGTCGTCCGCTGACTCCAGGAGGAACACGCGAATGGCTCAGAAACGCCCTAACATCATCGTCTTTTTCACCGACCAGCAGCGCTGGGATACGACCGGCCTGCACGGCAACCCGCTTGATCTGAGTCCCAACTTCGACCGCCTGGCTCGCGCGGGCACGGATGTCCACTACTCTATCACCTGTCAGCCTGTTTGCGGTCCGGCGCGGGCTTGCCTGCAAACGGGACTCTACGCCACCGAAACCGGCTGCTTTCACAACGGCGTCGCCTTGCCGCGCGAGAGCCGCACGCTGGCGCATTATTTCAGCGATGCCGGCTACGATACCGCCTATATCGGCAAGTGGCACCTTTCTGACGAGGCGCATGGCCCCGTGTCGCCCGATCAGCGCGGCGGCTATGACTATTGGCTGGCGTCCAACTTGCTCGAGTTTACGTCCGACGCTTATGACCTGGTCATGTACGACAACGACGGCGCAGCGCAAAAGCTGCCCGGCTATCGCGTCGATGCCCAAACCGACGCCATGATCGGCTACATCAACGAGCATCAAGACCGGCCTTTTTTCATGTTCTCTTCTTTCATCGAGCCGCACCATCAAAACCACCGCGATGACTATCCGCCGCCGGTCGGCTATTTGGAGCGCTACCGCGGGCGCTGGATGCCGCCGGATTTGGCAGCGCTAGGCGGCTCGGCGCATCAGCAGATGGCTGGCTATTTGGGCATGATCAAGCGCCTGGACGAAGCGCTGGGACGGCTGGTTGACGCGCTGATAAGCCTGGATATGCTGGATGATACCATCATCCTCTTTACGTCCGATCACGGCTGCCACTTCAAGACGCGCAACGCCGAATACAAGCGCTCTTGCCATGACGCCTCGGTGCGCGTGCCTACCATGTTTCATGGCGGTCCCTTCAACGGTGGCGGACGCTTGTCGCAGATGGTCAGCCTGCTGGATCTGCCGCCAACCTTGCTCGACGCCGCCGGCATCCCCGTGCCCGCGCTGATGCAGGGGCGCTCAATTTTGCCGCTGCTCACGGAAGTCGACGCGGATTGGCCGGATGAGGTCTTCATACAGATCAGCGAATCACAAGTGGGCCGGGCGATCCGCAGCCGGCGCTGGAAATACGCCGTGACCGCGCCGGACAAAGACGGCTGGGACGATATGAACAGCGAAGGCTATTTCGAGTCGGAGTTATACGACTTGCAGGCCGACCCTAACGAGCTGCACAATCGAGCCGGCTGCGAATCCCACCGCGAAGTAGCGGATGTGCTGCGGTCGCGTCTCATACGACGAATGATCGCAGCGGGCGAGAATGAGCCGATCATTGAGCCGGCCCCGGCCAGAGCTTGCGCGGGCCAGCTCAGTGTGGAGCTGGATGAGGGCTGGCTGTAGGCAAATTCAATTTTGGGGCATTGTATGGCTTGTCCGGTACTGTGACTCAGCTGCCGCTCTCTCGGCTTAGACGAATAATCACCATCTTTGCCACCGAGTACACCGAGTTTGATAGAGTCCGCAGAGGAAAGGCATCATTCTTAGTCCATAGAAAGAATCGGCGAACCTGTAGATCATCCTTGACTCGACCAACCGCCATATTTCCCGGAATCCCTCTCTGTGCACTCATATTTTCTCTGTGCCCTCTGTGGCAAAAGTGTCGTGAATCCCTAAATCGCGGCGCCCACCCCAACAAAACATATCGTCATCGTTATTTCAGTAGCGGACAAGCCTTGTATGGGCGACATAACATATCGCCCGCCATTTCCCCACATCGTAAGAAAAGCGTCTGATTCTGCGCTAGCAATCTGTGTATAATGAGGCTGATGTTGGATTGGCTTTTGGATTTGGCCCATGAAGCCACTGGTAGTAATATGGCTGCTGCTGATCGCCGCGACGGTCAGCGGGCAGGCCAGCGAAGACAGCGCCGCACTGCCGAGCGTTTTTCGCGTCGATACCCTGGGCAGCGAATATCAGAGCTGGAATAATTGCGCGCCGGCCACGCTGACGAACGCGCTGGCGCACTTCGGCTACCAGGACGATCAATTCCGCGCCGCCAAATGGCTGAAGCCGAATTACGAAGACAAGAATGTCAGCCCCTGGCAGTTGGCGGAATTCGTCAACACGCAGATTCCCGAGATCCCCGTCTATGCTATCGTGCGTTCCGGCGGCACCCTGGAGCAAGCGCAGACGTTAATGCTCAATGGCTTCCCGGTGATCATCGAGTTTGGCTACGAGCCCTCCGGCTACGAATGGATGGGGCACTATCTGCTGCTCAGCGGCTGGGACGATTCCCTGAACCAAGTCAACACCATGGACAGCTTCAAGGGACCAAATACCCGCTACAGCTATGATGAACTTGAGCATTACTGGCAGCACTTCAATTACACCTACATCGCGCTTTACCCGGTTGACCGCGAAGACGAGTTGTTGGAATTGCTGGGGGATGACGCCGATGAATGGCAGAATCACATCAAGGCGCTGGAGATGGCGCGGGCGGAAGCCATCGTAGACCAGAACGACGCCCACGCCTGGTTCAATATGGGCAGCAACTTCGTCAACCTGGGCATGTATGACGCGGCGGCCCAAGCTTATGACAAGGCGATCTCGCTCGGTTTGCCTTGGCGCATGTTCTGGTATCAATTCGGCGCCTGGGAAGCCTATTATCATACCGGGCGCTACGATGACATGATCCGCATCGCGCGGCAGAATCAGAACGACGGCGGCGGCCAATACGTCGAGGAGACTTATTACTACCTGGGCATGGCGCGCGAGGGGCGGGGCGAGCTCGACAAGGCGCTGCAAAATTACATCACGGCGCTGACGTTTAACCCCAATTTCACGCCAGCGCGTGAGGCGCGGGATCGCCTGCGGGCGGCGCAGAGTTAAGCGCGGCTAGTTTCAGACTATTCCGTAAGGGATATTTTCAATTCGCAACTGCTGACATTTCCCGATTACGCGCGGAAACATCGCGGATGTAACTGTTAGCGGCGAATACGCTGATGAAAATTGCCAACCCGTTTCGCGCGATGACAGCCGCCGCATATAGTGCGGGGTGCCCGCCGACAGAGAGCCAATTACCGATCTGAATATAACTATCTTCCCATACGATGAGCGTTGCGATCAACGCGACCATGAGCATGGAGAAACGATAGAAGGCGGGCCGACGGATTTCGCGGAAGAAAAGGATGGTAACTGCAGGCAAAGGAAGCGCGAGCACAAGAGCCGGCACAACGCTCCAGGCCGCGTTGACAAAGGCAAGGGAGAGCCATCCCCCTGCGGAATACCAGTCGAACCGGAAAGTCGCTTCAAATAGCAACCCAGAAACAGCGAAGAGCGCCGCGCTCAAGCAAAACATGCGCAGGAACAGTTTCAAAAGTGGGCCGACTCGCCACATTATCCTCCACCTTTCATATTATGTAGTATACATCTATGCAATGTGTCCGGTCAAACACCGGCTGTGAAGGTAGTGTATCGAATTCGGTTGAAATTCAATTTCACCACAAAGACACAAAGGCACAAAGCACACAAAGAATATGGTATATCTCGATTAAGTTTCTCGGTGCTCTCGCAGGGCAATCGCATCAATATCCATAAATGACGAATTTATTATCAAACTAACAAATTGTAGGGGCGAGCCTTGGCTCGCCCATGAAATCTGGCAGAAAATCACCTTTTCATTGAGTCCTTTATTGACATATTTTCGGATATATCTCGGAGTTCTTGGCGCCTTAGTGTTGAGATAAGTTGATGCGATTGCCCTAGCATTTCTCGGTGTCCTCGATGGTATATATCTGTATCAACCGAAAAGGATACATTTCCGCTGTTAATGGAGCGTATCTCATTCGATTGAACTGCTTGTCTGCCAAATTCTACAATAATAGATATACCTCTCGCCACATGCTGATCTGCCATTCTAATCTCCCGGCGCCATCTCTTGCAGATACTTCCCCGCCATGTCTTAACTGTCGAAGAAACCTATTACTACCTGGGCATGGCGCGCGAGGGACGGGGCGAACTCAACAAGGCGCTGCATGATTACATCACCGCGCTGGCGATTAACCCCAATCTCACGCCAGCGCGTGAGGCGCGGGATCGCCTGCGGGCGGCGCAAGATAGCTAAGCGCGGCCGCAGTCACAAATAGGGCGCGACTATACGGAAGCCAATTGTGCTTTTGAGCGCATAAGATGGGCTGAAACTTCATGCAGGTAGCGGCTGGCCACAAACAAGCTCGCTAAGCCGAAAGCCACATGTTTTAAGACGGTCACGATAATGATAGTTCTCAGCACAGAGTCCAAGAGCGCCCAGGACCAGTCAAAGCCAATTTCAGCAAGTGTGCCGATATGGAAAGGCTGCTGGACAATTGCCAGCGACCCAATCGTGGCGATGATGACAAAGGCGAACTTAAAAAGATGCGGCTTGTGGCTCGTGCGATGCAAGACACCGGCGTATAAGGCGAGCGCGATGCCGATTAGCGCGCCGAGGATGACGCCGTCAAAGACGCCTCCCTTGATAATTTGTGGAAGGTAGAAGGAGCGCGGTGCAGGGATCGTCGAGTCAAACGCGAATTTGGTAAGCAAGCCCAGCAGCAGGCCCAGAACCGCGCCGAAGACGAGCATACGCAGGACAATCTTTGTCAGGGGAATCGTCCGCCACATGATGCTATGCCTTTCACCATTTCCTCACGGGTTAGAACGCTGATGCAGTGTACGTAAATTATACCATTCGCGCCCTGTTCTCCAAATTATAGGTCGCATGAGATTGCGTGAAGACCAGCTGCTGGAATGCTTCGTTCACTGTCAAGAGCCATCCACAAGCGCCTGAAGCTCCGTCTGCGTTATTCGAAAGGCGCTAATCTGCTGAGAATGCGACTGCCTGCTCGTGATCAGCGGTTTCGCGAATGTACTTCCTCGCCATGACTTGGCTCAGGTAAATTCCGCCGGCATAGACGGCGATAACGCCGGCCGTTTCCAGATAAGGCGCGTAATCGCCATCCGTCAATTCCGTCAGATAAAATCTAACCAGCTGCAGCGGCGCAAAAAGGTGAAGTATGAGGCCGGCGATGAGGCCCATGACGAACTTGAATGCCCAGGGGTTGGTAATGTTCTTGAAAAATCTGCCGCTGACATATGCCATCGTCGCGCCGATGAGAATCGAAGCCAGAATCCGCTGAAACAGCGCCGTGCCCACGCCAAAGAACAGAGCGAGAATAAGCGCCTGCCTCGGGTTATCCGCGTAGGCATTCGGCAGATCCATTAGAAAGGCCAGACTGAAAAGCAAGCCGCCGATGCTGCTGAGGACCATACAATACCAAATCATACGCAGCGCCAGGCGCAAGCGCGGGTTTTGAATCCGCAAGTGTTTGTCGGGGTTCCAGCGGCTTAACACGGCGAGTTCCTCGCTTTGTGCCGACGGTGCGGATTTAGCGCGCGGGCAAGCGCTCTCTATCGATTTGCGACGTTTATGCCAAGGCCGGCTGCAGGTAAGCCTCGTTCACCGCGAAAAGCTCGTCCACCATCGACTGAATCTCCCGCAGCGAGCAAACCGCGGCCGAAAGCGGCGAATAAGCCACCGCCTGGTAAATCAGGCGTTTGTCGCCTTTGAGGATACCCTCGACCGCCATCTCTTCAATCTGCGCGTAGAGGTTGGTCAGCGGCGTCACCGATTGCGGCAGGGGACCGACGGCGACCGCTTCCAGGCCATCGCGCGAAGCCCAAACCGGCACCTCGACACAGGCCTTATTCGGCAGGTTGTCCACCAAGCCCTTGTTGGGCACATTGCCGTTGAACTTGAAGGGGCTGCCGCCTTCCATGGCGTTGATGATGTAGGCCGCGTATTCGTGGCCCCGCTCCAGATCAATCTCGTCCTGCTCCAGCCAGGCGTAGATATCATCGCGCCAGTCATGCTCTCGCTGCCGATACGACTTTAGGATATAGGCGTGATGTCCAGGGTTCCAGTTAGTGCCGTGGGTGGCGTAATTCTCAATCAAGTCGGGACGTTTGCGGAACCACCAATTGTATTCGGAGTTATGCCCGCTGGATTCGGTGACGTAATAATCCAGCGCCAGGTACATCTCATTGCGCACCTGCTCGGCGTTGTAGATATCGTCGTTCTCGCTGATGGCGCGTTGTATCAAGGGGTAAGCGTCTTCGCCCTTCCAGGTGTAATCGATGAACCAGGCGGTGTGGTTGATGCCGGCGCAGGTGTAGTTGATCTCGTCATAGGGCGCGCCGATCCAGCTCGCCAGCATCTTGGAGGTGCCTTGCACGCTGTGGCACAAGCCGGTGACATTGATGTCGGTTTCTATATCCATGGCGCGGCAGAGCATTGCCATCGGATTGGTGTAGTTGAGCATCAGCGCGTTCGGGCAATAACGCTCCATATCACGGGCGATGTCGACCAATACGGGGATGGTGCGCAGCGACCGGAATATGCCGGAGACGCCGCGTGTATCGCCGACATTCATGTCGACCCCGTATTTCATGGGGATTTCGATATCATGCCGCCAGACCTCGGTCGCGCCGACCAGGATGGTCACCACCACATAATCGGCGCCGCGCAGCGCCTCGACGCGGTCCATGGTGGCGCTGACGGTGGCGGGATAGTCGCCAGCCGCGACGATGCGTTTGATGGCGCGCGTGGCGAAATCGAGCCGCTCGGCGTTGATGTCCATCAGCGCGATCTCGCTGCCTTCGAGTAATGGGAAGGTCAGGATGTCCTTGACGAGTTTGCGCGTGAAGCCGAAGCTGCCTGCGCCGATAAATGCGATCTTGGGCATGGATATTTGTCTCCGCGTTTGGTGGAAGTGGTTTAGCCGGATTCCGCTGCCAAGCCGAGGAATTCTTCCCAGCTGCAATAGGTCCCGACGCCGTTGTCATCGACATAGCCAATGCGGCACTCGCGCAGTTCTCCTTCTGCTAGCTGCGCCTGCTCAACCAACTGAATGAATTCGTCGCGTTCGGGAGATTCGATGTCCGTCCGCACGACGTCAATGTAGTTAACTTCAACCAGCTTGCCGTAAGCAAATCCACGAACTTGTCGACCACCTGGCTCGTACAAGACATATTTTTTCCGCATCATTTTACCCCCTGCCACTATACCATTCTTGAACATAGGGCCAAAATGCCGATGGAGAGAAGTGAATGATATATTGTCCATCTCCTACAAGCATTACATTATAAACGTAATCGCTGTTGTTGTGTATATACGCTGAAATAAAGCCTATGCTGACAACTGTTGCTCTATCTTGACTATTGTAGTTTTTTCTCTGTGTTCTATTGAGAGACATTCCGTGAACGATTATGTTTCTGACAGTTCTGGCAATGCAACCCATATCCCAGCCAAGCGCTACTGGCCGGTCAGGTCGTTGCCTGGTAATTCTGGAAAAACCATTGTCGAAGCGCTCCAGTGTTTCGTCGCCTTCTCCAACCAACTCAAAAAGACTGGAGATGATCAGCGTCATCGCCCAAAAGTGCCGATCATCTCGCAGAGTGTAGAGCAGATTGCCCGAGAACACCGCCATGTCGATCGCTGCGTCACGGTCAATCCTCATCGAAGCGCTTGGCGCGTCGCTCAAACCAACCCCTCCAGCCGGTCGACCAGTCCCTCCAGAACGGCGAAGGTCGCTTCCACCGCCAGCGGCGTCGACATATCGACGCCGGCCGCCTTCAGCGCCGGTATCGGGTAGTCGCTGCCGCCGGCGCGCAGGAAGGCCAGATAGCGGTCTACCGCGTCGGCGTCATCGCCGGCCAATATCGCATTGGCAAGCGCGTGCGCGGCGGAGATGCCGGTGGCGTATTGGAAGGTGTAGTAGGCCTCGTAAAGATGACCGAATTGCGCCCAGGTGATGCCGGTGCGGCGCGGATCGTCGCTCATGGTCTCGCCGTAGCCTTCGGCGTAGAACTCGGACATGATTTGATTCAGCATCTCCGGCGTCAACGGCTCGTCGTTCTCCATGCGCGAATGCACTTCAAATTCAAAACGCGCCAGAGTCGGCATGATGAAGAAGTAGCGGTGGATATTGTCCATGGCCTCTTGAATCAGCGCCAATTGGAAAGCGCGGTCATCGTTGCGCGCGAAGAGATGCGCACGCACCAGCGCCTGGTTGAAATTGGAAGCGACCTCGGCCGCGAACATGGAGTAATTGCTATAGATGAATGGCTGCGTCGCGCGGGTATAGTGGCTGTGCATCGAGTGGCCCAGCTCATGCGCCAGGGTGCTCATCGAGCTGAGGTTGCCGTCGAAGCTCATCATGATAAAGGGCAGGCTGTCGTAGGCGCCGAATGAGAAAGCGCCTTCGGATTTGCCCTCGTTGATGGCGTAATCCACCCAGCGCTCTTCCAGGCAGCCGCGCCGCATGATGGCGACGTAGTCCGCGCCCAGCGGCGCCATGCCCTCCGCGATCATGTCGACCGCTTCGGGGAAGCTCAGGGCCGGGTCATCGCTGGTCAGCGGCGCCCAGATATCCCAGGGATGAAGCGTGTCATAACCCAGCGCCCGCCGCAGCACATCCCAGTAGCGATGCCAGGTGGGGATGTGCTTTTTGTAGGTGTCGATTAGGTTGTGGAAGACTTCAACCGGGATGTTGCTGGGCGACAGCTTGGCATGCAAGACGCTGTCGTAGCCGCGCATCCGCGCCCGCACGACATTGCTTTTCACCGACGCCAGGTATGTCGTCGCCAACGTGTTGTTGAATTTCAGGTAGCTGTCGGCATAGTTGCGCCAGGCGTTCTTGCGCGTCTCACGGTCGCTATCAGCCAGTAGATTGTTGATTGTGCTTTGCACCAGGGGCTGCGGCGCGCCGGCGCTGCTGACGGCCGCATCAAAGGTCAGGTCCATATCGTTGAGCGCGCTGCGGATGCTCTCGATGCGCCCCAGCGGATCGCTCAGCAGCCCCAGAACGGCTTCGACTTCGGCGGACAGCACGTGCTTCTTCTTGCGCAGCAGATCGTCGATATGCTGTTTATAGAGGCTGAGCTGGTCGAGTTTTAGCCAGCCCAGCAGCGTCTCTTCGTCCATCGCCAGCAATTCGGGTTCGGCGAAGGCAACGGCAGCCATGAATTGGCCGGCCAGCCCTTGCGCCTGGCCCACCATCCCCTTGATTGCTTCGTTGTTGCCGTCGCAGGCTTGCCACATGACCGGGTACATGTAGAGCGTCCAGACGCGGCGGGCGAGGGCGGAATGCTGGTCGAACCATGCGGCGAGGCGCGCCGGGCTCTGCGCGAGCGAGCCTTGGTAGGGTTCGATGTCGCTGACGGCGGAGACGGCGGCTTGGTACTCCTCGCGCCAGGCGTCGAAGGAGGGAAAGACGCTCTCGTGGTTCCAGGTGGATTCGATGGGTACGTCTGCGCGCGCGGGGACTGTGGGCATGGGTGTTTGTCCTTGTAGCATATGTTACCGAATATGTGCTGCTATCGACGGGAGATTTATGATTCCGGCGGACGGGTTCAATACATTAAATGAACCAACCAGAAAGTTGCAAATAGCAACGCTTTTGCTTATCGTTGGAAAAAGGCTGAGCTAAGGAAAAACGCAAAACTGTGTGGCTCGGAATGACTTCCAACGGTTCTTGGTAACCAACGTACGGCACATCAAACGTGGGATTTCCGCCTTCGTTGTCAACATAAATATAGCGAGACTTTCGTTCCTTGTTTTGCGTAACCCAAAACAGTCGGAGCGCTTTCTGAAGTCGCCAGAAGCCTGTGCTGTAACTCGGTAGACCATCGCTGGGAGAAACGTACCACTTCCGATTGTCTGTAAATCGTAACAGCCCATCAAAAAGGTGTTTTGGTTCAATGAGAGGCGCGCCAATGGCTTCTGTTACATATTTTCTCACCGCACTCAATGAGTAAGTCTCCATGAGATTATCTTGGAGCACCAGTGTATTTTCGGTGTGAGGTTTCTTAATCTGATTGCGCCGAGGCGCCTTCAACTGCATATCCCACATGTCACCCAGATTATAAGGAGTATTTTTGGGATGATCATCGCCATTTGAGGTCAATAATCGGATGCTTTGAGCATTATCAATTGTGATTCCTCCTACACAAGTTTTATCCCACTTTTTGGTTTTGCCGACAATCAGAACTCGTACCATATCAGTGCCCTCAAATATGCAATATTTTCCCTCTGCCTTTCAGTCCAAAGTCTTTTCTTAGCTTGTCGGCAACGAGCCAGCGATGGCAGGCGTTGTGATTGCCTTCTACACAGAAAAGTACGATTCTGTGCAGTGGTTGTTCTGCGCGGAAACCTGCAAGCTCCTTGGCCCTATTCAAAAGGTTTTCGGACGAAAGCTTATTTTCGGGCTTTCGTTTTCTGGATTTGAGAATTTCTACTCGATACGCTTTGATATATGACTGGCTCAGCCCTGTCCTGTCTCTTTTCTTAGTGTCTGCCTCTTTATCCGCATGCCACTGAAGCGCGCGAATTTCTTTCGTCGGCGCCAGTTCTTTCAAATGCGCGTAGTAAATCCCTATGTCTTTCAACTTCGTTTGTAGAGCCGAACTGTTGACGTAGCTATATCTCCCCCCGCGCATACCGCGACGGGCACGAATATCGATAAATAGTTCTATCTCATTATCGACAAGCGCCCCAAAAAACGACTCTTCTGTAGAGCCGTAGACGCCGATGGTAAAAATCGTTTGCAACTCGGTGGACATTAGCGTGTCAGTTGGATCGCGAGACTGAGTTTCAGAGCAACGCCTCTTGGTAGTTAATCTCTCGAATCTGTGATTGCGACAGTGGCTCGCCGTATCTGCCAATATGGACTACGGCGGTTTCACCATCGTCAAGCGTTTTGCCGAGCACATAAGCCCGATGGCATTCGTGTGGTTCAAGCTCACTGCACATGATGACGATTCTTCGACCCGTTGACAGGGCGCGCTTCAATCGTGAGATTCCCTGCCGGTAGAATTCTTTCGACTCGCATTTCTTGGCGTCCAACAGTTTTTTCTTTCGCTGCGGGCTGTAGGTATAGCAATTGCTATCGGCCGGTCTCCCACCGAGCGAGTCGCCCAAAAACTGATAATGAATACCTCTGTTATTCAGTATTGTGGACAGTCGTTGCTGGCAGAAATCTGGCGCATATCGCGAGTATGGTTGTGACCGAACATCCACAAGCGTATCAATCTCGTATTGGTTCAATATCGCAACGAATTCATCTGTTTCGCGGCCACCGTAACCAATCGTAAAGATTTCGTTCATCGCTATGCACCTTCAGTAAAGAACCTGTAACACCTGCAATTTTAGCTTATATTCAGCGGCTGTCAATAAAATCCGCTCAAATGTTCATTAGAATCGCAGTCGTTGCAGTTTCCCTACCGCACCCGCCACTCAAAAGGCATGAGGCACTGAGCGCGATTGCTGAGCCGCTCCACGCCTTCCGCCGCGTAATTGACCAGCGCCGCCGGATTCTGCTCGGCCACCTGCACGCCGATGGGCTTGCCTTTGTCGCGGATCAGCAGCGACGGCGTCGACGACCCCAGCTTGGCCAGAGTACGCGCCTTGTCGATGGCCGTCTGCAAATTACCCAGTTCATCGACCAGTCCATGCTCCAGTGCCTGTTGCCCGGTCCAGACGCGGCCGCCGCCGATAGCGTCAACCTCGTTGCTGGTCTTGCCGCGACTTTCCGCCACGCGCCCCAGAAATTGCTCGTAGATGTGGTCGACGCTGGCGCGGATCATGTCGCGCTGGTCATCGCTGAAATGGCTCTCTCCGCTGAGCAGGTCGGCGTTTTCTCCGCGTAGGTAGGAAAAGGCGTTGAAGCGCAGTTTGGTCAACATGTCGCTGTTCACCAGCTTGCCCATGAGCACACCGATCGAGCCGGTGATGGTGCCGGCCTGCGCCACGATCCAATGCGCCGGCGTGGCGATGTAGTATCCGCCCGAGGCCGCGACGCCACCCATATAGACGACCAGCGGCCGCGATTTGGCGAACGCCGCCAGCGCCGACGCCATCGACTCTGAGGCTGTCGCCGAGCCGCCGCCGCTGTCGATGTAGAGCACCAGCGCGCCGCATTGCGGATCGCGCATCAAGTTGCGCACCTGCTGATTCAGCGTAACATCGCCCAGCCGCTCGCCGCCGACAAAGGGAATAGGAACGGGCATATCGCTGGGTGGCGCAGCGCTTTCGCCATCGACGATCATGCCGCCGCCATACAGGACTGCCACATATTTTCCGCTGAAGTCACGCTCTGGCAGGTAGACTTGACCATCGGCTTCTTCCCACGGGCTAATCTTGGTGACGCCCAGGTATTCCGGCAGTTGCTCCTCGTTCATGACACCGTCGACGTAGCCCTTGTCAAGCGCGGCGTCGCTCATGTGCAGCGCGCCATTGATCATGTATTTCACTTCGTCCGGCTTCATCTTGCGCGTGGCGGCGATGCCATCGATGACCGTCTCATAGATAGAATCCAGCAGCCAATTGGTCTGCTCGCGGCCTTCGGTTGAAGGTTCGGCGCGCGTCAGCATATCGGCGGCGCCTTTGTAAGGCGAGATGGCGACCGAGTCCCATTGCAAGCCCGCAGCGCCCAAGCCCTCCTTGAGAAAGACTTGCTGGCTGAACAGGCCCGAGGTCTCCAGCATGCCGCCGGGCGGCAGCAAGATTTCGTCGCAAGCGCTGGCCACGTAATACTCCATCGTGCGGTAGCCGGGCGCGAAGCTGAGGGCGCGTTTGCCCTGGTCGCGCAGCCGCAGAATGGCGTCGCGCATGGTCTGCAAATCGGCTGTGCTGGCGGATAAGCCGCGGAAGTTGAGAATCACGCCGAGCGGCCGCGGGTCCTCGCTGATGCGCTCCAGCGCCGCTACAAATTCCAGCAGGCTCATCGGCGGCGCGCCCAGTAGCTGCCGCTGCACCAAGTTGCGCTCTTTGGGTATGGGCGCGAAGGACGACGGCACCTTAATCATGACGTAGTCGATCGCCTTGACGCGCGCCCGCTGCATGTTGAGCAAGCCGGTGCTGAGCTGCTGAAGCATTCTTTTTGTTTTGGACATGGTCTTGGATTCCTGTTGTTTCACCACGGACACACGGAAGGCAAAAGAGAAAAGCGCATTATTGCCGCCTTAGTGTCCTCTACTCTTCCTGTACGTATTCTATCGCTGCAATGTCGCAGTCCTGGAGACAAGGAAATGTATCCTTTTCGGTTGATACAGATAAATACCATCGAGGACACCGAGAAATGCTAGGGCAATCGCATCAACTTATCTCAACACTAAGGTGACAAGAACTCCGAGAACTATCCGAAAATATGTCAATAAAGGACTCAATGAAAAGGTGATTTTCTGCCAGATTTCATGGGCGAGCCAAGGCTCGCCCCTACAATTTGTTAGTTTGATAATAAATTCGTCATTTATGGATATTGATGCGATTGCCCTGCAAGAGCACCGAGAAACTTAATCGAGATATGCCATATTCTTTGTGTGCTTTGTGCCTTTGTGTCTTTGTGGTGAAATTGATTTTCAACCGAATTCGATACACTACCGGAGACAAGCTGATTCGTGAGCAGCCAGCGAATATGGTATGCTAGGCTGACAGCAAGCGCAAGGCAGGGGCAGCATGGCTATCCAACAGCAACTGCACACGGTTGACAGTCTCTGGGAGTTGGTGTCAAAGCCCGAAAATGACGACCAACGTTTTCACTTGATCGACGGCGAATTATTCGCTTTTCCACGCCCCCGCTATGCCTTGCAGGGCAGGCTTGTGGCTTCGTTACTGGGATATATCTATGAGCACGTTGAGAAGTACGCGCTCGGCCAGACCATGCTAGGGGTTGGTCATTATCCATCGGAAGACAAACATACTGTGCTGGGTCCGGCTATCGCGTTCACAGGTAAGGCGCGTTTGCCCCAGCCACTGCCCGATGGCTGGCTCCCGATCATGCCGGACTTGGCAGTTGAGCTCGCCGCGCCCGGCGAGACACTAGGGCATCTGCGTCAAAAAGCGGCTGCTTATTTGCGCGGCGCCAGCCTGGTCTGGATTGTGCTGCCCGCCGAAAAGGGCATTGATGTCTGCCGCTCCGCTGCCGGCGCGCGCCTTGATATTGAGTTTGTCGGGCAATCGGGCCAGCTGTCCGGCGAAGACATCTTGCCGGGCTTTGAACTCGAAATGACGCGGCTCTTTCCGCTGAGTGCCGAAGCGAGTAGCGGCTAGCTAAATCCCATCCCCCAGCCGCTGAATATGCGCGATCGTCTCGGCGATGCCCTCCGCCAGCGGCGTCTCGTAAACCGTGTCGAAGCTGGCGCGCAGCTCACTGTCGTCAAAGCCCTCGGGGAAGGGCAGCGGATTGTCCGCCACATCTATCTGCGCCGCGGGCAAGACGGCTGACGCGGCCGCCACGAAATCGGTCACGGTCTTCGGGTCGCCGCCGCCCAGGTTGAAGCCGCGCGCCCCTCCCAGGGGTTGCTCTGCCGCCAGAATAAATTGCCGCGCTACATCGGAGGCCAGTTGAAATTGCATCGTGCCGCTGAAGGGTATGTGGTAGGGCTGGCTCTTCGCCGCCGCCACCAACGCTTTGGTTGGCTCGCTGGTCATGCCTTGATCGCGCCCGACGCCGTAGACGGTGTAGGGACGCAGAGCCGTGCTGCTGATGCCATTCTCCTCGAAATAGACCAGCGCCGTCTGCTCGTTGCAGACCTTGTAGGCGCCGTAGAGCGTGCGCGGGTTCTTGGGCGCGTCGTGGGCGATCAAGCCCGGCGGAAAATCCGACGGCGGACCGTAGACGCCAATGGACGAGGCGTAGGCGATATGCCCGATGCCCTGTGCGCGCGCCGCTTCAAAGACGTTGACCGTGCCGGTGACATTGACCTCGGCGCCCAGGGGCGGGTTGGCGCGGCAGAAAGGTACTTGCAGCGCCGCCAAGTGGATCACATGGCTGATGTCGTGCTCGGAGAAGACGGCTTTCACGGCCTCCGTATCGCGCAAGTCGCCCTGCACGAAGCTGATGTTCGCTTGTTCTTCGGCGCTCATCAGCCAATTGACGCGGTGGCGATCGCTGCTCTGGTCGAAGTTGACGGCGCGCTTTCCGCTGCGCAGCAAGTGGGTCAGCGTCCAGGCGCCGATGCAGCCCATGCCGCCGGTGACAAGATAAGTATCGGTCATGGCTAAGCCTCGACCATGCGATTGGCCAGCTTGCCCAAGCCTTCGACCTCGACGATGTATTCATCACCCGGCTTCATCCAAATTTTAGGGTCCATGCCCATGATGACGCCTTCGGGTGTGCCGGTGCTTATGACATCGCCGGCTTCGAGCGTCATGATCCGGCTGGCGTAGGCGATGACCTCGGCCACGCTGAAGATCATATCGGCTGTATTGCTGCTCTGTCGCAGCTCGCCGTTCATCCAACCCTTGATCGAAAGATTCTGCGGGTCGGGGATTTCGTCCGCGGTGACCACGTAGGGGCCCAGCGGCAGGAACTTGTCCAGTGTCTTGCCCAGCAGCCACTGCCCGCTCTTCATCTGGAAGTTGCGCTCGCTGAGGTCGTTCATATTGCAGTAGCCGAAAACGGCGTCCAGCGCCTCGTCGACCGAAACATTGCGCGCGGTCGCGCCCATGACCACGCCCAGCTCCGATTCGTAGTCGACCGTCTCCCAATCGGCTTGCAGCGGGATGTCTTCGTTTGGGGCGGCGATGGTATTGTTGAACTTGCTGAAGAGCACTGGCTCCTCAGGCGCCGCCATGCCCGATTCTTCCGCGTGCTTCTGATAATTCAAGCCGACGCACAAAATCTTGCCCGGGTCTGGCACGGCTGGGCCATAGCGGAGGTCGGCTTCGTTGAGATAAAGCGCCGCGTCAGCCGCCGCGTCAGCCAGCGCTGTGAGAGCCGGCAGGGCGCTCAAACCTTGAGCGTACAAGTCCGTCGCGCTCGTCGGGCAATTCAAGCTCGTCGCGTCCACAGCCGCCGCCACGTCCAATATCCCGCGCTTGGTCTTGATGCCGAGCTTGATGCCACCGTCGCTTTGATAAGTTGTGAGAATCATGTCCGTCCTTTTTTCATCTTGAGTCTAATTCGCGCCTATTCTAACCCTATGACGCGAGGCGGGGCAATCGCTATTCGTCTGCCGCTTCCCGCTGAAGCCGCTCCTGTTCTTCTTCGTACCAGCTCTTGCGCTCGGCATCAAATTTCAGCACGCGAAAGTACTCGGCGTATTCGACGCCGACCATCTTGCCGCCATCGCGATTGCTCTGCAGCACCCACTTCTTGGCGCCGTTCTCGTAATCTTCGCCCGCGCCAATCTGCGAGGCATGCGCGCCCAGTGCCGCCATCTTGAGCTCGATAGCGCCGCTGATGTCGTGATAATGCGTCGGCGTCTGGGTCAGATTCAGGTATAGCTCGCCGATTTTGTGCGGCTCGTAACCTTCCGCCAGCAGCTCGGGGAAGATCGGCCGCGTTTCAGCGCTGGGGAAAGCCGCATAGATCGTGGCTTCGCCGGCCGCGCGGTGATCGGGATGGTTGATGTAACTGGCCTGCACAAAGATGGTGGTGGGGTCCTGGCAGACCACGCGATAAGCCTTGGTCTCGCGGATGATACGGGTGATGTCGCGCCGCAATTCCAAAGTCGCTTGCAGGCTGCCATCGGGGTAGCCCAGATAACGGACATCACTGACGCCGACGCGGGCCGCGGCTTCGTCTTGCTCCGTCCGGCGCAGCTCCACCAGCGCGTCTCGCGTCATATCCGGGTCGTTGCTGCCGGCGCCGCCGTCGGTGAGGATGACGTAGGTGACGGTGGCGCCTTCATCGCGTATCCAGCGCGCCACGCTGCCGGCCACGCCGAATTCGATATCGTCGTGGTGGGCGGCGGTCACCACGATGTGATAGGGTTCGTCCCGCTGCGGTATCGGCTCTAGCCGGTCGTAGTCAACTGTCATCGTCGTTCCCTTGGGTTGTATCGGCTCGCTAATCTTGGTAATTGCTGCATTATCGTTTAGACTCGGGATACGTCAATGCTGAGCGGCGATGCGGTAGCTGGAGAGGGCAGATACACTGACTTGGCTAACTGACAAATCTAAAAGCGCAAAACGCTCTTGAAGCGCAAGATTCGTGTGGGCGGCAAGCATGGCAGCCGTCCAAAAGGGAACGATCATGAAAGAGACAACAAAAAGCCCCACGCGTCAGCTAACGGATATTCGCCAGCTTGGCGACACGGCCGAAGAGATAATCGAGGCGCTTAAGGACCCGGAGGTCTTTGAAGCGATCTTTGGCGAGCCGAGTGATGAAGAGATTGGGGCGGCGCTGCGGCAAGCGGAAGTGGAATACAAAGCGGGGGACTACCAGCCGACGCCGCTTGACGACGATGACGATGATAAGCCCTATCGACCGCCAACGCGGCAGGAAATCCTGGCGGGCATCAAGCAAGGCTATAAAGAAGCTTTGGCGGGGGACACACTTTCAGAAGAGGAGTTTCGCGCGCTGCTCGAAGATTAGCGCCACTTCCGATGCCAATCAGATTCAACTTTTCTCGCGGTTTTCTTAAGGATGTCCGAAGGCTGCGAAAACGATTTCGATTCGTTGAGGAAGACATTGACTCGCTGAAAGAGGAAATGCGGCATCAAGGCTATCGTGGCGCATTGCTCTCAGGCTACGAAGCGCAGATCTACAAGGTGCGATTAACCAACCGATCGGCTCGTCGCGGAAAGAGCGGAGGCTTTCGAGCCATCTATTTTTTCCTTGATGATGACACGATCTTGTTTGTCCAGATCTATTCCAAGTCAGACAAAATCGACGCCAGTCCAAGCGAGATTCAGGGCTTTATTCGCGACTTCGGGCTAAACTAGAGTGGCAACTGCTACATTCTGCGCCTCGCGGATTCCCAACAGTTCACATTCTAATCTGCCCTAACTCCATTTATCATTGCCGCCATTCTAGCGGAGCTTCAACCCATGGCGCGTCATAGTCGGCTATTGTGGTCGGTTTGCATCGGGCACCTAACCAACGACGTCTTCGCTTCTATGACGCCGGTGCTCTTGACCTTCCTGGCCGCCGGCATCATGCCCATGAACAACATCCAGATCGGCCTGGCCGTCAGCCTGGCGCAGTTGATGGGCGCGTTGACGCAGCCCTACTTCGGCATCCGCGCCGACCGCAGCGGCGGGCGCTGGCTGGGCTCTTTCGGGCTGCTGTTTCATGTCTTTATGTTCACCGTGTCGGTCATCCTCGCCGCCGCCACGCGGCAATACTGGCTGATGTTCTTCCCGATGGTCTTGGCGACTGTCGGCAGCGGCGCGTTGCACCCGGTTGGCGCGCTGCACGCGGCTGAATCCGTGCCGCGACGCTCCGCCTTTCACATGGCGATATTCTTTTTGATGGGGCAGACGGGTTTGGCGATAGGCCCCGCCATCGCCGGCATCCTGCTTGAGCTGGCCAATCCCGATCTGCTGGGCGGAATGGGCGAAATCGTCGGCGTCCACACCTTCGGCATCCAGGACAACGTCACGCCCATCATCTTGCTCTCTGCCCTGTCGATCCCGGCCATCCTGCTGATGGTCACCAGCATACCCCGCCATCACGAGCATCATGCCGAGCAGAACAAAAGAAAAGCCGAGCGGGAAAATGGGGCGAAGCAGCACTTTCCTTTGCGGGCTTTCATTATCCTGGGCGTTATCGTGCTGCTGCGCGGCTTGGGGCAGCAGGGCTCGGTCGCTTTTGTGCCGGTGCTCTTCGAGCAGAAGGGCTGGGACCCGGCCGCTTATGGCACGATTACCAGCTCCTTCTGGATCGCGTCGGCGCTGTCCGGCCTGGTCTTCGGGCGCTTGGCCGATCGCTATGACCGGCGCTTGGTTATGATGCTGAGCATGCTATTTTCGGCGCCGGCTTTCTTCTTGCTGCCCGCTTACGAGGGCGCCTTCGCCTTCTTCCTGGCGATCGCGGCGGGTGGTTTATCCGGCGGCGCGCACAGCCTGATCGTCGTCATGGCGCAAGACCTGATTCCCATGCGCAAGGGCTTCGCCTCGGGCGCGATCCTGGGCTTCATCTTCGCCACCGGCGCGGTCGGCTCGCTGGCGATCGGCATTATCTCCGAGCAAATCGGCCTGTCGTTGACCTTCCAGATTGTGGCTGTCATGATTGCGGTTGCGGGCCTGCTCAGCTTGCTGCTGCCGCGGCAGAGCAAGCCCTAGCCGTCTATTTCCGAATAATCTTTCCCCTCCCTATTGATGGGCCAGGGGATAGGGGTGGGGGTGAAAACCCGAGCATGCCCAAACTCCTCTACATCTCGCTGATGCGGCTGCCGACGGAAAAGGCGCACGGCTTGCAAATCATGCAGAATTGCGAAGCCTTCGCCGCCGCCGGCTGTGAGGTGACGCTCTGGGTGGCGCGTCGTTGGAATACCCGCCAGCTGCGAAGAGTGCAAGACCCCTACGACTATTACGGCGTCGACGCCAATTTCTCCGTCCGCCGCGTCCCTTGCATCGACCTCTTTCCGCTTTTTCCGTCGGGAAGCCTAGGCGCGCGCTTTGCCTTCTATGTGCTGCTCCTGAGTTATGCGCTCGTAAGCTTGATGCTGCTGCTGTTCAGCCGCGCCGATATCTATTACAGCCGCGATGAGTTGCTGCTGGCGCTGCTGTCACGAATACGGCCGAGCGCGTCCCTGGCTTACGAAGCTCATCAGTTTCTCAGATCGGCGCAGGGCGCTGCGCTGCAAAGGCGAGTTGCGGGGCGAGTGGGCAGCGTGATCGCCATTACGCCGCGACTCAAAGCGGATCTGGTCAGTCTGCGCGGCGCCGACCCGGCCCGCGTCATCGTCGCGCATGATGGCTTCCGCCGCCGGCGCTTCCCTGATAACCTCGACCGAGTCGCTGCCCGCCGGCAAGTCGGCTGGGCGCAAGAGGCCTTCATCGTCGGCTATGTCGGCCGTCTGCGCACCCTTGGGATGGATAAGGGAGTCGGCACGCTGGTTGAGGCGCTGGCTGAAATCGACGGCGCGCGCTTGGCATTGGTTGGCGGTCCGGATGAAATGGCGGCCGCGCTGCGCGAACGCTGGCGTGAACTGGGAATGCCCCTCGACCGCTTTCTGTACGCCGGCCACGTTTCGCCCGCGGATGTACCGCTGTATTTATGCGCATTTGACGTCTGCGCTATGCCGCACCCGCCCGACGCGCAATTCAGTTTCTATACCTCTCCGCTGAAGCTCTTTGAATATATGGCCGCCGGCCGCGCCATCGTCGCCTCGGACCTGCCCGCCTGGTCGGATGTCGTCGCCGATGGAGACAGTGCGCTGCTGCTGCCGCCGGGCGATATCGCTGCTTGGGCCGCTGCCATCAAGCGCTTGAAAAGCGACCGCGAATTGCGCGAACAGCTTGGCGAACGAGCGCGCCAACGCGCCCTGGCGCACTACACCTGGCGCGCCCGAGCAGAGCGGATCTTGGCGCATATCGCATCAGCCTGACTCCGCTTTTCACATGCCTTGTCGCCGCCCCTGGCGAATCCCAAGGCTAGCTCCATTTGCCCCTGACGCGATCGCCCGATTGCCGATAGAATGCTGCGGTTTGTAATGAAATGGAGAAGCAATCAGTATGCGCTTGGGGATCATCGGCCTGCCTAACAGCGGGAAAACCACGATTTATAATGCTTTAACCGGTGGCGAGTCGCTGACTAGCGCCGCGACGACCGGCCAATTTGAGATTAACACCGCAACAATACGCGTTCCCGATCTACGCATTGACCACTTGAGCGCCATCTACCAGCCGCGGAAAACCACCTACACGCACATCACTTACGTCGACATCGCCGGGCTGGAAGAAGGCATCGGCGGCGGCGCATTGGCTGGACAATTCCGCAATGAGCTGGCGCAAGTAGACGGCTTCCTGCATGTCCTGCGCGGCTTTGACGACGAGCGTGTGCCGCATCCCTATGGCGCGGTTGATCCGGCGCGCGACCTGGCGACCATCGACGGCGAGTTCCTGCTGATGGATTTGCTCAGCGTCGAGGCGCGATTGGAGCGAATTAAAAACGAGCGGCGCGTCAAAGGCAAGCGGGCGGACCCGAGCCTGACGGACGAAGAGCCGCTTTTCGAGAAGCTCAAAGCGCATTTGGAAGCGGAGCAGCCGCTACGCAGCTTGCGCCTCAGCCGGGTGGAGGACAAGCGCATAAGAGGCTTCGGTTTTCTGACGCGCAAGCCGGTGCTGGTCGTCATCAACAGCGGAGATGGCGCCGGAGACTCAACGCATTTGCTTGACCCGCCATATCCCAAGGCCGCGTCGGTCAGTATCCAGGGCGCCCTGGAAGCCGAGATCGCGCAGTTGGATGAGGCTGATGCAGCGCTGTTCATGGAGGAATACGGCATTGTCGAGCTGTCTCGCTCCCGGGTGATCCGCCTCTCCTACGACTTGCTGGGCATCCGTTCATTCTTTACGGTGGGCCAGGATGAAGTGCGCGCCTGGAGTTTCCCGGATGGCGCGACGGCGCCTCAAGCGGCTGGCGTCATTCACAGCGACCTGCAGCGCGGCTTTATACGCGCCGAAGTATTCCGTTATGCGGATTTAGCTGAACTGGGCAGCGAGTTTGCCATCAAGAGCGCGGGTAAGCAGCGGCTGGAAGGCAAGGAATACCGTGTGCTGGACGGCGACATTCTCAATATAAGGCACAATTCCTAGCAGCCAACAACCGGCCGTTATATCGCCGGGGGCATGCGCAGACGAGGATAGGCTCAGCCGCGTTTCCGCATCTGCGCCAATGCCGATTCGGCTGTGTAGCGATCAACATCAGCTTGCCGCATCAAGCGCGACAGGGCTTCGTCATATCTGTCGGCATGAACTAGGGCACTGAATTCCTGCTCGTCCAGCGACGCCTCGGCCAGCAATTTGCGGCATTTGCGTTTCGCCTCAATTTGCATGAATTGGTAGAAGCCGAATGCGAACAGCGTCCCCATCAGCAATATATTCACCAGGATGAAGACAAAAAAGAACACAGGCAATCCTTGGGCGCTAACGCTAGCAGCTGGCGTCTTTGCCGGCCGTGCCGAAGACGCTGAGGCGCAGGTCGCTGTTGGGCAGGGGTGTAGCGCTGCGCGGCCGGTAGTGGAATTGCAGCGCCCAACGCCTGCGGTTGGAGCGGCTCGGCGGCGTTCCATGATGCAGCAGGCAATGAAATAGCAGGCAGCCTCCCGGCGGCAGCGGCACGGCTGCGACTTTGCCCAACTGCACATCGCTGTCGCAGATTTGCCAGTCGCGCCGCGCCCAATGCGGCATCGGCCCCTCTTGATGGCTGCCGGGGATGACCATCATGCAGCCGTTCTCCGGCAGCGCATCGTCCAGGGCAATCCAGGCGCCGACGATCATCGTATCAGTGGGGTAGTCGAAGTAGGCCATATCCTGATGCCATGGTTTCTCGCGCCCGATCCGCGGCGGCTTCAGCATGGCCATATCTTGCGATAGCGCCGGCGGCTCGCCCATGATCCGCTCCAACAGGGCTGTCAATTCAGGCTGCGCGGACAGCGACATAAGCCGATCGTCAAAGTCGACAATCGGCATCATCTTGCGTACGCTATCCAGCCGGGCAGCGTCGGTCAGCCGCTCAAAGCGCTGGCCTACAGCCGACTCCACCATGATATTGTCCAGGTCGCGCCGCAGGATCAAGTCGCGAAGGCCATCGCGCCCGGCCCGAATGGCAGCTTTGTCAAGCGCGTTGTGAATCACCATAAAACCGAGCGTATGAAAGGTTTCGATATCCGCGTCTTTGACCGCGCCGAAGCCGTCAATGCCGGTCGTGACTTGATGCCTGAAATCGTATAAGCCGGCGGGCGGCGCTATTGCAGTATATTCATCCAGGCTCATGGGCTAGCCTAGCCCCCAAGGGTAATTAAGGCGATTCGCCACCGTCAATATTACCGTATTGACGCTGCAAGTGCCGCTCGATGCTATCGGCCACTTCCAGCCAGTGGTCGGTATCGAGCAGCGCGACATCTTCGTCGGTCCAGAATGCGTAGGCGATCTCGCCAGCGGGGGGCTCAGCAGGCGTCTCCCGTACCTGCGCCCAGGCCTGCTGGCGGGGCCCGTAATATTGCTCGACCAATTCCGCCATGATGGCGTTGACGGTGGCGCTGACCAGATAGCCGATGCGCGGCGGCAGCGGCCCCGGCTGCAAAGCATGCGCCAAGTCAGCCAGGGCCTTCATAAAATTGGCCGCCCCCGGGTATTCGAAGTCTCGCAGCGCTTCCGGCGGCAGGCGCGGCGACGCTGTGCCCGTATTCACCATCTGCATCAGAATCTGCCGGGCAAAGGCGCCGTCGGGGTAGTAGGTTTCAAAGGTCTCCAGGAAAGACCGCGCCCTTTCGATGGCGACAGCCAGCGCCAGATAAAAGTCCAACTCCATGTACAGCGACTTGAGCAGAAACTGGCAGCGTTCGGGGTCGCGCGCCTCGGCGGCGTATCGGAGTTGTTGGATTGCGTGAATTGAACTCATTGTTAGACTATTGGGGAAGTAAACTGCTGGCCTTTTTCATCGTCAACGTTATATTCCTATCGGTGCTGTTGTTGAAGAATGTCCTCCAATTTTGACTGAACCGCAACCTCCAATGAATCGATTACATGTACATCTTCGGGAAACATATCAAATAAGGACTGTTGGCGGTTTTCCGATTCGGTTCTGACCAGTAATAAAAGTTCGGCGTCTTTCGTTTTTCCTGCGCGCCGGAGTTTCTCGGCTGCTTCCGCCAAGTTCTCGCCTTTTCTTTGTACCCGCAATATTACCGGCTTGCCATTGACAAAATCATTATGTATGGCGTCGAAGCCGCTATTTCTTTGGACTAGCTTTACTGGCAGTTGTCTTAGAAGGTTAACGACCTCTCCTGGAAGATTCTTGTAGGCAGTGCGCCCTGTCCTTAGCAATTTGGAATCAGAGCGAATTGGTTTTTCGATACGAGTACGAGATAGGTCTACTGCTTCGATGGAAGAATCAATTCCAATATAATTTCGATTAAGAAGTTTGGCAGCCACTAATGTAGTTCCACTGCCGCAGAATGGGTCGAGTATCAGATCGCCTTCGTCTGATGCCAACATCACAATCCGTTCAAGTAATAGGAGGGGCTTCTGAGTCGGGTATCCGCACCGTTCTCGTGCTTTCGGATTCAAGTAAGGGATATTCCACGTATCGGACAGGGGGACACCCTTCTTGGGCCCGTGAAGCACAACGTTTCCTTCACGGTCCTTCGCGTATACCGTCTTGCCATGTTGGTTCCGTTCTCGTCGTTGTAGGATTTGGTCAAGATTTGTTGTCTCTGAGTAATCTTGATAGATAAGATTGAATTTGTAATTTTCAGTTTTTGAGTACATGAATATGGTTTGGTGTGAACCCAGCAGCGAGTTTTTTGAGGTTGACCACCGGCGGTACGTCCAAATTATTTCCGAAACGAAGCGGTCAAAACCAAATATCTGATCCAACAACATACGTATCCGATGTGATGCGTTGCGATCACAGTGCACAAAGATTGCACAGTCACTTTTCATTACCCGATAAATCTCTTCAAGACGCATCCCAAGATAATCTATGTATGCGTCCAAAGACGACCAGGTATCCTCAAAGCTAAATTCGGTTAGCGTTCTCGATTTGAGCGTATGATCCGACTGAGAAAAGAAGGGTGGATCAAGATACACTAGATCGACACAGTTGGCTGGAATATCTTTAAGAACCTTGAGGCAATCCCCGTGTAGAATTTCATTGATCATTTTGAATTCTCTGTTGCAATATCTTCCAAGATTGCGAACAAATCTACGCTAGTTGTTTCTTCAAGGTGTTTCCAGGCTTCTTCACCACTGTAGTAAAAGCCACTGTTAGCCTTATAAAGGTCTCGGATCGCGGCCTGAATTCTCATTGCTTGGGCGCGGTTTGGGAAGAAATACATCAGACGGACCGGTGTATAGCCCGCTTGAGCAACAGCGCGGATTCTTGTATGTTCTTTAGTGATGTGATCACCATCGGTCGTTGCATCACGCCATTTGATTTCGTAGGCACGATTCTCTATTAATATGTCAATGCCAAATGATTTTGGTCGCTGGCCAAATGTATTGGGTATCCTCAATGATTTCGCATCAGGATACTCGGTTTCAAAGCAAGCCCTTGTTGCGTGTTCGAGAAATGATCCTGCGTAGCGATATAGGAATCGTCCCTTATTCTGATACACGTCAATCAAATCACCTTCTTCAAGTGTAATTCCCAACACTCTGTAGATTAGGTAGTGTGACTTGTCATCCGTTTCCATTTCAGCAACGCGATCTATTACCTTTGTTTGCAGTGTACTGGCATAAGTCTTGGCAATATCTCGAATCTGTTCTTCTATCGTCATCAGGCAAACCATTAGTTGTCGAGTGTCAGCACAATTATTGCAGTTGCAGTGAAAAGAGGCAATCTCACGCAACGTAGAGAAATTACAGTCGGAAGAGTGTTGCTCTTTGCTGTTATAATTTTAGATTGAATAGTTACGAACAAAGGACTCTACCATGGCAATTGCACCTCCCGACATCCGCGCCGACGCGATCGCGGAATACCTCGGCGACCAAGCCGAATACCTGCTCAACCACCGTTGCGACACCATCCCGCACGCTGACCTGGCGCTGCCCGGTCCGGACTTCGCGGAGCGCGTCTGGCTGGATAGCGACCGCAATCCGCAAGTGATACGCAGTTTGCAGCAGATCTACAACAGCGGCAGGCTCGGCGGCAGCGGCTACGTCTCAATCCTGCCCGTCGATCAAGGCATCGAACATTCGGCCGGCGCTTCCTTCGCGCCCAATCCGGCTTATTTCGACCCGGCCAGGATCATCGAATTGGCGCTGGAGGGCGGCTGTAACGCGGTGGCTTCTACTTTCGGCGTGCTGGGCATGACCGCCCGCCGATTCGCGCATCGCATTCCCTACATCGTCAAGGTCAATCATAACGAATTGGTGACGCATCCCAACACGCATGAGCAGATCATGTTCGGCAAGATCAAGCAGGCTTGGGATATGGGCGCGGTCGCCATCGGCGCTACGGTGTATTTCGGCTCGGCAGACGCCAACCGGCAGATGGTGGAGGTGGCGGAAGCCTTTGCCCACGCCCACGAACTGGGCATGGCGACCATCCTCTGGTGCTACATGCGCAATTCCGCCTTCACCGTGGACGGCGTCAATCACGAAACCAGCGCCGATCTCACCGGGCAAGCCAATCATCTGGGCGTGACGCTGGGGGCCGATATTGTCAAGCAGAAGCTGCCCACGCAAACCGGCGGCTACCGCGCGCTCAACAGCGGCGACTCAGCGTATGGCAAGCTGGACGACCGCATCTACAGCGAATTGTCCAGCGACCATCCCATCGATTTGACGCGTTATCAAGTGGCCAACGGCTATATGGGCAAGGTCGGCTTGATCAATTCGGGCGGCGCGAGCGGCGCGGACGACTTCGCCGAGGCGGTTGCGACAGCAGTCATCAACAAGCGCGCCGGCGGCATGGGTTTGATCAGCGGACGCAAAGCCTTCCAGCGGCCGATGGCAGAAGGGGCGCGCCTGCTGAACGCGATCCAGGATGTGTATTTGAATGAAAGCGTGACCATCGCCTGATTCGCCCAATCGTCTCAGCTATCTATTGCGCTCAGTGCTTCCGCCACCACATCGCGCGCGATGCCAAATTTGTCGGCGACTTCGCGGGCTGGCTCAGCGCCCAGAGGCTGATCATGCCGCTCGCCGGCGACGAACTGCTGCAGACGGAAGGGCCGCTCGTCGCTATTGAAGCGCCAAAGCTGGTTGTCAATCACTTTGTGGATGACGACTTCGTTCAGGAATTGGCCGCCGTCATGTCGATAATCGCGCAGCGTGGTCGCTCGATATTCGGCGTCGCCCACGGCCCTGTCATTGAGCTGGAAGACGCGCTCATGTCGCGGAATATCCCGCCAGATCTGCCAGCGACTTGCCGGCAGCGGTTTCGCTGTGTAGCGCATGAAAGGGCTTTTGACTGTCGATTCTCGCCCGTCCATCAGCGGCAAGATCGCATGCAGCGGATAGCCAACGTCAACAAGGACCTTTTGCCCGTCAAGCAGCAGGACAATCGCGCTATGACAGCCGATGGCGCTGCCCATGTCATTGATGGTCAAGTAGCCTTCAAATCCGATACGCCGCAGAAGCCCAAAGAAAGCGTAGTTGCTCTCGTAACAGGTGCCGCCGCTGCCCTGCTTAATATGACTCTGCCAAAAGGCTTCGCCCAGCAGCATGCAGTCAGACGCGTCGGCCTGGAGCGTACGGCGTACAATGCGCGAGGCACTCTCCCAGGGTACGGCGCGGGTGTAGCCGGCCACCAACTGCTGCAGCGTCTCAAGCGTCGGCGGCGGCGCAGTGGGCAGGTTCAGGTGATATAATACAGTCCGGCAAAGCGAAGTCGGCAGTGGCGTGATGTTCGTCATGGCCTTTGTCATGTCGCCGATCTTAGCTGAAAGCTGGGCAGGGGGACAGGCTACCCTGCGCGACAGAGCATTCGCATAAAATTTTTCACCACAGAGGCACAGAGAACACAGAGTTTAAGTTTTTTGGGGGAAGAACTCCTCTAATAGCGACATTCAAATGGGTGAAAATGCTTCTCCCAGGGCTCAAAATTGAAGTGCAATTTCACAATATTAATTTTTGAAAGACTATTCTCTGTGCCCTCTGTGTCTCTGTGGTTATATTTTAGTTTGTATATTGTTCAAAGTTTAGCAGATTCATTTTGATGCGATTGCCCTGCGGCATTTTGCGCGCATCTGAAAATTCCTCTGTGCGCTCTGTGCCTCTGTGGTTACTCTTTAGACGGTGCCATTCATCAGGTCGCTCCCCATGCGTTACGCCGAGGTCGCGCTCAATCTACCGGTGCGCAAGACCTTCACCTATCACATCCCGGCCGAGCTGGACGAGCTTGTGGCGCCGGGTTGCCTGGCGCGCGTACAATTTGGCGTGGCGATGCAGCCGGCCCTTGTGCTCGCCCTGCACAGCGAAACCAACATTCCGCAGACAAAAGCGATCCTTGAGCTGCTTGATCCGGCGCCCGTCCTTTCAGCCCGTTATCTCGACTTGGCGCAGTGGCTGAGCGAGAGCGCGCTGGCGCCAATTGGCGCTTGCGTTAGGCTGATGCTGCCGCCGGGTTTCACCGGCAAGTCCGATCGTCTGTACAGCTTCGTCCGGGATGAGTTACGCGCCGAGCAGCCGACGCAGATGACCTTGCCCGGCGCCGAACCCGATATCGCGCAGCCCTTGCCCCTTCAACTCCTCGCACATCTGCGCGATAAGGGTCCCAAACGGCTGACTCAGCTGAAGCGGTCCTTTCCCAAGCAACCCGTGGAAGCGGAGCTGAATCCGCTCCTGAAGGCGGGCATGGTCGCGGTCGAAGCGGTATTGGCGCCGCCTTCCGCCCGCAAAAAGACGGTAACGCGGCTCTACCCGCAGTACCGTCCGCAACAGATTCCCGCGCTGGCCAGGCAATTGGGGAAACCGGCGCGCCATGCCGATTTGCTGGAGGAAATCGCCGTCCGCGCTGAGGATGCCATCGGCGTTCAAGACGCGCTGAAGCTGGTGGGCGCCAAGACCCGCGCGCCGCTCAAGCGACTGCTGGATGAGGGGCTGGTATTCATCGAGCCGACCGAGCGCGGCGCCCAAGACTTGATCGTGCTGGAGGCGGGTGCGGACCGCGTTCAGCAGATGCTGCAGACCTGGCGCGGCAATGCCTGGACCGCCGAGATCCTGCGGCAGATCGCCGAAATGCCGGCGCCGCCGACCATGCCCGAAATCTTGCGGCGGACCGGGGCGACGCGCCCGCGCATCAAGAAGCTCATCGCAGCCGGCTGCCTTGAACCACGTGAAGAGCAGGTCTGGCGGGATTCGCTGCGCGATTTCGACTTTGTGCCCGCCGAGGCGCCGCGTCTAACGCCCGATCAGCAATCGGTCTGGGAGGAAATCCAGCCGGCATTGGCAGCGGGGCGGTCGGCGCGCTACCTGCTGCACGGCGTTACCGGCAGCGGCAAGACCGAGATTTATCTGCGCGCGATTGACGCCGTGCTGGCGCAGGGCAGAAGCGCCATATTCCTCGTGCCGGAAATCGCGCTGACGCCCCAGACAGTGCGCCGCGTCTCGGAACGGTTCCCGGGCCAGGTCGCCTTGGTGCATGGCAGCTTGCCGCTCGGTGAACGCTACGATACTTGGCAGCGGGCGCGCGCGGGCAAAGTCGCCGTGATCGTGGGCACGCGCTCAGCGCTATTCACACCCCTGCCCAATTTGGGCTTGATCGTCATCGATGAAGAGCACGACTCCAGCTACAAACAGTCGCCCCAAGCCTATCTTCGCAGCGAGCCCCACTATCATACGCGCGACGCCGCTGTGTTTCTGGCTGAGCAGCAGGGCGCCGCGCTCATCCTGGGCAGCGCGACCCCCGACCTGGGCGCTTGGCATCGCGCTCAACGGGGAGAATACGCCCTTCTGCAACTGCCGCAGCGCATCATGGGGCATCGGCAGCGCATCCGCCAGCAAGCCGACAGACTCGGTCGCGTATCCCGCTACCAGGACGATCGCGATGATGCCATGATGATTGGTATGCCGCCCGTTTCCGTGGTGGATATGCGCGACGAGCTGCGAGCCGGCAATACCAGTATGTTCAGTCGTGACCTGCAAGAGGCGCTGACGGATGTGCTGGAACGCGGCGAGCAGGCGATGCTCTTGCTCAACCGGCGCGGGCAAGCGTCCTACGTGTTCTGTCGCGATTGCGGCCACGCGCTCGAATGCAGCCGCTGCGACACGCCGCTGACATTCCATCGCTTCGATGGCAGTTTGCGCTGCCACCATTGCGGCTACAGCCAAGCGCAGCCGCAGACTTGCCCGGCCTGCGGGTCGGCGCGAATACGCTACTTCGGCGCTGGCACGCAGCAAGTCGAGTCGGCGCTGCAATCGCTCAATCCGGCCATTCGCAGCTTGCGCTGGGATATCGACACGGCGCAGACGCCGCAGATGCACTTTGAGATTCTGGAGCGATTCATCGAGCGGCAGGCGGATGTGCTCATTGGCACGCAGATGATCGCCAAAGGGCTGGATTTGCCCCTGGTGACGTTGGTGGGCGTCGTCAGCGCGGATCTCGGCTTGGCGCTGCCGGATTATCGCGCCGGCGAGCGTGTCTTCCAGCTCTTGACCCAGGTATCGGGTCGCGCCGGCCGTGGCGTATTGGGCGGCAAGGTCATCCTGCAGACCTACCAGCCGCAGCACTACGTCATTCAGGCGGCGTCTCGTCATGATTATGCCGGCTTCGTCGAGCAAGAAAGCGCCTATCGACGCGCGCTGGGTTACCCGCCCTTCCGCCGGCTGGCGCGTATCGTCTTCACTTATACCAGCAGCGATCAAGCGCGCCAACAGGCTGAGCTGGCCGCGCAGCGATTGCGGCAACTGCTGAAAGAGCGCGATCTCTCCGCTACCAGCTTGATTGGGCCCGCGCCCTGCTTCTACGGCCGCGTCGACAAAAAATACCGCTGGCACCTGCTGCTGCGTGGTCCCGACCCGCGCGCTGCCCTGCGCGGTCTTAACCCGGAGCCTGGCTGGCAAATTGACATCGACCCCGCCGATGTACTCTAGCGTCAAGATGGCGCCGCAAGCCAGGCCTCAGTTCTGCCGTCTAGCCGCTTTCATCGCGGCCGGCTTACAAGCTGGATGGGAGCGCGTTGCGAAACCGCAAGCCAGAATGTTATTATCCGCGCAGGTTCAGGCAAAGACGGCTACGTTGGTCAGTTTGAGGAGTAGGGATGGGGCAAAGCGCATGCGCAAGTTTCTGAGTTTGCTCGTTGGCTTGGGCATTGGTTGGGCAATCGGCGCGCTTCTGGTCACATTTTTCGCGCCCTTGACATCGGACGAGCTGCGCGAGAATTGGCAAGATCATTATGAGCGCGCGTTGGCAGCCGGCCGAAAAGCCAGCGCAAAACGCCGGTCGGAATTGGAGCGCGAGCTCAAAGACTTGGGCAAGGACTAGGCAAGGACAAAATGAGATTGCGCGCGGCTAAATTGTCAAACAGATAGCCACCCCGGCCAAGTCGCGCGATTTTCTATATTCTCTACAGGGCTAGTATAATCGGCGCCATGAATATCGATAACCAAGCCCGTATCAGTTGGCGTACGGACTTTTGGGTGCTATTCGCTACTGTATTGGCGCCGAGCATGGTCTTCATGGTCAGCACGGCGCTAAGCGTGGCTTTACCAGCCATACAGCGCGATTTGGATGCCGGCGGCACGGATCTCATTTGGATCGTCAACGCCTATTCGCTGCTGCAAGCCGCCTTTATTTTCCTCAGCGGGTCCTTTGGCGATCACTATGGCCGCAAGCGTATCTATATCATCGGCATCGCGCTGTTTGCGCTGTCGTCGCTGGTTTGCGGCATGACGCAATCGGCCGAAGTGCTGATCGCCGCGCGCGCGACGCAGGGCATCGGCAGCGGCATGATGATCACCTGCAGCCTGGCGCTGGTCGGGTCGTTTTTCGCCCACCACCGGCGCAGTTGGTCAATCGGCGTGTGGTCGGCGCTAACCATGCTGATTTCCGGCGCCGGTCCAATCATCGGCGGCGTACTCACGGAAGCCGGTTTGTGGCGTCTGATTTTCATCGTCAATATCCCGCTCAGCATCGTCGCGATCCTGGTGCTAGTGGTCTACGTGCCGGAGAGCTATGACGAGGAAGCGCCCAAAGACCTGGATATTTCGGGCACTGTGCTCAGCACCCTGGCTCTGATGCTGAGCGGCTTCTTTTGCATCGAGGGACCGCGCCGCGGTTTTGACGACCCAGTGGTGCTGCTTTCGGGCGGCTTGGCGCTGGTTATCCTGCCGGCTTTCATCTGGATCGAGGGCCACAGCGATCACCCGATGATGCCGCTCAATCTCTTTCGCTCGCGCACTTTCACCGGCGCAAACACGCTGACCCTGCTCCTCTACGGCGCGATGAACAGCGTGCTGTTTTTCCTGCCGCTCAGCTTGATTCAGGTGCAGCAATACACCGAATCGGCGGTGGGCTTCGCGCTGCTGCCGATGACGATTCTGATGGTGGGCCTGTCGTTTCTGATGAGCCGCGTGGTCGATCGCTACGGACCGCGCATACCGCTGGTCGTGGGTCCGATAGTTATTGGTGTTTCCTTCATCTTGCTGGCAATGCTGGAGCCCGCCAGCGGCCAAGATACCTACTGGACGACGCTCTTCCCGGCCATCTGCCTATTTGGAACCGGCATGGGCATTACGCTGGCGCCCTTGACCACGGCCGTCATGGCGTCGGTCGACGAGCACCACGCCGGCATGGCATCCGGCTTGAACAACACGGTGTCGCGCTCGGCGCAAGTTTTGGCGATTGCAGTTATGGGCGGTATCGTGCTTGTGCTCTTTAGAGACTCGCTGCTTAGCGATCCGACGGTCACAGCGCTGCCGAGCGACGCCCGCGCTTTGCTCTCTGCCGAGTCGGTCAAACTGGCGGAAACTTCTCTTCCTACTACCTTGGCGCCGCAGGAACGCGCCTACTTGCGCGACCTAATCAGCGAATCTTTCTCCAATACCATCAGTGTCATTATGCTTATCGCCGCCGGTCTTAGCATATTGAGCGGATTGCTGGCCGCCCTGATGATCGAGCGAGAATTGCCTTTCCCCGAATAAGCCGTAAGCAGTTGGCTAACAGCAGATTTGTTGAATATCTTAATAATGCTCGGTTATTCAGTCCGGTTGGAATTGCGTTTGAGATGCTGATTCTATGCTACGCTTATATTACTGGGAAGCACATATCTTGCTCCATTGAGGTTTTTTTTGTTTCCGGACGGTTACGGCAGTGGCGGCCGCGCCACAGCATATTGGGTTTTGTTCGCCTCCATCCTGGCGGCGAGTATGGCTTTTGTGGCAAGTTCTTCGCTTAATGTAGCGTTGCCGGCCATTCAGGTGGAATTGGGCGCGCGCGGCGCCGATCTCATTTGGATCCCCAACGCCTACATCATGGTGCAAGCCTCGCTCATCGTGGTCACCGGTTCCATGGGCGATCACTACGGGCGCAAGCGTATCTGCATGTTGGGCATTCTGCTGTTCGGGCTGGCTTCGGTGGTGTGCAGCGCGGTGACGACGACCGGCGTCCTCATTGCCGGGCGCCTGGCGCAGGGCGTCGGCAGCTCCATGATCGTACCGAATAGCCTGGCGATTGTTTCCGCCCACTTCAGCCGCAAGGGGCAAGGCTGGGCAATCGGACTTTGGTCGGGCTTTACGGTGTTGATGGCCGGCTTGGCGCCCTCCTTTGCTGGCGTCGTGACAGATCTGGGCATGTGGCGGCTCGTCTTTCTGATTCATATTCCGTTGGGCATTCTCGCCGCTTTGGCGATGTGGCGCTACGTGCCGGAGAGCTACGACAAGAGCAAGCAACGGACATCGCGGCGAATGAGATTGCTGGGGGCGCTGCTGGTGATTATTGGCTTGGGCGGCGTAACCTTCGGCTTCATCGAGAGTTCTACCTTCGGCTTTTCCAGCCCAGTCACTATCATCGCCATTGCGGGCGGTCTTTTGGCGGTGGCGGTTTTCCTTTATGGGGAGCGGGAAGCCCGCTTCGCTATTCTGCCGCTGTGGCTGTTCCGGTCGCGTACATTCAGCGCGTCAAACTTCATCACCTTGGTCTTCCACGGCGTCATCCAGCCGGCGCTGCTTTACCTGCCGCTGAATATGATTCAGGCGCAAGGCTATAGCGCCACCTCCACCGGGCTTTCCATCATTCCCTTGATTCTGGTCGCGACCCTGGCTTCCACCCTGGTCGGCCCCTTGCTGGATCGGCGTGGACCCCGCGCGCCAATGGCTATCGGTCTGCTTATCACAGCCATCGGTTTTTTCTTCTTCGCCAATGTTGGCGTCACCGGCGGCGAAAGCGAATACTTCAGCACGTTCTTCTTGCCGATTGTGCTGTTTGGCTTCGGCTTCGGCTTGACATTCGCGCCACTGACGATGGCGGCTATGGCTTCGGCGCCGGAGACGAATGCCGGCATCGCTTCTGGCGTCAACCACACCGTGACGCGCGTCGGCCAAGTGCTGGTCGTGGGGGTGTTGGGCGGCCTTGCCATTACCTGGTTTGGGCAGCTGCTGATGAGCGACGCCTATGTCCAGTCTTTGCCGGCGGAAGCGCAGACCCAGTTGGCCGCGGGAACGGGCAATCTGGCTGAGACGGGTGTGCCCGAATGGCTGACTGCGGAACAGCAAGCGCGGGTCGACGAGGTGATCCGCGAAGCCTTCGCCGCCACGTTCAGCATCTTGATGCTTATCGGCGGCGCCGCCTGCGTGGTCAGCGCCTTGGTCGCGCTCCTAACTATTGACGACCAAGAACTAAAGCGCAGCAGCGGGCATGACATCTTGGACGCTAGCGATGCGCTGCCTGACGACGAACACCGGGCTAAGCCGGAGGATCCTCTCGATAAACCACTTCGCGAATCCCCTTGAGGTAGCCAATGGCGAATAGCCGTCCGATTGAAGAATAGCCGGCGTTCTCGTTGTCATCGCCGGCCATCGTCGGCACGTGATCAGGGCGCAGTACGCCGTCAAAGCCGATGTCGCGGTAGGCGCGCATACAAGCGACCATATCCGTCTGCCCGGCGTCGTGGAAGGTCTCCTGGAAATTCTCCGCTGTGCCGGCAACATCGCGCATATGCACAAAAAAGATCTTGTCGGCGAATTGACGTATCACTCCCGGCAGGTCATCGGTCATCAACGTGAAGTTGCCCTGGCAGAGGGCGATGCCGTTCATGGCGCTGGGGACCAGATCCAGCAGGCGCTGGAAGTTTTCCACACTGCGCATGATCCGCCCCAGCCCGCGAATCGGCGAAAGCGGCGGGTCATCGGGGTGCATCGCCAGCTTGACGCCGGCCGACTCCGCCACCGGGATTACGCGCTCCAGAAAATAATGCAGGCTCTCCCAAAGCTGCGTCTCGCCCACTTCGCCGTATTCGGTCATTGGCGCGGCGAGCATCTGGCTGTTGTTGTAACCCGTGACCAGCGCGCCGCCGCGAGAGCGAATGGTCGTCGAGGTGCGCATCCAATTCATGACTGGCATCCACTCGTAGCACCAGATATCCAGCCCCAGGCGCCCCATGCTGTCCAGCAATTCACAGACCGCGTCGATCTCTTGGTCACGGCCCGGCAGCCCCAGCTTGGCCCGGTCGAGCGGCGGCCGGCTCTCGATGACGGCAAAGTCGAAGCCGCGGTCTTCATAAGCATTCTTGACGCGCAAGAGCGAGGGATAAGACCAGGGCGGCTCCGGGCCCAGCTGCAATTCCAGGTCCAGGGCGCCGACGGCATGAGTCACGCCGCATTGCGCGACCAGGTCCCATAGGGGTGAATAGATTGGCGGCAGCATTTCGGCGATTTGGATCATGGTCATGCCTTTGCTTCGGATTTCGCGGACAATTTTCGCTGCGCAAAAGGATAACAGAATCGAGCCAGCGCGCAAACTCACCCCTCCAGATTTGGCAGGGCAATCGCGTCAAAATATTTTAACCACAGAGAACACAGAGAGCGCAGAGAAAAGCAATAATGAAAGCTTAGGTCATAAGTCAGGAGTGCTTTAGTGAGATATTTGAAGTCTTTTATGTGAAACTTGTCGAATCCCCGTCGAAATATGTAGGGGCGAGCCACCGGCTCGCCCGAACGCACACAGCATTGGATTTCCTATTTTCTGTGAGCCAAGTCGTGACTTGCGAGCGGCTGTGCTTATAATATATTGATGCGATTGCCCTGCGAAAGCACCGTGAAACTTAATCGAGATATGCCATATTCTTTGTGTGCTTTGTGCCTTTGTGTCTTTGTGGTGAAATTGAATTTCAACCGAATTCGATACACTACCTTTTGACGAGAATGCTCTGAATACCTGTATGATGTGGTATACTCTAGTGTAATGAAAAATATTAGGAGGTTGATGATGAACACGAGAGATTTCGCGCAGTCCTCTCCGCTGGCGAGCGCTAGCAGATTTGCGGGGGGGGGGGGGGGGGGCATTCCCAGGCATTTGAGTTACTAGCAAGCTTCCTCACGCAGTTTCCCCCTAGAGCCAGAAACAATTTCATAGCGATCCTTGCGGCGCTGGCATTCTTGTTCGCGCTGTTGGCTTTCCCGGCGCAGGCGCAAACCACGGTGAAGATCCACGCTCCCTCAACCATACCGGAAGGCGGGCTGGTGGCGCAGCAGGTCGGCAACTGCCCCGAAATGCAAAGGGTGACACCGACAAAACGTGCCGACGAAACGGTCGCGGCATTCTATACGCGCTACATCGCCTGGTATCAGGCGAACAGATACGACCGCGGCTACTGCGAGTTTCGGGATATCCCCGATGATGCCGCGCGCGGGCAGACGGTGACGGTTAAGATAAGCAATGCGGATGCGGGTGAATACATGGTCATAAGGGAATCGCATCATAGCAAAATTAAGATTTTGAGAATGGACGCCAATCCCAATAGCCGTATCACATTGACGCAGGGCGAGACGAAGACCGTAACATTTCTTGTGGTCTCTGACGACCCAAACTATAGTCCGGGCGATACAAGAAGCACGAATGTCTTTTTGGTGCTTCCGCCTGGCGCGACTTCGAATGCTGATGCCCTAGCCAGGCATGAGGTTACGGTAGTCGACGATGACAACAGCGCCTATATCGGCCGGCGGCGGCATCACCCCTACGGCGAGACCTGGAATAGCCAGCCGCATTGCTACGGCGTCATGAACTGCGCCTTCGACTGATGCTTGCCCGCGGGTTCTCATTTTGAACCCGTAGGGGCGACCAATCTGGTCGCCCGAAAATCCACGATAACAACGGGCGATTCGGCAAGTCGCCCAACAAGGCATCCTGTAGCACCGACGGGCGAGCCAAGGCTCGCCCCTACAATTTGTTAGTTTGATGATAAATTCGCCATTTCTGAATAGATGCGGTTGCCCCGCCCATAGGCCCGGTTTGGTTTACCTCGCGGCGCTGATACAATAGCGTCTGGTTTCAGCTCGCCCTCTCCGCACGCTAGACCCGCAAGCTACATCCTTTTGCGGCTGCTTCCGTATACGAGTTAGACGCATTCATGAAGTACAAGCGAAGCTAAGATGCAGACAACGATCAAAGGCGGCCAAGCCCCCGGCGCGGACGTCGTCGGCTTGAGCCGGCGCGAAGTCCTGGAACGCCAACAGCGCGGCCAGGGCAACGACTTCGAAGCGCGCGTCGGGCGCAGCTATTGGCAGATTTTCCGCGAAAATGTGTTAAATCTCTTCAACATCGTGCTGGGCAGCATGCTCGTCTTTGTCATCGCCCTGGGGGATTACGCCACCGCCTTCTTCGCCGGCTTCAGCGTGGTATCAAATACCTTCTTCGGCATGATTCAGGAATTCAACGCCAAACGGCAGTTGGACCGGCTGGCCGCCCTGTCGGAGCAGTCCGTGACGTGCTTGCGGGATGGCGCTTGGGTTGACGCGCCTATGCGGGAGGTGGTCAAAGACGAGATTATTCGCATCGAGCCGGGCGACCGACTGGTGGTCGATGGCCTGGTTGTTCACGCTGATTCGCTGGAGATGGACGAATCGCATTTGACCGGCGAATCCGACGCTGTGGGCAAGTCGGCTGATGAAAATGTCTTTTCCGGCTCCTTCTGCATCGCCGGCGCCGGCATCATGCGCGCCACCCGCGTCGGCGCCGACAGCCACATCAATCGCTTGTCCGTCATCGCCAAACAGTACAAGTCAGTCAAGACGCCGACCCAGGTCAAAATCGATATCACGGTCGAGGTCACCGTGCTGATTATGCTGGTCTTTGTGCCGATGATCTTCGTGACCGGTTTCTATCTCAACAACGAGTTTCTGGAAATCGTGCGCAACGCCGTGGTCTTCACCACGAGTTTGGTGCCGCAGGGATTGGTGCTGGTGGCTATCTTGTCGCTGACCATCGGCGCGGTGAAAATCAGCCGGCAGCAGACGCTGATCCAGCGCGTCAACGCCGTTGAATCGCTGGCTAACGCGACCGTGCTCTGCTTCGACAAAACCGGCACGCTGACACAGAACAAGCTGGCTGTGCGCGAGATTATCGAAATCGCCGATAGAGCTAGCGGCAGCATCCAGCGTGATTTGTATAGCTTCCTGAAGAATCTGGCGCATTTGAACAATACCGCCCAAGCCATTGAGCGTTATATCGATCAGCAGGGCAGTGCCGGCGACTATCCGCAGAAGCTGCGCGAGATTCCCTTTACGTCCGGGCGGAAGTGGGCGGCGGTCTGCCTGGCCGAGAAGACGCTGCTGCTGGGCGCGCCGGAACGGCTGCTGCCGCCCGATCATGCCTGGTATCACGATGCCGAATCGCTGGCCCGCGATGGCATGCGTGTGCTGGCATTCGCGCAGATGGCCGGCGACCCCGATATGAGCGCCGGCGTCATCTCCTACGATGTGGAGCCGCTGGCGCTGATCGTCATGAGCGATGAAATCCGCCAGGATATTCAAGAGACGCTGCAAGCCTTTCGCGACGAAGACCTTACGCTCAAAGCCATCTCGGGCGACAACCTCGAAACCGTGCGCGCCATCGCCCAGGACGCGGGCATGGATATCGGCAGCCGCGCATATACCGGTCTTGAATTGGACGCGATGGGCGAGGGCGAGTTCGCCAATGCCGTGCGCGACAGCAACGTCTTCGCCCGCATCGAGCCCGAAACCAAGCAACGCATCGTGGAAGCGCTGCGGCAACAGGGCGAATATGTAGCTATGGTCGGCGATGGCGTCAATGACGTGCCAGCGCTGAAAGCCGCCGACTTGGCCATCGTCATGAATGACGGCACGCAGATCAGCAAAGACGTGGCTGATATCGTGCTGCTCAACAACGCCATGTCCACGCTGCCGCGCGCCTTCCGCGAAGGCAAAGAAACCACGCAGACCATCTTCGGCACGATGAAGATGTTCCTGGTGCGCAATTTTTACGGCATCGCTTTCTTTACCTTCATCGCATTTATGGCGCTGCCATTTCCCATCACGCCGGTGCAAATCAGCTGGGCCACTTTTGGCACGGTCAATCTGCCGGCCACGCTGATCGCCTTCGGCTGGCTGCGCCCGCAATTCATGGCGCAGTTCCGGCGCGATGTGCTCGATTACATCGTCACCATGGGTTTCATCGGCGCGGTAATGATGACGCTGCTCTACTTGATCACCTGGTTCGGCAGCGGCGGCGACCTGCTGATGACGCGCTCGTCGGTGACGATCATGGTGGCGCTCTATGGCATGCTTATCACCTGGCACGCGCAGGGCATCGACATCTACCAGCCGCGGACGTTCCTGCAGCATTGGCGCATCCTGGCGCTCAGCGCGCTGCTGACGGCGGCGACCATCCTCGTCATGTACCTCGATCCTTACCTGGAACAGTCGATATTTGAGTTCAAGCCGCCGGTCTGGGATGGCGGCAAGGGCTCGCTGATGATCGCTGCGATACCGGCGCTCTTCCTGCTGACGATGGCGCTGACGGCGCACGGGCAGAAGTATCGCTACCTGCTGTCGCGCTTCTGGGCGCTGCTGGCGCCGGATAGGGAGTAGGGGCAATCCACCGCAACTTTGCAACCACAAAGGCACAAAGGTCACAAAGGTCGCAAAGAAAATGCTCACTGACGTCGCAGAAGCAGGCTAGCCGTCACCTGCATCTAGCTGGGCGGCCAACAGTTTGGCTCTGTTTCCTGTTCTTATTAGGCTGCTTGTAGCGTTGCTTGCCGAGTGGATGAATTTAGTGGAAACACATCACGCCAATCGTCCCACTCCAAATTTCCCTTGAAGAAGATTGGCACTCCGGAATCATCTAGCAATTTAATCAAGCTGGAAGTCCACTCCTCCGCGGGCTGAAAGACTCGCCGCCCATTCGACGCCGCGCCGATGATGGCCCACTCGAAGGGCAGCTCCCCCCAGCCTCCAGCCACTTCTCGAACACCGGCGCCACATCAAACCAGAGCGGCTCGATGCTCATAAAGCGCACTTTCGCGTCAATGTTCTTCATGTGCCGCAGATAAGCTTGAAGCGCCCGCGCGCCGCCGGTCTCGCTCATCAAGTGCCCGGCCGGCAAGCTCACGCCGACCCAGACATTGTCGGGAAAGCGCCCGAAGCTAGGCAGCCTTATTGGGAATTTGCTCAGCGTCTGAAAGGTGTGCCAATGCGCTTCTTGCATCACATCTAAGACCGCTTGAATCTGCTCCTGCGGCACCCAGTGCCCGAACAAATCGGCCATGCTGCCGACGAAAATGCCGGCCGGCTGTTTCAGTTTGCGCGGCGCGTCAAGAGCGTGTGGCCGCCAGTAGTGATGTTCGAATCCCTGCGGGTAACCAGAGGTGAAGCGCTCGGCAATCGTCTTGGCGTAACATTCGGTGATTGAGCCGTCCGGCATCTGCCAGGTGCAACCGTGGAAGCAGCCGCCGGTGGGGTTCCAGGTGTAGCCGGGCAACTCGGTGCCATTAGGCTTGCGTATTCGCGTCCACTCGATGCCCTTAGGCGGTTTCTGCCTGTTCATACGGTCGTCCTCGGTTCGACTTAACGATAGAACAGATATTCCAATACCGCAAGTGTAATTCTATATTCTCATGTTCGCAGGTGGCGCTCCCCTTCTCTCTTTATGGGGGAAGGGGCCGGGGGATGGGGGTTTACGCGCCCCCGCCACCAGCCAACCACCCACAGCAGCGCGTAGGCCGAGAACACAAACAGCAACGGATCGGTCGGCGAACGATAGCGCGTGGACGGATGGAATAGCAGGTACATCATCGTCTGGCTCAGTTGCACGAAGAGCAGCAGGCTCAGCATGCGCCATTCGCGCCGGCTCAGCCATGCGCCCGCGATGGCCAGCAGCAGCAAGCCGCCGAAGTAGACCACGTGCACTCGGCGGCCAACGACGTTGAAAAGCTCGTCGTCCTGGTAGGCGGCATTGGCTTCCGTCACGCCGATCTGCGAGCCCTCGCCGCTGATGATGATGACTTCGCCGCTGTCGTCCACCGCCAGCCGCTCGCCCTGGCGCAGGTTTCGCAGCGGCGTCACTTGCGGATTCCAGTAGACGCCCAGCTTGATAAGCAGCAGCTCTGGGATAGCCGCTGGATTCTCGCGCAGGAATTGCCAGCCGGCCGCGGCCAGGGCGTTGTTGCGGCGCACGGGTTCGTCAATCGGCGGCATATTCGGCGGCGCAGTCAGCCATTGCACATCGTAGCCGGCGCGAAAGACGGCCGCGCTGTGGGCATTGTTGCCTTGGAAAATATTCTCGCCGCTGTTGAGCGCGATGGGCACAAAGTCGCCATAGATGCGCTGGCTGCGCAGCAACCAGGGCAGGACAACAAGCAGGCTGAGAAGCGCGACGGGCAGCAGGCGCAGCAGCGTCTGCCGCCAGCTCAGCTTGAACAGGAACCAGATGACAGCCAGCAGCGCCAGCGCCGGCAGCAGCGCCCGCGCCAAGGTCGCGATGCCCAGTATCGCGCCCGCCTCAGCCGCCAGCAGCAGCGTCCCGCGGTCCAGGGTCTCGCGCTCCCGCAGCCGCAGCAGCAGCCAGACGAATAGGTGGACGAGCAAGATCCACAAGGCGGTGTCGTTGAGCGTTAGATTCTGGAAGATCAGGTAGGGATAGAGCGCGAAGAAAAGCCCGGCCAGCGCGCCGATCCCTTCTCCCCGCTGGGGGTCGCGCGGGAATAGCCGGCGGCAGATGTCATATAGCAGCGCGATCGATAGCGCATCGAAGAGAATATGCGCTGCGGCCACCGCGACGTAGTGTCGCCCGAAAAGGCGATAAATCAGCGATAGGACAGTGCTGTATAAGGGCGGCAGGCCGGCGTCGGCCAGGCCGGGCACGCGGCCGTAAACGCCGGTTTCCACCAGGTTGCTGGCGTATTCATCGTAGGCTTCCGAGCCGTGAATGTCAGCCCCCGGCTCGCTGAAGGCGAAAACCTGCGGAAAAGCGACGAGCAGGGTCAGCCGGGCGATGATCGCGACCGCGATAACCAGAAACAATTTGTGCTTTGAGAACCGTGCCCGCATATACCAGTTAGGTTTCCAGTCGCGCCAGGGCTTTGTTCAGGATTGTTTGGCCGGAAGCGCGACTTGACTCGGCGTATCCAAAAGAAAGAAAAGCGCCCCGCAGCATGACCACGAGGCGCGTCTGATTCTTGAACCTGTGCCAGGCCAGTTGGTTTTACGGCCTCGCGCTAATAACGCTCGCCAATAGACTCGACATCGTCCATCAGCTGATTGAATTGCTCGAGGTTCAGTTGCTGCTTGGCATCGGACATGGCCACATCAGGGTTAGGATGCACCTCGACCATCAAGCCGTCCGCGCCGCTGACCCGCGCCACGCGCCCCAGCGGATTGGCGATATCGCGCCGCCCAGCCGAATGCGAGATATCGACGATGATTGGCAGATGCGTTTCCTGCTTCAACAGCGGGACCGCGCTGATATCCAGCGTGTTGCGCGTCCACTCGCTGAAGGTGCGGATGCCGCGTTCCATCAGGATCACTTGCTCGTTGCCGCTGGCCATGATGTATTCGGCGGCGTATATGAATTCTTTGAGCGTGGCGCCGAAGCTGCGTTTTAGCAGTACCGGCTTGCTCTGTTTGCCTAACGCCCGCAGCAGGAAGCTGTTTTGCATATTGCGCGCGCCGACCCAGAAGGCGTCCACGTACGCATCCATCATGGGAATCAGCGACATATCCAGCACTTCGCTGATGACGACCAAGCCGTACTTGTTGGCGACTTGGCGCGCGATCTTCAAACCCTCTTCGCCCATGCCCTGGAAGTCATAGGGCGAGGTGCGCGGTTTGTAGCCCATGCCGCGGATCATCTTGACGCCGCGCTCCGCCAGCACTGCGCCAACCGCGTCCATTTGCTCGTAACTTTCCACCGCGCATGGACCAGCGATGACTTCAAATGTGTCGTTGCCCAAGCGCAAGCCATTGCTGAATTCAATGATGGTATGCTGGTCCGGCTGTTTGCGCTGAACAAGAATGGTTTCGCGCGCGTCTTCTTCCTCAAGGTGCAAGGTGGCGCGAAAGATTTCGTTGAACAGCTTGGAGATGGTCTCGTTGCTGAAGGGACCTTCGTTGGCGAGCTGCAGCGCGGTCAGCATCTCCGCTTCTCGCTGCGGGTCATAAATTCGCGTACCCGTCTCTTGCTGAACTTTGCCGATATCCAGCGCGATCTTTGCGCGCTGACTGAGCAAGTCCAGGATTTGCATATTTATCGGATCAATTTTGTCCCGTAACTCCTTGAGACGGTTGGATGGCGACACGATTCTTATACTCCCGCTTATGGCGCTAAATTCTTCGTGAGAGGTATTATACACAGCTATCGTCAAAAGGCATGGTCAGATTTCTGGGCCGGCAGCTAGAAACAAACAGACTGTGCTATGAAGCGGACGCAGATGGAATTCGTCAAAGGGCTGGAGTTGTCGCGCGCCTATTTTGCGCGATTGATAGCGCCCATCTTGGCGCGGCATTATCCCGGGCTGCGATACAGCGCCGGTTTGATTGGCAGCGGGTCCGAGGTCATCGGCTACGACGACCCAGTCTCCAGCGACCACCATTGGGGCCCGCGCGTCATGCTCTTTGTATCTCCGGCCGATCACCGCGCCCTCGCCGGCCCCATAGACACGCTGCTGGCGGAAGCATTGCCCTATCGCTTCATGGGCTATTCCACCCATTTCAGCGCGCCCAAAATTGGCGACGGCGACAACGGTACGCAGCTCCTGGAGGATATCGATGAGGGACCGGTCAATCACCGAGTCGAGGTTCTGACGCTTGACGGCTTCATGCGCGCTTATATCGGCATCGCGGCGGCGGATCCCTTGCGCGCTGCGGATTGGCTCAGCATCCCACAGCAGAAGCTGCTCAGCTTCACCGGCGGCGCGCTCTTCCGCGATGACTTAGACGCGCAGGCACCGCGCGACCGATTGCGCTACTATCCGCAGGCTGTCTGGCTGTATATGCTGGCTTGTGGCTGGAGCCGCATTGGGCAGGACGAGCATTTGGCGCCGCGCGCAGGGGCTGTCGGCGATGAGCTGGGCTCGGCGCTGATCGGCGGACGTTTGCTCCGCTCGATCATGCAACTCTGTTTTCTCTTGGAGCGGCGATACGCGCCATACCCGAAGTGGTTCGGCAGCGCTTTCGCCGAGCTTGACTGCGCTGCCGAACTTTCGCCCATCTTGCAGTCTGCGCAGCGGAGCGAGAATTGGCGAGATAGACAGCGCAACCTTGGCGCCGCGTATGAGATGCTGAATCGACTGCATAACGCGCTGGGTCTGACGCCTTTAATCCAGCCGGCTATACAAGAATTTCACGGGCGCGGCTTCCGGGTCAGCAATGCCTGGCGCTATATTGAGGCGCTGCTAACCGAGATTCGCGACCCGGAAGTTATAGCGATTGCTGACGATTCGCTGGTGGGAAGCATCGACCAATTCAGTGACAACACCGACCTGCGCGAGGCGGTGAAGCTGCGCGCGAAGATCGCGAAGTTATACCGCGACTAAGGCTTGGTCGCGGGCGCCGACAAACGCTGCTACAGAGCGCCGCACATCCTCCGGCGTGGTCGTCCAGGAGCAGACGCTGATGCGAATGACGGGCTCGCCGCGCCATATCGACCCGCCGCTCCAGCATTCACCGCCGGCCTGCAGCAACTCTAGCGTACGTTCGGTCAGCGCGGGCGAATCGCAGGCCACCAGCACTTGATTGAAGACGACTTCGTTCAGTACGCGAAAATCATGTACGCGTAAGTCGTCGGAGAACTGTCTGGCTCGCCGGCACAGTTGCGCGATCAACTGGTCGATGCCGACGCGCCCCAGCGATTTCAGCGCCGCCCACAGCTCGACAGAGCGCGCCCGCCGCGACATTTCGGGGCTGTAGAGCATGCCATCGCGCCCGCCGCCAAAATGCAGGTAGCTGTCGCTGGCTTGCAGCGCGCCGACCAGCGCATGGCGATCGCGACAGAGGATAATGCCGCAATCGTAGGGGCTGTTCAGCGTTTTATGCGCGTCAGCCGACCAAGAGTCGGCCATTTCAATTCCAGCGGTCAAATGCGCGGTCTCTTGGCAAGCGCGGGCCCACAAGCCAAAGGCGCCGTCGATATGCGCCCAGGCGCCTGCCTGCCGCGCCGCAGCGCAAAGTGGCGAGAAAGCATCGAAGGCGCCGCTGTTGACATTGCCCGCCTGCAAGATCAGCAGCGTATTTTTGTCCAGTGGCGTCAGGCAGCTCAAGTCGAAGCGCCCTTGATCGTCAGCCGGCACAGTTTCGATCTGCGCCGAGCCGATGCCCAGTATCGCCAAGGTCTTGCGCACGGTGATATGCGCGCCCTCACTGAGCACCGCGCGCAGCTTGGGCGCGCCGAAGAGTCCCTGCGCATTCACATCCCAGCCCAGCCGGCGCAGCAGCGCATTCCGGCCCGCCAGCAAACCGCAGAGCGTCGCAGTTGAGGTCCCGCTGACCAAGCCGGCCGCGCTGCCCGCTGGCAATTGCAGCAGGTCCACCAGCCAGGTCTCGCAGACCGCTTCCAGCTTGGCGGCAATCGGCGACATCACCTGTAAAGCGGCGTTCTGGTCCCAGACATCCGCCAGCAACCGCGCGCCCAGTGCCGCCGGAAGCAGCCCGCCATTGACGAAGCCGAAGTAACGCCCGCCGCCCTGCGCGGTTGTAGCGGGTGATCCCAGCCGGTGCAGCCCTTGTATCACCGCATCAGCCGGCGTCGGTTGCTCCGGAAGCGGCTCGTCAAATGCGATAAGCGCGGCCAGCGTGGCGTGGTCGGGAAATACTCGGCGCTCGGGCGCGGCGCCCAGGTACTCGGCGCCAAAATCCAGCGCCAGTTGCAATGCCTGGCCGCTTTTCCGCTCCGCGTTCAAGCGCTGCCAAAGCCCCTCACCCTCGTTCGCTTTACTCATAGGATTATCCTTATATGCCCGGATTCGAAAGCAGCAATTGTTATCCGCCTGTAATCTCAGGGCAATCGCTTCATATTATTTTCACCACAGAGGCACAGAGAACTCCGAGAATTATCCGAAAACATGCCAATATAGCACTCAATGTAGGGGCGAATCTGTGCCGCGCGTAGACACTGCGGGTCATTCGCCTACGATTTTGCGCCAAATTTCATGGGCGAGCCACGTGCTCGCCCCTACAATTTGTTAGTTTGATGATAAATTCGTCATATATGGATTTTGAAGCGATTGCCCCACCTGTAATCTCAGCGAAATAGAATTGCTGGGAAAGCTAAGCTATAATACCTGTATCGTTGTGAGACGGAGAACGTATAGACTCATGGATACGCTACGTAAACCCTCAATCTGGCTTGGCGCATTGGTCGGCGGTTTGCTGACCATGGCGCTGATGTCGGTGCTCTTTCTGGCGGATATGCTCGCCGGATTGCCCTTCATCCCCTTTGATGTTTTTGATTTTGTCGCGCAGAATTTACCTGGTTCGTTCTTGACCTTCGGCATCGACGCCATGGTGGATCTCATCATCAGCATGAACGCCGGTGAGACCTCAGCCGTCGCCAAGACCTTGGAGCAGTTGATTGGCTTGGGTGCCTTTATGGCTTTGGGCGCTGTGGCGGTCGCGGCTGTCTACGCGCTGATGAACCGCAGTGAAACCTCCGCGCATAACCTCGTGCCCGGCTTGGTCTTGGGTCTGGTCTTCGGCGCTGTGATGATGCTGATTTCCGCGCAAGTCAATCTGACGGCCACCGCGCCGGTCCCGGTACAGATCATCTGGGTTGTGCTGGCATTCGTCGCTTGGGGAATGGCCGCCAACTGGATCTACAACGATTTGGCGCATAGCGACGGCAAGACCAAGACCGACGAAGACACTGGCCAGGCGATCACTGTGGAGCCGCTGGACCGGCGGCAGTTCATGCTGCGCATCGGCGGCGCCAGCGCGTTGATCACCGTAATCGGCGCGGGCTTGGGCGCTATGCTGGGCACGCGGCCGGGCGAGGGCCAGGTGGTCGGGGAATTGCCCACGGGCGCAGGCGCTGATGGCGAGCTGCCCAATATGAATGACGATATGCTGCCCGCGCCGGGTACGCGCCCCGAATACACACCGCTTGACGACCACTATCGCATCGATATCAGCTCCCGCCCGCCGGTGATTGACTCCAACGAGTGGCGGCTTGAGGTCAGCGGATTGGTCGATAATCCCGTCAGCATGTCGCTGCAAGACCTCTACGACAACTTTGAGCGCGTCGACCGCTTCATCACCTTGTCTTGCATCAGCAATCGCATCGGCGGTACCTTGATCAGCACCACCAAGTGGTCGGGCTTCCGCATGAGCGACTTCCTCGATCACGTCAAGCCGCAAGCGAGCGCGGTGGCGATGAAGATCACCGGCGCCGACAACTTCGACGAATATGTGATGCTGGATGTGGTGGAAGCCGAAGAGCGCGTCATGTTCGCCTACGAGTGGGACGACCAGCCGCTCAAGCAGAAGCATGGCTTCCCGCTGCGCATCTACATCCCCGACCGCTACGGCATGAAGCAGCCCAAATGGATCAAGAGCATCGAATTCGTCGACGCCTGGGCCGAGGGCTATTGGGTGCGCCGCGGCTGGAGCGTCGACGCTATTGTCAACACCACCTCGGTTGTCGACGCCGTCGCCACCGATTCCATTCTCAAAGACGACGCCGGCTACGTAGTGCCGATCGGCGGCATCGCTTACTCGGGCGCCAAGAAGATTTCGCGCGTTGAGGTCAGCGTCAATGGCGGTGAGTGGGAGAGAGCCAGCCTGCGGCAGCCGCTTTCCGAGTTGACCTGGGTTATCTGGCGCTACGATTGGCGCTTCCAGGAAGGCGAGTACCGCTTTGAAGTGCGCGCTTACGACGCCGAAGGCCAGCTGCAAAGCTTGGACAGCCGCGGCACCCGGCCTGACGGCGCCACCGGCGTCCACTCCAAGAAGGCGTCCATGCCTACTTTGGAAGCCCTGGAAAATCCGCCTGAAGCCGAAACTGAAGGCTAATCCATCTCCACCTGAGTTCAGCCCCTTGCTCCAAACGAGCGGGGGCTTTTTCTTTCCGCAACTAAACTTAAACGCGCGCGGTTTTTCTGCCAGCGCAATTGCGAAACCGATTGCGCGGTGGTATCTTTTCGACAGTCAGTCGCGAATCTGAGGCATCACCATGCGCGCTCGTTGGCTCCTACCGCTCTTGATCGCTACCTTGCTCGTATCCGCTGCGCAAACATTCGCCATCCGCATCCACGCGCCGGTCAGCGTGCAGTCTGCTCCGCTGGCAGCCCGCGCAGCCTGTAACGGCAGCTTCGTCGCCCACGAGCTTGCGCATAGGACCCTGCCCTTAGCGCTGCCCGTGGGCTTTTACGACAGCAACGGCGCCGGGCTGGCGGTCAACGATCTCAATCAAGACGGATTGCTTGACATTGTTCTGGCCAACCTCGCCGGCGATAACAGCATCTTGTGGAATCGCGGCGCGCTGGAATTCGAGCGCGAGCCGCTGCCGTCACAAGCTGCGGCGCGGGCAGCAGCCATCATTGATGTGGATGGCGATGGCTGGCTGGATATCGTCTTCACGCAACAGGCTAGCGCGCCCCTGTTCTGGCGCAATCAGGCGGGCACGGGCTTTGAGACGCAGCTGCTCAGCGGCGTCAGTTATATCGGCTATGCCATGAACTGGCTGGATGCCGATCGCGATGGCGACCTCGACCTCTTAACCGGCTCTTACGATGTTGAAAACGAAAAGATCCTGGGGCAGACGGCGCCTCGTAACGGCGTGATCTATTACGAAAACCAGGGCGCCGCCTTCCGCGCCACCCGCATCGCCGATCGCTCGAATACTCTGGCGATACTGACGCGGGTTAATCCGAGCGGCGACTACGAGATCGTCATCGGCAACGACTTTGCCGTGGAAGATCGTTACTTCACTTTTGTCGACGGCGCCTGGCAGCAGACGGATCCGCTGCCGGTGATGCCGCATAGCACGATGAGCTACGATGCCGCCGACTTGGACAACGACGGCGCGCAGGAAGTCTTCGCTGTTGATATGAAGCCCTATGCCGATGACGAGGCGACCCTGGCGCAGTGGCAGCCGGTGATGGACATGATGATGGACATGCCGCATGTCGCAGGCGATCCGCAGATCATGGAAAATGTACTTTATGCTCTGGACGGCGCCGGCAACCTGAGCAATATCGCGCGTGATTTCCAACTCGATGGCACGGGCTGGAGCTGGTCGGCCAAGTTCGGCGATCTCGACAACGACGGCTTTCAAGACCTCTACGTAGTGAACGGCATGATTTCGCGGGAGCTGTTCTCGCATTTGCCCGACAATGAGCTGGTCGAAGAGAACCAGGTCTATCGTAACGCGCATGGCATGGACTTTGTGGCGCAGCCCGGCTGGGGACTGAACGATCAAGCCAGCGGCCGCGGCATGACCTTGGCCGACCTGGATAACGACGGCGACCTCGATGTGGTGGTCAACAACTTGCTCAGCCCGGCCAAATTATTTGAAAACAGGCTCTGCGCCGGGGCGGCATTGGAAGTGGACTTGCGCTGGCTGGGCCGGGGCAATGGCGCGGGCATCGGCGCCCGCTTGACCTTGCACAGCGACCAGGGCAGCTACCGCCGCGACTTGACCGCCATCAGCGGCTACCTGTCCGGCGATAGCAGCCGAGCGCATTTCGGCTTCCCCGCGGGCGCTGCGCTGGAACGGCTGTCGATCCTATGGAATGACGGCATGTACAGCGAAATCGACAATCTGTCCGCCGACTCGCTTGTGACTGTTACGCGTTCTTAAGGGCGGGCTCGGAAAAGGAAGCAGGAGGTTCGCAGCAAAATCCATAACTGACGAATTTATCATCAAACTAACAAATTGTAGGGGCTAGCCTTGGCTCGCCCATGAAATTTGGCGCATAATCGTGGGCGATTGACCCGCAGTGTCTACGCGCGGCACAGGGTCGCGTAGACACTGACCGTCAATCGCCCCTACAATTTCCAGATTGATGTGACAATCGCCAAGAAAAGATACGAAACTCTGTGCCCTCTGTGGTTAAAATATTTTGACGCGATTGCCCTGAAAGGAATAGCGCATTGTTTGACATCATCCGCCCTTCGTGTTACAGTACTGTCTCGCTGACGTAATCGGTTTTATGGCATAATTTGGTTGCGTATTGATCCGCGAGAGTAGGCTCAACTCTGGCCGACTAGGATCCGGAATACATTCATGGGAAACAGTTGCCGTTGGTGCTCAAGTACCATCTCGACAGGTAATGCGGGAGGGTGTCTGTGGCGGCCGGCATAGCAAGCAGCGTCAAGCCTGAAGCGCCCAAGCGAGGCCGACTGGCGGATTTCAAGCGGTCCTTCACCGGCCTGCGCCGTGAGGAAACGATCGCGGGCTATCTCTTCCTGGCGCCGAACTTCATCGGTTTCATTATCTTCATGCTTTTCCCGATTCTCTTCGCCTTTTACATCATGCTCACCGACTGGAAACTGGCGAATGATCCGCAATTCATCGGCCTCAAGAACTTTGAGACGATGTTGAACGACCGCATCTTTTGGAAGTCTTTGGGCAACAGTTTTTATTACACCTTCATCGCTGTGCCGACGGGTATATTCATCGCTTTCTGGCTGGCGCTGGCGCTGAACCGCAAGATGCGCGGCATCATCTTTTTCCGCACCGTATATTTTTTGCCCCAGATCACCTTAACGGTAGCTGCCGCGACCGTGTGGCGTTGGATCTACCAGCCCGAAATCGGCTTGATCAATCATATCCTGGAGATCTTCGGCATTGAGGGACCCAAATGGATCCACAATACCAGGTGGGCCATGCCCAGCGTCATCATCATGAGCAACTGGCAGGGCATCGGCTTTGCCATGTTGATTCTGCTGGCCGGCTTGCAGGGCATCCCCGAGGAGTATTACGAGGCGGCCTCGATTGATGGCGCGAGCGGCTGGCAGCGCATGCGCTTTGTGACGCTGCCGATGTTGACGCCGGCGCTGTTCTTCGTGGTGGTCACATCGTTGATTGGCGCCTTTCAAGCCTTCGATCAGTTTTATGTCTTGACCGAGGGTGGGCCGGCGCAAGCCACCACGCCCTTGACGCTGTACATATTCCAAAACGCTTTCAGATTCTTTAAGATGGGTTATGGCGCGGCGCTGGCGGCTGTGCTGTTTGTGATCATCCTTATTATCACTGTGATCCAGTGGCAGTTGGCTCGCCGCTGGGTGATCGGGTTCAACGACGACGAATAAAGTCGGAGGCGACGGGGAAAGCCGATGGCGGCGAAGCGGAAGACAAAAGACAGCTTCTTCGGGCAGAAACAGACCAAGCTATTGATGGACCTGCTGGTCTATATTGTGCTGTCTGTCGTTGGCGTCATCTTCATCTTGCCTTTTGCCTGGATGGTCGCCAATTCCTTCAAAGACATCCGCGGCATCTACCAATACCCGCCCACGTTCATTCCCGAAGTCTGGCAATTCAGCAATTACACCGAAGCCTGGACGATGACGCATTTCGACCTGGGCTTCCTCAACAGCGCGCTGGTGGCCGCGGCGGTTGTGCTGGGGCAGCTCTTCACCGCCAGCCTGGCCGGCTACGCTTTTGCGCGCCTGCGCTTCCCCGGGCGGGACAAGATATTCCTGCTCTACATTTCGCTGATGATGGTGCCCTTCACCGTTCTGCTGATTCCCCTCTATGTGCAGATGGGCTGGTTCGGCTGGATCAGCACGCTTCAAGCCGTCATCGTACCCTTCCTCTTCACGCCTTGGGGCACCTTCATGATGCGGCAATTCATGGTGACGATTCCGCGTGAATTGGAGGACGCCGCGCGGATTGACGGCTGCGGCTTCTTCCGCACCTACTGGCTGATTATTCTGCCCTTGACCAAGCCGGCGCTGGCGACGCTCGCCATCTTCACCTTCGTCAATACCTGGAACAGTTTCCAGTGGCCCCTGATCGTGCTGGGCAAACCCAAAGTCAAGACATTGCCGCTGCTGCTGGCCTCCTTCCAAAATCAATCCGGCATGCGCACGCCCTGGCATCTCATCATGGCGGCCGCCACTTTTGTTGTCATCCCCGTGCTCATCGCGTTTATCGTAGGGCAGAAGTATTATGTCCGCGGCATCGTAACCAGCGGAATCAAGGGAGGTGGCTAACGAGGAAGATTCGCTTTGCTTCGGATAGAATTGCTAATTCGGAAAGGAAAATCTGATGATTCGCAAAATCGCAATGCTGGTTATTGTCCTTACGCTGCTCAGCTTCGGCTTTGTTTCTTCAGCGCAAGACATGACGGACTGGACCTGCGGCATGGTTGACGGCGACTCGTCCGCAGCCATCACCATCACGGGTTGGGAAGGACCCGGCGAGGTTGATAAATTCTTGCTGGCTTTCGACGAATTCTTCGGCGAATACTATCCCAACGTTGAACAAATTCTCAACACGGGCGTGAATTGGGGCGACTATTGGACGACCCTGCCGGCGCAGCTGGCCGGCGGCGCCGAGATTGATATGGCTTGGATGCACGATACACGCAACGATACTTTCGCTGCCAATGGCTGGGCGCTGAACCTCGATAGTTACTTGGAAGCTTGCCCGATCCCCGGTTGGCCCGAGAAGTTCGTCACCTCGCAAGTCGACGCCTTCAATTACCAAGGCAGCCAATACGCCATCCCCTACGATTTGGCGCCGGGCGGGCTGTACATCAATCTTGATATCTTCGAAGAAGCCGGCCTGGAACCACCTGGCGAGCATACGTCCTTTGAAGAATTCACCGAGCTGGCGATCGCCCTGACACAGGACAACGATGACGATGGCGATACCGATGTCTGGGGCATCAGCAATTTGGTCAGCGTTGGCCGTGGCGCGGGCGGCGCTTATTGGATCATCAAGAGCTTCGGCGGCGACTTGTTTAACGACGAGAACACCGCTTCGGTGATGAATACGCCCGAAACCACCGCCGCCCTGCAATGGATGGCTGACCTGCTTTGGGATTCTGGCGCGCACCCCACGGCGGAAAACATCGCCGCATCCGGTTTCACGACCGAATTCCTCTTCGCCAACGGCAACGTCGCCATGCACTACGCGCTGAATGACGCCGCTTCCCGCATGTGGGAGCTGGTCGGCGACAGCTTCAATTGGACGGTTGTGCCAACGCCGACGGGCCCGGCCGGCCGTTACAACTTCATCGGCGGCTCGGCTTTCTCGATCCCGACTTCGGCCGCGCATCCGGACCTGTCGTATGAGCTGATTCGTTACACGCTCGCTAATCCCGATCACATCTGCCGCACGGCTGCTATGGGCGCTGCGCTAACCAGCCAGTCCGACTTCCATGACTGCGCCGCCCCCGATGACGCGCCCTACGCCGATGCCTACCATGAAGTGTTCTCGGTCATCGGCGCGCGTGATGGCGTCCACCCGCCTTACCATTCGCATTTCCTGGAATGGGAAACCTCGGTCTGGATCGCCAATATGGACCTGCTCTGGACGGGCGAGGAACGTGACGCCGCCGTCGCTGTCGAACGCGCTCACGAACAGACGAACGCGCTGCTGGGCGGCTAAATCCGGCGCAGCCCGCGTTCAAGAATCAACCATAGTAATGCAGGGGGAACTAGTTACACTAGTTCCCCGTTTTCGCTTTGGCGGAGCTAGCCTGTGAAAACCATTGGTGATTTCAAGAGCGGTTCATGCAGCCACTGCGAGGATGGATGACAAACATTATCGGTGGAGGGAGAAGTAAAATGAAAAGAATCATGATCATGCTCTTGCTTATCACACTGCTGCTTGCGGCGGCGCCACTGGCAAGCGCGCAAACAGAGATAAGCATGTGGTATCACGGCGCCGGCAACTATGTAGAGCGTGAACTGATTGTCGGCATCATCGATGACTTCAACGCCTCGCAATCCGACTGGGTCGTCACCCTGGAAGAATTTCCGCAAGAGTCTTACAACTCGTCTATCGTGGCGGCGGCGCTGTCCGGCGATTTGCCAGATATTATCGACGTTGACGGTCCCGTCATGCCCGGTTGGGCTTGGGCTGGTTACATGGCGCCCTTGAATCTTTCCGAAGGCGCGTTGGATGACTTCCTGCCCGGCGCAATCGGCGAGTGGAATGGCGAGGTTTATTCGGTCGGCTTGTGGGACGCCGCCGTTTCCATTTATGCGCGTCGTTCCGTCCTCGAAGCCAACGACATCCGCATCCCGACGCTTGACGAGCCCTGGACCGGCGATGAATTTGACGCCATCCTCGAAACTTTGCAAGGCACCGGCGAGTATGAATACGCCTTTGACCCGGGCATGGCTTGGACTGGCGAATGGTATCCCTACGCCTTTTCGCCCTTCCTGCAGAGCTTCGGCGGCGACATGATCGACCGCTCGACCTATCTTACGGCTGAAGGCGTTCTTAATGGCGAAGCTGGCGTTGCCTTTGGCAACTGGTGGCAGAGCCTCTTCGAGCGTGGTTTGGCGCCCGGCACATCCCAAGATGGCGCTGACCGCGAGACCGGCTTCATCGACGGCAAATACGCCTTGCAATGGAATGGCAACTGGGCTGGCATCGCGTCGCTTGAGGCGGTTGGCGATGATTTGCTCTTCCTGCCCGCGCCCGATTTCGGACATGGCAGCGTCATCGGCGCCGCTTCTTGGCAGCTCGGCATCTCCGCAAGCAGCGAGAACAAGCAAGGCGCCAATGCCTTCATCGAGTTCGCCATCCAAGACGAATACCTGGCGGCATTTAGCGACGGCATCGGCTTGATCCCGGCGACTGCCAACGCGGCCATGATGAGCAAGAGCTACAATGAGGGCGGCCCGCTTGAGGTATACTTCGGGCTGAGTGAAGCGCAGGCGCTGGTTCGCCCGGTAACGCCCGGCTACGCGACCATGGCTCTGATCTTCGAAAAAGCGCTGGCTGATATCGCCAATGGCGCCGACGTTCAGGATACCCTGGATGCCGCTGTCGACGAAATCGAGCGGGACATCGAAGACAACAGCGGCTACGGCTTCGATATGTAGTTGACGCCTTGCCGCTAAACTTGAAGAGAATGTAGGGGCGACTCACAGCGTTGCCCACGCGCAAAGAGTAGGGGCGAGCCTTGGCTCGCCCGTATCTGCTATTTCAACGGTGGGCGACCCGCCGGCTCGCCCCTACAAAAATTGTCCTTGAAATAAAAATATTGCGACTATTCTGATCATCTGATGAGCATGCTGGAACAATCTGATGATTACTGCAGCCGAAGCCCGGAAGAACGCGCCACTATGGGTTCGCTTGCTGCTGCCGCGCGACGCGCCGCTCTATCAACGCAACGACGCCCTCATGGGCTGGCTGCTGGCTTTCCCGGCGCTGCTTGTCCTGACCGTTTTTCTGGTTATCCCTTTCTTGATGGCATTCGTCATTTCTTTCACTAATCAACGCCTCATCTCGCCCAACCCGGCCGAATGGGTCGGCATGCGCAACTTCGAGCGCCTGCTCACCATCCGTCCTTTCACCCTCGAGCCCGATCGCGACGACAGCGGCGCCTTGGTCTACGAGGACGGCGAGTTGAGCTACCCGCGCCTGCGCGAATTCACACGCGATAATCCCGACTATCCCGAGCTTGACGGCCTGCGCGAGTTTACCTCCTGGCAATCCGGCGACAACCGCACCGTGATACTCGTCGGCGATGTCGTCTTCCTGCGCGCCTTGATCAATACGCTGATATTCGCCGCCGTCATCGCCCCCCTGCAAGGCGGCCTGGCGCTGCTGCTGGCGCTCCTGCTCAACCAGGCATTGCCCTTCATCAACGTTTTCCGCTCCATCTATTTCGCGCCAGTGGTGGTTTCAATGGTGGTCGTCTCCCTGCTCTGGCGCTTCATCTACGATGGCAACAACGGCCTGCTCAACAACATCTTGGGCCTGCTGAGCTTCGGCAATTTTCAGCCGGTCGATTGGCTGGGCAACCCCTACACCGCTTTGCCGGCCATGATCGCCATGTCCGCCTGGCAAGCGGTCGGCTTTCACATGGTCATCTGGCTGGCCGGCTTGCAGACGATACCAGCCAGTCTCTATGAAGCGGCCGGGCTAGATGGCGCCGGCGCCTGGCAGAAGTTCCGTTATGTCACCTGGCCCGGCTTGCGCAATACCGCTGTGCTGGTGCTGATTGTCATTACGATCCAGGCCATGGGGCTCTTTGTCCAGGTCGATGTCATGACTCGCGGCGGACCACTGGACGCCACCCAGTCGGTCGTCTATCAAGCCGTGCAGCGCGGCTATGACAAACAAGACATTGCCGAAGGCGCCGCTATCTCCGTCATTCTCTTCTTTATCGTCTTCACTATCGCCATGGCGCAGCGCTATCTGACGCGCGAGAGGAGCTAGCCATGGAGACGCTGAGCTTCGAAACGCGCGAAAAAATGATCATCGGCTTGCGCTATGCGCTGCTGATTCTGATCGCGGCCATCTTCATCTTTCCCATCCTCTTCATGGTGATGTCGTCGCTCAAGCCCGATATGCAGCTCCTGCGCGATTCAGCATCGATGCGCGCCTTCTTGCCCGTCGGCGATATCTCGCTGGATAATTACGCCGACGCCTTCAGGCGCGTCCCGATGGCGCAATTCGCCTTTAATTCGGTGTTCACCACCGTGGTCTCCGTGGCCGCCAGCCTGCTGCTCAATTCGCTGGCGGCTTTCTCCTTCGCCTTTCTCAAATGGCGCGGCAAAGCCATCGTGCTCTCGCTGATCATCGCCACCTTCATCGTGCCCTTCGAAGTTGTCGCCATCCCCATGCTGCTTATCGCCAACAATCTGCCCTGGTTGGGGCCAAATGGATTAGAGATTGGCTGGCTCAATTCTTATCATGTGCAGATCATCCCCTTCATCGCCGATTCGCTGGGCATCTTCCTCTTCTATCAATACTTCCGCGATCTTCCTGACGAACTTGTAGAAGCCGCCCGCATTGACGGCGCCAGCATTTTACAGGTCTACGCCCGCATCATCATGCCCATTGCGGGCCCCATCGTGGCCACTGTGGCCATCCTCAAATTTCTGGGGATGTGGAACGCCTACCTCTGGCCCCTGATGACCATCCGCAGCGAAGAACTCCGCCCCATCATGGTCGGCTTGCAGTATTTCTTCCAACTGGATACAGCCTGGGGCGAAATTATGGCGTATTTGTCGATTGTGACGATTCCGGTGCTGGTCTTCTACCTGGCGCTGCAGCGGGCTTTCATCGAAAGCATCGCCACTTCCGGCATCAAGGGCTGAGTCTAGGCCAGCAGCCCGCGCGCGAAAGCCAAGTCTTTCACAATGAGTTCATCCACCCGGTCTTCATCCGTGTATTCGGCCGAGAAGCAGATTGGTCCCTTATAGCCGATCGCCTTCAGCTTTGAGATCACCCGTGGCCAGGATGCCCGTCCCTGCGCGCCGGATGTCCAGTAGACCCGCCACTCGGCGCGCTCTGCTTCGGGCCCGCTGACGCGCCGCCAGTAACCGTTTTTCAGATTGACCACACAGAGATAGGGCGCGACGATATCCAGCGCGGCCTCGCTGTCGATACCTTCCAACGCGTTATGCGCCGGGTCCCAGACGGCCGCGACATGGCGCCGGTCGTAATCCTTGAGCAGTTGAAACATGCCCATCTCGTTGACCGGCACAAAGCGACCCGAGTGATTCTGCACGCCGATTTGCAAGCCGTAACGCTGGCAGAAGGGTAGGGCGGCATCGAGTTTCCGGCGCGCTTTGGCTTCGGCCGCCCAGTAATCCAGCTCTCGTTGCCGGAACATCACCCGATTCATGGTGACGCCGGCTTCGGCGCAGGCGCTGTACAGCCGCTCGTCATCCAAAGGCAGATCCGCGGTCACGTTCAGCACGCGGATACCGTGCTCCGCCAGCAGTTTCACCGCCGGCGGCAGGTCGCGCTCAATGTGCTGCGGCTCGACAGGAAAGCCCGCGCGCACCGGCAGCTCAATCCAGTCGACGCCCAGCGCTTTGATATGCGCCGCCAGTTGCGGCAGCGGCAGCGATTTCCAGGGCTTGGCGAAAACAGCCAGTGGCTTCACGTTGAGCGCCCGAGTCAGCTCTTGGTCGGCATCATCGACAGCAGGTCGATGTGGACGCGCGGCGGCAGACTGGCCAGGAAAACCACGGTTGCCGCGATGTCCTGGGACTGGATCATAAGCGCTTTTTGCTCTGCGTTGGGCACGACCGGCCGCCGCTCCATAATCGGGGTATTGCCCGCGCCCGGATTAAAGAGGCAGGCGCGTACGCCTTGCGAATTGCCTTCTTCGTTGGTGACGATAGTAAGGCCTTCCATGCCGATTTTCGATGTGCTGTAGCCGACGCCGGCCAGCAAGCTGGGGTACATGGCCGCGCGCGAGGCCAGGTTGATGATAAGACCGTCGCCGCGCGCTTTCATCTCAGGCAAGACCGCCTTGGTGAAGACGAAGGCGCTGGTCAGATTCACCGCCAGCAAGTCTCGCCACTGTTCCGTTGTGGTATCGGCGATGGAGCGCTCGGTGACGTTGTAGCCGGCGTTGTTAACAAGCACGTCAATCGGCCCAAAAGCCGCGCGCGTCTGCTCCACAACAGTATGAATCTGCTCGTCATCGCTGACATCGGCCGGGCAGACCAGCGCTTGGCCGCCCCCATCCAACGGGCGTGCCTTCGCAGCTACAGATTCCAGCAATTCGCGCCGCCGCGCTACCAGGCTGACATTCGCGCCCTCTGCGCAGCAAGCAATGGCGATGGCCTCACCGAAGCCGCTGCTGGCGCCAGTGACGATAATCGTCTTCTTATCCAGTACGCCCATTTGTCCCTCCGCCCGGCCTAAGCCATCTTGTCGAGCATATCGCGCGTGACTTCGTAGCGCAATTTGCCCTCGCTCAGGAAGCTCGCCACTTCATCGGTGGTGATCCGCCCCTGACGTTTGTAAGCCTGGTCGGTGACGGCGGCCATGTGTGGCGAGATGATGACATTGTCTAATTGACGGAAGGGGCTGTCGTCCGGCAGCGGCTCATGTTCAAAGACGTCCAGGGCCGCGCCGATGCGCCCCGATTTTAACTCCGCCAACAGCGCCGCTTCGTCGATCGGATGCGTCCGCGCCGTGTTGATGAAGTAAGCGCCGTCTTGCAGCCAACTAAATTGCTCCGCGCCCAACATCCGGTAGGTCTCCGGCGTCGATGGCGCCTGCAGGCTCACCAGCGGGCACTCGCGCAGCAAAGTCTCCAAAGCCACTTTTTGTACACCCATGTCCCTTGCCTGCCGTTCGCTGACGTAGGGATCGTAAAGCCACACCTGGGCGTCCAGCGCCCTCAGCTTTGCTATCACCCGGCGTCCGGTATGGCCGGCGCCAATGATGCCGATGCGCGCGCCTTCGAGTTCCGTGCCCGGGCCCAGTGCCTTTGCCTCCGCCCAACCTGAGTCTTTGAAGGCGCGGTCGATCTGGTGGAAGCGCCGCAAGCACAGCAGAATCAGCAGCAGCGTCGTCTCGGCCACTGGGATCGCCATAGCTTCAGCAGCATGCGTCACGCGCCTGCCATCGGCGAAAACCGGCGGCGGCAGCAAGCGCTTGATTGTGCCAGCCGAGTGAGCGATCAAGCGCAAGCGGTCGGCGGCAGCCAGGACAGTATCGGAAAAGGCCGGTGTGCCCCAGCTGGTGATGACGATATCGCGGCCGCCGATGAGCCGCGTCAACTGCGCTTCGTCGAGGTTGTCTTCACCTGGCTGCATCGTCAGCGCGCCCATTTCGCGCAGCCGCATCTGCTGTTCTTCAGCGAAGAGCTGGTCAAAGAGCGCCGGGCGCATGGCGATGAGAATATCGCTTTTGTCCATCATCGACGCCTAAGCCAGCGCTTGCCTCAGCTTGGGAACGAGGTCCGGCTCCGGTTCATAAGGCAGGCTGATGACTTGATGATTCAGCGAACTGGCGTAGAGCGCCAGAATAACATTGAAATCGACCAGCGCCGCGCCCAGGTTGAGCGGATGCACCTTGCTGTCGTCTTCTATCCAATCGAACATGGCGTCGCACATTCCCGCTTGCCCCAGGACATCTTCGTCCGGGTATTCATGCTCGCCGCTGTCGTAGACGTTGTTGATGAATGTTTCCCAGCCCCACATCGTCCAGTGGATATAACCCTTCATGCCGTAGACGGCGATGCGCTTGTGCTGGTAGATGGCGTCGCCCCCCGGCACACGCGGCGCGTTCTCGCCACAGCGCAGCGTTGCCTGCACGCCGTTGTCATATTCGACAGCCGCCAGGCTCTGGTCGGGCGCGTAATGCTCTTTGGCATTGGGCTGCAAGCCCTGCGCGCCGGAGACTTGACCAAAGACCGTCGTTGGCTGGGCCGGGTTGAAGGCGCCGATCGCTTGCAAGGAATGCGTTCCCTGGTAAGCCAGGTTCATGCCCGAGCTGGCTTCGACGAAACGCAGTTCGCCAATAGCGCCATCCGCCACCAGTTGCTGCAACTGCTGCCGCCGCGGATGAAATTGCAGCTGATGATTGATGGCCACTTTGATTTTGGGCTTACGCGCGGCGAAGTCGCGCAGCGCCATATAATCTTCGCCTTGAATCGCTAGCGGTTTCTCCACAATCGCCGCCGGCACCCCCGCCGCTTCGGCCGCTTCCAGCACATCCAGCCGGACAGAAGGCGGCGTGCTGACCTGCACCAATTCCGGCTTTTCTTTTTCAAACATTTCGCGATAGTCCGTGTAGCGTCCGCTGACATCGAACTTGTCGCCAAACTCGTCCAGCGGGCCTGGTCTCAAATCGCAGACAGCCACGACCCGTCCCTTCTTGACAAATTCGTAGGCGTTGGCGTGCCCGTGCGACCGCCCGCCGCCGACACCGATGATGACTGACTTATACATTCGCGCCCTCCCAAGGCTGCAAGATTACTTTGCCGCATTGTCCCGATAATTGCGTCTCCCAGGCTGCCTGTATTTCGTCCAGCGGGAAGCGATGCGAGATCAACTTGTCCAACTGCCCGCCGACCTCGCCGATCATGGACATCATGCGCGGGCTGTCCGCCAGGTTAAAGTGCCAACTGCCCACCAGCGTCAAACCCTTGCGGATCATGTCCCGGCTGATTTGTATGGGCGTATCGTCGCTGCACTCGCCGACGAAAGCAACCTGCCCCTTGCGCCGCGCCGCGTCAATGCACAAACGGTGCGCCGCCACCACGCCCGAGCAATCCAGCGCTTTGTCGACGCCGCGCTCGGCCGGCGTAAGGGCGAGGATTTGCTGCAAGGCATCGGGGTCCAGCGGATTGACCACCGCGTCAGCGCCCAGTTCCAGCGCCAGGTCGGTGCGGTAAGCAATTGAGTCGACAGCGATGACGCGCGCGCCGCGGTACCTGGCGTTGATGACGCCGCCCAAACCGACCGGACCCAATCCGGTGATGAGCACGGTGTCATGCCGATCCACCTCCATCGTCTGCATGGCGCCGAATGTGGGTCCCAAGCCGCAGCAAGCCATTGAGGCATGCTCGTAAGACATGCCCTCGGGAATCGGCAGCAGCATCCAATCTTGCTTGAGCAGGTACTGAGCCATCGTCCCGAGCCCAGCCGTACAACCATGCAGCGCGGCGAAGTCGAAGCCGTCTTGGCAATGAATATAGTCGCCGTCCAGGCAGAGCGCGCACTTGCCGCAGGCGTTCATCGGCATGACCACCACACGATCGCCGACTTGCACGCGGCTTGGCTGCGCCACCTCGACGACCTCGCCGGCCGCTTCGTGCCCGTAGGCGCCTTGGCTGCTGCCAGCCGCGAAGGCTTTGTACTCGGTGCACATCGGCGCGACATGCACTTTGATGACCGCCCAATTGTCTTTCGCGGCAGGCCTAGCAGCGGTTTCCAGCCCCGCCTTTTCCTTGCCTTGTACAGCAACGCGTTTCATTCGCTTTCCTCTGATTGCCGATCTTGCCGCGCAATCGGTTTCTTGACGACGGCTAGGACTATAACATAGGCGATATGACGCCGCAACAAGCTCGAAAAGGGGGAAATGTATCCTTTTCGGTTGAAACAATTTCTATACCATTGAGGACACTGAGAAATGCGAGAGCACCGAGAAACTCAATCGAAAAATGCCATATTCTTTGTGTGCTTTGTGCCTTTGTGTCTTTGTGGTGAAATTGAATTTCAACCGAATTCGATACACTACCGGCAATCCAGCATATTTGACGAATCACTTACGATGCACTAGACTTCGCCTAATCGCTTGCGTAACAGGTTACATAATAAAGGCTGGGCCAGCATGAAACGGGTTACCATGCGCGATGTCGCGGAGCGAGCCGGCGTCTCGAACGCCACGGTTTCGCACGTCATCAACGAAACGCGCTTTGTCGAAGAAGCCACCAAGGAGCGTGTGCGCGAGGCAATTCGTTCGCTTGGCTATCGCCCCAATACGGCGGCGCGCAGCCTGACGACGCAGCGGACGGGCATCATCGGGCTGATCGTGTCCGATGTCACCAATACGTTCTTTGCCGAAATCATGCGGGGCATTGAAGATGTGCTGATCGCCAACGGCTACAGCCTGATGCTTTGCAACACTAACGAAGTGCTGGAGCGCGAAGAGTATTATATCGACATCTTGCTGCGGCAGGGGGTGGACGGCATCATTGCCGCGGCCACCAGCCAGAATTGGGATGTGTTAAACCAAGCGGCCAAACTCAACATCCCCATCGTCATGCTGGACCGCACCTTCGACGAGGCTGTTTCGCCCTACGTCGGCGTCGACAACCGGCACAGCGCCTTTCTGGGCACGCGCCACCTGATTGAGCGCGGTTATTCTGAGATCGGCATTCTGGCCGGCTTCCAACGCTTGTCAACCATGAGAGACCGCCTGGCCGGCTATGAAGACGCCTTGGCCGCCGCCAATATACCGCTGCGGGAAGATTGGCGCATCGACAGCCCACTATCCATCGAGGATGGCAAAAGCGCCATGCAACTATTGATGAAGCAGCCGCAGCGGCCGCGAGCGGTATTCATTTGCAACAACTTGCTCAGCTTGGGCGCGCTGATGGGGACGCAGGAACTGGGTCTGGCCTGCCCCGGCGATGTCGCCATCGTCGGCTTTGACGATCATCCCTGGGCGCAGGTTTCCAATCCGCCTTTGACGGTCTTGCGGCAGCCTACCTACACCATCGGCGAAACCGCGGCTCACAAAGTATTAAAAGCTCTGAACGAAGACGGCGCGGCGATACCCTCGGCGCATTTCAACTGCCAGCTGATCGTCCGCGATTCAGCCTAGGCAGGTGATGCGTCGACCCCAGCCCACTCGTCAAGTTGGCTCGCTGGGGCGACGGAACCGCGCCCGCCGGGCAACACAAGAATTGGCCACTGCACAAACGGAGATAGCATGATGACCAAGCGATATGAAGCAAATTGGGCATCGCTGAAAACGCACCCAACGCCGGAATGGATGCGCCAGGCGAAGTTTGGCATTTACACCCACTGGGGCATCTACTGCGTGCCGGCTACGGGCCCCAATGTCACCTGGTATCCCTACAATATGTACCGCGAGGGCACACCTCAATACGAATACCACTGCAAGACTTATGGCCATCCGTCGCAATTTGGCTACAAAGACTTCATCCCGATGTTCACCGCGGAACATTTCGATCCCGATGAGTGGGCCGAACTCTTCAAGCGGGCGGGCGCCAAATTCGCCGGTCCAGTCGCCGAGCACCATGATGGCTTCCCGATGTGGGACGCCAGCGATACCGAATGGTGCGCCGGCAAGATGGGACCCAAGCGCGATGTCGTCGGCGAACTGGAGCGGGCCATCCGCGCCCAGGACATGCGCTATATGGTGGCTATGCACCACGCCGAAAATTGGTGGTTCTTCCCGCACTGGAAGCCGGAATACGATACGGCCGATCCCCGCTACGCCGGCTTGTATGGCGAGCCGCATAATCTGGACTTCGCTTATGACGCCCGCGGGAAAGGGCACGATCACGGCGAATGGCGGGCGCAGGACAAACCCAGCCGCGCCTTCCTCGAACGCTGGAAGAACCGGCTGGTCGAGGTGGTCGAGCGCTATGAGCCGGACTATATCTGGTTCGATTTCGGCCTGCGCTTCGTGCATGATCAGGTCAAGCAAGATTTCCTGGCTTACTACTACAACAAAGAAGCTGAGTGGGGCCGCGAGGTTGTCGCCACTTACAAGTGGCATGACATCCCGCCGGGCGCCGCCTTGCTGGACTTTGAGCTAGGCAAAACCGCCGAGTTGACCCACTACGAGTGGATCACCGATACAACTGTCGATGACGGTCAGGGCTGGGGCTACATCAAAGAAACCGAGTACAAGACGGTGACGGAAATGGTGCATTACCTGGTCGACAACGTCAGCAAGAACGGCTTTATGCTGCTCAATGTCGGCCCCAAACCCGATGGTTCCATTCCCGATGAGTCGAAGGCTATCCTCGAAGGCATGGGCGAGTGGCTGCGCGTCAACGGCGAGGCGATCTACGATACCGTGCCTTGGAATACCTACGGCGAAGGTCCTACGCAAATGACGCATGTTGGCGCCTTCAGCGATACCAAAGAAAAACTGGCATTCTGCGCCCGCGACATTCGCTTCACCGTCCGCGAGAATATCTTGTACGCCATTGCATTGGGCTGGCCCGAGCAAGAATTCATCATCGAATCGACCCACGCGCTTTATCCGGGCGAAGTGCGCTCCGTGGAACTGCTGGGCGGCGAAGGCGAGCTGAAGTGGGAAATGACGGCGGACGGCATCAAGATAGAGCGCCCCGACCACCGACCCGGCGATCACGCCTACGCCTTCAAAATCACGCGCAATACCAGCTTGTGAGCGATTGCTTGGGTTAAAATCGCGCCAAATTAGGCAAGGGTGGGGAGTGAGCAATGACGCTGCGCATTGATTCGCATCAGCATTTCTGGCGCTATAACAGCGATGAGTATCCCTGGATTGACGCGTCTCGCGAGCCGCTAAAGGTGGATTACATGCCGCCTGACCTCGAGCCGCTGATGCAGGCGGCCGGCATTGATGGCACGGTTGCCGTGCAAGCGCGGCAGAACTTAATCGAGACGGACTTTCTGCTCGGCCTGGCCGATCAGTATGACTTCATCCGCGGCGTCGTGGGCTGGGTGGATATGCGCGCCGATGATGTGGAAGCGCAATTGGAGCGACTCGCGCCGCACCCGCGCATGGTCGGCGTACGGCATATCGTGCATGATGAAGCCGACGACAGCTTCATGCTGGGCGGCAATTTCTTGCGCGGCCTGGCCAAACTCAAAGCCTGCGACTTGCGTTATGACTTGCTGCTTTTCCCGCGGCATCTGCCCATCGCCATTGATGTTGTCAAGCGCTTTCCTGACCAGCCCTTTGTGCTCGACCATATCGCCAAACCCTTTATCAAGGACGGCCTGCTGGAACCCTGGCAGCGCGATATTCGCCAGCTGGCGACATTCGACAATGTGTGGTGCAAAGTCTCGGGCATGGTCACCGAGGCGGCTTGGGGCGGCTGGACGCAGGCCGATTACAACCCCTATCTCGATGTCGTCTTCGACTGCTTCGGCATTGATCGCCTGATGTTCGGCAGCGACTGGCCCGTCTGCACGCTCTCCGGCAGTTACACTCAAGTGGCTGGCATCGTCGAGACTTATATCGCCGCGCTCTCGGCTGACGAGCAAGCCAAGATCATGGGCGGGAATGCGGGCGAATTCTATCAACTTCCTTGACAGCGGGGCAACCCTGGGCAATCGCATCAACGAAATGATTCACCACAGAGGCACAGAAGTAAAACCAAGAAAGTCATGCGAAGAAGCGCGCCTGACCAATCTGGTCGCTCGCTTCCGCTGCGACTCGTGGTTTCGTGCTGTCGCCCCTACAGATCGTTGCTTTGGCAAATTTCGCATGACAAACTTGGAACTACTGGGACACAGAGTTTAAGTTTGTTCGGGGCAGAATTCCTCTAGAATCGACATACAAATGGGAATCACAGGGTTCAAATTTGAAGTGCAGATTCACAGTTTTTATAACTGATAGGCTTTTCTCTGTGTCCTCTGTGGTTAAAATATTTTGAAGCGATTGCCCTGCTGGGCAAACGGCGATGTTGCGGGGATGCGCAGGTTGTGCCAGAATTACCGGCTCAAAATAGGCATTGACTGGAGCATCTAATGATTCCTAACAAGATTACCACGAGTGTTAGCTTAAGCCTGCGCTTTGTCGCGCTGCTATTGTGTCTGGCGCTTGTTGCTGTGCCAGTAGCGGCGCAAGAGGACCTCGCCGAACTTGCCGCCGCCGCCGCAGACTCCATGGCGGAATACGCGGTCAGCGAGAGCGATATCAGCTTCAGCAACGAGGGACAGAATATTATCGGTACATTAGCGCTGCCGGACGGAGAGGGACCGTACCCGGTCGCTTTGCTGCTGCACGGATTTGTCGGTTCGCGTCATGAACTTCCGGTGGTAGGGACGGACGACACGATGTTCAGCCGCGCCGCCCGTTGGCTAGGCGAACGCGGCATCGCCAGCTTACGTATCGACTTCCGCGGCTCCGGCGAGAGCGAGGGCGCCTGGGAAGATACGACCTTCAACGGCCAGATCTCGGACGCCATCGCTGCGCTGGATTATCTGGAAACGCTGGATGGCGTCGACAGTGGCAGTATCAGCATTATCGGCTTGAGCCAAGGCGGTCTGGTTGGCGCATCGACGGCCGGGCGGGATGCGCGCGTCAGCAACTTGGTACTGTGGTCGGCAGTGTCAAACCCGGTAATGAGTTACGGCATTCTGCTGGGTTTTGACACCCTGCTGCATGGCGCGGCTGCCGGCGATGAGGCGCTTGCCATCACCTTGCCCTGGGGCGCCGAGACCACGTTGAAGGGACCCTTTTTCGAGGATATCTTCCTCCTAGATCCAGTCGCCGAAATCGCCAGCTATGGCGGGCCTTTGCTTGCCATCACAGGCTCGCGCGATGATACGGTTACGCCGCAGCCCCACGCTGGCCAGGTATTCCTTGATTATCACGCGGGCCTGGAAGCGCTGGTAGTGCTGGATGGCGACCATGTCTTTGATGTCCTGGTAGGGGATGTCACCGCTGTAATTGACGAAGCGCTGGCTTACAGTCTGGCTTGGCTGCAGAGCAATTAGCAGAATTAGCATCCTGGCAAGCCGGGCACAAACAAGCTCCGGAGCAGCCGTCGTTCTGAGCCGGTCATTCACCTGGTCGGCTCCGATTTTGACAAACGCGCGGATGCCATGCCCACATACGCAGAAGCTGTTTGCGGGCTATCTGGACGAGACTGTATGCTATAAGGCTTGTCCTCAATCTAACTCGGTGTACTCGCTGGCAAAGATGACGAAACTTCGCCTAAGCCGAGCGAGCGGCGGCAGCGTGACAGTACCCGACAAGCCTTATAGGAGCAGCGTCAGTGAAAGCAATTGTATTGGAACAACCGGGCACGCTTAGCCTGCAAGACCAGGCCGCGCCGACGGGTCCCGGGCGGAACGAAGCGCTGGTACAAGTCCGGCGGGTGGGCATCTGCGGCACCGACCTGCACGCTTTTGGCGGTAACCAGAACTTCTTCAGTTACCCGCGCATCATGGGCCACGAACTGGCGGTCGACGTCCTCGAAATAGGCGCCACTGACGGCGACCTGGACTACAGCGTCGGCGATACTTGCTGCGTCATTCCCTACTTGAATTGCGGCAACTGCATCGCTTGCCGCCGCGGTAAGTCCAATTGCTGCACGCAGATGCAAGTCCTGGGCGTCCACATCGACGGCGGCATGCGCGAGCAATTCGTCCTGCCGGCCGAAAAGTTACTCAAAGCTGATGGCCTTGCGGTCGAGCAGTTGGCGCTGGTGGAGATGCTCTGCATCGGCGCCCATGCCGCCAAACGCGCTCGCGTCACGCCCGGCGAAAACGCGCTGGTCATCGGCGCGGGACCGATCGGCTTGGCGACGGCGCAGTTCGCCAAAGTGGCTGGCGCAGACGTGACAGTCATGGAGGTCAACCAGGCACGGCTCGAATTCTGCGCCGATGCCCTGGGCATCGACAAGCTGGTCGACGGGCGCGGCGACGCCCTGGGGCAGGTCAAGGCGCTGCATGGCGGCGAGCTGCCAACGCTGGTCTTCGATTGCACCGGCAGCGCCAATTCCATGCACAGCGCCTTCGATTATGTGGCGCATGGCGGCTCGCTGATTCTAGTCGGGCATATCAAAGGCGACTTGAGCTTTAGCGATCCACACTTTCATTCGCACGAAATGACGCTGCTGGCCAGCCGCAACGCCACGCCGGGCGACTTCGTCTGGGTCATCGACAGCTTGCGCGCTGGCGATATCGACCTGTCGCCCTGGATCAGTCATACCGCCACGCCGGAGAGTATCGTGCCCGAATTCCCCGCCTGGCTTGATCCAGCGACCGGCGTAATCAAAGCCATGCTAAACTTTGATTAAGAGTGTTCAGGCAAACCATGAGCGAAAGTCGCCCAGTGAAACGGCGCATCAAGTGGTATCGTTCGCCAATCGCGGCGGCCGATCTGGCGCGGCTCAACCAGCGCAGCGACGCCCGCGGGCTGGCGCAGACCTTGGGGTTCCTGGCGCTGCTTTTGTGCAGCGGCGGCATCGCCTGGGTCGCGGCTGACCGAGCGCACTGGATTATCGCGCTGGCGCTGGTGTATCTGCACGGCGCGCTCTACGCCTTCCTGGTCAACGGCTTTCACGAGCTCTGCCACAAATCAGTCTTCAAGACTAATGCGCTGAATATCCTCTTCCGCAATGTTTACGCCTTCCTGGGCTGGTACAGTCCGGTGTCGTTCTGGGCCAGCCATCAAGCGCATCATCGCTATACCTTGCATCCGCCGGATGATTTGGAGGTGGTCTTGCCGGTTAAGCTGACCCTGCGCTCCTACCTCGCCTTCGCCGTCATCAATCCGCGCGGCTTCACCCTGCGCATGAAGAATGTCGTTCAACTTTGCTTCGGCATCATTGAGAGCGAGTGGGAGCAGGCGCTGTTCCCGCTGGAAAATGTGGCCGGGCGGCGGGCGCTGTTCCGCTGGGCGCGGCTACTGCTGGCGGGGCATGTGCTGATTGCGGCTGCCTCGCTGATACAGGGCTGGTGGATGCTGCCCGTGCTGCTCACGCTGGCGCCATTCTATGGCGGCGGCTTCCAATACCTGCTCAACGAGGCGCAGCACATCGGCTTGTCCGACGAAGTCACGGATTACCGCATCAATACACGCACCATCCTGCTGAATCCCGTGTTAGGATTTTTGTACTGGCAGATGAATTATCACATCGAGCACCACATGTACGCGGCGGTGCCCTTCTACAATCTGGCTGAATTGCACGAGTTGATTTCTGATGATTTGCCCGAGTGCCCGCGCGGCATCAGCGGGACCTGGCGGCAGGTTATCCCCATCCTGCGGCGCCAGCAGCGCGAGCCGGGCTACAGGCATGTGCCGGAGTTGCCTTAGATTTCTTTGACTAGGGGCGGGGGAAATCGGCTAGTGGCAAGTCTGGTATCCTGCCAGCAAAATAATCTTCAATGGTATAGATTTGAATCACGGGCCATTTTCCTGTATTGACGGCAGCATTTTTCATACCAGTCGTCACTTTATCTTCAAAACAAGTGAACACACCGAGCTCAGCTCCAGACTGTCGCCGCGCTTCGCTGAATGCCTGTACATGGCTTGGGCTGGTCTTGCCCGCTTTCACCTGCGATACGACATCGACGCATTGCCCTATAGATGATACGGTTTCTTTACAAAGTGTAGTCGAAAATCACAAGGCAGACGGAGTTCAAGCATCATAACTCCCAGCCGTCACATCCCCGCCCGTGCCCGTCCAGTTGGTGTGGTAATACTCCCCGCGCGGGCGATCCACCCGCTCGTAAGTATGCGCGCCAAAGTAGTCCCGCTGCGCTTGCAGCAGATTGGCCGGCAGCCGCGCCGAGCGATAGCCGTCATAAAACGCCAGCGCCCCGCTCATGATCGGCAGCGGAATGCCGTGTTTGACGCCGGACGCGACCACCTCCCGCCAGGCTGACTGCGCCCCTATCACCGCCGCGCTGAAGTAGTCATTCAGCAGCAGATTCGCCAGCGTCGCATCCTCGGCGTGGGCTTCCTGGATCTTGCCCAGGAAAGCCGAGCGGATGATGCAGCCCTCGCGCCACATCAAGGCGACGCCGCCGTAATTCAGATTCCAGTTGTAAGTGCGCGCCGCGTCCTGCATCAGCATATACCCCTGCGTGTAACTGATGATCTTGGCCGCGTAGACCGCCTGCTCCAGGTCGCGGATGAACCCCGCGCGGTCGCCCGTGAACTCGGCTTGCGGGCCCGGCAGCACTTGCGCGGCGGCCACCCGCTGGTCTTTGATGGCGGACAGGCAGCGCGCGAATACCGCCTCGCCGATCAGGGTCAGCGGTGTGCCTTCTTCCAGCGCCGTGATGGCTGTCCACTTGCCCGTGCCTTTCTGGCTGGCGACATCGAGAATCTTGCGCAGCAGCGGCAGCCCGTCCTCGTCCTCGTAAGCCAGAATCTCGCCCGTGATTTCGATCAGGAAGGACTCCAGGATGCCCGTATTCCACTGTGAGAAGACGGCGCTGATTTCCTGCTCGTCCATGCCCAGCAGCGCGGACATCAGATGGTAGGCTTCGCAGATGAGCTGCATATCGCCATATTCAATGCCGTTATGCACCATCTTGACAAAGTGGCCCGCGCCGCCTTCGCCCACCCAGTCGCAGCAGGGCTCGCCGCCAGGCGCCTTGGCCGCCACCGCTTGTAGAATCGGCTTGACCGACTCCCAGGCCGCGGTCGAGCCGCCGGGCATAATCGAAGGTCCATAGCGCGCGCCTTCCTCGCCGCCGCTGATGCCCGCGCCGATGAAGTACAGTCCCTGCGCTTCGACTTCATTTGTGCGGCGGATCGAATCGTTAAAGTTGGAGTTGCCGCCGTCGATGATGATATCGCCCGCATCCAGCAGCGGCGCCAACTGGGCGATCGACTTGTCCACCGGCGCGCCGGCTTGAATCATCAGGATGATCTTGCGCGGTCGTCTGACGCTGGCGACGAATGCCTCAATCGAGAGTGTCCCGATGATGTCTGTGCCGGCGGCTTCGTTATTGATGAAGCGCGTCACTTTTGACGTGGTGCGGTTGAAGACGGCCACACGGTAGCCGTGATCGCTGATATTCAGGGCTAGATTCTGGCCCATGACCGCCAAGCCAATCAGTCCGATATCCGCCAGATTCTCCATTTTGACGCGCCCTCCATTTTGTCTCGCAGGCGCCCATTGTAGCAGCGCCGGCTTGCTTTGACAGGCTGCAGCTAGCGTCAGGACAGGGGAATTGCATCAATATGATAGCGGTTGAAAAGGTGGAAATCTAAACTGAAAATCAACTACAGAGGGCGCAGAGAGCACAGAGAAAAACAATAACTAGGTGTATAGTCTCAGATTATAATGGGATGATCTCACATAGCCAAAAGGAAGCCCTATGGGACAGGTTCTACACCCGCGCGCCACAACGACGGAGGCAACCCGCCGAGAAATCCAAAATAGTCAAGAGAGCATAGCCAAGCTGGCCAAGCGCTTCGGCATCAACCCCAAAACCGTCGCGAAATGGAAGAAGCGCGCCTCCGTCAAAGACCGGCCGATGGGTCCCAAGAATCCCCGATCCACCGTCTTGAGCCAGCAAGAGGAAGATATAATCCTGGCCTTCCGTATCAAGACTCTGCTGCCCCTGGATGACTGCCTCTACGCCCTGCAAGAGACCATACCGCATCTGACCCGCTCCAGCTTGCATCGCTGCTTCAAGCGGCATGGCGTCAACCGACTGCCCGAATCGGAAAGCAAACCGGCCAAGAAGAAGCGCTTCAAGAACTATCCCATCGGCTACTTTCATCTGGACTTCTGCCAAGTCAGAACTGACCAGGGCAAGCTCTATCTCTTTGTCGCCATTGACCGGACATCCAAGTTTGTCTTCGCTGAACTGCGTCAAAGCGCTAAACGCGAGGACGCTTGCGCCTTCCTGCGCCGCCTGATCGAAGTCGTACCCTACAAGATTCATACCATCTTGACCGACAATGGCACTCAGTTTACCCATCAAGCGCGGTCGGGGCGCAAAAGCAAGCTGGCCTTTGATAAAATATGCCAAGCGCAGGGGATTGAACATCGCTTGACCAAACCTTATCATCCTTGGACCAACGGACAAGTCGAGCGCATGAACCGGAGTATCAAAGAGAAGACAGTCTATCGATACTTTTACCAAAGTCATGAGGAACTGCGTCAGCACCTGGAGTTGTTCTTGCAAGCCTACAACTATGGCAAAAGGCTGAAGGCGCTGAAGGGGCGAAGTCCTTATGAATACATCTGTGATTGCTGGCGAGAAACCCCGGAGCGGTTTCAGCAAAACCCATACCACCTTAATGCGGGACTATACAACTATGTGTTCATGTCTTATTTGAGTTGTGATTTGTGGAGACAATTCACGTTTCGCTAGTGGCTGTTGCCTATTCCAGGCCGCAGATTTAGTAGAGTAGTCGTCTAAACCCTCAAAACTCTGTGCCCTCTGCGCTCTCTGTGTTGAAATTAAATTGATGCGATTGCCCTGAACATCCAACGTGATGCTAGCGAGGATAGGCAATTGGCGTTATTCTCCACCATCAATTGCTTACGGCTTGGAGTGAATTATGCCCAGGATGACAGGCGGAAAATTGCTGGCGGATACGGTCCACGGTTACGGAATCAGCCATGTCTTCTTTATGCCCTATATCGCGCCGCGCGCGCTGATGGAAATGGAGAAGCTGGGCATCAAGCGGGTGCAGACGCATGGCGAAAAGTCGGCGGCGTATATGGCGGACGCCTACGCCCGGGTCAAGCGCGCGCCGGGGCTGTGCATGGCGCAGTCGGTCGGGGCGGTTAATCTGGCGGCGGGTTTGCAAGACGCCTGGCTGTCCTGTTCGCCGGTGGTCGCCATCACCGGGCGCGAGTGGCAAGGTCATCAGTTGCGCCACGCCTACCAGGAGGTGGATCATCACGCGCCCTTCTCGGCAGTGACCAAATACAGCGCCTACGTCGCCAAACCGGAGGAGCTCTCGCATCATCTGCGGCAGGCTTTCCGCTCGGCGACATCCGGCACGCCGGGTCCGACGCATCTCGACCTGCAAGCCATTGACGGGGGAGCGGTCGTCAATGTCGAAGCTGATCTTACGGTAGAGGTCGATGCTCAATTCGCGCAGTTGCCGCCTTTCCGTCCATCTGCCGCCGACGAGACTATCAGCGCCGCGCTTGAGCTCTTGGCGGCTGCCGAGCGCCCGGTCATCGTGGCCGGTGGCGGGGTGACCGCGTCCGCTGCCCGCGCCGAGCTCATCGCCCTGGCTGAGAAATTGTCGATTCCGGTGGCGACTGCGCTCAACGCCAAAGCCATGTTCCCGGCCGATCATCCGCTGGCGGTCGGGCTGCCCGGTTCTTATTCACGCGCCTGCGCCAATCAGATCGTCTGCGAAGCCGATTTGCTCTTCTACATCGGCAGCCACACCGGCGGGCAGCTCACCAACAATTACAGCATCCCGCCGCCCGGCGCCCGTGTGATTCAACTCGACATCAATCCGGCTGAGATCGGTCGCAACTACGCGCTGACCCTGGGCTTGCAGGGCGACGCGCGCAATACGCTGCGGAAGCTGCTGGCGAGCGCGACCGACGCCCCAGCGCGAAGTGCTTGGATCGAGCGCGTACAAGAGCGCGTTCGCGCCTGGCAGGAGGGCGTCCACGAGCATTATCACTCCGATGCCCTGCCCATGCGCCCCGAGCGCCTCTGCAAAGAATTAAGCGAGCAGCTACCAGCCGATGCCATTCTTGTATCGGACACCGGGCATTCCGGCATCTGGACCGGCGCCATGCTCGACCTGCGCCACGCGGGCCAGTCCTACATCCGCTGCTCGGGTTCGCTGGGCTGGGGGCTGCCCGCGGCCATGGGCGCCAAATGCGCCGCGCCCGACCGGCCCGTGCTCTGCTTCACCGGTGATGGCGGCATCTGGTATCACATCGCCGAGCTGGAGACGGCCGTCCGCTGCGGCATCAATACCGTAACCGTAGTCAACAACAACCACTCCCTGAATCAGGAGCGCGACGGCGTGGAGACGATCTATGGCGGCACGACCAGCGGCTCGGATGAACTGTGGCTCTTTGAAGACAGGGATTTCGCGGCCATCGCCGAGGCCTTCGGCTGCCTGGGCTTGACGGTGACAAAGCCGAGCGAGATGGGCAGCGCCCTGGAGCGCGCCTTCGCCGCCGACCGCCCGGTCGTCATTGACGTGAAGACCGATGTCGAGGGCATCGCGCCCCTGGCTTGGACGCCGGGCTAATCTCAGCCGCAATTCCCGTGCGTTTGGACATAATTGGCGCTGATCCAGCCCTTCTGACCGTAAAAGTCGACCTTGAACCAGCCCTGGTGATAGTCGAAAGCGGTCAGCAGGATGTTGGCAGGCAAGACGCTCATGATATGCCCGGCGGGCGCATCACGGAAGTGCAAGGCATACAGCAGGCGCACCATGCAGTTTGGCAGTGTCGGCGCCATGTCATCGACAACCGGCAAGGGCTCGGCGCTTTGCAGCAGGACGACGGTGCCGGCGCGGTCGAGGGTGGCGCAGGTCATGCCATTGCGCTGATAGGCGGACAGCGGCATAGCCCGGCGCGGCGAATAAGCGGCGTCTAGCAGCATCAGCCGGCCAAACTGCGCGAAGCAGACCTCGGTGCCCGGCGCGATGTAACCCCACATGTCAATCGCATCCAGCAAGCCCTGGTCGACGATCGCCTGGTTGCCCACGCCGCTGGCGTCAACGCGCCTGCCTTGCGCGCCCATCGCCCAATTGTTGACTTCAATGTCCGGCGGCAGGTCGTTCAAAGATTGATAAAAGCCCGGCGTGGCTTGCGCTGTTGGCGCCGCTGTGGAGCTGGAGCTTCTGGCTGGCCGGTCTGCAACCGCTGGCGGGTTTACAGGTGGCGGATTGACAGCTGGCTGTGAGGCAGTTGGTGTCGAGACCGGCGGCGGGGCATTGTTGGTGCTGGCGGTCGTCTGCGCCGTTGAGGAGGTACCGCCCGTGTTGCCGGCGCGCACTTGCAGCGTGTAGCTCGTGCCCGCGTTCAAGCCGGTGAAAATGTGCGACGCCACATCGCCCAGACGCGTGAAGCCGCCAGTCGTGCCGCGGCGGACTTCGTAATAGGTCGCGCCGCTGGATTTATTCCAGTTGAGGGTGATGCTGGTCTGTGTGATGCCGCTGGCGCTCAGACCGGTCGGCGCGGAGGGCGCGGGCGGCGGCGGGACATTGTTGGTGCTGGCGGTCGTCTGCGCCGTTGAGGAGGTACCGCCCGTGTTGCCGGCGCGCACTTGCAGCGTGTAGCTCGTGCCCGCGTTCAAGCCGGTGAAAATGTGCGACGCCACATCGCCCAGACGCGTGAAGCCGCCAGTCGTGCCGCGGCGGACTTCGTAATAGGTCGCGCCGCTGGATTTCGTCCAATTGAGGGTGATGCTGGTCTGCGTGATGCCGCTTGTGTTTAAGCCCGTGGGCGCGGACGGCCTCGGCACAGGCGTAGAGGTTGGCACAGGCGTCGCCGTCGGCACAGGCGTAGGTGTAGATGTAGGCGGCGCGGCCAACGTGCGCTTGCTGTGCGAAGCGGCGGGACCAGGGTCGGTGGCGGAGTTGCTGGCGCGGACGCGCATCTCGTAATTGGTATCAGCCGTCAAGCCGCTGAAGCTGTGGCTGGTGGCGCTGGCGGCGGCTGTCCAGGCTTGGGGCCAGCTGCCGCTTGCTGGGCGGATCTGCACTTCGGCGCTGACTGTGCTGTCGCTGCTGGGATTGGTCCAACTGAGCGTGAGGCTGGTTTGGGCGGCAGTGGCGCTCAAGCTCGTGGGCGCAGCCGGCGGAATATGCAGGGACAAGTTTGCCCATTGACTCAATTGATTATTCACAGTAGTCCGAAGTCGATAATTTGTCGTATTACCCGCAACATACGCAGCAGTCCGTGCAACGTTGCTAAGCGTAAACTTTACCGTTCCGGAACTTGTCGATATAGTGAACCCAGTACCAAACCATGTTGAGGGATCCGTCCGGGATTGGTTATTTAAGGCCCAACCGATAGCGCCGGCCACATCATCAGCGGCGAAAACGATGCTGTCGGCGCTCAATTCGAACACGCGAAAATTGCTGGGGGCGGCGGGCGTTTGGGCTTGGGCGGGTCTGGGCGCGATGAGGACTGTGGCGAGGGCGATCAGGCAGAGGGCAAGAAGGCTTAAATTAGAACATATATTCGGGGGGGGGGGGGCAGATTTATAGGCGCGTGCAGCCTACATTGCTTACTCTTCATTTTATCCTGCTTTCTTCCTGCGCGGGAAACATGCGCTTAGCCCAGCCAAGACTATGCGGACACACACTATAGTATACCATGATTGAGCGCGGCAGGATTCGAACCTGCAACCAATTGATTAAAAGTCAACTGCGCTGCCATTGCGCCACGCGCCCAAACAGCCTCGAAGTATAATTCCGCGCCTGGCAAAACTCAAGCGCCAGCTTGCCCGCCGCAGAGCAATCGCATCAAAATGATCGCGCATGGAATGACGAAGAATCAAGCTGAATTTTAGCCACCGAGTACACCGAGTTAAATTGAGTACACGGAGATAGTGGTAACTTCCGATCTTTCCTCAACACCTGCGCTATTAGAAGACGGAAATTGGTGTTGCTGCCTAACTGCTTAAACAGCTTTTCTCTGTGTACTCTGTGTACTCGGTGGCTAAAAAATTAGCAGCGATTGCCCTAGCCCGCTAAAGCCGCGTCAATACCAGCGCTGAGTTAAATTGTCCAAATCTTGATGTCCCTATATACTGAGTGTTGATTTGCAGAGAAGCTCACTCCGAGGAAACTATGGCGGAGCTACAACCTTTGGAAGCGGCTGTCACTTCGGTTGCGGACTTGCCCTTGCGTCGGCCGGGCCGCCCCGTTGGCCGGGATGACCTGCTGCGGTCGCTGCTTTTGCGTTTGCGCCAGCGCCAGCTACTGGTCTTGCACGGGGCAGCCGGCGCCGGCAAAACCACCGTAGCCGCCACCATCGCCAATGTATATTTGCAGCAGTATTCCCGCCCGGTCCTCTGGCTGAACGCGCATAACCCGCCTTTGGCTGAGTTGATCGTTCGCATCGCCCGCGCCTACGGGAACATGGACGCCGCCAATGCCGCCAATCCTTTGAGCCAAACCGGGGCGGTCAAAGCGCTGCTGGCGGAACATCGACCGCTGCTGGTGCTTGACGGCGAAGTCGAATCGCAGACCTTGGCCGCCTTCGTCCAGCGCTGCGTTGACGAGACGCCCCTGGTGGTGACCAGCACCGCGCCGCTGTCCCAGGGCGATTGGCGCAATCAACCCATTGGCAACCTGCCCGAAAGCGATGCCCTGCGCTTGTTCAAGCAGAAAGCTGGCTTGAAAAACGGCGAATCTGACGCGGACATCTTAGCGCTGGCCGCCCAACTCAACTACGCCGCCTTCCCGCTGACATTGGCCGCGCGCAGCATGGTCATCGCGCGGCAATCGCCGGCAGAATTCAGCGAAACCGTGGCCGACGCGCTCGAGAGCCATGACGATGACGCGATTGTCGCCGCGCTGAATATCAGCTTTGGGGGCTTGAACGATCGCCTGCGCGACTTGCTGCTTTTCCTGGGCGCGACCCTGCGGGGCGAGGCTTCGGTCGCCTATCTGAATTTGCTCAGCGGCATGGCGGCAGAGTCTATCGACATGTCCATGACCATCCTCTCGCGGCTCTTCCTGGTGGAACGTTTTCAGCGCGCCGGCGAAACCTGCTATCGCCTGCATCCACTGGTGCATAGCTTCCTGACCGACTGGGCTATCGAGCACGAACGTTTTGATGCCTTGCGCGCCGATATTCTTGATACATCGCGCGATTATCTGGATGTGCATGGGCCTGCGGACGACGCCATCATCCGTCTGATGACCGAGATGGATAATCTGCTGGCTTCAGCTGAGTGGGCGGCTGGCAACGACGATCCCGACTTGGCGGAAGAGCTCGCCCAGGCGATTTCCCCGCTGGCAGGTCAGCTGGCCGCCGAAGGTTATAATTACGAACTGCTGCGTCTGCGCGCCATCCGCGCCGGCGAGCGCCTCGAATTTGAAGATGTGCCGGATGTGGCAGAGACCGCATCAGATGTAGTCGCCGCCGAAGCGGATAATCAAGTGTCTGCAGCAAGTCCTGTCGACGGTTTGCCCCTGCTCGAGGACGATGCCGACGAGTCGGCTTTGAGCGCAAGCGAAGGCTCAGAGGCTGACGGCGCCCTGGAACCGTCTCGGGTAGACGACTCGACATTTGTCAGCCTCGATGAGCGGGATTTACAGTCGGTGAACATCGACCAATTGCGCACCGCGCTGAATGTCGCCAGCCAAAACAACGAGACCGCGCGCCAGCTGCAAATTCTCAAAGCCATCGCCCGCATGCAAATTAGCCAGGGGCGCGAAAAAGAAGCTGTGGCAACTTACGGCGATGTGCTGGAAATCTACGAGAACAGCGAAGACAAGGACGGCGTCCTGGAAACGCTCGATATGATCGCCGGCTTGTTAGTCAGCGGCAAGAGCACGCCGGCCGCCGTCGAGCAGGTGAAACTGCGCACGGCGCTGTCCTTCGCCCGGCGGCATGAAGATACGACGCGCGTCTTGCAGATTTTGGACGCCGTGGGCAAAGTGCAAATCGACCAGAATCGCCAGAAAGACGCGGTAGCGACCTACAGCGAAGTGCTGGCTATCCACGATGGGCAGGAAAATAAAGCCGGCGTCCTGGAAACGCTGGATATGCTGGCTGGCTTGCTGGTCCGCAGCGACTCGGCGGTATCGGCGCTGCAGCACGTCCAGCGCGGCTTGCATCTTGCTGACGAGCTGGCTGACGATGAAGCGGCAATGTACCTGCAAATCTCCGGCGGCGATGCCCATTTGCAATTGGGTGAAGCCACGATGGCTGTCGAAGCCTATGAACGCGCCCTGGCAAAAGCGCGCCACCGCGATGACGCGCAGAACGAAGCCCTCATCCTCTATAAGCTGGGCATGGCTTATCTGGAGGCAAAGCAGGAGCGCCGCGCCATCGAGATGCTGGAAGACGCCAACGACCGTTTTAAGAAGCAAGAAAAGCGCAGTATGGAGGGCCAGGTCTTGCGCGGTTTAGGAACGGTCAACGTGCGGCTGGAACGCTGGAGTGAAGCGGTGAACTTCCACACTTCGGCGCTCTACATCGCCCGCGAGCTCGGCGATCGCATCACCGAAGCCGAGCAACTGCGTCATCTGGGCCAGATTTTAATCAAAGCCGACCGCCTGCCAGAGGCGCTGACCCGCTTGCGGCAAGCGCTCCACGTCGCCTACGAAGAGCAGGACAAAGCGGATGTCGTGGCTGTCATCGCTGAACTGGTCAACCTGATGATGCGCAACTTGTTTCTGTCATCCATCGCCGAGCTGCTCATCAATGACGGCTTGACCTACGACCCGGATGACCGTGAATTGCTGCGGCTGAAGGGCGAGGTAGTTGGCGCCAAAGAACGGGCCGCCGCGCGTGGCGTCGCCCTGGCTGTCGTCGCCGGCACCGCCCGCGAATACGCCGCCAACGCCTACAATTACAATTGATTAGTCAGTACTGCGGAACAAAAAAGGGACGGCGGTTTCGCGCCAGCCCTTTGCATTTACGCTAAGTCTGCGGATGCTTAATTCTGCCGCGACTGGATGTGATCGGGCAGATGCTCGAATACTTCAGTCAGCTCAATGTGATGATCGAGGTGTTCGCCGATAATCTCGAAGGGTGACATCTGCCGATCCTCGTCGAAGACGATCATCCAGCGGTCGCCGCTGCCCTTGACCCAGCGCCCGCCGTAATTGTGGCGGATGGACTCGCCGAAGAAGGCGCCGAATTTCTCCTGGAGCAGGGACTTGTCGCGCTCGTCCAATTGGGCGCGATGCTCCTCAATATAGGTGTCCAACCATGAAACGGAGTCCGCTGAGAAGTCCAACTGAATGTCTTCCTTCTCGCTCAGCACTTCAATGACCAACTGGGCGTTTTCCCGCAGTTCCGTTGATTCCGCAACCATGTTCAAGACTCTTGCTCCTCACACATATTGATAGATGCTTCCTTCGTGAATCCCCATACGCGACCCACGCACATAGGGACAGGCTGAGGCAATGACTTCTTACTTGCGCTCTTCGCCAAGTCTAAAAGTCGCCTATGCGACAAACGAAACAATCGACTGGATTGGTTGAATTGGTTTGGCGTAGTCTGCCTGAGCGGGCAACGGGATTCGAACCCGTGACCTTTTCCTTGGCAAGGAAATGTTCTACCGCTGAACTATGCCCGCAATCTGCCTGGCAGTATAGCCAAAACAGCTGCGCATAGCAAGCCCGATCTTGACCGCGCCGGCGCCCAGACTAGCGTGTCGTCCTTGAATCCACAGCGCTGCCCGCACTGTTGCCGGCTGTCTTCCTTTATAATAGATCTTCTAGTCGAAGGGTAGCTTTCCGCTGCATGTTCAATTCAAGCCAGCGCTACAAATTTCTCTTCAACCCCTATGACCGGGACCTGGTCTTGTCAATCGACGGGGGCGGGATGCGCGGGGTCATCGCTCTGGCAATGCTTTGCTGGCTGGAAGAACAGACCGGCAAACCAGCCTGCGAGCTCTTCAAGTTGGTCGGCGGCACCAGTACGGGCGCCATCATCTGCGCCGGCCTGGGCTTGGGCATGAGCGCCCGCGAGATCATGGACGAGGTCTATAAGGAGCGCTTGCCCAACGCCATCAGGCGCGCGAAAGGCCTGCGCTGGCTGCGCTTCGTCTTGAATGGCCTGCGTCATCTTTATCCCTATGGTCCCTTTCTCAAGTCCCTCGGCCCCCTCGGCGAAGGCAAACGCATGGCCGACCTTGAGGGCCCGACCGTTCTGCTGACGACCAAAGACCTGCGCAGCGGCTCCACCTACTACATAATTAATCGGGGGCCTGGCGCGCCCCTATTCGCCGATTGGCCGCTGGCCGGGGCGGTGGCCGCCAGCGTGGCCGCGCCGATCTACTTCCCGCCGGTGCAAGGCAATCTGGTCGATGGCGGCGTCGGCGCCATAGGCAATCCCTGCCTGGCAACATCCGTTGAAGCCGTCGAATACCTCGATATGCCGGCGGAAAACATACTCCATATCTCGCTTGGCAACGGGTACTTCCCCAATACCTATGGCGAAGGGGCGGGCAAAGGCTTCTGGCTGAAATCCTGGATCGAATACCTCATCGCCGAGGGCATGGATGATGCCGCCATGCAGCAGGTCTTCATGACCCGCGCCATCTACAAGGCGATGGATTTCCGCCGCTACAATCCGGAGCTCACCGCGCAGAACATCGAGCACAACCTCGATCTGGAGCTTGGCGATGTTGACCTCGGCGGCCTGTCGCTGGACAGCAGCTCACCGGCGGAAATCGAATTGATGGAGCGGATCGGCTACGCTTATGCGTCCAGGATCGACTGGATGAAGGAGCGGGCGCTGCCCTGGAATACGATTGGCGGCCACGCCGAGCCCGGCTACGAGCACAGCGACTGGACCAATTCGCCCTTCGCCGCGCAGAAGTTTTGAATCCAATTTCTAGCCAAAACCTAGGAGCGACATACCATGTCGCCCGTCAGGCCATGAACCAGCAAGGTGCTGAATCCCCTCCCTCGTTCTGGGGGAGGGGTTTGGGGTGGGGGCTAAATGCTGAAGTACAGCTCGAACTCGTAGGGATGCGGCCGCATCGCCACCGCATCCTGATCCTCGACCTGCTTGTAGGCGATGTAGTTCTGAATGTATTGCTCATTGAAGACGCCGCCCTCGAGCAAGAAATCGTGATCCGCTTCCAGCGCGCGCAGGGCTTCGCCCAATGTGCCCGGCATGACCGGCGTCTCATGATCGCCTTCGTACAAGTCTACCTCGGCCGAATCGCCCGGATCAATCTGGTTCTTGATGCCGTCGATGCCCGCCATCAGCAGCGCCGGCATCGCCAGGTAGGGGTTTGCGGCCGGGTCGGGCCAGCGCGCCTCAACGCGTTTGGCTTTGGGGCTGTTGCTGTACATCGGGATGCGGATGCCGGCCGAGCGGTTGCGCGCCGAGTAGATTAAATTCACGGGCGCTTCGTAGCCCGGCACCAGGCGGCGATAGCTATTGGTAATCGGATTGGTGAAAGCGGCGCAGGCCGGCGCATGCTTAATCAAACCGCCGATATACCACAGCGCCATCTGGCTCAAGCCGGCGTACTGGTCGCCGCTGAATAAGGGCTGCCCGTCTTTCCAAAGCGACATATGCACGTGCATGCCGGAGCCATTCTCTTCAAAGAGCGGCTTGGGCATGAAGGTGGCGTGCAAGCCATTCTCGGCGGCGACATTCTTGACGATGTACTTGTAGGTCACCATCATGTCCGCCATCTCAAGCAAGGGCGCGTATTTCAGGTCGATTTCGGCTTGGCCCGCTCCGCCGACCTCATGGTGATGCACCTCGACTTCCATGCCGACATCCAGCAGTTGCTGCACGATCTCGGCGCGCACGTCATGTGTTTTGTCCAGCGGCGGCAGGGGGAAATAGCCCATCTTGATGCGATTCATGTGGCCCTGCGCCGGGTCGTCGTTGCCGCTGTTCCAATCGCCTTCGAAGGAGTCAACGCGGTAGAAGCTGCTGTTCTCCGATGTGCTGTACTGCACATTGTCGAACATGAAGAATTCGGCTTCCGGGCCGAAGAAAGCGACATCGGCCAAATCCGAATGATGCTGCAAATAGGCCTCGGCTCGCTTGGCCACGCCGCGCGCGTCCAAGGTGTAGGGCTCGCGGCTGAGTGGGTCGTGCGCATCGCAGTACATCGCCAGGGTCTTATAGCTAAAGAAGGGGTCGACGAAAGCCGTGCTCAGATCCGCCAGCAGGATCATGTCCGATTCATTGATGGCTTGGAAACCCTGAATGCTTGAACCATCAAAGCCGAATCCGTCTTCAAACGCGCCTTCATCAACCGACTGAATCGGCATGCTGAAGTGCTGCGGTACGCCGCGAATATCGACAAAACGCAGGTCGATCTCGACGATGTCATTTTCATTCGCCCATGCCAGCAAACTGGCGGGAGACTCTGTTGCGGACGCGGGGGGGACAAGGCTTGCCATTTCCATTCATCCTTTGGCTAGATGTGTACAAATACTAACTGAGCCATTCTATTGGGCGTTTCTAACAACATCCACAGCGAAACTTATGGAATTTGCGCCGCGTTTTCTGTTCAATGTAGCTAAACGCCGCGCATAGCAGGCCGCGCCCCGTGTGTTCCGCTTCTGTATGTGGGGCTTTTCAACGGCGCTGGCAACGTTTGCTGTCTCAGCAAAGCGGTCTAGCCGCCGCTTGCGCCAGGCTGTTAGCATTACGGGCAGCAGGCCGTTCTGGAATTAAGGGAGTGCTATATGAGATGTTTTCTCAAGACTCTGATCGTCATCATGCTGAGTCAGGCATTACCGGCGCTGGCGCAGGATGTGCCGCTGCTGTCGCCCCAAGTGCTGAACGAGTATCCGCACGATAGCAGCGCCTTTACACAAGGGCTGCTTTGGCATGACGGCTATCTCTATGAATCCACCGGATTGTGGGGGCAATCGTCCCTGCGCCGCGTCGACATCGTGACGGGCCTGCCACAGACCGCCATCGCGCTCGACGAAACCTATTTCGCTGAAGGGCTGGAGCAGGTCGGCGATCGGCTCATCCAGTTGACCTGGCAGGCTGGCCTGGCTTTCGTCTACGACTTTGACAGCTTTGAACTCATCGACACGCTCGAATATGAGGGCGAAGGCTGGGGCCTGTGTAATGACGGGCGTTACCTCTTCATGAGCGACAGTACATCTCGGCTTTCGATCCGCGAGGCCGAGAGCTTCGAGTTGATCTTCCGCGGCGCCGTCACCCTGGAAGGGCAGGTCATTCCGCCACAGCTGCTCAATGAACTGGAGTGCGTGGGCGAGCACATCTACGCCAACGCCTGGAATACCGACTACATCTTCCGCATCGACAAGTACACCGGCGTGATTACCGCCGTCATCGACGCTTCCGGGCTCCTGACCGCCGCCGAGCGCGAGGCGCTTTCCAGCGGCAGCGTGCTCAATGGCATCGCTTACAACAACGAGACTGAGACCTTCTACATTACCGGCAAGAATTGGTCCAAGCTGTTCGAGGTCGTATTCACCGAGCCCTAAAAGCCGCGGAATTCTTCGTCAGCAGACCGCGCGGCCCCCGCGGTAGTGTATCGAATTCGGTTGAAATTCAATTTCACCACAAAGACACAAAGGCACAAAGCACACAAAGAATATGGCATATCTCGATTAAGTTTCTCGGTGCTCTCGCAGGGCAATCGCATCTATATCCATAAATGACGAATTTATTATCAAACTAACAAATTGTAGGGGCGAGCCTTGGCTCGCCCAAGAAATCTGGCAGAAAATCACCTTTTCATTGAGTCCTTTATTGACATATTTTCTGATATATCTCGGAGTTCTTGGCGCATTAGTGTTGAGATAAGTTGATGCGATTGCCCTAGCATTTCTCGGTGTCCTCGATGGTATATATCTGTATCAACCGAAAAGGATACATTTCCGCCCCCGCGGCGGATTTGCCCCCCCCGATGAATCTGATACACTAACATTAACAAAAGGTTAAGCTAAGGAATCCAAATCATGTTACGCAAACTTGTGTTGTTTCTCCTCTTGATGGCGCTTGCTTCCGGCGCGTTCTCTGCGGCGCTCGCTCAGGACGTAATCGAGCTGGAGGCTTGGGTAGCTTTCAGTGACCATCGCTATGATTGGGCCGTGGATACCGCGGACCGCTTCAACGCGCTCCAGGACGACATCAACGTCACCATGGTGTCAGTTGTCGACTATGACACGATCGTGAACAACTATACGCTGGGGCGCGAGGATGGCGACTATCCGGAAATTGTCCAGCTCTTTGACGCCGCGCTGCAATTCGCGGTGGATACTGATTGGTTCTCCTTCGCTGAAGATATCATCGCCGGGCGCGATGAGGTGCTGGGGCATCCCGTTGACTTTGACGACATCATCCCGGTCATCTCCAACTACTATACGGTAGACGGCGTCTGGGCATCGGTCGCCTGGAATACATCGACGCCGATCATGTACTACAACGTAGACATGCTGGAGAAGGCGGGCGTCATGGAATTGCCGCAGACCTGGGCGGAAATATTGGACGCTTGCGTCGCTTTGCAGCCCTTGGTTGACGCTGGCGAGCTTTCCGCCTGCGCGTCCTGGCCCTTCTCCGGCTGGTTTATTGAGCAGTGGCTGGCGCAACAGAACGAGTACATGGTCAACAACGAAAACGGCCGCGCGGCTCGTGCTACAGAGTTCAATCTGGATACGGACGCCTACCGCGCCATCGCGCAGTTCTACCGCGATCTCTACAGCAACGGCTACTTCATCTTTGAAGGTCAGGACCAGTGGGGGCCGCCCACCCAGAACTTCATTTCCGGCAAAGCCGCCATCCTCATGAGCAGCTCGGCCGCGGCCCGCGCTGTCAGCGAAGGCGCTGCCGAAAGCGGCTTCACCTTGGCAACGACTGGCATGGCTTACAATGATGACGCGCCCAGCGGTTGGGTCGGCAATATCCTTGGCGGCGCGACCATGTGGATCAGCAATGGGCTGGCGCCAGAGGTCGAGGAAGCGGCGATGGCTTTCCTGCTATTCTTCAGCAACACTGAAAACAGCGCCAGCTGGCACACCGCCTCCGGTTATGTGCCCGTGCGCAACAGCTCTATCGAATTGCTGAAGAACTTGGAACCGGGCAATGAACTCCTTTGGGACATCCCCAGCGGCGCGCGCGTTGACATCGAATCGGACAATTGGTACGCCGCCTTCCCGAACTTCTTGACCGCCAGTACGCAACTTGGCGATTCCACCGTCAATAACGCCACTCGCGGCTCAACATACGGCACCTTCCAGCAGAGCCGCCCCTACTACAACGGGCTCGTCGAAGAGTACATGCTCAATGGCGGCGATCTGGACGCGATGATTGACGAGACGAATGCGGAGTTGACCGAGCTTCTGCAGGAGTACAACTTCCTCTTCGCCGACGAATAGATCGCGCCTTGTCAGGTCAAAGCATCGTAATGGGCAAGTGTAACAGCTTGCCCATTATTCCCGTGCAGTTCCGGTTGTAATTGCGGACGCCGATATGGAAGAAATCGCTTATATTGTCCATCCAGTTGCGGTTACGCTGGCGGGCGCCGTTGTAGGCGCGCTCTATTTCGCGTTCTTGCGCTGGCAGACCCAAGTCGGCGGTTTGGGGGCCAGCCTGGTCGTGGGCGCTGTCGCCGGCGCTGTTGGCGCTACCATGATGACCGCTCCACTGGGCTACTGCATGTTCCAGGGCGACCAATCCAGCGAAGATGTCATCGTCGGCTGGATCATGGTTTTCCTGGGGCTGCTGCTCACGCTTAATATCGGCAGCATGGTGCTCTGGCGCTATTTCCGCGGGCAACGCCTCTTCCCCCGCGGCGATACCACGCCGGGCGCTTTTCGCGGGCGCTTCGGCTTGGTCTATGCCATCGCCGTATTGTCTCCCACGATTTTGGTGCTGATATACTTTGTGTATCTGCCCATGTTCGACACCTTGCGCTTTTCGACCTTCCTGGCGCGGTTTGGCGCCCCGCGCACCCGATTCATCTGCGTTTCCAATTTTTCGCGCATGCTGTCGGATGTGGATTATCACAGCAATCTGTTTCTGAGCTTCGCGCTTTCCTTCGGCATCATCATCATCGCGATGAGTCTCGCGCTTTTGATCGCTTCCATGCTGAATCAGCCAATCCGGGGCGCGAACATCTATCGCACCCTCTTGATTTGGCCCTACGCCATCTCTCCGATCGTGGCCGGCTCAATATTCGGCTTGCTGCTCGGCACCGAGTCCGGCATCGTCAACCGTGTGCTCGACTTGGTCTTCGGCGTGAAAGTACCCTGGCTGGTGACAGTACCGGCGGCGCAAATCAGCGTCGTGCTCGCCAGCGTGTGGAATGTCATCGGCTTTAATATCTTGTTCTACACCGCTGGTTTGCAGACGATTCCCAAAGACTTGCTGGAATCCGCGTCAATTGATGGCGCCAGCGCCTGGCAGCGTTTCGCGCGCATCACCTTCCCCTTGCTGTCGCCCTTCACCTTCTTCCTCATCGTCACCAATACCATCTACGCCTTCTTTGATACTTTCGGCCTCATCTTTGTTTTGACACGGGGCGGGCCCACAGAATCCACCTTTACCGCGATGTACCGCGTCTATGTCACCGGCATCCTCGCCAGCGATATCGGCAAATCCACCGCGCAATCGCTAATCCTGTTCTTAATCGTGGTCGGGATTACCATATTCCAATTCCGCGTCGGGCAGCGCCGCGTACAATACGGGAATTATTGATTATGACCGAAAGCGCCAGCTCGAGATTCGTATTTGACCCTTCATCCAACCGGGCGCAGCCGTGGTGGCGGCGGCTCATACCGCAGCGCTGGTACGCTCATCTGATTCTGACCATCTCCGTCATCATTATCACCTTTCCCATGTTCTACGCGCTCCTGATTAGTACGCAAAGCAACCCCGAAGTCTACAATCACAAATTCACCCCCGGCTCTATGTTCTTTGAGAACCTGCACACCGTCATGGTCCAGCGCAATATGGGCCGCTTCATGCTGAACAGCTTTGTCATCGCGATGTCGATTGCGATTGGCAAAACCATCATGTCGGTGCTAGCCGGCTTGGGTTTGGTCTACTTCCGTTATCCTGGCAAGTGGCTCGTATTCGGGTTTGTGCTTATCACGCTGATTATGCCCGGGGATGTGCTGCTGATTGCGCTGTATCGCCGCGTCGTCAGCTTCGACGCCTGGCCGCATCCCTACGTCGCCCTGACGCTGCCGCTGCTGGCCAGCGCAACCGGCGTCTTCATCTTCCGCCAGCACTTTATGACCATGCCGCCTGACTTGTCGGAAGCGGCGCAGTTGGACGGCGCTTCGCCCATGCAATTCCTTTTCCGGGTGCTCATCCCCCTCAGTTGGAATACCATCGGCGCGCTGATGGTGATCATGTTCCTCTTCGGCTGGAATCAATTCTTGTGGCCCCTTATTCTGCTGCGAGATCAAAACTTGCAAGTGGTGCAGTGGGGCATGCAATCGCTGACGCAGAACGTGGAAGTCGGCGACAATTTTGGTCCCATGATGATGGGCGTCATCATCACCAGTTTGCCGCCGATGATCGTATTCCTAATCTTGCAGCGCCAGTTCATGAAGGGCTTCGCGCTGACCCGCGACAAGTAGCCTCTGCCTTCCGGGACGGGGAACACCTCGCCGCATCGCTAGATTTCTAACAAACTTTTTATGGAAAGCCCGCAATATCCGTATATGCTACATATATGGATATTTCAGATATGAAGCAAATCGGCAGGCTGCAACTGCCGCCCGATGCGCCCTTCGAGCAGCAATTCTTCACACTGATAACGCGCATCTGCCGTCAGTTGGTGCTGCACGCCGAGCAAGTCAAAGCCGATGACACCCTGTCGCCGCCGCAACTGTGGTTTCTTAAGCGGCTCTATGAAGCCGGCGCGCCACAGCCGATCAGTTTCTTCGCTGACGGCGTCTACTCCAATCGATCCAACGCGTCGCAGATGATCGACCGGCTGGAAGCGGAAGGACTGGTTTATCGCATCAGAAATCCACGCGATCGCCGCAGCGTCCTGGTGGAGCTGACGGACGCCGGCGTAGAGCGTATGCGTCATGCCGAAGCGAGTCACATGCAGTTGGCGCGCGAGTTGCTGGCGCCCTTGACAGAAGAAGAGCGCGTCGCCGCGCTGTCTACCTTCGAGCGTGTGCTGTCGTTGTTCGAGGATGATTCTGAGGAACCCGGGTTATGCGGCAGCTGACTTAGCGACTGTAGCCAGTTCTTCAATTTAGCCAAGCTATCAGAGAGGCAAAGCAAATGTCTAACAAGGACTCTATCATCGCGGAAAATGTTGTCAAGCATTTCGGAGACGTTAAGGCGCTCGATGGCGTATCCATCGCCGCCGAAAGCGGTAAAGTCCTGGGGCTGCTGGGGCCCAATGGCGCCGGCAAGACCACCCTCGTCCGCATCTTCACGACCTTGCTCAAGCCGGATAGCGGCAACGTCCGGGTAGGCGGGCTTGATGTACTGCGGCAGAAGCAGCATGTGCGTGAAATCATCGGGCTGGCGGGCCAGAGCGCTGCCGTGGATGAAATACTGACCGGGCGCGAAAACCTGGTCATGGTCGGGCGGCTGTATCACATGCCGCGCCAGGCGGCAAAACAGCGCGCCACCGAGCTGCTTGAGCAATTTGCCTTGACCGACGCCGCCGATAGACAAGCCAAAACTTATTCCGGCGGGATGCGCCGCCGTCTGGACCTGGCTGCCAGCATGGTGGCCCGCCCCAGCATCCTGTTCCTTGACGAGCCGACGACAGGCTTGGATCCGCGCTCGCGCATTGTCATGTGGGATACCATTCGCAGTTTGGTCTCCGATGGCACGACGCTGCTGCTCACCACCCAGTACCTGGAAGAGGCCGACGAACTCGCGAACCAGATCGTCGTCATTGATCATGGCAAGGTCATCGCCGAAGGCACAGCCGACCAGCTCAAAGCCAATATGGCGGCCGACTTCATCGATATCACCGTTGCCGACCCGCAAGACACCGCCAAAGCCTCGCAGTTGCTGCAGCCTTTAAGCAACGAAAGCCCGCAGACTGACGAAGGGCGCGGTCACGTCAGCGTGGCCGTGGAAAGCGGGGCGCAAAGCATCGCCGCCGCTGTGCGCCTGCTGGATGCTGAGTCGATCCATATCGCCGAGCTAAACCTGCGCCGCCCGTCGCTGAATGATGTCTTTTTGAGCATCACAGGTGAAGAGATCGTCGAAGAAGAAGCCAAACCCAAGCGCCGCGGATTCGGACGCCGCCGCAGCGCCTAGCCGCTCCACAATGCCAATACAAAAGGAAAATCAGCATGACTCAATATCCCGCCACCATTGCCTTTAGCGCCGCCGAAGCCAGCCCGCTGCGGCGATTCCTATGGAATTTCAGCGACACCTTTGTCGTGATGCGCCGTAATCTCTACGCTTATCAAAGGCAGCCCGAACTGCTGGTCTTCGCCACCATCCAGCCGGTGATCTTCCTGCTGCTCTTCACCTATGTTTTTGGCGGCGCCATCAGCTTTTCCACTGGCGGCGATTACATCAACTTCCTGCTGCCGGGCATCATCATCCAGACGATTCTCTTCGCCTCAGCCAATACCACAGTCGGGCTATCGGTGGACCTATCGAAGGGCATCATCGACCGCTTCCGCTCCCTGCCCATGTCGCGGGCGGCTGTGCTCGCCGGGCGCACCAGCGCCGATACCCTGCGCGGATTGTTCACGGTGCTGATCATGATTGTCGCCGGCTACATCATCGGCTTTCGCTTTGAAGATTGGGGCAGCGGCATCATGGGTTTGGCGCTGGCGGTGCTATTTGGCTACGCGGTAACTTGGATCTCCGCCACCATCGGCCTGTTCGTGAAAGACCCGGAAGCGGCGCAGGTGGCTGGCTTCATCTGGCTCTTCCCGCTTACATTCGCCAGCTCCATCTTTGTGCCGACGCAGACGATGACCTCCGAGTGGCTGCGCGCCTTTGCCGAGAACCAGCCGGTCAGCGTTATCGCCAACACCGTGCGCGATTTGATGACTGGCACCGTTAACCCGGATGAAATAGTCATTTCACTGCTCTGGATCGCCGGTATCGTGGCGGTCTTCCTGCCGATGGCGGTCTGGCGTTACGCCCGCGTGTCCTCGCGCTAGCTAGCATTAGTATTTAACGTTCACTGAGTAGGGGCGGCACAGTCAATCGCCCCTATTTTGCTGTCGCCTAACGGCACAGGCTACGTTACACTTTCTGCAGATTCCCGCACTAGGAGAGGATCCGCCATGACCGACAACCTCATCTACATCGCCAATGGCGGCGGAGGACCCTGCGGCATCACGGTCGCCGCCCTGGACTATGGCAAGGGCGCGCTTGAAGTGCTGCAGCAGGTCACCGAAATCAGCGAATGCCACTACCTGAATCTGCATCCGAATGGCAAGCACATGGTCGCCACGACCATGGATGGTGCGGTGGAAGTGGTCTCCTTCGCCATCGACTCGGCGGGCAAGCTGAGCTTGATCAGCCGACAGCCGGCCGCCGGCACGTCACCCGCCTACGTTTGCGTTGATGCCAGCGGCAAGAACGCGCTGCTGGTCAACTACATCGTGGGAAGCGAACGCGGCAACATTCGCGTTTACCCCATCGACGCGAATGGCGTTTTGAGCGCGCACAGCGAGCATATCGAGCACGAGGGCAGCGGCGTAAACCCCGCGCGCCAGGAAGTATCCCACCCGCACATGATCGTGACGACGCCCGACAATCGCTTCGCTGTCGTGCCGGATTTAGGCACAGACAAAATCTATCTCTACACGCTTGATGCCGCGCTGGGCAAATTGTCGCTGTCGCAGACGCTTGATGTGCCCGCCGGCGCTGGTCCGCGACATGTGGCTTTTCATCCGACCTTGCCGCGCATGTACGGCATCAACGAGCTCGATTCCACGCTGGCTGCCTGGTCCTACGATGAGCAAGATAACTGGACGCGCCTGTCCATCGAGCCGACCTTGCCCGCGGGCTATCAACAGCCGGCCGAGCGCCCCAATACCACCGCTGACGTGCACGTGCATCCCAACGGCAAGTTCTTGTACGGCTCCAATCGCGGCCACGACTCGATCGTGATCTACCGCCTGGATGCTGAGGGCTTGCCGCGTTACATCGGCACAGAGTCGACGCGTGGCGCTTGGCCGCGCGCATTCATGATTGATCCGCGCGGCGAATACCTAATTGTTGGCAACCGCCACACGGATAACGCCGCCGTCTTTACGATTGACGCCGCGACCGGTTTGCTGACTTTCCGTTCGTCGTTGGCGCTGTCCGCGCCCATCGCTTTCAAGATGAAGGGCTAGACGGCGATGCGTATTCTGATCACCGGCGGCACGGGTCTGGTTGGCAGGCCTATCAGCGAGCGCTTCGTCAGCTTGGGCTGGGATCTGCGTGTTATCGGCGCCGAAGCCGACTGCGCGCTGCCCGGCGTTGATTACGCCCAGTGCGATATCCGCGCTGTCGACTCGCTGGCTGAGCATGTCGCTGGCCGCGACGCCATCGTGCATTTGGCCGCTATTCCCAGTACCCGAACCCACCCCAACGAGACGCTCTTCGATATCAATGTGGCTGGAACGTACAACGTCTTTGAAGCCGCGTCGCGCGCCGGTATCAAACGCGTGGTCCAAGCCAGCTCTATCAACGCTATCGGCGGCTTCTGGGGCAACGACGATCGCCAGTACGCCTACTTTCCCTTTGACGAGGAACTGCCCCTTTACACCACCGATGCTTACTCGCTGTCCAAGCAATTGGTCGAGGAAATCGCTGCCTACTATTGGCGGCGCGATGGCATCAGCAGCGTCTCTTTTCGCCTGCCGGCAGTCTGGAACGATGACACGATTGAGAGCCGGAATCTGCGCCAAGAGCTGAAAGAGCGCGTCCGCCAGTTGGATGCGTTTCGCCGCCTGCCCTTAGCGCAGCAGCAGACGCGTTTGGCTGCCGCGCGGGAGGCGGCTCTGGCAATGCGCGCGCGCCATGTGATGGAATACGAGGCTCTGCGGCAGGGCATATACGAGCGGGAAGCGCCAAAGGACGACTGGCTTTTCTCCGCCTGGTTCTACGACCGCTTCAACTTCTGGACCTTCATCCACACCGACGACTCCACCCAAGCCTTCGAGAAGGCGGTCACCGCGGAATACCAGGGCGCTCATCCCTTATTCGTCAACAGCGATCAGAACTCGCTATCATACGACACCGAGGCGCTGCTGTCGCTCTTCTACCCCGATGTCGCGCGCCGAGCCAAGCCGATAATCGGCGCCGAAAGCCCGGTCAACATCGCCCGCGCCCGTGACTTGATCGCTTTCGAACCCAAGGTGCGCGCGATTCTTTGATTCGTATTCGCCGCTTGCCTGTGTTCAGCAAACCGGACTGTCTTGAAAAGGAGCTGTACGTTTGCCTTACGACAGCAGCGGCATTTTAGAATCACTGAAGGTTCTTAATTGCAGGGCCTGTGGCTAGTCCATGAAGACCCATGTTCGCATCGGCACGCGGCGGTCGAAGTTATCGCTATGGCAAGCCAATACCGTCGCTGAGCTCATCAGCGGGCATCAGCCGTCGGCGCAGGTCGAAATCCGCGAATTCACCACGCGCGGCGACGCCAACCCGACAACGCCGTTGCCCGCGATTGGCGGCAAAGGACTCTTCACCGAAGCGCTGGAAGCGGCTCTGCGCCATGGTGAAATCGACTGCGCCGTGCACAGCCTGAAAGACCTGCCGGTGGAAAACGCCGCGGGTTTGGCCATCGGCGCGATACCTCTGCGAGCGGACCCGCGCGATGCTTTGGTAAGCCGGGGCGCCAGCTCCTTGGCCGATTTACCGCCGGGCGCGCGCATCGGCACCGGCAGTTTGCGGCGGCGCGCTCAGCTGCTCGCGTTGCGCCCCGATCTGACGGTCCTGCCAATCCGCGGCAACATTCCCACGCGAATAGGCCTGCTGGACGCTGCCGAGCGGCAACTGGATGCGATCGTGCTGGCGGCCGCCGGCTTGATCCGGCTAGGCTTGGACGAGCTTATACGCGTGGCCTTCGAGCCCGAAGAGATGCTCAGCGCCGCCGGCCAAGGCGCTCTCGCCCTGCAATGCCGAGATGAACCCGAGGCGCGCGCCTTTTTCGCCCCGCTCAACGACGCAAGGACGGAGCTGGCTGTAGCTGCCGAGCGCGCTTTCTTGGGCGGCCTGGAAGGCGGCTGCTCTCTGCCCGTCGGCGCCTACGCCAGCTACGAAAGCGGCAGTCTACGGCTGCAAGGTCGCGTGATCGCCATTGACGGCTCGCGGCAACTGGACCTGAGAGGCGAAGCTGCCATGAGCGCGAATCGCGAGAGTTTGCAAGCCGCTAGCAAGCTGGGCGCTGGCCTGGCTGCGCAGGCGCTGGAGCAAGGCGCGGGGCAGCTGCTGAAGGTCCCAGACACAGAATTAGAACCAGGCAAGTAATGCAAATTTCGCTAAAGCGTCGATATGTAGGGGCGACAGCCCGAAAGCACATTTTGCAGCTGACCAGATGGGGCGCCCCTACAAGGCTCATTTTTTCGCATGACTATCTTGTACTTACTCAGGAGCGAGGCCGCGACCCATGAATGATGCAGAAAGCGCGAACGATTTGCTCGCTGGCAAGCGCATTGTCGTCACGCGCGCCCGTCATCAAGCCGCGACTCTGGAAGACCTGATACGCCAATTCGGCGCCGTGCCGATTGCTTTTCCCTGCCTAGCCATCGAGCCGCCGCTGGATACCACCGCTTTCGATCAATGCCTGCTCAGCCTGGCTGAATACGACTGGCTGGCGCTCAGCAGCGGCAATGCCGTCCGAGCGCTGGCGGATCGCGCGCGAGCGTTGGCGGTGCTGCCGTCGCTGAAGCGCATCAAGGTCGCGGCGCTTGGGCCGGCAACCGCGGCGGAATGGCGCCGGCAAACGGGCGGGGACGCGGACTTCATCCCAAGCGCTTTTAATGTCGAAGCGCTGGCGCGTCAGATACCAATCAGCAAGCGGCGCCGTATCCTCCTGCCGCAGTCGGATTTGGCGGATGAGGGGGCAGTGGAGATTTTGCGCTCTCGTGGCGCGGAGGTGACGACGCTGGTGGCCTATCGCACGGTGATTGGCAGCGGCGGCGCTGATTTAGCCAGCTTTATCGCCAAGCGCCAAATCGACGCGCTGACATTCGCCAGCCCTTCAGCAGTCCAATTCTTCCGTCAACGTTGCAGCGCGCCCGCTGCGTTGGAACTGCCCGCGCTCTGCCTCGGCGAAAGGACGGCGAGAGCTGCCGCTAGCGTAGGCTTTCGCTGTGTGATCTCCTCGCCTACATTTGGCCTGCGCGCCATGCTCATGGCTTACGCCGAAACCTGCGCCAGGCACGAATAGCTGGCAATGGCGAGGCCTTAACCCGGGAAACACGAGATTCATTGAAGAGCAGCCAGCCGAATTAAGGCGATTTAACGTTGGCTCTAGCATCTGCGATTTAAGATTCGTATATAATGAAACTAAAGTATTTCGCCCCGTGTAGATTTTCTAGGCTCAGCGAAGCAACGGCGGCAGCGCGCAGTTGGAGGCAGGTGACATGGAACTGGCTCAAGACATTTATACGCATGAAAAGTTCACCGAGAGCGACCAATACTGGAGCCCGGCTTCGGAGGACTATGCCGCCGCCAGCCAGTTGGTGACAGCCTTGCGCGCCGGTTGGATACTGGCTCTACCCCGCGTCAGCGCCCGGCAAATCTGGCACAGCGGCAGCCGACCCAGCACCGTCTACGAGTTCACGCTGATGCGCGGCAGCCGGCTGATGATTATGCCGGTACTCAGCAATCCCTTTGTGGAGCGATTCCTGGTCAAGCAAGACATTCGCATCATTTACGATGTCTCGCCCCAAGCCGACGTCTTGCCGGAATAGCCCTCCGTTAATATCGCGTTAAGTCGCATCGGCATCTTGCCGCTGACAACGCCGAGACGTATAATCTCCCCATGTATTGATTGCTCCAGGAGCCATCTCGCGCATGACCGACGAGAATCAGCAGAATTTGCAGAGCCAGTATCAGGACATTACCTCGCAGCACTGGAGCTATTCTTCGGAACGATACGCTGGCGGCGACAACCTGCTGACCGCGATCGCGCGTGGCTGGGCGATTGATCGCAAGGTCGTCCTGCAGCGGCACTGGTTCGCCGGCATGCGCTGCATAGAAGTCTACCATTTCACCATTCGCCGCGATGATGTCGAGGCGGATATGGCGGTGGTCGGCAACCCTTATGTGCAGCGCTATCTATCGAGCCATCCCCACGATCTGGTGGAAGTAGAAGACGCCGCCGTGGCTTAGATTCTCGCCTTCGGGTTCCCCCCCCGATTTCCACATTCCACTATAATACCCTCTGTAGCAAACCCGCTTGAATCCGGACGCGATCCATGCCCGACGAACCGACGCGCGACAAGCCTGAGGAGAATGACATACCTGCGTCTCCCGAAGAGATGATGGGATCGCTCTTCGACGACGGGCGCGCCGCCGACGACTTGCCGCCGCCGGAAGACTTCGCCCCCGCCAGCGACCCGCAGCGCTTTGCTCGCCCCGAAGACGAGCTGCCTGCCAGCGTGCCCGAAGTCGAAGTGGGCGAGGTGGCGCAGCGCTTCCTCAATATGCAGAACCGTGCCGCCACACTGGCCGACTTGCTCAGCAAAGAAGAAATCAGCTTTGAGGACTACCAGCGCCTGCTCTACGAGGCGATGGTGCAAGACGAGGCGGGTCTGTGGTGGATGATCGACGCGGAGAACGACGACTGGTATCGCCACAATCCCGTCAGCAACCAATGGGAAACTGACTTTCCGTCAGCCTTGCGCGAGCTGGAGCGCGCCCGCCGCGACCCCAACGCCACGCTAACGCAGCCCCAAGCCGAATTCGATTTGCCGCCGGGCTATGGCCAGCCGCAAGCCGGCGACCCAATTTATGACGAACGCGGCGTCAAGGTTGGCGCCATGCCGCCCACCAAAGACGAGCTCTACACCTTGCCCGGCTCGGCAGCGCTGGTCGATGAGCTGCCGGGCCAGCAGTCGACGCTCGCCGCCGACGCCCAAGAGGCCGCGACCATGCATTTGCCGGCCCGCTACGAGTCGAACAGTGTCATTCCGCGCGCCATCGACAGCGACTTTGAATTGCAGCCGTCGCCGATCGTCCAGGAATTGCTGAGTTCGCGCCGCAGCAGCCGTATCCGCTGGGCGACGACCCTGGTCGCCGGTCTTCTGATTGTCGCCTTGATCAGCGCGATCGTGGCTGTCGGCGTCATTATGATGTGGTATCGCGACCAGATAGAGCCTTTCGCCGATGGCATCGCCGCGCTGGAAAATTACACCCCGGCTTACCAGACCGCCCGCATATTCGACGCGGAAGGCAATCTGCTGGCCGCCATCAACAGTCAGGAAACCGGCGCGCGCACCTCTGTCTCGCTGGCGCAGGTCAGCCCCTACATGATTCACGCCATCGTCTCGCAAGAGAACGAGCGCTTCTTCGAAGACCCCGGCTTCGACCCGGTCGCCATCGCCCGCGCCTTCTTCCAGAACGTCAGCGGCGGCGGCATCGAATCCGGCGCCAGCACCATTACGCAGCAAATCGCCCGCAACCTGGTGCTGCAAGACCGCGATGTGACTGTCGAGCGCAAGGTCAACGAAATTCTGGTCGCCCTCGAAATCGCCAATCGCTACGATAAAGAGAAGATCTTGGAACTGTATTTGAATGAAATATTCTTCGCCAACCAGAGCTATGGCGTGGAAGCCGCCGCCAACTTCTATTTCGGCCACAGCGCGGCGCAATTAAATTTCGCTGAAGCGGCGCTGCTAGCCAGCATTGTGCCCTCGCCCGTACAGAACGACCCGGTCAGGAACCGCGAAGTCGCCATCGCCGGCATGCGCTCCACCATGCGCAAGATGATTGAAGTCGGCTGCTTGCAATTTCAGCATGACGACTGGCCCACGCGCGGGCCCTTCTGCATCGTCGACGGCGCCGAAATAGATGTCGCCGGCGGAGCGGAAGTGCTTGTGCGTATCAACGAAGCGGGCGGTATCGTCGGCGGCATGGCGATCCTGCAGATTGCCGAAATCGAAACGACCGCCTTCCAGCCCGGCGAAGCGCGCGTCACTCATCCTCATTTTGTCGATTACGTGCGGACGCTGGTGGAAGCCGAGCTGGGCGTCGATGCGCTTTTCCAGCGCGGCCTGAACATCCACACGACGCTGAACCCGGCGCTGCAAGAAGCGGCGCAAGCTGCGCTGAGCAACCAGGTGCGCGGCCTGAAAGCGGCGGCCAGCGGCGTCAATACCGGCGCGGTCATGGTGACCGACCCCAATACCGGCGCTATCCGCGCCATGGTAGGCAGTCACGACTTCAACGATGAACTCGCCGGTCAAGTCAACAACGCGCTGACATATCAGCAGCCGGGCTCCGCCATCAAGCCCTTTGTTTATATGCTGGCGCTGCAGAATAACGACGAGAGCTTCCTAACGCCGGCCAGCATCATCTGGGATGTGCCGCTAAGCGAGGATCTCGGCGCCGGCGGCATATACGAGCCGCAGAATATCGACCGCCGCTTCCATGGCGCTGTGCCGCTGCGGTTCGCGCTGCAAAACAGCTATAACGTACCGACGGTAAAAGTATTCCGCGATTACGTCGGGGTGGGGCGCTTTGCCAATATGGCGGACGAATTCGGCTTGAACTTTCCTGAAGAGTCCTTCATCTCGCTCGCCAGCGCCTTAGGCTCGAACGAAGTCACACTTTTTGATCTGATGGGCGCTTACGGCGTCGTCGCCAGCGGGGGACAGCGCAGCCCGCTCTACGCTATTGAGCGCATCACCGAGTCCCTTGACGGCGAAGCGGTGGAGATTGACCGCGAGCGTCCCGCGCCCGCGCAGGTCATATCGCCGGCGCTGGCCTACCTGATGCAAAACATCCTCAGCGACGACCGCGCGCGCCAGCCCAGCTTCGAGGGCGGCTCCAACCTGACGCTAGCCCGCCTAGGCATTCCGACGCAGAATACCGTCGCCGCCAAGACCGGCACCACCAACGGCAGCCGCGACCTCTGGACGATGGGCTTCACGCGTAATGCGGTTGTCGGCGTATGGCTGGGCACATCGGACAATTCGCCGACCTTCAATACCAGCGGTTATCGCAGCGCCGCGCCGGTATGGAATGCCGTTATGTCCGCCGCGACCAATTGGTATCCGCCCATTCCCTTCGAGAATCCGGGCGGCGTCATCGCGCGCGAAATCTGCCGCACGACCGGCACACTGAGTTACTCGGCTTGTCCGGCGCCGACAACGGACCTGTTCTTGCACGAGCAGTACCCGCCGCCGGCGGATCAAGGTTTTTTGCAGCGCCTAACGGTGGATAGCTGGTCGCTGCTGCGCGCCAACGAGTTCTGTCCCAGCCATATCGTCGAGCGCAATTTCGCCGCTATTGGCGATGCCGCCGCGCTCGAATGGCTGAACAGCAGCGAAGAAGGCAAGGATTTTGCCGAGCGCCTGGGCTTGGGCATACCCGTGCGTCCGCCGCCGCAGCAAGCCTGCACCCAAGGGCAGCAACTGCCATTGATCAACATCAGCAGCCCCAACGAGAGTCAAGTGCTGTTTGGCGCCGTCGACATACGCGGGCAGGCGCAGGCGCCGGATTTCGACCGCTTCGAATTGCTCTACGCCAGCGTCGGGCAACCGGAGACCTTCTATCCCATCAGCGCATCGCTGGTCCAGATGCCGCAATATGGCACGCCCCTTGGGGTTTGGGATACGGTCGCCGGTCAAGTCGCTAACGGCAATTACATCTTGCGCCTGGCGGCTTCGTCGCTCAATGGCGGCTCGATTAACTTCGACTTGAACATCACGCTGGATAATTCGCTCGCGAGCCCCGAGCCGGGCGAACCCGCTTTTGGCCCGACCGTGGAAGAGATCATCATCCCGACGCCTACTGGCAGCTGAGCCGGTAGAACGCAGCGCTCCTATGGCAAATTCTCAAGATAGCATGAATCCGCAGCAAAAAGCCGCCGTAACGGCCGCCGATGGACCAGTGCTGGTACTGGCTGGTCCGGGCAGCGGCAAGACTCGCGTGCTCACCAGCCGCATCGCTTATCTCATCCGCCTGCGACGCGTGCCGCCGCAACGCATCATGGCGGTCACCTTCACCAACAAAGCCACAGATGAAATGCGTTCGCGGCTGGAGCGTTTGCTCGGCGACGACCTTGATGACATGCAAATTGGCACTTTCCATCGCGTCTCTATGCGATTGCTGCGGCGAGAAGCTGAGCGGCTAGGCTATCGTCCGAACTGGAAAATACTTTCCACAAATAAACAGTACTGGCTCATTCGGCGAATCCTGGAGCGGATTGCTCACAAAGACAGTTCATTCAGCCCCACCAATGTACGGAAGGCGATTTCACTGGCCAAGAATCGCATAATTTTGCCCGACATGTATGAGGAGACAGACGAAAATAGCGCGACCGTAGGGAAAGTGTACCAAGCCTATCAAACTGAGTTGCTCGAAGAAAATCTTATGGATCTCGACGACCTGCTGTTGCAGTTGGCCATTCTGCTGCTCGAGTTTCCCGCCGTGCGCAAAATGTTTCAACAGGAATTTGAGTACCTGTTGGTCGACGAATTCCAAGATACTAACTTGGTGCAATATGAGATTGTCAAGGCGCTGGCGCCACCACAGAATAATATCTATGTCGTTGGCGACGAAGATCAATCAGTCTATGCTTTTCGTGGGGCAAACCACCACAACCTGCAGCGACTACGCAGCGACTTCCCGGGATTGGCCCAGTTCCTGCTTGAACAGAATTATCGAAGTACGCAGACTATTCTTGATGCCGCGCGCGCGGTTATCAGCCACAATCCACATCGTACGCCAAAGGCCTTGTTCAGCAAGAATGGCGTTGGCGATCGCATTCAAGTTTACGAGGCGTCTTCGGACTTGGATGAAGCAGAATACGCGCAAGAGCAGATTGAGATTCTGCGAGCCAGCAAGCGCTTGCGCTATGGGGACTTCGCCATCTTGTATCGCAAGAATGCTCAATCCCTGCCCTTCAAGAGCGTCTTTCATCTCCATGATGTACCATTCAGAGTTGTGAACACCATTGACTTCGACCAGCGCAGAGAAGTCAAAGACATCATGGCCATGATGCATCTGGCCTGCGATTCAGACTTCGCAGAGTATTTCAGGCGACTTGCCGAATTTAAGACTTTTGGAATTAGTAAATCGGGCATGAGAAAATTTCTGGATTGGCTTGCCAGCGACGAATTGAATCTATTCGAAGCGCTAAACAAGGTGGAGACTGGGGGCTCGCCGCTCAATCGCCGCCAACAAAGAGCGATGGCTGGCCTATTTGACGTGCTGAAATCCTGGCGCAGTACCGCTGCTAAGGGGAATCTAGTCAATCTCTTCGATCAGATCATACAAAATGCGGATTACCATCAGCACCTTGAGCGAACTTGCAAGGAAGGTTGGGAACTGGCTGAACGCAGGGGCAGCGTCAAAAAGCTACGCCGTCTAGCTAGCGCCGCATCGCGCTCTGCTGATCCATTTGAACAGTTCGCGCGCATGGCAGCGTTGGAAAAGGGAGCTGTTGTTGAGGAGCCCGACAAAGTCGCGCTGACGACGCTGCACTCCGCCAAGGGTTTGGAGTTTCCGGTTGTCTTCATAATCGGGCTAAATGAGAACGTTTTGCCACATGTGCATGAATCCGATGGGCCAAATGATATAACGGAAGAACGGCGCTTATTTTATGTCGGCTTGACTCGTGCGGAATCCAGAATATTTCTGACCTATACGAGCCATAAGGGCCTCAGTGATGTACTGAACCCGCCATCGGAGTTTCTTTCCGAACTACCAGACCACCTCTTGGATGCGCACTAGCCGACGCATTCGAGTCAAATCAGCTGGCTCGTTTCGGCTGCCTTAAGGGATATCAATTTATGACCTCAAACCATCCCCTGCTGCAGGGCATGAACGGGCAGCAGACCGCCGCCATCACCGCTGTGGATGGCCCGGTACTGGTGCTGGCGGGGCCCGGCAGCGGCAAAACCAGCGTGCTGACGCGCCGAATCGCCTGGCTGATTCGTGAACATCGCGTGCCGCATCATCGTATTCTAGCGGTCACATTCACTAACAAAGCCGCCGGCGAAATGCGCTCGCGTGTTGAAGCGCTGCTGGGCGACCGCCTGCGCGGCTTACAGATCGGCACCTTCCACGCCACCTGTGCCCGCTTCTTGCGCCGTGAAGCGGAACGCGCCGGTTACCGCCCGGATTACGTCATATACGACAGCGACGATCAAATCGCTCTGGTCAAGCGGGTGGTCAAACAGGTCGGCATCGACCCCAAACGCTACAACCCCCGCGCCATCCTGTCCAAGATTTCCAGCGCTAAGAACGAAATGATTCCGCCGGATAAATTTCGGGCGCTCGACTATTTTGGCGAGGTCGTCAAGCAAGTGTACGTCAGCTATCAGCAGGCGCTGCTTGACGCCAACGCCATGGACTTTGACGACCTGCTGCTGAACATGGTGAACCTCATGCGGGACAACGCCGAGCTGCGCGGCTACTATCAGGATCGCTTTACTTGCGTGCTCGTGGATGAGTTTCAAGATACCAATCAGGTGCAATACGAGCTGGTGCGGCAGTTCGCCGCTCCGCAGAACAACGTCTTTGTGGTAGGCGACGAAGACCAGGCGATCTACGCCTTTCGCGGCGCCGACTACCGCAACGTGCTGCGTTTTCAGGAGACCTTCAGTGAGGCCTCCGTCATCCTGCTCGAGCAGAATTACCGCAGCACACAGAATATCCTCGATGTGGCCCGCGCCGTCATCGACCGCAATCGCAATCGGACGCCCAAGGCGCTGCATACCGAGCTCGGTCGCGGCGAAACGGCCACGGTATTCGAAGCCTTCGACGAGCGCTACGAAGCCAGTGACGTGCTAGAGCGTATCCGGCAGCTGCGCACGGAAAAAGACCTCGAATACAAAGACTTCGCCGTGATGTACCGCACCAATGCGCAGTCGCGGGCGATGGAACAAGCCTTTGTCAACGCCGCTGTGCCTTATGTGCTGGTGGGTGGGGTGGGCTTCTACAAGCGGCGTGAAGTCAAGGATTTGCTGGCTTACCTGCGCTTGATACACAACCCCGACGATCGCGTCAGCTTTGAGCGCGTCATCAACGTGCCGGCGCGCGGCATTGGAAAAAAGTCGCTGGCCGCTTTCCTGGATTGGGTCACGCGCGAGGGCTTGAGCATCGCCAACGCGCTCAACCACATATATTACGACGATCCGACCCCGCTCGGCTCGGCTGTGAAAAAAAAGTTTGCCGCTTTCGCCGCCATGCTTTCCGCTTGGCAAGAGATGGCCAAGGTGGGCGATCTGCTGGCGATGTTCGACAAAATCACCGCCCAGACTAGCTACTACCTGCACCTTGAGGGCAGCAGCAAAATCCCGGAAGAGGCGGTTGAGCGGGCTGACAATGTGCGCGAGTTGCGCGGCTTGCTGCAATACGCGATGGAATACGAGCAGCCGCTGCACGAATTCCTGGCGGAGCAGTCGCTGGTGGCTGATGTTGACAGCCTCAAAGAAGACACCGATGCCGTAACGCTGATGACCCTGCACGCGGCCAAGGGACTGGAATATGAGGTGGTGTTCATCACCGGGCTGGAGACGGGCATCCTGCCGCATTTCCGCTCCTTTGAAGAAGTCGGAGGATTAGAGGAAGAGCGCCGTCTCTTCTACGTTGGCGTCACCCGCGCCAAACGCGCGCTCTACCTCAGTTACGCCTTCCGCCGCGCGCTCTATAGCGGCAGTGGCGGCATCGCCGCGCCCTCGGAGTTTCTGGCGGACCTGCCGCCGCATTTGCTCGACGGCGCGCCAGCCACGTTGGCGACCCTGCGCCGCTCACAAAGCATCGAGTCGCAGACGCAGTGGCAGCGCGATCCGCAGCCGATAAGCCGCCTCAAGCAAGATTTGAAGCGCGGACAGGTCTCCACGCCCAACGAAGAGCTGCGCAAGAAGATCATCCCCTTCCCGGGGCTGCCCAAGCCGGACGGCAAAACCAGCGCCTTCAAAGTGAATATGTCGGTAAAACATCCTCAATTCGGCCTTGGAAAAGTCATCGGCGTAGAAGGAAATGGCGGTATCGTCAGCGTGCTGTTTGATGAGCACGGTCCCAAGAAAATCCTGGCCGACGCCAAGGGCTTTACGGCGCTGGATGAGTGACACCGTCTTTCACCAGCGTCCTGGTTCCTCCGTCCGAATTGCTGATTTCACGCAGCAGCTCCACGATGTGTTCGCCAGGCGTCGGCGCGGGTTGCGGCGGATAGAGTCCTTGCCCACTCGGATCGGGCTGCGCATCCAAGGCACGCCAAGCATGCCGCGCGCGGCAATCTGCGGGTCGGCAAGCAGCTGAGCGGGCGCGCAGTCACGCTCGGACGGAAACCTTCGACCAGCACATCGGCCGAAGCGACCAGGCGGTGCAAGACGGCTGTCCTTCTGCGGTTTTCAGGTCGAGGATGCGGGTGGCGTGGCAATAGGGTGGCGCTGCTATCAATTTTAGCTCTCGCGATCAATTTAGCTTTGGAGACAATTTGAATCGTGACTCTTCTGCCATTCGACATCGACCCTCGAAAGCCTGTATACGCCAGGTCCGGTTGGGAAATACCACAACTGCAATGGAGCGAAGTCATTTATCATTCTGCACTCCAGACTGAGACTTTCATTCGTCAGCGTACGGACACTCTTCTGGTGGAAATGGCGCGCAAGCACAAGAGGGTTATGCGCGTAAGATCGATTTCGCCATATTTGTACAATTGTGTTGGTATGATCTTCGCCAATCGCCGCGCTTGGATAGAGATTGAAGCGTTGGATGACATCTTTAGAGAAGATGGTTATACTAAAATCATGTTTCAACAGTTGGAAACCGGCGATATTGTGACCTATGCTCACGATAGTGTAACAACACATGTGGGCTTAGTTACCCAAGTTGGCAGAATTGAAGGTGAAGTTGCAAGCGTAACTGTTCTGAGCAAATGGGGCAAAGACGCTGAAATCTTGCATCCGCTGAGTGTTGTACCGGCAAAGTTCGGGATCGCCAGGGAATTCTGGAGTGAGAGGACGCCACATGACATTAGTTAAAGATTTCGAGACCATAGAAAGTTTGGAATTCATCGTTCAGTTTTCAGTGCTAAGCAGCCTTAATTCTCTGCGGCATGCTCTCGCAAGTGACGCGACGGTTGAATCTCTCCGCTTGAAGTTGCGCGGTCAGCCTGATGCCTGCCAGTCGGTTGCCGGACGCATCAGTCAAGTACTGAGCAAGGGCGATGTTGAACTCTACGACGAAAGTATCGCAGCATATCTATTTTGTTTGTCCCACGAAGACCGAGCGCTAGCCCAATTTGCTTGCGAAGAAATCCTTGAATCTGGCGGATTGTGGTGGTCGCTACAGCTTGCGCGACGCGTAATCGAAATGACTGAGACCGAAGCTGCCTACACCTCCTAACCGGAAAGCGAGCCCACAGTGTAGACTCGCTCCCAGCCGCTATATCAATTCCGCTACAAACTATGCTCCAGTCACAGCGCCGTCGCTGGCTTGAGAGACTTGCCGCGCGTACTTGGCCATGACGCCTTTGGCGTAGTTCGGCTCGGGCGCGCTCCACGCTGCGCGGCGCGCGTCCAATTCGGCGTCGCTCAGGTCGACATGCAGCAGCCGTTGCGACACATCTATCGTTATCATGTCGCCCTCCTGCAGCAGCGCGATGGGCCCGCCGACAGCCGCTTCCGGCGCCGTATGGCCGATCATCAAGCCGCGCGTGCCGCCGGAGAAACGCCCATCGGTAATCAGCCCGACTTCCCCGCCCAGCCCTTGCCCATAGAGCGCCGCCGTAATCTGCAGCATCTCGCGCATGCCTGGCCCGCCGACCGGCCCCTCATAGCGGATGACCAGCACATCGCCGGCGACGATCTGTCGGCTGGAAACCGCTTCGAAGGCATCCTCTTCGGTGTCGAAGACGCGCGCCGGACCAGTCAGCGGCGGCGGCGTATCCTTTAGCTTGACCACCGCTCCATCGGGGGCCAGGTTGCCGCGCAGCACGACCAGACCGCCGCTGGGCTTGATGGCCTTGTCAAGGTCGCGCACGACATCTTGGCCAGGCGTCTCGACCGCGTCAGCGCAGGCTTGCGCCAGCGTCTGCCCGGTCACCGTTGGCGTATCGCCGGCCATGTAGCCGCCGTCAATCAGCCGATTGACCAGAATGGGCACGCCGCCGGCTTTGAAGAGGTCGAGCGCCACATATTTGCCGGTCGGGCGCATATCGCCGATGATGGGCGTGCGGCGGCTGATGGCTTCGATATCGTCCAGCGTGAAGTCGATGCCGGCTTCGCGGGCGAAAGCCAAGCAGTGCAGGATGCTGTTGGTGCTGCCGGCGGTGGCGGCCGAGGCGGCCAAAGAATTCTCCAGCGATTGGCGCGTCAGCAAATCAGAAGGGCGGATGTCGCGTTCGAGGATGTCAAGCATCAGCTCGCCGGCTTGATAGGACACAGTCCCTTTCTGTGGGTCTTCGGCGGGCACATCGCCCATGCCCATGGGGCAGATGCCGATGATCTCGCTGATCATAGCCATGGTGTTGGCCGTGAATTGGCCGCCGCAAGCGCCCGGTCCCGGACAAGCGACATTCTCCACGTCCATCAGCTCCTCATAGCTGATCTGCCCAGCCTGGAATTGCCCCAGCGCTTCAAAGACGTTGACCAGGTCGATATCGCGGCCCTTGTGCACGCCAGGATAAATCGTGCCGCCGTAAAGCATCAGCGAGGGCAGGTCGAGGCGAATCAGCGCCATGATGGTGCCTGGAATCGTCTTGTCGCAGGCGGAGAGCGCCACCACGCCATCGAGCATATTCGACATTGCCACCAGCTCGATGCTGTCGGCGATGACCTCGCGGCTGATGAGCGAGCCTTTCATGCCCTCCGTGCCCATGGTGATGCCGTCCGAGATGCTGATGGTGTTGAACTCGAAGGGCGTGCCGCCGGCGGCGCGGATGCCACGCTTGACATCGACCGCCAGCTTGCGCAGGTGGAAGTTGCAGGGGCCGATCTCGGTCCAGGTGTTTGCCACGCCGATGAGGGGTTTTGCCAGGTCCTCATCGCTGTAGCCGACGGCTTTGAGCATGGCGCGGGCGCCGGCGCGTTCGGCGCCATGGACGAGGGTGCGGCTGCGCTGGTTGAGGGCGGCGCGGACGCCGTTGCTGCTGGGCATAGGGGAGTCTCCTTTTGCGAGTGGTTCGTGATTGAGCGTATTGTAGCGTAACCGGCGGGGAGATTCACCACAGAGACTCAGAGGGCACCGAGAATTTTTACCACAAAGTGCACAAAGACACGAAGTGCGCAAAGATCAGGGCAAGCGCTACAAAATCATTTTGCGTCGTTCGCTGCGAAAAATTACAAAATGTAGGGGCGACATTGTATGTCGCCCGTTTACTTTGACCTTCAATTTGCGGGCGTCTCTGCGCCTACTGTGTTGAAAATTTATTTGATGCGATAGCCCTGGGGAAGAAAATCCGGCGGCAGTCAATAGCAAGCAATCTATGAAAACGCTTGACAAAGTTGGGGGGGGGGTAATCTCAAAAAGCCTGAAAAACAGGCGCATGGGGGGTGTTCCCCGCGACGGTAGTTTGCAGACCGCAGTCGCGGGAAACCTATTTCTGAAAACCAGAAAGGTTTTCTGCTTCACGATACCACAAATTGCAGCCTCCGGTAATGCCCGCTTCAGCGGCATCCTCATCGACGCCAGTGGTATCGCGTTTGCAGAGCAGCAATGGCAAACCGCAACCTGCATAAAGCCAAGACCAACAAAAAAGACGAGTTCTATACCCAGCTATCCGACATAGAAAATGAACTCAAACATTACCGTAGCCACTTCCGCGATAAAGTCGTCTATTGCAACTGTGATGACCCACGAGTAAGCAATTTCTTCCGCTACTTCTCGCTGAACTTCGAGCGGCTTGGCTTAAATAAACTGATAACCACCTGCTACAAAAACCAGCAGATGGACCTGTTCAGCCAGAACGACTCGGAGAAAGCGATTTACCTGGAATACGATGGCACGCGGAATGCGGACGGAGTCCCGTCAGTAGAAGACATCGGCAGCCACCACCTAGAAGGCGATGGCGATTTCCGCAGCGCCGAGTGCATCGAGCTGCTCAAGGCGGCGGACATCGTAGTAACCAACCCGCCATTTTCGCTGTTCCGTGAATATGTGGCGCAGTTGGTAGAGTATGACAAAAAGTTCATCATCATTGGGAATAAGAATGCAATCACTTACAAGGAGATATTCCCTTTGATCAAAGACGGAAAACTGTGGGTAGGCAACACTTCCATGAGTAAAGATTTGCTGTTTGATGTGCCAAAAGAATACGCTCAAGAGTTGGTCGCAACAAAAAAGGAAGGCAGTTCATACAAAATTGTAGATGGCGTGGTTAAAGGCAGGTCGCAAAGCATTTGGCTTACCAACCTGGACTACCGGCAAAGGCACGAGGAACTGATTTTATTCAAACGCTACAGCCCAGAAGAATATCCACAATACGACAACTACGATGCGATTGAAGTCAGTAAAACGAAGGAGATCCCATACGATTATGACGGAGCGATGGGCGTGCCGATCAGCTTCCTGGACAAGCACAATCCGGAGCAGTTTGAAATTCTGAGTGCCAATGACATCAGAAAAAACGACAGTGTTCCTTTCAAAACGCATGGCTTGATTAAAGACAAGGACGGGACAATAGACGGCAAGCCCAAATATGTTCGTATTGTCATCCGTAACAGGGAGCCGGCACAATGAAAATCGAATTGATCGACCTCACCGTGCGCGAGCTCGTGGACGGCTACCAGGACGATGGCGAGGACGGCGTGGTTGGCTATGGCGGGGCGCTTGATATCCGCCCGCCTTTCCAGCGCGAATTCATCTACAAGGGCAAGCAGCGCGATGCCGTCATCACAACCATTCTTGGCGGCTTCCCGTTGAATGTCATGTACTGGGCCGTTCGCGACGATGGCGCTTATGAAATCATCGACGGGCAGCAGCGCACCATCTCAATCGCCCAGTATCTCAATAGCGAATTCTCGGTAGACGACTTGTACTTTCACAATCAGCCGCTTGATATTCAGCAGCGCATTTATGATTACGAATTGATGGTCTATATCTGTACGGGCACACACCGCGACAAGTTGGATTGGTTCCGGACCGTCAATATCGCTGGCGAGAAATTGTACGACCAAGAATTGCGCAACGCGGTTTACTCCGGCTCGTACGTGTCGGACGCCAAGCGCTATTTCAGCCGGTCGGGCTGCCCGGCGGCCGGCTTGGGCGGCGATTACCTCAGCGGCTCGCCCATCCGCCAAGATTACCTTCAGACGGTTATCAGCTGGATTAGCGACGGCGACATAGAAGACCACATGGGCATCCATCAGCACGACGACAGCGCCGCGCCGCTGTGGGAATACTTCCGAGCGGTCATCGACTGGATAGAAACCACGTTCACCAAAAAGCGCAAGGCGATGATGAAAGGCGTGGATTGGGGCAGACTCTATAATGCCTTCAAAGATGCCGACCTGGACCCGGTTGAGATTGAAGCGGAAACCGCCCGCCTGGTGCTAGACGATGATGTAGAGAACAAGAAGGGCATCTATAGCTACATTTTGACTCGCGATGAAAGCGCCCTCAATATCCGCGCCTTTAAGCCAGGCATGAAGCAGAAGGTATACGAGCTGCAAGCTGGCAAATGCGTGAATTGCGGGAAAGCGTTCGACATAACGGACATGGAAGCGGATCACATCACGCCCTGGTCGCAAGGCGGCAAAACTGTCGAGGACAACTGCCAGATGCTGTGTCGGCGCTGTAACCGAGATAAGAGGGATAAATGAGTAGACCCGATTCCGGCAAGCCGCAGCGATATTAGTACAGCGCTCTGCCCCCCAACCCATAACCCGCGGCGTCATCTGCGCGACGGTGATGCCGCTCAAAGCACATGGCGACATCAACCCGGCTAATTTTTCAGCAATTGGACTACGACACCGACGATGATGCCGGCTACTTTATCCCCGAGCTCAGGAAGCTGTTGGTGAACTGTTTCTGCACCAGCGCGATCAGAATCAAGATAGGCACGGCCACAATCAGCGTGCCAGCCGACAGCAGATCCCACTGCGCGCCGATCTCCGATGACTGAACCAGCAGCGCCAGCCCAACCGTCAGCGGACGCGTCTCCACGCTGCTGGTGATCAGCAGGGGCCAGAGGAATTCGTTCCAGTGATAGGTGATCGAAACGATGCTGAAAGCCAGCAGGGGCGCGCGGGTGACCGGCAGGAAGACATGCCACAGCACTTGCAGCCAACTGGCGCCATCGCTGCGCGCCGCTTCTTCCAGTTCTTTTGGCACTTGCTTAAATGCCTGCCGCATGAGGAAGGTGCCGAAGGCCGAGGCGATATAGGGCGCCATCATGCCTTGGTAAGTATCCAGCCAGCCCAGGGAGACCAGCGTCTGATAATTGGGCAGGATGAGCACCGTTGCCGGCACCATGAGCTGGGTGAGGAAGAGGAAGAAGACTTGGTCTTTACCGCGGAAGTCCAGGCGCGCCAGGGCAAAACCCGCCAATGAAACCGTGACTAGCTGCAGCGCCAGCAGCCCGAAAACCCAGATGACGGTATTGAGATAAAAGCGCGGGAAGGGCGCGACATCCCAGGCTTCGGCGAAGGCGCCCAGGTGCAAGCTCTGCAGCCAGACCAGCGGTGAGCCATTCAAAAGCTCGGTGGTTGGCACGAAGGCGGCCAGCAGCGTCCAAAACAGCGGCACCATCCAGATTAGCCCGAATACTGCCAGCACCACAATGGGCAGGGTCTCGCGCCAGGTTCGCTTCTTGCCGGTCATTGGATAAACAGTCTCGCTTCTAGTTTATTGATAGTGAACGCGGCGCTCCAGGTAGACGAATTGCAGCATGGCCATGGTCAGCAGCACCGCCAGCAGGACAACGGTCATGGCCGCGGCCACCCCGGTATTGAACCATTTGAACCCTTGCTCATAAACATAATATAGCGCCAGGTTGCTGGCGTTGTTGGGCCCCCCCAGCGTCAACACAAAAACATGATCCACTTGTTGCAAGGAATTCAAGACAGCAATAGTAGAAACAAAATAAGTTGTAGGCGATACCAGCGGCCAGATGATATGGCGCAGCTTTTGCCAGAAGGTAACGCCATCCAGCGTGGCCGCTTCCAGCACATCGCCGGGCAGGGATTGCAGCGCTGCCAAATAGAAAAGCGCAAAATATCCCAGTTGCTTCCACAAATAGACCACGAATAAGCCCGGCAGCGCCAAATCAGGATCGCTCAGCCAGTTGGAGCGCGGCAAACCCAAGCCGCCCAGAATCTCGTTAAATAGCCCAACGCGCGGGCTGTACAAGAAGAGCCAGATTGAGGCGACGCTGACCATGGGCAAACCGATTGTCGCCAAAAAGGGAAAGCGGAAGAAGCCGATATTGCGCAAGCCCTGGTTCATCAGGATCGCCAGCAGCAGCCCGCCAATGACAGACAGAAACAGGCCTATCGTTACATAAGCCACCGTGTTTTGGATAACTTGCTGGCTGAGCGGATCGGAAAATATGCGCTCGTAGTTGTCCAAGCCGACGAAGACTTGACTGCGCCCCCGGCGGGCATGGAAGCTGGTGCGGATGGCCGAGACGATCGGCCAGAGCGTGAAGACCGCCAGGAATATCAGCGATGGCAGCAGGAACAGATAAGCGACGACAGCGCTGCCACTGAATGGTAGGGAAAAGGAGAGGGAGCGGGACGACTTCCCGCTGCCCTCGCCTTTTCGTTTTTCGAGGTCAAGCTGATTGCGCGTTGACTTCAACGTATGCTATTCCAGTTCGCAGCCGTTCTGTGTCAGCACATCGTTGGCGCGTGCTTGCGCTGCTGCCGCCGCGTCCGCCGGCGACAGTTCGCCCGTGTTGACCGCTTCAATCGCCTGCGTGGTTATCACCTGGATTTCCTGGCCGCCGTATGTGGCCGGGAATTCCTTGACGGCATATTCCAGTTGATAGCGCGCGGTAGAGGCTTGCGGCACTTCCGCGGCATAGCTCATCAGCGGGTCAACTTCCCAGGCGGCGTTGCGTGGCGCGACATAGCCGCTGTCGATGCCCCATTGGCCGATTTGCTCCGGACGCACCATCCAGCGGATGAACTCCCAGGCCGCGTCCTGGCGTTCCTTGTCGATGTCTTTCATGATGTAGTAGTTGCCGCCGCCGACGTTGGCGCCGTAACCCGCCGCGCCGGCAGGCATAAAGGCAGTGCCTACTTCAAAGGGCGAATTAGCCAAGAGCGTGCTGAGGCTGCCGGTGGAGTGATAGATCATCGCCGAAGCGCCAGCGATAAAGTCGGCCGGCGCCGTGCCCCAAGCCACCGCGCCATCAGGCATGATGCCCTCGGTCTGCAGGCTGCGCAGGAAAGCCAGCGCCTCTATCGCTTCGGGAGTGTCGAGATAGACAGCGCAGGGGTCGTCCCCCAGAGAGCCGATATGCTGCCCGGCCTGGATGGCGAAGTTGGCGAAAATCCAGAATGACGTCGGCGCTTCTACGCCCCAGCGTGTCACATTGTCGCCATCTTTCACAACAAGCTGCTTGCCGAATTCCACAAGTTCTTCCCAAGTTGCGGGCGGTGTTTCCGGGTCCAGGCCGACTTCGGCGAAGGCGTCTTTGTTGTAGTACAGAATCGGCGTCGACCGTTGCCAGGGAATGCTCCAGACTTGGCCGTCGGCGATATTGTTGGCCATGAACGCTTCGAAGAAATCGTCAATGTCCAAGCCTTCTTCGGAAGCGATGTAGTCATCCAGCGGGATGATTCCCTCCAGTTGGATCAAGGTGTAAATGTCGATGCCCAGCAAGATGGCGACATCAGGCGGCTGGCCGGATAGAATCGCGGCGGTCGCGCGCGCCATATTTTCCGAGTAACCGCCGGTGAAAACGGGCTCGACTTGAATATGATCGTGCGTCGCGTTGAATTCGGCGACATAGCTCTCGATGGCTTGGGCCAGCGGGCCAGCCACGCCGACCGGGTAGAAGAATTGCAGTGTGATCGTGTCTTGCGCCGCAGCGCCGCCGACCAGCAGCAGCAGGCTGCACAATACCACGATTGAGCGAAAAACTACGGCTTTCTTCAACATCATTTTCCTCCGATACGGTAGCTGAATAGGTTAGTCAGATTCTTGTTTTGGCGAATGATTTAGATAGGCAACCTTTCCAAAATTAGAGACGGAGCGAATGTTCCAGTCCCACTTATAAACTCACAGACCTGGCGCTGGCAAAGCAACCGGCCTAACGCACGATTCGACCATAGTGTGGCGAGCGTATGATAGAACAGTTACGATCAAGCCCCACAGTGTAACACAACTTAGATTGATAACAAAATATTCCTCACATACGGAAAGGCAATCGCGTCAAGTTTTCCTTATCACAGTTGCTCGCATGTCACGACTTGGCTCACACAAAATGCCGAACTCAAAATATATTACTGTTGGTACTGGCGAGCCGCCGGACAGTGTTGAAAAACACCCCCATCCCCCGGCCGGCCCCCCTCGCAATCTCTTTGGCGAGCATCCCCAAAATGAGGGAAGGGGAGCTTTCAGACCCGTAATGAGCTGCTAAAGCCCCTCCCTCTTTATGGGATGCCTGCCATAGAGATGGCAGGAAGGGTTTGGGGTGGGGGTAAATTCAGTATTACAACAACATCCGCCGGCTCGCCCAGACGCACAACGAGGTAATGTGGGAACGAGGGCAGCGCCGCTACAAGGGTTGAAAAAGAACGAATTGCCTCTGCTGCCCGGAATCGTTATAGTTACGTGGTTTGCTGGCGCCAAGACGCGCTTGCCAAACTCGATCGAAGCGGAGAGAAGGCTTATGACATATCAACCTATACACGGCGTCATCTGCCCGACAGTGACCCCGCTAAAGGCAAATGGCGGCATCAATGTGGACATGATCCGCCCGCTTGTCGACTTCCTCATAGACAAGGGCGTCGCCGGCATCTACCCCCTGGGCACGACCGGAGAGGGTCCGCTTTTTTCTGCTGACGAGCGCAAAGCTGTCGCCGCCGCCACGGTTGAAGCTGTTGCCGGGCGCGTGCCGGTCATCATACACACCGGCGCCATCACAACCGGAGAGACCATCGAGCTGACACGACATGCGCAGTCGGTCGGCGCCGACGCCGCGTCGGTGATTACGCCCTGGTACTTCCCGCTGGACGAAGAGGCGCTTGAAGCTCACTACGGCGCGGTCTACCAAGCCGTGCCCGACTTCCCGGTTTATCTCTACAACTTGCCGGCGATGGCGAAGAACAGCTTGTCGGCGGCGCTGGTGACACGCTTGGCGCGGCGCTATGAGAATTGCGTCGGGCTCAAGGACAGCAGCGGCGATTTGATGGCCATGTTCGCCACCAATCACTTGCAGGGCGGGCGCTTTAATACCTGCATCGGTCCGGACGGATTGATTCTGGCTGGTTTGGCGATGGGCTTGGACGCGGCAGTTTCCGGCAGCCTCAACTATATTCCCGAGGTCATCGTTGGCATTTATGCGGCTTTCAGCGCTGGCGACTGGGCGCGGGCGCGGCAGCTGCAGCAACAGCAGCAAGCCGTGAGCGCGGTGGTGGCGGGTGGTGGCTGGCTGCCCGTCGTCAAAGGCATCATGGCCGAGCGCGGTCTGCCGGTGGGCAGCGTGCGGGCGCCGCTCTTGTCGGCTTCGGACGAGGCGGTGCGGGCATGCATCGCTCAACTGCGCGCGCTCAAGGTGGATTTGAGCAGCGTGTAGTCGACACAATTTTGCCACCGAGGCCGCCGAGGAGCTTCCAATTAGGTGTAATCGCTGACGGTAGGGGCTACCCTTTGGGTCGCCCTTTGCATTGAGGATTCTCCCCTGCATTTATTGTAGGTTGACGGCGTTGTCTACCTGTATGATTTGCGGGGCAATGCCGTTACAATCTAGCGCGTCGTTATCAGCGTAGCGCGAAGGCGCATCCATGCAAATTGACGAGATGCTGCACGATCTGCAAGGCGCTATCGGGCGCGAACAGGCCGCGGCCGACCGCATGACGCGCCTGCTCTACAGCACCGATGCCAGCAATTATCAGATCATGCCGCTGGCGGTGACCTATCCGCGCGCTGCCGATGACGTAGTCGCCGTGCACGAGGTGGCGCGATCCTATGGTGTGCCGGTCTTGCCGCGCGGGGGCGGCAGCGCCTTGGCCGGGCAGGCGGTCGGTGAAGCGATCATCATGGATTTCACCCGTCACATGCGCCGCGTTCGAGGTGTCAATGCCGGTACGCGCCGGGTAGATGTCGAGCCGGGCTTGACCCTCGGTTCGCTGAACGCGCAGCTGGCCGGGCTGGACCTGATGTTTGGTCCCGATCCCGCCAGCGCCGAGCGGGCCGCAATCGGCGGCGTCATCGGCAATAACGCCACCGGCGCGCACAGCATCCGCTACGGCATGACGGCCGATCATGTGGCGCGTCTGCAAGTGGTAACCGCGTCCGGCGATCTCGTTTGGCTGGACCAGTCGACCGCCGAGTTAAATCGAATCCGCGGCCTCGTCGGCGATTTGGCCGCTGAGCATGCGTCGCAGATCGAAGCGCGTTACCCACGGACTTGGCGCACGGTCGCCGGCTACGCGCTGGACAAGATCGACCCCGGCGATGTGAATCTCAACTGGCTGCTCTGCGGCTCGGAAGGCACGCTGGCGACGGTGGTGCGGGCCGAGCTGCAACTGGTCGAGCGCCCGAGAAGCGAGCGCAAACGGCTGGCGCTGGCGCACTTCGACACATTGCGCGCCTCGCTGGAAGCCACGCCGCGCATCCTGGAGCTGGAACCGGCCGCCATCGAATTGATGGACAAGTTCCTGCTGGACAAGACACGCGCCGCCGCTGGTTATCGCGACCGATTGACCTTCGTCGACGGCGACCCGGAGGCGATCCTGGTGGTCGAATTCGTCGGTTCAGAGCGCGAATTGAGCGCCAAGATCGAGGACTTGAAGGCGCATCTCTTGCGGCTGGGATTCCGCGGGGCGGTCACCGTAGCCGAGACGCCGGCGCAGCAAGACGATGTCTGGACCGTGCGCAAAGCCGGCCTGGGCTTGATGATGAGCGAACGCAGCGAAGCCAAGCCGGTCTCATTCATTGAAGATGGCGCGGTGCCTGTAGAGAAGCTGGCTGAATACATCAGCGATGTCGAGCGGATTATCCACGACAACGACACGACCTACGCCATTTACGCCCACGCCAGCGCCGGCTGCTTGCACATTCGGCCGCTGATCAATCTCAAGACGCTGAAAGGGCGCGGGCAGTATCGCGCGATCGCCGACGCCGTGGCGCAGACGGTTAAGAAATACCAGGGCGCAATCACCGGCGAGCACGGCCAGGGGCTGGTGCGGGGCGAATTCAGCGAGTACCTCTTTGGGCCCGAGTTAATGGACGCCTTTCGGGCGGTCAAGCGGGCTTTCGACCCCCACAATATGATGAATCCGGGCAAGATCATTGACTCGCCGCCGATGGACAGCGCCGAGTTCATGCGCTATTCGCCCGATTACGAAGTCATCAACCTGAGGACACGCTATGATTGGTCGGCTGACAATGGCTTCTCCGGCGCGGTTGAGATGTGCAATGGCGCCGGTGTCTGCCGCAAGGAAGGCGGCGGCACGATGTGTCCCTCGTATCAGGCGACGCTGGACGAAGCCCATTCGACGCGCGGGCGCGCCAATGCCTTGCGGGCGGCCATCAGCGGCGCGTTGCCCGAGGACCTGGGCGATCCGGCGCTGAAGTCGGTGCTGGACCTGTGCCTGAGCTGCAAAGCCTGCGCCAGTGAATGCCCCTCGGCGGTGGATGTCGCCAAGCTCAAGAGCGAATTCCTGGCGACCTGGCACGATCGGCACGGTATTGACTTCGCCACACGTATATTTGGCAATATTCACCGGCTCAACCAAGTGGCGGGGGCGCTGCCGCGGCTCAGCAATCTAGTCATGAATCACTCGCTAAGCCAGTGGGGCGCCGGTCTGCTGGGCATGCCTACGGACCGTCCGCTGCCGCAATTCGCCGAGCGGCGCTTTACAGCCGAGAGCTATCCCCAGCACGCCGCGCCCGACGCCCTCTTGATAGTAGATACCTTCACCGAGTGGAATCATCCTGAAGTCGGGCAAGCGGCAATGGCGCTGGCGGAGCGGCTCGGCCTGCGCCTGAATATACAGCGCTTGCCGGGTCAAGGATGCTGCGGACGCCCGGCCATCAGCAAGGGCCTGCTGGACCAGGCGAAAAAGATGGCGCGGGCCAATGTGCAAGGGTTGCAGGGGGCGGGCGCCGAAATCCCGCTGGTGTTCCTGGAGCCGAGCTGCTTGAGCGCCTTCAGCGATGACTATCTGACGCTGGTGGCGCCGGATGACCGGGCGGCCGCGCAATCCTTGGCCGAGCGCTGCGTCAGCGTCGAAGCGTTTTTCGCCCAAGCGCTGGCATCGGGCGCCGGTTCGCTTGCCTGGCAGTTGGGTTCTCCGCGAATATTATTGCACGGGCACTGTCATCAGAAAGCGCTTTGGGGCACGGCCGACACGCTGCGCCTGCTGCGATCGATACCCGGCGCGGACGTGCAGGAGATGAATACCGGCTGCTGTGGCGTGGCGGGCAGCTTCGGCTATGAGCATTACGAGCTGAGCATGAAAATCGCCGAAGACCGCCTGCTGCCGACGATCCGCGAAAATGCCGATGCCATCATTGCGGCGCCGGGTACCTCGTGCCGCGCGCAAATCCACGACGCCGGATATGCGGCGCGGCATCCAGTTGAGATCCTGCGCATGGCGCTGGCTGAAAGTTGAGCGAGGATGGGAGGTGATATGCCGGACGTCAAACTGACTGAGTTGACATCACTGCGCGAGTTCATGGCGCTGACCGCCGTGCGCGTCGAGCCGGAACAGCGCCGTTTCACCCGAAATGCGTTCATCACCTATTTGCAGACGCGGCATCCAGCGGTTACGACCTACGGTATCTACTTGCAAGAGCAACTGGTAGGCTTCGTCATGCTGATCCATGCCGAGAATCCCACGCAGTGGATTATCGACCGCTTGACCATCGACCGCGACCATCAGCGGCAGGGCGTGGGCTACGCTGTGGCCGACCAACTCATTGATATGATTCACGACTTCGAAAACAGCGAGATGGTCATCGCGCGTTATCGACCGGACAACGAAGTCGCCAGAAGTCTGTTTAACAAACTAGGCTTCAACGAGCGCGAGGAAATGTTCCGCGGGCGCCATGTTTCGTTGCTGGAATTCGAATTTGAAGAAGACGAAGCGGAAGACGATAGCGAAGACGAAGCGGATGATTACGAAGAAGACGACTACGAAGAAGACGACTACGAAGAAGACGACGCTGAATCGGACGGCGAGGAGCCGGGCGACCATTTGAGTGAGCAGGACAGCGACGATGACGAAAGGAATGACTGACGGTGGCGCAAGAGCCGACGACTCCAGCGCTTCTGCCTGAGGCGATTCGCCGCCGCCTGGAACCCTTGATGCTGTTCGCGGGCAAGGTGCGGGCCGGCGCTATCAAGGGCGACCGCCGTTCGATCAAGCGCGGTACCAGCGTGGAATTCGCCGACTATCGCAACTATGTCGCCGGCGATGACCTGCGCCAATTGGACTGGAATATTTACGCCCGCCTGGAGCGCCCCTATATCAAGCTGCTGGAAGATGAAGAAGACCTGGCGGTGCATCTGATCCTGGATGCTTCGGCCAGTATGGACTTCCCGCCCGAAGGCGAGCCCGACCAGCACAAACTGCTCTACGCTAAACGCGTCTTGGCGGGCCTTGCGTATATGTCATTGACAAGCGGCGACCGTTTGACCCTGACCGCTATCAATGACCGACAGACTGCGACCTTTGGTCCGGCTCGCGGTCGCGGCCACAGCTTCGCCATGCTGCGATTCATTCAAGATGTCGCCGCCGCCAGCATTACCGACTTGAATACGGCGCTTCAAGACTATGCGTTGCGGGCGCGGCGCCCCGGTCTGACGCTGGTGCTCAGCGATATGTTTTCGCTCGATGGCGGTTATTTGGACGGGCTGCACGCGTTGCTGAGCCGCGGGCACGAGGTGGCTTTCGTGCACGTGCTGGCGCCGGAAGAAGTGCAGCCGCCGGTCGCCGGTGATCTCAGCCTGGTCGATGTGGAGACGGAACTGCAGCAAGAAGTAACGGTTGACGGCGCCATGCTGGGCATCTATCAGCAACGGCTGGCCGCCTGGCGATCGGAGATCCGCGATGAGTGCCTGCGCCGCGGCGCGCATTACTTTCCCGTGGAGACGGACAGGCCCTGGGAGCGGGTGATCCTGTCTGACATGCGGCGGGCGGGGCTGGTCAAGTAACGGCTGCGGCTGTCTCAACGACTTCGTCGGAGCGCGGCATATCCTGGATGTACAAACCGGTAAGCATAGCGACCATGTCGATGCCTTGGTCCATATCTTGCCAATCGACGGTGTAATAATTGAGCTGATAGTTCAGCCGCTGCTCCTCGGTGGCATTTTGCAGCCAAGGGAAATAGACAAGCGGAAGGCCCAGTGTACGCCCGTCAGCCATTTCGATCATCACCTGTAAGTCCGTAAAGCGCACATCCACAGGCGCGCATCGGTCGTCATGTACGAAGGGTATCTTTTTCACTTGACTATAATCCTTATATCAATCTGACTACGCTGATCAATCACCCCTAAGCCGCTCCCAAAAATCTAGCAAATGGCTTTCGTGCTCGCGCAAAAAGCGATGCCCGATGACGGAGGGCGAGAAATCTAGTCGAAGGGCGGTGCGCATGACTTTCCCGTGGAGACGGACAGACCCTGGGAGCGGGTGATCTTGTCTGACATGCGGCGGGCGGGGCTGGTCAAGTAGCGGCGGCGTAACGCTCGGCGATGATTTCCTGTAGGCTTTCCAGATACTCTTCGCTTGGTTCAATGTAGAGTCCCGATATCAGAGCAGATAAGTCCATGCCATCGTCAATGTCTTCCCAGTATATGGTGAGACCATACAGATTGTAGTTTTGGCGCTCCTCGTCAGTAGCTGCTTTGAGCAGGGGAAAGAAGTCAAGCGGCACACCGATCAAACGACCGTCGGCCAGTTCAATCATCGCGTGCTCTTCCGTAAATCGCACCTGGCGAGCCTCGTTACGCGTTTCGTGGATTACCGGCTCATTCATGATGCATTGTTCTCCTGTGTTTTCGCTTCTCGGGATCAAGCCTTTCCCATTCGCGGAGAATCAACTCCATGTATTCACTGAGCAATTCTCGGATTTGCCGTAACTCTCGACTTGTGAATCCGTTGTTACGAGAGAATCGAATCGGCTGCAAATCTACTTAAACAAGCTTTTCGCCCCTGTATACATGCACATGAGCGGGACCATGCTCTCTTGTAAATATACGAACATCAAAGCCATGCCGTTGTCGATATAGAATTGTGACCATGCTTCTGCATATTCCAAGAATAATGGCTGCATAGACATTGTCAAGAATTGTGGCAATTCTATATTGGCGCCAAGCCGCCATCCAGCGCCAGCGTATGCCCGATGACGGAGGGCGAGAAATCTTGTCTAAGGGCGGCGACTACTTCCCTGTGGCGACGGACAGGCCCTGGGAGCGGGTGATCCTGTCTGACATGCGGCGGGCGGGGCTGGTCAAGTAGCGGCGGCTTTCGCCTTGCGCTCGGCAATCAGCTTTTGCAAGCGAACCTGGTAGTCTTTTCTCGGGATGAGATACAAGCCGGACAGCATAGCCGTCAAGTCCATGCCGTCATCAATATCTTCCCAATATACATCACAAGCGCCCAACTGATAGTTCGCTCGTTCCTCGTCGCTGGCCGCCTCTAGCAAGGGGAAAAAACGGAGTGGCACGCCAATAATCCTGCCATCCGCAAGTTCGACCATGGCGTGCGTTTCGGTGAACGTTACTTGCCGGGGTTCGTTGCGGGTATCGTGTATGACGGGTTCAATAGTCAAGTTGCCGTTTTTTGTCATGATTAGCTTGGTCTCTCAACTTACTCATGAATGGTGTGCCAGACTTGGAGCAGCAGATTTTGGTGTTCCAGTACCAAATTGCGAATCTGCCCGATCTCTCTAGTGTTGTAGCCACGGTTCTTATCTACTTTTAATGTCACTAGATTGATTTGAATATTCTTGTTTCCCTTCCACACATGCGCGTGCGCGGGAGCATGATCATCGGTGTAAATTCGTACATCGTAGCCATGTCGCTGCTTATACAAGACGGTGACCATATCGCCTCGCAAACTAAGTATACTACTTGACTACACACAATCCACGATAGCAGAAATCTCAAATCGCTGCCAAGCCGCCATCCAGCGCCAGCGTATGACCGGTGACGGAGGGCGAGAAATCTAGTCAAAGGGCGGCGCGCATGACTTTCCCGTGGAGACGGACAGGCCCTGGGAGCGGGTGATCCTGTCTGACATGCGGCGGGCGGGCCTGGTCAAGTAGCGGCGGCGCCGGCAGTTTCTATAGCATCTTCCGAATGTAGACTATCCAAGTCATAGAAACCGGTGAGCATGGCAATGAGATTAATGCTTTCGTCCATTTGCATCCAGTGGATTGTCAGGCCCTCAAGTTGGTAGTTCTGTCTCTGGCTAGCGTTGGCTTGTGTTAAGCGGCGTGAAAAGCTCGAAGGCATACAAAGGACGCGACCATCAGTCAGTTCAAAGTTGAGATAGTTATCCGCTAAGCGAACCGCCTGCGGGATGTTGCGCGTGTCGTGGACAAATGGGATACCTGACTCGCCGTCGGAGTGTCTCGCGCCGCCCTCAAGGTATAGCCAGGTCGTGGGTTTGTGTGGCTTGGGGCGGATGTTTCGCTGCGAAACTTGCACAATGTATAAGCCGGTTAACATTGCCGTCAAGTCAATGCCATCATCAACATCGCGCCAGTACACGCTCAAGTCGTAAGTGATGTAGTTCCGCCGCTGCTGCTCCGTGGCGCCTTGTATTAGCGGAAACCAACTAAGGGGCACGCCTATTATACGACTATCCGCCAGATGAATCATGGCGTGCTTGTGGGTGAAACGTACCTCGCGCGCAGAACAGCGTTCGTGGTGGATGATGGGCCATTCGTGCATATTGTTCGCAGCCTTCGTCATACTAACTGGATTGTATCATTATCCATGAAGCTTCGTCCACTCGCGCAACAACAGCGCTTGATGCTGCTCTAGCAAAGCTCGTATTCGGCGCCTATCTCGACCATTAAAGCCCTTATTATTAATGATAAGGACAGGCTGCAACGTTGCCTTGAGCCGATTCCCTCATCGAAAGACGTGAACGTGGGCGGGCCCATGTTCGTTTGTATGAATTACAACATCATATCCGTGCTGACGGCGATTCAGAATCGTGACCATAGATTCTCTCAACCTCAGTAGATGCAGGTGGAAACCAAGCTGTCAAAAATGTACCGTCCACTTGCTCAAATCGCCACCAAGCCGCCATCCAGCGCCAGCGAGTGCCCGGTGACAAACGAGGACGCGTCCGAGCAGAGCCAGACTACCGCTTCAGCGACTTCCTCCGCCCGCCCCAGCCGGCCCATGGGAATCGCGCGGGTCATGATGGACGCCATGACCGGATTGCCGGCGATGGCGCCTTTCACCATGGCGGTATCGGTATATGCGGGGCAAACGGCGTTGACGCGAATCCCGCTCTTGGCGTAATCCAGCGCCGCCGATTTGGTGATGCCGACCACGGCATGTTTGCTGGCGCTATAGTCGGCTGCTTTTGGCGCGCCGATCAAGCCGGCTACCGAAGCCATATTGACGATCGCGCCGCTCCCCTGCGCCAGCATGGGCGGCAGTTCCGCTTTCATGCAATGCCAGACGCCGCGCAAGTTCACATCAATCACGCGCTCGAAGATCTCGTCATCGGCTTCGTGCAGGCGCTGATTGAAGTGGCCGGAGATGCCGGCGTTGTTGACCGCGGCGTCCAGCCGACCAAAGGCCGTTATAGTCGCCGCGACCATGCCCTGGACCTGTTCCCGATCAGTCACATCGCAAGTCAGGGCTAGCGCTTGGCCTCCGCCGTCTCTGATCAGCCGGGCGGTCTCCGCGGCGCCTTCCTCGTTAATGTCGGATACGCATACGGCAGCGCCCTCCCGCGCCAGAGCCAGCGCGCTCGCTCGACCAATGCCGGACGCGGCGCCGGTGACCAACGCGGCTTTGCCTTCCATTTGAGCCATTTCACGCCCCTCGCAGCTGGTTGTTGTTCGTCTTCAACATGGTACAAAAGGCGCGGTTTAATCCGTAGGGCTACTTGAAGGGCGAGCCACGTACACACCCTGACGCGTAACGGCGCGCTGGGAGTATCGCGGAACAAGCGCCACGCTATGTTATAATCCGCAGAGTATGAACATTGGGGAGGCGGACCCATGATCCAGGATCCCATTCTGCTGAACGACTGGCACGCTGTGTTGCCGCTGGCTGCTTTGGAAGCGTCCAACAACGTGACTGGCGCGCGCCTGCTGGGCGAGGACATCGTCATTTGGAAAGCCGGTGAACGCATCCGCGCCTGGAAAGACCTCTGCGTCCATCGCGGCACGCGTCTCTCGCTGGGGGAGGTGCTGCCGGGAGACAGGCTGCAATGCCCCTACCATGGCTGGACCTATGACGCCGACGGCCAATGCGTGAACATACCGGCGCATCCCGAGCAGAAGCCGCCGACCAAGGCGCGCGCCTTCACCTATCAAGCGACCGTTGCTTATGATTTTGTCTGGGTCTGCCTGGGCGAGCCGGCTAATGCCATTCCCGAATTTGAAGAATGGGGCGACGCATCGTATCGCAAAATTCTCTGCGGCGCCTATGAATTCCAGGCGGCCGGACCGCGCATGGTGGAAAATTTTCTCGATGTCGCCCACTTTCCTTTTGTGCACGAGAATATCCTGGGCACACAAGAGCGCCCGGAAATCCCCGACTACGATGTGGTCACCGACGAAAACGGCGTCACCGCTTCGGACATTCGCGTTTTCCAACCCAACCCGGACGGATCGCATATTCCCAATTGGGTCAGCTATACCTACAAGGTCTATCGTCCGCTGGTGGCCTACTTTCGCAAGGAGGCTGCAGAGAAGTTCGCCATATTGCTCATGGTCACGCCCATTGAAGAAGTCAAGTCCTTGATGTGGATGTGGATGGTGATGACGCAGGACGACAGCAGTGAAGAATCGCTGCGCGCTTTCCAGGATGAGATCGCCTATCAAGACTTGCCCATCGTGCAATCGCAGCGGCCCGAGTTGCTGCCGCTGGACCTGCAAGCCGAGCTGCATCTGCGCAGCGACAAGACGGCCATCGCTTACCGCCGTTGGCTGAACGAGCTGGGCTTGACCTTCGGCACAAGCTGAGCGCTTCAGCCGCAGCGGCACAAAACTTGTCGCCCAGGCTTTGCGTATCACAGGTAAGCGAAGTAGAACCAGGCAAGTAATGCATATTTTGCTAAAGCAACGATATGTAGGGGCGACATACCATGTCGCCCGAAACCACAAATCGCAGCGGTAGTGGGCGACCAGATTGGTCACCACTAGAAGGTTAGCTTTATCGCATGACTAACTTGGTTATACTGAGATGAGGCTATGCGCGTGGATAAGCCTCACCAGCCAATCGAAGAGCAATTGATCCGCTACCGCATCGAGAAAAAGATGGCGGGCCGGCGCGACTTGATGCTGCATGGCCTGGTCTATGTCGCTGTTGCTCTCATCGTCCTGTTGAACCAGCCCGGGCTGATGAATTCAGGAGACCTGCCGATTCTCGGCGGCTTATGGACGATTCCGCTCATTTTGCATGGCTTGCGTTATTACTATCGCTGCGGACCCGGCGCAGCTCGCCGCGCCGACGAAATCGAGAGTGCTATCGACGAACAGCAGGAGCGGTCGGCGCTGGATGATGAGGAAGAGCTTCTTCTTGAGGAGCGTGTATCCAAGCGCGTGACGGCTCGGCGCGTCCTTGTCGCGCATGGCTTGTTCTCGTTGATGTTCCTCGCCGTATACCTGCCGTTCGCTTTTCATGAGCTGCGTCTTTTGCCGGACGATGTGCAAGGTTATTTGACTGCGGTATTCTCTGGCTTTGGGCTGATCTTTGCGCTGCATGCGACGCGCTTCTTCTTTGTGCATGGCAGGACGCCGGCAGGGCGAGCGCTGAAGATCGATGCGGAAATCGAGCGGGAGTGGCATCGATCGCGCCAGCGCAGCCGCGAACGTCGAGCCGGATATGCAGTTGCCTCTGACGACGACGCGATTGCCGCGCTAGAGTTGGGCGACAAGCATGACCGCCGTATGCGGCTCAGCGCTGAGGGCGAATTAGAGCTATTGGCGGACGAGCGAGCCGACAGCGCGCAAGCCTCTATGGGACAGGCGGGACAGGCATGACCATCAAGAACAAGTTCAAACCCGCGGCCAGGTCGGACATCCGCGAGAAAGTGGAGTTGAAGTTCCGCGCCCGCGGCGCAGTCGCCTTTCATTTGCTGCTTGTCTTGGCCGCGTTGGCGCTGCTGCTTTACAATTTCTCGCAACTGTGGGCGTCGAGACTCGTTAACTCTGCCTACCAGGACAGCATCTTGGCATTCGTCGTCCTGGCCGTGACCGGCGCCTTGCATTACATCCGCTATTACTATCGGCATGGCAGAGGCCGCGACAATCACGAAACGGAAACCGAGACCCGCATAGCGAGGCAGCTGCAGCGGGCCGCGCCCGGGGATGCAGCCGAACAAGAAGTCTTGATTCGCTTGCAGCAAGACGACAAGCTGAAAAACCGCCGCCTCGTCTGGCAGCATCTAGCGCTGTTTGTCGCTGTCGTCAGCCTGGTGTTTCTGCAGCGGCTTACCATCTTGACGCTTGGCGAGTTCTTTGACTGGACTAGCTGGCAAACCCTAGCGACCATTGGCGCCGTTTGGGGCATCGGCCTGGCGGCGCATATCCTGCGCTACATTTTCTCCTATCGCTTTACCACCCGGCGGCGGGAGGCCAAGGTTGAGCAGCAGCTCCTGCGCGAACTCCGCCGGGAGAAGCGTCAGCAGAGCGTCCGGAGCGCCTCGCGCGAACAAACGCATAGCGACGACGGCGAACTTGAGCAGGCGCTGAGCTTGGAGGATCTGGAAATCGCGCAGGAGCAAACCCGCCACTAGGCCGCGGCGCGTGCATAAGGACTGTAAATGAAGCGCAAGAAGAACGAAGACCTTCAAAATGACATCCGCCGCAAGGTGGAAGAAAAGTACGAAGAACGGACCGGGCTCATCGCGCACTTGGCCGCCTACCTCATCGTCAACCTCATGTTGTGGGCGATATTCTTGTTCAGCGCGGGAGGCTTTCCCTGGCCGCTCTTTGTCACGGGGGGCTGGGGCATTGGCATGATATCTCATGTCCTTAGCTATCATAACGAGCACGGCGCGGGCGCGGAGAAACGTGAAGCCGCGATCGCAGCCGAGGTTGAGCGGAAGTATCGGCTGGCGCGCATGCGGGCGGAGGCTGGTCATGGCCCCGTCTACGAGAGCGCTGGCGATGACGATGCCGACGTCTACGAATTGGATAATTATGAGCCGCGCCATTTGCGCTTGACGGATGATGGCGAGCTGGCGGATGTGGACACATTTGATGAAGAGCGCTCCGACCAAGTGTCGTCGCGGCCTTAGCGCGGGCTGCGCGATTCTTTGCCTATTCTAATAGCCGCTCGCGACTTCACCTTATGACGACGGGCATACCTGGTGTTAGAATAGAAACGGGTGCTGATATTCAGCCGACTAGCTGAAGCGATAAACACATGATTCGCTTAAAACGACGGAATACGGCTTGGCTGCTGGCGATGACCTTGCTGATTGGCTTCGCTTTGCTGGCGGCGCCGGTATCAGCCGCTGTGCAGCTTTCGTTGATTGGCGTTTTAGCGGTGGCGGTGATCGCGTCCATGATCGAATTGGGACCGGAACGCGCCAGCCTGCTTGATGCGCTGCACCGGGCGCCATTGCAGCGCCGCATTACGCCGCAAGCGCGCGAAGCTTCGGAGCGGGCGGCCGCGCGCGCCGGCTTTTTCAACCGCAACGGCATCGTCATGCTGGATATCGGCTTGATCGCCATGCAGACCGGCGTCGAAGGCTTGGCGATGCGGCGCACGCGCAACGTGTCCAAAGACGACGACGGCGTACGCCCCTTCATCACGCTGCATGTCTTGCCGGAAGAGGCGGAGCGCCAGGCGCTGATTCGCTACGAAATCTACAATCACCTGGGCGAAGAGCAATACGTGCATGAGATGAAGACCTACTTGCGCGAGGGCGAGCTGAGCTTGCTGGCCGATCATCATCTGCCGCTGGCCGGCAATCGCGGCGTTGATGGCAACGGAGATTGGGATTTGCGCGTTTATGTCGACGATAGCTTGATCGGCATGCACAACCTGATGCTGTCGCCATCGGTGAACGATCGCCGCCGCCGCCTCAGTGGCGAAGAAGTTCAAGAACCCGCGCGCGAAAGCCGCCGCAACCTGGCCGACGCCATCATCGTCGAAGAAGCCGAGGAGCCGCAGGCGGCCCAGCTAAAAGACCTGCTGCAGCAGCCGACTTCGTCCGGGCGGGGCGGTCGCTCGCGCGGGCGGCGATAATCGAGGGCTACGCACATGCCGGAAAACCGCAATACCTGGTTTCTCGCCTTTATCCTGCTGGCATTGGGGGCGGTCGCGCTTTTGGGCAACAGCTTCCCGGTCATCCTGGTTTTGCTGGGCCTGCTATTTCTGGTGCGCCAATTCGATAACGAAAACGTCAGCTCCAACGTCAGCGATACGGCGCAGACCTACGACTACAATTACGAATACGAGCAGGCGGACGAAGAAGTATTTGACGACTATGAGATCTTCCATCAGCAGCCGGCCAGCGCCGAGCAGCGCGTCTACCGCCATGCGCTCGAATCCGTCATCCGCGCCGGGCTTGACCCGGACAATGTGCAAGTGCTGGCTGTTGATATCGGTTTGCTGACCACCAAGGACGAGGGCGAGCCGCAAATCTATCGCACCTGGTCGCTACCGGACGACATCGACTACATTCAACCTTTTGTGCAGCTGCGCGTGCCCATGGAAGCCAATGGCAATATCCGCTTTGAAGTTATTGATGCCGTGGGCGACCTGGTCTATGTGCACGAGGACGACTTTCATTTGACGCGCGGGCGAAATTTCCTCACGCCCAGCACGCGCATGCCCCTGCATGACCAGATGGAATTGGACGGCAAATGGTCCATGCGCGTAATCGCCGATGGGGTAATCATTGCCGATCATCGCTTTGAATACGCCGAAGCGACTGGCGCCAATATCCGGCGGCACATCGGCGAAGACGGCGAAATCAACACCGAGATGCGGGCGGTCATGGCGGAGAATCGGCTGCCCAAGATGTCGCTGGATGACCTGCTGGCTTACCATGGCGAGGAAGAGGAAGACGAGCGCCGGGAGCGCTGATACGACGAGCGAAGGGCGGCGCTTCTATTTCAAGCTCAATGTAAGTTATTGTCGAGTTTATCGGTGCATTCCCTGAGCTTCTGCGGGAGGTTTGAGTAGTCTGATGATGTTGCTTGGAACACCAAACCTATAATGGTGCGGTCTTCCTCCGCCATCTTACCTACAACCCAAGCTGTTCTTTTTCCATTGCTCACGCGGTATCGTCCGTCATCGCTCATTGCTGTGATGCTATAACTTACTGACTGTTCTGAAGTAAACCATCCCCACTCGTTAATTTCCTGACATTCTCCCGCATCAAAGTTGCATACTTGGAAGGATGGATGTCCGCCATTGGAGCGGGGTATGTTGAACTTGCATAGCGACGGCTCACATGTTTCTTCAGACGTATCATCACACATATCTGGTCGCGGGAGGATGATCATGGGTTGTATTTCATTAGTTCTCGGTGGTGGTGGTTCTATTTGATCCGCAAGCCCAGACAAATCCGGCACACTGTCACAATCGCCGATCGTCCCCACCTGCGATTCAGCGAGATACATCAGTCCAGTCTTGCTCTTGCTGAGGCCACTTATGCCACCCCGTGTTTGACCTCGCGTAATAAGATAGGGCTCTTGACCCCGCAGTTGGATCCGACCGACAATCTGAACATTTTCTCCCGCTTCTATTTTGCCCACCGCGCTGCGGTCGGCATGTGGCCAAGCGCGCCCAGCCACACTATGCTCAGGAGATTGCGTCAGACAAGAAGAAGTCCCGCTCAGCAGCGAATCCACTTCTGGCGAGCGCGGATCTAGACCATTTGCCACGTACAGCGGCTTATAAAACTGCCAGCCTAAGGGCAGTCCTTTTTCAGAATTCTGTAACTCTTTAACGGCAATGGCCAAATTTTGGCATGGACCCGCGCCAAGCACCTTGTATCCTAGTTTGATTTTCACAAGTGTTTCCGCTTCCTCTTGCGTTAAGTTTTTCCCTCTCGCCTCCTCGATAGTATCAAGCATAATTTCACGCGTAATTCCAATTTGGTCCGTGCCAGCGTCGAAGCCAGAACCTGTCGCTTCCAACAACGCATCCGCCGCCGACGACGCATTGAACCCGGCTTTCCCGTATGAACATGCTTTTTCTAGAATACTGTAGTACTCAGAGAGTTCCTTAATTCTCTCGACCGTATTAATGCCTATAGGGTCAGACTCAAAACTACCCAAAGCCTCGATCTCATCTTGACTTAACCTGGGAGCAAGCTCTACGTCTTCGGGTATTGGCGGTTCTTGAACCTGTGGTTCTGGCGCCGGCGCCTCACGGATTATAATCTTCTGATTCTCATAAATCATCTCGCAATCCCCGAGACCAGGGTTGAGCGCTATCAGCGTTGCTAGGCTAATCTGGTACGCATTCGCGATCTCCGAGCATGTGTCTTGATAGCGGACGGTATGAATCAGTGAGCCGTCTGGTTGCTCGGCTTGAGGGGTCACGACTTGCGCCTTCCAAGTCGGTTCCGGCTCGGTCTCCGGCTCCACCAGCTCTCTCACATTATCTTTCTCCACATCGCAGTTGCCGCTGTCGGAATAACTGAAACCGCCCAGCTCATCGCGATACCAAGACAAGGTTCTGCCCGTATTCGAGATTATGGCGACTGTGCCCTCATGATCGAGGCTGGCGCAGGATTCACGGGCAGATTCCGAATAGCAAGTATCCAACGCGCGCAGTTGGCGCGGCGAGGTGCTGGCGTCCATGACAACCAATAAATAATTCCCAGGCACGCAAACATCCACCGGGTGGTCCTTGTTGACCCAGCCGAATATATCCACGCCGCCTTTTGTGCCATGTATCAACGCATCACGATAAGGGTGCATTTCGCTTTGGGTCTGATACTTGGCGTTGACGGGCTCCACGTCTGAATTGATATAGATGTCGTGGTCGTCCAGGAGCTCATTAAGCAGCTTGCGCGATGTGCTTACATGTTCTGGATGTCGTGCTCTTTCACGCTCTTCTCGTTCTCGTTCTCTCTCTCTTTCGCGCTCACGTTCTTCTTCGCGTTCACGTTCGGGATCTGGCGGCGGCGCCGAAGCAGTCGTCACTTCTAGAACAAAGTAGTTATCGCTCGTTACACAATTGTATTCAGTGCTGTCGAAAAACCAGTAAAAGATCCGATAAGTTGTGTCTGGCCTAAGCTTTTCGAATGACAAGCCGTACGCATCAATATCGGTCCAGACATACAGCCTTACCTCAATTCCGTCGTGATAGGTGTCGCTCGAGAAATACATCAAAGATGGAAAAGGCGTATCGGGCTGACGCGAATTATACGCAAGAAGCCTGATGAAATCATGCTCATTAATTTCAACGCGCCAATCCAGATTTTGGTAGGTATCGGAACAGCGGGACCAATTGCTAAACGACCCAGAGTATTCCCATGTTGTTCCGTCCCCGTCCTGCGCGGAAACTGTCTCGCTGACATGGAGTAGAGATACTGCCAGCAGGCAAAACATGCCTGCTAAAATTATGGATCGGAGAATTAAGGAAGAATTAAGGAGAGCGCGGGGGGGGGGGGGGTAGGTCTATTTTGACGGAGCATGTTTAATATTCTCCACTAGAACTATTGCGAACTGATAATATTATATCGTGCGATTGATGAAAGTCAAAAAATTCGCGAACGCTTAACCCATCGCTGAAAATGCAGCGCTCTCAAGCTCAATTCACCCGCTCCGCCAGCACCAGCACATAAGCGCCAACTGTATTCGGGTCGCCATCCGTACCAGCGTAACGCCGCGCGCGGATGTAGAAGGTGCCGGTGGCGGGCAGCGCGAAATGGTCGATCAAGGCGTTCTGGTCGTTGGCGGCGCGGTCATCGTTGCGCGTCACCACTTCCTGGGCGCCGTTCAGCAGCTCCAGCAGCGCGTCCAGGTTGCCATCGACGCGGGTCATCGAGATGGACACGACCTCGCCCCGCCGCCCGTAAAAGGCGTAGGTATCCGCTTGATTGTCTGCGTTGATTTGCCCGGTGACGCTAGTGCCGTAATCGAGGCTGACGACGCCGGGCGGCAGGCCCGCAAAGGGGGCGTCCAACAATTCCAGGCTGAGCCGGTATTCGCCGCTCGTCGTGCCGATATTGCCATCAAAACGTGTGGCGATGATGAAATATCTGCCATCGGCGGGAATGCGAAAGTCGATGATTTTGGCATTCTGGCTCTCGCCGCTGTCGTCATCTTCGGCGAGCGGGGTGAAGCCGCTGTCCGTCAGATAGAGAAAACTGTCGAGGTCGCCACTGTCGCCCCGATCCATGCTGATGGTAATGAGGTCATTCTCGCTGGCTTCAAAGGCGTAGAAGCGCTCGAATTGCTCCGGGCTCAGGCTGGCGCTGAGTGTAGCGCCGAAGTCTATCGGCAGGGGCGCTTGGGGCGATGCGCCGGCGCCGCTGTTTTCGGCTTCCTCAACGCTCAGCACGAAGCTGCCCGAGCTGTCGTCGTAACGCGTGGCCATGACGATATAGGTGCCGCTCTCTTGAATTATCAGGGCATCTATGTGCGCATTGCGTGTCTCGGCGCCCGGCTGGTCATCGTTTTCGGCAATGACGAAACGATCGCTGTCGACCACGCGCAGGTAGGGGTCCAGCGTACCGGACGAACGCAGCATCGAGATCGTCAGGATATCGCCTTGTTCGGCTTGGAAGGTGTAATAGACCTCGGCGTTGGTGTCGCTGATGGTGCCAATGACCGAGTCGCCGTAGCGCAGCGTGCTGCCCCTTTCGGACAGGACGCCTTTGCGCGTCATGCGCAGGTCATAGCGGCCAGCTGTTGTACCCAAACTGTAGCCGAAGCGGCCCACAACCACAAAATAGCGCCCGGTACGCTGCATGGTCAGGTCGTGAGCTACGCCGGAGGTCCCGGCGCTGTCATCGCGGAAGAGCGCCAGTTGGCCGACATCGTCAAACACAGCCAATACCGGATCCAGGTCGCCATCGGTCGCGGTCAATTCAAAGCGAATGACTTCGCCCCGCAGGCCATCGACGAAGAAGACATCGCGCGGGTTATCGGCGTCCAGCAATCCGGTGATGACGCCCTCATGCTCGATGCGCGCGTCGTCGGTGCTGATCTCGCGGGATTGGGCGTTGACGACCAGCGCCAGCAGGCTGAGGAACAGGCAGAGGCAGAATCGAATCATGCCCCTATTTTAGCGGAAGACCGCGACTCAAACAGTCCAGCGTCGGCGGAAAGCGTTTGATTCAATTTCCCACCTGTTTGCCTCGCCATGAAAAGTCGCCCGTTAGCGCCCACTGTATCCCGTTTCGCCTCATGTTATAATTCGAGCTTGTTTGTCTATTCGGCATGGAGACTGGAATTGCGGCGACTGTGCATCGCGCTAATCTGGCTTGCGGCAATCATGACTGCGAGAGCGCAAAACGGTGGCGACCTGGTCCATACCGTCGACGCTGGCGAAACGCTTATCACAATCGCCAATGCCTATGGCGTCTCCCTCGAACAGTTGCTCACGCTCAATGCGCTTGACATCGACGCGATTCTGCCAATCGGCCGCCAGCTGATCGTGATTCCTGAAGAGGACTTGGTAGACGAAGCTGAGCCGGCCGCCGAGAGTTCCGAGGTCGACGAAGCCGCTAATGTGGAGATCAGCACCACCTCTGTTGAGGGTTTGCCGCCAGCGCCGCTAGTCGCCGCCGACGCGCCCATGATGGACCCGGCGGATATCAGTCCGCGACTTTGCTTCGCCGTCTTTGCCGATGCCAATCAGAATGGCATGCGCGAACCCGGTGAGGATTACCTCGGCGACGCGGCTATCCTGCTGCTGGATGAGACCGATGTCGAAGTGGCGCAATATCGCACCGACGGCCAATCCGCGCCGCACTGCCAGCGCGACTTGCTCAGGCAGAATTACCGGATTCGGGCTGTGGCGCCGGCGGGCTTCGGCTTGACGAGCGCCGGGGACTTACGACTTGATTTGCGCGACGGCGGTGATGTGCTAATGGAATTTGGCGCCAAGCCGGGCTTGGAGGCTGCGGTCGGCCCGCTCTTGCAGCCGGTCGCCCCAGACGCTGCGCCAGCGGACATCAGCGAAGCGTCAATCCTGCGAGAACTTAGCGGCTTATTCCTCCTTATTTTGGCGGGCTTGGTCTTAGTCAGCGGCACGGTCGTCTCGATATTTCTGCGTGCGCGCTGATGCCTCAGCATGAGACAAGGCGAACGCTGCGGCGCATCCGCGCGCTGCTGATATGGCTGAGTCCGCTGTTGCTGGTCGCGCCGGTTGCGCTGGCGCAGGACACGGGCCAAATCTGCCTGCTGGCTTATGCCGACGACAACGAGAACGGCATCCGCGACGAGATCGAAGCGCCGATTTCACGCGGTGTGGCCGCCAGTTTGCTGAACGAGCGCGGCATCACGATTGCCTCGCTGCTGCTTCAAGACGCCCCTTACGCTGCCGACGGCCTGCTTTGCTTTGACGGGCTCTTCGCCGGCGACTACCAGGTCGTCATCTCTAGCAGCGAATACCAAGCCACCACTGCTTCATCAGCCAGCGCCTCCGTGCTTCCGGGCGCGGCGCCCGCGCGCATCGACTTCGGCGCCAAGCGGCTGGTCGGCGAGTATATGCCCGATCCCGTGGCCATCGTCGGCGCGCTTGATCCGGCGGCCACGCAGACGCTGATTGTCGCCGCATTGGTGGCTGCCGGCGCCATCGTCTTGATGTCTCTGCTGGCTGTGCTTGTCTATTTCCTGCTTATTCGCCGGCGCTTGCGGCGAGGGCGAAAGCCGCGTCCCAGCGCTGCGCCAGCACTCCCGCTGGCTGGCCTGCCGCCGCATTCAGACGAAACCGATGCCTACCTGCGGCCGCGACAAAGGCTGGACCCCAATCAGGGATCGCCGCTGCTCTTTGCCGACGATGACCAGGACTTGGCGGGGTCAAGCTAGGCTGATGGCACCTTTATCCACAGCGAGACAAGCGCAGGGATTGAGACCGTGACAACTTCCGCCTATCTCCTGTTTTCTGCTGGCGACTTGCAGCTGGCGCGCGACAACCAGACCCGCGAGCCGGTGCGCAGCGCCTTGCCACTGCTCGGCTCGCATCCTGAAGACGCGCTGGAGCTGGCGCTGTTGCAGGCGCTGCGATTCTTGTTTTACAGCGATGCGGAGGCCGGCCGGGCAGCTTTAGAGGCATTGCGCATTCCCGATCCGCAAGCGCTCGACCCTACGCGCCTGCCGGCTATCAAGCGCCGCTTTGGCTGGCTGGCCGTAATGTCGCAGCTGCGGGACCACCCAGACTGGCATGGCAGCGCGGAATCTTTGCGCGCTCTGACAGCCGACCCAGCGCCGCGACTTGAGGCCAGCGCCGACGGCGACTTGCTGCGCGCGCTCTGGCTGGCTGCATGTGACATGGCCGCGGGCATTTTGCTGGGGGACGACGGGCGGTTTCAACGCGCGGTCTCGGCCTACCGCCGCGCCGTCGACCAGCATATTCATCCCGAGGGTTTCATCAAGGGCTTGGTCGATATCGACGGCGCCCGGCAGACTTATGAAGCGCAATTCGCCGCGACCGGCGCGCTGGTCTTGCTGAGCGAAATGGCGCAGCAGGCGGGCGAAGACCTGTGGGCGTATAACAATCGCGCGGTCAGCGTCAATACCGCCGCGACTTATACCTATTACTACTATTTCTACCCCGAGCGCTGGCGCTGGGAAGACGGCCTCTCGCGTGAGCAGACCATGACCATCATGCGTCGGGAAGGCGCTTATTTTGAAATGGTGAACCGGCGCAGTCCATTGCGTGATGGCGAGGCTTTGTTCACCGAGCAGCGCCCGCTGTTCTCCGCTGTCGCGGGCGGCCTCACGACCTTGACCCATGGGCTGAAGCCACGGGCCAAAAAGCGCTGGCGTCTTTTCTAGTGGACCGACCCTGCACTCAAGTCACAAGCTATTGTGCCGCTTAATCGCCTTAGCGCCTGCGCAACACAACATAAAGTGAATCGTCCATCTCCATTTCGCTGTAGCGCCGGCTCTCTAAAACTTCATAGTCCGGCTCATACAGACCCCGAAGCCTGTCTTCGCGGTAATAGACGAAACGCAAGCCCTGATGTTCGGCCACTTCATCGCCATACCAAAAGGAATGCAGAGCCAGCCCATTGCTTTCGAGGACTTGCGACTGCCGTTTGAAGGAAGCACGCAGCTCGGCGCGAGATAAGTGATGAAGCACCTTGTTGGAGTAGATGGCATCGTAGCGCTCTTCCGCGTCAATAGAAATGGCGTCAAGCTGCCTGACCTTCAGCTTTGGATGCAGCTTGCGGAAACGCTCGACGAATATGGCGGAGGCATCCGACCCGACCGCCTGGTAATGCTCATTGAGCAGCAGCAGATCTTTGCCCGGCCCCATTCCCAATTCCAGCACCCTTGACCCGGGCGGCAAATATCTCGCAAGCGCCTCAATCAGCGGCTTCCCATCATAGCCCTCAGCCATGCGAATATACGCTGCCACATTATCCTTGTTATCGTAATAGCCCATGCACGGCTCTCCTCAAGCGCAATAGTCGCAAGCCAGCTTATGCCGAATGTACAATTCAGCGCAATTCTACCTGACATTTCGCGCAGTCTGGGGCAATCTGACTCAAGCTCTTGACAAGATTTTTAAGTTAGTCTAAAAATATACTTAATTCAGCTAAAAGATTCTACCTGGAGGATCCACCTGTGAAGATATGCCAATATTTGATTGCGCTGCTGCTCTTGGCTTGCCTGCCGCAATTTGCCGGCGCCAGCGCAAAGGACAAGATTCCTATCGTCGCGACAACGACCCAGGCGGCCGACTTGATGCAAGTCCTGACGGCCGATGTGGACGGCATTCTGCTGACGCCGCTGATGGGACCCGGCGTCGATCCGCATCTTTATCAGCCGACAGAATCCGACATCGCCGCCATGAATCAAGCGCAAATGGTCGTATATAGCGGCTTGCACCTGGAAGGGCAGTTCGACGCCGTCTTTAATGCGCTGTCTGAGCAGGGCATTGCCACTTATGCCTTGAGCGCGCCGGTGAAGGACGCCGGGTACATCATCGGCGGCTTTGACCTGTCGGATGCGCTGCTGGATGTGGACGACCCGCACTTTTGGTTTGACCCGCGCAATTGGCAGTTGACAGCGCAGGATCTCGCCGACCGCTTGGCCGAATTTGACCCGCCGAACGCCGAAGCCTATCAAGCCAACGCAGCCGCTTACAGCGCACAGTTGGATTTGCTCTACGCTTGGGCGGACGCGGGCCTGCGCTCTATAGCAGCGGGGCAGCGCTACCTGGTAACCAGCCACGACGCCTTTCAGTATTTCGGCGCCGCATTTGGCTGGCGCATGCGGGCGATTCAAGGACTGAGCACGGAGGACGAAGCCGGCGTCGGCGATATACAGGCCACGGTTGATTTCGTCATCGCCAACGACATTCCGGTGCTATTCGTCGAAAGCAGCATCCCGCCCGATACCATCGAAGCGGTCATGGAAGCCTTGCGGGCGCAAGGTCGTTCCGTGCGCATCGGCGTACGCGAGCTCTTCGGCGATGCCATGGGCGAAAGCGACAGCTTCGGCGGCGCCTATATCGGCATGCTGGCGCAGAACGCGCTGACCATCATGCAGTCTTACCAATGTATGGGCAATGAGGTCGATATTCTCGACTGGCCCGCCGATCTTGAGCCCAAGCCGCCGGACGAGCTTTGGAATGTCGATTGCGATGCCTGAGCATTCCCACGGGGTACACGCGGCTTATAGCGCTCGCTTGGCGCTGGCAGTTGACGACTTGACGGTCGCCTATAACGAAAAGCCGGCGATATGGGATATCGACCTGGCCGTGCCCGAAGGCGTTCTGATGGGCGTGGTTGGGCCCAACGGCGCCGGCAAGAGCACCTTGATCAAAGCCGTGCTCAACCTGATTCCACGAGCGGCTGGCGCTGTGTCCTTCTACGGCAAGCCCTACGAACGCGCGCGCTCGCTGGTCGGCTATGTACCCCAGCGCGGCAGCGTCGATTGGGATTTCCCCACTTCGGTGCTGGATGTCGTCACCATGGGGCTCTACGGCAAGCTGGGCTGGTTCCGCCGGCCCGGCAAACGTGAACGCGAGCTGGCGCTGCATGCTTTGGATCAGGTTGGCTTGCTGGACTTTGCCAATCGGCAGATCAGCCAGCTATCCGGCGGCCAGCAGCAGCGGACGTTCCTGGCCCGCGCCCTGGTGCAAGACGCGCAAATCTATTTCATGGACGAGCCCTTCGCCGCTGTTGACGCCGTGACCGAAAGCGCCATCGTCGGCATCCTGCAAGCGCTCAACAAACGCGGCAAGACCGTCCTGGTCGTCCACCATGACTTGCAGACGGTGGCGCAATACTTCGATTGGGTGACGCTGATTAATGTCGAAGTGATCGCGTCGGGACTTACGTCCGAGGTTTTCACGCCCCAGAACTTGCGCCGGACTTACGGCGGCCGCGTCTCATACTTGCATGCCGCGAACGGAGGCGCTTGATGGCGCCGGGCATCGCGCTTTCCTCAGCTGACCGGCGCGTTTGGATTATCATCGGCGCCATGATATTCGCGGGCCTGGTCACCGTTCCCCTTAGCCAGCAAGTCTTCGGCCTGCGCCTCACCTATACCGTGCGCGTAGTGGCTCTGGGCGGTTCCATCCTCGGCGTCATTAGCGGCGTATTGGGCTGCTTTGCCGTACTGCGTCAGGAGAGTCTGATGGGCGACGCCCTGTCGCACGCGGCGCTGCCGGGCGTGGCGATTGCCTTCCTGCTGGCGGGCCGCGAATTAAGCTGGCTCTTGATCGGCGCCGGCATCGCCAGTTGGCTGGGATTGCGTATGGTGGCGGCGATATTAAATACGACCCGCATCAAGCAAGACACCGCGCTGGGCATTGTGCTGGTGTCCTGGTTCGCCGCTGGCATCGCATTGCTGGCTTACATTCAGTCCCTCCCGGACGCCAGCCAAGCGGGCTTGGATCACTTCATCTTCGGTCAGGCAGCGGCCATCATCGAGCGCGACGTGACCCTGGTCAGCGGCGTCGGCTTGGCGGTCTTGCTGGTCATCGCGCTGTTTTGGAAGGAATTCAAACTGGTCACCTTTGACGCGGAATTCGCGGGCGCCAACGGCTTCCGCGTCGGGTTGATCAATACAGTGCTATCGACGCTGATCGTGATAACGATTGTGCTTGGCTTGCAGTTGGCCGGCGTGATATTGATGGTGGGCATGCTGATCGCGCCCGGTATCGCCGCTCGTCAATGGACGCGCAAACTGGATCAGATGGTCATCCTGGCAGCTGTCTTTGGCGCATTCTCTGGCGGGGTTGGCGCGGTCATCAGCGCCTTGGATAGCGACATCCCCACTGGTCCCATGATCATCGTGGTGGCTTTCAGCCTGGTCTTGCTTTCGATCACGCTGGCGCCGGAGCGCGGTCTGCTGTGGCGACGCTTGCGCCAGCGGGCTAACCGCCGCCGTTTCGCCGCGCAAAACACACTGCGGGATATTTACCGCTACGCCCTGAGCCATGGCGGCGCCGATTCGCTCGCGCCCGCTGACTTTATTCACGGGGTGGGCGATCGCAGCGCCGAGCTTGGCTTGCGCCAACTGCGCGCGGCCGGGCAGGCAGCGCCCGGCGCCGGCGGCTGGCGGCTGACGGAAGCGGGCATCCAGCAGGCGCGCCACATGGCGCACAACGAGAGGCTCTGGGACATGTACCGCCTGTACGGGCATGAACTGGAGCTGCCAATCCTGCAAGAAGTCCGGCAGGTCGATATCGCTTCCGTCTTGCCGGCCGCGGCAGTCCAGCAATTGGAGCGCAAACTGCGAGAAGCGGATGATAAGGCATGATGCTGCTGGAACGCGGGCTGATCGAATTGCTGCTGAGCATCGTCACGCGTGAGGAGCTGAATGCCTTCTTGCGTTCTCCGCAGAACACAGCCACTCTGGTCGGCGCTTTGATCGCCGTCTGCGGCGCGCTGCTGGGCACATTCTTGCTGCTGCGCGGCATGTCTCTGACGAGCGATGCCATCAGCCACACCGTGCTGCTGGGCATTGTGGTCGCCTTCCTGCTGATGACGGAGACCTTCGGCCTGGAAGGCGATACCTCGTCGCCCTGGCTGATTTTGGGCGCGTCGCTGGCGGGCGTGGCGACGGTCGTGCTGACGGAGATGCTCTACCGCTCAGGGCTGGTCAAGCAGGATGCCGCACTGGGCTTGGCTTTTCCGCTGCTTTTCGCCATCGCCGTGATCTTGGTGTCGCGTTTTGTCGACGATGTCCACCTGGACGAGGACGCCGTGCTGGTCGGCGAGATCGGCCTGGCTTGGGCCAATACCAACAGCCACTGCTTCGACAACTGCGAGTCTGTCACGGTTACGCCCGATCATCCGGCCGCCAAACACACGCGCCAATGTGTCAACTGCCGCGAGTTGGGCATCAGCCCGCGTGATGAAGGCGCCGAGTTCAAGCGGGTTTGCAGCAACTGCGGCGACTATTCGCCGGCCCAAGCCTACCGCGCTGGACTGCTGGAGCGCGAACCGCTGCTGGTCTTCTTCCCCAAGTCGATCACGGTGATGCTGCTGATGACGGCGCTGACCCTGGCTTTTGTGCTGCTATTCTATAAAGAGCTCAAGCTCTCCACTTTTGACGCTAGCTTGGCGCAGGCCCTCGGTTTGCGACCCGGCTGGCTCAACTACGCGCTGATGATCCTGGTCAGCCTGGTGGCGGTCGGCGCCTTTGACGCGGTGGGCTCGATTCTGGTGATCGCCTTCTTCATCGTTCCGCCGGCGGCCGCCTACTTGCTGACGGACCGGCTGTCGCTGATGCTAGTCGCGAGTCCGCTAATTGGCGCGGCCGGCGCCGTCTTCGGCTATGACCTGGCGCGCGGGCAACTATTCGGCGTCCTCCCGCTCAGCGCTGGCATCGCCGCGTTAAATCGCCTTTTCGGCCTGGAGTTGGTCGAGCGCTGGGATTCGTCCATCAGCGCGTCCATGGTGCTGATGATCTTCGTCTTCTTTCTGCTGGCTTGGGTATTTTCGCCGCGCTACGGCTTGCTGTCGACCATGATCCGCCGCGCCAACCGCCGCCGCCGCTTTGCCGATCAAGTCGTGCTGGCGCATATCCACAACCACCAGCATACGGCGCTGCACAAAACGGAATGCCGCATCGACACGCTGCATAACCATTTCCGCTGGCGGCCCAGCAGGATGGGACGGGTGATGGCGCGGCTGCGAGCGCTGGGTTATGTCCGCGTGGTCACTGGCATCGCCGAGCTGACGGCGCGCGGCGATCGGCAAGTCCAGGCCTTCCGCCAGACGATGCTCGAGGCGAATAACATGCCCGACCTCGAATAATGCCGATTCGCTGAAGAGCAGACGGCGCGTTTTGCCGCTAGCATGAAACTCAACAGCAAGTCCACGAGAGCGCCCCATGATTAGCTTGATCGCGACAGTCCTGAACGAAGGCGAAAGCATCCACGGCTTGCTGCGGTCGATTGAGCGGCAAACGCGGCCGCCGGATGAGATCGTCATTGTCGACGGCGGCAGCCGCGATGATACCGTCGCGATCATCCGCGGCTATGCAGATCAGTTGCCCTTGCGCCTGCTGATTGAGCCGGGATTTAACATTAGCCAGGGACGCAACCGCGCCATCAATGCCGCGCGGGGCGACATCATCGCGGTTACGGATGCCGGCGTCCGCCTCAACGATGACTGGCTGGAGCGTATCACAGAGCCCTTGCGTCAGAGTCCGGCGCTGAATGCGGTTGGTGGTTTCTTTGTCGCCGACGCGCGGACTCCCTTCGAGATCGCCTTAGGCGCGACCACGCTGCCGCTGGCGCGTGAAATCGACCCAGACTCCTTCCTGCCCAGCAGCCGCAGTATCGCCTTCCGCAAGGCAGCTGCGCTGCGCGTCGGTCTGTACCCGGAATGGCTCGATTTCTGCGAGGATCTGGTTTTTGATTTGCGCCTGCGCCGCGAAGCCGGCCCCTTCGCCTTTGAGCCGGCGGCGATAGCGAATGCTCGTCCGCGCTCAACGCTGCGCCAGTATTTCCGCCAATACTACTTCTATGCCCGCGGCGACGGCAAAGCGAATCTCTGGTTCAAGCGGCATCTGGTCCGCTATGCCACTTATCTGCTCCTGGCGCCGGCGATATTATTGGCGGGCAGCATGATCCACCCGCTGTTGTGGGGCCTGTACATTATGGGCGCGGCTGCCTACCTGCACGGGCCCTATCGCCGCCTGCCCGCGCTGCTGCGCCGCTCCTCGCTTTTCATCTGGCTGTATTGCATCCTGGCGATTCCCTGGCTCCGATTCCTGGGCGATATGGCGAAAATGCTGGGCTATCCTGCAGGCTGGCGCTGGCGCTTAGGGCATCATCCGCCCGATTGGCGCAGCGCAGGCCCAGAGGGCAAGGACAGGCTGTAAGACTTTTCAGCCCTATCGTTCGCGTTGTTCGCTCATTCCCGCTGGGGTATACTAACGGGTGAATGTCAATGAGATACTCTGCGCTTATCTATGGCCAATCGCAAAGAAGGCAGTGAATGGGTCAGCCTGCGCCGCGCTGCTGATATCCTCGGTGTACATCCGGCGACGGTGCGCAATTGGGCCGATAGCGGCAAGCTGCCTTTTCGGCGCACGGCCGGCAAACATCGCCGCTTCAACATCAAGGACCTGGGCGACTATGCCCAAGCCGGCGGCGACCTGGAGCCAGTCGAGCTGCAAGTAATCATGCAGAGCGCGCTGGGTCAAACGCGCATGCAGGTGGGCAGCGAACGCCTGGAATCCGCTCCCTGGTACGCCGCCATGAGCGACGAAAGCAAGCAGTACTTGCGCGAGCAGGGCCGCCGCGTCTTAGAAGCCATGCGCAGTTTCGTCGCCGACGGCGCGCCGGACGAGGGCCTGTCCAGCGCCATCGCCCTGGGCAAAGACTACGCCGAGCGTTTGATCGCCGACGGCTTAACCCTGCCGCAAGCCACCCGCGGCTTCTACTTCTTCAGCGATTTTGTATTAAATTCGATCCTGACTTGGTCAGAACTGCGCCAGCCGAGCAATTCCAGCGAATGGTCGACGCTCTTGCGCCAGGTCAATACCTATATGCATGCCATGCAGCTCTCCATCGTCGAATACTATGAAGAGGATTGACCTCGACGCGGAAGTCTTTCACATCGCGCTGAGCATGTCGCCCAATATCGGCGCGAAGACCCTCGATAACCTGCGACAGCATTTCAACGATGACCTGGCGGCGGTTATGGCCGCATCGCCAGGGGAGTTGCAGCGCGTGCGCGGCATCGGGGCGAAAACGGCAGCCGAAATCAGCCGCATGGACCCGCAGCGGGTGGCTGACCAGATCGCATCCTGGCAGCGGAGCGGCGTCGCCATCGAAACGATTCAGCAGAGCCAGTATCCGGCGTCATTACGCGAACTGGACGATGGACCGCCGACCCTGTTCCGGCGCGGCTGCTTGTCGCCGGAGGCTTGGAAGCATACCGTCGCTATCGTCGGCACACGCGCGCCATCACAAGCTGCGCAATTTATCACGCTTGAGCTGTCGATGAAGCTGGCGCGGGCGGCTTGCACGGTGGTCAGCGGATTGGCGCTGGGCATTGACACCGCCGCTCATACTGGCTGTCTGTCGGCGAAAGGCGCAACCATCGCCGTGCTTGGCAGCGGCGTGCAAAATATCTATCCGCCTGGCAATCAAGCACTGGCGGAGCGCATCCTCGAATCGGGCGCGTTGGTGAGCGAACTGCATCCCTATGCTAGCGCCAATGCGCAGCGCTTGGTCTCGCGCAATCGCATCATCAGCGGCTTGAGCCGGGCGGTGATCGTGGTCGAATCCGCTGCGCAGGGCGGGGCGATGTACGCCGCGCGCTTCGCACGCGAACAGAGCCGGCCTGTCTATACCTTTGACTTGCCGGCGAGTGGCAACCAGTCGCTGATCAAGAGCGGCGCCATCGCGCTGAAACGCGACGATCCGCTCGATTTTGTGCTCGGCGCGCTGAATGCCGCCGCCGCCGCGGCGACAAATTAGCGCCCAGGGCAATCGCATCAAAAAAACCTGATACGAACTCAAATTTAACCACAGAGACACAGAGGCACAGAGAATAGTCTTTTCGCATAAATATTGTGAAATTGCACTTCAGTTTTGAACCCATTTTATGAAACCTGCCGAACGGTCGAAATATGTAGGGGCGAGACTTGGCTCGCCCGAACGCACACAGCATTGGAATTCATATTTTGTGTGAGCCAAGTCGTGACTTGCGAGCGACTGTGGTGAAATTATTTTGATGCGATTACCCTGAATTAGCGGCTAGAACATTTGACGCATAAACAAATGTTCGTGTATAATGTTGCTATATCTGCCTGCCCATGCCCTAGTGGCGCAGGCCGAGTTTAGCCATGAGGACAATTTGATGAAAGCGTTTAACAGACTTTCTAAGCGCCAGCAACACATGATGCGTTTTATGCATGCCTATACGCAGAAGCAGGGCTTTCCGCCGAGTATTCGCGAAATCGGCGAAGAGTGTGATATCGGCTCGACTTCTGTCGTAAACTACAATTTGAACAAACTGGTTGACGCGGGCTATATCGTGCGATCAGGCAAGGTCTCGCGCGGGTTGCGCATCGTGGGACCGATCCCAGGGGTGACCACTGGCAGGCGCGTGATTGGCGCGGTTAGCCCCCATCGCGTGGCTTTGGTAGGGCGGATTGCGGCTGGCGAGCCGATTTCCCTGCCCGAAGACATCGGCCACCATATCGAAGAAGACGACTACATCACGGTGCCGCCCAATCTATTGGGCAGCTATGACGCCAGCGAGGCCTTCGCCTTGACCGTGCGCGGCGATTCCATGATTGACGCCATGATCAAAGACGGCGATGTCGTCATCTTGCGCCGGCAGAACACGGCCGAAAATGGCGAGATGGTGGCGGCTTGGCTGCCCGAAGACAATGAAACCACGCTCAAGCACTTTTATCACGAAGGCGACGGCGTCCGGCTGCAGCCCGCGAATCGCGATTACGAGCCGATCTACGTGCATCCCGCCAATTGTCAGATTAAAGGCAAAGTGCTATCGGTCATGCGCAGTTTCGACTAAGCGCAGGCGCCGTGGCAACGCTAATTCAGAAGCCCAATTCTCTTTCCGCGCTCGCGCAGAGGCGCTGCCCGCCGGCGGCCAGCCACTGGTTGAATGTGTCGCTGCTATCGTTACGCGCGACCGCGTCGCTATAAATCCCCACCCCCCAGCGATAATAGGCCTGCGTCTCCCGCGACCAATTCTCGCGCGGTTTTGCAAGCACCGAAGCGCCGCCGTTGTAACAAGCCAGTGTCAAGCCGATGACACCGCCAGCCGCCTGACCGCACTGCTTGAGGAAGGCGCTGCCTCGCCGCGCGTTGGTGTCTGGCTCGAGCATGTTCTCGCCCTCGGCAAAGTGAAAGGGCATGACCTGGAACAGTCCTTGCGCGCCGGCGCCGCTGATGACTGTGGGGTGCCCGCAAGATTCGATTTGCATCACGGTCGCCAGCAAGTGCGGGTCAACCTGGTGCTGCGCCGACCACTGGCTGATTTCCCCCGACCAATGCTGCACGGCCGGGGCGAAAAAATCGGCCAGCTCAACTTCGCTGGCGCCGCGCGTCAGGTGAATCGCCGAGCGATAGATTACGCTGGCGATGTCTGCCCAAAAGACGCTCGTAGCCAGCAGCAAAGCCAGCGCGATCGGCAGCCAGAGCGGCACATAATAGACGCCGCCACGCTTGACAAGCCCACGACCGCCGCGCATCTGCGCCAGGCTAAAGCGCAGGAAGCGCGCGAGATGGCTGGCATATCGCTTGGTAGCGCGGGCGCAGCGCCCGGCCCATGCCAGGAGCTCGCTCCGCCTGATGCTTGCTATTGTTTTGCGTAGCCTGTTCAAAGCGCGCTAGTCCCCAGGGCAATCGCATCAAAATGATTATGCGTCGTTCGCCGCGAATAATTACAAAATGTAGGGGCGACATTGTTCGTCGCCCGTGAAATACGACCTTCAATCGCGCCTACATTTTCCAGATTGATGTGACAATCGCCAACAAAAGACATTATTCTCTGTGCCCTCTGTGTTCTCTGTGGTTAATATATTTTGATGCGATAGCCCTGGCGCTAGTCCCCGTTTGCATAGAAGCCGGCTGGCATTTCTGCTACACTTCCGGCAGCGAAGATCGCCTACTTTATTACCATACGCGATTCTCACTTGCCCGGTAGCGCAGGCGCGCGCCACTTTCGCGTTCGCGAGCTCTCTCTAAAGTAAGCTGTAATGGAAGACGAGGCGCAGATGACAAAACTGGGGTTCCGCGAGTGGCTGAGGACGGGCGCGCCCATCCTGGCTGACGGCGCGATGGGCACGATGCTGCATGAGCAGTCTCACGCGCGGGCTGACGCCTGTTTCGACGCCATGAATGTCGACGATCCCCAGGTGGTGCTGTCCATACACAAAGCCTATATCGCGGCTGGCGCCGACTTGATCGAGACCAATACCTTTGGCGCCAACAGCTATAAGCTGGCCAGCGCCGGGCGCGATGGCAAGGTCGAGCTATACAATCGCCGCGGTGTGGAGCTGGCCCGCCTCGCCATTGCCGAGTGCGACAGCGACGATAAATATATCTCCGGCTCGGTCGGTCCGCTGGGTGTGGGCATTTATCCCTACGGCCGTCTGTCGCGGTCGCAGGCGGCAGCCGCTTTCGCCGAGCAGCTAAGCGCGCTGGTTGATGCCGGCGTTGATGTCGTGCAGTTCGAGACCTTTAGCGAGCACCGGGAATTACTGCTGGCGATAGGCGTCCTGCGCGACTTGGATCCCGACATGCCAATCATCGCCCAGGCGACTTTCTATCACGAGAATCTCAGTTACGGCGGCTATCCACCGGCGCGGGTGGCCAACGACCTGCACAAATCGGGCGCGGATGTCATCGGCGTCAATTGCGGCAGCGGACCGGCCGGCATCGCCGAGGTGCTGCGGCAAATGTGTTACGCTGTCCCTGACGCCGTCTTTGCCGCCATGCCCAACGCCGGCTTTCCTGAGGCGGTCGGCGGGCGCATACTCTTCCCGGCCACGGCCGAGTATTTCGCCGATTGCGCCAGGACCCTGGTCAATATTGGCGCCACCTTGATTGGCGGCTGCTGTGGCACGACTCCCGAGCATATCGCCGCCATGCGCGCCGCCCTTGATGAGCCATCGGCGGAATTCGTCGATCTGCATATCGGCCAAATCGACATTGAAGACGAAAGCCACCTGGCTGACGCGCCGACCGAATTGTCGCAGCGCCTCGAGGCTGGGGAATTCACCGTGACGGTGGAAATGGCGCCCTTGCGCAGCTACCGCACCGACACGCTGCTGCAAGCGGCGCGACGCCTGCGCGCGGCCGGCGCCGACCTGATAAACGTGGCCGATACGCCGGCGGCCCGCATGAAAATGAGCGCCTGGGCTGTGGCTCATTTGCTGCAGGCACAACTCGGCATCGAAACGGTCTTGCACTTCCCGACCCGCGGCCGCAATATGCTGCGCGTCCAGGGCGATTTGCTGGCTTCCCACGCGCTGGGCTTGCGCAATCTCTTCGTCGTCATGGGCGACCCGACCCGCATCGGCGATTTTCCCGACGCCAGCGATGTTAACGATGTCGCGCCCTCGCGCTTGATCGGCGTCATCAAGCAGGGCATGAACCAGGGCGTCGACATGGCTGGGCACAGCATCGGCAAACCCAGCAGCTTCACCGTCGGCTGCGCGCTCAATATGTGCGCCGAAGATATCGACCGCGAAATCCGCATCTTGCGGAAGAAGATAAGCGCTGGCGCCGATTTTGCGCTGGGGCAGGCCATCTTTGAACCCGAGCGCATCTTGCGCTTTCATCAGCGCTACGAGGAGTTGACCGGCGCTGCCTTTGAATTGCCCGTCCTCATGGCGGTGATGCCGCTGCAGAGCCACCGGCAAGCGCGCTTCCTGCACAACGAGGTGCCCGGCATCACCATCCCCGACTCGATTATGCAACGAATCGCTGGGGCCGGCGCGGAGGCGCAGCGAGAAGGGGTTCTCATCGCGCAAGAATTGCTTGAGCGGATGAGCGGATTGATCCAGGGGGCATACATCATCCCCGGCGGCGATTATGACCCGGCGGCGGAAGTAACGGCTTGGCTAAAGCGCGGGGAAGACACATGACCACAATAGGCGACATTGACCTCAAAGTAGCGCTTATCGACAGCGATTATTATACGGAGAAAGCCATCCACGCTTATCTCGCCTGGGACCGCCGCACCCGGGCGCTGACGGACTACTCCAGCTTGGAGCAATTCTGGCAGTCGCTAGAGGGCGTCGCCGCCGCGGCTCATCCCGATGTCATCATTCTCGATGTCAACAATGTCGGCGAGCGCGGGGATATCCGGCGGTCAATTGAGCGCCTGGCGAAGACCTTGCCCAATGCGACCCTGGTCTGCCTCTCGCATATTGACGACCTCGACCTCTTCTACGCCGCCGCGCAAGGGGGCGCGCGCGCCTTTTTGCACAAAGAGGATGTTCGCTACTATATTGCCTCGGCCGTATGCCTCGCCAGTCAACTGAACAACGGCGAGCTTTTGTATAGCCAGAGCATGGATAAGGCGCGCCGTATGCTTACCCACCAGCGCGTGACGCGGCCACTCGCCATCGCGCTGCCGCAGCCCGCGCAATATGAAGGCTTACGCAAGCAAACGCGCAGAATTATTGAGCTTTATGCCATTGAGGGCATGCCCGCCGCGCTCATCGCCAACGAATTGAGCCTAAGCGTTCACTACATCCGTGACAATATCAAGGCGGCCTACGACGCGCTCGGCCTGCACGAATACGACGACACATTCCTCGCCAATATGAGCCAGCGAGAGCGCGCTTTTATGAAGCTCACGGCTTTGGAGGATCCGCGCCGCTAACCCGCCGGCTTTAGGAAATCAGCGCGTCCGTCTCCGAGGGGTCTTCGTCGTCTTGCTGCTGTTCCCGCTGCTTGCGCACCAGCTTCATAGCTTGCGTCCGCGTCAGCATGACAGATTGGTCGTTCTCGTTCTCCAGCGCTTCCGGCACATGCGCGTGTTCATCTTCCAGGTAGGACTTGATGGCGCCGCTGAAAGACTTGACCGGCGCTTCGTCACCGTACTGATGCCGCAGGTCCAGCAGGTTCAGCATCAGCCAGAGGAAGAGATCGCCCTCGGTGCGCGGCGTCTTGCGGCCCTTGGCCAAGTCGAGCACGTCATATTTTCGGATGAGGTCGATGGCGGGCATATAAATCGTGTGGTACCAATCGGCTGTGGCTTTTTCAGTCGTGAGCGCTTCGCCCTCCAGCCGCTCCATCACCCGTTGATGCAGGAAGATATGCCCCATGAGCTCATGATAGCGCGACGGCACCGACAGCTCGATCGACTCATGATTGGGCACTGCGCGCGACAGCCCGGTTTCGTCCAGGAAATTGGCGTAGGCTTCCGCCGATTCCAGCTCTTGTGTACTCATGCCCGGGCGCAGGGGCACGGTCGTCGGCAGCTCGACAACATGCGCCTGAATGCTCTTGGCGCCCAGCTCCCGCGCTACCGAGACGCGGTGATTGCCATCGCGCACAAAATAGGCGTGGCCCACCTTGTACAATTCGATGGGCGGCGGGCCCTCCATGCTGTTCGCCAGCGCGTAGACGCGGCTCCAGCGCTCGCGCATATTGCCGCGTTTGGGCAGGAATGTCGCCGTGAAGTCTTTGTAGCGGCCCACGCTGCCCACGATGTGATCAAGCGGGACGTCGTGCACGCCTTCGTAGTGTTCTTCATGCAAGTGCAGCCGACTGCGAATCTCGTCGAAACTCATCAATTCGTCGTGCCGGCCCCGCAGTTGGCTCAAGAGTTCCTTCCAGAATACCTTGTTCTGGAGCGACTGGAACTTGTGCTTGCCCTCGTTGTAGTAGCTGCGGAAATTGTGATCTTCTGCCATCGCCGCCTCTTTTCATCATCGCGCATTGGCATTTAATCCCAAGCAATTAATATTGCCATGGGGAAATCTCGTAAGTGGCTTGATCCCTCTTCATCCGCGAATACGCTCTATATCGCTCATCCCTATCTTGAAACGCGATATCGACCAAGCAATATCGGCAAGGCTTATTCACATGATAACATATTAGCGTACCCTAGCGGTAATATCGGGCTGAAGGCGGACTGTATTCCGCGCAAAGACAACTCACATGGACTTGGATACGCAGCGGCGGCTGAACCGGATCAATCGCGAATTCTACCGCCTGACCGCGGCGGAATTCGACGCCACGCGCCAAAAAGCCTGGTCGGGCTGGCGGCGGATGCTGGACGCGGTCGACTTGCCGCTGGCCTCCGTAATGGATATCGGCTGCGGCAACGGACGGCTGGCGCGTTTTCTAGCCGGGCAGCAAGCGCATGACTTCGCTTATATCGGCATCGACAGCAATCCCGAGCTGTTGGCATACGCGCGCAGCCAGGACCCGCGCGTCAAACTGGAACTGATCAAGCGGGATGTGATCCTGGGGGCGCTGCCCGCGCGGCAGGCGCAGTTGGTGGCGCTCTTCGGTTTGCTGCATCATGTGCCCGGCGCGGCGCGGCGACGCCAGCTGCTGCAAAGCGCGGCGACTTGCGTTTTGCCCGGCGGCTATCTGGTTCTGGCGGCTTGGCGCTTTTACGAGCAGGAGCGCTTCCGCCGGCGCATCGTGCCCTGGCCGGAAGATTTTGCGCTGGAACGCCACGACTATCTGCTGGATTGGCGACGGGGAGAGCGCGCCCTGCGCTATTGCCATTACATCGACGATGAGGAACACGCGGAATTGGTCGCGGCGGCGGGCCTGCCTGTCATCGATGACTTCCGCGCGGACGGCGGCTTAAATCGTTATACCGTGCTGCGGAGAGAAGCGGCGGAGCGAGGCTGAGGACCCCGCTCCACCGATTGAAACTGTGACTATCCGCAATCGCCTTTGAGCAAATTATAGGGCGCCACCGCGTGCAGATTGTCGTTCTCGTTGGTTTCGGCCACTTGATTCAGATAGTCGAGCCGCAGGTTGATATTGTGCACCACGTCATAGTGCACTGTCGGCGTCAGGTATCCCTGTATCCGCTGGGACGCTCCCGCCGCCAGGGGGCCAAAGGCAATTTCAGTGCGTTCGCGCTGCGGCTGGCCCGGTACCAAATCGGTAACCTGGATCGTGCCGCCGCTGGTAGACGCGCCATTGCCATTGTTGACCACTGTTACATGGATGGCGTAGCCGACCCCGCATGTCGCCGGGTGCGGATCAATGACCACATCTTGCATGACCAGGTTGGCGCCGGTCGTTGGCACGGGCACAGCTGTTGGTATCGGAATCGGCGTCGGCGGCAATGGCGGCGGGTTGATGCGCGCCAAGTTGCTGAGATCGCCTTCGGTACGCACGATGTTGGGATGGATGAAGCCGCTGCGGCCGGTATCCAGTTCGATGTAGAACCAACCCGTGCCGAAGCTGCTGATGCCCTTGATGCTAGCGGAATTGCCTTCGTGCAAGCCGCCGACAATCGTATACAGAATGGAATCCCCAGCGCGAACGTTGGCGTTGACCAAGGCGATGACGCGCGGCCCGGTATCGGGTTCCTCAGTTGGCTCGGGATCAGCGGCTGGTTCAGGCTCTCCCGCTGCTGGTTCCATTGCGTCTTCTGCCGGTCCCGCTGCTTCTTCCACGACAACGACGACCTGCTCTACAGCGGCGAAAGGCGGCGGGTTGTTCTCAATGCGTATCGGGCTGACGCGGAAGAAGTGCGGATCGCCAGCTTCCTTTTCGATCCGCAGGCGCAATTCGTACAAGCCGTCCGACAGGGTTACTGTATTCCAGGTGCCCAGGATGTCGTCGGTCACAGCTGTGATCCGCGGCAATGACGCCGGGAACCACTGGTTGTTCGCTTGCTCCGCGCCCTCTCCCATGTCCAGCGCTAATGGACGAAACTCGACGAAGAAATTGCGCATGTCGGCCAAAGACACAGTGCCGCGGATATCTACGCTGTCCCGCACGACGTAAACCGGCGGCGGAAAAGTGATATTAGCTTCCGGATTCACCATGTCCGGGTCTTTAGGCGCGATAATGCTTTCTTCGTCCTGCCCCTGCGCCGCTGGTATCAACAGCAGCGCCGAAAAAATGAGCAAGATGAGCAATTGAATACGTTTCATAGCGAGGCCTCCTGCAAACATGCGCTAATTCGGCACAATAGATTTATGAACCATACAGATATGATACGGCGAAAGCATAACTTGTGCCCGCCACATTTGCACAGTATCAATGTAAATCGCCTTGATTATAGAATTGCCTAAAGACACTCTACCCGCCCTAGACCGATTCCGATAGGCTTCAAGCATGAGGATCAAGCGCTGTCGAACCTTTGCAGACTTGGCATTTGCGCGGGAAGCGCATTGGCAATGAAGCAAGCCGTCGTGGTAAAGATTCGCGATCTGCACAAGACTTACAGCGAGGGCGACCGTACCTTGCGGGTGCTGGACGGCGTCAGCCTCGACATTCTCCAGGGCGAATTCCTGGCTTTGTTGGGCGCCAGCGGCAGCGGCAAAAGCACCTTGCTGAATCTGCTCAGCGGCATTGACCAGCCCGATCAAGGCAGTATCGTCATTGAGGGCATCGATATCACAAAGCTCGGCGATACCCGGCTGACGCTCTTCCGCCGCGAGCGCATCGGCATCGTCTTTCAGTTCTTTAACCTCATTCCCACCCTGACGGTATTGGAGAATATCACGCTGCCAAAAGAGTTGGGCGGCGCCCGACGCCATTCGATTGAGCCGCGGGCTATCGAACTGCTGGGGCATGTTGGCTTGGCAACCCGCGCCGATACTTATCCGGACAAGCTGAGCGGCGGCGAACAGCAACGCGTTGCCATCGCCCGCGCCCTCCTGCATGAACCGGCTATCGTCTTCGCTGACGAGCCGACCGGCAACCTGGATGAGGATACCGGCGCGCAAATCTTGCAACTGCTGCTGCGGCTTACATGCGGCGCTGGCAAAACCCTTATCATGGCCACGCACAGTCCCGAAATCGGGAAGAGCGCCGATCGCGTCTGTCAAATCCACGATGGCGGGTTGCAGGTCGATGCCGGCTAAGTCTGGGCAAGCTGCACAATGGTTTGCCGCCCTCGCGCTTGCTCGCGGGTTATACTGCGGCGTAAGATAATCGCAGCTGGGTTCTCTATGGATTCTCGTCCCGCGCCGCTATGTCTTTGGCGCAAGACGCGGTAGAATAAGCGGCAGGGCAGGCTATGACAAGCGGTACACGGACTGCCCGAAGTATGAACTTCGTTGTGGTCTGGCTGTTTTTGTTGAAGTCGATACCAGGTCGAAAGGCGGAGGCCGATGGCTGACCCGAAGCATGACAGCAAAGTACGGACCATCCTCTCCGAATTGCGGGACGTCAACAAGGACCGGCGGCGAACAGCGGTGATGAAGTTGGGCATGGTCGGCGGCGACCAGGCCGTGCGAACGCTGATCAGAATCGTGGATAACAGCCAGGAAGACTTAATCGTGCGTGGACGCGCCGCGCTGATGCTGGGCAAACTGAAGGACGACCGCGCCGTTCCCCATCTGATCCGCGCGCTGGAAGCGCCTGGTTTCCTCACGCCCTATAATGCCGCGCAGGCTTTGGGCAAAATCGGCGATCCGCGCGCTGTGGACGCCCTGCTGGATTTCGCCGATAGCAGCCGCGACAAGACGCGCGACGCCGCCGTGCTGGCTCTGCGCCAGTTGGGCCACGAGTCCGAATTGGATACGCTTGAGCCCCAGCCGCCCATCTAACGGTCCCGCTGACGCCTGGTGCCCCCCACTATTCATTTCCGCTTCACGTTTCGCCTGGTCTTCGCTTGATCATCGGCTCCCAGATTCGACCTTTAGCCCGATTGACCGGCGGTATTCGCGCGGACACCGATGGCTTGCGGCGTCCCGCTTGATTGGCTGTCCCCGTTCTGGCCCTGGGCCGGCGCCTGTGTGCCGCAGTCCTGCGCGGTCTGCTGCAGCTTGGCGGTCAATTCGCCGCGGCTGACCGGGCTGTAACTGGGGTAGAGCTCGAGCGCGGCGGCGTACTGATCCTTCGCCTGGCAGGCATCCCCCTGCAGCGCCAGCGCGTCGCCGTAGTAACGCAGCGCGTCCTGCAATTCGGCAGCGACTTGTCCATTCATATAGTTCGAGTTGTGCTGGTAATAGATCTCGTTGAAGCGCAGCACAGCCAGGGCCGGGTTGGTGGTCTTGTAGCGCTGTCCCGTCAAGTATTGTTCGGCGACATAGCGCTCGTAATTCAGCTCGCCGATGTCGCCGTAGACTTCAGCGCGATCGGTCAGCACGATGGCTTCCGAGAGCTTGCCGCTACGATACAGCAGCAGCGCCTGCGCCGAAAGCGCCTGCAGCGCCAAGCCGCGCACTTGATCGCGGTTATAGTCGCCGTCCAAGCCGATGATCGCTTCCAGTGTATCAATCGCCGCCACGAAATCTCGCGCTTGCAGATCCGCTCCGGCTTCAGCCAGCAGCGCGTCAAGGTCGTATGCCCAGTCGCTGTCATCTTCGGCGGGGGGCGCTGATGCCTGGACGGGCGGCGGCGTGGCTGTCGGGGCGGGTTGGGTTGCGGTCAGGGTTGGGGCGGCTGTGGGACTTGGCTGAGCCAGCAGAAAGGCGGCCGTCGCCGTGGGCAAGAGCGGCAGCAGGCAAACGGGCGCTGGCATCACCGAGCGCAGCGACTCGATGCGCCTTCGCGCCAAGTCGTAGTTGCCCGCGGCCAGATCCTGGGGAATAAGCTCGCATTGATGTTGCTGTGTGACCGCAGCCGCAACTGTGGCTTTGGCGCGCGCCGTCTCTACCCCCGAGCCCCAGCCAGCGTAGGCAGAGACGATGACAAGCGCAGCGGCCATGAGCAAAAAGGCCGTCGAACCCATCGCCCAAATCAGGCAGCTGGCGCCTGGTCCGCGCGGCTGCGGCTTGCGATAGCTGGTCACTTGCGGCTGCTTGTTCTTCAAATAGATTGTCTCATTTCAAGTACGCCCGGTTACGCGTTGCCCTTGACGCTGGGCGGCGCGCATTATAGTGCACATCAAGAGGGGTCGCCAGACAATGAATGACGCTTCCTGCTGCGCCGGCGGGAAATGTATCCTTTACGATTGAAACAATACTTTACCATCGAGGACACCGAGAATTGCTAGATCACCGAGAAACTCAATCAAAATATGCCATATTCTTTGTGTGCTTTGTGTCTTTGTGGTGAATTTAAATTTCAACCGAATTCGATACGCTACCGGCGCCGGCGCCCGCTTGACGCCAATTTGCATCCCATGTTACACTCGCGCCATGACTTGCCGCCAGCCCACGGCCACGCCTATGCGGATGCTTTCGCTCCATACGGACAGACGGCTGTTGCGGCTCGCTTAGGCATCACACAGCGCAATCTCAAGGCCGTCTGTCAGCGACAGGCGGTTTTTTTGTTGTAACGAACGCTTGACGAGGTCGATATGATTGCCTCAGCGCAAGCTAGCCAGGAGAAAGAGACCATGTCAGCAGAATATATTCACGTGTCGGTGGCTTGGCCCTATGCCAATGGCGACCTGCACATCGGCCATTTAGCCGGCGCTTATTTGCCCGCCGATATCTTCGCCCGCTACCACAGGCTGCGCGGCAATCACGTGCTGATGGTCAGCGGCTCGGACAGCCACGGCACGCCTATCACGGTCGAGGCGGATAAACGCGGGCTTTCCCCGCGCGAAGTCTTTGAGCATTATCACGAGCGCTTCCTGCAGACGCAGCGGAAAGTCGGCATCAGCTACGACCTCTTCACGCATACCGACACCGAAAATCACCATCAGGTGGCGCAAGATATCTTCACGCTCTTGCTGCAGCGCGGTTTCCTATACAAAGAAAGGCAGACCCTGCTCTACAGCGAAAGCGAAAAGCGCTTCTTGCCCGATCGCTACGTCGAGGGAACCTGTTACATTTGCAAGTACCCCAACGCGCGCGGCGACCAATGCGACAATTGCGGCAATTTGATGGACGCCATCCAGCTCATCGACCCGCACAGCCGCAACAATCCCGCCGACAAGCTCATCAAACGCGATTCCGAGCACTATTTCCTGGACCTGGCCGCCTTCACCGAGCAGATCCTGAAATACCTCGCTGCGCACGAACATCACTGGCGGCCCAACGTCAGCCGCTTCAGCCAGAACTTCGTCAAAGACGGGCTGCGCGGCCGGCCCATCACGCGCGATATCGACTGGGGCATCCGCGTGCCCCTAGACGGTTGGGAGGACAAGCGCCTTTACGTCTGGTTCGACGCCGTCATGGGTTATTTCACCGCCAGCATCGAATGGGCGAACAACATCGGCCAGCCCGACGCCTGGAAAAAGTGGTGGTACAACCGCGCCGCCAAGATCTACAACTTCATTGGCAAGGACAATATCCCCTTCCACACCATCATCTGGCAAGCCGAGCTGCTGGGCATCAACGGCATTTACAACGAAGACGACCCCACCTACGGCGATATCCCGCTGCAACTGCCTTACGATGTGCCCGCCAATGAGTTCATGAATATCGAGGGCGAGCAATTCTCCACTTCGCGCAATTGGGCGGTCTGGCTGCCCGATTTGCTCGAGCGCTACCAGGCCGATGCCCTGCGCTTCTACGTCGCGCGCACCTTCCCCGAGCGCCAGGACAGCGACTTCTCCTGGGAGGGATTTCTGGCGCGTGTCAACAATGAGCTGCTGGCGGCTTGGGGCAATCTGGTCAATCGCATGCTCGGTTTCGCCTTCAAGCGCTTTGACGGCATGGTTCCGCAGTACGACCAACTGACCGCCGCCGACGCCGCCATCATCGCCGCGACCGAAGCCGGCTTCGACAGCGTCGGCGCGCTGCTGGAGGCAGTCCGCCCCAAAGAAGCGCTGGAAGAGACGCTGTCGCTGGCGCGCGAGGTCAACGCCTGGCTCAACGAGCGCGAACCTTGGAAGACGCTCAAGCCCGACCCGGCCGATGCCGCCCGCTCGGTCTACACTGCGCTGCGCTGCATCGACAATTTGAAAATCCTATTCGCGCCTTTCACGCCCTTCAGCTCGCAGCAGGTGCACGAGATGCTGGGATACGACGGTCAGCTCTTCGGCGAGCTCAATATCGAGAATTACAGCGAGGAAACGCGCGATCACCTGGCGCTGGTCTATGACGGGAGCGCGGCGATAGGGCAGTGGGTGAAGAGCGAGTTGGCGCCGGGGCAGAGGCTGCGTGCGCCTAGCCCGCTGTTTGTGAAGCTGGATCCGGAGATTGTCGACGAGGAGCGAAAGTACCTGGGGCGGGAGAGGGTGGAGGGGGAGATTGAGCATTGAAACATTTTCTCTTGTAGACGGGAAGACTGAAGAACTTACGTTTTCGCTCATGCCGTTCCGTTCTCGGACATCCGAATTCGTTGTAAGGAGGCGCATTGAAATGAGATATATGTCGTTCTATTATTTCATACACAAATCTTCTTTCGATCCACATGGTTCCATGAATAGAAGGAAAACCTATGTCATCGTTCAACGACGTTCCGTGGCTGCGTGGAATAGAGGGAGAATCTGCCCGCGAGTTAATTACGTCCGAAGTCTCGCTAATTCGTGTTGTTTCCGGACCAGGATCAGGTAAGACCACTTGCTTAAAGCGTCGCACGCAAAAGCTTATTGAAGGTGATGATGTAGAGTCCAAGAGAATCTTCGTCGAAACATTTACCCGTGCGGTCACGCAGGAATTGAAGGATACTCTGGGAGATGACATTAACGTTTCCACATTGCATTCTCTGGCCCGATCACTTATCCAGAAAAATCTAAGTCCGCGTACAAATCAAACTCTTCATTTTCTGTTGGAATTTGAACAGGATTCATTGCTCTACGATGTAAAAGCCAGCGGTGTGTTTTCGCACATTGGAGACATTAGAGAGCTGAGAAAAGAACTTCGTAAAATTCAATCACTTCGGTCAATGAGACGTGTATACGCAAACGCAGAATTCTCCGATGCCATTGAGCGCTGGTTGAGAAAATATCAGTCCATGCTTATTAGTGAAGTAGTCTTCCGATGCGTATCCGCAATGGAAAGTGGAGACATTGCAACTGGACAGTTCGATCACGTCGTTGTGGACGAATATCAAGACCTAACTGCTGATGAACATGAACTGGTGGAGTTTCTTTGGTCGGGAAGAGGCTCGTTTACAGTTATGGGAGATGATGACCAATCAATCTACGGTTTCAGGTTCAATGACCCAAACGGGCTTTCAAAGTTCGGCTGCTCCTGGCCAAATATAGCCGTCAAGGACATTACATTCGACGAGAACCGACGATGTGGTAACCGCATTCTTGAAACAGCAAACTTAATGATGGCAGAGACTGGAAGCAAGAAACCGCCCATGATCCCCAAAAGTGGGCGACCCGGAATACAGGCGTTCGCTCATTGGAATACGATTGACGAGGAGTTGTCAGGTATAGCGAAGTACATTAACAACAAGCTGGACGAAACATTTCTTGTCCTCGTGCCGCGTCGCTTCGTTGGGTATCAGCTTGCTGAATTGATCGGCAGTGATGCAAAGACTTATTTTCGAGAAGAAACTTTAGAGCACGATATCTCCCAATGGGCTTTCACGGCGGCCTGTTTGCTCGCGAATCCTGAAGACCCTGTCGCGGCCCGCATTTGGTTAGGTTTTCATGGAACAAAGCATAAGCAAGCGGATAAACGGAATGCGATAGCTGTCGCCACCTTGCCAAATGATTTCTTCGGGAAAGAATTGCTCGTGAAGATCGCTGCTGGAAGTATCGACATATCCGGAGGTGGCCAATTGAATGTCAGAAATCAGGCGAAAAGCGCACTTTGCCTTTTCGAGCGAGACTGGGGACCCAAAGAAGCCATTGAAAATCTTTTCTGTGCGTCCCACGCCATCTATGAGACTGATGTTGAAAAGAGGCGCTGGCTTGAGAGTGATTTGCTTGAGTTGCGAGAAGCGGCCATGCAAGCACTGAATCGTCAAGAGAGGCCAGATCTGAGATCCGTGATAGATTCATTGAGGTTTAAGATTGCAACGCGTTCACCACTTGTAGAAAGGGAATCTGATCACCGCGTTAAGATTATGACATTGCACGCGGCGAAGGGCCTAGAAGCCGACAACGTAATATTGGTTAGCGCAGTTGACCAATTGTTGCCAGGTCTCTCACTCGACGAGGATGAAGTTTATGAACAGAAGCGATTGCTGTATGTGGCAATAACTCGTGCCAAAGAATCTTTAGTTGTGTCTTGGTCTAGGAGCATACGATACAAGCACTTGGCGCAGAATGGTGGTAGAGCCGTTGGAGAAAGGGTTGAATCACGAGAATTTGGCGAGAAGTGGGTAATAACTCAAATGAGTACCCTATTGCCGCAGGGACTGACAGATTTGATGCCTGGGGAGGAATGGCTGAGGCTGTATACATAATCGATACTAATTTCTGTGTTCACCAGCAATCCTCCCCACCCCCATGCTATACTCTCGCCATGACTTGGCTGACCTCCCACTTCCACACGCGCAAGCCCATCATCGCCATGTGCCACTTGCGCGCCTTGCCCGGCGACCCCGGCTACGACCCCGCCGGCGGACTCGACGCCATAATCTCAGCCGCCCGGGCTGACCTGCACGCCCTGCAACGCGGCGGCGTCGACGCGATCATGTTCTCCAATGAAGCCAGCTTGCCCTATCTCACCAAAGTCGATCCCATCACCAGCGCCTGCATGGCCCGCGTCATCGCCGAATTGCGCCCCGACATCGACCGACCTTACGGCGTCAACGTGCTCTGGGACCCGGCCGCCTCCATCGACGTGGCGGTCGCCACCGGCGCGAGCTTCGCGCGCGAGATCTTCACCGGCGTCTATGCCAGCGATTACGGGCTCTGGAACACCAATTGCGGCGAGATAATCCGCCATCAGCACGCGGTCGGCGGCGCGCATATCAAGCTGCTCTTCAACATCGTGCCCGAATCTGCTGTATACCTTTCGAACCGCAATGTGGTCGATATCGCCAAATCGACCGTCTTCGTCGCGCAGCCGGATGCCCTCTGCGTCTCCGGCTTGACCGCCGGCGCCGAGACATCGGGGGAGACGCTGCGGCTGGTCAAATCGGCCGTGCCCGCGACCCCCGTTATCGCTAACACCGGCGTCAATCCAAGCAACCTCGCTGATACGCTCGCCATCGCCGATGGCACGGTCACCGGCACCGCCTTCAAACGAGACGGCCACATCTGGAACGAAGTCGATGTCGAGCGTGTGCGCGAGTTCATGCGCATCGCGAAGTCCGTCCGCGGCGGCTGAGACGATGGACCCGCGCTGGCGGCAGGTCGCTGAGGTGCTGGTCGGCTACTCGACGGGCGTTCAAGCGGGCGAGCGCGTCATGATCGCCATGGGCGGACTGGAAACAGCCCCGCTGACGCAGGCGCTGTACGAAGCTTGCATCAAAGCCGGCGCCTTGCCGCAAGCGCAATTCCTCTCCGCTGAGTTGCGCCGCTCGCTGCTGTTGCACGGCGATGAGCGCCAGCTCGCTTGGACGCCGGAGATCGAGTCTTATGGCATGGACTGGGCCGATGTGTATTTTGGCTTGCGCGGCGCCAGTACCATTGGCGATTTGGGCGATTTACCAGCGGCTGCCCTGTCGGCTCACCAAGCGGCGCAAGGCGCGATCTCCACACAGCGCTGGCAGAAGACGCGCTGGTGTCTGGTTCGTGTGCCCGAAGAAACGCTGGCTCGGGGCGCGCAGGTCGATCTGAAAATGCTGCAAGATATGTTCTTCGCCGCCTGCCTGCTGGACTACGAGTCGGCGGGGGCGGAATGGCGCGCGACTGCGGATAAACTGCGCGGCGCGAAGACCGTGCGCATCCTGGCCGGCGCCGAAACCGACTTGAGGTTCTCCGTCGCCGGGCGCGGTTGGGTCGTCTGCGCCGGCAAGATCAACCTGCCGGACGGCGAGATCTATACCGCGCCAATCGCTGACACGGTCGATGGCGTGATTCACTTTGAAGTGCCGGGCGTCCTCGGTGGCTTAGCGATGCGGGATATCCGCCTGCAATGGCAAGCGGGCCAGCTTGTCTCCGCCTCCGCCGCCAGCAATGAAGACTACCTCCAGCGCATTCTGCGGACCGATCAAGGCGCCAGCCGCCTGGGCGAGTTTGCATTTGGTTTGAATCGCAGCATCAATCGCTTTTGCGGCGATATTCTCTATGACGAGAAAATCGGCGGAACGGTCCATGTGGCGCTGGGGCGGGCTTATGCCGATTGTGGCGGAATTAATCAATCTAGTATACATTGGGATTTGGTCAAGGATCTGCGCGCGGGTGGCGCTGTATTCATCGACGACAAACCAGTATTGCAAGAGGGCAAGTTGCTGATTTGAAGCGCGGGAGGCGCCTATCGAGAAATTCTAGCAGGCAGCAAGAAAAGTCACTGAATTCAGAATAGGAGTTAAACATGTCTAAACAAAGACTTAGTCGCCGCGATTTTCTCAAGGCGGGTGGCGCCGCCGGCGCTGCTTTGGCGGGCGCTTCGCCGCTGGGCAATTTGGCTCGCGTCGCCGGGCAATCGGATACTACCGTCAACGTTCTCACGGTCGGCGATCCCTGGGATCTGGCGCTGCAAAGCGTGGTCGATCAATTTACCGAGGCGACTGGCATCACCGTGAATATCGAGTCGCTGGGCTACACCGCTCTGCAAGCGCGCCTGGTCAACGCATTCTTGACGCAGAGCGCCGATGCCGATGTCATCGCCGTCGACCAAATGTGGATCAGCCAATATGCTGACAACGGCTGGATACGCTCGCTGGACGACTTCATCAGCATGGATTCCGATGCCCACTTCGATGACTTCCTGCCCGAGTGCCTCTATTCGCTGAGCACCTGGCGCAACCACGTCTGGACGCTGCCGATCGCGTCATACGCCCAAGGCATCATGTACCGCACCGACCTCTTCGAAGCGGCCGGGCTGGACCCATTGCCGTCCACAGTGGCCGATGCCGGTGACTGGACCTGGGAAGACTACTTCGGCATCCTTGAGCAGATCAACGGCATGGACCTTGATGGCACGTCAATGTACGCCAGCACCGTCATCGGCGCGCAGCCGGTGCCGGTCGTGCATATGTTCACCGGGCTTTCCGCCAGTTACGGCACGCGCTGGTTCACGCAATTCCCCGAAGCCCCCTGGGACTTCACGCCGACCATCAACAGCGACGCCAACCTGGCCGCGCTCAAGGACTGGAAGCGCCTCTACGAGCTGTCGCCGCCCGAGTCGATCAACTATCTCTGGTTTGACGCCGGCACGCGCTACTCGCAAGGCGATATCGGCATGTTCTATCACTGGACGCCCTATTTCTATCTGGTGAACAACGAAGGTTACCTGACCGGTACGCCATCGCCGGTGGTCGACAAGACCGCGACCGCTGTGCTGCCGACGCGCACAGCCGGCGGCGATCAAGTGGTCAGCCTTGGTGGCTGGTCGCTGGGCATGCCCTCGACTTCGGCGAATCAGGAAGCTGCTTGGCAGTTCATCAAATGGGCCACCGGCTCCGAAGCGCAGAAGGCCATGGGCGAGGTCAACGTCAAGGGTCACCAGTTCGCCGACTTCAGCCGCAAGTCCAACTACGAAGACGCCGAATTGAAGGAAATCTACCCCTTCCTGGATACGCAGCTTGAGATGATGAATCTCGGCGATGGCAAGGTTGCCCGCCCGCCGGCGCCGATCTACACCTCGTTGGAAGGCGTCTACGGCTTGCAGATCAACCAGGCCATGTCGGGCCAGGTCTCGGCTGAGCAGGCGCTGGAGACGACGCAAACGCTCTTCCAGAATATCCTGAGCGGCAACCAGATGATCCCCTACGGCGTCGCGAGCTTCGACGACACGCTGGAGAACACCAAAGCTCTGCAAGCCCGCTTGTCGGGTATGTAGCGCTACTACTATATTGGCGAATTGTAGGGGCGACCTATCAGGTCGCCCGTTTCAAGTACAATCCACAGTCGGGCGGCCCACCGGGTCGCCCCTACGGCACTAACTATTGGGAGGGTGGGGTTGCCCAACCGCCATTCGATCAACAGGCGTCTGCCTTACCTCTTGCTGGCGCCCTCGGTCATCGTACTGCTGGCGCTGATTCTGTACCCGCTGGCATTCGCCCTGCGCAACAGCTTCTGGTTCTGGAACCTGCAGATGGGTGCGGCGCCGCTCTATTACTCGGGCCTGGACAATTACCGCATGGTCTTCCAGGTCACGCCTTTTTGGGTGGCGCTGAAGAATACGCTGCTGCTTGGCTTTCTAGGCACATTCGCCCAATTCTGGTTCGGCATGGGCGTTGCGCTGCTGCTGCACACGCATCTGCGCGGCATGGGGCTCATGCGCGCCCTGCTGATTATGCCCACGACCCTGGCGCCGGTGGTGGCGGGCTTTCTCTTCCGCTATTTGCTGGAGCCGAAGGGCGGCCTCCTGCCCTGGGCGCTGGACGGCATCGGCTTCCCCGTCCCGCCGCAAGGCTTTCTGGGCAACGCCAACACCGCCCTCTTTAGCATCGGCCTGGTTGATACCTGGCAGTGGACGCCCTTCTTCGCCATCGTGCTTTACGCCGGGTTGCTGTCCATCAACGAAGAGGTCAAGGAGGCGGCGCAGGTCGACGGCGCCAGCGGCTGGCGCATGTTCTGGTCGATTACGCTGCCGCTGCTGCGCCCCATCGCCGCCTTTCTGGTGATGATCCGCTTCATGCAGCTTTTCAACAGCTTCGATTTGATCTTCGTGCTCACCAGCGGCGGACCCGGCACCGCCTCGCGCACGTTGAGCTTCAACCTCTATCGCGAGGGACTGGTCAATTACAACATCGGCTTGACGGCCGCCATGACCTGGCTGGTGGTCATCATCGTTAGCGTCATCATCAACCTCTACCTATTTTTCATCTATCGCAAGCGGGAGTGGTGAGCTGATGCAGGGCTTGCGAACTCGTCACCGGCTCACCATCTACGCGTTGATGGCGCTGGTCATGGTCTTCTTCTTGGGGCCGATTCTTTGGTTCATCTTGCTGGCTTTCCGCCATCCCAGCGAAGCTTACACCCTGCCGCCGCAGCTCTTCTTCGAGCCCTATCTGGGCAACTTCGGCGATACCTTCATCGACCCGGGCAAAAACGCGCCGCAGCTGCTCAGCAGCGTCATCGTCAGCAGCGGCGCCACACTGCTCAGCTTGCCCTTCGCCTTGGCGGCCGCTTACGCCCTGTCTCGTTTCAACATGCGCGGCAAAGATTTCATCATGAATTGGTATATCAGCCTGCTGATCGCGCCGCCGATCGTATTCGTCATTCCCTACTTCATTTTAATGTCGCGCATCGGCTGGGCCGGCACATACCGCGCTATGATCGTGACCCTGCAAACCCTGGCGATTCCCTTCTCGGTCTGGCTGCTCAAGAGCTTTATGGACGAAGTGCCGATGGATCTGGAAGAGGCCGCCTGGGTCGACGGCGCCAACCGCGTCGCCGCCTTCTTCCGCATCATCATTCCGCTGGCGCTGCCCGGGATCATCGTTACTTCGATGTTCACCTTCGTCTTCAGCTGGAACAACGTGATCTTCCCGCTGGCGCTGAGCAAGCAAAGCACGACGACCCTGCCGGTCGGCACTATCAGCTTTTTCGCCTCAACCGGCGTCTACTGGGGGCATATCGCGGCCACCGCCGTGGTCGCCATGTTGCCGCCGATGATTATATTCTTGCTGCTGGGGCGCTACGTCGTCCGCGGGCTTACCTTCGGCGCGGTGAAAGGGTAGTGCCTTCGGCTGGCAATTTGCTGCCGATTTGTATGGCGAGAATTGACGACTTACTGTGGTTGTCGATCTAACAGGTCGAAAGCTAGGGAGATATGATCCCAATACTTACAAGTGTAGTTATCAGAGTAGACACCGCGACGAACAATAATGCAATGATGCTTGCTCCGCCGGTGATTTTCATCCGCCAGCTGCGTTCCTTCTCTATTTTGTCGCTCAGATTTTGGAGTCTGTCCCCGATGTCTTCCGTCTGCTTGTCGATTTTCGCGTCAATTTTCGCGTCAATGATTTTAACCGCGTCATTGACTTCTTTACGCACAAAGTCTTTCGTCGCCAGCGATTCTAACTTACCTTCAATTCGCCCAATGCTACGTTCGTGCTGGTTCAGTTTGTCTTCAATGTCCATGCGAAGTCCCATGATAATTTGAGCTTAAAGCGTATAAAAAGAATATCATATGTTCGAATGAATCTCAAATAGAAACACTTTCATCGCTTGACACTTGTGCACAGTTGAGTATATCTGAATCGAATCGCAAATGTATAGACAGTCGGGAGTTCAAAATGAGCAAAACAGGATTCGGCGTCATTGGCACCGGCATCGTGGGCGGCGCCTGGCACTGCCACGTTTATCACCATCTGCCTCAGGCCGAGCTGGTGGCGGTCTGCGATTTGAACGAGGCGCGCGCCCGCGAAATCGCCGAGCGTTATGGCGTGACGCATGTCTACACGGATTATCGCGAATTGCTGGCGCGCCCTGATATCGCCGCTGTCTCAATCGCCACGCCCGACTTCGCCCATCGCGAGATCGCCGTGGCCGCCGCCCAAGCCGGCAAACACATCCTGGTCGAGAAGCCATTGGCCATCACTGTCGAAGACGCCGAAGCCATCCTGCGCGCTGTCGACGAAGCCGGCGTCACGCTGATGGTCGACTTTCATAACCGCGTGAATCCCGCCTTCGTTACGGCAAAGCAGTCGGTGGGCGCGGGCGAATTGGGCGAGCTGAATTACATCTACGCCCGCCTCAGCAATACGACCTTCGTGCCGACGCAGATGCTGCCTTGGGCGAGCAAGAGTTCGGCGCTCTGGTTCCTGGCCAGCCACACGCTCGATATGTCCTGCTGGCTGCTGGATGACAAGCCCAAGCGCGTTTACGCCGTCAGCCGCTCAGGTATTCTGCAAGGCATGGGCGTGGATACGCAGGACTTTCACGTCGCCATCGTCGAATTTGAGCGCGGCGCGGTGGTCACGCTGGAGAACAGCTGGATTTTGCCCGAAACCGAGCCTAACGTCTTTAACCTCAAGATGGAAATCCTGGGCAGCGACGGCGTCATGTACCTCAATACCTCGGACAATCGCACCGTGGAGAAATACACCCGCGACAGCGTCAGCCTGCCGGATACGCTGGGCTTCACCCTCGATGCCAACTCGGCCCGGCTCAGCGGCTTCGTGCTGGAAGCGATCGCGCGCTTTGTTGATGCCATCGTCGATGACGCGCCTGTTCTCGCCACCGGCGCCGAGGCAGCGCTAGTCACGCGCGTCCTGACCGCCATTGAAGAATCGGCGCGTACGGGACAGCCGGTCGAGCTCGACTAACGTGGACGACCGGCTGCTGCTGGGCATCGACATCGGCACTTCCAGCTCAAAGGGCGTGCTGGTTGATCTGGCCGGGCGCATCGTCGCCGAGGAGACAAAGGCGCACGGTTTTGACATGCCGCAGCCCGGCTGGGCCGAGCAAGACGCCGATGCCATCTGGTGGGGCGACTTCTGTGATATCTCGCGCGCCCTGATCGCAAAAGCCGCAAAAGCCGCAAAAGCCGCCATAGACGCGGATCGGATAGCTGGCGTCGCCTGCAGCGCCATCGCGCCCGCCATGCTGCCCCTGGACGAGAACTACCGGCCTCTGCGCCCCGCCATCCTCTACGGCATCGACACCCGCGCCGGCGCCGAAATCGCCGAGATGAACGCGGCCCTGGGCGAAGACGCCATTTTCGCGCGCTGCGGTCAATCGCTGTCGGCGCAGTCGGTCGGCCCCAAGGCGCTCTGGTATCGCAAGCATCAGCCCGCGCTATTCAAGCGAACACGCAAGATCGTCACCGCCGCCACCTACCTCGTCTTCCGCCTCACCGACCGTTTTGTCCTCGACAACTACGTCGCGCCCTATTTCACACCCTTTTTTGATGTGCATGACATGAAGTGGCGCAAAGACTGGGTCGAGCAATTCTGCCCGCTGGAGTGGCTGCCGGAGACGCGCTGGTCGAACGAGCAAGCGGGCTGCGTCACGGCGAGCGCGGCTGCCGAAACCGGTATTCCGGCTGGCACGCCGGTCGCTGTCGGCACAGCCGACGCCCTGGCTGAAGCTGTCGCCGCCGGCGCAACCGCAATCGGCGACTTGATGGTTATGTACGGCACAACGCTCTTCCTCATTCAAACTACCGCTAAGTACCGCCCTCACCGCGACCTCTGGGCATCGGCGCATTTGCAGCCCGGCGCGGCGATTCTGGCGGCCGGCATGTCCACATCCGGCGCCCTGCTGCGCTGGTTCCGCGATGAATTCGCCGCCGAGTTGCTCGCTGGCGAAGAGCAGGCGGGCATCAGCGCCTACGCGCGTCTGGCGCAGGCAGCGGCCGAGACGCCGCCCGGCGCCGACGGCTTGATTACGCTGCCCTATTTCAGCGGCGAGCGCACGCCCATCAACGATGTCAACGCCAAAGGACTCTTCTTTGGCTTGACGCTCAGCCACAAACGCGCCCACCTCTATCGCAGCTGCCTCGAAGGCATCGCTTACGGCCTGCGCCACAATATCGAGGTGATGGGGCAGGCGGGGGCTCCGCCACAGCGGCTAATCGCAATCGGCGGCGGCGCGCAGGATGATCTCTGGCTGCAAATCTGCAGTGACGTGACCGGCTTGGCGCAAGCTGTTCCCCAGCAGACCATCGGCGCGGCTTACGGCGACGCCTTCATCGCCGGCATGGCGGCGGGCCTCTTCAGCGACTATAGCGCCCTGCAGGCAAGCTGGGTTAAGCTCGAGCGCAACATACAACCCGAGCCAGCGGCGAAGGCGACCTACGACGCGCTCTATCCGATTTATCGCGATCTCTACCGCGACAATCGCTGTCACATGCGCCGGCTGTCGCAGATTAACGAGGTTTAACGAGCCACACCGAACACCTTAAGGAGTTGATGATGTCTACCAAGCGAGACAAAAAAGACGCCGACAACCTGGCCGCCGTGCTGGAGAAAATCCCGCAGATGTTCGGCGCAGACGCCGATGCCGGCAGGCGGATGCACGACACTATTATGGCGGCCGCGCCCGCGCTTAAGCCGCGCCTCTGGTACGGCATGCCCGGCTATGCCCTGGGCCGCAGCAAACCCGTGCTCGTCTTCATCCGCAAAGACGACTACCTCACTTTCGGCCTCACCGAGAAAGCCAACCTGCTCATCGACGAGGACGCGCCCGACAAGCTCATCGCCAACGCCTGGTTCCTCACCGGGCTGGATGCGGCGACCGAAGACCGCATCGCCGATATCGTGCGCGGCGCGACTGGTGAGCTGCGCAGCCAGTGGCAAGGCAGTATGCCTCAAGGCGGAATCGCGGCCGGCGCCAACCCGCAATAGACATCTCCCCGCAACTCCTTCACAATAGGCGGCGTTTTGTACCCGCCAGGAGCCCCCATGACCTACCAGCCTAATATGTACGACTCGCACATGCACACGACACTGTGCAAACACGCCCGCGGGCCGCTACGCGCCTATGCCGAGCAAGCCGAGCGCCTGGGACTGCGCGGCATCACCATCACCTGCCACAGCCCCATGCCCGACGGCTGGAACCCGGTGGCGCGCATGACGCTAAAGCAATTCCCGCAATACCTCGACATGGTGGCCGAGCTGCGCCAGCAATTCGCCGGGCGCGTTGATGCCCGCCTGGGTATGGAGAGCGACTACTTCCCCGGCATGGAAAGCTGGCTGGATGACCTGCACAGCCGCGCCGCTTTCAGTTACATCCTCGGCTCGGTGCATCCGCAGACTGACGAATACCAGGCGCTGTATCTCAAAGGGTCGACGCGCCTGGAATACGAAAAGAGCTATTTCGAGAACTTAGCCAAAGCCGCCGAGAGCGGATTATTCGATTGCCTCAGCCATCCCGATATCGTCAAGATCGTGCACCCCAAGCAGTATCAGGTGGCTGAACATATGTATACCATCCGCCATGCGCTCGACCGCATCGCCCGCGCGGGCACGGCTATGGAATTGAATACCAGCGGTCTAAACAAACCCTATCCGGAGATGAACCCCGGCACTGAAATCCTTGAGGAGATGGCGCTGCGGGGGATTCCCGTCGTACTTGGCTCTGATTCCCACGATGCCCATCGCGTCGGCGCCGACTTCGACAAAGCGCTCGCAAAGCTGCAAGACGCTGGCTACCAGCGCGTGAGCTATTTCATCGACCGCGAACGCCGCGAGCTGGAAATCAGCGAAGTCTTCCTAGCGGAGCTGCAGCCGCGCCTCGTATAAGTTCGCGCACGGCCGGCGATTTTGGTCGATCCCCCGCATAGACCAAACTTATGAGAAATTGTAGGGGCGACCTATCAGGTCGCCCGCTAATGCCACACCCATTTGGCGTCGCGCTTGATGTATCAGTTGTGTTGCACAGGTCCAGTGGTCTAGTCCACATACCAGTCATCGCGATTGAGCGGCAGATCTGCAGACGCGCCTTTGCCATCGCGCGATTTGTAGAGCAGCGCCTGGTGAATCGAATTGTAGCCCGCTTCGAAGCTCCAGCGCGCCCCGGCCAGGTAAATCCGCCAGCGCCGATAGCCCACTGCTCCCAACATATCCAATATCGTATCTGCATGCGCTTCGTAACGCTGCAGCCAATGCTTCAGCGTCAGCGCGTAATGTTCGCGCAGGCTCTCCACATCGCGCACTTCGAAGCCGGCTTTGGCCGCCACATCCAGAACGTAGGCAATATGCTGGCTGTCGCCGTCGGGGAAGATATACTGCTGCACAAACGAGTCCTTTGCCTGATACTGCGCCAACCGCGGCGCTTGATACAGCGTGATGCCGTGGTTGAGGAATACCCCGCCCGGCTTCAGCAGGCTGTAGGCTTTGTCGAAGTATATCCCCAGATTTTCGCGCCCGACGTGCTCTACCATGCCCACGCTGACGATTTTGTCGAAGGGCTGGCTGTCGTCCACGTTGCGGTAATCCAGCAGCTCCGCCCGGCAGCGTCCCGATAAGCCGGCCGCCTCGATGCGCTCATTGGCCAGCGCCAGCTGCTTCTCCGCCAGCGTGATGCCCAGCGCGTCGACGCCGAAGTGCTTGGCCGCGTGCATGATCAGCGCGCCCCAGCCACAGCCAATATCCAGCAGGCGGTCGCCCGGCTGCAGCCGCAGCTTGCGGCAGATATAGTCCAGCTTGCGCGCCTGCGCAGCGTCAATGCTCTCGGCGGGATCCTGAAAATAGGCGCAGGAATAGACCATCCTTTCATCAAGCCACAGCTGATAAAACTCGTTGGAGACATCGTAGTGGTATTGAATCGCCTGCATATCGCGCGTGACCGAGTGCTTGGCGCCCGAAAGGTGAGCGATCTGATTGTTGCTGCCAGGATCGCGCGAGGGCAGGCGCAGCAGCTTGGGCGCGAAACGCAGCGTATCCGACAAACTCCAGCCTTCCCAGAGATAACGCGCCAGATCGATTGCCGCGTAGAGTTCGCCTTCGATTTCGAAGTCGCCGAACATATAGGCTTCGCCCAGTTTGCGCTCGGTCGGCGGAAAGAACATCCTACGCAGCGCCGAGGGACCGTTCAACACGATGGTAAAGTGATGCTCGTTGCTGCCGCGCGGTTCCCAGATCGTCCCGTCCCACAGCCGGATGGCAAAATCACGACCCGGATAATCAGCGAATACCGCGCTCAGCAAATCAAGCGTGTTGACTACATGACTGTCTCGCGTCAAAACTCGTGTGTTATCCATATCGGGCCTCCTTCATCCACTATGCCGGGCGGCGGCGAAGGTTGGGGACGGGCATGCTCATTTTTTCAAGATGCGCGCCATTATAACAAGACTGGCAACGTCGCGCTAAACCTAAGGTATAGTGCAGTGGTGGCTGCTGCAGGCTTCTCCCCATGATTGATCCAAAGCGCTTTGACGCCGAAGCGCAATTGCTGGTCGTCGCGGATATTCCGCTTGCGCGCGCGGGTTTGACGGCGCTGCTTGAGGAGCGCGGCTGCTCGGTGCTGGCGCAGGTCGACGGCGCTGACCTGCAAGCTGATATCGACCGCTCCCAACCCGACGCGCTTGTGATTGACTTGGGCTGGGACAGCAGCCTCATGCGCGGGCGGCTCAACCAGATTGACAGCGATCTGCCTGTTCTGGCTATCGTCAGCGAAGTCGATTTCCCGGCGCTGGCCGCGCTGATAAAAAGTTTGCGCGTTTTCCCGCAATTCGCGCTGCTGCCGCGCGAGAGCAATCCCGATACCATCGTCGCGGCGCTGGATGCCTTGGGGGCGGGCCTGTCCGTCATCGAGCCGCGGCTATCCACGCTCCTGGCCGCGTCCGATCGCGCGAACGAGTACCCAATGCTCAGCCCAATGACCGCGCGCGAGCAGGAAGTCTTGGGGCAGCTTGCGCGGGGCCTGACCAACCGCGCCATCGCCCTCGAGCTGGGCATCACCCTGCATACCGTCAAGTTTCATGTCAACGCCATCATGAGCAAACTGGATGCGCAGAGCCGCACCGAAGCCGTCGTCCGCGCCACGCAGCTGGGCTTGATCGCGCTCTAGGCGTCGGGCGTGTCAGGCGCTTGCATTCTGTGGCAAGATAGGCCTATGAAAGCTCTTGTCACCGGCGCTACCGGTTTCGTCGGCTCGCATCTGGTACGGCAGCTCATCGAAGCCGGGCACAGCGTCCGCGCTCTCTATCGCTCGCAAAAGAAACTGAGCCAACTGGCTGATTTGGACTTGGAAGCCGTCCCCGGCGACCTGGACGATGTCGCGCTGCTTGAACGCGCCTGCGCCGGCTGCGAGCTGGTCTTTCACGTCGCCGCCAAAGCCGACTACTGGAAAGACGATGACCGCGACGCCCTCTGGCGGGTTAATGTCGAAGGTACGCGAAACTTGCTCTCAGCCGCCAAAGTCGCCGGTGTCCGCCGCGTCGTCTTCACCAGCAGCGCCTCCACAATTGGCATCCGGCCCGGCGCCCAGTGCGCGGACGAGACGGACAAATTCAGCCTGCCGCCCGAGCGCTTCTGGTACGCCTATACCAAGCTCAAAGCCGAAGCAATCGTGGCCGAGTTCGTCGCCGATGGCTTGGATGTGGTGACGCTTAACCCCGCTGTCATCATCGGGCCCGGCGATCTCAACGCCATTTCCGGCAGCTTCATCATCGAGACAGCCCGTTTTCAGTGGCTCTTACCCATGTCTTCCGGCGGTTTGGCCGTCATTGATGCGCGTGATGTGGCGCGCGCCCACCTGGCCGCCATCGAGCGCGGCAAGCCGGGCGAACGCTATATTCTCAGCGCTGCCAATTTGAGCTATCACGAGTGGTTCGGGCTGATCGCCGCCGCCTGCGGGGTGCGCCCGCCGTTGATCTCCACGCCGGACTGGCTGCTGGAGCCGACGGCGCGGTTCATCGACGTATTGCGCCGCCTGGGCATGCAGACGCCAATGGACGCCAATCAGACGCGGCTAGGCAGCGCGCATGTCTATTTCGACGCCGGCAAAGCCCAGCGCGAATTAGGCCCGCCGCAAATCGATATTGAGACCAGCCTGCGCGATACCTTCGCCTGGTATCAGCAGCATGGCTACATCAAAGACACTTGGCTGACACGGCTCATCGCTTGGTTCTAGCGGCTGGCGCGCGCCACCAAATCTTGGAAGAGCGGCAGCGCCCGATCCAGCATGCGCTCGGGGTGAAATTGCACGCCGATGACGCGGCCGTCGGCCGATTCAATCGCCTCAATCACGCCGTCCGCCGCCCGCGCGCTGACCCGCAATCCAATGCCCAAATCCGCCAGCGCTTGAATATGGTGGGAATTGGTCGATAGTCTCTCCGCGCCCAATATCGCGCCCAAGCGGCTGTCCGGCACAATGCGAATCTGGTGCTCGCCCGCCCCGCGCTCGGCGCTGTGAACGTCCGTGCTCGCTTGCGCCTGCGCATCGCCGAAGATGCTGCCGCCCGCCAGCGCATTAGCGAATTGCATGCCATAACAGATGCCCAGGAAAGGGCGATCCGCCATCGCCTGGAATATCAGCGCGTCGCTGCGATCTCGCTTGTGGTCCACAGCCGGCAAGTCGGGCGGCAGCGCACCGATCAAGCCGCGTGTGATGCCGGGGCCGCCTGGGATGATCAAGCCGTCCAGCATTGCGGCAAATGCTCGCGCCGTATCCTCGCGCTCAAACAGGGGCGCGATGATGGGGATGCCGCCGGCCGCCGCCACCGCCTGCGGGTAACGGCCATCCAGCGATTGTAGGCCTTCCGCGTAACTGGTTGTGATGCCGATGCGCGCTCGTCTGCTCATGCGACAGCGCTAATGGGGCAGGTAGGGCGAGCCCGCCATATTGCCGACGAATTGCGGCAGGTTGCGCTGCCCCAGCATTTGCCGGATGGCGTGCGCCTCGCCTATGTGAAACCAATAGTGGTAGATCGTGCGGTGCAGCATGGTGCCGATGGTCTCTGCCATAGGCTCGCCCTTCCAAGTGAAGCGCTCTTGCAGCGTCTCGGTCGTCAGCGAATCCAGATAGAGGTTGGCATTGGCGGTGACCTCGTGAAAGGCGGCCCACATATCATCCAGCTTGGGCGCGGAGGGCGGGCTGCCGAAGCCGCAGACCTTGCGCAAATCGGGCAGAATCACCTCCCCCTGCGCCAGAAATACAAAGACCTGGTTCTCATGCGCCGCCAAATGCCCGATGATCCAACTGATGCAATTCATCTGACCATGCCGCGCATACGCATCCGGCAGGCTCAAGCCGTCCAGGCAGCGCAAAAGTTCGCCGCGTGTGAAACGCAACTGCTGCACCATAGGATGTGCCATGAGATACCCTTTCCTCCGAATCGCCTAGCCCCAGCCAAGCGTGGCTTTGATTCTCGACTTGTTGTTTCTATCACAATCATAATCGACGCTTTCCACTGTGAAGCGGTGTTCGCCGTCTAATCCTTCCATGACATACCAGGTCAGCATCTGGCCCGGCGGGGCGTCGCCAATCATGTCGGCATAGTGGATGACTTGCCAGCCAGACTTGCTGCTCGGGTCCTTGCGCTCGGTGGTCACGCGATAATCATCGGCGCCTGGTACCGCGTCCCATTCCAGGTACACCGTATCGCCCATTTCCATCGCGCTAAGGTTGCCCGGCGCGGGAACGTCTGACGGCGTATAGACGGTTTTCTTCTTGGAAGGCATGCTGGCATTGTCATCGGCGTCGACGGCGCGTACGCGGATGTTGTTCTTGCTGCAGGCGTGCAGCCCGGTGACATGGTGTCTGTTTCGGCGCGGAGCTGCCTCCCAGCCACGACCTTTGACGAAGACTTCATAACGATGAACCGATGGATCGGCATTCCAAACGACCGTGAGGCGATTTGGGCCGAGGTCTCTAATTTTTACGATGACAGGCTGCGTCAAAGCATTCGCCTGAATCAGCGCGCCGCCAACTGTCAAAGCAAGTATCACAATCAAACAGCGAAGCGCCAGCGGATCAATACGGTCAAGCGTCCCTTCTTTGTATGGCGACTCCAAGAATAAACCTGACATGAGATGTTCCTTTATGCCTGCATAGCAGACATCCATAGTGTTTGCTTGCGTCAAGTGTCAGTCTAGCAATCGTAGGGCAGCCATCACGCTTTCGTAGGGCAGCCGTCACGCTTCCGTTGGGCAGCCGTCAGGTTATCGTAGGGTAAACGGTTGTTTCTTGTGAATCGTGGGTGAACCAGAGCAATCGCAACAAAATATTTTCCAACACAGAGAACACAGAGGGCACAGAATTAAGATTCTTTTGGTGACTTTCCCTTATATCCACCGATTGAATTGGGAAGACTTGCCGACACATTGTCGATTGAATTCCTTCCCGCCAAAAAATTTGCGACAAATATCACGAAATCTCCGATCAATGGCTTTTCTCTGTGTCCTCTGTGCACTCTGTGGTTAAATTTCAGTTTAATTATGCTCGTCGCAGCGGATGCCAGTATTGATGCGATTGCTCATGGGGTAGACCAAAAAAACCCGCAGCCGAGAATCGACGGCGGGTTTGCTTTGAACTTCCTGATGCGCCGAATTGTCACTGGCGCTGGCGAATGAAATTGCGAGACGGCCTGCCTTATTGCCTGCAGTCGCCTACATTATTAATGCCTTCCCATTCTTTCGGCGGCGTAAAGGGATCAGCCATACGTTGCTCAGTCCATTTCTCCCCAGTTAGCCAGTACCGCTGCCAAACCCAGCAGGGCGGCAGAGCGGATTTGAACAGCTTCGACGGCTTACTCGCCTGTCCGTTGGCGTCGATAGCGCGAACGCGGTAGTTGTACCAGGCGCCGGGCGTAAGACCCTCAAAAAGGTGCCAGCTTTCGTTTTCGGTTGAATACCAGCCGCCTTTGCCATCCCTTTTGCTAGGCTTCCACTCGTTTTTGAAACTGCGTAAAAATACTTCATAGCGGCTCGCGCCCGGCACTGGATCCCACATGACCATTGCCTTGCTGACAAGGTCTTGGTCTACGACGCGTAATATTACCGGTGCTTCCAAAGTCTGCGCTTGGATGACCGCGCCGCTGAGCAAGGCGACCAGGGCAAGGACCAAACCCAGCCGCCTTATGAATTTCTTGCTTTGAAGCATCTGACGATCTCCTCTATTTTTGAGCCAAGCGGCATTGTAGAGGCAGTCGCAGCGCAGTCAAGGGAAATTGAATTACGATTTAATTACAGAGTCGAGGCTTGGGTTTCTTGCGTTGAGCGCTAATATCCCAGCTTCAGCGCCACTTCATCCAGATGGTTCGTCGGTCCAATCAGGGTCAGCTCTTCTTCGAGGTGCAAGTTGGCGCAGACATGCGGCACAATCGAGTGCCCGCGCCGTACAATGGCATTGGCCGAGTCAAGCACATGCAGGCCCAATTAGCTATTTGCGATCGGAATCTCGCCGATCGCGAGCAGGGCGGGTTGCGCCGCTGCCACCGGTTCGCAGCACGTTCCGTCCAAGGCGAAGTCAGTCACGCATACGCCCGTCTCCGGCAGATTCAGCCGCACAGCGCGGGCCGCTTCCCAATCTCCACAGAGCGCCGCGACGACCGAGCGCGCCTGCTCGTAGCCGGTGGCCATCAGAAATGTGGGCGCCCGCCCGTAACTCTTCATGCCGATGATGTAGAAGTCCTGCTCCGCCTGACGCAGCTCCGCTTCGCCATGTGGCCGCACCGTGCCGCAGCTGTGCAGATTGGGGTCGATGAGCGGCGCCAGCGCCCGGCTGCTCTCCACCGCCGGGTCGAGGTCCAGGCGCAATTCGCTTAACATCGCCAAGTCGGGCCGCGCTCCGGTGCAGACGATTATCTCGTCCGCATGCAAATGTCGCTCTTCGCCATCCAGGTCGCCCGTGACGCGCAAGCCTTCTCCCGCGGCCTCGACCGCGACAATGCTGAAGGGCGCGGCGATCTCCAACGCGCCGGCAACGACAGCCGCCTGGATGCGCATGCCAAGTTGACCGCGCGCTGCCAGGGCATCGGCTTCCCCGCCGCCGTAGGCTTTTTGCAGGTTGCCGCCGCGCATCACCCAGAGGATCTTGGTTGAAGGATGGTCGACGCGCAAATCGATCAAATCCAGCAGCACGTTGATCGCCGAGTGCCCGCTGCCGACAACCAGCACTCGCGAGCCGGCATATCGCCCTTGCTCGCGCCCTTTGACATCCGGCAGGCCATAAGCGATGCGCTGGCGCAAAGCGGATTCGCCGATGGCGGGCAATCCATTCGCGCCCATGGGGTTCAACTGGCGCCAGGTTCCGGAGGCGTCAATCACCGCACGCGCCTCAACCAGCGCTTCATCACCGTCAGCGTAAACGATATGCAGCTGAAAAGGCGCTTGTTCGCGCGTATGGTCCTTCACCTTGTCGAGCCCGCGCCGGCTGATGCCCGCTACGCGCGCGCCCGTGTTTATCACTTTACGCATGGCCGGCAGTTCTGCCAGCGGAATCAGATAACGCGCGACCAATTCGGCGCCAGTGGGCAGTTCATCGGCGGGCGGCATAACCCAGCCGCTACCTTCCAGCAGCCGCGCCGATGCCCCGTCCACGTTAAACTCCCAAGGTGAAAACATGCGCGCATGGCCCCAGTCCAATACGCTGGCGCCGACTGTAGCGCCTGCTTCAAATAGAATAGGAACTTCGCCGCGCTCCAGCAGATGCGCCGCCGCAGCCAAGCCGACCGGACCGCCGCCGATAATCGCCACCGGGTATTTTGTCATGACAAGTTTCCTTGTTTTCCACATTAGCTACGTTCATATGAAGCGCAGGCTACCGGACATCTTACGCAGCTGAGCCCGCCGAGTCGCAGCGCTAATATCCCAGCTTCAGCGCCACTTCATCCAGATGACTCGTCGGTCCAATCAGGGTCAGCTCGTCTTCGAGGTGCAAGTTGGTGTAGCCATGCGGCACAATCGAGTGCCCGCGCCGTACAATGGCCAGCACCAGGACATCATCGGGCAATATGAGCTCGCGCAAGTGCAAGCCGTCTATGCTCGGGTCGGTGATGGTGACTTGTACCACATCGTGATCCGGGTCGTCCTCGAAGACGATGGCTGCCAGTTGCGGCGCTCGTACGAAGTGATCCAGCAGGTGTACCATGGCATTGGCCGGGTCAAGCACATGCACGCCCAATTCGCGGAAGTCCTCCAGCAAATTGTAGGTATTCAGCCGGGCAATCTGCCGCGTGATGCCAAATTCCTCGTAGAAGATCTGGCAGAGTTGCAGGCTATCGGCATCATCCGGCAGCAGCGTAACCGCCACCTCGGTTTTGGGTTCCAGGATCTCGCGCAGGGCTTTGGCTGAGAGTTCAGGCAGCCAATGCTCATGCCGCAGCCCGTCGCTGGCCGGCGCTCTTGAAACGTGCGACTGGTCGACATCCACCAGCTTGACCCGCCAGCCATGCGCCAGCAAGCGCTCCGCCAATTGCCGCGATTGGCTCTCGATGCCAACGATCACCACATCGAGGATCTCGTCGTCTTCAATGTCCTTGGGCAAATGCGATTCGCCCACTTGCCGGATGGCGAATTTGAAGAAAATGGGTCCGGTCAATTCGCTGACGACGATCACAGCAACTAAGAGTGTAGTGAATTCGACGCCTAACTCGGGGAAGGCGATAGCGACTTCTTTGGACAAACCAATCGCGACGCCGGCTTGCGTAATATATCCCATCCAGGCGATGCGCTTGAAATTGGCCGGGTCGCGCGCTGCCGCTCCGCCGAGATAAGCGCCAATGAAGAGCGCCAAAATGCGAACAAGGTATAGCGCCAATGTGATCGGCAGCAGCAGCGCCACAATGCCGAGATTGAGCGACGCGCCCACAAGCGCGAAAAAGACGACGAAGATCGGCGTCCGCGCCTCATGCAAAAGATGACGAAATTCGGACCGGTAGGATGAGCGATTCGTTATCCAGAAACTCGCAACCAAACAGATCAGCAGCGGCTCAAAGTGTAATTCGGCCGGCAAGTTCGCCCCGCTCCAATATTGCAGCTCGTGCGAAAGCGCGAAGACCGCGTAGCCAACAAGCAGCAGCACGGTGATTTTGAGCGGGTCTCCCCAGTGCGTGCCTAAAATCGATCCCAGCAAGAAGCCAACCATCAGCCCCAGACCAATCGAAGCCAGCAGCTCAAAGAGCACCAAGCCAATGAATGTCAAATCAAAGCTGCGGCCAGTCAGCAAGCTGGCGGACATGGACGTGCTGAGCGCGAAGAGTACAACAATCAGCACGTCCTTGACGACGGTCACGCCGAGAACGGTTTTGGAAAAAGGACCGCGGGCGCGCATTTCATTGATGATGGCGATCGCCGATGATGGCGAACGCGCCGATAAGATAGGACCGCTCAACAGGGCGACGGCAAAGCGCCCGGCCGGCGACAAGTCGCGCATGAATGGGATATAGTCCGCCAGCAGCAGCAAAGCCGCGCCGCAAATGACATAGACCGAGATGATTTGCAGCAGCGTATTCCAAGCGATACTGCGGAAGCGCCCGCGCAGTTCATCTAGAGCCATTTCGCTGCCCGCCGCGAAGGCGATGAAAGCCAGCGCCGTCTCGTCCAAAAAGCGCAGCGCCTCGACATTAAAGCTCTCAATGAAGCGAAAGATAAAGGGACCGGCCAAGATCCCAGCCACCAGATATCCTGTGATCAGCGGCAGGTGGAAACGAGTGGCCAGCTTCCCGATTTGAAACGCCGCCAGGGCGATGAAGAGGAAACTGGCGAGGGAATTCGCCAGGAATTCGATGTCCAAAGGCTCGTCCTTTGATTTATCGGGATTCAAAACAACCCAAATACGAAAGCGCGCGCATTGTAGCAAGGCAGGGCAATCTGTACAGTCCGTACAGATGGCGGCTTGGCTTGGCTTATCCCGCTTGGGCAGGCGCGTCTCTCAGTCGCCGTTCCAAATCCGCGGCCAGCCGCCCCATAATCTGAACAGTCTGCCGCAGATCGGAGGGCGTCGTGCGCGGATTGTTCGTGACCAGTCGCATGACCGTCTTGCCCTTTAATTGGGTGGTCGAAGCGAAGGCGAATCCATTCGCGGCCATGGCGCCCGACAGCTCATCCGTCACGCGGTTCGCCAATGCTTCATCGCCATCAGCCGGCTGGTACTGGAAGGTCACAATCGCCATCTGCGCCGGCGTCACAATCGTCCAGCGGCCCGCGTCTCGCAGCAGCGATTCGGCTAATTCAGCCAATTCGAAGCCGCGTTCAATCGCCTGTCTCACGGCTGATAGGCCAAAAACCTTCAGGCTCATCCAGAATTTCAAAGCGCGGAAATATCGCGTCAACTGGATGCCTTGATACATGAAGTTCAATTCTTGGCCGACCTCTTCTTTGCTGTGGGCCTCGGCGTCAGCAAGGAAGTGCGCCGTATCCTTGAAGGTATCGCTGAGCCAATGACGATCGCGCACCAGAATCGCGCTGCACTCAACCGGCTGAAACATCCATTTATGCGCGTCCCAGGCCAGCGAATGCGCGCGTTCAATGCCGGCCAGCGCCCGACTTCTATATTGCGTTAGGCAGGCGGACGCGCCATAGGCGCCATCGACATGCAGCCACAGGCCCTCGCGCTCGCAAAGATCGGCCAATTCATTCAGCGGGTCCACCGCGCCGGTATTGGTCGTGCCCGCTGTGGCGGCGATGCAGAAGGGGCGCTTGCCCGCGGCCCGGTCTTCGGCGATTGCGCGTTCCAGCGCCGCCACCGGCAGCCGAAAATCGGCGTCGGCTTGAATCTCGCGCAGTTGCTCCGGCGCGAAACCCAGGATGCGTAATCCGCGTGAAATGACAAAATGCGCCTGATCGGTACAATAGACGACGGCATCGCTCATATCGCCATCCAACTGGATTTGCCGCGCCACCGCTAAGCCCGTAAGATTCGCCACGGAGCCGCCGCTGACGAACAAGCCGCCCGCTTCTTCCGGCATGCCGCAGAGGTTGCGCAGCCAGTTGATCGCCGCTCGTTCGACTACCGCCGCGCCCGTCCCCAGTGGATACAAAGCGTTAAAGATGTTGTAGCCGGAAGCCAGCGTATCGGCCATGGCGCCGACGAAGTTGCTGGATGACGGGATATAAGCGAAGAAGCGCGGATGATCCAGGTGGTCTATTGTCGTCAACACCTGGCGCTCGAACTGTTCCAATACGTCCCGCCAATCCGACCCGTCCTCTGGCAGCGGCTCCTCCAGGATTTCGTCGAAGGTGGCGTGATCCAGCGCTCGCGTCACCGGAAATTGGGCTTGCGCGCCGGTATAATCCACCAGCATGTCGATGATGCGGTAACCCATTTCACGCATTTCATTGGCGCTGAGCTTCAGTTGGTCACGAGGGTTGTTGCTCCGCATGATAATTCTCCCGATTTACTCCCGCTACATTCAAGTCCTATCGTATTGCTGTTCCAGTTCCGCTGCCAGCCGTCCCATGAGGCTGATAGTCGCCTGCAAGTCCTGCGGCGTCGTGCGCGGATTGTTGCAGCACATGCGCATGACCGGCTTGCCGCGCAGTTGCGTGCCCGAGGCGAAGGCAAAGCCGTCTGCCAGCAGCCGGCCAACCAGGTCATGCGTCACGCGATTCGCCAGCTCCTCATCGCCGCCGGACGGCAGGTAACGGAAGGTGACAATCGCCATCTGCGCCGGCGTCACAATCTCCCAGCAGCCCGCTTGACGCAGCAGCTCCTCAGCCAGCTCGGCGTTGTCGAAGCCCGCGTCGATGGCCCGGCTGATGGCGTCCAAACCAAAGACCTTGAAGCTCATCCACAACTTTAGCGCGCGGAACTGCCGCGTGAGCTGCACACCCTGATACATAAAGTTGAGCTCGTCGCCGGCTTGTTCGACATCCTTCAGGTACTCGGGCTGCTCCTTAAAGGTCTCGCTCAGCCAGCGCCGCTGCCGCACCAGCACGACGCCGCACTCAATCGGCTGAAACAGCCACTTATGCGCGTCCAAGGCCAAAGAATCAACCCGCTGCAAGCCTGCCAGCGCCCGCTGTCCCCGCGCGGTCAACATAGCCGGCGCGCCATAAGCGCCATCGACATGCAGCCAGAGCTGCTCAGCCTGACAGAAGTCCGCTAGTTCGTCCAAGGGATCCACCGCGCCGGTATTGGTCGTGCCCGCTGTCGCGATGACGCAGAAGGGCTTGCGCCCGGCCGCTTTGTCCTGGGCAATCGCCTGGCGCAGCCGCGGCAGCGACAGCCGAAAATGCTCGTCGCTGGGGACTTTGCTTAACTGATCGGGCGCGAAACCCAAGATGCGCATGCCCCGCGAAATGGCGAAGTGGATCTGATCGGAACAGTAGGCGACGGCATTGCTCATATCGCCATTCAACTGGACCTGACGCGCCACCGCCAGCGCCGTCAAATTGGCCACCGACCCGCCACTGACAAAAGTACCACCCGCTGCCGGCGGTAAGCCGAAGATCTGCCGCAGCCAGTCCACAGTCAAACGCTCGACCTGAGCCGCGCCCGCGCCTTGCAGCCAGACCGCGTTAAAGATGTTGTAGCCGGCGGCCAGCGTATCGGCCATCACGCCAGCGAAATTGTTGGCCAGCGGGATGTATGCGAAAAAGCGCGGATGATCGACATGATTAGTCGGCGCCAGCACTTGCGCTTCAAATTGCTCCAACACCTCGCGCCAGGGCTGGCCGGACCGCGGCAGCGGCTCGCGCAAGATGGCCTCCAGCGCCTCGTGATTCAGCTCGCCCGCTACCGGTCGCTCGGCGCGGCCGTCGTAATAGTCGATGAGCTGGTCGATGACCTGATAGCCGAACGCGCGCATCTCGTCGCGACTGAAGGACAGCGCCTCTCGCTCTTTCATCGCCCGGCAGTCTCCATTTTTCATCCTATATGATGGCGTTAATCGCGATGACAGCCAGGACCATCAAGGCGACTCGATTGAGCAGCGGCTTGGAAAAGCGGTCGCCTATGCGCAGGCCGATCAAAGTGCCCAGATAGATTATTGGCGTCAGCATCAGCGCCATCAATAGCACATCTGCGGTCATCGTCTGGGACAAAAACAGCAGCAGCAGCACTTGCAGCGGCGCGTTTAACAAGAAAAGCGTCATGGTGAAAGCCCGCGCCTGATTCGCCCGAAATTCGCGCGTCGTCATCCACAGCACCAAGGGCGGACCGCCCATCGCCACCAAACCCTGCAGCAGTCCGCTGAGGCCAAATGTGGCCGCGGAAACCGCTGTCGGCAATTCGCGGACGGTCTCGCTGCGGGCAATTGATCGTATTAGCACACCCAGCAAAACACCCAACCCAACCAGCCGCTTGACCACGTCCGTATCCATGCTCTCGATGGATAGCAGCAGCAGTACGCCAATCGGCACGGTGAGATAGCGTATGACGGCCGCCAGCTTGACTTCACTCCAGGGGATATGCGCCCGCAGCTTCCAAGCGCCGAAGAGCACTTGAATGCCGATCGCCAGCGTCGTCAGCGCCACCGACTGCGACAAACTGAAGCCCGCCTCCACCAGCAGCGGCACCGCGATCATGCCCAGCGCGAAGCCGATCGCGCCTTGCGCAATGCTGCCGCCAAACATGATGATGCCGGCCAAAAGCAGCGACAATTCCCGCTCCCATAGCGCTTCGATTCTCAGCGCGCAGTTTCACACAGTCCACTCCATTCGGCAAGGTCGCGCCTCTTGAGGCTGGCAGGGCAGTGCCCGCAACGCGCTATGATAGGGTACTGTGGGCATCTGCGCCTTTTGCCGGGTTGCAACGTATATGGTAGAGAGCGAAATGTCAGAAGCCTGTAAAATTTTCTGGCTGCAAAGGCGAATGCGCCTAATCGGGGCTACAATCAAGCTATCCGCAGACGAAAGGAGCGGGGTCGATCAAAAGCGGCGCGACTGATCCGCCCATGTGATATGGACAAACGAGCCATCGCTGAGCTAACGGTTAGTGAGCTGGAGGAATTGATCAAACGCACGGTAAAAAATTCGGTCGCCGAGGTTATGATAGAATTCGCCTTGGAAGCCGATGTCGAAGCGCAAATGGTCTACGAGGCCGAGATCAACGACTTGCTGCGCCACGAAATGCAATCTTATGGCACATTGCTCGCAGCTATGCCCGCGACCACTACCAAAGTTGACGATTAAGCGCCTGGGCGGGCGACGTGCCAACTGATTAAGTCGAAATGAGGACAATCATGCATGTTTGGGATGCCATCCAGAGTAAACGCGCCATTCGTCAATTCCGCGACGAGCCGCTGCAGCCCGCCCACATCGACCGTATTCTAAATGCGGGCCGGCGTTCGCAGAGTTCCAAGAACAGCCAGCCCTGGCATTTCATCGCTGTGCAAGACAAGGCGCGCTTGGCGCAAATTGCCGAGCTAGGGGCGGGTATGGGGCATGTCGCCGGATCCGCGCTTTGCGTCGTCATCGTCGTGCCAACGCAGAATGAACGTACATTGTGGCATTTCTTTGATGCCGGCCAGAGCGCGGCCTACATGCAATTGGCCGCTACCGAGATCGGCGTCGGCTCCTGCCTGGGCACGATATACCAACCCGACAAGGCGCGAGTTTTGCTCGGCATTCCGGCCGATTATCAGACGCGCTTGGTGATTTCCTTTGGCTATCCGGCCGATGACGATGCAGCCGGCCAGCCGCTGCAAGCTGGCGGCCGCCGCAATATAGACGACGTCGCGCATTGGGAATCCTGGTAGCATGAGGCTGAGGTAAAACAGCGCGTCGCTATGACAGAAATATCGTTACAGACCAAAGAGACGAACAAAGCGGATCTGCTATCAGCGCTGGGGCCGCAAGCGCGTCCTCGGCGGTTGCGCCTTTCTCCCGCTATACGCGACATGGTCCGCGAGACAACGCTTAGCCCGGCGGACTTAATCTATCCGCTATTCGTCCGCCATGGCGCCGATCAGCAGGTGCCGATTGCATCCATGCCCGGGCAATTCCAGTGGACGCTCGACCGCTTGCCCGCGCAAGCCAAAGCCATCGCCGCTTTGGGCATTCCCGCCGTCATCCTCTTTGGCATCCCGGCGCAAAAGGACGCTTGCGGCAGCGATAACTTCAGTGAGGGCGGCATCGTCCCGCAGGCGATTCGCGCCATCAAAGAAGCCGCGCCCGCTCTCGTTGTCATCTCCGACATGTGCTTCTGCGAATACACCGACCACGGCCACTGCGGTATCGTCAACTCGCCGGGCAGCCCTTACTTTGATCCCAACCTGCCCGTCGGCTACTTGCTGAACGACGCGACGCTGGAACTGCTGGGCCGCGCGTCAGTCGCCCATGCGCGCGCCGGCGCTGACATCATCGCGCCCTCCGGCATGGTTGACGGCATGGTGGCTGCGATCCGGGCGGCCCTCGACGGCGCTGGCTACTCCCACGTGGCGATAATGAGTTATGCCACGAAATTGGCCAGCGTCTTGTACAGCCCCTTCCGCGATGCCGCTGAAAGCCCGCCCAGCTTCGGCGACCGCAAGCAATATCAACTCGATCCCGCGAATCGGCGCGAGGCAATGCGAGAAATCGCGCTGGATGTCGAGCAAGGGGCTGATATTCTGCTGGTTAAACCGGCGCTGCCCAGCCTCGACATTTTAGCTGAGGCTCGCCGGAGGGTCGATTTGCCGCTGGCGGCTTACCAAGTCAGCGGGGAGTACGCCATGATCCACGCCGCTGCTATTCAAGGCTGGCTGGATTTGCGGGCTACAGCGCTGGAAAACCTCAGCTGCATCAAACGCGCCGGCGCCGATATGATCATCAGCTATTTTGCCAAGGACGCCGTTAGATGGCTGCCATCGGCATAGGGTCTGTCCTAATAAGATGACGGGCCGCCCATAAGCAACATATGCCGCCCGCCTGTAAAATTCCTTGAGTCCCCAAGCAACATTATCGACCAAGCATGGCAAGGGTTGCTGTCTGTGCACTTGAATAAGCTGTCCGGCGCACTGCGGAATCACCTTCATTTCTTCATCATTTTGCCGCTGATCATCACCTTGATGACCTGGCCCGCGTTCATAAAGGTCTTCAACACGGACAGCTTCTGGCTGGTGCAGCAAAACATTGATTCAAACATGCTCTTCTGGGACGCTTGGTATTTCAAGCTGTTGATTAACGGCAAAGCCGATTTCTACTTCACGGACTTGCTCTTTCATCCGACCGGCGTGTCGCTGGCCTTCCACAATTTTAGCCTGCCGCACATCATTGTCTTCGCCGGCTTGCAAGCGGTCATGCCGGCGTCGAACGCCTTTAACTTGACGTTCTTGCTGCTTTCCTTCGCCACAGCCGCAGCCGGCTACGTCTATCTGAATTACTTGTTTCGCGACAAGTGGGTTGCTCTTTTCGGCGCGGTGGTCTTTGGCGTCGGCGCTTTCATATTGGCGCGCCCAGCGCATCCCAATATCGCATTTATCGCAACGATTCCTTTGTCGCTCTACTTCCTGCACCGGGGCTTGCTGGAAGCCCGCTTGAAATTTCTGCTCATTGCCGGCGTGTTGATTGGCGCGACCGCCTTCATCGGCATGTATACGCTCGTCTGTCTCCTGATTATGCTGCTAGCCTATCTGCTCTATTTTGCCTGCCAGCGCTGGAACGAACGCGAGTTTTGGATTCACGTATTTGCAATGCTGCTGGTCATCGGAGCGTTCCTGGCTTTGCGTTTCTATCCGATGTTAGCCGACCAGCAGGGGACCTCCGGCGCCTTGTCCAAAAATGCCGGCAGAGAAAGCGGCAAGGATCTGCTGGGTTATTTCGTAAACACTCAGCATCCCGTAACGCATCCGATTCTCGACAGCATATTTCCGCTTCAGCCCTTTGATCGCGCCTGGAACAACGTGGTCTTCCTCGGCTACATTCCCATGCTTCTGGCTGCCTTGGCTTTCATCCGCAATAGGCAGCGCCGACATCTGCTGCCCTGGCTGCTGCTGGCGCTTGTCTTTCTGATTTTACGTCTCGGCTCTTTTCTTACGGTCAACGGCATCGACTACCCGAATGTAATTCTGCCTAAGCATTACCTTACACAAGCGATTCCCTATCTCTTCAAGCCATTTTGGGCTGTGGATAATTTCCACGCCGGTACGCTTTTCCCATTTGCTGTTCTCGCCTGTTATGGATTGGCAACTGTATTGCGCGCCCTCCCGGAGCGACGCCGGCTGATTTTCATACTGCTTCTGACTGGCGCCACGGCATACGAGCTCTATCAACCGCCAAACCCGGCTATCTTCCAGACGGAACGTCTGGATTACAATCGGTGGTTGCGCCAGCAACCGGACCAGGAATCCATCCGCCTGATAAACCTGCCATTTGGAGTTTCGCAACACAAGATCTATGGCTTTTACCAAACCTACAATGGTTATCCTCACGCTGCTGGCCGCCCTACGCGAACGCCCGAGACCGCCTTCGATTACATCAACAGCAACTTCATACTCAGCGCCTGGAACAAAGAGAGCGGCGTCGCCTGCCTGCCTGGCAACCGAGAAGCATTTATCGCCGCCCAAGATCAACTGCTTGCAGACGGCTTCACGCATATCATCTTGCATCGTTACTGGCGCAATGTTGCGGCGGAAGCAAAGTCGCTGCTCTACCTCCCGGCCGCCTACGAAGACGATTCGGTATCCATTTACCGGGTCGACGATCTGCATCTCAATTGCGGCAGCAGCGCCATCTTGAGCATGGGTGCGCAGCATAATCTTGCCGACCTACACGGAAGCGATCCCGCCTTGCAAAATGATCGCGCATCGGTCTTGGGCATTCACTCCTATGAGATGATTGATGGACAGCTCTTCGAATATTACGCGGGCTTGGATCAAGGTCTTGCGAACCTCGTGCCGCTCACTGTGGAAAATCTCTCCGGCGGGCGAACGTTTAGCCACCGCCTGCCGCTAATCGACCATGAGTCGGCGCTGGCGGCGACCGATATCGTCTTACTCGCTTACGACCCGCGTTATACCGATCTGACCGTTGCGGATGCATACGAAGACTGGGTCTCGTCGGCGCTTACTTCCTGCGGCGTCTTGGCTGAATCTGGCAGCGCTGTTGTGAAACTATACTTGCTGCCTGGTTTCCCATGCGCTCTCGCAACCGCCGCCGATGCACTTGGCGTACAATTCGACAATGACACCCGGCTGGCGAATGTGATCGCGGAAACGCGCGACACAGCCCTCGATGTTTATTTCTTGTGGGAGCAACTGCCGGTGGAGAATTACTCGGTCTCCATTCAATTCTTCGACGCTGCCGGCAGCAAGGTGCATAATCAGGACTTCGTGCTCGGCGATTCGCCACTTGCTTATCATCACATCGACATGGCCAGCCTGCAGCCGGGGGACTATCAGCTGAAGTTGATCGTTTACAACTTCGAGACTCAGGCCAGCGTAGCGGGCGAAGTTATCAGCAGCGGCGCCCGCTTTGAACGAGAGCTCGACATAGCCAGGCTATCGCTCTAACAAAATATAATGCTGCCCGCGCGTTTTGCCGCGCAAACCATGATATAGTTCAAACGGTCAGGATTTCACCGCCATTTCCGGAGCGCGATAACCCTTGACGACAATCTACCGATTTCTACGCCATCATCTCCATTTTATAACAATTGTCCCCTTGCTCATCATTGCTGTGACTTGGCCCGTTTTCCCCAATATGTTTGATGCCAGTACGTTTTGGCTGCCTACACAAAGCTGGGACAACTACATGAAATTCTGGGACGTATGGTACGGTAAGTCCTTGCTGGCTGGAAATGCCTACTTCTACTTCACGGACCTGCTCTTCCATCCGGTCGGCCTATCGCTCGACTTTCACAATTTTAGCCTGCCGCATATGGTAGTGGCTGGCGCCTTGCAGGGCATCATCAACGCGGACGATGCCCACAGCCTGACATATATGATGATCATTCTTGTAAATACGTGTTCCTGTTACGTCGTTTTATTGGCTTGGTTTCGCAATAAATGGGTCGCCCTGGCTGGCGCTATCGCATTTGGTTTGCATCCCTACATAATCGGCCACGCTCAACATCCGGACGTCACACTTGTCGCATGCATTCCACTGGCGCTGCATACACTTCTTCGCGGTATAAACAGGCGCCACACATTCTCTTTGCTGATTTCGGCAGTGTTGGTCGGTATCACAGCATTTATCGGTATGTACATTTTTGTGTGCTTGTTAATTTTATACTGCTTTTGCGTACTGTATCTCGCGTCCAGGTTTTGGCGGAACATTTGGTTCTGGCGAGATATAACAGTAGTTCTCACCATTGCTGCCGCAATAAGCTTGCTTCGCGTCTATCCCATGCTTGCCAACCAACAAGCCCTTGACGAAGCGCTTGACAAGATGGGTGGTGTACTTATATCGGAAGATATTCTGGAACTTGTTGTGAATTTGCGCCATCCCCACGCGGGCCCAGTTCTGTCCACAGCATTCGACGGCTTTGACTTGCACAAGCACAGCGGCCACACTTACCTTGGATGGACATTCTTTGCTGTCGTTGCATATGCGCTGCTTTCCAGCCGCAAACGCTTAAGCCATTACCTGTGGCTAGCGGCGCTTCTGTTCTTTGCCGCTATGAGGTTGGGCGCGACGCTCGTGCTTAACGGGCAGGTCTACGAAGGCGTATTGCTGCCAGGATACTATCTTACTCGATTGTTCCCCTGGCTTTTCCAACCCTTTTGGAATACCGAGCACTATACGCCCGGGATCCTATTTCCTTCAGCAGTCTTGTTCGCTTTTGGCATAAAGCAGATTTCAGCGCGAGTTTCCTGCAAACGGCACCCGGTCGCTATACTGGCTGTCTTGCTGCTGCTTTCATATGAACGCTCTTTGGCGCCGCTCGAAGGTATGTCAATACCGTTAGCTCGACTGAACTTCGTCGAGTGGCTTGCGCAAGAACCGAACCAGGATGATATTCACATCATAAACCTGCCGATGGGCCGGACTGAATCCAAAGCCTATGGATTTTACCAGACATTCAACGGTTATCCGCAGGTAGAGGGTTTGGCGTCGCGTACCCCTAAAGCCGCATACGACTACATTGATGACAATTTTCTGCTACGGGCTTGGCGAAAATTCGATCCAATCCTTTGCCTGCCGAGCTCGAATGGCGTCTTTCAGCAGGACCTAAAGCGCTTACAGGCCGACGGTTTTTCCCATATCGTTCTGCATCATGATTTTGCAGATTTCAATGCGCTGCCGCGTCCCTTTGATAAGGCGTCACCAGCGTACATTGATGACACTGTAACGATCTATCGCCTGGACGACCTTCATGCTGATTGCAATAGTACCGCCTTGCTTAATCCAGGATCTCCGCCGGGCCTTCCTGGTCTACTGGATATTAGTCTCGCCATACCAGATCGATCCGTAGCCGTCCTGAGTCTTCACTCTTTTGACTTGGCGGAAGGAAAGCTGCTTGATTACTATTCAGCCTTGAATCCAACTTCTAGCAGACTGCTCCCCATAAGCGCTGAGGACCTGCTGCCCCAAGCCGAAACTCTCGAAGTTAATCCAGCTGCCGCGCTTGCGGCAAATCAGATGGTCATCTTTATTCACGATCCTCGCCATAGCGACCGAGACCTCGCTGCTGAATACAGACGCTGGGTCGCGCAAGACCATAGGTCATGTGGCCGCCTGGACAAGGGCGACGAACTCCATGTTGAGCTGTTTTTGCTGCCAGAATTCCCCTGTGACTTGGTCGACAACCACGAATTCAAGCATGTCGACTACGATAGCGGCCACCGACTCGGCAATCTCATTTTGCAGCAAAACGGGGACGCGCTCGACGCCTTCTTCAAGTGGAACCGGATGCCCGGGGACAAGCAATCTATTTCCATACAATTCTTCAAGGCCGATGGCGAAAAGGCCTACAACCAGGACTTCGTCATCAGACGCCGTTCGCTAAGCCACCATCGCATCGACATGGCCAGCCTGCAGCCGGGGGACTATCAGCTGAAGTTGATCGTTTACGACTTCGAGACTCAGGCCAGCGTAGCGGGCGAAGTTATCAGCAGCGGCGCGCATTTTGAACGAGAGCTCGAAATCGGCAATCTTACAGTTGATTAGCGGCGGCCCAGCGCCTAGCCGTCTATTCGCTCTTGCTGCAGCTCGCGCGCTTTGGCGACCAAGCCGTCAAAAAGCGCCTGCTGGCTTCTGTCCTGCGCCGCCGTCACCTCAGGATGCCACTGCACGGCGATCAGCCAGGGATGAACCTGTGATTCCAGTGCCTCGATGATGCCATCCTCAGCTTCCGCCACCACGCGCAAGCCGGCGCCTAAATCGCGCACCGCCTGGTGATGGCCCGACGACGTATGGAGCGCGGTCTTCCCCATGATCTTGGCGATCAAGCTGTCCGGCTCGACATGCACAGCTTGCATAGCCCACAAGCCCGCCTCGTCGCGATGGATATCATCGGCGCGGATATCGGGGATGTGCTCATGCAGCGTACCGCCAGCCGCTACATTTAATACTTGCAGGCCGCGGCAGATGCCCAGCGTCGGCGTTTCGCGCTCGTCAATCAGCCGCCGCGCCAAAGTCAGTTCGCTGCGGTCGCGTTCTTTGTCGGCCGCCAGCACATTGGGATGCCGGCGATCCCCCCCGTATTCCACGGGATCAATATCCGTTCCGCCCGTCAGCACGATACCGTCTAACCGGGGCAGCAACTGCTCCCAATCGGCGCCGGCCGCTGGCAAGAGCAGCGGGATGCCGCCCGCGCGCCGCACCGCATCGACATAAGGCGCTGGCGTGCTGAAGAATTCGCGATAATGCCGCGACTTGATATAACCTTCGCTGCGCCCTCCCGTTGTGATGCCGATCAGTGCTTTGCTCATTTGCTTATCCTTGAGGCCGAGCCCGGCTTGCGAGAGCCACCAATATAGTCGACCGGGCGCCGGGGGGCAAGCCGCAGCAGCGCAACCGGCCGCCGTCGCCTTACGTATGTAAAACGAGGTTTCAAGCGGCCAAACGCGCCTACACTGCGCGCCGCATTTAACTTACACTGGCATGAACGATGCTTGGGAAGGCGCCCGTGTTCCACCGACTGCGCTTCTACTTCACCTATGCCCTGCGCAATATTCGCCGCGGCGGCCGCTGGACGACGCTGGCGATATTGTGCATCACTGCCGGCGTCGCTACCGTCGTCGCCTTGCGCTCGCTTGGCCTGGCAGTCGGCGACACCTTGACCAACAACGTGCGCGTAGAGGTAAAGGGCGATCTGCTGATTCGCAACGACAACATCTTTGGCGGCTTCGGCAGCAACGATCCTCGCGCCTTCACGCCTGAAGAACTCCAGACCCTGCTGGCTTGGGCTGAGGCGAAAGGCGCGCAGACTTCCTCGTTCATGAGCGGGCGCAATATGCAAATTTCCAAAGCCGGCGAGGGGCAATTTGGACGCCCCAGCTTTATCGGCAGCAACTTCATCGATCCGCAGACCTATCCGCCGACGCATACCATCCGCGCCATCGACCCGCCTGATACGCCCCTGGCTGATCTCTTCACCGGCGGCAATGACGTGGTCATCAGCGACAACCTGGCGCAGCAAGGCGGCATCAGCCTCGGCGACAGCGTTCGCGTCAGCGGCACACAAGAGCCCTTCACCGTCCGCGGCGTTGTCTCGGTGGCGGAAGAGAGCAGCGTCACCAATTTCCTGAATGCCTTCTTTGGTTTCGCCTACTTCGACTTGGCGAACGCGCAAGCGGCTATCAACGACGAATTTGCGCCCAACCGCATCGCCCTGCGTTTTGCCGCGCCGCCCGACGAAGCAGCGCTCGACCAGCTTGCCGCGGAAGTCGAGGCGCTTGTGCCCGGCGTCCGCTCGACCGATATCTATGATTTTCTCGAGCGTTACGAAGTCATCTCGCAGTACCTTAGCGATTTTGTGGTCGTGATGGGCTTGGGCGCGCTGCTGGTCGGCGGTGTTGGCATCATGAATACCATGCTGGTTCTGGTTCGCCGCCGCACCTCGGAAGTCGCGGCCATCAAGACCTTCGGCTTGCGCGGGCGCCAAGTCGCGGCACTGTTCTTCACCGAGGCGCTAATGCTCGGCGTCATCGGCAGTTTGCTGGGTACTATCGTCGGCATCGGCCTCAGCGTCATCGTCAACGAATATGGCGCTGTTGCCCTGCGTCAGCCGCTCATCTGGCAAATCTACCCGGAAGCCTTGGTCTTCGGTTTCACGCTTGGGCTGGTCGTGACCGCCATCTTCGGCGTCGCCCCCATCTTGACCGCCGTCAAAGTGCGGCCCAGCATCATCCTGCGGCCCAACGAAAATCATCTGGTGGCGCTGGGTATCTTGCAGTCGCTGGCGCTGTTGGTCTTTGTCACCGTCAGCCTCGGTCTGGTCGTGGGCCAGATCGTACGCCCCTCATTTGAATTGACCGCCAGGCGCGCCGCTGCTGCTTCCGCGCCCCAAGAAGCCGCCATCGCAGCCGAGCAGCCCAGCGAGTTCAACGAATCACGTCCGGGCCGGCCGCCATTCGCGCGCGCCGACGGCGAATTGCCATCGCCCTATCTGGTCGGCGTCATCGGCGTAGCGGCGGCTTTTGGCATCTTCGCCCTGTTGATCGGGTTGATCTGGCTGATCGTCTTTGTGATCGGCAAAGCGCCCACCTTCGGCAGCGTGACCCTGCGCCTCGCTTTGCGCAATTTGTCCACCAGCCGTCTGCGCACCGCCATTACCATTCTCGCGCTTTGCGCCGGCATGTTCGCCTTGAGCAGCATTACTTTCGTCGGCGAAGGCACGCGCGAACTGCTCAATCTCCAGCTTAGCCGCAGCTTTGGCGGCAATGTGCTCGTTTTCCCCTTTCCGGGCCTGCCCTCCAGCATGATCAAGGGCGCCATTGACGACGCGCTGCAAAACCTTGAAATTGACTATCGCACTACCATCGACAATTTCAGCAGTCAGATCACGCATCTCAACGGCGCGGCGCTTGACGGCGACGGCGCTCTTGGAATCGCTGTCTGGCGCTCCGACAAGCCAGACATCTACAGCGGACAGCCGGCTGTGTCCAGCGGGCGTATGTTGACGCCGGGCGACGCCGGGCAGCCGCGCATCGTCCTGCCGATGGTTGTCGCGGCCGCGCTGGAAATCGAAGTCGGCGACAGCGTCCAGATCGACACTGCCGCCGGCATCGCTCTGGAAGTGGTCGGCATAACCGGAGAGGCGGAGGGCATGGCGTCCTTCGGCGAACCCGGGGCTCTGCTGCCGCCTGATGTCCTGCCGTCTTCCGCCGCCAGCGAGTTCACCCTGTATACCTTCCAGGTGCCGCAAGCCGAGCTGAACCGCGCCTTGGCCGAGCTGTCTTCGCTGATCTTCGCGCTGGCGATTGACGTGCAATTCATTGACGGTCTGATCGGCCGCCTGATTGAGCAATTCGCCGCTATCCCTACGATCGTCGGGCTGCTGTCGCTGCTGGCCGCGGCCGTCATCATGGCAAACACCGTGGCCCTCTCGACATTGGAGCGCCGCCGTCAGATCGGCATCCTGAAAGCCATTGGCTTGAAATCGCGCCGAGTTCTAAAAGTGATGTTCATCGAGTCCAGTCTGGTCGGTCTGCTGAGCGCTGTTCTTGGCATCGGCGCCAGCGCCCTGCTGATAAGTCTGCTGGCAGCCAGCGGCGGCATCACCATCCCACTGCCGACGGACGCCCGCGTCACCGCCATTGCGCTCACGATGGCCGCGCTGCTGATTGGCTGGGTCGCCACTTTTCTCAGCGCCCGCGTCGCCCTCACAGAGCGGGTCATGAATGTGCTGCGCTACGACTAGGCGACCCTGCGCCAAGCAACGCCAGCCAGACGCTACGTCCTCCCCCATCCCAACGCCCCTCCTGCCAACTCTAGCGCGCGCAGGCACAGCGCGTCAGGCAGGCACCCCCAAGATGAGGGATATGTAGCGTATACGGCGGTTTGAAGTCCCTCCCTCTTAATGGGGGAGGGAGCGTAGGGTGGGGGTTAGAAAGGACATATCCACGATATTCACCACTGCCCGGCGCCGCCTGATTGCCTAGATTTCTAAGCTATGCTATATTGTGAACAAGCGCTTGTTCGCATTTCATGCTCGCCTCATGACTCATATCAGGAGTTCTCACATGCGGTTTAACCCACGAAACTTGGAAGGACAGGGCCTCGTCGAGTACGCCCTCATTCTGGTACTGGTCGCGGTGGTCGTCATCGTTATCCTCGCACTGTTGGGGCCGGCCATCGGCAATATCTTTTCCAACATCATCAATAGCCTTAACCCGACTATAGAACCGACAATGACGCCCGCATCAGTGCCCGCAAATTAGGTCGCCTGCTAGCCTTCGTCCCCGATCGTGGGCGGTCCTTTTGCCGCCCGCTTTTCATCTCGGCTGATTCTTACTGCCTGCCTGTAGCGGAAGCGCTGCTTGCGCCCTCCCAATCAGGCAATCAGGCGACAACTTACGGCGCCGATAACAATCGGCTATACTGATGCAATCGTCCGCCTCTGTCATTTGAAAAGGTCATCACATGATCCTTGAGGAACTGTCAAACGCCATCGGCGTCAGCGGTGAAGAAGACGACGTACGCGCGCTTGTTCACGCCGCCATCCGCGACTGCGCTGCCGATATCCAGGTGGACGCGCTCGGCAACCTGACTGCCACGCAGACGGGGACCGTCTATCCCGAATTCAAGCTGATGATCGCCGCGCACATGGACGAGATCGGCATGATGGCGACGGCAGTCGACGGCAACGGCCTCATCCAGTTCACCAACGTCGGCGGCATCGACCCGCGCATACTGCCCGGCTTGCGCGTCAAAATCGGCGCCAAGCGCACGCCAGGCGTCGTCTTGTGGAAGCCGATTCACATGTGGCGCGATATGAAAACCATAGCTATAGACAGCCTGAGAATTGATGTCGGCGCCAACGACAAAAGCGCCGCCGAGCCCGGCGACCGCATCGCTTTCGACGGGCGCTACCAGCAGCTCAGCGAGACGGTAGCGCGCGGCAAAGCCTTTGACGACCGCGTCGGCTGCGCTATCCTGGTTGATATTTTGCGCGGGGGACCCTATCCAGTGACCGTAAGCGCCGCCTTCACCGTGCAGGAAGAAATCGGCTTGCGCGGCGCCCAGGTGGCTGCGCAGCGTTTGCAGCCCGACGCGGCCATCGTCTTGGAAGGCACCCCCGCCTACGATGTGCCCAATCCCAATCTGGAAGCAGATGCCGGCGACCTGCCCGCCAATCCGGCGACGCGCCTGGGCGAGGGAGTTGTCTTGACCCTCGTTGACGGGCGCATGATAAGCGACCCGCGTGTACTGGCTTTCTTGAAGGAGACGGCAGACGCGAACGAGATTCCTTATCAGGTGAAGACTGTCGGCGGGGGCGGTACAGACGGCGGCGCCATCCACACCGCGCAGACCGGTGTGCCCACCATGACGCTGTCAGTGCCTTGCCGGTACATTCATTCGCCGACAGCGCTCTTAAATTTGGAAGATTATGGTCACGCGCGCGCTTTATCTCAGGCTGCCTTAAATCGCATTACACCGGCGACATTCCTGCGCGAGTAAGCGGCTTAGGACTCCTTCAGGAGTAATTCTTGCCCGACTGACAGTTGATTCGGGTTGGTGATGTTGTTCAACGAGATCAGTTGATTGACATCCACGCGATACTTTAGCGAGATGCTCTCGATCGTCTCTCCGGCTGAAATCACATGGACTGACGGAATTGGCTCCGTTGGTTCTTGCGTTGGCGGCTCTGCAGTGGCCACCGTGGTCTCTTCGGCTTCCGCCAACTCGCCAGCCGCGGGTTGCGGCTCAACGGTCGGCCGTGGCTCCGGCGTGGCATAATCGCAGCCAGGCCGCAGCAGCAACTGACCTATCGACAGCGCGTCGTCGTCGATTTGGCTGGCGTCCATGATTTCTTGTACCGTAGTGCCCCAGCTCAGGGAAAGCCGGTATAGATTGTCACCCGGCTGCACCGTATAGACGCACTCGTGATCGGGATCAAGCGCTTCCGCAAAATCCTGCGTTGGGGTGGCTCGTACAAATGGCGTAAAGGTCAGCGAAGGCGGCGTTGCGGCGATCGCGGTCTCGGTCGGCCATTCCAGCGTCGGCTGCTCCACCTGGCCCGGCACCGGCTCGGGGGTAAGGTACTGCCCGGTCTCGGCTAAGGCGTCCGCGCCTTCGTCCGACTCGATTAAGCCGTCTTCAATGACTACTTGAATGCTGGTCGGTCTCAGGTCGCCCCCTACCTCGGCGCTGTCGACCTGCTGGAAGGGTTCCTCCGCCTGGCGATAGCAGGCACTTAGCAGCGGCAGGCACAGCAGCAACAGGAGGATGAGCAGTTTTGGCTTCATAGGGTCTCGCCCTTTCGCAGCGGAAATTTCCCATCACCATTATAGTGCCGTCTCCCATGACGCGATAGCAAGGGCGCTGGCGATTCTGATCCAGTCTTGCCCTGCCCGCTAGCCGACCTGCGTCAGCGGGCGACCAGATTGGTCGCCCCTACAAGGCTAGCTTTTTCGCATGACTAACTTGGAATTACGCTTACTGTCAGGGCAATTGCATCAAATTAACTTCAACACAGAGAGCGCAGAGGACACAGAGTTTTAGGATTTTTGACGACTATTCTACTAAATCAGCGGCCTGGAAGAGGCAACAGTCACTAGCGAAACGTGATTTGTCACCACAAATCACAGTTGAAAGAAGACATGAACACATATTTTTTGTTTTTCTCTGTGATCTCTGTGCCCTCTGTAGTTGATTTTCAGTTTAGATTCCCGAGATTCAGATGCAATCATTTTGATGCGATTGCCCTGCCTAATTGTCCGACGGCTGGGCAGGCTCTATAGTCATCTCCTTCTCCGCCTGCATGATGAGGCCGGACAAATTGCTGTTCAGCGCCTTCGCGATGGCGAGCGTGGCGCGCAAGGAAGGCGACTTCATTCCTCTTTCAATCTCGCTGATATACGTCCGGTGCAGCCCCGCCAGAAAACCCAGGTCCTCTTGTGTAAGGCCCATCTCCCGTCGGCGCTTTCTGACAACTTTGCCAAAGATGCTATCGAATTGGCGCATAGCACAATTGTCCTAAAATCGCGCCAATTCTCTACAGACTATAGGCTGAAATTCGATTGCCCGAATCTGATTTGTAGACTATAGTCTGAAAATCAGCGTGATCTCGCATAAGACCGCTTCTTTCTCAGTCGACCTAGGGAGGACAAATGTTTAAGAAACCCGTACACCACCTTTGGCTCTTTTCCGTAGCCATATTGATGAGTCTTGGATTAGCGCTGACGAGCGCGCAGGGCACGGACACAAGCGGCCAGGTCATGGCCACCTGGACCGCGCACAGCGGCTTCAGCGATACCAGCCTGCAAGTCTGGTACAGTGTTTTTTTCGCTGAGGAAGGCAATGTGCAAGACGGCGGCGTATACAAGAATACGCAAGCTCTCTCCACCACATTCACTGGCCTTACGGTTGGGACTAGCTATGTATATTCGATTACCGTCCTCGGCTGTTCAAGCAGCGAAGCAGCGAATATCGAAGAGGATACGCGCAATCCAAGCTGCTCGGAGAGTGCTCAAAACTATGCTAGTACTAGAGTCACGGCTACCTCTGCTGGAGTCTCGGATTCCCCGGACACAGAAATATGCGCCAAAGCTTATTCCGGACCAGGCTTCACGGGAGAGATTTCCTTCTCATGGGATGCTCATGCCGGCGATGCCCAAAACCCCGGCTCTGTAATCTGGTATTGCGTGGCTGGTGATTATGAATCGATTGCCACAACAGATACTTCGGCTACATTGGGCGGACTGCAGCCAGACTCACAATACAGTTGGATAGTCGATGCGTTTTCCTGCGTAGGAGACGAAACGATGGCGGCCGGCACTTGCAGAAGAATGACTGACGACGCACACGCATCCGGCACTGCCGTCGCCACAGCCTTGGTAAATGGCGAGGCAACGTATAGCTGGGACGCCCACAGTTTCACTGATACATCGCTGCAGGTCTGGTATTGGGTGGGCATCCAGCATCCTGACACCACTGTCGATTGGATGAAGACACAAGCTACTTCAAATTCCTGGACTGGCCTCGCTGCCGGCTTTGAATACTCGATCCTGCTCGACGCCAATGGCTGCACCGCTACTGAGGTCGCGGGCTTCACCGATGGGAACTCGCCCCTCTGCTCAGATTTTATGCAGCTCGATGATGGCACATGGAAGGTGACGGCGACTTTAATCGGCGGCACTAGCAGTGGCGGCACTAGCGATGTCGGCACTAGCGATGGCGGCGAAACTGTGGGTGAGCTAAGGCTTTCCTGGGACGCCCATAGCTTCACTGATTCATCGCTGCAGGTTTGGTACTGGGTTACCCTTAGCCTGCCCGACTCAACTGAAGAATATATGAAGACACAGGCGACATCGGTTACATTCACTGGCCTCACGATAGGCCAGGAATACTCGTATCTGCTTGACGCCTATGGCTGCACCGCGAACGAGGTCTCGGGCTTCACCGAGGGGAACCCGCCCTACTGCAATGAATTTATGCAGCTTGATGATGGCACATGGACGGGTACGGCGGTGAAAAGCGGCAGCGGCGGCGGTGGCTCCAAGTCGTCAGGGGGCAGCGCAAAGGCTGCTTCAGCCCCGCCGTCTGAGTCATTCATTGACCATAGCGTGACCGTTAGCGGCAGCGCGATCAGCCAGGCAGTCACGAACAGCGGCATCGGCAACCCGATGGTCATCGCCCAAGGCGTTATCTCAGCCAGCGATATCTGGGGCTATGTCCCGGCTGGCACGGGCGTCTGCTTCAACGGGCGCAGCGGGGGCGGCGTCATGTTCCTGGACGCGTCGACTTCGCCGCGGGCGCTTTCCTGGCTGCCGCATAGCATGGTAGGCAGCGATACCTGCGTTCAATTGCCCGGCCCGGGCACGGTGGTTCTGGTTGCGGGTGTTGGTCCCCACAGCCCGGCCGCAGCGCAGCAGCCAGTGGCAGCCGCACAGCCGGCCCCGGCCGCGCAGGCAGCGCTGTGCCAGATTAAACTGGAGGCGACGCTTTACTTGCGCGATATGCCTGATGGGCAGATTATCGCGATCGTCTGGCTTAATACGGAGGTGCCCGTTTTCGAGATTCACGGGGACTGGTACCGGGTCGAGTTTGAGGGGCAATTCGGCTATATCAGCCGGAATTACCGTCAGGTTTTGTCCGGCAGCTGCTGAGTACTCTACCCCACCCCCGGCCCCGGTTCTCGCCATCTCTAGCGCGCGCAGGCACAGCGCATCTGGCGAGCATCCGACGAGTCAGGGAGGGGAGCTTTCAGAACCGTATTGAGCTGATAAAGCCCCTCCCTCTTTATGGGGGAGGGGTACATTGAGCATTTCAACAGACTCCGGTGGCGCGCCCCTACAAATTGTTAGTTTGATGATAAATTCGTCATTTATGGATTTTGCTGCGATTGCCCTGTGCCCGGCGCCAGGGCATATTGACTTGCTACGCCGCGACCACTATACTCGCCCTGTGCTTGCTCGAGATGATGAGTCGGGCCCCTTGCGGCAGAAAATTCCGAACCGTGTCAGGGCTTAACGGCAGCAGCACTAAGGAAAGCATCTGGGTGTCTTGTGGTTTCCTGACTCATCTTCTTGGGAAAGCACTTTCTTATTGCCCGCTGCCGCCCGCGCTTAACGCAGGGTGGCGACGGTTATCGTGGTATTGAAGCGTACGCAGAAGACCACCGCCGATTGGTACGAGCTCAAATCGTGGTCATCGGGCAGGAAGTAATTCTGGTCGCCCACATTGCCTTTCAGGCGCCCCAGATCGAGCGAACTGCCCTCCAGTTGCAGCGCGCTCAGCGGCTGCGGATCCTGCGCCAGGTAAACGCGCACATTGCTGCCCGGCGCGGAAATGAAGTCTTCAAAACGCAGTATGCGCCGGCCATCCGGCAGCTCATAGATGGTGGCGCGGCCCGCCCCCCAATGCAGCGCGTCTAGCTCTTGAAACTCGCCGCTGGCCAGCGCGCGCGCCTCCTGGACGGCTTCGGCGCTCTCATCTTGGGGCGCCAGCTCGTCGCCAGCAATGGCGACCAGCACCATCTCCAGCGCCATTTCCGGGCTGCGCTCGCGCATATCCAGCAGCGCCTCGCGTTCGGCCCGCGGCAGCGCCAGGAAGTCGTCCTGCAAGTCGATTTCCAAGCCGGGGAAGGCGTCATTCTCCCCGCGTTGCCGGAAGGTTCCGCGCCAACTGGGGAAGGTCCAGACCGCGATCGCGATCAGCCCCACCAAGGTCAACAGTATCAAGCGAAAGCGTAATTCCATGCCTGCCGCAACCAGTCTATGTCACCGGAATCAACATTGCTTCACCCTGCATTTTGGCACAGCCCGTCACAGCGGACAAGCAGCGCAATCGCATCAAAATATTTTAACCACAGAGAACACAGAGGGCACAGAGATTTAGGTGTTTAGACGACTATTCAAAGCAGTCGCTGGACTGGAATACGGCAAGAAGCATCAAAAAGACTAAAAAAATCTCTCAAAATCACTCCTTACTTAAGACGTTAGCTTTCATTATTGCTTTTCTCTGCGCTCTCTGTGAACTCTGTGTTTGATTTTCCGTTCGAATTTGCGCCATTTCAGTCACTACCATTTTGATACGATTGCCCTGAGCGGACAAGCAGCGCGTGTTGCCCAGCGCAGCCTGCACTATAATCTCAGTAGCAATCAGGCTCCGAGAGGCAACAAAATATGCCCTTTCGCTTCGAGTGGCGCGATGAAAGCCAGCGCGCCATCACCTACATCGCCGAGGGCGACTGGAATTGGCGCGACTACCATCACGCGGCGCGCGCGTCGGCATTCACTCTGATGTCGGCTGAACATCCCGTCGACAGCGTCATCGACCTGCGCGGCAGCAGCCGTACAGCCTTGCCGGCCGGCGCGGCAGCCCATCTCCGCAGTTTTGGCCGCGTCACCCAAGCCCGCCTGACAGGCCGCGCCGCTGTCATCGGGTCGCCCACCGTCGAGGTGGAAGGCATGACCGAAGGCGTCTTGCCGACCGCTGACGGAGTGGTGCAGTTCGTCGACAGCGAAGCGGAATTGGCGGCGTTGCTGGCGCAGTGGGCGGCTCATCCACCCGCGCCCTAAAGGTCCTCGTGCCTGACCACCGGCGTCGCTGGCAAGGTTACGATGACCGGCAGGCATAGCAGTGAAATCAGCGCCGCGGCGATGAAGGCGTTCTGCAAGCCCAGCGCGTCGCCCAGCGCGCCCACTATTATCACGTTGATGGCCCGCACGCCAAAAGCATAGAGCATGAACACGCCGTTGGCGGTGGCGCGGTTTTCGGGCAGTTGATCTTGCACCAGCGCCAAAAACACCGGCGACACCGATAGCGAGGTGAAACCCAGGCCGATGAGCAGCGGAATCATCAGCGCGCCTTCGACATGCACAAAAATCAGCATCAACAGCGCCGAGCTGGTCGCCGCGCCCGCCACCATGCGCCGCCGTCCAAAGCGATCGCTGAGCGTGCCGCCCATCAAGGCGCCGCCTACCCCGGAAAGCTCATAAAGCGCCAGCGCGGCCGTCGCCAGCGTCAGCTCGAACCCGCGGATATTGACCAGGTACACAACCATGAATATGCCCAGGCTGCTGGCCGCCATATTGCGCAGCAGCATCACCCCCAATAACGGCGTGAACACCCGCGCGAAGCGCTTCAGCATGGGTTTGCTCTTGCCTTTGCGGCGTTCGCGCCTGGCTGAGACATCGCGCAGCCGCCAGAATAAGACCGCGCTCGATAGCCAGCCGAAGAACATCAGCCGCCACAAACCCTCCATGCCCCAGTGGGTCACACCGAAGCCAACCAGCAGCGGGCCCACCGAGCGCGCCAATTCGCCCGCCGCCATAAAGAAGCTCATGCCGCGCCCGACTTTGTCGCCGGCCACATGCGCGATCATCGCTGGCGCCGGCGCGTGGAAAGCCATGATGTTCACGCCCACGCAGAATAAGAGCAGCGCCGCCGTGCCATAGGTAGGCATGAAGCCGATCATGGTCGCCAGCGTCGCGGTGATGGCCGGCGCGAATATCACCAGATAGCGCACCGAAATGCGGTCGGCCAAGTAGCCGATCAGCGGGCCCAGGAGCGATGGCGCTTGCATGAAAACCGGCAGCGATCCCGCCATCAGCAGCGTCAAGCCCAGCTTGTCGATCAGCAGCGGCAGCAGCGGCGAGATAAAAGAGGAGTAGACATCGTGCACAAAATGCCCGCTGCAGATCAGCAATATGCGGTTGGTTTGGAAGCCGGATTCACGCTGGTCTTCGCTGTCGATTTCCGCCGCTGCTGATGTCATGTTCCGCCCGTTCGCAGCTAGATGATTAGCGCGAGATTATAACGCAATTCGAGCGGATGCCAATTCAGGGCAATCGCATTAAAATATTTTAACCACAGAGAACACAGAGGGAACAGAGATCAAGTTCTATTTCTGGTAGAAAAAGGAGGCAATGTAGGGGCGATTGACGGTCCAGTGTCGGCGGGCTGTGTCTACGCGCCCTACGCGACCCTGTGCCGCGCGTAGACACTGCGGGTCAACCGCCCACAGATTATGCGCGTTTTCACGGGCGACATACTATGTCGCCCCTACAATTTGTTAGTTTGATGATAAATTCGTCATTTATGGATTTTGTTGCGATTGCCCTGGATGCCAATTAAGCTACGCGGCGTCAGGGCTAGGGCGGCATTGACGGCTATGCTAAACTGAAGCTATGAATAACAAACTACAACCCTTCAGCAACCGGCGCTACCTCGACGCCATCGACGACCACATCGTCATCTTTGACGGCGCCATGGGCACCAGCATCCAGGCCTACGACCTCGGGCCCGGCGATTTCGGCGGCGAGCAATTCCAGGATTGCATCGACTACCTCGTCATTACCCGCCCGGATGTCATCCGCGAGATTCACGAGTCCTTTTTGCGCGTGGGCGCGGAAGCCGTCGAAACCAACACCTTCCGCGCGAATCGCCTGACGCTTGCCGAACACGGTTTGGGCGATCAAACCCTGGAGATCAACCGCGCAGCCGCCCAAATCGCCCGCGCCGCTTGTGACCAGGTTGAGCGCGAGACCGGCATGCCGCGCTTCGTGGCCGGCAGTATGGGACCCAGCGGCAAGCTGCCCTCTGGCGACGACCCTGACTTGAGCGACATTACCTTTGACGAGCTGGCTGAACTGTTCCGCGAGCAGGCGCAGGGCCTGGTTGAGGGCGGCGCCGACTTGCTGCTGCTGGAAACCAGCCAGGACATCCTCGAGGTCAAAGCGGCCATCCACGGCATCAACCGCTGCTTCGCCGCCTGCGGTCAGCGCATCCCCCTGCAAGTGCAGATTACCCTGGATGTTAGCGGACGTATGCTCTTTGGCACCGATATCAGCGGCGCGTTAGCCACGCTTGAGCCGCTGCCGATTGACCTGCTGGGCATGAATTGCTCCACCGGTCCCGAATACATGCGCCTGCCCATCCAATACCTGATCGAGCGTTCGCCTTATCCCATCAGCGTCCTGCCCAACGCCGGCTTGCCTATCAATGTCGATGGCGAGGCGGTTTATCCCATGCAGCCTGACCCCTTCAGCGAGCTGGTGGGCGAGTTCGCGGGCTGGGGCGTCAACGCGGTCGGCGGCTGCTGCGGCACAACGCCCGATCACATCGCCGCGCTCTATCGGCAGGTACACGGCGCGCCCTATCCAGACGTCCTGGCGCGGAACAAAGCCCGACAGGCGCCGCTGCTGCGCGAGATTATGCGGGAGCCGCGAGCTTCCAGCGGCATGACGGCGGCGCGTATGCTGCAAGACCCCGCTCCCACGCTGATTGGCGAGCGCGTCAACAGCCAGGGCAGTCGCAAAGTCAAGCGCCTCCTGCTCGAAGATGACTACGACAGCATCGTCGATATCGCCGTCGGCCAGGTGGAGCGCGGCGCGCACATGCTCGATGTCTGCGTCGCCCTGACCGAGCGCGATGACGAATTAGAGCAGATGCAGCAACTGGTCAAGAAGCTGTCCATGGCGGTCGAAGCGCCGCTGATTATCGACACCACCGAAGTTGATGTCGCCGAAGCCGCGCTGGCGCTGTACCCGGGCCGCGGCATCATCAATGGCAACAACCTGGAAAATGGCCGCGAGCGCATCGACGCCATCCTGCCCATTGCGCTCAAGCATGGCGCTGCTGTCCTGTCCATGACCATCGACGAAGCGGGCATGGCGCATAGCCGCGAAAAGAAACTGGAAATCGCCCGCCGCATCACCGATATCGCGCTGGGCGACTATGGTCTCTCGCCCGAAGACCTCATCTACGACGCCTTGACCTTCCCCTTAACCACAGGCCAGGACGAATTGCGCAATGACGCCGTCGAGACCCTGGAAGGCATTCGCCTCATCAAGGAAGAGCTCCCCGGCGTGATGACCGCCCTCGGCATCAGCAATGTCAGCTTCGGGGTGGGGGCGGCGGCGCGCGGCGTGCTCAACAGCGTCTTTCTGTATCACGCCGTCAAAGCCGGCTTGGATATGGCCATCGTCAATCCCGCCCATATCACACCCTATTTCGAGATTCCCGATGACCAGCGCAAGATTGCGGAAGACCTTATCTTCAACAGCGATGCCGACGCGCTGCCGCGTTTCATTCAGTACTTCGAAGACAACGAGGTGCAAGTAGCCGGCGCGGAAGCGATTGACCCCACCGCCGATTTGTCCAGCGAAGAAGCGCTGCACTGGCAGATTGTCCACCGCAAGAAAGAGGGCGTCGAAGCGCTCATCGACGACACCCTGACGCGCCTGGACGCCGTCAGCGCGCTTAACACCGTGCTGCTGCCAGCCATGAAAGAAGTCGGCGATAAGTTTGGCGCCGGCGAACTCATCCTGCCCTTCGTGCTGCAATCCGCCGAGGTCATGAAGAAGTCGGTCGCCTATCTGGAACAATTTATGGACAAAGTCGAAGGCGCCAGCAAGGGCATCGTCGTGCTGGCGACCGTCTACGGCGATGTGCACGATATCGGCAAAAACCTCGTCAAAACCATCCTGAGCAATAACGGCTACACCGTGCACGATCTGGGCAAACAAGTGCCGGCCAACACCATCATCGACAAGGCGCTGGAGTACAATGCTGACGCTATTGGGCTGTCCGCGCTGCTGGTCAGCACTTCCAAGCAGATGCCGCTGATCGTCAACGAGCTGGCGCGGCGCGGCCTGGATATTCCCGTGCTGGTGGGCGGCGCCGCCATCAACCGCCGCTTCGGCCGGCGCATCCTCTTCCTGCAAGAGTCGCAGGAGCCCTACCTGGCCGGCGTCTTTTATTGCAAGGACGCCTTTGAAGGCTTGGCGGTCGTCGATCAACTGCTTGATGCCGAGCGGGGCGAACAATTTCTCGACGAAGTTTTCAGCGAGGCCTACGCCGAAGTCGAGCGCGCGCCACGCCGCCGCCGCGCCCGCCGCGCAGGCGCCCGCAAGACCGTGCTCGCCGCCCCCGATATCCCGACGCCGCCCTTCTGGGGAAGCCGCGTCGTTCGCGAAATGCCGCTGGAAATCGTCCTGCAGCACCTGCACAAGCCGGAACTCTTCCGCCTCTCCTGGGGCGCGAAGAATACGCAAGGCGAGGAGTGGCGGCAACTCTCAGCCGACTTCGAAGAGCGCTTGCTGCGCATGGCCAAAGCGGCCGCCCGGCACGCTACCCTGCAGCCGCAAGCCGTCTACGCCTACCTGCCCGTCAACAGCGATGGCGACCAGTTGATCGTCTGGAACGCGGAGGCTTATGCCGCGACAGGCGAAAAGCGCGAAGCCGCCCGCTTCAGCTTCCCGCGCCAGCCCGACGGCGAGAGCCTGTGCATCAGCGACTATTTCGCGCCGCTTAACGGGGATGGGCGCGCTGATGTCATGGTCCTGCAGACGGTGACGGTCGGGCATGCCGCTACAGAAGAGGTCGAGCGCCTGCAAGCCGCCAATGAATACAGCGAAGCCTACTACTTTCATGGCTTGGCTGTGCAAGCGGCGGAAGCGACCGCTAACTACCTGACGCATATCGCGCAGGGCCAGCTGGGCATCCCGGCGAAGCGCGGCAAGCGCTACAGCTGGGGCTATCCCGCCTGCCCTGAACTGGCCGACCACGAGATCGTCCTGCGCCTGCTGCCGCAATTGGAAAGCGAGCTGGGCATGTCCCTGACCGAGTCCTGGCAGTGGCTGCCCGAGCAAAGCACCGCCGCCCTCTTTACGCATCATCCTAAGGCCAAGTACTACTCCGTCGGCAACCTGGATAGGGTGGGGCAGATCCTTGGCTGACCTCCTTCCATTGCGCGGCGCCAAAGGCTGGAACGCCGTCAAACCAAGGTCGCTGCGGACGCCGGATTGGCTTGCGCGGCAGTTGTTATTGATACAAGGCGGTGAATGCACTACTATGAATGCGCTAGTGTATTGCGGGGAAACAGCATCTTCATGACCGATTATCCATACATCAAGACGGCGGCCAAGCTCAAAGAATTCCTCCAAACGATACCATCCTTGGGCACGCCGAAATCAGTGTCGACGCGCTGGCTGCCTAAGGTTGGCTTCAAATCCGCCAATCATCGACCGATCATACGAATCCTGGATTTCATCGGCTTTATCAAGTCCAACAAGCCGACTCATCGCTGGCGCGCCTACCTGGCCGAAAAGTATCCAAAAACTGTGCTTGCCGAAGGGATCGCCGATGGCTATCGCGAACTCTTCAAACTTTATCCCGATGCCAATCAACGCTCCGACGCCGAGCTCAAGGGCTTTTTTCAGAATCATATTTCCACTGGCGACCAGGCAATTAACTCAGCAGTCGGCACCTTCAAGGCTTTGTGTTCCCTTGCCGATTTCGAGCGTGATGGCTCGTCCAGACAACAAAATGCGCATGTTCCGGCCAAACAGCAGCCAATTGACTCCGCCGCAATCGCAGCCGCGCCTTCTCCTGCGCCAGCGCCCGTTTATCCAACTGTCCATACGGATATTCAAATTCATATTCATCCCGATGCCGATGCCGAACAGATTAGGGAAATTTTTAAGAACATGGCGCTATATCTGTATGACAAAGATGTAGACTGAACGCCATGTATGAAAACGCCGTGCTTAAATTGGAGGCCGCCAAGCGCTTTCAAAGGGTAATTTACGGACTTACCAGACCCCCGGCTGAAGGCGCCAAGCCTGATACCGATAGAATTATCGATGCCGCTTTGGTGCGGGGCGCGCCGGGCAACTTCGTCAGGGTGGTAGATCAAATCAATGGCGCCTATGAACGCGGTTGGTACGATGCCTGCGCGGTCATGTTGCGGCGGTTGCTCGAGATGCTCATCATCGAAGCCTATGTCGCAAACGATATGAAGAACAAAATCAAAGGCCAGAATGGCCGATTCTTGCGCCTGACCGGGCTGATACGAATGGCCTGCAGCGAATCCAGGTGGGCGCTAGACGACAATGGCGCTGTCTTGCGAGAGCTGAGCGCGATAGGGAATTGGTCCGCCCACAAAAGACGCTTCGTAGCCAATCGCGACGATATTGACAAGCATGTGTCGGCGTTGCGCATTGTCGTGCAAGAGTTGATCTTCCTGGCGAAGCTGAAGTAACCCCAGGCAACATAGGATTCCAGCAATTTGGCAGAGTCGTTCGCCCGTCAACCTGGCGCCAAATTCTTCAGCGCCGGCATCCTTGATAGGGTGGGGCGGATCCTGGGCTAGCCGAGACGCCCGTGCGAATTGGCGCGTATGATGACATACAAGATATACTCTTGTTTTGCATCTCCTCATATAAGATGGAGTTACTCATGACCTACACACTCAAACGCATCGGCTTCCTTTCCGCCGTCAAACTCGCCGCCGTCATTTCCGCCGCGGCCGCCGTCCTGCCCATCATCCTGCTGATGCTGCTCAACGCTGTATTCAAATTCCTCGACATCGAGATTCCGCCCGATGTGCTCGGCCCACTTCTGGCGCAGACTGCCCTGATCGCAGCCGTCGCCGGCGGTCTCTCCACCGCCCTGACTGTCTCGATCTACAACGTCTGCGCGCCTATCTTCGGCGGCATCACCCTCGAGCTCAAAGCGCAACATCCGCCGCGCAAAGCCAAAGAAGATGTCAACATCGACTGAGCGATTGCGATTGCATTTTGAAATAATTTTATTGCGGTGGTATCTTTGATTTGCCGCGCTCATTTAGCATACTTCAGTCAGATTTAGACTTACTTTGAGGTCATAATATGGCAATTCAGTGGGATATAGTTCTTCCTCACTTGACCGTTATTGGCCTGATGTGGTGGCGACTAGACAATAAGATAGAGGGCGTGCGCAAAGCTTCAGAGGATGCGCACAAGTCAATTCGAGACGATTTGTGCGAATTGAAGATTACAACGGCCAAGATAAGCACAGACGTAGAGTGGATGAAGAAGGAGTAGGCGCGCGATTAAGTAAAGCGGATGCATACAATTGAAGCCCCGCGCGGCGGGTTTATTCTATCGTTTGGGCGTATACATTCTTGCCGAGACTGATGAGTCCGGGAGCGCGGTGGAATTCTTGACTTTCCGCTCATTTCGCGTCATTATACCGCCCAGAAATGGACAGTCATTCGCCGCTCATTTAGCTTCTATGGTGTGCGATTAAACTAAAAGCGAGGCTCTGAATGCCCGACCTGAAACAAGAATACGACGAAAAAGGCTACGTCATCGTCCGCAAGGCCATCGACGCCGACCTGGCGCGCGAAACCGCCGAGCACGTCCACTGGTTGGCCGAGCGTAACCCCGGCGTCCGGCCAGAGAAATTCGGCCACCACATGCTGGTCTCCGACCCCTTCATGCACCGGCTGGTGAGCGACGACCGCCTGGTGGATATCGTCGAGCAGTTCATCGGCTCCAACTGCGCTATGTGGGCGGCCCACTATATCGCCAAACCGCCCAAGCACGGTCAGCGCGTCCTTTGGCATCAGGACGGCAGCTACTGGCCCCTCGAGCCCATGGAAGTCACGACAATCTGGCTGGCCGCTACTGAATCCACGCGCGAAAACGGCTGCCTGCGCGTCCTGCCTGGCACACAGAACAACCGCCTGCTATCGCGCAAAGAGATGGTCGATGTGCCCGATGGCAAAAATGTGCTGGAATCCGGCATCCACCCGTCGATGATCGACGATTCCGATGTAGTCGATTTAGAACTGCAGCCGGGCGATGTCTCGGTGCACAATCCCAAAATCATCCACGGCTCGGAATCCAATACTTCCGACAAGTGGCGCATCGGGCTGACCCTGCGCTACATCCCCACATCGACCCGCATCATGCGTGGAGACGACCTGCCGATTCTTGTACGCGGCGCGCCCGTCGCCGGCAACAGCAATAAATACGCCGACCGCCCCGCATTCGATTCCGACGTTCACATGCCCTTCCGCGGTCAAGAAGCCTGGATACCAGCCTGAGGACCGTGGTTTTGCCCAAACCAAACATCCTCTACATTCACTCCCATGACAGCGGCCGCTACCTGCAACCTTACGGCCACGCCGTGCCCACGCCCAATCTCCAGCGCCTGGCCGAGCAGGGCGCGCTCTTCCGCCGCGCCTATTGCGCCGCGCCCACCTGCTCGCCCAGCCGCGCCGCCTTGCTAACGGGCCAAGCGCCCCACAGCGCCGGCATGCTGGGGCTGGCCAATCGCGGCTTCGTCCTGGGCGACTTCAGCCAGCATATCATCCACACCCTGAAAGCGGCCGGCTACACCTCGGCTCTGGCCGGCATTCAACACCTCAGCAACGCGAAATATCATCGCGGCGCAGAAGCCGTCGGCTACGATCACATCTTGACCACCGAGCATGCCCAGGCGCATACCGCCGCCGCCGACTTCATCCGCTCCGCGCCATCTGAGCCTTTCTGGCTGACCGTCGGCTTCTTCGAAACCCACCGCGAATACCCGATCGAGCACGATGTCAACCCGGCTTTCGTCCAGCCGCCGGCGCTCTTCCCGGATACGCCGCGCGTCCGCCAGGACATGGCCAATTACATCGCCATGGCGCAGACTCTCGATGACAAGATCGGGCAAGTGCTGGCGGCGCTCGATGAAACGGGCATCCGCGAGAATACGCTGGTCATCTATACCACCGACCACGGCCTGGCTTTCCCGGCTATGAAGTGCAGCCTGACCGACGCCGGCATCGGCGTGGCGCTGATCATGCAGGGCGCCGACCTGTTTCGCGGCGGCCGCGCTATAGACGCCATGGTCAGCCATATCGACATCTTCCCGACCCTCTGCGATCTGCTCACTATCGATCCGCCGGCCTGGTTGCAAGGGCGATCAATGCTGTCCCTGCTGCGCGGCGAGGCCGATTCCATCCGTGACGAGCTCTTCGCCGAAGTCAGCTACCACGCCGCCTACGAGCCCAAACGCGCCGTCCGCAGCGAGCGCTACAAGTACATCCGCCGATACGACAAGCGTGAGTCGCCCGTCCTGTCGAATATTGATGACGGACTGGCCAAATCCGAACTGGTCGCCTACGGTTTCGCTGAGCAAGCGCCCGCGCCCGAGCAGCTCTACGACACCTTGCTCGACCCCAACGAGCGCGTCAATTTGATTGACGACCCAGCCCACGCGGCCGTCCTCGCTGACCTGCGCGCGCGCCTTGATAACTGGATGCGCGACACCGACGACCCGCTGCTTCACGGCCACGTGCCCGCGCCCCCCGGCGTTGAGCTCAACGACCCCGACGGTCTATCGCCCCGCGGACCTATGACAAAATCAGCGGCAATGATGTGAAGATGTAGGGGAGACCTATCAGGTCGCCCGAAATGTTTCCAGGAAGACAGATGACCGAATTGCTGCAGCGCCAAATCGACTACTACCGCGCCCGCGCGCCCGAATACGACGACTGGTTCTACCGCCGGGGCCGTTACGACCGCGGCGAACTCCATACGCGCCAATGGGAGAACCAAGCCCAGCAAGTCCGCGACCAGTTGCACAGTCAAACGGGCTTCGCGCGCATCTTAGAGCTGGCGCCCGGAACCGGCATCTGGACGAGCGAGCTCATCCAAATCGGCCACCACGTCACCGCCCTGGACGCCTCGCCCGAGATGATCGCTATCAATCGCGCCAAACTCCAATCCGGCCAGGTGGACTATCAGCTGACGGACCTATTCGAGTGGCGGCCGCAGCAGCAGTACGACATGGTCTTCTTCGGCTTTTGGCTGAGCCACGTGCCAGCCGATAAACTCGCCACCTTCCTGGACACAGTCAGCGCCGCGCTCAAACCGGGCGGCCGGCTCTTCATCGTTGATTCGCGCCAACCCGATCTCGCCACTGCCCATACCGGCACGGAGGATCTGGGCCAAGACCTGCAGAAGCGTGTGCTAGCAGACGGACGCCGCTTTGATATCGTGAAAATCTATTACGAGCCGTCCGCGCTCAGCGAAATTCTGCGCCGCCACGGCTTCGCTATTGAGGCCGCGACCACAAAAGACTTCTTCCTCTACGCCGACGGCCTCAAGGCGAGTTAGTTTAGCGCGTGTCGGTATATTTCAATCACCTGATCGGCCACGCGCTCCCAGGTCTGCGCCTGCGCTCGCTCGCGCCCGGCCGCTCCCATACGCGCCGCCTTTTCCGGATCCAGTAGCAATTCCAGCAGAGCCCGCGGCAGCGCCTCCGCCACCCCCGCTTGCGGGATGACCAGCCCGCTGACGCCGTCTTCAATGGCATCGGCCACACCACAATTGTCCGTGCCAATCACAGCAGTCCCGGCCGCGCTCGCCTCCAGCACTGATAAGCCGAAGCCCTCAAAATACCAGCCATCATTCATCGCTGGCAGCGCGAAAACATCCGCCGCCGCCAGCCAGGCGCGCAGCAAAGCCTCGTCGACGAAGCCCAAAATTCGCACGTTTTCCGCCAGCCCCAAGCGGTCGATAGTTGCGCGCACCTGCCGGGTATAGGCGCTGCCCGCCTGCGGATTGCCCATGATGAGGCATTGCGCTTCCGGCAGCCGCTCGCGCACCGTTGCCATCGCTTCCACCAGTTGCAGCGTGCCCTTTCTCGGCTTAATCTCGCCTAGCGTGACCACGGTGGGCGCGGTCTTTTCGATGTCGAAAGCCGGGGGCTGCCGATATGGCGCCGCGTCCAGCCCGTTGTTTATCACATGAGTACGCGCGCCGGGCAGCAGCGTCTTCGCCACTTGCGCCGTATGCCGGCTCACACATATCAGTTGCGCCCGCTCAAAGGCGCGCCGATACAGCCCCCCCAGTGGGAAGCGACGCATGCGCGGCAAGTTGACGTAGCTGCCGTGCGCCGTGACCACCAGCGGTCGCGGCCCGCTTACCGCCGCTGCCAGAATCGCGTAGGGTTCAATCGTGCTGTGGATGACATCGCAGCCGCTGAACAGGCGCCGGATCTGCGGGGCTTGTCGCAGCGCCTTGAGGAAGCTGTGTCGCTCCGGCGGCGCGACCGCAGGCAGCCGGGCATGCGTCTCAAAATCGACCGGCGGACTGTTGCGCGCGCAGACGACTGTCAGGCGCAGTCCGCGCGCCCGCAGCTGCCGAATCAGATTGAGGCTGTAATTTGCCCAGCCATTGTTTGTGCTGAGGTCGGAGGTAATCAGACCAATCCGCATGCGCTGAGGCTTGCGCGGGGTTTAGCTGTCGCCGTCTTCGGGGGAGGCTTGGGCTTGCTCGCGCGCCGCCAGCCGCGCCCGCCAAGCCAGGACCGCTGACGAGTCGTCCGCGGCAACTTCACTATGGAAATCCTCCATCGTGCCGATTCGCATCACCGCCAGCAGCAGCGCGATATTTATCAGGATAATCACAGCCATTACCGCTATCGCCATTGCCGTCCTCCCCATCAGAAGCGATCGCACTCGCTCCATTATGACGCAGGATCCGCCACAGGTCTAGGTGACTTTGCTTTCGTGGTAGTGTATCGAATTCGGTTGAAATTCAATTTCACCACAAAGACACAAAGGCACAAAGCACACAAAGAATATGGCAAATCTCGATTAAGTTTCTCGGTGCTCTCGCAGGGCAATCGCATCAATATCCATAAATGACGAATTTATTATCAAACTAACAGATTGTAGGGGCGAGCCTTGGCTCGCCCGTACGCACGCAGCATCGGATTTCAAATTTTGTGTGAGCCAAGTCGTGACTTGCGAGCGACTGTGGTTAATTTTTTTGATGCGATTGCCCTGGCTTTTGCGGCTCTAAACTCCGCGACCAGCTCATTAAGAACAATACCACTGAGCTCTCCGGGTCCTCGTTGTCCTCCCTAAACTCGGCGCCCTCGGTGGCAAAATTCCTGTGAGTAGCTTTCCTTTTGTCTCGATCTCCTGCCAAATACCATGCTCGCCCTCGACGATTGCGGCTGCCTCGTCCATTGAACACAGCCGTGACAGCCACTATCATCAGCCGATAGGCCGCATCCCTAGCCGCGAAAGGCAGTTGCCATGCTCAATCCGCTCGACCTCAGCGCAGACGCGCCCTGGAAAAAACGCTACCGCGCGCCCGCGCTCGCCTGGTCGATCCGCGCGACGCGCAATCCCAAGCGCGGTCTGGTCGCCAGCAATAAGGACGGCGTCTATCAGCTCTACGCCTGGGACACCAGCACCGACGACCTGCGCCAGCTCACCGACGAGGCCGCCGGCGTCGTCCGTGGCGCCATCTCCGCTGATGGCGAGCTCGTCTACTACCTGCGCGATAGCGGCGGCGATGAGATCGGGCACTATGTCAGCCTGCCTTTCAGCGGCGGCCAGCCCGAAGACATCAGTCCCGATTTGCCCGACTACGCCTCGCACTCCTTCAGCGAAAGCGACTCCGGCAACGCGTGTGGATTCGCCGCTGTAAACGACCAGGGCTTTCACTTCATCATACACGATCGGCGCCAGGCCAAGCCGGCCTTCACACTGACCAAAGAGGCATTGTCAAGCGGACCCTATCTGTCGCAGGCTGCTGAAATCGCCGTCATCGCCACAGCCGAAAAGACCGCCAGCGCCGAATACGCCCTTGAAGCTTACGATGTCCATAGCGGCGCGCTGATCGCCGAACTCTGGGACGGTCCCGGCAGCGGAACGGCTTGTACCGGATTCTCGCCCAGCCCGGGCGATATGCGCTTGGCAGGCTCCTCCAGCGCGGGCGGCTACCATCGCCCCTTCATTTGGAATCCTCTTACCGGAGAACGTCACGATATCCATTGCGATCAATTCAGCGGCGATGTCAAAGTCTGGCATTGGTCGCCGGACGCTCAGCGCCTGCTGCTGCACCAGGTTCATCAAGCGCTGCATACGCTCTACGTCTATGACATCGACGCGGAGCGCGCCCGCAAACTCAATACGCCGCCCGGCGCGCTCAGCCCGGGCAGCGGCTTCCTGGACGATGGCGCGCTGCAAGTGCATCTCGCCGACTCGACCGCGCCGGCCCGCCTGCTGGAAATCGACGCCGAAAGCGGCGCTATCAGGCGGCAGGTCATCGACCTGTCAGTTGATGTTCCGGCTGGCAGCCCCTGGCGCTCGGTGACATATCCCTCCAGCGGCGGCGCGGAGATCCAAGCCTGGCTGGCGACCCCGCCGGGCGCCGGTCCCTTCCCCACCATCGTGCATACTCATGGCGGGCCCACCGCCGTGCAGACCAATACCTGGAAGCCCGATGCCCAAGCCTGGCTTGATCACGGCTTCGCCTTCTTCAGCCTCAACTACCGCGGCTCCACCACATTTGGGTATGACTTTCAGCACGCCATCGACGGCAACCTGGGCGACCTGGAAGTGGACGATATCGCCGCCGGCGTCGACTGGCTGCTGGAAAACGGCATCGCCCAGCCGGGCGCGCTGCTCAAAACCGGCGTCTCCTATGGCGGCTACCTGACGCTGCAATCGCTGGGGAGGCAGCCGCAGCTCTTCGCCGGAGGCATGGCCATCGTCGCCATTGCCGATTGGACGCTGATGTATGAAGACCAGGCCGGCACCCTGCGTGGCTACCAACGCAGCATGTTCGGCGGTGCGCCCGACGAGAAGCCCGAAGCCCACCGGGCAGCCTCGCCCATCACCTACGCTGCGGACATCCAGGCGCCTATCCTGGTGCTGCAAGGCGAGAACGATACCCGCTGCCCCGCCCGTCAAATGCGCGTCTATGAGCAGCGGCTGCACGAGCTGGGCAAGTCCATCGACATCTACTGGTTCGACGCCGGCCACGGCTCGCTGGCTATCGACGAGCAGATTAAGCATCAAGAGCTGATGCTGCGCTTTGCCTTCAGGACTTTGGGATACTGAAGTCAACCGCGACAACGGAAGGGAAAGACACATGACACAATCCCCCGCCCAGCCCTTCGCGCCCATAGACGGCGTCATGACCGTGCCCCTGGACGCCTACGGCGACGAGCGCGGCCGCTTCATGGAGACCTTCCGCGCCGAGTGGTTCCCGCAAGCCAACTGGGACCGCCTGCAGAGCAACCGCAGCGACAGCAGCGCCGGCGTTTTGCGCGGCTTGCATTATCACTTCAAGCAGGTGGATTACTGGTGCCCGGTCGCGGGCCGCCTGCGCGTGGGCTTGGTCGATTTACGCCGTTCCTCGCCTACCTACCTGGCTTCCGCCGCCATCAACATGGACGGAGACCAGCCGCTGGGGCTCTTTATCCCCGAAGGCGTGGCGCACGGTTTCGCGGCTCTGACCGATTGTACGCTGATCTACATCGTCAACAATTACTACGACGGCGGCGCTGATGAATACGGCATCGCCTGGAATGACCCGCAGGTCAACATCGACTGGGGGCTGGCGAATCCCGCGCTTTCTCAGCGCGACCTGACGAATCCCCGAATCGCTCACATTCCGCCCGAAAACCAACCTCGCTAATTGAAGTTGATTGTGCGTACGGGCGAGCCAAGGCTCCCCCCTACAATGTAATTCTCTGTGCCTCTGTGGTGAAAGATTTTTCCTGTGACTTGCAGCTTGCATCTACGCCTGCATCCGCCCGTGGCGCGCCACCGTCAGCTCGCGCATCCGCTCGAAGACGTCGACGCCCAACTGCTCATACACATGCAGCAAGTCTATCAGCACCCAATTCTCGCGGATCACCCCATTCTCGCGCCGCCAGAAGTCCAGACTGCGCATGGTAATCTCCTTGCCCGACGGCGCGATGCCCAGCCAGCCGTCGCCGCTGACCGTCATGCGCATGCCCGGCCAAGCCGTGAAAGCCACGTAGTCGGCATCGCCGAACATAATCCCCTTGTCCATAATTACCCCGCGGTCGGGCAGCGCTTTCAGAAAGGGAATCTGATGCCAATTGCGGAAGCCCGATATCCGCCGCATCGAGCCGATGCCCGCCGGACCGTACCAGATAAAATTGGGGTGCCAGTAGCGTTCCAGTTCCATCGCCTCGATACCTTCGAGCGAGCGCCCCATGGCATTCAGCATATCCGTCACCCACTGCAAACTGGCGCGCGACCGCGACTCATCGTAGGGGATTTGGATGATGCCGTCGTTCGTGGCCGGTCCCGGCACGACCCATTCCACTGCCAAACTCGGCGCCAGCGGCCAGGCGCCGGCCTGCATCATGACCTGCGGAATATCCCAAAGCGCTTGCATCTCGACGATACGCCCGTCTTCGAAGCGGAAGAACTCGTGGTAGCGCATGGCCAGCATGTGCATAGTCGGGGGGATATCCAGCCAGGGACGCTCGAAGACGCCCAGATAATGGCCGCAGCAGCCCACCCAATCGGCCCCCTGCGATTCGCCGGCCATGACGATGAAGTCGCGCCGCTCCAGGTCTGGCAGGGCGCGCAGCAGCGGCGCGTAGGCTTGCTCATACAAACCGGCGGCGCCCTCCAGCGTCTCCAGCGGATGCGCCAATTGCACCAGACAATCGGGCGCGAATATCTCGTTCAGCTGCCCGCGCAGCCGGCCCGCGTCACAGTCATACAGCGCCGCGCGAAATGCCCGCAAGCGGTCTTTGTTTTGATTGTGAATCGACTTTGTCATCCGCGTGCATCTTTCTCTGTGTCTCTGCGCCTCTGTGGCTAACAATCATTCACCAGCCACTCGCTGGCGCTGAGAGCCCCCTGCTGCCGGAACTGATGCCGCATCCGCCCGAAGACATCCACGCCCATCTGCAGCAGCAAATGCGGCACGTCTATCGGCACCCAGTTTTCGACGATGGTCTCTTCATCGCAGCGGTAAAAGTCCATCACGCGCATCTTGACCCGCTTGCCCGTGGCCGGAATGCCAAAGAGCTGGCCGCCGCTATGCGTCGCCCGCAGGTAGCCCCAGCCGCCGGTGACCGCGAAATGTCCGTCGCCGATGCGGATAAAGTGCCCTTGCGCCGAGCCGCCGCGATCGGGAAAAGCCGTCAGAAACGGGATCTGATGATAATCTTCATAGCGCTTTAGTCCGCGTGACGTGCCGATGCCGGCCGGACCGTACCAGATGAAATTTTTGTGCCAATGTTTGGCCTGCTCCATTTCATCCAGCACCGCGCGCGTGGGTGGCGCCCCGCTGTAATATCCCAGCGCCGCATGCATCTTCAGGATCGTCTCGATGGTCCGGCGCGAGCGAGCCTCGTCCTGTGGCCTCAGGATGACCCCATCCAGCGTCCGCGGCGGCAGCCAACGCATCTCCCGCCCCAGGCTCGGCGCCAGCGGCCAATACCCGGCCTGGCGCATCAGATCCAGAAAATCGAGAAAGAGGAAACTCTCGACGATTTTGCCATCGCGCAACTGATGTCCCTCGCAGTAGCGCAGGCAGATGGCGCCGCGCGTGGCTGGGATGCCCAAGAGGTCCTGCTCGAAGTTGCCCAGATAGTGCCCCATGCAGGCGACCCAGTCGGCATCGCGATAGCGCCCGCCGGCCAGGAAATGTTCGCGCCGTTCCATATCCGGCAGCGCCCGCCGCAGGGGCAGCCACAATTGCTCCAGCCCGGCCTTGATTCCGCGCAGCTCATTGACGGGATGCGTCACATGCAGCGCGATATCAGCCGCCAGCCCGTCTCGCGCGATTTCGGGCAAACGCTCGCTCGGCTCCTCGGCCAGCGCTCGCATTATCGCCATCACGCGGCGCTTGTTGGCGATATTCCGCGCTTGGTCAACCGGGCTGTATTGGAATGTTGAGGTGAAATACTTGTCCGTCGTAGCTGTCATCAACAGTCATCCATCCTTCAATCAACTAAAAAATGTAGGGGCGACCAATTTGGTCGCCCGTAGGCGCGTCTGTTCGGGGTTGAGGGAAGAACAGATCACGCGAATATCTGCTTCAGCAAGACGAATTCGTCGAATATGGTGCTCTCGCTGACGATACGGCCGTCCTTGATGACATGGTGGCTGAAGCCCATCAGCCGCATCGGGTTGCCGCTGGGCTCGCCATAGATGCCGTAACCGGTATGCGTCCCGCGTATCGACCAGCGCGTCGCCACACGGTAACCCGCATGTTCATCTCCCACATGACAGAAGTGATCGAGGCTGACTGACAGGTCAGGGAAGGGCGAGAGCAGCGAGAGCGCGTAGGCTTGAAATTCGCTGATGCCCTGGAATGAACGCCCGGACGGTCCATCAAAGACGAAGTTCTCATGATAATATTCGCGCGCCTTGTTGAGCAGCTTCCAATTCCAAATCTCGTGCATCATGCGCCCGATGAAGTCTTCCGGATCAAAGCCATCAGTTTGTGATTCGGGCCAGGGCGCCGGCGGCAGCTGGCCCACGCGGTGGTCGATATCGCCGGCGATGCGCAGCGGCAAATCGCTGTCTTTTTCTTTGGCAACCATCTCTTTGGCCGTCTGCACCGGATCCAAGCCCAGCTGCGTGATCAGCGTCAATTCATCGCGAGAAATCCACTCTTCGACCATCATATCGCGTACACAGACGCAATCGGCGATGGCGCGGTAAGAGACACGCTTGCCCGTCGGCGGCCCGTAGGGCGTCCAGCCGCGATTGGTGCCCTCGTGCCGCAGCCGATGCGATGTATAAAAGCCGTCGACATTGTTGCCGCTCCAAATAACTTCTTCGCCATACAGCCGCCGGTCGGGGAAACCGGCTTGGGATTCGAGGGTCGCCGCGATGACCGCCTCGCGCCCGAACTTCAGCCCGCTGGATGTGTGCATTTTTACGGTATTGGCGTAATAGTCGTAGAGCTTGCCGATGCCATGCTCTTCCCAAATCTCATGCGTGACGCCGATGATATAGTCGACGATGTTCTTGTAACGCGGGTTGTAGCCCTCCATTGGCTGTGTCAAGCCGCTGTCGGCCTCGTCCATAAATTGAATATCAATCTGGTTCGGCAGCGTAATCCGCGACTGCGCCTCCTCAGTTTGCGCCTGCGAAATCTGGACGACGTTGCTCTGTTTCTGATCTTCGACCATCAAAGCACCTGTATCTTTCACTCGATATTTCAACACAGACGGATTTCTCTTCTGAAACCAATCAGGCTAGACGCATAAGCTAACACGCCGCGCCAGCAATTTCAAACGCGCCCCCTCAACGGGATTGGCAAATGCTGCCGCTGCAACTTGTGGTTTCGGGCTGTCGCCTCTACATATCGTTGCTTTATCAGAATTTGCATTACTTACCAGGTTCTACTTCTGTGCCCCTGTGGTGAATTAGCCGGCATAATTCTCGGCTGAATTCGCCTAATCCGATAGCGCCCAATCGACCGCCGCCAGGGCATGCAGCGCCGTCGTATCAAAGCTCGGCAGCGAGCTGTCCTCCGGCTTGATCAACATTCCAATCTCGGTGCAGCCCAAAATCACCGCCTGCGCGCCCCCCTCGCGCAGCCCGTCAATCATCGCTTGATAGGCCCGCCGCGATTCCGCGTGTATCTCACCGCGAACTAGCTCTGCGTAGATGATGCGATGCACTTGTTCGCGCTGCGTCGATGCCGGTATCCGCACATCCAGCCCGAAGCGCTCGGCCATGCGCCCTTTGTAGAAATCCTGCTCCATCGTAAAGCGTGTGCCCAGCAGCCCCACTCGCTGATAGCCCGCGGCGACGATCGGCCGCGCTGTGGCATCGGCGATGTGGATCAGCGGCAGGTCCAGCGCCGCTTCGATTTCGGGCGCCATGCGGTGCATGGTATTGCTGCAGATGACGATGCAGCCGGCGCCGCCACGCGCCAGTCGCCCGGCCGCGTCCACCATGCGCTCCGCCGCCGCGTCCCAATCGCCCGCCGCCTGCAGCGCTTCAATCTCGCCGAAATCAAAGGAGTACATCAAACACTGCGCCGAATGCAGCCCGCCCAGCCGCCGCTGCGTCTCTTGATTGATGATGCGATAATACTCAGCGCTGGATTCCCAGCTAAGCCCGCCGATCAGCCCGATAGTCTTCATGTTAGCTATTCCGTACATCTGTGGTTTCTAGAGTTTGCTGAGGCTTGTCCGGTACTGCGTCGTGAATTCGCGCTGTGCGGATTTATGACCCTTTTGCCACCAAGGGCACAGCCGTTCGCAAGTCACAACTTGGCTCACACAAAACTGAATCCTCAATCTGTGTGCTTTCGGGCGAGCTGGTAGCTCGCCCCTACAGATTTCGAAAGCGTGTTAGCAGATAAAATAAGCGAAAGGGATACCGGGTACTAGGGAGCTTGGGCGCGTCACGCAGGGTGAGCAAGTTCCCCGACAATGCCTTGGGCAAAGCATAATGCCTTTCCTTTATGTTCTCTATATGTTCTCTATGAGACTTAGTGTCCTCGGTGGTAACGGTGTCGAAAACGCGCCAGCCGATGCAGCGCAATATCATGCCGCGTCTCGCCACGCTGCGCCAAATCCGCCATGATTTCGCCTACGACGCTGGCCATTTTGAAGCCGTGCCCGCTGAAACCCGCCGCCACTGATACCTGCGGCGCGCCTGGCAATACATCCAGCACAAAATGTTCATCGGGCGTATTCGTGAACATACAGACCTGCATATCCAGCGTCTCCCCGGCGCCAGCGGGAAAATAGCGCTCGGCGAAACCCCGCAGGAGCGCCTCATCTTCCTCGTCCAGCGCGCGGTCCACTGTATCGGGATCGCAGATTTGCCCGCGATGGTGATAGCGCCCCAGCTTCATGCCCGGCGTCTGCCCGCTCGGGTTGAACTCCGGCAAGCCATAATAACGCCCCTCTTCCACTTGCGCATTCCACACGGGAAAGCGCTCGGGGCCAAACCAGTCCGGCTGCTTCGGCGCCAGCCAGATCAGCGCCTGACGCTCCGGCACAGCTACCCTCGCCAGTTGCGGAGCCAGCTTGTAAGCCCAAGCGCCGCCACAGATGACCAGCTTCTCGGCGATATAGCGCCCGGCGTCCGTCCGCAAAGCCAAGCGTTCATCCGCGAGAATCTCCCAGCCCAGCACGCGCTCGCCGCTATGGATCTCCGCGCCATGATGCTGCGCCAATTGCGCGTGCGCGCTGATGCACAACTCCGGCAACAGCAAGCCGCCCTGTGGCTGAAAAACCGCCATGGCCTCGGCTGGCATACGATACCCGGGGAAGCGCGCGCTCAACTGCCGGCTGTCCAGCACCTTATGCTCAAAGTCGTTCTCCAGGCAGCTGCGCAAACTGCCGCGAAAAACCTCGCCCTCTGCCGGACCCATATCAATGCTGCCGGTCTGATAGAAGAGCTGCTGGCCGAACTCGCGCTCCAGCTCCGCCCATAGCTCATACGAGCGGCGCAGCAGCGGCACGTAGGACAAGTCTTCGTAATAGGCCAGCCGGATGATGCGCGTCAATCCGTGCGAGGAGCCCAGCTTGTGCGGAATCTCATACTGCTCGATGCCTAGCACGTTCAATCCGCGCTTCGCCAGATGATACAGCGCCGCGCTGCCCATCCCGCCCAGTCCGATTACGATGGCGTCGTAATGTTTGTTCATATCCCCCTCTCGCCGGTCTCAACCGCAGCAGCGGCGACTAAACAGCGATTCATAATGTGGAACGTTAAGTGTGTCCGCAATTTTACTCGGGCTCCAGGCTTACACTCTGCACCCCGGGACAATCGCATAAAATAATTTCACCACAGAAAACACAGCGGGTCGCGCAGACACTGACCGCCAGCACAGAGATTTAGGTGTTTAGACGACTATTCAAAGCAGTCGATGAACTGGAATACGGCAATTTCATTGACAAGTCCCAGCGCAATCATATAGTATCGGTCTAAGCGGTAACAGGGAGCGAACTGATGGGCAGACCAGCCAAGCAGGACAAAGTCAAAGACCAGGAGATGGTGCCGCGCTCAGACCAGCATGACCTGACAACGGAACAGCGAGAATTGCTGGATAGCCTTCACAAGAGCTTTCAGCAAGTGGAACGCGGTGAAACGAGACCGTTTCGCGAACTCTTGCGAGAATTGCGCTTGGAGCGCGAATCGGTAGCGAATGCAAGTCGAAACGGCGCCTGAGTTTGAGGCTCTCGCAAAGAGGCTTGGGAAGACCTACCGCGTCAAAGACGGAATTATCATCCTCTTGCTGCTGATTTGGGCAAAGTCGCGGACGGTCGATATCCCGGACAATGAAATCCGCCGAGTCGCAAGCCAATACTGAGTTCCAAGTTAAGCACATCCCCCCGCCGTATCCAGCCACCATAGACCGCCATCGACCCCATTAGCCGCCAGCGCCAGCTTGCCGCCATCCGGCGACAGCCAGCTCCAGGCACGCGACCCCCGCGTCAGCTGCAAGGGCAGGGCGCTGATGGTCTTCAACTGGCGCGAACCCCATCCGAAACATTGCAGGGTCGGCAGGCCCTCTATCGGTCGAATCACAAAGATTTCCCTGCTGGTCACGATAGGCGCCGGATAATTGTTGCCCGGCAATTCCGCTTCAAAGAGCAGCTTGCTGCCGCCATAGGTCGTCTGCCAGAAGTAGCCGCTTAGGTCGCCTTCCCGCCGGCCGACCACTGCGGCGATGCCGTCCGGAGAAGGCCCCGGCACTGTCTGCGACGGCGGCAGCGAGTCAATCAAGCCGGTCACCATCGCGCCGTCCACGTGCGCGGCGAAATAATGCACCGGGTCGCCATAAGCGCCGAAGTAATAGGCGAGAAATATGCCCGGATTCCGCGCCCACAAGAAACCGCGCAGGCTGTTTTGGTGCAAGTATTTGTGGATCAAGCGTTTATACGTGCCGTCTGGCTCGGCCGAATAAATCGAATGCAAGTCGTTCTGATAGACGATACGCCGCGCCGTCGGCGAAAATGTCATTTGCGAGCCGTAAAATAGCTCGGGTTTGAGATCGCCCGACTGCGTAATCATCGCCGCCGCGCTGCGCTCGATCATCTCCGGCGTCACCTTGCGGGCGTCAGGATGCTCGGTTTTAGTGAGCGCGTGATCCGGCGTGTGATAGCGCCACCAGTCCAGCTCGGTGAAGACCGCGCCCTCGCAGCCAAGTCCGTAGATAAGCGTCTCTTCGTCCAGCCATTCCAGCATGACGACTTCGTCAAAGGCGATGCGCTGGACAAGTGGCGTCTCAACCAGCGGCGCTGTGGCCGGCGAGACTGCCTGCGCGGAGACGCTCATCTTGACTTGCGCTGCGTCGCTGTCCGCGAAGACCTCGTAGGGCGCCTCGTAGGCTTGTTGGCGCCCCGGCGGCAAGGCATGATCCAGCAGCGCCGTGCCGCAAGCATCGACCAGAAATCCAAAGCCTTCGCCGATTAATTCCTCGTCAGCGTCAAAGACCTCAACGCTTATGCGGACATTGGCGTAAGCCTCCGCGCCATGATTGAGCAACTCTCCCGTGACCACCAGCGCATCGCCGCCAAAGCCGTCCGGCCGAGTGGAAATTTCTGTTTCTACGAAGATGAGTTCAGGCAGGTCCTGCGCGAACACGGCATAGCACGCTCCCATGAGGAGTAGGGAGAGCGAGAGCAAGGCGCGCATTGCGTTAATTCTAGTGGCTTGAGACAGGACAACCAGCTTGGGGCGATCGGCTGACAATGTAAAGTACGATGCGGGCAGCAACAGCAACCAGTGCTGCAAAAAGCGCTATGCCCGCGCCTACGATCCAGCGAATGAGTTTTGCTTCCATCGCGATAAGTGCCGCCTTTGTGGCTAGGTGCGGGCGCTGCGCGTCTCTGGAGGATTCAATAGCTGTGACGCACGTTGCCAAATCAGATTGGGCATTTGCCCTGGTTTCACTTGCCATCAACCGTCCATTTCGCGAACTTACTACTCACAATGCTACCATAAGCGCGAAGTCCGCAGATATGCGGTCTTCCGATAACGATGTGTGGGCTGACCTGTGGGCGATACGATTGACCGCCCACAGCAAAATCACAACGTAAATCTACTCGCCACTGGCGCCGATCATGCCCTCGAGCAACTGCGGAAGGAACCAAATGTCCAGCAGGCTCACCGGCTCCATGTCGCCAGCCAGCTCGCTGCCGTCCTGCAGGTTCAGCGGTCCGGACCACAGGAACATCTCGTCCGCGTGCATGTCATCGGTCTGGAAGTCATGGATCTCCTGGGCGAATGCCTTCAAGGTCTCGACCGTATCCATACTGAGGGCGTCGCCGAAGACGTAACCGCCTACGCTGACGTCCGTGTCAGTGTAGATGCCGTCATCGTTGATTTCGTCCCATTTCGGCTCCAGCCAATTCCATTCTTGCGACCAACTGCCGTCGACAACGCGCTGCACGACATCAAGATAAGCCGGGCCCCAGTTGTAATAGGCCGCGCCCAGGCAAGCGTCCGGCGCTTCCGAACAGCCGTTGACGTTGCCGTAGGGTACACCGTAGCTCGCGTCGCCCTCCGCCAGGTATTGGCCGGAAACGGTGATGGCCTCGGTTGTGTCAATGCCCGAGATGATGACGTCAGCGCCGCCGTCCAGGAAGCCTTGCGCAACCTCGGTCGGGTCCAACGTCACGCCCGGAATATGGAACCAGAAGCCGATCCAGGTTACTTCAAAGCTGATGTCGTCAGCCATCATATCGTCGCGGTAATTCTCAGCGCAATAACGCGCGCCCAGATAACTGGAAGCGGCCAGGCGTCGTGTTTCGGGATTGATCAGCGCGCCCAAATAGCCGATTTGCCCGCTCTCGCTTGTCAGCGCGGCGGCGCAACCGGCGATCATACGCGGCAGTTCCATGTAGACGTTGAAGTTGCCCACATTCGCCGGCGGCAGCTCCGGCAATTCATGCATGATGGCATGCTCGCCCTCGACCACATCACTTGCTTGAATCGCATTGCTGCCGGTGATATTGATGAAAGTAACATCCGGGAAGGCGGCGGCGACGACATTGGTGTCTTCTTCAAAACTGTCGGAAGTTGTGAAGATGACCGATGCGCCTTCGTCTACCATCAATTCAACAACGCCCATCAATGTGGCTTCGGGTGAATCGGCCGGGTTCAGGCTCTCAAATTCGAGCATGGTCGCGCCGGGCATATTAGCCACGACATACTCGCCGGCTTCATGATGCGATGTGCTCCAGCCCCGGTCATCGTTGGGGCCCACAAGCACAACGCCAAATACAACTTCGTCCTGCGCAGCGGCCGGGAATACCGCAATCAGCACCAGCGCCAGAACGATGAACAAAAATGTCACTCTGCGGAACATAGATTCCTCCAAGTTAAGCTCAGCCACGGTCGAACTGCACGGCTTTCACCGTCGCCTAGAGTGTAACAAATTCTTGAACTGCGGCAAACTTTCGATATAACCAACTACGCCGCCAAATATTCGGCTATCTTCGCCATGCCCATTTTGCATTACAGCTTTAGGTAGCGCGCTACCAGCATCTCGCGCCGGATGCGGATGATAAAGTCCGCCGGCCGGTCCGCGCTGATGGCGTTGATCTGCTCAAAGATAGATTCGGGCATAACGCTGCGGCGGAAACCCGCTTTGAATTCGCGCAAGTCCGCGAGGGTGTCGAGGTCGTGCGCAATGGGGAAGGTGGTCTTATGCTCAAGGCAGAACTCGCCCGCCGACAGCGTCGCTTCTAAGGCTGCGTTGGCAGCGGCATGGTCGGGAAAGGTGCTTGAAGAGTCGATCTCGCCCATGAAGAGGGTCGCCCCGGGCAGGTCCAGCTCCACACGGCGGTTGCGCGCCGTCGGACGCAGATCAATCAGGCGGCCGCCGGGCAGCAACACCCGCCGCGCTTCCGTCAGGGCATGGACCATACCCTCAGGCTCAATTCATCAGAAGGACAGCGAGAATATCACATGATCAAAGCGACAAGCCGGGAAGGGCAGGTGAAGGCCGCTGGCCGCCGCCATACTTATCGATTCGGGGAAGGGCTTCGCGCCGGTCCCCGGCAGAGCATTCAGTAGGTCCACGCCGACAATTCGCCGCGGCAGATCGGCATACTTTCGTGTCAACCGCCCGTCGCCGCAGCCGATTTCCAGCACATCGCCTACATCCGCCGCCAGCATATCACGCAAGTAGCTCTGCTCATGGCCTGCGCTGTCACTGCGTATCGCCACTGCCCCTCGGCATCCCTTTAGCCGCAAGCTCCGCGCCTAAAGACGTAGTCTATGTTCACCCAGCCCATACTGCCTTCATATTCGACCTTGAACCAATCGCCTGATCTTTCTTCAGCATTCAGTTGCGTAAGATTTGGAATCTCGGCCAAAATACTTTGCTCGGTCCCGGGCGAGGCTCTTAAGTTGATGATGTCGCCGGTGGTCAGGCTGCAATCCAGCAACGCGTTTGCGCCAGGCGCCGTTGACGCTGGCTGCGCCTCTTGCGCTTCCCCTGCAACTGGAGCTGGCTCGGCGGCAAGCGACAAGAACACCTGATTCGATCCTCCGATGGCATCGCAACCCGGGCTCTTGGTCAAGTACGCGTCGTTAGCCCAACCGCTTTGCTCTTCGTATTCGACCAGATACCAATTGCCGTCTTTCGCCGTCGCAATCAGCTCGGCGCCATACGGCATGACTCCCGTTCGCGCGTAAAAGGCGTTGGGTCCGGCGCGCAGGCTAAGGAATCCGGTGGTGGTCAACTGGCAGATAGTTGACGAGCCGGGGTCTGATTCCACAGCCGCTGGTGGGATATCGACAGGTTCGCTGGGTTCGGCGGCTGCTTCACCGCCCTGGAGCAAGACCACTGTACCCGCTCTGTCGATCCTGCCGCAGGTCATGCCGTCGCTACGTTCTGCTGGCAAGTCTGATTGCGCCCGCGGGGATGTCGCAGCGTCCAGAAACTTCAGGCTGCCTTGCTTGCTGAAGCAGACGCGAACCTCGGCATCGACACTGCCAAATATGTCAACCGCGTCGAGGATGCCCTGCGCGATCAGCTCTGGTTTGCCGACGTTGGCTTCGCCTACCTGCTTGCATTGTGTGTGCGTACCGTAGCCGCTTACAACGATGCTGGCCGGCAGATAGGGGCAAGTGACAGCCAGCGGCCTTTTGCTGGGGGCCGCCGAACGCTTGCACTTTTCCCCGCTGGTGCTGAAGGATTTGACCTCATCTTGACCGTCCCAAATTGCAACTAATTTGTAGCTCGCATTTCCCGCCAGCCTATGAGGGCCGGAAGATGGCTCCCTTCCAGTTTGATCCAAAGCTAGCCCGTCTGAGGTCTCACGGTCGAAGTAGATAATGTTTGGCTGCGCTCCTCCTTCCCAGTCTAATTCGACTTTCCCCTCACAGCGCACACGAACATCGGTCTGCGCCAAGGCGTCTGCAGCCATCCATAGCAGTAGCCCCGACACACAGAGTAAGGCATAGATTCTTGGCGAAAAGAGTTTGTTCATGGACCAATTCACCTAGGGTAATTTTGTATACATATCGTAAATTTACTCTATCGTAAAATGCAAATGTTTGTCAAATTATCGCTTTGCTGGGTAGTGTATCAAATCGGTTGAAATTCAATTTCACCACAAAGACACAAAGGCACAAAGCACACAAAGAATATGTCATATTTCAATTGAGTTCCTCGGTGTCCTCGATGGTATAGAATTTGTTTCAACCGAAAAGGATACAATTCCCTTTGCTGGGCCAGGGCAATTGCCTCACAATGATTAAGCGTCGTTCGCTGCGAAAAAACACAAAATGTAGGGGCGACAAACCTTGTCGCCCGAAACCACGAGTCTCAGCGGGGAATCAAAAATGTAATTGATTATACTTGATATAGACCCTTGCTGGCTCTGAGAAAGATTCCCGCCAATGACAAAGGACCCGCTCAACATCACACTCCAGCGTCAGAGCGAGGCGCCGCTCTATCGCCAGTTGATCGGTCAAATACGCGATCAAATCGACAGTGGAGACCTGCCCGCCGGGAAGCGCCTGCCCCCCAGTCGCGCGTTGGCTCTCCGGCTGGGCATCAGCCGCATCAGCGTAGTCAAGGCTTACAGCGAGCTGCGCGCCGACGGTTACCTTAGCGCTCGCGCCGGCCGCGGCACATTCGTCGCTCGCCAACGCGATGCCGCTCCCGCCGAGTCCCCGCAGCGTCCGCCATTGCCCGACCGCCAACGCGCCGCTTTCATCCGTGATATGATGCGACTGGCGCGCAAACCCGGCGTCATCGACTTCAGCAGCGGCGCGCCACCCAGTGAGTTTTTCCCCGTCCGCTACCTGCAAGACGCGCTCAACCAGGTCATCGAGCGCGACGGCGCCAAAGCCCTGTCTTACGAAGCCCCCGAAGGCTATCTTCCGCTGCGCAGCGCCGTGCGCGATTATGTGCGCGCCATCGGCATCCAGTGCCGCCTCGCCGATGTGCTGATCACCGGCGGCGCCCAGCAAGCCATCGACCTGGTGCTGCAGTCGCTGCTGAGCCCGGGCGACACCCTCGTCACTGCCGACCCCACTTACCTGGGTGTCATCGACATCGCCCAGGCGCGCCGCGTCCACATTCACGGCATCCCCATCGACGAAGACGGCATCCGCATCGACGCCCTCGACAATATCATCGCCGACCTGCGTCCGCGCTTAATCTACGTCATGCCCAGCTACCAGAACCCGACGGGCCACCTGATGCCCATGCACCGCCGCCGCCAACTCGTGCGCCTGGCCGCCCGGCATGGCATCCCCGTGCTTGAAGATGAAGTCTACCGCGAATTCCGCTTCGAGGGTGAGGAGCTGCCGCCGCTCAAAGCGCTGGATGAAAGCGGCGGCGTCATCCACACCAACGCCTTCACCAAGGTGCTGCTGCCCGGTATCCGCATCGGCTATCTGATCGCCGGCGAGGCTTACAACGAGCGCCTGACGCGCGTCAAACAAGCCGCCGATATCTCCACCTCCGGCTTGCACCAGCGCGCCATCCACCTGCTGCTGGAGCGCGGCGTGCTGGCCCAGCAGCTGGAGCGCAACCGCATCGAGCTGCGCCGCCGGCGGGTGGCCGCCCTGGCCGCCGCCCAGCGCTTTTTCCCGCCGGGCAGCAAGTGGTTCTCGCCTCAAGGCGGGCTTTACCTATGGGTGGAGCTGCCCGAGCGGGGGCCCAGCGCTGCCGAGACTTTCATCGCCGGCCTGCAGCGTGATGTCGCTTTCGCCATTGGCGGGCTCTTCTACACCGGCGACGGCGGCAGCCACGCCATGCGCCTCAACTTCGGCATCCAGCGGCCGGACGCCATCGACGAAGGCTTCGGGCGCATCGGTGATGCCTGGCGCGCGCTGGCGGCGGAGGTCGGGGATGTGGAGCGCTCGACAGTTCTATGAACATTCATTGGCCCAGCGCTCTACGCGCCTCTCTCTGCCCTCTGTGTTGAAAATATTTTGATGCGATTGCCCTGACGCCGGGCCTGATTAAATTGTCTCAGCCTTGAGGATTTGTTAGAATGTGAACCGTCGAATAAGTTGCCAGGCAGCAGCGCTTCAGAGAGGGGGCAAAATCAAAAAGTGCGCTTAATATGCAGATGGCCAATGTCAGCAGCCTTATCTTTGGAGGAAAGTAATGTTACGGATTAGACTTGCTTTTGTTGTTGTATTCTCGCTTCTCTTGGCGCTTGCCACAGGCGCTGTAACCGCACAAGAACCCAGGGACGGCGGTGTACTAAACTACGCCTACAGTCAGACGCCGCGCAGCATGGATCCGCTCAATGGCGTTCAGGGCGTTCAGTCCGATATAATGCGCTTCATTTACAACAGCCTGATATCCTACGATGTCGGATTCTTCACGGACCCGATCCCGGTCTTGGCGGAGAGTTGGGATATCTCTGACGATGCCCTGACTTTCACTTTCAACCTGCGGGATGATGTCGTCTGGCATGACGGCGAAGCATTCACCGCCGACGATGTCGTCTTCACCTTGACCATCGCCGTCCATCCCGACAATACGACGTTTTGGGGCAATTCCCTGCAGGACCTGGCGGGCTTGGAAGCGTTTGTCGCGGGTGAAGCCGATAGCATTTCCGGCTTGGAAGCGGTCGATGACTATACCGTCCGCATCAGCGTCAATCAGCCGGCCGTCACCCTGCTGGATACCCTCAGCTATATTGGCATCTTGCCGGAGCATGTCCTGGGCGAGGTTGCATATGCCGATCTGTCCGGGAATAAGTTCTTCATCGAGAGCCCCGTCGGCACCGGTCCGTTCAAGGTGGCGGAAGCCAACCTCGACCAGCTCATCCGCTTTGAGCGCAACGAGGACTACTTCCGCGGCGCGCCGCATATCGAAGGCATAAATATGTTCTTCCCGGATGGCTCGACGATTCCGGCTGGCTTGGAAACCGGCGACATCGATATGTCATCCAATGTCGGCGCGGACGATCTGCCACGCTTCTTGGACAATCCCGATTTCCAAATTTACTGGCAGGCGAGCAATGTCTTCTGCAACGTTTCCGCCAACACGACTCGCATTCCCAAGAAGGTGCGTCAAGCCATCTCCTTCTCGATAGATCGCCAGACGATCACCGATGAACTCTTCCTGGATAGTCAACTCGCTGTGCCCTTCTATCACCATCTGGGCCAGGAATTCCTGAAGCCCAATCCTCACGAGCTCGACTACTCCTTCAATCCCGATAAAGCGCGGGAGCTTATCGCGGAAGCGATCGCTGATGGCGATTGGGCAGCCGATCGCGCCATTGACTATGTATTCGGTGGCGAAGAGCCGGCTAACGACCTGCTGTTCATCGTGCAGTTCTTGACGGATGTTGGCTTGAATATAGAGCTGCGCGGCGCTGGCGATCGCACTAACTACAACGATATCGTGCTGACCCAGATGGACTTCGATCTCGTGGCAATCTGCAACGCCTTTGGTCCCGACCCCGATTCGGTCACGATCTACTATAAGTCCGGGTATACACTCGCCGAGGGTGGTTTCAACTTCACTCAGCTCAGCAACGAACGCGTCGACGAAATCCTGGCGCAAGGCCGCATTGAGCCAGATCGCGCAACGCGCGTCGCGCTCTATCAAGAGCTTCAGGGCATCCTTGATGACGAAGCCGCGATGATCCCGATTCGCTTAGGCAACCGCGGTTGGGTCTTGACCTCCAAACTGCGCAATGCAACGCCGCAGTATTTTGGTCACTTGCCGAACTACAACGCGATTGAGACCTGGTGGCTGGAAGAATAAGGCGCTGTAGCCTACCCCAATAGAGCCCTCCCGCACCCAATTGCGGGAAGGCTCTTCGCCTGCATATTAGGCGGCAACAGATTGGCGGTTGCCGCCAAGTCCTAGCTGTTCAAGCATTATTTCCGAGCCGTATATTCACTCATTATGTCGAAATACATTCTCCGACGACTTGTCCTGGCGATTCCGATCCTCTTCGGAATAACGCTGATTGACTTTGTGCTAATCAACCTCGCGCCTGGCGACCCAATTATTGCTATGATTGACCCCGCTGCGCCGGTCGCCCCCGGCGAACTGGAGGTCCTGCGTGAGAACTTGGGCTTGAATCAGCCATTTTTCATTCGCTATACCATCTGGCTGACCGAGGCGCTGAAGGGCAATATGGGCTATTCCTATGTCCACAGCGTACCCGTTATGCAACGAATCCAGGAACGCTTGGGTCCCACGCTAATCCTGACTGTGTCCGCCCTTGTGATATCGGTTGTTGTCGGCATTCCGCTGGGCTTGCTGTCTTCGCTCAAGCAATACTCAAAGATCGACTATGGCTTGACCTTCGCTGCTTTCGCCGGGATATCGGTGCCGAATTTCTTCCTGGCGCTGGCGGGCATATACATATTCGCTCTTAAGCTCGATGTTTTGCCCCCCTTTGGGATGATCAGCCTGCGTACGGAACTTCCCTACACCATCGATCTGCTTCACCACCTGCTGCTCCCCGCGACCGTGCTCGGTTTCGCCAGCATGGCGTCTTTGATGCGCTTCGCCCGCACCAGTTTGCTTGAAGTGCTGGACCAGGATTACGTCACCACCGCGCGCGCCAAGGGCTTACAGCAGCGCCGCATTCTAACGGTTCACGCCCTGCGTAACGCTCTCATACCGCTCATCACTGTGCTGGGCCTCAGGCTCCCTGGGCTCTTCGGCGGCTCTGTCATCATCGAAACCGTCTTCAGTTGGCCAGGCATCGGCAAATTGGCGATAGATTCTATAACTGACCGCGACTATCCGCAGATCATGAGCCTGTTGCTTATCACCGCCGTACTCGTTTTGTTGGCCAACCTTATCACCGATATCGTCTACGCTTATGCCGATCCACGAATCCGCTATGCGGACTGAGCGCGAATCCGAAAATTGACCATAAACCCCAAGTATGCGGCGGCGCGTGATATGCAAAACAGACTGGAAGCGGAGCATAATCAATCGAATTTCTTCCGCTCGCGCTTTTGGCGCCGCTACCGGCGTCATCGTCTGGCGCTCATCGGCACGCTTGTACTCCTGGCTCTGGTTGGCATCGCCGTCTTCGCGCCTTTCATCACGACGCACGACCCGCTGAAGGTCAATATGTTGGATACCAAAGAACCGCCCAATGACACTTATATCCTGGGCACGGACAAAGCCGGTCGCGACATGTGGGCGCGCCTCGCCTTTGCCAGCCGCATTTCGCTTTCAGTTGGCGTCGTCTCCGTGTCGATCTATATCGCTATCGGGACGCTCTTGGGCGCGATCGCGGGCTATTACGGCGGGCTGGCCGATTCGTTCATCATGCGCTTCACCGACACCGTCATGAGCTTCCCGGGCCTCATCATCATCATTACGGTTGTATCTTTTGTGGGACCGAGCATCTACAATACCATGCTCGTTATCGGCCTGCTCGGTTGGCCCGGCACCTGTCGATTGGTGCGCGGGCAAGTCTTGCAGCTGCGGGAGATGGAATTCATCGAGGCCGCCCGCAGCATCGGCTCGCCGAGTCCGCGTATCATCCTGCGTCATATTCTTCCCAACGTCATTCCCTACTTGATCGTCGTGGCCACGCTTGGCACCGCCAGCGCCATACTGATTGAAGCGGGCTTGAGCTTCCTCGGCTTGGGTGTGCAGCCACCGACCCCAAGCTGGGGCAACATGCTCAATAGCGCGCGTCAGTTGACTTTGCTGGAACAATTCCCGCATCTTTGGCTGCCGCCCGGCTTCATGATTGCGGTTACTGTTCTGAGCATCAATTTCATCGGCGATGGCTTGCGCGATGCCCTGGATCCGCGGATGACGCTGTAAATTGCAATCCCATATTTGAGGACATAACGAACATGACAGTCCCTTTGATTGACCTGGCATACGAATCGCAGCGACAGGTCCTGGTTGATAGGCATCCGGAACAATACCTCGGGCATGTGACCACTGTCCTGCTTGAGGACAACCGGACGATGTACGCCACTTACCCCATCGGGCACGGCAAGGGTCCAATCATCCTCAAGCGCAGCGATGACGCCGGCCTCAGTTGGAGCGGCCGTCTGCCTGTGCCGGACAATTGGGCGACCTCTCTCGAAGTGCCCACGATTCATCGCGTGGTCGACAAGCAGGGCGTGAAGCGTTTGATTCTGTTCTCCGGCTTGTATCCAATTCGGATGGCTGTCTCTGAAGATGATGGTCAGACTTGGTCGCCGCTTGCGCCGATTGGCGATTTCGGTGGCATTGTCGCGATGTCATGTCTGGGGCGGCTTAAGAATGGCGACTACTTGGCGATGTTCCATGACGATGGTCGTTTCTTGCGAAATGGTGGTGAACGCAAGCTGCCCATCACGCTTTACAAAACCCGCTCTTCCGATGGGGGCCTCACTTGGAGCGAACCCAAAATGGTCCTGCGCCATCCTGAAGCCGACCTTTGCGAGCCGGGTTGGATCCGCTCTCCGGATGGCAATCGCATTGCTGTGTTGCTGCGCGAAAATAGTCGTCAGTTTAACTCCTTTGTGATTTTCTCCGATGATGAGGGCGAAACCTGGAGCGAGCCAGCGCAACTGCCCGCGACGCTTACTGGCGATCGACATGTCGGCAAGTACGCCCCGGACGGGCGCCTGTTCATTACCTTCCGTGATGAATCCAAAATCAGCTCGACGATGGCGGACTGGGTCGCCTGGGTTGGAACTTTTGACGATATTGTTCACGGCGGCGAGGGCGAATATCGTATTCGGCTCATGCACAATCACGGCCGCTCGCAACGTGGCGACTTTATCTTTGGCGACTGCGCCTATCCCGGCTTGGAAGTCCTGCCGGACGGCGCCTTCGTGACCACGACCTACGGCCAATGGACGCCGGAGCAGCCGCCCTATATCGTCAGCGTCCGCCTCACGCTCGAAGAAATGGATGCCCGGCTGCAATAGTCGCTGCGAGGGAAATGAATCGTGTTCAAATCAAATTCCAGCGATGACTTTTTACTCACTCCAGTCTTCGTCAACGGCAGCGAGGGCTATGCCTGCTATCGCATTCCCAGCTTGTTGCGCCTGGGGCAGGGCGATCTGCTGGCGGTTGCGGAGGGGCGCCTGGCAAATTGCGGCGACCACAACGGCATCATCCGCATAGTCGGCAAGATCAGCCAAGACCGCGGCGAAACCTGGAGCGAGGTCTTCACCATTGCGCGCAACATTCTGCCGGATGGCACGGAGCACGTTGCGCAAAACCCGTCGCCCGTTCTAGACATGATGGATCAGGACAATCCGCTGGGGCGCGTGATCATCATCTACAACTGTACTGAATACGGCGAGCAGTTCATCACCGGCGGCAGCGGTGTGCGGCGCGCCTATTCTATCGAGAGTTTTGATCAGGGGCGCGCCTGGGTCAACGAGACGGACATCACCGCCCAAGTCCACAAGCCGCTGCAGCCGACCTATACCGCCGTGTATGCTGACGCGGCGCATCGCTACAATCACCCGGAAGATTGGCGCATGAATTTCCCAGCGACCGGTCACGGTATTCAGTTGCGCGGCGGCCTGCGCAACAATCCGGCGACGCGGGGCCGGCTGTTATTCTGCGCCAAGCTCACGCAGGGCGGGCATTCCGTTCGGCGGGGGCAGTCTTATATCTATTGGAGCGGGGATCATGGACGGAGTTGGACCATCGGCGGCGTCAGCGATGTTCTGGGCTGCAGCGAGGCGATGGCGGTTGAGCTCGAGAGCGGTGATATTATGGTGAACTTCAGAAACAATACCGGTCCTGATGGCGCCCCCGTCAACTATCGCGGCGTGATGGTTCACAAGCTGGATGAAGCCGGCGTGATGTCGATGGCGCAGAGCTATCGCAACGACATGGGGCTGCCCGATCCCATCGTGCAAGGCAGCATCCACCGTTACACTTGGAGCGATGCAGCCGAATTTGGCGGCAAGAGCCGTATTTTGTTCTCCAACCCGAACAGTCAATCCGGGCGCGAGAATATGACTGTCCGCCTGAGCTACGATGAGGGCGCAACCTGGGAAGTGGCAAAGCGCATTGACGGCGGGCCCGCGGCTTACGGCGATCTGGGCGTCCTGGACGATATGCGCATTGGCCTGCTCTATGAGCGAGGAAACAGTGGCGGCATCGTCTTCGCGCGCTTTAGCCTGGATTGGCTGAGCGATGGGCGAGACTCGCTAGACGCCTAAACATCGCCCATGCCATGCAGCAGACGCGCCGTCTCAGCCGCCACCAGCGGGCTTTTCTTCACCGGCGACGGCGGAAGCCACCCCATGCCCCTCAACTTCGGCATCCAGCGGCCTGACGCCATCGACGAATGCTTCGAGCGCATGGGTGATACCTGGCGCGCGCTGGCAGTGGAGGTCGGGGGATGTGGAGGCGGGGTGGTGTTCTAGCGATTTGCCGCGGGGTGATTTCACCACAGAGGCGCAGAGAGTACAGAGAAAAACAAATTTTCCACAATTCAATATGTCGGTATACTAAATCAGACCTCATTGAAATGAAATAAAATCAGGCGAGGAAAACACAGTCTGATGGCTACCACCGACATCCGCTTCAAGCGCATGAGTGAAGAATACCAGAGCGTTCGTAATGCGCAGGACGAGCTTTTTGACAAGGTTGACACCTTTGAAGAGGCGCTCCTAGGGCTGACTGAGATAGTCGCCGAGAATTCAAGGAAACTTGACGCTATCATTGCCCATCTGGAAGTCCCCTACCAAAAGCCGCCGATCGGATTCACGAAAGACTGATCATAGCGGCGGTTTTGTAGCGATTTGCCGCCGAGATGATTTTCACCACAGAGGCACAGAGAAAAGCAATTAGGCGTCGCGGCCTTCGACGATGACGATTTCGGCGGGAGTGAGGTCGTAGAGTTGGTAGATTTCGCGGTTTGATAACTGACAATCGTTGCAGGATAGCATTGTAACGTTTTAGGTTGCTGCGATACCTCCGGAGTGAGAAATGAGTGAGCGCAGGAGTCTGACGAAGGAAAGCTCGCCGGACGGTTCGTGAAATTTACCGGATTCTCCGCCAACTTGATTCGAAAGCAATAAGCATGCAGAATCGTAGAGCCTCTCACGGACTAGCTTTGTCAGCAGGATTTCGTAACGTTTTGCATATGATGCTCCGTTAAACTCAGAAAAGACACTGAAGTGGGGCTGTCGCACAGTCACCGCGGACAGTGACTTAGGAGCTTCCTCCAGCAACATTAGATACCCGAGCCAAGGACGAGGCGACGTCCCGAAGGCGCCCTCGCGATAAGCTGCCCACAAGTCTGTCGCGTTACCAATAGCCTCCTCGGATCGGTTGTTGAAATTGTTGCCAAAGGATCCCACTTGAGACTTTAATTCGATGCCAGCAAGAAGATTGCCGTCGGCAACGACAAGTAGATCCCATTTTTTCTCAGCCCTATACCAGCCAGGTAATATCAGTTTCTTGTTGCGGTAGACATGGTTTTCGCTGACACCGGCATCGTAAAGCGCTTCCGTGATGAGTTCTACGAATCCGTCCATTTGCGCGCCGCCTGTTACCGCTGTTCGTGCGCCAGCGTCCCTAACACCCGTGGCCGAGCCCTGCTTGCGGGTTTGCGATGAACGGGTTAACCAGAACTGTTGGACAGCTTTACGAATTGCGGAGTCAAATTCGGTGGAAGTTAGATTCATACTTCTTTTGCACAGTGCTTAGCGTGAATCGTTACTCCGCCAAAGGGCGGCAGTGTCGCTTTCGTCAAACGTCGCCGCGCATAATCGTGGTAGTCTTTATCAATCTCGTAGCCGATACTATTCCTACCCCATTTGGCGGCAGCCACGGATGTAGTTCCTGTGCCTAAGAAGGGGTCAAGAATGGTGTCGCCGACGAAACTGAACATACGAATTAGCCGCTCAGCAAGTTCCAAAGGATAAGGTGCAGGATGATCTCTAGTAGAAGCGCCGGTTACGCCTGTCCAAATCTGCTGAAACCACTTGGAATGGTTTTCCGACGAGATCACGCTAAGAACACGTGATTCTACGCTAGGTGAACGGTATCCTCCCGGTTTCCTCTCCATGAGGATGAATTCAATGTCATTCTTAATTACTGCATTGGGCTCATATGGTTTGCCAAGGAAGCCTGATCCATTCTCAACTTCGTAAGACGCATTTGCAATCTTATACCATATTATTGGCGCTAGATTGTCAAAGCCAATCTTTCGGCAGCGCTCTTGAATGGCCGCGTGCAATGGCACGACGGTGTGACGGCCGCGGTTTTTCCGCCGGGAGAGACAAACGTCGCCAACAACGCATACGAGACGACCGCCCGGAACCAAGACGCGAAAACACTCATGCCAGATATGATCCAATTCCTCCAAGAATAGTTCATAATCGGGCATGTTTCCAAGCTGACCAGCTACATCAGGGTATGATTTAAGTATCCAATAGGGTGGAGAAGTTACTACAAGATGTACACTGTCATCCTGGATTGCGGAAGCTTGTCGAGCGTCGCCAAGCCAAATCATATGATTGGTTGGGATGCTCTGTACCGCCTGTTCTATAGCGCGCGTAAGCTGTGAATCCTTCGCGATTCTAGGTAGATCGGTTTGAGGATTTTCCAACTGTCTTACAGCGGCTGGCAAATAGCGACTCAGGTCAGCAATGAGATTATGATTCTGTTCTGTGTTGCTAGCGGACGAATTCATAAGCGCTTCCATTTTCAGAACATTGTAGCATACTCGACTACGGGAACCTCCTCTGTGCCTTCTGTGTCTCTGTGGTGAAATACCTTAACGCATTCACTTCGTCAACAGCAAATTCACCACGCCCATGCCGCCCAGCAGACGCGCCGTCTCCGCCGCCACCAGCGCCGCATCGCCCCAATCGCGCAGCGAGCCGTCGGCCTCGATGGCTTGCACCCGCCCGAAGCCCATGTTCCGCGCCTCGTCCAGCGCCGCGGCCGGCTCCTGCCCGAAGGCCGCCAGCGCGCTCGGATTGTACTCCATCACCAGCGCCAGCCCGGGCGACCGGGCGATCGTCCGCTTCATGCCGCGCAGCGCCGCCAGCTCGGCGCCTTCGATGTCCATCTTAACCAGGTCGACACGCCCCAGGCCCAGCTCGGCCAGGCAGTCATCGATGGCGACCGTGCGCACGTGGTAGCGCTGCATCTCGAAGCCGGCCTCACGCCGCGGCGCCACATCGCCCGCGCCCATGCTGGCCTGCTGCTGATGCGCCAGCGTCTCGTCATAATGCAGCGAGCCGCTGGCCGACATCATCAGGTAGTCGTAGAGTTCGGCGCTGCCCTCGCTTTCGGCGGCCGCCAGCTGCAGCGCGCTGACCGTGGGTAAATGGCTGGTGTTGCGCTGCAGCACGCGATGGGTGCTGGGGTTGGCTTCGATGGCGATGACGCGCCCGTCCGCGCCCGCGCGCCGCGCCAGCAGGCGGGTGTAATAGCCGACATGCGCGCCGATGTCCAGCGCGACCATGCCCGGCTGCGCCAAGCACTCCAGCAGTTGACGCGTCTCGCGCTCATGCTGCCGCGTCAGCAGCTCCAGCCGAAACCAGAAGGGGTCCTCGGCGATGGTCTGGAAGCCGGTGGCGCGCTCCAGCCCGGGCAGCAGCAGCCCGCTAAGGACGCGGTGCAGGGCGATATGCGCCGGGCGAACCCGCTTCAGCGTTTTGCGGTAGAGTCTAAGGCTGGTATCAAGCATGCTCGTCATTATCAATCGGGATCAGTCGGGGCGGCTGAACGCGAGTAGGCTAAAGGACTGTCCAGCGCCGGTCAATGCTGAATGGTCACGGGCGCGGCGGCTTCATCCACGCACTTCGGGTCGCTCTCGATGGCGTCCAAGCCTTGCAAGATGTTGCTGACCGTGGCGCTGTTCCCCGCTGCTTGCGCCAAATCCAGCGAATCCCGCAGCAGGCTCCAGCCCAGGGTGCAAGCGCCAGTGTAATAATGCGACAGCCCCAGCCGATAGCGACAGGATAGGTCGTAAAAGCCCTCATCATAGCGCAGGCACTGTTGAAAGGCATCGCGCGAGGCGTCAAACTGGCGCTCGCGATAATGCAGTAATCCCAGCTGGAACTGCGCCTCCGCGTCCGCCGGCTCAATGTCTACCGAATCTTGGCAGAAGCCCAGCGCCCGCGCGAATTCGCCCACCTTGCGATAGGCCAGGCAGAGCCGCAGCATGGCCCGGGCGTTGCGCGGCTCCAGCGACAGGATGCGGTTGTAGATGTCGATGGCGCTCTGGTCGTCATCGCGGGCCAGGTACAGCCCGCCCAGCTCGAAGTGAATGGGCAGATAATTCGGGCGCAGTTCTATCGCCCGCCGCAGATAGACTTCGGCATCGCTGTAGGAGCCGACCGATTGCAGGGCGTAGGCATAGGCGCGAATCAGGTCGACATCGGCTTCGTTAATGGACAGGCCGCGCTCGCTGGCTTCCAAGCCGTCATTCCAGCGCTGCGTATCGACGTAGGCGCGGGCCAGCGCCGCGTAGAGCGGGGTGAAACGCGGGTTCGATTCCAGACCGGAAAGGGCGATGGGAATGGCGACGGCTGGCTGGCTTTGCCAAGTCAAGGCTGTGGCTTTCAGCGCGAAGCCGCGCGGGTCGCGGGCATCAATCTCGGTGATGGCGGCGCCATGATCATGCGCCTCGTTATAGCGACCCAGCTCGATCAGCAGGCGGCCGTGTTCATAGAGGTAGGCGATGTTGTTCGGGCGCTCGGCGACTGCTTTGGCCAGCAGCGTTTCAGCCTCGATTATGTCGCCGGCGATGAACAGAGCCGCGGCGCGCGTGGCCAATTCGCTGGGCCGCGGCGTCGGCGTGGGCGGGCTGGCGCCGATGCCCCGGATGACGCCTTCCACGGTATCCCGTTGCCACAAGATGGCCAGGCCCAGTAGCAAGCCCAGCAGCGCGGCGATGAGCATGTTGCGCAGCGGATGGCGTTTGGGCTCGCGGAAGAAGGGCTGCGTATAATCACGCTGGATCTTCACCCTAGATGCCTCCGATGGGCGTTGGCGGGATGGGCGTTGGCGGGATGGGCGTTGGCAGTTGGGCGCTTTCGAAGCCGGGGCAGTTGGCGCGGATGTCCGCCAGGCCAATATTGATGGTATCGATTATGCTCTGCTCGTTGGTGTACAGAAATGCTTCCAGCAGCACGTCCCAGGCGGTCGAACATTCGCCTAGGAAGTAATAAGCCAAGCCACGAATATAGTAGCACTCCACCGCCGTAGAGCCGTTGGTTACGCAATTCTCCAAGGATTCGAGCGCGCTTTCGTAGTTGCGGCGAGAGTACTGCAACTGGCCCAGGTACTGCCAGGCAGGGGCGTAGGTCTGGTCGATCTCGGTGGCCGTCTCGCAGAAGCGCGTGCCTTCCAGGAATTCGCCGATTTCGGCATAAGTCTGGCAAATGCGCAGATAAGCTTTGGCGCTGTCCGGTTCCAATTCGAGGATGCGGCGATAGATGCCCACCGCCATCTCCTGGTAATTCTCTTTGCGGTATTGAGCGGCCAGTTCGAAGTAGGGCGCTGTCAGCTTGGGGCTGATGGCCACGGCTTTTTCCAGGGCGGCGATGGCTTCGCTGCTGCGGCCGGTATAGATTAGTGGAATGGAGTAAGCGCGGAAGGCAAATGAGTCCAAGGGGTCGAGCTCTGTCGCGCGGATGCCGCGCTGGAAGCCCTCGGCGTAGCGGCCGATATTGGTATAGGCAATTGCGAGAGCCGCGTGCAGGGGCGCGAAATCGGGGTTAAGTTCCAGCCCCGATACCGCGACAGGTATGGCGGACCCCGGGTCGCGCCACATCAATGCGCGGGCTTTCAGCGCATAACCGCGCGCATCAGCCGGCGCCGCCGCAATCGCCCGATCGCCAATCTCCGCCGCCGTTTGGTCATCGCCGGCTTCGAGCAGGATGATGCCATATTCGTAGAGATAAGCGACATTCTGTGGACGCTGTGTGACCGCGAGTTCAAAGTCGCTCAAGGCTTCATCAAGTTTGCCATCGCGAAAATGCGCGAAGCCTCGCTGGGCATACTGATTTGCCTGCAGCGTAGGCGTAGGCCGCGGCGTGCCCATGAACTCGTTCACGGTGGCTTCCACTTCGCCTCTATAGAAGTAACCGAAGGCGAAAGTGGCGCCGATGACGCAGGCCAAGAACAAGAGCAAAAGGAGCAGCGAAATGCCTGAAAATCTTCGCCGCCGGTCGCTGAAGAATTGTCTTCGATAATTCCGATTAATTTTGCGGTAAGGTGTCATGCCGCCGGACCCGCTCGCTCAGCGCGACTATTTTACCACATCGAGCATGCTGCCCGCGCGCCCGCAGCGGCCGGGCTATGGCGCAGTGATAACAGCATGTATCGCCGCGCTGTTACCGCCTGCTCGATAGCTGTGTATAATGCGGTCGCCAACGAGACTTCGCGGAGCAGTTATGACCGATCAAGTGAACTGGGCGAAGAAGATAGCGGCTCTGGCGCAAACGGGCCGCCATTATTCGCAGAATCACTATGATAGCGATCGCTATGAGCAGCTGCTGAATATCGCGGCGGATATGCTGGCGGATGCCGCAGACGCGGGCAAGGAGCGCGTACGGGCTGTCCTCGACCTCGACGACGGCTATATCACGCCGAAGGTTGACGTTCGCGGTGCGGTGTTCAGGGACGGCAAGGTGCTGCTGGTGCGGGAAGCGGTCGATGGCTTGTGGACGCTGCCCGGCGGCTGGGCAGATGTCGGCGATGCGCCTTCAGAAGCTGTCGAGCGCGAAATCCGCGAAGAGAGCGGCTACGAAGCCAGGGCGGTCAAACTGCTGGCGGTGGAAGATCGCAAACGCCGTCACCCGCCATTGGCGCATGAGGTTTACAAAATGGCGTTTCTCTGCGAACTGATCGGCGGCGAAGCGCGAGCCAGCATGGAGACGACAGAGGTCGGCTGGTTCAGCGAGGAGAATTTGCCGCCGCTTTCCCTGGGCCGAGTGACTGCCGAGCAAATCGCGCGCTGGTTCAAGCATTGGCGGCAGCCGGATCTGCCCACCGAGTTCGACTAGCCGCCGTGTATCGTCGCTAGAAGCAAGGGGGCTGCGCCGCATGCTGCACGAATTCATAGCGCCGGCGATAAGTTTTGGCTTCAGCGCCGCGACCATCCCCGGTCCCTTGATCGCCTACTTGATCAATACAGCGGCAACAAGGGGCTGGCGAATGGCTTTGCTGGTTGTGCTTGCGCCGCTACTCACCGATGCGCCGATCATCGTGCTGATGACATTTCTCCTGGGCCGGTTGCCGGCCGAAGCGCTGCAGCTGATTCAGCTTATCGGCGGCTGCCTGCTGCTCTTCATCGCCAGAAGCGCGCTGAAGCAATTCCGAGCTGGCCGCGCCTTGAACCAGGTCGCGGAGGGCGGCGCCGCAGTCGCCAGCAGTGGGCGCCGCGTGCTGCTGACTGGCATCGGCATGAATCTTTTGAGCCCAGGACCCTGGCTGTTTTGGGCGACGGTGAACGGACCGCTGCTCCTCAAGGCAATCGACAGCTCGCCGGGGCATGCGCTGGCATTCCTGCTGGCATTTTACGGCACGTTCCTGGGCGGGCTTTGCTGCTGGGTGCTGCTCATTCACCAGGCTCGGCGCCTGCCGGAGGATGTACTGCGCTACATCATCCTGGCGACAGTGATATTGCTGATCTGGTTTGGCGTCGGGCTCATCACCGCCGCCTTCGGCATTGAACAATTTCAGCTTTGGGCTGTCATCGTTCTGATCCTTGGCGGTTTGGCATGGTTGGGCAGAGCCCCGCCTTAGCGGACCCCGGTTGACGTCTGTTGCGTCAGCCCTTTACGTCAGCGCCAGTATGCGCGCTGGGCCGCCCGAGCCTTCTTCGTACTTGGGAATGCCGCAGACGATGGTCGCCTGGCTGTCCATGATCGCCTCAAGGTTGGCCACATTCTCGATTGCCAGCAGACCCGAGCCGAGAATCATATAGTGAGCGTCGAAAGTTGGCGTGGTCGCGCGATCAATACTGAGCGTATCCACGCCGACCCCATGGATTGAGCGTTGGCTGACCAGCCATTGCGCCGCTTCGCCGCTGAAGCCGGGGAAGTGCAAGCCGGTGTCGTCGCCAAAGAAGGCGGGTGTGCCAATCCGATGTTCCCAGCCGGAATACATCAAGACAAACGCGCCCTCGGGGATTTCGCCATTTTCCATCTCCCAGGCTTGCAGGTCGTCTACGGTCACCCAGGCATCGGGGTCTTCTTCCGCGCGGGCTGCGATGTCAATGACCACGGCGGGCCCAATTAGCCCGTCCGGCGCAAAACCATCAACGCGCAGCCCGTCAGCGATAAAGTGGGCTGGGAAATCCACGTGCGTTCCTTGGTGTTCTTCAAAAGTCCAACGCTGCGAATAGATGAAGTTCTCTTCGATCGTGAATACAGTTTCCCGCGTGCCGGGCGTTACAACGCCGGGCCAGACCGGATTATCCGGGCTGAGCGTATGGCTAAGGTCAATTACGCCGCCAGCACTGTGCATATCAGCGCGGGCGAGCTGCGGCGCAATCGCGGCCCCGGCGGCGAGGACACTGCCGAGCTTGAAGAAGCCACGGCGGCTTACGCTGGGCAAGCCCTCCTTATTTATGCGTTCTTGAACGGTTTGGGCAACGTGAGCATTACACATAATGGAACTCCTGAATGGGGCTTTTGTATAATTCTTCTGGCGAATGCGCTGAAAAATCTCCACCGCAAGTCCGTCAGCATCTGCCTTAGGGTACAGGGTACTCGCGCTTTCAAACAGGGAGATTGCGCCGTTTTCGTCCTCAGCCCCGTGAATCAGCTCTTTGACGGCGCGCGAAGATGTCAATATAATGAATGCCAATGCAGTAAGCCGGTCGCTAATGATACATCATATCAATAGCAAGGTGTCAATATGGTGTCGAGAGAATACAAAATTGGCAATATGGACTGCGCCGGCTGCGCGCGAGAAGTGGAAAGCGCCGTCAAGCATCTCGACGGTGTTGAGTCCGCCCGTGTAGAATATTTCACTAATACTTTGGAATTAATCGGCGATGTCGATTTCGCGCGGCTGCAAGAGCGTGTTGAAGCCGTGGGCAAGACCATCAGCAAAGCCGAGGCGGAAGGCGCGGGTCAAGATTACGAACTGAAGCGCGCAGGCCTAATGGGTTTCTGGGATTTTCTACTGAGTCGGCCGGAAAGCCGCTTGGCGATTGTCGGCGGCGCGCTGCTTTTGATCGCCATTGCAGCCGACGTGCTTAGCCTGTTGCCGCAGGAAATCAGCAATATCTTGTACGTGGCGGCCATGATGGTGGCCATGAAACCGATCGCGACCAGCGGCATCAACACCCTGCGCGTCAACCGAGCGTTCAACATCAATATGCTGATGACTGTGGCGGCGATTGGCGCTCTGCTCTTGGGCGAGTTCCTGGAGGCGGCAACGGTCATCTTTTTGTTCGCTATCGGCGAAGCCATGGAAGGCTATACGGCGGACCGCGCGCGCGACAGCTTGCGTTCGCTGGTGGCGCTGAAACCGCTGACGGCGCTGCGATTGCATGGGGGGCGCAGCGAAGTTGTGCCGGTGGAAAAACTGCGCATCGCCGATCGCATCCGCGTGTTGCCCGGCGAGAAAATCCCGATGGATGGCGCTGTGATAGCGGGAAATAGCGCCGTCGATCAAGCGCATATCACGGGCGAAAGCCTGCCGCTGGCCAAAGCCCCGGGCGACGACGTGTTTGCCGGGTCAATAAATGGCGAGGCCGCGCTGGAGATTCGCGTCAGCCGGCTGTCGCATGACAATACGCTGAGCCGAATCATTGAATTGCTTCAGAAATCGCAATCGCGGCGGGCGCCCAGTCAACGACTAATCGACCGCTTTGCCCACATTTATACGCCGGCAGTGGCGCTGTCCGCAATCGCGGTCGCTCTTGTTCCGCCGCTGTTCTTTGGCGGGGGCTTTTGGGACGGGCCAGAGGGCAGCGGCTGGTTGTATCGCGCGCTCTCGATGCTGGTGATCGCTTGCCCTTGCGCCTTGGTGATCAGTACGCCGGTGACGGTCATCAGCGCGATAACGTCCTTGGCGCGGCGCGGCGTGCTGGTAAAAGGCGGCGCTCTGCTCGAAGCCTTGGCGGGCACGCAAGTCATCGCCTTCGACAAGACCGGAACACTGACTCAGGGTCGGCTCAAGGTTTTGGCGACTTATACGGATGACTGCGCGGAAGCGCCGGATTGTGAACCCTGCGCTAAGATGATTGCATTGGCGGCGTCGCTGGAAGCGCAAAGTACGCATCCCTTTGCCAAGGCGATTTTGCAAGCGGCTTCACAGCGGGGTCTAACATACGCTGACGCTTCGGCGGTGGAGACGATGACGGGCCTCGGCGTACGCGGCGATGTGGAGGGCCGGCGCGTAACGATCGGCAGCCACCGATACTTTGATGATGAATTTGAACATAGCGCTCACTTGTGCGCGCTGGCGGCCGGCATAGAGGCTTCGGGCCAGAGCGCGATCATGGTGCATGATGGCGATGCCGTTCGCGGTGTCATCGCGCTGGCTGATTCGCCGCGGGAAGAGAGCCAGGCGGTCGTCGCGGCATTGGGCGAAATCGGCATCGAGTCGGTCATGTTAAGCGGCGACAACAGCCAGGTGGCGGAGTCGATAGCGGGTCAGGTGGGCCTGGACCGATTCTATGGTGATTTGTTGCCGCAAGAGAAAGTCCTGGCTGTGGAGAAGCTGGCGGCTAAGCACGGGCAGGTCACGATGGTTGGCGACGGCATCAACGACAGTCCGGCTTTGGCGCGGGCTTCGGTCGGCATCGCCATGGGCGGGGCTGGCAGCGCGCAGGCAATGGAAACAGCGGGCATCGTGCTGATGGCCGAGGGGCTGCATCAGCTGCCGGCGACTATCAGACGGGCGCGTTTCGCGCGGCGCTTGATCCGGCAGAATATCGCGCTGTCGATTGGCTTAAAAGCGCTATTCCTGCTGCTGGCGGTGACGGGCAATGTGACCATGCTGGCCGCGGTCTTCGCCGATATGGGCATGTCGCTGGCGGTGACGCTCAACGGGATGCGGGCGCTTCGGAAGTAAGTTAGGCGCCGAAGTCGCGTTCGACGACTTGAGTGAGGAATTGTAATACTAGAGTTTCTAGTCGATCGTGAGTGTTTCATAAATAAGCTCAATTAGAAGGGTTATGTCGCCATCAAGCCAGGTATCTTCCAATGCGTCGATGTACCGTGCTCGGTTGTCTTCGGGAATGATGCTGGGTGGGTAACCATTCCTCCGTAGAATCAAATTCATTAAGGCCCGCGCAGTTCGCCCATTGCCGTCACTGAAGGGGTGAATTTGTGCAAGCAAAGCATGTGCCGCAGCCGCGTAGAAGATTGGCGAATCCGACAAACGGGCGCAATCTGTTGTTACATATACGAGATAATCGCTCATTTCTGTCATGAATTGTGGGACGTGGAATTCATCTGGGGTTGAATGACTAGAGCTCATAATAAAGTTTGGCGTGTTCCTGTAACGTCCGGCTTCTTCTCCGACGCCCTCCATAAGGATTGCATGGAATTGGCGTAAGAAGTTCTGTGTTACTAATCGGGACTTGTTAAAGGCGTGTACTTGCGCGAAATCCAGTGCAGCCAATAGATTTCTAGTCTCGAGTTGGTCCAGCGACGGTCTGGAGGGGATGTTGCCATCCGCTTCAATGATATTTTGCACTTCACCGTATGTCAGTCTATTGCCTTCAATCCGGTTGGAATGATAAATCTCATCCAACTTTGTTTGCTGGTAGTGATGCCGTTGAATCTCAACGGAAAGCCGGTTCGATGCCCAACGTTTCTTGATGTCCTCGTCCAAAATTCGCAGGCGGGAATTTAGCGAGTCGTCAAAGTAAAACCGTTTCCTGGTGATGGCTTTTGGAATGATCATAATGAATCTTCCTCACCCCCGCGGGCGGGCAGCGCGGCTGTAGGCGTCGCTGAAGCCCTGCTGCAGGCGCAGCTTCTGGTAAAGCCGGCCAAAGCGAAGGCGTGTATCGCGATCGAGCGACACCCGCATGTCCCAAGCGTCCTCGTTATCGCCGCGATAGTAGTTTTTCTTGCGCCCGACGCGGTTGAAGCCATACTTCTTGTAGAGACTCTGCGCCACTGAATTGCTTACGCGCACCTCGAGCACGATGTATTCCGCGTTCAATTGCAGCGCCTTGCCGAACATACCGGCCAGCAGAATCTCCCCGTAGCCGAGGCCGCGGTTGGCGGGATGAATCGCTATCGTGCTGATATGCGCCTCGCCTTCTATTTTCCACAAGCCGCCATAACCCAGAATCTCGCCCGTGCTGGTGTCCGCCGGCGCATGTCCGCGCAGCTTGTCGCGCAGGCGGGATCGCAGCGTTGGACGCGGCTTGGGGACTAAGGGCGCGGCGTCCGACAGTTGTTCCAATACAACCATGTGACTGACGCGCGACTCATTGATTTCGAAGCTATAGGATTCGTAGGGCCAAGGCGGCTCAAAACAGATGACGTCAATCGCCGCTACTTGACGGATGTCCGCGAGCCGCATATAGCGCAGGTTCAAACTCATTGCCGAAGAATTGCTTGGTGAATACTGGGGACGAGTTTAGCGCCCCTTGGCTGGGGGCACAACATAGCGGCGCGTTGCTGAGAAGATGCCCTGCCGGCTGTTCAAGCTTGGTCGCCGACAGGTAGTGGAGTAAACAGCCCTTACATTTCGAAGATTTGCACGACGTCGAGCGCGGCCACCTCAATATAGGGGCAGCTCTTGGCCATCTCGATGGCGGCGTCCATATCTTCCGCTTCGACGATGGTAATGCCAGTGAGTCGATCAGCACGCTCTTCGTTGGATACGCCGCTGGCGTCTACACGCGTGGGGGGGCCAAATGGCATGCCGCGATTGACGACCGCATCGCCCAAGCCGCCCAGCCATGCGAAGTATTTCTGCTGGTGCGCCTGCGCTTCTTCTTCTGAACCAGAAAATTGAGGTTCGCCTACATAGATCAATCCGAATTGCGCCAAGATATTTTCTCCCGTGTAATACTGCTTGTCATTGTGCTGCCGAGCGCTATGGCGTTTTCGCAAAAGGCGCTGGCATGGCAACAAGCATAAGTCGACGCGTGAGATGGTCAATACCGAACTTGGCTTAGGGTCACGCGGGAATCGAATAAACTTAAAATTAACCACAGAGGACGCAGAGGACACAGAGGATTCTAATTTGATGCGATATTGCCGCAAGTATGTAACTATCGAACAAATGGCAACTGTCGTAATTATACGTTCACTAATCCGCTTTACTCAGTGTCCTCTGTGTATCCTCTGTGTCCTCTGTGGTAAGTTTTTCCATCACTAACTTGCACTTGCTTCTGTGGTGAAAAAATATTGATGCGATTGCTCTGCGGCTTGAGCCGTCGATCTTGAGCCGGCGCTTGACTCGGTGTATGCTAGTGTGCGCGGCGGGGGATCATTGCTAAAGATTCTGAAATGTGTCGAGCATATAACAGGCTGCCCGCCGCCATTTGCTTGTGGAGAACTTGGAATATGCTGAGCATCGCTGACATGAATTTGCTGCGCGACGCCTACAGCGCTTATTCCGAACTGCGCCCGGCGGAGGCCATGGCGATGATTGGAAATCCTAGCGTTGAAGACCTGGTGGATCGCGCGCTTGCCGGCATGGTGGACCGCGATCGCAATGCGCGTGTGCTCATGTTGCGCGTCTTGCAGCATCAGCGGGGCGACGCAGCCATGCGCGGGGTGCTGGCGGGCCTGAATGATGAAGTTCGACGGGTTTGCGCGGCCGCGATTCAAGCCAGCGGCAACTACCTGGACTACCCGGAAATTGTCGCGCGGCTGCAAGCGATCGCGCGCGATTCGTCCCTCAAGCGCAAATTGCGGCGGCGCGCGCTGAGCATGCTGGCCGGCGACGAGGGACGTCAACAGGGCGACCTGAGGCCGGCGGCATTCGACGCATTGAGCGAACTGATGCAGGAGCCGGCGTATCGCTTCAGCATCGCTTTTGGCTTGGCTCGCCTGGATTTGCAGCCGCGGGTCGAGACGCTGTTGGAGCGTTTCGCGCGTTCACCAGATGAAAAGGAGCGCGCGCTGGCGCAGAGGGCTTTGGGTGGCGAGCGTGTGATTCATATCGATGGCTACGCCAGGGACGAATCGCTGCGGCGCCGAATCGCCGAGAGCTGCGATATCGCGCATGGCCGCATGTATTATTGGCTGCCGCGGGCGGGGTTGCCGGCGGAAGCGCTCGCCACTTCTTAGGCGCGAGAACTACAGCGTTCAGTTTCGCTGCGTTTTAGATTGGTCTACGCTGCTCAAAACAGCGGCATGCCGGGTATGCGCGCGCGAACGCGATAGAGCGTGGTGATGCCGGTCAGATACAAGCTGCATAGATCCTCATCGCCCCAAGTGAAATTGGTGATTTGCATCGGCGTCCGCAGCCGCCCGAGACAGATGCCGTCGGCGCGGAAAATGTGCAAGCCGCCTTGGGCGCAGCAGTATACGTTGCCGTCGCTGTCGATTTTGATGCCATCGGGCACGCCGGGTCCATCGCCTTGGGTCTCTGCGAAAAGGCGCTGGTTGGAGATGGCGCCATCCGCCGCAACATCATAGACGTAGATTTTGTAGTCTTGGCTGTCGCTGATATACAGCAGAGCCTCGTCGGCGGAAAAGCATAAGCCGTTGGGCCGGTTCAAGTCCCGGGTCAGCAGCGTCAGGGACTCATCGCCCGGATCCCAGCGATATACGCCCTTGAAGTTGAGCTGAGTCGGGCGCGGGATGCCCACTTTCGCCTCGCGCCCAGATGGCGGATCAGTGAAATACACGCCGTCGTCGCGCTTGACCACGATATCGTTGGGGCTGTTGAGTTCCGCGCCCTGGTAATGGGAGGCGATTACATTCATGTTCTCGCCATCCATGCGCGTCACGCGGCTGCTGGCGTGGTGACAGCTCAGCAATCTGCCTTCCCGGTCGTAGGTATTGCCGTTGGCCATGTGGCTGTTACGCCGGTACAGGCTCAAGCCGGCGCCCGCTGACCATTGCAGGGTCGAGTTGCCCAGGATGTCGCTGAAGCGCAGGTGCTTTTCATAGGGGTGCCAGGCTGGACCTTCGAGGAATTTCATGCCGTCGGCGACAATCTCGATTTCGGCGTGGCGGTCAAAGAATTCGCTCAGCTGCGGATCCCGGATGTCAAGCTCGATGGCTGGCATGGCTTTCCTCTATGCTCGGCATGGACAGGCTGCCTCAAGTGAATCAGCCTTTGCGCTTCCTGGCTTTTGGTTTGAGGGTCTTGGCGTAGGCATAGCTCTGCTCGAGGTAGGGCATAAGACCGGCGGCATCTTGCAGCAGATGATCGGGCACGGCCACGTATTCCTTCATGACCGTCCCGTAGGTCACCAGCAATTCGCTGTCGAATTCCGCCAGAAAAGCGTCGCGCTCCGCTTTGCCCAAGCGCAATCCCACCGTGCCGGCTTTGGTCAATTGGCTGAACATGTTGCCTTCATGCGAGGTGTAAGGCAGCTTCGTGCCGCCTTTCAGCTCGATTTCCGGGTGAGCGTCGATGAGCTGCTTGTAAAGCGCCAATTTGTCGTCCGGCACATGCCCGTATTTGTCGCTCATCGATTGCCTCTGGCTTGCTTTGCGTCTCTTGCCATCATCTTGCCCGGCAACAGGCATTGTGGCAATGGTTCATTGATTGGCGCCTGCTGCAGCGCGACCGGCAGACAATGCGGATGCAGCTCTCGCAGCGAATACGGCTCCGCTTCCAATAATCTACAGAGGCCGCAGAGCGCGCAGAGATACAGCTTGGTTGTCGCAGTCAGCAGCTTGTCGTCATCCACCACCCCACGATTTGTCGGAAATGTATCCTTTTCGGTTGATACAGATATATACCATCGAGGACACCGAGAAATGCTAGGGCAATCGCATCAACTTATCTCAACACTAAGGTGCCAAGAACTCCGAGATATATCCGAAAATATGTCAATAAAGGACTCAATGAAAAGGTAATTTTCTGCCAGATTTCATGGGCGAGCCAAGGCTCGCCCCTACAATATGTTAGTTTGATAATAAATTCGTCATTTATGGATATTGATGCGATTGCCCTGCGAGAGCACCGAGAAACTTAATCGAGATATGCCATATTCTTTGTGTGCTTTGTGCCTTTGTGTCTTTGTGGTGAAATGAATTTCAACCGAATTCGATACACTACCGATTTGTCCCAGCGTTGACGCGCGTCTTGCGGCGGGTTCTAATTGATGCGGAAGCTCATCCTAAGGTGACGCTAAATCCTGGATATCACGATGAAAGGCTGAGCATGGCGACTTATGACATAGCGGTGATCGGCAACGGTTTGATTGGCAGCGCTGCGCTGCGTCACCTGACGGAAAGCTGCCCGGAGTTGAAGGTATGCGGTATCGGACCGGCTGAGCCGCGCGATCGCAAGACGCATCAAGGCGTCTTCGCCAGCCACTACGACCAGGGCCGGATCACGCGCATCCTGGATCCCAGCCCGCTGTGGGGCAAGCTGGCTCGTGAATCCATCGCGCGGTATTCCGACATTGAAGCCGATAGCGGCGTCAAGTTCCACCATCGCGTCGGCTGCTTGCGCGCCACCGATATCGCCGAGCGCGTCGCCGAGATTGACGCCTGCGCGGCTGCGTATGAGCCGCCTTACCAACGACTCGATGCCGCCGGCTGCAAGCAAGCGTATCCATTCCTCGCCTTCTCCGATGAATTTGTGGCTTGGGATGAAGGGGGCGAAGCCGGCTATATCAACCCGCGCCAGTTGATCGAGGCGCAGCTGAAATCGGCTGGAAAAAGAGGCGCGACAATCCTGCGCGAGGTTGTTGATTCGCTGGAAGATTGTGGTGACTGGGTGTCGATACGTACGCGAAATGGCAGCGAGCTGCGCGCAAAGAAGGCGCTGCTGACTGCCGGGGGCTACAGCAATACCCTCCTGCGGCGGAAGCTGGACCTTCCGACCAAGTCGCATACGATTCTGCTGGCGGAGGCGCCGACGGCTGAGATTGAATGCCTGCGCGGCATGCCGGCGATCATCAGTTCTTTTGATCATCCCGATGCCGAATCGCTATACATGCTGCCGCCTGTGCTCTACCCGGACGGCAAAACTTACATCAAGCTGGGACCGAGTGGGCGGGACGAGCATTTCTTCGACGCGGCGGAAAACGACCGCGAGCTTCTGCCCTGGTTTCAGAGCGACGGCAACCCTCTCACCGCCGCCGACTTAAAAGCGGCGCTGCAGCGCATGATCCCCGACTTGAAAGTGCTGTCATATCAGACGGCGCCTTGCCTGCTTACCTATTCGGCGCATGGGAATCCTTATATTGACGCGCTGGAAGCGGGCCGCTTATATGTAACAACAGCCGGCAATGGCATGGGCGCCAAGTCATCGGACGAGATCGGCAGGATCGGCGCGCTGCTCTGCGCGACAGGCGAGTGGCAGAGTGACTTGAATCGAGAAGATTTCCGCGCTGTTTATATGGATGGCGGATCGAAGTAAGTTCGAGCGGAGTCTATTAAGGCCAGCGCAATGATGCGCTTGTGACGCGGCAGCATGTTTCCCGGCAGGGCGTCACGCGGGAAGTAGCGGATATCCAGCGATTCGTCATCGTTAACACGCGGCGCGTTCGCATCACGCGGGCGACAGCGGAACACGGTCGTAACCGTGGCCATTTGGTCGCCGTTGGGGTAGGTCACGCTGTAGTCGCAGCCTGAAAGCACAGCCACCACTCGTACCGGCTCGACTGAAATGCCGGTCTCCTCGTACACTTCGCGGATGGCGGTATCGGCGACGGACTCGCCGGGCTCTACGCCTCCGCTGGGCGGCGCCCAGGATTCGCTGTCGCGGCGCAGTTGCAGCAAGACCTCATCACGCTCGTTAACAACAACGGCAGTGACGCCGGGCAGCAGCAGCAAGTCATGGCCGATCTTGGCGCGGATATTCCTGACGTAGGCCGAAATCGGCATCAGCCCACGGAGACAGTGAGATCGACCGAGCCTTTGAGCGTATTGGCGACGATGCAGGCGCGCTCGCACATAAGCACCAGCTTCTCGAATTCAGCGCGATCGGCGAAGGCGGAAGTGACAACCATGTCGATGGCAGCGAAACGCGCTGGCGCTTCCGCCAATTCGCCGCTGACTTCAATGGCGATGTCGTCAATGTCCAGGTCGCGGGCGCGGACGGCCGCTAGCAGATTGCTGTTGAAGCAGCCGCCCAAAGAGGCCAGCAGCAGCTCGCCGCCCATAGCGCCTTTGTCATGCCCGCCTTTGGCTTCGGGCCGGTCGATGTCGATGGCGTGATTACGTATTTGCGCGGCCGTGGTGGCGCCGTCGACCTGGTTTAGCTTGACTGTGATAGTTGGCATATTTTCCTCCTGTATTGCGGGCGAGCCAATGGCTAGCCCCTACAATTCCTAACAAGATTTTGCTGGGATCAGCCTTTGACAGCGCCCATGGTAAAGCCTTGCACCAGGCTGTCAAGGAAAAGGTTATAAGCCAGGCCGACGGGAATGGCGATGATCAGGGCGGCGGCGAGCAGCGGCTGCCAGAAGTAGACATCGCCCAGGATAAGCTCGGTGGGCACACCGACGCTCAAGGTGCGTTGGCGCGTATCGGCGATGAAGACCAAGCCGTAGATGAATTCGTGCAGGGTCAAGGTGAAGGTGAAGACGACCGTTGAGATGATGCCGGGCAGCGACAGCGGCAGGACCACGCGCAAGAAGGCTTCTACACGGTTGTAGCCGTCCACCAGCGCGGCTTCTTCGAGTTCCGGCGGGATGGCTTTGAAGAAGCCTTGCAGCAGCCACATGCTGAAGGGCACGGTGAAGGTGGGATAGACGACAATCAGCGACATTGGGCTGTCTTTTAAGCCCAGCAGCACGACAATGCGAAACATGGGAATGAAGAGCAGCGTCGGCGGCAACAGATAGACCAGGAACATCAAGATGCCGGCGCGCTCGCCCCATCTGCCGGTCAGGCGCGCTAATGCGTAGGCGGCTGGCAGCGAAAGAACCAAGGTGATGAAAACAACGGCGACGCCGACCACAATGGAATTGCGGATGAAATCGAGATAGGCGGTGTTGTTAAAGAGAGCGTCGAGATGTTCGATGGTGGGTTCCTGGCGGAAGATGAAGGGCTGCGGCCGGCGGTACAAATCGCCATCGGCTTTGAAGGTATGCAAGAACATGATCAAAAAGGGCGAGACGGCAAAGAAGCAGAATACCAGCACGACGAAATAAAATGGCGAGCGGCGCAAGATATACGAGAACTCTGCGCGCGTAGCGCCGTATTTGCGGATGCGCCAGGCGATGCGCAGGCCGATCAGCAGGACGAGCAGGAATAGCAGCAGCGCCCAGAAATTGGTCAGTATCCAGGTCAGCATTGCCATCAACGCACCTCGGCTCGGCTGGCCGTGCGCAGCATGAAGATCGCCATCGCTAGCAGCAGGGGAAAGGCGAAGAGCGAAATGGCCGCGCCCTGCGCCAGGTTGCCGCCTTCGATGCCGACCTGGAAGGAATACAGGCCCAGCACACGAGTGTAATCGACGGGTCCACCGCGCGTCAGCACGTAGACGACGGTCATATCGCCGAACATGGTAATCATGCTGAAGAGCAGGGCGATGACCATGATGGGCAGGATCAGCGGCAGCTTGATTTGCAGCAAGGTGCGCATAAAGCGCGAGCCATCGACTTCGGCTTGATCGAGGATGTCGGTCGGGATGGACGAGAGGCCCGCCATCAAGATCACCGTGGCCAGCGGCGTCATGCGCCAGACTTGCACAAAGATGACGCTGATTTGCGCCAGATCGGGCGAGGCCAGCCAGTACAGATTGCGATCACTGCTCAAGAGACCGCCGGGACCGAGGAAGCCGGTCTGCAGCAGCAGGTAGTCGATGGGGCTGTACTTGGTGTCGAGCATCCAGAGCCAGCCAATCATCGCCAGCGAAACCGGCGTGGCCCAGGGCAAGATGAAGATGAAACGCGCAAACCATTTGCCGGTAAATTCCTGCGTGAAGATGATGGCCAGGATATTGGCGAAGAGCAGAATGAATACTTGGGAAATAAGCGTGAAGCGGATGGTCGTTTCGAAGACTTGCCGGAAGATATCATTCTCCCAGACGGCTTCGAAATTGCGCAGGCCAACGAAACTGAGATCGGTATTGCCCACGGTAACATCGGAGAAGCCAAAGGCGATGGCCAGCAGGAATGGAAAGCCGACCAGCAGCAGGATGTATATCAGCGCCGGCGCGAGGAATAGCAGGCCGACGAAGCGCCGATTATCCAGCGGGAAGGCGGGCAGCGCCAAGCTCGCCATCAGAGCGACTCGGCCAGGTTCTGATTCGCGATGCGACCGCCGCTGCGCGCGTCGAAGAATTTGAGATCGCTGTTGTGAACGGCGAACTCGTAGTCGCTTTCGACATCAAGCGAGACACGCACGTTGGAGGGGACTTTCGCCAGCGTTAGCTCGCTTTCGCGGCCCTGCACATAGCCATAAACCAAGCGATCCGAGCCCAGATATTCCACGCGCTTGACGTAGTAGTGGAAAATGCGCGCGTTCTCCGGATTGTCATTCAAGGTCTTGGGCAAGAAGTGTTCGGGGCGGAAGCCGAACTTGGAGCCTTCGCCCGCGAGGATGTTCATGCTGGGCGAGCCGAGAAAGGTGGCGACGAATTCGTTGGCGGGGTCGTCGTATATCTGCTGCGGCGTGCCGACCTGCTGAATCTTGCCCTCGGCCATGACAACAATGCGATCGCCCAAGCCCATCGCTTCGATTTGGTCGTGCGTGACAAAGACGGCGGTGATATTCGACGAACGCTGAAAGTCCTTGAGCTCGTCGCGGGCGTTGGCGCGCAGCTTGGCGTCGAGGTTCGACAGCGGCTCGTCAAGCAGCAGCACAGCCGGCTGCGTCACCATGGCGCGGGCGATGGCGACGCGCTGCCGTTGCCCGCCGGAGAGCTGCCGCGGGCGACGATCGAGCAGCATGTCAATCTCCAGCAGGCCGGCCGTGGTCTCCACTTTTTCGCGGATGCCGCGCTTGTTGTATTTTTTTTCGCGGCGCTGCGCCCGCAGCGGGAAGGCGATATTGTTAAAGACATTCATGTGCGGGTAGAGGGCGTAGCTCTGGAAGACCATGGACACGCCCCGTTTGCGCGGGGGCAGCGTCGTTACATCCGCGCCGCCGATGCTGATCTGCCCGGCGGTGGGTTTTTCCAAGCCCGCGATCATGCGCATGAGCGTGGTCTTGCCGCAGCCGGAAGGCCCCAGGATGACCAGGAATTCACCCTGTTCTATCGCAAGGTCTACACCATCAACGGCGTGGACCGTATCGAAGTATTTCTTGAGACCGCTGATTTGGACCAGGCTCATGAATCTTGCCCCCATCCCCTAACCCCTTCCCCCACAAAGAGGGAAGGGGGATGTATATCAGGCGGGTATCCTGCAATTATCCCCACCCTATTTATGGCTGACGACAGGACAAGTTCAAGTCGTGCAAGGTATTGCCGCGAAACGGGCGCATTTGGCTCGCTTTATCGGGCGAGCCAATGGCTCGCCCCTACATCTACTACCACAAAATGAGCCTGTAGGGGTCAGCCATTGGCTGACCCGTTGTGACGACTCCCGCGATTTTCAAAACTGTCCTGTCCTCAGCTCTTAATGGGGGAGGGGCCGGGGGTGGGGGTTAGCCGCCGCCGACCAAGCCTCTAGCGCGCCATTCGCCGAAGATCTCTTCGACGCGTTCATGCGCCGCGGCTACCGCATCTTCGGCGGTAAGCTCGCCCAAGGCGACTTGCGCCACCATGTTGGGGATGACGCTCTCGGCGAAGACTTGGCTGATGGCCGGGTTGGTGACGCCCGGGAAACCCAGATGCACCGACCAGTCGTTGACCGTCTTCAAGACTTCGAACTTGTTCGGCGGGGACGACCCCCAGGGATCTGCTTCCAGCCAGCTGTCCAGCTCCGGCACGGAACTGGCCAGGCAGGGGAAGTTGTAGAGTTCGCTATGGTAGGTCGCTTCACTGTAATTCGCCGTGTGGTCCAGGATGAATTGCTTGGCGGCCGCCAGCTCATCGCCCTGAACGTATTCGGGTATTACGTAGATTTGCCAAACATGCGAGGACGCGTAGGCGCCCGCGGGTCCTTCCAGCGCGGGGCTGAAGCCGATGTTAGCCGCCGCCGCTTCGTCGATCTTCTGCAAACTGCGATAGGCCGAATTGGAATTGAGGATGTAGCTGAGTTCGCCGGCGATCAGACCCTGGTTGTTGCTGGCGGCGGTCCAGCCGAAGACCTCGTCGGTCATGGCTTCGTTCTGCAGCTGCGCCAGGTATTTGACCGCGGCGATGGTCTCTTCGCTGTTGAGCACGACATTTTCATTTTCGTCCTGGACGCTGCCGCCGAAGCTCCAAATGGCGGCGCGATTGGCCATGCGGCTGTCCAGCTCGGGGCTCATGCCGATGCCGACGGGGATGCCGGTAGCTTCGTAGATGGCGCGTCCGCCTTCTAGCAGGTCGTCATAGGTCTTGGGCCCATCAGGATAGCCGGCCTCGGTCCAGAGGGCGATGTCATAGTCGCCGGGGTCGGGCACGTAACCGTGGGTGTAGGCGTACCAGGTATCAGCGACCGGCAGGTAGGAGGCGGCCGTGCAGGTGCTGGCGCGCTCGCCGTACATTTCGGCCGCGGCTTCGTTGATGTCGCGCAAGTCGTGCAAGCCGTCGATGAAAGAAGCCGGCGAGAAGAGGACTTCGACGATCGTGTGGCCCTCGCCGGCGTCAATCTCGGCAGCCAACGTGGAGAACAACTCGGTGAAATTGACGTGATCAACCGTCACGCCGACGCCATTGGCTTCACCCCATTCGGCGGCGTAGCCATCAAACCACTCGTCGTAACGCGGCACGAAGTGGCTCCATTGCAGCAGGCTGATTTCCGTGCCCTCGGCATAGTCGCCCTGGGCGCCAACCGCGCCGATTAGCGACGCCAGGACGGCAATCAGCGCTAAGAATCTGATTAGGGTTTTCATCAGGAACTCTCCTTTACACTAGAATAGTTTTTCTCATTGCAGCCGGGTGGCGCATGTCAAGCGCATTTTAGCGAACTGGGCGTCGCATGGCAATAATGCTTGCGCTTCGCGAAAGAATCAGCCGGGCGTGGATGTGCTAGCCGCGGCCGCCGACCAAACCCTGCTCCCGCCAGCGCGCGAAGATCGCCTCAACCCGCTCGTGGGCGCGCGCGACCGCTTCTGGCGCGCTCAGCTCTCCCAGGGCGACGCGGGCAATCATGTTGGGGATGATGTGTTCGGCATAGACTTGGGCGATTGCCGGATTGGTGGGCCCCGGATGGCCCAGGCTGGCTGCATGGTCCAGATCTGCCGCCAGAATCGCGAATTTGTCGGCTGGTATCGAGCCGAAGGGATCATTCTCCAGCCAGCCCGGCAATTCCGCCACGGTAGCCGGGAAGCAGGGCAGGTTGAACAATTCGCTGTGGTAGGTCGCTTCGTGATAGTTAGCGGTGAGGTCCAGGATGAATTGCTTGGCTGCTGTCAATTGGGCGCCCTCGACATAAGCCGGGATCACCGCGATGGAGATGTATGCCCCGTTAATGGCGTCTGCTGGTCCGGCGAGCGCTGCGCTGAAGCCTACGTTTGCGGCAGCGATTTCGTCAATGTCTTGCAGGCTGCGATAAGCCGAATCCGGATTCTGGATGAAGCTGGCTTCGCCGGCGACCAGCGCTTGATTGTTGCTGGCGCCGCTCCAACCGAAGACTTCGGCGGTCATGGCTTCGTTTTGCAATTGCGCCAGATAATCAACCGCTGCGATGGTTGCCGGGCTGTTCAGCGCCACATTTTCATGCTCGTCTTGTACGCTGCCGCCGAAGCTCCAAATGACCTGTCGGGTCGCCATTTCGCTGTCCAGGTCGGGGCTGATGCCAATGCCGACCGGGATGCCGCTGCTCTGATATATCGCGCGCCCGCCGTCCAGTAGCTCATCGTAGGTCGTTGGGCCCTGCGGATAACCAGCTTCCGTCCACAACTCAATGTCGTAATTGCCGTGATTCAGCGAATACCCATAAGCGAAGCCGTAATAGACATCGGCAGCGGGCAGATACGAGGCGGCGTAGCAGTGATCATGCTGCGGCCCAAAGTTCGCCAGGGCTTGCTGGTTGATATCACCCAGGTCGCTTAAGCCGGTGACGAAGGCGGCGGGCGATGACAGCATCTCGATGATGGTGTGGCCTCCGCCGGATTCGATCTCGGCCGAAAGCGCTGCCGGCAACTCGGCGAGGTTTACGCGGTCAATGCTGACGGCCACGCTGTTGGCTTCGCCCCATGCCTGCGCGAAGGCATCGAACCATTCATCGTGGCGCGGTACGAAGTGACGCCATTGCAGCAGGCTGATTGCTGTCCCGTCGGGAAAGCCGCCCTGGGCAATGCCGACTGCTGGCAAGGAGCCGAACACACTCAGCAGGAGCAATAATCTCGCAAGTGATGACATCTGTTTCCTTTATACGCCTTGCCGGCTGGAGGCAAATGCGCGTTATTCTAGGGATGTGGCGCGCCGATGTCAAGCACGCCGAGGATTGCTCTGGGGATGGTTGCAAGGCAACCGCATCAAAATAATCTTTCACCACAGAGGCACAGAAGTAGTTCCAAATTTGTCATGCGAATTTTGCCGAAGCAACGATCTGTAGGGGCGACAGCCCGAAACCACGAGTCGCAGCGGAAGCGGGCGACCAGATTGGTCGCCCCTACACGGCGCGCTTCTTCGCATAATTTTCTTGGTTTCACTTCTGTGTCTCAGTGGTTAGATTTAAGTTAGAAATATGTTCATAGTTTCGCAGATTCATTTTGATGCAATTGCTCTGAGATGGCTGAGCGCAGAAGCGCGTCGCGTCGATATGGCGCTCACAAGAGATTCAGTTGTCGCGTGGGCTGGCGGCCGTTTAGCAGGACGTACTTCGCCAGCTTCTGGGGCGTGCGGATGCCGATCTGCTTGAGATGGACCAGCTCGGAAAGGCTGCCGCGCCGCCGCGATCGGATGATGGCGTCCGCGCCGACGGGTCCCACGCCGGGTATACGCAGGAGCTGCTCGCGCTCCGCCCGCATGATTTCGATGGGCTGGTGAACCAGGTGGAGGTCTGCCCAGGCTTGCTTGGGGTCGACATCGGTGCGCAGGTTGCCATCGCGCAGGAAGGGCAGTTCTTCGACATCCCAACGGTAGTCGCGCAGCAGGAAGCTGGATTGATACAAGCGGAACTCGCGGATGGCTTCGGTCGCCGGCAGATTTTCAAATGGCGTGCCCGGCACTGGGCCGAACGCGGAGTAATAGACGCGCGCCAAATTTGCCTGGCTGTAGAGCTTGTCGCTCATGGAAAGCAGTTCGAGGTCGGTATCGCCGACTGCGCCGACGACGAATTGGGTGACGCTGCTCGCCAGTTTTTCATGTCTGTTGTCTTGGCGAATCTGCTCCGCCCATTGCAGCATTTGCAGCAGTTCTTCGATGAAGATCTTTTTTGGCGCCAATGCAGCTAGACGCCCTCCGGTTGGCCCTTCGAGGTTGACCGAGACGCGGTCCGCCAATTGCATGGAGCGATAGAGTTGGTCGTATTCAATGCCCGGCATGATTTTGAGGTGGATGTAGCCGCGGTAGCCTTGGCGGTTGCGGACAATATCAGCTGTATCGATGATCTTGTCCTGGGTGGTGACGGAGCCCTTGATGATGCCGGATGAGAGAAAGAGGCCGTCGACCTTGCCGCTGCTCTCAAGCGTTTGAAAAGCGCCCGCCATCTCATCAGGCTGGAAGGTCACGCGCTTGGTTTTCGCCCGCCCAGCGCGGAAGACGCAGTAATTGCAGTTGCGCTCGCAGGCCGTGGTCATCATCGACTTCATCACCGCTTTGGGCCCGCGGGGAGTGCTGAGGTGGCTGATGCAATCGTTGAGATTAAACTCTTGCTTGCGGCGGCGCTTGCGTTCCGTCTGCGGGCTGTCGCCGGCCGGTTCGTGCAAGGTGACATCGCCCATTTGCGAGAGCTTGGTCAGGGTTTCAGAGACAAGTCGGCTAGCCATGCCTCCATAGTATAGAACATTTGTTTTAGTGTCAAGGACAATTCCGAGCAAATTCGGATTGATTTGCAGATTGATTTTCAGCGAGGTGGCTACTGCGCCGATTCGCTTTCATGCCAGTCGAGCAGGAGTGGCTGCTGTATCCGCAGCCAGGCCGGCTTGTTCTGCTTGACCGCTTCTACCACAAGTTTGAAGACGTCTGAGACTTCGCCGTTACCATTGACCTCAACAATGGTATGGCCTTGCGAGTCCAGCAGCTCAATACCTTCCTGATATTTTTTCAGGCGAGACGGCAAGTCGTTCTCAAACAACTCAAGCGAAGTTTTGCGCCGGTTCATACGGTGATAGGCTTCTACGGGGCTGACTTGCAGCACAATGGTCAAGTCTGGCGCGAGCGCCCGGCGGTTCATACTGTAGACGTCTTTCATGCTGATATCAGCGCGCGACTGATACACAAGCGAGGAGAGCATGTAGCGATCGCAAATGACGATGCGCCCGTCAGCCTGAAGGTGCGGCTCAATATGTGATTTGAGGTGATTGCTGCGATTGAGCGCGAAAGCCTGCGCCAACTCAAGCGGGCTGAGCGGCAATTCCCGCCTCAGTGCCTGACGAATCTCGGTGCCGACCAGTGATTTATCGTGAGGCTCCTGCGTGAGCAACACGTCATCGCCATGCGTCTGCCGCAAAACTCGAAACAGGCGCTCTGCGATGCTGGTCTTGCCCGCGCCATCAATCCCCTCTATGACTAGAAAGAAACTGTCATCTGGCATTGACCTGCCGTCCCACAATATTGATTGAGTGGCGATTCTACCCCCCCCCTGCGTCCATGACAAGCGCTCTATGCTCTCCCGCGTACTGTGCTAATCTACAGCAGTGGACATAAGGAGTGTGAATCATGGCAAAGGCATTAACTGAAGCGGAAATCAGCGCGGGCTTGGCGACGCTCAATAACTGGACGCGGGCTGGCGATGCGCTGGTTAAGGAATTCGCCTTCGACAGCTATCTGGCGGGGCTGGCATTTGCGTCGAGCGTCGGCGTGATTGCCGAGGGCTTGGATCATCATCCGGATATGAGCATCGGCTGGCGGCGCGTGACGGTGTCCTTCACCACCCACGACGCCGGCAACATGCTGTCGGCGAAGGATATGGCCGCGGCTGCCGCAATTGACGCGCTGGGCTATCCGCGCGCATAGACGACGGAGCGCGCACAGTGCTGAGCGCCGCGCGGCATCAGCCCTGCCGCGAATTATGCGTGTAGACTATAGCGCAGTTCCACAAGTCGACCGCCGTTAGCGTTTCTTGCCATGCGCCTCTTGCTCTTCAACCTCATGACCGACGAAGCGGACCCGGTGCTGGGCTTCGCCTGCGGCTGGATTCGGGAGCTGGCGGCGCGCTGCGAGTACGTCGATGTCATCACCATGTACCGCGGGACATATCAGTTGCCTGGGAACGTGCGTGTCTACTCGGCGGGGCGCGAACGCGGATTGAACAAGCCTCGGCGGCTGGCTCGCTTCTACAGGATTCTGCTGCGGCTGCTGCGCGAGCGGCGCTATGACGCCTGCTTCGCCCATATGATGCCCTTGTTCGCGGGCTTGGCCGGTCCGCTGCTGAGCGCGCGAGGCATACCGACTACCCTCTGGTATACACATCGGGCGCGCTCGGCGCAGTTGCGCTTGGGCTTGGCGATGTCGCGGCGGGTTGTCAGCGCGGACGAGACCAGCTTCCCTTACGACAGCGACAAGCTGCGCGTCATCGGGCATGGCATCGACTGCGATTTTTATTCACCCCCAGCCCCTAAGCTCCTCACCCAACAAGAGTTAGGGGAATCACAAGCGTTAAGCTCGGGCGGGGGCATTCAAGCCCCCTTCCCTCTTGGTGGGGGAAGGGCTGGGGATGGGGGGGCGCCGCTGGTGGCGCAGGTGGCGCGGCTGGCGGCGGTCAAGCATCAGGCGACCACAATAGAGGCGGTCGCCGGGACCGAGGCGCGGCTGGCGCTGATCGGCGGCGTGCAGGCGGGCTCTCCCCAGGGCTACGAGGAGGGGCTGCGCGGGCTGATCCGGCGGCTGGGAATCGCGGAGCGCTGCCAGCTGCTCGGCGACATGCCTGCGGCGGAGGTCTTGCAGTGGTATCGGCGGGCGACCGTGGCGGTGAATATGAGCCCGGCCGGGCTGTTCGACAAGGCGGCGCTGGAGAGCATGGCTTGCGGCCTGCCGACGGTGGTCTGCAATCCGGCTTTTGCGCCTTTGCTGGGCGAGCACACGCCCCTGCTGCTGACGGGCGGGCCCGAAGACGTCGGTGGCTTAAGCGAGCGGCTGACGCGCTTGTTTGCGCTATCCGCCGTTGAACGAGAGGCGATTGGCGCGGCGCTGCGAGAGAATGTGCGGCGCGAGCACAGTCTGCCGGCGATGGTCGAGCGGCTGCTGGCGGTGCTGCGGACGGGAGAGCTGCCGCCACCCGCCATCCCCCGACCCCCTCCCCAGCAAGCTAGCTGAGGACGGGACAGGTTTGAAATGCGCAGGACTCGGCACAACGGGTCAGCCAGTGGCTGACCCCTACAGGCGTCATTTTGTGGTAGAAGATGTAGGGGCGAGCCATTGGCTCGCCCGAATAAGCGTGCTAAATTCGCCTGTTTCGCGGCAATACCTTGCCCGACTTGAACCTTTCCTGTCGTCAGAGCAAGCTAGGGAGGGGGAGCAAGGCGACCATTTTACGTGATTCAGTTGAACGGTATCGCCATGGGAAAGGAATTAGCCGGCGTAGGTAAAGCCGATACCGGGCAGCGACAAGACGTCGGCGGCTCCAGCTTCTTTTATGATGGCGGCATTGATGGCTTCGCCGACCACGATATCGTGATCGCCGCCGATGTTGACGATCTGCGTCACCTTGCATTCGATGTAAGCCGCGGCGCCGGCCATGACGGGCACGCCGGTTTCGGGCGCGGACGTGAACTCGGCTTCTTTCATCTTGTCGGGCCGCTTGGCGCGTCCGCCGAGCGCGGGCTTGATGGCGTCAACATCCGATTGCAAGAAGAAGTTCAAGCCGAAGACCCCGCCAGCCGAGACGACGCCGTATGAATGACAGAAATTCTGGATGCCGACGGCGATCAGGCGCGGGCTGAAGGACATCTGCGAGACCCAGTTGACGACCATGATGTTGGCGTCATCGTCGCTTTTGGTGGTGAAGGCGTAGAAGCCGTAGGGCATCATCTTTAGAGCGTTGCTGATGGTGTCGTCTGACATGCTGCGATTCTCCTCAGTCGATGGGATGCGATGCGTTTGACTATAGCAGGGCTGTCATGCCTTGTCCATCTGGGCTGAGATACGCTCGAGGACGGCGAGGATTTTTTCGTCGGTCGTGGGCTCGGGTTCCGGCTCAGGCTCAGGCTCAGGCTCGGGTTCCGGCTCAGGCTCAGGCTCGGGTTCCGGTTCGGGCTCGGGCTCGGGCGCCGCTTCTTCTTCGTCGCCATCGAGCATATCGCCGATGTCGTCCACCGCTTCGTCGAGTTTGTTAACGACTTTGATCAGCAGGAAGATGGCGGCGGCGGTGATGGCGAAGTCGATGACGACATTGATGAAGTTGCCGATGTTGAGGGTGGCGATCTCGGCGGATTCGCGGCCGAAGTTCAGCCAATCGAGGGGGATGACCCAATTGGAGAAATCGAGCCCGCCGGTGACCTGGCCGATGGGCGGCATGACGACATCTTTGACGAGCGAGGTGGTGATGCCCTTGAAAGCCGTGCCGATGATGATGCCGACGGCGAGGTCGACGACATTGCCGCGCATGACGAACTTTTTGAATTCTTCGATTACGCCTCTCATGTTGCGTCTCCTGGATTTGTGGCTGGCTTCATTTTAGCAGGGGATTCACCCCAGAGGCGGGGAGTTCCTAGCGCAATCCTTTTGACAGGCTATCATAGCGTGATTATACTGAGTGCGTGTTCAAAGGAGGCGACATGGCTGTCACAACCGATATTCGATTCAAGCGCATGCAGGGAAAATATCAGACGCTGGAAGCCGCTCAGGACGAGTTGTTTGACAAGGTGGATAGTTTTGAAGCGGCGCTGCTGGGCTTAACGGAGATGGTCGCGGAAAACCGGGAGATGATCCTGGAAAACTCGCGTAAGCTGGACGCTCTCATCAAGCACCTGGAAGTGCCATACAAGCCGCCTGTGGGCTTCATCAAGGAGTGAGCGCCGGGGCTTTGGCGCGGAGACTGAATCTCTGCCAATTTTGACCGGATTACCCGACGCGATTATACTTTACGGAGATTCAAGGAGGTGGCGTATGGTGACAACCGATATTCGTTTGGATCGCATCAAGCATGAATACGAAGGTGTGCGAAACACGCAAGACGCGCTGATGGATCGAATGGATACCTATGAAGAGGCGATTCTAGGACTGACGCAAGCGGTCGCGGCGAATCACGAGTTGATCATGGCGAACCAGCAACAGATCAAGGAATTAAACGAGAAGATGGACCGGCTTATGACACATCTGGATGTGCCGCCCAAGCCGCCTGTGGGCTTCATCAAGGAGTGACCGCCGGGGCTTTGGCGATGGATCGAATGGATACCTATGAAGAGGCGATTCTAGGACTGACGCAAGCGGTCGCGGCGAATCGCGAGTTGATCATGGCGAACCATGAGTCAACCCAGCGACAGATCAAGGAATTGAACGAGAAGATGGACCGGCTTATGACACATCTGGATGTGCCGCCCAAGCCGCCTGTGGGCTTCGTCAAGGAGTGACCGTCGAGTAAAGCATTTACCACAAAGGCGCAAAGGCACGAAGAGCACAAAGGGGATTCACCACAGTCGCTCGCAAGTCACGGCTTGGCTCATAGAAAATATGAAATCCAATGCTACGTGCATACGGACGAGCCAGTGGCTCGCCCCTACAGCGTCATCTAGGTTGCGGCTCTTTCCAAGTTCAAGTCCAGCAGGCGCCGCAGAATTTCTTCCTCGTCATCCAGCACAGCGACCTCCCAGCCGTAGGCGGCGCAGACGGCCTCGTCCAGCGCCCGGTGCAGTTCATCCAGGCGCGGGGCGAAGTCGGCGGCGGCGGCTTTGACGCTTATGTTGTCCAGGCCGCGCCAGACTTGCAGGGCGTTGTAGAGATTGGTGAGGGTGTAATCTTTGAGTGCTGCCTCGCTCTTGTCGGGCGGGTTCAGCCAGGCATCGCGCTCGTGGTGCAGCTGGGCGGCGGCGGCGCTGATGGCGGCGTGGTCGGGATGGCTGCTGTCTTCGTGGCCGGGCGGCCAGGGGAAGGGGAAGGTCTCGAAACAATCCGTGTTGTTGTACGTAGGGTCATTGCCAACTCCGTGCCATGATGCTCGTCTTAGTGACCATATTTCGTGTATTTGTGAGTTCAACACTCCGAAGAAATAAGCGTCAGACCTAGCAAAAACATTAATTCGTGTATCAGGCAAAACTTCGTGATTAAGCCATGTGAAGATTCTGTGCTTTGCGACTCTTGGTGTAGCGATAAATCGTGCAAGTCCCATAAGATGAGATCTCATAACTGGCCTGCTGCTTTCGTGCAACCACCATAAACTACGCGACTTTTCTTGCTTTACCTTTGTTCGGACTGGTTTCACATTTGCTTCGACATGCGCGAATGGTAATTTGTATTGCTGAGCGACTTCTCTCGGTGTGTTGACCCCGAAATCAATGATCCACATATTCCTTGTCCGGCGAGTAATGTCCATCGCATTGTAAATTGGCTTAATGACGATTCGGTTCTTTGGATCAGCCGCGATCATTTGCTTGGCAAGCGACTCGTCAATGTCGAAGGGACCTCGCTTGATAATGCCTTGGAAAGACAGCAACTGATTTTCCGTAAGAACATGCGCGCCGGTAATATCAACATCAGCGGTTAAATCAGGATTGATTGACGCAACTGGTAAACCATTAAGTGTAATCGTAGTTTCTGTTCCATTGTCAAATCCGACCATAGAAACACGAACCGCTGCGCCATCCAAAATCCAGTTACGGTCAGACCATGCCATAAATATGTCGCCCGCCTCTTTGATGCGCTTCAAGACTTCTCTATTCAACCCGCTCCGTATCGAATTAGTCGCAAGTAATCCGACTCGCTTTGCATTGCCATTTTCTATCTGTTCCCGCGCATTCTCGAACCAATATGTGACCAAGTCCGCTCCACCCGGCATACGACCCGAGTAGAACTTTATCAGACGGCTGTAATACTCATCACCCAATTCACTCCACATCTTCTTGTTTCCCAAGAAAGGCGGATTGCCGACGATGACATCGACGGCGGGCCAGTCCGGCTCGGTGGGATTGCCTGCCTCGTCGAAAGCCAGAATCGCGTCCTTGCAGACGATATGACCTTGCAGTTCTTCCAGGATGGGTTCGCGGATGGTGTCGGCGTAGGCGTTGTTGCTGCGCCACTGGATGTAGCCGATCCAGACGACGATGCTGGCCAGGGCGTGGGCGATGGGTTCGATTTCGATGCCGTACATCTGGCGCGGGTGGACTTCCGGCGTCGCCCGTTGCAGGCCTGACCAGAGTTTATGCTCGATGACTTCCTTTTCGAGCTCCATCAGCAATTGCAGCGACACATATAGGAAGTTGCCGCTGCCGCAGGCGGGGTCAAGCACGGTAACACCTCGGATGCGCTTAAGAATGCCTTCGCGCAATTCCAGCAATTGGGCGACGGCGGCGTTGCGCGCCCTTCCGGTTCGCGCCTTGTCGTAACGTTCGCGGACGTTCGTGGCTTCCAGTTGCACGGATTCCCATGCGTAAATCAGCGGCTGCATCAAGACCGGCCTGACAATAAGCTCAATGTCCTCGCGCGAGGTGTAATGCGCGCCCAGCTGCGAGCGCTTGTTAGGGTCCAGGCTGCGTTCAAAAAGGGTGCCGAATATCGACGGCTCGATAGCTTTCCAGTTCAGGTCCGCGGCTTGAACCAGCGCCTCAAGCGCTTCGGGCAGCAATTCTTCGACATGCGTATAGACGAACAGCGTACCATTGAAGTAGCGGATATCGCGCATCATCAATTCGCCGCCGTCATTCATGGCCGCGAATAGATTTTGCAGGTACTTTGTGAAGATGCTGGGTCTGTTGAGCGACTGCTTGACGATATGGGTGAATATGCCGTCAGGATTGTCGTCCGTGATGGTGGGCAGCAAGCGGACGTCCTCAGCGAACATGCAGAAGACCAGCTTTGTGAGAAAGTAGGCGATTTGACTGGGCTGGGCGTTCCACTGGCGCATGTTGTCGGCGATGACCTGGAAGGCTTTTGCCGCTGCTTTGGTCACATTCTCGGTATGATTCCGTGGGTGCAGGCTTTGCGGCGCTTTGAACATATCACGCAGCCAGCCGCGAACATCGGCGCTGGCGGCGATATCGCTGTGGTTAAAGACGTAGGGTCGGTTATCGGCATTATCAAAGTTGGTATGGATTTCCCAGCGTTTGATGTCGGTGACGACCAGCAAGGGCGGATTCTTTAAGTCATCCTTATATGCTTTAAGTTGCTTGAAGGCGGCATCGAGGTCTTTGTATTTGCCAGGCGTTTTGTATTCGACGGCAAATCGCCCTTCGTAATAGACATCGGCGCGCCCGGAACCGCTCTCAGTTTTGACGGGTTGCTCAAACTTGAAGATATCGCCATCTGTGGTTTTGCCAGTGCCGACGGGCATCTCAACACCGACTAGCCGGCAGACATCACCGAAATGGGATTGGGCGACCTGACTTTCGTTCAGAATCGTATCTTTGTATTTGTCGACGAATTGTTTTGGCGTCATTGATTCGCCTTTGCTCCCCATAGTCCGCTCCACATTCTACCATGCGCAGAAATCGGTATGCGCGCGCGCCTCGCGTAAAATTGAACGATGCTATACTGCCAGGTATGGAAACGCGGAAGCAGCATTCACAGTGGATTGAGACCGCCAAACGGCGCGGAAACGCCCCTTTTCTGCTGAGCCTGCTGGACGCCATTGAGCCGATCGCGCCGCTGCTGGCTCAGGGTCTGCTGGTGGCGGAGCCGCTGGCGCTCTTATGGGGCCGCGGCGGGGGTGGCGCGCTGCGGGCGCTGTCGGAGCAGCTGGAAGCGCCCGGTGGCTTGGAGGCGCTGCGGCGGCAATTGGCTGACGAAGCCCTGGAGTGAAGCCCAATTGGATGAGACGACCCTGCAAGTATACAGCGTCCTGTTTGTACTGGCGACTGTCGTGCTGGTGTATACGGCGCGTTATTTCCAGGAACGGAAAGCGCGGCGGGCTCGGCGGCGGGCGCAGCGGCAGATCGCGGCTTTCGATGTGATTCCCGGCTGGGCCGGGCGGGCGATTGAATCGAGCCGGCCCCTGCATCTGGCTTTTGGCAGCGCGGGCATCGGCGAGGACAATACGGCTGCCGCGCTGGCGGGGGCGGAGTTTTTTCATCATTTGATTCAGCGCGTGGGCGCGGGCGATGCCTCGCCGATTGTATCGACCTCGGCGGCGGCGACTGTGCCACTGGGGCAGGACACGCTGCGGCGCGGCTGGCCCGCCGGCGGCACGCTGACGCGAACGCAGTGGCTTCCGCAGGGCAAGCGCTCGATCGGCTACGCGGCGGCGGTCAGCGGCGTGATCGAGGCGGAGCGGCCCTCGGCGCATATCTTTGCCGGCAGCTTTGGCCCCGAGCTGGCGCTAATGCTCGACAGCGCGGATCGGCGCGGGCAGGGCAGCCTGGCGGTCAGCGATCAGCTGCAGGGGCAGGCGGTGGCTTATGCCATGGCCGACGAAGTTTTAATCGGCGAGGAGCTCTTCGCCGCGGCGGGTTATGTCGTGCAAGACGGGCAGGCGCCGGCTGACGCCATTGTCATGGATGTCTGGCGCGCGCTGCTGATTATGGGCATGACAGTGGCGCTGCTGCTGGAAGCGGCCAAGCAGATGCCCTGGCTGAGCTGGCCCGCGGTGGCGGTGGCTTCGTTGCTTCTGATTAGCCTGGGCCTGCTGGTCTATCGTAGGAGATAGTCGTAGGAGACAAATGATGGGTCGCGCTGGCGCCTTCTTTTCGGCTCTGGTCGCCTTTACGGTCGGCGTGACGGTCATGCTGAGCCTGCTCTTGGGCGACAATCCCGCGCTCTTTGGCGATCAGCCGGGCAGCGACGAGTTGGCGCGCCGGATCGCGCTGCCGGCCGATGTGCTGCTGCGGCTGGTGGTGATCATCTTGGCGCTGAGCGTCGTCATCGGCATCGCCAACCTGCTCTTCGTCCATGTCAGCCGGCTGACAAGCGGCAAGTTTTACAGCGCTGTCTTGCTAGCCAGTTTCGGCTTCACGATATATTGGTATGTGACGCGCCAGGGCGATACCTCGCTGCTGGAGGCGGTGCAGCTGCCGATCGAGTCGGCATTGGCGGCTTTGCTGTTTTTGTCGCTGGTGCACGGCGGCTCGAGGGTGATGGGCAAGCGCCGCGACATTTGGGGTTTGCTCTTTGTGGCGGTGGTCCTTGTGGTGCTGCTGGCCAGCTTGCCGCTGGCCGAGCTGGCGCCGCTGCGGGCTTGGAACGACTGGCTGATGCGCGTCCCGGTGAGCGCCGGCGCGCGGGCTCTGCTGTTGGGCATCGCCCTGGGCCTGGTGGCGGCTGGCCTGCGGGTGCTGCTGGGCCAAGACCGCGCCTATCGGGGATAGCGGATGAGCGACGAATTCAACTGGCTGGAATACAGCGAGAGCGTGGAGCGCGCCGCGGCCGAAGCTGAGGAGAACAGCAGCAGCCGCCAGGGGCTGCGCCGCTTCCTGCCGCGTCGCCCGCAGCTGCCCGGTTTGCCGCGCCGGCCCCGCTTACCGCGCTTGTCGCGTCCCAAGCTGCCAAGTATGCCGGGCCTACCCGGTCTTCCAAGAATGCCAGGTCTGCCGCGTTTGCGCCGCGGGGCGCCGGCGTCGGAGAGCGCTCAGCCCTCGGCGTCGGAAATGCTGGACGGGCAGTCGAATCGGCCGCTGGAAGAGTTGGACGATCGCTTGCGCGCCCTGCGAGAGCGATCGGGCAGCAGCGCGCCGGCCGCGCCCGCGCCAAATCAGAGCCTGTTTGATGTGGACGAGGTGCTGGTTTCGCCTGCGTTTCAGCAGAAGCCCGGCGGCGTCATCAGCGCGGTGGCGTTATCCAAGGCGCAGCAGCAGCAAGTCGAGATGTTAAAAGACATTGTGGGCGGGCCCCTGCAATCGCAGGCGGGCGAGGGACCTAGGCTGCCGCGGCCCACATCGGTCTTCTCTTTGAGCGCGTTGCCTCGCTTGCTGGGTACGGCGCTGCTTTTGCTGCTGGCGTCGCTGCCATTCGTCTCCTCGGACTTTGCGGAGGGGGAGTTGCCTCCGGCTGAATTCCACGAGGATCGCCAGGGCCCCGCCACCTTCTATAATTTGCTGGACAATATCACGGGCGACGACTACATACTGGTCGCTTTCGAGTACGGTCCGGCGGCGGCGGGCGAACTGGACTTGCTGGCGGAGCTGCTGCTGCGGCATATTTTCGCTCAACGCGCGACGCCGCTGATCGTCAGCAGCAATCCGATTGCGGTCGTGCATGCGCGGAACATCATCAAGAAGATTAACCGGTCGGTCTTGGATGAAAATGCCCGCTTGGCGGATGATGAAGACTATTATTTGCTGCGCTACTTGCCGGGCGGCGCGCTGGGCCTGCGGGAGCTGAGCGAGAACTTCGCGGATATCGCCCGGGTATCGTCGCGGGGGCAGCTCACTGGGCTCGACTTTGCTTCGCTGCAAGACATGGCGCTGGCTCTGCTCATCGCGGATAGCGCCGAAGACATCCGCAACTGGGCCGAGCAGGTGCTGCCCGAGCTCGAGAACATGGATTTGTTGATCGCGACTGGATACGCCGCGCAGCCATTGGCGCAGGCTTACGCCGACAGCATGGTGGACATCATTGGTCCGCTATACGGCATTCGCGATGCCTATACCTACGGCGAAAAGCTGCGCGCGAATTTCGCCGCTCTATTGCCTTCCGAGCCGGAGCCAGCGCCACAGGTCGAGCCGGAGCCAGCGCCACAGGTCGAGCCGGAGCCAGCGCCGCAGGTCGAGCCAGAGCCAGAGCCGCAGATCGAGCCAGAGCCAGCGCCACAGGTCGAGCCAGTGGAAGTGTCAAGCCTGCCAGATGACGGCAGCGATAACAGCGATCGACCGCAAGCGCCAGTTGAGCAGCCCAGGGTCATCGTCATGGTGGCGGATACAGCGACGCCGGGGCCGACAGCCCAGCCCACCGCGACCATGACGCCTCAGCCGACAGCGACTGACACACCCGCGCCAACGGCCACCGAGGCGAGTTTTCTGGCTGTCGAAGTCATATCGCCGCAGCGCGTGAATATCAGGCGCCGGCCGACGACAGTCGATGATGTGCTGGCTCTGGGATACCCGGGCGATCTGTATGAAGTGCTGGGCACAAACGGCGATGGCAGTTGGTATGAGATCGCGCTGGATGATGGACTTGCGGGTTGGGTGGCTGCTTTCTTGGTGGAGGAGCGCGTGGTCACGGCGAGCGAATTTGACGGCGGGCGGACGGACGACTCGGCGAGCCTGCCGAGCGAACGCGCGGTCATGCGTTTGGATTTCACCTTTCGGCTGGGCAAGGATGAGCCGCGATACTATCAGGCTCCGCCGCCGGTATCGGTCGACCGACCGGAGTTCGTGCTGCTGTACGATCGCAGCCAAGAGATACCGCGTTTGCAGGCGATGACGCTGGGTACGGTAGCGGCGGTCTTGGTAATTGTGATTGGCAATCTCTTGTATGCGGTTCGTGGGCTGCTGCTGCGGCGGAAAGCGCCAAGCGCATAATGGGGCGGGCTTGATGGCGGAAAACACAATCGCGCTTATAAGCGCTATTTTGACGCTGATGGTATTCAGCTACCTGCTGGGTGATGTGCCCCTTGTCGGCAATCTTTACCGCATCGCTGTGTATATTTTCATCGGCATGACGGCCGCTTTCACACTCATCGTCAGCTATGAAGGCGTCATTCTGCCATATCTGCAAGATATTCAGGACCCAACGACGAGTTGGACCTCGCTCGGCAATCGCGCCGATATTTATATTTTCTTCACTGCCCTATTGTTTGGCTTGCTGCTTTTGCTTAAGCCTGTCAAATCGCTGACATGGCTAACGAATAGCGTCCTGGCTGTGGTGATTGTGGTCGGGGCTGCGGTGGGCGTCGTGGGCGCGCTGTCCGGTACGCTCTTCCCGCTGCTGCAGGCTACCGTGGCCATACCGGATGATATGACGGCGAACTTTGGCGCGCTCGTCGATACGCTGCTCATCTTCGTCGGCACGATGACCGGGCTCTATTACTTCCACTATCAGGCGGGGTCCCAAGCTGACGGCGGCGCCGAACAGAGCTCAGTCGGGCGCGGCTTTCGTCACATCGGGAAAGTTTTTCTGGTCACGGCGCTGGGCGCGATTTACGCCTCCACCATATTGACCTGCCTGACGATATTGACGGAGCGGATTGGTTTCCTATTTCAATTTGGTGCCTGACCCATGTCTGACTCTAAGATTACTTCGATACTTGCGGCGGACTTCGGCAGCGTCAATACACGCGCGCTGCTCTTTGACGTGGTGGAGGGCGAGTATCGCTTGGTGGCGCAAGGGCGGAGCCGCACGACCATCGGCTCGCCAAGCGATGACGTACAGCTCGGGCTGTCGACCGTCTTGCATGAAATGGCCGAAGCGACCGGTCGCCGCATTCTTGATGAGCAGGGCAATGTCATACGCCCGGAACAGGCCGATCGCGTTGGGGTCGATTATTTCCTCACCACAGCGAGCGCGGGACATGCCCTGCGCGCCGTTCTGGTCGGCTTATATCCCGGGCAGGACCTTGTCGCGGCCCGGCAAGCCATCGCTCCCTTCTATATTGAGGTAGAGGCTACGGTTCATCTCGAAGATGGGCTGGGGCCGAAGGGACGGCTGAACCGCATCGTGCATAGCCGGCCGCAGTTGATATTCATCACCGGCGGCACGGATGGCGGCGCGCGGACTGTTTTGCTGGAGATGCTGAGCGTCGCGCGGCAGGCGATTGCCCTGTTGCCGATGGGCAGCCGGCCGACGGTTATCTTCGCTGGCAACAGCAGTGTGACCCCGTCGGCGCGCGAAATGCTTAGCCAGCTGGCGGAGGTTCTGGTCGCGCCGAATATCGTGGGCAGCGGCGAAAACGCCTGGGAGGCGGCGCAGACTGTGCTGGCCAGCGTTGTCGACGACAACAAGCGGCATGGCAGGAGTTTCCAGCGAGTCGCCACTATGACGGATTCCGGCATATTGCCGACAGCGCGCGGCATCGAGACGATGACGGCTTTTTTCTCCCGTGCGATGCGGCAAGCGGTGCTGGCGGTCGATATCGGCAGCGCCCGTTCGACCCTGTCGCTGGCGGGTGATGGCAGGGTGTGGACGGGAATCCGCAATGACATCGGCTTGGGGCATAGCGCGGCCGGCGCCCTGGAACTCATCGGGGAAGAGGCGGTGAACGAGTGGTTGCCATTTCATCCGCGCAAGGGCGAACTGATGCATTATGTCCTGAGCAAGGGCTTGCGGCTGGAGAGCGTTCCGCGGGATATGCGCGAGCGCACGATCGAATACGCTTTGCTGCGCGCCTGCCTGCGCTACATGCTGCGCGAGCCGGGGAACAGCGCGATTGATCCGGCGCGGATCGGGATGATCCTGGTGGCGGGCGCGGCTCTGACCGGCAGCGGGGGCGGGGCTTTGGAGATGCTGATGCTGGCGGATGCGCTGAAATGTGAAGGCGTGGTGCGGGTCAAAGCCGATCCCTATGGCGCGCTGGCGGCGCTGGGCGCGCTGGCGGCTGTGCAGCCGACTGCCGTGGTGCAACTGGCCAACAGCAATGTATTGGAAGACCTGGGTACGTTGATCTGCGCCTCGGGGGTGGCTGCCGCCGACGCCATTGCTTTGAAAGTCAGCGTCCGGCTGGAGAATGGCGAATTGCTGAAGCGGGAAATCGCCGATGGCGATGTCTGGCACTTGCCCTTGGAGTCAAACGCTAGCGTAGATCTGCGCATTCAGGCGCGGCGGGGCTTGTCGGTCGGCGGCAAGCGGCGCATCCGTTTGCGGCTGTCTGGCGGGCGTGGCGGCCTGCTGTTTGACGCGCGCCTCGATACTTTGGAGAAAGAAACCTCAATGACCGTGCGGGCGGTGAATATGCTGCGCTGGTTCGCAGCGGTCAGCGGACGAGACGAGCCGGTGGTCATACCGGAGAGCTGGCTGGCGGCGTCCGCGGAATAGCATTAACCGATGCAGATATTGAGTGTTCAGTTTTTGTAGGGAGATACTCATGAGTATCCAATATCCCCAAGAGATTATCATGCAGCAGGCCAAAGTTAGGAAAGAGCTTGAGAAGTTAGCAAAAATGCGCACCGATTATCTCAAGTCTACGGGCCAAATGCCTCCCTCTAGCGCAACAAGCAAGCCTGCGATTACTGACGCTGATCTTGTAGAATCGTCACCGACTTCAGATCATACCGTATCTTGACCTGGTGAATCTATCGCAAAACTACGGATATGGCTGCTAACGCAAAGAGCCATGTACGTTTTCATTATGGACCAGTTCAGCCGGGCAAACCGCGCATGGCTGCACAGCGCAGTCCTAGCCGGGGCTGTTGTCAGCGCACGTACTTGATCATCCAGTCTAGCAGGGCGTCGTTCTGCGCTTGCTGTACTTTGATAGGCCCGCTGATGGATGCCACGTGCGCCATGGCCGGTATGCGCAGCATCTCTACCAGGCAATCGTTGGCTTTGAGGTGGGCGTAGAATTGCTCAGCCTGGCCCGCGGGGCAGCGATAATCAGCTTCACACTGGATGAGCATGGTAGGCGTCCTACAGTTATGAGCGTAGGTGATGGGCGAGCCGCGCCGATAGACTTCGGGGATTTCATGCGGTTTGCCGCCCAGCTCGCTGAGGGAGCCCCAGGGTCCCATGTCGGCGGTGCCGTAGCGGCTGACCAAGTCGGTAATCGGATTTTCGGCGACGGCGGCTTTGAAGCGGTCGGTCTGCCCAATGGTATAGCAGGTCAGGTAGCCGCCATACGAGAGCCCGCAGATGCCCAGACGTTCAGGATCGGCCAGGCCCCGGCCGATGACGTGGTCGACCCCGGCCAGCAGATCCTGGTGGTCGAGGACGCCCCAATTGCCGGAGAGCGCGGTGGCGAAGTCGTCGCCGTAGCCGGTTGAGCCGCGCGGATTAACAAAAAGCAGGGCGAAGCCGGCGCCGGCCAGCATCTGGAAATCGCTGCCGTACTGATAGCCGTACCAGCCGTGGGGCCCGCCGTGAATGTACAGAATAGTGGGATAGGGCGGCTCAACGTCGTTGGGGCGCAGCAGCCAGCCTTGGATCTGCGCGCCGTCGTGTTCATAGCGAAACTCGTCCACCAGCGGGAAGGCGATTTGATCGACTAGGTCCTGGTTAAAGTTGGAAATCTGACGCTCGTCCCCGCCGTCTTGATCGGCCAGGCAGAGTTCACCCGGATTCTCCAGCGTCGAGGACAGGAAGAGCATCGCGCCGGCGCGCGCATCCTGCAGGGTGGTTGTTCGATTCCCGCCGACCAATTGTTTCTGACTGTGTTCGCCGGACAGCGCTACCGAATAGATGCCGCGCTTGCCCGCTTGAACTACATTGACCAGCGCGGTCGTCGGCGAGGCCATAATCTTGCCCGAACTGAACACCGGGAACCACTGCACTTCAACGCCCGTGGGCAAGTCGGCTGTACGGTTTTCGGCTTTGCCGCCGTCACGATCGACCAGCCACAAGTCGTCTTTAGTGGCCATGGGCTGGTCGCCTGTCGAGGCGATGACGATGAGGCGCTCCCCATCGGGCATCCAGTCCGCATTCTTGATGAAGCCCCAGTCCTGGTCCAGGATCTCGCTGCCTTGGCCTTCGAGGTCCACGATGCGCAGCCGGGCTGAGAAGAGGTCGGGGCGGTCGGGGTCATGCGCGGCGAGATAGAGCAGCTCGCGGCCGTCGGGGGACCAGCGCAGCGTTCTGTCGAGAAAACCGTCGTCGGTCAGTTGTCGGGCTGCGCCGCCGCTGGTGGATTGGACGTGGACATTTTGCACGGCGTCATCCAGGTAGCCGACGCCGTCAAAGCGGTAGACCGGGCGCCTGACAAAATAGGGCTCGCTGGGGTCGCGCGGTTCGGCGTCACTGGGTGCGGTGAAGGCGATGGAGCCGCCGTCGGGGGACCAGACCGGCGGCCCGGCGACGCCTTGCTTCAGGTTGGTGAATTGCCGCGCTTCCCCGCCGCCATGCACCGGCAGCAAAAAGATTTGTTTGTTGCCGCAGCGGTCGGATACGAAGGCGATCTGACGCCCATCCGGCGACCAGGCCGGCGCTGTCGAATTGTTGCTCGGATCGGTCAGCCGGCGGGCCGCGCCGCTAGTCAGATCGATCAGCCAGAGAGTAGTGGAGCTTGACATGCTGGACAGATCGTTATGCCGTACATCGCAGACGGCCAGGTCAGCTGTCGGGGACAGGCGCGCGCTGCCAATCCGCGCATAGCGGAGGTCATCCAGTCTGTCGAAGTTGCGCTTGTCGGATGCGGGCGTCATGGCGCCTCCTCCCCGTTCTGCGGCATTTTGTTCGCATATTCGTTGCGGAGCCACAGCTTAATGACCTGGCCCGCCGCGTCCAACTCGAATCGCGCCGTCTCATTGGATTGCCCCGGCGCTTGAATGATAAATTCGTGCTCGGCGCCAGTCGGCTCCAGAATGACGGGCGGGTAGTCGAGCTCGTCCAGCGCAATGATTTGCAGCTGCCCGTTGCGAATGAGGACTTTTTCATAGCCCCATTCGTGGAAGTATTCGCCTTCGTATTGACGCCAAGCTGGGTCGATTGCCGGTTTGGGCGCCTCCGTCGCCTTGATGAGCTCGGGCAGGACCAGCTTGTAGCCCTGGTTGATGAATTCGGGCGGGTTGCTGCCCAGGGCGTTGGTCAGCAGGATCAGGCCAAAATTGTGCTCGCGGCAGAGGGTAAAGCCGGTCAGATAACCGGGGTAGCCGCCGGCGTGGCCGCTGATGGTCCAGTCGTCTAGTTTGTAGATCATGCTGCCTAAGCCGTAGCCGCCTTGCCAAGACGGCTCAAGCCAGTGGACACGGTGCATATCGCGGCGCGAATGGCGGGAGAGCACGGCATCATTGGAGTCGTCCAGATGGAAAGCGGCGTATTTGACCAGGTCCTTGATGGATGAGGCGAAGTTTGCCGAAGCTTCAAAGCCGTTCATCAAGAAGAAGGGCATGGGCGAGCGCTGGTGATTCTCGTCCAGCTGCGAATAGCCGGTCGCCAGCAGGGGATCGTCGCGCTGCGGCTGCGGAAAGGTGTCCGTCATGCCCAGAGGATCTAGAATATTATGCTGGATGTAGTCGGCCCAGGACTGCCCTGATACCTGAGCGATGACGCCGCCGAGCAGAGAATAACCGACATTGCTGTAGGCGAATTTGTCGTAGGGCGCGCGCGTGGGCGGCCGGCCTTTCATGGCCGTGACAAATTCATCCCAGTCGGGCGCGTCGCATTCGGTCCACATCGGATTGTGGGAATCGCGCGGCAGCCCCGATGTATGCGTCAGCAAGTTGCGCAGGGTGATCTCGGGCGCGCCGGCGTAGCGCAGGGCGAACCAATCCAAGTGCGCCGACAGTGTGTCATCCAGGCCAAGCCGGCCGGCGTCGCGCAACTGCAGGATTGATACAGCCGTGAAGGTCTTGCTAATGCTGGCGATACGAAAGCGTGTATCCAAAGCGACCGCCGACTTTTTGTCGAGATCGGCATAGCCGAAGCCGCGCCCCCAGATCAGCTCGCCATTATGAACCAGCCCAACCGCCAGGCCGGGTTGCTGATTTTGGCGCATTTTGAAGTGGATCCAGGATTCATAAATGTCGATGACTGCCGCGAGATCGGGGTTATCAAGCAATAAAGCATGTGGCATCGCTACCTCCAGTCAGGGCGCTTTTCCGCCGAGATTAGAATAGGGTTTTGCGGGTCGTCGTCAACCATTGGCATCAGCTGTTATCAGCACCTGATATCAGAGCCGCGGCCTTCAACTGTCGGGGGCGGCTGGCCCGGCGCTTCGCCAACGACACCCTGCACGAACCAATCCATGTCGGTGTAAAGGTAGCCCTTGGGGAACTTCTTGTTCTTCTCCAGCAGCAGGTCGCCGGCTTGCGAATAGAGCGGGCCGTCCAGCGCGTCTTTGTTGGTTTCGTTCCAGGTGATGCGCCATTTCAGGGGCGGCGCTTCCATGATATGCGGAATCTGATCGTAGTCATAAGGCGCCATGTCGATGATGCCGCGGCCGAAATTCTTGGTCGAAACCTTGCCGTCGTAGGCTTTGGCTTCCCAGTCGTCCTCGAGTAAATCGTTGACGCGGCGCAAATAATACCAGCCCCATTGCCAGACGATGCTGGTCATGTTGGCGGCGGGGCCGAATTCGCGCATATCAAAGCCGTAGCCGACGGAGCGCAGGCCTTTTTCTTCGGCGACTTTCTGCACTTCCGGGTTGTAGGTGTGCTGCACCAGGACATCGGCGCCGAGCTCAACCAGCTCCAGGGCGGCGGCGCGATCGGCTTCCGCGTCGTTCCAGGAGCCGGTGAAGCGCACATGAACCGAGATGTCCTCGCAGGTTCTGATCAGAAGCGAAGCCGCTGTGATGGCGTTGATATTGCGTATCACTTCGGTCGAAAAAGCAACGCTACATCGCTGACAAAGTGCTAAGGCGCGGCGAGCGAGCCATTTGCTTTTGATTTCAGGATTGTAGTCAGGATATACGGGCCTGTCAAAATACAGCCCAGTCTCGGACGCGGCGCGGTGATGATGCCTTACGCTGTGATTGTGGGCGAGCCAAGGCTCGCCCCTACGACTGCAGATGGTAGTGTTGCTGGGAATTGGGCGGGTTTGATGAGAAAGATAGCCGAAGCGTACAGAGCAGACTCTAGCAGATCGGGCTGAATCCCCATCCTCAGAACTTACCATTCCGCTAACTCAGCCGGTCGGATTCCAGACGTAAGTCCCGTCTTCCAGCGTAACTTTGCCCAAGCCAGGGAAATCCAGATGATAAAAGAGCGTCAAGAGATCTTCGTCGACGCAGTGCTGCAGGACGCGCCGGCGGGTTTGAACGGCGAGCTCGGCATTGGTATCGAAGGAGAAATGCCAATCGATATTCGTGAATTGGAAGTGCTGATGCAGCAGGTCAACCACATGCAGCAGGCGCTCGCCGCCGGATTCCACCAGCAGCCCGGCGTGGCCGTCCGTATGCCCAACCATGTCGACTGCTGTAACGCCCGGGGCGATCTCGTCGCCGGCGCTGACGAACTTGAAGCGGTGGCGCAGGGACTTGAAGCGCTGCAGAATCTGCTGCTCCGCTTCTGCGTTTGTGGCAGCCCAGCGGCCCATCCACTCGTCCCATTCCGCCTGCATCGTCACATAGACTGCGTTGGGATAGACGGCGTCGCCAGCGGGCGTGAAAAAGCCGGCAATGTGGTCGGCATGAAAGTGCGTCAGGAAGACGATATCCATATCGGCCGGCGTGAGGCCCAGGCTGGCGAGACCTCGCAAGGTACCGCCCATGCCGGCCGGCCCGTATTCGCCGAAGCCGACATCGGCCAAGACGCGCGTCCCGCCGCTGTTGACGGTGAGCAGATTCAAGCTGCCGGAGGGCTCGTTATCGCCCAGAGCCGCGTCAACATCGGCTGGGTCGACATTGGGATAACGCGCGATGACCGTTTCGCGGTCCATGAAAGCGGCGCCTTCCTGAAATACAGCGCATTCGATGTCGCCAATGGTCAGTTGATGTACGCTCATTGGTAATTCCTTTGTTTGCCTTTATCGTCAGATTGATGCGCCTGGCGCGGACTTATGCCCCGAATATTGCCAGCGCGGTCAAAAAGAACATGAGACCCGCGCCCATTCTAGCGATGATGACAGCGCTGCTCGATCCAGTGTAGACGCGTAGAAGACTGAAGGCGAGTCCCGTTAGCGCCGGGTATAAGATTCCATGCCAGACCAGGTCGTAGGCGTCGGCGTAGGCGGCCCAAAAGACCAGCAAATGCAGAGCGACATAGAGCGCGCTGGTGATGAAAACGCCGAGCCAAGGTCCCAGGCGCCAGCGCAGCGACGGCAGTAGTATCGCCTGGAAGACCAGCGACTCGGCCAAGGGCTGCAGCAGGATCAAGAGCAGAGCGGCCAGGATGAGGCTCGCGCTGCCGTATGCCTGGAAGCCGTAGATTTCCGGCACGGGCAGGAATTGACCGCTGGCCAAGTTGGTGATCAGATCAATTGCCAGGGCGATGGCCACGCCCAGGAGCAGGACTAGCGGACGCGGCAGGCGGCCCGGGCTCATCCGGAGCGCGGCCCGGCTTTCTTCGCTGCTGCGGCGGTTGACCCATACAAAAATCAAGCCCAAAGCCATGCCCAGCGCCCAGCTGAGCATCAGCAGGAAGGGCGTGAACTCCTGGCTGCCCAGCAGCAGCGACGCCAGCGCCGGGCCCACCACTGTCAGGCAGATGAGCAAGACAAGGGGGCTAAGCGCCGCGCTGTACAGGCTCCAGGGCGGGGCGGCGTCCTCCGGCAGCGAGAGCTTGGCTCGCAGGGACATTTCGCGGCGGTCGGTCTTGCCCATGGTCGAACTCGTCTCTAGCCGGGCGCGCGCATGACAGCCTCGTAGACGGCGGCGGTCTCCTGGGCGGTCTTGCGCCAGGAATAGTTGCTGGCAAGCGCCAAACCCTGGTTAATCATGGCATCGCGCAGCGGCTGCTGAATCAACAGGGCGATGATGGCGCCGGCCATCTCCCGCGCATTATTGACGATATAAGCGGCATCTTCCAGTACTTCTTCGAAGACGATGGCGTTGGATGTGACCACTGGCGTCCCCGCAGCCATGGCCTCCAGCGCCATCAAGCCGAAACCTTCGTAGAGGCTGGGGAAAACAAAGACATCGGCCAGGCGGTAGAGCGCGGGTTTGTCGGCTTCGTCGACGAAACCGATCCAGCGCAGATAGTCCTGGATATTCAGTTGGCGGCTGTATTTGCGCAGGTCGGGGAACAGCCGGTCGTCATAGCGCGGTTCACGCCCGGCGATGACCAGCGGAAAGGCGTCGCCATCAGCCTCGCCGACGTAGGTATAGGCGAGCATGAGCGTGTTGACTTGCTTGCGCCAGTCGAAGCCGCCGAGGTAAAGCGCGAATTGCTCGGGCAGGTCATATTTCTGGCGCACTTCCTGGTCGCGCTCGGCGCCGACGCGCGGGTGAAAGCGGTCGTCGGGCGCCAGGTAGGTCACCGTGATTTGCGGCTCGGGAATGTTGAGTTGGTCTTCAATGTCTACCTTGGCGGTCTCGCTGATGGTGATGATGTGGTTGCTGCCGCGGGCGGCCGCGCTGACCAGCGAGGTGTAGAGGCTGGTGAAGAAGCCTTGGCTGTAGACCGGGTAGAGCAGCGGGATGACGTCCAGGACGGTAGTCACCAGCCTGATGGGGCAGGACATGGGCGTACCCCAGTAGGGCACGTGGGCGATATCGGCATTGATGGCGCGGGCAAGCCGGGGGAAGGTACGCTGCTCGAATATGACTTTTCCCAGTTTGCCCGAGCGTTCGCGCCGGCCGCTTTCCACCGCGCGGATGCCTTCAGGCAGGTCCGGCGGCTTGCGCAGGCGCGGCGGCAGGATGAGCGAGAATTGCATGTCGGGCGCGACTTTGGGCAGATTCACCAGCAAGTGGCGCAGGTACTGGCCGCTGCCGGTGGATTCCTGGTCATAGAACCAGCCATTTAAGGCGATGTGCACGGCGGCCTCCGATCCCGCGACGCAGCATTGTTTCAACGTCGCTTCAAGCGGGGGCTGTATACATCTCCGTCTGAAGATGAGCGATGATTTGGCCGATGGTGTCGTCGAGCGGCGTAGAGGGCTGCCAGCCGATGGCACGGCCGATCTTGTCGATGCTGGGCACGCGCCGGCGAAAGTCCTCGAAGCCAGGTTGCTCATACGCTTGCTCGTAAGGCACAAGCTCGATTTGCGAGGCGCTGTCGGCGCGGTCGCGAACGCGTTGAGCCAAGCCCAGGATGCTGGTTTCTTCATCGCTGCCGATATTGTAGAGTTCGCCGATGGTATCCTCGGCTTCGGCCAAGCCCTGGATGGCCGCTACCACATCGTAGACATTAGCGAAGCAACGCTGCTGCTGCCCATCGCCGTAGACCTGGATGGGCTCATTAGCCAGCGCCCAGCGCACGAAGCGCGGCAGGACCATGCCATACTGCCCGACCTGGCGCGGGCCGACAGTATTAAAGAGGCGAAAGAGCGTAATCGGCAGGCCGATCTCGGCATGATAGGCGAAAGCCAGAAATTCATCGACAGCTTTGGACGCGGCGTAGCTCCAGCGGCTGCGCAGGGTGGGGCCGGAGAGGGTGTCATCGTCTTCGCGGAAGGGGAATTTGACGCCTTTGCCATATACCTCGGAGGTCGACGCGATCAATACGCGGCGACGATAGCGGCTGGCTGTTTTGAGTATCGTTTCCGTGCCGCCGATATTGACTTCAATGGTATTGATGGGCCGGTCGATGATGTTGCGCACGCCGACGGCGGCCGCCAAATGGAATATGATGTCGCATTCACTGACGAGGCGGTCTATCACGTGGATGTTGCGGATGTCTTCCACGGCGTAGCTGAAATCAGGATTGGCGGCCAGATGCTCGATATTGGCCAGGCGGCCCGTGCTCAGGTTGTCGATGACGGTGACCTGGTAGCCGCTGGCGAGCAGCCGTTCGGACAGGTGGCTGCCGATAAAACCTGCGCCACCGGTGATTAAAGCACGGATCATAGGTCTTCCTCTCTCAATCACGATACTGAACCTACAAGAAGATTTTACACGTTAAAGTCGATTCTTACGTTACCGACGCCGGCGAGACTGCGCCAAGTAGAGCAGCGCCACGGTCTCGCGCGTAATTTCACCGTCAAACTGCGAATGGATGCTGGCTTCGATGGCGGAAAAGAGCTGTCGACGGACACTCGCTTCGAGAGCGCGATGGTCGGAGAAGGTATCAAGCAGTTCGATATAAGCCGCCGCGCGATACTTGGTCGCAGTGTAGTGCTTGCGAATCGCGAGCCGGTCAAACAAACCGCTGGCGGGAATCAGCTCGTCGTATTCAGTGGCGACCGCGTCGGGCTGCTGCGGCGGCTGGTATCGGCGCGACAGCTCGGGCGCTACTTCCCGATAGACTTGCTGCACAGCATCAACGAAGGCGCGGCTGCAATCGGTGACGACCGGCCGATGCCAGAAGAGCGCCAGCGTTCCGCCCGGCTTTAAGAGCCGATGGGCTTTGATAAAGCGTGTCGCTGGGTCAAGCCAATGGAAGGCGGTTGCCGAAAGCACCAGTTCATAGCGGGCGGGATCCAGGTTGACCCTGTCGAAGTCCGCCTGAATCACCTGCGCCTTGGGATAGGGCGCCAACTTCTCCCGGGCGACCTTGGCCAGCTCCGCGCCCAATTCGATGCAATCGAGGGCGTAGCCGCGCTGCGCCAGTGGCAGGGTCGCTTGGCCGCTGCCGCAGCCGATTTCGAGTATCCGCGCGCCGGCTGACAAATTGGCGTAAGCGGCGATGTCGTCAAAGAGGGCTGACGGATAACCCGGGCGGGCGCGGTCATAAAGCCGGGCGATCTGATCGTAGGCTTGTCGGCGCGATTGATTCTCGGACATCGTGGCTTGCTCAAAAGCGATTTTGCATGGTGGTGGCGTAGCCGGTTAGCTCCGCGTAGCCGTAACCGGATTTGTCGCCGCCCACGCTTACGGCGCCTTCCCAGTATATGATGCCCCCGCCATGCAATTCCTGATCCGCCATCAGTGGCGTGACGGTTACGCGGAATCCGCCCGGCCCGCTGATGGTAATATCCCAGCCGGCGGGATAGTCGGCGTCGCTGTGGGGGCTGCGCCAGGCGTCGTCGACGGCGATGTGGATTTCTTCGGCGCTGAGCTGGCGCGTACTGCCGTCGGGTTGGATCAGCAGGCCGCCGAAAGCAGGCTCGATGCCGCCGTCGTTCAGGCGTATCTGCCCCGCCATGAGCTCGCTGTCATCGTCAAAAATTAGTCCGAACCAGTCCCAGCCGCGGGCATTTTCACCCAGGGCCGAGGTGCTGAATTCGTGATCCATCCAGGTATTGCCTTCTACGTTGAAGACCTCAGCGCCGATGCTGATTCTCCCGCTGGTCAGCAGGCGGCTCAGGCTGTAATAGTAGCTGGCGTTGCCGATTTGCGCGCTCTTGGGGCTGAGGCCGCGGTCGCCCTGCAAAGCCGGCGGCTTGACTTGTCTCAGCTGCAAATCGATGGCGAAGTCCGCGCTGGCGGCACTGATGCGTGTATGCGTGGCCGCGTCATCCTGTGCCTGGACCTGCCAATCTTCCAGCCAGACGCGATAGCTCGGCTCGGCAGTCGCGCCGGCCAATCCCGCACCGCCACGTGCGTAGCGGACATCGTGATAGAAGTCGCCGCTGCCGATATCGCTAAGGGTGAAATGCGCCATATAGATGTCCTTGGCGCGGAATTCGGACGCTGTGCGGGTGGCTGTTGGCGACAGGGCGCGGCGGAAGATCGTGAATTGAAAACCGAAGCGGCGTCCCTTGGCTGTGGCCAAATTGCCGGTGTAATACCACCACTCGGTTTGGAAGGAGCGGTGGGCGCCGTGATCGCGCGGGAACTGCCAATCCCAGGGGTCAATGGCGCGGGCGAAGCCGCTGATGTCCGCCGGCGCCGCCAAGATTTGCGTGTGAGCGCCCAAAGCATTACCCTCGGCGGGTTCAATCAGGCTGATGCCGAAGAGGAGAATAAGCCCAATGACGAGCAGAGAAGTTGCGATGCGCCAGTTCACTGGGACGCGCCTTGGCTGATGTGCATCCGCGGCCGCTGTCAGGATGTTTGCGCCAAGCCGGCGCTATCGAGGACGGCGTGGAGCAGCACGTTGGTAACGGCTTCCAGGTCTGCGGGTTCGGCGCTTTCCGATTCGTGGTGGCTGATGCCGTCCTTGCAGGGCGCGAAGAGCATGGCGGTTGGCGCGCGCTTGGCGACATAACAGGCGTCATGACCGGCGCCGGATGTAATAAATTGATGCGTGACGCCCAGTTTTTCGCTGGCGCGCTTGACCGCGGCCACGCAGCCTGCGTCAAAAGCGACGGGCGCAGTGTCGGATATTTGCTCCAGCGAGAGTTGCAGGCCGATATCGGCGGCGACTTCGGCACAGACCCCGCGCAGAGCGGCATCCATGGCGTCGAGCGTATCGGCAGAAGGGTGGCGCAAGTCGACCGTGAAGCTGGCCGCGCCCGGAATGACATTGCGCGAGCCGGGCCCGACCTCGACTTGGCTGCCGACAGTGCCGCGCGCCAGGGGAGCGTGTTCGTAGGCGATATCGTCGACCGCCTGCACCACCCGCGCCATGCCCAGCAGGGCGTTGCGCCGGCCCGTCATGGGCGTTGAGCCGGTGTGTGAGGCGAAGCCCTCCAGCGAGATATCATACCAGCGGAAGCCCTGCGCAGCGTTCACCACGCCGACGGCGATGCCGGCCGAGTCCAGGATAGGTCCCTGCTCGATATGGCATTCGAAGAAAGCGGAGAATTCGTGGTCGCGCAGGGCAGCCTCGCCGTGATAGCCGATGCGCTTGAGCTCGTCGATCAGCGCGGCGCCGCTGTCGATCGCTTTGCGGGATTGCGCCCAGTCCAGGTCAAAGACGCCGCCGTAGACGCCCGAAGCCAGCATCGAAGGGGCGAAACGAGCGCCTTCTTCGTTGGTCCAGTTGACCACTTCCAGCGGCGCGGCGGTCCTGATGCCCTGGTCGTTTAACGTGCGGATGACCTCCAGGCCGGCCAGGACGCCGAATACGCCGTCGAAGCGGCCGCCGAAGGGTTGGGTATCGAGGTGGCTGCCCATGCCCACCGGCGCGCGTCCGGCATCGGACCCGGCGCGCAAGGCGAACATATCGCCCATCTCATCGATGGTCAGGGACAGGCCCGCATCTGCGCACCAGCGGGCGAAGAGATCGCGGGCCGCTTTATCCTCATCGCTTAGCGTGAGTCGATGACTGCCGCCATTTGCGGTAGCGCCAATCCGCGCCATCTCCATGATGCTGCGCCACAGACGGTCGCCGTCCACGCGCAAATGATCGGTCATCGCTGTTCTCCCGCGGGCGACCAGATAGGTCGTCCTTACAATTTTCGCTTCCGCGCGGCCTCATCCATCATTCAGGATCGGGTCGTTGGCACGCGCCCCTCTGTCGCGCAGGCTCTTCCGCAAGCGCTGCGCCAGCGCTTCGTAGCCGGGATGGTCAAAGAGGTTGACCCGCTCGTAGGGATCGGCGCCCAGGTCAAAGAGCTGCCAGGTAACCTCGCCGTCAACGACCGTCTGGATCAGCTTGTTGCGCTCGTCTTTGATGCTGCGCTGATAGGGCTGGCTTTGCGGATGGCCGAAGACACTCTGATAGGCGGAGAAAATCTGGCGCCGGTGCATGTAGGTAACGCCGTTGAGCAGGGCGGTAAGGCTGTGCCCGGCGCTGCTTTCGGGCACGGGGACGCCGGCAATTTCCAGCAGGGTCGGGTACAGATCCAGCAGGTAGAGCAAGGCGCTGTTACGCAAGCCGCGGGGTATGCCGGGTCCGCGCATGATGAGCGGGATGCGCATGCTGTGGTCATAGAGATTCTGCTTGCCCATGAGCCCGTGCTGGCCCACGCCCAGGCCGTGGTCAGACGTGTAGATGACGATGGTGTTTTCGCTCAAACCGCGCGCGTCCAGCGTATCGAGGATGCGCCCGATATCCATGTCCATGTGTGAGATCATGCCGTAATAATCGGCGATATGGCGCTTGATTTCGTCTTCGCCGCGCGGATAGCCGGCCAGCAGCTCGTCGCGGATGTCGCTGATGCCGATGTCAAAGGGGTGCTCGGGCAAGAAGTTGGGCGGCAGCTCGATTTCCTCCGGATCATACATGGTATCAAAAGGGGCCGGCGGCGTGCGCGGATCATGCGGCGATGTGAAAGCGATATAAGCGAAGAAAGGCTGCTCGTCATCGGCGCCGCGCTTATTGAGGAAGTCGATCATTTCGTCAGTGAAGACGGTGGTGGCATGGCCATCGGCGAGATAGGTCTCTTCGGGCGGATAAGCGCCGGCGGGGTCGAAGTCGTTGACAGGCATGGCAAATTGATCGTTCATGCCGCCGAAGAAGACTTTGCCGCTTTCGCCAAAACAGCGGGCGTAGCTGCCGCGCCGATTGTGCCACTTGCCCGTGCCGAAGGTGGTATAGCCGTTCTGTTGCAGCAATTCGGGCAGCAGCGGCGCGTCATCGGGCAGTGGGTCGGGCGTATCAAAGAGGCCGCGGCCCGTCATCAACATGCCGCGGCTGGGCATGCAGACGGCGCCAGAGGTCGAGCCCATGATATGCGCCTGGGTGAAGCAGAGGCCATCGGCAATCATCTTGTCGAACACGGGCGTGCGGACCGCCTCGCTACCCAGCGCGCCCAGGGCGGAGTGGCGGTGGTCATCGGCGATCATAAAGAGGAAATTGGGTCTGGTCATGCTGCCTGCCTTTTGCCGCTAGTTTCTACAAACATGATACTGTCTGCTACCTGGGCTGGCAAGCGCTTGCGCGTCATCATAATTTAAGAATTCTGTGCTATGCTTGGCGCATGACACACGATATAGCTTGCAGGTGATACGCATGATTCGTTTTCTAATTCTCGCGCTGCTCTTAATTTCTGCGCTGGCGCCGGCGGCCGCGCAATCGCCAGAAGCCGCCTTGACGCTGCAGCATGATGGCGGCGTCGTCACTGCTTCCTGGAGCGCCGACGAAACGCGGATTCTCAGCGCGACCGAGCGGGGGCAAGTGCAGGTCTGGTCGGCGCAAGACGGCGAACTGCTGCTAGAGATTTCCCATGGCGGCAACCCGGTCACACACGCGATCTGGCTGCAAGACGGCGCGGCGATTCTTTCCGCCGATGAAAGCGGATTGGTGCTGCTGAGCGCTGCGGTGGATGGCGCGCTGCAGTTGAGCTGGCAGCTTGATGGCATGCCGATTGCCTTGAGGCCGAACGCGGCGCAGACCGCCCTGCTGACGATGACGCGCGAGGGGCTGGGCGCGATTCTGTCGCTGAGCGATGGAGATCGCCTATTCGATTTCGCGGCGCCGGTCGCGGTCAGCGGCGCGGAATACAGCGCTGACGAAAGCCAGGCCCGCGCCTGGACTGAAGAAGGGCGGGTTTACGCCTGGGATGTCGCCAGCGGCGACGAGCTAAGCTACGACTTGCCGGGCCGCGGCATGCTGCTTGGCTTGGCTTGGAGCGCGGATGACAGCCGGCTGCTGGCTTGGTATACCAGCGGGACGGTCAACGTATATAAGACGGAAGAGGCGGGCGTCAGCGGGCGCGCCATCAGCGGCGTACGCCACAACAGCTTCGTGCAGCGGGCCATCTGGTCGAGCGACGAGTCGCTGGTGATGTCTTGGGCGGGCGATGATACGGTGCATATCTGGGCGGTGGCCGGCGGCCGTTCGCAGCAGGTCTTCCGCCACGAGGACTGGGTCATCGGCGCGCGCTGGGATCCGGCCGAGACGCGTGTGCTCTCCTGGTCGCATATTTACGTGTATTTGTGGGATAGCGAGACGCAGTGGCAGCGCTTGGCTCATCGCAATTTGGTGCGTGGCGCCGTATGGAATAGCGAGGCGACGCAAGTCTTGTCCTGGTCTTGGGATGGGACAGCCCGTGTTTGGGAGCTTTGACGCGGGGCTAGATACCCAGCCCAGCAGCGGCGACAACCAGCAAGGGCGTGAGTACGCCGATTAAGACGCCCACCATGATTTGCAGCGTCGTGTGCCGCCGCAGCACCAGGCGCGCCAACACCACAAGCAGCAGCGCCGGTATTAATAGCAGCCCCTGGGCAAAGCCAAACAATAGCGATGTGGCGGCGATGACGCTGGACATAGCCATGGCGTGCAGGCTGACTTTCATATAGAACGTGGCCGCCAGCATGATGGTCAATTCAACGATGCTGACCAGCACAACTAGCAGCAAAACGGGCTCGGCATCGTACCGCAGGTAGACGAGGCCAGTCAGGATGCCGGCGACAATAGCGATGGAGTAGGGGATGTAGCGTTCCTTGCTTTCGCGCATGTGCATATCGCTGATTTTGCCGTTGCGCACTTCGTAGGCGACGAAGAGCATGGGCGCGACGCAAATGGACAGCACAAATAAAGATGCCAAGGCAATGGCGCTGCTGCGGTTGGTCGCGCGCAGGATCGAGATGGCGTACACCCAGACAGCCCAGACCACAGGCGGGCTGAGCAGCAGCGAAACGGCATGCGCCCAGAGCTTGTCTTCGCCTTGCACCCGGTGACGGATCGCTGCGGGCAGCGGCAGACGGATGTCCATAAGTTCAACTCTTGTCGCGATTCTGAACACTCATTATAACAGTCTATCGGCGGAAGTCGCCAAGAGTATGCTGAGAAGGGGTAGTGTATCGAATTCTGTTGAAATTCAATTTCACCACAAAGACACAAAGGCACAAAGCACACAAAGAATATGGCATATCTCGATTAAGTTTCACGGTGCTCTCGCAGGGCAATCGCATCAATATCCATAAATGACGAATTTATTATCAAACTAACAAATTGTAGGGGCGAGCCTTGGCTCGCCCATGAAATCTGGCAGAAAATCACCTTTTCATTGAGTCCTATATTGACATATTTTCGGATATATCTCGGAGTTCTTGGCGCCTTAGTGTTGAGATAAGTTGATGCGATTGCCCTAGCATTTCTCGGTGTCCTCGATGGTATATATCTGTATCAACCGAAAAGGATACATTTCCTGAGAAGGACAGGGCAATCGCATTAAAATGAATCTGAGAACGATGACCCTTATACGAACTTAAATCTAAGCACAGAGATACAGAAGTAGTTCCAAGTTATTCATGCGAATTTTGCCAAAGCAACGATCTGTAGGGGCGACAGCCCGCAACCACGAGTCGCAGCGGAAGCGGGCGACCAGATTGGTCGCCTCTACATTTTCCAGATCGATGTGACAATCGCCAACAAAAGACATTAATCTCTGCGTCCTCTGTGTTCTCTGTGGTTTTAATTTTTGATGCGATGGTCCTGAAATACCAAAATGCTTGACAAGCAATCGGGTTGATATATTCTATTTATATAGGCACGTAAGTTCTCCTCCGCAGCGCATATTCAAAGGTAACGTATCATGCTCTCCAATATAAGCAAGTTTACCCCTCCCCGAATGTATGTTCTAGCGTTTCTCCAGCATAATTCAAGACTCTGGCGCGCCTGCGCCGGGTTGCTGCTCTGCCTGCTCTTGCTTGGCGCCAACCTAAGCGTCCAAGCGCAAAATCTGTCGATTGTCTTCGGCACAGTCAGTGACATCTGGTTTCACCTCAATATCTTGTCTATGCCCAGCGATACGGAAAGGCTTAAAGTTCGAGTATGGCAGGGCAACAATCTTGTCTACGATGTGGCGCATCAAACCCTCAATGCCAGCGCGTCACTCAAGCTCACCATCGGCGACTATCAGCCCGAGAACTCCCCTTTCAAGCCTCAAACAAGCTACCAGGTAGAGGTAAATGCCAAGAGGAGGTCTAATCAGAATGTATCCCCTTGGCGCATGAACGTGACCACCAAAGCCGAGCGCAAGTGCTATTGGGCATCGAAGGATGAGCCTTTCGCCAACTGCCCGCCGGTGCATTATAGCGACCTGCATAGAGGCTGGCGGCATGCAGAGGATGATCCAACAAACGTCTATCGGTGGATGGAGTTACGCATTACGGCTGTTTCGGGGGCGGACTTTTACAAGGTCCCCATGGGGAACGCGACCTTTGATTGCGATCAAGAACACAGCAGTTTAGGCGCACTGCATTTCTGGATACCGCAAAACCGGTTTTTACAAAGCGCTTCGAAAGATGCCATAGTGTATAAGAGTCCATATACCGTTTACTACTGCGGTTTGACCAGCGACAAATCATACACTTTCGCGCTGGAAGCGTACCGGTGGCTGCCCAGGCAAGGCAACTCGAGGCAAGCTGAACTTATCGCGCGCAAGGTGCATAACATTTTTTCGGGTCCAAATTGGGACTTGGAAAGCGCGCCAGCCAGCGCGCCGCCACCAGAACCGATTACTCTCGGGGTTGGCATCCAAAGCGCTAGCGACGTCAGCTTGCAATGGTCGGCGGTCAGCGGGGCGACCGGCTACCTGCTGGAATATGCCGGCGGCAATAACGAAAGCGGCGCCGTCAACCTGGGCGCGGGCGCGACCAGCCACTCTTTCAATGGCTTGACAGCGGGCGGCAATTATACCGTCTATATCACGGCTTACCTGCAAAATGGCGGCAAGCGCAGGGGCGAGATCAGCTTCCGCATGCCCTCCCCGCCGCCGCCGACCAAAACGGCTGTGCCGACGCATACGCCCGTTCCACCTCAGCAAAGTCCGCAAGATCAGCCAGCGCCGCTACAGGCAGAGGAGCCGAGCCAACAACAACCAAGCGGACCCTACGCTAGTCTGATCCAAAACATCCTGGGCTGGCGGGACGAGCAGGCGCCAGGCAGCGACCATCACGAGCGCTGGACGCGGGCCCTGGCGGCGCTGGGGCATGGCAGCCACGCCAATCCCATGACCGCGGCCGAAGCGCAGACTTATGTCGATCGCGGCTGGGGCGGGCGCTGGCAGCCGGTGGTCAATGCGCTGACGCAAATCGAAGGTCAAGCGCCACCTCCGCAAGCAACGAACACGCCTGTTCCACCGCCAACGAACACGCCTGTACCGCCAGCGCCGCCTACGAATACGCCGCCACCCCCGCCCCCGCCACCAACGAACACGCCTGTTCCACCGCCGCCAAAGCAGAGCTATTCCGTGCCGAACAGCCTCATCCAAACTGTGCGCGACTATTACGATGAGAATGTCGCCGCTGGCCGCACGGGCAATAACTGGCTGCGGGTGTTGATCGCATTCGGCGTTGAGACGCACGATGAACTGAGTCCGATGTCTGCAGCTGAGGCGCGTGAACGCGTGAGCAGATGGGGCGGCTGGAGGCCAATCGCGGAGGCTTTGGAGCAGCTCGAAGGCTAAGCGAGCATCTGCAGGGGCGCCCGAAACAGTACCGGACAAGCCTTGTAGGGGCGACCAATCTGGTCGCCCGCTGCCGCCGCAACGTGTGGTTTCGGGCTGTCGCCCCTACAGATTGTTGCTCTGGTGAAATTTGCATGACTATATTGGCATTACTGAGTAAATTTGCCGAATGCGCGCGCTTCAGCTTGGCTTGGCGGAGTCGAGAAGTTCGAGCAAACCCGCCGGGTACAGCGGCGGCGCGTCAGCACTGCGGAAGAAGCCCAGGCTTTTCCAGCCAGCCTCGTAGAGCATGTCGCCGTCATCGCTCCCTTGCACAGCGATATCGTCTCGATTCATGTCAGGCTCGAGGAAGCGGCCGTCGAAAATCATGACAATTTCGTGGCCTCGTTTGCCTTCGTAGCTGAAGATACTTTCGAGCGTCCCGAGGAGCGTGAGGTCAGCGACTTCGGCGTCAATCTCCTCTGCCACCTCTCGGGCGACGGCTTCCGCGCCGCGCTCGCCGAATTCGATCTTGCCGCCGATTGGCCGGAAGAAGGTCTGGTCTTTGCGCGAATCGTAGCCTTGTGCGACGAAGATTTTGTCCCCCCTGCGAAAGACGCATAGCGCCAGTGGGCGAATCCGCTTTTTCTTCTTTCGCTTGGGCATAGGGTGTTTCCGGAGTTGTAATGTGTCGGGCGACCTGATTGGTCGCCCCTACAATTCTAGGAATGCCTGCGACGATTACTCGGCTTCAAAGCGGAGGCCCAGAGCGCGTGGCGGGTCGGAGCGCAGGAAGGCGCGCAGGCGGCGCTGCACGGCGCGTGGCATGTACTGCAGCAGGCGCTCGGTGAGCCCGCCGCTGACGATGAGCAAAGTGACGATCATCAGCAGCCAGGGCAAGGCATTGAGCAGGACGAAGGGAAAGCTGATCTCCTGGCCGAAGATGAAGAGGCCGTTGGTCTGGATATAGCCGGAGATGGCGCGCAGGGCGGCGAAAAGGTAAGCGCCCAGCACGACGCGGAAGGGATGCCAGCCGCCGAAAATGACGATTGCCAGCGCGATCCAGCCGTCGCCTTGCATGGCGGGCGGGCTGGACCAACCCGGCTTGACGTTGAGTGAATAGGCTGCGCCGGCCAAGCCGACCAGGGCGCCGCCGAGGAAGGTGTACCAGTAGCGCAGACGCTGGACGGGCGCGCCGCGGGCATAGGCCGCCTCGGGCCGCTCGCCGATAGCGCGTAGAGCCAAACCGCCTCTGCTGCGGAAGAGCCAGAACCAGATGACGAACATCAATACAAAGCTGAAATAGACCAGGGCGTTCTGCTGGAAGAGCACGATGCCCAGCACCGGAATGTCTTCCAGCACGGGGATAGCGAAGCGCGTAATCTGCGGGCCGGGGATGCGTGTGTAGTCAGCGCCCAGGAAGCGCGCCAGGTCAGCCGCCAGCAGCGTCAGCACAAAGCCAACAGCCACTTGATCGCGGCGCAGCTTGATGCTGGAGAAGCCCACCAACACGGCGATCAGCGCGCCGACCAGCATGGCCGCGCCGATGCCGACCGCGATTTGCGCCGGCACATCGAGCACGCCGGCTTCCTGGGCGGTCCAGGCGGCTGCGAAGCCAGTCACAGCGGCCAGCGCCAAACTGCCGTCCAGCGACAGATTGACGACGCCGGCGCGCTCGGTGATGGTCTCGCCCAAGCTGGCGATCACCAGTGGCGTGGCCGTGCCGATGATGCTGCCCAGGGTGTTGAGGAATTCTTCGTTCATGCCCCCACCCCCAAACCCCCTCCCCCAGAACGAGGGAGGGGGCTTTTGTCGTCACTGAGATGTTCGCCCGTGGCAAGCTCCCCACCCCTCCTAGTGGGGGAAGGGGCCGGGGGATGGGGGGCTGCTTCAAGGTCGTCTTCGTCGCCTAGCGTCTGCGGGAAGAAGACCTCCTGCACGCCATGGAAGAGGATGACGAAGAGCACCATCATGCCTTGCAGGACGCCGGCCAGCGATGAATCCAGCTTGAGCGAGGGCGCGATCTGCAGGCGCGTGCTGCCGGTGAGGATGGCGGCGAAGGCGAAGGCGATCAGCGGCGCCCACAGCAAGCGCATGCTCAGCAGCAGCACAACCAACAAGCCCAGGAAACCGATGCCGCCCGAAGCCAGCGGACGCAAGTTGTCGAAGGTGAAGAGGACGCGGTAAGAGCCGGCAATGCCCGCCAGCGCGCCGCAGACCAGGAAGGCGCTCATTGAAGCGCGCTCGGTGGCCACGCCCAGCAACTGCGCCGAGCGCATATTCGCCCCGACCGCCTTGAGATTCAGCCCCCAGCGCGTGGCGTTGAGCATGACGTAGACGATGGCGAAGGCGGCGATGACCAGCGCGATCATGAAGAGGTTGACCGGGAATGTCGGCGCGAACTCTGGCAGCAGCGCCGGCTTGGGGAAGGGTTCTGTGCCTTGCGCCGATCCGCCGATGCGCGGCTGCCAGGGGCCCGAAATCAAATAAATGGAGATGACGTTGACCAGCGCGTTCAGCGCCACGCCGCCGAAGATCTCGTTGACACCCAGGCGGATTTTCAGCGCGCCGACGACAAATGCCCAGAACATGCCGCCCAGCGCCGCCAGCGCAATCAGCAGAATATGCAGCAGCGGCGCGAGGCTTTCGGGCAGCAGCAGGTATTGCGCGCCCCAACTGGCGAAGAGCGCGCCCATCATCATCTGGCCTTCGACGCCGATATTCCACAAGCCAGCGCGAAAAGTGACGACCAGGCCGATGCTGACGAGGGTCAGCGGAATCCAGAAGTTGACGACGCCGCCCAGCTTGCGGCTGTCTTTGAATGCGCCTTTCCACAGGGCGTCGACGACTTCCAGCGGGTCGCGCCCCACGGCGATGACCAGCGCCGCCGCCACCGCCAGCGAGATGGCGATGGGCAGGATGAGGAAGCCGATTTGGATGGCGAGTCCGCGTGGGTTTTTCATGGTCCGTCGCCGCGCTCAAATTCGTCTAGTCTCGTTCTGGCTAGGTATTCAAGTCTGCGAGCCTGCGCCCAAAGCGTCCGCCTGATACCTGGTCTTACACTTCGTTCACTGATTACCCGCGCTAGATTTGCAATGGTCCGCGCCCGCCGCGCCAATCGAATATCGGGGTGCTCTCGCTGGCGGCGGAGAGATAATGGTAAAACTGACGCGCGCACCGACTTTGGCAACGCTATTTCCTCTGTGGCTTTAATCTCTTTCTCATTCAAAATAACGGAAAACTTTGATTTCTTGAGCGCTTTCTGATAGATGGTAAATTCAGCGCGATTAAGTATTTCGCGAGCTTCAGCGCTTGCCAAGTTCCAGAATGGCCACATTTCTATTTCCGCGACTTCAAAGGGATCTAAAACGCTCATCGCTACCGCGTCAGTGCGCTGATTAGTTAGATGTCTGCGAATGCGCCCACGCAAACTCTCGCGTGATTGACCAACGTATATCGGTTCGCCATCGTAATCGTAGAATAAATAAACCCCGTGTTGACAATCTCCCACCCTGCGACCGTCGCCATAATCCGTGTTCAGCGCATTTGTCACACCCTCATACAGGGCGGTAACCTCTGATGGCTCGTTTCTAGGCATCACTTTATCAGCATCTGTTGTAGGCAGTTTACAGCCAGCCATTCGATAACTGGGACACACACGGCGTCGCCTAGCGCGAACATCGCCTGATATGGAGTTACAGCGTTGTAGCGAAGATGTTCCGCGCCTTGAAGCCGCGCGTATTCTTTTGTATTCATCCAGCGGACTGCAAGTTCTCCACGCCCTGCCCGGACGATTGCTTGCTTTGCAGAACCGCCTCGCGTCGTACGCAATGTTCCCGCCAGTTCGTCTGCCCTAACTTCCCACACGGCTCGGCCTCCCCTAGTGCGCCGGAACGCGCCGAAATAGGCTGACCATATTCGGCGCTTGTAGTTGGAAACTCGCTGGAACTGAATAGGAGAAAGTGTATCCACAAATGCGGAGACACGCTCTTCAGGCCACCAATCTCCTTCCGCTTCCGCTATATCGGCCAAATAGACATCAGTGCGCGCAGGTGGTGGTTCTGGTAAGGAAATTGGGCCCTTGTTGCCGAACAGGAATACTCTCGCCCGACTTTGTGGGACAAAGGCTTTGGCATTTACGATGATATGAGCGGTATCGTAGCCAAGTTCTCTTATACCGCCGACGACCTTTTCCCAATCTTTCCCACCGTTAGCTGTGAGGAAGCCCATTACGTTTTCAATCATCAGTGTTTGCGGGGCGCGCTCACCCATTTCGTTTAGAATTCGCAAGAAATCCATAACCAAGCCGGATTGAGCTCCATTTAATCCCTTGTAATTTCCGGCAAGGGACATATCTGTGCAGGGGAAAGAAGCGGTAGCCAGGTTCGCTTGAGGAATTTCATCTCCATTCAAGTCGCGGATGTCGCCCACATGCAATTCGTTTTGTCCCCAATTGTCTACATATAGTTTTGCTTTTGTTGTATCGATATCGTTGGCAAAAATCGTTTCTATCCCGACGCGCTCAAGCCCCGCGCGCATCAGCCCCATACCAGAGAAAAACTCTATTGCGGTGATCATATTTCAGTATCTCATTCTGGCGCTGGCTGTGTTGTTTTGGATAGCCAAGCGCTATGCCAAGCTATCTTACATATTCTCGCTGAACTCATCATACCAAGACTTCCCGTCCCAGAAAGTGTACTCATATTCCTAATATGTTTCTAGCTCGACGAATCTCGTGCGATTTCTGAATGGCGCAAGTATGTTGTCGATCATATATCGCATAGCGTTGCCGCGCATGATAGCGGCCCAATAGGCTACTTCAACGTAATCCCCACCCGATGCCAGGCGTTATTGACATAGCCCTTGAAATTCCAGACGCTGGCGATCGTCTCGGGTTGACTGTTCGCGGCGCTGTCCCAAGCCCGGACGACCAGCTCATGCCGGCCCGGCGGCAAGTCAAATTCCGCCCGCCATAACTGCCAGGTCCACAGCTGCGGCTCGTTGAGGAACTCGGCGCGCTGCCAGGTTTCGCCGCCATCGGGCGAGACGCTGACCCAAGTGATTTCGTGCTCGCCATCGCTCATGGCGTAGCCCTCGACGGCGATCCTGCCCGCCGGCAGCAGGCTGCGGTCTTGCGGGCGCACGATGACGGAATTGACCGGCAATTTAGTGAGCTGCATGCCGTCTTGATAATCAACATTGTACATGTCGATATGCGGCGGGAAGAGTTTGTAGCCGACTTGCTGAAAATGGTTGTCGGAGGGGCATTCCTGCACGCGGATATCGCTGAGCCACTTGACGCTGCGCGCGCCGATGTAGCCGGGCACAACCACGCGCAGGGGGCAGCCATGCGCCAGCGGCAGGTCTTCGCCATTCATCTCGTAAGCCAGCAGGACTTCGCAGCCCAGCGCTTTGTCCAGCGGTATGGAGCTGCCGTAGGCTTCGCGCTCGCCATCGCGCAAGAGGGTATCCAAGCCCAGGAAAGCGACATGCTCGGCGGCGGCGCTGCTGATGCCGGCGGCAGCCAGAACATCGCCCAGGCGCAGGCCCGTCCATTCGGCGGTGCCGATCGCTTCAATGTCCCATGCCAACTGGTCGTCTATCGGCTTGTAGCTGACCAGCTCTTTGCGGCGGTTGCCGGCGCATTGCAGGGTCGCGGTCAGTGTACGCCGCTCGAAGTTGCTCTTGAGTTCGTCCAGGCTCAGTGAGAGTTCCCGCGATACCAAGCCGCGTACGCCCAGGCGGTAGCTGTCCAGCTGCAAGTGCGGGATTTGGCTGTGATTGCGCACGAAGAAGAGGTCGGTAGGCGTCACGAAATCCTTGGCCAATTGCGCCAGCGGGGGGCCCGCGTTAAGTATGTCGTCATAGGTTTTGGTGTCGTCGTGTTTTTCACTGAGTGGCATGCGCGCTCCTAGGGTTGCGGTCGCTTCGACATGAATTCGCCGCCGATCATGTGGCCCAGTTCGTCGATAGTGGTTAGGCTCACATCCGGCACTTCATGCACGCGTCCGGCGTAAAAGACGAAGATGCGGTCGCTGTAAGTGACCAGTTCTTCCAGATCGGAGGAATTGAAGATGATGGCGGCGCCCTGCCTGCAGCGCTCCAGCAGTTGCGTCCAGATCCAGCGGGCGGAATCGACATCCAGCCCGCGCGTCGGCTGCTCGAGGATCAGCAGCTTGGGGTCCTCCGGCAGCAGGCCGATCAGGACGCGCTGCTGATTGCCGCCGGAGAGCTGTTCAATGTTGTCGCTGGAGCGGCCTTTGACGCGGTAGCGCTCAATGCGGGCAGCCGTCAGTTTCTCGACCGCATTCCAGTCGATTTGCAGCCGCTCGTCGCTGACCAGGGCGCTGTGCTCGGTCAGGGTCAAGCCGGCGATCAAACCTTCTTCCAGCCGGCCGTCCGCGCCAAAGACGCAGCCGCGCCGAAAAAGCTGCCGATAGCTGGCGTTAAGGATGTTCTTGCCGTCATAGCTGAGCGCGCCGCTGGTGACGCGCTGCAAACGAGCGCAGGCGCGCATGAACAGCTCCTGGCCGCTGCCGCCCAAGCCCGCCAAGCCGATGACTTCGCCGGCGCGGGCTGTCATCGAGATCGGCTGCATATCCAGCCGCAGATCCTGTACGACCAGCCGATCGGCTACGAGCACGGCTTGGCCGATTTCGAAATGCGGGCGGCTCTGCGCTGCGAGTTCTTCGCCGAACATCAGCGTCACCAATTGTCGTTTGGTCTCGGCGATGCGGGCTGCGGTCAGATTGTCGTCGCTGGCGGGCATGTCCATCTCGCCGACCAGCTCGCCGGCGCGCAAGACGACTACTTCGTCGCAAAGGTCGATGACGTCTTCCAGCTTGTGCGAGACCAGCAATACGACCAAGCCCTCGTCGTGCGCCAGCCGCCGCAGCGCGCTAAACAGGATGTCTTTCTGCTCGGCGGAAATGCCGGTGGTCGGCTCATCGAGAATCAGCGTTTCGACGCCCAATGCCAGCAGGCGAATGATTTCCAGTTGCTGTCGCTGGGCGATGAGCAGATTGTCGATCGGCTGGTGCGCATCCAGCTCAAAGCCGAAGCGCGCGGTAAGTTGTTTTAAGTCGGCTTCAGCCTGGGCGCGTTTGAGCGTGATGCCTTGCGCGCCGCCGTAGATGAAGTTTTCCAAGACGGTGAATGCGCCGACATCGAGCGGGTCTTGCTGCAGCATGCCGATGCCGTTGGCGATGGCGGCCGTGGGCCCGGTGTAGTCGATGACTTTACCGTCAATCCGGATTTCGCCTTCGTCAGCGGGCTGGAAGCCGGACAAGATTTTCATCAGCGTTGACTTGCCGGCGCCATTTTCGCCCAGGATGCCCACGATTCGCCCATGGTCGAAGCGGACGTTGATGTCATTGTTGGCGTGCACGGGTCCAAAATGTTTGTGGATATGTCGCAGTTCAATGTCCATCGCGGTCATCCAGCCGGCTGTTCATTCCATCAAACGATACTTTATTGTAGCGCAGTCCCCCTTTATGACCAATTTGCCGGTAGTGTATCGAATTCGGTTGAAATTCAATTTCACCACAAAGACACAAAGGCACAAAGCACACAAAGAATATGGCATATCTCGATTAAGTTTCTCGGTGCTCTCGCAGGGCAATCGCATCAATATCCATAAATGACGAATTTATTATCAAACTAACAAATTGTAGGGGCGAGCCTTGGCTCGCCCATGAAATCGCGCATAATCTTTTGCGAAAAATAATTTGCCCCGATTTGCCCAAATCCCTGTCTGATGTGCTATGATGTAGAGTAATGAAAAATATTAGGAGGTTGATGATGAGCACGCGAGATTTTGCACAAGCCTCTCCGCTGGCGAGCGCTAGCAGATTTGCGGGGGGGGGGGGGGGGGGCATTCCCGGGCATTTGAGTTACTAGCAAGGTTCCTCACGCAGTTTTCCCCTAGAGCCAGAAACAATTTCATAGCGGTCGTTGCGGCGCTTTTCCTCGTGTTGGCGCTGGTTTCGCTGCCGGCGCAGGCGCAAACCACGGCGACGATTAGCGCTCCCTCAACCATACCTGAAGGCGGGCTGGTGGCGCAGCAGGTTGGCAACTGCCCCGAAATGCAAAGGGTGACACCGACAAAACGTGCCGACGAAACTGTCTCGGCTTTCTATACGCGCTATATCGCGTGGATGCAGGCGAACCGATACGACCGGGGCTACTGCGAGTTTCGGGATATCCCCGATGATGCCGTGCGAGCAGTGCCGTTTACGGTCAAGATAAGCAATGGGGATGCGGGTACATACATGATTGTAATCACGAGGGCAGGGGCGCAGGCTGATGACCTTAAGATATTGAACTCTGAGCTCGCAGTCTCTAGGTTGACCACCACACTTACGCAGGGCCAGACGAGGACCAGAGACTACTTCGTGGTGTCTCGATACCCAAACTATAGGCCGGGCGATACAAGGACGAACGCCATTTTGATTCTTCCGCCGCTCGCGTCATCATATGCTGATGCCATAGCCAGGCATGAGATCACGATAGTCGACGATGACAACAGCGCCTACATTGGCCGGCGGCGACATCACCCCTACGGCGAGACCTGGAATAGCCAGCCGCATTGCTACGGCGTCATGAACTGCGCCTACGACTGATGCTTGCCTTGGGGTGAATGCGAGGGCAATTGCCTCAAAATGATTTTGAAGCGATTGCCCGGCGCGTATCAGGCGGATGGAACCACTTCGAGCGCGATGATATGTGGATGGCTGGCGGTTCCATCGGCGCGGTAGGCGATAGCGGAAAACTTGTGCCAGCCGATGCCCTTTGCCAGCCAATTGGTAGCGATGCGGTAACTCTGCTGATGCTGAGTCTCAGTTTCGCTGGATTGCAGCAGCTCCTCGTCGACGTACAGCTCGATGCGCTGTATCCCCGCTGCCGGGTCGGAAGCGAGAATGTCGATATCAAAGATGATGCCCTCGACGACTCGTTGATTGTGAGGTGGGTAAAGAATCTGTACCAGGGGAACGGCGGATGTCGCGGTGGGCAGCGGTGTTGGCGGAGCTGGGGCCGAAAGATTGCAGGCGCTGAAGACCATGACACAGCCCAGCAGGCAGAGCAGTAGTCGCGCAGAATGGAGCGGCGCGCGCATTATAATGGCTGGCGTGGCCAAAGATTCGCGCTTATGCCTTTTCGTCGGGCAATGCGCTGGAGCGCGGCGATGACCATTCATCAGCGGTAGTGCAATTGGTTTCTCATTCCAGTTTGATTATGGAACTCACTTTCCGCATACGCAAGCGCGATGCAGGCGGTGCGCAGGGCAAGCGCTTCAAAATGAATCTTATACAAACTTAAATCTAACCACAGAGAACACAGAGAACACAGAGAACACAGAGAAAAGTCTATCACTAAATTGATATTGTGAAATTGCGCTTCAATTTTAAACCCAATTTTATTTATCCTGCCGAAACATGTCGAAATATGTAGGGGCGATCCTTGGCTCGCCTGTACGCACGCAGCATTGGATTACATATTTTGTGTGAGCCAAGTCGTGATTTGCGAGCGACTGTGGTTATATTTTTTTTTGAAGCGATTGTCCTGGCGATGCAGGCGGCGCGGCAATGAAAGGGCATAGGTAACATCAAAGTCCTGCGCTGGAATAAAGGCGCGGACGCGTCATTCGGCCGATAGACCCGCATCCTGGCAAATCCCTCTGGACAAGATGTCGTCGACATAGCTCGCTACTTGCGGGCGCGCTTGCTCAAGTGGCGGCGCATCTTCGCTGGCGCCGAGCCGCCAGTTCAAAGCCCGCGCGATGAGATCTGACCATTGCGGAAACTGCTGCTGCGCCCAGGCGGCCGCTTTCACTTTGGAGGCGGCCTGTCCATGCGCCAGGGTGTAGACGCCGCGAGCGACTGTGAGCACGATATACGACAGCATCATGATGTCTGTCGCGTCTCTGACCGTTCGTCGATAGGCGCAGATATGCTCGCGAACAGCCTCAAGCCAGTCGGGCGTCGGTATCGGGTCTATCAGCGACTGGATGGACGGGCCCTGCAAGGCGATGCCATTCCGGCGCAAGTCATACCAGCTTATCAGCCAGTCCTCGCCCGCTTCAATCAGGTGAAAGGGCTCGCCCGGGCTGATGATGCCGATTGCGCTCTTGGCGACGCGAAAAGTCTTCAACGCCCGGCGCGAGATATAGGCTAACTCAAGGCGGTCGTCCCAATGCGGATGGTCCTTGACAACGCCCGTATGCATGCGCTGCAGCTGCAGGAATTGGCGCTGGTCCAGCTCCGCCCGCAGCACGACGACCAGATCAATATCGCTGATGGCGATGTCGAAGTCGCCGCTGATCAGCGAGCCGTACAGATAAATGCCAAGCAGATCATCCGTCAGAATCTGATTGAGCTCGTCTATCAAGCGATCGCTTATATGCCGAACCATGCCGATATCGCTGCGCTTCCCTGCGTCTGCCATGATACCTGTCTGTCCCAGGATCGATCCGGGCTACCTGCGGAAATCTACCTGCGAAAGTGGTAGACTTTGAGCCTATTGGATTCTACCTAGAAAGTTCCCTGACATGAAGATTGCGCGCATCGAGACTTATATTGCGGAGCAGCAGTTGGACAAGCCCTTCTACTTTTCGCAGTTTGAGTTTCAGTCGCGGCAGATCTGCCTGGTAAAAGTCATCGCCGACGATGGGACTTATGGCTGGGGCGAGGGCTACGGGCCCGCGATCGTCGTCAAAGCCGGGGTCGAATTTCTGACGCCGCTGGTCCTTGACGAAGACCCGCTGCAAGTGGAGGCGATCTGGAACAAGATGCACCTGCGCTCGCTGGATTACGCGCGTCGCGGCGTACTGGTCGCGGCCATTAGCGCCATCGACATCGCCTTGTGGGACTTGCGCGGCAAGCTGCTGGGGCAGCCGGTTTCCGTGCTGCTGGGCGGGCGGCGGCGCGAACATGTGCGGGTGTATGCGACCGGCTTGTACTTCACTGAAACCGACGATCAGGCGGGCGCGCTGGTTGAAGAGGCACAACTGTATGCGGCGCAAGGGTTCAGCGCCATCAAGATGAAAGTTGGCTTAGGCGTCGAGACTGACGTTCGTCACGCGCGGGCGGTGCGGCAGGCAATCGGCGCTGATATCGAATTGATGGTGGACGCGAATCACGCTTATTCGTTCAACGAAGCCTTAACCTTCGCGCGGCGGATTGAGCCGCTGGGCATCAGCTTCTTTGAGGAGCCGCTGTCGCCGGAAGACTACGAAGGTTATCGCGACCTGCGTCAGCGGACTTCTATCGCGATCGCTGGCGGCGAATGCGAATACCTGCTGGCCGGTTTCCGTCAGCTCTTGAGCATGCGCTGCGTCGATATCGCCCAGCCCGATATTTGCGGCGCGGGCGGCTTGACCGAGGTCAAGCGAATTGCGGCACTGGCCAGCGCTTTCCAGACCAACATCATCCCGCATAGCTGGGGCACGGGCATCGCCTTTGCCGCTGGCTTGCACCTGGTGAGTACGCTTGACCCGTTGCCCGGCAGGCTGCGCATGCCCGAGGCCATGCTGGAAATGGACCGCTCCGAGAGCGCCCTGCGCGATACGCTGACGCAGCCGCAGTTTACACAGGTGGACGGCAAAGTGGCGGTGCCGACCGCGCCCGGCTTGGGCGTCGATGTCGACCCGGTCTATCTGGCGCGCTATGCCAGGGGCGGATAAATGAGCCAAGCCATCCCGCTAGCGGCGATCCAAGCGGCGGCAACTCGCCTCGCTGATATCGCAGTACGCAGTCCGCTGCTGCGCCTGCCGCTGGAAGATGCTCCCGCGGAAATCTATCTCAAGTTGGAGAACTTGCAGCCCATCGGCTCGTTTAAGTTGCGTGGCGCCGGCAACGCCATGGCTCTGGCATCACGCGGTGAATTGGCGCGCGGCGTCTACACAGCGAGCGCGGGCAATATGGCGCAGGGCGTGGCTTGGCGCGCGGCGCGCTTGGGCATACCCTGTCACGTGGTCGTGCCGGATCATGCGCCCGAGACGAAACTGGCGGCGGTGCGGCGGCTGGGCGGCGAGATCATCAAGGTACCTTTCGATCGCTGGTGGCAGGTCATCGTCACTGGCCAATTCGCGGGCTTGCAGGGACATTTTATTCATCCGGTGAGCAACCCGGACGTGATGGCGGGCAATGGCGTGATTGGGCTGGAGATCCTGGAAGACTTGCCCGATGTCGCCGCCGTGGTCATTCCCTATGGCGGCGGCGGGCTGAGCAGCGGCATCGCCTCGGCGCTACGGGCGCTGAAGCCGGAAACGCGCGTCTACGCGGTCGAGGTGGAGACGGCCGCGCCACTAGCCGCGTCTTTGCGGGCGGGAGCGCCTGTCGAGGTTGATTATACGCCCAGCTTCGTGGACGGCATCGGCGGCAAGAGCGTACTGCCGGAGATGTGGCCCCGCGCGCGCGCCTTGCTCGATGATTCGCTGGTGGTGTCGCTGCAAGCAGTCCGGGCGGCGATACGGCTGTTGGCCGAGCGGCAGCGGGTGATCGCCGAGGGCGCGGGAGCGGCATCAGTGGCGGCGGCGCTGGCGGGCAAAGCCGGCGGCGGCAAAGTGGTCTGCGTCGTCTCGGGCGGGAATATCGAGGCGGAGGTTTTGTCGGCGATTTTGGCGGACTTGGGCGATTAACTACAGCTTTTGCGGCGGGTTAAACAAGTCGCGCTCGTAACCGGTGCCGCTGCGCCCGGCCGGGCTGGGCATATTAAACTTGACGCCATCGAGAATCTCGTCCACCGTCAGCATTTGTATCTTGGGGTATTCCCGCTCGCCGATGCGCACATGCCCCGCCAGCGCCATCGTCTGCTGGAAGTTGCGCGCTTGCACTTGCCCCGGCGCATTCAGAGCGATCAAGCCGGCCATCTGGATATTCTCGAATTGCAGTACGCTGTTTAAGGCGCGTACGCTGTTGATGCTCAGATGCTCGCCGCCTTTGACCTCCAGCGCCATGCTTTGGAAGACTTTCTCGCCCGGCATATCAAAGTAGATGCGGCCGTCGATGCCGTCATCGGCGGATTTCTTCACATTGACGAAACCCTCGACCAGCTCGACGCACCACTTTTGGAATTGGTAGGGGTCTTGCTTCCACAGCTCATGCGCGCCTTCCCAATTCTTGGGCACGCCGTCGATGACATAGTCCCTGCCTGCTTGCAGGTGCAGGCGCTCAGTCAGGCGGCGGCGAGCCACGCGGCGGATGGCGTGGATGGTGATGTCGCAGCCGATCCACTGGCGACCGAGCTTTTCAGCCGCTTCGATGGTCGTGGCGCAGCCGCAGAAGGGGTCGAAGACGACATCGCCTTCGTTGGAAGAAGCCCGGATGATGCGGTCCAGCAGGGCGATGGGTTTTTGGGTTTTGAAATTCATGCGTTCATGTTTAGGTATGTGTCCTCCCGCGGCTATATCCACCCAATAGTCCTCAGGAACTTTTCCTCGAATGGCGTATTTTGCTTCTAATTCTTTAACTTCTTTGTCTGTTCGACCCCCTCGGGAAAGAGAGTTGTGACCGGTCCCGGAAATCCGTTTATATGGAATACGTATATTGTCAGGATTAAAGACCCATCTTGCTCCTTTTGAGAAATATAGAATAATATCATGTTTCTTTGGAAACCAACGTTTCGTATTTGAAGGGCCTGTATAGCACCAGGCAATTTCATTTCTATAGCATCTCCGTCCAAACACCACATCCATCACAATCTTCAAATAGTGGCTGGCTGTCGGGTCGCAGTGCAGATAAATCGACGCCGTCGGCTTCATCGTCCACTTGATCCAGAGTAGGCGCTCGGTCATGTAGGCCAGGTAAGCGGCCATATCCGGCTGCACATTGACCAGCCCACTAATGAAGTGCGCCAGAAAGTCGGCGCTGTGTCCATCGATGCCGTGCTCGCGCAGCAGCTTGGGCAGCGACTTAATGACGCGCATCTTCTCGGCGTCCAGGAACCAGGTGTCGGTGTAGGCTTCGACCTGGTCGGGCAGGGGGCGGCCCGTATGGTCTTTGTAGATGCTGTTGTAATCGCGTTTGGAATTAAACGGGGGGTCCAGGTAAACGAGGTCGACGCTTTCGGGAGACATCTTCTCGCGCATGATGGTGAGGCAGTCGCCGTAGTAGAGGGTGTTCATGCCCACCCCCGCGGCATACTATTATCGTTACATATTACGGGGGGGGGGGGGTGATGCTATTACTGGTCATAGAAGACTCCAGGGAAGGGCTTTAATCCGTCGGCGGGACGGCAGCCAGCACAGGCAGGCCGGCGTAAGCCTCGACATCTTCGCGGCGGCGCACGATGGCGCTCTCCAGGTACTCCAACACAAAGACGATGATGGCGCCGACGAATAAGCCGGCGATGAATCCGACCGTGGCGTTGATGCTAATGTTGGGGCGGGCCAGCACCGTGACGGGATTGTCTTGCAGGCTGGCGTAGATGCGGTCTTCGCGGCGGGCTTGCTGGTTTTGATCGTTGCGGTAGAGAATCAGCAACTGCGCCCATTCGCGGGCGACGCGCTCGGCTTGGCCGGGGTCTTTGGATTCGGCGTCTATCTGAATAACCTGGCTGTCGAGGTTGGGCGCGATGCGCACATCGCCGCGCAGCTGCGTCGGGCTCATATCCAGTTGCAGCCGGTCGATGACTTCGGCGGCGCGCAGGGAACTGTCAAGCCAGGCGACGTGATTGTTGAGCGTCTGCTTGGCGGCTTGCGTCAGCCCGAAGTCGATGCGGCTGGGCACGATCAGCACCTTCTGCGTGGCGCGATAGACTGGGTCCATCCCGCGACTGAAAAAGAAGGCTGCGCCGGCGGCGATGATGCCGAGCAGCAGCATGATCCAGCCGCGGCGAATCAAAATGCTGGCGTAATCGATGAGATTCATACGCTCATTTTAGCATAGCCGAGAACTCGTGTATACTGATGCTGACAGGCACAGACGAAGGATTTACCATAATTGGCGACACGAGACAATCGTAGGGAACGGACTGACAAAGAATACAGTAGCTTTCGGCAGTCAAAGATTCGGAGACAGTTTGTAGACAGCCGCGAATTGCTCTTGAAGAACCGCGAATTGCTGCGAGAGAACCGCGAATTGCTGCGAGAGAACCGCGAATTGCTGCGAGAGAACCGCGAATTGCTGCGAGAGAACCGCGAATTGCTGCGAGAGAACCGCGAATTGCTGCGAGAGAACCGCGAATTGCTGCGAGAGAACCGCGAGATGCTGCTCGCAATCATAAAGCATCTGGAAGTGCCCTACGAAAAGCCGCCGATGGGCTTCCGCCCAGAGTAGACCAGCGCCTGGCTCCGACGCTTCAGCCAGAGTCGCTATTCGGGCTTCCGACTAGCGACATCACCGAGACGTGATAGCCGATGCAGGGGCAACTTTTCCGCCGCCCCTGTTTTCATGCAACTTTCATATTGTGAATGCCGCATCAAGAGCCTGCTGTTCCACTAGCGCGCAGCCGCCATTGCCTGCTCCAGGTCCTCGATGATATCGTCGATGTGCTCGATGCCGATGCAGAGCCTTATGGTATCTGGTGTGGCGCCTGATGCCTCCAGCTCTTCCGGCGTCAACTGACGATGCGTAGTGGAGGCCGGGTGCGCCGCCAGCGACTTGGCATCGCCGATATTAACCAGGCGCTTGAAAAGCTTCAGTGCGTCGTAGAATTTCACGCCTTCGTCGAAGCCGCCCTTGATGCCGAAGGTCAGCAGCGCGGACGGGCGGCCGCCGGTGTATTTCTGCGCCAGGTCGTAATAGGGCGAGCTTTCCAGACCGGGGTAGCTGACCCAATCAACCTGCTCGTGGCTTTCGAGATACTTGGCCACGGCCAGGGCGTTGTCCGTATGCCGTTCCATGCGCAGGGACAGCGTCTGCAAGCCCTGCAGGATGAGGAAGGCGTTGAAGGGGCTGAGCGCGCTGCCGGTATTGCGCAGGGCGACCACGCGGGCGCGGGCGATATAAGCGGCCGGCCCCATGGCCTCGGTGAAGACCACGCCGTGATAGCTCGGCTCGGGTGTGCTGAACATATAGAAGCGCTCGGCGTGTTTCTCCCAATCAAAGATGCCGCCATCGACCAGGATGCCGGCGATGGTGGTGCCGTGGCCGCCCATGTATTTGGTCATGGAGTGCAGGACGATGTCGCAGCCGTGCTCGACTGGGCGGCAGAGGGCGGGGGTGGGCACGGTATTGTCGACGATGACCGGTACGCCGTGGGAATGCGCCATGTCCGAGATCGCCTGCAGGTCCGGGATATTGCCGGCCGGGTTGCCGATGGATTCGCAGAAGACGGCGGAAGTCTTGCTGTCGATCAATTTCGCCAAGTCATCGGCGCCATCGCCCTCGGCAAAGCGTACTTCAATGCCCAGTTTGGGCAGCATGTGCCGGAACAAGGTCCAGGTGCCGCCGTAAAGCTGCGGTACGGATACGATGTTATTGCCGGCTTCGGCCAAGTTGAGAATCGCATAGTTGATGGCGGCTTGGCCTGCGCTGAGCGCCAGAGCCGCGACGCCGCCTTCCATGGCTGCCACGCGCTGTTCCAGCACATCGTTGGTGGGGTTCATAATGCGGGTATAAATGTTGCCGGGCACAGCCAGATTAAATAAGTCTGCGCCGTGCTGGGCGTCGTCAAATTCGTAAGCCACCGTCTGATAAATCGGTACCGCTACGGCATGAGTGGTGGGCTCGCTTTCATATCCGGTGTGAATGGCTTGGGTTTCGAGTTTCATCATCGCTTCTCCTCGGCTTGCGGAATACGCACAATACTTTACCGCATTTTGCATCGGCGTAAGAGACGCAAATTCAGTAAAGCCATTAAGATTGCGTCCGATGTTTCCATTTGGCTTTGGTCTGCTCCATGGTTGTGACGATGACGCCGTAGATGACGAGGGCGCTGCCGATGACTTGCAGCAGCGACGGAATCTCGCCGAATACAAACAGCGCGATGATGGCGCTAAGCACGACGCCGACTTGCAGGATGATGGCGACAGCGGTGGCGGTGACGTATTGCAGCGACAGATTCATGAAGACGTGCCCTAGCACTTGCGCCAGAATCGTCACGACCACCGCCCAGAGATAACCGTTCAGCGAATAGCCGATGACGGGCGTATCAGTGGCGATGACAAAGACGGAGGTCACCAGCGCGGAGCTGAAGAAGACCAGGAAACTGTAGAGCAGGGGCGGCATCAGGTTGTTGAGCTGCCGCCCGATCAGCAGATAAGCCCCGAAGCATAACGAGCCGCAGAGCGCCATCCCGCCGCCGAGAAGCGGATCGCTGCCGGCCTCAATCGCGCTTAATCCGCCGAGACCCACCATGGTCACGCCGGCCAGCGTCACCACCAGGCTCAGCCAGAAGCGCCGCGAAAAGACCACGCCAAACAGGATGATCTCCGGCAGCACGATCCACATGGGCGTAGTGCGCCGTAGAACACTGGTCATCAGCACGCTCGTATATTCGAGGGCGGCGAAAAGCAGCAGCAGGTTGAGCGAGAGCCAGAAGCCGGCGATGAAAGACAGCAAGACTTGCCGCTTGGTGAGGCGCGCCAGTTCTTTGCGGTAGCGCGTCCAGATCAGCGGCGCCAGGCCAATCGAGACCAGCCACAGGCGAATCCAGACGATGACTAGCGAGGGCATGCCTTCGCTCTGGGTTATGCGGATGACAATCGGCGTGACGCCGGCCGAGAATATCATGACCAGGATGATGAATAGTCCGCGCCTGTCTCGCATAACCCTGGTCGCCTGCCGCCTGAGCAATCGCGCCATGCTAGCATAGCGTGCCAGCGATAACCAGTGCATGCGGCAGCGGCAGCGTCCAGCGCGACTTTTTGACAGCGCCAGCGCGACTTTGTAGAATCTGCGCCATTGGAGGCATTGTCCGCCGGTAACGAATACGAAGGGATAATCCCGTGACGGCAGCGCGCGACATGAACGAGCTCAAGCAGGAACTGGTCGCTGGCGCAGCGCAGGTCGCCATGTTAGCTGGACGGCGGGGCAAGTTCTGACGTTGCGGCACTGCGTAAGTCGCTTGAGCATCACCCGGCGCCGGAGTTCTACCACTCCGACCAAGGCTCGCAATACGCCGCCAAAGCTACATCAAGCTGCTGCGTGAATGCGGGACGCAGATCAGCATGGCAGCCGCAGGCAAGCCAAACGAAAATGGCTATGCCGAGCGGCTGATCCGAACCATCAAGCAGGAGGAAGTATATCTAAGCGACTACCAAAGCATGGCCGAAGCGCGGGGGCAACTGGGGTACTTCATTGAGGTGGTCTACAATCAGCATCGTCCGCATAGCGCCTTGCACTACCTAACGCCGGCAGAATTTGAGGCGGAGTGGCTACAGCGCAACTCCCTCAATATTCCTGCTTTTTTGTGTCCAATAATCTAGGACCACTACACCCACACCATAATCCCCTCCTGCCATCACTATGGCAGGTATCCCATAAAGAGGGAGGGACTTCAAAGCTCCCAATCTTCCTGTGGGAAAAAAGGTCGGGCGATAAGGGATACATTTTATGAGTTTAATGGGCATTGATGTCGGGACGACCGGCTGCAAAGTTGTCGCTTTCGACGAAGCCGGCGCGGTGCTGGCGCAAGCCAGGCGCGAATACCCCTTGATCAGCCCGCAGCCCGGTTGGTATGAGCTGGACCCGGACCAGGTCTGGCGCTTCGTCTGCGACTGCCTGCGCGAGGTGAATGCGCAGCTGGGTCGCGATCCGGTGAGCGCGCTGTCGCTGTCGTCGCAGGGCGAGGCGATGACGCCGATTTCACGCGCAGGCGAGGTGCTGGCGAACAGCCCCATCAGCTCGGACAGCCGCAACCGCAAGCAAACCGCCGAAATGGAGGCGGCGCTGGGCGCGGAGCGTATCTATCAACTGACGGGCCAGCCCATGGGCACGATTTACACGCTGCCAAAGATCCTCTGGTGGCGCGACAACGCGCCGGAGATCATTGGGCGGACCTGGAAATTCCTGTGTTACGTCGATTTCGTCGCCTATCGCCTGGGGGTGGAGCCGGTCATTGATTACAGCATGGCGGCGCGGACGCTGGCTTTTGACGTCAACACGCTCGACTGGTCGGATGAATTGCTGGCAGCGGGCGGCGTTCGGCGTGATCAACTGGCGCGGCTGGCGCCGAGCGGCACGGTCATCGGCGAGATTCCGCGCGCCCGCGCTGACGATCTGGGTTTCCAAGGCGGCGTAAAGGTTGTCACGGGCGGCCACGATCAGCCGGCTGGCGCGCTGGGGGCCGGCGTACTGGAACCTGGGCGGGCCATGCTATCCATCGGCACGACCGAGGCCCTGGTCACAGTGACGACGCGGCCGCGCATGGAAATGTTGCAGAGCCATCTGTCTTGCTATCCACATGCCGCTCCAGGCTTGTTCATCACCTTGGGCGGCAACCAGACCGGCGGGCGATTGCTGCGCTGGTATCGCGATGAGCTGGGGGCGGCTGAGCGCGCCATCGCTGATGCAAGCGGCCGCGATATTTATGATGTCATCGTCGAGCAGACCGATGACGCGCCGGGGCGGCTGCTCATGCTGCCTTATTTCGTGGGCAGCGGCACGATGTATGACGACGCGACCGCGACCGGCGCTTTGATTGGCATGACTTTTGATACCAGGCGCGCCGATATCGTTCGCGCTGTCCTTGAGGGGCTGGCGTATGAGCAGGCGCTTGTCATCCGCCGGCTGAACGAGATTGACGCGGGCATCAGCCATTTGACCGCCATCGGCGGCGGCTCGCGCTCGGAGCCTTGGATGCAGATCAAGTCCGACATCACCAACTTGCCCGTGTCAGTCCTGCATACTTCGGAGGCGGCCAGCCTGGGCGTGGCCATGCTGGCGGGTTGGGCGACCGGCGTCTACGCCACTTTGCCCGAGGCGGCGCAGCAACTGATTAAGCTGCGCAAAACCTTCACGCCCCGCGCCGAGCACTACGCGCATTATCAGCGCCAACTCACGATTTATGGCGAACTGTACCAGGCGTTGAGGCCCGTGTACCAAGCGATGGCTTCCGGTGAATGATTGGTTACGACCGTACGGCTGGGCTTACTCGCCGGATTCCAAGCGGCGCCGGCGTTCTTCGATTTGCGCCAAGACGTTGTTGGTTACCTTGGGCGCTTCTTTTTCTTTCTCTTCCAAACGCGAGATATCGGGCTGAATGATGTCATCGGTGCTGATGACGACATCTTGATCTTTGAACTCGATCGCGCCTTTAGGGTCGCTGTCAAGCGTCTGCTTCACCTGCTCGGCTTTTTCTACGCGGGTCGCTTTGACTGCCGGCGCTGCTTCAGCGGGGGATTCTGCGCGCTTTGCAGTCTCAGCCGGCTTTGATCCCGCCGTGGCTCTAGCCTGAGGCCTGCGTCTACGTTGTTTTGGCTCGGCAGTCTCGCCCAGGTCCGCCAAAGCGTCTCCGACTTTCATGGTCGTCTCGACCGCTTTTTTGGCGCCGCGGAAACGGCTGAAGACGCCGCGGGCTTGCTCTTCGACTTCTTCGCTGGTCGGCGCCGGCGCGTCGCTGAGCACCCAGCGATACCCGGCGTATACACCCGCGCCAACAATCAGGAAGGGCAGAATGGTCTGTATAAGTTGCACCATGGTGCTCATCACCGCCAGCGCCGCCAGAGTCGCCAACACCACGATGACAAGCTTGATCGTTTTCTCTCTGTCCAGCTGCATATTCAGCGCCCTCGGGTCGCGCTCAAATGGCCGCTGAGCTTCCATATCGTTAAGAGGCAAGCGCCATATAATGTATTATACGTGATTTGCCGCCACATGGAGCCGGTCGCTTGGGAGACAATTTGCTGCCCACTGACGGCGAATGCCATGCTACAACGGCTTTATGTGTAAATATATGAGCCGAGCCTCCGGATGCTTGCCCAATTATGCCTGCTGAATCTGTCATCTCCCATGCCTTCGTCTTGCCCGATCACAACTTTTATGAGTGGTTGGCGGTGCTGCGCCCCTATCTGGCCAAGTTTGAACGGGTGGCGGTGGTGCGTTCGCCCGCCGGCAACAATCTCAATCGCTTCCGCAATGTTACCGCGGTGAACGCGCCGCTCACCTGGTGGAACGACTCGGCCTTGGTCCATATCCGCCGCATATACCCCTCGGTCGTGATGGTTGATGTCATTGACGCGCAGACGCCGGCTGAACTCGAAAGCGTCGTCCGCCAGCGTGTGGAAGCGGACGATCGCTACGGCGAAGCGGAAAAGGACCCGCAGCATCTATTCAGCCGATTCGTGCTCGAATGGCCCACCAGCGCGAGGCCGATGGCGCTGCTGGAACGCTTTAACGCCGATGTCGAAAAAGGCGACCTGCGCCGAGGCATCAGTATATTGTCGCAAGAAAACGCCAATGTGATCTGCGCGGCGGCGGGCGAGGTGATAAACGCGGCTGGCGCTAGCGTTCAAGTCGAGACGCTGGTGGACGACGAACGCTTTATCACGACCTACGACGGGGTCAAAGACGCGCAAGTCTCGCTAGGCGAGCAGCTGGCGCTGGGCCAGATTATCGCCAAGTCCTCTGGAGATCGCCTTTCGATTACGGTACAGAATCCGCCGGACAGGGGACTTACGCTGCTGGGCTACGACAATGTGATGAATCCGCGCGATTATATCTATATTCCGCAGTTGCGCGCTCGCCCCGTTACAGACGGACTGCGCGTGCGAAAATTGCCCAGCTTGTTCGCCAGCATCGTGGGGCGGGTCTACAGTTGGCACCTGCTGGAGCCACAGGAGCACCACGGGCGCGCCATGGAGAAGATCGGACTGGAGAACAGTTGGCTCAAGGTTCGTTCCGTCACGGGTGTTGAAGGTTACACCGCTGCCTGGCTGCTGCGCGCAACGACGCTCGACGAGGGCCAGGAAGCCTTCCCCGGCGTCAATCCAGTCGGCGTCAACCTGGATGTCTTTCACCCGCAGGGCCGGCCGGCGCCGTCAAAATTGGGGGATCTGGGCTGGGTGCGTTTTGGGTACAACGTATCCAACGCGCGCGGCTCGGAAGATATCAATGCGGCGCTGCAACGCTACCTGCCGCAGATCGAAGCCTACCGCAACGCCGGCTACCGCGTGCTTTTCGCGACCAGCCATCAGACTTACGGCGAAGGCAAGAATGAATTTTGGCCCTGGTCGCAGATGACGGCTGCCAAGTGGCGGCTGCTGCGCCAGCGCTTCGCGGACATGATGGGCAGAATCGCGGCGCAATGGGCGGATCGCGATTTGGTGGCTGCCTGGCAGATTTGGAACGAGCCGGACTCGTTAAGCGGCGTCGCTTCGGTACGCATGAGCGCGGACAATTACGGCATGATGTTTGACGAGGTCTACCGCGCCATCCGCAGCGCCGACAGCAAAGTCAACATCATCACCGCCGGCTTCAACAGCGGACCGGTCCGGGGCAGCGCCTACGCCCGCCGGATGTTGCGGCAGCTCTCGGACGATGTCATGCCCGATGGCTTAGCTTTTCATCCTTACGGGCGCGGCGTGAACGGGCACCCATTTTATTCGCGGTTCGGCCATATTGACGAATCGGTCTGGGCCTACAGCGGCGTCTTGCCGGAAAAGCCGCTATGGATCACCGAGTTCGGCGTGCTTGATCGGCCGAAAGATTCCGCCGGGCAAATTGCGCGCTACGCCTCCGATATGGCGCGCTACCTCAAGACGCAGTATCCGGGCCGGATCGCGACCTTGCTGTGGTACGCCTGGGCGCAGGGGATGCACAACGGCTACGGCTTGGTGGACAGCGCCGGCAACCCGCGCCCGCCGCTGACAGAGGAATTCTTGTCGGCCTAACTTCGGCCAGCAAATTGCCCGTGTTTCCGCATAATCTCTATGTGCGCTCAGGCGAGCCGATGGCTAGCCCCTACATATTCCGACAGGGTTCGGCAGGTTTCATAAAATGAGACTTACGAGGGCACACAGAGAACACAGAGCGTTCTATGTAATTGCGTTTCTGCCGCAAGTACGCAGCCTTCTAAGAAACGGGAACTGACGGAGGCATACCATCAATAAACTGCTTTACTCAGTGTCCTCTGTGTATCCTCTGTGCCCTCTGTGGTTAAAATCTTTTGATGCGATTGCCATTCCTCAGCGCATGGAAAACTTGCGCCGCCGGCCGCTGACGGAGTAGAATCGGAAAACGGAAACATGGCGAAAGAGAGATCATTGTGAATAGACCTTTGCTTTTACTGACCATCGTTTTCTTGCTGCTGGCCAGCGCAGTGGCGCCGGGCTTGGCTCAATCCGACTGCGATTTCGGCATTTCAAATTATGCGCGCGCTGTGCAGCTGCATGATATGGGTGATTACGGGCGGGCGCTGCGGCATTACGACTGCGCGCTGCAGGAAGACCCGGACGATCCCATCATTCCCATTCTGATCGAAAATGTCTATGAAGACATAGAGAGCGCCGGCCATGCTTGGGACCTGCCGCAGCAGCCGCTATGCGATCCGGCGCGCAATCATGGCGAGCTGGGCGCCGCGGCCTTTAATCGCGGTGACAGCAACGGGGCGCAGACGCATTTGCATTGCGCTCTGCTGGCGGATCCAGCGGATCTTGCGGCTTTGACGCTAATGGGCCGCATCCACGCCAACTTGGGCGATGCCCATTCCGCCAAGCATTACCTGGATCGTGCCGAGTTGGCTCGTGCAGCGCAGGCGGATGCAAGCGCGCCGGCTAGTGGTTTCGTAATGCCGGAGTGGCTCAAGCCTTACGAGATTGTCCCCAGGCAAAATGCCCGCAGTACGTCAGGAATCAGCAGGTTGGGAGAGTTGGCGCTAGCCCCTGATGGACGGCGCGTTTACGTCCTTATGCTTACTGCGCGAATCGTGGTCAAAGCCGACGATGCCGCGCCGGATGCCCGTGAGCTGGCGCGGCAAGCCAGCCAGCGCGGTGACATTGACGCGGCCATACAGCGGATGCTGCAAGTGACAAACGCGGCAGGCGCGACGGCTGAGGACTACGTCTTTCTGGCCGAATTGTACGGCGAAAAGGATGACCTGAAAGCGGCAGCGCTGGCATTGTCGGCGGCTGTCGAGCTGGCGCCGGCGCGTCTCGATATCCGCTGTAGCCTGGGCAAAACCTATAAGACGCTTGGTGATTATGCGCGGGCGTCGGCGCAATTCTTCCGTGTGATTGCGCACGAGATCGGCGATATTTGCGGCGAGCGAAGTCAGTTGGAGTTTAGCCGCCCCAGCATACCAGAGAAGGAATACAGCGCAGATTCGATCTCGCCGGCTCAGGCGACTTTCGATCGCGGTTTGGCGTACTTGTCCGCGCGCAAGCGTTACGCGGCGGCGAACACTTTTCTGGCGGCTTTGGATATCGACCCCGAACACCGGGCGGCGCGTTGTCATTTGGGCGTGATTTTTACCAAGTGGGCCAATTATGCGGGCGCGCTTGCGCAATTCGACCACATTCTGGCGCTGGATCCACAAGACCAATGCGCGCGTCAAAATCGCAAAGCTGCCGTCATGCGCATGATGGCCATGTACGTGCCATTGACCGTGGACGACTTCTTCTTCCACGCGCGGGCTTACGTGCAGGTTGAAGAGTGGCAGCGGGCGCTTGACATGTTCGAGCGCGGGCTGGAGCGCGATCCGGCGCGGCGGGACGTACGCTGCGAGTTGGGCATGATCTATGCGGCGCTGGGCGACGAACAGGCGGCGCTGCGCGAATTTGATCACGTGCTGACCCACGACGCCATGGACCCCTGCGCGCGCTCCAATCGCGAAGGGCTGTTGCAGCGGCTGCGCGACCAACGCTGAGACGAGACTTTCCGGCAACAGCAGGAGTAATACATCGGCAAGAATTCCGTTACATCCGCTTTAGCATTGCCGCCTAAATTGAATATGACGGCTAAGGAAAGAGAGCATCCATGTTATGCTCTCTTTGTTATGGAATAGGAGAACAAGCATGCTAAAGAAATTGTCATTGCTGCTGCTGATGTTGATTGCGCTGGGCGGCCTGGCGCAGGCCCAGCGCAGTCCGGAAGAGCTATACGAAGGGCAGGCCGCCGCGCCTGAGTTCCCGGCCGATCTCGATTGGATCAACGTGGACAATCCGCTGACCATGAACGGACTGCTGGGCAAGATCGTGATTCTGGACTTCTGGACCTACGGCTGCATCAATTGCCTGCATATCATCCCGATCCTGGAACAGGTGGAGCGGAAATTCGCCGAAGAAGTGGTGGTCATCGGCGTGCATTCGGCCAAGTTCGAGAATGAAGGCCAGACCGAGAATTTGCGCCAGATTGTGCAGCGCTATGAAGTCCATCATCCGGTGATCAACGACCATCAATTTGCCGTCTGGAACAGCTGGGGCGTGAACGCCTGGCCCACCGTCGGCATCGTCGACCCGCGCGGCAAGGCCGTCATCCGGCAATCGGGCGAGATTCCCTTCGAGGCTTTTGACAATTTTCTCAGCGGCATGATCGAATACTACGATGACCTCGACGATGGCATCATCAACCGGACGCCGCTCGAATTGGCGCTGGAGGGCGCGGGCGACCCCGGCACGCCGCTGCTGTATCCGGGCAAGGTGCTGGCGGACGAAGCCGGCAAGCGCCTCTTCATCGCCGACAGCAGCCACAATCGCATCGTGATCGCTGATCTGAGCAGCTACGAAGTGCTGGATATCATCGGCACGTCCGCGCGCGGATTCAACGATGGCGGCTTTGACAGCGCGACCTTCGACAAGCCGCAGGGCATGGCGCTGGACGGCGACCTGCTGTACATCGCCGATGTCAACAATCACGCCATTCGCGCGGCGGACCTTTCGACGCGGTCGGTGGCGACTGTCGCGGGCAGCGGCATTATGGGGCGCAGCCGGGTTGAGTTTGGCAGGCCCGTGGCGGACCCGCTGGGCGTGGCGCTGCGCAGCCCCTGGGATGTCGAACTGGACGATGCCGGGCGCTTGCATATCGCCATGGCCGGCACGCACCAGCTCTATATCTACGAGCCGGAAACGGCGGCGCTCTATCCGTCGGTCGGCAATGGGCGCGAGGCCAATCTCAACGACGTCAGCCTGGCCGACAGCGAATTGGCGCAGCCCAGCGGGCTCTATTACGCCGGCGCGGGCCAGCTTTATTTCGCCGACAGCGAATCCAGCACCATACGCCTGGCCGACTTTGCGAATGACCTGGTCACGGTCGTCTCGGGCACAACAGACAACAGCCTCTTCGACTTCGACGATATTGACGGCGAGTTGGGCCTCAATCGCTTGCAGCACGCCCTGGGCATCGACGGCGATGCGGCCGGCAACCTCTACATCGCCGATACCTACAACAGCCGCATCAAGATCGTGCGCGCCGGCGAGACCAGCACGCATACCCTGTTCGGCACAGGCGGCTCGGGCGGATACCAGGACGGCGCATCGCAGCTGGCGCAGTTTGACGAGCCCGGCGGCTTGAGCTATGCCGATGGCATCTTGTACGTGGCGGACACCAACAACCACGTCATCCGCGCGATTGACCTCGACGCCGGCATCGTCGACACAATCGAATTCAAGAATAGCGAAGCGCTGATCATCGACGAGTCGCGGCTGACGCTGCTGGGCGGGAACGCCGGTGACAAGTCGAACATCATGGCTGGCAAACACCAGATCTCGACCGGCGAGGGCGCGCTGAACCTGCGCTTTAATATGCCGGCAGAGTTCAAGATTAATCCGCTGATTGACAGTCAAGTCGCTGTGACCTGGGGAGAACCGACTCAGCAGACGACAGTTGCGGTCAGCGGCGACAGCGTAAGCATCCCGCTGCAATTCAGCGCGGGCGACAATTTCTTGCGGGCCGAAGTGACGCTGTACTACTGCCGCGAAGGCGAAGAAGCGCTGTGCTTCATCGATGTCTTCAACTACTCCGTCACCCTGGAAGTTGCGGCGGAGCACGAAATAAGGGAAATCTCGCTGGAGCGCGAGGTGCAGCCGCCGGAAGTGTAGGGGGCTCTAAACCCTCAGACGCTGTTGAAATACTCAATTTACCCCCACCCCAAACCCCTCCCGCCATCTCTATGGCGGGCATCCCATAAAGAGGGAGGGGCTTTAACAGTTCATTACGGGTCAGAAAGCTCCCCTTCCCTCATTTTGGGGATGCTTGGTCTTGACCCGTTTTGGTGGACACGATGATTCCCATCTGCATCCTTGTCGAAAATCGTAGTGGCGACTTATCAAGTCGCTCGCAATAGCGCATCGGGCGACCAGGTTGGTCGCCCCTACAATTTTCACCAGGCAGCATCCTTACCGCGCGCCGACGACCACGCTGCCCGCGAGCAGTTCACCGCCGCGCGCATAACTTGAGGAGATCTCGCTATCCACATCCAGGCGCGCCAGCAGCAGCTGCAGCTCGGCGACATCTTCCAGCGGCTCGCCCTGCAGCGCAGTCAGAATGTCCCCGACCAGCAGGCCGGCCGCCGCAGCCGGGCTATCCGGCTCGACTGAGACGATCAGCAAACCGGCTTCCTGACCGAGCGACTCGGCGGCCGCGTCGGGCAGCAGCGCGGATTGTACGCCGATGCCGAGGTAGCCGGAACTGATTCTGCCGTCAGCCAGCAGCGCGGCCACCGACTTGTCGATGGCGGCGACAGGAATTGCGACGCTGACGCCACCCGCGAAACCAGATGTGTTCAGTCCGTAGACCGCGCCATCAGCGCCGAGCAGCGGCCCGCCGGAGAAACCGGGGTACATGGTTAGGTCGGTCTGGATGATGCGGCCCGCCAGCAGGCCTTCCCAGCCGCCCGCCTTCCTAGCCCGCTGCTTCCAGCCGCCTTTACCTTTGTGTGCAGCATCACGCCGGCTTTTGGCAGCGCGCCGCCGGCCCCTCCTAGAGTGGGCCGGATTGACGATGCCGCTGACGATGCCCAGCGAGGCTTTGACGCGCATACGCGGGCGGCCCAAGGCGAGTACTATGTTGCCCGTCCGCAACTCGGCCTCGGCCCGCGCCACCGGCTGTAGAGCGGCCTCCGTTTTGAGCAGCGCCAGATCATGACGCGGGTCGCGGCCGACCAGCTCAGCGTTGACGCGGCCCCCATCAGGCAAGCCGATGCTGATCTCGTCATCGCGCTCGACCACATGATGCGCGGTCACGATCAAGTCTTCCGCCCATGCCATGCCGCTGGCGGGAATGCGCCGGCGCGCGTCAACGCGCAAGACGCCCTCGGCGGCTCCATCGACCAGGTCCGCCATGTCGTCCGATAGCTGCTGCAAAATTCTTGTCATTGCTTACTCCTCAATTTGATAGGCCTTGCCCTTATTCTGCCTTGAGGCGGGCGGCTGTGATATTAGACCTTTGGGCAGGTCGCCACTGGGCAAATGGGCAGACGCGCAAGATTCGCAGCGTGGCTTGACATGACGCTCTGATACAATAGCGGCGCTCAGCTATTCCGGAGTGAGAACTTTGTCGCTTGTGCAGTTGACCGCCCTGATCACGCTGGGCGCCTTCTCGCGCGCGTCGCGCTGTCCGGGTTGATACTGGTTGCGTATTCGCGCTGGCGCGGTCAGCGGCTCAACATTCGTGGTCACTGGCGCAAGTTTATCGTGCTGGGTTTTCTGGGATCGGCCTTGCCTTTTACGCTGATCGCCTGGGCCGAGCTGACCGTCACCGCTTCGATGGCGGCAATTCTGATGTCGACCACGCCGCTGTTTACGACGTTGGTCGCGGCGGTCGGTCTGGGTGAGGAGCTGACGCCCGCCAAGCTGATTGGCGCCCTGCTCGGCATCATCGGAGTGGCGATAACAGTCGGCGGCGGCGATATGGAAATGAGCGCCGATGTCATCGCGGCCACGCTGGCGCTGCTGGGCGCGACTCTGAGTTACGCGGTCGGCGGCGTCTTTGCCAAGCGCGCTTTCACAGGCTTGAACAATATGTCTATGTCGAGCGGTCAACTAATCGCGGCGGCTTTCATCTTGGCGCCGGTTTCGCTGGCGGATTTGCCGCATGAAACGCCGCCAACGGAAGCGCTATGGGCGACTCTGGCTTTGGTCCTGGTCTGTACCGCCGTCGCCTACCAACTCTACTACTATCTCATCATCAGCGCCGGGCCCACCAAGGCGCTGACCGTGACGCTGCTGGTGCCGGTATTCGGGGTCGTCTTCGGCGCTGTATTTCTGCAGGAAAGCATCAGCCCGGGCATTATCGCGGGCTTGGTCATCGTACTCTTTAGCGTCGGCCTGGTGACCGGGCTGGTCTCGCCTAAGCGGGCGCGCGTAATCCAACATCCCTCCTAGGCCGCCCGGTCCCGACGCAGGCAACGCGGGACAAAGCTTGCGGAGGGATGCTGTACTGCCGACGGGTTAGTCCGCCAGCAAGTATTGGCGTAGGGGCGCGCTACATATTGAGCGCGTCGTACCCAGGACCTTGGGTGAAGAAGTCGTAATTGGGCGCGATATCAGGCGTGAGATCGACGATATCGCCTTCTTCATGCTCGATGATTACCTTGGTGTCAAAGGGAAGGCGTTCTTGACCTTCCATCATCTCATATTCCGACGAGACCTCTTCTTCGACGAATATGGCTTCGAAGGGGCACTCCGGAATGCAGGCGCCGCAATCGATACAAGTATCGGGATCGATAAAATACCAGGGCCATTCGTTCTCGGGTTTGCCGGCGATGATGCATTCTACCGGGCAAACTTCTACGCAGGCGCCATCCCGCAGGCACAGGCTCGTGATAATGTGGGTCATTAGACGTCTCCTTGCCAGTTTCGCGCTGCGCCTATCCCCAGTCGCAAGCGAAACGAATACTTCTGAACTTAACTTTCGCTATGTTAGCTTAAATCAAGCGGCGACGCCATAGCCTTTGCGGGATTTAATCCCTCAACTCCGCGCTGGTTAAGTCGCGATTTGCCGGCGATTCTTGGCGCGCGCAGCCAGCGAGTGCGCACAAGCAGCGCGCGGACTTGAGAGCGGGCGCAGGTCTGATATAATGACGGAGGGACGCAAACGCTCCAGTAGCTCAGGGGATAGAGCACCGGTTTCCTAAACCGGGTGTCGCAGGTTCGAATCCTGCCTGGAGCGCTGCTGCGGCTGGTTCCGTATAATTGGGACGCGGTTTGGCTTGGGCTCCAAACTTGTCATCATTTGGGAAGGGAGGACATTAGCCATGACTCCGAAGAACAGGTTGACTCCGAGTGGCGAATTGCGTGATGACACGTACGATGCGGATTCACACGCGTTCGATATTCCGACCAAAGCAGAGGTCCTTGAGGATATCAGCGAGGGATATCGATTCGTAAAGTCCGGTGGCGAAGGTCAGCCCATTGATGAAATGCACCGTGAAATCGCTGAAGAATTGGCGCGTGAAGAAGTAGAAGAAAATGCGGATATCCGTCTATAGCCTTCAGCGATACAAGCGTCAACTGAAAAGACTTGAAAAGAAATACAGGACTGCTTTGGAGCAGTCCGTTTTGCTTGCGGAAGAGATCTCCCTTGGTCGAACTCCCGGAGATGCGATTCCGGGATACGATGGCATCGTATTCAAAGTCCGGAGAAATAACAGGATAGTGCCGGGCGGCCCCAGAAAGGGATATCGATTCATATACTGCATTCATCCGCCCGACCAAGCAACTATGCTTTCCGTTTACGCAAAGACGGAACAAACAGATATCAGCGACGGCGAGATCGCGCAGCTTCTACGAGAAGCGGACAGGTTGCTTTCCAGAGACTAGGCAGATTTTGTTCGCGCGTGATGCGAGATTTCAAGTCCCGAGCTAGGTCACAACATCTATAGCATGATTTCTTGCGCCTGCGACTGGATATTCTCCTGCGCGGCGTCGGCGAAGTCTTCAAGCGGCATGGCGCCCAAGTCCTCGTCGTTGCGCAAGCGCACACTAACAGTCCGGTTCTCTATATCGCGGTCGCCGACGATCAGCAGCCAGGGGATATTCATTCGCCGGTGCTGCTTGATCTTCGAGCGCATATTGCGGTCTTGCAGGTCGGCTTTGACGCGCAGGCCGCGCGACTTTAGCAAGCTCTCGATCTCGCGGGCGTAGTCGTTGTGGCTCTCGCGTATAGGAATGATGACGGCTTGCGTGGGCGCCAGCCAAGGCGGAAACGCGCCGGCGAAATGCTCGATCAGGATGCCGATGAAGCGCTCCAGGCTGCCGAAGGGCGCGCGATGAATCATGACTGGGCGCTTGCGCTCGTTGTCACGGTCGACATATTCCAGGTCAAAGCGCTGCGGCAAATTGTAATCGACTTGCACCGTTCCCAGCTGCCATTCGCGCTTCAGGACATCGCGCACGATAAAATCGAGTTTGGGCCCATAGAAGGCCGCTTCACCCGGCTCCAGCTGATAATCCATGCCCAAAGATTCGCAAGCGTCGATGATGGCGACGGTGGCCGCCTCCCAGAGCGAGTTGTCGCCCACGTATTTGTCGCTGTCGGGGTCTCTCGTGCCGAGGCGGGCGCGGAAATCACTCATACCCAGCGAACTGAATACGTGTTGAATCAGCCGGACGACGCCCTTGAACTCGTCCAGCAACTGATCTGGCCGGACGAAGAGATGGGCGTCATCGACGGTGAAGCCGCGCACACGCGTCAGGCCCCGCAATTCGCCCGACTGCTCATAGCGATAGACCGTGCCGAATTCGGCGTAGCGCAGCGGCAAATCGCGATAAGAGCGCGGCTGGCTGGTGTAAACGCGGCAGTGATGCGGGCAGTTCATGGGCCGCAGCAAGAATTCATCGCCGTCGACGTCTATCGGCGTATATTGGCTGTCGGCGTAATAGGGGTAGTGGCCCGAAGTCTTGTACAGTTCGATATTGCCCAGGTGCGGCGTGACCACCGGCAGATAGCCGCGCTCGATCTGAATGTCTCGCAGCCAGCGCTCCAGCGTGTCGCGCAGGGTCGCGCCATTTGGCAGCCAAAGCGGCAATCCCTTGCCCACCATCGAATCGATGATGAATAGGTCGAGCTTTTCACCCAGCACACGGTGGTCGCGCTTGATCGCTTCCTGCAAGCGCGCGCGGTGATCGGCCAGCTCTGCGGGGTTGGTCCAAGCCGTGCCGTAGATGCGCGTGAGCTGCTGGCGTTTTTCGTCGCCGCGCCAATACGCGCCGGCCGGCGGACGCAGCGAAATGCTGACCGCTTTGGGATTGATGTCCTTGGTGCTGTGCACGTGCGGCCCGCGGCAGAGGTCCGTGAATTTATTCTGCGTATAGATCGTCAGGCTGTTCGCCGGCTCGCTGATAGCGTTGCCGTTGTCGTCAACGCGGCCATTAACCAGGTCGTCAATGAGTTCCAGCTTGTAGGGCTGATCGTGAAAGATCGCCTTGGCTTCGGCCGGGCTGACTTCGCGCATGGTGAAATTATGGCGCTGCGACAGAATTTTTTTCATGCGCTTCTCGACCCATTTGATGTCGGCTTCGGCGAGGGCAGTCGGCAGGTCGAAGTCGTAATAGAAGCCGTCTTCGATCGGGGGACCGATGGCGGTCTTGGCCTCGGGGAAACGTTCCAGCACCGCCTCCGCCATGACGTGGGCGGCGGAATGTCGGATCTTGTAAAGCTGGCTGTCTTCGTAGCGTTCTTCGGCCATCATTTGTCCTCTGGTCGAGTCTCATTTTCTGGCGAGCCTGGCAGCCGCATCAGGCGGCAAACGCTGGAAATTATAGCGGAGAATGGAGGCGCGGAGGTAGGGGCAGCCGCGGAAGCAAAATATGCGCGCTGTGAAGTCAGCTACTGCTTTGAGGCTCAGTCGTCGATCAGGACCAGCACCTCTTCGATGACCGCTTGCGCGATGGCTTGGGTGGCCAGTTTGCTCTGTGGGGCGGCATCCCGTGGGTCAGCTCGCTCGTCTTCCGTGACGCGCGTGAAGAGGCTCTCGAAGACATCTTGCGCGACCAGATTGTCAATCGTATCTTCGATGATTTCGGGTTGCAGTTGTTCAACAATGATATGCGGCGTATCCAGCACGGCGTAACGAACGGGCGGCGTCTCGGGTATAGATTCCGTTACCATCCAGGTTAATGACAGTTGTCGGTGGATATATGACAATGTGGCGAACAAGGCTGTGTATACCGTCCCGTCTTCCATCTGCACGAGCACATCACAGGCATCGCCCTCCTCGTGCATTTCGCATAATATCTCTTCCGGGACGATCATAATATCGGCAATTGAATGAATGGACATCAGTTCCAGTTCCCTGTTGCGAACAATTTGCTATGCTCAATTATATGCAGTTTGAAGCGACATTTGAATAAGCATATCATGAATTGCGCCGCATTTGTTAATAGAATCACAATCAAATGGCGCCATCGTGCCCGCGTTTCCGCATAATCTCGTTGTGCGTATGGGCGGCCGGCGGCTCGCCTGTACAGACTGTCAAATTTTTTGGGTTCGGCATTTTGTGTGAGCCAAGTCGTGGCTGGCGGGCGGCTGTGGTGAAAAATTCTGTGCCGATTTCGCTGAGGGAATGATAGCCTCAAAATTCACCATAGCCTCTCCAATGCAATTTTGACAGTTGTCGATTATCATGCTGGCAATGTCAAACAGCGAGAAGTATTGATGCAAAAGCGCGACGAACCGGATCACCCTCTCCATCAGGCAGGTATCCAACGCCCGGCGCCGCCGTCGCCGGCTGTCAAGCGCCCAAAGACACGGCTGGCTGATAGGCCGCTGCTGACCTATTCGCTGGTGGCGCTCAACGGGTTGATATTTCTGGCCGGCTACCTGATGCCGCAGCTTGAATTTGAGCTGTTCCTGCGCGGGGCTTTGCTGCCGCAGTTGGTTGTCTTCAATGGCGAAGTATACCGCCTGTTCACCGCCATGTTCCTGCACGGCAGCCTGGCTCACGTGCTTTTTAACACCTATGCGATATTCATCGTGGGCCAGACGATCGAGCCGATTTTTGGGCGCGCGCGCTATCTGCTGATTTATCTGCTGGGCGGCTTGACCGGCTCGGCAGCCAGCCTGGCTTTGGGCGGGCTTGATGGGGCGTCGGTCGGCGCGTCTGGGGCGGTCTTCGCTATCTTCGCGGCGCAAGGCGTACATCTTTATCAGCATCGCGGCGTCTATGTCAATGTACGCGGGCAATTGCGCCACATGGCCATTCTGATCGCGATGAATCTGCTGATCGGGTTTTTGCCCGGATCTCGGATTGACAATTGGGGGCATATCGGCGGCTTGCTAGGTGGCGCTGTTTTGGCTTGGCGCATCGGCCCGCGGCTGGTTCGTCCCAGCGCGCCGATCCGCAGCCCGCGTGATCTCGCCAAGCTGGATAGCAATCCGCTGCGCTTGCATCTGCCCGAGCTAGTGATCTACATCGGCGCTTTGATCGGCCTGGTTATCCTCGTCATCAATCTGCTGGCCGCGTAGCTGCTCCAATTCATATCGCAGCAGGGCGATCTGCTGCGCCGACTCTTTGCTCTCGCGCGTAAGCCTGGTGATGACAGTGGAGAAGTAGAGCTGGATGAAGAGCATAAAGAACGCCGCCAGCAGAAAAAGCAGATTAGAAGGGTCGTAGATGCCGACCAACGCCGCCAGACTATGGAGCAGATCGCGCCAGAGGCCCAGGATCAGCATCACGATGGCTGTGCCCAGCCAGAGCAACGAGTATTCCTCGCTCAGACGCCGCCGCCGCACCAATTCCAAAATCACCAGCAGAGAAATCAGAGCGGCGCCAACGGTGAAGACAATCGAGCGATCAATCATGTCGAACCTCCCTGCATCGGGCCAAGGGAACCGCGTCGTGTCGAATTGTAGCTTAGCATGAATCAGGTTTAATCATGCCGCAGACCCTGATTGAACTGACCGGCGACGCTGGCGCCCCGCTGCTAAATATCATGCCCGCCAACGGTTTTCCGCCGCAGACATACTTGCCCATGCTGCGCGCTCTGGCTGGCTTTCACTCGATCAGCCTGCCGCCGCGCGCGCTTTGGGGCGATCAAGCCGCGCCGGCCACGCTTCGCAGTTGGCGCGATGCCGCTAATGATCTGCTGGGAGGGCTTGACCGCTTTGGCCTCGACGACATCGTCGCGGTCGGGCACTCCTTGGGCGGCGTGCTGTCGATGCTGGCGCTGATCAAGGAGCCGCAGCGCTTCCGGGCTTTGGTTATGCTTGACCCGGTTTTGCTGCCACAAGCTGCGCTTGACATGCTTGCCGCAGCGCGCGGCGCGGGCCGGATCGATGACATGCCGCTTGTGCAAGGCGCGCGGCGCAGGCGTCGATTCTTCGCGAGCCGGCGGGTCGCCTACAGCCGCTTTCGCGAGAAGCCGATCTTCGCTGATTGGCCGGCGGAGGCGCTGAGCTTGTATGTCGAGCACGGTCTGCGCGCCCGCGACAACGGCGCCGGCTACGAGTTGACCTGGAGCCCGGAGTGGGAGGCCTACTATTTCTCAACGGTGTACCAATGTATCTGGCAGGACTTGCCCAAGCTGAATAACCTGGCGCCGACTTTGATTATACGCGCTGAGGACAGCGATACCTTTCCAGATACGTCGTATGCCAGGGCGCGGTCGCTTGCGCCGGCAGCGACCTTTCACGAGCTGATAGGGCAGGCGCATCTCTTCCCGCAGGCGGCGCCGCTGGAGACTGCGCGCGTCATTCGCGATTGGCTGGCATCACGACAATTGCCTTGACATCTCTTTGCGCTCACTCTACACTCTTGGTTCCTAAGATATTGCGTCAGGCCGAGATAGCTCAGTTGGTAGAGCATCGCACTGAAAATGCGGGTGTCCCCAGTTCAAGTCTGGGTCTCGGCACAAGAAATACTCGTCCACCGGGCGAGTATTTTGCATTTTGACTGTAGTATGAGCATAGGCAGAGGCTGCTGATGCTGCGCCTGCGCCGTAATCCGTAACCCACAGCGGACGGCTCTTTCATGAAGACCATCCTCCTCATATCGCGTTGCCCGCCCTATCCCCTGCATCTCGGCGACCGCTTGATCATCTGGCACCTGGCGCGGGAGCTGTCGCAGCGCGGTTACATCATTGACTTGCTGGCGCTTTATGATCGATACGACGATCCCGATCAAGTGGACAATTATCGCGCTTTCTTCCGGCACATTACGCTTATTCGAGAGCCGGCTCGCGATTCCTTTGCATATATGCGGCGCTTAATCGACCGCTCGGCCCGCTTCGCGCAGTCAGCCGGGCACAGCTTCTGCCCGCCGCTGTGGCGCGCCATAGCGGATGCCCTGAGCGGCCATGATTACGATTTGGTTCACTGCTTCGGCTCGGTCAGCGTCTACGAGTTCCTTCCGCTCTTTGCCGACCGCCCCAATGTCATCACGCCTTACGAATCGCACGCGCTGTATCTGCAGTCCGCCGCCGCGCAAGGCGACTGGAAATCGCGACTGCGTTTGCCGTTGGTACGGCGCTTCGAGCGCTTTATGTTCACGCCCTTCGACCGGACCGTGGTCATCTCGGCTGCCGATCGCGCGCTGCTGCTCGATATTAACCCGGCGCTGAACATCGCGGTCATTCCCAACGGCATCGAGCTTGAGCGTTTTCAGCCGCGCGAGCTTGAACGCGAGCCGAGTACGCTGCTCTTCGTGGGCAACTTCGACTACGCGCCCAATCAAGACGCCGCGCGGGTCTTGACGGATCAAGTGCTGCCACGGGTCCAACAGGCGCTGCCCGCTGCGCGTTTGCAATTGGTTGGCGCCAATCCGCCGGCTTGGCTGCGCGACCTGGCAAATGATCAGATTGAAATCAGCGGGCGGGTGCCGGATGTGGCGCCGTATTTGGCGCGAGCGACCGTGTTCGTCTGTCCGCTGCGCATCGGCGCGGGCTTAAAAAACAAAGTCCTGGAAGCCCTGGCGATGGGTATCCCGGTCGCGGCGACTCCGCTAAGCCTGGACGGCATCAACGTTAGCAACGGCGAGACTGCGCTGGTCGCAGGGGTCGACGACATCGCGGCGCAAACGCTAAAATTGCTGGGCGACCCGGCGCTGCGGGAGCGCCTTTCACAGGCCGGGCGCGCGCTGATCGAAGCGCAATACAGCTGGGCGAAGACGGCTTCCAGCTATGAACGGCTTTACGACGAGATTTGCCGCGCTAGATGATTTGCAGCTGATCGCGCTCTGGCAAAGCCGGGAAGGGCGCCTGCGGCAGCGTCTGATACCAGTAGGCGACCGAAGCGATATCGTCTTGCAGCGGCAGGTAGCGGCCGTTGTATCCCCAGCCCAGCGCCTGCATAGTCACGCTTAAGTCGCTTTCAAAGCGGATGGGGTCCATGATATGCCAACGGTACATGCTCATGCGGTGCTGTGAACGATACGCGCCGTCGGGGCGGATCACCTGGTGGAAGCCGGCGTAGGGCGTGGTGAAGGTGACGTAGCCTTCATTATGCCGCGGGCTGGGGTCAAAATTGTAGGAGCCGCAGAAATAGTCCTCAGTGCCGGTGCCGCAAATGGTGGGGTAGTCATCGCCGTCCATGTAGAACTTGATCTCGCCCTCGCCCCACCAGCCGTTGTTGTTCGCGCCCCAAGCCATATACGTGCCGACGTAATGCCCGCGTCCGCTGATGCCGTCAACGATGGTGTAGACATCTTTGTAGGGCAGGGGGTTGACGCGGCGGAATTGCGCGTGGAAATAGGCGGCGTCTTCCGGCACGTCTGTCAGCGTATAATTCACCTGATAGTAGAGTGTCATCTCTTCTTCGGCGATATTGCTGATGGTCATGCGGCAGTGCTTGCGGAAGGGCATTTCCCAGTAGGAATTGAAGGCGCTGCCCGGGTTGACGCATATCGGCAGCGATGTGACCTGGGCGTATTCGCCCCAGCCGACGGCGAAGAAATCACCTATGGGGCATTCGACCGAGGGCTGTTCGCTATCATCCCAATAGACGCGCAGAATGCAGAAACGCCAGTTGCCGGTGGGCGTCAGCCAGATTTGCTGGATGGCGCCGGGTCCGGCGATATCAGCCATGGTGAAGGTCTCGCCGGCCGCAATGCGCACCGAGGGCGACACCTTCCATCCCTGGCCGAGATCGCGGGCGGCGCGGCTGCCCGTGCCTTCGTCGGCCATGCCGCCGCTGCCTTTGGCACCATCGAAATTCTCCGCGCTTAACGAGCGCGACTTCGCCGAAGACAGCCGCGACAAATTGCCCAAATTCATGCCCAAACCATTAAATCCAGTCATTGTAACCCTCTCATTTCTTTTGAGAATGGAATTATATCCCAAAGTAGCCAAGAGCAAATTCTGCAGAAGACCATAGCGATGTTTTTCAAAGAGAGAAGTCTATCATTGCGGACTGTCTCTACTGTAGCGCTCGGCGAGATAATTCTGAAGGCGTCGCTTTTCCAGTTGGTCAAAGCGCCATCCATTGAAACGCTCCGCTATATGGCGGGGCTTTGTGCTGATTCCTGTGAGGTTCATTGTGGCGGCCATAGCCTAGCGAGTTGTAGCGCTCGCAGCAGTGTCCAAGCAGGTACTGTATTGCCATTTTTGCGAAGCTGAATATGTACTAGCCAAATTACCGAATCCGAAACGAAGAAATAGACGCGAAAACCTCCACTCTTACCACGGCTCGACGAGCTATCCTTCATACGGCAGGTCCAAAGCGGCGCATCGTCGACATCTTTGACGCGTTGCCATTGTTGATGGGACGCCTCCAGATTGACAACGAAGTCTTTGTAGTCAGATGCCAGCTTGTGACGATTCTTACTCAGCTTCTTGATCTGCCGTTCAAAGTCGGCCAAGACACGCACGTTCTTGGCCAACTACCGCCCCGCGAAAAGTTCGTCGGCCAACTCAATTGCTGGGCGCCCTCCGCCGGCAGCGATTTCAGAGAAGCCTCGCCGAAAGCTCTCTTCCAATGCCTTCTCATCCGAGTAGTTCTGAAAGATGCTGTTCTCTCTCTGTTCAGGGTACAGGTAATAGACTGCTCGCACGAGTTCGTCGAAGGACATACCCGTCACCCATCCAACTATCCGTCTGATAACCGATTTCAAATCTTCCGCCAGACCGAGCATTCCTGTTGCGGCGGTGGGCGCCAAGCGATAAAACTTGCGCCCATCCCCTCCGGGAAACGTCTCTATCATTGGCCCATCACTAATTCTTTCAACATCAGCGTAAACAGCCTGCGCGAATGGTCCGTACATATACGGCCGAAATTGATAGAAATCCGATGGCAACTCCCCATCAAACTCTTCACCCACCAAAAACACTGATTTCTGCAACTGCACTCTATCAAGACCAGTATCGCCAGCAGCCGCAACGATGGCAATCAACATATTTTCTTTGCTCGCCATCTGTTCGCTCACACCATACCTCCTAAGAATGACAATCAATAAAATATACCATAATAGATTTGTCTGTCTACAATTTAGAGAAAATTAGGAATAACTGTGCTAGTTGGGTTGCGCGCTCACAAACTAGAGTAGTACACGCTGATCGATTCAGCCCACTAGCTAGCGCCAGAACTGCATGTCTTGGGCTAGCAACAGTAGGTATAGGGTTCCATTCTTCCGTCCCTACTCTTTATGGGCTTGGTGCGGGGGTCCCTGCCAAATTGTCAAAATGCAGCTGGAAAACCTCGCATACATCCGGATGCGAGCCGACATAAACATAACTGATGTTGTCGCCTTCATATACCAAGCTGCCGGCGCTGGCGCAGGGCTCGATCTCGAAAGCCTGCGCGCTGGCGCTGCCCTCCTGCCCGCCCAGGATGCAATTGATGACCTCCTGGTTGATGCGCGACTGATTGAGGACCAGCGCCCCGCCTATTTTGGGCGCGGTCACGGTCGAATCGAGTTGCCGGTAAAACTTGGCCGCCAGCGCGCCGCGATCCTGGAAGCATTGCAAGATTTGTTCCGCCTTGGCCAGCACGGCCGAAATGCCCACTTGCCCGCTCAGCAAAGAGGCGCCGCCAAAAGCCGCGAAGGCGCCGTCGATTGTTGTATCGACATCCGTGGCCGAATAGGCGGCTAGATTCGGGAGCAGGCGTTGGGCCGATGTCGCGTCGTTCGGCGTGTTGCCGGTGTCGCTGCAAGCTGCGAGCAGCATGATTGCTATCGTCAGGCATGCCAGTCTCATCACAATTTGAATCTCCAGCAGAAACATCGCTTCTCGTCTGGCACATTCTAGCAGATTTTGCGTTTCGGCGTCTTGAGACGAATGGCAATGCTCTGCCCAGCGCGCGGCTTTTCGGAAGTATCAAACCTGAGAAAGCTCTCATGCTTCAGGCTAAGGATATGCTCGCCGCCCAATGTATATGCTTTTCTAGCCAAGGTATCCTCAGGGAGGTTCACCATGCAGCAAGCCGCTCGTCTATGGTTCTGCGCCATCGTATTCGCCGCGCTCTGCTGGCCGGCTCTGGCTGCCGAGCGCATTGAAGCGGAGCCGATATTCTATCAGGCTTACAACGTCAGCACTTGCACTGCGGTAGCCAGCGGCATTGGCGAAGTCACCGCCACCTATTTCTACTACTGGGATATCGCGGCGAAGGAGAACGTGGTCGCTTACATTGAGCATGTCAGCTACGAGCTTGCGCCGGGATATTTCGGTGACGTCTACAAAGGGCGGACAGCGGTCATCGTTAAAATCTTTGGTTCCCCTGGCGTACTCTACGCGTCGAAAGCCTGCATAGTCTGAGGTCCCTCCTCCTCATTTTCATCAGCCTCGTCTTCTGGCGGGGCTGTTTATTTCGCCGCTGATTCCCGGCAAGATTCTGGCTATCGGCCGAAATTGCGCCGAGCACGCGCGCGAGCTGAACAACGAAGCGCCGGCCGATCCGCTGGTCTTCGCCGTCATGCCCAGCGCGCAGCATTTCAGAAGCATCAAACCTGAGAAAGCTCTCATGCTTCAGGCTAAGGATATGTTCGCCGCCCAATGTATATGCTTTTCTTGCCATTTAATTCTCACGGAGGTTCACCATGCAGCAAGCCGCTCGTCTATGGTTCAGCGCCATCGTATTCGCCGCGCTCTGCCTGCCGGCTCTGGCCGCGGAGCGCATTGGAGCGGAGCCGATATTTTATCAGGCTTACAACGTCGGCGCTTGCACCGTCAAAGCCAGAGGGATTGGCGAAGTCACCGCCACCTTCGACTACTACTGGGATATCGAGGCGAATCAGAACGTGATTGCCGCCATCATGAATGTCTATAGCGATCTGGTTCAGGGTTTTTCCGGCAGCGCCAGCAAAGGGAGGAAATCGGTTACTGTCGGAATCCGAGGTCCATTGGGGGTGTTCGTTTCGGGAAAGACCTGTGAAGTCTGAGGCGTCTGCGCCTTGGATCTGCTTCATCAGCCTCGTCTTCTGGCGGGGCTGATTATTTCGCCGCTGCGCAGTGGCTATAGTTCGACTCATTGAATAGAATAGCCTGCAATGAATGCAATCGGGAAAGACGACAAATGAAACTTCTGCGCTATGCGATTGACGGCAGCGACCATATCGGCATCCTGAATGGCGCAGAAATCCTGCGGCTTGGCATTGACGATATGACAGAATTAATGGCGGCTGACGCGGCCTTTGTCGAGACGGGCCAGTTGGATGCCCTGGCGGAGGCGCGAATCCTGCCGCCGCTGTTTCCCGGCAAAATCCTGGCCATCGGCCGCAACTACGCCGAGCACGCGCGCGAGCTGAACAACGAAGTGCCAGCCCAGCCGCTGGTCTTTGCCGTCATGCCCAGCGCGGTCATCGGCGCTGGCGATGTCATCGAATGGGAAGCGGCGCTGACGTCGCAGGTCGATTGGGAAGGCGAGCTGGCGGTCATCATCGGCAAGACGGCGCGGAAGGTTTCCCAAGCGGACGCGCTGGATTTTGTCTTCGGCTATACCGTCGCCAACGATGTCTCCGCGCGCGACTTGCAAACGCGGGACAAGCAGTGGACGCGCGCCAAGGGCCTCGATACCTTTTGCCCGCTGGGGCCCGCTGTCCTTATCGCCGATGACATCCCCGACCCTCAGAACCTGCGCATCGTGACCACGGTCGATGGCGTCGAAAAGCAGAATGGCTCGACGGCTGACATGATTTTCTCGGTCAGCAACTTGATCGCGCATTTGTCGCGGGCATTCACGCTGAATCCGGGCGACATGATTCTGACCGGCACGCCAAGCGGCGTGGGCAAAGCCATGAATCCGCCCGAATTCCTGGGCGATGGCTCGGTCGTCAGCGTCAGCATCGAAGGCATCGGTAAATTGACCAATCACTGCCGGGTGTTATAATGGGCTCAAGTTGACGCATATAGGGGAAACTGATGGCTAGTGTTGAAACTGTCATGCGGCAGGAATCGGCGGTTGTGGAACGGCTAACCAGAGTCGAAACTACTGTAGAAAGAGTACTTCCGCACTTTGCGACCAAAGCCGATGTTCAGCGCCAGACTAAAGTGTTAGTGATGTGGATTGTTGGCATACAAATTGTATTTGCTGTCATTATGATTTTGCTTTTCGGTGTTTTCTTTGACGCTGTTACTGCCCCGCCAACACCACAACTTGCTTTGACATGAACCGTACACTCTTCGCCGCCGACTGCCTGGATGTACTGAACGACAGCGCCGCCATCGCCGACGCGTCCATCGACCTCATCTACCTGGACCCGCCCTTCAATTCCAACTCGAAATACAACCTGCCCTTCAAGGGCCGCGACAAAACCCACAAGCCGGTCGAAGCTTTCGTCGACATCTGGAAGTGGAGCGACCAAGACGCCGAAACGCTGGACGACCTGCAGCGCGACCCGCGTACACGCCCGCTGGCCACCATCATCAAGTTCGCCCAGTCGGTAGAACAAATGAGCGGGGGGGGGCAGACGTACAGGCACGAGCCTGGCATCCTACCTGCTGAACATGGCGCTGCGCCTGCGGGCTATGCGGCGTGTGCTCAAAGACACCGGCAGCATCTACCTGCATTGTGATACTAGCGCTGGGCATTACTTGAAGCTATTGATGGATGGCGTTTGGGGAGCCAAATCCTTTCGAAATTCAATAGCTTGGCAACGTTACGGGTCCCACAACGATGCCAAGAGGTTCGGGCGTGTTTACGATATATTGCTCTACTATGCAAAGGATGGGAAAGGTGTTTGGAACGGCTCGTGGACAGAGCTTGGTCCTGAATATGTAAGAACAGCGTATCGACATAAAGACGAACGGGGCCGCTATAGAACTGCTCCACTGCATACAGGCGGGTTAGCGGGCGGAGGCTACACATACGAATATCGTGGATTTATTCGAACTTGGCGTTACTCTCGAGGGCGAATGCAAGAATTAGAAGATGACAATAGAATTCGCCAAGCACGGGGTGGCGAAGGAATTCCTGAACGGAAAGTTTACTTGAGCGAATCGAAAGGCAAGCCTGTTTCCAATCTTTGGACAGATGTTAAAGCCCTAACGGGAAGTCATAAGGAACGCCTCGGCTACCCAACGCAGAAGCCACTCGCCCTGCTGGAGCGCATCATCAAAGCCTCGTCCAACGAAGGCGACACCGTGCTCGACCCCTTCTGCGGCTGCGGCACCACCGTCCACGCCGCCGAATCGCTGGGCCGCCAGTGGATCGGCATCGACATCTCCAAGTTCTCGTCCGGGCTCATCCGCGACCGCATCCTGCACAATTTTAAGTACCTGAATATCGACGATATCGACCTGCGCGGCACGCCCGATTCAGTTGCCGAAGCGCGTCAGTTGGCGCGGCATGACCCCTTTGAGTTCGAGAAGTGGGTCTGCGGCTACATCGGCGCCGAGGGCATGTTCCGCGAGCCGGGCGAACGCGGCGCGGACGGGGGCGTGGATGGCGTGCTCAAGTTCTTCCCCGTGCGCGAGGGCAAGAAGGTCAAGCCGGAATACGCCATCGTGCAGGTCAAGGGCGGCAAGGTCAGCCCGGACGCGGTCAAGGCGCTGCATGAAACCGTGCGCCGCTACGAGGCGACGGCGGGCGTCTTGGTCTGCTTCGGCGACCAACTGGGCACGGTTGAAAATCAGCGCGTCAAAGCCACCTTCAGCGATGCCTGGGGCAGCTACCCGGTCATCCAGGGCTTCAGCGTCGAGCGCTTGCTCGGCGACGATCCATTGGACTTGCCGCTCTACGGCTACAAGCGGCGCGGGGCGATGCTGGGTCTGTAGTTTTCTCTGTGCTCTCTGTGCCCTCTGTGGTTAAATAAAACCATGCCAAAATCAATAACCATCCAAGACATCCAAGTCATCCTGACGCAGCCGGGCAAGTCGCGCCTGTGCATCGTCAAAGTAATCACCTCCGAGCCGGGGCTATACGGCTTGGGCTGCGCCACCTTTACGCAGCGCATCTTTGCTGTAGCCACCGCGATCGAGCGCCATCTGAAGCCATTTTTGCTGGGGCGCGCTGTCGACCGCATCGAAGAGATCTGGAATATGTCGATGGTGCACGGCTATTGGCGCAACGGACCCGTGCTCAATAACGCCATTTCCGGCGTCGACCAGGCGCTATGGGATATCAAGGGCAAGCGCGCCGGCATGAGCGTCTGTGATTTGCTGGGCGGCAAATCGCGCGAGGCGGCACAGGTTTACGTGCACGCTGACGGGCGCGACAAGCAGGAAGTCGTGGATCGCGCGCGCGCCTATATGGAGCAGGGTTATCGCTTCATTCGTGTGCAGATGGGCGGCTACGGCGGTAAGGGCAGCCCTATGGTCAAGCCCAAGAACGCCCCGCCCGGCGCCTACTTCGACCCGCGCGATTATTGCCGGCAGATGCTGGATATGATCGCTTACGCGCGCGAGCAACTCGGCGCAGAGATTGAGCTGCTGCACGATATCCACGAGCGCCTGGCGCCCATCCACGCGCTTGAGTTCGCCAAGGATGTCGAGCCATTCAAGCTATTCTTCCTGGAAGACGCGCTGGCGCCGGAGGATATCCACTGGTTTCGCATGATTCGCGCTCAATGCGCCACGCCGCTGGCCATGGGCGAACTCTTCAACAATCCGCAGGAGTGGCAACTGCTGATTCAGGAGCGCCTCATCGATTTTATTCGCATGCACATCAGTCAGATGGGCGGCATCACGCCGGCGCGCAATGCGGCCATCGTCGCTGATATGAACGGCCTGCGCACGGCTTGGCACGGGCCCAGCGATACCTCGCCTGTAGGGCACGCCGCTAACTTGCAGCTGGACCTCTGGCATCCCAATTTCGGCGTGCAAGAATGGTATCGGCCCTCGGAGTTGGACTACGCCCTCTTCCCCGGCCTGCCGGTTGTAGAGGACGGCTATCTTTATCCCAATGATCAGCCGGGGCTCGGCATTGACATCGACGAGGACTTGGCGGCGCAGTATCCCTGTAAGGATATCGTGGAGGACTGGACGCAAACGCGCCTGCCCGATGGCAGCCCCGCGCGGCCCTGAATCTGGCTGGCTGAGATGGCGCGAGCTATACTTGTGGCGAAGGCATAGCCCTGAGGTTGAAGATGGCGATCCCGACGAAAGAACTCATGCTGGTGGAAGACTACTTTGAATGGGAGCTGCTTCAGGAGGAAAAGTACGAGTACATTGACGGAGAGCTCATAGAGATGCCGGGAGCCAGCGACGAGCACAGCCAAATCATAATGAACATTATCTTCGGCTTCTTCAGCGGTCTCGATTTATCGCGATACGCCTTGCGAACCGAAGGCATGCGCGTGCAAATCAGCCCCAGCCGCTATGTCTATCCCGACTTGTCGATCATCCGCGGCAAGCCCGCCTTTCGAGATGCCAGCAAGTATAACTTGATGAATCCCTGCTTCGTCCTGGAAGTGACGTCGCCCTCCAGCATAGCGCGCGATCGCTCGGAAAAGCTTGGTTACTACTTCTCCCTGCCTTCAATCGAAGCTTGCCTCATCGTCGACCAGCACCGCCTTTGCGCCGAGCTGTATACGCGTGGCGATAGCGACTGGCAGCGCCAGGAATTCAGCGAGTCTGCCGATGTCATTTCGCTGGCAATGCTGGAATGTGAACTCCCACTCGAACAAGTCTACCGCGGGATTGCCTTCTAGCAGCGCTTGCTTTCCAGCGCGTCCGGATTGCATACGTTCGCGCTCAGGCCCTCAAGCAAGTATTCGACAATCAACTGCGCGTCGTCGATTACTTGACGCAAACGCGCTTGCCCGCTGGCAGCCCCGCGCGGCCCTGAATCTGGCTGGCTGAGATGGCGCGAGCTATACTTGTGGCGAAGGCATAGCCCTGAGGTTGAAAATGGCGATCCCGACGAAAGAACTCATGCTGGTGGAAGACTACTTTGAATGGGAGCTGCTTCAGGAGGAAAAGTACGAGTACATTGACGGAGAGCTCATAGAGATGCCGGGAGCCAGCGACGAGCACAGCCAAATCATAATGAACATTATCTTCGGCTTCTTCAGCGGTCTCGATTTATCGCGATACGCCTTGCGAACCGAAGGCATGCGCGTGCAAATCAGCCCCAGCCGCTATGTCTATCCCGACTTGTCGATCATCCGCGGCAAGCCCGCCTTTCGAGATGCCAGCAAGTATAACTTGATGAATCCCTGCTTCGTCCTGGAAGTAACGTCTCCCTCCAGCATAGCGCGCGATCGCTCGGAAAAGCTTGGTTACTACTTCTCCCTGCCTTCAATCGAAGCTTGCCTCATCGTCGACCAGCACCGCCTTTGCGCCGAGCTGTATACGCGTGGCGATAGCGACTGGCAGCGCCAGGAATTCAGCGAGTCTGCCGATGTCATTTCGCTGGCAATGCTGGAATGTGAACTCCCACTCGAACAAGTCTACCGCGGGATTGCCTTCTAGCAGCGCTTGCTTTCCAGCGCGTCCGGCTTGCATACGTTCGCGCTCAGGCCCTCAAGCAAGTATTCGACAATCAACTGCGCGTCGTCGATTACTTGACGCAAACGCGCCTGCCCGATGGCAGCCCCGCGCGGCCCTGAATCTGGCTGGCTGAGATGGCGCGAGCTATACTTGTGGCGAAGGAATAGCCCTGAGGTTGAAGATGGCGATCCCGACGAAAGAACTCATGCTAGTTGAGGACTACTTTGAATGGGCGCTTCGCCAGGAGCATAGGTACGAGTTCATCGACGGAGAAGTCATTAAGATGACGGGAGCCAGCAACAAGCACAGCCAAATCATAATGAACATTATCTTCGGCTTTTTCAGCGGTCTCGATCTGTCGCGATACGCCTTGCGTAACCAAGGCATGCGCCTGCAAATCAGCCCCAGCCGCTATGTCTATCCCGACTTGTCGATCATCCGCGGCACTCCCGCCTTTCGAGATGCCAGCAAGTATAACTTGATGAATCCCTGCTTCGTCCTGGAAGTGACGTCGCCCTCCAGCATAGCGCGCGATCACTCGGAAAAGCTTGGTTACTACTTCTCCGTGCCTTCAATCGAAGCTTGCCTCATCGTCGACCAGCACCGCCTTTGCGCCGAGCTGTATACGCGTGGCGATAGCGACTGGCAGCGCCAGGAATTCAGCGAGCCTGCCGATGTCATTTCGCTGGCAATGCTGGAATGTGAACTGCCACTCGAACAAGTCTACCGCGGGATTGCCTTTTAGCAGCGCTTGCTTTCCAGCGCGTCCGGCTTGCATACGTTCGCGCTCACGCCCTCAAGCAAATAAGCGACGATCAGCTGCGCCGCTTCAACCGCTACCGTCACCTGCGCGTCGGCGGTGCTGGCGGCCAGATGAGGCGTGTGCGTCACATTTGGCAATCCGATCAGCGGATGGTCGGCGGGCGGCGGCTCCTGCTCGTACACGTCCAGGGCGGCGCCGGCGACGATTCCGCTTTGCAGCGCAGCCGCCAGATCAGCCGAGTTTATCAGCGCGCCGCGGGCCGCGTTGATGATGCGGATGCCGCGCTTCATCCTGGCGATGGAGTCGGCGTTGATCATGCCGCGCGTCTCGTCCGTGACCAGGGCATGCAGCGAGAGGTAATCGGAGCGGGCGTAGACCTCGTCCAGCGCCAGCAGGGGCACATCCTGCGCCGCTGCGATATCAGGCGGCAGGTAGGGGTCATGGGCGATGACGCGCATTTCAAAGGCTTGGGCGCGCGCGGCGATGGCACCCCCGATACGCCCAAGGCCTACGATGCCCAGCGTCTTGCCCTTCAGCTCCACGCCTGTGAAAGCCTTGCGGTCCCAGCGCCCCTCGGCCAGCGACTGATGGCCCTGCGGAATATGGCGAGAGAGCGCCAGCATCAGCCCGATAGTGTGCTCGGCGGTGGAGATGGTATTGCCGCCGGGTGTATTCATGACGATTATGCCTTGCGCGGTCGCGGCTTCCAGGTCGACATTGTCGACGCCGACGCCGGCCCGGGCGATGGCTTTGAGTTGCGGCGCGCTGGCGATCAACTCGGCGTCTGCCCTCACGCCGCTGCGGATGATTAGCGCGTCGGCGGTGGCGACTGCTTTCAGCAGGGCGGCGCGTTCCAGCTTGCCGGGCGCGGCGACGCGAATCCCCGCGCTCGCAGCGAGCATGTCAATCGCCTTTTGATGCACATTGTCGGGGACAAGCACGTGATGGGTCATTTAGCGCGCTCCTTCAATTGGCCTGCGCCAGGAAGGCGTCGAGGCCGCCGAGCACTTCTTGCAGCATGTCCATGGTCACATCGCCCATGTGCGGCAAGCGGAAAGTCTTGCCTTTGATCGCGCCGTAGCCCTTGTCCATTGCGTAGCCGACCTCGCTCTCCATGAAGGCGCCCATGGCGTCGACGTCAATGCCAAGCGTATTGGCCACGGTAGTCACTGTGTCGCTGCGATAGCCCGCCTGCGCGTACAGACCGAAGCCACGCTCCAGCGCCCAGCTGTGAGTGGCGTCGCGCATGTCTCTGTGGCGCGCCCAACGCGCTTCAATGCCTTCCGCCAGGATCGCGTCCATCTGCCTGTCGGCGGCGAACATCAAGGCGATTGGCGGCGTTGACGGCGTATTGTTCTTGAGCAGCGATTTCTCCAGCGTCAGAAAATCAAAGTAGTAGCCGCGGTTGTTTATGCTCGCCGCGCGCTCCAGCAGGCGGTCGCTGACGGCGGCGAAAGCGATGCCAGGCGGCAGAGCGAAAGCTTTCTGGCTCGAGGTCAGGGCGATGTCGATGCCCCAGTCGTCGACGCGCAGCTCCGTGCCCAGGAAGCCGCTGACAGTATCGACGAAGAAGAGCGTGTCCTCATGCTGATTGACAAACTCGCCGATGGCTTGAATGGGGTTGGTGACGCCGGTGCTGGTTTCGTTATGCACGGCGCAGACGGCGTCATATCGCTGCCGAGACAGGGCATCGGCGACCATGTCGGCTGTATGCGCCCGGCCCCAGTCGACTTGAATGCAATCGACATTCTTGCCGTTGGCGCGGCTAATCTGTGCCCAGCGCTCGCTGAAGGCGCCGCCGGTCAGGTGCAGTACGCGGCCCTCGTCGCGAATGCCGCAGCGTACCGCGCCTTCCCACAAGCCGCTGCCGGAGGAGCCGCTGACATAGACGCGGCTGTCGCTGAAGAAGGCGCGCTTTAGCTTGTCTTGCAAACACGCGAACAGGTCGGCGAATTCGCTGCTGCGGTGGCCGATCATCCATTGCGTCTGCGCCTCGAGGATCTCGCGGCGGACTTCAACGGGACCGGGCAGAAACAGCTTCTTGTGTTCGATTTGTCGCATATAGCGTAGGTCCTACTCCAAGCTGAATTGAGTATCCTGCAATCCGGCGAATTGTAGCCCCGCGGCATTTTGGCGCATAGGGCGAAATCAGCAGCGATGCGCGCCGGGGATGCTTGCCGCGACAAGGAAAACTGCTATACTCTGGCGCAGGATTCCAGACATCTCAAGGTCAGCGGCGAGGCTGTCCCAAGCGGCGGAGGTAAAATGTTACAAGTGGCGAATGCGCCCTGTTCCTGGGGCATTATCGAGAATATCGAGGGGGAACGCTACGACTATGCGCGTGTTCTGGACGAGATCGCCGCAACCGGCTATGCTGGCACGGAGTTGGGCGATTGGGGCTTTATGCCGACCGAGCCCGATATACTGCGCGCCGAGCTGGATCAGCGCGGCTTGAAGATGCTGGGTTCCTGGGTCAATGTCAACTTTCAGGACAAGGACCGGCATCAGGAAAGCGCTGATGAATGCGTGCGCGCCGCCAAGCTGCTTGCGGCAGTGGGCGGCAGCAACGCCCTGGTTGTGCTGGGCCCGGACCCTTACACCAATCCCATGCGCAGCTTGAATTCGGGACGGATCACGCCGGATATGAGCCTGGATGAAGACGGCTGGCGCTTGTTCGCCCAGGGTACCGACCAGGCCGCGCGCCGCGTGATGGACGAAACCGGCTTGCGCTCGGTCTTGCATCACCACACCGGCACCTGGATCGAAACGCCAGACGAGACTGCGCGCTTGATGGACATGACCGATGACAAGGTTGTGGGCTTGGTCTTTGATACCGGTCACTGGTCATTTGGCGGCGGCGATCCGATTGCTGGCATTCGCCAATTCGCGGAGCGGATATGGTACGTCCACTTTAAAGACCGCGACCCCAAGGCCCACGAGCAGTCGCGCATCCAGGCCTGGGACGGGCCGACCTCAGTAGGCAAAGGCATCTTTCCCGAGTTGGGCCAAGGCGATGTCGATTTCCCCGGCGTGCTCAGGGAGCTGGAGAAAATTGGCTACGACAGTTGGATCGTGGTCGAGCAGGATGTATTGCCCGGCATGGGCAGCCCGCGGGAATCGGCGCAGCGCAACCGCGACTACCTGCGCAGCATCGGTGTATAAGCGGCGCTGATGAACTTGCCTCTGGGCGACATCGTCCGCGCGCAGCACCGCCTGCGGCCGCATCTGCAGCCCACCGCGCTCGAGGCAGCGCCGGGCTTGGGCAGCAAGGTCTGGCTCAAGCTGGAAAACTGCAATCAAACACATTCCTTCAAAGTACGTGGCGCGCTGAACGCCATCCTCTCTCTGGCTGATGACGCCCGAGGCCGGGGCATTATCGCCGCTTCATCGGGCAATCACGCCGCTGCCGTCGCTTACGCCGCGCAACTGACGGGCGCCTCGGCAAGTATCCTGATGCCCAAAACAACCCCGAAGAAGAAGGTCAAGAACGTGCAGCGATATGGCGCGGAGGCTATCCTTTTCGGCGAGAACTATGACGAAGCTGAAGCCGAGGCTCTGCGGCGCGCGGCTGAAGGCGGCACGTGGGTTTCGCCCTATAACGATGCGGCTGTAATCGCCGGCGCGGGCACAATCGGCCTGGAGATTGTGGAGCAATTGCCGCAGGTAGAGCGGGTCGTCGTGCCGGTAAGCGGCGGCGGCTTAATCGCCGGCATCGCGGCCGCGCTTAAGCAGCTCAACCCGGGTATCGAAGTCCTGGGTGTCAACGCGAAATCGGCGCCGGCCATGTATAACGTTTTCCACGAGGCGGCGCTCCCGCAGGTCTGGGATACGCTGGCGGACGCGCTCTCCGGCGATATCGAAGCCGGCTCGATCACCGTGCCGATCAGCCGTCGCTACGTGGATGACATCGTGCTGGTCTCCGAGCGGCAGATCGCGGCGGCGATGCGCTATATGCTGGAGGCGGCCGGCTGGGTGGTCGAAGGCGGCGGGGCGGTCGCTGTGGCGGCTGCGCTGCACGATGTGTTTCCCGCGGACGGCCGGGCGACGGCGCTGGTCGTCAGCGGCGGCAATGTGGATTTGGCGCTGCTGCGGCGAGCGGTATTTGACCAAGAGCCAGGGGATGCTGCCGATGCTTGAAGCGCCGAACATGCAAGACCATCGGCTGGCTGTGGACAACCTTTTGCGGGATTTTCTGAGTGACCAAAGCGAAGCCATCGACCGCGTCCATGAACACCTGCCACAGGTAAAATTCGGCGCGCGCGACGAAGCGGCGGCCTTCCCGCTGACGCTCAGCGAAGCGCGGACTGTCATCGCCCGCGAGCAGGGCATGCAGAGCTGGGGCGAATTGCGCTTGCGGGCGAAACTTGACGAATTGCAATACGGCAAGGAGCTGGCGCAATTCAAACAGCTCGTCTACGCCCACGACGCCGAGCAACTTTACGAGCTGCTGTCGGCGCATCCCAAGCTGCGCTCTACTCTCGACGATCCGCATTTCTTCTTCGGCTCCACGGCGCTGATAATCGCCAAGGAGCATGTTGATGTGGTCGACGCGCTGCTCAAGCACGGCGCCGATATCAAGGCGACATCGCAGTGGTGGGCGGGCGACTTTCACTTGCTCGAAGGCGCATCGCCGGGTGCTGCGCAGCAACTTATCGACCGCGGCGCGGAAATCACGGCGCACGCGGCGGCCGAGCAAGGCTGGCTGGATTGGCTGGAAACGGCCTACGCGCTCGACAAGACGATCGTGAACCAGCGCGGGGGCGACGGCAAGACGCCCTTGCACTACGCCAGGGACGCGGAAGTGATAGACTGGCTGCTGGAGCGGGGCGCGGATCTGGAAGCGCGCGACCTCGACCACGCCTCGACGCCCTTGCAGTGGCTGCTGGGCGAGCGCAACCTGGACGCCGCGCGTGAATTGGCAAAGCGGGGCGCGCAAGTTGATATATTCGCCGCCGTCATTCTGGGCGAGCGAGATTTGGTCGCGAGGGCTCTGCAGGCAAATCCGAACGCAATACACGCGCGCGTCAATCAGACCGGCTACGAATTGGTCCCGCAGGCCGACGGCTCGCATCAATACGTCTATACCTTCAACGCGGCCGGTTTGTCGCCGCACCAGGCAGCCCTCGAATACGGGAGCGACGACATCTTTGCCTTCCTGCTGGAGCACAGCCCGCCTGATGTCAAGTTGCTGGCGCGCTGCGCGGAAGCCAATGCCCAGGCGGCGCGGCAGATCCTGTCTGCGCGGCCGAAGCTCCTGGCGCAAATGAAAGACAGCGACCGCCGCCAGTTGATCCACGCGGCCTGGACGAACAAAGTCGCTTCCGTCAAGCTGATGGCGGCGCTTGGTTTTGATTTGCACATCCGCGATGACGATCTCATGACGCCTTTGCATGCGGCCGCTTTCCACGGTTTCGCCGCTGTGATACGCGCCCTGCTGGATGCCGATGACGATCCGCCGCTGGACTGGCTCAATGGCTACGGTGGTACGCCCTTAACCACCTGCCTCTACGGGCGGAAACATAGCTGGCGCGATGACGGCGACTTCCCGACGAGTTTGCAGCTTTTGGTTGAGGCTGGGTCAGTGGTGAAGGCGGAATGGCTGCCAACAGGCGATGAGGCTCTGGATGCCATCCTGCGAGCCGGGCGAGACCAGCAGACCTAAGCGGCATCAGGGCTGCGGCGGAATATCTCTCGGTCAGCCGGCGCTGTCAATGGAAACGGTCTTGCCGCTGGCTTCGTACAATTGCTCGAACATTACTCGCAGCCGCACTTCGCTTTCGGAAAGCGCGTTGATTTTCCGCAGCGCAAGATCCAATTTATGTTGAGCCGGCGGTTGAAAGTCGGTCAAGGTCGCTCGCAGCAGAACGCTGCCAGGTGTATCATCCTCGGCGAACACATTTCTGATGGACGCGCTGGGAAAAACTTCTTGCAGAATCGCAGTCGACTGAATGCCCAATTCCTGCGTATGCGGCACGATTTGCAGCATAACGACGGTTACTTCGACCTCTTGGTGGTACAGGTCATTGATTAGCAGATGCGCCGCCTCGACCTGTTCCGGCGTCAATTCGTGATCAGATTGCACGACCAGGGTCACGGCCAGTGGCACGGAAGCGATGACGTGGTACTCGGAAACTACCGCGCCGTCGAAGATCTCCGTCTCCAGCTGTTCCCGGACCTGTGCTTCGTTAACGGCGCGCGAACCCAGGACCGCGAATACCAGCAACAAGATAATCGTAATGATGAAGAGCACAATCCACCAGGCGCGCGACTGGTTAAGAGAAGCGCCTTCGCGGTCTTCGCTGGGGTGCATGCCCATCCACAAGAAGGTGGTGTATTGCGCGGCGATGATAAAGGCGATATTGGCCAGGAAGAGCAGATTCGCGCCGAAAGCCAGGTCGATGTCCCCCAGTGCGATGCCCAGGCCGATGGTGCAAAGCGGGGGCATCAGGGCAGCGGCGATGGCGACGCCGGCCAGCGCGACCGGGATGCCCTTGCGCGCTGTGGCATAGGCCGCGACCCAGCCCGAAACCAGCGCGATGGCGGCATCCAGCAGGTTAGGGCTGCCGCGCGCCAGCATTTCATCGGTGGGCGTTTCGTTCGGCAGGACGACGCCCATCACAATCGAGATGAGCAGAGCCAAGGTCACGCCGGCGAAGAGCGTCACGCTGGCGCGGCGGGTGAGGTGCAAGATGCCGGTCGCCATGCCGGTTGAAAAGCTCGAAAGCGGCGACATCAGCGGCGCAACCAGCATGGCGCCGATAATCACCGCGGCGCTGTTGGTCAGCAAACCTAGCGTGGCCAATGCAGCCGAAAGCACGATCATGGCGATGTAATCGAGGTTGCTGCTGGAGTTTTTCTGCGCGCTCCAGATGAGTTCGTTTTGCTCAACCAGGGTCAACTGAGGGTTGAGCCGGGCGAAGCCGTGCTCAAGGGCGCCGCGGATGCCCCGGTGCCATTCAATCTGCGAAATCATGATGACCGGGCCCGGAGCGCTATTGAGCAGTTGATTGCTCAAATCGTTGATGATATGTCGTTCGAAGTCGGTCTTCTGTGAGAAGCCCATGACCAGCAAGTCGTCAGAAGTCATGCCGCGCACGATTTCCGGCGCCGGGTTCCGCCCGATAATGGATTTGGGTTTTAGATCTTTGTTGCGCGGCAGATGCTCTTCATAGCGCTTGATGGCCGCCTCGTGTTCGGGGTCGTAGTGATAATCGAACTGAATGCTCATTTGGCGCAGGGGAATAGTATGCTGCAGGGCGAAACTGACGCCAAGCTTCATGGCGATGACGGAGGGCAGTCCGCCGTCAACCGGCACGACAACGCGATCAAAGTAAGTTGACACCGCGCTGCGGTAAATCAGTACGCCGCAGGGCGCTGTGGCAATCACATTTTCCACGACGGTGCCCAGCTTCACGCTGCCCTTCGTCGGCCGCTGAACGCCCAGCATGATGACATTCGCGTTGCGCTCGCGCGCTACATCCAGGATGCCGCGCGATATGCTGGGGGACATCTCAGTCACCAATTCCACGCGGTGCCCGGCATCGGTATTGCGGAAATCTTCGACAACTTGGCTGATCTGATCGCTGACTCTGTTGGTCTGCTCGGCATCGCCCAGCGAGATGACCAGGGCGATCACCAGACCGTGGACGGGATGCACCATTTCGCCGGCGATGCGCAACATTTCGGCGGCGGTATCGGGCCGCCCCATCGGCACAACAACCGTCCGCGTATAATATTCATCGTGCGGCGAGAACGATTCCGGATCGACTGGTTGGGAAATGTTCAGCTTCACAATCAGTGCTTCTACATGCTAATTTGACGGGTAAGCTCGCTCTGGCCGACTCATTGCATGTCGAAAAAATTGCGGTGGTTTTCGGCTAGTCCAGGTTTACGGGGCGGCCAGTAAATTGCGTGCTGGTATCGCTGTATTGCATGAGTTCAATGCGGACGCCGCTCGGGTCGGCAATCCAGGCTTGCCAGGCATTATCGGCGCCCATTTTCTTGGCGGACACCTCAAGGCCGCGGTCGCTCAGCCTGCTGATGACCGCGTCCAGGTCTTCTACTTCCAGGCAGAAATGTTTGATGAGCGGGCTGCCATGCTTGGGGGCGGCGTTTGTCGCAAAAATTTCCAGGAAGGTCGTTTCTCCCACCAGGACGTAGAAGCCGATGCGCTGGCCGGCACGGTAAAACTCAAATGCCATTTCCATACCCAGAGCATCAATGTAGAAGCGCTCGGCCGCGTCCAAATCCACCGCTCCGATGCATACATGCGCCAATCGTTTGAACATGAAATCCGACTTTCCCATGACGACGAATAGAATTTATTCAAGAGTTATCGTATCCCATCTGGGCTTATGTCGCAACTTGCTCGCGCAGATGCAAGAGGGTACGCAGGACCTCATGCCAGGCCGGGGACTGCGTCGATACGACTTCAAAGTGGCCCGCAGCCTCCAGCACGGATAGCCGCGCGTCGTCTCCCAATACAGTTGCCGCGTCGAGGTAAGCGCGGGCGTTGTCCAGGATGGCCGCGTCCTCGCTGCCGACTATGATCGCCTGTGGTTTGCCGATCGGCAGAAGTTCAGCTGGGGAGCCGTTGCGGTAGTTAGCGGGCGCCTCAGCCGGCCGACCGCCCATGACGGCCAGCAGGGCGTCGCTCGCGGACTCATCAGACGCAAGCAGACCAAGATCGGCGAAGGGCGCCAGCGCCAGAACCGCATGGACCGCTGCCGGCGCCGCGACATATAGCGGGCTGGAGCGTTCGATACGGTGGCGCGCGGCCAGCCACAAAGCCAGATGCCCGCCGGCCGAATGCCCTATGCTGATGACTTGATCCAGGTTGAGGCGCTGCTCCTTGGCGATTTGCCGCAGGTAGTCGGCCGCCGCGGCTGCATCGCGGAACATCTGCGGGAATTCGCCGCCGTTGCCATGTCGGCGGTACTCGATGCTCCAGACGGCGAAACCGGCCGCCGCCAGCGACGCCGCCAGGCTGCCCAGCGGGCTCAGGTCGTAGATCTCGCGGTAGCCGCCGCCATGCACCAGGACGACGACCGGGTGCGGCGGCCTGGTCCGCGGCAGTGTCAGCTCGCCAAATTGCTGCGAATCATTGCCGTAAGCGTAACGAAAGTCGGGTTCAACCCGGGGGAATCGCAGGTAGTCTTCGGCTGTTAGCAGAGGCGACATCTTGGTTCTTTCCCGGTGTGCTTGCGGGTTTGCGCCATGCCTTAGAGAACTCCCAGCGGATTGTCGGGGTCGACGGCGTCGTCAAAAGGAACGTGGCGGATGACGTTGGTCACCTGGTAGACCGAGCCCAGCCAATTGTTAAAGATGGCTTTGGCAGTATCGCCCCAGGTATTGTCCAGCCAGGGCAAGATTTCGTCCTCGGGGAATTCGGGCAGCTCCCGGCTACTTTCCAGCGCGGCTTGCGCCTGGCGGATATAACGCTCGGCCAGGTCGCGCGCGTCAATCGGGAAGTAATTCTCCGGGTAAGGCGGTTGTGCATTCCGGCCGTGGAAATAGCCGAGCAGGTCGCGCTTGTATTCTTTGAGCAGGCTGTTGATGTCGTATTCCGGGTGCCCCTGAAAGTAAACCATGCGCAGCTGGTCCGGGCTGACCGCCATGTGCATTTCGCCATCGAAACTTTGGATGAGTACCGTCAAGCCCGCAGCTTCGATCTGCTGGCGCGTGATGGAATTCCAGCGCGAGTGCGGCACATCAAAGCGGGTATTGATCTCGCGCAGCAGCGGATGATTCGGCTGCGTCACCCGATGTTCGAAGACGCCCCATTTCTTCCTGTCGCGTTTTACCCGCTTAATCTGATAGAAGTATTGCATCAGCGCGTGAGTCGAAAGGCAGGAGCAAATGGTGGAGGTGACATGCTGACGCGCCCATTCAATCACCTCGGTTAATGGCTGCCAGAAGTCTTCCTGATCCAGGCTGGGGTTGGCGACGTTGGCGCCAGTGATGATAAGCGCGTCCAGTCCTTCAGCCTTGACCTGCTCGAAAGTCGTGTAGAACTTGTCGATGTAGGCTTGCGTTTCCGCGCTGCGCTGCAGGCCCGGCACCGAGAAAACGTGCACGTAGAATTGGGCGATCTGGTTGCTGTTGCCGACCAGCCGCATAAATTGCCGCTCGGTGATTTCCAGGGCCGCGTCCGGCATCATGTTAAGCAAGCCGATATGCAATTCGCGGATGTCCTGGGATAGGGCGCGGGACAGCGAAAGCACTTCTTGGCCGCGCTGCCGCAGGCGGTCGAAGCTAGGCAATGGCGTATGAGCAACTAATGGCATAGCCGGTTGGCTCCGTCGTGTCTGGATGAAACGGGTCGATTCAGGCACATGAGTATATCACTCCGTAGCAGGCGGGCAATGCCTTAGGCTCGCATATAATGAGAGCAGGGGCGCGCGCTGGCTGGCAGCGGGCCCAGACGGGAGATGGCAAATACTGGATAGAATCCAACACACGATCGTTCGTTACAGTCTTATCGCTTTGGGCATCGTCATCGGGGCGTTGTCTTTGATCGTCTTCCTGCAGCCGCTGGATATCGCGCCGGCGGGCGTGGCCGGGGCCTCGACGCTCTTGAATGAACTCTTCGACACGCCGATCGGGCTGATGATTCTTGTACTCAATATACCGATTCAGCTGCTGGGATATATCATGCTGCCGAACGGCGCCCGCGTCATTCGGCGCAGCGTCGTGATCATTCTGATATTCTCGATCGTGGTTGACAATCTGGGACCGCTGGTTCCGGCCGGCGGCATCAGCGACGAGCGCATGCTGAACGCGCTTTTTGGCGGCATCACCGGCGGCATCGGCGTGGGCTTGGTTTATCGCGCCGGCGCCACCTTTGGCGGCACCTCGACGCTGGCGCTGATATTGCAGCGGCGTTTTGGTTTCCCCATGAGCACGACCTTTCTCTGCACCGATACGCTCATCATCATCGCCGCCGGCTTGGTCTATGGCTGGGAGGGCGCGCTCTACGCCGCCGTGGCGCTGTTCACCGCCGGCTTGGCCACCGACTACGTGCTGGAAGGCCCCAGCGTCATACGAACAGCCATGATCATCACCGACAAGCCGACTGAGATTTCCCAGCGCATCTTTACGAGTTTGCAGCGAGGCGCCACCAGCTGGACCATCAAAGGCGAGTACACCGGCGTCGACCGCACCATGCTCTACGTGACTATCGCCAGGTCACAGGTGCGCGATCTTAAGGATGAGGTCTCGCAGGTTGACCCGAATGCTTTTGTGGTGATCGGCATGGGCCATGCGGCGTACGGCGCTGGCTTCCGCCGGGTGCGGGGGCTGCGGATGTGAGCTAGGGCAGGTGCTCGCCGGCGTTGACGTGCAGCAACTCGCCGGTGATGTAATCTTCGCGGCAGAGAAAGGCAACGGCGCGGGCGACATCTTCGGCTTGGCCCGTTCGACGAAGCGCGCTGCGTTCGCCTTTCTGCGCCCAGGCTTCATCAGAGGTCGCGCGCCCGGCGGGTTTCATGACGGGGCCCGGCACAATGGCGTTGACGCGTATCGCCGGACCCAGCGACAGGGCGCTGACTTGCGTCAACATCCACAGCGCCGACTTGCTGATGCCATGGTGGGGGCGCGCTTTCCAGGGGCCATCGGCGCCTTGATCGCAGATATTGATGATGACGCCGCCTGAAATCGAGTTCTGCGCCATGAGACGCGCCGCCCGCTGCGTAATCAGGAAGGGCGCGCGCAGATTCACCGCCATGGTCAGATCCCAGTCTTCGAGAGACAGCTCAAGCAGGTCACGGCGCTGGAAGACCGAGGCGTTGTTTACGACAATGTCCAGACGCCCGAATCGTTCTTGCAGCGCTTCAAAAAGATTATCGACGCCTTCAGCCTGGCTGATATCCGCGGCTGCGCCACAGGCGTCGACGCCCAAGGACTTGATCTCTTGCAGCGCGTCGCGTACTTCGGCCGCCTCAGCGCGGTGATAGTGCATCAGGATGTTGACGCCCTGCCTGGCTAATTCCAGCGCGATGACCTTGCCGACGCGGCGCGCCGAGCCGGTCACCAGGGCGACTTTGTCTTTCAGATCCACTTGCATGCCAGCGCTCCTCGTGCTTACGTTTCAGCTTGCCCCAGCGCGTCGAGATAGGCTTCCATGTCCTCGCTGGTCAGCTCGCCCAGCTTCATATAACGAATTTCGCTCGCCCCGTCTATGACGAAGGTGGTCGGCAGATTCTGTACGCCATAGTCGCGTTTGACGACCTGGTTGATATCCATGGCGACCGGCAGGTTGGAAATGCCGATTTCGTCCAGGAAGCTGCTGATAACCGCGGCGGGTTCGCCCAGATTGATGGTGAGCAGGGCGGGTCCGTCAGGGTCTGCGGCGTGCTGCGCGACGAATTCCTCCAGCGCCGGCAGTTCGCGCACGCAGGGGGCGCACCAGCTCGCCCAGAAGTTGAGGAAAAGCGGCTGCCCGGCGTAGTCGTCTGGTGAAACCAAGGTGACGCCGTCCAGCAGAGGCAGCTCGAAATCGGGCGCGGCGAAGTTGACCACGCTGCGCGGCGGCGCCGGGACGAATGTGGGCGCGGGGTTCGCTGGCGGGCAGGTGTCCAGGGCGAGCATCACCAGCGCGGCGAAGATGCCGAATAGCGGCAGGATGAGCAGGATAAGCAGTGTGGGGGAGGGCGGCAAGCGCTTGGAGTTGGCGGTCACTGTCATGTGGACACCGTCAGAATATCCAGTCTTCGCGATCCATTAGCTGTTGGAGGTTGATGCAAGGAACCTGGAAGTGCTCGCAAATGTTGGGAATACGGGCGCCGTTCGGCGGCTTGGATTCCTCAGTCACGACCGTACCACCGGTTCGCTTTGCCTGCGCAATGACGAAAGGATCCGCGACTTGTTTTCGTGGTTTGCTTTTCTTGCTCTGAAGGTTCTGCTGGAAATGACGAACTCCGAAAATGCGGGACACGAACCGGACTTCTTCAGTCCCTGGATCGGGAAACAAATTATCATGTTCCGCTGCCCACTCGTATGCAAGCTCGGCTTTCCTGCCGTCTCCCAGCTCTCGCAAGACTTCTCTCGTAGATAAAATTCGGCCGTCCTCGACCAAATCATCGAACGCTTGCCATAGGCTTGGAAAGTTGTTGCGATAGTAAAATCGGAAAAGTTGGGACAGCGTGTTGGTGTCCAAGATGTACAGAGACTCGTTGAACAGCACTAGCGTTCCCCAAGCAAGGTCTCTTCGAGCCTGTCAATATACTTGGGCTTGATACCAAGATAATCCGCAAGCTCTTCATCATCTATCCGTTCTTCATAGTAGCGCCGGAAAGCCAGAGTAACATATTCCTCGCCCAGGTACGTCAGCCATGTTCGGTAAGTATCCCCACCTGACTTTTTCTTCGGTTTGAAGGTGAGTTGTTCAGCCCATTCGCTGGCTGCCGCCTCATATTCTGCTTGCGCGATCCATTTTCGATCGAGAAATTTCCTGTAAATGACTTCTCGACTTACACTGAAATGCCTTGCCAATCGGTGCGCCTCGCGTCTGTCAGCCCGCCCCGGAATCCTGGCAAGATAGAATTCCGCATCTGGCACTAAAATCGAGGCAGCCAACTGATTGCAGTTCGATTCAATTCGGGATTTAACAGTAGGCAGTGATTCGTGGAACTCTCTAGTCATATCGACGCCGCTCGTACGATGAAGCAGATGCGCCAATTCGTGAAACAGCGTAAAAATTTGCCTCGTCTTTGCGTTGGAATTGTTAACGTATATGACGGGAAAGTCCACATCGTACAGGCTGAACCCGCAGAATTCATCTTCCCTAAACGCGTCTTTGAAGACAGTCACGCCGACGCGGTGAAAAGTGCTGCGCCAGGCTTTGAACGCCGTGTCTTCATTAGGCCAGTCAAACTGTTCAGCCAGCGGTACACCAAGAAAGTCGCGAATGCGAACAGCGGTCGCTTCTGAAGGTTCACCGTCACGCAAGATTAAATCTCGTGTGATCAAGCGCGGGGCGGGATTGCGCCCGTCATTTAACTCAGTCAGCCCAAGTTGGAACGCACGGCCCTTATGCAATAGGAGTCTAATTGCCGGCGGTATCTCTGCAAACTGCTCAGATCCCAGCGTACGAAATGTCTCTTCAATGTTGGGCCAGTCCGGGGGCTCGGGAAAGAAGAATATTGCAACGGGCAACTGCAATGCCTCGGCGATTTTCTCAAGTTGCCGGTAGGTAGGTTTTGACTGCCCGCGTTCGCAGGCGGCAACCTCCGCAAAACCGCTTTTGGCAGCCAGTTCATCCGATTTGAAACCGGCACGCTTTCGCGCCCAGGTCAAGACGGCCGGCGTAATCGGCATTCGTTCTTTCGTCATGGTGCTTCGTTCACAACAATGTGAGTTTCACTGTATCCTTGTGAATAGGAATTGTCAAACGGTGCGATTCCTGTTTTAACAAGTCTCCACTTGCTACTCAAACACCCAGCCATCCACATCCCGCGGCCAGCCACCGCAGAGCTCGGACTCGCTGAAAAAGTTAGCGATCTCAATCTCGCCGTTCTCCACGCTATCAGAGCCATGCACCAGGTTGCGCCCGATCTCCAGCCCGTAGTCGCCGCGGATGGTGCCGGCCGCCGCCTCGGCAGGTTTGGTCGCGCCGATGGTCGCGCGCGCCGCCACGATGGCGTCAGTGCCTTCCAGCGCCATCACCACCACCGGCGCTGATATAATGTAGTCGACCAGCCCGGCGAAGAACGGGCGCTCGCGGTGTACGTCGTAGTGTGTCTCGGCCAGCTCTTTGCTCACTTGCAGCAGCTTCATGCCGATAATTTTCAGGCCGCGCTGCTCAAATCGTTTGATGATTTCGCCGGTCAAGCCGCGCTGAACCGCATCGGGCTTGACAATAATTAGTGTACGTTCCAAGAGATTGCCTTTCTCAGTATGCGTCCATGTCAATCGGCGCTTATCTTACCGCTGCCGGGCGCGAATGTGTATGCGCAGACGCCGCGCTGAGCCAGATGGCATAGAAGTGTGTATAGGCATCATGGCGCTAGGCGAAGTCTGCTATGATACTGGCAGCAAAATGAGAGGAACGAGTATGGCTTTCTGGTCTAATCAGTCAGTAATTGTGACCGGCGGCGCCGGCTTCCTGGGACGACACGTGGTGGACAAGCTGCGCGCTGAATCAGCCGGGCGCATCATCGTGCCGCGCAGCGCTGCATACGACCTGCGCGAACAGGCAGCCGTAGCGCGCCTTTACGCCGATCACCCCGATGCGACCATGGTGATTCATCTGGCGGCCAATGTCGGCGGCATCGGCATCAACCGCGAGCATCCGGGTTTGTTTTTCTACGAGAACCTGATGATGGGCGTCCTGATGCTGGAGCACGCGCGGCGGGCCGGCGTGGCCAAATTCGTCGGCATCGGCACTGTTTGCAGCTACCCCAAATTTGCGCCGGCGCCATTCCGCGAAAACGACCTCTGGTCGGGATACCCGGAAGAGACCAACGCGCCCTACGGCTTGGCGAAAAAGATGCTGCTGGTGCAGAGCCAGGCCTATCGGCAGGAATACGGCTATAACGCCATCCACTTGCTGCCGGTCAACTTATACGGACCGCAGGACAAATTTGATCTGAAGTCGTCGCATGTTATTCCAGCGGTCATCCGCAAGATGGTGGACGCGCAAGAGAGCGGCACTGGCGAAGTGACCTTGTTCGGCGATGGTTCGCCCACGCGCGAATTCCTCTTCGTGCGCGACGCCGCCGAGGGCATCGTGCTGGCGGCCGAGCGCTATGACGGGGCCGAACCGGTCAACCTGGGCAGCGCCTTCGAAATCAGCATCCGCGACCTGGTCGAGATCATTGCCGATGAAGTTGGATTTACGGGCGAGTTACGCTGGGATACCAGCAAACCCAACGGGCAGCCCCGGCGCAAGCTCGATGTATCGCGCGCGCAGCGGGAATTTGGCTTCGTCTCGCAAACCGACTTCCGCGCCGGCTTGCGCGAAACAATACGTTGGTATCGCGCGGAGGGACGGCAGACGTTGCCCGACCTAGCGCAAGCCTGATTTGACATCCCACGGGCGATAAGGTAAAAGTAGTGACGCTGTGAGGCGACCGCCCTGCGCAGCTGGTTTCGATATCCTGTAGGGCGCGGCGACGGTGGTCGCAATACTGGCATAATGTAGAGTAGTTTTGCAAGCAAGCGCCCCAAATTTGGTAATGTGACGGCTTTGCTGGTAATATTGTGCCAGCGCGGTTTCGTCTGCCAGATCGCGATCTCACGCAAGTGCGGTTGCGCGTCCGAATCACAAGTTCGGCTGGCTGCGGAACCCAATAGTGTTAGGTGATTTTTACATGCTCGCATTCGTCCTGCAAACTCACTATTGCACTCTGCTATCGGATAGCGAGTTTGATTGCTAAGGAGGGTAACGCCTTGAGCGCATTACTTGAGGTCAAAGACCTTGTCGTCAGGTTTTATACACAAGAAGGTACCGTCTATGCCGTGAACGGCGTGTCTTTTGATCTTGAGGAAGGGGAGACGCTTGGCATTGTGGGCGAGAGCGGCAGCGGCAAGAGCGTCAGTTGCCTGGCGCTGATGGGCTTGATACCCAGCCCGCCCGGCAAGGTCGAATCAGGCACGGTCGTATTTGAAGGGCGCGACTTGCTGACCCTCAAGCCAGACCAGATGCGGCTCATCCGCGGCAAAGAAATCGCCATGATTTTCCAGGACCCGATGACCTCGCTGAATCCGGTGCTGACGATCGGCACGCAAATCACCGAGTCGCTGAAATTGCACGAAGGCATGAATACCACGCAATCACGCAAACGGGCGGCGGACCTGCTGGATTTGGTCGGCATACCCGACGCTTACCGGCGGCTGGATGATTATCCGCATCAATTTTCGGGCGGTATGCGGCAGCGCGTCATGATCGCGATGGGCTTGTCCTGCAATCCCAAGCTGCTGATTGCTGACGAGCCGACGACCGCGCTGGATGTCACGATTCAGGCGCAGATCATCGAGTTGGTCAAGCAGCTCAAAGACGAATTTAATATGGCGATGATTTGGATCACGCATGATTTGGGCGTGGTGGCGGGCATCGCCGATCGCATCCAGGTGATGTACGGCGGGCGCATTATGGAATCCGGCTCATCGCACGAGGTTTTCCGTGACAGCCGCCATCCATACACGGTGGGTTTGCTGGGTTCATTGCCGCGGCTGGATTCCAGCGGCGAAGAAAAACTGACGCAAATCGAAGGGTCGCCGCCGGATATGCGCAACGAGCCGGAAGGTTGCCCATTTGCGCCGCGCTGTGACGTGCGCGAGGAATTACAGTTGGCGAAATGCTGGGACGAGAAACCACCGCTGGTGACCGTCCCCGATGCCAATGGAGCAGAGGCGCACATCATGTCCTGTTGGGCCGATATCCGCGAGGGGGTAGCAGAAAATGTCTAGTCCAGCCATGGTCGCTGAAGAGCGCAAAACACATGACGGGGACGATTACATCCTTGAAGTCAACAATCTAAAAAAGCATTTCCCGATTTCGTCCGGCATCGTTTTCCAGCGCCAAGTTGGGGCGGTGCGCGCGGTTGACGGCATCAGCTTCAACGTGGTGCGCGGCGAAACGCTCGGCCTGGTCGGCGAATCCGGCTGTGGCAAGAGCACAACTGGCCGGACGATTCTGCAGCTTTATCGCCCGACGGAAGGCAGCGTCAAGTTTGAGGGCCAGGAACTATCGACCATGGCCGGCAATGAGCTGCGGCAGATGCGCCGGCGCATGCAAATTATTTTTCAAGACCCTTTCGCTTCATTGAATCCGCGCATGACGGTCGGCAGCATCGTCAGCGAGCCGCTGCAAATCCACAAAATGTACGCCAACAAGACTGAGCGGCAGCAGTATGTGGAGCAGTTGATGGAAAGGGTGGGTCTCAATCCCTATTTCATCAACCGCTATCCGCATGAATTTTCCGGCGGTCAGCGGCAGCGTATCGGCATCGCCCGCGCGCTGGCTTTGCAGCCCAGCTTTATCGTGGCTGACGAGCCGATTTCGGCGCTTGATGTGTCGATTCAGGCGCAAGTGGTCAACTTGATGGAAGAGCTGCAAGAAGAGCTAGGCCTGACCTACCTCTTCATCGCGCACGACCTTAGCATGGTGCGCCACATCTGCGACCGCGTCGCCGTGATGTACCTGGGCAAAATTGTCGAGTTGGGGCCGGTTGACGAAGTCTACGATAACCCGCAGCATCCCTATACGCAGGCGCTGCTATCAGCGGTTCCAGTGCCCGACCCGGTGGTGGAGGATAATCGCCAGCGCATCATCATCGCGGGCGACTTGCCCAACCCGTCCAATCCGCCCACTGGCTGCAATTTTAATACGCGCTGCCCAGTGGTGTTCGACCTGTGCTACCAAGAGCCCGATCCACCGCTGATCGAGGTGCGCCCGGATCACTATGTGAGCTGCCATCGGGTGACTTAGGGCGAACGCCAACGACTAGATATCCCTGGAATGAGGAATCATCAAAAGGATTGAGCGATTTCGTCGAAACAAACTAGATTTCAACGGCTTCGCCAAGCACAGCTTCAAAGATTTCGTCAGCGATTTCTTCTATGGTCTGAGTAGTGGTGTTTCTGGAAATCTTGTCCGCAAGGGACGGACTGTATGAGACCACTTCGTCCTTAGTAATGTCATGCCAAATTGGAAGCAACACTTGGTCGCCGTCAACCGCCTTGGTCACGAGCCCGTCCAGTTCGTAGTTGGTCCACCCCTTCTTGAAAAAGGCATTGGATAGAACAACGATCGCGAAGCGGCTAGACGCAATTCCCTGGTCAATCTTCTGACGCAGGCTATCTCCGATTCCGAGTTCAATGTCGTCATACCACACTATAAGTCCACCTTTGCGCAAAGCTTCGGCGAGCGGTGCTACCACGTCGTCCTTGTCTTCGGAAGCGTATGAGATGAAAACATCGTATTCGGCGTCGTATTCGTTCCTAACCAAAGAAGGGACGGTAGAGAGCGGTTTGTCAACAAAAGGACGCAACTTGCCCGGCAGCATGCGTACGCTGGACTCCACCCTACCCACATACCCTCCCATATCTACCGTAACGTACCAGTGTCCGGGATTTGGAATCTGCAAGCGTACCGGAGACTTCTTCGCATGCCCTCCAAAGTATCGGTGTCGCCGACCGCTGCGGTAACTCTGGAAATTGGAACTGTCCATGAGGCGTACGTTAGCGGCGTTGCCTTTCAGTATGACTTCGACGATTTCGCCACCTGTCCTTTGCCCTAGATCATGCTTGATAAACTGCATCAGTTACGACCTATTCTCCAGTTGCTTACAGGAATTATATCACAAAATGTTGAGTTTCCGGCGCTCGGTAAAGTTCTCGCCATGGCGAAGCGCCTTAAGAATCGACACCTCGTATCCGCAGATACTATTTCACTCCTCGATATCCAGGACAGCGAAGTCTGAGATTACTTCATGGATCTCGTTTGCGATCTCTTTTACAGTGTGTGTAGCTGTGCTTCGTGCAACTATATTAGCCAAAGAAGCGCGATATGCCCTAACCTCGGCTTCGGTGATTTTGTGCCACACCGGGAAAAGCACGTGATTCGCTGTCACTGCCAGATTCTCTAGCGAATTTAGCTCATGCTCTGTCCAGTTCTTGCCAAAAAAATTTCTGGATAATATCAAAATCCCCGAACGACTTTCATTGATTCCAGCGTTCAGCTTGGCGGTCAGGTTGTCGCCGATTCTCAATTCAAACTCGTCAAACCAGACCCGCAGCCCGAATTCTCTAAGCAGCAGCGCTAGTGGGCGCGCCACTTCATCCTTGTCTTCAGAGGCATGCGACAGAAAGACATCATATTCATATTTGTCTTTGCTGAGAATGTGTCGCGGCAACTTCAGCCCCTTTATTTCAGCACTTGACTACCGAGTTTAACCACCAAATTGATTCCGGGCGCAAATCATATCATTACTACGGCATAGCTGTTTGAGTTCGCAAACAAACATAAAGGGACGAGCTATCAGCCCGCCCCAAGAAACTTGCGCTACATTGCGAATCAAGCCGCCGCCGGACCATCCACAATCGCGACGAACTCCTCGGCGTTGAGCGTCTCGCGCTCAATGAGAATCTCGACCAGTTCTTCCATTTTGCCGCGCCGCTGGGTCAGCAGTTTTTTCGCGCGCTCGTAAGCGGACTGCAGGATGCGTTTAACCTCATCGTCGATCTGCTGGGCGTAGTGCTCGCTGTAGTCACGCTGCTCGCTGATCTCGCGCCCCAGGAAGACCGCGCCGCTGCCGTTGCCGTACGAGCGCGGCCCGAGCAGGTCGCTCATGCCGAATTGCGTCACCATAGCCCGCGCCATGCGCGTCGCTTGCTGCAAGTCGTTGCTGGCGCCGGTGGTGAACTGCTGGTAGATGATCTCTTCAGCCGCGCGCCCGCCCATGGCCGCCACGATATCGTCCTCGAATTTCTCACGCGTGATAAGCATGTCATCGCCATCGGGCAGGGGCATGACGTAGCCGCCGGCGCGCCCGCGCGAGACGATGGTGATCTTGTGCACCGGGCTGGTATTGTCAAGCAGGTGGAAGAGCAAGGCGTGGCCCGCTTCGTGAAAGGCGACCTTCTCTTTCTCCTCCGGCGTGATGACGCGGCTGCGGCGCTCGGGCCCCATGACCACGCGCTCCATCGCCTCCTGCATTTCACTCATGCCGATCGATTTCTTGTTGCGGCGGGCCGCTAGAATCGCCGCCTCGTTGACCAGATTCTCCAGGTCGGCGCCGCTGAAGCCGGCAGTGATTTTCGCCAGCGCCTCCACATCGACATCGCCCGCCAGCGGTTTGCCGCGCGAATGCACCTTGAGGATCTCCTGCCGTCCCTTGACATCGGGATTGTCCATCACCACTTTGCGGTCGAAGCGGCCGGGGCGCAGCAACGCGGGATCAAGAATATCCGGGCGATTGGTGGCGGCGATGATGATGATATTGGTGTCGTTGTCGAAGCCGTCCATCTCCACCAGAATCTGGTTGAGGGTCTGCTCGCGTTCGTCATGGCCGCCGCCGACACCGGCGCCGCGATGCCGCCCGACCGCGTCGATTTCGTCGACGAAGACGATGGCCGGCGCTTCCGCCTTGGCGCGCTCGAATAGGTCACGTACGCGACTGGCGCCAACGCCCACGAACATCTCGACGAATTCCGAGCCCGAGATGCTGAAGAAGGGCACGCCGGCTTCTCCCGCCACCGCCCGCGCCATCAGCGTCTTGCCCGTGCCCGGCGGGCCCACCATCAGCACGCCCTTGGGAACGCGCGCGCCCAGCCGGATAAACTTCTCCGGTTCCTTGAGGAATTCGACGATTTCTTTGAGATCTTCTTTGGCTTCTTCGGCGCCGGCGACATCTTTGAAAGTCACTTGCGGGCGTTCCATATCGCGGGATACGCGCGGCTTGCTGCGGCCGAAGCTCATGGCTTGGTCCTGCCCGGCGCGCATCGATCGCATCATGCGCCACAAGAACCAGACGATGATCAATATCGGCACGATGCCGATGAGAATCTGGAATATGATCTGTGGCGTATCGTCGGCCGGCTCAAAATAGTAGTCGACGCCGGTATCACCCAGCGCTTCCAACTGCGAGTAAAAGTCGGCGGACGGGTTCTTGTACACCTTTTCGTTGGTGTTGTCGGTGTAAGTGACGATTAGTTCGCGTCCGCCGCCACGCTCGACGATGCGCTCCACACGCCCCTGCCGCACATCATCCAGCAGGCGATTCATCGGCCAGCTATTGTCAAATTGTGTGGCCGCGCGTCCATTCAACACCAACAGCGCCAGTGCCAGCACAATGATGCCCAGCACGATCCACATGCGCTGGGCATTGCGATTGCCAAATGGCGATTTGCCGCCGTCGCTGTTCTTCTTGCCATCCTTGCCATCCTTGCCACCTTCGGTGACGTGCCGCGGAGGTTCTGGCCGATTGTTCATCAATCTAGCTCCATTCGGTTTCAGGCAGCGGATCCATATCCCGCCTCATTATCAATGACTCAATCGTCGGATAAAAGGTGATAAATTGGCGCAAACATCGCGGCGCGCAGCCGATTTGCCGCGCCGATCTTCCTCGTCAGGCTTTACCCTATTCTAAACAGCTCATCGCTGATTATTCTTACCGCTTCCTGTATCATAAAAGCTGAACGTTACCGCTTCCGCTATAGGATTGAATGCGCGCCCATGGCCGACCGCAGCAACGAAGAATGGATTGCCGCCCTGGCAGCAGAGGACGGGGAAGCGCAAGCCGAGGCGCTGGCTGATTTGCGTTGGCGGCTGCAGCGCGGCATATATTTCTACCTCAGCCAGGATCGCAGCGACTTGCGCGGATTGGCGGCGCAGGAATTGACGCAGATGGCCGAGGACATGGCCCAGGACGCCACGCTGCGCGTCATGGACAATCTGACCAACTTCCGCGGTGAAAGCCGCTTTACCACCTGGGCCAACAAGATCGCCATTCGCCTGACAATCAGCGACTTGCGGCGCGCCCGCTACAGCGACTTCAGCCTGGATGAACTGACCGCTGACGGCGATCTGCTGCCCGCGTCGACGCGGTTGACGGGACCGGCCTCGCCAACGCCGGAGAAAGTCGCCGAGCGTGATGACGTGCTGGAGCGAATCGAGGCGGCGCTGCAAGAAGCGCTGACCGAACGTCAATATCAGGCGCTGGTGGCGGTGGCGCTGAAGGGCATCCCTATGGATGTGCTGGCCGAGCGCATGGGCACCAACCGCAACGCCCTGTATAAGCTCATCCACGACGCCCGCCGCAAGCTCAAGACCCACTTGGAAGCGCAGGGCATCTCGACCGATTACATGATGAACTTGTTCGGGAATTGAGTTGGCTAACCAGTCTGCGCCAGCACGGTCGCAAAGCACATCTCGTCGTTCGTGCCCTCGCCCCAAACCACATAACGCGGCTCATCCGCAAGGGAATTATCCCATTCACAAGTCATGCGCAAGACGTCGCCGCGCTCTGCCATGATCGGCTGCGCGAGTAGATACTGTCCCTGCCAATGGAAATCCCAGCGCGGGATATCCAGCAGCAGCAGCGATTCGTCGCTATCGGGATTGAGCTCAAGGCGGAAGCTGCGCCCCAATTCGTGCATATGCCCAAGTACGCCGTACAAGGTGGAATCATTCCTCACGGGGAAGTCGCACTGCCCAAGCGACCTTTCGCCCGTGTTGTCCGCATAATCGGCCACGGTTTGGTTACATACCCGCAAGAGACGGTTCGGTAAGCGGCTGGCGAAGCTGCCATATAGATCGCCGACGCGCTGCAAAGCCGCCTCGCGTTCACATTGCGGTCCCTCGACGCCGGCTGGGCAGGGGATCTCGACTGGCGCCGGCAATGACATAATGGTCAGTTCATCCAGCTCGGATGCGCCATCGGCAAGCTGCAGCAGGATGCGTGTATTATCGGGCTGCCGCGTCGCCCACAAGTTGTAATGCATCTGCAGCACGATGAATTGGCTCTGCTCGATGCGATGGCCCCCGCCTGGCGGGAGTTCCACGCCGAATGCGCCCGGTGTCCAGCCGCCGATCGTCCTGGCGCGTTGGCGCAGGCCCGGCCCGCCATAGCATGGCCAGCCGGGCTTGCCATCTTCGCTGGCTTTGGCTTCGGCTTGGGTCCAGGCGCTGGCTTCCAGCACATAAACTAGCGCGTGATGCGCCATCTCCAAAGCTTCGGGGACGATGTCATAGCCGGTGATGAATTGTGGCGCGTCGATGTCCAAGGCATAGGCGAAACAGCGATAATCATCCAGCAGGTCCGCATCCGGCAAATATGGCTCATCCAGCTGCAGGGTCAGGTCGGCTCGAATCTCCGGGATGTCAAACGCATCCGTGGCATCGGGCGCGTAATCATGCGGGTCGCCAAGTGGCGCGCCGGCATCCACCCAGGCGGCGATGAGGGCGATTTCTTCATCCGAAAGGCTGCGGTCATGCTGCAGCGGCAAACCTGCGCGCGAAGGCGGCCAGGGCGGCATGATGCCGTTGACGACGTGGAAGCGAATATCTGCCGACGCCCAAACGACATCGTCGGGATTGTCAAAGGGCGCATAGGCGGCGATGCCCCCCGCGCTGTGGCAGTCGTTGCACTTGGCTGCGATGATGGGGCGAACATGCTCGTGGTATGTGGGATGTTCTGGTATGACGACTTCGCCAACTTCAACCGCAGTTACATCGTCATCATCATGCTCTTCGTCCGAGTGAGCCAGGGCCGGCAACGCGCTCAAAATCAACATCAGGACAAGCATTAGATATCGCATGGCAATCCCCCGATAGTGCTTTTGTATATTGTATACGCGCTTTGGGGCGCAGAGATAGAGAAAGCGTGTAAACGCGCTGTAAAGGCTGTGGGCATGATCGTAAACCGATACCCGCGCCAGGTGAATTATAGCAGCGGACGCCCGCCATCGACCGGGATTATGTCGCCGGTGCTGAAGCGCAGCTGCGCCACGGCTGCATAGACCGCTTCCGCCACGTCCTCGGCTTGGGCGATGCGCCCCAGCGGCGTCTTGTCTGCCTGCTCGGCGATGAGCGCGCGCGGCATGCTGCGGGCATAGTCGCCGTCCACCCAGCCGGGTGATACCGAAAGCACGCGTATCTGTGGCGCCAGCGCCCGCGCCAGCGAACGCGTCATGCTGTCCATGGCTGCTTTGCTCGCGCAATAGGCGACATTGCTGCCGACGCCCGTGCGCCCGGCGATGGACGATATATTGATGATAACGCCGCCCTCAGCAGACATTAGCGGCGCCAGCGCCCGAATCGACGCGAAAGCGCCACGCCAGTTGACGCGGAAGATGCGGTCGATCAACTCGTCGTCCAGCCCGCCCAGGTCAGCATGGGCGACGCCTTTGCTGATGCCAGCGTTGTTCACCAGGATGTCCAGGCGGCCGTATTTGTCGCGGATAGCATTTGCCAACGCTGCCTGCGCGGCGCTGTCGTCGACCGGGCAGCGCAGCACCAGGTGATTGCCGCCGTCCAATTGACTGGCGGTCGCCCGGGCTTTGTCTTGATCGCTGTTATAGGTGATGACCAACTGCGCGCCGGCACCCGCCAGCCGTCGGCAGATGGCGCGGCCGATGCCACCGCCGCCGCCGGTGACTAGCGCTACTTTGCCCGTCAGATCTGACATCAGGCGCTTCCTTCGCTGCTCGCCGCCTCAGCCGCTAGAAACTGCGCATGGCGGGCGGCAGATGATCGACGCGGTTCAGGTAATTCAGCACCGGGCGCCTGCCGTCATAGTCCACCCGTGTAATGGCGGTGTTATTGTGATAATAACGCATGGAGTAGGCTTGGGACGGCAATTGGCCAAATATCGCTTTCAGCAGCGTATCCAGGAAACCGGCATGCGAAACCAGCGCGATGGTCTCATCGGAGCGGCTGCGTTCGCTAAGATCATTGGCGACTTTGATGGCGCGAAAAGCGCTATGCGTCTCGGGCTCGTAACCCAGCGCGGCATCGTACCAGCCCGCTTCTGATACGCCGTCCGGCAACTGGTAATCGGGGAACTGGCTCTCTATCGCCGAGCGCGACATGCCGCCGAAGCCGCTGACGCGCCCGTTCCGCCGTTGGAACATGCCGCCTTTTTCATGCAAGTCCAGCCAAACATCCGGCTGCAAGTTCAGCGCCGCGCTGACCGGCTGAGTGGTCAAGAGCGAGCGGTACATCGCGCTGGTGTACATGCGGCTGATGGCAAAGGGCTGGTCGGCAAACTCCGCTCCATTGGCCAGAAATTCCGCCAAAGCCTCGCGCTGACGATAGCCCAATTTGGTCAGGTCGGGGTCGACCTTGCGCCGGTGCAGGCTGTCGCGCGTCAATACATTGTTTTCGGATTGCGCGTGGCGGATTAAATATACGTGCATGAACAAATCCTTTGGCAAAAGCTTGTATCAAACTGTGGGCGATTATAGGTCAAACTCGGCGGAAAGTAACCCAAGGATCGCGCGTTGATGGGGCGGGGCGGCGGCGCGCTGGCTTTACAGGCTGGTCACAAGATTTCGCTCTCGTTACACTTGTCGCGGAACTTATACAAGACGACAAGCGATGCCGATGCAAAATATAGTCACGCTGACGATGAACCCGGCCCTCGATGTCGGCAGCAGCATCCATTCGGTCGCGCCGGAGATCAAGCTGCGCTGCGCCGCGCCGCGCTTTCACCCGGGCGGTGGCGGCATCAACGTGTCGCGCGCCATCCGCTTCCTGGGCGGCGAATCGAGCGCGGTATACGCCGCCGGCGGCCACAACGGAATGATGCTGTCGCAGCTGCTGGACGACGACGGCATCGACCATCATCCGGTTCCGATCGCGGGCATCACGCGGGAGAACCTGGTGGTCTATGAAGAGAGCACATCGCTGCAGTACCGCTTCACCATGCCCGGCCCCGAATTGACTGCGGACGAGTGGATCGCCTGTCTGGAAACGCTATTCGACTTGGAGCCCGACTACATCGTCGCCAGTGGCAGTTTGCCGCAGGGAGTGCCGCTGGAGTTCTACGGCGAAATTACGCGTTACGCCCGGCAATACGGCATCCGCGTCATCGTGGACACGGCCGGGGACGCGCTGAACCGCACGCTAGGCAAAGGCGTCTACCTGCTGAAGCCCAACCTGCGCGAGTTGGAGCTCTTCGCTGGCGAGAGAATCCAGGGCGAGGCGCATATCCGCGCGGCCTGCCGGCGACTGATCGCCGAAGGGCTGGCGGAAGTTCTGGTCGTTTCGATGGGCGCGGCCGGCGCGGTACTGGTCACTGATGCTGAGTACCTGCACGTGCATGCGCCGGTGGTGCCCATCGCCAGCAAAGTCGGCGCGGGCGACAGCATGGTCGGCGGTATCGTCATGGGCTTGGCGGGCGGGCGTAGTCTGGCCGACGTCCTACGCCTGGGCGTGGCCGCGGGCAGCGCTGCGGTGATGACCGCCGGCACTCAGCTTTGTCAAAAAGAGGACGCTTTTCGTCTTTACGATGAGATTGCCGCGCCGGCATGAGCGGCAGGCTGGACGAAGCAAAGAGGAGAAACTACATTGAGCAGCATACAAGCGCGTAACGTGAATCATCCCGAACATCGCGAAAACTTAAAAGCCGAGAAATACGACGTGATTCGCGAGGCTATCCTGGCTGCCTTGCCCGATGACGATTGGCTGTCCTTCGCTGACCTGGAAGACGCGGTCCGCGCCCGATTAAAAGACAGACAAGTACCGGCGCAGCTCTTCCCCAAGCCTGGCTCGGTCCGCTGGTATTGCAAGGCGGTGCAGTTGGATCTGGAAGCGCGCGGCGAGATCCAGCGCCAGCCCAAAACATCCCCTATTCACTTGCGCAGGCGGGCCTGATCGCAAGCTCAGTCGCAGTCGACTTCGCCCGGCGTCAACTCTTCGGCGCTATCCCAGATGCGCTGCCATTCCTGCAAGTATAAGTCGGCAATGGCGGCGTTGCGGACGATGACGATATTCTCGTCATTGTTCTTCGCGGCGCTGCGGGAGAAGTTGAAGGAGCCGGTTATCACAGTGTGGTCGTCGATGATGATGACCTTGTGATGCAAGACGTAGCGATTGCCGTCCTGGCGTACTGCCGCGCCAGCGCAATGCAGAGCCGGCAGTTGGCTCCAACTGGCGAGGCTGTTGCGATTTTCGAAGATGCCTTCTAGGGTGACGCTGCGGCTCGCCGCCTGGCTGAGCATCGCTTCCGCCAGCTCGTCCAGCGAGAAGACGAATGTCATGAAGCGAATCGACTGGGCAGCGCCTTCGACCTCCGCGATAAGCGCGCTTATTTCGTCAGCCTCGGGGGCGAAGATAATGCTGACATTTCCACCGGCATGGTCGAACTGAATGATGCCGTCGTCGCTGGACCTGACGCCGAATTCCGCGCGCTCGAACATCTCATCAAATTCGGCCTGAAAGGCATAAACGGCGTCGGCGCTCTCCAGCATCAGCATGTTGTTATTATTGCGGTAAGTCCCATTGACGGTGAAATTCCAGGAGCCGGTCCAGACGCTCTTACGGTCGATAATGGCGAACTTGTTGTGCATCAAGCCAGAGCGGCTGTCGTCCCGCACATCGATGCCGCGCCCTAAGAGATCGCTCAAATGCGGGTTGCGCTCGTCATGCAGTCCATGGTCATCGTCGGCCACGATCCTCACCATCACGCCCCGGTCGGCGGCCCGCGCAATCGCAGCGTGAACCGGGTCGCTGTTCAGTTCAAAGGCGGCGATGTCGAGCGTGTCGGCTGCCGCGTCAATGGCTCTTGCCAGCGCTGAATCGAAGCCGTCAGCGTAATCGGCACGATCGACGCTCCCGTCCGGCTCGTTAAAATAGACAGCCCAGCCCGCGCCAATATAGCCGCGCCCGAAGGCGAAATCTACTTCAATGTAAAGGGACGGCGTCGGCTCGCTGACGGAGACTGGCGTCGATTCGCTGGGCGGCCGCCCAACATGAAACGCGCGCAATACGAAGGCGACGAGGACGAGCAGCAAAATGCCGCAGGCGGCCAGAATCTTGCGCGCTTGCTGTCGTCGGTGCTTTGCGAGTAATTCCTCGGGCTGGAAATCCATTTGCATGCCGAAACTAGAGCAACAGGGCCGGCTCAAACTGTACTCGCGGAAGGCCGATTATGCCATGCGCTGTGTCTGCTTACAGACAGGCGACCGGGAAGTGTATCCTTTTCGATTGAAACAAATACTTTACCACCGAGGACACCGAGAAACTCAAACGAAATATGCCATATTCTTTGTGTGCTTTGTGCCTTTGTGTCTTTGTGGTGAAATTGAATGTCAACCAAATTCGATACACTACCGTCGACCGTTACCCTGGTCTCAAGGTCGTGCTATAATGCGGCGGTTTGCAAACCTGACTAAACTTGTGGCTCATGTCCCTGCTCACCGCGCACAATCTGGGCAAATTCTACGGCGCTGACGAAGTCTTCGATGGCATCAGCATCGCTATACCGGCTTGGGCGCGCATCGCCTTGGTGGGGCCCAATGGCGCCGGCAAGACCACCCTGATAAACATCCTGGCGGGCATCGATTTGGCGACCAGCGGAACGGTGCATGTGGCGCGTAATACACGCATCGCCTTCTTGCCGCAGCGCCCGGAACTGGTGGGTGAACACAGCCTCTGGGATGAACAGCTCAAAGCCTTTGCGGGCTTGCGCGAGATGGAAACGCGGCTGGCCCAGCTTGAGCAGCAGATGGCCGATGACACCAGTTCGGCGCGGGCGCTGGAGGCCTACGGTCCTCTTCAAGCCGAATTCGAGCGGCTGGGCGGCTATACCTATGAGACGCGCGTCAAGATGGTGCTCAGCGGTCTTGGATTTACGGCTGACGAATACGCGATCCCCCTGCCGCAGCTTTCCGGCGGGCAGAAGACGCGCGCCCTGCTCAGCCGCTTGCTGCTCGAAGAACCGCATCTGCTCATCCTCGACGAGCCGACCAACCATTTGGACATCAGCGCTGTCGAGTGGCTGGAGAAGTTCCTGGAGTCCTTTGCCGGCGCTGTTCTCGCGGTCAGCCACGACCGCTATTTCATCAATAGCTTCGCCAGCGCGGTCTGGGAGATCGAATACAAAGGGCTGCAAGAATATCGCGGCAACTACAGCGCCTATCGCCAGCAGCGCGCTGATCGGCGAGAAACATTGCGGCGCGAGTTTGATTCGCAGCAGGAATTCATCCGCAAAGAGCGCGAGTTCATCCGGCGGCACATGGGCAGCCGCGGCACGGCGCAAGCCAAGGGACGGCTCAAAAAACTGGGGACGCTGGAGAAACGCGGCGCCATCCTGGAAAGCGGTCCCCGACAGCGGCGCAAGATGTTTCTTGAAATGGGGGACTATCAGCGCAGCGGCGATCAGGTCATCGTCACGCGTGGTTTGACTGTCGGTTATGATGCCGGCAAGCCGCTGCTAACTGTGCCGGACAGCCTGATTTTGCGTGGCGAGACGATCGCGCTGATGGGACCAAATGGCGTGGGCAAATCCACCCTGCTCAAGACACTCTGCGGCGATCTACCGGCGTTGGCGGGCGAAGCGCGGCTGGGCGCCAAAGTCAAGCTGGGCTATTTTGCCCAAGCGCATGAGACGCTCAGCGAGACGATGACGCTAGTCGACGAGGTGCTCGCCATCAAGCCGATGCTGATATCGGAGGCGCGTGATTGGCTGGGGCGCTTCCTCTTCAGCGGAGAAGATGTCTTCCGCCCGGTGTCGTCATTGTCGGGCGGCGAGCGCGGGCGGCTGGCGCTGGCGAAGTTGGCGCTGGAAGGCGCTAATCTCCTGCTGCTGGATGAGCCGACCAATCACCTCGACATCGACAGCCAGGACGTCTTGCAAGACGTGTTGGCTCAGTTTGATGGGACGATTCTGCTGGCCAGCCATGACCGTTATTTGATCGACGCCTTGGCAACGCAGGTCTGGCAAATGACGCCCGGCGGGCTATCGATAACTCACGGCGGTTACCAGGAATTTCTGCGCGCGCGCAACCGGCGGCTGCAGCAAGCGGCGGACGACAAGGCGCAACAGACGTCGCGCGCCAAGGGCAAAAGCCTGCCAGCGCGCCTGGACAAGAGGCAAGGCTTGAATCCATTCGAAGCCGCCAAGCGCGCCAGGGAGCTGGAAGCGATGATCCATAAGCTGGAAAAGAATCTTGACGAGATCGCCAGTCAACTGGACGGCGCGAGTCTGGCCGGCGACGCGGGCAAAGTGCGGACCTTGGGCGAGACGTACGCGCGCGCGGAAGCGGAATTGGAAGCGGCGCTGGAGGAGTGGGGCAGGCTGGCCGAATAGCCCGCGCCTGGCGCGACTTCGCACTGCCATTTCTCCCTTGCGGATGTATCATTATCGCTGGGCGATTAAGCGCATTGCTCTTGGCCGACAGCAGGAACCTGTGGAGAGTCATTTTGGATATCACTTGGTACGGCTTTAGTTGCTTTCGCATCACGGAACGCGGTCATACAACGGTGGTGACGGATCCGCATCATCCGCGCTTGAAATTGACCAAGCTGGGGCTGAAGGCGGATTTGGTCACGATCAGCCATGATTGTATGGCGGAACAGGTTGAGGCGATCCGCGGCGAGAAATACGTGATTTGCGGCGCTGGCGAATATGAAGTGGGCGAGCTTTTTGTCACGGGCATCCCGCTGCATATCCAGGTAGAAGAGACCGGCACGGTGCGCAGCAACATTGCCTATCATTTGGAATACCCCAACAATCTTAATATTCTGCACCTGGGAATGCTGCATCAGAAGCCGGAGCAATCGATAATTGAACAGCTCGGCGATGTGCATGTTTTGCTGCTGCCTGTTGGCGGGGCGGCACTGAGCGGCGACGACTTGGCCGATTTGATCAGCATGATCGAACCCAGCTACGCGCTGCCAATGCAGCCGCTGGACGTCAGCGAAGCTGCTTTCACCACGGCGCTGGAGGGCTTGCTTACCGGCATGGGCGTCGCCAATGTGGAATGGCGGGATATGCTCCGTGTGACCTCATCAGGCTTGGACGAGCAAACACAAGTCATACGTCTGCATCCGGCGCAAGCAAGCTCGTAGGCGCTTGAATGCGGCATGTGGCGACATTTGCGTTATAATGCGGATATGGTTGCGACTGACCTCAGGGACATAGCTTGATGCAAAACGGCAGCGTGAAACTCCTCATGAAGTGGGATATCAAACCCGGCTTGGATCAAGAGTATTTTGAGTTTGTAATGCGCGAATGGGTCCCCAATACAACCAAGTTGGGCCTGACCCCGATCGAGGCTTGGTACAGCGTCTATACCAGCACGGAAATCCCGCGCATTATGGCGGGCGCCATCGCTGAAGACGAAGACTCCATGCGCCAGATCATCACCAGCGCCGACTGGGCGGAGCTGCAAGACAAGCTGTTTGAATACGTAGAGAATTACAGCCACAAAATTGTTCACGTGACCGGCGACTACCAGCTCTGAGCCCGGCGCGCAACTCCGCAGCATCGCAGCAGCAGGCTCAACGTAATTCCCCCAGCGCGCGATTCCAATTAGCATGACGCAACAAAAAAGGCGAGACGCCGCGCGCCCCGCCTTTGGTTCGGTCTCTCTGATTCGGAGGGCTTAGCTGTTTAGCCTCCCATTGCCACACGCAGCGAGTCGCAGGCCGGGCAGCCTCCGCCCGGGCGTACAATAGCGTAGCCGGATTGCGGGTCGGAACTCCAATACGTCGCATCGACATTCCACACTATCAGCAGGCGCACGTATCCCGATCCCCGCGTCCGATGTACCGCGCCGGCCAGCCAGGCGGCCTGTTCCGCCAGCGTATTGCCGGAGGCCCAGGCGAAGCCGCCGGGCAGCTCGCCAATGCCTTCACCGGTCAGGTAGCCCAGCTCGGTGATGCAGAGGGGCTTGCCGGGGAAGAAGCTGCGATAGAGCGTCATCATCCGCGGCAAGTACCAGGAATAATGGCCGGAACTGCCGACGGGCGCGCCGCTGGTCGCGTCTGGCGGTACGATGCCGGCATTGTAATGGACGCCGACGCAATCCATCACGTTGGCGGCGCCGGCGGCGGCCATCTGTTGCAGGTAGCAGTCGTCATCGCCGCCGTTGGGACCACAGCCTTGGAAGAAGCCGGTGGGCGCGGGGGCGCCGCTGATGACCATCGTGCTCGGATTGGCGCCTTTGATCGCGTTGTAAGCCGCGCTTAGCATCTGCACGTAGTTGGCGCCGCTGATCTGGCCCGCGGGCCATTCGCGGTCGATATTCATCTCATTCCAGACTTCAATGGCGTCCGCTCCGCCGCGCGCCAAGTCAGCCACGAAGTTGGCGAAATTCTGATAATAGGCGCCCGGATTGCCGGAGATCTGGTTCTTGTCACCGATAACGCTCAGCAATACCTTGAAGCCGTTGCCGTGGGCGCTGTCAATCAGATGCTGGTGATTGCCGGCCGGCCCGCCATGCCACTTGACCTGCCGCTTGACCCAGGTCATGCGCGCATTTTTCATGTGACCGGGATGGGCGAAGCTCAGTGCTTGGCCGCCCAATTCGAAGCCGCTGGTATTGGCTGTGCTGGGTGGCGCCGGTCCAACTGGCGCTGCTACACCAGGCGCTGCAACGGGCGCTGGCTCCGGTGGCGGCGGCGGGCCGGGCACTTGCAGGACCTGGCCCACGCTTAAGACATCGGGATCGGCAATGCCATTCATACGCGCCAGCTCAATGTAGTTCGTATTGTATTGTGCGGCAATAATAGCCAGGCTTTCGCCGCGCTGTACTGTGTGCGTGGCGATGCCGGTTGGCTGCGCGGGTGCGGGCGCGGGCGCGGGGGCCGCGGCTGAAGCGCCGCCCTGTGGCGGAATCGTCAGTTGGTTGCCGGCGTGGATGATGTATGGTTCGCTCATGCCATTGGCCCCGGCGATTTCCGCCACTGTGCGGCCGTGCCGACGCGCAACGCTATATAGCGATTCGCCGCGCTGGACAACATGGACTTGTTGAGCCATGACTGCTGCCGAGCCCAGCGACATCAGAACCAACAAGGTTAATAGAGCAATGGTAAGACGACGCATTTCTACTCCTTGCCTGCAGATAACTGCCAGAAGATTAAAGTCACGCGGGTCATTCTAGCATGACTGCCAGAAGCACGCTGAAGTGAAAGCGACAATTGTCGCGGGAGAAATCGCGCCCGTCGCCAGGGTGGGCGCCAAAATCGCTAGTGGCCGATTTCTAGCCCAAGGTCGACCACAGGCAAGCGCGGATCCAAGCCAGGCAGCGTATCGCGGGCCCAGGCGAAGTCCGGATCTTCGCTGTAGGCGAATTCTCTGGTGGAGCCGGCCAGGAAATTCAAGGTGTAAGTCACGGCGCCCGGGGCGCTGACCATCGTATAGTAACCGGAGGGCATCAGGATAATATCGTGCTGCCGCGCCATCATCTGCACGTCCGAGCTTTTGTCGGCGCTGTAGACGCGCTGATAGGCATAGCCGGTGGGCCGGTCAAACTTGTAGAAGCTGAAGCGATTCAGTTGCGCTTCCAGCACTGTGCCGCGGTCATCGGTACGATGCGTGTCGTGTTTATGCGGCGGATAGCTCGACCAATTGCCGCCGGGCGTGTACAGCTCGTAGACCAGCAGCCGGTCGGCCGGGAAGTCGCCGCCGATTATTCGGCACATCTGCCGCGAGCAATTGCCGCCCCCCAGCAGCGAGACGTCGATGTCATGCGGTCGTATCAGCCGCGGCTGCGTTTCGCGCTCGGTTGGCGCCCAGCACGAGGCAAATTCGAAGTTGTCGCTCAAGGACTCGATTTCAAACTCGGCGCCCGGTGGCAGGTAGACCGCGTAGGGCATGCCGCTGAAGACGCTGTCGCGGCGGCCAACACTTTCAAAGTCGCCCATATTGGTGCGTATGTTGCAGCGCCCACTGAGGACCACCGCGACGTATTCAAAGGCGTCTATAGCAATCTCGAAAGTTTTGCCTTGCCCCAGGCGCACAGCCGCGAAATTCATGGTGTCCCAGCCAGCGCGCTTGGCGTCAATTGCGGCAAAGGCGCCGGCGCGGCCCCGGTCATCCGACTGGATGTGAAGCCCCCCTGCAGTCAGAGTCGCCATCTTGGCTCTCCCTTAGAATTAAGTGACCAGACCACGCGTGACGCGCATGAACATGTGCTCGAGGTCTTTTTCTTCTTCATTGAAGCCCAGCAAGGTGATATTGCTTTCAAAGAGGCGCTGGCTCAAGGCGCCCAATTCTTCGTCATTGCCGGCGAAGTCAACGCGCACGCGCGCCCGCCCGTTCTTAGGCGTGATGATCGCGGCGGCCTCCACTTTGCCTATTTCGCTGACGAGGCTGGTCACCGCTTCGGCGTTCTCGTGGTTCATCACGGTGATGACGATTTCACGGTTGGCCATGAGCTGCAACTTCAGTTCGTCGATGCTGCCCTGGATGATCAACTCGCCCGCTTCAACGATGCCAATATGCGAGCAGACGTCTTCTACATCAGCCAGGATGTGCGACGAGAAAAAGATGGTCTTGCCCATATTGGCCAGCTCGCCCAGCAGCTCGCGAATCTCGACCCGCGCGCGCGGATCCAAACCCGAGGCCGGTTCATCGAGGATGAGCACATCGGGATCATGCGCCAGGGTGCGCGCCAGCGACAGACGCTGCTTCATGCCGCGGCTGAGTTTGTCCACCATATCTTCGCGCCGGTGATGCAAATCCACCAGCTCCAGCAGATCAGCGACCAGCGTCTTGCGATCGCCCTCGGGGATATCGTAGCAAGCGGCGAAAAAGTCCAGGTACTCCCAGACGCGCAGGTCTTCATACACGCCAAATTCATCGGGCATGTAACCGATAGAGCGCCGCACCGCCCGCCGGTCTTCCAGCACGGAGTGCCCGGCCACCCAGGCCTGCCCCTCCGACGGGCGCGTCAAGGTGGTCAATATGCGCATGGTGGTCGTTTTGCCAGCGCCGTTGGGGCCCACGAAGCCGTAGATCGAACCAGTTGGCACTTCCAGCGAGATGCCGCGCAGCGCTTCGAAGCTGCCGAAGGACTTGTGCAAGTCATCTGTCTTGATTATCCAGTCCATCGCCACTTCCTCAATTCGCGGGCTTGGCTCGCCGCAGCCGCGCCTCCGCAAGTCCGCTGTTTTGCATTTCCACCGAGCCGGCTGCTATGTGTAACGTCCGGTATGTTCGATGCGGATTTTCCGCACCCGAGCCGTGCCCATGCCATCGCCGTAGCGCAGGCGCAACCTCACCGCCTTGCCCGGCCCCAGGTAGCGGCTCGGCGCGTTGAACTCCAATTCGCTGCCTTCGCGGTAGGTGAATATATCGTAGTCGCCCCGGGTCCAGTCGTAGAGTTCGACGCGCAGCGCTTGCCCGTAGCCGCCGCCACGGTCGACGTCCACCAACATGTGCTCTACGCTGTCCATGGCCAAGCCCGGCAGCGGATGAAACAAGAACTCCACGCTCTGCTCTTCGTACAAATTGAAGCCATCGGTCCCGTTGTCAATGACGCCTTGACGATCCAACGTCATCCAACTGAAGTTTTCTGTGGTCAAGGTGACGCGCCGAGACGGCAATTTAAGGGCGACATCCAACTCGATTACGTAGAGCGTGGTGTCTAAAGACGTCCAGCCGGCGCCGCCGATGCTCAGGTCTCGCCGCCATTCGTCGCTCCAGCCCAGCAGGTATAACCCGTTGCCCCGCGCCGAGGAGCCGAATTGATCCACCATGAAACTGGCGAGGAAAGCCTGTTCTCTGGCGGCTTGACGCTCGGACTTGGATTCGGCACTCAGGAATGAACGTGTCCGCAGATAGCGATCGCCCTGCAAATCTCTGATCGTGATGTTGCGGCCGCTGCCGGAAAATGGCGACAGACCTGTGGCTATGCGCGAGATATGCGCTTCCAGCGAGTTGGGCTGCGCCGGTCGGTCAGTAATTTCGGCTTGCAGCGATTCGCGGTCCAGCGTCAGGATGTCGCCGGGCGCAAAGTCTCCTTCGAGGCGATACGCCAGGTTTGGCCCCAGAATCACCGCATCGCGCAGATTCACCTGGCTGTTGTTGCTGATTAGGCCTTGGTAGGCGGGGATCATGCGCCCGCTTTCGGCAATCTGATAATCCAGCGTGAAGCTGCCGTTGATGGCCGGCTTGGGGATGCGCCCGGCGATGCTGAAATTGGCGAAGATGCCGCCGTCTACGGTGAAGTCATTCGCGCTGAAGCCGCCGCCCTGCGAGATTTCTGTGCCGGTTTGGATGGTATTGCTGGCGAAGATACTGCTTGGCGTCGTGGCGCCGGCCACCGCCAGGAAGTGGCCCTCGGGCACGGTCAGCGAATAGGCGGCCCGCCGCGGCGACAGCAAACCGACGACTTGATTCACCTGCGCCTCGTCGCGCTTGGCGTAAGACTCCACGTAGGTAAGCCGGCTGAGGATAATCTCGGAGCCACGCAGGTTGAAGCCGACGGTCCAGGCGATGCCGGCGAAGCAGACGATCACCAGCGGAATCGTGAACCAGCCCCAGCCGTTGCGCCGCAGTCGCGACAGAATAAAGTAATTGAGCGGGCCAATCAGAACGATATAGGAGACCAGAAAGAGGCAAAGCGTCTGCAGCGGCGGCAGCAGGTCGACGCCGGGCAAGTTGGCCACGGCTTCCGCGCCCCAGGTCGGCAACGTAAAGCCCTCGCGCCAGGCGGGATGCGGCGCGCGCGTGGCCAGCAGCGTGAGCCAGAGATCGTCTAGTCTTCCCCAGCTCGCCAATGGTTCCAGCGTGGGGTCGGCCGCCAGGTAATCGACCAGGCCCGCGCCCAAGGTACGCCGCGCCAGCAAGGGGATGTCGCCCTGAGCAGCCAGCACCTGCGCGTCTTCGCTCAGCGCGCCCAAGGAGATGATCGCCCGTTGGTCCAGCCCGGCGCGTAGATCGCCTATGAATCGGGCCAAGGCATTCAGATTGCTTAAGGAACGGCTGTCTTGCGGGGCGATCGGCAGCAAGTCCTGCAAACCCGCTGCGCTGATCAGCGCGGTCGGCCCGCCGCAGACGATCAGATGTCCGCCGCCTTCCACCCATTGCCGGATGGCCGTCCGCTGGCTGCTGGACAGGCTGTCGCTGTCGATATTGATAAGCATCATCATGTCGAGCGCGGCTAGCGAGCCGGCGAAATCGGGAATGTCGTTGACGCCCCAGTTGGCTTGTTCAGCCTTAAACCCGCCGATGTGCACGCCGGTTAAACCGGGCGGCGCGGTATTGGGTCCGGTAACAACCGCGTAAAGCTGATCTTGCGGGCCGAGGTCAATCAAGCCGGCTTCTTTTGATGCGCGCACCTGGTCATCGTTGTCAATAAGTTCGACGCGCAACTTGTCGGGGAATGTCCGCGCGCGGATATTCAACAGGGCGGACTTTTCCGAGCCGCTGGGCAAGTCGATCGCGGTGCTGAAGGCGTTGCCGACGACAGTCCCGGAAGTTTCCGGGCGGATGACTAAGCGACCGACTAGCGAATCGCCGTTGTTCCTGAGCTTGACGGTCACCGGCGTCCAGACGCCCGGGCGAAAGAAGGAGTCAAATCCCACTTCGACCGACATCTCGATGACATCGCGAAAATTGCCCTGACTGGCTACGGGCGTCCAAGACAAGGCAATCAGTATGATGACAATAATAAAGAATTGTCCCGCCAGTCGTCGAGACATGGGCAATCCCGCCATCTAAAGTGAAATCGCCAATTATTGTATCACGCCGTCGGCTGATGTCATGTGGGCAATTGCGCGCGACCCGGCGGGAATGCGGCAAAATTAACGTGCGCAAACCTGAGATTCATATTTCACTATTTCGCGACATCTTTGCCACCGAGTACACCGAGTTAGATTGAGGACACAGAGTAAAAGCATCAGTCTTAGACCAAATCCCTCTCTGTGTCCTCATATTTACTCTGTGACCTCGGTGGCAAAAGAGTCGTGAATCCCTAAAAGCGCGGCGGCACTTGGGAACTGGATGGCGATACGCTATAGTATTCGCGGCTTCACGTACAGGGAATCCACAAGGGAGCGGGATATGGTTTATCAGGCAGCGGGCAATCGCTATGATTCGATGACTTATCGGCGCGCGGGCCGCAGCGGCCTGTTGCTGCCGGCGATATCGGTCGGCATCTGGTGGAACTTCGGCGGCGTTGACCAGTTGGAAAATTGTCGCGATATGCTGCGGACAGCTTTTGACCTGGGAGTTACTCATATCGACATCGCCAACAATTACGGGCCCCCGCCGGGCTCGGCTGAAGAGACCTTCGCGCAGATCTACCGCCAGGACCTGGCGCCTTACCGCGATGAGCTGATCGTCTCCAACAAAGCCGGCTATCGCATGTGGGATGGACCCTACGGCGAATGGGGCTCGCGCAAGTACTTGATCGCCAGCTGCGACCAAAGCCTAAAGCGCACCGGGCTGGATTATTTCGATATCTTTTACAGTCACCGTCCTGACCCGGATACGCCGCTGGAAGAGACGATGGGAGCGCTGGATCACATCGTCCGCAGCGGCCGCGCGCTCTACGCCGGCATTTCCAGCTATCGGCCCGAGATGGCGCGTGAAGCCGCGCGGATTCTGAAAGAAATGGGCACGCCCTGCCTGATCCACCAGCCGCGCTACAACATGTTCGACCGCTGGATCGAAGACGGCTTAATCGATGTGCTGGGCGACGAAGGCATCGGCTGCATCTGCTTCTCGCCGCTCGATCAAGGCATCCTGACGAACAAATACATCGGCTCGCTGCCGGGCGATTCGCGCGCTGTGAAGCTGGACTGGGGCGACCGGCTGCCGCAGGCGAAGATCGACAAGGTCATCCAACTCAACGAAATCGCGCAAGAACGCGGGCAGAATATGGCGCAGTTGGCGCTGGCCTGGACCCTGCGCCATCCCGAGATGACCTCGGCGCTCATCGGCGCCAGCAAACCAGCGCAGATCGAGGATGCGGTCGGCGCGCTAGCTAACCTGGAATTTAGCAAGGAAGAACTGGCGCGCATCGAAGCGATCCTCAACCCTGACTGAGGCCCGGCTTTCGGGTGGGGGCAGAATGAGTTTGCTCGTCATTGACCTCGGCAGTTCATCGGCGCGCACGCTGCTTTTTGATGACGGCGCGCGGCTGATCGAAGACTCGATTTGCAGCCGCAAGCACGACTTTTACAGCGATAGCGCCGGGCGCGCGACAGCCAATGCGACTGAGTTGCAGGGCCTGGTCGAGTTCTGTATCGACGAGAGTTTGCAGCATCCGGCGGCGCGGTCCATTCGCGCGGTTGGCATGGCCAGTTTCGCCGGCAATTGGTTAGGGCTGGACGCCGCGGGCCAAGCCTGCACGCCTGTCCATACCTACGCCGATACGCTGGGCCGCTCAGAGATACCGGCGCTGCTGCGGAAATTGGGCGGCGATTCCGATGCCTATCATCAAGCCACGGGCTGCATGCTGCATCCGGCTTATCTGCCGGCGCAGTACGCTCAGTTGCTGCGCGCGCAACCCGATCTGGAAGCGCGCATCGCCCGCGTCAGCGACATCGGCGGCTACCTCTACCGGCAATGGTTCGGGACAGATGCGCCGGTCAGCTATTCGATGGCGAGCTGGTCGGGCCTGCTGTGGACGGCGCGGCGGGACTGGCACAACGAGTATGCTCGGCTGCTGCTTGGCGCGGGCTTCTTGAACAAGCTGCCGCAGCTGGCGGATTATGACCAAACGCTGTCGGGGCTCAAGGCGGATTACGCCGCTCGCTGGAAAGCGCTGCGGGACAAGCCATTCTTCCTGGCGCTGGGGGACGGCGCCGCAGCCAATATCGGTTCGGGCGCGCTGGATAGCAGCCGCATCGCCTTGACCATGGGCACGACTTCGGCGCTGCGGGTCGTCAAGGTCAGCGAGCGTGTTCCGCGCGGGCTCTGGCGGTATCTGGTCTGCGCCGGCATGCCACTGGTCGGCGGCGCCACCAGCGAGGGCGGCAATGTCTATCAATGGGTCATGGAAGACTTGCTGAAAGACGACGGTAGCCTGGAAGATCGGCTCAGCGGCCGCGCGCCCGACTGCCACGGTCTGACGGTGCTGCCATTGCTGGCGGGCGAGCGCAGCCCGGGCTGGCAGCCGAACGCTTCCGGCACGGTGCATGGCATCCGCCGCAACACCAGTCAACTCGATATCTTGCAAGCGCATCTGGAGGCGGTGGCGATCCGCTTGTCGCTCATCTTCGACAAGCTCAAGTCGCCCGGCGCGACGGTGATGGCCGGGGGCGGCGCGCTGCAAGCTTCGGCGGCTTGGGCGCAGATGGTGGCGGACGCCTTCGATTCGCCGCTGCAGCTGTTGGCGGAAACCGAGGTCACGGCGCGCGGTGTGGCTTTGATGATGCGGCGCAGCCTGGATGGGGCCGACCCAGCTGCTGAGCCGCCGAGCATCGGCCGGGTTGTGGCGCCGGATCCTGGGGGCGCGTCGCTGCTGAGAGCGGCGCGGGAACGGCAGGTCGAGTTGTACCGGCGTCTTTACGGCTAAGCGCCAGACGCATCAAGCAGCTTGGCGTAACCCGCCACGTCTTCGGCCGAGTCGTTGCAGCCACAAATCAAGAGCACAAGCTGGGCATCGGCCGGCAGACGGTCCTTGATGCGCCCGGCGGCGGCCAATGTGCTGGCGGCGGCCAGTTCCGGGCAAATGTCTTCATGCTTGAGAAAGTACTGCTGCGCCGCAATCATTTCCAGGTCGCTGACCAGGACGAGATCTTCCAGGTGCTGGCGGCACAAGTCCAGCGCGGCCCGACCGACAAAAGGCGCGTTGAGCGTCGCCGTAAGCGAAGCCGGCTTGATATTGACGATCTCCCCCGCGTCCAAAGCCCGGCGCATTGTCGGCGCTGAATCCGGCTCAACGCCCCAGACGCGCACCTGTGGCATGACCGCCTTAACTGCGGAGATGATGCCGGCGATGAGCCCGCCGCCGCCGATGCTGACGATGATATCGGTCATGGTCGGGCAATCCTGCATGATCTCCAGCCCCACCAGGCCATTGCCGGCAATCTGTTCCGCGCTGTCGAAGGGGTGCAGGGCGGTTCGGCCCTGCTCTACCCAGTCGTCGGCGCGGGCGAATGCGGCCACCGCATCGGGCAGCAATTCGACCGTGGCGCCGTACTCGCGCGTCGCCTCAATTGAACTTCTTGACGCGTTTTCCGGCATGCAGACGATGGCGTCGACGCCCAGGATTCCGCCGCAATAGGCGACCGCGCGCGCGAAATTGCCGCCGCTGACAGCGACCACGCCCTGGCTCTGCGCCTCGTCGCCCAGCGCCAGCATCTGGTGGAATGCGCCCCGCGTCTTGAACGAACCGCTGTGCTGCTGCATCTCGAGCTTGAGCTGCACAGCGCAGCCCAGGCGCGCGCTCAAGCCGGGCGATTTGCGCTGGGGCGTGCGCATGGTGAACTGCTCTACATTTACCGCAGCCTTTTGAATGGCCGCCAATGCGTTCATTATCTGTTTGACTTTCTCTGTAGGTTTGTCACAAGCGGCGGGATACCTTGGACGCAAATGCTCTGATGCGAATTGGGAAAACGTTGTAAGCGGAATCTAAGTAAAACAATGTTAGTCATGCGAAAAATCTAGCCTTGTAGGGGCGGCCAATCTGATCGCCCGCTGACGCTGCAACTTGTGGCTTCTTCGGGCTGCCGCCCCTACTGATAGTTGCTCTGGTGAAATTTGCATGACATTGTTGGAATTGCTTATATATCATAGCCGTTGCATTATGCCTAGCAACTGCAATTCTAGTATGAGACTGCGCCAACGCGCGTCGTAGCAGGTATGGCACTTGCGGTCGCCTTCACTCAAAACTGAGGGGACGGGCGCCGGCGATGCAACTGCCATCCGGTTCAGTAAGAGGATCTAGAATAAATGCCTTGGCCACGCGCACCGCGCAGCGATCCGAACGCAGCACGCCATGGCCCACATGCGGCAGGACAAAGCTGTAAGCTGCCGTGAGCGTCTCCAGGGCTTGCTCAGCATAGGAAGGCGGCGTGATAGGGTCGAAGTTGCCGGAAAGCAGCAGCGCCGGGATATCGCTTTGCACCGGCGCGTTCGCCAGAGCGGGCCGGGCTTTCGCCCCCCATAAGTCGCAGAGCCGCGGCAGGGTCGCCATGCCTTCGACCGGATAGCGTAGGAAGCCGTCCAGGTGGGGGTGCGCCTGCAGCATGCCGGCGTAATCGCGGTCTGGCGTCGAGCCGTATTCTTCCTGGCATTGCACGGTATAGTGCATGCCCAGGCTCAGCGAAGTCATGGACGCCTCGTATATGACGCCGATTCGCACCGGGTCCTGCGTATGCCCTTGCGCCAAGTCCTGGACAAGGCGCGGGATCAGCCGAATGGAACCCACTTCATACAGCCAGCTGAAGACCCAGTCGTACATGCGATAGCCGCTGATCTCAATGCTCAGCTCCTGGTAGCCGCGCGGTGTATACAGCGCTACCAGCGGGCTCTGGTTCAGCTGATGGTAGAGTTGGTAGAACCGCGTCTCCAAATCGGGGTACTGGGCGCTGCAATCGGCTGCCGCCTCGCAAGCCGCGAAGAGCGCAGCCAGCGCGCGCTCGCCATTGTAGTAGGCGTCGAGGTAGATGTCGGCCTGCGGCGGATAGACGGAGTCCAGGATCACGCTGCGCAGGTATTGCGGGTGATCGCGCATCATGGTCAGGGCCAGCCGCGAGCCATAAGACACGCCCACCAGGTTCCATTGCTCATAGCCCAGGGCGAGCATGACGTTGACCACATCGCGGGCGATATTCTCGCTGTGGAAAGTATCAAACTGTACGCCCTTGGCCGAAAGCCGCTGATGGCAGTCGCTCAGAATCTCAAGCACGAGCGCGGCGTAATCGGCGTGATGGCTCTGTAGAATCTCGTCCAGCCGAAACAGCGCTTCGCGGCAGTAAAGCGGCGGATTGGACAGGCCGGTGCCGCGTTGGTCAATGACGATGATATCGCGATCGCTGGCGAAGGCGCGCAGATACTTGCTGAATGAAGTCTGTAATAGTTGCGATCCGCTGCTGCCAGGCCCGCCGACCAGGTACACCAGCGGGTCGGGCTGAGGCTTTGCGTCCCGACTATGGATCACCGTGAAATAGATTTCGACCTTGCTGTTGGTCGGGTCGTCATAATCTTGCGGCAAGGTCACAATGCCGCAGCGAGCCAGGTGGCCCGCCGGGCGGGCGATGCAGTCCGCCCGTTTGACGATTCCCTGCGCGTTCGCGGCGCCTAGCGTTATCGCCAGCATTAGGGCAACAAAGTAGAGTCTCATGATCATGCGGCTGCCTGCAGTTGTTTCATCAAGTTAAACACATCTCGCGCCGCAAATCAAAACTTGGTGACCCGGGGTAGTGTCTCGAATTCGGTTGAAATTCAATATCACCACACAGACAGAAAGGCACAAAGGCACAAAGAAAATGGCATATTTCGATTGAGTTTCTCTGTGCTCTCTGCGTCCTCTGTGGTTAAAATATTTTGAAGCGATTGCCCTGCAAACGATGCCCCGGCAATCGCGGCGGCCCGCGCGCTATTCAAATCATCCGCGCCCGTAGCTATAATGCGCCGAATGAGCAATCCAGCGGCAAGCAGTTCCGTATCCTGGCGGCGTGGCCTCAGCGTTATCGCGGTTATGTTGATAGCTGTGCTGCTGCTGGCGCTTGACTTGCGCAGCCGCGGCCTGGCTTGGCAATTCATGTGGTCGCAGACCGGCGAAGAAAGCGCGCCGGGCCAGTTGCGCGGCATGATGGAAGTCGTGGGCAACCTCATTCGCGCGCCGCTTGAGACCGATGCGCTGGCGTCGATCGATCACAAAGCGGATATTCCCTACGGCATCAATACCTTCCTCGAGCAAGAAGTCGAGCGGCCCAAAATCGAGGCGATGCTGCGTATGATTCGCGATGCCGGCTTCCTATGGCTGCGGCAGGAGTTCCCCTGGGAAGACCTGGAATTCGATGGCCGCGGCTTATTCAGCGATTCGCGCGATCTCAACGGCGATGGCGCGCCCGATGTGCCCGATACTTGGCTCAAATATGACCAGATCGTAGACTTGACCGAAGCATACGGCTTGCGGCTGATGGTTCGCTTGAGCAATCCGCCGGCTTGGACGCGCGCCAATCCAGACGCGGGCGACAACGCGCCGCCGGATGACTTGCAGGATTTTGTCAATTACGCGCGGGCGGTGGCGACGCGTTACCGCGGGCGAATAACACACTATCAAGTTTGGAATGAACCGAACATCTACCCGGAGTGGGGCAATAATCCTATCGACCCGGCCGGCTACGCTGAGATGCTGTGCCGCGTCTACGCCGTGCTGAAAGCGGTCGACCCCAACATCGTCGTCATCAGCGGCGCCATCGCCCCCACCATCGCCCTGGATGGCAGCCGCGATCTCAGCGACCTGGTGTTTTTGCAGGCTCTGTACGATCACGGCGGCGGCGATTGCTTCGATGTGCTTTCGGCACAGGGCTACGGACTGCGCAGCGGACCCAGCGACAGGCGGCTGCGCGCGACCAGCGTCAACATCGGCCGCCACACATATTACCGCGACATCATGGTGCGCAACGGCGACGCGCATAAGCCGATTTGGCTGAGCGAGGCGGCTTGGAACGCCACGCTCGATGCCGAATTGCCGCCGGATCAAATCTCGCTATACGGCAACTACGGCAACGTGACGCAGGAGCAGGCGGCGCGCTACCTGCCCATGCTCTACGACCGCATCCAGCAGGAATGGCAGTGGGTCGGCAATGTCATGTATTGGTTCTTCACGCGCAAGGACCCCTTCGAAGCTGATCAAGCCTTCTACTATTTCCGCATGGCCGAGCCAGATTACCAGCCCGATAAGCCGACCTTCACGCCGCTGCCGGTGTATCACAGTGCCCGCGACTACATTAGGGGCAGCGAGCGCGTTCTACATCGCGGAACGCATCAAGCGGAGACCTGGCAGATTGACAGCGCTGGCACGGTCATCGCTGACGAGACGGCCCGTTTCGGGCGCGCGCTGAGAGTCGACGCCGGGCTGGAATTTGCCGCGCGGGGCACGGCGCTTGATATTCGCTGGCGGGAAGCGGGGGGCGAGGCCTCCGCCTGGCGTGTCAGTCTCATGCCGCTCTCGGACGGCATGGCTCAGACCCATCAAGTTAGCTTCGGCGCGGGAGCGATGATCGTCGACGAGATCACCGTCTATGACCGAGGCGCGAGCCGCCTGTTCTCGTGGCTGGCGCTGGCTGCCACAGGCGCATGCCTGGCGCTGGGCGCGATTCTACTGGCTCTGGCGCAACGCGGGCGATGATCATACTTGGCGATGCCTCGCCTTTGCCGATGCCTCAGCCTGCCCGACGCCTGCCGTTGCTGGCTCTGATACTGGCGATTTTGCTGCTGGCGAGCGCCTTGCGTTTTCATCGCCTGGGCGAGCAGTCGCTGTGGTATGACGAAGGCGTGTCCTATTGGCGCTCTTTGCGCGCGCTGCCTGAGTTGATACCGCAGATGCAGCACGATGTGCACGTGCCGGTCTATGTCACCGTGCTGGGCTGGTGGCAAAGGCTGACCGGCGTCTCGGAATTTGCCCTGCGCGCGTTTTCGGCGCTATTCAGCATCAGCAGCGTGGCTTGGACTTTTGCGCTGGGCAAGCGGCTTTTTCATCCGCAGGCGGGGTTGGCGGCGGCGGCCGTGGTGGCGCTCAACAGCTTCAGCATTTACTACGCGCAAGAGGCGCGCATGTACGCCATGCTGGCCGCTATCGCCGGCGGCAGCATGTGGCTCTTTGTCGGCTTTCACTTGTCGCGCCGCCGCAGGATCGCGGTCATTGCGCTCGGTCTGGTCAACGCGCTGGGCATCTATACGCATGTCGCCTACGCGCTGGTCATCTTGGCGCAGGCGCTTCTGTTTGCGCTTTGGCTGGGACCTGCGCTCTTCCGCGAATGGCGCGATACTGCGGCGATGAATCGCAACCTGCGGCTTTTGATGCAATTTGTTGTCGCCAACCTGCTGACTTTGACGCTTTTCCTGCCTTGGCTGCCGGTATCGTTGCGGCAAGTGTTCGCGCAGCCGAATCTGTCGCAAGTGATGCCGCTTGACCAGACGCTGCGGCAGATCCTCGGTCACTTAGGCTACGGCATTACCTTTGAACACAACTATACCGAGATGACATTTTTGATCTTTATTTTCTTGTTTATCGGATTGATGCCAACTGTCATCCGCCGCCGCGAGCTTTGGACTATCGCGGTTCCCAGCGTGTGGGTTTTGGTCTCGGTCGCCGTCTACTTGTACCTCGAGTTGACCACGCGTTATTTGCGATTTCTGCTGCCGGCGCAGATGGCGGTAGCGCTGTGGCTGGGGCGGGGCGTATGGCTGCTCTGGACGCGCGACATAGGCGATCGCTGGCCGCTTCCGCGCGCGCTTCCAAGGCTGGTGGCTGCTCTGGCTTTCGCCGCTTGTCTCTATGGCTTAGCCTCTGGTTTGGACGCCCTGTATCAGCATCCCGATTTTCAGCGCGATGACGTGCGCGGGTTAGCGGCCCGCATCGAATCGGCATTGCGCGAGGGTGATGCCGTAGTAGTGAGCGCGGCCGGTTTCACAGAAATTTTCGCTTATTATTACCGAGGCCAGGCGCCGGTGTACGGCTTGCCCATATCACGAGACGGCTCGGCCACCCGCGCGCATACGCTCGAGCTTATCTCGGCGCACGATCGCTTGCACGTCATCTTCTATGGCGCCGAGGAACAAGATCCCGAGCGAGTAGTCGAAACAACGCTCAATCGAAACGCCTTCGAAATCAGCGACAGTTGGGTCGATGATATGCGTTACGCGCAATATCAAAGTAACGCTCCGCTAGCGACCGAGGTAGCGGCCGGCGTCTTGTTTGGCGACAGCATAACGCTGGAGTCCTACGCCGTCGGCGCGCGCGAAATCTCGGCGGGCGATGTCCTGCCGCTACAATTGGTCTGGAGTACGAGCGCGGCGCTGGATCGGCGTTACAAGGTCTTCCTGCAGCTGCTGGATTTGGATGGGCGCTTAGTGGCGCAGCGCGACAGCGAGCCCGGCGGCGGCTCGGCGAAAACGACAGCCTGGCCCCTTGGCGAAGCAGTCGTCGACAAGCATGGCCTGCTGATCCCGTCCAGCCTGCCTGCGGGCGAGTATAACTTGATCGTTGGGCTCTACGATATCAACAACCCGGCGGCGCGGCTAGCTGTCGCGGGCAAGTCCTATCTCGATCTGGGAACGGTCGCTGTGCGTTAGCCGCAGCTGTCTCGCTTATGCGCCAGCTCGCCGGCCACGTAAGTCGCTTCGATGGCGCGGTCGTCGGCGCAGATCATCAGCGCGAAGAGCAGCTCATCGATTGACTCGGCCGCATCACTGCGCAAGGCAAGCAAGGGCGTCGCCCGCGCATCCAGTACCGCGATATCGGCTGCGTAACCCGGCTGAAGTTTGCCAACCCGGTCGTCGATGCCCAGAGCCTGGGCGCTGCCAAGCGTGGCCAGGAAATAACTCTGCGCTGTCGTCACTGAAATGCCGCGCAGCTGCGCCATCTTGTAAGCTGCGCTCATCGTCTGCAGCATGGAAAAGCTGGTGCCGCCGCCGACATCCGTGCCCAAACCGACCGTGACTGGCCGCGCGCGGTCACGTGTATTGGCGATGTCGAAGAGCCCGCTGCCGATGAAGAAGTTGGAGGTGGGGCAGTGGGCGATCTTGGCGCCGGTCTCGTGGAAGCGGCGCAGTTCGCCTTCGGACAGGTGGATGGCGTGCCCGTAAATCGCTCTCGAGTCCAGCAGCCCGTAATGGTCGTAGATGTCGGTGTAATTCCTTCGCTCCGGGTAGAGCTCGGCGGCTCGCGCTACCTCGGCGCGGTTCTCGGAGATATGCGATTGCAGGCGGACGTCAGCGTGCTCGCGCATTAAGGCGCCGGCCAGCTCCAACTGCTGTGGACTGCTGGTCAGGGCAAAGCGCGGCGTCACCGTATAGAGGCAGCGTCCGCGTTTGTGCCAGCGCTCGATCAGCGCTTTGGAGTCATCGTAGCTCGCTTGCGCTGTATCTAGAATTTCCGCCGGCGCGTAACTGTCCATCATCATTTTGCCAGCGAGCAGCAGCATATTTTCCGCTTGCGCCGCCTCAAATATGGCGTCCACCGAGCCGGGCGCGGAGGTGCAGAATACTGATGCGGCTGTCGTGCCCTGGCGCTGCAGCTCGGCGATGAAGAATTCCGCGATGCGCTGGGCATGCGCCGCATCGTTGAACTTCGCTTCGGTTGGGAAGGTATATTTTCTCAGCCACTCCAGCAGTTGGCTGCCGTAAGAGCCGATGATCTCGACTTGCGGATAATGGATATGCGCGTCGATGAAGCCGGGCAGCAGAATCGAATCCGGATAGTGGCGGATGTCGATTTCATCCGGAAGCTGCGTTTGGATTGCGTTATAGTCGCCGATCGCCTGAATGCGGCCGTCGCGAACCCAGATAAGCCCGTCCGATTCGTAGACGACGCAGTCCTCGGGCGCGTTGAGAAAGGGGTCGGCGATGGGGCTGTAGATGACGCCGCGCAGAGCCAGCTCTTTCATGGCCTATCCTGTCTAAGGCTGGTGACATCTTCCCAGCCGCCGCTGGTCCAGGAGCGGATCATGGCGGCGTGCACCTCGGCCACAGCCAGCGCGTCGCTAAACGTTGGGGAACAGGGCCGGGCTTCCGCCACCGCCTGCAAGAAATGGCGAGCCTCAATGACCTTCATATCCTCGTAACCCAAGCCGCTGCCATCGCCCGGATTGAAGCGGCCGTGGAAGGGGTATCTGTCGCCGCCCACCAACCGGACATAACCATCGCGGCCCCAATCGTCATCGGGCAAATAAAGCTGCAGCTCATTCATGCGCTCGAAATCCCAGTTGAGCGCTCCTTGCGTCCCGTTGAGTTCAAAAGCCATCTGGTTCTTGGGCCCAAAGATCGACCGCGACGCCTCGAACGTGCCGCGCGCGCCATTCTTAAATTCGACCAGCGCGCCCACGTAATCTTCGTTGCTGACGGCGCCTTTAGGGTCAGCCGGGGCCCCGCGCGAATAATGCGTGCCTTTGCCCGGGATCGGCATAGGGCGCTCGCTGATAAAAATATGCGAGTTGCTGACCAGCCGCTTGACGCCGCCGCAGAGGTAATGCGCCATATCGGTCACATGCGCCATAATATCGCCGAGTACGCCATAGCCGGCGATCTCGCGGTCGAAGCGCCAGGAGAGCAATCCCAGCGGGTCGCTGCCGTACATACTGAAGAAGCGCCCGCGGTACTGCGTCAATTGGCCCAGTTTGCAGGCGTCAATCAGTTGCTTGGCATGCAGCACCATCGGCGCCCAGCGATAATTGAAGCCGACGAAGGACATGACGCCGGCGCGCCTGGCGATGGCTTCGATCCGCGCGGTCTCTTCAGGCGTGCGCCCGACCGGTTTTTCGCAGAAAATATGTTTGCCGGCCGCGGCCGCGGCTTCAACAATTTCGACGTGCAAATTATTGGGCGTGGCGATGTTGACGATCTGCACATCGGGGTGCTCAATGACATCCTGCCAGTGGGTAGTGGCGCGGGCAAAGCCGAGCGTTTCCCGGGCAGATTGCGCCCGAGCCTCGACATTGTCGGAACAGATCGCCAGCCGCGCCACGACGCCATCGTCGGGGAACCGCTGCCGCGCCAGCGCGTAGGACCGGGCATGCACCTGTCCCATCCAGCCCATGCCGATGACGCCGATACCTAGCGTTTTGTTCTGCATTAGATCTCCTGTTTTGGCGCGAGTCGCCGCTTTTCAGCACGGCATCCGTGGGGAGCGGATTTGTGGTTAATCGGGCGCTTCGATATGAATGCGGAAGCTGGATTTGGGATTCTCGCAGTAGACCCAGGCGCGCGTCGTGCTCACCAAGGTCACGCTAACGCGCTGATAGGCTTCGCCTTCATAGTCGTCGAGCCGCTCCAGTTCTTCTTGGGTGACTTCAAAGAGCATGCCGTCGACGGTCGAGCCGGGGTGGGGCTGCAGTATCGAATAGACAAAGTGGATGCCGGTGAGCTTGGCCAGGCGATAACCGCGCAGGGTGTCCTTTTGCCCGGCGCCCAAGCTGCGCCCCAGCAACTGCTCCTGCGTTGCCGGATCGCCGAGCGTGCCGTAGGTGAATAACTTGTGCATGTCCGCGGAGCTCTCCTTCGCGCTGCTAGAGTCAGTCGGTTTTCTGCGGGTGCGCGCCGTCCAAATAGCCCGCGATCCATTTTAGCATGTCGACCGAACCTTGTGGATTGGCTTCTCCGTGCATTAGCTGACGATCAATGGCGTCGTCGCTGCGGATGAGCGACGGTTTGCTGCGCCGCTCCGCCATGTGGGTGACGCGAATGGCGAGGTTGCGCAGGTTGTTTGCCAGGATGTGACGCTGCTCCGACGACAGTTCGCTGCTGAATACATCGACTTCGCGCCGGATCGTCCGCGGGTCAGTATCCGCCAAGTGCGCGACGTCAAAAGCTTCCGTGATATGTTCCAGCATGATTAAGGCAGTGTTTATCGCCTTAGTCAACTCGGCTGGCCCGCGGCTGTGCAGCCAGCGGCGCATCGCCAGCACGGTCATCAGAATGTGCTTCTGCGCTTCCATGTGGCGCTGCGCGTCCAGCTCGTGCTGCAGCCGCTGCAACTGTGGCATGGCGCAATCGTGCGTATACTCGCGCCACCAATTGTTGACGGCGTCTTGCAGGCTTTCGCTGAATGCGATCTGACGGCAGATTCTGGCCAAGCCTTCGACGACGACATTGAGATCGTCTTCTGCGGCGAACTGAGTCAACAGTTGCGCTATGGCTACGCGCGTCGCGCCTTCGATTTGCAATTCCTGGCAGGCGCCAAAGAGCGTCCACAAGTGGCGGTACGAAACTTGCACGTCGTGGTGCTTGGCCATGACACGGGTCAGCGCCTCCATCAGTCGCTGCGTCTGCGGTTCCCACTGGTAATAATCAAGCAAGTCGAAGTAGGTGTCGATCACATCGCGCGGCGCTGCGTTATTGGCGCTGCTGGCCGCATTCATGATGGAAAGGACCTTATCCAGGGGCAGGCTGTCCCGCTCGAGCGTATCGCCCAGACGCGGGAAGAGCAGTTTGTGTTCCGCCAGGTGGCGTACAGTCTCAGCCATTAGTTTTCGATCATCGCCATCGATGACATGCGCAAAGAGGATATCCAGCGCTTCGTCCGTCATTTGGCGGCTGGCTTGCGTCGCCAGATGCCGAATAAGCGCCGGCGCGCGATAAATGGCGGGCAGCTGGGCGCGTCTTTTCGCGCTGGCGAGCGACAGCAATCTTCGCGTCGAGGCCGCGGTCACTAGCAATTGGTCGGATGTATTGACGCCATGAAACAATGCCAGCAGGAAGAACTCCGCCTTTTCGTCAATCAGCGCGTCCAGTGTCTCCGTTGAAGCGTTCTGCAAAGCCGCGCGTACATTGTTGTCCAGCGCTGCGATAAGCGCTTCGTCGTCGTAAAGATCGTCCACAATATCCGGGACGCGGCGGGCGGCGATCAGAATCAGCTGTATACCCAATTCGCCATCGCTGTAGGCGCGCTCGGCGGCGGCCAGGATGCTATCGCGCAGGATCTCTTGTAATTGATAAGCCATTGGTTCATGGGCAATCAATTCAAGCCAGCCCGCCAACGTGCCGACATCGCCCTCCTGGATGGCGACTTCCAGTGATTTCCGCGCCGCGTGCTGCAGGTGCGGCAGCCAGGATTCGTCCAAGCCCTGGTGAATAAAGCGATTGCGAATGAAGACGTAAACGGCGTCGGGCTGCTCGTCTAGCAGCTCGTCAAATTTGCCGAATAACGCAGCTTCCAATTTGACGTCCCGGTCCAATTCTTGCGACAGCCAGCGACCGGCGGCCGTATCGCGATTATTGAGGGCATTCTGCAGCAATTGCTCGATATAAAGGCGGCGCAGATTCTTGCTGGGCGCGTCCGCGCTTTCCAGGATTGCGATCAAGACATCGGTGGCGACATCCTCCCCGCTGCGCACGTGATGATCGACCCAGAATCGCTCCGCCAACTGCCGCAGCTCGCTTGACAATTCCGCGGGCTGCACCAGGGAAAAGTCTGCCACAGCCATGCGCTGTATGTCGGCCGCCAATGCGGGAATGTCCCCGCTCCACAGCAGGCGCAGAACCTCCAGATAGGGGTGGTCGTCAGCTTCGCTTATGATCCGTGGTTCCCGCCAATCGAGCCTTAAGGCGGCGTTTGCGTCTGGGTCCTCGGCGGCGTCTTCTGTGAACAAAATTTGCGGTTTGCTTTGGCAATTGATTGGCGTATGGCTGGCGAAGGTGATGCAAGACGCCAACCGCCCGGGAATCAGCGCCTGGATTGCGGAGATCAAGTCCAAGCGCATGTGGAAATCGGGCGGGAAGCCGCTTATCAGCAACTGACGCTCGTCAATGACCGCGCCCAAAAGGGACAGCAGCGACTCGAAGCCATCAGCCGCAATCCTATCTAGCATGACCTGCAAGTGTTGCGCGCGCGCCTCGCTGTCTGTGGCGTCGAAATCGGGAGGGGGCAGCGATGGCAAGGTGACATTGACGTCGCCGGTCGCTTCCGGCAGCAGCGCCAGCCAATCTTCAAACTGAACGGCCGCCTCCGCAACGGCGCTTAAGGGTATAAAAACAAAATGGTCGTTAAATGTTCCCGCTTGTTCCGCTGGTTGGGCGGTAATGAGAAGCCGCTGCGGACCGTCATACTCCACCAGAGCCAGCGCTGGTTGATCGACGCCTTGATCGTCTGTCATCGGCGCCATGTCGATGATGCGTGTGTAAAATGCCGGGTCAAGCGAAGGGAGCGCGCCATTAAACAGCAGCAGCATAGACCGCGTGTCGCCATGTTCGTCTTGCTCGTGACCAAGTACCAGATACTCAAGGGCAGATGCCACGGCGGCAACCTTTGACCCAGTTTACAATTGGCTCAATGCACCATTGTGTCAAATTGCGCGCGGACTTGCAAGCGCATGGTGATCCGCGGCAGGGCAATCGCATCAAAATATTTTAACCACAGAGGCACAGAAGCAAGTGCAAGTATGTCATGCAAATGCTTAGCACAGAGATCACAGAGGAAACACAAAGGGCATCGAGGAAAGCAGAAAAAAGATTGAATGCCAGCGACAGTTGCCATTTGCTAGCCGGCTGCCTAAATCGCGGTGGAATCGAAAAGGTTTCGATTCCTCTGCGTCCTCTGTATTCCCTCGTGAGCTTCTGTGCTTAGATTTCAGTGCGTATAAGGTACATAGTTCTTAGATTCATTTTGATGCGATTGCCCTGATAAAATACCGCAGACGATACAGTCTACCCTGGCTGCGATGTTATACTCTACCTGTTTCAGCAGCATGAATCAGGAGCCGACTATGATGCGTATCGTGATGATGCTATGCAGCTTGCTGGCGGGCCTGTCCTGGGTCGCGTCCGTGTGGGCGCAGGGCGCGCCGACGCAGATTGATGCCGCATTGCTGCATTTGAGCGCCCGCCTGGGGCAGTCAATCAGCCTGGGCAACTTGTCCAATTGGCGCTGGGAACAGAAGAACTTTGCCGATTCGGCGCTGGGTTGCGCTACAGCGAGCGGCAGCGGCGGCTCGCTCCTCGGCTATCGATTCGAGCTGACTTACAGCGCGGTCACTTACGACTACCGTGTATCGGCGGATAGCGCGATCGTCATCTTTTGCGGCGAACTCGAACCGGCAGCGTTCGCGGCGGCCGAGACGCAATATTCCAACCGCCTTTGCGGCGAGGCCGTTACGGACGGGCCCTATATGCGTTCGCGCCTCATCTATGGCATTGAAGCGGAGGTGATTCAAGATTTCCGGACTCTGCGCGGGCAGCCATCCGCAGACGGACAGGCGCTGCTGCAGATTCCGGCTGGCCTGCCCTTTGATGTCTCTGCCGGGCCTGACTGCGCCGAGGGCTTCGTCTGGTGGCTGGTCAATGTCAGCGGGCAGACAGGCTATGTCGCCGAAGCCGGCGAGGGCGCTGTTTTTGCGCAGCCAACCGCGCCGCTGCCATTGCCCAGCCGCGAAATCTTGAATACCAGCTTGGTTAGTTGGCTGCAAGAACTGTCACGGCTCGAGGGGAACTTCCGTCAACAGCATGCTTGGTCCGCCGATGGCCACTATCTCGCTTTGCCCGGCGCGCGCGGCTCGGACAGCGTCTGGCTTTACGATCTGCGTAATCAGAGCTTGGCGCCGCAGTTGCTGGCTTACGACGACGGCGGCATAACCACGCTCAAGTTCCGTCCCAATCGCCCGCAGATTCTATTCGGCAGCGAAAGCGGCGTGATACATCTCTGGCAGCTTGATGCGGGCGCGGAATCGGGTTATGTCGAACAGCTCTACCTCAACGCTCACGCCGGCGCCGTCTCCGCCCTGGCTTTCAGCGCCGACGGCAGCCGCTTCGTCAGCGCCGGGGCGGAAGCGTATTCGCATCTGCCCGGCGAGCGCAAATGGGCGGCGATCGTCTGGGATATGGCGACAGTGGCGCAACTGACCCTCTTGACCGGTCATCAGAGCCTGATTCGCACAATCGCCCTCAGCCCGGACGGCGCGACCGTGGCAACCGGCGCCGATGACGGCACGCTGAGATTCTGGGACGCCAACAGCGGCGCCAGCTTGTCAACGCTCAATATGGAAGCGGCCGTGGCGGCGATCGACTGGAGCTGGGACGGCAAACACATCGCGGTCGCCCTTGCCCGCGCCAGCAATAACCTGCAAGTTGTCGACGCCGCGCAGATGAGTGTCGCGCGCAGCCTGCAGGCGCCAAGCGCCGGCCTGACTTCGCTGGCCTTCGACCATAGCGGCGCCATGTTGGTCGTCGGCGCGACCGAGGGCGTTCTTTCGATCTGGGACGCGAATACCTTTGAGCTGCTGACCACGCGTGAAACGGAGGGCGCAGTCCAGGCGGTCAGCTTCAGCCCGGACAGTTCAATGGTCGTCGCCAGTACGGATAAGCACTCGCTGGTATTTTACGGCGTGCGGCTCGGCTCGGGCTAGCGCGCAGGGCAATCGCATCAAAAAAATTTAACCACAGAGAACACAGAGAACACAGAGAACACAGAGATTTAAGTGTTTAGACGACTAATCAAAGCAGTCGCTGGACTGGAATACGGCAAGAAGCATCAAAATGACTTCAAATATCTCTCAAAATCACTCCTGACTTATGACCTAAGCTTTCATTATTGTTTTTCTCTGCGCTCTCTGTGAACTCTGTGTTTGATTTTCCGTTCGCATTTGCGCCATTTCAGTCACTACCATTTTTATGCGATTGCCTTGGCCTTGCGGCGCAGCATTTTTGGCATTTGGCGCATGTGGGGCTACAATTGAGTTTCAGCGGTCTCATTCTGCCAGGCTGCGCTGAGGTCGTTTGCGCATGGGTTCCAGACACAGCGCTGCTCCAGCGCCATTTCTGGCAGCCAGTTTTGGGGCTGAACGCGCTTTGATCCCGTCTAGCCGCGCGCAGTCGAGACGGCAATTGTGTTATACTGTCAGGAAATAATGCAAGATTCCATCCGATTCACGCGGGGGAAATTATGGATATTCTGGATTTATCAGGCAAATCGGTAAAGTCCTACGAACTGCAGGATCTCTTGGGGCAGGGCGGTTTCGGCGTTGTCTATCGCGCCCGTCAAAGCTCTGTCCTGCGCGAAGTTGCCATGAAAGTCATCCTTCCCAAGTACGCCAACGAACCCGAATTCATTCGCCGCTTTGATAGCGAAGCGCAAGTCGTGGCGCGCTTGGAGCATCCTCATATTGTGCCCCTGTATGATTACTGGCGCGAACCCGACAGCGCCTACCTGGTGATGCGTTATCTGCGCGGCGGCAGCCTGCGCGACATCATTGACAAGCAAGGCAAAATGTCATCTGACGTGGCTGGCAAAGTGCTGGAGCAAGTTGGCTCGGCTTTGACCTTCGCCCACCGTAACGGCGTCGTTCATCGCGATGTTAAAGCCGACAACATCCTCATGGACGAAGACGGCAATGCTTACCTGAGTGACTTCGGCATTGCCAAAGAGGTGGGTACGGATTCCGGCGGCGGTACTATCGAGGGCACACCGGCTTATCTGGCGCCGGAACAGATCCGCGGCGGCGATGTTGGCCCCCAGAGCGATGTCTACGCCTTCGGCATCATGCTCTATGAAATGCTCTCCGGCAAGCGGCCCTTTGCTGAGTTGACCCTGGCGACGCTGGTTTACAAGCATCTCAATGAACCCTTGCCGATGATCGACCACAACGAGCTTAATTTGCCGCCGCAATTCAATGCCATCATCCAAAAGGCTACCTCCAAAGACCCGGAAGATCGTTATCCTGATGCGATAACCCTGGTCAAGGAATTCCAGCAGACGCTGCGCCAAGCCTCCGCCATCATCGAACTCGACGATTTCGATCTGGAAGAATTGGACTTTGCCGAATTCGAATTGCTGGAGACCAAGAACCCTTACAAGGGCTTGCGCGCCTTCCAGCAAGCGGACGCGGCTGACTTCTTCGGGCGCAGGGACATGATCCAGCGCGTGCTCGACCGCTTGCAGGAGCCGGTCGTGGAAAACAACTTCCTGGCTGTGATCGGACCCAGCGGCAGCGGCAAGTCGAGCTTGGTCAAAGCCGGCGTCCTGCCCGCGTTGCGCAGCGGCCGAGTGCCCGGGTCGGAAAATTGGTTCTACGCCGAGATGGTGCCGGGCGAGGTGCCGCTGGAAGAATTAGCCTCGGCGCTGCTCAGCGTTTCGTCTTCGCCATTGCCGGGCGTCGTCGATACCTTCCGCGAACACGCCGATGGCTTGGCGATGGGCGTCTACGAAGCGTTGCCATCCCGCGATAACAAGCTGCTGCTGATGGTTGATCAATTTGAAGAGTTGTTCACGCAGGTCGAGCTGGAGAGCGACCGGCAGCAATTCCTGGATCTGATACTGAATGCTGTCAACGCGGAAGATAGCCCGGTCATCATCATCGCCACCCTGCGCGCCGACTTTTACGATCGCCCGCTGCTGTATCAGGGATTTGGCGAGTTGATCCGCTCGCGTACTGAATTGGTGCTGCCGCTGAACGATGAAGAAATAGCCGAGACAATCGACGGGCCGGCGCGGCGCGTGGGCGCTGTTTTGGAAGAGGGCTTGATCGAGACCATCATCGATGACGTCAGGGAACAGCCCGGCGCTCTGCCGCTGCTGCAATACGCCTTGACGGAATTATTCGAACGGCGCGACGGCGCATTGCTGACCAACGCCGCCTACCTGGACATTGGCGGGACCTTGGGCGCCTTGGCAAAACGCGCGGAAGAAGTTTACCGCCGCTTCAACGAACCGGGCCAGAATATGGCGCGGCAGATGTTTCTGCGGCTGGTCACGCTGGGTGAAGGGCAGGAAGATACGCGCCGCCGTATATTGCAGTCCGAACTGCTGACAATGGGCGACCGCGAGATCGTCGAAGACGTCATCGATCGTTTCGGTCGGTATCGACTGCTGACCTTTGACCGCGACGAGGCGACCCGCAGTTCAACCGTCGAGGTGGCTCACGAAGCCTTGATTCGCCGCTGGGAACGGCTGCGCGAATGGCTGACGGAGAGCCGCCAGGATGTCCGCATGGAGCGCGAGCTGCTGCACGCGGCTACGGATTGGGAAGCGTCCAAGCAGGACTCGAGTTATCTCATGCAGGGCAACCGACTGCTGACCTTTGAAGAATGGATGGAGAGCGCTACGCTGCTGTTTAATAAATTGGAAATCGAGTTCATGTCCGCCAGCCTGGCCGCGCGTGACGAACGCGACGCCATGGAACGGGCGCGGCAAGAACGCGAGCGCGAGCTGGAGCGGCAGAAGGCGCGCAATATGCGCATCGCCGCCGGCATCTTCGCGGCGGCCGCGGTTGTCGCGGTCATCTTGAGCTTGTTCGCCTTCGACCAGCGCAACCAAGCCGAGCAACAGCGAGTCATAGCCGACGAGCAACGGGAGCGCGCCGACGAGCAGCGGCTGATCGCGGTGGACGCCATGAACGTGGCTGAGATAAATGAGCGCAAAAATCTGAGCCTGTCGCTGGCCGCCAATGCGCGTACGGCGCTGAGCGAGAATGACCCGGCGCTGGCGCTGCCAGTAGCGATTGCGGCCCGCCATGTATTCGATCCGCCGGAAGCGGAAGTCTTGCGCATTCTGGGCAGATCCGCCTTCTCGCCGGGCCCGCGCTACCGTTTTACTGACTCGCCGCGCTCTATCCTGGGCGTAGACATCTCCGCCGACGGCGCCATGAGCGCTTACGCGGGTACTGATGGCCTGATCTATCTAGTCGACACGAGCTCCGGCGAAGCGCTGGGCTCAATCGAAACGGGCAGCCCCATCAGCGCGGTTGCCTTCAGCCCCGATGGCGCGCGGATTGCCGCCGCTCTGGCTGATGCTACTGTCGGCGTTTGGAACATCGACGGCGGGGAAGAAATTCACCGGCTCAGCGGACACGAGCTGGTCGTCAGCGATGTCGAGTTCAGTGCCGATGGGGTGACGCTGGCATCCTCCAGCGCCGATACGACCGTGCGCTTGTGGGACGCGGCCAGCGGCGAAGCGCTGCATACCTTGCAGGCTCATATCGACTACGTCATCAAGCTGAGCTTCAGCCCGGATGGCGCGCGCCTCGCCAGCGCATCCTCGGCTATCGGCATCCCCACCAGCGACCGCAGCAACGAAAACAATACGGTGCAGATTTGGGATGTCGCCACGGGCGAGAATATTTTGACGATTCCGCCGGAGGGGCCGGGCTACTACCGCGATGTCGAATTCAGCCCGGATGGGCAGACCGTTGCCGCCTCGACCTGGAGTTCGGCGCTGGGCGGCAACGTGCGCATTTTCGACGCCCAAACTGGCGAACAGGCGCAGCGAATCTACGCCCACCGCGAGAACATTCCCAATATCGAATTCGCGCCCGATGGCGAATCGCTGGCCACCGCCGCGACAGATGCTTCCATCAAAATTTGGGATATCGATCTGGCGCTGCCAATCGCCAGCTACGTAGACTTTGGGCTGGCGATTCAGGACATCGAGTACGCGCCGGCTGGCGATTATATGATGGTCGCGCTGGGCAGCGAGAACCACTTCCCCGACGGCAGTGACAATCCGATAGGCAGCGCCGCCATTCTTTGGGACTTGCGGAATCGCGCCCAGTCACAGGTCTACACCGGGCACACTGATTGGAGCTGGGCGACGGATATCAGCCCCGACGGCCGTCTGGTCGCCTCGGGTTCGGGTCCGCTGCGCTTCCCGGCCTCAAGAGACGATCTCGACGCCACCGTACGCGTTTGGGATGCGGAAACCGGCGAAGCGCTGCATATTTTGGAAGGGCATGGCAATACCGTAGACTCGGTCAAATTCCTGGCGGATTCGCAGCAGCTATTGTCTTCCAGCTGGGACGGCACGATCCGGCGCTGGGATTTGAACCAGGGCGTCGAGATCCAGCAATATGCTGTGCCGGGCGAGCGCGTCTACATGGTTGAACTCATGCCAGGGGACTTGCAATTCCTGTCGGGTTCCACCGATGCGCTGATTCGGCTGTGGCACATCGAAAGTGGCGAGGTGCTGCGCGAATACAAGGGGCATACGGACTCCGTCAATGGCCTGCATGTCAGCGCCGACGGCACGCGTATGGTCAGCGCCAGCGGCGATTTCGGCGGCGATGACTACAGCGTGCGCTTGTGGGATGTCGAAAGCGGCGAACTGCTGATGACTTACGAGGGGCATTCCCATATCGTCAACTACGCCAAACTTTCGCCCGATATGGCATTCATCATCAGCACATCCTGGGACGATTCGGTGCGTATGTGGAATACAGCAACAGGTGAAGAAGTCCAGCAATTTGTGGGCCATGCCGGCAATACTTTTGGCATCGCTATTACGGCTGACAGCGGCACGCTCTTGACGACTTCCTCCGATACCACCGTGCGTATGTGGGATATCGCTTCCGGGGAAGAACTGAATCGCTTTGAAAATCACAGCGACTGGGTCCAGGAAGTGGTCTTCAGCCCGGATGAATCCTTCGCCGTCTCGGCCGGGCAAGACAATGTGGCGCGGCGCTGGCGCATCCAGAAGACCGCCGACGATTTGATCGGCTGGGCGAGCGACAACCGCTACATCCGCGAGCTCTCCTGTGCCGAGCGGCAATCTTATCGGCTGGAATGCGACCCCTAAAATCGAATCCCTCTATAATGGTGGTGCGCTTTTCTGTCCTGTCTGATCCAGAGAGCCACCACCATGCCAGACGACAACAGCAACGACCAAGCGAATAAAGGCGAATCCGAACAGTCCGCGTCGGCGATATTTGGCGAATTGGTGCGGCAGGCGGCTGCCAAGTCCATACCCGGCAAATCGGCGCCCGGCGCGGAAGATTCGGCAAAGGCCGGGCCGGATTCGCCCGAGTCCGCAGCAAATTCCGCGGTCGCCAACGACGACGAAATCAACCTTGAGCCCGAAGCGGCGGCGCCAAGCGTTCGGCGCATACGGCGACGCCTGTTCCTGCACCGGCCCCAGCCATCCAGCATGGCCAGCGGTTTCCTGGGCACTGTCTTTGTAGTGGTGCTCAGCACGGCGCTGGTGGCTACGCTGCTGATGTTTTTTGTGGATCCTGCATACGTGAATCCGGCGGTGGTACAAGGTTTGCAGCTGGAGAGCGAGGAGATCATTGCGGGCGTCGCCGCCGGGCGGCCCACGCCGGTGCGCACACCGCACTGGCTGCGGCGCATCGGCATTGTCTCCGGCCATCGCGGCAAGTCCGATTCCGGCGCTCGTGACCCCGGCGCGATATGCGCAGACGAATACGGCAACTCAATCTTGGAAGAAGCCGACATCAACTTCGCGGTGGCGACGCGTGTGGTCGCCAGCCTTGAAGGCATGAATTACGATGTGGAATTGCTGGACGAATTTGATCCGCGCCTGAACAACTACCGGGCCGAGGCGCTTGTGTCCATCCACGCCAATACGTGTTACGACTTTGGCGAATATGTATCGGGCTTTATTGTCGCTAAATCCGAGGCGCGGCCCGAATTCGGCGCGGATGCGTTTTTACGCGAGTGCATCGCTGAGAATTTCGGCGCTCATGTGCCTTTGCAGCGCAGCTATAACTTGACTGATGACATGACCGACAACCACACCTGGCGCAAAATCCACCCGCTGACGCCCGGCATGATCCTGGAGATGGGCTATATGCTGGCAGACCAAGCGGTTCTCACTGAAGATCCCGATTTGCTGGCGCGCGCCATCGTGGACGGCCTCTTGTGTTTCATGGACAATGTGAATCGGCCGGCCAGCCAACTGGCGCCGGGGCGGCATGCCTCCGGTTACATCATCCCGGCCATGGTAACGCCGACGCCGGTATTCTCTCGCTAAGCTGGCGGCGGGCTGCGCTGTACTGCAAGGGCAGGGCTATCGCATCAAAGCGATAGTCAGTGAAATGGCGCAGATTCGACGGGAAAATCAAACACAGAGATCACAGAGAGCACATAGAAAAACAACAGTGAAAGCCCACTTCATAATCCACGAGAGATTTTCGATGTTATTTCGGTGATACTTGCTATATACCAACCCACCAAATGCTTCGAATAGTCGTCCGAACCTCCAAATCTCTGTGCTGGCGGTCAGTGTCTACGCGACCCTCTGTGGCCTCTGTGGTTAAAATAAATTTGTGCGATTGCTCTGCTGCAAGGGCGTCTGTGACTTGGAATATTCGCCCGCTCCTGCTATACTTTGGGCGTAGAGAAGACGAATGGAGAAGTCGCATAGAGGCCTAGTGCGTCCGCTTGGAAAGCGGATACGGGAAACCGTACGTGGGTTCGAATCCCACCTTCTCCGCTCTTAGGAGCCCGCTCAGCGGGCTTTTTTCTTAGCGGATACCGAGCGGGGATGATGCCGCGAGGCGAAATGTTGCGGGGGCGCCAAATGATCGAATTGAATGTCAACGGAGAATCGCGCCGGCTTGAGCTCAGCCCGGAGACGCCGCTGCTGTATGCGCTGCGGAACGACCTGAGACTCAAAGGCGCGAAATACGGCTGCGGCACTGAGCTTTGCGGCGCTTGCAAGGTGTTGGTCGATGGCGTCGATGTGCCCAGTTGCCAATTGCCGCTCGGGCATGTCGCCGGCTTGGAAATCACCACGGTCGAAGGGCTGGCTGCGGGCGACGAGCTGCATCCGCTGCAAGAGACATTCCTGGAGGAGCAGGCGGCGCAATGCGGCTATTGCACGGCGGGCATGATCATCGCGGCGCAAGGATTGCTGAACCGCGTTCGTTACCCGTCCGATGACGAAATTCGCTTGGCGCTTTCCGGTAATCTGTGTCGCTGTGGCGTGTACGACCGTGTACGCCGCGCCATCAAGCTGCGCATCGGCCGCCTGGAAGCGCCGAACCTGCACATTATCGACGGCGCTGCGCTTGAAGCTGGCGGCTTAACATCGGAAAGCAGTCCGTCGCTGGAGCAATTCCGGCTGATTGACGACTGGATCGCCATCAATGCGGACCGCAGCGTCAGCGTCTTCAGCGGCAAAGCCGAATTGGGGCAGGGCATCGCCACCGCGCTGGCGCAGTTGGCGGCGGAAGAGCTGGATGTCGCGCTGGATCGGATACGAGTGGTCCTGGCGGATACCCAGCAGACGCCGGACGAAGGCGGCACGACCGGCAGCCGCTCCCTGGAGGTGAGTGGTCTGGCCATTCGCGCAGCGGCCGCGGCGGCGCGGCAGCACTTGCTCGCGCTGGCTTTTGAGCAGTTGGACTCGCTGACGCCCGCAGCCGAGCTCAGCGTGGTCGACGGCCGCATCACGGACGCACGCAGCGGACGCGCAACCGATTACTGGGAGTTGCTCGGTGGCAAACGTTTCGATCGGCCCGTTCGCCCGGATTTAAGCCTGAAATCGCCTGAAGCCTACACGTTGGTTGGCAGCTCAGCCAAGCGCCTGGATCTCGTGAGCAAGGTCAGCGGCGGCGACAGCTACGTTCACGATTTGGCGCCCGCTGGCCTGCTGCACGCCCGCGTCGTGCGCCCGCCCGCATACCAGGCCCGCTTGGTCGACTTTGATGGCGACGCTGTCCTGCGGCTGCCCGGAGTCATTGAACTGGTGCGGGACGGTCAATTTATCGCAGTCGTCGCCGAGCGCGAGGAGCAAGCGCTGTGGGCGGCGGATAAAGCGCGGGAATGCGCCGCCTGGAGGTACGAGACGGATTTGCCGCCGGCCGACCAAACCTACGCCGACCTCTTGAGCAAGCCGCGGCATTCTCAGCTGGTGAAAGACGGGGTCATTGTTGATGAGGCGATACCTGCGATACAAGCGCCGGCAGCGGCTGAACGTACAGTATCCGCGACCTATACGCGTCCTTTTCAGATGCACGCCTCGCTGGGACCGTCGGCTGCGTTGGCGCTGTGGCGGGATGACCAGCTAACCGTCTGGTCGCATACGCAGGCGGCTTTTGTACTGCGCGGCGCGTTGGCGCAGGTTCTGGGATTGGACGAGGCGCGGATACGTGTGATTCACGCTGAGGGCGCCGGCTGCTACGGGCACAATGGCGCCGATGATGTCGCCCTGGACGCGGCCCTGGTGGCGCGCGCCTTGCCGGGCCGGCCAATCTCACTCAAGTGGACGCGTTGGGATGAGCAGGCCTGGGAGCCCTACGGCTCGGCGATGGCGCTGCAGCTGCAAGCCAGCTTGTCCCCGCGCGGAAAGATCATCGATTGGAATCATGATGTCTGGAGCTACGCGCATTCGACGCGGCCGGCTACCGGGCTAGCAACATCGGGTTTGCTGGCGGCTTGGCATCTGGCTGAGCCTTTCGCGCCGCAGCAGCCGCGACCCATGGGCGGTTATCACTCGGGCGCGCATCGCAATGCCGATCCCATTTACGCTTTTCCGCGCAAGCGGGTCGCGCGCCACGCCGTCGCCGATAGCCCGCTGCGGGTGTCCGCTCTGCGCAGCCTGGGCGCCTATGCCAACGTCTTCGCCATCGAGTCGTTCATAGACGAACTGGCGCTGGCTGCTGCAGCCGACCCGCTGGAGTTCCGCCTGCGCCACCTGCGCGATGAACGCGCCCGCGCGGTGCTGCTGGCTGCTGCTGAACGCGCCGACTGGGCGACACGCGCGCAGGTCAGGTCGGACGGCGAAGGCTGGGGAATGGCGCTGGCGCAATACAAGAATCTGCAATGCTATTGCGCCATTGTCGTCAAGCTCGGCGTGGATCGCGAAAGTGGCGAGATCGACCTGCGACATGTCATCATCGCCGCGGACGCCGGGCAGGTGGTCAATCCCGATGGACTCAGCAATCAACTTGAAGGCGGCTTCGTGCAGGCGGCCAGCTGGACGCTCTACGAAGCAGTGCAATTCGACCGGCGCGGCATCACCAGCATCGATTGGGAGACCTACCCGATACTGCCCTTCACCGCCGCGCCGAAAATTGAGACGGTGATTGTGAACCGGCCCGGGCTGCCATTCCTGGGGGCAGGGGAGGCGGCGCAGAATCCGACGCCGGCCGCCATCGCCAATGCCGTATTTGACGCCGTAGGCCTGCGCCTGCGTGATATTCCCTTCACGCCGGCTAAGGTCCAGGCTGGGATAGACATACCCACTTCAAAGTGAATTGTAGGGGCGGCTCTGTGAGTCGCCCGCCCATGCCTACTTTGTCAACTTTATCACCGTCACATGCTCGTTGGGCGCTGCCGCCGGTCCCAGAATGACCGTGCTGTCGCCGACGCAGTTCACCGCCAAGGGGCTTTCCAGCGTCGCATCCAGCCAAGACCCTGAAGTGACCTCCAGCTCCGGCAGCACCAGGCGACCGCTGGCGGGCCAGTCGAAAATGTGCAGGTAGACCGAATCGCCCTTTTGCGTCGTGCGATAACCCTCCTGCCCCTGCAATGGGCCCGGAACCGTGTCGTAAATCGACTCGCCATGCGTATCCAGCCAGGCGCCCATAGCTTGCAGGCGCTCCACGCTGGGCTCGGGAATGGCGCCCTCGGCATCGGGCCCGATATTCAGCAGGTAGTTGCCGCCTTTGCTGACGATTTCCACCAGATTTTGAATCAGCTGCGTGGTCGATTTCCAGTTGTGGTCATGCGTCTTGAAGCCCCAGGTATCGTTGATGGTGGCCGGCGTCTCCCAGTCGATTTCGGCTTGCAGATCGGGCGGGATGGCGTTGTCCTGCGCGGTGGCGTAATCGCCCAGTTGGTTGCCCAGGCGGCCGCAAACCAGGCAATCCGGCTGCAGCTCGTGCACCAGCTCCAGGAGTTCCTGGCTTTGCTGACGCCCGATTATTTTTGGCGTGTCGAACCAGATGATGGCGATAGGCCCGTAGTTGCTCAGGATTTCCCGCACTTGCGGCTTGACGTAGTTGTCGATGTAGTCAACGAAGTCTTGCTCGTCTTCGTTGAAGTCCCAGGTATTGCCGAAGCCGTTGGGGTGATGCCAATCTTGCGTCTGCGAGTAATACAGGCCCAGCTTGATGCCTTCCCGAGCGCAGGCGTCGGCCAGTTCTTTGAGGATGTCCACCCCGTAGGGAGTGCCAGCGGCGATGTTGTAGTCGGTCTCTTTGCTGCCATACATGCAGAAGCCGTCGTGGTGCTTCGAGGTCAGGACGATGTACTTTTGTCCGGCTGCTTTGGCCAGCTTCACGATCTCATCCGCATCGTACTTGACCGGATTGAATTGCGGCGCCAGCGCTTCGTATTCGGCAATGGGGATTTCGGCGCGCAGCATGATCCACTCGCCGATGCCCGGAATATGCTCGCCCTTCCAGACGCCAGCCGGGATGGCGTAGACGCCCCAATGGATGAACATGCCGAACTTGGCTGCGCGCCACCAATCCAGGCGCGGGTCTTGATTGGCGCCCGGTCGCTGGCCCCGTTCTGGTTTGAAATACTCGATTTCAGTCATCTCTCTGTGCCCTCTGTGCCTCTGTGGTTAATTTTGTAATTCAATCGCATAGGCGCAGACATGGTCGCAAGGCGGCTGCGCTGGCACGGACAGGCGCAAGCCTTCGTCTTCCTGCGTCCAGCTGATCGCCTCGTCCGCGCCCAACATGCGCACGCCGGCTATGTCCACTGCTCCGCTGCCCAGCGCCTTAATCAGCGCTTGACCTTGCGGATAGGCCAGCAGGAAGGCGTAGAGCGTATTGCCTTTCTGCGTGAAGCGGATGTCGGCAGCGGTGAAGGCCTCGCGCGCCGTGTCGGTGAAGGCGCCTTCGGGCACGGGCGTGGGCCCCTCGCCGAAGACTTGCCAGGGCCGCGTCTCGTAGATGCCCTCGCCATTGACCTGCAGCCAGCGGCCGATTTCGCGCAGCATCTCCTGCTCGGTTTCAGGGATTGTGCCATCGGCGCGGGGGCCCACATTCAGCAGCAGCGCGCCATTCTTGCTGACGATATCGACCAGATCGGCGATGATGTCGCCGGCCGTCTTGTAGTCGTGATCGCGGATATAACCCCAGGAATTCTTCGAGACCGAGGTATCGTTCTGCCAGAAGAATTTGCGCACATCGCTGAGCTGGCCGCGCTCGATGTCGAAGACAGCCACGCCCTCAGGATAAGAATCGTACTTGTGGTTGATGGCCACGCCCTTGCCCCATTCCTCGCCGCGATTGTAATAATAGGCGGCGAAGCGCTGCAGATACGGCTCGAAGACGACTTGCTCGATCCACCAATCGAACCAGACAACCTGCGGCTGATATTTGTCCACCAGCTCACAGCAGCGCGCCAGCCAATCTTCCAGGAATTTGGCGTCCGGGCGCGGCGTCCAATCTTTCTGTTTCCATTCGGCGCGATTAGTCTTGTCTTTGGAAGCCTCGACCGCGGGACCGTACAAGCCGTCGTTGGCCGCATCCTGCACATCGGAGGGGAAGCCGCGTCCCCCGTCAAAGAACCACCAATGCTCGGCGCGGTGCGACGAAACGGCGAAGACCATATCTTGCTCGCGCACGGCATCGGCCAGCTCGCCGCAGATATCGCGCTTCGGTCCCATCTTGGCGGCGCACCACCCGGTCAAATCGCTGTCGTACATGGGGAAGCCGTCATGGTGCTCGGCCACTGGCATGATGAAGCGAGCGCCGGCGTCCTTGAAGAGCTGCGCCCATTCCGCGGCGTCGAACTTCTCGGCCGTCAGCATCGGGATGAAGTCTTTGTAGCCGAAGTCCTCGTGCTCGCCCCAAGTCTCCCGGTGATGTTCAAAAGCCGGGTCGTCTTTTAAGTACATGCGCCGCGGATACCATTCGTTGCCGAAGGCGGGCACACAGTAGGGTCCCCAGTGGATGAATATGCCGAACTTGGCGTCTTGATACCATTGGGGAATCTCATACTGCTTGAGGGATTCCCAAGTGGGTTCGTATTTTCTTGCCATTTTCCGCTCCTGTGCTTTTTTCCCAGTATAGCTAGGGGCTGGCTTTCAAGCTAGGGAACGGACTTTGTGGACAGGGAAATCGCTTCAACTGATTTCTCGTCACAGAGGCGCAGAAATAAGTGCAAGTAGGGGCGACCAATCTGGTCGCCCTCTACCGCTGCAACTAGTGGTTTCGGGCTGTCGCCCCTACATTTTGTGATTTTAGGTGGCGAACGATGCACAGTGATTTTGCCGCGATTGCCTTGGCTTTGCGCGCCGGCCCTGCTTATTCACCACCTGGACGAGCATCAGTCGAACGCGCATTCGCGACTATAGCAATGCGGCTGACTTCTCCAGATCGCGCCGTAGGGGTGGTGCCGCCTCCGGCCAATGTAGTATGTGTTGTCATCGTCGACTATCGTCATCGTATGCGTGCCGATAACCGCGCTGCCGCGCCCCAAAATATTGATGGTCTCGGTTGTGTTGCCGTCGCGGGCGAAATTCGGTACGCCCCGTAGCCTAAGCGACGCCTTTTTGCTAGCGCCCGCTTCGTCTGGATTGAAAATAGTGATCGTCTGGCTCCCGGTCCCTTGTAATTCCATGCGCGAACTGGGCATCAACTGAGCCTGGTATTCAACCCCAGCTTCGAAATTATTGATGGAAACCCACAGCTGCGTATATTCGTGAGTTCTGTTAGACCGACTACTTTCGCCCCCATCGTCCCGGAACTCGCAGTAGTGCCGGTCGTATCTGTTCGCATTGAGAAAGGCAATCACTCTTTGATACCATGCCGCCACTGATTCATTGCCACCTCTTGTCGGTATCTCCATTGCCTTTTCGGGGCAGTTGCCGACTTGCTGGGCCACCAGCCCGCCTTCCGGCAGGCTTGTCGGGCCGGCGACCGTGGCCGTGGTTGCGCTTTGCGCCTGCGCGGGCAAAGCCAAGACAAGCATCAGCGCCAAGGCGAGTGCTATGAAACTGTCTCTGGATCTATGGGATAACTGAGTGAAGATACCTGCGATAAATTCAAGGGCTGGAAATCTCCTCCCCGCAAATGCGCCAGCGCCTGCCAGCGGAGAGGATTGCGTAAAGTCGCTTGTGCTCATATTTGATCTCCTATATTGTCGATGCGCTACATCATACCACAGCACAAATGGATTCAGAGCAATCCAGGGCAATCGCTTCAAAATCATTTTGCGTCGTCCGCCACCTAAAATTACAAACTGTAGGGGCGACATTGGGTCGCGTAGATACTGACCGTCAATCGCCCCTACATTGCCTCCATTTTCTACCAGATATAGAATTAATCCTCTGTGCCCTCTGTGCCTCTGTGGTGAATAATATTTTTGAAGCGATTGCCCTGCTCCCAACATGGCGAGTCTGGCAACGGCGGCGGCTTCCGCCTATACTCATGGCAATTCTCGCCACACATATTGGGAGGATCAACATGCAGCCAATCCCCTTCGGCAATACCGGACTATTGACGCCGCCGCTCGTCTTCGGCTCGACCGCCCTCGGCAATCTCTTCCGCGAGTTTTCATACGAATCCAAGCTGGAGACCATGCGCGCTATCTTTGAGCATCTGCCCAAGCCAGTCGTCATCGATTCGGCGGGCAAGTATGGCGCGGGCTTGGCGCTGGAAGTGATGGGCGATTGCCTGCGCGAGCTGGGCGTTGCCGATGACGAGGTCATCATCAGCAATAAACTGGCTTGGCTGCGCGCGCCCTTGACCACGCCAGAGCCGACCTTTGAGCCCGGCGCCTGGTTTGGCCTGCAGCACGATGCCCGGCAAGACATCAGTTATACGGGCATCCGCATGTGCTTCGAACAAGGGCTGGAATTGCTGGGCGGCGACTACAGTACGCAGTTAGTATCCGTGCATGACCCGGACGAGTATCTCGATGCCGCTGCCTCCCCGGCCGACCGCGAGCGCCGCTTTGATGACATCCTGGGGGCTTACGCCGCGCTGGACGAAATCAAGGCGCAAGGGCAGGCAAAGGGCATCGGCGTCGGCGCCAAGAACTGGAAGTCGATCCAGGAAATTGACGCCCAGGTTAAGTTGGACTGGGTCATGTTCGCCAATAGCTACACGCTTTATTCGCATCCGGCCGATTTATTGGCGTTTATGGATTCGCTGCATGAAAAGGGCGTGGCTATCATCAACTCGGCGGTCTTCAACGCCGGCTTTTTGACCGGCGGCGAATTTTTTAACTATGTCAAGCTCGACCCGTCCAATCCAGAACATCAGGGGAAGTTTACTTGGCGGGAGAAGTTTTTCGCCCTCTGCGCGCAGCATGGGCAGACGCCGGCCGAGGTCTGCATCCAGTTCGGCAAGTCGCATCCGGGCATCGCGGCGCTGGCGTTGAGCACCAGCAAACCACAGCGCGTCAAGACCAATGTCGCGGCGATGTCTGTGCAAGTGCCGGCGGCCTTCTGGGATGTGCTCAAGGAAGAAGGCTTGCTCGCGGCGGATCATCCGTATATTGCTTAGCTCTCGATGAATTACTCGGTGTCCTCGGTGTACTCGGTGGCAAAAGACAATCTCTGTGCCTCTGTGGCAAATTCAACTAAAGGAATCGCCATGCCAAGCGAAGCCCCAAACATCCTCTTCATCATGTCCGATGACCATGCCTCCCACGCCATGAGCTGCTACGGCAGCCGCATCAACGAAACACCCAACCTCGACCGCATCGCGAATGAAGGCCTGCGTTTTGACAACTGCTTCTGCACCAATTCGATATGCACGCCCAGCCGCGCCGCTATCCTTACGGGGACCTATAATCATATCAACGGCGTTACCACGCTGAGCACCCACATGGATAACCGCCTGCCGACCTTCGTCAAAGATTTACAAGCCAGCGGCTACCAAACGGGCATGTTTGGCAAGTGGCACCTGGGGCAGGGACCGGCGCATGAGCCGACCGGCTTCGACGACTGGGCGGTGCTGCCCGGGCAGGGGCTGTATCACAACCCGACCTTTATCTTTCCCAGCGAAGACGGCTCAGAACGGCGGTCGGTCAAAGGCTATGTGACCGACTTGATAACCGATATGAGTCTCGACTTCCTGCGCTCGCGGGATCCGGAGCGCCCTTTCTTCCTGATGTGCCACCACAAGGCGCCGCACCGCCACTGGGAGCCGGACGAAAAACACGCCGATATGTACCTCAACGAAGACATTCCCGAGCCGGAGACGCTCTACGACGATTACGCCAACCGCGCCTCAGCCGCCGAAGCCGCCGAGATGCGCATGGGCGTTCACCACAGTCCGCTTGATCTCAAGGCGGAAATCCCGCGTGACCTGCCGGAAATGGAACTGCGCAAATGGGCTTACCAGCGCTATATCAAGGACTATCTGCGCGTGGTGGCGAGCATCGACGACAATGTCGGCCGCCTGCTCGATTACCTGGACGCCGAGAGCCTGACTGAAAATACCGTAGTCGTCTACACTTCGGATCAGGGCTTTTTCCTGGGCGATCACGGCTGGTACGACAAGCGCTTCATGTACGAAGAATCGCTGCGCATGCCCTATATCATGCGCTATCCCAAGGGCATCGCCGCCGGGGGCGTCAATGAGGACATGATCCTCAATGTTGATTTCGCGCCGACCTACCTGGAACTCGCCGGATTATCAGCGACCGATGCCATGCAGGGGCGCAGCTTCGCCTCGTTGCTGCGCGGTGAAACACCCGAAGATTGGCGCGACAGCATGTACTATCGCTATTGGATGCACAAGACACACCATAACGTCTACGCGCATTATGGCGTACGCACCATGCGCTACAAGCTGATTTATTATTACGCCGACGCCTTGGGGACCGAAGGCAGCATTGAAGGAACGTATGAGCCGGAATGGGAACTCTTCGACCTGGAAGCCGACCCCTACGAGTTGAACAACATCGTCGCGGACCCGGCTTATGCCGATCTCGTGGTCGAGCTAAAGTCGGAGCTGCACCGCTTGCAAGCGGAAGTCGGCGACCAGCGTTACCACCTCGATGTGGAATAGTCGACGGCCAGCAGCAGTTCTTTGGCCCCCGCGATAAAGCGGCGGAACCCCGCTTCCATATAGGGATGCGCGAACCAGTCTTCCGGATCTGTCATAGGGCGGGCGGATGCCGCCAATTCAAACAGCGCAAGATCTCGCCGCGACAGCGACCAGCCGGCCGCCGCCTCGTATTCGCGCAGGAAGACATCGGCCGCTTCCGCTTCGCCCTCGATGAAATAGCCCATGCGCGCGTAAGCTACATCAGCCGCGGGATGTCCATAGCCGGCTTCTTCCCAATCCAGCACAGTCGCGATCTCATCGCCGCGCCATAGGATGTTGCCCGACCAGTAATCAGTATGGGCGAAGCGCTGCTCGACCGGCTCCCAGCGTCCCCAGCGGTCATTCAGCAGATGCCAGACGACCTCGCCGTCCGGGTCGGCGCGCATATAGTCCGGCACACGGCCGCCCTTGAGGAACCAGGCGACTTCCACATCGTCGTCCATGAGATAACGCTTGTCGGATTCGCCGAAGGGCGTCTGATGGATGCGCGCCAGCATACGCGCTGCCTTAGTCGCCATCCGCCCCCAGCGTTTCGCCTCTGCCGGCAGCTCAATCGGGGCGCCCGGCACATATTCGGTGACGATGCCCGGCAAGCCCAGCAACGAGCCATCGGCATCCAGCAGCAGCGGCGGCGGCACGGGAACGCCTTGACCGTGCAGCATTTCCAGCGCGTGGAATTCGCAGCTGTGTTTATCGTGGCCGTCTTCGTAATTGGCCGGGTTGTAGCGCCGGATGACGATATTCCGCGCCTGCCCGCTTTTGCCCTCGGCAGCGACCAGATGGGTAAAGTTGCTGAAGGTGCTCGGCAAGTCATGCACGCCGAACTGCGCCTCGCTTAAGCCCAGCGCGTCCAGCACCGCCACGATGGCCGCTGTGGAAGGCATTCCGCCCTGTGACCCGTTCATCGCAGCTCCACGCGCCAGGCGGCCGCCAATTCGGTCTTGAAGTCGACGCCGGTCGCGTCAATCGTCAAGCCCTCAGCCGACTGCGCCCATTGCACCGGCTGGTCCGATTCCAGCAGCGACACGCGCGCAACCGCAACCGACTCGCTGAGCGCCGCAAATGTCACTGTCCGCTCGGGTATGCCCAGGGCCATGGCGTAGACGGTCTTGCCGTCTTTGGACTGGGTATAGCGCCGGTCATCGACATTGCAATTGTCGTATTCCCAGAATTTATGCCCGCGCCGCTCGACTATCAGCTTGTCTTCATCGCCCTCGGCGGGCGTGGTCCAGGGCACGGTATTGTAGATGGCTTGCCCATTCCAGCGCAGCCATTCGCCCATCCGCAGCAGCGGCTTACGCTGCCCCTCGGGAATCGCGCCGTCGGGCTTGGGCGACAGCGACAGCATCATGGTGCCGCCGCGCGCGCTGCAGTCGATCAACTTGCTGAGCAGCGTATGACCGCTGGCGTATTGCTGATTCTGCACCCAGCCCCAGGATTGGTCGCCAATGCGCATATCGTCGTTCCAGGGGCGCTCATAAACCGGCGGTCGGTCGCGCCCCTTCTCGAAGTTGATAACGCCGAAATCGGGGTGGAAGTTGTACTGCATGCTGACCGGAAGCTTATTGAGCACCAGCACCTCTTTGCCCCAGCCGCGCGCCTGATTCAGATAGTGGGCCAGGATCTGCAGGGCAGTGTCTTCGTAGCCGTCTTCGCGGAACTTGCCGCCGTCAAACCACATCATATCGGGCTGATACTTGTCGATGACCTCGCGCACTTTCAGCTGCCACTGCTCGAAGAAGTCTTCAAATTGGCTGGTCTGCCGCACCCAATAGAAATCGGCGAAGTCGGGATCAAACAGTTCCCAGCCTTCCGCAATGCCGCGCTCGACAGCCGCCTTGTCAAAAGTCTGATCCCACTGGTTCCAGCCGGCCAGGAACCAGTTGAAGCCGCGAATGATGTGAAATGGCGCGACCAGACGCAGGCCGCGTTGACGCAAGGCTGAGGCCAGCTCGCCGTAGAGATCGCGCTTGGGCCCCATCTTGCCGACATTCCAGCGGTAGACATCGCTGTCCCACAAGCCGAAGCCATCGTGATGCGCCAGCGAAAAGCCGGCGTAGCGCGCGCCGCTGCTGGCGAAGAGCTCGGCCCATTCCTGCGGGTCGTAGCGCTCGGCCGTGAAGCCGTCGATGAAGCGCGAATAGCCGTAATCCGCCGGCGACCCGAAACGCTCACGATGCTGCCGATAGATCTCGTGCGAGGGATCGTTCATCCACTTGCCGTACCATTCGTTGCCGAAGCCGGGCACGGAATAGATGCCCCAATGGGCGTACAAGCCAAATTTGCTGTCGCTGAACCACTGCGGTACTTCGTGCTGGGTCAGCGATTCCCATGATGCCTGGTATGTCGTCATTCCATCTCCCGCCTGTTTTTCTCGTCTGATGCAGGCCTGGCCAGCCGGGGCTCTTTCACCCACCATAACAGCAGCGCCGCGCCGATGATGCCACAAAGCATGGACAGGACAAACAGCGTGCTGATGTCGAAGGTCGCTGCCATCCAACCCGCCAGGATGGGACCCGCAAAGGTAAAGGGCGCTATCAGCGTGTTCGTCAAGCCGATGAAAGTAGGCTGCTCGGCGGGAGTGGCGAATTCCAGCACGATATTGAAGTGTGAAACGACATCGCTCGATATGGCGCAGGCCAGGCAGAAGAAGGCCGGAATCAGGCCGAGTACGCTGGTCGCATTCAGCGCGAATACCGCCGCCAGCGCCATGCTCGCTGCCGAGATAACCAGATTGCGTTTGTGCCCCCAGCGGTCGCCCAGCCAGCCGAATGTCAAGCGCATCAACGCTTGCGAAGCAAAAAATATCGCATTGATGAGGCCAATGTCGGCGCCGCTCAGTTCAAAGCGCAAATTCGCCAGGATGATGAAGAAACTCACCGCCATCATGCTCAAGCGCAGCATGGCGTAACCCACCAGAAAACGGCGATAGTTGCTGTGCTCGCGCAGGACCGCTGGCAGCTGTTTCAAATAGCGCCGCAGCGGAACAGTCTGTTTGATGTCGTCGCTTTCCGGCTCCCGCGTCAAGGACAGCGCAAACCAGGAAATCGCCAGCGGCAAGCCCGCGATCAAGAATAGCAGGGTGAAATTGCCCGGAAAATCGACAGCGTCGAGAATGCGGCCGACGAAGTAAGCGCCGACCACGCCCATCAGCAGGCCGCCGCCATCCGCCAAGCCGAAGAATATGCCGCGCCGGCGAACGGGAATGACCTTGCCGATCATGGTAAACCAGGCCGGTGTGACGAGGCCCCCGCCCAGAGCCGCGGCAGCGATGCCGATGAAAAATAGCGCCAAAGCCAGCCCGGGCGCCTCAACGGCGAAGAGCAGCAGCGCCAGGCCAATCAGCGGGTATGGCAAGCGCTGCAACGAGCCGCTCACCAGCAGGACAAAGGGCAATTTGCGTTTCAAGCCTTGAGCGTGATTGGCGACCAGCAGTTGCGGCAACAGGAAGGACAGGCTGAATATGGCGGAGATCATGCCGACGGCGATCTCGGAATCGGTCAAACGGCTGACCAGCAGCGGCATGATGGTCTCTTGCGAAACCAGGCTGATGGCCAGCGCATAAAACATATTGTCGAGAACATTGACCGTGAAATTCCAGCCGCGGTCCTTCTCGATGGCGACTTGCGCCGCGCCGTCCGTCATGCGCCGCTCTTCACATTATCCATGCTCATGGGCCGGGGCGGGATCTGCCGCGGCTCCTTCACCCATAGCGCCAGCAGCAGGCCGCCAATCACGCCGCAAATCAGCATCAAGTTGAAGAGCTGCTGGAAGCTGTTATCCGCCACCCAGCCGCCGAAGATCGGCGCCAGGAAGACGACCGGCGCCAGCAGCGTATTGGTCAGGCCGATGTAGGTCGGCTGGTCTTCGGGCACGGCGAATTCGAGCACGATATTCAGATGGGAAATGCGGTCGGCGGCCAACGCTGTGCCCAGCAGGAAAAATGCCGGGATCAGGGTGATAACGTTGCTGGCCAGCGATGCGGCCAGCGCGGCGCCCGCTGCCGCAAAGGCGAAAATCGTCAGGTTCAGCTTGTGGCCGCGCCGATCGCCCAACCAGCCCAGCGCCAACTGAATCAGCGCCTGGCTGCCCAGCAGAACAGCGGTTAGCAAGCCAACATCAGCGCCGCTCAGGTCAAAACGATCGTTGCCAAAGACGATGAAAAAGCTGGCGCCCATCAAGCTGAAACGGCCGATGGAGTAACTCAGCAGGAAGCGGCGAAAATTGTCATTGCGCCGCAGCACCGCCGGCAGCTGCCGAAAGTAGCGCGACAGTGGTATGCGCTCCTTCACCACCGGGCTTGCCGGCTCGCGATTGAGCGCCAAGCCGATCCAGGATATGCCCATGAAGAAAGCGGCTACAAAGAATAGCGTCGCGAAATTCTGCGGATAGGCGACATCGTCCAGGATGACGCCGACAAAATAGGCGCCGACGAAACCCATCAAGGTGCCCAAGCCGTCGCTGACGCCGAAGAAGATGCCGCGGCGATTGACCGGCAGCACCTTGCCAATCATCGTGAACCAGGCGGGCGTGGCGACGCCGGCGCCAAACGCGCCCAAGCCGATCACCAGGTAAACCGCCAGCAATGCCAGCGTCGGCGACTCTTGGGCGAAGAAATACACGGCGACACCGGCGAAAACATAGGGCACGCGCTCCAGCAGCCCGCCGATGAACATGACAAAGGGCAGCTTGCGCGTCAGCCGTTCGGCGTGGTTGGCGGCGAAAAGTTGCGGCAAATAAAAGGAGATGCTGAAAATGGCCGGCGCTAGGCCGATGGCGATCTTGGAATCGGTCAGATTGTCGATCAGCAACGGCATGATCGTCTCGCGCGATATCAAGCTGAAAGCCAGCGTGATAAAGGTGATGTCGATCAGATTGACCGAGAAATTCCAGGGCAGGTTCTTCTTTACGAATGGGTCAACTTTGCTGGTCAATTCAGTCACCCAAGCCGGAAATTTTGATTGAGTGCGCGTGGGACTGGGGCAGATCCGGCAGCGTGATGCGCAGGTCCGCGCCGTCTTGCCGCCAGGCAAGGTCGCTGTCTTGGCCGAGCAATTGGATGGCAGCCCCAGCTGGCGCGCTCAGCCCTTCGATAGCGATCTCGCTTTCAGCCGGCGTGCCCAAAAGCGTAACGTACAGCGCGTCATCGGCTTTGGTGAAGCGCAGGTCCAGGCCCTGTGTCGTCGCCCCTTCAGCGCGGGTCCAGGGGCGGGTGTCAAAGATGGCCGCGCCATTGCGATCCAGCCAGCGGCCCAGGCTGCGCAGCCGGTCCGCTTGATTGTCCGGGATGGTCCCGTCCGCCATCGGCCCGACATTTAGCAGCAGATTGCCGTTCTTGCTGACGATATCGATGAACATGTGAATCAATTCGTCTTCGGCCAGCAGCTGCTCATCGCCCTCGTTGCGGTTGTAGCCAAAGCTGTGCCCGATGCCGCGGCAGCATTCCCACTTCACATCCTGGATTTCGTCGAAGGTGGCGTATTCCGGCGTGATGTAGTCGAAGTGCGGACCTTGCGGCACCAGCAATTTGCCGCCTTCCTTGCGCCGTTGCTCGCGCGATTGCGTGAAGCGGTCGTTGATCAGCCCCTCGGGCACGCTGTTGTAATAGTAGGCGAAGAGCTCGCCCAGGTCAGCCGCCGCCGGATAGCCGATATCATTCCACATGATGGCCGGCTGATAGCGGTCGATCAGCTCTTTCCAGTGCGCCACCGAGTAGTCGACGAATTCGGGCGTCTGCACAATCGTGCCGAAGACATCGGCGCCATCGTTAACGCGCGCCTCGTTGAATGCCCAGTCCAGGCCGCCGGAATAGTAGAGCGCCATCTTCATGCCCTTATCGCGAACCGCCTGCGTCAGATCGCCGACTACATCGCGCATTGTGTGGTAGTTCGGCTTGCGCGGGCAGGGGATGTCGCTTGGCCACAAAGTGAAGCCATCGTGATGCTTGGTGGTCAAGACCACGTAGCGGGCTTTGACTTCGCTGAAGAGCGACGCCATATCGTCCGGTGTCCAGCGCCTGAGCGCCGAGTTAAATCCGGCCGCGAAGTCATCGTAGTCGAAGTCCGCGCCGTAATTCCGCGTATGCCATTCGCGCGTGGGGCTGTCCTCGAATTTTAGCGTGTTCATATACCATTCGGCGTAAGAATTGAGCCGGAACCATTGGCTCATATCGCCGCTTTCGAAGACCTCGCCGATGTCGCCGCCGTGGGGCGCCCAGGCTGGCACCGAATACAAGCCCCAATGGATAAAAATGCCTAACTTGGCGTTGTGATACCAGTCGGGTACTTCGTGCGTACTGACAGATTCAAGTGTTGGTTCGTAGGTCATAATTCCCTGCCTCTTCTCTGTTATGAATAGATAATGAGTAACTCACCATTCTTCCTGACGGATGCTGCCATCCGACATTGCCAGCAGTATGGACTCGCCGGCCAGCGCTATGCAGTCGACAGCGCCCGCGACCGTCTCCTTCCAGCTTGCGCCGCCGTCGCTTGAGCCCAGCACGCCGTCGTTCACCTGCGCGATGATGCGCGAATCGTCCGCCAGCGCGATGGCGTTCACTGCGCCCCTTGGCTCCAGCAAGGTTTCCCACTGGTCGCCATGGTCTGTTGAGCGCAGCAATCCCTGCGTCTCACAGCCGGCATAGAGCGCGCCGTTTTCAGCCGCCGCCAGGCTCAGCACAGTGTCGTCTCCGGCGGGCATGGCTAAGTCACGCCAAAGGGCTCCGCCATTTTCACTGGCGTAGATGCCGCTGCCCGTGCCCGCGTAGGCGACGCCGTCCTCGGCGAATTGCGGCGAAAGCGCCAGGGCGTAGACGCTGTGATCGAACAAGCCGTGATTGACCGCCAGCCAAGTCGCGCCGCCGTCAGTCGAGCGAAAAACACCGTCTGCGAATGTACCCGCCAGGACGCATCCACCAGCGGCGAAGTCCGGCGCAGCAGCCAGGCAGGTCACCAGAGGCGCCGGCGCGCGCAGTTGAACCGCTTCCCAATTCGCGCCGCCGTCAGTCGAACGGGCGACGCCGCCGCTGATGCCGGCCAGCATCAAACCGCTGCTGGCAGCGATGGCCAGCGCCAGCGCAGGCATGGCTTGATCGGGCAGCCAGGAGCGAAAGAGGCTCTGCGCGTTGCCCGGCGCGTTCATGCGATACAAGCCGCTTTGCCTCGCGGCGTAGATGGCTCCGCCAGCGGCGACCACGCTGTGCGCCCGGTCCATGAGATCGACAGTCGTCATTTAGGGCTCCGTCATGGTTTCGGGATCGCGATGCAAAACCAGGACATCAATCGTCAGCGCCAAGGCTGCACTCGAGACCGCGCGCCGCAGCGCTTCGACCTGCACTTGCGCCACGTCAACGATGCCGGCCGCCGCTACATCGACGAAGGCGCCTTTCATCACATCGAAGCCGCTGTAGGGCGCGCCCGGCTGCATTTGCGCCAGGATTTCGCTGGGGTCATAGCCGGCGTTCGCCAGCAACAGGCGCATCGGCGCTACTGCTGCTCGCGCCAGCATCAAGCAGGCAGCGCGTCCCTCCAGGTCGTCATAACTTTCGGCTTGTTCCAGCAGCCAATCGCGACAGGCGGCCAGCGCCACGCCGCCGCCCGGAATCACGCCGCCGGTTGCCGCGCCACGCAGAGCGCGAATGCTGCGCTCGGCCAATTCCTTGCGTTGGCGGATCTCGTCTTTGGCGATGCCGCCCACATAAACGGTCGCCAGCCCGCCATTCAGCTTGCCCAGGCGATTCAGCGCCCGGTCCCGTGTATCATCATCATCAGTTTCGCGATAGATTTGGCGCAGGCGGCGCGCCTGATCACGAATCGCAATCGCATCGCCTTTGCCGCTGGCGAAACCGAAGCGCTTATCGTCAGCCCAGACCCAACGCGCCCCGCCAAAATCGCCTGCCGCGACCGTCTCCAGCGATTCGCCGGCATTCAGTAAAATCGGCCGTCCGCCGGTTAACAGGCAGATGTCAGCTTGCGCCGTGCTTAAGTCGCCCGGATGAAATTCGTCAATGGCGACCACGACCGTGCGAATCTTGTCGCTCAGACGCTTGTCCAAGACGACCGACAAGCCCTTCTCCGAGATTGACGCCACCGCCAGCAGCAACTGCTTGATGCCGCAGCGCAGCGCCAGTTGCATCAGCGGAATCAATTCCGCCGGTTCCTCGATCTCCATATCAGTCACTAGAATCGTGGCGTCCTGCAGTTCCGCCACCTGCCGCTGAGCGCCGCGCAGCATTGCTTTGGATTGCGCGCCGCCTTGCCAATAGCAGCCGGCCACGTACTGGTAGTCCATACCGCGGCCATGCCCTTCGCGCACATCGACCTGGCCGTAGGGTCCTATCGTGTACAGTACTTCGCCCAGGATGCGCGCCATCTCTTCGTCATAAGAGACGGAAAATGCCGCTGCGCAAAGTTCTTCTTCGCTCTTGAGAAATCGCGTCTCTGCCGTCAAGCGTTCGATGAGGCGCGGCAGAAGTTCCGTCAAGCGCCCCCGCAGGCGCATGGGATCGGCGCCGGCAGCGATGAAGCGCAGGCCCTCATTATAGATCTGTTCATACAAGACGGCTGTTGTCGCGGCGCCGTCGCCCGCCTGCTGATGCATACGCCACAACACCTGCCGCAAAAGCATGGCGCCGACGTCTTCGTCCGGCTCGGGCAGGGCAATGACACGCCGCGCGATGACGCCGCCGTCGTCCAGCAGCTCCAGCTTGTCGAGGTTCTGTGTTACCGAACGGCGCGGCAGCGGGCCCAGGGTCGGCGCGACCGCCTGCGTCAGCGTGGATATGCCTCGCTGCAAAGCGCGCTGTGTCTGCGGCTGATGGATGACCTTAGGTCGCGGCATAATTGATATCACTTGCTTCGAATCTTGTTGCGTCACAAAATAAGAAAAGAGCGACAAGCCCGCAGCAGTCGGTCAAGGACGGCGATATGGCTTGACGAGCGCTAGGAAATAATAATCTTGTATGCTCGCGCGAGCAAGGCGGGTTCTCGACAGATCACTGGCTCTACGTAAGCAATTTCCTGTTTGTCGGAAAACCTTTTGACAAATGGATAATCTTGCATTACTATAATATTCATGTCCGAATCGGTGCTTTGACGTGTTTTTTTGATAGATTATTGTTCAGGTCTTGTCGAAGGAGGCGCCTAACCTATTATCGATGAGCAGCGGTACTTAATTTGTCCGAGAACAACTCATGGAAAGGAACCGACATGAGCACTGAGAAACTTTCACGCCGCGCGTTTTTGAAGCTCGCAGCCGCCAGCAGTTCCGGCGTTGCGCTCGCTGGGCTTGGTCCTTTGAGCAATATCGCCGCCGCCCAGGACCAGGTCGAGTTGACTTTCGGCCGGCACTGGGAAGCGGCCTTCCGCCCGCGCCAGGCCGAGTACGATGAAGGCTTCATGGAGCGGCATCCGGATATTGACATCAACATCACCTACAATACCTGGGGTGACCACAATAATGTGGTTCCGGCTTGGGCCGCCGCCGGCACCTTGCCCGACATCATCTACGTTCACGGCAGCCGCGCCACGCCCTGGGCGCATGAGGGCATCATCATCGACATCCATGACATCGTCGTGGCTGATGAAGAGTTCAATGTAGACGGCATGTGGGAAGAATCGGTGCGACTTTATCGCGTCAACGGTCGCATTCATGCCCTGCCATACGATCATGGTCCGGTCATCCTTGGCTACAACGTCGACATGTTCGACGCGGCCGGTATGGATTACCCCGATGGCGACTGGACGATGGAAGACTTCGCCGCCGCCGCCGCCGCGCTGACGGATGCCGACATGGGTGTCTATGGCTGGGACGGCCGCTTTAACCTGGGCAACAGCGGCAACGGCTTCTACCTGGGCGCTTGGGGCGGCGCTGTCATGAATGACGAAGAAACCGAGATGACCATTGATTCCGCGGAAGCGCGCGAGGCGATGAACTTCTGGAACAGTCTGATTCATGACGAACGCGCCGCTCCCAGCGGTACCGAAGCGGAAGCTTTCCCCAATCAGCATCCCTTCCGCGCTGGCGCCAGCGCGATGTCCCACATCGCCACCTGGGATACGCCCAGCATGCGCGCCCAAGCGCCCTTCAATTGGGATGTCGCGCCGACGCCCATGGGCGCCGACGGCACCCGCGCCACGACTTCCTTCGGCAGCGGCTATGGCATCACGCCGACCAGCGACAAGCCGGACACCGCATGGCGCTATCTGCGTGAATACCTGTCACTCGACGGCATGATCTTCATGTGGAGCCTGTCGGGCCGCGGCTCACCGGCGCGTCCGGAAGGGCTGGAAGCTTGGCTGGAGTCCGACCCGGCGCCACCGTCAGGACGTTACTTCCTGGAAGCCATGTTCGACTACGCCACGACGGGCCACCCCTACTCGTCGCTCGCTTCGGCGGAAGTCAGCAACATTCTGGCGCGCGAAGCCAATCTGTTGCGCTTGGGCGAAGCCAGCGTCGACGAGGTCATCGCCACCATCACGGAAGAAGGACAGGCTGCTCTGGACGCGGTTGCCGAGGACATGTAGCCCAATTTCACAGATTGCATAGACCTGAGGGAGATCATTCTATGGTCTCCCTCACTAGCATTGACTCGACGACGAGCGGATAACTTATGTTGCGACGGCTGATTCGTCCCATTTCACCCAGCGCGCGGCGCGAAGAGCGCATCTTCTACCTGTTCATCTTGCCTTGGTTGATTGGCTTGGTTGTGTTCAACGCCGGTCCTGTACTGGGCATGCTGGGCTTGAGCTTCACCGATTGGCGCATCTCCCTGGACGATCTCCAATTCATTGGCTTGGACAATTACCGGGCGCTCTTTGGCGACCCGATCTTCTGGACGTCGGTGGGCAACACGCTTTATCTCGTCGTGGGCAGAGTGGTATTCGGCACAGCCTTCGCGCTTTTGCTGGCGATACTGCTCAATCAAAGGGTGCCGGGCATACCTATCTTCCGCGCCGTTTATTATTTGCCGACGGTGACGGCGGGCGTGGCGGTGGCGCTGGTCTGGATCTGGATATTCAATCCGCGCCTAGGCATCCTGAATTACAGTTTGAAGCAGATTGGTATCACTGGTCCGCCCTGGATTTACAGCTCGACCTGGGTCAAGCCATCGCTCATTATCATGAGCCTGTTTCAAGTCGGACCCAATATGATTATATTGTTGGCTGGCTTGCAGGGTGTGCCCAAGGAATTGTACGAATCGGCCGAAATTGACGGTGCTGGAAATTGGGCCAAGTTCAAGAATGTGACGTTGCCCATGCTTTCTCCGGTACTCTTCTTTGTCATTATTATCTCTGTCGTCGGCTCCTTCCAAAACTTCACTGAAATCCGCGTGATGACGGAAGGCGGTCCCGGCGAATCGAGCAATGTCTTGATCTGGTATCTGTGGGAGAACGCCTTCGTGTTCTTGAAGCTGGGCATCTCCGCCGCAGTCGCCTGGATCATGTTTGTCATTCTAATGGCGCTGACCGGCATCCAATTCCGCGTGGGCAGGCGCTGGGTCTATTACGAGGCTGACTGAGCATGACGACGGGCAAACGCAAGAAAACTGTCGCTTGGCGCAAGTCCATCAAAGGGCGCCGCGCCATCGGCATCCTGCTCACTTTCGCTTTGCTGATACCAATTGGCCTTGTCTTCGTCATGCCCTTCATCGTCATGGTGTCAACGGCGCTGAAGCCGCTGAATCAAGTGTTCGCTTTTCCGCCGCGCCTGTTGCCGGAAACGCCGCAATGGCAGAACTTTGCTGATGGCTGGTACGGTTACGGCTATGTCGATTTCACCACCTGCACCTGGAATTCGCTGAAGATCACCATCAATAACATCGTTGGCAATTTGGTCTCCTGCACCTTGGCGGCTTACGCCTTTGCACGGCTGAAAGCCCGCGGCAAGAACTTCTTCTTCGCTATCGTCTTGGCCACCATGCTGCTGCCTACCGAAGCGCTGGTGGTGCCGCAGTATGTCCTCTTCAACAGGTTAGGCTGGCTGAATACGCATCTGCCGCTGATGGTGCCGCCCTGGTTCGGCTGGGCTTTCTTCATCTTCCTGCTGCGTCAATTCTTCCTCACCATTCCCGAAGAACTGATTGATGCAGCCAAGATCGACGGTGCCGGCCACGTGCGCATTCTCATGCAAATTTTTATCCCGCTGTCCAAACCGGCGCTGGCGACCCTGGCCATCTTCGCTTTCATCGGCAACTGGAATGCTTTCTTCGGTCCCTTGCTGTATCTGCGCGAGCCGGAAATTCAAACGCTGCCCGTCTGCCTGGTGCAATATCAGGGCGCTTATGGCAATACTGACTGGCATCTGATGATGGCTGTGGCGACAGTCGCGGTCATCCCGGTTTTGCTCGTTTTCATCTTCGGACAGCGTTATTTCGTCGAAGGCATCGCCACTTCCGGTCTTAAGGGCTAGGTCTTAGCGCAGGGGTACAAAGATAGTCGGCATCGCTGCTCTTCGTCACATGAAGATCCTCGTCCGCCTGGCACTGCCGGTCTTCTGTCTCACCTTTCTCACCGCCATCGGCAAACTCGAGCCCTTTGTCGACGTCAGCGAAGCCGCCGGTATTACCGCGACGCATAGCGGCCACTGGGAGCTCTTTGAGGACGATTTCGCCAGCGGTTACCTGGGCATCGGCCAGGCTTGGGGGGATTACGACCGCGATGGTTGGCTGGACCTCTACGTCAGCGGCAATCGCGATGCCAGCGTCTTGTATCGCAACAATGGCGAAGGCGCGTTTTTGATGTCCGAGCTGTCGCCGCAGGTCGCGCTGAGGGATACGGAAACTGGCGGCGCGGTCTGGGTCGATTACGACAATGACGGCTGGCTGGACTTGTATGTGCTGAATCACGGCGCCAACACGCTCTTCCACAACGACATGGGCCTCGGCTTCAGCGATGTGACCGAGCGGGCGGGCGTCGGCGATGCCGGCAAAGGCACCACCGCGACCTGGGGCGACTACGATGGCGACAGCTATCTTGATCTGTACGTCGTCAACTGGTCCTGCTTCCCGGAGTGCGGCGACCCCAATATCACGCGCGAACACGGTGCAGCGCGCGACACGCTTTATCGCAATCGCGGCGATGGTACCTTTGAGGATGTGACGCGCCTGCTGGATTACGATTTGCTGCTGGGCGCGGGCTTCAGCGCTAGCTTCACCGACTACGACAACGATGGCGACGCCGATATCTACGTCGTCAACGACCAGTTCAAAAACATGTTGGGCAATATTCTCTGGCGCAATGACGGCGCCGGCTGCGATGGCTGGTGTTTCAGCGAAGTCTCCATCGAGGCGGGCGCGCGCACATTCATCCACGGCATGGGCTTGGCGGTCGGCGATTATGATAACGACCTCGATTTGGATTTCTACTTTTCCGACATGGTGAACGGAATGGTGCTGCTGCAGAACCAGGGCGATGGCGCCTTTGAAGATGTGGCGGACGAGGCCGGCGTGGCGGTGGGGCCCAGCAGCGCGGTCGGTTGGGGCACGGTCTTCTTTGATTATGACAATGACAGTTGGTTGGATCTCTACCTCACAGCCACCGAATTCATCCAGTTCGATATCGAGTCCGGGCCCGAAGGCATGATGTTCGAGTATCGCGACTTCTTGTTCAAGAATCGTGGTGACGGCACGTTCGCTGACGCCACGCCGCAAGACTGGCTGGTCAATCTGCAGCCGAGCATGGGCTTGGCTTACGCCGACTACGACCGCGACGGCTTCCTCGACTTTGTGCTGGGCAACTGGAACGAAGGCTACCGGCTCTATCGCAATACCGGCGCCATCGGCAAGTCCAACAATTGGCTCAATATCCGTCTGGTCGGCGGCGGCGACATCAACCGCGATGCTATCGGCGCGCGCGTGACCATCACAACCGCTGACGGCCGCAAGCTGCTGCAAGAGGTCAAGTGCGGCTCAAGCCTGGGCGCTGGCAATGACACGGCGCTGCATTTCGGCTTGGGCGCGCAGACTATTCGCGAGCTGCGCGTCCGCTGGCCCAACGGCGCTGAACAGACGCTGACCGATGTCGCCGCCAATCAGTTCCTGGAAGTCAGCTATTCCGGGTGAGAATCGGGCGACCTGATAGGTCGCCCCTACGAACTGGCGCTTTGCACAGGCTTACGACTTCAGATACAGCTTGATAACCGGCACTTCGGCGCGCGGCTGGATAACCGGCAGCTGCAGGGTAGCCGTGTTGTCCCCGTCTACGCTGAAGTGAATCTCGCTGCCATCGTGCAGGAACTCGGCGTATTCGATGCGGTCGCCGATGTCGTCGATGTGCAGATGGCGGAATGGATAGGCGAAGATATGTATATAAAGCAGGTCGCCATTTTGAGTCAGACGGCAATCCTGCGGCGCAGTTAGCGCGCTGGCGCTGCAGCCGTAGATGGACTCGCTGTGCTGATGCATCCAGGCGTCGTAGACATGCAGCGCATCCTCGGCGCGGCTATCCAATTCGCCCAGCGCGGTCGGACCGACGTTCATCAGCAGATTGCCGCCGGTGGCGACTGTATTAACCAACATGCGAATCAACTGGCCCGGGCTCTTCCAGGTGGCTTCGTCGCGATGGTAACCCCAGGAGCCGCTGAAAGTCTGGCAGGTTTCCCAGACGACTGGCTGGCCATCGACACGCACCCACTCCCGCGGCTGGAATTGCTCGGGTGTGTAGATGTCGGCTGAGGAGGGCAGGTCGAGCCGGTTGTTGATGACGATATCGGGTTGCAGCGAACGGCTCAGCGACTCCAGCCCTGCGCTGTCCCAATCGTCGCGGCCCTTGCCGTCCGGCCCCGGGTAAGAAAAGTCGTACCAGATCACGTCGATTTTGCCGAAGTCCGTCAGCAGCTCCCGCACTTGATCCTTCATGTAGTCGCGGTACTTGCCCATGTCGCGTCCCTGATTCAAGGCGGCGCGATCGGGATGGTTGCGCTGCGAATGCCGCATGTCGACGGTGAAATCGGGATGATGCCAGTCGATCAGCGAATAATAGAAGCCGATCTTCAAGCCGCGGCTGCGGAAGGCGCGCACGACTTCCTGAAGCAGGTCTTTGCCCCAGGGCGTATTGGTGGCTTTGTAGTCGGTGAATTGCGAATCCCAGAGGCAGAAGCCCTCGTGATGCTTGGATGTGATGACCATGTATTTCATGCCGGCCGCCTGCGCCAGCTCCGCCCAGCGGTCGGGATCGAAGCGCTTGGGGTTAAAATACTTGAAGTAAGGCGCGTACTGCTCGTCGCTCAGCTCTTCGCGGTTTTTCACCCATTCATGTCGGGCAGGCAGCGCATAAAGACCCCAGTGGATGAACATGCCGAAGCGGTCGTTCACGAACCAGTCGGTGTTTCCCTTGGTTGGTGCGGGCTGATACATCGTGTGCTTCTCCTTTATTGGCGAGCGCAGACAGCTTCCCGCAATTGTAGCCAGTGATTCATATTGCTGCATCATACGGCGGCAAGGTCACAGGGCAATCGCATCGAAATATTTTAACCACAGAGAACACAGAGGGTCGCGTAGACACTGACCACCAGCACAGAGATTTAGGTGAATAGACGACTAAAGCAGGCGATGGACTGGAATAAGGCAAGAAGCATCAAAAAGACTAAAATATTTCTCAAAATCACTCCTGACTTATGATGTAAGCGTTCATTATTGCTTTTCTCTGCGCTCTCTGTGATCTCTGTGTTTGATTTTCCGTTCGAATTTGCGCCATTTCAGTCTCTACCATTTTGATGCGATTGCCCTGGCAAGGTCACGCTCAACTCGTCCGCGAGTTGTTTCAGGTCGGCCCAGACGCGATCAGGCAAGGGAATGCCCGACTTGATGCGTTCGGCGTATGAGCGCGATTCCGGCTCGCCGGGCAGCAGCACCTCGTCGAAGCCCGCGGCCGGTTGCACCGATTTCACATGTTGTTTCAAAGCCTCAACTTGCTGGACAAAATCCGTATCTTCGTCGAATGCCTCCGGCAAAAGCGCCATCAGCAAGGTGGGATTGCCAAAGTGGAATTCGGGCGAGACGATGGGGCGTTTGCCCGCCAGCAAGGTCGGTATGATCTCCATCATCATGGACAAGCCCGAGCCTTTATAAGCGCCCATCGCCAGCAATATCGCGCCATCGTCAATGATGCTGGCATTGGTGCTGGGTCGGCCCGTTTTGTCCAGCATCATGCCTTTTGGCAGGCTTTCGCCTTTCGCGCGCGCCAGCAGCACCTTGCCATGCGCCATGCCGGCTGTGGCGAAATCGAGCAGCAGCGTACCCTCGCCAGCGCATGGCACGGCAAAGGACATGGGATTGGTGCTGAAGACTTTCTCGCGCCCGCCGTATGGCGCGACCCAGCCGCTGTACATACTGCCGCTGGTGAAGCCGATGCCGATCAGCCCGGCCGCGGCGATCATTTGAGTATATTCGCCCAAGCGCCCGATATGCGCCGTTTGGCCCAGCGATACGGCCGCAATCCCGTTAGCGCCCCCCAACTCAATAGCCAGCTCGGCGGCGAAGCGCGCGCCGGTTTGCCCGAAGCCGTAGCCGTTGCTGACCATGGCGGTGGCGCCGAAGCGCTTGCGAATGCGCGGACGCTCGGTCGGCTTGATCATGCCGGATCGAATCATGTTGATATACTGTTTCACGCGCAGCACACCGTGCGAGTCGTGCCCGAAGAGGTTGGTCGTGACCAAGGACTCGGCGACGACAGCGGCGATGTCTGGCGGCGCGCCGGCGGCTGCGAAGATGTCGCGAGTCAGCTTTTCGAGTGCTTCGGCGTGAATAGAAACGGGCATGGGCGGGCACTCTCCAGATGTGGACAATCCGATGAAGTGTAGCCCCGCGCCAATCGCCAGGCAAGTCATAAGAAATTTGAGCTTTGTAGAGGCGACCAATCTGGTCAGCTGCGATTTGTGGTTCGGGCGACATGGTATGTCGCCCCTACATATGGTTGCTTTAGCGAAATTCGCATTACTTACTCGGTTCTACTGAGGGGTATGGCTTGTTCAACGCTAGGCACGGTACTCCCGGCACTGCCACTGCCTTGCCCGGCGGCGCGGCGATGCGCTAAGATTTGAGCTACGCGGACCAGCCAAAAAAGGAATCGCCATGAAGCCGAGCAACCTGCTCTTCATCATATCCGATCAGCATCAGGCGGCGGCCATGGGCTGCGCCGGGCATGCGCTGGTTCAGACGCCCAACCTGGACCGCTTGGCGGCCAGCGGGACGCGCTTCAGCAATGCCTATACCAACTGCCCGATATGTGTGCCGGTGCGAGCGTCGCTGGCCACAGGTCAGTATGTGCACAGAATCGGCAATTGGGACAATGGCTTCCCTTATGACGGCGGCGTTCCGAGCTGGGGGCATCGCTTGCAGGCGGCCGGCCACCGCGTCGATTCCATCGGCAAGCTGCATTTTCGCAGCGCGGAAGACGACAACGGCTTCACCGAGGAAGTTGAGCCGCTGCATGTGGTTGACGGCATCGGCGACCCGGCCAGCGGCATCCGCGATGGCTCGGTGAAGCGCGATTGGCGGCCGGGCATTATCGAAGCGGGACCCCGCGATTCCACCTATCAGCAGTATGACATTCGCAACCGCGACAACGCAATCCGCTGGCTGCGAGAGCATCAGAATGATGAGACGCCCTGGGCGCTTTTCTTGTCATTTGTCACGCCGCATCCGCCCTGGTTTGCGCCGCAGGAGACCTACGAGCGTTACCCGCACGAGGCGATTCAACTGCCGCCGCAATGGCAAGACTCCAGTTGGCCGCGGCACCCGACCTACGATCACATGCGGCGCTTCTTCAGCTGCGAGCAGGCTTTTGACGAGGCGACCATCCGCCGCCTGCACGCGACCTATTTCGGCATCTGCACATTTCTTGACCAGCAAATCGGGCAGGTGATGTCGGCGCTGGATGAGCTGAATCTACGCGGGAGCACACGCGTGATCTATACATCTGACCACGGCGAGCATTTGGGCGCGCGCGGCATCTACGGCAAATTCACCATGTACGAAGAAGCCTGCGCCATTCCCTTTATCATGTCCGGATCGGATGTGCCGGCGGGCAAGGTCGTGGACACGCCAATCTCGCTGGTTGATTGTCATCCTACAGTGCTGGAGGCGCTGGGATGCCCGGGCGACGAACGGGATCGGTCCCTGCCAGGCGAATCGCTGTGGCGGATCGCGGCGGCTGATGCCCAGGATCGGACGGTATTCTCGGAGTATCACGCGGTTGGGTCGCCCAGCGCCTACTACATGCTGCGCGATCGCTGCTACAAGTACATTTACCATGTCGCCGGTCCGGCGCAACTCTTCGACCTGGATGCCGATCCGCATGAGCTGGACGATTTGGCGCTGCAGCCCAATGCGTCTGCGCAGCGTCTGCTCAGCGATTACGAAGCGAAGCTGCGCGCAATACTGGATCCGGAAGCGGTTGATCGGCAGGCGAAGGCGGATCAAGAGCGCAAGATCGCGTCGCTGGGCGGGCGCGAGGCGGTGGTCAAACGGGGCGCCTTTGTCAACTCGCCGGCGCCGGGCGAAGCGCCGCGCTTTCAGGCTTTTATGTCGGCCGACTAAGCGGGCGCCGCTGGCTCGTTTGCCTGCCTGAGCCGGGGTCAATTGGCAGGGCAATCGCATCAAAATGGTAGTGACTGAAATGGCGCAAATTCGAACGGCAACTCAAACACAGAGTCCACAGAGAGCGCAGAGAAAAGCAATAATGAAAGCTTAGGTCATAAGTCCGGCGTGATTTTGAGAGATATTTGAAGTCATTTTGGTGCTTCTTGCCGTATTCCAGTCCATCGACTGCTTTGAATAGTCGTCTAAACACCTAAATCTCTGTGTTCTCTGTGTGCTCTGTGGTTAAAATATTTTGATGCGATTGCCATGGGTCAATTGGCCATTGTTTCGCAATTGGCCTCCAGCCGCAGTAGAATAGGCGCGTAGAATTGCAGATCGTTAGGCAGTCTGGCGCCGCGATGGTTCGAGCGAAAAGTGGCAAGCGCAAGCACTCAATCTTTCGGCTGTCGAAGATTGAACGGCAGGACGCTCTCGTCGGCATCCTCTTTATCACCCCGTTCATAATCTTGTATCTGATTTTCAACTTCTTGCCGATCCTGCAGGGCTTCTGGATATCGCTGCATAATTGGGATGTGATTGGCACCAACGTCAAGTTCATCGGCTTACGCAACTACGAGATCCTTTTTGGCAAGGACAAACTGTTCTGGTCGTCGCTGGAGCATACGATATTTTTCGCGCTGCTGGCCGGGCCAGGCTTGATAGTCACCGGGCTGGCCTTGGCGTTGATGTTGAATCAGCGTGTGCGCGGCATAGGCATCTTCCGCACCATTTTCTACATGCCGAACATCTTGTCGGTGACTGTCGTTGGCTTGGTTTTCGCGCGCGTATTCGCGCCAGGTGAACGCGGTTTTGTCAACGCCGTGCTGGATTCGATAGGCATCGCGCGGGGTTCCTGGTTCCTGGACGAAGCCAGCGCCATGCCGACCGTCGCCATCACGAAAGTCTGGTGGTCGGTCGGTTTCAACATGCTGATATTCTTGGCCGGTTTGCAAGATATCCCGCAGGCGCAATATGACGCGGCCAAGGTCGATGGCGCGGGACGCTGGGCGCAATTCCGGCATGTGACGCTGCCGGGTTTGCGGCGGCCGATGCTATTCGTCATCGTCCTGCAGGTCATCGCTTCGGCGCAGGTATTTCCACTGATTGACGTGTTGACCGGCGGCGGCCCGGCGGGCAGCACGCGTCCGCTGGTGATGTACCTGTTCGAGCGTTCTTTTGACTATTGGCAGCTGGGCTACGGCTCGGCAATTGCCTTTGTGCTTTTCGTCTTTCTGTTTACGGTATCGATCATTCAGTTGTGGCTGTTCAGCCGCGGGGAAGATGACTGATGGCAGCGGCCCCGGCTTTCGACCAATTGGCTGCGCGGCAGGCGGCTCGTCAACGACAGCTTACGCTCCGCAACGCTGCTATTGTCGTCGCGATCACGCTATTCGCCTTCGTCTGGCTGATACCCATCGTCTGGACGCTGTCCTTGTCATTGCGGCCGGAGCATTCGATCACGGCCAATCTCACGCTGCTGCTGCCGGCGCCCTTCACGCTTGACAATTACGACTTTGTCTTTAGGAGCAGTCGCATTCCGCGCTGGTTCCTCAACAGCCTCTTCGTGGCCAGCGCGCGCACCATTTTGCAGCTGATGATTTGCTCGCTGGCAGCGTATAGTTTCGCGCGCGTTAAGTTTCCCTTGCGGCAGTACGTCTTCTATTTTGTGCTGATCGGCCTGATGGTGCCGGGGCAAGCCACCTTCATTCCAGTGTACCTGCTCTTTTCCAATCTCAAGCTATTGAACAGCTTCCCGGCGCTGATTCTGCCGGGCTTGGCGTCGCCCTTCGCCGTATTTCTGTTGGTGCAGTTCTTCAAGGGCATCCCGATAGAATTGGAAGAAGCGGCGAGGTTAGATGGCGCCAGCAGAATCGGCGTCTATTTCCGCATCTTCCTGCCGCTGTCGACGCCGGTGCTGACGGCTTTGGCGATTTTCACCTTCCTGGGTACTTGGAATGAATACTTGTGGCCGCTGGTGGCCGCCACGGACCCCGACATCATGACCATCACCATTGGCTTGACCAACTTGACGGCGACCACGTATACGGCCAACTTCGGGCAGACAATGGCGGCCGCTTGGACAGCCGGCCTGCCTATTGTGATATTCTTCTTCATCTTTCAGAAACGCATCATCTCCGGCATTCAGATTTCAAGCGGGATAAAATAGGCAAAAGGAGGAGGTGACGGGCGACATATACTGGTACATATCTGAAAGGTAAAACGCAAATCATTCAGGAGATGCAGATCATGCGGAAAATCTTGTCGATTCTAGTAATACTATCGTTCGTGCTGTCCTTAGCGCCTTCGGCTTTGGCTCAGGACGCGATGACGCTGACCTTGCTGCGCTTCTTCGGCGACTGTGTTGACGACTTTGGCGATGCCATGGATCTGTCCGGCGTCACCAGTGAATGCGGCATCATGACCGTGCTCACCAATCAGTGGAATGCCGAACATCCTGATAAACAGGTGGAAACGATCGTGGCCGATTGGCCCGGCACAACGCAGTTGAACGCCTCCATCGCCGCTGGCACGCCGCCTGATATTGCCGTACTGCATGGCCGGCGCATTCCGATTTATGCCTCGCGCGGCGCGCTGACGCCTTTGAGCGATGTGATGGAAGCCGTGGGCATTGACGCCAGCGACTTCACCGCGGGCGCCGCGGACTATGGCTTGTATCAGGGCGAATTCTACGGCGTTCCTTTTGACTTGGCGGCCACGATATGGCATATCAATCTCGACCTGTGGGCGGAAGCGGGACTGGTCGATGACATGGGCGCGCCTATGCTGCCGACCTCTGCCGATGAGTTTATCGCCGCGGCCGAGCAAGTCCATGAGGCAACCGGCAAACCGATCGCGGAAATGGCTGGCCAAGCCGCAACCGTGCGCTCACTGACGGCTTATTTGTATCAGAAGGGTGGCGCGCTGGCCGATGATGGGGGCAGCCCGACGATCGACACGCCGGAAGCCTTAGAGGCGCTGAACTTCATACTTGAGCTGCAGGAGCTGGGCATCGTTAGCCGCGCCTATAACGAAATCAACGGCAATATCGCTGTGGAGAATTTCGCCAACGGCGAGAGCGCTGGTTTAATCGATGGCACTTGGCGCATCAACGGCTTTGATCGGCAGATCGCGGAAGGCGAAGTGGCATTGAAGAATTACTACGTTGCCGATTTCCCGCAGCTCTTCGAGCACTCGGGCACATTCGCCGGCTCGCACAATTGGCTGGTTCCCCTGGGCCAAAATGCGGATCCGGCGCGGGTCCAGGCGGCGGTGGAGTTCATCAAGTGGCTGAGCGACAACTCGGTCGTGTGGGCGCGCGTTGGGCATGGCATGACGCGGCAGTCGGTGATCGCAAGCGAAGAATTCCAGAATTTGCCGCATCGCGCGGAGTACGCCTCAATGTCTTCCAATGTGCGCTCGGTGCCGCGTGAAGTCTGGGGCAACGCCTTCTGGGCCATCGTACATGAAGAAGTCGAAGCGGCGATCTTGGGCATCAAGACGCCGGAGGTGGCGCTGGCCGACGCGCAAGCTCGCCTGGACGATTTCATCTTGTTCCAAAGTTAGCAGTGAGTTGAGCAGCAGGAACGGGCGGCTCCGCTGGGGTCGCCCTCCGTCTGTTGCTTGCCAGCCACAGGTCGCATCATGAGCCAGCCCAATCTCATCTATGTATTCGCTGACCAATTGCGCTATCAGTCCTTGGGATACGCTGGAGACGCCAGGGCGCGCACGCCTCATATCGACCATCTGGCGGCCGACTCCATGAATTTCGTCAATTGCGTCTCGGGCAGCCCCATGTGCGCGCCATATCGCGCGTCTTTGTTCACCGGCAAGTATTCCAGCAGCACGGGTATGGTCATCAACGAATTGCGCATCAATCCCGATCAGCGCTGCTTCGGCCATGCCCTGCACGATGGCGGCTACGACACCTACTACATCGGCAAATGGCATCTGTGGGCGAATGAGTTGGGCAATCACGATGACCCAAAAAATTCATTCACGCCGCGCGGCCCCCATCGTCTTGGCTTTGACGGGTACTGGGGAGCCTATGGATTCCATCACACCTATTGGGAGCAGTACTATCACGAAGAAGGCCCCGAGCGGATCACCATTGAGGGTTACGAACCCGATGGACAAACAGACCTGGCTATATCAAAGCTGCGGGAAGCCGCCGGGCAAGCTGAACCATTCGCGCTGTTTCTGTCGCTGGGCACGCCACACGACCCCTGGGATCGCGGCAATGTACCGGCGGAGTATCTGGCATTGTTTGACGATGTCGAGTTTGAGCTGCCGCCGAATTACCTGCCCGATAACGATCTGCGCGCCGATGCCTGGGCGCGGCTCAGCGAAGAAGAGCGGGGCGAACTGCGGGAGTGGATGCGCGTCTATTACGCGATGACCGCCAATCTCGACTGGAATATCGGCCGCCTGGCGGATGCGATTGAAGGCTTGGGCCTGTTCGAGAATACCATCCTGGTCTTCACATCAGACCACGGCGAAATGTTTGGCGCCCAGGGCAGGCGTGCCAAGAATATCTTCTATGACGAGGCGGTTCGCGTCCCCTTCCTGATTCGCTGGCCCGGCGTCACGGCTCGGGGATCGGCCACGGACGCCTGCTTGAACACACCGGATATTATGCCGACGCTGTTATCCGCGCTGGAATTGCCCGTTCCCGATGAAGCGGAGGGCTTTGACTTCAGCCCGCTGCTGCGGGGCGAGGCAATCGACGAGCCGAAGGCCGCGTTCATGCAAGGGATGGGGGCGACAGCGATATTTGAAGATGGTCATGAGTGGCGGGCGCTGCGTGGCAAGCGCTACACCTATGCGGTCTACCTGGCGGACGGGAGCGAGCGGCTGTTTGACAATCTGAGCGATCCTTACCAGATGCGCAACCTGGTTGATGAGGACGATTTTGCCGGCCTTCTAAGTGAATTGCGGCGGGAGCTTGAAGACAGAATGCAAGCGCTTAATGACAGCTTCGAGACTTGTACTTGGTACGAGCGCAATTGGACAAGCGATCGCATCATTCTGCGTACGGCAACCATGCCCTGACCGCAACGCGCTCCCTCACTGAAGCCAGGCTGTCAGCAAACAGCTTGCCGCGCTAAATGACGGCGGCTCGCAGAAAAAGTAAAACCAGCCCGGCGGCTGGTTCATGGCTTCGTGCCTGGAGAGATTCGAACTCCCGACACCTGGTTCCGTAGACCAGTGCTCTATCCACTGAGCTACAGGCACTGATGCGACACCCAGCTTAGCCTCAAGGCGGCGTAAAATCAAGAGCCAATCACGGGCAGCAAGCGCAAGCGCGTCTTGTCGCTTTTGCGCGTATTTCGGCACAGCCTTATAATTAACCTGATTGGATGCGCTGTAATTTTGCGGAGTAAAGGCCTTGTTCGCTGGGACGTACAGAAGCCCGCTAGCGGGCGGATATCGCGCCCTGGGCATTTTTATGACGGCTCTGCTGCTTTGCGGCTTACTCAGCGCTTGCAGTTTGGACTTGCTTTCGGCGCCGACCGCGACTCCGCTGCCTACTGATACCCCGCTGCCGCCGACAGCGTCCAGCACGGCGATGGCGACAGCTATGCCAACTGAAACCGCCACAGCCACAGCTTCGCCGACCGTCACCCCCACCGCCACAGCAACCGAGACGCCGACAGCCACGCCAGCGGTCTTCGGCGTCGTGCGCTCTCAGCGGCGCGCCAATGTGCGGCGCGGGCCGGGCACCACCTACGGCATCATTACCAGTTTGGCGCCCGGCAGTGGCATACAAGTTCTCGGCGCGAACGATGATGACGATTGGTATCGCGTGCTGCTGGAGGACGGCGACGAGGGCTGGATCAGTCAGTCGCTGCTGGACGTCGACGAGGGGCCGCCAGCGGATGAGGCAGAAGCCATCACGCTCAGCGGTGAGACACGGGTGGTCGTGCAACTGGCGGATGGGGACAGCGCGGAGGCAGGCGTGCCCTTATTCGACGTCACGATAGCGGATGTCGATTCGCTGAATATGACCGCTACCGCCCTGGTTGGCGCCGCCCAGACCAGCACGGCGGAGGCCGCCCCCAGCGATGCCGCGCCTATTGCGAGCGCGACGCCCAGCCCGACCGCGCCTGCCGGACCGACCGCGGCGCCGCGCCAGGATGTCAATGTTTTCGCCTTTTGCAACGATCCGGCATTTGGCATCCGCGCGCCCTCAGAGCTCAGCCCCGGTTCTACGATCAAGATCTTCTGGGCCTGGTTCGCCACTACCGAAGCCTATGTGCGCGACCACATGACCAACGCCACGCACGAATTGCGCGTCAACGGAGAAGCGATCCGCAGCGTAAATCAATTCCGCGGCAATCCCACGCGCAGCGGCAGCCAGTATGCCGTCTACTGGTATGTGCCTTACGGTCCGCTCGCGGCCGGCGAGTATAGCATCAGCTACCGCGTGACCTGGCGCAACGCTATCCAGGACGGTAGCGCGTCCTACGGGCCCGGCACGAGCACTGAATTTGAAGAGGAAAGCTGCAACTTTGTCGTGAGGTGAGGCGAAGTGGGAACTGCGCATCCATGGCGCGTGACCGAGCTGGGCGGCGGCATCGTACACGCGAGCGAGTCTGGAATCCGCATGGACCTACCGCGCGCCAGCAGCGACGCCTACAGCGACGCGCAGATCAGCGATTACGCGACGCCAGCCGATTTCAGCAACAGCCCGCCGCTGCGCCTCAGCCTTCGCGCTCGCAGCCAAGGCGAGCTGAAAGGTACAGCCGGATTCGGATTTTGGAATCAGCCCTTCATGCCCGGGCAGCGTTCGTTGCGCTTGCCGCAGGCGCTCTGGTTTTTCTTCACCAGCCGGGAGAATGACATCGCGCTGGCGCAGGACGTCGCGGGTGACGGCTGGAAGGCGGCTGCGATCAACGCCCGCGATTGGCGTTTCCTCGCGCTGCTGCCTTTTGCGCCGCTGGGCTTCCTGCTGATGCGCAGCCGGGTGCTTTATGATGCGCTCTGGCCCATCGGTCAGCGCGCTATCGGCGTCAGCGAGGCGCTGCTTGATAAGGGGCTGCTGCGCGAGCGCCACCGCTACAGCATTGACTGGCAAGCTGGGCGCGCCATATTTGCAGTGGACGGTGAAGTCGTGCATCAAGCCGACGATGTGGCAAAGGGACCCTTGGGCTTCATCGCCTGGATCGACAATCAGTACGCGGTTCTTACCCCGCAAGGCAAGTTTAAGCGGGGATTGCTGGGGGCGCCGGGCCTGCAGTCGCTGGAAGTAAGCGATATTCAGATCACAGGGGCAAAGGCGGGCTGCTCATAGGGCGCGTTAAACCAAGATGATACAATGGTGTCGTGACCGTTAATCAGGCTGGGACCTGCGATGTCAGATAGCGCCAATGACGGAGACTTCAGCGAATTGCTGGATGCTGTCGCCAGCCGCAAACGGCTGCTGCTGGAGTATCTCACGCAAGAGCGTTTCCTGCGGCGCTTCCAACCGGCTCATATTCGCGACGCCGTCTTCAGTTACGTGCGGGCTGGCGGCAAGTCTTTGCGGCCGGCGGTGGCTATGCTGGCCTGTGGCGCGCTTGGCGGCGATGAGTCGCGCGCGCTGCCGGTGGCCGCAGCCATCGAAGTCTACCACACCTGGACTCTGGTGCACGATGACGTGATCGACCATGATGATACCCGCCGGGGCCTGCCTACCGTGCACCGCGACTTTGCCCGGCGGGCGGCGGAAGAATTTGGCTGGGCGCCGGATGAGGCCGAGCATTACGGCCTGACGATAGCCATGCTGGCTGGCGATGTTCAGCAATCCTGGTCCTGGTCGCTGCTATTCGAGGCGCATTTGGAGTTTGGCGCGCCGGCCGAGGTTATTTTGCGGCTGGGGCAAGATTTGGCGAGCCGGGTAACGCCGCTGCTAGTGGAAGGCGAAACGCTGGATGTTCAGTATTCGGGCGAGGCGCTGACGCTCAGCGAGCCGGCTGTCATCGACATGCTGTGGAAGAAGACGGGCGCGCTCTATGAATTTGCCGGTCGCGCGGGCGCGGCCATCGCCCTGAACGACGCCGATGCCGACTTGCCGGCGGCGCGGGCCATCGGCAGCTTTTGCAGCCTTTGTGGCGCCGCTTTCCAGATTCAAGACGATATTCTGGGCATCGTCGGCGACGAGCGGCAACTGGGCAAACCGGTGGGCTCCGATATACGCGAGGGCAAGACCACCTTGTTGACGCTCAAGGCGCTGGAGCGGGCCGATGCTCAGCAGCGCGAGTCCATCCTGCGCACGCTTGGCGCCCCCAATGCCAGCCCGGCTGAGGTGCAAGCCGTAATTCAGTTGCTGCGCGAATTGGGAACGATTGCTTATGCGCAGGAGCGCTCGCGCGAAACCGTCGAAAAGGCGCTGGGCCACTTGTCTATGCTGCCCCAAAGCGCCAATCGCGGCCTGCTGGAGCAGTGGGCGCTGTACATGATCCAGCGTCAATTCTAGTCAACGCGAGTCTTCACATGAATCCGGACCCATGTTGACGGGGAGGCGCGCGCGGCTGCGCAGGGCTGTCTGGGTTGTAGCGCTCTGGCTGGTCCTAGCGGCGGTTGGCTTAGGCCTCTGGGTGCTTGACGACCTGCCGTCGCTGGACGATCTCGACGCGGGCTTGGCGCTGCCCTCCACGCGCATCTACGATCGACACGGTCGCTTGCTCTATGAGATTCTGCAACCGCAGCAGGGGCGCAATCGCGAATTGCCCTTGTCCGAGATTCCGCGGCACTGCGTGAACGCGATCATCGCCACCGAAGACGCCAACTATTATCGGCATCCGGGCCTCGACCCGCTGGGCATAGCGCGGGCGCTCTGGCTGAATCTGCGCCGTGGCGCGATCGTGGCCGGCGGCAGCACCATCACGCAGCAGACGGCCCGCCTGCTTTTGCTCGATCCGCGGCGGGGCAGCGAGCGCAGCTTACGCCGCAAATTGCGCGAGGCGCTCCTGGCGCTTAAATTACAGCGGCGCTTCAGCAAAGACCAAATCCTGGAGCTCTATCTTAATCAAGTCTATTTCGGCAATCTGGCTTACGGCATTGACGCGGCCGCCCGCGCCTACTTTCAGAAGGGGGCTGGCGACCTTTCACTAGCTGAGTGCGCGCTGCTGGCGGGCATCGCGCAGAACGCCATCAGCAATGATCCGCTGGCGCAGCGCGAACGGGCCAAGTCGCGGCAGTCGGTCGCCTTGCGGCTGATGGCGCAGCAGGGTTTCATCAGCGGCGAAGAAGCGCGGACGGCACTGGCTGACGAGCTGCAATTTGCCGCCGCGCCCTTTCCCATTGCCGCGCCGCATTTTGTCATGGAAGTTTGGCGACTCCTGGAACGGGACTTCAGTACAGAGCTGCGCGCAGGTGGCCTAGAGGTGGTCACAACAGTCGACCGCGACTGGACAGGGCAAGCGCAGGACATCGCGCGGCGTCAGTTGCGGGCGCTCAACAATCCGGTCAATGGCGCCCGCCCGGCCAATGCCAACAATGCCGCGTTGGTGGCGCTGGATCCGCGCAGCGGTGAAGTGCTGACCCTGCTGGGCAGCCCCGACTACTTCGACGAAGCGATCGCTGGCGCGGTCAACGCGGCCCTGGCTTATCGTCAGCCGGGCAGTACGCTCAAACCATTTACCTATGCCGAGGCGATGAATCCGGCCTATCCCGATGCCTTCACCGCCGCCACGATGATCCTCGATATTCGCCGTCCTTTTGTCACCAACAAAAAAGAGAGCTTCGCGCCGGCCAATTACGGGCATGTCGAGCACGGGCCGGTATTAGTGCGCGAGGCGCTGGCGTCATCCTACAATATTCCGGCGGTGGTGGCGCTGGAGCATATCGGGCTTGAGCGCTTCCTGCGTTTTGTCAGCGAGCTGGGTTTGGACAATCTGCGCGACAACGCGCAAGTTGATCTCTCGATCACCCTGGGCGGCGGGGAGGTGCGCCTGCTTGATCTGGCTGAGGCCTACGCGGCGCTGGCCAACGGTGGCTACGACATCGAAGCCCAGTTTATCTTGAGTATCACGGATGCGAACGGGAAGCAGCTTTATCGCTACGAAGCGCCGCCACTGACGCGCCGTCTCCTGGACGAGCGAGTCGCCTATATCATCAGCGACATCCTCAGCGACAACCGGGCGCGCATGCCGTCCTTCGGCGAAAATAGCCCGCTGAATGTCGGCTTCCCCGCAGCCGCAAAAACGGGCACCACCACAGACTACCGCGATAACTGGATCATGGGCTACACGCCGGATTTGGTGGTCGGCGTCTGGGTGGGCAATGCCGATAACGCGCCTATGCTTGATGTCAGCGGGGTAAGCGGAGCGGGGCCTATCTTCAATCTCTTTTTGAGGACGGTCAAGCGCGCTGGATCGCAGGCCGATTTCGTCGAGCCGCCCGGCATCACCCGTCTGGAAGTCTGCCGAGTCAGTGGCTTGTTGCCAGGCGAGTATTGTCCCCAGCGCATCGAGGAATTGTTCATCCGCGGCAGCGAGCCAATCAAAAGCGACAGCTTATATCAGCCCTTTACCGTGGATCGCCTGACCGGTCGCCTGGCGACGGCGGACACCGACCCGGCCAACCGGCGCGAACAAGTATTCCTGGTATTGCCCGACGAAGCGCGCCGCTGGGCGCTCAATGCAGGCATTCCGCAGTTATCGCTTGATAGCCCGGACCTGGTTGCTGACAATAGCGACGGCCTGCGCATAAGCTCGCCTGATCCTTACACCGTATACGAATTGTCGCAGCAGTTGCCAGCTGAGTCGCAGCGGCTGCGGTTTGCGGCTTTGGCGCCGGCGGATACGCGGTCCTTGCGCTTCCTGCTGAATGGCGAGGACGTCGGCGGCGCGGAGCAAGCGCCCTGGCAGGCTTGGTGGACTTTGCAAGCCGGGCGGTATACGCTGGTGGCGCAAGCGACGCTGGCGGATGGCAGTCAGTCAGAGAGCCAGCCCATAACGTTTTCGGTCCTTGAGAAGGGATTGTGATCGAGGCGGAAAAGCGCATCGGATACGCAACGTCTTGCAGTCGCCTGCGTAATGCAAGTTAATGACATCTCACTCGTTTCATACCAAGTTGTTTATCCCGCGCGCTCTGCTGGCGCTCGCCACGACTCTGCTATTCTTAAGTCTCGGCGGCAGCTTATCCCGGGCGCAGGCGGAGCCGACCATGACGGCGCAGGAACTGGTCGACGGCGCGGTTGATCAGCTGCAGGCGGCTTACAGCTTCAAATTGTCGATCGAGCAGACGGGGGCGCCCTATCCGCTGGCGCTGTCATTCGATGGCGTGAATATGTTGCCCGCGACTTTGACCAGCGCGGAGGCGCAGTACGTCAGCCCCAATGCGCTGCACATCAGCGCGTGGCTGCAGTTTTTCCTGCCCTTGGCGTTGGATATTTATACGCAGGACGACCGCCAGTGGCTCAGCTTCCCCAGCGGCGCGCCCTGGATTCTGCTGCCAGCTTTTGAAGACTTCGATACCAATCGGCTATTGGCGGCCGGCGACGGCATCGAATACGTCATGGAGAACCTGCAGAATCCGCAGTTGGTCGAGGGCGATGGGTCACTTGAAGAGGACGCCTTGTGGCAAGCGCGCGGGCGGGCCGCGGGCGAAGGTGTGTCGGGTTTGTTATTTGGCTTCATCGAACCGCAGGCTGATGTCGAGATCAGCGCCTTCATCAAGCCGGAAGACGGGCGCTTCGCTTCTCTGGAGATCACCATGTTGGAGACAGTTGGCGATGCGCAAACGGAGCCATCAGTCTGGCATATCCGCTTTTACGATTACGACGCGCCGCCTGATTTCGCAGCGCCGGAAGCTTAGGCCAGCTCTTTGTCGACGGCCGCCTCCTCAGGCTGGCTATGCCGTCTTTCGCGAATGTAATAAATCGGTTTGTGCTGCGATTCGTGGTAGGTGCGCATGATCATATCGGCGACGATGCCGGTGCTGACGAATTGGACGCCGAGCACCATCAGCAGGGCGGCCAGCTGCAGCAGCGGGCGATCGCCGATTTTGTTCTCAGTCAGCAGCTTGAACACCGTCAAGTAGGCGCCCAGCAGCGTGCCGATGCCGCCGACAAGGAAGCCGGCCGCGCCAAAGACGTAGAGCGGGCGATTGAAATAGCTCAGAATGAAGACGACTACGATCAGGTCGAGCACGACTTTGAAGGTGCGGCTGAAGCCATATTTGCTGCTGCCCCATTGGCGCGCTCGATCGTTGACCGGTATCTCGGCGACGCGGACGCCCATTTGGCGGGCCAGCGCCGGAATGAAGCGGTGCAACTCGCCGTAGAGCTGGACGCCTTTGACCACATCAAAATGATAGGCTTTCAGCGTACAGCCGTAATCGTGCAGCTTGATGCCGGTGCTGCGCGAGATCAAGCGGTTGGCCAGCGCCGAGGGTATGCGTCTGAGGAAGAGCGGCTCTTTGCGATTTTGCCGCCAGCCGCTGACGATGTCGTAGCCCTCGGCGAACTTGTCGAGCAGCCGCTGGATATCACGCGGATCGTTTTGCAGGTCGGCATCGATGGTTACCACGATCGCGCCGCGGGCCGCGTCAAAACCGGCCGCCATGGCCGCCGTCTGCCCGAAGTTGCGGCGAAAGTGGATGATGTGCCAGCGAGGATCACGGGCTTGCACGGCATTCAGCAGGTCGTAGCTGTCGTCCTGGCTGCCGTCATTGATGGCGATGACCTCGTAATCGCGCCCCGTGGCCACGAGCGCCGCGGTCAGCTCGCTGTGCAGCTTGTTGATATTGCCTTCTTCGTTGTAGATTGGGACGACGATGGAGAGTTCCAGTTCGGGGTGCAGAATGTCGTGCGGCCTGCTGCTCATAGACCTTCTCCGCCGGGCTTAAGCACGGATTCTATCATTCAAAGCGCGGCATATCCAGATGACGCCGGTCCGGAGGCAGAGCACTCGCATCAAAATTTTTCACCACAGAGAACACAGAGGGCACAGAGATTAATGACTTATGTTGGCGATTGTCACATCGATCTGGAAAATGTAGGGGCGATTCTGTGCCGCGCGTAGACACTGCGGGTCAATCGCCCGCAAATTGAAGTTCGTATTTCACGGGCGACATACAATGTCGCCCCTACATTTTGTAATTTTTCGCAGCGAACGACGCATAATCATTTTGATGCGATTGCTCTGGGTTCGGCCTTGGGTGAAAGCAGCTCGGAGGACGTAGGTCAGACGTGGGCGATGCGCCCAGCGCGTCCTGGAATCCTGAATTATTCTGTTAGAATAACGGCATGTCAAAGTTTAGAAACGCGATGAACAACTCTCGCAAAATCGATCCTGCCGAATTTGACGGGGACGAGTGGACGGAGCGGCGACCACCGGACCGCGACGACACGGCAACCACTGAGTTGGTCAAGGTGGAGCCAAATCCGGGCGCGCCTTTCCCTCTGCCGCATGTCTCGGAGCTGGATGAGATCACTCCGCGTGACGCGCGCCGGGCTAGGGGCAAGCTGGTGACCTTGCCCGCCTACAACCAGATCGCCCAAGAGACCGTGCCGGTTCGCACCGAGATTAACCAGCCGACCCCTTTGGCAACGGGGCGCGGTCCCGCCAAGGGTCCCTACCTGGCGCCGCGCCCGCCTGCGGATCCGACCTTGCCGCCAAGCGAGTTTCCCGACTCCTTTGCGCCAGCGCCGCCTCCGCCGCAGCGCACGGGCAGGCCGGAGCGCTCAAGGTGGCCCGGCAAACGCAGACGCAAGCGCCGACTGTTGGGTTTGCCACTTGGCTGTTTCTGGATGATGGCCGGGTTAATGTTCACGTTTTGCGGCGGCTTGACCTTGCTGACGATGGGCGCGGCTATGGTCTTCCTGCCGCAGGTGGAAGCCGAATGGACGGCTCGCATTGCCGAGGTTGACGATTATCGCGGCTTTGAGAGCAGTTTCATTTATGACCGCCATGGCAATGAATTGTACGAAGCTTTCGGCGAGGGGCGGCGCGTTCACGTCAGCTTCGACCGCCTCCCGCGCTCGCTGATTGATGCCACCGTCGCCATTGAAGATGACTCCTTCTTCGTGAACATGGGCATTGATGTCGGCCATACGGCCTTGGCGGCGCTGAATTACCTCGGCGCCTCCGCCGGCGAGAATACCCCGGGCGGCAGCACCATCACGCAGCAGCTAGTCCGCAATATCTTCTTTGACTTCGAGAAGCGCGCCCAGCGCAGCATCGCCCGCAAAGCCGAAGAGATTTTGCTGGCGATTGTCTTGACGCAGTCCAAGAGCAAAGAAGAAATCCTTGAGATGTACTTCAACGAAATCTATTACGGCAATCTGGCTTACGGCGCGCAAACGGCATCGCAGACATTTTTTGGCAAGGATGTCGACCAGTTGAGCCTGGGCGAAGCGGCCATGTTAGCTGGCTTGCCGCAGGCGCCGGCCAGCCTCGACCCGCTTAACCCCGACCCGGTGGTGCAAGCGGCCGTTGATGTACGCTGGCGGCAGGTCCTGGGCGAGATGCTGGAAGAAGGCTTTATCACCCAAGAGGATGTACGCGCCGCGCTGCAAGAGGGTTTGACTTTCGTGCCGGCCAAGGTCTCGCTGACCGCGCCGCATTTTACGGTCTACGCGCAAGGCGAGCTGGAGCGCCTGATGCTCGGCCTTGGTTACAGCCCGGAGCAGATCACCGGTGGCGGATTGCGCGTCTATACCACGCTGGATCAAAGCGTCAATCGCCTGGCGCAGCGGGCCGCCGCCAGCCAAGTGGCGCAGCTGCGGGCGAAAAACGTCAGCAATGCCGCCGTCGTGGTGACCAAGCCGTCAAACGGCGAGATCATCGCCATGGTCGGCAGCATCGATTACGACAACGAAGCCATAGACGGCAGCGTCAACGTCACGACGGCTTTTCGTCAGCCGGGCAGCACCATGAAACCCTTTACTTACGCCGCGGCCATGGAACGGGGCATGTCCACCATTGATGTGCTTTGGGATACCAGAACGCAAATCGCGCTGCCCGGGCTGCCGGTGTATACGCCGCGTAATTTCGACAATACTTTCCACGGGCCTATGACGATGCGCGCGGCATTGGCCAACAGCTACAATATCCCGGCCGTGCAGACGCTGCGGCAGGCGGGCGTCGACTATCTCCTGGCTTTACTGCGGCGTCTGGGCATCAGCACGCTTAGCGAAGACGCTTCGCAATACGGCCTGTCGCTGACGCTGGGCGGCGGCGAAGTCAGCCTTATCGAATTGACCAACGCCTTCGCCGTCTTCGCCAATCAAGGCCTCTATGCGCCGGTGACAGCCATCCGCTGCGTCATCGACAGCGACAACCAGATCATCTATCAATATGAGCAGGGCTGCCCGTCCGGGACTGCGACGAGCGAGACCGTGACGCGCGCAGCCGAGAGCCGGCGCGTGCTGGATCCACGCGTGGCATTTGTCATCACCGACATGCTGTCGGACAACCAGGCGCGCTCCGACGCGATGGGATTCAACAGCCCCTTGCGCGCTGACAATATATTCGCCGCGGTGAAGACCGGCACCACCGACGACATCAAGGACAATTGGACCATCGGCTATACGCGCAATGTCGCCGTCGGCGTATGGGTGGGCAATAACGATGGCGACCCGATGATCAATTCCTCCGGGCTGACGGGCGCGGCGCCGATTTGGAATAATGTGCTGACGGGCATCTACGGTAATCGGGAATTGCTGGGAACATTCGCGACCGACGACCGGCTGCTCAACGATCAGCCGCTTCCACCGGCAGGCGTGACCCTGCGCCAGGTTTGCGATGTACGCCGCCTGATCGAGCTGTCGACGCGCTGCCCGGCGACCATCAACGAGTGGACTTTGGACGGGCCCGCGGGCATACCGGATGCCGAGGGCGCATTGAGTTATCCGCAGCTGGCGGCGCGATATCCAACGCCGGCGCCGGTCGCGGGTTCTGTCGTTTTGGAAGTAGCGCACGGCGTCTATCAGACCTTGGCATTTCCGCTGCCGCCGGAAGTCGGCGCTGGCATACAATTCCGCGTGGCGCCGGGCGAGCAGCAGCCGATCCCGCCCAATTATTGCCGCGTGCCGGTCGAAGACACGCAGGCAGCCTTGGCCGCCGGCGCGCAGAATCTGTGGTTCATTGGCGGGCCCAGCACATCACAGCCTGACTCGGTGGAAGCGGAGCGGTACGCGCGCGAGAAAGGTTTGGCCTTCCTGCCGACGGTGGATTGTTGGCCGGGCGTCTACGGCTTGCAAGCTGCTGGCAGCGTGGGAGCAATCCTGCAGATTCAGCAGCCGGCCAGCGGCCAGTCGGTCAACCGCGTCATACCTATTGTAGGCACTGCCCAGTACGACTCTGGCCAGGCCGAGTACTATCATATGTATATCCGTGGCGGTCAATTTGCCGATTGGACGCCGCTGGGCAAGGGGCAGCATCGCACTGTGGTCAATGGCCAATTGGAGATGCTGCACGCCGATGCGCTGCGTTCAGGGAATTATGTGCTAAGACTCGCTTTGCTACGCGGCGGCCAAATTGTGCAGGCGAGCGATGTCGTCTTCAGTGTGCCCTGATCGTCGGGCGAACTGAGTTAACCGCGGATATGGCGGGATCGGCGGAATTCAAGGACACAGGACTGATGCCGGATACTATACCGGGGGATTCACCACAGCCGATCGCAAGTCGCAAATTTGCTCGCGCAAAATAAGGAAGTCCTATTAGCGAGAATTTGTAGGGGCGAGCCATTGGCTCGTCCGCCGATGTCGTGGCATAGATATTCGGGCGACCTAATAGGTAGCCCCTACGGCTTTCGATGGGTTGCGGCAGGTTTCATAAAGAGAGACACAGAGGGCACAGAGAATTCTTGATGTCGGAAGAACTTGAGCATAGTGCCGCGCTGCTTTCGCGAGAGTCGCTGCGGCAGGCGCGCCTGATGCCCTGGAAAGCCGGCAACGAGTTGCGGCGTCTATTGCTGCTGCCATGTGTCTGGTGGGCGCTGCGCGGCGTCGAGGTCGGCGGCGGCTGGCGCTGTTACGGGCTGCCCATCATCCAGCGACACCGGCAAAGTGAAATCCGCATCGGCCGGGGCATGAACTTGCGCTCGACGGCCCGCAGCAATCCGCTGGGGCCCAACCATCCGGTCATCATCAGCACACGGCGGGCCGGCGCGCGGCTGACTATCGGCGCCGACTTCGGCATGACCGGCGGCTCGCTGGTCTGCGACGAGCGCATCAGCATCGGCGATCGCGTCTGGGTGGGCGCCAACACGGTCATCGCCGATACCGACTTTCATCCATTGGATCCGCAGCGACGATTAGTAGCGCCGCTGGACGCCAAGACCGCGCCGATTTCTATAGCCGACGATGTCTTTATCGGCATGAATGCGCTGATTCTGAAAGGCGTATCGATTGGGGCGGGAGCGGTGGTGGGCGCGGGCAGCGTATTGCGGCGCGATGTGCCGGCGGGTGCGATAGTCGCGGGTAATCCGGCTGTGGTTCTTGGCGAGCTGGCTGACTAATCCAGATAAACCAGGTCGTAGGTCAAGAGGATCGAGTCTCCCAAAGCCAGCAGGTCGCCGTCTTTCAGCGCTGTGCGACCGCTGATCTGCGCGCCGTTGAGGCCTGTGCCATTGCTGCTGTCGAGGTCTTCGACGCTGTAGTCCTGGTCCTGCAGCGTCAGACGCGCGTGATAGCGGCTCACTTGCGGGTCGCGGATTACGATGTCGTTGGCCAGGTCGCGCCCGATGTTGACGACCTCGCGTTCAAGGCGGAAGAGCTGATTGAGCAGCGGTCCGCGCCGCATGACCAGCCAGTAACCCGGTTCCTCCGGCATGACACTCTTGTCGATAGCGGGCGCTACTTCTGGCGCCGGTCGCGCAATTCTGCGCCTGGGCGCCGCGCGCTGCTTGAAGTCGGCGACAAAGTGATCCCAAAAGTGATTCTCGTCGCCGAAGGCCGCTCGATCGTAGCGATAAACCAATTGCAGTCGCGGATGTTCGTTCGCCGCGTCATCGACGAGGGCGAAGACCGGAATGCCGAGGCCCAGCGCGAGCGACCATTCGTAGGTGACGGCGATAGATTGCGCCGCCGCGCTAGTCAGCAGCAGGACCAGCGCGTCGGCCGCTCGCATGGCCGCTTCCATGCCGGCATGCCAGCCTGAAGCATCGGCGGCATTAGGCTCCACCCAGGGACGATGGCCCTGCGCCAGCAAGATGCGCCGGATTTCCGCCGCGCGCTCTTGGTCCTGCGGCGCGTAAGAGAGATAGACATTGATCATCGATTGCTCTGTGTCATTGCGCGCGCCCGCTTCGCCGCTGCCCGCAGTGAAAGCCTGTCTTCGTAGTTGGCATACCTGTCGATTATGCTAGCGAGCGAGACTTATGGCAAATCTGTCGAGCGTGCAGCCAGGGCAATCGCATCAAAATCCATATATGACGAATTAATCATCAAACTAACAAATTGTAGGGGCGAGCCTTGGCTCGCCCATGAAATTTGGCGCAAAATCGTGGGCGATTGACCCGCAGTGTCTACGCGCGGCACAGAATCGCCCCTACATTGAGTGCTATATCGGCATATTTTCGGATAATTCTCGGCGCCTCTGTGGTGATATATTTTTTGATGCGATTGCCCTGAGCATGTAGCCTGAAGACTTAATCCAAGTAGCGCAGGCCGCGCAGGATAATTCACCATCGAGACACAGAAGTAAAGCCAATATAGTAATGCAAATTTCACCAGAGCAACAATCTGTAGGGGCGACATACCATGTCGCCCGAAAGCACAAGTTACAGCGGCAGCGGGCGACCAGATTGGTCGCCCCTACAAGGCTTGTCCGCTACTCAAATACCGATGACGATACGGTTTGTTGGGGTGGGCGCCGCGCTTTTAGGGATTCACGACACTTTTGCCACCGAGGGCACAGAGTAAATATGAGTGCACAGAGAGATTCCGGGAAATATGGCGGATGGTCGAGTAAAGGATGATCCACACGTTCCCCGATTCTGTCTGTGGTCTAAAAGTGATGCCTTTCCTCTGTGTACTCTATCAAACTCGGTGTACTCGGTGGCAAAGATGTCGAGTATTCGCCTAAACCGAGCGAGCGGCAACTGAGTCACAGTAGCGGACAAGCCCTACAAGGCTAGCTTTTTCCCATGACTTGCTTGCGCTTACTGAGGACACAGAGGTCATGAGTCGGTAGCGTGGTAGTTGTCCTATCAGCAGGCGCCGCTGCCGCAGTTGCGCGAGTCGGGAAGGTATTTCATTCCAGGATTCGCTGGTAGACGGCGATTGTCCCCGCGACCATGCGCTCGACGCTGAAGCGTTCTTCCAGGCGGGCGGCGCCCAGCAAGCCCATATATTTGCGTAGCGCGCGGTCATCCAGCAGACGCGCCATCGCCTGCGCCAGCGCAGCGACATCCCGCGGCTCGATCAGGATGCCGCTCTCGCCATGCGCGATCACTTCAGGAATCGCGCCCACGCGGCTGGCGATCACGGGTACGCGGCGGGCCATGGCTTCAAGCAGCACCAGGCCGAAGCCTTCCCACAGGCTGGGCGCCAGCAGCAGGTCGAAAGCCGCCATCAGGTCGGCGGCGTCGCTGCGCCAGCCCAGCCAGTGCACCCGGTCGGCGATACTCAGCGCTGAAGCCAGCCGGCGCAGCTCGTCCGCTTTTTCGCCGTCGCCGGCGATAACCAGGTGCGCCTTGGGAAATCGCGCGCGAATCCGGCGCATGGCTTCCAGCGCGTAGGGGATGCCCTTTTGCTCCACCAGGCGGCATACCATGCCCAAAATCAGGGCATCGCTTTCCAGCCCCAGATTGGCGCGCAGCGTTTGACGGGCTGATGTGATAGCGTCGTCACTGGGCCAGGCGAAGTCGATGCCGTACTGTACGACCGTAATCTTGTCAGCGGGCGCGCCCTCTACCTCAATGGCGAATTGTCTGATGGATTCCGAGATAGCGATGCCGCCGCTGGTCCAGCGCCACAGCCGCCGATGCAATTTGCGCCAACGCGGCCGATAGCGAAATTGATCGTCATTATGGCGGCTGCTGACGACGCAACGAATGCCGGCGGCCTGCGCGGCGAAATAGCCGAAGAGGTCGGCATGGATCAGATGCGTGTGAACGAGATCGGGCTTCTGGTCTCGCAGCAGAGCGCGCAGCTTCCACAGCAGCGCCAAGTCGTAGTCTCGGCGGATGAAAAGGCGACTGATAGGGATGGCGCCAGCCTGAGCCTCGGCCAGCATGTCGTCCATGGGCTGGTCGCGCTCGACCAAGATGACCAGGCGGGCGTCGACGCCGCGCTTTATCAGGCCGGCCAGCAGCAAAAGCAGATGACGCTCCGCGCCGCTGATTCGTGTGACTTTGATGATATGGACGACGCGCATAGCCCCTCGGTGGATGGCGGTCGCTTCAAAGGTTGGTACAGGCGCCGGTCGCGCGCGAGCGCTGCGCAAGCCTAACGCGGAATGATCTCATGGGACAGGGGGCCGATAAGCCCGCGCGAATCCTTGGCGGCGATCGCGATGGCAGCGTAATCCCTGAAGCCGTCCCATGCCAGCTTGTTTTCATCAAACGAGAATTGCTGATAAATCAAAGAGTCGCGCGGGCGGAGCGCGACAATATAACTTGCCGCGTCCTCCACCGGCTCCCAGACCAGTTCTTGCTTGCCATCGTCGCGGGCGCGCAGCACGATATTGGCCGGCGGGCGCGGACCATCAGCCAGCGAAATAACGATTGCCAGGATGGACTGGGTGGCGCGGCGCAGGTAATCGGGCTCGATAAATTCGATGGTATCGGTTGGATCGGCGTTGCGCTTTTCTTCATAGGCGTTGATCAGCCGAATCGCTGGGTAGCCCAACTCGCTGAAAGAGAAGTGATCGCCATAGCGGTTTTCGCGGTCGATTTCGTCTTGCACGCGCAAGTCCAGATCAAGCTCGTAGTTGTAGCCGAGGAAGTTGGCTTCGCGGGCCATCTTGCGCGAGGCCGAGGTGTCATTGGGGCCGGCCGAAAATACGCGCAGCTGTCGGTCATTGCGGTTGCCGTTGAAGTCGTGCACATTGCCGATAGTGTCCACATTTATCATGCCGATCACATCAATGTCCTTGTCGCGCACCCAGACGGCAAAGGGGATGCTGCCCTGGCGGTTGAACTCTTCCGCGGAGAAGAGGACAAACATGATGGTCGCCCGGTATTGCGCGATACTCAAAATGCGCGCGATTTCCAGCAGCGCCGCCACGCCCGAAGCGTTGTCATTGGCGCCCGGCGCGAAAGCCTGGCCATCGCCGCGTGGCTCGCCGATGCTATCGTAGTGCGCGCCGATGATGATTGTGCCGGCGTTGACCTCGCTGCCGCTGATGGCGCCGATGATATTGTGCTGCCTGGTCTGCAATCCTTCGGTGACAATCGCCTCGAAACTTTGCTCAAAGGTATAAAGATTGCCGCCGGAGGCCGAACCAAATATCTCCAGTTGATCCTTGATATACTTGCGGGCGGCGCCGATGCCTTCGCTGACCGATGTCTGGGTCGAGCCGATGTGGCGCGTGCGGAAGTCTTGCAGGCTGCGAATATGCGCCATCAGCCGGTCGGATTCGACTTTGGCCAATAAATCCGGCAGTATTTCTTCGCTGGGCGCGACGGCAGTAACTTCAATGTCGTCGATGACGACCGGTCGCACAGCCGCATAGCCGAGGGTCGCCTGCGCTGTAAACGTGGGCAAGGGCGCCAGCGTCGGCGGCGCATTCCCGCTAGCGCCAAGGTTGCAGGCTATCATTAGCAGCATCAAGCCCGCCAAGAGCGCCGCGCTGCGAAGATGAATTTGTGTCCGGTCCATAGTGGCGATTTTAGCATAGATTGTGGAGCGTAATATTGTCGTAGTCCTCTGCAGCCAGGGCATTTGCGCATTTGTATCAACATATTTTTCACCACAGAGGCGCCGAAAACACAAATCGCAGCGGCAGCGGGCGACCAGATTGGTTGCCCCTACAAGACTCAATTTTTCGCATGACTTACCTCATTTACTTCTGTGTCTCTGTGGTTATATTTTAGTTTGTATAATATACATATTTCCGCAGATTCAATTTGTTGCATTGCCTTGCCTCAGCAGCGGCTAGCGAATAGAAAGCGCAAGGCAGTTGGCGCGGTCGCAGGGTGGTGCTGAAATGTATAGAATTGCAGAATTGAACGGGGAAGCGGAGGCGGGCAAATGAACCTGCTGATCATAGGCGGCACGACATTTCTAGGTCCGGCGCTGGTGGCCGAGGCTTTGGCCAGCGGTCATCAAGCGACCCTCTTCAACCGCGGCTTGAGCAGCCCAGAGCCACCCGCCGGCGTTGAGTTGATCACGGGCGATCGCGAGACCGATCTGCATCGCCTGGCCGGGCGCCGCTGGGACGCGGTCATCGACACTTGCGGCTATATTCCGCGCCTTGTCAAGCTGTCGGCGGAAGCGCTCAAAGGGGTGGTAGGGCACTACACCTTCATCTCGACCCTGTCCGTTTATCCGCTGAATGGCGCCGCCAATCGCGATGAATCCGCCAAGCTGCTGGCGCTGGACGACCATACGGCGGAAGCGGTCACTGACGAAACTTATGGTCCCCTGAAGGTCCTTTGCGAAGCGCAGGTACAAGCGGCTTTTCCCGGCTGCAATCTGATCATCCGCCCCGGCTTGATTGTGGGCCCGCGCGACCCGACCAATCGCTTCACTTACTGGGTGACGCGCGCCGCCAGGGGCGGTCCCGCCATCGCGCCGCCGGCCGATCAGCCGCTGCAATTCGTAGACGTTCGTGACTTGGCGGCTTTCACGCTGCGGCGGATAGAGCAGGGCGCGTCGGGAATTTATAACGTGACCGGGCCCGCTGCGCGACTGACATTCGGCGAGCTGCTGCCGCTAGTCAAGCAGGCGCTCGGGAGCGATGTGCAGTGGCAGCACGCCAGCGACGACTTCCTGCGCGAAAATGACGTGGGCGAATTTATGGAACTACCGCTTTGGCTCAATCGGGCGCTGGCGGAAAGTTTCATGACTTTTGACATCGACAAAGCCATTGGCGCCGGCTTGAGATTCAGGCCGATCGCCGCGACGATTCGTGATACCTGCGAATGGGCGCTGACGCTGCCCGCGGATGCGCCCAAGCCGGCTGACCTGCCGCGCGCAAAGGAGCTGAACTTGCTGGCCGCCATTAGCGGCTAGATGATTCCCGCATCCTCAATCACGCTGCTGACGCGAAAGTCCGGCAATTCCAGCACAACCACTGCTGGCATTTTGAGGCGTCGCCAAAGATGATAACTGTTAATGGGATTGTAATGCGCGGTAAACAATACGATTACGGTCCCGTGGCTGATGACCGCAATGTTTTCCGCTTTGGTCGAACTTTCCAATATGTTTTTGATGCCACGCCGAAAACGATGTTTGGCTTCTGCTGCCGTTTCGTCGCCGAAGGCCAGTTCATTCGGCGCGGCGAACAATCGTTTCATCCGCGCATGGAACTCCGCTAGCGATCCATAAGGCGCATTATTTTGTCGGCTGTGTTCGGCAAGTAATGAGCATTCTCTGACGGGCGCATCGTCCAATTCACTGGCAATACATATTGCCGTTTGCCGGGCTTTGGGCATGGGACTGCAATACAAGCGCTTCGCTTGATAGGGCTTCAGATGCTGCGCCAAGGGGCGGCAGCGGCGCAGGCCTTCTGCTGTCAGCGGCCAATCAGCGGCCTGCTGCAAAGGATTGTGATTGCTGTTGCTATGCTTAACCAAGACCAGTTGCGGCATATTGACGCGCTCTATCCACCTGATGCCGCCTACAAAAGCATTGGGCGAGGGCAACCAAGCTAACGGGTTCAGCGCGGCATCGGCGACCGCCGCGGAATAGGCCAGGGCTACTAGCGCTGGCTAGTCGAGATAATCGCGTAATTTGCGGCTGCGGCGCGGGTGCCGTAAACGTCGGAGCGCGCGGCCTTCGATCTGCCGGATGCGTTCGCGCGTCAAGCCGAATTTCCGCCCGACTTCTTCCAGGGTGTAACAGTGCCCGTTTTGCATGCCGAAGCGCAAGCGCAGGATGCGGGCTTCTCGTGGAGTCAGGGTATTGAGCAGTACCTCCATCTTTTCCTTGAGTAGATTCTTCGTGGCGCGTTCAGAAGGATTCGGCTCGCGGTCGTTTGCGATGAAGCTGCCGAGTTCGCTGTCGTCGTCCTTGCCCACCGGATGCTCGAGGCTCAAGGGGCGCAAGGACACTTCCAGCATCCACTGCACCTTGCTCGGCTCGCACTCCATCACCTCGGCGATTTCCTCCACAGAGGGCTTGCATCCGGTCTCTTGCTCCAGGTCGCGGGCGACGCGATAGAGCAGCCGAATGCGATCGGTCATGTGCACCGGCACGCGAATTGTACGTCCTTGATCGGCGATGGCGCGGGTGATGGTCTGCCGGATCCACCAGGTTGCATAGGTGCTGAATCGGTAGCCGCGATGGTAATCGAACTTCTCCACCGCTTTCATCAAGCCGAGATTGCCTTCCTGGATCAGGTCCAGAAAGGGCACGCCTCGGGACATATACTTTTTGGCAATGGAGACGACAAGCCGCGTATTAGCTTTGATAAGATGATCGCGGGCATTAAGCCCGTCTTGAATCAGGAATTGCCACTCGGCCCGGCGCTCGTGCTCGGGCGCTTCGGCCAATAAGTCGGCGGCGAGCTCGCCCGCTTCCTGCCGCATCGCCACCTGCACTTCCTCCTCTTCCGTCAAGAGGGGGACGCGCGCCATCTCCTTGAGATATAAGCCCACCGTGTCGCTGGAGGCTATTTCTCCCAGGTCGTGGTCTTCTTCTTCGTCCTCGATCCCGATGTCTTCCCCGAAGTTTTCATCCAACAGGTCCAAGTCAGCGTCTTCGAGGAAGAACTCAAAACTGGCCTTGTCGCCTTTGTCATCTTCCAGGTATGTCATCAGGTCGATATCCGACTCAAACCTTCCATCATACTCGTTCATTGCAACACCCCTTATGTGCAGAATGCGCCAACACCCCATGAGTTGCGCGCACCCCTTGGTATATCTTTACAAAAGCAACTGCTTCATTACCGCCAATCTTGGATCAATTTCGAGTCCTTCGCCCGCTTCCGGCTAGAGAAGTTCTCGCTATTCACCCGTATAACCTAATTTGCCTACGTGCATAATCCACTGCACTTGTCTCGGTTCGCAATTCATCTCCTCGGCGATTTCCTCGATAGTGGGCTTCTCTTCTTTCTCTTGCTCCAGTTCGCGGGCGACGCGATGGAGCTGCCGAATGAGATCGATCATGTGCATCGGCACGCGCATTGGGTCTCCTTGATCGGCGATGACGTCGGTAATCATTTTCCGGACCCACCAGGTTGCATAGGTGCTGAAAAGGAAGCCGCGGTGGTAATCGAACTTCTCCACCGCTTTCATCAAGCCAAGATGGCCTTCCTGGATCAGGTCCTTAAAGGGCACACCGCGGGACATGTACCTTTTGGCAACGTTTACGACAAGCGGCTTATTGGCCTTGGCAAGATGGTCGCGGGCATTGAGCCCGTCTTGAATCAGGACTTGCCACTCGTCCCGGCTCTCATGTTCGGGCGCTTCGGCCAATTGGGCGGTGGCGAGCTCGCCCGCTTTCTTCCGCACCGCCAACAGCACTTCCTCCTCATTCGTCAAGATGGGGAAGCGCGCCATTTCCTTGCGATATAATCTCAGCCTATCGCTGGGGGCTATTTCACCCAGGTCCTTGTCTTCGTCCTCGCTCCTGATATCTTCCCCGAAGTATTCATCCAACAGGTCTAAGTCCGCATCTTCGAACTCCGGGTCCGTCATCGGGTCGATGTCCGGCTCAAACCTACCATCATTCTCGTTCACTTCAACACCCCTTATTTGCAGAATGCGCAAACACCCCATGAGTTGCTCGCATCCCTTGATCTTGCTAGGATAGCAACTGCTTCAATACTGCCAATCTTGGATCAATTTCGAGCCCTTCGCCCGCTTCCAACTCGAGAGGTTCTTGCGATTCTCCCGTTTCATTTATTATGTTTCCGCTGATCGCGCTTAATCCGCGACAGCTTTCATTACATACCGCCCGATAGCTTTCTTCAATGATTACCTCTTCCCGCAGCAGCGGGGCAAGATCAATATCGCCATTGCTATCGATATAGAATGCGCTTTTGCTGGTGTCGTCACGCGCGGCAAATAGCTCCGCGATATCCAGCGTAAATCTGTGGGTGAACGCGTCCAGGCAGCGGTCGCATTCGCGGGTATGGGCAACCTGCAAAGCGCCCTGCGCCAAGATGCCTTCTTTAGTTCGCGTCAGGATGAGCTTGCCCTTCAAGGCATCCAAATACAATTCGTCGTCGACTTGCAGCCGCTGAGAAAATGAAATAGGAATCTCTTTAGCGTTGCCGGGGCCTTCCGACAGCAGGTATCCCACTTGGATGCGCAAGAGACGTTTATTGAGATAGCCGCCAGGCAACATGCTAATGCCGCTCCCTTTAGTTGTTTGGCAGTTCAGCAACATGAATGATGTGTAGATAACCGATTACCTAAGATTATATTAGCCTCGCGCGGCGGCTGTCAAGCAGGGCAGTCGCATTGGGTGTGTCTATATATAAACTTCGCCAAGTAGACATGAAAACTCTGTGTCTTTTATTTTCAACCCTTGTAGCGGCGCTGCCCTCGTTTCCACTTAACCTCGTTGTGCATATGGGCGAGCCGCCAGCTCACCCGTAAAGACAGTCTATTTCCTTGGGTTCGGCACTTAGTGTGAGCCAAGCCGTGACTTGCGAGCGACTGTGGTGAGAAAATGCGCAGAGTTCGCTAAGAGAAACATTTCTACCGAATTAGACACTACCATCGCAACTGAATGAATCTGAAACTGATGAACCTTATGCGAGCTTAAACCTAACCACAGTGGCTCAGTGAGAACCGAGTAAGTCTATTGTTGACAATTTTACGTAACTTCTGAGCAATTTTGAACCCTATAATATGAATTTTACCCGGTTTTGTCGATCCTGGAGGGGTTCTGCCCCAAACAATCTTAAACTCTGTGTTCTCGGCGCCTCTGAGGAGAACACAATGTTTGTGCCTTGCCCTGGGCTGTCAAGCGAATTGACCTGCCAAACAGCAATGAATTCAGCAATAATGTAGTCTTGCGGGCAGAAGTGTATCGAAAAGTAGAAGAACGTTTGAATCGCCGACGCTGCCAGGACCGTGCATGACGCCTCAGCCTGATCCATCAGCTAACGCGGCCGGCAATTCGCCAGCAATATTCTTCATTGCCCACGACAATGGCTTTGAGCGGCAGCGAATCATGCTCACCGGATACGATACTATAGCGCTATCGGCGGCGCCAGCAGTCGTTGATGGCTTGATTAACCGGCGCGCGGCGATGGCTTTCATCGACGCTAACCAGCGGGAATGGCAGTCGCTGACGTTGGCCTGCAAAAATAACGCGGCCACGCGGCGTATTCCGCTTTGTCTCGTGAGCGACGATGGCGATACGCGGGCGCAAGCCAGCGACTGTGGCGCGGACTTGGCTTTGAGCTGGAAAGAGCTGGACGCTCAGATCACGGACATCGTGGCCGACTTCGCCCGTGTGCCCGACCCGGCTATGTTAAAGCAGTTGGAATGCGAGTGTCGAGAGCAACTGCCCCCATTGGCGGAGCAGGGCCTGCGGGCTTTTAACGCGGGCGAATTCTACCATCAGCACGACCTGTTTGAGGCGCAATGGAACGAGACGGCGGGACCGGTACGAGATTTGTATCGCGCAATCTTGCAGGTCGGCGTGGCGTATTATCAGATTGAGCGCGGCAACTATCGCGGGGCGCTGAAAATGCTGCAGCGCAGCGTGCAGTGGTTGTATCTGCTGCCCGATGCCTGCCAGGGAATTGACGTGGCCCAACTGCGCCGCGATTCGTACCACGTGCGCGCCGAGTTGCAGCGGCTGGGGCCGGGCCGCCTCGCCGAGCTTGACCGCGGCCTGCTCAAGGGACTGCGCCGGCAACCGCCTCAAGAGCCCAGCACATAGCGGGCGAACCAGTCGAGCATGGCTTCATTGTGCGCTCGCCGCAGGTTTACCGCGCCGCTGATCGAGGCGCCGTGGGAACCGCCCGGCTGCCGCAGCATTTCGACAGTACAGCCATTGGCTTTCAGAACGGTATAGAATTGCTCGCCCTGTTCGGCTGGGCAGCGCCAATCCAGTTCGCTTTGCACCATGAGCGTGGGCGTTGTGCAGCGGTGCGCGTATGTGATGGGCGAGCATTTTTCGTAGACTTCGGGAATCTCGTGCGGGTGCCCGCCCATTTGCTCAACGCCAAAATAGATGCCGATGTCGCTGGTGCCATAGAAGCTGCGCCAATTGGTCACAGGATTTTGCGGAATCGCCGCTTTGAAGCGCGTGGTTTGGCCGACGATCCAGCAGGACAGGTTGCCGCCGCCCGACAAGCCGCAAACGCCCAGCCGATCAGCATCCGCCAAACCCAGCTCGATGGCGTGATCAACGCCGCTCATCAAATCGTTGTAGTCCAGATTGCCCCAGTCGCCTTTGATGGCGGTGGAAAAGCTGTCGCCATAGCCGGTGGAGGCGCGATGGTTGAGGAAGAGCAGGCCATAGCCGGCGCCGGCTAACATCTGAAAGTCGAAATGAAATCCGTAGCCATAAGCCAGATGCGGGCCGCCGTGGATGTACAAGATAGTCGGGTAGGGCGCTTCTCCCGCAGGCGGTTGCATGTACCAGCCTTCGACGCTGACGCCATCGACGCTGGACCAATTCAAGCGCTGCGTCTGCGGTATGTTGATGTCGCCCAGGAAGTCCGCGTTGAGCTGCGTCAACTGGCGGGAGGCGCCGCTGGCGAGATCGGCCAGATGCAAATCGGGCGGAGAATTTAACGTAGTGCGCGCGTACAGCAATTGATGACCGCGCAGGTCCAGCGGGAAGTCGACGCTGTCGCCGCTGGTCACGGCTTCAATAGCTTCCGCTCCGCTAAGCGCCACGCGGTAGATATGGTCGGTACCGCCGCGCTGCACCGTAACGTAGGCCGACTCGCCATCGGCGGAAAGCATGACGTTTTGCTGGCTGAGCGCGGCAACCGGCATATCCAGCATGATGCGCCCGCCCACGCCGACATCCAGCCCGGCGCTGCGACACTTGGAGGCGCCGGATGATAGATCGAGCAGGTACAAATCCGACTTCGTGCCGATCGGCTTGCCGTCATCGGGTCGGCCAACAAATACGATGCGCGCCCCGTCTGGGGTAAAGCTGGCGCTTGCGATATTGGCCCACTTGGCAAGCGCGGTGGCTTGCTTGCCCGCCAGATCGACCAACATCAGGTCAGGGGTCATGGCGCGCGTGGCATCCCTACGCATGTTGGCGTCATAGAGGATGCTGCTGCCATCGGGCGACCAGCGCGGGTTGCTGTTGTTATTGCGATCATCGGTCAGCCGCGTGATTTCGCCGCCGGCCAGATCAAGGACGTAAATGTCATTCACTTCATCATCGAGGTAACCGATGGCGTCAAAGCGGTAAACCGTGCGGTCGACGCGATAGGGCACGGTGGACAGGTCTGCCGCTTCGCCGTCGGGCTTGGCGCAGAAAGCGACTTTGCTGCCGTCCGGCGACCAGGCCAGTCCGCCGCTGATGCCGCGTTTGAAGTGGGTCAGCTGGCGGGCTTCGCCACCGTCCGCCGGCAGCAGATACAGCTGCGGCTTGCCGTCGCGGTTGGATACAAAGACGATCGTTTTGCCATCCGGCGACCAACACGCTCCAACATCGACCGAGCGTCCGCTGGTCATTTGCCGCCCATCGCCGGAGTCGAGGTCGAGCAGGTAAATGGCGCTGTATTCTTTGTCGTTTTCCGCGGCAATCTTCTTGACCGTGAAGATAATCTTGGACGCGTCCGGCGACAGCGCGGCGCCGTTCAAGAAGCGCAGGTTTAGCAAATCGTCTGGCTGAATAGTTCTAATCATGAGTATAGCTTCCTCGAAAATCACTTGTTGGCAAAGCGTTACTGCGCCCATTCTAACAGCTTAGCGCGCTGTATTCAGGGACTCCGTGAAAGCGGGCCGGGCTGATGCAGGGCAATCGCATCAAAATGAATCTATAACTATGAACCTTATACGAACTTAAATCTAACCACAGAGATTCAGAAGTAAAATCAAGAAAGTCATGCGAAGAAGCGCGCCGTGTAGGGGCGACCAATCTGGTCAGCTGCAACTCGTGGTTTCGGGCGACATGGTATGTCGCCCCTACAGATTGTTGCTCTGGTGAAGTTTGCATGACTTTATTGGCTTTACTTCTGTGCCTCTGTGTTGAAAAAAATTTGATGCGATTGCCCTGGGGCTGATGAGCGCGGGCTGTCGCTAAGGCGAGAGTCGGGTAAGATTAGACTGTGCTCTGGTCGGCGCTATGAAGATTGCGCCTGGCGAGAGAATAACGGCGAAGGACAAGACAGTGGAGGATGCCGGATGACAAATGCGCAAGACTCGAAGTCGCTATCGCAGGCGCGATATACACGCTTTGCTGATGGTTACGTCACCAGCGAGACGCACGCCAAAGGCAGCGACCTCGACCGCCTGATAGCCATCGCTCAGCCGCAGCCGCATTGGCAGGCGCTGGATATCGCCACTGGCGGCGGGCACACCGCGCTGAAGTTTGCGCCCTTCGTCGCACAAGTCATCGCCAGCGATCTCACGCCGCGTATGCTGGAAACAGCGCGCCGCCATATCGTCGGCGACAAGGGAGTTAGCAACGTCTCTTTCCAGGAAGCGGACGCGGAAGACCTGCCATTTGAGCCCGACCAATTCGATCTCGTGACATGCCGCATCGCGCCGCACCATTTCCCGGATGCGCAGCTCTTCTTGCGAGAATGCGCGCGCGTGTTGAAGCCGGGCGCCCTGCTGATGCTGCAAGATCAGTTCTTGCCCGACGATGACGAGGCGGCCCGCTTCGTGGATGACTTTGAACGACTGCGCGACCCCAGCCATCATCGCGCTTTCAATGAGGCTGAATGGAAAGCTATGTGCGCCGCCGCAGGTTTTGAGGTGGAACATTGCGAGCCCTACATCAAGCGACATCAGTTTCTTCCCTGGGCGCAGCGACAAGGCAATGACGCCGCCACGATTGAGCAGTTGATTCAGATGCTGCGCGCGGCGCCGCCGGCAGCGAGAGCGTGGATGGATCCTGTCGACTGGGGCCAGGATTCCGCGACCTTTGTCAATCGGCATATCATCATACGCGGGCGCGCGAAATAGCGGGAGCAAGCTGTGCCTAAGCTATTCCTGGCGAGCGGGATATTCCACCCCGAGCCGGGCGGACCGGCCACTTACCTGAGAAGTATCCTGCCCGCCCTGCAAGCATCGGGCTGGGATCCGCGCGTGCAGGCTTATGGAAACGATCAGCTTGCCACAGCGTATCCTTATCCGGTCACACGCATACGACGCCAGAACTTGTTGCTGCGCTATACGCGTTATGCCTTAAGCGCGCGGCGCCATCTGGCTTGGGCGGATCTGGTATACGCCCAGACGATTGACCTGCCGCTTTGGGGCGCGCAGCGACTGCCGCGGGTCATCAAGATTGTGGGCGACCAAGCATGGGAGCGCTGCGTGCGCAAGGGCTGGATCCCGCCCGAGATTAGCATTGACGATTTTCAGCGTTTCACTGGCGACGCGCGTGTTCGCTGGCAGAAGCGGGCGCGCACGCGGCAGATACGCGCCATGGACGCCGTGATTGTGCCCAGCCAGTATCTGAAGCAACTGGTGATATCCTGGGGCGTCGAGCCGGCGAAAATACAGGTCATTTATAATGCGCTGTCCTCCGTGCCCGCGCCGAGCCAGAGCCGGGCGGAGATCCGCCGCGAACTAGGCTGGCCTGATCGGCCGACGCTAATCACGGCCGCGCGCCTTCAGCCCTGGAAGGGCATCGACCATTTGATTCACGCTGTCAGCGATATGCCGGAGCTGGGCCTGATTATTGCGGGTGATGGTCCCGATCGCGCCAGGCTGGAGCATTTGGCGCGCCCGCTCGGCGATCGCGTTGAATTTACTGGCTTGCTGCCTTCAAATGAGCTGCATCGTCTGATGGTCGCCGCTGACGGACTAGCGCTGTATAGCGGCTATGAGGGCCTGTCTCATACGCTATTGGAGAGCCTGCGCCTGGGGACGCCCGTCCTGGCCAGCGACAAGGGCGGCAACAGCGAGATTGTCAAGCAGGGCGTGAATGGCGTGCTGGTCCCTTATATTGATTTGGCCTCACTGCGTCGGGGAATCGAGCAGCTGATGGAGCGGCGCGCGGAGTACGCAGCCAATTGCCGCAGCGGTCTGGAACGATTCAGCTTTCAAAGAATGGTGGCGGAAACTGACGCGCTATTGAAGTCATTGCTTTGACGGGCGGCGTCACCGTTTCATAAAGCGATAGCCCACCCCACGCGATGTCAGGATGTACTCCGGCTGTTGCGGGTTCGTCTCAATCTTTTGGCGTAGGTAGTGGATATAGAGTTTTAGGCTGTCAGTGGCGTCGCTGTATTCTTCGCCCCAGGCTTCGGTAACCAGCTCTGCGCGCGAGACGACGCGCCCGGCGTTGCGCGCGAGGACAGCCAGCAAGTTGAATTCTTTCGGCGTCAGGTGTTTGAGGTTTTTGCGGATCCAAACCTCGCGATTCATAAAGTTTATGCGGAAATCGCCCTGGTTGAAGGCCAACTCTTCGCTCAGATTTCTTCGCGGGGAGCGCCTAAGACGGGCATGGATGCGCGCCACCAATTCATCGTCATCCCAAGGTTTGGCGACGTAATCGTCGGCGCCGATATTCAGCCCTCTGATGATGTCGCTGCGGTCATTCCTGGCGCTCAAGAAGATGATCGGCATGTCCGACATTTCCCGCAACTGCCGGCACATGTCCCAGCCGTCTTTATCGGGCAAAATGGCATCCAGCAGGACCAGATCAGGCTGATTGCTATATGCTTGACGCAAGCCGCTCTGCGCGCAGTGGGCTGCAATAACGTCAAAGCCGCGCCTTTTTAGCACGCTGGAAACATAATCTACGGTCTGCTTGTCGGCATCTATGACAAGAATTTTTTCAGACATGTGGACTTGCTCCCGAGATCACTTCGCAGTCATATAACATCAGAAATTGTTACCGTATAGTTGAAATCCATCCCGCCCCTCTGATGTGCCTGCATCAAGACTATAGCCCCAGCGTATATCTGATTTTGTCATGTTTGTTCATACAATGCAAGCATTTGTCTAACTCTCAGGTGCCTTGACATGCACCTCAGCCTAGGCTCTGCGCGGGCACGGGCCACGCGGCTTTGAGGCCTCAGCCCTCGTCGAAATCGAAATTCATAGACCGGGTTGACTGCGATAATTCAAGCGTATTGCCAGAAAACAACGATATTCCAAAGATAGACGGCGGGTGATTTAGCTGCGGATAGAGCGGATTATCCGCTCGAATTCAGCTGTCACGTCGGAAGTCAGGTCGTCAAAGTCGCCGCCGGTAACTCGAAGAAAGTTACCATTAGCCAGCGGTATGAACAAATCGTCCTGGCCGCTATCGGTCGCGACAACTTGGAAAGACAGCGCTTCGCCGGCCGGCGCCAGCAGCGTGATGTGCATGCCATCGGCATTGGCCGCGCTCTGTTTGACCAATCGCCACGATGACGGGTAGTCGAATTGAAAGCTCCCCGCCTGGAAATGGCCATCGGCAACCTCAACAAACGCGCCTGGCGTATGCCGCAACTGGGGCGGGGCGGAAGCGGACGGCAGGGGCGCGCAAGCAGTCAATATGCCGCAACAGCAGACTGCAATAATGAAGGCCAGCGGTCGAGAGCAGGCCAAGAGCTTACATCTCGGCAATTGAACGGGTATCGGTCTTGCCGACGCCATTGACCATGCGTATGGCGCGAATGGTATTCATCATCTGAGTGATGTCCTCAGACTCGACATAAGCAATGCAATCATCTGGCCCAACAACAAGGTCCGCCCGTCGCACCCCGTCAAGGGCGCGGATATCACGCAGGGAGTCGGCAAAATCGACTGACATTTGCAGATGGATTAGTACGTATGCGGCCGGCATATTACCTCCTTTGACGCTGCGCCTTATTCTACATTTATAGCCTCGCAAGCGCTTAATGGCAATCTGCGCGGATTATGGAAATGTATCCTTTTCGGCTGAAACAAACTCTTTTCCATCGAGGACACCGAGAAATGCTAGGGCAATCGCATAAAATTATTTCAACACTAAGGAGCAAAGAACTCCGAGAACTATCCGAAAAAATGCCAATAAAGGACGCAATGAAAAGGTGATTTTCTGCCAGATTTCATGGGCGAGCCAAGGCTCGCCCCTACAATTTGCTAGTTTGAAAATAAATTCGTCATTTATGGCTATTGATGCGATTGCCCTGAGAAATGCGAGAGCACCGAGAAACATAATCGAGATATGCCATATTCTTTGTGTGCTTTGTGCCTTTGTGTCTTTGTGGTGAAATTTAATTCCAACCGATTTCGATACACTACCTGGATTATTCCCACTCGATGGTGCCAGGCGGTTTGCTAGTGATGTCGTAGGTCACGCGGTTGATGCCGGCCACTTCGTTCACAATCCGCGCGCTCACCTCTGCCAATAAGTCGTAGGGCAGCCGCGCCCAGTCGGCGGTCATGAAGTCATCGGTGGTGACCGAGCGCAGCGCCAGCACTTCTTCATAGCTGCGATTGTCGCCCATGACGCCGACGCTCTTGACCGGTAGCAGCACGGCAAAACTTTGCGCGGTGCCTTTCCGCAGCAAGCCGGCATCACGCAGCGCGTCAAGGAATATCGCATCAGCCTGGCGCAGTTTTTCCAGCCGCTGCCAGGTGATTTCGCCCAGGCAGCGTATCGCCAGCCCGGGCCCGGGAAAAGGCTGCCGCCAGACAATCTCTTCGGATAGCCCCAGCGCCAGGCCGATCTTGCGGACTTCGTCCTTGAAGCAGTCGCGCAGGGGCTCGATAAGCTCAAATTGCAGGTCAGCGGGCAGGCCGCCCACATTATGATGCGATTTGATCGTTTTGGCGCTCTTGCTGTCAGCGGCGCTTTCGATGACGTCTGGGTATATCGTGCCTTGCGCCAGATAACGAATGCCCTGCAGGCGGCGCGCTTCCTGGCTGAAGGTATCGACAAAGAGCTTGCCGATCGCCTTGCGCTTGGCCTCAGGTTCCGTCACGCCTTCCAGATGGCTCAGAAAAGTCTCAACCGCGTTGACGGCGATGAGATTCATGCCTTGTTGCTGACGGAAGACCTGGACGACTTGCCGCGCTTCGCCTTTGCGCAGCAAGCCGTGATCGACGAAGACGCATGTCAGCTGATCGCCGATGGCGCGGTGAATCAAGGCGCCGGCTACGGCAGAATCAACACCGCCGCTCAGCGCCAGCAAGACGCGCTCGTCTTTAACTTGGGCGCGGATGCGATTAACGCCGTCCTCGATAAAAGCGTCGGCGGTCCATTTTTCTTGGCAGCGGCAAATCTCGTAAACAAAATTGCTCAGGATAGCGCTGCCCTGCTGGCTATGTTGCACTTCCGGGTGAAACTGCAGGCCATAGGCTTTGCGCCGTAGATCGCCGATGGCGGCGTGTGGCGAATTGCTTGACTGCGCCAATGACTGGAAGCCGGGCGGCAGCGTTTCAATCCGATCGCCATGCGACATCCACACTTGCGCTTCCGGCTGCAAACCGTCCAGCAAGGGGCTATGCGCCTCATGCGTGATGGTCGCCGGGCCATATTCGCGCTCGGTAGCAGCGGCGACTTGGCCGCCAAGGGCCTCCGTCAGCAGCTGCATGCCGTAGCAGATGCCCAAGATCGGGCGATCAGCCGCCAAGAGGAAGCGCGGCAGTTGCGGCGCGCCGGGGTCGTATACGCTGTTAGGGCCGCCCGACAAGATGTAACCCGCCGGCTGATGGCGGTTGATGTGATCGGCGTCGCCGTCGTAGGCAAAAACTTCAGAATAGACGCCCAATTCGCGGATGCGGCGCGCTATCAGCTGTGTATACTGCGAGCCATAATCGATGACCGCGATGCCGCCTCGTTTCAGATCGTCCGTCATGGTTTCTCCGCGGTCACGGAAAACGCTTTCGCAGCGAGGCCGCCAGCCTGCCCCGCGCTAAAATGCTAGGGGAGAAAGTCGGCCGGCTGCGCCCAGCCGCCGCTAAAGACCAGATCGGTCAGGCTTTGCCGTTCGCGTTGCGAAGCCTCTCGCTGACGATGGCCATCGCCTAAATGATCGAGGTCGCTAGTGCGATATCCAAAGGCGACAGCAGTATAGGGTTCGTAGTCGTCAGGAATCTGATACGTTGCGCGGGCTTTATCCGGATAAAAGCCGCCCATCTGGTGCGCATAGATGTCGTGATGAAGCGCCTGCAATACCATCTGCGCGATGGCTTGTCCCAAGTCATAACCGGCGTGACGGTTGAGTACGCCAGGTTGGCGAAACTTATGCGCGACAGCGATCATGAGCAGGGCGGCATGTTGCGCCCAGGGTTGGTTGCCCTCTCTGATGACCGATAGCAACTGTTGAAACCCCGCTTGGTCTTCTCTGCGCGCGACGATGAAGCGCCAAGGCTGCAGATTGCTGGATGATGCCGCCCAGCGTCCCGCTTCCAAAATGCTGAGCAGCGTCGCGCTGTCGATGCCTCGTTCGCGGTCAAAACCCAGCGGGCTCCAGCGGCGCTGGATCAAAGGCTGTAGCGTGTGCGGGGTCGCGGGAAGTTTATGCGCCAGCGGGTCGGACTGTAGAAGCGTGTTATTTCCAGCGAGCGAGTCGAATACCTTGGGCGCGATCAGCCAGACCAGTTCACCTTGCAGCGCGGCGCCGTCATTATCGTCCACGCGCGCCAAGCCGCCCTTCTTCATCGACACGTTGACGCCGGTCAACTGGTGGACGAGCAGGCTCATATCGGGGTCGTGGCCCACAAACATAACTTCTGCTTTGCTATCTAAGCCCCGGGTCAAGTCGCGGACGTCGTCCAGGTCGAAGCCGAAGTTGACTTCGTCCGCCAAGGTCACTGGGCGATCCAGCGCGGCGGCGATGAGTTCCGCGGTTTGGCGGGAGCGCAGGCGAGGACTGCTATAGATGCGCTGCGGCCGCAGATTCAGCTGCCGCAAGACCCTCGCGGATTGCGCGACCCGGCGTCGGCCTCGTGGCGTCAGTTCGCGGGCGAAATCACTTTCCGCCATGTCTTCGGCGATTCCGTGGCGCAGGAAATAGAGCTTCATGTCAGGGATCCGATTTGCTTGCGGTCAATTTGTTGCCGGCGCCGATTCGCGCTTTTCGCTTTTGGTTTCGGCTTTGCTGTCCGCCTTGGAGTCGGCTTTTTTGGCGGCTGTGTCTTCGCTCTTGCCATTTTCGCTTTTGCCGGCTGGCTTGGCGGGATTCTTGGCTTTGTTATTGTCGTTGACGTAGAATCCGCTGCCTTTGAAAATAATCCCGGCCGGCTGGATGACCCGGTTGACGACTTGACCAGTCGTGGGACAAGCTTGCAGCGGTCGGTCGCCGAATTTCTGTCGAATGTCGAAGGTTGTGCCGTCCTCACGACGATAGGTATATACAGGCATAAGCGCGCACCCTCAGTATCTTGCGTCAAGTGCAGTAGTTTAGCCGAAAATCCGCGAGAATTGCACAGCTAATTCTTGCGCAGGGATCAGTCTATGGTTTTGTCGCTTCGTACACCATGGTCTCGTAGCGCATGGCGGCTTCATTGCCGACATAATCGCCATGCTGCTCAATGCCGCGCAGCGCTTCGTCGGCGCTGCTGCCGGGTTCCAGTCGCTCAATGTTGCGAAAGCCAGCCTTTTCCAGCGCGCCTGCCAATGTGGCTCCGTCGTAGATGAATTTATGCCGCCAGCCGTGGAAGGAATGATTGATGACCTGCGCCGGATTGTATTCGCCGATATGTGGACGAAATTGATCCATGATCCAGCGGATGTAGTCTTGCTGGGCATCTGCCTTAGGCTGAGTGTACACGGCGATGATTTGCTTCAGATCCGGGGTTGCCAGTCTGATGCGCCCTCCGGATTTCAGTACGCGGAAGCACTGGCGCAGCATGTACTCTGCCTCTTCAAATTCCAGGTGCTCAATGACATGCTCGCTGAATATATAATCCAACGAATCGGCCGGCATCGGGAAGGGACGGCTAGCGTCCAGAAATATCGTGCCAGGCTCAAAGGGATAAAGGGTGGTATTCAGCCAGCCGTCCAGGAGATTGTGACCGCTGCCAATTTGAAGTTTGGCCACCCCGGCGCCAGCCAGATAGCGAGCGACTTTTGCCGGGGCGATCCAGCGCCAGTATTGCTGTCGCAAACGAAATGCCAGGCTCGCCAATTTATCCCCCGCAGCTATCGACTGCGATTCTTCGCTTCAGACTATACGGCTGGCATGGTAGCACGCGGTCAACAAAGCTGCTAGTGGATTCCGCGGCGCGGATTCAGTTGAAATTCAATTTCACCACAAAGACACAAAGGCACAAAGCACACAAAGAATATGGCATATGGCGATTGAGTTTCTTGGTGCTATCGCAATCCTTGGTGTCCCGGATGGTAAAGTAATTGTTTCAACCGAATAGGATACATTTCCGATTTGAGTTGCTATTGTATCAACGTATGCCAAGGGGTAGTATCGCCAGTGAGAGGCAATACGTCATCATACTGTTTGGATGGGGGCGGCGCTTGATTCGCTGTGGCACTGACATGATCGAATGCGAGCGCATTGCCGCCGGTATAGAGCGCTTCGGCGAACGCTTTCTTACGCGCTTCTTCACCGCCGGCGAGCGCCAAGACTGCGCCGATCAGCCGCATCGCTTGGCCGCCCGATTCGCCGCCAAAGAAGCCGTCGCCAAAGCCCTGGGCACGGGCATCGGCGACATCAGTTGGGTCGAGATTGAGATCCGCACCGATGGCGAACGGCGCCGGCCGAAGCTGACGTTACACGGCAAAGCCGCTGAACTTGCGGACGTGATGCAACTGAGTGAATGGGACGTCAGCTTGTCGCATACAGATTCGCTAGCGGTCGCCGTCGCCGTCGCGCTTCGCTCTTTCTAGTCGGCTTACAGGTCGTCAAAGAGGCGTATCAATTTCAGGGCAATATGCAAGTTAAGCCGTGTGGCCGGCGCTGACAAATCGACAGCGCAGATTTCCTTGATGCGCGACAGGCGATAGTTCAGCGTGCTGCGGTGAATGTCCAGCGACACGGCCGTCTGCACGCTGTTGCCGCCGGCGTCCAGGTAGGTTTCCAGGGTCAGGAACAAGTCAGCGTGGCGCTCGTCCAGCAGCTTGCGCAGGACAGGCACATGGGCGTTTTGCGCCAAACTGTCTGGCCCGGCATGGAACAGCGTATGAATATAGCCAAGCTCGTCGAATTCGTGCACGGAGCGCTCGCTGGCTGTGCGCTGGGCGATCTCCAGGACTTCGTTGCACTGCTGATGCGCCGCGCCCACCTGGTCCATCCCCGTGAACGCGCTGCCGATGGCGATCTTCAGGCCGCCATTGCCATTCTCGAGCTCATCAAGCAAAGCCTGGGTCATCGGCTGAATGTCCTCCTCAGCTTGCGCCAGGATAACGACCTGGCCGGCGAATTGCGCAGCCACAGCCTGCAATTCGCGCCGGGTCAACACGGCGTTGATTGCGCGATAGGCGCGGTTGGATGTCGGCGGCTGGCTCTGGCTTATGTTGACGATTAGCATCCGCCAGGGTTGGCGCAGATCAACGCCATAGCGCAGGGATTGATCCCGCAGGATCGTCTCTCCGCCGCCTTTGCCTTCGATGAGCTGCGCCATCATGCTGCCCTTGACCGAGGCTTCGGCGGCTTGCAGCGATTCCTGGTAGAGCATCAGCAGGGCGGCCACGGTCGCGCCGATTTCAATCGCCATCATGTCGAGCGGGGAAAGCGCGTGCACGTCGGCGATGATCCACATATAGCCGTAAATTTCGCCATGGACGACAATCGGCGCCAGCAGACGTTCCATCTCCAGCCCCAGCGCCGGCATCACCGGCAGCTGCACCGGGCGCAGCGTCGAGCGGATCCGCGGCAGATACTCCACTTCAAGCGCGTCAATCAATCTGGGATTGGTGCGCCCGTGCTTGATCGTATAGCGCCGCGCTGAATCCACCTCGGCGATATTCTTGTTGGCGATGGCTTCGAAGCGCTCGTTTTCAATGCTGATGGAATGGGCGACTTGATCAGCGAGCATATTAGCGAGTTCGGCGAATCCGCCGCCTTCAAGCACCAGGCGCGACAGCCGCTGCTGAATCGACAGCGCGCGACTGATGGTATCCAGGCTCTCTTCGGCAATGCGCTCGTTGATAACTTTGGCGATATCGACAAAGCGTGTCTGATAAGGCAATTCAATCAGCGGCAGTTTCAACTCATTGCCGATGGCGCGCAGATATTCCGGAATCTCGTCAACCAGCAAGCCGATGGTGATAACGACGGCGACGATGCCCTTTTCCGCCAACTGTCGCAGAAATACGCATTGCTCGGCGGGCTCGTCCGGCATGTTGTAGACGGTGGTCAGCACCAATTCTCCGCCGTGCAGCCAATCAGCCGCGTTGGGCACGCTGACGTTGTAGACCCAGCGAATCGGACGCTCTGCGCCGCCGGCGCCCGCGACAATGCGAGCGTTCGCCAAAATGGGGAGTTGCAGTGCTTGTTTCAGCGTGAACATGAGCGGCCGCTCGCTAGCCTAGGGCAGTTTCTGCTGAAAAGTATAGTTTTCCAGACGCGAATGCGCAACGAGCGAGGCGGGCTCAAGCCATTGGCATGTGGTGGCTGGCGGCGTAGCGGCCGGTTACGTGATGCGAAAGCTGGCGCTCGATATCGGTCAGCAGCCCCGACGCCCCGAAGCGAAACAGACGATTGTTGAGCCAGGCGTCGCCCAACTCTTCTTTGATGAGGATGAGCCAGCTGAGCGCGTCTTTGGCGCTGCGGATGCCGCCGGCCGGTTTGAAACCGATGCGGCAGCCGGTCAGCGCTTCATAGGCGCGGATCTCGCGCGCCATCGTCAGGCCGACATCCAGCGTGGCGTTCACCGGTTCTTTGCCGGTACTGGTCTTGATGAAGTCGGCGCCGGCCATCATACAAACCTTGCTGGCTTTGGCCACGTTCCAGAGTGTGCCCAGCTCGCCGGTCGCCAGAATGGTCTTGATATGGGCCTCCCCGCAAGCGCGGCGCATTTCGCAGACTTCGTCGTAGAGCGCGCGCCAGTTCCCGCGCAGGACGTGCTCACGCGAAATTACGATGTCGATCTCCTGGGCGCCGGCCTCAACCGATTGGTGAATCTCTTCAATGCGCTGGGCAAAGGGGCTGAGCCCGGCGGGGAAGCCGGTGGAGACCGCGGCTACCGGTATGCCGCTGCCGCGCAGAGCTGCCAAGGCATCCTGGACCCGCTGGTGGTAGACGCAGACAGCGCCGACCGTCAGACCAATGCTGCCGATGTCGAGCGCGTCGATGAGATCTTGGCGCAGGGGTTGGCGCGCCTTGGCGCACAGTCGCGATACTTTGCCCGGCGTATCGTCGCCGGCCAGGGTGGTCAGGTCGATCATGGAAATGGCCCGCAGCAGCCAGGCCGCTTGCCAGTCTTTTTTGACGCTGCGGCGCGCGCCCAGGGTCTGCGTACGGCGCTGCGTCGCGCTCATATTGACCGTGGTCGCGCGCACCCAGCCCAGATCCAGCGGAATGCCCGGATTGCGATTGTGATTGGTCCCTGACATAGCTGTTTACCTTAGCGTTCGCTCGATAAAGGCGATGACTTGGGCTGCGATCTCTGCGCCCTTTTCTTCTTGCAGGAAGTGCCCGGCGCCCCGGATCGTGATTTCCGGCTGGTCGGCAGCGGTCGGGAGAAGGCGGCGGAAAAACTTAGCAGCGCCACCCAGGATGGGGTCGCCATCGCTGAACATGACTTGGGCTGGCTTGGACCACTGCGACAAGTTGCGCCGGGCCGCTTTCATTTCCGCCGCGCCCGGCATATCCGGCGAAATCGGCACCAGCGACGGGAACACAGCGGCGCCCGCTTTGTAGCTGTCGTCGGGGTAGGGCGCGTCGTAGGCGGCGATGATGGCTTCCGGCAGTTGGTAATTCGTAATGGTCTGCGCGATCAATCGCCCGACTTGCATGCGCGTGCCGACCTTCTGGCTGAATGCCCGCCATTGCAGGAAGGCGTCGCTGATTTTGTCTTCGCCGGTGGGCAGGAATGTATTCAGGACGACCAGCCGCGCGAAGCGGTCACTGTGGTCGGCGGCAAGGGTCAGGCCCAGCAAGCCGCCCCAGTCTTGGCAGACCAGCGTGAGGTTGCGCAAGTCCAGCGCTTCAATCAGCGTCAGCAGCTTGTCGTAATGCATGTGGAAGCTGTAATCTTCCTGCGCCGCGTATTTATCGGACTTGCCAAAGCCGACCATATCGGGCGCGATCACCCGGTAGCGCTGCGCCAAGGGCGGTATCATGTGGCGGTACAGGTAGCACCAGGTTGGCTCGCCATGTAAACACAGGACGGTTTCCGTGCCCGCGCCCTCATCCAGGGTGTGCAAACGCGTATCGCCGATCTGGACATAACGCGGCGCAAAGTCAAAATCGGGCAGATTCTGAAAGCGTTCATCCGGTGTGCGAAGAACGGGCATCGGTCAACTCCGATCAGCTGCCAAAGCAGCAGGCATGTGGTCGTCCGTCTTTACCTGCGACTGTGCAGCTAGCGATCAGCCTGTATAATGCAAGGTATGTTTACCAAGACACTCTCCCGCAGCGGCCTGCGACTGGACGCATTCTAACAAGCTTGCCGAGGCTTGCACAGAATCTGCCGGCTGCCGCCATGACCTGCGGCTGATCCTCCTCATTGTCAACCTTAGCGACATCCATACGAATTGAGACCGTCTTATGCTGGAAAAACTGGCCGAAGTTGAAAGCCGCTACGACGAAATTGAGTCGCTGATGGGTGATCCAGCCATCGCCACCGATTACGCCAGAGTGGCTGAATTGGCGAAAGAGCGCTCGAGCTTAAAATCTATCGTTGATGTTTATCGTCAGTATCAGAAGCAAACGCGGGACCTCGATGGCGCCAGAGAATTGCTGCAATCCGCGGATGACCCGGAAATGCGGGAAATGGCGCAGGAAGAAGTCTCGGAATTGGAAGCGAGCAGCGCGACACTATTGGAAGACCTGCGCGTGATGCTGCTGCCCAAGGACCCGCGCGACAGCAAAAATGTCATTGTGGAAATCCGCGCTGGCGCCGGCGGCGACGAAGCCGGCATTTTCGCGGGCGATCTGATGCGCCTGTATACGCGCTATGCCGAGTCCAATCGCTGGAAGGTGGAGCTGCTTGATATCAACGAGCAGGGCAATGGCGTATTTAAGAACATAACCTTCAAGATAATGGGCGATGGCGCCTTCAGCCGGCTGAAATACGAGAGCGGCGTGCATCGCGTGCAGCGCGTGCCGACCACCGAAAGCCAGGGACGCATCCACACCAGCACGGCGACGGTGGCAGTGCTGGCGGAAATGGACGAGGTTGACGTCAAGCTCAACATGAGCGATGTTGAGACGCAAGTCTTCCGCGCTCGCGGCGCCGGCGGGCAATCCGTCAATACCACAGACTCGGCTGTGCGCTTGATTCACAAGCCGACCGGCGTGGTTGTTGAGATGCAAGATGAGCGCAGCCAGCTGCAAAATAAGCTGCGCGCGAAACAAGTCCTGATCGCGCGGCTCTACGAAGCTGAAGTGGAGCGGCAGCGCTCGGAGCGGGAAGCCGAACGCCGCGGGCAAGTCGGAAGTGGCGACCGCAGCGAGAAAATCCGCACCTACAATTATCCGCAGGGGCGGGTCACCGATCACCGCATCGGCTACAGCAATTTCAACTTGCCAGGTGTGATGGACGGCGATTTGGATGTCTTTATCGATCAGCTGGCGACGCAGCAGCAAGCGGAAGAGCTGGCGGCCGGCGGCGGCTAATCATGGCGACTTTGCATCAGGCAGCTAAGCGCGAGCAGACGACAGTAGGGGCAGCGCTGCAGAAGGCGCGCGCTGTGCTGGTTGCGTCGGACACGGCGGATCTGGATGCGCAGGTGCTGCTGGCGCATGTCATGGGCTGCGAACGCGCCTTTCTTTTCGCTCACCCGGAAGCCTCACTGGATTTCCAAACCTCGCTGCGGCTACAGTCTCTATTGCAGCGCCGCGCCGCCGGAGAGCCTATTGCCTACATCCTGGGGGTACAGGGCTTCTACGACCTGGAGCTGAAGGTGACGCCCAGCGTACTTGTGCCCCGCCCGGAAACCGAATTGCTGCTGGAAGAAGCGCTGCGGCTGACGGCCGATTCGCCAGGCGCTACGGTAGCCGATTTCGGCACGGGCAGCGGCGCCCTCGCCGTAACCTTTGCGCGGCATCGTCCGCAGTGTGAAGTCTACGCCACGGATATCAGCGCGGATGCCCTGGAAGTTGCGCGACAGAACGCGGCAGCGCAGTCTGCGCGAGTCAGCTTCTTGCGCGGCCATCTGGCGCAGCCGCTCATCAAGCGCGGCCTTAAAGTTGATTTGCTGATGGCGAACCTGCCCTATATCGCCAGCGCCGAGTTGGATACCTTGCCGGTAAGCCGCTGGGAACCACGACAAGCTCTGGATGGCGGGCTTGACGGCTTGGCTTATATCCGGGCTTTGCTGCAACAAGCGCTTGGCGTTTGTCGTGCCGGCGGCGCTGTGCTATTGGAGATTGGCGCTGGGCAAGGCGCGGACGTTTCGCGGCTCATCCTCGATATTTTGGGCGCGGATTGCCGCATCCTGAAAGACTACGCCGGTTTGGATCGCATCGTTCGCTTTCAGCTCTAGCGGTCGAAGCTTCCAGCATTGACCAGCGCCGAGCATGCAGGGCAATCGCATTTTAATGGTAGTGACTGAAATGGAGCAAATTCGAACTGAAAATCAAACACAGAGATCACAGAGAGCGCAGAGAAAAGCAATAATGTAAACTTATGTCATAAGTCAGGAGTGATTTTGAGAGATATTTGAAGTCTTTTCGATGCTTCTTGCCGTATTCCAGTTCATCGGCTGCTTTGATAATGTCTAAACAATAAAATCTCTGTGCTGGCGGTCAGCGTCTACGCAATCCTCTGTGCCCTCTGTGTTCTCTGTGGTTAAAATATTTTGATGCATTTGCGCTAGAATCCCGCCAAATCGCCTCAACAGCCGAGCGCGCCAAGCGATGCCCAGCAAAGCCGACTTCCTCATCCGCGCTGACATCAGCTTCTTTAATCACGGCTCCTTCGGCGCTTGCCCGCGGCCGGTCTTCCAGCGTTATCAAGCCTGGCAGCTCGAGCTGGAGCGGCAGCCGGTCGAGTTCTTGTTGCGCCGCCGGCAAGACTTGATGGCGCAGGCGCGCGCGGCCATCGCCGACTACCTTAACGTGGCGGCCAGCGAGATTGTCTTTGTCGCCAACGCCACCGCCGGGCTGAACATCGCCTTGCGCTCGCTGCAACTGCGGCGCGGCGACGAGATTCTGACGACTGATCACGAGTACGGCGCGGTGGACCGGCTGCTGGAATTTGTCAGCACCAAGACCGGCGCCGGCATCAGACGCCATCGCCTTCGCTTGCCCTACGAGTCTGATGAAGCTTTCGCTGAAGCTTTATTCGCCGATGTATCGGCCAAGACCAAAGCCATCGTCATTAGCCATATCACCTCGCCGACTTCGCTGATTTTCCCAGTCGAGCTGATCTGCCGGCGGGCGCGCGAGGCCGGCATTCTGACCATCATCGATGGCGCCCACGCGCCGGGCCAACTGCCGCTTGACCTGGGCGCAATCGGCGCTGATATGTACAGCGGCAACTTCCACAAATGGCTTTGCGCGCCCAAGGGCTCGGCTTTTCTGCATGTCCGTCCCGAGCGGCATGACTTGATCGACCCACTGATAATTTCGCACGGCTGGTACCCAGGCAGCGACTTTGTGGAGCGCAACGAATGGAGCGGGACGCGTGATATCGCGCCGTTCTTGACCGTGCCCGCCGCCATCGAATACCAGCGCGCGCATCAGTGGCATCGTGTGCGGGCGGAGTGCCATGAGTTGGCGGCAATGGCGCAGCGACAACTCTGCGACCATTATGGTTTGCAGCCGCTGTCGTCAGGCCAATTCGCGCAGATGGTCACGATCCCGCTGCCGGATTGCGATGTCGGCGCCGTCCAAGAACGACTCTTGGCAGAGCATCGCATTGAAGTGCCGCTGGTCGAATTTGCCGGTCAGTGCGGGATTCGCATCTCGGTTCAAGCCTACAACACGGCCGAGGAGCTGGCGCGGCTGCTGGCTGCCTTGAAGTCGCTGATTGGCTAGCGCTCGAATGTGGCCAGGGCGCTGATGTAATAGGTCTGCGGTGCCAAGTCGATGGGCTGCACGCTGCGCAGTTGGTAGCCGGCGTCAAGCAGCTGCCGGCTGTCGCGCGCCAACGAAGCCGGGTCGCCACTGACGTAGACCAGCCGCGCCACGCCCAGCGCAGTCAGATGCTGGATCACTGCATTGCCGAGGCCCGTGCTGGGCGGATCCAGGACAGCCACATCGTAGCGAGCGCCGGCGTCGCTCATGTCGGCCAGGACGGCTTCGACTTGACCTTCGATGACATCGACATTGTCCCTGCCCTGCAAGTTGGCATCGGCGTCGCTGACCGCGGGCGGATAACTCTCGACCAGTGTGACCAAAGCCGCTCGTTGCGCCAGGAAGGCGCTGAAGACGCCCACTCCCGCGTAGAGGTCGAGCGTTCGCTCGCCGCCCTGCAAGCGCGCAGCCTTGATCACCTGGGCGACCAGCAGTTCAACACCCGCGATATTGCTGCGAATTGAAGAACCGGCGGTGACGCGGAAGTCACGGCCGGCGATAGAGTAATGGCTGAATGCGGCGCCAATCAGGTTGATCGGCTCGCGATCGGGCAAGATCAGGTTGACGCTCAGGGGCAGGTCGGTTTGCAGGTCGGGCTCTTCTTCGGCACTGACTTCAAATATCAACATCAAGCGGCTGTCGCTGCCACGGCGCAGGGTCATCCGGCGCGCCGGCGGATAATCCAGATCCAGTTGCGCCAGCAGCTGCAGCAGATCGGGATGGGTGACGAGGCATTCCTCAATCACCTCGGCGCCGCCGCCGTCGCGTCGCAAGCCCCAGCCGCCTTGCTGGTTGCGCGATAGACGCAGCGTGTGGTTGTAGGCCCAGGGTTCCGGCGCTGGCAGGACCGGCCGCATTACGGCGTCGATGAGCGCATCGGGCAGCTTGCCCTGGCGCGATAGCTGATCAGCCAGGACATCTTGCTTGAGCAGCAACTGCGCCGGGTAATCGATATGCTGCCATTGGCACTCCCAGCAGCGTCCCGGCCCAAAATGCGAACAACGGGGCGCGACGCGGTCGGCAGAGGCGGCCCCCAGGCGGATACCGCGCGCAAACAGCGCCGCCCCGCGCCGGCTGGTGATCTCGGCTGTAACCGATTCGCCCGGCAGCGTATAGGGCACGAATACCGCCTTGCCGTCAAGCCTGGCCAAGCCGCGGCCGCCCTGCGCCATATCGCTGATAGCCAGCTCAACCTGTTGGCCGCTATCGGCGCTCCGCCGCGACTGGCCTCGTTTTTTTGGCGCTCGTCTGCGTTTAGCCATTTGTCGCTGTAACCTGAGCTTGCCCCCGGTCAGTATAGCCGAGACTTCCGCAGCAAAGATCCCGCCTGGCAGCGGGACCAATTCAAGTTCGAGGCGTCATAAAATCTGCGGATTATCCGCTGGCGCTGTAGTTGATGCCGGCCAGGTCCAGCTCGCGCTGCGTCATGCGCTCGAAGATGTTGTAGGGCTGCGCGCCACTCAAGATTTGTCCGTTGATGAAGAAGCCCGGTGTTCCGCGCACGCCCGCCAATTGGCCGTCCAAGCCGTCGATTTCGACTTCGTCGAGGTAGCGGCGTTCATCGAGGCAGGCGGTATACGCTTCTATATCCAGCTCATGCTTGGACGCGGTCTCAAGGTAGAAATCCCGCCCCAGCGCTTCTTGGTTGGAGAAGAAATCGGCGCGGAATTCCCAGAATTTGCCTTGCTCGAAGGCGCATTGAGCCGCTTCCGCCGCCGGCCCGGATTCGGGCGTCAGGCGCGCGAAATCCCGATAAACGTAGCGGATGTACTCCCCGTAATTTTCCAGCAGCGGCGCGAAGGTCTGGTCGAAATGCCGCTTGCAGTAGGAGCAGAAGAAGTCGCTGAATTCGACAATGACGACCGCAGCGTCTTCCGCGCCCAAGTATGGATCATCATCGACCAGCGCGAATCGGTCTGGCGCTGTGTCTGCTGCCGCAGCCAGGTCGCGCTCTTCCAATACGCTGAGGATGACCGCCCGCAGTTGCGCTTCATCCACCGTGACGGCGGCCGCCTCTTCCGGCGGGTTCAGCGAACCGCTGCCGATGACCAGCCCCAGCAAATAACAGGCTACCGCAACGACTACGTAGCTCAGCAATTTACGCGCCGTAGTGGTGTCGCGATTCCGCGTCTCGCCTTTAGCGCTGTTTGTTTGTTCGTCCACGTGGATTTCCTTGTTGTCCCGATTCATAAGCGCAGTGTACTCCAGATAGCCTGCCTTGCCTATGAATAGCTTTGCGGGGCCCAGGCAATCGCAGCAAAATGAATCTTAGAACTATGAACCTTATTCGTATTAAAATCTAACCACAGAGACACAAAGAGCACAGAGAAAGTCTAAAATAAATATAACTTGTGAAATTGCACATCTATTTTGAACCATGTGATAAGCGTATTATTCTTTTTTATGTCGATGCTAGAGAAGTCCTGCCCCGAACAAACCTAATCTCTGTGTTCTCGGCGCCTCTGTGGTGAAAATAATTTGATGCGATTGCTTTGCCGGCATTGCCCGTTTGTAGGGTTCTTGCGCCATCACCCGCTATAATCATAAAGAAGGATTACGGGGAGGGCTATTTGACCGAACAACTGTCTGGAATGATTGTCAAGGAGCAGAGCGGCTTCTACTGGGTCGAAGCCGAAGACAGCGCCACCTACCGGTGCGAGCTGCGCGGCCGGCTAATGGAAGAAGCCAAGTCCTCGGATATTGCCGCCATTGGCGACCGCGCGGTCATCAGCCTGCGGCGGGAAGCGAGCGCCGATGTATTGATGGGCGTCATAGAAGCGCTGGCGCCGCGAAAGAGCGTTTTGTCGCGCGCCGTCCGCACCAGCGGCAAAAGGGGCGGCGGGCAAGCCGAGCGCGAACAAGTCCTCATCGCCAATGCCGATCGGGCGCTTTTTGTATTCTCGGCGGCACAGCCAGCGCCGGACTTGAAGATCCTCGACCGTCTGCTGGTAGCGGGCGAGCGCTCCAATATCGCGGACTTACTCATCGTGCTGAACAAGATCGACCTGGAATATGCGCATGAGCTGGACGAGATCATACGTACTTATGAGCGTATCGGTTACCCGGTCTTGCCTACGAGCGCCTTGCTTGGCGATGGAATCGACAGCCTGAAGTCGCGCTTGGTCGGCGGCATCTCCGTCTTTACTGGTCCCTCCGGCGTCGGCAAGACTAGCCTCTTGAATGGCATGCAGCCCGGTTTGGGGCGCCAGGTGAAAGATGTTGGGCGGCAATCAGCAGAAGGCGTGCATACCACCCGCGACAGCGCCCTGGTGCGGCTTGACTGCGGCGGCTACATCGCAGACACGCCGGGCATTCGTTCGCTCGCCGTCTGGGACATTGAGCCGGACGAATTGGACGCTTATTTTGTGGATATTGAGCCCTACGTGCTGGACTGCAAATTCAGCAATTGCACCCATACGGACGAGCCCGCCTGCGCGGTGCAGCGCGCGGTTAAGCAGGGCCAGGTCGCCGACTGGCGCTACAAACACTATCTCGAATTGCGCGAAGAGCTGCGCGATACCTACATCGTCTACAACCGCTGAAGCGCCGGCTTATTCCTCGAACAGCTTCTCGCCCTGCGACAGCCGCCGGGCGATGCTAAAGGTCTGCAGCTGCGAGCGCATGGTCGGCGCGTGAGCCGCCAGATAGCGGGCTGCCGCGATTAAGACGTGGTTCGCTCGCTCATTCGACTCTGGCTGTATCAAGCGGTACTGATTAAAAGCCGCTTCGACGCACTGGATGGTGTGGAAGTCGCGGTCCTCGCGCAGCAGCAAGCCCCCCATCTTCGCCATCAGCTTTTGTGGCGAGCCGCCGCTGACCAGGAATTGCGCCACCAGGCTGCCGGCCGGGTTTACCTGCTGCTGCAAATTGAGCATGGCTTCGAAGTCGTCAAGCAGGGCATCGGGATCAGCGACCGGCGCCGGCTGCGGCAGCTTGACCGAGGGCAAGTTCAGGAAGCGGTCCAAGTAGATGCTCATGGCCGCGTCAAAGACGCCGCGAATCAAGCCGAGCGACTCGACCCGCTGCAAGCCCTGGTGCACGGCGTTGGCGAAGGTAAAGGTGTGCAGAGCCGTGTCCCAATCGCCAAATTCGTTACTGGTGTGGAAGTGCGCGATGCGGCGGGCGGCCGCGTAAGCCACGATGCCGGCGAGTTTCGCGGGGCAGAGGCCATCACGCAAGGCGTCCAGCAGCAGGTCGACAATCGCCTGCGGGTCATCAGCGAGAAGCTCCGCCGTCATCGCCTCTACGTCAACCTGGGCATCGCGCGCGGCCCCGGCCGCCAAGGCTGCTTCCAGCTTGCCAAAGGCCGTTTCCAGGATTGGAATTAGGTCGATGGGCTTGCGCCAGGCGTTGGACTCTTCCATGCGGCGGGCTTCGGTAAGATTGGGCACGACGCTGGTGAAAGCCAGCTCGGCGTTCTCCCAGCCGGTCAAATCCACCGATTCCAGCGCTTTGTTGATGAAGTCCAATGTATGCCCGGCGGCGAGATAACGGTGGTCGGTCGCCGCGGTGAAAAGCATATCGGCGATCTGTTTGTCGTCGGCGCCGGCCCGCAAAGCCGAGACAATTGCCCGCTCGCCGGCTTGGGCGTCGCGCACGTCGACGAATTGCCGGAACCAGGATTTCAGCGTGGCAATGTCGGTCTCGGAGTTGGGCAGCGGCCGCGGATTAAAGCGGGGCGACATGCCGGCGGTATCGCTGGCGACATCGGCTAAACCATGGAAGAGCGCCAGCGGTCGATCCACTTCGTCCAGCCAGGGAACCAGATTCATGGCGCAGCCGTGGGTCGTCAAGCCGCGCCCCCAGTCCATGCCGCGATACTGTGTGCCGAACTCCAGCCCGATCCGGAAGGGTTCGACCGGCGATACGCCTTGGCTAAGCATATTGATGACTGATTTTGCGACCACCAGGCTGAGGTTGTGCTGCAAGCCGTCGCGCAGGCGATTGCATTGGTGTTCGAAAGTATTGGCGCGCGGGCGCAGGTCGACATAAATCTCGCCCTCGCGCACTTCCACCGGGTAGCTGTCGATGTCGTCCGCCCAGAGGTCGAAGGCGCCGCCGCTGGCCAGGTCGAAGCGGGCGTGATGCCAATGGCAGCTGAGTATGCCTTCTTCTACGGAGCCTTTGTCAAGCGGGAAGCCCATGTGCGGGCAGCGATTGTCGAGGGCGTACACGCGTTCGCCATAGAGAAAGAGCGCTAGCGTTTTCCCGTTCGGATGGACGGTGATGCAGCCTTTGCCTTGCAGGTCTTCAAAGCGGGCGACCGACACATAATCTTCTCTTTGCATTTCCATTATGCGCTCCTTGGCAAATCAAATGGCTGGCGTCGCGTGCTGCAAGCAGTGTATTGCCTCCGTCTGTCATACTGATGATTGAGCGACAAGGGTTCTTACGCGCATGAAGTGAATATCGCCGCTAGCAGCCGCTTGAATGCCCTGCGCGCAAGTGCTAGACTCACAGTAGAATTCCGGAGGAGCGCAAGTGTCAGCAGAAAACGCAATGGGAGCGCAAGACAACACGCCGAGAAAAGCGCTTTATTTGCGATGGCGGCCATGGGGCTTCGAGGATGTCATCGGGCAGGAACATATCACGCGCGCGCTGCGCAATATCGTCAAGGACAATCGCCGACGTAACGCTTATCTATTCAGTGGTGTCCGCGGAACAGGCAAAACCACGCTTGCTCGCATCTTGGCGCGCGCCTTCAATTGCAAAGCTGAGCCGCCTAACGTGCGTCCTTGCCGACGTTGCGGCGAATGCGCGGCTTGTAATGATTCCGAATCCGATGCGGCTTGTGAGGATCTCTGCGAGATATGCAAAGCTTTCGCTGAAAATCGCTTTCTTGATTTGATTGAAATTGACGCGGCCTCGCACAGCAAAGTGGACGAAGTGCGCGACCTGCTCAAGAATGTCGCCTTTTCGCCTGGGCAAGGGCAATATAGGGTCTATATCTTTGATGAGGTGCATCGCTTCAGCCCCCACTCCTTTGACGCCCTGTTGAAAACGCTGGAAGAGCCGCCGGATCACGCCATTTTTGTGCTGGCCACGACAGAAATAGACAAGGTGCCGGCGACCATCAAGAGCCGCTGCGTCCAGTTCCAGTTGCGCCGCGTCCCATTGAATCTGGTGAGGGAGCGCCTGGAAGCCATCACCGCCGCAGAAGGGCTGGAAGTTGAAGACGCCGCGCTGTCCCTCATCGCGCGGATGGGCGAGGGAAGCGTCCGCGACAGCATCAGCCTGCTGGACCAACTCGTTACCGACCCAGACGAGACCCTCACGCTGGATTTGGTGCGGGAGATGCTCGGCACGACAAACCAAGAATCAGTGGAAGAGTTGGTGTCTGCCTTGGTTGCGGAAGATGTCGCGGGGGGATTGCATATTATCAATCATGCGATTGACCAGGGCAGCGATCCCAAGCAATTCGGGCAGCAAATTGTCGACTTCTTGCGCAATGTGATGCTGGCGCAGACGGCATCCGCTGATCTGATTGAAGCCTCCCAAGATGAGCGGGAACTGTACACAGAGATGGCGCAGCGCTTTGAACGCGCTCGCTTGCTGAAGTCGGTCCGCGCCTTTAATGAAGCAATCGCGGATTACAAAGTCGGCTGGCAGCCGCAGCTTGCGCTTGAGCTGGCTTTGATTGAGGTTGTGCAGGCAGCGGAGGTTGCGCCAATGCCGAAAACCGAGCAGCCGCCGACAGTAGCGCGCAGGCCGCGCCCGCGTTCTCAGCAGGCGGCGCCAACCACGCAGGCGGCGCCCGCCAAAGCCGCGGAAAGTTACGAACGGGTCGCGGCGAGCGAACCCGGCGAAGCGCCGGTGTATCCCGTGGCCAAGATTCAAGCGGGCTGGATCGAGATACTGAAGCAGAGTCATCGTTATAATCGCAACATACCGCCGCTGCTGGAGAATGCGCATGTCCGCGCGATTGAAGGCAATCGGCTCATATTAGGCGTCGAAAACCAGGTCTTCGTCTCCAAGATAGAAGAGCCGAAGCGCGCCCGTGTGATAGAGCAGGCGATACACGACTTGCACGGCGTCAAACTGCGTGTCAAAGTACGTGTGGTGGATGGCGTGACCGAAACGGTCCAGGAAGATGCGCCCGCGCCTGACGATCCTTTGATCGCCGCCGGTATAGCGCTAGGTGGCGTTGTTGAGGAATAGCGCGGCAAACTCTATTCCGTATCATCGAGTGGATTAGCTGACCCCTAGTATAATGTAGCGACAGGCTCGTCACTAAAGAGGAGACAATCAATGAGCAAGCGACGCGGCGGCAGACGCAGCTCCAGCGGATTGCCGGGAGGCGCCAACCCCATGGCGATGCTGCAGAAGATGCAGCAAGACATGGCCGAGGCGCAAGAGAATCTGGAGCATGAAACCACCGAGGTCTCGGTTGGTGGCGGCGCGATCAAAATCGTCATAAGCGGTCATCAGCGCGTACAGTCCGTCGACATAGACGCCGATGTCATAGACATGGATGACGAAGAATGGCTGACCGATTTGCAGGACCTCTTGGTCGCGGCGGTTAACCAGGCGATCGAGCAGAGCCAGGCAATGGCGGCTGAACGGATGGAAAATATTACCGGCGGCTTGGGTGATATTCCTGGCTTGGGCGGCCTGTTGGGCTAGCCGGCTCAATCTAACACTCATGTTGTTTACCTATGACGGATACGGGTTGAATACTGGACGCCGCCGATGAGCAGCGCTATCCCCGAGCCCGTGACCAAACTGGTGGAGGCTTTCTCGCGCTTGCCCGGCGTCGGCCCCAAAACGGCGTCGCGTTTGACCTACTATCTGCTGCGCGCGCCTGATGAATTCTCCCTGGGTCTAGCCGAAGCCTTGGGAAACCTCAAAGCGCAGACCCGCTTCTGCAGCGTATGTTTTAATATAACCGTCGCAGATCCCTGCCCGATTTGCAGCTCTCGTGATCGCGACGCGGCTACATTAGCCGTGGTCGAGGAACCGCTGGACTTGATGGCGATCGAGCGTACTGGCGTGTATCGAGGACGCTACCATGTACTGCATGGCGCCATATCGCCGGTGGAAGGCATCGGGCCCGATGACTTGAAAATTCGCGAACTGGTCGCCCGTGTAAAGCAGAGCCACACGCGGGAAGTCATTATCGCCACCAACCCAGGCATGGAAGGCGACGCTACTGCCATGTACCTGCAGCGCGAATTGGCGGGTAGCAACGTGAAAGTGACGCGTTTAGCGCGCGGCTTGCCCACTGGGGGCGACCTCGAATACGTTGATTCGATCACCTTGATGCGCGCTCTTGAAGGACGCAGCGAGCTGTGAGTTCAGCAGTGGCGGGATCGTTCAGCCGCGCCATACGACTGCCTCAACTTTATCTCTACTTCAGCGGCTTGGTCCTACTCACGGGATTAGCGCTGTCGCTCGGCGATTACACGTTTATATCGCCCTGGCTGCGCGTCGTTGTGGGCTTGCTGGTATTCTTGCTGCCCGGCGCCTATCTCTTTGCGCTGGTTCCGGCGCGCGACTCATGGGATCTTATCGACGTCCTCGGTTATGGCTTTGCCTTCTCGGTCGCGCTGATTACGGTCCTGGGTCTCATCACACGTAGCTTGTCCTGGACGATTGATGCTGTCGAATTCGTCTGGTATACGCTGGCGTTGCTGGGTTTTCTGGCTGTAATTTACAGAACTCGCGGGCAGCCGCGCATTTGTTTTCAAGCGAGGCCGGCCACCGTAGCCTTGCTTGCGATTGTATTGGTCCAGGGCGCGCTGTATGTGTATGCCGCCGCGGAATCTGCTTCCAGACGCGATGACCGAGACCGACATCACGCGGAGACTAACAGTTTCTTGCGCGAGGAGCCATTGGGCTGGGCGGAGCCCTATTACGAAACGGGCAATTTGATTGCCGACCGCATGTACCTTACCTATTGGGTCCTGGCGCAGGCGCTCGCAGTCGAAATCAGCGGCGTGCCCATTCTGCTGGCCCGCTACTTGATACAACCTTTCGTTGCCATCGCGTCAATGGCGGCTATGTATATTTTCGCGCGCAATCTTGGGCACGGGCGGAAATGGTCGCTTCTTGTCGTAATCTTGAGTCTGTTTTTGTATAGCTTGTTAGTTGACAACCATGACCAGCCCGCGTCTCATTTCTTGGTCGAACTGATATTTGACAAGACTGTGGTCGGTTTTGCGCTGGCGCCGCTGGCCATTTCCAGCGCCTGTCTCTGGTATCGAAAACGAAATTGGCGGGCCTGCTTCGCATTTGCGCTAAGCATGTTCGCCGCCACCTGCGTACATTCGCTCGTAGCCGGTTTCGCGTTTTTCATCATCTTGCTCTGGTGTTTGATTTTGTGGTTGACGGATAAGGCTGGTCGGCGACAGGCTATGCAAATTGGATTGCTGGCGGCAGTTATATTCTCTCCCGCAATGCTCTTGCGAATCACGACCGGCGATACAACCATATATAACTTCGGCGGCGATAGTGCCAATATCCGCACGCACAAGATTTTGCAGTTGGATTGGCAAAATCCGCTGGATGATTCCAACATCGTTTACATGATCCATCCACAAACTGCCGGAGACCCGACCTACATAATTCTTGGCTTGACGATTCTGGCTTTGCTGACGCGCCGGGCAGACGCGCGCGCGAAACTGATGTGGGCCTTCGTTGTGGCGGCCGCCTTGGGTTTACTGCCCTACGCGTCCTCGCTTTATGGTCGCTTGGTGTCGATCAATCATATCATTCGCGTTCTCTGGCTATTGCCCTACGGCTATATGCTCTACTTTGTCGGGGATACAGCCCTTACGCAGCTGAAACGCGGCAAGCCCCGCATAACCCACAATGTGCTAAGCTACGCGGGCGACCGCGCGCTCATTGCCATTTGCGTCCTGGCGCTGCTGTTGACCGCGCATTCCTTGGCAAGTCGCGGCTCAATGGATTTCACGGCCGCGATCGCGGTTGCGCCTGAGGATTTGGAACTGCTGGCTATGGCCGATTACATTGAATCCAATCATGATGACCGCGTCTGGTTCGCGGGAAGCCCGCGTTATCGCCGCGACCTCATCTCCGCCACTGAGAAAGTGATTGCCCTTTCGCGCTATTCTGCTGACAGAATGGTCTATTATTCGCGTCTTTCGGCTGAGCAAGCCGCGATGCAGGAATACGATAATTTCCGCCTATTCAATGTGGATGCGTCGGACGCGGAGAAACTGGCCATAATTGACCGCTATGGTATTGATTATCTGCTCTTTCATGAGAAATACGCCTGGATGATTGACGAGCTTTACCAGCAGGATAAATCGCGTTTCGAATTGGTTTACAGAGGGGCAGAGCTGCGTCTGGTCCGGATCCATTGATTCCGAGCGCAAGGGCGTCAGCGCGGTCGTGGCTTGCTGGCGATTAGCCTGGGGTAGAATGATGAAGAGGACAGTTTCCCCAGGCCACTAGAGGCCAAAGCAAAGGCTGGGAGCACAGTGAGCCAATCAGCCCAAAGCATTTTCAAGCCCGTCATTCGCAGGCCGGAATTCTATATCTATTCCAGCGGCTTGGTCCTGCTGGCGGGATTAGCGCTGTCGCTGGGCGACTTTACGATGGTGTCGCCTTGGCTGCGAATCAGCGTCGGTCTGCTGGTCTTTGTGCTGCCCGGCAGCTATCTCTTTGTGCTGATACCGCCGCGTGACGAATGGGATCTCATCGATGTCGTCGGCTATGGTTTTGCCTTCTCTGTCGCGTTGGTCACGGCTCTGGGTCTTATCACACGAACGTTGGCTCTATCAATTGATACTGTAGCGTTCATCTGGTTTTCGCTAGCGCTGCTGGGTTTCATCGCGCTGATGCTTAAGGTCAGGCCGACCGAAGAAATTCGCCTGCAATTTCAATGGCCGCTGGCCGCGATCATTGTGCTTGCGTCTGTCTTAGTGGCGCTTTATGCCTATTCCAGCTATTTTGCGGTGGCGACTACTGACGACCAGAATCGCCATCACGCGGCTGTCAACGGCTTCCTGCGCGATGAACCCTTGGGCTGGGCCGAGCCATACTACGAAACAGGCAATGCCATCGCCGACCGAATGTACCTGACGTATTGGGTGCTGGCGCAAGCGCTGGTCGTGGAAATCAGCGGTGTGCCGATATTGCTGGCGCGCTACTTCATCAATCCCTTCGTGATGATGATGACAGTCCTGGGGATGTACGTATTCGCGCGCAATCTGCAACACGGGCGCAAGATGTCACTGGTCTACATGGTGTTGGGATTGCTGGCATACAGTCTGGTTACGGACATAGCGCCGCAAGCTGGGTCGCAGTTCTTTGTGCGCGCCTTGCTGGACAAGGTTCTGGCCGCTTTTACGCTGGCGCCGATCGCGATTTCCAGCGCCTATCTATACGCGGTCTCCAGAAACAAGCGCGCTTTGTTTGCCTTCGCGCTGACCATGTTTGCGGCTGTATTCGTACATTCCATTCTCGGGGGATTTGCAGCCGTCATCATTGGCGCCTGGTGCCTGATTCGCTTGCTCACAGAACCCGGCGGTCGCTGGAACGCACTTCAACTGGGCCTGCTTACGCTCCTTATTATGGCGCCCGCCTTGCTCTTGCGGTTGTCGACGGCGGAAAGGACGATCTACAATTTTGATGCGGCGCCTTTGGAGGACGAGACGAGGGTTTATGTTTATGATGCCATCAACCCGTTTTTTGATGGCAACTTTTTCGCGATTCACTCGAGCACGGCGGGCGACCTGACCTATATTTTGGTAGCGCTGACATTGGTGGCGGTGGTCGCGCGCCGATTGGATTCCAGGAGCAAGCTGATGCTGGCGGTCGCGCTGGCTGTTTGCGTTGGCTTGCTGCCCTACACAGCCTGGATTTACGGAAGACTGGTCTCAGTCAACCATATCCATCGTGTGCTGTGGCTGATCCCTTACGGCTATATGTTGGGATTTGTACTTGAAACCGGCTATATGCTCCTCTGCCAGCTGCGTCCGGATACGCAACAGTTGCTGCGTCGGCTAGGCCATGATCGCGTGCTCGTTGCGCTTGTTGTTTTGGCCTTGCCGGTCACGGCGCATTTTCTTCAATCTAACGAGCGCGTCGGCTTCAACCGCGATATAACGACAGCAACTGCGGTTGACGCAGAGTTGGCGGAAGTCGCCGCTTACATTGACGCCCAGCATGATGAGCGCGTATGGGTCGCGGCCAGCATGGAATCGCGCAGTCTTGCGATTGCGGCGCATTGGAAAGTCATTGGCCTGTCGCGTTTCACGCCGGAACGAATGGCGTATTACTCGAATTTGCCGCTGGAGCAGACCGAAATGCAGCAAATGGACAATGAACTGCTATTCCAGGCGGATGTGCCGGTCGACCGGAAGCTGGCCATCATCGACCGCTACGGAATAGACTATCTGCTTTTTCCAAAAGGTTACGCCTGGATCGTCGACGCGCTCTATCAGGCGGACAAAGAGCGCTTTGAACTGGTATATTCGGGGGAGACGCTCCGTTTGGTCCGGGTGCATGAGCAAGAAGGACAATCTCAATGAAATCGATGATGAGGTCGCTGGAATTCATAATCAGGTATCTACCGATTTACTTGCTGCTCAGTGGGCTGATCTTGATCGCCGGCGCGTCGCTCTCCCTTAGTGGAGCAGGAATCTTCGGAATATGGCCGCGTGTCATCATTGGGTTGCTCGTTTTCCTGCTGCCAGGCTGCTATCTATTCGTCTTGGCGCCGCCGCGCGATGACTGGGATTTAGTCGACGTCCTCGGCTACGGATTCGCATACTCTATGGCGCTGATTACGATTCTAGGGCTGATAATGCGGACGCTGACGTGGTCTATCGACATAGTCGAGGCCATCTGGTATACACTTTGTTTACTTGGTTTTACCGCTGTTATGTGGCAGACAAAACCTTGGCAAAGAATTAAGACATGCTTGTTTACCCCGCCTCCCCCCCCTCCCCAAGTATTATTACAAATTGCGATTGTATTTGTCATAACTACGATGTACATCCACGGCTCCATACACGTGGCGTCGAACTCTGACGATCAAAGACGCCATCATGGAGCAATTCATGGCTTTCTGAGAAGCGCAGCTCTCGGCTGGTCTGAGCCCTACTATGAGTCCGGTAACCCCATAGGCGACCAGGACTTCCTTAACTATTGGGTATTGGCACAGGCGCTAGTTGTTAAAACCAGCGGAGTGCACATTCTGTTGGCTCGCTATCTGCTGAATCCCTTTGTAGTGACAATGTCTGTGATGGCGATGTATATCTTCGCGCGCAACTTGGGGCATTGCCGGAAGACATCTTTATGCGTTGTCATCGTTGGCATGCTCGCGCTTAGCCTGATTGCCTGGAAAGGTAATGTGGCGGGCAATCAATTCTTCGTACATGCCCAACTGGATAAGGTCCTTGTTGCCTTCGCCCTGACGCCTGTCGCTATCTCCAGCGCCTGGCTTTACGCAGCCTCAAGGAACCGGCGCGCGCTTTGGGGTTTCGCCTTGTCTTTCTTGGCTTGTTCCTTCGTTCATTCGGTTATAGGCGGCTTTGCTCTATGCGTTATTGGATTCTGGTGTTTGCTACAAGTCTTTACCATCCACAGTGGGCGAAGTCAGATCTACCAGATTGCTGCGCTTGCAATGATCCTGTTTTTTCCGTCCATTTTGTTGCGACTCATCTCCTCGCAGCCTACGATCACGGCCCTCGGAAGTGGCGGCTGGTATTTCGGCATACAGCCGCGCCATGCAACAATTTTGACATATTTATTGCTGGCACTCACCGCTGTTTGCGCGTTGGCGCGCCGAGATGCCAGGAGCAAGCTAATGTTGGCTTACGTGTTTGTTATCGGCATAGCTTTGCTACCGCTCACGGCTTGGATGTACAGAATCCTGTTGCCCGACTTTCAGATCAGGCGAGTTGTCTGGATCGTGCCCTTCGGCTACATGATGGTTTATGTTATTGAGACAGCGTGGGGGGCGCTATCATCCCGTCATTCGTTGCAGCCCAGTTTTGGGGAGCGGCTTCGTCTTTCGTTGATTGTTTTGGCATTGCCAATTTCAGCCTACTTTTTGCAGTTTCACAGCCGAGCGGATTTCAGCAAAGATATCGCAATGGTAACTGAAGAAGTATCTGAAATGTTGGAAATCGCTGAGTATGTTGATAAGCATCACGATGCCCGCATCTGGATCGCGGCAAGCCCGGGACAGAATGGTGAGTTTCGCAATAAGACCATCTCGTTGCACTGGAAGGTGATTTCGCTGTCGCGCTTTTCCGCGGAACGGATGGCGTATTATTCGAATTTGCCGCTTGAGCAAACGGCTATGCAGCGTTTAGATAATTTTCGAATCTACGATGCGGCAGTGCCGGTCGAGGAGAAGCTCTCCATCATCGACCGCTACGGAATAGACTATCTGCTTTTTCCAAAAGGTTACGCCTGGATGGTGGACGCGCTCTATCAGACGGATAAGCAGCGCTTCGAACTGGTATATTCGGGGGAGACGTTTCGTTTGGTCCGAGTGCATAGCTGAGGGGCATTCGGTTTTCCGCGCGGACAAGGCGCAGCAATGGCGCTCGTGATGAAAATATCGCGAGAAAAGAGTAGTTGTAGGAATTGAGCTGATTGGCGCTTGACATTGGAAAACGCAGTTGTTATGCTTTGCGGACTAAAAGTGAGAGCGAGTCTCTCGCTTTTTTGCGCGGCGAAGAGGTTAAGACCTGAAGTTGCGCGGTGCGGATTAACAGCAGAATAGCAGGTTAAGACAGAGCGAAACAAACCCTGTGAATACGGAGAGTTTGATCCTGGCTCAGGATGAACGTTGGCGGCGTGCCTAATACATGCAAGTCGAACGGTAGTGCGTCCTTCGGGGCGAATGAGAGTGGCGAACGGGTGAGTAACACGTAACTGATCTGCCCCTTAGACTGGGATAACCTTTGGAAACAGAGGCTAATACCGGATGCCCTCGCGGTAGTTAGAGAGCCGTGAGAAAAGGTTTTTGCGCTAAGGGATGAGGTTGCGGGCCATCAGCTAGTTGGTGAGGTAACGGCTTACCAAGGCTTTGACGGCTAGGGGACCTGAGAGGGTGGCCCCCCACACTGGGACTGAGACACGGCCCAGACTCCTACGGGAGGCAGCAGTAAGGGATATTGCACAATGGACGGAAGTCTGATGCAGCGACGCCGCGTGGGTGAAGAAGGTTTTCGGATCGTAAAGCCCTTTTCTATGTGACGAGAGAGGACGGTAGCATAGGAATAAGTGTCGGCTAACTACGTGCCAGCAGCCGCGGTAAAACGTAGGACGCGAACGTTATCCGGAGTTACTGGGCGTAAAGCGCGCGTAGGCGGTTGTTTAAGTTACCTATGAAAGATACAGGCTAAACTTGTATTGGTTAGGTAAAACTGGATAACTAGAGAGAAATAGAGGGAAGTAGAATTCCGGGTGTAGTGGTGAAATGCGTAGATATCCGGAGGAATACCAGTGGCGAAGGCGGCTTCCTGGATTTCCACTGACGCTGAGGCGCGAAAGCGTGGGTAGCGAACGGGATTAGAAACCCCGGTAGTCCACGCCGTAAACGATGTACATTAGGCGTTCGGTTACGCAAGTAATTGAGTGTCGCAGCAAACGCGATAAATGTACCGCCTGGGGAGTACGGTCGCAAGGCTAAAACTCAAAGGAATTGACGGGGGCCCGCACAAGCAGCGGAGCGTGTGGTTTAATTCGAGGCTACGCGAAGAACCTTACCTGGGAATGACATGTTGGTAGTACGGAAGCGAAAGCGGAAGGACCCTTCGGGGAGCCATCACAGGTGCTGCATGGTTGTCGTCAGCTCGTGCCGTGAGGTGTTCGGTTAAGTCCGCAAACGAGCGCAACCCTCGGTGCTAGTTATACGTGTCTAGCATGACTGCCCGTGACAAACGGGAGGAAGGTGGGGATGACGTCAAATCAGCATGGCCTTAATATCCAGGGCGACACACACGCTACAATGGTCGGTACAATAGGTAGCGAAGGGGCGACTTGGAGCGAATCCTTCAAAGCCGATCTCAGTTCGGATTGCAGGCTGCAACTCGCCTGCATGAAGTCGGAGTTGCTAGTAACCGCGAATCAGCACGTTGCGGTGAATACGTTCCCGGGCCTTGTACACACCGCCCGTCACGTCATGGGAGTTGGTCGAGCCTGAAGTCGGGAAGCCAACCTTTCGGGGGGGCTACTGCCTAGGGCAGGGTCGATGACTGGGACGAAGTCGTAACAAGGTAGCTGTAGCGGAAGCTGCGGCTGGATCACCTCCTTTCTAAGGGAGCGGTTGAGAAAACCGCGAGTTACATGTAGGGGTGGCTGATAGAGTCGCCTTTGCGAGAGTGTGTAAGACAAAGGGTGTAGTGACGCTGGTTTTAGCCTGCTATTGTGCTGTTAATCGTATAAGGAATTGAGTTGGATTTGGGGCAGTAGCTCAGTTGGTTAGAGCGCGCGCCTGATAAGCGCGAGGTCGCAAGTTCAAGTCTTGCTTGCCCCACAGAACTGGGGACATAGCTCAGTTGGGAGAGCGCCTCGCTTGCACCGAGGAGGTCAGGGGTTCGAGTCCCCTTGTCTCCACCAGTGTGCGGGTGGCGTTGGCCAAGTCTGTACGCGGGGATATAGCTCAGTTGGGAGAGCGCGTCAATCGCACTGACGAGGCCAGGGGTTCGAGTCCCCTTATCTCCAAAAGCGTTAAGGGATGTTGGGTTGTGGGTTGCGCATGAGGGATTTTCGCGCGCAACCGGGGATTCAAGATCCCGGAATAGTCGCCGGGATAGTCTGGCGAGTGCAAATTAACAGTTGAATAATCAACGCGAAGGTAATACCTAATAGCGCGTGCCAGATGAGCCGGAGACACCGTACGATAGTACGGAAAGCGAATAAGGGTACACAGTGGATGCCTAGGCATCTCGTGCCGAAGAAGGACGTGTTATACTGCGAAAAGCTTCGATGAGGTGTATAAGACCGTAAGAGTCGAAGATGTCCGAATGGGGAAACCCGGCGGCGTTCAAACGCCGATATCCCGCGCAGGCGGGAGGGGAACCGTCCGAACTGAAACATCTAAGTAGGGCGAGGAAAAGAGAAGATTCTGCGAGTAGTGGCGAGCGAAAGCGGAGTAGCCCAAACCATATGCCACGGTGTATGGGGTTGTAGGACTGGCGCAAGTTGAATAAGCGGAAGCCGAATGAGCTGGGAAGTTCAGCCGAAGAGGGTGAGAGCCCCGTAGGCGTATGCGAAGTGCAACGGCCAGAATCCTGAGTAGCACGATACACGCTAACATTGTGCGAAGCTGGGGGGTCCACCCTCCAAGGCTAAATACACGAGATGACCGATAGCGCATTAGTACCGTGAGGGAAAGGTGAAAAGAACCCCGGCGAGGGGAGTGAAAGAGAATCTGAAACTGTGTACTTACAACCGGTCGGAGGGGTGCGAGAGCATTCTGACGGCGTGCCTTTAGGAGAATGAGCCAGCGAGTTAATGTGCGTGGCGAGCTTAAGACAGAGACAGTCGTAGGCGTAGGGAAACCGAGTCTGAATAGGGCGAATGAGTGGCGCATATTAGACACGAAACCAGGCGAGCTAACCATGGCCAGGAAGAAGTTACGGTAACACGTAATGGAAGTCCGCACCCACCGATGTTACAAAATCGGGGGATGAGTTGTGGTTAGAGGTGAAATGCCAAACGAGCCTGGAGATAGCTTGTTCTCCCCGAAATAGCTTTAGGGCTAGCGTTGTGAGTTGGGTGTCGGAGGTAGAGCACTGTATGGGCTAGGGGGCGTCAAGCTTACTGAACCCAAACAAACTCCGAATGCCGTCATGCCAATCACAGCAGTTGGACTGCTTGAGATGAGTTAAGTAGTCGAGAGGGAAAGAACCCAGACCCTCGTCTAAGGTCCCGGAATGTATGCTAAGTGTAAAACGAGGTGAGTGTGTTGAGACAGCTAGTAGGTTGGCTTAGAAGCAGCCATCCTTTAAAGAGTGCGTAACAGCTCCCTAGTCAAACGCATTTGCGCGGATAATGTAACGGGTCTAAAGCATACTACCGAAGACAGGGATAACGAGAGTTATGGTAGGGGAGCGTTCTGATAGCGGCGAAGTTGCGCTGCGAGGCGCATTGGAGCGATCAGGAGTGCGAATGCTGGCATGAGTAGCGAGAAATAGGTGAGAACCCTATTCGCCGGACGTCTAAGGTTTCCGACGGAAGGTCAGTCCGCGTCGGGTTAGTCGGGCCTAAGCCGAGGCTGAGAAGCGTAGGCGATGGACAACGGGTTAATATTCCCGTACCGGTATGTGGAGTGAATGCAGCAGCTTGTGGTAGAGTCAGCCTCTGAGTGGATTGAGGTGGTAAGCGGCGAGAGGCCGTGAAGCCGTGCTTTCGGGCAAGAAGTGACAGTATCCATGGGACGAGAAAAGCTGTGTTGACGTTGAAGCATGCCGTCCGTACCGCAAACCGACACAGGTAGACGAGTAGAGAATACGAAGGCGAACGGGAGAACCTCTGCTAAGGAACTAGGCAAAATGGATCCGTAACTTCGGGAGAAGGATCGCCTGGTAGAGATATCAGGTTGCAGTGAAAAGGCTCTGCCGACTGTTTACCAAAAACACAGGTCTCTGCAAAAGCGCAAGCTGACGTATAGGGGCTGACGCCTGCCCAGTGCCGGAAGGTTAAGTGGAGTTGTGAGAGCAGCGAAATGAAGCCCCGGTGAACGGCGGCCGTAACTATAACGGTCCTAAGGTAGCGAAATTCCTTGTCGGGTAAGTTCCGACCCGCACGAAAGGCGTAACGAGTGGAGCACTGTCTCAGCAGGGGACCCGGCGAAATTGAAGTATGCGTAAAAATGCGTATTACCCGCAGCAGGACAAAAAGACCCCGTGGAGCTTTACTGTAGCTTGCCATTGCGTTAGGGCGCTACTTGTGCAGGATAGCTGGGAGACGTGGAAGCGTGCGCGTCAGCGTGTGTGGAGTCAATGTTGAGATACCAGCCTGGTAGGGCTTTGGCCCTAACCTGAGCATTCACAGTGCTAGGGACAGTGGCAGGTGGGCAGTTTGACTGGGGCGGTCGCCTCCGAAAGAGTAACGGAGGCGCCCAAAGGTTGGCTCAGATGGAATGGAAACCCATCGTAGAGTGTAAAGGCAGAAGCCAGCTTGACTGCGAGACTGACAAGTCGAGCAGAGACGAAAGTCGGGCTTAGTGATCCTACGGCACAGAGTGGAATGGCCGTAGCTTACCGGATAAAAGCTACCCCGGGGATAACAGGCTAGTCTTGCCCAAGAGTTCAAATCGACGGCAAGGCTCGGCACCTCGATGTCGGCTCATCGCATCCTGGGGCTGAATAAGGTCCCAAGGGTTGGGCTGTTCGCCCATTAAAGCGGTACGTGAGCTGGGTTCAGACCGTCGTGAGACAGGTCGGTCTCTATCCGCTGTGGGCGTTGGGAATTTGCGAGGAGTTGCCCCTAGTACGAGAGGACCGGGGTGGACGAAGCGCTCGTGTTTCAGTTGTCGCGCCGGCGGCATAGCTGAGTAGCGACCTTCGGGCCGGATAACCGCTGAAAGCATCTAAGTGGGAAGCCATCCTCAAGAAGAGATTCCCCATTGGTATAACCAAGTAAGACCGCTGGGAGACTACCAGTTAGATAGGCGGGGGGTGTAAGCGCAGCAATGCGTGTAGCTGACCCGTACTAATGGTCGAGGGCTTTCCGTACTATGGTGCGGTGTAACGGGCTTATGTGTAACGTGCGACTAGGAAAAGCCGACGTGTTGATTATGAGCTGAAGCAGACCCTGAGGGTGTGAGCAGGGCAGAGCAGTGTTGGTGGCTAGAGCCGCGGGGGTACACCCGGATCCATCCCGAACCCGGCAGTTAAGCCCGTGAGCGCAGATGGTACTGCATTGGAGACGATGTGGGAGAGTATGCCGCCGCCAACACTTCTCTGCCTTGTTCATGCCCTTTTTTTGCTACATTGATCTCTATTGACCTTCGTGTCATGCCTCATGCGACTGTGCCCCAGTGAAATAGTTTTACAATTCGTTTACGACTCCCCCCGATATTTTCCACTATACTTCCTGAGTCTTGGCGTTTAGCGCCGCCTCTCCCATTTTCTGAACCGGAGGGATTTCTCGTACAGCCGGGAGATCTGAAAAGGTTAGCTCAATATGAACGTGATACTCGACTATTGGCTTCAATTTGGCATTAATCTGATGGTAATTTCGCTGCTGATAGCCGCGCTCTATTGGAAGCGCAAACCCAGCCGCAATTACGCGCTTGCCATGATTGTTGGCGGCTCCCTGGTATATGTTGTGATTCGGCTGCTGGTTCAGGCAGAAATCAGCCTGGGCGTCGGCTTCGGCATCTTCGCCGTCTTTTCTTTGCTGCGTTTTCGCACGGTGGCGATTTCCGTGCGCGACATGACGTATCTTTTCGCCACCATCACCTTGTCTCTTGTCAACGCGATGTTGATGACCTTTGGTTCTTGGGAAGAAGTCGCCGCCGTGAACCTTGCGATTCTGGCTACTTTGTCGATTCTGGAATTCAGCCGCGTGATGCGGTCTCGTAGCAGCTTCAGCCTAGCTTACGACAACATTGAATTGCTGAACCCAGGCAGACGGGACGATTTATTCGCGGACATATTCGACCGCACAGGCATTAAGCCCGTGCGTGTTTCCATTAGCCGAATCAGTATCAAGAGCCAGAACGCGCGCCTGCGTGTCTGGCATATAGAAGAGGACGAATAACATGGCCAACCATCGTTCCGGACTATCAGCAAGAGCTATTGCCCTGGCTTTGCTGGCTTGGCTAATGCTCGTCATCGCGGCCCTGCCAACATCAGCGCAAACCGCCGAACGCCCGGCCGGGTGGACAACTGAATCGCACGGCAACCGCGTCCCAGCCAACTATGATATTGTCCTGCCCGACGACCGCATCAACGAGATCTACATCACATTTTCACCCGAAGCCTGGGCGGCGGAAGAAGCGGACATGGTCGAAATCTACGGTGAACGCGGCGCCGGTGATGGCCGCGGCAATGGTGGTCCCGGCGGGCGGGGTTACGGACTCCCGAGCCAGCCAAACCTTACAGATCTCGCGGCGCAGCTTGATCGCAGCGAGGAAACCGTGCAGGCTGCCATAGCCCTGCTGCCCGACTTCAATGCCGTCGCCGAAGCTCTCGAAATCGACGCAGAACAGCTGATCGAGGTCTTAGGGCTGCCGGCAGGGGGCAGACCACCGGCTGGCGCTGGTCGCGGTGGCGGCCAAGGAGGACCTGGGCAACCAGGCGGCGGTCCTCGTCAAAGGAACCCAATCTGGGTGCCCGTTACGGTCGAATTTGGCGGTCAAACCTGGTGGCAAGTCGGCTTCCGCTACAAAGGCAATACAGCCCTCAGCATGAGTTGGGGCGATAATGCGACCGCCCTGCCATTCAAACTCGACTTCGACGAATTTGAGGACGATAACCCCGAGCTGGACAATCAGCGCTTTTACGGCTTTAAGCAGTTGGGCTTCGGCAATAATTTTGGCGATCCTTCGTTGCAGCGGGAGAAGGTGGCGGCCGATGTCTTTCGCGCAGCTGGCGTACCAGCGGCGGAGACCGCCTTCTACTCGGTATACATCGACAACGGCGATGGCGACGGCTTCCAACCTTGGGGCTTCTATACGGCTGTTGAACTGCCGGACGATACCTTGATTGAAACGCAGTTCGCCGACGACGATGGCAATATGTACAAGCCTTCCGGTGGTGGCGCAGCTTTCGCTGAGGGCAGTTTCACCGAGGAGAGTTTTCCCAAGCGCACTAACCGAGACTCCGATTTCGCCGACGTGCTCGCGCTTTTTGATGCCCTGCATGACGAGACACGCTCGAGCGATCCTTTTGCCTGGCGGGAAGAACTCGAATCAGTATTCGATGTGGAACGTTTCCTGCGCTGGCTGGCGACAAATCGCTTCGTGCAGAAGAAAGACACCTACGGTACGATGGCGAAAGATTTCTATCTCTACGCCGATAGCGCCAGCGGGCAGTTGGTCTGGATCCCTTGGGACAACAATGAAGCGATGGACGATGGCAGCCAAGGTCCTGGGCCTGGGCGAAGGGGCCCGGGCGGTCCTGGTTCTGGCGCCGGGCCGGGGGGGCAATCCGCCTGGACATTCTCGCTTGAGGAGATCACAGCCGAGGTCTGGCCACTGATCGGCTTCCTGGTCGAAGACAAAGTTTATGGCGCACGCTATCTCGAGTTGATTCAAACAGTCAGCAGCGACGTATTTGCGCCGGAAACCATGACCGCGATCTATGAAGCGAATTACCTGATGTTGGCCGCCTACATCCAAGAGAACGATAACACGGAAGACCTTGATGAGCTGCGGGATGCAACCGACAAGCTGGTTGCGCACGTCAACGAACGCGCCGGGGCGGTGGAGGAATTTCTGCTTGGTCAAGGGGATGACTAGTGTTCTGCCGGCCCTGGGTCAGCTCGTGGGCGCCCCGTGAGTATGTCTATCAGCTTTTTGACGCGCAAGAGGCCTGTTCGCAAGCCATCGTATCAGGTCTTAATGCGCTTTCCCTGAGCCGTCCCGCGCCCAGGGTTTAAGCCAGTCAATGCATGGAGGACAAATTACATGGCGAACCATCGTTCCGGACTTTCAGCAAGAGCTTTTGCCCTGGCTTTGCTGGCTTGGCTAATGCTCGTCATCGCGGCCCTGCCATCATCAGCGCAAACCGCCGAACGCCCGGCCGGGTGGACAACTGAATCGCACGGCAACCGCGTCCCAGCCAACTATGATATTGTCCTGCCCGACGACCGCATCAACGAGATCTACATCACATTTTCATCCGAAGCTTGGCAAGCCGAAGAAGACGATATGACCAAGCTCTATGGCGAGCGCGGAAGCAACGAAAGAGGCGGTTTTGGTGGAGCGGGCAATCCTCGACAGATGCAAGCGATGATGGCGCAGATAGCTGAACAACTCGACCGCAGCGAAGAGAAGGTGATGCAAGCCATGCGACTAATGCCTGATTTCAACGCTGTGGCGCATGAGCTTGATTTGGATGTCAGCGAGCTTCTCGCGGCGCTGCCCATGCCCGGCGGCGCCAGCGTCTCGGCCGGCGCGGCCCAAGCCGGATCCTCCTTCCTGGCGCCAAGCCGGTACTTTGACATGGAACGCCTACAGCTCTCTTCCCGCAACCCAATCTGGACGCCAATTACGGTGTCCTTCAATGGCGAGACCTGGTGGGAAGTTGGCTTCCGCTACAAGGGCAATTCCACGCTCGCCATGGGCTGGGCGGACGGGCGCGATGACTTGCCCTTTAAGCTCGATTTCGACGAATTTGAAGACGAACATCCCACGCTCGATAACCAGCGCTTCTATGGCTTCAAGCAGTTGAGCTTCTCCAACAATAACTTCTTTGATCCGTCGCTGCAGCGCGAAAAAGTAACTGCTGACATTTTTCGCGACGCTGGCGTGCCGGCGCCGCATACAGCCTACTATGCGGTTCACGTTGATAAAGGCGACGGCGAAGGCTCGCAGTACTGGGGGCTTTACACGGCGATTGAACTGCCCGACGATACCCTTATCGAAACGCAATTCGACGATGATGACGGCAATATGTACAAACCCGCTGGCGACGGCGCGTCATTCGCTTTTGGCAGCTTTGATGAACTCAGTTTTGACAAAGAAACCAATCGCGATAGCGGCTACGACGATGTGCTGGCGGTATTCGATGCTTTGCATGCTGAATCGCTGCTGAGCGATCCGGGCGTCTGGCGCGCTGGGCTTGAAGCAGTGTTTGATGTCGCCGGCTTTCTGCGTTGGTTGGCGGCGAATACGCTGTTGCAGAACTGGGACACTTACGGCATCCTGGCGCATAACTACTACCTATATGCCGATAGCGCCAGCGGGCAATTGGTGTGGATCCCCTGGGACAACAACATTGCGCTGCAGGCGGGGATCGCGGGTATGGCTGACCAAAACATCAGCGCCATGCGCCCGGCGGTCCCCAACTTTGGCAGAGCGCTGAGCCTTGACCTCGACATTGACCCGGACAGCTGGCCCCTCATCGGCTTCCTGCTCGCCGACGAGGCCTATCAGCGAGTCTACCGCGAAGAAGTCGCGCGGATAAGCAGCGAAGTTTTCACTCCCGAACGCATGGTTGCGATTTACGAGGCGAACTTTCAGTTGCTGGCGGCACATATTGAAGAAACGGGAGACGCGGATGCTATCGCAGCGCTGCGCCTTGCCACTGACGGCTTGGTCGCGCACGTCAACGAACGCGCCGGGGCGGCAGAAGCCTTTCTCGCGAAGTAGATGTCGGCCTAACTACAAGCGCTAAAGTTGCCAGCTTACATTTCATGTCCGCGGGGAACGCTCTTGCTGTTTGATGACTCTAGCTTATGTGAAGGGTTGGGCGCTGCCAGATGGCTAGAACCGCGGGTGTACACCCGGATCCATCCCGAACCCGGCAGTTAAGCTCGTGAGCGTAGATGGTACTGCTTTGGAGACGATGTGTGAGAGTATGCCGCCGCCAACACTTCTCTGCACTGTTTATGCCCTCTTTTTGTGCTCATCGCATGACTGAGGTATCGTTTTCAAGGCAGGGAGATTGTACCGAGAAACCTAAAGTAGTACGCAATCCCTGATAATACGTGCAATCCAAGCAGGAGTGATGACAGGGCAAACTTTCTCGAAAACCCAAAAGCGACGATCGGCAACCTGCCGTGCCCGTGTCGCGCTTCGTGCGCGTACTGCTGCAAAAGGAACAGCGTGGATGCAAACATCAATAGAAAAACCGCACTGTAACCGGTCCACAAGAAGTTTCCATGCCACAGTCGCGCGCCAGTTTCGTAGAGCAAATATGTCATAGACATCGCGCACATAAAGACCGTCCAAGCAAAACACAGAAAGAGATTTCGGCTCGCCTGCTTTGCATATAGCAGACTTACGCCAAGGGGAAACACAATTGAAAGCAGTAATTGAATTGGAATCCTCCAATTCGGTATATACAACTTCATAAGAGAAAACAAACCAATTTTGATTTGTGAGTTACTTTCGAAAGCAACGAATGAGAGCATAGCTTGCAGCCCTAAAATGAGTGCCGCCGGAAGGAAAACGCCGAGCGCGAGTAGAATCCAATCTACGCGTCCGCTTCTCAAGACTCGCCAGATCGCAAAAAGAAGGCACCCAGGAAGAAGCGCCAATGCGAAGCTGGGTTTGGCTAAGATAGACAAGACCATGAGAATTGCGCAGAGCAAGAGGATGTAAATCCGATGATTCAGGTCGCGGAAAGTCTGGTTCTGGAAAACCCGAAATGCCAGGACAGAGATCGGGATCACAAATAGGCGAAGAGTTATGCTGGTCGGATTGTGATACACAATCGGGTTCAAGTAACCAAGCATGAAACTGTTCGTCCAGATTGTAATCGGCGACATGATTGAAAGAGCTATTGACAATATCATCAAGGTGCCGTCCGGCACATGATTGCCAACACATTTTTTTAGCAAGGCGAATGCGATCACCGGCACGGGCGTCATCACAAGCATTATTGCTGCAACGGCTGAAAGCTGGGGCTCTTGACCTAATAATCTATGTACCAGCAGAAAAGTGGCGTGAAATAGCGGATGTGAAACGTGACCCAACGTTTCCCGCATTCGAAGCGCTCGTTCAATGTGCCAGCCGAAATCCCAGCGAAATTGCGACGCATGTGTCATAACGGGCAAATGAATGATCAAGCTCGACAGAGCCAGCATCATGTAGGCTACAAGGGTCTTGTTTCTAGTCTTAATCTGCAATGCGGTAATCCCTCTATGGCGAAACGATTTACAGCATAGCGCTCCAAGATAGATTGCGTAGGAGTATACCATGCACTAAGACAGGAATCTCGCATATAGCCTGGCATTATCTGTCTTTAGACTTAGTCTCTTGAAAACAGTTTCATTTACGCGGGCATACGGAATAAGCCAATAGGTCTGAGTGCTTGCCGGTGAAGAATGACGTGTCAATCCAAGGGGCAGCCTCATTCCCAAGCCTGATGGCCAAGCTACCTGGCGCAGGAGAATCTGCTTCGGAGACGATTTCTTGGCGATTGGCTTAGTTTGGCAAGCCGATTTGATACGCGAGAAAAGCTTTTGCTTGGCATTGGATCTGCCTCTGGTCATTTTCGCTTTTTGCCAATGCAAAATTGACATACAATTCCTACTTATCGCTGCCAACATAGAAAAGCAACGAAGCATTCGACTCCATGAGCCAACACAAATCCTTTGTCGTCCTGATTCTTCTGGTTTTCTACGCGATCAACGCGACGCAGCTAAAGGGCAGGCCGGCGACAGTAGACGACCTCGACAGCGTTAAGCACCTGTACAGCAACACATACGACAAGTCCTATGACTTGCTCCAGACAATTGAGAGCGTGTCCCTGCTCAGCCCGGAACATGGTCCTGGCTATTACGTCGTACTAAACGCCTGGCGGATGTTGGTTGGCGACGACTTATTCGTGGCGCGCCTGCTCTCCGTATTTCTCAGTCTTGCCACAATCTGTATTGTCTATCGTCTGGCGTCATTAACCGGCAACAGTTTGATCGCGCTTACCGCTGCTCTGATCTTGGCCTTTCTGGCCTATCTGCAATACTATTCTCAAATCGCACGAGTATATCCGCTCTTGCTGCTGATCAGCGGCTGGCTGCTATGGTCATACTGGCGAACGCTGGCCGGGGAGAGAACCACCCGTTGGCAATGGCTAAGTCTATTTGCATCAGCGTCAGCGCTGCTCTTTGTTCATTACTTCGGCGCCCTGCTATTGGCAGCCATCGCCATCCACCACGTCTTTTTCGTTCCCAAAAACAAACGCTGGTTCATGGCAACCATAGTGATGGCTGTCGGCTGTTCATTATTTGCCGTTTGGATCCCCGTATTCCTACGAGGTTATAGTCAAAGTCAAGCTGTATTGGCGGACACCGTCTTGGCCTTGCCTGAGGCTGCTCTGACCATATTTCGCATTTATTCCAATGGACTATGGTTTCTGTCGCTGTTCGCCGTTGCGGCTCTGCTGATACTTCACCGGCGTCTCAACCCGGCAGAAACTTATCTCGCGATCATAGCGGCTATCGTTTTGATGTCTCTCTTGCTCCTGAATGAATTCACGCCGATACTCACCGAGCGCCGCATGCGATATTCAATCATTCTCGCAGTGCCCTGTTGTTGCGCTATGGCTATCGCGTTGAGCCGGCTTACTTCATCCAGGCAGCTTCTTGCTTCAGCGCTCTTGCTGTGGATCGTCGCCTCCGCTCAGTTTTCCGCGTCGGATAATCTGGCGGTGTACACCAACCAGACTTCGCGCGCCCGCTTGAGCATCCCGCACTATCAGGCTTTCATTTATGAAGCGCATAGACTGCCGGGCAATAACGAGCCAATTCTGAGTTTTCATCCAAGCGCGCCAGTTTCACGGTACGCCTTCCTGACCTATTACCGGCTGCGGCTGTCTGACTGGTCCGATGTTGTGCATGTCTCAATGGACGAAGATGGGGAGTTCGTCTTAGAAAGCGGGCTTTCGACTTACGCCTCGCTCGACGCAATCGCGGAGAATAGCCGCGGAATTTGGATTGCCCACAATCCCGAGGAGGCGTCTCTTTCAGCAATGGGCAGCTTTGCCGAATGGTTGACAGAGCATTTCCAAAACTGCAATCGCTTTCTCGACAAGCCAGAGGTCGTCATCGATTTTTATTTGAAGCGGAATATCCCCTGTGAGCTGATCACGGATGCGCAGCCTTTTGAAGTCAGTTACAGCAACGGCGCCAAGCTGGCAAACCTCATTAATGAGTTGGATACTGATTCGCTTTCGATATACCTGCGCTGGCTGCGGACGATAGACGCTACCTATGCCTTCACTGTGCAGCTGTTCAACGACGAGGCGGAAAAGGTAGGGCAAATGGACCGGGTAATCAGCGGCGATCCCATCGACATCGCTACTTTTGATTTAACCGGCTTGGCGCCGGGCAACTATGTCGCCAAGCTGATTGTTTACGACAGAGAGACGATGCTTAGCCTGCCCGGCCTGTATCTGCAGGACAACCTGGCATTTGAACGGGAAGTCGACATTCTTAGTTTTTCCATCCCCGCGTGAATCCCCTGGCGACGCGTTCACGAGCACTAATTCTGCGCGACCTTCTCGCTCCCCCGCAGTACCGAAGCCCGGCCATTTGCCCAGGCGCGGGCGCAGCGCAAACGTCAAGCGCGCGTCCAGCTTACTGCTTTTCGGCGGCTCCCAACTCCTGCGCTGGTCATCGTTATCGGCTAGAATGAAAGTGCGGATTTACAGTGGACGTCTATAAGTGGTTTAGGGCATGGTCCGGTCAAAGAGTTCGAAACTGAGCGCATTTGCTACGCTGTTCTGTCTGTGCTTTGTATTTGCCTACGGCGTCGCCAATCTCAAGACTGATCCAATCAGAAACGACGAATTCAGGACGCTAAACCATGTTGAACCCGTATGGCTGACACACTCGCGCACAATTCCTGAGACGATCCAGAGCGTTGCATTACTCAGCCCCCAACACGGGCCGCTCTATTTTCTAATTCTAAACGTATGGCATAAGTTGGCGGGCTCTGACCTATTTTCGCTGCGCCTCCTCTCGGTGTTCTTTGGCGTCATGTCGATCGCGATGATATATCGACTGGCGCTGATTTTCGGAAAACGCGTCGATGCGGCTGCGGCGGCGTGGCTCTTGTCCTTCCTTGCGTTCTACATGTTTTTTGCTCAGTATCTGCGCATGTACACCTTACTTCTGTTCGCCACAGGTTTGGCCTTGTGGTCGTACTGGATAATCAGACGATCCACGTCGCTGCGCCCGTGGGTCTGGGTATTGCTGATAACAGCTATCGCGCTGCTTCCATATATTCATTATTTTGGCGGTCTTATTGTAGCTGCTATCGGAACTTACCATGCTGCAAGTTTCTCAAGGCAGCGAAGATGGTGGCTGATCCTGGCGGCACTTGCTGGGCGGAGAATTTGAGGACAAATCGTGGCCGGAAAGGGTAAACAGTGGGTGCAGGGTCTGCTCGTTGCGGCTTGTCTGTTTGCCGTTTACTTTCTCGGCGTTGCGAATCTCAAAGCGGAGCCCATTTCCCACAGCGAATGGAATTCGCAGCAGCATCTCTTCAAGACCTATCTCGATCCCGCCTATACGGTCGCCCAGACGCTTGATAGCGTCAGCCAGCACAGCGCCCAGCACGGACCGCTATACTTCGTCCTGCTAAACATTTGGCAGAAATTCGCCGGGCGGGATCTGTTCTCGTTGCGCCTCCTTTCCATTTTTTTCAGCATCCTCTCTATTGCTTGCGCTTACCAGCTGGCTTCAATCTCTAGAGACAGAGACATAGCGACAATCGCGGCGATCTTGTTGGCCTTTGTCGCCTATCTGATCTTTTATGCGCAGATTGTACGTATGTACTCGCTGCTCTTGCTGTTTGTTGCCATAGTTGCCTGGGCCTACTGGAAAGCGATCTCAACTGCAAAAGCGCCGTCTGCCTGGGGCTGGGCATTACTTGTCTTGTCGTCAGCCGCCCTGATTTACGTCCACTACTACGGCATTATTGTCTTGGCTGCCATTGGCCTGTATCACATTCTCTTCGCGGCGAAGGACAAGCGCTGGTTGCAGGTTTGCGCGGCGATGATTGTGGCGGGCTTTGCTTTTGTACCCTGGCTGCCGGTCGTGTTGCGCGGCTGGACAGAACTTAGAATCCCCAGTGAGAATCTCACACTTTTTGAATCCATCGTGTCAGTCGCACAAGTGTATTCCAATGGATTAGCGCCGATCCTCGTGGTGGCGCTGGCGGCATGTCTGCTGCGGTTCAGGCTGCTAAACGCACCGAAGCGGTATCTGCTCTTCCTCGCGCTTTCCATGCTACTGATGATAATCATTCTCAACGAATTCACGCCGGTATTGGCTGCCCGGCGCCTGCGTTACACGATTATCCTGGCCGTTCCGCTGATCTGCTCTATCGCCATAGGGCTGACCCTGCTGCCCGCGCGCCAATTCGCCATCCCGGCGCTTGTGGGCTTGTGGATACTGGGCTGCTTTGTCTATGCCGACTCTGATGAACTGAATGTTTTTACCAATCGAAAATACCAGAATAGCGACGCCGTACCATCGTATCAGGACTTTCGTTACCAAGCCGAGAGCTTGCCCAGCCGCAATGCGCTCATATTAAGTTTTCATCCGGATACGATGGTCGACGACTATAAGGTCTTGGCATACTACCGCTGGGTGCTTTCAGATTGGGCGCATGTCGCGCATATCACTTATGACGCTGCGGGCGATCTGGTCATTCAAAGCGGACTATCGACCTATGCCGCGTTGGATGCCATTGTCGACAATAGCAATAGCATTTGGGTGATTCATAATCCGCAGCAGACGGACTTGAACGCGCTCGAGGTCTACCGGAATTGGTTTACGCAACACTTTGAGATCTGTCATCGCTTCATTGACACTGAGCGAAGCTTCATCGAGTACTTCGTCAAGAAGCCCATACCCTGCAGCTTGATCGCGGGCGGGCGGGAATTCGAGATAATATACGATAATGGAACTTGGCTGGGCGGCGCCGAGATCGCGCAGAAGCCGGACCAGCTTGCTGTATATCTCTGGTGGCTGCAAAGCGATGAGGGGGTGTACGCCTACTCGCTGCAAGTCTTTGATGAACACAGGGAAAAGGTCCAGCAGCTTGATGTCGTTATCAGTGGCGACCCCGTTGACGCGCGCGCGCTTGATATTTCGAGCTTGCCGGCCGGCTCCTACTCCGTTGATCTCATTGTTTATGATCGTCAAACCGGAGCCGGCCAATCGGGAACCCTCGTCAGCGAGAACCGAACATTTGAACGCGCTGTTGAGCTATACAGATTTGTAGTCGAGAGCTAAGGCATGAGAACGCTTGACCAAAAATATGTCGCTTTAGCGATAGTGGTCATTTGCCTTTTGCTGTTTTATGCGGCTGCTGTCTCAAACTTGACGCGCTTTCCCATTGGCAACGACGAGTACAACTCCTGGAACCGCATACTGGATAGTACCAGCGGCGCGCCCTATAGCTTGCAGCAGACGGTTGACGATGTCATTGTCGAAAGCCCGCAGCACGGACCAGCCTATTTTGTGTTGCTCAATGTCTGGCGGACGCTGGCCGGTTCTGAGCTCTTCACGCTTCGACTGCTGTCTGTCTATTTTGCTCTGCTTACATTGGCAATCACTTATCGCCTGGCTGCTTCTGCGGGCGATCAAGAGCTAGGTCTCGCGGCCTTCTTCATTGCAGTTTTCCTCGCCTATATGCTTTATTACAGCCACCTGGCCAGAATGTATACCCTGCTGCCCTTTACGTCGGGCTGGCTGCTTTGGTCCTACGCGCGCGTCATTCAGCCCGGGCGGGCGCCTGCGCGTATAGCTTGGCTAACCTTATTTTTGTCGGCGGCAGCGATGCTTTACATCCACTACTTCAGCATCATGCTGTTGGCGGCGCTTGGCCTTTATCATCTGGTCGTCGCGAAGAAGAATCGCCTCTGGCTGAAGGTGGCGCTGCTGATGGTCGCGGCCGGTGTTTTATTCTTGCCCTGGCTGCCGGTCGCCATCCTGGGCTTTCCAGGGCGGCCCGATGTCGCCGACACGCGTCTGTCTCTGCTGGGTTCGCTTTTGCATATCTTGCGCATTTTTTCGAACGGTCTCATTTTCATACCCCCGCTCGCCCTCGGCGCGGCTGTTGTGAGATATCGGCGGCTGAAATCGGGTGAATTGTTTCTGGTCTTTGTCGCTGTCCTTACCTTGCTGCTTATTCTGATGTCGAATGAGCTGGCGGCCATATTCAGCGACTGGCAGTTGCGTTATATGAGCGTGTTTGTCGTTCCCTTCTGTTGCGCCCTGGCCATAGGTTTGCGGCTGCTGCCCGGTTGGAAGCTGCTGCGGCTGCCCCTGGCAGTAGTGTGGATCGCCGCTTTTGCAGTCTTCTACCGTTCGGAAGACCTGCTCGTCGCCACCGGCGCGCGCATCCAAAACCTGGACAAAATCCCGTCTTATCAAGACTTCATTTACGAAGCGGACAGCTTGCCGGGCTACAATGAACTGATACTGAGCGTGCATCCTGAGGCGCGAATAACCGTGAGAAAGACGCTCGATTATTACCGCAAAGTCCTGACGCGCTGGGCGCATGTTGTGCATATTTCCATGGATGAGGCTAACGAAGAAATTATCCAGAGCGGGCTTTCCACCTATGCTACATTGGAGGCCATCGCCGCCAACACCAACGGCATCTGGCTGATCTACAATCCGCAGCAGACCGACTTAAGTTCATTGCCCCTGTACACGAATTGGCTGGCTGAGCGCTTTGCGCTTTGCAAGCGTTACCTGGACGAGCCGCAGAGCATCATCGAGTATGCCCTGCATCGCGCCTTCCCCTGCGAGCTGGTCACAAATGCGAAGCCCTTCGCCGTTGACTACGATGGCGGCACGCAGCTGGCCAACTATGAAGTTGCGCAATCAGCCGAGTCGCTGGACTTTTACTTCTGGTGGGGGCGGACGATCGGCAAGGATTACTCGCTTTCGCTGCAAGTGTTCGACGCCGAAAACGACAAAGTCCTTTGGCTCGACGCCGTGATCTCGGGCGAGCCCTTGGACCGCTTTTCCTTTGACATTACCGGGCTCGCTGCCGGCGACTACGTGGTTAAATTAATCGTCTACGACTTCGTCAGCATAGCCAGCCAAAGCGGCACGGTCGTCGCCGAGCAGCGGCGCTTTGATCGCGACCTCGAGCTGCTCCGGTTTACCGTCGACTGAGCTAATCTACCGACTCGATTTCAAGCTGGTCAGCGCGGCCTGCGCCCGGCATAGCGCCTTGCCCCTGTTGATGGTCTCCCGTATCCTACTAGGCAGCCGTCTTGACGGTTTCGCGCGCCTATACCTGGGAGAAGCTTGTATGCCACGCAAACTGCTGTCGCGCATCGCATTCATTGGTCTGCTGCTGATAGCGGCGCTGTCGGCGGTCGCGATCGGCGAAAAAGACGAAGACGACAAGCCCGCCGCCAATGTTATCAATGCTGGCGCGGCGTTGATCGTCAACGATGAGGGCGGGCCGGTCAGCATAAGCGGCGATCTGCACTATACCAATGCTTTCTTCACCAGCGGTGTGGACGAGCCGATAATCATCCTGGAAGAACAGACGGGCTTCGTGGACCGCAACCAGTATTTTATCATCCCGCTGGAATCGCAAGTGCCGGGGCAAATCACCTCCGATTTCCACACCTCGCCCTTTTCCTACAGCTTGTCGCTGCCGCTGGCGCCCGCCGGCAGCCTGCGCGATGTAGACAATGACGGCGCCGACGACATCGGGGTTATGGTGTTCGCTGTGGCCTACTGGACCAATCTCTTTGGCGGTCCCTTGCTGGAGAAATGCGATCAGCACGGCGGCGGCTGGTCGACGGGTTATGCCTCCACCCGCGCCAGCAATGATCCCGAAACGCGCTGGGAAGTCATCGGCGGTAAATTCATCATCTACGCGCCTGAACCCGGGCAGGGGTTTCCCTCCGGCTTTGGCGCTGACGGCATGCTCTTTACAGCCGACGATCCGATTGTCACTGTGCCGCAAGGCTACTCGGTGGTGGATCTGAATGAAGCCCCTTTCGTCTTCGATCGCGCCGCTCGCCAGATCCTGGATTTGCATGAGCCGGAGACTGCCGCCATCAACGATTTCTCCGCGCTTTCTTATAGTGAAGCCTTCACGGCAATGGTTGATCTTTTCCGGCGGGAATACGCCTTTAGCGACCTCTACGAGCTGGATTGGGACGCGCTGGAAGCCGCGTATGCGCCACGTTTTGCCGAGGCTGAAGCGGCGGAAGATACGGATGCCTATGCGCTGGCTATGCGAGACTTTTTGTGGGAGATCCCCGATGGGCACGTGGGTATGCCGCTGGCGCCGGTGAGCGATCTCTTCCGTGAAGAGACGGATGGCGGCTTGGGCCTTTCGCTTTCGCAGCTGGATGACGGGCGTACTGTCGTCAGCTTTCTGCTGGAAGGCAGCCCCGCCGCCAAGGCCGGCATTGAGCTGGGCGCGGAGATCCTGGTTTGGGACGGCGGCACAGTCCAGGCGGCCATGGAGCGCGAGTTTGTCTGGGCGCATCAAGCGCTCAGCACCGAGCACACCTTGCGCCTGCAGCAATTGCGTTACATCACCCGTTTTCCGCTTGGCACAGATGTCGAGCTCAGCTTCCGCAATCCGGACAGCGAAGAAGAGCAGTCGGCAACGCTAACTGCCATCAACGAGCGCGCGAGCTTTAGCAATTCATCCTTCTTTGCCGGTGTAGAAGACACCGCGCTGCCGGTCGAATACGAGATTCTGCCCAGCGGTTACGGCTACGTCTCCATAAATTCATTCAGCGATAACGAACGGCTGACGGTGCAGCTGTGGGAGCGTATGCTGGAGCAATTCATCGACGAGGAAGTCCCGGGCATCATCATCGACATGCGCCACAACGGCGGCGGCAGCGGCTACCTGGCCGATCAACTCGGCGCGTATTTCTATCAGGAAGAGCATACCTTGGGCTATACCAGCTCCTACAACGAGGCATCCGGCGAATTTTACCTCGACCCGCGCTCGGAAGATCGCTTCTGCTTGCCCGCGGAAGACTTGCGCTATGATGGCGAAATCGCGGTGATTATCGGCCCGGGCTGCTTCAGCGCCTGCGAGTTCTTCTCGTATAACCTGACCATCGCCGATCGGGCGGCTATCGTGGGCCACTACCCGACCGGCGGCTTGGGCGGCGCAGTGGACGACCTGCTCATGCCCGACGATCTGGACATTCGTTACACGGTCACGCGCGGGCTAAACGCGGACAAAGAAATACACATCGAAGCCCAGGGCGTCGCGCCGACGGTTCTCGTACCCGTCACCCTGGAGAGCCTGACCAGCGAAGGCGATCACTTGCTTGAGGCGGCCGAGGACTACTTGACCGACCTGATTCTGGGCGAACTCATCGACGGCGGGGAATTGTCGCTGGGCATCGGCAGCACAGAAGTGCAAGCCAACGGCGCGGTGGGGCCCGATCAGCGCGTGCGTTATCGCGTCACGCTGCCAGCCAACCGAACGGTCAGCGTATTTCTGGCCGGCGCAGACGACACTGTCGATACCGTGCTGGGCATTTACGACCGCGAGGGCCAGCAGCTCTTGGGCGAAAACGACGACGCCGATGATGACACCCGCAGCTCCGCCTGGGCTGATCTGGCGGTCGGCGAGCAATCGGGCGTCTTACTGTTTGAAGTCAGAGTCAAGAACACCAGCGAGGCGCAGGCCTTCACGCTCAAGGTCGTCGGCGTAGAACCTGAGGAGGAATCCGAAGCCGAGCAAGAAGACGCTGACAAAGACGAGCAAGAAGACTCCGGCGAAGCGGGGGATTCAAGCGACGGTTAAGCCGCTGCGGCAAAACACAGGCAGAGCATCTGACTCAGCTTATTTCGCGGCCAGCCGGCGTTTTACTCCCACTTGCGCTCATCAATTATCGCGCGCGCGCTGGGGTCAATGCTGCCGGCGTCGACAACATTCACCGCGTCAATTCTCAGGCGCGCGGCTTGCTGCGCCAAGGCGCTGAGTTTCTGTTCCAGGCCAGCGGAAGAGGCCCCCTCATTTAACTCCAGATTCACAGTGACCACATCGCGGTTCTCCGGTCGCGTGATGACCGCTTGAATCGCCTTGATTTGCGGGAATTGCATCACGGCATATTGCAACTGGTTGGGATGTAGAAACATACCGCGGACTTTCACCGCATCGCCGCTGCGCCCGAATAAGCCCAGCAGTTGCTGTCCTTCGCATTGCGGTTGTGGCGCCAACGCGCCCAGGTCGCCCGTGCCAAAGCGGATCAGCGGATACGACTTGTTGAGCGTGGTGGCGACGATCTCGCCGGTAGCGTCCGCGGGCAGGGGCGCGCCCGTCTCCGGGTCGCAGATTTGCAAATATATGCTCGGCATGATGCAGAAGCCTTGTACGCCGGCTCTGGTGTAGCCGATGAAACCCAGGTCAGCCGTGCCGTAGGCCGAGGTGGTCGTCATGCCATACTCGCCCTCGAAGCGTTCGCGCTGGCTCTCGGTATAAGGTTCGGCCGAAAACAGCGCCTTCTTCAGCGGTACGGCGCCGGCGCCCAGGCCCATTTCCGCCGCCTTGTCCAGCAGCGTCATCAGATAGCTGGGCTGGCCGACAAAGCCGGTCGCGCCCAGGTCCGTCATCAGCATAATTTGCAGGTCGGTATTGCCCGGACCGGTCGGAATCACAGTCCCGCCGCAAGCGCGTATCGCCTCGTCCAGCAAAATGCCGGCGGGCGTCAAGTGGTACATGAAGGTGTTGAGCACGCGGTCGCCCCGGCCGATACCGATATAGCGCAAGGGCGCCAACTGCGTCTGCGCATCATCCAGCGTCGGCTGCGGGTCATAGATGGGCCCCGGCGAGATGTAGATCCGCGGCAGATCGTCCGGGTCTATCGTCAGGAAACCGCCAAAGGGAGGATTTTCGCGGTGAATCTCCACCAGCGCGTCTTTGTTTAAGACCGGGATGCTGGCGAGGTCGTCAGCGCCGTTAATCGCGGCGGGCGCGACCCCAGCCTCGTCCAGCAAGGTACGTATCGCCGGCGCATGTTTGTAGGCGTATTTGACCAGGTCGCTGATACGCGCATCGAAATCAGTCACGAGTCTTCTCCAGTTTCGTTTGTCAGCAGGCGACAGACCAGGGCAGGGTTAGCCCAACCAGCGCTTTCGGCGCTTGTAGTGCTTGACGTCGCGATAATTCTTGCGGCCGCCGGCTTGGTTGAGCCCCAGGTAGAATTCTTTGATGTCCTCGTTTTCGCGCATTTGCTCGGCGGGCCCATCCAGAACGATGCGGCCGTCTTCCATGACGTAGGCGTAATCCGCCAGCTCCAACGCGGCGCGCGCATTTTGCTCAACGATCAAGACCGACATGCCTTCTTGACGATTGATGTCGCGGATGATGTCGAATATCTCGCGCACCAGCATCGGCGCCAAGCCCAAGGAAGGCTCGTCTAGCATCAGAATCTGCGGATGCGCCATCATGGCTCTGCCGATTACCAGCATCTGCCCTTCGCCGCCGGAAAGGTAACCGCTGACACGCCGCGACAGCTTTGCCAGCGCCGGGAAGTAATGATAGACCCGCTCCAAATCATCGCGAATATGCCGGCCGCCCGCATAGACCATGCCGCCAACGCGCAGATTTTCTTCTACGGTCAGATGCCGAAAGAGCAGCCGCCCCTCTATGACCTGCACCAAGCCCATACGCACGACGTCTTCGGCGCTCAAGCTATCCAGCCGCTGCTCGCCCCAATGGATCTGGCCGCGAGTCACTTCGCCCAATTCGGCCTTCAGCAAGCCACTGATCGCCTTCAGCGTGGTCGATTTGCCGGCGCCGTTGGGGCCCAGCAGCGACACGACTTTGCCCGGCTCCACTTCCAGCGAAATGCCGCGCAGCACCAGAATGACGCTGTTATAGACAACCTCGATATTGTTGACGGTCAGCGTCGTCGTGGCGATTGCCGACTCTGTAGGAGCGTCTCTTACAGCCTGACTTTGCATACTGCGCCTGCCGGGCTAAGCGTATACCCCTCCTCGTAATGGGGGAGGGGTTTGGGCTGGGGGCGATAAACTATCCGCGCAGCTGTGGCGCCGGCATGAAGTCGGTCAGCGAAACGACGATCGGTAAAAACATTTTGCCGCTGGGTCCGTCTACCTGCAGGGCATCTTCCGCTCCGCTGGCGGGCCCCGTCATGGTTGCGTTCGCGAATTTGAGCACGGCAATTCGGTTCTCAGTCGCGTCGCGCATGCCTGCTTCGTAGTGGTGGCGCAGCAAGCCGCCCATTACTTGGTAGTCCATGCTTTCGACGGTCGCGCGAATGTCCGCGCCGGTAACTGCTTCCAAGCTGCCGACCGAGTTGATCGTGCGGATGTAGGTTTCGATGATGCTGTCAGCCGAGGCCCAGGTCAGCAGATAGGCGATATTCTGCTCAGCTGGCGAGCGCTCGTTGATCGCAAATTGCTGCGTGATGAACTGCACGGCCGGGCTGTTGGTCTCCGTCCACCAGAGGAAGGGCATCGAACCAAACATGCCATCCACCGACGGCAAGCCATTGGGCTTTAGCACACGTTGGCCCAGGAGGCCCACGCTGGTGTCCATCACCCAGTTGACGCCGGCCAGCTTGATGTCGTCTTCCATGCCCAGGTCGACCAGGGTTCCGGCGATCAAGGCGGGCCCGGTGGCAATCGTATTGGTGTAGATGATATTGGCGCCGCCGTCGATGGCATTCTGTACCTGCGTCAAGATATCGGTATCCGTCGGCAAGAAGAATTGCGGCTCTTCCAGGACGTTTACGCCCAGGCCAGCGCAATACTCCCGGGCCGCCGGCTCGGTGCCCGATCGGCCAAATGCGTTGGGCCAGGTGACAAATCCGATGACTGGATCGGGGAAGGTCTCCGGGCTGGACGCGACAAACTGGCAGAAAGAGCCGAACTGGTTGATATACAGGGGATTGCTGGCGTAGAGCCAACCCGGCGTCTGACCATCTTCGCCGTAGAGGCTTTCGATCGAGCCGGCTGAAATGAAGGATACGATTTCGTCAGCCGCCAATTGCTCGCGCAGCAACTCGCCGTCATCCGAGCTGTAGAGCAGCAGCAGGTCAAGCTCGGCGCCATAGTTGCCGGTAAAGCGATCGTAGGCGCTCTGCGCTGCTTCGCGGTTGCCGCCCGTGTCTTCATAAACTTGCTCCAATTGAGCGCCGCAGACGCCGCCACGGTCGTTCCAGTATTTCACGGCGTCGGTCAAGGCGGAGACGATGGGCTGCGTGATGAAAGCGTAGGGTCCGCTTAAATCGCCGAAGTGAAAGATGCGCAGGGTTTCGCCGGTCAAATCCACTTCGCACTCGCTTAAGTCCGAAGGGTAGTCCAGCATCTCCTGCGCCAGGCCGGGCAGGGCGCTGGCGATCAGCAGCAGGAGGATAAGCAAGGGTGATAGCCTTTTCATGGGATTTGCTCCTCTATTTGAATTCACGCATCAATCGTATTGAAAGCAGCAGCGATTATATTGCTTAGCTTATGCCAAAGCCCCGAATTTATCAACCAGCCCAAGCCGCTAATAGGCATAGGGGCGGATCTTCCAAGCCACCTTAAAGACTTCCCAGCGGTGGGCGATGCCGCGCGGTTCCAGCACCAGGAAGATAATCAGCGCGCCGCCGAAGACAATGGGATTGATGGCGCTGGTGATGTTCACCGCATCGACGAAAGGGAAGAGCTGCGGCAGTAAATCAGACAGCCAGGGGCGCAAGAAGGGGATGAAGGCTTCCTGCAATACGCGAATAAAGGTGACGCCGAAGAGCGCGCCTAGCGGGTAGCCCGCGCCGCCGATTATCAACATCGCCAGCATCTCGATTGACGTGTCCAGCTCAAAGGCGTTGAGAGACAGACTGTTGCGCTCGTAAGCTAGCAGGCAGCCGGCGATCCCGGCGTAGACGGCGCTCAAGAAAAAGGCGCGCAATTTGTATGTGAATACATTGATGCCCAGCAGTTCCGCGGCCAGGTCGTTATCACGCACGGAAATGAAGGCGCGGCCGGTCCGCGTGCGGATGATATTGCGCGCCAGCAACATCAGCAGCACCGACAAGGGCACGATGATGTAATACATGGCTGTGTCGCTGGCGAAGCTCAGCGCTTTGCTGCGTCGGATCAGGGCTTTGAAGGTCCCGGTGTTCTCGTCGCTGCCCACCTCAACACGATACTCACCGGCTTTGGCGGCAATGTAGGAGAAGCCTGTGATGCGATCTTGCGCATCTGTGGCGACAGTCATATTGATATCGCCAGCCGGTATCACATCACCTGTTGGATTACGCAATACGATATCAGGACGAGTGCCGGTCAGGTCTCGCAATTCGAGCGTGATAACATCGACAAAGTAGGCAGCGCCCGCCTGATATGTCAAAATGCCAGCGGAATCTAGCTCGTCCTCGGCATAAGCGGCGAAGGGTCCGATCATTGGCGCCGGCACATTCAGGGGTCGCGTGCCGCCGGTGAAGTCCTCCAGCGGATAGTGCAGCACCCAGGGGATGATGAACTGCGCCGCCAATGTCGCCATGGCCAGATAGAAGCCTTTGACGCGCAAGGACGGCAGCCCAAACAGCAAGCCGACCAAGCCCGTCAGCAAGGCGCTGGCCGGCAGAGCCATCCAGAAGCTGAAGCCCAATTGCCGCGCCATTATCGCCGAGCCGTAAGCGCCGACCGCCATAAAAGCCGCGTGCCCCAGCGAAATCTGACCGGTGTAACCGACCAGGATGTTCAAGCCCTGCACCGCGATGACGAATACCGCGATGCGACTGATGAGGCTGACGTATTGGTCGCTGATCCAGCCCAGCTCCAGCGGACCCGACGCCGACGCCAGCGGAATCAGCAGCAGCAATACGAAGGCCGCGTTCTTCCACAGCTTGTCGCGCCAAGTGCGGTCGATAGACATATCCTCTTCGTAGGTCGTATCGAATACGCCGGCCGGATTGATATTCGCCATAAACGCTCCGTCCTAGATGCGCTCAATGCGTTTCTCGCCGAACAAGCCCTCCGGGCGGATAACCAGGACGACCATCAAAACGACATAAGGCGCCAGATTTGTGCCCATCTGTTCCGATGAGTTAATCAGCGTGCCAAATTGCTCCACGATGCCGATGATGATGCCGCCCACCAATGCGCCGCTGATGGACTCCAGCCCGCCCAGCAGCACCGCGGGAAATACCCGCAGCGCCACGTAGCTGATATTCAGCGACAAGCCGACTGCGCCGCCTTGCAAGACGCCGGCGATGCTGGCCAGAAAGGCGGCGACAGCCCAAGTGATCGCCAGAATCACGCGGACGCGCAAGCCGACCGACTGCGCCAGTTGCTGGTCTTCCGAAGTCGCGCGCATCGCCAAGCCAACGCTGGTATAATGAAAGAAGAGCATGAAGCCGATGAAGGCGACGATGGCCAGCACGAAGGCGATCATTAGCTCGACGCGGATAATGGCGATGCCGTCCAGCGCCTCCTTGAAGGCATCCAGGCGAATCGGCTTGAAGCGGCTGTTGGTCCGCGGGTCGACGAAGACCGGCAGATTCAGCTCGACCGTGCCCCAGACGATCTGCGTGACGCCATGCAGCACTTCCGCCACTGCCAGGGTCATGAGCACGGCCGTGAAAAGCGGCTGCCCGATCAGCGGTCGTATTGTGAAGCGCTCCACCGCCAGCCCGGTCAGAATGGCGCCAGCAACGGTTCCGGCCAGCGCGTGCAGCCAGCGCCATTCAGCGCCGCCAATCGTCATCAGCAAAGTCAGAATCGCGCTGCCGACGACGGTAATCTTGATATTGCGCGGCTCGCGCAGGTCGCGCCAAGTCACGGTGGACATCATCATGAGCATGGTCGCGGTTGAGAGCAAGCCCGCGCCGATGACCGAAATCTCGCTCACGGTGAAGAAACTCCAGAAGACCATACCACCGACGACCATCATCCAGCCGTGCGCGAAGTTAAATACGCCCGATGCCTTGTTGATGACGACGATGCCAAGCGCCACCAAGCCGTAGACGCCGCCGACCAGCACACCCGAGATCAGCGTCTGCACGATGCGCGCCGCTTTTTTGCCCGCAAGCTGGTCGCCGATGATGAGAACGAGCGCCAAAGCCGCGGCTGCGTAAAGCGCCCAGGTCAGTTGCCGTTTATTTTTGTGGATGAAATCCGTCACCAATGCTGTCCTCGTCATACGTATTTGCTGCTGTTTGCGAGCGAGCCAAAGCCAGTCCCTAACTCTACCATTGCGCTGTGCGTACGGGCGAGCCGCTGGCTCGCCCCTACAGATTCGCGAATCTTGCGGGCGACCTGATTGGTAGCCGCTTCATAATTTTCTGGCCAATCTATACATCGGCCACACGCAGCTCCGTCTCAACTGTTCCCGTCCTGCCGTCGCGGTATTTCACTTCCGCGCTGACATGCACCTCGCGCTTGCCGCCGTAGATCGCTTCCAGCAGATCGTGATACTTCTCTTGCAACGCGCCGCGCCGCAGCTTTCTCGTCCGCGTTAGCTCCGCTTCATCGGCGTCGAATTCCTTGTGCATAATCACGAAACGCTTGACTTGCGAATAGGCCGGCAGGGACTCGTTGACGGCGCGCAGCTCCCGCCGGATGATCTCGTAGACTTCGTCCCGCTGCGACAGATCAACATAAGTCGTGTACGCGATGCCATGCTTCTCCGCCCAGCGCGAGACATTTTGAAAGTCGATGACGATGATGGCCGAGACAAATTGCATGTCTACGCCGCCGATGGTCATCATATCTTGCACGTAGGGGCTGAACTTGCCGCGCCCCTCGATGTATTGCGGGCTGAACTTTTCGCCGGTCGCAAGCTCGATCAAATCCTTAACGCGCTCAAGGTAAATCAAGTGTCCGGTCTTCTCATCCATGTGCCCGGCATCGCCGGTGTAGTACCAGCCCTCGACATCCAGGGCTTCGCCGGTTTTGTCGGGCTGCTTGTAGTATCCCTTGAAGCGCGCCTCGGTGCGAATCAGGATCTCTTGGTTCTCGGCGATCTTGATCTCCACGCCGGGCACAATCACGCCGACCGTTTCGAAGCGCACATCGCCGCGCAGGTGCACTGTACCGAAAGTTTCGGTCGAGCCGTAGAATTGGCGCAGTTCAATGCCGATGGCGCGGAAGAAGCGAATAATATCCGAGCTCAACATAGCGCCCGCTGTGAGCACGTTGCGCGCCTTCGTCAGGCCAAGTTTGTCGCGCAGTGGCTCAAAAATGGCATACTCCCCCAGCCAACGCAGAAAACGCAAATGCGGCGGAATCGCCAGGTGCTCGTCTTCCAGATCGATCTCGCGGTAAGCGATGGGCATGAAGACGCGAAAGAGCAGACGATTAATCAGACTGCTGTCGTTGATGCGGAATTGCACGACGCGCGCCAGGTTCTCCCAGACGCGGCTGGGGAATAGCAGGCCCGCCGGCGCAATCTCGCGCATATCGGTCGGCACCGTTTCCGGCCCCTCCGGGAAGTTCACCTGTACGCCATTCAAGAGGTGCGCGGCAAAACCGAAAGCCTGCTCGGCCAACCAAGCCATGGGGCTGAAGGACAGCCAATTGTCGCTCTGTAGTGTATCGACATAGCGTTCATTCATGGCGTGGCCGTATACCAGCTGATAGTGCGTGACCTCGGCGAATTTGGGCAGGCTGGTCGTGCCTGAGGTCATGCTCAGGATGATGGTGTCCAGCGGCTGGGTCGCGCGCGCCAGCCGGTCGAATTTGTCCGGCAGGTCCTGTCGATGCGCCGCCCCGATTGTCTGCAGTTCGCGCAGGCTCATCAACCAGGCCTCGTCGTAGCCCCACATGCCGCGTTCGTCCCAGTAGACGACGCGCAGAATCTGCGGATTCGCGTCTTTCAATTCGAGCAGTTTGTCGACTTGCTCTTGATCGCGCGCGAATGCGCAGGTGACATCGGTCGAGTTGATGACGTAGTGGATATCTTGCGGGCTGGCGTCGCTGAAGACGCAGCAGGTCTTGCAGTGCAGGGCGTGGGCGGCGATCTGCGCCCAGTACATTTCCGGGTCATTTTCGCCGATGATCAAGACTGTGTCGCCGGCTGCAAGGCCCAGCTTGTCCAAGCCCATCGCCAGGTTGACCACTTCTTCGTAGACCGCGTTCCAACTGTATTCCTGCCAGATGCCGTAACGCTTCTTGCGCTGCGCCACCTTTTCGCCCAGTTCGCTGACGCGGCGCAGAAAGCCTTTCGACAGCGTATCCTGGTCGGGCGGCCCCGGCGTGATGCGATGCTTCAAGCGTGTTGTGAAAACTCTACCGGGTGTTGCCGCGCGGTAGGGGATGGTCTGTTGGTCGGCGAGGTCCACTTTAGCGCTCCTCTTCGCCCAGGTAGGCGGCGATGACCGCTTCGTCGCGGCTGATCTGGTCGGGCGTGCCTTCGCCAATCTTCAGGCCGAAATCGATCACAGCGATGCGATGCGAGATGTCCATGACCAAGCCGATATCATGCTCGATGAGCATGATCGTTGTGCCTTGCAGCTCGTGAATATCGAGGATGAAGCGAGCCATATCTTCCTTCTCTTCGATATTCATGCCCGCCATCGGCTCGTCCAGCAGCAGCAGGCTCGGCTCCAGCGCCAGGGCCCGGCCCAGCTCGACGCGCTTGCGCAAGCCATAACTCAGCGTACCAACGATTGACTTGCGGATGTGCTCCAGCTCGAGAAAATCGATGATCTCTTCCACGCGTTGGCGATGTACGATTTCTTCCCGTTGAGCCGGGCCCCAAAACAGCGCGCCGGTCAGCATGTTGGTTTTCATGTGGATATGCCGCGCCGCCATTAAATTGTCCAGCACCGTGGCGTTGGTGTAAAGCGCGATATTTTGGAAAGTGCGCGAGATGCCCAGCTTGGCGCGTTCATAAGGCGGCAGGTGGCTGATGTCCCGGTCCTCGAAACAGATGCGGCCCTGTTGTGGTGTGTAGAAGCCGTTAATGCTGTTGATCAAGCTGGTTTTGCCCGCGCCATTGGGGCCGATGACCGCGAAGATCTCGCCCGAGTCGATTTTGAAGTCGACATCCTGCAAGGCTTTTATGCCACCGAAACTCAAGGAGATCTGATTGACATGCAATTTGACTGGCATGAACAACACCGGTTGCCGGGTCGCAAAGCGAGTGCGTCGCGCGGGATCAGCGGAGTGGGCGACGGGCGTATGACGTACCCATTACTAAGATAGCAGAGGGCGCTATTCCGGGCAAACGCTCGCTACAGACGCTGCGCCAGCCAGTCGTGAATGTCGCCGATGATTTCGTCGCGCTCCACTTCGTTGACCAATTCGTGTCGCAGGCCCCGGTAGAGTTTGAGCGTGACATCGTCCGAGCGGACTGCAGCAGCCAGAAATTCCGAGCCAGTGGCGGGAACCAGTCGATCGGCAGTGCCGTGCAGGATCAGCAGGGGGACGTCAATAGCCGCGGCGTCGCGGCAAATGTCGCGACACAAGTGTATGAGGGCGGCGGTGGTGCCGACGCGCCACATGCCGCGGTCAACCAGCGGGTCGGCCTTCCATTCGCGCAGCATGTCGCGGTCAGCCGTGAGTACGCTGGGCGCGCCTGGCGGAGACAGGCGCAACTTGGGCAGGTAGGGGGCGGCTCTCAAGCACAAGGCGATCAGCCAAGCCGGTCGAGCGAATTCGCCATGAAGCGGCGCGCCGCAAGTGACCAGCCCCTGCAATTGACCGGGATAGCGCAAAACGAACCCCAAGCCGATTAACGAGCCCATGCTATGACAAAATGCGAAAGCTGGACCATCCGGGCGTGTCAAGCGAACGATGCTGTGAAGCTGACACAGATCTTCGACAGCCAATTGAGGCGCTGGCAGGTAGCCGCGGGTGCCGCCGCTCTTGCCATGCCCGCGCTGATCGATGCCGATACAGACATAGCCGCTGACGGTCAGCGCTTCCGCGACGTGGCGATAGCGCCCGCTATGCTCGCTCAATCCGTGCAGGATGTAAACGATGCCGCGTGGCTCGCCGGCGCCCGGCAGCCACTCACGCCAGAATATCGGCAGTCCATCCGCGCTCTCAAACTTGTGCTCGCGCTCAATCATGCTCGCCGCCTTTAACTTGCGCAGGGCCTGAACTGTCACCTTCTCATCGATTCGAGATGTTGGCGCATGGCTAGCGCAAGCTGGTTCATTTCCGCTTCGCCGCAGCGTTCAGACAAGGGTACACCAAGGCGGCGCATAACCCTATAAGCGAGGTCTTCCGGCAGGACAATCGCATCAAAATGAATCTGAGAACTGTGAACCTAATTCGAACTTAAATTTAACCACAGAGGCTCACGAGGGCACACAGAGGGTTCTATATTAATTCGATACTGCCGCAATTTGGCAGCCATCAAATTAAATGGAAACAGCCGCTGGCATTCAATCTCTTAACTGCTTTACTCAGTGTCCTCTGTGCAGCCTCTGTTTACTCTGTGGTAAGCAAATGCATGATGTCATTTGGGCGCTCCTGTGTCGGGATCACAGTTCTTGTATAATTCGCAGGCGCTCAAGTCTCCCCGACATCTCAGCTATGGGACGGGCGACGCAAGCTGTATAATCCCACGCGGCAAAACTGCAAGCATGGGTGATAGTTGATGGACGAAGCGAAGGCAGGGCAGGGAGCGCTGGCGCTGGTGGGTATGCCCGGCGCCGGCAAGACGGTCTGCGCCGAGCATCTTCAAGCGCAAGGTTACTTCTCGCTGCGCTTTGGCGGCCTGGTTGTGGACGAGGTCCGGCGGCGCGGCTTGGCGGTCAATCCGCAAAATGAACGCATCGCGCGCGAGGAGCTGCGTCAAGCGCACGGCATGGCGGCGATGGCGGTAATCTCGCTGCCGCGCTTGCAGCAGGCTTTGCGGGCGCATAGCCATATCATCATCGACGGCCTCTACAGTTTCAGCGAGTACAAGCTGCTCAATGAAAAACTGGACGCGCCGCTGCTGCTGGTGGCGATCACGGCGCCGCGTCATCTGCGCTATCAGCGGCTGGCTGACCGCAGCGATCGTCCGCTGACGCCGAGCGAAGCGCGCGAACGCGATATGCTGGAGATTGAGCGCCTTGAGAAAGGCGGGCCTATCGCCATGGCCGATTACACGCTGCTCAACGAGGGCGCGCCTGCCGACTTGCTGCGGAAGCTGGACGCGCTGCTCGATGCCTTGGGCTTCTCGCCGCAAGCCGTCCGACCCTAGATTTTCTCTGTGCCCTCTTTATTTTGAAACCTGCCGAACCTGATAGAAATATGTAGGGGCGAGACATCGGCTCGCCCGCTTCCGCTGCGACTCGTGGATTCGGGCGACATGGTATGTCGCCCCTACAGATCGTTGCTTTGGCAAAATTCGCATGACTTACTTGGAACTACTTCTGTGTTCTCTTTATTATGAAACCTTCCGAACCTGATAGAAATATGTAGGGGGACATCGGCTCGCCCGCTTCCGCTGCGACTCGTGGATTCGGGCGACATGGTATGTCGCCCCTACAGATCGTTGCTTTGGCAAAATTCGCATGACTAACTTGGAACTACTTCTGTGTTCTTTGTGGTGAAAAATTTTGATGCGATTGCTCTGTCCCGCTTATGTTTGCGCTTGCGCACGTCGTTGATTCTCGCGTATAGTTAAGAGCGATGTCTGAATTGCCGTTGCGGTAGACGAAGGATCCCATGACCGCGACCGACTCCATGCAAGAATACTTGGCGGAAGCCTACCGCATCGCCCATTATCAGCCGGACGACAACTTCGTATCCACCTCCTCGCTGGCGGAGGAAATGCAGGTATCGGCGCCGGCCGTCACGCGTATGGTGCAGCGCCTGAAGCACGCCGGCTTCCTTGAGCATGAACCATACCGCGGCATCCGATTGACCGAAGCAGGCGAACGCGAGGCGCTGGCCAACATCCGGCGTCATCGCTTGGTCGAGCGGTTCCTGGTTGATGTGATGGGCTTTGGCTGGCACGAAGTGCATGACGACGCCGATGACTTGGGCTTGGTCGTCAGCGATATCCTGGTCGACATAATGGATGAAATGACCGGCTATCCCAAACGCTGCCCGCATGGCGAGCCGATTCCGCATGCCGATGGCTTCCTGCCGCGCGTGGTTGACTACCCGCTTTCCGAGGTGGCAGTGGAAGAGGACTACGTGATCAGCCGCGTCCACACCCACGATGCTCACAAGCTGCGCTATTTCAGCGAGCTGCGGCTGGAGCCGGGCAAACGCTTCCGCCTGGTGATGCGCGCGCCCTTCAAGGGACCGCTGCAATTGCAGGTCGATGGGCAGACACACTTCCTGGGGCACGAGCTGGCCGGCACTTTGCGCGTCTGCAGCGAAGCCGAGTACCAACTGGTTTAGCCGGCGCGGGCTTCCCCTTATCAAGAATCCACTTGATTGACCGACTCCGCAGCTCGGCTCGCTCTCGGCTGAGCCCTGGAAAGCGACCGTCCATTGATTACCGATTGGCATAAGAAACGCGACAGCTTTGATCAGGGAATCGTGCCAGAGCTGGCGCGCGAGCTGTGGGGGGCCGATCCTGCCTCCCTGCGTTGGATCGGGCAAGATTACAATATCGTCTTTCGCTTCGAGGCGAGCGGCAGCGGATACTACCTGCGCATTTGCCATACGACATTGCACACGCTGCCCGAAGCGCGCCAGGTGATGCGCTTCCTGCGCTTTCTCGCCGCTGAAAATGTGCCCGTCGGCGAGCCGATTCCGTCGGTCAACGGGAAATATATCGAGCTGCTCGACGGCGATTATTTTGCCGCTGCGCAAAAGGAAGCGCCCGGTCAGATCATGGAAGCGTTTATGCTGGATCGATCGGTCTACCAAGCCTGGGGCAAATCGCTCGGAAAGCTGCACGCCGCCTCGCGCCGCTATCAGCCCGACCCGACTAGCGATTATGAGTTTCCCGCAGTGCAGCAATTCTGGCGCAATATCGCGCCGACCGTCCGCAGCGCCCCGGCTGAGGTACGGCGCGTGTACGAAGAGTTAACCGAGTACGTGGCAGGCTTGCCGCTGCGGGACTACGGGCTTATCCACGGCGACTACCGCCCCGGCAACGTCATCTGGGACGGGAAGACTGCTCGCGCCATCGACTTCGACGAGCCGAATTACCATTGGTATATCGCGGACGTCTGTCGCGCGCTGCTGGAATTGTGGGGTCAGCCGGCTGGCGAGCGGCGCAAATTCCGCCAGAGCTTCATGCGCGGCTATTTGAGCGAGCACCGGATTGACGAGTGGTGGGTGAGCCAGCTCCCGTATTTCGCGCAGCACCGCGCCCTGCTGATGTACGCCTGGGATGTGCAGGAGGGCGGCAGTTGGGGCGAGGTTGTCAAGTGGGTGGTGCAGCGGGTGGAGTGGTAGTGTGACTGCAAATTTGAGTGGAAAACTGCTAAACTGTAGGCGCTGGAATAATCCGCAAAGCGAGGTGCGATATGCTTGCTGAGAATGTTTTCAATGTTGGTTCCGAAATTGAAGAACAAATAGAGGCTGACTACGCGGACGAAACCGTTGCCGAAAAACAATATACAATTTCAGGTTATGGTGCCGACTTTGATGTTGAAGGATTAGTCCGGAGACTTGATCGAGGTGATATTGAGATTCCGGAATTCCAGCGTACTTTTGTTTGGAATCGAAAACGAGCGTCGCGGTTTGTGGAATCCTTGCTTATGGGATTGCCTGTTCCCGGGATTTTCCTTTACCGAGACAAGGACTCGCAAACTTTACGTGTTATTGATGGTCAGCAGCGGCTGCTTAGCTTACAGGCGTTTTACGGCGGCAGATTCCCGGGTTCAAATCTGAAATTCAAATTGGCAGGTTTGAAGTCGCGATTCGAAGGTTATGCCTACACGGACTTGGCGGGACAAGACAGACGCAGGCTTAACGATTCCATCATTCACGCCTCAATTATTCAGCAGGAAGCGCCGGATGATGATGGTACAAGTCAGTTCGCTTTGTTTGAGCGTTTGAATACAACCTCAACGCCGCTATCGCCTCAGGAGATACGAGCCGCAATCTATGGAGGTGAGTTTAATGAATTCTTGGTCGATCTGAACAAGTGCACCGAATGGAGAGCATTGGTTGGCAAGCCTCACCGCAGGAAACGCGATCAAGAGCTAATTCTTCGATTTATCGCTTTGTACTTCTCCTTTGACGATTACCAGCCTCCTATGAAGTCCTTTCTTAATCAGGTTATGCGTGACAACAAGGACATGGAAATCTACGGCGAGCTTGAAATTCGCACGGTATTTCAGGAATCAGCCAGAGTGATTCTTGAAAAGCTTGGTGAGAAGGCATTCAAGCCTTCGCGAGCTCTAAATGCGGCTGTGCAAGACTCGCTAATGATTGGCATCGCGCGCCGACTTGAAAAGGGGCCCATAAGATCAATGATCAATAGTCAGTACGACGCTCTGATGCGGAACGAAGAGTTCGGGAGCTTGATTTATTCGCAAACGTCCCACCTTGAAAATGTACGCCGTAGAATCCAACTGGCTACGGAATCCTTTGCTGCGGCGGAGTAATTGATGCACCCGGACATAATCGAGAGGGAAAATATACTGCGGCGCCTATTTGACCACGCTAGCGAACTCAGGAAGAATGAGTTTGTGGATTTGGAAGTCAGGTCTGCATTTGAGTCTTATCTTTGCATACGGACTTACGCTTATGTGGAAACGTCGGTCAGAACGATCCTTTTGCAGCGAATAAGTTCGGTAACGCAAGATGATTCTATCGTAAACTATGTTGCTTCCCAGTTGCGACGCCAAAGAAACCTATGGTATAGCGAATTGATTAAATTGTTAAACAGTTTTAATCCGGATTGGTCAAACTTATTGAAGAGTGGAGTTACAGAGAGAATGAAAACATCATTGGATAGTCTTGTCGGTATTCGAAATAGGATCGCACACTCAGATGACGTTGATATTTCGCTCAAGGATATGGAAAACTACTTCTCATACTGCAAGGAAATAATCCGTCTAGTATTCGATGCTTGTGCTCCGGCTACGGATACAGCTGTCGATTCCTAGAATTTTCGTCACCCCCGCCCATACATCCGCCCGCCGAACTCTTCCGCCAGCGCGTCATCCAGCTCATCGGCATACTGCGCCAGCCGCCGAATAATGGCATCGGCCTCAGCCGTGTCCAAGCCCGCCAGCAGCCGCTCGTGAAAGACGTAGACCAGGTCTTCGTGTACGCCCAGCGCCGCGTTCGTCAGCTGCAAATTCAACTCCAGCAGGCGCCGATACAGCGCCAACAGCTGCTGCTGCGGCAAGTGCATGATGGGCGATAGCACTTGCAGATAGCCTTGCTCCTCGGGTGTCAAATAAACTTCGATCAGCGCGGAGCCACGCTGGAAATGCCAGCCGAAGCCGCTCTCGACCTCCATGCGCGCGGCGCTCGCATCCACGCCGATAGCCGCCAGGATGCCCTCGACAGCCCGCAGCGACCCGGCAAATTGCCCGGCGGACTCGTCCGCTTGCTGCTCGCCGCGTCCGAAGAATCGTCCCACGCTTTCGCCCTCCTATCCGCCGGCGGCCACGCGACTGCTCTGCCTCTGCCCGCAGCGCAAACAGCGCCCCGCGTACAGGCCGACCCGCGCCCGGCAGTGGCTACAGGCTGGTGAGGCATTCTCGCCGTAGAGCTTTAGTAGCGCATCGCGATTCGGCGAGCCGGACGCGCGGTGACTGGCCGCCGCTAGCGCCGCCCCGCAAGTTTCGCAGCTGCGTCCGCCGTAGCGCCCCGCTTGTGTCAGCGAGCCGCAGGCCGGGCAGTAGCCGGCATGAGGCAGCAGTTGACGCTCGCGCCGTAGCCCATCCGCCAGCGCCTGAATATGCGAGATCTTGATGGCGAGCGCCGCGCCCGACTCATCGCTGTTGCGTGTCAGGAGTCCGATTAGCTGCCCCTGCGCGTCATAGAGCGGATCCCCGCCGGCGTCGGGCATTTGAATCGGGTGGATATTTGTCGCCAGCCATTGACTGGGCAGGGCGCGGTCGGCGTGATTCAGTTGTCCGCGCAGCCGCGCGCCCGTGTAGCTGTACGCGGTGAAAGCCAAGTTCTCCGCGGCCAGGCTTGGTGGCGCGATGGCGGGCTTCTTCGCGAGCGTAACCGGCGTCGCGATGAGCGCCAGATCGTGCTGTGGATAGCGCCGCACAACCACGCCCTGCATTTGCTGCTCGCCGGAAATATGGATGGTGACGCGCTGGGCGCCACCAACCGCATAACTGCTTGTCGCCAGCAGCCCGTCACTGCCGGTGAATGCCGCGCTGGCGCTGCCGTTGGCGCCGCCGTCGATGCCGACCACCCGCGGCGTATGCTGCAATTGGCGGGCGCTTTCTCGCTCCTGGCGCATGGTTGGCAGGTGGCTCGGCTGGGACGGCGCGGCGCGCAGTTGCTGCAAACCTTGCCGAATCTGCGCATTATTCGGATCGAGCTCCAGCGCGCGCTCAAGACAGCGAAGTTTGAAATCGCGATCAGCGCGCGACTCCGCCAGCCAGATATAGGCGGCGGCCCGCGCCTGGGCATCCAGCCCCGGGCTGTTAGCCAAGCGCTTCAGCTGATTGGCGGCCGCCTCAACCTGTCCGTTCTGCATCATCTGAATCGCCTGCCGCAACTCGTCCTGCGCCGCCATGCCCTGCCATCTCACTGTCGCTGCCATCAGCCATCATTCTAGCTTGAATTCGTCCTGCTCGTGCGCTCGCGCAGGGGCTATGGCAGGGCAATCGCATCAAAATGATAGTGACTGGAATGGCGCAAATTCGAACGGAAAATCAAACACAGAGTTCACAGAGAGCGCAGAGAAAAGCAATAATGAAAGCTTAGGTCAGAAGTCAGGAGTGATTTTGAGACAAATTTGAAGTCATTTTGGTGCTTCTTGCCGAATTCCAGTCCATCGTCTGCTTTGAATAGTCGTGTCAACACCTAAATCTCTGTGTTCTCTGTGTTCTCTGTGGTTAAATTATTTTGATGCGATTGTCCTGTGGGCTATGGTAGTTTTGGGGTATCGAGTAGGGGGGATTACAAAATGGGCATTGAAGACAAATTGGCTGCAATGGGCTTGGCATTGCCGCCGCCGGTTAAAGTTCCGCCGGGTGTGAAGCTGCCGTTTTCATTCGTGCGGGTCCATGCTGGCATCGCCTATGTCTCGGGCCACGGACCACAGCAAGCCGATGGCTCGGTCGCGGGTCCATTTGGCAAAGTCGGCGCCGAGATCAGCGTGGAACAGGGCTATGACCTGGCGAAAGCTGTAGGTCTGTCGATGCTTGGCAGCTTAAAGCGTGAAATCGGCGATCTCGATCGTGTATCGGCTTGGCTGCGACTGTTTGGCATGGTCAACTGCGCGCCGGACTTCGCCCAGCAGCCCGCGGTGATAAACGGCTGCTCAGATTTGATTTTGGAGCTCTACGGGGCTGAAGTTGGCGCCCACGCGCGCTCGGCAGTGGGCATGGCTGCGCTGCCCTTCAACATGGCGGTTGAGATCGAGGCGACCGTCGCTATTGACTAGCGGTCAGGCGCGCTCCAGCAGCAGGTTCATATAGCCATCGACGCGCGCCCGCCAGCCCGGCGGCACATAAGTTGTGCTATCCATCTGGAATACCAGCGCTTCGCCAGTGAAGGTTGCGCCCGCCTTCAGGTCGCTGCGTTGGAAAAGCCGAGTCTCACCGCCCAGCGGCGAAGGTTTGGCGCCAAATGGAAGCGCGTCATGCCGAGGCGCGTCGACCGCTGCCAGCTCGGGTTTGTCAATCAGACCGATTCCGTTGAGGCGGCTGTTGATGATCTCGACTTCCCGCCAACGCATGGCATGCCCGTAGGTGCGCTCATGCTCCAGGTGGAAAGCCTCGACGACATCAGCGCCGAAGGGAATATTCAGCTCGTAAGCTTGCCCCTCATAACGTATGTCCAGGCTGCCAAAGAAGCGCATATCGTCTTCGGCGATGCCTTCCTGCTCCAACTCCTGTCGCGCCCGCGCCAGCAGTCCGTCTTGGCTCGCGCACAAGTCACTGATGGCGTCCTCTGAGGCGCGGCGGATGACCGACTGGCTGTACTCCACCGCGACATCGGCCAGCAGCAGGCCCAGGGCGCAGAGTACGCCCGGCGTCGGCGGCGTCAAGACGCTGGGTATATCCAGCCGTTCGGCCGCGGCGCAGGCCTGCAGTGGCCCGGCCCCGCCAAATGCCACCAACGTGAAGTCTCGCGGGTCGTGGCCCCGGGCAATCGACACGTGGCGGATCGCGCGGTCGATATTCACGCTGGCGACCTCGATCACGCCTTTGGCTGTATCCACCACGCTGTAGCCGATTTGCCGCGCCAATGCCTCCAGAGCGCGCTCGCCGGCGGCCAGATCCAGCACCATATTGCCGCCGAGGAAACGCTCCGCATCCAGCCGGCCCAGGATCGCGTTGGCGTCGCTAAGCGTGACTTGCTGACCGCCCAGCCCGTAGACAGCAGGACCCGGCTTGGCGCCCGCCGACTCGGGACCCACGCGCAAAGCCCCGCCGGCGTCCACCCGCGCAATCGACCCGCCGCCAGCGCCGATGGTCTCGATATCCAGCATGCGCAGGCGCAGCGGCAAGCCGTCAATCGCGCTCTCCGCCCGCGGCTGCGGCTCGCCGGCCACCAGCGCTACGTCGGTCGAGGTGCCGCCCATGTCCAGTGTGATGATGCGGTTGTAGCCGGCGACCGAGGCCAGATGATAAGCGCCCATGACGCCGGCTGCGGGTCCGCTGAGGGCAGTGTGGACTGCCTGGCGCCGCACGCGTCCGGCGCGCATGACCCCGCCGTCGGACTTCATGATGCGCAATGATGTGGTCGGCGGTAGCGCGGCTTCCAACTCGCCAATATAGCGCGACATGACCGGGCGTACGTAGGCTTCCAGGGCGATGGTGCTGGCGCGCTCGTATTCGCGGAATTCGGGCAGCACATCCGAGGAAAGTACAACTTGCCAGGCTTCTTCTACGATGCCGCGCTCCAAAATGCGCCGCTTGATCCGCTGCTCGTGCTCGGCATTCACAAAGCTGAAGAGCAGGCAGACGGCAATCGAATCGACCTGATCGGCGGCGACGCGGTCCAGCACGCGGTCCAGTTGCGCCATATCCAGCGGCAGCAAGACTTCGCCGCGGAAGTCGAGGCGCTCCGCCACTTCATAGCAGCGCTCTCGCGGGATCAAGGGCGCAGGAATGCGCGGGTGAATGTCATAAAGAACTGGCCGGTCTTGCCGGCCGATGAAGAGCAAATCGCGGAAGCCGGCGCTGGTGAGCAGGGCGGTGCGCGCTCCCTTGCGTTCCAGGATGGCATTCGTGGCGACGGTTGAACCATGCGCCACCTGCTCCAGCGCGGAGAAGCCGCCGACCGTAATCGCCTGCAGGCCCGCCAGCATGGAGCGTTCCGGGCGCTGCGGATCGCTCATCAATTTGTGTATGGATAGCTGACCGCCGTCGCTTAATACCAGGTCGGTAAAGGTGCCGCCGATATCGACGCCTGCGCGCATAGTCGCTTCCTGTCAAGACAGTTGCCGGCTGCTAAGTCCGCATCATACCACTGTCCGGCGCCTGGCGGAACAGGGGCGTCTTACCTGGCGTTTACGCGCCTCTTTCATCGTTCTTACCCTGCGCAAGGATTTCTCCTACACACGGCGCGTATCCTGTAATTGATTCAAGTTGAAAGCGATTGATAGCAAAGGAGACATGAACATGATGATTCGCACGCGTCGCCCCTACTTCCGTCTGGTGGACGACCTGCTGAGCGATGCCTTTGGCAGCGGCGGCCAGTTCGAGGCTCGCGGCTTCGGTCTGGCGCTGGATGTCGAAGAGAGCCAGGAGGCCTACATCGTCCGCGCCAATTTGCCCGGCGTCCCGCTCGCTGACATCAGCGTCAACATCCACGAAGACGTGCTGACGATCGCCGGCGAAACAGCCAGCGACGAACGCGGCGAAGACAGCCGCCTGCTCATCCGCGAACGCCGCAGCGGCAAGTTCAGCCGCAGCCTGCGCTTCCCGACTGTCGTCAACGGCGAGGCGATTGAAGCCAGCTTTGTAGACGGCGTACTCAGCATCACGCTGCCCAAGGCGGAACACGTCAAGCCGCGGCAGATTCCGGTCAGGGTCAGCGCCGAGGGCAACTAGACCGATTGGGGGCAAATCACTGTGGGTACGGGCGAGCCGGCTGCTCGCCCTTACGCGCAACGGGCTTATGTTGCAATGCCTGCAGCGCCCCTACAAGCCCCTTGGTGTCTCGGTTGCATTTTCCCCCCAGCCGCCGCCGCCCGGCGTTTCGATGATGACGCGGTCGCCAGCGCCCAGATGCGCGCTGTGTTTGCCGCCGACTACTTCGTCCATGCCGCCGCGGCGAATGGTGTTCACGCCGCGCTGGCCCGGCGCGCCGCCATTGACCCCGTAGGGCTGGCGCAGCCGTCGCTCGGAATTGATGGTGACTGTCGCTGGAACGAGCATTTCATATTCGCGCACGATGCCGTCCCCGCCACGGTGGCTGCCGACGCCGCCGCTGCCTTCGCGCAAATGATATCGCCGCACGCGCATAGGCAGGCTGTATTCCAGCGCTTCCACCGGCGTATTCAGCGTATTGGTCATGTGGCAGTGCCGCCCCGACAACCCATCGCCGCGGCTGGAGGCGCCGTGCCCCCCGCCCAAAGTCTCGTAATAGACGAACTGCTCGTCGCCGTCGAAACCACCAACGGTGAAATTATTCATTGTGCCCAGCGACGCCGCCGGAATCTCCCCCGGCAGAGCCTGCGCCAACGCGCCCAGCACCGTGTCCACAACGCGCTGGCTCGTCTCGGTGTTGCCGACCACCACCGCTGCGGGAAAACGCGGATTCAAGAAACTGCCCTCCGGCGTACTCACCTCAACCGGCTGGAAGCAGCCGTGATTCACCGGGATATCTTCATCAGACAAGAGGCGGACGCAATACCAGGTAGCCGAGCGGACGATGGCGGGTACGGCGTTGACATTGCCTAATACCTGCGGCGCGCTGCCAGCGAAGTCGACGCGCATCGCTTCGCCGCTAACTTCGATCTGGACCTGAATCGGTATCTCGAACTCCGCTTGGCCATCGCCTTCCATCGCATCGCGGTAGCGATACAGTCCGTCAGGAATGCGGGCGATGACTGCTTCTGTCATTTGCCGCGAGTATGAAAGCAAGGCGCTGGCGTGTTCGGCTGCCGCTTCGACGCCGCGCTCAATCATCATATCCGCCAGGCGGCTCTCACCGATGCGATGCGCCGCCAACTGCGCTTCCAGGTCGCCGATGCGCTCGGCTGGATTGCGACTGTTGGCTACTATCAGCGCCATCGCGCCTTCGTTCATCCAGCCGCTCAGCCGCAGTTTCAGCGGTGGAATGATGATGCCTTCCTGATAGAGCTCCGTGCTCAGCGGCGACGAGCCCGGCGTCATTCCGCCAACATCGGCGTGATGCGCCCGGCTGGCCACAAAGTAGCTCAACTCGCCACCGGCGAAGACCGGCGAAATCATCGTGATATCGGGCAGATGCGTCCCGCCGTGATAGGGATCGTTGAGCACGACCACATCGCCCGGGAAGAATTCGTCGCAAGCCTCGACCGCCGCGGCCACCGAAGCCGGCATGCTGCCCAGGTGCACCGGGATATGCGCCGCCTGCGCGATCATGCGCGCCCCGGCGTCAAAGACCGCGCAGCTGAAATCGAGCCGTTCGCGGATATTCGGGCTGAAACTGGCCCGCTGCAGCGCCAGGCCCATCTCCTCGGCGACGGCGGCGAACAGATTCTTGAACACCTCAATGCTGATCGCGTCTACCGCCATTGGCGCGCCTTTCCCTGAAGTCCGATATTCCGTGACACTCGCGTTGAAATTAACATAGTTTGCGCGGGCTGCAAAGCCAGCGCTCCCGTGGTAGTGTATCGAATTCGGTTGAAAATATATTCACCACAAAGACACAAAGGCACAAAGGCACAATGCACAATGCACACAAAGAATATGGCATATCTCGATTAAGTTTCTCGGTGCTCTCGCATTTCTCGCAGGGCAATCGCATCAATATCCATAAATGACGAATTAATTATCAAACAAACATATTGTAGGGGCGAGCCTTGGCTCGCCCATGAAATCTGGCAGAAAATCACCTTTTCATTGCGTCCTTTATTGGCATGTTTTCGGATAGTTCTCGGAGTTCTTGGCACCTTAGTGTTGAAATAATTTTATGCGATTGCCTTAGCAGTTCTCGGTGTCCTCGATGGTAAAGTATCTGTATCAACCGAAAAGGATACATTTCCGCTCCCGTTCAGGGCGATCGCATCAAAATATTTTGCCACAGAGGCACAGAGATTATGTTTTTTCAGGGCAGAACTCCACTAGTATTGACATAAAATTGGGCTAAATGCTTATCACAGAGTTCAAAATTGAAGTGCAATTTCACAATATCTATAAATGATAGGCTTCTCTCTGTGCTGACGGTCTGTGTCTACGCGACCCTCTGTGTCTCTGTGCTTAGATTTTTGTTTGAATAATGTTCATAGTTGCGCAGATTCATTTTGATGCGATTGCCCTGCGCTCCCGTTGAAAGCCATAGCACGCCGATGGTAAGATTCATTCCACGCTAAGGACCGCGGCGAAACCTGCGAGGGATTTGTCCATGCACGTGCTGCTCTTCGCCAACGGCGCTTTTTTTCAGGGCACGATGGTTCAGCGCTGCCTGGACCAAGCCGAAGCAGCCCGCGTCATTTGCGCCGACGGCGGCGCGCTTCACGCTCGTTCACTGGGCTTGAGGCCGCGCGCGATCATTGGCGACATGGACTCGCTGACGCCGCGGCAGGTCGCCGACTTTGCGGCGGATGGCGCAAACATCATTCGGCATCCGTCGGACAAAGACGAGACCGATCTCGAATTGGCGCTGCTGCACTGCGCTGAAATCGGCGCTGAATCGGTGGCGATCCTGGGCGGCTTGGGCGGGCGATTCGATCAGACCCTGGCCAATATCCTATTGCTGACCCATCCAGCCTTCAGCGCGCTGGATATCACAGTGATTGACGGCGAGCAAGCCATACGACTGCTGCGGCCGGGCCTTCACCGCATTGATGGCGATGTCGGCGATACCATCTCGCTGATTCCCCTGTCCGCCAGCGCTGAGGGCATTTCCAGCGAGAATCTGAAATACGCCCTTGACGACGATTCTCTCCAGCTGGGTCCGGCGCGCGGCATCAGCAATGTCATGCTGGCGCAAGAGGCGCAGGTCAATTTCCGTCGCGGGTTGCTCTTGCTGGTACACACTGTCGGGCGCGCCTGATGCGGGAATTCACGGTCATCAAACGCGACGCCAACGGCATGAGCCTGCTTTCGTATACTGGCGTATTGGTGGAGCGGACTCAAAGCTTCGTCTGTATTGACGCGGTTTTCGCGCTGGACGATCGCGACCTGGGTTACGTGGTCCTGCGCCGCGGCGACCGCTTCCGCGAGTGGTTTTACGCCGATCAATGGTTCAACATCTTCCGCGTACTGGATGGCGAAACGCAAGCGCTAAAGGGTTGGTACTGTAATATCACACGGCCGCCAATAATCACGGCCGATAGCGTGGCGGCGGACGACCTGGCGCTGGATGTCTTCGTCTATCCCGATGGTGTAACGCTGCTGCTGGATGAGTATGAATTCGCCCAACTGGATTTATCGACGCGAGAAAAAGAAAAAGCGTGGCTGGCGCCGAGTGTCATTGAAACTTGGGTGAAGGGGCGCCTGCCACCTTTTGATGAGATGCTGCGATAGGGGCGGTCGCTGAACGCGGCCGGCTGTGTCTACCTGGCTACTGAGTTATTCCAGGTCCGGCCGGATGACCAGCACCGGCACGTTCACATCGTGCATGACCTTGTTGGCAACGCTGCCAAATACCAGACGCGCCAAGCCGGAATGGCCGTGCGTGGTCATCACCGCCAGATCGACCTTTTCTTCTTCAATGTAATCGATGATATGCTGTCCGACGCCAACCGCGTCAATAATGTGCAATCGACATTCCACACCCTGTTCCCGCACTTCATTACGCAGGCCAAGCAGATGCTGCTTGATTTCCTCCCGAATCCGATTCGCCAATTCATATTCCCCGGCGATGGCCAGCGAATCGACAAATTCGTGCATTGGCGGCGTAAATATGTGCAGCAAGATGACTTCGCCGCCGCCTATGCGCGCGAAATCTACCGCATAGGGTATGGCGCGTTCGCTCCAGGAGGAGCCGTCTGTCGGCACAACGATTTTGTTGAACTGGCGATGTTGGAACATCTGAGCCTCACTTTCTTAGGTAAGCATATCCATTTTCAGTATATCACAATTTCTTATGATTTCTTGATATGGCGCATTGACAGCGCGCTAAGAACCTGTATAATTTCTGCCTGAAATCTACAAAAACCTAAATAATAATGCTAGTGAAACAATCCCGAAACGCCAACCTTAGCACAGGCCGCAACCTCAAAATTGCGCTTTTCCATTTGGGTTCGGGCATGGTGGATGTCTTGGCTACCGGCGTCTGGAATCGGATCATGGTGGCGGACCTCGGTTTCAGCGCCGCCTTCGTCGGGCTTCTGACAGGCTTGCGCTATTTCCTCGCGCCACTGGGCGTGCTCGCCGGCCGCTACTCGGATACCCACACAGTCGGCGGCTACCGGCGGCTATTCTGGATCTGGCTGGGCCGCGCCATGATGGCGGTCAGCACGGTGACGCTGGGCTTCGCCACCGCTGAGCTGGTAAGCCGAGCGCAGGCCGGCGCCGCCGATGCGATTCCCTGGGTGATTTGGCTGGCGCTCGTCCTGTCTTTCCTGCTCTTCAGCTTGGGCAGCGCCCTTTCTGGCACGACCTTCCTGGCGCTGATTCATGACCGGGCGGCTGAACATCAGCGCGGGCGCGCGGTGGGGCTGGTCTGGACATTTCTGCTGGTGGGCTTCGCGGCCGGCGGCATATTATTTAGTATCATGCTGCCACAGAGCGAGAGCGCCGGCGCCATCGGGTTCACTGCGCAGTCCGTGCTGAACTTATTTGTGGTGACCGCCGGCGTCTTGTCTTTGCTCTGGTTCTTCTCTCTTTTGGGTGAGGAACGCAGGCATGCCCCATCCGCCTCGCAGCCATCCAGCGCCCGTCTGAGTTTTCGCAGCGACCTCGCCATGGTTTGGCGGAGCCGCAAAATGCGCTTCTTTCTCTATTACCTCACACTTTCGATGCTTTTCGCCTTTTTGCAGGACACCGTGCTGGAGCCCTTCGCGGGCCAGCAATTTGACATGGCGGCACATATCACCAACCGCTTCTCAGCATATTGGGGCGGCATGGCGATTATCGCTTCATTCGTCGTGCTCTACTTTGCTGGCCGGCTCCCGTTGTTTACCAACGCTAATCTGTCGCGCGGCGGTATTCTTGTACTGTCACTGGCATACGCGGTTTTCGCCCTGTCCGCGCTTGGCGAGGCGCGTCAGTTGGTGACGCCTGGTCTGGTGCTGCTGGGTGTGGGCTTGGGCGTCTGGAATATCGGCACCCTGGGCCTGATGATGGAGATGAGCCCCTCCGGCAAGGCGGGGACTTTCCTGGGATTCTGGACTCTGTGCGTAACCCTGGCGCGCGGCGCGGGCGTAGCCGGGGGCGGCATCCTGCGCGATATGGCGCTGTTGCTTTCAGGTGAACACGCCATCGCCTACGGTTCGGTATTCTGCTGCGGATTCGTTGGTCTTCTGGTCGCCTTTCTGGCATTGCGGCAGGTCCGCCAGACAGACCCGGGGGCGTCTTTGCGGACGGATGCCGAAGTGGCGACCGTACTGTCACACTCTATGGAATAATGCCTGGGGTCCACTCGCGCAGCTGCGGCGAGCGGCGGCAGATCACTCGGCCTCGTTCATCAGCGCTTCGACATCCGTATAGCCCATGATGTTGTGGCCCGCATCGACGTAGATGACTTCGCCGGTGATGCGCCGCGACAAATCCGATGCCAGGAAAAGCGCCAGGTCGCCGACATCATCTTGGCTGACCAGTTCTTTCAAGGGCGCCGTTACCTCGGCATACTTCAGCAGATCGCGGAAACCGGCGATGCCGCCCGCCGACAGCGTCTTGATGGCGCCGGCGCTGATGGCGTTGACGCGGATTTTGCTGCTCCCCATATCGGCCGCCAGATACATCGTGATGGCTTCCAGCGCCGCTTTGGCGACGGCCATGGCGTTGTAATTGGGCACGACTGTGCGCGAGGCGTTGTAGGTCAGGCTCATGATGCTGCCGCCCGCCGGCATTAGCGGTTCGGCACGCCGCGCCATTTCAATCAAGCTGACGGCGCTGATATCGATCGCGCTCAAGAGCGCCTCTCGCCGCAGGTCAACAAAGCGCCCGCCCAGCGCGTCGCGCTCGGCGAATGCCACTGAATGCGCCAGCACATCAAGCTTGCCGTATTTCTCGGCGACTGCGGCGAATACGGCGTCCAATTCGGCGGCATTGCCGACATCGGCCTGGATCATCAGCTCGCAGCCGATGGACTCGCCCAAGGGGCGGACGCGCTTCTCCAGCCGGTCCATCGCGTAACTCAGGGCAACTGTAGCGCCCTCTCGCTGCAAGGCGCGCGCGATGCCCCAGCCGATGGAGTTTTTGTTGGCCACACCGAATATGAGCGCGACCTTGCCGTCCAATAAGCCCATGTTTCCCTCGTCAATTCTCAGTAATTCCAAGTTAGTCCTGCGAACAAGCTAGCCTTGTAGGGGCGACCGCTCAGGTAGCCCGCTGCCGCTGCAACTTGTGTTTTCGGGCAGTCGCCCCTACAGATTGTTGCTATGGTGAAATTTTCATTACTTTATTGGCTTTACTTCTATATCGCTATTAATTCGCTGATTCTGCCGGTCAAGCTCGCGATGGATAGCTGTCCTAACAAGCGATGCGCCGAAATACCGCGCCCAGTACCGCAACGACGCCACCGACGAACCCTAGAATCAGATTTGCGTCAAACATCTTACAGCATTCAGGCCAAGCCAAAGGCGTCGAAACCGCTGAGATCTGCCGGCTGCAAAATCTCACGGTATTTCTCGTTGGCATAGGCGACCATCTTCTTTAGGTGGTTGGCATCGCGTTCGGCGAATATCTTGGGGCCGCCCCATACAATCAAATCTTGACCTTCTACCTGCGCTTCCCTGCCTAGTCTGCCGGGTGAACCAACCATCGCTGCGCAAAATACCACTGCCCAGCGCGGCGGGGGAATTACAGAAAGTACAAACACCTGCCGACTCAACTCTACATCGTCGGGGAGCAGGCTCTGGCTGCTGTCTTTGTCATGTCGCGAGATTGTAATGTCTGCCCACTCGCTCATTGATTCCTCCCGCTGGCCGCTGTACAGCGTTTGCCGCTGTAGGGTCTCAAGTTGGCTACGGCTATCTTAGCGCATTGAGGCGCCCCCGGCTAGACCACGCTCGCATTGACCGGTCTGGCGCGACCTGCTACCCTGTCAGTTGACGAAGGATGCGGAATTACGCAGCGGCGCGCTGCCGGGAAGTGGATGATGTCAGAATCTGAACGTATTGTGGTCACCGTCGCTATGGACTTCTCCGATGAAATACTCAGCGAATTGAGGGAGCTGTCGCCACGATTACAGATCGAAAGGCACTTCCCCGAGGTCTCGAACGATGTCGTGGCCAGGACGGAAGTCCTCTACACCACCGGATACTTTCCCGAGCCGGAACAAGCGCCCAAACTGCGTTGGATCCAGCTGCATACGGCGGGCGTGAATCACGCCATCGACCATTCGATTGTCCAGGCCGAGGACATCATGGTTACCTCGACCAGCGGCATCCATGCCAGTAATATGGCGCAATACTGTTTGATGACGATGCTCATGTTTAACTTTAAGATGCGCCTCGCTTTCGCTTTGCAGAGCCGGGCGGAATGGCCCGCCGAAGCGCATGGCGTTTTTTCGCCAATTGATATGGATTCGAAGACGGTCGGCATCGTGGGTTATGGCAGCATCGGCCGTGAATTGGCGCGGATTTGCTCGGCCATCGGCATGACCGTGCTGGCGACCAAGCGCGACATCAGCCGGACCGAAGAGTTAAACGCCTTTGCCATGCCCGGCCTGGGCGACCCGACCGGCGACATACCGGATCGTATCTACCCGGCTGATACCATCACCTCAATGGCAAAAGATTGCGATTACCTGGTGATTACGGCTCCGCATACCGATGACACCGAGCACCTGGTTGACGACGAAGTTTTCACCGCGATGAAAGCATCGGCGGTATTGGTCAATGTCTCCCGCGGGGCGATCGTCGATGAAAAAGCGCTTATCACGGCATTGTCTTCCGGGGTGATCGCCGGCGCCGCCCTGGATGTCTTCGAGGAAGAGCCGCTGCCCAGCACCAATCCCTTATGGAATCTCGACAACGTCATCATCACGCCGCATTTATCCGGCTTCACGCGCGACTATCACAAAAAAGCGGCGCTGGTTTTCAAAGAGAATCTGCGCCGCTATCTGGAAAACGATACCCTGCTCAACCAATTGGACCGCGCCAAAGGCTACTGAGACGCGCCGGCCTGATCGCGGTCAGGAACGCAGCTCAGCCTTGAGGCGATGACGCGCCGCGCCGATGATCTTCTTGCGGATCTTGGCGGCGTTTTTGTCGGTCAGCGTGCGCCTCTCGTCCTGATAGGTCAGCGCATAGGCCAGGCTCTTTTTGCCGGCCGGGATCGGGTCGCCAGAATAGACGTCAAAGAGCGTGACATCTTTCAGCAGCCGCCCGCCCGCTTGACGTATCACCGCTTCGACTTCGCCGGCCGGCCGGTCCGCGCTGACGATAAGCGCGATATCTTCCAGGACGGCGGGGGTAGTCGGCAGTGGCGCGACATTGTGCAAGCGCTTGTGCTGCTGAATCAGGGGCGCAACCTGCAACTCGGCGTAGATTACCTTGGCTTCAGTCAATTTGAAGCGCGCCGCGACTTGCGGGTGGATTTCGCCGAATGTGCCGATGCGCTCTTTTCCGAGCATGAGGTCAGCCGAGCGCCCCGGATGAAAACTGCTGTGCGTGCCGCGCTCCAAGCGATAGCCCTCAATATGCAGCCCAGCCAGCATATTCTCGACGATGCTCTTCATGTCGTAGAAGTCCATCTCAGTGGATTTGGCGCTGTCCTGCCACCAAGCCTGGCTGCGCGCGCCGGTGAGCAGGATGCCCAAATGCAACGGTTCCTCCGGCAGCAAATCGCCGCCCCCCAAGTAGACCTTGCCCACTTCAAACAGCCGTTGCGCCGACTGATAGCGGGCGTTGTTAACCGCGCTCTCCAGCATATTGATCATGAGCGTCTGGCGTAATACGTTGCGGTCGCTGGCGGCCGGATTGGCAATTTCAACGTATTTCGCAGCCGGCAGCGAAGACGCCACGCCCTCCGGCGCCAGCATGGCTTCGCTCTCGCGGCTGGTAAAGCGATAGCTGATGACCTCATACAAGCCCTGGCCGACGAGAAGGTCGCGGATTCGCTCTTCTATGAATACCGCCGTATTCTCGCGCTGCGGCGGCATCTCGTCCGCCATGATCGTTTTGGGGATTTTGTCGTAGCCGATGACGCGCGCGATCTCTTCCAGCAGGTCGGCTTGCCCCACAGCCGAGTCGGCGCTGATGTCAAGCCGGTGATCGGGCGTCGTCGCGCGGATGGCGTCGCCTTGAATCGTCACATGAAATTCGAGGCGCCGCAGCACGTCAGCGGCTTCTTCCAGTGAAACTTCCATGCCCAGCAAGCGCTTGACACGCTCGATAGCTACGTCAACCGTAACTGTCGGCGGCGGCAGGGGATAGTCATCCAATACACCGCGGGCTACTTGTCCTCCGCCCAATTGCCGCATCAGCTCAATCCCGCGGCCACAGCCCAGCAGCGCCTGCGAGGGATGCACGCCGCGGCTGAATCGCGCCGAGGCTTCGGTGTGTACGCGCTGCTCTTTGATGGTTTTGCGAATGCCGATATTGTTCCAGGCGGCCGCTTCCAACAGGACGTTGCGGGTCGCGTCGCTGATTTCCGTCTCGCCGCCGCCAATCACCCCGCCCAGGCTCAAAGCGCCGGCGGTATCGGCGACCAGGATAGTCTCAGCGCCCAGGTCGCGCTGTATGCCATCCAGAGTCTCCAGTTGTTCGCCGACATGCGGCAAGCGCGTAATGATTGTGGGTACGCCACCGGCGCGCTCTGTGAGTTTGTCATAGTCGAAGGCGTGCAGCGGCTGGCCCAACTCGAAGGTGATGTAGTTGGTCACATCAACGATGTTGTTGCGCGGACGCTGCCCAATCAGCTTGAGGCGGTGCTGCATCCAGAAGGGCGACGGCTTGACCTGCGTATCGCGCAGCAGCGACAGCGTAAAGCGCGGATTCAGCTCCGGCTCGCGAATCTCAATCGCGACTTGCCCCTCGATGGCAGCGCCTCCAGCCAGAAAATCGAATGAGGGGTAGCGCATCTCGACATTCAGGATGGCGGCGACTTCCCGCGCGACGCCGATCATGCTGAAGCAGCGCGCCAGGTTCGGCGTCAGTTCGATATCCAGCACGACATCTCCCAGCACATCGGCCAGCGGCGCCCCGGCGACATAGCGCTCATCGTGATCCATGATGATGACGCCTTCATGCTCATCAGAGATGCCCAATTCCTTCTCCGAGCAGACCATGCTCTTGTTGAATATGCCGCGCAGATCCTTGCCTTTGAGCGTCATTTGCCGCGCTTTGGCGCTATGCCCATCCCAAACTTTAGCCCCTTCCATCGCGAAGGCGCTCCATATCCGCGGCTTGATTTCGCCCCGGTCTTTGTAAGGGAAGAGATTACTGGCGCCGGTCACACATTGTTCCAGCTCCGCCGAGCCGTAGTCGACCATCGCCAGCACCAGCCGGTCGGCTTGCGGATGCGACTTTACCTCGACGATGCGCCCGAGCAGCAGCTTCTCCCGGTCCCAGACGAGATGATCCGAACGCGGCATCCGAACGCCCGGCGCCAGTTCCTGCGGCAGGCCGATGTAACGATTGTGCGCCACTTCCAAGCCGGCGACTGTCAAGCGTTCCGCCAGCAATTCAATTGGGATGTCGATGTCGACGTAGTCTCTTAACCATGAAACAGGTACAAGCATCTGTCACTGAGTCCTTTCACGTGATTTCTTGTTGTTCCCGCGCCTTTATCCAGGTACGGCGAATCGGCTCAACTCAAACATGCTGGGCACAGAGCCCGGGTTGTCGATCCAATCTGCGGCTTTACCTGTTCGCGTGTCGTAGACGATCAACATCAATCGATACGCGCCGGGCGGCAGATCGCTTGTCCGAAGGGAGAATCGACGCGTCAGCCCTTCGTGCACCATAGGTAGGTCCAGCTGCGCCACATTGTCCCAGTCTTCTGACAAGAGCTGGTAAGACATGGCGAAGTAGTCGCTTTCGAAATCTGCAGTCGCGCTCCAGGAATCGACGAAGGACAACTGCGAGCCATCTTCGCTCGGTCTGGCGTCGTAGAAGGTATGGTGTGTTAGGGGGTTCCGTGGCTCGGATATCAGTTCAAGATCTTCGCAGTCCAGGTTGTCCCAGTAGAAGTCGAGGATGGACCAGTGAGCGCCGACGTTTATTGTCTCGCAGAGATCGTAATCGAATCCATCCATGATTTTCAGCAGTCCATCATATTCGCCTTCGATCAAGTCGCGACGATCATATAGTATCCAGATTCGTTCTTGGTTGACTGCATTGTTCGCTACCGTCGATTTTGTCGCTGGCAATTCTTCAGTTGACGTCATTACGATGGCCTTCGTTCCAAAATAATGCAGCCGTTGCGGATATGAGACTATGCGACGGTTCCAGGAAAACGCAAATTTCTCAATTTTAATTTTGTAGGTGATTATCAGCGGAGGCGGCGGAGACGATGTCATGCGCGAAATTTTCTGCCAAGGCGGAAAGTTAAATGTCTTGTCAATCCCACCGATGAAAGGCCGCCAGGTTGCTGTCGACTGAAAATGGACGCCGAAGACGATCCAGAGCGCCAATAGGACGACAAATGGCCGCCGAAAACGGAACAGCCTGTAAACTGCAGCAGCCAAAAGCAGCGCAATAATTAGAAGGGCAGGCAGAAGGTAGCGGAATCCGCTTTTGGTCGTGAAAAGCTCGGGCACTGTTGCGCTCAATACGACAATGAGCAAGATGTGTATCGCGCCGAGCAGAAGGATAGGTTTCGGCAATACGCGTCCGACGAGCGCCGCCAAGAATACAGCCGCTATGGCAACTGCCAGCAATAGTGCCTGCCCATTGCCAAAGACAGCCAGCGTAGCGGACAGGTTTTCCCAAGTCTCGCTGGCCAGCTCGATCACTTCAGAGCCTCCAGCGCCGATCCCTCTCGAGTAGGCTAGCAGCAGCCAAGGCGCGGCCAGACTAGACGTTATGATGCCAGTGAGGGCGATAGCCAGCCAGCGACGGTTCTTTTGCGCGAAGAGAATATGATATAGCCCCAGCGGCAGCATGAAGACAACACTGAATAAGTGGAGGCTGAGAAAATACAGGCTGGCCGCGCCCAGCGCGAAGCAGTCCCTGGCTTTGAGGGGCCTGGTTTGTTCCAGGCTGCGAAGATACAGCCATAACACGCTTCCAGCCATGAGTACAAACAGTGTATACATCCGGGTATGAGCGTAGTAGAAGTTGTAGAAGGCATTGGAGGCCAAAATGACGATTACGAAAAAAGCTGCCTCAGGCGCTATGAAATCGCGCGCCAAACGATAGGCAATTGCAAGGGCAAGCAAGCCGGCGAGGATACTTAATAGACGCCCGGAAGCCAGCTCGTATGAAGTCAGATTGCCCCAGATGCTCAAGGTTATGAAGTAACCTGGCGTGTGGTCGGGGCTGTAACGTTGAAGTGATTCGATGACATCAAGCGGCGTGTAGGGGCCGTTGACCAACCAGCCGGCGTGCCACATTGATGTGTACTCGTCAGTTGCAGGCGGGCAGCAGTCAATCTTCCGCATGCTCAGCGCCGCCACAATCAGCAGTACCGGAATCGCCCAGCGCCAATTGCTAAGGAAAGTGTTTCGATATGGATTCTTTTTTGCAAGTCTAGACCTGAAAACTCGCATCTGGCCCAAGCTCCTAAAACTGCTGCAAGAAACGCAGGTCGTTGCCCCAGAAATAGCGAATGTCCTGGATGCCGTGCTTGAGCATAGTGATCCGCTCTGGCCCCATGCCGAAGGCGAATCCGCTCCATACGCTGGGGTCGTAGCCGCCGTTGCGCAGCACAGTCGGGTGCACCATCCCGCTGCCGGCGATCTCCAGCCAACCGGTGTATTTGCAGACGCGGCAGCCCTCTCCTCCGCATAAGAAGCATTCTACATCAACTTCCATGCTCGGCTCGGTAAATGGGAAATAAGAAGCGCGAAAGCGGACCTTGGCATTGGGGTTGTACATACGCCTGGCGAACTCGGCGATCGTGCCTTTGAGGTCGCTCATGCGGATGTTGCGCCCGATGGCCAGCCCTTCCACTTGCGTGAACTGGATCTCGCTGCGGGCGGTCACTTGCTCTTGCCGATAACACATGCCCGGCAAAATGACGCGTATGGGTTTGCTGCCGGCATCGCCGAACTCGCGCATGGCGCGGATTTGCCCGGGCGAGGTATGCGTGCGCAGCAGCGCCTGGCTGTCGGTCGTATAAAAGGTATCCTGCATATCGCGCGCCGGGTGATGCGGCGGCAGATTGAGCAGCGTGAAGTTATATTCATCCGCTTCGACATCGCGGCTGTGGTAAACCTGGAAACCCATATCCGCCCATATCGTCTGGAATTCGCGATGCGTGCGGGTGGAAGGGTGCAATCCCCCGCGGCCTTGCGGACGCGCCGGCAGGCTGATGTCAATCTCGCCTTCTTCCAGGTCGCGCGCCCATTCCATTTCGCGGACAGTCGTCTCTTGCTGTTTGTAGGCGTCGTTTATTGCGGTACGGGCACCATTGAGCCACTGACCTACATACGCCCGTTCCTGCTTCGGAATGTCTCCGATCGACGACAGTGCGGCGCGTATTGGGCTGCGCTTTCCCAAGTATAGTGCGTGCCACACCCCTAGAATCTTAGGATTGCTTATCGTCCGCAAGTTTTCGATCATTGTGCCGCTGATGTCCTGTGCCGCGCGCTCAAACACTTTTCTATATGCGTCAGACAATTGCAAATTCTGTTGTTCAAAATACGGCCTCATCGCTTCTAGGAATCGCTGATGCTCTGCCTCAAATTGTGCCGACGTCTTTTCTACGATTCCCTGACTCTGCGCCCTAAATTGTGCCGACGCCTTTTCTTGGATTCCCTGATTCTGCGCCTCGAAATACGGCCTAATTGTTTCAAGATAGTGTTCCTGACTCTTCTTCAACTGTTGATTGAATTGCTTGAAGAACTCGTTGAAGTTTCCGGACATCATATTTCCTTTCATTTGCCCTCTAGCGAAGGAGTTGTAAAGAATGAAAAACGCCCTCAATCCCTTCAGGGACGAGAGCGTCAAGTTCCCGCGGTACCACCCCAATTCAGCGCCAGGCGGCGGCGCTGCGCTTCATTTGCCCGGTAACGCCGGGCTGGCGGAGCGGACTACTTTGGCGTTCTAGCGCCATTTCACCCCTCGGCTCGGAAGTGAATTCCGCAACTGTCGCCGCGGCTGCTTTCAGTCTTTGGCAGCCACTCCCTGCTGCGGCAGGCATCACGCGATGCGCTTGCGGACTGTCTTCGTCATCGCCTTTGAAATCGATATTTTCTTGCCGATATTATCGTGCGCCGGGACAAATGCTGTCAAGTGGGCATCCGGCGCAGGGCAATCGTTTTAATAAGATTTCACCACAGAGGCACAGAGAACACAGAGTATAAGTTTGTTCGGGGCAGTACTCCTCTAGGATCAACATACAAATTGGTGAGATGCTTATCACAGGGTTCAAAATTGAAGCGCGATTTCACAATATATATTAATGATAGACTAATCTCTGTGCTCTCTGTGTCTCTGTGTCTCTGTGGTTAGATTTTAGCTTGTAATATGTTCATAGTTGCGCAGATTCATTTTGAAGCGATTGCCCTGGCATCCGGCGCCTGTGGTTCAGGCGGGCCGCTATTCCCGCGAGGTATAGTCGCCCATTACGATCCACTTGTACGTGGTCAATTCTTCCAGCGCCATCGGACCCCGCGCATGCAGCTTCTGTGTGCTGATGGCTACTTCCGCGCCCATGCCCATGGCGCTGCCATCGGTGAAGCGTGTGCTGGCGTTCCAGTAGACCGCGGCCGAATCCACTTCGTTGAGGAAGCGCTCGGCATGGTCCGCCGTCTCGGTCAAGATGCTGTCGGAATGCTGCGTGCCGTGCCGCGCGATATGCGCGATCGCCTCGTCAACTCCAGCGACTACTTTTAAGTTCAGCGTCAGGTTGTACCATTCGGTATCAAAGTCTTCATCAGCCGCCGGCACGACGCGTTCATCGCCGCCGACGATGGCATAAGCCCGCGCGCCGGCATGGAAGGCCACACCCGCCGCGCCCAGCGTATCCACTACCTGCGGCAACAGCGTCTGCGCCACCGCTTCATGCACCAGCAAAGTCTCCATGGAATTGCAGACGGCCGGACGTTGCGTCTTGGCGTTGTCCAAGACCGGCAATACCCGGTCCAGCCGCGCGCTGTCGTCGACAAAAATATGGCAAACGCCGATGCCGCCGGTAATCACCGGAATGCTGCTGTTTTCGCGACAGAAGGTATGTAAGCCATTGCCGCCGCGCGGGATGATCATATCGATAGTTTCGTACATGCGCAGCATTTCGCTCACGTGGAGGCGGTCGGTGCTGTTGATGTATTGAATGGCATGGGCTGGGAAGTCAAGCCGGGCCAGCGTATCTTTTAAGACCGCGGTCAACTGCATATTGCTGTTCAACACATCCGAACCGCCGCGCAAGATGACGGCATTGCTGGTCTTTAGCGCCAAGGTCGATATGTCCACCGTGACATTCGGGCGTGATTCATAAATCGTGCCCAGGACGCCCAGGGGCGTGCGCCGCTTCAGCAGCCGCAAACCGTTGTCCAGCGTCGATTCCAGCAAGATATCGCCGACCGGATCTGGCAAGTCGGCAACTTTGCGCACATCAGCGATGATGCCGGGCATGCGACTTTCCAAGGCGATGCGGTCGCGGATCCAGATCGGATCCATGCCACTCTGCGCCGCCAGGTCCAAATCTCGCTGATTCGCCGCCAGTATGGCCGGCGTATTCGCCTCCAGCGCATCGGCTATGGCGCCAATGACCGCGTTCTTCTCGGCAGTAGACTTCTGCGCCAGAATCGCCGCGGCCGCCTTCGCCTGTATACCCATCTGCTTCAGATCAATCACAGCTTCCATCGCTTGCGCTTCCTTAACCGCCCGTCATGCCATGAGATGTACTATACCAGAATCCGAATTGCAACGGCTACCAGCGAGATTTTTGATAGTGTATCGAATTCGGTTGAAATTCAATTTCACCACAAAGGCACAAAGCACACAAAGCATAGGGCATATTTCGATTGAGATTCTCGGTGCTCTCGCGTTTCTCGGTAGAACCAACTTAGTGATGCGAATTTCGTTGAATCTTCCTAGCACTACAGCAAGTCACCCTTCCTTGATGATTCGGGATGCTTGCCATAGAGATGGCGAGAGCGGGCCGGGGATGGGGTAGTAAAGCGGCGATTTCGGCATTCTCATTACTTTATTGGAACTACTTCTGTGCTTAGATTTAAGTTTGTATAATGTTCATAGTTACGCAGATTCATTTTGATGCAATTACCCTGTCCAACGAGCGGTTTTCCATTGTCTCATTAAAACATTAGGATTCAGTGCTACCATAGTTCGCAACTTATCATCGAGTTCAGACGGAGCCAGCCAAATGCTTTTGTCACGACTAAGCGGCGCGCAAATCGTCAACTGGAGTCTGATATTTTCTGTGCTGCTATGCGCGGCCATCGTGGCAATGGGCGGCGTCCTCAGCCAGTTCGAAATCATCCCGCTGCCGGAAGACCCGCTGGTCTACGAGTGGCAGCTGGCGAAGCAGACGGCTTGGGGGCAGCTTAGTGCCTGGTTGGGTTTCGCGCTGCATCAGCTGCTAATCTGGGCCACGATATATTACGCCCAATCGCGCTACAGCAAGCGCGACTACGGAGACAAACTGCGACCGGTAAATGTCTGGGCGCTGGGCATCAATCTGATTTTTATCATCCTGCATTACTTGCAGACCCTGTTCTTCTATGATGCCATCGCGCAAGACTTGCCCAGTTGGACGGCGCAGTTCGCCGTCGCCCTCATGCTCATCGTCATATTAGGCATGGAGAATCAACGACGGGGGCTTTTCTTTGGCAAGAAAGTCGGTTTCCGCAAAGCCTTTACCGATGGCCTGCGCAAATATCACGGCTACTTTTTCAGCTTCGCCGTAATCTATACCTTCTGGTTTCACCCCATGGTGCCGACCTGGGGGCATCTGATCGGCTTTATCCATGTCATTCTGGTGATGGCGCAGGGCTCTTTGATGTTCCTGCGCGTCCATCTCAACAAGCGCTGGATGTTATTGCTGGAAATCCTGGTGCTGCCCCATGCTTTTCAGGTTGCGCTGAACCAGAGCAGCGACATTTGGCCCATGTTCTTCTTTGGCTTTGCCGCCATATTCCTCGTCACTCAGATGCACGGCTTGAGGCTGAAACCTTGGGCGCGGCAACTGTTCTACAGCTCATTCCTGCTCTTGACGCTCTACGTTTACCTGGTCATGCGCGAACCCTACCAAGTCAACGAAGTCCTGCGCATTCCCTTGATTGAGTATCTGGTGCTATTCATCATGTACTGGCTTTATTTGGCCGGCGCCTGGCTGGCCAGCCGCTGGCGTCGTTTCTCAATGGCCGGGGCGCGTTGAGCCTAGCTCGCCGGGAACAGCCGCCTTATTTCCAGTTCGAAGCCGGGCAACACAGCGCCTCCTGAAATGCGGCTTTCGCGCCCGATGAAGTCGACAGTCAACTGTCCATCTTCGCCCAGGTGGCAGACTTCCACGCCGTTCTGATCCGGCAGCACGAGCCACACCATAAGCGAGCCATGCTGCAAATATAGCGCCGCTTTCTGGCGCAATTCGGCGCTGGTATTACTTGGCGAGGCGATCTCCACGGCAAGGTCGGGCATGAAACCTGCAAATGTCTGCGGAAAGGGCGGGCGTAGTTTCTCTGCGCTGAAGAAGGCGACATCGGGCGCGAGCAGCGTGTGGCGGTTGTCCCTCGGCGAAAAACCGCCTTCTAGGCCTACATAACCAAGTTCATTGCGCTTCAGATAGTCGCGGATTTCCCCGGAAAGCTCGGATGCTAACCAGGGTTTGCAGAGAGTTTGCGGGCGAGATTTCGAAGAGCTCTCAGTCAGTCAGTTCGTACTTTCTGTCTCTCCTGCCGTCCCAACCCTGCAGCTCGCATACATCGTCCGCGGTATAAAGGCGCTTTTGGACTTCCATTCAGCACCGCCCCTTTTCTCAGTAACAGCCATTCTAACACAACAGGAATCGGGGGAGAAAACTTAGCTACTCTCACACTAGAGCAGCGCCAGGTTGTTTCGATGCAGCGCTGCATCGCCGTAGCTGTAGCCGAGGATGGCCACAATCTCACTGGACTTCCGACCACAGAGCCGGCGCAGATCTTCGCTTTTATAGTTGCTTAGCCCGTGAGCGATTTCGCGACCCTCGGGCGACAGCACGGACAAAGTCGCGCCGCGCTTGAAGTCGCCTTTCACCTCGCGGATGCCAACGGGCAGCAAGCTGGCGCCGCCTTGCAGCAGCACTCGCGCCGCGCCGCCGTCAACGATCAGAGTACCTTGCGCGCGGTCGGTGAGCAGCCAACGCTTGCGGCTGTCGGAGCGGTTGTGCGCCGGCTCAATGGTGGTGCCAATCTGCTCGCCATCGACGATGCGGCTGACCACCAGGCGTTCGCTGCCGCTGGCGATGACCGTCTTGATGCCGCTGCGGCTGGCGATCTGCGCAGCCTGTATTTTCGTGACCATGCCGCCGGTGCCAACGCTGCTGCCGGCGCCTCCAGCGATGTCGAACAAGTCCTTGGAAATTTGCGCGACATTCTGGATCAGCGCCGCGGCGGGATTCTTGCGCGGATCATCCGTGAAGATGCCCGGCTGGTCGGTCAGGATTATCAGGAGGTCGGCATCCACCACGCTTGCGACTAATGCCGACAGGTTGTCATTGTCGCCAACGCGGATTTCTTCGGTAGCGATGGTGTCATTCTCATTCACGATTGGGATGATTTTCTGCTCAATCAGGATGCCAAGCGTGTCGCGCGCATTCAGGTAACGAACGCGGTCGCTGAGGTCATCGCGCGTCAGCAGGATCTGCGCCGTGCTGATGGCGAAGATGTCGAACAGATCTTGATACACGCGCATCAGGTGGCTCTGGCCCACCGCGCTCAGCATTTGCTTGGCTGGCACCGATTTGCCCAGGTCCGGGTAGCCCAAGCGTTCGCGGCCCGCCGTCTGCGCGCCGGACGAGACTACGATGAGCTCGTGGCCGGCTTCATGCAACTCAGCCACCTGCTGCGCCAATTCCAGCATACGCTGGCGATTCAGCCGTTCGGTGCCTTTGGTCAGCACACTGGTGCCCAATTTGAGTACGATGCGCTGCATCAGCCGCCCCTTTCTGCGGGCATTCTAGGGCAGCTTCGGCGATGATGGTAGGCAAAACAGTGCGAATCCCGCACTCAGTAGTAAGGCACTAGCGCTTACATTTCGACAGCTTCAGCACATAGCCCAGCCGCAGCGCCGCGCGCCGCAGCAGGTCGGCCGCATCGTCCAACGCCGTTTGCAGGGGCATGGGCTTGTCGACGATGGAGAAAGCGGCTTGGACGCCAGCCGCATGCAAGTCCGCGTCGTCGATATTCAGGCCGCCCACGATGGCGATTGTCGGCAGGCCCTGCGCCGCGGCTAACTTCGCCACACCCAACGGACCCTTGCCGCTCAGCGTCTGCGCGTCAATCTGGCCCTCGCCGGTGATCACCAGCGCCGCCCCCGCCAGCTTGTCCACAAAGCGGCTCTGCGCCAGCACCATGTCAATGCCGGATACCACCTCGCAGGACAGAAAAGCCATCAAACCGGCTGCGAACGCGCCCGCCGCGCCGCCACCCTTTACCTGCCGCACATCAACGCCGCGCTGCTCATAGAGGCGCGTGAAGCAGTGCCTGAGATTGCGCTCAAGCTGCTCCACCATCTGCGCGTCGGCGCCCTTCTGCGGGCCGAATATCCGCGCCGCGCCCATTTCACCCAGCGTGGGATTCTCTACATCCGAGGCGATGACGACCTGCGCCTGCCGCCAGCGCGGGTCCATGCCGCTGGCATCAAAAGTCGCGATTTGCGCCAGTCCCGCGCCGCCGGCCGGAACTTCGCCTCCGCTTTCGTCCAGCAGGCGCAGCCCCAGGGCTTTTAAGCAGCCCATGCCGCCGTCCACCGTCGCGCTGCCGCCCAGGCCGATGATGAAGCGTTTGGCGCCACGCTCCAGCGCGTCCGCCATCAGCTGCCCGGTTCCGTATGTCGAGGCGGTCATAGGGTTCAACTCGTCCGGCGTCAACAGCTCCAACCCGGAAGCCAGCGCCATCTCAATAACCGCCGTCTCGCCGCCGTCCAGGAGCCCGTAATCGGCTTGTATCGGCCGCCCCAGCGGATCGCGAACTGGCAGGGTCAGGCGGTGGCCGCCGGCTGCAAGTAAGGCATCCAGCGTCCCATTGCCGCCATCGGCGATCGGCAGCTGTTCCAGATCCGCGCCGAGGCCCGACTGCTCCAAGCCTTTCGCAATGGCGGCGCAGGCTTCGGCGGCGGTCAAGCTCTGTTTGAATGCGCCGGCGGCGATAAGTATCTTCACGGTGTCCCGTTCCTACATTGGCAAATTTCGCCGCAAACACTATGATACACTAGCATCTGCGACTTGAATTATAGCATCAGAAGAGAGGAAGGGGCGATGAAGGCTGACGACGCGCTGAGCGCCATCGAAACCAGCGGCATTGTTGCTGGCATGCGCGGCGCCTTTCCGCCGGATGTCGCGCTGCATGTTAGTGAGGTGCTGCTCAACGAAGGCATTCATGTCTTTGAAATGATGATGAACTCGCAGCAGCCGATTGCCGCCATGCGCGCCGTCAAAGACGAATTTGGCGCGGCGGTTTGCGTCGGCATGGGCACGGTGCTTGATTTGGACTCGGCCAAGGCGGCTCTCGATGCTGGCGCCGACTTCGTCGTTTCGCCCGCCTTCCAGCCGGAAATCGTCCGCGCGGTCATGGAGCGCGGCGTGCTGATGGGCCCCGGCGTGGCCACACCCTCCGAAGCGGTGGCCGCCTGGGAAATGGGCGCCCAGCTGTTGAAGCTCTTTCCCATTGGCGCGCTGGGCATCGACTATTTCTGCGCGATGTTTGGTCCGCTCAAACACATGACCTTCATGTGCAATGGCGCCATGGACGACCGTAATGCCCGCGAATTCATCCAGGCCGGCGCGGTCGCCTGCGGCATGGGCGGCTGGCTGGTCGGCGATGGAACCTGGTCGAAGTCGCGGTTGCGCAGCCGCGCGCGCATCCTGGTGAATGCGGTCAGCAGCGCTAAGGGCGGGCCGGAGCAGTTGGCAGTCTAGTGCTATGACTCCCGATCCTCTACTTCCCCCGACCAAAGCCCGCTCCAGCGGCTGCTGGCTCGTTGGCTGCGCGTCCATGCTTATCGCGGCGGCCCTCACAGCGCTCGCCCTTTTTCTCCCGCCGATTGACCTGCCGGACCGGCTGCTGGCGCGGGAATACTCCCCCCTCAACGCCGGCTCGCCGAATCTGAGTTACGAGTCCGAGCTGCGGCTGCGCGTCTCCGCCACCGATGCTGGCGCCGACTTCGCGCTAAAAGCCTCTCATTTATCCCAAGTGGAATTTGCCAGCGTCAGCCCGGATCATCCCGACTGGCTGCCCGCGGCGCGCCAGGCTCTGCCCCAGAGCCACAAGCTGCTGAGCGCCGTGTACCTGCTCGACGCTCGCGGCGTGCCACCGGCAGCGCTGAACATCGAACTCAGTCATCGAGTCGAGTCTGTCCGCCTGTCGCTGCGCGGCTGGGATGGCGACTCCTGGCGCTTCATTCCCTCTGCGCGCTCCGGTGATGTCTCGTCAGGTATGGCCGATTTCGCGCCGATGGCAATTGCGCTCTTTGAACGCCTGCCCGCCGCGCCCATCGCGCTGGTAGCGCAAGACGTCAAGCACGATCTCAATGACGCGGCGATTGGCATAACGACGATCTTGAGCCCCGCTGGCTTGCGGCCGAACGAGCAGGGCGGCTTGGTCGGCAGTCTGGCGCCCGGCGGCGACCCTGAATCCAATTACCTGTACATGCCGCTGATCCGCAATTTCCTCGATCCTCTAGCGCTCGACGCGGCAACTGTCGAAACAATCCTGGGTGATCCCGCCTTGCGCCGGCGCCATATCGGGCAGATATTCCGGATGGGAAACAACAACGGATTCGCTGGCGTCTTCATTGATTACCGCGGCTTTTCGCTTGAGTATCGCGAGAGTTTCACGCAATTTATCACCGAGTTGGGCGCAAGTCTGTCGCAGGAAGGCGGCCTGTTGGGGGTCGTTGTGCCGGCTGAACGCAGCGCTGAGGGCGCGTGGCTGGGCGGCGTCTACGATTGGCGGCGGCTCGGCGCGGCGGTTGACTACTTTGTTCTGGATGCCACGCTGCATCCTCAAGATTTTAGCAGCGGCTCAACCGGCAATCTTGAGGGCTTGCTGCGCACTGCCACGGGCGCAGTCGAGGGCCGCAAGCTGCTGCTCAGCCTCAGCGCCAGCTCCCAGCGGGAAGTTGACGGCCTGCTGAGCGCAACGGACTGGCACAGCGCCTTCGCGCCGGCCGGCGATGTGATATTACAAGCAGAGGAAATCAGCGAGACCGGCTCCATTGAACCCGGGACCGTGGTCCGCGCCTCGCTCAGCGGCTATCGTCTGCGCCCCGGCTTCGACGAAGGCGCCCAGACTGCATACCTGGATTACATTGACCAGAGCGGCGCCCTGGCAGCGCGAACCTGGCTGACTGACGCCGCCGCCCTGCGCCATCGCCTGGAGCAGACTTTGCCTTTCGCTATTGCCGGCGTGGCTTTTGGCGACTTGCTGGCGGTCGACAACAGTGCGCCCCTGATGACGACGATCATGAGCTACAAGTCGTCGCAGCCCTCCGCGCCCGACCCGCCCGAGCTCGTTGCGCGCTGGTCGATTGACGCGGCCGACGGCCCGCTTGATCAAATCGACACTCAGTTGGACGAGGACCTGGTCTTGACGTTGGAAGCGCCCGACGGCAACTACGCCGTCAACTGGTCGGTCATAGGCGGGGGCGGACCTATCAGCGCTCGGCAAGGCGCCGTGCTGCCGCTGTTCGAGCCTACCCCCACGCCAACCCCGACGCCGACCCCCACCCCGACGCCCGTGCCACGCGTCGTCGTTGCCGCGCCCGTCGTTGCAGCGCCCGTCGTTACTTCCGGCAGCAGCTACGGCAACGCTCCGCCACCGCCGGGCAGCATCCGTATTGAGATCGGCGGGCACGTTACGGACACGGGCAGCCCGCGCGCCATCGGGCCCATGAGACAGGCCGGCATGACCTGGATGAAAAAGCAGGTGAGCTTCAGTTTGCGCGGGCCCGCCGATGTCGCTCCTGTAATCTCGACCGCGCACAGCCACGGCTTCAAGATACTGATTGGCGCAGTCGGCAATTCTAATGAATTGGCGCAAGGGGGCCAGGAGTACATTGACTCTTTCACCGACTGGCTGCAGCGGATTGCCGGTCAAGGCGCGGACGCCATCGAAGTCTGGAACGAGCCCAACATCGACCGCGAGTGGCCGCGTGGCCAGATAAGCGGCCTGGCATACGCGGAGATGCTCGCCCACGCTTACCGCAAAATTAAGCAGGCCAATCCGGCCACAATGGTCATCAGCGCCGGGCCGGCGCCCACCGGCATATCCGACCGGCCCGACCGTGTTATGCCCGACAATCGCTGGCTGCGCCAGATGGTGGAAGGCGGTGGGCTAAATCACCTGGACTGCGTCGGCGCCCACTACAACGAAGGCATCGTCCCGCCCGGCCAAACCAGCGGCGACCCGCGCGGCGACAATTATTACACGCGTTACTTCTATGGCATGCTGAACGGCTATATTAGCATCACGCGCCGGCCAATTTGTTTCACGGAGTTGGGCTATGTCACCTCGGAGGGGCTGCCCAACCTGCCGGAATATTTCAGCTGGGCACAGAATGTCACGCTGCAGCAGCAAGCGACCTGGCTGGCGCAGGCTGCCGCCCTGGCCTCGCAGAGCGGGCAGGTGCGTCTGTTGATCGTCTGGAATATCGACTTCACAAGTTACGACTCCGACCCCATGGCGGGTTATGCGATCCTGCGCCCCGACGGCTCTTGCCCGGCCTGCAATACGCTGGCGGCGGCCAGGTGATCGCGCCGCTTGGACTCCTGCTAAATCGCAATCTGTTGTACTCTCATGTGTAAGCGAGCGTGGAGCGTAAGTGGTAACCAAGACGGTCTATAAGCAGATACGCGGTTTTGTCATCGCCTGGCTCGCCATCACCATCCTGGTGTGTCTGGCGACATTTCTCGCCGTTTACTTTACCTATAATCTCGAAGAGTTGGATCTGGCTTCGAGCAATCCGCTGCCGCTTGATGAACCCGAGGCGGATTCTGAGCCAGAGGAAGCGCTTATTACCCAGCCCAGCGCATCGCCCATGCCAACGTTTACGCCCGCTTCAGCGCCGCCCAGCCCAACAGCCTCCGCCCCGCTAGCAGCCGCTGACGGCGGGTCGAATCCCATCGAAGCGACGACCGCAACGCCCATGCCGACGCTGCTCCCCGTCGATGTCATGCGCTACCAGGTCGGCATCCAGGTTGAACAGTCGCACGACTTAATTTACGAGAACCAGGACAACTACTACCGATCCGTCACTGACGACCTGGGCCTGCGCTGGATTAAACAGCAGGTGCGCTGGGAGGCGATGGAAACCCAACCCGGGGAGATCGACTGGAGCGTACTTGACTTTATCATGCCTAGCGCTCAACGCTTCGGCGTCAAGCTGCTGCTGTCGGTGGTGACGGCGCCGGATTGGGCGCGTGAACCGGGCGTGGACTTGGCGCGAGAAGGCCCCCCGGCCGATCCGCAGACTTATGCCGACTTCGTGGCGGAGGTCGTCAAGCGTTATCCCGGGCGCATTCAGGCCATTGAAGTCTGGCATGAGCAAAATACCGACCGTGAGTGGACGTCCAATCATGGCTTTAACGCGGCGAAATACGTTGAGATGCTGCGCGCCGCTTCTGATGCCATAAAAGCCATTGACCCCGGCATCATTGTTATTAGCGGCGGGCTGGCGCCGACGGGCATAAGCGATGGGCTTAGCGCGACCGACGACCTCGCCTACCTGCAGCAGCTTATCGACGCGGGTGTGTTGGATTGGGCGGACTGCATCGGCGCGCACCACAATGGCTACAACATCAGCCCTGATCATCGCTACGATAAGATCCCCGATGACGAGGACGCGGTTTTTCGCGGTCCTTTCGAAAACCCGCATCTGAGCTGGAGCTTCCGCAGTACGCTTGAGGGCTATGCCAACACCATTCGGCTGGCTGGGGAAAATACCAAACTCTGCGTGACTAAATTCGGCTGGGCATCAGCGGAAGACCTGGTAGGCGCCCGCGCCGGCTTAGCATTCGCGCATGACAATACGCTTGCCGAGCAGGCCGAGTGGCTTCGCAAAGCCTTGAGCAATATGGAGGAATGGGGCTTCGTCTGGCTCGCCTTCATTTGGAATTTCAACTACGGCCCGCAAGCAGGATATGACATAACAAACGATAATGTTCCTTATTCGCTGATCGGTCCGGGTTTCAAGTTTCGCCCGGCATACGACGCCATCAGAGATTGGCAGCAAGACTATCTGGCGCGCGCGGGACAATAGACATGCGGGGCTCCACTCGCCGTTTCATCGTCGTTGCAGGTTCAGTGGCGCTCGTATTGGCGGCGGCTGGCTTCCTGGTCCTGCGCGAAGCCAGCGCGCGTAACGATCCCTTTGACGCGGCCGCGGTTACAAACGCGCCTTTTCCCTCCCTGACCTATGGCATACAAGCCTTCCTCTGGTGGGATAGTGGCGACGCGGGCAAGCATCTGGATTGGGTCCGGCTGCTATCCTTCAGTCACGTCAAACAGACCTTCGCCTGGCGCGATTTGGAGCCGCAGCCGGGCACCTGGGATTGGACGCAGTCTGATCGCATCTTCAGCGAGATCAAGCGGCGCGATTTGGGCATCATCGTAAGGTTGGGGCAGGCCCCCAGCTGGGCGCGCGCATCCGGTCAACGCTCCGCGCGTGACGCCCCGCCGCCGGACTTATCGCGCTGGGCGGATTACTGCGCTAGCGTCGCCGAGCGCTATCAAGGCAAAGTCGCTGCCTATCAGATCTGGAACGAGCCCAACCTCAGCCGCGAATGGGGCGACAACCCGCCCGACCCCGCAGGCTACGTCAAGCTGCTGGCCGCTTGCAGCGCAGCGATACGCGCCGCTGATCCCGCCGCTATTTTGATATCGGCCGGGCTGGCGCCTACTGGCACTTACAATGATTCGGCCATGCCCGACGATATCTACCTCGACCACATGTACCGCAATAGCTTCCAGCAGCATATTGATCTGGTCGGCGTTCACGCGCCGGGTTACTCCGCGCCCGAGATCAGCCCGGACAGCGAGGAAGCCCCGCAACGCTGGTTTACCTTTCGCCGGGTGGAAGACTTGCGCAAAATCATGCTCAGCTACAACGATGCGGAGCGACAGATGGCGATTTTGGAATTCGGTTATACAACTGAGCAGATTAACCCCGATTACAAGTGGTTCAGCGTGACCGAGGCGCAGCAAGCCGAGATGTTGGAGCGAGCCTACGAGTACGCCATCGCCAACTGGCGCCCCTGGGTCGGCCTGATGTCGCTGATTTATCTGCCTGACGGGTCCTGGCGGCAGGATGACGAGGAGTACTGGTGGTCAATCGTCGATCCGGTTTCGGGTATCCCGCGCGATGCCTTCTTTACCGTAGCCAATATGCGCAAAGTCTGCGGCGACTTTGTTATTCCCGAACGCGAACCCGACAGCCCGGCCGCCGAAGGCCTGGTCAAGGCGCCGATTTGCCCAAACTAGACAGCACAATTTCCCGCTTCTATACTACAATGTTCGCATCATTGCGCTCTGCCTCTGATGCCACGCAGCACCGTCTCATTTTGGTCTTGACGATCCCGTAAGCGCGCAGAAAAGTTGACAACTGATGTATACTCGCTGACACCATGAAGACCGAATCAACATTGATCAACTTAGTCAGGGGTCACGTCCTGATGACGAGCAGGATGAGCTACTTCCTCGTCGTCGTTCTGCTGCTCTTGGCGTCCGCGTTGCGCATCATCGACCTCTCTCACCTTCCGCAAGGTTTCAGCGACGACGAAATCATCAATATTCGTTTGGTGGACAATGTGCGGCAGGGCGACATTTTCGTCTTCTTCCCGGGCGAAGAAGGCGGCAGAGAGGGCCTGTACCACGTCCTGGTCGCATTCGTCTCCAGCTTCGTCGGCGAGGGCACGATCGGCTATCGCTTATTGTCTGTGTGGCTGGGCGTACTGTCGCTAGCGATCATTTATACGCTCGGTCGCCACCTCTTCAACCCCATCATAGGCGTCCTTTCCGCCGGTCTGCTTTCCGTCAACATGAGCGCGATATTGTTATCCCGCACCGTCTCAAGCGACGCGGTCGTTCTATTTCTGGTTTCAGCCACTATGTTGGCTCTGGCGCGCTCGCTGCCCGTCTATCGCCGCACCCGCGTGGTAACTTCCAATGTTGTTTCCTTTGCCGCCCTGGGCGTCTTGCTCGGCATCGGCTTCTACCTGCACCCTTCCAGTCTGTTTATTGTTCTGGGCGCGATGGTCTACATTTTGCACCTGGTCTACGTGCGCCATGTCATGTTCCGGCAGCGCCGCAGTTACACGGGTTTCGCCATTCTGCTGATGCTCATCATCAGCATGCCCTATGTCATATCGAGCATCAACTTGCCCCAGTATTCCGCTGGCCAGCGCATACTGTCGCATTACAGCGATGGCTTGATCAGCTCGATTGTGAATGGGTTAATTGCCGTCATTCACACCGGCGACGCGGACCCGCTCCACAACCTGCCTGGTCGGCCGCTGGTCGATATTTTCAGCGGTCTCTTTATGATAGCTGGCTTCTTCGTTTGCATTCTTCGCCGCCACCGTCCGCGTTTTATGCTGCTGCTGCTCATGTTTTTTGTGACGCTGCCGGCCGCCTTCATCGTGGAAAACAGTCCAAACTTCTCGCGCATGAGCGTCATATACCCGCAGCTTTCGATCTTCTTCGGTATGGGATTCTATTCTCTGATTCGTTCGCGCGTATTTGTGGATGTCGTCTTTCGCCGGCTCGCGGTAGCCGGTGTGCTGGCGCTGCTTGGCTTGAACCTGATATGGACTTGGCAGGATTTCTTCGTCGATTGGCGCAGCAATGAGCTTGTCATGCCCCTGGTTAATGGCGAGCTGGGGCAGATCGCGCATTATCTCGATGTCGCCGCTAACGAGACGCCTTTTGTACTCTGTAACCCAGCTTGGGATTCCGCTCAGACAGAGACCGCGGTGATCGAAATCGACAAGACCCTGCTGATGATGAATCGCTCCAACCTGGGCTATCGCGAAGCGAATTGCGCTCGCAGCCTGCTGCTGACGAATGGCGGCGAACGGCAGCGAATCGTCTTCTTCGATGAGCAAACGCGGGAGAATGCCCACCCCTATCTTCAAGAGTGGTTGTCCACGGGCCAGGCGGTAAGCGGCGATGTGCCGCGCGGCAGCATCCTCGAATTGGCAGCCACCGATTTGCTGGCACAACGCGCCGGCGAATTAACCACCACCGCGCCAGTCTCTTACGCGCCGGAAGTAAGCGAGCCCGAGCCCATCGGCCCGCCCATCCGCTTCGGCGGCAATCTGACCTTTCTGGGCTACGAACCAAATGCGCGCCGCGAGTTCGCGCCGGGCGACACAGTTGAAGTCATCACCTATTGGCGGGCGGAAGGCGAGCTGCTGCCCGACTTGACCTTGCTGACCCACGTGCTTTCCAGCCCGGTCACGCCCATTGGCATCCGGGACGTGCTATATGTCAACCCAGTGCTGCTGCGCGACCGCGACGTATTCATCCAAGTGACCCAGGTGCAGCTGCCGGCTGAAGCCCTGCCGGGCGAACTCTACGTTTCCGTCGGCGCCTATCGACAGGCCGACCTGAAACGGCTGCCCGTCCTTGATGGCGACCAGGAACGGGGAGACCGCATCTTTCTATATAGCATCGATGTACTGCCGCCAGAACCAACCGACGAGCAGAGCAGCGGCTGATGTTCGAGCTCGTATTCCTGGGTACCTCGGCCTCGGCGCCGTCGATTTACCGCGGGATGCCGGCGTTGGCCGTATTGGCGGACGAGCAGCGATTTCTGGTGGATTGCGGCGAGGGCACGCAGCGCCAAATCCTGCGCAGCGGCATCGGCTTCAAACGGCTCAACCGCATCTTCCTGACGCACCACCATCTGGATCATATTCTGGGCTTGGGCGGTCTGCTCTCCACTTTTGGCCGCTGGGAAGCGATCGACGAAATTCATATCTGGGGGGGATATTCCGCGATCAGACGGACGAAATCCCTTGTCAACGAGGTAGTCTTTCTCGGCGAAACGCCGCCCGTGCCCATTCATTACCACCGCGTCTCGCCTGATGAAGTCCTATTCCAGGGGCGCAGATTCACTGTCCGCGCCTTTCCCGTCTTCCATAATGTCCGCGAAGCTTATGGCTACATATTTGAAGAAGAAGCGCGCCGCCCATTCCAGGCTGATAAAGCGGATGCCCTCGGCGTCCCGCACGGTCCCGAGCGCAGTCAGCTTCTCGCTGGCGAATCGATTGTGACGCCGGCCGGCCGCGTGGTGTATCCCGATGAAGTCTTGGGCGATGTTATTCCGGGCACGAAAGTAGTCGTCACCGGCGATCTCGGGCGTACCGATGACATTCACGCTGCCGTACAAGGTGCTGACGCGCTGGTGATAGAATCGACTTTCTTGCACAGAGACGCCGAAATCGCGCGGCGAGTCGCGCATATTACCGCCCAAAATGCCGCCGAGCTGGCCCGCGATTGCCAGGTGAAATTCCTTTTCCTCACGCATATATCACGCCGCTATCGCGAATTCGAGGTTATACGCGAAGTCCGCAAAGCCTTCCCCAACTCCTATGTCCCGCGCGATCTGGATCACTTCGCGGTGTTCCGCGATCAACTGCCGCAGAAACTTGAAAAGCGAGCCGGCGGCGATGACGATGACAATCTGCCTGAAGGAGGCGAATTAGGATGAGCCAAAACTTGTCACAGCGTTGCCATGATTACGTCGGCGACCTTTTCGCGCGCGAAGACGCCACCCTGCGCTACGTGCGCCAACAAACCGCCGCCCGCGGCCTGCCGCAGATCAGCCTGGAGCCCAACGAAGCCAAGCTGTTGGGGTTGCTGGTGCGGCTCTCCGGCGCCGTTCGCGTAGTCGAGGTTGGCACGCTGGCTGGTTACAGCGGCATCTGTATCGCCCGCGCTCTGCCGGCGCAGGGCCAGTTGATTACCATTGAAGTCAGCAGCATCCACGCCGAAGTGGCGCGCGCGCACTTTGAGTACGCCGGGCTGGCCGAAAAGGTGACAGTCCTGCATGGCGCCGGCGTGCAAGTGCTGCCCAAGCTGGCGAAAGACGCGCCCTACGATTTGATGTTTATCGATGCCGACAAAGGCAACTATCACAACTATCTGGCTTGGGCGGCGGACAATCTCAAGGTCGGTGGCGCGGTGGTGGCTGACAACGCCTTTTGGGGCGGCAATATCTTCGATCCCAAAACGGCGGACGACCAGGCCATGGTGGCTTTCAACCGCATGCTGGCGGAACATCCGCGCTTCGACAGCACCATCATTGAAGTTGGCGATGGTGTCGCGCTGGGTGTGAAGACGAGCTGAGCAGCCGACTCAGCCCAAGTCGCCGATGTCAATCATGCCGGCGCCATAGACGCGGCCGGCTTCGATCACGAGGGGCGCGGCTGAATCAACCGTGGCAATCAAGTCGTAAGTCGTCGCGCCTGTGACGCGCACGGGCACGATCTCGCCAACCGGCAGCTCGCCCTCGACTAACACATAGCCATCGATTTCCGGCGCGTCGCGGTAGCTGCGGCCCAGGCTGATGACATCGCCGCTGTCTGCGCCGCTTTCGTCTTCGCCCGCGCCATGCCCTTCGACCAGGATGTCAAGCGTCTTGCCCACTAGCGCCTGATTCTTCTTCAGGCTGATGGCGCTCTGCAGTTGCATCAAGCGTTCGTAACGCTCCTGTTTGATGGCGTCATCGACCTGGCCGGGCAGCGCGGCGCTTGGCGTGCCTAGCTCGTAACTGTACTGAAAGGCGCCGACGCGGTCGAACTCCAGGTCGCCTGCCATCTGCAGCAGTCCTTGGAATTCTTCTTCTGTTTCGCCGGGATACCCCACGATGAAGGTCGTGCGCACCGCCAGCTCGGGCATGGCTTCGCGCAGCTTAGCGATTGTGTCGTAAACCCATTCGACTTTCGCCGGGCGTTTCATCCGCTTCAAGGTCTCGCGATGCCCGTGCTGCAGCGGGATATCCAGATAGGGCAGAATCTGTTCATGCCGGGCCATGGTCTCGATGAGCCTCGGCGTCACGTAACCCGGGTAGGCATACATGATGCGCAGCCAGGGGATATCCGGCGCCGCCGCAACAATGGCGTCCAGCAAATGCGCCAAGCCATCTTTCATGCCCAAATCGTAGCCGTAGTCGGTGCTGTCCTGCGCGATGAGCATGACCTCGCGCACGCCCAAGGCTTGCAGGCGCGCGGCTTCCGCGGCGATTGACTCCAGCGGTCGGCTGACAGCTGTGCCCTTGATGCGCGGGATGGCGCAGAAGGCGCAGGGCCGCCGGCAGCCGTCGGCGATCTTGAGATAAGCTGACGCGCCTTGCATGCTCGCGCGCAGCACGCCGCGTTCATCCAGCCCCACCACCTTGGCTTCATCCGGCAGGTGATAAAGCGGGGCGGGGTGCTTTCGCTGACGCAGGCGCGTGATGAGGTCGAAAATGTCCATCCAGCGCCGCGTGCCGATGACGCCGTCCAGGCCAGGCGCCTCCTGCACCAGCGTATCGCCGTAGCGCTGCGACAGGCAGCCGGCCGCGATCACCATCTGGTCGCCGCGTTTCATCGCTACCAGTTCGCGCAGCGCTTCGACTGATTCCTCTTTGGCGGCGTTGATGAAGCCGCAGGTATTGACGATCAGCACCTCGGCGGCTTCGGGGTCGCCCACGCCGCGCATGCCGCTCGTGTTAAGGATCTGCGCCATGCTCTCGCTGTCGACCGTGTTCTTGGCGCAGCCCAGGCTGAGCAGGTAGTACTTGTCATTGCGCGATTCGTCTTCGGCTTTAGTCACGTTCCCTCCTTCGTCGGCGGCAGACCCGCCTGCGTTACCCGCGGCGGTAGAATCGCCGTCGGCTCCAGCTGCTCGGTCGCGGTTGGCGTCGCGCTGGGCAGGACGACGACCTCGGTCGGCAGCGGCGTCACAGTGGCTTGGGCTGTCGGCGGGTCAGTGGCGATGGGTGTCAGCGTTGGCGCCGGCGTCGCTTCGATTATCGGGGTCGGGGAGAGCTCGACCTGCTGCACAGCCGCCTGCTCGACCGTGGCTATGACAAGGGTCGCCGTTGGCGTTTCGCTGGCAAGGTCGCTGGCGGGCCCCAAGCTCACGACCGCCGTATCCGCCGTGAAGCGGATGTCCACCCGCTGGCCGCGCTCGCCGATCGGACCCTGCCGCTGCCCATTCCAGATCAGGTCGAGAGCCAGGGCGTTGCTCGCCGAAAGCAGCACGTCGCTATCCGCGCTGTACTCGAGCAGAGTTTCGGCCGCGGCGATGCCGACATAGACTTCCGCGCCGTCTACTACCAGGCTGAGCCAACTGCGCTGTGTCAACAGCAGGCTGACCAATATGCCGTTGCCGGAATACTGCGTTCGATTCACGGCGAATGCGGCTGTCGGCTCTGGCGCATCAGTAGCGGGTGACGCCGCCGTAGCCGATGGCGAACTCTCCGGCGCTTCGGTTGCTGTTTCCGGCTCAGCGCCCAACTCGGCGCCGCCGACCAGCTCCAATGTCACGAAGACGATCACGGCGATGGCAGCCGCAGAGAGCAGCAGCAGAAAGAGAGCGCGCAATACGCCGCGGCATCCCGACGAGCGCCGCTCCACCAGCTCGATCTCTTGCAATGGCTGCGTCGAACTGAAGGGTTCTTCAATGGGTACAGGACGGCGCCTGCGACCGCGCCGGCTGCGGCGGCCCTTCTCTTGCGCCAGGCGCATCTGGTCGTATAGCAGCAGGACATGGTCTTCATCCTGTTCCAGATAGCGGGCGTAGATACGCAGCAGCCCGCGAATCTGTATCTCGGGCACACCCCGTACTTCGAATTCGCCCGCCTCAAACGATTCCAGGATCGGCTGCCGGATCCGCAGCTTGGCAACCACATCCTCGATTTCGATTTCTTTGGCTTCGCGCGCTTCCCGCAGATATTGCCCGAGCGAGTAGGCGTCCATCTATGGCCTCAATGAAATAACCCCGCCCGTTCAGTATAACCTGAATCCAGCGGGGTTATGAATTTGTGAGTCGTGTAATGAACCGCGGACCTTGGCTCAGGCTGATTTATTCGGCTACGGGTTCCGCATCCAATTCCGAGACGGCTTCGGCAGTCGCTTCGTCCCCGTCCTCGGTCTCCGCTGCAGCGTCATCATCCTCAGCTTCAGCCGGGCCCGCATAACGGAAGCCCTCGGACATGATGTCTTCGGCGCTGACCCGCTCGCCGCGTTCACGAGCCGCCAGGAATTCCGGCAATTCGTCTTCCGGCACGATTGTGATCGTGAGCGACGGCGACAGCTCATTGCCCAGGCGGACAGCCACTTGATGCGTCCCGACTTCACGCAAGGACTGCTGGCTGATGCGCCGCCGGTTGATGTCCACGCTGGTGACGCGGTCCAACTCGTCGGCGATTTCCTGCGTCGTTACCGAGCCGAACAGCTTGCCGGTCGAGGCCGCGCGCCGGCCGAAGATCAGCTCGACGCCGTCGATCTGGCGCGCCAGGTCGTTTAACATGTTGTTGTATTGCGCTTTCCGCGCCTCGACATTCTCGCGCACGGTTTCGGTCTGCCGCAGGGCTGAATGCGTGGCTTGCATCGCCATCTTGCGCGGGATCAAGTAGTTCCGGGCGAATCCATCCGCCACCTTTACCACCTCGCCGGCGACGCCATGTTTGTACAAGTCTTGGAGCAAAATAACTTGCATCTGTCTATCCTAACCACTTCCGCTGCAACTGCGTCTCGCAGAGCGTCTTCTATCGACTGAACCCGTATATTATAAGGATGTCGGCGGCGCTGCCAAGTGGCAATCCTGCGCCGCTGCGGGAGCGGGCGGGAATATGGGCGCCAATCAAGCGCTGGACAATCGCCAGATAATCGAAAAGGCGCTGATCGTACTCGTCGGCTTCCTGGCCAGCGGCTTGCTCGGCCTGGTCCGCATCGCAGTCGTCGGCGCGCAATTCGGCACCGGCGCCGCCAACGATACCTTTGCCGCCGCCCAACAATTGCCGGAGTCTGTCTTTGTGCTGGTCGCGGGTGGCGCGCTGGGCTCATCGTTCATCCCGGTATTCGCCCGGGTTCGCGAGCGTGACCTCGACCAGGCCTGGCGCCTGGCCAGCGCGGTCATGACGCTGTCCGCCGCGACCGCCGCGCTATTCGGGCTGTTGGCAGCTGGGCTCGCGCCGCTCCTGGTCAGCCATTTGCTCTACGTCGATCGCCCGCCGGAGCAGCAGCAGCTCATGGTGGAGATGGTGCGCCTGATGATGATTACGCCGATCATTTTCAGCATCAGCGGCTTGATCATGGGCATATTGCAAGCCTACGCCGCCTTCTGGCTGCCGGCCATCGCCATCAGCATGAACAATATCGGCATCATCATCGGCGCGCTTGGCATCGCGCCCGCGCTGCCGGCGCATCCTGGGGTCGGCCAGGTCGGCGATCTTAACGTCATGGGCTTGGCTTACGGCGCTGTATTGAGCGCTGTCCTCCACCTGCTGGTGCAGCTGCCCGGCTTGTACAAGATCCGCGCGCGTTTGCGCATCCTGCTGTCGCTGCGCATCCCGGGACTTGTCGACGTCATCCGCCTGATGGGGCCGCGCGTCTTTGGCTTAGCCGTGGTGCAGCTGAACTTCTACGTCAATATCCGCTTCGCCAGCGCCATGGTCGATGGCAGTGTGGTCGCCATTCGCTATGCCTTCATGCTCTGCTTTTTTGTGCTGGGCATGATCGGCCAGAGCCAGGCTTCGGCGGTGTTTCCCACTTTGGCGGCGCTGCGAGCGCAGGGCGACTATGCCGGCTTCAAAGACCGACTGGCGCGGGCCATGCGCAATGTGCTCTACCTGGCTTTTCCCGCCTCGGCGCTTCTCATCGTGCTGGGCGAGCCTTTGGTCGGCTTCTTGCAGCGCGGCGCCTGGACCGCCGAAAGCACTCAAGCCGTGGCTTGGGCGCTGAGCTTCTACGCCATCGGCATCGCCGGCTTTGCCCTGCTCGAAGTCCTGTCGCGCGCCTTCTATGCCTTGGAAGACACCTGGACGCCGGTCATCGCCGGCAGCGCCGCCATGCTCAGCAATATCGTACTCAACTTGATTTTCATCCAATTCATCGGCGATCCCGAAAGTTTGGCTCGCGGGGCTTTCGCTGGTCTGGCGCTGGCCAACGCCCTGACCACCATTGTTGAAGCGCTGGCGCTCTGGTGGCTCTTGCGGCGGCGCCTGGCCGAACAGGGCGTCACTGCGGATATTCACGACCGCGCCGTTCTGGTCAGCGCGGGCGGCAGTTTGCTGCTCTCGCTGGTGATGGCTGGCGTCCTCGTCATACTCAGGAGCGCTCTGCCGGCCGATGGCGCGCTGCTGGCGCTGAGCGGCTGCCTCGTCGCCGCGCTGATCTTCTTCGGTGGCGGCTACTGGTTCAACATAAGTGAGACGCGTTATCTTCTCGCGCCATTGCTGCGGCGAGCGCAGAAGCGGGCAGCGCGCTAAGAAAGGTCTAGGGGAGACAGAATATGAGCAAGCAGTTGGAATCCAAAATCGCGGTCATCACCGGCGCCGGGCGCGGCATCGGGCGTGGCATCGCTATCGGTTTCGCCGAACAGGGCGCCAAAGTCGTCTGCGCCGCCCGCAGCCAATCTCAGCTAGACGAAACTGTTCAGACAATTCAGGACTCAGGCGGCATTGCCACAGCCCTAAGCTGCGATGTCACCCGCCCGGGCGATGTGCGGGACTTGTATGCCGAGGCCCGCGCGCGTTACGGGCCCGTCGATATTGTCATTGCCAACGCCGGCGGCAACTTCGAGCGCCGATCCGTCGAAGACAGCGACATCGACAGCTGGGAAAAGACCTTGCGCGTCAATTTGCTGGGCGTCTATTACACCTGCAAATTCGCCATCCCCGATCTCAAAATCAAGGGCGGTCATATCCTCATAACCGGCTCGGGCATGGGGCACCGCGACGGCGGCGCCGGCTCGGCTTACAGCGCATCCAAAGCCGCGGTCTGGATGCTGGCGCGCAATCTGGCGACCGAACTGCGCGATTACGGCATCTGCGTCAACGAATTGATTCCGGGTCTGGTCGATACCGACATCTTGACCGCGGACGAGCGTCCGGCCGATTCCGCGCTCAGCCTGGAGTGGTTCAAGCAGCCGGCCGATGTGCTGCCGCTGGCGCTCTTCCTGGCAACGCAGCCCCTGACTGGTCCAACGGGCCAGAGCTTTAGCTTGATGCGGCGCGACTCGCAGTAGCGCTAGCTTGTCAACTTGACAAAAACCGCCTTGAGGTATTCGGCCTCGGCGAAGGCGATGGGATGATCCAGCGCGTGCGAAGTCTTCTCCAGCACTTCAAGATCATAACCCGCCACCGTTGCCGAGCGCATCACCAGCTGATAGAACATATCCGCGTTGATGCGGCTGGAGCAGGAGGCCATCATCAGCACCCCGTCCTTCGTCAGCAGGCGCAGCGCCATCTCGGCCAATCGCCGGTAAGCCAGCACCGCATTGCGCATGTTGGCGCGGCTGTTGGCGAAAGCCGGCGGATCCACGATGACCAGGTTGAATTTGCGCTTGGCGGCGATCAACTGGCGCATGCCCTCGAAGGCATCCGCGGCGATGACATCCACCTTGTCAATCGAAAAGCCGTTATTCTCGACGTTGAGCTTCAATGTCTCCAGCGCCGGTTCGCTGACATCTATGGCGGTCACCGAGCGCGCGCCGCCGGCCAGGGCATAGACCGAAAAGCCGCCCGAATACGCAAAGACATCCAGGACACGCCGCCCTTTCGCCAATTCGCGCGCCTTGCTGCGGTTGTCCCGCTGGTCGAAGAAGAAACCGGTTTTGTGCCCTTTGATGACATCCGCCTGAAACAGCAAGCCGTTTTCCACAAATTCTACTTGCCCGGAAGGGTTGTCGCCGATCAGCTGCTGGCCGTCGCGCAAGCCAAACAGCCGGGCGACATTGAGCCGGTCCGATTGCAGCGCGCGGCTCAATCGCAGCACGAGATCGTCAAAAATGACCGTCTCTTGCAGCGCCAGAATCAGCGCTTTGAGATGCGGAATCCAGGCTGAGGTATACAGCTTGAGGACCAGCGTACTGCCGTAGCGGTCGATGATTAGCGCGGGGAAGCCGTCGCTCTCCCCGTAGACGAGGCGGAAGCCGGTCGTTTCCGCGCTGATTAGCGGCTGTCGCTTGGCTTGCGCCACCCGCAGCTTGTCAGCGAAAAAACCCTGGTTGATGCGCATCGGCTGCAGCGCTTGCAAGACCTTGATGCGTATGGGCGACAGCGGGTCATAGAGCCCCACCGCCAGAAAGTTATTGTCTGCCCGGTCGTAGATGACCGCCAGATCTCCGCCGTTGCCCAGGTGGCTCTGCTTGACGATTGACTCTTCAAAGACCCAGGGATGGCCCTGACGCACGGCGCGCTCGGCGGCGCTCTTCACCCGCACCGAGATATTCTTTTCAGCCCTCTGCGGCAGTTGGTCCAGGTCAATCATTCGTGTCGCTTTCGCGGGCTGCCCGCGTCAAAGGCGCGGCTAGGCATCGTCCACCAGCTTTATCTTGAGCTCGGCTTGTTCCAGCAGCGCCTGACAATGCGCCGACAGCCGCTGTCCCCGCTCATAGTATTTGACCGATTCTTCCAGGGGCAGTTCGCCGCTTTCCATGCGCGCCACCAGCGCTTCCAACTCCTGGTAGGCCGCTTCGTAGCTGAGATTCGTCAAATCTTCCATCAATCGTCGACCCTCACACCAATCCGGTCCTTGGCTAATTGTACGTTCAAGCGCTGATTCCTGCTGACTTGCGCGGACCCACGGATGACTGCGCCGGTTTCGTCGCGAACCAGCGCATACCCGCGCGCCAAAATATTACGCGGATTGGCCGCTTCCAGCGCTTTTGAAGTATGCAGCAGCCGCTCGCTCATTTGTTGCAACTGCAATCGCTGCGCACGCGCCAGTTGGTCGCGCTTATCACCGATGCGGCGCTGTGCCAGTTGCACGGTTTTCAGCGGCGTGATGAAGCGCAGCGCGCTCTGCAGCCGGCGTAAATCCCGCTCTCTTTCAGCCAGCGAATCGACCATCGAGCTTGTCAATCCGCTCCGCAGCCGGTCAATGTCGAGCAGCAGGTCGTCGCGATTGGGCGTTGCCAATTCGGCCGCTGCTGATGGCGTGGGCGCGCGAAGATCCGCCACGAAGTCCACGATGGTGAAGTCGATCTCGTGGCCGATGCCGCTGATGACCGGAATGCGACTGGCGGCCAGCGCCCGCGCCACCCCCTCGTCATTGAAGCACCACAGATCCTCCAGCGATCCGCCGCCGCGAGCCACAATGATGACATCGACATCGGTGCTGCGATTGAGCCGCTCCAAGGCTCGTACGATCTGGGCCGGCGCCTCCGCCCCTTGCACCAGTGTGGGGCTGAGTACAACCTCGGCCAGCGGAAAGCGCCGCCTCAAGACATTTTTTATGTCCTGCCAGGCGGCTGCTGTGGACGAGCTAACCACGCCAATCTGCGCTGGAAAGACGGGTATCGGCCGCTTGCGACCCGCATCGAACAAGCCCTCGGCATCGAGCTTGGCTTTCAGCGTCTCGAATCTCAGGTACAAGTCGCCCAAGCCGCCCACCGCTTCGATTTGATCGGCATAGAGCTGATACTCGCCGCGGGATTCATATACGCCTACGCGGCCATGTACCAGAATCTCATCGCCGGCTTGAACATCGGCGCGGACGCCACGCGCTGCCCCGCGGAACATCACGCAGCGCAACTGCGCGCCGCTGTCTTTGACCGTGAAATACCAGTGACCGGAACGCGCCTTGGTCAGGTTCGATACTTCGCCGCGCACCCAGATATCATCAAGGATTTCATCGACTTCAAAGAGGTCGCGAATGTAACGCGTGAGCTCTTGCACTGAATAAGTTTGCATATAGTTCCTGTTGTGGCAAGCAATCTCGACAGTTACAATTATCGCAGATTTCACAATTTAGGCGAATGAGGATTGAAGATGGCGTTTCTCAACCAGAACCAACGCAAAGCGCTGCTGGATGAGCTGAGCAGTATGAAACTCTGGCGCGCCAAATTCAAGCTGCGTCTGATGGACCCCAAGTGCCGGCTGCGGTATTTGCGCAATGTACAGCAATCCGGCGAGTGGCATACCAGCTACATACTCGAGACTTTGGGGACGCAGGTGACGCTGGTCGAAGTCAACCACGCCGCCAATGACCAATATCGCAACCAGCAGAACTTCGAATTCGTCAACGTCATCGTCGAGCCGACGCCCGAAAACAGCAGCTAAGCGAACTCTGCGTATTCAATGCTACCGAACCTGCACAGTCGCCACACAGAGCGTCCCCTCTATCTATGGATGCAGGGGCTGAGGGCGAGGGTCTGATCCGCGCTAGTCCATCACAAGTTCAAAGTCGGCGCCGCCTAGCACCCGCCCGTTGACCTGTATCTCCAGCCGCTGCCGCCCAGGATAATACTTGCGCGTCGAGATAGGCTTGATGGCCAGCTTCTTCGAAATCGTGACGGCTTCTCCCGCCGCCAGCCGCGTCTTTTTCAGCTTGAAGACTTTGGGCGCGGTCGTCCCATTGGCTTTGCGAAAGCGCATCACGAAGTCGATCATCAAGTTCTGTTCGGCCGTATCGCGATTCAGCAGCTCGAAGGTAAATTCAAGCGCATTGCCAAATTGCAGCGCCAGCGGCTCCAGCTCCAATCCACGCAGTTCGACATTCGCCTCGCCATAACCCAGTATCGCCAGCGCTTGTGCATCGCCGCGCTTGACCAGCGTGCGCAGCGCATGGGAAATGAGCCAGAGCCGCTCGGCCGACGCCCCTTTATTCCAAGCCGCCATCAGCTCCAGCACGCGCTGCGGATGATCTTTGCTGATATCGTTGAGGTGGTTGGCTGCCGAGCGCCGCACATAAAGCGACGGGTCGTCCTTCAGCTGTTCCAGCAGACTGAGCGTCGGCGAGGGATCGGCAATGAATTGGCGCAGGGGCGGCGCCCAGGGCAAACGCGGGCGGCTGCCTTCGCTGGCCAGGCGGCGCACGTTTTCGTCGTCATGCTGCGTCCAAAGTCGCAAGCGCTTCAGCGTCGCTTGCGGCTGCGCTACCAGAAAGGGGCGGATGGCGAATTCGCAGGACGAGACGCGCGTAATCACAGGCATGGCGTCCAGCGACTCGCGCGGAAAATCGATGCCATACACTTCGACAAATGTCGGAATCGCCATCAGCTGCAGGTCTGCCGCTTTGCCTGTTGGCTCGGCGCTTTCGTCCTCGAGCATAGCGAGTAGAATCCGCAGCGCTTCGGGGTAGTCAGCCGGCAAGAATTCGCGCAGCGTGGCCGCAATCAAGCGGTGGCGCGCTTTGAATTCGAGCTCGTCCAGGTCCGCGACCACCGCGGTCGTGAACGCGGCGGCGGCGAAGGCCGGCTGCACCGCAACGATGCGGTCAGCAATCTGCGCGACCAGCTCCGCGTTGATGAAGTTTTTCAGCAGCGGGAATTCGGTCACGATACGGCTCCGTAAAATGCGCAAAATGTAGGGGCGGCCCTTGGGCTTCCCGACATAGTCTGTTTGCGACGATCTTTACCCGTTGGAAAACGCCTAGCCTTGGCCCGGATCAGCGCTTTGCCAGAATGCGACGCGATTGCCCGTTGGATCCAAGAACATGCCCAGCGAGCCGAAGCCCGGCACCTCCTGCCGCGGCAATATCACCTGCCCGCCCAACTCACTGACACGCGCCATATCGGCGTCCAGGTCATCGCTCTCGAAGTACAAGATGACATCACCCTGATTCATACCGTCACCTACCTCTGACAGCGCCACGCCCATATTGTTGCCCAAATCGAACATGGTGTAGGTAAAGTCAGGACCCATCGGGATGTCGGTCGCCTGCCAACCCAGCAATGCGCCGTAAAAGGCCTTCTGCTTTTCGTTGTCCGTCGAGGAAATCTCCACATGTACAATTGGACGCATGACCCATTCTCCTTCGCAAAGCGAATATCTGTTCGTCGCGTCAATCTTAGATTGTTTGTTCTAGTGCTGTCAAGCCCCTGCTTGATCGGTATGTGACAGAACCGGATGACCTGCGCAGCGAAACTTTTCACACGCACCTTTCGGCGTCTTCCTGCGTATACTGGTATGAGAAATAAGCGCTTGAAGCATTAAACACAACAGAACAATTCGAGGTGAATCAATGCGCGTCATTGTGCATACGGGCAAGGGTGGGGTAGGCAAAACGAGCATTTCCGCGGCGACCGCCCTGCGCTGCGCCGAGCTGGGGCTTCGCACCATCGTAATCAGCACTGATACCGCGCACAGCCTGGGCGACGCGCTGGATATGGAAGTCGGCCCCGAAGCTACGAAAATCGCCGACAACCTCTGGGCGCAGGAAGTCGATACGCGCTATTCCATGCAGAAATACTGGGGCAAGATCCAGGAGTACCTCGGCGCCTTCTTCAACCGCGAGGGCATCGCCAAGGTCAACGCCGCTGAAGTGACGATCATCCCCGGCTTGGAAGAGGGCGCGCAGCTGCTGTGGATCAGCGAGTATTTCCAAGCCGATGAGTACGATGTGCTGATCGTTGACGCCGCGCCGACGGCTGAAACCATCCGGCTGCTCAGCCTGCCCGATGTGACGCGCTGGTGGGTCGAACGTCTGATGCGCATCGCTCGCGGCCTGGACAGCGTCATCCGCCCGGTGCAAAAGCTGTTCGCCCGCGGCAAGAAAAACGACCTCGGCATCAATATTGCGGACAACGCCTGGGATCAAGTGCAGCTGCTATTCGATACGCTTGACGGCGTCCGCGAGCTGCTAACAGACCCGGAACACGCCAGCATTCGTCTGGTCGTGAATCCGGAGCGCATGGTCATCCGCGAAACACAGCGCACCTATACCTACCTCAACCTCTATGACTACGCCACCGACGCCATTCTGGTCAACCGTGTATTACCCGACGAAATCACGGATCCTTTCTTTGCAACCTGGAAGAAGCGCCAAGCGAAGAATATCGACTTCGTGCGCGAAGCCTTTGGCAGTCTTCCGCTGTTAAAAGCGCCACTCTTTGGTGAAGAGGTCGGTGGTTTAGAAACGCTGCGCCGGCTCGCTGATGAACTGTACGGCGACCGCAATCCTGCCGACCGTCTCTTTGATGGCGTGGTGCACAAGCTGGAACAGCTCGATGGCGATTCGCAGTGGATGCTGCGCGTCCCCATCGGTTTCGCTGAGAAGGAGCAACTCGACCTCTACCGGTCGCGCGAAGAAATCACGCTGAGCGTCGGTCCTTACCGGCGCAACATCGTGCTGCCCGACGAGTTGCAGCATCTGGAGATCACCAGCGCAAAATTCGAGGACAAATTCCTCAATATCCGCTTTGAGGAACAAGCCTCGTAAGCAGCTGCTCGGGCGTGTTTTTTCTCGTAATCCTTAGGAATCGCTGTGGGGAAGGGCAGGTGAAACAGTCCCGCCCTTGTTGCGCTCTAGTCGTCCAGCTCGACTCGAATCTTTCCGCTTGAGCTGCTGGTCTCTTTCGCCTCTTCATCTTCAGCCGCCAGGTTGGCGCTGGCTTGCCATTCCTGTTCCGCCTCCCGCTGCGCATCGGGGTCTTCCATTTCGCTGGCTTTTTTGATTTCATCGATCGCAGCGTCGATCAAAACGCGGAAGCCGGTGGCGAATTCGTTGCCGGCCGCATGTGTATGCTCTTTGAATCGCGGCGGCAGCAGGGACTCCATCGCCTTCCCAAATTCTTCCAAGCCGCGGCGCTGATGAAAAATGAATTGCTCCAGCGGGTTTTTGCTCTCGTCGCCTTCCGGATCCTCCGGCAGCGGATTCATCTCTTCACTCATCGCATCGCTCCTGTGCTGCGTGCCGCTATTTATTCAGTATACGCCCGCCCGTAACAATGGTTGCGCAGGTTAAGGCACGGTGGTTTGGCTGATTTGCACTGTCCAATAATGGGAGGCCGACTCCGACATGGCCTCAAGCTTCTGACTGCGCCAATTGCTGGATCAGCGCCAGGTCCCTTTGGATGTTCCGCGCTCGCCAGCTAAAGCTGAAAACCAGCGTGCCCAGAATCAAGAAAACCACCGCCAGCCCCAAAGCCAGGAAACGCGAGTTGTCCGGCGTCACGAAGAAACCCAGCAGCGTCCGATTGTAGGCATCAGCCAGCGCCGCCAAATCTCCCGGCTCGCCCGCTTGCAGCGCCACGTAGCTTTCATTGCCGAATACCATGCCCATGGCTGTCAGCGCGGGACTGCGGTACACGCGCCAGTTTCCGCTTGCCAGGTCGATGACTTCCTCGCCGCTAAACTGGGTCAAGCCAAAGCCAGACTGGGCTTCGGCGATGCGCGCGATCTCGATGTCGGCCAGGTCTCGCGATTCATCCGCCTGCGTGATCGCCAGCAGCACAGTCCTCGCGGCCGGGTTCCGCTCGATGAAGCTGATCACAATGAATCCATTATCATCCCGCCGCGCCATGGACGAAGCCGTCGTCGCCTCGTCAATGTCAAAAGCCAGGACATTCCAGGTGCCATCCGACAAGTTGACCTTGTCGCTGTAGTCCGGCCCGCCGATGTCGGCTCCCAGTAGCTTAGCTAAATCGGCCTGCGCGGCTTCAATCCCGTTATTGGCCGATACAAACGCTGTGCGAATGGTCGCCTGCGCTTCGGTCAGTTCAAACTGCGCGAAGTCGGCGCTGCTCTGGTTCGCCCAGCCTTCCAGGATCGGCACGTTGATGGCGCCCATCCGATAATAGGGCAGGGGCTCGTCGAGATCGTTAGCGCTCGCGCCGCCCGCAAGCAGCAAGCACAGCATAATGGCAACTGCAAATTTGCTTTGCATCGTTCCTCAATCGCCTAAGGCTTGGATCAGCTTCTGGTCAAGCGCTTCCCGGCGCGTCTCCAGTCGATAGCGATGCCACATCAGCGTAATCGGCATCAGCGTCAGCCACAGCAGCATACTCGGCGTCAGGGCTGTCACCACACCGCTGGTCGCTTCAAAGCCGCCCTGCGCGTTCTGTGGGCTGGCGCCGACGATGACCGGATGAATCGTCTCGGGCACTATGCGGATGATGAAGAGCGTAGTCAAGACGCTGACAAAGGCGAAGATGCCGTAGACCGACATGAAATTGCGTTTGCGGCTCATATCGTCGATGCCCGCCCGCAGCATCAGATAGGCGGCGTAGATCAGGCACATGACCGCGGCCGAGGTCAAACGCGGGTCCCATGTCCACCAGGTATTCCAGATCGGCCGCGCCCAAATCGCGCCGGTGAGCAGGTTGATCAGCGCGAAAGCCAGCCCGACTTCGGCGCCGGCCAGGGCAATCCGGTCCCACGCGTCATTCTTGCGCGCCAGATAGAATAATCCACCGACCACCGTCGCGCCGAATGCCGTGAAGGCGCCAAAAAACGAGGGCATGTGGATATAGAATATCCGCTGTATCTCGCCCTGCTCGATGTCGGTTCCGGCCACGACCAAGCCCAGGTACAGGGTCGCCAAGAAGCCTAGGCTCGTCAGCGCGGTCAGCAGGCGCAGCAATCGCGGCTGCGGCGTGGATTCCAGCTCGGCGTAGATTGGCAAGATCTGCTTCCCTTCTCCTAATAATCGATGCAAAGACTTAACATACCTACAAAATTCTACCAAATATAGCGGCTAGATTCTGCCATCATTTTGATGTAACCATCAAGGTTCTCGTTCGCAGTCATTCTTCCACGACATAGCCGTAAAGCAGCAAGCACAATGCCACATAGATCACAGTAATTCCGGCCAGCAGCTGCAGCCAGACTTGCCACTCCGGCGCGCCATTCAAGACGCCCTTGGTCGCGCGCACCGCCGTGAGCAGGAAGGGCAGGGCGACCGGCAGCAGCGCGATTGGCAGCAGCGCTTCCCGCGCCCGCGTATGCACGGTCATGGTCGCCAGCAGTGTGCCGATGGAGCAGAAGCCGACGATGCCGATTAGCGTCGTGACAATCACCCGAATATCCAGCATGTTCATGTCGTAGAGCACGGTCATCAGCGGCAGCAGCACCAAGCCGACGATGCCGGTGAATATGGAGTTGCCGGTGAACTTGCCCACGAATATGGCCGAGCGCGCAACCGGCGCCAGCAGCAAAGCGTCCAGATTGCCCTGGTCGCTCTCTTGCGCCAGACTGCGGTTGAGCCCCAATAGGCTGGAAAATATCAGCGTGACCCACAGGACCCCGCTGACCGCCTCGGCCCGCGCGGCGCGGTCCAGCTCCAGCGCGAAGCTGAAGACCAAAATGCTCAGCAAGGCGAAAAGCGCCATCACGCTCAGGAGCTCGCGCGAGCGCATCTCCGCGCGCAAATCCTTGGCGACGATGGCCAATACGCATTTTAGAAAGGGCGTGGTCATGCTTTTGGCGCGTCCCGATTGAGTTTGGCCAAGCTGCCCCGGTCGCAGGGGCCATCGAAAGCGATCTTTCCGCCAGACAGCACCAGGGCGCGTTCAACGGTCTTGGGCGCGCGCGCCACTTGATGCGTACTCAGGATGACGGTGCGTCCAGCCTGTTTCGCCCCCGCCAGCAATTCGTCCAGAAGTTCGCAAGCCGCTTGGTCGAGCCCGCTGTAAGGTTCGTCCAAAAGCAGAATATCGGGCTGATGCAGCAATGCCCGCGCGATGCTGAGCCGCTGTTTCATCCCGCGCGAAAATGTCCGCACCAGGGTATGGGCGCGCCGCTCCAAGCCCGCCTGCCGCAGCAATTCAGCGCCGCGCGTTTCGCGTTCGTCCGCTTCCATGCCATAGAGCTTGGCAAAAAAGTCGAGGTTTTCGGTCGCGGTCAGGCTCTCGTACAGCAGCGGTCGATGCGCCACCAGGCCTATCTGCGCGCGCACCGCCATCGCCTCACGCGGCAGCTCCCAGCCGCCGATGCGAATGACGCCAGCGGTCGGCTTGCTCAGCCCGCTCAGCAGCCGCAGCAGCGTCGATTTGCCGCTGCCGTTGGCGCCGAAGAGCAAGACGGATTCGCCCCGCTCCACACTGAAATCCAGAGCCCGCAAAGCCGGCAGCAGTCCGTAGGTCTTGCTCAGATTTTCGACTTGGATGATCGTCATGGTATCCGTCTATTCAGCCGGGGCCATGCGCTCAGCCAGTTTCGCCTTGAGTTCGCGCCGCCGTTGCTGATACAGGTCATGATTAATCCGGCCTTGATCGTGGTCCGCATCCAGCCGCGCCAGCTCGGCGACCAAACTGTCTACTTCGCTTGGGCGACGCCGCCTCCAGCCCAAAGCAAGCAGTGTTGCGCCGATCATCACGGCCGCGCCGGCGACCAGCAGCGGCACTGCTTCGCTAGTGATGACGGCGGCGCTCGTGCTGCTGGTATCGCCACTGATGCGGAAGGAAAGCTGTGGCTCGCCCTCCAGCTGCAGATGCCCGGCGTAGACGCGCGAACCTTCCGCAGCCGCGCTCTCGTCCTCCACCAGCCAGGTATCGCTGTCGATGCGCAAGTTTTCTGTAAGCGTGACCGTCACCTCGGCATCCAGCAAATTGCTGAATTCCTGCTGAAAGTCCAACTCGCGCTGATAGGGCAGGAAGTACTCCAGCACAATCTGATGCTCAGCGTCCGGCGCTACCGGCAGCGTGTCGATCACCGCGTTGGGCAGGTTTTCCAGATTCTCGATGAACACGTAGCGCCCGCCTTGGTCATCGCTGAGGGCGCGCGCTTCCCGCGGGAAGGGCAAGAGCAGCACCGCCTCCCGCCCGTCATCAAAATCGCGGCCGCTGGTAAAAATACGATCCGAGGCATTGCGGAAGCCGACCGACTGCGAAATGTACAAGCCCGCGCCCCAGTCCTCCCAGTTGACCGCTTCAATGTACAGGTCAATGCGCGCGACGGAGACGACCAGCGGGTCTGTCGTCTCGTCATAGATGGTCAGCGTTTGCGCCGGCGCGCCCTCCTCAAGCGTGAATTGCGGCAGGCGCCGGCTGAAGAGCCGCCCATCGTAGACCGCGCCAAGGACATAGCTGTAGTCCGCCCGCAGCGGGATATCGGGCAGGCTGAAGCGCAGGTCGGCATCAACGGATGTCTCTGCGACGATAAAGCCAGTTGCCGGGCTGCCGTAGCGCAGTTGAATTCGCGTACTGTCCGGTACGATGCCGCCCGCCGTGCCATGCTGCACCTGCCCGCGAATCGCGCCCGGCGGTGCTTCGAAGGGCGCCGACTCGCCGGCAGTCTCCAGCGATTTCATCCGCGCGTAGGCGGTGGCCGCGCCGATTTCCTCAGCGTTCAGCGCCCCGGCAAAATACTCGCGGTTGAGGGTCGCGCCGTATTCCTGGTCGCTGAAGACCGGCGGTATCGCAACGGGCAAAACGCAGCCCCCACAGCGCCCCCGCCAGAGTGAATCACCGGCGGCCAGCAGTTCCTCATCGTAAGCGAGCGTATAGCTGTAAAGCGTCACATCCCAGCGTTCTTTTTCGCTGAGCGCGTTTTCCCAGGGCGGCATCAACTTCTCAATGCGACCTTGCGTGATCACTTTGAACCAGTCAAGCGGCGTCTTAGGCGCGACCAAGGCGCGATCCCTCATGTCAAGCGGACGTTCAACGCTGCCGGCACTGACCAGCTCGCCCCAGCCGTCGCCGCTGTCGCCGTGGCATTCGCTGCATCGTTCCTGGAATATCCGCGCGCCATTGCTGATATCGGGCTGCCAATCGGCGCTGGCAATCAGGTCGGCAGGCGGCGGAATCGTCGCCACGATTTCTGGCTCGCCGCCCAAGCCGCTGCAAGCGCCCAGCGCGATGGCTGTCAAAAGGGCGCATATACCGCGGAGCGCGATCACAGTAACCCCTCGTCAAGAGCCGGCAACTTGCCTTCGCGGTAGGCCGCCACCGCCGCTTCGATAGCCCGGTCGATCGCTTCTGAATCCGGCGCCGCCGCGCTTTGCTGCGCATCCAACTGGTCTTGCAGCCGCAGGAGCGCGATGCCACGCGCCGCCCATACTTCGCGCTCGCGCCCGTGATCGGCTGCACTGATCTTGCCGGTCGCCAGGTCTTCGTCCAGGTCGCGAATATTGGTTAAGACGCGCTCGTAATAGTTGGCCACGCGTTCTTGCTGGGCGTCGTCATCTGGCCCGGCGCCTTGCCTGTTTCGCGGCGCGCCCAGCAGCGGATACGCCACAATCGCAACGGCGATCAAAGCCAGCAGCAGCGACAACAGCAAACCCAGGATACTCATTGCGGCTCCGCCAACAGCGTTTCGATAGCGCGGCTCACCGTGTCAAAGCGGATGCTGCCGATGTAGAACTGACGCACATTGCCCGCATGGTCAATCAGGAAGCTCTCCGGCGGTCCTTCCACGCGGTACAGATTCGTCACGCGCTGCTGGCGATCTTCACCATTGGAATAGCTGATGCCAAACTCCTCAATAAAGTCCAGCGCTTTCTGTGGCGAGCTCTCCAGCATGTTGACGCCGATGATGGTAAAGCCGGCCTCGCGATAATCGCTGTAAAGAGCTTGCAGATCAAGCGCTTCGTCGCGGCAGGGCGGGCACCAACTGGCCCAGAAATTGAGCAATACTACCTGGCCGCGATAATCGGCCAGCGCGACTTCGCTTCCGTCGAATAGCCTCAGCTCAAAGCCCGGCGCAGGCCCACTCAGCGGCCGCCCGCGATTGCGCTCCGACAACTGCAAAGCCAGTACCACAGCCAACAAAACCACAGCCGCTAAGATGGCAAGCGACCCGAAACCCAATCCCTTGCGCTTTGGTTTTGCCGCTCCGGAATCGAGGAATGCCGGCGGATATTCTTCGCTCATCTTCATCGCAGTCCCGCATCGCCTCAACGCAATGCTCGAACATCGGCTTCCAGGCGCTGACGATATTTCTCTTCGTTGAGCTCGCCGGTGGCATTAGCCTCTTGTTCCAGGCTCAGTTGTCTCGAATCCGAGAATTGCCGGAAAGTATACAGACCCACGCCAAGCGCCAGAAGAGTCGCCAGGAGCGGCATGATAAAGGTCAGCGCCCGAATCAGCGGATCCTGCGGTACGCCCACGACATGATCGCCAAAGCGGGCCACAAAGCTGTCAATCACTTCTTGCGGCGTCCGCCCGGCCGCCAGCTGCGCGCCGATCTCGTCTTTCCACTCCAGGCAAGCGGTCGTCTGGCATTCGTCCAGCGGGATATTTTCGCACACCGGGCAATACATGCGCTCGGCCACCTTGATGACGTCGTTGTCCGTTACGTTTCCGTCTTGCGCCTGAGTTACAGCAGCAAATGAAACTAGCAAGATTGCCACAACGGCGCAAAATCGCAGCAATTCCTGCTCTTGCCTTCGTGAGGAAGGATCTGCTTTTGCACCCCCTCCCTCTTTTTGGGAGAGGGGGCTGGGGGGTGGGGGAATGTTCATTTCGCGACCACCTTGGGATATACCGCGACCACTGTGCCGATGACGAGCAGAATCCCGCCCCACCAGACCAGGTTGACCAGCGGATTGATGTAGATGCGAAAGGTGGCGCGCTCGCGGTCGCCGCCGATAAGCAGCACGTAGAAGTCGTTTTCCAGCGTACTGTGCGCGCCGGCGATTGTCATCGGCATCTGCTCGTAGTCGTCTATACGCGGGCGCATTTGGGTAATCTCGTCCCCGTCGCGGAATAGCGTGACGGTTGTGATATTCATCATGCGGCCGTCGACTGCTTGCGCCCGAATGAAGTCGTCATAGCGCAAACTGTAATCGCGCACGGTGACGGCGCCGCCGCGCTGCAAAGTATGCTGTACCTCCGTCTGAAAGACCGTGCTGCCGATGATGCCGATGCCGATCACGGTGACGCCCAGGTGCACGATGTAGCCGCCATAACGCCGCTGATTCCTTTGGAAGAGCGCCCGCAGCGCCCGTGGCCAACTTTCGCCCAGAGCCGCTCGCCGCGCCTTCGCCCCGCGATAAATCTCGTACAGCGCGACGTATCCGGCGAATAGCGCGACGCCGTAGCCCGCCGCTGCCACCAATAGTCCGGTCCCGCTCAGCGCCAGAGCCAGAACACTGAGCAGCGTCAACAGGAGGGGCAGCCGCAGCGCAGCGCCCAAACGCGGAAGCGAGGTCGCGCTCCAGGCCGAAAGCGGCGCCACGCCCATCAAGATATACATAGCGATGAAGAGCGGCACGACAAAGAACTCGAAAGTCGCCGCGCCGATCGTCACTTCTCTGTCAAAGACCAATTCGGATAGGATGGGCAAGCCGAAGCTGCCCCAGAATATGGCAATGAAAAGCGCGATGAATACGACATTGTTGAGCACAAACAAAGATTCGCGGCTGAGCAAGTTGGCGAACTGACGCTCGTCGCGCAATTCGCCCTGACCCCAGCGCCATAGCAGCAGCCCCAGCGCAATCAGCGTAATCACCGCCCAGAAAGCCAGCATGGGGAATCCGACCTCGCTGCGGGCGAAACTGTGCACGCTTTCGATGACGCCGCTGCGCGTGGCGAAGGTGCCAAACATCACCGCGGAAAATGTGGCGATCACCAGCAGCATATTCCACAGCTTGAGCATACCGCGCTTTTCCTGGATCATCACGCTGTGGATGAAAGCCGTGCCCATCAGCCAAGGCAGAAAGGCGGCATTCTCCACCGGATCCCAGCCCCAATAGCCGCCCCAGCCCAAGACGTCATAAGCCCAGCGCCCGCCCAAGATCAGCCCCATACTCAGAAATATCCAGGCGATCAATGACCAGCGCCGCGTGGCTTTGATCCAGCCGCTCGACAGCTCGCCCGCCGCCAGCGCCGCCATGGCAAAGGCAAAGGGAATGGTGAAGCCAACGAAGCCCAGGTACAGCATCGGCGGATGAATCACCATGCCAAAATGCCGCAGCAGCGGGTTCAAGCCTTGCGCGCCCGCTCGCAGCGCCGCGTCTGTTGGCGCCACGGCCGCGGGCGGTATCAAGGCGCTTGCTACTTCGCGCGCCTGCTCCGGCAGCAGCCACCAGCGCTCGAAGGGATTTTCCAGAAACAGCGACAAGCCCAGGAAGAATGCCAGGGTCGCCATCATAAAGGCGATCGCGAAGGGCATCAGCCGCCGTTCGCCGCGCCAGTTTAGTCCAATCGCGGACACTGCGAACAAGCTCATCAAGAGCGACCAGAACAGCAGCGAACCCCGTTGCGAGCCCCAAAGCGCGGTGAAGCGGTAAAGCGCCGGCGTCTGCGGATCGGTGACGCTGTAGACGTAGGATATATGGTACTGCTCGGTCATCAGCGCGAAGACCAGCATGGCGGTCGCCAGCAGCACCGCCGGGAAAGTGAGCAGCGCCGCATTGCGCCCGCTCCGCTGCCAGCGCTCCAGCTGCTTATGCCCGCCCAGCGCCGAAGCAGCCACGGCGTAAACCGCCAGGGCAAAGGCGATTGCCAACGCCGACAGCCCAATCTCCGCCAACATTATTGGTGTTCCGGTATCTGACTTAAGCCTTCGGGGCCGGCGCCTTCTTCAAATCGGCTGGGGCATTTCAGCAGCAGCTCACTGGCGTGGAATACGCCGTCGCCGGCCAATGCGCCTGTCAGTATCGCCTGCGCCTCATGCTGCAGCAGGTCCGGCATGGCTGCGTCTTCCACCACGATTTTTAACCGCGGCGCAGCATCGTCTTGAAGCGCCTCGCGCAAGGCAGTCGCCAAATCCTGATACGCGCCGGGAATGTGAACGATTTCGAATTGAATGACGGCATTTTCACTATCGTAGTCGATCGTCTCGCCATCAACCGCGCCGGAGATGCGCACGGTCTGGCCACTGTAAGCCGCGTCCTGCAGCACCTCGTCCACCGTGATGAAATAGCGCGCGCCTTGCAAAGTGCCCGACACCAGCAAATACAGGATCGCTGACAAGATAATCAGGCCCGCTGCCAGAAACTTGGCCCGCTGCGAGCGTTTGGGCTTGTCCAGGTTTTTGGGTTTTTCCCAATAGGATTCCGTCATGTGAGACTCCGTTGGGCGCTACTAATCAGGCGGACTCCTCGTCCTCGCGCGAGGTCTGGCTCCAGCGTATCACCAGCACGCCGATCATGCCGGCGATGCCCAGAAATAGCACCAGCATTGCCAGGCCGGCCGGCGACGAAGATGCCTCGCTGTCTTGCGCCAACACCGGCCCGACTTGCGACAGCAAAACCATCAGCAGCAGCGCCAGTCGTCTTGCACTTATCCACACTAGCAGTTTTTTCATTGTCACTCCCGATTCGACGGTGATGTTTCGCGAGCGCTGACGCCCGGCGCAACATCTTCTAAGCCGCGCTCATCTTAACAATATCATAGCAGGTGAAAGCCACCAGCAAGACCAAAGCGGCCGCGGCCACCACCAGATAGCGCCAGCGGTGCGCATAACCTATCGTCCAGAAGCGCCGCAAGCTGAAGTAGATCGAGACCATTGCCGCCAGGTTGATCAACAGCAAGATGGGCACGGCAGCATCCGCCGCCACGCCAACCAGCGGCAGCAGAAAGGGCAGCACGGCATACTGCAAAATGCAACGCGCGCCGGAAAAAGCCAGCGACAGCGTCAGCGCATTTTCAGCTTTGCGCATGCTTCCCGCCGCGTCTTTGTCCGCTGATCGAGGCTTGACCAGCAGAAGCCGCGTCATCAGACTGTCGGCTCGGCTCACTCCCAGGCTCATGCTCCCTGTCCCTTGCTCCAGCGCGCTCGTTGCCCAATTTACTCTCGAATTGTATCAGCAGCGCCTCGCTATTCCGATAGTAACTCTATGGTTTGCCAAGGCAATCGCATTAAAATGAATACGTCTTATGTGAAATAGATTTGCGCTAAATGGGCTGATATCCAGAATGGTAGTTACGACACAACCAGTATGGAGAGTCAGCCCAATGACAAGTATAGGCATCGATACACTGTTTACCATCCTTTTTGTTATAGTTGACGATTGGTATCTTGCGAAAGGACGACATTACTTGCTGGGTAAAGCTGGGCGCAACCCTGTGTTTAGCGATAGCGAAATGATGACCGTGATGCTTGCGGCAGAATACCTACCTTTCGCAGCCGAGAGCCAGTATCTGGGTTATATCCGCGCCAACCATAGCGACTTATTTCCTAATCTTTTGAGCCAAAGTCAATACAATCGCCGCGCCCGCAGTCTGGGATCATTGATGGAACAAATGCGACGGGATATTCTGATTGACTGGAGCATTGAACAGGTAGAGACTTTTCTGGTCGATACCAAGCCTGTGCCGGTCTTGGGCTATAGACGCAGTAAGAAGCGCAGTCATTTTCGCGGCAGCGCCAACTATGGATATTGCGCCAGTCGCAAGCTCTACTATTTCGGCTATAAGCTGGTGATGGTGACGACCCTGACAGGCATCCCAGTGGCATACGAATTGACAGCCGCTAATGTGGAAGAACGAAAGGCGGCTGAAACGGTGCTGGATTATCTCAAAAACTCTATGGTGATTGGCGACAAAGGCTTTATAGGCGCCGAGTGGCAAGCTCAAATGCTGCAACAAACCGGCAATAGGATTGTGACACCTAAACGCAAAAACCAAAAACAGCAGAATAGCCCTGGATATGACGCAGCCCTCAACGGGCTTCGCGAGCGGATTGAAGGCGTCTTCCACGAACTTCAGAACACCGGACGTAACTTAGAACGCCTGCTAGCGAAGACGGTGGCCGGGTTGACAACCCGACTGATTGCGAAAGTCACCGCTCACCTATTCAAACATATCTTGCGCCTTCACTATCATATTAATGTTCAGACCTTTCAATGCTCTAGTAATTTCACATAAGGCGTAATGAATCTAAAATCTATGAACCACATACGAACTTAAATCTAACCACAGAGACACAGAGAGCACAGAGAAAGTCTATCAATTATAAGTATTGTGAAATTGAACTTCAATTTTGAACCCTGTGATAAGTATTTTGCCCGTATGTAGGTCGTTTCTAGAGGAGTTCTGCACCGAACAAACTTAAACTCTGTGTTCTCAGTAGTTCCAAGTTTGTCCTGCGATTTGCCAAAGTAACGATCTGTAGGGGCGACAACCCGAAACCACGCGTCGCAGCGGAAGCGGGCGACCAGATTGGTCGCCCCTACACGGCGCGCTTCTTTGCATGGCTTTCTTGGTTATACTTCTGCGCTTCTGTGGTGAAATATTTTTATGCGATTGTCCTGCTATGGTTTGCTCTTGAGTTGTGAATTGCGCAAACTCGCAGCGCGCCAGTGTTGCGTCATTGTCATGAATGCTCGCCATGGCGATTATTCGCCGCCTAGCAACTGGTCCTGGCTGTCGAGGAAGGCGACCAGATCAGCCAGCTGCTGGGTCGTCAGCTGCCGACCATAAATTTCCGGCATCATGCCAGCGTATTCGGGCGTAATATACGCCATCGGCTTGACGATGCTCTCTACCAGGAACTGGCGATGACTGTAGTCGGCGAAGGCGGGCAATTCCAGGCGAAGCTCGTCCACCCGCGTCCAGGTGCCGGCCGTCAGCGGCGCCACCGCTACATTCTCGTGGCAGCCGGCGCAGCCCAGCGTACTCCCGCCCAATGCCGGCTCCAATCCGTTGTAGAGCAGCTGGCCATATAGCGGATCGCCGTATACATTGTCGAGCTCGACCAAGATAGCCTCGACATCGGCCCCCACCGCCTGCGCCAGGATCAGGTCGTCCAGCGAAACAAAGGCCAAGGTCTGCGCTAGCAAGCGGTCGATTTCAACTTCGTTCGGCTGATAGCCGCAGTCCAATGCCATGGTCTGATATAGCGCGCCCAAGCGAAAGAGGTTGGCCAGCGCCAACTCGGCGTCTTTGACGAAGTCGAGCGTCAGATATGCCGCGAATGTGCTCTGCTGCTGCGTAAGCGCGTCGGCTTGGCAATTGTCGGCCGAATCGTCTTGCGCGATAACGCTTGTGGTTATGAGGACAATCAGCCCCAGCGTTAGAATGAATTTCCGCATCTTGCCCCCGGGCAGAAATCAAAAAGCCCCCGAATTCGAGGGCTCAAGCCTGTCTAAGGTTGCGACCTACTCTTGCGTCAGCAAGTAGCTGACGATATCCGCCAGCTGCTGATCGGTCATGCGTACGCCGAAGTTGGCCGGCATCAAGCCCGAACTGTAGGTATCCACTACATAATCGCCCGGGCGCGTGATGCTTTCGACCAGGTACTGCTCCACGCTGTAGCCGGAGAATTGCGGCAGCGTCAGCCGCTCGGTCGATACGCGCGTGAAAGTGCCCACCGTGTCCGGCGCCGATGCGCCATTGCGATGACAATCCGTACAGCCGAACTCCGCATCGTAGAGCAACTCGCCGCTGACGGGGCTGCCCACGATTTCTTCAGCTTGCCAGCGCGCCAGGATGCCAGCCACATCGTCGCCAGCCGGGGGCGGCGGCGGGTCGGTCGGCAGCGAGCCATCCGCCAGCGGTTTGCCGTATTGGGCGACTGCCAGGAAGTCTTCAGTTGTCCAATTGGCGCCCTTGTCATAGTTGAGGATGTAGGCGGCCAGGTCTTCGATTTGGTCTTGGCGCAGGGGGCCGCCGGCTGTCTGTGACCAAGCCGCCATGCCCGTGCCACTGGGATATACGCGCGCGCTGCCCGGGCGCCCGTGAATCAGGGTCGTCACGACATATCCGTGCAAATCGCCGGCCCAGCCCGCTTGCGACAGGCGTGTGCCGTTAGTATTAAAAAAGACTTCGACTTCGTTGTCAGCTGTCCGGTCGCTGTCTTCAATCGTTTCCCATTGCGGGAAGAGACCATTATCGACCGCTTTGTCCAATGTGCCAAGTATGGCGATGCGTTCGGCCACCGCCGCCTCAATCGCCAACTGCTGTTCTTCAATCTGCGCTTCCAGCTCAGTGATGGCAGCGATGATTTCGTTCTGGCGCTCTGCCGAAGGCGGATTCTCCGCATCGGTCAATTCAGCCACCAGCCTATCCGTCTCTTTGTTCAGCCGCACCAGGGTCCGGTTAGCGCTGGTGATAGCCGCGGTCTGCAGCCCCACCGGGTCAAAGCCGAAGAGATGCGGATTGTTGAGCCCCGGCGCGCGGTTGTCGGCGCCGTAACCCTCTTCGCCGTGGCATTCGGAACAGAGCGAGGCAAATAGCTCCGCGCCTCGCTCAATCGACCGACCGGTATGCTGCCGCACGAAGGACTGCATACGCGCTTCTTCGTTAATGGCGACCCAACCCACCAGGATCATCATGCCAACGAACATCGTGATGCCAGCCAGAATCCGGCCTTCGATTGACTTTATGAAGAGTAGTCGACCCATGTATCGTCCCTGTGTCTCCCTCGCCGCGAAGCGCTACAGGCTGCGCAGCGCGCAAGTGTTAATCGAAATACGCCGATGCTTGGTGGATGAAAAGGTGGTCGCTGTAAATTCGCCGCGCCGGGACCGGGTTGCCAGCTTCATCCAGTACGGGAACTTCTTCCATAAGCGGCTCGCCATCGTCGCCCAGGACCGGATTGCCCTCGCTATCGACCACGGCTGCTTGCTCGGTAGCGTAGACCAGGATCGGCTCGCCGGATTCATCCAGCTGCACATTGCCGCCTTCAATCAAGACGGTGTCCCAACTTACGACCCAGTCCAGCCGCTTCAAACCGGTCTGATTATCCGTGATGACCAGCGCGCCCCAGACGTTCGGCAGCTCTTCGGGCACGGCGTCCAAGTGATGGGCGAATTCCTCCATCACCTGCAACAGTTTCGGCGCCTCGTCGGCCGGCACACTGCGGAAGCGCAGCGGCAACTGGTTCGCGCCCAAGTGCTGATTCTTCAACTCCTGAATCATCTGGTCAAACTGACCGTTGGCCGCCGTCTCGGCGTTGATCTGCGCGATCATTTCGTTGCTTGTCATGTCGTCGTGGTGATGCATCTGATCTGTCGTGTAGGCGCCGACGATCATCTGATCGAAGGGTATAGTCCGCCCAGTGCCTACCTTGGAATGCGCCGGCTCAAAGGTCAGCTCGTGCACAATCTCGGTCTCGGCCGAGGTCTGCACGGCGAACTTCGCCAAGCCCATATAGCTCAGCACTGTTGTCAACGAGACCAGCAGCATGGCGAGCGTCAGCATAAAACGGCGATGCGCGAAGCGTCGGCTCGGCGTCACATCCAAGTAGGGCAGCATCGCCAGGCCGCCCAGCGCAATCGACGGGAAGGCCACGCCCCAGAAGAATTTGTCGCCCAGTTTAAGCGCGCCCTGAATCCATAGGAAATACCAAGGCGCTGTAGTGCCCAGGGGCGTTACCTGCGGATCGGCGTGATTCTCCAGCGGCGCGTGATAGAACCAAATGCAAAGCACGGTGATGATGAAGGTGGTCGCGCCCAGCCAGAACATCTCATAAGTCAGCATGTCGGGGATGAAATAGACGCGTTTGTCCAGCGGCACGCGCTTGGCCGAATCTTCGCCGATGGTCTCCTTCTTCGGCGGCAAGCTGTGCCCGTGGATGACTACCTTGTAATAGTGCACGCCGAAGAATACAAAGAGCAGCGCCGGCAAAGCCAACACATGCAGCAGATAAAAGCGCAGCAGACCGTTCGCGCCCAGCTCTGGCGCGCCACGCAGCAGCAGATTGACTTGATCGCCAACCACCGGCGTCGCTTCCGCCATCGAAGCGCCGATCGTCACCGCCCACAGCGCTAGCTGATCCCAAGGCAGCAAATAACCGGAAAAACTCAAAAAGCCGGTAATCACTAACAATATCAAACCGCTGAACCAGGTGAACTGTCGCGGCTTCTTATAACTGCCCGTGATCCACGTTCGCATCATGTGCAGCGCCACCACAGCCACCATGAACTCGGCGCCCAGGCGATGCATGTCGCGCATCAACTGGCCCAGCGGCACATTGCTCAAGATCGTCAGCATATCGCCATAGGCGATCTCCGGCGACGGCGTATACCACAGCATCAACAAGATGCCGGTGATCGTCTCGAAGAATACAAAATATGAGGAAAGCCAACCCAGCCGAAAGGTCGGATACATGCCGGTCACATCGCGGTTGAAGTAGGACGGGCGCATGTGCAGCCAAAAGCCGTCCGCATGCGGCGTCAGGCGCGGGTTGGGCCGGCGGCTCGCGCTTTCCCCGCGGAAGGCTTCGCGCAAGTCCTGCACATTCAGGCCGGCGGTCAGGCGCTCGACCGAGTCGTCGATGCCCTCGAACACCGCCTTCTTAAAGCCTTTTTCCTTGACGTCATCGAGGAAGGAGGGGAAGGGGAGGATGGTCATGGAAACTCCTCGTGTGATTTATCCGCGCTAGGGGTGCAATTGGCCTATGATGCGCGCGCCGGTATCAATCTGTATGCTCGTGATTTCCCTATCGGGATCCAGCGGAATGGGGCCGCCATCGCCGGGCGTCTCCACCGTCGTGCCATCGGCATAAGTCACCGTGGCGATGAAGATATCCAAATTGCGCGGTGCCGGACCTTCTATCCAGGTCCCGCTCAATTGGAACTTGGAACCATGGCAGGGGCACTCGAAACGACCGTTGGTCGGCACCCACTTGGGCAGGCAGCCCAGATGCGTACAAACACCATAAAGCGCCCGCAAGCCTTCGCTGGTGCGCGTGACATGGAAGCGGCCAGCCGGCACCGATGTCGGCGCGGCGCCAACCCCGGGCAGCTCCTCCGGATTAAATGCGAAAGACCCGCCGAACTCGCCTTCCTTAAAACGCGGGAAGGCGAACCATATCAAGCCCGCGGAAGCCTCGCCCAGAAGCAGAGTCATGGACGCGCCCCAGATATAGTAGAGGAATTCGCGCCGGCTGGGCGCCGCCACCTGTACGCTTGGCCGTGCCGCAGCGCGGGCCACGGGAGCGCTCATCGCAGTGGGATTCGTGGATTCTGCTGTCGCCATTATGCCTTCCATTCCAACAGAACTGACGCGCCTTCTGTTAGGATTTCAAGTCGATTCCAGCGCATGAAATTGCGATAGTTAAATATATCACAATCGAATAGGGGGATACAAGTAAAAAGTTTTCGGGATTCTGTCGGAGGGCCGCGCCGGATTGTATCGTATAATGTTGCGGGTTGATGCATTGGTTGAGGAATCGGTATGCGGATTACGAAAGTCAAACTTGACAACTACGTCTGCTTTTATAAGACGCCGGAATTTGAGTTGGGTCCGGGGATTAACTTCATTGTCGGCAAGAACAACTCTGGCAAAACGGCACTGCTGGACGTTTTGAGTCACGAAAGCAAGGGCGAACCTCATCGGAGCGAAGCCACCATTAATCGTCTCTATCCCGGTTTGTCACAGCAACAGACGCTATACGAAATTGAATACCAGTTTGATCGCTATGAACTCTTGAAGATTCTGTTTGCAGAGAAAGATAGCTTTTACATTCCTCAAGCTCCGAAAGATTCTAGAACTGCACACTTAGGGCCCTGGAGTATGCCTGACGGGTTTCTAACTGACACGACAAACAATATGAGGTACAGGTATGAATCAAATATAGCTACACATGTGAGATTGGGAAATTCCAGGCCCGTGCATACCGTATCTGGCGAGCAGGAGTTACGTTGTTACAGGGCGATTGCGGCTGGCGGACGAGGACGAGATTCGTTGCACGCTGGTTATCACATGCCTGATCGAAGTACGCATGTAGTGAATACGCGAGAGACGTCTTGGGCAGAAGTTGCGCGTCGGATCCCGCAAAGTGCGTATAGATTTCTTGCGGAACGACGTATTAGCGCGATAGCAGATATTGAAGAAGGGACGCTCCTCAAAAGCGACGCCGCAAATCTGTCTAGTGTCTTGAGTGTACTCAAGGCATCACGTTTGGATACGTATTTGGCGTCTGTACAACGTGTAATTCCAGAAATCCAAGAGATACTTTTCAATCCGGGAAATGGAACGGTCGAACTGCAACTTAGCTACTGTCCTTCAGACAAAGCGCGAGACGACCTTGCGACTTCACTTGACAAATGCGGAACAGGCGTCGGTCAGATTCTGGCCATGCTCTATGTCGTTCTTTTTTACGACAATTCCCAACCACGCGTCGTCATCATCGACGAGCCTAATTCATTCTTGCATCCTGGTGCCGTCCGAAAGCTGCTCGAGATCTTTGAGGAACACGATCACCACCAATATATTATCGCGACGCATTCGCCTACAGCCATCATGTCCGTCCAGAAAAAGCGCATCCTGCTAGTCAAACGTGAAAATATGGAAAGCACAGTACAAAGTGTCAACGTAACAGACAACACCGAGTTGGAAGCTGCTCTTGAAGCAATCGGCTCGAAACGGTCCGACATTTTCGGATTGGACGCCGTGATATGGGTCGAAGGCAAATCTGACGCACAATGCTTCAATTTGATTTGGAAACACGCACATGGCGAACTTCCACAAGGTGTGAATATTTTGGAACTTGTGAACACAGGCGACATTGAAGACAAGAAGCATGCCAGAATCGCAGTAGAGATTTACCGTAATCTTTCAGGTGGAGTTGGGCTCTTGCCTTCTGTCCTGGGATTTGTTTTCGACGGCGACAAGAACGGTGCACATGAAAAAATGGGTGGCCATTACAAGAAACTTATCCATTACCTGCCCCGTCAAACCTTCGAAAACTACTTCCTTGACTTCGACGGACTCACAAGTCTTCTGTCGGATCTAATCAACAATAAAGGCGATGAGCCTCCCGCTCAGCTGACAACTTCCAAATCCGTACAGACTTGGATTGACACAAATCAATCGAAGAGCCACTTTTATCCCGACGGAATAGAGTTCGAGCAGGCTACTTGGACGGAGAACATAAACGGCGCGAAATTCCTGTCCATGATGTTCAAGGAACTTGCCCATCCAGCTCGCAAATACAAGAAGGTGAAAGACGGCGAAGAAATCATCGAACGTATCCTCGCCGACAACCCCAACTACTTCCAAGAAATCGTCGACCAAATCACGTCCATCATCGAAAAAGACAAACAGCCCGAATCCCCTTGACCACCAATCTTTGTGCCCTTTGTGCCTTTGTGTCTTTGTGGTGAAAAAACCTCTGTGCCTCTGTGGCCAAAACCCACCACGCTAGTACGCCTTGCGCACAATCCCGTTCGCCTCTTGCAGCTCCCGCACAAAGCGTATAATCAGCGTCACCTCCTCGCGCGCAACCTGCGGCTGAGCCGGCATATCCCCATAGGGCCAGTGATGCTGGCGCACGCCGGTCGCCGCCGCCAGATAAAAGGCCTCGTCCGAATGGTGCCCCGGATTGTAGATGTCGTGGATCAACGGCGGACCCAGCTTTGTGCCCGCCGCGTTCGGGCCGTGGCAAGCCTGGCAATTCGCTTTGAACAGCGCTTCGCCATGCAGGCCCTCGTCCGACAGCTCGGCCGGCAGCACCTCAACGGTAACCGCCGCGCTCTCGTCTTCTGATAGCGCAAAATAAGCAAGCAGCCCCACCGCGACCAGCGCCGCCAATCCCAGCGCCGCGGCCAGTATCAGCTGCTCGCGCCTCTGTCCTTGTCGCTTATGATCCCGTTTGGTCATCCGCCGCGCTCCGACCCCGGTTGATTCTGCCAATCAGTGTACCCGACAAGCGCCGCCGCACAATGACTGAATGCTTACAGCTTCTGCGCCAAGCCCAAGATCTGGCGAAATCTGTAGGGTTCAGCCCAGGGAAATCGTATCAAAATATTTTAACCACAGTCGCTCGCAAGTCACGACTTGGCTCATACAAAATAGGAAGTCCAATGCTGTGTGCGTTCGGGCGAGCCGGTGGCTCGCCCCTACATATTTCGACGGGGATTCGGCAGGTTTCATAAAATATAGAACACAGAGGGTCGCGTAGACACTGACCGCCAGCACAGAGATTTAGGTGTTTAGACGACTATTCAAAGCAGTCGATGGACTGGAATACGGCAAGAAGCACTAAAAGACTTCAAAAATCTCTCAAATCACTCCTGACTTATGACCTAAGCTTTCACTATTGCTTTTCTCTGTGCCCTCTGTGTTCTCTGTGGTTAACATATTTTGATGCGATTGCCCTGCATGGACATCGTTCTTCCCTTTGCCGATAATCCCCAAGCCTTTATAATCACAGTTGGCATCATGCTCGTCATCTCGCTGCTGATGCTCTACCTGTTCCGCCGCCGTCACTGGTTGTAATGCCGCTTATGCTTCCTCCCGCCGCCTACATCAATACCGCCGCCGCGCTTGAGGCCGCCGTCGAGCGACTCAGCGCCGCCGGACGCATCGCCTGCGATACCGAGTCCAACAGCATGCACGCCTACCGCGGCCGCACTTGCCTCATCCAATTCTCAACGCCCGACGAAGACCTGCTCATCGACCCGCTGGCCATCGCCGATGTGGGCGCCCTGGCCGCTGTTTTCGCCGATCCCGCCATTGAGAAGGTCTTCCACGCGGCTGAATACGACCTGATTTGTCTCAAGCGCGACTTCGACTTCGATGTCGTCAACGTCTTTGATACCATGGCGGCCGCCCGCGTCTGCGGCTATCAGCGCATCGGCTTGAGCCACATGCTGGCGGAGCTGCTCGGCGCCCATCACGCCAAGAAGCACCAGAAAGCCGATTGGGGGCGGCGGCCGCTGCCCGAAGGTTTTCGGCGCTACGCCCAGATGGATACCCACCATTTGCTGGCGCTGCGCGATGCTTTGTACGCCGAGCTAGAAGCCGCCGACCGCCTCGAAGAAGCGCGAGAGTACTTCGCCGATGTCACCCGCTTCGAGCTGAAATCAGGTGAATTTGACCCGGAAGGTTTCTGGGCTCTCTGCCGCCCCAACTCGCTTGACGGCCAGCAGGTCGCCATCCTGCGCGAATTCTACATCCTGCGCGATGAACTGGCGCAATCGGTCGATCGGCCTTCCAACCAACTCATCTCCAATAAGGCGCTGCTGCAATTGGTGAAGTCGCCGCCGCGCTCGGTCAAGCAGCTCTACGATGTGCGCGGCCTGCCGGCTTGGCTGATCCGCCAAAGCGGCGACGAATTCATTCAGGCGGTACGGCACGGCAAAGCCAGCCGCGTCGATTACGTCGCGCCCGAGCAGGAGATTATCCCGAAAAAGGTGGTCGACCGCTACAGCGCGCTGCACAGCTGGCGACGAGAAACCGCTCAGGCGCGTGGCGTTGAGTCGGATGTCATCATCAGCAAAGACGCGCTTTGGGCCATCGCCCGCCGCAAGCCGGCCACGTCCGCCGAACTCAAAGGCATCCGCGGGCTGGGTCCCTGGCGTCAAAAGACTTATGGCGCCGCGCTGCTTGCCGCAGTGAACGGGCGCTAGCCGAGCGACCCAATGCCAGGTCACGCTAAGCCGACCCGGGAAGACAAGTTCCAGGCTCAGAAGCTAGGCGAGCCGCGGGCGGCAGCGCTGGACTTGCTGGCGCGGCATCGACCCGCCGACGCAAAGGAAGCGCGCGACATTCGCCGCATCCAATCGCTGATCCTGGCGCATCCCAACATATTCAGCAGCCGCTGCGCAGTGGGGCATATCACCGCCTCCGCTGTCATCGTCGAGCCGGAATCGCGGCGGACCCTGCTGCACTATCACAAGCGCCTCGGTCGTTGGCTGCAGGTTGGCGGGCACCTGGAGCGCGAAACGGATGTTGCCCAGGCCGCCTTACGCGAGGCGCGCGAGGAAACCGGCTTGCCCGATTTGCGCTTCCATCCCGCAGCAGGAACGGCCGCCCCGATTGATTTTGACTTGCATGCCATCCCCAAGCATGGCGACCAGCCCGAACACTTGCACCTGGATTTCCGCTACCTTCTCGCGACGAGCCAGCCTCGCGCGCTTGCGCCGGCCACGGGCGAATCGACGCGATTCCGCTGGCTGAGCTTCGCCGATGCGCTTGGTATGGGCGACGAAATCGACGCTGCCTTGCGCCGTCTCCTGCGCAAAGCCCGCGACCTTTTCGGCGACGGCGCCAACAACTAAAGATGAGCGTTGCGGGCTATGCAAGCAGCGAGCGCGGCTAGTGTTTCGAACTCGGTTGAAATTTAATTTCACCACAAAGACACAAAGCACACAAAGCACACAAAGAATATGGCATATCTCGATTAAGTTTCTCGGTGCCCTCGCATTTCTAGCAGGGCAATCGCATCAAAATCCATAAATGACGAATTTATTATCAAACTAACAAATTGTAGGGGCGAGCCTTGGCTCGCCCATTACTCAGGGCAATCGCTTCAAAATCATACTGCGTCGTTCGCAACCAAAATTTACAAAATGTAGGGGTGACATTGTAGGTCGCCCGTGAAATCGCGCATAATCTGTGGGCGATTCACAGAATCGCCCCTACATTGCCTCCTAATTCTTCCAGAAATAGAAGTAAATCTCTGTGTACTCTGTGAACTCGGTGGCAAAAATAATTTGAAGCGATTGCCCTGGCCCACTACTGCCATAATTTTCAAACCCCGCCGGCGATGTGCTAGACTACGGCTAATTCAAGGGGAGAGAGCAAGGTCAATGATGTCGACTGACCGGACCGAACAGTTGCGCGCCATTCGCGACGAGCTGGTCAATCTCAAGGAATCGCCGCTCTACGACTATCGCCAGCGCAACGGCTATTTCCCGGTGATCGGGCAGGGAGACCACTACGCCGACATCATGTTCATCGGCGAGGCGCCGGGCAAGAATGAGGCCGAGACCGGCCGTCCCTTCTGTGGCGCATCGGGGCGCGTATTGGACGAATTGCTTGCGTCCATCCAGTTGGAGCGCCCGAAGGTCTACGTGACCAACATCGTCAAAGACCGTCCGCCCAATAATCGCGATCCGCTCAAGACCGAGATCGACTTGTACGCGCCCTTTCTTGAGCGGCAGCTCGGCATCATCCAGCCCAAGGTCATCGCTACCTTGGGGCGTTTCTCGATGGAATTCATACTGCGGCGCTTTGGCGCATTTCAAGCCAATCAGAAGATCAGCCAACTGCATGGTACGGTCATCAAGGTTCGCACCGCGTATGGCAGCGCTTCCGTCGTGCCGCTTTATCACCCGGCCGCCGCGCTCTACAACGCGGGCCAACGTGATACGCTGGAGGAAGACTTCAAAGTTTTGAAACAGTTTATTTCTGCGGGCGATTCGGGTAAAATGAAGTTGCTCTAGCGTCGCAAAGGCGGAAGGGAATCTTGTCGAAATGATCGTTGAAAAGCAATTCATCAGCGCCGATGCCTTCTACGATATGATCCAGCAGCCCGAATTCGCAGACCGCAGAGTCGAGCTCGTTGCAGGAGAAATCATCGATATGCCTTTGCCCAGTCCGATACACGCTGCAATTCTCGGCACACTTTCGGCGGAGATCATTAACTTTGTGAGGAAAAGGGATCTTGGACGCGTATTGTCTGGCGACGCGCCTTTTGTACTGGAGCGGAATCCGGAAGGCAGAGACACGTTGCGCGGCTTGGATATAGCATACATTTCGGCGGATCGCTTTCCGGGAAAATTGCCGCGAAGCCCATTGCATGTAGCGCCTGATCTTGCTGTCGAAATTATTTCGCCGAGTAACAAGGCGGAAGACATCGAAAAGAAAATCGAACAATTTCTCGATGCAGGAACGACTATGATTTGGATCGTGTACCCCGATCTGCGGAGTATCGCAGTTCATATGGATGACGGTACGTTCAAACTCAAAGAATCCGATGCGCTTACCGGCGGCGAAGTGCTTCCCAGCTTTACGATCCCGGTTAGTGAAATCTTCGCCGACGTTTGATACCTACTTTGCGCGCTACGGTTATCAAGGTGCGCGCGGCAAACGGCAGCGCTTCCGTCGTGCCGCTTTATCACCCGGCCGCCGCGCTCTACAACACGGGCCAACGTGATACGCTGGAGAAAGACTTCTAAGTAAAGACACTGTGCGTGGTCTCGACTTGGCTTTTGTACGCACAGAGCGAGCGTCGAATAATCTCTCGATTGGCTGGACAACAATCGCGCCTGATTTGGCTGTTGAGATATTCTCGCCGGGAAACAAAGCTGTTGACAACCACTTGAAGATTAGGCAGCTGCTAGACGCGGGCACAGCCTTAGTCTGGATTGTGTACCCTGACATTAAGATGGTAGAGGTCCATAAGGTGGAAGGCGCGGTAACCTTGAAAATAGGCGACACTTTGCGCGGCGGCGACGTCCTGCCCGGCTTTGAAATCCGCGTCGCCGACATCTTTCCGTCTTAGATGCCGCTGACCGAAGCAAACATGGAGGACGTGGAGGCCCTCGTCCAAACCATCTGGGATTACATGCTGGTCGGTCATGAACTGCGAATGGCGGATTGTATCTTCGTGCTCGGCAGTCATGACATCGACGTCGCCGATTACGCCATTGAGTTGTATCAGCAGGGATACGCGCCGTATCTGCTTTTCTCCGGCGGAGTCGTACAGCAGAATGCCGAACTTGGCGTCTTCTGGGATACTACCGAAGCCGACTATTTCGCCCGCCAAGCGCTGGCGAACGGTGTTCCTGCCGAAGCCATTCTGATAGAGAATCGCTCGCGGAATACGGGCGAGAATTTCCTCTTCACGCGGCAATTGCTGGACTCGCTCGGCTTCGACTTCCGCTCCTTCATCATGGTGCAGAAGCCCTACATGGAACGTCGCGTTCTCGCGACGGCGCTGCAGCAGTGGCGCGGCATAGACTTCGTTGTGTCCTCGCCGCCGATTTCCTGCGCCGACTATCTCAATGGCGAGCTGCCGCGTGATGCCGTGATTCAGCGTATCGTGGGCGACTTGCAGCGGGTCAAGGTCTATGGCGAAAATGGCTTTCAAGCGCCGCAAAAGATTCCCGCGCAGGTTTGGCGCGCCTTTGAGCAGCTTGTCGCGCTCGGCTATGACCAGCGGCTGGTCGAATAAGGACACTCAGCGCAGAGGATGCTTGTGCTTCGGCGGCCCGACTTCAGGTGGAATCGGGCAGACGTAGGGCGTCCGCTCCAGCGCCTCCTTGAACTCCGCCCGCGCCTCTTGCAGTTTGTCCGGCGACAGGACCAGCTCAGCCGCCGCCAGCGCCATCACCTTGGCCGCGTACATCATGCCCTTGTGCCCAATCGAAGTTCGGCCAGTGGCGACGACGCCCCAGGAATGCGCCGCCGCTCGGCTGGCCCAGGTAGCGGATTGCAGCATGCTGCAGGGCGCGTACCAGCTCATGTCGCCCATGTCCGAGGAACCCGGCGAGACGTAGCCCTTGTCGGCGCTGGGCAGCACATCGCCGATCAGCGGCTGCTCAGCGCGGTCGGGCTCAACGCCGTAACGGCTGACCAAGGTCTTGACGTTGGCGTCGCCGAAGTGCTGGTTGATCGCCGCGGCGTAGGCTTGCTCGTCTTCGCTGAAGTCGATGCCGCCCAGCCCGCGCATGACCTCGTATTGCAAGTCGGCCAGCGCGTCGTTGGACAGGACGCGCGTCGAGCCCGATTTGTAGACGACTTCCACCTCGGTGTCGGTCATCATGGCCGCGCCTTTGGCGATACGTATGACGCGCTGGCTGACGTCTTCCAGGTTTTGCTGTTCATAGGCGCGCACGTAATAATAGCTTTCGGCGAAGTCCGGCACCACGTTTGGCGCCAATCCGCCGCTGAGAATGGAATAGTGCAGGCGAACATCATCGGTTACGTGCTCGCGCAGGTAATTCACGCCGATATTCATCAGCTCCAGCGCGTCCAGGGCGGAGCGGCCCGAATGAGGGTCGGCGGCGGCATGGGCGGATTTGCCCCTGAAGCGAAAGTAATAGCGGTTGACGCTGAGCAAGCTGCCTTTCATCGCTGAATTGGTGTACCAGGGATGCCAGTTGAAGGTGGCGTCCAGGTCGTCAAAGGCGCCCTCGCGGCCCATAAAGACTTTGCCGCTGCCGCCTTCTTCCGCCGGGCAGCCATAGTAGCGGACGGCGCCTTCATGCCCGCCGCGCTGCAGCCACTCTTTGAACGCCACAGCCGCCGCCAGACAGCCTGTGCCCAGCAGGTTGTGCCCGCAGCCGTGCCCAGCGTCGCCGGCGCTGATGGGCTCGCGCAGGCTCTGGTCTTTCTGCGACAACCCGGGCAGGGCGTCGTATTCCCCGGCGAAGGCGATGACCGGCTTGCCATCGCCCCATTCCGCCACGAAAGCTGTGCTGATGCCGCCCAGGTCCCAAGTGATGCGGAAGCCCTCTGCTTCCAGGAAATCAGCTTGCAGCTTCGACGCTTTGAACTCCAGGAATTGCAGCTCCGGGTTGTCCCAGATTTCGTCCGACATCCGCGTGAAACGTGGTTGATTTTCGTCCAGCCAATCGGCGATGTCCGCTTTTGAACGCATGGGGATGCCCTCGTTAGTTTGGGTTTGCGCCCGCCATAATATCGCGCGGCGAGCCGACAGCCTAGCCGCAGTGGCCGATGAGGCGGGTCTTGCGCCTTTCAGACCTTTACTGTGGCAATGATGTGCTCGTTGGGGTCGGCGGTGGTATCGGGCGGCAAGAGCTTGGCGGAATAGTCGGGCAGAGCCAGCGTCAGCACGCGGAATCCGTGCCGGTGCCCCATATCGCGGATGGCCACCAGCAGTTGCGTACTAAGGTTGCGTGGCGACCAACAGTAAACCTCGGCATTGCGCTCATTGTAAAGCTGCTGATGGAAACAGACGAAGGCTTCATGGCCCGAGGCGTTGACATAATGGCGATGTTTCTTGCGCTCGACGATCTGCGGTATGCCGCGCCAGTGTTCGATCCATTCGCTTTCCCAGAGCGCGCGCGGGCTGGTCCAGCGACCGATTGCCAGCGCCCAGCCGTCAATCAAGCTGGCCTCAGTTTTGTCGTATTCCTGGCTCTTGTAGAAGCTCTGGCCGATCTGCGCCTGCAGGGCATAACGCGTCAGTCGTGATTCTTCCGCCGTGCCAAAGTATTTGCGATAGTAAGTCGCTACGTCCTGGTCATAGGCAGGGTAATCGACCGACAGTCGAGCCGGCGCGCGCGCGTCAACCAAGATGGCGTCGGCAAGCAGCAGATGTACGTCGTCTGCGCTGCCCTCGGCGACCAGCAGGTCCGCGACATGAAGATGCGTTCCCAGCGGCGTAAGCTCGCGATTGTAGAAGGCTTCGGCGTAAGCGAGTATCCGGCCGGCGTCGTCCACCACATAGGCTAGGCCGTTGCCGCTCAACAGGTGATTCAGCCAGATGGCGCCGGATTCCAGCGACATCCAAGCGCCGCCATGCAGCCAGCGTTCATAAATCGTCAGATCAGCGTAGGGAAGATTCTCAACTTGACCAAGCGCGTTCAGTCGCTGCCAAATGGTCACGCGAGAGGTGAACAATTCCACTATTTTTTGTGTATCGTCTATGGTGGCTTGGCGTACCAACATGACATAACCTCTGCCGCAACGGTTGCGCCCTATCGGTTCAGAATCTACCATATTATAGCGCAGAGTCGCCGATGGCATGCGCTGCGGCTGTTTGGATTTCGCAGCGGCGCCGCCAGCGCAATCGGATTGACGCCGCTGAATCGGAGCAGGCTATGCTTCTGGCAATCGACATTGGCAATACCAATATCCATCTGGGTCTGTGGGATGGGGGCGCCTGGCGTCTCTCTTGGCGGGCGCGGACGGTCGCGCAGAAGATGACCGACGAATACGCTGTCCTGGCGCGCAACTTTCTGGATACGGCCGGGGTCGATTTCCAGTCGATATCAGCCATCTGCCTGAGCAGCGTCGTGCCCGCGCTGACGATAACATTCCAAGACTTGGCGCGGCGCTACTTGAACCTGGAGCCGCTGACGGTAAGCAGCAAATGCCGATTGGGCATCAAGGTTGCCATCGACATGCCGGAGCAGGCGGGCGCCGATCGGCTTTGCAATGCCGTGGCGCTGTCTCAGCTCTTTGGCGCGCCCGCGGTCAGCGTCGACTTTGGCACGTCGACCAACTTTGACGTGCTTTCGGCGGACAACGAGTACATTGGCGGCGTGATCGCGCCCGGCATCCGACTGGCTCATGACGCGCTGGTCAGCCGCGCCGCGCAACTGCACAAAGTCGACCTGGTGCCGCCGCCGAAACCCATCGGGCGCAATACCATTCATGCCATGCAGTCGGGCATATTTTGGGGTTATGTTGGCATGATCGATGCGCTGCTGGCCCGTATATTGGAGCAGCTCGATGCTTCGGCGACCAAGGTAATCGCTACCGGCGGGATGGCGCCTATGTTCAGCGAACATGTAGCCCTAATCGATTTTGTCGCGCCCGAGCTGACGCTGGATGGTCTGCGGCTAATTCATGAGTTGAAGAGCTAAGCCGCGCCGATAAGACGCTCAGCCAATTCCAATGCGTCTAGGGGCCAGAAACGCTCCGGTCGCGGGTGAATTACATGGGGCAATCCGGCTTGGGGGCGGCAATTGAGTATGCGCTTTGCCCATCGCTCCGGAATCGATTTCAGCCCCCAAACTGCGCCCAATAGCGCGCCAGTGATGGCGGCGTTGGTGTCGCTGTCTCCACCGCGCATGACCGTGTCGATTATCGCGTGCTCAGGGTCTCTGGCATGGAGGAGTTGCCAAAGCGCGTTTTGGAAGCCGATCAGCACCCAGCCTGCCTGGGAGACGAAATCGGCGGGCGGCGCTTCGGCTGCGCCAGCCACCGCAGCGTAGAGGGTCTCGTCCACTTGCGCTTCTAGAGCCCAATTCACGATTTGCTCGTATAAAGCTCGCGCGTCGCAGCCACTGCGAAGCGCATGGGCGATCGCCATTGCGAACAAGGCGTTGGCGTCTTGACAGACCGGATGAATATGGGTGATGGCGGCATCTTGGCGCGCCCACTCGGCGACTTGCTCTAAATCGTAGTTGGCGCCAAATATGCCGAGGGGACTGATGCGCATCAACGCGCCGTTGGCCTGGCTACGAGGATTGTGACGCCCCTGGAGACCGCCTTTAACGGTGTAGCCGCAATCAAAGGGTCCGGATTCGAGCCAGTCAATATATGCTTGCCTGACTGCCTCGCGATCAAAACGACCCTGATTAACCAGCGAGCGGGCCAACATCAGCGCCATCTCGGAATCGTCGGTCGGTTGGCCCGCGATAGTCTGCCAGGTGCCGCCGTCAGCAAGGTCTCTTACACCGTCGGGATAAAGCCTAAGAATCTGTGCCGGGGTCTGAAATTCAACCAGGCTCCCCAGCGCGTCACCGGCGAGCTGCCCCAGCAGACAACCTTGGGCGCGTTCCAATATGCCGCTCGAAGAGGTCTTGCTTCTTTCGCTAATTGAATGTGGCAATACCTGCACCCTATCGTTCAGCGGTCGGCAGAAATTGAATTGTGTAAACTGCCGCAAATGCAAATGCCCCTGTTGCAGGGGCATCAAAGAGGCTCCGTAGCTTGGACTTGAACCAAGAACCGATCGGTTAACAGCCGATTGCTCTGCCAATTGAGCTACTACGGAATAAAGTACTGCTATACTATCAGCGCGATAGGACGCTGTCAAGATAATTTACGGCAATCGTTTGCTGTCGCTTGTAGAGACTTTCCAAGGGCAGGCTTCATCTTGTTGGATATACGACCGCTCGACAATCGCAAGGACTTCAGCGAGTTCTTTCAATTCCCCTGGCGCCATTACGCTGACGACCCCAATTGGGCGCCGCCCCTGCTTTCCATGCGCCGTCAATTGCTGGATAAATCCAAACATCCGGCCTGGGCTTACATGGATGGCGAGTTCTTCGCCGCCTGGCGCGACGGCGTGATGGCGGGGACGGTCGCTGCCTTTGTTAACCATGAACATAATCGTTTTCATGACGAGAATATCGGCTTCTTTGGCATGTTTGAATCTGTCGACGATCCAGAAGTCGCCGGCGGGCTGCTGGACGCTGCGGGTGAATGGGCGGCGGCGCGGGGTGTAGACGCGATTCGCGGTCCCGCCAGTTTCACCACCAATGAAGAATGCGGCCTGCTGGTCGATAACTTCAGCCCGCCCGTGATTATGATGCCCTACAATCCGCCTTGGTACGCCGGCTTGGTGGCGGGCGCCGGCTTCGAAAAGGTGATGGATCTGCACTGCATCTATCAGGATCGCAAGACGATCGCGGGCAGCGACTCGTTGGAACGCTTGGAAAGGCTCGTCAGCCGGGCGGCGCAGCGCAGCGGAATCTCGGTACGCAGCATGCGCGCCAAGGAAAAGAAGGCCGAATTCGAGCGCTTCCGCGAGATTTACAACGCAGCCTGGGAAAAAAACTGGGGCTTCATCCCCATGAATGACGCCGAGCTGCAGGCTTTGATCGATGATTTAGGCATGTTGGTGGAGCCCAAGTTGGCTTTTTTCGCTGAAATCGCCGATGAGCCCGTAGGCTTCGCGCTGACGATTCCCAATTTCAACGACGCGCTGCGCCGCGCCTACCCACGGCCGGGTGTGCCGGAAATCGTCACGATGGCGCAAGTTGCCTGGCACTGGAAAATTCGCAAGTCGATTCGCGGCGTGCGCATGCCACTGATGGGCGTCAAGCAGGAGCACCGCAACAAGGGCGTGGAGCTGGCTATGCTGCTCGAGGTGATGAAGGCTTTGCTGCCCTCACAGTACGATTACCTTGACTCGGGCTGGGTTTTGGAAACCAATCCGCTAATAAAGATTAGCTTGAGCTTAGGCGGCAAGATCTACAAGACGCATCGCTTCTATCAAAAGTCGCTGCTTGTCTAGCGCTCGGCCAGCTGTTCGACCACCAGTCGCGTCGCTTCCGCCGCGGAAAGATCGCCGTGCATGACGTGCGCCAAGGCTTCCTGCATCAAGCGCGGCGCGGTCCCGCCTTCGCCCTCAGGCAATGGCAACGCTGCGCTTTGCAGCTGTTCGGCAAAGAATTGACTATCAGCGGCGGGGGGCAGGCTTTGGTCCAGAATGGCGGGTTGAGACGGCAGATGATAAAGCGCCCGCGAGAAATCGGCATGGAAGGCGGGCTCCATCATCCATTCCAGAAAGCGCGCCGCAAGAGCCTGTCGGCCGCGGTCCGGCGTCACGATCACCCACAGCCAGCCATTGAGGATTGACGAGCCGTTGCCGCCCGCAGTCGGTATCTCGCCGACAACAACATTGATGGCCTCTTGGTCAATCATGGCGAGGTATTCGCTGGCGTTGAAGATGGCCAGCTGCGGGCGATCCTGATGATTGGCGAAGTCGGCGGCATAGGCGGCTGGCGACTGATAGGTCAGGACATCGGCTGTTATCAAGCCCCTCTGCACGAGGACATCGTAGAATTCCAGCACCGTCAACAGCGCGTCTTCGTTGATGCTCATCACGCCGTCTTCTGGCGTCTTTCCGCCGGCGGCCAGGTACTGCAAATAGAAGGTCTGATTCAAGCCGTTGGCGCGCGCCGCCGGGAACAAGAAGGCAACGTCGTCGGACAGCATGTCATCAAAGCTGCGCAAGTTGCGGGCGGCCGCCACTGGCTGTGTATAGACGCTATGCAGCAGATCGAAAAAGTAGGGCAGGCCGTAAAGCGAGAGTCCGCTATCCAGCGGAATCTGGCCGAATTCCACGCCATCGTCCAAATCGTTAAGCAGGGACGATGAAAACAGCGTTTCCAAAGATTGCAAATACTCGCTGGCCAGCGCTGGACCAAAGTCTCGCCGGCGGATCAGCGCGACGTCCGGCAACGCTTCGGGCGCGACTTCTTTCCCAGCGCGAATCGATGCCACAATGCCGCCGATTCTGCCGACATCCTTGATGCGATAGCTCGCGTTTATGTTGTTGCTGGCGGAAAACGCGGCGCTGTGCTCGCTCAGCAGTTGATAGGCATCGCCGGATTCGTCGGAGATAAGCGGCGCGGGCAGCCATACTTTCAGCAGAGGCGCGGCGCTGCTCTCAGCCTGATTGGCGCTGTCTTGGGCGCTCGCCAATGTCGATGTTAGCAGCAGAAAAATGACTGATGCCTTTAATAGTAGACGCCTCACGGATGGCTTGCCTCGGATGCTCAGTTTCAATCCATAACTATTGTACTCGAATTGTTTGTCAATACCTGCCGGCGCGTCTTTGTCATGCGAAAAAGCTTGCCTTGTAGGGGCGACCAATCTGGTCAGCTGCAACTTGTGGTTTCGGGCTGTCGTCCCTACAAAGTGATGCACAGTGAAATTTGCATTACTTTATTGGCTTAACTGAGAACACAGAGTTTAAGTTTGTTCGGGGCAGGGCTCCTCTAGCATCGACTTACAAATGGGCAAATTACTTATCACATGACAATAAATTGCAGTGCAATTGCACAATCTTTATTATAGATTGACATTTCTCTGTGCCCTCTGTGTTCTCTGTGGTTAAATTATTTTGATGCGATTGCACTGGTGAATATGTCCATTACCTCGTCGGGGCGCTGGGCAATGTGGATCATGCCGTGGTAGCCATCGCCAAGATAGGCGCTGTTTTCGAGCTCGCCGATTAACTTGGCCCACAAGCTGCCGTAGCAAACAAAGGGACGGCGCGGGACACCGCCGATGCGCATCAATTCCCAGGTTTCCGCGATTTCGTGCAATGTGCCTATACCGCCCGGCATAGCCAGGTACCCGTCCGCGTTCTCCACCATGTAGAGCAGCCGGTCGCGCAGGTCGGCAAAATTGACGACTTCATCCAGGTACGCGTTAGGCTTGACACCAAATTGCAGGCCGATTTGATCGGTCGTCACGCCAATCACATGGCCGCCGGCCAACTTGGCGCCTTTGCTGACGGCTTCCATGATTCCATAGTAGCCGCCGCTCATAACCGCATAGCCGGCTTGCGCCAGCGCCCGCCCGATAGTGACCCCATCCTCGTATTCGGGCTGGAGCGGACGAACCTGGGAACTGCCATAAACAGTGATGGTCTTCATAATCTCCGCGGTTTCCGCTTGTGCATATCTATGGCGAGTATAGCAGACCTGCCAGCCCTGTTAAACGCCGACTGCCGAAGGGCTCGGGCATTCGCATCAAGTTAAATTCTACACAGTCGCTCGCAAGTCCCGATTTGGCTCACAAAAAATATGAAAGCGAATGCTGTGTGCGTTCGGGCGAGCTGGTGGCTTCCCCCTACATATTCCGACGGGCTTCGGCAGGTTTCAAAATAAAGGGTTCAAAATTGAAGTGCAACTATAAATCATAGACCTTTCTCTGTGCTCTCAGTAAAACCAAGAAAGTCATGCGAAGAAGCGCGCCGTGTAGGGGCGACCAATCTGGTCGCCCGCTTCCGCTGCGACTCGTGGTTTCGGGCTGTCGCCCCTACAGATCGTTGCTTTGGCAAAATTCGCATGACTAACTTGGAACTACTTCTGTGTCTCTGTGGTTAAATTTGAGTTCGTATAAGGTTCCTAGATCTCAGATTCATGTTGAAGCGATTGCCCTGCCCCCAAATCTTTGGGCGGAACGGTTTACAATTTTCTGCGTTATACTTTGTAGACCAAATGAGACAAGCAAAGGGACAAACAATGCAGAGGAAATTCACGATTCTTATCGCCTTTATCGCGCTGGTATTTCCGGTCGCATTCGCGCAGGCGGATGCAGTGGACGATGTATTCTGCGGCGATCTTTCCCAGAGCGATTGCCAAATTCTGCGGGACAACGCGGCAGTGATGGACAGCCTGAACTCCTTCGCTGTTGCCGTGAGCATGAATCTGGCGGTTGATTCTGAGGAGCCGATGCGCTTGTCCGCGCAGGCCAATGGCCAGTTCGAGCTTGACGATGAGTCGCTGCAGATCATTAACGAGAAGGCCGCCAACATGGCCGAGGCGGATTGGGGCGAATTGGCGGAGATATTCCTGACATCGGCCAAGGCGAATCTGCGGATCGACATGACGGATGCCTCGGGCGAGGAAGAAGTCAAGTCGGAAATCACCTTGCTCATGAAAGACGGGATTCTGATGCTGAGCGCAGAAGCCCTGTCGGCTGTGACCGGCGAAGATATGACCGGCATGGAAGGCTTCGGCTTAGACCTTAACGGCGCTATCGGTGAATTGCTGGCGGAATTCGGCATGATGCCCGAATCAGACTCGGCGGATATGCAGGAAATGGAAGCTGTCGCTGATTCGGCTTTGACCATCGTCCGCCTGCCGGATAGCGACGTGAACGGCGCGGCTGTGGCTGTCTTCAAGACCGACTTTGACTTGAACGCCTTCTTGTCGCTAATCAGCGTCGAAGAGCTAGTCGCGGCATCCAATGACATGGATGATCCGCAGATGGCGCGTGAACTCATGGACGCCATCGAAGTCGGTGAATTCTCGGTTACGCAGTATATTGGTCTGGGCGACAGCTATACTTACGGCACTGACATCGCGGTGGACGCCAGTATGTCGCACATGAAAGACGGTCAGTTGCAGGATATGTCTATCGTGCTTGACATGGCTGCCCAGCTGTCCAACTTTGGCGAGCCGGTCGATGTCCCGATACCGGAAGACGCCTTTGTCTTCCCGCTGGCGATGTTGCTGCAAATGGGAGCGGATAGCTGAGATTGACGTTATACGGGTCGGGTGATGAAACAATAGCCCGACCCGGCTTCTGCGCAATCGGGCTAAAATACGGAGAGGGTGGGATTCGAACCCACGGTACCCCGGAGGGTACAACTGTTTTCGAGACAGTCCCGATCGTCCACTCTGGCACCTCTCCCTAGCAGACCTTTAGTATACACAGCCACAGTCGAATTTGAACACTTTCTTGTCGCGGCAGTCTTGGCAATCGCATCTAAATATTTTAACCACAGAGAACACAGAGGGCACAGAGATATAGGTGTTTAGACGACTATTCAAAGCAGTCTATGGACTGGAATACGGCAAGAAGCACCGAAAAGACTTCAAAAATCTCTCAAAATCACTCCTGACTTATGACGTAAGCTTTCATTATTGCTTTTCTCTGCGCTCTCTGTGAACTCTGTGTTTGATTTTCCGTTCGAATTTGCGCCATTTCAGTCACCATCATTTTGATGCGATTGCCCTTCCGCGGCAGCGCTTCAGCTTTTGCCCGCGGCGCGCAAGCGGCGAAAGAAGGCGCGCAGCAGTTCAGCGGCTTCTTCGGCGTAAATTCCGCCTTCCACTTGCACATGATGATTGAGTCGATGATGCCGCGCGATATCGATTACGCTGCCGGCTGCCCCCGCTTTGGGGTCGGCTGCCGCGTAAACCAGGCGGGGCAGGCGCGCCAGCACCATAGCGCCCGCGCACATAGAGCAGGGCTCGAGCGTGCAATAGAGCGTTACCCCATCCAGCCGCCACATGCCAAGAGCCGCCGCCGCTTCCCGAATGGCGATGATTTCAGCGTGCGCTGTGGGGTCCTTGTCGGCTTCGCGCCGGTTATAGCCGCGCCCGATCACCGCGCCATGATGCACGGCGACGGCGCCGATGGGCACATCGTCGGCGGCGAGGGCGCGTTCGGCTTCGGCAAGCGCAGCGCGCATCCACATCCGGTCTTCATCAGTGACGGGCATATTAGAACAGGTTCATTTGAGCGGGCGCGTCGGGATCTTCTTCAGCGTCGGCGCTGTCCGCTTCGGCAGTATCCTGCGCGTCGGCATCAGTGTCCACGGTGTCCTCGCGCAGATCCAGGCTGTCTTCGAATGTAATCGGGTCGGGTTCTTCGTCTTCGGCGGGGCTGATTACGGCTACGGGGAAGACGGCGCCCGTGTCGGATGCCGCGGCTTCGGGATCCGGGGCCTTCGGCTGGCCGTCGGCATCGTGCGCGTCCTCGTCGATGGGCATACATTGGGGGCAGATGCACTCGGCCGGGTGCGGCTGCGCTGCTTGCGCTTGGTCAAGAATCTGCAGATCCGGCTTGAAGTCTGGCGGGATGTCGTCCACATGCATGGTGGCTTCAATGCGTAGCTGCGCCAGTTCATCTTCGCCGAAACCAACATTCTGCATGACCGCGGTTAGCGTTGGCAATGTCACCGCGTCATTGTTGCGGACGACGTATTTGTATTGTTCGCGCAAGCTGCGCAGCCATTCGTCAAAAAAGACGCTGCGTGAATCCATCGCGTTAATCCATTGCTGCCGGCGAGTCACCGTTTCGATTTGAAGATTTTATCATGTCTTTTGGCGCGCGATTAGCGCTTCGGCTGCTGATCCGGGTGGCGTTGGTACAGGCGGGTGATATGCAGCAGGGCGTCTTTGCCGTGATGGTCGAGCGCATCAAGCGGCAGGCGCCAGGTCCAGTTGCCGGCTCTTTTGCCGGGCGTATTCATGCGCGCGTTGGATCCCAGCCCTAAGACATCTTGCATCGGCATAATGAAGACGCGGCCAGCGGAGCGCATACCCGCTCTCGCCATGGTCCAGACGATATCCTGGACGCCGTGACCGAGATAATCATTGACGAAGCCGCGCGTCCTGGCGTCGACTTCGTTTTCCCACCAGCCGCGCGTGGTATTGTTGTCGTGTGTGCCGGTGTATATGACGCAATTGTCCGGGTGATTATGCGGCAGGAAGGGATTGGCCGGGTCGCTCCAGGCGAATTGCAGCACTTTCATACCAGGGAAGCCAAAATCATCGCGCAGCTTCTCCACGCCGGGCGTGATTACGCCAAGGTCTTCAGCCATAATCGGCAGCTCGCCCAGAGCCGCGTGTATCGCCTCAAAGAAGGCCGCGCCTGGCCCTTCGACCCAGCTGCCCTTGACCGCTGTAGATTCGCCCGCCGGGATTTGCCAATAGGCTTCAAAGCCTCGGAAATGGTCGATGCGCGCGTAATCGACCTGGTTCAACAGGGCGCGAATGCGTTGAATCCACCAGCGGTAGCCGGCGTCTTGCATCACATCCCAGCGGTAGAGAGGGTTGCCCCAGCGCTGCCCGGTCGGGCTGAAGTAATCGGGCGGGACGCCAGCCACGACGGTCGGGTTGCCGGTCGCATCGAGAAAATATTCCTGCTGATTCGCCCAGACATCGGCGCTGTCGTGGGCGACGAAAATTGGCAAGTCGCCGAAGAGGCGAATGCCTTTGCCGTTGGCGTAGCTCTTCAAGTCCGTCCATTGCCGGTGGAACAACCACTGCCGAAATCGCTCCGCGTTGATTTGCTCGGCCAGCCTTGCTGCGGCATTGGCCAGCGCCGAGCTTTCGCGCCGCCGTAATTCACCATCCCACTCGACCCAGGGCCGCAGCCCGTGCTGCCGTTTAAGTGCCGCGAATAGTGCGAAATCCTCCAGCCAGAACTGATTCTCGTCGACGAAGCGCTCATAATCACGGCGCAGTGACGGGTATTCACTCCCGCTGAAGTTATGCCCGGCGATGACGAGCTTCTGATTGTGAAAGGGGCCAATCCAGCCATAGTCTACTTTAGTGGCGGGGAAGGGCGGGGTATCGGCCAAATCGCCTCTCGTCAGCAGGCCATCGTCGACCAGCCGGTCCAGGCTGATCAGGTTGCTGTTGCCGGCGAAAGCCGATAGCGTCTGATAGGGCGAATCCCCGTAGCTGGTGGGTCCCAGCGGCAGCACTTGCCAAATCGACTGCCCCTGAGCTTCGAGCCAGTCGACAAAGTGATAGGCGCCGGCGCCCAGATCGCCGATGCCATAGGGACCATGCAGCGACGTGGGGTGAAGGAGGATGCCGCTCGAGCGCGGAAGTGAAATCACGGCGTTCCCGACAGCAACGTAAGCGCCGCCTCGACCGCGCCTGACGCTGCCACTGTCGTCTCGCTGCCATCGGCCAAACGCCGCAGCTTGACCTCTCCAGCCGCGTGCTCGTCGGGCCCGATGATGGCGACCAACGGTATCCCTTTTTTATTGGCGAATTGAAATTGTTTTCCCAGCTTGCGCGATGGCAGATACAGCTCGGTATTGATTCCAGCTTGTCGCAAGCTGTCCGCTACCCGCATGGAGGCGCCGCGGGTAGCCTGGTTGAACACTGTCACCAGCACTTGTACCAGCGTGCCGCCGAGATGAGCGGGGTAGAGCTTGAGCTCGTCCATCAGGTCTATAATGCGCTCTATGCCAAACGAGGCGCCGGTCGTGGGCAGGCTTTGCCGGCGAAACATGCCGATCAGATTGTCATAGCGTCCGCCGCCGGTGACGCTGCCCAGGTTCGGCTGGGAGATGACCGTCTCAAAAATCGGACCGGTATAATAGCCCAAGCCGCGCGCCATAGTGAAATCGAATTCGTAGCAATCTGGCGGGACATTGGCTTCGGCCAGCAGCGCTGCCAATTCTCGCAGCTCGGCGATGCCCTGGATGTCTTCACCGATGGCAGCGGCGATGAGATCCAGGCTGCCGGCGCCCGCCGCTTTCGCCTGGATCAGGTCCATCATCCGGCTGACGGCATCTTCCGCGATGCCGCGCTCGTTCAATTCTCGCCGTACGCCCTCCGCGCCGATTTTGTCGAACTTGTCGACGCTGCGGTAGAGATCGGGCAGCTGCTCATTGGGCAGGCCGGAGAATTCGCCGATGGCTACCAGCAGTTTGCGATGGTTGATCTTGATCTGGAATTGCGGAAAGCCGAGTCGACTCAAGATGCGCTGCATTAGCGAGACGATTTCAGCATCGGCGATCATGCCGGGCACGCCGACGATATCGGCATCGCATTGCCAGAATTCGCGATATCGACCTCGCTGCGGTCTTTCGCCGCGGAATACCGGCGCGATGTGATAGCGCTTGAAAGGAAAGTTCAGTTGATTTTCGTATAGTCCAACCACGCGCGCCAAGGGGACGGTCAGATCATAGCGCATGGCCAGGGGCTCACGCGTGCTGCGTCCATGCTGCGCGGTGAAGATCAGCTGTTCGGCGTCTTCGCCATACTTGCCGAAGAGCGTTTCATGCAGCTCAAGGATGGGCGTGCCAATCGGCTCGAAACCGAATCGCTGAAACTCGTCCGTGATGTTTTCGAGCACATAGTTGCGCCGCAGCATGGTTTCGGGCAAGAAATCTCGAAAGCCCTTGGGCCTGCGTGGGGTGACACGCTTAGTCATCGCTTCTCCGGGGGTCGGCTGTCGTTACCAGGTCTCGTGTTGAACTTTGTTGGGCGCTCAGCCGGCTTTCGCGCGCGCTGCCAGCGCCTGTCGCTTGACCTCTTCAATTTGTTCGTAGTGGCCGACCTCGTGTGAAAGCGCGAAAAGAAAGGCGGCCGGCGCGTTCATCTCGCCGAACCTGGCGGTGAAGCGCTCCGATACGACGCGAACCACTTCAAGCAGGGGCGCGTCGGGCCAGGTTTCGAGGTAGGCGTTGCGCATGCGTTGGCTCTCTAGCAGGCGCTGGCGCACGTGAGCGACCGTCGTGATATCGCGCCAGGGCGTCTCATAACGCGGGCGCTCTGACGCCGGGACGCCTCGCGCCAAGAGCGAACTCAAGGCGGCGCCTTCTTCAGTACTGGCTGTCACGTGGGCGATAAGATGGCCGAAATTCCAGCCGATGGTCTCCTCGCCTGCAACCGCGAAAGGATCGTCAGCCTCGGCATCTTCCGGTGATAACACGATATCGGAATCGCTTAAGCCATCGACAAGACCCAGCAAGGTGTCGATACTCTCGTCGCTGAGGGCTTTTAGCTCGGCCGTGCCAATGTTCGCCTGCGCCGCATAGTCGATGAAGCTAAGGTCGCCATCGCGCATGGGTGAAAAGTCAATCATGGTTGCTGCTCCTGGATTTGCCTGCGTTTCCCAAGTCATTCTACAGAAGGCCAGCGCATCTGCAAGCTCGCATAGGGCGACGGCAGAACAATCGCTTCAAAACTTTTTTCACCACAGAGGTACAGAAGTAAAGCCAATAAAGTAATGCAAATTTCATTAAAGCAACAATCTGTAGGGGCGACAGCCCGAAACCACATATTACAGCGGCAGCGGGCGACCAGATTGGTCGCCCCTACAAGGCTTGTCCGCTACTCAAATACCGATGACGATACGGTTTGTTGGGGTGGGTGCCGCGCTTTTAGGGATTCACGACACTTTTGCCACCGAGGGCACAGAGTAAATATGAGTGCACAGAGAGATTCCGGGAAATATGGCGGATGGTCGAGTAAAGGATGATCCACACGTTCCCCGATTCTGTCTGTGGTCTAAAAGTGATGCCTTTCCTCTGTGTACTCTATCAAACTCGGTGTACTCGGTGGCAAAGATGTCGAGTATTCGCCTAAACTGAGCGAGCGGCAACTGAGTCACAGTATCGGACAAGCCTTACAAGGCTGGATTTTTCGCTTGACTAACTTGGAATTGCTTCTGTGCATCTGTGGTGATTTATTTTGCGATTGCCCTGTAAATCAATGCAGGTTGATTGGTGAATAACTAACGCAATGGTAAACTGAATTTGAGCGCGATGTTTTCTGGCCCACAAGCGCCCGGAAAGCCTAAGCCTATGCTGACTGACGTCGAACAATTCTTTTTTCTCCTGCTGGCTTTTTTCGCCTTGGGCGCAAGCTACGCCGGCTTCAAGGAGATGTTTCTAATCATCGGGCGCGGCCAGGGTCAGCTTGAATTTAAGGGAATTGTCCGCCGGGCTTTCAAGGCGCTCAGCCTGTATTTGACACAGCGCAGCACGCTAAAATCGCGGCCATTGACCAGCGTGATCCATTGGGGCGTGGTCCTGGGTTTCAGTTGGTATTTCCTGGTGAACGCCGTTGATCTCCTGATAGGCTTCGTGCCCGGCTTTGAGCGGCAACTGCATACTGCCGGCGTGGCTTATGACGGATTTCGTCTGCTCAGCGATGTATTCAGTATGGTTGTGCTGCTGGGCATGGTCTATTTTCTGTTGCGGCGCTTGCTACTGCCTAATAAAGCCGACTTGAGCTTTCATGACAATATTCTGTTGCATCCGCGGGTCGCGGCCGGGGCTGTCAAATTAGACTCGCTGATCGTCGCGGTCTTCATCCTGCTGCACGTTGGCGCGCGTTTTTTGGGCGAATCGGTAGCCCTTGCCCAAGCCGGGTACGATGGCTATATGCCCTTCGCCTCAGCCGCGTCAGTCCTTTGGGCGAGCTTGAATACTGACGCGCTGGAGGTCCTGCGGCATTTGTTTTGGTGGGTCGCCCTGGGCGGGATCCTGCTGTTTCTGCCCTATTTCCCGCAGAGTAAACACGCCCATTTGTTCATGGCGCCGCTCAATTTCTTGACGCGTCCGCAACGGACATCGCTGGGCGCGTTGACGCCGCTCGATTTCGAGGACGATGAGATCGAGCAATTTGGCGCGGGGCGCCTGGAGGATTTGCACCGTACCCAGATTCTGGACGGCTTCGCCTGCATCATGTGCAATCGCTGTCAGGATGTCTGCCCTGCTTATTTGACCGGCAAAGAATTATCTCCAGCGGCGCTGGAAGTGAACAAGCGCTTTCATATCAAGGACCAGTGGGATGCCCTCGGCAGCGGCGCGGAAACGGACTTGCCTTTGGCCGGCAGTCTGCTGAGCGAATCGGCCCTGTGGGCTTGCACAGCCTGCGGCGCTTGCATTGACATCTGCCCGGTCGGCAACGAGCCAATGTTCGATATCCTAGATATCCGGCGCGATGCCGTGCTGATGAGGAGCGAGTTTCCCAGCGAGTTGCAGGGCGCCTTCAACGGCATGGAACGTCAAGGCAATCCTTGGCAAATCGCCGAGCCGCGCAGCGCCTGGACGGATGGACTGGAATTTTCCGTGCCGACCGTGGCTGATAATCCCGCGTTTGACCTGCTCTATTGGACTGGCTGCGCGGTAAGCTACGATCCGCTGGCGCAGCGCACGGCTCAGGCTTTGGTCAAGCTGCTGCACGCGGCGGACGTGAATTTCGCTATCATGGGCGAGGACGAGCGCTGCACGGGCGATGTGGCGCGGCGGGCCGGCAATGAGTACCTCTACGTTGAGATGGCGACTGCCAACGTCGAGACCTTGGATGGACTAAAGCCCAGGCGGATCGTGGTCACTTGCCCGCATTGCCTGCACAATATTGCTAAGGAGTACAGCTCTTTTGGCGGTAATTATGAAGTAGTGCATCATAGTGAACTGATCGCGGAGTTGATTGCGGGGGGCAAGCTGCCGGAGAGCGCGAGCGCGTCACGCTGGAGCAACGTGACCTTCCACGATCCTTGCTACCTGGCGCGCCACAATGATGTGGCGGATGCTCCGCGCAGCGTGCTGGAATCCGCTGGCGCTCCCTTGATTGAGATGCCGCGCAATCGCAAGCATTCATTCTGCTGCGGCGCGGGTGGCGCGCAATTCTGGAAAGAAGAGGAGCCGGGCGCCGGGAAAGTCAGCTTGGAACGTTTCCGGGAGGCAGCGGACACTGGCGCCGAAGCCTTGGCGGTCGGCTGCCCATTTTGTATGCGCATGCTGGAAGACGCCAGAAACGAGGCTGACGGCGGCCCGCAAGTCATAGATATTGCCGAGATTGTCGCGGAGCGGCTGTAAGCGTCGGGTAGCCTGCAGGGTACTGACATCAAACAAGCTGTGATGCTGTGCGCCCGGCGCGGTCGATATTGGCAGGAATGGGCGAGGTTGAATCGATGGAATTCCAATTTGAAGATGTGCCGGAATTTGAGACTGAGCGGTTGACGCTTAGGCGCATCACCGCCGACGACCTCGACGACTGGATGGCTGTATGGCGCAGCCCGGGCGTGCTTGATTATCTCATCGACTTTGAGGGCGGGCCGCATGAAGACACGGGACGCGAGATCCTCGAATGGGCTGAGCGCATTTTTGCCGAGAAGTCGGGAATTCGCTGGGCGCTCACTCTAAAACCGAATAGGCGGATGATCGGGTCCTGCGGCTTCCACCTATTTGACCGACGCCATCAGCGCGCGGAGATCGGCTACGAGCTGCACGCGGAATTTTGGCGTCAGGGCTTAATGTCGGAAGCGGTCGGCGCTGTGCTGGGGTTTTGCTTTGATACGCTCGCTGTGCATCGCGTTGAAGCGGATGTTGTCGAGGGGAACGCAGCCTCTGCCGCCCTGCAAAAGAAGGCGGGCTTCACATTGGAGGGCGTTTGGCGTGATCGTGTGTATAAACGGGGCGCCTATCAGAGCCTCTGGCAATTCGGGTTCTTGAAACCGGAATATGATGCGGCAGCGCGCTAAGAGACAGACGGTGACCCGATTGGACAAGATTTACCTCGCCGCGATGGTTCCGGTCTTGCTCTTGGGCTTTGCGCTGGGCGCCGCGCAGCTGAACGTGGACATCCTGTGGGTCGATGAAATGGCAACCGTATCCGCCATTGGCGCGGAGAATCCGCCATTCACTGTAGCGCAGATTGTTCAATCGCCGCAGACCACGTCCGATACCAGCCCTTCGCCTCTTTACTACGTGATATTAGCCGGCTGGGCGAGACTGGTGGGCTGGTTGCAGGTGGCGCTGCGCTATTTGTCGCTGCTTATTGGGGTCTTGTCTATCGCTTTTATGTACCGGTTTGTTGTGGATGCCTTTAATCGCCGGTCGGCTTGGCTTGCGGCTGCACTGTTCGCCAGCAACGCAATCATCAACATATATTTTCATGAGCTGCGAAACTACAGCCTCTGGTTGTTGTTGAGCATCGTCCATCTGTGGCAGTATTGGCGGCTGGCGGATGCAGCGAAAGCGAGCCCAGCAATATGGGTCGGCTTTATCGCAACGACAAGCGCCTTGCTCTACACGCATCCCTTTTCTCCCTTTGTACTCCTGGGTCTTTGCGTTCATCATCTTCTGCTGGTGGCCAAGAACCGACGCTGGTGGCATGTGGTATTCGCGTGGGGCGCGGGCGTCATCATCTTCTTGCCCTATGTGCCGGTAGTGCTTTCGGGAATCACTTCGGCGACAGACAGCCGTTCCGTGCAAGCGGAGGCCCTCACTTCATTGGATGTGATCCCGATTCTGGCGCACGTACTGACGAATGGCGTCGATCTATTGTGGCTGGGTCTGTTGGTCGCGGCCGCCTGGGCGCTTTGGCGGCAGCGCTCTCGGTCGTTTATGCGTCTGTTCCTGATATTCGCGACAATGACCCTAGCGCTTTTACTATTTCATGCGCTTGACCCCTTTGTGTCGACGCGCAGGCTCCGTTATTTTCTGGTTGCATTGACCTTCGCGCTTCCGCTGGCGGCCTGTGTGCTCAGTTGGCTGCCGTATTGGCGTGTACTAGCGGCGCTGTTTCTGATGCTGTGGCTGGCCGGCTTTTTTACTATCTATCAACAGGCGGAGCATTGGCAATACGCCGGTCATCATTCGCTGCTTCCCGCTCATCCGCCCTTACACCGCTTCGCCGACGCCTTGCTGCGCAAGGTTCGCCCCTACGAAGTATTGCTTGGCTTCACCGCGGCCGAATTCTTGAACAACGGTTTGCATTACGGCTTTAGCACCGTGGACTACTACGCTCAAACTGTGCTCGGTGTTCAGGGCGCATTCCTCCATACCGAGCTGCGAGGGAGCGAATTACGCGCGGAATTAGATCGGAGCCTGGGCCATTATCCCGATTTGACATTCGTCTACCAGCCGCGTAACTTGGCCGCGAATTTCAATGATGTGCAGGCTCTGTTGGAAGAGAAATATGCGGCTTGCAAAATCGTCGTGGATACGGAGGACATATTCGCGCGGCGCTACAGCTACCATACGCTTGGCTGCGGACGAAAATTACGGTCAGTTGAATACGACAACGGCATCAGAGTGATCGATAGGTTTGCGGATTACGATAGGCAGAAGCAGTCAATTCGGGTTGTTACCGGTTGGGAGGTTGCCGACGAGGCACAGCTCGACGAGTACAATGTCTCGATTCAGATTATTTCGACAGATTGGCAGAGTTTAGTTCAGGTGCCTGACCGTCATCTGTACGACCACATCTTGCCCTGGTACGCGGTCGAACTTTCAACCGCTGGTCTGCCCCCGGGCGACTACCAGGTCATGGTCATCCTCTACAATCGCGACACTGTCAAGAAGATAGCAGGCGTCGACTCAACCACCGGGTTTTCGAGTGATATTCATCCTGTTTTCTCATTCACAGTCGACGGCTAGCCGATGATTAACGGCAAACGATCGAGCCGGGCCCGTTCTCAGGTCTCATTCCCGCGGATACTTATGCTTCCGCTGCTGCTGCTGGTGACGTTTATGGCCGCGCGCGGTTTGGGCGCAGATTTGATTTGGTACGACGAATTGACCTCGATCAGCCACGCCGGCGGTGTGACCGGCCCCTTTTCCCCGCTTGATGTCATTGACTCGGTTAGCCAGCATAGCCCCAAACATACACCCTTGTTTTTTGAATTGCTCGCCGGCTGGGGCGCGCTTGTGGGTTGGCATCATGTAGCGCTGCGCTGCCTGCCGCTATTCTTTGGCATCATCGCCTTGGCCTGGACATTTCGCCTTGGCGCGGACTTCATCGACCGCTGGACAGGCATTTGGGCGGCTGCCTTCCTCGGCCTAAACGTATTCTGGCTGGACTACTTGCACGAAATTCGCATGTATTCTCTGCAATTCATGCTGCTCATGGCGCTGGCCTGGCATTACTTCTATCTCATCCGAGCGGGTCAGTCCGGACGCTGGCATCACTGGGCCGGACTGACGCTGGGCGCGGCTGCCTTGCTGTATACGCAGCCGTTCTCAATCTTCTTTCTTTTGGCATTGGGCAGCTATCACTTTCTTTTTGTGAAGCGCAACCGAGTCTGGTTTCAAGTGGCGCTTGCTATGGTCGTCGCCGGATTGCTCTATTTGCCCTGGTTGCCGGTTACTTTCTACGGGTTGTCAGCCAAGTTTGACACGGCTTATGACGCCACGACATTGGAGCAGGCGGCTGGCATTTTTGTCCGCTTCCTCAGCAACGGCAGTTGGATTGTTATGCTAGCAGTGCTGGCTGCGGCTTTGTTTCGCGCGCGCAAAGGCGACTCGCTGCGCCGCATATTCCCCTTTTTGTGGCTGGCGATCGTTGTACTGCTCCTCCTGCTCGTCACGAACGAGGCAATCGGCCTGATTCCCTTGCGCCGCTCGCGCTACTTTTTTGTGACATGGTCAATGTGGATGATGGTGATTGGCTGGAGCCTGGCTTGGTTCAAGCCACGCTGGATCGCGCCGCTGATTCTGACGGCGTATCTGGCGGCGGGTTTTGCCCTTCGTCGCGCTGATGGCTATCTGGAGTACCAAGGCACGGTCGGGATCGTTAGCGCCTATCCGCCGCTCGTCGAATACGTGGACGCCCTGCAAGACAAGGCCGACGCGCAGGACTATGTCATCGGCTTCACGGGCACGGATTTTGTCAATTGGCCGGGCAAGCGCGGCAAGTCCACCGCAGACTACTACATGGAAACCTTACTCGGGATAGACGGGGTTTTTGTGCCGACCAGCTTTGACGCGGAAACCCTGGCGACCGACTTGCCACGCAAACTGGACGACCAGCCTTATCTCTTGTTCACCTACAATCCGCTGTCGCCGCCCGCCAATCTGGCGCTGGTCGATGACTACTTGCGGCAATTTTATCGGAGCTGCGACATCTTAATCGACATTCCTGACCTGTTCGTCCAGCGCTATGTCGACAAGGCGCTGGACTGCGTCCGCGAATACCAGCCGATTCATTACGAGAATGGCATTCGAATCGTCGATAAATTCGCCGAATTGCGCGCCGATGACGGCTTCATTCGCGTCGTGACCGGCTGGGAAGTGGCAGACGAAGCATTGCTTGAAAAGTACAACGTCTCGATTCAGATCATCACTGGCGACTGGCAGAATGTATGGCAGGCGCCGGATCGCCATCTCTACCACAATATTCTGAAGTGGTATGTCGTCGAGCTGCCGACTGCCGACCTCGCTCCTGGCGACTACCGGGTCGTTGTCATCGTCTACGACCGGCATCGGTCAAGCGCAAAAGCCACAGGACAAGACCTAACCAGCGGTGAGGTTGGAACCATTCTGCCCATCTTTGCATTCACGATCGAAGATTAGCGTGTCAGATTCGCGTTTCAAGCGGCTTTTGCGCCCAATTTATGCGCCGATGCTGCGGGCTTCGCGTCGCAGACAGCAGCTTGCGCGCGATCAGAGCCGCATCCGTGATGAAGTACGGCAAGCGCTGCAATCGGACAGACCGGTGAAAATCATCATCGGAGCCGGTCAGACTCGATTTGAGGGCTGGATCGCCACCGATATGCCGGCTTTTGATGTGCGTATTCGCGACCATTGGCGGGCGCTATTTCCGCCAGCAGCGATCGACAGATTGCTGGCCGAGCATGTATTCGAGCATCTCTCGACCGCTGAGCTGGCGCGCTTCCTGCATACGGCGGCTGACTATCTGTCGCCGCGCGGGCGCGTCCGAATCGCCGTGCCGGACGGATATCACCCCGATGCTGATTACATCAATAGCGTGCGGCCCGGCGGCAGCGGCGTCGGCGCCAGCGACCACAAAGTACTATACACCTGCGACCAGATTGGCGAGCTGATGCGCGAACAGGGTTATCAATTTGAAATGCTGGAATACTTTGACGCGGAAGGGCATTTCCACCAACGCGAGTGGAGCGCGGAAGATGGCTTCGTCGGCCGTACCGCCGATCATGATGCGCGCAACACTGACGGGCGCCTCACTTACACCAGCCTGATCGTCGACTGCTGGCGACAATAAACAGCAACTGACGTCAGCGTATGGCGCATTGTCCGCGCTATACCAGCCCGGCTAGAAATTCAGGAAATGACCTTCCAAGCCGTGCGCCGCTTCTTTTAAGGCTTCGCTGAGCGTCGGGTGAGCGTGAACATTGCGGGCGATTTCTTGTGGAGTAAGCTCGGCGGATCGCGCCAAAGTCAGCTCGGGCAGCAGCTCGGTGACATCGTGGCCGATCATATGCGCGCCCAGGATTTCGCCGTATTTCTTGTCGCTGATGACTTTGACAAAGCCGATGGCATCGCCCATTCCCCGCGCCTTGCCATTGGCTTGGAAGGGGAATTTGGCCACATTTATCTCATAGCCACGCGCTTCGGCTTGTTCCTCGGTGTAGCCGAAACTGGCGACCTGCGGCTGGCAGTAAGTGGCGCGCGGCATCATGTCGAAGTCGAGAGTCACAGTCGGCGCGCCGGCGATATTCTCAGCCGCAACGATACCCATGGTCTCCGCCACATGCGCCAGCATAAGCTTGGCGGTCACATCGCCAATAGCGTATATATGCGGCAAGTTGGTCTGCATGCGCTCATTGATTTCGATGCCGCCCTGCGGATTGAGTTCGACGCCGGTATTCTCCAGCCCATAGCCGGCGACGCGCGGTTGGAAGCCGATGGCTTGCAAGACACGCTCGGCTTTCAGCGTCTCCTGCGTGCCGTCATGGTGGCTGACCTCGACCTCGACCTGCTCGCCTTGGTCCTTGATGGAGTCGACGCGGGCGCTCGTCAAAATCTTGATGCCGAGCTTCTTGAATGCTTTGGCCAGTTCTGCGCTGACCTCCGGGTCTTCCAGCGGCAGAATGCGATCCAGGAATTCGACCATGGTCACATCGACGCCGTAATTGCGCATGATATAAGCAAATTCCACGCCGACCGCGCCGGCGCCCGCGATGACGATGCTGGCGGGCAGCTTGTCCTCCATGATCTGCTCTTCGTAGGTCACGACGCGCTCGCTAAGCGATGTGCCCGGTATTAAGCGTGTCGATGCGCCGGTGGCGATAATCAGATTCTTGAAGCTAATCGTTTCGCTGTCGCCGTTGTTGAGCGCCACATTAAGGCTGTTGGCGTCTTCAATGGTCGCCCAGCCTTCGTAAGTCTTGATCTTGTTCTTGCGCATCAAGAATTGCACACCTTTGGTCAGCCCGTTGGAGACGCGCCGGCTGCGCTTGTAGGCTTTGCCGTAGTCGAAAGAGAAGTCGCCGCTGATGCCAAACGTATCGGCTTGATGCTGCAAGATGTAAGCCAGTTCGGCGTTGCGCAACAGCGCTTTGGACGGGATGCAGCCGACGTTCAGGCACACGCCGCCCCAATATTTCTTTTCGACGATCGCTGTGGATAGCCCCAGTTGGGCGGCGCGGATGGCGCCAACATAACCGCCAGGACCGGCGCCCAGCACGACAAGGTCAAATTCATTGGCCATTTATCGCAATCTCCTGCTACTTGTCTATTGCTGCAACCGCGTTAGTCTACCGCAGCGCTCGCCCCTAATAAAGAGGCTTCACCGTCGCGCAGTCTTACGAGGCGCTGGGGCGGCGGCGCTGGCGTCTGGCTTCGAACAGCATGACGGCGGCCGCGCTGGCGACATTGATCGATTCCGCGGCGTCAGACATGGGAATCGCGATGACCTGGTCAGCCACTGCGCTCGCCTTTTGGCTGACTCCGCGCGCTTCATTGCCCAAAATCAGCGCCCACTCGCGATGCCAATCCACGGCTGCGTAGTCACAGTCCGCCTCTGCGCTGGCTGCGTAGACAGTGAGATCCTGGCAGAAGTTCTTAATTTCGGGCCAGGAGGCCTCGACCACCGGTAGGCGGAAATGCGCGCCCATGCCGGCTCGCAGGACTTTGGAATTGTAGGGATCGACACAGCCCGGCGCCAGAATCCCGAGTTGGACGCCGGCTGCGGCTGCTGTCCGCATGATGGTTCCCAGGTTGCCCGGCTCGCGGACCGCGTCAAGAATCAATACACGCGCGCTGGGATGCGGAATCGGCGGCCTCGGAATCGCGAACACCGCCAGTATGCCGGGCGGCTGCTGGGTATCGCTGGCGAATGTCAGGACTTCGGAACTTACGGGCAGCAGTTCGCATTTGGCTTCCTGCAGAGCCGCGATCACTTGGAAGTCGGCATGCTCCAGTGAATAGAGCGCCAAGCTAGGACGGCCTCCGTTGGATAGCGCGTCGGCGATCAAGCGGTCGCCCTCCAGCACCAATTTACGCTCGCTGCGCCGCAGCCGCGCTTTGCTCTGCAGCGACTTGACATAGCGGACGCGTTTGTTCTGGGTGCTGCTTATGGCATCCATGTCAGGCTCGCAGAATTGAAAAAGGGTCAGTTGCCCGACCCTTCGGCTGGTGTCAAATGTCGAATGTCTCGCTAGAGGCTCTGCTTGGCGACGTCCGTGATCTTGCTGAATGTCTCCGCATCGTGGACTGCGATGCCGGCCAGACTCTTGCGATCCAGGCTGACGCTCGCTTTCTTGAGCCCGTGCATCAACTGGCTGTATTTCAGACCGTTGACGCGGGCGGCGGCGTTAATCCGCTGAATCCATAGGCGGCGCAATTGACGCCGGCGCTGGCGGCGATCGCGATATGCGTACCACAGGCTGCGCATCATGGCTTCGTTGGCGCGCTTGAAATTCTTGCTGCGCGTGCCCCATTGCCCCTTGGTGAGTTTCAATACCTTTTTGTGCCGGCGGCGCCTGACAAAGCCGGTTTTAGTTCTTGCCATGAGAATTCTCCATACCTGTACAACCCGTCGCTCGGTTGCGCCGGGCATAAGATCGCGATAAATGACCCCGGTCTATGCGGGCGGGTTGGCTTTGTATTTGCCGAGATAAGGCGCAAGCCGCCGAATACGACGGCGCATGGCTTTTTCGCCAACTTCCAAGGACTTGTCCCATTGACGCTTGACGCGCTTGGCCGACCTTCGGCGCAAGTGACTCTTGCCGCCCTTGGTGCGAACGATTTTGCCGGTAGCCGTCATGCGAAAACGCTTGGCGGTCGCTTTGTGCGTCTTCAATTTATACTTGGTCGTCTTTTTCTTGCGTGGCACTATTGCCTCTCCGTGCTTTGCTTGGTTTCTTTGGTCGGCGCCAATATCATGAGCATGTCTCTGCCTTCCATGTTAGGACGCTGCTCTACCACGCCTACTTCCTTTAACGCTTCTTCAATTCGGCCTAGGCGATCGCGCCCGATATGCTGATGCGTGATCTCCCGCCCGCGAAAACGTACGCGGAACTTGACCTTTTTTCCTTCTAACAGCCACCTTTGCGCGCGTTTGATATCGAACTGAAGATGGTACTCATCCGTCTTGGGGCGCAACTGGATTTCCTTGACCGTCACCTTGATCTGATTCTTTTTCGATTTACGTTCCTTGCGCCGTTGCTCATACTGAAATTTGCCATAATCCATAATCCGGCAAACCGGCGGGTTGGCATTCGGCGCAACTTCTACTAAATCCAAGCCTGCGTCGTCTGCTCGGTCTTGCGCGTAACCTATGCTTACGACACCGATATTGGTGTTGGTATCGTCAATCAGTCGGACTTCACGCACGCCGCGAATATTACTGTTGATCCTGTTTGGTGAATTTGCTATCGGAGCACGACCCTTCAGTTGATTGTTACAAGCCCAACCTGCGTGGATTTGTTATCCGCGCGGGCACGAAGTTTAACATGGCAACTCAACTGCTGTCAACTCTGATTCGGCGCGGGCCCGCGTCAAGCGTCCAAAGCGAGGTCGAGCGCGCGCAGTTTAAGCACGGACGTCTCATACAAGCTGATTAGTTCTTCGTCGCTGCCCTTATAGCGGCGCAAGGTTTGCTGAGCGCAGGCGGTGCAGCCGCGCATGGCTCGGTAGCTGTCCGTTTCACAGCCTAAACAGCCATTGAGTTCGATCATGACAGACATCAATGCGATCACTTCAATGCTGGTTTCGCGCTTTGCCGAAATCTTGTCTATCAACTGCCGCCAGGGCTCGCCGCGGGTGTTGCGCAGCGCCGGGATAGCGTAGTGAGGAAACAGGATCTCATTGTCGGCGTACAAAGTATATTGCCTTTCGCATTTTCCTAATTGAGCATAAGCCCGAATATGCGCGGACGCAAGTCGCGGGCGAGCGATTCCTAAAGCAATTTCACGGCGCGGATCAACTCGAGAGTGGCCGCCATGGCTTCGTCGGCGCCAGCGAGCGTTCCATTCCAGAGGCTGAACAGAATGCCCGCCACGTTGCCGCGCGCCATCACGTGCCGCAATGATTCCACGCTCTCCTGCAGGCTGGGTCCGCCGGGCTCGGGATAGCTCATTGCGGGCATCTCGGCACAGTCGACCACATCGGAGTCGAAGTGAATGTACAAGGGTTTCTCGGGCAGCTCAGCCGCGCGCAGGGCGTCAAGAGATTCGAATATCTTGACCTTGCTGGCGCGTAGCATGTCGCCTTCTTCGGGATCCAGGTTACGCGCATCGGTGACAATAACGTCCGACTCGTTAATCGGCGCCAGCTCCAGGCCCTGCATTAAGTGCTGATTGCCGCGGCCGACCAGCGCCGCCAGGGGCATGCCGCCGAGGAAACCGCTGGGCGTTGTCTCGGGCGTGTTGAAATCGCCATGCGAGTCGTACCAGAGCAGGGCGGGCGACTTGCGCTCCAAGCCTTTGACCATGCCCAGGCAACTTGTGCAATCGTTGGCGAAGACCAGCGGAATCTTGTCCGCATGCGCCAGAATCGCCTCGGCCAGGGCGCGATTAACCGCGACCACCGCATCATTCCAGCGGGAGAAGTCCGGCTCGATGTCAACCCACTCGGCGTCCAGCTCGTCCGCGATGCCTGCTTTGCGCAGGGCTTCCACTTCGAGACGATCGGGCAGCGATTCGCCCAAGTAGTACGGTACGCCGATACATACATAAGATTTCATCGGGGGCTCCAGTTCATTGCTCTTCGCGCTTGCTTGTCGTCCCACAGGCCGCCTTGCGCCCATTCACTGCCTGCGCGCAGGAACACCGCGTTGGCCTAGATTAGAGTCCTGGCAAGTGTGTGACGGGAATCTGGAAGGTCTCTTTGACCAGCTGCCAATTGAAGGCGACAAACTCGCGGAATAGCGAGTAGGCATACGACAAAGGCGAGCGAATCTGCTGCGCTGGCACTGGGCTGCGATAGGTCGCGATGCCTTGAAGCTGAAATAGCCAACTGGCGCGTAACATATGGTAACTGTCGCTGACCAAGACCACATCGGTAATGCCCATGCCCTCCAGGATGCGCCGGCTGTAAATGGCGTTTTCCTCGGTGCTGCGGCTTTGCTCTTCCAGCACGATCGCGTTGGCCTGCACTCGGTTTGCCAGCAAGACTTCGCGACAGGCGGCTGCCTCCGAGCGTGAAAACGACTCTGCTTGCCCGCCGGTGCAAATTATGTTAGGCGCGGCGCCCGCGCTCCAGAGATCGGCAGCTTGCAGGCTGCGGCGGGTCAGCGCCAGGCCGGGCCGCCCGTCGCGCAGCAAGCCGGCGCCCAGCACGATTATGGCATCGGCTTCATCCGTCGTGTCGATTGTGCCGACAATGTGAGCAGCGCTGATGAATATGACGAAGTAGAGCAGGGCAGCCAAGATCAACATTAGGACTAGTCGTTTCGCAAATTTCACGTTCGAGCATCTCGTGTGCGACTTGATGTTGAATGCTGATGTTGAATGCTGTCGACTATCAAACTGGCAGAGCGTCAAGGCGTACAGATTCAAATATGGCGGCGCGCTAGCATTCGCTGTAGCCGCAGGTCAGACATTTGCGGCAATTTTCAGCGCGGATCAGCGTGATTGTCCCGCAAGACGGGCACATGTCCGCGCCGGATATTGATGAGTTGATTGTCGTGCCGCCTTCGTCCTCGACCAATTGAAGGGGCGCGCTTCCGCCTTGCATGGGCAGGTCCAATTGCAGCGGCGCTTCCTCCGGGAAGAACTCGATCTGCAAGACGCGCGCTACCGCATCGGGCAGGGAAAGCACGCGCTTGGGCCCGAAACCAATTGGACGCGCTCCGCCGATATCTTGCAGCTGTTCGATGATGAGCTTGAGCATCTCGCGGCGATTATGCGGCGCGGTCGTCCGTAATTGCAGCGAAATCATGCGGCCCAGGCTCTCGGCATCGGCTTGGATATCGCTGCCGGCTTTGCCGATGGCGATGAATACTTCAAAGGGATTGTCCTGGTCATCGCGGTTGATGGTGATGTAGGCTTTGCCAAAAGGCGTCTGCGTTTTCACCGATGTGCCCTGCAAACGCTCGGGGCGGGGATAGACGCGATGGGGTGTTGTGGCGGGCTCGGCGTTTTCGGCGGTATTCGCTGGCTGGAGATCCCGCATCTCGCTCTCGGCGCGTTCATCGCCTTTGAGCATGAGCACTTGCTCGTCGCGACTGCCGTCGCGGTAAATCGTGCCGCCTTTGCAGCCGAGCTGGTACATATACTGGAAAAGTTCGCTGACCTGCTCGACTGAGTAGTCATTAGGCACATTGCAAGTCTTGGAAATGGCGCTGTCAATCCAGCGCTGGAAGGCGCCTTGCACCTTGACATGCTCTTGCGGCGCCAGGTCCATGGCGGTGACGAAATAGTCAGGCAGCTCCTCGGCCTCCGGATGCGCCTCATACCACTCCTGCACAATCGGCACTTGCTCTTCGTGCAAACCCAGGCGGCTCTTGCGGTAATAGACCCAAGAGAAGAACGGCTCCACGCCGGTGGAGGTATTGACCATGGTTCCCGTTGTACCGGTCGGCGCTTGAGTCAAAAGGGTAACGTTGCGAATGCCATCTTCACGAACCTTTTCGCGCACTTGCTCCGGCATGCCCTGCATAAAGCCGCTCTCCAAAAACTTTTCCGCGTCAAACATGGGGAAGGCGGCTTTTTCCCGCGCCAGATCACTAGACGTTTCGTAAGACGCGACCGCGATCGCCCGGTATATCTTGTCGATCAGCGCGACCGACTCATCGCTGCCATAACGTACGCCCAGCTTGAGCATCAGTTCCGCGATGCCCATCGTGCCCAGGCCGACGCGCCGCTCGGACATCTGCACGTCCCGATTTTCCTCGAAGAAATAGGGCGTCGTGTCTATGACGTTGTCGAGGAAACGAGTCGAATACACTACCGTCTGGCGCAGCTTGTCCCAGGCGACATCGTGCTTGACCGCATCGTAGAATTTCGACAAGTTGATGGCGCCCAGATTACAGACGGAGAAGGCGCCCAGCGGCTGTTCCCCGCAAGGATTGGTGCAGATTTGCGGATTGAAATACCAACTGTTGGCCATTTTGTTGCTGCGCTCGCGGAACCATACGCCCGGTTCGGCGCTGGACCAGGCGCTTTCGATAATCGCGTCCCAGAGCTCGCGCGCTTTGATGGTCTTGTAGTGGATGACCTGCCTGCCCGAGGCAATCCAGGTGTCCACATCGCCGTCCCAAAGTTCGTCGTAGTCCGGATCCCGCGAGTCGGGGAAAACGAGGTCCCAGTCGGCATCGGCTTTTACCGCCTCCATCAATTTATCGGAGACGCCGACGCTGATGTTGGCATTGGTGATCTTGCCCGATTGGCGTTTGCTGTTGATGAAGTTAAATACATCCGGATGCCAATCGTTGAGTATCAGCATCAGCGCGCCGCGGCGGCTGCCGCCTTGTTCGATGAGACCGGTGACGAAGCTGTACAAACCGCCCCAGGACACGGCGCCGCTGGAACGTCCATTGACGCCTTTGACATAGGCATGACGCGGACGCAATGTCGAAAGGTTAATGCCGACCCCGCCGCCTCGCGACATGATTTCGGTCATCTGCGTCAGGGTGATCATGATCCCGTCGCGCGAGTCCTTGGGCGAGGGGATGACGTAGCAGTTATAGAAGGTGAGGTCCTGGTCCGTACCGGCGGCGGTGAGTATGCGCCCGCCCGGAACAAACTTCCAGTCATCCAGCAGCCAGCGAAACTTCTGCGTCCATTCTGCTTGTTTCTCTGGGGTCGCCTCGGTTTCAGCCACGCCGCGCGCGACGCGATCCATCATCTGCCCGGGTTCCGTTTCAATGGGTTTGTCGACATGCTCCAGATCGCGCACGACCCTTTCGCCGTCGAGCAGTCGCACGGTGACTTGCGGCAGGTCGATGTCGACCACAGTGCCGATTTCGCGCTGGCCGGTCTTGGCGTTGATGACCACAATCACCGTGTCGCCGACCGACAAGCTTCCGCGAGTCATGTCTTTCTGGGCATAACGATCAAGAAAGATCTTGTAACCGAGGTCGTGAAGTTGGCTGATGGCGGTCTGTGATTGAAGCATTAGGGCTGACTCCTGAGCTGTGAAAACATATTGTGGAGGATGATGGCAGTTTAGAACGACACTAGTCCAAACTTGGCAATTGCTTGCTTCGCTGGCCAAGTTTAGCGCAAGGATGTGGTGAAATTTTGGGCGCGAATCCGATGATGCATTTTATCATTTATTCGGTTGATTGCCCAATGTCTTTGTCGTCGGTATCGCTTGAGTTCGGTTTGAAATAGGCGCTGTTAATTCTTCAAGACTCTATCAACACTGTATCGCCTGCGGCGAAAGTGCCTGTGCTGAAAGCCTTGCCTTGCCTAGGGTTTGGGAACAAAAAAGAGCGAGCCATGCCCGCCCCTAATTGCAAACCAGGTTTTAACTTGCCGTGGCCCCTTACTGGCGGCGATTACGCTTCCGCAAGAAAGCCGGCAACTCGGTGTTCTTGGGGTCAACATTATCGTAGGTGCGCGGATCCTCTTGGGGCGGGGCCATGCGGCTCCTTTGGAAGGACGATCCGCCACTGCTGGTAGACGCGCTGTCGGGGGACGCTTGAACTTCCACGTCTTCATAAACCGGTCGTTGCGCAGGCGGCGCCTGCGGCAGCGGCGTCGTTTGACGGATGGGCAAGGCGCCCGCTTCTTGCATATTCGTTTCGAGACGGCTGCGCTCGAAGCCGGTAGCAATTACCGTGATGTGAACCTCATCGCCCATACTCTCGTCGATGTGCGCGCCAAAGATCAAATTACTTTCTTGATGCGCGCTATCCTTGATGATGGCGGCCGCTTCGTTAACTTCAAAGAGGGTCAGGTCTGCGCCACCCGTTATCGAGAAGAGGATGCCGCGGGCGCCGTCTATGGTCACATCAAGCAAGCCGCTGGTTATCGCCATCTCGGCAGCGGCGCGCGCGCGATCGTCGCCGGCCGCGCGGCCTACCGCCATTAGGGCAGCGCCGCCTTCCGACATGACGGTGCGAACATCGGCAAAGTCCAGGTTGATGAGTCCGGGCACGGTGATCAGCTCGGAGATGCCCTGGATGCCTTGGCGCAGTACATCATCCGCCAGCGAGAAAGCCTGCTGCAGCGTTGAACGCTTGTCGGCCATCTGCAGCAGACGATCGTTGGGGATGACGATTAGCGTATCGACCTGGCTCTTCAGCGCTTCAATACCGGTTTTCGCCAGTTGAGCGCGGCGTGTGCCTTCAAATGTAAAGGGGCGAGTGACGACGCCGATAGTCAGCGCGCCGAGTTCTTTGGCGATCTGCGCAATCACGGGCGACGCGCCGGTGCCGGTGCCGCCGCCCATGCCGCAGGCGACGAAGATCATGTCGGAGCCGCGCAGCACCTCAAGCAAGTCTTCCGAGCTTTCCTCGGCCGCCTTGCGCCCGATTTCTGGATTGCCGCCCGCGCCGAGCCCGCGCGTCAGCTTATCGCCGATTCGCACGCGCGTCTTGGCTTTAGACAGCATGAGCGCCTGGTTATCGGTGTTTACCGCAATGAAGTCTACGCCGCCCAAACCCTCGTTGATCATGCGGTTCACGGCGTTGCCGCCGCCACCGCCAACGCCGATAACTTTTATCTGCGCGAAGTTTTCCCCTGTAATCAAATCATTGACCATGATGACGTCCCTTTTAATCAGCGCATCAACCCAACGCGTAGGCAAGTTGTTGAAATCATTGTACGCGTATTCTAAACTACTGCAAATCAAATCAGCGGCAATAATATACTTAATTTTGCCGGGCAATCCTTATTCATCTTGAGGCAAGAAGCGCCGCAGAAAGTCGTTCATCCGCCGCCCCCAGTTGCTGACGGGCAGGCCCATGCTGGCGGCTAACTCGGGCTCGGACATCGAATCCATTTCCAAGCCTAGGCGCAGCAGCCCAACGCTTGTGCTGTAAGCCGGGTTCTTGAGCGTATCGGCGATGCCGGTAATGCGCTCTGGATGAGCCAGGCGAACGGGCATATTGACAATGCGCGAAGCCAGGTCGCGATAGCCCGGCAACTGTGAGCTGCCGCCCGTGATGACGGCGCCAGCGCGCAGCAAACCTGCATAGCCGGAGCGTTTAATCTCCTTTTCGACCAGCTCAAAAATCTCTTCGAAGCGCGCTTCGATAACCATCGCCAGATCGCGGCGCGAAACGGGCAGGATCTCGCCGCCAAAGGGCTCTACCGGGAAAACTTCTGATTCGCTGACCGCGTTCATATCGGCATGGCCGCGCTGTATCTTGACTTGTTCGGCCAAGCCGAAGGGCACGCGCATCCAATAGGTGATGTCCTGTGTGACGTGGTTGCCGCCAACCGGAATGATTGCGGTATGCCAGACGGTGCCGTCAATGAAGATGGCCAGGTCGGTCGTGCCGCCGCCGATGTCGATAACGACGGCGCCCATCTCGCGCTCGTGGTCGGTCAGGACTGCATCGCCGGACGCCAGCGGGTTGAGAATAAAGCGGTCGACCATAACGCCGGCGGACTCGACAGCGTCTTCCAAATTGGCCAGGCTGGTCGTTGAGGCGGTGATGATATGCGCGTCGACTTCAAGCCGGAAGCAGTGCATGCCGATCGGGCTGCGGATGCCGTCCTGGCTGTCAAGCGTGTAACTCCTCGGCACGACATGCAGAATCTCGCGATTGTGCGGGATGGCAATATTGCGCGCCACGTTCATGGCCTTATCCAGATCTTCGGCCTGAACGCTGCGCGAGCCGACAATCGTGGCCAGCCCGCGGCTCGTCAGCGAGGAGATGTGGCTGCCGGCCACGCTGACGAAGGCGCGGTTGATATCATAGCCGCTCGATTTTTCCGCTTTGCGGATCGATTTAGCGATGGCGGACGACAAGGCGCCCACGTCATTTACCACGCCCTTCTTCATGCCATCGCTCGGCTCGATGCCCAAGCCAACGACATAAACATCTTCGGGCCGCACCTCGCCGACAACAGTGCAGATTTTGTGCGTGCCTACGTCAAGTCCAACTACCAGGTCGCCCATGCGGTTCTATAGCCCCCATAACAGTCTGTAGAACGGTGCATCGGGATTCGCTATATTCAGTTCGGCAACGTCAATTGCGCGACTGCTAAGATTGCCCACCAGCACTTCGTATATTTTGATTTTCTCTCTCATCACTGCAGCCGAGTCCGCCCCCATCCATACTTGCCAACCCAAGTCATTGGTCCAGCCCAATCCGTGCGCCGGGTGAAAATCCAGATGCTCGCCCTCCGGCAGAATCTCTCTGAGACGCAAGGCGCCCAGTACCATATCCTTGTCAAAGTCGCTCGCCTCTGGCAGCGGGCGATCACTGCCGTCACGCGCCAGATTCACATGCAATAGACCGGGCATTTCCGCGCGGGCCGGCATGGCGCGCCCTTGTACATCTATCCAGGTCTCTTGCCCGCCATTTGACCAGACAAACGCCGGCTGTCTTTCTTGCACCAGCAAGGTGACCAAATCGGGCGGCCAGCCAACTTCTACTGATACGTCCGCCACCGATGCCGAGCGCAGCAAGTTGCGGCGGATTTCGGCCGGATCCAACCAGAACATGTGGTAGTTGGCCAATTCGGAATAGGCGAAAACCTCTTCACGAGTAATGAAATCGTTGCCTCGCACCTGAATGGCTCTCACATAAAAGACGTCACTGGTGAAAAAAACTACAAGCGTCAATCCAAACAAAACCAAGAGCACACTGCTGATGACCCGCCAGCGCGATACCACTGGCCGACGCACACGGCGCGCCGCTGTCGACGGCTTTGGCGCGGTACCAGGCTTCGCCAGATGCAACACGCCAGGGGCACGGTCGGGTTGTCGCCTGTGCGCTTGGACATGACTTGCCACTTGGGATCGTCCACAGTTGGTTGGATGAAGCCTCCAGTCAATACGCGCTTCAGTTTACACTTATTCAAAATAAGGCGCAATCGGCTTGGGGCGCAAATTCACCGCCATTCGCCCAGTGTTTGGATTTCGAGCTCAAGGGCGACGCCGAAGCGTTCTTTGACGTCGGCGCGCACAAGCTGAATGAGTTCAAAATAGTCGCTGGCGCTGGCGTCGACGCTCAGATTCACAAAAAAATTGGCGTGTAGCGGCGATACTTGCACCGCGCCGAGGACTTTGCCTTTTAATCCGGCCGCTTCGATCAGCCGGCCCGCGTAGTCCCCCGGCGGATTCTTAAAAATGCTGCCCATGCTGGCGCCGGGCGGCTGAGTCATGCGGCGGTATTCATTGTTGTGCTCCATTCGTTTCTGTATTCGCGCCGCGTCATCGCGCTGCAATTTCAGCTCGGCGCGCATGACAAAGAAGCGCCGATCGCGGCGGTGTTTCAGCCGGGAGGAGCGGTAGGCATATTGCAGGCTATCCACATCGCGCCAGCGCTTTCCGCCCTCCGCTTCGTAAACCAGCAGGCGCGTCAAGGAGCTGGCGATGTCGCTGCCGTGCGCGCCGGCATTGTTGACCGCCGCGCCGCCCAGAGTGCCGGGTACGGCAATGGCCCACTCCAGGCCGGTCAGCTCATTCTCCTGGCAGAAGCGCGCCAGGCGAATCAGATTGGCGCCGCTGCTCGCCTGCAGCAAAGCCGCGTCGCCTTCGCTGTTTAGCTGAAAGTCCGTCGCGCGGTTGATTATCGTCAGCCCGCGAATGCCGGCATCAGCGACCAGCACATTAGCCCCGCCGCCGATAACGGTCACGGGCAGGTCGCGGCGCCAGGCTGCTTCCAGCATCGCAATCGTATCTGCGTAATCGGGCTCCCGGGCGATGTAAAGATAGTCGGCGGGCCCGCCCAATCGCGCTGCGGTGAAGCGGGCCAAGGGCTGCTCGCGCAGCAAGCCGTCGATCTCGGGCATTTCCGGCGAGCGCATAAGTATTACACCGGGCTATTGAGGAATTTGTCGGCGATGAGATTGGCGTCGCCGGCGCTGAAGATCAGCACGACGGCTGGCGCGCGTACCGACCGGCGCAGTTTGTCGACGGCAAGGTCGAATGTCGGGGCGTATTCCGCTGGCTGACGAGATTGCATCTCCGCGACCAGGGCCGCGCTAGTCACCCCGTCGATGGCTGATTCGCGCGCCGCGTATATCGGCGTGACCAGCACCTGGTCCGCTTCTTGAAAGGCGCATACGAATTCGGTCCAGAATTGTTGGATACGTGTGAAGGTATGCGGTTGCCAGATGGCCCAAATCTGATGCCCCGGATAGCGCAGCCGGGCGGCCTGAAGGTTGACTTTTATCTCGGTGGGATGGTGCGCGTAATCGTCAACGACGACAACGCCATCGCGAACGCCGCGGATTTCGAAGCGCCTCGCCGTAGCGACAAAACTGCCAAGCGCCGCCGCGCTTTGCTCGACGCTGATGCCGCGTTCATAAGCCGCAGCCATGGCGGCCAGAGCGTTGAGCGCGTTATGCAGGCCCGGTACGCCGAGGCGGACTTCGCCCTGATTCACGCCATTTCGTTCGACGGTAAACCGGGTAGCGGGACCGCTGAAATCCAGATCGGCAGCGCGCCAGTCGGCATCAGCCGAGGCCAGACCGTAAGTCCGGACAGCGCCACTTTGCCGGCGGCGCCATTCGGCGAGCGCGCGCGCGCCCGGGTCGTCGGCGCAAGCGACCAGTATGCCATCCTCCGTTATCAGGTTGACGAAGCGCTCAAAGGCTGCGGTCGTCTCGTTAGGCGACTTGAAGAAATCGGGGTGATCGTATTCGACGGTCGTTACTACCGCCAGGTTTGGGTCCAGGCCATGAAACATGTTGCCATATTCGTCGGCTTCAATGACGAAGGCATCTCCGCTGCCTAAAGCGGCATTCTTGCCTGTAGCGCCCATGGATCCGCCCACGATGTAGCTTGGGCTTTTTCCGGCCGTCTCCAGGATATGGATGATCATCGAAGTGGTGGTCGTCTTGCCGTGCGTGCCGGCGACCGCGATGGTGTCGCAACCTTGCAGCAGGCTGCGCATGAATGTATTGCGGCGAAATATGGGAATGCCGCAAGCCTTCGCCGCGACCAGCTCGATATGATCGTCGCCGACGGCCGATGTGGCCAGCGCCAGGTCGACGCCCTGTACTTGGCTCGCCGCATGACCCAGAAACACGCGCGCGCCAGCGGCTGCCAGCTGCTTGGTGATTTCGCTGGACTGCATGTCAGAGCCGCTCACCACGCAGCCGCGCTCGAGCAAAATGCGGGCGATGGCGGACAGGCCGGCGCCGCCGATGCCGATGACATGAACGCGAAGGCCGCGACGTAGTTCCAGCATGTCAGCCCCGGCCGATTTCGCGCAATAGATTTGCCAATTGCTGCGCGCCCTTGGGATTCGCTAGCGCCTGCGACTTGGCGCGCATTTCGCTCAATCGCGCGTCGTTGTGCATCAGGTCGGATACGGTTTGGTAAAGTTTTTCGGACAGGTCTTCGTCGTTAAGCCGGACCGCGGCGCCACGTTCGGCGAGATAGTCAGCGTTCACCTTCTGGTAGCGCCAGGCGTAGGGGTAGGGCGCCAGGATGCCCGGCAGCCCAAACAGGGGCAATTCCGCCAGGGTGCTGGCTCCGGCGCGGCAAAGCGCCAAATCCGCCGCGGCGAAGGCCAAGCCCATCTCTTCGTGCAGGTACGCGCAGGCATGGTAGCGGGGGTGTTCCGCCAGGGGGCCGATCTGCCGTTGGGAGCGTTCCCAATCCAGTTCGCCGGTGATATGAATCACCTGGATCCCGCTATCCAGCAGGCGCTGCAAATGCTCTGCCAGGGCGACATTGATGTTGCGCGCGCCGCGGCTGCCGCCGAATACCAGCAAAGTCTTGCGGCCGGGGTCCAGCCCAAAGCGCTGAATCCCCTGCGCTTTGTCCGCGCATAGCCGACTTGCCAACAATGGGTATCCGGTCACAACAGATTTGCCTGGCGGGAAAAAGCGGGCGGAGGGCGCCACAGTAATCGCGATCTTTTGCGCAAAGGGCTGCAGCGCCTTGATCGTCAGCCCGGGTTCGATATCCGGCAGATAGATGACCGTCGGAATGTGCAGCAGGCGTGCGCTAAGCGCTACCGGCAGATTGGCCCAGCCGCCGGTGAGCAGGATGACCTTGGGGCGAATCCTTAGCTGAATGACGAGCGCCTGGATAGTTCCTAAGGACAGCTTCAGCAGGCTAAGCAAAATGCGTAACAGATTAACCCCGTGCACAGGACCCGCCAAGACTTCATAATATCCAGCAAAGTCCAAGCGGGATTCCGCTACCAGCTTGCGTTCCATACCGCCGACCGCGCCGATGAAATACAGACTGGGCGCCTCGTCATCCGTTAGGTGCAGCGCCTGCGCGGTTGCCAAGGCCGGATAGACGTGACCGCCTGTACCGCCAGCTCCGATCAAAATTCGCAATATCGCTTCACCGTTCCGAGGTAGGTTTAGGCCGCGTGGCCACGCGATGAACGCTAAGCATCAATCCAACGCCAACCATGATCGCCGCCAGCGAAGACCCGCCATAACTGATGAAAGGCAGGGGAACGCCCGTTGAAGGAATGACGCCAGTCATAACCGCGATATTCAACAGCGCCTGAATGATCACCCATGAAGTGAAGCCGACGCAAAGCAGAGAGCCAAAGTTGTCCTTCGCAATTCGCGCCATCTGGAAGCCGCGGATGGCAAAGGCGATATACAGGGCGACAACTACAGCGGCGCCCAATACGCCGAGCTCCTCGCCGACGATGGCGAAGATGCTGTCGGTATGCGGCGCCGGCAGCGCGCCAAATTTCTGCTGCGACTGGCCGACGCCGACGCCGATCCAGCCCCCGCGCACAAAGGCGGTGATGGCCTGCAAGGTATGATAATCGGTCAAGGTGATGTCGCTGAGACCCGCCAGAAAATTGGCGATGCGGTCTTGAGCATAAGGCCAATACTGCACGACGACAATGCCGACAGCCGTCGTTATGCCTCCCAACGCCAGTAAGTGGAGCAAGTTGGCGCCGGCGACGAAGAACATGACGCCGGCCGACAGAGCCACGATACCGGCTGAGCTGAGATCGGGCTGCAATATAATCAAGCCCGATATCACGCCCACGACGGCCAGGAATGGCAGCAATCCAAAAACATAACTGTCTACGCGGGTTTGTTTCGAACCCAGCCAGGCAGCCATATACAGCACGACTGTAAATGCTGCCAGCTCGCCCGGCTGAATTCGGCCGTCGAAAAATGAGCGCCGCGCGCCGAATCTCAGTTCGCCGTAGATTCTCACAGCCACCAGGGCTACTATCGTGAAGAGCAGCAACCAAAAGGCGAAGCGCTTCCAAAAGCGATAATCGAACGTGGCGAAGAAAAACAGCGCAATGACCGATATACTGACATTGCGCAAATGTTCCCCGGCGAAAAAGCCGGTAGCTGAACCGTAGGTCTCGTTGCTCCAGTCCCATGTCGCGCTGAATACCATCAGACTGCCGATAGTGAGAAGCAGCAGCACAATCGCCAGCATAGGTTTGTCAAAGGTCGAAATGAAGCGGATTCTCTGATGTTTGACGCGGCGGGTACTGTCGTCGTTGACGACCGTCAGCCAGGGGCTGCGTCGTCTCTGGCGGCGATTGCGAGGTTGCCTGCCATCTTGGATAGTTTGTTCAGTCATTCAATTGTCTGGCCGTCTGCGTTATCAGATTCATTATAGTTCAGATACCAATTGGCGAAAGTGGGCGCCGCGCGCAGCATAATCCTCATAGGCGTCGTAACTGGTGCCGCCCGGCGACAGCAGCACGATATCGCCCGCTTGCGCGACTTCGGCGGCGCGACCTACTGCCTCTTCAAGCGTCTGGACACGGGAAAGCTGGCCGGCCCGCACGCGCATATTTTCCAGGAGTTTCATCACCTTCGAAGCCACTTGTTTGGCGCCGTCTTCGCCAAAAACAATGATATGCCGCGCTTTACGCAATGCGAAGTAAATCGCCTCCTGCCAAGGCAAGTCTTTGTCAGCGCCGCCGATGAGCAGCACCAGTGGCTCCTCGAAACTGGATAAAGCCGCCAGCAAGCGCTCGGGCGCGGTGGCGATGCTGTCGTTGACCCAAGTTACCCCGTCCACTATACGCACTGTTTCCAGGCGGTGCGCTACCGCTTGGAAGTTGCGTATCGACTGGCGCATAACATCCGGCGTGATGCCCGGGCGATCAATCGCCAAGCCCATGCCGCCGGTGATTGCGCAGGCGGCCAGTACGTTCAGAACATTGTGATCGCCACGCAGGGGGATCTCTTCACGCTCGCAGACGACATGCGACTCCGTGTCATAACTGGCTGATCCGGCCACCAGCAGCCGGCTGCCCAGCATAAAAGCGCCATCTGGAACCATGTCATACAGGCTAAAGTTCAATTGCTCTCCGGCGACCAATTGCTTAAGCGCTTTGCTGGCGGGGCTGTCCCATCCCAAGACGGCCGCGTCCGTCGGTCGCTGATAGCGCAGGATGTTGGCTTTGGCGGATACGTAATTTTCAAACGAGCCGTGCCGATCGATGTGATTCGGCGTCAGGTTGAGGACGGCGGCGACTGTCGGGCTGGTCGACATCAGTTCCAGCTGAAAACTTGACAGCTCCATGACGACGATATCTTCGGGTTTTATCCGTGGCAGGTCTTCTATCAGCGGATTGCCGATATTGCCGCCGCGCCAAACCTTGTATCCGGCCTCGGCAACAATATTGGCTACCAGGGTGGTCGTGGTGGTCTTGCCGGCGCTGCCGGTAATGCCAATGACTGGGGCTGGGCAGCGTTCCAGGAAAAGTTGGGCGTCGTTGGTGAAGGGAAAGCCTAGTTTGCGCGCTTTCCGCAGTACGGGCTCGTCAAGCGGGACGCCGCCCGATACGCAAATGCACTGCGCGCCGTTCAAAACCCCGTAAGGATGCCGGCCCAAAAAAAAGCGAACGCCTGGATAGTCGCTGCGGCGCAAGCCCAACTCTATAGAGCTGCGTTTATCGGTGACATCTACTTTTGCGCCAACGGTGGGCAGCCAGCGCGCGAGGGCGGCCCCCTGGCGCCCAAAGCCAAAAATAACTACCCGCTTGCCGGCCAATGGGTCGCGTTGCGCCATAAAACTCGGCTCTCGCTTAATTTGAAACAGGACAGAGCACTCATATTATAGTGCAACGGCCATCCGCGACATATTCAAACTGGATCGTTTGTCGAAATAATAAGCGCAAATTTCGTGAGCTGGGAACCCGCCCCTGCCCGCTACAAGAGCGCAAGCGCCACGCCGACGAAGGCGCTGAGAATGCCAATCAGCCAGAAACGCTGCACGATCTGCGTTTCGCTCCATCCGCCCAGCTCGAAATGGTGATGTATGGGCGTGCGGCGGAAGGGCCGTATATCGACGCCGTAGAAGCGCCGGCTTAACTTGGCCGAGGCGACCTGGAGGATCACGCTGAGGATTTCCATCACCGGCACAATGGCGATGACCGGCAGCAGCAGCCAATGGCCCGTCATAACCGCGACCGTGCCCAGCGTCGCGCCCAAAGCCAGAGAGCCGGTATCCCCCATAAACAGTTGCGCCGGGTACGCGTTATACCATAAGAAGGAGAAGCAGGCGCCGACAATGACAAAGCACAACTCCACCATAAAAATCTGGTTCTGCAAGAAGGCGATGATGCCATAAGCGCCAAAAGCGCTGGCAGATATGATGCCGGCCAAGCCGTCCAAGCCATCGGTAAAGTTGGTGGCGTTGGACGATGCGACGATGATGAAGGTGCTGATGCAAACGAACAAGACGGGGTGCAAAGGAATCGCGAATTGCACCAGCGGCAGAATCATCGAATTGGCAAATGAAAACTCAAAGTGTGAGATGGCGGTCGATGCGACCAGCGCCAACAAGATTTGCGCGGCGAACTTCATCGTGCCCGATAAGCCCTCGCCAACATTGCCTCGCGAAGTCTGGATGCCCTCCCAATCGTCGATGACGCCCAGCAAGGCAAAGCCAATCAGCACGATCAGCGGCAGCAAGATACTGCGGCCCGAACCTTCTTCGACGATGGGCGATATATTTAACGCAAGCGCGATGGCTATGGTCGGCAGAATGATCATGATGCCGCCCATCGTGGGCGTGCCGACTTTCAGCACGTGATGACTATCCATTAACTCGGCGCGAATCTGTTTGCCGAGCTTCAGGCGCTGCAAAATCGCTATAAATGGTCCGCCCCAGATGACGCCGAGCAGGAATGTTGCCCCGCCGACACTGAGGGCGAGAGGTAGTTGTCCATCCATAGGTTTACTGGTGCTAGCTTTCGCTTGTGCTGTATTCTTGCGCGGCCGCTGCCAGACGACTTCTGGCTGTATCATCCGGTATTTCCAACAAAATAACAAGGCGTTCGGCCACGCGCCTGAATACCGGCGCCGCTACTTGGTAGCCAAAATCACCATCCGGTCTATCCAACTTTACATATACAACCGCTTGCGGATCGTCAGCCGGCAAGAAGCCGATGAAGGAAAGGATCTTGGCGTTGCGGCCTTCTTCAAAAGCGACCGCCGTAGATATCTTCGCGGTGCCGGGCTTGCCGGCGATGGTATAGCCGGGCAGTTGAGCCGCAGGCGCGCCCTCTTCCACGACGCGGATCAGCATGTCTTTTACAGTGCCGGCGGTTTCAGCCGAGATGACTCGCCGGATCGTAGTAGGGCGGGCGTCTTCGGCGCCTTCTTCATTGATAACGCGCCGCACGATGCGGGGCTGCCGCATAATGCCGTCGTTGGCGATTGCGGAAAAGGCGGTGATCATCTGCATCGGCGTAACGTCGACGCTCTGGCCGTGGCTGTTCAGCCCCAGGAAACTTTCGTTCCAATCGGAATCACCGGGGATTCTGAGTTCGCCGCGCTCCTCGGCAAACAGTCCGACGCCGGTTGCCTGGCCCAAGCCAAAGGCGCGCATCATACTGTAGAAGCGTTCCGTGCCCATTTCCAAGGCGATGGTCGCCGCGCCAATGTCCAACGAGTTGACCAGGATCGAGTTGACGTCGGTTGTACCATGGGATTGAAAGTGCGGATTCCAAATATCCCGCCCGCCAACTTCAAGGTAACCCTGGTCATTGTATGTCCAGAATTTTGAGACGACGCCTTTATCGAGGGCGCCGGCTACGGTCAGCACTTGCATCAGGGTGCCGGGCTCGTAGGTTTCGTTGATCGCCGGGTTGACGCGCAGATTTGGATCGGCAATGTCCAGAAAGCTGTTGGGGTCGATAGACGGGTTGTTGGCGAGCGCGAGCACATCGCCGTTGCGCGGGTCCATAACAATGATCGTGCCGCGGAAGGCGCTGTATGCTTCTACCGCGGCTGTCAACTCGGTTTCCACCCAGAATTGCACATCACGGTCGAGCGTTAGCACGATATCGTGGCCGCGCTGCTCGGCAGGCCGGTCTTCCGGCAAGCCAAAGGGAACATTGCTGACCGAGAGGTCCAATACGCGGCCCGAGAGCGTGTCATTATAGGCGCCTTCGACGCCGAGCGCGCCTCTGAGCCCGTCGTCTACTACGATGCCGACCACGTGCGCCGCCAATTCGCCTTGGGGATAGAAGCGTTTGGGAATCTCTTCCAGACCCAGTGAAATGTTTTCAAGCGCAGCGATGGCTTGTCCCTGCTCGGCCGAGATTGGACCAGCGATGAACTCCCAGACCCTTTCGCTATTGAGCTTACGATAAAGTTCTAATTCATCGACATCAATAATCGCTATCAGGTCATTCAGCAAGGCGTCACTGTCGGTAATGAAATCCGTGCTGACGCCGAGGCGGTACTGCACCACGTTGAAGGCGAGCGGCTCGCCGTCGCGGTCGTAGATTCGGCCGCGCTCGGCCGGGATGCGCAGGGTTGTATTGGTGATGGAGTTGCCAATCTTTTCCAGCTCTTGCCGCACGGAGCTTGGGAAGAATTGGAAATTGGCCACCTTAATAATCAGATAAGCCGCCATCAAGATAAGGAAGAGCGCCACGAAGGGCAATCGCGCTTGAATGGTCGCCTGCTGTGAGGACATCCGATGCATGGCGAGATTCCCGTCAAGCGCCGAAGGACTGGAATTGATCGCGCAGCAGGGCAAATTGCTGCTCCAGCCAACCGCCGAAAGTTTCGTCGTATACGGGCGCTGGCGGCGCCGCTGCCGCGACATCATCTGTTGCAACAGCTATCCGATCCCGATTCGGGTTGTAGCCGTCTATCAGGATGTAATCGATATCGGCGTTGGTGGCGGGGCGGAAGCCGATCGCTTCTGCGCGCGCGAACAAACGGGGCACGGTGCGGTAGCTGGCGATCTCGCCAATCAGCCCTTCATTCTGCCGTTTGAGCTCATCTCTCTGTTTAATCAGCTCTTCAATTTGCCGATTGGTAATGGCGAATGAGGCGACCTGTGACAAATACAGGCTGCCTAGGATGAGCAATATCGCGATGCCTAGGATCGCCAATGCGGTCGCCTGGTTTCGCGTACGAAACCGGTTGCGGTTGAAGGTATGTTGGATCCATGCCTGTGACATCTTTTAGGCTTGTCCGCTACTCAAATTCCGATGACGGTACGATTAGTCGGGGCGGGCGCCGCGCAATTAGGGGTTCGCGACGCTTTTGCCACCGAGGGCACAGAGAGGAATTCCAGGAAATGTGGCGGTGGGTCGGGTCAAGAATAGTCCGTAGGTTCGCCGATTCTGGGTTTGGGCTTAGCATGATGCCTTTACTCTGTGTCCTCAATCTAACTCGCTGTACTCGGTGGCAAAGATGTAGACTCTTCGCCTAGGCCGAGCGAGCGACGGCGACGTTACCGTATCGGACAAGCCTTTAAGCCGCGATCCCCGGCTTGGGCAAACATGAATAAACAGCAACTTGAACCAAGCTGCCCGTAACAACTGCATTCAATGTATCTGAATCGGCATAACGCGCAAGTCAAGATCATGGCGCTTACAAACTTTCGACGACGCGCAATTTGGCGCTGCGGCTGCGCGGGTTGGCGCTCACTTCCGCTTGACCGGGGCTGATTGGCTTGCGATTGACCAGCCGGATGCTTGCGCGCCGCTCCTCAATGGATGCCATGCCCGGCGGGGCTACAACGCTGGTCGAAAGCCGTTTGAATGCCTGCTTGACCAGTCGGTCTTCCAGGCTGTGAAAAGTGATAACCGCCAGACGGCCGCCGGGGCGCAGCAGATCAATGGCGATCGGAATCACGCGCTCCACCGCATCAAGTTCTTTGTTGACGGCGATGCGCAGCGCTTGAAATACTTTGGTCGCCGGGTGCGTTTTGGATTTCCGTTTGGCTGGAGCCGGAATGGCAGCGGCGATCACATCGGCCAACATGCGCGTCGTGGCGATGGGTCGATGCCGCAGAATTTCACGGGCGATGCGGCGCGAATACCGTTCTTCGCCATAGCGGAAAAATAGTGCCGCTAGCTCGTCAGCAGCCAGGCCATTGACGAGATCACCCGCGGTGTCTCCCGCTTCATCGCGGTCAAATCGCATATCCAGCGGGGCGTCGAATCGAAAGGAAAAACCCCGCGCCGGGTCATCAAGCTGATTGGACGACAAGCCCAGGTCGAGCAAGATGGCGTCGACAGCCTGCCAGCCCAAGGCGCGCGCGGCAGCCTGCATGTCGATATAACTGCCCTGGTGGAAGTTGACGCTGTCAGCGTAGGCAGCCAACGCTTGCCCCGCCGCCTCGATGGCGCGCGCGTCGCGATCTAGGGCCAGGACCGCGTCGACGCCGGCCCCCAACAACGCGCGGCTGTGCCCGCCACCGCCGACAGTGCCGTCAATCAGGCGCGAGACCTCAGGCGCTTCAGCTTGCAGCGTGGTGATGACTTCGTTCACGAGAATGGGAATGTGTTGGCTTATCGGCATGTGATTCCCGCGTAGAATAAACACAATAGGCAACTTGGAGCCGCTTGTTTCGCGCGTCCGCAAAAGCCCTTGCTGATTGCATCGCTTCGAACAGCGATCATGCTAAAATGAGTAAAATCCTACCCGTCCATGCCTAGTCTACCAGCGCTAATGCCCTACGAGAAACCGCCTTATATTGAGACGATACTCAAAAACTTGCCCGCCAAGCCCGGCGTCTACCTGCTAAAGAATCGCCGTGGCAAGATCATCTACGTCGGCAAAGCGAAACGCCTGCGCAATCGGGTACGCAGCTATTTCACCACGCAGGCGGACGGCAATAGCAAGACCTTGAGGATGCGCGAAGAGGTCGAAGATATTGACTTCATCATCACCGAGAATGAAGTCAAAGCCTTAATCCTCGAAGAAACGCTGATCAAGAAGCACAAGCCGCGCTTCAATATCGAGTTGAAAGACGACAAGCGCTACCCGTATATTCGTGTAGGCTGGGGCGAAGCCTTCCCCAAAGTCGAGACGACCCGCCGCATCGTCAACGACGGCTCGCGCTATTTCGGCCCCTATTCAGCCATGTGGGTGGTGCAGAAGACGCTGAGCGACTTGCGCAAAGCCTTTCCTTATCTGACCTGCGATCGCGAGATCACCGGCAAGGATGAGCGAGCTTGCCTCTTCCACGATATCAAACTCTGCAACGCGCCTTGCGTCGGCGCGGTGACCCGCGATGAATATCGCTTCATGATTCAAGAGTTGATGGATGTGCTTAGCGGGCGCGCCAACGATGTTCAGCGGCGCTTGGCACAGGAGATGAACAGCGCGGCTGAGAGCCTGAATTTTGAGAAAGCGGCCGGCATCCGCGATCAACTCAAAGCCATCGATTTCATCACCAACAAACACAAGGCGGTGGGCAAAAGCATGACCGATCATGATGTGATCGCGCTGGCCCGCGACGACCGCGACGCTACCGTGCAGATCATGTTCATTCGCAATGGCAAATTAATCGGCAGCGATTCGCGCGCGATGGACAATACCGAGGGCGAGAGCGACGCCGTGGTGTTGGAGCAATTTATCAGCCAATTCTACGCCAATTCCGCCAATATCCCGCGCGAGCTGATACTGCCCAACGAAGTCGAAGAGGCGCGCATTCTGGAGCGCTGGCTGAGCGACAAACGGGCCGGCGCCCGCGTGACGATTCACGTGCCGCAGCGGGGCGACAAACGCAAGCTGGTGGGCCTGGCGCAAGAAAACGCCGTGGAAAGCCTGCAAATGATGCGCGCGCAATACGAAGCCGACACGACCAAGCACGAAATGGGCATGGCGGAATTGCAGGAGGAGCTTGGCCTGCCGCGCATACCCAATCGGATTGAGTGCTTCGATATCAGCACGACGCAGGGCACGGCAATCGTGGCGAGCCGCGTGGTATTTGTGCGTGGGGCGCCGCGCAAGAGCGAGTACCGCCGTTTCAATATCCGCAGCGTGGCGCACTCCGGCTCCGATGACTATCTATCCATGAGCGAAGCGCTGACTCGCCGCTTCACGCGTTGGAAGAACGCGGTGGAACAGGAGCGCGAGTTGAGTCCCGATGGGGTAGAGAAGGACGAAACCTGGCGACTGCTGCCGGACCTGCTGCTGATCGACGGCGGCAAAGGACAACTGAACACAGCCAAAGCCGTGCTGGACGAATTCGGCCTGGGCGATCGGGTGCCGCTGGCGTCCTTGGCCAAGCGCATTGAAGAGATCTTCCTGCCGGGCAGGTTGGACTCGGTCTTATTGCCGCGGCGCAGCGAAGCGCTCTATTTGCTGCAGCGCGCGCGCGATGAGGCGCATCGCTTCGCCATCACAAGCCACCGCAAACAGCGTCGGAAGCAAGGCATGGCCAGCCGATTGGAGACCATACCCGGCGTCGGACCCAAGCGGCGCAAGGTCCTGCTCAAGCACTTCGAGAATTCCATCGACGCCATCCGCAAAGCCAGCCTCGCCGAGCTAGCCTCGGTGAATGGCATCAGCAAAGAAGTGGCGCTCAATATCAAGAGTCACTTGGATTGATTTCTCCACAACTGATTGGTGGTTACGGAACGCTACAAAGTCTACGGAAACTCAGTCTTGTCCCTACAGAATTTGCTCGTAAGAGCGTTAGCGTGTTTATGGTCTAGGTTGGGGAAAATTCTAAGCAAGTCTTCAGTTGTAATACTCCAAAAAGGAGTACCGGATGGCATTTCAATTCGGATGCGCTTTGCTGCCGCAATATCGTCACTCTGCAATATAGCGACGAGTTTGTGCGCATGTTTGTATGACTGCTTGATCTTACTTTTGTATGGCTCAATGTCGATGTCACACCTTCGTAGGACGTAAAACGAAAACGCACAAGCTACACCTTCCTCAAGTACGTTGGCAGTGTCTCGAAAACCTGTTACTGGATCTTTTTCCTTTGGATTGAGCAAATGAATTACTTCGTGCGCCATCTGATAAAGTGCTATTGGCCACTCTAGGTCTGCTCTAGGCACTAGCTTTATCTGCACAAGTGTTGCAAAAGGTATCGGATAGTATATGTGTGGAGTGCATTCACATTCGTCAAAATCGGGTGCTAAGAGCGTCCACGACGTATCCCGCTCCCCAAATAGCTCTTCTGCCCAACCTAGTAGGTCTTGCTGCAGTTTCAACAGGGCTACACAATCGTCTTCCGGTCTGGAATTTGGTAGCTCTATCCTACAATCCATTGCTTTCCTTACGCGGTCATTCTCCGGCTCGGATTTCAAATATCGGTCTCGCTTCCTCACACACCGTCCGTCTGAAATAGCGACTTAAATCTTCTGGCGTGCGCAAGTCCACATCTCTGCCGATAATGCGGCTTAAGTCAACCATGTGTTGGAAGAACGCCAAGCCGACCTTCGCATCAGCCCTGTATTCGACCAGCAAATCAATGTCGCTGTCGGCGCGTAAATCGTCATGCAGTGCCGACCCGAAGACCGACAGGCGTCGGATGGGCTGGCTCGCGCAATACTTGCGGATTTCATCATAGGGCAATCTGAGAGCCGTTTCCTGACTCACTACGATGCCCTCTCTTTTCTCAAATCCATTATAGCGCGAATTGCGCCTAGATTCGCAGTTGATGCACGTGCCGTATGAAGTCCTGCTGCTTGAGTATTTCCATCAGCGCTTCCGGCAGCGCTTCGTCGAAATTGAGAACAGTCAGCGTATTGCCGCCGGGCTCAGCGCGGCCGGTATGCCAGCTGGCGATATTGATGCCGTTTTCCGCCATCAAGCTGCCGACTTGCCCGATCACGCCGGGCCGGTCATAACTTCCCATAATCAGCAGATATCCGCGCGGCTCAAAGTGAACGCGATAATCGTTGATCTGCAAGATGTATGGCTGCTGCCGGTCGAGCAAGGCGCCGGCGATGTTAATCTCCTCGCCGTCATCCAGCGTCGCCTGGCAGGTGATGACGTTGCTGTATTCGCTGATCATAATGCCTTTGGCCTGCGTGATTTGCCAGCCGCGCTCGGCGGCCAGCACCGGCGCGTTCACGTAACTGACATGGTCGCCCAGGATCGGAGCGAGCATGCCTTTTAGTATGCCGACCGTCATCGGCTTTATGAGGCCGTTCATGTCGTCGCCGATGATCTCGATGGCGATGCGGCGTATCGGGCTGCGCGCCAGGATATGCTGCAGCGCGCCGATGCTCTCGGCCAACTGCATATAGGGGCGAATCTCAGCGAAGTTGAGGCCGGGCAGCAAGGGCATATTCACCACGTTGCGATAGTCGCGGTCGTCCAGGGCGTCGATAACTTGCTGGACGATCCGCAGCGACAGGTCTTGCCGCGCCTCGACCGTATTGTCGCCGATATGCGGCGTATGAATGACGCGGTCCAGGCCGATCAGCGGGCTGTTGAAGGGCGGCTCTTCGTTCCATACATCGACAGCCACGCCACCCAAGCGCCCGTCCTTGAGGGCCTCCGCCAGCAGAGACTCCTTGATGACGCCGCCATGCGAGGTGTTGATAAAACAAGCGCCCGCTTTCAGCAAGCGCAAGCTGTTCTCGTCAAAGAAATCGACCGTCTCTTTAGTCGCCGGCACGTGCATGCTGACGTAGTCGGAGCTTCCGAGCAGCTCCGGCAGGCTCACCAAGACTATGCGCCGGTCATCGACCTGCTCTTCACGGATATAAGGATCGTATGCCAGCACGGTCATGCCCAAGGCCAGGCAGAGGCGCGCGACGCGGTGGCCCACCCGCCCCAGACCGACGATGCCGATGGTTTTGCCATGCAGTTGCACGCCGACCTGCTGCTGCCGGTCGAAGAGCCACCAGCCTTCGCGCAGACTCTCGTGAACGGCTGGCAAGTTTCGATTGAGCGCCAGCATCAGCGTCAGCGTGTGTTCGGCGGCGGCAATCGCGCTGACGCCGGGCGTATTCATCACCAGGATGCCGCGCTCGGTGGCGTAGTCGATGTCGATGCCGGTCAAGCCGGCCGACATACGCGCGATCAAACGCAAGTCAGGCGCATTGTCCAGCAGGGGCGCGTCCAGCTTAAAGTCGGAACGCGTGATGATGGCCTTGGCATCGGGCAGGGCGGCGCGCACATTGGATGTCTTGGGCGGCACGCAGCTAACCTGGAAGCCGTCGCTGCTTTCGAGCAGGGCGATGCTCTCCGCAGTAAGGTCGGTCGCGACAACGATATGCTGCCGGCTCATGCAAACATCCCTTTCGCTTTGATCTCGTCCATCACTGCGAACAGATCCCCAAACACCTTGTCATTCACGCCGGCAAACGCTTCTACAGCGGAATGCGACAGATCGGGCACGGTGAAGCAGGTCATGCCAGCGGCGAGCGCAGCCAGCGTACCGGCGTGGCTGTCTTCCAGCGCCAGGCAGGTTTCAGGCGCCAAGCCCAATTGCTCCGCCGCGTGCAGATAAATGTCCGGGGCCGGTTTGCCGCGCGCCATGAACTGCGCCGAATAGCGCTTGGGAATCAGCTCCTCCCAGCCCATCAGGCGCACAAAATGTTCGATGACGATTTGAGTCGAGCTGGAAGCGATCGCGCGCGGGATCTGCTGAGCCGCGGCGTAGCGCACAATTTCATCGGCGCCCGGGCGGGCTTTGATTCGCTCAGGCGGCAGCGACAGCAAGCGCTCGATGATGGCCGCTTCGATGGCGGCGGCCGAGTCGCCAAGTTTGGGATAATGCTGCTGCAGAATGGCGGCGAACTCATCCACGCGCATGCCGATGCCCATGTTGCGCACTTCGTCACTGTAGACATAGCCGTAGGACTCGATCAAGTCCACTTCAACTTCGTGCCAGACGGGCTCGGAATCAACCAATAAGCCGTCCATATCAAATATGATTGCGGAGAATGCCATGTTAGGGTATGTCCTCAAAGTCGCGAAAAAATCTGTCTCGCAGTGGCTCAGTTCTGAACGCCACCGCTTGCTCGTTCAGCGCTGCCGCGATCCCCTTGCGGAAACTGTCCTCGTGTCGCGTGTCTTGTGACATCTTCCAGCCGCGCAAGCCGGCGGCCAGCGGCAACACAGGCGACAGCGACTCGGCATGAAGAAAGACTTGCGAAGCGTCAAGCAAGGCCTCGCGCGCCACGACGCCGCCATAGCCGACGAAGAGGTCAACCGCGTCCTGCGCCGCCAGATCGGATGCGCCGTCGCCGATCATCAACCGGCGTCCGGGCAGGTCGCCCGCCAGCTCGCCGATAATCCGGGATTTCCCGTGAGACACGGTCAAGGGACCCGTGCTGTAGTCCAGGTAGGTCTTCGCTTGCTGCGCTTCCGGCTCGTGATAATCCCACCAGCGGCCCGATAATTCGTTGTATTCCAGCTCGACCGCGCGAATCCGCTCGGGGTCGACGCCGAGCCGCCGCCCGAAGCCCTTCACCGCGTCGATCAAGCCGCCGCTGATAATGAAAACCTGCTTGTCAAGAAAGCGCAGCGCGGCGATGACCTCAAGCGCGTCTTCGACGGCCGTTTCCCAGTAGCGTTCCTCAATGGCCTTGAGTTGCGCGCGAGTCGGGTTGATGGCTTTCAGCCGCTTGCCGTAGACATCGGCGAGGTCAAGTTCGCCGTCCATGGCCTTGTTGGTCAGCAAGCCGACGCGCCCGGCTTTGCCCTTTGAGCGCGCCAATTCGTCGATGCCTTCAATGGCGGACAAGGTGCTGTCGCAATCGAAGAATATGAGATCAAAGGGGGGCCAGCCGCCGTTGAGCATAGACTCTTCCTCTGTATACTGCTGAGCGCGATCATTATAGGCGCTGCGTCCGAAATGTGTAGCGTAGTCTGAATCCAGGTAAGGTCGAGCAAGTCATGCGAAAACTCTAGCCATGTAGGGGCGACCAATCTGGTCGCCCGCTTCCGCTGCGACTCGTGGTTTCGGGCTGTCGCCCCTAAAGAACGATGCTTTGGCAATATTCGCATGGCTAACTTGGAACTACATATGTAGGGGCGAGCACGTGGCTCGCCCGTACGCACGCAGCATAGGATTAAGTATTTTGTGTGAGCCAAGTCGTGACTTGCGGGCAACTGCGGTACGAGCACGACGTCCGTGAAACAGGATTTGCATTACAGCCCTGGTTCTGCTAATTTGGCTGCGCAAGTAAAAAAGTCGCGCAGATCTCGGCAGGCAGCCGCTTGAATGCCGCGCTGCTCTCCTCTATAATCGAGCCGCAATTTTATTGGCCTGCAAAATATAGGCTGCTAGGAAGCCGCATCTTGGGTCGAAAGCCCGCTGATCAATCGGTCAATCGCGAGGACATTCTGTGGGCCGCCGCGGAAGTCCTGCATCGCAACGGCTACGAAGCGACGACGATGAAAGACATCGCCGCCCAGGTGAACCTGACCGCGGCCAGCCTTTACCATCATTTTAAGAACAAGGATTTTCTGCTGCTCAACGTTTTGGAACTTGGGCTAGACCTCACCATCGACAAGCTGGAAGTCATTAAATCGTCAGACTTGAGTTGCGCGGATATGCTCAGCGCGATGATACGCTCGCATGTCGGCAGCGTGACGGGCAATGTGGCGGTCGGCGCGGCCATGGTTTTTGAGATACGCGCCCTGCTAAACGCCAATGTCGGCGGAAAGTTCGGCGATCGCGCGTTTACTGACGAGTTTGCGGCGCGGCGGAAGCGCTTCTTCGCCCGGCGCGACTATTATGAGAGCTTGTTTCGCGATACGGTGCTGGCGGGCATCGCCGCTGGCGAGTTTCGGCAGGTGGACGCGGCCATCGTGACCAAGGCGATGCTGGGCGCGCACAATTGGGTGGGCGTCTGGTTCCGTGAGGGCGGGCGGCTCTCCGGCGCGGATGTGGCGGATGTCATGGTGGATACCTGGCTGGCGGCGTTGCGGGTTTAGGGGGATAGTTTCACGATGGCCGACAGGGTAATCCTTCCCACCCTTCCCGATTACGACGTTTGGCAAGGTTTTTTACGAATTGTAAACGGTGTCTACGACTCGAAGTTTGTCACAATGTGTCGGAAATTACTTGACGACACGTCCTTATCGGTTGATTGGCGAGTGAACCCTGTTGAATGGGATATTCAGAAGCTGGATACGGACTTCCAAGAATTTGCCAGTAGAGTTTGGAGTGAATGGGCAGGACAGTTGGATATCCACTCGGTCGATTCTGGGCAAATGGAAACTATGCAGGGGTTTAGCCTTGAACTGGAATTGCTAGAGGTAGTGGATGATATCTATGTGCTTACTAGAGATGGCATTGGTTTCGCCAAGAACTGCGAAGAGAGCCTGCTTAAGATAGATGAGTATGAAGGTATTCTGTTTACGTTGGGTGCCGTCGTTAATAGCGATTCTTGTAATCTCCTTGAATTGCTTAGCGATTTTATGGTCTTCTTTAATCAAGTTTCGATTGATCGCTACATGGAAACTGAAGCAACTATTGAGCCAGTACTAAGGAAGCGGTTAGCAATTATGGAAAAGCGAAAGTTGATAGACTCATCTGGTGATGAATATGAAGCTACCGACTCAGGACAAAAATACCTCAAGCGTTGCCACTCAGTTAATTCGCAGAATTTTACATTTGAGTTGTTACAACAAATGCAAGACGTGTTCGTACGGCGTAAACTCGCCAAGTATCTTCCGAAGATGGATCCCAATAAGTTTGAGAAGCTCATCAAGCAGCTTCTTCAGAAAATGGGCTATAAGGGGGTTCAGGTGACTGGCCAGACTAGGGACGGAGGTATCGATGTAGTAGCCGATCTCGAAAGCGGCATCACCCGTATACGCCATGTCATACAGGCAAAGCGACAGGAAGCTCCCGTGGGAATCGGAGTAGTAGACAGACTTCGCGGATCGCTCCATCGTGGCGGCGCAGGTCTCCAACCTGTAGGAACGATTATCACTACAAGCAATTTCACTAAAGGTGCGAGGGACGCTGCTGTAGAAAAAAATGACGCACCTATCACTCTAATTGATGGTGAGACACTGCTTGACTTGCTTGTTGAACAAGGATTCAAAGTAAAGAAGGGAATATGAAGTCAGGATTGGCAAGCCTGTCTCGGTGTTGACGATGTAGCGAACGTCATGTTTAGTAACTCCATAAGGAACTTTTATGCAAACCATCCTCATCACAGGCGCCAATCGCGGCATCGGCCTTGCCCTGACCAAGGAATACCTTTCCACCGGCGACAATCGAGTCTTCGCCTCCTGCCGCAATCCAGCCGGCGCGGCGGAACTGAACGCTCTGGCGGAGTCCTACGTCGGACGCCTCCTCATCCTGCAAATGGACGTCAACGATGAGGCTTCCATCAAGCGCGCGGTCGACGCCGTCAAAGCGGAAGCCGGCAGCCTGGATGTTCTCATCAACAACGCCGGCATATCGGGCGGCGATGGCGCCAATGACTTGGGCCAGCTCGATTCAGCGGAAGTGGTTTCGGTCATCACGACCAACGCGGTGGCGCCCTTGATCGTGACGCAGGCCTGTCGCGAATTGCTGCAGCAGAGTGATAATCCCCGCGTGATCATGATCTCGTCCGGCATGGGTTCGCTGACCGATGCCGGCGGCAATAGCTATGCTTACCGCATGAGCAAAGCGGCAATGAATATGGCGGCGCGCGTTCTCGCCCTGGATCCGGCGCTGGCGGGGGTCACGACCGTCACGATGGCGCCTGGCTGGGTGCGCACGGATATGGGCGGGCCTTCAGCGAATCTCGCGCCAGAAGAATCGGCTCGCGCGATGCTTGCGGTGATCAATGGTCTCCACGCCGTGGACAGCGGCAAGTTCTTCCGTTACGACGGGTCGGAGCTGGACTGGTAGATTTTTACCTCGGGAAGGGTATACGCGCAGATGGGGTTACGAATAAAAAAAGCGGCGGTAATCGGCTCCGGCACGATGGGCGGGGGCATCGCTTCGCTGCTGGCCGGCGTCGGCATCGAAACGCTGCTGCTGGATATCCCGCCGCCCGGCAGCGAGCCCGCCGCTGGCCCGCGAGCGCGAAACTCGCTAGTGGCGGGCAACCTCAAGGCGCTGCTGAAGACGCGCCCGGCGCAGCTGTATAGCCCGGATGACCTGCGCAATATCGAAATCGGCAATATCGAAGACGACCTGCAGCGAGTTGGCGAGGCCGATTGGGTCATCGAGGTCGTCGTTGAGAATCTTGAGATCAAACGCGCGCTGATGGCCCGTCTGGTGGCGCTTGTCAAGCCGGAGGCCATCGTCAGCACAAATACCTCGGGTATTCCCATCAGCAGCATCGCCGAGGGCTTGCCGCGGCAATTCACAGGGCGCTTCCTGGGCACGCATTTCTTCAACCCGCCGCGCTACCTGCGCTTGCTGGAGGTCATTCCGCACGCGGGTACGGATGAGGCGATTGTCGAATTTATGCTGCGCTTCGGCGCCGACGTGCTGGGCAAGGGCACGGTGCGCTGCAACGACAGTCCTAATTTCATCGGCAACCGCTTCATGTCCATGTCGGGCATGCAGGCTACGAACTACGCCCTGGATCACGGTTATACCGTGGAAGAAGTGGATGCCTTAACCGGTCCGCTGATCGGCCGCCCCAAAACCGCCACCTTCAATTTGAACGATTTGGTCGGCTTCGACATCGCTGTCGGCGTGGCGCGCAATCTTTACCATGCCATACCCGATGACCCCGCGCGCGAGCTGCTGACGCACCGGAAAAACGCGCAGCTATCCGACGCCTTGCTGGAGCGCGGCTGGCTGGGGCGCAAGACGGGCCGCGGCTTTTACCACATGCGCCGCGACGGCGGGAAGAAAGAGCTTTGGGCGCTCAACCTTGACACGCTGGACTACGAACCGCCCAGCCAGCCGCGCTTTGACAGCGTGGGGCAATATCGCAAGGTGGAGCCGCTCGGCGAGCGGATTCGTCTGCTCATCAACGCGGACGACCGCGCTGGAAAATACTTGTGGCATCTGCACGCCTTTTTGCTGGCTTACGCCTCCAACCGCGTGCCGGAAGTCACCGATACCATCGTCAATGTGGACAACGCGCAGAAATGGGGTTTCGCGCATCAGCTGGGTCCCTTTGAAATCTGGGATGCGATTGGCGTGGCGGAGACCATCGAGCGCTTTGAAGCCGACGGCTATCCGGTGGCGGATTGGGTCAAGACCATGATCGCTGACGGGCATGCGACCTTTTACCAGCGGGACGAAGCTGGCAAGGCCATCGGCTATTACAGTCTGCCGGATCGCGCCTATCTGCCGCTGGAATCGGACCCGCGCGAAATCACCATAGCGGACTTGCGCGCTGCCGGCGCCCAGGTCTACAGCAATGGCGCTGGCGCGGTCTACGACATGGGCGGCGGCGTCTTGCTTTGGGAGTTTAGGACCAAGCAGAACAGCATCACCGCGGACTTGATCGAGTCGGGATGGCGCGCGCTGGAATTGCTAGAGGGTGAGGGCTGCTCGGCCTTGGTCATCGGCAATGACGGCGAACGATTCTCGATCGGCGCCAACCTCGACCCATCGGCGCTGATGGCTGGGCTGGAAGGCATCGAGAAGACCCTGGTCAGCTTGCAGAAGTTGACGCAGGCGCTGCGTTATGCGCCCAAACCGGTGGTCGTGGCCGCGCATAATATGGCGCTGGGCGGCGGCGCGGAATTGGTGATGTCGGGCGCTGCAGTGGTCGCCCATGCCGAGCTCTACATGGGCCTGGTTGAAGTTGGCGTCGGTTTGGTCCCGGCCGGCGGCGGCTGCAAGGAAATGGTTCGGCGACTGGTCAATCCACTGGCGCGGCGCGGGTCAGACGATGTGTTGGCGGGCCTGCAGAAAGCCTTCGAAACCATCGCCACCGCCAAGGTCAGCGGCAGCGCGAAAGAAGCCAAAGCGCTGGGCTCCCTGGCTGAGACGGACAAGATCGTGATGAATCGCGCGCATCTCTTGGGCGAGGCCAAGGCGCTGGCGCTGGTATTGAGCGAAACTTACCAGCCGCAAAAGCCGGAACCGGTCTACGCAGCAGGGCGGGATGCTTACGCGGCGCTGCTGCTGGGCGTGGCGGGCTATCAAGAAGCCGGTTACGCCAGCGAGCACGATGCCCTGATCGCCCGCAAACTGGCTTACATCTTGACGGGCGGGGCGCTGTCCGAGCCGCAGTGGGTGGATCAGCAATTCTTGTTGAATCTGGAACGCGAGGCTTTTCTGAGCTTGATCATGGAGACCAAAACGCAGGAACGCATCATGCACATGCTGCAGACGAACAAGCCACTGCGGAATTAGTTCGTCAATTTGCGTTTGAAGCGCTGGAACGACTCCACTCGATTCAGTCGGCTCAGGTTAGGCATTGCCTTCACGATTTCCTCAGCGTGAACATGCGGTTGATAGGGCCTTTTCGCGTGCTTTCTGAATAGGCTATCAAGAATGTCCTTGGGATCATTTGACTCCAACGCTCGCTTAAGCCGACCAATATCGGCTTTAGGCGCCCACTGCTGGATGACATCGCGGACAGCTCTGTAATCAGCGACCAGCCATGTCTCCAGTTCGGCCTCAATACATATTAGCTCTACGTTGTTCGAAGAAACTCCAGCCATGATAAGAGACTCATATATCAATTCCTTGTCATTGTGTCTGCAAGGGTCCGCATCGCGCTTAAAGCTAGGATAAAGGTCCCAGATTACAATTACTTTTTCACAGCCAATTTCGAATAGTTGCGCCGCAGACTCGCCACAAGACTCAAGGAGATTACGTTTGTTTCCCTGTGGATCCGGCTCAATATGAACGTCGGGTCTTATTCGCCTTGCCAAGTGAAGGCACACCATCATATCTGCGCCTTCGTCAACGCATTCAAATATCATGCCAACTTTCATGCAGATTCCCGGTTGCGCAGTCTGCCGGATGCATGCAGGCGTCCAGGACCAAACCGTTTCTTCCAGCTGTCTAACTCTTGACGTTCATCGGGTCGAGTGAATTTGGGTGTCCCAACCCTACGCTCGACCAGCACAATATGCGAAAGGTCGAACAGGTCAAGCAAGTAAGGTGAATGCGATGTCAATATGACTTGCAAGCTTCCACTTTCCGTGACCCGGCGTATCTCTTCAACGATCAGTTGTACTGAACGCGGGTCAAGGCCGTTCTCGATTTCCTCAATAACGATCAGAGGTGGCGTGTCAGGATGACGAAAGAGAGCGAGAAGCGCCAGTATTCGCAGGGTACCAGTTGACAGTAGCCAGCCCATGACTTTGAAATCCCCCTCCGTCATTTCCAAGTGCGCCTGGCGACCAAGGGCGTCAGTTAGAACTGGCTTCAAGTCCCGCATGTAAGGCAAGACGTATTGCAACACCTCCAATACTCCATGGAAGATTTCAGGATACCGCTGAAGGATGTCGTGAAGATACTCTGCAATGTTGTATCCGTCACTCCGCAGGCGAACCTGCCCCCATGTACTTTTGATCGGTCTAGGCTCGCCCATTAACCATGGATTCAGCGTTACAAACTGCCAGTCGAATCTGATACCATACCCTATGAGATCCCTGAATCGTTCATCGTCCTCAGATCCTCTAGCATAATAGTATAGGCCACCGTCTGATATGATCGCACGATCTGGTCGGATACCAAAATTCATCTCATTATTGCCATACTGGATAAACCCTTTTGAGTCGCGTTCTAGGACTTTTTCGTCTCTGTAGTGGACAATTTCCCTTTCGATGCGTATTAGTCCTGAAGTAGGTTCCTTGTTGACTTTCATCGCTGTCGTGAAGTTTGCCGCCTTGGCTTCCTTATACGTTGGTAAGAGGTTGAGTCCGCTCACTTCAAACTCAATTGGATTGATTTTTGGCGACTCTGGATTTGAAGCGCCGCCACGATTCAAAGGCGGGTTGGTGACGTATTCAAAGCCACGCCACATTCCCATCGCCGCGTCCAGCCCATCTGTCACAATGCGCTGATAAGTCTGCAGACCCTCAATAAGACTGCTCTTGCCTGAGCCGTTGTCTCCAATCAGCACAGTGAGCGGAGTGAACTCTACGACGCCGCTATCCCGTATTGCCTTGAAATTCTTTAGCCGAAACGCATTTAGGGCTAACTCGTTCGCCATCTGCCTGCTCCATCATCCGCTGCAGCACATTTTACCACAGCCCGCTCACCGCATTGACCCCGCGCGAATAATTGCTAAGATAAACTGACTCAAGACTTGAAGGATCAAACATGCGCCAAGCAGTGATCGTAGCGGCAGCGCGCACGGCGGTGGGCAAGGCAGTGCGCGGCAACACCAGGAACGCCCGCTCGGACGAAATGGCGGCGGCGGTCATCAGCGATCTGATGACGAAGACGGCGGACAATCTCGATCCAGCTGAGGTTGATGATGTCATCTTGGGCTGCGCCATGCCGGAAGGCTCGCAGGGCATGAATTTCGCTCGCGTCATCGCCTTGCGCGCGGGACTGCCGGTTGATACGCCTGGCCAGACTGTCAACCGCTTTTGCTCCAGCGGTTTGCAAACCATCGCCCTGGCCGCCAACAGCATCATCGCCGACCAAGCCGATGTGGTGATTGCCGGCGGCGCCGAGTCCATGTCGTCCGTGCCGATGACCGGGCACCACCTCAGCCCCAACCCGTACATGGCCGCCAACGACCCCAACGTCTATATGAGCATGGGCTTAACCGCCGAGCGTGTGGTCGCCGAGTTCGACATCAGCCGCGCAGATATGGACGAGTTTGCTTATCACAGCCATCGCAAGGCGGCTGCAGCCACGGACGCCGGCTACTTCGCCGAGGAGATTGTGCCCTTCGCCTGGGAAGAGACGGTGGTCGGCGAGGACGGAATGCCGGCTGTCGTCACAAAGGCGCTTGACCAGGACGAGCACCTGCGGCGTGAGACCACGCCCGAAGCGCTGGCTGGCTTGAAGCCGGTATTCAAGCCCGGCGGCTCTGTGACGGCTGGCAATTCCAGCCCCTTGAGCGACGGCGCGGCTGCGGTCCTGGTGATGGATCGTGAGAAAGCCGAGCGGCTGGGGCTGACCCCGCTGGCGCGATTCGTCGGCTTCGCGGTGGCTGGCGTACGGCCGGAAATTATGGGCGTCGGTCCCATCAAAGCGGCGCCCAAAGCGCTGGAGCGCTGCGGCTTGACCCTCGCCGACATCGACCTCATCGAGCTCAACGAAGCCTTTGCATCGCAATCGCTGGCGGTCATGCGCGAACTGGAGCTTGACCCGGGCATCGTCAACGTCAATGGCGGCGCCATCGCGCTGGGTCATCCGCTGGGCTGCACGGGCGCCAAGCTCACGGTGCAGCTCATCAACGAGATGAAACGCCGTGACAGCGACTATGGCATGGTGACCATGTGTATCGGCGGCGGCATGGGCGCGGCCGGCATCTTTCAGAACTTGAACTAGAGATTCGCCGCAACGTCAACGCGATCGGGAGCCGAGATGTCCGCGTTTTACACCACCGTTGCGCGTTTCTACGATTCCGAAAACGCTGACAAAACCGACGATCTGGACATGTACAGCCGCCTCGCTGCCGAATTCGCAGGCGAGATTCTTGACGTCGGCTGTGGCACCGGGCGCGTCCTGCTGCGCCTGGCGCGCGATGGCTGTCGCGTGTATGGAATCGATAACGATAGCGCCATGCTGGATCGGCTGGACGCCAAGTTGCAGCAGTTGCCGCAACTGCGTGGCTTCGTCTCGTATGCGCGTGGCGATGTGCTGAGCCAGCAGTGGGATCGCAGTTTCAGCTTGATCTTGCTGACCTACAACGCGCTGATGCACTTTCACGAGCAAGCCGTCCAAATTGCATTGCTGCGGGGGTTGCGCGCTTGCCTGGCCGAGGGCGGCCTTTTGGTCATCGACTTGCCAAATGCCGGGCCCGCCTTCGCCGCCGAAGACAGCGACGCCTTGACATTCGAACGCAGCTTCCTTGACCGCGAAACCGGTCACTTGGTCATGCTGCAGTCCCTGACGTATTTGGACCGAGCTGCGCAAATGCTGACCGTAGAATGGATATATGATGAAATAGACGGCAACGGCACGGTAAAGCGGCTCATCGCGCCTCATCGCCTGCGATATTTCTTTTTGCCGGAGATGCAGCTGTTGCTTGAACGCGCCGGATTCGCCGTGAAGGCAGTTTATGGCGAACCGGACGGAGCGCCTTATGACGCGGACAGCGAGCGGATGATCGTGCATGCAGCCGGTGTGTGATGACCTAGTCCTGCGGCCCCGCGTTGGCGGATCCCTTATACTGGCTCCGCTGCTCGGACTGCTCTTGCTCGCCACAGCGCTCTTGCTAGCTGCTTGCCGCTACTTGACGCCAGCCACACCGGCTCCTTTGCCCACGGCCACAGCGATTCCTCGACGAGACCCGATTCCCACCATCGAGGTTCTGGATTCGGAGGCATTGTACGGCCAGGACATCCGCTCAATCGGAGGGACAAACCCGAGCCTGGCGTCTTTCCCGGCGGGCGCGATCTTGCCGCCCGCTCCGGACGGTCGCTCCGAGCGGGGCGTGTCGGTAATCCTGGACGCCGAGACAACTTTGTTTGGCGAGCTGTATGCGCCGGTCGGGCTCCGGCAGCCGGGTATACTTCTGCTGGGCACGGACCTGGCCGGCTGGGGCGCCTGGCCGGCGACGCTGTCGCAACATGGCATCGCGGTGCTGGTCGTCCAGACCGAGCCCCTGACGCCGGCTCGGCAGGTCGAGGCGATTCTGCAGTCGTTCATCGCGGCGCCGGGCGTCGATGCTGGTTCCATCGGTGTCATCGGCGCCGATCGGGCTGCGGATATCGCTGCGCTCGGCTGCGCTGTTAACTCCCTCTGTGACGCGCTGGCATTGCTGAGCCCTCGCTCGCGGGATACGCTGGTCAATATGATGCCTTCCTATGGTGGCAGGCCGATTTGGCTGGCAGCCGGCCAAGACGATGAGGAATCCTTGGGCGCGGCGTCGGCTATCGCGGCGGCCGCGGCGGGCGAGGCCAGGTATGTCGAAGTTAGCGCGGGGCGCGGTGTGGAGCTGCTGGCTCGTCAGCCCGACCTGGCTCACGATTTGCTTGCTTGGATGCTGCGCCACCTGCAAGCCCAATAGCATTCATTATATGAAGACTGACAGGACGGCAACACATGGCTGAACTCTTGCAGTTGTTTCGATCACGGCAAAGCGCAATGCTGGAACTCTTGACCGCGATGGTCGAGCGGGAGTCGAGCACTCGCGAAAAAGCCCAGGTGGACCTCTTGGTCGATTTCATGGAAGCCCGGCTCAATTCCCTCGGGGCGGATTCCGTCGAGCGGATTCCCCAAGTCGAAGTTGGCGACTTTTTGCAGGCGACCTGGAATCAGGCGGCGCCGGGCAAACCCTATCTGTTTCTGGTTCACATCGACACGGTGCACCCCAGCGGCTCTTTGCAGACCATGCCGATCAAAATTGAAGACGGGCGCTTTTTCGGTCCCGGCTCGCTCGATATGAAAGCCGGCACGGTGATTGTCCTGGAAGCGATCAGGGCATTAGTCGAGCGCGAGCAGCTGCCCCAGCGGCCGATTCACCTGCTTATGACGACGGACGAAGAGATCGGCAGTCCCTTCAGCGAGATGCTGATAAAAGCGCTGGCGGCCGGCTGTGAATTGGCGCTGGTGACGGAGCCGGCCACAAAAGAAGGCGCGATCAAGACCTGGCGCAAGGGCGGCGGAAAATACGAACTGCTTATCGAGGGGCGGGCCTCCCACGCCGGTATCGCGCCCCAAGAGGGAATAAACTCCATCATCGAGTTCGCGCGGCAAGCCCTGGAAATCAACCGCCTGAACGATCTGAAATACGGAACTTCAGTCTCGATCACAGTCGTCGAGGGCGGCTCGGCTGGCAACGTGATACCGGCGCAGACGCGGGCGCACATCGACACGCGCGTATTGACAATGGATGCCATGCAAAATCTGCATGATGCGCTCAGCAGCTTGTATCCCAAAATGCCCGGCGCCAAGGTAAGTTGCATTCGCCGACACCATCGCCCGCCCATGGAACGGCGGCCTGGCTTGTTTGAAAAGGCTGCCACGATCGGCGAAAGACATGGCGTGACAATCTATGAAGGCGGCACGGGCGGCGGCTCCGATGGCAACTTCACGGCGGCGATGGGGATCCCCACTCTGGATGGGCTGGGCGCGCACGGCGATGGCGCTCACGCCCTGCACGAGCATGTGATTATCGACAGCCTGCCGCGTCAAGCCACGCTAATTGCCGCTCTGCTATTGGAGTGGGGCGACGGTTTCTAGCGTCTGGGCGCAGGCTTATACTTGTTGACATGCGACAATCCGCCGCGGATTCTCTTGTAGATAAATCCCCATAAATCCACTTCGAGTCACTGCTAGAGTTTGCGTACGCTCCTATTGACTTGGATTGCGCGCTGATGGAAGTCTTGTTTGTATCCGCCTTTGCCATGTCGCTCGCATTTGCGCTGCAGCCGGGCGTCATCGGCTTCGAGTCGCTGCGCCGCGGCATGTCGCATGGCTGGGCCGCCGCCTTGCATGTCGAGTTGGGCTCGCTGGTTGGGGATGGCGTCTGGGCGATAATCGCGCTTTTGGGCGCATCGGTACTCTTTCAGAACCGCCTGGTGACGCTCGTCCTTGGGCTCTTCGGCTGCGCGCTCTTGCTGCGATTCGCCTGGGACGCCTGGGTGGCTTCCCGCAGTGATGTCGCGCTGGCGGGGGCCGGCGACGACCGGTCGAATCATTGGGTCGCGGGCGCGATGCTCTCGCTGTCAAATCCGCAGAACATTACTTTCTGGCTGGGCATGAGCGGCACGATTATTGGCATCGGCTTCCTGGAGCCGCAGCCGATTCATTTGCTGGTATTTTTCAGCGGCTTCATGACCGCGCAGGTCTGCTGGTGCTTCTTCTTCGCCACGGTCGTCGAGGTTGGTCGCCGCCGTTTGCTGAACCAGCGCCTCTTCCGCTATATCAATCTGGTATGCGCGGTGTTTTTGGCCTGCATGGGCTTAAAGCTCTTGCTGCAAACTGTATTGATGACATTGAACCTAAGCTAGCGCGTTGTTGCAGCCGGATTATAGCCGCGCCCACTCGAATTGCATCCTAGCAGACTTCATACCCCGCGATAAGCCAGTCCTTGACGGCTACCAGGGCAATCGTAACAAAATATTATTCACCACAGGGGCACCGAGAACACAGAGATTTCGTTTTTTCGGGGCAGAAGTCCTCAAGTATTGAGATACTAATGGGTGAAAATGCTTATCACAGGTTTCAAAATCGAAGTGAAATTTCACAATCAATATTATTGGTAGATTTCCTCTGTGCTCTCTGTGTCTCTGTGGTTAAATTTAAGTTTGTATTATGTTCATAGTTCTTAGATTCATTTTAATGCGATTGCCCTGCGGCGCTTAGCGATTTTCTTGACGCCAAGTTAAAATATCGCTACCGTTTGCAGTGCTTATTTCAGCAGACTTGCTCTTCACAAACACGCGCAGATACATCTGATATTCTGTGTTTGATCGAGGAATCCCATGAACGACTGGGAAAAGTAGGGCTATATCTCGACGTAGCGCTTCCAAATTTCCGGCCCGGAACCCATCGCGATCACCAAGTAACTGGTGCGCGGGGTTTTGGGTTCCCAGCGCAAGCGCATACCGGCGACATTATGCAGGCGATTGCCTTTGCGGTGGTTGCATTTGGCGCAGGCGCAGGCGGTATTCGACCAAGTGTCGCGGCCGCCCTTGCAGCGCGGGATGATATGGTCGATGGTGAAGTCGCGTTTGCTGAGCAGCTTGCCCTGGACCTGCGCGCCCAGCGTCACCCCGCAATAGATGCAGGTGTAGTCGTCGCGCACGAGCACGCCCTTGCGGCTCCAGTGCGACTTGCGGCGCGGGACATTGACATAGGAACGCAGCGCAATCACGGAGGGCACTTCAAATTTGCTGCGGACTGTATTCAAATACAGCCCGGTCATCTCGACAGCGATGGCTTTGCCGCCGAGCAGCAAATTGATAGCTCGCTGTACAGTAATCACTGACAGCGGTTCCCAGGTACTTCCATTCAACAGCAGTACGCGCTGCTGCAAAACGCTTACAGTGGACACGATGCGCGGCACCTTTCAACTCAGCCGAATGCCAGAGCGGTCACTAGCACATATTAATACCACGAAATCCGCCGTTTGCCGAATGGACGCTCAGCGCTCATTGGCGCGGGGCACAGGCTACAGTATCATGGTCGCGCCAGCCCACGGGCGCTGTCGATAAAGGACTGGACTATCCATCAAGGACTGGGCGAATGCTGGAAAAACCTAATCTTGCGGATGCCACAATCATTGAGCAGCTTGAATCGCACTACGCGCTTCGTGTGCGGGCTTTGGAATTTCTGCCCATAGGCAACGATCAGCGCGCCTGGAGCTATAGGGTCGAGGCTGGCGCCAGTAACTACTTTCTCAAGCTGCGCAGGGGCGGGACCAAGCCCGCTTCGCTGATTGCGCCGCGCTACTTGAAGTCCATTGGCATTAAACAAGTCGTCGCGCCGCTAGCCGCCTGCTCGGGCGCGCTGTCAGTTGCCGCCGGAGGCTACGATCTCATCCTTTACCCATACATTGATGGCAAATCTGCTTGGCGCATGCCGATGCCGACGTCGCAATGGCGCGCCTGGGGCGTGACGATGCGCCGCATCCACGGCAGTCCCCTCAACGCTGAGCTGCTTGACGCGGCGGAGCGTGAAGTTTTCGGCCTAAAGTGGCTGCCTATCATTGACCGGGTTGAAGGCGCATTAAAGCGACAGGATTCTCGCGGGAGCGTCGCTGCGCAAGCGGCCCGCGTTTGGCGCGATCAGGAGGCGGAGATCCATCGCTGTCGGCGCAGATATCGGGAAATGGGCGCGCTGCTGAAAACGGACCCGCCGCCCTTCGCGCTCTGCCATGCGGATATTCACACGGACAATATCATCCTTGATGCGCAAGGCGAGCTACGTATTGTCGATTGGGACGAAACCGTGATCGCGCCAAAAGAACGCGATTTGATGTTTTTTGTGGAGGACGGTCACCGGCGCGAGGAGACCGACGCCTTCTTCGCCGGATACAACGGCGGCGAAATCAATTGGCTGGCATTGGCCTATTACAAATACGATTGGGTGGTGCAAGAATTTGCCGATTATGGCGAGCGCATCTTTCTCTCCGACCAAATCGGCGGCAAGGACCTGGAGTCCGCTTTGGTCGAGTTCAAGCGCCTCTTCGAGCCCGACGATGTGATTGACCGAGCGCAGACCGTGTTTCAGCGGATGCTGCGCCAGCCGGCCTATTCCCAAATTGGCATAGGCTAAGCGTCGGCTGTTTAGCGCCGCGGCGAGCGCGAATACTTCTATAATGGTGAAGAGACCAGAACTGTGAAGGGGCTGACGACATGCGCCGACGAATCCTGCTGCTTGTGCTGCTGCTTGCCTTGCTGGTGTTGGTTGGCCTTTCCCATTCAATCGCGCAGGGCAGCCGGGTATCGCTTTTGCAAGTCTTCGAGGTACAGCCGTCTCCCTCCGCTCCGCTCGGTCTGAAAGACAGCGTCGTCCTCTACTTCAATCGCCGCGTTGACTGCGCCGACGCGGAGGCGGCTTTTTCTGTGCGGCCGGCCTTAGCGGGCGAACTGCGATGCGACCAATTCAGCCTGAGCTTCACGCCGGCTGACGACTATGAGCGGGGCAGGGCATACACTTTTGCGATTTCGCCGCCGTTACGGGCTTTGGACGGCGCGCCGCTGCTCGATCCCTACGAAGCGACCTATACCACCGTCGGTTATCTATCCGTGTCGGAAGTCTTTCCCAGCGAGCAGGGCGGGGCGGCGCCGGTTGATTCGGCAATTACTGTTGTATTCGACCGTCCGGTTGTGCCGCTGACACTGCCATCCGCACTGGACGACCTGCCACAGCCGCTTAGCATTGAACCGGCAACGGCGGGCAAGGGCGAGTGGGTCAACAGCGCGGTTTATGCTTTTACGGCCGAGTCGCCGCTGAAGAGCGGGCAAACTTACAGCATATCGATTGCCTCAGACTTAGCAGCCGTCGACGGCGCCGAACTGGAAGCGGGCTACTCCTGGACATTCGAAACCGCAAAGGCGTCAATTGTAGCGATCGATCCGCCGCTTGATACGACCAGCTTGAGCCTTGAACCCAGGTTACAGGTACGTTTCAACCAGGTCATGGACCGCGGAGCCATTGAAGATGCCTTCTATCTGCGGCGCTTGCCTGCCAGCGACGGCAGCGGGCTGCATGGGGAGTTTGTCTGGGCCGAAGACGGCATGGGCTTCGCCTTCAGACCTGAGGCGCGCCTGGAGCTGGATTCGATTTATGAAGCTGGCTTCAGCCCAGATTTGCAGCCTGAATTGCAATTTGGCAGCGCGGGGGTGACGCCTAGCTGGCGCTACCAGACCGTAGCCGAGCCCAGTATCGTGGCTACGGAACCCACTGACGGCGCGCAGGATGTCAGCCGTGGCGGATTTTCACTCTTCTTCGCATCCACGATGAATATCGAGACCCTGGCCGACCGCATCACTATCGAGCCGGAACCGCAGGCGCCGCCGCGCGTCTATTACAGCGAGTGGGCCAATCGCTATACGGTCTCCTTTGACGCAGCGCCTTCAACAGCGTACGCCATTCGCATCGCGCCCGGCATGGAAGACATCTACGGCAACGCAATCGCCGAGCCGACAGTTTTCCGCTATACAACGGCGGCTCGTACGCCCTCGCTTGGTTTCCATGTGCCGGGTCCCGTGGGCTTTTACAGCGCTTATCGTAAACCGACTCAGCTCGTTGCGCGGCATCGCGGCGTCGATACTATCGACTTCGCGCTTTATCGTGTGCCGCTGGAAACGTTTGTTAGCCGTATGACAAATGCGGATTCCTATGATCCGACTCAGGACTACGATCCGCGGGCCGAGGACCTGCTCAAGACTTGGCGCGTCGAGTCGGATGCGCCGGAAAACGTGCAAGCTAAGGAGCTGCTGGACTTGCGGGATGGCAGGGGGCGGGGCCTGGAGCCGGGTGTCTATTTTATCGAGGCGACAGCGCCCGGGCTTGAACGTTTCACCTGGCAGAATCGCCATTTCCTGAATGTCGCCAGCGCAGTTTTGACGATCAAGCAGGCAACAGACCGCCTGACAATATGGGCGGTAGACCTTGATTCGGGCGCGCCAATTATCGGCGAGCGCATCGCAATCTATGGACGAGGCGGGGCTTCTCAAGGAAGCGGCGTCACCGACGAGCGCGGCATCGTACAGATTGACATCCCCGTCACGCCTGATCTGTTCGCGCGATTTGTGGCTGTTTTGAATGGATCGGATCACTTCGGCATCGGCTATACGGATTGGTCCAACGGCACAGAGCCCTGGCAATTCGGCTACGGTTTTTCTTGGTCGCCGCGCGCGTATCAGGCTTACCTCTACACCGACCGTCCCGTTTATCGCAGCGGCCAGCCGGTATTTTTTCGCGGGGTCGCGCGTAGCAAAGACGATGTCGTTTACATGCCGGCGCCGCTGGACACGGTACCGGTTACCATTCGCGATGCGCGCGGCGAAATCGTTTACCAGCGCGAATTGGCTGTTAGCGACTTCGGCAGCTTCAACGGCCAATTCGATATCGCGCCGGATGCCTCGCTGGGCGCGTACAGCCTGAGCGTGGATCTGCCAGCAGAGCGCGAATACGGGCAGGAGGGCGGCAGCATCAGTTTCCTGGTGGCCGAGTATCGACTGCCGGAGTATCAAGTGACGCTGTCGGCGGAGCAGCCCGAAATTGTCCAGGGCGGCTTGATCGCGCTGGATGTTGAAGGCAAGTATTTCTTCGGCGGTCCAGTTGCAAATGCCGCAGGCGACTACGCCCTGTATTCAATGCCTTACACATTCGATTACCGCGGCGATGGCCATTACGACTTCGCCGATTATGACTTGTACCAAGCCGAGCATGAACGATACGGCGTCAATCGCATCGTCAGCGAGGGCAACCTAAGCACCGACGCCGAAGGCAAAGCCAAGCTCGAATGGCTTGGCGACTTGCAGGGCGAATCGCAGAGCCGGCGTTGGCGCGTCGACGCATCAATTCGCGACGAAGCCGGGAGCGCGATATATGGCAGCGCCAGCCTGGTTGTGCACCAGGGGCTGCTCTACTTGGGCGCGCGCGCCGCGGATTATGTCGGCTTTGCCGGCGATGACAGCGTAATCAAGCTCATCGCCGTGGACTGGGACAGCCGTCCCGTGGCCGATCAGCCGATACAAGTCCAAGTTGTCGAGCGGCGCTGGAGCAGCGTGCAGGAGCAGGATCCCAGCACTGGCGCCACCGCCTGGACCTGGGATGTGGAAGAGATCACGGTTGCGAACGGCCGCGTCATCACAGGCGCTGACGGCAAGGCTGACTTCGTTTATCAGCCGCCAACGGGTGGCGTATACAAGATAATCGCCACCACGCGGGATTCGGCGGGCAATCAAGTCCGCGCGGCCACCTATGCCTGGGCCTCGGGACCGGACTATGTCAGCTGGCGGCAGCGGAATGACAATGCTATCGACCTGAGGCCGGAGCAAACCGAATACAGCGTCGGCGATACGGCCAAAATCTTGATCGCGTCGCCATTTCAAGGCGAGACCGAAGCGCTGATCAGCATTGAGCGCGGCGATGTCCTGCATGTGGAGCAGGTGACGCTGACCAGCAATTCGCAGATTTACGAATTCGAGATCCTGCCGCAGTACGCCCCTAACATTTTTGTATCCGTCTTCCTTATCAAGCCGGCGGACGAGCAGAATGCCGTCGCCTCCTGGCGCATCGGCATGACGCAGCTCGCGGTCGATATCGAACAGAAAGCCTTGAACATTGAAATATCAGCCGACCGTGATACGGCCTCGCCGCAAGAAATCGTCAAGTACCAACTGCGGGTGAGCGACTATCAAGGTGATCCGGTTGTTGCTGAGGTCGGGCTTGGCCTAACTGACCTGGCGGCGCTGTCGCTGGGCCAGCGCAACAGCGAGCGTATGCTGGATGCGTTTTATGGACCGCAGGAACTCAGCATCCGTACCTCGAGTTCGCTGGTCGTCAACGCTGAGGCAGCCACAGAAGCGCTGTCCGAGCGCAAGGGCGGGGGCGGCGGATTATTCGAATCGGGCATCGTTGACCTGCGCGGCGAATTCATCGACACGGCCTATTGGAGCCCGAGTGTGGTCACCAACGCGGCTGGCCTGGCAACGATAGATCTGCGCCTGCCGGATAATCTGACTACCTGGCGGCTGGATGCCCGCGCCTTGACCGAAGGGCGCGCCGGACGCTTGCTGGTCGGCGAGCAGACTTTCGACTTGCGCAGCACGCGTCCGCTGCTCATTCGCCCGGTGACGCCGCGCTTCTTCGTCGTGGGCGATAAGGCGCAGTTGGCGGCTGTCATAAATAACAACACCGGCACGAATGTCTCAGCCAGCGTTTCGCTTGAGAACAGCGCCGGTCTGCGCCTGGCTGACGAGAGCTCGCTAGTCCAAAACGTGATGATTCCTGCCGGCGGCCGCAAACGCCTGACCTGGCTGGCGACGGTCGCGGATGTCGGCACGGTCGCCCCTTCCTTTGTCGTCCGCAGTCATGACGGCGCCTACAGCGACGCCAGCATCTCGCCTGTCGCTGCTGACCGCGATGGCAAGTTGCCGGTCTATCGGCCCGTAGCGCTGGAAACGGTTGGAACAGCAGGTATGCTCGCCGAGGCTGGTACGCGCGTGGAAGCCCTGCGCTTGCCGCAGAACCAGGCTTCAATAGACGGGCGGCTCGAGATCCGCTTGGACAAATCTTTGGCCGGTGTGACCGAAGAAAGCTTGACCCATCTGGCAGCCGACACGCAGCAGAACCGCGCCTGCGCAGGCGCTATCGTGAGTCGCTTCCTGCCCAACATCGTTGCCGTGCGCGCGCTTGATGAGATGGGCATTACGGATGCGGATTCACGCGCCACGCTGGATGGGCTGGTCACGGAAGGTTTGCAGGAACTTTACGCGCGGCAGTTGGCGGACGGCGGCTGGAGCTGGTGCTCCTATCCCGAAGCGCATGACTTGACGACCGCCTACGCGCTTCTGGGGCTGGCACAAGCCGCGGCTGCCGGCTATCCAGTTGACGCCGCCGTCATCGGGCGCGCGCGGGCATATATTCGACAGACTTTGATTAGGCCTTCACTGGCGCTGGATAACTGGCGGCTGAATCGCCAGGCATTTTTGTTGTACGCGCTGGCGCGATCCGGCGCGGCTGATGTGGCGCGCAGCACGACGCTATTCGAAAGTCGCGAACGGCTGAACCTCGATGCCATCGCATTCCTGGCGCTGACGCTGCATAGCATCAATCCGGAAGACGATTTTCGCCTGGAGGCTTTGACCCAGCTGATGCTTAACCGCGCCGTCACACGGGCGACCGGAACCTTCTTTGAAGAGACTAATCAAGACCGCTGGAATTGGTCGTCGGATACCCGCTCGACTGCTCTGGTCTTAAATGCGCTCATCAAGCTGCGACCTGAGAGCGAGCTGCTGCCCAATATCGTCAGACACTTGGCGAGCGCGCGCGTTGAACCGGGCGGCTGGGGCTCGCGCCAAGACGACGTCTGGTCAATCATCGCCTTGACGAACTGGATGCTGCACACTGGCGAATTCAAAGCCGATTATGCCTATAGCGTCGCCGTCAACGGCAGTGACATCTTGCGCGACGCCGCCATGCCCGCTCATGCACAGCGAGCGGACGAGTTCAGCCTTGACTTCGCCAACTTGCGCAAGCAGGAAACGAATACCATCGAATTCGAGCGCGGCGCTGGCGAAGGGAACCTGTACTACCGGGCTCATCTTCACGCCAATCTTCCCGTGGACGAGATCCCGGCCGTCAATCGCGGCATTGATGTTTCGCGCAGCTACACGCTCCTTGGCGATAAAGCTGCTGATCCAATCCAAAGCGCCGCCATTGGCGATACCGTGCAAGTTCGCTTGCGGCTGGTCGCGCCGCACAGCTTGCGCTACGTAGTAATAGAAGATTACTTCCCCGCTGGCGCCGAAGCCATCAATCCCGAACTGGCGATTAGCCCGCAGTTGGGCGCGTTGCCGGCTGGCGAGCGCATCGACCCGCGCGATTCCGGTTGGGGCTGGTGGTACTTTGATCATGTCGAGTTTCGCGATGAGAAGGCGGTCATCTACGCCAGCCATTTGCCGCCCGGCGTTTATGAATATGTCTATAGCATCCGGCCCTCCATCGCGGGTGAATATCAGGCGCTTCCGCCCGTCGCCAGGCAAGTCTATTTTCCCGAAGTTTACGGGCGCGGCGCAGGCAAGCTGTTTACGATTCGCGAGTAGAGACGGTCCGCTAAGGCTGAACCATTTCGACTGCCCGCGAATACTCATCAACGAAAACGCCGCAGGGCCCGCCTTTGTCGCTGGCGAGCAGATCCACTTCCTCGCCGGCGAAGTTCAGCACCGGGTGGTAAAATTCCGCCACTTTCTCCGCTTCGCCCACGATGTAATGGGCGATGAGCGCGCGACGGAATCGTGTCGCGCTGGTATTGGGGTAACTGCCGTGAATCACTTGTCCGTTGAAGAAGACCACATCGCCGGCCTGCATGATGACCGGCGCCGCTTCGCTCCCTGGCGGTATCGGCACGGTGGAAGCGCTGAAGCTCTGTGACGTATCGGCTTCGACCGTACATAGGCGGGGCAGGTCATGCGTTCGCGGCACAATCCGCAGGCAGCCGTTTTCTTCATCGCAGTCGTCGACGGCCATCCAGGCGGCCAGGCAGGTGCCCGGATGCACCCGTACCGGCGACTGGTCTTGGTGTAAAGCCTGCCCCCGCGCGGTCGGCGGCTTGAAATAAAACATAGTCTGGGCGGCGTAGGGCTCGGCGCCGAGCAGCGCGGTCGTCCATTGCCGCAGGCGCTCGTCCAGCAGCCAATCGAGCGAAAACTGGTCAAAGCGATGCGGGTGGATGATGCGCGGGTAGGCTTTCAGCGGGTCGTCTTCGCCCAGCAAGAAGGGGTCATCGCCAGCGAAGCCATGGCCCGCCGCGTTGAGCGCCATGTAATGTCCGCGAATAAAATCGATCTCCGCCGCGGAAAAGAGCGATGGGACGACAACAAACCCGTCTTCATGGTAGCGGTTAATCAAGGCATTTTTGTTCATCGTATGTCCTGTTTCACATCAGTTTGAGCAGTCGTGGCGCCAACTGCTCGTAAGTGTAATACAAGAGCGGGCTGCTTGCGAAATCCCAGGCGCCGATGTGCCGAGTCAAAGCGCCCCGGAAGCCGCGCTTGAATTGATACACGCCCCACAGGCTGTCGCTTTTGTCAAAATTGTCGGGCGCTCCCCACATATCGTAGGTCGCGTAACCCTGTGCCTTGGCCCACTTCATCGCCGCCCACTGCAAAGCGTAATTGGGCATGCGCCCGCGTTCCTCGTTGGCGGACGCGCCGTAGAAATACCAGCACTTGCTGCCGAAGTGGAAGAGGATGACCTGCGCGATGGCCACGCCCCGGTATTCGGCGATCAGGGCATGGGCCAGCCCAGCCTCCATGAAAGCGCGCCAAGCCCGCTGATAATACTCGATGGGACGGATAAGAAAGCCGTCGCGTTGCCCGGTGATTTGATATAGCTGATAGAGCCGGGGCAGGTCGTCGACGGTGGCTGCGCGAATCATCACTTCTTTTTTTGCGGCGACGCGTATTTTGCGGCGTGTGTTGCCGCTCATCGCCGCCAGAAGTTCGTCCTGGGATCGCCGCAAGTCGATGCATAAGGTATTGCGGAATTGCACTTGCGAGCCGGAAAAACGCCAGCCGCGCTTTCTCAGCAGCGCCAAAACCTGCTTCCCCCCGGCGTCGGCATGGTCATCTTCGCCCCCCGGCAGGCCGGTGGCGGCGGCGACATCCGGATCGATTTTCAGCCAGACGACGCCGATGCGCGCGGCGCGCTGTTCCAGCTCGTCAAGTACGGCGTCGGCCAGGCCCTGGTCGGCAAAGTCAAGCGCCGGACCCTTGCTGACGACCATCACTTTCAGGGGGCCCAGCGCCTTCGTGGCCAAGCTGGCCTGCGCCACGACTCGCCCAGCGCGTTCGAAAGCCAGGCGCTCTGGCTGCCAGCCGCCCGTGGCTCGCTTGAACTCCCCCCATTCCCAAGTCTGCAAGATATGCGCGCCGGGCAGGCTGCGCAGGCTCTCGTTCCAGCGATCGCGCTCCCGGATTTCGTAGACCTTTAGAATGATGGGCTTCCTTTTCGTCTTTAACGCCGCAGCTTCAGGGCCGCCCGATACGCCGCGTATACCAGCGGATTCCAGGCCAAATCCCAGGTCCCCAGCGTCCGCGTCACCTGGCCGCCCCAGCCGCGCTTGAAGCCGTATACGCCCCAGAGCCCGTCTTTGCGGCTTTTGAAGCCTGCTTCCAGCGCTGCTTCATCGTAATCGGGAACCCCCCACAGGTCATAGAAGCGGCAGCCGCGCTGCTGGGCCCATTTTATCGCCGCCCACTGTATGCCATAGGTCGCGTACAAGTTGCCTTGCGAGCGTGCGGACGCCCCATAGAGATACCATGCGGTGTCGCCCAGCGCGAAAACCATGATTGCCGCTAGCAGCTCGTCTTCATGCCGGGCCAGCAGCAAGGCGCCGTCCCCCGGCATAAACAAATCATAGACAGCCTCAAAGTAACCAGCGCTGTGTACACCGAAGGCATTGCGCTGGCCGGTCTGCTGCATCAGGCAGTTGAAGCGCGGCAAATCGCTGCGGTCGCCTTCCCGATACACTACAGGACCCGATCGGCTTTTGCGGATTTTGCGGCGTGTGCCTTGGTTCATCCGCTGCATGATGTCGCTGTCATCACCATTGATATCGATGATTATTGTGGTCGGCGGTTGAATCGTCTGCGGGCTGGGCCGGAACCCAGCCTGCGCCAGGTCGGTTTCCGTTATTGCGCTGCCATGGCCCGGCTCAATCTTAAGGAAGGCGGCGCCAGTTTCTTGACGGATCGCCTGCCATAGCCGCGGAAAAAGCGTTGATTCGCTCGCGTAGGCGCCCATGGGCACGTAAGCCAACTGGCCAGCGCCGGCTGGCAAACGCTGCAGCAGCGCCAGCGCGCCGGCTTGAATGCCCTGCTCGTTCGATAGGGCGATGATGCGCGCATCCCAGCCAAATCGCGATTTTAGCTGGCCCCATCGCGACAGTTGCAGGAGATGGCCGCCAATGGGCTGCGCGCGCACGAAATCGTCCCAGGCGGCCGCGGCTGGCTGGCTGATGACAAGATGCTGAGATTGTGAAACAGTCATGCGTTCATTTTGGGGCAGCTTGATAAGCATTCATAGTGCAAATTCAGCCTCGCCGATGATAAGATTCCCGGCGCGGCAAAAGGCGCTGATTTCAGCCCCAGGATCTTGATATTGCGCCAAAAGCCGAATACAGGAAAAGTATCGTTTTCGGTTGAAACAAAAACTTAACCATCGAGGACACCGAGAATTCGAGAGCACCGAGTAACTCAATCGAAATATGCCAAATTCTTTGTGTGCTTTGTGCCTTTGTGTCTTTGTGGTGAAATTGAATTTCAACCGAATTTGATACACTACCCAAATACAAAAGTCCGTTGCATTAGCGAAACCCTACTGCTATACTAATGCAGTTTGTGATAAAAGGCGCAATCCACATTGAAGCGACGCCGATTGTGTCCGATAATCCGGGCGAGAGTCATGGGCTTTACACGGCGCTTTGAGTGGTCAGCCCGTAAAGAAACACTGCCGTCTGGCCTAACTTAGGATGAACCGCTGATGAACGTTTTGAACGAATGGGCATTTGTCGGCTTGTTTGCCGTGATGGCGCCGGTGTTCCCGGCTCTGCCTATCGTCATCGCCTGGATATTCCGCCCGCGCAAGCCGAACGTGCTTAAGAGTTCTACTTATGAATGCGGCGTTGAGACTATCGGTGACACTTGGGTGCAATTCCGTGTGCAGTACTACATTTATGGTCTGATTTTCTTGGTATTTGATGTCGAAATGGTGTTCTTATTCCCTTGGGCGGTGGCTTATAACGAGATGAGCCTGTTTGGATTCATCGCCGGTTTTCTCTTTATTTTCTTGCTGACGGACGCGCTTTTCTACGCTTGGAAAAAGAACGCGCTGGACTGGAAATAGGCGCCAGCTGACGCGAGCGGGAGACGACAATGGACGAGCTGTGTACAGGTTTGTGCCGCCTCATGGTGGATTCCGGCGCGGATGCCGGGCTGGCGCAGTTTTTGTCGTTGCTGGTCGGCGTGCTGCTGGTCAGCGGAGTGCCGCTGATCACCGTCATCCTCCTGATTTGGATTGAGCGCAAGGTGGCTGCGCGTATTCAAGACCGCATCGGCCCCAATCGCGTTGGCCCCATCGGCTTGATGCAGACCTTCGCCGATCTTCTCAAACTGCTGGGCAAGGAAGACATTACGCCGACCAATGCTGACCGCTGGCTGTATAACGCCGCGCCGCTGGTTTCATTCGCTTCAGTCGTTCTCATTTGGGCGGTGGTGCCCTTTACGCCCTTCCATTACGGCGTCGATCTCGAAATTGGCGCGTTGTTCTTTGTGGCAATCGCTTCCTTCGGCACGCTGGCCATCATGGTCGCCGGCTGGGCAAGCAATAACAAATACGCGCTGCTGGGCGCCTTTCGCGTGGTGTCCCTGCTGGTAAGTTACGAGGTGCCCTTGGTCTTCGCCTTGCTCGTGCCGGTTTTGCTAGCTGGCAGCATGAGCATGCTCGACATCGTAAACGCGCAGACGGGCATGTGGTTCGTCGTTTTGTCGCCGCTAGCGTTTGTCATCTTCTACGTGTCCTCGCAAGCCGAGACCGGGCGCGCGCCTTTCGACTTGATCGAGGCGGAGTCCGAACTGGTGGCCGGCTTCAATATCGAATATTCAGGCATGAAATTCGGCATGTTCTTCGCCGCCGAATTCTTGCACGTTTTCACTAACGGTATCTTGATGGCGCTGTTATTCTTCGGCGGCTGGTTGGGCCCGCTGTATTACGAATCGCCGCTGATTGCATTCGCCTGGCTGGGCTTGAAAGGCGGCCTCATCTACTTGACGACGTTATGGCTGCGCAATACCGTGCCGCGCCTGCGCATCGACCAGATCATGGCTTTCAACTGGAAGTTTCTGGTACCCTTGTCAATCGCCAACTTGATCTTCATATCGGCCGCGCTGAAGGTGATGCAAGAAATCGGCTGGGCGCCCCGCGACATGATCGGCGCCAGCTTCGGCGACTTGATCCCGACCACGCTGATCATGCTGCTAATCAACGGCGCGATGATCATCTACCTGATGGGCATTTTGCGCAAGAAGGGCCGAGAGGCGCGCCGAGAATCGCCGTCGACGCGCGCAACGCTGGCTCAAGCGGCGGCGGACTAGGGGGCGGCCAGATGGAACTCAACGCAGTCACGATCGGGTTCGTCGTGTTTACCATATTCACGCTTGGCGGCGCTTTTGGCGTCGTAACCACGCGCAACCTCTTCCAAGGCACGATTTGGCTGATGCTCAGCCTCTTCGGCGTGGCGGGTTATTTTGTCCTGCTTAGCGCGCCATTCCTGGCGGCTGTGCAGGTGCTGGTTTACATCGGCGCCATCGCAATCCTAATCACCTTCGCGGTCATGCTGACGCGCAGCGTCACGCGTATCAAAGCGCGCTATGTTCGCCTCATACCCAGTTTCATCGGGTCCTTGGCGCTTTTTCTGATTTTGCTGCTTGGCATCACCATCCCGATTTTCGGCGGTCATTTGCCGGAGTCGGCGCCGGAATACGTCGCCACCACGCGCGACCTGGGCGCGGCGCTGGTGGACGAGAACGGCTACGTCGTGCCCTTCATGCTGGCATCGGTATTGCTGACGGCTGCCATGATCGGCGCGATATTCATCGCTCGCGACGAGACGACGTAGGGCGGAGTGACAAAATGATTCCTCTCTGGATGTATCTGGCGGTCGCGGCGGCCCTGTTTTCACTGGGTGTCTTTGGCGTGCTGGCGCGGCGCAACGCTGTCGCGATTCTGATGAGTGTTGAGTTGATGCTGAACGCGGTCAATATCAACTTGGTGGCGTTTTGGCGCTACAGCGAAACGGGGACTGACTTGCTGCTCAACGGCTACGCCTTCACCGCCTTTGTGCTGATAGTGGCGGCGGCGGAGGCTGCCGTCGGCTTGGCGATCATCATCACGGTTTATCGCAACCGGCGTTCGGTAATACCGGAACAAGCCGTCGCGCTGAAAGGGTAAGGACCCTGATGGATTTCCTTAACGACCCAAACGCATTGCCTTGGCTTATCCCGGCCGGGCCCTTGCTGGCCTTTCTGATTATCACGCTGATAACCAATAAGTCGAAGCTGACGCCAGCCACGGACCAGCATGAATACGGCGGTCATCATCCGGATTATGACGGCATGTCCGTGCCGGTGGTTCATCCCTGGAGCCGCGTAATCAGTATTGTTGTGGGCTTGGTCGGTGTCATCGCAGCGCTCGTGATTAGTTGGCAGACGCTCAGCAACGCCTCTCAGCTGCATCACATCGGGCAGGAAGTGCTGGCGAGCAGCATCGACTGGATGGATACGGGCGAGACCACCTTCAAAATAGGTGTCCTGGTCGACCCGGCTACGGTGATTATGCTGGTCATGGTGCCTATCGCCGTCTTGATGATCTTCATTTATTCCATCGGTTATATGGCGCACGACCCGCGGCAGGCGCGCTTTTTCGCGCTGATTTCGCTTTTCGCCGGCGCCATGCTGACGCTGGTGGTGGCCGATAATGTGCTGCTGCTATTCGTCGGCTGGGAGATTATGGGCGTCTGTTCTTATATGCTCATCGGCTTCTGGTTCGAGAAGGAAAGCGCCTACAAAGCCGCCATCAAAGCCTTTACCACCACGCGCATCGCTGACGTGGTTATGCTGCTGGGGATTGTCTATCTATACAGCATCACCGGTACGCTCAGTTTCCGCGAAATCATGTACAACCCGGAAACGCTGGACATGCTGGCCACAACCACGCCGATCATTTTCGGCGGCTGGACCGTCAGCGCCGCTAGCATCATCGGCATCTTTCTCATCATCGGCACGGTGGGTAAATCGGCGCAGTTTCCGCTGCATGTTTGGCTGCCCGACGCCATGGAAGGTCCTACGCCCGTCAGCGCGATGATCCACGCGGCGGCCATGGTCTCGGCTGGCATCTTTTCGCTGATTCGTTTGTATCCGCTATTTGCCGCCGGCGGAGATCCGCATCATGGCGTCATGACCGAGCCGCTGGCGTTCATGGCCGTGGTCGGCGCATTCACGGCTTTGCTCGCGGCCACGATGGCGGTGGCGCAGAACGATGTCAAAGCTGTGCTGGCTTATTCGACGATTTCGCAGCTGGGTTTCATGATGGCGGCTCTGGGCATCGGCGCCTATATCGCGGCCGCCTTCCATCTCATCACCCACGCCTTTTTCAAAGCCCTGCTCTTTATGGCGGCTGGCTCGGTGATTCACGGCATGGAGCGCGGCGAGCACCATGTACATGAACACGGCGACCACGCGCATGACGACCACGAGGAGCACTTCGACCCGCAGGATATGTTTAATATGGGCGGCTTGCGCAAGACCATGCCGGTTACATTCTGGACATTCTTGATCGGCGGCTTGTCGCTCTCCGGCTTGCCCATCATCACAGCCGGCTTCTGGTCCAAAGACGAGATTCTGGCCGACGCCTGGCTGGGCATTGAGAAGTATGGCAGCGGCGCCCATGCGCTGGTTTTTGTGCTGCTGGCGCTGGCGGCATTTATGACCGCCTTCTACACCATGCGCCAAATCTCGCTGACCTTCGGCGGCGAGCCGCGCAGTGAAGCCGCCAAACACGCCAGCCTGGGGCAGGGGCTCGTCAGCTTTACGATGACGCTCCCGCTGATCATCTTGGCAGTGTTTGCCATCGTTGCCGGCTTCGTCGGCGTGCCGAGCGATTTTCCCGTATTGGGCCCCATCTTCTCGCCGCAGTACAACCCCTTTCATCATCTGGTGATCGAAGCGCTGCCGCTGTCCGAGTCGACCGCCGCCTTCGCCTCCTTGCCCGATTATCACCCGCACGCGCCGCCCTTTAACATCGTCCCCGTCGCCACCTCGTTTATTGTGGCGCTGCTGGGTTTGTGGCTGGGCTATATGGTCTATTGGCGCAAGCCGCTTAAAGCCGGGCAGAGCGACCCGCTGATTAAGACCTTGGGCCCGCTGCATCCGCTGTTTAAGAACCGTTATTATCTGGACGATATATATGGCGATGTATTTGTCAAGCCGTCCCAATGGCTGGCGCGGCAAGTCATCACTTTTCTCGATCGCGGCATTATAGACGCCATCTTGCATATCATCGCGCGGGTATCCACCTGGCTGGGCGACTTGACCAAAGTCCTGAACCTCTGGCTGATTGACGGGGTCGGCGACGGCATCCCCATCGCCATCTTCAATTTCGGCGGCTGGCTGCGGCGTATGCAAACGGGGCGTATTCAGCAGTACTTGCTGCTGGTTCTTGTCGCTGCGGTTCTCATCGGCATCGTCCTGGTTCTGTCGTCGGGCGCGGCGTTGGCGCAATAGGGAGACGCATTCATGATTGATGTTTTCGGGATAGACGCGCTCTCGGTTCTGGTCTTCGGCCCGGCGCTTAGCGCCTTTGTCGTAGCGTCGCTCGCCTCGCTGGGCCCCAGCAAACAAGTCGGGCGCTGGGTCGCGCTGATTCTGTCGCTGCTGCTGGCGCTGCTATCCATCAAGGTCTTCTTTGATTATCAAGCCGCCGGCCTTTCGATCGGCGATGATCAGTTCATCGTGACGCAAGACAGCGCCTGGTTCGAAGCGTTGAATTCGCGCTGGACGCTGGGCATTGACGGCATCAGCGCTGTCATGGTTTTGCTCACCGGCATCTTGACGCCGCTGGCGATCCTGGCCAGTTGGAATATCGAAGACCGCTCGAATATGCACCTGGCGCTGCTGCTTTTCTTTGAGACCGGCAGCATGGGCGTCTTTGTGGCAATGGACCTGATGGTCTTCTTCCTATTCTATGAGTTGACGCTGGTGCCGATGTATTTCCTCATCAATCAGTGGGGCAGCTTGCCCAAAGCCGGCGTGAAGTTCAGCGGGCGCTTCTACGCGTCTACCAAGTTTATGCTCTACTCCTTCGGCGGTACGCTGGGCATGCTGCTGGCGACCCAGCTTATCGGCTGGTCGGCCGGCACCTTCAACATCGCGGACTTGACCGAAGCTTGGCCCTTATTCCGGCAAGGTGAAGCGCTGCTGGGCACGGATGTCAGCACGGTGAAGGCGCTGGCATTTGTGGGTTTCTTCGTGGCTTTCAGTATCAAAGTACCGATTTGGCCCTTCCACACCTGGCTGCCTGATGCCCATGGCGAAGCGCCGACTGCCGGCTCCATGCTGCTGGCCGGCATCATGCTGAAGTTGGGCGCTTACGGCTTCATTCGCTTGGTTATCCCCTTCTTCCCCGATGTCTGGCTGACCGAAGTGGTGATCATCGGCGTTAATGTGGCCACGCTCTTTGCGATACTGTCCGTCGTTGGCATCGTACTTGGGGCTTTCGCCGCCTTTGGCCAGACCGACATCAAACGTCTGGTCGCGTACAGCTCGGTTAATCACATGGGTTTCGTAGGCATCGGCATCGCTGTGATGGCGCAAACTTACGCGCAGATTTGGGCTGGCGCCAATCCCAACCCTGACCTGCAATCGGCGATACTGGCGACCAACGGCACAGTCTTGCAAATGTTCAATCACGGGTTAAGCTCGGCGGGCATGTTTTTGCTCGCGGGCGCGCTTTATCACAAAACGCATACGCGCGAGCTCAGCGATTACGGCGGTCTGTGGGTGAAGGCGCCGGTGATGGGCGCGATCTTGCTCTTCACCAGTTTCGCCAGTCTGGGTTTGCCGGGGCTGAACGGTTTTGTCAGCGAATTCTTGATTGTCCGCGGCGCCTGGCCCGTCTTCACCGCGCTCACCGCCATCGCTATGATCGGTCTGCTATTCACCGGCGGCTACATCCTCAAAGGCATACGCGCCGTCTTGCATGGCCCCTTTAATATGCGCTGGCGCGATTACAATTTGGAGCTTACGCCGGCAGAGTTGCTGGGCATGGCGCCGCTGCTGATTTTGATGCTGTTGACCGGTGTCTATCCCAATTGGATCCTGCCGATAATCAACACCACGGTTTCGACCATATTCGCCGGCTTGGCGAGCTAGGACTGCATTCATGGATGGAACTGGATTCTCAGTTCTCACAGCGATCATCTTCATCCCGATCATTGCGGGGGTGGTTATCCTTTTCCTGGATCGGAAGAACCGTGATCTGGTGCGCGGCATCGGCATTACGGCCGCGGCGGCGGTGCTGGCGCTTTCGCTGGCTGTATTTTTGGGCTACGACAATTTCGTCAAGTCCGACGGCGGCTTGATAAGCCAGCAGCGCGCCTTGCTGGAATCCGGCGCTGAGCTAAGCGGCGCGCAGATGTTCGCGGACGCGCTGGCTTTTGAGCAGCGTATCGTCTGGGTGGAGTCGCTTGGCATCGCTTACCACGTTGGCGTCGATGGCGTGTCCGCGCCGATGGTGCTGCTGACCGGCATGGTGGCGGTGGCGGGTGTACTGATTTCCTGGAATATCCAGGACCGCCTGCGCGAATTCATGGCATTTTTTATGTTCCTCGTGGCCGGCGTCTACGGCGTATTTATCGCGGTCGACCTTTTTATGCTCTTCTTCTTTTATGAGCTGGCGATCTTCCCCATGTACCTCTTGATCGCCGGTTGGGGCTGGGTCAAGCTGCGCGAGTACGCGGCCATGAAGCTGACGCTCTACATCCTGGTTGGCTCGGTGTTTGCGCTTGTCGGGGCTGTGGCTATGTACTTCGCCGCGGGCGCCTATTTTGCCGGCGGAGGCGCCGATGTCTTTCAGGCGGCGCTGGCGAGCGGGCTGCTGCCGGCCGATAGCCAACCCTATAGTTGGAGCATAACGCAGCTTACGTTGGCAGCGGAAAACGGCGCCTTCTCGGTTGAGATTCTGGGTATAGAAGGTTTAAGTTTCGCGCGCTTCTGGTTCCCCTTCATGTTCATGGGCTTCGGTGTATTGGCCGGTGTCTTCCCCTTCCACAACTGGTCGCCGGATGGCCATGTAGCGGCGCCCACGGCGGTCTCCATGATTCACGCCGGCGTGCTGATGAAGGTTGGCGCATTCGCGGCTTTGCGCGCCGGTATGCAGTTGCTGCCCGATGGCGCGGATACACACCTGCCCTGGATCGTCTTCTTGACGCTGATTAATGTCGTATACGGCGCGCTCATCGCCTTTCGACAGCGTGACTTCAAATATGTCATCGGCTTCTCCTCGGTCAGCCATATGGGGCTGGTCAGCATGGGCTGGGCCACGATGAACCTCACTGGCATGACCGGCGCCGGCTTACAGATGTTCAGCCACGGCGCCATGACAGCGCTGTTCTTCGGCGTCGTCGGCATGGTTTATGACCGGGCGCATACCCGCGATATTCCCAGCTTGGGTGGCTTTATCAAAGTGATGCCCTGGGTGGGCGTGGCTTTTGTCATCGGCGGTTTGACCAGTATGGGCATGCCCGGCTTGAGCGGCTTCATCGCCGAATTCCCGATCTTCCAGGGTATGTGGGCCGCGTCGGAGCAGATTACGCTGCAACTGGGCAGCTTTCAGTTGAGCAATTATTACAGCGTTATGGTTATCATCGCCGCTTCCGGCATCGTCATTACCGCCGCTTATGTGCTGCGGGTCGCCGGGCAAGTCTTCTTTGGCGAATTTGATGCCGAGCGCTTCCATGATGTCGGCAATATCGACATGAGCGACCGCATTGTGCTGATCATTCTGGGCGCGCCCTTGCTAATCCTGGGCTTGTACCCGCCCATCATGGCGCCCATGATCGAATCCGGCATACGACCCCTTATCGCCTTGTTGGGAGGTGGCTAGATGGAATTTGATCTCTGGGCACAGCTGCCGTCCGTTTTGCCCGAGGTCGGCCTGACGGCGCTGGCGATCGTGGTGCTGTTCGCGGATCTCTACGGTTCAGCGGTGACACGCCGCAATGTCGTCGCCATATCGGCAGTCGGCATGGCTTTGCTGGCGCTGGTACCCTTGATCTGGACGCCCGATCCCGCGCTATTCGAAAGCGGTACGCTGCTCTGGGGCGGCATGGTCAACTACGACCCGCTGTCGCAGATCTTCAAAGTGATGCTGTTGCTGGCGGGCGCCGTCACCTGTTTGATGGCGGCCGGCGACAAGAGCGTTGGCGACAAGGGCGAATTTTATCTCATCGTAATCGTCGCCACGCTTGGCGGTGTCATGATGTCGAGCGCCAGCGACCTGATTCTGGTATTTGTGGCGCTGGAGACCCTGTCGATTCCGCTGTACATGCTGGCTAGCTTCCGCCGCGGCGATAAGCGCTCGGCTGAGAGTGGCATGAAGTATTTCCTGTATGGCGCTTTTGCCTCGGCCATCATGCTCTTTGGCTTCAGCTTGCTCTACGGTTTCACGGGCACGACTAATCTCGGCGGCATTGCTGCTGCGCTGGGCAGCGGTATCGGCGACAGCGTCGTCGGCGTGATGACCGCGCTGGTGATGGTCGTTGTCGGCTTCGGCTTTAAGATCAGCGCCGTGCCATTCCACTTCTGGACGCCCGATGTTTATGAAGGCGCGCCGACCCCCGTGACGGCTTTTGTCAGCGTGTCCAGCAAGGCAGCCAGTTTTGTGCTGCTCCTGCGTTTCCTGACCGCTGCCTTCCCGGTTGAGCTGGTTGTGGGCGGCGTCATCATCCAGGATTTCTGGGTCAACCTGTTCATCGTCGTCTCGGTCGTGAGCATGACACTGGGCAATGTAGTCGCTTTGCGCCAGAGCAATATCAAGCGCTTGCTGGCTTATTCATCGATCGCCCAAGCCGGCTACACGCTCATCGGCGTGGCCGCGCTGCAAGGCGCGAATGACAGCCTGGCCGTCGCCTCCGTCTCGTTCTATATGTTCATGTACATCTTCACCAATCTGCTGGTATTCGGCGGCGTCATCCTGTTCATTTCCGCGACGGATTCGGAAGAGATCAGCGATATGGCCGGGCTTAATCGGCGCAGTCCCTGGCTGGCGCTGTTCATCACCATCGGCCTGCTTTCACTGGGCGGGATTCCGCCGGCAGCCGGCTTCTTTGGCAAGTTCTTCCTCTTTCAGGCGGCTGTACACGCCAACCTGGTGGGTCTGGCGCTGATCGCGGTCACCAACGCGATCATCGCGCTCTACTATTATCTAGTGGTCATCAAGATAATGTATGTGGATGTCGGCCCAGACGACGACAAGCCGATTGCGTTGCCGCGCGCTTATGCCTGGTCCTTGGGCATCACAGCGCTGGTTGTTATTTTGTTGGGCACGATCGCGGTGACGCCGATTTACGAATGGGCCACTTTGGGCGCGGCCGGATTATGATTGCGGTAGCTATGCTTATTCGTTTGTGATAAAATTCTCGAAGTCTGCCCGACAGACGGCCAGACGACTGGTTTGCCGATGACAATACGTGCAGTTTATGAAGCGAAATAACAATCCCCTTTCGACATATGGTCTGGTTGCGGGGGTTGTTGGGCAGGTCGGATGTTTGGTCCTGCTGGTTATTCTTGGAACGATATTGCTGGGCTTGGCATTGGATGAGGCTCTGGGAACAGGCCCGACTTTCATATTCGTGATGCTGCTGGCAAGCGTTCCCATGAATCTCGCGGTTTTGTTCTTTTACACGCGTCATAAAGCCAGGCAGCTGCAGGGCGCTGCTAGACAGAAGGAGGAAGATATAAGTGAATAGTTTTTGGAACGGAAAACGCCGTTTCGTCGCTTTACTCATGTTCTTGGCTGGGGTGTTCGTCGCGCTGCGCGTTCCGCCTGTCATTCCCTTCATCCAGCTGCCCGGCGAGAAGTTCCCGGAAGGCTATGATATCCCCTTTCTGGATATCCGCCTGACGAATACTTTTGTCGGCTCGGTCATCGTCTGGATCCTGCTGCTCCTATTTGTGGTCTATGTCACGCGGCGCCGGCCCAAAGATGGCAACGAGGTACCGCCTGGCGGCTTCTACAACATGTTTGAGATGCTCTTCGAAGGCTTGATGGGTTTCGTCGGCGGTATCGCTGGCGGCCGTCACTTCCGTGTGATCTTCAACATGTTCATGACGATTTTTCTGGTCGTGCTGCTGGCCAACTGGATGGAGCTTGTGCCCGGCGTCGACACTGTCGGATTCATTCATCCGCACGTCAAGGAGAAGTATGACGTGGAGAAGGATGAGTACAAGGTCATCACGACCGACGGCTATGAGATTTATCAGGGCTTCCTTGGTATATCCTACGTCAATGGACAGTGCGACTGGATCAGCCCGGCCGACGAAGCGGCTGCTGATGAAGCGGCGCTGACTGCGGCGGCAGCGGCGGCCAAGGCTGCCGAGATGGACCTAAGCCAGGATGCCGCCTATGCTCGTTATAAAGCCGAGCACGACGACCACGGCGAAGGCGAGGGTGGCGATGAAGCCGGGGACGGACACGGCGACGATTCGCATGACGAAACAGCGGTTGACTCGGACGCGGCCACGGCGGCTTATGACGAAGTGCTGGCGGCGCGCCTCGCTGAGAAGCAAGCGCGCAAGGACCGCAGTTGCTACACCGGTGTCGCGCCGGCGCCCTGGGAATCCGACGGCGACGACCAAGCTGATGATGGCGAGCACGCCGACGAAAAACACGGCATCCCGCTGCATCCCGACCCCAGCAGTGAAGAGGCGAAACTTGTGCCTTGGGTCGTATTGCCCTTCGTGCGCGTGCCATCGACTGATCTGAACATGACGCTGTCAATCGCCTTGATTGCCTTTGTCATGATACAGTACATCGGTTTCAAGGCGCTGGGCATCGGCTACTTGACCAAGTTCTTCAACTTCTCTACGCTCTTCAAGTCGCCTTTGGGCGGTATTGACGTGGCGGTAGGTCTGCTGGAACTGATCGGCGATTTCGCCAAGATCCTGTCGTTCAGCTTCCGTCTGCTTGGTAATATCTTCGCCGGGTCGATTCTGCTCTTCGTCATGAGCTTCCTGGTGCCGATTTTGCCCTGGCCATTCTTCATCCTGGAGTTCTTCGTCGGTGTCATTCAGGCGTTGGTATTCGCCCTGTTGACGGCAATCTTTATGAATCTGGCGACGGTCAGCCATCATCACGATGATGAGCATGACCATGCCGAAGCACACTAGTCTAGTTGAGCAAATCTGGAGGAAACATCAATGGATCCACAATCAACGATTATCTTGGGCAAAGCGATTGGCGCCGGCTTGGCGATGATCGGCGCGGCCGGCGGCGGTATCGGCATCGGCTTGGCAGTTGGCGGCGCGGTGCAAGCCATGGGGCGCAACCCGGATCACACGCCGACCATCCAAACCAACATGATCCTCGGCGTAGCCTTCGCGGAAGCGGTCGCTATCTACGCCCTCGTTGTCTCGCTGATTATCCTCTTCGTACTCAGTTAAGCTGAGCTAGAGACTCACTGGAGGAAATGATGAGCGTACTTGACAATCTGGGTATTAATCCCGGTTTGATGTTGATCTGGCTGATCGCCTTTATCGTGCTGTACACGGTGATGACGCGCTTCATCTATGATCCGCTGACAAACGTCTTGAACCAACGCCGCAACCGTATCGCCAAAGGTCTGGAAGATGCGGCGGCCGCGGCGCGGGCTCGTGAAAACGCCGAGGTTGAAGCCGAGAAGATCCTGGCACAGGCGCGTGCCGAAGCGCAGAAGGTCATCGATGAGGCGCGCGGGCGCGGCGAAGACGTCGCCGGCACGATCGAGCAGGATGCCCGCCAGGAAGCCGCCAAGATTCAATACGATGCGCAGAACGAAGCCGTAGCCATTCGCAATCAGGAATTGGGCAACTTGCGCGAACAGGTGCTGAATATCTCTGTGGCTGTTGCCAGTCGCATTCTGGATGAGAGCATCAGCAAGAATAAGCAGAAGTCGCTGGTAAACAGCTTCATCGCTGATTTGCCGGAAGGCGCCACGGGCTTGAGCGGCAGCGTTGAGGTCGTCAGCGCGATGCCCTTGACGGACGCCGAGCAGAAGAAAGTCCAGTCGAGCATCGGCGCCGATGAATTCGAATTCACGGTGGATCCCTCGATTCTGGGCGGATTGATCGTGCGCTGGTCCGGCGGCATGGTCGATGGCAGCGTTCGCTCGCAATTGAACGAGTTGGCGCGCAGTCTGAATTAACTGCCTGCTGCAATACACCTATAATTCAAACGCGCTGGATAGCTTCCGGCGCGTTTTGATTTGTCACAGTCTTGTAAAGGTGCTTGAATAGAAAGGCTACGACTACGTCTTAACGAGCTTGTGATCGGTCGACATGCCTACGACGCTTAGCGCGCTTCTCGCTGCGATTCCCGCCGACCAACTGGTGTCGACGCGCGGCGACCTCTCGATTGAGATCAATTCCCCTGTCGTCGAATCGAGCTTGAATGTCCAGCCGGGCGGTCTCTTCGTCGCGCGGGCCGGGGCTTCCACTGACGGCCATCATTTCATCCCAGATGCTTTGGCAGCCGGCGCCGCCGCGGTCATCGGCGAGGCTGACTTGGCTGACCTGCCAGTTCCCTACGTTCGCGTGAAAAACGCGCAGCAGATTCTCGGGCGCTTGGCGGCAGCCTACTTCGGCAATCCGTCACGGCGGCTCGTCGTCATTGGCGTCACCGGCACTGATGGCAAGACGACGACTTGTCATCTGCTGCACAGTATTTTGCAGCGCCAGCCGGGCTTTCGCGTGGGTTATATCAGCACGCTGTCGGCCGACTTCGGCGGCGAGGCAGCGCCGACCGGGCTGCACGTTACCACGCCTGGCGCGACCCAGGTGCAGGAATACCTAAAGTGCATGCTTGATGCCGGCCTAACGCATTGCGTATTGGAAATGACCAGCCATGGCCTGGCGCAGGGTCGCCTGAACGGCGTCGACATTGATGTCGCCGTGCTGACCAACGTAACGCACGAACATCTCGATTTCCACGACAGTTGGGAAGATTACCGCGCCGCGAAAGCCATCATGTTTAGAATGCTGGCTGAAAGTCAGCCCAAGCCGAAAGTGCGCAAAACGGCCGTGATTAACAAAGACGATCCTTCGGCCGACTACTTCGCTGCTATCCCAGCAGAGCAAACCATGAGGTATAGCGTGCGGAATTCGTCCGATTTCCGCGCTACAGAGATTGCTCACGGTCCATCGGCAACCTCATTCGCCGCCGCCGGACAGCAGTTCGAAATGAAACTGCGCGGAGACTTCAACGTCTACAATGCCTTGGCGGCGTTATGCGGTGCCAGAGCGCTGGGCGTGGCTTGGGAAATCGTTAGGCGAGGGATTTCTGAAGTTGCTTTGATATCGGGTCGGATGGAAATGATTGACGAGGGCCAAAATTTCTTGGCGATGGTCGATTTCGCGCATACGCCCAACGCGCTGCGACGGGCGCTGGAGGCGGGCCGGCAAATGCTGCGCCCGGGCAAAGGCCTGATCGCGGTCTTTGGCAGCGCCGGCTTACGCGATGTCGCCAAGCGCCGGCTCATGGCGGAGGCAGCGGCTGATTTGGCCGATGTGACCGTCTTGACCGCGGAAGACCCGCGTACGGAATCGCTGCATGACATCCTCGAGATGATGGCGGCCGGCTGCATAGCTCAAGGCGGGGTCGAGGGCGAGACTTTCGTCCGCGTGCCCGACCGCGGCGAGGCGATTTACTACGCCTGCCAGTTGGCGCAGCCCGGCGACCTGGTGATGGCTTGCGGCAAGGGGCATGAACAAAGTATGTGTTTCGGCGAAACCGAGCATCCCTGGGACGACCGCGAGGCCATGCGCGCCGCCTTGCGTGGGGCGCCGCTGGCTACGCTGCCGACCGCCCGAATCGGCTCAGATTGATTAGCTGAGGCTATGCGCCAACTTGACTGTACAATGGTTTGAATTGCGCTTGGCGCATCTATGGTAAAATCTTGTCAAGGCAACGCTCTCGAGGGGAATGTGCACGATCTCGGCATTGTCATTGTCAACTGGAATACACGCGAGTTTCTGCGCCGCTGCCTGGAAACGGTCGTGCTCAGCAGCGGAATAGACCGATACCGCGCCATTGTCGTTGACAACGCGTCGACTGACGGCAGTGCCGACATGGTACGGCAGCAATTTCCGCAGGTTGAAGTCATTGTCAATGACGCCAACATCGGCTATCCGCGCGCGAACAATGTCGGCTTGCGCCATTTGGGTTATCGCGGCGCTGGCGATGTGGCATCAAGCGCGCCCCGATACGCGCTCCTGCTCAATCCGGATACCGAACTGCCGCGCGACGCCATGTCGCGGATGGTCAGCTTTATGGATTCGCGGCCCGATATCGGCGCGGCTGGACCTAAATTGCTGCTTGCCGACGGCAGCCTGGACAAAGCCTGCCGCCGTGGCTTTCCCACTCCGTTGGTCAGCTTTTATCACTACGCCGGGCTAGCCAGGTTATTCCCGCGCAATAGACGTTTCGGCCGCTACAATATGACCTTCGCCGACGAAGACGCTGAGCTGGAAGTGGATTCGGTTGTGGGCGCCTACATGCAGGTGCGCCGGGCGGCAATTGAACGCGTCGGCTTGCTGGACGAGGCCTTCTTTATGTATGGCGAAGATATCGACTGGGCTTTCCGCATAAAGGCAGCCGGTTACAGAGTCTGGTATCATCCGGCGGTGACGGTACACCATTTTAAGCGCGCGGCCAGCCGGAAAAACCCCAAGGCGCAATTCGAATTCTGGCGCGCCATGCTCATCTTTTATCGCAAACATTTTCGACGGACGACATTTTTTCCGGTTCATCTATTGATTTTGACCGCGCTCCTGTTCAAGGGGGGTCCCGGCTTATGGCAAGAGATCCGCAAGCCGAAAGTTACACGATAGCGCCTCGGCCAATACGGCTGAGCAATGACCATCTAAAGGCGCTTTCCACGCTGACGCTGCTGCTTGTCGATCTTCTGATGTTGGTGGTCGCTTTTCTGGTCAGCTACGAGGCGCGTGAGATTCTGCCGTTCTTTCCGCGGCCCGAAGAACAGCCAGCATTAACCAACTATCTACCGACGATGATACTGCATAGCGCCACAATCATTGTGATGTTTTATTTCTCGCAACTCTATCATTTGAAGCGCGCCTCAAGCCGTATCGACCAAATGCGCAGTCTGGTTGGGGTGGTCACGCTGGGAACGCTGCTGGCTAGCGGCACCCAGGAGTTCCTCTTGCAGAACACTGCGCTGGAAACGCTGTATCCGCGCAGCCTGCTGTTCTATGTTTGGTTCTTCAGCCTGATTCTTGTGGTGGTCGGGCGGGAATGGCACCGCCGGTTCTGGACCTTCATGCGCCGCCGCGGCGTCGTCCGCGACAGTCTGCTGATCGTTGGCGATGGCGAGATTGCGCTGAAAATCACGGACTTGGTCCGCAACAGCCCCGAACTCGGCTATGACATTGTGGGCATCGTAACGGCTGAGGAAAAGCAAGGCGACATGCTGGGATATCCTTATATTGGCGTCTACAGCGAAATCCCGCGCCTGATTGACAACCAGCAAGTCGAGCAGGTGATCGTAGCCCTGTCCGACTATCGGCGCGGCGAATTGGTGGAGCTAATCAGCCTTTGCCAGCGCGGAAAAGTAGACATCAAAGTCTATCCCGATATGTTCTCTTACATGGCCGGCGACCTAAACGTTGATGATCTGGGCGGTACGCCGCTTTTGACCGTCCGCGACATCGCCCTGCGCGGTTGGAAGCTCAGCCTAAAACGCGCCCTCGATCTCATCGGCGCCACCGTTGGCTTGGTGCTGCTCTCGCCCTTTATGCTGATAACAGCCTGTCTAATACGCCTCGAATCCCGCGGGTCGGTATTCTATTGGCAGATGCGGATGGGCTTGGACGGCAGACCCTTTCCCATGATTAAATTCAGGTCAATGCGGCCCGACGCCGAATCCAGCGGGCAAACCTGGACGGTCGAGAATGACGACCGGATCACGCGCCTGGGCCACTACATGCGCCGCAGCAATTGGGACGAGATTCCACAGCTAATTAACGTATTGCTGGGTCAAATGAGCCTGGTGGGCCCGCGGCCGGAACGCCCGATGTACGTGCAGCAATTCCGCCGACAGATACCGGATTACATGATGCGGCATCGCGAGAAGTCCGGCATGACCGGCTGGGCGCAGATTAACGGACTGCGCGGCGACACTTCCATTGCGCAGCGCACCGAAGCTGATCACTTTTACGTGGAGAACTGGTCGCTCTGGCTGGATATCGTCATTATCATCAGAACGATTTGGCAGTCGGTCACCCGCTCCAATCCAAACGCGTATTAATAGGATTCGCGGCCATGGATCTCGACGCGTTGACCCAGGCAATGCATGCTTTTGTTGAGAGCAAGGGCTGGTACCGGGAAGACTCGCCCAAGCGGCAGACACAGCGTAATCTGGCTATTTCGCTGGTATTGGAAGCATCCGAAGTGCTGGAGCATTTTCAGTGGGGCAGCGAAGTCAGCCGCCCGGACGAGTTGGCCGACGAATTGGCGGACGTCATGCTCTATCTGCTGCAATTGGCCAGCTGCAGCGGGATTGATTTGGGCGAAGCAGTAATGACTAAACTGGAGAAAAATATGACCCGGGAGTGGCGCGATAGCCCGAATGACGGCGGCGCGTCCAGGGAGTAAGTGCTCTACGCTCAGCGGCTCCTTAATCGACAGGCAGCCCAGGGCAATCGCTTCAAAACGCTAGCGACTGAAATGGCGCAAATTCGAACGGGAAATCAAACACAGAGTTCACAGAGAGCGCAGAGAAAAGCAATAATGAAAGCTAACGTCATAAGTCAGGGGTGATTTTGAGAAGAATTTGAAGTCTTTTCGGTGCTTCTTGCCTTATTCCAGTCCATCGACTGCTTTGAATAGTCGTCTCAACACTAAAATCTCTGTGCCCTCTGTGTTCTCTGTGGTTAGAATATTTTGACGAGATTGCCCTGACAGGCAGCCGCTTCGAGTCTTTTAATCTGCCCTGAAAGCACTACAATACCTTGCGTTTCGTATCCAGCCGGTTAGGCTCAAGCGCATAGGCCAGTATAATTTCTGGGTTTCATCTCTGTCCCGCAGACGAATAAGCGGCTCGGACGCAACTTATCACGAAGGAATAGAAGCTATGTCAGAACAGTCCGTCACCGCCCAAAGCGAAGACTTCTCGCGCTGGTATAACGAGATCGTCTACCGTGCCGATTTGGCGGCACCCAGCCCGGTGCGCGGCTGCGTGATAATTAAGCCCTATGGCTACGAAATCTGGGAAGGCATTAAAGCCGGGCTGGACAGGCGCTTCAAAGCCACCGGCCATCAGAACGCCTACTTCCCGCTCTTCATCCCGGAGAGTTACATCCGGCGCGAGGCGCAGCACGTCGAGGGTTTCAGCCCCGAGTTGGCCGTGGTGACCCACGCCGGCGGCAAAGAACTGGAGGAACCGCTGGTTGTGCGCCCGACCTCGGAAACCGTCATCGGCGAAGCCTTTAGCGACTGGATACAATCCTATCGCGACTTGCCGCTATTGATCAATCAGTGGGCGAATGTCGTACGTTGGGAGTTGCGCACGCGTCCCTTCTTGCGCACGGCTGAGTTTCTCTGGCAAGAGGGGCATACCGCCCATGCCACACACGACGAAGCCGAGAGCGAGACCCTGCAGATGCTTGATATCTACGCGGACTTTGCCATTAATGACGCGGCGATCCCAGTTATCAAAGGCGAAAAGAGCCGTATGGAGCGCTTTGCTGGCGCGCTGCGCACCTACACCATAGAAGCCATGATGCGCGATAAGCGAGCGCTTCAATCCGGCACCAGCCACAACCTGGGACAGAACTTCGCTAAGGCATTCGACATACGCTATCTGGCCGAAAGCAACAATCAAGAGTATTGCTGGACGACGTCCTGGGGTTTGAGCACGCGCATGGTCGGCGCGGTGGTCATGACTCATGGTGACGACAAGGGCTTGCGCCTGCCGCCCAAGCTGGCGCCCTATCAAGTGGTCATTGTGCCGATATTCAAAAATGATTCACAGCGCGGCGCGGTCATGGAAGCTGTAGAGCGCTTGCGCGCGGAGCTTGACGACGCCGACATCCGCGTGCATGTGGATGATCGAGAAGGGCAGTCGCCCGGCTTCAAGTTCAATGACTGGGAAATGCGGGGCGTGCCGCTGCGGATGGAAATCGGGCCGAGAGATGTCGAAAAGAACAATGCCGTGCTCGCTCGCCGTGATGTGCTGGGCCGCAAAGGCAAGCAATTTGTCTCGCAAGATGGCATCGTCGCTGTCGTAGGCTCGCTCTTGGCTGACATCCAGAGCAGCCTGCTTGAAGACGCTCGCGCCTTCCGCGATGCGCATATCAGCGACGCGGCCACCTATGATGAGTTGCAGTCGGTGATCGCTGCTGGCGACTGGGCGCGGGTCTATTGGGATGGCGATGACGACGATGAAGTGGCCGTCAAAGATGAGACGGGCGCTACTATTCGCTGCTTCCCCTTCGACCAGTCAACCGAGCCAGGCAGTTGCGTCAGATCCGGCCGAACCACGGAGCGAGTGGCTCTTTTCGCCAAAGCATATTGAGCTGATCGCGTGTATATCATATTGGGTCGCTTTAAAGTCAGGCGCGGCGGGCTAAAACGCTCATTCAGCGCTTAGCGGAAATTAACAGGCTGCAACAGAAACAAACGGAAACTCGGCAATTGTGAAAATTGACACAATCAGAAACTTGCTGTAGAATGGTCAAGCGTCCCTAAATATTTGTTCTAAAGCGAGAAAGCGGGTGGAACAGGATGCGCGGGAAACGAGATGCGTAGTTCTCGCGTAGAATGTGTATATGCGTGAACCAGGGGCGCCCTTACTAAATTGTTCTTGCAAGATGTTATTGCCAATACGCCGTAGCATATACCGTAAACTTGTTGCCCATGCGCGTTCGTGGAACTATGAGTTAGTCGCCGTCTTGATAGAGTACCGGCCGGCGCCGTAACTTTTTGGACTAAAATATGGCTGCTTACTTGATTGTAGATGTCGACGATCTGCTCAAATTCACCGCCGAGCATAGAGTAGACTTGCAGGAGTTGGCAGTGGCGCTGCGAGGCAGTGCAGCGCTGGTGGCCGGCTTGTCTGACACATCCAACCTGAAGGCGATCGCCATTGCCGATTGGCGCACGGAGCTGCAGGGTGAATGGCAAGTTGAACCGCAAGCGATGTTCCGCAGCGTCGGTTATGAAGTCTTTGATGCTGACGACCGCAGCTGTTTGCCCGATTGCTTGCTTGATGGTCTCTTTCGTCACGATCCCGCCCCAATCAGCGAATTGATTCTGGCGACAACCAGCCTGGACCTGCTGCCGCTCATCTCCAAACTGAATCTGACGAGAAATTCGCGCATTCGCGTTTGGGGCGCCGACGAGAATATGTTGGCCGGCACCGAGTATGAGGAGCAGGTCATCTATCAATTGCTCGACGGCTTGTATGGCATTCGTACCAAGAACGTCTGGGTCTATATTGACTTCGAGAACATTTCCATCAGCCTGAACGAACAGGGCTTCGTGGTCAACCTCGACCACTTGATCGAGCGTTTGGTATCTCAAGCGAAAGCGCATGGCAAGCTGGTCAAGATGGCGGCCTACGCGCCTTGGGGGCAACGTGGCGCATTGCCGCCGCTGGTGGATTCATCCGGGCGTGAAGTCGCCGGGGAAGCGCCGGCGCGTCTGATGATGGCCAACATCGACCCGGTCTTTCATCTGCCCGGCAAGCAAAGCGCGGATATCCGCATCGCCCGCGATGTGCTGACGGACGCGGGGCATCCGGAAGCCGGCGACGTCATTATTCTGGCCACCGGGGATCGCGACTTCAACGATGTGGTTAATCCTCTGTTGCAGCGGAATAAAACAGTCATCGTTTGGGGCGTGCGCGGCAGCACCGGGCGGCTGCTGCAAAGCCATCCCTCCTTGCAGCTTGAGTACATTGACGACTTTACCGACTTGCAGACGCATCAGTCCTTGAGCGCAGTGGAGACCGAGCACGACATTGAAAGCTTCATCCCGTCGCAGTGGTCCAGCGTCATCATTCAGTTCTTCCGGCTTTCCGCCACGTCTGAAAATGCGACAACAACGGTGGACGAACTGATTAATCAGCTAATCGAAGCTCGAGATGTGGTCTCATCCGAGCGCGGTGACGACTTGGTATCTCAGGCGATTTCACTGGGCATCCTGCAGCAGCAGAGCGCCGGCGGCGTTAGCCTCAACATGCAGCACCCGGTCGTCGAAAAGACTCTGCTGATTGTCAATCGCATGGTGCGCCGCGTGGCCAATACCTTGAGCTCGCGCAATTGGGAGTATGTCAATTACGGCTTTCTCCTCAGGGGCTTGGCAATGGAGCGCGACCTCGATCGACCGGGCATGAACGAAAGCGACCAATGGCGCTCGCATTGGATCGACTGCCTGGTGCGTGAACGGATCTTGCAGCGAGACCTGGTGCCGCATCGCCATAACCCGGATGACTTGGTGCCGGTAATTCGCATTCCCTCAGCCGAAGCGCAGCCGATAGCGAGCCAAACTGAGCAGACGCGCGGTGATGTCGAAGCGGCGGCGCAAAAGTGGCAGGGCGTCGCGCCAAATCAACTATTTGAGACTGAGGCCGAAGTCGCCCGAATGGTAACGCGCATCGTGGTGAGCGTGCAGCAGTTCACCAGTTTCCGCAATTTCGCCTGGTGTCCGCTGGGCAGCTTGCATCGTAGGCTGCGTGAATTCGACAGCGGCGTGATCTTCCAGCAAGCTGTGGAATACTTGCTGGTCAACAATATGGTTGCGGTGAATGAGTACCCCAATCCGCGCAGCGACTTCAACACCAAAGGTATCGAGTTGGATGAGAACCATGCCTTTGTAGCGGTCTTGCTCGCCGAGCGCGATGAATTCGTGCGCGTATTGCTGCAGATGTATCGCAATAATACAACCATCACCCAAGCCAGCATTGAGCGGATCCTGCCTGATGGCTGGGATGTTCCGCTCTGGATCTCAACCATGCGCGTCGAGAATGTACTCAATCCGCTGCCCGGCCGATCGGATCAGTACAGCCTGTTCCGCACGCATCACTCGGTTAAGTTGGTTGCCAACGACGATGAAGACGAAGCCGCCGCCGGCATCTAGCTCGCCATTGCCCAGTGTTGACATCGCTGATACAATCAGCGCGTTGTTTTGACCGGCAGGCCCCCGATCCGGCCTGTCTGGTGGCTAACGAAGGGACGGAAATCATGCCATTGGATAAAGCAACGAAGAACCAGATCATCAGAGACTTTGCCCGTGAAGAAGGCGACACGGGCTCGCCCGAAGTGCAGATTGCCCTGCTCAGCGCGCGCATCTCGCAATTGACCGACCATCTCAAAATCCACAATCACGACGAACACTCGCGCCGCGGGCTGCTGAAGCTGGTGGGTCAACGCCGCCGGCATTTGAGATATATTTCGCGCAAAAAGCCGGATGTCTACCGTGAATTGCTGCAACGCCTTGGTTTGCGCCGCTAATTGTGGACGCCCGGCCAGGCCCAGGCAATCCACTCGATGATGATAGCAACCCAGGCTTTTCCGCCTCTGTGTGATATACCGCTTGGCTTCAATCTACCGAAGACGAAAGATGCGACAGCCCTGACTAGCGCGCGCAGTTCGCTTGCCTTGCCTGGTCCGCGGCTTAACCGCATTTCAACAATATGGAGAACGCTATGACACTTGATATCCGTGAATACCGCTGCATGGTCGGGGGCAAGGAGGTGGTCATCGAAACCGGCCGCCTGGCCCAGCAAGCCGGCGGCGCTGTAACCGTCCGCATGGGCGATTCCATGCTATTTTGCTCGGCGACTATGGGCTCGCCCCGGGCGCATTTGGACTTTTTCCCGCTGAGCGTCGACTACGAAGAAAAGATGTACGCCGGCGGTCGCGTGCCGGGCGGTTTTTTCCGCCGCGAGGGCCGTCCTTCCGAAGGCGCGATTCTTACCTCCCGCGTGATTGACCGAACGCTGCGTCCACTCTTCCCCAAGAACATGCGCAATGACGTGCAAGTGATACTGATTTCGCTGTCACATGACAAGGAACATCATGTCGACATGATGGGCATCATCGCCGCCAGCACCGCTTTGATGATTTCCGACATCCCCTGGAACGGTCCGGTGGCTGGCGCGCGCGTTGGCTTAGTCGATGGCGCGCTGAAAGTCAACCCAACTTACACGGAGATGGAAGCGAGCAATCTTGACTTGCGCGTTTCCGGCACGGCGGAGGCCATCAACATGGTCGAATGCAATGCCGATCAGGTAGACGAAGACTTGATGCTCGAAGCGCTGTTCCTGGCTCACGATTCGATCCAGGATATCACCGCGCTGCAGCTGCGCATTCGCGAAGAAATCGGCAAGGAGAAGCTGGAACCGTCGGTCGACGAATATGCTGAGTCATTGCTGGCCGAGGTGTGTGAAAAGGTCGAAGCGCCGATTCGTGAAATTATGACCGCCCACAGCGACCGGAATACCCGCCGCGAGCCGCTGGGGGAGATCAAAAAAGCGCTGCTCGATGAATATACGCAGAGGAACGACGCAATCGCCGAAGCCGACGAGCAATTCAACATGAAGCACGTCGCGCGCGCCTACGATCAGGTGATGAAAGATGTTGTGCGTGGGCGCATTGTTAATGAAGGCATTCGCCCCGACGGGCGCGATTTCGCTACGATGCGTTCCCTGGCCGCCGAAGTGGGCTATGTCCCCCGTGTTCATGGCTCCGGCCTGTTTATGCGCGGCGAGACGCAAGTGCTGACGATTGCGACCCTGGGTACGCCCCGTGACGCGCAATTTATGGACGGCCTCAGCCCGGAAGGCGACAAGCGCTACATCCATCATTACAACTTCCCGCCCTATAGCACGGGCGAGAGCTATCCCTTGCGGGGCCCCAAGCGGCGCGAAATCGGCCACGGCGCCTTGGCGGAAAAAGCGCTGCTGGCGATGATGCCCTCCGAAGAAGAATTCCCCTATGTCTTGAGGTTGGTCAGCGAGGTCATGAGCTCGAACGGCAGCACCTCGATGGCTAGCGTCTGCGGCAGCACCCTCGCGCTGCTGGACGCTGGCGTCCCCATCAAAAATCCGGTCGGCGGCATCGCCATGGGCCTGATTAAAGAGGGCGACAAGATCGCTGTTTTGACCGACATTCAGGGCATGGAAGATCACATCGGCGATATGGATTTCAAAGTGGCTGGTACCGTTGACGGCATCACCGCCTTGCAGATGGACATCAAGATTGCCGGCGTCACCCGCGATATCATGCGGCAGGCACTGGCGCAGGCGAAAGACGCCCGCCTGCAGATTCTGGACGTGATGCAAGCCGCGATGCCTGCGCCGCGCGCTAAGCTGAGCGATTATGCGCCGCGTATGGAATCCTTCCGCATCGCTGTGGACAAGATCGGCGCGGTGATCGGGCCCGGCGGCAAGAATGTCCGCGGCCTGCAGGAAGAGCACGGCGTCAAAGTCGATATTCAAGATGACGGCTTGATCTTCGTGGCCGGCGAATCCGGCGCGGAAGTCGACAAGGTGATCGAAAAGATCCGCAACATGGTGGAAGATCCGGAACTCGGTCAGATCTATACCGGCAAGGTTACCCGCGTGGAGAACTACGGCGCCTTTGTCGAATTCCTGCCGGGCTCTGAGGGTATGGTGCATGTCTCGCAGCTCGCCGACTATCACGTCAAGAGCGTGGAAGAAGAAGTCAGCGTGGGCGACGAGATCATGGTTATGGTCATTAATGTGGACAACACCGGCCGTGTTCGCTTGAGCCGACAGGCGGTCCTGGAAGGCTGGGACGTCGAAGAGGCCAAGCGCCGCGATGCCGCCGGCAGCCGTCGTGGGGGCGGGGGCGGGCGTCGCGATGGCAATCGCCGCGGCGGGGATCGTCGCAGTGGCGGTGGCAACCGCGACCGCCGCAACTAGGGCGGGCTCCCCGAGACTATTCAAACGCGTCGCGATGCATTTGCGGCGCGTTTTTTGATTATCGACCGGATGAATTTGCAGGAGCCAGAAGCATGACCGATAAGGGCGACGCCGCCAACAAAGCCCTCGCCGAGACCGACAACTATATCGTCTGGGAAGTGCGCGAGCCCGATGGCGAGATCACCTATCATGTCGAACTGGGCGCGGTAACGCTGCATTTCTTCCGCGAAGAATGGGGCGAATTTTTGCGGCTGATCAAGGTAGCAGCGAGCAACAGCTGATGGATGCGCGGCGCGTGCAAAGCCATTTTGTCGCCGTCATGGCGAAGCATCTGCCGCCCAGCGCTTCCTCCCTGCGCTTGCTTGATCTCGACGGGGCTTCGGCCCGCATCCTGGCGAACTGGCGCGCCGATCTCGACGCCTCGCAGGTAATGCCAAGTGAGCTCGACGCGGCCGGGCTCGCGCCCGATTCCTTTGATGCCGTGGTCGCCTATGATATCGAAATCAACGCGCAACTGCTCAGCGAATCTCTGAGACTGCTGCGCCCCGGCGGCAGGCTGATCATGCTGCAATCGCGCGGCTCGGTCAGCGAAAGTCAGGCGCGTATTCTGCGTGGCCAGGGCTACACGCGGCTGCTGGTGGAACCGGCGCTGGATGGCCTCGGCGTTTTGCTGCGCGGGGAAAAGCCACACCAAACGGCGGATACGGCTGAGCGCGTCCAGAGTGTCGCGCAGGCCGACGGCGACCTGCTTGACCTCGATCATTATGCCGGGCGCTACCTGCACCTGCTGATCCAGCAGCTTCCGAACAAGCCGGTTTGGAAATTAGCCCGCGACGAAGTTTTGACCTGGCAAGCCGCTGCCATGGACTGTGGCGCCTGGCAAGTCCTGCTGGCTTTCAGCAGTTTGCCTAAGGCGGTCGCTTTTATGCAGCCGGCTGTCCTACAAGGCCTCATCCGCGATGTCAATAAGGTCGGCAAGTTCAGCCGCGCCACCGCAAAGTCCTGGACATGGGACGTCGTTTTGAATCCAACTATGGCGTCAGTTCAAGGCAAGTCGCTCACCACAGTGCCGATTGATCCCGCCAGCGCCGAAGCGCCAGACGAGTAGCGGCTGCCATGGCGCTGAGCCTGGACGACATCGCTTTTCTGCGCAGCGAGCGCGGCAGGCATGTATTGGCGACTTACGCCGACTGCGATATTTCCGCAGGCAATACACTTCCGCTCTTGACCGCTCTGCGCAAGAGCTTGTCGCTGTGCGAAGCCTCCGCCGTGCTGACGACATTGCGGCTGCGCAGGCGGGCTGTGATGAAGTTTCCGCGTTACGCGGGCGACATGCTATTCACCGAAGCGGCTTTGCAGCAAGCCAGCCACCCTCAGGCGCGCCGCTACCGGGCCGGGCTGGTCGAATCTGGCCATGTCCTTGATGTCTGCTGCGGCATCGGCGGCGACAGTCTGGCACTGGCCTCGTCTGGCAAAGCCGTGCTCGGGCTCGACATTGACCCAGTTCGCATCGCTATGGCGCGGCACAATGCGACGGCAACGGGGCTCCGCGCGGTGTTTGAGGCAGCCGACGCGGCCGGGCCGCTTCCGCCGGGCTACGGCTGCATCTTCTTTGATCCCGGACGCCGCGACCGGCAGGGCAAGCGAATCCGCCATGTCGAAAGCTATCAGCCGCGGCTGTCGCTGGCTCGCGCTTGGAAGGCGGAGGAAATCATTGTTAAGCTCTCGCCCGCGGTGGATCTGCGGCAGCTAGATGCCTACGGCGGCCAAGTCGAATTCATCTCGGTGAAGGGGAAATTAGTCGAAGCGCTGCTCTGGCTGCAGCGTCCTTCGTCACCACCCCGCGCGACCCTGCTAACAGACGGTGGCGCTTATCATCTGAGGCGCGGCGCTCCAGCCAGCATCGAAATCACATCGCCCCAGACCTGGCTGTTTGAACCCGACCCGGCTGTCCTGCGGGCGGGGCTGGTGCAAGATCTGGCGCAGGCAATAGGCGCCGCCATGATTGACGAGACCATCGCTTATCTGACAATGGACGCGCGCGCCGAAACAGCTTGGGGCCGGTCCTGGAAGATTCTCGACTGGATGCCATTCCAGTTGAAGCGACTGCGGCGCTATCTGATGCAGCGCGGCGTGGGGCGCGTCACGGTGAAAAAGCGTGGTTTCGCCATGACGCCGGCGGAGTTGATTGCTCGGCTGCGGCTGCGCGCCGGCGATGAGGCGCGTGTGCTGGTGATGACGCGCCACCGGGGCAAGCCCATCGTCATCATTTGCGAGCCCAGGGCAATCGCATCAAAATGGTAGTAACTGAAATGGCACAAATTCGCACGGAAAATCAAACACAGAGATCACAGAGAGCGCAGAGAAAAGCAATAATGAAAGCTTCCGTCATAAGTCAGGAGTGATTATGAGAGATATTTGAAGTCTTTTCGATGATTCTTGCCGTATTCCAGTCCATCGACTGCTTTGAATAGTCGTCTAAAACCTAAATCTCTGTGCCCTCTGTGTTCTCTTTGGTTAAATATTTTGATGCGATTGCTCAGTTTGCGAGCCCTGGAAATGTATCCTTTTCGGTTGAAACAAATACTATGCCATCGAGAACACTGAGAAATGCGAGAGCATCGAAAAACTCAATCGAAATATTCCATATTCTTTGTGTGCTTTGTGCCTTTGTGTCTTTGTGGTGAAATTGATTTCAACCGAATTCGATACACTACCCGAGCCCTTCTCATTTGGGTAATGGTAACAAATCCTCTATAATCGCGGATAGATCGTATTCGCTCTTGAATTGCAAGGAACCGTATAATGCTGATGCGTCCAGACGAACCGCGTCAGCCTCGCCTGGTTACCTGGGACGAGGTTGATCAGCTCATCGACGGGTTGGTGCCGAGCATCCAGCACCTGGGACCATTTGGCGCAATGGTGATGATCACGCGCGGGGGCGTCATCCCGGGTGGCTTATTGGCCGAAGCGCTGAGCATTCAGCACCTCTTGACCGCCTCGGTGGATTTCGTCGCCACGCGCCAGGCAGGCATGATGGCTTGGCCGACATTCCTGCAGTTCCCAGATCCTGACCTGCTGCGCGGGCGCCGCACCTTGATCGTCGACGATGTTTGGGGCAGCGGCCGCACCAGCATCGCCGTGCGCGAACGCGTTAACGCAGCCGGCGGCATCCCGATTAACTGCGTGCTCCATTTTAATCCTTACCGGACCATGTTTTCCAACATCAAGCCGGACCTCTACGGCGACGTAACCGATGCTTATGTCGTATACCCATGGGAGATAGACCGTGGTTTGCTGGGGCGCAGCTTTGGGGATTCGCAGCCGGAGATATAATGCCGGCAATGAATGTCAAGACCCGACCGCGTGGCAATCTTCACACTTTGCGTTATAATGCCATTTCCGACGGATGCCTAAGATTCATATTCGCCGGTACAGGACCGTGCCGTTCAGCGCAGGCAATCCATGCGCCGAAATGGAATTGTAAGCTCAATGCCATACAAAAGCGGGGATTTCCCGTTGGCGACGGTTCCGCCAGACACACTGTAGCAGACAGCGCCGTTGGCATGGCATTGGCTGAAGGCGCTATGATAACCTGCTTAAGCAGGAGGCAATCGAAATCTTATGAGTGAAGCGCAAGAACTGAATCCCCTGGCAGACGAGAATTTCGAGGAGATGCTTGCTTCCTCCTTCGACTTTTCTTATACGCCACCGCGCCGCGGTGAAATCCGGGAAGCGACCATTCTGCAAATTGACGAGCGCGAGATCATTGTTGACCTCGGCGCCAAACAAGATGGCATTGTGCCATCGCAAGACCTGGAGCGTATGGAGGACGATTTTCGCGAGAGCCTGGAAACAGGCGCCAGCGTTCCCGTTTACATCGTCAATCCGCGCGACCAAAATGATAATCTGATTGTATCCATCAATATGGGCTTGCAGCGCTACGACTGGGAAAAAGCCCGTGAGCTGCTGAAGTCTCAAGACGCTGTTGATGTAAAAGTCAGCGGGTACAACAAAGGCGGCGCGCTGGTTCGCTGGAATCGGCTGGAAGGTTTCATACCCAGTTCTCATTTGGTATCAACCAATTTGTCTGTTGATCGCAAAGAAGCGATGACGCAATTGATTGGCAATACCCTGGGCGTCAAAGTAATCGAAGTCGACCAGGACCGACGTCGGCTGATCTTCAGCGAGCGTGAAGCGCAGAAGGAATGGCGCGCCAAACGCAAAGCGAAACTGCTGGCGGAGTTGAACGTGGGCGATGTCGTGAACGGCGTGGTAACCGGCTTGCGCGATTTCGGCGCCTTTGTCAACATCGGTGGGGCGGACGGCTTGATCCACGTCAGCGAGCTGGCTTGGCATCGGGTTGATCACCCGCGTGATATCCTGCATATCGGCGAGGAAATCGAAGTCTACGTGCTGAACTTGGATCGCCAAACCAACCGCATCGCGCTGAGCCGCAAACGCTTGCTCAATGATCCCTGGGACGATGCCCAGTTCCGCTACCATGAAGGTCAGTTGGTATCGGGTTACGTGACCAACGTAGTCGATTTTGGCGCCTTCGTCGCGCTGGAAGACGGCTTGGAAGGCTTGCTTCACCTCAGCGAAATGGGGGACGGCGCCTTAAAAGAACCCTACTCCTATGTGCAAAAGGGCGATCAGCTATCGCTGCGCATCAGCCATCTTGAACCGGAGAAGCGGCGGGTCGGCTTCACCCAGCGTTGGGGTACCGAGCCCGGCGCTGACGAAGCAGGCGCTGGCGCTGCTGAATCCGAATCGTCGAAGGGCGATGGCGCGGAGGGATCGAACCCGGACTAGCAGCTTGCGGCAATTTACGTGCTAGCGCCTGTCATGCGGCAGGCGCTACTGATTTGCAGCGTCGGCTATGTTGACAGCTGGCGAGCGCGACTGTATAATTCGGCGCGATTTCGTAGGTGAGGTCAATACGTCCGTTCAAGGCCCTAATCGCAGACGTCTTGGAAAGTCCGAGCCTGGTTGTTCAGCGAATTGCTGAGCCCGGGTTTTATTTTTGCTTAATGGCTGCGTTAGGCCTATCGTAGCCGGACAGTTGGGAGTGGCGGCGGCTGGCGATTGATAGCCGCGACGACGCTCACCGGAAGTCAATCCAATTTCGTTAGAGGAGAGTGAGTAGTTATGCATACTGAATCTACAGTAAATGAGTTGGCCGACGAGATGGACTTTGCGGCGCTTTTGGAAGAATCGCTGGCCGCCAGCCATCTGGAGCGCGGCGACATCGTAAATGGAACCGTGCTTTCAGTTGACAGCCAGGGGCTAATCGTCGATATCGGCTGGAAGCAAGATGGCATTGTGGCGCGTGGCGATATCGAGCGCATGGGCAGGACGACGGCCGATTACCAGGTGAACGCGGACATCGCTGTCGCGGTGGTGAATCTTAGCGACCACGACGGCAACCTGATACTTTCCGCTGCGCAAGCGCGTCAGAACGAAGACTGGCTGCAGGCTGAAGAGTATATGAACAGCGACAAGCTATGGACGGGCGAGATCGCTGATACAAACAAGGGTGGCGTCATCGTAACCTTTGGGCATCTGCGTGGCTTCGTTCCCGCCAGCCATGTGTTGGATCTGCCGCGCGGTATGAAAGAAGACGAACGCATCGCCTTCTTACAATCCTTGATCGGCAACGAAATCACGGTCAAAGTCATCGAGGTCAATCGCAAACGCCGCCGGCTGGTCTTCAGTCAACTGGAAGCCGAACAGGAAAACCGCGCCGCCCGCAAAGAAGCGCTGTTGAGCGAGTTGGCCGAGGGCACATCGCGCAAAGGCGTGGTCAGCGGTCTCTGCGATTTCGGCGCATTTGTTGACTTGGGCGGTGCCGACGGTTTGATCCACATTTCCGAATTGGCTTGGCATCGCGTGCGCCATCCCAGCCAGGTGCTCGCGACAGGCGACGAAGTTGAGGTCTATATCCTGAATCTGGACGCGCAGGGCAAGCGCATCGGGCTCAGCCTCAAGCGGCTGCAACCCAATCCCTGGAGCCTGGTGGACGACACGTATCACATCGGTCAACTGGTTGAGGGCGTGATCAGCCGGCTGGAATCATTTGGCGCTTTCATCAGCCTGGAGCTGGGCATTGAAGCTTTGCTGCACGTCAGCCAAATGTCGTCCAATCGCGACGAGAATCCGCTGCGCCATCTCTACGAGGGGCAGAAGCTGCTGATGCGAATAATCAGTATCGAAGCCGATCGGCAGCGCCTTGGCTTGAGTCTGACGGAAGTCACCACCGCGGAGAAGGCGCAGTGGGATGAGCGTCAGAATGAGTTGGTAGCGGCAGCTGCGGAAGCGGCCCAGTTGGAAGCTGAGCGGAATGAGCGCGCCGCGCAGGCCGAATCTGCTGACTTGCAGGCACAAAACGACGAACTGGCGCAGCCTGAACTGGAAGCCGAGTACTCGCAGGCTCAACCGGCGCTATCTGAGAGTTAGCCTGTTGCTGGCGGGAATTCCGATGTATACTGTAGGTTCACGAATGTCGACGAAATTACCAGAAGGTGGTGAGTAGAGCATGGCTTCAGTCAGACTCAAGCCAGGCGAAAGTCAGGAACAGTTGTTGCGCCGGTTTCGCAAACGCGTAACCAACGCCGGCATCTTAAGCACCGTTCGCCGCAAGCGCTGGCATATCTCCAAGAGCGAATTGCGCCGTATCGAGAAGAAGAAGGCGATCCGTCGTTCGCGGCGGCGTCAACGCAAAGTCTGATTGCTACGCGGCTCAGACGAATCGACGGCGTACCACAGTTTGTCTATCGCGCGGATATCCGCTGTGTCTCTAGTATGCAGCGGATTGTTGCGTTATAATCGCGAAGCGACTATCGGAATTCAGGAGGCTTATGGCTAAGAAAGAAGAAAAAATAGAAGTGGAAGGCACGGTAATCGAGGCGCTGCCAAACACGCAGTTCATGGTGGAACTCGATAACGGGCATCGCGTCCTCTCTTATTTGTCAGGCAAAATGCGCAAGTTCTACATTCGAATTCTCTTGGGCGACCGTGTAAAGGTAGAGATGAGCCAGTACGATATGAATCGCGGCCGCATCATCTACCGGCACAAGGACAATGTGCGCGCCTGATCGTCAAGCCGTCGTCGCTTGATAGGCGGCTACGGCCAAGGGAGCATCAACATGTTTCCCCTACAGACCTAAACAACGGGTCATCGCAAGATGGCTCGTTATTTTGCGAACTACTGTCGAGATGGTCGCCTCGAGTCGCTCAGCCCCGCTTAACGCCCCAGTGTATCGCCATCGTGCCGAACATCAGCGTCTTTAAGCCGACAGCGGTGAAACCCGCCGCTTTGACCAGATCCGCCAGTTCCTGCGGCGTCTTGAATGCCTGCGTCGATTCTGGCAGGTAACGGTAAGCGTCGCCGGCCGCTTTACCGCCGACCAATCGGCCAACCAGCGGGATGCCATATTTCAAATGCAGCATAATTATGGGCTTGAGCAGGTTGTCGGGCGCTGGCGAGGTATCCAGGATGACGATGCGGCCCCCCGGCTTTAATACGCGCCACTGCTCGCCCAGAGCCCGCGCGATATCCACCACGTTGCGCATCAGATAACCTGAGACGACCGCGTCGAAACAGCTGTCGGCATAAGGCAGGCGCAGTGCATCGGCCCCCGTCCAGGCGACTCGCTGTCCAAATGGCGCGCGCCCTTTGCCCACTTGCATCATCCCCAGGGAGAAGTCGGCGCCCACGACACGGGCTGCCGGAGCGGTCTTCAGCGCCTGAAACGCGATGTCGCCTGTTCCCGCCGCGATATCCAGCAAGCTGCCTTCCGGCGGCAAAGCGGCCTTTTCCACCACGATTCGGCGCCATGTCATGTCTTGGCCGCCGCTGATGAGCCGGTTAATCAGGTCGTATCGTCGCGCGATACGGTCGAACATCGCCTGCACATAGGCGGATCGTTCGTCGCCGTCTAGTTGCGCCATTAGACCGCCTATTCCGCCGGTCGTTTCGTTTCGACCAGCAGCCAGTCTCCCATTTGTCTCCTGGCATAGGGCTGAAGACCGGTATGGCGCAGAGCCGCCTCGACCTCGTCGGCCTGCGTATCAATGATGCCGCTGAAGATCGCCAGGCCGCCCGGGCGCACAATCTCGCCCAGCCGCTCCTTAGCCATCTCAACGATGATTCGCGCCAGGATGTTGACGATGACCAGGTCAAAGCGGCGCGCCGAGCTCAACAAACAGTCGTGGCTGCCTTGCTGAGCGATCACTTTGCGCCCCACGCCATTTGCACCCGCATTTTCCCGCGTGGCAGCCACTGCGATGGCATCGGTGTCCAGCGCCAGCACTTGCCCCGCGCCCAGCTTGGCCGCGGCGATGGACAAGATGCCGCTGCCCGAGCCAAGGTCCAGCACAGATTGCGCCGGCTGCAGCAAGTCCTCCAGCGCTTGCAGGCAAAGCTGGGTGGTGGGATGGCTGCCCGTGCCGAAAGCCATGCCCGGGTCCAGCGCAATTTCGATGTCATCCGCCGCGGGCGGCAGGTCAATCCATAGTGGGCGAATCACCAGCCGCCGGCCAACGCGAAGAGGTTCATAGTGCGCCTTCCAGGCTTCAGCCCAGTCGTCCGCTTCTACTTTGCGGTAGACCGGCGTCGGCATCGGATACATCAGCCGCATGTGGCCCAGGGCCGTCTCCAGTTGTGATTGTGTGGCTTCCAATTCCTCATCATAGGGGAAATAGGCGCGCAAGGTCAGGCTTTGGGGCGGGGGAACCTGGTCTTCGTCCCAGATATCGGGCGGGATGCCGTCTTGCTCCAGCGAGACGCCTTGGTGGCCAAAGCGCTCCAAGACTTCGGCGACCGCTTCCGCGCTTTCACCGTCAACTTGCAGGGAGACTTCTATCCAGGCGGAATTATTTGTCATCGCCGGCGAAGAAGTCCATCACCTTGTCGAAGAAGCCGCGTCCGCCGGTCGGCGGTGTAAGCTCGCGCCCGAGGGAGTCGGCCAGTTGCTCAAACAGTTCGCGCTGATGCTCTGTCAGCTGGGTCGGAGTTCGCACTTCCACGTAGACCAATTGATCGCCGCGGCCCGAGCTTGAGCCGTCCGAGCGCAAACGCGGGAAGCCTTTGCCGCGAAGTCGAAAGACTTTGCCCGTTTGGGTTCCCTGCGGGATGACAAGCTCTTGCGCGCCCTCCACCGTATCCACAGTGATTTTGTCGCCCAGCGCTGCCTGCGCCACGTTGACGCCGATGTCCAAAATAATGTCGTAGTCGTTACGCTTGAAGAAGGCGTGATCTTTGACGCGCACACGGACGAAGAGGTTGCCGGGCGGCGCGCCTCGTTCGCCGGCATCGCCATCGCCCCGCACTTGCATCTGCAAGCCGTCGCTGATGCCCGCCGGTATCTTCACATTTAAGACGGCGCGTTTGCGTCTGCGGCCCGATCCATCGCAATTGCGGCAGGGGTTCTGGATGATCTTGCCCTTGCCGCCGCAATTGGGGCAGGTATGCGACTGCACCATGGAGCCGAGGAAGGTCTGCCGGACGCTGCGCTCTTCGCCGCTGCCATTACAGCGCGGGCAGGTTGACGGGCGCGTTCCGGCTGCGGCGCCGCTGCCATCGCAGTCATCGCAGACTTCTAGCCGCTGGAACTCAATCTCTTTTTCGACGCCAAATACAGACTCGACAAAATCGATAGTGACATCGACGCGTCGGTCGCGCCCTCTTGCGCTGGAGCGCCGGCGGCCGGTCTGCTGCTCGCCAAAAGCGCTGTTGAAGATATCAAAGATGTCCTCAAAACCGCCGAAGCCGCTGCCGGAGAAACCGCTGCCCGCGCCGTTGACGCCGGCATGGCCAAAGCGGTCGTATCGGGCCCGTTTCTCGTCATCGGAAAGGACTTCGTAGGCTTCGTTGATTTCTTTGAACTTCTCTTCCGCGTTGGCTTCCTGGCTGACGTCGGGGTGGTACTGGCGCGCGAGACGGCGAAAGGCGCTCTTGATCTCGCCAGTATCCGCGCCCTGCGAAACACCGAGCAATTCGTAATAATCTTTTGGCATGGAATATATCCCGTATCTCTCGGTGTCCCACTCTTTACATTTGATTCAATGACAAACGGAGCATAAGTGAATATACCCCGTTTGCGTAATCTGCGTAGCTCAGCGATTAGGTCTCAGTAAACTCGGCGTCGATGACATCTTCGTCCTCAGGTGGCGCTGCCGTGCCCGCCGGCGCGCCTTCCGCATCCTGATACATCTGCGCGCCCAGCGTCTGCAGTTGCGCCATCAGCGCCTCGGTGGCCGCCTTGATTTCGCTGACATTCTCGCTGGCTTGCGCCTGCCGTATCGCCTCGATCTTTTCCTGCGTCTGCTGAACGGCGTCTTCCGGCAGCTTGTCCTTATGCTCTTCGATCAGCTTCTCGGCTTGGAATATGGCGCTTTCCGCCTGATTCGCCACCTCAGCCTGTTCTTTGCGCTCGGCGTCCTGGCTGGCGAATTTCTCCGCCTCGGCAACCATGTTGTCGACTTCGTCGTCAGAAAGGCCGCTGCTGGCGGTAATCGTGATCGCTTGTTCGCGCCCGGTCGCCTTGTCTTTGGCGCTGACGTTGAGGATGCCGTTGGCGTCGATGTCAAAGGTGACTTCGATTTGCGGCATGCCACGCGGCGCCGGCGGTATGCCATCGAGGATGAACTTGCCCAAGGACTTGTTGTCCGCCGCCATGGGTCGCTCGCCCTGGACGATATGAATCTCGACCTGCGTCTGGCTATCGCCCGCCGTGGAGTAAACCTGCGACTTCTTGCTGGGGATGGTCGTATTGCGATCAATCATCGGCGTGGCCACCGCGCCTAGCGTTTCCACGCTCAGCGTCAGCGGCGTAACATCGAGCAGCAGAATGTCCTTGACATCGCCGCCCAGCACACCGGCTTGAATCGCCGCGCCCAGCGCCACAACCTCATCCGGGTTGACGCCCTTGGTCGGCTCTTGGCCGAAGAAGTCTTTGACCGCATCTTGAATAGCCGGCATACGCGTCATGCCGCCGACCAGCAAAACAGCGTCCACATCGCCGGTGGACAGGCCCGCGTCTTGCAGCGCCTTCTTGCAGGGCTCAATGGACTTGCGCACCAGCTCATCCACCAGGCTTTCGAACTTGGCGCGCGAAAGGCTCATGTTCAAGTGCTTGGGGCCGCTGGCGTCGGCGGTGATGAAGGGCAGGTTGATTTCGGCGCTTAGCGTGGAGGACAGCTCGATCTTGGCTTTCTCCGCCGCTTCTTTCAGCCGTTGCAGCGCCTGGCGGTCCCCCCGCAAGTCGATGCCATTCTCCTGCTTGAATTCATCAGCGATCCAGTTGATGACGCGGTCGTCGAAATTGTCGCCGCCCAAATAGGTATCGCCGTTGGTGGACTTCACTTCGAAGACGCCGTCAGCGACTTCCAGGATGGAAATGTCAAAGGTGCCGCCGCCCAGGTCATACACGGCGATGATGCCTTCGTTGCGGTCGCCCAGGCCGTAAGACAAGCTCGATGCCGTCGGCTCGTTGATGATGCGCAGCACCTCCAGCCCGGCGATCTTGCCGGCGTCCTTGGTGGCGTTGCGCTGCGCATCGTTGAAATATGCCGGCACGGTGATGACGGCCTGGTCTACGGTCTCGCCCAGGTAGGCTTCCGCATCGGCCTTGATTTTCTGCAGCACCATCGCCGATATTTCCGGCGCGCTGTAGTCGCGGTCGTTCATTCGAATGCGCACATCGCCGTTCGAGGCCGCCGATATATTGTAGGGCACCAGCTTGGCGGCGTCGCTGACTTCGGCATCGCTGAACTTGCGCCCCATGAAGCGCTTCACCGAGAAAATCGTATTCTCTGGATTGACCACCGCCTGATTGCGCGCCACACGCCCGACCAGCCGCTCGCCGGTCTTGGTGTTGATGGCGACAACAGAGGGAATCAGATTGCCGCCTTCTGACGATGGAATCACGGTTGGCTCGCCACCTTCCATCACAGCGACGACCGAGTTGGTTGTGCCCAAGTCTATGCCGATTATTCTGCCCATTGTTGTTTCTCCTTACTGCATCGTCTTTTGTTTCTGCTTTGGCGATTCAGCTAGCCACCTTGACCAGCGCCAGCCGCAGCACCGTGTCGCCCGCCCGGTAACCCTTCTGCAGGGTCGCGATGACATGACCGCTTTCCACTTCGTCGCTCTCTTCCGCGCCGATGGCTTGGTGTAGATTTGGGTCGAAGGCAGCGCCGGTGGGGTCAATCGCTTCGACTTCGTACTGCTCCAGCAGGCTCGCGAATTTGCGCTGAATCATCGCGACGCCGCCGATCCAGGCATCCTCTTCCAAGGCCTCCGGCACACTCTCAAAGGCGCGGTCGAAGTCGTCGATGATCGGCAGCAGCGCATTTAAGGTATCAAGCGCCGCGCGCTGGAATAGCTCGGCCCGCTCTCGCTCAATCCGCTTCTTGTAATTGCTGAATTCCGCCCGGGCTCGCTGCCAGCCGTCTTCGTTGGCTTGCGCTTCTTTCTGCGCCTCGATGAGCATCTGCAGCAGATTTACGCCTTCGGGCAATTCAAGCTGCTCCTCTTCTTGCTCGGCGAGTTCTTCCGCCTGCTCCGGCGCGCATTCATTCTGCGCATCGTCAGCGCAAGCGGCAGCCTCTTGCTCGCGCTCCAGCTCGTCGGCCGGGCTCTCAATATCGCTCATTTAATGTCCCTCTAAGGATTACTCGCGAATCGGTCACACACAGCCTCATTATGCCAAGCCTATGTATGACTTATGTCAGAACGGGCAGAATTATAGACAGGAAAAGCACGCATTTCGAGGCAAGCGCTAAAGTCTAACGAAGATTATATGTTTAGCTGCCCGCTATCTTCCACATTGTCTTGGTAAAGCGTCGCCAGCACGTTCGTCATTAGATTGGAGACGTAGCGGACGGTGCTGATGGCGTGTCCATAATTGATATGCGTCGGTCCCAAAACGCCGACCGCGCCGCTCATCCTGTCGGGGTCGCCATAGCGGCTGAGCACAACGCTGGTGCGGCTGAGGTTCTCGTAGCGTCCGTCGCCGGCGATCACCACTTGCACATCCTCCCGGTCGAAATCAGATGGCGGCAGCCGATCAAGCAATTCGGCAAGCAGCGCGTTGAGCACCGTGTGCTCCTCCAGGATTCGCATCGCTTGCTGGGCGCCTTCCTCGTCAGCGAAACTGTCCATGAGCTGGCTCAGCCCATCGCGATAGATATAACGCGCCCGATTGTTGTCCAGGTTTTCGATCAACTCGGCCGTCAGCTCGGCCACTTCTCGCTCCAGCACAGGCAGGTTGATGCTGCGCAGTCGCACTTGGCGCGCGCCCAATTCGGCGCAGGTTTCGTTCACGCGTTTTGCCGCCTCGCCCAGCTTGGCTTGTGGAACTGGCTCCGCCAGCGTCAGCATCCGCTGGTGTACGCTGCCGCTATTCAGCACCAGCACCATCAGCGCCAGCCGGCCCTGTATAGAGATTAACTCGACATGCTTAAAAGAATTGGCCTGCGATATCGGCGGCGTTACGATCGACGCGGTCTGTATCGAGCGGGCCAGCAGCGCTGCCGTCCGCCGCATCCATTGTTCCATGCCGCTTTGCAAAGTCCCAACCCGCTCCGAGATATGGCTCTGCTCGCCGCGTGTCAGGCTGCGGGTTTGCAGCAGCCGGCGCACAAAATAACGAAAGCCGGCGGCGGTTGGCACGCGCCCGGCCGACCTGTGCGGGGCGGCAATATAACCCAATTCTTCCAACTGCGCCATTTCATTGCGCACGGTGGCCGAGCTGATGTTCAGCTGGAAATTCTCGACCAGATGCCGGGAACCAACCGGTTCGGGTTTATCCGAATAGGCCTGCACGATGCAGGTAAGGATATCTTCCTGTCGGCTGCTAAGGCTGGGCAATTGGGTATTTCCGTCAACTTGGTGCAGAATTTTCCTCGCTACGAATCGTCCGTTTGTGCCCGAGCCTGAACCGACGCCAATGGATAATCGCCGCCACCGCCCCAACAACGGGTATGAGCCAGGTCATGGTAATCCAGAACATCAAGTCACGGGTAGACTTTTGCTTTCGATATAGCCAAAAACTTACCACCACGCTTAGCGGGACATGTAAAACGATAACGAGCGAAAGGACTTGGATAAACAGATACCCGCTCTGCATACTGACGTCTTCTTTCACCTAAAGCGACTTGCTACTGCGACAAGAGTCTCCAAAACTTGTGTCTGCAACGCCTCCCGCGCTCATTGTAACGGTAAATCGGCCGATAGATTGGCATTTTACCCGCCGTTGTTGATCTATGATCTAGGTTGAACATGCGAATAGGAAATGAGTCCGCCAACAGTTGTGCCTTCGACCCAATAGACCGGATGATCGATTCTGTAAAACTCGCGTGGGGAGGTGGTCAACAAGCGCTTGCCTTGAACATAATAGTCTTGCTTCCAGCAGGGATGTAGTGCGCTTTGGAACAGCGTACAAACAAAAACGCATATGTTGCCATAGTCGCAACTTCCCCGCTCTGGAAAGATACTGCTTCCGGTTCGTCAGGTAACAGATTGGGGTCTGCTACAGCCGCATCCCGCATGATCGCGATTTGCTCAGCCGCCGCCTTGAATGCGGCAAGATCAAAGTCAGATTGAGCGTCTGCGATGACTGTGAGACCGTATTGATCGGCTATATTGCGAACTGCTTCATTGACCTCTATAGGATGTTGTGTATCTTTTGCAGCTGATGCTGTCACAAGCATTGAGAAGAAATAATGAAAACGATGAAACGCTTGTACATTTCCTCTCCTAACTGCTAACTCTAATGTTGATACGAAAATATACCCCCAGCGTGAATGTTATCAATGTTTGACCTACTGGGCTTCCATCTAATGCGTTTTGCTGACGCGCATAACACATTGTTCATACACGTCTTAGTCATAGAGTACTTAATCATTAGAAAACCATTTAATTATCCCAGCTAACCACAAATTACGGGAATTACTCTGTATAAGCATCGCGAACAATCTCACTGCTGCCATGCTGTGCAAGAGTCTAATGATATTCTGATGTAAGATGGCGCTCGTGCTAATCGTCCAAGTCATAGACAATTAAAACGGGGCTTGCGTAAAGTCGCTGCTCCAAAACAATAGGAGACAAACACCCATGGGCGCCAAGACCTTCGATGTCAACAAAGACGAATTCCAAAGCGAAGTGCTGGACAGCAACACCCCGGTCCTGGTCGATTTCTGGGCGGAATGGTGCGGGCCTTGCAAGATGATCGCGCCCATCGTCGACGAAATCGCCACTGAATACGAAGGCAAGCTGCGCGTCGCCAAAGTCGATGCCGACGAGAATCAGGAAATCCTGATGAATTACGGCATCATGGGCATCCCGACGCTGATCCTCTTCAAAGGCGGTGAAGCGGTCGAGCGCATTACCGGCTTCAAGCCCAAAGGCAAGATCGTCAGCCAGTTGGCCACGCACATTTAGTGACTGCGGATGCAGTTGCTCAGCGCTCATCGAAACGCGGTGAGCGTTTTTTATTCATGATAGAATCGGCTCGCTGTCTCGTCATTTAGGCTATCACTCAGGAAGCGCTAGCTGGTATTATCAAGCGCATTGAAGCGTGCGAAATCGATCCGCAAGGCGCCGTGCATGCGCTGCTTTCCCTGCGCAACTTCGGCCGCCGCGAGAAGCCAACTGGAGTCGCCGTGAAGCAGATGCAAATGACCAACTTGGTGAAAGTGCCTGGCGCGAAGTTCCATCCGGAACCGCTCCCCGAGCTTGACCAGGAAGAGGTGCAGCAGTCTTCGACCATGCGCTTCGGTTCCATGAAGGTCTTCTGCGGCAGCGCGTCGCAGGCACTCGGCGACGAGATCGTCGATTACATCTGCGGCGTTTCCGAATACAACATCAAGCCCGGCGTTTACACGCGCGCGGTCTTCTCCAACGAGAACATTTTTATCAAGCTGGAAGAAAGCGTTCGCGGCAAGGACGTCTACCTGGTGCAGACCATGGCCTCGCCAGTGCACGACAACTTGATGGAAATGCTGATCATGATCGACGCGCTCAAGCGGGATTCGGCTTGGCGCATAAATCTCGTTGTGCCCTACATGAGCTACACCCGCTCGGACAAAAAAGACCAGCCGCGCGTGCCGATTACCGCTCGCCTGATCGCCAACATTATCGAGATCGCCGGCGTCGACCGCTATATGACGGTTGATCTGCACTCGGGCCAGATTCAAGGCTTCTTTAACATCCCGGGCGACGCGTTGACCGCCTTCCATCTATTGACGGACTATGTCATCCAAAAGATGAATACCGGGGAATTGGAAGATTTGGTCGTGGTGGCGACAGACCTCGGTTTCGCCAAGCAAGGGCGCAATTGGGCGGAAACGCTGGGTGTGCCGCTGGCTTTTGTGGAGAAGCGGCGCGTTGGCAATGGCGAGAATCCCCGTGCCCTTTCGCTCATCGGCAGCGTCGAAGGCAAGAATGTCCTGCTGGTTGACGATGAAGTGAACACAGCCGGCAGCGTGGTTAATGCCGTAAATGTAGTCCGCGACTTTGGCGCGCGCGATGTGCTCTTCGCCTTCACCCACCCCTTTTTCTCCCAAGCGGCTTATGAGCGCTTTGCCGGGCTGGATCTGCGCGAAATCATCTTCACTAATACCTTGCCAATCTCGCAAGAAAAGTTGCTGCCCAACATGACCGTGCTCTCCATCGCGCCTTTGCTGGGCGAGGTGATCCTGCGCGCCCACGAGGGCAGAAGCGTCGGCGCCCTGTTCAATGAGTGAGGTCGAAAGCGCCGCCCCGACTGCCGGAGCAGGCGCCGATTCCGAGTTTTCTACAGCCGCAGTCGTCGTGAGCGCTGGCGGTTTTCTGGCTTTGCTGACTCTGCTTTACGCGCTGGTCGACCGAATCGGCATTGAAGATCTGCAGCAGATGATTGCCGATGCCGGTTTCTGGGGACCGCTGCTCTTCATCGGCATCAAGGCGCTGACCTTCACCTTCGCGCCGCTTTCCGCCGGTCCGATTCAGTTCGCCTCAGGCATCCTCTTCGGCGTGATACCGGGCGCCCTGTATTCCGTGCTGGGCGAGGTCATCGGCGGGACGATTAACGTGCTCATCGCGCGGCATTTGGGCCGGCGCATCGTGGCTCGTTTCGTCGGCGCATCGGCTTTGCAGCGCGTCGACAGCTTTTATGAGCGCCATCTTGACAACTGGAAATCGCTGCTGGCCGCCCGCTTGCTGTTGTTTTCGGTCTACGACTTCATCAGTTACGCCGTCGGCTTCGGCAAGCTGCGGCTCTCGGTATACGTGGTTGTATCCTTCGTCGGCGGTTTGCTGCCAACTTATATCTTTGTCTTGATTGGCAGCCAGGCGGCGCAGAGCCAAGATGTCCTGCTGTTGATTTATGCCGGCGCGGCGGTCCTCTTTGTCGCTATTGTATTGTTCCGGCGGCCTGTGTCTGCGCTGGTCGCGAAGCTGCAAAATAGACGCTGAACCATCGCGCGAGGCAGTGCAATCGCATCAAAATGGTAGTGACTGAAATGGCGCAAATTCGAACGGGAAATCAAACACAGAGTTCACAGAGAGCGCAGAGAAAAGCAATAATGAAAGCTTACGTTATAAGTCAGGAGTGATATTGAGAGATATTTGAAGTCTTTTTGATGCTTCTTTCCGTATTCCAGTCCATCGACTGCTTTGGATAGTCGCCTTAACACCCAAATCTCTGTGCTGGCGGTCAGTGTCTACGCGACCCTCTGTGTTCTCTGTGGTTAAAATATTTTGCTGCGATTGCTCTGCGTACGAGGCGCTCGGCGGTCAATTGCCGCAAACGCTATGCTATAATCGGCTCTAGTCTGTCAACCCGGATCGCGTGAGGATTTATGTTCCGCAATCTCGTCAAAAAAGTATTCGGCGACCCCATGGAGAAGGCGCTCTCGGGCTATCAAGCGACGGTAGACCAGATCAACGCGCTTGAGCCGGCCATGCAGCAGCTAAGCGATGAGCAGCTGAAAGCCAGGACCGCCGAGTTCAAATCTCAGCTGCAAAACGGCGCTGACTTCGAAGAAGTCCTGGTTGAAGCGTTTGCCCTCGTCCGCGAGGCATCGGTACGGACGATCGGCCTGCGCCACTACGATGTCCAGCTCATCGGCGGCATCGTCCTGCACGAGGGGCGCATCGCCGAGATGAAGACCGGCGAAGGCAAGACCCTGGTCGCCACGCTGCCGCTCTACCTCAACGCCTTGGTCGGGCGGGGCGCCCATCTGGTGACGCCTAACGATTACTTGAGCAAACACGGCTTGCAATTTATGGGGCCGATCTATCACTTACTGGGTCTGTCCGCGGCCGTGATCCAAAATACCGGCGGCCAGCCCGACAGCGGCTCGTTTCTCTTTGATCCCAGCTTCATCTCCGATGACGCGCGCTACCAGAACTTGCGCCCCATCAGCCGCCGCGACGCCTACCGCGCCGACATTCTCTACGGCACAAATAACGAATTCGGCTTCGACTATCTGCGCGACAACATGGTGCTGACGCACGACCGGCTGGTCCAGCGAGAATTGCGCTTCGCCATCGTGGACGAGGTCGACAATATCTTGATTGATGAAGCGCGCACGCCGCTGATCATCTCCGGACCATCGGACGAACCCTCCGACTTTTACCGTCGCTTCGCCTCCATTGTCAAGCGCTTGAAGATCAGCAGCGAAGACAGCGTCGAGGCGGAAGAGCCCAATGGCGATTATGTGCTCGATATCAAAGACCGCATCGTTTACCTGACCGAGCGCGGCGTCGAAAAGGTCGAAGGGGCTCTGGGCGTGGCGCAGCTATATCATCCCGACAATGCGGAAATGCTGCCCTACCTCGATAATTGCCTGCGCGCCCAAACCTTGTTCGAGAGGGACAAGGAATACATCGTTCAGAACGGTGAAGTCGTCATCGTCGATGACTTTACCGGGCGCCTCATGCCCGGCCGCCGCTTCTCAGAAGGCTTGCATCAAGCCATTGAAGCCAAAGAAGGCGTGCAGATTCGGCGTGAAAATATCACCATGGCGACCATCACCTTCCAGAATTTCTTCCGCATGTATGACAAGCTCGCCGGCATGACCGGCACCGCGCTCACCGAAGCGGAAGAATTTGAGAAGACTTACGAATTGGAGGTTGTGCCCATCCCGACGCACCGTCAGGTGATCCGCGCCGACGAGAACGATCTGATCTACGTCAATGAACGGGCGAAATGGAATGCCATCGTTCAGGCGATACAGGAGCGCAACGAGCGCAATCAGCCTATCCTGGTCGGCACGGTCGCGGTGGAGACATCGGAGCGCCTCAGCAGTTATCTCAACAAAGCCGGCATCAAGCACGAAGTCTTGAATGCCAAGCAGCACGAAAAAGAAGCGGAGATCATCACGCAGGCGGGCCGCCCTGGCGCCGTCACCATCGCCACCAACATGGCCGGGCGCGGCGTCGACATCCTGCTCGGCGGCAATGCCGAAGGTTTGGCCCGCGCGGCTTTGCGTCGTCAGGGCCTTGACCTCACCGCCGCCAGCGGGACGCAATGGCATAAAGCCCTGGCCGAAGCCGAGAGCATGGTCGAGCGCGATCGGCAAATCGTCCTCGATGCCGGCGGGCTCTTCGTCCTGGGCACGGAACGCCATGAAGCGCGCCGCATCGACAATCAGCTGCGCGGCCGCTCGGGCCGTCAAGGCGACCCCGGCGAAACGCGCTTCTACCTGAGCCTTGATGATGACCTCATGCGCCGCTTCGCCAACGACAATGTCAAGCGCTTGATGAAAACGGCCGGCTTCCCGGAAGACGAAGCCATTGAACACGGCATGATCAGCAAGTCGATCGAGCAGGCGCAGATCCGCGTCGAGGGGCACAACTTTGACATCCGCAAGCGGGTCGTCGAGTACGATGACGTCGTCAACCGCCAGCGCGAAATCATCTATTCGCAGCGACTGGATTGGCTGGCCAAAGACGCCGACCAATTGCACAGCGAATATCTGACAATGATCGACGACCAGGTTGCCGCCGCTGTTGAAGATGTATTCGCGGCCGATTCGCAGGGCGAGCATTTGGACGCCGCCGCGATGTATCAGCAACTCGCCAGCAACGGCCTGCCGCTGCCGGAAGCTATCACCGCCGAAAATATCGACGATGCTGAGCCTGAAGACCTGACGGCGGCGATCAATGAACACATCGGCGCGCTCTTTGAAGAGAAGAAACAGCAGCTGGACGAGGCGCGCGAAGGCCTGATGGAAGTCGCCGAACGCCAGACGGTGATCCGCGCCCTCGATCATTATTGGCAGCGCCACTTGACCGACCTGGATATTCTGCGCGAGGGCATCGGCTTGCAGGCCATCGCGCAGAAAGACCCGTTGGTTGAATATCAGCGCCAAGGCTTTCAGATGTTTCGCGTGGTCGAAGACACCTATCGACAATTTGCCTCGCGTAATATATTCCTGGTGCAGCCTGCCGTCGTGCAGACGCCCCAACGCCGCCGGCAGATGCGCGAATACCGCCCCGACGCCTTCATGGGCAATAGCGACCGCCCCGCGCAGCAGACCGTGCGCAAGAATAATCGGCGCCCGGGCCGCAACAAACCCTGCTGGTGCGGCAGCGGCAAAAAATACAAGCAATGCCACATGCGCGAAGATCAGCTTTCGGGCAAGTTCCAGCAAGCCGGCTGAGCCCGCAGCTGACGATGTTTCGCATCGGCGACATAGAAATCTATCTCTTCAACGACGCCACAACCTGGGTGGATCCCGGCGGCATGTTCGGTTTGGTTCCGCGCGTACTCTGGTCGCGTTACCATGTGGCTGATGCGCGCCATCTGATTCAGACCGCCAATCACAATCTACTCATCCGCGCCGCCGGGCGAAACATCATGGTGGACACTGGCTACGGCAATTGCCTCAGCGACTCTCAACGCAGGCGCGGCGGCATCGTAGACTTTGATGGCACGCAGCGCGGTCTGCGGTCGCTCGGCATCGCGCCGGCGGATATCGACATCGTCATCGACACGCACCTGCATGGCGACCACTGCACAGGCAACTTTCGGCTGGACGCTGAGGGATTGCGCGCGCCCGCCTTCCCTAATGCGGAGTACCTCGCGCAGCGCCGTGAATACAAAGACGCCATTCGCCCCAACGAGCGGACTCGCGCCACGTACTTGCCGGACAACTATGTCCCGCTATACGAGTCGGGTCAGCTCCGGCTGCTTGATGGCGACTGCGAAGTGATAAGCGGAGTCTCAGTCTTGAAGACACCCGGGCACACCCCGGGCCACAGCAGCGTCCGCATTAAAAGCGGCGGCCAGCAGGCTGCATTTCTATGCGATCTGGCTTCGCTGGCAGTGCATTTCGAGCGCCTGGCTTGGATGACCGCCTACGATGTCGAGCCGCTGGTGACTCTGGAAACCAAGCGCGCTTGGCAGGGCTGGGCGCTGGAGACCAACGCGCTGCTGATTTTCCCGCATGATGCGGTCAAACCCGTCGGCAGGCTGACACAAGACGAGCGAGGTCGCTACACCGTGCGCCCCGTGGATGTCGGCTACGACAATCCTATAGACAACTAGACTCGGTTTCTATAGAGATTTTCTCTGTGCCCTCTGTGTCTCTGTGGTGAATTTTATGTCCGCGCCGGCTGACACTCTGGGCAGAAATGCGTGCCACGCTGCGCCACGCGAATCTTGTTGATGGCTGCGCCGCATTGCCGGCAGGGCAGGCTCGTCCGCCCGTAAACGAAGAAATGATTTTGCGACCCGCCTTTTTGGCCGTCTGGTTTGCGATACCAGTTGATGCTGGCGCCCTCGTGCTTAATGCCAGCCAGCAGCGCAGCGCGTATGGTCTGCTGGAGCCGGGCTGCCGCCTCATCACTAAGCGTACCGGCTGCCGTCGCTGGATGAATACCGGCTAGAAAAAGCGCCTCATCGGCATAGATGTTGCCGACGCCGGCGACGAATTCCTGATCCAGCAATTGCGCCTTGATCGCTCGCTTGCGTCCAACCAGGCCCGCGCGCAGGACTGCTGCCGTGAATTCATCGCTGAGCGGCTCCGGTCCCAAATGACCAAGCAGGCTCGCCAAGTCATTCGTCAAATATACGCGCCCGAATTTGCGCACATCGGAAAAGCGCAATTGCTGCCCCTTGTCCAGGTCAAAGCGAACATGCACCCAGCGGTCTGCTTCGTTTACAGTCTCTGCGTCGGCCACATAGAGCCGGCCCGACATCTTCAGGTGGACGACCAGTGTGTCGTGCTCAAGCTTGATGAGGATGTACTTGCCGCGCCGGCCAACCGCGCTGACGGTTTGCCCCGCTATGCGCGCCGCGAATTCATCCGCGCCCGGGGAGTGAATCGTCCGCGCCCAATCGTGCCACATAGTCGCAATCCGTCTGCCGATCAGCGGCCCGCGTAATCCACGGACGACGGTCTCCACTTCGGGTAATTCAGGCATTGGCTTCCCATCTTGCTGCCGGCTTGTGATCAGCCGCAATCTCACAATTCATCCGAACGATTTCGCCCTGCGAATGATATAATACGGCTATCCTTTAGCGAAATGAACCCATAGCGACGCCCGCGGATACTGACGCCATGACCAGCGATTTCGTCCATCTTCACGTCCACAGCGAGTTTTCCTTGCTTGACGGCCAGAGCCGCGTCAAAGAGCTGGTGGCGCGCGCCAAAGCGCTTGAAATGCCCGCCATCGGTCTCACCGATCATGGCGTGATGTTCGGCGTGCTGGATTTTTACCGCGCCTGTGTCGAAGCCGGCATCAAGCCGGTCGTGGGCATGGAAGGTTACCTCGCCCGACGTAGCATGACCGACCGCGACCCTCGTCTCGATCGCCGCCCCTATCATATGCTGCTGCTAGCGAAGAACATGACCGGCTATCAAAACTTGCTCAAGATTGCGTCCGCCGCGCAACTCGAAGGCTACTATTATCGCCCGCGCTTCGACAAGGAATTTATGGCCGCGCACGCCGACGGCCTCATAGCCACCAGCGGCTGCCTGGCGGCGGAGATCCCGCGGCTGGTCAACGACGGCGATGAGGCGGCTGCTCGCGAGCAAATCGGCTGGTATCAAGAGGTATTCGGCGCGGAGAACTTCTACCTCGAGCTGCAAAGCCACGATATTCCGGAGCTGCAAAGTCTCAACCGCTGGCTCTGCGACTACCGCCGCAGCGGGCATAGCGCGGTGCAACTGCTCGCGACCAACGATGTGCATTATGTGCGCCAGAATGACGCCGATGCGCACGATACGCTGCTCTGCATTCAGACGAGCGCGCTGAAGAGCGAAAACGACCGCATGCGCATGGAGCCCTTCAGCAGCTATTATTTGAAATCCGCCGATGAAATGCGCGCGGGATTTGGCGCCGCGCCTTCGGAATTGGTTGACGAAGCCTTCGCCAACTCCTTAAAAATCGCCGATATGACCGACATTGATCTCAGCCCGAAAGGCTATCACCTGCCGGCTTTCCCGGTGCCGGCTGGTTTTGATGAATACAGCTACTTGCGGCATCTAATCGACATCGGCATGGAGTGGCGCTTCGGCGCTGACTGGCGCAGTGACGATACATTTGTCGAGCGTATCGACCGCGAGCTGAAAATCATCCACAGCATGGGCTTCGACACCTATTTTCTGATTGTTTGGGATCTCTGCGAATTTGCCCGCAATGCCGATATCTGGTGGAATGTGCGTGGCTCCGGAGCCGCTAGTCTGGTCGCCTACAGCCTCGGCGTCACCAATATCGATCCGATACAGAATGGCTTGCTCTTCGAGCGCTTCCTCAATCCGGGCCGCGTCAGCATGCCCGATATCGACCTCGATTATCCGGACGACCGCCGCGGTGAAATGATCGCCTACACGGCGATGAAATATGGTGAAGACAAGGTCGCCGCCATCATCACTTTTGGCACCATGGGGGCGAAGGCGGCCGTGCGCGATGTCGGGCGCGCGCTTGATGTCGACCTGGGCAAGATCAACCGCGCCGCCGCGCTGATCCCGCAAGAAGCTAGACAGAGGAAAATCCGCGAATACGTGGATGGCAGCCCGGAATTGCTTGACCTGTACAACAGCGACTTGGAATTGCGCGAGGTCATCGACACCGCCAGCGAATTGCAGGGGATGACCCGTCACGCATCGACGCATGCCGCCGGCGTCATCGTGGCTGACCGCCCGCTGGTGGAGTTGACGCCGCTGCACCGCATCGCCGGCAAAGATCCATCCGGTGGCGCGCTCAAAGCCGTGACGCAGTTTCCTATGGAGACGGCTGAATCCATCGGCTTGCTCAAGGTCGATTTCCTGGGCCTGTCTACGCTGACGATTATGCGCAAAGCTTGTGAGCTTATCGAGCGCCACCGGGGCATCAGCTATGACATCGACAGCTTGCCCTATCGGCATGAATCCGCCAGCGACGAGCAGCGCAACATGCTGGACGCCGCCTTCAAAATGATGGGGCGGGGCGAGACCATCGGCGTCTTCCAGGTGGAGTCCGGCGGCATGAAACAGATGCTGCGGCAAATGCGGCCCCAGGTCTTCGAAAATATCATCGCCGCCATATCGCTTTTCCGGCCAGGACCGATGCAATTCATCGAACAGTATTGCGACCGCATGCACGGCAAAGAAGACATCGAGTATTTGCATCCCAAACTCGAGCCCATCCTCAGCGAAACACACGGCATCATCGTGTATCAGGAACAGATCATGCAGATTGCCGGCGAGCTATTCGATTACGAATTGGGCGAAGCCGACTTGATGCGCCGCGCCGTATCCAAGAAGAAACCGGAAGACTTAAACAAACATCGGGCTATCTTCATGGAGCGCGGCCCGGCCAACGACATCCCGCAGCAGACCGCCGAAGAAATCTTCGACATGATTGATTTCTTCGCCAATTACGGCTTCAACAAACCCCACGCCGCGGACTATGCGGTCATCACGGTGCAAACGGCTTACCTCAAATGCCATTATCCCGAAGAATACATGACCGCTCTGCTCAGCGTGCAGCGCGATGACCTGACAAAAGTCGCGACATTTTTGGAAGAGTGCCGCCGCCTTGATATCCCGATCCTGCCGCCCGATGTCAACTTCAGCCAGCTCGACTTCGACATCGAAACGCTGCCCGACGGCCGGCGCGGCATCCGCTTTGGCTTGGCCGCCATCAAGAACGCCGGCGCGAAAGCGCTGCAGGATCTGATCGAAGAGCGTGGCGAAGCGCCATTTGACAGCCTGGTTGATTTCTGCCAGCGCGCTGATTTGCGCAAGTTGGGTCGGCGCTCGCTGGAGAGCCTGATAAAAGTCGGCGCGCTGGATGGCTTCGGCACCCGCGCCACACTCATCGCAGCGCTCGACGGCATCATCAGCACCAGCAGCAATTATCACCGCGACCAGGAAATCGGCCAGAAGGTGATGTTCGATAGCGACACCGCTGCCGATGACGATTTACTCAAAGGGCTGAAGTCGATCAAGGAATACAGCCCGCGCGAGCTGCTCAAGTGGGAAAAAGAGCTGCTCGGGCTTTATCTGACCGGGCGCCCGGTCGACCGTCATCGCCATCTCTTCGCCAGCCAGAAGCTGCACTCGATTCACGATCTCAAGAATCCAGCCTCTGTCAAACCGGAAGGCCTGCGCGTGGCGGGCGAGATTACGACGCTGCGGAAGCTCACCACCGGCCGCGGCGACATGATGGCCGTATTGAGCCTGGAAGATTGGCATGACAGCGCCGGCATCATCGAAGTGGTACTCTTCCCGCGTACTTACGCTTCCGTAACTAAGGCTTTCGCCGCCATCAACGCCCGGCTGCCTGAAGGCGAGCGGCAAGTCGCTTTGGCCGAGGGCGAGATTGTACTGATCAACGGAAGATACGACGAAAGCCGCGGTGAACCGCAGATTATCGCCGAGAGTGTTTCTACTGATTTTAACAACGCCGCCGCTGCCGACCCGCTGCCGGAGCAAATGGAAAACAGCCCCATGGCTTGGGACTCCATCGACGAGCCGCCGCCGCCTGACGATGCCTGGCGCGGGCCCAACGGCGACGAGCCCGATGGTGAAGTCGAACTCAGCAAGCCCAGCGCCGCAGCCGAGGAGCCGTCTGCGCAGCCTCAAAATGCGGATGAAACCGAGCCGGAATGGGTGAATGGCGACGGGCGTCTGACCATGCCCGATGAAGCCAAGCCGGCAACGCAGCCAGCGCGTCATATCGCTGTCGTCTTGGACACCACTGATGAACCCGACAAAGACCAGCGCAAGCTCGGTCGCATTCACAACACCTTGATCAAGTACCCCGGCAACGACACGTTTTCTATCGTCATCCGCCGCGGCGAGAGCGATAAACGGCTAATATTCCGAGACAAGACGACGCAAATCTGCGCGGCGCTCCTGGCTGACCTGCGCAGCATCGTCGGCGGCGACGAATATATTGCGGTGGAAGACGCCAACGCCTGAGGGTATCTTCAATCGACGCCGCAATATAGCGTTGAGCGCGCAGCCTCCATAAGTCTGCATTCATCTTTGAAGGTCGCTGCAAAATCGTCTAAAATACACAGGCGGTAGATGGCGCGCGCCGGTCCAGTGCCGGTGGGATGCTGAAGCGAAGGCTGAGCGGAGACAGCCCGTATGAAACGAATTGCCGTCATGACTAGCGGTGGCGACGCGCCCGGCATGAATGCAGCCGTGCGGGCTGTTGTGCGCGCCGGCCTCGACCGAGATGTCGAGGTTTTTGGCATTCGCCAGGCTTACCAGGGTTTGCTGGCTGGCGACATGGCGCTGCTCAGCAGCCGCGAAGTGAGCGGCATCCTGCAGCGCGGCGGCACAGTCTTGCAAACCGCCCGCAATGAGGAATTCAAGACGCCGCAGGGGCAGCGCAAAGGCAAGCGCCGGCTCAACGAAAACGGCATAGAAGGCGTCATCGTCATCGGCGGCGACGGCAGCCTGCGCGGCGCGCTGGCGCTGCACAGTATGGGCGTGCCGACGGTCGGCATCCCCGCCAGCATCGACAACGACATTTGGGGCACGGATACCAGCATCGGCGTGGACACCGCGCTAAATACCATCCTCGATGCGGTCGACCGGCTGCGCGATACGGCGACCTCGCATAATCGCTCATTTGTGGTGGAAGTTATGGGGCGCGATTGCGGCTATCTGGCGGTGATGGCGGGCATCCTGGGCGGAGCGGAAATTGTGGTCACGCCGGAGAATGGCGTCACCATGAATGAAATCGCCGTCGCGCTCGAAGACGCTTATGTCCGCGGCAAGGCGCACGCCATCGCCGTCCTGGCTGAAGGCGCGCCCTACCAGGGGCCCGAGTTGGCGCACTTCCTCGAGCAGAAGCATATTGGCTTTGAAATACGCTTGACCATCCTGGGGCATACACAGCGCGGCGGCAGCCCGACAGCCTTTGACCGGCTGCTGGCCACGCGCATGGGCGTCTATGCGGTTGATCTGCTGCTGGCCGGCGAATCCGGCATGATGGTGGCGCGCGTCGGCCGCGAACAGGTCCCGGTGCCCCTGGCCGAAAGCACAGCGAAAACCCGCCAGATCACGCCGGAATACTTCGACCTGGCCCGGATTCTCTCCCGCTAAGCTCAGCCGGGTTCACTTCGACTTTGGGTCCGCCACATCCACGATCCGGCAGCCTAGCAAGTCGATCAAGGCGCGGGTCTCAAGGCGCAGTTGTGTGCCGCGCTGCCCGGCGCTGATGACGATAAACCCGCTAGCCGCGCAGCGTTCATCCAGGTAGACGTCCCATCGCTTCTGCATTATTGCAAGCGCGCTGATTCCACCGACTTTTAAGCCGGTCAGCCTCTCAGCCGCGGCATGTGTCGCCAGCGCCAATTTCTTTTCGCCTAGCGCTTTAGCCAGCCGCTTCAGGTTGAGCGTACTATCACAGGGCAGCATGACCAGGACCGGTTTCTTTTTCGACGGGCAGTCAACCACCAGCGTCTTGAATACCTCGTCAGCCGGCAGCCCCAGGGCCTGCGCCACCGCGACGGCATCGCGAATCTTCGGGTCGTAATGATGCGTCTCGTAGGGAATCGCCCGAGCTTCGAGCAGGCGCATGGAATTGAGTTTTTTCGTCTTCGACATGGCTTCTCGCTCGCCTCAGTAATGCCTAGTATGAATTTGAAATCCCGAATATTGTTGGCTGTAAGGCTTGCTTTTTCGAATGACTTCCTTGCACTTACTTCTGCGTTCTCTATTTTAGCTTTTGTTGCTGTACTTTCTTGGTTCTAATTCTGTGAGTCGGTTAGTCACTACCGCGCGGCTCATATTGTCGCCGAGCCAAGCGCGCCATTATTCCCGGCGCCAATACCCCGCCTGCCAAGATAAGCCGGTCAAACAGGCTGAGCACCAGATGTCTCGGCTTCCGCTCGGCCGCTTTGACCAGGGCCGCAGCCACGTCGTCCGCGGTCTTGGTAGGCAGTCCGCCGCGATTATCATGCCGCGAACCCAGCCGATTCTGATTGAACGCCGTAAGCGTCCGCCCGACCAGCACATCGGTCACCGCGATATTGTCATCCGCCAGTTCAAGCCGCAGCGAACCCGCCAAGCTGGAGACGAAGGCTTTGCTGGCGGCGTAAGTCGCGGTATAGGGACTGTGAACCCCGGCCACCACAGACGATATGAGCAGTATATGGCCGCCGCTGCCAGCCCGCATCGCCGGTACAGCGGCGCGCAGGCTGTGCATCACGCCGTCGATATTGGTTTGCAGCACCGCATTTAAGTCGTCCCAGTCGGCGTCGGCCACTGCGCCCTGCTGCCCCAGGCCGGCATTGGCGACCAAAATATCCAGCCGGCCAAAACGCCCAGTCACGCGCTCGACCGCTGCAGCCAAGTCCTGCGCATGGCGGACATCGCCAACGACCGGCAGCAGCTCGCCATGTGGCGCCGGCAGGTTTTCGACCTCCGCTCGCAGCGCCTCAAGCCGCTCCGCCCGCCGCGCAAAAGCGCATACGTCATAACCGGCTCCCGCGAAAGCCAGTGCCGCTGCCCAGCCGATCCCGCTGGACGCGCCGGTGATTAGCACAACTTGATTAGTCACGATTCGCGGCATTTTTCGTTGTCCGCCGATTCATTCCGCCTGACTTTAGCTGCTGTACAACCTGCGGCTCCACGTACACGGCGCAGACTTTGTAGTCCGTGCGCGTCTTGCGCTTGATTGCCGATCAGCTGCGCAGCTTGTGCGTGCCCGGCAGTTGCAAGAATTCACCGGCCGGCACACCGTCCACAACCAGCGGCAGGAAACGTTGCTCTTTTGGATCCCAGACCCCTAGCGCGAATACGTAGTCATAGTCGTTGCTTCTTCGCGTCTCGCTGGCCAGGCGCAGGATCTGCCGATCGTTCACGACCTCGCCCTCTTGCCAGTGCGATGTGGCATAGTAGCCGTGTCTGTGGGCTGACGGCAACAGACGCCACTCTTGGGCTGCGGCGCCGCCTTCGCCTTCTAGCACTTGCAGGACAAATTGATAGTCGCGGTCTAGTGCCTGCAGCGCTTGCCAGGTGAGTTGCAGCGTAATTGGCGTCGTCTTGTGTATAAAAGCCGGGAAGGCGCCGCGAGCATGGACCTGCAGGCGGTCGCCGAAAATATTCTCGACCGGGGGCTGTCCATCGCCGCCGAACTTTTCCGGAAGCCTGTGGCGGCTGCGCATATCGCCGACTTCGTGCAACTCATAGCTAAAGAAGCCGTCGTAATGCTCCGTTACCGTTTCAAATAGGTCGTGTCGCCCCAGGGCGGCGATCAATTGCGATTCTTCCGGTATCACGCCCTGCGCCAAATATGCTTCACGCGCCTTGGCGCCGTAGATAAGGTGAGTCGCGCCAAGCGCCTCTAATTCGTCGAGCGATGTTGCCGCGGCATCAATGATCTCCATTTGCGGGAAGAAAAAAGGCAGACGCTCTTCGCCGGGCGCCAGCACAACGGCATCGCGCTCAGACTCCCGCAAGTAATCTTCCAGCTCCAGCACAACTTGCATCAGAGACGGGTTAAAAACCTCATACTTTTTGATGTCGTCTTTGAGATCTGCGCGCAGCAACCAGATTGACGTCCAATCGACGTTGGTCGCCACCGACACCATGCCCGGCACACAAACCAGGAACAGGCCGACAAAATAGGCGCGGCGGATTCCCGTGCTCCACGCTTGAATGCGATCTCGATTCAAAATAGTCCCGAGACCTATCGCGCTCGGCAGGCACAGCAGCGGCAGGATGGCGAAACCAAGTCGATAGTGGTAGCTATACGAGAAATAGAAGGTTACGAAGTACGGCGTCGCCAACAGCAGCGCCCACAATGACGTACACAGCAATGGCGCGCTTTGCTGACTAAAGGGGCGCTTTAGCCTTTCGCGTAATCCAAGCGCAATCAAGGTCAAGCCAAGCGCGATGCTCAAAGCCTCTTCCGCGCGCAGATAGCTGGCCGGCGGGTCAACCCGGTCGGGAAACAGCGTTGAGTTGGATGCAAGCACACCGGCGACAAGCAGGGCGATGCCGATGCCAACCATTGCCACTTCGCGCCGTTGCAGCCGATGTCGCAAGACGATTGCCAGGCAGCCGATCAGCACGATCAATAGCAGCGGCGCCAAATAATCGCCGTTGCGCAGCGCGCGCGTCAGCCAGACTGCCTTGGGCAGTGTGATGGCCTCATGGCCGAGCAGCAGGTTGCGCGCATACCAGAAGAGCCCCAGCGGCAGGCAAGCCAGCCCAGTCCAGAATGCGAGCTTGAAACGCGGCAGCCAGCGACGAGGGTCGAATCTGCTCACAATTAACTCAGCCGCGAATAGCAGCAGAATCCCCCAGATGAAGGCGCCGGCGGTCGGCTTGGTGAACAAGGCGATGCCCAGCATAAAGCCAGCCAAAATCGCATTCGCCCGTCGCTCTTTGTATTCGATTTCTCCCCGCCAGGCGCGCAGAAAAAACATTGCGGCCATGGTTAGCGTGAACGCCAGCGGAATCTCCAGGTCGCCGCGAAATGCCCACTGCCCGACATAGGGATGCAGGCTCCACAAGGCGGCGGTGATAATACCAACGCGCCGATTTATGAGACGCGCGCCCAAGAGGTAAGCCGCCAAGATGCTGCCGATGTGCATCAGCGGGATGACCATGCGCGCGGCGTGATCGTTGATGGCGCCGATCAGCACTTGCACATAGGTAAACTGAAGCTGAACGAATTGCGGATAGTAGCCGATGTCCTGCGGAATCATGCCTTCCAGAAAGTAGAGCCGGGCTTGGGAGCCATAGACCCAGAGCGCGTCGTAAACGGTGAAGGGCCAGAAGGCTGTGTGAATCCAGCGCAGTGCCACAGCTATCACGATCATCGCGACAATCAGCTTTTCGTCGCCTGCGAGCGGCTGCTGCTGTGGACGCTGGCTTGCAAAATAGCGTCTTCTCTTGCGCCAGGCGATCACGGCGCCGGCAATGGCGATTATTAGGCTGCCAGACATGATCCACTCGGCGGTTAGCAGCCGCGCGTCCAACTGCGCGCCCATCACGCCCAGTATCAGCATCCAGGCCGTCAGCCAGGCGGGCCCCAGCGCCAGCGCCAGCGCTGCTACAAGCGCGCGCGAATGCCACTGTCGCGTCGAGAGCGCGGCCAAAGCCCAAGGCAGCCCCAAGCCGCCGACCATCCAAAGCGACGGCAGCAAGCCGGGTAGCGATTCTGTGATCCAGTAGAGCGATGTCATACGATTATGCGCTGTGGCTCTTCCTGTTGGTGATGGCCGCAGCGAAGCTTACCAGCGCGTAGGACACGAGGACGATCACTGCGGGCAGAAGCGGCAAATAATAACGCGCCCAAGGCAGGGGATTCAGTCGCAGCGTCACCAGCGCCGATCCAACTATCCAAATTACCAGCAATAGCCGGTGTTCCGCGGCCACACTGCGATTGCGCGCCAAATGGATAATGCCATAGCTAGCCAAAAGGAGACAGATTAGCCCGATGCGCGCCGACGAGCCGATGACCAGTAGCCCAGCCAATCCGGATCGCTCGTATTCGGCGATTTGCGCGCCGATTGTGTCAACGGTCGCCCAGTTCTGCGCTTCGAAGTATTGACGCCCGCCCGCAAAGCCATACTGAAACAGGCCATGTAAACGGTCTGCAAGGGATGTGAATCCGCCAAACATGCTGACTTGATCTTGCAGCAGCTCCTGGCGCAGCTCAATGACTACTGGCGCGACGGCCACGGGGTCGTTCCACCAGGCCGGGTTCAGTAACAGAAATACCAGAGCGGTCATCGCGCCGGCAACTGCGATGCCAGCCAGATCTAAAGCGGGCTTGCGCCAATCCTTGCCAGAGCCGCGCAGCAGTCGCCAAAGTGGACCGATGCTGCAAGCGAAAAATACCAGTGCGCAGACGCTGGCGTTGGGGTGCTTGGCCGCAATAGCGAATCCAGCGCTGGCGCCAAGCAGCAAGTAGCGCCGCCAGCGTCGTTCTTGTAGCAGCCAGGCCGCGGCCATCAGCACCAGCATGAGGCCCAGTATGTGGCTGCCTTCCATCATGGCTCGCCGCCCGTTGATCAGCATGTTGGGATGCAGCGCGAATAATGCAGCGGCCAAGTAAGCTGTCGGCCGGTTAATGGTCAGCTTGGCGAATTGAAACAGCAGCGCTGCCGCCAAAGCCAGTTGGGCGGACGAAGCTAGCCGCGCCGGCTCTAATAGCTCGGCCTCCGGTATAGCACCGCGTGCTGCGTTCGCGTCGTAGTCATCTGTCCATGACCAGTCTCTGTTCAAGTCGCGCGGCTCATAGCCGTTCATCGCCCCCAGCCAGCCGTAAATCATTTTGGAGACCGAGCCGTTTAGCAGTCGCAGCTGCTGCTCGTGGGGATTATGCTGCCAGTGAGGGTCAAAATATACTTTGGAAAGGTCGCCTTCGACGAAGATAGTGTGAAAGTCGCGACTCATGACCAGCAAGGTAGACTCGTCGCCATGAAAGGGCGCGATGGCGGCGCCAGAAACAATATATATCGCCAGCGCGCCCAGCCACAGCCAATCGAACCAGCGTGGAATCACTTGGGGCAGGGGCATAGACTGTTCGCCAACTTAGCAGTTACCTATCAACTATTAGGATTATAGATTGATTTACCTGAGGGGAAACCGATTAAGCGTCATTCGTCCTGCGGTTTGATCTCTACCAAGAGTTCGTTTTTGTCCACCGCTTGGCCTGCTTCGACGTGCACTGTCCGCACGGCGCCGTCAATTGGCGCTTTCAGCTCGTTCTGCATTTTCATTGATTCCAAAACGATGAGCGTCTCTCCCTTGGCCACGGTTGCTCCCCGCTCGGCAGTCACGTCAACGATAAGCCCGGGCATGGGCGCCTTGACTTCGCCCGAACCGGTGGCTTGCGTTCCGCGCCGCTGCATCATGAGCATAGCGCGCTCGTCGAGCACTTGCGCTTCGAATTGGCGCCCGCTCATCATGACGGCGATCAGCCCTTCATCGTCGTTTATAACCGCTTCCAGAGAGCGATTCTCGGTAATTACCGAAAACAAGTCGCCGCCCAGATTTAGAAAGTCGACATCGCGCGCTTCGCCGTCGATGAGCACGCTGCCGTCATGATCGATTTCGATCTCGTAAGACTGGTCGTTGATGAGGGTGACGTATTTCATCGATGCATCCTCTCGAAGCGGCCCATCCACTTCCAGTTGCTCGCATCGCGCTTGGCCGGCGCGACTACCTGCGAGGCCAACTGTCGTTTGCGATGGGCAAAGAGCGTCGCGGCGATAGCCACCGTCTCCAGCTCGCTGCTGGTCGGGTCCTGCTCATAGGTGTTCATATTAAAGCGCCGCTCGACAAAAGTTGTGTCAAATTGCCCGGCGATGAAGCTGATGCTGTTCAACAGATTGATGTGGAAGGGGATATTGTGCTTCAAACCCATGATGCGATATTCGGACAGCGCTCGCCTCATCCGCAGCATGGCTTCCGAGCGCGTCTCGCCCCAAGTGATCAATTTGGCGATCATGCTGTCATAATAAGGCGTGATTTCTGAGCCGGAAAAGACGCCGTTGTCGACGCGCACGCCGGGACCAGTCGGCAGGATCATGGTGCTGATTTGGCCCGTGGATGGCATGAAATTGGCGTAAGGATCTTCGGCATTGATGCGACATTCAATCGCCCAGCCCTTCGGGTCCAGCAAGCTCTCCGTTGGTCCCATGCGTCGCCCGCGCGCGATGCGAATCTGCTCCTTGGCCAAGTCGACGCCGGTGACCAGCTCCGTCACCGGGTGCTCGACCTGCAAGCGTGTATTCATCTCCAGGAAGTAATAATTCTTGTCTTTGTCCACCATGCACTCGATGGTGCCGGCGTTGATATAGCCCACGGACTCGGCCGCGGCGATGGCCATGGCGCCCATTCGCTCGCGCAAGTCACGGTCGACGAAAACACTCGGCGCCTCTTCCACCAGCTTCTGATGCCGCCGCTGAATGGAACATTCGCGCTCGCCCAAGTGCACGGTATTGCCATGGGCATCGGCCAGGATCTGAAACTCGATATGGCGCGCGCCTTCCAGCAGTTTTTCGACGTAGACATCGCCGTTGCCGAAGGCGCTTTCGGCTTCGCGGCGCGCCGTTGCCAGAGACTCGGCGAAGTCTTCCTCGCGATGGACCGGGCGCATCCCCGTGCCGCCGCCGCCGGCCACCGCCTTAATCAGCACGGGAAAGCCGATGCGCCGCGCGGCATGAACCAGCTCGCCATCGGGCATTCCCGCTTCCGTGCCGGGTATCAGCGGGACATTGTTGCGCCGGACAGCCGTGCGCGCCGCTTGTTTGTCGCCCATAGTCGCGATGGCGCTGGCTGATGGGCCGATCCAAACCAAGCCCTCGTCCATCACTTGCTGCGCGAAATCGGCATTCTCAGCCAGGAAGCCATAGCCGGGATGGATGGCGTCGGCGCCGGTTCGACGCGCTACTTCAATCAGCTTGTCCTTGCGCAGGTAGCTCTGCGCCGGGCGCGGCCCGCCGATATGCACCGCCTCGTCAGCGTAACGGACGTGCAGCGCGGTGCGGTCGACATCCGAGTAAACGGCTACCGTCGGGATGCCCAAATCGCGGGCGGCGCGGATGATGCGCACGGCGATTTCACCGCGGTTGGCGATCAGAATCTTGTTAAAGGGACCTGTCTGCAAGCTGTTTGGCCTTTGCTTATTGCGCCGGGCGCTAGAGCGGGATATTGCCATGTTTCTTGGGCGGGTTCTCATCGCGCTTGTTCTGGAAGACTTGCAGCGCATTGATCAAGCGCGGACGCGTATTGCGCGGCTCAATGATGTCATCGATGAAACCGCGGCTGGCCGCGATATAAGGATTGGCGAAGGTGTCGCGGTATTCGTCCGCCAGTTCTTGTTTGCGCGCCGCCGGGTCATCCGCCTGCTGCAACTCACGGCGGTAGATGATCTCGACGGCGCCTTCCGGGCCCATCACTGCAATCTCAGCAGTGGGCCAGGCGATGTTCAGGTCAGCGCGAATATGCTTGCTGTTCATGACGCAGTAAGCGCCGCCGTAGGATTTGCGCGTCGTCACGGTCAGCTTGGGCACGGTCGCCTCACAGAAAGCGAAGAGCAGCTTGGCCCCGCTCATGATGATGCCGCTGTGCTCTTGATCGGCGCCGGGCAGGTAGCCGGGCACATCAACAAAAGTGATAAGCGGCACGTTAAAGGCATCGCAAGTGCGTACAAAGCGCGCTGCTTTGACGCTGGCTTTGATGTCCAACACACCGGCCAGGACCATGGGCTGATTGGCGACGATGCCGACGGCAGTGCCGCCCAGGCGCGCGAAACCTACTACAATGTTGCCGGCGAATTCTTCATGCACCTCGAAGAAATGCCCGTCGTCCACAATTAGCTCAATGACTTCTTTGATGTCATAAGGCTGATTGGGATTCTCCGGCACGATGCTGTCCAGAGCCGCTTCGGTCCGCAGCGGATCGTCGGTCGGCGGCAGGGCGGGCGGATCTTCCATATTGTTTTGCGGCAAATAACTCAGCAATTCCCGCACCATTGTCAGGGACTGCGTCTCGTCATCGGCGACGAAGTGGCAGACGCCGCTGGTGCTGCCGTGCACCGACGCGCCGCCCAAGCCCTCAAAACTGACGTCCTCGTTGAGCACCTGCTTGACCACTTCAGGACCCGTAATGAACATATAACTGCTGTCTTTGACCATGATGATGTAGTCGGTCAGCGCCGGGCTGTAAACAGCGCCGCCCGCGCAGGGCCCCATGATGACGCTAATCTGTGGGATGACGCCGCTGGCCAGGGTATTTTGCAGGAAGATATCGGCGTAGCCGCCCAGGCTCTCGACGCCCTCTTGAATGCGCGCGCCGCCGCTGTCGTTCAAGCCGATGACGGGCGCGCCCACCTTCATGGCCATTTCCATGATCTTGATGATTTTGGCGGCATGCGCCTCGCTCAAGCTGCCGCCCATGACTGTAAAGTCTTGCGAATAGACGTAGACCAGGCGGCCGTCGATGGTGCCCCAGCCGGTCACGACGCTATCGCTCAGCGGGCGGTTGTCCTCCAAGCCAAACTTGCTGTTGTGGTGGTGTACAAAGGCATCCACTTCGCGGAAGGCGCCGGGGTCCAGCAAGATATCCAGCCGCTCGCGCGCGGTCTTTTTGCCCTTGTCATGCTGCCGCTGGATGCGCGCTTCACCGCCGCCCAGCTGGCTCTCAGCGCGTTTTTCCCGCAACTGCTCAATCTTGGGGCTGATGGTCATGCAAGACCTCCCTGGTTGGTGATGTCGTCTGCGCCGGCTGCATTACCGCTCATTTTAACACCAACTGCAACTGATGAATTTGCTAAAGGGGGATAAAGCAGCCATCGAGTATAAGCGGCTGCGCAGCCAAAATGTAGTGCCAGTCTGTAGCGGGCAGGGCAATCGCATCAAATAAATATTCAGCAAAGAGGCACAGAAGTAAAACCAAGTAAGTCATGCGAATTTTGCCAAAGCAACGATCTGTAGGGGCGACATACCATGTCGCCCGAATCCACGAGTCGCAGTGGAAGCGGGCGACCAGATTGGTCGCCCCTACACGGCGCGCTTCTTCGCATGACATTCTTGGTTTTACTGAGAACACAGAGATTAAGTTTGATCTGGGCAGAACTCCTCTAGAATTGACTACTTATGGGTAAAATGCTTATCACAGGGTTCAAAATTGAAGTGCAATGCGACTTGCGCTGCCTAGGCTCTCCTTCCCTGATGCTTCGAGGGATGGGGTAGAAAAAGCGCATCAACCCGGCCGGGCAGGCAGCGCCGGCGCGCAGCACAAGACCAGCTCCTTGACGGCGCGCACTTCATCCAGGCGGCGCACTGGCGCGGTATGCGGCGCGTTGAGCAGGGTCTCGGGATCACTGCGCGCTTCCTCGGCGATAGCCTCCATGGCTTCGACGAAAGCATCGAGATCTTCCTTGACTTCGGTCTCTGTCGGCTCGATCAGCAGCGCCTCCGGAACGATCAACGGGAAGTAATTGGTCGGCGGGTGAAAGCCGTAATCCATCAGCCGCTTGGAGATGTCCAGCGCGTGCACATCGTCGACATTGTCGACGTGTCCTTCAAGCACAAACTCATGCCCGCAGTAACGCGGATAAGGCACGGTATAGGTCCGCATCAGCTTGGCGCGCAAATAGTTGGCGTTGAGCACGGCGTAGCGCGTTACGTCACGGATGCCGCTGTCGCCATAAACGCGGATATAGGCGTAGGCGCGCAGGTGCATGCCGAAATTGCCGTGGAAGGCTTTCATGCGGCCGATACTTTTTTCTGGCATGACAAAACCGTAAAGCGGCGCGCCATTTTCATCTTCCGCTTCAATGACGCTAACGACCGGCCCCGGCAAATAGGGCCGCAGCTTCTCGTTGACGCCGACCGCGCCGCTGCCCGGCCCGCCGCCGCCATGAGGGGTGGAGAAGGTCTTGTGCAAGTTGTAGTGCATGACATCAAAGCCGAGTTCGCCGGGTTTTACTACCGCCATCAGCGCGTTCATATTGGCGCCGTCCATGTACATCAGGCCGCCCGCGTCGTGCACGGTGGAGATGACCTCGAGAATGGTCGCTTCGAAGAGCCCAAGCGTGCTGGGCACGGTAATCATCATGCCGGCGATGCGGTCGCGCAGCTCGCCTTCGCAAGCGGCATGCAGCGCCGCCATATCGACATTGCCCTGGTCATTAGCCGGCAGCTCTCGTACGCTCATGCCGGCCATGGTGACTGTGGCGGGATTGGTGCCGTGCGCGCTGTTGGGCACCAAGATGATATCGCGCTGGCCTTCGCCGCGGTCGATGTGATACTGGCGGATCATCAAGATGCCGGCGAATTCGCCTTGGGCGCCGGCAGCGGGGGAGAGGCTGACCCCGTCAAAGCCGCTGATTTCGCCCAGCCATTGCTGCAGCTCGTGCATCAAGAAGAGCGCGCCTTGCGCCCCGCTTTCATCGGTCAGTGGATGCAGCTGCGCAAAGCCGGCCAGCCGCGCGGCGTCTTCGTTGACCTTGGGATTGTACTTCATCGTGCAGGATCCCAGCGGATACAAGCCCTGGTCGATCGAATAATTCAGATGGCTGAGCTTGACAAAGTGCCGCACCGCTTGCACTTCGCCGACTTCCGGCAGCGCCAGGTCAGCGCGCAGCAGCTCAGCTGGCAGGGGCGACTCCGGCACATCGCATTCGGGCAGGTTGACGCCAATGCGCCCCGGCGCGCTCAAATCATAAATAAGCGGTTCCAGCAGCTGCGTTGGATCGGACGCTGCCATTAGCTAAGCCCTCCCAGAACTTCGACCAGGCGATCGATTTCATCTTTGGCATTGATTTCGGTGACGCAGACCAGCATGTGATCCTGCAAGTGGAAATAATGCTGCCCCAGGTCGTAGCCGCCGATCATGCCCTCTTCAAGCAGGGCTTCGTTAATTCTTGCGACTGGACGCGGGCAGGCGACAACGAACTCGTTGAAAAAAGGCTTGCTCATGTCCACACTGTAGCCATCCAGCCGGTTGATCGCTTGCGCGGCGTAATGGGCTTTGTGATAGTTGAGTTCGCCAACGCGGCGCAGCCCGTTCTTGCCCATCAATGCCATATAGATCGATGCCGACAGCGCCATCAAGCCCTGATTGGTGCAGATATTGCTGGTGGCTCGCTCGCGCTTGATATCTTGTTCGCGGGGCCGCAGTGTCATGACAAAGGCGCGCCGGCCGTCGGCATCTTGCGTCTCGCCGATGATGCGGCCCGCGATCTTGCGCACGTGCTTCTGGCGGATGGCGAAATAACCCAGGTAGGGTCCGCCGAAACCGAGCGGTATGCCCATCGGCTGGCCTTCGCCAACTACGATATCCGCGCCCAGCTCGCCCGGGCTTTTGAGCAGCGACAGCGCCATGGGATTGGCGACCACCACCAGCAGAGCGCCGCTGCTGCGCGCCGCTTCGGATAAGGACCTTAGCTCGTCGATCTGGCCGAAGAAGTTGGGATACTGCACGGCGATCATGGCGGTATTGTCGTCGAGCATTTCCATCAGGTCGACGATCTCGCCGCGTCCGCGATCGCCAATGATGCGGATGTCTCGTCCCTGATGGTATGTTCTCACGACCTCGCGGTATTGCGGATGAATGGCGTGGCTCAAGATGACTTTCTTGCGCTTGTTCCGCGTGACCTCGAGGGCGACGGTGACGGCTTCGGCGAGGCTGGTCGCGCCGTCATAATGGCTGGCGTTGGCGGCGTCCATGCCGGTCAGCGCGCACATCATGCTCTGGTATTCGTAAGTCGCTTGCAGCGTGCCTTGGGACACTTCCGGCTGATAGGGCGTATAGGCTGTGTAAAACTCGCCGCGCAGCAAGATGTGATTAACCACGGAGGGAATGAAATGGTGATAGGCGCCGGCGCCGCGGAAAACCGCGTAATCTTGGCCATGGTCATTGGCTTCGCTGATCGCCAGCATCTCGGCGGCGACTTCCATTTCACTCATGGGCGGCGGCAAGTCCAGCGCTGGAAAACGGTGAGAATGCGGCACGGCGTCGAAGAGTTCGTCTATCGAGCGTACGCCAATCTCGGCAAGCATAACGTCGGTTTCAACTGGGGTATGGGGAATATAGCTCACGGTAAAATTAACCTCATCATAGGCTGGCGCTGCGCTTGCCTTGCGTCGCGCTTAACGGCTGTCGCAATAGGCGTCGTAAGCGGCGGCATCCATCAAGCCGTCGAGCGCGGCCAGGCTGGCGGCGCGGATCTTGACCATCCAGCCGGCGCCGTATGGGTCGGCATTCACGACTTCGGGCTCGTCTTCCAGGCCGGAATTCACTTCGATGATTTCGCCGGCCGCCACGCTGTACAGCTCGGAAGCCGCCTTGACCGACTCGACTTCGCCGAAGGAGCCGCCAGCCTCGACAGCATCGCCCGGGTCCTTGAACTCGACGTAGACGATATCGTTCAATTGGTCTTGCGCGTAATCGGTGATGCCGATGGTGACAATATCGCCAGCCACAGCAAACCACTCGTCCGACTCAGCATATTTCAGTTCCGCCGGCGTCTTCCATTCGCCCATTGTTGTCTCCTCTCCGATCGCATTAATAGAAAAAGGCGCATCTCATGCCGAGTATGCGCCCTGTCGGTGCCTTGACCTTCAGAGAATCCTTCCCCAAGAGTCCTTTTGCCTGAGAGTTTCACGCAAGTTGGCCTACTTGTCGCTTGCCCCTTCGGCGTTTCGCGCGGCGACGAAATCTCTCTTCTTGAGGAATCTTCATTGTAACTGCTATTATGCGCGTCCGCAATGCAGTCCGAGCGCATTTGACGCCCACCCGCCCGTCTTCAAGAGCAATCGCATCAATATATTTTAACCACAGAGACCACAGAGGGCACAGAGATTTGGCGGTTCGGACGACTATAGGAAGCACTTGGTGGGTTGGTAAATGGCAGGAATCACCGAAATAACATCGAAAATCTCGTGGATTATAAATTGGGCTTTCAATATTGTTTTTCTCTGTGCTCTCTGTGGTCTCTGTGTTTGATTTTCCTGTCGAATCTGCGCCATTTCACTGACTATCGCTTTGATGCGATTGCTCTGCCCGTCTTCATGCTTTGCGCAACACTTGCTATGCTTTACGATAGGGCAAACAGGCGTCTTGGCAGGGACCAGGCGGGGAATGCAAGTTTGAAGACGAAGCGAGTCTCGATTCTTTTTGGCCGACTGCTTTATGGCTTGCTGGCCGGTCTCCTGCTTGGGATTGCCGCCTTGGCCATCTTCCTAATCTATGACCGCAGGCGGGAACCAAAGCCAGTCAACACGGGCCCATTCGCGGTAGAAGGCGCGGCAGCTTTCGACGGCATTCTGGCGATAGATCCGCCAGTCGATCTCCCGCCCTTTGTGCTGACCGACAGCAAGGGCCGGTCTGTCCGCCTGGCAGACTTACGCGGAGGCCACACGCTTTTGACATTTGGCTTCACCCACTGCCCGGACATTTGCCCGTTGACGCTGAACGACTTTGCCCGGATTCGACGGCTTCTAGGCGACTTGACGGAACACATCACGTTTGTCTTCGTCTCCGTCGACGGCAAGCGCGATACGCCGGAAGCCTTGCGCCAATATTTTGAGTTTCGCCAATTGCATGACATCAGCGCGCTCACGGGCGACGAGGCCTCTGTGCGGGCCCTGGGCCAGCCCTTTGGCTTAGCGTTTGAGATTAGCGACGAGGGCAGATCAGGCGGCTACTTGATCAACCACACGACCGGCGCCTTCCTGCTGGACCCAGCGGGCCGCTGGATCAAGCGCTATCAATTTGGCGTGCCGCCAGACACGATCGCTGCCGAATTGAGGACGCTGCTAAAGCGTTAAATCGCTAAGCCTATACCGGTACATACGCGCGCGGCGCTCGTGGCGCGATTGACGTGACCACTTCATAATTGATGCTGCCGAGCCAAGCGGCAATCTCGTCGGCGCTGATCTCATCGTCACCCTGCTTGCCCAGCAAAACAACCTCATCGCCGGCTTTTGCGCCTGGGATATGACTGACGTTGATGGTGGTCTTTTCCATGCTGACGCGCCCGACCAGAGGAGCGCGCTGACCGCGAACCAGCACTTCCCGCCAGGTCCGTGGCGACCGGCGCAAGCCATCGGCATAGCCCACCGGCAAGACCGCGATTCTCTCGCGACCGCCTGTCCAATAAGTGTTGCCGTAGCCAACCGCTGAGCCGCCCCGCAGCGTCTTTAGCTGGGCAATGACGGTCTTCCAGGTCATGGCGGGCTTTAGCCAAGCGGGTCCCTTGCCCCGTCCCAGTGGGTTCAAACCATATAGCAGCAGGCCCGGCCGCGCGAGGTTGAGATGGCTGGATGGCTTGGTCAGCAAGGCGGCGGAATTGGCGGCGTGAACGTACTGAAATTGAAAGCCCTTTTGCTCCAGCCCAGTAACCAAGTCAGCAAAGAGAGACAACTGTTCAGCAGTATATTGCGAATCCGCATCCGCTGACGAAAAGTGGGTGTAAATGCCGGCGAGTCTTAACGCTGGCAGATCGCTAACCAGGCTGCACAGCTCGGCGGCGTCGCCTGGCAAACTGCCGAGCCGCCCCATGCCCGTATCTACTTTGATATGCGCCGAGAGCGTCCCAAGGTTGTCAGCCGCGGCCGACTGATACTGCCGCGCCTGCTCCCAATCGTAGACTGTGACAGCAACATTCGACTCGATGGCGGCGGGTATCGCTTCTGCGGGCGCATAACTCAGCGTCAGGATGGGTGCGTCAATGCCGGCTCGGCGCAGTTCTAGCGCTTCAGCGATATTGGCCACGGCCAAAAGATCGGCGCCGTTGCGGATGGCCACGCGAGCCACCTCCGGCGCGCCATGTCCGTAAGCATTCGCCTTGACCACCGCCATCAGGGAAACGTCATGGCGGACCAGCGCTTTTATCGAGCGGACGTTGGCCGCGACTGCGCCAAGATCAACCGAAACTTGGCTTGGATAGCCGACAGATTGCGGCGGCGACGAATCCGCAGCGTTGGGCAGCATGGATATTGTTTGAGCTAGACTGCGCTGTAGCATTTTGAGATTGATTCGACCTGTTCGCGACACAGACGCCGCGGTTTGACTTACAGCCGCAGTATAGCCTTGAGGCGATTTCGTTGCCTGCGTATCCGGCCAGAATCGCGGCGCCTCCAGGGCATTCGCATCAAAATCCATAAATGACAAATTTATCATCAAACTAACAATTTGTAGGGGCGACATAGTATGTCGCCCGTGAAAACGCGCATATTCTCTGTGCCCTCTGTGTCTCTGTGGTTAAAATATTTTGATGCGAATGTCCTGCCGTGCAGCCCGGTACGGCTTACGCGGCTGGCTGTTGTGCTATAATTGCGGCGGTCAATACGTCAGCGCGGAACTTCCGTCGGGAAGCCTGTGCGCAACGGCGACGACATCAATCCAATTCAAGGCACGACGTAAAACTCAGCGACTCTGGCGCCCCTATGGCATTCGAATTTGAGCTTGTCGCGACCGACGGCAATGCGCGAGCCGGCATCCTGCATACGCCGCACGGCGACATTCCCACACCGGTATTCGCTCCCGTAGGCACGGCGGCTACCGTCAAAGCTGTCCCCCCGCGCGACCTGGAAGAACTCGATATCAGCTTGGTGCTGGCCAACACCTATCACCTCCACCTGCGCCCGGGCGATGAGATCGTGCGCGCTATGGGCGGCCTGCACCGCTTCATGGGCTGGAACGGTCCGCTGTTGACGGATTCCGGCGGATTCCAGGTATTCAGCCTGGGCGAAATCAACCGGATTGATGACGACGGCGTCACCTTCCGCAGCCACCTGGACGGCAGCGCGAAACGATTGACGCCGCAGCGCTCCATGGAAATCCAGCGAAATCTGGGCGCGGATATCATCATGGCTTTTGATCAATGCCCAAACCCCAATGATCGCGAAGAAGTTCAAGCGGCAAATGCGCGCACGCATCGCTGGCTGCGGCGCTGTCGAGAAGCCCATCCAGACGACAGCGAACAAGCCCTGTTTGGCATCGTACAAGGCGGCGTCTTTCCCGATCTCAGGCATGAATCGGCGCGATTCGTGACCGAGATGGATCTCAAGGGCTACGCTATCGGCGGTTTGGCTGTCGGCGAGAGCAAGCCGGAAATGTACCAAACCCTGGACGAGACGATTCCCTGCTTGCCCCAAGACAGGCCGCGCTACTTGATGGGTGTAGGCGAGCCAGATGATTTGGTCGAGGGGATTGGCCGCGGTGTGGATATATTCGACTGTGTCATCCCCACGCGCCTGGCGCGGCACGGGGCGGCATTCACGCATGATGGACGTGTCAATTTGCGCAACGCCAGATTTAAGACGGACGAATCCGCCATTGACCCTGCCCTAAACAACTACGCCGGCCGCTTCTCCCGCGCGTACCTGCGGCACTTGCTCATCGCTAAAGAGTTGCTGGCTTACAGCCTCATCAGCCTGCATAACATCGATTTTTTGGCGCGCCATGTAGAATCCATGCGGCGGGCTATCATCGCCGGGACCTTTAGAGAATATGCAGCGCGATTCCTGCCACGCTATTTGCGTCGCCCTCGGAATAATGAGCAGGTACGCTAGCACATGGGCCCGCGCCCGGCGGGTTTTGACAAGCTGCGATTTCTCTGGTTGGATACAGAGCGAGTCGGCTGGGCGGTGGTCAGCGAAAGCTACAGGCTCTTGCCTTGATCAAGCTTCCCGCGCATTCAAGTCAACATTAGCGAACAGGTCGTTTTCATCCACGCGGTCATGCTCCGGCGCCGGGTAAACGCGCGTAAAGCCTTGCTTGCTGTATAAGAGTCTGCGCAGCCAACGCGAGGTGCGCGAGATTCTTCCGCCGCCTTGGCTGGCGTGGCAGCTGCTCGCCCGCTCCCAGACATCGAAATAGCGCGCCACCGGAATGCGGGCGTGCACCGGCTCAATATGCTCGAGGGTCTTTACCACATCAACATCCTGGTTCCTGCCCATGCGCCTGGGATCTTGCCCCTTGAGCCTGGCGCTCAAAATGCGCAGCCTAATGGTCGCCTTGGGAAAAGCGGCATAATACAGCTTCTGTGGGCGGTAGACGCCGTTCAGCGCAGCGCCGCTCGTTGACCTCTGCAGCTCTTCAAAGGCTTGCGCTGTCGCCCGCTGTATGGCGATGTGATCCGGGTGACCATAACCGCCGTAGCGATTGAACGTGATGACCACATGCGGCCTGGCGCGCTGCAAAATATCTTTCACTTTGGCGGTGACGCGCGCTGGATGGTTCTGCCATTGATAGCAGAGGGATTCCGGATGACGCGAAGTCTCGCTGCCCGGCATGCCGCTGTCGCGGTATCCCAGCATGAATACTTCTTTGAATTTCAGGTGCTGCCGGGCGCAATCCAGTTCGCTCAGTCTCAACGCGGCGGTGGTCGCATGTTTGCCAAGCAGCTCCTCCGGCACGGTGCCGACATCGCCATTCGTCGCGCAAATCAAATAGACATCAATGCCGTCGTCTATCCATTTCGGTATCGCCGCGCCCAAACCGAAACTCTCATCGTCGGGATGCGCATAGCTGATAAGCAGGCGGCCGCGCTCCATTGCTGTCCCTTGTTATCCGCTGTTTTGGCTACGATCCGCCCTATTATACTCAGTGTAATCGAACCAATATGAATCTGAGCACTATGATCCTTATACAACTTAATCTAACCACAGAGACACAGAGGGCACAGAGAACATGCTTAAATTATAATTCTTTTGAAACTGCACTTCAATTTTGAACCCTGTGGGTAGTGTATCGAATTCGGTTGAAATTCAATTTCACCACAAAGACACAAAGGCACAAAGCACACAAAAAATATGGCATATCTCGATTAAGTTTCTCGGTGCTCTCGCAGGGCAATCGCATCAATACCCATAAATGACGAATTTATTATCAAATTAACAAATTGTAGGGGCGAGCCTTGGCTCGCCCATGAAATCTGGCAGAAAATCACCTTTTCATTGCGTCCTTTATTGACATATTTTCGGATAGATCTCGGAGTTCTTGGCGCCTTAGTGTTGAGATAAGTTGATGCGATTGCCCTAGCATTTCTCGATGTCCTCGATGGTATATATCTGTATCAACCGAAAAGGATACATTTCCACCCTGTGATACCAATTTATATGTCGAATCAAGAGGAATTCTGCCCCGAAAAAACTTAAACTCTGCGTCTCTGTGCCTCTGTGGCGAAGAAATATTTTAGCGATTGCCTTGCTATTATACTGACTGCGCCTTGCCGAAGGCAGTGCAGCTTTCTTATACTAGCTGGGGCGCAATGCTTAGCGCGAATATGGGGACCCATGCGTTTACAAAATCGGTCGCGCATTCTTGGATTCTTGATAGTATGCCTTAGCCTGCCGCTGCTGACCGGCTTGAGCCAAGGGCAGGGCAGCGCGCCGACGCCGAATACCTGGCTGCAATCCCCCGCCATCATCAGCACCGCAATCGCCAAGACCTATTTGGCCGAGCCTGATATAGAGGTGGGGCCCTGGGACTATCCAACCGGCGTCAATCCCTTAACTGGATTGGCTTACCCCAGCGAAGAAGCGCTTGGCCGCCGCAATCTGATCGTCAAGGTATCCAACTGGCCGCCCAAAGTGCGCCCGCAGCACGGGCTCAATCTGGCGGACCTCGTATACGAATACGAGGCGGAAGGCGGTGTGACGCGCTTTGCCGCGCTTTACCGCAACAACGCCCCGGCGCAAGTTGGATCGGTCAGGAGCGCGCGCCTGCTGGATATTGAGCTAATCAGCATGTATGCCGCGCTGCTGGCCTATTCCGGCACCAGCGGCCCCATCCACGACATTTATATCAACTCGAATTTTCGCCCGCTGCTGCTGTCGCCTTCCCTCGGCGACAACTGCGACAACGCTGGCTTCTGTCGCGATGCGAACTTTAACGCCCGCGGCTATGAACACACAATGTTTGGCGATACGCGGCAAATGTGGCAGCTGGCCACCAGGCGCAATCTGAATGTCGGTTATCGCGCCAACGGTTTCGCTTTCAGCTTGGAGCCCAATGAGGGCGGGACGGCAGCCCGCGACCTGTACATCAAATGGTACGACAGAACCGACCTGCGCTGGCAGTACGACGAGGTCAGCCGGCGCTACCTGCGTTTTTCGGACGGGATTCCACACCTGGACGCCGTCGATAACTCACAACTAGAGGCGGACAACCTGGTGATAATTGAAGTCGAACATAATCGGCGCCCCGATTTGTTCACGCCCGGCGCCATAGACGAATCTTATGAGCTGGCGCTTTGGGGGCGGGGGCGCGCCTACGTACTGCGCGATGGCAGGCTTTATGAGGGATTTTGGTGGCGGCGCAGTTTAGACCGTGGCGAGGCGCTGCGCCTGATCTTCCCTGACGGCGAGCCCATCTTGCTCAAGCCGGGGCGGACATGGATCACCATCACGCGAGATTTGGACTGGGCGCAGATCAGCAGCCGGCTGGCCGATCCATCTACGTCGATAGTTGCGACGCAATCCTAACCGGACGCTGCCAGAGGCGGGGGAAATGCTGACCATGAAAACAAGCGCCCAATAGGGGCGGCAAAGGCGCGGCTCTTGCAACGAGCGATTCAGGGCTTCCTCCTAGCATTTGTATTCTTCATTCTTGTGGGCGGTTTGGCCCTGGTGGGCCTCTACGTCGTCACGGACGGACAGATCTTTTTCACAGCCCAGAATCTCGTGCTGCGCCTGCAACTGGCGAACCGGGGGGTGGAACTGGATGCCGCAGCGAGCAATGACGCAAGCCCAGTCCGTTTTCGCATCGCGCTGGGCTCTGGGGCTGGCGCCATCGCTGCTGATCTGTTTGACCAGGCGCTGATTCGCGACCCAGAATTATTCATCAACTACGCGCGTGTTGAAGGCTACGATCGGCGCTTTGAGGCGGGCCTGTACTTTCTCAATCAGACGCAGTCCATCAGGCAGATCGCGGAGATCCTGACGGATTCCAGCAAAAGCTTCATCTCATTTCGTTTGTTGGAAGGCGCGCGGATTGAAGAATTGGCTGACTTGGTCGATCAGAACGCGCTGTTTGATTTCTCGGGCGCGGAAATCTTGCGCTTGGTCGACGAGGCCGCCGACTTGCCAACCGCCTTTGCCGCTTGGGCGGGCATACCCGCGGGCGCCTCGCTGGAAGGATTTATGTTTCCGGATACTTATCAGTTGCCGCCTGATATCGCGGCGTTGGCATTGCGTGACACTTTGCTGCGCAGCTTCCGCGAACGCGTTGGAGATTCGCTGCGCGACGCCGCGCTGGAACAAGGCTTTACTTTGTATCAGGTGGTGACGCTGGCGTCGATCGTCGAGCGCGAAGCCGTTTGGCGCGACGAGCACGCGCTCATCGCCAGCGTCTACCGCAACCGCCTGGACATCGGCATGCCCCTGGAAGCGGACCCGACCGTGCAGTACGGCATTCAAGGCGCGCGCGGAAGCTGGTGGCCCCGGATCACTCGCGCAGATTACCGCGATGTGAATTCCCCCTACAACACCTACCTGCATCGCGGCCTGCCGCCGGGGCCGATTGCCAGCCCAGGGCTATCGGCCATTCAAGCCGCCATATACCCGGAAGAATCCGAATACTTCTATTTTCGCGCCGCCTGCGACGGCTCGCATTATCACAACTTCGCCATTACTTTTGATGAGCATCTGCAAAACGGCTGCTGAGGTTCGAATCAGCGGGTCACATATCATTGCCAGCGACGACGCCATGAAATAGCGGCAAGCGCGGCACTGGCGCCGAACTGTACTCGACTGCCCCCGCCAATTGGTCCAGGGCAGCCTGCAGGCGCCCATCGTCATTGGCATGCACGGTCATCAAGAGGTCGCCGCTTGCGACTTCATCACCGACATTGGCATGGACTTCTATGCCCACGGCATGGTCGATCAAGTCTGCTTTGGACGCTCTTCCCGCGCCTAAGTCCAATGCCGCCCAGGCGACATTATCCGCCCCAACCTTGGCCACATGCCCGGATTCACGCGCCAGCAGGCTGTAGCGCAGCTTGGCTTGCGGCAGTTGACTCAGGTCCTCGACTTGGCGCAGGTCTCCGCCGTGGGCCGCCACCATCCGGCAAAAGGATTCATAAGCGCCGCCGGACCTCAGCGCGCGGTCAACTTCCTGGCGCGTTTCGGCCAGATCCGTTTGACGCTCGCCTTGCCCAGCCAGGCGCAACATGTGAGCAGCCAGCTCCACGCAGTGCCTATGGATGTCCGCCGGGCCCTGGCCCCGCAGGGTCTGTACCGCTTCCGCCACTTCCAGCGCATTGCCTACCGCTACACCCAGCGGCTGATTCATATCGGAAAGCAGCGCGACCATATCGCGGCCGGCGTCGACGCCGATCCTTACCATGGCAGTCGCCAGCGCTCGCGCTTCGTCGGGCGTCTTCATGAAGGAGCCAATGCCCGCTTTGACATCAAGCACGATGCCGCTGGCGCCGGCAGCCAGCTTCTTGCTCATGATGCTGCTGGCGATCAAGGGCAAACTGGCGACAGTGCCGGTGACATCGCGCAGCGCGTAGATAAGGCCGTCGGCGGGCGCCAGCGATTGGCTTTGCCCGGCCAGCACAATTCCCGTTTCACGCGCAATGCGCCGAAACTCCGCCTGGGACAAATTGGCGTCATAACCGGAGATCGACTCTAGCTTGTCCAGCGTGCCGCCGGTGAATCCCAAGCCGCGACCGCTCATTTTGGCGATGGGCACGCCAAATGACGCCACCAGCGGCAATACGACCAACGAAGTCTTGTCGCCGACGCCGCCGGAGGAATGCTTGTCGACGGCGTAATCGGTGATGTCCGACAGGTCCAGCATGTCGCCGGATTCGGCCATGGCCATGGTCAGATTGACGGTCTCCGCGCGATTCATGCCTTGGAAGAAGATCGCCATTAATAGGGCGGAGGCTTGGTAATCCGGGATATCGCCGGCGCTAAAGCCCTTGATAAAGAAGCGGATTTCGCTATTTTCTAAGGGCTGGCCATCCCGTTTCTTTTCAATCAGGTCAAGCATTCGCATCGAAGCACGCTCCTGAATATGCCGCCGGAGAGACGGGCGTCGCGATTATACATCATGTCGCTGGGAGAATTCCTAGGGTAGGCTCAGCTGTCCGGGCGGTCAAGAATTGACTTAAAGGCATTTGATTTGTAGGATTTGAGGGGAGCGGCAATGAATCAGTCGTTTCAAGACAAGAAATGGTAGTTAAGCGAGGGACGTGATCGTGACGCAAAAGACCAAAAGCATGCCACAGCGCAATCGGCTGATTCTGGGCGGGGTAATCGTCGCAGCGGTCATCGTCGCCATCGCCTTCGTTGTGCTGTCCAGTCAAAGCTCCTTCAGCGAGCTGACGACGGATTACTCCAAAATCACGCAGGCGCGGCAAGACGATGGCGGTTTTGTATTGGGCGAGCCCGACGCGCCGATTACCGTGGTCGCCTTTGAGGACTTCCTTTGTGGCCATTGCCAGCGCTACAAAGCGACTACCGAGAAGTTTATCAACGAGTTCGTCGCCACTGGCCGCGCGCGCTTTGAGTATCGCATACTGCCTGTTGTGCATGCCGGTTACTCACGCCTGGCCGGGCAGTTGGCGGAATGCTCTGAATCGCTGCGACCCGGCACATTCTGGAACGCGCACGACGCGCTCTTCCAAATCGCCAGCGCTCGCAGCTTCAGCGACGCCTCCTCCCGCACTTTCGCCGAAATGATGGATATGTCGTATACCGATCTGCTGGAATGCACGCAGGACGCCGTGCAGGTCGACAAGGACATCCAGCTCGCCAATCAATACCAGGTGACCGGCACGCCAACGGTCTTTGTCAGTTACGGCAACGGACCGCTGCAACGAACGCGCTTTGGGCAGCAACCCAACTTCGATCAGCTGGCTATCCTGGTGCAAGAAGCCGGGGGCTAAGACCTTTGGGCGCATATCCGGGCAAAGCCGTCGCAGCACGGTTAGGACAAGCGTAATGCGCAGCGTGGAATGGCAGCGGGGCGCGGTCAAGATGATCGACCAACGCGCTCTGCCTTGGAAGCTGGAACACGTGCTTCTGGATTCGGTCGATGCGGTTGCCGAGGGCATTCGCAATATGACCGTCCGCGGCGCGCCCGCCATCGGGGCGTCGGCGGCTTTTGGTATGGCTTTGGCGGCGCAAAACAGCGAAGCGGCTTCCGTTGACGCGCTGATAGACGACTTGAGGCGCGCCGGCGATTTGCTTAAATCTGCGCGTCCGACGGCGGTCAACTTGGCCTGGGCGGTGGATCAACTACTGGACATCGCCGACAGCGGCGAATTCAAAAGTGCTGATGACCTGCGCGAAGTGCTGCTGGCGGCTGCGCAGCAGATCGCTGATGACGACGTCCGCATCAACAGCCGCATGGGCGCGCTGGGATCCAGCTTGATTGCCGACGGCGCGACCGTCCTTCACCATTGTAATACCGGCGCCCTGGCTACGGTCGATTACGGCACCGCGCTCGGCGTCATCCGCGCGGCCTATGAAGCCGGCAAAGACTTTCATGTTCTGCTCGATGAGACGCGGCCGCGCTTGCAAGGCTCTCGGCTCAGCGCTTGGGAGCTGGAGCAACTAGGCGTGAGCTACGACATCATCCCGGATACGGCAGCCGGCTATTATATGCAGCAGGGCGAGGTCAACATCATTTTGGTAGGCGCTGACCGGGTGGCCGCTAATGGCGACTTCGCCAATAAAATCGGCACCTACCAGTTGGCGGTCATGGCTCAGGCGCACAACATTCCCTTTTATACGGTGGCGCCGACCTCGACCATTGACCTGAGTTTGAGCAGTGGCGAGCAGATTCCCATCGAACTGCGTGACCCCGCCGAAGTAACGACCCCTTATGGCAATCCCATCGTGCCGGCCCATTTCAAGGCGCTTAATCCAGCCTTTGATATAACGCCCCATCGCTATCTCAGCGGTATCGTGACCGAGAACGGCATCGCCCGGGCGCCCTTCGGCGAGAGCTTGCGGCGCGCGGTAGCCGGCGAGCAAGTTTAGCCCGGGCCGATCGTCCGTAGCCGCGCTTTCATTCTGCGCTATAATGCCGCCTTGACTTATCCGCCTTGCAGTCCACGGACATCAGCGATGCAAACTTTGGTTACCGGCGCAATCGCCTACGACTACTTGATGCGTTTCCCCGGCAGATTCCGCGAGCATTTTCTCTCGGATGAACTGCATGATATGAGCCTCAGCTTCCTGGTGGATGACATGACCAAGCACTGGGGCGGCACTGCAGCCAACATTGCTTTCTGCATGGCCAAGCTGGGCATGAGGCCCAAGCTCATGGGCACGGCCGGGCAAGACTTCGGCGACTATCGGCAGTGGCTGGAAGGCAATGGCGTCGATTGCAGCACGGTGATTCAACTGGACGATGTATTCACAGCGTCCTTCTTTTCCAACACCGATGTCGATAACAGCCAGTTGGCTTTTTTCTACGGCGGCGCCATGAACCGCGGCCGCGATTATGCCATCGCGGATGTGACCGACGGCGAACCGGACCTGGTGGTCATTTCCCCATTCGATCCGGTCGCTATGGTCCAGTTATGCGATGAATGCCGCCAGCGCGACCTGCCTTTTATGTATGACCCTGGTCAGCAAGTGGCGCGCTTGAATGGCGACGAGCTGGCGCGTGGCATGAGCGGCGCCTATGTGCTGGTCGTCAATCTCTACGAAGCCCGCATCATCTACGAAAAAACCGGACTGGGGCTTGACGATCTGCGCGAGCGAGCCGAAATCGTCATCATCACCGAAAGCGAAAACGGCTCCAAGATATATAAGGCTGATCAGGTCATCGAGGTTGGCGCCTTTGCGCCGCGAGCCATCGCCGACCCAACCGGCGCGGGCGATGCTTATCGCGCCGGGCTTATCCTGGGGATGAGCCAGGGCTTTCCGCTGAAACTGTCGGCGCAGATTGGCGCCTTAAACGCCACCTATGTGCTCGAAGTCGTCGGTACGCAGAACCACAGCTTCACCATGCCCGAGTTCGTTCAGCGTTTCCGCAGCTTGGCGGATGACGGCGGCTTGCTGGATACGCTGCTCTAGCGCCTGCGCATGAACGGTCGGCGACAAAAATCACGGCAGGTATTCGCAAATATGCTAGAATGCCTTCGTTTGAGCGTATCGCTCTGATGAGGGCAACAGCCTGGGAGAAAATATGGCAATTGCACACGACGTCAAAGACCTCGAATTAGCCACCGGGGGGCGCTACCGCATCGAGTGGGCTGGGCAGGAAATGCCCGTATTAAAGCAGATTCGCGAACGGTTCGCGGCTGAGAAACCGCTGGCGGGTTTACGCGTTTCGGCTTGCTTGCACGTCACCACCGAGACCGCGAATTTGATGCAGACTTTGCAGGCGGGCGGCGCTGATGTCGTGCTGACGGCCTCCAATCCGCTGTCGACCCAAGACGATGTGGCGGCATCGCTGGTAACCAATGACGAGATTCCCGTTTACGCCATCAAAGGCGAAGACAACGAGACTTACTATCAGCACATTCACGCCGCGCTTGACCACAAGCCGCATATCACCATGGACGACGGCGCTGATTTGGTCGGTACTATCCACAAAGACCGGCGCGAAATCCTGGACGAAATTGTCGGCGGCACCGAAGAGACGACCACCGGCGTCATCCGCTTGCGCGCCATGGCCAATGACGGCGCGTTAAAGTTCCCCGTCATCGCCGTCAACGACAGCTCGACCAAGCATCTATTCGACAACCGCTATGGCACCGGGCAAAGCACCTTGGACGGCATCATTCGCGCCACCAACATCTTGCTGGCTGGGCGTGTGGTGGTGGTGGCGGGTTACGGCTGGTGCAGCCGCGGCATCGCCATGCGCGCTGCTGGATTGGGCGCTAACGTTATCGTCACCGAAATCAATCCGCTGCGCGCGCTGGAAGCGGTCATGGACGGCTATCGCGTAATGACCATGATGGAAGCGGCGGCGATCGGCGAGATCTTTGTCACCGCCACTGGCGACATCAATGTCATCGACGGCCATCACTTCGCTGCCATGAAAGACGGCGCCATCGTCTGCAATAGCGGCCACTTCAATGTCGAGATTAATCTGGAGGCGCTGCAAAACATGGCCGACGCCGGTCCCCAGATCGTCCGCCCTTTTGTGGAGGAGTACCGGCTCAATGGGCGTTCCATCTATATTTTAGGTGAGGGGAGGCTGATTAACCTGGCCGCGGCCGAGGGCCATCCAGCCTCAGTCATGGATATGAGTTTTGCCAATCAGGCATTGGGCGCCGAGTACATGATTCGTAATGTGGAAAAACTTGCGGCGCAAGTCTATACTATACCTGCTGATGTCGATATGGAGATCGCCCGCTTGAAGCTGGTGGCAATGGGCGTCAGCATTGATAAACTTACTGATCAGCAGGAAGCGTACCTAAATCAGTGGCAGGAAGGCACTTGATTCGTCTTCCTGAGTATGGCGCGCCACCCACATAACGTCGCTCCTCACGCGCTGTCGCAAGTTGACCTGGTATTGCATGGCGCGCGCGGGAATTAAGAGCATGAAGACTATCCGAATCCTAATTATCATTCTGGCGCTGGCTTTGGCTGGCTTGCCGGCGTCGGGGCAAGGCTCGGCGCAGATCCGCTTCGTCCACCTGGACCCCGAAAGCCCGGTCCTGGACGTCTTCATAAATGGCGAGCTCGCCGCCGCCCACGTGACCTACGGCAGCGCAACTGCTTACATGGGCGTACCAGCGGGCGAGGTCGCCATCACGGCCAATCTGGCTGCGACATCCGTCCAACTGCTTAACAAAACGCTTCCGCTGGCTGCAGATTCCGCGGCCGTGATTCTGTCGTCCCGCGAAGACGGCCGTGTCCACATTGCGGCTGATGACCTCAGCGAGCTGGCTTTCGGAAAAGCTCGCTTCACGCTGGTTAACTCGCTGAGCCCGGAGGCCTCCGTTTCGCTAGCGGACGCCAGCGACGAAGTAGTTACACAGGCTCTTCTTGCAGGCGGCGGCGTAGAGGGTCCCCACGATGTTGACGCGGGCAGCTACGAAGTTTCACTGCACTCGACTGAAAGCGGCGCCGAAGCCGCTAGTCAGCGTTTCGAAGCGGCGCTGACGGCGGGAAGCAGCCATTTGCTGATCATTCATGGCGGACTAGATGAGCCGCAGTTGCTCTCGCTTTCGAGCGCGGCTGCAGGCAGCGTCGACAGCGGCAGAATCCGTTTTGTGCATGCTGTAGCCGGCGCCGCGCCACTGGACCTGCGTATTAACGACCAGCTTATTCTGCCCGCGCTGGCTTTCGGCGCGCCATCCCAGCACATTGCCTTGCCCGGCGGATCGCACCGCCTTTCCTTGTACCTCGGCGCGGCGGAGATCATGTCCGAGCAGTTGGCTATCCGCGCCGGGCAATTGAGCACCGTCGCCATCATGGGCTCCAATGCGGATTTGCATATGCGCAGCTTCAGTGATTCCGCCGACAAAGTTGATGATTCTTCGGCTGTTGTCAGCTTGATTAACGCTATTCCGGGCAGCGTCATCAGCCACCTTCAGCTGGAGGGCGGCGCGATCGCCGCATTCAACGTGCCCTTTGGCGAGGCCGGCGATGCGGCCAAGATCCTGCCCGGCTCGCAGTCAATGACTGTCCACATTGATATCGGCGACGATCGCGGCGCGATAGACGTGCCGGCGCGCCACTTTGCCGGCGGCTCCTATTACAATTTGATCGCTTTGCCTGGCGGGGTTTTCTCGGCGCCGCGCCTGCTAATCGCGGAGACGAGTGTGCAGCGTCAGGTGCAAGCAGCAATACCGATGATTGAAACGGAAAAATCTGAGGAAGCTGCGCAGCCTAAGCCTGTAGCGGAGGAGCAGGCTCAAACGGAAGCCGAAGCAGTAAGAGCCATCGAAACCGAAGCCATAGCAGATGAACTAGACCTTCAGCCAGAGACACCCGCGGAACCCCAGGCAAGCGAACCAGATGAACCTCTGCCGGAAACAGCCAGCGTGCCAGATCTTGAAGTTGTTGAAGCTGATGAAGTAGCTGAAATCGATGAAGCTGATGAAGCTGAGGCGGTGGAAGCGGCAGCAACCCCGCAAGAAAGCGCTGATATTGAGGCGACTCAAGCGCCTGCGGAAGACGATGATCCAGTAGACGCTACGCCTTTTGCAGTCGTCGTCGTGGATCCAGATTCGGCGCTGCATGTTCGCCAATATCCGTCGAGCGATGCCAAGTCCCTCGGCTTGCTTCCGGCTGGAAGTGATCTTTTGGTACTTGGCCGCCGCGGGCCCGCTGATATTGATAGCGAGGCGCTGAGCCTCTTGCCGATCGACCTGAGTGATCTCACGGTGGATCCAGCCGCCGCGCTGCTGCCGTTTCAGGATTTGCCGGCGGCCGACACCTGGTTATTTATCGTTAACATAACGCCTGATGGCGGCACGTTGTTCGGTTGGGTTAACGCATTGTACCTCCAAGTCTTTGATCGAAATGGCAACCGGCAGCGGCTGGCCAGCCTGAGGGCTGTAAGGCAGAATCAGTTAGGAGGCGCCAGCAACACCGATATACGTCCGCCTTCACTATCGGACTACGTCTCCGCCAGGGTTTATGGCATCGCTGCCGACGCCTATCTCAATCTTCGAATTGGCAATGGCGCTAACACCGAAGTCCTCACACAAGTTGCCGCAAACGCGACCCTAGGGTTCATCGGCCTGGATGCCGCCGGGCTATGGGCGCTAGTTGAATATGAGTCGCCCCAGAAGAATCTTGTCAAAGGCTGGGCCAGCGTGAACTACATCCAACTGCTGCTTAATGGCAAGCCGGTTCAAGCTGAATCTTTGCGCGCGCTGGACCCGTTAGCGGTGCCTGTGATTGGCGCAGGCGTATACGGCGTGATCCAGTTGGCTGGTCAAAGTGAAAGTGAATCGGATGATGCCGACCGGCTTCTGTCCGGCGTCGTTGGCGAGGTGAATGTAAACTTTGATTCGGCTTTGCACCTGCGGCGTTATCCCGATGCTACATCAGAATCGCTTGCTCTTATTCGACGGGGCGTGCTGCTGCATCTTGACGGTATCACCGAGAGCGGCGGCTGGTATAAGGTTAGCTATAACGGCGATGAAGGTTGGGTGGCTGCGGGCTATCTTGATCTTTCCATGGAAGGTCGTCTCTACGCTCGCTCCTTCCTGAATGCGCAGTTGCCTCGCTTTAGCGACCTAGGGCTTTAGGCAGCGAATTCGGACTTCTGCTACTTCTCTTCGCCTGTAATCGTCCAATCTTGCGTCGATGAGGGACGAAGTTGCGTTTCGGCTGGCAGCGCCTAGCGCATGGTCTATAATGTCGCTGTTACCCATAGTTAGTAGGTGCTAAATCTTCTTGTTCCAATCCGCAGGCGCCAGGTCGACAAATCGCCGGTCAGAGCCGCGCTCAGCCAGAGAGTGTGCGCTTTGCGTGTCTTAATCACCGGCGCAGGCGGATTCGTCGGCAATCACCTGGCGGCTCATCTGGGTCAAGCGCAGCCCAACGCGCGGCTCTTTGGCACGACCCTGTTTGAAAGCGAGGCTGTGCATCCGGCAATCAGCGATAATCGGCTGATCGACCTCAAAGATGAAGCGCAGGCTCGCGATCTACTGGCTGATTGTCGTCCCGATGCGGTTTATCATTTGGCTGCTCAGGCATTTGTGCCGCGGTCTTTTGAGGCGCCTTGGGAAACGCTGGAAAACAACATCCTGTCCCAGCTGAATATCATCAAAGCCTGTATTGAGCTGAAGCTGCGCCCGCGCATCTTGATTGTCAGCTCCGCCGAAATTTATGGCGCGGTCTCGGCCGATCAACTGCCATTGGACGAAGACTGCGCCATCCGACCTACAAATCCCTACAGCGTTAGCAAAGTGGCGCAAGATATGCTGGGCTTGCAGTATCATCTCAGCCACAATCTGCCGATCATGCGCGCGCGCCCCTTTAATCATATTGGCCCGGGGCAGAACAGCCGCTTTGTCGCGCCGGCCTTCGCCATGCAGATCGCCAACATTGAGGAAGGTCAGCGCGAGGCGGTTATAAATGTTGGCAATCTGACGGCAAAACGGGATTTCACCGACGTGCGCGATATTGTACGCGCCTACCGTTTGATCGTTGAGAAGGGCCAGCCCGGCCAAGCGTATAATGTGGCGTCCGGCGCGGCCCACAGTATCGAAAAGCTGCTGAATGTTCTGCTTGGTTTAAGCGAGGTAGAAATCAAGGTACGCGTCGATCCGGCGCGCTTGCGACCGGTGGACGTGCCGGAGATCCGCGGCGATTCTGGCAAGTTGCGCCGGGATACAGGCTGGCAGCCGTCACTGTCCTTTGAGGAGACGCTGCAAGATGTGCTGGCGGATTGCCGCCAACGTGGAGAACAAGGCTAAGGAATTCTCGCTGATGACAAAACGAGCGCTGATAACGGGCATAACCGGGCAGGACGGATCCTACCTGGCCGAATTTCTGCTGGGCAAAGGCTACGACGTCTACGGCATGGTGCGGCGCACAAGCACGGTGCGCTATGAACGCATCCAGAACATCCAGCGCCAGCTCAAGCTGATTCAAGGCGATATGGGCGATCTGTCGAGCCTGATTACCGCGATCAACACGGTGGAACCGGATGAAGTCTATAATCTGGCCGCGCAGAGTTTTGTGCCGACTTCCTGGAATCAGCCGGTTTTTACCGGGGACATCACCGGATTGGGCGTGACGCGCCTGCTGGAAGCCGTGCGTACGGTGAATCCCGGCATTCGCTATTATCAGGCCTCAAGCAGCGAAATGTTCGGCAAAGTCCGCGAGGTGCCACAGACGGAAAGCACGCCCTTCTATCCCCGCAGTCCCTACGGCGTCGCGAAAGTGTATGGACACTGGATCACGGTGAACTATCGCGAGAGTTACGATATGTTCACCTGCAGCGGCATCCTCTTTAATCACGAATCGCCCCGCCGCGGCATGGAGTTTGTCACCCGTAAAGTGTCCTATCATGCCGCCAAGATCAAACTTGAAATGGCGAATGAAATCCGCATCGGCAATCTGGATTCGAAGCGCGACTGGGGCTACGCGGGCGATTATGTGCGCGCCATGTGGCTGATGCTGCAGCAAGACCAGCCCGATGATTTCGTCATCGCCACCGGCGAGACGCATTCAGTTGAGCGCCTGCTGGAAGTCGCCTTCGGTCATGTCGGCTTGAACTGGCGTGACTACGCCGTGCAGGATGAGGCGTTTATGCGCCCGGCGGAAGTCGATCTGCTCGTTGGCGATCCAGCAAAAGCCAAGCGCCTTTTGGGTTGGCAGCCCGATGTGAGCTTTGAAGATCTCATCGGCATGATGGTCGAAGCGGACCTCAAGAAGCTGCGCGATAATCCGAACCTGGTCATTTGATGTCGGCGCGTCTGATAGACACGCATTGCCACCTCAACTTTCACGCTTATGACGAGGACCGTGATGAGCTGCTGCGGCGCGCGCGCGCGGCTGGCGTAGACAGGATCATCATCCCGGCGATTGATCTGGAGAGCTGTCAGCAAGCGCTGGCATTGGCGCATCGCTGCGCGGGCTTGTACGTTGCGGTGGGCATCCACCCCAACAGCTGCAGCGACTACAGCCTGAGCGCAGTGCAAGAGCTGCGAGTCTTGTCGCGCCATCAGCAAGTGGTTGCCATCGGCGAAATCGGGCTGGACTATTATTGGGACAAATGCCCGCCGGCGCTGCAGCAGCGCGCGTTGGAGCTGCAGCTTGAGTTGGCCGCCGAGTTGCAATTGCCAGTCATCCTGCACAACCGAGAGGCAGCCGATGAGCTTATGGCTATCCTGGAAGCTTGGGCGCCTTCGGCTCCGCCCGACATGAATGGGCGCCTGGGCGTTCTGCACTCGTTCTCCGCTTCAGCCGAAGTGGCGCAGCGCGCGCTAAATCTTGGTTTCTATCTGGGTTTCACCGGGCCAATCACGTACAAGAACGCTGCTCAACTGCGCGCAATCGCCGCTGACGTACCCATCGACCGAATACTCATCGAAACCGATGGGCCCTTCCTGGCGCCCCAGCAGCGGCGAGGCAAACGCAATGAACCCGGCTATGTCTGCTACGTCAACGCGCGGCTGGCGCAATTGAAGGGCGTGACGGCAGACGACATGGCGCGGCAGACTACGTTGAACGCCGAGCGACTCTTTGCCTTGCCTTGAACGCCGCCGCTTCCGCTCACGGATTCGCTCGAAGCCTGCTAAACTGCTGCTAGCGTGACATTAAGACGGACCCATTTATGGCGCGCTTGTCAATCATCATCGTGAACTGGAATGTTGAAGAATTGCTGGATCGCTGTCTGGCGAGCCTCTATGCCGCCGATCTCCCGCCAGGCAGTTTCGAGATCATCGTGGTGGATTCGGCCAGCCAAGACGACAGCGTCGCCATGATCCGCGAGAAGTATCCCGCCGTTCGGCTGCTGGCGCAGGCCGAGAATGTCGGTTTCACACGCGGCAATAATATCGGCTTGGCGCAGGCGCAAGGCGATTTCCTCCTGCTGCTCAATCCGGATACCGAAGTCAAGCGAGATGCGCTTGGCATCTTGCTCGACTACTTGGCGGCGCATCCCGCTGTGGGCATCGTCGGGCCGCATACGCTCAACAGCGATGGCAGCCATCAGTCTACGCGCCGACGCTTTCCCACGTTGATGACCGGCATCTTCGAAAGTACCTGGCTGGCTGCGGCGGCGCCCGCCCGCGTTGAGCGCGACTACCGCATGCTCGAAACCGACGATGAGGACATCCTCCTGGTCGACTGGGTGCAGGGCTCGGCGCTTTTGCTGCGGCGCGAGGTGTATCAGGATATCGGTAGGCTGGACGAAGCCTTTGTCATGTACTCCGAAGAGCTGGACTATTGCCGCCGCGCCAAGAGAGCCGGCTGGCAGGTCGCCTATAACGGCCGCGCCATCATCACGCATCACGGCGGCAAGAGCAGCGAGCAAGTCGCGGCGCAGACCATGATCCATTTTCATACCAGCAAGTTGCGCTACTTCCGCAAACATCACGGCTTTGGGCGCTACCTATTTCTACGCGCTATTTTGCTGCTGCAATTCGCCTGGCAGTTGGCGCTCGAATCCTGCAAAGGCGCCCTGGGCCACAAACGCGATCTAAGAGCCGAGCGCGTCCGTCAGTATTGGACTGTTCTCCAGAGCGGCTTGAGGGCCGAGGGATGAAGATCGGTCTAATCAGCGGAGAATTCCCGCCTATGCCCGGCGGGGTCGGCGACTTCACGCGGCTGCTTGCGAACAACATAAAGGAGCAGGGCCACGATGTTTTTGTGCTGAGCCGCGCAGGTTGCGCTGACGAGCGACTGCCGCTCGACACGGTCCGCAATTGGGGCGCCGGCTGCACCCTCCAGATTCGGCGCTGGGCGCGGCGCTGTGGCGTCGATCTTGTCAATCTACAATTTCAGACGGCCGCGTTCGATATGTCGCCTTTTATTCACTTCTTGCCGGATACTATTGGCCTGCCGCTGATTACCACGTTTCACGATCTGCGCTTTCCCTACCTTTTCCCCAAAGCGGGCTCCCTGCGGGATTGGATGGTCATGCGGCTGGCGCGGGCGTCTCGGGGTGTGATCGCCACCAATCGCGAGGACGAAAGTAGGCTGAGGTCCTGGTCGCCTTGCCGGATGATCCCCATCGGCAGCAGTATTAAACGTAGAGCGCTTTCAGCATCGCAGCGCGCGGCCCGCCGCCGGCGAGTCAACGCTGACGACGACTGTCTGCTGCTGGGGCACTTCGGCTTTGTCCAGGCGATCAAAGGCGTGGACTACCTCATCGAGGCTTTGACGCGCTTGAGAAACAGCGGCAAGAATGTAGGGCTGGTATTCATTGGCGCGCGCAGCAATACGATAGACGACGGCGCCGATAGCCGCTACCAGATCGCTTTAGACGAGCGCATCCGCCAGCAAGACTTGCAGGATGCTGTGCATTGGACGGGCTATCTGCCTGACGAGGAAGTGTCAGCTTGGCTGGGCGCAGTCGATCTCATGGCGCTGCCTTATGTGGACGGCACCTCCTTTCGGCGCAGCAGCTTGATTGCGGCGCTCCACCAGGGTTGTGCCATAATTACCACCGAGCCGGCTCTGGCCGAGCCAGCCTTCGCCCACGGCGATAACCTTTGGCTGACGCCGCCGCGTTCCTCAGAAGCAATCGAAAGCGCGGTTTTGCAGTTGCATTCCGAGCCACACCGTATACATGCGCTCCGAGCCGGCGCCGCGCGCTTGAGCAAGAAATTTGACTGGCAAGGCATCACGCGCGACACGATAGATTTCTACCAAGCCTGTCTATGACGGCCATTGCGGATGAATAGAGCTGATAAGTTGTTCCACAACAGGGATGCCCGCGCGGTCGCTACTCTGATTATACTTTGGCTGCTGTTTTTCTGGCGCTTGTTCACGCCCATCGCTGCGGACCAGGCGTCGCTGGCAAAGGGCGATTTCTCGGGACAATTTGTCGCTTTTGGCGCCTATCAGTATCAGCGAATGTCTCAAGGCGAAATCCCGCTGTGGAACCCCTACAACAACGGCGGCCTGCCTTTCATTGCCGATACGCAGGCTGCCGTCTTTTATCCGCCGCGCTGGCTCACCATAGGGCTCAGCGCGCTCGGCGGCGGCTGGAGCTACAACGCCTTGCAGATGGAGATGACGCTGCATGTGCTTCTGTACACCCTGTTGATGTATCTCTTCGTTCGGCGGCTGACGCTGGCTGATGCGCGCAGTCCGCTGGCGGCCTTCTGCGCGGCGGTAATCATCGGTTACGGCGGTTACACGACCAGCTATCCTCCCCTGCAGCTCGCTGTGTTGGAAGCGGCGATATGGCTGCCGCTGGCCGCCCTGGGCATCTTGGAAGCGACGCGCGCTGGCCGGGTCGCGCCGCGATTCATCGCGCTGGCGGGCTTCGGCTTGGGCCTGTCCTGGCTGGCTGGGCATCCACAGACGAGTTGGTTCTTGACCTACCTGGTCGCGGCTTACCTGGCTTATCGTTGTTACGCCGGGCGCGTCGGCTGGCGACAGTTTCTCGCTGGCCTGTTCCTATTGTCGGCCATCGCATTTGGCGTCACAGCGGTAACCTTGCTCCCGGGCCTGGAGTACTTGGGGTTGACAGCGCGCGAAGAATTGGGCTTCGCCGCCAAAGGCAACGGATTCCCAATTAAGGACATGCTTCAATTTGTCTTGCCCGGCTCGGTAAGCCAATGGTCGCCGCTATACGTGGGTTTGCCGGCGCTATTTTTCGTCGCTGTCGCTGTCTTCCGCAACAAGAGCGAAAGCCGCTTCTGGCTGATCGCGGCCCTGCTGGGCTTGCTGCACAGCCTGGGCGAAAACAGCGCCTTCTACGCTTTGACTTACAATTTCCTGCCCGGCTTGCGATACTTTCGCGGTCAGGAGCGGGCGGCTTTTGTCGTTGCCAACAGTTTGGCGATACTGGCCGGACTAGGCATCGCCGCGGCGACGACCTGGCCCAATCACCTGTATCACAAGCGAGCGCTTCGACTTTGGGCCGCTTTCACCGCGCTAGTCGCTGGGGTCGCGCTTTTGGCCTTCTTCGGCTGGACTGCCAGCGCCGATACTTGGGGCGAACTTTTCAACATCGCCCTGCGCAGCGCTTTGGTAGGTTCAGTCGCTTTGCTCTTGCTGCGCCGCTTGCTGACGGATCCCGGCCGGCTGACTTATCAGCTCGCTCTGATAGCGCTTATCGCCTTCGAATTGTTCTCGGTCAACATGGATCATCCAGCCGTTTACGACTCCGTGCCGCACGACGAACAACTAAGTATGAAACCGCCACCACTCGTCCAAAAGGTCCTGGATGACGAAAGTCAGCAGCCTTTCCGCGTAGACGGATTCATCGGCTTGGAAGACAACCACGCCAGCATCTACGGCATAATGGATATGCGCGGCATCAGCCCGCTCTTCCTCAAGGGTCCCTACCACATCATTCATCGCAACTACGTCGACAACCCCTTGGCATGGGAGCTCTTCTCTGTCAACTATGTCTTCAGCCGTCAGGAAATATTGTCGGTTCCGACACAGGTTGTTGGCATGGAAGCGGGGCAGGCTGGCACAGTCTATCTGCATCGTCTGAATGATCCGCGCCCCTTCGCGCGGCTCTATTACGCGGCTGAGGTCGTTGACAGCGATCAGTGGGCGCGCGAACTGATGGACGACCCTAGATTTGACGAGCGTGAAAAGCTTGTCGTGCAGCAGGCGCCGAGTTTGAACTTGCCCGGCCAGGCCGCTAGGGGGAGCGCAAGCGTTGTCTCCTTCGCGCCCGAAGAAATCGTGCTGGAAATCGAAACCGCGGAGAACGCGCTGCTGTCGCTCTCGCTGCCGGATCATCCGGGCTGGACAGCGGACCTCGACGGCGAGCCGGTTCCCATCCTGCGCGCCTACGCCGGCTTGAGCGCAATCGAAGCGCCCGCTGGCAGACATACGCTTTCGCTGCGCTTTTCGCCAAGCAGCTATCGAATCGGCGCGGTCATCAGCGCGATCGTCTGGATTGGCCTGGCGCTGCTTGCTTTACGGATCTTGCTCAGGAGATAGCCCGTGCCAAGCGCAAATGCAGTCACTATCTGGATCAGCCAACTGGATCGCCGAATGTATGCGATTGTGGTTGGCCTGTCCATTGGCATCGTTGGCGCGGCGCTGGGCCTGCTGATTGCTTTGCTGGGACCGCTGCTGGCGGCGGCGGCGATTCTAGGTCTGCTGGCTGGCTTGTATGTCATCACCGATGTGCGGCTAGCGCTCTATGGCATTGTCCTTGTGGTACTGCTGCTGCCTTTCGGGATTCTGCCGGTTAAAATCGCCATCACGCCGACCTTGCTGGACCTGGCGCTGAGCGGGTTCCTGCTTGTATACCTCTGCCAGTGGATGACGGGGCGCCGCGGCGGCATCAAGCTGACAGCGGCGCATGCGCTGGTCGCGGTCTACCTGATGTGGCTGGTGCTGGCCTTCGCCCTGGGCTTGCGCCATGCGGGACCAACTTCGTCGACGCTGCGCCAATTCGCCGAGACGATTTTGAGCATCAGCCTGGTTTTCATCCTGGTCGATCTGCTGCGCAGCCCGGCAATGCTTAGGCGCCTGACGCTGGTGATTCTGTTGGCGATTGGCGCGCAGGCTTTGTTGGCGATCACGCTTTATGCGGCGCCCGATAATTTGGCTGAGGCGCTACTGGTGCGGCTGTCGCGCATTGGTTATCCGGCCGGCGGCGTCATCCGCTACATCGAGGACAATCCAGCCTTGCGTGAACGCGCCATCGGCACCTGGGTTGATCCCAACGCGCTGGGCGGCATCCTGGCGACAGCGGCTATCATCATCGCGCCCCAGATCGCCTCCAGGAGACCGGTCATCCGCCAGCGCTGGCTGACCCTGCTGATTTTCCTGCTCGTCGCTTTGGCGCTCATTCTGACGGCTTCGAGGGCCTCCTTCCTGGCGCTGCTTGCCGGCCTGCTGGTTATCGCTGCCATACGCTACCGCCGTTTGCTGCCGATTCTGGCGCTGTCCGCGCTGCTGTTTCTCGTCTTGCCGCAGACTCAGGATTATCTTGATCGGCTGGTCCAGGCCTTCCAAGGCGCGGACCTGGCGACGCAAATGCGCCTCGGCGAATGGAGGGACTCGCTGAGCCTGATTGCGCGCTACCCATTGGTGGGCGTGGGTTTCACCGGCACACCCGATATCGACATCTACGCCGATGTCGCCAATATGTACCTGATGATGGCGAACCAGATTGGCTTGACCGGGCTGGTCATCTTCCTGATCGCGATGTCCGGCGTACTGGTCTACGGCGCGCGCGCTTGGAAAGTAGCCAGAGCGCAACCGGAATTCGCCGCCATTCATCTGGGCTTCCATGCGGCGCTGATAACCGGGCTGGTTAATGCCGTGGCCGATCTGTATTTCTTCCGCCTCGACTTTCAGTCTTCGATCACCTGGTTCTGGCTGATCGTCGCGCTCTGCCTGGCCAGCTCGCGCCTGGCACGCGAAACGGAGACCGAGCGGGATTGCAGGGAAAACGCATCAAAACTGGTATCCAGTGGACGAGCAAAATAAACTGAAAATCACCTACAGAGTGCGCAGAGAGCACAGAGAAAAACAAAAATATGTGTTCATGTCTTTTTTGAACAGTGATTTGTGGTTCACGTTTCGCTAGTGACTGTTGCCAATTCCAGGCCGCAGATTTAGTAGAATAGTCGTCTAAACGCCTAAAACTCTGTGCCCTCTGCGCTCTCTTTGTTGAAAATAATTTGATGCAATTGCTCTGAAGGGATTGAAGCCACCGTTGCATTCAGCGCCGGAATGGTCTAGCATAGCTGGCCTACAACTGAATCACAGCTTTCCGCTCCGCAATGCAAGACGATGCGGGGCTACGATCCGAGGAAAGGAACACTCATGAGAGACTATGAACTGACGTTCATAATCCGCATCTTGCCTTCAGACGAAGAAGTTAATCAAGCCATCGACCAAGTCATCAGTTTCATCGAAATGGGTGAAAATGGCGTGGTCAAAAGCGTCGACCGCAAAATGTTCGGCCGGCGCCGCCTGGCTTATGAAATCAACGGTCAACGCGACGGCCATTACGTTTTCATCAAGGCGTCAATTCAGCCCGAGCACCTGATTGAATTGGAAACAGAGCTCAAGCTCTTTGATTCTGTGCTGCGCTACTTGCTGGTGCGGGAAGAGGGCGAAGTGAAAGCCACTGCCTAGGTCCACAGCGAGAGCCGCGACCGTGCTGCTATGCGTGTCGCCTGGCGCGCCCGGAAACCGATGCGGAAAATGAATGGAGATTTGAAGCGTGAGCGAAAATAAAGAACCCAAAAGAGCAAGCACAAGCTCAAGATCCACTCCCGATCGCGGACGCGGCGGGCGTGGCGGTGGACGGCGCGGCGGTCCCTGGCGGCGGCGCGGTCGTGGTCGGCGCGGCCAGACGACTTATTGCCCCAAAGGGCGCTGCTTCGACTACAAGGACTTTGACACCCTCTCACGCTACGTAAACGAGGGCGGCAAAATCAAACCGCGGCGTCAAACCGGCAATTGCTCTCGCTGCCAACGCGAGCTGGCCCGCGAAATCAAACGGGCCCGTCACCTGGCTCTGTTGCCCTACGTAGATTGACGCTGGGCCTTTCTCAAGGCAGGGGCCTATTGCTTGGCGCGTATCCGGCGATCTGAAGCGCGCTGTCTACTGCATATCAATTGAGGAGTTTGCGGATTCATGTCGAAGAAGTCTCAAACGACTGGCGTGCCGAAACGCCGCAGACGGCGCAGAGGGGCTGTAGCGGCAGACGGCGCCGAAAATATCACACAGGGCGCGGACGAGTCGTCCTATAAGAGCCGCGCCGAGCGCGAAGAAGAGCTGCAGAAGTGGGTGATTCGGGGTGTGGTCGCCGTCGTTGGCGTTTTGATCCTGCTGGTGGCCATCGCATTCGCCTTTGAACAGCTGATTATTCCCAACCAGGTGGTGGCTACGGTTGACGGCCAAGGCATAACCGTAGGCGAGTTTCGCCAAGAGGTGTTGCTGGAACGCAATCGGGTTCTGCTTCAACTCAACCAGATTCAAGACTCGGGAATCGATCTTCAGCAGTTGTCCCAGCAAGAACCCTATTCCTCCTGGATCAATGAAGTCAACGTGCCGGACCAGTTAGGTCTGCGCGTGCTGAACGACATGATTGATGACCGCTTGCTGGCGCTGGAAGCCTCTTCGCGTAATGTCAGCATCGATGATGAGGCCGTCCGCCAGGCGGTCGAAGAGTATTTCGGCTTTGACCCGACGGCTGTGGCTTTAATCGGCGTTGATCCTACGGCGACTCCCGAGCCGACAATCACGCCGACCCCCTTCGTATCGCCGACGCCCACCTCAACTCCCGAGCCGACCGCAACGCCGGACCCGGCTGCGACCGCCGAGATCGACGCCACCGCCACCATCGACGAGCCAGCCGTTACGCCGCAGCCGACTGTTGTCGAGCCGACCTTGAGCGCGGATGAAGTTCGCGACAATTTCGTTGAAGCTGAACGCGACTACCGAGCTTATTTTGATCGCGTCGGCGTCGCCGATGATACCTTGGATGCTTTGTTCGAACGCAATGCGCTGGAGACGCAGCTGGCTCTTGCGCTGGTTCCGGACGATGCCGCGCTGCTCTACGCTGATGTTCGGCATATCCTGCTGGATGACGAAGAGACTGCATTAGCAGCGGTTGCAGCGCTGAACGCTGGCGAGTCCTTCGCTGCTTTGGCGCGCGCCATTTCTACCGACCCGGGCAGCGGAGCGCGCGGCGGTGAACTGGGCGAAGCCTACGTCGGCAACTACGTGCCGGAATTCCGCCAGGCCATCGAAGAGGCGGAAGTTGGCGCTTTGGCGGGTCCAGTCGAAAGCGAGTTCGGATTCCACGTCCTGCAAGTGCGCAGCAAAGAAGCACGCAGCGGCGCCGAACAAGATTCGCAGCGGGAGCGCGCGCGGCAGCAGGCTGTGCAGCAACTGAAGGAATCCCTGCGCGAAGATCGCGACGATGAGGTCGAGATCTTCGACATTTGGCTTGATCACGTCCCGCGCAGTTGAGCCACTGTTCTTAAGCGTGGCTTGGGGCGGTCGTCAGGGCAGTTGCATTAAATTGTTCCAACACAGTGAGCGCGGAGGACACAGAGTTTTAGGAGATTAAACGACTATTCTACTTAATCTGCGGCCTGGATTAGGCAACAGTCACTAGCGAACTGTGATTTGTCACCATGAATCACAGTCAATATCAGACATGAACATGTATATTGTTTTTCTCTGTGTTCTCTGCGCCCTCTTTGGTTGATTTGCAGTTTAGATTCCCACCTAGTCGGCCGCTATCATTTTGATGCGATTGCCCTGACCGTCTCTTCTTCTCACTTTGCCCCATCAGGCGACGCGTCTATAATGCAGGCATGAGCGTCAACCCGGTAGACAAGCTGGAATGGCAACTGGAATCGCTGATTGAAGGCGCATTTATGCGCTTGTTTCGCCGTACCATCGACGCGCGGGATATCGCCGTCTTGCTGCTGCGGGCGATAGAGGACAACGCCAGCGCGCCAAGCTCACCGCGCGACAGGCCATCCGCGCCCGATCAGTTTCTGGTGCAGATGAATCCGGCTGTCATTCAAGGTTTCCTGGCGGAATACCCGGATTTTACCCAACGCCTGGCGCGGCTCATTGTTGATTTGAGCGAAGAATCCGGCTTCATTTTGTCCGCCAAACCCAGCATCCAATTGCTGCCCAACGACAAGCTGACGACGCTCGAAGCGAAAATTACAGCTGACCGTGTCCCGGCGATGAGCGGCGAGACCGCCACGATGCCGCCGGTTGCGGACGATGCTGTGCAGCGTAGAGCGCGGAACCCGGCCTTGCATGTCAGTGACGAGCGCGTCATTCCCCTGCTTAAATCGGTCGTTAACGTTGGGCGTGAGCGTTGCAACGACGTAGTCATTGCGGATGGCTATATTTCGCGTCATCACTTGCAGCTGCGCCGGCGCTTCGGCTTTTACTCCCTGTTTGATGTCAACAGCCGCGGTGGAACGCGCGTCAACGACAAGAGCGTGGCGGAGCATCGACTGCGCAACGGCGATGTGATCGCCATCGGCCGCACGACGCTTGTCTATACGGACGATAATGGGCAATCCGCTGGCGCTGGAACAACACAGCTTCTGCCCTTGGGCTAGGTCGGGAATGTGAACATTGAAGTCACGATCTTTCTTCTGCGCCTCTTGGCGGGGCTTTGCCTGGCAGGCTTTATGCTGGCGCTGTTTGTCATCATTTGGCGTAATGCAGGCGCTGCTGTTTATCAGCCGGCCGCAGCCGGGGCGCCGCATGGTTACCTAACGCGCGAGCAGCCTGCGCTGGCTGACGACGCCCTTCGCTGCTCGCTGTGGCCCATCGTCACCCTGGGCCGGGCCGAGGGCAATACAGTTGTCATCAGGGATGATTTCGCCAGCGCCAATCACGCGCGGATTGTTCTGGATGGCGGCCAGTGGTGGCTGGAAGATCGAGGGAGCCGCAACGGCACGCAGCTCAACGGCGAGGCGATTCTTCGCCGCACGATTCTGACTGACGGAGACGAAATCGGCATCGGCAAATACCGCTATCGGCTCCACCTGAATCGGGAGAATATGACGATGTAGCGCCGGGCTGCCCTTCGCCATAAACGGCGATGAGTTAGACCCGCGGGGAGGCGGACGATGGAAACCATACGCATAGCAGTTATCGGCGGATCCGGCTTGTACAATATGCCGGCCATTTCTGATCATGGCGCGGCAGAAATAGATACGCCCTTTGGCAAGCCTAGCGGGGTCATCCGCATCGGCAGCTTGGGTGGCAAGCGAATTGCCTTCCTGCCGAGGCACGGAGAGGGCCACGCGCTGTCGCCCTCGACCCTGCCGTACCGCGCCAACATATATGCCTTGAAGAAGTTGGGTGTTCGCTTCATCATCGCGGTGAACGCCGTCGGCTCCCTGCGCGAGGATTACGAGCCGGGGCACATCGCCACGATTGATCAAATCATCGACTACACCATTCAGACGCGTCCGCGCTCGTTCTTTGAGGACGGTCTCGTAGCGCATGTTTCGGTGGCGGATCCAACCAGCGCCTACCTTCGTAATATAATCGCTAAGGCCGTCGAAGCGGTCGGCGGGACGGCGCATCGAAGCGCGACTATTCTGGTTGAAGATGGTCCGCGCTTCGCCACGCGGGCCGAAAGCCACTTGTTCCGCGCTTGGGGCTGCCACTTGATCGGCATGACCTCGGCGCCGGAGGCTTTCCTGGCGCGGGAAGCCGAAATCGCCTACGCCTCGCTGGCGCACGTCACCGATTTTGACAGTTGGCATTCGCATGAAGCGGATGTCACTTCCGATCTCGTCCTTGAAACGCTTCTGCAAAACATCGAGACGGTACAGCGAGCGCTGGCTGTCGCGCTTTCGCAGGTTGACGAGGACCACATTGATCCGGCGCACAGCGCGCTCGGGTCAGCCCTAGCCACACCGCCGGACGCGATGGACGCCAACGCGATCGACCGACTGCGGCCTATCCTGGCGCGTGTGCTCAACCTTGACTAGGACGGACATCGACAACCCGCTGCCCCTCTTAAGAGTCGTTGCCGGTTCACGCGGCCGGGGCAATGTCTGGTTGCTGCTGCTGCTTGCGGGCGTCTTTGTATTCGCCGGTTTGGCGTCGATTGCGATCACCCGCCAGTCCAGCGCCAACCTTTGGGCGGGCTTTGCGGTTTGGATCGTCTGCGCGCTGGGCGCCGCGACAGTGTTGAAATGGCGGCTGCCGAGCCACGACCCGCTGTTGCTGGCGCTGTCGATGTTTCTCAGTGGCTGGGGCTTGGTGGCGATCGAGCGGCTCGCCCCAGCATTCGCCGATCGGCAGGCGCTTTGGCTGGCGATCAGCGTACTGGCTATGCTTGGGGTGGCGATTTACCCCCAAGTCTTGCGCTGGCTGCGCCTCTACCGCTACATTCTCTTGGCGCTGGCTTTGCTGCTGCTATCGGCGACCATCGTATTGGGGCGGAATCCCTCTGGCTTTGAGTTCGCCCCGCGGCTATGGCTAGGCATCGGCGCCTTCTACTTCCAGCCGTCCGAGATTATGAAAGTGATATTGGTCGCCTTTTTGGCTAGCTATCTAGCCGAGCAGAGCGCAACTTTGCGGGCGCGCGGCGATGCGTCCGCCAGCGCCAACGGCTTATCGCTGCGTCTCATCGGACCCATACTTTTGATGTGGCTGCTTTCCATGGTGATTCTGGTATGGCAGCGCGACTTGGGTACGGCCATGCTTTTTTTCGTCGTCTTTCTGCTGCTGCTCTACCTTTCCAGCGGGGATCCGCGCTTGTTCCTTGGCGGCGCGCTGCTCGTCCTGGTGGCGGGCGCCGTGGCTTACCAGCTCTTTGATGTGGTGCAGCTGCGCGTGGATATTTGGCTTAATCCCTGGCCCGAAGCTGACGGACGCGCCTATCAGATTGTACAGAGTTTGATGGCTTTCGGGGCTGGCGGCATCGCAGGCACAGGCGTCGGCTTGGGCTCGCCCGGCTACATCCCCGTGGTCCACTCTGACTTCGTCTTTGCCGCCATCGCCGAAGAGTGGGGTTTGCTGGGCGTCATCGCCATTCTGAGCAGCTTCGGCGTCCTGGCTTGGCGCGGGCTGGCCATCGCCCTGAACCATCATGGGAGCGCGTTCCAAAGATTGTTGGCCGCCGGCTTAACGATGACTTTGCTGGTGCAAGCGCTAATGATCATGGCGGGCGTTTTGAAACTGCTGCCCTTGACCGGTGTCACGCTGCCCTTCATCAGCTACGGCGGCAGCTCGCTTTTCGCCTGTCATATCATGATGGGTCTTCTGCTGCGCTTGTCCTCGGGAGCGCGCTAGGTGCGCTATCAGCGAACGATTCGTCATATCCTGGCCGGCACGTTGATCTGCCTGGCGCTCGTCGGGCTCTCGGCGACTTATTGGGCTTTGGCCGGGCAAGACTCCCTGCTGCTGCGGGAAGACAACCCGCGCATCATCGAAGCGCAGCGCGATGTCCGGCGTGGCGGCATCTTTGACCAGGCGGGGCAAATCCTGGCGCAGACGGTCCAAGGCGATGCGGGGCTGGAGCGGCGTTATCCGCAGGCATCCGCATACAGCATCGTCGGCTATTACAGCCTGCGCTATGGCGTGGGCGGCGCGGAATCGGCCTACGACGCGCTGCTGTCTGGCGCCCGACCCATCGAGAGCATCGCCGACTACTTCAATCGCAAGCTCCTGAATCAGCCCCAAATCGGCGCTGATATCATGCTTTCGCTGGATGTCGCCCTCCAGGAATCGGTCGTCAGCGCGTTGGCTGAGGCCGCGGGTACGGCAATCGTCCTGGACGCGCGCAACGGCGCTGTATTGGCGTTGGTCAGCCAGCCGAGCTTCAATCCCAATACGCTGGATGCGGACTGGGGCAGGCTGGTCGAAGCAGAGGGCAAACCCTTCTTCAACCGCGCCCTGCAGGGCAACTATCAGATCGGCGCCAATATCTACCTCATTTGGCTGGCGCAGGCGCTCGAAAGCGGCTTTGACCTGTCTTGGCGCTTTACTGACGCTGCCGATCCGGTCGATCTCGGCGATGGCATGATTGCCGCCTGCCTAGTTAATCAGGCTGAGGCTGAACTGACCCTGGGCGAATCCCTGGCTTTTGGCTGTCCCGCTGCATTCGCCAGCTATCGTCAGACGGAGTCGGCGCTGGCATACGACGATTTGCTTGCGCCCTACGCCTTTCATGATCCTTTGACGCTGGCTGGTTTCCCGCAAAGGGAAGCGATCGATCTTGCGCCGGACGATGACAGCCTCAGCCCCGCCGATCTGGAATTGCGGAATGCGCTGGGCCAAGGCAACCTGACCACTACGCCGCTCCATCTCGCCACTATGATCGCGGCGATTGCCAACGACGGCTTGGCCGCAGAACCTGCGCTGCTATCCGGCCTGCGCCCGCCCGATTCAGACCAGTGGCGAACGCGCTCGCAGGCATCAGCCAGCCGGCGCATGATGCGCGCTGAGACCGCTCAAAGCCTGCAACTCGCGCTGCGGGACGCCTGGTCGAAGCTCTGGGCGCCGCCGCAAGACTCGCCGCAAATTGGCGCCTATATCGCCCGCTCCTATTCAGGCGACGAGACGCAACTCTGGTTGAACGGCTTCGTTAAGACCCACGAAGACAACGCTCTCGCCTTTGTCGTCCTGCTGGAAGACAGCGCTGACATCTCCCAGATCTTAGCCATAGGCCGCGAGTTAATCGATATCATTTCCGGCGAAGAATAGCAAACGTCACTGCGTCAAAAGCGCCGCCAGTTTATCCTAGCAGGGAGACGCCCCACTCCTCCAGCTCGCGATTGAAGGCGGCCAATTCGCGGTCTCGCAAGCTCTCGAATGCCTCTATCTGAGCTTGGATCGCGCCGGACAGCTTGTCAAATACCGCATACGATTGCAGGGTCGGCGGGAACTCGCCTAATCCAACCACCGCCGGCAGGCCACTCAAGCGGCGTAGGTAATCCGTGCCCTGGTTCACGCGCCCGGCCCAGCCTTCGGGCAAGTCGGGCACGAAGATCTTCATCTCAATCTCCCGCAGTCGATCAGCGAGCTCGGCAGCGCTAATCGCCAGGTCCGCGTGATCCGCCGCGTAAGCCAGTCGCTCTTTCAGGCTGCCCAGTTGCCCGCGGTAGCGACGCATGGAATTGACCGTCTCGGTCGCGTGGGAGTAGCAGTTTTGAATCTTCACCAGCAGATTGTATTGCTCCTGCAGCTGCTCATCGGACGCCGACGATGTCGCGTCTTTGATCAGATCAAAGTGCGTCGTGTATACTTCGCCGCCGACCGTTAGCGACAATTGATACTTGCCCGGCGGCACGGTCGGGCCGGGCATCCGCTCGAATTGCGGGTCTTTGCCATTCAGCGGCGGGGAGGTCGGCAGGCGCATGTCCCAGACGAAGCGGTTCCAGCCCGCCTGCGCCGTGAGATAGACGATGGTCTTGTCCGGCTTCTCCTTTTGCCGCTGCCGGTCTGAATCATCCATGCTGCTGAATTCACGGAGCAGTGTACCGTCCGCGTTTGCAATGTTCAGCTTGATTTTGTCGGCCGGCGCGCCTTGCAAGAAATAAGTCACGAGTACGCCGCGCGGCAAGTTTTCGCCCGAATCCAGGAACTTGCGTTCAACCACATTTTCGGACGTCGTCCTGTGCGTGTAAGCAGCCGAGACGCCGGTCGAGCTCATGTAGGTCTTGCCCGGCTGATCGACCAAGCGGCGACCGTCGATGCTCTCGAGTAGGCGTTGCGTAGCGCGCGGCTTGAGCAACATGGCCTCGCAATCTTGCACGACGTCGCTGAGCTGATGCAGTCGGGTTAGATCATCGAGGATCCAAAAGGCGCGCCCATGCGTGGCGGCGACGAGATCGTTGTTCTTGACCAGCAGATCATGAATGGGCGCGACCGGCAAATTCAGTTGCAGAGGTTGCCAGTTCTCCCCGTCATTGAACGAGACGTAGACGCCGGTTTCTGTGCCGGCGTACAGCAGGCCTTGGCGCGCAGGGTCACAGCGGATAACGCGCGCGAAGTCGTCGTCCGCAATGCCAGCGTTAATACGCGCCCAAGACTGTCCGTAATTGCTAGTCTTGTAAAGATACGGCGCGTAATCATCGTGTTTGTAACGCAAGGCTGCCAGGTAGCAAGTTGAGGCGTCATGCGGCGAGAGTTCCAGCGCGCTCACCATGGACCACTCCGGCAACTCCGTGGGCGTGATGTCCACCCAAGTCTCGCCATTGTCCTGGGTGATATGCACCAGCCCGTCATCGGAGCCAGCCCAGATGACACCGGGTTCATGGCTTGATTCCGCCAGCGCGAATACGGTGGCATACACTTCCGCGCTCGCTCCTTCGCGATTGACTGGACCACCAGTGACTTGCAGCGTAGCCGGGTCGGCGCGCGTCAAGTCGGGGCTGATGGGCTGCCAACTGTGGCCCTCGTCCGTCGTCTTGAAAATCAAATTGCCGCCGATGTAGAGCGTATTCGGGTCATGCGGCGAAAAGACGATGGGGTAGGTCCAGGCGAAGCGATATTGGTAATCTGCCGCCGCTTCCCCCGATGTGACTTCGGGCCAAGTGGTCACCAGCCGCAGTTGCTTGCTGCTGTGATCATAGCGCTGCAAGCAGTTGCCGCCGCCGGGCGAGCTGCCGATGGCGCCGACAAAGACGATGTCATCGTCATCCGGTTTGATGGCGATGTAGCCGCTTTCACCGGAGCCGGCGATGAAGCCGTCCAGCCACATCAGCGAGGACTTTTCGTTGCGGCTGGGTACGGCCACGCTGCTGTTGTCTTGCTGTGTGCCATAGACAAAATAGGGCTCGCGATTGTCCGCCGCTACATGATAGAACTGCGCCGTGGGCTGATTGAATATCGACGACCAGGACGCGCCGCCATTCAACGAGACGCAGGCGCCGCCGTCATTGCCCTGCACCATACGTTTGGGATTCTGCGGGTCGATCCACAGGTCGTGATTGTCCCCGTGCGGTGTGCCGATCGCGCTATAGCTGCGGCCGCCATCGATGGATTTCCATAAGCGCAGGTTGTTGACGTATACTGTGTCGGCGTCTTGCGGGTCGGGCGTCAGGTGCATGTAATACCAGGCTCGCGAAATAATGTCGTTGTTGCGCGCCACGAACTTCCAATTGTCGCCATGGTCGTCGGAACGGTACATGCCGCCCTGTTCATGCTCGACCAAGGCGTAGACCCGCCCCGACTGCGCCGGCGAGGCCGCGATGCCGACCTTGCCCAGGATTCCCGCCGGCAGTCCCGCGTTCGCCGAGATGTTCTCCCAGCTGTCTCCGCCATCCAGCGAACGCCAGATGCCGCTGTCTTCGCCGCCGCTGCTCATCATGTGAAAGTTGCGATACGCCTCCCAGATGCTGGCGTAAATGATGCGCGGATTGTTCGGGTCGATGCTGAGGTCGACGGCGCCGGCTTTGTCGCTGACGAAGAGCACGCGTTCCCAGTTCTCGCCGCCGTCCTTAGAGCGGAAAACGCCGCGCTGCTCGTTGCGCCCGAATGCGTGCCCCAGCGCCGCGACGTACACCGTGTCGGGGTCGGTCGGATGAATCCGCAGCTTGCCAATATGCCGCGTGTCCTCCAAGCCGATGTGCTCCCAGCTGCGCCCGGCATCGGTCGACTTGTACACCCCGTCGCCGTGCGATACGTCGATGCGGATGGTGGCTTCGCCCATGCCGGCGTAGATGACGTTGGGGTCGGATTCCGCGACAGCCAGCGCGCCTACCGACGCCGTGTTGAAGTAGCCGTCGGAGATATTCTCCCAATACTGCCCGGCGTCTTCGGTCTTCCAGACCCCGCCGGCGCAGGCGCCAAAGTAGAATGTGCCGAGTTCGGTGGGGTGGCCGGCCACGGTGACCACCCGTCCGCCGCGAAAGGGACCAATGCAGCGCCAGTGTCCGATGTTGTCGAGGGGAAGGTTCATTGCGTTTGCGCTTTCTTTGATGGTTGATTAAGGATTACGGGTATTGTAGCGTCTTTGCACATCAATATTCCAATTGATAAGCTCTCAGTGTAGTATCACGCAGATAGGGTAAAATGCGTCAAACGAGATTTTTTCTCGTAAAAGTCGACGAAAGGGTGCTTTCCCATGCTTATTCGGTTCACAGTTGAGAATTTCTTGTCGTTCAAGGACGAAGTCGAGTTTTCGATGGTTGCTGGCAAATCTCGAAGGCACAGAGATCATATCGTTACCACTGGAAAGCGAAGTGACACGCGATTGCTAAAGACTGCCACCATTTATGGTGCCAATGCATCTGGCAAGACCAATCTTATACGGGCAATGGATTATGCCAGGAATTTCATTCTTGGTAACGTAGCGACTCGGCCAAGGCAAAGTATTCCAGTGTTTCCTTTTTTATTGGATCGGTCCAAGGAGAAGGCACCATCCAAATTCGAGTTTGAAGTCAAGTGTTTAAACGCATCCTACACATACGGCTTTGAAGTTAGTTCAGAGCGCGTTCACTCGGAGTGGCTTTTTGAAATTCGTCCGACGACTGATAAGATTGTGTTCCAGCGCGAAACTGATAGCGATGGCAGGACAACTGTTGAATTTGGCAGTTTTGCACTGACAGCTGAACAGAGCCTAGATTACTTACAATTTACAGCCGTCGGGACTCGACGGAACCAATTGTTTCTGACCGAAAGCATGGACCGCAACGTTGAATACTTTCGCGATGTCTATGATTGGTTTGAGAGCAAGCTTGTCTTGATCTACCCTGAGTCAACGCCAACTGGCATTGCCTTCATGTTCAAGATTGACGCTGAATTTCAGTCCAAACTGAGTGAGCTAGTCAACGTGTTTGACTTTGGCATTAGTCGTGTAGAATACGAAAAAACTGAATTCGACTCGGATACACGGTTTCCGGATGAACTGAAGAAAATAATTAAACAGAGAATTCTTGACATCCCATTCAAAGATACAGCGGAAGGCGTTGTCCAGTTCAGAGATACGACGTTAGTATTTGTAGTAGACAAAGACAACCAGATCACGTCCATTGAATATCAGACTGTACACCGTGTTGATCATGAGAGCCGCAACGTTTTCTTTGATCTCGCACAAGAGTCTGATGGTACACGAAGGATCTTCAATTTGGGTCCTGCGCTCCTCGATCTGTTGAGTTCAGAGAGCGATAGAGTCTTCATAATAGACGAGCTCGATAGAAAACTGCATCCCGATATTACATACACTATTGTGGAAATGTTTCTTAAGAATAGCGGCCAGCGACCACGCCAGCTAATAATTACAACGCACGAATCCGGACTTCTAGATTTGAATCTTCTCCGTCGGGACGAGATTTGGTTCATTGAAAAGACCGTTGACGGGACATCCTCCGCATATTCTTTGGAAGATTTTGTTCCACGAAACGACAGCGATGTTAGAAAACGCTACCTTCAGGGCCGATTTGGATCAATTCCAATTATTCTCAGTGTAAATAATCTTGAATGGGCAAAATAGAAATGGCAAGAAAGAGATCCGCGGCGCGGAAACGCATTCCTGTTGGTTTGCGTGAACGCTTGACTATTGTCATTGCAACAGAAGGCGAGAGGACTGAACCTGATTACTTCATTTACCTACAGCGCAAGTTTCGAGATATCAATATCGAAATCATTTCAAGAGATTATAGTCGTAGTGATCCGATGCAAGTACTGGATGACTTGATCAAGTATAAAGAACGAAAATCTCTAAGTCCCAGCATCATTAAGGCACACTGGATTGTCATAGATATCGACGGACGAGCTCCAGATGACATGCGACGCGTAATGGAAAAAGCCAAAGCAAAGGGCTTATGTGTGGCCGACAGCAATCCCTGTTTTGAACTTTGGTTGCTATTACACCGTAAGCCATTGAGCGATTACGACGACTGCGAGATAGAAGAACTTAAGAAGAATGAGAAAACCGGTAATCGAACAAGATTAGAGGCGGAACTGGTCAAGATATGCGGAGAATACAATAAGAGTGATTTGCGACAATCAGACTTCCTTCCTTATGTAACCACAGCAATCAACAATGCCCACGTAATAGACACCAATCCAAAATCGCCCTGGATGCACCAGATTGGTACGCGCGTCTATCGGCTTGCGCGTTCCATTAGAGATTCAGACTCCTCAGCCCACAACCCCCTCCACTAACTCCGCAGCCCGCGCGACCCCGCCCAGCGCCGCCATCTCCCGCGCCAGGCTCCGCGCCCGCTCCTGCACCCACTCCGCCGCCAGCAGCGCCTGCGCCCCTTCTCGCAGTTGACCCTGCCGCACATCATGCGCTGTCAGGTGCAATCCCACTTTCGCTTCCGCGACCCGCCGCGCCTGGATACGCTGATCGGCGGCGTGCGGCACGACAATCTGCGGCAATCCGTGTATGACAGCGCCGTGAGTTGTGCCCATGCCCCCGTGATGTATCATCAGCCGGCAGCGCGGCAGCACATGCTCGTAGGGCGCCCAATTCAAGAGGCGAGTCCCGGCTGGCAGCGCCCGCTTCAACTCGGCTTTCTTCTCGGCTGTTATCGGATTCCAGCCCAGCGTAACGATGGGGACTAATCCCTCGCTCGCCACGGCTTGCGCCGCCCAGCTATAGAAGCCCAAATCGCCGGTGAAGACCGTGCCTAGAGTTACCAGCCCCAGTGGGCGGTCTGGCGGAATGTCTTGCAGCCATTGCGGCGGCGGATTGGCATGCTGGTTGGGCGCGCCGCCTACAAACTGCGTCTGCGGCAAGATGGTCGGCAATTCGGCTTGATACCAGCCAGGCGTGAAGTAGGTGATATGCAGCGCCTCGCTGACAATTGAGGGCGTCGAGCCGCGCGAAAAGTTGCGCCCGCTGATGTTGAAACGATCGCAAAGCCGCTGGATTCGCTGCTGGCTGTCGCTGCTCAAATCGCGCTGCACCGGGAATAGCTGGTTGGCGTCGAGAGTCGCTTGCGCGGGCCAGCCACAGATGATAAGCGGAATGTCCAGCAGCTCGGCCGCGAGTGCTGAAGCGCTCAGAAAGGGGTCGGACACGATGGCGTCCGGCGCGCCGATTTCGTCTTCAAGGTCCAGCAGAGCTTCAACGGCTTCGGCGACCAGAGCTTCACTGAGCCAGGTGTCCAGCGCCCGCGTGTAACGCAGACTGACCGCCTCCTGCGGTGGCATGCCGCTTAGATCAGGCGGGGGCGGCGGGGGCCAAAGCCAGCCGGTCTTGCGGATGGCGCGGAAGGCGATGCCCCGCTGGGTGATCGTCGGCTCCAGCGGCGCTTCGCTCAGCCAGAGAACATCATGGCCGCGAGCTTGCAGCGCCTGCGCTGTCTCGATGAAGCCGCCCCAATCCGTGTGGCTGAAGAGCGGCGCGGAAATAAACCAATACCTCGCCACAGTTAGCCGTCCTGTGCCGGGGGAATCAAGCCGGCTCCGGCATTCTTAAGTAGTTCGCCAGGTAATGCCCGGTGTAGCTGGCGTCGTTGGCTGCCACTGCTTCCGGTGTGCCTTGGGCGATAATTTCGCCGCCGCCGCCGCCGCCTTCGGGTCCCAGGTCGATGATATGGTCAGCGACTTTGATGATGTCGAGATTGTGCTCAATGACGACAATGGTATTGCCGTTGTCGGCCAGCTTCTGCAGCACATTGATGAGCTTCGCCACATCAAAGGCGTGCAGGCCCGTCGACGGTTCGTCTAAAATGTAGAGGGTCTGCCCGGTTGCGCGTTTCGATAACTCGCGGCTTAATTTGATGCGCTGCGCCTCCCCCCCGCTCAAGGTGGTGGCCGGCTGCCCAATGCGGATGTAACCCAAGCCCACGGCATCCAAGGTCTCCAGCTTGCGGCGGATGCGCGGCAGATTCTCGAAGAACGTCAAGCCTTCGCTGACCGTCATGCTGAGCACATCGGCGATTGACTTGTCCTTAAATTGCACTTGCAGCGTTTCCCGGTTGAAGCGAGTTCCGCGGCAGACTTCGCATTGTACGTAGACATCGGGCAAGAATTGCATCTCAATCTTGTTCAGCCCCTGGCCCTCGCAATTCTCGCAGCGGCCCCCTTTGACGTTGAAGCTGAAGCGTCCCGCCTTGTAGCCACGGATCTTGCTCTCGGGCAGCTCGGCAAACAAGCTGCGGATGTCATCAAACATCTTGGTATAGGTGCCGGGATTGCTGCGCGGCGTGCGCCCAATCGGGCTTTGGTCGATATTGATAATCTTATCGATTTTGTCCGCGCCGATGATCTCGTCGTGGGGGCCCGCGCGTTCGCGGCTGCGGTTGATTAGCTGAGCCAGGCGGCGATAGAGCGTCTCCACGACCAGCGACGACTTGCCGCTGCCGCTGACGCCGGTCACGCAAATCAATTTGCGCAGGGGGAAGTCCACATCAATACGCTTGAGGTTGTTGGCGCGCGCGCCTCTGATGGTCAGAGACTCGCCTGAGCCTTCGCGGCGACGCTCCGGCAGCGGAATCTGGAAACGTCCGGATAAGAAGGCGCCGGTGCAGCTCTCGGCGGACCGCGCGACCTCCTCCGGCCTGCCAGCTGCGATGACCTCGCCGCCATGTTCGCCCGCGCCCGGTCCCAGGTCGATCAGCCAGTCGGAGGAGCGCATGGTGTCCTCATCGTGCTCGACGACCAGCACGGTATTGCCGATGTCGCGCAAGCCCGTCAACGTCTTGATGAGGCGCTTGTTATCCCGCTGATGCAAGCCGATGGACGGCTCGTCCAACACGTACAAGACGCCGGTCAATTGACTGCCGACCTGCGTCGCCAGCCGAATCCGCTGCGATTCGCCGCCGCTTAAAGTGGCCGCGCTGCGCGAAAGCGACAAATAGTTCAGCCCGACATTACTCAAGAAACCAACGCGTGATTGGAGCTCGCGCAGAATTTGATGCGCGATCTGCTGCTCACGACTCGTCAGAATCGCGCCCTCGCCGCGCAGCGAATCCACCCAATAATTTAGTTCGTCGATAGGCAAATGCGTGACATCGTGGATGGTCTTGCCGCCGATGGTCACAGACAGGGCTTCGGGGCGCAGCCGTTGGCCGCCGCAAGAGCGACAAGGGATCTCGCGCATATACTCTTGTATCTTGCCACGAATATACTCGGATTCGGTCTGCCCGTAACGCCGCTCCAGATTGGGGATGACGCCTTCGTGCCGCGTTGACCAGGTGCGCTGCTGGCCGTTGGAGTGATAGTAGGTTACGTCAAGGCGCTTGTCGCCCGAGCCATACAGGACCAACTCCTGATGCTCCTTGCTCAGCTTCTTCCAGGGCACATCCAGCCTGAAACCATTTGCCCGCGCCAGGCTGCAATATACGTTCCAATTCCAGCCGCGTTTATCTTCCACGCTGTGCCCGTTGGCGTTGATCGCGCCGTCAGCAATGGAAATCTCTTTGTCCGGCACAATCAAGTCAGGGTCGATCTCAAGGCTATAACCCAAGCCCTGACAGGCTGAACAGGCGCCGCTGGGCGTGTTGAAGCTGAACAGTCGCGGTTCCGGCTGTGGCACGCTGCCGTGACCGTTGGGGCAGGCCAGATCTTCGCTGAACAAGTGATCAACCGGGTTGTGGCGGTTGCTCACATCCTGGATGATGATACGCCCGTCGCCCAATTCCAGGGCGGTTTCGACCGCATCGGTGAGGCGTGTCTCAAAGGCTGTGGCTTCTTCGTATTGGTGGCTGTCATATTGGCGGATGATCAGGCGGTCAACCACAATTTCGATGTCGTGGGTGACATAGCGATCCAGCGTTATTTCTTCATCGAGGTCGCGCACGTCGCCATCGACCCGAACGCGCGCGAAGCCCTGCCTGCCGATGTCCTCCAGGGCTTTTATGTGGTTGCCCTTTTTGCGGTGGATCACCGGCGCCAGCACCTGAATCCGGCTGTCGGCGGAAAAATGTAAGACTTGGTCAACAATCTGCTGCGCGCTTTGCGCCGATACTTCGACGCCGCAAGTGGGGCAATGGGGGATGCCGACGCGAGCGTATAGCAGCCGCAGATAATCGTAGATCTCGGTCACTGTGCCGACTGTCGAGCGCGGATTATGGCTGACGCTTTTCTGGTCGATGGAGACGGCCGGGCTTAAACCCTCGATCTGGTCGACATCCGGCTTCTCCATCAAACCGAGGAATTGCCGCGCGTAGCTGCTCAAGCTCTCGACATAGCGGCGCTGGCCCTCGGCGAATATCGTGTCAAATGCCAGCGATGACTTGCCCGAGCCGGATAAGCCGGTGATGACCACCAGTTGATTGCGCGGGATTTCCACGTCGATATTCTTTAGATTGTGCTCGCGCGCGCCGCGTACGATGATTTTGTCTTGCATGTTGCTCTGGGTCCGTTAGCGAATTTTCTGAAGGCTGGCATTCGGTACAAAACTTGCGGCAAATGCGCCGATGTTCCCGCCTGAAACGACATAAAGCGCAGTCGCATTATAACCCCTGGCGACTGGCATTTGAACAGACATTCCGTTCCACTCATTCATCTGAATTAGACCCGAATAAGTCGTGCAAATCTTTCAAATGGTAGAATTGTAGGGGCGACCAATCTGGTCGCCCGCTGCTGCTGGAATGAGTGGTTTCGGGCTGTTGCCCCTACATATCGTCGCTTTAGCGAAATTTTCATTACTTACCTGGTTCTACTTCGGCGCCTATGTGGTGAAAAATTTGGATGCGATTGCTCTGCTTGGATATCCTTTCCTCGTATAATTCCGCTGGCAGAAACGGTATGATAGCGCTGGATACCTGACGCTAGGCGCGACGAGGCTTGTATGGCAAATCAGTTTCAGTGGGATGACCCATTTCTGCTCGATGAACAGTTGAGCGACGAAGAGCGCATGGTGCGGGATGCCGCGCGCGGGTATTGCCAGGACCGTCTCATGCCGCGCATTTTGGAGGCGAACCGGCACGAGGTCTTTGACCGCGACATCTACAGTGAAATGGCCGAGCTGGGCATCCTGGGCGCCACATTGCCGGAAGCATTTGGCGGCGCTGGACTGAATTACGTCTGCTACGGCTTGATCGCGCGCGAGGTGGAGCGCGTGGACAGCAGCTATCGCAGCGCCATGAGTGTGCAGAGCTCGCTGGTCATGTATCCCATCTACGCCTACGGCAGCGATGAGCAGCGGCGAAAATACTTGCCAAAACTCGTCAGCGGCGAATGGGTCGGCTGCTTTGGCTTGACCGAGCCGAACCACGGCAGCGACCCCGGCGGCATGGAAACGCGCGCCACAAAAGTCGACGGCGGCTGGACCCTGCACGGCAGCAAGATGTGGATCACCAACTCGCCGATCGCCGATGTCTTCATCGTCTGGGCTAAGGCTTTTGACGGCGCAGAGCGTAAGGGCGCGATTCGCGGCTTCATCCTCGAGAAAGATATGCCCGGATTGTCGGCTCCTAAAATCGAGGGCAAGTTCAGTTTGCGCGCCAGCAGCACCGGCGAGATCGTAATGGACGAGGTCTTCGTGCCTGAGGAGAACATGCTGCCCGGCGTTGTCGGCTTGAAAGGACCCTTCGGCTGCTTGAATCGCGCGCGTTATGGAATCAGTTGGGGCGCTTTGGGCGCGGCCGAATTTTGCTGGCACGCCGCGCGCCAATACACGCTGGATCGCCAGCAATTCGGGCGTCCCTTGGCGGCTAAGCAACTGATACAGTTCAAACTGGCGAACATGATGACGGACATTGCCTTGGGCTTGCAGGGCGCATTGCGGGTCGGGCGGCTGCTGGATAATGACGCGGCCACGCCGGAGATGATCTCACTGGTCAAGCGCAATTCCTGCGGCAAGGCGCTGGATATCGCCCGGGCGGCGCGCGACATGCACGGCGGCAACGGCATCTCGGACGAATTCCATGTCATCCGTCACGTCATGAATCTGGAGGCGGTTAATACTTACGAGGGCACCAGCGACATCCACGCCTTGATTTTGGGACGATCACAAACGGGTATACAGGCTTTCATGTAGAATGAGGCAAGAGCATAAGGAGCGAAGCCATGACCAGCAAGACCTTTGAAGTGCCCAACATCGGCTGCGCCGGCTGCGTGCAGGCGATATCGAATGAGTTGAGCGACCTGGCAGGCGTCGCCAGCGTCAGCGGCGATGTCAGCAGCAAGACGATGCAGGTCGAATACGCGCCGCCGGCTTCCTGGGAAGCAATCGTCGCCACCTTGACCGAGATCGACTACCCGCCCGCAGCGAGCTAAACTGGGGGCGCCAGCGCATCCCTATTGTCGGCTTGATGCTGCTGATTGGCGGCGGACAAAAAAAGAGACGGCACTGCGGCCGCCTCCGTATGCTTCGCTGCGCCCAGCCTCATGCCGATGTGCGGACAGAGGCGACTTCGCTGCTACTGCGGTTCCAATCGTTATAATTAGGTGATGTTTGTGGTACGCCAATCAACTCAATGCGGTATTCCGTGTTTGGCGCGAGGCCCCAATCGATGCGAAGCGATTGACCTTCCGTGTAATCGTTGGTCACAAAATTCCCGTTGTGGTAGACGTCAACCATATAAAATGCGCCCGCGCCTATGCTATTCCAATGGACCGTGAAGGCATTTACGCTAATGTCGCTGATGCTAAGCTCCAGTGCCGGCACGGTATTGCTGTTGCCCGCGCCATTGCCCGTTCTGACCGTGGTTGACGCTTCCAGGCGCTCGAAGCGCTGATACGTATTGCCGTTATATTGGAAGTCGCGCAGCGCGTTGACGACCAGCGTCACCGTGTAATCCGTATTCGGCTGTAGCTGCACCGTCCAGTAGCCTTGCAGATCGCTGTTGCTGATGGTGAGCTGCCGCTCCCAGCTACCAAGCTGATGCTGATATAAGAGATAGTTGCCCTGGCGCAGCTCGATGAAGAAGTGATGCGTCTCCGGGCCGCTGTAGCCATTCCAAGTCACGGTGATGCTGTCGGCAGTGGCGCTGGCGCTGGGCTGGGGCGCTTGAGCCTGGGCGGGCAAAGCCAGCAGCGCTATCAAGAGGAAGGCAAGTGAAAGGCGGCCGGGCAATCTCTTGACAAGACTTTGAATCACAATCGAAAGTGAATTATGTGCGCTGGTCATGATTTACTCCTCACGACTAAAACTCGATTAGCCGCAATATACCCCAGGAAAAACAGTCCATAGCAGTTCATAGCTTTGGCGTAGAGGCAGCGTACCTGAAGGGTAGGGAAGGCTATCGGACGCTGTTTAGGATTGGCCTGACGAGCCACCGATGCGGCGCGGGCGCGCCTGACAGCTGGCGCGGGAAAACGTGAAACCTGACCAAAGACGCCATATTGAGCTACTATCTGGAGCCTGCTGATGCTATGAAAGAATCTGCGCAATGCCGCTGACAACCGCCGCGATCAAAGACAAAGCCCGTGAACTCGGCTTTAATCTTTGTGGCATAACGCCGGCGCGGCCATCGCCAACGCTGTTCGCATACCTGCGCTGGATCCAGCGGGGGATGCAGGGCGAAATGAGCTATATGGCGCGGACGGATCGCGTGAAGCGGCGCCAAGACCTGCGTGAAATCATGCCCAGCGCGAAGACGCTCATTCTGGTCGGTATGGATTATTTCGCGCGCTATGCGGCTGAGGAAACGCTGAACGACCCGGCCCGCGGACGCATCGCCTCTTATGCCTGGGGGCTGGACTACCATCGGGTGCTGGAGCTGCGGCTGGAGGAATTCGCCGAATGGCTGGCGGAGGTGAGCGGCGGCGCCCCGGCGCGGAAAGTCTATGTCGACACCGGCGCCATCCTGGAGCGCAGCCACGCGCAGCAAGCCGGCTTGGGTTTCATCGGCAAGAACACCATGCTGATCCATCCGCGGCGGGGCGGCAGCTTTTTCATCGGCGAGATCCTGACATCGCTGGAGTTTGACGCCTACGACGCGCCTCATCGCGAGACCATGTGCGGCACCTGCACACGCTGCCTGTCGGCCTGCCCGACCGACGCCTTCCCCGAGCCCTACGTGCTGGACGCCCGCCGCTGCATCAGCTATCACACGATTGAGAACAAGGGCTGGATCGACCGCGAGCTGCGCGCCGACTTCGGCAACTGGATCTTCGGCTGCGATATCTGCATGGATGTTTGCCCCTTTCAGCGCTTCGCCGAAGAGACGCAGGAGGTGGCTTTCCTGCCCTTTGAGCTGGACCGGGTGGCGCCGAAACTGACCGATATCCTGATGTCCAACCAGGCGTCATTCAGAGCCATGTTTCGGCGCACGCCGGTCGAACGCGTGAAGCGCGAGCGTATCGTGCGCAATGCCTGCATCGCGGCTGGCAATTGGCGCGGCGAACAGGCCATCCCGCACCTGATTCAGTTGCTGTATGACGAGAGCGCGCTGGTGCGTGGGCATGCGGCTTGGGCCTTGTGGCGGACGATGGAGCTCGATAGCAGCAAGCTGCTGACCGACCTGCATCGGCGCGAAGACGACGAGCGGGTGCGCGGCGAGGTCGAGGCGCTGTTGGCCTAGGTCAGTCTCATCACAATTTGCGGGCGACCAGATTGGTCGCCCCTACACCGCTTCTCGTTCATCCAGGGAGGGATATTGCCGATGCCAATCGGTGGTGTCCTGGTAGGCTTTGGCCACGGCGAGGGCTTCGGCTTCTTGGCGCAGGCCGCCGACGAAGCTGATGCTGGTGGGCGTGCGCTTCTGCGTAAAGCCGTTGGGCACGACCACCGTGGGATGGCCCGTCATGTTGGTCAGCCCCAAGGTTTGGCCGCCAAAGCTGGGCGAGATGAAAACATCCACGTCCTTCATCAGGCGCGCCATGTCGGCGCTGATTTGGCTGCGGACGCGGTTGGCGTTAATGTACTCGACCGCCGGGATGAAACGGGCGGCGCGGAAGATATTGGGCCAGGCGTCATCGTCCTGGCGCGTCAGGGCGTCGACAGAGCCATCGCGTGTGATCTGGTCGAAGGCGGCCGCCGCTTCCGCCGCCAGAATCACCCAGAGGCTCTGAAGGTCGCTGTCGGGCAATTCAATCGGCCTTAGCTCGAAGCCCTGAGCGCGCATCACATCAAGCACGGCGGCGCTGTTGACATCGTTGACGCGCTGCAGCTCTTCGCCGGCGGGGCGGTGGTGCGCGTCGGCGACTCCGGCATCGGCCGCGCTGAAGGCGCTGGCGACATAGCCGATGCGCAGCGAGCGCGGGTCAAGCGCCGGGTCCCAGTGAAAGGGCTCGGGAGTCAGCGACATGTCCCGGCCGTCGGGTCCATAAATGGCGCTGAAGACCAGGGCGCAATCCTCGACCGAGCGGCACATGGGCCCGATCTTGTCCAGGCTCCAGCTGAGGGCCATGGCGCCGTAGCGGCTGACGCGGCCGTAGGTCGGGCGCAAGCCGGAAACGCCGCAACGCGACGAGGGCGAGACGATGCTGCCCATGGTCTCCGTGCCGATGGCGAAGCCGACCAGTCCGGCAGCTGTCGCCGCGCCCGAGCCCGCTGATGAGCCGCTGCTGCCTTCGCTCGTATCCCAGGGATTCTTGGTCACGCCGCCATACCAGACATCGCCGTTAGCCAGCGCGCCCAGAGTCAGCTTGGCAATCAGCACTGCGCCGGCGGCTTCCAGGCGTTGCGCGACAGTCGCGTCCACATCAAGCTGCTGGCCTTCGTAAGTCTTGGCGCCCCACTGGGTGAGGTAGCCGCGAACCGCCAGCAGGTCTTTGGCGCCCCAGGGGATGCCGTGCAGCGGCCCGCGATACAGCCCGCGGGCGATTTCGTCATCGGCGCGTTTGGCTTGGCGGATGGCGAGCTCGTCGGTATAAGCGGCCACGCATTGCAGCTGGGCATCGTAGCGGCGCAGGCGGGCCAGGTACATCTCAGTTAGCTCAAGCGAAGTCACCTGGCGACTGCGGATGAGCTCGGCCAGCTGCGTGACGGTATAGAAGGCGGCCTCTTCCAAATCGGCAGGGCGGGTGACGGGCGGCTGAGCGCTCATGGCGTAGCTGCGCGGGACGGCTGCGGGCGCGGCACCGGCGGAGTTGACGTTGAAATGCAGCGAGAGCGGCACGCTGTTGTCCAGGTCGGCGGCGCGGATGCCTTCGTATTGTCCGCGGCGGCTCTTGATGATTTCGAGCATCTGCTGACGCTGGGCTTGAGTGAAGTCGAGGCCGAGCAGGGCTTCGGCAGCGGCGATTTGCTCGGGGCTGATGACGGGATCTTGGTCGGGCATGGGGAGCATCCTTTTTGGTGACGATTTTAGCACAGGTTCTTTTGCCACCGAGTACACCGAGTTCTTTCGAGGGCACAGAGTTCTTCGTTCGTTTTTATTTCAATGGGAATATATTTTGTGTCAAAAGGTTGAGAGTGTCGGTTGGCTGGGCGGCGCGATATGCGGTTGTTAAGCTGCGGATTGTGGAGAGGGTAGTATGGGTGGGGACCTAGGTGGTGAGTGGATGGTCGCGTTAAGTCTTCAATAAAATGCTTTTGACCATGCTCACCAACGGTTGATTATAGGGCAACATCATTGCTTCAGATTCTTGCACAGACACGCGCTATTAGATGAGGTCAGCAACGAATCATGGCAAAAGAGGAAGCGCCTGCTGGTCACGTTCAGGGAGTATATTCCCTATCGGGCTAATACTAATCAACTCCAGTCTACTGCCTCTGTTCTTGATAAATCTATGACGTGCCTTTACTTCCGCTCGCAATTCAAAGTGTGGCCTTACCACATTCGCTCCTAAGTTTTCTGGAACGGTGATGTACCACCGCTTGCCACTGTCTTCATAAAACTCGACTTGATCCGCGTCCACTTTCCCATTGGCCGCCCACACGGTACCTCGAAGAGTCACAGTTTCACTTGATAGCTGATACTCCTCTTCCACCGGCTTTTTTTCAGGCGGGGAATATATGCTGTCAATTTCGTCCGTAGTTCGTTCAAACACGACAGACTTTACGTCTCCCTCAATTATAGCTTCGAGACTGAAAGCGTTAATCTGTTCGCCATCGGGAGCCAGTGATTTGGCCAGATCCATAAAACTGTGATAATACTCTTGGTCACCGAAACTCTCTTCCAAATCTCGAGTATCTCCGTTATTTAACATGTCAAGGTTGCGAATAACCCTATCGTACACATCTTCGACAACGCTCTCCTCGAAGAGCGGTTGCTGGACTAGCTCTACGAGCTTCATGTTAATCTTGAAGCTTCCTATAACAGGTACCCTTGCGACTACACGATAATACTGCTCAAATTTTTCGAGTTCGCGGTAAGGATAATTCAGCACTGAACCCGTAACGTATCGAATTACTTGTTTGCACTTTGCAATAAGAGTAGCATTTGACTCGGCCTCTAGCTCACCATTGTCTGCTTCAACACCAGTAAGCGTCATTATGATGTCTTTCTCGGCAGACGGCGGATAGGCGTACTCGCGACTCTCGTGTAACAGTACTTTTCTCAAGAGATCATACAGCTCAGATCTCAATCGATCGCTGGGTCGGGGTTCTAGTCCCTGAAGTATTAGGTTTTCGGCAGCTTCGTATTCGCCGCAACGGTAAGCCAGGGTTGCAGCGCTTCTGTGCAAGATTGCATACATGTGGTGTGATGGATTGTGCTGAAGCAGTTCGGCAGCTTTTGCCTCATTCACGTACGAGTCATGTGTGTATTGCAAGTAGGCCTTCGTATTGCCGATTCGACTAGCGAAGTGGGCCTTGTCCGCTTGCTCCATTGCCAGATCGTGGAATCTGACGCTTTCGCTTAGATAATTCATTTTATCCATCGTCAGGCGTCCTTCTAGTACAGTTTATCATTGGAGTACTAAACTCGACCACAATTACGTATGCCGGCGTACCATCTGAATCAGACTCTTTTGACTGCTTCACCTTATCATTTATCCGAGTTCGAAAGCGACTCTTGGGTTTCGCGCGGAGCATTCCTGACACTTCAAGTCGTGCGGTCGGCAGGCCGAAATCCGTCCGGTCGGAGACATCAAAAGACTCTTTGTCTCCCAAGAGGAAGTCGACACCCGACCCTTCTACTGCTCGTTCGACTACAGTGTACTTCGTAAACGTGTCAATCAACATGAGCGCAATTCCGACCGCTCCATCTTCCGCGAGGTCGCTGTCATTCATTGAATCACGCATAACATCGTTTATTTCAGTACACCATTCAAACGCCACTACAAACTTTAGCTCGTTATAATCTTTAACTTCGCATTCTTGATTCTCTTCATAACCCTTTTGATCAAGTGCAACAATTGCTGCCAAATAGTCGCCCTTGCTTCTATCAGCAACATAGCGACCAATCCCTTCCCGCAATGGTTCAAGGCTGATAGTACGAATTTCTGTCATGGATTGAGTGTCCCTTGAAAGTGAGTGGCTGCGCTTAAATTCTTGCTTTGGGCAACTAATCTACCCACTTTGACACAATATTGCAAAATCATTGCAGATTACCGGGTGCCAATTGCACTTCAATATGCAGGGAAAATATAGTCGGATAAAACTGAATTAATGTCCCCAAGATGGGCATTTACTGCCGAAATTGGGAAGCATCGGCCGAATGAATGTTCTTCCCCCGCAACCGCAGCGAATTGCTCACTACGAACACGGACGAGAAAGCCATGGCCGCCGCCGCGAACATGGGCAGCAGGCCGCCCAGCATGGCCACGGGAATCAGCACGATATTGTAGATGAAAGCCCAGAAGAGATTCTGGTGGATCGCGCGCAGCGTGGCTTTGCTGAGGTCGATGGCGGCGGGCACGGCGCTCAGGTCGCCACGGACCAGCGTGATGTCGCCGGCTTCAATGGCGATATCGCTGCCCGCGCCGATTGCGAAGCCGACATCCGCTTGAGCCAGGGCGGGCGCGTCATTGATGCCGTCGCCGACCATGGCGACCGTCACGCCGTTCGCCTGCAGCTGCGCGACCGCGCCGGCTTTCTCGGCTGGCAGGACCTCGGCCATGACGCGCGTAATGCCGACTTGGCGGGCGATGGCGGCGGCGGTTTGGCGGTTGTCGCCGGTGATGAGCGCCACATCCAGACCGCGGGCTTTCAGGTTACTAATGGCTTCTCTGGAGCTGGGCTTGAGCGTGTCGCCGATGGCGATGGCGCCGGCGAGAGTCCCATCCAGCGCCAGCAGGACGACAGTATGACCATCCGCTTGCATGCGGCTGATGTCCTCGGCGAGCGGCTTGGCGTCGATGTTGTTCTCGCTGAGAAAACGCGGGCTGCCGATGAGAACGGCGCGGTCGGCGATGGTCGCGCGGACGCCTTTGCCAGGCTCGGCTGCGAAGCTGTCGACGGCTAGCCCCTTGATGCCGCGATTCTTTGCCGCTGTGACTACGGCAGTGGCCAGCGGGTGTTCGCTGTTTGCTTCGGCGGCGGCGCTGAATTGCAGCAGCGTTTGCTGGTTGGCGCCTGGCGCGGCGACAATTTCCACCACGGTCGGTTTGCCTTGCGTGACTGTGCCGGTTTTATCAAGCAGCAGGGTATCCAGCGCGGCGGCGCGTTCCAGGGCTTCGCTGTCTCGGAAGAGGATGCCGTTTTCCGCTCCGCGTCCCGTGCCGACCATGATGGCGGTGGGCGTGGCCAGGCCGAGGGCGCAGGGGCAGGCGATGACCAGCACGGCGATCATGTTGAGCGTGGCTGTCGGCAAGTCTGCGCCGCCGATGGTCAGCCAGCCGCTGAGCGTGATGACGGCGAGCGCTATCACCGCCGGCACGAAGTAGGCGGCCACGCGATCGGCCACAGCCTGAATGGGCGCTTTGCTGGCTTGGGCGTTTTCCACCAGGCGGATGATTTGCGCCAGGACGGTGTCGCGGCCGACCCGCTGCGCCTCGATTATAAGGCGGCCGTGCTGGTTAATCGTGCCGGCGCTGACGTCGGCGCCAACGCTTTTGTCGACCGGCAGGCTCTCGCCGGTCAGCATGGATTCATCCAGCGCCGAATTGCCTTCGGTGACGATGGCGTCGACCGGGATGCGCTCGCCGGGTTTGACCAGCAGCAAATTGCCCGGCGCGACTTCGGCGATGGGGATCGACTTTTGGCGGCCGTCGCTCAGCAGGATGGCGGTTTTTGGCGCCAGGCTCATGAGTTTCTTGATGGCGGCGCTGGTGCGGCCCTTGGCGCGCGCCTCCAGCAATTTGCCCAGGGTGATCAGCGTGAGGATGACGGCGGCGGATTCGAAGTAATCGGATTTGCCAACCACATCGGAGAAGCCGAAGGCGATGCCCAGCAGCACAATGATGCCGTAGAGGTAAGCCGCGAATGCGCCCATCGATACCAGCACATCCATATTGGCGCTGCCGTTGCGCAGCGATTTGAGCGCGCCGCTGAGGTATTGCCTGCCGAGCAGCAGCAGGACCGGCGTGGCCAGCGCGGCGAATATGAACAGCCAGATATCGCCCGCCAGGAAGTCGAAGTTGCTCATCAAGATGGGAATCTGGTGCATGAAGTGGCGGGTCATGCTGAGCAGGGTAAGCGGGATGGTGAAGGCGGCGCCAATCTTGACCAGGCGCGTCTGCCGGTCGATCTCGGCTTGGCGGGCGGCGGCTTCGGCGTCTTCGGGGGCGTCCGCGCCGGCCGTGTCGATGACCCCGTAACCCGCGTTTTCCACGGCGTCGGCCAAGTCGCGGCGGCGGGCCAGGCTCGGCAGATAGGTGATGCTGGCTTTTTCGCTGGCCAGATTGACCGTCGCTTCGATGACGCCGTCGATTCTATTGAGGGCGCGCGCGACGTTTTTCTGGCACATGGCGCAGGTCATGCCAGTGATGGGCAGGTCGAGCGAGGCGCTGGCGACGCCATAGCCCGCGCCATCAAGACGCGTGACCAGGTCGCCGGTGTTCAGCAGGCGGTCGTCGTATCGGACGGTGGCTTGCTCGGTGGCCAGGTTGACGCTGACAGTGGCCACGCCCTCGGCTTTTTTGAGGCTGCGCTCGACATTCTTGACGCACATGGCGCAGGTCATGCCAGTGACCGGCAGCTTGATTTCCTTCGTGGTCATCGGAGGTTCCCTCGCTCAACTGTTGATCAGCTTGAGTATCTTTTGCAAATCGGCGGCGGCGGCGGCTGGGTCGTCGGCCAACTCGCCTTGAAGCGTATTTTCAATGTAACAGTCAAAGAGATGATTGATTAGGCTGCTCATGCCTTTTTCGATGGTGCGGGCGCGCAGCACGCGCTCTTCGCAGCTGCCTTGATCGGCGACGATTAATTCTTCCAGCGCCGTCAACTGGCCCTGGATGCGGCGCAGGCGATTGACCGTCTTGCGGTTGTGGTCCTGGCGTTCGGCCTGATGCTTTGAGACGAATGCTTCAGCCATAGCAGCCGCTTTCGAATGCTCTTATACATATACCCCTATAGGTATTGATGGGTTTACCGGGTCCATTCTTACGCCATGTTGCGCAGGCGGGCAAGCAATCAGTTGCCGTGCAGTATGAGCGGGACGACGTTGCAGTTGCCGCCGAATTTGCTGGCGTCAATGCGGACCCAGACGCTGTTGCCGCTCGAAGTGAAGGCGAGCACTGCCAGGCAGCGCCTCATTTTGTCACTCCTTGCTATCAGGCGGAATCGCTTCGTACAGCTCCAGTAAGACGCCGCCCGCGCTCTTGGGATGGATGAAGGCGTAGCGCCGGCCATCGCGTTCGCGCGGTCTCTCGTTGATCAGCTCGCAGCCGCTTTCTTGCAGTTGCGCTAGCTTGGCGTCCAGGTCGGGGACTTCCAGGCAGAGATGGTGCAGGCCCGGTCCGCTATTGGCCAGGTACTTGGCCACGCCGCTGTCGGCTGTCGTCGGCTGGATAAGTTCAATGTGGGCGTCGCCCAGCGTCAGGAAGGCGATGTCGACGGCTTCGGCGGGAAGTGACTGCGCAGCGCCCGCTTGCGCCAGGCCCAGGCTTTCGCGCCAGAAACGCAGCGCTGCGTCCATGTCGTCGACGACGATGGCCAGGTGATTAAGTTTGATGTCGGTCATGCGTTTGTCTTTCGACCTTGGTATTGCCGGTAGTGTATCGAATTCGGTTGAAATTCAATTTCACCACAAAGACACAAAGACACAAAGGCACAAAGCACACAAAGAATATGGCATATCTCGATTAAGTTTCTCGGTGCTCTCGCAGGGCAATCGCATCAATATCCATAAATGACGAATTTATTATCAAACTAACAAATTGTAGGGGCGAGCCTTGGCTCGCCCATTAAATCTGGCAGAAAATCACCTTTTCATTGAGTCCTTTATTGACATATTTTCGGATATATCTCGGAGTTCTTGGCGCCTTAGTGTTGAGATAAGTTGATTCGATTGCCCTAGCATTTCTCGGTGTCCTCGATGGTATATATCTGTATCAACCGAAAAGGATACATTTCCGTATTGCCAGTCTAAGGGCACAGTGCCTCCTATGAATGTTATAATGAGAGGCGAAACGCGGAAAGTGAACCAGCAATCAGTGTGAGGAATGGGCACTATGGTCATGGGAGGGCAGACGCGTCCGTTGAGCCTGGCGCTGTCGGACGAGCATGAGATGTTGCTGGCGGCTGTGCGCGACTTCGCCCAGCGCGAGATCGCGCCGCTGGCGGCCGCGCACGACGATTCGGGCGAGTTCCCGCTGGATACGGTGCGCAAGATGGGCGAGATGGGTCTAATGGGCATTGAGATGCCGGAGGAATATGGCGGCGCCGGCATGGATACGCTGGCGCATGTGCTGACGATGATCGAAATCGCCAAAGCCGACGCCAGCCACAGCACCATCCTCAGCGTCAACAACTCGCTCTACTGCAACGGCATCCTCTGGTTCGGCACGGAGGCGCAGAAACGCGAATGGATCAGCCCGGTAGCCAGCGGCGAGCAGATCGGCGCTTACAGCTTGACCGAGCCGATGTCGGGCAGCGATGCCGGCAATATGGCCAGCCGCGCCCTGCTGAACGAAGCGGGAACGCACTACATCATCAACGGGCGCAAGAGCTGGGTGACCAGCGCGCCCTTCGCGGACCGCATCGTTCTTTTCACGATGACCGCGGCTGAAGAGAAACATCGCGGCATCACCTGCTTTCTGATTGACACGCGCCAGCCGGGTTTCAGCCGCGGCAAGACGGAGCCCAAGCTCGGCATTCGCGCCAGCGCCACCAGCGAAATCATCTTCGAGGACTACGCTTGCCCGGTTGAGCATGTGCTGGGCGGCGTCGGGCAAGGCTTCAAGATCGCCATGACCGTGCTCGACGCCGGGCGCATCGGCATCGCGGCGCAGGCGCTGGGTATTGCTGAGGCGGCTTATAAATCGGCGCTGACTTACGCCCGGGAGCGGGAAGCCTTCGGCGCGCCCATCGGCAGTTATCAGATGATCCAGCAGAAGATCGCCGATATGAAGACGCGCATTGAAGCGGGCCGCGGGCTGATCTACCAAGCGATACTCGCCAAGGAGCGGGCGCTGGCGACCGGAGGACGCTACACAAGCGAAGCGAGCATGGCGAAATTATTCTGTAGCGAGACGGCTGCATTTGTTACTGACGAGGCGTTGCAGATCCATGGCGGTATGGGTTACAGCAAGGAATTGCCAATCGAACGCTATTATCGTGATGCGCGCATCACACGAATTTACGAAGGCACGAGCGAGATCCAGCGGATGGTGATCGCCCGCAACGAATTGGGGATACGATGAGAGCAGCAGTATTAAAAGGGCACGGCGGACCCGAAGTCGTCGACTATGTAGAAGATTTGCCGGCGCCAGAGCCGGGCTATGGCGAGGCGCGGGTCAAGATCAAAGCGGCCGCGCTGAACCGCCTGGACCTCTGGGTGCGCGCCGGCTGGCGGGGCTTGGACTTGGACTTTCCGCATGTCGTCTGCGCAGATGGGGCCGGTCTGGTGGACGCGCTGGGCGCAGGCGTGACGACGGTAGCGGCGGGCGATCGTGTCTGCATCGACCCGACCATCGTAGCGCCTGACGATCCGGCGCTGCACAGCGGGTTGGAGAATCAGACGCGAATCGCCATCTTGGGCGAGCATCACAGCGGCACGGCGGCTGAGTATGTGGTATTGCCGCAGCGCAACTTGATGAAGATGCCGGCCGATTTCGACTGTGGCGAGGCGGCGGCTGTCGGCCTGGTCGGCGTGACCGCCTGGCATTCGCTGATCACGCGCGGCGGCTTAAATGCTGGCGAGTCCGTGCTGATTGTGGGCGCGGGCGGCGGCGTCAACAGCATCAGCATTCAGATCGCCAAGCTGGCTGGCGCGACTGTCTACGTGGTGGGCAGCGACGCCGAGAAATGCGCCCAGGCTGAAGCGATTGGCGCGGATGTTACGATCAACCGTGAAGACGAGCCGCAGTGGTCGCGCGCGATTTACCAGTTGACGAACCGGCGCGGGGTTGATGTGGTGGTGGACAACGTCGGCGCGGCGACCCTGGGGCAGAGTATGCGCGCCTGCCGCAGCGGCGGGCGAATTCTGATCGTGGGTGGCACCAGCGGCTATGAGTACGCGCTAAACCTGGCGCAGTTGTTCGCGCGGCATATTTCGCTGATAGGCAGCACCATGGGGCCGCATCGCGATTATGTCGCCTTCATGCTGCAGGTCTTCGCCGGCAACATCAAGGCGGTGGTCGGCGCGCGTCTTCCGTTGAGCGAGGCGCGGCAAGCGCAGCAGATGCTGGAGAAGAACGCCGTGTTTGGAAAAGTTGTGCTGGAGGTTTAGCGCAGTCGGGGTCAGGACGCAAAGGATTAAATTCAGAAAGCACAGACAAAAATGAGGGAAAGTCTTGCAAGTTTTGCGCTGAAACCTCTCATCCCATGGCTCTCCTCGCCATCTCAATGGCGAGCATCCCCAATATATAAAAGGGGAGTAAAGCCGTGAATATGCTGCGTTTAAGTCCCCTCCCTCTTCATGGCTGAGGACAGGACAGTTTTGAAAATCGCGGGAGTCGTCACAACGGGTCAACCAATGGCTGACCCCTACAGGCTCATTTTGTGGTAGAAGATGTAGGGGCGAGCCATTGGCTCGCCCGAATATGCTGCGTTGGAGCCCCCTCCCTCTTCATGGCGGAGGGGGTTTGGGGGTGGGGGTAAAGTGTGGCATTTCTCGTATGAGTTGCTTGCGCTTGCTACTGTGCCCTCTGCGCTCTCTGTAGATAAAATTATCGGGCTCATGCAATCTACAACTGATGCCATTTGACGGAACGGATGTCTACTTGTTGGCGAGCCAGTTTGGCTTGCCCGATTTGCAGCGTGCCGCCAGCGAAGCCGGTGTGATGAGCGTCTTGCAAGTGTCGGCTTATTATGCCGCGCGGCGGGTGCGGCATTCGGTGGCGCGGCTCAGCGAACATCAGACGGGCGAAATCGCCATGCAGGTTGTATTCCAAGGCGTGAGTTTGGCGGAGCCGCTGCGGCTGAGGGTGGATCGGGAGCGTATGGAAGGGCTGGAGCAAGCGCTGCTGCGGGCGCGCTTCGAACAGCTGAGTGATCAGGCTGGGCTCTCGTATGCCGAGCGCAGTCTGTGGCTGATTCAACGGGCGGCGGGCAGCCACGTGCGCGGCATCATGGTCGCGCCCGATCGGCCGGAGGCGCCCTATACGACCATCGTCAACGCGATTGACGCCTACTTGCCCGAGGCGATTCGCGAGATTCCGCTGAGGTGACCGCGATGAACGAGGCGAGTCTGGACGAGGTCGAGGTCAAGCTGCATACGCCGGACTTGGCGCGCGTGCAGGACGCGCTGGAAGCGGCCGGCGCGACTTTGCTGAAGCCGCGGGTATTCGAGCGGAACCTACGCTATGACAGCGCCGGCGGGATGCTGTCGGCACAGGGGGCTGTGCTGCGCTTGCGGCAGGACGATGCGGCGCGCCTGACATTCAAGGTTGATGAGCGGGTGGTTGACGGCATCTCCAGTCGATTTGAAGCGGAGGTAGAGGTCAGTGATTTCGCGCTGATGGATGTGATTCTACGGCGGCTGGGCTACGAGGTGGCGCTGATATACGAGAAATACCGGACGACCTATGCGCTGGATGGCGCGGAAGTGGTGCTGGACGAGCTGCCCTACGGGAATTTCACCGAGATCGAGGGGGATGTGGCCACGATTGAGCGGGTGACGGGTAAGCTGGGTTTGGCTGGCGCGCGGCGCATGGGCGAAAGCTATGTGAATATATTCTTGCGCTTGCAGCGGTGGCTGGGCTTGCCGGCGCGGGATTGTACCTTTGAGGCTTTTGCGGGCGTGGATGTGGACTTTGGGGATTTGGTTTAGTTTAACCACAGAGATCACAGAGGTCACAGAGAAAAGCTGTCAAGATTAAGCCCCGCTCTATAGTCGAATTTGGAGGGGCGACAGCCCGAAACCACAAATCGCAGCGGCAGCGGGCGACCAGATTGGTCGCCCCTACAAGGCTAGCTTTTTCGCATGACATACTTGCACTTACCTCTGTGCCTCTGTGGTGAAATATCGGTGACGAAAGCGCGCTTGACCACTGCGCCGCACTTGAGCATTGTGGCGAGACTTCGTATCATTCGCTCTGTTTTGCGCGCGCCGGGCGGATGACAGATCCCGTGATTGAACTGCTCAACATATTCATCGACAACTTGGCGCCGGTGCTGGCGATTGCCGGCGTCGGCCTGTATTTGCGGCGTCGCTTTGACACCAGCCCGGTAATGATTTCGCGCATGATGTTCCATGTCTTTTCGCCGGCGCTGGCTTTCAACGCGCTGTATACGCGCGATATCAGCGGCGGGGATTTCTTGCGCATGTATGGCGGCACAGTGGCGCTGGCGCTGACGGTCGCGTCTATCGCCTTCCTGGCGCTGCGCTGGGGCAAGATCAAAGCGAATGAGCGCGCCGCTGCGCTGGTCTCGACCTTTGTCTTTAACGGCGGCAACTTCGGCATCTCCATCGTCAGCTTCGCTTTCGGGGCGGAGGCCCTGAGTTACGCCGTCATCGCCTATGTGGCGGGTTCGACCACGGCTTATACCTTGGGCGTCTACATATCGTCAAAGGGCAAAGCTTCTATACTGGGTTCGCTGAGCAGCATTTTGCGCACGCCCTCGGTCTACGCGCTGGCTCTGGCTTTCGGGCTTAAAGCCTTCGGCATAATCGAGCTGCCGCCGGCGCTCAGCCGCACATCGCAGTTGCTCGCGGATGCGTCCATCCCCTTGATGCTGATATTGCTGGGCTTGCAGCTGGGTGGGCTGGGCAAACCCAGCGGCTGGCGCTTGGTATTTTCAGCCAGCGCCATTCGTTTGCTGCTGGCGCCGCTGCTGGCGGTGTGCTTTGCGTCGCTATTCGGCTTGGAGGGCGCGGCCCGCTTCGCCTTCATCTTGCAGGCGGGTATGCCTACAGCGGTCATGACCATCGTGCTGGCTCACGAATTCGGGACCGACCAGGACTTGGCGCTCAACTTGATTATGGCCACCACGCTGGTCAGCCCGATTACTTTGTCGCTGCTGATTTACCTGCTGCAGAATGGCCTGATCTGAATCCGCGCGGCGCGCCAGGGGAAGGCTTAGCCTTCACTTTCTTTGCTTTGCTCAAACTACTATAATAGCCGCGCCAATATGGATAGGGAGCGCAAGTGCCCAGCCACAAACTCGTTGAGGCCGTGCCGCTTGGCAAGCAATCGAGGCAGCTGCGCATCCTGCGAGTCGGCTGGCACGATACACGCGCCTTATTTCGCGAGTTTCGGCGTCCGCTGTTCATCTTCTTTCTCGCCGTTTTTCTCGGCGGCTACATCTACATGAAGCTCAACAACGACTTCTCGGACAATGAGCCGCTGAATTATGTCGACATGCCCTATATCATGCTGGCGCTGATGGTGCTGGAAGCCTCGATAGAAGTGCCGGATGAGCCCTATCTAATCATATTTTGGTACATACAACCGCTGTTGGCGGTGTATGTCGTGGGGCGGGGCGCGGCGGATTTTCTGCGGCTCTTTATCAATCGCGAGGAAAGGCGCAGCGCCTGGGAGGCAGCAGTGGCATCAACTTTCAAGCGGCATATTATCGTAGTCGGCATCGGCCATACCGGCATGCGCATCGCGCGCGAGCTCACGCAGATGGGCTTTGAAGTTGTGGCGGTCGACCTGAGTGTGAGCAAAGAGGTGCATGAAGCGCTGCATGATATGGATGTGCCTTTGATAGCCGGCGACGGCCGACAAGCGAAAAGCCTGGAATCAGCCAGGCTTAGCCGGGCGTCTGCGGTGGTGGTCGCTACCTCGGACGACCATGCGAACCTCGAAGTTACGATGCGGGTGCGCGACATGAACCCGGATGTGCGCGTGGTGACGCGTATGTGGGATCGCCAGTTGGCGCAGCAGATCGAGCGCTTTTTCCGCGTCGAAGTACTTAGCGCGTCCGATTTGGCGGCGCCGGCATTTGCGGGCGCGGCGGTTGGCGCTGAGATTACGCAGAACTTGCACATCGCGGGCCTGGAATACAGCATGATCCGTTTGGTCGTCCGCTCTGGTTCTTTCATGGATGGCCAGACTGTCGGCGCGATTCAGCGCAGCGAAGGCGCGGACATTGTCTTGCTGCATCAGGGCAACGGCAGCTCGCCCGATGTTCACCCCAGCGGCAAAATTGTGGTAAACGGCGGCGATACGCTGGTGCTATTCGCCCACCACGACCGAATCACCGAAATCCTCGGGCGCAACGAGAGCGGCGGTCGCTAGGGTTGCGGCGGCGTCTCATTTGCGCCGGGGAAAGCGCGTCAGGATCGTGACCGGCTCCGGCATCTTGATGCGTTCGCTGAGGGACAAATTGCCCAGGTCGGTCGATTTAGCGCGGGCTGTGCCAGCGTATAGCGCCAACTGCGTGCCCACTTTGCGGAAGCCCTTTTCCATCAGCGCCAGCCCAACCTGGTAGCCCTCCGAATCGATATTGCAACTGGTGACTTTGCCCACGACCCGTCCGCGCGGGCTGACGATGGGGTCGCCATAATGCGCCGGGCGCGCGCCGCGGTTGTCCATGCGGAAGCGACTGACCTGGAACTTGCGCTGCGATTCGTGGGCGATGAAGGCGGCTTTGCCGATGAAAAAAGGTTTGTATAGCTTAACGTAGGCGCCAAAGCCGGCATCGGCCGGATTCATTTCCAGCTCGCCGGCCAATTCCAGCCCATAGAGGGGCAGGCCCGCTTCCGTGCGCAGGCTGTCGCGGGCGGCCAAGCCACAGGGCGTCGCGCCGGCAGCAACCAGCGCCTGGAAGAGCGCCGCCGCTTGGTCGGGATGCGCGAAGAGTTCATAGGCGACGCGCTCGCCGGTATAACCCGTGCGCGAGACAATCAGGTCAATGCCGCCGAGCGTAACCTGCGTTACACCCGCCCAGGTCAGCTGCTTTACGCGCGCCTTGTCGTCGGCGCTGCCATCCAGCGCGAGCAAGCAGTCGCGGCTCTTTGGGCCCTGCAAGGCGATGTCAACGCGCCGTTCAGCGCCCAATTGCCGCAGGCGCAGGTCGCGCAATTGGAAGCGGTCCCTGCCGGACAAACGCCGGCTCGGGTGGCCTGGGTCGATCATCACCTCGCCATTGATGAGGGCTTGCAGCCATTGCCAATTTTTGTCGTTGTTGGAGGCGTTGACCACGACCAGGAAGTGTGCTTCCGCCAGGCGATAGATCATCAGGTCGTCAAGCGGGATGCCGTCCACATCGAGGAAGTAGGTGTAATGCGAGCTGCCGACTTTAAGGCGCTTGACATCGTTGCTGGTAATCTGATCGAGGAAGTCTTCCGCGCCGCTGCCCCGAATGTCGAAAACGCCCATGTGCGCCACATCGAATATGCCGGCGCTGCTGCGGACGGCACTGTGCTCTTCGCTTACCGAGCGATACCAGAGCGGCATATCGTAGCCGGCGAAGGGCGCCATCTTCGCGCCCAAGTCAAGGTGCAGCGCGTGCAACGGCGTCTCTTGCAGCATGTCAACGGCGGCGACTTCCGCTTCAAACTTCGGCAGGTCGGCCGCCGGTTGGCGCGGATAGAGCTCGCCGCTTATGCCGATGCAATAAGTCTTGTCGGCGTAACCGGCGCTGCCAGCCAGCATTTCCGGTTCGCCTGCGCCGATTACAGTCACCGATACCGGTCCCGGTACTTTGGCATGTACGTCAGAGTCGTCGAATAGCACGAAGCCGTCACTGAGGCCGCGCATCCAGGCGACCGCGCGATCAGCCCAGCCGGCCAGGGTCAGGCGATATGTGGTCTTGGAAAGCCGCTCGACGCTGCCGCTAGCCATAGCGCTGCCGTCCTTCTCGAGGACGCGCGTCGGCTGTCGCTCGCCGTCTTTGAGCGCGGCTACATCGCTGGACAGAACCATTTGCAGGAAATCTCCAGTTAGAGACGGCGCGCCACTCACGCTGATGTCGAGGCAGCGCTCATCCGCGTCGTGATCCAGCTGATAGAAGTGCGGGTAGCCATCGGCAGCGGCGTCCGTATCAATACCGAGTTGGGCGGAGAGGGCGCGCGATCGTCGCTGCGCCGTTTGCAGTACGTCAAAGTCAATCTTGGCCCGCGCCAAGGGACGAACGCGGCCCGTCAAGCTGAAGGGCAGGCAAGCGCCCAGCACGTCCGCGATGATATCGCCGAGCTCGTCGATTTGAGCTTCGTTGATGCCGCGCTGGGTCAGCCAGGTGGCGCCGAGGCGGATGCCGCTGGGGCGCAGTGCCGACGTATCGCCCGGGATCGTCTGCCGATTGACAACGATGCCGGCCAGGTCGAGGATGCGCGCGGCCATGTCGCCGCTGAGTGTTGTGCCATCGGCGCCGACAATGGACTTGCAGTCGAGCAGCAGCAAGTGCGTATTCGTGCCGCCATAGGGCAGGCGAAAACCGCGCTCGCTCAGCTTGGCCGCCAGCCGCTCGGCATTGACCAGAGTTTGCGCTTGCAGGTCGCGGAATTGCTCGGTCGCGGCCAGGCGCAGGGCGACCGCCAAACCCGCCATAGTATTGATATGCGGCCCGCCTTGCTCGCCCGGGAAGACTGCGCGGTCGAGCTTGCTGGACAGGTCGCGCCGGTGGGTGATGAGCACGGCCCCGCGCGGTCCGTTCAGTGTTTTGTGGCTGGTGAAGCTGACGACATCAGCGATGCCGACCGGGTTGGGGTAAACACCAGCGGCGATCAAACCAGCGACGTGGGCAACATCAGCCAGCAAGTAAGCGCCAACCGCATCGGCGATATTGCGGTACTCGTCCCAGTCGGCGGCGTAGGGGTAACTGCTGAAGCCGCCGATGATTAGGCGCGGCTTGTGCTCCAGCGCCAGCTGCATCATCTGCTCGTAGTCGAGGTTTTCGCTATCGGGATTGATGCTGTAGCTAACGATGTTGTAGTTAATGCCGCTGCGGTTGACCGGGCTGCCATGCGTCAGATGGCCGCCCATGATCAAATCCATGCCCATGACGGTGTCGCCGACATCGAGCAGGGCGGAATATACGGCGTTGTTGGCGGGCGCTCCCGATAGCGGCTGCACATTTACGAAGAGATCGTCAGCGCTGATGCCCTGGCTCTGGAAGACTTCGGCCGCGCGCCGCCGCGCCAGCGACTCCAGCATATTGGCGTATTCTGTGCCTTTGTAATAGCGCAAATCGGCATCGCGGCGGAATTCGGGCAGGCGGCGGTCGTAATCGAGAATCTGGGTCTGCGACATCCGGCGCGAATTTGACAGCGGATAACCTTCGGCATAGAGATTGTGAAACGGTGAACTGAGTGCCTTGCGCACGGCAGCCGGCACGGTACTCTCCGACGGGATCAAGATGAGCTTTTCTTGTTGACGAGCGGTTTCGTGGCGGATGAGCTCGGCAACTTCCGGGTCAATCTGGTCGATGCCGTCACGGAATAGGAAGTCCTTGGAGGTCATGGATGGAGCCTTGCTTTTCGTATTGGATTTCTGGCACTATAGTATCACGGCGTTGTGGCTGATTCCACGCCATCCGCGTTGAGAATGCTCTGAATACAGCTTAAGTCAAGAAGCGCTATTTCCAGATGTCGCTGATATTCTCAAAGCGCGGTAATTGGCAAGTTTCCTCTTGTATGCACATGACCAGTTCCATGGACACAACTTCGGCAATTCGCGCGTTGATTTGCGGTCCATAATGCCAGCCAGGCTGATAGTAGGAGTCGTCGGTGTATTCGACACCCAGAAAATCTTCAGCGTTAATGAAGTGGTATACATCTTGGAAGTGGTCAAGCAGAAATTGCCAGGGCGCTCGCTCGCCATCGTGGAACTCTCTGAAGTGGTCTTTGCGCGGTAAATGGAGGACTATGAATGGCGCGCCGCTGCTGGCTACATCTGCGGCAAAGGCACCAACTATCGACTGTCCCAGTTGACCTCGTTCGCTTTCAGGTCCGTACTTTTGCATAGGCGATGCGGCTTCCCTCAGCTGATTGAGAGCGACATACGTCAATCCTGCCAACTTACTTGCCTTCCAAAGAGGAGACGTAAACTTGCGCCCCTCGTAATACTCCTCGTGCTTAGCTAACGGATGGCTGTCAAAAACTTTTAACACGTCCCGCATCTCATCGGGAGGAAGGGCCGGTGAGTTGATTAGCGCTAGTTTGCCTTCTTCAAGTATGAAGCGCGGTTTGGAATAAACAACGCCACCTTGCGTGTAGAGCAAGCGAAATATATTAACATTCCGGTCCAGGTTTTCCGCTTGGAAGACAAATATAACAATATCAGGAGCGTAACCCTTACCTAGTGATTGCCAGCGAAGAAAGGCCTGCCCCATACCAAATCCACCTACACCGAAGTTTATCACTTCAGCGCTATTGCCCGACTGGTTGAGCAACTGCGCAAGTCGCGATCCCCACACTTCTTCGTCCGTGACTTCGTCACCGGCAACAAATGAATCGCCAAATAGCGCGATGCGCAGCGTATCGGCCGCGGGCTTCATAGTATATTCGCGCAGGGCCCGCAGCCCGGCGCCATTAACCGTAAACGTACCGTCCTGGCGTTTTGAATTCGGGCGATAAGTCCATCCTGTTGCGGGATCGGGTATTAGGGTTACCACTTCTTTGTTATTGAAGTATTCCTGTAATTCACTCTCTATCTTGTCGAGCGGCACAACATAAGGCGGCAAAGTACGGTCAAAGATAAGGAACTGACCGTTTGAATCCGTGTAGCCTATCAGACGTATGCTCAGCTCCAGAGTCGCCAGTGTTAGCAAAACGATGACGCAAACAGCCAGAGCGCCTTTCGATATTTTCCCGATCATTCTTTCTCTCTATTCCCAAGGCACAACTCGTCTAGCCAGGCTACCAAAATACGCGAAACTGGCCCATGAAGGAACAATCCGCGCTGAGATCTGTGGCAGCATAGTGGAATCGGACGTCTCTAAAGAATATTGCGTATTACGTTTCTAAGTCTCCAGAATAAGCTGAGATTCTAGCACGATGGCCGTCACGGTACTATTGGGATTCGCGTACAGCCGATCGGTTAAATCAGCCCTCGGCGAGTTCGTTCGCGACCTCAAATGCAGCATGATCGTCGAAACGCGCAAGGCTGCACGCTTCGCTTTGCAGGCAAGCCAAGATTTCTTGCGCCACGGTCTCGGCCAGCAGCGCGTTTAACTCCGGTCCGTAATGCTTGGTAGCGCTCCAGAACTCATCGTGCGCGTGGACAGGCTGCAAGTGGTCTTCAAACGGGATGGTGTTATAAGACTCGCGGCAATGATCAAGCAGGAATTGAAAGGGCGCGGCGATGCCATTCAGCCGCCAAACCAGGTGGGCTTGCAAGGGCAAGTGCAGCACGATAAAGGCCGCGTCTGCTTCCTTGACGTCCCTGGCGAAGGCGTCGATGATGGCTTTGCCCAGCTGCCCGCCTTCGCCATCGCTACCGTACAGTGCTGGGCTGGCGTCCTCTTGTTTCAGCGCTTCATACAACAAACTGGCGAGCCGGCTCTGCGCCCACCATCGCGATGCCTGGTAGCGGCTGCCATAGTAATACTCGTAGTCTGCCAGCGGCTGATTTGCGAAATCTTCGAAGGCGGCGACTAGTTGGTCCGGCGGCAGCGCGGGCGAATTCAGCAGATCCAGCCCGCCATCGGCAAGCGCGAAGCGGGGCTTGGTCAGCGGCGGACCGCTTCTATTCATCAATTGGCGAAATATGTTGAGGTTGCGCTTGAGGTTATCGGGCTGCAAGCCGAATATCACGATGTCCGGCTCAAAAGCCTTGCCCTGATGCAGCCAGCGCAGATAGGCTTGGTCCATGCCATAGGCGCCAACGCCGAAGTTCAAGACTTCCGCGCGTATGCCGGCATTGAGAAGCAGCTGCTCGAGGCGCCCGCCCCATACTTCAGCGTCGCTGACATCGTCGCCGGCGGTGAATGAATCGCCAAACAGAGCGATGCGCAGGTGATCCGCAGGCGGCAGTTGGCTGTATTCGCGCTGGGCGCGGATGCCGGCGCCATTGATCGTGAATGTGCCGTTTTGGCGTACGCTATGCGGTCGGTATGTCCAACCGAGTCGCTCGTCATAGATGACCGTGGAAATATCTTCCAGGTCCAGATAGCCCTGGACGGGAGCGCGCAGTTTTTCCATGGGCAAGCCCAGGGGCTCCAAAGTGAAGTCCAGGAAAGTGAATCGGCCATCGGCGTCGGTGTCGCCGGCAAGACGCAGCAAAGCCTCCAGCAGGGCTAGCGTGAGCAAGATGGCGAGGCATGCAATCAGGAGATTCGCGGCGATTTTACGCAACTGATTCTCCTCCGGGAAGTACGCGCACTCTATGAATTGGCTGAGCATGTGTATGAAGCTAGTCAATACTATCCCAAGGTCGCTACTTGCGCAGGCGCTAACCTTTGGCCTTGTATCGGCCGCCCAAGCGCAAACTGCGACTTTGACAATCGGCTTGCGCGCCTATAAAATCCTTCCTATTGTCGGCTCCTGTTGAGTCGGATTCTGTTCGCGCGCAGGCAAATGGCAGGCGCTGATTGGGAGGCGACCCCCACATGAAAGCATATCAGACGGAAAACATCAGAAATGTCGCTCTAGTAGGGCATCAAAGTTGTGGCAAGACCTCGCTGGTTGAAGCGCTGCTGTACAGCACCGGCGCCACCACCCGCATGGGACATATCTCGGAAAAGAATATGATCTCCGATTGGGACGATGAGGAGCGTGAGCGCGGCCTGTCGCTCTCCACATCTTTGGCGCCCGTTGAATTTGACAATGTCAAGATCAATATCATGGACACGCCCGGCTTCACCGATTTTCAGGGCGAGCTCAAGAACGCCATCTTGGTTGCCGATTCGGTGGTGGTGGTGGTGGACGCCGTGTCGGGCGTCGAGGTGGGCACCGAGCTGGCTTGGGAATACGCCCGCGCCACCGAGCAGCCGGTGATCGTCGTGATCAACAAGATGGACCGTGAGAACGCCAACTTTGAGCAAGTGCTGGAGCAGCTGCGCAGCCAGTTTGAAGACTACAAGTTCATACCGGTGATGCTGCCCATCGGCGCCCAAGCCGACTTCAAAGGCGTGGCGAACGCGTTGACCCAGAAAGCCTATTACCAGGAAGGGGCTACGCCGGCTGATTTGCCGGACGAGTACGCCGACGCCCTCGAAGAAGCCAATATGGAATTGATGGAAGCGGCGGCGGAAGCGGACGACGAGCTGCTGGAAAAGTATTTCGAAGAGGAAACGCTCTCATTTGACGAGATCCGCCAGGGCATGCGCCAGGCATCGCGCTCGCCGGAGCTCAAGACGGTGCCGGTCTTCGCCACGTCGGCTACGGAGAATATCGGCACTGTCCCCTTGCTGGAAGCGTTGGTGGCTTATGCTTCGTCGCCGGCCGAGCGCCGGGTTAATATCATGCGCGGCGATGACCCCGATGTCTTGCAGCCGCCGCAAAGCGATGAGGATCCCTTGGCGGCTTATGTATTTAAGACGCTCAACGATCGTTACGTCGGCACATTGAATTACTTCCGCATATTCTCGGGCGCGATTTCCAGCGACGGACGCAACCTCAATGGCAATAGCGGTGCCGAGGAACGTTTCAATTCACTCTTCGTCATGCGCGGCAAGGAGCAGATGCCGGTGGACAAGCTGCACGCCGGTGATATCGGCGTAGTCGCCAAGCTGACCAATACCAAAACTGGCGACACCTTCGTGGATGCAGATGCTAGCATCCGCGTCGCCAAGCCCGACTTTCCCGCGCCACTTTACATGCTGGCGGTCACGCCGCGGGCGCAGGCTGACAGCGCCAAGATGGGCCCCACGCTCAGCAATTTGTGCGACTCGGACCCGACGCTGCGCTGGCGGCAGGATGGCGATACACGCCAGACCGTGCTCGAAGGCATGGGGCAGATTCACTTGGAAGTAACGCTGAAAAGGGCTGAATCACTGGGCGTGAATATCGACACCGATATGCCCAGGGTGCCCTATCGGGAGACGATCACCAGCAATGCCGAAGCAAGTTATACGCACAAAAAGCAGACCGGCGGCGCCGGGCAATATGGCCGTGTTGACCTGAAAGTCGAGCCGAACCCCGAAGGCTTCGAATTTGAATCGAGCGTATTCGGCGGGGCCATCTCGCAGCAATTCGTCTCCTCTACCGAGAAGGGCATTCGCGCCGTATTGCCCGATGGCATTATCGCGGGTTTTCCTGTCGAGCGGGTGAAAGTGAATATCTTTGACGGCAAGGAACACCCGGTAGATTCCAAAGACATCGCCTTTCAGATTGCTGGGCGCGAGGCCTTCCGCGACGCCTTTCGCAAGGCGAAGCCCGTCTTGCTCGAGCCGATCATGGATGTCAAGATTACCGTTCCCGAGACCATGATGGGCGATGTCATGAGCGACCTGAATACGCGCCGCGGCCGCGTTCAAGGCATGGACACGATTGGCTTCAAGAGTGTCGTAACCGCTGAAGTGCCATTAGCCGAGATGCTGCGCTATGGAAATGACTTGCGCTCGATGAGTGGCGGGCGCGGCATATACACCATGGATTTCAACCGTTACGACCGCGTGCCCACTTATGTTCAAGACGAGATCATCGCTGAAGTCCAAGCGGCAGCCGCGCAGTAAAGGCCGACAAAAAAGGCGAGGTCATATAGGCCTCGCCAGCTTTCCTCAATTTGAGAAGCTTGGTTGAGAAGGGCGCTTGAGCAGGTCGCTTTGCTTTCCAATCAAGGGCAGCGATTACTCTTGGATGTCGACAGGTTCTTGAGTATCTGAGCCGTTCTGCTCGGCATTCTCAGGCTCGCGCAGGTGCTTGGCGACGGATGCCGGTACAAACTCGTCCGTGTCGTCTTCCAAGTCCAGAATGCGCAAGATGTCTTCACGTTCTACCGTTTCTTTGGACAGCAGCGCTTCAGCCAGCACGTCAAGCTCGGCGCGATGATCATCGAGCAGTTCGCGCGTTTCCTGGTAAGCCACGTCTATGATTCGTTTGATCTCGGCATCGAGCTTGGAGGCGGTATCGTCGCTGTAGTCGCGGCCGCTGTTGATGGAGTAACCGAGGAAGGGCTGCTCGCCATCATCGCCGTAATTGACCATGCCGACTGAATCGCTCATGCCGAACATCTTGACCATGCGGCGGGCGATTTGCGTCACCTGCTGAATATCATTGGCGGCGCCGGTGGTGACATCGTCGAAGATGATTTCTTCGGCGATTCTGCCGGCCAGCCCCACGCGAACGTATGCTTCCAACTGTTTGCGCGATTGGTGCAGCGAGTCGTCCTTGGGCATGTAGAAAGCCACGCCTAAGGCGCGCCCGCGCGGGATAATCGTGGTTTTCAGCAGCGCCATGGCGTCCGGGATCAAGAACGAGACCAGCGCGTGCCCGGCTTCGTGATAAGCGGTGATGCGGCGATCTTTTTCATTGGACAGGGGCGGCCGCTTGGTGCCCAGGCGGATGCGCTCGTAGGCGGTCGTGAAATCCGACATCGTAATCAGGCGCCGGTCATAGCGGGCGGCGTGCATGGCCGCTTCATTGGCCAGGTTGGCGATGTCGGCGCCGGAAAAGCCGATTGTCGCGCGCGCCAGCGACTGCAACTCGACGTTGTTCCCCAGTGGCTTGTTCTTGGTATGAATCTTGAGAATCTCGTAGCGTCCCTTGACGTCAGGCAGGTCGACGGTGATTTGCCGATCAAAACGGCCGGGCCGCAGCAGGGCCGGGTCCAGGACATCGGGGCGGTTGGTGGCGGCGATCATGACGATATTGGTGTCGTTGTCGAAGCCGTCCATTTCGGACAGCAACTGGTTCAGCGTTTGCTCGCGCTCATCGTGCCCGCCGCCCAAGCCAGTGCCACGACGGCGGCCGACGGCGTCGATTTCGTCGACGAAGATGATCGCCGGGGCGTTTTCTTTGGCGCGCTTGAAGAGGTCGCGCACGCGGGACGCGCCGACGCCGACGAACATCTCGACAAATTCCGAAGCGGCGATGCTGAAGAATGCCACGTTGGCTTCGCCAGCGACCGCACGCGCCATCAAGGTTTTGCCGGTGCCGGGCGGGCCGATCAACAGAACGCCGCGTGGCACTTTCGCGCCCACCTTGACGTATTTTTCGGGCTGCTTTAGGAAGTCGACGACTTCCGTGAGTTCCATTTTGGCCGCGTCCTGCCCGGCGACATCTTCGAAGCGTATCGCCGGCATCTCGGTCGATTTCTCGCGCGCCTGGGATTGACCAAAGGAAAAGATGCCGTTCATCTGGCCTTGTGCCCGCCGGCCCATCCAAACGAAGAAACCGATGATGAGCACTAGCGGCAGGAAATTCAAGATAATGGATAGCCAGGGCGAGGTGCTGCTGTATTCTTGATTTACCGGCTTGATGTCGTTCTGCAGTCGCAGACGCTCGATTTCAGGACCGGCGAAGACCGGGATTTGCGTGCTGAAGCGCCTAACGCTCTGCGTCCGGCCCGAGGGCGCGACGACCACAATGCTACTCTTGAACTCGCCGACGATGGCGGTGGTATCCTGGTAATCGAAAGCCGATACGTTGTTGAGCCGCATCTGCTCGTAGAAGTCGGAGTAGGCGATTTCCGGCGTCGACGACATGCCGCCCAAGATACCGGGCGAAGAAATCAGGGCGAGCAGCATGACTAGCACCAGCAGGCCAGGCGATACCCAGCGACGCCAATTCGGCGGCGGCTGCGGCGGACGGTTGTCATTGCCGCTGTTGCCGTTGTCCTCTTTGTTATTGTTATCCCAGAATTGCATGGAGTGATATTACCCGCAATATATGGTTTGTATAGTCTGATTATAGTGTATCAGGACAGCGAACTGTGCAAGTATTGTCTTAGAAATGCGCTAGTCGCGGGCGGTCCACTTAGAGGACTGACGATTTCGCTTCGGGCGGATGTCCATTATGCTTGGCTTTTCAACGCGCGAGCGGCTGCCGGCGGCAAGCCGGGCGAGTAGACTGAGAACGAGGCAAGTGATGAATCAACTGAAAGACGAGAGTAGCCCCTACCTGCTGCAACACGCGGATAATCCGGTGGACTGGCATCCCTGGTCGGACGAAGCCTTTCGCATCGCGCGAGAAAATGACAAGCCGGTTTTGCTCAGCGTGGGTTACAGCGCCTGCCACTGGTGCCACGTGATGGCGCATGAAAGCTTCGAGGACGAGGCCACGGCTGAGATGATGAACGCCTTATTCGTCAACGTCAAGGTGGATCGCGAAGAGCGGCCCGATGTCGACGATATTTACATGCAGGCGATTCAGGCTATCGCCGGCCAAGGCGGCTGGCCCATGACCGTATTCTTGCTGCCCGATGGGCGGCCCTTTTATGGCGGCACCTATTATCCCAAAGAGAGCCGCTATGGCATGCCATCGTTTCAGCAGCTGATGAGCGCGGTTCACGATGCCTATCGCAACAAACGCGATCAACTGGAGGCGCAGGCGGACAATCTACATCAAGCGCTGAAGCGGGATGTCTTAGGTATCGGCCGCGCGGATGACAGCGGCTTGACGTTGGAATTGCTGGACGAGGCGGCGGCAAAACTGATGGACGCCATGGACCCGGTCAACGGTGGCTTTGGCGCCCAGCCGAAATTCCCCAATCCTATCAGCCTGGAGTTTTTGCTGCGGCATTACCAGCGCAGGCAAGACGAGCGGGCTTTGCAGTCGGTGACGCTCACTCTGCGCAAAATGGCGCAGGGCGGCATTTACGACCAGGTGGGCGGCGGATTCGCCCGTTACAGCGTAGACGCTCACTGGCTGGTACCTCATTTCGAGAAGATGCTCTACGACAATGCGCAACTGAGCCGCCTCTACCTGCATGCCTGGCAGCTTAGTGGCGACCACTTCTTTCGCCTGGTCGCCGAGGACATCTACGACTATATGCTGCGCGAGATGACCGCTGCCGATGGCGGGTTCTACAGCGCGACCGACGCCGATTCTGAAGGCGTCGAGGGCAAGTTCTTCGTCTGGACGATTGAAGAAGCTCGTGAAGCGCTGGCGCCCATAAGCGACAAATTGCCGCGGGCCTTGGAAATCGCTGTCGAGTACTTTGGCATGAGCGCGGAAGGCAATTTTGAGGGCTCAAATATACTCTTCATTCCACGCCCGCCAGCCGAGACGGCACTAGACTTAGGCTTGACCCTTGGACAACTGGAGCAGGCAGTAGCGCAAATCAAGCATCAACTCTACGCTAGCCGCAGCCAGCGTATTCCGCCCAGCCTGGACGACAAGATTCTGACCGCCTGGAACGGCATGATGTTAGCGAGCTTGGCGGAAGCGGCGCGTGTTTTGGGTCGCCAGGACTACCTCGATGCCGCGCGCCGGTCGGGTGAATTCCTGCTTAAGCACATGGTCGATGACGAGGGTCGGCTTTTCCGCTCGCATAAAAACGGGCGCAGTACGCTTAATGCCTACCTGGAAGATTACGCCAATCTCGTTGATGCGCTGTTGGAGCTGTATCAGACGACATTTGAGGAGCGCTTTTTCGCCCAGGCGCGGCGCTTGGCGGAGGTGGCGCTGGCTCGCTTTAAGTCGGCGGATGGCGGGTTCTACGATACGAGCGACGATCACGAGTCCTTGATCGTGCGGCCGCGCAACTTGCAGGACAATGTAACGCCCTCGGGCAACGCCATGATGGCGAAGCAGTTGCTGCGGCTGACGGCCTATACCGGCGACCCGCGCTATGACGAAGCCGGCAGAGAGGTTCTGCGGAAATTGAGTGACGCCATGCGGGGGTATCCGCAGTCATTTGCCGAGTCCTTGAACGCCGCCGATATGCTCATCCGCGGCATCGACGAGGTCGCATTCATCGGCGATCTGGAGAGCCCGGCTGGCAGCGAGATCCTATCGACCTTGCGCCTGCCTTACCGCCCGAATATGGTCGCCGCCTGGTCCCGGCAGGACGTGGCGCGGCATGAGCTGATTCCGCTGCTCAGCGATCGATCGCTGGCAGGCGGGCAACCGACAGTTTATGTCTGTCGCAATTTCGCCTGTCGTCTGCCAGTGACCAACGCTGAGGATACGGCGGCGGCGCTGGACGACCGTTAAGCGGTCCGCGGCGGCACGTTATGCAGCAAACGCGACAAACGGGTCAAGAGTATTTCAGCGCCTTGCTGCACACGGTGGTTGGGCAGGCTTTCGCAGCGGCGGGTTATCAACGCGAGCAGTCGCCGCTGCAATCGGCGGGCGGGCGTTTTTGTTATGCCAAAGACTTTGACGACGGGGCGCGTGGCCTTATCGACTTTCAAGTCTTGGTCTATAGCGACACCATGTGGTCGAGCGGCGCGCCGTCGCGCTTCCGTGTGCGGCTGAAGCGCTTGCAGAAGGCGCCGGGCGGCGCAGTCGTTCGCAGCTTGAGCCAACTGGTGGTGGAAGACTTCGGCGTTAACATCCTGCCGACGGCGGATCACTGGTGGAGCTATCGCGATACGGATTCGCTGGGCAAAGCCCTGGCCGAAGCGGGTCACTTAATTGTCGGTTATGGATTTCCCTGGCTGGCGGGTGAGCTGAGCCAGCGGGCAGACTAGCAACAGGCGCGCTTGCTTGACAAGTCGACTGCGGCTACGTAACATGACCGAACTGGTCTAATCCGGCGGATACTCTTATATGCTGCTGTTCCGCAATGTCGTGCTGGCTATGTGCTTATTCGCGAGCGCCTGCAATATGCGCAGCGCCGACAATACGCTGCCCACGCCCAATGAAGACAACATCATCTACGTCACGGCCACGCCGCTGCCGCTAGAGGCGCAGTCCCTTCCCGCCGCTACCGCCACCAGTACAGCGACGCCAGCGCCAACGGCGACGCCGACTGTGCAGCCCGCGCGCTTATTCCAGCAAGGCGAGCGACTGGTGCTGAACGGCTATCTTGAAGACGCGGCCGGCATCTATCGAAGGCTTTTGTCTTACGGCAGCGCCATCACGCCGCAAGAGCGGGCGCAGGCGGCATTTCGCTTGGGGCAAGTTACGCTGCGGGCCGGTTTTTTCCAGCAGGCGGCTGATGCCCTAAGCACCTTGATTGTTGATTTTCCCGATAGCGCGCAGATAGCGCAGGCGTATTTCTTGCGCGCTGACGCCCGTATCGGCTTGTCGCGTTGGGAGGCGGCCATAGCCGATTTGCAGCAGTACATTTCGCTGCGCCCCGGCTTGATCGACAGCTATGTTTACGAGCGAATCGCTGATGCGCAGATCGCCCTCGGTCAAACGGACGCGGCTCTGCAGAACTACGAGCGCGCCATCAGCGCCAAGCGCTCCAAGGTACCGCTGCTGGTGCTGCGAGAAAAGCTGGCGCAGATTTATATCAAGCTCGAGCGATACGGCGATGCCCTGGCGCAGTATGACGCGGTCCTGGCTGTGGCGCGCAATGCGCCTTACCGCGCCAATATCTCCTTCAGCGCGGCTCAGGCTGCGATAGCCGGCGGCGACCTGGCCGCGGGCGTGGATCGCTTGCGGGCGCTGATTGAGAATTACGCGGGCACGGCTACCGCCTGGAAGTCATTGGACTTGCTGAGCCAGCAAGGCGTCGCCTACGACGGCTTGCAGCGCGGACGGGCGGCCTACAGCGCGGGCGATTATCAAGCCGCCATCGCTGCCTTCAATGAATACACCACGACGCATCAACTGGCGGCGATACCGGCTGACCTGTTCTTGACCTTAGGACGGGCTTATCGGCAGATCGGCAATTCGGATGCCGCCACCGTAGCCTTCCAGACCATTATCGACCAATATCCGCAGGATCCACTCTTTGGCGAGGCGCTGCTTGAGCGCGGGCGGACCCGTTTCCTGGCCGGCGACAGCCCCGCTGCGATTCAGATTTATCTCTCAATAGCTGACACTTATCCGCTGTTTGAACAGACGGCTGGCGTGGCACTGTGGCGAGCCGCTTATTTGTACGGCACCAATGGCGAAACTGCGCTATCGCGGCAAGTGTTCACGCGCCTGGCGGATAGCTATCCCAAGCATGAATTCACCATCAACGGCTTATTCAACGCCGCCTCCGCCGCCGTGCGGGACGAGGAGTGGACGGTCGCGGAAAACCTCTACGCACGCATCGCCAGCTTGACCAGCGGCCAGGATCAGGCGGCCGCGTATTTGTGGATGGGCCGGATTGGGCTGATGCGCGGCGAGGAAGACCTGGCTCAGCAAGCCTTTGATTTAGCGATCACAGCGGCGCCCGACAGCTATTTCGCGGCGCGCTCGGCTGATTTCCGCCTCGGCATTCAGCCCTTTCACCCGCCCGCCGCCTGGCGATTCGACTTCGATGAAGCTGCCGAGTTGGCTGCGGCCGAGCAGTGGCTGCGGCAGACATTCGGCGTCGAAGAGCAGGGCAGTCTTTGGCGCCTGACCAGCGCGCTCAACGACGATCCCCGCATGATTCGCGGGCGAGAGCTGTACGCGGTCAGCGCCTTTGACGAAGCCTTCATTGAGTTTGAGGAGCTGGTCGATGAAGCGCGCGCTGAGGGCAATGTGCTGGATAGCTATCGGCTGGCGCTATATTTGCGCGGCCTGGGCATATATCGCGAGAGCATCATCGCGGCGGCGGATGTCATCATCTCCTCAGGTTTGGGAACGCTGGAAATTCCGCCTTTCCTGGCCCGGCTGCGCTTTCCAGCCTATTATATCGACGTCATCCAGCCACAGGCGGCAGCGCGCGGCATCGACCCTTTGCTGATGCTTTCGCTCATCCGCCAGGAGAGCTTGTTCAACACATTCGCTACGGCCGGCGCGGGCGAAAAAGGCATGATGCAGGTGATCCCGTCTACGGGGCAGTATATCGCCGAGCAATTGAACTGGCCCGATTATCAGCACAGCGACCTGTTTCGCCCCTATGCGGGTGTGGCTTTTGGCGCCTTTTACATTGACGAACAGTTAGAACTCTTCGACCAGAACGCGATTGCGGCGCTGGCAGCGTACAACGCGGGGCCGGGCCGCGCCTACGACTGGAACGCGCTCTCCGGCGGCGACCCCGACCTGTTTATGACTGCGATAACTATCGACTCCACACGTCATTACGTACGATTCATTTACCGCAACTATAATATCTATCGAGCGCTCTACGGCCGCGACGAGGCTTAGCCAAGCAGACAAGTTTGTTACCGCGATGCGAATTTCGCGTATAGTAAGATAGACATCAAATCGACAGTGCGGCTGTCGCCTGCGATTAGCTTATGCAGGCTGTTCGGATTACCGATAACTTCTAGTATGTTACACTTTTTGTAGCACTCATTATGGCAAGGCGGCAGCGTCATGCAAGCGCAACGTTTACTTGAGAATCTGCAAGCTCAACAGCATAAGAGCCCGGACGAATTCTTCGGGCTGCCCAGCCTGCTGGAGCAGCGGCATGCTGGCGCGGCTTTTGCGTCCGTGAAGAAAGTCGCGGTATTGACGGAGTCCTTCCTGCCCAAAGTCGATGGCGTGGTCAAGACCTCGTATTTGACGATTCGCTACTTGCAAGAGACGGGCCGGGAAGTGCTGATATTCGCCCCCGATATCGCAGTCGGTCAAGTTGGGGCTTCGCGAGTGATACCCTTGCCCTCCATCAGCCTGCCGCAAGCGCCCGAGACGCGCATGGCTTTGCCGAGCCCGATGGTTGCCCGCCATATCGAAGATTTCGAGCCAGACCTGATTCATTTGTTCAGTCCGGCCGCTATGTCCGTCAACGGCATGGCTGTCGGCCGGCATCTGAATTTGCCGGTGATCGCGAATTATCAGACGGATTTGCCCGGCTATACCGAACAATACGGTTTCCCCATGCTGTCGGGTCCTGTCAATCGCTGGCTGCGTTATATTCATAACGGCTGCCACCTGACGCTGGCGCCGACGCGCACCATCATCCGCGATTTGCGCCTGGCGGGCTATCGGCGCGTCCGGCATTGGGGGCGAGGCGTGAATACCGAGCGTTTCAATCCGCGTCATGCCCGTCCAGAGATGCGCCAGCGCCTGCTCAACGGCCGTGATGCGGATTCGCTGCTCTGCATTTTTGTTGGACGCCTGGCGAATGAAAAGCGGATTGACCTGCTGTTGGAGGCCGCCCGGTCGCCCGGCATCGCCTTGACCATCATCGGCGATGGCGCTTTGCGCGGAAAACTTGAACGAGCCTTCGCTGATACCGACACGCATTTTACTGGCTACCTCATCGGCGATGAGTTGGCCCAAGCCTATGCCAGCGCCGATGTCTTTGTGTTCCCCGGCGAATACGAGACTTTTGGCCAGGTGATCCAGGAAGCGATGGCGTCGGGGCTGCCATCGGTCGTTGTGAACGCAGGCGGCGCGCCGGATGTCGTTGAGCACGGAGCCAGCGGTATTGTCGTGGAGCCGTCCCCGCAGGCTTTCGTCGAGGTCATCCAGCAGCTGCGCGATCAACCCGAGCTCCGCCGGCGAATGAGCGGCAACGCGCGCAAGATGGCCGAGGAGCGGCCCTGGTCGGCATTGATGGAGCAGCTCGAGGGCTATTACGAAGAAGCGTACAAGATGAATCAGCGCTTCACGCGTTTATTCGGCTTCACCAATTATCACCGTCCGCTGTCGATTCCCGCCCGGCTGGCGCGCTGGCCGCGCCGTAACGCTGACCTGACACCCTTTGGCTTTTAGCGCGTATAGCTTGCTTGTAGTGGCGCAATGCTTTTGTTTGTCGGGGTAGCCCGGTCAAGGCGCCGACATGCGCCGCTGCTTGAATCGAATGGCTGAGGACAAAAGGCAATATGCCAAAACAAACCAAGAGACGTACGCTGGCTCTGATTTCGCATGACGGCAAGAAGGCCGATATGGTCGGATTCGTCAAGGATCATCAGCAGCGGCTATCGGAATTCGATTTGGTCGGCACCAATACAACCGGTCAGCTCATCACGGAAAAGACCGGGCTGCCGGTGAAGCGCATGCTATCCGGACCCTACGGTGGTGACGCGCAGATTGCGGCCATGGTGGCTGAGGGGAAAATCAGCGCGGTCTTTTTCTTTGTCGATCCGCTGGGCAAGCATCCGCATGATCCGGATATTCAAGGTCTGCTGCGAATTTGCAACGTGCGCAATGTGCCGCTGGCGACCAACATCGCGACCGCCGTGCTGCTGATCAACGCATGAGCGCTGCCTTTCTAATACGATTCATGCTTTTGTAGCTGCCAATCGCGCTTCATAATAGCTAGCGTGTTTTGATTGCTGCCGCTGGAAGAGGGCTGGGCGCATTCGCCCGCATTGCTTGGGGAAGGTCCGTGAAGGAACAAGATCGTACTGTTGTTGATTGGGTCATCAAGGCGAGGCTGGGTGATCAAGAGGCTTTCGCCGAATTAGTCCATCTGTTTCATGATCCGGTGTACAACTTTTGCTATCGGATGCTGGGCGAAAGCGGCGAGGCCGAAGACGCTTCGCAGGAGACCTTCTTGCGCGTGCATCGCAATCTGCACCGTTACGATATCTCGCGCTCCTTCAAGACCTGGCTGCTGTCCATCGCGTCCAACCACTGCATAGATCGCCTGCGCAAACGGCGCGTGCAATATGTCTCGCTGGATGACGAGCCGACAGCGGCCGCTCTGGCATTAAGCAGCAGCGACCCCACCCCGGAGCAAGCCGCTCTCAAACTGGAGCTGAAAGACGCCATTCAACAGTTGCTGCTGCAGTTGGACGAACACTATCGTCTGGCGGTGATTTATCGCTACTGGTATGAGTATTCTTATGCCGAGATCGCGCAAGCCATGAATACGACCGAGAGCGCGATCAAGAGCCGCCTGCACCGCGCGCGCAAGAAACTGGCCGACTTGCTTGACGAGTCCATTCTGGACGGAAGCGGCAGCAGGCTGGCCGACCCCGGCACGAAAGGAACCTGAGATGTCCGATGACCGGAGCCTGCCTCAGCAGGACATGATGCAAGCGGCGCTGGATGGGCAACTGTCCGAAGAGATGGCGGGCAAGCTGGTCGAAATCTTGCGGCGGGACGAAGCGGCTGCGGATGAATACAGCCGATTGCAGCGGGTGGACAACTTGCTGCGCCGCGCGCCACAGAAGCGGGCTCCCGCGCGCCTGGCGGCAACCATCATGGCGCGGGTGGCGGCTAGCATGCAGGCCGAGACCGAAAAATCGGGTTTGTCGCCGGAAATGCAGCGCGTCATGATGTTGAGCTTGTCGGCGGCCATGATGGCGATGATGCCCATGATGGAAGCGGCATCCTGGCTGGTGCTGAACGCCCAGCGCGACCCCGAATTGCTGAGCGATGTCATGATGGAGACGATCGGCTGGATGTCCCTGGTCACCAACGCGCTGATACAGTTGCTGGAAGACGCGGAAAATCTTGCGCGCACAGACCCGGAGGTCGCGGCGGCCACGCTGGCGCTAACGCCCTATATGCTGTCGACTATTCTGGATTACCTCGACGAGCTGGAGCTGCAATAGCGAAGCAGCAAAGACAGCAGGGCAATTGCATCAAATTATATTCAACAAAGAGTGCGCAGAGGGCACAGAGTTATAGGAGTTAAGACGATTAGTCTACTAAATTTGCGGCCTGGAATAGGAAACAGTAACTAGCGAAACGTGAACCACAACTCACCGTTCAAATATGACATGATCACATATATTTTGTTTTCTCTGTGCTCTCTGTGCCCTCTGTAGTTGATTTTCAGTTTAGAATCCACCACTCAGCCGCTATCATTATTATGCGTATGCTCTGGCAAAGACCCGCGCAGAAAGCCTCAGCGACCTGAGCCAAACAGAAAAGAGGCGCTGTGTTTTAGCGCCTCCTCGACTGCAAATTGGGTGTCCTGGCGCTAGCTGCCCTCATCGGGGATCATTTCAATATTGCGCACTTTGTAGGTGACCAAGCCGTCGGGCACTTCCACTTTGACGCGATCGCCGACCTGTTTGCCCAGCAAAGCTTTGCCTACCGGTGAATCCAGCGAAACGCCGCGCCGCCCATGTGTAATCTCCTCGTGATCGAGCAGATCCATGGTGAACTCTTCCTTCTCCGATGCGTCGTAGACGGTCACGCGGTTGCCAGGCGTGATGGTATCGGGATCTTCGTCGGCGTCGATGATTTCGGCGCGCGCCAGCACATTCTGCAAATGCGATACGCGTTCGTCCAGCCGCTCCTTCGATACCATCGCGTCGAAGAAAACCGCCTCTTCGCCTTGATCGTCTTCGCGGGCTTCGGCGAGCATCTCAGCGACTTTGTTATTTTCTTCGCTGGTGAGCACGTTTAGTTCGCGCTGCAGCTTCTGGTAGCCTTTCCGCGTCAATTGAATGCGTCGTTCCGCCATGTTATGTTCCTTTCGTGTTGCAATCACCAAACTATACGGTGACCCTTGCCAAAAGTTTTATCTCCCCCTCGTTGGACGCAGCAGCGGAGGTAGTAGACGAAACGCCCTGCCCACCGGACAGGACGTACGTTGTCATTCACTTGTATGCTTATCGGCGAATTATACTGCAATTGCCTCTTTCATTCAAATCCGACTGTGTACCACAATCAGGCCGCTTCGGCAGTCCCGGAGCATGAAACGGCGCTGACACTGACGGCTGCGATTGCTTACGCGCCCATTGTCTTATAGGCAGAGAGATTTGTCAATTCCCCCCAGACTGCTGGGTGTGGTAAATTTAGAGGCTATAATTCCCTCAGCTAACTCGGCACAGATTTTTTCACCACAGCCGCTCAGACCTCAGGACCTGGCTCACACAAATGGGCGAACCCAAAATATAAGACTCCGCTGGCTCAACTTCGCTGATAAATCTCCGGGTTGACGCAGGTCGGCAATGGTTGCCCTTGTAAGCCTGCAATCACATTGTCCACCGCCATTTCAGCCATCTTGGCGCGCGTGGCGACGCTAGCGCTGGCGATATGCGGCACGACCAGGCAATTGTCAAGCGTGAGCAGCGGGTCGTCAAGCGGGATGGGCTCGGGCTCGGTGACATCCAGGCCCGCGGCCAGGATTTCGCCGTCGCGCAACGCTGCGTAAAGCGCATTTGTATCCAATACGCTGCCGCGCGCCGTATTGATCAGGATGGCGGTTGGTTTCATCTGTTTCAGTTCGCGCTCGCCGATTAGATGGTGCGTTTCGTCTGTCAAAGGAACGTGCAGGCTCACGAAATCGCTCTGGCTTAGCAGGTCGTCCAGCGACACTTTTTCCCCGCCCAGTTGATGGATTTCGTCGGCGCTCTCCAAACTACTGACCAGTATGCGCATATTGAAGCCTTGCGCGCGGCGCATGACCGCGGCGCCGATGCGTCCGCAGCCGATGATGCCCAGCGTCGCGCCGAATACATCCTGACCGGATAAAACGGTTGGGTGCCAAGTAAGCCACTTGCCGGCCTGGATATATTGCCGCGCTTCCGGAATCCGGCGAGCAGTCGCCATCAACAGGGCGAAGGCGAAGTCGGCCGTGGTTTCGTTCAGGACACCGGGCGTATTGCCGATCGGGATGCCGCGCTGGCTGGCGGCGGGGATGTCGATATTATCGTAGCCCACCGCCAGGTTGCTGATAACCTTAATCTGCGTGGCGGCGTCCATCAACGGCGCGTCAATGCGGTCCGTCAGCAGACAGAGCAAGCCGTCCAGCCCGCCAATCTTGTCCAGAATCACATCGTAAGCGGGCGGCAGGAATTCCTGCCAGACTTCCACTTCGCAGTGCTTGGCAAGGCGATCCAATGCTGCCGGCGGCAATCCACGTGTGACAAAGACTTTGTCTCGAGCCATGTTCATTCTCCCGGTGAAGTTTCCCGCGCGAGATTATAGCGCAGTTTCAGGTTCGCGGTCAGTGGCGACGCCGGCGTATGAAAACGAGATCTTCGCAGAAAACGGTATCAGCAGTTTCAGGGCAGGCAGGGCAGTGAAATCTTCACAAGCGTGCCTTTGCCGGGTTTGCTGCCCAGTTGCAGCCGGCCGCCGCTGCCTTCAATATGGCGCCGGGCAAGATACAAGCCAAGTCCCAAGCCGGGATCCATTTCGCGCGACTGCCAGAAAGGCTCAAGTGTTACATCGGAGGTCGCTCGGAAGCCGCGGCCTCTATCGAGGATGGCGATGTCGATCTTATAACCGAATTCTTGCACCTTGATTCTCGCCTCTGTAACTTCGGCATGCATGCGGATGTTGCGCGCGATTTCCCCAAATGCGTAGGAAAGGTACTCTTCGTCGCCAATGGCGCAGAACCGCGTATCAACCTCCGGCAGCATGATGTCACGCAGGACCGAGCGGATTCTGTGGATGAGCACTGAGCCATCGAATTCGTCATCGGCGTACTCCAGCAGGTCGTGCCGCAACAGCGAATATTGCCAGATACTGGTCATCATATGTTCGATTGACTGAAACGCCTCGATGACGTGGGAGATAGTGGCCTGCTGCTCTTCGCCAAGCGGGCCGTCGAAACCGGCTGACAGATTGTCCAATGCCGCCTTGGCTGGGTGATTCAGGGCGTTAAAGCGTTCCAGCACAAGCGGGCGCGTGGCCGCATTCTCGATGCCCAGCGAGGTAATGACATCCATGACCAAGGTGTGCAATCCCCAGCTGCAGGCATGAATGCGTTTGCAACATTCGCGTTGATCGCCGCTGGTCGCGCCGAACGCGCCTGCCATCATGGATTCCATCAGCGTAATGATATCGCTGACGGGGTCTAGCAGTTTGTTATAGGAGATGTCTGCCACGTAACGAGACTCAATCTCTACGCTTGGCCTCATTATAGCGTATCAATCCTAAGAACGGGATGAATAGACGCTAATGGCAGGCAATCGCATCAAAATGAATCTGCTCAACTATGAACATTATACAAACAAAAATCTAAGCACAGAGACACAGAGGGTCGCGTAGACACAGACCGTCAGCACAGAGAAAAGCCTATCATTTATTGTTATTGTGAAATTGCAATTCAATTTTGAACTCTGTGATAAGCATTTGACCCATTTGTATGTCAATACTATAGGAGTTCTGCCCTGAAAAAACTTAATCTCTGTGCCTCTGTGGCGAAAAATTATTTTGATGCGATTGCCTTGGGGCTAAGGGCAGGCTTTGGCGGCTTAGCGCTTGAATGCCTGTATTAAAACAAAGCAGCCAGCGCTTGGCCAGCTGCTTTAGAATGCTTTACTTTTGGCTCTCGGGCCGGGTCAAAGGCTGCCGAGGGCGGATTGGCGCGCGAAGCTACTTGAGCTCGACGACGGCGCCGGCTTCTTCCAGCTTGGATTTACCGTCTTCAGCCATATCTTTGCTGACTTCTTCGAGCACGGTCGCGGGAGCGGATTCGACCAATTCCTTGGCTTCTTTTAAGCCCAGCGGGGTGATGCCGCGGATGGCTTTGATGACGTTGATCTTCTTGGGGCCGATCTCCTTAAGAATCAAGTCGAATTCGGTCTGCTCTTCTTCCGGCTCTGCCTCGGCGCCGCCAGCCATCGCGCCGGGCGCCATCATCATCATGCCGCCGCCAGCGGCCGCTTCGACGCCCCAGGCGTCTTCCAGCTTCTTCTTCAAGTCAGCGGCTTCCAGAATCGTCAACGCGCTGAGTTCTTCCACCAGCTTTTCCAGGTCTGCCATTGTTGCTTCCCTTCCTCAGGATTCTTTCGCTATCAGATGAGCACTTGGTCTTGCGCGCCCGCAGGGATTGCGAGACGCTTCCGGCTACTCGGCGGCGCCGACGCCTGCTTCTTCTTGCTTATCGAGATATGCTTGAAGGACATTCACCACGCCGCCCGTTGCTTGATGCATCACGTTTACGATGCCTTGGGCCGGCGCGACCACCATGCCGGCCAGCTGCGCGCGAAGTTCGTCGAGCGACGGCAGTTGGGAAACATCTTCAATTTGCCGCGCGTCCAAAATGTCGCCATTCATCATGCCGCCGGTTACTTGCATGTTTTCGGCGAATCCTGCTTCGTCAATGTGCTTGAACAGAGCCTTGGATACGCCGGGCATGTTGTCGCGGCCGAAGATATAAGCCACCGGTCCGGTGAGCAAATGCTCGGGAACGGTCCAGTCGGCTGTTTCCAGCGCCTTTTTCATCAGCGTATTCTTTGCCACGAGATAGCGCCCGTTCTGCACCCGCAAGGCGTTACGCATGCCTTGAATCTGCGCAACGCTCAGCCCCTGCGTTTGCACGACGACGAAACCGTCGCACTCATTCAGAATGTCTACGTATTCCGCGACAAGTTCTTCTTTGCGTGCCTTTGCAACTGGCAAGTGCCGCTCCTTTCCTCGTCAGACGCGCGTCCCGGGTTGGGAACTTGCCTGACCCGATAAAACGAATAAGCGACCCGTATATTGAGGTCGCGTCAAGTTCCAATCAATACAACTGGAGGAAGGCTTTGCGCGTGCCTCGGCAGGGGATTAAGGGCGGCTGCCCGCCTGCTGTCTACGGATTGCGTCGCTATTCGGATGTTAGCAAGACCGCATTATAAGGCTGATGCAACATGGGTCAAGGTTCAGTTTAGGATTTGACGCCGGCTCGTTGCTGCGCTACAACTTGCCATAACCATTTACAAGCGAGAGTCAGGCAGATTATGGAATTGGATCGCGACGCGCTGCAAAAGAAAGTGCATGAAATCTACGCCCGGGAACACGCCGAACTGGGCGAGGCCGGTACTATTGAACACTTGGAACGCGGGCGCGAATGGCAGCTGGCGGATACGCTGGGCGCGGGAGGTGTTCTGGTATTTCCGCACGCGGGTGTGCACGACTGCGGCTATCAGATTGCGGCCTGCGTTCATGCCGCGCTGGATAGCGGCGCCGACAAGGTCATCGTGCTTAGCGTGCTGCACGCCTTCACTGCCGAGATGGAGGCGGCGCGAGTGGCTGTTGCCGCGGGCGAGGACCCGGCGCAATTCGAATACTGGGGCATTCAGGGGCCGGGCCTTGACGGGCGGCGCGAATGGGCGGGCGATCACGCCTTGATCAGCTGGCGGCATTTCTGGCGGGCGGAGCTAAATCGGCGTGGCATTATCGAGCAGCGAGCGCCACAAGTATTCGAGCGCTATCCTTATCTTGCCGGCGGCCGACCCCAGGCTTTGCCCGGCATCGACGAACTGGCTCGCCTGATGGAAGACGCGGTTGTCGTCAGTACTGCCGATCCCTTTCATCATGGCATCGGCTATGGCGACGCGCCGGCCGACGCCTATAACCCCGACGCGACCGGCTTGGCTCATGCCCAAAGCATGATCGAATCCGGCCTCCGCATCCTCGAACGCGGCGACTTCTGGGCATACAACCAGCACTGCATCGAATCCAAGAGCGATGCCCGCGATACCGGGCAGGTATTCCGCTATTTGCGCGGCCCGATGACGGGCGAAGTACTCGATATCAGCTTTACTGACTCATCCGAACTATACGATCAGCCGCCCCCGACCTGGGTTGCCGGCGCCTTGATCGAGTGGAAACTGACCGGCTAGCGCAAGGCCAGGCGTATAGCGATTCTCGCTCAATCGCGGATCGCTGTCGCCGTCTACGTTGATTTGGCGCTGAGGTGGCGCTCAAAATTCTTGAGCGCGCGCTGCAGATTCTGCTGTCGCAGGCTCTGCGTCAAATCGCCGCGGGTGCGTTCCAGGACGCCGCGCACGATATCGGTTTGCCGCCGCAGGCCATGTGTCAGCGCATCGGGAAAGTCGAAGGTCACCAGTTGGTCGTAGATGTCATCCATGGCCCGCAGCAGTCGCTCGGCTTCGTCGCTGCGCCCGTCCGCCCGGCGCATGATATCCAGGATGAAGCGCCGCAATTCGGTTGCCGCCTCGCCCAGCCCCTTGAGATAAGTGGAGCTTTCGATGCCGAGGTCGGCTGACGATGGCAGCGGCTCGCCCCTGACGATGGCTAGCGTGATGTGGGCCTCGGCCACTTCTTTCAGCGCGTCTTGCGTGTAGCCGGTGTGATACAGGTCGGGGAAGTCTTTGACGATTGCCTTCAGTTCTTCGCCGCCGGCTTTGACCCGCTCAAGTTTCTGATTGGCTACGTCCCATTCCCGCCGATGGATGGCGCGGATGCTTTCGGAGCAATGGCGCACGAGTTGGCGCGAGAGTACGATGGCTTTGTCGCGGGCGGCATTTCGCTCTTCCAGGTCTAGGCGGATAGCCTCGCAAATTTGCTCCAGGTTATTCATCGTCAGCGTCCGCCGCTTTTACCGAGCCGAATAGTTGATCAGCCAGCGTTTGGCGGGCCGGCGTATCAATCTTGCCGTGGCTCGCTTCGTACTTGCTCATATTTTCCTGCAAGGCGTTCAGGAAGAGCTTGCTGTGCGTCGGGGTCATCATGACGCGCTTTTGCAGCCGCGCGCGGTCGTCATTAGGCATGACCTGGATGAAGTCGAAGATCACTTCGTTGGCCGTATGCGTGATCATGACCATGTTGGAATAGATCGCGCTTGGGTCTTTGGGCAGCTCGACTTTGACTTTGCGTTGGCCGGTCTGTTTTTCAGTCATACAGTCCTCGCGCTATTGTGCAGTGACGGTTCATTATAGCCGATGTTCGCGGTCGTCTCAGGGCTGTCTCTGTTGGCGACAGAGCAATCGCATCATATTTTTTCACCACAGAGCACACAGAGGGCACAGAGATTAATGTCTTTTGTTGGCGAGTGTCACATCAATCTGGAAAATGTAGGGGCGATTGACGGTCAGTGTCGGCGGGCTGTGTCTACGCGCCCTACGCGACCCTGTCAATCGCCCGCAAAGTGAAGGTCGTATTTCACGGACGACATACAATGCCGCCCCTACATTTTGTAATTTTTCGCAGCGAACGACACGCAATGGTATTTAAGCGATTGCCCTGGGGTTGAGCCGCCGGCTCGCCCGTACGCACGCAGCACTGGATTTCATTTATCGTGTGAGCCAAGTCGTGGCTTGCTAGCGAATAGGCTCGCGCTCTGGCAGCCCGGCTCTTCTGGGGAAACGCCGCGGCGTCGGCCGGATCTTGTCAACGGCGACGAGATAGCGCGGGTTATCCAGCGTAGGCAGCCGCAGCTCTTCAATGGTGAACAGCTCGCCGCCAAGCAATTCTATGGCATTGGCTGCCGAGTTTGTTTCCTCATAGGCCGCTGTGCCGCGCATGGCGATAACTTGGCCATCTGGGCGGGCCAAGGGCAGGGTGTATTCCATCAGGACGGGCATTTTGGCGACGGCGCGGGCCACCACGATATCGTATCGCTCTCGATGCGCTTCACTGCGTCCGGCGTCTTCAGCCCGCGCGTGCACGGCGCCTACGTTGGCCAACCCCAGCGCAGCGCAGGCCTGCTCAATGAAGCGCAGTTTCTTTCGCGTCGAGTCCAGCAGGGTAGCCCGCAATGTCGGGTATGCGATGGCTAGCGGCAAGCCGGGGAAGCCCGCGCCCGTACCCACATCGATGAGCCGCAGCGACTCTAAGCGAGGCGCGACGCTCGCCAGGGAAAGCGAATCGAGATAATGCTTGACGACGATCTCGGCCGGATCGGTGATGCCGGTGAGATTCATGCGCTGGTTCCAGTCCAGCAGCAGCTGCGTAAGCGCGTCAAACTGCTGGAGTTGGCGCTCCGACAAATCGAAGCCCAGCAGCGCTTTGGCGTGAGAGCGCAGTAGGGACAATTGGGCTTGCCCGGCTATTTCTGCGGAAAGCCGGGATAGGTCTTCAGCGGCATGGCCGGCTGCTCATGCAAGACCGCGATGCCGTGCGGATTCTGGTCGATGCGGAATCGGCAGCGGCTGCCCAGCCGTTCGTTTGCTGTGCCGGGTCCAAAATTCTCGTAGCCGTCGCTGATCGCTTCCGACCAGCCGACCGCGAAACCGATGTCGTATACGCCCGGCTCCCATTTGCCGCCGAAATTAGCCGTGTAAAAGACCCACCAATTGAGGCTGCCCGGTATCTGCTTGATTTCGCTGATCTCTGCTGGAATCGGGAGAGAGTTGAGCGTCACCGAATATTGGGCTTTGTTGATGTGGTCTTGCACCTGCTCGGCGGTCTTGGCGTACCAGGACCAGAATACGCGGATCTCATCGGTATCGAACAAGATGCCCGGGTCGGCCCCGGCCACATCGACGCACTCGGCGAATATCAGTCCGGGGTCATAGACGCGCCCCGGCGTAATGTCAGCGCTCGGGCGCGCGCCAATCTGCACAATCGGCTCAACTGGCCGCGAGTATACGGGATTGAGCATACTGCCGTTTGGCGTGAAGACATTGGATGCCGAGATGATCTGCGGCAAAGCCGAAACATCTATGCCTGATACCAGGGTGCTGCCGGGCGCCTCGCAAACGCCCAGAACGTCGTCGGACGGCTCCTGAAACAGCGTAATCTCCGGGTCATTTTCGCTGGCGATGCGAATGACGACGCTGATGGGCGTATCCAGGACGCGCGTTGCGCCGTCGAGCCAAAAGATCTGCTGGCTTACGGAATAATCGCCATCAACGCTGACGCGGCGCAAACCAGTGATGGCCTGGCCCAAGCCGCCATATTGGTCAAATGCCTGATAGTATATGTCGTAACCAAGCTCCATGACGCCGGACAAGTCGATCACCATGCGGTCTTCGCATGCGCTGTAAAACCAGTTGACCGTTGAAGTATATTGGATTTCGTCCTGCGCCTGCGCGCCGAAGGCCAATAGGCAAGCGAGCAGCACAACAAATATAGATTTCGCTAAACTCATAAGATCTCATTCCTGTCTGAGCCGTCAAGGACAGTCTTCCACAACTATTCTACCGCATTTGCCCAAAAAGCTCAGCCCGATATCTCAGCCAGGGCAATCGCATCAAAATGGTAGTGACTGAAATGGCGCAAATTCGAACGGGAAATCAAACACAGAGTTCACAGAGAGCGCAGAGAAAAGCAATAATGAAAGCTTACGTCATAAGTCAGGAGTGATTTTGAGAGATATTTGAAGTCTTTTTGATGCTTCTTGCCGTATTTCAGTCCATCGACTGCTTTGAATAGTCGCCTAAACACCTAAATCTCTGTGCTGGCGGTCAGTGTCTACGCGACCCTCTGTGTTCTCTGTGGTTAAAATATTTGATGCTCAGCTCGATTTCACAGTTGGCGCGCAGCTGGACATTACTATGTATAGCATACATCGCGTACAATGAGCGGGAATTCGTCCGCAACCCGCAGGGAGGCAGCATCCAGGTGAGCAAACGCACAATCTGTATTCTACAGGGGGATGAGACAGGTCAAGAATTGTTGGAGGAAGCGCTGCGTGTGCTTGACCCCAGCGTCATTCGCATGGACGACCTGGCATTTGAGCATTTCGACCTGTCGCTGGAGAATCGGCGGCGGACGGAAAACCAGGTAGTGCGCGAGGCGGCCGCGCGCATTCTGGAGACCGGCTTGGGCATCAAAGCAGCCACGATTACCCCCGGCGATCCTGATGACGTGGGCAGCCCCAATGCGCTGCTGCGCGACCTGGTGCAGGGCAGTGTGATTCTGCGCACGGGCCGGCGCATTCCGTCGGTATTGCCGCTGGCGGGCGTTCATGCGCCGATTGCGGTGGTGCGCATGGCGGTTGAAGGCGCCTACGCCGCCGAAGAATGGCGCGAGGGCGAGGGCCTGGACGAAGTCGCCTACAACAAGCGCTATATCAGCCGGCGCGCCTGCCGCGCTGTGGCGGAATTCACCTTCCAATATGCGCAGCAGCACGCGGCGACGGTATTTGGCGGTCCCAAATATACCGTGAGCCCGGTCTATGAAGGGCTGTTCAAAGAAGAGCTGGACCGGGCGGCGGGCCTGCACCCGACGGTTCGCTACAACCCGCAGCTGATTGACGCGACTTATGCGCTGCTGCTCGAAACTTCGGGCGAGCCGCTGGTGATCCCGGCGCTAAACCGCGACGGCGACTCGCTGAGCGATTTGGTCATCAAGATGTTTGGCACCATTGCCGGCGCCGAGTCGGTCATTATCGGCTTTGACGACGACTTCAAGGTCAAGGTCGCTGTCACCGAAGCGCCGCATGGCACCGCGCCCGGCCTGCAGGGAAAGAATATCGCCAATCCCATGGCCATGATCCTGGCTTGCGCCGCGCTGCTGCGTTATATCGACGGCCGGGACGCGGCCCTGGCTAGTCGCGCGCTCTACGAAGCTACTCTGGAATCGGTCTACAATGGCATCAAGACGCCCGATCTGGGCGGACGAGCCAGCACCTCGGAATTCGTAGATGAAGTGATCCGCGAGGCCCGTGGTAAACTTGAGGTATGGGATGCGCTGGGTGACTGAGCGCAAGGGCGGAGGCGGCCGGAATTGGACGACATGCTCAACCGCGATGTGGCGGAATTATGGTCGGTGCTATTTGATATCGTCACCGACGGCGAGAAGCGCCTGGCCAGCCACTTCGAAGCGCATCAGCTGACCCCGCCGCAATTCTACGTGCTCAAAACATTATCCGAGAACGACGGCGAATGCCGCATCGGCGAAATCGCCCGCGATCATCATCTGACCAGCGCGACCATGACCGGCTTGGTCAAGCGTTTGGAAGGGATGGAGCCGCCTTTAGTGCTGCGCCGGCGCAATCTCAATGACGGGCGCTCGGTCGATGTCATCCTGACAGCCGATGGCGCCGAGCGCTTTGTGGCGGTTCAGCGCGCGCTGATGGAGCAACTGCGGGCTGTCTTCGCGTTGCTGCCGGAAGCGGAACGGCGCGATATCATCGGCAAAGTACGTTTGTATTTCAGCGTCTTCTCGCAGCGCTTCCCCTTGGGCTAGCGTTCCTGACGCATAGGCCTAATCACCAGTATAGCGGTCGAACCAGGCGACCATTTCAGTCAAGCGGCTGACGCGATGGCCGGGTTCTCCGCTGCGCGACAGCTCGTGCCCTTCCCGTGGATAGCGCAGCATCTTGACCGGCGTATCAGTGGCGCGCCGCACCCAGGCGAACAGTTGCTCGGCCTGCTCAATCGGCACGCGAAAGTCGTTTTCCGAGTGTATCAACAGCAAGGGCGTCTTGATGCGGGCGGCGTATTTCAGCGGCGAATTGTCCCAATAGACATCGTGATCATCCCAAGGCTCGGCATCGAATTCGCTGGACATCAGCAGCGGCACATCGGAAGTGCCGTAGAAGCTGGAAATATTGTAGACGCCGCGCTGCGACACGGCGGATTTGAAACGGTCGCTGTGGGTGATGATCCAGGCGGTCATGTAACCGCCGTAGGAGCCGCCGGTGATGGCCATACGCTCGCTATCGGCAAAGCCCAAGCCCAGCGCCGCGTCCACGCCGGCCATGATATCGTCCATGGCGACCGGTCCCCAAGCCGCGTGCAGCTTGCGCTCGAATGCCTCGCCATAACCGCCGCTGCCATGCGGGTTGCAGTAGAAGACGGCATAACCGCGGGCCGCGTGGAATTGCCATTCGTGCCACATCGACTTGGTCGAGAAGCCCCAGGCGGCATGCGGACCGCCGTGGATGTTCAGCGCTAGCGGCGCCTTGTTGCCGGCTTCATGGCCGACCGGCAGCATATACCAGCCCTGCACCGCGCCATTGGGCGACTCGTAACGCAGCTCGTGAACGTCTTGCACGATGACTTCATCCAACAGCGCCTGATTGAAGTTCGTGGCTTCCTGCAGTTCGCCATCGACGAGGACGTAGAGTTCCTGCGGATTGCGCGGGGTTGAAACGGTCATGGCCAGCAGCCCGCCGCGTCCGCTGTCAATTTGCTCGATTTCATAAATGCCTTCATGCGCCGGGCTTAGGCTGTCGCTTTCCGGGTCATAACGCCAGGGCAGCACATTGCCTTCGCTCTCCAAAGTCAGCGCCAGCGTACCGTCAGGAGACCAGGCGTAGTCGAAGGTTTCGCGGTCGATCGCTTGGTTGACAATCCGCGTTTCCGAACCGTCGGCTGCCATGACGAGCAAACGCGTTGGCATGTCGGTGAAGCCGATGGGAATACGCTCGCAGGCGATCCACTTGCCGTCCGGCGCTGGCTCGGGCGCATAGACGCTGTGTTCGCCCGCCGTCAGCGCTGCTTCCGCGCCGCTTTCCGCGTCCAGGCGGAATATGTTGAGCGCGCGCCAGGGCTCGTCGCCTTCAGGGATGGTTGTCCTGGAGGTGTAGATGGACTGGCCATCGGGCGACCAGCGCGGCGCGGCGTAGTCGGCGTCGATCGCGGTCAGGCGCTTGGGCTTGGTCTCACTTGATTCGGCTGCCGATATCACAAAGATCTGATCGTAGCGCTCGTCTACGTAGGCTGTGCCCTGTCGATAGGGAATGCGCCACATCGGTCGCGGGTCCCAGCGCTTGAGCTCGTCTTCGGCTATTCGCTCTTGACGATGTTTGCTCTCCAGCTTGTCAGCGGGCTCGGGCTGGGGCTCGCTGTCGGCGTCCTCCGTGTTTCGTTCCTCGCGGCTCATCGGCGCCAGAAAAGCGATGCGGCCGCCGTCGGGCGACCAACCGGGGCTGTGCGCGCCGTTTTCCATACTGGTCAGCGCGCGCGCTTCACCGCCTGGCGCAGCGGTCGGCAGCAGATAAATCTGCGGTTTGTCGCCGCGAGCGGAAACGAAGGCCAGCTGCGTACCGTCGGGCGACCAACGCGGTTGGCTGTCTTTGCCCCCGCGCGTCAACTGACGTACCGCGCCCTCCGCCAATGAATACAGCCAGATATTGCGCTTGTACGACTTTTCCAGCGGCTCCGGTGAAACTTTGACAAAAGCGACGGAGCGGCCGTCCGGGTTGATTTGCGGGTCCTGCACGTAATGGATGCGGTTGAGATCCTCAGCTGTTATAGGGCGTTTGTTCGCGGGCATAGGCATGTCCTCGTTACAATTCACGGAGAAAACTTGTTCCTGATTGCAGAAGCTCGGGAAAGCCTGCTTCCCGCGCCAGCTCGCCGATTGATCGCGGCGGCATTGGCGCTTCAGGCATGGGACGCAGCGCCAACTGCCACCAGCCGGTATGATGCCAATTCCCCGCTTTGAATCCCACATTTTCGAAGACGCCGATCTTGCGGAAGCCGACGGCTTCATGGGCGCGGATGCTGGCTTGGTTGGGCAAGGCGATCACACCAACGGCGTTGCAGTAGCCTTGGGCGCGCAGTAACGCCGCCAGCGAATGATAAAGCGCGCGCGACACGCCACGCCGCTGAAAATCCGGGTGTACATATACGGTCGTTTCAGTCGTCCACAGGTAGGCGTAACGGGCGCGAAAGGCGCTGGCGTAAGCATAGCCGGCCAGCCGCCCGGCGATTTCGCAAACCAGCCAGGGATACTGCGCTAATGTCTTGCTGATGCGCGCCGCGATCTCGTCGACGCTGGGTACAGAGCGCTCGAAAGAGATATGCGTGTCGCTGACTATGGGGGCGTAGACTTGGTGGATGTCGGCGGCATCGGCAGGCCTGGCCAGCCGAATGATGTCGCTCATTGCGCTTCCCTAAGCTCGTTGGCCGGGGATTCCTCTGCTTCCTGGCGCCAAACCCGGCTGGCGATATCGATATAAAGGACGCCATCAAGGTGGTCGATCTCGTGCTGAAAGACACGAGCCAGCCAGCCGCTGGCGGTCAAGCGCATCGGCTTGCCTTGCCGATCATGACCGGCAACTTCAATGCTGCTGTAACGCTCGACATCCCCCAGCAGACCGGGCATGGACAGGCAGCCTTCGACGCCGGAGACTTTGTCGTCGCTGCGCCAGACGATGCTGGGGTTGGCGACAATATGAAGCTTGCCGGCGTCTTCGCCATATTCCTCAAGGCTATCCTCGTCATCGGGCAGGCGAACGACGATCAGGCGCTTGCTCTGGGCGACTTGCGGGCCTGCCAATCCGGCGCCTTGCGCTGCCACCATGGTTTCGACCATGTCATCGACGAGCGCCTGCAACTCGGCGTCGAAGTCCGTCACGGGTTGGGCTGGTCGCCGCAGGAGCGGGTTATCCGGCTGGATGATGGGCAGGACGGTCATCTGTTGCTCTCGTTTTGATCTCGTATTGACGGAGACGCCCGGCGGTCTAACGTCAATAAAGGCGCTGGCAGATACAACAAGGCGACTGTTTTACACGTATATAATTCAGGCTCCGCTTCGCTCAACTGGCAGGGAGATTGTGCAGCAATTTACAGAAAATTTACACGGTAATTTTGCAATGGCGACACATTGAAAATAGGATGACATACAATGTGTAGGAGTCGAATGCTAGCGTGATGGTGGGCCCGCGCAATATTACGTTGAAGCGCCCGAACTTAAATTGCCGTGATGGTTCTGTTCAATAATGTGGAGGTGGCCAGACTTGCTGCGAACCAAGACAGAAACCATTCTCGTCGTGGATGATGAGCAGCGTATCATCGATCTCGCCAGGATGTATCTGGAGCCCGATGGCTTCAGCGTGACCAGCGCCACCAGCGGCACGGAGGCAAAACGCATGATTCTGCGCGACAAGCCGAGTCTGGTGGTGCTGGATTTGATGCTGCCGGGTATGGACGGCTTGGAAGTCTGTCGGCGCGTCCGCGAAGAATCCGATGTGCCGATCATCATGCTGACGGCGCGCAGCGAAGATATTGACAAGATTGTCGGGCTCGAGCTGGGCGCTGACGATTATATGACCAAGCCCTTCAATCCGCGCGAGTTGCTGGCGCGCATCAGAGCCATCCTGCGCCGGGCGGACCGCAACGACGCCGCCGACGCCGACGAATCCCCCGAGCCGATTACCGTCGGCAACTTGCTCATCGACCCGCAGCGCCGCCGCGTCGAGGTGGCCGGCAAAGCAGTCGATTTGCGCATGAAAGAATTTGACCTTCTGCAGGTCTTGGCGGAAAACAAGGGCCTGGTCTTCAGCCGCGACAAGCTGCTCAATGTCGTCTGGGGCTACGACTTTGGCGGGCAGACGCGCACGGTAGATGTCCACGTCGCCCATCTGCGACATAAGCTGCAAGGCATGGATCTGGCTATTGAAACGGTCTGGGGAGTGGGATACCGCTTGGATGAACAGTAGACTGCCGCGCATCGCTTTTAACCTGCGGCTGCGCCTGCTGACGTCCTATCTATTGATGCTGATGGTTGCCTTGTGCATGATTGCCCTGGCGCTATTTGTCTTCATCGGCAATCGCGCCGCGCCGCCAGAGCCCACCTTCGAGCGGCTGGCCGCCTTGACGCAGGGGCTGAATTACATCGACTTTATCGCCGACATTCCCATCGACCGCGATTCGCCAGTCTTACAGGGGCGAGTGCACAATCTGCTGGCGGTATTTGCCCAGACGCGCAATGTGCGCACGCTGCAAGTTCGCCTTTCGGCCGATGGCACGCGGGTGATATACGACAGCTCGGGCAGTTACCGGGCCGGCGATGCCATTCAATTGCATGGCGAGGGCTACAAAAATCGGCAGCTGCAGAAGGTCTTGTCGCGCGATAGCGAGCAATTCTTCGGTCGCTTTCTGGATCCCAGTGGCGGGGAATGGCTGTATGGCGCTGTTATGTTCGCGCGGCCGCGTCACCTGGAGCGCCAACCTTATGGCGATCTGTGGCTGCTGGCGGAGCCGCGCCCGACCGTCAGCTTGCAGGCGACGCTGGCTGTATTCGGCAACGCCTTGGCGCCCCCGCTGCTGCAAGCCGGCGTCGTGGGCATCTTGTTTGCTGTGCTCTTGGCGGCGCTGATCAGCCGCACCATCGCGCAGCCCCTGCAGCGTCTGGCTCGGGCGGCTACCGATGTCGCCGGCGGGGACTACGCGGTAAATGTGCCGGTCAGCGGTCCCGCCGAAGTCCGGACGCTGGCTGAATCATTTAATCGCATGACCGCCGAGGTCATGGCGGCCAATACCGCGCAGCGCGATTTCCTGGGCAATGTCTCCCACGATTTGAAGACGCCGCTAACGTCGATTCAAGGCTACGCGCAGGCTATCATCGACGGCGCGGCTGACGAGCCTGAGGTGGCGGCGCAGACTATTTTTGAGGAGGCCAGCCGGCTCAATCGCATGGTGGTCGAATTGACCGACTTGGAACGGCTGCAGGCCGGCAGGCTGTCAATGAACAAGGACATACTGCGTATGGAGCGGCTGACCGACGCGGTGGCGCAAAGCCTGGTCGTGGTGGCGAAGCAGAAGGACCTCAAGCTGGAATCGTCAGCGGAGCCCGTGCCCCTGGTCAGCGGCGATGGCGACCGGCTGGCGCAGGTGCTGGTCAACCTCATCAGCAACGCCTTGAATTTCACGCCGCCGGGTGGGGCGGTGCGTGTGACGACCGAAGCGGCGCCGGGCGGGGTGGCGGTCTCAATACAGGACAATGGCATCGGCATTCCGCCGGAAGACCTAGCGCGCGTCTTTGAGCGCTTCTACCAGGTGGATAAGGCTCGCGGCCCGCAACGAGGGACGGGCTTGGGCTTGGCAATCGCGCAAGAGATCGTCGAAGCCCACGGCGGGCGCATCACCGTTGAGAGCCGTGGGCGCGGGCAGGGAGCTACATTCCGCGTGTGGCTGCCGCGGGCCAAGGCCGTTGACGCTCAGCGGAAGTAATTCAAACAAAGTTTGACGGTGGAGAATTCTAACTCAGCGTGTCATCGTTCGCTGGGTCATAAGCCAAAGCCGGCAGCGCCAGCGTCACGCGGACTTCATTCCCCCGCTGGAAGTACCGGTCCACGCTGGTGCGCGCCACCAGTTCCGTGCCGTCCGCCAGCGCCAAGCCCAGCCGCTGATAGTGCCCGTAGAACTCGCGCCAGCGAACAACAGCGGGTGTGCCGCGATCGTCGAATGCAACGGCAAGCGCTTCAGGGCGAATCATCAGTTGCACCGGGCCCGATTTGGGATGAAAGAGCTTGACTTCTCCCAGCCGGCTGGTGGCGGTCATACCCTGCGCTTCGGCCGGCAGGAAATTGGCTTCGCCGATGAATCGCGCCACCTGGACATTTGCCGGGCGGTTGTAAATCGCGTGCGGGGTCGCCACTTGAACGAGTTTGCCCTCAAATATGACGGCGATTTCATCGGACAAACTAAGCGCTTCTTGCTGATCGTGCGTGACAAATACGGCGGTGGTCTCGGTCTTGAGCAGGATATTGCGCACATCGGAGCGTACTTGCGCTCGCAGGCCCGTATCGAGATTGGAAAAGGGCTCATCAAGCAGGAGAATATCCGGCTCCGGCGCCAGCGCGCGCGCCAATGCCACCCGCTGCTGCTGACCACCGGATAATTCGTGGGGCATGCGGCTGGCGAATGGCGTTAAGCCGACCAGCGCGAGCAGTTGCTTGACGCGACGCTCATTGTCAGTGCGGGCGCCGCGCAGGCCAAAGGCGATATTTCCCGCCACATCCACATGCGGGAAGAGCGCGTAATCTTGAAACACCATGCCGACTTTGCGCTTTTCCGGCGGCGTGAAGCGAGAATCATCGGCGACGATGCGATTGCTGATCTGGATGCGTCCGCTGGTGGGCCGCTCGAAACCGGCTAGCAGGCGCAGCGTTGTCGTCTTGCCGCCGCCGCTGGGCCCCAGCAGCGTTAAGAATTCGCTGGGTCGCACGCGCAGCGTGATATCGTTCACGGCCGGCGACTGGCCGTTGTAGCGTTTGGTCAGGTGATCCGCTTGCAGCGAGTATTCCATCGGTTCAGCACGGCGCCGCGTATATTGACATGCCCAAGCATATTGTAAATGTCGGATGCTTAAAGGGGAAATCGCGCCAGCGAGCAAGCGGGCTGCCCCATCAGGGCAATCGCATCAATAAGGTAGTTACTGAAATGGCGCAAATTCGAACGGAAAATCAAACACAGAGATCACAGAGAGCGCAGAGAAAAGCAATAATGATAGCTTACTTCATAAGTCAGGAATGATTTTGAGAGATATATTAAGTCTTTTCGGTGCTTCTTGCCGTATTCCAGTCCATCGACTGCTTTGAATAGTCTTCTAAACTCCCAAATCTCTGTGCTGGCGGTCAGTGTCTACGCGACCCTCTGTGTTCTCTGTGGTAAAAAGATTTTGATGCGATTGCTTTGGCTGCCGCATCTGGCTATGGCACTGCCTTTTCCTGCCGCAAGATGACGAAGAGCACAGTCGCTGATACCAGGATCAGCACAAGCCCGGGCAGCGCTATCGACGACAGGAAGGCTTCGTCGTAGGCGCTCCAGATGCGCGTGGCGAAAGTGCGGAAGCCGATAGGGCGCAATATCAAGGTAATCGGCAGCTCCTTCATCACATTGAGGAAAACCAGCGCCAGGCCGGCCAATATTCCGGCGCGGGCCAGCGGCACTGTGATGCGCAGCAGCGCCTCGCGCGCTGTCAAGCCCAGGCTGCGCGCCGATTCTTCAAAGCGGGGATTGATCTGCTCCAAGGCGCTTTCGGTCGCGCCAATGCTGTATGGCAGGAAGCGAATGGCGTAGCCGAGAATCAGCAGGGGCAAGGTCTGATACAGTGTGAGCATGTGTTGCGAGGCGAAAAACACCAGAGCCAGCGCGATGACGATGCCGGGCAGGACGTTGCCGGCGTAGGCGAGCTTGACCAGCCAGCGGTCAAAGCGGGAGGACGCGCGCACCGCCAAAAGCGCCAACGGCAGCGCGGCGGCGGCTACGACCAGGGCTGAAATCGCGCTTACGCCGACTGTGTTCCCCACCAACGTTTCCAGGGGCACGCGGATTGGATCAGTAAGCATGTGCCCAGCCAGCCACTTGAAGAGGACGAGCAGCGGGACCGCGACGCCCATGAATATGACGGCCATGCAGAACAGGACGCCCGGCAGCTTCAATCTGCCTAGTTGAACCGTTTGCAGCTGGCGAGACGCGCCCGTGCCTATGCGATAGTGCCTGCCGCTGGATTGCAAGCGCGACTGCAAAATCAGCAAGAGCATCGTCATGGCGATGAGGACCAGGCCCAGCACGGAGGCTTTGTCCATGCGAAATGATTCGGTTTGGATGAAGATGGCGCGCGTGAAGGCGTTGAAATGCATGACGGCCACCGCGCCGAAGTCGCTCAGGCAGTACAGCGCCGTCATCAACATGCCGGTGGAAAGCGCCGGACGCAGTTGCGGCAGCGTGATCTGGCGGAAGACTTGCCAGCGGTTGAGCCCCAGGCTTTGGCCCGCTTCTTCCAGCGCGCGGTCCGCATGCAGCAGAGCCGCGTGGACCGGCAATACTATGTAGGGAAAAGTGACAAATGTCAGGGTGAGCGTCGCCCCGACGAATCCCTTGATGCTCGGCAGACGATCCACGCCGAATGGCTCCAGCGCGGACTGCAAAATGCCCTTGGGACCGAAGGCTTCGCTGAATGTAACAGCCGTCAAATACGATGGGATGACCATCGCCGCCAGCCCCAGCGCCAGGAACAGCCGCCGCGCGGGCAGGTCGCAGCGGCCCGTCATCCAGGCGAAGGGGATGGCGATCAGGGTCGCCAGGAAAGTGGTCGCCAGCATCAAGCCGACGCTGTTGCCGACGATCAGGATGGTGCGCGTTCTAAGCAAGTAGTCGAGGCCGTCCTGCCCAGCGCCGACCGCGCCAATGATCAAGTAGGTTACCGGAATCATGACGCAGGCCACGATCGCCAGGCTGATTCCCTGCACGAGTTGGCGAGTCCCCACATGCCAGCGCCCCGGCAGATGTCGCTTGCGGCCGTTGCTGCGGAATCGTGGCGGAATGATGCTCGATAACTGCATGGCAACCCTTGGGATAAAATCGGGCGAGGACTATCCCCGCCCGCGTTTGCGCAAACGGGCGCCGGGCTTAGTCCAGCGCGCCGCTGTCTTCGATCATTTCTAGCGTGCCCTGTAAGTCAGCAAGGTCCGACAGGTCGATAGCGGGCGCTTCGATATCCGCCAGCGCCGGCAAGTCGACGCTTGGCGCGATGGTTTCCACCAGCGGATACTCATAGGTCGTCTGGGCGAAGTAGGCTTGCGCCGTATCACTGAGCAGGTAGTCGACTAATTCCAGAGCCTGATCTTGCTGGTCGCTCGTCCGCAAGATGGCTGCGCCGGCGATATTGATCAGCGAGCCGACATCGCCGCCGGGGAAGAAATGCAGCGTCGCCGTAATCTCGGGATCTTCGGCCAGGAAGCGATACAAGTAATAGTGGTTGACCAGGCCGACGGGGATTTCGCCATTGATGACCGCCTGGACGATGGGCGTGTTCTTGGGATAGGCCTGGACGTCGTTGGCAATCATGCCGGCCAGCCAGTCTTCCGTGTCGCAATCGCCCAGCAGCACACGCATGGCTGTGATGTTTGAGACGAACGAGGCGTTGGTCGGTGCCCAGCCAACCCGCCCGCGCCATTTCTCATCGGTCAAATCCAGAATGGAGTCGGGCAGTTCGAGCGACAATTCTTCCAACATTTGCGGATTGTAAACCAGGACGCGGGCCCGTCCGCTGAGGCCGATCCAAAGGCCATCTGGCGATGCAAAAGCCGCATCGACGACCCGTTCCAAGGTTGCGTCGGGAAGGTCCTGCAGCCTATCAGCCGCCGCCAAAGCGCCCAACGCGCCGCCGTCCTGCGCGATGAATACATCGGCTGGGCTGTTTTCGCCCTCGGTGAGGATCTGATTGGCGACCGCGCTGGTCCCGCCATAGAGGACTTCGACGGCAATGCCGGTATCCTCGCTGAATTGCGCCAGAATTGGACCGATCAAACTTTCGTTGCGGCCCGAGTATACGGTGAGGACTTGCTCGTCAGCTGCGAATGCACTAGCGCCGACAAGCGCGACCAGCAAGACGACCAAGCTAAACAGGACAAAACGTTGTGCGGGCATAATTCTACGCTCCTTGCGTATGCTGCAAATCCAAGTTAGGATTTGCATTGATAGACGAAGGTCAATCGGGAATGTGAACAGGTGACGAAGCCTTCTCATCCCGATTGACCTTTCTGTTTTAGCAGAGACTGCAAGAGCCTGTCCACGCCACTGGTAAAGTCCAAAGTGTCGGCGTCGCAGGGCGCGAGTTCATAGCCCTTACGCTTGGGCATTAATCCCCCAAGCCGGGCGAGTTGCGTCGGGTTAAACTTGCAATTCAAGTCGGGTAGTAAGCCGGGCAATCGCATCAAAATAGTAGTGACTGAAATGGCGCAAATTCGAACGGTAAATCAAACACAGAGATCACAGAGAGCGCAGAGAAAAGCAATAATGAAAGCTTAGGTCATAAGTCAGGAGTGATTTGAGAGAAATTTGAAGTCATTTGATGCTTCTTGCCGTATTCTAGTCCATCGACTGCTTTGGATCGTCGTCTAAACACCTAAATCTCTGTGCTGGCGGTCAGTGTCTACGCGACCCTCTGTGTTCTCTGTGGTTAAAATATTTTGATGCGATTGCCCTTGGGTAGTAAGCGGCTCGCCATCGAAAGCGAATTAGTGGCGGCGCGTTGCTGAACCTAGACAAGGTTTGACTAAATCAATAGAGTTGGAGCGACCGGGTAGCAATAGACCGCAATTCGGAGAGCGACCAATGTCAAATTGGTGGGGAACGCGCAGAAACGTCTCAGCCCGCCTTGTCTGGGAAGTCGAGGCGATGAAAGCCGCCTTTGGCAATACCTTTAAGTTGATCGTGCCTCCACTGGGCGGGGTGCTTTATTGGCAAGGCATTGTCGAGATCAATATGAGCATCCTGGATTCGCCGCGTCACAGCCTGAAGCTCGTTTATCCCAAAGAGTATCCCAATCGTCCGGCTGAAGCCTACTGCGTCAAACCGCGGATTTACAGCGAAAAACACCAGTACGAAGACGGTCAGCTATGTTTGTTTAATCCAAAAGACGGCGAACAATACGGCTGGAACCCGTCCAAATCGACCGCGGTGACCGTGGGCGGCTGGGCGATACAATGGCTCTACGCCTATTACACCTGGCGCTCCACTGGTAACTGGCCCGGCATTGAAGAACGGATCAAAGCGAGCACACCCTTGCCCCGCCGCCGGAGACGTTGATGATGCGGACTGTGGGCGACTCGGAATTCTACCGGCTCGTACAAGCCGAGGTCGAACATGTCAGGAATCGCTTGCGGGGGATGGCCATGATTTCACGCGGGATCGTACCCAATCTGGTCTTGTCGCAGCGAGCGGTCGAACGCATGTTATCGGCAGCCAGCCAATTTATGGCGGATGAAACCGGCGAAGCCATGGTGGGATTTGTCATTATGGACGACACGCCGGAAGGGCTGCCAACCATATATGTGCTGGACACTATCTCGCCGGATGAGACGGCTGTGCGCCGCTCCCACACATTTCAGCAAGGCGACGCCCTGCAAGACGAGATCATTTGGTGGCTGCAAGAGAATTGGCACTTTCACCGCGAACGCCATCGCGGCACAGACTCGCTGCAGGACCGTTTCGATGTTCCTTTGAGGTATCTGGGCGATTGGCACAAGCAACCCGGCTCCATGATTCAACCCAGCCATGGCGACCACATGACGGCGCTGTCCTGGCTTGACGATGATGAACTCGGCATGGATTCGCTGCTGGTGCCGATTGTCACGGTGGGCCATGCGCCAATCATCGGCGAATCAGACTTGGCGGTAAATTACATCACCGTGCCCATGGCTAACGGCTCGGATATGCGGGTGGACTGGTGGTATATCCACCGCGATGTGCGCAAATTCCAGCCGGTGCATCCCAAAGTCGTGCCCGCCGAGCAACTGCCGTCGATGATGAAATACGGCTGGCATGTGGTGCTGGCGGATCGCCTGACCGACGAGACTTTCGCGCTGGCGGACGATGGGCTGCTGGTGCGCACGCTCTTCTACGAATGCGACGGCGAGGTTCCGCTGGAATTCTGCTTCGTCACCATCCGGCAGGGCGCTTCGTCCTTTGTCCTGTTCGTCACTCAGCACGATTATCCGCATAGCGCCCCGCAAGCCTATCACGCGCCTTACGTCGCCGGCCTCGACCTGATGGATCCGGTCGCCAGCTTTCAGCTGCTGTGGGAGGTGGCCACGCCGATTAAAGATCCGCCGGATTGGCAATGGACCAGCGACAAAAAACTCATTGACTACCTCTACGCGATAGAAGTAGAAATGGGATTGCGTCAACCGCCGATTCAAATCATTCCGGTGTTTGACGCTGCCGACCAGCCCATCAGCGATGCTGACGCTGTAGGCGGACCCGTGCGACCAGATGCCGGCGCTGCCCATGCGGATACAGAGGCGCAAGCGCATGACTGACATGTGGCAACGGGTAGAGCGCCTCATCGGGGCGGACAACCTGGGTCGGCTCGCCGAGAAGACTGTCGCCGTAGTGGGCTTGGGCTCGGGCGGCGGATTCGTCGCCGTCAGCCTGGCGATGAGCGGCGTCGGCAGATTCGTGCTGGTGGACAACGATGACCTGGAAGCGGGCAATGTGACCCGCCATGTCGCTGACCTGCGCTATGTCGGCCGCAACAAAGCCGAGGCTGTGGCCGATTTGATCATGAATCGCAACCCCGCAGCACAGCTCGAAATACGCGCCGGCTTGATCGAAGACCATTGGGATTGCCTGGATGATGTGGACATCCTGGTCGCAGCGGTCGATAGCGAACAAGTGAAGTTCACGATAAACGAGCGCTGCCTGGAGCAAGGCCTTTGTGCTTCCTACGCCGGTGTGTACGAACGCGGCGAGGGCGGCGACCATGTCATCATCCGCCCCTATGACGGACCTTGTTACGCCTGCTGGTCGGAAGCGACGCGCGACGGCGTCATGGTTGCCATGGGCGCGGGCGGCGAACTCGACTATGGCATGATTGGCGAGGCGGGCACGCTGGAGGCCGAACCGGGGCTTTGGGTGAATGTCACCAAGGTGGCGGGCATTCAGACCGATCTCATCATCAATGAGTTGCTGCGCGGCAGCAGCGCGCATGAGCCGATGCCAGCCAATACGCTGATTGTCACCAACAGCTACATGGACATTTTTGAGGGGCAGGAAAACGACCCCCATACCGGCGTATGGCTTGAAATAATGCGCGATCCCGATTGCCTTGTCTGCGGCGAGCGGCTCAAGCAAGGCGTCAGCAAGCTGGTCGAGGGAGACGCGGGCAGCATCTCGTTGGCGGATCTGGCGGCTTCCGGCTTGACGACCGATATCGAATTTGAAGACGAGGACGGCTAGCTCGTTTCCAGCTTAAGCCGCCACCCCGCAACGATGTCTGTGAGCGTTTGACGATGTGTCAGACGCTCTTTTTCTTGGTAGCGGCAGCGATGCAGCAGGCGGTCGCCCTTGCCCGGCGGGCCCCCCGCATCGTCGTAATACAGGCGGAAGTTATTCTGTATCGCCACGCGATAGACACCGGCATCATAGACCGGCGCGCGATAGGGCAGTTGGCGTTCAGCGATGCTCAGCAGCATTCGGCCTTCATCGTAATGCGCCCAGACGCCAAGCAGGATCAGTGCCTGATAACCGTGGTAGCCCTTGGGATGATACCATACGACCGCCGCGGACCAAGCCGAGCCGCGCAGCGATTTGGGACCGTAACATAGCGCGTGCCGATAGTCCCTGCGGGCCAGTGGGGCCAGCGCGTCGACGGCGTTGATGCGGTCCAGGGCGCGCTCATGCGGCGTCGGCGGCAGCGGCTCGCGTCGTCTGCTGCCGAAGGGACGGCCCTCGGCGATTTGCTTGAGGATGGCTTCGTAGCGTTCGTCGTCGCGTTCAGCATTCATGGTCGCTGGTGTCGGCTTGCGCCAGGACTCGGCTTAGACGGCTGCCAGAAACTCGCGTACGCTCGCTTCAAACAGCGCCGGATGCTCCATATTGGGCAGGTGCGCCGCATTAGGCAGGATGAGTTTTCGCGCTTGTGGCAGCTGTTCAGCCATGTAATCGGCCGCTTGCTGCAGATATGGCAAGTCGTTCTCGCCGATGATAACCAGAGCGGGCATCGTCAGCTCGGTCAGGCGTTGCGCCGCGGGAATATCGGTCGACTTGCGTTTGTGCTCGCCAATACCGCTGAGCTCGTGCTCTGTCACCCGGCGCGCCATTTCTAAGGCTTTGGCGCGGATGCCCGGGTCAACATCGTCCCGCGAGCGGCCGACGCCATCGAACCAGATTATTATGTCCAGCTCGGCTACCTCATCAACTTTGCCTTGCTCAAAGGCGGCTTCAGAGCGCGCCATCAGCTCGTCGGGCCAGGCGGCGTCTCCTTCGAAGCCGCGCGGATCGCTGCCAACCAGGATCAGCGCCGCTACCCGCCTGGGCTGCGCCAGCGCGAATTCAATCGCCAGCCCGCCGCCCATTGAGCAGCCCATCAGGATAGTGGGCGACGGCACTTCCAACGCGTCCAGCAAGCCTTCCAAGTCGTCCTGAATGTTGAACTGGCCAGCGGCGGGCAAGCTGCGCCCATAGCCGCGCATATCAAAGCGCAGCGTTTGGTAGCTGTCGGCGAGGGCTGCAAATTCATGCTCCCACATGCGGCAGTCGGCGATGCCGGCGTGAAGCATGACCAGCGCTTGACCGTCTCCCGCGCGCTCATAGTAGAGATTGGCGCCATTGACCTCGACGAAGCCTGTTTCGATGTCCAATGCCTGTCTCAATCCAGCGCTACCTTGGCCAACGCATCAAAGGCACAGATACGAAGCTAGTCGTTAGTGTGCGGCGTCAGCGGCAGCATCTCGTATGGCCTGCTGCTGAATGAAAGTTCTTCGACGATATCTTGAGGATTTCAAGGATGTGCACTTCAATGGTTTGCGATTTCATACGATTGCAACGCGCTTCATTTAATATGGAATTGGCTGTTGCTGGCACTGGAACGAGTAATGAAATATATTCAAAATACTTAACTCATTTATCAGTGCATTTCGTTTACGAAATTTTCCTCCTTATTTCACGTTTAAGCCATAAGTTCACTTTATACCCATCTTAAATCGGAAGCGGATTCTTTCTAGCAGGCCAGCCTTAGAATCATTGCTGTTGTACCCAAACCGTTGCAATATATTACTCCAAACACCTGTCTTGCCGGCAAATATGGATTCGGCATTTGATTGAATTCGAGAGTGTAGCTCTTCAATGGTGGTGACGGGATCACCTGCCCCGGGCCAGTGCTCGCGTAAAATGTTACGGTCGATATTGACCACATGAACTAACCAGTAACCGACCAGTGCGAGCGCTCCCGCGTCGTCAGTTAGACCAACTACACCAAGGAGGCTTTCTGGGATTAGATCAAAAGGTGATACAACATACGCCGATGCAGCAGCAAGCCGCGCCTTGACCGTTGCTGGTACGCGGTTGTCACCAATTAGACGTACAATGAGCATAAAGAGGTCGGGAACCAAAAATACAGTCTCTCCAAGCTCAGAATTTAGGTTCTCAAAAACCCAGTCTTGGACTCGTACGCGCCAAACCTCATACCATGTGTCCTGATTGGGTTCTTCTGTAATGAATCGGTAGGCCTCGTCGACATCCTTGTTGCTCGGAAGCTCAGAGGGATGGCGGTGCTTCCAAACTGTTTGCGGACCGGCTTCCGCGACTCCTCTGATAACATGCCACACCTCATCACTGAACATGTCCTGATGGCTATCTAGAATGAAAGTGTGCATATTTTCTACGAACTCCACGGGGTCAGTTTCAGCTGGCCAATGATCCGGAAGTACCTCATGCAGTTCATCCGCTTGTTGCAGGTACCAGTGCAGAGTGAAAGCTAAAACTGCAGCGTCATCAATCAGCGCTTCGACGCTGTCTCTACCTTCCGGAATAAGGTCATTTGGATCGATAACGTAATATACTGACCAAATTAACGGGAGTTTGAGCGCAAAGGAAACTCGACTGTCAGAAATTATTCCGACTATGAGCATCAACTGGTCCAGTAGTGTGGAGAGCAGTTCTGCCTCTGGTGAGTCAGGATTGTTTTCAATCCATTGTTCGATCAGTAAAGTCCATGTGTCTTGCCATTCCTGGGAGAAATCATGCATTGTTGTCATGCTCTTCTCACCGTCGCCTAGGACATTGGAGGATTCGCGCAGAAAAATCGCCAATGTGTTGCGAACCCATAGTGCCTCGTCCTGCGAGGGACGGTAATTCTCATGCACGCACTTGTTTCGAAGAATCCTTAAGGTGTGGAGCGTTTCTGCAGAAAATACACAAAACTGGCACTGATATGCGGCAGTTAATTCGTCAAACAAATCTTCGTTCCTGTAGAATTTTATCCATTCAGCAAACGTCAAGCTGCCATGAGGACTATTAGCATTAATTTTCTGCTTATGGCTAGCTTCCAGCGCTAATTTTAATCGAAAATCGTTCGCATTTAGGTTGTTCAACAGCTCGTCGAACAGTACTTGCAGCATAAACTCCACTCCGCCCGACGCAGACTCCACTGCACTGCGAAAGTGTCCGGTGTCAATGTGATGATCGGTTTCGCGCAGTCGCTGCTTACAAGTCTCCATTCTATTGTCTACTGAAACCATGAACTTGCTCCTAACTCGCATAGCAGGACAACGGGAGACGAGATCAGCGGCAGACCGCTAACGGTATGTTATCCGTCCAGCGCCACCTTAGCCAACTCGACGCCTTCGCGCAGGACTTTCTCATAGACATTGTAGCGCTGATAGACCTGCATTCCCACGCGCTCGTAAAGCGCCACGGCGTTGGTCAGGCTCTGGCCGTCGACGTCCAGATGGACCAGTCGCTTGCCGCGATCCCAGAAGGCCGCGAAGCTGTGCAGCAGCATGGCCGAGGCCAGCCCGCGCCGGCGATAGTCGCGGCGGACGCCAACCGTATCAATATAGCCGGCTTCGGGCTCGCGAAAGTCTTGTGTCAATCCGAGCAGGCAGCCGGCCACTTCTCCCGTCGCTTCGTCAACCGGGAATATCACCAGCTCTGGCTCGAAGTAGGGGTCGTTATCAAGCCAATGGCGGAACATCTCCAGGTCTTTGTCGAAGGATTCTTCGATAAAACCGAAGTGGTCCGAGAAAGAATCACGCACGACATCGACCAGCAGGGGCAGGTCGGTCTCATGGCAATAGGGACGCGTGACGATGCCTTCGGGCCAGGGCGGGGGCTGCGGCCGCTCCGTCAGCTTGATTTCCATATCGTAGAAGCTGCGGCAGACGCTGAAGCCGGCGTCTTTCAGCGCGCCTTCGGCATAGGCATGTCCTTGGCGCGCGCCGGTTTGCAGGCTGACCCGCGCCTCAGCCGGGCAGCGGGGGATGACCGCGTCGGCTTTGGACTCGCCCCAGGCCAGCAGTTTGCGCTCAAGTTTGCGCTCAAGAAAATCGGGATGCACGCCCCATCTTACGCCGGGGCGAACCGGCTTTTCGGCAGTCGCCCAGAATGTGGCGTAACCCGCCAGCCTGCCGTCCGCAGCGAAATAGGCGATCGACGACTTGGATAAATCGAAGCCGGGCGCCTGCCATTCCAGCAGCACAATCTTCGTGTCTAGGCGATCCTTCACGCCGATGGACGCTGAAACCGCATTCTCGGTTTCGACATAGCGTTCGGCGTCATCCAGTATAAGCGGGCGAATCTCAAAGTCGGATAGGCTCATCTTGATTCCGTTCTTGTGGAAGATCAGGGCAAATCAATGTTCGCCGGCGCGCGCGAATAGGCGTCATCGGCAGTTGCGCCGCCGGCGGATTATATGGAGAAAAAGTCTTGCTTAACAGTGTTTCCCTTTTGGGGTATGATGACCGCGCTTTATTGGCGCGCCTGGAGCGGGGCTTGAATGAACAGAACCACCAAAACTTTAACTTATGTCATCGGTATCATCATGACGATCGCTATGGTCGGCAGCCTGATACTGCCAATGCTATCCGGGAATATCGGCCAGGCTGGGATTGATGCCGAAGCAGCGCGCCCGACGCCATTGCCCGAGCCGACCTTGCCGCCGCCCCCGGATACCGCCTCGATTAGTTTTGACCGCGCCTACCTGCACAGTTCGGGTTTGTTCACTTTAGGCGCGCCAACCGGCTGGATCCAAAGCGCGGGCAGCAATACGGCCGATGAATTGCGCGCCAGCTTGACAAACGCGTCTCTGCTCAGCGTAGTTGAAGCGCGCATCAGCAAGAACCATGCCGGCCTGGCTGATAGCGAAGCGCTCAGCGCCTTTCTCGACAACACCTGGCTAGGCCAAACCTGGAGCGGCTACTCCCGCTGGGACGAGACCAGCCGCAAAACCACCGCCGACGGCATCGTTCAGATTGACTTCAATTTGGCGCGCGGTCGCTCTCACATGATTGCGCGGCAAGAATCCTGGCTCGAAGGCGGCGAAATTTATCATGTTCGCGTGGTCATGGCGGAGAACGCGTCACAAGCGCTCAAGTTTATCTTGCAGGGCGTGGCCGACAGTATCGTACGCCTGCCGTTTTACGCCGATGCGCCTTTCGGCTGGGAAGCCTACTTTGACAATACCGACAAGCACATCGTCCGCTATCCATCCGACTGGGAAGTTACTGACGCTGCCGAGGGCGTGCCAGCTACCATTGTCGGCGATCTGGGGTCGCTGGTCATTTCAACGGTCGACGTGGCGCTCAACAGCGAAGAAGAAGCAATCGACTGGATTCAGACTTGGCGCAGCGGCGTGGAAGCCCACACTGTCGAAGCGATTGAGATCGATGGCAACGCCGGATTCAAGGTTTCCTATCGCCATTCCACGCTTGACGGCGACTCCGAAAGCGGCTTGGCAATCATGCTCAACGGCGCGGACAATCGGCTGCATATGGCAAACTTGCGCCTGAGCGACATGGATGAAGATCTGCTGGCGGTTGAGCCGAGCGAATTCCCCTGGCTGGCCACGATCGACTCCTTCCGTCTTGTGCCAGATTTCCAGGCCGACCTTCAGTAAGGCGCCGCTATGGCGATAGCGATGCAGCCAACTGCGCTGGTCGTCCCGCGTGAACCAACTTTGGGGCTGCTGTGAGTGGACAGCCTAAAGAAATCCTGCCCAACCTGTGGATATACGAGACGGCCTCGGATGACATTACCGTACGCGGCGTCCTTGTCATCGGCGAACGTCAGGCGGCGGTCTGGGATACGCTGACTCACCCGCGCGACGTATACCCGCTCAGCGCCATTCTCGGCAGCAAGCCCTTCCACGTGGTATACAGCCATGCCGATTGGGATCACTGCTGGGGCACGTCCGGTTTCAGGCGACCGCCCTTGAGCATAATCGGCCATGATGAATGCCGGCGCCGCTTTCAAGAAGACGTGCCGCTGACACTCAGCAGCATGCAAAGCGCGGAAAGCGGCAAGTGGCAGGACCTGCGTCTGGCGCCGCCCAACTTTACTTTTAATCTTTGTATGGTCCTGGACCTCGGCGGCCTCACGCTGGAGTTGCATCATTTGCCCGGGCACACCAGCGATTGCATCGTCGGCTGGATACCGGAGTGGGGCGTCCTGCTGGGCGGCGATGCCATTGAAACGCCTTTGCCCGTGGTCAATCGCGCGTCGCTGTTGGGCGCTTGGCTGTCCGCGCTGCAGGGTTGGGCGAATAAGCCCGATCTTAGGCGGTCGATACCGTCGCATGGCTCGACGAGCGGGCGCCGGGCTTTGGATCAGACGGTCGCCTATTTGACGTCGCTCAGGGGCAAGCAGGACTTTATTCTGCCCAAGAGACTGGCGAAGTTTTACCGAGAAACGCATCAGAAGAATCTGCAGCTGCTGGCTGAAGCGCCGGGCCGGCATGACTGATGTGCTGCCGGATGCCCTGCGCGACGGCTTGGTGGTCGTTTTCTGCGGCACAGCGGCTAGTAGCGTATCGGCGCGGGAAGGCGCTTACTATGCCAATGCCTCGAACGCCTTCTGGCGCGCATTGCATGAGACCGGCATGACCCCGCGGCGATATGCGCCCAGCGAGTTTCCGCGCTTGCTTGACCTGCGAATCGGGCTTACCGATGTGGCAAAGGGCGTTGCCGGCAGCGACAGCAGTTTGCGCAAATGCGACTACGAGCCCGATTGCCTCAGCGAAAAGATCCGCCGCTTTCATCCGCAGATCGTAGCATTCACCAGCAAAGCTGCCTGGCGCGCCTGGAGGCGACAGTCCGCCGCCGATGCAGTCGCGTATGGCTGGCAGCGAGAAAGCCTGGGCGCTACCGATTTCGTCGTATTGCCATCGCCATCCGGCGCCGCCCGCGGTTATTGGGACATATCATATTGGCAGGCATTAGCCGACGACTATCGGCGCCGAATGCGGCTTGGGTAGTTTAGCGAAATGCGCGTTTATCGAAACGACAAACTGAGGGCGCTCAACATCGGTATCGAGTCGCCGCGCGCTGGCGATGCCGGTTACGATCTTTACGCGATCTCTGCCCACAGCGTCGAACCGGGGCAGCGGGCGCTGGTCGACACTGGCTTGCATCTGGAGCTTCCGGACGGCTTTGTCGGCTTGGTCAAGGATCGGTCCAGCGTGGCGGCGGCGGGCATGCACACGCTGGCCGGTGTCATCGACAGTTCCTACCGCGGCGAGCTCAAAATCTTGCTTGCGAATCTGGGCGGCAGCCGCTACGAAGTCCGCACAGGTCAGAAGATCGCGCAACTGCTGGTCGTTCCGGTTTATGCCGAGGCGGTCGAGTTTGTGGATTCGCTGGAGAGCCTGTCGACCTCGCAACGCGGGTCTGGCGGATTCGGCTCAACCGGCGAATGATCTGGTCCCCAAGTTCCGCGCCTATTCCGCCGGATTGCCGTCGGCGGCGGCGGAAAACACCCCGCCGTTGATAGACTCGGCGGCATCGGAGCACAGATAGAGCGCAGTGTCAGCGACATCGCCAAGCGAGGAGAATCCGAGTTTCAGCGCGCTTTCAATTTGTGAAGTCGCTTTCCTATCCGCAGAGGCGCTGCCGGTCACAATGGCGTTGACGCGAATCCTATGCGGCGACAGCTCGCGAGCGGCCTGCTGGGTCATGGCGATCACTGCCGCTTGGCTCGCCACATAGCCGATGCCGCTTGGCAGCGTCGACCCAAGCCCTGCGGCGGATGCCAGGTTGATCATCACTCCGCCGCCTTCGTCCGCCATGACACGCCCGGCCAATTGCATGCAGAAGAATACGCCGGTGATATTCACTTCGAGCTGGCGGCGCCAATTCCATTCGTCGATTGTTAACATCGCTTCGGGGTGAAAGATTTGCGTCCCATTGACCAGGATATGTAGCTTGCCGAAGGCGTCGCGCGCCATCTCGATCATATTGGCAGTCTGGAAGCGGTTGGAGATATCGGCCTGCAGCGCAATGGCCGCGCCGCCACGCTCTTGGATTTGCTCGCAAGTACGCTCGGCGCGCTCGATATTGATATCGCTGACCGCCACTGACGCGCCCTTAGCCGCCAGAGCCAGCGCTATCGCTCGTCCGTGCCCGGCGCCGGCACCAGTGACCAAGGCCTTGCGGTCGCTTAGCTCAGCTCGTTGATCGGACACGAGAAAGTAACAGATCTGAGAGTCGGCGGTTGATGGCGTCTAAAAGGGTATGTCATCGACGGAGGCCGGCTGATCCGGATAATTCGACGCCCGATCGCTCTGCTGAGATGGTCCGCGCTGCTGGCCGCCGCCGCGCTGTTGGCCGCCGCCTTGCCAGCCGCCATCCTGTTGACCACCACCGCCGCCGTCACGGCCACCGAGGAATTGCACGCTTCGCGCCGTCAATTCCAGTGAAGCCGCCGCCTCGCCGTTATTGTTGACGTAGCCGCGCGCCTGCACATTGCCGATCACCATCACCTGCCGACCTCTTGATAGATAGGTGTTACAGGGTTCCGCTTGATTGCCCCAGACGGCTACGCGATACCAGGTGGTCTTTTCCTGCTGCTCGTTGGTTTGCCGGTCGCGCCAGCGTTCAGAGACCGCCACGCTGAAGTTGCATACGGCGCGTCCACTTTGCATATAGCGCAGTTCGGGATCGCCGCCTAAATTGCCCACGATTATTGTTTGATGCCATGACATAACTTAACGCTCCCGTCGACTTTGCTCTATCCGCTTAAGTTTGACAGTTTATCAGTGAGAATTTGGCGCACGACGCTCGGATCGCCCTTGCCGCGCAGTTCGCCCATTATACGCCCGAAAATCGCATTGACCACTTTATTGTTGCCGTCGAGGTAGCGCTGCACCATGTCGCCATTGGCTAGCAGGACAGTATCAACGGCCTCCCCGATAAGCGCCGTGTCTGTAACCTGCGCCAATCCCTCTTTGTCTACAATCGCTCGCGCATCCTGGCCCGTCTCCCACATAGCCGGCAGCACACGCTTGCGCGCCGTACTCTGGTTGATGACGCCGTCTTGAACCAGAGCCAGCAACTCGGCGAAAGCAGACGCGGAAACGGGAATCGTGGCGATGGCTTCCCGCTCAATTTCTTTGGCATTCATCAGCCGGAACAAGTCGCTTGTGATCCAGTTGGCCGCCGATTTCGCCTCTGCCCCGCTGTCGATCATCCGCTGAAAGTAGTCGGCGACTGCGCGTTCCGCGGTCAATACGGCGGCATCGTAGTCGCTCAAGCCCAAGTCCTCAACGTATCGCTGCTGCAGCTGATCGGGCAGGGCGGGCAGCTGGGCGCGGATCTCGTCGACCCAAGCGCGGCTCACTTCGACGATGGGCAGGTCGGGCTCCGGGAAATAGCGATATTCATCCGCGCGTTCTTTGTAACGCTGAACGGTGATGCGCTGCGTCGCTTCGTCCCAGCCCAGGGTGGCTGGCTTCACCGATTCGCCGCTCTGGTATAGCTTGATTTGCCGCTTGACCTCGTAGTCTATCGCCTTGACCATGTTGCGGATGCTATTCAAATTCTTGATCTCGGTGCGTTCGCGCAGCTCGCTATCGCTCGAATGCAATACGCTTACGTTGGCTTCAAAGCGCAGAATGCCTTTGGACATATCGCCGCTGTTGACATCCAGATAGCGCAGAATCGAGCGCAGCTTCCGGGCGTAACTCGCGGCTTCTTCCGCGCTGAACAGGTCAGGCTCCGACACGATTTCAAGCAGTGGGACGCCGGCGCGATTGTAGTCGACCAGGCTGCCGCCCATGACGTGGCTGAGCTTGCCGGTATCTTCTTCCATGTGGGCGCGGCGCACACGGATCGTTTTCTGAGACCCGTCAGCCAAATCAATGGCGACGTAGCCCTTGATTGCCAGCGGGCGGTCGTATTGGCTGATTTGGTAGCCCTTGGGCAAGTCGGGATAAAAATAATTCTTGCGCGCGAACTGATTGATCGGCGGTATCTCGCAGTTGAGCGCCAAGCCCACCATAATGCCGTATTCCATTGCCTGCATGTTGATGACCGGCAATGTGCCCGGCATACCAAGCGACAGCGCATCAACCGCCGAATTTGGCTCGGCTTCGACGCTGTCAACAACGGGGCAGGGGCTGAACATCTTGCTAGCCGTCTCGAGCTCGGCGTGGACTTCAAGGCCGATGACGGTTTTCCATTCGCTCATAGGGGCATCACCGCGCGCAAGTTTGACATGACCCATAATGTAGCCCAAAAGTTCGCAAACGCAAGGGAGTCAATCTCGATTTGGTTCAGCAAAAACCTAGGCATTTGCGCCGAGGCTGAATTTGACGCGGCTCTTTAATCTGGCGTTTAAGCCAGCGCCGGCTCCATGGCTCGCTGCAGCAGCCCACGTCGTTCCAGGAAGCGTTCCAAGCGGCAGAGCGCCTCACGGATATTGTCTTCGCTGGTGGCGTAGCTGGCGCGGATGTAGCCGCGGCCGCTGTCCCCGAAGGCGCTGCCGGGTATCAGCGCGAGCCGTTCTTCATGCAGCAGCGCTTCGCAGAAGGCCTCATCATCCATGCCGCTTGTGGCGATGCTGGGAAAGGCATAGAAGGCGCCGCGCGGCTCAAAGCAATTCATTCCCAGCCGATTGAAACCGTCCACAAGCAGCCTGCGGCGGCGATCGTATTCTTGACGCATCCTCTCGACATCATCTTCACCAGCGTGAATGGCCTCGAGCGCGGCCGCTTGTCCCATCGTCGGCGCCGACATGATCAAGTACTGATGGATCTTGTACATGGCTTCGGTGAAGGCTTTGGGCGCGGATACGTATCCGATGCGCCAGCCGGTCATGGCATAGGATTTGCTCATCCCGCTCAAGACGATGGTACGCTCGTACATATTGGGCAGCGTGGCGAAGTTGATGTGCTCGATGCCGTAGACCAGCCGCTCGTAGATCTCGTCCGAGATGACAACCAGGTCATATTTCTCGGCAACTTGAGCGACTTGCAGCATATGCTCCAACGTCAGGGCGGCGCCGGTGGGATTGCTGGGATAGCTCAGCAGGATCGCTTTTGTCCGCGCGGTGATTCTTGCTTCCAGCGCGGCGCCGGTGATCTGGAAGTCGTCCTCGACTGTTGTGGGCGCCATCACGGGCAGGCCGCCCGCCGTCTCCACCAGGGCTGGGTTGGCGACAAAACAGGGCTCAACCACCAGCACCTCGTCGCCGGGATCCAGCAAGACCTTAAGCGCCAGGTAGAGCGCTTCGCTGACCCCAACGGTCACCAGCACTTCGTCTTCAGGCGAGTAACCGAGCCCGTATCTCGTTTGTATATGCGCCGCGATGGCCGCTCGCAGTTCGTAGGCGCCGGCGTTTGAGGTATAACCTGTGTTGCCGTCGTTCAGGCTTTGCAGTCCGGCTTCAACGATATGAGCGGGCGTGACAAAATTCGGCTCGCCGATGCCAAGCGTTACCACATCGTCCATGGTGGCGGCGATGTCGAAATAACGCCGGATGCCGGATGGACGCAAGTTTTGAACGCTCTTGGATAGATAGCGGCTCATCAAATGGATCTCCTTCAAAGTTGCAAGCCCTCAGGTTATATCATTGATCGTGTGCTCGGTCATCACGCAACTGTCATAAAGAAGTCCGCCAATTTTGCTACATTGTGTAGGATGAAGTCTACTCAAGCTGGCAAGTTAAGGCGATCATTAAAACAGAGTGTATGAAAACTCAGCGCATTCTTAGCGCTAATTTATGGAAGCGTGTTGATTGACATGGAGCGGCGGCGCACGGCTTCGCAGGGCGTGACCGAGCTTGTCGATCTGGCCGCATGCGGTGGCCAGGCAATATAAGGAAACTCGGCTACGACCTTTTGGACGCGCTCGCGTATTAGAGGTAAGCGGACAATTCAGTTGACATGCGCTAATCTTAAGCAAGCGCGTCAAGCATTGCCTGGGCGAATGTTGGGCAAATCCGATAATCCGCGCGTCGAATTCAACTTGGCAATTGCGGTCATTTTCGTCTACACTAGGTAGAAGGCGCAAGCCCCGCGGAGCAGCGTCAATGCGGCGGTGATATGCGATTCAGCGTCACGACAGAGGTAGGTAATGAGCGACGAAAATAGAAACAGCTATGAAGACAACGAAGACAACCTGAACGGTCCGGCGGGCGAGGATATGGGTGACCGCCTGGAGCGCCTAGGCGGAGAGCCGGCCCCGGCCATTACGCCGGAAGAATTCGAGCGCTTGCAAAAAGCCGGTCAGGTTCACATTGATTCTCGCGGGCGAGTGCGGACCGCGCGCCGCAGCGGGGCCGAAGCGGGCGTATCGCTGCGTAAACGCCGGGCTTGGTACAGCGCAAGCTGAGGCAGCCAGCTACGGCGGGGCAGGGCGCAGCGATTCGGCGTCAGGTATCTTCACCTTCGCTGCCGCCCAGCATCCCTCCAAACAGTTCCATTCCTTCGCATGTTGGCAAGGTATTTTGATCATGCTCGCGACAATCGCGTCCAGCCCAGATCGTCGTTGCTGGCGTTGGCGGCATTTTGTAGAAGCTGAAAACCTCAGGCATGGATGCGGACTATGGCGGGTTTGATCAATTTTGGCCATGTCACAGCGGCTTTAGCGCTTGACAACTTTGATTCGGCCGCATCCAGACAGCGCATGGCGCCGGTACCGCGCGGCTGGCGAAAGCGAGAAACGCCGCCTACGCCCGCGGCCGTCATGATTGTTATCTTCGCTGATGCGCTGGCTCGCCTCAACCTGGTGTTGACCTTGCGTAACGCTGAGCTGCGCGGGCACAGCGGGCAAGTGAGTTTCCCCGGCGGACGCCAAGACCCGGACGACGCCGACTTGACCAGTACCGCGCTGCGCGAGACTTCCGAGGAGATCGGCATCCAAAGCGACGCCCTGCAAGTTCTGGGCGAGTTGCCATGTATCTACATTCCCACGTCAAATTTCGAGGTCTTTCCCAAGGTCGCGCGATTCGACGGCGTACCGGCCTTCAGGCCCAATCCTGCCGAGGTCGCCGATGTGTTCAGCTTCGGTCTGGATGAGCTGCTCAAGCCAGCGTACAAACAGGTGGAAGCGCGCCAAATCCGCGGCGTCAGCGTACGCGTACCCTATTACGCCGTGCGGGAGCACAAAGTTTGGGGCGCCACTGCAATCATGCTGAGCGAGCTCGAAGGCCGTTTGCGCCAGGTGGCGCCGCGGGACGCGCTGCATTCCCTAGCCGCGGCGAACGCATAGTGGACTGGTTTACGGCCGCGATTGCATCGGCTTTCGGTTTGTCCGCGCAAGCGCTGGTTTTCCAGCGACTGCAGAAACACTATCCGATCAACACCTTTATGACCTGGGCTTGGCTGGGCGCCACTGTGGTGTTGGCGGTCTTGTTCTTGCGGCCAGCGCATTTTGACGCGATCGCCCGCAACATGGCGCCGCTGGTCTTGTCCGGCATAGCCAGCATGGCCGGGAATTACGCCTATAACCGAGCCATCCGGCTGCAGAGCAATATCGGCTATGTGGAAGCGGTGATGTCCTGGCGTTTGATCATTACCTACCTATACTCGCTGCTCTTGCTGGAATCGGCATTCGAGCCTTTGCGCCTGGCAGGTATGGTATTGATTATCTCGGGCGTATTGGCGGTATCGGGCGCCTGGCGCATCAGCGTGAAAGAGATTCGGATTGCCTGGCTGAGCTGGTCGCTGCTGGGCGGCTTGGCATTTGCGCTGGTTTCGATCTTCGCGCGCTTCGCTAATGATGATGGCGTCAGCGGCGAAATATCTTTGATTGTCGTCTTGCTGGTCGCCGGCATCAGCTTCTTATTCGCCGCCATTGGCGAGAAATCTTCATTGAGGGTCAAGTTCAAGCACAGCCATTTGATAGCGGCGGTCATATTTTGCGCAGTCCTCGGCAACGCCGCGCTGTTTATTGCCTATGCCAAGTCGCCGAACCTGGCTTATGCCATCGCAATCGACAATTCGCGCATCATCATCTTATTCTTGGCCGGCTTGGCCATGTTCAGCCAATCCTGGAGTATTGCCAAAGCCGCCGGCATCGTCTTGACATTCGCCGGTATCTTGCTGCTTGCCTAGGCAGTGGGAGTGCTGTCAGCCCGGAATCCGCCCGCGCATGGAAATGTATCCTTTTCGGTTGATACAGATACTATACCATCGAGGACACCGAGAAATGCTAGGGCAATCGCGTCAAATTATTTCAACACTAAGGCGCCAAGAACTCCGAGATATATCCGAAAATATGCCAATAAAGGACGCAATGAAAAGGTGATTTTCTGCCAGAATTCATGGGCGAGCAAGGCTCGCCCCTACAATTTGTAAGTTTGATAATAAATTCGTCATTTATGGATATTGATGCGATTGCCCGGCGAGAATTGCGAGAGCACCGAGAAACTTAATCGAGATATGCCATATTCTTTGTGTGCTTTGTGCCTTTGTGTCTTTGTGGTGAAATTTAATGTCAACCGAATTCGATACACTACCCCGCGCATTCCTTACTTGTGCGCAACAGGCATGATTGCTATGCTTGGCTCAGTGGATATTCAGGCCGGTATTTCCCGCGTCGCCCGCTTGCCCATCAACGGAAGACATGGATAGCATCCCCACAATTTTACCGATTCTAGCGGTCACGACTGGCGCGGAAGGCGCGGGTGAGTGGGGCGCGCTGATATTTTACGTGCTCATCGCGCTTGGCGTCTCCTTCCTGTGCTCGGTATGGGAAGCGGCGATGCTGTCCACGCCCGTGTCGCATATTGAGCTACTGGTGCAGCAGGGCAGCAAAGCCGGCGTCATCATGCAAGGCTTGCGCCAGAATGTCGAACATCCCATCTCGGCTATCCTCACACTCAATACCATCGCGCATACAGTCGGCGCGGCCGGCGCCGGCGCGGAAGCCACCGCTATTTTCGGCAGCGAATTCTTCGGCATCATCTCTGCGGTGCTGACTCTGATGATATTGATATTCTCTGAAATCATCCCCAAGACGCTTGGCGCGGTATATGCCAAAGCGCTGACGCCCTTCACGGCGTATTCCCTGCGCGTGCTGCTGGTGGCGCTGAAGCCGGCCGTATTCGCCTCTGATTTCTTGACGCGCTCCATGCGGCCCAGCGAAGAGGCGCCCACGGTAACGCGCTCCGAATTGCAGGTGATGGCGCGCATCAGCGCCGAAGAGGGCGGCATTAAAGAGCGCGACAATCGTATCGTGGCCAACTTGCTGCAACTGGCGGACGTGCAAGTCGAAACCATCATGACGCCGCGCACCGTGATGGTAACGCTGCAGCAAGACGATACAGTTGGCGACGTCATGCAGTCGCATGCCATCCTGCCATTTTCGCGCATACCGGTCTTTGGCGAATCGACAGACGACATCAAAGGCTACGTCCTGCGCCACGAGATTTACAAGCGCGCCGCGGCCGACGAGCACGATGTCAGGCTGCGCGAAATCGCGCGGCCACTGGGCGTCGTGCCCGAGACGAATTCGATCGCGGATGTGCTGGATGACTTCATCGCCAAGCAAGATCATATATTATTGGTGATCGACGAATACGGCGGCACTGCCGGCTTGATAACCATGGAAGACGCGGTTGAGACCTTGCTGGGCATTGAAATCCTGGATGAGTCGGATCCGGTCGCCGACCTGCGCGAATTGGCGCGCCGCCGTTATCAGCGACAGCTCCAGCCGCAGACGGAGAGCCCGCCCGAGGCGCCCGACACCGGCCGCGCCGAATGACGGAACTGCGCCTGCCGCTTCCCGCATACGCCTATCGCTTTGACCTGCTGCTCGATTTCCTGCGGCGAATCGCCTACCCGGCGCGACTGGTCGCCAAGGGCGACACGCTCTGGCGTTATACCGAGGGGCAGCTTCTGTCCTATCAAGAGTCGGATGCTGCACTCCTGGTTCGCGGCGACAGCTTGCCTGCGGCGCTAGTCCGACGGGTAGAGCGGGCGTCGCGGCGCTGCCTGGGGCTGGACCAGGACCTGACTGAATTCTACAGCCTGGCGCAGAGCGACGCCGAACTGTGGCCCGTGGTCGAGCCGCTCGTGGGTTTGCCGATATTCCGCAGCGAGACGGTATTTGAGGCGCTGGTTACGCTCATCATTGAACAGCATATCACCTGGAAATCGGCTCTGCGTTCCCAGCGCTCACTGCTGCGTCTGGTTGGCTGCGCGGCACAGTCGGGGCTGACACCTGTCTATGACTTCCCGTCGCCCGCCAGGCTGGCGCGCGCCTCCCATGCGGAGCTCAAGCCCTTGAAGATAACCAACAAGCGCATCGAAACGATTATCGCCATCGCGGCCGCCGTTGACAGCGGCGAGCTTGACCTAGAATGCATCCGTGATTTGCCGCCGGCGCAGGCTTATGAGCGGCTACTGGCTATCAAGGGCGTGGGACATTGGACGGCCAGCAATGTTATCGGTCGCGCGCTGGGCCGCTACCCTTACCTCAGCCACAATGATGTCGCCTTGCAAGCGGCAGTGCAGCATTACTTTCATGGCGGGGCGGGGCAAAAGAGCGCCGCCCAGGTGAGTGAAACGCTGAATAGATACGGCGAATACGCTGGCTTGGCCGGGCACTTTACATTGCTGAGGTGGGTCCTGGATCGCTACCCGCCGCTGGATAGCTGACCGCGTCTGTACGTCTTAGGCGCCGAGTTCATCGTAGAGCATGTCGGCATTCAGCGACTGCAGCACCGTGTCTTCGCTTTCCAGGGTCAGCGAAGCCGCGGCCACGCCCAGGCGCATCGCTTCGTCAATGGGCACATCGTTGAGGATGCCAAAGATTACCGCGCCGGAAAAGGCGTCGCCCGCGCCCGACGTGTCTACCACTTCAGTATGGATCGCCCGCAAGTAGCCGCCGCCGCTGCTATCGGCATAAGCCAAGCCTTGTTCGCCCAGCGTTACGACGGCGATATTCGCGCCCAGATTGACCAACTGCTGCGCGGTGCCAATGGCGGATTCGCGCTCGGTCGCCGGTGCATCCAGATTGCAGAGCGCGGCCGTTTCACTGGCGTTGGGCACGATCAAGTACAGATTGCCAATGTAGTTGCAGAGTCGGGCGGCCATCCGCGGCGATGTCGGGTCGGCGCAGACCCGCACTTGATAGCGGGCCGCCAGCTCAAAGAGAGTAGCGAGCGCCTCTGCGGAAAGCGTGGCGTCGACCACGACCAAAGCGGCATTCTCAAAGAGCCATTCGTGCTCCATCAGATAATCGGAATCCAGGGCGTCCGCGATGACCAAATCATCGACGCGGGTGCAGTCCTCTTCCGAATGATACAGCAGCATGGACGATGCCGTGGTGGCGCCGCTGACCCGCAAGACGTGGCTGCAATCAATGCCGGCCAAACTTGAGTGCGTGATCAGGTGCTGGCCAATGTCATCGTCAGCGATGGCCGCCAGCAGTACAGTCTCGATATCCAGGCGCGCCAGATTCTCCGCGATATTTCTGGCGACGCCGCTGACGGAAGAATGGATATGCCCAGGCTGTCGCTGGCTCAGCCGTAATTCTTCAAGCGTGCGGGCGCTGAGCTCTAGCACTGCCGAGCCGATCACCAGGACAAAGTCGCCGTCCATATCCCCGCTCCTTTGCCCGTCTATCCGGCGGAACTCGATGTGCCGCTGTCATCCGTCCGTCCGGCTTCCGGCGGAGGCGGCTGCGTGGGCTGCGAGTTGGCGTTCGTCAAATCTTGCGGAAGCGGGGTCGGCACATCAAGGCCCAAGGTAGCTGGATTCAAGTCCGCGCCGCCGATTGCCTCAGTATTTGGCGGGTCCGCTACGCAGCGAAAACCAACCCAGCGCTGGAAGCCTTTGGGGTCTTCTGATTGCCGATGCACAGCGCGGCTGAAGAAGGGCACGCTATTCCAGGATCCTCCGCGCAGGACTTTCTGCTGCCCGGCGACAGGACCCTTGGGATTCACCGAGACGCCCGCCGCGGCCTGCTCTTCGTAATAGCGCTCGCTGTACCAGTCACTGACCCATTCGGCCACATTGCCGGCCATATCGTAGGCGCCGTAGAAGCTGGCGCCGTTGGGATAACTGCCTACCGGGAAAGAGCCAGGCGGGGAATCCAGCGGACGATTGGTCTTGGCCAGGGCGTTATCCCAGCGATTGCCCCAAGGGTAGAGCCGTCCGTCATCCGCGCGGGCGGCGCGTTCCCATTCCGCCTCGGTGGGCAGGCGGCGGCCGACGGCTTCGCAGTAAGTCAGGGCGCCGTAATAGGTCACGCCATAGACCGGGTGCTGGCGCAAGCCTGTGCCGATGCTGTAATTGGCGCCGTCAAATATGATGGGCGCGTCCGGGCTCTCATTCTGCGTCTGTATGCAGGGGAAACCGGCGCAACCGTTCACATGCGTGTCGGCCCCGCGTACGTTCAGAAAGGCGACGTACTGGTCAAAGGTCACCTCGGTAATCTCCATTTGGAAGGCATCAACCGCGACCTCGTGAACAGGGTAGGAGTCGAAGGCGTAACTCGCCTCGCAAGTGCCGCCGTCGCGCGTGCACTCGTTCACCGCCTCGGCTACTTCAACCGGCGTTGTACCCATGCTGATCGTGCCGCCCGGAATGCTGACGGTCAGGCTGCGAACCAGAATCAAGACTTCGGGAACGGTATCGGCCGGCTGCAGCGGCTGCGTCGGGCTGACGGACGGGGCTTGCGTGGGAACCTGCGTCGCTTGTACTTGTACGGATACAATCTCGTTCGACGCCGCTTGAATCGGTGTGGGCTGCGCGACAGTAACTGGCTGGCTGTCCGGCGTGGCTGTCACTACGATATACTGGGACACGGGCGTTGCTGTGGGTTGATTCGGGTCTTCTGTGGGCGTCATCACCACGTGCACCACAGTGGTAAAGACCTCTGGCGCCGGGGTGGGCAGGAAATAGGCCGGCACGGTGCCTTCCAACACAACAGCCGCCATCATGATCACGCCGCAGAGTAACCCCGGGATAAAGCCAATAAGTCCCCATTGCCAGGCGGCGCTGCGATTGCGCCTGCCGCCAATTGGTCGGTAGGACATTCACGCTCTCCTTTGGTCGTACTGCCAGTCGCTGTTGCGCTGCACAGTTCTATACAATTATAGTCTAATCGACAAGGCGAGCTTGGTAAACGGCTTCTCACCGATCCGCCAGGGCAATCGCATCAAAAAATATTAACCACAGAGGGCACAGAGGACACAGAGATTTAGATGTTAAGACGACTATACAAAGCAGTCGATGGACTGGAATACGGCAAGATGCACCGAAAAGACTTCAAATATCTCTCAAAATTATTCTTGACTTAATGATGTAAGCTTTCATTAGTGCTTTTCTCTGCGCACTCTGCGCCCTCTGTAGTTGATTTTCAGTTTAGATGCCCGCCTTTTCAGCCACTATTATTTTGAAGCGATTGCCCTCGGCTCCGCTTTGCTTGACACGGGCTATCGCAGGGTTTAGGCTTAGTTAATTCCATTGGCGCTCTCTAGCGCTGACGCAATTCAGCGTAGCAGGCAGTGGCGAGGTATAACCGCGAGGATCGCCAAGTTGACTCGAATCTCATTACCACCGATTGCCGCGCCGGCTTTTGCGCAGGATGGCGTCCGGCCGGTGAACCTGCGAACAGACCTCCGCCCGCTGGCGGATTTGATCGAGCTGGTCTTTGCCGATTCGATGGACAGCAGCGGCCGCTCCGCCATTCGCGAGATGCGTTTTCTGAGCAGCTTGGGCTACGGGCTAAAGCTGATCGCGCGGCTGAACGAACTTGCGCTGGGCATCAGCCTGGGCTTTGTTTACGTCTCGGACGAAAAGTTGGTCGGCAATGTGTCCGTTTATCCCGCAAGCTATCCGGCGGGATTCGGCGAAACCTGGATCCTGGCGAATGTCGGCGTCCACCCGGATTACCAGCGGCGAGGCATCGCGCATGAACTGATGCGCGCGAGCCTGGAAATGATCCGCCGGCGCGGCGCGGCTCGTGTGATTCTGCAAGTGAATTATCAAAACGAGGCGGCTTTACGGCTCTACGAACGACACGGTTTCATTTATGAGCGCGCCTGGCAAGTTTGGCGGCGCAGCGGGTTTCTTCGCGCTCCCGCATCCAGCCATCACGACCTGCCGATTGACCGCGCGCGGCCGAGCGACTGGCAGGCTGAGTACGCCCTGGCGCAGGCTGCGCGTCCCAATAGCCGCGGTGGGCTGGGCTGGCTAAAACCGCTGCATCGGGCGGCGTTTAATCAGACGCTATGGCGGAGGTTGCAAAGCCTCGTCGCCCTCAATAGCGTGGAGAAGATGGTCATCCGCGAGCAAGCAGCAGGCTCGATTTTAGCATCGTGCTGGGTTGAAAGCGCCCTGAGCTTCGGGAATGTTCGCGCCTGGCTCTTCGCTGACCCGGCCATGGATCATCAGCCTTATGCGCAGGCGCTGCTCAACAAACTCGTCGCGCGCTTCGATCGTTCCACGATTGTATTCGAGCACCCCAGAGATGACGAAGTCGTTAACGACCTGCTCAAGACTCGCCATTTCACCGTCAAGCGCGATCTATGGCATATGCGCCTGGATCTTTAACAGCTTCAACTTGTCAGACGGGCTACAAGGCTTCGCTCACTCATTCCTGGACGGTCGCAGGCGCTGCGGTCGGCGCTTGCTGCTTACGTACGGGCTTGACTGCGGAGGTTTCCGCTGCTTGGCAAGCAACTTTTTGGGCAGCCGAGGCGGCCGATTGCGGTCGGCGTTGTTCACCGCTCGCACGCCGTCGTTGCTCGCGTCAGCCGGTGGGGCGCCGCTGGCGGCCGACTGCAATCCTCCGGCGGGAGGCTCGCCCAGGTAATCGCCGAGCATCTTCCGCTGCTGCTGGGCGTCGAAGCGGGCGCGCCGCAGCGACTTATTGTGCTGTCGGCGGGAGATTTCCTGTTGGATTTCCTGGGGCCGCGGCACCTTTACGAAGAGTTTCGGTTCGTCGGCGCCGACCAGGGACATTCGCACATCGCCATACTTTAGCAGGGCGGCGAAGAAGCCGCTGGTCACCGACTCTACATTGTCGATTCGCTCGACCAGGATCTGATCGCGCAGATTTTCCAGGAAAAACGGACGTTTATGCACCAGAGTTATGGTGTCGTCCGAGATGATATAAACATCGTTGCGCCAATCCCAATCCAGCCAATAAAAAGTCAGGCTGGCGGCCAGCAGCGCTATCATGGCGACGGGAAAAGTGATAATGCGCAGGTCAGGACCCACGAGCGTGAATGTCAATATCAGCGCCGCCAGCGACACTAAAATGATGAGCATGGGCAACGCGGTGTGTTGCGCCCAGACGCTGATGTGCTTGCGATAAACGATGTCGCCGTTGCTCATCTCGATGCGGGTGCTTAGGAAACCCTTGCTGCCTGCTAGCGGCTTTGGCGGCCCATCGGCAGATTGGCTAGCGGAGAGCAACGCGTTGTCCGCTGGCTCGTCAGACGTCATGCGCTGCATTTCGGCGCGCACCAGCCGCTGATGGCGCTGCGCCTTGCGGATTTCAAAGTACTGCCTGTTTTCCATAATCAAGGCTTGAAATCGCGCCGGTGAGGGCATCAGCGCCATTTCCAGGTTGCCCTGCGCGCCGGCGGTCTTGACGATTACGCTACCGTAACGAAAGATGCGGGCGAAGGGATCGTAAGGCGGAAGCTCATAGTTGACCTCATGAACGCTGTCCAAGCCAACCTGCGTAACTTGCCGATACATAGTAAGGATGGTGCGGTTGATGTGAATGATCCGCTGGTCGGTGACGATGACCGAATCGTTGCGCCACTCCAGGTAAACGTACAGAAGCGCCAGCCCCGGCAGAATCAAGGACAGCGCGAGCAGGACCAGCGATGGCGCCTGCGACTCCAACGCGACCGCGCCCAGCCACAGCGCCGGCATTAGAATCAAAGGCAGCCAGGCCGTCCGCGCGAAGGACCACCAGTGTCGATGCGTCTGAATGAGTATTTCTTCGTCTTCACGCTGCTCGGCGAATTGCGGATTGATCGCCTCTTTTGTCAGCTCGGCCGCCTCGATTCCCAGCGCCGCGCCAATGTCAGGATTTTCACGCAGCAGCTGATTGAATCTGGCCCGCGTTAGTTGCAGCAGGGTGACTGGCTGCGCCGCCCGCATCGTTGCCGATTGCATGGCCTCGGCGAATAGCGCCTGTTGATTGAGGCTTTGCCCGGCGGATACCGTCGACAGCGGAGCCTGGCTGCCGTCTTCGTTGGTTTGGAACAGCAGGGCTTGTCCGCTCAGAAGCAGCAGCAACCCGTCAGCAGGCGCGCCCTGAACAAAGATGTCCTCACCGGCGCGATAGCTCTTTTGCTCCAACTGACTTTCTATTCGCTCAAGTTGGTCAGCGCTCAGCATTGCGAAGAGCGGAACACGGTCCAGCCGGATTAACTGCTGCATAATTGGTCTTTTGCCCAAGCTTACGCTGTGTCGATTATAGCATCATGAACTTTGGCGCACGTCGCTTGATGCCAGGTGAAATGTTGGGGCCGGCAGGGCAATCGCATCAAAATGGTAGTGACTGAAATGGCGTAAATTCGAACGGAAAATCAATCACAGAGTTCACAGAGAACGCAGAGAAAAGCAATAATGATAGTTTACGTCATAAGTCAGGAGTGATTTTGAGAGATATTTGAAGTCATTTTGATGCTTCTTGCCGTATTCCTGTCCATCGACTGCTTAGAATAGTCGTCTAAACACCTAAATCTCTGTGCTGGCGGTCGGTGTCTACGCGACCCTCTGTGTTCTCTGTGGTTAATATCTTTTGATGCGATTGCTCTGTGGAGTCCGGGCAATCCCAACTCGAATTGCCCGGCGAATATGGTACAATCACGGGGACTTAAGGCATTAGACGAGGAGATCACTATGCCGAATCTTGGTGGACCCGAACTTCTTTTAGTTCTTGCGATTGTTATTTTGCTCTTCGGCGTCGGGCGCGTATCCCGCATCGGCGGCGAACTGGGCTCGGCTGTGGCGAACTTCCGCAAAGGCTTGCAGGATGGCGCCAAGGGCAATACGGAAGAGACTGAAGAACCCGAAAAAGCCTAGCCTGTTTGGCTCAGGGTGCTCGTTTGGCTTTGGCTAGCGCCTGCTTGAACAGTTGGTCGCTGTTCAACATTGACCTGTGCGCAATGCCCCGGGGCGCCTTCAGGTTATGTAAAATTACATCGCGGTTATGTCGTTCAATTCTCTCTTCAAGTTGATTGACATAACGCGTCCGCTTCCTGTTCGCTTGCCCCGCAGATGCCGACTTGCCGGCTGTAAGTGCGGGGGGCGCCCAGTCCTTTGCTCTCGATTCGATCTCGGCGCGAATGCCTGCCTCGCTCTGCTCCACTGACTTGGCAAGCGTCATCCACTCCGGCACAACTTCGTTGTCCTGCATGAGCTTAAACGCAGCGCGCTGATCCGGCGGTGTGTGGCTGTCCTCATTCAGCGACAGCGGTTTGCCTGCTCCGGGCAAGTCGGATACATCACCGTCGCCGATTACCTCGCCGAGCAAGTGATCAACAATGCGGGCCCAGCGGTCCATCGTCAATTCCTTTATTGCTTCTCTTGTTTGCTTGACTGGACTTGCCTCTTATTCGCCCTCGGCAGCCCCGGGCAGCTGCAGGGTCTGCACGATGCGCCCTTGCGTGTCGGCTAGCGTCAGCTCTTCACCGGGCGACCATACGCTTTCCTCTCTGCCCCAGAAGCGCGCATTGGCGGTGCTGGTGCCGCTGCGCGTATAAAGCACGACGCCGGTCTGCGGAAAGAGCAGGACATCGCGGAATCTGTAGGTATTGCCATCGGCGTCCGCAAGCGTCCAATCACTGATGTTGATATTGCCGCCGATATTCTGCAGGCGAATGGCTTCCGCGGTGATGTCGCCCAAGCCCTGCGCGTCCTGGATTTCGAATTGGGGCTTTGCCGGTGTACTGGTGGCTGTCGGCAATGGCGTCGCGCTGGGCTCGAGCGTTATTGGCAGCGGCTCGCCCGTGCGCTCGTCAACGCGGCAGCCCGGATGCGGGATCAGCAACTGTTGCCCAATCTGCAGGCCAGCAGCGGTGTTCACCGTCAGCCCATTGGCGCGCAGGAGGTCGTCCAATTCAACGCCTTTGCGCAGGGCAATGAAGTAAGCGGAATCGCCGGCTAAGACGGTGTAAAATTCGCAAGTCGAGTCGATGATGGGCCCGCCAGCGATCGACGGCGTCGGCGTGCTAATGACAACATCGCGGGCGCCCAGAGCGCCGGGATCAATCGCCCGGCCGGAATCGCCTTCCGCTTCCGCGGCGATGTCCTCCGGCAAGTTAACCTGCGCGCGCTGCTCTTGTATTGGCAGGGCGGTCGCCAGCTTGGTCGGCAAGGGCGTGGCTGTGATAATCAATTCAACGGTGATGATCTGCGGGATTTTGACGTCTTCGCGCTGGTTCTCAAAAAAGCTAAGCGCCACATACGTGCCGCTGGCGGCGGCGAGGAAGGTCAGCGCCAGGAAGATGATCTGCGGCATTATTTTCTGTTGTTGCTGGGGGCGCTGCCTTTGAATCATGCCCTGTTCCCGCATCCTGGAGCCGCCTGACAGACATACTAGCACAGGCGATAGGGACTGGCAACGCGGTCGGATACGTGTTTGAATCTAAGTACTGTTTGTATCGCGATATTGGCAGCGCTCGCGGGAGAATCCAAATTCATGAAAGTCTTGCTGGCAAGCGCGGAGGCGGCGCCCTTCGCCAAAGTAGGCGGGCTGGCTGATGTCGTTGGCTCGCTTCCCGCAGCATTACACCGGCTTGATGTCGACGCGCGCGTCCTGCTGCCTGGCTATGGCTTCATCAATCACGAACAATATGGCGTCGAGCGCCTTTTGAGCTTCGAGTTTGCGCATCGGCTGGGCTTAAGCCAGGTGACGCTCTACGCGGCTGAATATGATGAGACTCCCTTCTATCTGTTGCAGTCGGTCCCGTATTTTGGCTTGGAGGAAGATGTCTACAGCCAATGGAATTGGGACATGGAGCGTTTCATCTTCTTTAATCTAGCGGCGATGGCGGCTTTGCATCAGCTTGATGATGCCATAGGCTGGTACCCAGATCTGGTTCACGCCAATGATTGGCACACTGCGCTTTTGCCCTTTATGATCCACAATCATGGCGGCAGCCAGGCCAGCGTGATGGGCATCCACAATATCGCCTATCAGGGCGATTACGCCGGGGGCTTCTTATGGAACGCGGGTATTGACGGCCGACATCATGCCGATCTTGTTGAACTGGGATTGACGGACAATTTGCTGGGAACCGGCATCGCCTACAGCGACATGATTTCCACAGTCAGCCCGCGATATGCTCAGGAGATTCAATACCCCTACGCGGGTTATGCGCTGGCCCCGCTGATCGAGCGCCGGGCGGCCGATTTGCGCGGCATCCTCAACGGCTTGGACTGCGAACTGTGGAACCCGGCCGCCGATCCGATGCTGGTCAACAATTACGATGCGGAGAACTTCCTCAATGAGCGCCCGCCAAACAAGCGGCGCCTGCAGTCTTTCGCGCGGCTGCCCTTGCGTCAGGACCTGGCATTGGTGGGCATTGTCAGTCGGCTGGCGGCGCAGAAAGGCTTCGACCTGGCTTTGCCCGCCTTGCGCAACATACTGGGAGCGCGCGATATGCAGCTGCTGATATTGGGCACGGGCGAGCCGGAAATTGAACAGGCTTTCTGGCAACTGGAGCAAGATTTCGGCGACAAAGCGCGCGCATTCCTGCAGTTTGACGGCGCGCTGGCGCAGCAAATCTACGCCGGCTGTGATATCTTTTTGATGCCGAGCCACTTTGAACCCTGCGGCATGGGCCAGATGATGGCTATGCGTTATGGAGCCCTGCCGCTGGTTCGCGAGACGGGCGGACTGGCTGATACCGTCAGCAACTACGACGATGCCGATGCCGACGCCGGAACAGGATTTGTCTTCCATTGGCAGGAGGCGCAAGCGGTGGAGGGTACGCTGCATTGGGCTTTAGATGTGTACGAGGGGCGGCCGGATGCCTGGCGGCGGATGCAGCGGCGCGGCATGAAGACTGACTTCAGTTGGCGGAAGAGCGCCGGGGAGTATGTTGAAATGTACCAGCAGGCGCGCGCAAAAGCTGTAAGCCGTGCCAGTTGAAAAGACTCAGCTGATCCGATAGAAAAGACTTGTTGCGATAAAGGAGTAGAGCGTGAAGATTAAGGCAGTTATTTTGGCGGGTGGCAAGGGCACGCGCCTGGGTGTATTGACGATCAAGCGCGCCAAGCCGGCTGTGCCTTTTGGCGGCAAGTACCGGATCATTGATTTCGCGCTCAGCAATTGTGTCAACTCCAACGTCTTTGATGTGCTGGTGCTGACGCAGTATCGCCCGCACAGCCTGAATGATCACATTGGCAAAGGGCGCCCTTGGGATTTGGATCGCTCGTTCACTGGCGGCGTACGTATGCTGCAGCCCTTTCAGGGCAGCTTCGATACCGACTGGTATGCCGGCACGGCTGACGCGGTCGCCCAGAATCTCAACTTCGTGCGCCAGGGCCGGCCCGAGTTTGTGCTGATCTTGTCCGGCGATCATATCTATGAGATGGACTACGACATGCTGGTGCAGTATCACCGCGACAAGGGCGCGGACGCCACCGTCTGCACCATCCGCGTGCCGCTGGACGAAGCCAGCCGCTTCGGCATTGTTGACACGGACAAAGATTTTCGCGTGGTTGATTTCGTCGAGAAGCCGGCGGCGCCCCCCGGCAATCTGGCTAATATGGGCGTATACGTTTTCGACTATTCAGTGCTGGAACGCGTTCTGCTGGAAGACCAGGCGGATACGGAATCCGAACACGACTTTGGCAAAAATATCCTGCCCAAGATGGTGGCGGAGCATAAGAATATCTTCGCTTATCCCTATGGCGGCTACTGGATTGATGTCGGTACGATCGACGCCTATTGGGAAGCGCATATGGACCTGCTCTCGAGCCCGCCGTCGCTTAACCTGAACGACCGCACCTGGGTAATCCATACCCGCAGCGAGGAGCGGCCGCCGGTGCGCATCGGCGCTGACGCCAAAATCATCGACAGCATGATAACTGACGGCTCAGTCATCGGCGCTGGCGCGGTGATCGAACGCTCGATTCTATCACCGGGCGTCTTCGTCGGGCCCGGCGCGGTCATCCGCGAGTCGGTCATTCTGAATGACGCCTACATCGAAGCCGGGGCTCACATTGACCGGGCGCTGGTGGACAAAATCGCGGTCATCGGCAAGAACGCGCGTGTGGGATCATGGCAGGACATGGGCGACTTGAAGATCACCAGCGTGGGCAAGAATTCGCGCATCCCGCCGGAGTTCACCATTGGCGCGGGCTCCATTATCGGCGCGGATTGCACGCATGAAAGTTTCTCTGGTTTCAGCGATAAGACCGTGCCAGCCGGCAGCGATGTCGGTTTCGCTTCACGGATACGAAAATAGACCACAAGTTTGTCTCCTCGGTTGAGAGAGACGCGCTTGGCTGGAAAGGGCAAAACATGGGCAACATCAAAGTAGGAGTACAGTTGCATCCGCAGCACGTGAGCTATGCCGCGTATGCCGAAGCGGTGCAACAGTCGGAGTCGCTGGGCGTCGATTCGATTTGGAACTGGGATCACTTCTTCCCGCTTTACGGCGACGGCAATAACAATCATTTCGAAGGCTGGACCTTGCTGACCGCCATCGCCATGCTGACATCCCGCGTGGAGATCGGCACGCTGGTCACCTGCAACAGCTACCGCAATCCGGCGCTGCTGACGCAGATGGCGAATACGGTCGACCATATCAGCGGCGGCCGGCTGATCCTGGGCATTGGCGCGGGCTGGTTTGAGAAGGATTATGAGCAGTTCGGCTACGAATTCGGCACAGCGGGCAGCCGCCTGCGCGATTTGGGCGAGGCGCTGCCCATCATCAAGGCGCGCATGAGCCAGGAGCTGCCGCCGCCCGTGCGTAATCCCATCCCTATCATGATCGGCGGTGGCGGCGAAAAAGTCACACTTAAGCTGACCGCGCAGCACGCTGACCTATGGAATGGATTTGGCCCACCTGATGTATACGCGCATAAGTGCAGCGTGCTTGACAATTGGTGCGCGGAAGTAGGGCGGGACCCGGCTGATATCGAACGCACTGTGTCGCTGACCGACGCGGATGATATTCCCGACCAGCTAGACGCCTATGTGGAAGCGGGCTGCACACACTTCATCATGATGACAAAAGTGCCGCCGAATTATGACCAAGTCGAAAAACTGGTCGCCTGGCGCGATGGCTTAAACGGCTGAGGGAAATGCAAGCGGTCTCATTCACGGAGACCTGCCATATCGATTACGTCGTCACGACGCAGTTGTCGCTGCCGTGCGGGTTCGCAACATAGCGCTCCGCATCCGAATCGTTGATCCAAGTCTCGCCATTCACAAGGTATCGGTACTCGTGAGTGGCGCCCTGAGCGAACACGCGCGATGTCATAAAGTGGCCGTTCTTGAGCCGCCGCATGGGATGCGCCTTGATGTCCCAGTCAGTAAAACTGCCGACCAGGTGGACGGTTTCGGCTTCTGGAATCGCTTCGGTGTAGAAACCTACATAAATGCGCCCATCTTTGCGCAGCGTCTTCTTTATCATCGCTAGACCTCGACTACTGAGTTATCTCCGCTGAATGGATTGGGCAGGTACTGGTCGGCTTCCCAATCGTTTTGCCAGAGACTGTTGTCGACCAGATAGCGAAACTGAAAGCGCTGATCAACCGGCAGCTCGACCGTGACTTTGAAGCGCCCGTCTTTCAGCGGCTTCATTGGCGTAGCGGCTTCATTCCATTCGTTGAAGTCGCCGACAAGCGCCACATTTTCCGCGTCAAGCTCGCGCGCCGTATAAAAACTTACCTGGCAGGCGGGCTTGCTTTTCAAATATCGTTTCTTCAGCATGTGTCCTCTTGGGTGCTAGTGTGGACAATGTGCGTCAACATTTGTCATTCCTATCGTATTATAACTGAAATTTGATTCAAAGCGATTCTGCCGATTTCGCTGGTAAGCGGGGCTGATTATTTGTACGAAGTAGCTATATGCGCTCTCTTTGTGATGTAGTCTGCTACGTTGATGAGCTGGATGGAATCTGCTCGAATCAAGATGTTATTCTGGGCAATATGACGATAAAATGTTCCGCTTGCACATAGACAGAATCGTAATCATCAATCGTAATCATCAATCGTAATCATCATAGGAGACGACAATGGTACAACCGGTTGCGAGAGTCAATGTAGCGCCGAAGCTTCCGCTACAGTTGCGGCGTCTGCACGAACTGACCTACAACCTGTGCTGGGCCTGGGATCATGAAGCGATTTCGCTTTTCCGGCGCCTGGACCCCGATCTGTGGGAAAAGACGCAGCACAACCCGGAGTGGATGCTGGGATTGATGGACCAGGAGCGGCTGAATTCCCTGGTTGATGATTCCTCATTTATGGCCCACTATGTCCGCGTTTGCCAGTCCTTCGACGACTACATGCGCGCCGAAGACAGTTGGTTCGCCCGCCGCTTTGGGCACCTCGAAGTTCCGCCTGTCATCGCCTATTTTTCGATGGAATTTGGTCTGACGGAGTGCTTGCAGAATTATTCCGGCGGCCTGGGCGTGCTCAGCGGCGACCACCTCAAGAGCGCCAGCGACTTGAACATTCCCTTGGTTGGCGTCGGCATTTTATACCAGGAGGGCTATTTCCAGCAGTACCTGAATGCCGATGGCTATCAACTGGAATCTTACCCGATAAACGATTATGTGAACTTGCCAGTGAAGCTGCAAACGGATGCGGCTGGCGCGCCGATCAAGATCACGATTCCACTGCCCGGGCGCGACTTGTTCGCCCAAATCTGGAAGGTGCAGGTTGGGCGCGTGTCGCTTTATCTGCTCGATACCAATATCGATGAGAACATTCGCCCGGAAGACCGCAATCTGACGGATCGTCTCTATGGCGGCGACCGGCGGACGCGCATTCGGCAAGAGATTCTGTTGGGCATCGGCGGTGTTCGGCTGCTGCGCGCCTTGGGCATTGCAGCCGATATCTATCACATGAACGAGGGTCACTCCGCTTTTCTGCTGCTGGAGCGGATTCGCCGCAGCATAAGCGAGGACGACTTGACCTTTGAACAGGCGAAAGCGCTGACGGCGGCCAGCAGCGTTTTCACGGTTCACACGCCCGTGCCAGCCGGATTGGAGCGCTTCGGCTTCGACCTGATAGACGAGCACTTCACTGAATTTAGGACCGAGCTGGGCTTGTCTCGCGATCAATTTCTCGACCTGGGACGAGAGGATATGGGGGGCTACGAGCTGTTCTCGATGTCGGTGATGGCGCTAAACTTGTCGTCCGGCACCAATGGCGTGGCCGAGCTGCACGGGGCGGTATCGCGCGCGATGTGGAACTGGATGTACCCCGGCGTGCCCGAACACGAAGTGCCGATCGGCTCGATCACCAACGGCATTCACGTTCAGTCCTGGGTCAGTCCGGAAATGGCGCAGCTCTTCGATCGCTATCTGGACCCCGCCTGGCGCGAGGAAGAATCGCGCCCGGAAGTTTGGCACGGGGTCAAGAGCATCCCGGACGCCGAGTTATGGCGCACGCACGTCCGCCGCCGCGAACGTCTGGTGGCTTTCGCGCGTGACCGGCTGCGTCTGCAATTGCAGCGGCGCGGCATGTCGCAGACCGAGATTGAATCCGCCGACGAAGCGCTGAACCCCGACGCCTTGACCATCGGCTTCGCCCGGCGTTTCGCCACCTACAAACGCGCGACCTTGATCTTCCGCGACCTGGGACGGCTGCGCCGGCTGGTAACCGATGCCGACCGCCCGGTGCAATTCATCTTCGCCGGCAAAGCCCATCCCCACGACAACGAGGGCAAGGAATTCATCCGCACCATAGTTAATGTCTCCCGCGATCACGACTTCCGCAATTCGGTGGTCTTCCTGGAAAACTTCGACATGAATGTCGCGCGTTATATGGTGCAGGGCGTCGATGTTTGGCTGAACACGCCGCGCCGCCCCAAAGAGGCCAGCGGCACCAGCGGCATGAAGGTCATCTACAACGGCGGCTTGAATTGCAGCATCCCCGATGGCTGGTGGGCTGAAGCCTATGCGCCGGATCTCGGCTGGTCAATCGGGCATGGCGAAGAATATCCCGAAAATGAATGGGCCCACCAGGATTATGTCGAAAGCCAAGCGCTGTACAACCTGCTCGAGCAGGACATCGTCCCGCTATTCTATGGCCAGGCGCGTGATGGTTTGCCGCGCGAATGGATCCGCCGGGTCAAGCACAGTATGTCATCGTTGGCGTCGCGCTTTAATACGCATCGGATGGTGCAGCAATATGCCGAAAAGCTCTATCTGCCGCGTTTCATGGTCAGCCAGTCCATGACCCAAGACGCTTTCGCTGGCACGGGGGCATTTGTGAATTGGGTCCAGATGCTTGACCAGGTCTGGCACGAGGTGAAAGTACTTGATGTGGATATTTGCGACGGCGATGTTGAGGTGGGCAGCCGGACTGATATTCACGCCCGCGTGCTGCTAGGACGGCTGCGGCCCCAAGATGTAAACGTGCAACTCTACTACGGCATGTTGGATAGCGCCGGCAACATCCGCGCTGGCCAGTCGGTCGATATGTACGTCCAAAGCGAAAATGGCGAGGGAATCCATACCTTCACTGCTGAGCATGTGTTCCAGCTCACGGGCAATGTCGGCTTCTCAGTACGAATCTTGCCCTTCCATGAGTATCTGCACACTTCTTTCGTGCCGCATAAGATCGTCTGGGCTTGAGCCGGCGCGGCGCCGCTGCCGGAAAATAGCCACGCATTGACCGCGAATCAGGCTTCTACTACAATAAGCGCGCAATCAATTGGCGAACAAAGACATGCGATATCATATCTGGACGCTCGGCTGTCAGATGAACGTGGCCGATTCGCAACTGCTGGCTTCTGAGTTGGAAAAGCTGGGTCATAGCTCGACGACTAACGGTGATGATGCCGATATCATGATCGTGAATACCTGCGTCGTGCGGCAAAGCGCCGAAGACAAGGGCTTGGGCCGCCTGCATCTGCTCAGCAAAATAAAGGAAGCGCAGCCGGGCAAAGTCATCGGCGTCATGGGCTGTATGGTTGGCGTGCGCGACCCGCTTTGGATGCGGCAGCGTTTGCCTTTTGTCGATGTCTTCATGCCGCCCTCTGATCCCGCGCCCATGGTCAGTTTTCTCAAGGAGCGGATGGATGAAGCCGATGTGCTTGAGTTCGAGGCGCAGGCGCGCGAATCCCGCGACGCCATCCAAGACGGCGAGTTGATCCTGCCTCTGCATGAGCGCGGCCAACTGGTCAGCGCTCACGTGCCAGTTGTCTATGGCTGCTCGCATGCTTGTACATTCTGCATCATTCCTTTTCGGCGCGGCATCGAGCGCAGCCGGCCCATCGGCGAGATTGTGGCGCAGGCGCGCAGCCTGGCGCTGCAGGGTGTCAAGGAGATTACGCTGCTGGGCCAAATCGTCGATCGTTATGGCAAAGACATCCCGGACGGACCTGACCTGGCTGATCTGCTGCGTATTGTGCATGGCGCTGCTGAAGAAGTCGGCTTGCAGCGGATTCGCTTCTTAACCAGCCATCCCAATTGGATGACGGAGAAGCTGCTGGAAACCGTCGCCGAATTGCCGCGGGTCATGCCGCATATCGAGGCGCCGATCCAAGCCGGGGACGACCAAGTGCTGGCGCGCATGCGGCGGGGATACACGGCGGACCAGTATCGCAAACTTGTGGCCAAGATTCGCCGGATCATCCCGCAAGTGGCGATTCATACTGACATCATCGTGGGCTTCCCGGGCGAAACCCGCGAGCAGTTCATGCAGACTTACAAGCTGCTGGAAGAGCTCAAGCTGGACAAGGCGCATTTGGCTCGTTACAGCCCGCGGCCGCAGACGGTCAGCCAGCGGCGCATGCAAGACGATGTGCCGGAGGCGGAAAAACGCGAGCGGCACAAGCTGCTGGAAGCATTGCAAGCCCGCGTTGTGGCCGAGATTAACGCGCAATACCTTGGCCAAACGGTAGAAGTCCTGGTGGAAGGCAAACACAAGGGCAGGTGGCGCGCCCGCAGCCCGCAGAACAAGCTGGTCTTCTTTGAAGCTGAGGGCGACTGGAAGGGGCGTCTGGCGCAGGTCGAAGTCACCTGGACCGGACCCTGGAGCATGCAAGCGCGCTTGCCTCAACCTCAGAAACAGGCTGATCCATTGCTGGTTGTCGCCGGTTGATTACTTCTTGGCACAGCAACGCCATTTACCACCTCACATTGCGCCTGCTGACAATCGGCCTCTGTCTGCTTTTATCCGCCTGTAACCTGCAGGGCCGGACGACCGCTTCAAAGCCGGCGCGCGCGACCAATATCCCGACCGGGCCACCCAGCATTCAAATCGCTTCGCCCAGCGGCGGCGATGAATTTGTCATTGGCGAAGAGATCCTGGTTTCAGTCTTGGCTGGCGACAGCATCGGCGTCAACCGCGTGCAGCTTTTTGTGGACAATCAGATCGTGCGCACGGTGTCTTCCGAGTCCCTGCAAGGGGACCTGGCTTTGCAGGCGATCTTGAACTACACGCCGCAGCGGCGCGATTTGGGCCTGATTACGCTGCGGGCTGTGGCATATCGCGGCGCGGTCGTCAGCGAGCCGTATGAGATCAAGGTGGTCGTGCGGGAATCGCCGGCGCAGATCGTAGCGACTCCGGTTCAGCAGGGCAATATACCCTTCATTCCGGACGATGGCGTCTGCCGCGCCTTGGTAAACGTCGGGCTGAACTTCCGTCGGGGTCCTAGCACCGGCTATCAGATTATCAAAGTCCTAGCCAGCGGTACGCTCGCGCCCATCACGGGCCGCAACAGCGAGCACAACTGGTGGCGCCTGAACGTGGAGGGGCAGAGCGGCTGGGTCAGCGGAGACTTCACCACAGAATATGGCGATTGCGGCAGCATAGCGGTGGTTGCCGGCTGACCCCAGCGAAGCAAGGTTTTCATTTAAGCATTTCTCTGTGTCTTCTGTGTCCTCTGTGGTTAAATTTTTTGATGCAATCGCCCTCCGCTGCCCCGTGATTCGTTGGTATCGATTCTGACCTGTGCTAAAATCGACTGTAAGTTCTTCAGATCGACGCCACGGAATCCACGATGGCCATAGCCGTTAAACAGATCATGCTTATCACTCGCAATGTGCAGTTTGCGATTGACGTCAAACGCGCCTTGGAGGCTTTGGGCGAATATAGCGTGACCACAGTGGCGGAGGCGCGCAATGCCATGGAGCAATTGGGCGAGGCGCCACAACACCTTGTCCTGCTAGATACCAACAACCTGACCGTTTCGCCCGCCATCATGATTGAAATGATTCGCTCGCGCCAAGAGGGCATCGCGATAGTCTTGGCGCCGGATCAACCGGACGTGCATGAACTCGCCAAGAGCTATCGCGCGCAAGGCGTCGTCGATGTGCCGGTGCTGGCGCGGGATCTGATCCCAGTGCTCGAGCGTTCACTAGAGGCGGATATCGGCACGGCGCGGCAGTCCACAGGGGACCAAGCGGACGAATTGAGCGAAGACACGATTAGGCTGGAGTCGCTGGTAGGCGAGGCAACCGGGCTCAACTACACGCGGCGGCGCTTGCAAGCGTCGCTGGATCTGCTGAATCCTGATCCGCCGACCAACCCGGTCAACGACGCGATGGAACTCCTGGTCGAGCCGGAAGACGAAGGCGATACCGTGCGCTATCGTGTAGTCCGGGTGGGTGACGGGGAATCAACAGCCGTCCATATTCACGATGTGGAATCGGATGAAACGCCCTTGTCCTCCGCTAGCGAATTCGAGACGCTGCGAGACCTGGCGCAGCGCTTCGGGGCGCAAGTTGGCTCTAGACCAGTCCCTGCGCCAGACCAGCGCCAGAGTGAGGTCGTCCCTGGCGATGAGGATGACTTGGAAGACAGCGCGGCATTTCAACGCATGCTCAACACCGTACTCGATGAAAGTACGCTGCTGGAAGACCTGACGATGGAGTCGCTCTTTGATACCACGCGAGAATTAGCGGGAGCGCCGGGCCGGGCAGACATCCCCGCCTGGCTGCGCGAGACAAGAAATTACATAAGAGAACCGAATTTCCTGCCCGAGGGTTTGCAGCCGCTTGACGCGCTGGAAGGCCTGGGCGAAACGCCGCTTCCTGCCCCCGCTCCCGACCATTTGCAGGCAGAGTCCTCGGCAAGTTCCACAGGTGGTTCAGCGCCCGTCGAGCAGAAGGACAGCAGCGCCGAAACGCCTTGGGGGCTGCTTTCGAGCAGAGACCGGGATCCCTACCTGGCGCAGTTGGCTGTGACCATGACGCGGGTCATGGGTGATATGACCGCCAGTGCGACCGTGCTGACGCGCTCGAACCGCATCGTGGCATTTTCGGGCAATATGAGCCTTGATCAATTCCGCGCAATCCGCAGTTGCATCGCTGACGACTGGAGCGCGCAAGACCAGCAGTCGCGAATACGTTTCATCAAGGTTCCCAAATCCGGCGCGGATTATATGCTCTGTTCGCGCGGCACGGTTGGCGGCAATACCCTGACGATGATCTTCGCCGGCGGCAAGCAACTGCAAGAGATTCGGCGTCAAGGCGACCGCATGCTGAACGCGCTGGCAGGCGTGCACGCAGGCATACCCGCAGGCGAGGCGCCGCCTGTTGAGGACGAGCCGGGCGAGCTGATATCGGACTCGGCGGTTGCTCGTACGCCTATCGCCTTTGTCTGGATGGTGGCGGATCCGGCGCTGCTGCTGCGCCGAAGCGTTGCCGAGCAATTGGTATTCTGGCTTGAAGTTCAATTGAACGCCTTGAATTGGCGCGTTCACCGTTTGGATGTGCATCAAGATTTCATCTACTTGCATGCTGACGCGCCGGGACGGGCTTCCCCCGAATCGCTAATTCGCACGGTGATGGATCGCTCGCGCAGCATCGCCTGTTCGGAAGACCAGGCTCTGCCAGACGCATTGTGGGCCGATGCCTACCTGGTATTGCAGCCAGGGCGGGAACTCAGCGAACGGGAGTTGCGCAAATTTCTTCAATTCGCGCGCTAGCACTGCCTGACGCCGTATTCTGAAGGCCGCCCGTAGGCCGCGCTTCAATTTCGCCTGTGACAAAATGGCGGCGTCGATTATACTCTTCGCCTAGCTTAAAGCGGTCAGTCGCCGAGCGGGAGCCCATGGAAGCGCGAGAAGTCCTGTACTTGATAGATGGCCATGCCCTGGCGTATCGCAGCTATTTTGCGCTGCAGCGCGGCGGGTTCGCCACCTCCTCGGGCGAGAGCACCGGCGCCGTCTATGGCTTCAGCCGCACCTTGCTTGATGTGGTCGAGCATCATCAGCCCAAGTATTTGGCCGTCACCTTCGACGAGGGTTTGAGCGCGCGCGAAGAGATCTACCCCGACTACAAGGCGACGCGGGTCAAAATGCCCGCGGACTTGTCCAGCCAAATCGAGCGCATCAAGGACCTGGTCGAAGCCTTCAACATCCCCCGCCTGACCATGCCCAATATGGAAGCGGACGACATTCTGGGGACGATCAGCCGGCAGGCCGTCGAGCAGGGCTTGGATGTCCACATCGCCTCTGGCGATCGCGACATATTGCAGCTCTTAGGTCCTCATGTTCGTGTGCAGCTGCCGCAGAGACGCGGCCCCGATGTCGTGATGGACGTCGCCGCCTTTCGCGAAAAATACGGTCTTGAACCGAGCCAATTGATCGACCTGAAAGCGCTGATGGGCGATAGCTCGGACAATATCCCCGGCGTCAAAGGCGTGGGCGAGAAATCCGCCACCAAGCTGCTGCAAGATTATGGCGACCTGGACACAATTTACGAAAATCTTGATGACATCGGCACACGCGTGCGCAACCGACTGATCGAGGGCAAGGACATGGCCTATCTCAGTCGCCAGTTGGCCACGATTATGCTCGACCTGGATATTGAACTCGACCTGGACGCATGCATCGCGCAAGACTTTGAAGTCGGGCTGGTGGACGGCCTTTTCTCCGCGCTTGAATTCAGGACCATGCGCGAACGGCTGCACCGTGTCTATGGCGAGCTGCACGGCGTGGACTTCGAGTCGAGCATTGTGCATGCACATGAAGTCGTCGAGACCGTCCTCGTTCGCGACGAAGCGCAGCTGAGCGAGCTGGTCCAAGCCTTAGCGGGCGCGGCGATGATCGCATTCGACACCGAAACCACCAGCATCGACCAAATGTCGGCGGACCTGGTCGGCATCTCGTTGGCCGTGGACGAAAAACGCGGGTACTACGTGCCGGTGGGGCATCGCGTGGTTGGCGGCGAAGGCCAGCCCGATATGTTCGCGCAGCCAGTGGGCGAGCAATTGCCGCTGGATACGGTTATCAAGGCTCTGCGCGCCCCGCTTGAAGACTCGAACATTCCCAAGACCGCGCACAACGCCGTGTATGATTTGATGATATTGCAGCGCTACGGCATCAATGTAGCGCCTATCGCCTTCGATACCATGCTGGCGGAATGGGTCCAGAACCCGATCAGCAAGTTTCTCGGCCTGAAAGCCCTGGTGGCTCAGACGCTCGACATTCAGATGACGGAGATCACGGAGCTGCTGGGCAAGGGCAAGAACCAGCTATCGATGGATATGGTTGAGATCGATGCCGCGGCGCCTTATGCCGCTGCTGACGCGACCATGACCTACTGCCTGGTCGAACCCTTGCGCAAAAGCCTGACCGGCTCGACGCTAGGCGGCCTCTACGACAACCTCGAAATGCCGCTGATTCCCATCGTCGGCGCGATGCAATCCAAAGGCGTCACGCTGGATGTCGACTTCTTGAGCGATATGAGCGACCGACTGGCGACCAGCCTTCAGGGGCTGGAATCAGCCATCTATGAAGCCGGCAATATTGGCAATTTTAACATCGGCAGCCCCAAGCAGTTGAACATGGTTTTGTTCGAGGTGCTGGGGTTGCCGACCGAGGGCCTCAAGAAGACCAAGCTCGGTTTTTCCACCGATGCCACCACGCTTGACGCGCTGCGCGATCAGCACCCGATCGTGGATATGATTGTAGAATATCGCGAGCTCTCTAAACTCAAAAGCACTTATGTCGACGCCTTGCCGGCTTTGGTTAATGCGCGCACTGGACGCTTGCACACCAGCTACAATCAAACGGGTTCGGCGACCGGGCGCTTCAGCAGCAGCAATCCCAACTTGCAGAATATCCCCATTCGGACCGAAGTCGGTCGCGAGGTGCGCCGGGCTTTCGTAGCGCCGGAGGGCTACTTGCTGCTGGCCGTCGATTACAGCCAGATCGAACTGCGCGTCATGGCGCATATCAGCCAGGACGAAACCTTGATAAGCGCTTTCCATCAGGGGCTGGATATCCACCAGGCGACGGCGGCGACGGTTAATGGCATTGAGCCCGACGCCGTCAGCTATGAACAGCGGAGCTTCGCAAAACGCGTGAATTTCGGCTTGATGTACGGCATGGGGGCATTCCGGCTGGCGCGCGACAGTGATTTAACCCTGGCCGAGGCGGAAGCATTTATAAGCACCTATTTTGAGCGGATGCCGGGCGTTGAGCAATACATCAAGGACACCAAGGAGTTCGTCTGGCGGCACGGCTACACAGAGACGCTCTATGGCCGGCGGCGCATATATCCGGCGATCAAGTCAAACGGCAACCGGCGCAGCACCTCAGCCGAAGAGCGCGCAGCCATCAATATGCCGATTCAGGGCACGGCCGCGGACATATTAAAGCAGTCGATGATCAACCTGCGCGCGCGGCTCGCGGACAGTCAATTCGACGCGGCCATGATCCTGCAGGTGCACGATGAGCTGGTGCTGGAAGTCAAAGCCTCGGAGCTTGATGCCGTAACCGCGCTTGTCGTCGAGACGATGGAGTCGGCATTGCCGGATGGCAAACCCCTGCTTGTGCCCTTGCGCGCCAATGCCAGCTTCGGCCGCGACTGGTGCGACATGCAAGCGATTGGCTGAGACCGGGCTGAGACCGGGCTTATACTGAATGACAGATTTAAGCTGTTCTGAATTCGAAAGCGAGTTGGTGTGTACGTGAAGCATTTTCTGGATTTGGCGAGCTGCTCCAGTGACGAGTTGCAAGAACTTATTGACCTGGCGCTGCGCTTGAAAGCTGAATGGCGCGCTGGCGGCAACCCGCCGACCCTGCAAGGCAAGACGCTGGGCATGATCTTTCAGAAGCCGTCCTTGCGTACGCGTGTGTCCTTCGAGATGGCGATGAAACATCTGGGCGGCGACGCCATCATGCTGGGCCCGCAGGAGATTGGCTTGGGCGTGCGCGAGAGCGTGCCCGATGTCGCGCGCGTTTTGTCCAGCTACGTTCAAGGCATCATGGCGCGTGTATTCGCTCACCAGGATGTGGTCGAGCTGGCGGAATATTCGCGTGTGCCGGTCATCAATGGTTTGAGCGATGATTACCATCCCTGTCAGGCGCTGGCGGATATGCTCACTGTTCGCGAGTGTTTCGGCCGGCTGCAAGGCTTGAAGCTGGCTTTTGTAGGCGATGGCAACAATGTGGCGGCGTCGGTTGCTCTGGCTTGCGCCCATTTTGGATTGGACTTCAGCATCGCCACTCCGGAAGGCTACGAGATGAAGGCGCCGATCCGCGAGCAGGCTCAAGCCATCGCCACCCGCAACGGCGTGAATTTGGAGATGCATACGCATCCGCAGGCGGCAGTAGCGGGCGCGGACGTAGTCTACACCGACACTTGGGTCAGCATGGGGCAGGAAGCCGAAGCCAGCGAGCGGGCCGAGGAATTCGGCGTCTTTCAAGTGAACGCGGGTCTGATGAAACAGGCAAATGCATCGGCGATTGTACTGCATTGTCTGCCGGCGCATCGCGGCGACGAAATTACCGACGAGATGATGGATGGCGCGCGCTCGCGTATTTTCGAACAGGCCGAGAATCGCTTGCACGCGCAGAAGGCGATACTGCTACGCGTTTTGGCTTAGCGTTTGCTGTGTCCGCGCGCTGATATTGTCAATGTCCCAGCGCGTATCAAGCGCAGCGTTTCCCTACGGTTTCCCGACGAAAGCCCGCTGATAGTCCTATTCCTCAACATATTATGCAGTATGCCGCATAGAATGGTGCTAGACTACAAAACGTTAGGCAGTCTGGCGTGTTAGTAAGGTTAGCTAAGCTTGGCTGTCGTCTAGCGAATGACGTAACGTGGAACAGATCCTTCTCATATTACAGGGCCTCGAACTGACGGACATTGTCGATATTGGCATTGTCACTTTGCTCTTTTACAGCATCAGTTTCATGTTTCGCGGCACACAGGCTGTCGCGCTGTTTCGCGGCATCGCTCTGCTGGTGATTGGGCTTATTTCTGTAGCGGCTGTATTAAGACTGGAAGCGCTGAGCTGGTTGATCGCCAACAGTCTTACCGCCTTGGCCATCGCCATCCCGGTGATTTTCCAGCCGGAAATCCGGCGTGCTCTGGAGCGCTTGGGCCGGGGCTTTATCATTGGGTCTCGACAAGCGCCGCAAGAAGCGCGCGTTTCGGTCATCGACGAGGTCTGCGCCGCTTCGGAAAAACTATCGGCCCGGCGGCACGGCGCGCTGATTGTATTGCAGCGCAACAGTAGTTTGCAGGAGTACGTTCGTACCGGCATCGGCCTGGACAGCATCGTGACGGCTGACCTGTTGGTCACCGTGTTTTGGCCGCACACCGAGCTGCACGATGGCGCCGTGATTATCAGTCGCGACGGACGCATTGCTTCGGCCTCCAGCGTGTTGCCCATCACCGCCAGCCGCAATCTGCCCAATCCCAATTTGGGCACCCGGCATCGCGCGGCGGTGGGTATCAGCGAGGTTGGCGACGCGCTCTGCGTTATCGTGTCGGAAGAGACGGGCAAAATCTCGGTGACCAATGCCGGGCGCATGATCCTCGACCTCGATTCGCAAAGACTGCGTCTGATTCTGAACGCCTATTATGGACCGACCGACGAATCCTGGACCTCGTTCCGCTCTCGCCTGCGTGAGATGTGGGCGGACTTGCGGCTGCGCATGCGGACGCGCAGCAGACAGCAGACCCAGCCATGATACGCCGGCTACTGAGTTCGGAAATGGCGGGGAATCTGCTCTGGTTAGCGGTCTCAGCGTTATTGGCGACCGGCGTCTGGTATATCGCCGTGACATCAGCCGATCCAATCAGACAGCGCAACTTTAACGCGATACCAATTCAGTTTGTTCCCAGCACGATGGCTGTCATGACGAGCAGCGCGGCGCGCTCTGCGGACGTGACCCTGCAAGGATCGCAGACAATTGTCTCGTCGCGCCTGGCTACCGATATCATCGTGCGGGCTGATCTTTCGCGCTTGGGGCCGGGAACGCATTCTGTGCCCTTGGCTGTCGAGGTGACCAGGCCCGATTCCGACAGCTTCCGCCGCCTGGTGTCTCGTGTGGAACCGTCTCAAATCAGCATAGAATTGGAGCCGCGAGAATCGCGCGACATCCGCATAGTTGTTGAGCTCGTTGATGCGCCACCCATTGGCTTCAGAAATGACGAGCCGCAGCCGGATATCGACGAGGCGCTGGTGCGCGGCGCGTCCAGCTTGGTGTCTCAGGTAGTTGCGGTGCGCGGGCAGCTGGATCTCTCAGCCAGCCGGAATCCGCTGGATGTCGATTTGCGCCTTCATGCCATCGACGCCGACGGCAATCGCGTGAACGGCGTCGAGGTGGCGCCGCAGACGGCCTCTGTCGCCGTGAATATCTCGCGCCGTGATGACATACGTCAGATCGCCGTGCGCCCCAACGTCTTGCTCTCGACGCTGCCTGACGGATTCACATTGAAGAACCAAAGCTATGAACCGGAGTCGCTTTTTGTCAGCGGCGCGCCGGACCAGCTGGAGAAGATATCCGATACTTTGCTAACGGCGCCTATCAGTTTGGAGGGGCGCGAAGCAGGATTTGTTACCAGCGTGCCGGTGCAATTGCCTGGCGGCGAGCTCTTTGTGATGGGCGGCGACAGCAATATCACTGTTTCGATAGAAATCATACCTATCGTCGTGTCGCGTCAAATCGACAGCATCGAGGTGAGCCACATTGGGCTGGACGACGCCTATGACGTATCCATCGTGCCCAAGACGGCCTCCGCCATTGTGACCGGGCCGGTCGTTTACGTGGATGCCCTTTCGCTTGAGGACATTCAGCTCGTGGTCGACCTGGACGGATTGACGCCGGGCGTCTACGATCTATCGCCTGCCATCTCTATCACCAAGGGCGATCTGAGCGAAGCCAACGTGTCGCTGTCGCCGGCTGAGTTGAACGTGGAGATCACGTCTGCGGAGGCGGCCGACGAGGGCGGTCCTGTTGCCAACTCCTCAGCCGCCAATTAGCCTCGCTCTTTAATTTGCGTGGATAATTTGGAGTAGCTCCTTGCCACGCCGACGACTCGAAGGTCACTTGGCGCAGTCTTAGCGCGCCTACCGAAACCTGCGCGCGACGTCTACAATACTGGCGCGGATTACCAAACATCACCGGAGCGTATCGGCGAAATGTCCAGCAAAAATATCGTCGCCCTGGTCGGCCGACCAAATGTCGGCAAGAGTACGCTGTTCAACCGTTTGATCGGCGAGCGCCTGGCTGTTACGCACGAGATCCCCGGCACGACGCGGGATCGCTTGCACGGCGAGTCCTTTTGGAACGGCCTGACATTTCAAGTCGTTGACACCGGCGGGATCGAGATCTATCAGCCGACCGGCTCGCGCGATGTTTCCCCCTTGGCTGAAGGCAGCGCCGATTTTGTCGCCGAGATCATTGAGCAAGCGCTGATTGCCATCACCGACGCGGATGTGATTATTCTGGTCGTAGACGCGCAGTTTGGCGTTACCGCTGCTGATGAAGCTATCGCCGAGATCTTGCGCCGGTCCGACAAGCCGGTCCTGGTGGCGGCGAATAAGATCGACGACCTAATGCACGCGGATGAGGCTTACGATTTCTACAGCCTCGGGCTGGACGCGGTTGTTGGCATCAGCGCGATTCACGGACTTGGGGTTGGCGATTTGCTGGATGAATTGGTGTTGAAATTTGGAGACGCGGATGCCGAGTTCGTCGAGGAAGAAGAAGACGACCATCTAAAAATCGCCATCGTCGGACGCCCAAACGCTGGCAAAAGCACCTTGCTGAACAAGTTAATCGGCCGCGACCGCGCCATCGTTAGCGAGGTCGCCGGCACAACGCGCGATGCCATCGACACGGACATCAGTTGGTTTGGCGAGCGCGTAACCTTAATCGACACCGCCGGCATTCGACGCCGCGGCCGCATCCAAGCCGGCGTCGAGAAATACAGTGTCATTCGCGCAATGAAAGCTATAGGCCGCGCTGATGTCGCCTTGCTTGTGATCGACGCCAACCTGGGCGTCACCGAGCAGGACGAGCATATCGCAGGCTACATCATTGATGAATACAAGAGCCTGGTCATCGTCGTAAACAAATGGGACGACATCGATAAAGACGCCCTCACCATAAACGCCTTCAGCGAGAATATCCGCGACCGGCTGCATTTTGTTCGCTATGCGCCGATCATCTTCATCAGCGCGCTGGAGGGGCAGCGCATTCATCAGGTCATGGAGGTGGCGCATCGGGTCTGGGAGACGCGCTTCTTCCGCATGGCGACATCGGATGTCAACCGTCTAATGCGCGAAGCGGTTAGCAAACATCCGCCGCACGGCAAGGGCACAAAACGGCTGAAATTCCTCTACGCGTCACAGGTGCGCGCCGATCCGCCGCTTATACTATTCCATGTAAATGATCCGTCCCAAGTGCATTTTACCTACAAGCGATATTTGGAAAACCAGTTCCGCGAAGCCTATGATTTTGAAGGTACGCCCCTTCGTTTGAGCTTCCGCGCCAGAGCCAACAAAGGCGCTCGCTCAATGGAGGGCGCCGCCGCTGACGATTGACCAGCGACTGCAGCGCGAAGAAATAATGACGGTCGGCCGCAATGCGCATTGCGATGATGGTGGCGGAATCCTATAATCAACGCAGTTGTTGGACGCGCATGCCTCGTTGGACTGCTGGAACGCCAGCATAGAGGCGTCAAAGGATAGTTAATGTTCCGCAGCCATATCGACGAGTTGCCGCGGCCCCGCCTGGATACGCCCGGTTTCCTGCTGGAGATTGTCAGCACGGTCGTATTCGTCATTGCGGTTACCGTATTGTTTGACTTGGCAATTCCGCGATCGCTGGTTGACGGGCATAGCATGGAACCGACATTCTATGAGAGCGACCGCCTGGTGGTCAGCCGTGTGCACTATCTGCTGGGCCAGCCCGACCGCGGCGACATCGTCGTCTTCAATTCTTTGGTGCCCAGCGAAGCGGCGCGCGGCATCATGCTCATAAAGCGGATCGTTGGCTTGCCAGGGGAAACGGTCGAGATTCGCGATCAACGGGTGCATATCAACGGCGCGCCATTGGACGAGCCTTATATCAAGGAAGCCTGCCGCATTCAGCGCTGCAATGACGCTTCCTGGGCATTGGCAGCCGATCAGTACTTTGTCATGGGCGACAACCGAAATAACAGCCGTGATTCGCGGCGCTTCAACGCCGTGCCGCTGCAGAAGATAGTGGGGCAAGTGATATTCCGCTATTGGCCCTACAATTCGATCGGGATCATCCCGAATTAGGATGGTGTAGCGATGGATGCCAAAACCAGAGGATACGCTTGCCCGCGCTGCACAGTGGGGCGCTGCGGGCCGCAAGCAACTACCTTTGCCGATGTCTTTCAAGGGCAGCTGCTCTGCATTCCTAATACGCGCGCTTATATCTGCGATGTCTGCCACTTCGCCGAGTTTGAGCCGGAAGTGCTGGACGCGCTCTGGAATGAGTTGTATAGCGAAGCCGCGCTGGATGACGTGAAGCCCCCTGCTCGCCACAAACGCGGGTCAAGTTACAGCGAAGGCTCTGGCTAGCAGCCGCAAGACTTTTTCCCGCGCGCAATAAAGGAGATGCCATAAATGCCGCAAACGGAAAGCGAACTGCGCCAGTTGATTTGCCGCGTCGGTCAGTTGATGTATCGGCAAAGGTACGTGGATGGCGCCGGCGGGAATATCAGCGCGCGCCTGGACGACGACCGGATCCTGATGACACCCAGCGGCTTGGCGCTCGGTTTCCTTGATGCCGAGCAGCTGATCGTCGTTAATACGTCGGGCGAACGGGTGGACGAGCCCAGCGAAGCCAACGCCCATCTGCGGCCGACATCCGAAAGCGCGATGCACCTGGAGTGCTATCGGCAGCGCGACGATGTCCAAGCGGTGGTCCATGCGCATCCGCCCACGGCAGTCGCGCTCACATTGGTCGGCTACGATTTCCAGCAGTGCATCATCCCGGAGATGGTCGTGCTGCTGGGCATGGCGCCGACAGCGCCTTATTCCACGCCTTCTAGCCAGGAAAACAGCGACGCCATCACGAATCTGATCCGCGAGCATGACGTCATCTTGCTGTCCAACCACGGTTCTTTGACAGTCGCCAAATCACTCTGGGACGCTTACATGATGTTGGAATCGCTGGAGCACAGCGCGACAATTCTGCATCGCGCGCTGCAGCTTAGCGGCGATCTCAAAGCGATTCCGCCTGAGCAGATTGAAAAGTTGCTTGCCTACCGTGAGCAATTTGGTTTGCTGCGCCCGGGCGATCGCGAACGATTCGCCCGATATCAAGCGTCGCGCGGCGATTAACGCCAGGGAATACTGCCCAAGAGCAATCGCATCAATTTATTTTAACCACAGAGGGCACAGAGATTCGGCGGTTCGGACGACTATAGGAAGCACTTGGTGGGTTGGTAAATGGCAGGTATCACCGAAATAACATCGAAATCTCTCGTGTATTATAAATTGGGCTTTCATTATTGTTTTTCTCTGTGCTCTCTGTGGTCTCTGTGTTTGATCTTCCCGTCGAATCTGCGCCATTTCACTGACTATCGCTTTGATGCGATTGCTCTGATACTGCCCAAACGAATCTTGACTGGCGCAACGCTTCGTTGTATCCTTGTTGCCGCCAGCTGGCCCCTTCGTCTAGCGGCCTAGGATGCCACCCTTTCAAGGTGGAGACACGGGTTCGAGTCCCGTAGGGGCTACACAGTCTGAGTAAGTCCATGTGCCTGTCGCCGTCAATGGCGAGAGGCATTTTGTTTTATTGCTGCCTATTGCCTCAGGCCGAAAATTTGACAGAGGCCGCGCACGGGATATACTTTCCTTGATCAGCGCAAGAGATTAAATTCGTGGCGGAGACCAAACAATCCTAATGCTCAATCGTCTGCGCAGGTTGAAGAGAATGGACGAGTCGGTTTCGATTCGCAACTGCGGATGCGCAAAATTGGAAGAGAACTGCGAGAAAGCGAGGGGAATTTGGCAATAATCTGTTTGAATTTAGGATGCTCAGAATGGAAAGTGGAGAACAACACCAAATGAATCAGAACAGAATTACAATGGTAACGATCTTGGCCCTGATTTTGCTGCTAATTGCTGGAGCGTCATCAGCGCAAGACAATAATGTGACGATATGGGCGGCCGATGATGACACCGGCTCCTGTTGGTCGAACCTGCTAGTGGACACATTCCCCCGCGACGACATTTCCATTGAGGTTGTATTGCAGCCTGGCACGGGTCTTGTAGATTCGCAGCGCACGGCTCTGCAAGGTGGCGCGGGCCCCGATATCACCTTCTCGCACGGACCCTCGTTCATGCTGGAACTGGCGAATGCCGGCTTGCTGCTCTCGTTGGATCATTACGCCGACGAATACAACTGGGGCGATCGTTTCGCTCCCTGGGCGCTTGATCTGGGCCGCGTCGAGGGCTCGCTTTACAGCTTGTCGGAGGAGCTTGAGACTGTCATCCTCTATTACAACAAGACGGTATTCGAAGAGAATGGCTGGGAGATCCCCAAGACGATGGACGAGCTCTACGCTTTGGCCGATGCCATTCAAGAGGCTGGGCTGGTGGTCATGGGTCCCGCATTTGGAGAATGCGCGCCCTGCTACGAATGGGCGGTTAGCGTCTTCCTCAGCCATCACGCGGGTCCGGAAAAAGTATACGAGGCTCTGACAGGTCAGCGGCCCTGGACCGATCCAGCTTTTGTCGAGGCGATTACAGCGCTGAAAGACATCGTGCAAGGCGGCTGGTATATGGGCAGCCTCGATCTTTTCTTCTCGGATACCTTCGACTCGGCGCACGCCTTATTTGGCACCGGCGAGATCGCCATGAGCTTTGAAGGCACCTGGATGCTGGATAACTATCAGCGTGATTTCTTCGGCGAAGCGGCGGGCAATATGAACGAATGGGACTGGTTCGCCTTCCCGACGTCATTCTCCGATGAGCCGCACTTTATCATCGGCGTCGGCTCAAGCTGGGGCGTCAGCTCCGCGACTGAGAATCCGGATGCTGCCGCCGCGGTGCTGGATCACTACTACAGCACAGGTTTCCAGGCCGCGTCGCATGCCTCATGCGGCAACGCGCCCGCTCCGCTGATTTACGAAGGCGATGTCTTCGCCGACGCAGACCCGCGAGAAGCGCGCTTGTATCAGGAGTTTGGCAAGGCGTCGGCTGCCGGCAACGTAGGCTACACCAGCTGGAGCTTCTGGCCCGCTCGCACCAATGTCTGGCTCTGGGAGCAGATCACCCGTGTCTACGATGATCAGATCTCGGTTGAAGATTACCTCGCCGGTATGCAGTCCGAATTCGAAGAAGAATTTGCCGAGGGGCTCATCCCTCCGATTCCCGCTCGCTAGAACGTAAGCTTCACATTGGTGTTCCAGTGCAGTCGTCGCTGGAACACCAACACTCACTCTTGTTAGCGCATGGCGGAAGAGTCGCAATAATGCTTAGCAAATTGCCTTTCAACAGCGAACAAAGGGCGCGTTATCGCGTCATGCGCTATCGCGTCATGCGCTATTGGGTCATCCCCTGGCTCTTCATGCTGCCTATTCTTGGCTTGCATGCCTTTGTGGTTGTGTTTCCGGCGACGCAAGGCGTCTACTATTCATTCACCGACTGGTCTGGCATTGGCGAAGCTGAATGGATTGGGCTGCGCAACTTTGAAGAGATGTTCTTTGAAGATCAGAGCCACTTGGACGCGCTGTCTCGCAATATCCAGTGGATGCTTTTCTTCATCACCGTGCCCTTTGTTTTCGCGCTGTTTGGCTCAAGCTTGCTGTCCAAGGTCAGGCGTGGCGCGATGTTCTATCGGACGGCACTCTTCTTGCCGTTTATTTTGCCCAGCGTCGTGACGGCCACGATTTGGCGCTACCTGTATAACCCGCGCTTTGGGTTGCCTACCCTGGTAGGCTATGACAAGGCGCTGCTGGGCCAATCCGATACTGCGCTGTGGGCTATCGCCTTTGCGGATAACTGGCACTTTTGGGGTTTCCTGATGGTGCTCTTCCTCACGGCTATGCAAGGTATTGATCCAGTTTTGTATGACGCCGCCAAAGTCGATGGCGCCAGTCGTTGGGAAGAATTCTGGCACGTCACTTTGCCCGGAATCCGGCCGGTTGTGCTGTTTATGATGATGATGGTCATGATTTGGGCTTTCCTGGTTTTCGACTACATTTTCATCTTGACCGGGGGCGGCCCCGCCGGGGCTACTGAAGTACTCGGCATCGACATTTACAAGAATGCCTTCCAGCGCTTTGAAGCGGGTTACGCCGCTGCGCAGGGCATTACGATCTGTATATTCGCTGGGTTAATCGTCAGCGTCTTTGCTTTGCTGCGCAAACGAGGATGGGAAATATGAGGGCACGGCCGGAGTTCTTTCTCTTCCGCAAACAGCGGGAGAGCAACGCGTTTAATCACTTTTTTCTGTCTATCCTGGTAGTGTTCTCGCTGGGGCCGGTGGTCTTGTTGGGCTTGAATTCCATCAAGTCAAACTCCGAGATCGCCTTGAATCCGCTAGGACTGCCGCGGCAAGTTCATCTGGAAAACTTCGGCAACGCCTGGGAAAAAGGCGAATTCAGCCGCACATTCAAAAACAGCGTTATTTTGGTCATCGGCACGGTCGCAGCCGAACTGGTGCTGGGCGGGCTGGCGGCTTATAGCTTGGCGCGCAAGAATCCGCCCGGCGCCAACTTCGTCATGATCTATTTGTTGGTGGCTTCAACCGTCCCAATCTGGCTGTATCTGGTGCCGCTCTTTTTCTTGTGGCGGCAGTTGCATCTGATCAACACCTATCACGGACTCATCCTGATTTACACCGCCTTAAACGCGCCCTTCTCGATATTCTTGCTGCGCTCGTATCTGATCGGATTGCCGGTGGAACTGGAGGACGCGGCGCGGGTTGATGGGGCGAATGAGTTGCAGGTTCTGCTGCGGATCATCGTGCCTTTGGCTTGGCCCGGCTTCCTGACCGTGGGCTTGGTGGTGGGCTTGGGAATCTGGAGCGAATTCCAGGTGGCGCTGATTTTTGTGCACAAACCCGATATGTTCCCTGTCACCACCAGTTATTTTAAGTTCACCGACCGTTTCGGCCGCGATTGGGCGATGACCAGCGCGGGCGCGTTCATGATGATTCTGCCTGTGCTCGTGTTGTTCTTGGCGCTGCAGCGTCGTTTCGTCGAGGGGCTGACGCAGGGCGGCGTAAAATTTTAGGCGCTGCTTCAGCCGCGCAGGTCAACCGCGAATTTGATCAACTGATCCGGCTGCTCGCGGATATGCTGATATACGCTCGTCGCCTCTTCAAGCGTGTAGACCCGATTTATCAAGCCGCGGCAATTGAGGCGTCCTTGGCGCATCATGGACAAGATGGCGCGGAAAGCGCGCTGGCTGTCCCAATAGGGGTAGTCGCGCGGTTCATGACCGTAACCGCAGCCATGCGGCACGATCATCGTCAGACGATTGTGATGCCATTCCCGGCCCAGGAATAGGTCTTGCGCCTCGCCTTGGTAGAACCCTGCCGAGCAGACCAAGCCGCCCACCCGCGTACAGCTGATCGCAGTATTGAGCCCGATATAGGCGCCGGTCAATTCGATGGCGACATCCACGCCCATGCCGTCTGTCAGATCGCGAGCTTGCAGCGCCAAGTCGCCATCGCGCGGGTCAAAGGTGTGGTCAGCGCCGTATTCGCTGGCGAGCGCCCGCCGCTGCGGCAAGAGATCGGCGGCTATAATCGTTTCGGCGCCGGCCTCGCGCGCGATGCTGACCGCCAATAGCCCGAGCGCGCCCAAACCAATAACTGCCACGCGATCGCCATAGCGTACGTTTGACTCGCGGATGCAATGGATCGACACGTAAGCCGGCTCGAGGCAAAGCGCGACCAGCGGGTCAATGTCGCCCAGGCGCCAGACCTGGTTCTCATCGCGAATATTTGTCTCGCGGATATCCATCACTCCAATCACGCGGTCGCCTGGCGAAAATGTCGTCACATCGGCGCCAACCGCTTCGACCACGCCAAGTCCGCTGGTGCCGGTTGTCCACGGGCTTTCGCGGCTCGGGCGGCCGATAGCGCCCGGGTCGCTGGCATCTATGAAGACGTGGCGCTCGCTGTCGAAGCGCTTACCGGCAAATGTCCGTCCGTCCAGCATGGCAAATGTCGTGCCGTGCTTGCCGGAGGCGAACTCAGTGCGCACTAGCAGCTCGCTTGGCTTGAGCTCGCGATCTTCATAATCCAGGACGCTCGCCTCGTATAGGCCGGTTAAAGCCAGTCGTTTAGGCATGAAAGATGTCCTTTTACTTTGTCTACAAGAGCGCGCCGACGCAGCGTGAATCGTAAGCGCTTGGGCAGCCTCTGCGCATAATCAGCATTGCGCTGCGCGGATTATACAAAACTAGGGCAGCAGCTACAAACTCGGACGCTATCCCCGCAGGGCAATCGCATAAATATTTTTCACCACAGAGGCACAGAAGTAGAACCAACAAAGTGATGCGAATTTCGCTAAAGAATCGATATGTAGGGGCGACAGCCCGAAACCACAAATTGTAGCGGCAGCGGGCGACCAGATTGGTCGCCCCTACATCTCGGTAGATATATGTGATATTCGACACAAATTGATTCTGGTGCAATTGCCCTGGCTATCCCCGTATCTGACCACAGCGCAGGTACTCGGGCTCGAAACGGATGCCGATCGCACGGGACGCGCCAGCAACCCCACATCACAGGCACAGACGAATCCCGGCAAATGAGTAGTCAAGATCAGCTGAATGCGATATGTTTGACGACAGTCGCAAGCATTTATAGAGTAGCTGCGTGCCGAATCGCCAACATTAGAGCCGACTATTGCCCTCGGCAGGCGCCCTTGGACAAGTATTGGAGACTAGCCGTGACCAAAAAGAATGAAAAGCGTATTTCGCCCGTGCCGCTAAGCCAGGTGTCGATTGAGGCCGGATTCTGGGCCGAGCGGCAGGCGGTCAACCGACAGCGCACGATCCCCGCCATTTACGACAAGTTGGAAGAAACCGGGCGCATCAAAGCCTGGTCGATGGCGCGCACGCACGACATGCCCAAAGAGCGCTCGGCGGTTTATATGTTCTGGGATTCGGACACCGGCAAATGGCTTGAGTCGGTCGCCTACAGCTTGGCCACTCATCCTGACCCTGAATTGCAGGCGCAGGCTGACGCGCTGATAGACGCTGTTGCCGGCGCGCAGCAAGACGATGGTTATCTCAATACCTATTTCCCAGTCCTTGAACCAGAGGGCAAATGGGCCAACCTGCGCGATTGGCACGAGCTTTACAACGCCGGACACCTCATCGAAGCTGCGGTTGCCTACCATCAGGCGACCGGTCAGCGCAAGTTTCTGGACGTGCTTACGCGCTTTGCCGAGCACATTGACGCAACTTTTGGCGCGGACGACAGCAAGCGGCGCGGCTACCCCGGGCACCCGGAGCTGGAGCTGGCGCTGGTGAGATTGTATCGTGAGACAGGCAAAGGCAAATGGCTGGACCTTGCCAGCTACTTCATTGAAGAACGCGGTCAGGAGCCGCACTACTTCGATATTGAAGCGGCCCAACGCGGCGAAAAACGCGAGGATTTCTGGGCGCAGACTTACCGCTACTGCCAGGCTCACGCTCCGCTGCGCGAGCATACCGAAGCCAACGGTCACTCTGTGCGCGCTTGCTACTTATACGCCGGCATCGCCGATGTCGCGCTTGAAACCGGTGATGACGAATTGCTGCGCCTGTCCCGCCTGCTTTGGGACGACCTGACGCAGAAACAGATGTATATTCACGGCGGGGTCGGTCCCTCGCACTCCAACGAAGGTTTCACATTTGCTTACGACATGCCGGACGAAACGGCCTATGCCGAGACCTGCGCCGCGATTGCGCTGGCATTCTGGGCGCAGCGCATGTTTCACCTCGACCCGGACAGCCGTTACATCGACATCATGGAGCGCGCAATCTACAATAGCAGTTTGAGCGGGCTGTCATTTAGCGGCGACCAGTTCTTTTATGCCAATCCCTTGGCCGCCTACCCCGGCGTGAACCCGATGGGCCGCTGGAGCGGCATCATCGACCGGGGTCACTACCGACGCGTTGACTGGTACTTCTGTCCCTGTTGCCCGCCGAACATCTCCCGCTTGATCGCGAGCATTGGCGACTACTCATATTCCCAAGCCGGAAGCCGCGTATACGTGCAGCTTTATCATGACAATAAGGTCGCGTTATCCATCGCCGGCCGCGCGCTGACGCTGGCGCAGAGCACGAATTTTCCCTGGGACGAATCAATACGCTTCACTGTCGAGACAAGCGAGCCGCTCAGTTTTGAGCTAGCCTTGCGCATACCGGATTGGTGCTACGATTACGACCTATCGGTGAACGGCGAACAAATGGATGTAGCGCTTGAAAGGGGTTACGCTGTGCTATCGCGGCAGTGGGCGCATGGCGACAAGGTGGAGTTGACGCTGGCGATGCCGGTCGAGCGAGTGATGCCACATGCCAACATCCGGCAGACGGCAGGCCAGATTGCCTTGCAGCGCGGTCCGCTGGTCTATTGCCTGGAAGAGGTCGACAACGGGCCCCGGCTGGCGAATATCATCATTCCGCCGGATGCGCCAATGGAAGTCGCTTTCGACAGCGAGCTATTTGATGGAGTAGCCGTGATAACCGGGCGGGGCCTGCGTATTGAGCCGGCTGACGAAAGCCCCGCGCTCTATCGCCATCACAGCCAGGCGCGTTATAATGAGACGGAATTCACGTTTAAGGCGATTCCGTACTATCTTTGGGCCAATCGTGATCCGGGCGAGATGCGCGCCTGGATTCGCTCAAGCTAGCTGGGAACGAACCGGAGCTCAAGTTCCGGGTGATTACCCATTTATTCACATGAATTAAGAGAAGGAGCAAAATCATGACCATTTCGCGTAGAGAGTTTTTGAAGTTAACCGGAGGGTCAGCGACAGCCGCGGCTATGCTGGCGCAGCTCGGCTACTTGCCGCCGGCGCTGGCGCAGGATGTGACCAACATCACATTCGGCGGCTGGGGCGGCGTCGCCGAGGACGAGGGCGTCAAGGCCGCGATTGAAGTCTTTGAGGCGGAAAACGAAGACATTGCTGTGGAATGGCAGCACACGCCAAATGCCGGAGAATACGGCCGCATCTTGCTCTCGAGCATTGCCGCGGGCACGGCGCCGGACACTGGCTTCATCTTGTCAGATAACTACGAAACCTTGGCCGTCGGCGGCGCCTTGATGGATATCACCGATTTGGTCAAGAACGACCCGTTGCTGGGCCAACCGGGTTATTTCCTTGAACCGCAAGAAGCCAACCGCTGCGAGGTCAATGGACGTTGGTACGGCATTGGCTCCACCTGGGTCGCTCATCACTTCTACTACAACGCTGAAATGTTTGAAGCGGAAGGCATCACCCCGCCGGGCTTCCAGGATGACGAGATTTGGGAATGGGAAGAATTCCTCGAAGTCTGCAAGGTTTTCACCAAAGACAGCAATGGTCGCCATCCCGGCGATGCCGGCTTCGACAGCGAAAACATCGTGCAGTGGGGCGTCGATTGGCCCTTCTGGTGGATGCCGCTGGGGTTAGCCGCACACGCCAATGGCGGCGAGTTCCTCACCGAAGAGGGCTTGATCGGTCTGGACTCGCCGGAAGCCATAGAAGGCTTGCAGCGCATTACAGATTTGGTGCACAAACACCATGTGGCGCCGCGGGGCGCTGCCTTGGCCAGCCTGGGCATGAACAATGTGCAAATGGTTGATACCGGCCGTCTGGCGATGGCTGTGGAAGGCTCCTGGGCGCTGTCCTGGATGAATCCGTCGCTCATGAGTGTGGCGATGGGCACCGGCGCTCTGCCCAAGATGCAGCGGCCCGCCAGCATCATGCAGGCGCATTTCCATTCCGTGCTTGCGGGCACTGAAAATCCGGAAGAAGCCTGGCGCTGGGTACGCTTCCTGGCGACGCCATTCTACCAAGAGCATTTCTGCAAGATTGGCCTGTGGATCCCCAACCAGACCGCGATGCTCACCGAAGCAGGCCTGGAGGGCTGGATCACCGAAGGCATCCATCCGCCGAATTACTCGCAATTTGCCACCGACTATCTACCGAAGCATGGCGTCGCCGTTGCGATCCCACCGGGTTACATCGAAGCAGCCAACGATTATATCAACCCGGCTTTTGAGGGGCTGGCAAACGGCGAGCGGGCCGAGGACATCATGCCTGATGCCGTACGCGCCGCGAATGAAATCTTGATCGCGGCAAAGGAAGATATGTAGTTCTTGTCGTGATCCGGCGCGGCCGCGTCGTTCTTCACGCATGATGAATTGTCATTTGCGCGCGAGCGGGAGGCTGGGCAAGCGCTCCCGCTCGTCGCCCCTTGATGAATTGATAATGAGCGACCTTACATGACTGATCCGGCTGCCGCTGAAGGCTTCTGGTTGACCCGCTACTACAATCGCTTGACGCTCAAGCAGCGCCGTACGTTGATGGGTTATATCTTCATCGCGCCCTTCATTCTGGGCTTCCTGCTCTGGTGGCTGGGGCCCGCGGCCGTCGCGGGTTATCTCACCTTTCACAAGTGGAACTTCCTCTCGGCGCCGAAGTTCGTGGGCATGGCTAACTTCAGCAAGATGATCGGCGACCCCATTCTGGCGCAGAGCCTCAAAGTAACATTTGTTTTCTCGGTGATTTCAGTGCCGCTGGGCTTGGTGTTCGCATTCTTCCTGGCCAACTTGATCAATGCGAAATTCCGCTTTATCGCTATATTCCGCACCATATACTTCTTGCCCAGCATCGTGCCGGCGGTGGCGAACGCCATCCTGTGGGCTTGGCTATTTAACACCGAATTCGGCTTGATAAATTATGTTATTCGCGCTTTTGGCGGGCCGAAAATCGGCTGGCTGCAAGATCCCAGTTGGGTGATGCTGGCATTTGTCATTCTGACCATTTGGGGCGTCGGCGGCTCGATGATCATATTCCTGGCCGGCTTGCAAGGCATCCCGCAGATCTTCTACGAGGCGGCCGAGATTGATGGCGCCGGTCGATGGCAGCGTTTGCTTTACGTGACCTTGCCAATGATGTCGCCGGTTATATTCTTCAATCTGGTCATCGGATTCATCAGTTCGTTTCAGGTGTTCGTCAGCGCGCTGTTGATCACCAACGGCGGGCCGCAACGAGCGACGCTTTTCCTCGTGCTGCATATCTGGCGCACCGCCTTTAGCAGCCAAAAGATGGGTTATGCCTCTGTGCTGTCCTGGCTGCTGTTCGCCATTTTGATGTTGCTGTCGTTCTTTGTCTTTCGCTACATCGGGTCCCGCGTCTATTACGAGAATCCGGACGAATAGGAGCGAGATCCGTGGGCTTTAGCGAGAAAACAGCCGAGTTTGTCGAATCGCGCCGCCGACCGACCTCATACGGCGATATCTTCTTCCACTGGCTGACGGTATTCCTCTTGCTCTTTTTCGCCATCGTAATGATTACGCCCTTTATCTGGCTGCTATCCAGCTCGCTTAAGACGCAAATCAACATATTCCAGTATCCGCCGCAGCTGATACCGGACCCGTTCGTGCCCGAAAATTATGTCTACGCCTTGACGTACAAGCCCTTCGGCCTCTACTTCCGCAACACGCTAATTGTCGCCGGTCTAAATGTTGTGGCAGTGGTGTTTACTTCGTCTTTCTGCGCCTATGGATTCGCGCGCATGCGCTTTCCCGGGCGCGATTTCTGGTTCGGCATCGTGATGGCGACGCTCTTCCTGCCTTATGCCGTGCTGCTGGTGCCGAGTTTCATCGTATTTTCGCGCCTGGGCTGGATTGATACTTTCCTGCCGCTGGTTGTGCCGCCCTTCTTTGGTGGCGGCGCTTTTAACATTTTCCTAATGCGGCAGTTCTTCCGCACGATACCGGAGGAAATCGCCGATGCCGCGCGTATTGACGGCTGCAGCGAATTCGGCGTCTACTGGCGTATCATGCTGCCTTTGTCCAAACCGGCGCTGATCACCATTGGCATCTTCACATTCCTTTTCGCCTGGAACGACTTAATCGGACCGATCACCTATCTGCGATCGCCAGACAACTTCACCATTGCGGTCGGCTTAGCTTCGTTCCGCAGCCAGACGGATATCAGCTGGGATCTGCAATTGGCAGCATCCACCGCGGTGACCCTGCCGGTAATTGTCCTGTTCTTCCTGGCGCAGCGATACTTTATTCAGGGAGTTGTTATGACGGGGCTGAAAGGTTAGCAGTCGCCGGCGGTCTATGACCAGAAAGCTTTCTCGAGATCGTCAAACTCCGAGGCAGGACCTTCAAACTTGTTGCGTCCCAACTCAAGCACATAAACGTAATCGGCGATTTTGAGCGCTTCGCGGATTTCCTGGTCGACCAGCAATATCGTTAGTCCTTCTACATCGCGCAGGTTGATCAACATGCGGTAAACCTCTTCGCTGAGCATTTTCGCCAAGCCGGCCGTCGGCTCGTCGACCAGAATGACTTCCGGGTCAGTCATCAACGTACGGCCGATTTCGACCATGCGCTGCTGCCCGCCGGAGAGATTGCCGGCTTGCTCGTGTTGCTTTTCACGCAATATCGGGAAGCGCTCGTAATTCTCTTCGATTTTGCGTTCCATCCTTTTGCTGTCGTTCTGGAAAGTCCAGGCGCCCATCATCAGGTTTTCGCGCACGCTCATATGTTTGAACACGCCGGGCTGCTGCGGGATATAACTGATGCCGAGGCTGATCAATTGATGGGTCGCGGTGCCGGTAACATCTTTGCCATTGAGCAAGACCTGCCCGCTATGCGGATTCAAGAATCCGTAGATGGCTTTGAGCAAGGTGGATTTGCCGACGCCGTTTGCGCCCAGAATCGCGGTGATCTTGCCGGTTTCCGCCGCCAGGCTAAGCCCGCGCAAGATATGCAGGTCTTCATAGTAGCCGACGTAAAGGTCCTTTATCTCGAGCATGCTCAATCGTCCTCATCATGGCCGAGGTAGGCGTCGATTACAGCGGGGTCGTTCTTCACCGATTGCGGGTCGCCATCGGCGATGAGCGCGCCATTATGCAGCACCAGCAGCCGCTGGCTCAGTTCAAAGACCGCGCCCATGTCGTGGCTGATTAGGATGATGGCTTTGCCGTCCTCGTGAACGCGGAAAATGTACTTATAGATGGTCTCCTGCAAGCGCGGATGCACGCCGGCGAAGGGTTCGTCGAGGATGATCACCGACGGCTCGAGCATGAGCAGGCGGCCCAATTCCAGCAGTTTGCGCTGCCCGCCGCTCAGCGCCCGGCTTAGCTCGTGGGTTAAGTGCTCAATCGTCAGCATGCCAAGAATTTCCTGCGCCCGCGCTTCCAGGACGGCTTTGCGCGCGTTCGGCTTCAGCGCCAGGCCAGGAACCAGCATGTTCTCCATCACCGTCATGCGGCCCAGCGCGCGCGTAATCTGGAAGGTGCGGCCCAAGCCGGCGCGGGTCACATCATAGGCTGGGTGGCCGTCAATGCGCTTGCCATTGAGATAGATCGTGCCCGAGCTCGGTTTTAACATGCCGCTCAGCACATTGGTCAGCGTTGTTTTCCCCGCGCCATTGGGTCCGATCATGCCAATCAGCTCCGGTTTAGTGACGGAGAAGGATACGTGGTCGACTGCCTGGTTGCCGCCGAAGCGTTTGGAGATCTTATTGAGTTCCAGGTTGATGTCACTCATCGCCCGCCTCCATCGGCCCCACGATGTCATTGACATCGCCATCGCGCTTAGAAACGGTTTCCTTCATCGCCAGGCCCCGCCCGCTGAACCAGGTGATGATGGGGTAGAGCAGGCCATTACGCATGTAGCGCAAGGTGAAGACCATCACAACGCCGAACAAGGCGAAGCGCCAGGCGCCCGTCTCCCAGACGAAGGCATCGCCGCCGTCGGCAGTTGTTAGCCCGAATGGCAGCCCAATCACCACTTCGCGCATGGCTTCCAACATATAGCGGGAAATGAACGCGCCGGCCGCCGCGCCGATCAAACTCTCCATGCCGCCGATCACGGCATAGGCGATAATCAGCGACATCTGCAGCACTTCCAGCTGTTCGGGGATAATCCGTTCCGAGCCGACATCGCTGTAGAAGATGGCGCCGGCCAAACCAACGATCATGCTTGTAAAAACGAATATCAGAATCTTGTAACGCACAACATTGACGCCTAATGCCGAGGCCGCGTCTTCGTCTTCACGCATGGCGCGCAGGAAGAGGCCGATCGGCGAATTGGCCACCCAGTGCATGACCAGCAGGCAGACGATCAAAAGCGCGAACATCAAATAATACTCGACTTGCCGCGCTGTATCGACATCCGCGATTTGCAGCAGCGGGCGCAGAGACAAGCCGTTAGAGCCGCCGGTGTAGTCGTACTCCGTCAGCATCATGATGCGGAATAACTCGGAGAAGGCGATGGTGAAAAGCGCCAAATAAGCCGCGCGAAGCCGTAACAATAACCAGCCGATTACCAGGCCAACCAAGCCGGCAACCAAGGCGCCAATGATGATCGCGCCTAGCGAGGAGATGGATTCCGGCGTGATCGCGATGCCCAGCAGCGCGAATACGATACCGTCACGGGCGACCAAACCGGCCGCGTAAGCGCCGATGCCCATGAAAGCCATGTGGCCGAACGAGAACTGCCCGGCGATGCCCGCCAGCAGCGCCCAACTGGACGCCATAATCGCATAGAAGAATCCGCTGATGAAAACCGTCTTGGCGTAGTTTGACTGCGATGTGTCGTTGGGGAACCACAAGAAGTACAGGATGATCAGGCCTAGAACGATGTACCCCAGCCTGCGGCGGCCAATCCCGTTATCGATTCTGGTTTCGATTTGTCTTAAGATGTCCATGACTAATGCTGCTCCCGGCCGAAGAGCCCGGTGGGTTTAAGCAGCAGCACCAAGGCGAAAATGACCAGCGCAAAGGCTTCTTTGTAGGCGGCGCCGCGGCTGGGGTCGGGGTGGCAGCCGGCGCCCAGCGCTTCCACGATGCCCACGACAATGCCGCCAACCAGCGCACCGGGCACCGAACCCAAACCGCCCAGTACGACTATGACGTAAGAGCGACCGACCATCTCCGCCCCGACCCAGGGCACCCAGGCGAAAATCGGAATCAGCGCCGCGCCGGACATAGCCGCCAACATCGAGCCCATGCCAAAGGACAAGGTGTTCATATTGGTCGGGTTGATGCCGGTTACCGCGGCTGCTTGCCGATCCTGGCTGGTGGCGCGCAGAGCCCGGCCCGTCCAGGTGCGTTGCAGGAAATAGAGCAGGACGAAGATGAGAATGATGCCCACGACCATCGCGAAGGCGCGGTCGCCAATGATGTTGATGGGGCCAAAAGCAAAGTCCTCGGTGATTTGCGTCCGCTGCAGGGTGAAGCGGCGAATATCGATGAAGCGGCTGGTTCGCTGTGGGAAGGGGCCCGCGACTGCCAAGGTCGTATACTCGATCACAAAGCCGAAGCCGAAGGTGATGAGAATGGCGTATTCCGAAACCCGTTCAATCAGCCCTTCGTGCATGGGCTTCAGGAAGATGCGTTCAAATACCGCGCCCATCAAAAATACGATGGCCGCCGCGACGGGAATGCCCCAAATGGGATTGACCTGTACCTCTGTGCCGGTCAATTCACTGAGTATGTTGCTGGCATGCAACAGGAAGTAGAAGGAAAAATAGCCGCCCACCATATAAAGCTGCCCGTGGGCGAAACTCACAATGCCTTGCACGGAATAAATCAGGGTCAGGCCGACCGCCATCAATGAATAGATGCAGCCGATGACCACGCCATTCGCCGTTTGCTGCGTCAAATAAGTGACCGAGAAGGGCGCTTGCACGCAGGGGTTGGTCGGGTTCTGGATGGCGAATAGCAAGTAGATCTGCCAGGCGCCCAGCGAGCCCAGGACAATCATCCAATCGCGATTGATCTTGGGCGTCGTCTTCCACATCAAGCCGAAGATCAAGGGGCCGATTGCGAAACCGCCCAGGGCGGCCGCGGTTAATACATTGTGGTCGTCAGCTTCCTCATCGCGATAATGACGAGGAATGAAATAGGCGGCTAGCGCTGCCCAGAGCGGGCCCGCCAAAAACAGCCAGAGCGCCGAGGGAAAATGCGCATCAACCACCCGCACCAGCACTTGCGAAGATAAGAAGACGGTGAATATAACGCCGATTGTCAATGTCGTCCGGCGAATCAGCGCCGGCTCGAAATAGAACAGGCCAACACCGACGGGCCCCAAAGCGAAACCGCCGATGACGCCGGCGACTTGCAGAGTTGTTTCAGGAATCAGGTCTTCATTTTTGCGTCCGTGGTTTACGCGTGGCAGCAAAACCAGCCCCAGGGCTGCCCACATTGGACCCGCAACCATGAGCCAAAGTACAAACAATGTATCTTGAATTACCATGAGTTCGTATCACGCTACCCGATGTTGGCGGATCGACATGTGGTTCCGCCGGCTTCGATAAAGAAACAAGAAAGAAAACAAGGGCGACCCATGATTTGAGCCGCCCTTGAGACAAGGAAACGCTAGGGCGAGGTACCCGGCACGATATAGCTAGTGCCATGGGTTTGATAAACCTCGGGATAGACGACTGCCGCCTCCAAACCGCTTTGACCCTGCTCATAGTATTGCATGACCGTAACGATGGGGTCGGGCCACTGATGCCACATGAAAGCCGGCGTGCCTTCCGGCAATTCATCATTGTGGCTGCCGTACTCGAAGTAGTAGCGACCTTGGGACAGCTCAATGTCGGCCGACTCGATCGCCCCGACAATGGCGGCGGCGTCCGAATAGCTGCCGGCGCGCTCCATGGCGTCCGCCAGGATATAGACCGCATCGTAGGATGCCATGGCGAAGCTCGGGATGATATCTCCCCAAGCTTCTTCGTACTTGGCGTTCAACTCAACTGCCGCGTCGCTGAACAAGCTGGGGATGATGCCCACGCGATTGAAGGCGCAGAAGTTGCCATCGGGGACGGTCGCCCAATACTGATCCGACTGGAAGGCGAATTGATTGGTGACGCAGATCGTGTCCGCGGACGGCGCAATGCCCAGTTCCGACATTTGCTGCGTGAGGTTAAAAGAAGTCTCGCCGGTGACCAGAATGCGGATGACATCCGGCGCTTCCGCGCTGGCTTGGATGCGGCTCAGAATCGGGACGAAGTCTTCCGTGCCGAGTTCGACGTCAATCTTGCTGACTGTGGCGCCGGCTGCTTCAAAGCGGGCTGCCTCGTCGGCCGCCGCCGGCTGACCGTAGTCGGTATTCTCCACGATCATAACAACGTTATCGACGCCCAGGCTCAGCAGCCAGTCGACGACAACGCTGCCGACCATCGAGCTGGCGGGGGAAATCCGGAAGATGTGATCGATCCCGTCTTCGTAACGCGGCGGCGCGCCGTCGTATTCGCGGATACCGTTGGCGCTGACGTTGTCGTTCCAGGGCTCGGAGAAAACCGTCGGAATCTGGTTCGCTTCTAACATGCCCATTGTCGCCAGGCCGACCGCGCTATGATAAACGCCGACCATCGCGTCGACTCCGTCTTCCTGAATCAGCCGTTCCGTGACGGCTTGCCCGCGCTCGGGGCTGCCTTCCGAATCGCCCGTGACGACATCCAGCATATAATTGACGCCGTCAATCTGGACGCCGCAATCAGCGTTGATATCTTCGGCTGCCTGGTTGAATGCCCAGTCCATGGCGACGCCACCGGCTACCGCTCCTGGCGCTGAAAGTGGCGCCAAACCGCCGATCGAGATCGTATACTCCGCGAATTCGCAATGCCCGTCCGCCTGCGCTATGCCCAGCGGCAATAGGGCAAGCAAGGCAATGAGGCAAACATAAAGCGTCTTGCTTTTCATATGGTAATACTCCCTAACTAGAATGACATACTTGACTACGGCGGATTGCCGCAGAATGTCGCCGACCACTGCTGTCGAAGCCGACTGAAGCGCGTCGCGGCTTCAAAGCCTGCTGGTATCGCCAAATATTTCAACGTGTCAATTGCGCAATTGAGACGGCGAACTGAAACGAAATTCAGAAACTGAGGGTTTGTCTGGCGCGTTGATACCAGCATGACTACATTTACAGAATATCGTGAACAGTTGGCTTTGTCAAATTTGGGGCTTCCCCGCCAGGGCAATCGCATCAAAATATTTTAACCACAGAGGGCACAGAGGATACACAGAGGACACTGAGTAAAGCAGTTTATTGATCGTATGTCTGCGTCAGTTCCCGTTTGTTTGATGGCTGCTTACTTGCACTTACCTCAGTAAAGTCAATAAAGTAATGCAAATTTCACCAGAGCAACAATCTGTAGGGGCGACAGCCCGAAACCACAAATTACTACGGCAGCGGGCGACCAGATTGGTCGCCCCTACAAGGCTAGCTTTTCGCATGACTAACTTGGCTTTACTTCTATGCCTCTGCGGTGAAAAATATTTTGATGCGATTACCCGGTGTCGAAATGGCGTGTCCGGATTCCTATTATTTGCTAACATGGAATGGTTCAGCTAATGACCTAGGTTAGGGTGAATAATATGGGCGAGATGACAATCGGCTGCGCGTTGTGGACTTTAGGGGCGACGCCCGACGTAGCCAGTTTGGCGCGACAAATGGAGATCGCGGCGGAGATCGGCTGTACTTCGGTGCAGCCCTGGATCGTCGACTTTGAATATCGGCCTTGCATCCTCGATCCCGAAGTTGGCTCGGCCGCCGACCGGCGTGAAGTCCTGCGCATAGCCAAGTCGCTCGGGCTCTCGTTCAGCGGCTTCTGCGCGCAGCTGAAGGGCGCCGTGACTTACGGCGGGCTGGAAGAACGCGAAGGCTTGCGCTGGCGCATTGACAAGACCAAAATAGCCCTTGAAACCACTGCCGAGCTGGACTGCGACATCGTTTCAACTCATGCCGGCGTCCTGCCGGAAGATAAGACCGACCCGGCTTATCAGACGCTGATGGAATCGGTGGGCGAGATCGCCGAACATGGCGCCCGCGTCGGCGTATACTTCGCCATGGAAACCGGGCAGGAATCGCCAAAAGCGCTGGGAGACTTCATCGACGAAGTCAACAGCCCCTGGTTAAAAGTCAATTATGATCCCTGCAACTTGCTCAAGTTCGGCTCGGAGGCGGGTACGATACAAGGCGTGTATGCCTTGGGCGACAAGATCATTCATACCCACGCCAAAGACTGGAATCCAGATACCCGGCAAGCCACCTGTGGCGAAGGTCTGGTGCCCTGGGACGGATATATTCAGGCGCTGCGCGATATCGGCTACCAAGGCGTATTAGCCATCGAAGACGAGACCGGCAACGAAGACATGATTGACTCCATTAGGCGCAGTTACGCATTTTTGCAGGGCTATCTGAATGATTAATGTCGGTATCCTTGGCGCTGGCGGGATTGCCGCGTTGAGCCATCTGCCCGAGATCGCGGCTGTCGACGGCATGCACGTGAGGCATATTTGCGGGCGCAAGCAGCGCCGGTTACGCCTGCTCTGTGACCGCTTTGACGTGCCACGCTATTCGACCAACTGGGCCGATCTGCTCGCCGATGATGAACTTGACGCGGTTATCGTGGCGCTGCCGCATCTCCTGCATGCCGAAGCCGGTTTGGCTGTACTGCGGCAGGGCCTGCACCTTTTTATGCAAAAGCCCTTATGCACTAGCGTGGAAGAAGCGAATCTGCTGGTGGCGGCGAGCGAGGCGCGACCGGCGCAAATCGTCTATTGCCGCCCGTCATTTGACGCGGTTGTAGTCGAAATGAAGCGTCTGCTTGAGGCTGGCGCGCTTGGTACGGTATCCGGGGCTTTGGCGCGGCATAGTCACGGTGGTCCGGAAATCTACTACGCCGAGGTGACGGACAGCTTCGACGAGCCGCGCGTCGAGAAGGACTTCTGGTTTTTCGATGCCGATACCGCTGGCGGCGGCGCGCTGATCGACATGGGCGTCTACTCAATCGCCAATCTCGTCGCGCTCTTGGGCAAGGTCGACTATGTGACGGCGCGCATGAGCACCGTTGCCAAGCCCACCCGAATGGAAGACAGCGCCACGCTCATTCTCGAAATGGCCAATGGCGCCTTGGCCACTGCCGAGACCAGTTGGTGCGATCCGGCTCGTTCTTCCTGCCTGCGTGTGCATGGCACAGCCGGCAAGCTCATCAAACGCGGAGAGTCGATCGATTTCATCCGCCCGAGCTCATTCGAGCGTGAATGGGCCGAGCCGCTCGTTGACGCAATCACGCCGGCGCCGGCGGTCAACCAGCATGAAGAATGGCTGCGCTGCATCGAAAGCGGAGCGCAGCCTGCTCTGTCGAACTTGCGCCTTGCGCGTCATGTCACCGAGATTATGCTGGCGGCGGCTGAATCAAACGAATCCGGCGCGCGCATCGCCATTGAAACCGATCCCCAGATCTCCTGAAGCTTACACTTGAAGCTTAGACTTCGACGCCGAGCGCGGTGAATGAAAGCGGCGGCAGGCTCATTTCGGCTTTGCCGTCGATGATCTGTGGCGCGTAAATGGCTTGCGTCGTCAGTTGATTCGGGTTTTCCCACGTGTTGGCCGCCTTCGGATCCTGGCCCGCCAGCTGCTGCGCTGAGGTAATGCGCTTCGGCGCCACGTCTTGCCAGTGAATTTCAAGCGGCACTCTCTCGGTCTGGCTGCGGTTGACGATGAATATCGTGTTCTGGCTCCGCACCCCGTCGTAAGCGGCGGATACATCAAGCAGCGGCATGTCGCCGTAATGCTTGGTTTCGTAGCGCGGCGACTCAACCAACAGGTCCAGCGAGTTGCCGCTCGCCATCTGGCTGAACATCAGCAGGGGATAGTAGATGGTCTGCTTCAGCATGTCATTGCTCTTGGTTAATATCGGCGCGATGACGTTGACGATCTGGGCGATGCAAGCGATCTTGAGCACATCGGCTCTGCGCAAGAATACGTTCAGCCATTGCGCCACAACCAAGGCGTCTTCCAAGTTGTAGACTTCTTCAATAAGATGCGGCGCTTCGCTCCACTTGCCCCGCCTGTCGTCCTCACTGCGCGCTTTGTACCAGACATTCCACTCGTCCCAGGATAGGTAGACCTCATGCTTGGAACGCGTTTTGGCTTTTACGTAGCGCAGTACCGCGGCCACTGTGTCGATGTAGTCCTCCAGCGCGGCGCTATGGGCGAGGTAGCTGGCGGTATCGTCGTCGTCATTATCCGCGTAGTAGTGCATCGAGTGATAGTCCACCAGTTCCCAGCACATTTCCAGACCGATGCGGTCCCATTCGGGATAAGTCGGCATCTTCGAACTTGACGAGCCGCAAAGCACCAGTTCAATTGACTCGTCATGCAGGCGCATGAGTTTGGCCGCTTCCCGCGCCTTTGTCCCGTAGGCCGCGGCATCCAGATGACCAATCTGCCAGGGCCCGTCCATTTCGTTGCCCAGGCACCAGTACTTGACGCCGTAGGGATCGCTTTGGCTGTTGGCCGCGCGCATATTCGCGTACTTGCTGCCGACCGCGGCGTTGCAATATTCGACCAGGTTCGCCGCGTCCTGGATGCCGCCCGTGCCCAGATTGACCGCCAACATCGGCTCAGTCCCGATCTCGCGGCAGAAGTGCATAAACTCGTCCGTGCCGAATTGATTGCTCTCGATGGACTGCCAAGCCAGCTCGCGTGTGCTAGATCGTTGGTCTTTGGGTCCGATGCCATCTTCCCAGCGATAACCGCTGACGAAGTTGCCGCCGGGGTAGCGCATTGAGCGGTAGTTCAGCTCGCGCAAGGCAGCCAGGACATCTTGGCGCAAGCCGTTTTGGTCGGCCTGGGGCGAGGCGGGATCATAAATGCCTTCGTAGATGCAGCGCCCCATATGCTCGGCGAAACCGCTGAAGAGCAAGGGCGAGATCTCGCCGATGACGCGTTTGCTATCAATATAAAGACGGGCAGTTTCGGACTGGCTCATATCGTTTCCTCTCGATTCTTTTCACTTTTGCTTACGTATTATCACCGCTTCATATTCAGGCGCCCGCGCCTAATCTTCTCTGACCAAATCCAGCACCGATGCTTGCCAGATGTCGCGATTGTATTCGGCGATGGTTCGATCCGACGAGAAGAAGCCGGAGCGCGCCGCGTTAAGAATGGACATTGTTGTCCAGCGTTCCCGGTCGGCATAGGCTTCCGCGACCTGCTGCTGGCATGCCAAGTAACTGGCAAAATCGGCGCAGATCATGTACTCGTCATGGTAGAGCAGCGAATCAACGATGGGGCGGAAGATCTCGGTGTCGCCGCCGGAGAATTGCCCGCCGGCGATCCAGTCAATGGCGTCGCGCAGCGCGGCATTGGACTCGACATAATCACGCGGGTTGTAGCCGCTTGCTTTCGCCGCGAAGACTTCCTCCGTTGTCAAGCCGAACAAGAAGAAGTTTTCCGCCCCGACTTTGTCGCGGATTTCTATATTGGCGCCGTCTAGCGTGCCGACGGTCATGGCGCCGTTCAGCGCGAATTTCATATTGCCGGTGCCGGAAGCTTCTTTGCCAGCCAGTGAAATCTGCTCCGAGATGTCCGCGGCCGGATAGATGAGTTGTCCACTAGTGACATTGAAATTCGGGATGAAGACCACCCGCAGGCGCTCGGCCGAAACTGGATCGCGATTGACGACATCGGCGATCGAATTGATCAGCTTGATGATCAGCTTGGCCATGTGGTAACCGGGCGCGGCTTTGGCGCCAAAAACGAAGCTGACCGGGTCTTGCTCGGCTTCGGGCTCCCGCTTCAGTCGCTGGTACAGAACTATAATATGCAACGCTTTCATCAGCTGCCGCTTGTATTCGTGCAGGCGCTTGACCATGACATCAACCATCGAGCTGGTATCAACAGCCAGCCCAAGCTCGTCATTGATATAGTCGGCCAATTGCCTCTTGTTCGCGGTTTTCATTGCGCGCCAGGCTGCGCGAAACTCCGGGTCATCGACGAAGGCTTCCAGTTGCGCCAGTTCGTCCAGGTTGGTCAGCCAGCCGTCGCCGATTCGCTGAGTGATGAGATCAGCCAAGATGGGGTTGGCCAGGCGCATGAATCGCCGCGGCGTCACGCCATTGGTTTTGTTGCCGAATTTCTCGGGCCACATATCGGCAAAATCGGCGAATACGCGTGATTTCAGCAGATCGGATTGCAGCTCGGCAACGCCATTAATCGAGTAGCTGCCGATGCAAGCCAGGTTGGCCATGCGCACTTGTTTTTCCACCGCTTCTTCTATGATCGACATGCGCTCAACCCGGCCGGCATCGTTGGGGTAGGTCATGCGCACATCGTCCAGGAAACGGCGGTTTATCTCGTAGATGATTTCCAGGTGACGCGGCAGGACGCGCTGCATCAACCAGACGGGCCACTTCTCCAGCGCCTCCGGCAGCAAGGTGTGCTGCGTTGAAGCGAAGGTGGCGGTAGTGATTGCCCAGGCGCGCCCCCAGCCGAGCTGATATTGATCGAGCAACAGGCGCATAAATTCGGCAATGGCGATGACCGGGTGGGAATCGTTGAGGTGGATGACCGCGACCCGGGGCAATTCTTCCCACTCGGCGTTCTTGATCATGAAGCGCTTGATGATATTGTTCAGCGAGCAGGCGACGAAGAAGTACTGTTGCTTCAGGCGCAGTTCCTTGCCTTGCGGCGTGTTGTCATTGGGGTAGAGCACCTTGGTGACGTTCTCGGAGCTGGTCTTCTGCTCGACAGCGCGGGAATAATCGCCGACATCAAAGAGTTGCAAATCAAATTCGCGGGTGGCGCGGGCGCTCCAGAGCCGCAGCATATTCACGGTCTTGGTTCGGTAACCCGGCACCAGCGTGTGATAGGGCTGGCCCATGATGGTCTGCGCCGGAATCCAGCGGACGCGGTAGGCGCCCTCACTGTCGGTATAGTGCTCGGTCCGCCCGCCGAAGCCGACCTCGACCATATCATCCGGCTGGGGAATTCCCAAGGGTTGCCATAGTATAGCCACTCGTCCGGGCTTTCCACTTGCCAGCCATCGCGGAAAGATTGGCGGAAGATGCCGTATTCGTAGCGAATGCCATAGCCGACGGCCGGGATGTTGAGCGTCGCCAGCGAGTCCATGAAACAGGCGGACAGCCGGCCCAATCCGCCATTGCCCAAACCCGGCTCGATATCCAGGGCGATGAGCTCGGCCAGGTCGATGTCGTGCTTCTGCATGGTCTGCCGCGCCAAGTCGTAAGTATTGGTATAGAGAAGATTTTGCTCCAGTTGCTGCCCCACCAGGTATTCAGCCGACAGGTAATACACAAATTTTGGATTCTGGCGAAAATAGCAATCCACATTCTGCTGCCAGTTGTACATCATGTAATCGCGGACGGTCAAAGCGAGCGCCTCATACAGGTCGTGCCGCGTCGCTGTATAGATGGCTTGGCCGCGCGTGTAATAGAGATTGTCGCGGAATGCCTGCGCGAAAGCCTCCTGCGTATGCTCCACGCGGCTGATATTTTCGAAATTCGCGATGACCATGATTTTCCCTGTCGTCTACGCCCTTTACTGCGCCGCTCGTGTCTGACTTGCGAAAAGCCGTGAAGCCAAGAAAGATTCTACAATAATAGACCGCTGCTGAGGTTTTCGCCAACATCAGCCTCGATTACACAGGGCAATCGCATCGAAATAAATCTAAATACGATGAACCTCAACGAACCTAAATCTAACCAAAGAGACACAGAGAGCACAGAGAAAAGTCAATCAATTACAATGATTGTGAAATCGCAGCAAAATTTTGAACCATGTGAAAGCATTTTACCCAATTGTATGTCGATTTTAGAGGAGTCCTGCCCCGAACAAACTTAACCTCTGTGCCCTCTGTGTTCTCTGTGGTTAAAATATTTGATGTGATTGCCCTGCGCAGTTGAGCCGATGCGTTCATGCTAGAATGAAGCCGGCCGACGATGAAGGGAGCCATGCGATGAAACGTCCCAATATCCTCATTCTGTATACGGATCAGCAGCGCTGGGACGCTCTGGGCGCCAACGGCAATACAGATATTATCACGCCGAACCTGGACCAGTTGGCTGCCCACGGCGTCAACTTCACGCATCACTTCGTGCAGAACCCGGTCTGCATGCCCAGCCGAATCAGCATGTTGTCAGGGCGTTATCCCTCCTCGCTTGGCATAACGCACATGGGCGTGGCGGTACCGGAAGACATCGTTACCTTGCCCCATATCCTTAAGCAATACGGCTATCGCAGCGCCAATATCGGCAAGCTGCACTTCCTGCCGCACGCCAATCGCGATCATCGCTTGCCGCATCCGTCTTATGGCTTCGACCACCTGGAAATCGCAGACGAGCCGGGCGTATACGAGGATGCCTATCGCGCTTGGGCGCGGCGCAAGGCGCCCGAGCAGATGGATGGCGTCAGCGCGGGCATACCGCCGGCGGCGCGCGTTTGGCAGCGCGTCATGGGTGTAGACGACGGCGTCGTTCATCGCGGCGATCCGGAAGGGCGGCATGACTTTGATGGCGCAATACCGTTCCCGGCCGATGATGGGCTGACGCACAGCGCCTTCGTGGGCGAGCAGACCATTGACTTCATCGAGCAAAGCGGCGAAGAACCATTTTTGTGTATCGCCGGCTTCTACTCGCCGCACGCGCCCTGGATGACGCCGCAAAAATATCTCGATCTGTATGACGCGGATAAGCTGTCAATTCCGGAGTTTCCCGATCACATCAATGCGCAGCGTCCGCCGGAACCTGAAGCGCCGTTCTCCGATGCGCAATTGCGGCGCGCGCGACAAGGCTACTACGCCATGATCAGCGAAGTCGATCACTATGTCGGTGAAATCCTCGACGCTCTGGAAGCCTGCGGCAAGCGCAATAACACGATAGTTGTTTTCACCTCCGACCATGGCGAGTGGCTGGGCGATCACCTGCGCTATGGCAAGGGCTACCCAGCCGATGACGCCGTGAGCCGCGTGCCGCTTATCGTTTCAGCGCCCAACGCGCGGCGCGGCAAAGCGCATCATGGTGTGGTGGAAGCGGTCGATATCCTGCCGACCTTGCTGGAGCTGGCCGCGGTTCAAATTCCGCCAATCCTGCAGGGCGAAAGTTTGGCGGCAGTGGTCGAGGGGCGCGGCGCGCGGCGGAAAGACATCGCGCTCACCGAAGGCGCCGGCTGGAAATGCCTGCGGACCAATCGCTATCGCTATCTCGTACACGCGGATGGGCGGGAAAACTTGTGGGATTTAGACACAGATCCGGGCGCGTATGTCGATGTCGCGGACCAGGACGAATATGCCGGCGCGTTGGCGGATTGCCGCAAGACGCTCTTGCAGCGACTGCTGGAGATCGAGCGTCCGCTGCCGCGCGCCTGGACTTATTAGCGCGAGCTTGCCAGACGCTATTGGAAGGGAAACTCCGCGACGCCATGCTCAGCGATGCGCTGCCATAAGCGCTCCACCGCCAGCATGTCATCTTGGTCCAAGCTGATCTTTTGTGGATCGCGCGTGTAAGGCGAGTCGATCACGCCGCGCCGCCACAATACATATTTGTGCAGCGACACGCCGTAGACCATGGCGTAATTCAGCAGCGGCAACAATCGAAAGTGAATGCGCTCAGCTGCTTCGATATTGCCCTCGCGATACAAATCATAAATCTTGACCTGCACATCCACCATGCCGCCGGCGGGCATATTGCCGCAAGCGCCGCGTTTCAGCTCGTCAATCAGATAGATGCCGTTGGCGCCGCCAAAGACGCCCTGGCAGTTGCCGTCGTCCAACTCGAGTATCTGACTGATATGCTGCAGAATCGGAATCGTCTCTTCTTTGATGTACTGGATATTGCTTTCCGCAGCCAGCAGCTCTGCCAGTTCACGCGGCGATAGAGGACTGCCGATGGGCGCGGGCGCGTTTTGGATGATGAGCGGACGGTCGAATTGGGCCAGCTGGCGATAATACGCTTGCACCGCCGGCTTGGATGCTTTGCGCAGGTAGGGCGGCATGGCCATCAGCGCTGTCGCCTCGTGCTGGCAAGCATGATTGGCGAAGTCCAGCGCCAGTTGTAAGTTCAGCCCCTGAACGCTTACCACGTAAGGAACGCGCCCGGCGATTTGTTTCCCGGTGTACGCCACCACCTGCTTGCGCTCGCTGTCGCTGAGCGTGAAGAATTCGCTGGCCAGCGCGGGCGTGACCAAGCCGTGTACGCCGCCGGCCATGCAGTATTCAATCTGCCGGGCCAAGCTGCGCCAGTCAATGTCGCCGCGGTCTGTGAATGGCGTCTGAAGTATCTGGTAGATTCCGGCTAGCACGGTCTTGCGCTCCTTAGTCGTGACTTCGTTGCGGATCAACAGGCAATCTCCTACACTATACTCGTCTCGCCGATTCTAATCTAGCGACAGGAGAACAGCAGTGCAAATCACTCAGGTTGAAGCGATACCCGTGCGCATCAAACGGGAGCAGGCCTATCTGGGCGGATTGCCGGCCGGCGCCGATCGCGAGGCCTATTTCTTGCGCCCGCCGTATCGAGCGCTGTATTCCGCCTATTTCGAGACGGCCTTCGTCAAGATCAGCACGGTGGACGGCGTCTTCGGCTGGGGGGAGGCGCTGGCGCCGGTTGCGCCGGAAGTCGTCCAGCAAATCATCGAGCAGCTGCTGGCCCCCGCGCTGATCGGTCGCAGCCCGTTGGATGTCAACGTACTGTGGAACATTATGTACGACCTGATGCGCGAGCGCGGATACTACGGCGGATTCATGCTCGACGCCATCAGCGCCTGTGATATCGCGCTCTGGGACCTGTGCGGCAAGATACTGGGGCAGCCGGTTCATCAACTGTTGGGCGGCGCCTTTCGAGGCGAGATTCCTTGTTATGTTTCCGGCCTGCCGCGACCAACAGCGGCGGAGCGGGTTGCGCTGGCGCAGGAATACACCGAGCAGGGGTTTGAGGCCTTCAAGCTGGCGGCTGGCCACGGTGTTCGCGCTGACGCCAAAAGCGTAGGCGCATTGCGGGACGCGCTCGGCGACGACAGGACGCTTCTGCTCGATGCGCACTGGGTGTATTCGCTGGACGAAGCAGTGCAGTTGGGTCATGCTCTGGCTGATTTGGGCGCGGGTTTCTTCGAAGCGCCGATAAATCCGGAGGACATTGAGTCACACGCGAAGTTGGCCCAAGCCATCGCCGTGCCGGTCGCCATTGGCGAAACCGAGCGCACACGCTATCAATTCCGTCCCTGGCTGATGCGGCAGGCAGCCGACATCTTGCAGCCAGATGTGGGGCGGGCCGGCATATCCGAAGTATTCAAGATCGCGGCCATGGCGGAGGCTTTTAATGTGAAGATGGCTCCGCATCTCAGCGTCGGTTTAGGCATTTGCATCGCGGCGACGATCCAGGTCGCGGCGGCCATCCCCAATCTGTACCTGCTGGAATATCAGCCGCCGGTATTCGAAATCGCCAATGCCTTGTTGGAAGCCCCGTTGGTCTGCCGCGGCGGCTGCTACGAGATTCCGCCCGGGCCCGGGCTAGGCGTGGCGCTCGACGAAGATCGCCTGCGCCAATTGCAGGCTTGAAGCAAATTTGTCACTCAAACGAATAGAAGCATCGTTGATTCGTGCATTATGCAGGGGATTGTTAAGTAGTATATTCCCGCTCTGGTTATATGACATTGACTGCCTTTGCAGTTAATGTCAGAAAAGCGCGAAACGGAGGGGAATGACGATGAGAAAGAAGGTTTTGCTCAGGTCGTAGAGATAATGCAAAGATGTTTATAAACTACCCAACACGAATCAAATCTGTAGTCGCGCAGATCCAAACGCTTCCACACCTTCCTGAAAATACCCTGCTAACAACCGACAATGTGGAAAGCGAGCGATTATTAGAGGAGTTGCTGATTATTGATCCAAAGATTAACCCTCTCCAGTGGCTGATGGATCATCATAACGACATATGTGTAAAGTTACTATTGTGGCAAGAATTGGACAAGTTGCGCAGCAATGTGTTGTCAATGCAAAGACACATCGCTCTGCGGGAGATGGACAGTATTGGCTTAGGTAAGCGAGATAGCTTAGATATAGGCTACCGATTCAATCAACAGGACCTGAGACTACTAAAACCCCTCGCTAATACATCCCCGCTAACCGTTGACGATTCTCATCTATTACTGATATTTGCAAAGTTGCGCCGCCGGGAGATGGTAGATGTAACAAGTGATCGGCGAAATACGGTAAGAAGGAATTTGAGAAACAAGTTACTGTCACTGCCCTACGATGTAAATCCGCTGGTTTGGCTGCGGGATAATCATCTTCAACATGCAGCGCTGTCCACCTTAGAATACTTAATCGGGCAGGTCATTCCCAGTGAAATGAGTGTGTTTTCTTCCAGAGATTCAGCTCGTTTTGAATCCCATTCACTACAGGCAGTCAGTCGCGCGAGGGGTATAAAGTTTGTCTTGAACAATATATCCTATGTTCGCGCCGCCTTTGCGATTCGTCTTACATTCAGGATAAGCGACGGCCAATTGCAGGACCTTGATAAAACACGATTGTCCGCTAATCAGGTCTTAATTGAGTGGCGTGGCGTCGGGAACGTATCCGATGATCTGGGCAACCGCTACTTGATATGTCATTCGATTCTAAACTCGTCTTCGGTAGTTTTGCCCAACAGAAATCACATTGACTATAGATTACGTTTGAACTGTTACCCAACAATTGCAAATCGCGTTAGCAAATTGTCACTGCGCTTTGATGATGTGACGCTTGTCGCAATGAAAACTCCTGCAATCAAGCCTATATTTTATGCAGTGCAGTTTGAAGACTTGAAATGGACAGTCGATATCGCCGCGCTTAGGCGATAATTCACGGCTTCTAATGATTCGCTATCCTGAGTGGTTGGGCGTCAAGGGCGTCTGCGGGCGCACAATCTGCAAGCGCTCCGGCGTCAAGCGCGCGGCCAACTCGTCCGATACCTGGTAGCCATGGCGGAATGTGCCCCAGGAGGGGCCGTAACGGAAGACGATGATACGGCGGTTCCCCGTGTTGACGCGCTCGGCCGACCCGTGACTTAAAGCGTCCACAAATAGCAGCGCATCGCCGGCCTCCATATCGATGCGTAAGGCGCCCTCTACGCCGTCAACTGAGGCCGATTCGCCCAGCATCCGGTGCTTTTCCGCGTCGGGGTGGGGGAAGTGGGCTTTGTGGCTGGCGGGCACAACCATGGTCGCGCCATCGCCGGGCCCGATGTCCCTTAGCGCCATCAGAATATTGATCTGGCCGCAGTGAAACTCGCCGTTGTAGAAGCGGAACTGTGTGCGTTTTGTGCCTTCGTGCCCGCCCGAATGCAAGCCGATCGCCTCGCCGGGGCCGCGGATGTTGGCGAAGCACTCGTCAATAAACAGCGGACCGTGATTGTAGTCGAAGGTGTTGACGCCGCCGACAAAATATTTGACTTTGTCGATCCACGACGGGTGGTCAATCAGCCGTTCAAAGGCTGCGCCGCCTTCATAAATCTGCTGCAAATTCAGGCCGTCGTTGTCGCCATAGTTATGCCCGTGCACGTAGCCCTTCCATTCGCCGGGCTCAATCGGCAGCAGCGCGTCAATGGCGGCGTTGATATGGGCTACTTCGTCCGCGGCCAATGCGCCCTTCAGCAACAGGAATCCGTTGAGATCAAAGAAGTAACGCTCTCTTTCCGTGACCATTTCCGCTCTCCCTTGGCTGCGCAGCTGCCAGCTATTCGTAACAATGCACTGCAAACACGGCTGCTGGAATGTCGCCGTGGCACTGCGTGATTTCCAGCGTCAGCGCGTCGGTATCCACCGGTCGCTCGAATTCGATCGTGTTCACCGTCTGATGATTGTCCTTGGCTTCCGCCAGAATTTCGCCCGCGCCATCGCTGATGCGATAGTGCTTAACGGCAAAGGGCATGACCGCCTCAGGGTGCCCTCGCAGCGTGGTTTCCATCGCATGGTCAAAATCCGTATCAAACATGAGGGTCACTTTTTGTATGAACTGCGGGACGAGCCACTTGATATCCAGTTGCGGCGCCGGATCCAACGGGTCCGCGACCCAGGCATTGGCTTGGGAGCTGGGCCGAGCGACGCCGTTAAATATATTCCGCGCGTCGAAGCCGTTTATGGGCGGCATAAATGTCATGGCAAGGTTATGGCCTGAGGGCCGGCGCGGCGGCGTCCAGAATTCGAAACTCTCCACGCCGATATCTTGCGGCGGCGTTTGCGTCCGGCGATATTGCAGCGCCAGCAAGCCACTGACGCGCATCTGGCTCAGATGCAATTGGACTGACGGGTTCTCCATGACGCAGACAAAAACATAGCGACCGTCGTCAATCAACTGGTCAAAGTCGAGGTCGATCAGCTGATTGTCGCCCGCCGGCAAGTCGATACGCAGCGACTTCAAGACGACATCGGGGCTGTGGTTGTCCACTTTGCTGCTCATACGCAGCTCAACGTTGAGTGCCGTCGCAACGGCGGCGTCAACCGTGATGGTCATGCGCGGCACGCGACCACGCTGCAAGGGCAGCATCTGGGCGTAGGGCCGGTCCAGAATCTGGAGCGGGCCATCGCCCGGCAGGCTCTCCAGGCAAAGTTTGCTTGAGGCCGTCACGCTGGCTTGCCTGACCAGGTTAGCTTCATCATCCAACTTGAATTGCGGAATATAGCCGCCGACGCGCTGCAAATCTCGCTGGAGCCGCTTGACTTGTTCGGGTTGAGCGATATCGCGCGGCAGCAAATCGCCCTGAATGCAGCGCGCCGCCGCCATACCGACCGATTGCGCTGCGGCGGCCAGGGTCAGCATGACGCGGGTCGAGCCGAAGGCCACGTGCGAGGCGCTCATAATGCGGCCCGCGATAAAGAGGTTGCGGATATTCTTGCTGTATTGCGTACGATAAGGCACTTGATAAACACCCTTGGCATGCCATTGGTCGCAGCCGGGCAGCTCGCTGAAAACGCCGTCCGCCGGGTGCAGGTCGATCGACCAGCCGCCGAATGAGATGGCATCGTAGTGCTGGCGCTGCTCGATGACATCTTGCTGGGTCATCATATAATCGCCTTCAAAGCGCCGGCTCTCGCGTTTGCCCGGGATATGCCCCACCCATTCCAGCGTCAGCGTCTCGGCCTCGGGGAATTCGCCTGAATTCTTGATGTAATTCCAGACGCCGTAGACCACCTTCCACAACTGCCACTTTATGGTCTCCGTCTCGTGCACCGTGTCCAGGCGTCCGCCGTATTCAATCCACCATAAGCGGCAGCCGTCAATAGCCGAGTTGAAGCTACGGAAGCGGGGGATTGCCGTAATATCGTCCAGCGCATAACTCGGCGGCACAAACTTGACCGGCTCGCCGATATCCTTGCTGTAGAAATAGATCGAATGGCCGAGCAAGTAGCCGTATTCTTCGCTCGGCGCGAACTTCTCGCCGAATTCGTCGCGTGATTCCGCGCCCATACGGAAGGCGGCGCCGGCTTGAAAGGCGACAATGCCATCGCCGGAAGCATCACAGAAGAGCGGCGCGTAAAGTTCATACTGCGTTGAATTCTGACTGCAGAAGGCCGTCACAGACTCGATTGTCTCGCCATCCGATTTGCGCAGGCTGACGGCGGCCGTATTAAGCAGCAGCGTAATATTCTCCTCTTCGACAACTTTTTCCAGCAGGATGGTATCAAAGATAAGCGCGTTGCCTTCTTTGTTGCGGTACATATTCTCGACCAGAATCTCATCGATGACCCCGCCCTCGCGCGCCCAGCGGTTGTTGTTGTTCATATGCGAGGTAGCGCCTAATGCCCACAGCCTGACCTCGCTGCTGGCGTTGCCGCCCAAGACCGGGCGGTCTTGCACCAGCGCGACTTTAATGCCGGCGCGCGCAGCTGTGATAGCCGCGCAAGTCCCCGCCAGCCCGCCACCGACAATGACCAGATCGCAGTCGATGCGCACGGTCTGCGGCGGGCGGGCCTGCGCCGAGAATGGCTCGCTCAGCATGCGGGGGATTTGGTTGTCTTGCTTCATGTTTCGCTCCTGTTTTGACAGCGTTACACTTCCGCTTGCTTGCTTTGCCGACTGCCTTGCAGTTACAGCCCGTGCCGGTCGGGCTCAACACCGTGCTCGGCGCACCATTCGTTCAGCGGATTAAAACCGCCGCTGGGCTGGAACTCAAGCGTGTCGTCAACTTCCTCGCCAAGCAAATAGCGTTCGATGTCGTTCAGCTTGTCAATAAAAGACGCATCCTGTTTGACATAGTCCATCGGCTTCAGCCAGCGATAGCAATAGCCGATCATCACTGCCTTGCGCGTAAATGCGCTGAAGTTCGGCGCGCCGGCGTGCCAGGTGCGATACTCGAAAATGACACAATCCCCCGGATTCAGCAGTGGCTCCAGCGCGTTGACCGGGTCGGCAGCGCCCTCGGGTATGTCGATTCGCTCCGTCAGCTGATTGCTGCCCGGCGCCAACATGGTCACGCCCGAGTTGGGCTCGCTCAAATCAGTCAGATAAAAGGCGCACTTCAGCCCCAGCCGCGGGTAGTTGCCCTGACCCAAGTCCAGCTGGGTGCGGCCGCCGTCGCGGTGCCAGCCGGGCTGTCTTAAGCTGTCAGGCGTACTGGGCGGGTCGGGATGGCGATAGATGAGGTGGCTGGTGGAAAGCTGCAAATTGGAGCCCAGCAACTGGATGACCAGCGGCAGGGTAATCTCGTTAGTCAGCAGCGGAATGAAGGCATCGTCCAGCACGATGCAATTGCGGAATCCGTCATAATATTCACTGGTCTGATAGCGATTCAAACGCTCGTCCGTGGCGATGAGCCGGTCTCCGGCTTCGATCAAGCGGCCAATCAGAGCCTGATCCAGCGCGTTGTGTACGATGAGGTAGCCCTCGTCACGAAATTGACGGCGCTGCTCATCAGTTAATTCGACAAAACCATTCATGCGGCTTCTCCTGAAAATGCCCTAAGTTTGGCTTGCTGCTAAGTATAGGTGAAGTACGCCGTGGCGACACATTTCTGCTCGCTGCGAAGTCGCGCCCAATGCGCGCTGTAGCCCGGCGCGAAGGCATGATGCTGATAACCCTGCGCCTCAACGGTAAAGCTGCCGTAGCGCTTCCACTTGCCATTGCCCAAGAAATCGACTTCAAGCGTGAAGTCGGTTGGGCTGTCGCTGTCGTTGCTCAGGTGCAGCGTTTTATGGTCGAAACCGGTCATCAGATAAGGGTCGGATGTCTCGCCGGCGCTGAGCTTGTCTTCCCACCAGACGCCGCCCCAGCCGGCCGGCTTGCCGAATTGCCAGAGGTCGTCCGTCTTGCCGAAGTACAAGCCCGACTGCGGCTCGCCCGCCAAATGGTTGGCGCCATGATGCGGGCTGGCATTATCCGAACCCAGCACCAACATGCCGCGATAGGTGCAGAAATCGCCATGCACCCAGAGATGCGTCGAAATCGGGCGGATGCCCCAGATGTGATTCTCGTAAGCCCAGGGCGACAGCTCATAGAACATGCCGTGGCAATCCATGATGAAACGTTCGTGGTCGACTTCGCGGATGCGCGGCCACTCCGTCTGCCACATGTGGTCGAAACAGTGGCTGGCTTTGGGTAAGCGATAGCGCTTCCACTCGCCATTGGCTTCTGTGAAAACTTGCAAAATCGCCGAGCGCTTGTCCCAGCCCATAGCGAAAATCGTGCCGGCGAAATCGCCGCGGCCATTCACCTCGATGAACGGGTTTCGCTCAATGATGGTCCATTGCTCGCCGTCCCACTCCGCCAGGCGGCCCGCCGCTTCGTCCCCGCTGAAATCGCGCTCGTCATAGCTGTTGTTCGCCACCACAACTCGCCCGAAGTTGCTGTAAGCCGCCTTGAAATGCGCGTACTGATGGTCCGGCACACCCAGCTCCACCGTGAGGTCGGCCAGGAGAGTCGTCTTTAGGCTGTGCACATTCATCTCATAGAATTCGCCCTCCATGCCCAACATGTAAACCATGTCGTTGGGGCGCGTGAGATGGCGCATGGTCGAGCAGATCCGCACTTCCACCAGGTCCGGCACAGTGCGCACATTGCCGGACGCGTCAATGACATGCGGCCCGATGATGAGCTGGTTGGACTGCCAATGCACCATGCGATTGGTGTAAGTGCCGACGTAACTGGCTGGATGCTTTTTCATTTCCAGCTGCTCGTTTATAGAGAACAGTCCCGTGCCGACGCCGCTGGCTGATTTATGCGAGACGTAGGTGACCAGCCAGAGTTTGTCGGCCCAAGCCATCATCGCGCCGACGCCGCATTCGCTGCGGGGCGGGCCCAACTCCGCTGTCAGCGCCAGGTGAGGGAATACGCCGCTTGCGTTCAAATACTGATTGGATGCCATGCCCTGTCACTTTCCGTTTGAGCTGGAATAGATGTGTTCTTGATTTGCTGCTGGATGGCTCTTGACCGGCAGCCAGCGCGCGCAAAGATAAAGCGTATTTTGGGATGCGCGTCCATAGGACTTCGTCTTAGCCCTTTAAGCCGGAGATATTCGCGCCCTGGATGAATTGCTTCTGGAAGAGGAAAAACACAATCAATACCGGCAGCACCATCATGGTTGATGCCGCCATCTGCTGGTTGTAGATGCCGCCTTGCCCCGGCAAAGACGTGAACTTGTAGAGCCCAACTGCCAGCGTATGCAAATCCGGGTCTTTCAGGTAAATCAGGGGGCCGAGAAAATCATTCCAACTATTCTGGAAGCTCAAAATAGCGATGACGACGATAGCCGGCTTGGCCAGCGGAATCATGACCTGCGTGAAGATGCGCACTTCACTGGCGCCGTCAATCTTAGCGGCATCAAGCAAGTCTTGTGGAATGCCCAGGAAGAATTGCCGGCAAATGAAGATGTAGAAGGCGTTGCCAAAGAAAGCGGGCACAATCAGCGGGTAGAAGGTGTCGATCCAACCGATGGCCTCATAAGCGGCGTAGACCGGTATCAGTCGCACGGCGAAGGGCAGCATCAAAGTCGCCAGCAGAATCAAGAACAAGGTATCTCTAAAGGGGAAGCGGAAACGCGCGAAACCGTAAGCGACAATCGTGCAGGAACCGATGTCGCCAATAATAGAGAATACGGTGATGAGCATGGTGTTGCGGAAGGTCGTGCCGAAGTTCCAGAATTCCAGCGCATCGGTAAAGTTCTCCGGCATCCAAACGCGCGGGATCCACTGCACCGGGAATACGCCAACTTGATCCAGGGGCATGAAGGACGACATGAACATCCAAAACAGCGGCGCCAGGAACCACAGGCTCATCACAATCAGCAGCCCGTACAGCAGGACGCGCCCGACGATTCGCGTCAGCCGGTAAACCAGGTCCCTTTCAAAGAAACCCTGTTGAACCATGCTTGCCTCAGGCGCCCTCATTCACCGTCCTCCCCGCCTTGATAAAAGACCCAGCGCTGTGATGTCGTCACTATGAAAGCAGTGAAGACAAAGATGATCATGAAAAGTATCCAAGCCAGCGCCGCCGAGTAGCCCATCTGCGGCGGCAAATACTGAAAGGCGTGGTCAAACAGGTGCAGCACGTAAGTTCTTGTGGCGTCCCTTGGCCCGCCCGTGCCGTCAGTCATGATGAAAACTTGCGTAAAGACCTGAAAGGCACTGATGATATTGATGAGGATATTCAGATAAATCGTCGGCGTCATCAAGGGAATGGTCACGCGAATCAGGCGCTGGAATACATTGGCGCCGTCGATTTTCGCCGCGTCATAATACTCTTCCGGTATGCCCTGCAGGCCCGCCAAAAAGATGACCATCGTCACGCCGACCCAGGTCGTGCTCATGATTAGATAGCCGATCATGGCGATATCGGGATCGGCAAACCAGCGGAAACGCGGCAAGCCAATCGCGTACAGCAGCGAGTTGAGCAGGCCCGCGCGCGCGTTGAGCACATACAGCCAAATAACGGACAGCGCCACAATCGGCACGACCGACGGCAAATAAAAGAGCGTGCGCCACAAGCCGAGGAAGCGCACTTTCAGGTTCAGCAGCAGCGCCAGCGCGAAGCCCAGCACAATGCGAATCGCGACCGAGCCGACGACATACACGGCCGTGTTTCTTAATGACTTCAAGAAAAGCGGGTCATCGGTGAAGATGTTGCTGTAGTGTTCAAGCCCAATCCATACAGGCGGCTGAACGATATTATATTTTGTGAAGCTCAGCAGAAACGAAGCGATGAAGGGAAACAGCGAAAACAGCAGGACGCCAACAATCCAGGGGCTGATGAAGAGTAAGCCCATTCTGGCTTCACGCTTGCGCATAGGCGACAAGTCGCTCCAGCGTTCCCGCCGGCGACCGCGCAATGCGCTGAATTGCGAGCCAAATGAGGTGGCCATTTTTTATCTGCTGGTCTAGTTGCTGTAGAAGCAGGTATGGGACATCAGCCGATGCCCCACACCGCAGTTGTGGCTCGGTCTAGCCGTATTCTTCCCAGAATGCGTCCAGCAAGCCTTGAATCTCGTCTTCAGCGCTTGCCAGCGCGTCTTCGATAGAACTGTCGCCGAAGAGCACATCTTCAACCATGCGGTTGATGATTTGATTGGCTTCCGGCTGGACCGGCGAAACAGTGACCAAGTTATCCAATGCTGCAACGCCTAACAGCGATTCAGCCCGCGGATGCACGACGCCGTCTTTCTCGTAGCCATTGCACTCGACCAGCGGCGACGGACGCTGCTGCTGTTGAATGAACCAGCAAGCGCCCTTGTCATCAATCTCTGTCGTCAGCCACTTGACCAGTTGCCAAGCCTCATCAGGATGAGCCGCGTTCTTGGGGATCATATATCCCCAGCCGCCATGCGCGCCACCGCGCCGTCCCGGGTCGCCCATGGGGCCGTGTGGAATCGGCGCTACATCATAGTTCAAGGTCTCGGCATGGTCTTCCACTTGGAAGAGTGTCCAGGAACCGTTGATCTCAATCGAGACCAAGCCTTGAATCAAGGGACCTTGATCGAATTCGCCGGCCATTTCCCAGAAGGCATTCAGCTCTTCAATGCCGTAGTTGATCTCCGCCATCTTCTGCATGAAGTCCAGCGCCTGAACGCCAGCTTCGTTATTGATGGTAATAGTACGCAGATCAGCGCTGATCCAATCTTGACCATTGGCATTCAGCCAAGTGAGGAAGGCGCCAGGGCCACTGGTAGACTGCGTGTTGACACCCACGCGCTCCAAGAAGCTGCCATCGCCGAGGCGCAAAGTCTCCGCGACGTCCAGCATCGCGTCCCAAGTCTGAGGGAATTCTTCAATGCCGGCTTCAGCAAAGTGATCAACGTTGTACCAGGCGATGCTGAAAGCGCCGCCACCCGGCAGCGGCAGCATCCAGGTCTTGCCGTTGAATTGGGTGCCGGCAAATTCGGACGCGTGGAAAATCTCCGGGTCGATGCCATCAGCCGCCATGTAATCGTCCAGCGGGATGATCGATTCTGTGGCGGCGAAGAAGGGCAGATCGTGCCGGCCGAACATGGTCACATCAGGCGGATTGCCGGCGGCGATAGCGGCCAGCAGATTCTGCAGGCGGTTATCCCAGGGCAAGAAAACGTTGTCGACGCAGATGCCGGGGTTGGCGTCTTCAAATGCGGCTACTTGCTCTTCCATAAGCGGGATGCGATTGCCGCCCCAGTGATGCCAATAGGTCAAGGTCACATCGCCCTCGCAGTCGGGGTTCTGCGCCGAAACCGTCATGGATAACGGCATGACCGCCAGGACGATAACCGTCACAAATAACATAAGCGTTGCTTTCTTAAGCACGATATTCTCCTTTCATCGTGAGTACAGATTCGCAGGATTGCGATTTCTTCAGGATGCGACAAACTCTCCAGAGGCATCCCGCAACTAAGATAAAACGAATTGAACAATAATGCAAAATCCAATTATCGCAGCAGCCGCCTATAGGCGATACGTCGCCCGCAGCAAGGCATCGCGGCTTTCGCCCAGCGCCTTGGCCGGATTAGGCAAACTCGGATTCAGCTCCAGGCTGAGCGCGCCCTGATAGCCGATGTCCGCCAAAGCCTGCAACGTAGCGTCAAGCGATTCCTCGGTCATGACGCCGTCCAGCAGACTCAAATGCAAATCGCTGAGGCCGTCGTTGTCGTCAAAGTGCATATAGCCCAGCCGATCAGCCGCGTTCAGAATAGCACTGGCCGGGTCCTCGCCGGACATCTGCAGGTGGCCCGTGTCTATCAAGATGTACAGGTTGTCTTGCCCCGCCCGGCGAATGAATTCCAAGGTCTCGCTGGCAGTCGGCAGCGCCGTGCCCGGGAAGTGCTCCAATGCCAGTTTGATGCCATGCTCGGCGGCGCGGTCGGCCAATCCGGTCAGGGAATCGCTGAAGCGAGCCAGCGCGCTGTCATCACGGTCTTGCCCCGGCACGACGTAGACCGTGTCGGCACAAAGCTCTGCGGCGAAATCGATGCTGCGGGCGACGGTGTCGACTGCCGCTTGTCGTTTGGCGCCATCCGCGTGATCTAGCGCCGCTCCCGCCGGCATGCCAAAGGATGCGCCCAGGCAGGAGGCGCGCAAATCAAGCTCCTGCGCCAGCAGCCGGCTCTCCAGCGTGCGCAGCTGCGTTGGCTGAATGTCTATCCAGTCGAAGCCGAGCGCGCGAACCGCTCGCAGTACGTCAGTCTCCATCCCGCTCAAAGCCCAAACACAGCAAGCGATCTTCATCCGGCGTCCTTTTCCGCGGCGATATTTCCGACGATAATACTAGCGCATGCACAGCGGCTTGTCACGCTTTGACATGGCGCGTACACTTGGCGCAGCCGCTAAAGCAGGGGAGAAACCATGGATCGCAAAATCGCGCTCATCACCGGGGCTGGCTCGGGCATCGGCCGCGTGACTGCCCTGGCGCTCTGGAATGCAGGCTATGCCTTAGTACTGGCGGGGCGCCGTGAAAACAAACTGCGCGAAACTTTGGCAGCCGCAGGCGTCGGCGCTGATCGTGCCTTGATCGTCCCGACCGATGTCAGCGACCGTCATGCTGTTGCGCAGCTATTCGCCGCGGCAAAAGCGCGCTTCGGCCGGCTGGACTTGCTGTTCAACAACGCCGGTATCAATGCGCCGGCGGTCCCGCTGGAAGACCTGAGCGAGGGGCAGTGGCTAGATGTCGTCGCCGTGAACCTCACCGGCGCCTTCTGGTGCTTGCAAGAAGCCTACAAGATGATGAAGGCTCAGCAGCCGCAAGGCGGACGCATCATCAACAACGGCTCGATCTCGGCGCATGTGCCGCGGCCGCATTCAGCCGTGTATACCGCAACCAAACACGCCCTGACCGGGCTCACCAAATCCACCGCGCTGGACGGCCGCGATTACCATATCGCCTGCGGGCAGATCGACATCGGCAACGCCCGCACCGAAATGTCGGACAGGCAGCAGCAGCGCCTGGAGGACGCGGCGGAATCGGCCGAGCCGCAGATGGACGCGCGCCATGTGGCCGATGCCGTGCTGTACATGGCCAATCTGCCGCTGAACGCCAATGTCCTCTTCATGACCGTCATGGCCAATGGCATGCCCTACGTGGGCCGGGGGTAACCGCTTATGAGCGAACTGGTTTGGAAAACAGCGCTTGAGCTGGCGGCTTTGATTCGGCGCGGAGAGGTCTCGGCTGAGGAAGTATTGACGGACCACCTCGAGCAGATTGATGCGGTGAATCCGACGCTGAACGCCATCGTCACCTACTTGCCGGAAAGAGCGCTAGAGCTGGCGCGGGCGGCCGACGAGAAGCAAGCGCGCGGCGACGAGCTGGGCCTGCTGCATGGGCTGCCCATCGCGCACAAGGATCTGTTTGAAACGGCGGGCATCCGCAGCACCATGGGCTCGCCCGCTTTCAGCGACTACATCCCCGTGTCGGACGATCTGATTATCGCGCGCTTGAAGCAGGCGGGCTGCATAACCCTCGGCAAGACGAATGTGCCGGAATTCGGTGCCGGCTCGCATACCTTTAACGCGGTCTTCGGCGCGACTCGCAATCCCTACGATACTTCCAAGACCTGCGGAGGCAGCAGTGGCGGCGCGGCGGTGGCGCTGGCGGCTGGCATGATTCCCATCGCCGACGGCAGCGATATGGGCGGCTCGCTGCGCAACCCCGCCAGCTTCTGCAATGTAGTCGGTCTGCGCCCCAGTCCCGGTCGCGTGCCGCAATACCCCAAGGGCAACGCCTGGTCGACGCTCAGCGTGGACGGGCCCATGGGGCGGACGGTGCAAGATGTCGCGCTGATGATGCAGGCTATCGCCGGTTATGACAGCCGCGCGCCCATCTCGTTGCAGCAGCCGGCATCTGACTTTGCCGCTGATCTCGAACGCGACTTCGCCGATGTGAGAATCGCCTGGAGCCCGGACCTGGGCGGCTTGCCTGTTGCTGCGCAGGTGAGGTCTGCGATCGAGCGGCAGCTTCCCATCTTCAGTGAATTGGGTTGCATTGTCGACAAGGCCGAACCAGATTTCGCCGACGCTTACGAAATCTTTCAGACTTTGCGCGCCTGGAATTTTGAGCTGTCTTTTGCCGAGCGCTTTGCTGAATTTGGCGAGGAGGCCTTTAAGGAAACCATTCGCTGGAATGTGGCGCAGGGTAAACAGTTAAGCGCGGGCCAGATCAGCCGTGTCGAATCCAAGCGCACTGAATTGTTCCATCGCCTGCGGGTTTTTCTGGAGACTTACGAGTATCTCTTATTGCCGACAGCCCAGACTCTGCCTTTCCCTATCGAGTGGGAGTATCCCCGGGAAATTGACGGCGTCGCCATGAACACTTATATCGACTGGATGATGACTTGCGCCTATATCACGGTCACGGGTTTGCCGGCGATTTCCGTGCCCTGCGGCTTCAGCGCGGATGGCTTGCCCGTCGGCTTGCAAATTGTCGGGCGCCCGCGGGCGGACTTCGCGGTGCTGCAGTTGGCCTACGCCTTCCAGGAAGCGACTCGCATTTATGAACAGCGACCAGGCGCGGACTAGCGGGGCGGCCGGAGAAAGCGCTTGGACCTCAACCTGATCAATTGGCTGCTGGCGCTGCTGCCGGTACTCACCGTGCTGCTGCTGATGGTCGGCTTGGGCTGGGGCGGCAGCCGCGCTGGCTTGGCCGGTTTCGGCGTCGCGCTGCTCTTGTCCTTGACCGTCTTCGGCGGCGACATTCAACTGGCATTGGTCGCCATCGGCAAGTCCGTTTTTCTCGCTGTTGATGTGCTCTACATCGTCTGGATGGCGCTGTTTTTCTACAACGTGACTAACGAGGCCGGCGCCGTCGCCTTGATCGGCCGCAGCCTGCCGCGCTTGACATCGGACCGCGCCGCGCAGAGCCTGCTCATCAGCTGGGTGTTTGTTTCGCTGTTGCAGGGCGTTGGCGGCTTCGGCGTGCCGGTTGCCGTTGTCGCGCCGCTGCTGGTCGGCTTGGGCTACAGCGCCACGCAGTCGGTCATCATGGCGGCGCTGGGCCATGGCTGGGCGGTGACCTTCGGCTCGCTGGGCACTTCATTTGTCGCCTTGACCGCCGTCACCGGTTTGTCGGGGGAGGTTTTGGCGCATGACGCGGCGCTTGTCCTGGGCTTGGCTGGCTTCTTCAGCGGCGGCCTGGTCGCTTTCGTAAGCGCCGGCTGGAACGGATTACTGCGCTCGATTCCCATGTTGCTCATCGTTGGCGCCGTCATGGGCTTGACGCAATGGTGGATGGCGACCAATGGGTTTTGGACCCTGGGCTCCACCTCTGGCGCGTTGGCCGGCGCGGTCGTCGGCGTCATTTATGTGCTGTCGCCGCTGCATGCGGGGGGAGCGCAACCTGATCCGGAAGCCGGGGGCGAGCGTCCGCGCAGCATCGCGCTGGCGCTGGCAGCCTACGTCATTCTGCTGATTCTGGCATTTTCCGCCAATCTCATCGTCCCGCTGGAGCAGCTGGTGGATACGCTTCGCATCCAGGTTGACTTCCCGGCGGTCGCCACCAGCTACGGCTGGCAAGTCCCCGCCGAGAGCGGACGCGGCATCAGCGTCTTCGGCCATGCCGGGGCGATTCTGTTCTACGCGGGGGGCATCGCCTTCCTGTTGTATCGGCGCGCCGGCTATTATGAGAGTCAGTCCGTCTGGCGCGACATCTGGGCAAAAGTGCGCCGCTCCGCCTCCAAATCCACCATTTCGATTTTTGCGCTGGTGGCGATGGCGGCTTTAATGACCCACACCGGCATGACGCAAGTCATCGCGCTTGGCATCAGCGAAACCTTCAGCGCCCAGTTTTACCCCCTGGTCGCGCCTTTCATCGGCGCCTTGGGCGCATTCATGACGGGCAGCAATACCAATTCCAATGTAGTCTTTGGGGCGCTGCAGCAAGAAACGGCGACGCTGCTGGCTTTGAGCGTGCCGGTTGTATTGGCTGGCCAAACGGCAGGAGCTTCGCTGGGCAGCGTTCTGGCGCCGGCCAAAGTCATTGTCGGCTGCAGCACCGTAGGCTTGGCTGGGCAGGAGGGTCCCGTGATCCGGCGTATGCTGCTGCTGGGCTTGATTCCCGTCGCCTTCGTCGCGCTCATCACATTCGCCAGGTTGGCAGTGTCATGATTCGGCTGGCGCTGCCCACGAGCGCAAGCACTCGCTCGCAAGTCACGACTTGGATCACAGAAAATATGAAATCCTATGCTGTGTGCGTACGGGCGAGCCAAGGCTCGCCCCTACAGATTTCGCCAGTGTTCGGAAGGTTTCATAATGCAGAGGACAAGTAGTCTTGCTGGGAGATGAACCATGAGCGAGTTGGCGCTTTTTGGAGGCAGCAAAACGAGAACGGCGGCTTACCCAAGTTGGCCCGTTCATGACGAGCGCGATGTTCAGGCGGTCGCGGAGGTCTTGCGCAGCGGCAATTGGGGTGGCTTCCCTTATCCTGGCCCGCAAACGCAGCGCTTTCTGGATGCCTTTGTCGCTATGCACCGCGGCCAATATGCCGTCGCGGTGATGAACGGCACGATAACTATGGAAGTCGCTTTGCGCGCGGCCGGCATCGGCTGGGGCGATGAAGTCCTGGTCCCGGCTTATACCTTCCAGGCGACCGCCTCCGCCCCGATGATGGCGGGCGCGATACCGGTGCTTGTGGATATTGATCCGGATACCTTCTGCATCGATCCCAAAGCGATTGAAGCCGCAATCACCAACCGGACGCGGGCCATCATCCCGGTGCACATCGCCTCGCAAATGGCGGACATGGATGCCATCATGGCCATCGCCGAGCAGCATGACTTGATCGTCATCGAGGACGCGGCCCACGCTCACGGCGCGATATGGTCGGGTAAAGGCGCCGGCACGCTGGGGCATTTCGGCTCCTTCAGCATGCAATCGACCAAGATCATGACCGCCGGCGAGGGTGGCGTGCTGCTTTGCCGCTCGCAGGAGCAGGCCTGGCGCGCGGCCAGCATCATCGACTGCGGCCGCCCGCATGACCCAGCCGGTGAGATGTATACGCAGGGCGGCAACTACCGCATGACCGAGTTGCAGGCGGCGCTGCTGAATGTCGCCCTGGAGCGCTTCCCCGCGCAATCCATCATGCGTGAGCAAATGGCGAACTACCTGGACGAAGCGCTCAGCGAAATCGCAGGCGCCCGCGTGCTGCCGCGCGATCCCCGGCACGAAAAACGGGCGCTCTATCGCTACATATTCGCCATCGACCCCCCGGCTTTCGGCGCGACCAATAAAATTGTCGCTCGGGCGCTGCAGGCTGAGGGCATCCCCTGCAGCCACGGCTACGACCCCATGTATCGTTACGAGCTCTTCCGGCCGAAAGACTCGCGATTGCCGGTGCCGTCGGCTTTCCCGGAGTACTTCGACCTGGAGAACATAAATTTGCCCGTTACCGAGCGGATCAGTACGCGTGAGGGATTGTGGCTGGATGAGGAGATTTTCCGCGCTGGCAAAGGCGCTGTGGATGAAGTTGTCGCGGCGCTGAAGAAAGTGCAAATGGCGCTGGCGAGCGACGCTTCGCTGGCTGACCGTATTCGCGCCCTCGGTTAATCTTTTCGCACTGTCGTAGGGTATCCGACTGGGTCGACCATGACTTCGATCAGCATGGGAGCGCGGCCAGACAATCCGGCTTGTATGGCAGCGTCGCAATCTCCTCTGGATTCGGCTCGGCGGTAGGCCATGCCATAGGCGCGGGCGATGAGTTCAAAGTCGGGATTGTGAAATTCGACGCCAAAGGCGGGGTGATCCGCGCGCAACTGCGCCGAGCGTATCAGATCCAGTGCCGCGTCATTCATGACGACAACCAACACCGGCAGCTGCCGTTCAACCAGCAAGCCCAGCTCGCCCATGACCATCGCCAGCCCAGCATCCCCCGTGATGCAAATGGCGGGCTCGCCCGTGGCCGCGGCGGCCGCGATGGCGCTGCACAGCCCGAAGCCCATCGCCGAGAGCCCGTTCGAGACGAAGTAGCGATTGGGCGCGCGAGCGGGCCAGTTCAGCGCCGCGAGTATCTTGTGCGAGCCGACATCGGTAGTCACGATGATATCGGCGGGTGTATTGTCCCGCAGCGAAGCCAGGAAGGTTTGCGGCAGAATGCGCTTGGCGCCCGCTGTCGGCAGGCTGATCCGGCTCTGCTGGTCGCGAAATTGCCGAACGCGCTCTGTGCCCCAAGTTTCTGCCGACAAGCAGCAAAGATCCGCGAGAGCGCTCAGGCTGTCCTTGATGGGGCCGACCGCTTCCCATTCGCTGGCAATTCGCGGATCGCGATTCTCCCAGTCAGCGATCCAGATCAGCGGCGTTTCATAATCCCAAGGCTTGACCAACTCGACGATATCAAAGCCGATGGCAATGATGCAGTCGGCTTCGTCCAGCAATTCGTAGACCGGGTCGGCCCGCGTCAGCCCGATGGCGCCCGCGTATAGCGGATGCTCGGCCGTCAGCGCGCCTTTGCTCTTGGGCGTATCAATGACTGGAGCGCCTAATCTCTCGGCGAGACCACGAATGGCGTCATAGGGCGCGCCCGGCTCCAAGCCCAGGCCAACTACAATGATCGGTTTGCGCTTGTCCGACAGCAGCGCGCGGGCGGAGTCGATGTCTATCTCAGGTCGCGGCGCTGATGCAGCCGGAGCAGGCAGGCTTGTGCAGGCTGCCTCTTGCAGCGCGATGCGATTGTGCAGGCTGAGATGCACTGGTCCCGGGCGACCCGCTTTTGCCAGGCTCAGCGCGCGCTGAATAGTCTGGACCGCATTGTGCGCCGAGAGCTGCGCCGAAAATTTGCACATGGGCTGAAATATGGCGGACAGGTCCAGCACTTGATGCGTATGGCGGCCGATCAAATCGGGGTCTGTGCTTGCAGTAATCAAGAGCACCGGCGCCCGGTCGAGGCAGGCATGCGCCAAACCGGCGGCAGCGTTGGCCGCGCCGGGGCCCAGCGTCGTCAGCGCCACGCCTATCTTGCCGCTCAAGCGGGCGTCGGTCGCCGCCATGAAACACGCGCTGCTCTCGTTCTTGACCAGCACAAAGTCAAACCCGCGCAAGCGCAGCGCTTCCAGGATTTCGACATTCTCGCCGCCGGGCAAGCCGTAGACGCGGGCTACGCCGGCAGCCTTTAACTGTTTCGCGAAACATTCAGCGACGGTCGCCATGCTCAGGCATCTTGCTCGTACTGTTTCGAGACTGTCATTATGCAGCTTGCCTTTCTGGTATCAATGAAGCGCGGCCAGGCCGGGCGCATTTCCAGGCGCGGCTGACGACGCGCCGCTACGGCGAAGACCACCGCCGCGATCAGGCATTGGCTGGGACATTACTCAGCAAGAGATAAACGCTCAAAACGAACAGCGGGATCATCATCATCCACTCAAAAACTTGCTGGTCGATGCGATCGATCAGATAACGCGCGACCATCACGGCGGGCGGAATCAGCAAAAATACCCAGGCTATGCTGAGCAAGCGCTCCAAATCAAACAGGCCAAGCAGAAGAAATCCCGGCGCCTTGGTCAGGTTTATGACCGCGAAGAAGAGCGTGGTCGTGCCGATGAAGCGGCGCGGCGTCATCTGCGGTTGCAGTAGCAAATATGCGGTGAAAGGCGGCGCCCCAACGTTTGCCAGCGTCGAGCCGAATCCCGACGCCAAGCCGGCGAAATAACCGTGCCATTTCTGGGGTCGATAAGCAAGCGCAGCCAAGCGGTCGCTGGCGATTTTGAATGTCAAAGCCAGCAGCGTCAAGCCGCCAATGACCCGCCTCAGCGTGAGGGCGTCTATGTCCTTGAGGACGAATGCGCCCAGAGCCACGCCGATCAAGCCCGGGATGAGCATAAGGCCGATGCAGCGGCGGTCCCACTGTTTCCAGTAGAAATACAGCGCGAAGGCATCGGCGAATATCAGCAGGGGCAAGACCAATACCACAGCAACCTGCGGGTCAATGAACAAGGCTAATATGGGTACGGTGAGCGCCACCGGTACTGGACCGCCCAAGCCGCCCTTGGAAAAGCCGATCAATATGCCAACTAGCGCGAAAACGAGAATCTCGTTTGTCAAAACAGTATCTGTCCGTTATCTACTGAAGCAGCAGCCATTATACTGTATTCGCTTTCAGCATCCGACTATTATGGTAGCGAGTCCAGGGCAATCGCTACAAATTATTTTGCCACCGAGTACACAGAGGGCGCAGAGATAAATATCTTTTGTTGGCAATTGCTCTGCAAAGTGTCCGCGCGTATAGCTTACAATTTTGCGCCGGCGCGTGAGCGTCTTGTCAAAACCACAGACGGGAGAATCCGCCGTTGGATATCAAGCAGCTAAATGACGAAGGCCGAGAATTGTGGAACCGCAAGGCGCGCTTCTGGGACGAATTGCAGGGCGACAGCGGCAATGTCTTTCATCGGCGCCTGGTTGAGCCCAGTGTCTTGCAGCTGCTGGAGCTGCGCGCTGGCGAATCCGTGCTGGATGCCGGCTGCGGCAATGGCGCGTTGACGCGGCGTCTGGCTCGCGCAGGCGCGGCTGTAACGGCTTTCGATTTCAGCGCTGTAATGCTTGAGCTCGCGCGTGAACGCAGCCGGGCGGCCGGCGTCAATGTAGATTACCAGCTTATTGACGCCACCGACGAAGCGGCGCTGCTGCAACTTGGCGAGCGGCGCTTCGATGCCATTACCTGCTCAATGACTTTGATGGACATTCCGGCAGTTGATCCGCTCTTTGCCGCGGCCAGCCAACTGTTGAAGCCGGCGGGGCGCTTTGTCTTCTCGACCATGCACCCGGCTTTTAACTCCAACAACCCCATTTTTCTGCACGAGAAAGAGGACCGCGACGGCGTCGTCAGCGACTACTATTCCGTCAAGCTGCGCGCCTACCTGGACATGCCGCCGGTCAAGGGTGCGGGCGCGCCCGGCGAGCCGACGCCGCACTATTATTATCATCGTTCGCTGAGCGAATTGCTCGGCGCAGTCTTTGCCGCCGGTTTTGTCCTGGACGCTTTACTTGAACCGGCATTTGAGACTGAAGTCAAAGCCAGCTCGACAAGCCTGGACTGGAGCCGATTTCGCCAGTTCCCGCCGATTATCAGCGGTCGCCTGCGTCTGAGCTAGATCGACGGCTTGCCGGCATCGAGAAGCGCGGATTCGTAACTTCCGCCCGCGTACGTTTCGAGCAGCGCCAACAGATCTTCAAGCGCGGCTTCAATGTCTGTGCCGCCGCCACTGTGTTGCGCCTCCACCGTAATGACGGCTTCGGTCGTGCCGGCATTGGCGGCGCTGGTTGCGCTCTGTCGCCAGCACCAACGGCGCGCTGCAACCATCTTATTCTCGTCGGAAAAGACGACTTCGCCCGGCTCGGGGCGCATCGCTTCGCCGCTGGCCAACTCGGTATACAATTCGCTGCCGTCCGAATAATGCACGGTGATGGGCGCCGCAATCTGGCGCGTATCAAAGATGGCGACCGGCAAGCCATAACGGATGCTGACCAGATTGCCAATATCGACCAAAGTGTTGATGCAGGGCACATCGCCCTTTTTGGTCAGGCGGCGCAGAAGGGCTTCGGCGGCGCTGCGATACTTGGTTGGGGATACGCCGAATGCGCTGAAAGCCCGGCGCCAGGCTTTTAGCGATGGCAGCTCGCTCAGCGGCCTGTCGCCAATGCGCGCCTTGACCGCGGCTTGCTCAGCCAGATAGCGAGCTTTCAGCGCCGCCGACGTTGGCGTGTTTGTCATGCCCCGCGCGACTATGACCCCGGCGCAGAGATTCGCATAATTGTCCGTGATTTGCTTGTCGTATTGGAAACTTGTCATCTCAGCCTCCTGCGGCCAATTCCGGGGCGGCCGCTGCTGTGCCAATTTCGTTCTTGTCCAGCCAGTGGACAATCCGCAGCCAAATAAGCAGCGGCACGACCGCAGCCAGAGCCGAGGCAAATACGATCGCCCGCATGCCGCCATCGCCCACCGCGTCTATAGCGAAACCTACCGCCAGGATGCCCAGGGTCTGCACCAGCTCGAATCCGGCAAAATCCAGTGAAAACATGCGCCCCAGGTACTCGTCATGCACCTGCTGCTGAATAATCACCGAGCTGTAGGTCCAATTGATTGACCCGCCCATCGCCCGCACGAGCACCGCCAGCGCCAGTAATTCCAGTGACGGCGCCAAGCCCCAGAACAGCCAGCCGATCGCGATCAAAGCGAAGCCGACGCCTATCAGCCGGCGCAGCACGCTTACGGAGTCGTCGCTGAATCGATTGGCGATTAGCGGACCGACAATAGCGCCAATGCCGAAGGCGGCCCATAAAATCGCCATAGAGGTAATGCCTTGGTCGCCCAGGACAAAAATCTGCGTGCCAAAGAAGATGAGCAGCGCGTCCGAACTGGTGATGCTCTGCCCGGCTTTGACGAATAGCGCGGCGGCCGTTTCTGGATGTCGCCGCAAGTAACGGATGCCGTCGAGGAATGTGCGCTCGGTCTTAGCCTTGACTACGCGAGGCGCTTGACCGATATCCGAGCGGGGGCTGTCAGGGATGGCAATCAGCATGACCAATATCGCGGACAAAACAAAGGTCATGGCATCGACCAGCAGCGCGATTTGCGTACCGAATAATTCGGCCACCAGCCCGCCGCTTATGGCGCCGATCGCCAACATGGCCGACCAGGTTACGCTGCTCAGCGTATTGCCGAGGATGAGTTGATGCCGATACAAAATGCTGGGCATAATGGCGTTGCGCGCCGGCTCAAAGACCGAGGAAACCATGAACTGGACGATGACAAGTATGTAGATCAGCGGCAGGTATTCCTGGCTCTGTGAGGCGAAAAGCAGGCCCAATACCGCAACGGCGCGCAGCAGGTCGCTGATGATGAGCAGCCGCTTGCGATCAAAGCGATCCGCCAGCACGCCCGCCCAGGGCCGTACCAGCAGCGGCGGCAGCATTCTGGCGATGAGGAATCCGCTGACTGCGATGCCCTGATAACCGCTGCCCTCGGTGTAGGTAATAATCAGCGCTGAGACGACAATTGTGCTAAACCAATCGCCCAACAGGCTGACAAGCTGCGCCGCCCACAGTTTGGCGAAATCATGGTTGCTGTTGAGAAGTCTGATGTAATCCATTGGCAGCCTCGAATGTAGCGCCTCAGTGTACAGCACATCACTAAGCGCTGCACGGCGCAACCGACATCCGGGCAGAAAACATTCAGGGTCGCGCCTGATTTGCGGCTCGTTCGCAGCGCCTGTAGACTAGCCTGAGATAGAAAGCGCGCGCGGCAAGGAGTACCAAGAGAACCAATGGACAGCCTGCTTTATATTGGGGTCGGCGGCTTCTTGGGCGCAAACGCCCGCTATCTGCTGACGCTCGGGACGAATCATCTGCTGACGCCGCTGCTGGGCGTTTTCCCCTACGGAACCCTGCTTGTCAATGTCGTCGGTTCATTTGGGCTGGCGCTTTTTGGTGTCTGGTTCTGCGCTCGCAGCGGGCTTTCTCCCCAGCTGCGCCTGCTCATTGGCAGCGGGTTCTTTGGCGCCTTCACGACCTTTTCGGCCTTTGCCAACGAAAGTTACGCTTTGGCGGACGATGGCAAGATTGCGCTGCTAATGCTTAATGCGATCCTGAATTATGGCTTATGCTTGATTGGCGTCGCCTTGGGATTACTCTTGGGCGGTCGTCTCTTTGGCGGCGCCTGATTCGTCTTGACCATAAGATTCACTAGCAGCCTATACCATGACCGAAGACATCATCAAAGTCATCATCCTGGCGCTCGTCGAGGGCGTGACCGAGTTCTTGCCGATCTCGTCCACCGGGCATCTAATCGTCGGCAAAGCGCTGCTGGGCCTGGATGGCACGGACGCCGTATTCGAGATCTTCATTCAGTTTGGCGCGGTCTTGGCAGTGGTGATGTACTACCGCAAGACGCTGTACAAGCACACGGCAAATCTGTCTTCGTCGCCGGCGACCCGCCGCTTCTGGTCTCTAGTGGCGCTCAGCTGTTTGCCCGCCGCCGCGCTGGGCTTCCTGGCGGGGGAGCGAATTGGGCAGTTGCTGTTTTCGCCTCAGGTGGTGGCTGTCTCATTGATTAGCGGCGGAGTCGTCTTTCTGCTGGTCGAGCGCCTGCCAAGTTTTCAGCCGCGTGAGAGCGATCAAGGCAGCATCAGGCAGATTACGGCCAGGCAGGCGCTGACAGTTGGCTTAGTGCAAGCACTGGCTCTGATACCGGGCGTTTCGCGCTCCGGCAGTTCTATTATCGGCGGCATCTTGTCCGGGCTGGATCGCCGCCAAGCGACGGAGTACTCGTTTTTCTTGGCTATCCCGCTCTTGGGAGGGGCCACGCTGTATCGCCTGGCGACCGTGATTCACACGCTTGGCGCCGGCGAGCTCTTCTTACTGTTGCTTGGCGCGGCGCTGTCGGCGGTTTTCGCCTGGATGTCCATCGAGTGGCTCTTGAGATTTGTATCCAATAACAGCTTAGACGTATTCGGCTACTATCGCATAATCGCCGGTCTGCTGATTCTTGCGGCAGTTTCCGCTGGAATGATCTCTTGACTAATCGATTTCCGGCGAAACTGAATCAAACCGTCAAAGACTGTCCCATTCTCGTTTGTCCGTTATTTGTTCTCTATCTATAATGAAACGCAGGGATGAAATCTGAGTCTCTGGCGTATGCGTATGCGTATGAGCGCGGAGTGATTGGCATGAGGGTTGATCGCTTCTGTGATGAGGAGTAGCCGATTGATGTCTGACCTTTCCTGGCGCTTTCAACTCATGCTGCTGCTGGGCGCTGTTGCGCTGCTATTGACAGCGTGTTTTCGCGATACGTCTGAGGCGATCCAAAATCAGCCTGTTGCGCGCGAATACCCATCGCCGACCGCAGTGCAGGAAGAAGAGCCTCTCGCGGTCCTGCCTACGGTAACTGTGGAAGCAGTGGCGACCGAGCCGATCGCGACAGAGCAGGTTGTCACAGAGCCGATCGCGACAGAGCAGGTTGCGACAGAGCCGGTAGCAGATCAGTACGCGCTTACGGCGACGGCTTTGATTGCCTTGCAGACGCAGCCAGTCGCTGGAGAAGGGTCCTCGGCAGGAAACGACGCCATACCGGCGGGCCTGGCCACGGCGATTCCACAGCCGCGCGCGACTATTCCGCCGGGGCAAGACTGCGTGCATGAGATTCGCGCCGGCGATACCTTGTTCCAGCTTTCACTGGCATACGGCGTGACGGTTGACGCCATCGCCGCGGCCAGCGGCATCGACGACCCCGATCGCATCGCCGTGGGGCAACCTATCACCATTCCACTTTGTGGTACGACCGGGTTCATCCCGCCGCCCACATCGTTACCAACCGCAACCCTCGACATCGTGCCTATTCCAGTGACCAGTGAACCGGCGGAACTTGAGATCGCCAGCATTGATGACACGCGCAGCGCCCTGGTCGAGCAAGCGCAAGCGTCCCTTTTGGATAACGCGCAATCCGATCCGTCGGCGGCTTTTAGCGCGCAACTGTCCGGCGCGGCGACGCCAAGCCAGATCTATATCGTGCAGCAGAACGACACCTTGTTTGAGATTGCCGCTACTTTTGGCACAACCGTGGAAGTCCTCGCTGCCCTGAACGAAATCGACAATGTCGACAACTTAATCGCCGGCCAGGTATTGCAGCTCCCCTAAGCCCTGGCGCCGGTGATCGCGCTGGCTGCGGCTATGACGGTGAGGAATCTCCATGGCTATTGCTAGCCCTTGCCGAGCTTGACGCGGCTGTGCTACAATGCGCCGACTTCTGACAGTTGTAACGCGCCTACGGGCGTATTTTTATGAGGGCAGGCCGCCATGAGCCAGGAATTGATGCAAGCGCTGGTTGCCAAAAACAATCGGCACCCCAAGATTGAATCGGGCGATACTGTAAAAGTTCATGTACGTATCGTCGAAGGAACTCGCGAGCGCGTCCAGGTATTCCAGGGCGTCGTAATTCGGGCGCGCAAGGGCGGCAACGAAGCCAACTTTACCGTGCGCCGCATCGCCAGCCACGGCGTCGGGGTGGAACGCACTTTCTTGCTGCATAGCCCGCGCGTTGAAAAAGTCGAGATTCTGCGCCGGGCCAAGGTGCGTCGGGCGCAACTGTATTATCTGCGCGACCGTCGCGGCAAGTCCGCCCGCCTCAAGGAACGCCGCTAAACAGCAAGCAGCCACAGAATGACAGCCCAGGGCACCCTTGGGCGTGTCTCATTTTATTTGCCCCCATCTCTATTGCGCAGCGTATAATGCGTGCCTTTGTTGGCGCCCACTTTGTTTAGAACGCCCTTCTCCACCAGATCCGCCAAATCCAGGCGCAAGGTCTCCGCGGAAACCGAATGTATCAAGCTGCGGTATTCGCGGTTGGTGATCGAGCCCCTTTCGCGGATGTATTGCAGCGCGCGCGCCTGGCGGTGATTGGTATCACGCGACCATTCGGGAACACTCGGTCGTATGCGCTCGTTATGCAACGCCACCGCGAAGCTATAGGGTCGGGCGTCGAAGCGCGGCGGTGAATGCCCGGCTTGTTCCATGACTTCCATCATCCGGTCGATGCCAAGCCCCAGCTCCTCGATATAGCCCCAATGGAATAAGCCCCCGACCAAGCGCGGATTGCGCGAAAAGTGTTCGTCCTTGATATTTTCTACAGTGATGAAGCCGGGCAGTCCGCCGGGCGATATCACCTCCAGCCGGTCGGAAAACATGCGCACCTCGATGCGGCGGCCCCGCAAGCGATAATCGCGGTGGCAGATGGCGTTGACCAAGGCTTCGCGCACGGCGAATTGCGGGTACTCAAATGTCTCTTCGCGCTCCAAACCCTTGACGACAGCGCTAATCGCCATCTCGCTCCAGACAAGGTTCCAGGTCGCTTCAATGAGGCGAGGGACAGAGCCCGTGATCTCTTCGCGGCGTGTATAACCGGCCAAGCCCTGCTCGCCGCGCGGCGTCGTGCCGATGAATCGCGCGAAGACCACGCTGCTCTGCGGCAACCAGCGCTGCGGATAATCGCTGAAGAGCAGCAGACCGCAGACTGTGGGCTTGCCATCGGTCGTTATCGCGCCGATCTCCGCCAGCAGCCGGTTGATCTCGCCGCTGTGAACGCGCTTTGAGCGCTCGGCGCGCTTTTCCAGGTATTCGTCGATTAACTCGCGCCGGAAGTCGTCAATTGTGGCGCCGGGCACGGCTTCAGTTTCGAAGTCGCCAGTATTCTTGGCGCTGGCCAGGCGCAATATCTCCTGCCCGCCCAAGGGCCGGTTGACCGCGCCACTGCGGATGAGAACGCGGCCGTCGGCCAGGGCGTGTAATTCGGTGCTGCGCGGAACGCGTATCGAAAACGCCGGTATCAGCGGCTCAACGCGCGCGGAATTGTTCCCGGCAATTTCGACTTCGGCTTCATGTGAAGTCGCATTGCTGCCCGATGGTCTCAACCGGATGACATCACAGCCATCGATGACGACCGGCGGATTGTACAGATCATCGGCTCTTCCCAGTGCGCGCTCGATCTTATCCTTCGCCAGAAGCTGCCGCGCCGGACTGCCGTCAGCATTGACGCCGACGACGATTGTGCCGCCTTCGGTATTGGCGAAAGCCACTAAGTTTTCAGCAATCGCGTCGGCATCCGCATCTTGAATGAAGGCCATCCGCGGACCCTCAACTGGTTCAATCAATGTGTCGTAGGACATCAATTTCCCGCTAGCCTCATTGTCGACATAACAGCCTCGCGCCAGTACAAGTCATAATCGCACGATGATTTATCTGACATTATAATGGGGTTTCCGCAGGGGATAACCTACTTGGCCGGTCATATTGGAGGGCTCGCCTTTGTTGCTGGACCTTATCGCGCCGATGTCGCAGGTCTTGCTGAGCTGGGCGCTATTGTTCGCGCTTTTCAGCGGGCTCGGTTTGTGGGTGTTTAAGCTGCTTGGAAAACGATGCGCATCGGGCTGGGATTGGCTGGATAGCTTCTGGCTGGGCTGGGCGCTTAGCATTGCCGTATTGCAGATCTGGCACTTGGTCTTTCCTGTAAATGAGATGATTCTGCTGATACTCTCCGCGCTTGCGCTGTTTCAACTGGTCAATCAGCGAAGAACTGCCGCTCTTCTGATTACTCAGTTGCGCAGCGACCGCGCCTACCTGTTAGCCATGGCGCTGCTAGCCCTGTGGCTGTCAAATCGGGCGCTCGCCATGCCGACGGCTTACGACACCGGCTTCCGCGACATCCAGGCTGTGATGTGGATCGACGCCTATCCCGCCGTGCCGGGGCTGGGAAATCTGTTTTCGTCACTGGCTTTTAATCACTCTGTCTATCTGTATGACGCCTTGCTTGACGCGTCAATATGGTCCGGGCGGTCGCATCATATCGCTACCGGTTTGCTGCTCATGGCCTATCTGGCGCAGGCGGTAAAATCGGCTATGAAATTGCGCAGTTGTCCGTCTGACGCCGCTATCCGCTGGTCGTGGATACATTACAGCATAACGATCCCGTTCCTGCTGTTCTACACCGTGGACTGGAGCGGCATAAGCCACTTTTTGACCGATACAGTCGTTGACCTGGTCGGATTGCTGTGTATGGCGTATTTTCTGGATTTCCTACAAGATTGGAATCCCCGCGAATCCGACAAGCAGTATCTGATCTTGCGCCTGGCGGTTCTGGTTCTGGTGGGCTTCACCATTAAACAGACCTTCATCGTATTCGGCTTGGCGGTCGCGGCAACGGTCGTCTCCCTTTGGCTGAAACGAGGCGCTTATCGCCAGGATCGCCAGCGCGCGCTCCGGCTGCTGTGGCTGACCATGTTAATGGCTGGCGTCATGATGGCGCCCTGGCTGGCTCGAGGCGTGCTTTCCAGCGGCTATGTCGCCTTTCCACAGACGGTGGGAAGAGTGAACGTGGATTGGGCGATTCCGCATGAGCAGCTGCTGAATAGACAGCGTACCATGTCGACCAACACTCGCATCCGCGGCGGCGTCCAAGCTGAGGTGCTTGGGTCTTGGGATTGGTTGGGACCATGGCTGCAGAAATTCGCGCGCAATATCATGCCCACCATGCTGCCGTCGCTAATCTCTGCCGGCGCGCTTGGTCTGTACGCCGCTGGCCGATTGCGTAACCGAGGCAAGGCTCGCGCCCGCGGCCCCGGCCTATTGGCTTTGGCGCCCTTGCTCATCATGTTGATTTTCTGGTTCTTCACTTTCCCCGAGCCCAAATATGTGCGCTACGTCTTTTGGAGCTTGGCCGCGCTTTTGATGATACTGACATTTGAAGCATGGTCTGGTGTTGCGTTTCGCGCGCGCGTCATATCAGTATTTGGATTGGCTGCGCTCGGTCTGGCTTACGTCGCCTTTCTCATCGTTGCGCGTCAAAGTTTCCCGCTGCCGGCGGGCCCGGATGATGGCTTCTATGACCATTGGCCGATTCCCTACGATCAATACGTGACAAACAGCGGCCTTCAGCTTAATGTACCCAGCGGGGACGGAACACAATGTTGGCAGGCGCCCCTGCCATGTACGCGCTATCCGGACGCTCGCCTGGAAGCGCGTGTGCCAGGGGAACTGCGCCACGGTTTCAGGATTGCGAATTCCGCCAGCGCGGGCTCGACCAATTGATAATGTCGCTATAGATTGCCTAATAGAAGGCGCGGGACTCATTCGATGATGACCATACTGCCACTGGTAATGTTTGCGGTGTCGCTGCTGTTCCTGCGCGCCTGCTTGATTACGCTGGGCTTCTACAAAGAGCCAATCCTGTCCGCCTTTCAACAATACGGCGACGAAGTGGGGTTCAGCCCGCTGTTTGACTCCTGCTTGTGGGGGCTGGTGCTGGCTTACTTGATCTTTACTCTGCTTGTTCCTTCATCGCTTCTGGTGCTCCTGGGCATCTTCGCATTTGTATTCTTCTTTATGCTGTATTGGCGAGTGCGCGATAATATCCTGGATCACCCGGAGATTTTCTTGCGCTTTCCGGGCTGGTACCGCGAAATCGTTGATCGCACCACGCGCGAGGAGCGCCGCAAGCTGTCGTATATGTGGCTGGGCCTGCCGTTGCGGACGCGCCTGCTTTACAACGCCCAGCACGAAGAGTTTCGCAAGTGGGTGGAGTTGGTCGTGCTTTCAGTCGCGTAACCGCAGCGGATGCCACTGCGCCAGCGCCGGGAATACAAACGACCCGGCTGGAAACCGGGCCGCGAATGAAGCTGGGAGACCTGGACTCGAACCAGGAATGGCGGATCCAGAGTCCGCTGTTTTGCCAATTAAACTATCTCCCACTAATCAGCACCATGCTACCATCGATAGCGCCATCATTCAAGACTTGCGCTGTAAAGACCAGGGCAATCGCATCAAAAAATATTTCACCACAGAGGCACAGAGAACACAGAGTTTTGTATTTTTGGGGCAGAACTCCTCGAGTATCGACATACATATGGGTAAGATGCTTATCATGGGGTTCAAAATTGAAGTGCCATTTCACAATACTTATACGTAAAGACTATTCTCTGTGCCCTCTGTGTCTCTTTGGTTAGATTTAAGTTAGTATAATGTTCATAGTTTAGCAGATGCATTTCGAAGCAATTGCTCTGCTGTAAAGACCGCCAGCCCTCCTTGGCGTTGACAACGGCAACGTCAGCCGCGAATGTTAGTCAGGCGCGTTCCCGCAGCGCTTGCAGAGCCAGTTCAATGCGGCGGATCGACTCGGCTCGGCCCAGTATCTCCATCGTTTCAAATGTCGGCGGCGATACGCGCTGACCAGTTACCGCCGCGCGCAATGTGCCAAATACCTGGCCGTTTTTGTATCCAATGTCCTTGGCGTATGCCGCCATGGCGCTGTGCTGTGTCTCGCTGTCGAAATCGCCCAAGCGCTGCAGCACAGGAATGGCGCCGTTCAGAATGGTCGCGGTGGCGGCGCTATCCAGCTTGCGCTGGATCAAGACTTCGCTTGCAGGCGCTTCAAATGCCTGCCAATCGGCAAAAAAGAAACCAGCCATGGGCACGACGTCATTCAGGGTCTTCAGCCGCACTTGCAGCAGCGGCACGACGCGGCGCAGCAAGTCGTCAGCGACTGCGTAACCCGCCGCTTCCAGCACCGGCTTGAGCCGCCGCGCCAGGTCAGCAACCTCGGCAGCCTGGATATACTGGCTGTTGAGCCAGTCTAGTTTGGCGATGGGGTAGGCGCTGTTAGCTGGGTTGACGTCTTTGAGTTGGAAGCGCTCAATCGCTTCTTCTGTGCTGAACCGCTCGCGATTCTCGCCGAAATTCCAGCCGATATTGGTCAAGAAATTCATTACCGCTTCGGGCAAATAACCTGCGGCGATGAATTCATGCGCCAGCACGGGCACGCTCTTGCCATCGGCGGCGAATTGCTGCTTGCGTTTGCTGAGCTTGCCCTTGCCGTTGGGGTTGAGCAGTACCGGCAGATGGGCGAATTGCGGCTTCCGCCAGCCAAGCGCTTCCCAAATTCGAATATGCAGTGGCAAGGAAGGCAGCCATTCCACCGCGCGCGTTACATGAGAGATTTTCATGTGGTAATCATCTACGATATGCGCCAGATGATAGGTGGGGAAACCGTCTGATTTCAGCAGGACCGCGTCCTGCAATTCAGCGTTCTCGAAGACGACATCGCCGCGGATCATGTCGACGCCGGTCGTTTTGCCGCTCAAGGGCATCTTGAAGCGGATGACATAGGGCTTGCCTTGGGCTTCCAGTCTGTCCGCCTGCTCCGCCGAAATGTCTCGATAGCGCCGATCATATCCGCCGCCGGACGCGCGCATTTCCGCCAGATCCTCGGCGGTGGCGAAGCACCTGTAAGCCAGCCCTTGCTCGACCAGCCGCTCCGCCCAGGTCTGATACAGCTCCAAACGCTCGGACTGAATGTAGGGTCCGTACTCTCCGCCAACGTGGGGTCCCTCGTCGATATCCATGCCCAGCCACTCAAATGACTCCAGGATGCGTTCGAGCGAACCGGGCACGCTGCGCTTTTGGTCGGTGTCTTCAATGCGCAGGATAAATTGTCCGCCGTGGTGGCGGGCAAACAGCCAGCCGAACAGCGCCGAGCGGATGCCGCCTATATGTTGCGGTCCGGTCGGGCTAGGGGCGTAGCGCGTCCGCACCGGGTCCTCAGAGCGATTGCTCACAGATGCAGCTCCTTCTCATGTTTGTGGACACTTAGACTTGGCGGAATGCCTCAGATGTTGAGGCGCCGACGCCGCACAATGACGCTCTGCACCAGGCCGATGCCCACCATGGTAAATAGCAGCGACGTCCCGCCCGAACTGACAAAGGGCAGCGTCAGCCCCGTCACCGGCAGCAGATTGAGATTCATGCCGATAGATACCGTCGTTTGAAAGAAGATCATGGCGGCCACCCCGTAACAGATCATGCTGCCTAGCGGATCGCTGGCTTCTCTGGCGCCTTTTAATATACGCGTCAGCACGATGACGAACATGCCCAACAGGACGATGCCCCCAGCCATGCCAAACTCATGCGCGATCACGCTGAATATGAAGTCGGTATGGCGGACGCGCAGGAAACGCCCAGTATTCTGTGAGCCGACGTAGTATCCCTTGCCCAGAACGCCGCCCGATCCAATGCTTATCAGCGCCTGATTGATATTGTAGTAGGCGTCCGATTCCGTATCGGGCGCCAAAAAAGTCTCTACCCTTAAGCGCTGATAGCCTGGCAACAGCGGATACACAACAATTAAGAGGACTAGCCCGGCGCTGAGGAAGAGCGCGATATGGCGCAGCCGCAAGCCGGCCGACCAGATAATCACAGCCCAGATGACGAGGAAAACAATGGTTGTGCCCAGGTCAGGCTGTCTAAAAATCAGCGCGGCGGGTATCGCCATATGCAGCATGCTGCGCAGCACTGTTGACAGCTTGTCCAGCTGCAAATAGCGCTGGGCCAGGTACTGCGACAGCGTGATGATCATCATGATCTTGCCGATTTCCGAGGGCTGCAGCCGGATGCCGACATTCAGCCAGCGCTTGGCGCCGCCGGCCCCTTCCACGCCAAAGCCTTCCACCAGCAGCAGCAGGATGATCATGGCGGCGTAAATCCACATGCTGATGCCGCCCAAAAGACGATAATCAATCGCGGCCACGACCACGACTACAGCGAAGCCGATAATAGCGAATCTGATCTGATCCGGCACACGGCTGATAATGTCATCGTCGATCGCGTCCTGCGTGGCGCTGTCGATCATCAAGATGCCAAAGACGACCAGAGCGACAGTTGAGGCAAATAGCACATAATCGAAGCGACGCCAGATACTGACTTGGTCCATGTTGCAGGGTGCTCTTGGTCTGCAAGCTGAGCCTCAATTATACAATATGCGTAGCGGGCAAAAAGGGTGGAGGATGTTCACAGGCGCGAGCCCATGCGGGGACCGTATGCGGCGGCGCAAGTATAATCCGCCTGGAAACACGCTGCGATGAGGGATCTAGGTTTTCTTGTCATCCTTTTCATCGGAATCGGCGCCTGGCTTGCTGGCTTCATCGGCTTCAGCGAGAGGCTCGCCGACTTCGCTGTCGCTGGACGCTTCCTCGCGAGGGTCGTCGGCGCTGGATTTTGCCTGCGCTTTCCCCGCGCCATTTGAGTCGCCCGCCGCGACCTCGGGCTTCAGATCAATTTGGACTTGCTTTTCCTTGGCGAAGGGAATCTCAGCCACCAGCTTGCTATGGCTGCGATCGCGCTGTTCCAGGTCGATTTCCACCCGCTCCTGGTCGACGACCAGATACTTGACGATCACCGCCAGAATCTCCCGTTTCATATCTTCCATGCGCTCTGGCGGCAGGTTGATGCGGTCATGCTGGAGCACGAAATGGAGCCGGCTTTTGGCGGTGGCGCCGCTGCCTTTTTTCGCGCGTCCAAACAAACGATTTAAGAGGCTGGTCATGGGTAAATCCTTTACTGGTAGCCGCTGTTGATTATGTCTTGATTGCTGTTGATCGCTAAAGACCTTCAAATAGTCTGACCAAGCGCCGGAAAAACCCCGGTTCGTCTTCGAGGTTCATAAAGGGCACGTCTTCCCCGGTCAACCGGCGGGCTACATTGTTGAAGGCCATGCCAGCTTTTGATTCGGTGTTCAAGGTCACCGGAACCCCGCTGTTGGATGCCGAAAGCACCAGTTCGTCTTCCGGAATGATGCCGATAATCGAGAGACCTAGAATGTCGATCACATCGTCCGACGACAGCATCTCGCCTTTCTTGACCAATTCGGGTTTTATGCGGTTGAGAATCAGACGGCCGGGTCCCTTCTCCGCTGCCTCGATCAAGCCGGTGATGCGATCGGCATCACGCACGGCCGACACCTCCGGATTGGTCACGATCAGCACTTCATCGGCCGGTTCCAGCGCGTTGCGGAATCCGCGTTCAATGCCCGCCGGCGAATCGATCAGAATAATGTCATGCTCCTCGCGCAATTCGTCTGTAATCTTCACCATGTCTTCTGGGCTGACGGCCATTTTGTCACGCGTTTGCGCGGCGGGGATCAGGAACAAGTTTTCAAACTTCTTGTGCTTGATCATGCTCTGCCGCAATTTGCTGCGGCCCTCGACGATGTCAACCAGGTCGTAGACAATGCGATTCTCCAAACCCATGATGACATCCAAATTACGCAGGCCGATATCCGCATCAATGACGACAACTTTCTTGCCCAGGCTCGCCAGGGAAATCCCAAGATTGGCGGTAGCGGTGGTTTTGCCAACACCACCTTTACCTGATGAAATCGTTACAACTTTCCCTGCCATTCGGCATCCTTTCTCGGTTTAGTCTCTGGCTTGCACAATTATCTGATTGTCTCTAATTCGCGCGACTTCCGGCATGACATCTTTGCGCTTGCCGGGCGGGGAAGTCACCAAGTGGCCGGCAATCCGTAGCTGGCTCGGGCTCATGTCCAGGGCGCAGACCACCGCCGATTCGTCGCCATTGGCGCCGGCGTGCACATAACCGCGCAATTTTCCCCAGATGACGATGTCGCCCGCGGCGATTACCTTGGCGCCAGGGTTGACGTCCCCGTATACGACAACGTGCCCCTCGCTGTGGATCGTCCTGCCGGAGCGCAGCGTGCGCCGAAAGAGCGTGCCGTAAGTTCCCGTTTCTTCCGGATTTACTGGCGCCGTTTCTTGCGGTATCGGCGTTGGAGCCGGCGCCTCCCATCCGCGGCTATTCTCGGTCGCCACTTGCAAAGCGCTTGCCGATTTGCGCGTCGTTTCGCTCTCGCTCTGCACTAACGAAAGCGTCAGACCGCGCCGCTCCAGCAGGGCCTTCAGCGAACTGAGCTCGTATTTTGGCACCGGCCTCGCGCCAAGTTGAATCGTAATATTGGCGCCGGCGAAAAATTCCGACTTTTCGTCAATGCGCGCGGCCAGCTGATCCGTGACCATTTGCCACTTTTCGGTCGTGCTGAGCTCAATCAGCAAGCCGTCATTTACGCCTTTGATGGCGATGAGTTCTTCTTGCATGCTAGGAATCTTCCAAATCTGCGCGCGGCACGACGAGCAATCTCCAGTTCAATATACTCTTTTTTGAATTATCTGCAGGGTATGCAAGCTGTCAATTGGCTGGAAATGGCAGGGATGACGACAATGACTTCGACCAGAAGCGGAGGCGCCCGCAAACGGGTAGCGATTTCCTTAGGAATTTAGGATGTTCAGCAGCAGAATTGCCGGAAACACGAAGTAAACCGCCGAGACGATGTGAATCCATACACCAGCGTCATTCGCCAACGATTTGTTGACCCACTGGCCGAAGGTATTAACCGCGTAGGTCATCCACATCACCTGGATTATCATCAGCGGCAGCAGCAAGATATCGCGGTTGCGGCCCAGGTAAACCAAGCCAAAGACCACAAAAGCAGCGTAAGCGAACATGGTGACGACGCCCAGTGGCGGGTACCAGCGGGCCAGCCGAGCCAGACCAATGACGCCGAGCGCGATGCCCAGCACGCTGAATTGCGCGATGACAAGTTGTCCCAGCTCGATCCAGCTCGTCGCTTCCCGCCAGCCCCATATATTGACAACCGGCGTCGGCGTCATGATGTAGGTACGCGCCAGCAGAACCAGACCGGCTAAAATCGTCAGCGTCAGCGCCAGCCAGTACCAGGCTGGCAGACGAGCGTAGGAGAGAAATAGCGCCAGCAAAATAGCCGGCGCAAATAGTACAACCAGCGGATCGTTGACCGAGCCAATGGCCAATAGCAGCAACAGACCCAAAGGTTGCCAGGGCTTCGGCGCCACCGCTGGCTTGATGCCCGGCCTGGGATTGGTCAGCATGATCATGGCAACGAGCAGATAAAGCAGCCAGGCGCTGACAAGTCCGGTTAATCTCAGGCTCTGCGGGGTGCCAATCTGGCTCCAAAAGAGGATGACAAACACGCCGATGCCTAGCCCAATGCCCAGGTCCCGGCGATTTAGCAGGATCGCGCTAGCAAGCATCGCCAAGAATGCGGCCGCCGCGGCAAGAACGATGGTCGCTGGTTCCGTCACGCCGCCGCCCGATTGCGACCAGAACACCGGGCAAAGCGCCAGCGTCATTCCGCCGGCGGCAGAAGCCACAAATCCCATCGGCCGCATGCTCGCTGTCACGCCAAGTATGGCCAGCGACAAGCCACAGGCTCGCGCCAAAGGCGTCTGCCCAACGGTCATCAGCAGCAGCCAGGAGGCTCCCGCGGCCATAAACGCCGGGCTCCAGGTCCTCAATGTTTTGCGCCGTTCTGCCGTCAGCAAAGTCACGCTATGCTCCCAGCCCCACTAGCGAGCTTGTGCCCCGTTCAGCCTGCAAGCGGTAATACTCGGCCATGGTCTTGCGCACTATGGGCAGGGCGGTCGCCGAGCCTTCGCCGCCGTTGTATACGAAGGCGATGATGACGATTTCCGGGTCGTCGTAGGGCGCGTAACCGGTGTACCAGGCGTGGGCGGGCCATTGGCCGGGCACACAAAGATTGAGAGGCCGGGCGATATCATCGCAGTATTCCGCTGTGCCTGTCTTGCCAGCGACTTCAACAAAAGGCAGCGCCGCCGGCTGCGCAGTTCCGCCTTCGCCGATGACTGCCTCGCGCATCCCTTCGCGGACCAGATCCAGCGTTTCCTGCGACACAAAAGCCGGAATGTAGGGCTCGATTGGGGCGCGGAAGCGTACCGGCTGGCACACCGAGCCGTTAAAACTGTAATTCAGCGGGATGTGAATGCGATACGTATGCAGGTCTTCAATGCCGGGGTCGGGATTAAGATCGACAGTGTTGCGATAGCCTTCCGGGTCACAGCGGTTGGGATCATACCATTGCGAGTTGGGCTCGCAGACACAGGCGAGGCTGGACTCTCGCTTCATCAGCATGTCTTCCAGCAAAAGCAGCGTGAGCTCATCGCCGGTGCGCATCAGCTCGCGATTGAGCGTGCGCAGAATATGCGGCTCGAATGGGTCGATGACCTGCCGCTCCTCATCGAGGAACTCGCGGATGACCGTCGGCTGGTAGAGGACGCCGCCATTTATTGTCGCCGCGACCGATGCCAGCAGCTGCAACGGCGTGACGTTGACATAGCCCTGACCAAAAGCGGCGTTGTAGGTGTCTCCGGTTGACCAGCTTTCGCCCTCGTTGCGGCGCTTCCAATCTTCGTCCGGCATGCGATTGGGATTTTCAAAAGGCAGCTCAATGCCCAGTTCGCTGCCGATGCCAAAAGCGGTGCCATAACGGAATAGATCGTCGATGCCTAACCCGCCCGGGCGAATCGTCCGCGCCGACAGATTTGGGTTGCCGCCGCCAATCTGGTAGAAGTAGACATCGCAGCTCCAGGCGATGCCGTTGATCATGTTGACGAGCCCGTGCCCCTCGCGCAGCCAACAGACAAAGCGCTGTGAAGCGGCCCGGTCGTTGGGCGCATAACGATTCTCAACCAGAATCTGCCCCTCGTCCAAGAGCAGCGTGTTGGGGTCAATGACATTTTCTTCCAGGACCGCGGCGGCTGTTATCACCTTCCAGACCGAGCCCGGCGGGTATTTGCTTTTAATGGTATTGTTTACCAGGGGCCGCAGGGGGTCGTTGACGATTTCAAGATAATATTCCCCGTCAATTGCGCGGGCAAAGCGCGAGTTGTCGTAGCTGGGGTAGCTGACCAGAACCAGAATCTCGCCCGTGCGCGGATCCATCGCGATGACAACGCCTTGACGCGAGACCGTGCGCCCAACCAAGTCATTCAATTCCTGCAGTTGATCGATCAGCGCTTGCTGCGCGAAAGCCTGCAATTCCGTGTCGATGGTCAGGCGTACATTCTGCCCGGGAATCGGCTCCTCCTGGTCGATGATTCGCACCACTTCACCGGCCACATCCACTTCGCGCAACACCTTGCCGCGGACGCCCGCCAGCCGATTTTCCAGATAGCGCTCGATTCCCTCGTAGCCGATTCGGTCAAAGGCGGGGTCGTAGCCCTGCGCCCGCAATTCCACCGCCTCTTCAGCCGGGATCGGCCCCATATAACCGATGACATGCGTCGTCAACTCGCCGGTAGGGTATTCCCGCACCGCGACCGCTTCGACATCGACGCCGGGCATATAGATGCGCTCCTCCAAAATCTGCATGGCGACCAGTTGCGGTACGTCCTGCGCGACGATAACTGGCCGAAAAGGCTCGATGCCGGCGCCTTCTTGCACCAACTCTTGTATGCTGCGCGTGAATTGGCTGGCTTGTTCGGCGATTTCACGGGTGGGCGGGACGTTGACCAAAGCCGACAGCCGATTGTAGACGGCCAGCTCCGCTTCTTCATCGCCCGGCAGTTGCGCCGGAATGATGGTCACGTTGAAGGCCGGCACGTTGAAAGCCAGCCGTCTGTCGTTGCGGTCAAATATGGCGCCCCGCCTGGCGGCGAGTAGCAGTTCTTTCAGACGGTTTTCATCAGCTTTGACCTGATAATCGCTTTGGCGCACAACCTGCAATTCGTACATGCGAATAGCGAAGATGAGAAATACGGCGATTATGACCGCTTGAAAGAAAGTCAGACGCCAAGTCTGAAATGGGATCAGCCGGTTTGATTTCATTCTTGAGCCATCGCGTTAGGTCCTGGCGCCAAGCTCTGCGGCGCAATCTGTAATCCGCCTGCCAGCCTCCGCTGAATAAGGCGGACCACTGCATACACCGGTATTACACCCGCCAGGTTATAAAGTATCGACGGGATGAGAACGAGGCGCAGCACGGTGAAAAAGTCGTAGTTCAGCCCCGTTAGCGCCAACGCGAACATGGTATAGAGCGTCAAAACGATGGTAGCTATCGGCGTGACTGCAGCCAGGAACAGAATGCGCACGCGGAAGAGCTGCCGCGCGACGCTGTTGATGAAGAAGGCGAACAGTATCAGGACTGCCGATGTCGCGCCGAGCGGCAAGATCGACAGCGAATCGAGTGCCAAGCCGCCAACCAGCGCCCAGATTAAGCTCTCCGTCACTTCAGCGCGGACTGACCAGCACAGCACAAACAGCATGACGAGGTTCAGCTGGCCCCGTGTCTGCTCGAACAGGGGGATGAAGTTGCCGACTAGCGAGACCAGAAAGGTAATCGCATGCGGAATGATGCTGGCCGACAAAGCCGCTGACAGACCCAAGACCACGATGGACAGATAGCGCCCCATATCAGTTGTCGCCCGTTTGCTCGAATATCGTCAGATCAATCGGCTCAAAACTGGTGATAACCAACACAAACTCCAGCGAATCAAAGTCGATTAGGCTGCGGACTTCCGCTTCTTGGAAAAGCTCGAACTCGAACTGGCGCACGCTTGTCACTTGGCCCACCACGATGTCGGCCGGGAAATTGCCGCCGAGACCTGAGGTGATCACCAGATCGCCCTGGCGTATTTCTTCGTCGAGGTCAACCATCGTCAGGCGCAGCACACCCGACGCCTGGCCGATGATGCTGCCGTGCGCGCGCGTCGTTTGCAGCCGGGTGCTGACCGCGCTGTTTTCGTCGTTTATCAGCCGAACTTGCGCGGCGTTGGCGCTGACGTCAATGATGCGCCCCACCAGCCCCAATTCTGTGGTGACGGGCATGCCCACCGCGATGCCATCGCGCGTGCCGCGATTGATGATGACGCTGCGGGCGATTCCCGTCTGCTCGACCGCGATCACGTCGGCAGTAAGAAACTCCTGGTTTTCCAGAGCGGAAGTATAAGTCAAGAGATCGATCAGTCGCTCGTAGTCGCTCGCCGCCTCGCGTAATTGGATGGACTCAATCTGCCGCCGAGCCAACTGCTCCTCTAATTCCGCGATCCGCTCGCGCAATTGCCCCAGGTTGTTGAGTTCTTCTAGCGTCGAGCTGATGGACAGCGACAGGCGAGTAAACAGGCCGGACAAACCGTGAAGCGGCGCCGCGACCAAGCCTTCTACCGTTGTCAATGCGCCGGCGACGCTCAGCAGAATTAACCCTCCGCAGAGGCTCAGCATAAGCAACAGCAGCATTATTCGGCTGGGGCGCCCGAGCGTTCTCAAGCCTGCGTCCTCAAACTAGCTTGAACGATTCAATTCTAGCATAGTTTGGGGCTGAACTATTGAAGTCTCCCGCGCGACAATGCCGCCCACGCAACAACCCTTGCGTCCGGCTGCGTCGTCGCTCCCATTCTCCAGCTTGCTGGGGCAAGGGGATGGGTCTTAAGTCTGGGAACGTAAACAGAAAATTCGCGCGTTTGCCCAAGGCGATGTCAGTGGCGGGTGCTGCCGCGTTCCGGGCCCGTGAGCAAGCGCCGCAAATTATTGTAGTCTTCCAACACTCGGCCGGCGCCGCGCGCGACGCAAGTCATGGCATCGTCGGCCAGCCAGGAACGGATGTTGACCTCTTCGCGCAGCCGCTCTCCCAGCCCGCGCAATTGACCGCCGCCACCAGCAATGGTGATGCCGCTCTCCATCAAGTCGGCAACCAGCTCCGGCGGCGTATCGTCTAGCGCGTCTTTCACCGTATCAACTATGATGCTGACCGAGCCGCCGATCGCCTCTCGAATCTCAATCGAACTGACCTCAACCGAGTCGGGCAGGCCCGTCGTCAAGTTTCGGCCCTTGACCATATAGGTGCGTTCCTGCGGCAGAGGATAAGCCGAGCCAATGTCAATCTTGGCTTTCTCCGCCGTTGGTTCGCCGATCAGCAGATTATGCTTGTTGCGCAGGTGCTGCACGATGTCCTCGTCCATTTCATCGCCCGCCACCCTGATCGAGCGGCTGATGACGATACCGCCCAGCGAGAACAAAGCCACTTCCGTGGTGCCGCCGCCGATATCGACGACCATGCTGCCTCGCGTCTCAAGCACCGGCAGGTTGGCGCCGATCGCCGCCGCGACCGGCTCCTCGATGAGATGAGCCTCGCGCGCGCCCGCGTCCAGCGTCGCTTCAATAACCGCGCGCTTCTCGACCTCTGTAACGCCACTGGGGATGCCCACAACGACGCGCGGTCTTGGCACCGGCACCCAACTCTGCTCATGCGCCTTCTTGATAAGATAATCCAGCATGCGCGCGGTGATTTCATACTCGCTGATAACACCATCGCGCAGCGGTCTTACTATCAGGATGTCTTTGGGGTTTTTGCTCCACATTTCTTTGGCGCGGGCGCCTACTTCAATGGGCGTTCGGGTCTTGCGATCGATAGCGACAAATGACGGTTCGTTGATGACGATGCCTTTGCCGCGAACGTAGACCAAGGTATACGCTGTACCCAAGTCGATGCCGATGTCGAGCGAGAATAGCCCGAAAAGGAAATCAAGGGGACTTAGCACTGATGAATCCTCGACGTGATGAGTACGCGCCGCATTATATCACAATCGGGCACAATCAAATGTGAACCAAAACTAACGCCATGCAAACTATCGTTGCATATGCGCTCGCCTAATCTCAATATAGCACTGAATCTATTATGTTTCCCGATTTATATGCGCGAGGTTATGATTAGCGCTTAGATGGAGGCGTCGGCAAATCGTAGAGAACTACGCCATGATTCTCGAGCGAGTAGAACAGAATCTGGAAATAAGCGGGGTCATCGCCGGCGGCGCCAAGCTCATCGTAGCGGTATCTGGCGGCTGCGATTCCGTCGCGCTGCTTCACATGCTGCTTAAGCTGCGTGGCTCGCTAGGGCTTGACCTGCACGTCGCGTCGCTCGATCATGGCCTGCGTGGCGCGGAGGGCCAGGCCGACTTGGACTTCGTCGGCCAATTGGCGCGGAATTGGCGCCTGCAATATACGCTGTATCAGGTCGATGTGCCGCGGCTTACCCGCGCCTGGGGCTTGGGCGTTGAGGCGGCGGCGCGGCGCGCGCGCTATGATTTCTTGGCACAGGTCGCCCGGCAGGAAGATTGCCAATGCGTGGTCGTCGGCCATCATGCCGATGACCAGGCCGAAACCGTCCTTTTGAATATCATTCGCGGCAGCGGCCTGCGCGGATTAGGCGGGATGCGGCTCTTGTCTCCGATGCCCGATCATCCGCAGCTCCAACTGCTGCGACCGCTGCTTACGGTCAAGCGCGCCGAGTTAGAGCAATATTGCCAAGCGCAGGACTTAGTCTACCGGCAAGACGAAAGCAATTGGGATACGAGTTATGGACGCAACTTCTTGCGGCACGAGGCGCTGGATAGTCTGAAGCGCTTGAATCCCGATGTAACAAGCGCCCTGAATCGCCTGGCGGAATCCGCCGCCGTAGACGAAAACTTTGTCGCTAGCCAAGTGGAAAATCTGGCCCAAGTCGCCCTGAGCAGCTGGGACGACGGATGCAGCATCAGCCGGCCGCAATTCATAAAGGCGCATCCCGCGCTGCAGCGCCGTTTGCTGCGTCAGGCTTTTTGCCAACTTGCAGGGGACGGCGCTTCACTGACGCATGAGCTTACGCTGGACCTGGTCGCCTTTTGCCAATCTGCGCGCACAGGCGCCAAGCGCGATATCGGCGCCGCTCTCGAGTTGCGGATCAGCTACGACGACATCCGTATGCAGCGCAAGGGCAGCCAGGAACCAGCGGGCGACTATCGACTAATTCCCGCCGAAATGGACTGCCTTTTGCAGGCTGAGAAACCGCTAAAGATAGGCGGACTTTCAATCCGCGTTGGCGCCGAACCCGGCGACTGCGAATCGGGCGTTGCGATTGTTCTGCCGGCCGGCTGCGAATTACGGCTGCGGACTCGCCGCGCGAGCGATCGCTTCAAACCGAGGGGCATGGGCGGACACTCACGCAAGCTCAAAGACTGGATGATAGACCGCAAAATCCCTCGCCGCCTACGCGATCAGATTCCGCTGCTCTGCGCCGATGACGAAATCGTCGCTGTCTGCCTCGGCCCCGCCTGGCGCCTGGCGCGCCTGGATGCCTTGTCGGGAAGCGGAAGCTATGCCACCGTCGTCTGTCTCGACTAGCCGCCGCTCTACGTTCGCAAATTCTCGTAGCGTCAGCGTTCGCGCCGGTGCTATAATTGAGGCTGACACAAGGTAGCGGACCCGGCGTTCAAGATGGCTGAAAGACAGTTGATGCGGCTCTTGCTAGTAGACGGCGATGGCGTCAGTCGCTATACCATAAGCAAGGCGCTGCAGCGCGTCGGCTACATGGTTGGCGAGGCGGGCAGCGGCGAAGCGGCTCTGCAGCGTTTTGCCAAGGATGACATTGACCTTGTCCTGTCGGAAATCGACCTGCCCGACATGAGCGGCATCGACTTGTTGCAAGCCATCAGAGCGCGCTCCCAGGACAGCATTGTCATTCTCATGGCGGAATCCGTCAGCGTCGAAACCGCCGTTCAAGCGCTGCGCTTCGGCGCTCGTGATCTCCTTATTAAGCCCTTCTCCAGCGAAGACATTCGCGCCAGCGTCGAGCGCGGCATTGTGACCGCCCGCGGCTTGAGACGGCGGCGAAGACTGCTTGATACGATCAAGCGCACCGTGTCCGATTTGACGCGCGAGGTCGCTTTCGCCGCTGGTGAAATTGACAACGAGGGCGAGGCGTCGCCGGCTCAACGCGGCGCGGGCATGGCGGCGCGTCGGAATGTCATCAGTCTGGGTCCGCTTTCAGTATTGCCCGGCAAGTATCAGGTCGCGGCTGGCGACAGATCCGTCAGCTTGACGCCGACCGAATTTGACCTCTTGCTCTACCTGGCTGCCCATCGCGGCCGCGTCGCCTCTTGTCACGAGTTGGTCCGCGAAGTTCGCGGTTATGTCACCGATGAAGCAGAAGCCCGCGAAGTCATCCGTCCGCATGTCAGCAATTTGCGGCGGAAATTAAAGGCGCTGGGTGATATCGACCTGATCGTTAATGTGCGCGGCGTTGGTTACCGTCTCGCCGAGATCGCCGGCGACGACTGACAGAGCAATCGCATCAAAATATTTTCCAACACAGAGAACACAGAGGGCGCAGAAATAAGATTCATTTGGCGACTTTGCCCAATTTCCACCGATTGATTTGGGAAGGCTGGCCGCCACATTGTCGATTAACTTCCTTCCCGCCAAAAAATTTTGCGACAAAATGTCAAGAAATCTCCGAACAATGGCTATTCTCTGTGCACTCTGTGTTCTCTGTGGTTAATTTTCAGTTTAATTTTGCTCGTCGCAGCGGATGCCAGTTTTGATGCGATTGCTCTGCGACGACTGACCTTGCTCTCCCCATACAAGCGCATTGTGATATGATGCTGCGCGCTGACGGCTTAGGCCGCGCGGAATTGGAGAGCTTATGCGCCTGGCATTTTGCCTGCTTCTGATTTGCCTGCTGCCCGCAACAGTCCAAACGCAATCGGCGGACTGCGGCCAGGCGGGTACACTCTCCCGCGAAACTTATGTCGACCCGGGCTCCGATCAAGAACGAAGATTCCACATCTACCTGCCGCCCTGCTACAGCTCGGGGGCAGACCAATATCCGCTGCTGACGCTGCTGCACGGTTCCAACGCCGACGACCTGCAATGGGCGCTGCTGGGCTTCTTGCAAGCGCTCGAGACCGCCATTCATGCGGGCGCGGCCCCGCCCATGATTGTGCTCATGCCCTTTGGCGGAGCGGCAGCCAATGATAATTCTTTTGGCGACAACAGCTACGACCGCGCGCTGCTCGACTTGCTGGCCATCGTATCGGAGCGCTATCTTGTTAATGATAAGCGCGCCATCGGCGGCATCTCCCGCGGCGGCTTCTGGGCTTATCATCTCGGCTTCCGCTTCCCCGATCAATTCGTCGCCATCGGCGGCCACAGCCCCTTCTTCGACGCCGACCACGTAGCGGCTGCTTACAATCCCTTAAATCTGGCGGCAACGCTTTCGCCCGATACGCATCTCAAATTATGGCTGGACCGCGGCACAAATGATCACGCTGCGGCCGGCATTGAGCAAATGCATGTCAATTTGGCTGCGAGCGGCGCCCCGCACAAGTACATCGTTTATCCTGGCGGCGATCACAGCGAAGCGTCCTGGTCGCTTAATATCGACGATTACGTCGCCTTTTACGCGGGCGCATTTTCTCCTGAAGTCGCGGCCAGCGCAACTGATGGGCGCGGCACCCGGGACGAACTCGAGCTTTGGCTGCCGGCTGCGGGATTTGGCGCATTGCTCGCTTCTATCGACTCTGCCGAGCTCGCGGCGCTGCTGGCCGGGCATTACGACGGCCGGCTGATATTGAGCGAATCCGCCGCCGCCCGCTTGCGCCAACACGGCTATACCTTCCACTCTGGCATCAGGATTGTCGCTCACGATCAGCTTTTTAATGCCCTCTGGCGGGACAAGCGCAGTTTTACGCTGCTGCCAGCCAACGAGCTGGAGATGCGTCTGCGTGTTTTATGGCTGGACGATATGCCCGTTGTGGATCAACTGGACCGTTATCCGCTGGTATTCGAGTCCGACTTTCCCAATTTCAGCCGCGACAAGCTGACCCGGATTACGCTCTCCGGCACGACGGCGCTGGCCCGGCATACGTTGCCCGCGATTGACGCCATCGGCCTGGAGCGCGCTGCCAGCGGCATTCGCGACTACGTGCGCCGCTCAGATTATTTTCAGATCACCAACGAGGCGTCAATAGCGTCTGCCTGCCCGGATATGGATATCGTGGGTAGGGCCGGCAGCAATTTCAGCATGTGTATGAAGCCCGAGCATGCCGCGATATTCGACCTGCTTGATGTTGACGTTGTCGACCTGACCGGCAATCATATCAACGACTTCGGCTACGAGCCGCTGCTGCGCGCGCTGGACTATTTCGAGCAGCGCGGCATGGCGCTGGTTGGCGGCGGACGCGACCCGCAGGCGGCGCGACAGCCGCTGATCCTCGAGCATAAGGGCTCGCGCATTGGCTGGATCGCCTGCAACGAAGTAGGACCGGCCTACGCCATTGCCAACGACGACCCCAACTCGATTTACGGCACTAGACCGGGGGCGGCTGCCTGTGAGCGCCAATGGCTGCGCGAGGCCCTGGCTGTTCTGGCGGCTCAAGTAGACTTGGTGCTGATGACGGTTCAATATCGCGAATTTGAGCGTTTCACCCCGACTGATGGCCTAAAGTTCGCCTACCGGACCTTCGCCGAATGGGGCGCTGATATCGTAATTGGCACCGCCGAGCACAAACCCATGACCTATGAATTTTATCCCACCGGCCGCGGCGAGACCGCCTTCATTCATTACGGCTTAGGCAATTTATACTTCGACCAACTGCCCTGGGGCAATCGGCGCTTTTTCCTGGATACCCTGTATATTTACGAAGGTAGGCTGCTCACGGTTGAAATATTCCCCGGCATCATCGACGAGCGCGCCCGCCCCCGCCTGCTCACCGGCGACGACCGCTTCAACTTTCTGCATTTCATGTTCATCCAGAAAAACGAATTCTAGCTGAATATTCAATTGTGGAGAGGCGCGCGTATTTCTGACGCAAATCATATGCAGCCCGCTGCACAATGATGTATTGTTGCAGCGCGAAAGCACGCCAACGATACTAGGCGAGGCCTGCTCGCTTGGGCTATAATGGCGCTGCTCCGGAAGATTCAAGCTGGGAAACGGACCGGGACTTAGTCTTGATATGTCGACCCTAAATCCAGACCTACTCTCCAAAGATATGGACGCCGTCCTGAATGACGCCGTGCCGCTGCTGGAAAAGCATCGCAAGTCGTCGATTATGCCCGAGATGGTGCTGCTGGCCTTGATGAGACGCGAGAACACGGCGGCCCATCGCATGCTCGCCATGTTTGAATCCAGCCGAGGCGTCGACCTGGAACGCCTGGAACGGCAGGTGAAAGTAGCCATTCAGTCGCGGCGCGATCCCGATGGCAGCCTGGACTTTGTCGCCATCGGCAACAAGAAGGTGCCGCTCAGCCGGCAGTCCATTGTATTGCTGGACGACGGCTTGACCATCGCCAATTCGATGAACCAGCAGAAGATCGACACCGACCACGCCCTCGCGGTTCTGGCGGAAACTTCAGTCAGCACCGGCGGCATCTTGCGCCAATTCAGCATCACGCCCAAGTCGATCAAAGACGCCTACGCCGACGGCAGCCAGATCATCCCGGCGCGCGAAGACAGCACCACTGTTGACTATGTTAATCGCGCCCGCCGCGGGCTGCTGCGCGCTGTGCACTTTCGCGAAGACCTGCTGCGCAACATGATCAACGTGCTGACGCAGTCGGTAAACCGGCACATCATCCTGATTGGCCCCGATGGCGTGGGCAAGCGCACCCTGGCTTACAGCCTGGCGCTGCTGATGGCGGAAGACAAGGGTCCTGCCGGCTTGCACAACCTGGTGCAGATTAGCGAAACGGCGCTGCTCGATGGCGACCAGGAAGCATTTCGCGCGGGCATGAGCGCGGCGCGTAACGGCATCCTCTTTCTGCCGCTGATACATCGCTTCTTCGGCGGGCCCATCAAAGCCGACTTCAACAAAGCGACTTCTCTTGTGCAGAAGGCTTTTCTCAGCGACGACCCCGTCGTCATCTGCACGACGAGTTTGCAGGAATTCGAAGCGCGCATCCAAGGCGTAAGCTCCATCATGGAAAACAGCCAGGTCATCCGCGTTGACGAGCCGTCGCTTGATGAAACCGTGCGCATCCTTGAGGTGGTTTCCCCGCATCTGGAATCCGATTATCAAATCGCGGTTGAGCATGATGCCCTCAAAATGGCGGCGCGTATGGCGCAGCGCTATCTCACCATTAATCCCTTGCCGCAAAGCGCCGAGCAGTTGCTGCACCGTACCGCGGCCATGGTCAATATGGGCAAACAGGCGCACCTGGCTTTCAAGCCGGAAAACAACGACGCCCAACTGGATGTAGAAGATGTCACCTTGGTCACCAGCCAGATGACCGGCATTCCGGTGACCAAGCTGGGCGCTGACGAACGCTTGCGTTACGCAAATATGGTCGAGCACCTCAGCCAGCGCTTGATCGGCCAGGAAGAAGCCGTGCAGCTTGTCAGCCGGGCGATTAAGACGGCCCGCGTCGGCTTAAAAGACCCGCGGCGCCCCATCGGAACGTTTTTGTTCCTCGGCCCCACCGGCATCGGCAAAACTGAACTGGCTCGTGTGCTGGCCGATTTCATGTTCGGCAGCGAGGAAACGCTCTTCCCGCTGGATATGAGCGAGTACAAGGACGAGAGCAGCATCAACCGGCTCATCGGCTCGGCCGTCGGTTATGTCGGCAGTGACGAAGGCGGGCAGCTCACCGAGCGGATTCGGCAGCAGCCTTATACCATCGTGCTGCTGGACGAGATCGAGAAGGCGCATCCGCGCATCATGGATGTGCTGCTGCAAGTGATGGAAGAAGGCCGGCTCACTGACGGCCGCGGCAATGTCGCGCGCTTCAGCGAGGCGGTTGTGATTATGACCAGCAATATCGGCTCGGAGCATCTCATGGTGCGGCAGATCACTGACGACCTGCGCGAGCGCATCATGGATGAGGTGCTCGACTTCCTGCGGCCCGAATTTGTCAACCGTCTCGACGAAGTCATCTTGTTTAATGCCCTGAGCGATGACGACTTTGTGCTGATTCTGGATTTGCTTATCGAGAAAGAAAATAAGCTGGCAAAAGAAAGCGGGCTCACGCTGACATTCACCGATGGCGCAAAAAAGTGGCTGCTGGACCAGAACGACGAGCCCGAATACGGCGCCCGTCCGCTGCGGCGCATTCTCCGGCGCAATCTGCGTGAGCCGCTGGCGGACTTTCTGCTGCGCACGAATCCGGAAGAAGGCGCCGAGGTGCGCATCAGCTCCAGCCGCAAACGTGGCGGCGGTCTCGATTTCTCGTTCCGCTAAGGCGCGCGCCGTGACGTCCGGCTGCATCAATTACGACTGACATGACAATTACATAAGAGGTATCCATGGCGACACTCGATCGATCGATTTTTCGTAAATACGATATCCGCGGTATCGCCGCCGGTGATTCGCCCCAGCTGACCCCCGAGGTGGCGCTTCTGGTGGGCAAGGCGCTGGGTACATACTTGCCGCGGCATTTCGGGTCGGAGAGGATCTTCGTCGGCGCCGATAACCGCGTGACCTCCGGCCCCTTGAAGTCCGCCGTCATCAAAGGCTTGGCATCGACCGGCTTGCCCGTCACCGATATCGGCGAAGTCCTGACGCCGACCGTTTACTTCGCGTCCGCCTCGTATGCTGGCGCTGGCGCTGGCGTGATGGTCACGGGCAGCCACCTGGATACGCGCTACAACGGCATCAAGATGGCTTATGGCAAGCTCGCCCTGGCCGGCCAGCAGATTCAAGACCTGCTGCAAATGATCGACGAGGAGTCCTTCGCGGAAGGTTCCGCAGCGGTATCGCAAGATGCTGATATGATTCACAAGCACATGTCGGCTATACAGAGCAAAGTCTCGATGGCCAAGCCGCTGAAAGTTGTGCTCGACGCCGGCAATGGCTTGAGCGGTACTTATGTGCCGCCGCTGCTGAAAGCGCTAGGTCTGGATGTCGAGTGCCTGTACTGCGAGCCGGACGGCACATTCCCCAACCACTTGCCCAATCCCGAAGATCCAGAGATGACCCGCGACCTCGAAGCCAAAGTGGTCGAGCTGAGCGCGGACCTGGGCCTGGCTTTTGATGGCGACAGCGACCGCTGCGGCTTCATCGACAATCACGGGCATCATATCGCTGCCGATCGGCTGCTGGCGCTGCTGGCGCGCGATTTGCTGAGCCGACACCCCGGAACGCCGGTTGTCTTTGATGTCAAAGCCTCGCAAGCCTTGCCGGATGAAATCTCCAAGTACGGCGGTGTGCCGGTCATGTGGAAATCGGGCCACAGCTTGATGAAACAAAAGATGAACGAGATCGGCTCGCTCTTGGGTGGGGAGGTCAGCGGGCACTTGTTTATCGGCGAGGACTACTACGGCTTCGACGACGCGCCGCTGGTCGCGCTAAAGACGCTGGAGATCATCAGCCGCTCCCAGCAATCGATCGCCGAAATCTTTGCCGATATCCCCAAACTGGTCGCTACACCAGAGATCGTCCTATCCGCCCCTGACGACCTGAAATTCAAGATGATCGATGAGATGACCGAAAGCCTGCAAGGTCAATACCAAGTCGTGACGGTTGACGGCGCGCGCGTGATATTCGATAGCGGCTGGGGGCTGGTGAGAGCCAGCAATACGCAGCCGGCCGTGACGCTGCGCTTCGAAGCCTATACGCGCGAGCAGATATCGGCGTACATGCGTGTATTTGAAGCGCAATTGCTGCGATATCCACAGATCGACCGCGGTCGCTTCGACGCGATCCTGGCCGACTTCAGCGCCTGATCCATTCCCGGGCCATTTCGTCAAACCGTGACAGCGCGGCGTAACTTCTTCCAAAACATCTACCGCCATCACGCGGAAAAGTACGACCGGCTGGTTGCGCGCGAAGATGCGCAGGGCAAGCTATTCGCCGCGCTTAACGAAATCATCCCGCTCGCCGGCCTGCACGCGGTGGAATTTGGCGCCGGCACCGGCCGGTTGACCCGCTTGCTTGCCGTACAGGTCGAGCGGATATACGCATTCGATATCGAGCCGGCCATGTTGCGGCAGTTGGCGCCACAGATGCGCGCGACTGGCATGGCCAATTGGCGCGCCGCCTTGGGTGACAATGGCCGCATGCCCCTGGCATCCCATTGCGCCGATCTCGTCATCGAAGGCTGGAGCTTCGGCCATGTCATGGGCTGGTATCCCGACGACTGGCTTGCGCGGACCGACGCCATGCTGGCTGAGATGGCGCGCATCCTGAAGCCGGGCGGCACAGCCGTACTGATCGAAACGCTTGGAACCGGGCGGCGGCGTCCACAGCCGACGGACAAGCTGGCACGGCTTTACCGGCATTGGCAAGAGCGGCATGGCTTCCAATCGCGCTGGATCCGCAGCGACTTCCAATTCGCTTCGCCGGCGGAAGCGCATGAGCTGACCCGTTTCTTCTTCGGCGACGCGCTGGCGGACGAATTCCTCACCGGCAGCGATGTCATCCTGCCCGACTGCACCGGCATCTGGTGGAAACGAAATGCTTAGGGCATTGCCTCGCCAGCGTCCACGGCGCCATAACGGAATTGGAACGCGGTGAAGACAGCGACAGTCGCTTGACAGCATAAATCCTTCTCAGTAAAGCCAATAAAGTAATGCAAATTTCACCAGAGCAACAATCTGTAGGGGAGACAGCCCGAAACTACAAATTACAGCGGCAGCGGACGACCAGATTGGTCGCCCCTACAAGGCTAGCTTTTTCACATAACTAACTTGGTTTTACTTCTGTGTCTCTGTGGTTAGATTAAAGTTCGTATAAGCTTGATAGTTTCAGATTCATTTTGATGCGATTGCCCTGGCGGGCGCCAGATGCGCTCCTGCGCCAGATGCGCTGCTCCGCCCGATGCGTTACTATTGAAACATACACATATTCGATTATCATGTTGACGCTATGCAAAACTTCATCTCCAGCACAGTGACTAGCGGGAGCCGCTAAATTGCAGAAACTAGGCCCGCCCGGCGAAATGCCCAGCCTCGAATTTGAAGTCGACCGGGAGCACTCCGGCGCTCGTATGCTGGGTTGCCTCACTTTCTTTTTTGGCGCCATCGGCTGCTACCTGATTATCAATACCATTTTCCCCAATGGCGGGTTGATCACCTTGGGCGCGTCTCTGGCCATCGCCGTAGCCATGACTTATGGCGCTGATTACCTGAGCAAGAGGTACTGGCCCAGCAATCGCGCCATTCAATTCATCGACGATGTGATCTTGCTGGTCAAAGGAAATAATATTCAAGGCGAAATCGATGCCGCGGGCAATGTCAACTTGCTCCAATGGCATTTTGAAGCCAAGCGCCACCCGCGTGTGCCCAAGGGCTGGTATGTCGTGGCCAACGCGCTGGAGCAGGACGGCGAATACATCGTCAGCTACAGCATCGCCTCGCCCGCGGACTTCAATGCCTTACCGCTTTCGCGACTGTCGCAGAAATATCAGCGCAAGAAGAAGAAAAAAGACGAAACGCGTGACCTGCGCGAAGCCGGCAGCCAGCGCCGGATCGCCCAAGCCGAGTTTCATCGTGGCGAATTTGGCGCGGAATTGTCGCTGGAAGACTACCACGCCTACCTCGATTATCTGGCGGACACCTATACTTCCTGGATGCCCAAAGAAAAATGATGCTGCTGGGCCGTATCGCTATCTGCATCGGCTGTTTCCTGGCGTTTTTCACGCCTCTGCGCGCGCAAGGTTCCCGAATGAACCTGGGCGACATCGTCGAAGGCAGTTTGGCTTCCGGTGAAAGCCATCGCTTTACCGTCGCCGCGCTGGAATTTACGCTTGTCTCAATCCGTGTGGAGTCGCTGGACGGCAGCCTGGACCCAGTCATCGAAGTCTTCGACAGCGGCGATGCCCTGATTAATGCGAGTGATGACTATGACTACCCAGCTTCGCGCGACGCGGCTATTCAGGCTTTTGTATTGCCCAAAACCTCGACCTATTCCATCGTGGTGAGCGGCCATGGCGGCAGCAGCGGCGACTACCGGCTCTATTTCCTGCCCGGCTATGATGTGCTGGAACTTCATGATGACAGCATGGACAAGACCAAGTGGAAGGTCGTCTACAGCGATACGCCCGTTGATCTTTCTGAATCGAGCATGTTTGCGGTTGAATTGGTGGGCTTCTCCCGTTCGGCAACGGTTGTGGGCGAGCACTTCCCTCAAGCGCAGGATCACTTCTTCCAGGCGACATTTCATGAAGTGACATACGACGCCGTATGGAACGTGGGGCTGATCTTTCGTTATGTCGACAATCAGAATTTTCACCGCCTCCTAATCAGCAAGACAGGTTATTGGCGCCTGGATCGTATCGATAACGGCGAGAGCGTAGCATTAAAAGCCTGGTCGACGCACCCGGCGATTCGACCCGGCGAGAAGGATTTCCAACTGGGCATCTTGGCCAGCGGACAGCACTTCGACGCCGTGTACAACGGCCAAGTCGTTGGCTCCGCGTCCGACAGCGCCGCGCCGCGGGCGGGCGGGTTCGGCATCGCCATGCGCACAGATGAGTCCAGCGGCCCGATGTCTTTTGCCGTGCTAGATACCTTGCTGACCTTGCCCACGCGTGTCGACGACCGAATCCTCTTTCCGCAGCGAGTTGTCGAACGGCAGAATTACTTGATGGCGCTTGACCTGGCGCGCAAGCAGTTGGCGCCAGCGGGCCGCAACGTCAGCTTCGTTCAGCCGGAGAGCTCCGTGCGCCACGTGCAGCCCGGCGTGACGCGAATCGCCATCGCCCCCGACCGGCTCTATGAACAGTTTGCGCTTGGCGCGTCTCTGAGGCTTGAAACCGCGCAGGATGGCAACGGCGGCTGCGGCATATTTTTCCACTTCAACGACGACAATCACTACACGCTGGCTTACGCGACCAAAGAAGGCGACTTTGGCCTGTCGCGGCGCACCGGCGACATGTTCGCGCCCGGCGTCTATGGGCAGCGCGCCACCGCCGAAGACCCCGAACGCTATCTGCTGGTCATCGCGACGGACGAGGAAATGCACTACTTTGTGGACGAAGTCTACGTCGGCAGTATGGAGTCGCAACCGCGGACCGGCAGCATCGGCATCGCGGTGGTCAACTATGAAGCGGTGGAAACCACCTGTCTTTTCACTGACCTGTGGGTGCAAGACTTTGGCGCGTGATCCAGGCAGCTACGCTTTGCATTCGGATTTCGTGACAGGCCGAATAAGACTTATGGGGCGCCCGCCAAAGCCCGCCACTTGGGGACCGGCGCGCTGGGCTGCTGCCTTCTTCCGTTGCTCATGTCGATGCTAGCCCCAAGCTCATCCAGCAGCTGAATCAAAAGTTTCTGCTTAACTGCGGCCTGGGCCGGGTCATTCCACAGATTCCGCATCTCTAGCGGGTCGCGCTCGCGGTCAATGAGCTCGCCCCAGTCTTTACCCAGGTAATATGTAAGCCGCCAGCGCGGCGTAATCAAAGTGCGCATCCGCAGGGAGGCGAAGTCATCGTCGTTTTCCACCAAGGCGGCGTCGGGGCGCGGCTGGTCTGCGCCGCTCAAGCTCCGCAAGAGTGAAATGCCCTGGATACCCTCGGGTTCAGGGACGCCGGCAACATCCAAAAGCGTCGGCGCGATATCAAGCGTGGATTCGACGCTGCTGATCGTTTGACCAGCGGCCACGCCGGGTCCGCGATAAATGAGCGGCGTGCGCAGGGCGCTTTCGTAAGCCAGCCCCTTGCCATACAGGCCGTGATCGCCCATATAATCGCCGTGGTCTGAGGCAAAGACGATGATCGTATTGTCATTCATGCCCAGCCGATCAACCGCCTTTAGTATCCGGCCGACGCTGTGGTCAAGCAGGGAGACCATGCCGTAGTAGATGGCTTTGACCTGCCGCCAGTCGTCCTCGTCGTATTGCGCATAGTTGTGCGGCGGCGTGCCGATGACGCGGTCTCGAGGGCGCGCGCCGTCTGAAGCTGAGGCCTGCGGACCACGATAGACGCGCTCGTGCAATGCCGGCATGTCGGCGGATTCCGTTACCGGTGGAATCGGCGGCGGCATGTCAGCCGGGTCGTAGAGGCTGGCCCATGGCTCTGGCACAGTGAAAGGATAATGAGGATCGGGAAATGAGACCTGAAGGAAGTAGGGCGCGTCGCTCGCAGTCTCCAGGAAGTCGCTGGTCCGGTCGGCAATATAATGGCTGGAGTGGACCGCCTCGGGCAGATTCCAGCGCCAGCAATTCAGGCCATTTTCATAGGGGGTGGTATTCGCTTGGCGTTCGTCAAGGTCTGGCACGCGTTCGCGCAGCCAGTCCGTGTAGCGATTGCCGAAGCAGCGGCTGCCGTGGCCGTTGACCAGGTCGACCGCTTGAAAGCCGTAATAGCTGCCGCCATCGTCAGCAAGCGCCTGGGCGACAAGTTGCGGTTCAGCGGCTTGCGGCGCCAGATGAAGCTTGCCGATTGCAGCCCTGCGATAGCCCGCGTGCGCCAATACGCGCGGCAGGAAGCGCTCGTCGTCCGGCGTATAACAGCCGACCATGCGCGCGCGCAATGCGGAGGGATAGCAGCCGGTCAAGATCGAGGCGCGGCTGGGCGTGCAGGTGGGTTGAGTGACGAAACACTGCGAGAATCGTGTGCCTTCCCGCGCGAGCCGGTCAATATTCGGCGTCTTTACGATAGGATTGCCGTAGCAGCCAAGGGCATCCGCGCGCAGCTCATCACAGAGGATCATGATGATGTTGGGCCGCTCAGGCATAGTTGGCCGCGCCCTGCATCAGCCACTCCAAATCGAAGCGCGCCAGGGTCAAGTGATCGTCCGTATTCCCGCTGGAGGCGGCGCCGCGCTCAAACAGGCAGAGCGCCGTCTTATCCGCGCCGACCGCCAGCGCGCTATAACCGGCGTAACCGGGCTCGATGATCTTCGCAAAAGCCCAGGATTTGCAGTCGTCTAAGGAAAGTTTGACCGTCAAATTCTTGCGCGTGCGGAAGATTGACGAGCCTTTGGCGTCTTCGCCGGCGATATTGTCTGGATTGCAGAATAGGATGCGGCTCGCGCCTGCTTCCGCCCAACTGTGGCGGAAGAGCGTGCCCTGGCAAGTTGGCTCAAGCAGTTGCGGGTCGAGCTGCGGGATAGACCATCCGCTGATGCCATCGCGGCTGCGGCTGATGAGGCGGCGCTGCACGCCGATGCCGTTGCGCATGTTCAGCAATACCGAGCCGTTCTCTAATTCGACGATGCCGGTTTCGTTGAGATTGGGCACGGTATCGGGAATCATTTCACCGCGCTGCCATGCGACGCCGTCATCGTCGCTATAGATGGTGGCGCAGCGGTTGGGGCGATGCGCGCTGGTTCGCGATGACGAGAGCCAGACGGGGATAACCAGCCGCCCTGATTGCCTCATGCGGATGCCATTAGGCAGGCCGATGGCCAGGATGCCCCAGTCGTATTCCTGGCGGAAGTCTTCAAATACGGCAGTGATTTCCCGCGGGGCGCTGAATGTCCTGCCATCGTCCTGCGATTGCATAGCGAAGGCGCGGGCGTATCCGTAACAGAACAGGACGTGAACGGCGCCGGTCTCGTGATCCACGATCGTATTGACGTTGTGCAGCGGGCCAGCGCCAAAGTCGCGGTGATCCAGGAGACGGCGCGGTTCGTCCCAGGTCGCGCCCTGGTCGACACTGCGGCGCATGACGATATCAATCTTGTCCCAGTCGCCGCCGCGTCCGTAGCGCGCTTCGGCATGGGCCAGGACTATGCCGCCGGGCGAGACGCAGATGCCCGGGATGCGATACATGGTGTAGCCGCCGCTATCGCGCGAGAAGAGGTCTTGACGTTGAAACAGCATCGCTTTCAGTGTCCAGTGAGTTGCTCGGGGCCGGTATCGGTCGCCAGCGCCAGCGCGTCAAAACTACGCTGCATCAGCTTTAGTTTCGTCTCGGTCAAGGCGGGATCGTCCCATAAATTGTCGAACTCATAAGGGTCCTTTGCCAGGTCGAACAGTTCGCCGATTTGATGCCCGTGATAAACCACCAACTTGTAGCGCTCATCGCGGATCATGGTGGCGTAGGTGCCATTGATGCCTTCGCGAGCCAACGGGTTAAGCGCGCGGTAGTATTCGCAGCGCACAGCCTCACGATGGTGGTCGGGCGCGCCCGGGTCCGCTAGCAGTTTGCCCAAGGATTTGCCTTGCATGCGCTTGGGTATGGCGACGCCCGCCAGCTCCAGCAGGGTGGGCGCGATGTCGATGAGTTCGACCAGGGCTTGCCGACGGGCGCCGCTCAAGAATCGCTCGGGCCAGGAAATTATCAGGGGCACTCTCACCAGACCCTCGTAGAAGCGGCAGCCCTTGAGCAGCAGACCGTGATCGCCCAGCATTTCACCATGATCGCTGGTGAAGATGACCACGGTGTTTTTCACCTGGCCGCTGCGTTCCAGCGCCTCCATCATCCGTCCGACATTGTCGTCGATTTGTTCAATCATGGCGTAGTAAGCGGCTTGGATGCGCTTGGCGTCAAATTCTTCCGGTCGGCGCGCGGTTGTCTGGAAGTCGATGGCGCTTAACTTCGCTTGCGCCGCCAAGTCGCTTTCGCGGAAATTGGGGCCGGGCATCTGGTCGACCTCAAAGCGATCCATATAAGGCTGCGGCGGGTCAAAGGGCGCGTGCGGGTCAAAGATGTTGACGCTCATCAGCCAAGGCTTGCCGCCATGATCGGCCTCGATGAAATCTATGGCGCGGTCGCTGCACCATGCGGTTTGATGCAGCTCCGGCGGCGTGTCTTGGGGATGCTCCAGCATTTCCGCCAGATCCTGTCCCTGCTGTTGCAGCCAGTCGGCGTAGTCGTGGCCGGCGTCCCATCTGGCGTGCGGACCATGGCTCCAGTGAAAGACTCGATAACCGTCGTGTTGCGGCCGCGGTTCAATGCGCCCTTCAGCGCCGGCCAGGTGCAATTTGCCCGCCAGCGCGCAATCGTAGCCGGCATCGGCCAGCAGCGCGCTAACCAGCGGCGCAGCCTCCGCCCAATATTCATTGCCATTGCCGCAGCCATGAACGCTGCTTGGGTACATGCCGGTCAGGAAGCTGGCGCGGCTGGGGGTGCAGATTGGGCTTTGGCAGTAGGCGCGCTCAAAGCTGACGCCGCTGGCGACCAAGCGGTCGATGTTCGGTGTGTGGATGTGCGAATTATTCAATGCGCCGATGGTGTCGTAGCGCTGCTGATCGGTGCAGATCCACAAGATATTGGGTCGCATCAACCAATATCCTCCAGGTCTATGGTCAGGCCGACCAGGTGGGCGGTATCGGCGATATCACCGGCATTGGTATAGTCAACCAGATAGATGCTGCCGTCCTCGCGCTGAATCCAGGACGAATAGCCGTGGTCAGGCCAGGGCGCTTGGGCGGGATGATTGCCGTGCAGCTGAATCATTCGCTCACGTTGATACTGATCCGGGTATTCGCCCGCGGCTGCGTCCCAAGCCCAGGCGAAGTCGGGCTGCCCGGGGTTGCCCAGCGCATAGCTGACGCGGCTCCAGTAGCTGCGGCCGCTATCGCCGAATTGACCAAATTGTGTGCGCCGCAGGGGGTTGCCGCCATGGAAGTCACTGGCGGGCCATGCTTCGCGAAATACGCATCTGTGCATGACTGTCTCGCCATCGAGTTTGACCTGCAGCCAGCCGCGCTGATGATGCAAGCCGACTCGGCGAAAGCGCGTCATGTCGGCAGGATGGCGCATATCATGCCGGCCGCGGCTAATCGCGATGTAGTCGGGCGCGATGGTCAGCAGTTGGCCCAGGCGCGAAATGGAAATAAAGGCGACCCCGCTGTGCCCGGCTGAGGCTTCCACGCGGACTTCGGCTTCAAAGTCGACTGCGCTGAAAGCCGATTCCGGCGGCAAGAGGCTGTAGCGGCATTCATGCTCGGGCCGGTTTTCGATCAACAGCGCGCTGTCCTGCAAATTGGCGCGGTACTTCCGGCGAGGACCGCCGATGGCATAGTCGCCGGCTTCCTGGCTCAAATCCCCGATCCAGGCGTAGCTGCCCAAGCCGCCGTTGACGTGGCGACCAGTCACCATGACGCGCCCGTCTTTCAGTTGCTTGGCGTAGGGTCGATGAAGCGCAAAAGGCAGCATTTGCGCTTCCGACCAGGTATGCCCGTTGTCATCGGAGAAAGCGACAAAGGACGGGATGCCTGCCGAATGATTCTCGCGCATGACACAAGCCAGGCGCGCGCCCCCGTCCAATACGACAAGCGCGCCTTCGCAGAAGCGGTGATAGCCGTTATGCGCGATAGTGCTGCGTTCGCTCCAGCTGAGCCCGCCGTCTTCTGATGTCCACAAGACCTGGGCGAATTCCTGACTGGCGCCGCGCATCAAATGGGATGTCACGCCCAACGCGCCATCAGGCAAGTCGATGACGCGGTCGGGTTCAAAGCCGCCGATGCCGCTGTCCGTCTGCGCTGGCGACCAGGTATCGCCGTCGTCCTCGCTCCAATACAGCCAATTGCCGGGCGGCTGACCTTCGTGAAAATGGCCGTCATCGTCATGGTCAATGATGGCGACCAGACGCCCGTCATCCAGCCGGCTCAAACGCGGCGTGACCAGGCGCTCGTCCCCCTGCGTCAGGTCGGCGCGGTCAATCTCGCGGTGTTTGAACCAGGTCGCGCCTTCATCATCGCTTGCCAGCAGGGTCAAGACTTGGTCTTTCAGCGACCAGTGCGCGTCGACATCGCTGTAGATCAGCATGTAGCGCCCGCTGGGCAGGACGATGATATCGGGATTTTTGGTGAAGCGCCCCGGGCTGCGCCAAATGTCCTTTACCTTATGGGCGAGTGATCGTGTATGAATCAGCACAGGCGTCTCCTTTGGCTTACAAGAACAAAGCGCGCAGCTCGCGGTTGCGTTTGCGGCATCGCTACCGTCTTACTTGTCAACGAGTAGAATCGAGCTCAAGGATAGCCAGCCGCAGGCATTCATTGGGATCTTGCTCGCCGCCTTCATAGAGGCATAGGATACGACCGTCCGGGGCGACCGCCAGATCCGAATAAGCGCTAGGGCCGGCATGCAAGGTGATTTGGCCGGGCCAGGATGCGCCTTCATCACGGCTGCCGCGCAGGGTCATATTGACGCGCTTGCTGGCGCTGGCTGGGTTGGCGAAAAGCAAGGTCGGGCTGGCCGAGCGCTCTTCACCCGGGCTGGCGATAATGCTGGCTTGACAGATGGGTTCAATGAGCGCCGGGTCTGTGTGTTGGTCGGCCCAGGACATGCCGCCGTCCGCGCTGAGCGCAACTTGCCGCGCGCGCGCGCCGGGCGCATAACTGCGCATATTCAGCAGCAGACGACCGCCGCTGATTTCAACGACTTCGCACTCATTCACCTGTGGTTGTGGCGCGCGCCCGCCCAGGTTCCAGTTCGCGCCCTTGTCGTCGCTGTAGATGATATGCGAGTAGTAGGCCTTGCTGTCCGCTTCAATATGGTCGCATGGGATCACCAAGCGTCCGCTGTGCTGGCCCTGTCGAATCTGAATGCCGTGCCCAGGCCCGGTCGCGTACCAGGTCCAATCCGATTGCTTGACATCGCCGGTGATTTCTTCCGGGCTCGACCAAGTCAGTCCGTCGTCAGTGGACGACGTTACATAAACACGCCGGGATTCCTTGCTGCTGCCGTTGATAATGTCGCGTTCATGGTCATCGCCGCGATTCCAGGTCATCAGCAAGTGGATTTCGCCGCTTTCCATGTCGACGACCGGCGCTGGATTGCCGCTGGTGTTGCCGGGATCATCCCATACGATTGACTGGCGCGACCAGCTTGCTCCGCCGTCAGTCGAGCGCTTGACAAGCAAAGCGATGTCGCCAAAATCGCTGCGGTGGTGTTTGCGGCCTTCGCAGAAAGCGAGAATGGTATTGTCCTTGGTGACCGCCAGCGCGGGAATGCGATAGGTATGGTAGCCATCGCTGCCGCTGCGCCAGAGATCGAATTGCTGGACATTTTCTTTGAACATTCGATTTAGCCTTTGATGCCGCCGATCATGATGCCTTTGACAAAATAGCGCTGAACAAAGGGGTAAACGAATAGGACGGGCACGGTGCTGACGATAATCAGCGCCGAACGCAGCGACGCGGCCGGCGGCGGATCTTCAATGAAAGCCAGTTCCTCCAGCCCTTGCATATTGGTGGTTTCGAGCAGGCTGCGCAGGATAATCTGCATCGGCTTCAGGTGCGCGCGGTCGATGTATATCGCGGCGTCGAACCAGGAATTCCAATGCCAGACAGCATAGAACAGCCCGATGGTGGCGATGACCGGCATGGATAAGGGCAGCACGATGCGCAGCAGGACTGTCGGCGGCGACGCGCCGTCGACGATGGCGGCGTCGAATAACTCCTCCGGCAGGCTCATAAAGAAGTTGCGCATGATGAGCATATTCCAGGCGTTGATCAAGCCGGGGAAGACCATCGACCAGAGTGTGTTGCGCAAGCCCAGCGCGTCGACGAGCAGAAAGCGCGGTATCAGCCCGCCGCTGAAAACCATGGTGATGAAGACAAATATCGTCAGCGGCACCCGGCCCGGCAAGTCTCGCTTCGCCAGCGCGTAAGCCATCGTAATTGTGAAAGCCAGGTTGAAGGCCGTGCCGACGACGACGCGAAAGAGCGTGACACCGTAGGCGTTGAGTATGACTTTGCTGCGACCGAAAAGAATATCGTAGGCGCCCGTGGAGAAGGCTTCGGGGTAAAGCACGTATCCGCCGCGGCGAGCGAATTCGGCGTCGCTGATGAATGAGGTGGAAAAGACGATGATAAAAGGAATCAGGAAGGCCAGCGTCAGCAAGATGAGCAGCAGGTATATGGTGGCGTGAGCGAACTTTTCGTTGCGAGACAGCTTGAGCATGCGCCTGCTCCTACCAGAGACCCGGCTGGCCCAGTCGGTTGGCCAGGGTATTTGCTGCGATCAAAAACAAGAAAGCCATGACGCCTTTGAACAAGCCCACGGCCGCGGCAAACGAGTATTTTAAGCCCAGCAAGCCTTCGCGATAGACATAGGTATCGATGATATCCGACACGCTGTAAACCGCCGGCGAGTAGAGCAGCAGGATTTGCTCAAAGCCGGCGTCGAGCAGATTCCCGATTTCAAATATAAAGAGAATGGTGATGACAAAGGCGATGCTGGGAAGGGTGATATGGCGCGCCATTTGATAGCGGTTGGCGCCGTCGATGGCTGCCGCTTCATACAGTGCCGGATCAATCGCCGACATGGCGGCCAGGTAGAGAATGCTGCTCCAGCCGATCGTTTTCCATACGTGAGTGAGCGTCAATATGCCGCGAAATTGATCGGGATTGGTCAGGAATGTCCAGCGCTCGCCGGTTAATTCATTCAGAAATTCTGTAAACAGGCCGCCGCTCGTCGCCACCAGCGCTGTCACCAGCCCTGTCGTCACCACCCAGGAGATGAAGTGCGGCAAATACGAAACCGTCTGCACGAAGCGCTTGAACTTGACGCGAAAGACCTCATTGAGCATGAGCGCAAATATAATCGGCGCAGGGAAACCAAATATTATCTTTAAGCCGCTGATGACCACCGTGTTTTCGATGACATTCCAAAAGAAGATGGAGTTGAAAAAGCGGTTGAAGTGCTTTAAGCCCACCCAGGGCGCTTCAATAATGCCGGTGACGCCGCCGAAGGGCGAGATATCCTTGAAGGCGATGACGATGCCAATCATGGGCAGATAATGAAATATGATGAAATACAGGATGCCCGGCAAAGCCAACAGATAATAGAAGCGGTAGAACCAGATGCGCTTCAGCAGCCGGCGCCATTTGCCGTCCTTTGTATCAGGCGGCGAATAGCGGCTGTGTGGCATCATACTGCTGCGCGTGGTCATCGGGTTCCGCCTGACGCTTGTGCGGAGACAGCGAGCTGCGCCCCCGGCAGCGCCCCTCTCCAGCCGGCGCGAAGCCGAGCGGACAGGTCGCTTATGGTCTGCGCGGAGCTCGCGTACCCGGCGATATTTTCGATTTCGGCCTGCTCTTCCGCGTGATCGTACAGCTCCCGCTCAAGCGACTGGCCCGAGCGAAAGTCTTGCCATTCGGTATACCGATAGCGCTCTGTGCGCATGCTATAGCCCATCACTTCCGGCTCGCCGAGATAAGTCCAGGGGCGGGGGAACTGGCTGAAGGCAGAGGTCTTCCAAGGCAGGTCCGGCTGCTGCAACAGCGGCGCCAGGCTGGCTCCTTCCAGATCCGCGCGCATTGGCAAGCCGCAGCATTCAAGCAAGGTCGGGTAGATATCGACGAATTCGACCAGCGCGTCACAGCCACCGGTCTTGCCCAGCGGCGTGGAAATGATCAGTGGCGCGCGCGTATCCAGCTCATAATTGCTTGTTTTGCACCAAAGCGCCTTCTCGCCCAGGTGATACCCGTGGTCGCCCCAGAGAACGATGAGGGTGTTATCACGCAGTCCTTGCGCATCCAGGGCGTCCAGCAGCTTGCCCACTTGGGCGTCCATGTAGCTGACGCAGGCGTAATAGCCGTGCCTGAGCTTGCGCGCCAGATCGTCGGGAATGGGTCCGTCGTCTGGAACATCGCTGTAACCGCGCAGCTCCCGGCTGTTGTGCCAGGCGAAGTCGGGAATGCCGACGGGTTTCCTGGGGTTGTCGGGCGCCGCAATCGCATCGCGTTCATACATCTCCCAATAGCGCTTGGGCGCGCTGAAGGGCAGGTGCGGCTTGCGGAAACCGACGGCGAGGAAGAAGGGATCAGCGCCGAACCCAGCCATGAGTTCGCAAGCGACATCGGCGACTTTTCCGTCTCCATAGGCGCTGTCCGGTACATCAGCGGCTTCTGTGGCTTCCATCTTGTAGCCGGGCCAGCTCTCAGCCTGGGGCGCTTGATTCTCTGGCAACAGATAGTCCGCGCTTTTCCAAACGACATTGAGCAGGGCGTCGCCCGACCAGGATTGCGGGTCCTGGGCTTGGGGCGAGCCGTGATAAATTTTGCCGACCGAGCGCGCGCTATAACCATGCTGCTTGAAATATTCCGGCAAGGTGACGACATCAGGCTGCGCCGCGCGGAAATGCGTGCCGCCGCAGTGCTGTGGCAGGTCGGCCAGATGGGTCGGCAGCTCATGCCGGAAATGGGATTTGAGGTCCCAGACTTTAATCGTATCCGGCCGCAAGCCGGTCATCAGCGAGGCGCGCGAGGGGTTGCAAACGGCTTGCTGGCAATAGGCGCGCCGGAAAACCATGCCATCAGCGGCGAGGCGATCGATGTTCGGCGTTATCGCATTGCCGTCGCCGTAACAGCCGAGGGCTGTCCTCAGGTCGTCGACCGCGATGAAAAGTACGTTTGGTTTGTCCATTGGTTTCAAAAGCGGTCCGCCCAAGCTTGGGTGCGATCGAGCAGGAACAATTGATGCTGGAATCCTGGACGCGGAATGATGGCGGGAGACATAAGGCAGCCTCCCGCCATCTGCGGAAACTGGACTATACGCCGCCCAGTTCGTTGTATTGCGCGGATATGGCGTTGACCCAGTCGTTGATGCCGGCGCGTTCAAGGTCGCTCATGAAGTCGTCCCATTGATCGAGCGGGCGTTGACCGGTGATGAACAGAATGGTCTGCTCATCCAGCAAACGCGTAAGATCGCCCAACGTCGGCACCTCATCGGCGATGCGGCTCAGATTGTAAGCGAGCCCGCCATCAAAGGGCCACTTGGCGTCGCCCAGGTCGATGAGCTGCCCGCCGAGGTATTCCACATGCCATGCGCGGGAAGGGTCGTCCAGGGCGTAGCGGATCTCGATATTGAGGTTGGGCAGCATGTATTCGCTGACGTAGCCGAAGCTCAAGTCCGGGTTGACCAAATTGGATTCTTCATCGAGGTAGCTCCACATCTCGTCTTTGATGCCGTAACGAGCGGTCAACTGATTGTCCGTGGTCTCGGCGCTGTAGACCCAGTCCATGAACTGGATGACTGCGCCCGGATTTTCCGCCTTGCGCGTTACAACATAGGCGCTGGCGTTCTGCGGACGAGCCGTGGCGATGTAGCCCATGTCGGTGGTGATGCTGGTGCGCGCCCAGGCGATGCCTTCACAGCCGCTCTCAATTTGCGGCGTAATCAGCGTGATGCGCGAGTACCAGCCCATCCACACGCCCAGGTTGCAGGTGCGGAACAATTCCGGCGCGTCAAAGCTCGTGAAAGTATCGGGGAAGAAGTAACCGGCTTCCCACCAGGAATTAAGCTCGGTCACCCAATCGAGGACGCCAGGCTGCATTACCCAAGGTTTGACCATGCCATCGTCGGGGTCTAGCCAGTTGGAATGGCCGTTGGGCGTGAAGCCGCCGAGGGTCGTCCAGCGGACGTCGCCCGGGCGTGTCGCCACCATAGCTTTGGGATTATGCGCCTGGAAAGCGTCAATCGTCGCTTCCAGCTCTTCCCAAGTCGTCGGCACTTCGAGGCCGAGCTCGTCAAGCCAGTCCTGCCGCACCCAAGTGATGTATGGGCTGGTCGGCGTTGAGCGCGGGATGCCCATGATTTCGCCATCGGCGTTGCGCATGATGTCCCATTGCTGCTCGGGGATGACTTGCGTGATGTTCTGGCCATGTTCGGCCAGCAGATCGGTAATCGGGATGATGGCCATGGCGTAGTCGTGCCAGCCATTGCCGGGCGCCTGGAACAGGTCGACCGGGTCACTCGAGCCTAGCAAGAGGTTGAGTTGCTCAGTAGCGCTGGCGGCGCCGCCTGGAACAATAGTGACCGGACGCACGCCCGATTGCTCGGCGATATGATCTTGCACACGCTGCAATACATCGGGATCGCTGCCGCCGGCGTCAAACTGGAGTGTGCCGGAATTGTTAAATATGTAGATGACTGGCTCATCCTGGGCTATTGCCGAGGGCAATACCAAGATAAGGACTAAGAGCACTGCAACAATACGCATCCTGGTCATACTGATTCTCCTTGTTAATTGTGAATAGCAAATTCGCTGACGAAATCCTCCAACATAATTTCCCGGTTCACCTCCTTTGCGGCGCTTTGCCTGGCTCTATGATTTCGGTTGCCGCGGCTATTCTGGCAACGCATTTTTTCAACCGGTTCACTATAACGAATTTCGCTGGACATGTCAAAATCTGGGCGTACTGGGACAGGGTAATTGGATCAAAATCCATAAATGACGAATTTATCATCAAACTCTCAAATTGTAGGGGCGACATTGTATGTCGCCCGTGAAATCGCGCATAATCTGTGGGCGATTGACCCGCAGTGTCTACGCGCGGCACAGGGTCGCGTAGACACTGACCGTCAATCGTCCGTACATTGCTACCTTATTCTACCAGAACTAGAATTAAACCTCTGTGCCCTCTGTGTTCTCTGTGGTTAATTTTTTGATGCGATTGCCTTGCGAACTTACCGCGAAATCAGCAAGGATTTCTCCCCAAGTCAAGCATTTGCCGGGCAAAGCCTATCAAGAAAAAAGGCGCTGCAACGTTACAGTGCCCTTCCTCTGTATCCGTTGAACAGGCTTGCTTAGACTTAGCCCGCCATGGCGCCGGCAAGCGCGCCGCAGGCGGGGCAGCCGCCGCCGGGCCTAATGATGGCGTAACCGGCCATAGGATCGGCGCCCCAGTTTGTGAAGTTCACATTCCACACGATCATCATTGAAACGCGTCCGGAATTGCGCGATAGACGAGCCGCGTCCGCCAGCCACTGCGCTTGTTCGCCAACCGTCACCGGATCATTCGGCGTCCAATTGAAACCAGCCGGGATGCCAGAGGGCATGCCTTCGCCGCTCAGATAGCCCAGTTCCGTCCAGCAGACTTTGCTAGCGGGAAAGTACTGCGCGCCCCGCTGCAGCATGGTCCCAAAGAAGTAGGTGGGATAGTAGCCGCGCGGGTCGCCATTGGTTTGCGTCGGGCTGAGGACGCCTTCGTTGTAATGCAAGCCCAGGCAGTCCATGTACTGGGCGGCGCCTGCTTGCGCCATCTGCGCCATGAACGTATCGTCATTGCAGCCGCCATTGCCACAGCCAGCTGCGCCAAAGTAGCCGGTTGGCGCCGGCGCGCCGCTGATGACTAGCGTGGCCGGGTTGGCCGCCTTGATGGCTGGGTATGCGGCTTGCAGCAGCCGTGTGTATGAGCCGCCATTGATCTGGCCTGCGGGCCACTCTCGGTCGATATTGGGCTCGTTCCACACTTCAATGGCGTCCGCGCCAAGCCTGGCCAGATGCGCCACATATTCGGCGAATTCCGCGACATAGCCGTCAAAATTGTTCACCAGTTGGCTCTTGCTGCCGAGCGCGCCCAGCAGCACCTTGAAGCCCTGGGCATGAGCTTGGGCGATGATATCTCTGCCGTCCGTGATGCCGTGTCGCACTTGCTTCTTGACCCATGTCATCCCGGAACTTTTCATCGCCGCTATGGCTGCTCCATCCAAGCCGGCGACGTGGCCGCCCAGTTCGAATCCGGCGGGCCCCGCATTGGCCGGTCCCACGGCAATCGCAGCCTCTTGGGCTTCGGCGGATTCTGGCGCGGGCTCTGGCGCTGGGGGCGGCGCGTATTGCGGCGGCGTCAAGATATCATCGCAGATGACCGAGTCTTGCAGGTCGAAACTGACTCGCGCCTGATGTTCCTCGTTCGACGTGGTCGTGAAAATATATGTCCAGCCGAAGAGTATGTCATCGCGCTTGACATCGAATGGTACAGAGTCGGTGCAATTGTCGATGCCGGCGGCGCCGTAAAGGCTCATGCTGGCTACGCTCGTCCAGTTATCTTCGTAGAAGCGCCAACGCCGCAGCCGCATCGTTGCGCCAAGCTCATCCTCAATGAGGTCTCGCGCGACCTGCATACCTTGCATCACCGGGCTAACCTGGACCGGCTCTGCTTGCACGTCGTCTTGCGCCGTCAAGGGCAGACCGGCGGAGAGCAGCAGCGTGAGCGCCAGCAGCACAGGAAACAATCTCGTGAATACTTTGGGCAATGATGTCTCTCGCATAAGCCTTCTCACTCGTTGCTAGTTTGCTCGTGAACCAAAAGCATAGCGAATAAAATCGAGATTGCTATAGTTTGTTAGTTGCTGAGGCGACAGCGCTTTTCCGCAACGCGAATTCCGATGTCGATCCTGTTGGGCGCTACATGTCGAGGCGTGCGCAGGGCAATCGCTTCAAAATGATTATGCGTCGTCTGCTGCTACAGTTTCCAGATCGATGCGACAATCGCCAACAAAAGACATTAATCTCTGTGCCCTCTGTGTACTCGGTGGCAAAATTTATTTAGCGATTGCCCTGGGGCGGGCGCCGCTCGATTGCGGATTTCCGACAATCTTGCCACCGAGGCCACAGAAGTAAAGCCAGTAAAGTAATGCAAATTTCACCAGAGAAACAATCTGTAGGGGCGACAGCCCGAAACCACAAAATACAGCGGAAGCGGGCGACCAGATTGGTCAGGCTAGCTTATTCGCATAACTTACTTGGTTTTACTGAGCAACGATGAGGGCGCAGAAGTAATTCCAAGTCAGCGCCGCGGTCGCTGCTGGCCGGGCATATCCCGCGGCAAGGTGAAATAAAATGTGGAGCCGCCACCGATCTGGCTTTTCACCGCAATCTCGCCGCCATGCGCGTCCACAATGGCTTTGACCAGATACAAGCCGAGGCCGGCCCCTTGCGTTCGCCGCGTGATGGTATTGTCGATTCTGTAGAAGCGATCGAAGACGCGGTCGATCTCGTCCTTCGCGATACCGGCGCCGTCGTCGCGCACAAACACCGTGACGCTCTGCCGGCTGAAGCGCCCGCCTAGCGTGATCGTCTTGTCTTCGGGCGAGTACTTGATGGCGTTCGTCAGCAGATTGTCGATGACCTGGCGCAGGCGTGTCTCGTCGCCCAGGATAGTCGGAAATTTTTCCGGAAAACTCAACTCAATGCGGCGCCCGGCTTGGCTACCCAGCCGGGCAGCGGAGCGCGCCGCCAGGTCGCTTATATCAACATCGGCTTTGTTAAGCTGCAATACCTGCGCCGACTGAATCTTGCTGGCGGTGAGCAGGTCCTCGACCAAGTTGGTCAGCCGGTCGGTCTCGTCTTCAATGATGGCCATTTTCTCGCGGATGACATCTCGCTCCCACTCGACATCATCGCGGCCCAGCGTACTGGCGTAGCCCTTGATGATGGCAATCGGCGTGCGCAGTTCGTGATGAATCGTCGAGATAAAGACGGACTGCATCTCCTGCGCTTTGCGAATGTTGGTAATGTCGCGCACATTCGCGATGATGCTTTCCAGTTTGCCGTCGCTATTCAAAAGCGGCGCGTAAGTTATGCCGATGCCGAGCGACATGCCGTCGCGGCGGATCATGTCACCCTCGACGTAAAGCGTATCGGCGGCTTGCCCAGCCCAGCCAGCATCCTCAAGATCAGGTCCCTCCAGATTAGCCCAGACGATGACTTCGCGTTTGGGCAAGTGGAGCAGGTCCGCCTTGCGCCAGCCCGACATGCGCGCGAATGAATCGTTGGCTTGCTGTATCGTAAGATTCGGATCAAGGATCATCACCCCGTCGCCGCTGCTGTTGATGATGGCTTCCAGGCGCTGATGCTCGTGTTGAATCTCGCCATATAACTGGGCGTTATTTACGGCGATGGCGGCTTGGTCGGCGAAGCTTTGCAGGGTCGTCAAGTCTTCCGGCGTTATGCTGGTTTGGTAGGAGCGAAAGACGATGAGCAGCCCCAGCGGGTTGCGGGCGAAAACCAGCGGCATGGCAATGGATTGCGCCAGGTTCGCGTCAATGGCATCGGCCATCTCGCGCAGCTTGGTATTTAGAAACTCGCGGCTGAAGCCCTCGGCATCGCCGGGGTCCATGAGCTCTTGCAGCTTGACGTTGAGTTCCGGCACGGCGTCGGCGTTGATGCCGCTGAATGCGCGCACGTAGAATCTGCCGTCATGCTTGTTGCTCAAGGCGACGATGCCGACGCGCCCGGCCAGCATCACCAGAGACGCGTGCAGCACGCGGCGCAATACTTCGCCCAAGTCCAGTTGAGCCGTGATCGCGCGCGTGATTTCCAGCAGAAAATCTCGCTGCTGCGTGCGTAAATCGGGGCGCATCAACATAGCTGAATTGTATCACCACCCGGCCTGGCCGCGCCCGTCCAATGCAGTGGCCGGAAATGTATCCTTTTCGGTTGAATCAATTACTATACCATCGAGGACACCGAGAAATGCGAGAGCGCCGAGAAACTCAATCGAAAAATGCCATATTCTTTGTGTGCTTTGTGCCTTTGTGCTTTGTGGTGAAATTGAATCTCAACCGAATTCGATAAACTACCCAATGGTCCAAACGCCGCGTATCAGAAGCGCCTGTCCAATTCGCTGATGTCGATGTTGCCGCCGGCGGTCGCCACCAGCGCGGCCGCGCCCACCAAAGCGACATCGTCGCCCAGCGCCGCTCGCTCAATGCGCAAGTCTTTGACAAACGCGCCGTCTAGGATCTGTGCTTCGACAGCTGCGCGCATGGGCTTGAAGAGCAGCTCGCCGGTCTTCGTCACGCCGCCGCCCACCACGACGATCTCCGGATTAAACAGGAGCAGCGCCGTCACAATGGCCATGCCGATGATGCGCCCGGCATAAGCCAGATTGCTGATCGCCAGGTCATCGCCCGCGGCCGCCGCCAGGCCCACGACTTTGGCGTCGATACCTGCCAGGTCGCCGCCAACTATTGCCGAAATTTTTGACTCGGCGCCAGCGGCTAAAGCGGCTTTGACGCGGCGCGCGATGGCGGGCCCCGCCGCTTCCAGCTCGATAGACGAGACGCGGTTTTGCCCCACAATGATGGGTATATGCCCCAGCTCCGCCGCTAGACCGGCGCGCCCGGATACCAGCCGGCCCTCGCTGATGATGCCGGAGCCAATGCCCGTGCTCACCGTGATGTAGACCAGGTGGCGACAGCCTTGCGCCGCGCCCTTGCTGGCCTCTGCCAGTGCCGCCACGTTGGCGTCGTTCCCGACATAAACCGGCAGCTTGAAGGCCTCCGCGATCATGTCCGCCAAGGGCACATTTCGCCAGCCGGGCAGGTTGGGCGGCGCGATGACCACGCCCGTTTTTGGATTTAATGGACCCGGCGAGGAAATCCCGATGCCCTGAATCTGGTCGCGATTGGCCGGCATGACCTTGTCGATATAGGCTTTCATCCGCTGCACAGTGGCTTGGGGGCCCAATGCCGCCTGCGTTAGCGTATTTTCCCGCTGCAAAATATTGAGGTCGCTGTCGTAGCGGGCAGTGCGGATTTGCGTTCCGCCCAGGTCAACCGCAATGATCTGTTTTCCCATCAAAGGCGCTCCTTGTATTCAAGTCGTTATGTCCGCGCCCTGCAAGCTAGAAGGCTCCACGTATAAGTATTCAAATGGAACGGCATGCAGTAGAACATTTCTGCTAATGCGCTTGTGGCCGCGATATGACGCTGATAGAATAACATGGATTGGCCCGAGCATTTAGCAATGTAACGCGATAAGGCTTAGAGAACCTCATGGCTCGTGTCACGCCGATGCGGCGGCAGTATCTCGAAATAAAAAGTCAATATCCGGATTGCATCCTCATGTTCCGCATGGGCGACTTTTACGAGATGTTTGATGACGATGCTGAAGTAGCCGCCCGCGAGCTTGATATTACGTTGACATCACGCGCGCAGCGCAAAGGCGGCGAGAAAATCCCCATGGCCGGCGTGCCCTACCATTCGGTCGACGGCTATATTGCCAAGCTGATCGAAAAGGGCTTCCACGTGGCCGTCTGCGATCAAGTGTCGGAGCCTACGGGCCGCGGCATTGTAGAGCGCGAGGTGACGCGCGTGATGACGCCCGGCACCGTGGTTGAACCGGGGCTGCTTGAAGAAGGCAAGTCGAATTACTTGATGGGCATTCTGCCGATTGGCGATCCCGATTCGGGGACTTGGCGCCGCTGTGGCATCGCCTTTGCCGATGTGTCCACGGGCGAATTCTGCGCGACACAGTTCGCCGGGGACGACATCGGCCTGCGGGCTTTTGAAGAATTGGCGCGGGTGGCGCCGCGCGAAGTCATCATGCCCGAGATCTGGGTGGAGCGGGGCGCGACATTGCCCGAAGGCATCCACCTGAGCCCGGCGCAAGACTGGACCTTTGAAGTCGACGGCGCGGCGCAGTTGCTGCTGGATCACTTTCGTGTTGCCAGCCTGGCTGGGTTCGGCCTGGATGATAAGCCGGATGCGGTGGCGGCGGCCGGCGGCGTCTTGCAATATTTGCGCACGACACAGAAGCGGTCGCTCGATCAGCTGACCACACTGCGGGCCTACTCGACAGACTCGTTTATGGTGCTCGATCAGTTTACGCGCCGCAACCTGGAACTGGTCGAAACCATTCGCGGCGGCCGGCAGCGTGGCAGCTTGTTGGGCATTCTGGACCGCACAGTGACGCCGATGGGCAAGCGGCTGCTGCGCAAATGGATCAGCGAACCGCTGCTGGAAATCAATCGGCTGAACGCCCGGCTGAATGCGGTTGAAGCATTAACCAGCGGAGATGTCTTGCGTGGCGAAGTCGCTGCAGCGCTGAAGCCGGTTGCGGATATGGAGCGGCTCGCCAATCGAGTTGTGATGGGGAAAGCCGGACCACGCGAGCTGGTGGCGCTCAAAGCGGCTCTGGCCATGATACCCCGTTTGCGCGAACTGATTATTAGCGCGCCAAGCCTATCCGCCATCGCCGAACGCCTTGACCCTTGCGAGCCGGTCTTTGAGTTGATCTCGCGGGCTGTCAGCGATGACCCGCCGACGACATTAAATGCCATCGGCGTCATTCGAGACGGTTATGCGCCCGAGCTGGACGCCATCGTCAGCGCCTCCCAGGCAGCGCGCGACTGGATCGCCAATTTAGAATCCCAGGAGCGCCGCCGCACCGGCATCCCCAGCATCAAGGTGAGTTTTAACAAAGTCTTCGGCTACTACATTGAAGTCACCAACGCGCATACGGACAAAGTGCCCGATGATTACCTGCGAAAACAGACCTTGGTCAACGCCGAGCGCTATATCACGCCCGAGCTGAAAGAGTATGAATCGCGGGTGTTAAACGCCGAGGAAGAAATCCTGGCGGCGGAGCGGCAGCTCTTTGCCGACTTATGCCAGAGCGTGGGCGCGCAGAGCGAGCGCCTGCTGAAGACCGCCAACGCGATCGCGCACCTGGACGGGTTCTTGTCGCTGGCGGAAGTGGCGGTGCGAGAGGGCTACGCGCGGCCGACGTTGACAGAAGACAACGTGCTCGAAATCGAGGCCGGGCGGCATCCAGTAGTCGAGAAATTGCTCGAAAGCTCGACCCGTTATGTCGCCAACGACAGCCGCTTTGATATGATGTCGCGGATTCATATCATCACCGGACCTAATATGTCCGGCAAATCGACCTATATCCGGCAGGTGGCGCTCATCACCTTAATGGCGCAGATCGGCAGCTTTGTCCCGGCTGACTCGGCTACGATTGGGCTGGTGGATCGCATCTTTGCCCGCATCGGCGCCCAGGACGAAATCCACGCGGGCCAGAGCACCTTCATGGTCGAGATGGTGGAGACGGCGCGCCTGCTCTCCGGCAGCAGCCCGCGCAGCTTGCTGATCCTCGACGAAATCGGCCGCGGCACTTCGACCTATGACGGCATGGCAATCGCGCGCGCTGTCATCGAATTCATTCATAACAATCCGCGTCTGAATTGCCGTACGCTCTTCGCCACGCATTATCATGAGCTGACCGAGCTGCCCAACATATTGCCTCGTACAGCGAACCACAACGTGGCCGTGACAGAGCAGGGCGATGACATCGTATTTTTGCATCGCGTGCTGCCAGGCGGCGCTGATCAGAGCTATGGCGTGCACGTGGCGCAACTGGCTGGCATGCCGCGCTCGGTGGTGGAAAGGGCGCGCGAATTGCTCGCACAGCTGGAAGCCGGCGGCAGCGACTTCGCCGCATACAAACCCAAACCGCAGCACCAGCAAATCAGCTTTTTTGATACGCCGGAGAATCCGGTAGTGGCGACGCTGCGCTCGCTTGAGGTTGACGATCTCAGCCCGCTGGAGGCATTGACCGCGCTTTACGAATTGAAGCGGATGGTGACGGAGGCATAGGTGTTTGTTTTTAATACGGTTGTGATCGCCACGCATCGCCGCTCTGGCACACAATGGGCGATAGACGCCTTGCGCAATAATAGCCCGGACATCAACGCTACCTACATGGCTCTGGAGCAGATGGAAGCGGATCATGACGCCGCCGTCACACTGGCGCAATTCCGCCGGCAGCTGCTCAATCTTGAGGGCAAGGTGCTGGTAAACGTGCACGATTTGCCTTCCGCCGAATCCTGGAACGGTTTGGACGAGCGGCTCTTCGCGCGAACGATATTAAAGAATTCGCCCACGATATACGTCCACCGAGACGGGCGAGACGTGATGGTATCGCTATATTATTACATGCGTTCCTTCAGCGAGACGGTGCGCAACCAGTCTTTCGCGCGTTTTCTGCGAGGCGAATCGGCGTTGGCCGGCGTCGATAGCGGGTTCAGCCGCCCGGGCTTTTGGGCGCATCATGTGCAATCCTGGCTGGACAAAGCGAACCTGCTGGCTGTTTCCTACGCCGACATCGAAAGCGACTACGAAGCCACGGTTAGACGGATGGCGGACTACCTCAATGTAACGCTAAACGAGAATTTGCAGCCGGTAAGCGCGCTCGGCCGGCATGACGGCGACAGCAAAATTGACAGCATGTTAGGCAGGCTTGGCATGCGCCTGGGACGCGGCTCTCCACCGGCGGGCCCGCGCATCGGCCGCAGCGGCGACTGGCGCAGTTTGTTCGACCGGCGAGACCGCGAATTCTTCATGAAAGAAGCCGGCGACATGATGCTGCGTCTGGGTTACAGGTCTTGATTCTCCTAAAACCCGGCGAATAATTGGGCGGCGCGAAATGTCACCAATTCATAAACTTGGATGATCGCTACCAGAATCAGCACTGCATAGACTATACGGATCGGCCTGAAGCTGTGCCCGCGGAAAACTACCGTGAACCTATCTATGCCTGCATGACGCTCCGCTAGTCCAAACGACCAGTACAGCGGTAAAACGAGCGCAAACACTATCCGAGTACCATTGATTATTGGGTAATACCATAGCGACGAAAGTACATATAGAACTAGGAACGAAAGTGAAAACAAAGCGGCATGAATATGCCTAACGCGGAGTAACGAGACGCTTCGTGTTAAGAAGTAGACCGAACTTGCTAAGAAGATTGTTGCGCTGGCAGCAATATGAATACAGTTGCCGTACCTTTGGCGGCTATCTGGACGGATGCACGCGTAGGTTAAGAGTTTACTTGCGCTGTTTCTGAACCTCTGAATAATATCTTCAGTGGAATGTTCGGACAGATATTTTGCCAGGCTTGGGATTTCTTCCTGAGGAAGATCGGGCCAGCCAGATCGGTCTCCTGCCCGCTTGGTACCTTCAACGGCTTCGTCCCAAGAGTCGTACCACATGTAAAAGGTCGTATTCACATTGTAAAGAAATTGCCCATATCGTTCGTTGCTTTCGTGGAAATACGGCAATAGAAGTACAGTGAATATGACAACAGGCGCCACTGCATACCCTAGTGTCCGTACAAGATTCAATCGCCCCGATGAATGATTGCTCACTACTTGAATCAGCGGCGCAACAAAGCTCATCGAATAGATGATCAGGCCCGGCAAAGCGCTTGCCTTGGTGAAATGCGCCAGGGCAAATGATAGGCCAAGAGCTACAGACTTAGACCATGCCGGCTTTCGGATTGATTCAATGGCAATAACAAATGCAAGCCACAGCAGAATATAGAATAGTATTTCGGCTTGAAACCAGGGGGCTTTGAGCGCGAAAAGCAGATAGGCAATCACAATTAGACTATGTAAAGCGAATGGCTTTGAGAAGCGCAAGAAAAAAGCAATCCCGATAAAGCAAATCCCAAGCAGGGAAATTAGGGTGTTAATTCGTTTGCCTTGGTCAAAGAATGCCAATTCTGTGAGTTCGGGAGAATAGAATGCTGCCTGTATCCAAGGATAGAGAGGCATGCGATTGCGATCGCCTGTGTAATGAAATTGGGTTACAAAGGCTGTGCGCGAGAAAATCATATACGCGCTCTGATCAGAACGGTCTGAACTGTCATTTACATGGAACTGTATGCTAACGATTTGTAGATATACTACCAAGCCAACCACAAGCGCGATTAGAGCGGCCAATATCCGTCCTTGGCGCATTGGCATTGGACCACTAGAGGCAAAGAGGTCAGGGTGCAGTCTTATCAATTGATTGCGGTATTTGCGCATCTTCTTCAGCAAGTATGCCTTCCGATAGCAAGACGCGATTAAAAGCCGTGATGGCGACTTCGATCATGTCGCGATTGGGCTCGTTGGTTGTCAAGTGCTGCAGCGCCAGATTCGGCTTGATCATGAAGCGGATCCAGGGCTTGTCCAGGTTGGCGGCGGTGTATTTCAGAAACTCGTAGGCCACGCCGGCAATGACGGGAATGAATACGACGCGCGACAAAATCAGCAGGCCGAATGGCGGGCGCCCAATCAGGGAGAATAGCAGAACGCTGACGAAGACGACGGTCAGCAAGAACGCGGTGCCACAGCGCGGGTGCTCGATGGGGTAGCGGCTGACGATCTCCGGCCTCAGCTCGTCGCCGGCTTCGTAGGCGTTGATGGTTTTGTGCTCCGCCCCGTGATAGGCGAAGATGCGCCTGCCGTCTGACGTCCGGCCGACGAACCAGATATAAACCACCAGTATCGACAGCTGCACCACGCCTTCGATCAAATTGATGAGGAAGGCGTCCACGCCGATGGGCAGCGCCTCATAAGCCAGGATATTGCTGCTCTGCGCCGCGACGACAGTTTCGTTGCCCTGGTCGTCGACGACTATTTCGTTGGCGGCTGTGCTGAGGCCGAGCACATTGCCGATGCCGGTCGCCGTAGCGGTGGGCAGCAGGAAAAAGATGCCCACGCCGATGAGTAGCGATATGGCGATGGTCGCCCAGCCGATGGGCCCATTGAAACTGATGTCGTCTTCTTCATCCAGGGCGATGTCAGCAGACCACATCAGCGCTCGTATGCCCAGGCCGAGCGCATCCCACAGGCCGATCAAACCGCGCAGAAATGGCGTACGAGCGATGCGCCCACGGTAGAGCCTGGCGCTTAGCGGCTGCTCATGCACGACGATCTGACCCTTGGGGTCACGCGCGGCGACGGCCATGGAATGCGCCCCGCGCATCATCACGCCTTCAATGACGGCTTGCCCGCCATAGGAGAACTTTAATTCGCCCGCTTCACGTTTGGTTGATCGCTGCAAAGCGGCCTCCAATTTTAACATAACCCGTCCACTATACGACGCCGTCCAGCAGCGGTCAAGCGGAAACAGTGTTCGCGGCCAGGGCAATCGCTTCAATTTATTTTAACCACAGAGACCACAGAGGGCACAGAGATTTGGGGGGTTCGGACGCCTATTCCAAGCACTTGGTGGGTTGGTATATGGCAAGTATCACCGAAATAACATCGAAAATCTGTCGTGGATTATGAATTGGGCTTTAATCATTGTTTTTCTCTGTGCTCTCTGTGGTCTCTGTGTTTGATTTTCCCGTCGAATCTGCGCCATTTCACTGACTATCGCTTTGATGCGATTGCTCAGGTATTCGCCGGAATGCCCGCGGGGCGGATATCCAGCAAGCGCATTTGCAGCGACCGCCTGCCATTCCACTCGTTGATTTCCGGCTGATAAACGCAATCGATACGGTCCAGTCGTTCTTGCGCCCAATCGCCCAGGCCGAAGCCGATAGCGTCGATTGGCAGGGCGCCGTCACCGGCCAGACGAAGCTTTAGATGCCCGCCTTCTGCGCCGACGCGCCGACAATGCAAGACTTTCAGGTCGCGCGTTAAAAATGTCGCTTGCGGATTGCCATGCCCGGTCGGCTCCAGAACATCTAGCTCCGCGAGCAAATCCTCGTTAACCTGAGCCAAGCCAAGCTCGCAATCGATTGGCAGCCGGCGCTTGAGCTGCCTTCCGCCAAGACTCGCCTGCGCTTTGCGCTGCAGCTCCTGGCGGAGCGCGTCAATGTTCTTATTGAGAACGGTGAATCCGGCGGCCATGGCGTGCCCGCCGTGTTTTACCAGCAGGTCGGCGCATTCGTCCAAGGCGCGGGTGATGTCGAACTCGGGAATGCTGCGGCAGGAGGCGCGGCTTTCTTCTTCGCCGAATTCAAGGACAACGGCGGGGCGATAAAATTCTTGCGAGAGTCGCCCAGCCACCAATCCAACTATGCCGGGCAGCATGCGTTCATTTCCGGCGAAGATCAAAGGGACGTCGCCGGTTTCGGTGACTTGCTCGCTGATTGCCGCCTGCGCTTGACGTGTCAGACCTTGGCGCTCAAGATTCAGGGTCTGCAGGTGGGCGGCATGGGGCTTGGCGTCTTCCAAGGTCGGCGCGGACAGCAGCTCGTAAGCCGTCATCGCCGAGCCTAAACGCCCGGCGGCATTGATGCGCGGTCCCAAGCCGAAGCCGATATTGCTCGCTCTGATCTGCCCGGCTCTCAGCCCGGCGACCTGCGCCAGCGCGGCGATGCCGGGCCGCCTGAACTCGTTGATGGTATCAAGCCCATGCCGCACCAGGCGCCGGTTCAGGCCGATATTCAGCGACATGATGTCCGCCACCGTACCCAGTGCGACCAGGTCGAGCAAATCGGACAGGCGCAGGTTGTTGGGATAATTGCTGCGGTCGCTATCCCAACGACGCAATAGCAGCGCCTGAGCCAGCATATAAGCCACGCCGACGCCGGCCAAGCCTGGCTCGCCCGGGCAATCGTCTTGACGCGGGTTGATCAGAGCCAGCGCCGCCGGCAGCTCCGGACCGATTGAGTGATGATCCGTGACAATGATATCCAGCCCGGCGCTTTTACCCGCCTCAACTTCCGCGATCGAGCGCACGCCGCAATCGACCGTGACCACCAGCTGTACGCCATCCGCCGCCATTTTCTGCAGCGCCGGCGCGTTCAAGCCGTAGCCTTCCTGGGCGCGGTCGGGAATATATGGCGTAACTGCCGCGCCCAGTTGCTTAAGCGTTTGGGCCAAGAGCGTCGTGGCGCAGACGCCGTCCGCATCAAAGTCGCCATAGACCACTGTCGGCTGCCCGCGCTCGATGGCTAGGCTGATGCGATCAACCGCTTGCTCCATGTCCTTGAGGGCAAAGGGGTCTTCATCAAGAGTCGCGTTATGGAGGAATTCCAGCGCGCGCGCCGGATCTTCGAAACCGCGATTGAAGAGCAACTGCGCCAGGATCGGGCTGAATCCCCGGTAACGCCCCAGGTGTTCGGCTGGCGCGGTTTGCGCAAGCGCCCATTCATTTTGCGACATAGACTGAGCCGGAGATGTTCCTTAGAATGGTGGTCGATACTACCATTATGACGGGTGAGGCGCTATGGCAAGAATCGTATTCATGGGTACGCCCGACTTCGCATTGCCCAGCCTGCGACAGTTGATCGCAGCGAATGATGTGCTTGCGGTTGTCACGCAGCCCGATCGACCGGCCGGGCGCAGCAAGCAACTCAAGGCGTCGCCGGTCAAGCTGCTGGCGGAATCAGCCGGCATTCCGACGCTTCAGCCGCGGCGGATGCGTGAGCCGACGGCGATAGAAGCGCTGGCTGCTTTGGATGCGGAGCTGTTTGTGGTGGTGGCGTTTGGACAGATTCTGCCGCAGGCGCTGCTCGACTTGCCCAAGCAGGGCACGCTAAATGTACATGCCTCCATGTTGCCGCGTTGGCGGGGCGCCGCGCCGATCCAAGCCGCCATCCGCGCCGGCGATACAGAGAGCGGCGTGACCATCATGCTGCTGGACGCCGGGCTGGATACGGGGCCGGTCCTGTCTCGGCGTGCTCTTGAGCTGGCGCGGGACGAAACCGGGCAATCTTTGCACGATCGGCTGGCATTGCTGGGCGCCGATTTGCTGAGCCAGACGCTACCATGTTACTTGGCTGGCGACATCGTTCCGCAGGCGCAGGATGACGCCCTCGCCACCTACGCGCCCCAGCTAAAGAAGAGCGATGGCCGGATCGACTGGACGCGGCCGGCAGCGGAAATCGAACGACTGGCGCGGGCTTTCACGCCCTGGCCCGGCACATTCACGCATTGGAAGGGCCAGCAGCTGAAGGTCATTTCGGGGCGAGCAGCTGGGGGGAATTTGCCAGCGGGCCAGGTTGACGAACGGAAGGGAATGATTGCCATCGGTACTGGCGCAGGCGTCTACCTGCCCTCAGCCTTGCAGATGGCCGGCAAAAAGATGTTGCCCGTGGCGGACTTCGTGAATGGCTACCACGATTTCCTCGGCGCGCGCCTGGATTTTTAATGCGCCGACAGGCCGACGATGCTAATGGCGCTTGGACGAATCGATGACGCATAGCCCCGAAGATGCGGACAGCCACCCCTTTTTGACGCGGCGCAACCGCACCATTCTGTATCTGTCGCTGCCGATCCTGCTGTCTTTGATCGCGGAACCGGTGACTGGACTGGTCGATACTGGCTTCGTGGCGCGTTTGGGCGCAGTGCCTCTGGCTGCCTTGGGCGTCGGCACAAGCGCGCTAAGCTCGGTATTTTGGATCTTCGGATTCCTCGGCATCGCCACGCAGACGGATGTCGCGCAGTTGTACGGCCGCGGTCAAGTAGCCGCCGCCGGACGCGCGCTAAGCCTGGCATTGGCCGTCGGCATCGCCTTCAGCTTGCTCTTGAGCGCCTTGCTGATTCCGGGCGCTGCTATCGTTTCGCGGGCGCTGGGGGCGGAGGGGGAGGTGCTGGCGCTTGCTGCGCAGTATATTCAGCTTCGGCTTTTGGGCGCGCCGGCCGTGTTGGTCGTCATCGTAGGCTTTGGCGCGCTGCGCGGCCTGCAAGACATGAAGACGCCGCTCAAGATCGCGCTGGTCATCAATCTGGCCAATATCGGCCTAGACTACGCTTTGATCTTCGGCTGGTCCGCATTGCCGGCGCTGGGCGTGGCCGGGGCGGCTTTGGCGAGCTCGCTGAGCCAGTGGCTGGGCGCTGTATGGATGCTGTGGGAGGTCCATCGCCGACTGGGATTGAGCCGCGACATCAGCTGGCGGGATAGTTTCCGCTTGCTGCGTGTGAGCCGGGATCTCTTAGTCCGCAGCGGCTCGCTGACGCTCTTCCTATTGGTCGCCACGCGCGTCGCGACGCAGATGGGCCCGGAGGCCGGCGCGGCGCACCAAGTGATACGGCAAGTCTGGTTCTTCACCGCGCTCTTCGTCGAAGCCTTCGCCACCACCGCGCAGAGCCTGGTCGGTTACTTCTACGGTTCCGGCAGCCTCGGGCACGCCAGGCAAGTTGCTTTTTCGACCATGCGCTGGAGCCTGGCCGCGGGCTTGGCGCTGATGCTCGCCATGTTGATCGCGACCCCAATCGTAAGCGAGGCTTTTGTGCCGCCTGACGCCGTATTTCTTTTTACGCTGCCCTGGATCATCGCATCGGTTTCACAGCCGCTCAATGCGCTGGCATTCATCACTGACGGGATTCACTGGGGCACCAGCGATTATAGCTACCTGCGCAATGCCATGCTGCTGGCGACTGTCGCCGGGCTCATTGGCCTTCAGGTAATACCAACGGAAAGCGCGGACTCGTTCGGCGCCATCTGGCTGGTGACGGTTGGTTGGATCGGAATTCGCGCTTTCTGGGGCCTGTTGCGCGTCTATCCCGGCATTGGAGCCAGCCCCTTCCGGACGCGTATCGGCATGCAAAGAACGTCATAAGCGCAGTTACGAATCTCGCGACAAAGGTTGTTTTCGCGCGTATACCTTATAGCGGGTGAGATTGCTCGTCGAGAGCCCGCTGGCAACGGCAGCGTTTGAATTGGGAGAAGACAAAGCTATGAAAATTGACGTGCGCAAGCGGCTATATCGTTCACGCGAAAATCGAAGCCTGGCCGGCGTCTGCGCTGGCGTCGCGGATTATCTGGGCGTGGACGCTACGCTGGTGCGGATTGCCTGGGTAATGATTGCCATGGCTGGCGGACCTGGCGTATTGCTCTACATCATCATGGCCGCCATCGTGCCGGAAGAGCCGGAGTTCGTCCAGGCGACGGCGGAGAAAGCCAAGCGCGGCGACCTCGACGCCTAGTCTGGCGCCAGTCGCTTGCGCTCAGGCCAATTATAGAGGATCTTTTGTTACAGCTTGTCCTCGTCAAGATCCACCTGCCGTTCATGTATCAGAGCAGGTCGCTGATGGCCTCGCGCTCTTGTAATAGTTCCGCTTCCGTAGCGCGGATTTTGCCCAGCGCGTAATCACTCAGCGATAGCCCGCTGACGATTTCCAGCGACCCGTCGCCTTTGCGCCTTAACGGGAAGGAATAGATCAGGCCGCTTTTAACCCCGTATGGATTCCCCTCGCTGGGGATGCCGGCGCTAAACCAGTCGCCCGGCGGCGTCGGGTTGATCAAGCTGCGGATGCTATCAAGAGCGGCGTTGGCCGCGCTGGCCGCGGAGCTCTTGCCGCGAGCGTTGATGACAGCAGCGCCGCGTTTCTGCACCGTAGTCATAAACTCGCCTTCAAGCCACTCGCGGTCACCGATGACCGCCTCGGCGGTTTCACCCTTGACGAGCGCGTGTTCGAAACTGGGGAATTGCGTCGCGCTGTGATTGCCCCAGATCGCCACATTGCTCACCTCGCCGACAGGTACGCCGGCTTTCTGCGCTAACTGAGAGGCGGCGCGGTTCTCGTCCAGGCGCGTCATCGCGTACCAGCGATCAGCCGGGATATCAGGCGCGTTGGCTTTGGCGACCAGGCAATTGGAGTTGCAGGGATTGGCCACCACCAGCACGCGAATATCCGCAGCGGCGTAGTCGTTAATAGCTTTGCCTTGCGCTACAAAGATGGGCCCGTTGGCGGCGATGAGGTCGCTGCGCTCCATGCCGGGTCCACGCGGCCTGCCGCCGACGAGGATAGCCCAATTCGCGTCCTTGAAGGCAACCGCGGGATCATCGGATATTATGATGTCCTGCAATAGCGGTTGGGCGCAGTCCTGCAATTCCATTACCACGCCGCGCAAGGCGTCCATCGCCGGCGGGATCTCGAGGATCTGCAATATCACCGGCTGCCGCGGACCGAATACTTCACCGTTGCCAAGGCGAAAGAGCAAATTGTAGGCGATCTGGCCGGCGCCGCCGGTTACCGCAATACGAATCGGTGCTGTCATTATTCTCTGTCCTCTTCGAAATTTACTTTGTGGCAAAAGCGCGGCGATTGTACTGGAAATGTCTGCGATTTACAGTGACGATCCTTGTGTCTTTGCAAGATGCGGTGTTTCGGCAAACGACTGTATCCGCCAGATGTCCTGGTAGCGCGCTAACGTGGTGATCGATGTATTCAGCACTGGCTTGGCGGGCAAGAAGGCGAACATGCTGGCGAGGAAAATCATCATGGCCGAGCTATGCCCGACGATCGCCACCGTCCTGCTGCCGTCATTAGCGCTGCTGATTTCGTCCCAGGCCGCTTGCATGCGCAGCTGCACATCCAGGCGGGATTCGCCGCCCGGAACACGAAAGCGCCGATAGCCCGACTCCCACTTCTCGTAGGCGACCGGGTAGAGCTGCGCCACTTCCGCGAAGGTGTGTCCTTCGAAATCGCCAAAGGCGATCTCAGCCAGGCCTTCGTCTTCGTGTACGGGCATGCCCAATTGGTCGCCAATAATCATAGCGGTTTCTTTAGCGCGCGTTCGCGGGCTGGAATAAATCGCGTCGATGGGCCGGCTGCGCAGATATTGCGCCAGCAAAAGCGACTGTCGCCTGCCGCAGTCGTTGAGGGGCACGGGCAGCGCGCCTTGCAGCCGCCGCTCAGTGTTGAAGGCGGTTTGTCCGTGACGAATGATATGTACTTTCTCAACGCTCATCGCGCCCTCTCAGTCTTGACGAATTGTGCGGCGACAGGCAGAATCTATGATTGTGCAGTTTATCATAAAGAAGGCAGTATTCGAGTGACAGACGAACGCAACGGCAATGCGCCGCAGCCAAGCAAGTTGACCTTGTACGGATTGGCTATGGTCGGCGGACTTGGCTTGACACTAATGATGCTTGGCGCAGGCATAGGCGTGATTTATGGAACGGCGCTGGATGCGGAAGCGACGCATTCTCTTGGATTGATGATCGTGGCGGGCCTGCTGCTTCTAGTGCTGGCCATCGGCTTCTGGCTGGGATGGGCGCGGCCCTTCGAGGGCTTCGACGACATCAACCTTCCGGCGGAGCCTGAACATCACTGACCTCCCTGATGACCAAGAAAAAGACGCCTGGACGCGAGCCGATCTCAGAGCGAGTTTCGGCCATCGTAACGCGCATTGACGAGGGCGTCTTGCTGTCTCGCCATCGTCTTGGGTCCGGCGAAATACTGGCGCAAGGCGATCTCACCCTCCGCTACGGAATCACTTACTTGGGCAAACCGCAGCTATCGATCGTGCCGAATCTGGTCGTGGCGGATTACGGCGAGATGCTGGTGGGCGAGGCGATGTGGGAATTTCTCATGCAGAGCGCGCATCTTTATCCGCGCGCCGATGCCTGCGGTTTCAACCAGGTCGGCAACGAAGACATGGTCCTGCTCAAGCAGTTGGATTTCGACCATCCATACGATGTATTCGTTTATCATAACGATAGCGATCGCAAGCCACTGGCTCGGCTCTCCGCCTTGATCGCCAGCGATCGCGCGAAATTGCCGGGGCGGCTGCTGGCTCATCTGCCCAGCTTCGACAGCTTGGTCGCCTGGCGCGCTCATGCATGAGTTGGATTCGATATTCAGCGACGATTGGGGCGACGATCATCGATCGGGCTTGGTCGCGGTGATCGGACGGCCAAACGTCGGCAAGTCCACGTTAATCAATGCATTGCTCGGGCAGAAGGTGGCGATTGCCACGCCCAAGCCGCAAACGACCCGGCAGCGACAGTTGGGCATCTATACGTCAGAAGCTGCGCAGATTCTATTCGTTGATACACCGGGCATGCACAAACCGCATACGCTGCTGGGCGACTATATGCAGAATGTAGCGCGCCATGCGCTCCGCGACGCGGATGTCGTTCTCTGGATCGTCGATGCCGCTTCCGCTCCGCGAAAAGCTGACCGTCAAATAGGAGCCGCGATAAGCCAGTTTGCGCGACATAGTCCGCTTGTATTGTGCCTGAACAAGTGCGATCTCTGCGACACGGATTACGATTACGGCGCGCATCTGGAGCTAAGCGATACGCCGCGGGTAGTGAAGACGAGCGCCACTGAACCACGCGGCCTGGCAGACTTGCTCAATTGTATACAACCTCTGCTTCCGCTTGGCCCCCGCTATTTCCCGGCCGAGCAAGTCAGCGAAGCCAATATGCGTTTCATCGCCGCTGAGATTATTCGCGAGAAGGTCATCGAGTTTACCAGCGATGAGATTCCCCATTCGGCAGCGGTGGCGATAGAGTGGTTTGAGGAGACTCCCGGCCTCAGCGCGATAGAAGCCGTCATCTATGTGGAGCGGGAATCGCAAAAGGGCATTGTGATTGGCAAGCGCGGGCGCATGATCAAACGTATTGGCGTGGCGGCGCGGGCCGAGCTGCAGCAGACTTTGGAGACCGACATACGCTTGGATACGCGCGTAAAGGTGCTCAAGAATTGGCGCAGCAACGAAGACTTCATGCGGCGCGTCGGCTATGCGCTGCCCAAGCGAAAGAAAGCCTAGCTAGTCGCCAATGGCATTGAGATGGCGGCGGGTCGCGGAGATATCTTTGTCGATCTGGGCTAAGAGCCCCTCCAGCCCCTCGAAGCGTCGTTCCGCCCGCAGGCGCTTTTCGAAATGCAGCGCTATTTTCTCGCCATATATGTCGCCGCTGAAATCCAGCAGATGCGCCTCAACGGTTACATGCTCGCCGGCAAATGTTGGTCGCTGGCCGATGTTGGTCGCGGCCATGTAGCGGACATCGCCCAGAACAGCCCAGGTGGCGTAGACGCCGTTGGCGGGCGCGAGCTGCTCGTCCCAAACGGACAGATTGGCTGTAGGGATGCCAATGGCGCGTCCGCGTCCTTCACCGGCGACGACCAGTCCCTCCAACGCATAGGAACGCCCCAGCATTGCTCTGGCATTCGCGACGTCGCCGTGGCGCAGTTGCTCCCGGATGCGGGAGCTGCTGATTTGCTTGGCGCTGCCGTGGTCAGTGATTAGATCCACGGCGTTAACCGTGAAGCCGAGACTGGAGCCCTTTGCCCGCAGATAGGGCACATCGCCCTCGCGCTGGAAGCCCAAGGCGAAGTCGGCGCCCACCCACAATTCCTTCATGCGCAAATTGCGGACTAGCTTATCGACAAACGCGGATGCCGACAGCTGGCGGATGCTCTCGTCAAACGGCAGTGTGATTACGCTGTTGACGCCAAGCGTCAATAGCAACTGGGCGCGCTTCTCGGGCGACGTCAGATAGTAGCGCTCGCTGGTTTTGTCCAGGACCTTGTCGGGGTGGGGGAAAAACGTCACAACGATAGCCTGCTGGCCGGCGGCGCGCGCGCATCGCACGAGATTCCTGATCAGATTTTGATGGCCGCGATGCACGCCGTCAAATACGCCGATGGCAACAAGCGAGTCTGTTTTAGGCTCAGCGTCTTCAAAATCGCGCAGGTGTCTCATTGTTCTTGGCTTTGACTTCGTCCCAGGCCGATTGTATCAAGACCGCAGCGGGAATACTTTATGCGGTTTCCAAGTCTCTGCGCGCGGCACAAGTACGGCGGCAAGTTGCTGTTTTGAGTCAAAGGCGAAGACTGTCTCCGCTTGAATGTCGCCGGGCCGCTTGATGAACCCGCCCTGTTGGACGCGCTGGATTTCCGCCTCCGCCAGGGTTACGCAGGCTTTATCGGCAAGCGCGTCTATCGGCGAGACGATATGCCTGGCCCAATCCTCGTCATCCATCACTGCGTCAAGCGCGATGCTTTGGTCAAGGTGAAAAGCGCCGCTGGCTATGCGCGTCAAACCCGAAAGGTAGGCGCCGACACCCAGGGACTCGCCCAGGTCCTTAGCCAGGGAGCGAATGTAAACGCCGGAACCGCATTGAATCTCAAGTTCGAGCACGGGCGCGTCCCAGGCAATGATGTCGATCGAAACTATCGTTACTTTGCGCTCGGCACGAGCAACCGTCTGGCCCGCCCGCGCCAGCTCGTAAAGCTTCTTGCCTTTAACTTTTACCGCGCTGTACATCGGCGGGATCTGGCGGATTTCACCGATGAATGAGGGCAAGGCGTCCGCGATATCGGCCAGTGTGAGGCGGCTGGCGTCTCGCCTAGTTACGATATCGCCCGCCGCGTCCAATGTCGTCGTAGTCGCCCCAAAGGTGATGCGCGCGCGGTAGACTTTGCGGCTGCGCATCATATATTCGCTGAGCCTCGTGGCTGCGCCCAGGCAGATGATGAGCACGCCGTCAGCGAGCGGGTCCAGCGTCCCGGCATGGCCAACTTTTATTTTGCCGCTGCTGGGCCGGCAGCGGCGGCGTATGGCCGCAACGACATCGTGGCTGGTCAAATGCAGGGGTTTGTTCAGGTTGAGGAATCCGGCGGGGACGGGATCGCGCAAGCCAGCTAGCCTCCCTGGGCGATCGCTTGGCGCGCCAAGGGCAGGACAGTCGCCCGCGCTTGCTGCAGCGTGCCATCTAAGGTGCAGCCCGAGGCCAGCGTATGTCCGCCGCCGCCCAGTTGAAATGCCAGGCTGGCCACATCGTAACCGGGCTTGGCGCGAAAACCGACTTCCACCTGGTTATCGGGCAGCTCCTTAAAGACGACAGAGACTTTGGCCTGGACCACATTGACGAGGTAGCTGACCAAACCGCCATCCGACATCGACTTCAAGCCGACCCGGTCGATATCGCACTGTCTGATTGTCGCGCAGATGAGCCCGCGCTCCAGCGTGACCGACGGCAAGACCCGTTTCCAAAGCTCGACCTCTCGATAAGGGCGGCTGTTGAGCGTGTTGGCCATGATCTGTGACAGCGAAGCGCCGCGCTGCATCAGGTCTTGCGCAATTTCGAGGGTTCGGCTGTTGGTCGCGCTGATTCGGAAGCCCTGGGTGTCGGTTACGAGGCCCGTCAACAAGGCGATGGCGACATCAGTGGAGATGTCCCAGCCCATGTAAGCCAAAAGATCGTAAACAATTTCGACGGCGGCCACGGCACGCGGGACTATCAGATGGATGTCGCCGTAACGGGTATTGGTGGGATGATGATCCAGATTTATAGCGCGTGCGCTATTCTCCAAGCCGTATGCGCCTGCCTTGCCAATACGGCTGAGGTCGCTGGAATCGACCGCAATCAGCAGGTCGAAAGCGCCGGTGGAGAGGGCGGGCTGGATAGATGCGCTGCCGGGAACGAAGCCTAGCGCAGCGGGAACGCCATCGTCTATTGCGGCAATGACCCTTTTGCCGCGCGCGCGCAAAGGTTGGGCTATGCCCAGCAGCGAGCCAATGGCGTCGCCATCGGGCGCAATATGCGAGACCACCAAGATAGACTGCGCGGCGTCAATGGCGTCGGCGGCGGCCTGCCATTGCGGGTTAGTCGTCATCGCCGGCCTCGTCGGGGATCTCCAGGCTGGAGATAATCTGATTGATGCGGTTGGCGCTTTCCAGCGTGTGATCCCAGTGAAAGTGCAACTCAGGTGTATTGCGCAGCCGAATGCGCTTGCCGACTTCGCGCCGCAGAAATCCCTGGGCGCGGCCGAGCGCCTTCATTACCACGTCCTCCCGGCTTTCGTCGCCCATGCCGCTGACGTAGACTTTGGCGTACATCAGCTCGGGATCCAGCGACACTTCCGTTACGGTGATGTCTTGCAGGCGCGGGTCCGCTACCTCACGCAGCAGAAGATGGCTCAGAATTTGCTGAATGCGGTCGTTCATGCGCCCTTGTTTGATAGACATGACGCCGCCCTAATTCACGCGTTCGCGAACGAAAAATTCGATTAAATCGCCTTCTCTGTATTCGTTGACGCCATCCAGCCCGATGCCGCACTCAAAGCCGGCGCGCACTTCCCGCACATCTTCTTGAAAGCGCTTCAATGACGCTACGCCGACGCTATCGACCGTCAGCCTTTCGCCGCGTTTGACGCGCGCTTTGGCATTGCGCCGCGCCACGCCATTGCGAATCATGCAACCGGCGATGAGGCCGCTGCGGGGGATCTTGAAGATTTGACGAACTTCAGCCACGCCGATGACGCGGTTGGCGAATTTGGGTTCCAGCATGCCGTGCAAGGCTAATTCAATGTCTTCGAACAACTTGTAGATAATTTGATAGCGGCGGATTTCTACGCCGTGCACTTCGGCCTGGGCCAGGGCGGCATTGTCGGCGCCGACAGTAAAGCCGATTACGATAGCATCGGAGGCGCTGGCCAGCATGACATCGGATTCGGTGATTCGGCCAACCTCCTGGCGCAGTACACGAATGCCGATCTGCTCTTCATTGCGCTGGGAGATATTTTGCAGCTCGTCAACAATGGGTTGAATGGAACCTTGTACGTCGGCTTTCAGGACGATCGACAACTCTTTTGTTTCGCCGGATTGAAATTGCTCAAAGAAATCATCCAGCGTTAGCGCGACGGGCGCTTGGCCGTCTGTTTGCTGCAGGCGCTCGGCTTGACGGCGCTCTTGGGCTAAATTGCGAGCAGTCTTGTCATCCGGCATAATCTCAAACATAACACCGGGCGCGGGCGGCGAATCCAAACCCAGCACCGCCACCGGCATTGACGGTATGGCGCGCTTTACGGCTTTGCCCGCGGGATCAAACATCGCCTTGATCTTGCCGTGGGCTGTGCCGGCGACGATCGAGTCGCCCCGTTGCATCGTGCCATTCATGACCAGGAGCGTGGCCATGGTGCCGCGCGAGCGGTCGACCTCCGCTTCGATCACTGTGCCGCGCAGTACGCCTTGCTCATTCGCCACGATTCGGTTGGAATCCGCCACCAGAACCAGCGCCTCGAGCAGATCTTCAACACCATTGCCGGACAAGGAATCGATCGGCAGCATCATCGTTGATCCATCCCAATCGTCGGGAATTAATTCCAGCTCGGCCAACTGCTGCTTGACCAAGTCCGGGTTGGCGTTGCGCCGGTCGATTTTTGTGATCGCCACTACGATGGGCACGTTGGCGGCCCGCGCGTGATCGAGGGCTTCGCGCGTGGTTGGCATGACGCCGTCGTCGGCGGCTACGACCAGAATGGCGATATCCGCCCCGTGAGCGCCTCTGGCCCGCATAGCGGTAAACGCTTCGTGACCGGGCGTATCCAGGAAGGTGAGCGCGCGTCCGTCATGTTGCGCCTGATAAGCGCCGATATGCTGCGTGATGCCGCCGGCTTCGCCTTCGGCCACAGCCGTTTTGCGTATGGTATCAAGCAAAGTGGTTTTGCCGTGGTCGACATGGCCGAGTATCGTGATGACGGGAGGGCGGGGCCTCAGCGAGTCAGGCAATTCGCCTTCATAAATCGAGCTCCACTTTTCTTCGCGTTCTTCAGCCCGTTTTTCTTCTTCTTGCGCCGCCGCTTCTTCGCTGGCGGATTTGGCCAAGAAGCCGAGTTCTTCGACGACAATCGCCGCTGTGTCGAAGTCGACCGTCTGATTGATAGACGCCATGATCCCGTTCGAGATCAAGGTCTTCATTACATCGATAGGGCTTACTTCTATCAGCGTGGCCAATTCGCGAACGACTATGTAATCCGGTATCAGGATTTCATTGCTTGATTCTTCCATTCCCGCCTCCTTTATTTGTTTCGACCGTTCGAGGCAGGATGGTCGATCCCGCCTTCGCTAGCTTAGCTGGTTCATGAGGGTGTCATCTGCCGCAAATAGTCACGGTCGCCATCACTCAAGTCTTGGCGCAGCGCGCGCGCCAACTGGGAGCCGGCCGAGGCCGATGCCCAGCAGCCGGGCTTGCCACACAGATACGCGCCGCGTCCATTCATCTTGCCAGTCACATCAATCCGCAATTGCTCATCCGCCATTACCAAGCGTGTCAACAGTCGCTTGTCGGTCTTTTCGCGACAGACCACACAACTGCGCTCGGGCTGGTGTTTTTTTGCCATGCCAAGCCCCCGCTAGCGGGCTAGAAGTCGTAGTCTTCCCAGGCTTCTTCATCCCAGCTGCCCCGGCCGCCTTTACGGCGACGCTTGGCGATAACCTCGCCACTCTGCTCGTCCAAGACAAGTTGACGCCGTTTTTGACGATCCTTGCGCCGCTGCTGCTTGCCTTTACGCAAGTCGAGTTCAAATTCGCGTTCACTCTCTTCGTCATCAGTCTCAAGCTCTTTGTCGGCGACCTTTGCAGGCTTGGGCGCGGCATCCGGCTGGACATCAACATCGGGCGCAAGCGGGACGGCGGCGGCCGCTTCGGCTTCTACTTCAGCTACAATCGGCTGGCCAAAGGCATCGACCATGACTTCAGTCTGACTATCCTCGGATGCGGGCTGCTCCGTGGGGCTGTCCGCTTCTGAGGCGTCGCTCTTCGCGTCCGCTGCGGTGGCTTGCTCGGCTTCGCCTTCCGCGAGCGCATCCGCGTCCTCTTCGTCAGCATCTTCAATCGAAATCGCTTCTTCAAGCAGTTGATCGATATCGGCGGCCATGATGATATCGAGTGCGGCTTGCAGCTCCACCATGGGGTCGACCCGTATAAGTACTGGTGCTTCTTCCTCAACTTCCTCAACTTCCGCGTCAGCAGCCTCCGCAGCCTCCGCGCTGGCTTCCGCTGCCGGCGACGCCTCAGCTGCTAATTCAACTGCGGCTTCGGTTTCGACTTCGGTTTCCGGGATAGCTTCGGCTTGCGATTCTGTATCAGCCAGGGCATCGGTTTCGGCGCTGACGGGTTCCGCGACTTCAACGAGCACAGCCAGCGGCGTCAATCTGCGCCTGACCGCTTCGTCATTGGACAGGTTCATCAGCATCACTTCGCCGATATTCTCAAACGGTTCCAGGATGTCGAGCATCTCTTGCGACACCGCCAGCACATCCAGCGGCAGTTCGAATAACTTGGGCGCAAGCGTCTCGCGGATGGCTGCGCGTTTTTGCAGATACACTTCGCGCGTCGCGTCGCGCTTCTCCTGCAGCAAGTGTTCGACGACATCGGCTAGGCGACCGAGCGTCTTGTATTCTTCCGGCATAATCGCCAGATCGTGCTGCTTTTTCTCCATGATGCGCATTGACTCGGCGATCAAATCGGCGTGACTTTCGGTCAAGGCGCGCAGCGGCTCGCTCTCCAGCTCATCCAGCGCATTCTGCACAGTCTCGGCCACGCTCTTGATATCAATGCGCCAGCCGGTCAGTTTTGCTGCCAGCCGGGCATTTTGCCCTTCACGGCCGATCGCCAGCGACAGCTGATCATCGGGCACTAGGACAACCGCCGTCTTGCCTTCAATCGGATCATCGTCGAGATAAACGCCAGTGACACGGGCCGGGCTGAGCGCCTTGGATATGAAGGCGACGGCGTCCGTATTCCACTCAATCACATCTATTTTTTCGTTGTGCAGTTCTTTGACAATATTCTGAATACGGATCCCGCGCATGCCCACGCAGGCGCCGACGGGGTCAATGCCGTCTTGCAGCGCAGCGACAGCCACTTTGGAGCGATGCCCGGCTTCACGAGCGATATTCTTTATCTCGACTTGTCCGTTGTAGATTTCGGGCACTTCGTATTCGAGCAGGCGCCGCAGCATGTTGCGATGCGCCCGGCTGACCAGGATCTGCGGTCCGCGATTGCTCCTGACCACCTCGACCACATAGACGCGGATCTTCTCGTGGGTGCGATAGCGCTCGCCGGGGATCTGCTGCGCGCGCGGCAGGTCAGCCTCCGCGCGTCCCAGGCTGAGCGTCACTTTACGGGAATTGACACTCTGGACCGTACCGGTGATGAGGTCGCCTTCGCGGTTGATAAATTCATCGTAGAGCGAATTGCGCTCCGCTTCGCGAATCTTCTGCAGTATGACCTGCTTGGCAGTTTGAGCGGCGATGCGGCCGAAGCTGCGCGTGGTATTGTCGACTTGCACCATGACAATATCGTTGATTTCCGCCTCGGGATTGAAAAAACGAGCTCTTTCCAGCGTAACTTCAGTCGAATCGCTGAAGACGTCATCCACTACTTCTTTTTCGACGTAAACTTTGGCGCGCCCGGTGACGGGATCAATCTCCGCTTCAATCGCCTGTGCCGCGCTGGCGCCCGTGTCCTTTCGGTAGGCCGATACCAAGGCGCTCTGCAATGCCTCCAGCACGATATCTGACGGTAGCGCGCGCATCTGCGCAATCTCATTAAATGCAATCTGCAATTCGTTTGACATTCTGCACCACTCCAAGGTTCGAGCCGGAACGAAATCACAAAGACCCGTTAGCCCGATATAAAACGAAAAGTGGGGGCTGCCCACTTTTTCCGTACACTTACCTCTGCGCTGACAATAACATGAATCGCAGTCGCCGTCAAGACTGAGCAGCCGTCTAAGCAGGGCAGGCGCATCAAAATATTTTAGCCACAGAGAACACAAAGAGCACAGAGGTTTAGACCTAAGCTTTTATTGTTGCTTTTCTTTGTGCTCTCTGTGAAATCTGTGGTTGATTTTCCGTTCGAATCTGCGCCATTTCAGTCACTACCATTTTGATGCGATTGCCCTGAGCCGTCTAAGCTGTGGCAGCGCTGGCGCTAGCGGCCGCTCTTTTTCTCCCTGGCATACTGGCCCGCTGTTTACTCCCGTAAAAATGGCGCGAACTTCAGCACACTGCCCGCGCCGGAATCACTGATATAAACGTAACCGTCCACATCGACGGCGATACCGCCAATTTCCTGAAACTGCCCGGCTGCCGCCAATTCGCCCGCTTCGCCGAAAGAGCCGATGCACGCGCCGGCGGTGTCGTATACCAAGACGCGCTTGCTGTCCGGATCGGTGATGTAGAGTGTGTCGCGCGATTCGTCCAGCGCCAGGTAAGGCCGATTAAAGGTGCTGTTGTACCAGCCGCGCACCCGGAAGTCTTCGAGGTGGGCGCCTTCTAAGTCGAACACAGCGATGCGCCGGTTCCAGGTATCGGCGACGAAGAGGCGGCCGTCGGCATGGATCGCCAGCCCGCTGGGTTCGTCCAATTCGCCGGGACCGCTGCCGCCGTTGCCGATATCGAATTGCAAGACTGCTTCGGCGTCAGCGAGCGCGTAAACGCGAATACGTTTGTTGCCCGTATCGGAGATGTAGATTTTGCCGGCATTGTCGATGGCGACATCGCGCGGTCCCCAGAAGCCGTCGCTTGGATCAACCGGCGCGTCAAAGCCAAATTCTCCAGCCTGGCCCCAGCTTGCAAGCGGGGCGCCTCGCGCATCAAGCTGTTGTATGCGGTAATTCCAGGTATCCACAACCAGCAAATCGCCCTCGTCCGAAACCGCGACACTGTTGGGCCGCCTGAAGCTGACCAGGTCCGTCCCGCCATAGCTCCGCTGGAACGCCCCCTCGCGGTCGAAGCTGAATATGAGATTCGCATTCTCGTCGGCGACGAAGACCTTGTCGCCGGCAACAGTCAGCGCTAAGGGGTGAACAAAACCCGCTTCGGGCTGGTCAAATTCCAGGATGGGGCTTAGCGAGCGCCAGTTGGCTGCGCACTGGTTGATTTCGGTTGGAATATTGCTCGGGACATCGCCATCGCCCAGCCCGTATTCCCAGATCATCGAGGCGAAGTCTTTGCGAATGTAAACATGCATGCGATCGGAAACGGGCCAATTGGTCAGCGAGAAGTCTTTGCCCGTCGCTTCACCGTATTTGTCGTAGTCGCGCGCCCACCAGATATCGAAGATGCCCTTGCGCAAGGCGGCGGCATTGGCGTTCTGCGGCGAAAAATCGAGCAAATTATTGATTCGCTCCGGCGTCAGCCCAAAGTACTCCTGCATCGGCCACCACATTCTCATATGGTCGCGCCGGATATAGCGATCTTCCAGGATTGGCTCGACATCGCCGCGATGCCCGGCGCCTACAACAACAAAGATGGCGTCTTCAGTATTCTGGACCGTTGGGTTCGAGCCGACGAAAACGGCATCGGTGAAATTGCGGAAGTACCAGCTGTAGGGCCAGGATACTTCGTCGTCATAAACAAACTTGAGGTCCAAGCCGTCGGTCATGCGCAGGCTCATCTCTTCAATGTCGTCGAGGACCCATTTGACCGCGGGGCCGGCGTGCGCGTAAACCAGCAGCTCGGTCGGCAGGTCGTAATTGATGAACGATGCCATCAAAGCCGCGCGCAGGGTGAATACGCTCAAGACGCCGAAGAGGGCAACCGACAGAATCCGCCTGATGTGCATCCAGCCGGTCTGGCGCGCCAAGCGCATCAAAACGTAAGCCAAGGCTATGGCGACAATCAAAGCCGCCAGCCATTCATAAGTCTGCTCCAGTTGAAACTTGGCGAGGCCCGCAAAGGGCATATCGCCGGCGATGAACGATCCAAAGACGCGAAGCAGGCTAATCACGAATAGCGGCGTGATGAACAGCGCGATCCAGCCGCGGGAGACAAAACGAGACTTTTCAATACGGGAAAAGACGCCACCAAAAAACCAAGCGCTAATCAGTATCATCGGTGTCGTGAGATGGGTGCCGAGCCAGGGCATCTTTTCGCCCGCCAGCGAATAGCCGACCAGATTCAGAATCGCCCACCATGCCAGAAGTAATATGAAGGGGAGGCGGCTCAGTTGCCCGGCGTCGATCTCGGTAGATACCGAATCAGGCAGTCTGCTGGACGCGGTGCTCGCTGTTGCGATTGCAACCTGCTCAGCTTCGGCGGCGCTGTGGCTCAATTCGGCGTCGGCCGGATCGGTCGCAGCGTCGGTCGAATCGTCGTCGACCGTGGACTCGGTGTAGGCATCCAAGTCGGCCTCGATTTGACTTTGGCGAGTCGCTTCGATCTCCAGGAGTCGTTTGCGCCGCGACTTCCAGAAGCAGGTGACGCCGGCGAACATGGCGCTGACAGTGCCGACAATCGGCAAGAATTCGTAAGTTGGCATGATGATGAGCAGGTAGTAATACTGCGGCTGGCTGCCGCGGCGCACGCCCTGTTGTTCCAGCCAGTAGCCCAGGCTGTAGATCATACCCGTGCCCAGCCCAGCGATATTGGTGAAAACCGTCGTGAAAAAGAAGGCGAATATCACGTGGAATATCGCCGCGGATATCAGCCAGCGCTTGCGGTTCCAGCTTAAGCCGATAACCAGCGACAGCGCCATCAGCGGCGCGAATACCGACAGGCCCACAAGCAGTTGACCGACTTGCTCGGAGCCGCCGACATTCGGCAAGTTGGTCAAAATGCCGAGAACCCCCGCCGGCAACGATTCGGCAAATGCAATGAAATCGTCGGCGGAACCGCCCATAAAACGGGTAAACAGCGCCGTCGTCCAGGGAAGTATGAGCGTCAAGATCAGGACAAGAAAATCGACTTCCGGGAATTGGTAGAGGTAGCCCCAGAAGCCGCCTTTTTCGCTTTTGTCCGCGGCCGATTTGTCGTCTTCCGCGCGCCTGGCATCGCGGACGAGGAAGACGATAACAGCAATGGCGATCAGCCAGAGCGCGAGCGCGGGCGCTAGTCGAATGCTGGAGCCAGCAGCCACTTCTGACGACTCGCCGGACTCCAGATCGGGGATAGCCGGTACAGCCGTCACGGACGAGCTGGGGAAATGCGATAGCTCTTCAATGAACAGCAGTCCGCCGGCGGTGGCCAGCGCGAGCAAGAAAATCAGAGCCAGCTCGCGCCAGGGTATGCGCTGCCAGCGGTCGCGAAAGGCGTAGAGCGCTGTCGATACGAGTACAAAGGCGCCGCTCAAAATGGACAGCGCCATCCACAGCAGCCAGCTCGAACGCTGCGTATCCGAAAGATCTTGAAAGGGAGTGCCGCGGCCCGCGATTATCTCAGCCGGAATGATGTCGACAACGATATACATCCCCAGGGTGATCAAGCCGCCCAACAGAATGCCCAGCATGATCGACTGGAACAGATAGCGGCCCCGCAACTGCAGGCGCTGCTGTGCCAGCCGCACCAGGAAATAGATCAGCAGGAAGCTGGCGAAGATGGCGATATAGATGAAGGCTGTTTCTTTTGAGCCCAGATTTAAGATCATGGCGGCGGCGAAGAGGTAGAGCCAAATTGCCCGCCGCCGGTAACGCGGCCCGCCATCGAGGTACATCAATAGGCAGTAAGCCATGATCATGCCAAAAAAGATTGATGGCGTGTCATGGCGAATGTAGCGATTGTAATAGAGGATCAGCGGCGAAATCAACAGCATGGTCGACGCCAGGATCGCGCCCCAACGCCCCAGCCACTTTCGCCACAATAGCGGGAACATCACCATGAATACGCCCAGCAGCGCCGTGTAAATTCTGCCCGAGAAATCATTGTCGCCAAACATATAGAACGACAGCGCCGTCGCGTGGAAGAGCACTGGCCCGTGCATCAAGGGCGTATGCTGGAAGTTGCCCTCGTTATAAAGATTGTAAGAAAAGCGCGTATGCAAGCTCTCGTCGTGGCTCATGACACGGCTGTCCAGCATGTGGAAGCGCGTGAAAATCGCCAGCATCAGTATCGCGAGGTAAAGGGCGAATTCCCAGTTGAGCGCGAATCTTTGCGACAGAGCCCGGCTCAAGACGTTGTCTTCCTGCTGATTGGGGGAGGTTATCATCTTGCGCTAGCCTGTGTTCCGCGCTGAGAGCGAATTATCAATGGATGGTCGGATCGTCAGAACCGCGGCGCAGGCGTGCTTTGCAGCAGGGCAGCCGGCCCGCGTGACCCCGGTTCCAAGGTTGCAAACATTGGCGCGCCAGAGAATTCTTTTGCTGGCGGGCGCACAACAACGGCGTAATGCGGCGCGCGCGGAAAATCAATCGAAAGCGGGGAGGCGTGATAACCCAGCGCGAGCGGCAGCATTAGCGCGATGACAATAGCGAGGATGGCTAAGCCATAGCTGAAGTGCAAGCTGGATCGCGAGCCAAAATCGCTAAACCATAGCGTCTGCGATTGTGGCGCTTGCAGTTCCTCCTGCAGCGATGACCACATCATTTCGAGCCGCTGCGAATCCGGCTGGCCGAAGGTAGGCAGGCTGCGTTCCAGCTTCTGCGCAAACTCGCGATGGCGCATATATTCCCGATAGCAGTCCTCATTCTCGTCGATGAATCGCGCCACACGGCGACGCGCAGGATCGGCCAAGTCGCCGCTTAAGTAGCGAGCCATGTGAACTTTGCAATAGCGATACTTAAATCTGACCATCTTCTGCTGCTAGCCTCTAACCTTTATCGCTAATGTACGCGCAGTAATTCTTCCAGCAGGCCCAGCCCAACCGGCCGCAATGCCTTGCGCAAGCGCTCGTGCCCAAGACGCACGCGGCTTTCCGCTGTTTTCTGCGGGCAGCCCATAACTTCCGAAATTTCACGATAGGTCATGCCCTGTCCATAGCGCAGCACGATAGCTTCGCGCAGTCGCGGGGATAGGTCTTGCAGCGCATTCGAAATAGATTCGCTGGCGTCGCGCCGAATTGCGGCTGCCTCCGGCGCTTCTGCGGGCGGCGCTTTCAACTCCAAGCCAAGCCACTGTGTAATGTCGACCGTTATGAATCGCTTGCGCCGATAAGTATTTCGGCAGCGGCTGATGGCTATCGTATAGAGCCAGGTCTTCAGCGATGCTTTGCGCGAATCGAAGCGCTGCAGATTCTTGAAGGCATAAAGAAAGGACTCTTGCAAGATGTCTTCGGCGTCTTGCTCGTTCAAGAGCAAGCTGTAACAGAGGCGATACAAGCTCGCGGCGAAGCGATCATACAATTCGGCATATCCGGTCTGGTCGCCATTTAGGGCACGGTTGACAATGGCGTCAATCTCTTTGCGCATGGCTAATCGCTTTTCTGTCATAGTCCCTCGCTTATTGCGCGCGGCTGTCCGATACTTCCCATTCTACACGCGGCGCCGCAATCGTCCTCAGTATTTCGCGCTTCAATCAAGAGTCGCGCCGTCATATACATCCTGCCTCAACCACAATACTACCGCTTCTTCCTCGAATTGATCAGCGTCAAGCTGCCCATGCGACCACCAAGCCGGCAGGTCCCAGCGGTCCATTTCGTGCAAAGCCAGCTTGCGGCGCAGCGTAAAACGCTGGCCAACATAATCGCCGTTGATGGCGGCGGTCTGAACTTGATCGTCGGCCATGATTATGATGGCTTGTCCGTCCGCAGCGCTGGCCGCGCGTAGGAATCGCGCATTGGGGAAGTCGCGAACCAACCAGGCCATCAAGCCATCTTCGCGGATTATGCCGCCGCTATCAACCACGATCGCAAGCTCCAGCGCCGGGAAACCCGACGAATGCCGGCCCGCCAATTCAAAGAGCGTATCGCGCAGCAGATAGGCGTCTTCGCTGACTGCGGATTCTCGCCACAAACCATCAGGGTAGTGGGCGTCCGCGACGGCAGCTTGCCAGGCGCCGCCCAAGCCAGAGAGCAGCAGAAATACAAAATAGCCGATGCCGGCGCCTTGCAGACAGGTGCCCAAGCCCCAGAAATTGGCGACCAACAGAAACACGATTGCCGCAATGACGCCGCTCGCCAGCAGCAAGCCCAAGCCCTGCGCCAATCGCAGCTGAGACGGATCCGCCAGGAAGGCGAAAAGCTCGCCCACGGTCATGTCAGCCGGCAGGTTTGTCATAAGGCGCGTAACTTGCATAAATTGCACCGTCAAAATGAACAGGCACATGAGGGCAGCCGCGGAAATCGCCCATTTTGCCCACCAGTATTGGGTGGTGTAGAGCAGGTCGTCGCCTTCGAATTGGCTCTCGTCTACATTCTCGTCTTCATTCTCTTGTTCATTCTCGTCGCTCGTTGACCAGAGCAAGACCACGCGACGATTCACCAGCAACTGGGTAATGCCGTAGCTCGCCAACAAGGTGAGCGGCACAACAACCCACAGAGCCTCCGCCGGGCCCGCGCCGGGGTAAAGCAGCAAGCCGATGGCGCCTAGCGCTGCCCAAGCCGCGGAGAAACGGTCTACGTAGGTGACATCGCCGTGTTTCCACAATAGCCAGGCGCCGCCCAACGAGAAAATAATAAGCAGCGGCTCTTGCAGCAGCAGGACGGCCAAACCCATACGCGCGCCGCTCGCCGAGTGACTGTGAAAGACGCCGCTGATGGCGGATTCAACAAGTTGGCCGATGGTACTGAGTCCGGACGGATTCAGCATGAAGAAGGTCGCCGTGGTGGCGACGAGCAGGAAAGGGACAATCAGCGCCTTGGCGAAAGGGAATTCGCGAGCGCGCGTGACGGCCATCTGCAATATATCATCGCCGGGCAGCTCAAGGCGCTGGGGCGCGCTAAGGGCGGTGCGCCATAGCCCCAACCAGCCCGCAAGCAGCAATATCAGCAGCAGCGGGACACCGGCCGGGCCCGACAGCAGCAGCATGGCTGTGACGAAGGCGGTCGCCCAATAGGCGTCTCGCAAGCGCAGAGAATACCAATAGCGTCTGATCATCCAGACGGCCAGAATCGTGAACAGCAATATAAAGCTGGCGCCATCGGCCGATCGCGACGCCGCCAAGGGCGTGGTCAACAGCGACAGCAGCACTGCCCAGACGAAGGTGCGCGTCCGCCCCAGGCTGTCGCGGAATAGAAGCGGAGTCATGGCGAGGGCTAAGCCGGCCATGGCCGAAGCAATGCGGGCGGTGAATTCGTTCGCGCCGGCCAGTGAGAAGCTTGTCATTTGCGCCAGATAGGTCAACGGGCTGCTGGACGTGGCGAATGCGCCGGGTGCGTCGTCTTCAATCGTATGCCAGGCATGCAGGGCCTGCCGCGCCTCAGCATCCGAAATGGGCACGCTGTCAAGCATGGTCATGCGCAGAAACAAGGCAAACAGCGCCAACGCAATGTAGGCCAGCCATTCAGCGTCAATGCTTAGCGCTGGCGCCACTGCAGACGCGGCGCTGTCGCCTGGATTCGGCTCATCCGAGTTAATGGGCATGGCGCCAATGTCAGCTTCCATTACTTGCCGCCCCCGTGATCATATTGCGGCCGAGCGTAGCGTCTCGTGGCTTCATTCAGCGGCGCCGACATGGAATATCCTGGATTCCCCCGCTTCGCATACAATGGGCAGGCTATCCAGGAATTTGTCTTCGCCCAGGCTGCCGTACTGCTGGCGCTCGGTTGAGCCATACATGATATGCGAAATACCGTAGCGCTCAAGGATATGTTCCACCTCGCTCATCTCGTGGCGCTGGTACAGTTCCTTCAAGTCACTGGCGCGCGATCCGGCGATGTCCGCATAGGTGGCGCCCCGCCACTGTCTTTCGTGGTTTTCCCAACCTAACACAATCGGGATGCCGGCCAGCGTACCGACTCGACCAAAGGCGACATTATACGCTTGGCCAACCGCTTCCGCGACAACAGCGTCCTTTCGGCCAACGAGTTCGTCCAGGCAATATATGACCTGCTGATCGTTGAAGTCCATCAATCCGGCCGCGCCATCAAGCGTCAGCGGTTCTTGTATCAGAATGTCGAATCCATCGAATATCGCGATCCCGCCCGTCTGGGCTCGCAGCAGGTCCGGCTCGGTCGCGTCGTCCAGGCTAACACGCGAATACAAGATGGCGCCTCGCGCGACAGCCTCGCCGTCATGCGCTTGTCTAATAGCATTCTCCCAGTCGTCGGGCGGCGTGTAGCGCTGCCGCGCCGATGCGAAATGACGCCCGGTTTCTATCCAAGCCCGGTGATGGGTCGCGGCGATGCCGTAAAGCAGCCCAGCACTAATGCTGAGCAGAAACAGTATCCCTATTGCAACACGAAGGATGACATGCGGCGCTGGCCAGCCGCGATCAATCAGAACGCTGTACAGGGCGTAAGCCGCCGCGATGCTCCAGAGCATCCAGGCTTGGTAATACAGCTTAAACACGGTGTTGATTCGAACATAGAAATTGTCCTTCAGATAAAAGAATTCGCAGAACAAGGTCAGACAAAGCCCCATGCCAATCAATAGCAAAACAAAGCCTGTCGATCTGGAGTAGCTGACCCCGTTGATGGCGACTTCGCCGGACTTTGCCACACGGTCTTTGACCGGGAATAGGCGGGCCACCACGATGCCAACGCCCAAGGCAAGCAGAATCGAAGTCAGCCCATAGTCGAGCCGGCGTTGCGCGAGCTGACTTATGACATCGCCGCCTAAGCCCTGCGCGCCATGCAAGTTGCCTGTAATTGGCGCACCGGGATTGCCGATGGCGATGGCGACACTCAAGAGAAGCATGAGCGCTAACATGCCCAGGAACAAGCTGATGCCGACCTTGAAGCCGAGCCGCCAATTCAACTGCCGCGCCGCTCTGCCGCGCCAGCATTCCACCAGCAGGTAGGCGCTGACAATGACGAATAGGGGCCCAAACATGATGAAGAAGCGCTGAAACAGCGACGGGTGCAGCAGGTTGGGCAGCAGGCCGCCTGCCTGTGATCGAAAGCCGACGAAGTAGGGCAAATAGGCGGACCCGGCGACGAGCGCCAGCAACGCGCCGAACTTCGGCAGCGCCAGCCAATCCCAAAGTGTAAGCCGTCCATCCTCGCTGGTCATCAGCCGCCGCAGTGCTTCCGCCCCAACCAAGCCCAGGAGAAATGCGGGCGCGTCCCAGGCGTTAAGAAAAGCGAGACCCCCCACCGCCACGCCGTATAAGAGCAATTGACCGGCCGACGCTTCCCGCCGCCAAAGCGCCAAGTTGAGCATCAACCCGATGGCCATTATCGCGAAAGGCAGGGACAGCACATGAGGATGATTATCCGACAAGATGAAGCTGAAAGCCGGGAATTCGCCGATTGGCTGAATGCCGGTCAGGCTGTCGTTCAAGTCGTAGTCCGTCGGCACGCGGCTGGCATTGAACCACCACCAGTGATTCCAGGACGAAGTATCCAGATTAAGCGGCGAATTCGCTTGCGGTTGATACTCGATCAGGTCGAAATCCGGCAGCTTCTGCGTGCCCCAGAACTCAAAATAGGATTGAGGCGCGCTGCGTGACGCCAGCGGAAGCTCGAGCAAGATGAATTGGAAGTTGCCCATGAGCAACATCATCAGGATGCCGACAATGCCGGTGGCCATAGCGGCCAGGCGGGATGCCGATTGCGAGCGCGCACGCACGAGATTGTAGACGACGCCAAATGTCGTTAGGCCGGTCAGCGCGAATTGCGACGCCACCGTCAGGTTAAAGCCAATGCTGCTGCTGATGCCGCTCATGGTAGCCAGCGCGGACGACATGACATAACCCATGTAGTAATAGCTGATGGCAAAGCCGGACATCCAGGGGTCATTGGGCGGGAAACCGGCGCTGCGCTGCGTCGCGCTCAGGAAAGCCAGCTCCATCGGCTTTTCGGTGCCAACCAGGCCATTTTGATGCGCCCGGTAGAGTGCCCAGCCCAGGAACAGAATAGCGAAAAGCAGCTCGGCGACGACAACGAGGCGGCGATTCTCCCGCCACCAATTCAAGAACAATTCGCCGTCGCGGGCGCGAAAATAAAGCGCTAAAGACGCCGCCAAAACCAGCAGCCAGGTCAAAATGATGCTGCCGGCCGAGTTATCAAGGAAGCCGTAACTGCCCAGCAGCCAGAAGAGCCAGGTCGCGATTAGCATGCCCAACGTACGCGCGAGCGTATAGCCGCTGTCCGGCAGCGCCGACAGAAATCGCAGGGCTAGCGGCATGACCGCTGCGCCAGCCAGAGTAATCCAAAGCCACCAGAAGAAAAGCAGGCGCCCTTCGCGCGCAAGCCAATCCAGAATCAGCGTCATGAATGTCGCTCTACCAGATATTCCATCAGAGATTCCTTGTTCACTTGATAGATCTTGCCGCCTTCTACCTCGTAGCTAATGGAAAGGAGACCTTGTTCGACCATGCGCTCTAGTTTTGCCAAGCCCTCGACTGTCGAATGCACTGCTTCCAGGCCGCTGCGTATGATGTAGCTTACGTCAAAGTGATGAAGTATATCGACCGCCACGTCTACATTGTCGCTATTGTAAAACTGCTGGATATTGCGCTCGCGTTGGAAGACCCACTCGTTCATCGGGAAAAATGTGCGCTGCTGCCGCTGATGGAAATTCCAGCCCAGCACCGAGGGCAAGCCGGTCATTATTGAGAAGCGCCCGTTCCACTGGTACTCGCTGCCGGGCCGCCGCCCTTCCAGGATTACGGGAGATCCCTTGACATTTTCTTGCATCCAGCGAATGAGCTGGTAGTCGACATTGAGATCTAGTAGGACCCCTGCGCCCTGCTCGGGTGATGTCTCGTAATGGGTCGACCGCGTCATATAAGCCATGCCGTCCAGCGTGAGCGGCAGGTCCGGCGCCATGCGATCGAAGGAGCGCGCGCGCGTGGCCATGAAGGGAAACAGGCCAGCTATCGTAAACAATACCACGCAAGGCGTGTACCACAGGACTTGCAGCGTCCGGCTGAAATCTTGCGATGCCCGCCCTAAACAAGCGAATGCCACTCCGCCCGCCACGCTCAGCAACAGCCAGACCTGGATGTAAAACTTGAAGACGGTATTCTGCCGGCCGATGTCGCCGCCGATGACGATGACCTCGACGCCGAGCGTCATGGATAGCGCCAAACCGATTAGGACCAGTATGAAACGCATGAACCGAGACTGCCCAGGCCGGAAGAATAGCAAGGCGATCCAGCAAACCAGCGGCAGAACGATCAAAGCGACTTGATAGCCGACGATCGTGAGAACAATGGCGAACAGCGTGATCGCGGCTACGAGAGCTAGCGCTCGGCTCGCCAGTTGCCGATGCTCAAGCAGCGCTTGAACTCGTGTGTTGCGCAGCCAGTAGAATGTTTCCCAAAGCAACAGAGATACGATAAGAAACAGAAATAAGCCATGAATATCGAAGTAGGCCCAAAGGGGTGTCTTGCCGCCTTGCCACAGTTGAATGCTGTTGTAAGTGGCCGCATACCAGGAAGTGTAGGGTAGGGCGAAAGCCAGGTTCAGGCAGATGAAGCCGCCGACCGACGCGGCCAACTCCAGCGCTGAATCGCGAACCAGGAGATAACGAACGATGAGCCACAAGCTGACCGCTCCCGCTGCCGCCGCCATCGCGATTTGGAGCGCGCCGAAAATGCTCGCTGTGATCGCAGGGTCTTGCGCGAGCGTCACTGCTGGTCCGTTTGCCAAAACAGCGGTCAGGCCCAATCCCGCCAGAAGCGCGCCAATCAGGACCAGGTAGAATCTCAAATCAGACAGGGGGCGGAAAGTCGCTTGCCAGCGAATCCACCAGGCGTAGGACAGCGCCACGATCGAGAACAGCGTCATCGAGGGCCAATCCCAAGTATTGGTCGCCCGAATCGCGCCAACGGTCAAGGCGATAAGCGCTATGGCGGCAAAGCGGTCAATGCTTCGGCGATGATCGCGCCCGGCCTGCGCCACTTCGTTGAACAGCAGCAGCACCGTCAGCAAAATCAGGGGCATGCTAATCATGTGCGCGTGCAAGTCGCCGTAGACAAATGTGAAATAGGGCATTTCGGTGATGGCGCCGCCACGAACGCCGGGGGTCTCCGCCAAGACACGCGAGGGACCCCAATACCAGCGGTCGCTGCCGATGGGCAGATTATCGCCTTGCAGGGCGCGCCCGGCGCCGCGCAGCAATCCGCTTATCAGCGAGGTCGAGTTGTGGATTTCGTAGCGCAAGCTGTCCCATGGATGCAGTTCGGACGCGCGCCGCGACAATTCAGCACGGGTTTCAGCTGAAGCAGGCGCATCGAAGTCGGACTCATATTCGTCAATCAGAAACTGATGCAGCCCCTGTGGCGTATGGTAACCGCCCAGCGCTGCCAGGCCGTTGCCAAAGACGCGCGCGGTGTCGAGGTTGCCCAAACCGACGCAAAGGCACAGCGCCGCGATGCCGGCGACCCAGGGATTGCCGAGTGGCCTTCGGGAGCGCTTCGACCGGCTTGAACCGCTACGAGACTGACGCCAACGCGACAGGATGTTGAATGCGGTCGAGAAGGCGCCGAGCCCCGTCAAGCAAAAAACGGTGGGTATCATCAGGTTGTAAGCGAAAGAGGGAACGACACCCAGCAGCAGCGCCGGAGCGCCCAGAAGAACATAGCCAAAATAGTAGTAGTTGATGAATCCGCCGGAGAACCAGGGGTCAATCGGCGGGAATGTGCTGCTGCGCAAGACACCGTTCAGGTAGGCGAAGTCCATCGGTTTTTCGCCGCCCTTATAAGGATGCCAGAGGTCGGGGTTGGTCAAGCGGACGGCGATCATCACCAGGAAAGCCGCAATGGAAATCAGTTCGATCCAGGCCAGCCGCTTCCAATGATCGCGCAGAAACTCGAGCAATTGAATGCGGGCTAGAGCGGCGCTAAGGGCAGCCAAAACAAAGAGCGACAGCAGTATGCCTCCCTGCGACCAAAGCGGGATCTTCAAACTGGAAACAGCCCAGGCGAACCAGGCGACTATAAGCAAGCCCGCGAGTTTGCTGAGGCCGTAACCGCCATCGGCCATTTTGGGGAATATCGCGAAGACCAGGGGAAAGGCGCTGGCGCCAAATACAAAGAGCGCTGCATACCAAATGACGACGCCCGCCGCCTGATTGGAATTGACGAGACTGTCGCTGAAAAATCGCTGCGACCAAGTCCCGCCTTGGCTTTGCGCAGTTCGTTCTCCCGGCGGGAAGGTGAGGGCGGTTGGAACCGGTTGGGCTTCAACCAGGGGCCAGTTTAAGACGCCCAAGAGCTGCGCCTCGTCGCTTGGATTTCGTAACTCTTGCCATTGCTTCAAGGATACCTGCGACAGCGCCGCTTCCACCGCAGCCCGCGAGTAATCTTTGGTTTTTCTGAAGATAAATGCGCTGGGATGATCATAGACATGGAAAGATTCGTCGGCTTCGAGTTCGTTTAACCAGGCTGGCGAATTGTGTATCGGAAGGTGTTGATCGGCGACGCGCCAGGGGCCGAACTCGAATGTTTCTTCGAATACGTCTTCAAGCTCGTAACCCAATTCGCCGGCGAAGAGCTTCTCGTAATAGAGCGTGGTCATGGGCCAGCGCAGCAGATTGCGAGGCTCGCTGTCATAGAAGCGATTGCTGGCAATCGTCAGATAATCGCCGATGTCCAGCGTACGAATGATATGGTCGTATTTCACTTGATCGTCCAGCGGATGGGACATGATCTGATCTTGAAGATTGACAAGCGCGTGATTTGGCTGGGTTCGGCGGCAGTCGCGCGAACTGACCAGCCCAGGCGGCGGGTCCTTCGCCAGCGTGACCCCTTCAGGCAGCGAGCAGATAATCGTGCCGGGGACGCGGTTGTCCCAGCTGCCTTCTGTGAGCACGACAGATCCCGATCCGATGACATCGTCGCTGCCGGCGGCCACTTCCATCACAAAGGCATAACGTCCGCCTGCCACGACTTCCAGCGGCTCTTCAAAAGGAATGCTGTAAGACCTGCCCAAGGGGTGGCTGTCGCGGACAAGGTCCATACGCAAGACGGCTGTGGCCACCGGAAATGGGTTGTCCTCGGCATAAATTCGGAATAGAAGTTCTTCTTCATTCTGGTCGTCAAAAGGATCGCCGAGGTGCGGGGCAAAGATAGTCTCGATGCTTCCAGTCGCCGGCGCTATAAACTCAATCTCTATCGGCTGATTCTCGCGGTACAGATTGGCGCGGTCATAAGGCGGTCCCTGCATGTCGCCCCAAGCGTAACCTGTGTTGTGAACGGCGATATTGATTAGAGGGACGGTTTCGTCGGCGCCGACAACGCGCATGGAGAAGTCGCCGGGAATACGTTCAAAAATATAATGCCCGGACTGAACCAAGGTGTTTTGATGCCGATAGACATTCGCGAACATCAAGCCCCATATCAGGGAGAAAACGACAGCGAAGCCTGTCAAGAGCAGCGGACGCCAGCGGCTGAAGCCTGGGATTATGGCTGCGCCGCCTAGGAGTATGCCCATCAGCATGGCGGTTATCGACGTCGCGTCCACGATTCCGTTTGATAACTGATAGCCGCCTACCAAAAGCAGCAACGCGCCGATGATGACCATCGGGATGGCGACGCTTGCTGGACTGCGGCCACTCGCCTTTGCTTGAGCGCGCCAATCCGATAAGCAGCAGCTTGCCAACACAGCCAGCGCGCCATAGATCGGCAGGAAATAACGCATGTTCATGGCGGTTAAACGGCTCATAAATAGAAAATAGCCGCCGACCCAAAGCAACAGCAGCAGCAGGTCGGTCGAGCCGCGGCGATTGCGCAGCAGCCGATAGGTGGACAAGCACCAGCCAAACCAGGCCAAAACGCCAAAAGCCAAGCCCATGCCCCAGAAGAGCATATCTTTCAGCGGGTATACAAAGGCCGGGCGCGCCAGCCATTGCCAATTCGGCGGGAAGTCCTGCAAGCCGGACACCCCAGCGTTCACGCGCTCCAAGTTCTCCAGCCAGCGACCATTCGGCAGCAAGCCAAAGAAACCAGGACCCGAAAATGCGTAAGGGTTCAGCAGCCGAAATGCCAGAAACGCGCCCAGGCCGGCTATGACTAGCCCAAAAATGTGATAAACCAATAACCTTGAGCGTTCCTTTGGGTAGGTATTTCGCGCGAAAACTGGCGCAGCCTGGATGAACGCGGCGAAGACAATAATTGAAGCCAAGGGCGCCACGTTGATGCGACAGGCGACGGCGGCCCCTGTGAAAACGCCAAACAGGAGATAGGCGCGCCATCGTCCACGCTGTTGCGCGGCGACGGCATGGTATAGCGCCATCGTGACCATGAATGACGTGGCCGCATTGACGGTGCCGAAGTGCGCTTTTTGAATCGCCAAAGGCGCCGCTGCGTAAAATAGCGCGGCGAGCAAGCCGACCCATTCGCCGCGTAGCCTGCGCCCGAGCGCGTAGACCGCCACTATCGCAAGCACATCGAAAATCATCGATATGCCGCGCCATACCAGGTGACCGCCCTGATAATCAATTAGCGCGATGCCTGCCTCAGTAGCGCCTTTCACAATTTCACTGCCAAAATGCGCAAGAAATAGTGGCAGCGTTCCATAGACAAAAAAGCCGTGACCCGCGTTGTGAGGGTTGAACGGGGAACAGAGCGTGTCAAAATATCCGCCGACGCCATTCGACCCCGGATAAAAGTGGCTGCAGCGCAAAGACTGCAAATCGGTGGATGTCAACTGCTCGACGCTCAAGATCTGGGCGGTATCGTAGGCAGTTTCCGATCCGCTGACCAGCAGCGCGTCAATTTCATACGACAGCAGCGCGCGCTCTGCTTGTGTCATGTCTGCGAAGCTGCGAATGCGATCGGGATAAACCAGCCAACCGGCGGCTTCGCTGGCAAAGGAATCCTGAATGGTTCCGACCAGGTGCGCGCGCGAACCCAATAGGTCTTCCCGACTGCGTATGCTATCGCTGCTGCTTAGGGCAAGGATTTGCTGGTCGGGGAAGTTTATCCGGTCGTCAGTGAATGAGTTGCCGCCGCCGATTTGGGGCAGCAGAAGCGCTGTCAGAAAGCGTTCGTCGGGATGAGTGTGCGCGAAGTCGTCCCAATTGTGCCCCGCCAACCGCAAAGCGCCGCCATAGAGCAAGATGGCTACGAAGAGCATGGTGGGAAGCAGCCGGCGCATTGACGCTCTTCGCATAATTTTGTTGCCCGTGTCGCTCATCATTCGGATAGCTCTCGTTTGCTCCACAATTTAGCTAGCTGTTGGCGGACAGAAATTGTTGCAGACCGGCCTCGCCCAAGGCGGGAACACGATAAATGAAGAAGGTTTTCTGGGCCGGTTCCTGCCTGATTTCTAATTGCCTGCCAGCGGGGAACCACTGGCGTAATAGCGGCGGCGCTGCTTCATTCCGCGGGGCGAAGAAGAAGAGCAGGTCAAGCTCAGGTTGCAGCTGATATGCATCAGCGCGTTGCGATCCATGTCGGATGTATTGGGGCAGGCGCTCTAGCTCAACGATGGAATTGTCCCAACGGATGGCGCCGGCTTCGACGCCGACAGCGCGATGATCCCACCAATGCGGCGAGCTGATGATAAAGGCATTGCCGTAGGCGCCGTCGCTTTCAGCGAAACCGCGCAGAATCTGCCCGGCCTCGGAATGATTCTGCGCGGAGTTATGATAGTTTTCCATAAAGTCGCCAAAGTACAAATCGCGGTTGTAATGATACGAGGAGGCAATCACCGCAAGCGCGAATCCGACTGCGACGGCAAAGCCCAGCGTACGTGGCAGAGCCTGATAGAATTGCCGGCACAAGATAGCCAACGGCAACGCGGCGATCACGTAGGCCGGTGGGATAGCCCCGCTGGCGCGCTGCAGGCTAGGCACCTCGATTGGAAAGGCGATAGCCAGCGCAGTTAACAGCAGCATGACGAAGAACAGCACCGGAACGAACCAATACACCGGATCCCGCTCTCTAGCCAGCAGGCCCAGCCAGGCGGCCGCGCCTAATATCAAGAATGCCCCGCTGACCGGGTCCAGCGCCGGCCGGCCCGGTATCGCCGAGACCCAGGTATTGTCGTGAGTATGATGGAACATCAGCAGGGCGCTGCGAATATTACTGAGAAATGTCGCGCCACTCTCGCGCAGCAGGTCCAGCCGCTCAGCGTCCGTCGTGGGCTGGTCGCCGAACATGCGGGTTGTCGCGCGCTGTGTGAACTCGTAGGGTTCTTCAATCCAGAAATGCAGCATGGGCAAGAAGACAATTCCGGCGACAAATGACAACACCGCCAGGTTGACCAAGTAGCTCGCCCGCATTCGCCAGGAATAACGCCGAAGCAGCAGTGAAATCGCAACGCAGATTACATACACAAGCGGCAACATGCGCAGGGACTTATAGCTATACAGGCCGAGACTGAGGGTAATGCCAGCCAGGATGAAGTCCGAGCGGCGATTATGGCGCAGGGCGCGCGCGAAAAAAACGGCGGACAGCGCAGTGAACAGCGGCGAAAGTGGAATCCGCAAGCCTTGCCGCGCCAAAACGACGTGCCAATAGCTGACCGCGAGCAAAGCCGTCGCCAGTAGGCCGACTAGCAAAGCCTGTCGCCGGCGATGCTTCCCGAAGACTTCGACAGCGAAGCAAAACATGACGGGCAGCGTCAAGAAGCTCTCCATCGCAGTGACCAGCACAAGCGTGGTTCTATCGAAGTGGAATCCTTGCAAGCCCGATACAAAGGCCAGGAGAAAGAGTTGAATCGGCTCACGACCGCCATTGTTGCTCAGAAAAATCGGGTAATGTTCTCCCAGGTGGATGCGATAAGCGTCGACGATATTTACAACCATGTCGCTTATCATTTCAGGCGGGGCGGAGTCGATCTGGTCAAATCGGAAGCTGGCGCCCACGATAAGAATCAAGACTAATGTCATAAGCGTCAGCAAGTCGCCGCGGAGGCTGAAGCGACGGGCCCGGTCAATTGCGGACGCGCCCCAATCAAAAAGGTCCCAGCGCTGTGGGGCGAATACGAAGGCCCAGGCTACGATGCTAGCCAGCCAAACCAACATGGTTGGCGGCTCGATGCGGTTGCCGCTGGTGTTGGCCCATACCACGAGACTGAGACCAGATGCAAGCAATACCAAGAGCTTTCGACGCCGGCTTATTTCTCGCCAGGCATAAGCGCGCAGAGGCTTGCGGTCTACAATCCAAATCTGCTCGCTTGCCAGCGACTGCTTGTTGGCATACGGAACTTGTCGCGATTGCAGTCGTCGGAAAATGACGTTGATGGCCAGCAATAAAACAAGGCCGGCTATCAGAAGCACAAGCGCGGAAAGCGCGCTGTCAACGGCTGATTCTACTGGCGCCGACAGGGACTGCGCGAAGCGAAACAGGGCGCTGGCCACAATGAATGCCGGTACCAGCCTGGCGCCCCACAGCAAGCGCCTCTCTAAGCCGCAACGCTTCCAGTAGGCTGTAATCTGTGACCAATATCCGCTGATATCGCCCATCAGCCAGAGCAGAAATCCCAGCCACAGATAGGGCGCGGCAACCTGAAGCGAATAGCCGCCGGCCCTGGTGATGTCTGCGTTTCCACGCGCGATGCTGCTGCCGGCCAGCGCGCAAACAAAGGCAAGCATATAGATTGCGAGTTTCCGATTTTCCCTTTGCAGAAGTCCTCGCGTTCCCGCTTGCCAGGCTGCCCTTGCTGAAAGGCCGCTGCTCGAATCGGCCAACCTGGCAATGCCATCCGGCTGATGCGCCGCGACAAGTTGCCCGCGCGCTTGAGTCGATCTGCTGGCTAGCCGAAGGCGGCGCATTGTCGACGCTGGCGAGCGCCACAGCAGCGCCAAAAGCTCGCTGATGGTCAGATCCTCCAATGAGCGGGCTGGCGTCGCCACATCGCCACCATCTGCGTCCGGCGACCTGGCGGCAAAAGCAGCGTCTGCTTGCGGCATACCAGCTTCGCCGCCTGCGCTTGGCTCGCCTGGCGCCGCGGGCATCTCAGCGCGATCGTCTGACATCGGGCTAGCGACCGTTCCGCGGGCTGGCAGCAGAAAACCAGCAGTTTCGGATCATGCTCTTATCCCGCTCCTTCTCGCTAGCGTCTTGCGAATTCACGAAATGTCGCCTCATACTGATCCAAGGTGTCTTCCAGGCAGAAGGTCTCGGCGATTTCCTCCCGCGGCTTGATATACGTTTCCGGATCCTCAAGCACCTCGAGTATAGTCTCTCCAATTGATCTCCAGTCGCCTGGAATCGCCAGTTTGCCCATGCCGGTCTCTTGTACCGGTACGCGCCCGCCGGGTATATCGGTCATGACAACGGGCGTGCCGCATAGCATGGCCTCGACCTGCGCCATGGCGAAGCCTTCGCTGTCGCTGGGCAAAACAAAGACATCACAGGCGGCGTAGAAATTGGCCAGCTCTTGCTTTGTTTCCAGCAAACCTAAGAACGAAAGTTGGGATTTGTATTTCTCCATAACCGGTCGATGCCGCTCCCACGTGTCTTCATAGGGAATCTCATGCTGCCCGGTGAAGAGTATCCGCGCATTGGGATATTTTGTGTTAATGACTTCCAATGATTGTATAAGCAGCTCCGGTCGCTTTTCCTCGACGAACCTTCCTGAGAATCCAATCAATGGGCCACCGCTTTGCCGCAGCTCGGCGCGCAGCCGCTTCGCGCTTGCCATATCAGGCTCGGGAATGGCTATGGGCGGGTAGATCGTTGTGACATTGGAGCGGAAGGGCGCCAGCCAGGCAGAATTATCGGCATAATCATCGCTGGCGTTTATGATGCCTGATGAGTGGCGAGCCATGACCTTGAAGATAGCGAACATCACTGCGGAAATTAAGCTATTCATTGCGCCTTCTGGCAATATCAGGTCGCTGTGATGGGTGGCTATGACCTTGAGCCTGGTGATGCGCGCGACAAAAGCCGCCAATGCCGACTCGAACATCGGCGTATGGATATTGACTAGATCGTGCTCTCGCATCAGGCGATACAGCCGCCACGGATAGAATGGCATGATGAATCCCCGGCTGATACGTATGGGCGCCCACAGTCGGACAATGCGCACTCCGTTTAGCCTGGACTCGCCTAGCGGCGTCTCCTTGGTATGACGGGCAACTACAACCGTAACATCGTGACCCCGCCGGGCAAGCCCCTCGGCGACCAACTGGGCATAATAGGTAAGACCGGTAGGATGCGGATGGTAATAGAGCAGAAGCATTAAGATCTTGAGCTTGCTTCCGGCCCCTTCGTCAGCGATTGTCGTCGGCATGGCGTATGAATCCATTTGAGGCTGTGAATCGATCGTATAGGCAGTTGTGCAAGCGGCGCTCGCAACAGTGAGTCCGCGAATCAAACCAGTCGGCGCTGGCTCAACTGGTAGTATACACCTATGGCGCGATGAGGTCTCACTGTCGATGGCGATTTCCATACGTGCAGAGCCGGCAGCATAACATTTCACGCGCGCGGCGAGGCAAGGCTATGGGCGCGTTTAGTCAAAGCATTCCTTTCCATGGCGTCTAAGCGCTAGGGCAATCGCATCAAAAAATTATTTAACCACAGAGACACAGAGAACACAGAGATTAAGTTTTTTCGGGGCATAACTCCTCTAGTATCGACATATATATGGGTAAAATGCTTATCACATGGTTCAAAATTGAAGTGCAATTTCACAATACTTATACGTGAAAGACTATTCTCTGTGCCCTCTGTGTCTCTGTGGTTAGATTTAAGTTTGTAAAATGTTCATAGTTTAGCAGATTCATTTTGAAGCGATTTCCCTGTCTGAGCGCCAAGGGAACTTGACATCGCTGTCCCAAACATCTACAATCTCTTGCAGTCGGCGGGTATAGCTCAGTTGGTAGAGCGCCTGCTTCCCAAGCAGAAGGTCACGGGTTCGAGTCCCGTTACCCGCTTAATTCAAGCAAGCCCAGCGAAGTCCGCCTCTAAGCGTGCATTTTGCTTGCGCGCGGCATTGACTGTTGCGCCTATTGCAATATAGAATGGGCGAATTGCGTTTCAATAGGCAGCTTGTCTCGCGCGGATAACATGAGCCGGGGCAAGTGATAGCCAAGGAGATCTGATTTATGGCAGAGTTTCAACTGGCTGCCGAGGTGCGTCAGCAACGGGGCAAGAAAAACCGTCAAGTGCGGCGCGGCGGCTTTGTACCCGGCATTGTGTATGGTCCCTCAATTGACCCCATCGGCGTGAAGTTTCCCTATCGGGCGATTGAAGTCACCTTGATGAACGCCGGCGGGACAAACTTGATTGATATTGAAGTAAACGGGGAAACTTATCCCTCGTTAGCGCGTGAAGTGCAGCGTGATGTGGTGCGCGGCGACATAATGCACGTGGATTTCCTGGCTGTGGATGAAACGCAGCGCATCAGCGTCGAAGTACCCATCGAAATGGCGGGGCGCAGCCCGGTCGTGGTAGCGCGCGAAGGCATCCTGATTACCGGCAGGAGCTCGCTTACGCTTGAGGTATTCCCCAGCGATATCCGCGATCGTATTGTGATTGATCTGTCAGAGCTGACCGAGCTGGGCTCGGAAGTATTGGTGCGCGATCTTAGCTTCGGCGAAAGTGTGACGGTGCATAACGATCCCAACGAGATGCTTGCCAAAATCGTTCAGCCTGCGGCGGCACGCGCAGAAGAAGAGCTGGATGAGGAAGAAGGCGAGCTTGAAGAAGGGGAAGAGGGCGAAGAAGCGGAAGCTGAGACTGAGTAGGATTTTGGTTCTTCGCGATCTTTCGGAGCCCGCTAGAAAGTCCGGTACTTCCAGACTGAAACGACCGCTGTATCTGGCTTCGCGTTAGCCGGTCGCCCCGTTGCTGCTGAAAGCGCCGCTGTCCGTATCGTCGCCGTCGTCTTCAGCAATCATGATGGCGATGCCGGCGACCTCATCGTCTTCATGAATATCTATGAGTTTGACGCCTTGCGTATCCCGCCCGGTTTCGCGTATTTCCGCCAGTTGCGTACGCAGCACGATGCCGGACTTGGTAATCACCATGATTTCATCGTCGCTTCTAATGCAGCGCACGGCAATGACGGGGCCGGTGCGCTGGTTGCGCTTTAACGTACGATTGCCGAGGCCGTATCTGCGTTGCTCTCGATATTTTGATACGGGCGTGCGCTTGCCGTAACCGTTCTGCGTCACGACCAGCACCTGTGAGTCATCGTCAGTAACGACATCCATGCCGACAATCTCATCGTCGCCGCGTAGAGCCATACCCATGACGCCCGCTGCTTGCCGCCCCATAGCGCGGACTTTATCTTCATGGAAAAGAATGCTTTGCCCATTGGCGGATGCCATTACGATTTGCTGGTCGCCACTTGTCCACTTAACCCAGCGCAGCGAATCGCCGTCCAGCACATTCATGGCGATCAAGCCGCTTTCGCGAACTCTACTGAATTCGCTTTGCTCGACACGCTTAATCTTCCCCCGCCGCGTCGCCAATACAAAGAAGCCATGTTCTTGCGCTTTCTGCTCTTCCGATTGCGCCAGCACAGCCGTAACCTTTTCGTCGCCTTCAAGCTGCTCCAGAATGGACCGAATCAACACTCCACGCCGTTCTCGTGTCTTTTCCGGGATGTCGTATGCAGTGCAGGAATAGACGCGGCCGCGGTCGCTGAAGAATAGTATCGTGTCGTGGCTATAGGCGAAGAAGACGTCCAGCAGCGCGTCGTCAGCTTTAATCGACATGCCGCGCGACCCTTTTCCGCCGCGATGCTGCGAGCGATAATGGCGCGTTCCTACACGCTTGATGTAGCCGTTCTCGGTCAAGGAGATGACGACATTTTCCTTGCGATACAGGTCGCCTTCTTCGAGATCCACATTGCCGTGTATGACAATCGATTTGCGCTCATCGCCATATTCAGCGGCGATCTCCGCTACATCATTCCGGATGAGCTCCAGAATCTTCTGCGGCGAGTTCAGCAGGTCCTCCAGATACTCAATGCGTGCCTGAACGGCGTCGAATTCATCCTGCAGTTTCTGCCTCTCCAGCGCGGCCAGCCGGCGCAACTGCATATCAAGGATGGCGTTTGCCTGTATCACATCAAGTTCGAAGGTCGTGATCAATTGCGCGCGCGCGCTGTCCACATCGGTGGCGTTGCGGATGAGCCGAATGACAGCGTCGATATTGGCCACCGCTTTTAGCAAGCCGCTCAGCACATGCGCGCGGGCTCGTTGCCGGCGGAGATCGTATTGCGAGCGCCGTACGATAACATCGTAGCGATGCTCGATATAGATCAGCAGGCAGCGCTTGAGGCTGAGCAAGCGCGGCTCTCCGTTCACCAGCGCCAGCATCTGAATGCTGTAGACACTCTGCAGCTGCGTGTACTTGTACAGTTGATTGAGTACCCGTTGAGGCTGAGCATGTTGCTTGAGTTCCACGACCAGCCGCATCCCCTGCCGGTCCGATTCGTCGCGCAAGTCGCGGATTGTTTCGATCCGGCCCTCGCGGACCAAAGCCACGATACGTTCAATGGTGGCGGATTTGTTGACCTGGTAAGGAATCGATGTGAATACGATGTTTGTGGAATCGCCGCGGCCCTCTTCAAAGTCGGCTGAAGAACGGACGACCACGCGCCCTTTGCCCTTGGCGTAGGCTTCTGTCAGGTCATCGCCAACGACGATTTCCGCGCCGGTAGGGAAGTCTGGACCCTTCACAAACTGCATTAAATCTTCGACCGACACGCTGTCGCTGTTCTCGTAGTTGTCGATCAAATGCGTTATCGCGCCGGCCAGCTCGCGCAGATTGTGCGGCGGGATATTGGTCGCCATTCCCACCGCGATTCCGCTGGCGCCGTTCAGCAGCAAATTCGGCAGCCGCGCGGGCAAAACAGTCGGCTCTTCCTGAGTGCCGTCGTAATTCTCGGCGAAATCCACCGTCTCCATGTTGATATCGGTCAAGAGTTCGCTGGCGATATTGGCCATGCGCGCTTCGGTATAACGCATGGCGGCCGGTTTATCGCCGTCCTGGCTGCCAAAGTTGCCCTGGCCGTCCACCAGCGGGTAACGCAGCGAGAAGTTCTGCGCCATACGCGCCATGGCGTCATACACCGCTTGATCGCCGTGGGGATGGTACTTGCCTAACACCTCGCCGACCAAGCGAGCGCTCTTTTTATAGCCAGTGCCGGGGCGCAAACCCATGTCGTGCATGGCAAAGAGGATGCGCCGATGAACAGGTTTCAAGCCGTCGCGGGCGTCCGGCAGCGCGCGGGCCACGATTACGCTCATGGCGTAATTCAAATAACTGCCGCGCATCTCCTCATTGATGGTAATGGTGCGGATTTCGCCAGCGTTTTCTTCAGCTGATTGCGGGTCGAGTCTATCCATCGCAGGCTGCCAATCACTAACTAGACTGGCAAACTTCTCCTTTCGTCAGCGCCTCGTTTGGCGCCGCGTCTCCCAAAATAGCCAGGATTTTGTCGCGATCTGGCGGGATGTTCCGGCGTTCCGTACACCTTTGAATCCGGTCGGATTCGCTTATCCATTTCGCACCCTGTACATTGTTGCGCCCTCGCCATTATTTATACTGATTTTAGCATAGATGAGACTGATTAGCTACGTGGATAGGGCTGGTATGCAGGGCAATCGCATCAAAATATATTCACCACAGAGAACACAGAGGCACAGAGTTGCGGCTTGCGTCGGCTCCCGTTTCAATCTGGCGCATTCGCACAATAGCCAGGATTCTTTGTGCATGGGCAAGTCGAATCCTCGGCTAAAGAGAACGAATTGTTGTAATTTGCTTGCCTTGTAAACTGATTCGTATATAATGTAACCAAATGATGAAGGCAGACAATTATAAATTTTGTCTAAAAGCCTTTACCATTACATTGCGGAGTCGCTTTCCAAATCACTAAGTTTTTAGGAGGAAATCTTATGAATAGCGACGATATGAGGCGGGGTATAATTCCGGGTGTAATCGCGGGTTATATCTTCCTTGCTTATGCGGGCCCAGGAATGCAAGACATGGTCGGAGGCATGATTGGCGCTGATGCGCTTATCGGCTTCGTCTTGCATCTCATCATCAGCATCGTAATTGGCGCGCTTTACACTGGCGTCTTTTTGCAGTATGTAGACTTGGGCAACCCCTTGATGAACATCGTCGTCGGCGGCCTGATTTATGGGCTGATCTGGTGGATCATCGGCGGCAATATCGTCATGCCATTGATAGCTGGCGGCGACATGTTGCAACTGTCTTTCGGGCCGAGTTTCTATGGTCACATCATCTTTGGCCACGTGCTGGCTTTCCTGGTCGTCTTGCGTGACCGCGCGATGGGCATGGGTGAAAAGTAATCCCCCGCACTTGTCAATGTATGCAAATTTCTTTGAGCCAGCAGATCCTGTCTGCTGGCTCATTATTTTTCTGAGATGACCGAGTACCCGCCCCTGACTTGCCTAAACTTCGCCTGAAAATTATTTCGTCTTCTCAATTCGCCCGCTTCCAGACGCCGTTCACCATATTGAAAAGCAGCAGTTCCTCTTGCGCTTGGCTTGCCGCGCCTGCTTCCGTGATGACTCGCAATTGTGGGATGCCGGCATCACTACTCGAAATGCGCTGATCAATCACCTTGTAGGCTTGGGGCGGGGCATTCTGATTAAAGCGCGCGTATGCGGCGCGGCGGGCGCTTTCGTCAGAAGTGTCGTAGAGTCGCAGCCAGGCTTCCTCGGCGCGCGCGGCGATTAGCTCGGATTCAAGCTCGAGGCGCCATTCGATGAAGTCGCGCCAATCCAGGTCAGCCTGCGCGAGGGGGCCCGCGATCACGCCCTGCAAGACGGACATGCTGTCGGTTGCGCTCAGGTTGGCCAGGAGCCGCGCGACCGCTTCGGCGCCGTAATTCTGAGCCAGCGAACCCAGCAATGTCTCACTTTGGTCTAGTCGAAGCAGCCAGGCAGCCAGCCAGTCAATAGCCGCCTGACGCAGGTAGAAGGCATCGTGAGGGTAGGCTGCTGCCTGGAAATTGCTGTGGGCGTTGACGATCCGCTCGGCAAGGAGTTGGCTGGTGCGCAGTTGATAGCCGCTGTCGAAGGGACTGTCGGCGCGCGCAATATCAAGGTACGGCGACAGGATTTCCAGGCGTGGATTACGTTCATCGCGCCAAGCGACCGCCTTATCGGTATCAAGCGTCACGTCCACGCCGACAGCCGGCAGGTCGCCGCAATCAAAGACGACGCAAGCGCGGCGCATCCAGTCTTCCAGCGCGCTTCCCAGGTCGGTCGCAAATTGCTGATCTACAGCGCGATAGTTGACTTGGACGCCAGCGCCCTGGTATTGCAGATTTTCGCCCCAGAAAGCAGGGTCGGGGGCTCGGTGCAGCCAGCCGGAAGCCGTCCGGCGATAGAACCATAATCGACTGTAGGGCAGTCCATTGATGTTCTCTTGCACCATAACGCGCGCGCGTTCGCCTTCAATGCGCACGGCAAGAATGTCGCCGGTGAGTTCGATAGCGCCTGTGGCTTTTAAGTCGCTGTACTGCTGGAACATAGCGCGCTGTTGAGCTATCCAGCTTTCGTCTTCAGTTGACTGCGACGCCAGCCAACTGTTGATATCGCCAATCCGGAGCGCGGCGACTTCCGCTTTGACGGTGTCCTGCAATCGCTGCGCGAATTGGTTCTCAACATCGATAAGCCTTTGCCTGAGGACTAATACGCCGAGCGCGATCATGGCCAGCAGTAAAGCCAGCAACAGCAGCAAGCGCAAAATGTTCCGCCTGCGCCGGCGCTTGGCCAGCGGATCTTCGCCATCTGACCGTTCGATTTGTTGCGATTCTATGTCCCACTCGAAGCGGATCTTGCTCATACCAGGCTCCGCTGCCCCGTGAAAACGGTGACATCGCCGGCGGAAATCTTGTGTACGCCGCCATGACCGTCTTCGATCAGCAAGGCGCCCTCCGCCGTTACATCAAGCGCGCGGCCGCTGATGCCTTCTGCAACAACGGCATGGCCCAGCATGTTAAGCCGGCCCCGCCAAGCGTCGTAGACTTCGTCGTTGTCGATTCGCTGATACCAGTACTCGACCCGCTCCAGTAGTATGCGAATCAATTCAGCGCGGTCCAGCGGATGACCGGCGAGGTCTTCCAGGCTTGCCGCCGATTCGCGCAGGACTGTCTGCCTGAAATCTACGCGAACGTTGACGCCGATACCTAGCACAACTCCGTCTAAATTGTCCTGCATCCAGACGGCCTCAACCAAAACTCCGCTGATCTTCCTGTCTTGTACCTGAATGTCGTTGGGCCACTTTATGCCAACGTTGTCGCAGCCGACCTGCGCCGCCAGCTCATAAACGCATAATGCGCCGATCATGTTTACGCGCGCCAGCAGCGCTGCCGGCGGCCGCAGAATGACAGAGAGCGCCAGCGCCGAATTGGGCGGCGTGCGCCAAGCTCGCCCTCCTTTTCTGCCGCGTCCGCTGACTTGTTCGTCCGCGATGACGACGGCGCCAGCGGACGCGCCTTGCATAAGCCACGTTTTGGCGAGATCGTTGGTGCTCGTTACGCGCGGGTAGTAGCGGAATGGCTGCGCCAGTTTCTGCTGTAGGATGCCTTCCGAAAGCGTCATAATGCCGCGCCCCTTCGCTAGATTCTGTACATTGTATCAGACTCGCTGTCGCGGCTAGAATGGAAACTCGAGAATAGCGAATTGCGGCTGGGTAGTGTATCGAATTCGGTTGAAATTATATTTCACCACAAAGACACAAAGGCACAAAGCACACAAAGATTATGGCATATCTCGATTAAGTTTCTCGGCGCTCTCGCATATCTCGCAGGGCAATCGCATCAATATCCATAAATGACGAATTCATTTTCAAACTAAAATATTGAAGGGGCGAGCCTTGGCTCGTCCATGAAATCTGGCAGAAAATCACCTTTTCATTGCGTCCTTTATTGGCATTTTTTTCGATATATATCGGAGTTCTTGTCGGAGTTCTTGGCGCCTTAGTGTTGAAATAATTTGATGCGATTGCCCAAGCAATTCTCGGTGTCCTCGATGGTATAGTATCTGTATCAACCGGAAAGGATACATTGCCTTGCGGCTGCAAATTTGCCTATGAAGCATTTATGGACGCCCTGGCGCATGGAATATATCGGCGACAAGAAGAAAGGCGAAAACCAGACGTCGTGTATTTTCTGCCAGGCCGCGGCGCAGCCCGGCAGCGACCAGACGACCAACGTGATTGCTCGCTCCGATTATACTTTTGCCATGCTCAACCGCTATCCCTACACTTATGGTCACACGATGATCAGCCCCTATGCGCATGTCGCCTCAATGGAAGATATGCCTTCAGAAGCGCTCGCAGATCTTATGACAATGACCAAGGGCGTCATGCGCGCGCTTAGGGTCATTGCCGATCCGCAGGGCTTCAATATCGGGGCCAATATCGGCGCGGCGGCCGGCGCCGGCATCGCCTCGCATTTTCACTTGCACGTGGTCCCGCGCTGGCATGGTGACGCCAATTTCATGCTGACAGTCGGCGGTACGCAAACGGTCGCTGATACGCTAGCGAACACTGCGCGGACGCTGCGCGAATATTGTCAGCGGCAGACATGAAGTTGCCAGCGGGCGCGCCGACCCGGGCGTCATTATTCCGCGTCAGCCGATGCCGCCGGCGTCGCTTCGGGTTGCGCATCGCCGTCCTGCGCTTCGTCGCCCTCGGCGGTGGGCTCCGGCGTCGGCGTCAAAGCCAGTACTTCGCTAGCCATATCCCAGGGAATGGTGAAGGAATCCCGAATCACTTCCACCTCTTCGTCTTCAAGTTCTGGGTCCGGCTGCAAAAGCGCGTCGGTTTCAGCTTCGGGCACGGCGCTGGCAACCGCTTCATTCGCCTCATAGGCCTCATCAATATCGTCCACGCTCTGGCTCAGCAGCACAGGGTACTCTGCCTTCGGGTAGGATAAACCATCGTTAACATACAGGCCGACATCGACGCGATAATCGATCAAATTGAATTCGCTGGGGAAGCGGTGGTAGGTCTTATAGGCTTCGCCCCAACGCCAGTATGCGGTGGGCAGCCGCGGCGAGGCATCCGCTTGCGCGATGATGTTCTCGTCGTCGTCAAGCATGTGAGCGAAAACAGTGTAATTCTCGTTGGGCGCTGATTCCGCTTTCCAATTCAAGCTGATTTCATTCAATTCCAGATCAAGCTGGAACGACTCCAATATGATTGATTCGTCGAACTTCGGCTGCTCATCGACGGGAATCTCGTTGGCCGCGCTTGAAACCGCTTGAGAGCGGGCGGCCACCACCGCGCCGATGTCAAGCAGCACCGGCTCGATCAGATTGCCTGCGGAGTCGGTGGCGGGTATGCCGGCTGCGCTCGCGATATCTTCCCACTGAACTTTCAGGTCAAAGGGATAGCGGCCATACGCCGCATTGTTGATGCTGATGACGTACTCATCGGGATAAATGGCGCCAGCCTGCCAACGCGATGTTCTTAATGAACCGGCGCCGGGATAGGTGGTGTAGCGGCCTATTTCCTGCTGATTGTCATCGACCAGCTTTAGAAGGATGCTGTTGTCCGTCGGCGATGGCTGGGACACCTGCCAGTACAATTTGAAGCGGACGCGGTCCCCGGTGCTGTAGCGTCTGTCGACGCGCTCATAAGCCACCAGCGCGACATCGCCGAACTCCGCGTAAATCGGCAGCGCGTTCGCCGGTATATCTGGCGCCGGCTGCGGCGCGGCGTACTGCCCGGCGATGACGGTTAGCGGCGCGAAAAGCGCAACCGCGCCCAGCACTCGCAGCTGCCAGACCATAGTGTCATGCAGCAATTCTTTGGGCACGGCGTCGCCGGCGCGCACAAATTCCAGGTTCGGCGGGCGCAATGAAAATACGATCCACCAGACGACTTCTACCAAGCCAACAGCCAGCAATGGCATCGCCACAGCAATCAGCGGAAACAGCATGCGGCCTTCCAGCGCTCGTGTGAGCGTACTCCAATAGAGTATCCCCAATATCGCGAATACCAGGGCGCTTGCTAGCGTCAGCAAGTGCGCCAATTCATAGCGCGCATAAGCGAAATCGCTGATGGCCAGCAGTTGAAGAATCAGGAAAATGAAACCGAAGACGCTCAAAATAGTCATTACGTCAAGCAAAATATAGAAGATGCTGGTGACCTGGATATTGAGCGCGCCAAACAAGCCCCAAAACGACATGCGGAAGTGCTGAAAGTCGGCAAAAACTTCCGCCAGATTAAAGGTCATTCCGCGGGGCCCCGCGATGTTGGCCATGGTGATAATGCCAAAAGGCTCGTCATAAATCTGAACGCTGCGGGCGAACCACCAGCCGGCGATAAGCATCAAGAGAATCACAACTAGGCTGAAGAAGATCAGCGCGCCGCGTCGGTCGTTCGTCTTGCGCTGTGCGAAAAACGCCGCGCCAACAAACATTGGCAGCACAGCGAAGGCTGTCAGCTTGGTCAGACAGGATATGGCGAAGAGCAGCGCTAGTGCAAGGGACTGTCGCAGCCGAAAGCCATCGCGCAAGGTGCGAAGCAAAAGCAAGACCAAGGCGCCGTTGAGCAGCATCGCCAAACTGTCATTGCTGACGGACGCGCTCACAAAGATAAACATCGGGTTCAAGCCAGTTAGCGCCGCGGCAACGAAGGCTACGGTCGGGCGCTGCGGCGCGATCAACTCGCCGACTTTGAAGACGAGTACGATAGTCCCCGCCCCCATGGCCAGGCCCAGCGCGCGTATGATCAGAACAGCCAGCCCGGCGCCGCGCCACATTGAAAGCGTTGCGTCGTGAACAACCAGGTTCTTGTTGCCAAAGGACTCAGGCATAAGCTTGTTGACATGCGGATTCAGCAAGCGATATTGGTCGGCGTCGGCGAAATCTACGGGCGAGGTAACAAGCGCCATCAAGGCGTAATAGAGCGGTGGTTGGCTGCCATGCTGCTGATAGAGCGTGTCCACACCATCAAATTGCTGGACCGGCAGGCTCCCATATTCGCGTACATGTTGCACAAATCCAAAATGCCAGATTTCATCATTCGCTTCAAATACGGGCGTTGCGCCAAGGTAGAGTGCGCCAAATACAAGATACAACAGCAAGATCCATTGCAGCGGGCTCAAAGGGATGTCTATGGAATCGACCCAAGTCCACAGTGTTTGCACCAACGCGATCAAGCGCGCCAGACGGCGATGCGCGTGGAATCTCAAGTTTCGAAACGATTGGGTCAGCCGAGCGATTCTTGCTTGCATGATTCCGAAACAGTCCCGTAGCCGATTGCTGTGCTGAGGATTCGATGTCTACTGCGAGTATAATCCCGATTCATTCAAAGCGACACGTACACGCGAATCTGGTAGTGTATCGAATTCGGTTGAAATTCAATTTCACCACAAAGACACAAAGGCACAAAGCACACAAAGAATATGGCATATCTCGATTAAGTTTCTCGGTGCTCTCGCAGTGCAATCGCATCAATATCCATAAATGACGAATTTATTATTAAACTAACAATTTGTAGGGGCGAGCCTTGGCTCGCCCATGAAATCTGGCAGAAAATCACCTTTTCATTGAGTCCTTTATTGACATATTTTCGGATATATCTCGGAGTTCTTGGCGCCTTAGTGTTGAGATAAGTTGATGCGATTGCCCTAGCATTTCTCGGTGTCCTCGATGGTATATATCTGTATCATCCGAAAAGGATACATTTCCGCGAATCTTGGCTGTCTTGGCAGCGTCACCAACGCGCTGTTAGAAAAGCCCGGGACCGGTTTAGGCGCCAGTGACCGCGAACATGTCTTTAGACCCTTCGACGTAATCTAAAGATTGATGCCGGAAGTAGGTGTTGTACAGCTCGGCATAGTGGCCGCCGTTGCGCAAGAGCTGCTCATGATCGCCCGCTTCGAGTATCTGGCCTTCGCTCAGCACAATAATGCGATCGGCGCTGCGAACTGTGCTCAGCCGATGGGCGATGAGAATGGAGGTGGAGCGCGCCAGGATCAACTCAATGGCATCCTGAATTTGCGCTTCCGTGAAGGGATCAATGCTGGCTGTGGCTTCGTCTAGGATGAAGATAGACGGCTTCTGCACCAGGACGCGCAACAGGCTGACCAACTGGCGCTGGCCCAGGCTGAGCCGGCCGCCGCGTTCGCCCACGTCCGTGTTCAAGCCTTCAGGCAAACTTTCCAACCATTCGCCATGCCCGATACTCTGCGCGATCTCGTCGATTTCTTCCAGCGTCGCCGCTTGGTTGCCATAGCGGATGTTGTCTAACACCGTGCCGCTAAACAGAAAGGGCTGCTGCGGCACGACGCCTAGGCTTGAGCGGTAACTGTTCAGGTCGAGCGTGCGGATATCGCGGCCGTCTATCAAAATTCGTCCGCGCTGAAATTCGTAATATCGGGTGATCAATTTGGCGATGGTGCTCTTGCCGGCGCCGGTATGGCCCACAAAAGCCACATTCTCGCCGGGCTGAATCTCTAGGCTGAAATCGCGCAGCACGGCGTCGCCGCTGTCATAACGGAAATCGACATTTTCGAATTGGACTCTGCCCAGCAGCGGGTTCAGGGTCGCATTGTCGCTTTGGACGACATCGTTTTCCGCGTCGATCAAGGCGAATATGCGTTCCGCCGCGCTTAGGCCTTGCTGGAACTGGCTCCAGAACGAGGCCAGATTCATGAAAGGGAACCAGAAGCGGTCCACGCCCTGGATAAACAGGAACCAGGCGCCCGCGCTAATGGCGCCGCTCAAAACTGAATGCGCCCCGGACCAGATTACGATGGACAGGGCAATGGCGGAAAGGACGCCCAGGGTAGGGAAGACCAATGACATGACAAACCCGCGGCGCAAATTGATGACGTAACTAAGTACGTTGACCGTGGAAAACTCGTTATAGATCATCGCTTCCTGGCGGAAGTTCTTGGCGATGCTAATGCCGGTGACGCTCTCCTGAATATTGTCGTTGACCACTGCCATAGCGCGCGCGCCCTGCCGGGTTACGATGCGCGCCAGATAGCGAAATATCAGCGAGGCGCAGACGACGAGCGGCATAGTCAACAGCAGGATAAACGAAAGCTCCAGCGAGTAGCTCAATAGCGCGATGAACAAGACGATTACCGTGAGAAATTGCGATACCACTTCGCTGCCCAGCAGCATGACATCGCCGAATTCTTGCGTATCGCTGGTGACCCGGCTCATCACGGCGCCGGATTTGTGCCGGTCGTAGAAAGCCAGGTCGCGCTCAATGGCTGCTTGGAAGGCGTGCTTGCGCATTTGCGCTACGATGCGTCCGATAACGACCACGGCAAAGCGCCGGCGGATGTAATTGCTGAGATACTCCGAAATGGCGACGCATGCCAAAAGCAGCAGAAAGAGTTCTAGCCGGTCGCCGGAAACGACCAGCTCATCCACGCCAGCGCTGATGAACACCGGGCGCAGCGCCCGCACCGCCCCAACGACCAGAAATCCCGCCAGTGTCAAGCTTACCGGCAGCCGGTAGCGGAGGACATAGCCGCTGATACGCTTCAGCAGCTGCAGGTCTGAATACTGTCGATCGTATTTGTCGCTTTGCAGGCCGCCGAAAACCGCCGCCACAGCTTCCCCCTTTCTTACGATTCCGCAGGCGCGTAGCGGTCGAATATGTGACGGTAGGACTCGGACCTGCGCAGCAGCTCCTCATGCGATCCCTGCGCCACTATGCGCCCCCGCCGCAGCACAACAATATGATCAGCCCAGCGGATCTGCGAAAGCCGGTGAGTGATCAGCAGCGTCGTTCGCCCGCGCGCCGCGGACCAAATCGCCCGCTGAATCTTGTCTTCCGTCGCGCTGTCGATCGCGCTGGTGCTATCGTCCAGGATCAGAATCGGGGGATCCGTCTGGAAGGCGCGGGCCAGCGCCAGCCGCTGCCTTTGCCCGCCGCTGAGGGTCATGCCGCGTTGGCCGATCACCGTATCATAGCCGGCGGGAAAGGCCGAAATAAACTCGTGCGCTTGCGCCGCCTTGGCGGATTCGACGATGCCAGCGCGATCGACCTCGTCGCGTCCAAAGGCGATATTCTCCGCCACACTGCGGCTGAAGAGAAATATGTCCTGTTCGATAATACTGATCTGCGAGCGCAAAGCCTGCAAATTCCAGTCACGTACATCAACCCCGTCGACAAGTACGCGACCGTGGTCGACGTCATAGATGCGATTGACCAATTTGCTGAGCGTACTCTTGCCGCAACCAGTCTGGCCCACGATGGCCACGGTTTGCCCGGGCTCGACGCGGAAGGAGATGCCCTCCAGCACCGGCTCATCTGGGTTGTAGCCGAATGAGACATCTTCGAAGGCGATCTCCCCGCGAATGGTTCCGCTGTAACCAAGCGCGTTTTGATCAAGCGTAGTGGTGGTGGTCATGACTTCAAGAATGCGCGCGGCGCTGGCGTAACCGGAAGCGATGCGCGCTGTCGAAAAGAGCGAGATGAATACAGGAAACTGAAAGAGGCTGATGAGGCCAAGGTATGCCACTACCTGCCCCTCGGCGATAGCGCCGGCTTGGAAGAGCGCCGCCGCGTGCCATAGCGCGCCGGTATAAGTGATTCCCAGCAAAAAGATCGACAGATAGCGCGCCTCAAACTCGCCTTGATCGATGAAGCGGTCGCGGACGAGATCGGCCAAGCCATTAAAAGTGCGGACTTCACTGCTTTCTTGCGCCGCGCCTTTGACCACCTCCAAGCCATCAAGCGACTCCGCCAGCCGGGCGTTCATATCTCCAAAGTGGCGGCGCACGTCTTGCGCGATCGGATGCAGCCGCCTGATGAAATAGACCTGGACGATGATATGCGCGAGGATGAAAAACATCGGCATCACGATCAAGTCGGGATGAATGCCCGGCGCATACAGGGCCGGCATGATGAGGAACATATTGGCGCCGGCGATCAAATTGACGCCCGGGTTCATCATCAGGTTCATTTCGCGCACGTCGTTGGTTACGCGCGCCATGGTCTCGCCCACCGGCTGCCGATCGTGATAACTCATGCTCTTGGCCAACAGGCTGGAATAGAGCTCATCGCGGACGTCGCGCTCAAAGCGCTGGGCGAAGACTTCGGCCGAAAAATTGCGCAAGAATTGCAGCAGCGAACGCAGCGACTGCGAGGCGATAACCAGCAAGACGCTGTTCAGCACCAGTCCAAGCGTCTCGTCGTTTTGCAGCAGAATGGCGTCAAAGGCGCTGCCCACCGCGCCGGGAACAACCCCCGCGAGAAAGGCATTACAAAAGGCGCCGACCATCAGCAACAGGGCGGCGATCGGGTGGCGCGCGACATGTGAAATGATGAAGCGAATCGGGCTGCTGTGGTTAGTCCGTATGGGAGACGCGACGCTGAATTCGGCAGCCATCAATGTTCCTGCAATTGGCGGAAGCGCAATACGGGAGTGTAGCCGAAACTGGGAAATACCAGAATGGACGATTTAGTCCAGGATGCGCCTGACTGGCCTGTTTCGGCGATTACCCCACGCTGAATGTGAAGGGCAGTACGCCGATGTCATCGTCGCCCGCGACATCGGCGCCGCTGACCGGGAGTCGCTTGATCTCGCCGCTGTCGCCATCGCGATAGTAGAGCAGCACCCACAGGCGATAATCGCCCGGTGGCGCGTCCTGCGGCAGGCGAATGGCGCGGTTGTCCCATAGTGGCGCGTTCGGCGTCCAATTGCTTGTCGGTGTGAAGCCGGCTTGCGGCGCGGTGTCCCAGCCTTGCGCGATCGGCCCGCCGCTATCGGCGGACGCAATGAATGTCGCCACTGTGTAACTGATTGTGAGCTTTGCATCCGTTTGCCAGAGCAGCGAAAACTCGACTGTCTCTCCGGCTTGGTAAGGGCTGTCATTCCGCGCGACGTAGCTAAGCAACTCAATGTCGTCGCCAAAGCGCAGATCGGTGGCGAAGTCGCCGGCGTACAATGACATCGGGTTAGATACGGGCGACTTTGCGCTGTATTCGAGTAACCGCACGGTATCGTAAGGTTGGGAAAGGCGAACCTCTTGAACGGGATAGGCATGCATCGCCAGATAGCGCTCCAGCGGTCGGAAGCTCCAGGACATAAACGGGCTGGTATTGGCCAGCAGCCAGATGCGATCGTGACGCCCAGCCACATGCTGAACCGCGCGCAGCGAATGCACATCAAACCAGCTATTGGCGTTATTTGAGACAACCTGCGCCGCTTGACTGTCGCTTGCGGCCTGCGCCAGCGGGCGCGGCAATACAATAACGCGGGGATTGGCCCCAGTATGATGATTCAGAATGAAGTTGCCATAGTCATTGCCCGGCAGCAGCAATATATCGTCCGGCGAGGATGACCGCTCGAGATTGTCCAGCGCCTCGTGCAGCGCCTTCTGCTGCGAGTTGCTTCGCGGGTCCTTGAAATAGGCTGAACTGAGGTTCAGGTAAACGGCGGCCAGGCAGAGCGGCGTCAGGAATAATGAAGCAAAGCGCAGCTTGTTTAGGCGCCTCTGAAGCAGCAGAATCAGCGTCGCGGTTATCACGAGGATAAGCAGAGCAAAGCTGATACCCCACAAGGGAAGGTTCGCTCGCGCCCACAAGAAGTCAAAGCCCAAGTCCTGCCATCTTTGCGGCAGCACGAACCAGCGAAAATAAGCTGGCTGCCACATGGCCGGCAACCATTCGGATAACCCTTGTGACTCCGCCGGCAGCGTCTCGCCAAAATGTACCCAGCTTAGCGCGACGCTGTTAAATTGGATCCATACGCCGTATAGCAGCAGCGCGCCCCACAAGAGTCGCAAGCCTTTGTTTACCGAGCTAAAGAGTCGCTGTGCCACGGGCGCGGCCGCCAAGATCAAGACCGGAATGGCGGGCAGCAGAAAACGCGGCGGCCAACTGAGACCGCCAAACCAGTGCGAGCCTGTTGTCAGCGCGTGCCCCAGTACATAGCTGACTGACATCAGACAGATCATAAGCAGCAGGCGGAATTGCTCTTGACGCCACAGCAGCACAGCGCCGGCCAGCGATAACAGAACGATGGGAGACGTCCCCCAAATACTGGCGCCCGGGCTCAGGAGGTAGCTGCGCAGCGCGGCGCCGAGGTAGGGCGTATCGACTTGAAGCGACGCTGTCAGCTGCTGCAAAGCGGCAGGCAAGGGATCGATCAGCATGGGCACTGCTAAGAGCGCCAGCGACAGCGCCAGAATAATCAGCGCGATACGCCGTCCCTTACCCCCTTGAAGAATCCGAAGCTCAGGCAGCGCAAAGGCAATAGCAGCTGGAATCGCCAGCGCAGCCGAGTACTTGGTCAAATAGGCTAGATAGAGACTTGCGCCAGCGACAATCAGGCTGAACAGGCGCTGCGCCAGCGGTCGATCACGCCCCAGTTGGGCCGCCAGTAGAGCGAGCAATATGAACAGGGCAGACAGCGGTTCGCGGAAGAACGTCTGGCTGTAGGCCCAAAGATTCGTCCCGATGCCGGCCGAGACCGCGACCAATACTGCGACGGCTTGCGAGTAATCCAGGGCAATGACCAGCAAATAGAGCAGCCCGGCGATCAGCGCGCTTACAAAAACATTAAAGAGCCAAACTGTATGAATGACGCCAAGCCTCGGCAGCGTCTCGGCAATCTGTGACAAGGGCAGGGCGAGTTGGATGTTGAGCCGCTCTTCGACTTCGTATGCGCTCAGCGGAAGGCTGTGCTTCTGCCGTATGCGCAGACTTGGCTTGAACCAATTCGATTCGTCCATAAACCAGTCGCCATGGCGCGAGAGGCTGGTTACCGCATCCAGCGCGCGCAGCGTGTCGCCGGACTGTATGACCGCGCGATAAGTCAGCATATAAACGCAGGTCATCAGGCAAACCAGCAAGAGAAATACGCTGAATCGATACGCCTTTGGAGTTGACGGCGGCATCGCGGTCAGTTCACGCTGTGGCGGGCGAGCGGCCGTTGGCGTCGCGCTTGTCGTTGATGATGTTGTACAGCGCTTCGGCGATGAGATGCAGATCTGCGCGGTTGATTTGGCGGAAGGCCATGGCCAGGCGGATAAAGGCTTGGTTCTTGTCGTCCGCGGCGAAGCGAACCAAGTCCGATTCGGCGGGAGCTTGCGGCGCGCCTTCGCCAGGGGGTAAGTCTTGACTGCGCTGTAAATCGTCCGAACTCAGAAAATACCGCAGGTCCAGACGGATTGCCTGAGCCAGCACGCAGAGGTGATGAATCGGAATCTTGACTTCGCCACATTCATAGCGCTCGATCAGATCGATATCCAGGCCCGTTCTGGCGCCTAGTTCCGCTACCGCGAAAGCCTGCTTTTGTCTGGCTAATTTCAGCTTGACGCCGATGATGCGTTGACGCAGCAAGGTGTATTCAGCGTCGCGGGCGAAGTTGACTTCCGCGGATTCAGCGTCTTCGCCGGCTGCGGTCGCCTGCAGAAATCTCGTCAAGCCTTCAAGCTGCGGCAAGCTAGGCGCGGACTCGCCAAGTTCCCAAGCTTCAATCAGCTGAGTGTCAACCTGCAGAAACGAGGCGCAGTCGGCGACCGAGCGCTCGGCCGAGAGCCTGCCGCGCCGAATCAATACGCCAATAATCCGGCCGCGCAGATCATGCGCTTCAGCTTGATTCTGTGTCGCTGTTGCGGATGAGGGCGAGGATTGCAGCGCCTCAAGCGCCGATTGCGTCAGGTCAACATAATCCATCAAAGGTCTCATACTTGTGTGGCACAGATTATAGGCTTTCGCCAATTTTCGGGCAAGCGAGACGGGCGCGGGTAGTGTATCGAATTCGGTTGAAATTAAATTTCACCACAAAGACACAAAGGCACAAAGCACACAAAGAATATGGCTAAACTCGATTAAGTTTCTCGGTGCTCTCGCATTTCTCGGTGTCCTCGATGGCATAGTAATTGTTTCAACCGAAAAGGATACATATCCCGGGTGCGGAACGTGATAGACGCTTGGCAGCATTCTCTGGATGCGCCGCTGGTCAATCGTCCCCCGCCTGCGCTGGCGAGCCGTCTGCAGGAGGCGGCTCGAAGGGACCGTGTGTATGAATCTTGATCTCGCGCAGGTCGTTGCGCGCGTTGACTGAAATGATGGTTTTGATGTCTACTTCATCCGGTATCAGGCCCAACTCCTGCAGCGTCCAGACGGTGGTCAGCCGCCCGCTGAGATTGGGCCATTGGTCTTTGGCCCAGGAATAACGCTCGCGGCAAAATTGCCAGATTGCTTCCGGCTGCTGCTCCCATTTGAATTGCTGAAATTGCTCGAATATCAGATCGTCGTCAGTTAATGGGAAGAGCAAGCTGATCATCGACCGCTGCACATCGGCGCCATTGCGACCGTGTTCTTCATTGACCCAATTGGCGTAATACTTGTCGATGAAAGTGAAGATTCCGTAGTGCGAATAACTCTCGATTTTGGCAATGATCTCAGCGCGCGCGTTGAAGTACTTGAAGTAGGTGTCATCAAGATCTTTGCTCGGTTCGTGGGCAATGTCATCATCGTATTCGGCTTCCATTCGTTGCAGCTCAAACGCGTCTTTTTCCAGGCTGTATACGTGGGTGACGAGATGCCTGATGCGAGCCGAGTCCACGTTGAATTTCACCAATGCGCCTTCTTCCAGCAGCAGGTTGACGCGGTCGATGATACCGCGCGCCCGCGCTTTGTCATGCGCACGCTGGATGCCGCTTTCGTAGTTGGGTTTGCCATCCGGCGCAGGTGTGTATGCGGTCAGCTTTTGCGGGTCTCGCCGAGCGCCGCCGAAGGCGTAATATAGCTGAAACAGCGTGATAAGCACCGTCAAAACCACGATAGCGCCGAGCGCATCGGTCTTCTGGGTGATCAGGACGATGCCCATCGCGTAGCTGGCGAGCATGCCGCGGAAGCCGGCGAACCGCAGCGAACGCGCTTCGCCCGAGCCGGGGGTAATGCCGCGGTCGCGCAGCACGTCATCGCGCGCGAAACAGACCGTCGTGCTGGTAATGATGAATGCGCTGACAAAACCAAAGGCGTAATAGGCTTCGACGATAACAACTTCGCGTATAAGGGGGATAAAGGCGGCGGCAAATCCCCAGATGACGGCGATGCCGATACGGTCATTGGTGAAGAAGCCCGGCAGTCGACCCAGCTTGGCGGCATTCGCGGCGACCGCAGCGCCACCGACATAGCCGCCGCCTTGCGCCAAGAGCAGAATGATGGCCAAGAGCAGCGCGGCGATCGACAGTATGCTCTGACCATCGGTGCCGCGCAGGGCGCTATTAATGGCGCGGGCGATGGCGATGTCATTGGCGATCGCGCCAATATCGGCTTCGCGATCGTGTTCCAAAGGCGCCGCGCCGGATTCGGCTGTGTTGTGTTCCGGCGCTGCATGTTGCCGCTGCTCGTAGATCCTTTGCGCTTCGGCGGTGTCCTGCTCGGCGACAATAATGTCGGCCTGCTCGACGCCGCGTCCAAATGTCTGCGCCGCCACGATTTCGTATTCGATCAGCAAGGTGCTGTAGCCTTCGGTAGACGGTATGTTCCACAACTTGGCCGCCGCCAGCTGCAATACGCCGGTTCCGATCAGAAATACGGCGGCTAACGTCAGTGCCGTGTTAACCACTTTCCATTTTGGGCGCGCCGCATGCTTGCCACTGGCGGGGATCACTTCGTAACCTGAGAAGCCAAGCATGGCGCTACTCATGGAGCGGAAGAAGAATTGGAAAAACAGCACCGATCCGATGGCGGGCGCGTCGCCAGCCGCGCGCACCACATGCTCCACAACTTGCGCTTCTTCCAGGCGGTGAACGATGCCGCTGGTCAAAAATCCCCATTCCGGATTGGCGAGCGCGCTGTAGCCGACCAGCGAAAGCGCAAATAGCGTAAATATCGTGAAGGCGCCGCCGCCCAGCAAGAATAAGGGCACGGCGCGCCGAGGACCCACGGCCACGAGAACCGCCATGATAAAGAACGCGAAGCACTCGGCGAGCAAGATACGATATGGCGCAAACTCCGGAAATAGCAGCATCAGTACATCGGCGGCCGATATCGAGCTAATTATGATCGTTAGGACTGCGTCGAGGAAAAACAGACTGGTGCCGACCCAGGAGAGCCAGCGCAGCTTCGGCGGGCCGATCGCCTCTACCAGGGGACCGCTGCCGCCGGCGGTAGGTCGAATGTAGGCGCCCGCTTTGTAGGCCGGGACGATGCCCAGGAATAGCATGGCCGAAAGCAAGATAAATGCCAGGATGGCAATGTCATGGTGACCGCTGGCGCCGTGAATGGCGAGCAAAGTTTGATAGGCGGCCACGCTGAAGGCATCGGCCGCGATCTCGAAGATAAGCGCGAATACACCCAGGCCCGTGCCGCCTAGCAGCAAGCCCTCGACCATTAACTTGGGCAGCTTGCGCGACGCCTCGCGTTTCTCGTCCGGATCAATGTAGCTGCGCAGAACCATTCGGGTTCCCTCGTGGGCAGTTCGCTGTGACAACCCGCCCAGCCTATCATAATATGCGATTGAATTTCAAGTAATATCGCCGCGTCTAGCGTGTGCTGCCAAGGAAATTGCATCAATATATTTTTCACCACAGAGGCACAGAGAGCACAGAGAAAAGTCTATCATTTATAGGTATTGTAAAATTGCACTTCAATTTTGAACCCATTTTTATGAAACCTGCCGAAGCCTGTCGAAATATGTAGGGGCGAGCCTTGGCTCGCCCTTACGCACGCAGCATTGGATTTCATAATTTGTATGAGCCGAGTGTGATTTGCGAACGACTGTGGTGAAAAATAATTTGATGCGATTGCCCTGTCCTGTGTTTCGAGTGGTTCGTCCCGCATTGCGACAGTCGCATGGCAACGCTAGAATAAACGTCTTCGACTCAAAATGAGAAAGAGTACTATGCCGAATAGGATTCACCACGAAACCAATCGCCTGTCATGGAATGAAGGCACGAAGGCGCACAACAGCCACAAAGGCGATCAGGCCTCATTCTTCCGCGCGGGTGGCAATACGCTGTTCCAGGAAGAACGGGTGCTGCTGGGCGATATCGCGGGCAAGACCCTGCTTCATTTACAGTGCAACTGCGGGCAGGACACGCTCAGCATCGCCCGGCATCTGGGCGCGGATGCGACCGGCGTTGACATCAGCGATGAGGCGATTAGTTTCGCCCGCGAGCTTGCCGATCAATGCGCTATTCCGGCGACTTTTGTGCGTGAGGATATCTATGATTTCTTCCTCAGCAATCAGCGCCGCTTCGATGTCGTTTATTCGACTTACGGGGTAATCTGCTGGCTGTCCGATCTGAAAGCGTGGGGGCGTGGCATCGCCGGCTGCTTGCAGCGGGGCGGGCGCTTTGTGTTGGTGGATTTTCACCCGGCTTTTTCGATGGTGGATGAAGACTGGCGGCTGCGATTCGATTATATGGGCGGTTGTTTCCACGAGTTCGAGTCGGGCATAGGCGATTATGTGGCGCTGACCGGCGCGGCAGCCGAAATCGACCAATTGGAGCCCGGCATTAGCGACTTTCGGAATCCTTATCCCGGCGTTGAATACCAGTGGGGCATCGCCGACGTGGTTATGGCGCTGGTAGATGCAGGCCTACAACTGAGGAGCTTGCAAGAATACCCGTATTGTAACGGCTTCCGGCCCTTTGCCGATATGACGGACTACGGCAACCGGCGTTACGGGCCTGCGCCGCACCTGCCCGGCAATATCCCGCTGATGTTTAGCTTGGTCGCTGAGCAGCCCCTGTGAACGCTCATTCGACATAAGCGCCCTGTGCGGCTGACGTTACCTTGGTGAGCCGGCGAGCTATTGTTCCGCCACATGGGCTCTTGTTTCTTCGTCGATTTCAGCCGCCAACTGCAGCGCATCGGCTTTCATCTTGTCGCTTAGCACAAAGTCCTGACTGAAATAGACGGACTCGGGAAAGCGGTAATTCCAGGCGCGATAGAAATCCGCGCGTCGACTATCACGGCTGAGATTGCAGTCAAATCGCACCAGGTAGCCATTAGCCAGTCGGCCGTCATGTCCATGCTGAATGTGCGACAATCCCCATGTGAGGCCCCGCCCGTCGCCGCTGTCTAGGAATGCGTCCGGCACGTAAGGTCCCGCGGCCACCGGTGGTACGGTGACCTTTCCAACTACCTCGAAATTCAAGCCATCCCGCGCGAACTGCACGGTGTTTTTCTCCGGACCTTCAACGCTGGTGATGGCGACGATGCCTGCGCGATAGGGATACAGGAAGGTCTCATGACCACTATTGGTCAAAGGGTTCAGCGGCGATTTCATGAAGGGGCCGCGCGGGTCATCCGCGACCGCCACGCCCCAACCGACGCCCAGATCGTGACGATAGGTCCTGCCGAATTGCACACCTTTATAATACAGCCAAATCTGCCCGCGATACACCAGGACGTAAGGGTCATGCAGCTTATGCGAATCCCAGTCGCCAAAGCTGGCGATGGCATTGGCGTCGTCGGCTTCGCCAAGAAAGTCGCCACGGCGGCCCGGCCGCAAGATCGGTTCGTCCAGCTTGGTCCAGGGACCATCGGGAGCATCCGCCCAAGCCATGCCGATTTGATGGATTGACCTGTGTTGCCATACGCCCTGAATCACCTGATAGTACAAGTAATACTTGCCATCAAGCGCCAAAATATCAGGCGTGAAAACGGCGCGGTCGTCGAATGCGCCTGGCTCGCCGCGGCGGACAGCAAGCCCCTGTTCCACCCAATAAAAGCCATCACGCGAAGTCGCGTACCAGATGTCGGCCATATCCCAATCCCAAGCCGGTCGGGATTCGCTGGCTCGCGCGATTCCCTGCCAGTTGAGCTCGGTTAGCCGGCGCGTGTACCACACGTAGTACCTGTCGCCGACCTTGATAACCTTTGAGGGGTCACGCCGTGTCACGCCCTGTTCTTTGCCGATGCCGCCGATGGCCGAGTACCGGAAGGCCGAGAAGAAGTCGCTGCCCTGATCCTTGTAGACGCCATAGTTATCATAGACCCGCTCCATGGCTCGGCTGATTGGTGCGGTTGGTCGCGCTTCCGATGGCCGCTGCGGCTCATTGGCGTATGTCAGTTCTTGCATATTACGCTCATTCAGCGCGACATCGGGCGAGAAATACACTTCTTCGGGAAAGCGCATATTAGTCTCACGGAAGCCCGGCCGCTCCAGGCCGCGCCGCAAGTTGCAATCGAAACGCACAATGTAGGAGTTGCCGCTCTTCATTTCTTCAGTGGCGATATGCGACAGCCCCCAGGTGATGCCCTTGCCCGGCTGCGTATCGCTGTAGGAGTCGGGCGCGAAGGGCCCGGCGGCCAGCGGCGGCAGAGTTACATGCGCGACCACATCAAAGTTCAGCCCATCGGCGGCGTATTGAATCGTATCTTTCTCGGGTCCGTCATGCCCGCAGATCGCGAGTACCCCTTCGCCGTAGGGAAACAGGCAGGTCTCGTGCCCGCTATTGGTGACGGGGTTCAGCGGCGATTTAACAAAGGGGCCCTCCGGACGATCAGCAATCGCCACGCCCCAGCCAATGCCGCGCGAGTACTTGGTCGTCCAGCCCATCGGCTGGCCTTTGTAATAGAGCCAATACTTGCCGCCGCGTACAAGGATAAAGGGATCGTGTACCTTGTGGCTGTCCCAGTCGCCATAGCGTGTAACTTCGCCTGAATCATCGGCGCCCAGCCACTCGCCCGGGCTGCCGGGCCGCAAGACGGGGGCGTCGGCGCGCTGCCAGGGACCATGCGGCGAAGTCGCCCAAGACATGCCGACGGAGTTGCGCGTTCGCGTCTGATAGGGGTAGTCCACCGCTTGATAGTAGAGGTAGAACTTGTCCTCTGTCATCAGCACATCTGGCGTGAAAACCGAGCGGCCGTCGTATGCCTCTGCTGGTCCGCGAGTCACGGCGAGGCCACGCTCAACCCAGTTGAAGCCATCTTGGGAGGTGGCGTACCAGATCTCCGCCAGATCCCAGTCGAAGACCGGGCTATCCCAAGTCTGCTGACGCTGAGGAGGTTTGTTGCTCTGGTCGCGATCATTGACGGTTTCGCGCCGGGTGTACCAAACGAAGTAGGCGCCGTCGATGCGCAGGACAGTTGTTGGGTCGCGCCTGGTCACGCCAGCTTCCTTGCCGATTCCAGACACTCGGCTGTATTTGAAGGTCGTATAGTATTCGCTGGTCGAATCCTGATAGCGCCCCCACTTGTCGTAGAGCCGATGCGTCGCCGCGCTAAGCGGGCGATCCAGCGGTTTGTCCAGCGTCGGCTCGCCCGGCAGGCTTGGCTTGTCTAGGCTCGCTGGGTTCATTGGTCAGGCCTCTTCCAGAATCATCGCGGCGGTTTTTTCGCCGATCATGATGCAAGGCGCGTTGGTGTTGGCGTTGATAATCCGCGGCATGATTGAAGCATCGGCGACGCGCAGGCCGCTAATCCCATGCACGCGCAGTCTGTGATCCACCACCGCCAGCGCGTCATCCCCCATCTTGCAGCTGCCCGCCGGATGGTAAATTGTCGTGGCGAATTCGCGGATATAGCGGATCAAGTCTTCATCCGATGCGACGCCAGCGCCCGGGAGGAACTCATCGCCGCGATAGCGTTCGAAGGCATTGGCGGAGGCGATCTCACGACCGATTTTGACGCCGGCCAAAAGTACTTGTACATCATCATCGTGGCATAAGCAGCCGAAGTCGATCAGCGGCGGCATCAGCGGATCTTTGGATTGCAAACGCAGCTCGCCCGAGCTCTTGGTTCCGACCAAGCCAGCGAGGATGGTGAAGCCGTGCCCGGCGGGCGTCTCAAAGCCATGACGGATGAACCAATCGGGACCGAAATGATACTGCAATTCCGGCGCCGGCGAATTGGCCTTGAGCGTAATGAAGCCGCCGGCCTCGCCCAGATTTGATGTCAGCAAACCCATCTTGCTGCGCTCATATCGCCGCGCCTGCCCAGGCGTCTCTTTGCCAACCAGGCTGACCGGCTCCAGACAGTGATAGGCGACGGGCACTTGAATATGATCCATCAAGTGTTTGCCTACGCCGGGCAAGTCGGCGATCAATGGAATGTCAAACTCCGCCAGCTGCTCCGCTGGCCCAATGCCAGAAAGCAGCAGTAATTGCGGCGAGTTGATGGCGCCGCCGCAAAGGATGACTTCACGGGCAGCGCGCGCTACTTTATTCGCCCCCTCATGCTGATAGGCCACGCCGATGCAGCGGCCACGCTCAATGAGTAAACGCGTGGCATGGGCGAAGGGCAGGGCGGTGAAATTGTCGCGTTCCAGCGCCGGGCGCAGGTAGCCAACCGCTGTACTGTGCCGCTGGCCTCGCTTCTGCGTGACTTGATACAAGCCGAAGCCTTCTTGCGCGCCGTCATTAAAATCGTCATTGTGGCGGTATCCGATTTCTAGAGCGGCGTCGACGAAGGCTTTGCTCAAGGGATTGGGATCTTGCGGGTCGGCCACGTTGATCGGCCCGCCAACGCCATGATGCGCCGATTCGCCGCGTTCCTGGTGCTGCATCTTGCGAAAGAAGGGCAGGAGGTCTGCGTAGCCCCAGCCCAAATTGCCCTGCGCCGCCCAGCCATCATAATCGGAAGGATGACCGCGCTGGTAGACCATGGCATTCATCGAGCTGGTCCCGCCGTATACTTTGCCGCGCGGGACGTATTCTCGTCGATTGTTGAGGCCCGGCTGGGGTACCGTCTCGTAGTCCCAATCGATGTCGCTGTGAAACAGATCCGCGAAGCGGGCCGGAATGTGAATATTCGGGTCGCTGTCCGGGCCGCCCGCTTCCAGCAAGAGCACCGAAGTGCCTGGGTCTTCACTCAGCCGGCAAGCCAGAGCCGCGCCGGCGGAACCCGCCCCGATGACAATGTAGTCGGCAGCAATCATTTCTTGTCCATAATTCATGATTTAGTACAAAGACTTCAATCAGCCAGGGCAATCGCATCAAAATGAATCTGCAAAACTATGAACATTATACAAACTTAAATCTAAGCACAGAGACACAGAGGGCACAGAGAATAGTCTTTCACGTATAAGTATTGTGAAATTGCACTTCAATTATGCACCCTATGATAAGCATTTTACCCATATGTATGTCGATACTAGAGGAGTTCTGCCCCGAAAAAACTTAATCTCTGTGTTCTCTGTGCCTCTGTGGTGAAATATTTTTTTATGCGATTGCCCTGCGTAATCAGCCTGGAAATGTATCCTTTTCGGTTGATACAGATATATACCATCGAGGACACCGAGAAATGCTAGTGCAATCGCATCAACTTATCTCAATACTAAGGTGCCAAGAACTCCGAGATATATCCGAAAATATGTCAATAAAGGACTCAATGAAAAGGTGATTTTCTGCCAGATTTCATGGGCGAGCCAAGGCTCGCCCCTACAATTTGTTAGTTTGATAAAATATCGTCATTTATGGATATAGATGCGATTGCCCTGCGAGAGAACCGAGAAACTTAATCGAGATATGCCATATTCTTTGTGTGCTTTGTGCCTTTGTGTCTTTGTGGTGAAATTGAATTTCAACCGAATTCGATACACTTCCATCAGCCTGACAATTTGACGCGCCTATGTTTATTGTCTACAATTTACATATTGTACTGTTTCGTGTTTGTTTCGGCAACAAATGTCGAGTCAGATGCGCTATGTCATGGGAGGCATAATGAGCGAAGCAATGGGCGCATTTCCCAGCAAGATGCCACTGGTAAAACCGACCGACCGGCCACTAAGCGCGGCGACTCAGAGGGTCTACGATATGTGGACGCCCAAGCAAGATCCGGGCAATCCTTTCTACAGCATCTTCAAATATTCGCGTATCACGGGCATCGATAGACATGACAGCCATCCGTCAGTTTCCCGCCGCGACCCATCCAAAGTACTGAAGATCGGCGACGCCTATTACGTCTGGTATACGCGGCGGCAGACCATGCGCAACCCAGTGGGAATGCCAAATGTAGACCAGGGCGCGGACGATATCCCGGTCGTCGATTGGGACCTGGCCGATATCTGCTACGCGACTTCAATAGATGGATTCGAGTGGGAAGAGCAAGGCGTGGCGGTGCCGCGCGCGCCCAAAGGCTCCTATGGCGACCGCTCGCTTTCGACGCCAGATATCCTGGTGTTTAATGGACGCTACTATCTCTACTACCAGACCTTCACCACCATGTGGCGCAAGAATGACTGTGTCAACGTCAGTGTCGCCTGGGCAGATTCGCCCGATGGCCCCTGGACCCGGCTTGACCGCCCGGTCGTCCCGCAAGGCGCCCCCGGCGAGTGGGACAGTTGCGCCATTCACGATCCCTATCCCTTGGTGTATAAGGGCAAAGTCTGGCTCTACTACAAGGGTTCGCCGGTTGACAAGTCGCCGGGTAATTTGCTGCGCGCGCAGGGTGTGGCCATCGCCGACCATCCTGAAGGTCCCTTCGTCAAATCTCCGTTGAATCCGGTGACGAATTCGGGCCATGAGACCATGTACTGGCCCTACAAAGACGGCATCGCGACGCTGCTCATCCTCGATGGGCCCGAGAAGGACACCATTCAGTATTCGACGGACGGGCTCAACTTTGTGCCCATGGCGCACGTTCAGCTGTCGCCGATAGCGCCCGGACCCTTCTGCCCGGACGCCTTTGCTGACAACGGCGACGGCCGCGGCATCACCTGGGGCTTGTGCCACATGAATCCGCTCGGAGTGGGTAACGAAGTCGGCTTGCAGCTCATTCGCTTTGATTGCGACTTAAGCCGGGATAGCTATCGCGCTGAATACAAACGCAGCAATCTGCATTGGGGCGAAGGCACCTGGTTCCAGCGTATGATGGAATTGCCGGTAGATTGGAAAGCGCGCATCCTGGCTGAACAGGCAGACTTCGACAAGCCAACTGCCGGGACCTAAGCTCGGCGCGGGCGAGATCGTCCTAGCGGCCCATCCAGCCGCCATCCACGACCAGGATCTCGCCGTTGACGAAATCCGAAGCGGCTGAAGCCAGGAATACGACCGGTCCCTTGAAGTCGTCGGTATTGCCCCAGCGGCCGGCGGGAATCCTTTCCAGTATGGCGCGGTAGCGTTCTGGATCGTTTTGCAGCGCCTCGGTGACGTCCGTGCGAATATAACCCGGCGCGATGGCATTCACTTGAACGCCGCGCCCGGCCCACTCATTGGCGAGCGCCTTGGTCAACTGGCCGATGCCGCCTTTGCTGGCCGCGTAGCCAGGCACGGTGATGCCGCCCTGAAATGTCAGCAGGGAGGCGGTGAATATGATCTTGCCGCTGCCGCGTTCCAGCATGCCTTTGCCCAGCTCGCGACTGAGGATGAATTGGGAGTTGAGATTCGTCTCGATGATGGTGTCCCAGTAGTCGTCAGGGTGGCTCTCGGCCGGTTCGCGCAGTACCGTACCGGCGTTGTTCACCAGAATGTCGATGACGGGGTGGTCGGCGGAGACCTGCTTGATGAATCGATACAGGTCGTCGCGGCGGGAAAAGTCGCAGCGATAGCCGCTGAACGCTCGGCCCAGCGCGCTGATGTCGTTCTCGATGTCGCTGTCCGCTGCTTCCAGGTTGGCGCTGACGGCGATGATGTCGGCGCCGGCTTCCGCCAGAGCATTCGCCATGGCCCGGCCGATGCCGCGGCGCGCGCCTGTAACCAGAGCCGTTTTGCCCTCGAGCTGAAAACTGTTTAATACGTTCATCTATAACTCCAGCAGAATCTTCATGACTTGCCCGCCTTTGTCCATGTCCTCAAAACCGGATTGCAACGCTGACAGCGGGCGGATGTCGGTAACCAGGTCGTCGAGCGGCAAAGTGCCCCGCGCGGCCAATTCGATGGCGGCGCTGAAGTCTTCGGATTCGTAGACGCGGACACCCTGCAAGCGCAATTCGCGCCAGAAAAAGCGGAACAGATCAATCTTGGGCGCTTGGGCGAAAATCGCAACGATGACAGCCAGACCGCGAGTGCGCAGCAACTCGGTCATGATGGTCGCGCCGGCTTGCGAACCCGATACTTCAAATACGATGTCAGCCCCGGCGCCCCGGGTACGCTGCATAACAAGCTTCGTCAGGTCGGTCTCATGCGGATTGACGGCGTCCAATCCGAGGCGACTCGCCAAGTTGACGCGATAGGGGTTGATCTCTGATACCAGCACCTCAGCGCCGGCTTGCCGCGCTACCAAAGCGACCAGCATGCCAATCGGACCGCCGCCGAGCACAACGACCTGGTCGCCGGTTTTGACACCCGCCAGGCGAACATCGTGGCAGGCGACCGCCAGCGGCTCTATCAGCGCGCCGTGCTTCAGTGAAAGATGAGCCGGCATCCGGTGCAAGGTGTAGGCCGGCACTGTCCAATAACTTTGGAACGCGCCCGGCGTGTCGATGCCCAGAAAGTCCAGGTTGTGGCAGATATGACTATGCCCCGCCGCGCAGGCTGGGCAGCTCCCGCAAGGCGCCAGCGGCATGACGACGACTTTATCGCCTGTCGTAAAGCCACTGACCTCGTCGCCCGTCTTATGCACGGTGGCGGACATTTCGTGCCCCATGACCAAGGGCATGCGCACACGCGCGTCCATGGCGCCATGGTAAATATGCAAATCGGTGCCGCAGATGCCGCAATGGGAAATCTTGAGCTGAACCTCGTCGCTGGCGGGTTCGACCAGTTCGCCCGGTCCCAGGCGTATTGTGCGATTGCCTTCGTAATAGGCTGCTTGCGCCATAGCGGAGTTCCTTTGCCCAGATGGGAGGCATTCGTCAATAGGGATAGTAAAGTCAGCCGCTGCGATCTATTGGATGTTGGCTGTCAAGGCGGCGACTGCGGCCGCGCGATCGCCGGCGCGTATCGCTTCCAGAATCCGCTCGTGCTCGCGATAGCTATCCATAATATCGTCCAGGCGATTGTAATGCATCATCATGCGCATGGCTATCGGCTGCCAAAGCGCGAATAAATCTTTGTCATCGTGGCTCTGTATGATCGCTTGATGAAAGCGCAAATCGTGTTCCGTCAGCGCGTCAACATCATTGCGTTCGCAGGCTTGCCGGATATCCGCTAGGATATCTTCCCAAAGTTCGATGTCCGCCGCGGTGATGCGTTCAAAAATGCTCTCCAGCACAAAGCGCTCGATGGTACGGCGCAATTCCACCACCAGGGGCCGCACCTCAACGCTGGGGTTCTGGGCTACCCGCACGCCCTTATTCGGTTCGAGCACCAGCAGACCCTGCTGCGTGAGCTGGCGAAAGGCTTCGCGCACCGGTCCGCGGCTGACGCCAAAGCGCTCCGACAGATCAATCTCGCGCAAAGGGGCGCCCGGTTTGAGCTTGCTGGACAGCACATCTTGCCGCAAGCGCGCGGCGATCTGTTCGGGAAGCGTACGGTAGATTTCGGATGTTGGCATCGGATCGTCTCGGAACTGTTTAAGTCATCTCAACTTCGCTGGCGCAGTGTAAGCGCTGCTGCCGAATTATGTCCACCGCAAGCTTGTATGACTTGAGCTATTGCTTGTAGGGGTCGGCGGCATCGCGCAGGCCATCGCCCAGGAAATTGAAAGCCAATACCGTGACGATGACGAACAGACCCGGTATCAGCAGCCAGGGGCTTTGGCTGAGGCTGCGGATATTCTGGGCGTCTTGCAGCAGCACACCCCAACTGACCGCCGGCGGACGGATGCCGATCTCCAGGAAGCTCAGCGCGGTCTCGGCCAATATCATGCCCGGCACCGACAAGCTTAGCACGACGATGAGAAAACTGGCGAAAGAGGGCAGCAGGTGCTTGACGATGATGTCGAAATCGCCCATATTCGAGATTCGCGCCGCCATGACGAAATCGGCCTCGCGCAATTCCAGCAGCTTGCCACGCACGGCGCGCGCCAATGTCGTCCAGCCGACCGTCGCCAGCACGATGGTAATGCCGAAGTACACCTGTATCGAACTCCATTCCGCGGGCAAGGCCGCCGCCAGCGCGATCCAAAGCGGAATCTGCGGGATCGAAATGATGAATTCGATCACGCGCTGAATCACAAGGTCCACGGTTCCGCCAAAATATCCGGATACACCGCCGATGAAACAGCCCAGACCGAAACTGATGACAACGCCCAGCACGCCAATTGACAGCGAGATCCTGGCGGCGAACATCGTGCGCGAATACAGGTCGCGCCCTAGATTGTCCGTGCCAAACGGGAAATACACACCCGGCTCATCCACACCTACAAGGTGTATATTTGTCTCGACCAAGCCTAGCAATTTGTAGGGTTTGCCCTCTACAAAGAACCTCAAGTGATAGCGCTTGGATCGATCCTCCGTATAATTGCGCTGCAACGTACTCATATCCAGTTCTTGCTTGAGATCGTATACAAAAGGCACAAGGTGAAACGCGCCCTCATCATCCACGAAATATAAGATTTGCGGCGGCGCCTTGGCATATTTTACGTTGCGCTGCTGATGATCGTTTATGGAATAAAACTCGGCGAATAGCGCCAGCGAATATAGGAATGCGATTACAACCAGCGAAAACATGGCCAGCCGGTGGCGGCGGAATTTGCGCCACACCAACTGCCACTGCGAAGCCAGGTAATAGCTCTCGTCAAATTGAACGGAATCAGGCTTGCCGCGTGCCCGCCGGAATAATTTTTGTGGCCACATGACTCAATTCACCTAGCTAGCCGCGCGTTCCATTCGAATTCGTGGATCAACTACCACGAGGAGAATATCAGATACCGTTGTTCCAATCACTGTAAGTATGGTCACAAACATCAATAGCGTCGCCGTCAAAAAAGTATCCTGGGCGATTAAGCCGCGCAACAGCATGGGGCCCGCTGTCGGCAGGCCAAGTACGATAGCTGTTATCGTCCCGCCAGAGACTAAGGACGGGAATAACCAAGCCAGGCTGCTTACGATGGGATTCAGCGCCACGCGCACCGGATACTTGAATAAGAGCCTGACTTCGCTGACGCCTTTGCTGCGAGCCGTGATGACGTATTGCTTGTTGAGCTCATCAAGCAGCGTACCGCGCAAAACGCGTATCAAGCCCGCGGTGCCGCCCGTCCCGATTACAATAATCGGAATCGGCAAATGCAGCAGTAGATCGCCGACTTTTGCCCAGTTCCAGGGCTCGTTGAGATATTCTGGCGAAAACAGCCCGGTCAAATTCAGCCCAAACTGTTTGAAACCGATATAAAGCAAAATAAGCGCCAGCATAAAGTTGGGAATCGCCAAGCCGATGAAGCCGATAATCGAAACGATGTAGTCGCCCAGCGAGTACTGATGAGTCGCGGAGTAAATGCCAATTGGTATGGCGACCGAATAGGTAAATATTGCGCTTAAAATCGCAATTGAAAATGTCAATACCAAACGCTCGCCGATGATGTCCCGCACCGGCTGCTGCCAATCAAATGAGAAGCCGAAGTTGCCCTGTATGACTTGCTCTATCCAGCGAAAATAGCGCGCGTAAAGCGGCAAGTCCAAGCCATACTGCTGACGCAACTGCTCGACCTGCTGGTCGGATAGGTCTTCTCCAACCTGTTCCAAACGGCTGATATACGTTGAAAGGTAGTCGCCCGGCGGCAACTGAATCACAATGAAGGTGACAACCGACACCATCCAGATCAAAAAGACGAGGTAGATGAAGCGTTGTAAGATGTAATTCTTCATGAATTTGCAGTTCTGCGACCCTGCAGCCTATGAGCCATGCCAAGAATATTGCGGCTTGTTAGGTCAATGCTATCGCTGGGGCGGCATATTGTCAACAATGTACACTTGACAATCTTTTGTAAATTGCATGAAGCTTGGATATGATTCTTGTCAGCGTGATGCGGTGGCGGGCGTTATAAGCTCGCCGGCATGTCACCGACGAAGATCGAATTGCGGTCGAACGATGCGGCGGATTGGCTATGATAATCAAGCGCCTTGACACGCGGCACTATATTCTGCCTCTGAGCCACCCCATGACGGACGCCACGCACGGCGTCATGACTCATTTTGAGGTGATTCTTGTTGAGCTGGAGACGGAATGCGGCTTTACCGGCTGCGGATACACCTACACCATCGGCTGCGGCGGATCGGCCATCAAGGCCTTGATTGAGCGCGATTTTCAGCCGCTGCTGATTGGCGCCGACGCCAGCCGCATCGAGCGGATTTGGGAGCGTATGTGGCGCTGTATGCACTATGTTGGCCGGGGCGGGCTGGTCGCCTTCGCCATGTCGGCGCTGGATATTGCGCTGTGGGATCTCAAGGGCAAGCGAGAAGGGCTGCCGCTCTGGAAATTGCTCGGCGGCTATTCGAGCAAAGTACGCGCCTACGCCGGCGGCATTGATTTGCAGCTGGGTCCGGATGAGCTGGTCGAGCAGACGCGCCGAAATCTGCAGGAAGGCTTCCGCGCCCTGAAGATTAAGGTGGGCCGAGACAAGCTGTCGGAAGATGTCGAGCGCTTGCGGGCGGTGCGGGACTGCGTCGGCCCCGATTTTCCCGTGATGATCGACGCCAACATGCGTTATACGGTAGAGCGGGCCATTCGGGCGGCGCAAGCCTTCAAACCATTTGACGTGTTCTGGTTCGAGGAGCCGACAATCCCAGACGACTATCCGGGCTTGGCGCGCATCGCCCAGGAAGGCGGCATTCCCTTAGCCGCGGGCGAAAACCTGCATACGATCTTCGAATTCCGGCATACCATCGCCGTGGGGCAGGTTGCTTTTCCCGAGCCGGATGTCTCGAATATCGGCGGCATCACCAACTGGATGCGCGTCGCCAAGCTCGCCTATGCTCACAACTTGCAGGTCACATCGCACGGCGTTCACGAGCTGCATTTGCACTTGCTGGCGGCGATACCCAACGCTTCTTATCTCGAAGTGCATAGCTTTGGCCTGGAGCGCTTCATCAAGAACCCGCCCGTTCTCGCCGATGGCATCATGACGCCAGCGGACGACCCCGGTCATGGCGTCCGCTTTGACTGGGAGCGGCTGGCTGAGTACGAAGTGACCTAGAGAGCGAGCTTTATGGTTGTTTTATATTGTCAACAATGTACAATTTACAATTGGGGCAGTAGTATCAATGAGAAAACAGACGCAGCGTCGAACTGTCGCACGCCAATCGAAGCGCTTCTGCGCTGTGCCAGGAGTAGCTGTGAAAGGAGCCGTATTGACTTGAATCAGATTCCGCACGAACAGTATTGCTTTCGAATTTAGGGAGGAAGACAACCATGAAACGCAGTATTCTTAGCCTGATGTTGATCCTCGTTCTGCTGCTGTTTTCAGCTGTCGGGCTGGCGCAGGACATGAGCGAAGGCGACCTTGTTTATCCATTCCAATATGCCGACTTGGACGCCTATGCCGCCGCCACCGGCAATTCCATTGACATGTGGGGCGAAGCGCCGATGCTGGCTGATCAGGTCGCCGTCGGCGATCTACCGCCCGTCGAAGAGCGTCTGCCGGCGCAGCCTGTCGTTGTGCAGCCCTTGGAAGCCATCGGCGAATATGGCGGCGAGTTGGCCGGTCCCTCGACCAACCCGACTCGCGGCGGCTGGGATGTTCTGGAGATGCGCTTGCAGAAGCTGCTCACGATCGACACCGATCTGGCCAGCATCATCCCAAATATCGTCCGCGCCTACCAAGTATCTGACGATCAGACCACATTCACTTTCCACCTCCGCGAAGGCCACCGCTGGTCCGATGGCGAACCCTTTACCACTGACGACTTTCGCTTCTACTTTGAAGACGTGCTCGGCAACACGGACTTGACGCCTAACCCTGGCGGTCCTTGGGTATTTGACGGCGAATTACCGCAGATCGAGTACATCGACGACACGACCGTCCGCATGACCTATCCAGAGGCGCGTCCGACCCTTCTGATATCTCTTGGCAGCGAAGTCGGCCATCGTGGCTTCCGCCCGGCGCATTACTTCAAGCAAATGCATCTCGACTACAATGCCGACGCCAATGATCTGGCCGCTGAACTGGGCTTTGAAGACTGGGTCCAGATGTTCAACGCCAAGATGGCGCCCTACAATTTCACCTGGGACTTGGGCGGCGAGACCGACCCCTATGCGCCGACCCTGAATACTTTCGTATTTTCCGGCGCAGACTCATTCGGCAATAAGTACTACGAGCGCAATCCCTACTTCTACAAGGTCGATACCGCCGGCAACCAGTTGCCCTACACCGACTCCCTGCGCCGTATCTTGGTCGAAGATTTGCAAGTGCAGGATCTCAAAGCGATTTCCGGCGAATACAGCCATTACGGCTGGGGCACGCTCTTGAGCTACCCCACGTACCGAGACAATGAAGAAGCCGGCGGCTATCGCACGGCGCTGGCGGAATACAGCCGCGGCAACGAATATTCGGTCATGTTCAACTTCACCACGCCCAACTTGCCGCTGCGCGAGATCTTCTGGGATATCCGCTTCCGCCAAGCTATGTCCGTGGCCATCAATCGCGATGAGATCAACGAACTGGTCTACTTCGGTCTGGCTAATGCTTCGGCGAATTCGCCCGTGCCATCGTCACTGTTCTTCGAGGACTGGATGCCAACGCACTACGCGCAATATGACCCGGATCTCGCCAACCAATTGCTTGACGAGATGGGTCTTGATCAGCGCGACGGCGACGGTTTCCGCTTGCGGCCCGATGGCGAGACGCTGTTCTTGAACTTCCAGGTATCGGTACCGGAAGATTCATGGCGTCAGATGGGCGAGCTAATCACCTCCTACTGGAACGAGGTCGGGGTCAAGACCAGCTACAAGCTGATAGGCAACGACTTGTATCGCGAGCTGCGCGACGGCAATCAAGTTGACTTGGCAGCCTGGGGCACCGACATGCTCGATATCGGCGAAGTCGCAAACGGACTCGCCAATATGAGGCCGCGTTGGGGCGCGCGCGCTTCCGGCCTCCTCTGGCAGGACTGGCTGGAGTCCGACGGCGAAGAAGGGGAAGAACCGCCACAAGAGATCAAAGACCTCTGGGCCGCCGGCGACGCTTTCCTGGACGCCAGCTATGGTTCCGACGAATGGCTCGAATTGGGCAAGGAATTCTACCGCCTATCCATGGCCGGGCTGTATCAGATCGGCACGATTCAGCGCCCGCCACAGCCCTTGCTCTTCAAGACCAACTTGAAGAACACGCCTCCGAACGACACCACCGGACAATGGAGCTGGACCTATCGCCAATGGGTCATGTTCATGCCCGAGCAGTGGTACTTCGAAAGCGATATGTAAATCGCAAGTGTCTGAAAGCAGTGATCGTGGTGTGGCGCTTGCCGCACCACGACGCATTTGACTAAGGTCCAACAGTTATGCCAAGCGCGGCCATGCAACGCTTTGAAATAAGGGACGCGGAAAATCCCTGGTTTACGCAATTCCGCTACATGCCTGCGACCGGGCTGGGTTACGAGCGTGGCATAGTCCGGCGCGACCCAAGCTGTATCATTCAAGTCGCGGGCCTTTACTACGTCTGGTATACACGCGGCGCGCATCCCTGCCCGCCGGTCGGCCATGAGCGCGCGACTGACACGTTGCCGGCCATGCCCTGGGACCTCACCGATGTCTGGTACGCCACATCCAGCGACGGCCATACCTGGCAGGAGCAGGGTCCAGCAGTCGAGCGCGGACCCGCCGGCAGCTACGACGAGCGGAGTATTTTCACGCCCGATGTGCTGGCTCACGCTGGGCGCTACTATCTGGTCTATCAGGTGACAGCCGCGCCAACCTTTCGCAGTACGCCGGAATCCATCGCCATCGCCTGGGCCGATTCGCCGCGCGGACCCTGGCATAAGAGCGCCGCGCCCGTCGTCGAGCCCGATCCCTCCGGCGAAGTTGATGTTCGCGCGCATCCGGAGCAAGCTACAGTCAAGGGCAGTTTCGACAGCCTGCGCGTGCACGACCCGGCTTTGCTTTACCGCGATGGCCGCTACTGGATTTACTACAAGGGCGAAGGCATTGGCCATAGCAATATGGACAGCAAATGGGGCGTGGCAATCGCTGACGACCCGCTCGGACCCTACGTAAAGTCGCCGTTTAACCCCATCACCAACAGTGGCCACGAAGTCATGGTTTGGAATTACGCCGGCGGCGTCGGCGCCTTGCTGACGCGCTGCGGGCCCGAGAAAAACACGATCCAGTTCGCCGCTGACGGCATCAATTTTCAAGCGCGGTCGGCGATAATCTCGCCCCCGCAGGCTGCCGGCGCGCTGCGTATTGACGAGAGCCTCAACACCGAGCCGCTCGCCGGTTTGAGTTGGGGGCTCAGCCACGTAGCGACCTACAGCTCCCATAACATCGTGCAAGGGCGTGATCCGCTTGGCTTGCTTGCCAACGACGAAGCTTGGGATTTCATCGTTCGTTGGCAGCGCTTCAGCAAGCGCCCAGCTTTCGACTAGACTAAGCGCAAACTGGCCCGTTTTCATGTCGCGGCGTCCGAATGTGCTATTCATCATCACGGACGATCAGGGTTACGGTGATGTCGCCTGTCACGGCAACCCGGAACTCAGGACGCCAAACCTCGATCAGATGGCGCGCGCAAGCGTACAGCTGGACGATCACCATCATGATCCGCTCTGTTCGCCTTCACGGGCGGCGCTTTTGACCGGTCAGTACGCCGCGCGCAACGGCGTCTGGCACGTGATACAGGGCCGCCACCTGCTGCATCCGTACGCGCTTACCATGGCCGATCACTTCTCAGCCCGTGGCTATCGCACAGCGATGTTCGGCAAATGGCACCTGGGCGACAATTATCCCTTCGCCCCGCAATATCGCGGCTTTGACGAAGCGCTCTGCCACAAGGGCGGCGGAGTGGGCGAGCTGCCTGATTACTGGGGCAACAGCTACTTTGACGACACTTATTTTCACAATGGCGAGCCAATGCCCTGCGCTGGCTACTGCACCGATGTCTTCTTCGCCGCGGCTGCGGATTTCATCAGCGAGCCGGAAGCCGCGCCCTTCTGTGTCTATCTGGCGACAAACGCCATGCACGCGCCCTTCCGGGTCGCCGACAGTTACGCCGCGCCCTATCTTGAACAGGGCATTCCGGAGCAGCGCGCGAATTTCTACGGCATGATCGCCAACTTCGACGAGAATCTCGGCCGGCTGTTTCAGCGACTTGAAGACCTAGGCATGTCCGAAAACACGATAGTCGTTTTCACATCCGACCACGGAACGGCTGCCGGCTTCGACGCGGCAACCGGCGAGGGTTACAATGCGGGCATGCGCGGCGTCAAAGGCTCGGTTTACGAGGGCGGCCATCGCGTCAGCTTCTTCGTGCGCTGGCCAGGCGAGTTGCCGGCCGAGCGCAGAATCTCACAGCCGACCGCGCATATCGACGTCCTGCCAACTTTGCTCGACCTCTGCGGTATCCGCGCCGAAAATGCCGCCGAATTGGACGGCATAAGTTTGGCGCCGCTTTTGCGTGGCGAAGTTGATGAATTGCCCGAGCGCGCTATCGTCATCCAATTGCAGCCTGATGTGCCGCAAAAGTGGCATCATACTGCGCTAATTCAGGGGCGCTGGCGGCTTATCAACGGCGAGGAACTCTATGACGTGGAAAGCGACCCGGGGCAAACTCGGGATCTGGCTGCCGAGTCACGCGACATCGTTGACGGCTTAAGCCTGGAATATGACAGTTGGTGGCAGGGCATGCAAGACGCCTGCGCTCAAACGGTGGCGATTCCTGTCGGCAGCGAACACGAGAACCCGACGATATTGTCGGCGCGCGATTGGCATCCCACGAGTGGACGAGTGCCTTGGATGCAAACATGGATTGACGACCCCGCCTACGACGCCACGGGCTATTGGATGATAGACGCGCGCGCCGCGGGGACGTACCAGATCGAACTGCGCGCGCATCCGCGGGAAGCCGATTTGCCGATGGGCGTCATTGCGGCGTCGCTTCGGATTGGCGCTAGCGAGTATTCGCAGCCATGCCTGGAGACGGATGCCATGGCGGGATTTACAGTTGAATTGAGCGCCGGCGTCATATCGCTTAGTTCGCTGCTGGTTGACGCCGCCGGACAACGCGAGCGCGGCGCCTACTATGTTTATATTTTTAAGCGCTAGGAAGGCCGGGGAGCGATTCTGATGGCATTAAAGCGATCTGACGTATTGATTACGCGCCCATGCGGCATGGATGTTTATCGCCGCTATCGCGCCACCGGGCTGGGCTGGGGCTTCTTGCCCGAGCCGGACCGGCGCGGTTTGCCGCCTGACGAAGAGATGATGCGCGATGTCGATGAGGCGCATCGCTGCGGCGTCAAGTTCCAGGGGCGCGTTGAGCTTGATGCCGATTGGATGGGCATGATCGACTACGACTCCAACTTCATGGAGTCAACCGTGCGCGATCTGAACAACCAGCCGGCCGTGACCTGGTGGGTACATACTTACAAAGGCCATCCCTCGTACCACTTCTGCACCAACGCGCCCGCTTACCGGCGCTATCTCATGTACCAACTGCGGCGGGTGATGGAGGCGGGCACGGACTGGCTGATGATCGACTCCGCCATTCCCACCATCGGGGCGCTCAACGCGCGCTACGGCGGCTGCTTCTGCCTGCACTGTATGGCCGGCTTCCGCGACTATCTCAAGGAAGAACTTGATTCATCAGCGCTTGAATTGCTTCAGATTGACGACCTGGCCTCATTTGACTATCAAGAGTATCTCTTGTCCTTGGGCTACCACGATGAGCGTTATCGCGCCGAGATACTTGCCTTCCCGCCGACGATTCCGCTGGCGCAGGAGTACTTCAATTATCAGTGGCGCGAGGTCAACGCGCTGTTTCGGGAATTCAAACGGTATGCGCAAGAATTTGGCGAGAATGTGCCCATGAGTTCCAATTCGCCCTATTACTGGGCGGAATTCATGTATGCCGTGGATGCGCAGGACTTTTATACCAACGAAATGGAATATCGGCCGCCGGAAGAAGAGATTTTGCCCTCCGAGCCGATATACACTTTTAAGCTCGCGGACGCGCTGGGTAAGCTGGTGGCGATAACCGGCGTGCCCAGCGCCTTTGAACCCTACCGCCTGCGCGACCGTCCGGGGCATATTCGGCTCTGGATTGCGCAGGCCTACGCGCACGGGCATGTCTTTATGGCGCCGGACAAAATGTGGACGCGCCGCATCGCCGGCCAGCCCGACCGCTGGTATCACAGCAAGCCCGGCGATTACGAAGACCTGTATCACTTTGCGCGCGATTATCCGGACTTGTTCGACGGCTACGAGTCTCTAGCCTCTGTCGCGTTGATCTTCAGCAACAACGCGGTTCGTCAGTACCTTGGCGAGCGACTGAGCAGCGGGCATCTCGGCGGCCAAAATCGCAGCGCGCCCAAGACCGATTTAGTGCGCGCCTGTCTTGCGCTCAGCGCGGCCAATGTGCCTTACCGCATCATTGTCGCCGGCGACGACTGGATCGACGACCGCTTGCTTGACAGTGACTTGTCTGAGTTTGGCGCTGTCGTCCGCTTTGAACCCTCGCATTTGAGCGCGGAACAAGAGGCAAAGCTCGCCAACTCTGCCCGACGACTCTTGACCTGGTCGGGCGCTGACGATTTGATCTCAAGCGTAGGGCAGGATATTAAAGTCGCCGGCGCCACGAATCTGTCGGTGTTGCCTCGATGCCAGCCAAATAATGCGGATTCGCCCTTAATCTGCCACTTGCTCAACAGCAACTACGATCCACAGACCGACAGCTACCACGTTCAGAATGAGGTGATACTGACCATCGGGGCGGGTATGCTGGGCAGAGACTATACAGCGGCGACGCTTTACGCGCCGGGTCAAGCGCCTGTTTCGGTCGATTGCCGCGCGAGCGCTGGAGCCGCCACGATAACCATTCCCACCTTGGGTATGTGGGCCATTCTGAAGTTGGAGTGAGGCTTACGCAAAGCCGCTTGTCGTCCAGCGTTCGCGAATCGCAGTCAACTGAGACAGCATTTGTTCACGAGCCCAGTCATCTTCAAAGAAACTGCAATGCTCGAAGAAGCGATACAGGTCATCAAGCCGCGCCAGGAGCTCGTCATTTGTGACTTCAGCCGGGCCGGCGCTGAAGATTCGTCGCCGTAAGGGCGGGGCGAGCCATTCAGGGGGCGGCGCGCTGGTCTCGAGGATGTGCTCGCTCGCTCGGAAATAACGCGTAATGGCTGTCTCTGCCGCGCGATTCGTCGTCCACAGGATGACGCGGACGAGCATGAACGCGCCTAGCAAAGACGCCAGCACGAAAGCCGCCAGCAAATCCATCAGTCGTCCTGGTCAACCCCGCGCAATTCCAATTCCTCGGCGAAATGGCAGGCGGCGAAGTGCCCGGGCGTCACCTCACTCCACTCAGGCGTTTCAGCGGCGCAGATATCCTGGGCATAGCGACAGCGCGGGTGGAAATAGCAACCGCTGGGCGGATCAGCCGGATTGGCCACTTCTCCCGGCAAGATGATACGATCCATCTTGATTTCCGGATCTGTGTTGGGCACGGCTGATAGCAGCGCCTCTGTATATGGATGCTTGGGATCGCTGAAAAGGGACTCGGTGTCGGCCATTTCCACCAGCTGGCCCACGTACATGACGCCGACGCGATCCGCAATATGCTCAACGACTGAGAGGTCATGCGCGATGAAGAGGAAGGTCAGATTAAATTCTTCTTGCAGGTCTTCCAGCAAATTGAGAATCTGCGCTTGAATCGACACGTCCAGCGCGGAAACCGCTTCATCGCAGACGATTAGACGCGGGTTCGGCGCCAGCGAACGGGCGATGCCGATGCGTTGTCGCTGCCCGCCGGAAAAGGCGTGCGGATAACGGTTGAGGTGCTGGATATCCAAGCCGACCACGTCCATGAGCTCGCGTACGCGGTCCTGGATAGCGCGCGAATCGGCGAGTAATTTATTGTTGCGGATCGGCTCGGCGATGATATCCAGCACAGACATGCGCGGATCCAGCGACGAGTAGGGATCCTGGAAAATCATGTGAAAATGCTGGCGCACATCGCGCAGGTCGCGCCGTTCCAAAGCGGCGATATCGACTTCGTCGCCATCCGGCATACGAAAAAGCACTTGTCCATCGGTCGGTTCGATTGCGCGCACGATACAGCGCCCCAGCGTCGTCTTGCCGCTGCCGGATTCGCCAACCAAGCCGAAGGTCTCGCCTTCGCGAATGACAAAACTGACCCCGTCCACCGCCTTCACGTGGCCGTGGACAGTGCGGAAGAAGCCTTTCTCTATCGGAAAGTGTTTCTTGAGATTGCGTACATCCAGCAACACTTCACCGATTATTTTCGCGGGGGGCGCCGGCGACTCAGGCATAGACCGGCTCGCTTTCTTCGCTGTGCAGATAACAGCGAACATAATGCTGATTTCCCATGTCAACCAGCGCCGGGACAGCCGCGTCGCATTTGCCGGCGATAAAGTCATCGCAGCGCGAGGCGAAACCGCATTGCGGCGGCGGATTCATCGGTACGGGCACGTTGCCGCGGATGGCGTCCAGCCGTCCCCGCCCGCGGCCGCCCAGGCGCGGGATAGACTTGAGCAAGCGCTGCGTGTAGGGATGCAGCGGATTCTTGAACAGCTCCACAGTCGAAGCGCGCTCAACGACACGGCCCAGATACATGACGTTGACCTCATCGGCGATTTCAGCGATAACGCCCAAATCATGCGTGATGTACATGATGGCCATGCCAAACTCATTCTGTAGTTCTTTCATCAGTTCCAGGATTTGCGCCTGCACCGTCACATCCAGCGCGGTGGTGGGCTCGTCGGCAATCAGCAGCGACGGACTGCAAGACAGGGCCATCGCAATCATCGCTCGCTGGCGCATGCCGCCGGATAGCTGGTGCGGATATTCATCGTATCGCTGCCTCGGGTTGGATATGCCCACGCGATTGATCATATCCAGGGCGATGTTTTTCGCTTTGCGTTTGTCGCGCGTGATATGCAGCTGTATGGCTTCTATGATTTGCGCGCCAACCGTGTGCACTGGCGAAAGGCTGGTCATCGGCTCCTGAAAGACCATGGAGATTTCCGCCCCGCGAATGGCGCGGATTTCGCGGCTGCGCGGGTCAAGCTGGCACAAGTCGACCAGGCGACCATTGCTGGGCCGCAGTTTTATCTGGCCCGACTGGATCGCGCCCGGCGGCGGCACAATTTGCAGGATCGATTGCGCGGTGACGCTCTTGCCCGAACCCGATTCGCCGATGACGCCGACAGTCTGATGAGGCGCGATAGTAAGATCGACGCCATCTACCGCCTTCAGCGTCCCCTCGGGCAAGTTGAAATAGGTGCGAAGGTTGCTAACCTCAAGGACGTTGTCGTGGTCGGTTCTCATCGGGCATCCGGCGTCAGCTGGGAAATATTGTCATAATGTAGACAATCTACAAAATCTTGTCAAGTATTCGGCACGGTGTCCCCGAGCAATCGCATCAAAATTTTTCACCACAGAGAGCACAGAGAGCACAGAGATTAATGTTTTTTTTGGCGATTGTCACATCGATCCGGAAAATGTAGGGGCGATTGACGGTCAGTGTCGGCGGGCTGTGTCTACGCGCCCTACGCGACCCTGTGCCACGCCTAGACACTGCGGGTCAATCGCCCGCAAATTGAAGGTCGATACAATGTCGCCCCTACAATTTGACTTCATTTGTGATATCACGGAAATCGTTCCACTACTTTGACGGATGCTTACAAGCAAAAAAAGACGCCTCGCAAGGCGTCAATTTCCGCTACAACTTTTGAAGTGGGCGATGTAAGACTCGAACTTACAACCTTCCAGGTGTAAACCGGATGCTCTGCCAATTGAGCTAATCGCCCTGAACTGTCAAGTATAGCGCTTAGGGCGGCGCCTAGTCAAGACTTGTCCTTGATCACATCCGCGGGAGCGTAACGCCCGTCTGCCCCTGATATTTGCCTTTTTTATCCGCATAGGATTGTTCGCAAATTTCGTCGGCCTCGAAGAAAAGCACCTGCGCCAAGCCTTCGTTGGCGTAGACCTTGGCCGGCAGCGGCGTTGTATTGCTGATCTCCAGTGTCACGAAGCCTTCCCATTCCGGTTCAAAAGGCGTGACGTTCACGATGAGACCACAGCGGGCGTAGGTCGATTTGCCCAGGCAAATGGTCAACACATTGCGCGGGATGCGGAAGTATTCGATCGAGCGCGACAAAGCGAAGGAGTTGGGCGGAATGATGCAGACATCGCCCTGGTAATCGACGAAGGATTCGCTGGCGAAATGCTTGGGATCCACCACGGCCGAGCGCACATTGGTAAAGATCTTGAATTCGTCAGAGACGCGCAAATCATAGCCATAGGAAGACAGGCCGTAACTGATGACGCCATCGCGCGCCTGCTGGTCAACGAAGGGCTCAATCATGCGCTGCTCGCGCGCCATGCGCTTTATCCAGTGATCGGGTTTGAGCCCCATAACACGTTCCTGTCTATCGACTTACATACGCTCGGGCGCTGACATGCCCATCAGTCTCAGCACCCGATAGAACACAACCGCCGCCGCCCGGTAATAGCGCAGACGCGCCCTGGCCACATCTGGCGGCACTTCGCTGTGCAGCACGCGCACCCGATCATAAATCGGATGAAATACGGCGGCCAGCTCATGAGCATAGAAGGCGATTTTATGCGGCTCGTAGTTTAGCGCAGCCTGCTCAATGACATTGCCTAATTCAAGCGCCTTGCGGATGAAACGCAGTTCGTCGGCGCCCAGCAAGCCCAGGTCGGCGTCTTCATCGCTGAAGCCGCGCTCCTCTGCTTCGCGAAAGATGCCGGCGCAGCGCACGTAGGCGTTTTGAATGTAATAGACCGGGTTCTCGTTGCTCTGTTTCACCACTTGGTCGACATCGAAGTCCAGCTGTGAATTGGGGCTGCGCGCCAGCATATGGTAACGAACCGCGTCAGCGCTGGTCATCTCGACCAAGTCATCGAGGGTATCGAAGTCGCCGGCGCGTTTGGATTGCTTGACCGCTTCGTATTCGCCCCGCGCTTCGTTCCAGCGCACGGCGCGCACCATCTGGACGAAGATGACATGAATCGGCGTCGGGTCCATGCCCAAAGCCTGCAAGCCATAGTTGACGACCTGCGCCTGCGTGAAATGGTCCGTGCCCAGCACATTGACGGCGATGCTATAGCCGCGCTCCAACTTGTCGCTGTGATAAGCGATATCGGGCAAGGTGTAGGTGGGCGCGCCGTCGCTCTTGACCATCACGCGATCTTTTTCATCGCCGAAACTGCTGCTGCGGAACCAGGTGGCCGGTTCATAGCCTTTGGCCGCGACATCGGCGATCTCGGCTGCGTCTGCGCCTTCCCAATGCGTACCTGCGTAGATGTGCCCGTTTTCGCGCATGTCATCCAGCGTCCGCCAGATACGCCCGCTTTCAAAGAGGGATGTTTCGTTGAAGAAATCATCGTGTTTGATATCAATGGCTGCCAGCGAGCGATTGATCCAATCAAACATACGCGACTCGGCCGCGTCCTTAAAATAGACCCAGTCCTTATCGCGCAGCGAGTCCCCGTGTTCATCCGCCAGCTGCGCCGCCACAGCCACGAGATAGTCGCCCTGATAGAAGTCCGCCGGGTAGTCAAGGTCCTGGCCAATCCGCTGCAGATAGCGCAGCATCAGGCTTTTGCCTAAGACTTCCATCTGGTTGCCGGCGTTGTTGTAATAGTACTCCCGCTGGACTTGGTAGCCGGCCGCTTGCAGCAGGCGCGCCATGGCATCGCCGATGACGGCGCCACGGGTATGCCCGATGGTGATCGGACCGCTGGGGTTGGCGCTGACGAATTCGACCTGCGCCGTCTTCCCCGCGCCGATAGCAAGCTGGAAGAAGTCCGCGCCCTCAGCAATGATGGCGTCTACCTGACGTTTGAGAAAACTTTCGGCGATAGTGAAGTTGATGAAACCCGGCGGCGCGATATTAATGCTGTCGATGTAGTCCAGCGATGGCAGACCGGCGACGATCAGCTTGGCGATGTCCAGCGGGCTCCTGCGCGCCAGCCTGGCCAGCCCCATCGCCGGGTAGGACAAATCGCCCTGGTCGGCGCGTTTGGGCGGGCTGACCGGAATTGCCGGTATTTCAAACGGCGGCAACTGGCCATCCGCCTGCGCCGACATCAGCGCCGCGCCAATAGCTGATTCCAATTCCTGGTTGAGCTGTTTCAATGACTATCGCCTTGCAATTGAGCTAGAGAACGGCTTGGGATTTTAGCAAACTTGGGCAGCCTAAGGTATAGAGACTTGGTGAGACTTCAGGGAAATCGCTTCAAATTTTTACCACAGAGGCGCCGAGAACTCCGAGAATTATCCGAAAATATGCCAATAAAGGACTCAATGTAGGGGCGATTCTGTGCCGCGCGTAGACACTGCGGGTCAATCGCCCACGATTTTGCGCCAAATTTCATGGGCGAGCCAAGGCTCGCCCCTACAATTGTTAGTTTGATGATAGATTCGTCATTAATGGATTTTATGCGATTGCCCTGGTTGAGACTTCCGCCAAGCATCGCCAAAGCCATCAGCGCGAATCGGCTGAGAGCGCCCGGCTTTCAGCGCCCATACCTGGCTGTAATCTTCTTGCCAAATCGCAACCTCAATATCGCGCATTGCCTGACTTTCCAGTTCGCGGCGCATTTGGGTTTCGCCCCAGGTTCTGTCTGGCATCCAGCGTGTATCAATGCGAATTGTCGTGAGCAGCAGCCCGCCCGGGCGCAGCACGCGAATCATTTCGGTCAGCGCCGCCCGCGGGCAGGGCATGAATTCCAGCGCCTCCAGGCAGGTCACCACATCGAAACTGCCATCCTCGAAAGGCAGCTTGCTGGCGTCCTGCTGGAGCAGCGAAACATAGGCTTCAAAGCGGCCCGCGACAATCTTCTCGCGCGCCCTTTCCAGCATGCGGCGGCTGGCGTCCAAGCCGATGACCCGCCCCTGAAAGCGAGCGTTCCGCGCCATGACCAGTGGCACCCGCGCCGTGCCGGTGGCTACGTCCAGAATCAGCGGATCGGCGATAGGGGCAATGCGATCAAGCAGCGGCTGCGATATGAGCGTGATGTCAGCCGTCTCGTCGAATTGTTTGATGCGGTCGTAGCGCGCGGCGTAGAGATCATAAAGCGCGACTACCAGGCGTCGACCCAGGTAGACGCCCTCCGTCTCGAATATCAGCCACCAGATCAGAAAGGCGCCGAAGAGAATTACAGCGCCGAGAAACAAAATAATCACCAAGTTACTCACTCTTTGAAAATATGAGAAGAACCAGGAATATTATACAAATCCTGTTTCAAGGACGTCGTTCCTTTAACACAGTCGCTCGCAAGTCACGACTTGGCTCACACGAAATATGAAATCCTATGCTGTGTGCGTACGGGCGAGCCGATGGCTCGCCCCTACATATTTCGACAGAGTTGGGCAGGTTTCATAAAATAAGAGGCTCACGAGGGCACACAGAGTGTTCTATATTATTGCGATACTGCCGCAATATGGCAGTCATCTTACAAATGGAAAATGTCGCTGGCATACAATCTCATAACTGCTTTTCTCAGTGCCCTCAGTGCATCTTCTGCGTTCTCTGTGGTAAGCATTTGCATGTCTTGCTTGGCTTTACTGAGAAGTCTCTTCGCCGCTAATTTTAGCTGGATACAAGCAGATCGGCCTCGCGAAATTGCATCTCATATAACCGAGCGTAGAGACCCTGCCGCGCCATCAATTCGTCGTGCCGTCCCAGCTCAACGATGCGCCCTCTGTCCAGGACGACAATCCGATGCGCGATACGTACCGTGCTGAGGCGATGCGCGATAATCAGCGTCGTGCGATTCCGCATCAGCCGATGCAGCGCTTCCTGCACCAGTTGCTCGCTCTCGTTGTCCAGGCTGGAAGTGGCTTCATCCAGCAGCAGAATCGACGGGTCCTTTAGCAGCGCGCGCGCAATCGCTACCCGCTGTCGCTGCCCGCCGCTGAGCTTGATGCCGCGCTCGCCAACGACCGTATCATATCCCTTCGGCAGTTCCATGATAAAGTCGTGGGCGTTGGCCGATTGCGCCGCGGCAATCATTTCCGTTTCGTCGGCGTCCAGCTTGCCATAGAGAATGTTCTCGCGGATGCTGCCGCCGAAAAGCAACGTCTCCTGCGGCACGATACCGATGTGTTGTCGCAGGCTGCTCTGCGCGATAGATCGGATGTCGCGGCCGTCAATTTGAATGCAGCCGGCGTCGGGGTCGTAAAAGCGCGGAATCAAGTTGAAAAGGGTCGTCTTGCCCGCGCCGCTCGGGCCGACCAAAGCGATGATTTCGCCCGCAGAAATATCCAGGTCGATATGCTGCAAGACTTCCTGGTCATCGTCATAGGCGAAGCTGAGGTCGCGCAGCGTGATGGCGCCAGCGACCGTCGCTGCCTGAACAGCGTCCGGCGCGTCCCGCACATCCGGCTGGGTATCCAGAATATCAAAGACGCGTTTGGTGGCGCCCAGCGCTTCTTGAAATTGCGAGTAGACGCTGATCACGCCGGCGAAGCTGGCCGCGACTGTCATGCCGTAGATCAAAAACGAGATGAGTTCGCCCGCGCTCAGCCGCCCGTCCAGCACCTCGCGCCCGCCAAACCACAGCATCATGGCCAAGCCGGCAAAGGCGAAGAAGCCAATAATGGGACCAAACACGGAACGCACCGTCAGCAGCTTGACTGCAGCGCGAAAGGCAATGTCGATGGCCTGGTTGTAGCGGCCGATCTCGTAGCTTTCGCGCACGAAGCTCTTGACCTCGCGGATATTCTGAAATACTTCTTCCGCTACGACGGTCGCGCCGGCGATTTCGTCCTGCACTTTAGTACTGGTGCGGCGGATGGCACCGCCCAGCACGAAGGCGACGCCGACGATTATCGGCATCATCACGATAATGAACATCGTCAGCCGCCAGTTGAGGACAAACATGATGGCTATCGCGCCGACCAACGTCAGCGATTGCTGCAAGAATGTGCTGACGCTGCCGGTCAGCACCGTGCGCACCACCGTGACATCGGAAGAGATGCGGCTTATCAACTCGCCAACGCGCCGATCAGCGTAGTAGCGTATCGAAAGTGTCTGCAAATGCGCATATAACTCGCAGCGCATATCGACCACGATGCGTTCGCCAACATAATTGAGATTGTAGTTCTGCAGAAAACTGGCCAGCGAGCGAAACACAAAGACCGCCAGCAGAGCCAGCGTTATGGCATCCAGCAAGGCGGTGTCCGCGTCTATGAAGACCGAGTCAATCACACGCTGAATCACAGCCGGGAAGACCAGGCTGAGGGCGGAGGCCAGGATCATGCCGATGGCGGCCAGCAGCAGCCGCAGCTTGTAGGCGCGCAAATATGACAGCAAACGCCGCCATTGCATTTTTGTCCGGGGTATGTCGCGCCGGTCAACCCCGCCGGGCGAGCGGATGCGGAACATCATGGCTGCTTCGCTCCCATACGCTTGCGGATGCTATTGCGCCTGGCATCATGCTTCGGCTTACGCAGATGCCGGTCCGGCTCAACCTTCACGAGACTTCAGGCGGCGAGCTATCGGCGTCGTCAGGCGGCAAGTCGCGATCCGCCGCGTCTGGCGCGTCGAGGGAAAGATCGGCGCCGTCTTCGACTTTGATAGTAACGGGGCCGGTAACATCATCTTCGCTTGGCATGGGAATCTCCGGCCTATCAAGCGGCTCCTTCTCAGTCGATTCCGGTTTCTGCGGCGTCGGATCTCGCAGCAATTGCCAGGGCGCGTCGGCTTCGAGAGTGACCACATGTCCGGATGGGAATTCAACCCGACTTTCTTCTTCGCTGCGCGACGCCGTGACGCCGTGCTGCTCCACAGTCACCGGCTGCCCCCAGGTGAATTCGCCGCCCAGCCAGACTCTTTCCGCGGCGACGATGCGGATGCCAATCACATCGCCGAGCAATTTCAGGGGCGCGATTCCGCCCAGATGGTGATCTTCGCCAAAAGCTTTGGCTTCATCGGCATGGTAGAACTGCGCCAATCTGCCATCCCGCTCCAGCACCCGCGCTTGAGCGTCGAGCAGGCGTTTGACGATCGCCGTCGCTTCCTGCCGATAGCCGGCTTTGAGCAGGCCCTCGCAGACCAGCGTCAGCCAGTAAATCCAGATCCCGCCGCCGCCGCGGGCGTTGGAGGCATCGTAGTTGCGGTCTGCAGCGCTGACCATCGTGAGGCCGTTGGGCTGCAAGAAATGCGCTTCATCAAGCGCCAAGTCCGCCAGGGCAGCGGCGCGTTCCTGCGAAAGTCGCCCGGTCCACAAGGGCAGCAGCGCATTGATGTCCAGCCGGCTGCTGTCGAGTGTACGGGCATAAACCTTGTACACCCGGCTGAGCCCCTTGATCGTGATCCGCTCCACTTGCGCTAGCGGCTGCTGAGTAGTAAACAGGCCTTGCCGATTTTGCCAGAGAAAGTCGTCCACCGACGCTTCGACCAAAATAGGCGCGCCATCCAGGTCCATGCCCTCGAGCCTCATGGTGATGCGCGGCCGCTGTGATACGCCGCCGACTACGCGCACCATAACGCGAGCCGGCTTCTCCAGTTTCTGATTGACCTCGTGTACCTGGTCGCCCGCGCCACGGTAAACCAGATCGACGCCGGCGCCGGTCAAATGCGAGTCGCGGTCGCGGTAGCTGTAGCGGCTGCCGTCCCAGAACTCCTCCAAATGCGCTTCCAGCATCTGCAAGTGTTCTTCAGCGAATGCGACCGTCTCATTCTCGCCGAGCAATTCCGCCAGTTGCCGCAGCGCATCGGCTTCGGAAATCAGATACGCCAGCAGATCTGGCGACTCCAGTTGGCGCGCATCGGCGCCCTGTGCCCAGGCTTGTCCGCGGCCGAAAGTGGGGAAGGCGATATAGCCCATTTGCCGCTCCGACTGCCACTCCGGCACGCCGTCGGCATCGGCGTCCTGCGCCAGCCAGCGCGTGAAGAAGGCGCGCAGCGCGGGCAGCGCCTCGGCCGCGAATGCCAGGTCTTCCGCTTCTTCAACCAGCAGCAAAGACAGCCGCGCCAGAATCGGAATCTGCAGGACGCCCTGTCGCTGACCGCCCAGGCCGGGCCGGCGATCGATGAAACCGGTCTCGTCGGCAGTGGCGAAATAATTGCGCAGTATGCCCTTGGCCAGCTCAGCGTCAATGCCGGCGAGAGCGGCAATCGCCGGGTAGGTATAAGTGGGGTCTTGCCCGGCCCAGGCTCTGACGTGGTCGCTGCCATCGCCGCGCCGGCTCCAGCCGCGGTCAGCGCACCGATAGGCGACCAGCGAGTGCTTGGGCAGGTGCTCGGTTGAGCCCATCAGGGATTTGATCAACTGCGCCGCCGAGTAGTCTAGCAGCAGATCCCATGACGGCGCGCCCGTGCTGATTTTGGGCAGCGCGGCGGAATTGCGGTCGATCCGCTCAAAATTGGGCGCCCAGGGCCGCGACATCCAATTCATGGCGACGCTGTAGGAATCGCGCATATCGGCCAGCCCGGCCACGACAAAGGGGATACGCATGCTTTCGCCCGGCGCCAGCGCTATGCGGCAGCCGATCTTGGGACTGCTGATTTTGCCGCCGTAGACCTCGACGCTAGCGCCTTCAAGCGTGACCACCGGATTGAGATTGCCGATCTCTCCCAGATGCAGCGCCAGACTGTAATCCGCCATCGTCAGCACATTGAGTTTGTGATTGCGGCCCTTGATGACGACATGCCCGAACAGGTCAAGCTGCAGGCTGTGGCGCTCGGCGCTGTTATTAAACAGGTTGAATTCGCCCCCGGCCGCCCGCGAATCCATTGCCCAGAAGCGCGCGACCAAATCGAGGTCTGCGAGCGGCGCCGCTTCGACCTGAAGCATGTCCGCCGCGAAGGTGGTGATGACCGGCTTTCGCGCATAAGCAAGATGTTGGTAAATGACCCGGCTGCCGACGCGCCACATAGGCGCCAGGCTGATCAATCCCGCCCGCCCGCCGAATTCGGTCTGGAAGGCCAGAGCCGCTTCGTCGCGAACGCCAAGGCGCAGCGCCCAAGCTTGGTCGTCGTCATAATCGGTGCGGCTAGCGCGCGCGTCCGCCGCCAGATGAAAGTCGAATGGGCGATCGGCTTTGATGCTCTGTCGCCTGAGGTTGCGCATGAATTTAGCTGCCGGGCTCAACTATCAATGGTCCAGGTCAAAGACTCTTCAATAAAGCGAAATTCGTCGCCGTTTGCGGCTCGCACCTGATGGTAGCCCGGGCCCGGGACGTAGTCGTTGTTTTCGTTCACGTAGCCGCCTTGCTTATAGACGTAGCGCGAAGTATGCCCTCGCTCCAGCCCCTGCGCCCAGCCGACCTTCTGGCGGACTTCCAGATTCTCCCGCCACAGCTTGCCGAAGCCGCGAATCGGCTGATGGAGATCCTCCGGCGGCAGCAGTTGCGGGTCATACTCGGCTTCGCCTTCGACGAAGGTATCGTCATAGACGGACCAGATATTCTTGCCGGCGCTGTCCGTGGTGAGCAGCCATATTTGCCGGTTTGGCTCCAGCCAGAACATCCAGCCGTATTCAAAGCGCTGTTCAGCCACGTATACCTTCGCCTGCACTGGCGTGGGAAAAGGGTCTGGAGTCGGCGTGATCGTCGGCGGGTCGGTGGGCAGGGCTTCAGTGGGCGCGGCTGCGGTGGCGGCCTGCTGTGCCGTTCCCGTGGCGGCGATGCTGCCCAGGGTCGCGATATGCTGCGCCACGGCTTCAGCTTCCGCGGTAGCGGTCTGCTGCTCCGGCGCGATGGTGGTGCCCTGGCAGGCGCAGAGCAAGGCGACAAGCGACAACAGCCAGATGAGAATTTTGAAGTCGGGCATAATCCTGACTCCGTGAATGATGGTGACGCCATTGTAGCAGAGCGAAAGCGAACCGCAAGCTAGGCGAGCCCCGGCGCAATCGCAGCGGGTTTTCATCTGGTCATTCATGCCTGAAACTTATACGATGTCAATTCGCAGCCAGTTGCGAAGGCATATTCAGTGGATATCAAGCCGCGGAAAATCACCCTGAACAGATCAAGCGCAGAGCTCATTGTTGTGTGGACGGACGGCTTGCAGAGCAATTACCCCTTAAGCCACTTGCGTGAGGCATGCCCCTGCGTCGAATGCCGCGGCGGGCACGCCAATATGGGTATGGAAAATGCGCCGGACGACCTGCTGAAGTTGACGCCGCGACGCTCCTACGCGGTAACCGCGTTGGTCGCTGTTGGCAATTACGCCATGCAGCCCACCTGGGACGACGGACACAGCACCGGCATCTACACCTGGGAATACCTGCGTCTTATCTCTCCGCAGCAGCCCGATGACTAACTGGCTGCGCGTGTGTCGTAAAATAAGGAAGCGCCAGCGAGAGCATCACCATGAATCCTCCCTCATTAGAGACGGTTGAGCGGGCCATAGGCGCAGAGCTGCTGCGCGCCAGATATGCCTACAGCGAGCGCGAGGCCATACTCTATGCCTTGGGCGTCGGCGCGCCGGCTGACTGGCTCGCGCCGGCTGAGCTGAAGTTCACGCACGAGTTGCGCGCTGACTTTCAAGTCTTGCCCACTTTCGCCGTCATCTTTGCCAAGCAACTCCACGATCTCGTGCTGAGCGGAGATCTGGCCGGCATTCAATACAACCCCATGATGCTGGTGCACGGCGAGCAGCAACTAAAACTTGCCAAGAAACTGCCACGGCAGGCGGTCGTAGACTCGGCAGTAACGATTGCCGACATTCACGACAAAGGCAGCGGTCTGTTGCTAATCTTGGATGTCCAAAGCTGCGATGAAGCCGGCGATTTGCTGGCGCAAGCGCGCACATCGATGTTCATCCGCGGTATCGGCGGCTTCGGTGGCGAGCGCGGCCAAAGCAGCGCGCCAAGTCTGCCGGCTCGGCCCCCGGACGCGGTCATCGAAGAAGCGACGCTTACGCGGCAAGCGCTGATCTATCGCCTGGCCGGCGACGCCAACCCGCTGCATGTCGACCCGCGGATGGCGGCGATTGGCAACTTCGACAAGCCAATTCTGCATGGCCTCTGCACCTTCGGCTTTAGCGCGCGCGCCCTACTCAAGCGCTTCTGCGACAACGATGCCGCTAGCTTGGCGGCGATCAGCGCGCGGTTCAGCCAGCACGTCTACCCGGGTGAAACCCTGATTACCGAAATGTGGAACGTGGGCGCGGGCGAAGTCCGCTTTCAGACCAAAGCGAAAGAGCGCGATGTGGTGGTGCTAAGCCAGGCCAGCGCGCAACTCAGACAGTAAATTATGGACTTGCAGCTTAGCGATCAGCCGCACCGGCGCTACAACCCCCTGCTTGACGAGTGGATTCTGGTCTCGCCCCAGCGCACCAAACGCCCCTGGCAAGGCGGGCGGGAGCAGGTGCCGACCGACTGGCGGCCCCGCTACGATGCCGACTGCTATTTGTGTCCGGGAAATATGCGCGCCAACGGCGAACGCAACCCCGACTATGCGCAAACCTTTGTATTCGTCAACGACTTTTCCGCCGTTTTGCCAGACGTGCCGGCAGCGGAGTCGGACGCTCGCTCGTTGTTTCGCTGGCGGTCCTTGCGTGGCGAGGCGCGTGTGATCTGCTTCTCGCCGCGGCATGACCTGACCCTGGCCGAGATGTCGACGGCGGAAATCCGGCCGGTGGTTGACCTCTGGGCTGAGCAGTCGCGGGAGCTGGGCGAGCGTTACAGCTGGGTCCAGATCTTCGAGAATCGCGGCGATCTGATGGGCGCGTCGAATCCACATCCTCACGGCCAGATCTGGGCCACGGATTCTCTGGGCGCCATCGCCCTTCGCGAAGACGCGCAGCAGCGCGAATACTATGAACGTAACGGGAGCAGTCTGCTGCAGGATTACGTCCAGGAGGAAGAGAGGCGCGGCGAGCGCACGGTAGTCGAGAATCGGAGTTGGCTGGCAGTGGTTCCATATTGGGCGGTCTGGCCCTTTGAAACGCTTCTGCTGCCGAAGGCGCCGGTCCGTCGACTGCACGATCTCGATAGCGCTCAACGAAGCGAATTGGCGGATATCCTCGCGCGGCTGCTGACGAAATATGACAATCTCTTTGAAGTGTCCTTCCCTTATTCCATGGGCTGGCACGGGGAGCCGTTTAATGGCGAAGCCAACCGGCACTGGCAATTGCACGCGCACTTTTTCCCGCCGCTGTTGCGCTCGGCGACAGTGAAGAAATTCATGGTAGGTTATGAGATGCTGGCGGAGCCCCAGCGGGACATAACCGCGGAACAAGCGGCCGCGCGGCTACAAGCTGTCTCCCATATCCACTACAAGCAGCGCCGAGCCCCTGATCACGGCAGCGGCTGAGACGAAGGCTGATTCCGCCGCGGCATCCAGGGCAATCGCATAAAGATTTACGCCACAGTGGCGCCGAAGTAAAACCAAGTTACGTCTTATGTGAAATAGATTTGCGCTAAATGGGCTGATATCCAGAATGGTAGTTACGACACAACCAGTATGGAGAGTCAGCCCAATGACAAGTATAGGCATCGATACACTGTTTACCATCCTTTTTGTTATAGTTGACGATTGGTATCTTGCGAAAGGACGACATTACTTGCTGGGTAAAGCTGGGCGCAACCCTGTGTTTAGCGATAGCGAAATGATGACCGTGATGCTTGCGGCAGAATACCTACCTTTCGCAGCCGAGAGCCAGTATCTGGGTTATATCCGCGCCAACCATAGCGACTTATTTCCTAATCTTTTGAGCCAAAGTCAATACAATCGCCGCGCCCGCAGTCTGGGATCATTGATGGAACAAATGCGACGGGATATTCTGATTGACTGGAGCATTGAACAGGTAGAGACTTTTCTGGTCGATACCAAGCCTGTGCCGGTCTTGGGCTATAGACGCAGTAAGAAGCGCAGTCATTTTCGCGGCAGCGCCAACTATGGATATTGCGCCAGTCGCAAGCTCTACTATTTCGGCTATAAGCTGGTGATGGTGACGACCCTGACAGGCATCCCAGTGGCATACGAATTGACAGCCGCTAATGTGGAAGAACGAAAGGCGGCTGAAACGGTGCTGGATTATCTCAAAAACTCTATGGTGATTGGCGACAAAGGCTTTATAGGCGCCGAGTGGCAAGCTCAAATGCTGCAACAAACCGGCAATAGGATTGTGACACCTAAACGCAAAAACCAAAAACAGCAGAATAGCCCTGGATATGACGCAGCCCTCAACGGGCTTCGCGAGCGGATTGAAGGCGTCTTCCACGAACTTCAGAACACCGGACGTAACTTAGAACGCCTGCTAGCGAAGACGGTGGCCGGGTTGACAACCCGACTGATTGCGAAAGTCACCGCTCACCTATTCAAACATATCTTGCGCCTTCACTATCATATTAATGTTCAGACCTTTCAATGCTCTAGTAATTTCACATAAGGCGTAAGTTAGTCATGCGAAAAGGCTAGCCTGACCAATCTGGTCGCCCGCTGCCGCTGAGATTGGGTAAAATGCTTCTCACAGGGTTCAAATTTGAAGTGCAATTACATAATATCAATTTAGTGATAGACTTTTCTCTGTGCCCTCTGTGTTCTACTTTCACAACCCCTCAATGACTCAAAGCAGAAAATAGCATAATTTGCAGTTTTTTTGTAGAATTTTGCTGCGGTGCGCGATCCCCGTGTGTTCTTGGCAGAAAGTATGCCCTACAGAGTTTGGGACGGAGGCGAACTGACGAGCCGCTTGGCACTTAATTGATGCCCAAAAGTAGAGTAGGTCTTAGAACCTCAAAGCGCCTCTGCGCCGCAGTTTTACTGGCTCAAGGGTACAACTTGCGAAACTCATCTCATTATCAGCATGATAGTGGATCCCTTCGGTTACCTACCGTCTGAATTGGCGGGATGGTTGTGATTTTGTGGCTGCCCCGAATTACGGGCGATCAACTCTGTGGTTAAATATCTGATGCGATTGCCCTGCCGCGGCATCCCCCTTTTTGTCAATTTCCGCGCGAGAGCGATATTGACATTTCGTCCACAAGCGTTATACTGCGGGCTGCTCATCAGCCGAAGTGGCGGAATTGGCAGACGCGCTACGTTCAGGGCGTAGTTCTCTTCGGGGAGTGTGGGTTCGACTCCCACCTTCGGCACAGAAATAACCCGGCGCACAGGCCGGGTTTTTTCTTGCGCTCGCCCGCTGAAAATGCGCCGGCTTGGCGCTGCCGGATTCCGCGCGCTGTACTAAAATTAGAATAGGCAACTCCGTACAAACTGTGACCTGATATGACCGAGGCGATAGTCAACAGCGGCGTCGAAACAAGGACGCCGGCGCGCAATCAATTTGGGCGGCGAGTGACAAGCATTCAACTGATGTTGGCCGTCGCGCTGACCATCGGTTTGGTGCTGGCGCTGAATTTCAGCAGCCGCATCAGCCTGGACCGCGACCTGGCGCGAATACACGCCGAGTTCAGTAGCGAAATCGACCTGCTGCTAGTCGAGCAAAAGCGGCTTATCGCCGAGCTGGACTATGTCAAGAGCGATGACTACGTTGAGTATTGGGCGCGCGACGAAGGCAAGATGATACGCGAGGGCGAGTTCTTGATCCTGCCGCAGAGCGTGGGCGCTGCAGCCGCTGAGCCGACCCCGCCGCGCCGCCTGGTCGAGTTCCAAACGACCGAGCCCAAGCCCAAGAACTGGGAATTGTGGTGGGCGCTGTTTTTTGACGGTCCGCCGCCTGGTCAATGACCTGCGCGATCGGCCGAGCGGGGCAATACTAGGCCCTGGGCCTGTCCCGCAATACGAATGGTGGCTGAACGCCGGCAAAGTCGATGACCTGCGCCTGCGCGCTTTCCTGGTCAATTTCGAGAACAGTGCCGGGTTTGCAGCAATTAACCTTGACGACCGCCAGCGCAAAGACCTCCCCGTCCGGCGCCTCGGCGCTGCTGGTGAGCGCGCCAACCGCCCGGCCCCCGTAGTACAAAGGCGCCGGCGCGGGAACCAGTCTCGACAAGTTTACTTTGACCATGACTTTTGCCAGGCGCTCGCGGCTCTCCATGCGCGCGATGATTTCCTGGCCCGTATAACAGCCCTTGTTAAAACTGATCTCGTCCCAAAGCCCCACTTCCAGGGGAATATAATCTGAGGACAATTCCCGCCCGCCGGGGCGTCCGCCGCGAATGCGCAATATGTTGTATACGAGCGAGCCGGCCAGCCGCAGTCCAAGGGGCTGACCCAATTCAAGCAGCTGCTCGTGCAGCACAGCGGCATCATCGACCGCGCAAATCAGAGACCAATGGCCGCCGCTAAATGGCTTGCGCCGCGACAGGATCGCCGCCGTTCCAGCGACCTCAATATCAGCGCTGACCATGACCGGCAGTTCGTCCAGGTCTACGGCGAGCGCATTGGCGATCTCGTCGGCTCTTGCGCCATGCAGGGCGAATTGCGCAGTCGCCGCGCTTTGGTCATTGACGGTCGCTTTGTCGCCGAAGAAGATATTGCGCCGCAGAAAGTTGGCCAGGCTGGGTCCCTGGCCCGGCTCGCTGATGAGCAGCAATCCCTCCGGCCGGTGGTAGCATTCGGCGCGGAATAGTATGCGCGCGTTGGCGTTGGTGAAAATCGTCGCTCGCCCGTCGTTGACCGGCAATGCGCTCAGATCATTAGTGGTCATGCGATTAATCAGGCTCAGGCGATCGTCGCCGCTGACCACAATCCGTCCTTCGTGGGACCGATCCAGCAGAATCGCAGCACGGCCGGCCGCCTCATACTCGGCCGACAAATCGCCGTAATCCAGCGGTATGCCATCCGGCGCCAGGCGCGCGCCCATATCGCGGTGATAAGTCGCAATATCGCTCATTTGGGCGCTCCGGCCAGCTGGCGCGCCGCTAATTCACGCTGAACGATGCCGCGTGTTCGGTCGATAGCGGCTGATAAGGAGTCGTTCACCACGATGTAATCACATTGGCTTTGATAGGGCAATTCCAGCTCCTGCGCCCGTTTCAAGCGCTGTTCGATATCGGTATACGGGTCGGCGCGCTCGCGCATGCGTCTTTTTAGAATAGCCAGTTGCTCGTCAATAGTCGCGCCGGGCGCCGTGACGAAGATTTGCACGACATTGTCCGCAAAGGTATCGGCCAGCACCTTGGCGCCCAGTACCTCAATATCGGCAATACGAATCTCGCCGGCTGCCAAACCCTCGGCGACCGTTTGGCGCGGGATGCCATAATACTTGCCGGGCGTCACTTCCTGGTATTCCAGCAGCTCGCCGGCGGCGATCATCCGCTCAAAGCGCTTTCTGCTGACGAAAAGATGTTCGCGCCCCTGCGCTTCGTCGCCGCGCATCTTGCGTGTCGTTGCCGTCGCCAGTTGGCGTATGGCCGGGTTTTCCGTCATCAGCGCTTTCATGATGGCGTTTTTGCCGGCGCCGCCGGGTCCGATCATTACAATAATCACACCCGGGCCGGTCTTGGATGTGCTCACAATGTGCTATCCTTAAATGGAACGTTTGCGCCATAAAGTGTAGCAAGAGGACTGATCTTACTCCATAGTCAAGCATGATTCCGAATTCACGTCGAAAAGCCCCTGCTTAACGCCAAGCGCTGCGCCAACATACAAGCGAGGCTGGCGGCGTGACAGGTCATAACGAGAGGAATGCGACATGCCGGCGAAAATCATTGACGGGCAAGCGGTAGCCAAGCGCATCCGCAGCGAGATTGGCGGCGCGGTTGAGGACTATGTCAAGCGGACAGGCACCATGCCGGGCTTGGGTGTTGTCTTGGTGGGCGACGACCCGGCCTCGGCCATGTACGTCCGTATGAAGCGGCGAGCCTGTGAACGCGTCGGCATCCGTTCCGCAGCGCAAATCCTGCCCGGCGCCGCCACGCAGCAAGAAGTGGAAGACGCCGTCCGCGGTTTCAACGACGATCCCGCGATTCACGGCATCCTGGTGCAATTGCCCTTGCCCGATCACATCGACGAAGAGGCTGTGCTCAGCCAAATCAGCCTGGCCAAGGATGTCGACGGCATCCATCCCGTCAACATCGGCCGGCTCGGCATGCGCGGTCGCGAGCCCAGTTTCACGCCGGCCACGCCGACCGGGGTTATGATTCTGATTGACGAAACCGGCCTGCCGATTGAGGGCGCGCAAGCTGTTGTTATCGGCCGCAGCAATATCGTCGGTTTGCCAGTGGCGCTGATGCTGACCAACGCCAACGCCACCGTGACCATTTGCCACAGCCGCACGCGCGACTTGCCTGCGGTTGTCAAGCGGGCGGATATCGTCGTGGCCGCGGTCGGGCGCGCCGAATTTGTCACAGGCGACTGGCTGAAGCCGGGCGCTGTCGTCATTGACGTCGGCTCCAACTCTGTGCCGGACGAGACCAGCGCAAAGGGTTATCGTTATGTCGGCGACGTCGCCTTCGAGTCAGCGTTGCAGGTGGCTGGTCATATTAGCAAAGTGCCTGGCGGCGTCGGCCCCATGACCATTACCATGCTCTTGGCCAATACGCTGAAAGCGGCGCATCGAATTGCAGACAGCAAGCAGTAGCACGAGACCCGGCAGAGGCTGAGACCAAATTAATATCGGCAGACAGATTAAGTCGCCTATCATTGCGCATGAACCAGAGACGAAAATTGCCATGACAACTTTGCTGCTCAAAAACATTCGCTGTTTGGCGACCATGGATGAAAGCCGGCGCGAATTAGCGGAGGCTTGGGTTTTGATCCGAGACCGCAAAATCGCCGCCTTGGGCCAAGCCCCCGAACCCCCGGAAGCCTTGGAAGCGGATCGCGTTATCGATCTCTCGAATCATATCGCGCTGCCGGGGCTGGTTAATACGCATCACCACATGTTCCAGTGCCTGACGCGCGCCCTGGCCCAACAGTCTGAACTCTTTGACTGGCTGCAATTTTTGTACCCCATCTGGTCCGGTTTGCGATCAGAACACGTTTATACCGCCGCCAGGCTGGCCATGGCTGAATTGCTGCTGGCAGGCTGCACCACCGCCAGCGACCACCACTATATCTTTCCCAACGATGTGCAGCTTGAAGACGAAATCCGCGCGGCGCAGGAAACTGGCATCCGCTTTCATGCCTCGCGCGGGGCCATGAGCCTGGGCGAGAGCGACGGCGGTTTGCCTCCCGATAGCCTGGTCGAGCGCGAGCCGGATATATTGCGCGATACGCAGCGCTTAATCGAGACCTGGCATGATCCGAATCCGCAAGCCATGCTGCGAATCGTGGTTGCGCCCACATCGCCTTTCAGCGTCACTGTCGATTTGATGCGCGAATCAGCTGCGATGGCGCGCGCCTATGGCGTGAGCATGCACACGCACCTGGCGGAAAATATCAAGGATGTCAATTACAGTCGGGAGCATTTTGCTATGGACCCCGGCCAATACGCCGAAGCGGTCGGCTGGGTCGGGAAAGACGTCTGGCATGCTCACTGTGTACAACTGAATGCGCAGGAAATCGGCATGTTCGCGCGCAGCGGCACCGGCGTCTGTCATTGTCCCTCTTCCAATATGCGCCTCGCTTCGGGCATAGCGCCCATCCGTCAGATGCTGGACCAGGGCGTCAAAGTCGGTCTGGGCGTGGACGGCTCGGCGTCCAACGATAGCGGGCATTTGCTCAGCGAAGCGCGTCAGGCTCTGTTGCTGCAGCGCGCGCTGGGCGACCCGGCCGGCTTGTCGGCTCGTGAAGCGCTGGAGATGGCGACCCTGGGAGGCGCCAGCGTTCTCGGACGCGACGATATCGGGCGCATCGCCGCGGGCATGTCCGCCGATATCATCGCCTTCCGGCTCGACGACATCGCACTGGCGGGGGCGCTGCATGACCCAGTGGCGGCGCTGGTGTTCTGCCAGCCGCCTGCTGTTGACCTGTCTATCATCAATGGCAAAATCGTCGTCGAAGACGGCAGCCTGCGTACGGTGGAAGTACCCAGCCTGGTGGAACGGCACAACCAGCTCTCGGCACAGTTGCTCCGGGGCGAGGCTTGATCTGACGCAGCCGAGATGGGAGGAAACGCATGTCAATCGTAGATCGCCTGTCGGCCGCGCGCGGCGACGCCTCGGCCGATTTGGTTCTGCGCAATGCCAACCTGGTCAATGTCATCAGCGGCGAAATCTACCCGACGGATATCGTCATTCATGACCGCCATGTTGTAGCGCTGGGCGCCGGCTACAGCGGCCGGCAAGAAGTTGATTTGACGGGCAAGTTCGTCGCTCCCGGTCTCATTGACGCGCATGTGCATATCGAAAGCAGTTTGGTCACGCCGGCGGAATTCGCCCGGGCCGTGCTGCCGCATGGCGTCACCACAGTGATCACAGACCCGCACGAAATCGCCAATGTCTTGGGCCTGGAAGGCATGCGCTATATGCTTGAACAGGCCAAGCACGGCCTGCTTAACATGTTCGTTATGGCCTCGAGTTGCGTGCCCGCCACCGATATGGAGACCTCGGGCGCGCGCCTGGAAGCCGAAGATCTGGCGCAACTGGTTGATCATCCCTGGGTGCTGGGCTTGGCCGAATTAATGAATTATCCTGGCGTCGCCCTGGGCGATGAAGGCATGCTCGACAAGATCGCCCTGTTCGAGCATCTGGCGCTTGACGGCCATGCCCCGGATATGAGCGGACCCATGCTCAACGCCTATGTCGCCGCTGGCGTGCAGAGCGAGCACGAATGCACCACGCTGGAGGAAGCGCGCGAGAAGCTGCGGCTGGGCTTGACGATCTTCATCCGCGAGGGCACCACAACGCGCAATCTCAAACCGCTGCTGCCGCTGGTGACCGAAGCCAATCACGGCGCCATTTGCTTCTGCACCGATGACCGCATCCCCGCCGATTTGATTGATCATGGCTCGATAGACTATATGATCCGCATCGCCATCGCCGAGGGCATCGACCCGCTGCTGGCAATCCGCATGGGCAGCAGCAACACCGCCCGGCACTTTGGCCTGAAGAAATATGGAGCCATCGCGCCGGGCAAATACGCCGATTTAGTGATTGTCGATAATCTGCGTGATTTCAAGCCGCAGCAAGTTTACCGCGGCGGAGTATTGGTGGCTGAGCAGGGCGAGATGATCGCCGAATCCAGGCCGCCGCGCCGCGTCGACCTGCGCAGTACAGTAAACCTATCTTCAGCTGCCCCGGATTTTGCTGTGCCGGCGCAGAGCAAACGAATCCGCGTCATTGAAACGATAAGCGATCAAGTGGTCACCGAGAGCCTGGTGGCGGAGGCCAAAATTGTCGACGGCTCTGTGGTCAGCGATGTTGAGCGCGACATTCTTAAATTCGCCATGCTGGAACGACATCGCGCCAGCGGCGACATGGGCTTGGCTTTCATCAAGGGCTTCGGCTTAAAGCGCGGGGCCATCGCTGGCACCGTGGCCCACGATCATCACAACTTGGCGGTGATCGGCGCCGACGACATCAGCATGGGCGCCGCCGTAAGCGCGATTGCCGAAATGGGCGGCGGTCTTGTCGTGGCTGATGGACAGCGGGTATTAGCATCTTTGCCACTGCCCATCGCCGGCTTGCTCAGCGATTTGCCCATCGAAGCCGCGCGCGCGCGCTACGACCGCTTGATCGCGGCCGCGCATGAGCTGGGCAACCGTATGAGCGATCCCTTCATGGTCATGAGCTTTATGGGGCTGGAAGTAATCCCCAAGCTGAAACTGACCGATCAAGGTTTGGTTGATGTCGAGCAATTTCAATTGGTGAATCTCTTTGTGTAAAATTGCCTGTATTTTTCGCAGATTTTAGTTAAAGTACATGACTCATAGATTCAGCAACGCATAGGTATCGACATGGTAGACCACAATCAACTTCAAGAGTTGCGGCATAAAGTGGAAGAGCAGCGCCGGCCAATCGTCAGATTCTTGCGCGAGATCTGCGCCATCCCCAGCATGGAAAACCAAATTCGAGCTTGCGGCGAACGCATCGCGGCGGAGATGACCAAGCTCGGCTTCGACGACGTATTCTGGGACAAAATGGGCAATATCGTCGGGCGCATTGGCAGTGGCGAGCGAATCCTGCTGTATGACAGCCACATTGACACGGTGGGCATTGGCGACCCGGACGAATGGGAATGGGATCCCTTCACGGGCAAAATCGAGAACGGCATCTTGTACGCCCGCGGCGCCTGCGATGAAAAGGGCAGCACGCCGGGTATGGTCTATGGCTTGGCGCTGGCCCGCGACCTGGGTTTGCTCGATGGCTTCACCGCCTACTACTTTGGCAATATGGAAGAATGGAATGACGGGCAAGCGCCCCACGCCTTCGTCCAAACCGAGGGCATCAAGCCGGATTTCGTCGTCATTGGCGAGCCGACCAAGATGCAGATTTACCGCGGGCACAAAGGGCGGGTCGAATTCAAGATCGTGGCCAAAGGCAAAAGCGCCCACGCCGCCAGCAATTATCTGGGCGACAACGCCATCTACAAATTGCTGCCCATCATTGAACGCATCAGCCACATTGAGCCGGAATTGGGCGATCACGATTTTCTGGGCCAGGGCCGCATCACCGTCACGGATATGGAGGTCAAGACGCCCAGCATCAACGCCGTGCCCGATGAGGCGACCATATACGTCGACCGCCGCATCACCTTCGGCGAGAATCCTGAATCCGAGTTAAAGCGGCTGCAAGCGATCATCGGCCAACGCGATGATATTCAGGTCGAGATTCTGGTCTACGACGATCCCAGCTATACCGGTTTTGTGTTTCCGCTGGACAAGGTTTACCCGGCTTGGGCTTTTGAAGAAGACGAACCGATCGTCCGGGCGGGCCTGTCTGCGGCTGAAGTGCTGTATGGCTCGGTCGATACCGGCAAATGGGACTTCTCGACCAATGGCATATATTGGGCGGGCAAAGCCGGCATCCCCAGCATCGGCTTCGCGCCGGGCAACGAGATTCACGCGCATACCGTATTGGATCAGGTCCCGCTTGAAGATGTGGTGCGCTCCACCGAATGGTACGCGCTCTTCCCGGCTATCCTGCGGCAAACCTTAAATGGCGCCGCATCCAGTTGAAACCGATTCTATGCCAGGTTTGCAGCTGAGATAAACCGGCCGCCTTGCAAACAGAGATGACGCCAAAAACTTTCAAGGAAATCTAGGAAAAGAGGAAGATTTATGCAGACGGATTTACGAGGTCGCGACCTCATTAGCACGCAAGACTGGTCACGAGAAGAAATTGAAACCTTGCTGGATGTCGCCTGGGATTTGAAGCGCAAACGCGCGCTGGGCGAGCCTCATGCCCTGTTGCGGGACAAAGTGCTGGCGCTGCTTTTCTTCTTCACCAGCACACGCACGCGCATCAGCTTTGAAGCCGGCATGGCGCAGCTGGGCGGCCACGCGCAATTTATCGACCACACGACAACGCAGATCAGCCACGGCGATACAGCCAAAGAAATCGGCGAAATCGTGGGCCGCTATACTGACGGCATCGCCATCCGGCAATGTGATTGGGGCTTCGGCAATGCCTATATCAATGATGTGGCCGATGCCAGCCGCGTGCCTGTGCTAAATATGCAATGCGATGTTTATCATCCTTTTCAGATTCTGGCCGACTTGATGACGATCCAGGAGAAGTTCGGGCGCGACCTGCGCGGCAAGACCATCAATATCAGCTGGGCTTATGCCTCCAGTTATCAAAAGCCGATCTCGGTGCCCCAGAGCCTGGTGCTGCTGATGTCGCGCTTTGGCATGAACCTGCGTTTGACGCGGCCGCCCGAGTACAAACTGATGCCGGACATCGTCGAGCAGGCGCAAGAGAATACCCGTCGGCATGGCGGTTCTTTCGAGATCGTTGACGACTTCGACGCTGGATTCGCCGGCGCCGACATTCTTTATCCCAAGAGCTGGGGCAGTTGGCTGACGACCGAAGACGATGACGAATCGGCTGCCATTGGCGCCCAATACAGCGACTGGATCACCGACGACCGCCGCATGTCCCTGGCCAATGATCATGCCATCTACATGCACTGCCTGCCGGCGGACCGTAATATTGAAGTGACCGACAGCGTTATCGACGGCCCCCAAAGCGTGGTTTATGATGAGGCGGAAAATCGATTGCATGTGCAGAAAGCGGCGATGGCTTTGACGATGCGCTAAGGTTCAGGGCAAATATCCGCCCGCGCCGTCTCCGCCTAAATCCTTACAGGCTGCTGACCGATGATATTGCGAGATAGTAAAAATGATTGACAAACTTGTCGTGGTGGCGATCGGCGGCAATTCGCTGATTCCCGATCCGCAGGATCCAGGGATAGACAGCCAATGGCAGGCTGTGCGCGAAACCTGCCGTCATATCGCCGACATGATTGCGGATGGCTGGCAAGTCGTGGTGACTCATGGCAATGGTCCCCAGGTCGGCTACATAATGAACCGCGCCGAGATCGCCAAGCGCGAGGCCGGCATCCACGAGGTGCCGCTGGATTTGGTGGTGGCGGATACGCAGGGCAGCATCGGTTATATGCTGCAGCAAGCCCTGGACAATAAACTGCGCAATGTGGGCATGAACCAAACCGTCGTCTCGATGATCACCCAAATGCGCGTCGATCCCGACGATCCCGCTTTTGAACACCCGGACAAACCCGTTGGCGGCTTTATGAGCCAGGAAGAAGCTGAAAATGCGCGCCAACTGGGCTGGCAAGTGATGGAAGATGCCGGGCGCGGCTGGCGGCGTGTTGTCGCTTCGCCCAAGCCGGTAAGCGTCAACGAAATCAACGCCATTCAAGCCCTGGTGCTAAGCGGCTATATCGTCATTGTCTGTGGCGGCGGCGGGGTGCCGGTGGTGCGCAACGAAGTCGGCCGGCTGCGCGGCATCTCGGCTGTGATCGACAAAGACCACGCCAGCAGCGTCCTAGCGCAAACCCTGCGCGCCGACCTGCTGCTGATATGCACCGGCGTAGAAAAAGTCAGCTTGAATTTTAACAGCCCCGAAGAAGAAAATCTGGACGAAATCACCTTGATGCAAGCCCGCCGCTATCTGGAAGCAGGGCATTTCGCCCGCGGCAGCATGTACCCTAAAATTGAAGCGGCCATCGATTTTGTACACAATGGCGGGCCGCGCGCCGTCATCACCAATCCGTCCAATCTCACGCGCGCTTTGCATCGGGAAACCGGTACGCAGATTGTTCCGGGCGGGGCGGGCTGATGCTGCCGTATCGAGCGACCCTGCATCCGGCAGCATGTCGGTCATTTCAAATGATGCGGTGATGGCCGAAATCAAGGAACTTCGCTGTGTCATCGGCGGCTGCGCCTACGCGGTCGATGAGGTCGCCTACACATGCCCGCGGCACGGTGAATTGGGCACGCTCGACATCTTGTACGATTACGAGGCGCTGCGGTCCAGCCTGGATCGTGATGCGCTGACCCTTGGCGGCTCCAGCGATTGTTGGCGCTACAAGTCCCTGCTGCCGATCGCGAGCGAAAGCCGTGTGCCGCCGCTCTCGGTAGGCTGGACGCCCTTGTATGCGGCGCCCCGCATCGCGGCAACCCTCGGCCTCGAACGTGTTTGGGTCAAAGACGACGGTGCCAACCCCACCGGTTCCTTGAAAGATCGGGCCAGCGCGCTGGTGCTGGCGCGGGCGCTGGAAGCCGGCATTGATGTCGTCAGCACCGCCAGCACGGGCAATGCCGCGGCGGCTCTGGCGGGATTGGGCGCGTCCCTGCCTGAAATCGATACGGTCATTTTTGTGCCGGCTGCGGCGCCGGCGGCCAAGGTGGCGCAATTGCTGGTCTACGGCGCGCAGGTGCTGCTGGTCGATGGCAGTTATGACGATGCCTTTGAGCTTTGCCTGGCTGTCTGTGAGGAACAGGGTTGGTATTCGCGTAATACCGGCGTTAATCCCTTTACAACCGAAGGCAAGAAGACGGTCGCCCTGGAGATCGCCGAGCAACTTAGCTGGGACGCGCCCGATGTCCTGGTGGTAAGCGTGGGCGACGGGAGTATTATTAGCGGCGTGCACAAGGGATTTAGCGATCTCATGCGCCTGGGCTGGATTGAGCGAATGCCGCGCTTGATCGGCGTCCAAGCCGAGGGCAGCGCCGTGCTGGCCAGGGCTTTTGAAGCCGGGTTAGTGCCGCAAGCCATCATCCGGGAGAGCGTCGCGACCATCGCCGACAGCATCGCCTCGGAATTGCCCCGCGATCGCGCCAAGGCTTTGCGGGCTGCGCGGTCTAGCGGCGGCGCCTTTGTACAGGTTTCCGACGCGGCCATCAGCGCGGCTATACCAAAATTCGCCCAGCTGAGCGGCGTCTTTGCCGAGCCGGCTGCCGCTGCCGCCTTCGCTGGCTTGGAGCGAGCGCTTGACTTAAAAATCATCCAGGCTGATGAAAGCGTCTGCATCTTGAGCACCGGCAACGGCTTGAAGGATATCGCCCGCGCCCGCGAATCGGTAGGCGGCGGTATAACGGTCGCTGCGGACATGGCGGCTGTCCGCGAGGCGCTGGGAAGCGCAGGGCTGATATGAGCGCGCGACCGGTTTATTCGATCGTCGCGCCGGTTTATAACGAGGCCGGCAATTTGCAGCGCTTCTGCGAAGAAGTGGCGCTCGCGCTGGATTCGACCGGCGAGAGCTGGGAACTGCTCTTGGTGGATGACGGCAGTACGGATGGATCCAAAGAAATCATGTTAAACTTAGCGGCGGCCGATTCCCGTTTAAGCGTGATTGGCTTGGCGCGCAACTTCGGGCATCAGATCGCGGTCACAGCCGGCGTTGATTATGCCCGCGGAAAAGCCGTCATCTTGATCGACGCCGACCTGCAAGATCCGCCGGCGGTGATTCCGCGGCTGGCCGACAAATGGAAGGAAGGCTTTCAGGTTGTCTACGCGGTCCGGGCGGAGCGCCGCGGCGAAAGTTTCTGGAAGCGATTCACGGCCAAGCTGTTCTATCGTATGATCCATCGCATTACCGACATTGACATTCCTGTGGATACCGGGGATTTCCGCTTGATGGACGAGCAGGTGGCTCAGGTGCTGCGGCAAATGCGCGAGCACCATCGTTTCGTGCGCGGCATGACCAGCTGGGTGGGCTTTAAGCAGACCGGCGTCGAGTATGTTCGCGAGCAGCGGGCCTGGGGCGAGACCAAGTATCCCTTGCGCAAAATGATCGCCTTCGCGCTGGATGCCGTCACCAGTTTCTCGTTCTTTCCCCTGCAGATAATGATTTACGTCAGCTTTATATTGGCAAGCGCGTCCTTGGTCGTCGGCGCTGTTATTTCTTTCTTGCGGCTTTCGCGTGGCGAGGAGTTCTTTGGCGGGCAAGCGACGACCATCATCTTGCTGCTGCTGCTGAGTTCTTTCCAACTATTTTTTCTTTTTGTCATCGGCCAGTATGTCGCGCGCACCTATAATGAATCGCGCGATCGACCCTTGTATGTGGTAGCCTCAACGGCGGGATTACAGGGAGCGCAGGCGCCGACGCAGCGTGTGCAGGCTTCGTCCGCCTTTGCGCAGCAAGCGGTAGAGGAGAGGCCTAATGAAAGCGTCTGACCCAGGGCAATTGGCGCTGGTGGCGCACTACCGTCAGTTGGTGGAGGCTTATGAAGCGCTCGACAGCAAGATCGATGCTTTGCTTATGGCCAACCGCGGCAAAAGCGAAGACAAGTCCGTCGAAGACAGGCGCCTTTACCGCGAGTGGGCGACGCAGCGCAACGAAATGCTAAACGAAATGCGCATGCTGGAACGTCAGCTGAATATGACGGAAGACGATATTTTCGACCCGGATTGAGGAGAGCTTCATGGTCACCGGTCCCAGCTTTGAAGAAATGCTTCACCCGCAAACGCTTGATCCCGGCCTGCGCGCTGAGGCGGTGGCGGCCTTGAACGAAGACCCGCTCAATCCCCTGAATCTTTACAACATCACCTGGCGCGACGAGACCAATCGTGTCTATCACTTGGTCTTGCCCAGCGAACTCACTGGCGTCGATGCCCGCATCGTCCTGATATACGGGGCCAACTTTCCATCGGGCAGCCACAAGGTTGGCGCGGCGTATTCCGTTCTGCTGGAGAAACAATTGCTGGGCGAGGTGGACCCTAATGTCCATACGCTGGTCTGGCCCTCGACCGGCAATTATGGCATCGGCGGCGCCTTCATCGGCTGCCGCATGGAATACGACAGTATTGTGGTGCTGCCGGAAGAGATGAGCCAGGAGCGCTTCGACCGCATCACCAGCTATGGCGCCGGCATCATTCGCACCGCGGGCAGCGAAAGCAACGTCAAAGAAATCTACGATGAGGTCAAGCGCTTGGGCGGCAGCGACCCCAAAATTCGCGTATTAAATCAATTTGAGGTGATGGGGAATTATCGCTTTCATTACCACGTTACCGGCAATACGCTGGTGGAATTGGCGGCCGAGTTAAAAGCCGAGGGCATCGGCGTCGGCAAGATCTCGGCCTTTGTTTCGGCCATGGGCAGCGCGGGCACAATCGCCGCCGGCGACCGGCTCAAGCAAGTCTGGGGCGATCACAAGATCGTCGGCCTCGAACCGATTCAATGCCCGACCTTGTATAATAACGGCTATGGTGCCCACGAGATACAGGGCATCGGCGACAAACACGTCACCTGGATCCACAATGTCCTTAACATGGATGCGCTGATGGCCATCGACGATAATGACGCCCTGAATGGATTGCGCGTCCTGGCCGAAGCAGCCGGGCGGCAAGTCTTGGCGGAGCGATTCGGCCTGGCGCCGCAGTTGATAGAACAGCTTTCACGGACTTTGGGCATTAGCGGGATCTGCAATATTATTGGCGCGATCAAAACAGCCAGGTTTTACGATATGAAGAGCGACGATGTCATCGTCACAGTCGCCACCGACGCCATGGAGCGTTACGGCTCGGTCATGGCGCATCTGCGCGAGAGGCGCGGTCCTTTGGATGAGGCGGCGGCCACGGCCATTGTCGACGGCGTCTTCCACCGCGCCGGCAGCGACTGGGTCATGGAAGGCAGCCGGGAAGCCCGCGAACGTTGGCACAATCTCAAGTATTACACTTGGGTGGAGCAGCAAGGCAAGTCGGTGGCCGAGTTGGACGCGCAACGAGATCCGGCTTGGTGGATCGGCCATCAAGAGCAAGTGGCGGCAATCGACAAGCGCCTGCTCGAGCAGCGGGGGCATTGAGACAAGACTTCGGGGACGCTTATGTACGCCGACGACCGCGTGCTGGTCGGGGTGCTCAACCGGAAAAAAGACTTTGAAATCGCCCGCCGGCAGCATTGGTATCGCATACCGGAGCGGCAGTTGCCGCGCGGCTTGAACGCCGAATACATCGCCTTCTTCCTCAGTGGCAAAGTATTTCACGGGCACAGCGGCACCATCGCCTACTTCGCGCGCGTCACCGGCTTGGAGCTGGCGCGGCGGGCCGACTTATTGCCAGGCGAAGACAAACGGGCGGCGGATATCTATTTCAAGCTGCAATTCCGCAACTTGATTGAAAAGGACCCGCCCATCGAAAATGTCCCGGCGCGCTCCATCAGTTTCATCCGCACCACCTGGGATCGCTTCATCAGCGCCGAGACGGTCGCCGATCTATACTGCAAGGGTGATTTCTACGTCGATCGCGTCTATCACGCGCTGCGGAATTAGACCCCACGGGGCATGGGAGGAGATCGTCAATGTTAATCGTCAACGCCAAAGTCATTACCTTGGGCGCCGAGCCCCAAGTCTTGCCAGATGCGGCTCTGTATATCGACGGCGACTGTATTGGCGCTATCGGCAGCCGCGCGGAATTAGAAACGCAGCATCCGGCCGCTGACATCATCGACGCTCGCGGCCAGTACGTCATGCCCGGCGGCATCTGCGCGCATACGCACTTCTATGGCGCTTATGCCCGCGGGATGGCGCTACCGGGCGCGCCGCCGCGCGACTTTCCGCAGATATTACAGCGCCTGTGGTGGCCCCTGGATAAAGCCCTGGACCGCGACAGCGTACGCGCCAGCGCTTTGGTCTGCCTGGTGGACGCCATCAAACACGGCACGACCAGTTTGATCGACCATCACGCCAGCCCCAACTTCATCGCCGGCAGCCTTGATGTCATCGGCGCTGCGGTCGAGGCGGCTGGTTTGCGCGCCGTCCTCTGCTATGAAGTGACGGACCGCGACGGCATGGACAAGATGCAGGCCGGCATCGCCGAGAATAGGCGCTTCTTGCGCGCGTCTGCCGGCCATCCGCGGCTTCGCGGTACTTTTGGCCTTCATGCCAGCTTGACGCTCAACGACGAAAGTTTACAGGCTTGCGCGGATGCGCTGCCGGCGGACGCTGGATTTCATATTCATGTGGCTGAACACGAGGCCGACGAAGAAGACAGCCTCAGCCGCAGCGGGTTACGCGTGGTCGAGCGCCTGGATCAGTACGGCATTTGGCGAGATTCCACCATCGCCGCCCATTGCGTGCATATCAACGAGGCCGAGCGCGACATTCTGCTGGATCGCGGCGTTTGGGTCAGCCATCAGCCGCGCTCCAATATGAACAACGGCGTTGGCGCCGCCGATATCGACGGCTTGCTGGGGGCCGGCATCAAGCTTTGTTTGGGCAATGACGGCTTCAGCAACAATATGTGGGCCGAGTGGAAAGCCGCCTATTTGTTGCACAAAGTGGTGAATCGCGATCCGCGCCGCGCTGACGGCATGGCTATCGCTCAGATGGCCTGGCGCAACAACGCCCGGCTGATGCAGAAGTTTTTCCCGGGTCAACGCATTGGCGAAATCACCCCGGGCGCGGCCGCCGATCTCGTCTTCGTCGACTATCAGCCCTTCACGCCGCTGCACGCCGGCAATTTGCCCTGGCACCTGCTCTTCGGTTTTGAAGCCTCCATGGTCACGACTACGATATGCGCGGGGCAAGTTCTGATGCGCGACCGGCAACTGCTGACGCTGGACGAAGCGGAGATCGCCGCCGAAGCCCTGGCGCTGGCGCCAAAAGTATGGGATCGCTATACGCGAATCGCCCAAGATACTTTACAATCTTAGCTCTTGAAGGGGCAGTTAAACCAAGGCGACGAGGCAACGATGAAAACACTGGCGATATTGGGCGGGACCGGCAAAGAAGGCGCCGGCTTGGCGATGCGCTGGGCTCTGAACGGCTATCAGGTCGTGATCGGCTCGCGTGAAGCAAGCAAGGCGACGACGCGCGCAGCTGAAATGAACATCGAATTGGGCGGCGACTATCTAAAGGGAAAAGCCAATGCCGCCGCCGCCGCCTGCGCCGACATCGTGATTTTGAGCGTTCCGTACAGCGCGCACAAACCAACGTTGGAGAGCCTGCGCGAGCAGTGTCGCGGCAAGATCCTGGTTGACTTAACCGTGCCGCTGCGTCCGCCCGAGATTATGGCGGTGAATCTGCCCGCCGGCGCTGCAGCCGCCCTGGAAGCGCAGGCGATTCTCGGCGCCGATGTCACGGTAGTCGCCGCCTTTCAGAATGTGAGCGCGGTCAAGCTCAGGCAGTTGGATCGTGATGTGGACTGCGATGTGCTGGTCTGCGCTGACAGCGATGCGGCCAAAGCCAGCGTGAGCGAGCTGGTAGCGGCGGCCGGCATGCGCGCCATCGACGCCGGTCCCTTGAAGAACGCGGTGGCGGCGGAATCGCTGACGCCGATACTTTTGCACATCAACCGCGCCTACAAAATAAAAGGCGCCGGCATTCGCATTACCGGGTTGGACGGCTAGGCATGGCCAGCGCGCCAACCTTCGCCGCTTGGGCGATTCCGGCTATCCCGCTGATCAAAGCCGGCGATGATCTCGTTGATATCTTGGTATCGCGGGCGCAGTCGGCCGAGCTGCAATTGGCATACGGCGACGTCCTCGTGATCGCCTCCAAGATTGTGGCCAAAGCCGAAGGGCGTTACGTGGCGCTGGACAGCGTCTGCCCGTCGCCGGCTGCTGGCGCGCTGGCGGCCGAGACCGGCAAAGACGCGCGCCTGGTTGAATTGATCTTGAGCGAATCGCAGCGCGTCTCCCGCAAGCGCAAGGGCGTCCTGGTGACCGAGCACCGCCTGGGATTTGTCTCGGCCAACGCCGGTATCGACCAGAGCAATATCGAAGACGGCGCTGAGGCCGCGCTGCTGCTGCCGCTGGATCCAGACGCTTCCGCCGACCGGATTCGCGCCGGGCTGCGCCAGCGACTGGGCGTCGACCTGGGCGTGGTCATCAGCGATACGCATGGACGCGCCTTTCGCGTCGGCAATGTCGGCGTCGCCATTGGCGTTTCCGGTTTGCCTTCCGTGCAAGACTTGCGCGGCAGCCGCGACTTATACGGCCGCGTGTTCGAGGTGACGCAAGTGGCTTATGCCGACCTGGTGGCTTCGGCGGCCCACCTTCTCTGTGGGGAGGCCGATGAAGGGTTGCCGGCTGTCTTAATGCGCGGGCTGGATTTGCGTTCGGAGCAGGGACGGGCGACCGATATGATCCGCGCGGCTGAACATGATCTCTACCGCTAGCCCGGCCATGAAGGCGCCCGAATTGTCGGCTCTGATTCGCGGGCGGCGTTCACTGCGGCGATATCATGCCGACGCCGTGCCCAGCGAATATATCGAGCGGATTCTGGAGGCGGCCGTCTGGGCGCCTTCGGCACACAATCGCCAGCCCTGGCGCTTCGCGGTCATCAGCGAAACGGAGACTAAAGAGCGTCTGGCGCGGGAAATGGGCGCCAAGTTGCGCGGCGATTTGTCCGCTGACAGCGTTCCGCAAGCGCTTATTGACGCCGATGTCGAGCGTTCTTACCAGCGCATCACCGGGGCGCCGCTGCTGATTCTGCTGTGTTTGACGCTGCAAGATATGGACGTTTACGGCGACGAGCGGCGCAAGGCCCACGAGTTCGCGATGGCGCAGCAGAGCGCGGCCATGGCTGGGCAGAATATCTTGCTGATGGCGGCCAGCTTGGGCCTTGGCGCCTGCTGGATGTGCGCGCCGCTTTTCTGTCAAGATTTGGTCGCTGCGGTCTTGGACTTGCCGGCCGATTGGTTGGCGCAAGGCTTGATAACGCTGGGTTTTCCAGCGCAGCAGCGAACGCGCGACCGCGAAACTTGGGAAACGAGAACGATTTGGCGATAGTCAAGAGCGTTGCGGTTTTGATCGGCGGGGTAGGCGGCGCCAAATTGGCCAGCGGCTTGATGCAGGTCGTCGCGCCCGAGCGGCTGACATTCATCGTCAACACCGGCGACGATTTCCGCCACCTATGCCTGAAAATCTGCCCCGATTTAGACACCGTGATGTACACCCTGGCCGGCATGGCGGACCCGGAACAGGGCTGGGGCATCGCCGATGACACTTCCAATACATTAAATAGCCTGGAGCAAAACTACGGCGTCGAACCCTGGTTCCGGCTGGGTGATAAAGACCTGGCCACTCACCTGCTGCGCGCGCATCTTCTGCGCCGCGGGCATTCGCTCACTGCGGTCACCGGCTGTCTCGCCCGGCGGCTGGGCATTTCAGCGCGCCTGCTGCCCATGTGCGATGACGAAATTCCGACAATCATCAAGACAGAGCAGCACGGAGAATTGGGTTTTCAGGAATACTTTGTGAAACATCGCTGGCAGCCCATCGTAAAGTCTATAGAGCACAAAGATTGTGAAAGGGCAGCCATGTCGCCGGCAGTTTCAGCCGCTATTGAAACGGCGGATGTTATTCTGATCGCGCCATCCAATCCCTGGTTGTCGGTCGCGCCGATTCTGGCTGTGCCAGGCTTGCGAACAGCGCTGAAGCGCGCGGAGGCGCCGGTCGTCGCTATCACGCCTATCATTGCTGGCGCGGCTATCAAGGGGCCAACGGCCAAGATCATGGCCGAGTTGGGCTTGGATGTTGCCGAGGCGGCGGTTGCGCGCTTCTACGGCGACATCATTGACGGCTTCGTCAATGACGTTCGCAACCAGTCCGTTTGCGCTGAAAACCTGCGCGCTGTGCAGCTGAATACGCTCATGACGGATACAAAAGCCAAAGTCGACTTGGCCCGCGACACGCTGGGCTGGATCGCCGGGTGGGCCTCATGAGCCTCTGGACCATCATCCCGGTCAAGCCGCTGAAGAACGCCAAGAGCCGCCTGACGCCAGTTCTGTCCCCCGAACAGCGCTTTGAATTGGCCCAGGCCATGTTCCGGCATGTGCTGGCGGTGACCACTACCATCCAGCAGGTTACCGGTGTGCTGGTCATTTCGCGTGATACCAAGGCGCTGGCGATCGCGCGCGAAATGGGCGCCAAGACTTTGCAAGAGGGCTCCATGTCGAATCTGAATCCGGCGCTGCTGCGCGCGACCATGGTGGTCAAGAGCTGGCGCGCCGATGCGGTGCTGGTGCTGCCGGCGGATTTGCCCTTCATCAATGCGGAAGACCTGCGAGAGTTGATCGCTTTGGCGACTGATCGCTCAGTGGTCATCGCGACCGACCGCAATCAGGACGGCACAAACGCGCTCTTGATTCGGCCGCCCCTCGCTATCGAATACGATTACGGCGGCGGCAGTTACCGGCGGCACCTGCGAATGGCGCGGGCCGCTGGCCTGCAAGTGCGTGAATTCCAGTCCGATCGGCTTTCGCTGGACATTGATGTGCCGCAAGATTTGCGAGAATATCAAGAGATACTGGAGCAGGGACACTTTGGTCATCTGCCGTCCTTCCCGGTCATGTACGGCGCCAATTGACGAGCGGGCGACATTTGCAAGCGAAGCGGATTCTGAATGATAATATGTAGAGAACAGTAGTAGATAGCGAAGTGGAGATACCTCATGGCTGATCGCGTAGCGCTTTATTTGCAGGACGCACATCCCTTGGCGGACGCCATCGAATATGTGAAGTACGCCGAGCTCTGTGGCTTTGAAGCCGTATGGCAAGCCGAGAGCCGCCTGGTACGCGATGCCATCGTCCCGATGGCCGCTTTTGCCGCCGTCACCTCGCGCATAATGATCGGCTCCGGCGTGATAAACAACTGGACGCGCAATGCCGCCGTGGTCGCGGCCACCTTTCTAACGCTGGACGACCTGGCCCAAGATCGCATCTATTGTGGCATCGGCGCCTGGTGGGATCCGCTGGCGGCCAAGGTCGGCATCACCCGGCGCAAGAACTTGCTGGCCATGCGCGAAGTGGTGACGGTTGTGCGCCGGCTGCTCAATCGCGAGCGCGTCAGTTTTGACGGCGAGTTTGTGCAAATGGATGATGTCGAGTTGGACGTGGTGCATGGCCGCAAAGAGCCGCGCAATGTGCCCATTTATATCGGCGCGACGGGCCCCAAAATGATGGCGTTGACCGGCGAGATCGCCGATGGCGCCGTGCTGAATTATCTGGTTTCGCCCAAATACAACGACATGGCTATGGCGCAGCTGGAGATCGGCGCTAAGAAGGCCGGCAAATCGATCGCGGATGTAGACCGCCCGCAACTGGTCGTCTGCTCGGTCGATAACGACCGCGCCGCGGCGCTGGACGCTGCCCGCAAATTGGTCACGCAATACCTTGGGCAACAGCCGCATATCATGAAAGCCAGCGGCGTCAGCCAAGATTTGCTCGATGAAATCAACCAGGTCTTGACCTGGCCCGCCACCGAGGAACAGATCATGGAAGCGATGAAGCTGGTGCCGGACGATGTGGTGCAAATGATCACCGCTTCGGGTACGCCGGACGAGGTCAAAGCCAAAGTGCGCGAGTATGTCGACGCCGGCGCCACCTGCCCCATACTCTACCCGCTGGGGGCTGATGTTCGTCTGATGATCGACACCTTCGCCGGCGGTTATTCCAGCTGAACCGTGTCTGATTCGATGCGAGACGCAGCGCTCTAGCGAAGGCTATCGACGTGGTCAAGATTCTCTGCGTAAGCGATACCGAGATGCCGCAGTTGCACAGCGCCGTTAATTTGCGCCGCCAGTACAGCGATATCGACATGATCATCAGTTGCGGCGATATGCCGCCGGATTACCTCGATTTCATCACCAGCATCATCAGCGTGCCTATGTTTTACGTGCGCGGCAACCACGATGAAGTCTATGACAGGGAACCGCCCGGGGGCATCGATTTGCATCGACAGGTGGTGGAGTACCGGGGATTGGTCATGGCCGGCTTGGAAGGGTCGATTAGATACAATCGAGGCGCGATCCAGTACACGCAATCTCAAATGCAGCGCATGGTGCTGGGCTTGGCGCCGTCGATACTTTGGAATCGTTGGGCGCGGAAACGCAAGATCGATCTCTTTGTCACCCACTCGCCGGCGCTTAATATCCATGACGGCAATGATGCGGCGCACCGCGGCTTCAGCAGCTTTCTCAATTTTATGAAGTGGTATCGTCCCCGTTATATGCTGCATGGGCATGTGCATATCTGGGATCGGCGCAAGACGGTGCGCACGCAATATGAATCGACCTGTGTTTTGAATATCAATCCCTTTACCGTTCTCGACCTGGATCCGATCTAGGCGGCCGGCCCGACCGATTCAGTCAAGGAGGCGCGTCGACCATGTGGCAGGCTTATCACTGCGTCAGCAGCGTGTCCGAGGCTTTGGCTCTGCTCGACGAACACGGCGCTGCCGCCCGCATTGTGGCTGGCGGCACCGACCTCATCATTGAGATGGAGCATGGGGCGCATCCGCAGCTGCAGGTCCTGGTTGATATCACGCGCGTCCCCGGCTTGGACCGTATCATCCAGGAGGATGAGGCCATCGTGCTGGGTCCGCTGGTCACGCACAATCACGTGGTCGACAGCGACTTGATCCGCCGCCGCGCGCTGCCGCTGGCGCAAGCCTCATGGGAAGTCGGGGCGCCCCAGATTCGCAATCGCGCCACGATCGCTGGCAATCTAATCACTGCTTCCCCCGCCAACGATACCATCACGCCCTTGATCGCCCTGGGCGCGGCAGTGACCCTGCTTTCCGCAGACGGCCAACGTACTGTAAGGCTGGAAGACTTCTACAGCGGGTTCCGGCAAACCGTCTTGCGACCGAACGAACTTCTGAGTTCAATCCGCATTCCGCCCTTGGCTGACCACCAGCGCGGCATCTTTCTGAAGCTGGGCTTGAGGCGCGCCCAAGCCATATCCGTCGTGGATGTCGCCGCTGTCATTGGGCGCGACGAGGACGGTATCGTGACCGACGCTCGCATCGCCCTCGGCAGCGTCGCCGCCACCATCGTTACTGTGCCCGCCGCCGAGAATTTCTTGGTCGGGCAGCCCCTCGACAGTGAGGTCATAGCCGAGTGCGGGCGTTTGGCCAGCGCGGCTGTTACGCCAATAGAAGACGTTCGCGGCAGCGCCGAGTACCGCAGCGAGATGGTTAAGATTCTGGTAGCGCGCGCGTTGCGGCAGCTGGCGGCCGAGCGTCAAGAGCCGGGCATTCCCGCCGCGCCGCCGATGCTTTGGGGCGAAAACCAGGCGCGGGTTGCGCAAGGCTTGCCGCAGGGTATCGTCCATCTGCCCGATACACCCATCGAGAGCCGCGTCAACGGCCGCGAAGTCCGTACCGTCAGCGGTCAGCAGAAATCGCTCTTGCACTGGCTGCGCGACGAGGTCGGTTTGCCCGGCACAAAAGAAGGCTGCGCTGAAGGCGAATGCGGCGCCTGCACCGTCTTCCTCGATGATGTGGCGGTGATGTCCTGCATGGTGCACGCGCCCCGCGCGCATGGCGCCGAAATCGTAACGGTCGAGGGCTTACAGCGGGGAGACGCCCTGCATCCGATTCAGCAGGCATTCATAGACGAAGCCGCCGTCCAATGCGGTTATTGTACGCCGGGCTTCCTGATGGCCGGGGCCAAACTGCTGGAAGAAATCCCCCAGCCTGATAGCGAACAGATCAATTACAGCATCAGTGGCAACCTATGCCGCTGCACCGGCTATTACAAAATCGTAGAAGCCTTCCGCCAAGCCATCCGGCCGAAATCGCAAGTCCCTTAAGGACAGATCATGGATCGACGAGTGCCCACGACGGGCAGCGAAGAAATCGAACTTTACATGCGCACCTATTATTCGTTGCTGCGTTCCAGCGACAGCATCAAGATCGAAACGCTGGTGGAGAGCCATTTGGCCATGGCGTCCTCCTTGCATGATCGCGCCGTCGCCGCCGAACCCGATGCTTCCGCCTTGATGTACAGCGCCTTGCGTTTGCCCGCCTGCATCATCGAGACCGAAGAAGTTTTGATCGGACAGTTGGAACGTGGCTTTGCAGCGGCCGGTTACAAGAATGTCGCTGACTGGCAGCGCGTGTATGCGCCGGGCCGCCGGCGGCGCACCCACTTCAACGGGGGCAGCGCCATGGCTGTTTTCATCGTCAGCCGCTCGGACATTGACGATTTGGCGCCCATCCTGACCGCCTTCCAGATTGAGTGGAATAAACTGCATCAGCTGCTGCAAAACCAGGACTTATACGATTCACTGCTGCCTTACGCCGGCGGCGGCGATGTGCCAGCGGAAGAATTCGAGATTCTGGCGGCTGGTTTGCACATGGCGGTCAGTGACTTGCAGCGGCTGCAACTGTTATGGCAGGACGAATTTGTGAACAACTTGCTGCACATCGGCCGGCAGCGCAAAAGCATGACCCTGCGTCTAATATCCGGATCACTGGCGGACTACCGCCGCGCCACCGCCGCCTGGTGGCAGGAGCTCTGTGAGGAAGTGTCTCTGGCGGGCATCGACTTAAAAGAGCGCCCGGTGTACTTCGTTTCCAGCAATACGCATTCCTTGATCAACTTGCTGGCCGGCTTCGCCCGGCGTTTTGAAGAGAGCCTGGTCAACTATATTGAGCAGTTCGAAGAAAAATCACTGCTGACCGAATACGAAGACCTCAAGGAGAGTTATCACAAGAGCACCGATAATTTCTTGTATTTTGTGCTGCGTCAGTACCTTTCGGGCCATGGCAGCAGCGCCAGACGCGTTTTCGAAAAGGAAGAACATCGCCTGGGCATCCATCGTGTGCCCAGCCGGCATGGCTTTGAAATGGAAACGCAAGTGATCGAACTGGGCAAGCTGGAGGCGCAATGGTTTGATCCTCGCTTGGGCCGGGCCGATGACCTGGAGCCGCTGCGCCATAGCAATGCCGTCGTGCTAAATATCGACTATCCCCTGGGTATGGCGTCCTACGAATTGCTCAGCAGCATTTCGCAGGGCGTCGGCCGGCTGGATGGCGTCTACGTCATGGGCAAAGCCGCCACGCTTAACGGCCGCATCGGCGATATGATGATCCCTAACGTCATCCACGACGAACATTCGCAGAATACTTATCTCTTTCGCAACTGTTTCACCGCGCGGCATGTCCGCTCCTGGATGGAGCACGGCAACGTCCTGGACAACCAGAAGGCGGTTACTGTGCTGGGCACATTCTTGCAGAACCCCAACTATATGAGCGTCTTCTATAAAGAGGGTTACACCGACATCGAGATGGAAGGCGGGCCCTACTTGTCCGCCATTTACGAAGCCTTCCGCCCGCAGCGGCATCCCATAAACGAGATCGTGAATTTACACTCGGTGAAATTTGACATTGGATTTCTCCACTACGCCTCGGACAAGCCGATGAACCGGAGCCAAACCCTGGGCGCGGGCAGCTTGAGCTACGGTGGCGTCGAGCCGACTTACGCGGCCGCCATTGCCATCCTGCGGCGCATCTTTTACAACGAGACGGAAAAGCTGATTGAGACCACCTTTGAATCGCTGCCAACCTATTAAGCGTCTGTTTTAACTGTGCTTCATTTGATAAAGGATATAAGGCTTTGAGCGCTAAAACGGCTGTCATCAGCGAATCCATCAAGCGGATTGACGCTTTGGGCAAGGTCACGGGCGAGACGAAATACCCCGGCGACATCAACATCGACGGTCAGTTGTGGATGCGCATCAAGTTCAGCGAGCGCGCCCATGCCCGTGTGATCAGCGTCGACAAGCGCCAAGCCGAAGCCCTGCCCGGTGTCGTCAGCGTCTTCACCAGCGGCGATGTGCCGGTAAACGAATACGGCCTGGTCATCAAAGATCAGCCCGTGCTCTGCGGTCCCGGCGGCGACAAAGCCGGAACCGATGTCGTCCGCTGTTACATGGACATGGTGGCCACCGTCGTCGCGGAAAGCGACGCCATCGCCCAGCAAGCGCTTGATTTGATTCAGGTCGAGTATGAAGATCTGCCCGCCGTTTTTGACCCCGACGAAGCCATGACTGAGTCCGCGCCGCGGCTGCACCCGGATAGCCCTGGCAATCTGGCTGCGCGATACCGCATTCGCAAAGGCGATATGGCGGCTGGTTGGGCCGCTGCCGATGTCGTGGTGGAAGGCGAATATGATACGACCTGGCAAGAGCACGCCTACCTGCAGCCGGAAGCCGGCCTGTCTTACATCGACGAGGAAGACCGTGTCACTGTCATAGTCGCCGGGCAATGGACCCACGAAGACCAGGAGCAAATCACCCACGCGCTTGACCTGCCGCCCGAACGGGTGCGCGTCATCTATCCTGCCATCGGCGGCGCTTTTGGGGGCCGCGAAGATATGTCCGTGCAGATCGTGCTGGCGTTGGCGACCTGGATATTGCGCCGGCCGATCAAGATTCAATGGAGCCGCGAAGAGTCCATCCTCTATCATCACAAGCGCCATCCTATCAAAGTGCGCGCCAAGTGGGGCGCGACTAAATCGGGTGTAATCACGGCGATATATTCTGAAGTCATCGGCGATGCCGGCGCTTACAACTACACCTCCAACAAGGTGCTGGGCAATGCGCAGCTTACAGCCGGCGGCGCCTATGAAGCGGAAAATATCCACATCGATACCTATGCCGTTTACACCAATAATATTCCGTCTGGCGCGTTTCGCGGCTTTGGCGCGCCACAAGCGCTCTTCGCGGCTGAGGGCCAGATGAATCGCCTGGCGCAGGCTTTGAATATGGACCCGCTCGAGATTCGGCTGATCAATTCGATTCGCGACGGCAGTTTGGGCGTGGTCGACACGCCATTTCCCTCTGGCGTGACCATGCCGCAGGTCTTTGAGGCTTGCGGGCGCGAATCCTGGTGGCGCGAAACAGCGGACGGCTGGTCCCTGCAAAGCCCCGCGCAGCCGGCTGAGGCCACAAAACGGCGCGGACGGGGCCTGGCCGGCGGCTTCAAAAATGTCGGCTTCAGCTTCGGCTTTCCCGAGCACTGCTGGGCCGGTATCGAGCTGCGCGGCAGCGCCGAGATAGAGCATGTGCTTCTATACCACGCCGCGGCGGATGTCGGCCAAGGCGCGCATACCGCCTTGATGCAAATGGCGGCCGCTGCGGTTGGCGTCCCCTTCGACCGGGTGGAGATTGTCGCATCAGACACGGCGACCTCGGGGTCGTCTGGCAGCGCCTCAGCATCACGCCTCACCTTTATGTCCGGCAATGCCATTCGCCCCGCCGCCGAAATCGCCCTGCAAAAGTGGCAAGACGAAGAACGCCCGGCCCGCGGCGAATTCATGTACCGCCCGCCGCCGACGACCGCCTTTGATCCCGTGACCGGCAAAGCCGAGCCGAATTTCGCTTATGGCTACGTCGCCGAAGCAGTCGAGGTCGAGGTTGATATCGAGACGGGCCAGGTGCAGGTGCTGGAGGTGGTCTGCGCCAATGACGTGGGCAAGGTGATAAACCCGCAGCAATTGCAAGGCCAAATCGAAGGCGCGATCGTGCAGGCGCAGGGCTACGCGCTGATGGAATATCTGGTGTCGCGCGAGGGCCGCATTCAAAATCCCTACCTGTCGACATACCTCATCCCCACCTCGCTCGATGTGCCGCCCAAGGTGAAGTCGGTGGTGCTGGAACATCCCGACCCGATTGGTCCCTGGGGCGCGCGCGGCATGGCGGAAATGCCCTTCCTGCCCTTGGCGCCCGCGATCGCCGCCGCCATCTTTGACGCTACCGGCGTCTGGATGGACTCCCAGCCCTTCACCGCCGAGAAAGTAGTCAAAGCGCTGCGGCAGCAGGGTATCGGCGTCATCTGAGCCGGTAGCGCTGCGCTCCTATCAGCTCTCAGCCTGCAATCACGTCGAATTTTGTAGGGGCGACTTATCAAGTCGCCCGAAAGTGCGAAGCCATGTCATCGACGGGCGAGCCGGCGGCTCTCCCATACCCAAGTTCAAATAGATTGGCATCGGCATTTTGTGTGAGCCAAATCGTGACTTGCGAGCGGCTGTGGATATTTGATCTGTGCCGAGTTCGCTTAGCGTATTATGTCCACAAAAGTCACCAATCCTGGTCTTGGATATTCCAAGCGTAGACTGCCGCATTCATGTTATGATTGGGGCATTGGTTCCTGGTCGCGGCGCAACGGCGAACTCGCGGCGCATGGAGACAGAATGAAACTCAAGAGCGCATTTGACCTGAATCGCGGCGAAGTCGTGTCAATCATCGGCGCCGGCGGCAAGACCTCGTTGCTGGTCAGCATGGGTTACGAATTGGCGGAAGACGGCTGGCGCGTACTCGCTACGACCACGACCAACTTAAGGGTAGAGCAGTTGGGATTTTTCCCCTGCGCGCTGAAAGCCGACGTGGATGCGGCCGCCATATCGGAAGCCCTAAACGAAAATCAATTTGTTCTCCTCTACGATGAAGTCCGCGCTGGCCGCGTATACGGACCGCCGCTTGAGTGGACGAAACAGTTGCTCGACCGCGTTGACTCGGACATCTTGCTGGTTGAAGCCGACGACGCCTGCGGATTGCCCTTCAAAGCGCCGCTCGCCGGCGAACCGCGCATCCCCGATGAGACGTCCTTGGTCGTTTCTGTGGCTTCGCTGAGCGCGCTTGGCGCCCCACTGGATGCCGATCACATCTACAATCCGCGGGCCATGATCGAGAAATACGGTTTCGTCGAGAATAGCCCGGTGAAGTCGCCCTGGCTGGCGCAGGTGCTTCGTGACGAAGACTTGGGCTTGAGCGGCGTCCCCGACGATGCCCGCGTGCTGATCTATCTGAACCAGACGCCGGAGCGCGGCTACGTACGCGGACGGGCGCGATTGATCGCGCGCTTGAGCCTCCAGAGCAAGCGGATTAGCGCAGTCGCCTTGGGCTCGGCCCGCGGCGCTGAACCCGTGCATGAAGTGCAGCGTCCAATTGGCGCTTTGGTGCTGGCGGCCTCGGATGCGCAGAGCGCCAGCTTGTCAGCCATCTTGCAGCCAGCCGAGCGGGGCCGCGCTGCCGTAGCGCATGTCACGGAGAAAGTCTTTCGCTCCCGCATTGATCATGTGCGTGTGATTACAGGACAGCAGGCTAGCGCCGCTCGCCAAGCCATCCATCATCTGGGCGTCAAAATCGCGCACAATCGCGCCTGGAAGACCGGCGGCTTCGTTTCTTCTTTGAGGACCGGGCTGCTGTCATTGCCGGAACATGTCGCAGCGGTCATCGTATTGCCCGGCGATCACGTCCAGCTTCAGCCTAAGACGATTTATCAGCTCTTGACGCTGTACGCTCGTGGCGAAGGCGAGTTCCTCATTCCACGCTTTCAAGGCTGGTCGGGCTATCCGGTCTTAATTGGCAAGCGCTATTGGGCGGATATTTTGAAGCTGCCCAGCCAACTAGGCTTTTCAGCCGTTGCGGAGCAATTCTCAGACTTCATTACCTACTTGGATGTGGACTCCGATTATGTCTTGCGCCGCGCTGATCTGGGGGGCGCGGGCCGGCTGCTGAGCCTGACAAACAGCATACGAGACCGCGGCCGCTAGCCGCCCTCATGCTGGTTGATCAATTCACGGATCATATCGCGCGACCAAACGCCGGTAGCCGACGTGTCAATTTCGAGACGCAGCGTTGCCGGGCGTTTGTCCTTGTCTCCCGTAGCGTTTGACCGCATTTCGTCGAAGTAGCGCATCGGCGTAATGACGATCAATACCTCGTAAGGCTGAATGACGTAATCCAATGGCGGCGCATATTCAAATCGGGCGCTTTTCGAACGCCGGATGCCAACCACCCCGGCACGGTAGCGCATCGAAAGCGCCAGGTCCTTGATGGTACTGCCGATCCAGGGCGAGTCATCTTCCATATACAACTCAGCCGTTTCCAAGCCGGTGATCTCGTTGTATAGAACGTGCTGCAAGAAGTTGGCAATCTCGGGGCGTGTTGTCGAAAGCAGCACAAACTGCGCCGCGACATGAAATGGGCTGACGACGCGGTCAGCGCCTGATCGCTTCAGTTTGTCGATCATATCGTCGGTGGTGGCAGTAACCGCGACCAAGAGCGACTTGCTGATGCTGCGCGCTGAAAGCACGGTTAATACCGCGGCGGCTTTATCCTGCATCGAGATCATGATGGCTTGCGCCCGGTCGGCGCCCGCTAGCTTCAAGACATTTTCACTGCTGGGATTGCCATGGATGACGCAGAAGCCGCGCCGCAGCCATTTCCGCGCCAGGTCCTCATCGCTGGTAAGCAGGACAAACGGACGCGAAGGATCCAGAAAGCGGACCGCGCTTTGGATAATGTGGTCGCTGCCGCAAATTACGAAATGTTTAGACATGCCTGCAATCGCGGTAATGCACTCCGGCAATTTCATCGTCCGTTCCAGGCTCTTGCTTTCGCGAGGATGCACCAGCCTTTGGAATGTCGCGATGCGCGGTTCATTGCGCTGGTTTGGGCGGCACAGGATTTGTAATACAGGGATCATCGGCCCGGGCGCTACGCCTAGCAGAATCTCATACTCGCGCAGCACGCGTCCGTCGCTGGGGGCATGCGCATAGTCGCCATCTTCCAGCCGGATGCCAATGACGCCGGCGTCATATTTCTCTCGCAGCCCTAATTCGTTGATGCGCTTGCCAATCCAGGGCGAATCGTCTTCCAATTCCAACTGCGTGATCTGATGATTCGTCTCTTGATCGAACAAAATGCTATTGAAGAAGTCGTTTACCGCTGGGCGCAGGGTCGCGCTGTTGAGGAACTGCGAGGCTACTTCGTAAGGCGCGAGCACGACATTGGCGCCGGCTTTGATCATCTTCTGCTTCAGCTCTTCTTCAACGGCGGTCGCCGTGATATAGAGACGCGGGTCCAAGTTTCGCGCTGTCAAGACCGTCAGCAAACTTTCGGTGTCTTGATGCTGCATGACCATAATCGCCCGGGCGCGGGTGACACCGGCCGCCCGCAGCGAATCGTCATCGGTCGGGTCGCCATCGATCACCAGAATGCCGGCGCTGCGCAAGCGCTCCGCGTATTCTTCGTCTTCGGTAATCACCACAATCAGGTCCAACAGGGTCGTATGCTCGGCGAAAGCATTGTGAAAAATATGGTACAGTCTACGGACAAATCGGTGCAGAGCCGCCAGGCGCCCGGATTGGGGGTGCCCCAGAATCCGCCGCAGCAGCGACTCGATTGGCTGATAGGCTGCGTCCTGGAGCTGCGCCCGGCGGATTTCCACGCCATGCAGCACGTAGCCGATGGTCTTGTCGACCAACTCGCCAGTACCGCAGAGGATGTAATGACTTGCGAGCTTGTCGATTTTTTGCCGCAAACGGAAGTTGCGCCGCCGCGTCATCGCTTCCGGGCTGAAGAGCAGAGCAAAGGAAGACGACAGAAAGAAGGCCAGCGCGCCCAAACCGGCAAAGACCAAGCCCAAGGTAAACACTCTTCCGATTTCCGTCTTGGGCACGACATCGCCGTAGCCAATTGTTGTCAAAGTGATGATGGTCAAATAGATGGCTTCGAACAAGGTTTTGCCTTCGAAAGTCATGTAACCGGCGATGCCAATGGGTACGATGATCAAGATTAGAATCGCCGCCGCGCGGAATTGCCTTCGAAAGTCGTTCAAACCTGTAACCCCTTACAGATCGCGTCTCTGCAACGCCCTAATTATATCGGAGAAAGCCTAGTTGTGATAACATGGCCTAGGCGCGACGTCCGCGCTGGGCTGATGTTCAGCGCAGGCAATCGGGCATGGGACAGGCGTACAGAAGGAGGCCGCTTATGAATCAGCGTGAGGCATTTCGGCGGGCGGCGGAAACGATTCGCGCTCGCACAACACTGCAACCCGCCATCGGTCTGGTCCTGGGTTCGGGTTTGGGCGGCTTGGCTGACGAGTTAAAGGACAGGGTTGACGTCCCCTATGCGGATATCCCGGGCTGGCCACAATCTACCGTGCACGGCCATCAGGGCAATCTGGTCATCGGCGAGCTGGAAGGGCAGGTGGTGGCGGCGCAGCAAGGCCGCGCTCATTTCTACGAGGGCTACAGCCTGGCGCAAGTGACGTTCCCGATTCGCGTGATGAAAGAACTCGGCATCGGCACTGTGATTCTCACGAATGCCGCTGGTGGCGTCAACCCGACTTATGCGGTCGGCGATCTGATGCTGCTGGAAGACCACATCAGCTTGCCGGGCATGGTGGGCGCCAATCCGCTAATGGGACCCAACGATGACGAACTGGGCGAGCGCTTTGTCGGCGTGGCGCAGGCTTACGATCGCAAGCTGCGCCGCCGCGCCCTTGAAGTTGCGCGCCAACACCAGATTCCCTTGCACAGCGGCGTCTATTTCGGTTTGTCCGGTCCTACGTTCGAAACGCCGGCGGAGATCCGTATGATCCGTACGCTGGGCGGCGATACAGTCGGCATGTCAACCGTGCACGAGGTGCTGGTGGCGCGCCACGGCGGCATGCGGGTCATGGCCTGCTCGGGCGTGACCAACGTCGCCATAGACGCCGTCGATACCGACTTGGAAACCAATCACTTGGAGGTGCTGGAGGCGGCTGCAATAATCGTTCCGCGCCTTACAACCATCCTGAAAGGTGTGCTGCGTAACTTTCCGACATGACCGCTGTAATCGCTCTCATTGATCAGATCGCCATCGGCATATATTTTCTGATTGGCGCCGGCATCCTTTTTGCGCTGCGGCGCTTCCTGATTCAAGGCAATGAATACCGCTCCTCATATTTTGAACTTGAGCGTGACCTGGCGCGCTTTCGGCGTCTGAATGCCGTCACCCTGATCATCCTGCTCATAGAATTGGCAGTGATAATCGTTGGCATCCAACTGGTTATTGTGCCAGAGCTGCTTGATGACCGCAGGATCGAAGCGCTGCTGAACGAAGCCCAGTCCGAAGATGGCGTCTTCGAAACGCCCGTGCCGGCGCAGCCCGCCGCCAGCCTCGGCATTGATCCAGTCGCACTGCCCCGATCCGTCGATACCAGCAACCAACTTCGCGCCACGCCCTTGCCCACGCCCACGCCGGTTGGCACAATCATTCCGGCTGATCCGCCGGTTGGCTGTGAATCGCCGGAAGCGCAACTGCAAATCCCCGGCAATGGCATGCGTGTGTTCCAGCCGGTGCCGGTCGTCGGCACGGTTTACACCGACCAGTTTTCCTATGCGTCGATCGAGATCAATGGACCCAGCACGCGCGGCAATTTTCAATTGATTGACGATCAGCCCTCAGAAGTCAGAGAGGCGGAAGAGTTTAGCCTGTTTGTGCCGGCGGGTTACGAATCCGGCGAATACCAATTTCGTCTGATGGTGTACGACATTACCAACACGCTAAAAGCGTCCTGCCAGGTCCACATCTATATCTCCGAGCCCCTGCCCACCTTGACGCCGAGCCGGTAAGCCAGCCCCGGACAAATCGGCGCTTGGCTGTCGCGCCTCATTGCCTTGCTTATTTCGTATTGAAGGGATTGACACTCAATCGCGGATTTCACGCACTTTGCGATTGACGCGCCGGCGCCAACGCCGCGAACGAGTCCGCCACTTGGCGATGCGGTATTGCACGTGACGCCGCTGACGATTGAAGATCGACCCCTGCTGCTCGCTCGGTTCGGGCACACCCCAGCGGATGAGCATGGCGGCCCAGGCTAAACCGCCGCCAAACCCCACCAGCGCAATATGATCTTTGTCTTGCACGCGTTTCTGCTCAATCGCCTCGCACAAGGCAATCGGTATGGACGCGGCGGAGGTATTGCCGTATTGCTCTACATTGCTCATGAACTTGTCGGCATCAAGGCCCAGCTTGCGGGCGGCCGCCTGCAGGATGCGCAGATTGGCTTGATGAGGGATTACCAGATCAATGTCTGTCACCTGGATGCCCGCTGCCGTACAGGTCTGTTCGATGCTCTCGCTGATGACGCGGGTGGCGAAGCGGAATACTTCGCTGCCGGCCATGTACATCTTGTAGAGTTTGGCGCCATTGGAGCTGGCGCGTGAATCATCGGCGTCTATGCTGCCGACGCTGGGAATGCCTAGCAAGTCGCTGCCGGCCCCGTCCGATCGCAACACGCTGGATAGCACGCCGCCCGGCGCCTCGCTCGCCTGCAATACGACTGCCCCGGCGCCATCGCCGAACAAAATGCAAGTGCTGCGATCCTGCCAATCCAGAATGCGGCTCATGGTCTCCGCGCCAATTACCAGCGCCGACTGTATGGACCCGGCGCGTATCGAATCGGCCGCCATATTCAGCGCGTAAACAAAGCCAGAGCAGGCCGCGCTGAGGTCAAAGGCGCCGGCGTCATGCGCGTTCAACCAGTCTTGCACGAGGCTGGCGGTGCTGGGGAAGATATTTTCCGGTGTCGATGTGGCGACCACAATCAGGTCAAGATCCGTGGGCAAGATGTCCGCGACTTCCAGGGCTTGCTGCGCCGCCTTATAAGCCAGGGTCGCGGTCGATTCGCCTTCGTCGGCGATGTAGCGCTGACGAATGCCGGTGCGGGCGAATATCCACTCGTCGCTGGTTTCTACAAAGGTAGACAGCTCTTCATTGGTCAAGGCCGCTTCCGGCAGCGCCATACCCCAGCCAACAACGTGGGCGTGGCGCGCTGTCGCCTCATTTTTGTCGACGCCGCTATTTGATGTCGCCATTGTCTTGGTATTCGCCAAAGATTACGACAGCGTTGTGCCCGCCAAAGCCAAAAGCGTTGGACATGACGTGGCGGACTTCGTGCTGGATACCGCAATTGGGTACATATCTCAAATCACAGCTTGGATCCGGCTCCTGCAAATGTATGGTCGGCGGGATGAAATTTTCGCGGATCGCCATAATGCTGAAGACGGCTTCGATAGCCGCGCCCCCGCCCAGCAGGTGCCCAGTCATCGACTTTGTCGAGCTCACCGGGATCTGGTAGGCGGCTTCGCCCAGCGCCCGCTTCAGCGCGTTGGTTTCGGCTCTGTCATTCAAAGGCGTACTGGTGCCATGGGCATTGATATAGTCGATATCTTCCGCTTCCAGGCCCGCATCCCGCAGTGCGAACTCGACGGCTTTAGCGGCGCCTTCCCCGCTCGCCATGGGCGCGGTGATGTGATGGGCATCGGAGGTATGTCCGTAACCCGTCAGCTCGGCGTAGACGCGCGCGCCGCGGGCCAGGGCATGATCCAGCTCCTCCAAGACCAGTATGCCAGCGCCCTCGCCCGGCACAAAACCATCTCGATTGAGATCGAAGGGGCGTGACGCGCTGCCTGGGTCGTCATTGCGGCTCAATGCGGTCATATTGTTGAATCCGGCCACGCATAGGGGAACGATCGCCGCTTCCGACGCGCCGGCCACCATCGCGACCGCGTCGCCGCGGCGGATGATGTGCATGGCTTCGCCAATAGAATTGTTGCCCGAGGCGCAGGCGGTGACAATACAATGATTTGGTCCGCGCAGGTTGTAGACCATCGAGACGGTGCCCGAGCAAGAATCGCTTAGGATCTTGGGGATGGCCAGGGGCTTGATGCCGCGATGCCCGCGCGCGTCTATGCCCTGTTGCGCTTCCACGAAGGAATTGATGCCGCCAACGCCCGAGCCAATGACACAGCCGATTGCGTACCTATTGTCCGCGGTGATCTCTAAACCGCTGTCTTCAATCGCTTGTCGGCTGGCTTCCAGGGCAAACTGCGCCACGCGATCCATGCGCCTGGCTTCTTTGCGGCCGAAGAGCTTGTCGGGATCAAAATCCTTGACCTCGCCCGCCAGTTGGTTCTGCGTCAGCGCACGGTTGTACCGCGATATAAAGCCGATGCCATTGACGCCGGCGGCGGTGTTCGTCCAGGCCTCGGCGACATTGTTGCCCGTCGGGCAGACGATTCCCATCCCGGTGATGACGATTCTCTTTCTGTCCAAGCGCTCCTCCACTGCGGCATCCGGCCTTCGCGCAAGCTACATACCCATTGTAACACTGTGTGGCTGCTACAGTTGCTTTACAGGCAGAACAATGGCGCCTATAATGTTTGCTTTAGCTTGTATGGTTGCGGATGCGCTTCGCTTCGCTCCAAGACAAGGGTAGGGCATGATTCTAATCACTGGCGCGACGGGGCTCGTCGGTCGAAATCTGGTGCAGCGTCTGATGGCGGAATCGTTACCGATGCGTTGCCTGTTGCCTGATTCTCGTACGCGGCGTTTGCCTTGGGATGTTGGCGACCCTAACGCGCCCGAAATTATCTCCGGCAGCGTCACCGACGAAGAAGCGTTTTTCCGCGCGGTGACTGGCTGCCACACCGTCATTCATCTGGAGAACGCGCTCTGGTGGGGCAGGCGCAGAGACCTTGAAGATATTGAACTTGCCGGCGCCAGGGTGTTGACCGCAGTCGCGCGGGCAGCGCGGGTAGGGCGGATCATCACACTGAGCCAATTGGGCGCGGCCCCGTCCTCCGCCTATCCGCTGCATCGTATCAAAGGCGATGTCGAAGCTGTCATTCGCAATGGCGGCGTTGCCTTCACCGTGATTCGCAGCGGCATCGTCTATTCGCCCGAGGACGCCTTTATCAATCACATTGCCAGTATGTTGCGCGCTAACCCGCTTTTCTTTCTTATGCCCGGCGGGGGCGAGGTAGTCCTGCATCCGATTTACATTGACGACTTGATTGAGGCGATCGTCCGCAGCTTGAATCTTCTGCGCCTAGTGGATGCCACGGTTGATATCGGCGGCGCGGAATACGTCTCGCTGCGCGATATGATGCGCACCGTTATGCGCGTGACGGGCATGCGGCGGATTCTGGTTTCCATTCCGCCTTATTTCTTGCGTTGGCTGACCGAAATCTACACTCGGCTTTTGCCGCGCTCGCTGATGACCAGTCAGTGGTTGGATATTCTGGCGGCGAATCGTACAGCGCCCTTGGGCAACGCCTACGATTACTTCGGTTTCCAACCGCGCCGCTTTGAAGAGACGCTGCTAGAATACCTGCCGCAGCGCCGTCATTTTGTCGGCCTGTTGAGAGATACCCTGCGGCGTGGCCCGCGGCGAGCTTGAGGATGGCGCAGGATATTATGGACGCTATCAGAATCGAAAGGCTGATGAGCGCGGCCCAGCACGATCAAGCGGTCGAACTGCAGAAGACCTACTGGGGCGCCGACGCCAAGAATCTCGTCCCGCGCCACATGCTTTTCTCGATTTCTCATTACGGCGGCCATATCCTGGGCGCTTATGACGGGCGGGAGCTGATCGGCTTCGTCATGGGCTTTGTCGGCACAGACATTGATTTCGACGATCGCGACGCGCGCCCGGCCATGGCCAACTTGCTGATTATGTCCAAGCGCATGCTGGTGCTGCCCGGCTATCGCGGGCGCAATATCGGCTATCGCCTCAAGCTGGCGCAGCGTGATATCGCCATGAAGCAGGCCATTCGCCTGGTCACCTGGACGGTTGATCCACTGCTGGCGGCCAACGCCCACTTGAATATTCGCAAGCTGGGCGCGGTCATCCAGCGCTTCTCGGCCAACTATTTCGGGCTGGATGAGCCGCACAGCTTGCGCGCCGATCGCTTGATCGTTGAGTGGTGGGTTGCGCATCGCCGTGTTGTCGAGCGCGCGGCCGGGCGTGGCAGCAAATTGACGCTGCGTCAATATCTGGATGTCCAGGCTCCGATAGTCAATCGGGCTGATGCCAGCGGCGATTGGCTGCGGCCGCGTCCCATGACTGCCGTGCCCGGCTCGTCATTCGCTCTGGTGGAGATCCCGGCCGATTTCCGCGAGCTTGAAGCAGCTGCAATGCCATTGGCGGACCAGTGGCGCTATCACATACGGCATGTATTCAGTAAAATGCTAGGCGCGGGTTTCGTTGTGACGGATTTTCTCACCGATCAATTCGAAAGCCGCAGGGGTACCTTTTATTTGCTGAGCCGTCACTTTGACGACGAAGATCGCAAGAATTGAAGATCGCAAGCATTAAGGCGGGCAAATGACATTTAATGGCGATTCCGTTGCTTTCATCGGCGCGGGTATGATGGGTGAAGCCATGATCAAAGGCTTGCTGCATCAGCAAGTTCTAGCGCCGGATAAGATCACAGCCGCCGATCCCCGCGCCGAGCACCTGGATGCTCTGCGCCAGCGCTATGGCATCCACACCACAACCGACAACGTCGCGGCAGCTGAAGCGGGTGACGCGCTGGTGCTTGCCGTCAAGCCGCAGGTGATAGACAAAGTCCTTGCCGAGTTGAGCGGCCATGTTGACAGCATGAGTTTGATCGTCAGCATCGTTGCCGGCGTGGAATCAAAGACCATCTCCGAAAGCTTGCGCAACGGACGCGTCGTGCGCTCGATGCCTAATACACCCGGGCAAATCGGGCGGGGCATCACCGTTTGGACCGCTGCGCCGCAAGTCGCGGACATGCAACGCCAACAGGCGGAAATGCTCTTGGGCGCCTTGGGTGATCAGATCTACGCCAATGACGAAAGCTTTCTTGATATGGCGACGGCGCTCAGCGGCTCAGGCCCCGCTTATGTCTTCATGTTTATGGAAGCGCTGATTGACGCCGGCGTGCACATGGGTTTCGCCCGCCGCGATGCCGAGAAGCTGGTGACCCTGACCTTGTTGGGCTCGGTGCAGTATGCGCAGCAATCCGGCTTGCACCCGGCGCAACTGCGCAATCAGGTGACGAGCCCGGGCGGCACCACCGCCGCCGCGCTGCATGAGATGGAGAAGGGCGGCTTGCGCACGGTACTTTCCGAAGGCGTCTGGGCCGCCTACCGCCGCTCGCAGGCTCTGGGCGCGAAATCGGACTGATTCAGGTGCAGGCGCCGCTTGTATACACTGCCACTCGCTGGCAAAATCAAGTTGCCGCAACCGTTGCGACCGCTGTTGAAGCGTCGCTAACAGGTTCGGATTAGCAAGTGCCAGAATCCATTTGTGAAATAATGGACAAGTAACGGCTCGTACGCTACAATATCAGCAGTTTTGCCGTGAAATATCTGTCGTACAAGAAAACTTGGTGATCGACAGGTTTAGCGCGTAACCGAAACGCACTGTATTTCGTCCGCGTGGACGAGACTTATCGTCAGCAACTGAATAGAGCTAGCGCAAGGAGCCAGCGAATGGCAGACAACATTTACGATTCGATTCTGGAGCAAATCAAAGATATCGAGCTTGGCAAGCTCGAATCGGTTGAAGTCGGCTATGTCGAAGAAGTTGGCGATGGCATCGCCCGCGTTTCCGGCTTGGACAATGTGCGCTATAACGAACTGGTGGAATTCGATAACGGCGTCGCCGGCATCGCCTTTAACCTGGAGAAAGACAACGTTGGCGTCATCATCATGGGCGCCTACGATGACATCCAGGAAGGCGACACGGTAAGCGCGCTTGAACGCATCGCTTCCGTGCCAGTCGGCATGGGCATGGTTGGCCGCGTGGTAAACGCGCTGGGTGAGCCCATCGACGGCCGTGGTCCCGTCCAGTTTGACGAATATTACAATATCGAACGCATTGCGCCCGGCGTCATGGAACGGCGCAGCGTCGATCGCCCGGTGCAGACTGGCATCCTGGCCATCGACACCATGATCCCGATCGGGCGCGGACAGCGCGAGCTCATCATCGGCGACCGTCAGACGGGCAAAACCGCCGTGGCGCTGGATACCATCGTCAATCAAGGCGGCGAGGATATGTATTGCATTTACGTCGCCATCGGCAAACGCCGCGGTGAAGTGGCGCGCATCCGCGAAACGCTGGAACGTGAAGGCGCTATGGAGTACACCACGTTGGTTGTGGCTTCAGCTTCGGACGCGGCGGCTCTGCAGTATATGGCGCCTTACGCTGGCTGCGCCATCGGCGAGTGGTTCATGGAGAATGGCAAGGACGCGCTGGTCATTTACGATGACCTTTCCAAGCACGCCAACGCCTACAGACAAGTTTCGCTCTTGATGCGGCGCCCGCCTGGACGAGAAGCCTTTCCCGGCGATGTATTCTATCTGCACAGCCGCTTGTTGGAGCGCGCTGCGCAGCTCAGCGATGAGCGCGGCGGAGGCAGCTTGACGGCATTGCCAGTCATCGAAACTTTGCTGGGCGATGTGTCCGCCTTTATCCCTACCAACGTCATATCCATTACCGATGGCCAGATTTATTTGGAATCGGAATTGTTCAACGCTGGCTTGCGCCCGGCGCTGAATACCGGCATCAGCGTCAGCCGCGTGGGCAGCGCGGCGCAAACGCGCGTCATGAAAGACGTGGCCGGCGGCCTCAAATTGCAGATGGCGCAATTCCGCGACTTGGCGGCTTTCGCCCAATTCGGCTCCAACCTGGACAAAGCCACGCAGCAGCAACTCGATCGCGGCATGCGCTTGACCGAGCTGTTTAAGCAGGTGCAATATCAAACGCTGTCGCTGGAAGACCAAGTCGCGCTCACTTATGCCGGCACCAGCGGACTGACAGACGATGTGCCTGTGGAACGAATGCTGGACTGGAAGGCGGAATTCTTGCGCTCCTTCCGCACGCAATTCTCGGAGACGGGCGAGTTTATCCGCGAGAATCGCAACGAGAAAGCCAAAGACGAGGTTGAGACAAAACTGGAAACCGACATCAAGACCTTTAACGAGGCCTGGGCTTAGTGCTGCCAGCGAAAGCAGAAGGGAGACGCTAGATGCCCACGCTCAGAGAAGTCAAGAATCGCATCCGCAGCGTGCGGAATATCACGCAGATAACGCGGGCGCTGGAAGCGGTATCCGCCTCTCGCGTTCGACGCGCGCAGGCGCGTGTATTGGCCAGCCGCGCCTTTGCCGAGAAAGCCTGGGAGATTCTGGTCAACATCCAGGCGGCCAGCAAATCAGTGCCCCTGCATCCGCTATTGACGCAGCGCGAGGAAGTCCAGCGCGTTATGGTTGTGGTGATAACTTCCGATCGCGGTTTGGCCGGCGCCTACAACACCAATATCCTGCGTGTGGCGCAGCGCTTTGACGAGCGGCTGGGCAAGCCGGTGGATTATGTCGCCGTCGGCCGCAAATCGCGCGATTCGCTGGTCCGCTCTGGCGCGAACATCGTCGCCTCTTTCAGCGATTTGCCGGCGACGCCGACCATTGCCGATATTACGCCGATAGCGCGCATCGCTATGGATGCCTACCTCAGCGGTCAAGTTGACGAGGTGCTCATCGCCTATACCGACTTCATCACTATGCTGGCGCAGCGTCCGGCGGTGCTGGGCTGGCTGCCGCTGACGACCGAAACGATCGCCCAGCAGGTGGCCGCCGAATACGTGAAGGACGTCGCGGCTGTCAGCGAGGGCACGCAGAATTACGACTACGAACCGAGCGCGACCGCCGTTGTCGAAGAAATCGTACCGCGCTTCACGGAGCTGCAGCTCTATCAGGCGCTGCTGGAAGCGCAAGCCAGCGAGCACGCCGCCCGCATGGCCGCCATGCGCAACGCCACCGACAACGCCACGCAAGTCACTGCCGACCTGGTGCTGCTCTACAACAAAGCGCGGCAAGCGGAAATCACGGCTGAAATCCTGGACATCGTTGGCGGGGCTAATGCGCTGCAACAAGCGATCGACAACAGCGCCGACGCTATCCTGGACGCGCAGCCGACCCAAGGACATTTGCTCGACGCCTGAGCCCAAAGTCAAAATGCGCTCAGCCAACCGGAAACTCAAGTAAGGAGCTTGGAAGATGGCAGAAATTCAAGGGACGGTAACGCAAGTGCTGGGCAACGTAGTGGATGTCGAATTCCCGGCCGGCGCCTTGCCCGACATATTCGACGCGGTAGAAGTGCCGCGTGAAGACGCAGACGATCTTGTTCTTGAAGTCGAGCTGCATCTCGGCGATAGCGCCGTACGCACCGTGGCTATGGATTCGACCGATGGCTTGGCCAGAGGCGCCGCCGCGTATGGTACCGGTCAGCCGATTGCAGTGCCGGTGGGCGAGCCTACCTTGGGGCGAATCTTCAATGTGCTGGGCCGCCCGGTGGATATGGGCGCAGAGGTGCCGGATGATGCCGAGCGCCGCCCCATCCACGCAGACGCGCCTTCATTCGAGGACCAGTCGCCGACCATTGAGGTCTTTGAGACCGGCATGAAAGTCATCGACCTGGTTGCCCCGATGACCAAAGGCGGCAAGACGGGCATTTTCGGCGGGGCCGGCGTCGGCAAAACCGTGACGATTCAGGAGTTGATCAACTCCATCGCTACGCAGCACGACGGCTTGTCCGTTTTTGCTGGCGTGGGCGAGCGCACCCGTGAGGGCACCGACCTCTATCACGAAATGAAAGAAGCCAATGTGCTCGACAAATTGGCTATGGTATTCGGCCAGATGAACGAGCCGCCGGGCGTGCGCTTGCGCGTCGGCCTGTCCGGCTTGACGATGGCGGAATACTTCCGCGATCAGGGCCGCGATGTGCTCATCTTCATCGACAACATCTTCCGCTATTCGCTGGCGGGCGCGGAAGTCTCGGCGCTGCTGGGGCGTATGCCCTCCGCGGTGGGTTACCAGCCCAACCTCGGCGAAGAAATGGGCATGCTGCAGGAGCGCATCACCTCCACGCGCAGCGGCTCGATCACCTCCATGCAAGCGGTTTACGTGCCGGCGGACGACTACTCCGATCCAGCGCCGGTCGCGGTTTTCACCCATCTGGACAGCACGATCGCGCTGGAACGCTCGATTGCGGCCCGCGGTCTCTTCCCGGCTGTGGATCCCCTCGCCAGCACCAGCAATATCTTGCAGCCGGAAGTCGTGGGCGATGACCACTACGGCACCGCGCGCGAAGTTCAGCAGGTGCTGCAGCGTTACAAAGACCTGCAAGACATCATCGCTATTCTGGGCGTGGAAGAATTGTCCGACGATGACAAGGTGCTGGTGGCGCGCGCGCGCAAAATGGAGAACTTCCTCAGCCAGCCAATGTTCGTGGCCGAGCAATTCACCGGGCAGGCCGGGCGCTACGTGTCCATCCGCGACACCGTGCGCGGCTTCCGCATGATTCTGGACGGCGAAGTCGACCAAATTCCCGAGCAGGACTTCTATATGTGTGGTCCGATTGAGGATGTGCAGGAACGCTACGCGAACCGCCAAAGCGCCTAGGAGCCAATCATGCCGCTTCACATCGAGTTGGTGACGCAAGAGCAGAAGGTCTTTGAAGAAGCCGAAGCCGATATCGTCATTGTGCCGGCTGTCGAGGGCGAGATGGGTGTGTTGCCTAATCATGCGCCCGTATTGACGACATTGACTTTTGGCGAGTTGGTCGTGCGTAAAGGCGCCGCCGAAGAGCGCTTTGCGGTGTATGGCGGCGTGGTCGACGTACGGCCCGACAAAGTGGTCGTCCTGGCTGATTTGGCTGAGTCGTCATACGCGCTGGATCTGGAAAAGGCGCAAGACGCGCGCGAACGGGCGCGGCAGCTATTGGACGACGGCCTGCCCGGCGCGGACAATCGCGAAGCCGAACTGGCATTGCGGCGCGCCAACCTCGCCGTGCGCATCAGCCTGAAAATCCGCAGTCGCGGCTCCATGCTGCGCATTCTTGATGAGGAGAGCGCTGAAGCCTGATCCGTCAGTTTCCCTCGCAAAAGCCTTAAACCTTCCAACGCCCGGCGCTGCCTTTGTAGTCCGGGCGTTGATTTTGCTGTAGAATATCCATAAGTGTTCATTACAAATGAGCGTTGATAATTCCTATGGCTCGCTTCGGAAAGCGTCTGGGCGTCGATTTGGGTACGGTGAATGTGCTCATCTATGACAGCGGCCGCATCGTATTGCAGGAGCCCTCGCTGGTCGCCCTGCTGGCGGAAGAGGAACGCATCGTCGACTTCGGCAACCCCGCGCGCGAAATGCTGGGGCGCGTCGACGACGAAGACATCCAGGTCATGCGTCCGCTGCAAAATGGCGTTATCGCCGACTATGAAGTGACCGAAGCGATGCTGGAGTACTTCTTTAGCAAGATCGCGGGCCGCATGCGCCTTTTCAGACCGTCGGTTATGGTCTCCGTGCCCTACGGCGCCACCAGCGTTGAAAAGCGTGCCGTTCGCGAAGCCATCCTGGCGGCGGGGGCGCGCGAGGTGCAATTGATGTGGGAGCCGCTGGCGTCGGCGCTGGGCGCGGGTTTGCCCGTCAGCACACCGGCCGGCGGCATGGTCGTGAATATCGGCGGCGGCATCACCGAAGCGGCTGTGTTGACCATGAACAACATCGTGCGGGCGGAGAGCGGGCGGGTCGGCGGGCTGCGTCTGGATGACGGCATCATCAGCTACGTGCGCCGCAAGTATAACTTGACGGTCGGCCAGCCCACCGCCGAGTCAATCAAAATCCAGATCGGCGCTGCCGTAGACCAGCCGCAAGAACTCTCGATGGAGATTCAGGGCCGCGACAACGTGTCGGGCTTGCCGCGCACGGTTCGCGTCACCACCGGTGAGGTAGTGGAGGCGCTGGCTGAACCCCTGGGACAAATCGCTACCGTTGTTCGAGCCGTTCTGTCCACCACGCCGCCCGAATTGTCATCGGACATTATCGACCGCGGCATCGTGCTTAGCGGCGGCGGCGCGCTTCTGCGTGGCATCGACGCCTATCTGACGCGCGAAACCGGCGTGCCCGTATATCAAGCCGATACTCCCTTGATAAACGTTGTCGTGGGCTGCGGAAGAGCCCTGGAAGACCCCGCGATAATGCGGCGCTTGGCCCAAACCAATTACTTCTGATGCTGATATCAGTCGAGCGCCGGGGCTCTCAACCATCGAGATAATATGTCATGCGCTGCAGATGCGTAACCGGGTCGATGTATTGGATTTGCACGCTGGCGGGCACGTTGATGTTGATGGGCGCGTAATTGAGTATGGCTTCTATGCCCGCTGCCACCACCTGGTCGGCCACTGACTGGGCGTGCTCGGCTGGCACCGCTAGCATGGCGATCTTGATGCCCTCCTCGCGGATCGTGTCAGCCAATTTGCCAACGGGCCTGACGACGAACTTGCCGATTTGTTGACCAACGACGTCGGGGCTCACATCGAACAAGTGGGCAATGCGAAATCCCCGGTCCTGAAAGCCGCGATAATGCGAGATCGCGCTGCCCAGGTTGCCGGCGCCAATGACCACAACCAGCCATTCTTGATTGATCTTCAAGACATCCCGCAGCTTCTCGATGAGGAAATCAATTTGATATCCCGTGCCCTGCTTGCCGAAGCCGCCAAAGTGGGAGAGGTCTTTGCGAATCTGCGCCGAACTGATATCCAGGCGTTTGCCCAATTCATGCGAAGACGTCACCTGCTTGCCCTCTTGTCGCAAACGACGCAGCGCGCGCAGGTACAAGGGCAGGCGTCCGATGACAATATCCGGAATGGATGACGCTGCGTTGCCGGGCATGAAAAGCGCTTCCTCACAGCCGGATTGTGAAACTTTATACAATAGACATCCTACCATTTCGCCGCCTTCCTCGCTAGCTGGCATGGGGCAGCATGCGCAGCAAAAGCGCCGCGTCGTCATCGTTGAAGGCGCGGCCCGTTTCCCCAGGGCAATCGCATCAAAATGGTAGTGACTGAAATGGCGCAAATTTGTACCGAAAATCAAACACAGAGTCCACAGAGTGCGCAGAAAAAAGCAATAATGAAAGCTTAGGTCATAAGTCAGGAGTGATTATGAGAGATATTTGAAGTCTTTTTGATGCTTCTTGCCGTATTCCAGTCCATCGACTGCTTTGACTAGTCGTCTAATCACCTAAATCTCTGTGTCCTCTGTGTCCTCTGTGGTTAAATTTTTTTGATGCGATTGCCCTGCCCGTTTCCCAGCCCTGCTTGTAAGCCGCCCGCCGCAATGATAGAATGACGGTACAGTCGCGTACCGAGTCTACGCGCTCGAATTGGGAGAAGCTCAAGCGCCATGTCGCCTGATCACAATAGCCAGCCCCAGCAGGGCAGCGAAGGTCCGCTTGCAAACGACCTGGAGATCGTGCATGACAGCATGCTGGATGGCTTGAGCCAGTTGGCGGATTACTTTGGCTTCAGCAAGGTGATGGGCCAGCTCTACGGCAGCTTGCTTTTGAGCGCGGAGCCGCTATCCCTGGACGATATGATGGCGCGTTTGGGCATATCCAAAGCCAGCGTCAGCACCAACATCCGCTCGCTTGAACATATGGGCATGGTGCGACAAGTTTGGGTGCGGGGCGGCAGCGGGCGCCGCAAGTATTATCAGGCTGAAACCGATTTCTGGCAGATATTTTCCAATTTCCTCAGCGGCCGAGAGCTGCGTGATTTGGAACACGCGCTTTCGGTGATGCAGGAAAACCATCAGCGTATCTCGGCTGCTATCAACGACCTGCCGCCCGATCAGCAGATCCTGGCGCGTTTATACCTTGACCGCATCGCGCAGATGCAGGCATTGTTTCGCTTTGCGCAACTCATCATCAGCAGCGTCATGAACCAGGTTAGCGGCATCGACGTCTCCGCTGTATCCAGCGTCGAGCTGCAATAGTTTCTCCCTTGTCGCCTGATTGCCTCCTGTCTATAATTCTGGCGTGGGCGGCGCCTTGAGGAAGTGGCGGAATTGGCAGACGCGCATGACTTAGGATCATGTCTCTTTGAGGTGAGGGTTCGAGTCCCTCCTTCCTCATCACGATCTATCATTCGAGGCGCGCGACGCGCCTTTCGACATTTTGCTTGGAATCTGAATTGGCACACATGACCAGCGGCTGGCACAAGCCGTGAGAATACAGGGACGAATCTTGAACTTAACGACTGAAAGAATAGAAAACCACCGCGCCCAGTTTACGATCGAAATCGAAACCAACGAGCTGGAAGACGCCAAGCGCAAAGCCGCCCGCAAAATTTCACGGCAAGTTCGCATCAAGGGCTTCCGCAAGGGCAAGGCGCCCTACCGGCTGGTCGCGCAGGCTGTGGGCGAGGGCGCTATCCTTGAAGAAGCGATTGAGACGCTCGGGGACAATCTTTACAAAAAAGCCTTGGAAGAAGCCGAAGTCCTGCCTTATGGACCCGGCGCCTTTGACGACTTTCAACTGGAACCATCACCAACTTTTGTATTCTCCGTGCCATTGCAGCCCGAAGTCGACCTCAATGAATATCAAGATATTCGCGTTGACTTTGAGGCGCCGGAAGTCAGCGATTACGATGTTGATCAAGCGCTGAAGCAGTTGCAGCAGCGCGCGGTCGAGGTTCTTGATGACTCGGTGGCAGTGGCCGCGCCCGGCAACCGCGTCACCATTGCCGTTGATAGCGAGTTCGTCGATGGCGAGCCGCAAGACGCAGCAGCCGACGCCGATGATGAAGCTGACGCGGCGGACGCGCTGACCGACGATAGCGGCGAAGATGCTGAGCCTGACCAGCAGGAGCCATATATTCCCAAGCAAGGCGATACTTTTGTCAGCGACGAAAACGCGACCATCATCCTAGATCCCAACGAAGACCCCTTTACTCATGGCTTTGTCGGGCATCTCATCGGCCTAGAGCAGGGCGCAAGCGTCTCGTTCGAATTGACGATTCCGGATGACGATGCCGACGAAACCATTATCGGGCGCCGCGTGGAATTCCATGTCACGATGAATAAAATCGAGTCCATCTCCATTCCCGAATTGGATGACGACTTCGCGCGCCGAGTTGGCAGAAATCGCGGTGATTTGGAACTGGACTTGGCTGGCTTGCGCGCCTCGATCAGAGACGAGCTGGAGCGGACGGCGCTGTCGCAGGCCAAGTCTGAATACTGCGACCAGGTATTAGAGAGGATGGTTGCAGGCGCCGAAATCAACTTTTCCGATTTCATGCTGGAACAGCAAATCGACGGCATTGTCGGCGAAGTCGAGCGCAACCTTCAGCAGCAACAGATTAGCCTGGACGATTATTTTCGCTTGACCAGCAGCACAAAAGACGATTTGCGTGATCAGCATCGTGAAAGCGCTGCCGATGCCCTGCGACACACGCTTGTCCTGTGGGAATTCGTAAGCGCGCAGGATATCACCATCAGCGACGAAGACATTGAGACGCGGGTGGATGCCATGGTGGCCGGCTATGGCGCTGGCCCTAAGGTACGCAAGCTGTTTGATACGCCGCAAATTCGCGAAAACATTCGTAATGAACTGGTCATTAGCCAGGCCAACGAGCATCTGTATGCTATTGGCCGTGGCGAGGACCCGGCCGCGGCTGTCGAAGCCATGCGGGCGCAGGGCGCTGACGATGCGCGGCGCAACAAAGAGCGCGGCGAACGGTTGTTGGAATATCAGGCCGAGGACGAAGCAGCCGCAATGGCGTTGGCAGTTGACGACGAGGAAGATTCAGCCGCCGAAGGCGACGCCGAGCTGGAAAAGCCCACGACCGAATCCGCAGATTATGAAGGTGGCGATGCCGAGCAGGCGCAAGAAGCGTAAACACAACTGACACCGCGAAAGAAAGGGTTGCAGCAGCGCATGAATCAATTCCAAAACGTAATCCCAATGGTAATTGAACAGGGCAGCCGCGGCGAGCGAGCTTATGACATCTACTCGCTGCTGTTGAAGGAACGCATCGTCTTTGTCGGCTCCGGCATCAACGACCAGATCGCCAACTTGATCGTGGCGCAGCTGCTCTTCTTGGAGCGAGAAGGTCCCGACCGCCGCATTCAGATGTACATCAATTCACCCGGCGGCGCTGTCTATTCTGGCTTGGCGATTTATGACACCATGCAGCAAATCGGCGCGCCCTTGAGTACGGTCGCCGTCGGCATTACCGCCAGCTTTGGCACGGTTCTGCTGACAGCGGGCGAAAATGGCATGCGCATGGCTTTGCCCAACGCCACCATCCATATGCACCAGCCTCTGGGCGGCGCTCAAGGCCAAGCGTCCGATATCGTCATCCAGGCTGAAGAGATTGTGCGTTTGAAAAAGCGTATAATTGATATATTCGTCAATCACACCGGCAAAACGCCGGAAGAAGTTGAACGCGTCACAGACAGAGATGTCTACATGACGGCGCAGGAAGCCACGGACTTCGGTTTGATCGACGCCGTGCTGATTGGTGAAGAGCGCATGCTGGAAGGAGCCTGAGGTGAGCTTCTCGCCCATCAAACACCGTTGTAACTTCTGCACCCGGTCACATGAAGAAGTGGACCGGCTGATCGCAGGACCCGAACATATTCACATCTGTAATTTCTGCGTCGATCTCTGCCACAGCTTGTTGCAGAAAGAGGAATCCAAAAATACCAAGCTCGAGGGCAAGTTTGAATTCGATTTTACGCTTTCTCCGCGCCAAATCATGCAGCGCCTGGACGAATATGTCATTGGCCAGCAAGATGCCAAGCGGGTATTAAGCGTCGCCGTCTACAACCACTACAAGCGTATCCAGGCGGCTGATGATCCGGTTGATGTGGAGTTGGACAAAAGCAACATCTTGCTGCTGGGCCCGACCGGTTGCGGCAAGACCCTGCTGGCGCAGACCCTGGCGCGCATCCTGGATGTGCCGATTTGCATCACCGACGCCACCGCGCTCACAGAAGCCGGATATGTGGGCGAGGATGTGGAGAATATCCTGCTGCGGCTGATTCAGGCGGCCGATGGCAATATCGAGCGCGCCGAACGCGGCATTATCTATATTGACGAGATCGATAAGATTTCGCGCATGTCAAATTCTAATCCTTCAATCACGCGTGATGTATCGGGCGAGGGTGTGCAGCAGGCTTTGCTCAAGATTTTCGAAGGCACGCTGGCCAATGTGCCGCCTCAAGGCGGGCGCAAACATCCGCATCAGGAGTTTTTGCAGATCGACACCAGCAATATCCTTTTCATCGTCGGCGGCACCTTCTCCGGGCTGGATGAAGTCATCCGGCAGCGCATCGGCGCCAACAGCAGTATCGGTTTCGGCGCCAAGCAATACGCCTCATTCGAGGGGCAGGACAACCTGCTGAGTCTGGTGTCTCCGGAAGATTTGGTTCAGCACGGCATGATTCCTGAAATGGTAGGGCGTCTGCCGGTTTTGGTTGCGCTGAAGACGCTGGATTTGGATGAACTCGTCAGGATCATGATCGAGCCGAAGAACGCGCTGATACGCCAGTACGAACATTTGCTGTCGCTTGATAAGGTCGAGTTGGTCTTTGAAGACGCTGCCATGCGCGCGGCCGCTGAATTGGCGCTAGAGCGGGATACCGGGGCGCGCGGCTTGCGATCTATCATCGAATCCTGCCTGCTCAATGTCATGTTCGAGGCGCCGAGCCACGAAGAAATCAACCGGGTCGTGATCAGCGAAGCGGTCATTCGCGGCGAAGAACCGCCACAGGTTTACAGTCGCGACGGCGGTGTGATGAACCTGCTGGACAAGATTGACACCGCCGCCTGAGTCCTATGGTGTGACGGGCAGCAGCAGCACTTCGGTAGCTCCGGAAACCTGGCTCTTGAAGCTCTGCGCGTCAAGTTGCGTCGCCTCCTCGCCGGCGCCGCCCCAGTTGTAGGGAATAGCCCACCTGGGCTGCATGGACGCCACCATACGCGCCGCGTCAGCCACGGACAACCTGCCGTAGCCGTCAATCGGCAGCAATACGATGTCGGGCTTCAGATACGAGGTATCGCCGACTGTATCCGCTTCGCCGACGTAGTAGATGTCATATAAGTCCAGCGAAATCAAAAACCCCAGCCGGCCGTCCACCTTTTGATCGCGCGGATCACGAGATGACAAGGCCGGTATCGCTTTAATGTTCGCCCGGCCGACATTGATGCTTTGCCACTCGCGCAGCACCTGAGTGCCGGGGATGATGCGGCCAGCGCTTTCGCTGCCGACAACCACGGTGTTCTCCCCGCGGATCTTCTCGACGTCGGCCGGCGAACAGTGATCGTAATGATCGTGGCCCACCAGAATGACATCGGGCGGCGAATCCGCCTTGACCACTCGCCAGGGCGCTATATGGATGAAGGGCTCGCCCTCAATGGCGAAGCTGCCGTGCCCTTGCCAGCGGATTCGATCGATCAACTGCCCGTCCCCCGGCATCACGCTATGGCTTTGCCCATAATGCGATGCGCCAAGCCAGACTGAATTGCCAGATTATAGACCGCTCGCTGGCGACTTTCCATCATGTATGGCTGGTCGGCAGAGCAATCGCATCAAAATGAACCAGAGAACTATGATCCTTATACGAACCTAAATCTAACCACAGAGACACAGAGAGCACAGAGATTTAGTTCTATGTCTGGTAGAAAAAGGAGGCAATGTGGGGTCAATCGCCCACAGATTATGCGCGTTTTCACGGGCGACTTACAATGTCGCCCCTACAATTTGTTAGTTCGATGATAAATTCGTCATTTATGGATTTGGATGCGATTGCCTAGGGCTGCGCGAAAGCAGCGCCGACCTTTCCACCTACACTGAGCTGGCAATCTGCTGTATGCTCAGCCGTCATTCAGGTCTAGCCGGAATCGCGGTGGTACGCCAGTGCTGGTTGACGAGGCAAAGCTATTTGTAGCCAGCGGCAAGGGAGGCGACGGCATGGTCTCCTTTCGCCGCGAAAAGTACGTGCCCATGGGCGGACCATCCGGCGGCGACGGCGGACGCGGCGGCGACGTCGTCCTCCAGACCGACGCCAACCTGAACACCCTGTATTTCTTCCGCAAGCGCAGCCACTTCAAAGCCAAGCCCGGCGGCAAAGGCGGGTCCAGCAACAAAACCGGCGCCGATGCCGACCGGCTGGTGGTGCGTATTCCCCAGGGCACAGTGGTTCGCGATGCGACGACCGGCGGGTTGATTGCCGACCTGGTCGGCCCGGATGCGGAGGTGGTGGTGGCGCCCGGCGGTCGCGGTGGACGCGGCAACGCGCGCTTCAAATCGGCATCCAATCAAGCGCCGCGTATGGCGGAAAAGGGCGAGCCTGGCGTAGAACGCTGGATCACGCTTGAGCTGAAGCTGATCGCCGATGTCGGCTTAGTCGGGCTGCCGAACGCCGGCAAGTCTACCTTGCTCTCAGTAGTGAGCAACGCCAAACCCAAGATCGCGGACTATCCCTTTACCACTCTGGAGCCCAATCTGGGCACTGTGGTTTACGACAACTTAGATCTGGTATTCGCTGATATTCCCGGGCTGATCGAAGGCGCGCATCTTGGCATCGGTCTGGGTCACTCCTTTCTGCGACATGTGCAGCGCACCTCGCTGATAGTGCACATCCTTGACGGCTCGGCTGATGATCCCTTGGCGGATTACAATCAAATCAGAGCGGAACTGGCGCTCTATGACGAAGATTTAGCTGAACGCCCGGAAATCCTGGTTGTGAACAAAATCGACCTGCCCGATGCTCGCGAATACCTGGAATTGCTCAACGAGAGTTTCGCCGAACGCGGCATCCAGGCGCCGCTGGCGATCTCTGCCCTGACGCGGGAGAATGTCGACCGGCTGATACAGCGCGTGTTCGAACTTGCCGCCAATCTGCCCCAGCCTCAATTATCGCAGAAGGCGGACGAGCCTGTTTATGAGCTGCGCGACGACGACGGCATGGCTTTCGAACTGGAAGTCAAAGACGGTGTATACTTCGTCCGCGGCGACCGCATCGAGCGCGCGGCGGCCATGACCTATTGGGATTATGAAGAGGCGGTGCTGCGCTTCCAAAAGACGCTTGAAGCGACCGGCATTGCCGCAGCACTGGAACAAGCCGGCGTGAGCAGCGGCGATACCGTCTTCATCGGCGACTATGAATTGGAGTGGTCGGAATGAGCCGGCAGCGAATTGGCATTCTGGGCGGCTCCTTTGATCCGCCGCAGATCGGCCATCTCATCCTGGCGGAATACAGCCGGGAAGCGCTGGACATCGACCATGTCCTGTTCGTCCCGGTCGCTGACCACCCGGTCAAGCGCGGCGAGCTGCGGCTGCCTGTTGTTCATCGGCTGGCGATGCTGAAGCTGGCCATCAATGACAATCCCAACTTCAGCATTTCGCGCGTGGATATCGATCGTAATGGCCCGCATTATTCCGCTGACACCATCAAACTGATACGCGAACAATACCCTCAAGCCGAGCTATACTTTGTTATGGGCGGCGATAATTTGCGCGCCCTGCCTACCTGGGAGCGCGCGCCGGACCTCTTTCGCTGCTGCCGCCTGGCGGTGATGAAACGAGCCGATGAGGACATCACGCCCGATATGCACGAAGAAGTCTTGCCCGGTCTATCCGATAAGGTTGATATTGTGGACGTGCCAATGCTAAGTGTTTGGCTGTCATCCACCGTCGTCGTCAGCCGCCTGCGCGCAAAACGCAGCGTTCGCTACCTGGTTCCGGATGCCGTGCTCGACTATATCAACGACAACGATCTCTATGGTTGATCCGTAATGTTGCGCATCTGTACGACAGTCGCCGCGCTGACGTTAATTTGTCTCTTGGCCTCAAGTCTGCTTGCTCAGGATAATCCGCCTGTCCCCACGCTGGCTGTACCGACGCTGGCGCCGGCGGCAGCCGTCGACGAACAGGCCGATTTCTTACAGGCTGAATCGGCAATTCCCGAGATCACGGCGACCGGCAGCTTGCGCGTGGGTGTACTTTATAACGATCCGCCTTATAGTGAATTCACCTTCCAGGGCGAGCTGCGCGGTTTCGATATAGATCTGCTACGCAAAATCGCTGCCGCATGGGATAGCCAACTGGACCTGGCGCAAGTGACGCGGCAGAATGCGCTGGACAAGTTGAATAGCGGCGAGGTGCATGCGCTGGCTTCGGCCATCGTCCGTTATCGCGACCGCGACGCCGAGCTTGAGTTTAGCCAGACCTATCTGCAAGGCGCGCAGGCGCTGCTGGTGCGCGAAGACAGCCCCTTCCAGGCGCGTTCAGAATTGCTCGTCCAGCCGATTGGCTATGTGCTTGGCACGCGCGCGGAAAAAGCGACAGCGATCTGGAGCGCGCAGACCGGCGAGACGTTAAACTTGCAGCCACATTTGACGCTGGACCGGGCGGTCGCTGCTGTGATGCAGGGCGAAATCAGCGCTGTAGTCGCGGAGAAGCAGGCGTTGAACCGGGTCACGGCTGACTTCGCGGACTCGGTCCGAATCCTGGACGAAGCGGTTTCGCTTGAAGCAAGAGCCTTCGCCGTCAGACGCCAGGACGCGCCCTTGCGCGACGCCCTCAACAAGACGATTCAGCTTTTGGCTCGTGAGGGCGAACTGGATGTACTCTTTCGCGAATACTTTCCCGACGAGTCATATAATCCGGATGCCCTTGCCATCTGGTCTGGCCTCGGTGAAGAAGCGCTGCCGGCGCAATTTGCGCATGAAATTACTTACCCGGCGACTTACGCGCTGCCGCGAATCAAGAGCAGCGGCAGGCTGCGCGTCGGCGGAATTACAGATACTGCGCCCGCATCAGCGACTGGCAGCCTGAATATGCTGAACCGCGCGCTAGCCGCCGAGCTGGCGCGGCGTTGGGGCGTCGCGCTCGAGCTTGTATCCGGTGAGTCCGCATCCGCCGCGGGCCTGCTCAACAGCGGTGGGGCAGATCTCGTATTCGGCATGAAGCCGGACTGGAACCTGGCTGGCCAGATGGATTTCTCCATGCCTTACCTGCTGCACGGCGATCGGCTAATGGTGCGCGCAAATTCGGGTATACGCGGCTTCAATGACTTGCGCGGACGCTTTGTCGGCATTCTACGCGGCGACGACACGGCGCGGGAACGAGCCCAAGCCTGGGCGGACAGCATCAATGCCACTGTGCGTTATATTCAAACGACAGAACGCGACGCCGCCCTGACCCTGCTGGATTACAACAACGCCAACGCCATTTATGCGGACAACCTGGAGCTCCTGGCGCATCTGGAAGCGAATGCCAATGAACTGCGTTTGACCGAACGCTGGTATAGCCGCTCTTATTATGCCATCGGGCTGCCCTACAATGACATAGACTTGCGGCTGTTGGTGGATTACACGCTTCAGGAGCTGATCAAGGACGGTACGCTCTACCGCATGTCGGCCGACCTGATCGTATCTGATTCCCTGCCGAATTTCGACATAACGCCAGGCTTGAGCAGCTTCGCGGGCTTTACTCTGTCGGACCCCGCCGCTGACCCCGCAGCACAATCGTAACCCCCAGCAACAACAGGGCGCTGCCCAGCGCTTGCCACGAGGTAGGGATCTCGCTGAAGATGACAAAAGCCCAGAAAGCGGCCAGGACGGGCATGGCTTGGGCAGTCACCGTAATCACAGTGGGCGACACGTATTTCAGCACGAAATTAAGCGCGCCGTGGCCGATGATCTGCGCGAGAATCGCCAGCAGCAGCACCCATAAATAGCCGCGAATATCGTAGCCGACCAGCGACACCCGGCTCAAGCCAATTATCAGCAAAGTTACGGCTGAGCCGGCTGTATAAACCAGCCAGATATAGGGAATGAATGATGTCGTCGAACGGACCGTGCGGCCAATGGTGATATAGAGAGCGGCGGAGCAAGCGCTGATCGCCGCCAGTAGCACGCCCAAACCCGGGTTGGCGTCGGCGCTGATGACGGGCGCGCCAGAGCTAGCGAAAGCCACGACCAAGCCGCCCGCCAGCGCCAAGCTGATACCCGCCCAGATGGCCCGGCTGAGCCTGCCCTTGAGCAGCGTGACTTCGAAGACCGCCACCCAGATGGGAATGGTCGCGATCAGCGCTTGATTGATCATGATGCTAATATGCGTCAGCGATGTCGCCATCAGCGTGATATTGATGCCAAAAAGTGTGCCAGCGGCCAATGCCAACCAGCGGCTGCGGGCCGGCATTTGCCTGATTTCAAACCTGCCTCGGTACAAAATATACGGGGCAAACATGACTGTGCCGGTGATCATGCGCCCAAAAGCCACCAGCGCCGGCGGCATATCGTATTGGAAAGCGTAACGAACGCAAATCGGGCCGAATGACCAGGCGAAGATTGATATGCCTACCAATACGCCGATCTGCGCGGTCGAGGGCGCCAGACCCTTAGTCCGCATCATCATGCTTGCTTTTCGACTGGCGGATTTCGCCGCGGCTGGCGAGCAATACGCCGATGACGATGATGATGCTGCCCGCGATTTGCTGCTGCGGCGGCAACTCGCGAAAGAGCGCCAGAGCCAATAGCGCGCTGCCCAGCGGCTCAAGCTGGGAAAACATGCTGACCAGCGCCGCGGGAAAGTACTCCAGCAGATAATTCAGCGAGGAGTGCCCCAGCAACTGCGGTATCAAGCCCATAGCCAGCAGCACGGCGTAGCCCTCTGCCGCATAGCCGGTTACGCGCGTCGACGTCAGCAAGATTACCGCGCCGGCGCAGATGGCCGCCACGCCGTAGACCAGCCAGACGTAGGGAATGACGGGCAGCCGAGCGCGCAGCACCCTTCCGATGAGCATATACACCGATACGGACAACGCGCCAATCCAGGCTAGCAGCGCGCCTGTCGCCGTGGCGCTCAGGTCGTCCGCGCCGCGCGCCGTCAATTCTGCCCCGGCGTTGATAGGAATGCCGATGATGACACCGCCAGCGAGCGCGATGATCAAACCGGCGACAACCAATCGCGATAGTCGAATATGGAGAAACAGCACTTCGAGAATCGCGACCCAGATGGGACCGGTCGAGACGATGACGACGCTCACCAGAACTGTCGTGAATTGCAGCGACGATACCCAGGCGGTGAAGTGGATGGCCAGGCAGAGCCCGGCGAGGACGATCAACAACAATTCCCGTCGCGACAAGTTCGCCATCTGTTGAATATGACGCCGGAGCGCCAGCGGGGTGAGCGCAAGGGCGGCGATGGCGAGGCGCGCGGCGGCAATCAGCAACGGCGGCATGTCCGCGTCCAGCGCGTAGCGGATGAGTATGGCCGCCGACGATGTGGCGGCGATAGCCAGCAGAATTACGAAATAGGCGCGGTACGGGGTTGTTCGCTCGCCTGAGGTTTCATTCGCTTGCAAGGACTGCTCTCCCGGGACATCAGCGTTTATCATTGCGCGAATCCTGCAGAAAACAAGTCGGAATCAAAGCGGGAAGGCTGGCGCCTAGCCAGGGCAAGCGCATAAATAATTTTTCAGCACAGAGGCGCCGAAGCATAACCAAGAATGTCATGCGAAGAAGCGCGCCGTGTAGGGGCGACCAATCTGGTCGCCCGCTTCCGCTGCGACTCGTGGTTTCGGGCGGCATGCAAATTCGCCCCTTGATTATGTAATTTATCGCAGCGAACGACGCTTAATCGTTTTGAGGCGATTGCCCTGGGCGACTAGCACGCGGTCTAGGAAGTTCGCGCTTCTGCGAGTACAATTTGGAGGAGTTCTGCCCCGGCTTTAGCCCAGACTGTTGGCGACAACGCGGTCTGGCATGTTAGAATGTCGGTGAATATCGTTCGAATCCACAAGTACATTAGGAGCGAGTTGAGTCATGGCTTTTGAATTACCATCTCTTCCCTATGCAGAGGACGCGCTGGAGCCGCATATTGATGCCCGCACCATGGGTATTCACCACGGCAAACACCACGCTGGCTATGCCACCAAGCTGAACGCGGCGATCGCCGGCACCGAACTGGAAGGCAAAAGCATTGAGGCGATCCTGGGCGACCTCAGCGCAGTGCCGGAGGGCATCCGCGGCGCAGTTCGCAACAATGGCGGCGGCTATGCCAATCACAATTTATTCTGGCAGATCATGAGCCCGGATGGCGGAGGTGAACCCAGCGGCGCGCTTGCTGAGGCCATCAACAGCGCCTTCGGGAGTTTTGGCGACTTTCAATCGGCGTTTTCGGATGCCGCCGCCAATCAGTTTGGCTCCGGCTGGGCTTGGCTGACGGTTGCAGACGGCGCCGTAAGCGTTAGTTCGACACCCAACCAGGATACGCCGCTGATGGAAGGCATCACACCCATCCTCGGCCTTGATGTATGGGAACACGCCTATTATCTCAAGTACCAGAACTTGCGCCCGGATTACATTGCCGCCTTCTTCAATGTGATCAACTGGGGCAAGGTCGCGGAGTTGTACGCGGCTGGATAGCCGAGTCGCAGCGATGGAACACAGCGCGCCGGTCTGGTTCGCTGTGTTTTGTTTTATGGCGGGCGTGTATAGGAGGAGATCGATGGCGAATCGGCTGCAGGGGCTTAGCCGCCGCGATGTCTTGAAGTTGTCTGCGGCGGGAATCATGAGCGCAGGGCTGGCTGGCGCGCCAATCGGCAGTGCCGACCAGGAGCGACTGGCATCTCAATCCCATGGCGACACCTGGCCCTTTGAATTGCCGCGGTTGCCTTACGCGGAAAATGCCCTCGAGCCATTCATCGACGCGCGCACGATGGGCATCCACCACGGCAAACATCACGCCGGCTACACCAACAAGCTCAACGCGGCGATCGATGGCAGCGATTTGCTTGAGCTGACGATCGAAGAACTCCTCGCGGATCTTGACGCAGTACCGCAGGAAATTCGCCGGGCGGTCAGGAACAACGGCGGCGGCTACGCCAACCACAGCTTGTTCTGGCAAGTCATGAGTCCCGACGGCGGCGGCGAGCCGGGCGGCGCGCTGGCTGAAGCGGTCAGCAGCGCCTTCGGCAGTTTCGGGGAGTTTCAGGCGGATTTCGCGGCGGCGGCCGGCGACGTCTTCGGGTCGGGCTGGGCTTGGCTGCTGGTGGATGGCGCCGCGCTGAGCATCGACACGACGCCCAACCAGGACAGTCCGCTGATGGCGGGGAAAACGCCTATCCTCGGCCTCGACGTCTGGGAGCACGCTTACTACCTCCACTATCAGAATCGGCGCGCGGATTATATCGCTGCATTCTACAATGTGATCAACTGGCAGCGGGTCGGCGAGCTGTATCTGGCCGCTTGACCCAGGGCAATCCCTACAAAATGATAGCGGCTGAAAAGGTGGAAATCTAAACTGAAAATCAACTACAGAGGGCGCAGAGAGCACAGAGAAAAGCAAATAATATGTGTTCATGTCTTATTTGAACTGTGATTTGTGGTTCACGTTTCGCTAGTGACTGTTGCCAAGTCCAGGCCGCTGATTTAGTAGAATAGTCGTCTAAACTCTATAAAACTCTGTGCCTCTGTGCCTCTGTGCCTCTGTGGTAAAAATATTTTGAAGCGATTGTCCTGCCGCTTGACCGGCTTGACGTTCTAAACTTCAGCGAAGGGCGCTACAATTGTGGCGCTCTTTTGCAATTTGACCTTGGCTGACAGGAGATGATCCGATGACCGAATATCGTATCGAGGCGGATTCGATCGGCGAAGTGCGGGTGCCCAGGGAAGCGCTCTACGCGGCACAGACGCAGCGCGCCCTTGAGAATTTCCCCATCACGGGCATGAAGCCACTGCCCGCATTCATTTGGAGCATCACGTTGGTTAAGCGGGCGGCCGCCGAAGTCAACATGGAGCTGGGCCTACTCGACGAGACGCTGGCGGCGGCGATCATCCAAGCCGGCGACGAGATCCTGGCTGGGCAGCATCACCAGCACTTCGTGGTTGATCCCTTTCAGGCCGGCGCGGGCACCAGCCACAATATGAACGCCAACGAAGTAATGGCCAACCGCGCCAATCAGCTGCTCGGTTACGCGGTGGACGCGGCCGACAAACCCGTGCATCCCAACGATCATGTCAACATGGCGCAATCGACCAACGACACCATCCCGACCGCGATTCGGCTGGGCGTTCTCTGGCGGCTGGACGAGCTGCTGGCGACGCTCGCCCGCTTCGTCGCCGTGACGCGGGGCAAGGCGGCCGAATGGGACGATGTGGTCAAGACGGGTCGGACGCACCTGCAAGACGCGGTGCCGATACGCCTGGGCCAGGAAGTGGGCGCCTGGGCGACGGCTATCGAGCGGGGCAGCGAAAAAGTCACCTTCGCGGCCGAGGGGCTGCGGCGGCTGGGCATCGGCGGGACGGCGGCCGGCACCGGCTTAAACGCGCATCCGCAGTATCACGCGCGTATGGTGGCCAAGTTGTCGGCGCTGACCGGCATCAGCCTGTACGAGAGCGACGACCTCTTTGAATCGATGCAGTCGATGGGCGACGCGGTCTTTTTCTCGGCCGCGCTGCGTAATCTGGCCATGGATTTCACGCGCATCGCCAACGACCTGCGCTTGCTATCCGCGGGGCCGACCACCGGCATCGCCGAGCTGACCTGCCCGACTGTGCAGCCGGGCTCGTCCATCATGCCGGGCAAGGTCAACCCGGTGCTGGCGGAGATGCTGAATCAAGCCATGTACCACGTGATGGGCAACGATACGACCGTGAACCTCTGCGGCGCGGCGGGCCAATTCGAGCTCAACGTGATGATGCCGGTCATCGCGCATAACCTGAACGAGATGATGCAGGTGATGATCGGGGCGGTGGGCGCGTTCACGGACAAGCTGATGGCGGGCTTGGCGGTCAATCGCGAGCGGGCGGAAAGCTGGCTGTCGCGCAATCCGATTCTGGTGACGGCGCTGAATCCCATCATCGGTTACAACAATGGCGCCAAGGTGGCGAAGCAGGCGCTGGCGGAGGGCAAGAGCGTGCGCGAAGTGGTGCTGGAGCTGGGCTTGATGGAGGCGGCGGAGCTGGACGCGGCGCTGGATGCTCACGCGATGACTGAGGGTGGGATTGCGGAGTAGGGGGTTTGGCGGCAAAGTGACGCTAGTGGGGTTGGTGTGGCGAGTGGATGGTCGCGGATCTCGATATAAGTTTGCCGAGACTTCCAAGTCTGCTACAATAAGTGGTCAGTGATTATGCTGAGTCTCCGACAAATGTCTGTCACATGATTACGAAAACTCAACTGCATGACTTCAAGGAAAATGACTTAGACGCTCTGTATGAGCATCTGCGGTCGTGTTCGTCGTCGCTTGAAGCGCGCGTCATTTTGGAAAATCTCGGAAGGCTACCAGATAATTTCGACGGTGAAGTCCTCGTCCCATTCTTGAGCGACGCCATACGTGACACTCGATATTGGGCAGTAAAGAATCTAGGAAAGACTGAAGATATTCGATTCTTACATCGGCTAAGCGAAGTCGCCGTTGAGGACGGGAGTTCGACGGTCCGGCGTGAAGCGGTTTCCGCGATTGGGCGGATGCGGAACAATCGGGCTATTACTACATTGGTGCGGTTTCTGCAAGATAGCGACCCAAATGTCGTGCTTCAAGCAATACGGGGACTGCTTGTCTTTAAGTCCCAGGAGCGAGTTCGTCACTGTCTATTTGAGTTAAGAGAACATCCCAACGAGCAAATACAAGATGTACTTGCTCGTGAGTTTGACTCAGATGCGCCGATTATTGACTATGGCATGCATTACGAGTCGCCGGACTATATGAAAAATGTTGTTGTCGAAGGAGATACTCGCGAGGTTATGCAACTGCTGCCTGATGGGTGTATTCATCTGACCTTCACATCGCCACCGTATTACAACGCTAGGGACTATTCAACATACAAGAGCTATCAAGAATACTTGGATTTCCTTAGCGAAGTTTTTGCCGCAGTGTACCGCATCACAAAAGAAGGGCGGTTTCTTCTTATTAATACGTCTCCCGTGATAGTATCGCGATTCAGCCGCAAGCATTCCAGTAGACGTTATCCGATTCCGTTTGACTTACATAATGTCGTGAGTAAATTAGGCTGGGAATTCATTGATGATATAGTCTGGGCGAAACCGGAAGCCTCGGTCAAGAATCGCAATGGGGGCTTTCAGCAGCATCGGAAACCACTTGGTTACAAGCCCAACATGGTAACTGAATATGTGATGGTCTACCGAAAGAAAACCACGCGATTGATTGACTGGAATATGCGACAGTATCCAAAAGCCATTATTGATGAGAGCAAGGTCGAGGGGCAATTTGAGACGACAAATCTCTGGGAAATTGACCCGGTCAGCGACAAAGTTCATTCTGCTGTCTTCCCGCGAGACCTTTGCGACAAGGTCGTCCAGTATTATTCATTTGTTGGCGACTTGCTATTTGATCCGTTTGCTGGCAGTGGGACTTTTGGCGTATCGGCAATCGCGCAAGGGCGACGCTTTTTTCTCACGGAGCAAGAGCCAGCCTATGTCGAGCGAATGAAAGAGCAGTTCCAGGCCGCGTCATGTCCGGATGATGGAATCGCACGTTTTGTCCAAGCTTGCGAGTTTACTCAACTTATCAAGGATGGCTCATAGTGGCTCTGTCAAACCGTTCCCTCCAGAGCGCCTTGCGTATGATCCTGAAGAGTGAACACCATAGAATGATCACCGTAGACCAAATTGCGAGCAAATTCATCGAATTCACCGTAGAATTTTTCAAGGACTTGGTCGCTGCCAAACTGAACGGCAACCAGATCGACATGTCGTGGTACAGAAGCTACTTCTTGACCGGCAACTTCTCAGCAACTGACACAGTAATATACTCAGGATTGAATAAGAAGACGATCGAAAATATCTATGGTACAAGCAAGAAATCAGTTGCCTTAGAAGTTGCTCCGAATTATCACGATGAATTGATCAAGAAGGTAGAAGCGTTAGTTGACAATGACTTTTCGGACTTGGAAATTGAACTTACGATCAAATATGGTGGAGTCAGTGTCGACTTATCGTTGAGCGAAACTCTTGTTGTCATCACTGCACTGGGAGCCAAGCGCGCCCAAATCCGTGGCGGAGCTTGGAGCGAGCTTGGAAAACGAATCGAACTCCCGCTAATGCTTACATTAGCGAAGCTATACAGTGTGCCTGAGCCTTACTATTCCACGAAGGGACGTACCGGCGAATCCCGCGAGGTTGACTTTCACTTCATCGACGGAAGCGGAATCGCTCACTACTGCGAAGTCAAGCTGATGGGCAAAGGCAATCCTGAAAGCGCGGATAGCGCTATAGCCCGTGATTCAAACATATTTGTCGCTGACACACTGTCGGACGCCAACAAGGAGCAACTTACAAGGCGAGGTCGCGCGTGGATTGAGTTACGCCAACAAGACGGTTACAGGAAAATGTTTCACATCCTAAAATACTTGGTTATCCCTTGCCAGGATTTCTCCGGAGATTTAGACGCGGCGCTAGACAAAATTATCCCGCAAGTGTTTGCCGAAATCGCCTGAGACTTATAGTCTCAAATTCGCAACCCCCACCCTATTACGCTATACTCCCCTCATCTAATTGACTGCGCCGATGGCACGGTCGTGTCTCACCCACTCAACTGAAGGGAGCGCCTACTGACAATCGACAACGCTGCAGTTCCAGTACGATTCTGTTCGACTTTATCATCAAGAAAGGTCAGAAAATGAAGAAAGCACTACTGTTTCTATTGATCATCGCCCTGCTGCCGCTGGGCAGCGCGCTGGCGCAAGACATGCCCCACGCTGGCGAAGAAGTCGTAGCCACCTACATGCAGTCGGGCACTTACGATGTCGGCGCCGAGAACATCGCCGACGCCTTCCGCGAAGAAACCGGCATCGAGCTTGAGCTGGTGGCATCGCCCTGGGCCGTGCTGAATCAGAACCACATCACCGACTTGACCACGGGCACGGGCGAGTTTGATGTGATGTCGGGCGAATTCTGGATCGCCAGCGTCTATGACAAGATGCTGCCCCTGGACGACTTTGTCGAGCGCGACGAATTCGGCGGCGATTACATCCCGACCATCTGGCAGCCGGGCCCCTCGGGCTACTACGATGGCAATCGCATCGGCATTCCCTATAGCGCGGACGCCTATGGCATTGTCGTGCGCACGGATATCTTCGAAGAAGCCGGCGTCTCGGTTGATTGGGAGACTTGGGACGACTACATCGCCGCGTTGGACGAGCTGGCGATGCACCTGGAAGGCACGGATATCGCGCCCAGCGTCTTCGCCTGGGGCGCTGCTGAACAGACGCCTTCCATTTTCCTAGGCATGTACGATGGCTACCTGGTCGATGCCGATGGCAATTACGCGCTGGACGAAGGCGCTGCGCTGGCGGCTTTGGAGCAGATGGTGAGCCTGCTGGATTACAATCCGGAAGGCGCTGCCGGCTTGAGCATCGACGAAGCCAATTCGGTCTTCTTGACGGGTAATGCCGCGAGCATGATTTGCTGGGTCAGCTTTATGCGCGCTTCGGCGCAAGATCCGGATGCCTCGCTGGTGGTCGATAATTGGGCGGTCGCGCCCTTCCCGGGCCCCGGTTTCCCCTTCTTGTCGGCTTGGAACTTGTTCATCTCCGAGTACAGCGACAGTCCGGAAGCCGCTTGGGAATGGGTCAAGTATTACATCAACGCCGAACAAGCGACCTCGCGATTTGTCGAGCTGGGTGTTGGGTCGCCCTATATGAGCACATACGAAGATCCCGATCTGATGGACGCCTACAGCCACGACTTCCCAGGTATGGTGCATAACCTGGGTCGCGCGCAGTCGGTGCCTTGGGTCTTCGAAGCTTTCGAGATTTTCTTCCGCAATACCAGCGAGTTGGTCATCGGTTCGATCAGCGCCGAAGAGGCTCTGGCTAATACCTTGGCCGGCTGGTCCGAGGTGACGGTGCCGCCGGCGCTGGTGCAATCAGCCGCGGCGCAGGGTCAGCAGCAGGATATGTAGTTGGCGTAAATTGCGACAGCGACTGTGAATGAGCGCGCCTGAGCGATGTTGAAGAAGCCGGCGACCTGGCATAGCAGGCACGATGTGCCTTGGCTGATCGCATTTGCGCTGCCGGCTTTTCTCATCGTGGTGGCGGTGCAGTTTTACCCGCTCGCTTACTCAGCGTATCTTTCCGTGCAGGAGTGGTCGCTGACTGAATCGCCAGCGCCCAAAGGCTTCGTCGGGCTGGATAACTTCGTGAGGGAGTTGGGCGACGAGACCTTCAGGCGCTCGGTGCGCAACAGCGTTTGGATAACGGGCGGGGCAGTCTTCCTGGAGATGATTCTAGGGGTCTGCCTCGCTTATTTGACCATGGGCTCAAGCTGGCGAATGCGCGCGGTGCGCACCTTGCTCATTTTGCCGATGGTGATCGCGCCGGTGGCGGCTGGCACACTCTGGCGCATCTTGCTCAATTATCGCGCCGGATTGCTGAATCACCTGCTCAGTTTGATCGGCATACAAGGTCCGCAGTGGTTGGCTTCGCCAGATTGGGCGCTTGTATCCGTGATTATGCTGGATACCTGGCAGTGGACGCCTTTTGTGCTGCTGGTGGCGGGCGCGGCTATCGCCAGCATTCCCGGCGACTTGCTGGAAGCGGCGGCGATTGACGGCGCATCGCGCTGGCAGACCTTTGTGTATATTGAGCTGCCGCTGCTGATGCCGCTGCTGCTGCTGACGCTGGTCTTCCGCATGCTGGAATCGCTCTTGTCGCTGGATTCGATTTATTCGCTGACTTTCGGCGGGCCCGGCTTCAGCACCTATACCCTGACCTTTTACATTTATACACAAGGGCTGCGAAACTTCAATTTCGGGGCGGCGGCGGCATCGTCCTGGATATTTATGGCTTTCGCGAGTTGCGCGATTGCGCTGGTATTTTGGTTCCAGCGCCGGGACTGGTGATGGCAAGCGGTCTCCGCATGAGTCCTGCTTGCAGCTCGAAGCGCTGCCGCAGAGCAAATGAATACGCGGCGGATCTTGCTCGAAATTAGACAGGAGCCTGCTTGAGATTGAGATGCAGCGATGAATCGGCGTAGATCTCCCAAACAGCGACTGCTCAATTTGACGCAGGGCATGATTCTTTTGGCAGCCTGTATGGTTGTGATCGTGCCCCTGGTCTATTTGATTATCAACAGCGTCAAACTGCCGCGCGAATTCTTGACCACGCCGCCGACGATCTTGCCGACCGAGGTCACATTTGAACATTACCAAGAACTTGTTGATGATAAGAAAACGGTTCGCTACTTTCAGAACAGCCTGACGGTGGCGGTCTGGACGACCGGCATCACTATTTTGACGGGCACCCTGGCTGCATACGGCTTGGCGCGCATGCGGCTGGCGGCGGCGATATTGGCTTTTGTCACCTTCATCTTTTTGTTCATTCGCTTTTACCCGCGTGTGACAACGGTAATCCCATTTTTCTTGGTGATGCGGCAGTTTGATTTGCTGGATACGGTCTGGGCGATCATCATCGGGCAGCTGGGAATTACGATTCCATTTGTGACCTGGTTGATGCTGGTGGTCTTCCAGGATTTGCCCAGCGAAATTGAAGAAGCGGCCATCGTGGATGGCGCGAGCGTCCCCCAGCGCTTTTGGCGTGTGGTGTTGCCCATTGTCATGCCTAGCGTTTCGGCGGCGGCAATATTGACGGCTTTCTTATCCTGGAACGAATTCCTGATCGCCTCCAGCGTGGCGCGGCGCAAGGCAAGCGTACTGTCGATCGCGGTGGCCAGCTTTGTCAGCGACAAAGGCATACAGTGGGGGCCGATGGCGGCCATGAGCGTGGTGATGATCGTGCCGATGATCGTCTTTGCTTTGTTCGCGCAGAAGTACCTGATCCGCGGCATTACCTTCGGCGCGGTCAAGGGCTAGGGCAGCGATCTTTTGACGGGGTCCGCGGCGAACCTACAAACGTAAAGCTCTCGCTCAGGCGCCGTGAGCCCGCTCATAAGCCTGATGAGCGTAGGCGGCCAGGCGGTCGTCAAGCTGCCCCGGATCTTTCAACTCAATCATGTGGGTGATATTGGGCATGGCGCCCAAGCCCACGCCCTTGCGTACATATTCCCCGAAGGCTTCGTCGCCTAAATCCAGCCCGACGCGGATATTGGTCTTGTTGATTTTGGCGCAACCAAATACACGATCGTCCTCAAGCGAGACATAGGTCTTGGTAGGAATGAAAAGCATGCTGGGCAATGTCGCCTGCAACTCAGCGGCAATCGCGTCATATAGCGGTCGCTGCTTCTCTTTGCCCGCGAACAATTTGCGGTATAGCGTCGGATAATGGAAGACGGGCTCGCCGCCGTTGAGGAATATGCCCGCCAGCATCGAGGCTTGCATATGATTAAAGGCTTTCTCGCTCTTGAGCCATTTGACGATTTCTTTGTTCTTTTGCAGTCCCGCCGCCTCCAACGTCCGCATCCATTCGGCGAGATCCGCGCCAGTCTCGTCGGCAAGTGATGCGAGAAAGGCTTGCTCCAGCTCGCGCGCTTCCTTAGCCATGATTCGCTCCTTTACGTAGCTATGGCAAATGGAACTGAGCTAAAATTTAACCACAGAGACCGCAGAGAGCACAGAGTAAATGCCTTATGGTGAAATGAACTCTACCAGCCGTATACGTTTGACTGAAATTCTGCGGCAAGCCAAAATGTGTTTTTTGCAGGTTGATGAAATGAAGGAAAACTTCCAATCCAGAACTTTGAGGCCGTTGTCACCTTTGTGTCTTTGTGGTGAAATCAGATTGAAGTGACTACCCATAAACTTGGCCGAATTAAAGGAGAAAGACCTTGGACCGACAATCAGCCTACGAAATAGTTTGCGAATTTGTGCAGTCGGAATCGCTGCGCAAGCACATGCTGGCGGTCGAGTTCGCCATGCGCGCATACGCCCGCCACTATAACGAAGACCCCGATGCCTGGGGATTGGTCGGCCTGCTGCACGACTTTGATTGGGAGATTCATCCCTCGCTGGAACAGCACCCCATGGACGGCGCGCCGATCTTGCGCGAGCGCGGGCTGGGCGAAGAAGACATCCGCACGATACTTAGTCACGGTCCGCTGGCGGCGGATGATCGCGTGACCCTGCGCGACAAGGCGCTCTTCGCCGTGGATGAGCTGACCGGCTTGATCACGGCTGTTGCGCTGGTGCGCCCCAGCAAAGACATCCGCGATGTAAAAGTCAGGAGCATTCGCAAGAAATGGAAGGACAAAGCCTTCGCCGCCGGCGTCAATCGTCAAGATGTGATTGATGGCTGCGCGGTACTGGACGTGGATGTATGGGAGTTTCATATCCCGCTGGTGCTGAAGGCGATGCAAGATCACGCCGCCGAGCTGGGACTCGACGGCGTGAAAATCAGCGCAAATTAGCGGACGTGAACGGGCGTGCCTATGGGCGCGAATTCCCAAAACCACTTGGCGTCTTCGTTGGTCAAATTGACGCAGCCATGGCTCATGGGCGTGCCAAACATCGTATGCCACCAAGTGCCGTGTATGGCGTAACCGGCGTAGAAATACATCGGCCATTCCACATTGTCCAAGCTGTAGCCGGGTCCGCTCATGGTCTGCGAGCGAAACTTGAGATAAATCTCATAATCGCCCAGCACAGTCGGCGTCATCACTTTGCCGCTGGATATGAGCGACCGCTTTCTTAGGACGCCATTTTCGTAAGCGTAAATGGATTGGCGGCCGATCTCAATGACGATCTCGCGCCCGACGCCTACTCGCGGCCCTGGATGGTGGTTAGTGGTATAGAAGAGCCTGTAATTGGAATTTTCCGGCAGATAGCTCAGGTACTCTTCAAAACTCGGTAAGCGCAGCACTTGCCCCGTGTGCAGTGTGTAGGGCGCGCTAAGCCCGTTGATTTTGGCCAGCACCAGCCAATCCAAGTTGAAGCGTACGCCGAGTTGCGTTAGGTATTCGCCCCGGCGGACGATATATTGGCCGCGGCCCGCGGCAGGAAAGACTGAGTGAGCGGGAGCGTGCAAAGCGCGTACCGTCGCTACTGATTGAGCTGCTGGAGCTTGAGCGGGATCTGCAGCTGGCGCGGAAGCTTCAGGAGCAGCTTGCTCGGCAGCGGGCGGCGCCGGCGCTTCCAGATTGGACACGCGCAGCTCCAAGCCAGAATGGATAAAATGCGGATCCGTAATGCCGTTCGCGGTCATCAGCGTTTCTGCTGATAGCCCGTGCCGCAGCGCAATGCTGAATATGGTGTCGCCACGCTGGACGGTATACGTACTGCCAGCGCTTGGCGCGCTAAAGCTGCTAGGCGCTACGTTTACAGCGTTCCCTCCCGATGGAATACTCAACTGTTGCCAGGCGTATATGGAGTGAGCGTCGGCGATGCCGTTGGCTGAAGCCAGGTCATTGACGCCCACACCGTAGCGCTGGGCGATCACTGCCAGGGTCTCGCCCGGCTGGATGGTATGTATGGCGGCTGACAGCCCTTCCGCCTGGACGGAAAGCGCTGAAACCAAGACCGTTACGAGCGTAAGCACAAGACCGCGTATGAGAATCATTTTGCACCTCCCAAACTATTTCGCAGTTGGACACTACCCCAAATTTTGTCGCCCGCGAAACGCGCTATTTTGAATTGAAGTAGGCCTGGTTTGCAGGTAAAATCAGTCCATTCTGTGAGGCGATGTGCCCTAAACTTAGCGTTTGCGCCAGGTTGCGGGCGTCGGCGCCGGCGCTGCTCCTCGTCAAATGGGGCAATGCGCGTGCCATCAGCGTAGAAGAGGCGTCGGCTGAACGTATGGCGAGCGTCGTCAGTTGCGGTTACACTTTCTAGCGCAGCGAGGTTCAAGCGGGAGGACGCACAATGTCGCGGATATTACAGAGCAGGCTGAAATCCTGCGTGTGGCTGATTCTGGCGCTTGGTCTGGCAGTAGTTGCAGGGGCTTCTGCAATGGCGCAGGCTGGCAGCCGGGTACTGGCGGCGGGCAGCGTCTTGCCCGGCGCAATCGCAGCGGACGCGGGCGCCGTCACTTACGCTTTTGACGCGCCGGCTGACAGTGCCGCCAGGCTGACGCTTGGCAATGTGTCGGGCGCGGAGCTTTCGCTGATTGTCAACGATGTCAATGGCAATACCATTGGACAGGCCAGCACGAGCGCTTCGTCAGCGCAAGTTGAGGCCGCGATCGGCAGCGGCGGGCGCTACATTGTCTTTGTATTTTTCGCGCCGGGCGGCGTCGCCCAAGACACGTCCTTTGACCTGGGCTTGGAAATATCGACTGCGGAAAGCGCCGCGCCATCGGTTGCCGCCGCTGAAGTGCCGGATCAGCTCTTGCTGGGCGCGGGCATTGAAGTGCGTTTGTCATGGACGGGAGCCGCGGACCTGAACCTGGAAGTGCGCGACCCCGCGGGGCGGACCTTGTTCTGGAATTCACGCTCGACGGATAACGGCGGCGGCTTCGGCTTTGACGCCAATGGTCTGTGCGCGGTGATTAGCGAAAGCCCGCAAGAATCGGCGACCTGGCAGCCCGGTTTCCTGCCGACCGGCAGCTATGAGATTATCGTCTATTACGAGCAGGCTTGTGATCCGCTGACGGCGACAGTGCCCTTCCGCGTAGATGTCGAAGTCAACGGCGTACTGAGCGGCGCGTTAAATGGCACAATCGCTCCGGGTATATTGGGGCAGCAGAATGTATACGTGGCCCGCTTTGAGGTGGGCGCCGAGGGCGCGACGACTGTCGTCCCGGGCGGCGTTTATCCGCCATCCAGCGTGACGCTGCTGCCGGCTTCGCTTGACTTAAGTACACATATCGCCACGCCTTTAACGCGCGAAGTGGCTGTCCTTGGTGAAATCACCAATGCGCGGCCCTTTGTCGCCTATGCTTTCGAAGGCGTCGCCAACGAATTGATTACAGTGGATATGCAGGCGACCGGCGGCAACCTTGATACGCTGCTGCAAATCGTCGATCCCGCTGGAAACGTGGTTGATGTCAATGACGATGCTGTTTTGGGGGAGACAACAAATTCGCGCATTTCGGACGCGCGTTTGCTCAGCGGCGGCAGGCATACTCTTATCGCTACGCGTTATGCCAAAGAGGCGGGCGGAACTGTGGGTCCCTACCAGCTTACCTTGACCGGACCGACCGGCCAGGCGGCGCCGCAAGCCAGCACCTTGAATCTGCCGCAGGGCGATGTCGAAGTCAGCTTGTTCTGGAGTACCGGCGCGGACTTGCAACTCTTGGTGCGCGATCCAGCCGGGGAATCGGTATTTGATGACAATCCGCTGGCGACTAGCGGCGGCATCCTGCAAGAAGCGGGCAATGCCAACTGTGTGCCGGCAGCTACGGGCGCGCCGGTATCGTATGTGTATTGGCCCGAAGGATTCTTGCGGCCCGGCGCTTACGAAGTGGAAGTTTGGTACCAGAATCCCTGCGCGGACTTTCCGCCGCCGGTCAACTTTACGCTGCAGATTGAGGTCAATGACGTGGTGATCGCGCGTATGCGGCAACTGCCGCAGCCGAACCAGCGCCTGGTCACCAATTTCACCGTGCAGCCCTCCGGCTTTGCGGTAGCGGGCGAAGCGGGCTTTATTGACGCCGGCAGCGCCACGCTGGATTATCAGGCGGCCGCGCTGGACGCGCCTGTAATCGCGAGCGGAACATCGGCCAATGGCGCCATTTCCCCCAGCAATACCTTTGACGTCTATCAGTTTGATGGCGTCGCCGGCGAATTTGTGACCATCAGCATGACCGCGGTGACGCTGGCATTGGATACGAATCTGTATTTGATCGGCCCCAGCGGGCGCGAACTGATCGCGAATGACGATGGCGACCCGGCCGCGCTGGGCTTGACGGGCAGAACGACCGATTCGCTTATCAGCGGATTCGTCTTGCCGGAGAACGGTCCTTATACCATCATCGCCACGCGCTACGGGAACCAATATGGCGGGACGATCGGCGTATACGAGTTGACGCTGACGAAGAATTAGCGCTGTAGCCGCGCCCGGGCCAGAGTTGGCTTTACAATGCCGGCCGGCTTTGATATGATGCCTTGCTGCTGTCGAACTTAGACATACGAAAGTTAAACTGAATGAAACGCGGCTTGCTGGTCCTATGTGCTTTGATTGCGGTTGTGGCGCTAGCTGCCTGTTCCGCTGATGTCAACTTGCTTGATGAAACGAAATTGAGCGACACCAGCTTGATAAGCGGCGAACCCTGCGCGGCGCCTTGCTGGAATGACATCATCCCCGGCGAAACACGCTATCGAGATGCCAAGCTCATCATCGAAAGCGACGATCGTTTCAAGATTACCGATGAGCCATCGGCTGAAGACGGCAGCACGGCGCGGAGTTTCACCTTCGCCGAAGGGGAGAACCCCGCTTGCTGTCAAGTGGTCAGCCGCGATGGCGAGACGGTATCTTCATTCCTGCTGCAGACCGCGCCGATCATGAACTTCGGCGCCGTCTACGACATTTATGGCGAGCCGGATTATCTGGGCGGGGAGCAGGTCAACGACGAGCAAGGGTATATGGCGCTGGTCTACAGCGAGGTGCCGCTCATCCTCTATGCCTTCGTCGCCAATCCACCGACCGGCGCGATTTCCGTGACCAGCCAGATTATCGGCACGATGTACCTGGGTGAAGTCGAAATGCAGGAATTGCTGACCTGCGCCAGCTTATACCAATGGCAGGGATTCCTGGAGTTCACCAGTTACGCGGAACGTGAATTCGACTACGTTGGCGAAGGCGTCGGCGACGAGGCAATCTGTCCGACAAATCAGTAGCGCGCCAAAAGTGAGCGGGCGCTGGACATTTTAAGTGTAGGAGCGGGAAGACAATGGCGGAACAGACAAGTACGCTGATAGTAGGCGCGGAAGTCACAGGCACGGTGAGGCATCTCGGCATATACGGCGCCCTGGTCGATATCGGCACGGGTCAAGACGCGCTGCTGCATATCTCCCAGCTGGGTGAAAAAGAAGACCGCAATTTTGAAGAGGTCGTTCAGCCATCCGCTGAGATCAGAGCCTATGTGTATAGGACTCGCAAAGATGGGCACGTTGCGCTGACGATGGATAAGCCGCCGGAGGTGCCCTGGCAGACGATTAAACGCGGCAATACCTATACCGGCCACGTGATCCGCATTGAGGACTTTGGCGTATTCGTGGACTTCGGAGCCGAACGCCCGGGCATGGTGCATGTCTCGGAAATGGCGGATGGTTTCGTCAAGTCGCCCGGCGATGTCGCGGCGGTCGGTCAGGTGGTCGAGGTGCGTGTCATCAAGAAGAATGGCCGACCCCGACAGATTGATTTATCCATGAAGGACGCTGTTGAAGAGGCGGTGATCGCTGACGATGAGGACGACGAGGAAGATCTGCCGACGGCGATGGCGCAGGCTTTCCAACGGGCGATGCGCAGCGACGACGGCGATGAGACCCGTCAAAGCCAGCCGGATGGTTCGCGGAATAGCCATCGTGATAAACAAGAGGAGATCTTGAAGCGTACGCTGCGTGGCGCGTAAGCCTGACGAAAATCTCGGCAGCGGATTGAATAACGGATTGAATTTTGAGGAGCGCCCACACGCTCCTTTTTGATTTCCTGCTTAGCCCTCCGCCTCGACCGTTTCGCGGTAGACGCGGTAGGCGATGATGAGAAATAGCAGCGTGAAGTTTGTCTCGTGGCTCAAACACCAGGGGCAGAGCGCCTCCAGCAAGAAGAACTGCACGTAAACCAGCCACATCGAGAACAGCCAGGCGAAGAGCCCGATGCCAAAGATGAGCAGGCTGCCGTACTGCGTCAGGAATGCTTGCTTGCCTTCAAACAGCAGGACCAGACCGATCAGCGCGTAGACGGCAAAGCCCAGATAGGCGATGGGGATGCCGACCAGCTCGGAGTATTGGCTGTTGAGCACCACATTGCAGTCGAAGGGTCCGGCTTCGACGCAGGCGGCTGGGGCGGCGGCGAGCTTCAGGTAGCTCAAATAACCGGCGATTAGCAAGCCGATCAAGACGAGCAGGAATTGCAGGCCGCGCAGCGTGATTCGTTTGCGTCCACTGCTCTCCACTTCCATGAAAGCCTCCTGCGCCTAATCGAGTTCTCGTAACAGAAGCACGTCAACGACGGCGCCGGCCGGCAGCATAGTCTCGCCTTCGGGAATCACCGCCAGGCCGTCGGCGAGCACCATCGACATCAGCGCGCCCGAACTCTGAATGCCGGTTGACCGGGCGACGATCTGATTCGACTTGCGCTCCAGGGTCACGCGGTTGTAGCTGCGGCGTCCGTCTGACTTCATGTCGGCGGCAAGGGTCGCTTTGATGGCGCGTTGTTTGATTTCGCGTCCGGCGATCTTCGCCAGCGCCGGGCGAACGAGTACTTCAAAGGTAACCATCGTTGACACTGGGTTGCCGGGCAGCCCAAAGAATGGTACGCCGCGCAGCGTGCCGTATGCCAGCGGCTTGCCCGGCCGCATATTGATGCGCCAGAAGTCGATGTCGCCCAGTTCGTCCATGACGTCTCTTACCAGGTCAGCGGCGCCGACTGAAACGCCGGCGGTGCTGATGACCATGTCGGGATTAATCTCCAGGGCGCGGCGGTAAAGCGCGCGGATTGATGTCAAAGTATCGGCGGCGATGGGCAGCCGGATGGGAATGCCGCCCGCCTGTCGCACCAGCCCCGCCAATGTGTAACTGTTGGTATCGCGGATTTGGCCGGGTACAAGCGGATGGTGGATATCGACCAGTTCATCGCCGCTGCTGAGGATGACTACTTTGGGCTGGCGGATGACCGCGACTTTGGCGCAGCCTATGCCGGCTAACATGCCGATTTCGGCTGGACCGATGACCGTGCCCGCCCGCATTACGCTGTCGCCTTGCGCGATGTTTTCGCCCGAGCGTCGAATATTCTCGCCGCAGCGCAGACTGCGATAGAGCTGCACTTGGGCGGGAGCGGCGGCTGTGTCCCCCTTCAACCAGTCATCGTCGGTGTCCTCGACCGGGATGACCGCGTTGGCGCCGGCGGGAATGGGCGCGCCGGTCATGATGCGGGCGGCTTGGCCTGGTTGCAGCTGCCCGCTGGGCGCGCTGCCGGCCAGCACATCCATGACCACCGGCAGCGTTGCCGGGTGGGACCGCTCGGCCGCGACGCTGTCTTCATAGTGCAGGGCGTAGCCGTCCATGGCCGAGTTGTCGAAGGGCGGCAGGTCGATGGGGGAAACGATATCTTCCGCGATGACGCGACTGTGAGCCTCGGCTAATGAGACTGTCTCGGCCCGCAGCAGTCGCACAGTTGCGAGGATATTCTCCAGCGCGGCATCGACGCTGAGCAAGCTACTCATTCCTTCCCTCCGCTGCTTGAAGTACGCGCGCGCATTATAGCATAGATTAGCCTGCCCAATGCATTAAGAAGCCGGGGGTGCAGGGCGCTCGCATCAACAATTTTTTCACCACAGAGGCACAGAGAACACAGAGTTTAAGTTTTTTCGGGGCAGAACTCCTCTAGTATCGACACACTAAAGGGTGAAAATGCTTCTCACAGGGCTCAAAATGAAGTGCAATTCCACAATAATTATATTTGTAAGACTATTCTCTGTGCCCTATGTGTTTCTGTGGTTATATTTTAGTTTGTAAAATGTTCGTAGTTTAGCAGATTCAATTTGATGCGATTGCCCAGGCCGAGCGTTGGTAGTGTATCGAATTCGGTTGAAAATATATTCACCACAAAGCCACAAAGGCACAAAGCACACAAAGAATATGGCATATCTCGATTAAGTTTCTCGGTGCTCTCGCATTTCTCGCAGGGCAATCGCATCAATATCCATAAATGACGAATTTATTTTCAAACTAACAAATTGTAGGGGCGAGCCTTGGCTCGCCCATGAAATCTGGCAGAAAATCACCTTTTCATTGCGTCCTTTATTGGCATATTTTCGGATAGTTCTCGGAGTTCTTGGCGCCTTAGTGTTGAAATAATTTTATGCGATTGCCTTAGCAGTTCTCGGTGTCCTCGATGGTAAAGTATCTGTATCAACCGAAAAGGATACATTTCCCGAGCGTTTGAATTTATTGACAGTTGCTCCGCTAGTGGATAGACTCTCTTTGAAGTAAGCGGTTTCGCTGGACTATCTGTGCCTTACAGAGGAGGGCAAAATGAGACCTGTACTTAGGATTATATTGTTGATAACAGCCATTGCGCTTGTTGGCGCGGCGCTGCCAGCCGCGGCGCAGGACGCCGGCGAAGTGACGCTGACGTTGTGGACGCACGATGGTTTGTACGTGCAGTTCTTCAGCGCGCGCGCCGAGGAGTGGAAAGAGCGCTACCCGGATGTCGACTTCACTTTCGAATTCGAGGTAGTGCCCAGCGTATTCGACAAGGTCTTGGGCAATTTGGCGGCCGGTGAGGAAATCCCCGATTTGCTGGGCATTGAGCAGGGCGCTTTCCCGCGTTTCATGCAGGGCGGCATCATCGAAAGCAAATTCCTTGATCTGACCGACCTGCTGGCTGATGACTACGATTTGATCGTGGAGGGGCGGCACACGCCTTACACCTATCAGGGACGCGTCTATGGTGTGGACAGCTCGCTTTGCGGCGTTGTCTATTATTACCAGCCGGCCATCTTTGAAGAGCGCGGTTTGTCGGTGCCGACGACCTGGGACGAATACCTGGAGACCGGCGCGATTCTGGCGGAAGACGGCATCGCAATGTCTTACATTGTTGATCACGGCGGCATGTTCATGATGTATTTGCTGCAGCGCGGCGGCGCGATTTTCGACGAACATGGCGAATTTGTATTGCCGCAGGATGAGAATCGGGCGATCGCGATTGAAGTGCTGAACTTGATGCGCGAGGGCTTGGACAGCGGCGCGATGCGTTACATTCCCGGCAGCGAAGCTTGGGGACCCACGGTCATCAATGCTTACCGCGAAGGCCAATTGGCCGGCGGAATCATGCCCGACTGGTATTCCGACTATATCTTGAAACCGCAGGCGGAGGATATGGACGGTCAATGGCGCATCGCCCCGATGCCGAGGTGGGATGATGGCGCCGGGCACAGTACGTCCGTCTGGGGCGGTACGGGCTTCGCCATCGCCAGGGAAAATGACAACTCGCAGTACGCCTGGGAGCTGCTGCAGTACACCTATGTGACGCTGGAGAATCAGATCAAGCGCTATGAAGAGATCGCCTACTATCCAACGATGCCAGCCGCCTTCCATGACGAGCGTATCGTCGGCCTGTCCGATCCCTATTATGACGGTCAAAAGACGGGCGAGGTCTTTGCGGAAATCGTGGATGATGTGCCGATCTGGTATCAGAGCCTGTTCCGCGCGACTTTCGAGCAGCAGATGGCCGCCGAGATGGCGCTGTTCTTCGAAGGCGCCGTCACAGCTGACGAAGCGATCGACAATGTGATCGTGTACCTGGAAGACGAAATCGCATTCGCCGAATAAGTCGCTAGTCTGGCGCTGGCAGGGCGGTCTGCCTTGCCGGCGCTCCCCAAACTGGAGCAGCACATGGTTCAGGCGGCCATTTCGCGTGGGCGCGAGGCGCGGGAGAGCGGCGGCTTTGCCCAGTATAAACTGGCGCCATACGCCTTCATCTCCCCCTTCTACATCCTGTTCGGGTTCTTCTTTCTGGCGCCGAGCGTGATTGCGCTGGTGTTGAGCCTGTTCCGCTGGGATGGCATCAACGATCCGCGCTTTGTTTTCGCTCGCAATTATGGACGCCTGGTCACCGACAAAGTGTTCGCGCAGGCGGCGACCAACACGGCGATCTATGCGATTGCGAGCCTATTGATTGTCATTCCGCTGGCGCTGGTGCTGGCTACCCTGCTGAATGCCAAGTCTTTGCGATTCAGCAATTTGTGGCGGGCGATGTACTTCACGCCAGTGGTGACTTCAACCGTCGCCATCACCCTCGTCTTTCAGATTCTATACGCCAGGGATACCGGTCTCTTAAACGCGCCATTGATCGTCCTGGGACTGGAGCCAATCAATTGGCTGGGCGATCGCTCATGGATCAAGGTATCGATAATCATTCTTATCACATGGCGCTCTACCGGTCTGTTGACGATATATTTTCTGGCCGGCTTGCAGAGTATTCCCGAAGAGATGTACGAAGCGGCCTCGATTGACGGCGCCAACACACTTCAGCGATTCTTCTATATCACGATTCCGATGCTGCGCCCCATTATCCTATTCGTCAGCATCCTCGTCTTGTTGAGCTCAATACAGATATTTGACGAAATACAGATTTTGACCCGAGGATCAGGCGGACCAGCTAATTCCAGCATGAGCTTGGTGCAGTATCTGTATGTGCGCGGCTTCACGCGTTTGCGGCTTGGTTTCGCCTCGGCCGTCGGCACGGTTCTTTTCGCGACGGTGTTCATTTTGTCGCTGATTCAATTGCGCTGGTTCGGCGTTTTCCGGGCGGAGCAATGATGTCGGATCAAGTGAAGCGCCAGCTAAGTTTGGTCTTGTTGCATGTAGTGGTGGTCACTGGCGCGCTGCTGACGATGCTGCCCATCGCCTGGATGATTTACGCCTCATTCAAGACGACTACTGAGATATTCACGTTTCCGCCCTGGTTGCCGCCAGCCGTCTGGTCCTTCGAGAATTACCGCAGGCTGCTATTTGAGTGGACCTATCCGTATTGGTACATCAACAGCATCGTCTACGCTGCGGTTGTCACAGTATTTGTGCTTTTCTTTTGCTCGCTGGCGGGCTTCGCCTTCGCGAAATACACCTTCCGAGCGAAGAATCTGCTTTTTGTGATTCTCATCGGCTCGACGATGATCCCCTTCCAGTTGATCTTGATTCCGCTCTTCATTCTGATGAGCCGGATCGACTGGATCAATCACCCTTATGCGATGATTGTGCCCTGGATGGCGCCGGCTTTCGGCATTTTTCTCATGCGCCAGTACATTCAGGCGGTGCCGTCGGAGCTGATGGAATCGGCGCGAATTGATGGCGCGTCTGAGTTTCGCATCTACGCGCAGATCGTCGTGCCATTGGTACGGCCCGGGATCACCACCTTGGCGATTTTGACATTCCTCGGTTCCTGGAACAGTTTTATCTGGCCCCTGATGGTGCTGCGCGGCGAAGAAGTGATTACACTGCCGGTGGGCATCGCCAGTATGGGATCGGAAGCGACAGGCAGCGCCTTGCCTTATGGCGAAATGATGGCGGCGGCTACGCTGGTATCGCTGCCGGTTATCATCTTGTTTATCATGCTGCAGCGACACTTCATTTCAGGCTTGACGATAGGCGCGGTCAAGGGCTAGCGCCAGGGCGACGCTGGGCTCGTCTTTTCCTCAAAGCCCGATGCGCGACTTTTTGGACGCGTCTTGACAAATCCCGTGGCTTCAAGTTACAATCCTGTTCGATGGGAAATCGCCAATAATGCACAATTTGAAAAGGGCTCAGGGGCTGTGCCTTCTGCTGTTCTATTGTCATTCAAAGGTGATAGCGGTTGCATTTCATCACTTCATCAAGCTTCAATCAACAGATTCATAGCGCATAGGAGGTTACGCCTTGGAGGCGAAAGACTTTAGCGCATTACGAATTAGTTTGGCTTCGCCAGAGCAGATTCGCTCCTGGTCATACGGCGAGGTCACCAAGCCCGAGACGATCAATTATCGGCGTCTGCGTCCGGAGATGGACGGGTTATTCTGTGAAAGAATCTTCGGCCCAACACGGGACTGGCAGTGCTACTGCGGCAAATACAAGAATATTCGCTACCGCGGGATCATCTGCGACAAGTGCGGTGTTGAAGTTACGCGTTCTTCCGTCCGACGCGAACGGATGGGGCATATTGAATTGGCGGCGCCGGTTGCGCACGTCTGGTATACGCGGCGCGTGCCGAGCTATCTGGGTTTGCTGCTGGATGTCAGCCGGCGCAATCTGGACCGGGTGCTTTATTTCGCGCAATACGTGGTGACCACAGTCGACGAGGACGCGCGCGGCAAGGCTATCGCCCGTATCGAGAAAGAGCTGCAATCCAAAGAAGCAGAACTCTCGGGCGCCATTGAAGACCAGATGACGGCTTTGCGCGATAATCGCGACCAGATCGCCGTGGAATTCGAAACCAAAGCCAAAGCCATACGCGACTATTTTGACGCGGAGTTGGCGCGGCTGAGCGACGAAGTCATGACTGAGGCGCAATCGGCGCAGACCAGTGTGGAGAACCTGCTGGGCCAGGACGCCACTGAGGTCATAAAGCTGGATTCGGCTTCCGCAGTCGTGGTAGCCAAAGGCGAGACCATCGCCAACGATCATATTTCCAAAATTCAGACCCTGGTCAATGAGCACTTGAGCTCGATCCAGGGCGAAATCGAAGCCTTGGCACAGGAAGAGATTGGCAAGGTCAGCGGTGAAATTGACACCGCCAACGTCGATGTAGACAGCACTATGGATGAGCAGCTGCAAGAGCTGGACGACAAGCTGCGCAACTTGCGGGAAAGCGCCGACAAGCAAATCGGCGAATTGAACCAGCTGCAAAGTTTGGTGGCTTATTCCGAAACCGCCACCAAAATCCGCAATGCGGAGAAGAAAGACTCGCCCTTCATTTCCGAAAGCAAGTACCGGGAATTGAAGAGCAAATTCGGCAATGTCTTCCAGGCGGCTATGGGCGCCGAGGCTTTCTACGAGATCCTCAGCAATATCAACATGACGAGAATGGCCGAGATGCTGTGGGATGAAGTGCGGACGGCCCGGTCCAAACAGGTGCGGCGCAAAGCGACCAAGCGCCTGCGCGTCGTCGAGAGCCTGCGCAGCAGCCGCGCTACGGTCATGGACAAAGACGAAACCAAGCAAGAAAACGAACCCCACGGCAATCGTCCCGAGTGGATGATTCTAACCGTCCTGCCCGTCATTCCGCCCGACTTGCGGCCGATGGTGCAGCTGGATGGCGGCCGCTTCGCCACCAGCGATTTGAATGACTTGTACCGCCGTGTGATTAACCGCAACAATCGACTTAAGCATTTGCTGGATTTGGGCGCGCCCGATGTCATCGTCCGCAACGAAAAGCGCATGCTGCAGGAGGCGGTCGACAGCTTGATTGACAACAGCCAGCGCGGCAAGGCACTGAGTCGGCGCGGCCGGCGCGAGCTGAAATCGCTGAGCGACATGCTCAAGGGCAAGAAGGGGCGCTTCCGGCGCAACCTGCTGGGCAAGCGCGTCGACTATTCCGGACGTTCGGTTATCGTCATTGGTCCGAAATTGAAACTGCATCAATGCGGCTTACCCAAGACGATGGCTTTGGAATTGTACCGTCCCTTTGTCATCAGCCGGCTGGTCGCTTACAACTACGCCAGCAACGTCAAGGGCGCCAAGCGCATCATTGAGCGCGAACGGCCCGAAGTCTGGGAAGTGCTGGAAGAAGTAATCAAGGAGCGTCCGGTTCTGCTCAACCGCGCGCCGACCCTGCACCGCTTGGGCATCCAGGCTTTTGAGCCGCTCTTGGTTGAAGGCAAGGCGATACAGATTCATCCCTTGGTGTGCTCGGCTTTCAACGCCGATTTTGACGGCGACCAAATGGCGGTGCACGTCCCATTGAGCGAGCAGGCGGTAAAAGAAGCGCGCGAGCTGATGTTGAGCACGCGCAATCTGCTCAAGCCCTCTGACGGCGCGCCCATCGTGGGCCCGTCGAAAGATATGGTGCTGGGCAACTATTATCTGACCATGGATCCAACTGTCGAAATCGTCGCCTTGCGTTCCCGCGCTGATGAATTCCGCACCGAGAGCGCGCTCTACGCCGGCGAGCACAAAGTGGGCATTGCCTTCCGCTCCAACGGCTATTATTACGCGCAATTCCGGCACGTGCCCAATAGCGAATTGTATCTCGATGAGACGGCGCCCGATGCTAATGGTCGCCCGCAGGTGGTCAAGTCAGCGGTCGATCGTACTGTGGCCGCGCTGCTCTCGGGCGAAGTCGATTGCATGTTGGCCAACGCCTACGAGATGCGCAAGTATCTGCGCGCGAATGACCTCGAAGATCGCTTGGAAATCACCAACTTGCACGAGCGGCGGGTCGTGGTCGATATGGATGAGGTCGAGTATCTGTATGGCATTGGTCTGGTCAACTTGCACAGCCCGATTCTGCTGGGCAATGTCTACGATGAGCTCAGCCCGCAGGATGAGCCGGAAATTTGCACGGTAGGGCGGGCGCTATTCAATCGCATCCTGCCCGACGAAATGCGCTTTGTTCAAGAGACCTTGGGCAAGCGCGGGCTGCAAGATTTGGTGGCGCGCTGCTATCAGGTGATCGGCGGCGAACGGACGACGGAAGTTGTCGATGCCATCAAGAATTTCGGCTTCCACTACGCCACCATATCCGGCACGACTATCGCGGTCAGTGATTTGACCATTCCCGCGGAGCGCGCGGATATCTTGCGCGAAGCCGAAGACGTGGTCACCCGCGCCGAGCGCGATTTCCGCCGCGGCTTGATGACCGAAGAAGAGCGCTACCAGATCACGATTGACGAATGGAACCGCGCCAAGGATTACTTGCAGGACCAGATTCAGGATGCGCTTGATCCCTATGGACCGATCGCGATTATGGCGCTGTCCGGCTCGACCAAGGGCGGCTTCGGGCCGATTACGCAATTGGCTGGCATGCGCGGATTGATGGCGGATCCTTCGGGCCGTATCATCGACTTGCCAATTCGCAGCCACTTCCGCGAGGGCTTGAATGCGCTGGAATACTTCATTTCCACTCATGGCGCGCGCAAGGGCTTGGCCGATACTGCCCTGCGCACCGCCGATGCCGGCTACTTGACCAGGCGACTGGTTGATGTTGCCCAGGATATGATCGTCAATCGCTGGGATTGCGGCACCAATCGCGGATTGCGGATTTTCCGCGCCGACGACATCGCCGGGCAAACCGTTGAAGAACGGATCGTGGGCCGCTGCTCGGCGGAAGATATTGTGGATCCGCAAACCAATGAGCTGATTGTCGGCCGCAACGAGATGATCGACGAAGACATCGCGGCGAAAATCCAGCAATCGACGCTAGAAAGCGTTGAAGTCCGCAGTCCGCTGACCTGTGATTTGGTTCACGGCGTCTGCGCAATGTGCTACGGGCGCGACCTGGGCACCGGCGAAATGGTCAACATCGGCTCGGCTGTTGGCATTATCGCGGCGCAGTCGATTGGCGAGCCCGGTACGCAGTTGACGCTGCGTACTTTCCATAGCGGCGGTACAGCGGAAGTTCGTGACATCACCAGCGGTTTGCCGCGTGTAGAAGAGCTGTTTGAAGCGCGGCGCGCGCCCAAGGGGGAGGCAGTAACCACTGGCATTGCCGGCAAGCTGCGCTTGACTGAGCGATCAGACGGCGCCCGCATCGCTACCGTTATTTTCGAGGATCTGGATAGCGAGGAACACGATATCCCCGAGGGCTGGGATGTAGTCGCCAAGGACGGCAAGGATATCAAAAAGGGCGCAGTTATCGCCCGCAATGGCGACGACGAAATTGTGGCGGGCCTGGCCGGCAAAGTTCATGTCGAAGAGAGCAAAGTCTACATTCGCTTCCAGGACAACATAGAAGAAGAACTTGAGATTCCAGCCAATGCGCGCTTGCGCAAAGAGATCTACGACGGCATGGATATAGAGGCGGGCGAACAACTCACGGAAGGTTCTAAGAATCCGCATCGGATTCTGCGTGTCCTGGGCGCAAACGCCACGCAACTCTACTTGCTGAGCGAGATCCAGGAAGTTTATCGCAGCCAGGGCGTGAATATCGCCGACAAGCACTTCGAAACGGTAATCCGCAAGATGATGTGCAAGGTGCAGATCACCAAAAGCGGCGACAGCGACTTGCTGCCGGGCGAGTTGATCGACCAGCTCAAGTTGTTGGAGATCAACGAGCGCCTGATTAATGAAGACGCCGAGCCCTGCTCGGGTACGCCGGTGCTGCTGGGCATCACCAAGGCGGCATTGAGCACGGAAAGCTACCTGTCAGCCGCCAGCTTCCAGCATACCATCAAGGTCTTGGCGGGCGCGGCCATCGAAGGCCAGGTCGACCCGCTGCATGGCTTGAAGGAGAACGTGATCATCGGCAAGCTGATACCGGCCGGCACGGGCTTCCATGCCTATCATGAGCGCGAGGTGATTGCGCCGCCGGTTACTCTGGAAGCTCAGGGCGCGCTGGACCGGGATGAGGTCGGTGATATCGACGACTTCGAGAATATGCTCAGCGAATTGTAAGCGCTGACAGCCCTAAGGACTACGACGCGGGATCCGGCGACGGTCCCGCGTTTTTTTGCTTGCGGATTTTAGGGTCGGCGTTCCAAAGCCTGATACAGCGGGCGCCGGCGCTTGTTGCTGCTGCCGTCGAAATGCGGATAGAGCAGGCTGTAGCCGGCCAGCTCAATGCGATTGTAAACGGTGCGCTCATCCGCGTAGCTCAGATTCCAGAGGATCATGAGGCCGATATCGGCGCGCGACTGGCCGATCTCGAAGGCGCGCATGCTATAGTCCATCTGATCCTGCGCCGAATTGTAGCTCATCCAGGGGTCAGGCGCTTCCGTGGGATAATCTTCCCAGGTGGCCCAGCCGAATTCAGTCACCCACATTTGCGCGTTGCCCCCAAATGCGGCGATGATGCTGGCGTAATCCCGAATAGTTTGCCGGAAGAAGAACTGCGGCCGGTCGTCCCAGCCTTGTCCCTCGACATTGTCGCAGCACAGGAAATCGGGCGGATTGCCCCAGCCGTAGGGGTGGACGCCGATTTTGACGTCGACGTAACGCCCCAGGCCGGCCTGATACATTTGGCGCAGGAAGGCGCGGTCGTCAACCGAGACGCCGCTATGATCGCCTGTCGGCGCCAGCCCGGCGGTTATCAGCGTGATATTGGGCGAGTAGGCGCGTATGACATCGTAGGCGACATGGAAAAGTTCCATGTAACTGGCGCCGCTGATGGCGCGGCTGCCGGTCCATTCGCGGCGCAGATTAGGCTCATTCCAGATTTCGATGGCGTCGATGTAGGGGCCGACTTGCTCCAATAGCTGCCGCAGGAATGCGGAGAATTGGTTCAGGTCATCGGGCGGGCCGTCTTCGTTCCTATTGCTGTGGCGCGCCCAGTTTGGCGCCTTGACGACGCTCAGCATCACCTGGAAGCCGTATTTATCGGCTTTCTGTACGTGAAGTTGAAACAGGCGGAAGTTCTGGTCAAATTGCCCGGCGCGATCGGGCTGCAGCCATTCCCAAGCCGCTTGCACCTTGACCCAGTTGACCCGCAGCGGCTTGATCTGCTGCAGGCTGTGCTCCCAGCCGTTGACATCAAAATTGTAATGCAGCTGGATGCCCATGCGGGCTGGGTCGAGTCGCGTTTGGTCAAGGGCTACCGGAGTGGTGTAGGCGCTGCCGGGTTGGGTGAAGACTGCCGTCGGGTCCGGCGGCTTGGAGGTATTGGTCGGCGGCTGCGTATACCTCGGACCTACAATGGGCCCGAACTCCTGAGCGCCTGTTTCCGCCGCTGTCGAGCTGCGGTCCCTGGGCACGGCTTTGGGCTGTTGCGTGCTGTTGAGGTCTGCTATCGTCGGTTCGACATTCTTGGCGCTCAGCCGCACCTCGGGCGCAATGCTCACCGGAACCTCGCCGGAGCAAGCGACCATAGCCGGGCAGAGCAACACAAGGACGAGTAATCTCAGCATTTGACTGGTCTTGGTCGAAAGCGAAAGCGATCCGCTGGAAGGCTGTGTGGCGGGAAGTGGTCGGAGAGTCGGCGCAAGGTGGCGTCTTTTTGGGTCAGTTGGTTGGCAGAGAGCGCGCGAATGTATTTGACACGCTCTCAAAAGACATTCTACAATGAGAAACTAAAGTCCGCATGAGTTACTATCGTCGCGCTCCCGACGATGCTTATACGCTTAAACCGTGTTGCGAAGCCGCAGCCGGCCGTAGTCAGATTGACCGGATGGGTTCTAAAGTCGTCTCATAGACGACGGCTGTCCCAAGCCTGGAGTTACGCCGGGCAGTCTGCCTGGTAGCGCTAACGATGACGACAGTCGCAATGCTGTTCGCCACGTCGATGGGGATTCCGCCGAGGTCGCGCAATGACAGATCAATCCAAACATCAAGTTAATATCGAAAGCGAAATGCGCGAAGCCTACCTGAGCTACGCCATGAGCGTGATCGTGTCGCGGGCTTTGCCGGACGCGCGCGACGGGCTGAAACCGGTGCATCGGCGGATTCTGTACGCCATGCATGACATGGGCATTGGCGCCGGCAGCGCGCACAAGAAGAGCGCTCGAATCGTTGGCGAGGTCTTGGGCAAATACCATCCGCACGGCGACGGCGCTGTCTACGAAACGATGGTGCGCATGGCTCAGGATTTTTCCATGCGCTACATGCTGATTGACGGGCAGGGCAACTTCGGCAGCATCGATGGCGACGGCGCGGCAGCCATGCGCTACACCGAAGCGCGCACAGCCAGAATCGGCGACCAGTTGCTAATCGATATCAACAAGAATACCGTTGATTTTGTCGAGAACTTTGACGGTACGCTCAATGAACCGGCTGTGCTGCCGGCGATGGCGCCAAACATGTTGATTAACGGGGCGTCGGGAATCGCCGTGGGCATGTCGACGAATATCCCGCCGCACAACCTGGGCGAAATCTGCGACGCGCTGGCGCATCTGCTTGAGAATTGGCAGCGGCTTGAAGAAATCGATGTTGACGAGCTGATGCGCTTCGTCAAGGGTCCCGACTTTCCCACCGGCGGCGTCATGTTCAAAATGCGCGGCGAAGTTAATATGCTGCGGCAGGCTATGGCCACCGGGCGCGGCAAGATTACCCTGCGCGCCAAAGTGCATATCGAAGATATGGGGCGCGGCAAATCGCGCATTATCGTCAGCGAATTGCCTTATCAGACCAACAAGACGACGCTGGTGGAGCGCATCGCCAGTCTGGTGCGGTCTGGGAAATTGGACGGATTGGTCGACCTGCGCGATGAATCGGACCGTCAGAACTCGGTGCGGCTGGTCATCGAATTGCAGCGCGGCGCCGATGTCACCGACGTATTAAAGCGACTCTTCAAGTTGACGCCGCTGCAATCGACCTTTGGCATTATCATGCTGGCTTTGGTCGACGGCCAGCCGCGTACCCTGGGCTTGAAACAGGCTCTGCGTGTCTTCCTGGAGCATCGGCTGGAAGTGGTCGTGCGCCGCAGCGAATTCGATTTGGCGCGGGCGCGCGAACGGGCGCATGTGCTCGAGGGGCTGATCATCGCGCTGGACAATCTGGACGCGGTCATCAGCGTCATTCGCAAATCACGCAACACGGACACGGCGCGCAAGAACCTGGTCAAGAACTTCGCCGTTAGCGAGATTCAGGCGCAGGCGATTTTGGACATGGCGTTGCGGCGCCTGGCCTCGCTGGAAATACGCCGTATTCGCGATGAGTACAAAGAAAAGCGCCGTTTGATAAAATCGCTGGAAAATCTGCTGGCGAGCCCGGCGGAGCAGCGTGGGCATATTGCCGCGGAATTGGCAAAGGTGAAAGCGGAGTTTGGCGACCGGCGGCGCACGATTGTCTCCGAGGGCGAGGCGTCCGCCGTGACGCAGGCCGATTTCCTAATGCCGGCAGAGCCGACTGTGGTCATGCTCAGCACCAAAGGCGATCTGGGCCGGACGCACGGCGACGAAGCGCCCAAGATCACCACCACAACCAAGCAGCCGCCGCGCCTGTTGCAACATAGCACAACGGCGCAGATTCTGTATCTTTTTGCCCAGGACGGCTATTGCGCGACCCTGCCCGTTCAACAGATACCGCAAGTGAAGCAGGCGGCTGAAGGCATGCGCTACAGCGACCTGACCGACCTCGGCGCAAAACGAAAGATTGTGTCTTTCCTCTGCTTGCCGGCAGATCTGCAAACGGGGTACGTCTGCTTGTTCACGGCGCAGGGTCAAGCGAAACGGCTGCACACGCTGGACTTGCCCGGCGTGATGTCTCACGAATTCAGCGTGATGAGGCTGGCGAAGCGCGACCGCGTCGTGGCTGTGCTTTATAGCAGCGGCGAGCATGAAATCGTCCTGACAACAGCGAAGGGCTACACCATCCGTTTCAGCGAGGACGATGTAAGAGCCAGCGGCTTGTCAGCGGGCGGCGTACGCGGAATCGCCTTAAACGACGATCGCGCCGTCGCTGCTTGTCTCATTTCGGAGAAGGCAAGTCACTTTTGGCATGTTAATATTCGGGGGCAAGCCAACCTTACTAAACTCTCAGAAATTCGCTCACAGGGCCGTGGCGGAGTAGGCAAGCAACTCCCCGACGCCAAGAGCCCTGAAAGCGAATTTGTCGCTGCTGCTGTGGGCCGCTTAAGCGACACCTGCCTGGTTGTGACCAGCCGCGGCAAAGCCAAATACATGACCTTGGGCTTGGCGGCTAAAACTGAGCTTTGGCTTAGAGGTATCGAGCCGGTAATCGCCCTGCGCGATAAAGAGTCCGTCATCGGCGTCGTGGAGTATCGCCAGCGGATCGATGTGCCGGCGGATGAGCTGCTGGCCGACGAGCAACTTAGCCTGGAGGAGATAGAAGCGCGCTTGAATCAGACAGCAGGCGAGGACGAGGACGTCAGCGCCTCGACGAATGGCGCCGATCCCGCGCTGAGCGATGACGATTGACCAGATCCGCCAGTTCAGCATCGTAACGCAGCCCCACCACTGCCCAGTCGAAGGCGGCGATTTTCGCTCGCAGCGCGCTGGTATCCGGCTTGTCGTTGCCATCAAGATAATATCGCAGCTGCGCCGTGAGCCGGTCTCGCTGATAGAGGCAGGCTGGTTTGAGCTCGTCCGGCAGCAGGTGCGGGTAATTCAAGCGGTCGGGCAGTATCGGCAGGCAGCCGCAGTAGATCGCCTCGCAGACCGACATGCCGAAGAATTCTTGCCAGGCGGTGCTCACCACATAATCCGATTGCCAGAGCAGCCGCGCGTATTCCGCGAATGAGTCGACGTAGCCCAACTGTATCAGTTTGTCGCGCAGCAGCGATTGCGCCGCGTTAAAGACCGCGGGCATCTTGCCAAATTGCTCGCCGGTGATGGCCAGCTTAAAATCATAACCCTCGGCGACCAGCTTGATCATGCTGTAAATGAATGCGGCCGGGTCTTTGTCCTCCTCCCAGCGGTGGTTCCACAAGATCGTCGGCGTTTGGTCTTTGTCTTTGACGGCGCGGTACTGGTCGTAGCGCTGCAAATCGATGCCAACCGGCAGTACACGCGACTTGGCTTTGATTTCATCTATCGTCTGCAATTCGTAGTAGTCGCGAAAGTTTTTGAGCATGCGCGGCAGCTGCTGCATGAAGTCGGCCTGGTGAAATTCGCTGTTAAAATAGACGGCATCGGCGCAGAGGGCGCTGACGTAGTTGATGAAGCCGTAGCGCCAGCCATGCCCTTGGCGTTGGTTCTGCGGATACGACAATTGATTCTCGTGCAGATACAGGGCGATCGGCACATCTCCCAGCTGGCGAAATGTTAGGGCGCGGAAGATGGACAGGTCGATCATGCTGGAGGCGATGATGAGATCGGGCCGCGAATCCAGCAGACGCGCGAAAGTGATGGCTGCGCCCTGCATGCGCCATTTCCAGAATTGCGCCGGCATGGTGATCAGCTCGATATCGTGTTGCGAGAAACGCTGATAGCCGTCGGCCCAAGTCTTGTGGCTGCCGCCGTAGTAGGATTCAAGCAAAGTGATACGCATGGCGCGGCACGGGTTCAGCCGGTGTTGCGGCGGCGGGCTTCAACGACACTGGGTACCTGGTCGATCAGATTGAGGATGCGCGTCAGCTGTTGGTTGCTGGAGAATTCCAATTCGAAGTTGAGCGTGGCGATGTGCTGGCGGGTGCTGACTTCAATCGAAGCGATGTTCACCCGCTGATCGGCGATGATAGTGCTGATCTCGCGCAAGAGGCCCTCGCGGTCAAAGGCGACCACCTCCACCGGCACCAGGTAGCGCTGCTCTTCGTATTCCGGCCCCCAGGAGACATCAATCAGGCGCTCGGTCTCGCGCGAGGCGGCGATGTTCGGGCAATCCTCGCGATGCACGGTGACGCCGCGTCCGCGTGTGATGTAGCCGATAATGTCGTCGCCCGGCATAGGCGCGCAGCAGCGCCCTAGATTGACGAGCAGGCCGCCAGCCCCCATGATGCTGACGCCTTTGGCGACGTTGGCGCCGGCCGGTTTCGAGCGCGGTTTCAGCAAGTCGTCATCGCTGACGCTCTCGGCGGACTTGCGGCGTTCTTCTTCCAGGACGCGATTGGTGATCTGTGGACCGGTGACATCGCCGGCGCCGATGGCGGCCAGGAAGTCGTCGAGCTTTTCGAAATTGTGCAGCTTGGCGACGGACTCGAAGGTTACTTTCGCCAATACGCCCAAGCGTTTGAGCTCACGCTCGAGCAATTCGCGTCCCATGGTGATGTGTTTGTCGCGATTCTGCTTGCGCAGCCAAAGGCGGATCTTGGTGCGCGCGCGGTTGGTGATGGCGTAGTCGAGATCGGTATTGAGCCAATCCATGCTGGGTCCGCCGCGCTTTGCCGTGAGGATTTCCACCTGGTCCCCCATTTTCAGCTTGTAATTCAGCGGCATGAGGCGGCCATTGACCTTGGCGCCGCGGCAGCGATTGCCGACATCGGTATGAATATGATAAGCGAAGTCGATGGGCGTGGCGCCGACGGGCAGGTCAATGATGTCGCCGTTCGGCGTCACGCTGTAGACACGGTCTTGAAACACCTCGGATTTCACCGTATCAATGAATTGGGAGGCGTCATTCAGATCGGGGCCGAATTCCATCAGCCGGCGCAAATACTCGAGCCGCTCTTCAAAGGCTTTGTCGCTCCCGTTTTTGCCTTCTTTATAACGCCAGTGCGCGGCGATGCCGTACTCGGCGTCTTCGTGCATTTCCCAGGTGCGGATCTGCACCTCGACGGTCTTGCCTTCTTCATCGTGTACGGCGGTGTGCAGGCTGCGATAGAAATTGTCTTTGGGATTGGCGACATAATCATCGAACTCGCCGGGTATGGGGCGCCATAGACTGTGCACAATGCCGAGCGCCAGGTAGCATTCCGCCAGAGTATCGACCAGGACGCGCATGCCGCGGATGTCGTAGATCTGTTCCAGCGGCAGGTCTTTCTTGGTCATCTTGCTGTATATGCTGTAGATGTGCTTTGGGCGTGTGCTTATGGTCGCATTGGTGATTTTGGCTTTGCCCAGCTCCCGCGTTAGGCGTTCCTTGATGCGCTTGACATAGCTTTCGCGCTCGTCTCGCCGTTCGTCCAGCGCTTTGGCGATCGACCGATAGGCATCCTGATTCAAGTAACGGAAGCTGAGATCTTCCAATTCCCATTTCATCTGCCAGATGCCAAGTCGATTGGCGAGCGGCGCGAAGATGTCCATCGTCTCTTGCGCCACCGACTGCTGCTTGTGCCGCGGCATATAACCGAGCGTGCGCATATTGTGCAGGCGGTCGGCCAGCTTGATTAGGACCACGCGCACGTCATCGCCCATAGTCAGCAGCATTTTGCGGATGTATTCCATTTCGCGGTTGATGGCGCTGGAGCGGCGCGAATCCCCCCCCGCCGGCACATTCTTGATGGGCACGTTTTTCATTTTGGTGACGCCATCCACCAGCTTGGCGATGGCTTCTCCAAATTCGCCGCGCAAGCGGTCATTGCTTATGTCGCTGTCTTCGACTACATCGTGCAGCAAACCGGCGGCGACTGATTCGGCATCCATCTTCAATTCGGCCAAAATACTGGCGACCGCGACGCAATGCGTGAAATAGGGTTCGCCCGATTTGCGCCGTTGCCCGCTGTGGGCTTGCTCGGCCCGATGATAGGCGGCGGTGATCAGGTCAACTTCATGGGGTTTATAGTCGGGCAAGGAGTTCAGCAGTGACTCGAGATCTCGCGAATATAGGTCGGCTGAAGTCAACATTACGCGGCCACCTGGAGAGATAATGTCCACCATAGATTAGCATATTATGGCTGCGTTGTCGCGCTTTTCGGGCAGAGTGGCAGGGCAAACGCATCAATATACTATTCACCACAGAGGCACAGAAGTAGTTCCAAGTCAGTCATGCGAATTTTACCAAAGCAACGATCTGTAGGGGCGACAGCCCGAAACCACGAGTCGTAGCGGAAGCGGGCGACCAGATTGGTCGCCCCTACACGGCGCGCTTCTTCGCATGACTTTCTTGGTTTTACTGAGGCACAGAGACATAGAGTTTAAGTTTTTTCGGGGCAAAACGTCTCTAGGATCGACATACAAATGGATAAAATGCCTCCGCCAGCTAGCCGCTGACTTTATGTCTCAGGTAGGCCTCGATAAATTCGCCTAGCCGGCCATCGAGCACAGCCGTGGTATTGCCGATTTCGACGCTGGTGCGGTGGTCTTTGACCATCTGGTAAGGGTGCAGCACGTAGGAACGGATTTGATTGCCCCAGCCGGCGTCGACATTCTCGCCTTTTAGCTCGGCCATTTCCGCTTCTTGGCGGGCGCGCTCCATCTCGAACAGTCGAGCTTTGAGAATCTGCATGGCGCGGTCGCGGTTCTGCGCCTGGCTGCGCTGGTTCTGGCATTGTACGACCGTGCCGGTGGGCAGATGCGTAATGCGCACGGCGGTGTCGTTTTTCTGCACATGCTGGCCGCCGGCGCCGCTAGCGCGATAAGTATCGATGCGGATGTCGCGGTCTTCGATTTCGATTTCGATGTCGCTCTGAATATCGGGCCAGAGCTCCACCTTGGCGAATGACGTATGGCGGCGGCTGGCGCTGTCGAATGGGCTGAGTCGGACCAGCCGATGCACGCCTTCTTCGCTCTGCAGATAGCCGTAAGCAAAGTCGCCTTTGACGCTGACTGTCACGCTTTTGAGGCCGGCTTCGTCGCCGTTGCTGCGCTCGAGGATCTCCGCCTTGTAGCCATTCTGCTCCATCCAGCGCAGGTACATTCTCTCGAGCATTTCCGCCCAGTCTTGCGCGTCAACGCCGCCGGCGCCCGCGTGTATGGCGAAGATGGCGTCTTCATTATCGTAATCGCCCGCCAGCATCGCTTGCAGAGACATGGCCTCGACGATTTCGCCCAGCGCTTCGGTTTCCGCCGCCAGCTCAGCCTGCATATCGGCATCGGCGATTTCGGCCAATTCGATGGCGTCGCTGATGCGGTCGGCCAGCGTGCCCCAGCGGTCGACGGCAGTCCGTAGCTTGGACAGGCGCTGCATGGTCTTCTGCGCCGCATCGGGATTATTCCAGAAGTCGCCCTCGCTGGCTTCGCTCTCCAACTCGTCGATGATTCGCTGCTTGCCGGGGATGTCAATGCGCGCCATCAACTCGTCGATTTGCCGCTTGAACTCGCTCAGCTGGCTGATGATATTATCCATAGTTGGCGCGGGCAATTGCCCGGCTTCACCTTTCTGTGTTGTGGCGGGCCGCGTGCTGCTGTCGGTATCGCTCGTACATGAGTAGCGCGCCGCTGACGGATACATTCAGCGAATCGCTCACAGCGCCGGCCATCGGTATGCGCGCGAGTTGGTCCGCTTGCGCCAACCAGGGCTCGGGCAGCCCCTGGTCCTCCGAACCCAAGACGATGGCCGTTCTCCCACCAAAGTCGAGTTCAAAGAGGCTGGTGGCACCGTCGACAGCGGCGGCTACCATTTGGAAGCCCTTCCGCCGCAAGTAGCGGACGGCTTCGTCGCTGCTGAGTTGGTACACATTGCCGCGGAAGCAGGCGCCGGTACTGCTGCGAATGATATTGGGATTATAGAGGTCAAGGGCGCAATCGACCAGTATGACCGCGTCGAGGCCCGCGGCGTCGGCCGTGCGCAGTAAAGCGCCGACATTGCCCGGGACGCTTAACCCGACCAGCACAGCGACATGATTGAACGCGGATTGGCCAAGTTCAAGCGCGCCTTTGCTTGGTTGGCTGCGCATGACTGCGACCATGCCGTCGGGGTTCTCGCGATAACTGGCGAGCTTCATCAGCTGTGGCGTGACTTGATGCATCTCGACTTCGCCCAGGTTTGGGGCAGCGGCGATTTCCGGGCAGTGCAGCAGGTAATCAATGGTGTAGCCGCAGCGCAGCGCGCGCTGCAAGTCGCGTTCGTAGTCAATGAGAAAGCGCTTGGCCTGGGCGCGCCCGCGTTTGCCGCGCAGGCGTTTAACTTGCTTGATGCGGCTATTCTGCTCGCTGGTGATGATCAAGGCAGCGGTCAACCAGTCTAGTCATCGTCGTCGTCGAACAGGCTGTCGACGAAGAATTCCGGCGTGAAGAGCACTAGATCGTCGACGCCTTCTCCCAATCCCAGATAGTGAACGGGCAGGCGCAGGTCATGAAAGATGGAGAAGACCATGCCGCCTTTGGCCGTGCTGTCGAGCTTGGTGACGATGACGCCGGTGACGCCCGCCGATTCCTGGAAGCTTCTGGCTTGCTCGATGGCGTTCTGGCCCGTGGTGCCGTCCAGCACCAGCAAGACTTCATGCGGCGCGTCCGGCACGACTTTGCCCGAGACTTCGCTGATTTTGGTGAGCTCGCGCATGAGATTGTAGTTGTTTTGCAGGCGTCCGGCGGTGTCGATCAGCAGCACGTCATGGCCACGGGCTTTCGCGGCGACTGTCGCGTCAAAGACGACCGCGCCCGGGTCGGAGCCCGGCCGGTTGGCGATGACGGGCACATCCACTCGGCTGCCCCAGGTCTGCAGCTGTTCGATGGCGGCCGCGCGGAAGGTGTCGCCGGCGGCGATCATCACTTTGCGGCGCGACAAGTTTTGCAGCCGATGCGCCAGCTTGGCGATGGATGTCGTCTTGCCCGATCCGTTGACGCCGACTACCAGAATGATAGACAGCTCGCGGCCGGAGATGTCCATCGCCGGCGGGAAATCCAGTAGACTCGCCAAGGTCTCCTTGAGCGCGCCCTGCAGCTGGCTGGTCTTGGTCATGCCTTCGCTGCGCACGCGGCCCTGCAAACTGTCGATCACATTGACGGTGGTGTCGAAGCCGACATCCGCCTGGATCAGCAGCGTCTCCATGTCCTCCCAAGTGTCCTCGTCAATCTCGGTATTGCCCAGCATTTGCGAGATGCGGCCGAAAAACGACTGTCGTGTTTTGGAAAGTCCGCGGCGGAAAATCCCCAAGTAGCGCCCCCTGGAAAGCGACCGAATTTATCGGCGCGATTATACAATCAGGCGCCAAGAGCAACAATGCGCGTTCGTTGCGAAAAAAATATTGCTGTATAATAAAATAGGATTGAGTTAAGCGAGCAGACTTGTAAATGGCGAGGGTGAGTCCTTCTAATGTCCCAAACAAGTGATGAATTCCCGATCATTGTTTGGCTGGACGGATCTTTGTCCCACCCGCACTGGGTTGTTGATAGACCGGAGATGATGCTGGGCCGGGACGATGGCTGTGATATTGTGATCCCGGTAAGGCAGATAAGCCGGCAGCATGTGAAGATCATGCTGGAAGGCGGCGTTTGCGTCATAGAGGATTTGCGCAGCAAGAATGGCACCTGGGTAAATGGCTATCGTCTGACCGGCATGCGCGAATTGGAGGACGGCGATGAAATCCGCATCGCCAAAGATATACGCTTGCGTTTTGTAGGCTCGGGGGCGACCGCGCCGGCGACTACGCGCGTGCTGCCAGATATCATACCCTCCAGCGCCATGACGGGTTTGCGTATGCGTCTTGATCCAGAATCGCGCGAGGTAGTCATCGGCGGTGAAACGGTGGATCCGCCTTTGAGCTTGCCGCAATACCGCCTGCTTGAGATCCTGTTCGCCAGCCAAGGCGGGGTCTGCAGCCGCAGCGATGTCATGGACGCCGTCTGGCCGGACGCCATGGGCTTGGGCGTCAGCGAGCAAGCGATTGACGCGCTGGTGCGGCGCTTGCGGGACCGCCTGGCCGAGTACGACAGCGAGCATCAGTACATCGTTACGGTGCGGGGCCACGGCTTCCGGCTGGACAATCCTCAGGACGAAACGCCTGAATGAATTACCAAGACCATCTTGATAGCGCGGCTCTGGAACAGTATGCTTCTGCCCTGAACGCGCGAGCCAAAGCAGCGCGCGCCAGCGGACGGCTGAGCGCGTCGGACCTGCGCGACCGCATTTTGGAATCCGGCGGCATGTGCGAGTGGTGCGGCAGCAGCCTGCTCAATGCCGCTTTTGAGTTGGATCATATCATCAGTTTGAAGCAGCGCGGCGCCAATACCGGCGAGAATCTGGCGGTCGCCTGCCCGGGCTGCAATCGTCAGAAGGGCCAAAAACACCCGGCTCGTTTTGCCGCCGAGATCAGCCTGACCAGGCCTGGCAAGACAGCGCTGGTAAAGCGGATCCTGCGGCATTATGCCATGGAGTCGCTTGAGCAGGCGTCACTGTTTGCCGAGCCCGCGAGCCAAAGGGAATCGGCTGGCGAATACAGTCGCGATTGTACAGGAGGCCAGCCACATTACCGCTGGTAACCGCCCGGGCTAGCGCGCTATGGGAGCAATTGCTTGGAAAATACAATCGAAGAGAGGCTCGGCGACCCCGAGCCGCGCGCCGGCGGCGATGCCGAAGCCTGGCAAAGCGTTCTGGAGCTATGCGGCGACCAACTGCGCGACAATGCCGGGCGCGAGAAAGACGGCGACCCGGTAGAAAAGCGGGTTTGCTCGCGCAGTTATACCTTGAAACAGGCAGCGCGACTGGCCGGTGTCAACTCGGCGACCTTGCGCCACGCGGCCACCGAGCTGGCGCTAGACAGCTTTCTGGATCCGCGCGGCAAGCTGCGTTTCCCAGTTTACAGCTTTAAGCCTACCGCCGCCGATCCCGATCTCAGCGAGATGATAGCCGGCTATGAACGCTTGCGGCCGGATACGCTGAGCGCTGCGCTTGGGATGGACAAACGTCGCCTCAAAAGCCAGTTGAGCGAGATGGGATTATCGGCGAAGAACTTGACCTGGCGCGATGTTCGCGGCTTGTGGAATCTGCCGGAGACCTACGCGGAGTTCTATCAGCTGCTGGCCGCAAAGACTGAAGACAAGGAAGAAGGCAAACCCAAACACAAGCGCGGTAGTCGCTCGCGGCGGCGGCGCCGGCAAGAAGCCAAGAAGAAGCTGCGCAATCGTCTGATTGACGCTTTCCCCAAGTGGCGCAATGCCTATCGCGAGCATCAGCAGCTCTATTTGCATATCGGCGAGCCGAATAGCGGCAAAACACATGATGCCCTCCAGGCGCTGAAGGAGGCCGGCTCGGGCTGGTACCTGGCGCCGCTGCGGCTCCTGGCTTATGAGATCTTCGATCGCCTCAACAGCGCCGGCGTGGCCTGCAGCCTTTTAACTGGCGAGGAATATATCCCGGTAGATGGCGCGCGCATCACGGCAGCGACGATTGAAATGTTCAACGCGACCGAGAGCGGCAACTGCGTCATCGTGGACGAAGCGCAGATGCTGGCTGACGCCGACCGCGGCTGGGCCTGGACGCGCGCGTTGATGGAATCGGCTGCGCCTGAGATGCATGTCATCGGCCCGCCAACTGCCCGCCGGCTCATCGAGGTGCTGGCCGAAGCCGCCGAGATCCCTTGTGAGTTGGTCGAGCATCAGCGGCTGGCGCCAATCGCCGTGGCCGAGCGCCATTTCACGCTCGAAACGCTGCCGGCTTCAACGATACTGGTGGCTTTCTCCCGACGTGCTGTGCTTGACCTGAAGATGAAACTCGAACGCTTGGGTCGGGCGGTATCCGTGGTCTATGGCAGCTTGCCGCCCGAGGTGCGGCGGCGTCAGGCGGATCGCTTCGCCGCGGGCGAGACCGAGATCTGCATCGCGACCGATGCGGTGGGCATGGGCTTGAATTTGCCGGCGGATATAGTCTGTTTCTATGATGTGGAGAAGTTCGACGGCAAGAATGACCGCCGGCTTTATCCCAGCGAAGTTCATCAGATCGGCGGGCGCGCGGGACGCTACGGCATGTCAACCACCGGTTTGATCGCGGCCATGAGCCGGGCCGACCTCGATGTCATTCGCGAGCTCTATGCGCAAGAACCGGCCGAGCTGACTTTCGCGCGCGTGGCGCCCACTGTAGATGACTTGGACCTGATCCCGGGCAGCCTGGCGGAGCAACTGGCGCAATGGGCGGAACTCAAGTCGATACCCGACGAATTGCGGGCTGTGATCACCACTGCCGACCTGGACGAACGCATCGAATTGGCGAAGATGCTTTCGGACGATGAGATCCAACGGCTGGGGCTGGCCAGCGCGCTGCAACTGGTTAATGCGCCGACGCGCAAAGCCACGCGGGCATACTGGCAAGACTGCGCCTACATGATCCTGGAGAATTATCAGATTCCGCTGCCGCCCGACGCGCCCTCGCCGATACGGGATGGCGGCGACCTGGAAGCGACCGAGTTCTCAATCGCCAGCGCCGACATATATTTGTGGCTGTCGCGGCGCCGCGAATTCGCGCAATTCTGCGACGCCCACGCGCAAGTGCGGGAAGAACGGCGCGAGTGGTCGCTGTCAATCGACGAGGCTCTGCTGCGCAAGCTCAATATCGCCAGACGCTGCCGGTCCTGTGGCGCGCTGTTGCCGTCGCGGCATCGCTATCGGATTTGCGAAAATTGTTTTGGCAGGCGGCGCTTCTGATGTCACGATTGGCCGCGAATTGCATCGATTGAAGCGGGGAATCCCTCTCTTTCGAGCCTCTCCAGCGCAGCGCTGGCGGCCGCCTGGGCTGCCGAGCGCTTGCTGCCGCCGCTGCCGCTGGCGATGACGCTGCCCCCCAGCGCAACCTCGACGCGAAATTCTTTGTTGTGCTCGGGACCAGCCGCGCCGACCACCTCGTAAGTCGGTACGGTGTTGAGGCGCCCTTGAGTGAGTTCCTGCAATTCGCTGCGGGCGTCAATGTGCAGCCTGTTTGAGATGGTTTTGTCCAGGAGCTCGAGCATCGGCGGCGACACAACCTCGACCACTGCTGGCAGCCCACGGTCGACGAATATGGCGCCGACAACCGCTTCAAAACCCTGGCAGAGAATCGTCAGTCGCTGCCGTCCGCCGCTGAGTTGCTCCCCGCGCCCAATACGCAGAAACTCGCCCAGGCGGAAGCGCGTCCCGATCTGCGCCAGCGACTCAGTCCTGACCAGCGCCGCGCGCAATTGCGTCAGCTGGCCCTCGCTGGCATCAGGGAAGCGGCGAAACAACAGGTCAGCCACAACGACATCAATGACCGCGTCACCGAGGAATTCAAGCCGTTCGTTATCGCGGACTGCGGCTTTGCCTTCGTATTCATTGACAAAGGACGAGTGGGTGAGGGCTTGCTTCAGCAGCCCGGGATCTTTGAAGCTGATTCCCAAAATCGCTTCAAAGTTGCAGCTTGCATTCGCTGTCTCGTTCATTTGCTATTGCGCGTCGTTGGCATTCGGACGATATTCGCCTTCGATCCAGGTTTCGCCGGATATGCCGACTTCTTTCTTCCAGACCGGCACGATCTCTTTTAAGCGGTCGATGCCGTAGCGGGCGGCTTCGAAGCAGCCGTCATCGCGATGTGGCGCGGAGCAGGCGCAGAGCACAGTGTTGTCGCCGACCTGCAGCTTGCCGACCCGCTGGATGATGGCGATGCCCTCGACTTTGTCCCAACGCGCCCGAATCTCCTCGGCAACTTGCCGCATCTTCGCCAGCGCCATCGGCTCATAGGCTTCGTATTCCAGGTATTCGGTATTAGGCAGATGACCGTCCTTGGCGGTCAGCCCGCGCACCAGCCCTGTGAACATACAGACAGCGCCGGTCCGGGGCGTTGAGATGGCGCTGATGATTTCGTCGTGATTGATGCTTTCGCTGGGCAGCCGGAAAATCTCGGGGCGATGCGCTGCCGAGCCGCCGCTGACCGGTGGAAAAAATGCCACCTCGGCGCCATCGGCGAAACTGTCGTGGTCGAAGGCGAATTCCTCGTTGATGGCGGCCAGCGCCACTGCCAGGTTATCGGCGGCGGCGGGATAGCGGGCGGTCAATTCTGCGCGCAGCTGTTTGATGTTTGTTACGCCCTCGTCCAACTGCAGCGCAAGACTGCGCGCGCCGATGACATCACGCAGCGTGGCGAAGAAAAGCACGGTGATGCGCATGGTCGCCTCTATTCCTCCGCGAGATAGTCACCGTGGACGCCGCCGCGTTTCTCCAGCAGCCGAATATCGGTGATGCGCATGGCGCGGTCGACCGCTTTGGCCATGTCGTAAATGGTCAGCGCCGCCACAGAAACGGCGGTCAGCGCTTCCATTTCTACGCCGGTCCGGGCGGTGGTTTTCACCGTCGCCTCAATGTCGATGGCGTTGCTTGTCTCGTCCAGGGACAGGTCAAGCGATATCTTGCTCACGGGAAGCGGATGACAGAGCGGGATGAGCTCGGCAGTGCGTTTGGCCGCCATGATGCCGGCGATACGCGCCGTGCCCAGGACATCGCCTTTTTTGATGTCGCCCTGGCGAATCAGGCGCAGCGTCTCCGCCTGCATGGTGACCCGCGCGCCAGCCCGCGCCAGTCGCTGCGTCGCGGCTTTGTCGCCGACATCCACCATTTCGGCTTGTCCGTCGCGATTCAGGTGCGTAAGTCTTTGACCGGTCATCTTGGCTTTACTCATCGTGTTCGCGCTTTGCCCCGGGCTACGGGCAATCACCTTCGGCAAGCCATTTCCGCAGCGTTTGCGTCAGCGCGTCTGTATCCAAGCATTCCACATTATGCCATAGAATGCCGTTGTCGTGCCCGCGGAACCACACGTCTTGTTGGCGGATGAATTCGTGTGTGCTGTACTTGGTTCGCTCGATGGCATGGGCCAAGGGCACATCGTCGAGGACATGGCCGGCGATTTCCAAATAACCCAGCCCGCTCATGGACGGCAAGGAACGGTCGTAGCCCATATCCAGCAGCCTACCCACTTCGTCAACGAATCCGGCGGCGATCATCTCATCGACGCGCTGGTCGACGCGCGGATACAAGACTGACCGCGGCCGCGCGAGCCCGAGCCTGATAATGCGATAAGGCGGCGGACGCTTGCGCTGCAATTCGCTGATGGGCTTGCCGCTGACGATTTGCACTTCCAAGGCGCGGATCACGCGGCGGATATTATTGGGGTGGATTCTCTCGGCGGAAAGCGGGTCGACTTGTCGCAGCCGCTTGTGAAGGTCGGCTGGCGAATGGCTGGCGACGTAGGCCTGCAAGTCTGCGCGAATTTCGGGGTTCGGCGGCACGCGTGGTATCGACCAGCCTTCCTCGACCGCGCTGATGTATTGTCCGCCGCCGCCAACGAGAAAAGGCAGCGCGCCTCGTTGATGCAGGTCCTCAATGCAGCGATAGGCGCCATCCTGATATTCCGCCAGGCTCAGGCTGTAATCGGGCGCTACCATGTCGATTAGATGATGCGGGACCACTGCTTGCTGGGCGGCGGTCGGTTTGGCCGTGCCAATATCCATGTGCTGGTAAATCTGCCGGCTGTCGGCGCCGACGATCTCGCCATTCAGCGACTGCGCCAGCTCGATGGCCAGGCTGGTCTTGCCGACGCCGGTGGGCCCCAGCACGATGACGAGTGGGCGGCGTTCACCAGTCAAAGGCGTCCTCCACATGATCCAGCTTAGGCGGTCGCTTGCCATCCAGCGCGACGGCGATGACATCGATCCGCCACGGCGTATCCGGATCGAGTTCCTTTTCATGCAAATACTGGTAGACCGCTTTAAGCATGCGCTCTTTTTTGGCGGTGGTGATGCCGCCCAGCGCGGCTTCCGTGTCCGCGGCGCGGCGCGTTTTCACCTCGACGAATGTCAAAGCGCCCGCTCGCTCGGCGACTATATCAAGCTCGCCGAAGAGGCTCGACCAATTGCTGTCGATGATCCGATATCCCCGCTGACGCAAGTAGCGCCGGGCTAGCGCTTCGCCTTGGGCGCCCGTCCGTTTTGCAGGTGGCATTCTGGTTCTTCTATCGTTTCTTTACTGCGCGAATGCGACTGTTACTCCGATATTATAGGCGAATCTGCCGCCTGTGGTACGCGTCACAGCCGCTCGTCGAGCGGGCTTGCGGCATGATAAGCCCGCGCTTGAAGTATTTTCCTTTTCCGCTACCATCTTTTGCTTGGTAATTCTAATGCGAAGCACAGCCAGACTGATAGAATCGAATGCAGGCGCTGTCCCGTGTGTTCTGCGCGCGGATGAATCGCTGCGCAACAATATAAAAGGGAGACGGAATCCATGATTGATCTGAATACGACGGTAGCCTTGGCTATCGCAGCGGCCGCGATCGGTTTGCTGTTCGCGCTGTATCAGCGCAGCTTCGTGCTATCACAGGACGAAGGCAGCGAGCGAATGCAGCAAATCGCCGCGGCGATACAAAGAGGCGCGCAAGCCTTCCTCAGCCGCGAATACCGCGCGGTTGCCATCCTGGTCATCATTGTCACGATTGCGCTGGTGATATTAAGCCAGGTACCGGGTTCCGGCATGTCCATTTTGACGGCGGTTGCATTTGTGTTTGGCGCCTTGGCCTCGGGCTTGTCAGGTTATATCGGCATGTACATCGCGGTGCGCGCCAATGTACGCACGGCGCAGGCCGCGTCAAAGAGCTTGAACCAGGGCCTGCGGGTGGCTTTTGCCAGCGGCACCGTCATGAGCACTATGGTCGTATCGCTGGCGCTGCTGGGCATCAGCCTGCTGTTTATCGTATTTGTCAATCAGCTGGGCGATGCGGCGCAAGCGGCGTCGGCGCTGGCTGGCTTCGGCTTCGGCGGCACCTCGATCGCCATCTTCGCGCGCGTCGGCGGCGGCATCTACACCAAAGCGGCTGATGTAGGGGCGGACCTGGTGGGCAAAACCGAAGCCGGTATCCCGGAAGATGACCCGCGCAATCCGGCGACCATCGCCGACAATGTGGGCGACAACGTTGGCGATGTAGCCGGCATGGGCTCGGACTTATTCGAAAGTTACGCCAGCTCGATCATCGCGGCGATTTCACTGGCGACCACCGTCGGCGCTTTTGTGGGAGAGGGGCTGCTGGCGGCGCAGATATTTCCGCTGCTGGTGGCGGCGGCGGGCTTGATTATCAGCATAATCGCCAGCTTCCTGGTCAAGACCGAAGAAGGCGCCGATCAAGAGCGCTTGCTGGGCAGCATCCGCACCGGCATCTACAGCGCCTCCGTTATGATCGGCATTGTCGTCATCGTTCTCGGCTTGAGCTTGCCCTTTGGCGATATGAATGTCGGCATCATCATCGCGACCTTGAGCGGCTTGATCGGCGGCGTCTTGATCGGTTACTTCACCGAATACTTCACTGCCGATACTTATGGCCCGACCAAAGCGCTGTCAGCATCGGCGGAAGGCGGCGCCGGCATCGTGGTGATCCGCGGCTTGGCGCTGGGCATGATGAGTACGCTGGCGCCGGTGATTGTGGTAGTCGTCGTCACTTTGCTGGCGACATCGCAAGCGGGCCTATACGGCGTGGCGGTAGCGGCGGTCGGCATGCTATCGACCTTGGGCATCACCTTGGCGACGGACGCTTATGGTCCGGTTGCGGACAATGCCGGCGGCATCGCCGAAATGTCCGATTTGCCCGAGGAAGTGCGCGACCGTACCGATGCGCTGGACAGCCTGGGCAATACCACAGCGGCCACGGGCAAAGGCTTCGCTATCGGCTCGGCGGCGATGACGGCGCTGGCTTTGACGGCCGCCTTTATCACCGCGCTGACAGCCGGCGGCAGTACCGCGCTGGGCGCCGCGGTCGAGCCGGCTAAACTGCTGCTGAATCCGCAGTTTGTCACCGGCTTGTTTATCGGCGGCTTGCTGCCCTACGTGTTCAGCGCGCTCACTATGGTCGCCGTTGGCGATGCCGCCCAGCAAATCGTCGAAGAAGTGCGGCGGCAATTCCGCGAAATCAAAGGCATCATGGAAGGCGAGGCAGAGCCCGATTATGAGCGCTGCGTGGCCATCAGCACCGACAGCGCCATCAAGCAAATGCTGCTGCCCGGGATTATCGCGGTGGGTGTGCCGGTGGGCATGGCGCTGCTGGCGGTCATCGGCAAGGGCAATGTAATCGGCGAATTCGTTGCGCCGATCTCGCTGGTTGGCGTGCTGCTGGGCTCGCTGGTATCGGCTTTCATGCTGGCGGTGATGATGGCGAACGCGGGCGGCGCCTGGGACAATGCCAAGAAGAATATCGAAGCCGGCAACTACGGCGGCAAAGGCTCGGACGCGCATAAAGCGGCGGTGGTCGGCGATACTGTCGGCGACCCATTTAAGGACACTTCCGGTCCCTCATTAAATATCTTGCTGAAATTGCTGGCGATCGTCTCGCTTGTGATTGCGCCGCTGATCGGCAACGCCTTTCCCGCCAGCGCAGATCTAATTGACCCGGATTCGCCGCCGGCCATCGAGCAGACGACGGACGATAGCGGCAGCGACTCAGCGGTGAGCGAATGAGTAGCAAACAGCATCGGCGTTTGTCTGGTGCTGTTTTTGATTCTGACAATACCAAGCAAGCAGGATGGCGGGGGATAGCGCGTGAAATTTGAAGCCGAGGGGCCTCGTGGTCTCTACTTTGAAGAGTTTGAAGTCGGCACGACGCTGCGTACCCGCGGGCGTACCATCACCGAAGCCGACCTCGTGCAATTCGCGGCGCTGACCGGCGACTTCAACCCCATGCACACTGACGCCGAGTACAGCCGTGATTCTTTCATGGGCAAGCGCGTCGCGCACGGCATGTTGACTGTCAGCTATGCCGTCGGGCAGGCTTATCAGCTGGGCATCCTGGAACGGACGGTGCTGGGTTTCCGCGGCTTGGAGATGAAATTCAGCAATCCGGTCTATATTGGCGATACGATTCACGCCGAATTAAAAGTAGCCGAGGTCAAAGCCGCTCGCCGCCTGGGCGGGGGCGTGGTCGTGCTGGATATCCGCATCTGCAAGCAGGACGGGGCTGTGGCACAGAAGGGCAGGTTGTCCCTGCTGATGATGTCCAAGCCCTAGCGCCTCCGCCTCAGTCGCCCGCTAGAGCGCGGCGCGTCCGCCAGTGGCGATAGGCGAACAAGACACGCAGCGGCAGCCCGTCAAAGGCGAGCCGTGTAAAGACCCCCAGCAGATTGCGCCTGTGCGCCAGCCGAATGCGGTCGGTCAATTCGACGCCGCCTTCCACCTCGCGAAAGATGTGCTCATGCCGCCAATATGCCAGCGGACCTTTGACTTGCCGGTCGGCGAAGGAGTGGGGCGTCGGTCCAGGCTCATGCCGCGCTAGCCAGCGGAATGGAAGCGGGCCGAACCACAGCGTGAACTCGATTTCGCCTTCGCTTAGCGAGCGGCGGTCATCACGGTGCAGCCGCATGATTATCGGCGGCGGCGTCAGGCGTGCCAGGGCGCGCGGGTCCTCATGGAAGCCTGTGACTGCGTCCAGCGTGGCGGGCAGCGTACTTGTCTTTTCGTAGCGGCGAGTGTTGGCGGGTCTTTCGTTCACGGATTTATCGAGCTCGCAACGCCGCTTTATTCTCGCTGCGCATTTATGGCTCGCCGGAGATCGGCAGCGGCGGCGGCGGGGTCCGCGGCGAAGATGATGCCCCGCGACGAATTGATGATGAGCCCGCGCCCGACGCTATTAAGACCGGCGCTGAGTACGCCCCCGAGGTTGCCCCCTTGCGCGCCGATGCCCGGCACAAGCAATGTCATATCGCCGGTGATAGCACGAATCTGCGCCAATTCAACCGGGTTTGTTCCCGCGGCGACCAGCATGCAATTGCCGTGAGTGTTCCACTCCGACTGCACCTTATCCGCCACAATCCGCCAGAGAGGGCGACCGCCCGCTTCCAGATTCTGGATATCCGCGGAGCCGGGATTCGAGGTGCGACAGAGGATGATGCAGGCTTTGTCTCTGTGGTCGAGGAATGGCTGCAAGGCATCGCGCCCCAAGTACGGGTTCAGCGTGACGGCGTCGAATCCGAGCTCGTCAAAGATCGCCCGCGCGTAGGCCGCGCTGGTATTGCCGATATCGGCGCGCTTGGCGTCGCAGATGTTCAGTATGTCGGGATGCCGCTGCCGCAGGTAGTCCAGGGTCTGCGCCAGTTGCCGCCAGCCATCGGCGCCATTTGCCTCGTAGAAAGCCATGTTGAACTTAAATGCGGCGGCGAATTCGGCGGTGGCGTCGATGATGCCGCGGTTGAATGCCAGCTGAGGCGATTCCACGCTGCGGAATGCGCTTGGCAGTTTGTCAATATCACTGTCGAGGCCGACGCAGACCAGGGAGTTGATCGCATCGGCTCGCGCGTCGTATTTGTCGATTGCGTTCAAGCGTATTCGTTACCCCAAGCGTGAGGGTTTTTGAACCACTGCTGAACAAGGTCGATGTGATATTCTTGAATATCACCCCGTTCACGAGCGAGATTTAGCAACGTATCAAAATCTGTAAGTGTATGAACACATAGGCGATGATCTTCAAAGGCAGACACCGCTTCAGTAAAGCCGTAACTGATAATTGCAAGTACATCTTTTACTGTAGCGCTACCGTTTCGAAGAGCCTGAACTGCCCTGAGGCTGCTCCCACCCGTGGTTACATGGTCTTCCACCAATACAACACGTTTATTCGCGACGTCTCCGCCTTCGATCTGTTTCCCCTTGCCGTGTCCTTTAGATTCCCCGCGAATGAAAACGGACGGCATCTGCATTATGTAAGCTAGAGCGGAGCTGTGTGGGACTCCCCCAACAGCTACACCTGCAACTACATCAAACTGGAGATTTTGATCGCTTATCAGCGAACCGAAACCTTCAACAATGACATGCCACTCTTCAGGATGATATACGAGTATTCGATTATCTACGTAGACCGGTGATCGAATGCCAGACTTGAAGGTGAAGGGCGCGTCCGGGGAAAAGGTGACAGCACCGATATCAAGCAAAGCGTTCGCTATGGATATATTCATAGTCGCAGGAAATCTCCGCTTGTTCAGCCGCAATTATAGCGGCAGCCAATGGACCGCGATATACCAGCGCCGACCAATATTGCCCGGCTTTGACGCCGAGCGCGCGATACGCGTCGAAGCTGGCGCCATCCAGGATCCCGCCGCAAGCGATGACATCAACAGCATAAGCGCCGCGGCGTCTCTCCGCCAGCAGTTGGCGAAGGGCATCCTGCGCATCGGGGAAAAGGTCGCCGCCGCCGACGCCAGCGGACACAGCGTCGTCGTCTGGGCTGGGGCGAGCGACGGTGTTGGTGGCGATAATCGCTTTGACGCCGACTTCGTGGCAGACGCGCATCAATACGCGATATTGGTCTGCTGCCAAGCCGGGGCTGATCTTCACCCAGAGCGGAACAGCTAACTTGCGGCTGCGCATACTGCCGATCAACGCGCCGCAGAGACGCTTGGTTTCATGCTCCAGTTGGAAGCCCTGCGGATCGTCTTCGGTGTTGGGGCAGCTCAGGTTCAGCGTGAACCAAGTCGGCTGGACGCCGGCATCGAGGAAGAATTCGAGGCTTTCGACCACATCGCCTTCCTGCTGGCCGATATCCGCGACGCCCGGCGACACGGCGATATTGATGCCGAACTCCGCCGGAAGCTGCTGGCGCCGTTCGCCTAGAAAGCGCGCTGCAGCTCGGGCGCCCGGATTGCGCAAGCCGACGCGATTCTGCGTTGACTGCGTACCCGCGTTGCGCCAGATCACCGTGCCCCGGTTGCCCAGGCGCGGATGGCGAGTGAAGGAACCGAACTCGACCGGCCCCGCCAGCGCCGGCAGGATGCGCCAGCCCGGCATGATATTGCGCCCAGCCGAGACCTCTCGCAGTGCTTCGGCTTCGTCGGCGAAGCCATCGCCTTTGACCAAGCCGGCGGCCAATATCAGGCGACCGGAAAGACGCGCCCCACCGACTTCGGTAATGGCTGAGCGCGCGGTACGGCGGTATAGCCAGCTCGCGACAGCCGCAGAACCATCTGAGCGCTCAAGCAAGCGTAGGGATGCGATGGCGGCATTGTGGGCGCGCTGCGGCGGCAATCTAAATAACAGCTGTCGATTCCAGGCTTGATATGCCGCGGCGATGAAACGCAGCCCGCGCCCGGCCGATCCCGCCTTCATGCGACCAATCCAAAGAGATCGGTGCCGAAGCCGGGCGGGCTCAACACGCTTTCGCCATCATAAACTTTGTGCCCGCGTATCCAGACCTCGCGGACTTTTCCAGTCACACGCATGCCTTCAAAGGGCGACCAGCCGCATTTGCTGACGAGATGCTCGCGTTTGATGACATAGCTGGCATCGGTGTCGACCAAGGTATAAGTTTTGGGCAGGGGGGTGATGCGCCAAATGCGCTGGACGTTGAGCGAGAGCATGTCGCAGGCGCGCTGCAGCGGCAGGCGGCCGTTACGTGCTGCTTGCAGCATCAATGGCAGCGTCGTTTCCAAGCCCGGTACGCCGTAAGGGGGCCTGTCCGACTCCTTTTCGGCGATGGTATGCGGCGCGTGATCGCTTTCGATGATGTCGACGGCGCCAAGGCGAATCGCCCGCCACAGCGCGCGCTGATCGGTTTTGCGCTTCAATTCCGGTTTCATCATCCCGTAGGCGCCCAATACCGGCAGATCGTCTTCGGTCAGGAACAGGTGATGCGGGCAGACGCCGACGGTGACGGGCAGGCCGTCTTCTTTGGCTTGTGTAAGCAGATTGATCTCGTACTCGCTGCTGATATGCAGAAAGTGCGTCGGCTGCCGGTATTTGCGCACCAGCTCGAGTATATTGGCGACCGTTTCTTCTTCGGCGTGCACCGCGATGATTTTGCTGGGCGTCCAGGCGCGATAGTGCCGCTCGCGCATTGCGCTCGTGTCGATAAGCAGGTCGCCCGTGGTCGAATTGTTGTAGATTTTCAAGCCGCATACCCGCCGCGCGATAGCTTCGTACTCGGCGGTGTTATCAGCTTGCGAGGCGCCGAAGTACAGCCCCCAATCACAATGCGCGGCTCTGTCTATGCGCTGGGCTTTATCCAGCAGCAGCGCCTCGTTTACCGTGGACGGGGCGGTATTGGGCATATCAAAAACGGCCCAATACCCGCCGGCGATGGCGGCTCTTGTTTCCGACGCAAAGGTCGCTTTATGAGTCCAGTCAAGATCACGCAGATGGGTATGGGGATCGATCATGCCGTTGATCTTGAGCAGCGGCATCAGACATACACCCCGCGCAGAACCTTGACCAGCAGAGCCATGCGCACAAACATGCCGTTTTCCATTTGTTCGAAGTATATCGCGCGCTTGTCGAGGTCCATGATGTCGTGGTCTGCTCGTGTGCCCATCTCGTGCTTGCGCGGCAGGGGATGCAGCAAAATCGCGTCAGGCTTGGTCTGCGCCAGCACTTGCGGCGTCATGACATAGCGGTCTTTGATGCGCTCGTAGGCTTCCAAATCGGCAAAGCGCTCTTCTTGCACGCGCGTCCAATAGATGACATCCGTGTCAGCGATGAATTCTTTTAAGTCGTCGGTTTCGTATACCTTGATCCCGTGCGAGCGCACCAGTTCGGTGATATCGGCCGGCATCCGCAGATTTTCGGGCGATACCAGGCAGAGCCGCACATCCGCAGCGTCGTAATAGGCGATGAGCTTGGCCAGGGAGTGCACCGTCCGCCCATGCAGCAGATCGCCAACCAGCGTGATTGTCTTATTGTCCAGCGACTTCTTTTGATCAAAGACGGTGAAAATGTCCAGCAGCGCTTGCGTCGGGTGTTCGCCGATGCCATCGCCGCCGCTAATGGCGACAGTTGGATTGTCAATGCGTTCGTTCAGCAGGTCGAGGTAATAGGCCGCTTCGTAAGATGAGCCAATTTCCGGATGCCGCAGCACCACCACATCGGCGTAACAGCCGGTCGCGCGGACGGTATCGGACAGATTTTCGCCTTTGTACATGGACGAGAAGCGCACGCCATTGCTGACGGCGATCACATCGCCACCCAGGCGGCGCATGGCCGATTGGAAAGACATATCGGTGCGTGTGCTGGCTTCGAAGAATAACGAGGCCATCACCTTGCCAGCGCAGAGTTCCGTCAGCCCGCGGTCGTGGCTGCGGATGCGTTTGCGGATGCTTGTGGCCGCGTCAAACAAAATGTCGAGGTCTTGCCGCCCGAATTGATCGACAGAGATGATGTGCTTGCCGACGAAATCGCCGGCGATGGCGGGCGGCTGATAGCTGAAAGCATGGTCGCTAACCGCAGAGGTGCTGAGAGTCGCTTCCGCCAATGGATCCTCCCGTTGCTTCATTCACACGCGGCAGTCTGCGCTGTGGCTCGACAGGCGCAATTGAATGCCTGGGCAGCGATAATCCGCCCACGCCGAACCTTGACAATGATAACAGACCTGCGCTTTTCTTGCCGCTCTGCTAGAACAATCCCACCACTTTGCCGTCTTCGTCGATATCGACATTCATTGCCGCTGGCGTCCGTCCCAAGCCGGGCATCGTGCGCACATCGCCGCAGAGCGGGTAGATGAAGCCGGCCCCGGCTGACGCGCGGATGTCCGTGATGCTAATGCGGAAGCCGTCCGGCGCGCCCTTGAGTTTGGGGTCGTCGCTGATGCTGAGGTGAGTCTTCGCCATGCAGATTGGCAGCGAGCGCAACCCCTGTTCCTCGTACTGGCGGATCTTGCGGCTGGCGATCGGCGCGTAATCGACGCCGTCGGCGCGATAGATTTCGCTGGCGATCGTCTCAATTTTGTCTTTGATGGACATGTCGTCAGGGTAGAGCAGGCGGAACTCGTTGGGCATATCGCAGGCGGTCACAATCATCTCGGCCAGCTCCACCGCGCCTGCGCCGCCTTCGGCCCAATGCCGCGCGACAGCTACGCCGGTAGCGCCGGCCGCCAGCGCGATCTCCCGCACGGCTTGAATCTCTGCATCGGCGTCATCGGCGAAGACATTAATCGCCACCACCGGGTTAACGCCGAACTTCTTGAGATTCTCCAGGTGACGCACCATGTTGACGGCGCCGGCTTCGACATCGGGCACATTCTCTTCTTTCAGGCCCGGGTCGATCAGCTTGCCCGGGATGATGCGGTACTTGCCGGTATGCGCTTTGAGCGCGCGGATGGTCGTCACCAGAACAACAGCGTTGGGTTTGAGCCCGCTGATGCGCGACTTGATATTGAAGAATTTCTCGGCGCCGATGTCCGCCCCAAATCCCGACTCCGTCACCACATAGTCGCCGCATTTCATGGCGATCATGTCGGCGATGATGGAGGAGTTGCCGTGGGCGATATTGGCGAAGGGACCGGCGTGCACCAGTGCCGGCGTATTTTCCAGCGACTGCATCAGATTCGGCTTGATCGCGTCTTTCATTAAGACAGTCGCCGCGCCGGCCGCGCGTATGTCCTCGGCCGTGACCGGATTCTTGCTCTTGTCGTATGCGACCACCATCTTGCCGATTCGCTGGCGCATATCTTGTAGCGAGGTCGTCAGCGCCAGGATGGCCATGATTTCCGAAGCGACCGTGATATCGTAGCCGCTTTGGCGCGGGACGCCGTCGAAGCGTTTGCCTAAGCCCACGATGACATGGCGCAGGGCGCGGTCATTCAAATCGACCACGCGGCGCCAGGGGATGTTGTGGATGTCGATGTCCAGCGCGTTGCCGTGGTAGACTTGCGCGTCCAGCATCGCCGCGATTAGATTATGCGCGGCGCTGATGGCGTGGATGTCGCCCGTGAGGTGCAGATTGAAGTTCTCCATGGGCACAATCTGGCTGTAGCCTCCGCCAGCGGCGCCGCCTTTGATGCCGAAGGTGGGCCCCTGTGACGGCTGCCTGACGGTGATAATGGCTTTCTTGCCGATGTGCTTCATCGCCTGGCCGATGCCGACGGTGGTGGTGGATTTGCCTTCGCCCAGCGGCGTGGGCGTAATGGCGGTTACGTCTACGTATTTGGCATCCGGCCGCGACTTCAGCCGGTCGAGGACTTCAAGCTTGACTTTGGCCACGTATTTGCCATAGTGTTCCAGGTCTCTGTCCGGATCCAGGCTCATTTGCTCGGCGATTTGATTGATGTGAACGAGCTTTGCCTGCTGTGCGATGGAAAGGTCCGACGGCATGTCCATGAGCTTCAACCTTGTTACTCGCTTACGAAGTCGCAGGCCGCAGCGGGGAGCAGTTTACGAATGGCGGCTTTGCCCGGCTAGGCGACGCCAACAGGAGAGTCCGCGGCGACTGCATTCATTTTGATTCTATCATGCCGCGGCCCGAATGTCGGCAAATACCAGGAAAGATTGCAGGGCAATCGCATCAAAATATTTTTCACCACAGAGGCAAAGAAGTAAAACCATGAAAGTCATGCGAAGAAGCGCGCCGTGTAGGGACGACCAATCTGGTCGCCCGCTTCCGCTGCGACTCGAGGATTCGGGCGACATGGTATGTCGCCCCTACATATGGTTGCTTTGGCAAAATTCGCAGGACTAACTTGGTACTACTGAGAACACAGAGTTTAAGTTAGTTCAAGGCAGCCCCCTCTAGAATCGACCTGCAAAATTGCCCTAGGAAAGATTGCCAAATGTCAAACAGACTGAATGCCTCAGGAATTGTCATTCGGCGTCACGCATGACCGCGCGAGCGCAGATGCATAGCCGGCTGATTTCCGCCAGCCCGGTATATTACGGCTGGGTCATTTGGTTGGTCGCGCTAATCGGCATGTTGTGCAGCTTCCCCGGCCAGAGCTTTTCGGTCTCTCTCTTCATGGACTTCTTCATCGAAGATTTCAGGCTGGATCGCACGGCAATCAGCAGTTTGTACGGCGCGGGTACTTTTGCCGCCTCGCTGGTTCTGACATGGGTCGGCCGCCAGATCGACATTTGGGGCAATCGGCGCGTGGGCGTTGCCGTTGGCGCCATATTCGGCCTTGTGCTGCTGCTCTGCTCTTTGATAAACGGGCCCATCATGCTGTTTTTCGCTTTCGCCGGCATGCGCGGCTTGGGTCAAGGTTCGCTGCCGCTGGTGAGCACCACCGCCGTCTCCAACTGGTTTCGTTATCGGCGCGGCCGCATGTTGTCGCTTCTGGCGCTGTCATTCGCGCTGTTCCAGGGCATCTATGTTAATGTCATACGCGTACTGCTGGAGACGATGGACTGGCGGCAGGCCTTCATCGTGCTGGGCGCTGCTGTGGCGCTGCTGGCTGTGCCGGCTTTCGCTTTTCTCATGCGGAACCGGCCCGAGCATTACGGACTGACGCCGGATAAGGCCGCGCAAGCTGAGGGCGGCAAAGAGGCGGTGGACGCTGACGCCGAAGACAATTGGACGCTGGCGGAAGCGCTGCGCACGCCGATTCTCTGGGTATTCATCGTCGCGCGTATGCTGCCGTCAGCCTGGGGCACCGGCTTGATACTGCACCAGGTATCGATATTCGCTGATCTAAATTACAGCGTACAGGCGGCGACGGAGACATTCGCCCTCATTTCGATCTTCACCGCGGGCGCGGCATTGCTAGCCGGCTACCTCATTGATCGTATCAAACCCTCCTACGTGGCGGCGCTGCAAATGCTGGCTTTGCTGGCTGCGTCTCTGCTGGCGATGACTATGCGCGAAACCTGGCTCTTGATTATGTACGCTTTGGCTTTTGGGCTGGGCATGGGCATCGGCTACGTCTTTGATGGCGCCGTCTGGCCCAATTTATTCGGGCGGCAATTTCAAGGCGAAATCCGCGGCTTCGTCTACACAGCCAGCGTCATCGGCAGCGCCATCGGCCCGGCCATATTCGGCATCAGCTATGACTATGCCGGCGGCTACGACCTGGCGTTATGGATGGGGGCTGGCTTGTGCCTGGTTGTGCTGCTGCTGGCTTTGGCTGTGCCCAGCCCCAAGCGTCGTCGAAAACTTGGCGCAGTTGGCTGAATCCGGAGCCGCGCCTTGAACCGCCTGCTAATCGGCTAGTCGTCGCGCTTGAGAATGAGCGCGCCGAGCGGCGGCAGGCGCAATCTGATGCTGTAGGGCAAGCCGTGGCTGGCGACATCCTGGCTGTCAACGCCGCCCAGGTTGCCGATGTTGCCGCCGCCATAAGCCGCGGCATCGCTGTTCAGCGCCTCGCGATAGAAACCGGGCGCCGGCACGCCGATACGATACTCATCCCGCGCCACCGGCGTGCAGTTGAGCGCGATGATTAGGAAGTCGTCCCGGTCTGCGGCATAGCGGATGTAGCTGTAGACGCTTTGGTCGGCGTCGTTCGCCTCGATCCAGCGGAAGCCCTCTGCTTCAAAGTCGAGTTGCCAGAGCGCGGGCTGCTCGCGGTAGAAGTGATTCAGATCGCGCACCCAAGCCCGCATCCCTGCGTGTTTTTCGTAGTCCAGCAGATGCCAGTCCAGGCTGCGCTCCTCGCTCCATTCGCTGAATTGCGCGATCTCGCTGCCCATGAAGTTGAGTATCTTGCCGACCTGCGTGTACTGGTAGCCGAATAGCAGGCGCAGGCTGGCGAATTGCTGCCAGTAGTCGCCGGGCATTTTGCCGATAAGCGAGCCTTTCATGTGCACAACTTCGTCATGCGAGAGCGGCAGCACAAAGTTTTCGCTGGAGGCGTAGTGGCTGGCAAAGGTGATCTGGTGATGGTGGAAGCGGCGGTGCACCGGGTCCAGCTGCATATATTTGAGCGTATCGTGCATCCAGCCCATGTTCCACTTCAGCGTAAAGCCTAAGCCGCCTACATAGGTAGGATGCGAGACCATCGCCCATGAGGTCGACTCTTCCGCGATCGTGACGGCGCCCGGCGCCTCGGCATGCGCCAACTCGTTGAATTCGCGCAGGAATGCCAGCGCGCCCAGGTTTTCGTGGCTGCCGTATTCGTTGGGAATCCAGTCGCTGTTCTCGCGGGAAAAGTTGAGATATATCATCGACGAAACGGCGTCCACGCGCAGGCCGTCGATATGGTAGCGCTTCAGCCAGAACAGGGCGTTGGCCAGCAAGAAGTTGCGCACTTCGTTGCGGGCGTAATTGAAGATCATCGTGCCCCAGTCGGGATGTTCTCCTTGACGCGGATCTTCGTGGCTGTACAAGTGCGTGCCATCGAAGTAGTTCAAGCCGTGCCCGTCTTTGGGGAAGTGCGCCGGCACCCAATCCAGGATCACGGCGATATTGCTTTGATGACAGCGGTCAATCAAAACCATGAAGTCTTCCGGCGTACCAAAGCGACTTGTCGGCGCAAAATAGCCGGTAACCTGATACCCCCAGGAAGCGTCCAAAGGGTGCTCAGCAACCGGCAGCAATTCCAGGTGGGTATAGCCCATATCTGCCAGGTACGCCGGCAGCTCTTCGGCCAATTCGAGGTAAGTCAGATAGTCGCCAGCCTCGTTGCGCTTCCAGGACCCCAAATGCAATTCGTATATGTTCATTGGCTGCCGCAAGGGATCGCTCGCCGCCCGCGCCTTCATCCACTCGCCGTCGCTCCATTGGTAGCCGTCCAGGTCGTAGACGATTGACGCCGTGTGCGGACGCAGTTCGTGGTAGAAACCGTAAGGGTCGGACTTAGCGGCCGAGTAGCCCTGATTATGCGAGCGAACTTCGTACTTGTAGCGGGCGCCGGCCTCGAGGCCCGGCACGAAGATTTCCCAGATACCCGAGCCGTTTTGATTTTCCATCGCATGTGTACGCGGGTCCCAGCGGTTGAAGTCGCCGATGAGCGCGACCCGGTAGCAGTTCGGCGCCCAAACGGCGAAATTCACGCCCGTCACGCCATCTACTGTACGTATGTGAGCGCCCTGCTTTTGGTAGATTTCGTGATGCTCGCCTTGGCTGAACAGGTAAACATCGTAGTCCGTCAGCAGCGGCGGGTAGCAGTAGGGATCGCCGAAAACTTCAGGCTGCTCGGCGTCGGCGCCGGCTTCGAAATGATACGCCGCGTTGGCCCAGCTCGCGTCGAGTTCCGCGGCAAACAGGCCGTCCTTATGCAGCCTGTCCATCTGCGCGCGCTCCCCAGAATCGCTGTTGACGACTGCGACGTCTGCCGCCCAGGGCTGGAAGGTTCGGATGGATACGGCATCACCCAACTGACGCCGGCCCAATATCGTGGACGGCGCGCCGATTTCGCCCCTGACCAAAGCGTCAATCGCGTCTGGATGTATCGGTTCTGGCATGAATTGTCCTCGTATGCCCCCGCAGCGCAGTCGCGGTATTATAGCTGTTTTCGCCCGAAATCGAAGTCCGCCCGTTTGTGGTGGGGCAATCGCTTCAGAACCATTGCGTGTCGTTCGCTACGAAAAATTACAAAATGTAGGGGCGACATACCATGTCGCCCGTGAAATATGACCTTCAATTTGTGGGCGATTGACCCGCAGTGTCTACGCGCGGCACAGAATCGCCCCTACAATTTCCAGATTGATGTGACAATCGCCAAGTAAAGATAGGAAACTCTGTGCCCTCTGTGTTCTCTGTGGTTAATATTTTTTATGCGATTGCCCTGCCATTTGCGGCGGGTTGCTTGAAAGTGTCGGCAAACTATGTTACTGTAGAAAATATATTCTATAGTCGCATACTTGTGACCTGTCGCTATTGGTTGCGGCAAAGACAATCATGCAGGCGAAGACTCGTAAAATACTTCATCTGGATTTGGACGCCTTCTTCTGCGCGGTTGAGGAGCAACTGAATCCTGAGCTGCGCGGCAAAGCGATAGCAGTTGGCGGCAAGCCTGACGAGCGGGGCGTCGTATCGTCAGCATCGTATCCGGCTCGCAAGTACGGCGTTCGTTCGGCCATGCCAACCGCCCAGGCGCTTCGTTTGTGCCCGCATCTTATCGTGGTTGGCCAAACGCGCGGCGCCTATTCGGAGCGGTCCCGGGCGGTCATGGCGATCCTGCGCGATACAGCGCCATTCGTCGAGCCGCTCTCGATCGACGAAGCCTTCCTCGATGTGACGATTCTGCCCGCTCCCATCGAGACCATCGCGCGAGATTTGCAGCTGCGCGTCAACCGGGAACTTGATTTGCCCTGTTCGCTGGGCGGCGCGACCAACAAGCTGGTTGCCAAAACGGCTAACACCATCGGCAAGGCGAGCCAGCCAAAGGACAAACCGCCCAACACCATTACCATTGTTCCCGCGGGTGAAGAGGCGGCTTTTTTGGCGCCGTTGCCCTTGCGGCAGCTATGGGGTGTGGGGCCGAAGAACGCCGAAGCGCTGAGCAAGCTAGGGCTGACGACGATCGGCGATGTGGCGAATTGGACGGAAGCAGCGCTGACGCGGCGCTTGGGCAAACTGGGCGGCGATATCTGGCGGCGCGCGCAGGGCATAGACCACCGGCCGGTGCGATCCGAGCGTCAGACGAAATCGATCAGTAAGGAAGTAACATTCGCCAAAGATCTTGCGGACGAAGCCGAACTCAAGCTGACCCTGCGCCGGCTGTCAGACGGTGTTGGGCGGCAGGCGCGCAAAGCCGGATTAGCCGGCACAACAGTCAAGATAAAGCTGCGCTGGACCGATTTCTCCACCCTGAGCCGACAGACGACGCTCGACCAGCCGACGGATTTGGACGGCGAGATTTATGCAAATGCGCGCGACCTGTTCGACCAGTCCTGGAAGCGAGGCAGACCAGTCAGGCTGCTGGGTGTGGGGCTCAGCGGCTTTGGGCAGACAGCGCGGCAGCTTGGCTTGTGGCTGGATAGCGCCAACGAAAAACACGAAGAAGAATTGCTGGGCGCGCTGGATCGGCTGCGAGACAAATACGGTGAGAAAATGATTCGCCGCGCCAGTGACCTGCATCATCATCCGCATGAGGACAATAAACGCTGAACATAATCCTCAGCAGCCTAAACCAACGTGAACAACTGGTGGTATACGCCTTCCAGATCCAGTAGCTCTTGGTGGCTGCCCATTTCAACTATTTTGCCGTGATCCATCACAACAATAATGTCGGCTGAGGTAATGGTGCTCAGCCGGTGCGCGATGACGAAGCTGGTGCGGCCCTCCAGCAGGCGTTCCAGGGCGTCCTGGATTTGCCGCTCGGTCTGTGTGTCGATATTGCTGGTGGCTTCATCCAGGATGAGCACGCGCGGGTCGGCCAGCAAGGCGCGGGCAAAAGCCAGCAGTTGACGTTGGCCGGTGGAGAGCAGGGCGCCGCCCTCCATGATTTCACTTAGGTAGCCGTCGGGCATATCGACGATGAAGTCGTGCGCGCCTACAGCTTTGGCGGCCGCGACCACATCTTCATCGCTGGCGTTCAAGCGGCCGTAGCGAATGTTGTCCATGACCGTGCCGGAGAAGAGGTGCGTATCCTGCGGGACGACGCTTATCTGCCGCCGCAGGCTGTTCTGCGTGATATGCCTGATATCGCAGCCATCCACCGTCAATTTGCCGCGCGTCACCTCGTAGAAGCGCATGATGAGCTTGATCATGGTGGTCTTGCCGGCGCCGGTATGCCCGACGAAAGCCACGCGGGCGCCGGGCGGCACATCCAGGTTGATTTTGTCCAGGACCAGGGGGCCGGCTTTCGAATACTGGAAGGAGACATTCTTGAAGCGGATATGGCCCTTGATGTTGGGCAGCTCGTCCGCGTTGATATCGTCGCGTATATCTACCGGGAAATCCATCAACTTGAAGATGCGATAGCCGGAGGCGATGACGCTTTGCAGCAGGTTGTAGCGCTGCGCCAGCAGACGAATGGGGAAAAAGAACTGCTGGATGTACAGGATAAAGGTCAGCAAGACACCCACGGTAATTCGTTCCTCGAGCACCAGGGAGCCGCCGACAAAAATCAATGTGCCGGTGGCGATGCCGCCGATCATCTCGACCGTAGGAAAGAACAGCCCGGCGATGAGCGCGGCGCGCACCGCTGCTTGCCGGCTGGACCAATTGATCTCGCCGGAAAAGCGCTGGTAATTGCGCTGCTGGCGGGCGAAGGCCTGGGTGACACGCACGCCGTTGAAGGCTTCGGACAATTCGGCGTAGACCTTGGCGTTGCTGTCCGAGACGCGCAAATAAGCCGCGCGCGCGTGAATGCGCCAGAAATTGGCGATCAGCAGCAAAGCCACCAAGACGGTAAAGGCGACCGAAGTCAGGGGGATGTTGATGAGCAGCATCGATATGAGGATGCCGAAGAGCATCAAGAATTCGCGAATGGTGCCCACAGCGGCAAATGTAACCGCCTCGCGGACGACATTGACATCGCTGATGACACGCGCGATCAAGCGCCCGACTTCGTATTCGGCGAAGAAGCCGATGGACAGATACTGTATGTGATCAAAGAGTTGATCGCGCAGCGTCTTGATAATCGTCTGCCCGATAACCGCCATATTGCCCACCTGGACGCGGAAGCCAATGAAGCCCAGCAGCTGGATGACGACAAAGGCGACCACGCCCCCAATCAAAATGGACATATCGCTTTTGCGAATGCCTTCGTCGATTGCCCAGCCGATCAAGGGCGGGCTGGCGACATTGGCGATTACGCTGAAAAGCATGGCGAATAGCGCCACCGCTAATTCACGGCGGTGCGGCCTTAAATACGAAAACAGCCGCAGGGTAACATCACGGTCGAAGCCCGGCTCGTGGTCGTCTTCAAGCTCCAGGATATTGGGTTCGGCCGCTTTGCTCTGGTCTTGCGCGGCCTGCTGTTTTTTCTTTTTGGAATTTAGTACAGCCATAAACTCCGGTCTCTGCCACTTGGCTAGGGTGTGTATTTGCCCGTGAGGCGGTCAATCAACGCGCGGAATTGCTGTGTTGAACGGCGCTCGTCCAGCGGGATCTTGATGATGCCGGCGATAATCGCCTCGCGGCGAACGCGCTCTTGTTCTTCCAGCTGCAGCTTGTAGATGTCTTCATACAGTCCGCCATCTTCCAGCAGGGTCTCATGCGTGCCTTGCTGGATGATTTCGCCGTCGCGCAGGACAATGATCTGGTCGGCATTTAAGATGGTGCTCATGCGCTGCGCGATAACGAAGGTGGTGCGCCCATGCATGATTCGCTCAAGCGCCTGCTGGATGAGGTGCTCGGTGCGCGTGTCGACGCTGCTGGTGGCGTCATCCAGGATGAGGATGCGCGGGTCGACCAACAGCGCGCGGGCGATGGCTATGCGCTGCTTCTGCCCGCCGGACAGTGTAACGCCGCGCTCGCCAACCATAGTCTCATAGCCGGCCGGGAACTCGATGATGAAGTCGTGCGCGTTGGCGGATTTTGCCGCTGCGACGATTTCGCTGTGTGTGGCCGCGGGGTTGCCATAAGCGATATTTTCTTCAATGGTGGCGGAAAACAGCAGCGACTGCTGCATCACGATGCCGATTTGGCTGCGCAGGCTGTGCAAGTCGTAATCCCGCACATCGACGCCGTCGATAGTGACGCTGCCCTCGGTGACATCGTAGAAGCGCGGGATCAAATTGGCGATGGTGGTCTTGCCCGAACCGGTTAAGCCGATGACGGCGACCACGTCCCCTGGCGGCGCTTCCAGATTGATGTCTTCTACAACAGCCGGGGTTTGCTCGCTGTAGCGCGTGCTGACATTATCAAAGCGCACATGCCCCTTAAACGCAGCATTGATCGCGCCCGGCTTGTTGATGATTCGCTCTTCCTCGTCAAGCACTTCAAAGATGCGCTCGCCGCTGGCCACGGCTTGGGTGGTTAATAGAATCACGAAACCCACAAAGCGCAAGGGCTGCGCCAGCAACAAGACGTAGGCGTTAAACGTGACGATCAAGCCGATTGAGATGCTGGCCACGCCTTGCTGTTCCAGTAACCCGCCAAATAGCAAAACCAATGCGGTCGACATAGCCGCCAACAAAGCGCTGGCCGGCAGATAGGTAATCCACTGCGTAATGAAATCGAGCTGCTCGTCATAGAGATTCTGATTCTCCTTATGAAAGCGTTCGATCTCATACTGCTCGCGGGCGAAAACGCGCACGACCTCTGCGCCCAGGGCGTTCTCTTGAATGTGATTGCTGAGCACCTGCATACGGTCCATCACTTTTTTCCAGCGCGGATGGATGCTCTTGACAAAGCGCTGTGAATACAAAGCCAGCGGCACAAGCGGGATAAACGCGATGAGCGCCAACAGCGGGCTAGTCGCCACCATAATCGAAATGACGCCTGTCAAAAGCAGCAGCGTATTCAAACCGTCCATCAAGCCGAAGGAGAAATAGCGCTGAATTTCGTTGACATCGCTGATGGCGCGCGTAATGATAGTGCCGACCTGCGCATTATCGTGGTAGGTGAAAGATTGCCGCTGGACCTTGTCGTATATTTCATTGCGAATATCGTAGGAGATGCAATGCGCCAGTCGCTCGCCGAAGAACCTGCCAAAAAAAGCGCTCATGCCTCGCAGAACTCCCAAGCCAATCACGAATAAACCAGCGCTGAGCATGTAGCCGCTGTCTTGATTGAGAATGCCGATATCCACCACATCGCCCAAAATATAGGGGACGGTGACCGCGAGTATATTTGTGCCTATAATCCCGAGCAGGGCGGTAAGCATCCAAAGCCGGTATTTCAGCAGGTAGCTCATCAACCGTTTCCAGATGCGGAACGGCGAGTATTTCTGTGCCTTCGGCGGCGCTTCAAGCGGTGACTCTTTGGCGGCTGTCGCCATGAAAGGACTCCTGGCCGGGCGCTAAGGAATGCGGACGCTGGCGGGCGCGTGTCCAGCCAATTATTGACGCACAATCAGCCAGTGTACAGCAGGCAATATCATAATACTACGTGTAGTGCGGCGGTTTGGGGGAATCCGCCAGCGCTACGATTCACTCTGGCATTAAAGCCCAGAATGGCAACAATACAGGCAAACCTGAACAAGGACAGAATTGGGAGCGTTGATATGTCTGGCTTGAAACCGGTAGCGTTGCAGCTGTATTCGCTGCGCGAAGCTTTGGCTGTGGATTTCGAAGGCATAGTCCGGCAAGTCGCGAACATGGGTTATGTCGGCGTCGAGCCCTACGGCGGCATGCCCGGCGGCTTGGACTACTCGGCTGCGCTGTTTAAGGAACTCGGGCTCCAAGTGCTGAACAGCCATGTGCCCTATCCCGATGAGGAAAATGCGGCGGACGTGTTAGCCATCGCCGAAGCCTATGACCTGGATCGCGTTTGCATCGCCTTCATGCCGGCCAGCGAATTCGAGACCGTCGACAAAATCAAGCGGACCTGCGAATTGCTCAACCGTGCTGGTCAGCTCGCCAGCGACAATGGATTGCAGCTGGGCTATCACAATCACTGGTGGGAGTACAAACAGCTGAACGGTACTGCCACGCTTGATTTGATGCTCGACGAACTGGACGAAAGCGTCTTCCTGGAGCTGGACACCTATTGGATCCAGGTCGGCGGCTTGGAAGCGGTTGATGTCGTGCGGCAGGTGGGCGCCCGCGCGCCGCTGATTCATCTCAAAGACGGCTTGCTGGATCCGCAAGGCGATATGACGGCCGTCGGCGGCGGCAAGATGGACGTGCCCGGCATCGTGGCGGCATCCGCCGAGACGGCCGACTGGCATATCGTTGAGCTGGATCGCTGCGCCACCGATATGCTGGAAGCTGTGCGCGACAGTTATACTTATTTGACCGCGAATGGCCTGGCGCGCGGCAAGAAATAACGGTAGCGCCGGCATTGACGCAGGAGCGAGCGCATGAAAGTTGCCATAGATCAGTTACGCGAAGTCACGCGGCGGGCGATATCGGCCCAGGGGTTTGACCGGGCCGACGCCGAGATCATGCTGGAAATCATCATGTACGCCCAGCTGCGGGGAAACAACCAGAATGTGATCAAGCTGCTGGGCGCTGGCATGCCCGCAAATCCGGCCGCTGGCGAGATTGCCATCGTCAAGGAGACCAAGCTGTCTGCGCTGCTGGATGGCGGCTGGAATCAGGGTATGGTGGTGCTGTCGCGCGCGACGCAGCTGGCCATCGACAAGGCGCGGGCACATGGCTTCGGCATCGTTGGCACGAAGCGCACAAACTCGCCCACCGGCGCGATTGGCTATTACGCGCGCTGGCTGGCGGAGCAGGGCTTGATCGGCTTTGTCTGTTCCGGCGCGCCGGAGCTGATGGCGATGCACGGGTCATACGAGCCTTTCTTGGGCACGAATCCGCTGGCTATCGGCATCCCCGCGGCGGGCAAGCCACTGGTATTCGATATGGCGACGGCCGCCATCGCCTGGTACGGCGTCATTCTGGCAAAGGCCGAGGGGGATGCGATACCGGATGGTGTTGCCTATGACGCTGAGGGCCGCCTGACCACGGATCCGGAAGCGGCGCTGGCCGGCGCGATCAAAGCCTTTGGCGGCTATAAAGGCGCGGCGCTGGCGCTCATCGTCGAAACGCTGACGCGCCCGCTGGTCGGCGCCACGCGCAAAGATGACGGCACAAAACTGGATTGGGGCAATCTGGTTTTCGCTATCGATCCGGAGCTGCTCGCCGATGATCTGGAGACCTTTCAGGCTGGCGTCAGCGACTTGCTGAATCGCGTCAAACAGCTCAAGAAGCTGCCCGGCGTGGACGAGATATTGACACCCGGCGAACGTGGCGACCGTATATTTGAGCGAAATACAGCCGCCGGCGCGCTCGAATTGGACGAGCATGTTTGGCGCGAGCTTCAGGAAGTGGCGGATTCAGCTGACAATGCCGATTGACGGCAGCATCCGTTCGTAGACGACTCCGGCGTGCCCACGCCTGTCGGATGGCGTATTAGCCAAGCCGCCGCGTACGAAGAGGTGGCTCGAGCCTTCGCCGCTTAGGTTCAGCGCGTCGACGGCGCCGGCTGCTCGCAGCATCTCGGCCAGCTCGCCCAAGGTCGCCCCGGCGCTGTCGGCTGGGGTATCGCAGGCCGGGTCGCAGCCATCAACCAGCGCCAGCAGCAGATCGCCGTCCGCCATGATGCCAATAGCCGTGCGCGCTTTGCGTACGCCGTCCTCAGCCGGATCGGTGAATACAGGCGATATGCCGATGATACCCTCTTGGCTGGCGCAGAATTCTTCATCGCTTGTCTCATCCGTCAATACAACCTCGCCGCCGCGTAATAGGACCGGCCCCGCCTGAATACCGGAGACGGCGCCTTGAGCCTCATCGGCGAATTCGTACTCGACCCAAGCGTCTTCAATGATGCGCTCGGAGGTGCCGGGCGGCAGGGCATCGCTTTGCAGCGAGAGCACAAAACCATTCTGCGGGATCTGCAGACCGCCGCCACGTTTCCAACTGCTAACCTGCCGATTGACCAGCACGAATTCCAGGCGGTCTTCTGCTGTCGGCGTACGATCGAGCGGGCGCCCGGACCCCCGCAAGCCGCCGGCGCGTGTGTACAGCGCAATTGGGCATGATGCGGCTGGATTCACCAGGAAGGAATAGGCATCCTCGTCACGGTTGCTCAGCGTGATGTCGCCGGGCAAGAGCAGCCGGATATCGTCCAAGCCGATGGTCTGGATGCGCCAGCTATCGCCGTCGTATAGCAGCGCGCCGCGCCGATACACCGGCGGACGCAGAATCGTATTGGCTGTCACCATCAAGCCTACAGCGTCGCCATAGCCGGAATGGTGGCTGATCAGGTCGTCGTGCTCGTGTAAAAAGTGTGATGTATTAAAGACGGCTTTGCGTTGGTGGTTCTGGATGAAGTGACGTACAAAATCGCAGCGGCCGATGCGGACAAAATTGTGCCCCACGTCAAAGGGGCTGAACAGCCGCGGCTGATAGCTGCCCCGTTCGATATTAGGATACAGATCTAGTTGTATCGTTACCTCCAACCAGCGCGCGACGGCATCAGCGCAAGCGCGCCATTTGTCATGCTCCTCCGGCAGCTCGACTGTCCATTCATACGTATCGCTGATGTATTCGTGCAGTTGCAGCCAGCCTTCAGCCAGCAGCTTGCGCAAAACATAGGTAATGTAGGAGTTGGCGCTGATGATCTCTTCGCCGTCATCGCTGGCATAGCTGAGACCCGGAAACAGTTGGCTGGCGCGGCGATCGGTCTGCATGGCTGTCCAGGTCAAGATATGCGGGCTGTCATCGCCGCGCGCCAGAGCCCGGGCATAGTGCATGCGGGCGATGTCTTGCTGGCGTATGTAGCTGCTCATCGGGTGCAGGTCTTCAAAAGCCAGTTGGTCCGCAGCGATCTTGACCCAATGTACCGCTGCCCAACTGCCGCCGTCGAGCTGGCGCCGCTCGCTTTGATAGAGAGGTTCTGTCATGCCGCGCATCCTTACTGAGGCTTCTGGACTTCAGTATAAGCTCAAAGTACGCGCAGGCAAAGCCATCCGCTGCGGGGGTAGTGTATCGAATTCGGTTGAAATTCAATTTCACCACAAAGACACAAAGGCACAAAGCACACAAAGAATATGGCTTATTTCGATTGAGTTTCTCGGTGCTCTCGCATTTCTCGGTGTCCTCGATGGTATAGAACTTGTTTCAACCGTAAAGGATACATTTCCGCTGCGGGGAGCAGGGCAATCGCATCAAAATCCAAAATTGACGAAATTATCATCAACTTAACAAATTGTAGGGGCGAGCATTGGCCGCCCATGAATTTTGGCGCAGCATCGTGGGCGACTGACCCGCAGTGTCTACGCGCGGCACAGAATCGCCCTTACAATGTCCCATCATTTGTCGCATTTCATTGTTGGAACTACTGGCAATCTTGACGAAATTGTAGGGCTTGTCCGCTACTGTAATACCGATGGCGATACGTTTTGTTGGGGTGGGCGCCGCGATTTAGGGATTCAGGACACTTTTGCCACAGAGTGCACTGAGAATATATGAGTGCGCAGAGAGGGATTCCGGGAACTATGGCGGTTGGTCGGGTCAAGGATGATCTACCCGTTCGCCGATTCTGTCTGTGGACTTAGCATGATGCCTTTCCTCTGTGGACTCTATTTTACTCGGTGTACTCGGTGGCAAAGATGGTGATAATTCGTCTTAGCCGATCAAATATATCGAAGTCTGCCGGCCATCCAGCCAGCGCGTCACGCCGCCGCTGAGCGCCGCGTCTTCTTCCAGCATGATGCGTAGATCTTGCCCGTGCCATTCAGGCACGCTCTTGACGATATTGAGTTCAATGGAATAAACCGTGTCATCGAACAAAGGGTATTCGCCAGCGCCGGGCACGCCATCTTGCCGATCCCACAATCCAATTAAGGGGCCGGCAGCGTGACCGTGATACCCCAGCGGGTGACTGTAAATCTGGGCGCGTATGCCTTCCGCTTCCGCCCGTCCTAGCGCGCTGCGCAAGACATCGTTGCCAATGCGGCCGACCTGCATTTCCGCCAGGAGTATATCTTGCAGCCTGTTGCCAGCTTGTAAGGCGGCGCGTATGCCGGCCGGCGCGTCGGTCTCGCCGGACCTTAGCACGTAGGCATGCTGTTGCTGATCAGTTGCTAAACCCAGGTAGTGGAAGCCCATATCACAATGCAGCAAGTCGCCCGGCTGAATCGTCACGCAGGCGCTTTCGAGGAATGCGAAGGACTTGCCCGGCGACTGCACATCGACGGTCGGTTGAAACCAGGCGCTCAGTCCAGCGTCCTGCATCGTCTGCCGCATCCACCAGACGACATCGTCGGTGGTGGTGATGCCGGGGTGGATGACTTCGCTGGAGAATGCGCGTTTGATGATCTGGTGCCCTATCTCGGCCAATCCGGGATAGGCGGCGAGCTCCTCCGGCAGGCGTCGCTCCAGCCAGCCCACGCAAAGCCCCTCGGCGCTGACCAGCCGCGATGAATAAGGCTCGCCCAGCGCTTGGCTGAGCTGCAGGTACTCGCTGTGGGAGATGCCGTCGCCAAAGGCAAAAGTCGACGAGACGTTGATCCCGATTCGCTTGGGATCGCGCTCGCCCACCAAGCGCGCCAGGCAAGCGTACTGCTCCTCTTTGTCCGGGTTCCACGCAGCTTCATAGAAGCCCTCGATGCCGTAGCGCGACACCGTCAGGCGCTCGACATCGCCGTCGGCTTGGCGCGTGAAAAGCAAAATTGCGCGCCGGCGGGCGGACATCGACGTGGCCGGCAGCAAGGACATGATCACGGGATCTTCGTTGTATTCTTGGCAAGCCACGATCCACATGTCCAGTTCTGCGCGCTGCATCAGTTCCGGCAGCAGCGATTCCAGCCGAGCCTTCAGCCAGCGGTCGCGCACCTCAGCTTGCCGCCGCAGTGGCAGGATAGCGCTTAGAAATGACATGATGGTCCTTCCTTGAATATCTGGCTAAGCAGCCGCCAGAGCCGATTGCCAATGCAGCCTTAAGTCGGGCTTGCCCCGGCGATACGATAGGAATAGCAGGCACAGTTCGCAACATTGCCCCAGGGTCAAGCCGAGCGCCGCCGCCAGGATGCCAGGCATGCCCAGCGCGATGCCGCCCCAGACGGTTAGCGCGGTCGTGAGGAAGCCCAGGCTGATGGCCTGATAGATAGTGGCGGTGCGCTGGCTGAGCATGAGCAGCGCGCGAAAATAGCTTTGCAGTGTGGTCAAGAGCGGAATGAGGACTGCCGCCCGCGCGCCTGACTCAACCAGCGTACGCAGATGCTCCGGCACGCCCAGGACGCCGCCGACGTAAACAGTGATCAGCGGGGTATAAGCGAAAAGCAGCATGACAAAGCTGAGCGTGACACCCAGCCCCAAGGTGAAATTGCGCAGCAGACGATGGACGGGCTCGCTGTTATCGAGGGAAATCACCACTTCCTGATAAGCCATACCACCTGCGCGCGTCGCGAACATGATGGACAAAAGGACGGGCCAGGCCGCCAGGCTTTGGATTGCATCCGGTGTATTGGCCAGCCCGCGCTCGACCGCCGGGTAAATCAACATGCTGACCAGGCTGGTGATCGCCAGTGGAATGTGAAAACGCAGCACCTGACGATAGCTTAGCTCGGGCAGGCCCGCTTGGCGAGGCGTCGACAGCAGACGCCGCACATCAGGCCGCGAGATGATATGCGTATACGTAGTCTCCGCCAGCACGGAAATCGCCAGCGCCAGCGCGCCGACTTGAGCGCCGGCGATGTTGGTGATGGCGCCTAATCCCACAGCAATGCCGCCCGAGACCAGCACACGAAGCGCGGTGCCGTAGCCGACGTAGCGCGTGTTGCCAAAACGGATGATTATGCCCTGGTGAAAGCGGCGATAACCGATGAAGGCGCCCCAGAAGATCATGATTTTCATGCCGGGGCGGGTCGCTTCAATGATGTGGGCGGGGATGTTGAGCGCGGCGCCAAGATACAGGTCCAGCAAAGGCGTGAAAGCCATCAGCACAGCTATGCCCGCGATAAAGAGGTTGATCGCCAGCATGAATCGCCAGAGCCGCTGAAAGGACTGTCGATCCCGCGCCAGCGCGTTGCTGGTAGCCAGCAGCATGATAATCGGCGTTTCGATGAGAATCGACAGCGTGAAGACCAGACCGAAGGCGGCCAGTTGCGTTTCGGAATCCGGCTTGCGGCTGATCACGCCTTGAATCCAGGGCGCTTCCAAAGCCATCATCAGCCAGGCAAGCGCCAGCGGCAACCAAAACTTCAGGACTTTTTGATATGTCATGGCTTCGACTGGCACGTTTAACAGCAACTCGGAGCGTATGGTACATGATTCGACGCTGATGCGACAGCAGCAGGCGCGGATCGATCATCATCTTCGCGAGGAATCAGGAAATGTATCCATCTCGGTTGAAACAAATTCTTTATTATCTAGGACACCGAGACATGCGATAGCACCGAGGCACTCAACCGCAATATGCCATATCTTTGTGTGCTTTGCGCCTTTGTGTCTTTGTGGTGAAATTGAATTTCAACCGAATTCGCTACACTACCGAATCAGGTGACAGCTTGCCGCGTCTACGGCGCTGCGTTACTATGTGGTCTGCCTCACGCTTAAATTGGACAGGAGGACATTTTGACGTTTTGGGATCGCTGGCGCATCCCGATTATGTTGGCGCCGACGATGTCGGTCATCTTCTTCTTGTTCATTGGCGGCTTGAGTTACGGCGCTTTGGTCAGCCTGGGCTGGCAGCCGCTGATCGGCCGGACCGATATCTCGCTGCGGGCTTATCACAATATCCTGTTTTCCGGCGAATTCACGGAAGTATTTTGGCATGGCTTGGTGCTGACAATCTGGGTCAGCGTGGGCAGCACGGTGATATCGGCGATATTGGCGCTGATGACCGCGCTGCTGCTGCGCCGCACTTTTGTCGGCAAACGCTTCGCCGTTTTCCTCTACCAATTTAATCTGCCCGTGCCGCATGTGGTCGCGGCCATCGGCATTCTCTTCCTCTTCTCGCAGAGCGGCGTGTTGTCGCGTACGGGGGCGCAGCTAGGCTTGATAAGCTATCCGAATGAGTTTCCGGTGCTGGTGCGCGACCGCTATGGCATCGGCATGATGCTGTCCTTCGTCTGGAAAGAAGTGCCCTTCATCGGCGTTATCGTGCTGGCGGTGCTACAATCGCTGGGCGTGGACTACGAAGATCTGGCGCGCAGCTTGGGCGCAAATCGCTGGCAGCGCTTCCGCTACGTGATCCTACCGCTGGTAATGCCGGGCCTGCTTTCCGGCTCGATCCTGGTTTTCGCCTTCACCTTCGGCTCCTACGAAGTGCCGGCGATTCTGGGCGTGCGCTTTCCCCGCACTTTGACCGTGACGGCTGTGCGTTTCTTCCGTAATCCGGATCTCAACGCCCGCACCGAGGGCATGGCCATCAGCATCATCATTTCAATTATCGTATTCTTCCTGGTGCTGGGTTATATGTGGCTCAGCCGCCGCGCGATACGGCAGGACTGAGCATTATGGCAGCCATGAGTGTTGACTTGGCGCAGGCCGGGCAGGGTAGAAAGCGGCTCTTGCGCGCGCTGCATTATTGCGCCGTCATTTTGCTGATATTTCTGCTGCTGACGCCTCTGCTCGCTTTTCTCTTTAACGCGTTTTCCTTCCGCTGGTTCTATCCGCAGCTCTTCCCCGACGAGTTAAGTCTGCGCGCTTGGGAGAGTACGTTCTCCGCCAACTCCAAAGTGCCTGAAGCTTTGATGAATAGCACCATCCTGGCATTGGGCGTCACCGTGAGCTCGGTGATTATCGGCTTGCCAGCGGCGCGGGCACTGGGTTTGTATTCCTTTCGCGGCAAGCGCGTCATCGAGTTTCTGATCATCTCGCCGACCATCGTGCCGGGCATTGCCGTGGCCATGGGCTTGAATATCAACTTCATTCGCTGGGGGCTATCGGGCAACTTGCTCGGCGTCGGATTGGTGCATCTGGTGCCGGTGATGCCTTATGTCGTACTGACGCTTTCCGGCGTCTTCGCCAATTACAATCCCGAGTTCGAGCAGCAGGCACGCTCGCTGGGCGCGGGTACGCTGCGGACATTCTGGCATGTCACCTTGCCGGCGGTATTCCCCGGCATCGTCGTAGCCAGCCTCTTCGCTTACTTGATCTCCTGGAGCCAGTACATCTTGACCTTCCTGGTGGGCGCGGGGCAGGTGATTACGATGCCGGTGCTGCTCTTCTCGATCGCGTCGGGCACCAACAACGCGCTTACCGCGGCCATGTCGCTGGTTTTCGTCGCGCCATCAATCCTCATCCTGATTCTGACGGCGCGCTATCTGTCTGGCAAGTCCAGCGCCATCGGCGGCTTCGGGCAGATCTAGGCGGGCTGCCTCAAGCCGCGTTAGTCAGCCGGCCTCTGGATTGCCCTGCCCGCGCGGGCAAAGGCACTTGACACCAGCAAACCGAAGTGCTAAGCTAAGTCAGTTGTCTGGGGGCGTGGTGTAGCGGTTAACATGCCGGCCTGTCAAGCCGGAGATCGCGGGTTCAAATCCCGTCGCTCCCGTCAGTCGGAGGCACTTGCTTAGGTGTCTCCGTTTTCTTTTGGCTGTCTGCGCTGGGTCATGGTCTTCAACGCGTCCATCCACTATCTCGACAATTCACTCTACATCGACGATATTGAGCTCGCGTCAATTGCCCGCGAGGTCGGTACGCCGACGTATATCTATAGCCTCAAGCGCGTTGGCGAGAATCTTCGTCGCTTGCGCGCGGCCTTCGCTCCTTGTGACGCCCGGATTCATTACAGCGTCAAAGCCAACGGCAGCCTGGCGATTCTTCAGGTGCTGAGTGGAGCGGGCGCAGGCTTCGATTGCGTGAGCGCCGGCGAAATCGACCGCTGCTTGAGAGCCGGCGCCTACGCGCAGGGCATCGTATTCGCGGGCGTCGGCAAGACCCGTGCCGAGGTTGCCTTCGCCGTATCCGCGGGCATCGGCTGGTTCAATGTCGAGAATGTCGCCGAGCTGGGCTATATCAACGACGGCGCCGCAAACACGGGCGTAGACGCTGTGAACGTGGCGCTGCGGCTCAATCCTCAGGTCACTGCCAATACTCACCCATTCATGGCGACCGGGCACGGCGCCGCGAAATTCGGCTTGACCGCCGATGTCATTGGCGACATATTGGCGCGGCAGAGCGACTACCCGCGGCTTCGCTTCGCCGGCATCCATATCCATATCGGCAGCCAGCTGGGCGATACCGCGGCTACGCTGGCGGCTCTGGACGCGGCGCTGGACCTGATCGCGGCTCATCCACGCATCGGCACAATCAATCTGGGTGGCGGTTTGCCGGTCGCCTATCGCGCTGACGATGCGCAGCCGTCGCTCAAAGCTTTGGTGAAGGAGCTGCTGCCGCGGCTGGAGGGGTATGAAGTCCTGCTGGAACCCGGCCGCTCGATCGTGGCTGACGCGGGTTTGCTGGTCACGGAAGTGCTTTACGTCAAGCGGCAGGCGGGGCAGGTCTTCTACATTGTAGACGCCAGCATGGCGGAACTCATTCGACCAGCGCTTTATGACGCGCATCATGAAGTTTTGCCGCTACGAACGAGCAACGGCGAGACGGTGATGGCGCAGGTTGTGGGACCAGTCTGCGAGTCAGCCGATGTATTGGCTCGCGACCGCCAACTGCCGCTGCTGCGAGCGGGCGACCGCGAGGCGCTGATGACTGCCGGCGCCTATGGCATGTCGATGGCCAGCAATTACAATGCGCGTCCGCGGCCGGCGGAGGTGGTGGTGTCGGAGACGGGCGATGAGTGGCGGGTCAGTCGCCGGCGAGAGACCTTTGACGATCTCGCCCGGAGCGACGATTAGGCTTAAATTTCCTAATTTAATTTGACTTCACAATGGACAGGCTAGACCGGCTTCATTGAGCAAATCTAACTAGGGTTCTAGTTGGTCACGGAATGAGCGCAGTCTATCCTCAGCAATTGGGATCGCTTGCATTTGCTCGAACAGAAACTCGTCGCTAAGACGCTTGGCTATCCAGGAGCTGTCTCTTCGCAATAGCACGGCGACATTGGGGCTGCCACCGACTCCAAGCCCGGCATTCACTCTACTCACATGATCCAAGGTCCAAAGGACACAAAACAGACCGGCCGCGATAGTCTTAGGAGCAGCGTCGTCCCAGAAGATTCGTTTCACAAAGGCTAAGAATGGATCTGCCTGAAAACCGCCGCTGCCTATTGAGAAGAATGGCGATTCAAAAGTAACTTCAATCGAGTTGGCGCCCTCGTCAAACACAAGCAGCGTCGGTGTGTCTTTGTGCGGGAGCGCTATCATCAGATTGCAGCGGATAGCTTCGGCCAGACCAGTTCCAAGTATGCCGTCGGCGGCTCGCGCGCGTTCTAGCGCAGACCCGACTTCTGTCCACATGAGTTCTGAAATCAGCCCTCTCAAATCCGCCAAGTTCTTGACACCACCAAGCGATGCCCAGTTGCCGCTAATGCGTTGGGCAATTAGCTGATTCAATCCAACAGAACCCGCGCCCGCGTAAATTCCATCAGGCTCAATTAGTATTATCTTGTTTTGAACTTCCTGTTCAATTGCCGATCCAAATGTAGTGATGCTATCTGCACCGACAACGATTCCCTCCTTACACTTGACACCAACTATCAGCGTCATAGTGAAATTATCCTTGGAATACGCTTTTTACCTTGAACTGCGGAAAATCAACGTAAATCGTCCTGACAATTTCTTGAAAGCCAACTTCTCTCGCCCATTTCACTTTAACATCAATGAAGTCTCGAATATGATGTGGGATTATGTGAAAATCCCTAGCCGCTGCTGCATAGGATGCCATGTACTCCTTCCATCCGCCTCGCGCATGTCGTCTAATTGTAATGAGACCTTCCCGTTCGAGCAGTTCAGCATCTCGATAAATCGTGACACAAAAGGGACCGTAATCGTACGGTTGAAATTGGTAATAGTCCGGCGGAAGCTCGTCGGGAAACTGCATTCCCACTAAAAACGCTATCTTCTGCAGCTGCACAGGTGTAACCGGCTCCCCATTGGCAGCAGCGATGATCTTCAAAAGCAAATCGGTCCGCTTCATGTTGTCCCCTCCCCACATGACCTGGCGACCGCAGGATATTGACTATAGTTTAGCACATTTGTTAATCGTTCAACTTAATGCCATGCCAACCAAAAAAAGACCCGTTGCGGGTCTCCCTAGCAGTGCTGATGGGAAGACTTGAACTTCCGACCTCGCGATTATGAGTCGCGCGCTCTAACCAGCTGAGCTACATCAGCTCAATAGCGGGGGCTGGATTCGAACCAACGACCTTTGGGTTATGAGCCCAACGAGCTACCACTGCTCCACCCCGCATCATAGGCAACGCTGAACGTTGCGAATTCTCAGCTTAACAGCCGCGCACAGGCTTGTCAATGGCGAGCTTGATTCCGCGAGACTTTCACTGTAACGCGCGGAACCCGTCCTTGCATGAGTCGCAGCCGGAACGTTATAATCAGCAGGGCAACGAACACCTGTTCGCAAGGCGAAGGCAGAGCCATGCCCGAATTTGAACTGGACTCCCCATTTGCGCCCACGGGCGATCAGCCCACTGCCATTGAGGGTTTGCTGGCTGGCTTGAAGCAGGGGCATCAGCATCAAACCTTGCTGGGCGCGACGGGCACCGGCAAGACCTTCACCGTGGCCAATATCGTCCAAGCCACGCAGCGGCCGACGCTGGTGATGGCGCACAACAAGACCCTGGCGGCGCAGCTTTACGCTGAATTCAGGCGGCTGTTCCCCAACAACGCCATCGAATATTTCGTCAGCTATTACGACTATTATCAGCCTGAAGCCTACGTCCCGCGGCATGACCTTTATATCGAGAAGTCGACCGACATCAACGAGCAGATTGAACGGCTGCGCCTGTCGGCCACGGCCTCGCTCTTCACCCGCCGCGATGTGCTGATCGTGGCGTCAGTGTCCTGCATTTACGGCATCGGCGATCCAGTCAATTGGCAGAAGATGTCGGTTGAGCTTAAGGTCGGCGAAGAAGTTCGGCGTGAACGCGTACTGCGCGACCTGGTGCGGATTCAGTACAGCCGCAACGACCTCGAGCTGCGGCGGGGTACATTTCGCGCTCGTGGCGACACGCTCGAGATCGTCCCCGGCTATTCCGAGACGGCTTTCCGCATTCAACTTTGGGGCGATGAAATCGAGAAGATCGTCGAGTTTCATCCGCTCACCGGCGAGGTGGCGCATGTGCACGAGCTGGTTACCATTTTCCCGGCGCGCGAATACATCACCGATGACGAACATATCCGCGAGGCGCTGCACGACATCGAAGCGGAATTGGAACAGCAGGTCGCCCAATTCAAGCGCGAGGACAAACTGATCGAAGCGCAGCGCATCGAACAGCGCACGCGCTACGACATTGAAATGCTGCGCGAGGTCGGCTTCACCACCGGTATCGAGAATTACTCGCGTCATTTCGACCGGCGTCCGCCGGGCAGCGCGCCCTACACCTTGATCGATTACCTGCCCGAAGACCACCTGCTCATCATTGACGAGAGCCACATGACCATCCCACAGATACGTGGCATGTACAACGGCGATAAGGCGCGCAAACAGATCCTGGTGGATTTCGGCTTTCGTTTGCCCAGCGCGCTGGACAATCGCCCGCTGCAATTCAAGGAATTCTGGGAGCGAGTGGGGCAGGCGGTTTATACCAGCGCCACGCCCGGACCGTATGAGGCGGAGCATACCCAGCAAGTGGTCGAGCAGATTATTCGGCCGACCGCCATCGTCGATCCGCAAGTGGACGTGCGCCCAATTGAAGGGCAGATTGACGACTTGCTCCAGGAAATCGCCCTGCGCGTGCGCGAGCGGCAGCGGGTATTGGTCACGACCTTGACACAACGTATGTCGGAAGAATTGGCGGGCTATCTCAACGAGCTGGGCATCAAGGGGCAGTATTTGCACGCCGAGGTCGATACGCTGGAGCGCGTGGAGATTTTGCGCGATTTACGCATGGGCGTCTACGATGTGGTGGTCGGCATCAACCTGCTGCGCGAGGGCTTGGACTTGCCGGAGGTGTCGCTGGTGGCCATCCTGGATGCTGACAAAGCCGGTTTCCTGCGCTCCGAACCCGCGCTGATTCAAACCATCGGTCGCGCCGCGCGGCATGTCGAAGGCAAGGTCATCATGTACGCCGACAAAGTCACGCCGGCGATGAAAGGCGCGCTTGACGAGACCAACCGCCGCCGTGCCAAGCAGGAAGCCTATAATCGCGACAACGGCATCGAGCCGCAGCAAATCGTTAAGGATATACAGGACATCACCGACCGACTGCGCTCCATTGACGGTGAGGACACAGCTGCCGAAGTCACGGTCGATCTGGGCTTGCAGGCTTTACCCGCCGATGAATTGCAGCACATGATTGACGAACTGGAACGCGAGATGAAGAAGGCGGCTCAGGCGCTCGAATTTGAAAAGGCCGCCGCCCTGCGCGACCAGATCTTTGACTTGCGGAGCGCGTTGATGCAGGAGCAAGGTCTCGAAGGCGACCTGATGATGACCTAGAGTCCGTGGCTGCGCCGCGCTTCGGCGATCACGCGGCTGATATCCCCGCTTGACGCTGCCGCGGGCGCTTGCCCGTAGGGGTCGCTGAGTTCGTCGCTGCCCAAAAGCGCGCGCGTAACATTGCACCAGCCATGCGCCAGCGCCCCCAAGTCGTAGCCGCCTTCCATCACGAAGACGATTTTCCCGCCGCAGAGCCGCTCCGCCATTTGCAGGCACTCGCGCGCCAGATGATCGTAGCCCGTCAGGCTCAGTTGCATGTTGGCCAGCGGGTCTACCCAGTGCGCGTCGAACCCGGCGGAAATCAGCATTAGATCCGGCGCGAATCGTTCCGCTGCGGGCCAGACAACTTCGGCGAAGACACGCTCGTAGCTGGCGTCGCCCTGCCCGCCGGCCATTGGCAGATTCAGCGTATAGCCCGCGCCAGCCCCAGTGCCAGTTTCTGCGAGCGCGCCAGTGCCGGGGTAGAAGGGGCTCTGGTGGATGGACATGAACATGACGGAGGGATCGGCGTAGAAAATGTCCTGCGTCCCATTGCCGTGGTGGACATCGTAATCGATGATGAGGACTTTGCCGCAATTATGCCGCGCTTGCGCCTGCCGGGCGGCGATGGCGATATTGTTGAGCAAGCAGAAGCCCATCTGTCGCTCAACTGTGGCGTGATGCCCGGGCGGCCGGACGACCGCGAGCGCGTTGTCGGCGGCGCCCTCCAAGACGCTATCGACTGCGCCGACGACCGCGCCGGCTGCCAGCCGCGCCACCTCTAGCGAAACAGGCAGCGCGTAAGTATCGTGGTCAAGCCGCGTGATGCCATCGCCCTGCGCAACGGCCATCAGGCGATTAAGATGAGGCTGGCTGTGCGCGGCGAGAATCTGAGCGTCGCTTGCAGGCGCCGGCGCAAGCTGCTCGACTTGGTCCAGCAGGCGCTGCCGGCTCAGTTGCTCCCACACCGCTTTGATGCGACCGGCGTGCTCCGGATGGCGTGGGAAATCATGCTTGGTGAAGCAGCTGTCTGTCGCGTAGGCTGTGGCCACGGCGCGCTCCCTTAGTTCTCGCCCTAATCCCGCGGGTACAGGATCAGGTAGTTGAATCCATTCATGTGAATCGTTTCCCGATGCAGATAGTAGCGGTCAATCGCCTCCAGGACAGCCGGCGGATAAAATAGCGCCCGCAGAATGACCAAGCCAAATTCTTGCCCTGCGATCATAGCGACTAGCTGCTCCCCGGCAAAAAGCCCGGCCAAGTCCAGGTTGCGCAGTTGAGTCGGGTTGGTCACCACATCACGCCCGGCCGCCATGGTGAAGCCGGCTTCCTCGCTCAAAACTGGTCCTTCAGTGTCATTGATAAGCCCGACAATGCGGTCGCCCGCGGCTCGATCTGCGTCAGAGAGGAAGTAGCCGATTTGGGCGTAGCCGCCCACCAGAAAGGTGGCCGAATCGTAGAAGTTTTCCCGTACGTTGCCCTCCACGCCAAGCACACTGGCAAGCCCGGCAAAGCCGCCATCCGTCGGCAGCTTTATCGTGGCGCGCGCGTAACCCAGATAGAGCAGCGGAATCAGCGCAATGCCGGCGGCGCAGAGTGATGACTTGCGCAGGAATTGCAGGTGGCGCGGCAGATGCAGCGTACCGCCGCGAATCCGCGCAAAGCAGAGTCCGCTGAGGATGCACATGGCGGCGACAGACGTAACGAAATAACTATCGCCAGCGCCCCAGGTGCCGGATGCGATGCCGCCCAGCAGCGCTGTCGCCACGAACCACAAACTGTAGATCGACAGCCGGTCAAAATAAGTTTCGTAAATCAGCAGCAAACAAGCCGGCGCCAGCAGAAAGCCGTGCAACTTGAACCACAAGCTGAACAGCCCGAGGGCTTGTACGCGGTCGAAATGATTGACGTTGGCGACGATGGCTTGGATCCACCATTGACCGTCCGAAGCCAGGTTTAGCGCGACGAATATCGCGCCCCCGGCCAAGACAAAGCCGAAGGTCCAGCGCATTGCGCGCGCGGGCCCGCGCAGGAGCATCCAGGCGATAGCGGCGAGCGCGCTGATTGCCGCCAGCTGCTTGGTATAGCCGGCGCAGATCAGCAGCAGCAACGCAAGGACTAGGCCGCGCCTGTCTCGCTTGGGATATGCCTGACTCAAAATCACAATCGCCAGCACTTCAAACATTACCATCATCATGTGCTGCCGGAAAAGCGGGCCAATGTGATAGACAAAGTTGGAGCTGATAAAAGCCAAGCCGGACAGCAGCGCAATTTTCCGGTTCCGGCCGCCTTCACGGTAGACGGCCGTGGCGATGGCGGCGGCGGCCACTAACGATGCCAGGAATCCCAGCAGCCGGCCGTACCAATAGGCCGGGCCGAATAGGCGGGCGAAGGGCGCTAACAAAACATGAAACAGCGGCGGATAATTACTGGCGTAGAAGGGGTATGTTTCGGTATCGCGGTAGGGCAGTTGCAGGCGGCTGAACAGCAGGGTGTCGTGAACTTCAAAGCCCTCGCCCTGGTCATAATCGTAAGGGAAGCCCAGCAGGTTGATGGCGTACAAGATATATACCAGCAGCGAGAATGACAGCGCGATAATGGCGGCCAATTGCAGCGCGCTGTAAATCCGGCTTGTTAATGGCGTCATGCCGGCGCGTCGCCCAGCGGAAGCAGCGACAAGCCGATCAGCGTCAAAGCCGCCATCAGCAGCAGCGCCAACGATTGCGCAGGTCCGATGCCGCCTTGCCGCCCGACATCCAGCAGGTCAATAGACAGGATCGCCAGGAATCCAACCGATCCCAGTAGCGCCAGCACCATGCCGAGCTGGCGCTTGGTGAGGCCCGCTTCAGGTTCGCTCATAACGGGAAGTGTAGTCAGATTCAGCGGCGCTGTAAAGTGCACCGGCGTAGTTCCCCAGGGCAATTGCATCAAAGCGATAGTCAGTGAAATAGCGCAGATTCGACGGGAAAATCAACCACAGAGACCACAGAGAGCACAGAGAAAACCAATAATGAAAGCCCAATTCATAATCCACGAGAGATTTCCGATGTCGTTTCGGTGATACTTGCGATATACCAATCCACCAATTGCTTCAGTCGTCCGAACCCCTAATCTCTGTGCCCTCTGTGGTCTCTGTGGTTAGAATAAATTGATGCGATTGCTCTGCCCGCTCCCGAATGACCATACATTTGCCCCCCCGCTCGTGATAAGCTATGCGGCTGAACCAGCCCGAATTAACGCAATCAACACCACGTTTGATAGGAGCGTCAGCAATATGATGAAGACACATACCTGTGGCGAGCTTCGTGAAAAAGACGCCGGCATCCCGGTAACGCTGGCGGGCTGGGTGAACCGCCGGCGCGATCAAGGCGGCTTGATTTTCATCGACTTGCGCGACCGCTGGGGCATCACACAGGTAGTGGTTGATCTGGAAGCGGCGCCAACCGCGCATGCTATCGCTGACAGCGCCCGCAACGAGTTTGTGCTGCAAGTGCGCGGCAAGGTGCGGATTCGTCCGGAAGGCACGGCAAACCCTGACCTGGCAACCGGGGATATTGACATTGTCGCCGATGAAATCGTCATCTTAAATCGCTCGCGCACTCCGCCCTTCTACATTAATCGGGAAGAGGGCCAGCTGGACGAAGCGCTGCGCATGCGCCATCGCTACCTTGACTTGCGCCGCGAACCGATGCAAGAGCATATGTTGCTTCGGCACAAGACCGTCAAATTCATCCGCGATTTCCTCGATGCTGAAGACTTCGTCGAAATCGAGACGCCGATTCTCTTCAAGACGACGCCTGAAGGCGCGCGTGATTTCTTGGTGCCGAGCCGCTTGCAACCGGGCATGTTTTACGCGCTGCCCCAGTCGCCACAGCAGTTGAAGCAGCTGCTGATGGTCGGCGGATTCGAGCGCTATTTTCAGATTGCGCGCTGCTTCCGCGATGAAGACCTGCGCGGCGACCGCCAGCCGGAGTTCACGCAGCTTGACCTTGAGATGAGTTTCGTCGAGCGCGAAGATGTCATGCGGCTCATGGAAGCGCTGGCGATAGCTATCGTAAAGCAGCTCACGCCGGGGAAGCGCCTCATCAGCGAGCCTTTCCAGCGCATTCGCTATCAGGACGCGCTGGAGTCATACGGCACGGACCGGCCCGATATCCGCTTCGACTTGCGGGCGATTGACATCAGCTGCATCGCCGGGCGCAGCGCCTTCCCGGTCTTCGTTGACAACGTCAAGGCAGGCAAGAAAGTCAAATGCATGCGTGTGCCCGGCGTCGCCGGCGCGCTCAGTGGCACGCAGCTGCGCAAAGTGGCTCGGGACCTTGAAAATATGGCGCGGCGCGCGGGCGCAAAGGGCTTGGCTTATATCACCATCCCGGCCGACCCCGAAGGCCAACTGCGGGGCCCCATCGGCAAGTTCTTCAATGTCGAGCTCAAGCTGGAGCTGATCGAGGCGATGGGCGCGGAAGGCGGCGACTTGCTGCTGTTTATGTCCGACAAAGACGAAATCGTCTATGCTGTTACCGATGCGCTGCGCAATCACTTCAAAGCCGAAATGGACCTGCACGACGACTTGCTGGCCTTTTGCTGGGTGATCGACTTTCCCGAATTCATCCGCGACGAAGAGAACGACCGTTGGGACCCGTCGCAGCATATGTTCACCATGCCGCTGCCGGAAGACCTGCATCTGCTGGATAGCGACCCCGGCGCGGCCCGCGGTTCGCAGTACGACCTGGTCTGCAATGGCTACGAAGTCGGTGGCGGCAGCATCCGCATCCACGACCGCGCGATACAGGAGAAGATTTTCCCGCTGATCGGCCAGAGCATGGAGCAGGCCATGGAGGAATTCGGCCACATGCTGGAAGCCTTTGAGTATGGCGCGCCACCCCACGGCGGCATGGCATGGGGCATCGACCGCCTGGTGATGCTGCTGGCCGGGGCGCCCAATATCCGCGAGGTAATCGCCTTCCCCAAGACGCAAGGCGGCACGGACATCATGGCCAACGCGCCCTCAACGGCCGAAAGCGAGCAGCTGAGCGAATTGCATATTCAGCTGGATCTGCCCGAGCCGGACGAGGCGCCCTGACGCTGCATGAACGGCGACAGTTATAATCCTGTCGCCAGTTGCCCCGTCGATCTACTCGGCCGCTTCGTCCGAGTTCAGAAGATTGCCCTGCACCAAACCGGCGATGATGCCGCCGCCGAAGATGCCAACCAGATACGGGATCACGTAGGATGTGTCACCGGCGACCAGTGCCGGCCCCAAGGTTCGCGCTGGATTGAGGGAAGCCCCGGTGGCGGGCCCACCAGCCAGGATGCTGGCGGCCAGGGTGAAGCCGATGGCGACGCCGGCAAACTGGCCCGCGCGCCCGAACCCCGCCGCCTGAATGACCGCGCTCGCCAGGATGAAGGTCAGGATGCCTTCATACACCGCTGCCGTCCAAACCGAGTCCGCGGTCAGGAAGCCGGTGGTTTGGCCAAAATTGTAGGCATTATCGCCCAAAAAAGCCGCTACGCCCGCGTTGTCCTGCGGGAAGACCGCAACCAGCGCCAAAGCCGCGATGACGCCACCGATGAACTGGGCCACGATATAATACGCCGAGCGCGTCGCGTCCTGTTTGCCGCTGATGGTCAATCCAATGCTTACCGCTGGATTGATTTGCATGCCTGAAATATGGCCGTAAGTATAGATCAAGCCGCACAATACCAGGCCGTGGGCCAGCGCGGGAACCACGACGCCGAAGACTGGCGCCACTAACACCGCCGCCGACCCCACAAACACCAATACAAACGTGCCGATCAACTCGGCAAAGCTATCTCTAAGAAGATTTTCGTCCATGACCATGCTCCTCATACGCCAACCAAAGAATTAAGACATGCCTATTATATGCGTTTTGAGTGCTTGCGCGCATGAAGCTTGCGAGCATACGTTTCTTCAACCAGGGCAATCGCTTCATAATATTTTAACCACAGAGAACACAGAGAGCACAGAGATGAATGTCTATTGTTGGCGACTGACACTTCGATCTGGAAAATGTAGGGGCGATTGACGGTCAGTGTCTACGCGACCCTGTGCCGCGCGTAGACGCTGCGGGTCAATCGCCCGTAAATTGAGGTAGTAATTCACGGGAGACATACAATGTCGCCCCTACATTTTGTAGTTTTTCGCAGCGAACGACGTATAATCAATTTGATGCGATTGCCTTTTAACTCCATCTGCATGATTTGACAGGCTCTGGAGATTCTGCTATAAAGTGCCTCATCTGCTGTATACGTGATAGAACTATATGTGCCGAGCCAACATTCTCTATAGGGGAGTCTATCTTTGGCAGCTCATGTAATAGGCCTGAGCCAAAACAGCGGTTGTCAAGCGATTCCCGGCCTGTAAATCTGCAGGTTCGAGACACTATGGCTACACGGTACGGTGGGTAAGCATTGAATGGTGGCGCGCGAATTTCGGGCGCTGCCTTTCATTTAGGGCGCGTAGTCGTTGCCAAAGGTCTCTCGCAGCAGCACAGGCAGCCGCTCCACGATGGGTATCAAGACCTGCTGCTGATATTCCTCAGTCGTGTATTCCTGCAGGTACTCAAAATTCATGACGCGCATATTGATTTTGTCGGCTTCGACCTCTCTAGCGAAAAAAGCCAATTGCACAATCTGCTGGATGTCCAAGCCGGTTTGCAAATTCTCGCTCAAGCTGGCGAGCAGGGCGGGTATCTGAGCGACAAGCTGCAGGAAATTGATGCTCAATACGCGTTCGCGGATGCCGCTGATGACTTGCTGCTGTCGGCCCGCGCGCAGGACATCGTTATTGCCATGCCGCGTACGCGCGAATCGCAGCGCATCTTCGCCGTCGAGCAAATGCGTGCCCGGCTCCAGGGAAAAGGGATCGAAGCCGTAATTCTTGTCGGGATAGCGCTCGTCGTTGATGGTGTAATCGATGGTAACTTCGATGCCGCCTAACAAGTCCACCAGGTCGACCAGGACTTTGAAATCGACCAGGACATAATTGTGCACGCGCATACCCAGGTTCCAACTGACCGTCTGCTGCAGCAGGCGCGGCCCGCCACCGGCGCCACGCACCTCGCCCAGGAAATAGGCGCGGTTGATCCGGTCGCGCTCTTCCTGCCCGGGGATCTCCACCCACAAGTCGCGCGGGATACTTAACAAGCCGATGCTATTCGCAGCCGGGTCGATACTGACCAGCATCAAGCTGTCTGTGCGCACCGGTTCGTTGGATTGGTCCTCGCGGCGGTCGAGGCCGGCGACGATTATCGTGTAACGTGTTTGCCCGTCCCAGGGCGCGATCTCTATCAAGCTGCCATCGTCCAGCTTCAAGACATCAACCCCGACCCGACGGCCATCGGCGATGAATTCGTTGCGGGCGTCGACTGGCGTCGGCAGAAAGGGCGTCAGATCGGCCGGGGTCATCACCATCTGCGCCGATTGGGGCACGCGCGCCAAAACGAACATGGCCACAATCAATACAGCAAAGACAGAAATCATGCCGCCTGCTAAGATGACCCAAGCCCATTCATTGCGGCGGCGGCGGCGCATGGCGCGTCGCTGGCGTCCATTCGCAAGCGTCTCTCTTGGCAGCGCCCACTGCTGACGTCGCGTGAATTGCGCCGTGCTGTAGAAGGGCGCTTCGTTGGAGTCCGACAAGCGCGGCGAGGGAGGCAACCGTGTGCTGGTCGCGCTCGGCGCTGCGGAATCGCCGGAGTTCTCTCGGGTCTGCTGGGGCATTCAGTGTCGTTTCCATAGCTACACGAATGGATGCTAAGTAGACAGTATAGGCAAGGTCACAGAATGCGGCAAACGCGCAGGATACGAGAATCCAAGTACAGCGACGGCGCCCGCAACATGGCGGTGGACAGCGCCATTGCTATGGCGGTTGGCTCGGGGCGCCAGCCCCCAACCCTGCGGCTCTATGGATGGGAGCCATATTGCCTTTCGCTTGGCTACGGGCAGCGCGCGCGCGATGCCGATAAGGCGACTTTGCGCCGGCGCGGCTGGGATCTGGTGCGGCGGCCCACCGGCGGCAAGGCGATTTTACACGGCGATGAATTGACCTACAGCCTATGCCTGCCCCTTGATCACCCGCTGGCCGGCGGCGACATTGTCGCAAGTTATCGTAGGATAAGCGCCGGTTTGCTGCGCGCCCTGGACTGTCTCGGGCTGCGCGCGACCGCCGATCCAGCCCAGGAAAACACGCTAAGCGAGCCTGCGGGACCCGTATGTTTTGTGCAACCGTCGCATTATGAGATTCTCTTCGACGGTCGCAAACTGGTCGGCAGCGCGCAACTGCGCCGCAAAGGCGTGATGCTGCAGCATGGCACGATCCCGCTTCACGGGGATGTGGCGCGGATTTGCGACGTGCTCAACTTCGAGTCGGCGGCAAAGCGGGAAGCGCAGAAGCAGCGGACGCGGCAGCGAGCCCTGACGCTGTCGCAAGCCCTGGGGCGCGTGCCCTCATGGGACGAGGCGGCTGCCGCCCTGGAGACCGGCTTTGCCGATGCGCTGGGCTTGGGCATTGTGCCCGGCGCTTTGTCAGCAGAAGAGCAAGCCGAAACCGAAGCATTCGTCCGCGACAAATTTGGCAATCCCGACTGGACCGGCAAACGCTAGCGCCGACGTGTCTGCAGTCAAAGCGGCTCGCCTTAGCATCAGAGCAATCGCATAAAATAATTTTAACCACAGAGAACACAGAGAACACAGAGGGCACAGAGGGCACAGAGGGTCGCGTAGACACTGACCGCCAGCACAGAGATTTAGGTGTTTAGACGACTATTCAAAGCAGTCGCTGGACTAGAATACGGCAAGAAGCATCAAAATGACTTCAATTATCTCTCAAAATCACTCCTGACTTATGACATTATTGCTTTTCTCTGCGCTCTCTGTGAACTCTGTGTTTGGTTTTCCGTTCGAATTTGCGCCATTTCAGTCACTACCATTTTGATGCGATTGCCCTCACCTTAGCATACCCGCAGCAGCAAGCCCTTGAGGTACTCGCCCTCGGGAAATGTCAGCGCAACCGGATGGTCCGCGGCGGCCGCAAGACGGCGGATAACTTGCGCCTGTCGCCCGGAATCCGCCAGCGCGCCGAAGACGATCTTCTGGAACAAATCCCGGCTGATGGCGCCGGAACAAGAAAAGGTCATCAGGTAGCCGCCGGCTTTGACCAGCTTGAAGGCGGATAGATTCAGATGCTTGTAACCGCGGGCGGCGCGCTGCGCTTGAGACTTGTGCTGCGCCAGCTTGGGCGGGTCCAACACAACGAAGTCGAAAATCTCGTTCTCGCGCGCGCAGTGCTGCAAATAATCGAAGGCATCGGCCTGGATGAACTCGGTCGTCTCGCCGTGCTGAGCATCGTTGTAGCCATTGAGCTGGAAATTGCGCTCCGCCAATTCGAGCGCCGGGCGCGACGCATCCACATTGACCGAATGCAGCTCGCCAAATTGACCGGCGGCCAGCGCGAATCCACCGCTGTAGCTGAAAAGATTCAGGAGCTTGACACCTTCGCGGGATTCCGCGCGGCGGCGCCGAATAAGGTCGCGCAGCAATTGCCGATTGTCCCGCTGATCGAGATAAAAGCCGGTCTTCTGTCCGTTGTTGATGTCCACCAGATAGCGCGCGCCCTCGTCGATTTCTACCACATCGGGCAGCGGTCCTCCCCGCAGCAGCCCTTTTGCCGGCTGCAAGCCCTCGTGCTTGCGCGCCTCGACATCGCTGCGTTCGTAGATGTTCCGCGCGCCCGTTACATCAGCCAGCGCGGCTGCGATCACCGATTTCCGCTGGTCAACGAATCGAGTCAAGGCTTGCAAAACGTACCAGTCGGCGTAGCGGTCGATGATCAAACCGGGCACAAAGTCGTTCTCGGCATTGAGCAAACGGTACGCGGCATTCTCTGTATGGGTCAGGTGAGTTGCGCGCAAGCTGAGGGCGCGGGACAGCATAGTCCGCCACCAGTCGGCGTCAATGGCTTCGTCCCGCCAAGACAAAATGCGTACTTGGATCTGGGATTGCGAATTCCAATAGCCGCGCGCGAGGAAGCGATTCTTGTAGTCGACCACGGTGACCAATTCGCCGTCGGCTGCGTTTTCGGTCTGGCTGATGGCGCCGGAATAAATCCAGGGATGTTGATTGCGGATGGGCTTCTCACGCCCGCGCTTGACCTGCACCTTGCCTTCAGCCACGATTGCGTCCCATTTGTATTCCAGCTCTCATTCGCCGAGCAGAGCGCGCAGCTCGTCTTCGCTTAGAATGGGCACGCCGATTTTCTCGGCCTTCTCGACCTTGCTGCCCGGCGAGACGCCAGCCACGACATAGCCGGTTTTCTTGCTGACGCTGCCGGTCACTTTGCCGCCGTTGGCCTCCACCAGCGCCTTGATTTGACCGCGCGGCACGCTCATCGTGCCCGTCAGGACAAATGTCTGGCCCGCCAGCGCCGTGCTGGCCGCCACCTTCTCTTCAGCCTGCATATTGACGCTGGCCGCCTGCATCTTCACTAGCACAGTCTTGTTGTGCTCGTCAGTGAACCAGTCGACTATGTTCTGCGCCAGAATCGGGCCCAGCCCTTCAATCGCGTGCAAGGGCCGCGACGCGTTGATGAGAGACTGTAGCAGTTCCGCGATAACCGCTAGCGATGCCGTCGGCAGGTTCAGAGGGCGCAGCAGACGCTCTAGGCGCGGCGCGAGCTCTGGCGCGTCCAGGTAGCGGGGCGCCAATTCCGTCATGGGGCGCTGCATGCGATAAAGCGCTTTCGCTACCTCAGGGTCGTCGGAAGCCGCGTTGTCCAGCAGCGGGCGCGTTTGCCGGATGAAAGCTGCCTCAGCGTCTCGCGTTTGCGCCGCTGTCGCCAGCAAGCCGGCCATTGACGCGAAGTTGTTGGTCAGCAGGCCCGCCACAGTTGAGCCTACGCCATCGATTCCCAGCGATGTCAGCACTTGAGCGAAGGGACGCGCCTTTGCCGCTTCGATCGAACCGAGCAAGTTCTCCACTTTCTTTTCGGCGAAGCCATCCAGCGCCAGCAGGGCATCGGCTTGCAGCGTGAAGATATCGGCCTCGTCCTGAATAAGGGCATTGTCGATCAGAGCGGAAATAGTCTGCGGGCCCATGCCTTCAATATCCATGGCGCCGCGGGATACGAAGAATTCCAAGGTGCGCAGAACTCGTTCCGGGCAGGCCGGATTGGGGCAGAACCAGTCGATTGCGCCTTCAGGCTGCACTACTTTAGTAGCGCAGAAGGGGCAGCCCTCCGGCGGCAGAATTGGCTTCTCATCGCCGCCGCGCGCGCCCAACACCGGCCCGATAACATAGGGAATGACATCGCCCGACCGTTTGATGACGACGCGGTCGCCCAGCCGAATATCCAGCGCGGCCACTTGATCGTAATTGTGCAGGCTGGCGCTTGAGACGGTAACGCCGCCGATGAACACCGGCTCAAGTTGCGCGGTCGGCGTCAGCTTGCCCGTGCGGCCAACGCCGATTGTGACGCCCAGCAGGGTAGTGGTAGCTTCTTCAGCCGGAAACTTATAGGCGATGGCGCCGCGCGGATCTTTGCCGGCGACGCCTAGCTCGCGCGCGGCTGAAAGGTCGTCCACCTTGAGCACTAACCCGTCAATCTCAAAAGGTAGATCGTCCCGCCGCTCCTGCCAGGCGGCCAATTGCGCCGCGGCCTCGACTAGATTGTCACAAAGCCTGGCGTCCTTAATCACGTTGAAACCCATGGCGCCGAGAAATCGCAAGGTCTCCCACTCGCTCCCCAGTTCGACGCCTTCGCTGGCTACAATGTCGTAGATATAGGCGGTCAGTCTGCGCTTGGCCGTTTCGCGACTGTCCTTCTGTTTCAGCGAGCCGGAGGCGGTATTGCGCGCGTTGATATACGCGGGCTGGCTCTGCGCTTCCTGCTCTTGATTGAGGGCGAGGAAGGCGTCTTTGTGAAACAGAATCTCGCCGCGGACGACCAGCTTTGGCGGAGCGGCGCCGGCAGTCGGGTCCACTGGAATCCGCAGCGGCACGCTTCGTATCGTCTTGACGTTGGCGGTGACATCATCCCCCAGCACACCGTTGCCGCGTGTCGCCGCTCGTGTCAATTCGCCGTTTTCATAGCTGATTACGATCGCCAAGCCATCGAGCTTGGGCTGCAAGACATAGCGCAGTTCGCTGCCGGATGGCAACAGCCGCAAGTTGCGCTCCTGCCACTGGCGTAAGTCCGCCTCGTCAAAGGCGTTGGCCAGGCTGAGTATCGGCGCCGGATGTGCGACTTTGGGGAAGTCGCCACTTAGATCCGAGCCGACGCGCTGTGTAGGAGAATCCGCCCGCGCATATTGCGGATGGTCGGCTTCAAGCTGCTGCAATTCGCGCAACAGGCGGTCGTATTCGCCGTCGCTGACGAGCGGCTCATTCAGCACGTGATAGCGGTAATTATGGTAGTGCAGCTTATCGCTCAATTCGGCGATGCGGCTGGGTATGTCTGGTGTCACTGGTTTTATCCTGGGTTATCAGAAACTGTCTGCAAATAATTGGCTACCGCCCAGCCGATCACTTCAAATTGCGGATCGTGCAGCTGCCACCAGCTGAAGCCATCGGCTTCCCGCGGGCCGCCAATGACGTTGAACAGCGTGCCCGCCCTGGCGCGGAATAAAACTTCGCTATTGTATACACTCGGTATATTGCGCACATTCAATTCATCGCCGCCCACGTTGTATACCCGGGCTTGTACGCCCACCGTCAGCGGAATCGGCGTATTGGTGACGATGACGGTCGCGACTGCCGGTCCGGTCAAAGCCAGGCTGGCCGGCGTCTCAGCAGCCAGGATGATTTCCGTGCCGCCCTCAGTCGTACTCGCGATTGGCGTAGAAATTGCATCGCTGCTCGCGCTGTCCGTTTGCGCCGTCGCCAGCACAATGACCGCTTCCTGCGGCGCCGCTGCGGAGTCTTGGCGCAGGCCAACAAGCGCTGCGATAGCGCCAGCGACGGCGATGATCACAAAAAGCAGGGCCGCGGCAAGCCAACTGAGCGGGAAAAATAGCGGATTCCGACTGCGTCTGATCGCTCGTCTGTATCGCCTGCGGTCCGCCAGCTGCTCGCGGGTTGGCGCCGGCGGGCGCTGCCTCGCGTCTTCCGCGGGAGCGCTAGGCTCGCTGTCTGGCGCGTTATGCCGCGGATCTTCAGTCATGTCGGTCTGCCGACTGGCTTAGGGGCGAGCGCTTAGCCATTGTTCAAACCGCTCAAATGTCCAGGTATTGACGACATGCTGCGGCTCCACCCAGGCGCGCCGGGCGATGCTAAGGCCGTAGTCCATCAGGTCCAGATGCGCGATCTGATGGGCGTCCGTATTGATGGCCAGCAGCACGCCCGACTCTTTCGCCAGGCGCGCCAACTCCGGTTTGAGGTCGAGGCGCAGCGGATTGGCGTTGATTTCCAAGATAGTATCGTGCTCCTTGGCGGCGGCTAATACAGCATCCCAATCGGCGTCGACTTCTTCTCGATTTGGGTATTGCCGCGCTGACGGATGTCCAATCATATCGACGTGCGGATTGCGTATGGCTTTGAGCAGGCGCTCGGTCACTTGCGGGCGCTTTTGCTGCAAGCCTGAATGCAGTGAAGCGATGACAAAATCCATCTGCGCCAGGATCTCATCGGGATAATCCAGGCTGCCGTCGGCTTTGATATCCATTTCCGTACCGGCCAAGACCTGGATTTCGCCGCCCAATTCCGCGTTGAGTTCGCGCACTTCTTCCGCTTGCGCCAGCAGCCTTTCGATGCTCAGCCCGTTGGCGATGCCCAGGCTGCGCGAGTGGTCGGTGATGGCGATAACGCGCAGGCCGCGCTTGATGCAGGCCTCGACCATCTCGCGGATGCTATGCTTGCCGTCGCTCCAGGTGCTGTGCATGTGCAGGTCGGCGATGATGTCGTCGCGGCTGATCAGTTCGGGCAGGCTTCCCTCGCGCGCCGCCTCGATTTCGCCACTGTCTTCGCGCAGCTCCGGCGGCACATATTGCAGTCCCAGCGTCGCATAGACTTTCTCTTCGCTGTCGCAGAAGATTTTCTCGGCGGACTCGACGATATTCTTGTTTTCGTCCACCGGGCTCAGCGCGTGTTCGTTGAGGCTGAAGCCACGGTCAAGGGCGATCTGCCGCAGCTTGACATTGTGTGCCAGGCTGCCGGTGAAATAATTGAGCGCCGTGCCCCAGCGCGCTTTTTCCAGCACGCGCAGGTCAACTTGCAAGCCGGAGAGCAACTCGACTGAGCTCTTGGTTGGCCCATGCCCGAGCACGCGGCCGACATTCTCCATCGTCACGAAGCGCTGCATGATAGGAGAAGATTCATCGCCGGCGATCAAAATATCGACATCGCCGATCGTCTCGCGTCCGCGGCGGATGCTGCCGGCCAACGCGCCCTGCTGCGCTTCCGGCAATTCCAGCAAATGCTCCAGGATCCGCTGCGCCGCGGGCAAGGCATCGCCTATAGAGGCGCGACCGGTTTGACGAGAAAGCGCCTCGATGCCGTCAAGGATTTTCTGCTGGCTCTTGGCGCCCAGGCCGGGCAGGGCGGCCAGCTTGCCGGCTTCGGCGGCGCTCTGCAATGCGTCCACCGATGTGATATCGAGCCGCTCCCAAAACAGCTTGGCTTTCTTGGGGCCCACGCCGTTGATGTGCATGATGTCGACCAAGCCCTCTGGCACCTCGGCTTTGAGGCGCTCGTAGAAGTCTAGTTGGTCGGTCTCCAGCATTTCATCGATTTTGGCGGCCATCGTTTTGCCGATATAGCTGAGATCGGTCAGAGAGCCTTCGCTTGAGATCACGCGCAAATCGCGGGGCACAGCGCGGATCGTCTCGGCCGCCCGCCGATAGGACAGCACACGATGAATGTTGTCGCCGCGAATCTGCATCATATCGGCGCAGCGCGCAAAAATATCGGCGATCTCTCGGTTGCTGAGGCTCAAATTGAACTCCTGCTACTGGTGGCGATGGTAGAACGCATATTCGAGAATAGTATACCAGAATTCCAGGCGAGCTTGAAGGCGGTATGGCTGCTGTTTCAGACGGAAAATCAAACGGTAGTGTATCGAAATCGGTTGAAATTAAATTTCACCACAAAGACACAAAGGCACAAAGCACAAAAAGAATATGGCATATCTCGATTAAGTTTCTCGGTGCTCTCGCAGGGCAATCGCATCAATATCCATAAATGACGAATATATTATCAAACTAACAAATTGTAGGGGCGAGCCTTGGCTCGCCCATGAAATCTGGCAGAAAATCACCTTTTCATTGCGTCCATTATTGACATATTTTCGGATATATCTCGGAGTTCTTGGCGCCTTAGTTTTGAGATAAGTTGATGCGATTGCCCTAGCATTTCTCGGTGTCCTCAATGGTATAGTATCTGTATCAACCGAAAAGGATACATTTCCAATCAAACACAGAGTTCACAGAGAGCGCAGAGAAAAGCAATAATTGAAGCTTTCGTCATAAGTCAGGTGTGATTTTGAGAGATATTTGAAGTCTTTTTGATGCTTCTTGCCGTATGCCAGTCCATCGACTGCTTTGAATAGTCGTCAAATCACCTAAATCTCTGTGCCCTCTGTGTTCTCTGTGGTTAAAATAAATTGATGCGATTGCTTTGGACCCAGCCAAGTTGCGCTTGACAGAGCAGCGCATTCACGCTAGCATAGCGACAATTGAATACAATGAAAGACTGTGAACCAGAGTAGTAGGCGTCATCGTGCGGTTCAGAGAGTCGCCGGTAGCTGGGAAGGCGATACACGCAGAGGCGCCGAATGGGCTGGGGAGTCGCGCAGGTGAAAGGGCAGCCGATTAGCTTGCGACGGAGAGCGCACCGTTAGCAGCGCGGGATATCGACACCAAGTCTGTATCCGTAAAGCGACCCGCCCCGGCGGGTAATCAAGGTGGCACCGCGGGAACCCTTCTCGTCCTTGGTCGGATGATTTGGGTTCTTTTGATTTTCCAGGGGGCTAGGCATGCTAGGAACGATGCAAGCGGAACGAACCGATATCAAGCCGTCACGCGCTGAAATCTATCAGCACTTTGAGCAAGGCGACCATGTGCCGGTCTATCGGACGCTGATAGCCGACCTGGAAACACCGGTGTCGGTTTATATGAAGTTGAAAGAAGCAGGGAAGCCGGCCTTTCTGCTGGAGAGCGTCGAAGGCGGCGAACAAGTCGGCCGCTACTCTTTCATCGGCGTGAAGCCCAAAGGGCTGATCACCGTCAAGGACAATATAGCGACCTTTGAACGAGACGGGCAGCGCACCCGATTCGCCATTCCCGAAGGGCAAGACCCGCTGCATGTCATCAAGCGGCACTTTCAGACGGTGAACCCGGTCGCGCTGGAAGGACTGCCGCGCCTAGTAGGGGGCGCCGTTGGCTATATGTCTTATGACATCGTGCGCTACTTTGAAGATCTTCCGGCCACCGCCAGCGACGACCTGGCTGTGCCGACGGTCGCCTTTATGCTGCCCGATACTCTGGTGATCTTCGACCATGCCATGCACCAACTGACGGTCTTGGCCAACGCGCACAATACCGGCGGCGATCCCGATGCGGCTTATGACCTCGCAGTCGCCAGCATTGACGAAATGGTCGCAGCCCTGTCGCGGCCGCTGGCGCATCATGCTTACGATCAGCCCGGCGGCAACCTGAACAGCGATCCGCGCTCCAATGTCGAGCAGGCCGTGCATGAAGACCGCGTGCGCCGGGCGAAAGCCTACATCCGCGATGGCGACGCCTTCCAAGTTGTTTTGGCGCAGCGTTTCAGCCGGCGGACCGAAGCCAGCGCGCTGCAGATTTACCGCGCCCTGCGCGCCACCAATCCTTCGCCATATATGTTCCTGCTCGAATTCAGCGATGACTTGACACTGGTGGGCGCATCGCCCGAGATGCTGGTGCGCCTGGAAGACGGCATCGCTTACAACCGACCCCTGGCCGGCACCCGGCATCGCGGCGCCACTGAAAAAGAAGACCTGGCGCTGGAAGAAGAATTGCTCAACGACCCCAAAGAGCGCGCTGAACATGTCATGTTGGTGGACTTGGGCCGCAACGACCTCGGGCGCGTCTGCGATTATGGCACGGTGCGGGTCAAGAAGATGATGTATGTCGAGCGTTACTCGCACGTCATGCACATCACCAGCCAGGTTGAGGGCCTGCTGCGTAAAGGCATGGATGCCTTCGATTTGCTGCGCGCCACCTTTCCCGCCGGCACCTTGAGCGGCGCGCCTAAGGTGCGGGCCATGGAAATCATCGAAGAGCTGGAAGAGACGCGGCGCGGTCCTTACGGCGGCGCGGTGGGTTATTTCAGTTTCGATGGCTCCATGGATATGTGCATTACCATTCGTACGCTGCTGATGCAGAACGGCACAATCAGCGTGCAGGCGGGCGGCGGCATCGTGGCGGATAGCGACCCCACCGCCGAATACCACGAGACGATTAACAAAGCCAAGGCGGTATTCGAAGCGGTCAAATACGCCGAAAGCGGCTTGAGGTAGGCGCCCGAATCAAGGAGCAAACATGATTCTAGTGATCGACAATTACGATAGCTTCACTTATAACGTGGTGCAGGAATTGGGCGAGCTGGGCGCGGAATTGACCGTGTACCGCAATGACAAAATCACGGTTGACGAGATCCGACATCTGGCGCCGGAACGCATCGTGATCTCGCCGGGGCCCGGCTTCCCGATTGACGCGGGCCTGTCGCTTGATGTCATTCGTCAGCTGGGCGCGCAGATCCCGCTGCTGGGCATTTGCCTGGGCCATCAAGCTATCGGCGAGGCCTACGGTGGTGTGGTCGTGCATGCGCCTGAATTGATGCACGGCAAGACCAGCATGATCTACCACGACGGCGATACGATTTTGTCTGACATCCCCAATCCCTTTGAAGCGACCCGTTATCACAGCTTGATTGTGCAGGAAGAGACGCTGCCCGATTGCCTGATGGTCACGGCGCGCACGGCCAGCGGCGAAATCATGGGCTTGCGGCACAAAGAGCATCCGGTCATCGGCGTCCAATTTCACCCGGAGAGCATTTTGACTTATCATGGCATGAAGATGCTGGGCAACTTTATGAACTACCAGCCGCTAGAATTAGAAGTAGCAAATAAGGGATAAAGGATTTCTGATGGATATTCAACAAGCGATTGACGCGTTGAGCCGTTACGGCCACTTGACCGTGGGGCAGGCGGAAGCGGTGATGGAGCAAATCATGACCGGCGGCGCGACTCAGGCGCAGATCGGCGCTTACCTGATGGCTCTGCGCATGAAAGGCGAATCGATCGAAGAGATCACGGGCAGCGCCATCGCCATGCGCAAAGCCGCCGCCAAAGTGCCGACCCATGTCGAAGCAGACCTGCTGGATCCGGTTGGCACCGGCGGCGACAAATCCGGCACCTTCAATATCAGCACAACTTCAGCCTTTGTCGCGGCTGGCGCGGGCATTCCCGTCGCGAAGCATGGCAACCGCGCCGCCACCAGCAAATGCGGCAGCGCCGATGTACTGGCGGAGCTGGGCTTGAACCTCGACCTCAGCCCGGAGCAGGTCGGCCGCTGCATAGACGAGATCGGCATCGGCTTCATGTTCGCGGTGAAGATGCACCCGGCCATGCGCCACGCCATCGGTCCGCGGCGCGAGCTGCGCATACGCACCATCTTTAACATCCTCGGTCCCTTGACCAATCCGGCCGGCGCCCAGCGTATGTTCATCGGCGTCTTCGCTGCCGAGATGACCGACCTGCTGGCGCAAGTGCTCAAGGAATTGGGCACAAAATCCGCCATGGTTGTCAACGGCTACGGCGGCTTGGACGAATTAACCGTGACAGGCCCGAATCGCATCAGTTATTTGCAAGAAGGCGGCGATATCACGCATCTGGATATCGATCCCACCGATCTCGGCTTCCACATGGCTAGCATCAACGATCTCAAAGGCGATGACGCCCCTACCAACGCGGCCATCTTGCGCGCCGTCCTGGATGGCAGCGATACCGGACCCAAGCGCGATATCGTGCTGCTGAATGCCGGCGCCGCCATCATGTCCGCCGGGCGCGTGAACTCTATCGCTGACGGCATATTCGTAGCCCGTGACAGCCTGAATAGCGGCCGGGCGCTGCAGAAGTTGGACAACTTAATTGAGATGAGCCAGAGTTTCGCCTCGTGAGCCAATTCTTCGTCGCCACCGATACGGTCCTCGACCGCATCCTCGACCGCAAAGTGGAGGAGCTCGCCGTCCGCCGGGCTGCCCTGCACGAAGCGGATATGCGCGCGCGCGCCGCTGATGCGCCTTTCGCCGCCCGTGATATGCTCGCTGCGCTGCAAGGCGAATGCGTCAGCCTGATCGCCGAAGTTAAACGCGCCTCGCCCAGCAAAGGCTTGCTCGCGCGGGATTTCGCGCCGGTGTTGACCGCTGCCACTTACGCGCATAATGGCGCATCCGCGATATCGGTGCTCACGGACGAAGACTTCTTCCAGGGCAGCCTCGCCTACTTGAGGGCGATTCGGCGGGCGGTCGCTGTGCCGCTGTTGCGCAAAGACTTCATCATTGATGCCTACCAGATTTACGAAGGTCGAGCGGCTGGCGCGGATGCCATCTTGCTCATCGTGGCCGCGCTCGCCGACGCGCAGTTGGCAGACCTGTACGCGCTGACCGTCGAACTCGGTATGACCGCTCTGGTCGAAGTGCACCAGGAATGGGAGATGGAGCGCGCGCTGCTGCTCGGCGCCGACTTGATAGGCATCAACAACCGAGACTTGAAGACCTTCCATGTCGATCTGGCCACCACCGGCCGCTTGGCAGGGATGGTTGAGGATGATGTCGTCCTGGTAGCGGAGAGCGGCATTCATAGTACCGCCGACGCGCATGCCATGGGACGCCTCGGCGCTAGCGCGATCCTCGTCGGCGAATCACTGATGAAGGCGGGCGACGCCGCCGCGCTCACACGTGAGTTGAGCCAGCTCCGATGACTAAGATCAAGATCTGCGGAATCCGAACGGCGGAGAATGCGCTGATGGTCGCCCGCGCCGGCGCCGATATGATTGGGCTGAATTTCTATGCCAAGACGCCGCGCTACATACAGCCCGCAGCGGCGAGTGCAGTTGTGAGCCAATTGCGCCGGGAGTTGGGCGCTGCCTGCCCCACGATCATCGGCGTGTTCGTGAACGCTAGCGCAGAGGAAATACGTGGGATCGCCGCTGAAGTCGGCTTGGATTACGCGCAGCTCAATGGCGACGAATCGGCGGAGTTCCTTGGCGCGCTGCCGGGGCTGGCTTTCAAGGCGATCCGGCCCGCCGATGAAAACGCCGCCCGAACTGAAGCAGCTGCTCTGACGGATACTTTCCTCGCCGGCGACGATGCGCCCTCGTTGCTGCTAGACGCCTTTTCTCCGAAGCTCTATGGCGGCACCGGCGAGACGACTAGCGTGAGCATCGCCCAAGCCGTAAATGAAGCATCTCCGCGCCTGATGCTGGCTGGCGGCTTAAATCCCGAAAATGTGGCCGAGCGCGTACGATGGATCAAGCCCTGGGGCGTGGACGTGGCCAGCGGCGTCGAAGCCGGTACGCCAGGCATCAAAGACGAAGCCAAGCTGCGCGCCTTTATCGATGCAGTGCGGTCGGCCGACGCGTGAACGAGCATTTTGACATCTATGACGAAGCGCTTACTCACATCGGCGTGAAGCCGCGTGAGGCTGTGCACCGCGACGGCGACTGGCATCAGGTTTTCCATTGCTGGGTGATCGGGCGCGGCCCCGCTGGCGCAGGCTACGTCTTGCTGCAAAAGCGCGCGCTGGACCGCGACTACCCCGGCAAGATTGACATCAGCGCGGCGGGCCACCTCGCGGCGGGCGAGCGCGTCTGCGACGGTGTCCGCGAAATCGAAGAAGAGCTTGGATTGATGGTTGCCTTCAAGGACTTGACCCCGCTCGGCATGCGCCTGGGCGCGCTGAAAATCGGCGACTTCATTGACTGCCAATTTTGCCATGTGTTCTTTTACGAGTGCGACCTGGCGCTGGAAGCCTACCGATTCCAAAATGAAGAAATTCTTGGTTTGGTCAAACTGCCGATTGCAGCTGGCTTGCGCCTTTTCACGGGAGAAGCCACGTCGGTCACGGTGGAGGCGGTTGGCTTGGGCAGCGGCGCCATTGAATTGACGACTGAGGATTTCATCCACAGCCCGGATAATTACATACTCAAGATTCTGATTTTGGCGCGGCGTTATTTCGCAGGCGAAACGCAACTCTGGATTTGAGTGACACAAGGATTTCCTCTTATGGCTGAAATGTATATTCGCACCGACATCAGTGATTTGCCCGACGAGCGCGGTTATTTCGGCGAATTCGGCGGGCGCTTCGTGCCGGAGACGATCATGCCCGCCCTGGATGAGCTGGAAGCCGCCTACGCCGAGGCCATCGCTGACCCACAATTTCACAGTGAACTGAGCCACCTGCAGCGGACGTACACTGGCCGTCCCACGCCCATCACCCACGCTCGGCGGCTAAGCGAGGCCCTCGGCGGCGCGCAAGTTTATCTCAAGCGCGAAGACCTGGCGCATACTGGCGCGCACAAAATCAACAACGCGCTGGGGCAGGGCCTGCTGGCCAAGCGCATGGGCAAAGGCCGCATCATCGCGGAAACCGGCGCGGGCCAGCACGGCGTCGGCACAGCGACCGCCATGGCGCTGCTGGGCTTGGAATGCCACGTCTACATGGGCAGCGTCGATATTCGCCGGCAGCAGCCCAACGTCTTCCGCATGAAGCTGCTGGGCGCCGAAGTCATCCCGGTCGAAAGCGGCAGCCGCACGCTCAAGGACGCCATCAATGAAGCCATGCGCGACTGGGTCACCAATGTGGAGACGACATTCTATCTGCTGGGCTCGGCGCTGGGTCCCCATCCCTATCCCATGATGGTGCGGGATTTTCAAAGCATAATCGGGGTGGAGGCGCGCGAGCAGATACAAGCGCAAGCGGGCCAGCTGCCCGATGCCTGCATCGCCTGCGTCGGCGGCGGCAGTAACGCCATCGGCCTGTTCCACGCTTTCCGCGACGACGCAGCCACCGAGTTAATCGGCGTCGAAGCCGGCGGGCGCGGCATCGAGAGCCAAGCGCACGCCGCTCGCTTCGCCGACCTGGACATCAGCCGGCCCGGCATCTTGCACGGCACGCGCTCTTTCGTCATGCAAAATGAGGACGGGCAAATCATGGAGACGCACAGCATTTCCGCTGGGCTGGATTATCCCTCGGTGGGCCCCGAACACGCGCACTTGCGTCAGCTGGAACGCGCCTATTACACCATGGCGACTGACGATGAAGCGCTGGAAGCCTTCCAGGTATTGAGCAAGCTGGAAGGCATTATCCCGGCTTTAGAGAGCGCGCACGCCATCGCCGAAGCCATCAAGCGCGCGCCGACCATGCCGCGCGACAGTGTGCTGCTGGTCAATTTGTCCGGGCGCGGCGACAAAGATCTCGACACGGTCATCGGCATTTTGGGTCAATGACCCCGCACACGAGGAGAGAATGATTTTGACTAGAGACAGCCAAGGCATCGCAGCGCTGGACGCCATGTTCGCGCGCGCCAAGGCGCAGCACCGCGCCGCTTTTCTGCCCTATTTCCCCATCGGCTACCCGACTTATGCAGCATCGCTGGCCACGATCAAGGCGCTGGCGGATGCGGGCGTGGACGGCTTCGAGATCGGCATCCCGTTTAGCGATCCCATAGCCGACGGGCCGACTATTCAGGCAGCTACGCAAGCCGCGCTGGAAGGCTGCACGACCGTTCTAAAATGCCTGGAAGCAGTGCGCGCCCTGCGCGAACAGGGCCTTACACAGCCCATGCTGATGATGGGCTACGCCAACCCGCTGGTGGCTTATGGCACGGAGGCTTTTGTGCGCGATGCCCGCGCGGCCGGCGCTGACGGCTTGATCGTGCCCGACCTGCCGCCTGAAGAAGCCGCCATGTTCGCTGGCAGTTGCGCGCGTGAAGGCCTGGCGCTGGTTTTCATGCTGGCGCCCACCAGCAATGACGAGCGCATCAAGCTGGCTTCCACGAACGCCAGCGGCTTCCTCTACGTCGTCTCGCTGACCGGCATCACCGGCGCCCGGCGGGAGCTGCCGGCTTATCTGAGGGACTTCATCGCCCGGCTGCGCGCCAGCACGGACAAGCCGCTGGTGCTGGGATTCGGCATCAGTACGCCCGAGCACGCCCGCGAGGTCAGCGGCTTGACCGACGGCTTCATCGTCGGCTCGGCGCTGGTGCGGGCCGGCGGGCAGAGCGTCGAGGCCGCGCGCGACCTGGCGGCGTCGATGGTCGCGGCAATCCGCAATTGCTAAACTAACGCGGAATTGTAGGGGCGAGCCTTGGCTCGCTCGCTGGGTTTGACTTTACCCTATATCCACCGACTGAATTGGGAAGGATAGCCGCCAAGTTGTTGATAAACTATCTTCCTGCCCAAGAAATTTACGACAGAATGTCAGGATAACTCCGACCAATGGCTTTTCTCTGTGCCCTCTGTATCTCTGTGGTTAAATTTAGGTTTGTATTATGTTTATTGTGTCGCAGATTCATTCTGATGCGATTGTCCTGCCCGTTTTGTCGGAAATGTATCCTTTTCGGTTGATACAGATATATACCATCGAGGACACCGAGAAATGCTAGGGCAATCGCATCAACTTATCTCAACACTAAGGTGCCAAGAACTCCGAGATATATCCGAAAATATGTCAATAAAGGACTCAATGAAAAGGTAATTTTCTGCCAGATTTCATGGGCGAGCCAAGGCTCGCCCCTACAATTTGTTAGTTTGATAATAAATTCGTCATTTATGGATATTGATGCGATTGCCCTGCGAGAGCACCGAGAAACTTAATCGAGATATGCCATATTCTTTGTGTGCTTTGTGCCTTTGTGTCTTTGTGGTGAAATGAATTTCAACCGAATTCGATACACTACCGTTTTGACAAACAGTTGACATCAGCCAACTCTTGCGGTATTTTGTTGGCTGACTGCACTGTGAAGCTAGGTTCGACACATGAACGTTTTACAGTTGGCTAGATTGCGCTATTATTGCACCCCAAACTGCATAGACCGGTCTGGGTGATTCACGCTGGCAACTGTATTCCAAGTTACGCAAGACGAAGATGGAGGCGCAGAGTGAAACACTCGGCGTCTTTTTTGTTAAATTCAAAGGAGTATAAATTGACTATGATACGCGGCGTGCGCGGCGCCACCACCGTGGAATCCAACGCCAACGAAGCTATCCTGGAAGCGACGCAAGAGCTGCTGAGCGCCATGATTGAGCGCAACGGCATCGTTGAAGAAGACGTGGCCAGCGTGCTGTTCAGCGCCACGCCCGAGCTTGACGATACCTTCCCGGCCAAAGCCGCTCGCGACATGGGCTGGACGCGTACCGCCTTGATGGGCTTCCAGGAAGCCGATGTCAAACACGGGCTGCCCATGTGCATTCGGGTCCTGATTCATTGGAATACGCAAAAGTCTATCGATGAAATCCAGCATGTCTTTCTGCGCGAAGCCGTATCGCTGCGGCCTGATTTGGCGCAGGGGCAGGGGATGGGAGGCGACTGATGAAAGCTGGGTTCCGCGCGCGTCATCTGGCTGTCATCGGCTTGGGGCTGATGGGCGGCTCTTTGGCGCTGGCGATGCGCGAACATGCCGATTTCATCACCGGCGTCGACAAGGACCAGCGTACGCGCGACTACGCCCTTAAGCGTGGCATGGTTGACTGCGCCACCGACAATCTCCATGCGGCCGTGAACCGCGCCGATGTCGTGGTGCTGGCGGCGCCGGTGCGCGTGATCGTCGACATGCTGAAAATGCGCATCGGCTCCTACCTGCGCTCCAACACCCTGGTCATTGACTTGGGCAGCACCAAGCAAGATATCGTGGAGGCCATGGCCAGCCTGCCGATAGGCGTCAACGCGGTGGGCGGGCATCCCATGACGGGCAAGGAAAACGGCGGCATTGAGGAGTCGGACGGCTCGCTCTACGGCAATCGGCCCTTTGTGCTTTGCCCCTCGCGCAGGACGACGCCCGCGGCCCGGCTGCACGCCCAGTCTTTCGTCGAGACCCTGGGCGCGCTGCCGATTGAAATGGACGCCGAGCGCCATGACCAAATCGTGGCCGGCATCAGCCACTTGCCGTACCTGCTGAGCGCCACGCTGGTGGCGACTGTGGCGCGGCAGGCGGAAAACGACTCGGACTACTGGAAGCTGGCCGCTGGCGGCTTCCGCGATACCAGCCGGCTGGCCGCCAGCGATGTGACCATGATGGGCGATATTTTAAGCACGAATACCAAAGCGGTGACGACTTTGCTGGCGCAATTTCGCATGCAGCTGGCTATGCTGGAGACCCTGCTGATCGCTGGCGACGATCAAAAGCTAAGCGATTCCTTGCAGCCCCTGCGGCGCGCTCGAAAGGAATGGGCGGTAAATTATGAAAACGGACGCTAGGCGGGGGCAATTCACGATTCGCCCCGGCTCACAGCTTCACGGTACTCTGACCGTGCCGGGCGACAAGTCGATTTCGCATCGCGCCGTCATGTTGGCTGCCATCGCGCAGGGCACATCCAGGATTCGCAACTGGTTGGCGGCTGGCGATACCGAAGCCACCCTGGGCGCCATGCGGGGCTTGGGCGCGCAGATCGAAGTCCACGATGAGTCGACGCTGACGATTGAAGGCGGGCCGCTGCGCCCGTCAGCCGAGCCCTTGGATCTGAAAAACGCCGGCACCGGCATACGTCTGCTGGCCGGCATCATGGCGGGCCAGCCCTTTTCCAGCGTGCTCGATGGCAGCGAACAATTGCGCCGCCGCCCCATGAAGCGCATCACCGAGCCGCTGCGGCAAATGGGCGCCGACATCCAGGCGACTGCTGGCTGCTGTCCCTTGACCATCCGCCCGGCCGCGCTGAAAGGCACACGCTACGACATGCCGGTGGCCAGCGGGCAAGTCAAGAGCGCTGTGCTGCTGGCTGGCCTCTTTGCCGATTCGCCCACGACGGTGACCCAGCCGGGTCCCGCGCGCGATCACACCGAGCGCATGCTGCGGGCAATGGGCGTGAAGATTGACCAAGAAGATGAAGCCGGCAACTGCCTGACTCTCCATCCGAACGGTCAGCTTGATCCACTGGACATCACCGTGCCGGGCGATCCCTCCTCGGCTGCTTTCCCGCTGGTCGCCGGGTTGCTCGTGCCGGGCAGCCAGCTGACCATCGCCGGCGTCGACCTGAACCCCACCCGCATCGGCTTGCTGGACGCGCTCCAGGAAATGGGCGCGGACTTTGACATCAGCAATCGCTCAACGCAAGCCGGGGAGCCGGTCGGCGATATTCAGGTGAGGTCAAGCGCGCTCCGCGGCGTCGACATCGGCGGGGATACGGTTGTGCGCATGATTGACGAATTCCCGATTCTGATGGTGGCGGCGACGCAAGCCGAGGGCGAGACCATCGTCCGCGATGCCCGCGAGCTGCGCGTCAAAGAGACCGACCGCATCGCTGTCATGGCGGCCGAGCTGCGCAAGCTGGGCGCGGTAATCGAAGAACGCGAAGACGGCTTCCGCATCCTGGGCCCGCAGAGCCTGACCGGCGGGCGCGTCGATGGCCACGACGACCATCGCATCGCCATGAGTTTGACCATCGCCGGCCTGCTAGCGGCTGAAGGCGCCATCGTCACGGATGCCTCATGCGCTGGCGACAGCTTTCCCGGCTTTGCCGAGACGCTTATGAATTGTGGCGCAATGCTTTTACCCGAGTAAGGCAAGAACCGAAGGGCGCCAGATGGCTATCAAACGTGTGGGGGTGATTGGCTTCCCGGTGGAGCACAGCCTCAGCCCCATCATGCACAACGCGGCTTTTGCGGCGCTCGACATGCGCGACTGGAGCTATGACGCCATGTCCATCCCGCCTGACATTTTGCGGCTGGGCCTGCGCGAGCCCAAGAACCACGGCTACATCGGCATCAACGTGACGGTGCCGCATAAAGAAGCCATCATGGAATACGTCCGCCCCGACGAAAAAGCGCGGGCGATTGGCGCGGTAAATACCGTGGATTTCCGCAATAATGTCGGCACAAACACCGACGCCGCCGGCCTCATCAACGATCTGCGCGCCAACCAGGTCGCCATACGCGGACAGCGTGTGCTGGTCCTGGGCGCCGGCGGGGCAGCGCGGGCCGCGGTCTATGGCTTGCTGCGCGAGGGAGCGAGTGTGGTCATCGTGAATCGCAGCAAATCGCGCGCCGATAAACTGGTTGCGCAGCTGCGCGCTTCCGCGAGAGTAAAGGGCGCGGCGGTGATGACGCTGGACCAGGCGGCTGACTGGGGCATGTCGCTGATTGTCAATTGCACATCGGTGGGCTTACACCCCCACATCGAACAGTCGCCTTGGATACATGGCGTGCCCTTTCCCGAAGGCGTGACGGTCTACGACATGGTCTATCGCCCGGCCAACACCGCTTTGATGCAGCAATGCGTGGCGCATGGCGGTCGCGCGATTGGCGGGCTGGGCATGTTGGTGCGGCAAGGCGCCATCGCCTTTGAGCTCTGGACCGGCGTCGAAGCGCCGATTGACCTGATGTATCGCGTCCTGCAAGAGACGCTGGAAACTGCCACCGAGGACTAAACGCCCATGCCCATTCGATTCTTCACCGCCGGCGAAAGCCACGGACCCGGCCTCAGCGCCATCCTGGAAGGCATGCCCGCCGGGCTGCCCTTAACCGGCGAAGACATCAACATCGACCTGCGCCGCCGCCAGAAAGGTTACGGCTCCGGCGGCCGCATGCAGATAGAAAAAGATCGCATCATCATCACATCCGGCGTCATGAACGGCATGACCACAGGCGCGCCCATCGCCCTGCAGGTGCAGAATCGCGATTTCAAAAGCTGGAAAGAGCGCGATATTAGGCCTATCACCACGCCCCGGCCCGGCCATGCCGATTTAACCGGCGCGGTCAAATATGGCTATCGCGAGTTGCGCCTCTCGCTGGAGCGGGCCAGCGCGCGCGAAACCACCATGCGCGTCGCCATCGGCGCCATCTGCAAGACGTTCCTGCGCCAATTTGACATCGCTGTGGACGGCTATGTCTCGCAAATTGGCCACGTCATCGCCGACCTGGCCGATATGCCGCTGGACGAACGCATCGCGAATAATGAAGACAACGATGTCCGCTGTCCCGATGCTGATGCCGCGGAGCAAATGCACGCGCTGATACGTCAGGTGAAAATCGACAAAGATACGCTGGGCGGCGTTTTTGAAGTGGTCGCGCGCGGCCTACCGCCCGGCTTGGGCTCGCATGTGCACTTCGACCGCAAGCTGGACGCTCGCCTGGTTGGCGCTATGGTCAGCATCCAGGCCATGAAAGGCGCCGAGATCGGCAGCGGCTTTGCGAATGCCGGCAAACGCGGCTCGCAGGTGCACGACGAAATCGTGATCGACGAGGCGGGCCTGCTGTCGCGATTGACCAATCGCGCTGGCGGCTTGGAAGGCGGCATCACGACTGGCGAGCCTGTGCTTGTGCGCGTGGCCATGAAGCCGATCTCAACTATGCTTCGTGGCGCCGGCTCGGTCGACCTGGCCACCGGCGCAGCCAACCCCACCGTTTACGAGCGCAGCGACTTCTGCGCTTTGCCGCGCGCAGTGCCGGTTGGCGAAGCGATGATGGCCATTGTGCTGGCGGACGCGCTGATGGAAAAGCTGGGCGGCGACAGCCTGGGGGAAATGAAACCGCGCTTTGCGGCGCTGCGCAGCAATCGCCTGGAAGACCTGCCGATGGACAATGTCGACTGGCGCTTTGGATACGAACTATGAATACGGCGCAGAACTTAGTCATCACTGGTTTCATGGGCACGGGCAAAAGCACCATTGGCGAAATCGTCGCGCGCAAGCTGAATCGTCCCTTCGTCGATATGGACGTCGAGATCGAAACCCGCGCCGGCTTCAGCATTGCGCAGATTTTCCGACGTCAAGGAGAGGCGGCTTTCCGCAAGATGGAACGGCAGTTGGCGCATGAGCTGGCGCTGCGTCACGGCTTGGTCATTGCCACCGGCGGCGGCGCCCTGGTTGAGGCCGGCAATCGCCAGATGATGAGCCAACACGGCATCGTCATCTGCCTGAACGCCAGCAAAGCTGAGATCCGCGCGCGCCTATTCGAGAACCAACATCGCCCGCTGGCATCTGAATGGGAGGCGCATTTTGACGCGCGGCTTGGCGCTTATGCCAGTATTCGCCATCAAATTATGACCACCGGAAGAACGCCGGAAGACATCGCGGCGGACATTATTGCTTTGGCCGAGGGAGCGCTATACGCGCGCGCGCCCGACGGCGGCGGTTATCCGATACTTATCGGCAGCGGCCTGCTGCGGCGCATCGCGGCCGACCCGGAAGCCGCTGGGTTAGCCGGGCATGTCGTCGTCGTCACCAACGAGACGGTAGCGCCGTTACATGGCGAAAGCCTGGCATCGAGCCTGCCCAATGCCAACTTGATTATCGTCCGCGATGGCGAGCCGCACAAAAACCTGGACACCGTTCGCGCAATCTACGACGACATGTTAGCGCTGGGCGCGGACAGACGTACGACCTTGCTGGCTATGGGCGGCGGCGTCGTCGGCGATATGGCCGGTTTCGCCGCGGCAACATATATGCGCGGGATTCCACTGGTGCAAATCCCCACCACCTTGCTGTCTATGGTCGATTCCAGCGTTGGCGGCAAAGTCGGCGTGGACCTGCCGCAAGGCAAAAATCTCATCGGCGCTTTTAAGCAGCCCAGGCGCGTCATCATCGATACCGATGTGCTGGCGACGCTGCCGGAATTGCAATGGCGCTGCGGCATGGCTGAGGTCATCAAACACGGTCTGATCGCGCAGCCCGCGCTGCTCGAGCCCAGCTTGTGGCAGCCGGAAGAAGCGGCTTACCTGGTTCGGCATGCCGTGCAAGTCAAAATCGACATCGTGGAAGCCGACCCTTATGAAAACGGCATCCGCGCCCATCTCAACCTGGGGCATACCTTTGGGCACGCCATCGAGAAAGCCACCAATTACGCCGTGCCGCATGGCGAGGCGGTCGCCATCGGTACCATGAAGGCGGCGCTGCTTTCGCGGAATTTGGGTTTCATTGATGATCACCTGGTCGGGCAAATCCAGAAGACCCTCTGGCAGATCGGTTTGCCCACCGACATCGCCCTGGATCCTTACCGCTGGTACGACGCCATGGCCACCGACAAGAAGTGGCAATCCGGCGTGTCACGTCTGGTGGTCCTCAAGGGCTTGGGCGAAGCGGCGGTGGTGGAGGGGTTGTCTCCTGAAGAAATTATGGCGGTTCTGTAATCAAGGGGCTTGCGCCAATGTCCAAGGGAATCCTGCTCTTACACGGTCCGAATCTCAACTTGCTGGGCGCGCGCCAGCCGGAAGTCTATGGCAGCATGACGCTGGACGCCATCAATGCGGCGGTGAAGCAACACCTCGCCTCGTACGATGTCGAGCTGCGAATCGCGCAATCCAACCACGAAGGCGAGCTGATTGACCTATTGCACGAAGCGCGCGGCTGGGCCGATGGCCTGGTCTTTAATCCCGGCGCCTTCACACATACCTCGGTCGCCTTGCGCGACGCCATTAGCGCGATTGAGCTGCCGGTGATTGAAGTCCATTTATCCAATATTCACGGTCGCGAAGCATTCCGTCACAAGTCGCTATTGGCGGGGGTTTGCTTGGGGCAGGTGGCTGGCTTTGGCTGGCACAGTTACCTATTGGCCGCCGACGCGCTGCTGCGCCATTGGGGCTTGCTGCGCGATTAACTGGTCAGAATCCATGAATACTCAGGGCGGTTCATTGGCTATCTCGCCGATTCTCGTTGAGCCGTAGCGCCCGTTATACTGCAAGCAACACAGACGACCTCACAGGCGAATTATGCAATCAGCGGCGGACATCCTCAAAAACGTCAAGGAGCAGCGTGTACAATTCGTGGCGCTGTGGTTTACCGACATCACCGGCTTGGTCAAGAGTGTGATGATCCCGGCGGCCGAACTGGAAAATGTCTTCGAAAACGGCTCGCACTTTGACGGCTCCGCTATCGAGGGCTTCGCGCGCGTGGCCGAGAGCGACATGGTGCTGGCGCCGGATGAATCTAGCTACGTCATCCTGCCCTGGACCAGCGGCGAAGAAAAGACCGCCCGGCTGATCTGTTCCATTCACACACAAAACGGCGAACCATTTATCGGCGATCCCCGCAGCCTGCTTGTCAAGGCGCTGGATCAAGCGCGAGACATGAACTTGCGCTTCAAAACCGGCATGGAGTTGGAGTATTTTCTCTTCCCGCTGGATTCGGCCGGGCTGCCGTTGATCGCATCGCATAATGATATCGCCGGCTACTTCGATATCCCGGACGATCCCATCCGCTCCATGCGCCGCAGCATGCTTAGGGCTCTGGGCGCCTTGGGCATCAAGGTCGATTCCACCCATTCCGAGACCGGGCATGGCCAGCACGAAATCGACTTCCAATATGATGAGGCTTTGCGCTCGGCGGACAACATTCTGACGGCGCGCATTGCGCTCAAGACCATCGCGCGCAAGTTCGGCTACTACTGCACCTTTATGCCGCGCCCTCATGCCGATCTGCCCGGCTCCGGCATGCACACGCATCAGAGCATGCACGACCTCAGGACCGGCGCCAACGTATTCGCGGACAGCGACAGCGAATACGGCTTGTCGCGCACGGCTTCGTATTTCCTGGCTGGGCAGCTCGAGCACGCCCGCGCAATGTGCGCTGTGCTGGCGCCCCTGGTCAATTCCTACAAACGCCTCGGCACCAGTTTTGAAGCGCCGGTCAACGTAACCTGGGCGCATGTGAACCGCAGCGCCTTAATCCGCGTGCCCAGCACGGCGCCCGGCAAGGAATATCACACGCGGCTGGAGCTGCGCTGCCCCGACCCGACCGCCAATCCTTATCTGGCCATGGCCGTCATGCTGCAGGCCGGTCTCGATGGCATCGTACACAAGATGGAGTTGCCGGACCCGATGGAAGAAACGCTGCTGCAATCGATGCCGGGCCGGCGGCGCCAGATCGAAGTATTGCCGCATTCGCTGCAAGAGGCGCTTGACGCCCTCAGCGAAAATGATGTGATACTGTCGGCTTTGGGTCCGTATGTCAGCGACCGCTATATCGCCGCCAAACGCCAGGAGTGCGACGAATACAACCAGCAAGTGACGGACTGGGAAGTCCAGCGCTACCTTAATCGCTTTTGACGATCAGCCCGTGGATGCGCCGCAGGGCTGAGCGAGCTTCATGCGCCGGAACAGCTACCGTGAAGCTGCAATTGGACGCGCCCAGCGCCAGCCCCAAAATTTCGAGTTCCCCCAGGCAATCCAGCAGTTGAGCTTGCAGCCCCGGGGCCCGGTGCAGATCGCTGCCGATGGCTGTGACCAGGGCGACCGTGCCGATTTCCCAGGGCATCTTCTCCGGGTATTCCGCCATTTTGGCGATCAAGCCGCGTTGCAAGCGATCGACGCCGTCGATGCCGATGCTGGTAGGGATCACCAAACAGATGAAGCTGCTGCTCGCCGATTGCGACGCGATCATCACTTCGGTGCGCATGCCCAGCGTTTTGAACAGGGTATTGCCAACCAGACGCGTCACGCCGGCCAGGGACCCGCTCGCGGGGCGCCGCAGCGACAAGCCGTGGATGGAGGTGACCGCTTTTAGGGCCCGCTCGTTCTTGTTCGGCTCAGTAGATACTAATGTACCGGTCTGCTGTGGCAGGCTGATATTTTTGATGCGAATCGGCAAATTGCGCTCCGCCAGCGGGGCGATCATGCGCGAATGCAGCAGGCGCGCGCCAAAATACGCCAGATCCGCGGCTTCGTCATAACTGAGGCGAGAGATGACTTTTGCATTGGCAACTTCGTGCGGATCGGCCGACATCATGCCATCGACGCCGGTCCAGATCCACAGCTCGTCGGCGTCGACTAAGGCGCTGAGCACCGATGCCGTGTAGTCCGTGCCGCCCCGTCCCAAGGTGGTTGTTTCGCCGGCGGGCGTCCTGCCGATGAAACCCGTCACGACCGGGATCATGTCGCTGCGCAGCATGGGCAGCAGGGTCGCCATAACCCGCTGTCTGGTCAGCGCCAGATCCGGATGCGCGTTGCCATACGCAGCGTCGGTGACCATGATGTCGGCGCCGTCAACCGCCGCGCAACGAATCTTATGCTGTCGCAGCAGCGCCGCAACGATGCGCGCCGACAGACGCTCGCCAGCCGCCACCACGGCGTCGCTGTAAGCCGGCGAAAGCTCTTCGTTGAGATTTGTCGCGATAGACTGGCACTGATCCAGCATGTCCGACAGCAGGCGGTCGATTTCGGCTTTTAAGGTATTGCGATCCGGGCGCTCCAAGGGCAGCTGATCGATAACCGCCAGGTGACGGCTGCGCAGATTGGCCGCTATCCGGCGATAACCGCGCTGGTTGGCGATTCGCGCCAGTTGAGCCGCTTCAAAGAGCATGTCGGTAACGCCGTCAAGAGCCGATACGACAACCAGGATCTGATCCCACTCGCTCGTTTCTTTGGCGACTGTGCCCAAGACTTGCTTGAGCGCGGCTGCCGTGCCGACGGACGAACCGCCATATTTCATGACCAGCGTAGACATAAACGTGTTGCCGCGCCTCCCAAGCCCTTAAGGGCGCCGAGTAGTCCGGTGGATTTCCCCGAAGGTCCACTTGTAATTCTAGCAACATCAGCGCCAATCACACAAATGCGCCCTGTAAATCTCAGACGGTTCGTATTGCGGACGCCCTCATTTTCGAGTAGAGTGATAGGCGTTCAAACGAGCCAACCATCGGCATAGGCTTGGCATCTGCGACACATAGACCAGGCCAGGCTGAGCCGGCATCCCGGCAAAGGCGTACTCATCATGGCAATTCCAGCGATTGAGAAAAGCGAGCTGGTAGCGGGCGTACGGTTTCAGAAGATTGGCAAGCTCTATCATTTTGATTACGGCGGCTACCCCGAACTGAAGCAGGGCGATTATGTCATCGTGGATACCCGCCGCGGCCGACAGATGGGCCAGGTCATGGGCTTCACCGAGCCGGACGCTCATCGTGACCTGCGGCGTATCCTGCGGCCGGCCACTCCGCGCGATATGGTATTGCGGCAGCATTGGGAAGCCCAGCAAGACGAAGCGCTTGACATCTGCCGCGAAGCTGCCGACAGCATGCGCCGCCTGTCCGATGTGAAGTTTGTAGCGGCGCAATACAATTACGATGGCAGCGCTATTACCTTCCTCTTCAACGCCGAGCAAAAAATCGACACGACAGTCTTGCAGAAGCGCCTTCAGCGCAGATTCGATGCGCGCGTCGATATGCGGCAGATTGGCCCGCGCGATGTGGCCAAGCTGTTGGGCGGCTTCGGCGCTTGTGGCATCACCCGCTGCTGCAGCACCTTTTTGACCGACTTCAGCCCAATCTCGATCAAGATGGCCAAGGCGCAGGGCATCTCGCTGAATCCTTCCGAAATCACCGGCATGTGCGGCCGGCTGCGCTGCTGCCTGGTATTTGAATATGAGCAATATGTGGAAGCGCGCAAGCATTTGCCCCGCCGCAACAAACGCATCGGCACGCCCCATGGCGAAGGCCGCGTGCTGGATCAGCTGCCTTTGAAAGACGCTGTTCTGGTTGATGTCGACGACGCCGGGCGCAAGGTCGTGGAGCGCGAAGATATTATCCCGCTGGAAGAATTCCGCAAGTTGGCCGAAAAGGCGCATTCCCCCTGCGAAAAGCACGGCGACGGCAGCTGTGAATGCGGATTGCCGCCCGGCCAACGTCAAGCCGATCGCGTAATAGCGAAGCCTGCCCCCGCCCCGACCACGGAGTCGGCCGAGGCGACGGAATCGGCCGCTGCGCCGAAAAAGGATAGCTCCCGCCGTGGCGGGTCCCGCAAGCCGCGCGGCAAAGCAAAAGATGGCCAAGCGCGCTCTAGCCGAAGCAGGCGCGGCCGACGGCGCGGCGGCCGGCGTTCCAATCGCAAGCCTGATTCTGGTTCTGAAGAAGCCAAGTCATGACAAAGAAGTTGGAACAGCCATACGGAGGAATCGGCCGCGTGCTCGGTGTCTTCGCGCATCCGGATGACCCGGAATTCTTCGCCGGCGGCACCTTTGCCAAGTGGGCGCAAGATGGCGCGGAAATCACATTTGTTATCGCCACCAGCGGCGACAAAGGCAGCGCCGACCCAGAAATGACTTCCGAGCGGCTGGCGATAATCCGCGAAGATGAAGAGCGACAGGCTGCCGCCGCCCTGGGTGTAAAAGAAGTGGTCTTCTTACGCTACAAAGATGGCGAGCTATTCCCGACCATGGAGCTGCGGCGCGATATCACCAGGCTGATTCGCCTGAAGAAACCCGATGTCGTGGTCACCCTGGACCCTACTTTATACTGGCGCGGAACCCGCAGCATCAATCATCCCGACCATCGCGCGATCGGCGCGGCCACGCTGGAAGCCGTTTTCCCGACCGCGCGCGACCGCTTGAACTTCATCGAACATGAGCGGGACGAAGGTTTGGAACCGCACAAGGTAAACACCATTTATATCGCCGGAGCGGCCGAGCCGACCCTGACGGTCGATGTCACCGATGCCGTCGAACGGCAGATTGAATCGCTGCGCGCGCACAAAAGCCAAATATCGGATATGGACAAGATGGCGGAGCGCATCCGCGAGCGCTCGCTAGATCCGAATTCACCCCCGGAATATCCGCGGCGTATTGAAAAGTTTCGCGTCATAAAGATGGGATAGGGCAAGATGACAATTGACTTCCTGGCGGAGGCGGAAGCCTTGCGCGACGAATTGATCGAGCGGCGGCGGGATTTCCACCGGCATCCTGAATTGGCTTTCCAGGAACATCGCACCGCGGGCATCGTCGCCGATGAACTGAACCAGCTGGGTATGGAAGTGCAAACCGGCGTCGGCCAGACCGGCGTAGTTGGCATTCTGGAAGGCGCCGCCGACGGGCCGACCGTGCTCTACCGCGCCGACATGGATGCCTTGCCCATTCAGGAAGCGAACAGCGCGGAATACGTATCGCGCGAGGCTGGGGTAATGCACGCCTGCGGCCACGACGGGCACACGGCTATCGCGCTCGGCATCGCCAAGGTCCTGTCGAAGCGCCGCGATAACCTCGGCGGACGCGTCAAATTTGTTTTCCAGCCGGCGGAAGAAGTTGGCGGCGGCGCGACCTCCATGATTGCTGACGGCGTCCTGGAAACGCCTGCTCCCGATTATACCTTGGGCATACATCTGTGGAACGACCTGGAAGTCGGCACGGTCAGCGTTGTATCGGGCCCAACCATGTCCGGCGCGGGAGTGTTCGAGATCACCGTCACCGGCAAAGGCGGGCACGGCGCCATGCCGCATCAAACGGCCGATCCCATCGTTTGCAGCGCGCAGTTGATTCTCGCCTTGCAGACCATTGTCAGCCGCAATGTGGATCCGCTGGATTTGGTTGTGATTACGGTCGGCACGCTTGAAGCTGGCAGCGCCCGCAATATCATCCCGCAGACGGTAAAGATGGCCGGCTCGTTCCGGCTGTTTCGCGAAGAAACGCGCGAGCTGGTCAAAACGCGCATCCAGGCTGTGGCCGATGGCGTGGCCAGCGCCATGGGCTGCCGCGCCGATGTCGACTTTGGCTTGGGCATTGGCGCAGTCATCAACGACGCCGAAGTCGCTGAGCGCGCGCGCCAGGTCTTCGCCAATTACGCGGACGCCCTTAGCGTAGTACAGCAACCCTGGATGGCATCCGAAGATGTCGGCTTGCTGATGCAGCGCAATCCCAGCGCCTATCTGTTGGTCGGCTCCGCCAATCACGAGCGCGGGCTGGATTATCCCCATCACCATCCGCAATTTGACATCGACGAAGAGGTGCTGCCCCTTAGCGTAGGCATGATGTCAGGTCTCATCGCCGATTACCTGGGAGTCAATTCCTAAATGTCTGGCTCGGCGCCGCTCAAGTGGCTGCCGTCAAACGGCTGGATCGTGCTCGCGGGTCGCGCCGACCCATTGAGCGAGATCCGCGCCCAGGCGCTGAGCCGTCACAACGCTGGCGGGGCGATCGCTTATATCTCGCTGGCCGACGATATGGGCGATGAGCTGATGGACGATATGGCGGAATTGGGCGCCTCCAGCGGCTATTTTGTCGACCTGGAGGAGCAGGACAACAACGAAGTCTACGAGCGCCTGAGCGGAGCGGCCATGATCGTGCTTGATGCGGCCGGGCAGGGCGACCGGCTGTTGCGGCTGCTGCGGCGCACAGCCATCCACGCTCTAAAAGAAGCGCTCAACCGCGGCGCTCTACTATTCTTTGAAGGCGCGGCCGCTGCCATCGCCGGCGAATTTATCCTGGCCGCCGACTATCGCATTGAATCGGGACTGAATTTCTTGCACAATGCGCTGGTGGCGACCGAAGCCAGCACCATTGCCGGGGACGATGCCTTGCGCGCGGCCCGCGACGAGTTGCCGGATGCGATTTTCCTTGGTCTGACGAGCGGCTCAGCGTTGGTGTTGGGTCCGCAAGGGCAGATCGAAACCTGGGGCGAACGGCAAGTGGCCATCAGCCTCGGCGACCCGAAGCGAGCGAATGCCGCTTTCAGCAGCCTGTCGGTCACTGAGAATTAAGTTGGCCGCAGGCTTTCGAAGATCTAGTCAACGAGATAATTCAACCGAGTGCAGCTATGCCAATAACGATTTTGATCGGCGCCCAGTGGGGCGATGAGGGTAAGGGCCGCGTGGTGGATTGGCTGGCTGGCTCGGCCGATATCGTGGCGCGTTACGCCGGCGGCGACAATGCGGGCCACACGGTGGCGCTCAACGGCAAAGTATACAAATTGCACCTGGTGCCCTCTGGCATCCTGCACAGCCGCGTCGTGTCCATCATGGGCAACGGCATGGTCATCAACCCGGTGAATCTGGTGCGGGAAATGGAGTCCCTGCGGGATATTGGCGTGGACATCAGGCCGGAGCGTCTGGTGATTAGTTCACGGGCGCACATTATCACGCCGGCGCATATCGCCCTCGACTCCGCCAAAGAAGCGGCGCTGGGCGATGCCAAAATCGGCACCACCTTGCGCGGCATTGGCCCCGCCTACCTGGACAAGACCGGGCGCGCCGGCATCCGCACCGGTGACATGCTGCTCGATGTTGAGGAATTCACCGAGCGGCTGGTCAGTGCCATTGAATCCACTAACGAAGTCTTGCGGCAGCAAGGTCGGGACGCCCTTGATCCACGCGCGGCCGCGCAGAGCTATCTCGATGCCGCCGCCGTCTTGCGGCCTTACATCAAGGACACATCCGTTTATCTGCATCATGCGCTGCGGGCCGGGAAATATGTTGTCTGTGAAGGCGCGCAAGGCACGCTGCTCGATATCGACCATGGCAGCTACCCCTTCGTCACCAGCTCATCGCCGACGGCCGGCGGCGCGCTCACTGGCTTGGGCGTCGGACCGCTTTTCGTCGAGAGGGTGCTGGGCGTGGCCAAGGCTTTCAGCACACGCGTCGGCGAGGGGCCCATGCCTACCGAGCTCGATGGCGAGATTGCCCAGCGTCTGCGCGGCAGCGGCGCCAACTTCTGGGACGAGTTCGGCACCACAACCGGGCGTCCGCGGCGCTGCGGCTGGCTGGATATCGTCATGCTGCGCTACGCCGTAAGTGTCAACGGCTTCAGTGAAATGATGCTGACCAAACTTGATGTCCTCTCCGGGCTGGACGAGCTGAAGCTGGCTGTCGCCTACGAAATTGACGGGCTGCAATATGAGTATCCGCCGGTCACCAATGAGTTGCTGCTGCGCGCCAAACCGATATACGAATCGCTGCCCGGCTGGCGGGAAAACATCGGCGATTGTCGCGAATTTGGCGAGCTGCCGCCTGCCGCCCAGCGCTACATTGAGCGTGTCGCGGCCCTCTGCGATGTGCCCATCAACAGCGTCAGCGTCGGCCCAGAACGCGACCAGTTGGTCACGTAATCGGCCGGCTAGGCCGGGCGACTGCCAGGGCAATCGTATCAAAATGAATCTGAGATCTAGGAACCTTATACGATCTCAAATTTAACCACAGAGACGCAGAGAGCACAGAGAAAAGCAATAATGTAAGCGTACGTCATAAGTTAGGAGTGATTTTGAGAGATATTAAGTCTTTTCGGTGCTTCTTGCCGAATTCCAGTCTTTCGACTGCTTTGAATAGTCGAATTAAGACCTAAATCTCTGTGCCCTCTGTGCCCTCTGTGGTTAAATATTTTGATGCGATTGCACTGGACGACAGCGGAGCGATCTTGCATCGCCTGGCAATGAACTGTAGAATTGTGGCGATAGTGGGGGCAGGAGGAGATTCCGGATGAAAGCGCTTACGGCAATTGTAGTAATCTTGGTCGTGTTGCTGGCTGGCGGCGCGATTACGTCCAACTTGCTTTCGTCGGATTTGGCTATTCAACAGACTACTGACCCCAGCGGCGACTTCTTGACCGCCACACCCGATCAAGCGGTAGCCTTCATCCTGGTCACTGGCTTTATCATCTTCAACGTGCTGGGCGCCGGCTTGACCCTGATGATCGTCTTCTGGCTGCTGAATCGACAGGTGACCGCGGTTCGGCAGGCTGCGCGCCCCTAAGCCGCCTGAGCAAGCATTTACGCCGCGTCCAGGCGACTCTTCCATGACTGATAAGCCGTCCCGAGCCCTAAGTATTCGCGCCATCGCAGCAATCGCGCTGCTCGCGCTCATCGTCTTTGTCGCCATTATCGTCACGGTTCTCTCCAATACCGCGCCCGGCAGCAGCGAGATTAACGCGCAGTCCTACGCTGAAGAAGTCGCAGCCGCCCTCGCCAATGCAGACACTCAACTCGGCGGCGACCTTGTCTATGAATTGGAATGCGACCTTTGTCACCTGCAAGGGGATGGCAGCGTATCGCCGCTCTTTTTTGGCTTGGCTGATGTGGCTGCCGAGCGGCGACCGCCCTTGTCCGCCGAGCAATACCTCTACGAAGCTATCCTGTTTCCGGCGCTTCATTTGGTCGAGGGCTATTCCAACTCCATGCCCAACAATTATCAGGAGCGCCTGTCGCAGCAAGACGTCGGTCATATCATTGCCTACCTGCTGGGTTTCAAAGCAGGCGTGATCGACCCGTGACCAGTCTGACTCGCGGCGCGTACGTTGCAGTGAGACCTGCCGAGCAGCTTAAATCCCCATGAGCCTTGACACCTTCGCAATCTCGGCCCTGGCTGACGAACTGAGCGACAAGATCATCGGCGGCCGCGTCCAGGATATCATCGATGTCGACGAGATGGCTATTGGCCTGGAGGTCTTCGCCGCGGGCCGGCGCCACTATCTGGTCCTCAGCGCCGACGCCTCCTTTCCTAGCGCGCGCTTGTCCGAAGTTAAACTGCGCCGCGGCACTGCGCAGCCGACGCAGCTGGGTCTGCTCTTCCGCCGCTACATTGCGGGCGGCGTCGTCATCGCTGTAGGGCAGCCGCCCTGGGAACGTCTGCTGCATTTCGACATCGAAGGGCGCGAGGGCCGCCTGCGGATTATCGCGGAACTCATGCCCAGGCGCGCCAATGTCCTGCTTTTGCGCGACGGCATAATCCTGGATTGCTTGAACCGAGTGGGGCCGGACGACAATCGCTATCGGCTGAGCCTGCCCAATCATAAATACGCGCCGCCGCCGCCGCTGCGCGACCAATTGGACCCGGCTTCTTTGTCCGCGCTTGATATGGAGCGCCTGCTGCAGAGCGCCGACAAATCGACTCTACAAATCCGACGGCTGCTGCCCGGCGCCATTCTCGGCTTGAGCCCGCTATTGGCCAAAGAGATCGCCTTTCGCGCCGTCGGCGATGCGCGCGCCAAAGTGGCGGATGTGGATGGCGCCGCGCTCTACGAGTCGTTTCGCGAGCTGGTTATGCCGCTGCTGCAGCGGGAATGGCAGCCCGGCATCGGCAGCATTGACAGCGTCGCGGCTGAGGTCAGCGTCTTCCCGCTGCGCCATATACAGTGGGGGGCTTGCTCGTCCATTAGCGGGGCGATCTCGTGTTTTGTTGGCGCGCTTAGTGGACCGGACGCCTATCGCGCCGCCAAACAACCGGTGCATGCGGCGCTGGATGAAGCAAAAGCCAAACTGTCGGCGAAGGCAGCGTCGCTAGAGCGCAATCTCAAAGACGATAGCGACCTGGAATTGCTCCGGCAATCCGGCGAATTGATTCTCGCTTATCAGTATGCCATTCAAGCGCATCAGACCGAGTTGCGCGCGCAGTACGACCTTGATGGGCCCGCGCTGGTCATAAGCCTCAATCCCGACCGCAGCCCGCTAGCAAACGCGCAAAATTATTTCAGGCGTTATGAAAAAGCCAAAAGCGCCGCCGACGCCTTGCCCGGCCTAATCGACGAAACGCGCCTCGAAATGAGCTTTCTGGAACAGTTGGAAAGCGATTTGCAGAACGCCGCCAACTGGCCCGAAATCGACGATGTCATCCAAAGCTTGCAGGCTCGCGGGCATTGGCAGGGCAAGCAGGTCCGGCGCATGGGCGGCGGGCGCCAGGGCCCCTTGCGTGTCGTCAGCCGAGATGGCTATGTCATCTGGGTGGGGCGCAACAGCCGCCAGAACGAGGCGGTCACATTCAAACGGGCCAATCCGCAAGATATCTGGCTGCACGCGCGGCAAGTTCCCGGCGCCCATGTCATCATTCGCAACGATGGACGGCGCATCAAAGACGAGCTGATCGCGGATGCCGCAGCCCTGGCCGCCTGGTACAGTAAACGCCGCGGGGACTCCAGCGTTCAAGTTGATTACACGCGCGTCAAATACGTCAAAGCGATAAGAGGCGCCGGCCCCGGTATGGTGACTTATCGCAACGAAAGCACGCTGAGCGTTCGTCCGCATGACGAGAGCATTCTTGCCTGAATTGACTTCGCGTTTGACTAAGCTGATTCCGGGGCGTCTTTGTAACTTAGTATGCGCCGCGCCGCCTCAAAGACCTGCCGCACCGTGATGTCCCGTACGCAGGGGTGATTTGCCATATTGTCCTCCCGCCAGTCCAGTATGCGGCAGGGCCGACAGCCGATATCCGATGTTATAACTTCGTGCAGGCGCGGGTCCCCCCAAGGCGCGAATTCCAGCGGATCGGCGGGCCCAAACAGCGCCACGGTCGGCGTGCCTACAGCTGCAGCCAGGTGCAGCGCGCCGCTGTCCGGACCCAAGACCGCGCGCGACCGCGCATAAAGCGCCGCCAGCTCGCCCAAGTTGGTATCGCCTGCTATGGAGACAGCGTCCGCAGTCATGTCGGCGGCAATCTTTTCCGCCAGCGCCGCTTCCGATCTTGTGCCGGTGAATAAGATCTTGGCGCCGTATTCAGCTGCAAGTTGGTCTGCCACCTGCACCCAGTTCTCCGCGCGCCAGAATTTGCTGGCCGCGCCCGAACCCGGATGAATGCAGACTATCGGCGCATTCCCTTCAAACTTCAAGCTTTCAATTAGCCAGCCGATAAGGTGGCAATCCACTTCCCGCCAGGGGTATGCCAGTTTGATGTCGGCCGCGTCCACTGTTCCCGTCCAAGCTGATACCAGCCGCAGATTTTGTTCGACGGCGTGCCCGTACTCGAATTTGACGGCCACCGTCAGAAAGGGCGCGACATTGGCCAAATCATAGCCGACGCGCTGGGGTATGCCGGCCAAATGAGTGACCATGGCGCCCCACCAATGATCCGGGCGCATGATGATTGCGCTGGCGTAGCCGACTTTGCGCAGACGTCGCGCTGTCTGGATGGCCAGCCGCCAAGGCGCAAGCGCGGAGGTCGAGGCGCGCTGAAAACCGGGAAAGGGCAGGGTCACCACGAGGTCAATCTCGTCGTAGTTGACCAGCGCTTCGCCCGCCCATTCGCCGCAAAGCACATGGATGCTCAAGTCGGGACGGCTGCGTTTTAGCGCTTGAATCGCCGGCGTGGACAGCAATACATCGCCCAGGTGATCGGGCCGCACGATAAGCAGCCTTTCGCCGCTTGCTGGCGCCGCTGAGATCGGAATCCGCGCCAGGCCCGAAAGAGCGTGATTTCGCAGCCGCTGCTTGAAGCCGGCGCTGCGCAGATCCGCCGCTAGCCTTTGGTTGCGCTTGACAAGCTCGGCTCTATTCACCGGTCAGGCTCTCATACACGCACAGCAGATTTGGCATCAGCACCTGCCAGTCATAATACTCGCCGACTGCTTCCAGCGCCCGCGCTCCTAGTGTCTGGCGCCGCGAATCGTCCTGAAGCAAGGTAACGATGGCCCGCGCGAAGTCATCGGCAGCGTCGGCGATTTCAAGCGCGCCGCGAACCTCGCTGTTCAGGCCGGCCGCGCCGATCGATGTGGAAAGCACCGCGCAGCCGGCCGCCATCGCCTGCAATATCTTCAGCCGCGTCCCGCTGCCCATGCGCAATGGCACGACAAAGAGAGCGGCTTCGTGCAGAAATGGCAGCACTGATCCCACCCAGCCGGTCAGCTTGATGCGCGGGTCCTGCGCCAACACGATAAGGCGCGGGTGCGGGTTCCGCCCGACGATGCTAAGGCTTACGGTCGGTTCGCGCTCCCAGACTTGTGGCAGAATCTGCTGGCAGAGCCACTCCGCAGCGTCAACATTGGGGCGATAATCCATCTTGCCGCTGAACACGATATGTCGCAATGAGCGCGTCTGGTTCGCTGGCGGACGATATTCGGCCACCGCGATGCCGTTTGACATCACCGTGATGGGCGCGCCCCCATAGCACCCCAGCAAATCCCGGTCTTCGCCGCTGACGGCGATGACGGCGTCGACGCCTGTGCAGACGCGTTCTTCAAAGCGGGCTAGCCGCCGCGCCTGGGTTGCCGAATAGAGCGCGGCCGGCAAGCGTTTGAATTGCCCGGCATCCACGCGGGCGATTACGCGCTGCAAGTCGGCTTCCGCGTTAAGCGCGTCGTACACCACTTTGGCGCCGCCCTTCTCCGCTAGAATCACATCCAGGTAGCCGCCCAGCTCAATACCCGAAAATTGAACAATGTCGAATGCCTGCGATTGCAGGATTTGCCGCAAAGCGCGCTCGTAAGCAGCGCTGGCCAGCCTGGATTCCAAATCCGCTTGGGAACTGGTCAAGAGCGTAATCAGGCGGTCACTTCGCGTTCTCTTGGGCAGCGCTACCGTTTGAACAGTGCGGCATAACTCGGTGAGCGGGCTCGACGACGGCGATTCCGGGCTGGCGCGAAAGCTGAGCAGCGTAAGCTCATGCCCGGCCGCGCGCAGCCCGCGGATGATGCCCATATTGCGCAGGGCGGCGCCCGACTCGCTGGGGTAGGGCAAATCCGGCGTGAGCAGCAGGATCTTCATCGCTCGCCTAGCTTAGCGCGCGATCATAACAGTCGAGCGCGATGCGGGCTGTCTCGCTCCAGCGGAAAGCAGCCGCCCGCCGCAGCGCCGCCTGTTCTTGTCGCCGGCGCCATTGACTGTCCGTCAGTACACGAGCCAGCGCCTCAGCAATTGAGCCGATGTCTTGCGGATCGATCAGCATTCCCACATCGCCCACGATCTCCGGCAGTGAGGCGACGCGGCTCACGATCGGCGTCGTGCCGCAAGCCATGGCTTCCAGCGCAGTCAGGCCAAAGCCCTCGTAAAATGACGGCGTTAATAAAGCCAGCGCCTCGTTGTAAAGCGCCGGCAGTTGAGCGTCCGCGACATCCTCTTTGATAATGATATCCTGGTTGACGCCCACCGCCCCCAGGTCGGTCATCAATTGCTCATAATGCCAGCCAGGCCGGCCGACGATGACCAGCTTGGGCGCATCGGGATAGTCCAGCTTGAGCTCGCGATAGGCCTGCGCCAAGCCGACGAGGTTCTTGCGCGGTTCCAAGGTGCCCACAAATAGAAAATAACTATCAGGCAAGCCCAAGGACCGCAGCACCGGTTTGGTACAGGCTTTGTCCAGCGGCTTAAAGCGCTCGTCAACACCCAGCATGTGCACCGTAATCTTGTCCGCTGGCACAGCGAGAATATCCATCAGGTCGCGCTTGGTCGCCTCGCTGTCGGCCAGTACGTGGTCGGCGCGCCGCAGGGAGGCCGCGATCTGCCCGTTGTAGTAGTGGCGGCTTTCGGCGGTGATGTATTCAGGATAGTGGATGAAACTGAGATCATGCACGGTGATCACATGACGCTTGCCGCCGCGCATGGGAGCGATGAAGTCGGGGCTGTGCAGCAGGTCGAAGCGGTGTCGCGCTAATTCTATCGAGAGCGCCGTTCGCTCCCAGGGATGATGCGGCGGCGTCCAGGCGGAGGCGGCGCGGAAACAGGCGGATAAGCGCTTGGGCGATTTCCGACTATGCAGGAGCGTGAAGGTATGGGGCGGCTGCAGCTGTTCTAGGGCGCAGATGAGGGCGGTGATATACCGGCTGATGCCGCCAACACGATAATGAGTGAGCCGGGCGTCAATTCCGATATGTGCCATGCGGCGAGTATAGCGGTATCATTTGGCGCATGCTAGCCAAAACCAGCCCAGCGCAGTATGCTGGCGCAGACCGTCGCAAGGACAAAGGATTCTCAGCATGAATCGCTACGATGTACTGACATTTGGTGAATCCATGATGCGTTTGACGCCGCCCGGCTTCCTACGGATAGAGCAGACGCAATCCTTCGATATTTGGGTGGGCGGCGCCGAATCCAACCTAGCCGTTGGCTTAGCCCGGCTGGGCATGAAGGTCGCCTGGCTGTCCCGCCTGCCGCGCTCGCCGCTGGGCCGCTACATCAGCAACCGCATTGCCCAATACGGCGTCGATGTCAGCCAGGTGGTCTGGGCTGACGACGAACGGCTGGGCATCTACTTTCACGAGAAGGCGCAAAGCCCCCGCGCCAGCGAGATCATCTACGACCGGCGTGATTCCGCCATCAGCCGCATGCAGCCGCGCGACCTGCCGGACGACTTGTTCCAGGCGGGCGTTTCGCAGCTGCTCCACGTTACCGGCATCACGCTGGCTATCAGCGAGACGGCGCGGGACACGGTGCATGAAGCGCTGCGCCGGGCAAAAGCCGCCGGCTGGCGCCTAAGCTTTGATAGCAATTATCGCAGCAAACTCTGGAGCGGCGCGGGGGCCGCTGTCGGCTGCCACCAAGCCATGTCGCTGGCGGACGTCATCTTCTGCCCACTGGGTGATTATCAAGTAATGTACGGCCCCGCCCAAGCCGATGACGCCCTGAATACGCTCGCCGCCCGCTACAGCAATGTGCTGATCGTTATGACCATGGGGGTAGACGGCGCGCTGGCGCGAACGCCTGCCGGCGAGACGATTCGCCAGCCGGCCATACTCGCTGGCGAGGTCGGGCGAATCGGCGGCGGCGACGCTTTCGCGGCTGGATTCCTCTATGCCTGGCTGCGGCAAGATGATGTCGCCGAAGCGCTAAAGTGGGGCGTGGCCATGTCGGCGCTGAAATACACCATCCCCGGCGACCTGCCTCTGGTTGATCGCGACGCCGTGGCCGCTCTCGCTGCTGGCGCCGACGGGGGCGGGCTCATCCGTTGATCACTGCTGGCAATGTCTCGCCGTTCTCGCCCCAGGGCAATCGCATCAAAATAGTTTCAACACCGAGAGCGCAGAGGACACAGAGTTTTAGGAGTTTCGACGACTATTCTACTAAATCTGCGGCCTGGAATAGGCAACAGTCACTAGCGACCTGTGATTTGTCACCATAAATCACTGCTAAAATATGGCGTGAACATATATCGTTTGTTTTTCTCTGTGCCCTCTGTAGTTGATTTTAGTCGATGTCATATAGCGCGCTACCCAGCATTCCTCTATAATCCAACGCTTAAATGACAGAAAATCCAGCCCCCTGCGCATGAAATCAAAAATAAAGAAACGCCATCCTTTTGTCCGCTTGCTCAATTATGCTTCGGTCTACAAGCGCCGGGTGGCTTGGGCGACCAGCTTTTCCGTGCTGGGCAAATTATTTGACATTATGCCGCCGGTCCTTATTGGCATGGCGGTGGATATCGTCGTCGAGCGGCAGAATTCCTTGTTGGGCCGCTGGGGCGTGGCGGATCTGTCCACGCAGCTGATTATACTCGGCGTCGTTACGTTTATCGTCTGGCTGCTGGAATCCGTCTTCGGCTACTTGCAGCGGGTCTACTGGCGTAATTTAGCCCAATCCATGCAGCATGATTTGCGCGTCGAAGCCTACGATCACGTGCAACGCCTTGAGCTTGGCTACTTTGAAGATCAGAGTACGGGCGGCTTGATGTCCGTGCTGAATGACGACATCAACCAGCTAGAGCGCTTTCTGGATATCGGCGCCAACGATGTGATTCAGATCTTGACCACGATGATCACGATTGGCGGGATATTTGTTTTCATCGCGCCCAGCGTCGCCTGGATGGCCGCCGTGCCGATGCCATTCATCATCTGGGGTTCGCTGAAATTTCAAAAGCTGCTGGCGCCGCTCTACATCTCCGTGCGCGAGCAGGTCAGCGTCATCAACCATCATCTCTCCAATAGCTTGAGCGGCATCGCCACCATCAAGAGCTTCACCGCCGAAGAATTTGAAGCCGAGCGTCTGCGCTTCGAGAGCAAGGAATACCTGGAGCGCAATCGCCGCGCCATTCGCTGGGGCTCGGCCTTTACGCCCCTGATTCGCATGGTGATCGTCACCGGCTTCATCGCCATCACTATCGCCGGCGGCAAATTGGCTCTCGATGGCCTGCTCGAGATTGGCGCCTACAGCGTCCTGATATTTATGACGCAGCGTCTGCTCTGGCCACTGACACGACTGGGCGAAACCTTTGACCTCTACCAGCGCGCCATGGCTTCCACCATTCGCATACTCGACTTGTTAGGCATCAGGTCATCCATCATTGATGGCCGCATTCATCTGCCCACAGAGGATGTCCGCGGGCAGATGCGGCTGGAAGAAGTGGAGTTCGCCTACAGCGACGGCCGCGAAGTAATTCGGAAGCTCTCGCTGGATGTCCCCGCGGGTGATACCATCGCCATCGTCGGGGCGACCGGCGCCGGTAAAAGCACGGTAATCAAATTGCTGCTGCGTTTCTACGATGTCAGCGCAGGACGCGTGTTGCTCGACGGCTTGGACTTGCGCGAACTGCGGCAGTCAGACATTCGCCGCGCCATCGGCTTGGTGAGCCAGGATGTCTTTTTGTTTCACGGCACCGTCCGCGAAAACATCGCCTATGGCGACCCGGACGCCACGATAGACCGCATCATCGAAGCGGCGCGGGTAGCCGAAGCGCACGAATTCATCTCGCAGCTGCCGCATGGTTACGACACCGTAGTTGGCGAGCGCGGACAGAAACTCTCCGGCGGCCAACGCCAACGCCTGTCCATCGCGCGCGCCGTGCTGACCGACCCGCCCATACTCGTGCTCGACGAAGCGACTTCATCGGTCGATAACGAAACCGAAGCCGCCATCCAGCGTTCGCTGGAGCGTATCGTCATTGGGCGCACTACCATTGTCATCGCCCATCGGCTGTCTACCGTGCGCAACGCCGATATGATCTATGTGCTGCAAGAGGGGCGGCTGCTGGAAAGCGGCCACCACCAGGACCTGCTGCTCTTGGACGGGCTCTACGCTTCGCTCTGGCGCGTTCAGACCGGCGAGCTCGTGCTGGCTGGGGCAGCGCCTTAACGCACTTGCGCTAGCAGCTCATCGACTACCGCCATATTCCGCACCGCATCAATCGCGGCGAAGCGCGGCGAAGCGCGGCGCGCGCTGGTTGATCAGCGCATCTGCAAAATCTTCCGCCATCAACTGATAATGGTCGGCCGCCGGGATTACGTGCTCGTTATAATCGTGGCCCATCCAATGCTGCACCAGCGTATCGTCGGCATTGCCCGGCACGAAGCTGGTCGGCACAACAATCATGCCCTCGCTGCCCTTTAAGGTGTAGAAATGCTGACGCTGCGCCCGCAAGCCGCAATCAAAATGGCCGATCACTCCTGAGGGAAACTCGAAGGTAGCCGCCAGGGCCTCGTCCACGCCGGTCGTCTTGCCGATGCGCCCGCTGGCTGTCACACGCGCTGGTTCTTCGCCGGTCATGAAGCGCATCAAGTTGACACAGTAGCAGCCGACATCCATCAGCGCGCCGCCGGCCAAGGCTTTGCTCAAGCGGATATTGGCTTCGTCGCTAATCGCAAAGCTGAAACTGCTGTTGATGATTTGCAACTCGCCGATGCCGCCCGCGTTGACAATCTCCTTCACTTTGGCGTGCTGCGGATGAAAGCGATACATAAAGGCTTCCGCCAGTAGCACATCATGCTTTTCAAAGGCGTCCACGATGCTCTGCGCCTCGGCCGCGTCGCTGGCGAATGGTTTTTCGCACAAGGTCGGCACGCCCGCCTCTGCGCACTTGATGCTCCATTCTGCGTGCATGCTGTTGGGCAGCGGATTGTAGATGGCGTCAATCTTGGTATCCGCGATGAGCGCTTCATAACTGCCCAATGCGCGCGGAATATCTTGCTCGTCAGCGAAGGCTTGCGCGCGCTCAAGCGACCGGCTGCATACCGCCGCCACGACGCCATTATGCGAGGCGTGGATTGCCGGTATCACACGCCGGCCGATATTAGCCGTGCTCAAGATTCCCCAGCGTACTTTGTCTGTCATGGCTATCTCCCTCGTTTTCGGCTTCGCTATTGGTGAACTACGCACACTTCACGCATGCAATCCTCAGAAATTCCAAGTTAGTCATGCGAAAAATCTAGCCTTGTAGGGGCGACCAATCTGGTCGCCCGCTGCCACTGCAACTCGCGGTCGGGCGACATGGTATGTCGCCTCTACAGATTGTTGCTCTGGTAAGAATTTGCATGACTTACTTGCACTGACTGCTCTGCCTCTGTGGTGAATCCGCCCCTCAGGCGCTCGCCCCGGCACCCTCACAGCCATGCCTCGATGATTCTAGCGAGTTCTCCGCTGTCTTTCAAAGCGGATAAGGCGCGCTCTACCAGTTTCCAGGCGTCAACTCGGTCTTTCCGCACTGCGATGGCGTAGGGATCGTGTGTGACGAACTCGGCGTCCGGTCGCCATTCTCCCGGCGAATTCGCATACAGACGAAATGTCGTGGCGTCCGTCAGCGCGCCGTCGGCCTGCCCATAGCGCAGCGCGTCCAAAGCGTGCGCGGGCAGCTCGTAGGGCAACTTCTGGATGCGGACACCCTCGCTCTCCCAAGCCCGAATCTGGCTGTCGGCGCTGCTGGCGTACTCATAGGCGATGCGCTTTCCGCCCAGCGCGCCACGCTCAAGCGCCGCGCCCGACTCGCTGACCAGCACCAAGCCGTTGTCGAAATAGGGCTGCGAGTAGCGAATATCGTCTCGCCGCGCCGGCTCCACGCGCAATGCCGAAATCAGCATGTGGACCTTGCCGCTGATCAGCGAATCATACAGCCCGTTGAAGCTGATGCTCACGAAGCGCGCCGGCAATCCGATTTCTCGCCCAAGCGCCTTGCCCAAGTCGATATCCAGGCCGCGCAATTCGCCGCTATCATCGTAAGCGAAGGGCGGGTAACTGCCGTCCACGCCGATGACGATCTCGCCGCTCGGGTAAGCGGCAGCCGGGTCCGGCGGCTGATAATGCTGCAGGGCCGCGACGACGAGAAATGCCAGCGGCAGCGCCACTGTCAAGCCGCTTAATAGTCGCGCTGCCGCTTTCATTCGTCCGCTCGCGGGGGCGGCAGCCAAGGCGTCTCGCTTTGAGTCCAGCCGCGGGCATAATCCTTCAGCGCGAAATAGATCGGCTTGACGACGAAACCGGAGGTCACCAAGGTAAAGTTGTCCGGATAGCTGTAAACATCAGCCGGATAACGCAGGGCCCAAATGCAGAGCTTCTCCAGCCAGTGCCAATTTCGCTCGGCGTACTCGAATGCCCGCAGCGTGTAGGCTGTGCGCTGCGACGGGCGGACCGCGTGCGCCCAGCGAGCATGGTCGTTCCAGCCGCTCTCAGTGATGTAGACTGGCTTGTGCCCGTCGCCATTTGCCAGCATGATCTCGCGCAGCAGCTCGCTGCGGCGGAAGTTCAAGCGGTCGGGCGCCGGCTCGGCTTCCGGCGGTTCTTGAAAACCATAAGTGTGAATCGCCAGGGCGTCGAAGTATTGCCCCGCGCCCAAGTCGTACATTTCTTGCAAGTAGTCCAACTCGTTGAGTCCCGCGCTGCTGCCCGTTGCCTCCAGGGTAGGCGCCAGCGCGCCAGCCAGGACTACTGCCTGTGGATTCGCCTGCTTAATCGGCGCGTAGCTGGCTTTTAAGAGGCGAACGTAACGAGCGGGATCCACCGGCTGATAGCCCCATTCAAAGCTGAGATTCGGCTCATTCCAGATGATTAGGTGATTGATCGAATCAGTGTAGCGCTCGGCGAATGCGGCGGCGTATGCGGCGAAAGCCGGGAACAACTCCTCGGTCAAATAATTCAGCGTTTCCGTCTTGCCCTCTCGCGCCCAATCCGGCACCAGCCCCAGCCGGGCAATAACGCTTAATCCCTGCATGTCGGCCTGGCGCGCGATGCGATCGGCCAAGGTCCAGCTGTAGTGACCCGGCTCGCGCTCGACATAAGCCCAGGGGAAGAACTGCACGATCGTGGTCGCGCCCAACTCGCGCGCCAACTCCAGCGACCGCCGTATCGCCGCTTCCTCCACCTCATTTTCCAGCAGGGTATGCAAGCAAACCTGAGGCTTTTCAGTTGATACCGTGTGCTGCTCGGCGGGCGGATAATCTTCAGCCGGCTTGCGCGCAAGCAAAACAAGCAGCGCTAGCATAACCAGCCCGGCCACGACGACACTCGCGCCTTTACGCTGCCGCTTGGAATTAGCCTTGTTCGTGCGCCCTGACATTTGATGTGACAAGGCCTCTGCAATCGGTTACAATACGCGCTGCTGGGTGGCGCATCCACTATAGTGGCAGGTGAGCCGGTCAAGCAAGGTCGGCGCTTGGGGGGATGAGCAAAAGTGGCGCAGCGAATCATTGCGATGTGGTCGGGCCCGCGGAACATCTCCACTGCGCTGATGCGGTCCTGGGCCAGCCGCGCCGACACGCGGGTGATTGACGAGCCCTTCTACGCGCATTACCTGCGCGAAACCGGTTATGATCATCCGGGCGCGCGCGAAATCATCGCCGCCTACGAGACTGACTGGCAGCGCGTCATCGACCAACTGCTGGCGAAGGACAATGGCAAAGCGATCTACTATCAGAAACATATGACGCAGCACATGCTCCAACATATCGACCGCTCCTGGCTGGGTAAAATATCCAACTGCTTCCTCATTCGGGACCCGCGCCGGATGCTGCTTTCATTTGCCAAGGTGATTCCCAATCCGCGGCTGGACCAAACTGGATTGCCGCAGCAGGTGGATCTCTTTAACTATGTACGGGGGGCGACCGGTCAAGCCCCGCCGGTGATCGCCGCGCGTGATGTCCTGCTTAATCCCGAGGCGAGCTTGCGCCGGCTCTGCGCCGCGCTGGATGTCGACTTCGACCGGGCCATGCTGCGCTGGCGGCCCGGTAAACACGCCAGCGACGGCATCTGGGGGCGGCACTGGTACGCCGGCGTGGAAAAGTCGACAAGCTTCGCGCCTTACCAGGAGGACGATACGCCGGTTCCGGAAAATATGCGCGAGCTGCTGGACGATTGTCAGCAACTTTATGAGCAAATGGCGCCATACTGTATTCGGCAGGATGATTGATGAAACAAACATTTAATCCGAAAAACAAGGACTTGCTGATCAATATCAACGGCGAGCTCACCCATCGCGATGTGGCCGGCATCAGCCCCTTCGATTCAGCAGTGCAGGGCGGCGACGCGGTCTGGGAAGGTCTGCGTCTGTATCAAGGGCGCATCTTCAAGTTGATCCCGCATCTCGACCGCCTGCGCGATTCCGCCCTGGCAATGGCTTTTAACGAGATCCCCGCGCATGAGCGGATCATCGCCGAGATCGCCAAGACCCTGGCCGCCAATCAGATGACCGATGGCGTCCACATCCGTTTGACCTTGAGCCGCGGCCTCAAATATACTAGCGGGATGGATACGCGATTGAATACCAGCGGGCCCACCTTGATCGTGCTGGCCGAGCATAAACCGCCGGTCTATGACAAGAGCGGCATCTGCCTGATTACCTCGGGCATTCGCCGCATCCCGCCCGATTGCGTCGACCAGAATATCCATTCCTGTAATCTGATAAACTCGATTCTCGCCAAGATCCAGGCCAACGCGGCCGGCGTTGACGACGCGCTGATGCTCGACTATCAAGGCTACGTCGCCGAGACCAACGCCACGCATATCTTCATCGTGCAAGACGGCGTCGTTTTGACACCGGACACTGGCTCTTGCCCGGAAGGCATCACACGCGCGACCGTGCTGGAGATCTGCGCGCGCAGCGGCATTCCCTGCCAGGTGAAGAACATTTCACTGTCAGAGGTCTATCGCGCTGACGAAATGTTCTGCACCGGTACCATGGGCGAGCTGGCGCCGGTCATCGAGCTGGACGGGCGGCAAATCGGTCGCGGCGCCGCTGGCGACATGACGCTAAGATTGAGCCGGCTTTTCCGCGAACGCACGCGGCGGGAAGGCTATCAAGTGGTGGATTTCGCATCCGCCGGTTAAACTGTATTGATTGCGCTCTAGTCCAATAGGAGAACCCTCGTATGTCAGATCTTTCATTTGTTGGAAAACCAACGCCGATGATTGACGGTCCCGCCAAGGTTACCGGCAACCTGAAGTACACCGGCGACCTAAAGCTGTCCGGCATGCTGCATGCCCGCTTCGTTTTGAGTACCTACGCCCATGCCGACATCCGCGGCATTGATGCGGCAGAGGCGCTGGCCATCCCTGGTGTGCACTCCGTCTTGACCGCCGCCGATCTGCCCGATATCACGCCATCCTCGCGCGCCAAGCTGATGCTCGCCCGCGACCGTGTGATTTTTGTGGGTCAGCCGGTCGCCCTGGTGCTGGCTGATACAGCCGCGGCCGCGGCCGATGGCGCCGAATTGGTCGTCGTCGATTATGACCCGCTTGAAGCGGTGACGTCGATAGACGCGGCAGTCGCGGATGGCGCGCCCGTCATTTGGCCCACCGGCATCCCCACCGGCGCGGAAGACGAAGCCGCTCACGGGGCGGACACTGGCGGCGAATCCGAAGAAGACGAGGGCGAAGCCTCCAACATCGCGGGCCGCACGCACATGGAAACCGGCGATGTGGCCGCCGCTTTTGCCGAGGCCGATGTCGTGGTGGAGCGCACTTTCGAGACACCCATGGTGCATCAAAGCTCGATCGAAACTCAGGGCTGGGTGGTGCAGCCCAACCCGATCACGGGCGGGGTCACCATGTGGGGCAGCCTGCAATCGCCCTTCGGCGCGCGCATGGACGTGGCCGATGTGCTTGGTGTGCCGGAATCCGATGTCACCGTATATGGCATGCCGGTCGGCGGCGCATTCGGCGCGAAATTCGGCCTCTACGAACCTTTGATCGCCCTGGTCGCGGTCACCGTCGGTCGCCCCGTCAGCCTGATTCTGACCCGCGGCGAGGAGCTGCTGACCACCAACCCGGCGCCGGGGCTGCGCATCGCCGCCAAGCTGGGTTTCAAGAGCGACGGGGGCTTGCTGGCCATGCAATCTACCGTGACCGCCGATACCGGCATCTACCCCAGCGGCCTCGGTGGCTTCGCCGCCATGCAATTCGCCAGCTTCTACCCCTGCGAGAATCTGCTGCTGGAATCGATCAATGTCGTCACCAACAAACAATCCGTTGGCGCCTACCGCGCGCCGACATCGCCCACGGCTTTCATGGCTGTCGAGACGCTCTTTGACGAAGCGGCCGCGCAGCTGGATATGGATCCGGTGGAATTGCGCCTGATGAACGCGGCGCGCGCCGGTGATCGAGCGCCCGACGGCGGCGATTTCCCCGTCATTGGCATGGTCGAGACGCTAGAAGCGGCCCGCGAACATCCCCTGTGGCTGAACCGCGACGAATCGCGCCAGCAAGGCCGCGGCGTCGGCATCGCCATCGGTGGCTGGATGGGCGGCTTGGAACCGGGCGCATCCGTCTGCAAGCTCAATCGCGACGGCGTGCTGCAAGTCCAAATCGGCACGGCTGATCTCTCCGGAACGCCGACGTCTTTCGCGCTGTTGGCTGCCGAGGCTTATGGCGTCGCGCCCGATAAAGTTCGCTTTGTCTACAGCGATACCGACAGCGCGCCTTATGGCGGCGGCGTCGGCGGCAGCAAAACCCTGTACACCCTGGGCAACGCGGTCATTCGCGCTGCGCAAGACGCGCGCAGGCAAACCCTTGCGATTGCCGCTGAAGAATTCGAGGTGTCGGCTGAGGACCTGGAAATCATTGACGGCCGCGTACAAGTGCGCGGATTCCCGGATCGCTCGATAACATTAGGTGAAATCGCCGGCAAAGGCATGACCTTCGGCGGCAGATATGAGCCGGTGCATGGCAACGGCAGCCAGGCGGTCACCGATCGCGCGCCCTCGTTCTGCGCTCAAATCGCCGAAGTCGAAGTTGATGAAGAAACCGGCGATGTCAACCTGCTCAATCTAGCTGTGGTTCAAGATGTCGGCCGCGCCATCAATCCCCTCGCGGTCGAGGGCCAGATGCAGGGCGGCGCCGTGCAAGGCGTCGGCTGGGCGCTCTACGAAGAGATGCGCTACGACGAAGACGGCCAGTTGCTCTCCGGCTCCTGGATGGACTACACCATGCCCGATGCCGTGCAAGCCGCGCCGATTCAGACGCAGATCGTCGAAGTGCCGTCAATCAGCGGTCCTTTTGGCGCGCGGGGGGTCGGCGAGCCGCCGGTCATCCCCACCGTGGCCGCCATCGCCAACGCTGTCGCTCATGCTACCGGCGTGCGCCTGACGCAAACGCCCATGACCCCGCCGCGTGTTCTGGCTGCTTTGGAAAACCACGGGAATGGCGCATAGCTTGATAGCGCGCTCGTTCGTCGAAGTAAGAGGCGAGCCAAGTCGAAATCTGTAGGGGTGAGCTACATCGAAATCTGAGGGGCGTACCACGACGAAATCTGTAGGGGCGAGCCTTGGCTCGCCCACTCCTTCTAAAGAAGTATTTCTGCGCGTACAGGGTAGCCGATGGCTCGCCCACTCATTCTTAAGCAGTCTTTCAGGCTTTCGCCCTAGAGCCGTCCGCCGTCAACCGACAGCACTTGACCTGTGACCCAGCCGGCGTAATCCGACGCGAAGAATAGAACGCCATGCGCGATGTCTTCCGGCGCCCCCAGCCGCTTCAGCGCGAAACGCTCTATCAGGGCGCGCTGGCCCCCCTCGCCGTAGGATTCAAACTGGCGAATGGAGTTGGGGTTGGACAAGACAAAACCCGGCGCGATATTGTTCACCGTGATGCCCCAGGCGCCCAATTCATGCGCCAGTTGCCGCGTCAAGCCGATCTGCGCCGCTTTGGCCGCGGCGTAAGCTTGAATGCCAGTCAGGCTGACGCCCAGGCCGGCGCCGCTGGAGATATTGACGATCCGGCCGTAGCGCTGCGCTTTCATGCTCGGCGCTGCCGCCTGCGCGAAATAGAACGCGCCGCGCGCATTGACTGCGAAGATGCTGTCCCAGTCCGTTTCGCTAATCTCTTCCAGCGGCCGCCCGACTTGACCCAAGACGCCGCCGGCATTGTTGACCAGAATGTGAACGCCGCCGTCCCGCACTGCGGCCTCAGCCACGAATGCGCGCACAGCCGCGCGATCGCGAACATCGACGGCGCTTACGCTGCAGCTGCCGTCCAGCCCATCGCAGAGTGCTTTCGTCTCCTGCAATTCGTCGCCCAGCACATCACAGGCCCATACCGACGCGCCGCGCTCGGCAAAAGCCAGGGCAATGGCCCGCCCGAAGCCATGCGCCGCGCCGGTGACGATGGCGGTCTTGCTGTCAAAGCGAATGTTCATAAGGTCTTAGCCTTCAATTCGTCCAAATTGGTCAAGCTCTGCTCGCGCTGCCCGTCTTCAATCTCGCGGATCATGCCGACCCAGCCGCGTGTCAAGGGCATGTCAAAGCCGATTTCCGCGGCTTGCGCCAGCAGCGGCTCGTACATAATCACTTCGGTTTTGCGTTTGCGCACCGCCAAGTCGCGCCAGATTCCGCTGTGTGTCTTGGCGGACAGCTTGTTGAATGCGGCAAGCCTGTCCAGCGACTTATGTATGGCAGCGGCGTCGTCAGCCAGGAATACCTTGGGCTCGAAGCCGTTGAAACCGTAAGCCTCAATGCCCAGCCGCTCGGCTAACTGCAACACCTCCTGCGCGGCGTGGATGTACAGCTGACGGTAGCGGCTGTCAGCCAGCGCTGCGGCGATGGGCTCGTGCGTCAGCGCCGATACAAAGAGCATGGCGCCGTAGGCTTCTTTGCCCCAGAGGTAGCCCCAGATATTTTCTGTCATCAGCGTGTTCTCGTCGAAATGCCGGAAGATCGCTGCCATCGTTTTCAGCCGCTCGCTGATGACGCCGTCCAGTTCGCCGATGACGACCGCGCCGCGTCCGCCGAAGAGGATCTCGCCGGGCGCATGATAATCGGCGCTGAAGTTGATGAAGCTGCCGACAGTGCGCTCGCGACCGACAATGTCCTGGATGATCAGTTCGTTCAGGCCGTTCTGCACCGACATGACGAAGCCGTCGGCGGCGAGGAAGGGCGCCAGCGCGCGCGTCGCATCCCGCGTATGCTGCGACTTCGTGCAGAGCAGAATCGTCTTGTATTGCCCTTGCAGGTCGCCCGGCAAGAAAGCTTCGGCAGGCGCCGTAAACTTGTCAAGCGGTCCGGTGATGGTCAAACCCCTCTCGTTGATAGCCTCGACGTGCTCGGCCACGACATCAACGAAGCGGACATCATGACCGCTGCGAATCAGATATGCGCCCAGTGTGCCGCCGATGGCGCCGGCGCCCCAAATCAATATGCTCATCAGCGCCAGTCTCCTTCGAGCAAGTCGCGGGTTTCCGCCACTGCCACCTGCCAGATCGCCATCATGTCGGCGTCCGAGCGTTGATAGTAGCCGCCCATATTGCCGTCGACCAGTTGCTCGCGCGTCTGCTGCGGCGTGAGCAGCGCCAGCTTGTCCAGGTCCATCAGCGGCTTCCGCTCGGCCGGAAGCGCTACGCCTGCCAGCCGTGTCCAGGGATAATTCTCCATCCAGGAGGCATGAGAGCAGACCGGGTCGATCTCCAGCACCTTGGCCCAGGTCTTGGGCGCGTTGTACCAGTTGTGCCATCTGACCGCGCTGTCCGGGTTGTCCATCATCCACTCGCGCAGCATGCCTTGGGCCGGGGCGTTGCCGCCGTGGCCGTTGACCAGCAGAATGCGCCGGAAACCCGCGCGGCGTATGCTATCCAGCACATCGCGAATCAGCGCCAGGTAAGTCTCGACGCGCAATGTAACCGTGCCGGGGAAGGCCGTCCATTGCTGCGCCAGCCCGTAAGGCAGAGCGGGATAAACGGGGACGCCGGCCAATTCGCCAGCCTCTTGCGCCAGCCGCGCCGACAATATCGTATCCACCGTTAGGCTGAGGTAGGCGTGCTGCTCGGTGCTGCCGGTCGGCAGAATGCAGCGATCGTCGCGCTCAAGGTATTGCTCAACTTGCATCCAGTTCATTTGCGAAATCAACATAGGTCAACCGGCTTTCTGCTTTTGGGCCCATATACGGGCGCGCTCTTTTAGGACGGCGGCCTCACAGCCCCCATTGCGCGCGGGCGGATTCCATGTCGCGCTTCATTTTGCCGTAATGGCCGCTGCCGCCGCGTTTCCAGCGCTCGTCTACGGGATCGCCCGCCGGCTGAAAACGCACATCGCAGCTCAGGCGGAATCGGCTCGTCAGGTTGGTGGTGGAAGCGTGCATGGTATGCATGCCGAAGATGATCACATCGCCCGCGCGATAATCAGCGCCTTGCCATTGCCCGCTGAAACGCTCGACAATCTGCATCGGGTCGCGCTCGAACCAACCGCTGATGCCGTCGCGGTCGATGTCCATGCGGCCGTAGGTGTCGCGGATGCGCGCGAAACTGTCGAGCTTGTGCGAGCCGCGGCAAACTGCCAGCGTGCCCTGCTGAATGGGCACATCGCCTAAGGGAATCCAGACGGTGTAAAGATTGCTGGAGCCGCGTCCCATATAGACATAATCGAAATGGGCGCCGGTGTATTCTTCGTTGCCGATGGCGCGCAGCCATTTGAAGGGGAAGGTCAGCGCCGGCTCGCTGAAGAGCCGCTCAAACAGCGCGAAGAGGGCGGGGTGTTCCAGGGCCGCCAAGACGCCCCGGTGGTGGGCGATGCCTGTGCCGCCCATCAGGCGAATGCTGCGCCCACCTTGCGGCATCACGCCCTCCAGCACCGGCGAATCGGGCAGCAAGACCTGCTGTTCGCGCATGTGCCGCAGCAGGACCTCACGCGCGGACAAAACCGTGTCTCGCTTAATCAAGCCGCGCAGCAGCAGGTAGCCGTCTTCATCCATCCGCTGCCAAAGTGCTGGCGCATCGTCGAGGACATCATTGCTCTGTCGCAATTGGCTGAACTCGCCGCTGGGGAACTCCAGGTCGCGGTAACCGAATCGAACCTTCATAGTCTCATCCGCAAAATAGAATCCGATGCGATGATATTATCTGCAAAGTCGCATATCGCCAAATTCGCGCTGCAATTGGAGCGCTCAACTCCGTGACAGGTAAACTTCGCAAAGCATTCAAGACTAACTCTGTGCCCTCAGTAAGTGCAAGTAAGTCATGCGACATTCGTGCCGGTCTACCCCACCACCCGGCCCCTCCTTGAACTGTATCCATGATACTCGCCAGTCCCCGTCGCAATCTCGCTTGCATTTCCGCGCTAATCGAGCCAAACTCTGGACGAGAATGGGACTCCGCTATGTGAACTCTCGGCTGGCTTCCCGTACAGTTATACTCAAAGGATAGTTGATGAATCAGCAAGCGCACCATTCTGTAGACCCGCGCGCCATGATCCGCCCGGGCCGCAAGATCACCGGCATCTCGGCCATTCTGCTGCCCTTTGACGACTCCTGCGAAATCGACTGGGCCGGGCTGGCGGATCACGTGCGGCGCACTGCGGAAGCGGGTCTGACGCCGGCGGTTAATATGGACACCGGCTTCGCTAATCTGATCAGCGAAGGCGAACGCCAGCAAGTCTTGCGCTTGACGCAGGATGTACTCGGTGGCGCTGGATTTGTGGCGGGCGCCTTTGTGGCTGACGAGCCGGGCGCGGGCTTCAATGCGGATGCCTACTTTCAGCAAGTCGAGAGCATCCAGCGCTTTGGCGGTACGCCGATCGTCTTTCAATCTTACGGGCTGACGCAGCAGCCGGGCGCCGAAATCGTACGCGCTTATGAGACGGTCGCCACGCGCACGGACGGATTCATCGCCTTTGAGCTGGGCAAGATGTTCGCGCCCTTTGGCGCCATCTACGACCTCGAGACCTATCGCGGCTTGATGGAGATTCCGGCATGCAGCGGCGCCAAGCATTCGTCGCTCAGCCGCCAACTGGAATGGCAGCGGATCCTGCTGCGCGATAGTGTGCGGCCCGATTTCAAAGTTTTCACCGGCAATGACTTGGCGGTTGATATGGTCATGTACGGCAGCGATTACCTGCTCGGGCTGAGCACCTTTGCGCCGGATCTGTTTGCGCAGCGCGATGCCCTGTGGCTGGCGGGCGATCCGGCCTTCTACGAGTTAAACGACCTCATCCAATACCTCGGCTTTCTGGCTTTTCGTCCGCCCGTGCCCGCCTACAAGCACTCGGCGGCGCAGTTCTTAAAGCTGCGTGGCTGGATCGGTTCCAATCAGACGCATCGCGATTCGCCCCGCCGTCCCGATTCCGATGTCGCCATACTTCGCGATATCGCCGAGCGCCTCGGCGTTTTGCATGAGGGCTAGCGCATGACTGTTAAGCGTGTGGCGCAACTGCGCAGCTTTGAACAATTCACCGACTACTGCGCTTCTGTGGGCGCGTCGCTGCCGGTTGACGCGGTCGCCTTGACTGGCGACGAATCACCGCTGGCGCGTGAATATGTTTACCGCGATCGCAAGCTGAGGAATAGATTCGCGATACTGCCGATGGAGGGCTGGGACGGCAGGGCTGATGGGCAGCCTTCGGACTTGACCCGCAGGCGCTGGCGGCGGTTTGGCGAGAGCGGCGCCAAGCTGATTTGGGGCGGCGAAGCGGTAGCGGTGCGACACGACGGCCGCGCCAACGCGCGTCAACTGGTGATTAATCAGGACACTGCCGGCAGCCTTGAGAGTTTACGGCTCGAGCTGATTGAGGCGCACTCAGAAAGTTTTGGCGCGGCGGACGAGCTGCTCATCGGCTTGCAGTTGACGCACTCCGGCCGCTTCTGCCGGCCCAACAGCGCCAAATTGGAACCCCTGGTGCTATATCGACATCCCATTCTCGATGCCAAGTTCCAGCTCGATGACGACGCCTGCGTCATGTCCGACGCCGACATCGAGCGTCTGATCGCGGACTTCGGACGGGCAGCCGTTTTGGCGCAGCAAGCCGGCTATGATTTCGTCGATATCAAGCACTGTCATGGCTATCTGGGGCATGAATTTCTGAGCGCGGTGGACCGGCCCGGTCGCTATGGCGGCAGCTTCGAAAACCGCACGCGCTTCCTGCGAGAGACGGTGGCTTTGCTGCGCAAATCGGCGCCTGGGCTGGATATCGGCGTGCGCTTGAGCGCGGTCGATTGGGTCCCTTTTCGCCCGGGAGCGGATCGATTGGGCGAGCCGACGCCGCACCAGGGAGCGCGTTATCCCTACGCCTTTGGCGGCGATGGCACGGGAACCGGCATTGATCTTGACGAGCCGACGCGTTTTCTGAAGCTGCTGCGCGACTTGGACATCCAACTGGTCTGCATCACAGCAGGCAGCCCCTATTACAACTTCCATATCCAGCGGCCGGCGATATTCCCGCCCTCGGATGGTTACCTGCTGCCCGAAGATCCCTTGGTCGGCGTGGCGCGGCAAATCCAAATCACGGCCGAGCTGAAAGCGGCTTTTCCCGAGCTGACGATTGTGGGCTCGGGCTATTCGTATTTGCAAGATTGGCTGCCCAATGTGGCGCAGGCGGCCGTCCGCGAGGGCATGACCGATTTTGTTGGCTTGGGCCGTATGGCGCTGAGTTATCCGGAGTTGCCGGCTGACTTGCTTGCAGGCAAGACCTTACAGCGCAAGCGCATCTGCCGCACTTTCAGCGACTGCACGACGGCGCCACGCAACGGCATGGTGTCCGGCTGCTACCCGCTGGACGACTTCTACAAATCTCGCGACGAATTCAAGCGGCTGGCGGCGATCAAGAAAGAAACCGCGGGCTAGAATCGCTCGGCATCATCCAGACCGCTGCTAAACCCAGGCGTATTCGGACGCGGCGAAATTGACCATATCGCCGTGATAATAGGGCACGGTCGCCCGTTCCGGCTGCGCCAGCGCATCCAGGCGCTTATGGTCTTCTTCGGTGATTTGAATATCAATCGCGCCCAAATTGTCATCCAAGTGCGCCATGGTGCGTGGCCCGATGATTGGGCTGGTCACGCCGGGTTTGCTATTCACCCAAGCTAGCGCGACTTGGCCGGCGCTGCAGCCTTTTTCGGACGCCAGTTGCTGGACCAGGTCCAAAATGCCGAATCCCAGCTCGGTGAAATGCTGGTCGCGGCGGCGTTCGTTGGCGGCTCCGCGGCCCGCATCCGCGCCGAAACGGCTGTCGCCGGGTATGGGTTCGCCGCGTTTGTATTTGCCGGTCAGAAACCCGCGAGCTAACGGCGACCACGGGATGATGGCGAGGCCGTAGGACTGCGCCATGGGGATCAGCTCGCGCTCTATGCTGCGGTCGAGCAAATGGTAGGGCGGCTGTTCGCTGACGAAGCGGTTCAGCCCGAGCTCCTTGGCGACCCACAAGGACTCCATGACGCGCCAGGACGGGAAAGTACTCGTGCCGATATAGCGGACTTTGCCCGCGCGGATTAAGTCGTCAAGCGCGCGCAGCGTCTCGTCGATGGGAATCTCGGGATTGGCGCGATGCAACTGGTAGAGGTCGATATAGTCGGTTTGCAGCCGTTGCAGCGATGCGTCGCATTGCTCGATGATATGGCGGCGATTGTTGCCGGCCGAAAGGATATCATCCTCGACCATGCGGCCGTGGACCTTGGTGGCCAGCACGATGCGCTGGCGTTTGCCGTTGCGCTTCAAGGCGCGCCCCACAACCACTTCGCTGCCGCCGCGCACGTAGACATTGGCGGTATCGAGGAAATTGACGCCGGCATCAACGGCGCGGTCGATCATATCAAAGCTATCCGCCTCTGATGTGGGCCCGCCGAAGTTCATGCAGCCGAGGCAAAGTTCGCTGACCATTACGCCAGTGCGACCGAGTGAGCGGTATTTCATAGTCTGCTCCTATGATGTGATTGCTGAGGATTACATTTTAGCGCGTCTCGCCGCAAGATGTATCGGCAATCTGGTCAGGCGAGTCGCTTCAAAACCATTGCGTGTCGTTCGCTGCATAAAATTACAAAATGTAGAGGCGACATACCATGTCGCCCGAAACCACAAATCGCAGCGGCAGCGGGCGACCAGATTGGTCGCCCCTACAGGGCTCAATTATTGGCATGACATGCTTGCACTTACTTCTGTGGAGAAAAAATTTTGATGCGATTGCTCTGGTACGTTAAGATGGATGATTACAACTCAACGATCGAGGCGGAATCATGCGACATTACGGAACGACGGCTGATGGCAATGCGGTAGAGGAATATACGCTGTGTAACGCAGCCGGCATGGAAGTCAAACTGATCACCTTCGGCGGGATTCTGACGTCGATCCGCGTGCCCGATCGCGGCGGCAATTTTGCGAATGTGGCTCTGGGTTTTGATTGCCTGGCGAAATATGAAGCGGAGCACCCTTATTTTGGCGCCATCACCGGCCGTTACGCCAATCGCATCGCCGGCGGCAAGTTCAGCCTGGATGGCGCTGATTATGCGCTGTTCAAGCAAGACGGCGTCGCCTCGCTGCACGGCGGGCAAGTCGGTTTCGACAAGCGGATTTGGGCTGCGCGCGCGCATGACGCCGGCGTTGAACTGGCGTACTTGAGCCCGGCTGGCGAGGAAGGCTATCCGGGCAATCTAAACGTCACTGTGTGTTATAGCCTCGATGATGAGCATTCACTGCGCATCGAGTACTCGGCTGTGACGGATGCGCCCACCGTGCTCAATCTGACCAATCACAGCTATTTCAATTTGCTGGGCGAGGGTGAAGGCGCGATTTACGACCATATTCTGACGCTGAACGCCGACAGCTACACACCCACCGATGCCCGTCAGATCCCGACCGGCGAGATCGCCTCAGTTGCCGGCACGCCCTTCGACTTCCGCCTTCCCAAGACGCTTGGCCCGGGCCAGCGCTCAGCGGATCCGCAAATCGTCATGTCTAAAGGCTATGACCACAATTTCGTCTTGAATCGCGCAGGCTTGTCCGCCGGCGAATTGGGCTTTGCCGCCCGTGTCTACGAGCCGCGCTTGGGGCGGATCATGGAGGTTTGGACGACTGAGCCGGGCATCCAGTTTTATGCGGGCAACGTGCTGGATACAACGCTGGTCGGCGCCAGCGGACGGCTCTACCGGCAGAGCGACGGGCTCGCGCTAGAGACGCAGCATTTCCCCGACTCGCCGAATCAGCCCGGCTTCCCGTCAACCATACTGCGGCCTGGCGAGCGCTTCAAGTCGACCACGGTCTATCGATTTTCTACAGATTCTGGCAGCGGCGCCAGCGGCTAGTCGACAGCGGTGGGGTCAAAAGCGTCGCGCAAGCCATCGCCGATGATGTAAAGGCAGAGCACAACAATCGTAATCAGCAAGCCAGGCACGATCATCAGGTGCGGCGCTTTGGTGATGAATTCTCGCGATTTGCTGAGCATATTGCCCCAGGTCGCGGTTGGCGGCTGTACACCCAGCCCGAGGAAACTGAGCGAGGCTTCGATCAGCATGACTATGCCGATATTGCGGGCAAGCGTTACGATGGTCAGCGAAAAGACATTGGGCAAGATGTGCGCTTGCATGATGCGTAAATCGGAAGCGCCGACCGCTTTCGCCCCAACGATGAATTCGCGCGAACGAATCGCGAGCGTCTCGCCGCGAACGAGACGAGTGGTAACAGTCCAGGTCAAAAAAACGATGACCAGAATCAGAGAATTGGCGTCCGGGCGGAATACGGCAGATATTACGATAAGCAGCACCAGCCCAGGGATGGCATTTAGCGTGGTGATGATCCAGTTGATGAGGTCGTCGATGACGCCGCCATAATAGCCGGTGATGATGCCGAGTGTCACGCCGATGACTAGAGCGAGTAAGGCGGATGAGAAGCCAATAAACAGCGAGACTTGCCCAGCGTAGAGCAGGCGCGCCAGGTAATCACGCCCCAAATTGTCCGTGCCCAGCAGATGCCCTTCGCTAAACAGCGGCAAATACTTGGATTGCGATGCGTCGGTCGTGTTGGGGTCGACGCCGAAGACGCTGGTGATAAGCGGGGCGGCGATCGACGCCAATGTCAGCAAGAGCAGCACGCTGATAGCGATCATAGATAGACGGTCGCGCAGCAGACGGGCGAGAGCGAGCTGAGACAGGGATTTGCTGCGATGCAATAACTCCGCGTCCAGCTTGCGTTTATCCACGGGCATCGCGCGCTCCTAATCCAGCCGAATGCGGGGATCAATGATTACGTAGAGGATATCGGACAATAGAAAGCCCAGGATCGTGCCCAGCGATGCCAAGATGACGATGCCCATAACGACCGGGTAATCCTGCTGAATAGCTGAGTTAAAGGCGATGCGCCCCACGCCGGGCCAGGCGAAAACAGTCTCGATGATGATAGCCCCCGCCCAGACGTTGGTGATGATCGGCCCCAGCAATGTGGCAACGGGAATCATCGCGTTGCGCATGGCGTGACGAAAGTTGACCGCGCCGGGAGACAAGCCTTTGGCGCGCGCGGTGCGGATGTAATCTTGATTCAGCACTTCCAGGGTCGATGTACGGATATAGCGCGAGAACAGCGCCACGAAGCCGGCCGCGAATACGATGGTCGGCATGGGCAGATACTCAAACCGCTGGAAGAGCGGCGGGCAGACGCCGTACAAGTTGGGTACGCAGCGCCCGCCAATCGGCATGAGGCTCAGCCAAACGCCAAATATGTAAATCAGGATATATCCGAGCCAGAAATTCGGGACGGCGTCGAAGATGACCGACATGACTCGGGCGATATTATCGAAGAGCTTTCCCCGCGTGACGGCGGAAAGCACACCTACCGGAACGCCAATGACCAGCGACACCAATATCGCGGCAATACCCAGCTCGAGTGTGGCCGGCAGGTTGTCCAGGAAGATCTCCATAACCGGCTTCTTCTTGATGAAGGATTGGCCGAAGTCCCCGCGCAGAATGCCGTAATTGTCACCCGGCGGTTCGGGGATGCCATCTCCGTCTTCATCCAGCGGCGTCAGCAGTTCAAAGGCGCCGTCGGCGACGCCGTCGCCGTCGGCATCCCAGCGCAGCCAGTCATCGCCGGTTAGCCAGCGCAGATATTGGATGTGAAAGGGGTCGTCTATACCAAGTTGCGCCGCCAACTTTGCGCGGGTTTCCGCCTTGATGTTGGGCGCGAAATACAGGCGCTCGACCACGCTGCCCGGCGCCAGCCAAAGCAGCAAATACGAAAGTAAGGTGATGCCAAAAAAGATCGGTATGGATTGAATGAGGCGGCGAATAATGTATTTTATCATCGCAAAGCAGTTCGGCTTGGCGGACGGATTGGTAAATGAAAGAACGCGCCGGCGCGGGACCGGCACGTTCTTCTGAAAGACTAGAGCAGCGCCTTAGGGGCTGATAGCGATGTCCGCCATGTTGGCGTAACGCGTCTCGGCATAAGGCATCCAGTTCTGGACTGAATTGGATTCGGCATACATGGAGAAGGGCGCGAAGAGCCACCACCAAGGCAGATCGTTATGCAGGATGCGGCTGATCTCGTGATACAGCGCCTGGCGCTCGTGGAAGTCACAGCCGGGCAGCGCCAGCGCTTCGTTGTAGAGCTCGGTCACACGCTCGTTGCTGTAAGAGACGAAGTTGAAGCCGCCGCCGACCAGATCGCCAACCGGCGTGAAGACGTTGCGCGCATCGGTGTCTTGATCGAGATTGGTGAAACCGATCATGATGGCGTCAAAATCTTGACCCAGCAGGAACTGAACCAACGCGCCGAACTCTTGCGTCTGGAAGTCTACCGCGATGCCGATTTGGCCCAATTGATCCTGGATGACCGTGCCAGCCGCTTCACGCACCAAGTTGCCGGAGTTGGTCAGCAGCTCAAAGGCGAATTCCGTGCCGGCCTCGGCGTAGAGCGCGTCTTCGGTGGCTACCAGCGGCGTACTGGCATCATCATCGTGATCGACAAATCCGGCTTCCGCCAGCAGCGCCAGAGCCGCTTCCGGATTGTATTCCCAGGGTTCCATGCTGGCATCGTAACCCCAGAGCGCCGGCGTGCCAAAACTGTTGACCTGAACCGCTTCGCCCTCGGCCGCGCCTTCAATGATGTCCGCGTAGTTGACCGCTTGCGCAATCGCCTGGCGGACGCGAGCATCGCCAAACAGCGGGTGCTGCCCCTGGTCGATTGCGTTGCCATCGTCGTCGAGACCGTTGACCGGGTTATTGCGGTCGGCCAGGTTAAAACCGACAAAGGTCAAGCCGTCATCGACGTACTCGTAAATCTGGAATTCGCCCGCTTCGGCTCGGTCGCGGAATTCCTGCATGCGGGTAGCTGGCACAGACGCTGAACCAGCCGTGCCGACCGAGTTGACTTCGCCGGCCAGGAATTGCTCGATGCCGACCAACTGGTCAGGCACGTTGCGGATGATGTAACCCTCGGGCGAGACGGACATCCAGTGATTGTCGTTGCGGATGAGGCTGGTCTGTTCATCGGGCACCAACGCGCCGAAGTTGAAGACGCCGGCCGTCACATCCGGGTTCTTGTTGTATTCCAGTTCGTCGATCTTGGCGTAGTCGCCATCCAACTGCGGCTCAATGATATGCTGCGGCAAGATGCCGAAGTCATCCAATTCTTCAATGACGCGGCAGGACGCCAGCTTAAGCGTGACCACCAGCGTGGTGTCGTCAAGGGCATCGACGCTCTCGACGCTCTGCAAGACATCCGTCCGCGGTGATGAGGTCTCGCCGCTGGCCAGGGCGTCAAAGGTGAATTTGTAGTCGTGAGCGGTCACTGGCGTGCCGTCATTCCAGGTGATGTCGTCGCGAAGCATGAAGGTGTAAGTCAAGCCGTCTTCGGAGATGGTCCAATCCAAAGCCAGACCGTTATCCTGGTCATTGCGCCCGCCCTTCATCGGCGCGCGTGTTTCCGGATCAATGTTGAAGAGACTGGGGTAGAGGAATTCGTTGAGAGCCAACTCTACCGTGTTGTTGGAAATCAGGGGGTTCATATTGGTGGGGTCCCCGCCGAAGTTGGTGCCAATCAAAATGCCGCCTTGCTGCGCGCTTGCCCCCGCCGCGAAAAGCGCGAGAAGCGCAAGTACAAAGAGAACGCGTAGTAATCTGTGCATGACCATCTCCTGTTATCTACTGTTGCTAACTATGCCGATTTCCTGTATCAGACGCGCTGAGTATACCAGCCTTCGCCATAGTTGCGCCACGATTGGATTTGGATTGCCAGGGCAATTGCATCAAAATAATTTTGCCACCGAGTACACAGAGGATTACCGAGTACACAGAGAAAAGTCTATCAATTATAGGTATTGTGAAATTGCACTTCAATTTTGAAGCAATAATTATGAAACCTGCCGAAGCCTGTCGAAATATGTAGGGGCGAGCCTTGTCTCGCCCTTAGGCACACAGTATAGGATTTCATATTTTGTGTGAGCCAAGCCGTGATTTGCGAGCGATTGCGGTGAATAAATTTGATGCGATAGCCCAGTTTGGATTGCTGGGCAAGACGCCCCGGTATGGGCTAGCATAACTCCCGGATGATTTGGCGAACAGGCAGGCGATTGACGGGCGCCGCGCGCGCTTATCCGCGAAAATTTGCTACACTGCAGAAACGACGAATGCGGAGACGAGTGAGGCAAGCCATGGAAGCGATCGATACCATCATTGTTGGGGCCGGCGGGCGGGGTAATGCCTATGGCGATTTCGCGCTTGAGCATCCGCAGGAAATGCGAGTGGTGGGCGTCGCCGAGCCCGATGCCTTTCGGCGTGAGCGCTTCGTCGGCCGTCATGATATCGCGCCGGATATGGTCTTTCACGACTGGCAGTCTCTGCTTGAAACGGGCGACAAAAAAGCGGCCACGATCATCAACTGCACGATGGATCGTTTTCACTTTGAGTCGACGATGAAGATGATGGAACTCGGCTATGACGTTCTCCTGGAAAAGCCGATGACGCCGGTATTGGAAGAGAACATCCGCCTGGTGCGGCAAGCGGAAGCGGCGGGCCGTATTCTGCAAATCTGCCATGTGCTGCGCTACACGCCATTCTGGCAGGCATTGCGGGACGTGGCGCAATCCGGCGCTCTCGGCCGCGTCATCAGCGTCACGCACCGTGAAAATTTGGCGTACTACCACATGGCGCACAGTTTCGTACGCGGCAATTGGCGGCAAGAAGGCACCTCTGGCCCCATGATCTTGAGCAAATGCTGCCATGATTTTGATGTGCTGTTGTGGATACTGCAGCGAAAAGTGGCGCGCCTCAGCTCCTTCGGCAGCTTGACGCATTTTCGGCCCGAGTTCGCTCCCGAGGGCGCCACGCTGCGCTGCACCGACGGCTGCCCGGCCGCGGATAGCTGCAAATATGAAGCGACCAAGCTCTACGCGCGCGATGACGATGGCTGGCCGCAGAACGCAGTGTCCTACGCCGCATCGCGGGAGAAGCGGCTGGAAGCGCTGAAGACCGGCTGGTATGGGCGCTGCGTCTATCATTGCGACAACGATGTGGTCGATCATCAGACGGTCAATATGGAGCTGGAAGATGGAACGACCGTTACCCTGCTGATGAACGGGCAGGGCGATGAAGAATGCCGCACTATGCGTTGGGACGGCACAAAAGCGACCCTGTATGGCAAGTTCTCAGCGCGCGGTGATGAAATTCGCATTCACCATCATCTGACGGGCGAGGTTGAACAGGTTCCCATTGTCGCTCGCGACCGCAGCGGACACGGCGGCGGCGATTATGGCATTGTCCGCAGCTTCATCAACACGATACAGGGCAGGCCGGATGATAGCGTTACCAGCGCGCGGGAGTCTCTGGAAAGCCATCTGCTGGCTTTCGCCGCGGAGGAGTCTCGGCTGAAGGAAACCGTCATCAATATGAAGGAATATCGGGAAAGACTGGAAGCCTAAGCAATCATACCCGACTGCCGCGGAAGCGAAGCGCTAGAATCTCGACAAGTCATCTGAGCACCCCCGACAGGATTCGAACCTGTGCGCCTGGTTCCGGAAACCAGCGCTCTATCCCCTGAGCTACGGGGGCTCTTCACACTCAATATAACAGAACGGCAGCAGACCAGCAAGCCCGCCCCCGTTTCGGGAGTAGTGAATTGAAGACATAGCAACCAACAATCCTTTCTCAGTAAACCCTGTATGTAGGGGCTAGCCTTGGCTAGCCCTCAAACTCGCAGCGGCAAGCGTTATATCAATGACATCACCGCTCCCCCGGTTCAAAGCAGCGCCAGGCTACGCCGAGTGGCGAGCGCAGCCCAGTCCTGCCAAGACCAGGCTAACTTGATATAATTGCTGCCGGGCGAGGCTTACCCTAGCAAATTGAAAGCGCGGCGTCGCAAAGACCATGTTTAGGCGATTGTCTTGGCGGTTCATTTTACCAGTCACGATGCTATTCTTGGCTGGTTGCAACGCGTTCGCAGTCAGCGATTCAGTCGCCACCATTGGCGCTGATCTAACGATGTACGCCGCCGAGAGCGATATGATCCGCGCAGCCGCGACCGCCGAGAACAATATGGCGCTTGAGACGGTCGCCGCCGCCAGCACGCGCGTGGCCGAGTTGTCAGTTGTGAACGCGGCATTGGGCGCCACCTTACGGGCGAATTACACCGACACCCCAGAAGTTGAAGCTGTGGTCGTCAGCGCCGCAGACATGGCAAGCCCGCTGGAAGACGACATGATGGACGACCCAGAGGCGGACCAGCCGGCAGCGGGGCAGATGGAGGTGTCAGATCTATCAAGCGCCGCTGGCCTCGACTCGAACAGCGGCTGCTCCAGCGGGACCGTGCGGCAATTCAGTCCGCAAGTACCGGAGATCTATGTGACGGCGCGTGTCACTGAATTGCGCGCAGGCGCTGTTTTCCAAGTGTCCTGGTTCCGCGGCGATGCCATGGTTGCCGAAACGAACTGGCAGGCAACATACTCGAAGTCCTTCGAATGTATATGGTTCTATGTTTCGCCGGAGGATTTCGCATTCACTCCCGGAAGCTATTCAGCGACATTGACTGTAGACGGCAATGTGCGGGGCAGCGTTACCTTTGAAATCCTGATCAACTGATTGGGGGGACGAAACATTGCAATCCCACTGTCGCAGTCGGGTCCTCTTGCTAGGGCTTGTCATTGTGTTCTTGTACGGCGCCGTTCAGAGCCAGGATACAAGCCAGACGAATATTGCCAGTGGCTTGCAGGCGCCGCCCGCTACCCACGCCGATGTCGATGCGCCTGCAGCTGCATTGGCAGCGCCCGACGTTGACGCGATCGAGGCGGTTGAGCACAACGTCCTGCACCGCCCGATCGAATTGTCCGATGACTTGGTGCATTGGGTGGACCGCAGCTACCCTTATGGCAGTACACAGCATGGGGGGCGCGCAATCCATTTGGGCGTCGAATTTGTGAACCCGCGCCATACACCGGTCTATGCCGCCAAGTCCGGCGTCGTTGTGTTTGCCGGCGCCGATGAGGAGGTCTTGATTGGTCCGCAACTCGACTATTATGGACAAGTCGTCATCGTGGCGCATCAGTACGAGTCGTTGGCTGGGCGACAGGTCTTCACTTTGTATGGACATCTCGAAGATATAAACGTGGCGGCCGGGCAGTCTGTAGAAGATCTGACGCGACTGGGGACTATTGGTTCGAGCGGCGTAGCGCTGGGGCCGCATTTGCATTTCGAGGTGCGCGTCGAAGACCCCTTCGACTATAGCATGACGCGCAATCCCGAATTGTGGCTGCAACATTACCTAGATCGAGGCATGATTGTTGGCAATGTCCGCGATCAGGCGGGCGAGCCAATTTATGGCAAGCGGGTTTCCGTCCGTTCAGACACCGTCAACCGCGATGTGTATAGCTATCAGGGCGAGGTGGTCAACCCCGATCCCGTCTGGGACGAGGACTTTACGGTGGGCGACCTGCCGGTTGACCACTATCAAGTGATCGTACTCAACAAATTTGGCAAGATTGCTTTCAGCGAAACTGTCGTCGTAGAAGCCAATCGCACGACATTTGTCGATGTTGTCCTTGCCGACGCCTAGAGGTATCGCTTGATTCAGCGATAGATACGATATTCGATGGTGATAGGTCCGTTGCGCGTTACGCTTGTTACCTGCATAGCGCCGCGATGCCCGTCCGCGGTCATCAGGCTGTATACCTTGTTTGCGAGTTGGTCCGCGTTTGCGATCGTGCTATTGGCCGGCATGGCGTGGATGACGTCGAAGTGAGTTTGGCTCAAGGCTGAGAATTGGCCCATTGCGGCGAAGGCGGCGCTGCCCAGAGCCTCCAGGTCGTTGCCGGTCCAGGACAAGTCGGGCTTGGCATCGCCGTCAAGATCGATGGAGCCGGCGGAAGTGGTCCATGTGCCGCTCGACAAGACCGGGCGGTCGGCCACATATTCATATACAAACACTTGATTGTTCGCTTCCCCGGCGGCGCCTTCATAAACCTCCTGGTTGAGATCAACCACAATGACAACTGATTGGGGGCCCGAAGTTCCGCTGAGATTTGGATGCAGCTGCGCCGTCGCTTGCTGGCCCGCGTCCAAGCCCGCTATATTGACCCCGGCAAACTGGCCGCCCGGCGCGAAGGTCCCGGCGACTGCGAAGCGGCCGGCTGAGCCTAAACCCTGATTGAGCAGCGTGACATTTACAACGTTGGGTTGGCCGATGTGCAGTCGTATAGGCTGCGCGCCCAGCACGACCAGGTCCGGTTCCTGCGGCGGCGGTGGCGTCGGCGTTGCTGGCGGCTGAATAATTGGCGCGAGATTGCGATCGCCGATGGTTTCCGCCAGGTAAGCCGCAACCCAGCCCCATTGGCCGCGAAAGTCGATGACCACCCAACTGTGGTCGACGGTCGCGCCCAGGATGCGTGCCAGTGTACCCTCGATAACCTGGCCGATGATGTCGTATTCGGTGCCGGGCCCGCTGCGGACGTTTAGAAAATCGCGTGTGATTCTTAAGTGATATCCGGTGGGTGTCGCAGTTGGGGCTGCTGTGGCTGTGGCTGGCGCAGCGGTCGGGATCTGGGCCGGCTCTCTTGTTGGCACAGCGGTGTCGATTGCGTCGGGATAACGGGCAACGACATTAGCGCTACCGTAATCATTCAGTCGGAGAATTACCGTATTGCTGCTGATCTCGCCCGGCAAGGGCTCCGCCGGGCTCAGCGCGCCCTGTACGCCAGCGAAGGGGCTTGTGGCGGCCAAGGCAGCGTAAACGTTGCCGCCCCGCGCGGTCGCTGCGGCCAGCAAGCGAAGGGCGTCGTAGCTGGCCGCGGCCAAGGCGTCAGGCAGCCGCCCAAACGCGCGCGCATAGGCATGGGTAAACTCGCGGCTGGCGGCGTCATCAAGCGTATGCGACCAGGTGGACATGCTGATTATGCCCGGCAGCAAATGGACTGGAACACGCGTGGCGAAGTCCTTCTCATGGGCGCGGCCGTAGACAAGTTCTCCCGCGTAACCGGTGTCGCGGATCTGCTGCAAAGCTTGAGCAGCCAGATGCGGCGGGCCAAATATGGCAACCGCGTCTGGCGCCGAGGCTGCAACTGTCTCCGCCACTCGCTGAAAGTTCGGTCGGGATTGGTCGACGGCTAGGTTTGAAGGGCGCAGACCATAGGCAGCCAAGGCATTGGCGAAAGAAATCAGACTGGCCGTGCTGGCGGCGTCTAGCTGGATGGTGTGTATGGTCTGAATCCTTAGCGAAGTCGCCAGGTATTCCGCCAAGCTGCTTGTTTGCGCATGTTCCGCGGCGCGGCTGCGATAAAGGCGGCCCGTGTGATCGGATAGCAAGAGCGTATCGCTGGTCGCCGGTGTAAACACGGGAACTTGTATCGCCTGCAGCCTGGACATATTCTGGGCTATCAGGTCATCAGTTTCGGGCCCGAATACGGCGAAAACACTGGCTTGCTTCATATTGGCAGTGGCAATTTCCATGTTGTCCGGCGGCGTGTCTACAACTGTCAGTTGGAAGCGTGTTCCATCGGCGCCGACAAGCCCGCCGGCATCATTGATGTGATCTGCCGCTAGCCGCGCCCCCGCCAGTATGGATCCGGACGGATAATCTATCACGCCGATTCTCAACTCGTACTGAGCGTTAGCCCGCGGGCCGCTGAACCCGATGAAAATTGCCAAGACAAAGGCGATCCAAACCGGAGCGCTATGATGGATGACCATGTCAGAATCCAGACAGACTTGTTTGACGGTGCAATCAGTATACAAATTAGTCCTAAGGTCGCATAGCTGACGGCGCGTTGCCCTCTTGATTTCCGCCCGTTCGCTGACTATACTCGCGCTAGTCATTCCCGATTGTCTAGCTTGGCGGGCCCCCGAATCGCATGCAGCGCGAACGCATCACGGACAACATATTTGTATTTCGCAGCGGCCAGTATGCCCAGGTGACGGCTGGCTTGATTGTGACGAGCGAAGGCGCCGTGCTCATCGACACCTTGCTCTATCCTGAGGAGTCCTTGCGCATTCGGCGCTACGTAGAACACGGACTGCGGTCCGAAGTGCGCTACGTCATCAATACGCATTATCACGCGGATCATACGACGGGCGCCTGTTTCTTCCCGGAGGCGCAGGTCCTGTCGCACCGGCTCTGCGCTGAGATGCTGGCGACGCGCGGCCGCGAGAGCCTGGCGCGGATGAAGCAAGACTCGCCGGAGTTTGAAAGGGTTGAACTCGTCATTCCAGATATCACCTTCGAGGGTCGGATGTCCTTTGAGTTAGGCGAATTCCAGTTCACGCTGAGCGCAAGCCCGGGCCACAGCCCCGATTCCATCGTATGCTTGGTCCACGACGAAGACATTCTCTTCGCTGCTGATACAGTGATGCCGATTCCGTATTTCGTCGATGGCGCTTATGCTGATCTTGAACGGTCGCTAAGACGCTTGCTGGATCGAGAATACGAGAACATTGTGCAAGGCCATGGCGATATTATATTACGCGGCGAGGCGCGGGAAAAAATCGCCAGCGACCTGGAGTATCTTCACCGTTTGTCCGAGGCGGTAGAGAGCGCGCTGCAAGCAGATCTACAGAATATCGAGGACGCGATATCCTTGGAAGCCTGCGGCAAGAGCCACGTGCTCTTGAATGGGGTGGTTGAGCAGTTGCACCGCGACAATATTCGCGCATTAGTGAACGTCGGCCGGGGCGGTTCAAGCCTGCCGGCCGACCGAGACGCAGCCCACGATTATGAAGGAAACACAAAATGGCACCAGAAGAATCTTATCTAACCAAAGAAGGCGAAGATGCGCTGCGCCGTGAATTGCGGCAACTCATAGAGACACGGCGTCCGGAGCTGGCGCGCAAGCTGAAAGACGCGGTGGCGCAGGGAGACCTAAAGGAGAATGCCGACTACCACGACGCCAAGGAGCAACTCGGCTTTGTGGAAGGCCGTGTGCAACATATCGAGTCCGTCCTCAGGCACTCCATCATCGTGGATGACGCGGCGCCCAGCGATGAAGTACGTGTTGGGTCTACGGTCGTCATTCAGGAAGTTGGCAGCGGCGAGGACGAAGAATACAAAATTGTCGGCAGCGCCGAAGCAAACCCGCGCGAGCGCAAAATCTCGCAGAAGAGCCCGATAGGCTCCGCGTTGCTAGGGAGCGGGATAGGCGAAAAAGTCTCGGTAAGCACACCCGACGGCAAAATCAAATTCAAGATTGTCGACATCCGCTAGATTTGGCGGCAGTCTGTCTGTGTACATACACAGATCGCTATTACCTAGAACTACGCTTGACCACTCAATTACGAATAGGGCATGAAATTGCCCGTGCCGCCGAAGGGATCTTCCTCTTCATCTTCGGGGCGTCTTGGCGCTTGCGAGCTTGCGGATGGCGCGCTCATACTGCCCGTTGGCGGCGGCGTCGGCGACGTGGTCTCCGTTGGCGGTCCAAATTGCATTTCCGCGTATTCGTTGAAGGGCGAACTAGCTGGCGCCGGATAAGCGCTCGCGGGCATACTCGAAGGCATCGCCTGCTTATGCCAGACCAGGATTTCGACTTCAAGGGTCTCAATGCCGCTGTTCGGCGTTCCCCCGCCGTAGTTGCAGACTACTGCATTGACTGTAGCTTGCATGTGGATTGAGCCACTGTCCAATAGCAGGCGCGCGCCAGGCTCTACCGCGACGATGTCAGCTCCAGCATCCCGGACGCGGTTGGATACAGCGGCGTGTAAAGCCGGGTCGTGCAAGGCGGCGGGCGCGGCAAAGACCTTGGTCAGCGTTTCCTGCGACGCCATGTCAAAGCCCCAGAATTCAACTGACTGCAACTCATTGCCGACTTGGGTCGCGCCAGAAACGCCGCATTCGCCAAGAAACTGGCTGCCCGCATCCGGGGCCAATTCTATGGCGAAAGAATCATCCAGATTACGTCCTTTAACGTAAGTCGAAAGGGCGCGCAATACGGGAACGCCGTACTGCGGATGTATGGCGCCGCTTTCTTCGGTTTCCGCTTCGACCCAGGTCGCCACGGCTGGCGCCTCAGTGTAGGCCTGCAGCGGTTCTTCGCTTGGCATAGCGGCGGGCTCTGGCGGCGCTGGGCTGGCTGTCTCATTTGGCTTGCGACCTCGGCGGGCGGATGCCGCGCCTACGCTGGCTGGCAGGATGGCGCGCCAGGCGATAACAAGTACCGGGATCCCCAGCGCTACGACTGCCAGCGAAGCCAGCACTTGCAGGGTACTGGCGACTAGGCCGGGATCTTGCGGGGCCAGCGCTCCTGGCAGGTCGGCGTATCCGGGGATGGCCATCAACGTTTCCAGCGCAGCGCGCTCCGCGGCCGGAACTTGCGTGTTGCCCGCCAGGCCTTCTACCACAGACTGCGGATTGGGTATCTGCTGCAAGACCAGTAAGGCGTTGTTGCTGTCATAGTGCACGGCTTCGGAGTGCCCCACGGCGATCATTCGCACCCACTGCTTGATCGCGTCCTGGCTCATGTGGCGGGGCGAGGCGCCGGTGAATTCCGTAGGAATGATCACATAAGCCGCAACCAATCCCAGCGTCATGCCCAGCAGTACCAGCAAGACCGTCATTCGCTGCGGGCCGTACGCCGCCAGGCTCTGAATGCGCGAACCGGGCTCATGCCCGCCCTTGCCAGAGGAAGTGTTGGCGGATCCAACTTCGCTGGCTTCGGAGGCTGCTGATGATTGCGTGTGATTAGACATTCGACCTTGAAGGCTCATAAATCGCCCTTTCGAGTCTCAAATATGTATACTTGCAATGAAGTATACGATAGGTAACAAAGCGCCACAAACGCGTTGCGCGCCAACTTTTCAGCGCAGGTACAATTCACGGCAGGCGAGCGGCATGCGCGGGATGGCTTAGACGACTGCGGCTTCCTTGTCGCCTTGGCTAAGCTGTGAAGATTCGACGGGTTTCAAGTTCTTTGGCATTTTCCAGGTCGTATAGTCGCAATCGGGATAGCGGCTGCAGCCGAAGAAGACGCGGCCCTTGCGTGTGCGGCGCTCGACGATCTCGCCCTGGTTATCATCGCCGCAGTCGGGGCAGAGCAGGCCCTTGCGCAGCAGGAAACGTTCGGTATGTTTGCAGTCGGGATAATTTGAGCAGCCGATGAACTTGCCATAGCGCGAGTGTTTGATTACCAGCTCGCCAGTAGAACAAGTCGGACAATTGCGCCCGACCCTCTCGGCGACATCCCTTCGCGGCATATTTTCGCGGGCGTTCACCAGGCGCTTTTCAAAGGGATGATAGAACTCGTCAAGCATAGGACGCCAATCCAGCTTGCCTTTGGAGACTTCGTCAAGCTGGTCTTCCATTTTCGCCGTGAAGGCGTAGTCCATCTCCTCCTCGAAGAACTCCGTGAGGAGCTCGCAGACCACTCGCCCGGTCTTTGTCGGATGCAGGCGCCGGTCTACCTGGGTGACGTATTCGCGCGTTTGAATCACCGTTACTGTCGGCGCATAAGTACTGGGCCGCCCGATGCCTCTTTCTTCCAACTGACGAATGAGGCTCGCTTCGTTAAAACGCGGCGGCGGCTGAGTGAAGTGCTGCTCCGGTATGATTTTGCGCCGGTCGAGCCACTCGCCTTTGACGAGGTCTGGGAAGTCCTGCTGCTGATCGTTTTGGCTGTTGCCGCTGCGGGCGCCGGCCTTTCCGCCGACGGCAAGATGGCCGGCGAACTTCAGCTTGCTGCCCGAGGCGCGAAACAGATAGGGCATGTCGTCGCTGGCGCGGCCGGCTTTGACTTCAATGCGCAGCGTGTCGTAAATTGCCGGAGACATTTGGCTGGCTACAAAGCGATTCCATATCATGGTGTAGATCTGCAGTTGCGCACGGTCCAGGTGATTTTTCAGCGACTCCGGCGTTCTGTCGACGCTGGTCGGGCGGATGGCTTCGTGGGCTTCCTGAGCGCCTTTGGAGCGTGTCTTGTACATCGGCGGCGTGCCCGGCAGGAAGTTCGCGCCAAACTTGGCCTTCACGAAACTGCGCGCTTGTGACTGGGCGTCCTTGGAAACTTGCACGCTGTCAGTACGCATATATGTGATTAGGCCGACCGAACTTCCTTGGCCCAGGTCGATGCCCTCGTATAGCTGCTGAGCAATGCGCATGGTTCGGCTGGCGCCAAAGCCACGGCGATTGGAGGCGGCTTGCTGCAAGGTGCTGGTGGTGAAGGGCGCCGACGGTTTGCTCTGTCGTGTGCCCCGTTTTACAGCGTCCACTTGGAACAGGCTCTGACGAAGCGTATCGAGGTGAGGCTGGACTGTGGCTTCGCTATCAAGGACGGGCGGGTCAGCTTTCTTTGCATCAAAAGTCACCTTGAGATCGTCAATCTGCACCAGGCTGGCGTTAAAGCCTCCGCTGTCCGCGCTTTGACCGGATTTCGCGAGAGCCGCGTCGATAGTCCAGTACTCGCGCGGCTTAAAGGCGGCGATCTCATCTTCGCGCTCGACGACGAGGCGCAAGGCGATACTTTGCACGCGGCCCGCCGAAAGGCCATTGCGCACCTTGGACCACAACAATTGCGAAACTTGGTAGCCAACCAGCCGGTCGAGGATGCGGCGCGCTTGCTGCGCATTCACCAAATCAATGTTGATGTCCCGCGGGTGGGCGAAAGCATCGGCTACCGCCCCGTCTGTAATCTCGTGGAATACCACGCGTTTTATGCGCGTCGTTGGCATCTCAGCCGCCGCCACCAGATGCCAGGCGATAGCTTCGCCCTCACGGTCGGGGTCAGTCGCCAGATAGATCTCTTTCGCGACTTCGGCCGCCGCTTTGAGCTCTTTGACGACGGCGCGCTTTTCATTAGGAACGCGATACTCGGGTTCAAAATTATGCTCGACGTCAACCGAAAGCCGGCTCTTGAGCAAATCACGGACATGGCCGACCGAGGACAAGACCGTGTAGCCCTTGCCCAGGAAACCGCCGATGCTGCGCGCTTTTGCCGGCGACTCGACGATGACCAGACGGTCGATCTTGCCGCGCTTTACAGAAGGGCTGCGGCCGTTGGACTTGGCGCGCTTCTTGCGTTTGGATTTGGCTTTGGCTTTGGCTTTGGGTTTCTTTCTAGCTGGCCGCTTGGTGATCTCCGGTTTGGGTATGCCCTCGTGAGCGGCCGTTGCGCCCATCCGAAACAGCTTTGTCCCACATTCGGCGCACTGCCCGCGTGTTCCAGGTGTGCCGGTCTTGGTGTAAGTGGGTTCAGCAGAGCCGATAGCTCGTTTTGTTCTGCATTTCACGCAATATGCCTGAAGCGCTTCGACCTTGCTGTCAGCCATGTTTGGTCCTCATCCTTGTGTCGACAGTGCTAGAGATAGTCTTCGTTGCCATTTTCGCGCAAGTAATTTACGACCTGCTTGACATCCTGAGTACGATCCTTGTGACAGATCAGCAGCACATCGTCGGTATCGACGACGACAATGTCTTCCACGCCAATCGCCACCGTTAGCCGGTCGCTAAATACCAGCGTATCACGCGTGTCAAGGATGACGCGAATATCGCTGGCTTCGCCTTTGATGCAGTTGCCAAAATTATCTTGCGGCAGGATGCCGTAGAACGATGCCCAGGTTCCCACGTCGCTCCAGCCGATGTCTGTGGGGATGACGGCGATATTGTCCGTCTTCTCCATGATGGCGAAGTCGATCGACAACTTCGGCATCGTCTCCCAAATATCATTGAGTTTGTCTTCATAGTCCGGCGTATCAAGCGCGGTCTGCAGGTAGGAGCACATGGCGTAGATTGCCGGCTGAAAGCGCTCCAGGTCGCTCATGGCGCGGTCGACCCGCCAGATGAACATGCCGGAATTCCAGCTGTACAGTCCTGAAGCCAGGAATTGAGTCGCCCGCACGATATCCGGCTTTTCTGTAAAACGTTTGGAGTGATAAACGGCGCAATCGCTGTAGTCGCCCAAGGGCGCGCCCTGTTCAATGTATCCGTAGCCGGTAGCGGGATAAGACGGCGCGATGCCCAAAGTAACGATATAGCCGTCCTGCGCGACTTTCCAGGCGGATTCCAGCACTTGGCAGAATTTCGGCTGCTGAGCGATGTGGTGGTCGGCGGTCAATATCGCTACCGTCGCTTTGGGGTCGCGCTTTTGAATCGTGGCCAAAGCCAAAGCCAGCGCCGGCGCGGTGTTCTTGGAGTAAGGCTCGACAATGAAGTTCTCGTCGGGAATCTGAGGGACTTCGTTCCGCAGGTCAGCAACCAGCTCTCGCCCGGTTACGACAAATATGTCTTGCGGCGGGAAGATGGACTGAATCCGTTCCACGCTGGTGCGAAACATGGAATCCTGGTTGATCAGCGGCAGCATCTGTTTCGGCGTTTTGGCGCGGCTCATCGGCCACAGCCTGGTGCCGTGCCCGCCTGCGGCAATCAGTGCGTAGTAGTGGTTCATTCCAGCGGCTTTCTGTCCTGCGATTATCGCGCTCGGCAGTATTGCATAGGTCCGGCGCTCTCGGCAAGTCCCTTTAACTCCAGCATGGTCAGGGTACTGGTGACGGTGGCGGTGGGCAATTCGGTTTGACGCACGATGAAGTCGACGTGCACGGGGTCGGCGCTCAACTGCTGCAAGATAGCGTCTTCAGTTTCGTTTTCCGGCTGAATCTCTTGCGCGCGGCTGCTTGTTTCCACATTGATATACGAGACCTGCAATTCTTCCAGGATGTCTTCCGCGCTGGCCACCAGCTTAGCGCCTTCTTGAATCAGGATATTCCCGCCGCGGCCGGACAGGCTATAGATATTATGCGGCACGGCGAATACATCTCGACCCTGGTCTATGGCATGGGAAACGGTATTGAGGGCGCCGCTTTTGATGGGAGCTTCGGCAACCAAAACGCCCAGTGACAGCCCGCTGATGATGCGATTTCTCTGCGGGAAATTCTTGCCCAACGGCGCGGCGCCCAGGGGCATCTCCGTGATGAGGGCGCCCTTTTCCGCAATGTCTTCCGCCAGGTCGCTATGCTCGGGCGGATAAACGATGTCGATGCCGGTCCCCATAACGGCGATAGTTTTTCCGCCGGCGTCCAGCGCGCCGCGATGGGCCGCGGCGTCGATTCCGTGCGCCATGCCGGAGATTATGGCGACGCTTTGCCGCGCAAGTTGGCTTGACAGTTGAAAAGCGACATCCCGACCGTAGCGGCTGGCTTTGCGCGTGCCGACGACTGCCAGGGCAGCCTCATTGCCGGGGGCAAGCGCGCCGCGAATATACAGCAGGGTAGGCCGGTCGGGCAGCGAGCGCAGGAGCTTGGGATAGGTATCGTCATCCGGTGTGATCAGTGATGCGCCGGCGCTGGCGACCCGATCCATTTCGCGCGTCACATCAATTTTCCGGCGTGCCGCGCAGAACTGACGCAGCATGGCTGGGGGCAAATCAAGCCGCATGACGCTCGAATCGGGCTCGCGCCAGAGTTCCTCAACTGAAGCGAAATTCGTCAGTAGTCGGGACAGTTTGGCGATGCCGAAATTGGGGATGAGATGCAATCCCAGCCAGAACTGTTGATGATGGTTTGACGGCATAAGGGTCCATTAATGAAGCGACAACGCGTTCAGCATATCAGCAGGGAAAGAACGTTGTCAAGATTGTTGGGGGAAAACTCATTCCGGCAGCAAGCCATCGGGCAAGGACATCGTGATCACCTGGGCTTCAAAGTCGATGTTAAGGATCGTTTCTTCATGCGCAGGCAGCAGCAATTCTCCATGCGCCGGGCTGTCGACGATATAGACATCGTTGGCGCCGGTCTGCAGCACCTCTTTGACCTGGCCGATCTCCTTATTATTGCTGAGGACGCGCAGGCCGATCAACTGAAACAGATAATACTGCTCGCCTTCCAGCGGCGCTGCCTGCTCGGGGTCGATCATGACGAGTTTGGAGCGCAAGCGGTCAGCATCGTCGCGGCTGTTGCAACCCGCCAGCGTAAGAAGGGCAAAGGTCTTGTTAAAGCGAACTTTATGAACATCCAAACGGATGCGGCGCGAATCTTCTGGAGAGTCGGCCAGGAAGACGTATTCCAGATCAAGCAGCTGCTGGCGATTCTCGGTCAAGACGCGCATACGCACTTCGCCACGCACGCCGTGCGGACGTAGCACCTCGCCAACAACGAGATACTGCGGTGTTTCGAGCGTCACCGGCGCCTATTCGATTTCAAGAATGACGCGGCGTCGGCGTTCGCGTCCGCGATCTTCGGGTGAAGAAACCGCTCGCAGAAGCGCGCGAATGGAGTTTGCCACACGTCCGCTGCGCCCGATGATGCGCCCCATATCGTCGGGGGCAACGGAAAGCTCAATCACCACGCTGCGCCCGGTTTCTTTGGTGGTGACACTGACTTCGTCCGGTGAATTTACAAGATTCTCGGCGATGTATTTGACTAACTGTTCTTCAGCCATGGGCTATCACCTAGTCGCCGCTGTCGGCGGAAAGGCGGGCGGCTTCCCGCGCTTTGATCTTGCTTTCGCCGTCGCCGGGGGCAGGATAATTGGTCTTGGGGCTGGGCATTTCGCCGCGGCTGTCCTCCGCCTCACGCACCAGGTCTTCCATGCTCTCGCCGGCGCGCAGCCGCTCAAAGCGTTCCCAGGTGCCGGTGTGTTCCAGCAGGCGCCGGACCGCATCGCTGGGTTGTGCGCCGACGCTGAGCCAATAAAGCGCTCGTTCTTCTTCGATGATTTCGGTGGCTGGGCGAGTGCGTGGATTGTAGTGGCCGATGTTTTCCAGATAGCTGCCGTTGCGGGCTTTCCGCTGGTCTGTCACGACAATGCGGTAGCTCGGTTGCCGTTTCAAGCCTTGACGGCGCAAGCGAATACGAACCATTGATCTTCTCCTCTTTGCCGGCTTAGGCGCTCAAGCCGGGAATACTGGGCATTTTCCCTCTGCTGATTTGATTCATGAGCCGGCTCATTTGCTGGAATTGCTTGAGCAGCTCATTTACATCGCGGACTTCGACGCCGCTGCCGCTGGCGATACGGCGCTTGCGGCTGGCTTTGAGTATCCGCGGATGCTTGCGTTCCTGCGGCGTCATCGAATTGATGATCGCTTCAACTTTCTTAATGCGCTTCTCAACATCTTCGTCATTAAAATCGGTTTGCATTTGCAGCTTGGACATGCCCGGTATCATACCCAGCACTTTGCCCAGTGGTCCCATGCGGCGGATCTTCTGCAGCTGCTCAAGAAAATCCTGCAAAGTAAATTCGTTCTTCATGATTTTGCTTTGCAGGCGCAGGGCTTCTTCTTCTTCGAAGACTGACTCGGTCTTTTCGATCAGCGACATGATGTCGCCCATGCCAAGGATGCGCTGCGCGATGCGGTCGGGGTGGAAGAGTTCCAGCGTGTCGGCGCTGACTTTCTCGCCCGTGCCCATGTACTTGATTGGCACGCCGGTGACGGCTCTCATGGACAAGGCGGCGCCGCCGCGGGCATCGCCGTCTACGCGCGTCAGTATCAAGCCGGTGATGCCGAGGTGCTCGTTGAATCCGCGAGCGATGTTGACAGCCTCTTGCCCGGTCATGGCGTCGGCAACCAGCAGGATTTCAGCCGGCGCCGAGATGCGCTGGATCTCTTCCAGCTCATCCATCTTGGTTTCGTCAATCTGCAAGCGGCCGGCCGTGTCGACCAAGACGACATCGGCTTCCAGTTCTTTGGCTTTTTTGAGGCCGCGCTTCACGATGGCTGGCGGTGTACTAGACGCGCCTTCTTCGTAAATCGGCACATTGATCTGCTTGGCCAGGGTTACTAGCTGGTCGACGGCGGCGGGCCGGTAGGTATCCGCCGCGATCAACAGCGGCTTGCGTCCCTCAGCGCGCAGATGCAGCGCGAGTTTGGCGGTGTTGGTTGTTTTGCCAGTGCCCTGTAAGCCGACCATCATGATGACGTGGGGTTTGCTGCTGCCGCTGAAGCTCAGGCGCCCCGGCTCGCCCAACATATCCACCATTTCTTCGTGGATAATCTTGACGACTTGTTCGCTCGGCTTGAGGGCTTTATGAACTTCTTCGCCCAGGGCGCGCTGACGGACTTCCTTGATGAAGTCCTTAACGATGGGCAGGGCGACATCCGCTTCGAGCAGCGCCATACGCACTTCGCGCATGACGGCTTTGACGTCCGCTTCTTTTACGCGGCCGCCCTTGCGCAAACTCTCGAAGGCTGTGTCGAGCCTTTGTGACAGCGATTCAAACATGAAAGTCCTTGCGGCTTACAACGCCGACAATATTAGGCGAAGGTCAAGCAATAGTCAAGACAAGCCTTTGTCGCGGCAGGGCAATCGCATCAATTTTTTTCAACAAAGAGAACAAAGAGAACGCAGAGGGCACAGAGAATAGTCAATCATTTATAGTTGCACTTCCAATTGAACCCATTTTAATGAAACTTGCCGAATCCTGTCGAAATATGTAGGGGCGAGCCTTGGCTCGCCCGTATGCACGCAGCATTGATTTCATATTTAGTGTAAGCCAAGTCGTGATTTGCGAGCGACTGTGGTGAAAAATATATTGATGCGATTGCCCGGTTGCCGCGGCTGCAAGCGACGTGATTCGCGATCGGCTACATATTCCCGGACGGGATGAAGCGATTCATCACCGCAAACGCGGCGAAGCCCAGGATGCCCGCGACAATGCCAATCAGCAGGAAGTTGCCGGCGCTTTCTCTGTAGATGAAGGCGCCGGCCGCTGCGCCGCTAACACGGCCGAGCGAGTGCGCGCCCACGTTGGCGCTCATCATGACGGCGCGCGATTTTGGCAGTATTTCGCTAAACAAGGGAATCGCGGAGACGATGGCGGTTTCAATAAAAATGAACATGAAGAAGATCCCCGCCATAGCCAAGGGCAGGCTGAACGAGAGTTGGGGAATGAAAAAGAAGCAGATGGCCGCGAGCAGGATGCCGTACATGGATGTCCGCTTGGTTCCGAAGCGGTCGGCCAAGGTGATGACGATGAATTCGCCGATAACTTCCGCTATGGATATCACGATGGTAATGGCGCCGAGAGCGGTCAATACCAGGCCGAAGCTGGCTTCCATCCAGAGGCCGTAGTTGATGTAAAAGATCTCGTGAGAAGCGGTCAGGCAGAAGGTGAACACCAGGGCAAAGACGGCAGGCGGATGGGCGCTGACCAGGCGCATGGCTGCCAGCGGGCTGACAAGACGCGCGCGTTTGCGGCTGTTATCTGGGCGAGTGTCCGCTTCCACTAAGATCAGACAGGCCAACGCGCTGAGTGCCATCAATAGCGCGAGCAATACAAATATCGCTTGTAATGTGCTTACATCGAGCAGGAAACCGGCCACAGGCGCGGCGATAAAGCCAGACAATGCCCAGCTGAGCTCGGCAATACCCATCACGCGCGCCCGCCGGCTAAAATGAACGGTGTCGCCGATGTAGGCTTGGAAGGTTGGGTCGTAGATGATCTTGCCGACGCCGAAGCCGAACATGACGATGACGAAGATGCTGTAATTGGCGAAGAGCGCGCCGAGGGTACTCATCAGCGCCATTGCCAGCAGCGCGCCGACCAATACCGTTTTACGCCCAAACTGGTCAGAGATTGGACCCAGAAAGGGGCTCAGCAGACCGGAGATATTGGTCAGGGCGATCACGTTTTGAATATTGTCGGCTGATACGTTAAAGGCGGCGCCAATGGGGGCGACGAAAGGGTAGGCGAATCGTCGTGAGATATTGATCGCCAGGCGGCCACAGACAATAGCGAAAATCGAGCGGCGGTTTCCTTCGCTCAAGCGGGTCTCATTTCGCGTGAATTGACTAGCGGGTATCAAAAAGGATTCTATCACAGGCGGGGACGAAGTCGACCAAGCTCTTGAAATCCTGGGCGAATTCTGCCGCTCGGCGTCCTACTGCCAGGGTCGGCACCTGGTTAAGCGTGTGGCGGCGTGTACTCAGGTCTTCCATATTGCCGTGATCGCTGGTCACGATAACCAGCCCGGCATCCTCATCCCAGGCTTCCAAGACGCCCGCCAGAACGTCATCAAAGCGCTGCAAAATTTCAATCCCTTCCTTGAGCGTGCCGCGATGGCCGATGCGGTCGGTCAGCCAATGCGAGTGGAAGGCGAAGTCGTATTGCAGCGCCAGGCGCGCCAGCAGCCGCCCGGCGTCTTTCGGCGAGTATTGCGGTAGATCGGGGATGCGCAAGTGACGCCGCCAGCTTTCCGGCGTCCATTCAGCCGTTAAGGCGCGCTGCTCTATGACATCTTGCACTGTAAAATGCGGCTCGCCCGATTCGTAAGCCGCCTGCTGAATGCTGGAACGCAGGGTTTTGCCCCGTTCAAAATCCGCGAGCAAACGCGGTGGATAGGCTGTGAGCAGGCGCGCCGTTTTGCCGCTCGCGGTCAAGCGCCGGAAGTAGCTGTGCTGCGCGATGATGTCGCGCGTCATGCGATCCGGCTTGGGTCCATAATGCCTTCCGATGATTTCCGGCACATTGAGGCCGGTCATCAGGCTGGCTTGCCCGCTGCCGCTCTGTGGCTTCCCATCCACGCCCAAGCGCGCGTCTGTTGGGATAAAGGCCGCTCGCTCATTGACTTGCTTCCCGGTGGAGGCTAACCAGCGCTTTCCGCCAGTCAGGCGGGTCAGGGTCGGTGTGTCTGCAACTGCGAAAGGGTTGGACTGCGGGTCATCAGCGCCCAAGCCGACGCCATCCAGGAACAGGGTCAGGATCGTCATGAGCCGGGTTGGCGCCTACGCTCGGTCGTTGTCATACGCGAGCAAGAAGGGGTTGGTCGCGCGCTCGCGCCCGATGGTGGTGATGCCCATGTGCCCGGGCAAGACCTGCACATCGTCGTCCAGGACCATCAGCTTGTCGATGATGGAGCGCATCAGCAGCTCGTGATCGCCGCCGGGCAAGTCGGTGCGGCCGATGCTGCCGGCGAAGAGCGTATCGCCGCTGAACAAGATCTTGTGCTCGGCCAGATAGAAACTGAGGTGGCCCGGCGCATGGCCCGGCGTGTACAAACTGTGCAAACGAATTGAGTCCAGCTCGATGATCTCGGATTCGCTGCTGAGCAGGCGATCGGGTTGGGCCGCTGCCGGCAAGTCGCCCAAGCCAAAGAATATGCCCTGCAGGGGAATCTCGTCGAGCAGGCTTTCACATTCCTCGTGGATGTAAAATGGCAGGTTCAGCTCCTGCTTGATTGCCGCGCTGGCCAGCACATGATCGAGATGGGCATGGGTGGCGATCATCAGCTTGATGGTCCAGCCTTCTTCCCGCGTCGCAGCCAGTATTGCCGGCGCATCGTCGACCGGGTCAATCAGGATGGCGTTGCCGCTTTGCGCGTCGGCGATCAGATAGGCGTTGGTGGCGAATGGGCCGAGCGTAAGCGACTTGATCTTGATGGTCATGGTGGTCCTGTTTAGCCGGCGGGCCGTTGCCGGATTAGCTTGGCGAGTTCGGGCAGCTCTTGCATTTTCAGCAGCAGCGCGGTCAGCAGGAAAGTTGTCAAGCCGAGCGCCCCCGCCAGCGCCAGCCGCAGTATAGTCAAGGACAGGCCGGATCCCAATACGAGGCTTTCCCAGACCAGGTCAAAGGCGACGATGGCGGCCGCCATGACCAGCGAGGCGATAAGCGTCTTAAACAAGGTACGGGACAAGGCGTCCTCCGCGATGCCGCGCCAGCGCCGGCGCAGGATAAACAGCAGCGCCAGCACCTCGAACATGACGCCCAGGGAATTGGCCAGCGCCAAGCCGCTGACGTTGCCGACTTCTCGTGACAGCTGCAGCGAGGGCGCCGAAAGGGCGATGGCGTTAAGCAAGGCCTTGGCGTCGACGCGGGCGACATCGCTGAGCGCGAAAGCCAGACCAAAGTTTATCAACGCGCCACCGAGCGCGGCGAACAGTGGCGTCAGCGTGTCCTTGTCGGCGTAGAAGCTGCGGGCGATGATTTCCAGGGCGGAGTGTACAATCAGCCCGAGGGTGAACATGGACAAGGTGCTGTAGACCAGCGCGGAGGCGGAGGCGTCGAAGGCGCCACGTTCCAGCAGGCTAATCAGCGGGCGGCCCAGCAGAATCAAGGCAATGGCGGCTGGAATGCTGCAAATGAGGATGAAGCGCAAAGCCCCGGACATGGCGTCGCGCTTGCCCGACAGATCATCAAGCTCGCTCAGCGCTGCCAGCGTCGGAAAGATGACGATGCCCATCGCCGTGCCGATCAGCGTCTGCGGGATCTGCATCAAGCGCCAGCCCCAATCCAGCGCGCTGACGGAGCCTTCGCCCAGGCGCGAGGCGATATTGTTCATTACCAAGAAATTGAGGCTGAATACCCCCAGCCCGCCGATGCGCGGCAGCATGAGCCGTATCACCCGCCACAACTGCGGATTGCTCCAGCCCAGTTCAAGTTTCCAGCGCATCTTATAACGAAACAGGCCCGGAATCTGAATGCTGAAATGCAAGCCAGCGCCCAATACCGCGCCATAGGCGATGCCGTTGATGCCAAAGCGCGGCAGCAAAAATATCACGCCAAACAAAATGCCGATGTCAAACATGATGGGCGCCAATGCCGGCAGCAGGAAATGCTGATGTGAGTTGAGAATGCCGCTGAAGATGCCGCTGACAGCGAAGATAATCGTGCTCAGCAGCAGGATGCGCATCAAGTCTACGGTGCTTTGCGCGGTGGTCCTGTCAAAGCCAGGCGCGACTGCGTTGTCGACAAGCCAGGGGGCCAGCGCAAACACTATGGCGCTGAGCACTAGGGCGAGCGTGAATATGCTGTTGATCAAGTGGCTGGAAAGCGTCCAGGCGGAATCCAGGTCGCCCTTTGCCAGGAAGCCGCTGAAAACCGGGATGAAAGCGTGGGTCAAGGCGCCGCCGGAAATCAGAATGACGATCAGCTCGGGGATGCGATTGGCCGCTACGTAGGCGTCCAGGTCGCGGCCGACCCCAAAGGCTTGCGCAATGATTAAGGTCTGCATGAGGCTGATGATTTTGGCCGCCAGGAAGGCCAGCATGACGATGAAAGTCGAACGCGCCAAATGATGGACATGCTGCCGCTGGGATGGGCGCGCTTTGCTGGAGTCTGCCATTTTGCGGCTTAGCTGAGGTTGTCGAGCGCTGTACGCGCTTCGTCGTAATTGGGGTTGTAAGTCAATGCGCGCCTGTAGGACGACGCGGCTTGTTGAATCTTGCCCTGCGCCTCTTGCACGCGGCCTTGCCAATAATAGGTCTCTTCGAGTTCGGGTGAGTTATTTTGGTTTATCTTGGCCAGGCTGAGCACATCATCGTAGCGTCCCAGCTCGTAATAGGCTTCAAAGGCGCCAAACTGATACCAGTACATGCGCCAGGGCAATTTGCCGGTGCGATTCGCCTGGTCGAAAGCGGCTGCCGCTTCCTGGTGTCGACCCAAGGCGACCAGGGATGTGCCCATGTTAAACCAGGCAAACGGGTTCTGCGGTTCGCGCCGGGCTTCTGCTTGGGCCGTTTCAAAAGCCAGTTGCGCCGCGCTCGATTCGTCCCAATACGCGCCCAAAAGCGCGCGCAGCAGTTCTTCTCGCTGCGGTTCATAGACCACGATGAAGGTACGATTGAATGCCTGCCAATCGCTGTCGACTTGGGCGTAGCTCTTGGTGATGCCTTGCGCCCCAGCGCCGACGCCGAGGAAGCTGTCAAAGAAATAGAAGGTCTGAAAACTGTCGTCATAAGCGATCAGCACGCGATAATGGCCAATCCAGTCGTAGGCTTCAAACATTTCGCCAGTCTCGATGACGACCGGGAAGCCGTTGGCGACCAGGCGCTTGAGCAGCTCGAGCGTACCGCCCATGCGCACCAAAGCGCGCACGAGACTCTCGTCTTCGACGAAGCCGGCCAGCTCCTGCGGACTGACATTTTTGTCTTCCCGGTTTGGCTTGAGCCGGACGCGGGCAAAAGCCTGGTCTTGCTGCCAGCCGTAGTAGCTGAGCGCCATGGTAATCGTGGCGGGCCCGCAGTTGTTCCAAGTCTGCTGCTGATGCACGACGCCGGATATTCTGGCGGACGGCGGAAGCCCGGCCCGGGCAGTCGGAGCCGCTGTCGCTGGCAGGGCTGCCTCGCTCTGCAGCGGAGTCGGCGAAATGTTCTGCGCCACAGCAGTTGCCGTTGCGTCAATGGCGATTGTGGGCGCCGGTGTACTCGTCGGGGGGAGTGGCGTCGCCGTCGCCGCAGGCCTGTCAACCGCCGACGCCTGCTCCGTCGTTCCGGCTGGCGTGGCGATATCGAGTGGCATATCGAGAAGGGCGAGGGCGGCGTCGGCGTTAGCTGGCGATATAAGTGTAGGGAAGACGCCTCCTTGCGGCGTCGGGCGGAGCAGTATGCGCATGAAGGGCAGCTGATCGATGACACGCTGCTGCTGCGCCGGTCGCAAGATTTCACGGAAACCAATCACAACGCCGGCAATGCCAAGCAGCGCCATGACGAAGATGATGATGACACCCCAGAACAAGATGCGCGGCGGCGCGGATAGTCCTTGCTCGCGCGGCGTCAGATAGTGGCTGCGGCTGGGCTGCGTGTCATGCAGATTTTGCATTATGTCTATCTCATTTGCGCCCGGCGGCGGCGAACGAGCGCGAAGTCCGCTTCTAAGTCTAGTATAGTCGCCTTCGCTATTTTTGTGTCGGCGAGGGCGGGAACGTTGCGTTTCCGTAGCTTAGGGCGTCGAGAAAGGACTGCAAAATAATGCGGGCGGCCAAATCGTCTACCGGCTCACGCGGGTTACGCTTTTGCTGATGCGCCAGGCGGCGCGCCTCGTGGCTGGTCAGAAACTCGCTGACTTCGGCTATCGGCAGCTGAATGACGAGGCGCATCTCGCTGATCCACTCCCGCACCACATCCGCCTGGGTGCGGATTCCCTCGGGAGCGTTCGGATTAAGCGGGACGCCAACTACGATGCCCGCAACTTCATGGTTTTCAGCGAATACGGAAATCGCCGCGAAATCTTCAACATTGCCCACCCGCGGCAGAATCTGCAATTCGCGGGCGGCAATGCCCATGGCGTCGCTGACCGCCAAGCCGATTCGTTTCTCCCCCGGGTCGATGCCCAACAGGCGGCCAATCACTGGCGCTCTCGTTCGCGCACTTGTATGCGGACAGCCAGCGTCGGCATCTGGTTTAGCGCCTGTGGAAATAGCCGGATATGCGCCGGGTATTGCTCTGAAAGTTCTGCCTTTGACTCCAGATGCGCGCGAGCCGCTTGCAGCGAGAGGCCCGCCAGTTGCTCCCGCAGCTGGTCGCGGTTGAAGTTTGCGCGAACTGTGGCGCTGCCGGTCGCCGTGAAGTTGATTTGCCCGTCGGCTCTGCCTAGCTTAAAAGGACCACGCGCATAAGTCAGCGAATCGTCCAGAAGCTGAAAGTTAGCCGGAATCTTGTCTCTGATGCGGGCAGTCGTCAGCTGGCGGGCGTAGCGATCGTCGACCACCAGGGCGGACACGATCGCGCGCATGGTCAGCGACAGTTCGCTGGTCATGGCGCCAACTGCGGCGGAAAAGCGGGTCCATTCTTTGCGCTCCTGTTCTATCCGCAGCGATTCGATGATGATAATCTGGCTTTCCGACAGGCCGGCGCGCATCCGCTCGTAAGCCAGCGATTGCAGTTGGATCCGCGCGCTTTCGAGCAACCTGTTTCTATCGGCAGCGGCGACTGTTTTGACGCTCTGGTTGCTGCCGCCCGCGGCTGAGGCCAGGTTGATGACGGAGACGCGATCGGAAAGCTCGCCCATCAGGGTGTTGATCATGCCCGGGCCGACATTGCCCACGCTGCCGCGGTAACTGATCATGGCTTCTACCGTGGCGTCGACCCGTTGGCCCGCGCCAGCCGGCACCACAACCTCCGCCACCGTTTCGAATAGTATCGGCTCGCCGGCGCTGGTGCCCAGGATCGTTCCTCGTGGGATATCGACTTGCCCGGAACCCAGATTGGCGAAGGTTACGACAGCGGCGGCGGAAGTGCTGTCAAGCCAAACTGTGCCGGTAGCGGGAACGGTGGCTGAGGTCTCGACCGTTTCGCGCAGAACCAGCGCCGGGACGACTCCGCTTTCGTTGCGAATGGCTTGGGCTTTGCGGTCGGCAACGACATCGACGACCACCGTGATGACTTCTTCCCGCGGGCTGACGACGACTTCCGCGCTGGGCACGACGGCATATAGCGCGGCGCCCACCACGCCCGTAAGCAATACCAGTACCGCCAAGCGCTCAAAAAGCGAAGTCCAGGGCGACCGTTGATTTCTCCTGGCGATGCGCCCGGCGATCATCTCCAGGTCTTCCGCATTTAAGTCCGGGCTCGGCTTGTGATAGCGCGGCAGGAACAGCTTCTGCCGGCTGCGTTTCCAGCGGCTGGTTTGGCTGGCTTCGAGCGTGTCGAAGCAGCTGATGTTGAGTTCCGCCGCGTAGAAGCGCTGCTTATCATCGCTGGTGACGATAGCCAGTTGAATCGCCCGCCGATCGGCTTCGCGCTGAATCAGCACTAGATCCAGCTTGCTGCGCAGATTCGAGGCCGCTTCAGGCCAAATCAGCAGCACGCGTTGGCCGCGCAAGCCAGCGAGCCGTTGGCGCAGGCTAACGATGGTGTCGGTCGCTTCAAGATTTTGAGATACGATTTCCGCTGACATCAGTTAGCAGTATACGACGAGATGCGGCGGAGGTATGAGGACTTTTGGCTTGAATTGGCTCAGGATTCCGCCAGCAGTTCGCGCGCGACTTGCAGCGCCTCGGTGATCTTGCTGCTGTCGCGTCCACCGGCCTGCGCCATTTGCGGGCGTCCGCCGCCGCCACCGCCGACAACTCTCGCAATCGGCTTGATGAGGTCGCCGGCGCGTATGCCGTCTTTGACTAGCGCATCGGACACAGCTACGACTATCTGCGGTCGGCCGGCTACATCACTGGCGAGCACCAATACGCCCTTGTCAACTCGATTGCGGAACCAGTCCGTCATCTCGCGCATGGTATCCATTGGTGTATTGTCGAGCTCGGCCACCAGCGCCTGCAGCCCATTCAGGCACTCCAACTGATCCTTGAGCATGATGTCAAAATCATGCTTGGCTTGCCGCCGGCGCAGATTCTCGATTTCGCGTTGCGCAGCGGAAAGCTCTTGCTGCAAGTCAGAAATTCGCTGTAGCGCCTGATCGGGAGTTGCGCCCACCCGCTCCGCCATATCTGCCAAAGTTTGCAGCTGCCGACTGATGAATGCGCTGGCGGCGCGCCCGGTCAGGGCTTCGACGCGGCGGATGCCCGCGCTAACGCTGCCCTCGCTGGTGAAGACAAAGCTCCCAATCTCGGCTGTCGCATTCACGTGGACGCCGCCGCAGAGTTCGTAGCTGTAGCGGTCGTCGGCGCTGCCGATGACTACGGTGCGAACATTGTCGCCGTATTTCTCGCCGAAGAGAGCCATGGCGCCCTCGCGCCTAGCTGTTTCCAGCGACTTCTCCTCGGCATAAACGCGATAGTTGGCGAGGATGGCGCTATTGACCTCGGCTGCGATTTTGTCCAGCTCATTCGCCGCGACTTTTTCCGGATGCGAGAAATCGAAACGCAGCCGGCCCGGCGCCACTAGCGAGCCTCTCTGCTGCACGTGTTTGCCCAAGTTGCTGCGCAAGGCGGCATGGAGCAGGTGGGTAGCCGTGTGGTTACGGATGATGTCCTGGCGGCGCGCGGCGTCGGGGGAGGCTGTCGCCTTGTCGCCGACTGCGGGATTGCCTTCCACGACTTCGCCAACATGCGCGATCAGCCCGGATAGCGGCCGCTTCATTTCGACAACATCTATCGCCCAGCCGTCGCCTGCGATCGTGCCCGTATCGCTAACCTGGCCGCCGGCTTCGGCGTAAAATGGCGTCTTGGCCAAGACGACTTCCACCGTTTCGCCGACGATGGCGCTTTCCAGTCGCGCGCCGTCTTGAACCAGGGCGAGCACAGTCGTGTCGACCGGATCGTCCGAATAAGGCGCATAGTCGACGCCGCCGCTGCCCAGCTCGCCCGCCGCTATTAAATCCGCCAGAAGCTGCAGGTAGAATTCGCCAGACTCGATCTCGCCCATGGCTTGGCCGCCGCCGCTGATGCGGGCGTGTTTGACTTCGGCCGCTGCGAAGCCGGCTTCATCGACGGTAAAACCACGCTCTTCCGCTACATCTTTGGTCACTTGAACGGGCAAGCCCAGCGTGGCTTTCAGGTAAAAGGCTTTAGCGCCGGATAGCGTTGCGCCAGGCTTGAGAGCGGCTAGCATCTCGTCCAATTCGTTGAGGCCGCGATCCATCGTGCGATGGAATCGCTCTTCTTCCAGCGTGATGACGCGTTTGATGCTGTCCGCGTCATCGAGCAACTCGTTGAAATGCTCGCCCATTACGTCAAATACGGCCTCCGCCACCGCAGCCAGGAAGGGGCGGTCGAAACCGATTTTGCTGCCGAAGCGGGCCGCGCGTCGGATGACAATGCGCGGGATGGCGGCGCGTCCTTTGGCGCCGGGATAGACGCCATCGCATATCAGGAATACAGCCGCGCGAATGTGGTCGGCGATGACGCGGTAGGGCACGATATTGGCGTCGCGTTCGGCATCGCTGTGGCCGGTCAATTCCTGTGTACGCCGGATGATAGGCGTAAAAAGATCGGTCTCGTAATTGGCTTCCACCCCTTGCAGTATCGATACGATGCGTTCCAGCCCCATGCCGGTGTCGACCCCCGGCGCCGGCAAGGGGATATCCCATTGGCCTGTATGCTCGGGATCCGCTTGCTGGCGATTGAACTGCATAAAGACGAGATTCCAGATTTCCAGGAAGCGGTCATCCTCGGCTTGCAGCTTGGTGATGATTTCGTCCTCACCCAGCTCGGGCGTCTTGTCCCAGTGGATCTCTGATGTGGGGCCGCAGGGTCCGGTGTCGGCCATTTGCCAGAAGTTGGTAGCTGGACCCATGCGGGCGACGCGTTGCGGGTCGACGCCCAGCTCATCGACCCAGGCGCTATAGGCTTCGTCATCGTTCTCGTAGACAGTGAAGACCAGGCGATCGGCCGGCAGCTTATAGACCTCGGTCAGCAGGGTATAGGCATACTTGATGGCATCGCGTTTGAAGTAGTCGCCGAAGCTGAAGTTGCCCAACATCTCGAAAAATGTATGGTGACGCGGCGAGGGCCCGACATTTTCGAGATCGTTGTGCTTGCCGCTGACGCGCATACACTTCTGCGAGGTGGTGGCGCGGCGGTAATCGCGCTTGTCGAGGCCGAGGAATACATCTTTGAACTGCACCATGCCCGCGTTGACAAAAAGCAGCGTGGGATCGTCCGCTGGCACCAGCGACGAAGAGGCAAGGGGACGGTGCCCCATCTCTTTAAAATAGTCGAGAAAGGCCGCGCGTACTTCGGCGCTGCTCATGGTCTTCATAGGCTTGTCTCGCTTAGGATCATTGGAATGTGAATAGTCGCGCAAATGGTCGCGAACCGGCGAGAATTATAACGAGCGCCTTCGCACCTGAATAGGGGCGCATGCCTATGGTATACTGGCGAATTGATAAACCGCATGACCCGATAGGAAGCTGCGATGGCGACGATTGACGAACAAGTCGAAGTGTTGATGTCAGGCACGGCCTATGGCGATGCCGAAACAAGAAAAAACATGGCAATAGACCTGCGAGGGCGTTTGCTGGAATGCGAGCGCGAAAGCCGGCCCCTGCGCGTCTATTGCGGTTATGACCCGCGCACCTCCGACTTGCATTTGGGGCATACCATCACCATGCGCAAGCTGCGGCAATTTCAGGATTTCGGTCACGATGTCACCTTCCTGGTCGGCACATTCACCAGCATGATTGGCGACCCGTCCGACAAAGATACGGCGCGCGACCAACTGACCATGCGCAATGTGGAAGACAACGCCCGCACCTACGCCGAGCAGGCATTCAAGATTCTGGACGAAGAACGGACGCGGGTGCGGCGCAACGACGAATGGCTGGCGCCGCTCGATTTCGCCGACATTATCCGGCTGGCGAGCCATTTCACGGTACAACAATTTATGGTTCGCGAAAACTTCGCCAAGCGCATTGACGAGGGCAAAGCCATCTATCTGCACGAGTTTTTCTACGCGCTGATGCAAGCCTATGACGCGGTGGCGCAGGAAGCTGATGTGCAGGTGGGCGGGCAAGACCAGTTGTTTAACATCTTGGTCGCCGGGCGCAAGCTGCAAACCGGGCTAGGGCAAAAGCCGCAGATCGCCATCATCATGGGCGAAAGCCTGCCCGGCACCGATGGCGAAGTCAAAATGTCGAAGAGCCTGGGCAATCATATCCCGCTGCTATCCGAGCCCTGGGATATGTTCGGCAAGGTCATGAGCCTGCCCGACAAATCTATGGGTGTCTTTCACAAGCTGATTCTGGGCTGGACGCCGGCCCAGGTTGATGAGCTGGAAGCAAAACTGGCCGCGGGCGAATTGCATCCCAACGAAACCAAGATGAATCTGGCGCGCGAAATCGTCAGCATCTTCCACAGCCGGGACGCCGCCGATGCCGCGCAGTTGCGCTGGAATGAAGTATTTCGCGGCGGCAGCGGAATACCGGCTGATATTGACGAAGCCGTCGTGCCCGCTGAAGAAGAAATCCGCGATATTCTGGTGCGCCTCAAAATGGTTGGCAGTCGCGGCGAAGCCAAACGGCTGATTCAGCAAAACGGCGTCCGCCTCAACGAAGAGAAGGTGGACAGCCTGCAAGCCACGATAACGCTGGAGATGCTGCCGGCCGTGCTGCAAGTTGGCAAACGGCAATTTGTGCGTTTGATAAAAGCGAATGGCGGCAGCGAGTAGCGTCTTGTCTGTCGTCCCGGCTTATTCCATTGACGAGCTGATAAGCGTTTGCATCTCGCGCCAAGTGCAAGATGGCGATGTCTGGGCGCAAGGCATCAATACGCCGCTGGTTTCGGCGGGTTTGATTCTGGGCAAGATTCGCTTTGCGCCGCGCGCCCGCTTTACATCGGCGATTGGACAAGCGCTGGTGCAGGGCTGGGGGCCGCTGGGTATTGCTGGCATTGAAGACCTCTGGGTGGGCAAGGGCTTGATTCATTTGGGCTTCGCCGCTGGCGCCGCCGAGATTCTGCCCAAATTTCAGCCCAAGGAATTCTTCCGCCCGGCGCAAGTCGATCAGCAGGGCAATATGAACAATATCGCCTTCGGCAAGGACTATCACAAGCCGAGGATGCGCCTGCCGGGCAGCGGCGGCATCCCGGATGTCACGCCACAGTACGATCACAGCTATCTGTATGTACCGCGCCACACGCGCCTGACATTTGCGGAAAAAATTGATTTCGTCAGCGGCATGGGCCACTCTCCGCAGCGCAGAAGCGGCGGCGGGCCGCGCTACTTGATTTCTGATCTGGGCCAATTTGATTGGCAGGGCGGGCGGATGCGCCTGGTCAGCGTGCATCCGGGCGTCAGCGTCGACCGCTTGCGGCGCAAGACCGGCTTCGTATTGGAGATTGCGCCGGAGTTGGCTGAAACGGCTCCGCCTGATGCGGAAGACCTCCGGCTCTTGCGCGAAGACATCGACCCGCTTGGTACGCGCAAGCTCGAGACTTTGGGCGGCGCGGCTCGCAAAGCCTTGCTGCGTGAAATCCTGCAGCGGGAACAGTCTGCCTAGCCAGCCAAGGCCGCCGGGCGCCAATTCTGAATGCCGCGGAAGCGGTCAGCGGGAGACGACAGAAAGCCTAGATTGACGCCTTCAATGCTGTCGCGCGTGATAAATGTGAGCAGCGGATAATACAGCGGGATAGCCAGCGCCTGTGTGGCGAAGACTGCCTGCAACTGCTGGTAGAGCAGAGCGCGGCGCCCGGCATAAATCTCGCCGCGGGCCAACTCAATAAGCTCGGCGATTTCGTTATGCGCTGCTGCCCCGTAGTTGCCCCCGTCCCCGTGTTGGGCCGGATGCCAAAAGCGAAAGAGGTCGCGGTCGGCCCCGATGCGCTGAGACACGATAGCCGCGTCAAAGTCGCCGGCTTCGAGGCGCTCGGCAAATGTGATCACGTCAGCCGATTCGACCGCGAAATCAAAACCGAGCTGGCGCCACGCTGCGGCAATATCCTCGGCCAAACCCCGTCTGTGAACGGAGTCAGCCACTAGCAGCTTGAAGGGCGCCAAGGCTTCGCCGTCTTCGTCATCGTCAGAGTCTGCAGCTGGCGCAGAGGAGGCGGGTTCAAGCGCGGCAAGCAGCGTTGTCGCTCGTTCCAGGTCGTAAGTATGCCAGAAGGCGCTCGGCTGATAGACCGACGAGCCCAAGATATACGGGCTGTCGGCAAACACCGCCGTCGTCCCCAAATGCGCTTGCGCCAGGCGGGGCAGGTCCAGGCTGAGCGCAAGCCCTTGCCTCACGCGGCGTTCTTCAAATGGTGTAACGCGCCAGTTAAAGATCAAGACGCCCAGCTCCGACTTCGCCTGGTGGAAGTTCCGGCTGTTTGGAAGCGAGAGCAAGCGCTCCGGCGCTGCTTCGCTGGCGAGGGCGTCGATTATTCCCGACTCATACGCGGCGATACCCTCAGCCGTACTGGCGTAAAAGCGGAAAATCAAATCGCGAAACTGGTAGCCAGCTTGCGCCTCTTGACGCTGGCGATGGGTCGGCGAAAGCTGCAAATGCGCCCCGTTTAGTTCCCCGCCGCTGTCGGCGTGCAGGGCGGCGAGCTGGTAAGCTCCCGTGCCAATCGGCGAGAGATTGAAGGGGTGGCTGGCAAGCGCGGATATTGAGGTACCGCGCAACGCATGCTCCGGCAAGATGCCGATGGTCAGCAGAACAGGGAAGCTGCTGAAGGGCTGGACCAAACGCAAGCGAATTAGGTCGTCGCTCAGCTTCTGCGTTTCTACGGTCTCCCAGAAAGCGGCCGCGGCAGAATAATCAGCGTATTCGGCTGAGCTAAGCAATGAGTACGTGTAGACAACATCGTCCGCTGAAAATCGTATTCCGTCCTGCCACATGATGTCGTCGCGCAGCCGGACGACGTATTCCAGCCCGTCGCCGGATATCACCAACTCCGCAGCCAGGCGCGGCACAGCTTCGCCGTACTCATTGATGGCAAACAGGCCTTCGAATATCAAGCTGGACAGATCGCGATCGGGCGGGTTTAGATGCGCAAACAGCGGGTTGATGCGCTGCACGCTGCCGACCAGTCCTTCTCTGTAGGCAGTAGCGGCGCCGGATTCGCTCTCCAGCGCTGCGCGCCCGGCTGTCGCGGGCAAGACGGTTGCTGTTGGCGCGGGCGTTTCGTTAAGGTCAGTGGGGAGATGCTGGGGCGAAACCGTCGCTGTCGCTGTCGGCTGGGGTTGGCGGCTGACCCGGAATACAGCGGCGGCAGCGCATAATAACAGCGCAAGCAGCAGCGCGATCAATTGCCAGCGAAAGCCACGGAACATGAATGGCCTCACAAAACCAAAAGCGGCGCTCTGTATCGATCACAAAACGCCGGCAGAAAGATTGCCATGAGTGGATTGCGCCAATGGCGGAGTGACCTTATCCTGGCGTTGACACAGCAAATAGCGCGATGCCCAGGAAGGCGATCGACAGGAAAATGGTAATGCGAAAGAGCGTCTTTTCCAAGCCGCGCCGCGTCCGCGCGATTCCGCCGCCGGCATCGCCGCCCAGCAAGCTGCCCAAGGCGCCACCTTTGACCTGAAGCAGAATCAAGACGATCAGCACGACCGAGATGACAATTGACGAAACCTGTAAAACTGCGCCCATCTGCGGGACTCCCTAGGGTATTTCGTGATCGTAACCAATACACTATAGCATCAGCTGCCCGATTTGAATAGCGTGACCTGGCGCTATCCTGTATACGCAAGCGCTGCAGCTTAGTCGCGCAGAGATTCAAGGTAATCGATCGCTGCCTGGAGCTGGATATCGTCCGCTTCCTCTTCGGCGGATTCGGGATCCCACTCTACAGTAATATCCGGCGTAATGCCTTGCTCATGTATCCAGTGGCCGTTCGGGGTCAGCCAGCGCCGCACCGTGATGCGCAGCCCGCCGCCGTTGGATAGCTTCGGGATATTTTGGACTGTGCCTTTGCCAAAGGTCGTCTCGCCCAGAATGGTGGCGACGGCGTAGTCCTGCATGGCGCCGGCGATAACTTCGGAGGCGCTGGCGCTGGTTTCATCGACCAGCACGACAATTGGCACGTCGATATCGGCATAGCCGCCGCTGGTTCGTGTGACCTCTTCGCTTTGGTCCCGCGCGACTTGCCGCAGCAGGACGCCGTCCTCGATAAAAGCGCTGCCAATATCGATGGCGCTTGCCAGCGTCCCGCCGGGATTGTCGCGAATGTCAAAGATGAGGCCATTAGCGCTGTTGATGTCAACAGCCTGCAACGCGTCATCCAACTGCGCGCGGGACAGATCATTGAAGTCCAGCATGGCGATATGCGCGATGTTGTCGCCGACGATTTCGTAGGACACATTGGGCACGGGGAAGGTGTCGCGCACAATCTCAAAAGCAATTAGCTCGCCGTCGCGCCGGAATGTGATGCTTACCATTGTGCCGCGCGGACCCGGCACCAGCGCCGATAGCTCGGCTTGAGATACGCCGATGACGCGCCGGCCGTCTACTTCATAAAATTCGTCGCCCGGCAACACGCCGACAGCTTCAGCCGGCGAATCCGGAATCACGGTCGTGACTTCAATCGCGCCGGTCTCCTGGTTAGTTCGGGTAAAAACGCCGATGCCGGTGAATTCGCCGGAGAAGTCCGTGCTGCGCTTATACAGTTCCGGGCGTATGTAGCCGCTGTGGTCATCCTCAAGCGAATGCACCATGCCATCTATGGCGCCGTCCACGAGCGACTCAACCTCTACCTGGTCAACATAGCGGGATTCGATGACAGAATAGGCATCCCAGAAGGGCTCAAATGCCTCGTCTATGTCTGTGAGCGCGATCGTTCGCACATCGGACAAGTTGCCCGCGGCGAAGCCGACGCAGAATGCCAAGATCGTCAAACAGATAGACCCGTATACCCGCGGATCTTCCATGTGTGACTGCAGCCGCTTCATCAGCCTGCTCCAAACGGTGTACAGCTTTCTATCATGCGCCAGTATAAGATAAGATGGCTACTGTTCTGAATAGCAAATGTTACCCTACACGGTAGGATAGCTCCTGAACATGAGCGTTGCCTTAGACTTTGGAGGAAAGACAGTGCCAGGTCGCTACGTTTCGCTTGACGAAGCCGCCCAGTTTGTCAAAGACGGCGATACCTTGGCGCTGGGCGGGATGACGCTGTACCGGCGTCCGCTGAGCTTTGTCAAAGCGCTGTTGCGCCGCCGCGAGCCGCCGCGGGAGCTTACCTTGCTGAGCTTCACCGGGGGCTTGGAATCCGACCTGCTCATTGGCGCCGATTGTGTCAAGACAGTGCGCTCGGCCTACTTTGGCCTGGAAGCCTTCGGCTTCGCGCCTATGTTTACGCAATACGCCCAAGAGCAGCGCATACAGATAATCGAGGAGACCGAAGCCAGTCTGGTCATGGGTATCCGCGCGCAGATATCCGGCTGCGGCTTCATGCCTTCGCGGGCCTGGCTCGGCACAGATTTGCCGCGGCTGCGGCCCGATGTCCGCACTGTAACGGATCCCTATTCCGGAGAGGAATTGCTGGCTTTCCCCGCCATACCATGCCATGTGGCGGTGATTCACGGACTAGCCGGGGACCGCCAGGGCAACGTGCTGCTAAACAATAATCTTGGCATCGACATGGAACTGGTCTACGTCGCTGATGTCGTTATCGCGACTGTGGAGCGAGTCGTTGATAAGCTGGAGCGCACTACAGATGGCGTCATCATTCCCTTCCCCGGCTGCGACTTGATTGCCGTAGCGCCTTTGGGCGCCGCTCCCACAAGCTGTTATCCGCAGTATCAGCTGCATGGCGCCACCATTCTGCAATATACGGAAGCGTGCAGCGCCGGGCGTTTTGCGCAATTTACGGCCGACTTCATTCATTCATAGCGCATGGCAATCGCATCAAATTATATTCAACACAGTCGCTTGCAAATCACGGCTTGGCTCACACAAAATAATAAATCCAATGCGCGTGCTTACGGGCGAGCCAAGGCTCGCCCCTACATATTTCGACAGGCTTCGGCAGATTTCATAAAATTGGGTTCAAATTTAAGTGCAATTTCACAATACTTATAAATGATAGCTTTTCTCTGTGTACTCGGTGTACTCGGTGGCAAAAATAATTTGATGCGATTGCCCTAGTTCATCGCGCCAAAACATTGCGGCAAGTGAACTGGCAAGGTATACTGCCTTTTAGTCAACAAATCTCGTGACTTGGGGAGCTCGCGCAAGTGGGCTGAGAGGGCATGGTTACATGCCGACCCACAAACCTGATCCAGGTAATGCTGGCGTAGGGATGTCTGCAATTGGCCGCCCCTGCATACACCCCGAAAGTGGTGGCAGTTTCCTGGAAGACAGCGCGCTCGCCAAGTCTTATTCTCGGATTCGAGAAGGAGGATCTTATGCCTGGGCGAGCGTTACTATTTATAATTGCCGTACTCTATGCTGTAGGCGCTGCAGCGGCGCAAGATGCGGATACGGTAGTTGTCCTGACACACGACAGCTTCGCGATTTCGGAAGCGGTGCTGGAATCGTTTGAGCAGCTCAGCGGAATATCTGTCGAGATTCTGCGTTCCGGCGATGCCGGGCAAATGGTCAATCAGGCGATACTGAGCAAGAGCCATCCCTTGGGCGATGTCTTGTACGGGGTTGACAATACGTTCTTGAGCCGCGCGCTGGAAGCCGAAATCTTCGCGCCCTATCAGTCGCCGGCGCTGGCAAACGCGCGGGCGGAATTCATCCCTGACGATTCCTATCGCGTGACGCCGGTCGACTTCGGCGATGTATGTCTCAACTACGATATTGCCTATTTTGCAGGGCATGAGCTGCCGCTGCCCGAGAGCTTCAACGATTTGACCGCTGCGGATTACGCCGGGCTGCTAGTGGTCGAGAATGCGGCGACATCATCGCCTGGATTGGCTTTCTTGCTGGCGACGATCGCTGAGTTTGGCGACGAGGGTGACTATACCTACCTTGACTACTGGCAGGAGCTGGCCGCCAACGATGTCTTGGTGGTTTCTGGCTGGAGCGATGCCTACTTCGGCGAGTTTACCGTCGGCAGCCAAGGTGGCGGAGACCGTCCGCTGGTCGTCAGTTATGCCAGCAGTCCGCCGGCAGAGGTGCTCTACAGCGACGATCCCGAGGCGGGCGCGGTCACCGGCGCGATTGTCGGCGACAATATGTGCTTCCGTCAGATTGAGTATGCTGGCGTCCTGGCCGGCGCAGCCAATCCAACCGGCGCCGAGCAGTTCATCGACTTCATGCTAAGCGCCGAGTTTCAGGCGGATATGCCGCTGAATATGTTTGTCTTCCCGGTTGTGCAGGGCATTGAGCTGCCTGATGTATTTGTCGAGTACGCCGCCATTCCGGCGAAACCGGCTACGTTGGATCCCGCTCAGATCGAAGAGAAGCGGGATGAGTGGATACAGGCTTGGGCGGAGGTGATGCTTCGTTGAGGTCACGCTTGCGCTACGCCAAGGTCCTGATTTTCTCGCTGCCGTTGGCATTCCTTGGCGTATTTTTCGTTTATCCGATTCTGACTCTATTCGATATCAGCCTGCGCCCGGATGGCGCGCTTGATCTATCCGCCTTTGCACGGCTGTTGACGAGCGACTACTACCTGGAAACGCTGCTCTTCACCCTGTACCAGGCGCTGATTTCTACTGTTGCCACGCTGCTGCTGGCGCTGCCCTGCGCCTACGTCTTTGCGCGTTACCGTTTTCGGGGGCGGTCGCTGCTTTTGTCGCTGGCGACTTTGCCCTTCGTGCTGCCCACTGTCGTGGTAGCGCTGGCTTTTTCGGCCGTGCTGGGGGAGCGCGGGCTGGTGAATGATATGCTGCGCTTGCTCTTCTCGCTTGATGACGCGCCCATTCAACTCGAACGCACGCTGGCGATTATCATCATCGCCCACGTCTTCTACAACTTTTCGGTCGCGCTGCGGATTATGACCAGCTATTGGTCAGCATTGGGGTTCCATGCCGAGGAGGCGGCGCGCTGCCTCGGCGCTGATGAACTTGCTGTCTGGCGCGATATTCGCCTGCCCGTGATAAGACCGGCGCTGCTATCGGCCGGGGCGCTAGTCTTCATCTTCTGTTTCACCAGCTTCGGCGTCGTATTGATCTTGGGCGGGATTCGTTTCGCCACGCTCGAAGTTCAGATTTATTATCAGGCGGTCAATATCTTCAACTTACCACTGGCCGCTGCCTTGTCGCTTGTGCAAATCGTGTCGATGCTGCTCATGCTGCTTGTTTATACAGCCAGCCGGCGCCGGCTTCAGTTGCCGCTTGATGGGCAATCGGCGTATAGCGCTCGCCCCCATACGCTGCGGGAGCGGGCCGCGATCGTCTTTACTGTGGGGATAATGACGATACTGCTGTTTTCGCCGCTGCTTGCCTTGGTTTGGCGTTCGCTCTTTGTCGCGGGGCATCTCGATGTCAGCGGGTTCACCAGCCTGACGGAGAAGACAAGGGCGTCGCTTTTATTCACCACGCCATTGCAGGCTGTATTCAACTCTCTGCGTTTTGCGCTGATCGCCATGTCAGCGGCTGTTGTACTGGGAACGGTCGCGTCATTCATGATTAATCAGCCGGGAGCCTGGTCGCGCTTGGTCGATCCGCTTTTTATGCTGCCCCTGGCCACCAGCGCCGTGACTCTGGGCTTCGGATTCATCGTGGCTCTGGATGAACCGCCGCTGGATCTGCGCTCGTCCTGGGCGATTATCCCCGTTTCTCATGCGTTGGTCGCGTTGCCATTTGTCATTCGCAGTGTCTTGCCCAGCCTGCGCGTCATCCCGCCCTCGCTGGGCGAAGCGGCGCGAATGCTGGGCGCGCGCGAGATCGCCAAACTCCGCACCATTGACCTGCCACTGGTGAGCAGAGGGTTGGTCGTCGGCGCGACATTTGCTTTCACGGTGAGCATGGGCGAATTTGGCGCCTCGCTTTTTGTAGCGCAGCGTGAATCGGTGACGATTCCAGTTGTCATCTACCGGCTCTTTGGCCATCCCGGTCTGGCATCATATCGGCAGGCGCTGGCAATGAGCGTGATTCTCATGCTGGTCTGCGCGGCCGGATTCCTGTTTATTGAAGGCCTGCGCGGCGTCGGCGTCGGCGAATTCTGATGCTGCAAATCAAAGATGTATCCCACGCCTACGGCAACAATGTGTCGCTGCGGCAGGTTTCCTTAAATGCAGGTACGGGTGAAATCGTCTGTTTGCTGGGACCTAGCGGTTGCGGCAAGACGACTTTGTTGCGGATCATCGCCGGCTTGGAAAGGGACTATCAGGGCGGCGTGACATTTAATGACGCCGATATCGGAGCTACGCCGGCGCATCAACGTGAATTCGGCCTCATGTTCCAGGACTTCGCGCTCTTCCCGCATATGTCGGTCGCCGAAAATGTAGCCTACGGTCTCAAACGGCGCGGACTTGGGCGCGCGCGGATCGGCAAGCAAGTGGCGTCGCTGCTGGAAAGGGTGGGCTTGGATGGGTTGGGCGAGCGCGACATAGCATCGCTGTCCGGGGGGCAGAAGCAGCGAGTGGCGCTGGCGCGCAGCCTGGCGCCTAATCCGCGACTGCTAATGCTTGACGAGCCGCTGGGTTCGTTGGATGCGCAACTGCGCGATCAATTGGCGCTGGAATTGCGCAGCGTAATCAAGCAAGAGGGTTTGAGCGCGATATACGTCACCCACGATCATCGCGAAGCCTACGCGGTGGCGGACCGCATCGCCGTGATGGACATCGGCAGCGTCGAGCAATTCGACAAGCCGCGAGATCTTTACCTGCGCCCGAGAACCGCATTTGTGGCTCGTTTTTTGGGCATGCGCAATGTCTTCCATCTGAAACAAAGCCGATTCATTGACGAGCTCGTATGTCTGGCGCTGCCGGATCAGAAGCGCAGCGACGCTGTGTTGGTACATCCGGCTGGAATTCAACTGGAAAGATCAGCGGACAGCAAGGCGATGACCCGCGAAGCTGTGCTGCAAAGCAAAGTGTTTCGCGGGGGATACTACGATGTCAGCGTATGCATTGACGGGGACACGACGCTCGCTTTAGCCGCCGAGCGAGTAAGGGCTGAAATAGGCGCGGCGCTCTCGGTCGAAATTTCGATGGCAGCGGTGATTCCGCTTCAGGGCTGAGCCGACATCTAATCCCTGTACCGGACTCAATCGCGCCACTATAATCGCATTAATTCGCAAATTATTCAGAACAAGGGAAACGACTATGCCAAGGGCCTTGTTTAGCGTATCCAGCAAACAGGGATTGCTGGGCTTCGCCAGTGAATTGATCAAATTGGGTTGGGAAATCGTCGCCAGCGGCGGTACAGCGCAAACCTTGTCGGATGCGGGCCTGGCAGTGACGCCGGTTGAGCGCATCACGCAACAGCCGGAGATGCTCGGCGGCCGTGTGAAGACGCTGCATCCAGCGCTACACAGCGGCATCCTGGCGCGCGACAATGCGGCCGATATGCGTGAGTTGGCGGCTGCGGGGTTTGCGCCGATCAATATGGTGGTATGCAATCTTTACCCCTTCAGCGAGACCATCAAAGAGCCAGGCGTTACCCTGGAAGACGCCATCGAGCAAATCGATATCGGTGGGGTCGCCTTGCTGCGGGGCGCTGCAAAGAATTTCGCGCGCGTGACTGTCTTGTGCGACCCCGAGGACTATTCCGACGTCTTGATAACAATGAAGTCCAAAGGCGCCACAACGCTGAAGCAACGGCGTACGCTGGCAGTGAAAGCCTTTGCTCATTGCAGCGAGTATGACCGATCGATACATGCTTATCTCAGCGAGTCGGATATCGTAGAGCCCGCCGATAGCGATGTGCCGGAAAACATAGCGTTTGGCCTGCAGCGCAGCCACGATCTGCGCTATGGCGAGAACCCACACCAGGCGGCCGCCTATTACACGCGGGGGGAGGCAGGTACGCCGCTGGGCGCCGATCAGCTGGCGGGCAAGCAACTCTCTTACAACAACATATTGGATGTGGACGCGGCTTGGCGCGCAGTCAGCAGCTATCAGGAGCCGACGGTTGTCATCGTCAAGCACTTGAATCTGACCGGCATCGCCAGCGCTAATACAGTAGCCGATGCCTTCGCGCCGGCTCTGGCTTCGGATGCCATGTCGTCATTTGGCGGGATTATCGCGGCCAATGGAGAGGTGGATGAGGCCTTCGTTGAAGCTATGGGCTCGCTATTTGTGGAAGCGGTCATCGCGCCGGCCTATACCCAAGCGGCAGTCGAGCAGATCCAGGCGGGCCGCAAGAATTGCCGCTTGCTGCGGATGCCGCGGCGCTTTGAAGGTGTTGGTTATGAGTTCCGCAGCGTCCACGTTGGATTGCTGCTGCAGCGTTACGATATGGGTGATCCACAAGGCTCGGCTATGAAAACGGTGACCAAACGCGCGCCACTAGACGAGGAAATGGAATCCTTGGAATTTGCTTGGAAAGCTGTGCAGCACGTCAAGTCAAACGCCATTGTGCTGGCCAGGGGCAAAAGAACCGTGGGCATCGGCGGCGGTTTGCCCAGCCGGGTGGATGCGGCTGAATTGGCGATCAAGAAAGCCTCAAGCGACTCGACCAACGCGGCGATGGCGTCGGATGCTTTTTTCCCCTTCCCCGACAGCATCGAACACGCGGCGAGCGCCGGGGTAACCTGCGTGATTCAACCCGGCGGTTCAATTCGCGATTCACAGGTGATTGAAGCGGCCGACTATTACAATATGGCGATGATCTTCACCGGCAGCCGTCACTTCCGGCATTAGGCGCCAGCCAATCAGGCGGAGGCCGGCGCTGCTTCGTCTATGACGTCATGGCTGCGGATGAAAGGAAGCTCGCCCTTTTCCCAGGCGACGAGAAGCGGAACAGCTGTGAAAATGGAAGAATAAGTCCCCGAGAGCAAGCCGATGAACAGGATTGCGATGAATTGCTTTACGGTTTCGCCGCCGAAGAGCAAAATCGCGATCATGATAAAGAAGGCGTTAAGTTGAGTCGCCAACGACCTGTGAATGGTCTCCCAGATGCTGCGGTTCACGATGGTCTCATAGGGTTCGCCCAGGTGCTTGGGGATATTCTCGCGGATGCGGTCAAAGACGACGATCGAGTCCTGGACGGAGAAGCCCACCACCGTCAGCACGGCGGTTAGAAACAGCGCGTCAATCTCCCAGCCGAGCAGCAGACCGAACAAGGACATCACACCCATGACCAGCAGAATATCGTGGATCATCGCGGCGATGGCGCAGATGCCGTAGCGTATCGCGTTGGGAACTTGGCGAAAGGCGATGACGATGAAACCAGTGATGACCAAAGCGCCAACCGCTACTGCCGCCAGAGCCGATCGGGTTACTTCTTGGCCGATGGTCGCGGAAACCGTTTCAGCGCGAAAACTGTCGCGGTCGACCGGCGCCAATTCGCCCAAGCTGGCCAGAATCTGATTGCTAGTGTCAACTTCATGGAAACCAGCGCGGACCGACCAGCGATAGTCGCTAGGCTGGCCGATCTGCTGGATGATGACATTGTCGTCGCCGAAGGCAGTGAATACTTGTCTCAGTCCGTCTTCTGTGGCGCCCGCTTCGTCGAACTTAAGTTCATAAATGCTGCCGCCCAGAAAGTCGATGCTCAGCCGAAAAGGCGCGCCGGTTGACAGGGTGGAGAAGAGCATGATTGCCAAACCGGGCACGATGACCAAAGCGGACAGCAAGAAGAACCAGCGGCGTTTCTGTACGATATTGAACATGGTTCCTTACCCTTAGGCGCCTAGCAAAGCGCGGTTTTGCGAAATCGTGCTGCGGAATATGCTGACGAGGACGTAGAGGAAGGTGCGTGTCACGATGACGGCTGTGAACAGATTTAACACCAACCCGATCGCCAGCGTGACTGCGAAGCCGGCGACGATGCTGGCGCCCGGCGTCTGCCCGAACATAAAGAGAATGCCGCAAATGATGATGGTGGACAGATTCGAATCGCGAATCGAGGTCCAAGCGCGGTCGAAGCCGGCTCTAAGCGCCGCATCCAGCGGCAGGCCAGCGCGCAGCTCTTCCTTTATTCGTTCGAAAATCAGAATATTGCCATCGACTGCCGTGCCGATTGAGATGAGGAAGCCGGTGATTGCGGGCAGGGTCAGCGTCACTGGCAGCAGCTTGAAGACCGCAATGTTCAGCAAGATGAAAACAATCAGGGCGAGATCAGCAGCGAAACCGGGCAGCCGATAATAGATGAGCATAAATGCCAGGACGACGATCACGCCAATCACGCCGGCTTGGACGCTCAGCCTAACGGACTCCTGGCCCAGCGTGGCGCCAACTTCCTGTGTGCTTTCAATGCGCAAGGGAATCGGCAAAGCGCCGGAGCGCAACTGCAGCGCCAGGGTATTGGCTTCGTCTTCGGTGAATTGGCCGGTGATGACGCCGCCAGAGGGCAGCTCGGCCTGGATGATCGGCGCGGACAAGACTTCGCCATCGAGCACGATCGCCATCGGTTGGCCGATGCGCTCGCGCGTGAAACCGCCGAAGATGCCCTGAAACTCTTCTTTGATCTCAAAGTTGATCATCCACTCGGGGCCGCCGGTGCCTTGCGGCGGGGACAGCACCGCGCTGGCCGCTTGCAAGCCGGCGCCGGTCATGACAGTGCGGAAGGGCAGGCCGCTGACCGGATGCGCGCGCCGTTGCGCCAGCGGGTCTTCTTCGCCTTCCGCCAACACGGTGTTCTTGCGCAGCTCGACCTGCTCGCTGGTGACGATCTCGGCGCCGACCAAGGAACGCACCTGATTCGCCAAGCCGCCGAAATCGACGAATTCGAGCAGGGCTGTCTGTTGAATGGTCGCGATGGCTTGCTGCGGGTCGCGCACGCCGGGCAATTCCACCAGAATTCGGTCTCGGCCCTGGACTTGCACGGTGGCTTCGGTCAGCCCCAGCGCGTTGACCCGCCGCGACACATTATTGGCTGTTTCGCTCAGGTCCTCCGGCGTGAAGTTTTCCGCGGCGATATCGGCCTGCAAGAGCACGCGTAAGCCGCCGACCAAATCAAGGCCGAGGCTCTGCGTTATATTCAGCACAAATTCGTTCGTGCCATCCCCGTTTGCGTCGATCTCCAGATTTTCCGAACACTTCAAATCCGCGGGTATGTCGCTGGCCGCTGCGGCGCAGGCTTCCGTCTGAACGCCCTTGAATTCCGGCGGTGAGGCCACCCACAGGCAGAATAGGCTCAATAATACAATGACAATTAGCCATCGAGCATGACTGCTCATTGCTGGCCGCCTTCCTTCTCAGTCGTTATTTTCAGCTTGGCGACTTATCGGTCCGCCGCTCTTTGATGCCGATATTGGCGTTATAGGCGTATTCCTTGGGATCGTATACTTGTTGCAGCGCTGCGGTCAGCAATCGAATCGTCACCCGGTCCGCGATCTCGACCTGGGCGATGCCGCCGTCCGCGTCAATCTCGACAATCTTGCCAACGATGCCGCCAAAGGTTACGATTTCGTCCCCGACATGCAAGGAGCGCACAACCTTCTGCTTATGCTGGAAGGCTCTCTGTTTGGGAAATATGACGAGCGCCCAATAGCCGCCCAAGACCAAAGCCAGAACGGCAAACACCAGTGCGAACTCTGACATGGCAAACTTTCGCTACTTATCGCAGAACGCAAACATTATAGTAGCGTAATTACGACTAAGCCAGACCTCGTCGGCTGCTTGCTGGGAAATCTTATCAAAACAGGCATCAGCTAAATGTGCATAAATAATCTGAAAATTAACCACAGAGGCTCAGGAGGGCACACAGAGGACACAGAGAATTCTATTTTTCGCGATACTGCCGGCAACTTAGCAGCTAGCGAACGAATGGGAATTGTCGCTGGCATAGAACACTAACTGCATATATTTGGGCGAGCCACCGGCTAGCCCGAACGCACCCAGCATTGGATTACATATTTTGTGCGAGCCAAGTTGAGACTCACGAGCGACTGTGATAAGTATTATTATGATTTACTTGCACTTGCTTCTGTGGTGAAAATAATTAGATGCGATTGCTCTGGGAAATGTATCCTTTTGGTTGATACAGATATATGCCATCGAGGACACCGAGAAATGCTAGGGCAATCGCATCAACTTATCTCAACACTAAGGCGCCAAGAACTCCGAGATATATCCGAAAATATGTCAATAAAGGACTCAATGAAAAGGTGATTTTCTGCCAGATTTCATGGGCGAGCCAAGGCTCGCCCCTACAATTTGTTAGTTTGATAATAAATTCGTCATTTATGGATATTGATGCGATTGCCCTGCGAGAGCACCGAGAAACTTAATCGAGATATGCCATATTCTTTGTGTGCTTTGTGCCTTTGTGTCTTTGTGGTGAAATTGAATTTCAACCGAATTCGATACACTACCTTGCTCTGGGCTGCTTGACCAATGCAATAAACATATCTACAATTAGCTGTTGTAGAGGCGCGGGGACATTGAGGTGAAAAGCATGATGCGCACAATCGCGACAAAGAAGGTTATGGCAGCCGGCGTATTTACTTTGGTCCTTCTTTTAGTTGCCTTCCCGGCGGCTGCGGGTGATACGCTGCTGAGCAACAATATCGGCGCTGGCAACGAGGTCTTCTTCATAGAAGGCGAATCGTCGGTCATCATCAACGGTTTTGATCTAACTCCGCTAGGCGTGCCGCTGCCCGTCGCTCTGGATGCGGTCAGCATTTCAGTGGATACCACCGTGCCTGGCAGCGCCATTGACCTGCTGGTGTATCAGGACGCAAACGGCGGCTCGCCGGTGGACGCCACGCTTGTTTATCGCCAAACCGTCGCGCTAGGGTTGACCGGCGTCAACCGGATAGAACTGAGCCAACCTGCGATTATCACCGAGCCAGTGGTGTGGGTCGGCTTCAACTTGCCGGTCGGCTTCAGATTCCATGCCGATACCTCCGGGCCATCTGTGCTGACGTACTGGGCTTGGACACCGGGCGGATCTTTTGATCTGGCGGCTTTGTCCAGCGCCGGGGTGCTTGGTCCAGGCGATGGCAGCGGGCCGGTCAATATCGCCATGGACGGCATTGCGCGCATCACTGCGGAATTGCGCGTCGCCGAGTACGAGGAGATTGCCGTTGGCCTGCCCTTAGATCGGCAAGCATACACGGATGTAGCCCAAGACACCTCAATCATGCAGCCCTACAGCAGTTGCGCTAATTTGCTCTTTGATCCGGAAGATATCGAAATCTCGGCCGGTTCCTCATTTACCTTGGACTGTATAGTAACGGATGAATTCCACGCGCCATCGCAATTGGCTCAGCCGCGGAACCAGAATCTCGAATTACTGCGGATCGGCGGGCTGTACAAGCTGCAAGCCATGATTCCGCCGCAACTGCGCGTGGGGGGCGCGGTAAGTACGCTTCCGGTACCAGTGACGCACTGCATGGGCGTAGCTGAAGGCGACCTGCAGCAGGCGGTTCTGGGCGAGATCCGCGCCCAGCCCGATCCAAAGCCGGGTCCGGAAAAGTGGCACATTTTGCCGACTGTGCGTTTTGGCGATCTGGTATGCGCCGAAGTCACGAGGGCGAATTATCTGGCCTATTTTGTTCCGGAGACCGAGGACTCGCCGCAGAATGTGAATCTGGTTGTCGGCTGGACGCGCGTCAACCCGCACCCCTTGTATTGTGGCATTGGCGCGTCAATACAAGCTCCTGTCGTGAATACGGGGCAGGACTGGTTCGACACTGACGATAGTCATGTCACCATTGCTGTTCAAGATATTCACGTTGCTTCATCAATTGTTACGGAGGAGCGGACCTATGATATCGCAACCAGCCAGTTGGGGCCCGGGGCTCGTCAATCTTACGAACTGGGACCGCTTGTTGTCGACACCTACATTGGCGACTTGCACCGTTTGCAAGTGACTATGGATCTCGACAATGAAGTCGATGAGATTAATGAAGTGGACAACGTCTGGTTCACGGAATATGTGCTGACACTGCCGCCGGGTTACGACAAGTGCGAACCGCCGCCTCTGACAGGGAGTTGGGATAATTGCACATACCAATTTGACCACCGATATGAAGGCAGCGATTTAGCGCTCAAGGAAGCGATAGAAAATCTGGCAGAAGCTGTTTTCTTTCCCAGTCGGCTGAACAATGAGAATGGGATTGAAGTCGAGTCGGTAGCTCTTGCGTACCTTCGCGGTGCCGTATCCAATGAAAGGTGGGACTTGATAGAATCCTGGTTCCACACCTCCCGCAAGAACATTATGGAGGCAGTTTTGGAGGCAATGATTAACTCCAGCGGTCGTATTCACGGACCGCGCTGCAATGGCAATCCTGACACCCCGCCGAGCTAACAGGAACCAGCGAGAGCAAGCCGCTACCTCAATAGGATCCGCAAGAGTAGGGACACACAATGCGAGTTGTAACCAACAAGAAGTTAGCCAGGCGAAATCGCAAGATTACGAATTACTTGTTTTTTGGCACATTCGGCGCGTTGATACTGGGGTTCGTAGTTATCAACGCCTCGCTGTTTACTAATCAAACGCCGGATACGCTGACTTTAATCGCGCAATCCGCCGTCTTGCCGGTTGCCTTCATTCTGACGATTTTCTCCGTCAGAATGACCAATCTGTGGGCGCGGGTTCCTCGCCCGGAAAAGGCTATCGAGGACGGACTCAAGGGCTTGAGCAATAAGAGCATCCTCTACAATTATTATCACTTCCCGGCTCGTCATGTGTTGATATGCCCGCAAGGCGTTTTCGCTATTGTCACGCGTTGGCACGATCAGCAGTTTAGCTTTCGCGACGGCAAGTTCCACAGCAAACGCAACCTGATTAGCAGGCTGTTTTCACTGATCCGGTTTGATGGTATCGGCAAGCCCCTTCGCGATGCGGAGATTGCGCGGGAGTCCATTCAGAATGCGATTGACGATGTCGCGGGCGATATTGAAGTACAGAGCTTGATTGTATTTGTTGATCCCTCCGCGGCGGTCGAGTTAGAAACTGAGCCCGAGATTCCGGTTTTGTATGCCGATCCTAAGCGGAGCCCGAATCTCAAAGAATATATGCGCGATGCCAAGCGCTTGTTGAACGACTCGGCGGGCGACGCAAAAAACGCGAGCTTGATGCCCTTGAGCGACAAGCAGATTCAAGATTTCGAAGCAGCAACTGTCTAAGCGAGCATGCCTCTGCTGCGACCGTACTGCCTGGTCGTCACCATCATATTAGTCGGGTTTGCGCTGCGGATACACAATCTGCAGATGGCGCCAATGCGCGGCGATGAAGCATTTAGCGTCTTGTACTGGGCGGGTACGCCGCTGAACGTTTCGCTGAGCGAAATCGCCCCTGGCGAGCCGCATACGCCGCTGGTCTACGCCATTGGCCGGCTGTGGAACCACCTCATCGGCGGGATCGATTCGGTATTCGCCTTGCGCTATCTCTCCGCGCTCGGCAATATTCTGGGCGCGCCGGCTATGATCGCGCTCGCTTGGCGGCTGTGTGGCCGGCTGGACGTTGCGCTGCTCGCGGGCCTTATGTGGGCGGCGCATCCCTACGAGATTTGGCACAGTCAAGAGTTCCGCAACTACGCCTATTGGGGCGGCGCCAGCGCTGTTGCCTTGTGGATCGGCCTGCGCCTCATCGACGACAAGGCGCGGCAAGCAGACTGGTATCTTTACGCCGCGGTGGCTGGCTTCGCAGTGCTGACCATCTACACCGAATGGTTTACCACTGTCGCGCTGGCGGTTTTCGCGATAATTCACCGTTGGCGAGATTGGCGTTTTCTCAGGCGTCTGTATGTGATTCAGCTGGGCATGGCGGCAATGCTGATCGCCGGCTTGTTGCTCATTCAAGTACGCCAAGGCTTTATGTCAGCCTATCCGGGGCTCGTTCAGTCCTTTGACCTGGCCGATTATATCGCGCGCTTCGTTCCTTACTTGGCCTCCGGCAGCACAATACCGCTTGACATGGCGGGCGTCGGCTTCGGACTGTCGCTGGCGCTTGTAATCGCCGCAGTTCTAGTCTACCGGCAGCGTTCAAGTCGGGCTTTCAGTTTTGCCGTCCTGACAGCTGTGATTCCGCTGTTGCTGCTTGGCTTGGTTTCGCAGCGATATAATCTTTTCCACCCGCGTTACGCGCTCTCCGCCGCGCCAGGCTTTATTTTGTTGCTGGCGATCGGCAGCAGCCAGGTCGCGCAAGCGCTCTCCCGACGTATCCGCTTTGACAGGAGCCTGCTGACATTGGCAGTTGCATTGCCCTGGTTCGCGCTGGCGCTATTGACGCTGGATGCTTACTTCAACAACCCGGTATTCCGCAAGGCGCCGGCTTGGGACGAGCTGGGCGACTTCCTGAATTCGCGGGTGGAAGACAGCGATTTGGTCATTCAACTGGCGGTGGATCCGGCCTTTGGATATTACTACAATGGTGCCGCCCGCGATATTGGTTTACCCATAAAGCCCGACCAGCCCGCGGCTGAAATCAGCGCGGCTCTTGAGCGGCTGAGCAGCGAGTACGACAGCATCTACGTGGTTGCCAGGGAGCAAGCCGGCTGGGCGAACACGGGCGTAGTTGTCGAATGGATGCGGGCGAACATGCAGGAAGTGTTAGACACGGATGCTGCGGGCCTGCCCATTCGACAGTACCAGCATTGGCGCGTGTCGGACGCGACGCTTGGCGAATTGGCGCGTTACGATGAAACCGTAGCCTTGCTGGGCTACGAAAGCTGCGATGATCTGCTGCCCAGCGGGGAGTTATTGTTGCGCGTCTACTGGCGGCCGCTTGCACAGTCGCCGCAGGCTTTGAAGTCCTTTGTTCATGTTTACGGTCCAGAGGCGGGCGCCTCGGGCTGGGGGCTGCGGAGCCAAGACGATCAGTATCCGCAAGCAGGCCGGCTGGACGCGACCACATGGGCGCATTCAGGCGTTTTCCGCGAGGTCTACTATCTGCCGGTTTCGTCTTTGGATGCAGGCAGGTATGAGATTCGCATCGGCTGGTATGAGCCGGATAGCGGCGACCGCTTGCTCCTGGCCGACGGCTCTGATTCCTTCGCCCTCTGCGCATTCGAGATTGCTGCCTGAAAAGCGCGGCATGCTTAATAGTTACCATTTAATTGGCACAGAATCGTGCTCGCTTGTAGACTGCTTTAAGGGCGATTCCTTGGGAATTCTAAGGGTTGAGCTATGAATAGTATTAACTATGTCCTAATAGCCACGATATTTGCTCTCTTTGCAGTCTTCAACGGAGCGGCCCAAGACTCTGGTTCCGACACTAGCGAAGCGGCATCGGCTGACCTGCCGCCGGCCGCTTACGACGCCTATATCGTTCAAAACGGCGACTCCTTGTCTGGCATCGCGGAAAGATTTAGTACTACTATCGCTGATTTGCGCCAGATCAATGACATCGCGGAAGGCGAACCCATCTACGCCGGGCAGAGCATGCTTCTGCCGGCCGGCCACAGCGCATTTGTAGAAGTGTACGAGGTCCAGCCGGGTGATACGCTGTTTGAAATTTCGCAACGATTTAACACCAGCGTCGGCATCATTCAGGGGCTTAACGAAAGCGGCGGCAGCAGCCACATTGAAGCCGGGCAGTTGCTTATTGTGCCCATCGTCAATGAAGCGGATCTGCTGGTGCATGAGGTCACTCCGGAGGAATCGCTCGACAGCATTTCGCGGCGCTACCATACGACGGTCTCTGTACTGAAATCGCTCAATGAAATCGCCGATGAAAGCGAGCTGGTTGCGGGCGCAAGTATCCTGGCGCCAAACATTGACGAGACCAAGTTTGAATTGTACGAAGTTACCGTGGCTGACTCGCTTTACAGTATTTCGCGGCGCTTCGCCACCAACGAAGAAACATTGATTTCCCTTAACGCGTTGACCGACTCTCTTCATCTGGAGGTCGGCCAGACCTTATTGGTACCGCGCATTGACAATAACATCTATGCAGTTTACGTCGTTGCGCCGGGCGATAGTCTCTTTAATATAGCTCGGCGCTACAACACGACGGTGGCGCAATTGCGCGCGCTGAACGGCGTCGAGGGCGGACGCGATTTGGCGGTCGGGCGGAGCGTAATCGTGCCGCGTGTCGACGAGGCGCTTTTCGAGACCGTCGTCGTTGAGACGGGCGATTCGCTCTACAGCATCTCCAGACGCTATGATGTCAGCCTGCCCGTCCTGAAGGCGCTCAATCGCCTGGCGGACACGCGCGACTTAAAAGTGGGTGAAGCGATTTTGGCGCCCAAGCTGGAAGACGCCGCGCTTGAGGTGCATGTGATACAAGCCGGCGACTCGCTGACTACGATTGCTGAGGCTTATGGCACCACTGTAGAATTCTTGCAGTCGCTCAACGGCATCTCCAACCCCAGCCTGATTCAGTTGAACGATTCAATACTCGTGCCCGTGCCGCTCGGGTCTTTCGCGCGGCCTGATTTCGGCTTTGGTATCCAAGCTTTTGCTGACCAGGACGCGGTCGACGACTTGGCAGCGCAGGTCACAGAATTAGGCCTTGATTGGGTCAAGGTCGATGTGTCATGGGCCGAGTTGGAAGCTGAGCCGGGAATTTACGATTATCAGGCGCTGGATGCGATGGTCGCCGCTTTCGATCGGATAGATGTGAAGATCCTGCTGAACGTCTATGAGGCGCCGGGTTGGAGCCGCAGGACCAGCACTGCAAAGCTCAATAGCGCCATGCGCGAATACGGGGGCCCCCCAGAAGATCTCGCCGATTTTGCCAGTTTTATGACAAATCTGGCAACACGATACGCGGGGCTGGTAGATGCCTACGAAATCTGGAAGTCGCCCAACCTGCTGAAGTATTGGACGGCGCCGGTCTACTATCAGGAACCGGAATTGACTGACGATGGCGACTACGGCATCCCCGATGAGGTTCAGCTGGGCGCTGGCTACTACGTTCCGCTGCTGAAAGTCGCCTACGACGCCATCAAGTCGCACGATGAGCGCGCGCTCGTAATCAGCGCGGGTTTGGCGCCTGTTGGCTTCTCCGACGGCTACAATTCCATTGATACTGGCGCCTTCCTGCAAGGGATGCTGGACCAAGGCGCGGCGGCCAGCAGCGACGCCATCGGCGCGGTATTCAGCGCGTCGGCAGTGCCGCCGACGCTCAAATGCTGCGACAAGCCGCCAGGCGTAGATTCGCATTATGAATCATTCTTGCAGTATCTGCCCGATCTTCTGGATTTCTACACCAAGGTCTTGAACATAAATGGTTACAGCGATATGCCGATATTTGTCACTCAGATGGGTTGGGGCACCAGCGAAGGCGCCAATACAGCGGCGCCATCGAGCGGTTACGAGTGGTTGACTTATACCAGCGAAGATGAACAAGCGCTCTACGTGACGCAGGCATATTCAATTGTGCCGAAGATGGAAAATGTCTCGGCGATGATCTTGTACAATCTCAATGGCTGCGCCGCCGGGGATGATGAAGCTTGCTTCTTCAGTCTCATCGACGCCGCGGGCGAGAGGCGACCGGTTTACGCTTCGTTCAGGGACGCGCCCAAGCCGAAGTCTGCCTGAGGACGCGCGGCAGGTGTATTGCTGTGCTTGGCTCGGCCGCATGGAGCGTGCCCGGCTCTAAACCCGATGCATCAGCTGCCAAGCCAGCGAAAACTGCGCCAATTGCCTTCTTCGCCGACGTAATTATAGATTCCACGCTCGTCAACTTGCGCCACCGAAACTCGCCACAGAATGTCATGAGAGCGGCCGTCGCTGGGCATGAAGGCAGCCGGCGCCTGGAATGAGTTGGCGCGCGTGACATTTCGCAGCGCCTGGTTGGTCGTTTGGTCGACCAATTCCACCAAGTACTCGTCTAGTTCATTCATGCCGCTGAGGCCCACCCATTGAACACGCAATGGTTCGTGAGGAATCTCCTGCCCGTCAAGCGGGTAGACAAGGCGGGGCGCCAGCTTGGTCGCCGTCGGCGTGGCTGTCTCCCGCCCGCTGGGTGTGGGAAACTTGGTGGGCAAGGGCGTCGGCAGCGGAACGCGGACGCATTGGCCTATGCGTAGATTTGGCGCGCAGTTTTCACCGCCGCTGGGGAGCGTAAAATTGCAGCCGAACCAGTTCAAGTCTCGATTCAATCCATGTAGGATTTCCAAAGTGGTACTATTCTGGACCGCCACGCCAATGATGGCGTCGCCCGACTGCACGATATGGCAGCCGACGGTCGCGCCCGCAGGCAATACCACACCGGAAGAGTCGTCCGCGCCGATGGTCGCCAACAGCTCTTGCGTGGCTTCCGCGCCCGGCGGAGTAGGCCTCAGGGTAGGCCGCGGGATACGAATGGTGATGCCGCCGCGTACTGAATCGGCGTCGGGGATATTGGCGTTCAGCGCCACCACGGTCGCGGCGACGTTAGGCTCGTAGCCATAGCCGTGCTGCGGTAATTGAATGATATAGAAGAGCGTCTCACCCTCGCCGACCAGGTATTCAAAGTAAGGCAGGGTTGCCGTCGGCGACGCGGCGATGACGGTTGCGGATGGGGCTTGGGTAGCTGTGGCTGTGGCTGCCGCTGCTTCTGGCGCGGGCTTTGTGCTGGTCGCCGTTGGCGATGCTGGCGTGGCAGTCGCAGGCAGCAGCGGCGTGGCGGTCGCGATGGCTTCGGATTCGTTGGTTGGCGGCGGCCCGATTTGTGGCTGGTTTATGTTGCAGCCCGCAGCCAAATATAAAGACAATCCCAGAAGCGAAACGAGCAGGCGCTTTCTCATGATTCGGGCTGTCCTCTGCCTTGCCATACAAAGTGCCGCGAATCTGTGGCGTGGGTAACCGCCGCGGCAAACGTATCGTAGACGCTAATTTGCCAGTCATACCGCTGGCTGCCCGCGCCCGGGCTCTGCCACTCCGATGGGATGATGAAGTACAACTCCTTGGTATCGGCTGTGAAGCGATCGCCGCTGTCAATATTCGTCAGCGAGATTCGATAGACTTGCCCCTCGCTGAGCGCGCCTGTGCCTACCCAGCGCAAGGTTACTTGCTCATTTGGCGAAAAGAAGGCTTCATCGGCGGGGCCTTGTGCCACCGGCGCGTTGAATGTGGCTGTAGGCGATGGCGTGGGCGTTTCGCTTCCGGATGAGGTCGGGATTGCGGTAGCCGTCGGCGCGGGGGCTGGCACACGGATCCTCTGATTCACAAACAGCTGTACGGTGCATTCGGGCCCCCCATAGACTTCGCTGAAGTCGCATAAGCTAAACGAAATCTCCGGATTCAAGTCCGCGAGCGTCTTGATGTTTATATCGTGAATTGCGGCTACATATATCATGTCATCATCGGGTTGCACAAGGTACCACATTAAGCCCGGCAGCAGCGTTGGGATCTGCGTGGGCGCGAATGGATCGAAAGCCAGCCGCGTCAGTTCCTCTCTTCCGGTCGCGGCGGCGGAGTCTTGCGGTGGCGGCGTGGCAGCCGGGTCGACGGTTGGCGACGGCTGCGGCACGGCGATTTCTTGACCGATCTGAATTCGAGATTCGTCAGCAATGTTGTTGATTGCCATGACGGTCGGCAGAATATCCAGGTTGCTATAGCCGCAACGCAGAATGATGGCGATCAGCGAGTCGCCCTCCGCTACCCGCCGGAGGCATGGACCCGGCGTCGCCGTTTCGCTGGGCTTCGGCGAAGGGACAGGGCTAATGGTGAAGGTTGCTGTCGGCGTCCCGGGCGTGATTGATGGCGCAACAACGCGCGTTGGGGACGAGGTGGGGATTGCGGCGCTGATCGCTGGGGCTGCGCGCATCCGGTTGCTTAAATGTAAGGCGATGGCCAGCGCGAGCGCCACAGCCAGCAGCAGGATAATAAGCATCCCGCTCAATAGGCGGCCCGCGCCAGCGAGCGATGCTTCGGCCAGATCGGTCTCGCCAAAGCGGTAATCGTAATTGTCCGCGCGCGCTTCACTGCCGTCGGCATCTTCATCGGGCGCGACCTCGGTAATCGTCGTTCCGCAGGTGGCGCAGAGCAGCGCATTGCGGTGATTGCGCGCAGAGCAGATTGGGCAGGTCTTAGGGCTGTCCGTCAATCATCGTCCTCAATGATGGAGTCCACTTCAACTCAATTATATCGGATGACAGCGGCAAGCTAGAAATCAGGGCATCTGTCGCAGGCAAATCGCCAGTCGGCGCTGCGAAGGCGCCCCAGCCACATCAATCGCAGAGGCTGGCCGCCCGCTCCCGAATCTGCGCGAGCGCTGCTTCCAGATCGGTCAGGCGGTCGCGCTCCCGCTGTACAACCGCGGGTTGGGCGCGCTCGACGAACTTCTGGTTGCCGAGCATGGACGCGGTGCGCTGAAGCTGCTGCTGCAGTTTCGCCATCTCGTTCGCCAGTCGCTGGCACTCGGCTTCCAAGTCCAGCATGCCTTCCAGCGGCAGAAATAGGGACATATCGCCAACCACGATGCTGGCGGCGTTGGGCGGCGCGTCTTGGTCAAGCGGGATTAACTCCAGCGCCTCAACATTACATAGGCGCAGCAGGATATGCGCATTTTCGGCCAGGCTGGCTGTTGCCGGATTCGCATGGGCTATCGCGCCGATACGCCGGCCCGGGTCTACCTGGTATTCTCCGCGCGTATTACGAATCTCGCGCACGACATCCAGGAAGGAGCGCATGCGCGCCTCGATATCATCGTCAATCAGCTGCTCGTCGGCTGTGGGCCAGTCGGCTACGATAAGCGCGTCGCCTGCGTGCGGGAGGTAGCGCCAAGCCTCTTCGGTTATGAAGGGCATGAATGGGTGCAGCAGGCGCAGGCAGCAGTCTTGAACATGGACGAGGACACGCTGTGTAGATGCTTTCTCCTTCGCGCTGCCTTGATAGAGAGCATGTTTGCTGATCTCCAGGTAGAACGGCGCCAACTCGTCCCACATGAAAGCCAGGATCTGGTTGCCGGCTTCGCCATATTGATAGATGTCGAAGAGGTATTGCACATTTGTGATGAGCCGCTGCAGCCGGCTGATTATCCAGCGCGAGGCCAGATCCATTTCTTTTGTCGGCGGCAGCCCCAGCTCCAGCTCGCCCTCGAGATTCATGTTGATAAACGCTGTCATCTGCCAGATTTTGTTGATGAAGCGGAAGCTGTGATCCAGGCGCGTTTCATCCAGGTGACAGTCGTTGCCGGGCGTCCCACTGGTAATCAAGGTAAATCGCAGCGGATCGGCGCCGAGGTCGTCGACGACCGTCAGCGGGTCAATGGCGTTGCCCAGCGTTTTGCTGAACTTTTTGCCGCCTTCCGCCCGCACCAGCCCGTGCAGATAGACGGTGTGGAAGGGAGCCTCGTCCGTGAACCACAAACCCATCATGATCATACGCGCGACCCAGAAGAAGAGAATGTCATGTCCGGTTTCCATGACCTGCGTGGGATAGAAGCGCTGCATGTCAAGCGTTTCGTCGGGCCAGCCCAGGGTGCTAAAGGGCCACAGACCGCTGCTGAACCAGGTATCAAGCACGTCCTGTTCCATCGCCCAGCCAGGGCCCGCCGGCGCCTCGCGTCCAACGTAAATCTCGCCTTGCGGTTCGCCGTCTTTCTCGCGATACCAAGCCGGAATCCGATGCCCCCACCAAAGCTGACGACTGACGCACCAGTCCTGAATGTTTTCCAGCCAGTGAAAATAGACTTTCTCAAAGCGCTCGGGCACGATGCGGATGCGGCCCTCACGCACAGCTTCGATGGCTTTGTCCGCCAGCGGCTGAATGCGGACGTACCACTGCGTGCTCATCATCGGCTCGACGACTTCGCCGCCGCGCTGACTGCGTGGAATGCGTGTGACATAGGGCTCGGTCTTGATGACCAGGCCGAGGGCGGCCATATCGCTCCAAAGCCGCTCGCGGCAGTCATAGCGATCCAATCCAGCGTACTTGCCGGCTTTGGCATTCATGCTGGCGTCTTTGTTCAGGATATTGAGGGATTCCAGGCCGTGAGTCTGCGCCAGTTCGTAGTCGTTAAAATCGTGGCCGGGCGTTACTTTCAGGGCGCCGGCGCCAAAATCCATATCGACATATTCATCGCCGATAACCGGGATCTCGCGCTCCAGGATCGGGACGTAAGCGCGCTTGCCGATCAGGTGTCGGTAGCGCTCGTCGTCTGGATGCACCGCGACGGCGGTATCACCTAGGATCGTCTCCGGTCTAGTGGTGGCCACGGGAAGAAATTGCCCGCCTTCGACCGGGTACTTAAAGAAATAGAGCGTGACTTCTTCTTCGTTTGACTCGACTTCCAAATCGGAAACGGCAGTTTGCAAGCCCGGGCTCCAGTTGACGAGCCGCGGTCCGCGATAGATCAGCCCCTGCTCCCATAAGGTGACAAAGGCGTTTATGACTGCTGCCGACAGCCCGTCGTCCAGTGTGAAGCGCTCGCGATCCCAGTCGCAGCTGGCGCCGAGCCGCCTCAGCTGGCGAATGATCGTGCCACCCTGTTCTTCTTTCCATTGCCAGGTGCGCTGGAGAAATTCTTCGTAGCCAACTTCCTCGCGGCTGGTCCCTTCAGCGCGCAGCATCTTTTCCACTTGCAGCTGCGTGGCGATGCCGGCGTGATCGGTACCAGGCAGCCACAAGGCGGCTTTGCCCCGCATGCGCTCGTAGCGGATCATCAGATCTTCGAGCGCGGTGAAGAGCGCGTGGCCGATATGCAGGCTGCCGGTGACGTTTGGCGGCGGCATGCTGATGACGAAGGGCTCAGCAGCCTCTGGCGCGGCTTCCGGCTTGAACCAGCCCTGCTTAAGCCACCAGTCGTAAAGGCGCGGCTCGGCTTCCGCAAAGTTGAAATTGCGCGGCATGTTGCTTTTCGCAGTTGCTTTCATAGGGTCGATCTCCTGTCGCAGAACAAAAAAACCTTTCATCCCACACAAGGACGAAAGGCTGACTTCCGCGGTACCACCTTGTTTCAGCGGACGTTAATCCACTGCGCTCAAGACGCGATGACGGGCGTAAACCGGCTCGATTCTACTAGCTGACGCGTTCTTTCGAGCAGCTCCCGGGTGACTTTCGGCGCATTTACACGAGTGGGCTTTCAGCCAAGGACCCACATTCTCTGCCGCGTACTGAAGCGCTTACTCTGCCCGATCAATGCCTTATCGTATTCGGTTTGTAGAACAATGCTTTCGCGCTGCGAAATCTGAGCCACCCATGGGACTTGAACCCATAACCTATCGCTTACGAAGCGATCGCTCTGCCAATTGAGCTAGGGTGGCGCATGTCGCTGGCGGAGTATAGCAGCGGGGGCGGCCGCCTTCAAGGTTTGAATCGCTTGCGGCAACAAAGGCGTGGATTCTGTTATACTCGGCTTGATTGGAAATGTATCCATTTCGGTAGAAACAAATTCTTCGCCATAGAGGACACCGAGATATGCGTGAGCACCGAGAAGCTCAATCGAAATTTGCCATATGCTTTGTGTGCTTTGTGCCTTTGTGTCTTTGTGGTGAAATTGATTTTCATCTGAATTCGATACACGACCACTTGATTCCTAGCGATAGGCGCCAAAGGCACTGATATGCCGATACAAGTACTGGCGGACGATGTAGTCGCCAGGATAGCCGCGGGCGAAGCTGTCGAGCGGCCCGCGTCCGCCGTGAAGGAACTCATCGAGAACGCCATCGACGCCGGCGCAACCTCAGTCCATATTGAGACCAGCGGCGGCGGCCGACGCTTGCTGCGGGTCAGCGACAATGGCTCGGGCATCCGTCGCGAAGAGATTGAGTTGGCTTTCAAGCGCCACGCCACCAGCAAACTGCGCACTGCGGAAGAGCTGGAAGCGCTGAAAACTCTGGGTTTCCGCGGCGAAGCGCTTTCGAGCCTGGCAGCGGTAAGCAAAGCCACTGTTGTGACGAGGCATCGCGATGAAGCAATAGGCTTACGGTACGCATCTGGCGCTGGCAGCAACCGCTGTCAGCCGATTGGCGCGCCGGCCGGCACTGTCGTCGCGGTCGAGAACTTGTTCTACAACACGCCGGCTCGGCTCAAGTTCTTGAAGAACGATGCTACCGAGAAACGCCATATACATTGGGTGGTGGCGCGCTATGCAATGGCCTATCCGGGTATCGCGTTTGTACTGGTTCAAGATGGTCGGGAGCGTTTTCATTCTTCGGGCAGCGGCCAACTGGCGGATGTCGTAGCCAAAGCCTTCGGCTTGCGGGAATACAACTGCATGGTCGCGGTCGAGGGGCAGGAGCGGGCAGGAAATGGGCGGGTGGCTATCGGCATAAGCGGCTTCACCTCCAACCTTACGCTGAGCCGAGCCCGGCGCGACCGCATCATCTTGTTTGTCAACGGTCGGGCCATCCAGGACAGTTCGCTCACCCACGCTGTAATTCAGGCTTATGACGGCTTATTAAAAGAACGCAGCTTCCCGCTGGCTGTGCTCTTGATCACAACGCCGCCTGACTTCGTTGACGTGAATGTGCATCCGACAAAAGCCGAGATTCGTTTTCGCGACTCGCAGCAAGTATTTCTGGCGCTGCAGCGGGCCGTGCGCGAGGCGATTCTTAATCAAGCCGATGGCGAGACTGTGGACGATCTGTGGTCGCCCAGCGGATTTACCGACCAGTACATACAGTACAATCCCCTTCCGCCGCCCTGGCAGCGCGAAAGCGGCGCCGCTCTCGTTGACGAGCAGGGCTTGCATTACGTGCCGGATTTAGCGGAACCGTCAGACAGACCGCGCACCTTGCCGATTCTGCGCGTGGTGGGGCAGGTTGGCGCTGCCTATATCGTCGCCGAAGGCCCCGCCGGTCTCTACCTGGTTGATCAAAACGCAGCCCATGAGCGCGTGATTTATCAGCAGTTCATAGAGGAGCATGCGCAAGGGCGGGTAGCCAGCCAGGTTCAAGCGGAAACGCAAACTGTTTTGCTATCGCCCGAAGACGCGCAGCTTTTGGGGTCGCTGGGGGATCAGCTGGCGGCGCTGGGTATCGAGATTGAGATCTTTGGACCCAACGCTTTCGCCTGCCGATCGCTGCCCGCAGCCGCCGCGGGATTGCAACTGGATGAATTGCTGACCCGCATGCTAGAGCAGCTGCGCGATGCCGAGCCTCAGCTGGAGAATGTGATAAAAGCGCTGGCCGCTGCGATTGCCGTGCGATCTGGACAGATAATGACGCCCGATGAGATGCGTTCGCTGATTACGCGGCTGGAGCGCTGCCCCAACCCCCTGTCCTCCCCCAGCGGTCGTAGAGTGCTGATCCATCTGAGCAGCGAGCAACTGGCAGACCAGTTCAGCCTTCGCTGACCGTCAGATCAGCGGGAATACACCCAGCAGGTAAAGCGGCACTAGCCCGGCCACAGCCAGGAAAGCCAGAATCACCAGCAGGATGGTTACGATATCCGCGCCTTCGCCTTTAGCTTGCCGTTGCGGCAGGAAGGGGCCGGAGTAGCCGCCGGTGACGTCAACGTTGATCGTGCCGTCCGGGTTAAAGAGCGGGCTGGGCGGGTTGGGCGCTGCGGGATGGACCCTGGCGACGCCGCCCTCGGGCAAGGGACCGGCCCTCGCTACGGGCGCCTGTGGCGACGCGGCGCGGCGAGGAACGGGAGCGGCTGGAGCGCTGAAATTGGAGGCCCCCGGCGCAACGGCTTGCGGGCTTCTTGGCGCCGGCTGCTGCCCGGTCACGGTGGGCGGCGCCATGCGAGCGGCGGCTGTCTGCTGCGCTGAACTCCTCCGGCGCTCGCGCACCTGTTGCAAGATGTGCCCCAGTTGGTCGGCGTGCTTGTAACGGTCGTTGGGTCGCTTGCTCATCACTTTATAGATGACATTGCTCAGCTCGATCGGCAGATCCGGATTCAGCTCAATGGCGCGCGGGACTTCCGCCTGAATATGCGCCAGAGCCAGGTCTCGCTGTGTGGGGCCGACAAAGGGCAAACGTCCGGTAAACATTTCGTACAGGACGACGCCTATCGAATAGACATCCGAAGCCGGGGAGGGTTTTTCCCCGCGCGCTTGCTCGGGCGCGAAATAATGCGGGCTGCCCCAAACGACTTCACTGCGCGTTTGCGGCATGGTATCGGTGTAAGCTTGCGCGATGCCAAAGTCGGTTATCTTGACGATGCCTTCGCGGTTAATCAGGATATTCTGCGGCTTGACATCGGCATGGACGAGCTGCGAGCGATGCGCAAAGCCTAATCCGGCGCAAATCTGAATGGCGAGCTCAAGCGCTTTGTCAAAGGGCAGGGCGCCGCGTGTCTTGATTAGTTTCTTTAAGTCGTCGCCTTCGATCATCTCCATGACGATGTAATAGGTCGCCCCATCGTTGCCGACATCGTGGACGGTGACGATATTCGGGTGCGACATCATGGCGACGCTGCGCGCTTCTTGCTGGAACTTTTCCAGGAAGGCCGGGTCCTTGGTCAGATTGGGGCGCAGAATTTTGATAGCCACCATCCGGCCCAGCATGCGATCGAGCGCGCGATAAATGACGGACATCCCGCCCGAGCCTTGTTGAGCGACAAGCTCGTAGCGCTGATTAAGAAGAGTTTCACCTGGCATGGCTGGTCCCCGCTTAGGGCTTCGTTATCGGGTCAAAAAGCTGCTGGAATTCGTGCAAGGCGCTGCGGTCTGTCAGGTTGGCGATATAATCGGCGACCACGCGATGCGCCGATTCATCTTGCAGCTTGGCGCGGTAAGCATCAGGCAGCTGCAAAGGCTGTCTGACGTAGCTGGCGAACAGTGCTTCGAGGAAGTGTTCGGCGCGCGTCTGCATGCGCACAATGCGGAAATGGCGATACATATTATGAAAGAGGAAGTCTTTGAGCTGCGCCACTTCTGCCAGTTGAGCTTGGCTGTGGCAGACAACGGGATCACAATGCAGCTGAACAGCCATAGACGAATCCGGCTGTAATGCCGCCAGCCGCCGCTGGGATTCATCGAGCACATCATCCACGAGCAGACCGACCAATTCGCGGATGATGTGATGGCGCGAGACAGCGTCCAGCACCTTGCCCTGCCACTTGATGCGGTCTACGACTTGTTGCCACAAGCCGAGCTCGGCAATTTGGTCGATGCGGATCAAGCCGGCTTGCAGCCCGTCATCCAGGTCGTGCGCGTTGTAGGCGAGTTCGTCAGAGATATTGGCGATTTGAGCTTCCACGCTGGCGCCGGTCTCCGGCGAGATTTCGCTGAAAATGCGGTGTTGGTCGCTGGTCTCGTGCTTGGCGATGCCTTCCAGCGTTTCGATGCTAAGATTCAGTCCCGCCCAATTGCGATAGCGCCGTTCCAGCTTGGTAACCACGCGATAGCTCTGATGGTTATGGTTGAAGCCGCCGTGGTCGCTCATCAGGTGATTCAGCACATCTTCGCCCGCGTGCCCAAAGGGCGGGTGTCCCAGATCATGCGCCAGGCAGATGGTCTCCACCAGATCTTCGTTGGCGCCCAAAGCCCGCGCCAGCGTACGCCCGATCTGCGCCACTTCCAGTGTATGGGTGAGGCGCGTGCGGTAGTAGTCGCCGGCATCGTTGACAAACACCTGCGTCTTGTACTCCAGCAGGCGGAAAGCGGCCGAATGCACGATGCGGTCGCGGTCGCGCTGGAAGGCGGTGCGATAGCGTGGCTCGGCTTCATGGTGCACGCGGCCGCGCGACGCATCGCTGAAGAGCGCGTAGGGCGCCAGCGTGTTTCGTTCGTTCGCTTGCAGCGTCAGTCGGCGATTCTTCATGATCTGTCCTCGTCAAGTTTATTCTAATGTTCGCTGACGAATCGCGCATCTTGCACATAGCGCGGATTGAAAATGCAACGGCGCGCGTTCGGGCGAGCCGGTGGCTCGCCCCTACAACCATACAAAATGTTGGAAGTTTTTTCTTAATGGTGCGATTTTCACTACATACTTGGAATTATTTCTGTGCCTCTGTGGTGAAATAATTCTTTTTGCGATTGCCCTGGTTCATAAGCCCCTGAATTTGACAACGCAACCGGGATGTGTTCAAATTCGGCGATAAGTACGCTGCAATGAAATCGTTGTCTTTACCATTACTTTTTTCCTGATGTTCTTGCCGCGTCAAAATCTTGGTGCGACTCACCGTGGTTTGAGGGCGGCCTGCACTGCATGAAAGCTTGCCATCGCAGTTTCAACTAGGTTATTCCAGGTATCCCGCTAGCCCTTCAACCGAATGCATGTGGCGAGAGGAGGCAGATGAAATCAACCCAGGTTTGACTAGCGGGGCAGACCCCAAGCCAAACACAGCAATGGGGCCTCGTTTGGAATCAATAATGGTTCGTTCAATTCAGTAAGGAGAACAAAACAATGAAGAAGTATCTCGGTTTGTTGATGATCGTGCTGCTGCTGACAACTGGCGTCAGCATGGCGCAGGATGTTGTGCTGGAATTCCAGCAATGGTGGGAGCCGGAATTGCCCGACGGCTCTTTCCGCGCGATTTTGGACGATTTTGAAGCGGCCAATCCAGGCATCAAGGTGGAGACGATCAGCGGACCCTATCTGACCACGAAGGACCAGATTATCGCCAGCGCGGCCACCGGTACGATGGCGGACGTGGTTGGTCTGGATGGCGCCTGGGTGAATGTCTTGTGGAAGCAAGGCGCCTTGCATAGCTTGTCACAGGCTATGGCGGATGCCGAATACGATGACAGCGAATTGGCGGCGCAGATTCAGCTGGCAGGGGAGACCTATATGATCCCAATCGCCAACTTCATCTACCCGGTATTTGTCAATCTGGACATGCTGGCGGCGGCCGGCATCGACCCGCCATCAACCCGCGCTGAATTCGCCGCGGCGGCCATGGCGCTGACTGACCCCGACAACAATGTCTACGGTTGGGCGCAGCCGCTTTCGCTTGAGCAGCCCAACGGCATCCAGAACGACACCATGGCTTGGCTCTGGGCGACGGGCGGCAGCATGCTCGATGAAATGGGTCAGCCCAACCTGGTTGGCAACGAGGCCCTGGCGGGCACGCTGGAGTTCATCAAGAGCCTGCACGACGCGGGCGTGGTCGCGCCTGGTTCCTTCGCCATGAAGGAAAATGAAAAGGTCGAGGAATTCGTCAACGAGCGCGTCGCGATGATCGTCAACACGCTGGCGCACTTCACGCTGATCCGCGAGCGCAACCCGGACTTGAACTTCGACATCACCGCGCTGCCGGCGGCTGAGGGCTATGACGGGCCGCGTGGCTTGCCCTACGCCTCTTGGGGCATCGGCATCAGCTCCAATACCGAGCACAAAGCCGAAGCCTGGAAGCTGATCGATTACTTGACCAGCGTCGAAGGCAACTCCAAGCTGACCTCGATTGCCAATGCCTTCCCGGGCAATGTCAATGCGACGCCGGACTTCATCACCAGCGATCCGCTCTTTGAGACCGCCTTTGAGATCTTCCAAGAGGGCTACTTGGCGAATGAATTCACCGGGCTGCCCGCCGCGGAAGAGCTGATGCGCCAGATGGCCGAGCCATTCCAATTCTATTTGGAAGGCGAAGTCGAGCTGGATGAGCTGCTGGAAATCGCGCAAGAAGAGTGGGAATCCATATTCGAGTAGGCGTTCCCCAGCCTTAATCCCTCCCCCATAAAGTGGGAGGGACGTCATGTGTCCCCTTCCCTCCGCGTGGGGGAAGGGGTCAGGGGATGGGGGCAGCGACAATTTTGCCAGCGACAAGTCCTAGCTGGCGCTGATGGCCTCGCTGGAGCCCGCATTTTAGCGAAGCATCAAGGATGAACCAAAGAGATGGAGGAGCGATGTTACGCTCCGAAGCTGAAGCAACAAACATCGGCTGGCAGCAGCGCAAGCGCAAATTGCTGCCTTATGCCTATTTGTCGCCGACGCTGCTGCTGCTGGCGGTTTTAACCGTCGTGCCCATCACGACAGTCTTCCTTTATTCTTTGGTTGACAATGTCATCGTCAATCAAAACACGCCCGAATTCGTAGGTTTGGACAATTACGAAGAAGTGCTGACGCATCGCAAGTTCCGCGGCGCGTTAAGCAACACCATTTATTTTGCGGTTTTCAGCGTGGTGGCGCACTTCTTCATCGGCCTGTCATTCGCTTTGCTGCTAAATTCACGCTTGCTGAGCGCGAACGTCAAGGCGGTATTCCGCGTCATCTACATCTTGCCCTGGGTCTTCACGGCGTCAATCATTGCGATTCTTTGGCGGCTGTTGATGAATCCGCATGGCGTGATCAACTTTGTGCTGCTGGAGCTGGGGCTGGTCACGGAGCTTCAGGAATTCCTTTCCGACAGGCGGCTAGCTTTGAACTCGGTGACTTTCATCAACATTTGGTCCGGCTATCCCTTTTACCTGGTGAGCTTCCTGGCTGGTTTGCAAGGCATCCCCGATGACTTGTATGAGGCGGGACGCGTGGATGGCGGCAATGCCTGGCAGCTATTCCGCAACATCACCCTGCCGCAACTCAAGCCCATTATCATCAGCCTGGCTTTGTTGGACTTTATCTGGACGATACATCAATTCACGTTGATTTGGATGACTACCGGCGGGGGACCCATGCGCTCGACCGAAGTCTTGAGCACCTATACCTACAAAGCCGCATTCAGCTCGCATGAATATTCGATCGCTTCCACTATTGCCATGGTTATCCTGGTGATCTGTACTTTTGTGGCTATATTTTACGTGCGCAGCCAGCGGATGGTGGACGAGTAGGCGCTTGGTTTCGGAGAAACCGTGAATATCGAGAACGCAAGCAAATGGTTCTGAATGACTATCGCAAACTTGGCATGTTGAGATCGGCATGATCGGCACTCGCAGAGAGATTCTTGCGCGGAAAATCCTGCTCTGGATCGCGCTACTCCTGGGCGCGTGTTTCGCGGGCTTGCCAGTTCTCTGGATGGTGGCTTCCTCATTTAAGTCCAATCTGGAGATATTCGCGTACCCGCCGGCGCTTATCGATTACTCATTTTCATTTGACGCGTACCGGGCGGTGCTCAGTGATCCCGGGCAGTTGCGCTTCTTCTTCAACAGTTACCTCGTCGCGATTCTAGTAACGATTTGCACCGTCATCACCAGTATTTTAGCCGGCTACAGCTTAAGCCGTTACGACTTCCGCTACAAGAAGTTCCTGACCCTGGTCATCATCGGTGTCCAGTCGGTGCCGCCGATTACGCTGATGATCCCCTATTTCGGGCTCATTGTCTGGCTGCGCATCTACAATACCTATACGGCGCTGGTGCTGACGTATATGGTGTTTACGCTGTCCTACGCCATCATCATGATGACCGGCTATTTTAATACCCTGCCGCGCGACCTGGACGAGGCGGTAATGATTGACGGCGGCGGCAGCTTTGTCACGCTGTGGCGCATCCTGGTGCCCATCTCGCTGCCCGGGATTGTGGCGGTCGGCGTTTATACTTTTATGCTGGCATGGAACGAATTTCTATTCGCGCTGACCTTAACGCGCACGAACGAAATGCGCACCGTACCGATAGGCATCCACTTGCTGATGGGGCAGCACTCCTTTGAATGGAACCAGATGCTGGCGCTGAGTGTATTGGGCTCCCTGCCCGTACTGATACTCTTCCTCCTATTTCAGCGATATTTCATCGCTGGTATGTCAGCAGGGTCGATAAAAGGGTAAACTAGGCTCTGCGAAATTAATCCGACTGCAAGGAAATGAAGAACCGACTATGTTAGTAAATATGCGAGATTTGCTGGCTGTCGCGCGCGCGAATCGTTTTGCCGTGCCGGCTTATAACATCAGTAGCAATATGTTGCTCACCGGTGCGATCGAAGCGGCGCAAGCAGCCGAGGCGCCGGTCATCATCGCCATCCACCCGGACGAGTTGGCATTCGTTGGCACAGCCTTCGTGGCGATGGCGCTGGAAATGGCTCATGACGCTAAGGTGCCGGTCGTCATCCATCTGGATCATGGTTCGTCGCTGGAGCAAGTGATGACGGCTATTCGCGCCGGCTTCACATCAGTCATGATGGACAAATCCATGCTGCCGCTTGAGGACAATATCGCCGCTTGCCGCGAGATTACGGCCTTGGCGCATACCGTCAACGTGTCGGTTGAGGGCGAGTTGGGCACAATCGGCGAGCTTGATGAAGAAGCCGAGGCCGGCGCCGACGAGGTCATCTTTGTCGATCCTGAACAGGTGAAGCAGTTTGTTGACGCCACCAACGTAGACACGCTTGCAGTCGCCATCGGGACGTCTCACGGTCTTTATCCCAAAGACATGAAGCCGGAGATTCGCCTGGACTTGCTGAAGGAAATCACCGACGCAGTAGAGATTCCGCTGGTGCTGCATGGCGGGTCCGGCAATCCGGATGCGGAGATTGCGCAGGCGGTCGAGTTGGGCATCTGCAAGATCAATATCTCCGCGGATATGAAAAGCGCCTTCTATCGCAAAGCCAGGGAAGTCCTGCAGAACCCCATATTACGCGAGCCGAGCAGCATCTACCCCGAATGCATAGACGCCATGAAGGTCGTCTGTCGCCAGAAATTCGACCTGTTCAACACCACTGGCAAAGCCGCCTTGTATTGATGCGGGCCTGTCATCAGCCGCTGACCGCCACATTGTCGAGCGCTCAAGCGCGGGATTCCGGTCGTGAGTGAAAGCATCGCCCTCGGCTTCTGCAACAATGTCGATTACGAGATCGTCTGGAACGCTGAAGTCCTGGAAGACTTGGTCTTCCGCTTTGGGATTCGGGCGGAGGAACTGGATACCAAGGTCGCGGTCCGCTCCGAGCGCGATCTTATCATCTCCATTCTGAGCTTCATGCAGACTTCTCAAGGTGGCGAGCGCTTCGTCGGCGGTTCGGAGATTCTGGAGCGCTTTGCGTCTCGCTTCGATAAGAAAGTGACCTTGGGTGGCACATCGGTGCGCGCCGCCATCGCCATGCGCAAGCTCGGACACCGCTCGGCGCTGCATCTGATAACACAGAACGAACACGTACGCCGGCTCATCCCGCAGGACAGTCCCTACGTTTGCAGCAACAAAAGCGACAGCATGTATCCGCACTTGATCGTGCAGTTCGGCGCGGGCGACCGTGTGCATGCCGGCGCTATCGACATCCGCGCGCGCCAGCCGAACCGGCTCATCTACCATTGCAATGCCGACCGCATCGCCATGCGGATAGCGCCTGACTTCGCTGATCTTATCGGCGCTGCTAGCGTGCTATTGTTATCCGGGTTCAACGCCATGCAGAGCAAGCCGCTTCTGCTTGAGCGCTTGAGCGAGCTCAGGCAATTGCTGGCGGGCTTGCCGCAGGACGCAACGGTCTTCCTCGAGGACGGCGGCTATCACGATACCTCGTTTCGCAAGCTGATATACCTTATTTTGGGAAACAGAATCCATGTGTACAGCATGAACGAAGATGAGCTGCAATCGCATTTAGGGCGCAGAATCGATCTGGGCGATGTCGGGCAGGTTCGGATGGCGCTGCGGGATTTGCAGCGAGTCATCCCAGCCGCTGTCCTTGTCGTACATACGCGGCATTGGGCGCTGGCTTATGGAATCGGCGCTGGCCGATATGCCGCCGCGCTGCGAGCCGGCGTGACAATGGCGACGACGCGTTTTCGCTATGGCGACGACTTTACACGCTCAAACTACAACGATATTGCCAGCCGCGCGCCCAGCTTGGCCGGCGCGGAATTCGCCTCTGCCTTCAATGCTGCTGCGGGGGGCAGAGCGGTCTGCGTACCCGTGGCGGAAGTGGCTCAGGCTAAAGCCACCACAATCGGCCTGGGCGATGCCTTCGTCGGCGGATTTCTACCGGCGCTGCTAGACTAGCCGGACAGCGCCTTAGAGATTCCGGCCCCGCTTGCGCACATCGCCGACCCGCTGCGTGACGCCCAGCGAATCGAGATGTTCCAGAATGGCAATGGCGAATTTGCGCGATGTGCCGAATTTGTCACGCAGGGTCTTGGCGTCAATTTCATCAGACTCGCGGATATGACGCCTGATCTCGCTGACGAGCTGGTCGTAATTGTCGGCAGCGAAGGCGATGCTGTCATTTACTCGGACAAGCCGGCGCAGATCGCCCAGCGCGCGCACCACATTTTCGCCCGCGATTTGGTTGAGCTCGGCGATGCCGGGCGGCGAATAGGGCTCTTCCAGCAAAGCATTTATGACGCGTTTGGCGCCGTCGCTTTGCTCGGGCGAGAATCTGATCGCATGGCCGCGCAAGCGGACGAAGTTGGATTCCTGCGTCAACTGGTCTTCGTTTTCGATCAGCGTGTCGAGCAGGCTCAACTTGACCTTGAGGCGGCTCTGCAATTGCGGGCGCAGCATGCCCAGCCGCAGCGGGTTTTCCTTGTGATAGATGCTAAGTTCGGTCACGACTGCTTGCAGCGCTTGCTGCCAGGATTCCGCCGCCCAATAGCGCTGGTCGCCGAGGCGCCGAATCAAGCCCGCGCTCAGCGCTTCGTCCAATGCTAGTGACAATTCAGCGTCTCCGTAGCCGAGCGTTTTCTGTAGGTCGTCAAGGCGCTGCGGCGCGTCGGCTCGGGCGGCAAGCGCCAGTCGCTCACTGGGTGTGCCGCTCGCGCGTAATTCGAGCTCGTCAATGATATGCGGCTGCAATCGCTTCAAGCGCCGGCCGGGCTGGGCGTTAATGATCAGGCCGCCGCCAATCGTCTCGGCTGGAGAGGGATAACGCAATATGAAGCGATCGCCGCGGGAGAGCGGCACGGGGCGTCGCAGGCGCAGCTGCAGCCAGCCGCTGGAGCCGGGCGCCAAAACATCGGCATCGAGCAGGCGCGCATTGGCGAGCGTCTCGCAGGCGCCGCAGAAGATCTTGACCTCGGCATTATGCGCCAGCGGGCGCTGAATGTCGTTAAGTTGCGTGAAGCGCGCATCCGCCAGCAGGGTAGGCTGGACTTGGCCAGGATGGGTCAATACATCGCCACGCTGAATATCGCCGCTGCTGATGCCAGCGACATTCACCGCGACCCGGCTGCCAGGCGCGACCGAATCGACCTTGCGCCGGTAACTTTGCAAACCGCGAATTCGTCCTGTTTTGCCCGAGGGCTGTATCTCAATGCTATCGCCGACTGCTAGCGCGCCGCCGGAAAGCGTCCCGGTGACGACAGCGCCGAAACCGCTGACGACGAAGACGCGGTCTATGGGCAGGCGCGGCTGATGGTAATCGACGCGCTGCGGCATCTCGCCCAGGACAGTCTGCAGCGTCTGCGCCAGGTCGTCCAAGCCGGCGCCGGTGAGCGCGGAGACAGCGACCAGCGGCAATTCGTCAAGCTGCCACTGCGAAAGCAAGTCGCCGACCTCCAGCTCGACCAGTTCCAGCCATTCGGGATCGTCGATCAAGTCGACTTTGGTCAGCACGATGATGATGTTCTTGATATCGAGCAAATGGAGGATGGCCAGATGCTCGCGGGTTTGGGGCATGATGCCTTCGTCGGCGGCGATGACGAGCAGGGCGGCGTCAATCCCGCCGACGCCGGCCAGCATATTCTCGATGAAATCGTGATGCCCGGGCACATCGACGATGCCGACGGTTTCGCCATTAGGCAAGTCGAGCCAGGCAAAGCCCAGGTCAATGGTCATGCTGCGGGCTTGCTCTTCCGCGAGCCGGTCCGGGTTGATGCCGCTTAGTTTTTCGACCAGCGTGGATTTGCCGTGGTCGACGTGCCCGGCCGTCCCAATTACGCGCATCGACTAGCCGCTGTTCAGGCGCCCGGCCGGCTGGCGGATATTGGCGAAGACCTCGTCAGCCGCGTCAACGACGTCGAATTCATGCAGCATGGCTTGGTAGCGCTCGCGGTAAAGTTCCGCGCGGGCGCGCTCCAGCAGCCAGAGACGTTCGATATGGCTCTGCAAGGCGGGCACCAACTGTTCGACATCATCAATCCGCTTGATAAAATATTCGAATTCTCTATCGTGATTGCGCCAGACTTCGTCATTCGAGAGGGTCAGCTGTTTCCAGCGCTTCTGATCGTCATCGCGCCAGTCGTTCCATTCTTCGCGGAATCGTTCTTCGCTCAGGCGCTGCAATTCCGAGGCCTCGCTGATGCGGCGCTCGAGCCGATCACCGATCCGGTTGAAGTCATCAATGATGCGCTTCATCTCACGATAGGCCTGCGCCCAAACTTCAAAGCGCTCTATGTTCTTTTGCAGCTCCTCATCATGTACGCTGAAGCGCTTGGTCAGCTCCAGCAATTGCTGATCGCGCTGCTGTACAAGCAGCAGTTGCTGGTCGATGAATTGCTGGATCTGCTCCCGGCGTTCCCGGTCGACATTGTTAAAGTCTTGGATGCGCCTTTCATTGCGCACCGCCAGCTCTTCCAGCAGCGCCAGTTTGGGCTGAATGCTATCGACAGACTTTTTGTACTCGGGCAATTCGGTTTCGATATCAGCCAGGCGCCGCGTGTCTGAACGGCGCTGTTCTTCGAGGAAAGTCAGACGCCTGTCGGGACCCTCCAATTTTTTGCTTATGTCGTCGATCTCTTGGTTGAGCAGGCGCATGGCGTTAGTCAGGCGATCGCCCTCGGTCTGCAGGTCGCTGATGTTGGCAAGCTGGCGCTCGAGGCGTTCGGCTCTGTCAGACACTTCGCGGATCGCGCGCTGAAAGTTTTCCCGCTGCAGCTCAATGCGGCGTTCGGCTTCACGCTCGGCAGTTAGCCGCCGCGCCTCGGCGTTTTCCAGCATTTGCGCGGCTTCTTGCCGCATATTCTCGATGATGTCCTGCTCTTTAGTGGCGAGCATGGCCTCTTGTTTGATCACCACCTGGTCGGATTCCACGCTGTTGACACGGCGCTGCACACCGTCGAGCGCGTCAGTCTGCTGCGCCAGCCGTTCTTCCAGGGTGGCGATCAGCGCTTTGTCGCGACGGCGCTCTTCATCCAGCCACTCGATCATGCTGGCGATTTGGTTGATATCCACGACGCTTGCTCCGAACGCCACAAAAGCGTGGCACATGCTACGGATTGCGACGATTATAGCACTTCACACGCTGGCCTTCAATCTGGTCCGCTGGCGCGCCCAGGGCAATCGCATCAAAGCGAAAGTTAGTGAAATGGCGCAGATTCGACGGGAAAACCAAACACAGAGACCACAGAGAGCATAGAGGAAAAACAATAATGAAAGCCCACTTCATAATCCACGAGAGATTTTCGATGTTATTTCGGAGATAATTGCCATATACCAACCGACCAAGTGCTTCGAATAGTCGTCCTTACCCCCCAAATCTCTGTGCCCTCTGTGCTCTCTGTGGTTAAAACAAATTGATGCGATTGCCCTGGCAGGCGCGCAAGTTTGCCGTTGACAGGCGGGGGCGCGCAACTTATACTGCGGCCATCGTTGTAGAAAGTGGTTGTCATGGCTTTGCGTCATCACCATCATCATCATCCGGCTTTCCCATCCAAGGCGATGCGCGGCGCTTAGTGTTTTGCGTTCCAACTCAGACGTTGCTGCCTCGCTAAATCGCGGGGTTTTTTCTTTTAGGGCAAGGAGAGACTATGCTGGCGGTCATCGACTATGGGGCCGGGAATCTGAGGAGCGTTTTGCATGCCCTGAAACATCTGGGCCTACGGGATATGCAGCTCGTTCAAGATCCCGATCAGCTGCGCGGCGCGGACAAAATCATCCTGCCGGGGGTCGGCGCATTCGGCGCGGGCATGGCGCAAATGCGCGCGCAGAAGCTGGTGGCGCCCCTAAAGGCGGCGCTGGAAGACGGCATCCCCTATCTTGGCATTTGTGTTGGCATGCAAATCTTGTACGAGGTCGGCGAGGAGATGGGCGAGCATGAGGGAATGGGCATCCTGGGCGGGCGCGTGCTGCGCTTTCCTAATTTCGCCGAGCGCAAGGTGCCGCATATGGGCTGGAACCAGCTGAATATTCGCGAACAGTCGGGCTTGCTCGAAGGGTTGGATGAGGGCAGTTACGCCTATTTCGTGCACAGTTATTATTGCGCGCCTTCGGAATGCGATACCGTCATAAGCTCGGTAGACTACGGCATCGATTTCGCCGCGATAGTGCAGCGCGACAATATCTACGGCGTACAGTTCCACCCCGAGAAAAGCCAGAGCACCGGCCTGCGCATACTGTCCAACTTTCTTCGCTTATAGGAGCGGCTATGCTGATTTATCCTGCGATTGATTTGCTCGAGGGAAAAGTTGTGCGGCTGCGCGAGGGCGACCCCAAGCAGCGCTCCGTCTTCAGCGATGATCCGGTCGCGACCGCGCAGGAGTGGATTGACCAAGGCGCCCAGTGGCTGCATATGGTGAGCCTGGACGGCACTTTCGGCGCGGCCAACCAGAATATGACGATTCTGGAAAAGGTCGCCAAGTTGGATGTTAAAGTTCAATTCACGGGCGGATTACGCGATATGGCGGCGCTGCAGAGCGCCCGGGACGCCGGCGCCAGTCGCATGGTGATTGGCACCATGGCTGTGAGAGACCCGGCGGCGGCCGCTGAAGCCATCGGACGTTTTGGCGCGGAAAGCGTAGCCGTGGCTCTGGATGCCAAGGATGGCAAAGTGGCGACGCATGGCTGGACCGAGCTCTCGCAGCAGAGTCCTATTGAGTTGGGAAAGCGACTGGGCGAGCTGGGCGCGGTTCATGCCCTGTACACGGACATCAGCCGCGACGGCGGTATGGCCGGTGTGAACATCGCCGATACAGTTGCCCTGGCGCGAGCCACTGGTTTGCAGGTGATCGCCTCCGGCGGGGTCAGCGCCTTGGCTGATATCACGGCTTTGGCGCGCGGCGGAGCGGTGGCAGGCGCTATCATCGGCATGGCGCTCTATCAGAAAACCTTCACGCTTGAAGACGCGCTAGACGCAGCCGGGGGAGGGTGAGCATGTTGGCAAAGCGTATCATACCTTGCCTGGATGTTATGAATGGCCGCGTGGTGAAGGGCGTCAATTTTGTCAATCTGCGCGATGCCGGCGACCCAGTCGAGCAAGCTATCGTTTATGACCGCGAAGGCGCAGATGAGCTGACATTCCTGGACATCACCGCCTCGCATGAAGCGCGGGCCACAACACTGGAAATGGTGCGGCGGGTGGCGGACAGCATCTTCATTCCCTATTGCGTTGGCGGCGGCATTCGCAGCATCGATGACATTCGCGATACACTGCTGGCAGGCGCGGATAAAGTCTCGATCAACAGCGCGGCGGTCAGGACACCGGAGCTGATTACGGAAGGCGCCTGGGGTTTCGGCAGCCAGTGCATCGTGGTCGCCATTGACCCCCGCAGGCTCGATGGCAAATGGGTAGTTCACATTAACGGCGGCCGCATCCCCACCGACAAAGAGGCAGTGCCCTGGGCCAAAGAAGTGGAAGACCGGGGCGCCGGCGAGATTCTACTGACTAGCATGGACAAAGATGGCACCAAATCGGGTTACGACATTGAGATGATTCTGGCGGTCGCCGACGCGGTTTCGATACCGGTGATTGCATCAGGCGGGGCGGGCAGCAAAGAACACTTTCGCGAAGTTCTCCAGGAAGGCAAGGCGGACGCCGCATTAGCCGCGAGTCTGTTTCATTTTAACGAGCTGCGTATGGGCGACCTCAAAGCATATCTGCATGATGCGGGCGTACCCGTAAGGCGCAGTGGCTGGGGAGATTCTGATGCCCTTGAGTAAAGAGACGCTCGCGAATTTACAGTGGAATGACCGGAGCCTAATGCCGGCGGTCGTTCAAGATGTGAATTCGCGCGAAGTCCTGATGGTGGCTTTTATGAACGCTGAATCGCTGCGCCGCACGCTGGATTCGGGCGAGGCGGTATTTTGGAGCCGCAGCCGTCAAGAATTGTGGCATAAGGGCGCGACCTCGGGCAACACCCAGCGAGTTGTTGAGATTCGAATAGACTGTGACGCGGATACGCTGCTGCTCTTGGTGGAGCCGAATGGGCCCGCTTGCCACACGTATGAGACGAGCTGTTTCTTCCGCACGCTGGATCAGTTTAGCGCCGCGCCCAAGCGCTTCTAGTCAGGAGCCGCAAATGCAAGACATGCTTGATGTACTGGAAGTCATCATCGCCGATCGCCGGAGTAACCCGGTGGACCGCAGTTATACCTGCGAGCTTTTTGCTAGCGGGCGGCCCAAGATCGCCCAGAAGGTTGGCGAAGAGGCGGTCGAGGTCGTGATCGCTGCGCTCAGCCAGGGGCGCGATGACCAGCTCAACGAATTGGCCGACCTCTTCTACCACACGCTGGTGCTTATGAGCGAACTGGATCTCTCGCTTGACGATTTGCGCCAGCGGCTGCGCGAGCGCCACCCACCCAGCGGGGAGAGCCAGCCTTAGCGCCCGGCATCGTCAGCACTGTATTCGCGATAGCTCAGATAGCCCTGCCAATCTTGCAGCGGCGCCGACGCAAAGGCGGCCGCAAAGATATCCTCAGTAGCGTAGACGACCGCAACCACCGGCGATGTCGCTTCGAGCTGGCCATCGACACCCGCTACAACCGTACTTAACAGCATATTTTGCTCGGGATAATAGAGCATCAAGTTGGCTTCGGCCTCGCTGTAGGGCTGGCCAAATACGTATGTTGGCTCGCCGCGCGCGGCAATGACTTGCCCGATGTTACTGTCGGGGGCAAACTGCAAAAGTATTGAGCCGACCGTCTCGCCGCCATCCTGGCTGGAGATTTGGCAGCATGGCGCGCCGTCGCCACTACGAAACACAAAGGCGTCGCTGCTGGATTGCACGATTTCCAATGCCTCAATTGAGGTAATTATCCCCGTGGCTGCTTCTATGCTGGTCTGCCCGGGCGTGATGTTCCGCCAACAGGGCGGAGCGCATGGATTCGCGCTGAGCAGGCTGCTGTCATTTAAGAAGTCTTCGTTCAGCAGGCTGCGTTCGGGCGCGCCGATGCTGACGTCGGATGCGCCCTCCGCCAGCGCAGCGAGCACATCGAAGGGCAAGCCGCCGCGCGCCTGTGGCTGATCACCCACAAAGATGACCTGCAGCCTGCCGTCCCGGTCACGCGCGCGGATTGCAGGGGTTCCGCTGACGCCTGCCCTTTGCCCTGCATGGATGTCAACCAGAAATTGCATGGAGCGGTCGAGGCAGTCATTCAACTCGGCGGCGTCCAATACCAGCAGATTGGCGATGCTCCCGACCATGTCACTTACGTTGTTGCTGGCGGCGAATTGGAATAGCAGATCATGAGCGTCCCAAAATTGGCCCAGATCTTGCGCCGCGACGCATTCGGCGATTTTGGCGGCTGTTGTCGAATATTGCGGATTCGCCAGGGGATAGAGCCGAAATTCAAAATTGGCTTTGCCAGTTCGTACATAAGCGTCGATGAAGTTGCGCAGGGTTTCCGCGTAGAGTTGGCAATGCGGGCAAAAGAAGTCTTCAAAGGCGACGATGGTCAGGGGAGCATCGGCATCGCCAAGTACAAATGCGCCGTCGGAGCGCCGGAAAGTTGTCAGGCCAGTGTAATCGCCAAAGCGAATGGTGACGGGGTCGCTGATCTGCGGCCGAATGGCGTTGACGATTGACGGGAAGTGTTCCGGCAATCCCAACGCGATCGGCAGCGGCTCGCTGTCGCCGTACTGGACGAACAGAGAGGGCGTCCCGCTGACACCTAGGCTCGCGCCATAAGCGGCGTCAATACTGTATTGGCTCGCCCGCGACGCGCAGTCTGATAGCGCATCGGCATCGAGTTGCAGCGCCTCGGCAAAGTCTAGATAAGACTGCGCGGTGAAACCCATGCCGCTGACCATGTGAAACATTTGATCATGCGCCTGCCAGAACAGTCCTGGCTGCAGGGTATCGGCGCATTCCACCAGGCTGGCGCTGAGCGCGGAAAGCGCTGGGTCGACAACCGGGAAAAAGCGGTATTCAAATTGGGCTTGCCCGGACGCAACGAAATCCGCGATGAAGCTGCTAATGACGGGCTCGTAATTTTGGCAGCTGCCGCAGAGAAAATCTGAAAACTCGATAAGCTTGACCGCGGCGGCTGGATCGCCCAGAACAAAGGCGCCGTCGGTTGTACGAGATTGTGGCATGTCGGCGTAGGCATCGTCATTCTCCTGCGAGTGGATCAGCAGCGTTTGCATGACAAAAAGCACTGCAATCACGGCGATACGAGTCAGTCGATTCATGATCATTCCTTTGTCGGGCTTGTCAGCGTCTAGTGTGGCATAGATACAGAAAGTTTCAATGCTTGTGCCTCAAAGTCGCGGCAAGGTAGACTGATGCCAGCTGCAAAATCGCTCGGGAGGCAATTGTGACTACAGTCTGCCAGACTACATTTCGCATCCGATACGCTGAGACGGACAATATGGGGGTGGTGCATCATGCGGTGTACCTCGTGTGGTTTGAAGAGGGCCGCAGCGCCTTCATCCGCGAGAGAGGTTGGAGTTACGCGGATATTGAAGACTCGGGCTATTTCCTGGTCGCGACGGATTTAAGAGCGCGCTACCTGAGAGCAACCAGATATGATCAAGAGGTAACGGTCAAGACTTGGATAGAAGATGTTCAGAGTCGGGCAATCACCTTCGGCTGTGACATTCTCGATGCCAGTTCGGGCGAGATTGCTTTCAGCGCCTCTCTCAAACTGATTTGCGTCGACTCTCTGGGGAAAATAACTCGGATTCCCGCAGCCTGGAAGCCTTGGCTGCACGGGTGACAGGCGCGCAACTTCGGCTAGATCGTCTTGGTTTTCGAATAACCAATTTGCCTTGGCGGAGCAGCAGGGCAATCGTATCAAAATGAATCTGAGATCTAGGAACCTTATTCGTACTCAAATTTAACAACAGAGACACAGAGAGCACAGAGGAAAGTATATTATTTTAGTTGCACTTCAATTTTAACCATTTTAATTAAACCTGCCGAACCCTGTCGAAATATGGAAATGTATCCTTTTCGGTTGATACAGATATATACCATCGAGGACACCGAGAAATGCTAGGGCAATCGCATCAACTTATCTCAACACTAAGGCGCCAAGAACTCCGAGATATATCCGAAAATATGTCAATAAAGGACGCAATGAAAAGGTGATTTTCTGCCAGATTTCATGGGCGAGCCAAGGCTCGCCCCTACAATTTGTTAGTTTGATAATAAATTCGTCATTTATGGATATTGATGCGATTGCCCGGCGAGAAATGCGAGAGCACCGAGAAACTTAATCGAGATATGCCATATTCTTTGTGTGCTTTGTGCCTTTGTGTCTTTGTGGTGAAATTGAATTTCAACCGATTCGATACACTACCCGAAATATGTAGGGGCTAGCCATCGGCTCTCCCGAACGCGCACAGCATAAGATTTCAAATTTTGTGTGAGCCAAGTCCTGATTTGCGAGCGACTGTGGTGAGAAAGTTTTTGTTGCGATTGCCTTGGCGGAGCAGTCGATTGTTGAGAGAGCGAAACAGAATAAGCTATACTTGCTATGAAGTTCGTTGTGAAGAATGATTGAGGTGCGCCGTATGGTGACTTACGCTGAGAGACCGTGGACCAAGAACTACGATGTAGGCCTGCCTACTTCGCTTGAGTTCCCCGATATTCCGCTACATCAGCTTTTGAAAGACACCCGTAATCGGGTTCCCCACAAGACGGCGCTCATCACGCCAGCGAACTTGCCAGTTTTTGGGCGGATCAGCCGGTCGGTCACATACGAAGAATTGGATCGCGCGTCGGACGCTATGGCGGCGGCATTGCTGGATCTCGGCCTGAAGAAGAGCGACCGCGTGGCTATCGTCATGCCCAATTCGGTTGCGTTTGTAATCAGCTTCTATGCCATTCTCAAAGCGGGTGGGGTTGTGGCGGCTACCAACCCAACCTACCCAGCCGACAAAATGGCGCATCAGATAAACGATTGCGACGCCGAAATTGTGCTGACGATGACGCTGTTTTACGATCTTGTCAAGCGAGTCCAGCCGCAGACCAAAGTCAAATCAGTCATAGTCGCCAATATCAAGGAGTACTTGCCGGGGCTGGCCAAGTTCCTCTTTACGATCGCCAAGGAGAAGAAAGAGGGCCACTTCCTGCAAGACGTGGAAGCAGGTGACCATTGGTTTCAAGATCTGCTGCGGCGCTTCGATGGAAAACGGCCCAATGTAGTGGTGAAGTCGGATGACCTGGCCATATTCCAGTACACCGGTGGCACGACAGGCGTTGCCAAGGCGGCCATATCCAAGCACCGCGCGCTGATAGCCAATATGCTGCAGACCGAAGGCTTCCTAGATATCTTGGATACGCCGGCTGAAGATGAGATTTTCCTCGGCGCTATCCCCTTCTTCCATGTTTATGGCTTGGTCGTAGTCGTCAGCACGAGCGTGTATCGCGGCTGCAAGATTGTCTTGACGCCGAATCCGCGCGATATTGATGATGTGCTGGGCAACATCGAGACATTCCGCACGACGCTCTTTCCCGGTGTGCCCGCGCTCTACAACGCTATCAACAACCATCCGGCAGTTCAGAGCGGCGAAGTGGATCTGAGCTCGCTGCACCTTTGTTTGAGCGGATCGGCGCCATTGCCCGAAGCGACCAAGGCAGAGTTTGAGCGGCTGTCCGGCGGCTCCGTTCGCGAGGGATTTGGCATGAGCGAAGCGCCTACAGCCACACACGTCAATCCCATTTACAAGGAAAATCGGCCTGGGTCCATTGGTCTGCCGTTGCCGGAGATGGACATGCGCATTGTCAGCCTCGATGATGGTGAGACGGATGTGCCGGTCGGCGACATAGGCGAGCTGGTAATGGCGGGGCCCAACGTGATGGTGGGCTATCACGGCATGGTGGAAGAAACGCAGAACGTCCTCCGTGAAGTGGATGGCAAGCGCTGGTTATACACTGGCGACATCGCCAGGATGGATGAAGACGGTTACTTTTACATTGTTGACCGGAAAAAAGATATGGCGCTGATTGGCGGCTACAATGTCTACCCCACGGCAGTTGAAAACGCCATTGCCGGGCATCCAGACGTGCTTGAAGTCGGCGTCGCCGGAATCCCGCATCCGGAGCGAGTTGGCCAAGAAGCATTAAAAGCCTGGGTCGTAGGCAAACCAGGGCATGAGCTGGATCGGGACGATATTATTTCATTCTTGGGCGAAAAGCTGGCGCCTTATGAGATTCCGCGGCGTATCGCTTTTATTGACGAATTGCCCAAGACCGCCGTGGGAAAAACCTTACGCCGCGAATTGGCGCGCTTGGATGCGGAGGAAGACTGATGATTTGCTGATTGACGCCGCATGCGCGTCCGGGCGGGAGTTGAACGTATTAGGCAGCGCGATAGAATTGTAATCTTAACGTCAAGACATAAATATTAAGTAGTAATGACCATGAACATCCGACTTCAGGTCCAGCCCGCTTATGAGAATCTTTTGTCCTTTGCCAGCCAGTCAAAAATTATTCTGCTTCACCCGGCCAGCAAATTGCGTTCGCTGCTTGTGGCTCGTCTATTGAGCGACAGCGCGCGTAAGACATATTATTATGCCTTGGACATTGACGACATCAATCTATATCATTTCTTAACAGGCCTCATTAACGGACTGGCAAAACAGCATTCCAGTTTCGGACGCCATTTGAATGTACTGCCGCGGAATGTGCTGCAGGATCCGTACCAACACTTGGATCTGGTGCTCAGTACTTTTCTTAAAGAGCTGTCTGAATTTGAGGATGGCGACTTTATCTTGCTGTTAGATGAATTTGATCGCGCTGATACAGCGGATGATGTACATCGATTTGTAGAGCGCCTGTCGCACCTGGCGCCCGATCGCTGCACGATTGTGCTCAACGGCAGGTCCTTGCCGCGGCTGCCCTGGCTTTCGATGCTTGCCAAACGACATGCTGTGATCTTGCGTGATGACGAATTGATTCGCGAGGACTTTTACGGCAAAAGCAATGCCGCAGATGCGAGCCTCAAAGTTTTGTCGCTGGGTCCCGGCTATGTGTTTCTGGACGATCGCCTGGTCGACAATTGGGAAGGGCGCCTGCCCCGTCTGCTGCTGTTCTACGTCTTGGATCGACCGGAAGTCACGCGGAATCAGATATGCGAAGTCTTTTGGCCGACTCTGGATATCGACCAGGCGGTGAACGTCTTTCATGTGACGAAACGTCGACTGCACAAAGCCTTGGGCTTGGACATACTTTCCCACGATGGCAAGCATTATCGCATTAACCCGGATATTCCCTTCTATTTCGACGCTTTTGAATTTGTCGAGTTGCTGCTGCTCTGCCGGCATGGCGATCCTCCGGACGCGTTTCAGTATTGGCAAAATGTGGCAAAACTGTACCGGGGACCCTTCCTCCAAGGACACAGTGAGGGCTGGATTGATGAAAGGCGCGAGGCGTATAGTATCGCCAATACCGAAGCGTTAATGCAGATTGCCGACAGCTGGTCGGAACGCGGCAACGAAGAGTTAGCGCTGCTGACCTTGGGCAAGGCCATCAATGCCGACTACTCAATCGAGGCGCTTCATCTGAAGCTCTTGCGATTGTACGTTAAGCTGGGGCGCCGCGCCGAAGCTGTCGCCCACTTTCGCGATTTGGAAAAGTGGGCCAAGGTGAACAAGCGTAAGCTTAGCGCCGATACGCGCCAGATTTTCGACGAAATCACCGCTTGAAGCCGACTGATGATACGGAGCCATAAAGGGAATAGTCGCCCCTGGCAGGACTCGAACCTGCGACCAACGGTTTAGAAGACCGGTGCTCTGTCCGCTGAGCTACAGAGGCAGCTTAGAAAAGCATAAGTTCAGCGCTGCCTGCTGTCAATGGTTTCGCGCGGCTATTGGCAGTAGTTCGGATTGTTCAAAGTCCAGTCCTGTAGTAAAATCATGTTAAGATTTTGCGTTTGCTAGCCTTAGCGTGTGCGCCAATTCCTGTTCTTAACGACAACTATTAGCGAAGATTGCGCGCGGCGTGTAGAGGCAGTTGTCAGGAGACAAAATGGCAAAAGACAGAAGTACGGTCGCCCAGCAAGAAAGCGTCTACAACGCGAGCAACATCCAGAAGCTGGAGCCGCGCGAGCATATTCGCCGTCGGCCCGGCATGTATGTCGGCGGAACCGATGCCCGCGCGCTGCATCATCTGATCTACGAAGTAGTTGATAATTCCATCGATGAAGCGCTGGCTGGGCGCTGTGACAAGATCTCCGTCATTTTGCACAAAGACGGTTCGGCAACGATCAAAGACAACGGCGTCGGCATTCCGGTGGATAAGCACGAGAGTGGCAAATCCGCGTTGGAACTGGTAATGACCGAGGTGGGCTCGGGCGGCAAGTTTGACAACGAAGCCTACAAAGTCAGCGGCGGATTGCACGGTGTGGGCGTCTCAGCGGTTAACGCGCTTTCGGCGGAAATGACCGCGACCATCTACCGTGACGGCCACGTCTGGCGGCAGTCATACCAAGCAGGCATTCCCACCAGGAGCGTGAGGAAAGGGCGGCCGCTGAAAGAAGGTGAAGAGACCGGGACTGTCATCAGCTTCGTTCCGGATTTCACCGTGATGGAAAAGAACGAGTTCAGCTTCAGCACTTTGATGACGCGTTTTCGTGAGATGGCTTTTGTCACGCGTAAGGTAACAATCTCCTTGCGAGACGACCGGACCGAGCCCATCCCGCGCGAGGCGACCTTTTATTTTGACGGCGGGCTGCGCTCATTTGTACGTTATCTCAACCGCAATCGGCGCGAGATCCACCGGATCATTCATGTGGAGCGGGACATCGAATATGCGGACCGGAAAGACAATCCTTACACGATTGGCGTAGAGGTCGCGTTTCAATACTCCGATGTCGCGACCACGACTGAGCTTGCCTTTACAAACACGATCAATACGCCCGACGGCGGAACGCATATCACCGGTTTGCGCTCGTCCATCACCGGCGTGATCAACCGCTTCGCGCGCAAAGCCGGTTTGCTGAAAGACAAGGACGGCAACTTCTCCGGCAACGACACGCTGGAGGGCTTGACGGCGATAGTGAGCGTCAAGCATCCCGACCCGCAATTCGAGAGCCAGACCAAAGTCAAACTCTTGAATCCAGAGGTTCAGGGGGCTGTATCGCAGGTCGTGACTGAAGCGTTTAACGAATTTCTTGAAACCAACAGCCGCGATGCCCGCCGCATCGTCGACAAGTGCCTGACGAGCAAACGCGCCCGCGAAGCGGCTAAAAAAGCGCGAGAGCTCGTGCGCAGCGGGCCCAGTCTGCTGGAGAGCAGCACCTTGCCCGGCAAGCTGGCCGATTGTTCCGAACGGGGCGATGGCGCCGAGATCTACATCGTCGAGGGCGACTCGGCCGGCGGCAGCGCCAAGCAAGGCCGTGACCGGCACTTCCAGGCGATCCTGCCACTGCGCGGCAAGATCCTCAACACCGAGCGGGCGCGCATCGACAAGATCCTGGACAACAATGAGATCAAGGCGCTGATTTCGGCGCTGGGCACGGGCATCCACGAAGAGATGACGATCGACCGTTTGCGCTATGGTCGGGTCATTATCATGACAGATGCTGATGTCGATGGCAGTCACATTCGCACCTTGCTGCTGACATTTTTCTTCCGACATATGCCGCAAATTATCCAGCACGGCCATCTGTATATCGCGCAGCCGCCGATATTCCTGCTGAAGAACGGCAAGCAGATGCAATACGTGCATCCGGAAGCCGGCGCCACAGACGATGAACTGCTCAAGCGGGAAATCAAAAACTTCAAGAATCCGGACAAGGTTACCGTTCAGCGCTACAAGGGCCTCGGCGAGATGAATCCGGATCAATTGTGGGAGACGACCATGGATCCTGCTGAGCGAACGCTATTGCAGGTGACGATTGAAGATGCCGCGGATGCCGACAAGATCTTCGATATGCTGATGGGCGCCAGCGTTCCCCCGCGCCGCCGTTTTATTCAGACGCACGCCAAGCAGGTGCGCAACCTCGATATTTAGCTTGGGCTTTTGGCGCTCACAGCCCGGAAGTCCTGGCGTCTTCTTCCGTCCAGCCCAGCGTCTGGCGGGTGGCTTCGGCTTGCAGCGCGCGCTCCAGGGGGCCGCGTTCAAACAGCGCGTGTATAAAAGCGAATAAGAAGCTGCCCAAGCCAAGGACCAGTACCGTCAGAATCAGCGGGTGCCAGGTCATGCCGGCTAACTGCAGGGCTTCGGGATGAAGCACCAGTATGCTCATGAGAATGGTAGGCAGGATAGACACGAAGCACAGCCCCGACAGAAAGCTGAACAAGGCCGAAATTCCGCCCCCGCGGATTGGCTTATGCTCAATCGAGCGCTGATGCACCAGCCAGCCCAGGCGCAGCGCGATGACGATGAGGGCGAGCAATCCGAGTAGCTTGATCTGCGATGGTGCCATCTTCTTTGCCTGCGCTAACCGTTTAGAAGAGCGTGTAGATAAAGGGGCTCAGCGGGCTGGAGCCGCCAAGAACGATGAGCAGCGCGAAGACAATCAGCGTTATCACCATCGGCAGCATCCAATAGAGCTTGCGCTTCCAAAGGAAGGTCAGCAGTTCCCCTAGCACACCCAGGCGGACAAAGAAGTCTTGTAACGCGCTGGGCGAATCGCTATTTTTCTTGATGTCTGGTGTCATGTCCTGTGCAGCCTCGCTACCCATTTTCAGGTGGATTTCTTCACAATGTGCGACCCAAGAACCAGCAAGTCAATATCGCTGTTGCGGAAGGTATTGTAGGCTTCGCGCGGTGTATTCACAATGGGTTCGCCGCGTAGATTAAACGATGTATTCAGTACGACGGGCACGCCGGTCGCGTCGCCGAATGCGCGTACGATGTCGTAATAGCGCGCATTGGTGTCTCGGTCAATCGACTGCAGCCGGCCCGTGCCCTCGTGATTCACGGCGTGGATCTCCGACTGTTTGTCTGCCTTGATGGGAGCGACCATCAGCATGTAGCGTGGACTGTCGTGCTCGGCCACTTGCGGATAGTCGAAGTATTCGGGCGAGCGTTCGCGCAGAATAACCGGCGCGAAGGGGCGGAATGGCTCGCGGAATTTGATCTTCGTATTGACGATCTCTTTCATGTCCTCGCCGCGCGGATCGGCCAGGATGCTGCGGTTGCCCAATGCCCGCGGTCCCCATTCGAAGCGACCCTGATGGAAGCCGATGACTTGCTGCCGCGTCAGGGCGTCGACAATTGCTTCGGTCAGTTTCGACTCGTCATCGTAGCTCGTGTAGCTCAGCTGCTCCTCGTCGAGAAAGTCGCGGCATTCCCCATCGCTATAGCTTTGCCCGTAATATGCATGCGACTGTACCCATTTGCGCGGCTTGCCCAGCACGGCATGCCAAGCCCAGAGCGCTGCCCCCAGGGCGCCGCCGTCATCGCCGGCAGCCGGTTGAATCCACAGTTCATCAAAGGGCGATTCGTTGAGCAGCCGCCAATTGGCTTTGGTATTCAGCGCCACGCCGCCGGCCATCACCAGCTTGCTTTTGCCGGTGCGCTGATGCAAATAGGTGGCAATCTTGACCAGGGCGTCTTCGGTAAATTGCTGGATGCTGGCGGCGACATCCGCATAATACTGGTTGCTCTCGATGGCGGCTCGCTCGGCGGATCGTTCCGGATTTGTGCCCATGGTGAAGAACTCGCCGTCCGCAGCGCGCTTTTCGCCGAAGAGATCGAGGAACTTGCGGCTGTAACTTTGCGTTGTCGAGCGATGAAAGTCGAAATAATCCATGTTCAAGCGAAAGGCGCCGCTCGTCTCGTCCAGCGACACGACTTTGCTGATCTTGTCCATATAGCGCGGCTTGCCGTAGGGGCTCATGCCCATTACTTTGTATTCGCCGTTATTGACGCGAAAGCCGAGCCAAGCCGTAAAGGTCGAGTAGAGCAGCCCCAGCGAATGCGGAAAGCGCTGTTCCTCAAAGAGTTCAATTGTGGCCGGTCCGTCAACGGGCTCGCCAAGTGTGCTGTTGCCTATGCCCAGGCTAGTGGTTGTCCACTCGCCGACGCCGTCAACAGTCATAATGGCGGCGTCCTTAAAGGGACTGGCGTAAAAGGCGCTGGCGGCGTGGCTCATGTGATGGTCGCAGAACAGAACTTTATCGTAGGGCACGCCGATGCCCCTGGCCACGTGGCTGCGCACCCATAGCTTGTCGCTCAGCCAGGTCATCATTGATTCCCGCCAGAAGCCAACAGAGCGGGGAAATGTGTTAAGCGCCGTCTGCAGTATGCGCTCGAATTTCTGCAGCGGTTTCTCGTAGAATACGACGTAGTCCAAATCACGCGCTGTGATGCCAGCTTGCTCGAGGCAAAACTCGGCAGCCAGCTTCGGGAAGCGATTGTCGTGTTTATTGCGCGAAAATCGTTCCTCCATTGCCGCGGCGACCAGCTCGCCATCTCGAAGCAAGGCGGCCGCGGAATCGTGATAGAAGGCTGAAATGCCCAGAATGTGTATGCTCATCCTTGCTCTTTGGCGGACTTCATATCCGCAGGCACTGGCTCGCGCTTGAGCCAGGCATTTTCCAGCGACTTCTTTTTGCGCAGCGGATCCATGAACAGCGCCGACAGCAGGCCGAAGGGTGCCAAGACCGAACAATAGAAGAGCGTAGCGATGAAGCGGCCATTGATGTCAGCTACCTCGGCCGAGTTTATGCTAAATCGCTCCCAGGCGATTTCCCGAATGCGTTTCAAATGCAAGCCTCCTGCAAATCAATGGCGCTCAAGCGCCGAATCACAGTTCAAGGTTAGACTGATTCAGAAAGTCGAGCAAGGCGATTCGCGCAATATTATGACCCTTCTGGTTCCAGTGGGTATCGGCGAAAAAGTAGGGCTGCTCACCGTCGCTGACCGCATGGCTAAGCGGCAGGGTCAAATCAAGGAAGCCGATATCCAACGCGGCCGCCATCTCAGCCATGAGATCGCGCTGTGCCCTTAGATTCGTACTGACGGCGCTCGTCTCTACGGTCGAGTCGAATATTTTGCTGCCGGAATGTATCGCTGCCTTACTTTCGTCGGACAGTAACTCCCAGTAAAGTTCGGCCTTCTGAGGAATATACATCAGAATCAGCTGAGCGCCTTGCGCTTGCAGCGTCTGCGCCATATCGCCGATGGCCTCACGCGTGATGCGAAACATCTCACTCTCATACAAAGCTTGGCTGTCCAAGGCAAAAGCCGACAAGAATTCGTCGTAGAAGGCGATTGGCGTCGGCGCTTCGGTCCGCGCCATCTGCGGATAGTGGCAGGGTTGGTCCGCAGCGCGCAATACTGAACTGCGGAAGGCGTAAGCGATATGAAAAAGCACGGAGTAATCAAGCGGACTATTGCGCATGCCAGTTTCGCTTGAATTGGCTGCCTCCGCTTGCGATTGCCAGTGGAAGGTTAAACTGTCCTGTAGATCGTTGCCCGCGAAATAGGCCAATATGACGAGCTCCGGGTCGCGCGGCAAGGCGAAGGCTTCCATAAGTCGCTGCTGCTGAAGCGCGCCGCTGCCCGGCAAGCCCAGTACCAGCAGCGATTCCGACAGACCCTGCCAGTATGGCGCGACGATCGCTTCCGCGGCGGTAAAGGAATCGCCAATGATAACCGTCTGTACCTTGTCGGGCCAGGGTTCGGGATTGCGAAAGCCATGCCCATCCCTTTGAAAGGAGATTCGATAGGCGTCGAAAGGAGGCGCGTCGTCCGGCGACAGGCAAGTCAGCTTGTACAGGTCACCGCTGAATGTCGTAATGTCGTAGTTGACGAACTCGCCGGGCGGGTATTCTTGCAGGCCATGCTCGGCATCAAGCCGAAAACCCAAACGCGCGCGAAACTGCGGCATTTGCTCGATGATTGCCACAGGCAGATGCGGGAAGGCTAGCTGAAAGGCAAGCTCCAGCGCCAACAGGGTCAGCAAGGCGAGTATTGCTGCTCGAATGACTAGGGATTTTCGCGTTTGCAAGCCTTCTGTCCCGTGGCTGTCCCATACCGTAGCTGATGTCGCCAGGCGTTCCTCGTGCCTCAAGTCATATTATCACGCCAAATTCGACGTGTTGAGGTCGGCTCAGTTGCGAGAGAAGCGGCCGATATTAAAGTCTGCGCCGGGCGGGGACAGCCGGAACTTCAGCAGCAGCGTCTCCAGCCGATAAATGTCAACCAAAGTTGTGAGCAGCTTGGACAGACTGTCGATCGACAGCAATTCCTGTTTCTGCAGATTATCGGCCTGCAGAATAATCGACCCGATTTGCGCGATCGCCCGCGGCTGTCGCGGCAGTCGCTGCGGGTCAAAATGCGAATCGGAGGAGGCCGCCAATAGCTCAATGTAGCGCAGCAGCAATGGACGCAGCACCTTGCTGTAGACCTTGATGACGCCGGGGCGATCTGCTTGCGGCAAGAAGTAATCTACATCGCCAACCAGGTGAGGTTGGCTGCGATCAATGGCTTTGATTCGGAAGCGCCGATGCCCGGTCGTTACGATGTTCATTCGTCCGAGCGGCAAGCGCTGCACTTTGCCGATATCGGCGGTACATCCCACTTCATAGGGCAGGGTCTCCTGATTCTCGCTCTCGGCGCCTTGCCTGATCAGGACGACTCCAAATGGTTCGTTCGCTTCTAGTAGCTGGTTGATAAGCGTTTTGTAGCGCGGCTCAAATATGTGCAGCTTGAGCTGCATGCCGGGAAGAGCACAGTATTGAGCGGAAACAAAGGCAGAAGACTCATATTACGACGTTACTGTATATGAACTGTACAGATGCGTGAACCCAATCATAACTCATTCTGAAGTTGTCATACACTGAATGTCGCTGTCACAATGCGCGCCGCGGCGGATCGTCTAGCAGCAGAAGAGCAGGACTAGGGCGCCTTGTTCTGTTTGACGTCCTCTTCAAAGAGCACGCGCCGCAGCACCTTGCCGATGAATGAGCGGGGCAGCGCCTGGCGAAATTCGATCTCCCAAGGCACGGCGTAGGCCTCGAGCCGGCGTCTGCATAGCGCCAGCAATTCTTCCTGCGAAAGACGGCTTTCGGGCCGCGGCACGACAAATGCCTTGATTCGTTGATTGCCCTCTTCATGGCCTACACCCACGACTGCCGCTTCCAGCACTTTGTTGTGCTCGTAAAGCACTTCTTCGACATCGCGGGGATAAACGCTGAATTCACCAGTGAAGATGGTATCCCGCTTGCGACTGATGATTTTGAAATAGCCGTCCTCGTCCATGACAGCCACATCGCCGGTATGCAGCCAGCCATCCCTGAGGGCCGATTCTTCGTCGCTGTCCGCGCGCCAATACCCCTGCATCACTTGCGGGCCCCGCACCAGCATTTCGCCAACTTGGCCGGCGGGTAGGTCTTGCCCGGTCAAGATGTCAACGATCTTGGCGTCGGTGTTGGGCAAAGGCACGCCAATGGAGCCTACTTTCCGCAAGCCATAGAGCGGATTGGAATGGGTTACCGGGCCCGCTTCAGTCAGCCCGTAACCTTCGACCAGGCGGCCGCGCGTCAGTTTCTCGAAAGCCTCTTGCACTTCAACCGGCAAGGGCGCCGCGCCGCTGATGCAGGCTTTTATGGACGAGAGCCCATATCCGCGCACGTTCTTCGCCTGATTGATGAGCGTGAACATGGAGGGCACGCCCGGGAAGAGCGTCGGCTTGTAATGGCGGATTTGCTCTAAGACCTGCTTGAGCTCAAATACCGAGATGATAACGATCTTCGCCGCTATCAATATGGGCAGGTTCATGGCGGCGGTCATGCCATAGCTATGTTCAAAGGGCACGACAGCCATAACGATTTCTTTGCCATAGACGATTTCTTTCATCCAATGGCGGGTCTGCAGCGCATTGGCGACCAGATTGCGATGCGTCAAACAGACGCCGCGCGGCCGACCGGTTGTGCCGCTGGTATACGAGATGACAGCCAGATCGCTTGGCGATACTTCAATGCCCGGCGGATCGGCAGGCTGATCGGCCATGATTTCCGACATGAATCGCCCGATTCGGCGCGCCAGTTTTTCGTCGTCATCAGTTGGATGTTTGTGCCTGCCGAAAGCCGAATCGCTACTGGTGGTAACGTGTTTGCCGATTCCAGTGAAGATAAGCGTCTGAACGTCAGTCGACTCTATTATGAGTTGCGCCAGTTCGCTGAAGGCGCTGAGGGTGACCAATACCTTGGCTTCCGTTTCACGGGCGTGGCTGACGATCAAGTCGGCATTGGCGTCCGGATTGGACAGAACGACAACCGCTCCCAACTTCAATATGGCGTAGTAGGCGAAGATAAACTGGGGTGTATTGGGCAGCACGATCTGGACGCGGTCGCCGGCTGAAACGCCACAGTTGCGCAGTCCGTGGGCAAATTGATTGGCTTTTGCCTCGAGCTGGCGGTAGGTCAGGGTTTTGCCGTAGAAAACCGTGGCGATGCGCCGGGGAACCCAATCAGCGGCGCTTTCCAGGAAGCGAAACAAGGGCTGATGCGGTATCGGGATGGTATGGGCGGTGTCAGTGTCGTAGTGCCCCAGCCAGGGCCGCCCTTTGGACAGCGCGTCAACAGCCGAAATGGAGCGCCAGGTCGAGCGCTTCGCCGTCTCGATGAAGCGTTCAATGGCGCGGTTTACCGCATCGTGCCGCTCCAATTGCACTTTGTGCTTGGCCGAACCGACATCTTCGACTACCGCGCCAGGAATCAGCTTGGCGACATCGTCATACACGTAACGCGGGAAATAGTTGTCCCGTTCGCCGGTGATAACCAAGGTATCAAGCGTGATGTCGAGCAGTTGCGACCAAGCCTGCCAGCCCTGCAGACTGTGCAAGAACATGTTCTTCAGCGCGTGATATTCGGCATCCCATTTGCGGCGGTAGCGCCAGAAGGGCAGCGCGAAATGCACGGGTATTCTGAAGAGCAGCGAGGCTATCTTTGGCAAGGGATACTCGCCGGCGGAAGCGACCAGGATCAGTTTGTCGATGCGCTCCGGGTAGGCGGTGGCGAATTCGATGCAGACGGCGCCGCCAAATGAGTGGCCCGCAAGGACAATCTTTTCCGGAGCCTGCATGGCTTCAAGTACGTCATGCATGTCTTGCACCAATTCGGACATGGAGTACTGGCTGTAGGGCGCGTCGCTTTGCCCGTGGCCGCGCAGATCAGGCGCGATAACTCGGTATTGGCTGGCGAAATGCGCCAGCTGATATTCCCAGGATTCGGCCACGCCGGCGAATCCATGCTGAAAAAGAATCGTTGAGTCGATGTCCTGTGGATGCAGGTCGATGACGCTCAAGTGTTGGCCAGGAAAATCCCGTATCGGCACTTTGACGCGATACAAGTCGAAGTCCAGCAGAATTACGGACCGTTTAAGCCCGCGAATACGTTTTTTCATCAGCGACTTTCGTGGCTTCGGGCGCCGATTAGCGACCGCAATTCACAACATATCTGATTATATCTGGCAGGCCAGATAAGTGTAATATCAGCAATTCTCGCTAGATCGCGCAAATCTGAGTAAAATCAGTGGAAATGTCTGACGGATGGGATGGGATCGAAGGTTATGAAATCGTCATTGGTGTCCACTGCTTGGCTGGAAGCGCATTTAGATGATGAGAATCTGCGCATCTTGGAACTTCGCGGCAAGGTGCTGCCGCCGACGCAGCCTCCGCCTCATTACCTTACCGATAAGGCGGGCTACCTGGCGTCTCATATTCCCAATGCTTTGTTCGTCGACTGGCAGGTCGACATCGTGGAACCGGGCTCGCCGTCCAATAACATCGCGTCGCCGCAGCGTTTTGCCGGGCTGATGTCGCGCTTGGGCATTGGCAACAGCCACCAGGTGATCGTCTACGACAACGCGGCTGGCATGTTCGCTTGCCGGATGCGCTGGAGCTTAGGCTATTACGGGCACAACGATGTCCGCGTTCTGGATGGCGGCTGGGAACGCTGGCTGGCGGAGGGTCGGCGCGTCACGTCGGCAGTGCCCGATTTTGAGCCCACTGCCTTTGTGGCGCAAGAACAGACCAGGCTGCAAGCGACAGCGGATGAAATACAGGCTGGGCTGGCGGCGGGGGGCATGCAACTGATCGATGTGCGTTCGCCGGCTGAATACGCCGGGCAGTCGTCGCGCGCTGATACAGCTGGGCATATTCCCTCAGCGATAAATCTGCCCTGGCAGACCATGGTCAACGAGAATCTGTCAGTGAAGCCAGCTCAAGATTTGCGAGATATTCTCGATAGTTCGGGCATCGCGCTTGATGCGCAGGACACGGTGCTTTATTGCAATTCAGGTGTTTCGGCCACATTTGGCATGCTGGCGATGGAGATTGCCGGCGCAGAGAACTTGCGACTCTATGACGGCTCCTGGATGGAATGGGGCAACGACCCCGATACGCCCAAAGCAGCGTCGGTATAAGTAGAATGGCTGCCCGCAGCCTGCATGTGGATGTAAGAATCAGTTAGTACGAAATGTCTCAGATACGGTATATGCGGCTGCTTTATCGGTGAGGAGAATTGTCTGGCGTGGAAATCACAGCCTATACAGAGGATTCAACATTCGATGTGTTGCAGCGGGAATGGAACCCGCTCTTGCAGCGCGCGCCAATGAACCATGTCTTTTACACATGGGAGTGGCAGAAGACTTGGTGGGAGGCCTATTGCCCCGGCGACTTGCGCGTATTGGCCTGTCATCATGAGGGACAGCTGGTTGGCATTGCGCCGCTCTTTGTAACGGAATCCGACGGCATGCGAAGGGCTCAAATTATTGGATGCGTCGATGTAACGGATTATCTAGACTTCATTGTAGACCAAGAGCATTTATCCACTGTATTTGCCGCCTTCGCGGACTATTTTGCCGCCTGTCGCGAAGACTTTGCTGTGCTTGATTTTTGCAACATCCCCTATGATTCACCGACGCGAACGATTCTGCCGGGCTTGCTGGAAGCGCGCGGCTTCAGCACAGACGTTGAGCAGCAAGAAGTTTGCCCGATTATTGAGCTGCCCAAAGATTGGACCGGCTATCTGCGCATGCTTGACAAGAAGCAGCGTCACGAGTTGCGGCGCAAGATCCGGCGTATACAGGGCAGCGAGAAAGCGATTGATTGGTATATCGTTAATGGTCGGCATGACCTTGACGAAGAAGTCTCTCACTTCGTCCGGCTGATGGCGGCCAGCGATCCGGAAAAGGCAGCCTTTCTGCGCAACGACAAGAATCTGCGCTTCTTCCGCAAAATTGTCCCTTTGCTGCAAAATTGCGGCTGGCTGCAGATGAAGTTTCTGACTGTCGATGAGGAGCGCGCGGCTGCTTATATTAACTTCGTATACGGCGACCGCGTGATGGTTTACAACTCGGGGCACGATCACCGGGATTACGCCGACCTCAGCCCGGGCATCGTCTTGCTGGCTTACAGCATCCGTCATGCGATTGAGCAGGGCTACCAGACTTATGATTTTCTGCGCGGCGACGAACCCTACAAGTATCGCATGGGCGGCCGCGATAACCCGGTGATGAATATCCGAGCCAGCTAAACCCGCCCGCGCCTACCGCGGAGTGACAATGCCCGTTCGCAGGATAGCGCTCATCTCTGTCCACACCAGCCCGCTAGCGCCGATGGGTGGCGCCAAAACGGGCGGCATGAATGTATACATCCGCGAGCTAGCGCGTGAATTGGGCCAACAGGGCATATCCGTCGATATTTTCACCCGCCGCTCGCATGAGTTGGACCCGGATATAGATTCATCCATCGCTGAAAATGTCCGCGTCATCTACTTGAAAGCTGGGCCCCTGCTGCCCTGGACTCCTGAAGAACACTACGGCCATCTGTCCGAATTTACGGCCGCGCTGATGGCTTTCGCCACCTTGCGCAACCTGCGCTACGACATCGTCTACAGCCACTATTGGCTCAGCGGATGGGTGGCGGCGAAGCTAAAAGAAGCTTGGGGCACACGCTTTGTACACATGTACCACACGCTGGGTCATATGAAGAAACGAATCGCCTTGAACGCGCGCTATCAGCCTGACGTCCGCATCATGACTGAGATGCAGATTTTGCAGTCGGCCGATCGCATCATCGCCGCCACGCCCGCCGAGCAAGCGCAACTGCGTTGGCTGTATCGCGCTACTCGCAAACAGATTACGGTGATCCCACCCGGCGTAAATGCCGGGCACTTTCAAAAGGGCATGTCAGCGCAAGATGCGCGGGAATCCCTGGGTTTGAAGCCAGACGGGCATATGCTGCTATTCGTCGGCAGGATTGAGCCGCTGAAAGCCGTGGATACGATTCTGGAGGCGCTGCATGTACTGCGGGAGCGGGCGCCGGCTATGCTGCGGCGACTGCGCTTTATGATAGTCGGCGGAGACCCAAACCGCGGCGACGACCGTGAAATGAATCGTCTGCAGGCCATGAGCGTCGAGCTGGGCATCGATCGCTTGGTCAGTTTCGCGGGCGCCAAAGAACAGTCGGAATTGCCCCGTTATTATACGGCGGCCACGGCTGTCATCATGCCTTCTGATTACGAGTCATTTGGCATGGTGGCGCTGGAAGCGATGTCATCGGGCACACCGGTGATCGCGTCCCAAGTGGGTGGCTTGCAGTTCCTCGTGCGGGACCAGGAGACGGGCTATCACATCCCGGCGCGCGAACCAATCTCGCTGGCGGATTGCATTATCCAGTTGCTCAGTAATCCCGGCAAAACGGCATCAATGGGCATCAGCGCCTCGCGCATCGCCAAGACCTATGCTTGGTCGGAGATTGCGCGGCGCTTGTTAATAGTATTCAATGAAGTTGCGGATCAGGCGCTGAAAAACGCCTAGCCTCCGTAGGAATTGGGCACATCGGCGACCCTAGCTTCAATGTAAGGCGCCTCAGCCATTAACTCAAGCGCTTCGTCTTCCGCGACCAGCGTCTGACCTTTGTGGTAAAGCGTGTCGTTGAAGCCGTCGTAGCGGTAGCGGCGGTCAACCCAGCCATGTAAATTGTGCTGGAACAAGACATGAAACTGAATCGATTCGTCTTCGGCGAAGATATCTTCGCGCAGAAGCCAAACCGGCGCGTACTGTTCCAAATGCGGTCGCGACTTTTGGTCACGCAGATTCTTGAGTTGCTCTACGGTCGTCATCGTCTTTCCTGTCTCGCAATGCCCGTCGCTTATGCCTGAAGCATTGTAGCCGCAGGGCGCGCAGTTCACAAGTCGTTCTGCGCTGCGGGTAGTGTATCGAATTCGGTTGAAATTAAATTTCACCACAAAGACACAAAGGCACAAAGCAAACAAAGAATATGGCATTTCTCGATTAAGTTTCTCGGTGCTCTCGCATTTCTCGCCGGGCAATCGCATCAATATCCATAAATGACGAATTTATTATCAAACTAACAAATTGTAGGGGCGAGCCTTGGCTCGCCCATGAATTCTGGCAGAAAATCACCTTTTCATTGCGTCCTTTATTGGCATATTTTCGGATATATCTTGGAGTTCTTGGCGCCTTAGTGTTGAAAAAATTGATGCGATTGCCCTAGCAATTCTCGGTGTCCTCGATGGTATTGTATCTGTATCAACCGAAAAGGATACATTTCCGCGCTGCGGCTTGGCCTGGCTTCCAGCGCAATCATGCGACCATCCACTTCCAAAACTTGAATCTTTGCGTAAACTAGGCGGCTTAAAGCTATCAGAATGGTGGGGCATGTCGATGGAAGCAGCAGATGTGAAGAAAGTTGTGCTGGCATATAGCGGCGGGCTCGATACTTCGGTAATCGTGCCTTGGTTGAAAAATAACTACGGCTGCGAGGTAATTTGTTTCTGCGCCGACCTGGGGCAGGAAGAGGAGCTTGAGGGCTTGGAAGACAAAGCCATCGCCTCGGGCGCGTCCAAGTTATACGTGCGCGACCTGCGCGAGGAATTTCTGACCGACTTTGTCTTCCCGACCCTGCGCGCCGGCGCGGTCTACGAGCGGGAGTATTTGCTGGGCACGTCATTCGCGCGCCCGTTGATCGCCAAACACATGGTGGAGGTCGCGGCGCAAGAGCAGGCTGATGCGGTGGCTCATGGCTGCACCGGCAAGGGCAACGACCAAGTCCGCTTTGAAGTCTCGACCATGGCGTTGAATCCAAAGCTGAAGACGATCGCCCCTTGGCGCGAATGGGATATCCGCGGGCGTGAAGACGCGCTGGCATACGCTGAAGAATTCCGCGTGCCCGTGTCTCATACCGAGAAAGACATTTACAGTCGCGATCGCAATATCTTCCATCTCTCCCACGAAGGCGGCCTGTTGGAGAATCCCTGGAACGAGCCCGAGAACTTGATGTATCAATTGACCAGCGCCCCCGAAGAGGCGCCCGACCAAGGCGAATACATCGAAATCGCTTTCCAGCGCGGCAATCCCGTCAGTCTGAACGGGGAAAACATGAGCGCGGTTGAGCTGTTTGTTACGCTCAATAAGCTAGGAGGGCGTCATGGCATCGGCCGCACGGATATCGTGGAAAACCGCCTGGTCGGCATGAAGAGCCGCGGCGTATACGAGACGCCGGCCGGCACCATTGTGCATCGCGCGCATCAGCTCTTGGAGAGCATCTGCCTTGACAAACATACGATGCAGTACAAGGACATGGTCGCGCCCAAATATGCCGAGCTCGTTTACAACGGCATGTGGTACAGCAAGCTGCGCGAGGCGCTGGACGGCTTTGTGACAGTGACGCAGGAGACCGTTACCGGTACCGTCCGCCTCAAGCTCTACAAGGGCAATATCATCGTGGCGGGCCGCAAAAGCCCCTACAGCCTGTATCGGGAAGATTACGCCTCATTCGGGGAAGAGGACGTTTACAATCAGCAAGACGCGCACGGATTTATTCAGCTCTTTGGCCTGCCGATTAAAGTCGAGGCCATGCTGGAAGCGGAAGGCGGCGCGCTCACCGATTACACGCGTCCTGATTACAGCAGCTTCAAGCGCGATTGAGGGTGGAAATTGAGGACAAAAGCATGAGCCTGTGGGGCGGACGATTCAGCCAAGCCAGCGACGAAGACCTGCGCGCGCTGAACGACAGCATCGAATTTGACCAGGTCTTGTATGCCGAAGACATCGAAGGCAGCATCGTTTACGCTCGCGCTCTGGCAGACGCCAAGGTCATCACCCCAGCGGAAGCGGAAAGCATCATCAGCGGGCTGCGGCAAGTTTTGCAGGAATTTGACGCGGATGCCTTCGAATTCGCCGCCGGAGATGAAGACATACACACCGCCGTAGAGCGCCGCCTGACAGAAATCGTGGGCGAGGTCGGCGGAAAGCTGCATACAGGGCGCAGCCGCAATGACCAGGTGGCGACCGACTTCCGACTTTGGGCGATGCGCGCCGCGGATAACTTGGCGGGCGAGCTGCGCTTGTTGCAGACGGCGCTAGTGTCTCTGGCCGAAGCCCATTGCGAGACAGTTCTGCCGGGTTACACCCACATGCAGCCGGCCCAGCCAATCAGCGGCGCCCACTGGTTGATGAGTTTCTTCTGGATGTTTGAGCGCGACCAGGATCGTTTGCGCTCCGCGCGCCTGCGGATGGCCGAGTGCCCGCTGGGATCGGGCGCGTTGGCGGGTAATCCTTTTGCGGTCGACCGGCATCAAATCGCTGCGGACCTGGGCTTTGAGCGCCCCAGCGATAACAGCCTGGATGCCGTCAGCGATCGTGATTTTGTCGCGGATCTGCTCTATGTCGCGTCGCTTTGCGCCGTTCACCTAAGTCGGCTGGCGGAAGACATCTTGATCTATTCGAATCCGGCTTTTGGCTTTATCACGCTGGACGATCGCTACAGCACCGGCTCGAGCCTGATGCCGCAGAAGCGCAACGCCGACCCGATGGAACTGATGCGTGGCAAGACGGGACGGCTTATCGGCAACCTGGCTGGTTTCCTCACGACATTGAAGGGCTTGCCCAGCGGTTACAACAAAGATTTGCAGGAAGACAAAGAAGCGCTTTTCGACTCGCTCGCGAATATGTTTCGTCTGCTGCCGGTGATTACAGCCACAGTAGCCAGTCTATCGATCAACGCCGATGCCATGTCTGAGGCGCTGAGCGAAGACTTGCTGGCGACGGACCTGGCCGACTATCTGGTGAAAAAGGGCCTGCCTTTCCGCCAGGCGCATCACGCTGTGGGCGCCATTGTGCGTATGGCGGCCGAGCGAGGCCTGGCGCTTTCAGATATGGATCTAGAATCGCTGCAAGGCCTCAGCAGCCATTTCGCTGAAGATGTCTCGGCGGTGTTTGATTACGGTCGCTCGGTGGAACAGCGCGCCTCCTTCGGCGGCACGGCGTCGGCGGCCGTGAAGCTGCAGATCGAACGCGCGAAGGCGCTGCTGGGGCGGTAGTTGTGCATTGTGCTAAAGCAGGTCACTTTAATATGCACGAAAGTTTTGCCTGGGTTAGGCTGAATCGAATCCACTTACTTGACAGTTGAGATATTATTCGCTATTCTCGCCAGGCTAAATCGGACTTATCGAGAGACCCCGTGCGCAGTAGTAAAAGTAAGTTGAACCCAATTATCGTCCTTGTCATCGTCCTCGGGATTACCAGTGGACTGTAACGGCTTGGGCGGCGGATGCGCATAAGGAAAAGCAATCGAGAGCCTCCCAAGCCACGGGGGGCTTTTTAGTATAGAGACGGCAATGGCGATAATTTGAGGCTGTACGATTAGCTGAATGTTGCGACAAAGGATGAAACCATGACGGCTGAATGGATTTGGCGCAATGGAGAATATGTGCGCTGGCAGGACGCGACCGTTCACGTTAGCGCCCATGCGCTGCACTACGGTTCCAGCGTATTTGAGGGGATCCGCGCTTACGATACGCCAAATGGCGCGGCGGTTTTCCGCCTGCGAGAGCACACTGAGCGGCTAATGCAAGGCGCGAAGGTCATGCGCATCGACCACGACAACGATCCGGCGACTCTTGACGCGGCCGTAATCGAGACGGTGCGCCGCAATGGACACGCTTCCTGTTACATCCGTCCCATCATCTTCCGCGGCGCCGGTTCGCTTGGGCTGGAAGGCCGCGGCCAGACGACAACCGAGACTGTGATATTGACCATGGAGTGGGGGCGTTATCTGGGCGCCGAAGCCATCGAGCAAGGCGTTGACGTCCAAATCAGCTCCTTTCGGCGTATGGCCCCCGATACGCACATGGCGCTGGTGAAGGCGGGCGGGAACTACGTCAACAGCCAATTTGTGAGCATGGAAGCGCACGACAACGGCTTCCAGGAAGGCATTGCGCTGGATGTCAACGGCTACGTGAGCGAGGGCGCCGGCGAAAACATCTTTGTCATCATGGACGGGGTGGTATACACGCCTGGGGCTTGGTCGTCGATTTTGATGGGCATCACCCGCGACAGCGCCTTGACGATTCTGGCCGACCAGGGGGTGGAGGTTCGCTTCCAGCCGGTGGCGCGGGAGATGCTGTATATGGCTGACGAAATTTTCTTCACCGGCACAGCGGCCGAAGTCACGCCGGTCAAGTCTGTTGATCGCATACCTATCGGCTGCGGCGGGCGGGGACCGATAACCGAAGCGGTGCAACGTGAATTCTTCGCCATAACAGCCGGCGAAGCGCCTGATAAATACAATTGGCTGACGCACGTAAATGCCTAATCGGCATTAATTGGACGCGCAGGAGAAGCAGGAGGCTATGATGAAGCTCAAGGGTTCGGAAATCATCATGGAATGCTTGTTGAAGGAAGGCGTCGATGTCATGTTTGGTTATCCGGGCGGCGCAATCCTGCCGACCTACGATGCCATGGCCAAGTACGACGACCGCATTCATCATGTCCTTGTGCGCCACGAACAAGGCGCTTCCCACATGGCGGACGGCTACGCCCGCGCTACCGGGAAAGTCGGCGTTTGCATCGCGACCAGCGGCCCCGGCGCGACCAATCTGGTGACTGGCTTGGCGACGGCGATGATGGACTCATCCGCCATCGTGGCGATCACCGGCCAGGTGCCGATACCGGCAATTGGTTCCGACGCCTTCCAGGAGACTGATGTTACCGGCGTCACGCTGCCGATAACCAAACACAATTATCTGGTGACGGATGTCAACGACCTGGCATTTATCATCAAAGAAGCCTTCCACATCGCGCGAACCGGGCGGCCGGGACCAGTATTGGTCGATGTGCCTAAAGATGTTCAAACTGCTGAAATCGAATTTGTCTACCCCGAGACTAAAGTTCTGTTGCCCGGGTATCACCCGCCGTCGGAAGCTCGCTCGTATGAGATTGACAGCGCGCTGCGGCTCATCGACGAAGCCGAGCGGCCCATCATTCTGGCTGGGCACGGCATCACGATGTCCGGCGCGATGAATGAATTGCGCGAGCTGGCGGAACGCGCGCAGATTCCCGTTGCGCTTACGCTGCTGGGCAAGGGCGCCTTGCCCGAAGAGCATCCGCTTGTGATTGGCATGATGGGCATGCACGGCGAAGCGTCCGCCAACTTGGCCATTCAAGAGGCCGACCTGTTGATTGCGCTGGGCATGCGCTTTGACGACCGCGTAACCGGCAACTTGAAGACCTATGCCCTGAACGCGCGCAAGATTCATGTCGATATCGACCGCTCGGAAATCAACAAGAACGTGAAAGCAGATGTCGGTATCGCCGGAGATCTGAAGACGGTGCTGACGCAGATGCTGCCGAAGTTGGCGCAGAAATCTCACCACGATTGGATTCGACAGATACGGGACTGGCTGGAAGATTCCAGCGAGCGCGACATTCTGAATTTCGAGACGCCGGGCAAGTTGATGACGGCGCAAGTGATTAACGACATCTGGCGCTTGACCGGCGGCGACGCCATTACGGTAACCGACGTGGGCCAGCACCAGATGCTGGAAGCGCAGTATTATCCGCATCAACGCCCGGCGACTTTGTTGACCAGCGGCGGGCTGGGCACGATGGGCTTCGGCTTTCCCGCGGCCATCGGCGCTAAGTTCGGCCAGCCTGATGAAGAAATCTGGGCCATCGTCGGCGATGGCGGCTTCCAGATGACCTTATGCGAAATGGCGACCGCCAGGCAAGAAAACATCAACGTCAACATCGCCATCATCAATAACCAATTTTTGGGCATGGTGCGGCAATGGCAAGAGCTGTTCTTCGAGAAGCGCTATCAAGCCACGCCGATGGTGAATCCGGACTTCTGCAAATTGGCCGATGCCTACGACATCCCCAATCGCCGCGTTACCCAGCGTGACGAGATCGAAGCTGCCGTGGCATATGCCCGCAGCATCGACGGCCCGACCTTGATCGAATTCGTTGTCGAAAAAGAAGAGATGGTGTACCCGATGGTGCCCGCCGGCGCCGATTTGCACGATATGAAACGCCGGCCCAAACCAGGAGAAGCATGATGCCCGAAACAAAGACCGATAACAAAATGACCGTGGTAGCGCTGGTTGAAAATGAGCCGGGCGTCTTGAACCGCATCGCGAGCATGTTCCGCCGCCGCGCTTTTAACATCGACAGTCTTACCGTCGGCCGCACGCACCGGCCCCATATCTCGCGCATGACCATACGCGTGGTTGCAGGTCCAGAATACGCCAAGAAGATCGCCGCCAACTTGCAGAAGCTGGTCAACGTGATTGACGTGCGTGTGCTTGACAACGAGCCGCACATTGAACGCGACCTGGCGATCATCAAGGTGCGCAACGATGATGCGGAATCGCGCAATACCATTACCGAAATCTGCGACCGCTATCCGGCGCGCATCGTCGATGTTGGGCCCAAGGTCGCCATCATAGAAATGGTGGGAACGGAATCCGTTATTGATGAGTTCATCGAGGAAGTTCGGCCGACCGGCATCGTCGAGATGATCCGCACTGGCGTGGTATCTATGGGGCGCGGCACGCGGATTCATGATACGAAGTTCATCAATCGCCGAGCGTTGGCTGATGCTGTCGCAAAAGCTAGCAGCGGCAACGGGCGGATCGTCTAGCGCGATATACAGCGGCGCATCAGGCCGCGACTTCAATCAATTACTCAATTCAGGAGAGGTAAGTTAGATGGCGACACTTTACTACGACAAAGACGCGGACTTGTCATTGCTCGACGGCAAGACGATTGCGGTTATCGGTTATGGCAGCCAAGGCCACGCGCATGCGCTCAACGCGCGCGACAGCGGCCAAAATGTAATCATCGGCTTGCATGAAGGCAGCACGAGCAAAGCCAAAGCCGAGGCCGACGGACTGAAGGTCTACACAGTCGCCGAAGCGACCAAGCAGGCCGACATTGTTATGGTGCTGATTCCTGACACGCGGCAGGGCGCGGTTTATGACGAGCATATCGCCCCGAATCTGAAGCCGGGCGCCATGCTCATGTTTGCCCACGGCTTTAACATTCACTTCAATGAAATTGTGCCGCCGGCTTCGGTTGATGTCGCTATGATCGCGCCGAAAGCGCCGGGCCACCGCGTGCGTGAAGTATTCATAGAAGGCGCCGGCACGCCGGGGCTGATCGCTGTGGAGCAAGACGCCAGCGGCCAGGCGACGGCGAATGCGCTGGCTTACGCCAAGGCGATCGGCTGTACCCGCGCCGGCGTCATCGAGACGACCTTCAAAGAAGAGACCGAAACCGATTTGTTCGGCGAGCAGGTGGTGCTCTGTGGCGGCGTCACGGCTTTGATTCGCGCCAGCTTCGAGACGCTTGTCAAAGCCGGATATCAGCCGGAAATCGCGTACTTCGAATGCCTGCACGAACTGAAGCTCATCGTGGATCTGCTCTATGAAGGCGGCCTGAGCTATATGTGGTACAGCGTCAGCAATACAGCCGAGCAGGGCGGATACGTTACCGGCGATCAATTCGAAGAATCGGTGAAAGAAGAGATGGCGGGTGTACTGCAGCGCATCCAGAATGGCGAGTTCGCCCGCGAGTGGATCGAAGAGAACAAGCAGGGCCGCCCGAATTTTAACGCCCGCCGGCAAAACGAGCATGACCTATTGCTGGAGAAGGTGGGCGCGGATTTGCGGCAGATGATGCCTTTCCTGGATGCCAAGAATATCAAACAGCAAGACTGACGCGTAGGCGATCGCGCCTTTGCTGCGTAAGACGAGTCGACGAAGGGAGGCGCCTGTATGGCTGAGGATGGTCTTACTGGCTTAAGCCGGTTGTACAGCATTCCCGATCTGATTCGACTGAGTAAAGGAACAGCTCCAAATGGTTACGCGGAAGTACGACGATAACACGGTCATCATCTTTGATACCACCTTGCGCGATGGCGAACAGAGCCCGGGCGCGACCCTGTCCAGCGCCGAGAAGCTGGAGATCGCGCGGCAGCTTTCCCGCTTGGGCGTTGATGTCATCGAAGCGGGTTTCCCGGCGGCTTCACCGGACGACCTCAAAGCCGTGCAACGAATCGCCCGTGAAGTCGGAACGATTGACGGGCCCACTGTCGCCGGATTGGCTCGCTCCGTCGAAAGCGATATTCGCGCGGCTTGGGACGGCGTCAAGGAAGCGGCGAAACCCCGCATCCACACCTTCTTGGGGACGTCCCCAAGTCACCTGGCTATGCTGCGCATCGACAAAGAAGCGGGCTTGGAGCTAATCCGCAACGGTGTCACGTTAGCCAAGAGCCTCTGCGATGATGTGGAATTCAGCCCGATGGACGCGGGCCGCACCGATACTGAGTACCTGATCCAGGCTTGCGCCGTGGCGGTTGAGTGCGGCGCGACGACTTTGAATATCCCCGATACCGTGGGTTATGTCATGCCCAGCGAATGGGCTGACACCCTGGAAATGCTGATCAACGAGACCCCGGGCGCTGGACCGGGCAGCGGCGTGATTTGGTCGGTGCATTGCCACAATGACCTGGGGCTGGCAACCGCCAATACGCTGGCCGGGCTAACGCGCGGCGTGCGCCAGGTAGAGGTGACCATCAACGGCATCGGCGAGCGCGCCGGCAATACCAGCCTGGAAGAAGTGGTGATGGCCATCCACACGCGCAAAGGCTTCTATGATTTGCGCACGAATATCGACTCGACGCAAATCATGAAGACCAGCCGCCTGGTGCGCAATTATATGGGCATGCCGGTGCAGCCGAACAAAGCGATCGTCGGCGCTAACGCCTTCGCGCATGAATCAGGCATTCATCAGGACGGTGTGCTCAAGAACGCCGAAACCTTTGAAATCATGACGCCTGAAGATGTCGGCTTGACGCAGAGCAAACTGGTATTGGGCAAGCACAGCGGCCGACATGCCTTGCGGGTGCGTTTGCGTGAGTTGGGCTACGAGGTCGAGGGCGATGAGCTGATGGATGTTTTCCGGCGCTTCAAAGAGCTGGCGGACCTGAAGAAATCAGTCACCGATGCCGATTTGGAAGCGCTAGTCGCTGATGAAGCGGCGCAAAAACCGGAAGACTTCTTTCGACTGGTCGATATTCAGGTCGTCTGCGGCACTATAGGCATGCCTACCGCCACAGTCAAGATGCTCGATCAGGACGGCGAGGAATACGTGGTTTCAGCAGTAGGCACGGGGCCCGTTGACGCCTCGTATCGCGCGGTGGACCTGGTCATCAAGGCGCCCAACGAATTGCTGGAATTCAATGTGCATAGCGTCACCGAGGGCATCGACGCGCTGGGTGAAGTGACGGTGCGGATTTCCCCGCTAGCAAGCCCGCGCACCTTTGGCGGATACGGCGCCGACAGTGATATTGTTGTCTCCAGCGTTAAAGCCTATGTCGCCGCGCTCAATCGCATGATAGCGAGCTTGGGGCTGGGCGACCGCGCGCCGGAAGGTGAAGTGGCTACCGTCGGGCTTAGCGCTTCGTAATCGTATACGACTGTGATGAGGAAATAGAAATGAAGCAAAATGGCAAACGGCGCACACTCTTCGAAAAAGTGTGGGACACGCATATCGTGCGCGAGCAGAGCGACGATGCGCCAGCGGTACTTTATATCGACTTGCACCTGGTGCATGAGGTGACATCGCCACAGGCATTTTCCATGATTCGCGAGCGCGGCCTGAAGGTGCGCCGCCCCGATCAAACGATAGGCACGATGGATCACAGCACGCCGACAACGCCCAGAAATGAGTTGGGAATCATTCCGGTGGCTGATGCCATGGCGGCCAAGCAGCTTGATACCTTCAGCAAGAATTGCGACGACTTTGGCATCCCCATGTACGCTTTGGGCGATGAGCATCAAGGCATCGTGCATGTGATCGGGCCTGAGAAGGGCTTGACGCAGCCGGGCATGACCATCGTTTGCGGCGACAGCCACACCAGCACGCATGGCGCATTTGGCGCGCTGGCTTTTGGCATCGGCACCAGCGAAGTCGGCCATGTCTTGGCGACGCAGACCTTGCTGCAGAACAGGCCGCGCACGATGGCGGTCAATATAGAGGGAAGGCTGGGCGCCGGCGTCACGGCCAAGGACATCATCTTGGCGGTCATCGCGCGCATCGGCATCGGCGGCGGCACGGGCCACGTCTTCGAATATCGCGGCGAAGCGATCCGCAGCCTGAGCATGGAAGGGCGAATGACCGTCTGCAATATGTCGATAGAGGGTGGCGCGCGCGCCGGCATGGTCGCCCCGGACGACACGACATTTGAGTATATCCAGGGCCGGCAGCATGCCCCGCAGGGCGCCGAGTGGGATGCCGCTGTCGAGCGCTGGCGTGAATTGCCGACCGATGCAGGCGCGCAATTCGACCAGGAAATCACGCTGCGCGCCGATGAGCTGATACCGATGATCACCTACGGCACCAACCCGGGCATGGGCATGCCGATCGACGCGGCTGTGCCGACGCCGGAAGACGAACGTGACATCAACAAGAAGATCGCGCTGGAGAAGGCGCTGACCTACATGGACCTGGCGCCGGGGCAGCAGCTGCTGGGCAAAGCCATTGATGTGGTATTCATCGGCAGCTGCACCAATTCTCGCATCACGGATTTGCGGCAGGCCGCGCAGTTTATTCAAGGCCGCAAGGTGGCCGATTCTGTTCGTATGATGGTGGTGCCGGGCTCGCAGCAAGTGAAGCAACAGGCTGAAAACGAAGGCCTGCACGAGATCTTCAGGGCGGCGGGCGCCGAGTGGCGCGAAGCTGGCTGCTCAATGTGCATCGCCATGAATGGCGACCAACTGCAGCCCGGTCAATACGCGGTATCCACCAGCAATCGCAACTTTGAAGGTCGGCAAGGCAAGGGCGGCCGGACTTTCCTGGCCAGCCCGCTGACTGCCGCGGCATCGGCTGTGGCTGGCTCGGTAACGGATCCGCGCGCCCTGCTTACGGGATTGAATTGAGGAGGATGACCGTGGAAAAGGTAAGTCAAATCCGGGGCAGCATCGTCTCCATTCCAGTAAACGACATCGACACCGACCAGATTATTCCGGCGCGCTTCCTCAAAGTCACCGACAAGGAGGGCTTGGGCAAAGCCGCCTTTTGCGATTGGCGCTACCAGGAAGACGGCGAGACGCCAAATCCGGAGTTTGTGCTCAATCGCCCCGAATATAGCAGCGCCTCGGTATTGATCGCGGGCAACAACTTCGGCTGCGGCAGTTCACGCGAGCACGCGCCTTGGGCGCTGCTTGGCGCCGGCTTCCAAGCGGTCATCAGCACCGACTTCGCCGACATCTTTAGTAACAATTCGTTAAAGAATGGCTTGCTGCCGATCATCGTTGATGAAGGAACTCAGCAGCAGCTGTTCAGCCTGGCTGAAGAAGACCCCAGCACAAGCGTCAGCGTTGATGTCGAAGCGCAGACTTTGACGCTGCCCGACGGACGCGCGGTCGGCTTCCCACTGGATGGCTTCGCCAAGTATTGCTTGCTCAACGGCGTGGATCAGCTTGGCTACCTGCTGGCGCTGGATGATGACGTCCGCGCCTACGAGTCCGCTAATCCGCAGCGCGTCGTGACCAGCGCCTAGCCATTGCGCCCTGCAGCGACCGAGGAGGAAGGCATGTCGAGCGTGAATGCGGGAATCGCGATTTACGATACCACGCTGCGGGACGGCAGCCAGCGTGAAGGAATTTCGCTTTCGGTGGCTGACAAGCTTCATATTACCCGCTTGCTCGATGAATTGGGCATCGACTACATCGAAGGCGGCTGGCCCGGCTCAAATCCCAAGGATGTGAAGTACTTCGACCAAGCGCGCGATTTGGATCTGAGACATTCAAAGATCGCCGCATTTGGCTCGACGCGCCGCAAGGGAATCGCGCCGGAAGACGATGCCAATCTTCGGGCGCTGGTCGAGGCGAACACGCCGGTGGTTACCGTTGTCGGCAAGACCTCGATGCTGCACGTTACTGACGTCCTGCAAACGACGGCCGGCGAAAACTTGAAGATGATTGAAGACAGCCTGGCCTACTTGAAGGCGCAGGGCAGGGAAGTCATCTACGATGCCGAACACTTCTTTGATGGCGCCAAGCTGGATATGGAATACGGCTTTGATACGCTGGCGGCTGCGGCGGCCGGCGGCGCTGATGTCATCGTGCTCTGCGATACCAATGGCGGCTCCATGCCTTGGGAAATCGCCGAATTTGTCTTCAAAGCGCAAGAGCTCTTCCCGGATGCGCAGTTCGGCATCCATACGCATAATGACGGCGAGCTAGCCGTGGCGAATTCGCTGGCAGCGGTTCGCGCCGGGGCTGTGCATGTGCAAGGCACGATCAACGGCTATGGCGAACGCTGCGGCAACGCGAATCTCTGCAGCATCATTCCCGACCTGATAATCAAAATGGGCATACCGTGTTTGGCGACTGACGGCAATTTGGCGACATTGACGCATTTGTCCCGTGCCGTAGCCGAAATCGCAAATTTGGCGCCTGACACGCACCTGCCCTACGTCGGCAAGAGCGCCTTCGCGCACAAAGGCGGGATTCATGTGGCGGCCATGCGCCGCAATGTAGACAGCTACCAGCATATTGAGCCGGAGCAGGTGGGCAACAGAACGCGCGTCCTGGTGTCTGACTTGTCGGGGCGCGGCAATTTGTTGAGCAAGGCGGAAGAGCTGGGCTTGGACGTCTCGACTGACGAGGCGGTATCTGTGCTCAACGAAGTGAAAGAACTGGAAAGCGCCGGCTTCTCTTTTGAAGGCGCTGAGGCGTCGGTGGCGGTTCGCTTGCATCGCGCCGCCCCGAACTATGAGCCGCTGTTCAACCTGGTCGACTTCACCGTTATGGTGGAAGACCGACGCGGCCGAGGCCAGCAGGCCATGGCGATGGTCAAGCTGGAAATCGACGGCGATATTATACATACCGCGGCCGATGGCAACGGTCCCGTGAACGCGCTTGACCTGTCCTTGCGCAAGGCGCTGCTGCCCAAGTATCCCGCCCTTAGGGATATTCAGTTGGTGGACTACAAGGTGCGCATCCTCGATAGCGAGCACGCCACCGGCGCCATGACACGGGTGTTGATCGACTCTTATAACGGCAAAGAACGCTGGAGCACAGTAGGCGCAGGCACCGACATCATCTGCTCGAGCTGGCTGGCGCTGGTCGACAGCGTTGAATACGGACTGTCTGTGGCCGAATCGACGGAAACGCAAGAACCGGCGCTCATCAGCGAATGACGGCTAGCGATTCGCGCTTCCAGGCGGTCCAGACGCCGTCAAAAACATGGAGAGAGACTAAATGAAAGCGACGATTGCAGTTTTGCCCGGTGACGGCATCGGCCCGGAGGTAGTGGCGAAGTCCACCGAATTATTGTCGGTGATATCGGAGAAGTTCGGCCACGAATTCACCTTCGTCGAAGGTTTGATCGGCGGCATCGCCATTGACGAGACGGGCGATCCGCTGCCGGCCGAAACGCTAAGCATTTGCGAAAACGCCGATGCCATTCTTATGGGCGCTGTCGGGGGACCAAAATGGTCCGACCCGACTGCGACTGTGCAACCCGAGCGCGGTCTGCTGGAGCTGCGTCAGCGCTTCGGCTTATTCGCCAATTTGCGGCCCGTAAAAGCGTATCCGGCATTAGTGGAACATGCGCCTTTGCGCGCCGATTTGCTGCAAGATGTCGATATTCTGTTTGTTCGGGAGTTGGTCAGCGGCATCTATTTTGGCGAACGGCAAGAGCAAGGCGATGGCGATTCCTCATATGATACGATGTCTTATACTCGCTCGGAAGTCGAGCAAGTCGCCACTGTCGCCTTCCGCGCTGCACAAGGGCGCCGCGGAAAACTGTGCTCGGTGGATAAAGCTAATGTGCTGGCGACCATGCGTTTGTGGCGGCGCACGGTGGTCGATGTGCATGAGGAATACGCCGATGTTGAATTGGAGCATCTGTTAGTCGATGCGGCGACGATGCACTTGCTGACGCGGCCGGGCAGCTTTGATGTGATCGTGGCGGGCAATATGTTCGGCGACATTCTCAGCGACGAAGCCTCGGTATTAGCTGGCAGCTTGGGCATGCTGCCGTCGGCGTCGCTGCGCGCCGATCAATTTGGACTTTACGAACCCGTTCATGGCACCGCGCCTGATATTGCCGGACAGGGCATAGCTAATCCCATCGGCATGTTTCTCAGCGCCGCCATGCTTCTGCGCTACAGTTTGCAATTGGAAGCAGAGGCCTCAGCGATTGAAACTGCCATTGACGCGGCGCTGGAGGCCGGCTTGCGTACGGCCGATATCGCCAGCCCGGGGCAAATTAGCGCTTCAACCGACGAGTTTGCCGCCGCCGTGATTAGTCACCTGTAAGTTGTCGCCGCGTACTGGCAGCTACCAGACGGGCTGCGGCGTCAACATGGTTTCAATGCGGGTGACATCGGCGCCTAGCGCGCGCAACAAGTCGTCGATGGCTTCGTAGCCGCGATCAACTTGATAGACGTTGTCGATGATGCTTTCGCCTTCGGCTGCCAGGGCGGCTAGCAGCAAGGTCGCGCCCGAGCGAATGTTGTCAGCGCTGATGCGCGCTGGTTTGAGGCGCTCGACGCCCTTGATGATGCAGACGCCGCTTTGGCTGATGAGAATGTCGGCGCCCATCTGCAGCAGAGCTTCTACATAGTCATAGCGATTATCAAAGATGCGTTCGCGGATGTAGCTTGTGCCATCGGACAGCGTGGACAGCGCCGCCATGCATGGCTGCAGATCTGTAGGGAAGCCGGGGTAGGGGTGCGTCTGGATATTTATCGGATTCAAGCGCTGATGGCGGGGTCGCCGTACCCGAATCGAGCGAGCGTCCGCGCTGATATCCACGCCCATTTGCTCCAACTTGGCGCTGACTATACGCAAATGCGACGGATCGATATTGCGTATAGTGACATCGCCGCCGGCCATGGCGCAGGCGATCATCATTGTGCCGGCAACCAAACGGTCGGGCATGGGTGTATAGTCGACCGCATTCAGCTTCTCAACGCCGTTGATGAACAGGGTATTGGCGCCGAGGCCCTGAATATCGGCGCCCATCTTATTCAGAAAATTGCCGAAGTCGACCACTTCAGGTTCTACCGAGGCGTTTTCGAGAATCGTCTTGCCCTCGGCTAATGAGGCCGCCAGCATCAAGTTTTCTGTACCGGTGTGGCTGGGCAAATCCAGATAAAGCATGGCGCCCCGAAAGCGCCCGCCGTCAAGTTCAATGATGGTGCGGCCATCTTCGAAATACTGGACATCCGCCCCAAGCCGGGCGAAGCCGCGATGGTGAAAATCGATCTTGCGCGTGCCGATATCGCAGCCGCCGCTGCCAGGCAATTCAACGTAACCCAGACGGGCTTGCAACGGCGCCAGGAATAACACCGAGCCGCGGAAACGTCCGGCGATGTCTTCTGGCAATATGCCGCTGCTGACATCGGCCGCGTCAATGCGCACCGTTTTTGTCAATTTGTCGTGATGAACTCTGGCGCCAACCGCGCGCAGAAGTTCCAAAGCTCGCTCAACATCCTGGATGTCCGGCACTTGATGCAAGACGGTCTCGCCCTCTTCAACGACAATGGACGCCGCCAGCATCGCCAGAATCGCATTCTTGGCGCGCTGCACTTCGATTTCGCCGTAAAGCGCGCGACCTCCCTGGACTCGAAAAGCTGTTTCATTAACAGTCGGTAGATTCATGCTGAAGTAATCCACTTTCCTTCGCGCGTCAGACAGATGATATCATTTAGAATAGCATACTTCTTGACATCCGCGTCACGTCGCAGGGCAATCGCATCAACATATTTATCACCACAAAGGCGCCGAGAACACAGAAGTAAGTGCAAGTAAGTCATGCGGAAAGCTAGCCTGACCAATCTGGTCAGCTGCAACTTGTAGTTTCGGGCGACATGGTATGTCGCCCCTACAGATTGTTGCTCTAGAGAAATTTGCATTTCTTTACTGGCTTTACAGAGAGCACAGAGAAATGTCTATCATTTATAGATATTGTGAAATTGCGCTTCAATTTTGAAACCTGTGATTCGCATTTCACCCATTTGTATGTCAATTCTAGTTGAGTTCTGCCCCGAACAAACTTAACCTTTGTGGTCTCTGTAGCAAAAAAAATATGATGCGATTAACCTAGTCACGGTGGGGGAAATGTATCCTTTTCGGTTGATACAGATATATACCATCGAGGACACCGAGAAATGCTAGGGCAATCGCATCAAATTATTTCAACACTAAGGCGCCAAGAACTCCGAGATATATCTGAAAATACGCCAATATAGGACGCAATGAAAAGGTGATTTTCTGCCAGAATTCATGGGCGAGCCAAGGCTCGCCCCTACAATATGTTAGTTTGATAATATATTCGTCATTTATGGATATTGATGCGATTGCCCGGCGAGAAATGCGAGAGCACCGAGAAACTTAATCGAGATATGCCATATTCTTTGTGTGCTTTGTGCCTTTGTATCTTTGTGGTGAAATTGTATTTCAACCGAATTCGATACACTACCCACGGTGGGCGTCATTTGCGATTCGTCCACCGCTATGTTATACTGCGCAGCGATTAACAATCAAAGATAAAGTTTGCGCTTATCCAGAGGTGGTGGAGAGACCGACTCGGCGAAGCCACAGCAACCCCCAGATGGCAATGGGAAGGTGCTAATTTCGGCAGATGTTTCTGGAAGATGAGGGTAAACACCTGTTTCGCTCGGCAGCTTCATGTGGGGCGGCAGGTCATTCCGTAGACTGTGCCCCAGTCACTAGCTTCAAGGTCACGGAAGCCCAAACTGGCGTTACTATAGCCGTTTGGGCTTTTTCTATTGGGGAGGAATCAAGCATGAAATCGAGAGATTCTCTAGCGAAACCTAAATCGATTGGCGCAAGCACAGCATCGGTGCACGGCGGCGCAGCGCGTGACAAGGGTTTCCATTCGGTGACCACGCCCATTGTGCAATCCGCCACCTATACCTTTCGCAATACCGCCGAAGTGATCGCGTTCCTGGATAAAAAAGTCTATGGCGGGGAGCTGAACCGTGAGGAATACGGGCGCTACGGCAATCCCTCGATCTGGTCGCTGGAGAACCGCATCGCCAAGCTGGAAGGGGCTGAGGATGCGGTGGTTTATCCCTCCGGCATGTCGGCGGTGACCTCACTGTTCCTTACCGTACTGCGCCCCGGTACGCATATCGTGATGACCGACGACTGTTACCGCCGGACGCGCCAATTTTGCCAGACGACGCTGGAGAAGTTTGGCATCGAAACGAGCATCGTGCCGATGGCGGACTATGACGCGCTGGAGGCGGCGATAATACCGAAGAAAACGCGCTTCATCTTTACGGAAACGCCGACCAACCCCTACTTGCGCGTGGCCGATCTGCGGCGGCTGGTAGCGTTGGGCAAAGCGTACCGAGCGATGACGCTGCTCGATACCACCTTCGCCACGCCAATCAACCTGCGTCCGCTGGAATACGGCGTCGATTTTGTCATGCACAGCGCCACCAAGTACATCGGCGGCCACAATGACGTGCTGGCAGGCGTGATTGCCGGCGACAATGGGCGGATCAAAGCGCTCAAGGACGCGCGCGGAATCCTAGGCAATGTGGTGGATCCGCATCAAGCCTATCTGCTGGAGCGCGGGCTGAAAACCTTGGCGGTACGCGTGCGCCACCAAAACCAGGCCGGGCTAGAAGTGGCGCGCTTCCTCGAAGGCCACCCTAAGATCGACCGCGTCTATTATCCGGGCCTGCCTTCGCATCCGGATCACGAGATCGCGAGAGCGCAGATGCAAGGTTACGGCGGCGTCGTCAGCTTTGAGGTTGCCGGAGACATCAAGACGACCAGCGACTTTATCGATCGTTTGCGCATACCCTACATCGCGCCTAGCTTGGGCGGCACGGAGAGTCTGATTGAGCAGCCGGCCTACTTCAGCTACTACGATCTGAGCAGCGAGGAACGGCAAGCCATTGGCATCAAGGACAATCTGGTCCGTTTCGCGCTTGGCATTGAAGACGCGCAAGACATCATCGCTGATTTGGATGCTTCGCTGCAAGCCGTCCCGGATGCCGTTTCCGCGCGACCAGCAAGCTGATTCAGTCCGAGCCGGCTGGCTGATTCTCACTCCAGCAAGCGGATGATTTCGGCGATATTGTCGTCGGCTTGCAGAATGCGATTGCGATACCCTGGCCTGATGCCAGCGAGCTGATCGGCATGGTAGCCGATGGTGGCTTCCGGGTCTTTCAGGACGTTGCCCGTTAGCACAGCCAGGACGGAATCGCCGCGCTTTATTGTTCCCGATTGGACCAGCTTCTTGGCGCCCGCCACTGAACATGCCGACGCCGGCTCGCAGCCGATGCCCGCGCCATCGATAATCGCTTTGGCATCCATGATTTGCTCGTCGCTGACTTGTTCGACCACGCCGCGTGTCCATTCCAGCGTGCGGATGGCTTTCTGCAGGTTGACCGGGTTGCCGATCTTGATGGCGGTGGCGATAGTCTGGGCCTTGACCGGCTCGAAGCTTTTGAAGCCGGCGCGGAAATGCCGATAGAGCGGATTGGCGCCCTCCGCCTGGATAATCGCCAGCCGCGGCATGCGGTCGATCAGCCCGACTTCGACCATCTCCAGCAGCCCCTTGCCAAAGGCGGAACTGTTGCCGAGGTTGCCGCCGGGCACAACGATCCAGTCTGGCGCCTGCCAGCGTAATTGCTGCAGCGCTTCAAACATGATCGACTTCTGCCCCTCGAGGCGGAAGGGATTGATAGAATTCAAGACATAGATGCCCAGGCAGTCCGACACTTCCCGCACCAGTTCCATGTTGCGGTCGAAATCGGCGTTGATCTGAATGCAAGTGGCGCCATAGGCGATACCTTGCGCCAGCTTGCCCATCGCGATTTGCTGGTTCTGCAGAAAGACGATGCCTTGCATGCCAGCATAAGCCGCGTAAGACGCCATAGACGCGGAGGTATTGCCGGTCGAGGCGCAGGCGACGCGCTCCATACCGAGCAGCTTGGCTTGCGTGACACCGGTCGTCATGCCGCGATCTTTGAATGACCCGGTGGGGTTCTCGCCTTCGTGTTTGAGGTACAGGTTCTCGACGCCGGCGAATGTCGCCACGCGCGGAACATCGTAGAGATTGGTATTGCCCTCCATGCGGCTTACGATGGCGGACTTGTCGATGCCAGGATAGACGAGCTCTTTGAAGCGCCAAACGCCGCTGTTGCATGGCGCCTCGAAACTGCCCAGGCGCCCATCGAATAGCTCACGAGTGATGGGCGAGGCCTGGGACGCGAAATCATGCTTGACATCCAGCAAGCCGCCGCAAGCGCCACAACTATAGATGAGGCTATTGATTGGGTATTGTTGAGCGCATTCTATACATTGTAGTATGCTTGGCATTTGCTCAGCCTCGCTCAGCGGAAAACTCCGCAAGGATAACGACACTCCATGGCATTTTCCAGAGCCGAAGCCTTCGCGCCGGCTACAGTCGCTAACTTGGGCGTCGGCTTCGACATCTTGGGGCTGGCGCTGCAAGGTATGGGTGATCGCGCCATTGTCGAGTTCCAGGACGCGCCGGAAATCGTCATCAGCGAGATTCAGGGCGATGATGGCAAGTTGCCGCTTGACCCAGCCCTTAACGTTGCCGCCGTCTCCGCCAGAGCGCTCCTGGATCATGTCGGCGAGTCGCGTGGCTTAGTAATACGGTTACGCAAAGGTTTGCCGCTCTCAAGCGGGTTAGGCAGCAGCGCCGCCAGCGCCGTGGTTTCGGTTGTGGCGCTGAACAAGTTGCTGGGCGAGCCATACACCCGCGAGCAGCTATTGCCATTTTGCCTGGAAGGGGAAGCGCTGGTCAGCGGCTACCATGCGGACAATGTCGCGCCCTGTTTGCTGGGCGGCATCATCCTGGTGGCGGGAACCACCGTCGACGCCATCCAGCCCTTGCCTATACCCGAGCGTTTCCATCTGGCTCTTGTAACGCCCGATGTACCCGTCCCGACCGACAGCGCGCGCAAGATCTTGCCCAGGCATATCACGCTGAAGACAATGATTCACCAAACTGGCGCGGTCGCCAAGCTGGTGGACGCGTTACACCGCGGCGATCTGGGGGCGCTGGGCGCGGCCGTTGAAAGTGACCGCGTGGTTGAGCCGGCACGCGCCTGCCTGATGCCGATGCACAAAGAGGCGCGCGCGGCCGCCAAGCAAGCTGGCGCGGCTGCGGTATTCATCGGCGGGGCGGGCCCAACGCTCTGCGCAATCTGTGAAAGCGCCGCCATCGCGAAAACCACTGCGAGCGCGATGCAAGCGGTCTATCAAGCCGCGAACACAGCTTGCCTTGCGCAGGCCACAGGCCTTGACCGCTGCGGCGCTGTTGTGCTCAACGCCGACTGAGATTTCGTTTGTGGGTAGTGTATCGAATTCGGTTGAAATTCAATTTCACCACAAAGACACAAAGGCACAAAGCACACAAAGAATATGGCATATTTTGATTGAGCTTCTTGGTGCTCTCGTATTTCTCGGTATTCTCGATGGTATAGAAATTGTTTCAACCGAAAAGGATACATTTCCCGTTTGTGAAATTCTTGACAATCTAACTGTCGCTCTCTATACTAACTGCGTTGGAGAAGTTAGCTTGACGCGCTTGCTGCTGTTTAGGCTGCGCAATCGCTGCCGCCATAGTAGCAGAGCTTGGTGAACCGGAGTCGTGACGCAAACTCAGCTTTATTGGGATTCGACCTACGAGATCATTCTGGCTCTAATGGAAAACTTTCCCGAGGAAAATCTGGATGCCCTCGGTCTGGAAGAGCTAAATCAGCGGATTCTGGGCCTGCCAGGATTCGCGGACGATCCGGCTTGGGCGAATGATGCTATACTGAAGTCCATCCTGCGCGACTGGTATGAGGAGATCGGTGTTTAGATGGATCTTAACTTACAAGAAGTCAATGCGACCGAGTTTCCCGTACCTGTAGAGCTTGAGGATAACATCGCTATCACCAGCTTGAGCCAGCTTTACAATTGGGGACGGCGCAACTCCATGTGGCCGATGCTCTTTGGCTTGGCTTGCTGCGCCATTGAAATGATCGCCACCGCGTCATCGCGTTTTGATTTCTCCCGTTTCGGCTTTGAAGTGATGCGCGCCACCCCACGCCAGGCGGACCTGATGATTGTATCGGGCACGGTGACCAAGAAGATGGTCGTGCCCATCGTCCGGCTCTACAATCAAATGCCGGAGCCAAAATACGTACTGGCGATGGGCGCCTGCGCCAGCGGCGGCGGACCATTCAAAGAAGGGTATAACGTCGTATCCGGCATGGACAAATATTTGCCTGTCGATGTATACGTGCCGGGTTGCCCGCCCACGCCGCAAGCCTTGCTCTATGGCATGATCGCCTTGCAGCGCAAGATCGACGGGCAGAGTATCGCCAATGGCGACGATGTGCCCTGGTACGGTGAAGGACCAGCCGAGCCGACTCCCGTGCCGGTGCTGGGCCCGGATATTATCGACCCGCGCCAGATGGATATGATTCGCCGGCAAGCGGAAGCCGCAGCGAGCGAGATGGAGTTGTTGGGCCAACGCGAGCTGCCGGCGCTTAGCCAGCTTGTAACCTCAAAGACGACGAGGCAAGCGGAAGCGGCGGAAGTTGTGCCGGTGGATGAAGACGCCTTGAGCGTGGTATTGCCCACCGGCGGCACGCCCTGGGCGGAAGCCGAGGACATACGCGAGAAACGGCGTTTGCGCGCGCTGGCCCGCAAGGCTTTACGCGCAACCCGCCGCGCGGCGCAAACAGAGGGAGAATAAACCTGTATGGAGAATCTCGCGGCGGCGGAGCAATCTGTAGAGCGTCTTTCGATTGACGACTCAATTGAATACTTAAAGGCCAACCATGCGCAAGCCATCAAGTTGGACGATCGTGATGGTTACGAGGGCGTCATTGTTGATAGCGACAAGCTGGTCGATATCGCGCGCGTCATTCGCGACGAGCTTGGATTCGATTACTTGTCCAGCGCGACCGCTGTGGATTACCTCGGTGAAGGCGACCACATGGAAATGGTCTATCACGCTTACCGCAGCAGTGGCGGCGGCGCCTTGGTGTTCAAAGCGCAGACCGACCGCGAAGCTGCCGAGATCCCCTCGCTCGTTTCAGTCTGGCGCGGCGCGGATTTCCAGGAGCGGGAAGCCTGGGACCTCTACGGCATCCGCTTCCCTGGGCATCCAAATCTGACGCGCATCTTGATGTGGGAAGGCTTTGAGGGCCACCCCATGCGCAAGGACTGGCGCGAAGCCTATTACGAGGAAGAACAGAAACCCTTTGACAGCCGCTGGCCCGGCGGCCACGTGCACCGCGCCGAAGAGAAAAACGTATTTGGCAAGAACGTCTCGTATCCGCCCGACATTGACCTCAATCGACTGATGGATACTTCCGAAGAGGCGGTATACCAGTCCCTGGGATTGGGCGTCGATATTGAGCGCATCATGGACAAAGACGGCTTTGAGACCAACGAACTGGTCGTCAATATGGGCCCGCACCATCCCAGCACCCATGGCGTATTCCGCATGTTGCTGACGGTCGATGGCGAGACTGTCACATCGCTGGAACCGGTGATGGGTTACCTGCATCGCAATCACGAAAAGATCGGCGAGCGCAATACTTATCTGCACAATATCCCTTTCACCGACCGGCTGGATTATATTTCCAGCATGGGCAACAACCATGGCTACGTGCTGGCGGTCGAGCAGTTGATGAGCTTGGGCCGCAAGTACAATCCGCCGACTTACCGCTGCGAAGCGTTGCGCGTGATGATGGTGGAGCTCAGCCGCATTGTGAATCACCTGTGGGCGATTGGCTTCTGGCTGAATGACATCGGCGCTTTCTTCACGCCTGTGCTCTATTTCATTCAGGAACGCGAACGCATCCTGGACTTTTTCGAGGCGGTCGCTGGCAGCCGCATGATGTGCAATTACATGCGCTTCGGCGGCTTGTTTGGCGACTTGCCCGAGCGCATCAAGAGCGTCAGCAATTTGACCAACGACCGCGTGCGTGATTACAACACGATGCAGTTCCTCACGGAAATGATCAACGAGCGCATTCCGCGCACCATCGACGAACTGGAAATCTTGCTTACGCAGAACGAAATCTTGATTGAGCGTTCGATGGGCGTTGGCGTTTTGAGCGCCGAAGACGCCATCAATTTCAGCGCGGCGGGCCCGCTGTTGCGCGGCAGCGGCGTGGCCTACGATATACGCCGAGCCGACCCTTACAGCATCTACCCCGAGCTAGATTTTGATGTCGCTGTCGAAGCAGAAGGCGATATGTACGCGCGTTACCGCGTTCGTGTGACCGAGCTGCGCGAGAGCGTGCGGATTCTGAAGCAGATTCTGCCGCGCCTGGAAGCCACCAAAGGCGAGTCGATCTGGGCCGATGGCAAGCCGGGCGCTTATGCTCCGCGCGTGCCGCATGGCGAGTCCTACGGTCGCGTGGAAAACGGCAAGGGCGAGCTGGGTTACTATATCGTATCAGCCGGCGGCCGCGGCGGTTCATCGAACCCTTGGCGCTATCATGTGCGCGCGCCCAGTTTCATCAACTTGACGCCGCTGGGGCATATGAGCAAGGGACACAAAGTAGCGGACATTGTCGGCGTTCTTGGCAGCATCGATATCGTCCTGGGCGAAACTGATCGCTAGCTCGTTTGGCGGATAAGCCCGCGGCATCCAAGAGCTGTCAGCGCGAGACTTTTGAGGAGATGGCATGTACGGAACGGGATTGGCCAAGGGACTCCGATTGACCTTGCGGCACTTTGTTGAGTCCTATATTGACGACCTGCGCTACGGTTTTCGCAAATTTCATCATTCAACCGACAACTTCGGCATCCGCCAGGGCACGCAGACCAAAGGCGTGATAACAGTGCAGTATCCGGACGAGAAAATCGCCGTTCCGGAGCGTTTCCGCTTTGTGCCGTTCTTGATTGTCGAAGACGACGATCATCCCACGCGGGCCGGCAAGGATTGGTGCACCAGCTGCGGCATTTGCGCCAAAGTTTGCCCGCCCCAGTGCATCTGGATTGTGCGCGGCAACGACCCAGATACGGGGCGCCCGGTGCCTGAGCCCGAGGGATTTTTCATCGACATCGACATTTGCATGAACTGCGGCTACTGCGCCGAATACTGCCCCTTCGACGCCATCAAGATGGATCACGATTACGAGCTGGCGAGTTACGATCGCACGTCGCATCATATCCATGACAAAGAAAAGCTGTCCAAGCCAAATTCGTATTGGCGCAGCATCGCGCCCACGCGCGCCTATGATGAAATGCAGGTTCGCGGCACCTGGGAACACAAGGACGCGGCAAAAGAAGCCCGCCGCGGCAGCGCAAGCTCTCGCGCCAGTTCACCAATACCGGCGGCGCCCGCAGCAGCAGCAGAGCCCGCAGCGGCATCGGCGGCTGTTAAAGCGGAAACCGTCGCCGCGACTGCGCCGGCGGAAGGCGCCACGCCCTGGTCCGAGGACGACGCCAAGCGCGAAGAACGGCGCCGCAAAGCGCTCGAACGCAAAGCCAAGCGCGCTGCCCGCGGTGCTTAGAAGCGCCACTTTTTGTAGTCTTCCCTTAGGCGGGGTCGCGAGTCTTAATCTGGGTAATACTCCTGGGCTTTACAGCTTTCTAATACAGTCACGTCCATAACCAGCCAATCAATGGTATATTTGCTTTGAAGTCTGCCGACTGAATTGAGGCAATCGATGAGCAATATCAATGACAAAGTGATGAAAGCGCTGGGCACGGTCATCGAGCCCGAGCTAAACAACGATATCGTTTCGCTGAATATGGTTCGAGATCTGAGTGTCAGCGACGGTACTGCCGCTTTCACCATTGTACTGACCACGCCCGCCTGTCCCTTAAAAGATGTTTTCATTGAGCGCTGCAACGAAGCCTTGGTCGGCAAAGTCGCCGGCATCGAGCGGATTCGCATCAATTGGGATGCGCAGGTGCCTACCGACCGCCGCATTCACGGCCGCCTGGATGTGCCGATGAACAGCATCGTCGCGATCGGCAGCGGCAAGGGTGGTGTGGGAAAGAGCACGGTCGCCACCAATTTGGCTGTCTGCCTGGCTGATGCCGGCGCCAAGGTCGGTCTGATCGACGCCGACATCCTCAATCCCAACATCCCGCAGATGTTTGGCTTGGGCAGCGGACGCCCGAAAGTGGCCAACGACAAGATGCAGCCCTTGGAAGTATTCGGCGTCAAGCTGATCAGCACCGGTTTCCTCACGTCTCCCGAGAAACCCATGATCATGCGCGGGCCGATGCTGCATAGCGCGATTCGGCAATTTTTCACCGATGTCGATTGGGGCAGGCTTGACTATATGATTGTCGATCTGCCGCCGGGCACCGGGGACGCGCCCTTGTCCCTGGCGCAATCTTTCCCTTTGACCGGCAGTATTATCGTCACCCAGCCTCAAGATGTCGCTGTATCCGATGCGATTCGGGCGGCGGCGATGTTTGATCAACTCAAGGTCCCGGTCTTGGGTGTGATCGAAAATATGTCCGGTGATTTCTTTGGCAGGGGCGGCGGCGAAAGATTTGCGGAGTCGCGCGGGGTACCCTTCTTGGGCCGAATCCCGCTGTCGGCCAATGTCCGCGAAGGGGGCGACTACGGCCGTCCCGCCGCCATCCATAGCCCGGAATCGCCGTCTGGGCGCGCCTTGCGCAAGATGTCCGAAATTGCGGCCGCGCGCATCAGCGTGGCCATGCTTCAAGGCGCCGATGTCATTCCTATAGACATTATCGGCTGAGCGCCGCCTCAGCGATCAGTCGTCCATGCCGATGACTTTGACTTCGCTGTCCTTGCCGACCGGGTTGTAACGGCCGATCAGCAGCCAGAATAAAAGGCTTAGCGCAATCCCGATGATAAAAGCCAGGAGCGTTTCTAGGTGCAGGTCGCGCTTCCAGAAGGCATATTGCCTGATTACCAGCAGCATGGGCGCAACAACAAAAGCGGCCAACTTGCGCCGCTTAGGCTCCGTACGTTGGATCATAACCAGCAGCGCGGCTACCAATACTGAGATGAGGCCGAAGTAATTCCAGTCCATAATCGAACCACCGATCCTACAACTTAGGATAGCATTCTATCATCTTTGCTTTGTACGGGTAGTGTATCGAATTCGGTTGAAATTAAATTTCACCACAAAGACACAAAGGCACAAAGCACACAAAGGATATGGCATATCTCGATTAAGTTTCTCGGTGCTCTCGCATTTCTCGCCGGGCAATCGCATCAATATCCATAAATGACGAATTTATTATCAAACTAACAAATTGTAGGGGCGAGCCTTGGCTCGCCCATGAAATCTGGCAGAAAATCACCTTTTCATTGCGTCCTTTATTGGCATATTTTCGGATAGTTCTCGGAGTTCTTGGCGCCTTAGTGTTGAAATAATTTGATGCGATTGCCCTAGCAATTCTCGGTGTCCTCGATGGTATAGTATCTGTATCAACCGAAAAGGATACATTTCCCTTTGTATGGAGTAATGCGCAATGCGCTTGGAACGATCTAGTCACGGGAATATCCTCGTTGTCGAGGCGGGCGGCAGTATAGACAGTGTCAGCGCGGAACAGCTGGGCTCGTTCTTGCAGTACGAAATCGATGCGGGCAAGCGCTATCTGGTGCTGGACTTACAGGGCGTCGACAAGCTTGGCCAGGACGGGCTGTGGGAAATGGCCACAGCCTTAAAGCGCGCTCGGCGCTGCCGTGGCGACCTGCGCCTGGCGCAGCCCTCGGATCGAGCGCGTGAAGCCATTGAGATTTCTGGGCTGGATCAGATCTTTCAAATCTTTGAATCGCAGGCGGACGCGGTCGCCAGCTATTGAACGACTTTACACTTTGGCATTGCGTGCTTGGGCCCGCGGCTCAGTTGCGTTTCCAGGCATTGATGTCGTCGAGATTTACCGCTTCGGCATTGGGCGGCAGGTAATTCCCCTCGCACTCGACAGCGGTGACCGGCAAGTCGGAGCGCGGCTGCAGTAGGGTGTTTTCGGGATTAAAGAAGTTCCAGGCGGCGCGCGAGATTTCTTCGACCAGGGGCCAGAGTTTCTCATAATCTTGGAAGTCGGTCTGCTCCCAGAGAAAAACCGAAATCACGTAGTGACGTCCATTGGGAGAGTAGACGATGCCCGCATCGCCGACGGTGTCAAAGATCCAGCCATTCTTGTGCGAGATGCGGGTGCCCGGCGGTATGCCGCCTTGCAGCAGCCGTTGCAGATCATTCGCGCTGGCCACCTCCAACATGCGCTGGCATTCCCGCTGGGTGATTTGGCCTTCCGGCAGCGCTAGCGCCAATCCCGAGTCATAGTGCGCGCAATCGTAAATCAGGCTGAATATGGCGCCCATGTCTTCGGCGGTGGTCTGGTTGAAGGGATCGGGCTCGGTATTGTAGGTCTGGTTGGGCCTGGTTTCCGGCGCTTGAATCGAGCCCAACCGCTGGCCCTCGATCCCCAGGTAAAAGGGCGCGGTGATGTAAGAATTTACAGCGCTGACCGCCCCCAAGGTGTTGTTTACTCGGCGCAATCCCGTGAAGATATCGTTGCCGCCAAGGATTTCCATGATCAGATTTGACGAACTGTTGTTGCTGCAAAGTAGCGAATTCGCGATCAGCCAGGCTTCGCCAGCTGTGGGATCCCGGTTTAGTTGGCGAAAATACTCGATCGTGATAGGCATCTTGATGGTGCTCGCCGCTGAATAGGCGACATCGCCCAGAATGTTTATCTCTTCGCCGGAGACCAGGTCCAGAATGTAGACCGATGCCACCGTGGCCTGCCCATCGTGCATGAAACCGCGACTGTCGAGATAGTTGATGATGAGCGCGCGCAGCGTATCCAGGCTCAGATTCTGGTTGCTATGCGGGGTGACGGGCAGGCTGACATTGCGCTGGCTGGCGGAGCGCAAGGCGGCGTCCACAGCCGGCATCGCAGCGCCAATGTCCAGGGCATATCCGCTGGCGCCGGGGTAGATGGTCAGCGTATCCAGATCGAAGGTTGCGTTGCCGGGGGGATCGTCATACCTCGCGGCCACATCCCGCAGAAATGCTTCCAGCGCATTGTCTTGGTAATCGGCTACCAGGGGGATATCTTTTGATACCGACAGCTCAACGCCCACGAGGAAATCGAGAAAGCGGCGCCAGAAGCCTCCGCCTTCCTGGCCAGAAGCCAGCGCGCCAGCCAACATCGGCTCGCTGCTAATCCGCCAGCCGACTTGATCGGGGTGCAGGTGAATGGGGTGATCGCCGAGATCATTCGAATACACCAGGAGAATCGGCTCGGCGTAGGCGCGTTCCCAGCGGGCAACGGCGTTTCTTTCGCTGAGTTGCCCGACATTAATCCCGGCTACCGTGACCCCAGCCGGCAATTCCTGCTCTCGCCGGCTGAAGGCCACCAGGTAATAAACGAGCAGGCCAACCGCCGCTATGATGAGCAAGAAAGAGAATGATTGCAGGACCGGAAATCCCGCGCGGCGGCGGCGCGAATTAAGACTGGCGCCCATGCTATGCTCTCGATCGGCTAAACATGGGCAGCTTCGATCGATCGCCGGTGAAAGCTCTTGATCTCTGGCAGCTCGTCGCAATGCACCCAGGCGAAGTCAAGCAATTCGTGGCTCAGCTTGCCGACGGGGCACTTGGCCTCGCAAAGAAAGGCGAGATCAATATGGTTGCGCACGGTCTTGCTGGTATGTAGGACGCGAATCACATCAGCCTCAAGCTGTAATTCTTCCTTGAGCTCTCGAATAATAGCCGCTGCCGGGTCTTCGTCATCGCCGATCCAGCCGCCAGGCAGTCCCCAGGGAAAGCGCGGATGGTAAGAATGTTCAACCAGCAGAACCCGGCCGCTATCATCCAGTATAACCGCGGCCACCCCTACCGAGTATCTGGCTTGCAATCGACTGAAAAGCAGATAAGGCAGCCGCAAGACTGAAGGAAATCTACGAAGAAATGCTGAGATCTGCCGCGTCACAGGATACGCTCGGGCTCTGAAAACGTCGTAAGGAGTGTAGAGTGTAGGCTAGGCATCGTCAACAGCAATTCAACCCAGCCCGGTCGTAACGACCGCCGCAATCAATGCTGGAATAACTGAGTACGCAATCGACGCCTATGCTATACTGACCCGCAGTACGCGCCGCCCGGCGAGGTCGTATTTTGTGTCGACGGCGGTAGCGGTACGGGTGTATGAATGATGGCTGCGGACTACTTTTCTGCGCCGTGTTTAGCAAGCGAGCGCGCCGGTTGGATGGTGTGAATTGTCAATAGTGCCGCGCGAATTCCTCGATCTATTTCTACGGTTCCCCGGCGACCTGATGTTTTTCCTGTTGCTGATCGCCTTTAGCCTGGGAGCCTTATACTTGGCAATCGGGCACCGCGCGCGCTTTCCAGTGGAGCACGCCACGCACCGCTATGTTTACAGCGCCGCTGGCCTGCTGCTGGTTTGGCTGGTGATGATGGGCGCTGCGCTGCTGGCGCAATTCGCGGATATCGATACCAACCGCTTTATGCCGCCTCTGGAACGGCTGGCATACGCCCTGACGCTTGTAGTAATGACTTGGGCATTCCTCAGCGCGGACTTCGCGCGTTGGCGGAACCGGTCTAATCTATTTGTTTTTGGCCTCAGCTTGATCATGACGCTGCTTTATCTAAACACCGCGCAGAGCTGGTTGGCGGCGGGCAGCGAAGCCAGCAACTTCAACGCCTCGGCATACGCCGCTCTTTGGTCTTTAGTACCTGTAGCGATATCGATAGCCGGCGTGCTGCTAGCGGTAATCAATGTGCGACATCAAATTGACGCGCCGCTGAAGGTCCTTTTCTTTCTAATTTTCATACTGGGCAACGGCTTGGACCTGGTGCTGCTGGCGGAAGGGGAAACCGGGGGCAGCTATCTCGGTGGCGCGCGCCTGGCATACGTCGCCGGGCTTGCGTTATTCGCGCTTGTCATATATCGCCTGGCGGTCGCCCTGTTGGAGAATAGTCTGGTCGAAGTTGTGCTGGCGGCCTCGCAGCAGTCGGCGGCTCTGCAAGTTCCGGACAGCCAAGCTGAGGCAGATATCGCCGACCCGCTGCTTTCCGCGCCGTCGTCCTGGAGCTTTTCAGCAGCCCCGCCGCACACTGACCGCCGGCTGATAATGAATGCCTTGGGCATGATGATGGACCCGGGGGCGGACGCAGATTTGCCGCGCCAAATCGTCGAGTCTACGCTCGAGGCATTAGGCGCTGATCTCTGCGTGTTGGTACGCGTTCAAGAGAACAACTACGCTGACGTTGCCGCCGGTTACGATCGGGTCGCCGACCAGCAGTTGTCTGGCATATCGCTGAACCTCAACGAACAGCCGACTTTGCTCGAAGCTACGAATCGCGTCGAGCAAACGATCCTGTTCCCCGAATACCACGCTGATGAACTGGCTGACTTGTTGCGTCGGCTGAATATCGACGCCCTGAGCAGCGTGTACGTTCAGCCCCTGATGACCGGCAGCGGCTTGCAGGCTGTTTTGCTCGTTAGCTTACCGTATCGGCAAGTGGACTTATCGGTCGAGCAAGTTGAATTGCTGCGAGATATAGGCTTCGTGGGCGGGCGTCTGCTCGCTTGGAGCGCGACCGTTGCTGCTTCCAGTTCCCAGGCGGACGCCGAGCAGATTGACAGAATCGCCAGCAAGTCGGTCGAGCCCGCGCTGGATGCCGATATGCTGATGGCCACTCGGCATGAACTTGAGACGAGCCTGGGACGTGTCACCGAGCGTCGTGTGAAGCTCGCCTCTCAGGTGACGCAACACAAGCAGCAGTTGCAGCAACAGCATATTCGTCTGATTGAGGCGCTTTCTGGCGATGATAGCGACCCGCGCGCCCTACAGCGATTGACCACAGCCATTGATGAACAAGCGAGTGTGCGCGCCGCATGTGAGCAGAGCGCTCTTGAACTTCTTGATGCGGAAACGGTGCTGCGCGTGCTGAATGTAGCCAGCGGCGAGAGCATCGCGCAAGTGATCCGCGAATTCTTGCACAAAGAATTCAATTTGCTGGTGGGCGTACGAGATCGCTTGCGGCGTCAAATCAACGCCATGCTATTGATAGGGCAGTCCGCTTCCAGCGCTGGAATCGCCCCCATCTTGCAGAGCCTGGCGGACGAAACAGCGCAGCTCGATCTGGAGCGGGAACAGCAGCGGAGGCGGCTCGATGCCATCACATCCAAGCTGGAGTCCTTGGGCTTGGGCAGCGGCTTCAGCAATACGACGCAGCTGCTCATCCAGCTGTATGCCGAAAGAAAGACGCTTGCGCAGCATCTTGAGGCTTTGAGCAAAGATCGCGCGCTTCTCCTTAGCGAACGGCAGCGACTGCTGGCAGCCGGCAACGGCGACAGCGAGGAACTTGCGCTGCAACTGAAGCACTTGAGCGCAGATCACGAGCAATTGCTCAACACGCGTGAAGAGATGCGCCGCCAGCAGCAAAACCTGCTGTCACGCATTGATGAAGCCGAATTGGACAAGCAGTCCTTGCGCGAACGTATAGATGAACTCTCCGCGGCGGTATCCGCAAAGGCACAGGGGCAGCAAGCCTATGATCAGCAAATCGCCGCTTTGACAGAAGAGCGCGACAATCTGCTGCGTCTGCGCGATCAGCTTGCCGCTAGGGTTGCCGCGCCCAAGCATGACCTAGTCGACGGGGGGCAACTGGATGAATTGCGCGCCACGGTCGAGCGTTTGACCGAGCAGCGAGAGCAACTGGCGCTTGAATTGAGCGATGCCCGCACGGAGCTTGAATCTGCGCGCGCGGACGTGCCGCCTATTCAGGAGTCGTCCGCAGATACGACCACCGGCCGCTTGCCGCTGCAAGGTGAATTGCTGGCCGGGATCCTGCGCGACTTGCAGCCGCCACTCGCTTCGATATCGGATTACACCGAGCTGCTTTTGACGGAGTCGATCGGCATCCTGGGCGCCGCTCAGCAACAGGTGCTGCGGATGCTCGCCGGCGATATCGATCAACTGGCCGAGATGATCAATGAAATGCGCGGCTTTGCCAGGCTTGAGGCGGCCGACTCCATATTGCAGGGCGAGTACGTTGACGTGGTCAGCGTGGTGGAAGATGTACTAAATGAACAGTCGGCGCAGCTCGATGTGAACGAACTGATGCTTGAATTGTCGCTGGACGATCACCTGCCGCCGGTAAACATGCACAAAGACAGCCTCAAGCAATTCATTATGCAATTGCTTGACAATGCGCGCGCCGTGTCGCCGCCGGGTTCGCAGATTGGCATCGCCGTGTCGGCTGGTCCGATTATCCTGCCGGGCGCTTCGGCTGCGATTGAGGCGGTTGAGATAGCCATTCGCGACCATGGCGGCGGTATTGCGCCGGCCGATCTGCGCCGCGTTTTTGCGCGGAAATACCGACACGAGAATGCCCGCATTGCCGGATTCAGCGATACCGGCGTGCGCATGAGCATCGCTAGAGCCTTCGTGCGCGCCTGCGATGGCGACTTGTGGGTGACTAGCGATGTCGACGGCGGGTCAGTGTTTCATTTGGCTCTGCCACTGCAACTGGCTGCGTCAATTGAGGAATAGCCTATGCAGCGCAATATAGGCAAGGAGCTGCTTGTAGCTCTGATAGCGGCGTTTGCGCTGCTGTTTGCCGGACTATTCGCGCTGCTATTGTCTTCATCTACACAGAACCCGCCGATTCCAGCGAGTCCGACGGACCGTCTGGAATTGGCAACTACATTAACCGAGCCCTCACCCGCCGAGACTGAACCTGAAGCACCATCCGAGGCCATCGCCACGCTTGAGCCGACTAATACGCCGCTAGCCACCCTTAGCGCAACGACGGTCGCTGAAGAGGTCGTCGTGACGCCTGTTGAGCCGGTGACGGCAACCCCCGCCTCGCCATCGCCGACGACTCAAGCCACGTTCTTGCCTACAGTCACAGCGACACTCCGGGCTACCGTCGCAGCGCAAGATCCCGAGGCGACCCCGACTACGATTCCACTGACGACTTTCCAGGCTACCGTGCAGACGACAGCAACGCGCGTCACGGCCAAGGCGAGTGAGACCGACCTGCCGACGGCGGAAACCGACGAACCAGCCAGCACAAGCGCGACGTCCACAGAGCAGACGCCTGAGGCGACCCCGACTACGATTCCACTGGCGACAGTCCAGCAATCCGAGCTGACGCCAACAACGCGAGTCACGGTCGAGGCGAGTGAGACCGACCTGCCGATGGCGGAAACCGACGAACCAGCCAGCACAAGCGCGACGTCCACAGCGCAGACGCCTGAGACGACCCCGACTACGATTCCACTGACGACTTTCCAGGCTACCGAGCTGACGCCAACAACGCGAGTCACGGTCGAGGCGAGTGTGACCGGGCTGCCGACGCTTGAATTGACTCCCTTGACTCCCTTGACACTGGCCAGCGCGACGACCACAGCCGCAATCCCCCCGGCGACAGCGACCGCTGTGATTCAAGGCACTGTTGAGCTTAGCGCGCTAGCTCCCACAGCACCTGAAGTATTCGCGACGAGTGTAACTGCAACTGCCAGGGTTGTGGCTCGGTCAACCATGGCGCGGGCTACAACACTTTCGACAGTTGCGCCGACAACGCTCCCATTAGTAGCGGCTACCGGGCTAACCCAGACAGCGACTCACCAGGAAGCAACAGCTACAAAGCTTTCAGAGACTGCGACTGCTGCCACCCGGCCTGACGACGCGCCTGAGCCTTCGGCCACAGTGTCGCCTTCGTCTAAGGCTGACGTGGAAACAGCCCGGATTACCTCAACTGCAATTGCGCTCACTGCCACGTCCTCAGCTTCTGCGACCATGGCAGACGCGCTCTATCCGACATCTACGCCCCAAGCGCGCGCTACCAGCACAGCGGTTACAGCTACTGACGCGCCTGCGCTGTCTTTGACGCCTCGCTCTACTGTGACACAGTCTCCTGCCATCACGCCGAGCGATCCGCCGCCAGCGCATGAGCCTGAATTACAGGTTGAGGTCTTGTATGCTGATCGCCGCGACTTGGCGATGCGGGACAGTACTCAATCAAGTGGATGGCCAGGCAAAGCGCCATCGACAGTGGAACAACCGCCTCTGGATGCGAGAGCCACGGCGACGCCAGAGGGTTCTGGCGCCGTGACGTCACCCTTGACTTCAGCGCCGACGGGCACGACCGAAGTTAGCACAGCGACTGACGTCGTCGTTCAGGCCCGCGCGACTGACTTTGAAGCTGTAGCGACAGCCTCACCGTCTCAGGCAGGCGCAACAGCAGCGACGGCTGAGATTTCGTCTACGGATGACAGCGCCGAGCGGACACCTGTAGCAACGGTCTCGTCCGCAAGTCCCACGAGAGCCGCAACGATCGCCGCCCAGGCGACGACTGCGCAGCCGATTCGGGAGCCTGCGCTTACTGAGACTTCAGCAGCCAGGCCAGATCGCGCTACACCCCTCCCCACTGACGCTAGCGAGGCGGAAGCGGCCAGGTCAAGCGCAACCGCCGATCGCACGGCATTGGTGGAGCCGGACAATCCAACCCTCGCGGCAATCGTGTCAACAGAAATTCTCGCGCCGGAAGCTGTGACAAGCGCCAGAACGGAGACGCCGACAGAATCACCGACAAAGACGGCAACGACTGTTAAAACTGACGAGACTATCACGCCGTTGGCAGCGGCTACGGTCGCGCAGACGCCAACCGCGAGCGCAGAAGTATCACGAGGACAAGCACAGCCCGAGGCGACTGATGCCGTGGCTCCCGCAACCAGCACGTCCGCGCCGCATGCGACCGAGACCAGAAGCGCTGTGGATGCGCGCGCTGCTGCACAGGTAACCGGGACCGAGGCCGCGTTGACCGCCGCCAGCCCGACACAATTGGCGGCGACGGCGACGGTCGCAGCCGCTTCGCCAACCAGCCCGGCGACTGCTGCCAGAATAGAATCCGTGACCGAGACACCAGCGCCAACTTCCGCCGCAGCTGACCTGACCGCGAGCGCAGAAGCAGCACCAGGACAAGCCCAGCCCGAGGCGACTGATGCCGCGGCTCCCGCAACCAGCACGTCCGCGCCGCATGCGACCGAGACCAGAAGCGATGTGGATGCGCGCGCTACTGCACAGGAAACCGGGACCGAGGCCGCGTTGACCGCCGCCAGCCCGACACAATTGACGGCGACGGCGACGGTCGCAGCCGCTTCGGCAACCAGCCCGGCGACTGCTGCCAGAATAGAATCCGTGACCGAGACACCAGCGCCAACTTCCGCCGCAGCTGACATAACCGCGAGCGCCACGCTGGCTACAGTTGAATCCGCGCCACCCGTGACTCAACCAGCAGATCCAACGCCAACAGCCGTGTCGGTCGCTAAGTCGGCCACACCCTTGCCGGCGATCTTCGCGCACCTGATCGCGACGCCGACAGCTTTCGGCGCACTCGACGATGGCTCTGAGGTGGTTTGTACGGTCGCGGAAGGCTGGCTTCCCTACGAAGTGCAAGCGGGCGATTCGCTGCTTGCCCTGGCCATCGCGTCCGGCAGCAGCCTGATCGATTTACGCGAAGGCAACTGTTTTGGTCCGGTGACCGGCATTATCGTCGGCGAAACGATTGCGCTGCCAACCTTGCTGGAGCCGCCGCTTGCGCCCGTCAGCCCGCTGTTTCCGGATACGGACGAAGCTTACCAAGTCGTCGGCTGCGATTCCGCACGCGCCTTAATTTTTGAGCCTCTGCCGATGAGCGAACGTCAAGGCATTTTTGCCGTCCGCGGTCGGGCGCTGATTCCAGAGGGCGGCAAGTATCGCCTTTCTGTGAAGCCTGCCTGGTCGCCGGATTATCATCGCTTCCTGGAGGTTGAGCGGTCGGTCGCCGATGATGTGATTGGCCTGATCAATACGGAGATCTTTGGGCCCGGGTTACAGCGACTGCGTCTGGAAATCCTGGGGGGCGACGACAAAATTTTACAGGATAGCTTGTGCGAAACACCGGTTGTGTTCATGGCGCCTTAGTCCTCGCCGGAGGACGCAGTTGAAGGCTACTCGCTTGCTAAGCCAGTTAGTCAGGCTGCTTCTATTCTGCCTGCTGTTGGCGCTGCTGATCGCGCTGGCCTGGACGGCGCTGCAGATCGCATCTGTGGCTGATGACAGCGCTGCGCCCGCTGGCACGACCACAGCGCGCCGCGCGGCCTATCGCGCCACGGCGACCGCAATCCACAGCGAAGAAGACGAGGCCAGCCTGGAATACGACCCGGGAATCGTTCTCATGCAAGAGATCGGCACGGCGGGTACGCCCGCGTCTGTCCCGACGGACGAGCCTGGCGCTGCGCTTGCCGCTACCGTCATGCCGGACGACTTTCAGCTGCCAAAACTGTTGATCCCGCGCGAGCCAGAAGCAGGCAAATGGCTGTCTGGGTTGGAGGCGCCGCGCCGCGTCACGCCGGTAATACGCAGGCAGCGACTGGTCAATATCATGCTCCTGGGCAGCGACGAAGAATTGACCGAAGACAATTTCATCCGCACGGACACAATGATTGTGGTATCGCTCAATGTCGAAACCGGTACGGTATCCATGCTGAGCTTGCCGCGTGATCTCTATGTGTACATCCCTCATGGCAAGATGGGGCGCTTGAATACGGCTTTTGGCATCGGAGAGAACCTGAGCTGGGATCCGGGCCGCGGCTTCGGATTACTGCGGCAAACGCTTTTCTACAATCTCGGCATCAACGTTCACTACTACGCGCGGGTGAACTTTACCGGTTTCGAAACCATCATTGATAAACTGGGCGGCGTCGACATCGCTGTGGACTGCGCCTATCGCGATTGGTATCCAACCTGGGACGGCGAATATCGCTGGCGCACCTTGCCGGTGGGCCTGCACAGCTTTGATGGCTTCGACGCGCTCTGGTATGCGCGGACGCGAAAACACACCGATGATTTTGACCGCGGACGGCGGCAGCAGTTGCTCCTGCGCGCCATGTGGCGTAAAGCGCGCGCCGAGGGACTCGTCGCCACCATCCCGCGCTTGTGGAGTGAAATGACCGACGTGGTGGACACCGACCTGCCGCTTGATACGCTGTTGCGATTGCTGCCTCATCTGCTGACACTGGATCTAGCGGATGTCGAAAATATTACCTTCAGGAAGAAGCACCACACGACTGATTGGATTACGCCGAGCGGGGCGGAAGTACAGTTGCCCAAAGCAGAGCCGATCGCCGCCTTAATGCAAGACTTCTATACGCCGCCGTCTCCCTATCAAGTGTCGATTGCGGGGCCCAGTATCGGCGTGTACAACGCGTCCGACCAGGACAATTGGGATATTGTGGCGGCTGAACGGCTGCGCTGGGACGGCTATAACGCTGTGGCGCTGGGCAAATTGGCGGATGGCGCCGGCCTTGCCTCCAGCCAATTGACCGATCATATCGCTACCACGAAGGGCAGCCTGACGCCGAGAATCTTACGCGCCCTGAATATGACCGAAGAGCAGGCCGAGCAAGAGGCCAGAGCCGACCGCGAATATGACTATGTGATCAAGATCGGCCAGGATTACGAATCCTGCACTTATGCCGTCTTGCCGATAGATAGATAGATAGATAGATAGATAAGCGCTTCACGGTCCATTTGGCCGGGCAATCGCATCAAAATATTTTAACCACAGAGAACACAGAGGGCACAGAGATTAGATTGTTCGGGGCAGAACGCCTCTAGAGCCGACATACAAATGCGCAAAATGCTAATCACAAGGTTCAAAATTGAAGTGCAAAACAACATTATCAATTAGGTGAGAGTTTTCTCTCTGAGTCTCTGTGCTTAGATTTAAGTTCGTAATATGTTCATATTTCTCTGATTAGTTTTGATGCGGTTGCCCTGGTCAATTTGGGGGAAATGTATCCTTTTCGGTTGAAACAAATTCTTTACCAGCGAGGACACCGAGGAACTCAATAGAAATATGACATATTCTTTGTGTGCCTTGTGTCTTTGTGTCTTTGTGGTGAAATTGAATTTCAACCGAATTCGATACACTGCCAATTTGGGCGAGCTGTTGGCGTATCAAAAGAATTGTGCTATCATGCAGAGCATGACGGGGTATGGCGCAGTCCGGCTAGCGCGCTTGCATGGGGTGTAAGAGGTCCCCGGTTCGAATCCGGGTACCCCGACAGAAGTCAGACGGGCTCACCAGCAGGTGAGTCTTTCATTTAGGGAGGAGCATTCCATGCAGATCAAACTGACGGCGCTGGCCAGTTGCGCCGGTTGAGCGGCGAAGCTCAGCCCGAGCGAACTGGCGCAAGTTTTGCGCCCCCTTAGCGAATTATTCTCCAGCGAGTTGTACCCGCAGATCTTGGTAGGGTTGTCAGAGCCGGACGACGGCGCAGTCTATCGAGTCGACGAGAATCGCGCCATCATCTCGACCGCTGATTTCTTCCCGCCTGTGGTTGACGACCCCTATGATTTTGGCGCCATAGCAGCAGCCAATGCTTTGAGCGATGTGTATGCCATGGGCGGCCGTCCGCTGATGGCGATCAACCTGGTTGCCTACCCCGACGATTTGGACAAGGCGATTCTGGCGGAAATCTTGCGCGGCGGCGCCGAAAAAGTCAGAGAAGCGGGAGCGGTCATCGCCGGCGGGCATTCGATCAGCGATGCCGAACCCAAATACGGCCTGTCGGTGATGGGCGAGGTTGACCCCGGGCGGATCATTCAAAAGTCCGGCGCGCGGCCGGGCGACCAGCTTATATTGAGCAAGGCGTTGGGCACGGGTGTTATCACGACCGCCCTGAAACGCGGGATCGCCGAGCAAGCGCAAGTCGACGCGGCAGTGCAATCTATGTCGCGCCTCAGCGGCGAAGCGGCGACCTTGGCGCAGGCGCATCAAGTCTCCGCCATGACCGACATCACTGGATTTGGCTTGATCGGCCACGGACTGGAAATGGCGCGGCTTAGCCGAGTTGACTTCGAGTTGGATTTCGCGCGTATTCGCTTCTTGCCCGGGGCTGAGCATTTTGCGCGGCAGGGTGAATTCCCGGGCGGGATGGATCGCAACCTGGAATACTTCGCGCAGTGGGTTGATGAAGCGTCTTCGCTGCCGGCCTACGCCCGCGGCCTGCTCTACGATCCGCAGACTTCCGGCGGGCTGCTGATGGCGGTGGCGAGCGATAAGGCTGAGGACTTGCTGACTGCGCTTGTATGCAAGGGCGAGGCCGCCTACCTGCTTGGGCGGGTCGTCGCTGGATCGGGCAGAATCGTGGTGAATGCCGCAGCCGAATAATCGATATCGGCTAGGGAATTAGGTCGAGGTTATTGCCTACCGTCTCAAAGGCGGCCAAGGCGCGATCCAAATGATGCTGCCGGTGCGTGGCGATATAACTGGTCCGCAGCAGCGCCTGGCCGGGCGGTGTGGCTGGCGGCACGACCGGATTTGTGTAGACGCCCTCTTCAATAAGCGCCATCCAGGTCAAGCCGGTGCGGTATTGATCGCCGATCTTCACCGGGATTATCGGCGTCTGGCTATTAAATGTGTCATAGCCCAGCTTTTTGAGCCCGTTGCGCATGTATTCCGCATTCTTCCAGACTTGATGCACGTGATCTGGCTCGGTCTCGATGATATCTAGCGCGGCAAGCACCGCCGCCAGATTAGGGGCGGGCAACGCAGCGGAAAATATCAGCGACCGCGCATGATGTTGAACGTAATGAATGGCATCAGCCGAGCCGGCGATGAATCCGCCAATTGACGCGAAGCTCTTGCTGAATGTGCCCATGATCAGATCGACTTGATCGGTCAAGCCAAAGTGGGCCGCTGTGCCGCGGCCGCCCCCAGCCACACCGATGCCATGCGCGTCATCCACTAAGAGGCGGGCGCTGTATTGCTGGCAAACATCAACGATCTGCGGCAACAGCGCGAAGTCGCCGCCCATGCTGTATACGCCATCCACGATGACCAGCTTGCCGGCGTCATCTGGCACACGGCTGAGCACGCGTTCCAGGTCGTCAATATCATTGTGCCGAAAGCGCTTTAGCGTTCCGCGCGACATAGCCACGCCATCGACCAGGCAAGCATGCGCGTCCTTGTCCAGAATAGCCACGTCATTTTTGCCCAGGAGGGCGGATACGGTTCCCAGGTTGGTCTGATATCCGGTGGAAAAAACCAGAGCCGCTTCTTTGCCGACGAACTCAGCCAGGCGGCGATCGGCTTCCAGGTGAAGTTCGAGCGTACCATTGAGGAATCGCGAGCCGGTGACACTGGTGCCGAATTGCTGCGTCGCTTCAATGGCGGCGTTTTGTACACGCTCGTCTGTGGTCAATCCCAGGTAATTGTTGGAACCCAGCATGACCACGTCTTTGCCTTCGAAGGTGGCTGTGGTTCCCTCGGAGTCGCTTAGCGCCCGGAAGAAGGGATAGATTCCCATTTCCATCGCTTCTTTGGCGACAGTATAACCGGACAGCTTGTCAAATAAATCTGCCACTGTTGTCTCCCGAAAAGCGCTCTCGGCATGTAGGGACGAAAAGCCCGCGACACCGGCGACATTTTAACCTGCTGCGCCGCGTTATGTCGCCCGAGACGCCTCTTCCTTGCGGTCGCCCGACCGGGTTCCGCGGCGTTCCGGGCACAGTTGCCCCCGTGCAAAGTCTATCAGCAGCTATACTCTTTAACAATGACCATTTGAAACCTTCCTCAGCCATTGTCTGTGATAAACTTCACTTGCGCGGACCGCCGCCTTGCGTGTAAAATGCCAACAGAATTACGCTTACAAGATTGGAGAGCCGCATGTCCAGTTTGACGGTACGCAGAATCATCGTTTGGGTCGTTTCGATGGTCTTGGGCTTCGTCGCCGGCTACGGCATTATCACGGTCGTATTTGATTTGCTGCCGCTCTTGCATTTTATTCCCCTGGTCGGTTGGCTTTTCGAAGGCATAAAGTCGCCGCAAGGCATATCGATCCAGGAATACGGCATTCAGTACTACCTGTTTACCTCGATTCCCATCGGGCTGGTATTTGTCATTTGGCTGGACGCGTTTATGGACACGCGCATCCTGCCTGACTAGACTGGGTCACATACCTGAAATCAAGAATCCACCTGCGGGTGGATTTTCGCTTTGTGCAACTTGACGGTGATTCGACAAGGCGCGAGCAAATGAGAGATCTGAAGCCAGCGCTGATAGCAATTGCAAGCTCCCTGATGCTAGTTTGGAAGCATGGCTAAAGTAAAGCGCTCTGATATCGGGCAGTTCTACAAGAAGACGCTTGCGGAGAGGCAGGCGATTGCCGCAGCCTGGGCACAGCTGAGCGAAGCTGAAGTACAGGCTCTATCCGATGGCGGGCTTACGCTTTCGCAGGCCGATCTTATGATCGAAAACGTCATCGGTCGCTACAGTCTTCCCTTCGCGCTGGCGACAAACTTCCTCATCAATTCGCGCGATTACCTGGCGCCGATGGTCGTCGAAGAGCCGTCGGTCGTAGCCGCCTGCAGTTATGCCGCCAAGCTCTTCAGAGTATCCGGCGGCTTTAGCGCGAGCAGCGACCAGTCAGTCATGATCGGGCAGCTGCAAGTGCTGGACCTGCCGGACTTCGAAAAGGCCGGGGCGCTTCTGCTGGCGCGCAAGCACGAAGTTCTGCGCGCTGTTAACGATAGCGGCGGCAGCATCGCGGCGCGCGGCGGGGGAGCGCTGGATCTTGAAGCGCGCTCTTTCCCGGCAACTGCCAGTGGGGATATGCTTGTCGTTCATCTGCTTTACGACACGCGCGACGCCATGGGCGCCAACGCCATCAACAGCGCGCTTGAAGCGGTTGCGCCTTTGATAGAGCGCATGACTGGCGGCCGCGTCAATCTGCGTATCCTGAGCAATCTCAGCGATCGCCGGCTGGCCCGCGCCAGCGGCATGATTCCGGCGCAGGCGCTGGCGACTGAATCCGCGCCGGGCGAGCAAGTGGTGGATGCCATCGTGGAAGCGGCGGTCTTCGCCGAGGTCGATCCCTATCGCGCCGCCACGCATAACAAAGGCATCATGAACGGAATCGACGCCGTGATGCTGGCCACCGGCAATGATTGGCGCGCTGTGGAAGCTGGCGCGCATGCTTATGCCGCGCGTGACGGACGTTACCGAAGTTTGACGCGCTGGCGCAAAGATGCAGCCGGCAATCTGCAAGGCGCTATCGAAGTTCCGCTGGCGGCTGGAATCGTCGGCGGGGCGACCCGGGCGCATGGCGGCGCCAAGATTGCGCTGAAGCTGCTCGGCCTGCAATCCGCGCGAGAACTGGCGGAAGTGGCGGCGGCGGTGGGGTTAGCGCAGAACTTCGCCGCCATTCGCGCGTTAGCTACCGATGGCATCCAGGCCGGGCATATGCGGCTGCACGCGCGGCAATTGGCGCTGGCGGCCGGCGCGACTGGAGCAGAGGCGCAAGCGGTCGCGCGCCAGTTGATTGACGAAGACCGCATTCGCTTGCAGCGCGCTAAAGAAATCGTAAACGAACGGAAGCGAGCAACATGACAGGGCAAACACAATGGTTGATGCGGCCGGATCGCGCGGTTGGCATTGTTGGTTACGGCGCCTATATCCCGCGCTACCGATTGCCAGGCGCCGAAATCGCGCGGATTTGGACCGGCGGCAGGGGCGGATCGCCGGTGAAAGAAAAGGCGGTCGCCGGCTTGGATGAAGATGTCGTCACCATGGCCATTGAAGCGGCCCGCAACGCCATCATCAGCGCCGGCATCAAAGCCAACGAAATCCGCGCGGTCTGGGTCGGCAGCGAGAGCCACCCCTACGCCGTCAAGCCCACCAGTACCATTGTGGCCGAAAGTATTGGCACATCGCCCAATATCCAAGCGGCCGATTGGGAGTTCGCCTGCAAGGCCGGGTCGGAAGCGGTGCAAGCTGCCATCGGTCTGGTCGGCAGTGGCATGACGCAGTACATCCTCAGCATCGGCATGGACACCGCGCAGGGCAGGCCGGGCGACGCATTGGAGTACACGGCGGGCTCCGGCGGGGCTGCCTTCTTGCTGGGCCCGGCTGAAGAGAGTTACGCGGTGTTTCTGGGCAGTTACAGTTACGTCACCGACACGCCCGATTTCTGGCGGCGGGCCGGCGAATTCTATCCCAGCCATGGCGACCGCTTTACCGGCGAGCCGGCGTATTTCGCGCATACGATCAGCGCGGCGTCGGCTCTGATGGACATGATGAATACAACAGCGGCTGATTATGACTACGCGGTCTTTCATCAGCCGAATGTCAAATTTCCGGCGCGCGCGGCGAAAATGCTAGGCTTCACTCCCGAGCAAATTCGGGCCGGCTTGCTGGCCAACGAGATTGGCAACGTCTACTCAGGTTCCTGCATGATTGGCTTGACCGCCATCCTGGACGCGGCGCAGCCCGGCGACCGCATCTTTATGGCAAGCTACGGCAGCGGCGCCGGCTCGGACGCCTTCGATTTGCGCGTAAAGGAGCGCATCGCGTTTAAGCCGCGGGAGCACTATTCCACGGCCGACTACATCGCGCGGCGGACGCTCATCGACTACGCCACTTATGTACGCTATCGCGACAAGCTAAAGGACTGAGGCATGAAATCTGTGGCAATTATCGGCGTCGGCATGACGCCGGTTCGGGAACACTGGTCGCTGTCCATCGGTGAGCTGGCAGAAGAAGCCGGGCGTTTGGCACTGGAAGACGCCGGCTTGGCGACCGCCGACGCGCTTTACATCGGCAACGCTTATGGCGCGACTTATAATCAGCAGACGCAGTTGGGCAGCCTGATCGCCGGGGGCATGGGCTTGGCTGGCATAGAGAGCTTCAGCTGTGAAGCCGGCGATGCCTCCGGCGGCGTCGCCCTGCGCACCGGGTACATAGCCGTGGCGGCGGGCGCGGTGAAAACCGCCCTGGTGCTTGGCGTCGAGAAAGCCACCGATGTTGTGGGATTGGCCCGCAATACCGCTCGCAGCGTCAGCTTGAACGCCGACTACGAAACAGTAAACGGCGCGACCTTGACAGCAATGGCGGCTCTGCTGATGCGCCGCTATATGCTGGAACACGCTGTCGAGCTGGCGCAGTTTGAAGGTTTTAGCATCAACGCCCATCGCAACGGCGCGCGCAACCCCAAAGCCATGTATCGCAATCTGCTGCGACCTGGTTCCTTTGCCAAGGCCCCGATGCTGGCCGAGCCAGTCAGCCTCTTTGACAGCGCGCCCGACGCCGACGGGGCTGCTGCCCTGGTATTGGTGGCGGCTGACGAAGCTGTCGATATGGCGCCCAAGCCGGTGCTGGTTGCCGGCAGCGCCGTGTCGACCGACGCGCTCATGCTGCAAGACCGACGAGATCCGCTTCATTTCGCCGCAGTGCAACGATCGGCGGCTCAGGCACTGGACCAAGCTGGATTGGCGGCCGGCGACCTCGACCTACTGGAACTCCACGATGGCTATACGATAGTAACCGCCCTGGCGCTTGAGGCGATGGGATTAAGCGAAAGAGGCAGCGGCTGGGCTTGGGCGCAAGCTGACGGTGAACAGATTTCCCTGGGCGGCGAATTGCCCTTGTCTACTTTTGGCGGCTTGAAGAGTCGCGGCAATCCCAGTGGGGCGACCGGCGTTTATCAGGCTGTAGAAGCGGCGCTGCAACTGCGCGGCGAGGCCGGCGAAAATCAGGTCTCCGGCGCGGAAACGGCGCTGGCGCAAAACCTTGGCGGCTTGGGATCTACCGCTGTCACACACGTTTTAAGCGCGATACCGGACTAAGCTGATAGGCTCTGCAACTGTCAAGTCCTATCAAGATAGCTTCTGATAGCTCCGCATTCCTAGACTGAGAGTAGTGTGGCTAAGCGAATCAAGGGTGAGGAGCAGACCGATGCAGGTTGCGAAGTATTGGCGAAACAAGAAACTGCGCTATCGGCTTGAAGGACTGGCGCGTCACCAAGCGCGCGCGCTTGTAAAGCCCGGCGCCGACATAGCTCCCGAGAAAAATGGTCGCAAGCCGCTCAAACGCGAACCGGCTAGGCTGCCGCAGTGACTGTCAAGCGCGGTGAAGGCAGCCCTTTGGTCAAGCGCCACGGCGATGAGTCGCAGGCAATTCGGGGCGAAGTGTACAGCTATACGGTCGTGCAGGATCCCCCGCAGGGTTTTGAAGCGCAGGCGCCCTATTACCTGGCGCTTGTTCGTGTTGACGGTGCCGATCTGATTACGGGGCAACTGACCGATGTTGACGCCGGCCTGCAAATCGGCGACCGGGTGGAAATGGTGACGCGCAAATTAACCACGGATGGCGCTCGCGGCATCATCGTCTACGGCTACAAGTTTCGTCCGCTTATCCGCAAATTAAATTAACGCTCCGCATATATGCCCTTCGCATAATTCAATTGCAGAAGTAAAACCAAGTTAGTCATGCGAAAAAGATAACCTTGTAAGGCTTGTCCGATACTGTGACTCAGTTGCCGCTCGCTCGGTTTAGGCGAATACTCGACATCTTTGCCACCGAGTACACCGAGTTTGATAGAGTACACAGAGGAAAGGCATCACTTTTAGACCACAGACAAAATCGGGGAACGTGTGGATCATCCTTTACTCGACCATCCGCCATATTTCCCGGAATCTCTCTGTGCACTCATATTTACTCTGTGCCCTCGGTGGCAAAAGTGTCGTGAATCCCTACAAGCGCGGCGATCGCTCCGCCCAAACGTACCGTCATCGGATTTTTGAGTAGAGGACAAGCCTTGTAGGGGCGACCAATCTGGTCGCCCGCTTCCGCTGCGACTCGTGGTTTCGGACTGTCGCCCCTACAGATCGTTGCTTTGTCAAAATTCGCAGGACTAACTTGGAACTACTGAGAACCACAAAAAAAGAGCCACAACAAGGTGGCTCTTTTTGTATTCATTTCTGCTCGGATACAAGCCAATTACATGCCTGCCTTGATCTTCGTCTCGTACGCCAGCGACTGCTCGGTGTTGGAATCGAATATGTGCATGTTATCGAGATTGAAGGTAACGCCCATCTCGTGGCCGACCGAGGCGGCCGTACGCGGATCGGTGCGCGCGATGAAGTTCTTGCCACCAGCCTCCAGATAAATGATGACCTCGTTGCCCATCTGCTCCACGACTTCGACCTGGGTCGAGAGGTTCGCCGGGATGATGCCCTGCGGCAAGAAGTTCGTGTCATGGATGTCTTCGGGGCGGATGCCGCAAATGACTTCCATCCCCGCGTGGCTGCGGAAGGAATCGGTTTTGCTCTCGGGCACAGGCAGTGTAAAGGCGCCGGTGTCTACCACCAGGGAATCACCGTCTGTCTTGAGAATCGCGTCAAAGAAGTTCATAGACGGGCTGCCGATGAAACCAGCGACGAAGACATTATGCGGGTTATGGTACAAGTTGAAGGGCGAATCAATCTGCTGCAGCTCGCCTTCATTGAGCACACAAATGCGCGTTCCCATCGTCATCGCCTCGACCTGGTCATGGGTCACGTAAATGAAGGTCGTCTCCAGCCGCTGATGCAAGCGACTGATGAAGGAACGCGCTTCTACGCGCAACTTGGCATCGAGATTGGAGAGCGGCTCATCCATGAGGAAGACGGCCGGTTCACGGACGATGGCGCGGCCAACAGCCACGCGCTGACGCTGACCGCCGGACAACTGCCTGGGCCGGCGATCCAACAAGTGACCGATGCCCAATTCGTTGGCAGCCTCATTCACACGCTCATCAATGACTTTTTTCGGCGTCTTGCGCAGCTTGAGACCGAATGCCATGTTATCATAGACGGTCATATGCGGATACAAGGCGTAACTCTGGAACACCATGGCCACATCGCGGTCTTTCGGCGCGACATTATTGACCACGCGATCACCGATCAGGATTTCGCCCTCGGTAATCTCTTCCAAGCCGGCCAACATCCGCAAACTGGTGGACTTGCCGCAGCCGGACGGCCCGACGAAGACCAGAAACTCCTTGTCTTGGACTTCAATGTTCAGGTCGGATACAACGCGTAGATCACCGAAATCCTTTGAAACATGATTAAAAGTGACACCAGCCACGAGAACCTCCATTCGAATCTTCTGATTTACGAAAAGATTGGTAATTCTGCACAAATACCTTACTTGACAGCAAGATACTTTTATAGTGGTCATTATATCGTCTATTTTGGAAATTGCAAAGAATTCGTCGCGATGATGTAGAATCCATTATGGGCGCTACCGCGGATGCTTTAGTGGACAGGGACCTTATGCCAGACAATCCAAATGCGGAGATCATCGCCATCGGCACTGAGTTGCTCTTGGGGGAGATTACGGATACCAATTCCGTCTTTCTGGCCCGGCAATTGCGCGACATCGGCGTCAATGTATTTTTCATGACGACCGTGGGCGACAACCTGGGGCGGATAGCCGATGCCATTTCTGACGCTTTGAATCGCGCCGAAATTGTCATTACCACCGGCGGCTTGGGTCCAACAGTGGATGATATGACGCGGCAAGCGGTGGCGGACGCGGTTGGCCTTCCCCTTGAATTTCATCAGTCGCTCTACGACACGATCGCGGAACGATTCCGCGGTTTCGGCTCTAAGATGACCAAGAACAACCGCCAGCAGGCCTATCTGCCCGCGGGCGCCAGGCTGATTGAGAACCCAGTCGGCACCGCGCCCTCATTCGTCGTGGAATCGGACCGCGGCGTTGTGATTAGCGTGCCCGGCGTGCCGCGCGAAATGAAATATCTTATCACGGAGACAGTCGTTCCTTACCTTCTCAAGCGCTATGAGTTGGGCGTTATCGTAGCGCGCATCCTGCGAACGGCGGGCATCGGCGAAAGCTCGCTTGACGACCAAATCGGCAGTGATATTCTGAGCGAAACCAACCCCAGCGTTGGGCTGGCCGCGCATCACGGCAGCGTTGATATTCGCATCACAGCCAAGGCCGACAGCAAAGCCAAGGCCGCGCGCTTGCTGGACAGCATGCAGGGCAGGCTGGAATCACAGGTTGGCGAGCATATCTTTGGCGTTGACGAGGCGACGCTGGAAGATGTCGTCTGGCAGCATGTTCAGGGGCGCCAGCTGCGCGTGCATGTGACCGAGGCCGGCTTACCCGGCGTTGTCAGCGCTAGCTGGAAGGACGCATCCGAGCTTTTGACGGCGACAAATTACGACAGCCCGCAGCAAGCCTTCGAGCATTTTGCGGTTGATGCGGCTGAGGTTTCCCTACGAGCGTTCGCCACTGATATTGCGCAGCGCATTCGCGGCAGCCGCGGCGTCGATGCCAGCGTTGTCGTCCTGAGTTACCCCGATCTAGCTGAAAATGCCGATGTCGAGCAGGGCAGCGCGATTGCGATTGCTACCGCTTGGGATTTGCGCTACCGCGTTTACGGATTTGGGGCGCGATCGCCATTGGCGCGCGAATGGCTATCGCGCTGGGGGCTGGCGAACCTCTGGAAAATGCTGCGAGAAAGTTCCGACGAATAGCAGGCTGACTTATTCGTCCAGGCTGAGCAGCGCCATAAACGCTTCTTGAGGGACTTCCACGGACCCGATCATTTTCATGCGCTTCTTGCCCTTTTTCTGCTTCTCGAGCAATTTTTTCTTGCGCGTTACATCGCCGCCATAGCATTTTGCCAGCACATCTTTGCGCATTGCTTTCACGTTGGCGCGCGAAATGACGCGTTTGCCGACAGCCGCCTGAACCGGCACGACGAACATCTGCCGCGGAATCAGCGTCTTGAGCCGGCTCACCAGGCGTTGACCGCGATGGTAGGCGTCGTCGCGATGGCAGATCATGGCGAGGGCGTCAACGCGGTCTTGGTTTACCAGCACTTCGACCTTGACCAGATCACCGGCGCGATACTCAGCAAACTGGTAGTCGAGGCTGGCGTAACCTTGCGTCACGCTTTTGAGTTTGTCGTAAAAGTCGATGATGATCTCGGACAGCGGAATATCGAAGTGGAGAATCACGCGCGTCGCATCAAGATACTCGGTGGTGTCGTAAATGCCGCGTTTCTTGATCGCAAGCTCCATCACGGCCCCGATGTGCTTCTGCGGAACGTAAATCTGAATTTTCATCCAGGGCTCGTGAATCTCTTCTATGGCGCCTTCATCCGGCAGCAGGGCCGGGCTGTCGATTAACTGGGATTCGCCGTCGCGCTTTAATACGCGGTACTCGACGCTGGGCGCCGTCGCCAGAATATCAAGATCGTATTCGCGTTCCAGGCGCTCCTGGATGATCTCCATGTGGAACAGGCCCAGAAAGCCCACGCGGAAACCGAAATTGAGCGCTTGCGAGGTCTCGGGCTGGTAGGTGACAGAGGCGTCGTTGAGCTGCAGTTTTTCCAGGGCGTCGCGCAAGTCGCCGTAATCTTCGTTATTGGTGGGATAGATGCCGGCGAAGACCATGGGCTTGGCTTGCTCGTAGCCGGGCAGGGGACGCTCGGCGCCGCCCCGGGCCAGCGTGATGGTATCGCCGACTCGGCACTCGCGCACGGTTTTTAAGCCGGTGGCGATATAACCGACTTCGCCGGCTTTTAAGCTGTCCACTGTACGCATCACCGGATCAAAGACGCCGATTTCAACGGGCTCGAATCGGGCGCCGGTGGCGAATAGCTTGAGCAGGTCGCGCCGATTGACACCCCCATCGACAACCCGCACATAGGCGATTACGCCCTTGTACGAGTCATAGTGAGAATCAAATACAAGCGCGCGCAGGCTCTCCTGCGTATTGGTGGCCGGCGGTGGCACTTCCGCGATAATCGTCTCCAGCAGATCGACTACGCCGATGCCATTCTTGGCGGAGATACGGGGCAGCTCGTCGCCGGAGGGTCCCAGCAATTCTTCCACTTCGCGCGCGACTTCATCGGGCTGCGCGGCCGGCAAGTCGATTTTGTTGATGACAGGCAGGATCTCAAGGTCCTGCTCAAGCGCCAGGTAGACGTTTGACAGCGTCTGCGCCTCGATGCCCTGGCTAGCGTCCACGACCAGGACCGCGCCTTCACAGGCCTGCAGCGCGCGGCTCACCTCATAGGTGAAGTCTACGTGGCCGGGCGTGTCGATCAAGTTGATGGTGTACTGGATGCCGTCGCCCCCGGTGTACAGCATGCGGACGGCGGAGGCTTTGATGGTAACGCCGCGTTCGCGCTCCAGCGCCATGCTGTCGAGTAGCTGTTCTTGCATATCGCGCTCGCTTACAGTCTGCGTCAATTCCAGCAGACGATCAGCCAGCGTGCTCTTGCCGTGATCGACATGGGCGATAATGCAAAAGTTTCGGATATGCTCGATTGTCATCTGGGCGCCAGTGTCTGCGGTGCAGTCATCCCATTATGAAGCATGACAGGGACTTGGAGTAGGGCAAGCTAGGCCGGCGCAGAGCAATCGCATCAATTGATTCTAACCAAAGTCGCTCGCAAGTCACGACTCGGCTCACACAAAATATGAAATCCAATGCTGCGTGCGTACGGGCGAGCCGGTGGCTCCCCCCTACATATTTCGACAGGGTTCGGCAGGTTTCATAAAATAAGAGACCACAAAGGGTCGAGTAGACACTGACCGCAAGCACAGAAATTTGGGGTTCGGACAACTATACGAAGCACTTGGCGGGTAGGTATATGGAAAGTATCACCGAAAAAACAGCGACAATTTCTCGTGGAAAAAAATTGTGCTTTCATTTTTTTCTCTGTGGTCTCTGTGGTCTCTGTGGTCTCTGTGGTCTCTGTGTTTGATTTTCCCGTCGAATCTGCGCCATTTCACTGACTATCGCTTTGACGCGAATGCTCTGATGCCGGCGCCGCGAATAGCGCGTCAATCTTGCTGGATACGCGCGCGGTGTCGATGGGGGCTTTTGCCAGCCGCAGCCAGAGCAAGTACTCGACATTGCCTTTGGCGCCTGTGATGGGCGAGGCGATGACATCGGCGCTGACCATGCCCTGCGCTGCAGCAGATTCAACCACGTCTTGCAGCGCCCGACGCCGAAGTTGAGGGCTGCGCACGATGCCGCCCTTGCCGACCTCGCCTTTGCCAACCTCAAACTGCGGTTTCACCAGCGCGATGATGTCAGCTTCGGAGGCTATCCAACGTTTTACCGCTGGCAGTATCAAACGGACAGAGATGAAAGAGACATCAATTGCCACCAGGGAAGGGCGCTCCGGCAGCGAATCGAGATGGCGAGCGTTTGTGCCCTCCAGCAGGCGGACGCGCTTATCAATGCGCAAGCGATAATCCAGGATGCCGCTGCCAACATCAATGGCGTAGACGCTGGCTGCCCCGTGCTGCAGCAGGCAGTCAGTAAAACCGCCGGTACTCGCGCCGACATCAGCGCAGACCGCGCCAGCCGCGTCGACGGGAAATGCCGCCAGCGCCGCTTCCAGCTTAAGCCCGCCGCGCCCGACATAGCGGGGTTTGGCTTTCAGCCGGACATCAGCGTCATGGCGCACCATGCTGCCGGGCTTGTCAACCAGTCTGCCATCGACTGTGACTTCGCCGGCCATAATTTGGGCGGCCGCCTTGCTACGAGAGCTTACGCACATTCTCTCCACCAGCAAGAGGTCAAGGCGCAACTTGCGGACCACTTTTAGCCTCGCACCATTTCGATCGTGATGTCTACGCTAGTCTGATCTGATTTAAAGATAAACACATCAGCGAAGTTGGGGATATAGCCTTCCGCTTCTATGACCACGCTATAAGGCGTATCAAATGCCAACGGGCGGGCAAACTGAAACTCGCCATTGCGATCGGTCGTCGCCAGCGCCACCACTTGCTCCTGGTTCCAGACGAATTCACTGGCGTCAAAGTCTTCGCTGATGAGCACAATGGTCATACTGGGAATACCTTGCTGCGTTGCGGCATCTAGCACTCTGCCCGTGAGAATTGTGCCTTGGAATTCCGCAAAGCGGTCGATTGGCAACTGCCCGATGCCGATGACAGCTGATTGATCGATCAGCAGCAGGTCATTCACCAATAGCTGCAATTGGTAATTGCCGTCCGGCGGGTCTGGCAGGACAAACGCGAAGTCAGTACCCGATTCTTGCGCCAGCCAAGGCTGCGTATAGCGGTAAAACTCCTGATCGTCGACCAGCCAGCTCACCGTCCAGGGTGTGCCGGCTAAAATCCTCTGCCAGTCAAAGAGAGCGTAGAGCGCTGGAATCGCAGACGGGAAACTAGAGGCTGCGGAGCCCCTGCGTGCTTCCGCCAGCGTATCGGCGCTGGTAAAGCGCAAATTGCTGAAAATGCGCGGCAGCGGTGTACCCTGTTCGCCAGCGACATAGAAATCGGACGTAGCCGAAAGCGCGCCTTCTACGTACAACTCCAGCCGATATTCGCCCGGTGGCAACCCGCCGGCAGGATCAACACTGATGACTTTGGAGCCAAAAGCCTCATCCGACCAGGTGTCGCTTGTGCGGGCGAATTCCGCGCCGGCAAAGTACCAGATCGCGGACCAGGGTGTACCCGCAGCCATATTTGCGTGGAGGAAGCGGGCGAAGGCGATATTGCCCAGCGGAACGATAGAGCCGTTTCCAATCAGATTTCCGGCTTGATCAAGCGTGCCAAAGACGATGTCGCTGAAGTGCGCCTGGTCCGCCGCGCCGCCGCCGATGACGATTTTCTGGCTGCCGGCGGCAGCGCCATTCACAAGCAGCGTGAATTCGTAGGTTCCGTTGGCCCAGGCTTGCTCTCTTGCACCGATATACCACAATCCGCGTTCGCCGCCGCTCCAACGCACGGGGGGCAAACTAAAGGTCGTATCGGGAATGCCGTCGCGGGTAACGCGCAATTCGTAAACAGTTTCGGCTGAGAAATTGTCATAGTCAAAGAAGAGGTAGAGATTGCGCGTATTGGAAGGCAACGAGCCAACCACTGTTGATGGCATGGCGCCGCGCACCGAAGGCGCGACAAAAAGACGGGATACCGAAGGCGGATTTAGGGGTGGTTCGGCTTCGCGCGCGCCCAGCGTCGCATCGACGTTCAGGCTCAGGCGGGCGCCGCGAATCAAGTGTTGCGCCAAAGCTATCGGCCGAATCGTGCTGATAAAGTCGCCAATGGGTACGCAGCGGTCGCTGCTGTTGACCAAGCCGTCGCTGTTGGTATCGTTTAGATATCGACAATTGGTAGCTGCTGCGGAGCCGGCCAAGGGCGCATTGGTTGGAATGCCGATTAACTCGCCCGATGTATTGTAGGCGCCGCCGCCAGCCATCGTGCCCGGGATCTCCGCGCGCGTCTTGAACCACGTCCGCGACCTCGCCAGGGGTTCCTGGAGGAAGGCAGTCACGGTGCCGCGCGTGAAGACAACTGGCCCGTTGCCAATATCCGCATATCCCATCACAACCAAATTATCGTCTATCGCCACTTCGTCTGAATCCCCGACCGCGACGAAGGGCAGCACGGGCAATTCACCCAGGGCAAGCAGCCTGCCGTCCAATTCGCGCGCAATCCGCAGCAAAGCGATATCCAGCCCGGCGTCATGATTGACAATGACCGCTCGAAATTTAGGAATGGGCGGTTCTGCCAAGTCCACGTTGAGCGAGACGATAAGATTATCGCCAGCGCATTGCTGGCTGGGCACGACGCCGTTGGCTTTGGTGATGATTAGTCCGTCCGCGCTTATCAACGTGCCGGTGCTGATGCAGGTGACGTTCAAGCTGTTGCCGGCCGTCTCGGCCTGGTAGATAAAAACCGTGGCGCGCTTGATCCGCTCTAAGCCCAAGTCCAAACCGCCTTGAGCGGAAGACAGCGCTGGCAACAGGAATAACAGCACAGCAATTGAGACTGATGCGCCAGTCTTTAGCGCTCGCGGGTTCATCAGAATTCCAGATTCTCAATAAAGCGATAAAAGGTTTGAAGTTCGCGCTCGTATTGGCTGGATTCCGCGCGAAAAGAGACGACGAGCGCTTGTCCGCGCCGTATCGTTAGAATATCCAAGCCGTTGACGACGGCTGAAACGCCTTCTAGGAACGGGCTGGCGTGCCGCGACACAAAGGTATAAGCCATGCTGACGGCCTGCGAGTCGTCCGGCAAGCGAAAGGTATCATATCCCAAGACGGAGTAGTCAATGAAGACCTGGGACCGTTGCAGGCTCAAGTGATCAAGCAAGTTGCGTTCAGCGCCGTCCGCGCCGACCGGCAGCGACCGCACTTCGATCGTCGTCTTGAAGCCGAGATGCGACATATCGCGTATGCGAAAGACGTTATCCTGGGACTCATCGAGCAGCCAACGCGCCGGATAACTGGCGGAAATGCCGGCGGTATTATCGCTGTACAGGCTGGTCTGATTGAGCAAGCTATCCCGCTGGTTGACGCCAAGCAATAATCCGATAATGACCAGCATATAACTGAAGGCTATTGACCAGCGTTGGCGCGGCGTGATTTGAACCGCGGGCGTGCGCCCAGTTTCAATTGCCATCGGCGCCCTCTTGGCTCACATAGGCTTCTCGCTGCCGGCGCTCAGAATTGGCATAGAGAAAATAAGCCGATCCTAGGGACGCGATTGAAGCGGCCAAAAGAAACATGAGACCGAAAAGAGGCCGATCGGCGCTGCCCGCCTGGCTCAGCGGGCCACTCAAGAGCCCGGGCAAGAGCGCCTGCGCTAGACCGGCGATTAGCGCGGCTAACAGCAGATTTACCGGCAAGACGAGGGGGAAGGCGTCCGCAAAATATGACTCAATGATGCCCAGCGCGATGTACAAGCTGGAAGCGGCCTGAATAGTGAAGCTGGATAAAACGTAGATTGCCGCGTGGCTCCAGGTTGGCTCCAAGCGCCAGACCAATTCCAGGCTCAGATAAAAGCTGTAGCCAATCGCCGCTGCCAGGGCGTATGCCACAGCATCGCTGCGGACTCTTAAGGCTTGCGGATAAATCAAATATCGCAGCACGACGAATTTGAGCCCCACGTCTATCATTCCTACCGTAAGGGTGAAGCCGACGATGCGCTGGAAAACAGATTGCAGCGGCAACCACTGATCTATCACGAAGAATGCCTGCGCCAGCGGGAGACCAAGGGCGGAGGCGGTCAAGCCTGATACGACCGCTACACCGATCAGCCGGCGGCGAGGACGCTCCACACGCAACTCCGGCAACACAGCGATCAGCAGCCACAAGATTACAGGCAGCGCCGCTAACATCAAAGAGAGCGCGCGTCTCAAGTCCGCATCGAGCGCTATCGTCAGCGCCTCGTCGGCAATGACGATAAACCCGCAGACCGCCGACAAGAATATGAACAGAAGGCTGAGCCGTCTCCAAACCGGCACGATGCCGTAGGACTCCGGAGCGCCGCTCTCCCTGAATTGCGGAATCCGCACCATGTCTCATCCTGCCCGCTCCATAAAGGGAGGGACTAGCGTTTATAATATAAAGCTACGCAATCACAACTTAATTGTACAGTGTCTGTGATGCCTCGGAAAAGTAAGAGCGGCGACGGACGGAGCGAGCTGCGGACTAGTATGCTGAGACTCGATAGACAGCGAGTGTCGAATTTCATACCTGGCGCGCTGATAGCCAGGATTTGGCGCCTTGCCGGCTGCGCCCTGGCGGTCATGATTTTGGCCGGCTGCGCTATGGGCGAAGCCGAGCTTCCCTGTGACGCTGATCAAAATTGCCTGCGCTATGGCTTGACTGCGGATATCCCTATTCTCGATCCGCATCATGCCGACGCTGCCGAAGCGGGAATGATCTTCCGCCAGGTCTACGATACGCTTGTATATCGCAAAGCCGAGGACCATGAATTTGTGCCGGGCCTCGCGACTGATTGGGACGTATCGCCCGACGGCCTGGTATATACCTTTGCCTTGCGCAGAGATATTGTTTTTCACGATGGCAGCCGCTTTGACGCCGCCGCGGTGGGCCGCAATATTGAGCGTATATTTGACGCGGCGATGCCACAGTCGTTGGCGCGCGATCTGCTGGGGTCTTTGACCCAATACGAAGTTGCCGGCGACCACTCGATTCGCTTGATTCTGGCGTCGCCATTTCCGGGCTTGCTCGACGGCCTGTCGCAGCCCTTCCTTGGTATCGCCAGCCCGGCCGCGCTTGATGCTTACGACTCCTTGCGCTTTCAGTTCCATCAGGCGGGCACCGGTCCCTTCCAGCTTGAGGAGTATCTGCCCGGGGAGCGCATCGCACTGCGCCGATTCGGGGATTATCGCGTATCCCCAGAGATTTACGAGCCGCTATCCGGCGACGAGATCACGCGCGTCGAGTTTGTGCTAAGCGCCGGGCGCGAGGCCGATGCGCTGGCGGCGCTAAGCGAATCGCTTGACGTGCTGGACGACTTGTCGCCCGTCGATGCGCAGACGCTAGCGGGCAATAGCCGTGTGCAAGTCTTGCCGGTGGATATCCCCGGGCTGTCCGTCCACTTCCTCTTTAATACCGCGCGTGAACACACCAGCAGCCCTACGGTGCGCTTGGCTCTGTTGCTGGCGACCAATCGAATCGCCATCAGCGACCGGGTGTTCTTCAACTTCTCGCCTGTAGCCTGGGCGCCGCTTGCGACCAGCACCGGCTTTTCACATAGCGGTTATGTGGACAAATTCGCCTATGATTTAGCAGCCGCTCAAGCTTTGCTCGCGGAAGCCGGTTATATTGACAGCGATGGCGACGGGGTGGTTGACCGAGATGGCGACCCGCTTGCCCTGTCGGCGGTCGTGCCACCCTGGGGCGGTCTGCCGGCGGTAGCTTCGATGCTGCAGCAGGAGTGGCAGGCGCTGGGCGTTGCGCTGCAGATCGAACCGGTTCCCGGCCGGTCGCGATTGCGCAGCCTGGTCCGCAGCGGAGAATACGACCTCTTGCCAGTAAATCAGCCTGGAATCGATCCGAATATTCTGTCCAGAGTGTTCCTTCAGGACTCGCTCTATGCTTCATCTTTGGCGCCAATTGACGAATTGCAGAATCTGCTCCTTAGCACAATAAGCGCGACCGACAGCCAACTGCGCCGCAGGCTGGTCTATGACAGCCAAGCCAAGATTATGGAAGAGGCGCTGATACTGCCAATACGAGAGCCTGTTCGGCTCACAGCCGCGCGGGCTGATCTGCGCAACCTTCGCTTCGATGCCTACGGTTTTTATCCTTTGCTGTCTAACACGTCACTTGCGGGCAGCTAGTTCATCACTGCGCGCGTATCCTTGTTCCGTAGGCTGCGCCGCCGACCAGCAGGTCGAGCAAGACTTTGCTGACGTTGCCATTGGCGATGACGACTTCCAAGCCGGCGCGCTTCTGTACCAAGTCAATCATTTCCGTCACCTTTTGCAGCATGCCGCCGGTTACGTCTACGCCGCCGGATCCGCCGAGCAGGGGCGCGATGCGTGGAAAGGACTCGGGCGTGATCGTGGCGATGGGCGCGCCGCTTTCGTCGAAGACGCCATCGACATCACCGAGCAGAATAATCTGTCGCGCGCGCAGCGGCTCAACCAAACCGGCAAACAACGCTTCGGTCGAAACGATGGCGCCGCCGAGCTCGCTATCAAGCGCAATATCGCCATGAACCAGGGGGATGAGCTGCTGTTTCAAAGCCAGCCTTAGCGGCTCAACGTATATTGGCTTCAACTCGCGCCCGCGGGTGACGAGCATGGACGAAGGCTGAAAGCGTATGGCGGGCAAGCCGGCCGCCAGCAGCTCGCCCAGAATCAACAGACTGAGCTCGGTAGCGACCGCGCCGACCTTGGCAAAGCCCAAGCGCTCGGCACTGGAATAGACGCCGTCCGCCGTATTGTGTTTCTCCGCTTCAAAGTGGCCAAATGAGCCGCTGCCATGGCCGATGACGATGCGAGTCTCCGGACGGGCCGCGCGCAGCTCGACAATCTGTTGCGCGATTACATGCACAATTTCGCGGCGGAACGATCGCGCTCGCCGTTTGTCCGTTACCAACGAGCCGCCAAGCTTTATCAGTACCGTCATGATGCCGCGCCTACGGACGAGACAAAGACCCGCTTGGCGCCGGCCCGCCGCAGCGCTTGCGCAATCGACGCTTGGGTATCAGGCGATGCCAGCGCGATCATGTTGCCCCCGCGTCCACCGCCCGAAAGCTTGGCGCCATAGGCTCCTCCGCGCATGGCAGCTGCGACCAGCTTGTCCAACGCGGCGGAAGAAACATCAAGCGCTTGCAGCAGCGAATGATTCTGCAGCATAAGCTCGCCCAGCTGCCCATGCTCGCCCGTCTCGATTGCCGCCCGGGCCTGCTCAACGAGGGCGCCGATTCGCTCGAACAGATCCTGAGTCTGTCCAGGACGTCGCTTCGTTTGGTCGCGCACATCAGCGACTGCAGCGCGAGTAGGGGACGGGATGCCGGTATCCGCGACCACAAGGACGAGGGGGCGGCTGATATTGATAAAGTCAGTTGACCGGCCCTTCACAAAATAAATCGGCCTTTCGTATACGACAACGGTGTTGTCGATGCCGCTGGGTGTGCCATGATGCAGCTTTTCAACTTCGTATACAATCGCGTTCAAATCTTCAGCCAGTATTTCACGACCGAGCAGGGCGGCCACTCCTCTCGCCAAGGCGGCCGTGACCGCTGCGCCGCTGCCCAAGCCACTGGCGACTGGGATGTTCGACCGGATCGCCAGTTCGCCTTGAATCGAGCTGACGGCGAAGTATCGAGCGCATAACTCTATCGCTCTTTCCAGCGGATTCTGGGCATTGGATTCGTCTTTACACCAGAAAAAACTAGCGCCGCCCGCGTGTGAAACGCTCACTTGCAGTGGCAAGGCGGTAAAATGCGCATCGACATAAGCCCGCAGATTCGACAGGGGCGCGGCGATGGCCGGCTGCCCATAGACGACGGCGTGTTCCCCAAGCAGGATTGCCTTTGCGGGTGCGCTGCTGGTGCTTACCATAGCAAGTTACAGCACGTAAAGGATGACGAAATAAGCCAGCATAGCGATGAAAAGCGTCAGTTGCAGCGGGCGGTCGGTCAAGAGAACTTCGTCCGGCGCGCTGCCTTCGCCGGCGACGTGGATCAAGTATAAGTAGCGAAAGATGCCATAAAACACAATCGGCGCCGTTAGCAGGCCAAGATTCTGTCCGTGACGCACCATTGTCGTGGATTCAATTGTGTAAATGACGTAGGAGATGAGAACGCAGGTGGTTACGATGCGCAGCAATTCATCAAGAAGCGGAAGGTTGTAGTGTTTGAAGCTTGCGCGGGCGGCGCGCGCTTCATCACCTAGCATCAGCAGCTCCTGACGCCGCTTGCCAATGACCAGAAATAGCGCCAGCAATCCGGCGCAGGTGGTCAGCCAGGGCGAAAGCGTGACATCAATAACGACGCCGCCGGCCAGAATACGCAGCACAAATCCGGCGGATACCGCCATGATATCAAGCAGCGCGATATGCTTTATGTACAGCGAATAGGCAACTTGCAGCAGCATATACGCAACCAGGATAATGGTTAGATCACGGTCAAACGCGAATGAAATGACCAGCGTTACCGCGGCTAATAACACGGCGGCGCTAGCGGCGACGCGTACCGGCACGACGCCGGCGGCTATGGGGCGATGCTGCTTGTCCGGATGCTGCTTGTCCGCGGCAAGATCGACAATATCGTTGAACAAGTAAACTGAGCTTGCTGTCAGAATCAGCAGGGCGCTGCAAACGATAACGCGGCCGAGCGAGTCAAAATTGAAGAGGCGGGCGTCGAATACAATGGCCGGGAAGACAAACAGGACATTTTTTGTCCATTGCCGCGGACGCATTGAGAGCAACAAGCCGGTGATAAGACGCAAGCCGGTCTCCAAATTGTTTGCGCTGGACAAGACCTGCGCGCTGGCGATAATGGGATTGGCGGTTGTCGACGCTCCCGCCGCGCCCAATGGACAGTCACACAGGTGTAGCCAAGCGTGAACAATATAGCAAGAGCGCGCGCACATTCCAATATTGCGTTCATCAAGTACTGGGGCAACCGCGACCATAACTTGAGGCTGCCGGCGAATTCGTCCCTGAGCATGAATTTAAGCGAATTGCATACGACCACGACCGTCGAGTGGAATCAGGCTTTCGCTGCTGACACGCTGGAGATCAACGGTTCAGCGGCTGAACCAAGCGCTCTGGACCGTGTGAGCGCGCACCTGGACGTCATCCGCAGCCGCCTCGCAATTCAGTCGTATGCGCGGGTAACGTCAACGAATAATTTCCCAATGGGAACCGGCATCGCCTCTTCCGCCTCCGCTTTTGCCGCGCTCACCATGGCAGCGATAGCGGCGCAGGGCGCGGAACTGAGCGAACGCGAGCTGTCAACGCTGGCGCGGATGGGCTCCGGCTCGGCGGCCCGCTCGATACCCGCGGGTTTCGTGGAGTGGCACGCGGGTGACGCGCATGAGATGTCCTACGCGGAAACATTTGCTCATCCCGACCATTGGGATCTGGTGGATGTAATCGCCGTCGTCAGCCGCCAGCACAAACATATTGGCTCGAGCGCGGGGCATAAGGAGGCCGATACCAGCATCCTGCAAGCGGCGCGTGCGGGCAGCGCTGGTCAGCGGCTGAGTGATGTCAAAGCGGCGATCATTAGCCGTGACTTCGAAGCCTTCGCCAGCATCGTCGAAGAAGACAGCAATCTGATGCACGCGGTGATGATGACCAGCAAACCGCCGCTATTTTATTGGGACCCGCTCTCGTTAAGCGTGATGCGGGCGGTGCGCAGGTGGCGTGATGCGGGCGGACTGCGCGTGTGTTATACGTTGGACGCGGGACCCAACGTCCATTGCATCTGTGAGGCAGCTGATGCGGCGGCGGTCGCTGACAATTTACGCGAGCTGTCGGCAAACATCGAAATTATTCGTTCGGGCGCAGGGCCCGGTGCCTACGTCTTGCCAACGATGGCGGTGTAGCACGCAGGGCAATCGCATCAAAATCAATAAATGACGAAATTTACATCAAACTAACATATTGTAGGGGTGACATAGTATGTCGCCCGTAAAACGCGCATAATCTGTGGGCAATTCACAGGGTCGCGTAGGGCGCGTAGACACAGCCCGCCGACACTGACCGTCAATCGCCCCTACAATTACCAGATTGATGTGACAATCGCCAAGAAAAGATACGAAACTCTGTGCTGTCGGTCAGTGTCTACGCGACCCTCTGCGCTCTCTGTGTTGAAATTAATTTGATGCGATTGCTCTGGGTCTAGCATGGAGCCTTCTTGCAAAATTTGAACAATGCCCCGTATAATGTGAACATCATAAAGGCAAAAGAAAGAGAACGTAGATGCTGATGCCAGCCGCCGCTGCTAACGACATTCTGCTCGCCATCGCCGCATTTGTGATCGTCCTGTTTCCGGCGATTATCATTCATGAGTTAGGGCATTTTTTCGCCGCCAAGCTCGTGGGAATAAACGTGCTGGAATTTGGCATCGGCTTCCCGCCGCGCGTGGGACGACTGTTCACTTGGCGCGAGACCGAATTCACCATCAACCTGCTGCCGATCGGCGGCTTCGTCCGGCCGTTGGGCGAGGACATGATCGGCCCAACAACGGAAGACAAACTGAAGCGGGACCGAGCCGTCTTGGAAGAGCGGCGCGCGCATGCGGCTTCTATCGGCTACGAACGCGAGATGTTGCGGCTGCGTGGCGTAAACGAACAGGACATGATGTCCGTGAATGAAGCGCCTGCGGTCGGTCGCATCTTCTTCATGGCGGCTGGCGCGCTGGCGAATTTCGCAACGGCGGTGCTCTTGTTTATCGTCGCCGCTTTATTCGGATTGTCAATGTCGGTGGGCGGGCTCAGCCAAATCGCAGCCATTCCGGATGGGTCGCTGTTCGAGGGTACAGGCGCCCGGGTGGGCGATGCCATCGAAAGAATTGATGGCGAACGCTTTACCGACTTCAGCGCCTTCCACGACATTCTGGCTGCCTATTCTGGCGAGCAGATCGCGTTCTCGCTGTTGCGCCAAGAGACAAACGAATCATACGACGTGACTGTCAAAGCAGATTTTGCGCAGCGCGCCGGCGCGGTGCAAGTGCTAGGCGTCCTTGAAGGGTCGCCGGCCGCGGCAGCCGGGATCCTGCCCGGTGACTTGGTGACACAGATCAATCAGATCTCGATACCTTCAGCTGGCGATCCAGCGCTTACGCTTAAGGAAGCCACGCGCGAATGGCAGGGCCGGCCGCTGCCCCTGACAATCTACCGCGAGAATGACGATGGCAGCGCTGAAATCATTCGGCTAGTGGTAACGCCGCACGCGGATCCACCGGAAGGCGAGGGCAGGCTTGGCATCGCCATACGCGCGCAGTTTGGCTTAGGAGAGGGTACGCGTTTTGCCAATGCCGGCTACATAAACGAATCCGTGCCGCAAAGCCTGCCGCAGGCGATCTCCTACGGCTTGCGCACGACCAGCGAGACTTTCCGCGTAATTGCTTCGATTCCCGGTCGCCTACTCGATGGCTCGCTCAGCGGCGAGGACGCGCGGCCAATCAGCATTATCGGCATCAGCAAAATTGGCGGCGAGTTCCTGCAGCGCAGTTTGCAAGAAGGCCCCAGCTTGATGCTGCATTTTGTCGCGCTGATAAGCATATTTCTGGGTATCAGCAATTTGCTGCCGATTCCGGCCCTGGATGGCGGCCGCATTGTCTTCGTCTTAATCGAGATGCTGCGCGGCAGGCCAGTCGACCCCAAGATCGAGGCGCGTATACACCTGGTCGGTATCGTATTGCTGCTTATCCTGGGCAGCCTGGTCATGGTTTATGATGTTATCAATCCGCCGAGCATCTCATGACCGATGCTGACGCGCAACTGACTGCCTGGGACCAGCAGCGCTTAGAGAAGCCCGCTATCGACGATGTCCTTGCGGCTTTGCGCGAGCTTGACTCAGCGCCAAAGCGAGCGGTCTCGGCGACCGTGGTATACGGCTTGAGCGACTTGTCCGCTTCTGAACGGCAGGATCTGGAAGCAGCATGGCGGCAACTGGCGCCCCTTTCCAGGCGCCGCGTCTTGCGCGCGCTTATCGATGCGAGCGAGGCCATGTTTGAAATGAATTACCGCGAGATCGCATTGCGCGCTTTGCACGACGAGGACAGCTTGGTGAGAACGGCCGCTATCGAGCTGCTCTGGACTGACGAGACCGTTGAGACCCTGCGGCGCTTGATGTCGCTTGCGGTCGATGACCCGGACTCGCTAGTACGCGCGGCTGCGCTAAAGGAGTTGGGTCGGTTCATTCTGCTTGGGGAATATGGCGATATCCCGGCTGAAGCCGCTAAGGAAGCGCAAAGCCTCGCGTTGCGGATCCACGCCGATCGCAGCCAGTCGCTTGAAGCCCGGCGGCGAGCCTTGGAAGCATTAAGCAATTCGAGCCACCCCGAAGTCGAGCGCCTGATTCGCGCAGCCTACGCCGATGGCAACCATGACCTCAAGATCAGCGCTATCTTCGCTATGGGACGAACTTGCAGCAAAGTCTGGCGTGAGATCTTGCTGGAGGAATTGGACAGCGCCGATAGCGAGGTGGTCTTTGAAGCGGTAACTGCCTGCGGGCAGATACAGTTGGACGAAAGCGTACGGCGGATAGGGCTATTGGTAACCAGCGAAGACCGCGAGATTCAGCTTGCCGCCATTTGGGCGCTTGGCGAAATCGGCGGCAACCATGCCTTCGAGATTCTGACAAGCCTTGAGGAGATGATCGAGGATGAAGAAGCCGCCGCCGTCATCGACGAGGCTTTGGACACAGCAGGATTCAACCGGACTTTCGCCGCCTTGGGGCTAGAATTTGAAGACAATTAAGATCCACGACAAAGGCGCTACTGCGCGAACATGGTCTGCATCTTCATTGCCAATCCCATATCGCCCATGATCTTCAGCTTGCCAGTCATAAAAGCCTGCATCGCGTTCATTTGCCCGGTGGCCACTGCGTGCCAATCATCCGCCGTCGCTTTGACTGTCATGGTGGCGTCACTCTGCGCGCCTGCGCCCGATTCCGCGCTGCCATCCGCCACTCTTATCCAGAAGCTCCCGCCATTTTCGCCGCTCAAATCAATAGCAATGGTAGCATTAACGCCATCCGCCTTCTCGGGAATGAAGCGCTCCACCATCTCTGGAAAGGTGCTCTTTACTTCATCAGCAGTCGCCATGATTAACTCCCATATAAGATGTCGCGAATGCGAATACTGAGTCAGTATACAGTTGTTCGTGGGAACGCCCAAGTCATGTTTCTTAAACTTCGCATAAATCTCAGCTTGATATGTCGATTGTCTCGCGCGCTTGCCGCAGCCTGCGTAGTCGGCGTCGCACTCTGCAGCTGCACAATTCCTCATCAAGCGGAGAGCCAACCAGAGGCGCGAGCAGGCTACGCGGCAGCCGGGGACCAGCCCCAAGCGGATCATAGCGCAAGCGACTCGGCGGGCAATGAGGACGACGGAGCTGCGCCGGCGCCAACTGAGAACGTCCCCGCGCAGCCGACAATCGCCGCCGCCACTGTCAACGAGCCGGCTAACAAGCTGGCCACCGGTCCTGAACCCGTCGCGACGGCGCTGATTTCGTCGCACCGGGTGGTAGCCGGGGACACCTTGTCGCGCATCGCTGAACGATATGGCCTGTCTATGGCTTCGCTGATGCAGGCTAACAATCTGTCCAATCCTAATTTGCTGCACGTTGGTCAGATAATCACCTTGCCGGCGCCGCCGGTGGATTACACGCCGGCTTTGCGCGTCTTGCCCGATTCATTGCTTGTGCGTTCGATAACGGCGGGTGACTTTGATGTTGAGCGATTTATCAACTCTCACGAAGGCGCCCTCACAGAGATGACGGTGCATCTGACCAAGACGCGCTTCGACGGCACTACCGAGTCTGGCGGTTTCAGCGCTGCCGAAATCGTAGAGCGCGTTTCGCTGGAGTATAGTGTTGATCCCCGCGTGCTTATCGCTTTTCTCGAATACGCGACAGGAATGCTGACCCAAAGCGCTATCGATGAGGAAACGAGGCTGTTTCCTTTAAGACTGGCGGAAGCCTACAACCGGGTGCAGAGGGCGGGGCTGTACAATCAGCTCAGTTGGCTGGCTGATCAGCTCAATCAGGGATATTACGGTTGGAAATATCGCGGCGAGGTGATACTAGAGCTTGTCGATGGCAGCCGCCTCTATTATGAACCGACTCTTAATGCGGGTACGGTGGCGGTACAGCATGTGCTGGCGCGCCTGCCGAGCGTGGAAGATTGGCGGCAAGCGAGCGGTGAAGCTGGCATTTACCAGACTTACTTAGCACTCTTTGGCGATCCTGAGCAACTGGCGCATGAAATCGTTCCGGCTGACTTAAAACAACCGCTCTTGACCCTGCCATTTCCGCCAGGAGACCTGTGGCGATTTACCGGCGGATTCCACGGTGGCTGGGGCAACGGCAGCGCCTGGGCGGCCGTCGACTTCACGCCACCGCGTCAAGCGGGGCAGGGCGGGTTATGTTACACATCGGTTTACCCGGCGACAGCAGTGGCGCGCGGCACGATCGCTCGGCTGGACGAAGGCGTCGTGGTCCTAGATCTGGATGAAGATGCGGACGAAGCGACCGGCTGGACTATTCTATATCTGCATGTCGATCACAGCGACATGCTGCGCGAGGGCCAGCTGGTAGAAGCGGGCAACATCCTGGGTTACGCCTCATGTCTAGGCGGCGTGACCAACGCCACCCATTTGCACATAGCGCGGCGCTACAATGGCGAGTGGCTGCCGGCGGATTGCAATCGCTGTCCGCCCGGCCTTACTGTGCCGCCCTTTGTAATGAGCGACTGGAAAGTCGTCGGCTTGGACAGCCAACTTTACCAGGGCTTTATGGTTCATCAGCTGGACAATCGCAGCGCGGTCGCCGAGCAGGGTAGAAACACCGCAGTCAATGAAATATCATGGTAATGTCACATCCGGCGTTTTTCATTGAGGTCGCGTTTTGTTTCGTTTGCTCTTGCTGGTAATCGGGCTGATATGTCTATGGTGCCAAGCCGCGCCTGTTTGGACGCAAGCGCGGGCCAGCGCCACCCCCGTCGCGGCCGTAATCTTTACGCCCACGCCTGAGGGCCAAGAGCCGCCGCCAGCGACCAGCACCGCTACTCGCAGCCCAACCCCGCCGCCGGCTGTACGATTGCGCGCCCGTTCCACCGCCGGGAACATAAATGTTAGGGCATTGCCAAGCCTGGAGGGCGACATCCTAGGCACTATTGCCGATGCGACGGAATATCAGGTCCTGCGCAATTACTTTCGCTGGTATGAGTTCCAATATGACGCTTCGCCCAATGGACGGGGCTGGGTTTATGGCGACCTGGTTGAAATCATCGGGGACAGGTCGCTGATTGTGATAATTGAAGACGCCGCTGATATTGAGCGTCCGGGGCAAGCGGATATCCTGCTGGCGGGCGGCGGAGATAGTGAAACAGAGCGTACAATCGCGATATCTACCGTTCAGGCTGATTCGGCCCAGTCGGTTGAGCTAGCGGTGGTTACCGTACTGCCGACCTTCACACGGCCCGCGCCCACGCCCGCGTCGCCAGCTGGCCAAATCCAATTTGTGGCTGGCATCCAGAACCCGCTGCCGCAAATACCGCCGATCCTGCCGATCGCGGTTTTGGGTGGAATTGGGATGCTAGGTTTGCTAATCAGCGCCTTGAGACGCTAAGCGCTAGCTCGTCTATGAAGCGCCTAATAGCTGCCGCAGGTACCGCAGCCTTGGGCGTCGTCCGCTGCTTGCTCATCGCCCGACTTAAACGAGTGGCCGCAGCCGCAGCTGGAGGCGGCATTGGGGTTGTCAATCTGGAAGCCGCCGCCGATCAAACTGTCGACGTAGTCGATACGCGCCCCGCGCAGATACATCAAGCTGTTGGGATCGACTAGCAGGCGCACGCCAGCGCTGTTGACCACAGTGTCTCCGGCGTCTGGCGTCTCTTGGAAAGCCATGCCGTACTGCAGGCCAGAGCAACCGCCGCCCGTTACAAAGACACGTAACGCATGGCTGGGGATATTGCGTTCCGCAAGCAGATTGCGGATTATCGAAACCGCCGCCGGAGTGACGTTTAATATCGATTCATCGGTCATTACTTCAACTGGCTGCTGTTCAGCTAGTACCATCATCTGTCCCTTCGTATTTCACGACCTGCCGCAATCTTAGCACAGTCAGCGCATTGTGTCAATTTCTCCTGGTCTCTAGCCAGGGCAATCGCATCAGAATATTTTAACCACAAAGAACACAGAGGGTCGCGTAGACACTGACCGCCAGCACAGAGATTTAGTTCTAGTTCTGGTAGAAAAAGGAGGCAATGTAAGTCTTGATTGGTATTAAAATGAACACAGAAAACCAACCGTAGCGTAGATGTTTTCGATTGAAATAGCGGGTCAATACCTGCAGAAAGTATCAAAATAACTATAATATTCGCAGAATTTAGCTCCCCTCCCTGACTCGTCGGAGTGGGGTTAAATTCCGGCTAATTCATCCCTATTACCAAATTTAATGATTTTGCTGCGATTGCCCTGGGGCTCTAGCCGTATCTTGCGCGCATAATCAGCGACAAGGCATACAACACTGCGGGCACTAACTGAAGGCTGTTGCAAACTCGACAGCATTTCGTTTGCCCGTAAATCAAGCGAGCACTATACTGACAGGCGATAATCACTCGAATGCAGGGTACACAAGACCATCCTGGAGGAACTAATGCTCAGGATAACGAAGTTTCACATATTGCTGTTAATTTCTTTGCTTTCCCTCTTGCCGCTGACGCCAATGGCGGCTCTTGCCCAGGCTTCGGACGCTCACGTAGTCGTCAATACCTCCCGGCTGAATGTGCGCACAGGCCCAGGCGCCGGCCACGGCATCCTTACCTCGGTGCCAGGCGGCACTGAGATGCCAGTTACGATGTTGTCGCTCGATCGTAAATGGTACCAGGTCACCAGCCCGGCCGGCACGGGATGGGTGCGCGGTTCCTACACCATTGACCGTGGCGACTGGTCTTCTGTCCCATGGCAGGGAACCCCATCAAATCTAGGCAGCGGCACAGCTATTCCTGAAGGCGCGGCGCACGTGGTCGTGAATACCAGCTACCTCAACGCCAGGTCGGGCCCCGGCGCGGGCCATAGTATCATCACTGTATTGCCCGGCGGCACCGAGCTCTTGGTTACCACCATTGATCAGGACGGGCGCTGGTATCAGGTGGAGACTTCAGCCGGCAGCGCTTGGATCAATTCGCGTTACACAGTTATACGCGGCAATTTAAGCGATGTACCGCGGCTAGGCGATATGACGGCGGATATGCCGACCGCGCCGCCGCAACCCGCTGTTCCCTCCGGGGTGGCGCATCTCGTGGTCAACACCGGCTACCTGAATATCCGGTCGGGTCCCGGCATCGGCCATAGCATCATCCTCACTGTGCCGGGCGGCACCGAGTTGGCCGTGATGGCCATCGCAGCGGATGGCAAATGGTATCAGGTCAATACTTCGGCTGGACCCGGCTGGGTGAACTCGAACTATACCGTTGGACGCGGCGATTTCTCCGGTGTTACGCGGATTATGGCGCCGCCCGATCCCTTGTCAGGTCCAACGCCGCGCGCGGTGGTCAATACATCCTACCTCAACATTCGCACGGGACCAGGCATCGGACATAGCATCATTACTGATGTGCCTGGCGGCTCGCGGATGCCGGTGCTTGGCAAATCCGCTGATGGCAAGTGGTTCTTGGTCGAAGGCGACTTTGGGCAAGGGTGGCTGCGGAATCGGTATGTAGCCTTCCGCGGCGACTACAGCCAGGTTCAGGTAGCTGGCTAACAGCGATTCTGTTCAATTCGCAGTCTCAGACTTACAATGCACCCTGTCGACGCGGCAGGGTGTTTTGATTGGAGCGGTCAATGATTAACGCTGTAGAGCGGATGAAATCAATCGGAAAGCGAGAGCAGGGCGATGGCGCGCCGTCGTCGATCTTTGGCAGCGCGGCCGGCCTGGCCCAGTCCATCGAATCCGAGGAACAGTTCCGTATCAGCGTCTATCCGGTCATCAGCGAGCGCTCGCCCGAAATTGCCATGGGGCTGGCGTCTTGCCTGGCTTACCTATTGGAGCAGTACCGCGACGCGAAGGTCTATCGTTGTTTCGCTAGAATTGACGCTAACGATGACGCTAACGATGATGCTAACGATGACGCTAACGATGACAGTAGCGAGATTTCCGACTCTGATTTTCAGTTTGAAATTGCAGACTGGGAATTGACCGGCCTGGCCGACAATGTGGTTCTGAGCGGGCGGCTCGAGGTCGGATCAAGCGGCTGCGAGCTCGACCTGGTGTTGGACAGCGGGCTCCTGGATGAGCGTGAGCCGCAGCAGTACAAGATACAGCATGATTCCCTGGCGGAAACCGTACAAAATTTGCCTCGTGTAGCGGCGCAGCTGATGGCGTCCTTGGCCGGCCCAAATTATGAACAGGCGATCATCGCATACGCGAGCGCGGACCTGGATGCGCAAATATTGGAGAGCTTGCTGGAATCTGTTTTCTACTGGAATCTGGATGTTTATTTGAGCTTCTGGGATGTCGAATGGCTTGAGGCGGACCGATTGGAGCAATTTCGCGATGTCGCCAGCCTTGGCAAAACCCACGCAAGCGAATTCGCTGCTTGGTGCCTGGGCATGATGACGGCGCAGGTCATGCAAGCGGGGTTGGCGGAATACGGCGAAGCGCTGGTGCCGGAAGTTCCTGAGGCCTTTGCTGCTGAAGCGCGGATGGCTGGCGGAGCGGCGGCGGCGGCGGCCGGATTGGCTGGTCTTGGCTTCAGCGACGGCGCGATCGACCTGGTGAACCAGTACCTGGCGCCGCAAGCCGAGGCGGGCGTTTGGATCCGCGCGATAGAGATTCAGCTAGAGGCTGGGCAGATTGCGAGCGCGATAGATACATGCCAACGCGCATTGGAGGGCGGCGCAGAGCATCCGGCGCTGTATTGGCAATACGCGCAGATTTTGATCAACGCCGAGACACACGAATGGGATGTCGAAGCGCTGCTTTTCGTGGAGCCTGAGACGGTCGCCGAAGACGAGCAGCTTCCGGCTGAGATCATGCATGCGCTAAAGTCGCATGTCGAGTTAGCGCCGGACAACCTGCGCGCGCTGCAGCTGGCGCTTACCTACATGATTGAATTGCAGGACGCGGAGTTGTGGAGCCACTTTGAGCGGCTGACGCGGAATGATGCCTTCGGGGAATTTACCGACGACATTATCGATCGGCTGCTTGACTTGCCCGATCACAATCTAGCCTACGATATTCTCAAGGCAGCGACGGATGCTAATCCCTACGCCCACGTATTCCTGGCTCAACTGGCTCTGGCGGACGAAGATTACTCGCTTGCCAGCGAAACCATTCAGGCTTGCCGCGAGCAGTTGGCAGAGCTCGATGTTTCACTGGAATCGGAATTGCAGCGGCTGGAGCTCAGCGCGAAGCTGCCCGGGTTTGAAGCATCGTTTGCGGAGATAAAACTGCTGCTCGGCAGCAACAGCCAAGCTACCGAAGAGCAGGTCGATTTGCTGGAAAACGCTGTCGAAATCGCGCCAGGCATGATCGATCTCTACATCGTGCTGTCCCGCTGTTACCTGTCCTGGAAGGACAATGAGAGCGCGCAGGAAGTGCTGAACGACGCGCGCCGGCTGGCGGGGGATGCGCCGCAAATTGAATTGGGCTTGGCGCGGATTCTTTGGGCCAACAACGAACGAGAGCAGGCGATTAGCCAACTCAACGCCGGCCTTGAGGCGTTTCCCAGTGATGTCTACCTGTTGGCGCAAATGGCCAATTATCTCATCGCCAATGACCAACTGGAGGATGCGCGGCCCTTTATCGTTCGCGCGGAAACTATTGCGCCGTCGCATCGCGCCATTTGGCAGGTGCGCCATCTGGTCGCGCAGAAAATGGCACAGTGATTTCAGTCCAGGCTCAGCGGTCGGATTTGCCCGGCGCTGCGCTCCATCACCTCGGCGCTGAACCGCTCCAAATCAGGCGCCGCGAACTTGGCGATCACCAGGACCTGCGCTTCGAAGACCTCGTCCTCAATGCTGCCGTCATGCGCGTTAATCAGCAGCTTGGCGGTCTTGTAGAACGAGTAGGGCATCTCAATCCCGACTAGGCGTCTTTCTACCTTGAGTTCCGTCTTTAGCAGGCTCAAAGCCGCTTGGGCTGATTCCGTATAGGCGCGCACCAGGCCGCCGGTTCCCAGCTTGATACCGCCGAAAAACCGCACCGTCACCAAGACAATATCGCCGACGCCCGAGCCGCGCAGAACGGCCAGGGTCGGGCGACCGGCGGTTCCGCTAGGCTCGCCGTCATCGCTCATGCCTTCCGTGACCGTCTTGGCAAAGCCGACGCGGAATCCGTAGACGTGGTGATTGGCCATGGGCTGCGCGGATCGGGAAGCCGCAATGACAGCGCGAGCCTGGTCCACCGTCTGGGCAAGGCTGACTGTCGTCACGAAGCGCGATCTCTTTATGATGATCTCGCTGCGCGCCGGTTCGGACGGAATCAGGTAGGGCGGGTTCATAACGAAAGGCCTGTCCGGCGCCGGCGGACGTCTCTTTGGCTTCGTGAAAAACCGGTGAATCGCAAGTGAGTCAAAGGAGCTCGTAAATATAACTCTTTATACATCAATTTCTATAAGGTTAAATAGAGTTGGCCTTCTGACTAGAACTGTAGCGACACTTCTATGAGTGCTCGGAGCTTTGATATGTGGTTAGAACTAAAGGTTATTTCCTGACGTTCTCCGCATAGGATCTCCTCGATGTAGTGAGGACAACCTTCTTCTGAATCGATGATCTGGTCAACAATGGCTTCCTCCAAGGTCTTGAGTTCACCATATTTGAATTGCGCCCAATGATTAGCGCAAAGGCAAAGCGCGTTTCTAGGGTTATCCAATACTTCGGCTTTGGAACGCTGAATTAAATGTGCTATTGCAAAGTACGGCGAGCCGTTGCGTTGCTCAAATGTACTAGCGCAAATTTGGCAAAGTCCACCATATTCATCAAGCAGAAATTTCCAAGTCTCGGGATTCTTGGCTCTTCTTTTTCGCCCAATTCTCAGCGGCTCAAGGTCCGGTTCATGACCGAGTTCAAGTTCGGTTTTAATCAGCTCATTGCCAAGAATAACTCGAGGAGTTTGATCCGTTGGGCTGGGAGGACCAAGAGAGGGATTATCCTGTGGAGTAAACTCATCTCCAAGCTCGGACGGAATATTGCCGGGATCAAAGGGATCGGCGGATTCTTGGTCTTTTCGGCGTAACTGATCTAGCAGGTGACGATTTTTTCTCATCAACTCTAGGTCTTCAACCGAAAACTCGGATGAAAGTTCGAGTCTTTGTTTGACATCGTCTGCAATGTCATCCCGGCCGAGCAAGTCTTGAATGCTCGTCTCGCTAGCCCGCATGCCAAGCGCAAAAGCTAATTCATTGTCCCGACGATACTCCTTAGGCAATTTATCTATCGAAAGCTCAGATGGCTTAACGAAGTTGCCGTCGCCATCCGGCAGCCAGTCAGATGACCGCACGAGATGGCCTACGTTCGACAACATATTTGTTTCTACAGTGGTTCTAGCACTTGGGAAATTCTGCACCGGGCATGATTCGATTACGCCTACGATACCATGCTTGTGAGGAATTAGCAGCCTATTCCAAATGTAGCATGAACGTTCACAATTCGGATTGCTCAACGCAAATTCAAGGCCGTCGATCGTGAAACCCGGATCGAAACCATCCAACCCGCGCTTGTGTGGAAACGATAAGCTTCCTTTGTAAGGTGTATACAGCGTAATGTAACGAGAGTCTTTCGGTTCTCGTTGCTTTGCCAACTCCGTTAGAAGACCCAACTGCTTTAAGTCATCGAAATACTGCTCATATACTGACGAGATAAACCAACCATCAGGATTCCCTTCAAAATACACTTTCAATATCTGATTGGGGAAATAAATTATATTACCTGGTATGTCACCAGGCTTGCGAAATTCGAGTATGCCCGAATCGTTTTCGGCCATCAGAAATGGTGTTTCTTTCAATGCGCTTTCAAGCTCGCGCTTTCTATCGAGAGAATCCTCCTCTCGCAATGCTTGCACTATCAGTGCAATGTCTACCTGGTGTTCAGAATCGTCAATTTCCTGCCCACCTTTATACTTAGGAAGAATATATGTCAGGACTTCGTCCACATCGTCTGGTTTCTTAAGTCCGAGTTTCTTAAGGAATGCGCGTGATTTGTCGCTGTTGCAGACCTCACGCTTGACTGTCCGAAAGTGACTTTCGCGGTGTGTAGGCAAATATGCTATGGGCTTTTCAGCCCATCGATTTCTAAATGGGGCAATATGATTGTTATCTTCCTGCCGAATTATCGGTTTAACCTTCAGAATCCTCATGTTCTCGGTATTCACTCCAAATGCTGACGCAAACTCGTAAAACCTACGTATCCATTCGTCGGGCTGCCGGGACAAGAAACCACTATCTATACTTCTGACGAATTTTTCTTGATCAAACTCCTCAATTCCGACCTCATCAAGGAAATATCGCCGCAGTTTTTGGTTAGGTCTTAACATCACCCAGTGCATTTCTTCATCTGTGTCGAAAATCTGCTGCAATTGCTCAATATTCAGAAGATTGCGCAGTGCCTCGCTTCCCTCCAAGATTGCCTCGTTTCCTGAAATGTAACGGCCGTCGAAAGCCGGTATGAGCGCCTCCTCTTTCATTGCTGTCAAGACTCGATCATAGATTGGTGTGAACAGGCTTACCACGTAGCTATATGACTCGATATCATGGAACTTGCCGTATTCTAACGGCATCGTATTCAAAACGTTGACGTTTAACCAATTCCTATCTCGCAACCAGCGCAATGCCTCAACGACAAGCTCGCCGGTTTCATTAGCTAGCGCACAATTGAACGGAACGTCTTTCCGGATATCGTCGCGAGCAGAATTCGTCTTGAACGGACCTTGCATAAGAAAGCCAAGATTTGTTTCCCTTTCCGTGGGGAAAAATACGCTAAGACTTGACTGTTGAAGCATGTCTATTTCGGGTATGCCGTCAGACTCAGTGTCCGATACCAGAAACGCTATTTGGACTGCAAGAGTGGTATCTTCCGCAATCTGAAGCCCTTCATCAGCCAAATCATCTTCATGTAAAAGATTTACCACATTCCTTTCAAATACCAGCCACTTCTCAGTAGATTCGCGAGCGAATTGTTTGTCGGTTAACGTGATTATCTTCGCAAAGCCCGTCTCCAATTCTTCGTCCGCATGTCGCTCATAACAGCCATCGTCGCCATTTTCGACAGTGAACAAGATCGTTTCAATGTTTCTCAGGAATAGCAAAGTTCGTGGCCCTAAATCTTGTAGTTTTTCGTTGATGAGCCTATGCGATTCTTCCCACGATTTCTCAGAGCGATCGAAAGGAAACACAAAAAGAGTGCCTAGATCGGAAGGGCAAGCATTTGAAATACGCGGTTGTACGTAGTTGTCGATAGCGAAATGTGCGTCAGCGGAGTGGATCTCTGGCGAAGACGTGTGGGCGTATACTGACTTGAAGCCAATACCAAACTTGCCAATCTTATTGATATCGTTTCGCTTAGGACTTGCCGCGAGTCTACAAATGCCTCGAACATCGTCTTCATTGAACGGACGCCCGTCATGTTCAAATTCAAGTCGCTTTTGGTACAGTCTGAATTGAACTCTGGTCGCCTCAGCATCTTCAGCATTCTGAAGCAACTCAAAAATGAAGTGGGTCGAGTCGCTGTAGAGATTCTCAAGCAATACGGGTCCAAACTTGTCAATATCGGTACCGTATCTCTTAATGTTTTCTTGCATGATAACATCATAATCAATAGCCATAGTTGCTCCAGTATTTATTGCTGAATGCGATTGCACGGAGAAAGGATGTCAAAAAGAAGTGTGCCCCATAGGAGACTCGAACTCCTGTTTTGGCCTTGAGAGGGCCACGTCCTAGGCCGCTAGACGAATGGGGCTTGACCGTTATTCTAATCAATCATGCCTGACTGGTCAAGACGGCGCCAGGAATCCGATGCGATCTTGCGCTAGTTTGAGCGTTTCCTCGGCGATTTCAGCGGCTTTCTCGCGGCCAACTTTCAGCACAGAGTCCAGATAACCGGCCTCGTCCATCAATTCGTTGTAGCGCGCTTGCAGCGGTTCAAGCGTAGCAAGCACGCAATCCGCCACATCGCGCTTTAGATCGCCATAGCCCTTGCCGGCGAAATGCGCTTCGATCTCCTGGCGCGTCTCACCAGTGACAGCCTGATATATCGTCAGCAAGTTATTCACTCCGGCGCGCTCGTGTTCGTCGCTAAAGCGGATCTCGCGATACGAGTCGGTGACCGCTCGCATGATCTTCTTGCGCGCCCGCGAGAGGTCGTCAAGCAGGTAGACCGCGTGATTCTCCGAATCTTCGCTCTTGGACATTTTCGCCCTGGGATTGTCCAAGCCCATCACACGGGCGCCGGCTTTGGGCGTCATCACCGAGGGCAAAGTAAAGGTCTCGCCATAGAGGTGGTTAAAGCGCTGAGCCAGATCGCGCGTGAATTCCAGGTGTTGACGCTGGTCATCGCCGACGGGTACCAATTCCGCGTGATACAGCAAAATATCGGCCGCCATCAAGCTGGGATAATTCAGCAAGCCGGCTCCGATCGACTCTTGCGCCTGCTTGGACGACTTGTCCTTGAATTGCGTCATCCGGTTCAGCCAGCCCAGCGGCGTCATACAAGTCAGCATCCAGGCCAGCTCGGAATGGGCCGGCACATGCGACTGTACAAATACCGTTGAGACTTCCGGGTCAATGCCGGCCGCGATGTAAATGGCGGCGCTCTCGCGCGTTTTGCGGCGTAGTTCCTGTGGGTCTTGCTCGGCGGTTATGGCGTGTAAATCCACCACGCAGTAGAAGCAATCATAGTCGCTTTGGACTTCCACCCATTGTTTGAGCGCGCCCAGATAATTGCCGATCGTGAGGTTGCCCGAGGGCTGAATGCCGGAAAGCACACGGGGTTTGCTATTGGTCAGCTCAGCCATCTTGACTCCCTGATTGTACCGGAATTGATTAAACGCGAGAATATTAGCACTGCGCTGCGGGCGCTACAACGATAAAACAGCGCGCTCTAGCGCTCTTTTAAGGCGCGCTCGATCTGTCGGTTGGCATCGCGTTTGGCCAAATCCGCGCGCTTGTCATATTGGCGTTTGCCGCGGGCGATGCCGATTTCCACTTTGGCGCGGCCGCGTTCGAGATAGATCTGCAGCGGGATGGCAGTCATGCCGTTTTCGCGCAGTTTCGTGATGATGCGATTGATTTCGCGCCGGTGCAGCAGCAGCTTGCGCGGGCGGCGCGGATCGCTGTGACCAAAGTTGCTGGCTTCCTTGTAGGGGGCGATATGCGTATTGAGCAGCCACAATTCCTGCTCTCGCTCCTGGACGTAGCCGTCGCCTATGCTGACATTGTGATTGCGGATGGATTTGATCTCCGAGCCAAGCAGCACCAGACCAGCGTCATAGCGGTCGTTGATGTGATAATCTCGGTTCGCCTTGCGATTCTTGGCGATGACTTTTCTGCTGCTCATAGGGCTTCCGCTACTCTGCGATTCAGCCGGTCCCACTTCTCGGCTTCCGGCTGGATTGAGCATACAAGCGCCAAGCCCAAGAATCAAGACAGGGGCTGCCAGGCTCGCTGGAATTCTTTGCTGTCGATGGCCTCGTCCAAATACTGTTGAATGGCTTCAACGGAGACGCCAATTATGCGCAAGCGGGCACTGTCATCGTCGCAATTCAGCAAGCCGGCGGCAACCGCCTCGGTATCTGCGGGAATCATATCAGCCAGGTCGACCATCGCGTTGATGACTAGACTGAGCCTGGCATTAAATTCGATGCCGGGCACAGCACAGACCTGGATGACAATCGTCTGCCCCAGCGATGTGCTGCGCATTGCGCTGGCGCTCTGGTCGAGTTCAAAGTCGCTGATGCTGTCCGCTACGGCGCCGACGAATGCCGACATAGTATTCGGCGACTCGTCAAGCGTGGGACTAACTTCAGCGGCAACTGTGGTCTCTTGCGTAGTTGCGGCAGTTGCGGCAGTTGCGGCAGTTGTGGCCTGCGTGGCAACTTCAGTCTCTTGAGCTGCCGTCGCCGCCTCGGTCGGCTCTGCTGGTGACACTTCGGTAGCTTCTTCACTAGGCAGCGACGGCGCTTCGGGGCTGTTTTCGGGCGTCGACTCGCTAGGCAGCGACGGCGCTTCGGGGCTGATTTCGGGCGTCGACTCGCTTGAGTCAGATGCTAAGGCAGTTGGCCCAGCTGTCGGCGCCGCGACCACGACAACCTCGGCCTCCGGCGTCGGCAGGATTGTCTCCAATATCTCGGAAATGTCTACTACGCCGGCAGCCACTAATGCGATTCCAGCGGCGACCACAAATAAAATGATCGCAAGCAGCACCGCGCCTAGGCGGCCATTTGAGGACTTGTCGCTGTCCAGGTTTGATGGCTGCAAATCGTCCCAGTCGTCGATCGCGCTGCCGGCCGCGTCTTGGGCGGAGACGCTCTCATCCGCGTCCAGCGCAATCAAGTCAGCATCACGCGCTTGGATTTCCAGCACATCGTCTTTGAGCTCCTTGGCGCCGGGGTAAGACGGATCCAACTCCAGTACGCGATCCAGCGCCAACTGTCCGATCGACTGATCGCGTAGGGCGTGTGAATACACCCACCACAGCGACGGGTTCTCTTCGTCCGTTTCCAGCAGCGGCGCCAGCAACGCTTGCGCTTGTTCCAGCTCGTCATTTTCGATCAGTTCATAGGCGCGCTGCAGAATTGTATTCGTTGAGTCGCTCATACGGGTCCTTCAGGGGCAGCAGACCACGAGTCAGGTCAATTGGCGTAGGCCAAGCGCCGCAACAATTTACGACTGCGCGGCGCCGCCAACCGGGTTCATCCGTTTCCACTAGGCAGTGTACAACTGCACAAAATAGCACGCAACAAAAAAGCTCACCAAAGGCGGAGAGCTTCTGTGTTATGTCTGAGCATTCGCATCAAATTAAATCTGAGAAAGTCGAACCTTACACGAACTTTAATCTAACCACAGAGACACAGAGAGCACAGAGAAAGACAAAAATAGGTGTTTATGTCTTATTTGAACTGTGATTTGTGGTTCACGTTTCGCTAGTGAATGTTGCCTATTCAAGGCCGCAGATTTAGTAGATTAGTCGTCTGAATTCCTAATACTCTGTGTCCTCTGTGTTCTCAGAAAAACAAAGAAAGTCATGCGAAGAAGCGCGCCATGTAGGGGCGACCAATCTGGTCGCCCGCTTCCGCTGCGACTCGTGGTTTCGGGCTGTCGCCCCTACAGATCGTTGCTTTGGCAAAATTTGCATTACTTACCTGGTTCTTCTTCTGTGTTCTCTATGGTGAATATATTTTGATGCGATTGCTCTGTATTATGCCCTGAAGAGGACTCGAACCTCCACCCCGTTAGGGACACGGCCCTCAACCGTGCGCGTCTGCCAGTTCCGCCATCAGGGCTCTCGGCTGACAAGTATAGGTTCTGCGCACAGAATGTCAATGCCTGGCGAAGTTAATCCGTCTTGAGCGAGCGCCGTTCCTGCCGTATTATACGGCGAGATTCGTAGCGTACGTCCTACTGTGGAAGGCCGAGAATCAATGCGGGTTGCGCTTGATGCGATGGGAACAGACAGCCGCCCCTTGAGCGATGTGGCCGGCGGCGTATTAGCAGCCAACGAATTTGGCGATACCATCGTCCTGGTTGGCGACCAGCCGCGGATTGAAGCCGAGCTGAAGAATCACGAAGTCAGCGCCGGGCATATCGAAATCCTGCACGCGCCCGTCGATATCGCGATGGATGTCAAGCCCACCGATGTCTTAAAGTTAGCGCCGACCTCTTCCATTTACGTTGCGCTTGATGCGGTCAAGAAGGGCGAAGTTGATGCTTTTGTGACCATGGGTAATACCGGCGCCGTTCACGCGATTGCTACCTTAAAAACACTGCGGCGAATCCCAGGCGTCAAGCGCCCGGGCCTGTCTGCGCTGTTTCCAGTGAATAATCATCGCATGATCTTTCTTGATGTCGGCGCGAATACTGACGTGAAGCCAGAGTGGGTCCAGCAATTCGCCTTGATGGGCAGCATTTACGCCCAGCTGGTGCTCAATTGCCCCACGCCGCGGATTGCGCTGCTCTCCAATGGCGCCGAGGAAACCAAGGGCAACCTCATGATCCGCGAGGCGGCGGATATGCTGCGCCGCAGCAAGATGAATTTCGTCGGCAATGTTGAGCCCGTGCAGCTGATGACGTCGGTGGCTGATGTTATCGTAATGGACGGCTTCGTTGGCAATATCGTGCTCAAAATGTTTGAGGCGACGGCGCATTATGTGGCAACGCTGATTCGCCAGGAGTTCCGCAATGACGCCATCTCCATGGTCGGCGGCGCTTTGGCGAAGCCCGCTTTTAATCGCATCCGCCGTCAAATAGATACATCGGAGATCGGTGGCGCGCCTCTTTTAGGCGTCAACGGTGTTGTCATAATTGGGCATGGGCAGAACTCGGCCATCGGCATCAAGAACGCCATCAAACAGGCGCGCACCGCCGTAAAGGAGAATGTCATCGGCGCTATCCGCAGCGGCATCGCGCAGGAATCGCAGTGATCCGGAGCGCAAAACAATGGAATTAAGGCGTCAGGGTCGCAAGCGCGTCGTGATTACGGGTTTCGGCGTCGTTTCCCCCTTGGGCGCCAAATCCGACTTTTGGGCGGCGATACAGGCGGGCGAATCCGGCATTCGCAAACTGCAGAATATCGAGACAGAACACTTAGACGTGAGGATCGGCGGAGAGGTGCGCGGCTTCGATTCTTCCAATTACATACCGCGCAAGCAGGCGCGCCGCATGGGACGAGCGACGCAATTCGCGATCGTTGCCGCGATGCAGGCGGTGGAAGATGCCGGCTTGACCGTCGAGGCAATGCGCGAGATTGGCGACCGCGTCGCCACCATCATCGGCACGACCTTGGGCAGCTACGAAATTGGCGAGGCTGGCATCCGTAGCTGGCGCGATTCGGGGCATAAGCGCGCCAATCCGCTGAGCATTGTGAATGCGCTGCCCAATATGCCCGCGCATTACGTCAGCAAAATGTTGGCCGCTGTGGGTCCCTTGATTACGCCGTCTGTAGCCTGCGCGACCGGGATTCAGGCACTGGGCGAAGCGGCGGACTTGATTCAGCTGGGCAAGTGCGACCTGGCAATCGCCGGCGCGATTGACGCCGTGATGTTCGACTATATCTTGGCCGGTTTCAGCGCCACGCGCGCGCTCACGCGGGATTTCAATGACGCGCCGCAGGAGGCCAGCCGGCCCTTTGACGCTGACCGCTCCGGCTTTGTGCTGGGCGAAGGCGGCGGCATCTTCGTCGTAGAAGCCCTCGAACAGGCTCTGGAACGAGACGCGCCGATTTATGCCGAGATCCTGGGCTATGCCGCGTCCTCGGACGCCTACCACGTGGCAGCGCCTGATCCCGAAGGCGGGGGCGCCAAGCGGGCCATGCAGTGGACCCTGGACGACGCCCAGGTCAACCCGGACGAAATCGAGTACATCAATGCGCATGGTTCGTCAACGCAAGCCAACGACGCTATTGAGTCCGCAGCCATCAAAGCGGTATTCGGCGAATCCGCCTATGGTATACCGGTGACCTCTACCAAGAGTATGATCGGCCACGCCATGGCCGGCTGCGGTTCCTTGGAGCTGGCGGCATGCCTGATGACCTTGCAGCTGGGGGTGCTGCATCCGACAGTCAACTACAACCGGCCCGATCCCGCCTGCGACCTGGACTACGTTCCCAATACCGCCCGCGACGCGCCCGGGATCACAACAATCATGTCCAACAGTTTTGGCTTAGGCGGGCAGAACGCAGCCATGATTCTGCGCAAACTATAGCAGCAGGGAGACACGATGTCACAAGCGGTGACGGTGATTGGCGGCGGCTTGGCCGGCAGCGAAGCGGCTTGGCAGCTGGCCGAGCGCGGCCATCAGGTTCGTCTGTTTGAAATGCGCCCGGCCAAGACGACCGGCGCGCATGTCGGCGATCGCCTGGCGGAATTGGTTTGCAGCAATTCACTCGGCTCGAAATTGCCGGACCGCGCCACCGGCATCCTGCAAAATGAAATGCGTATGTTGGGTTCGCAGCTGATGCGCTGCGCCCAAGACGCGGCGGTGCCGGCCGGCGGCGCCTTGGCGGTCGACCGGGAACGATTCGCTGAGAGCGTGACGGAGAGGCTTGGCGCGCATCCTGGCATCGAGATCAGGCGCGAAGAAGTCACCGCGCTGGAATTGCAGCAGCCGACGATCGTGGCCAGCGGACCATTAACCTCCCCTGCCCTATCGCGGGCGATCGGCCAACTAACCGGCGAAGATTACCTGTACTTTTACGATGCGATCTCACCCATTGTTCAGGCCGCCAGCATTGACATGAGCCGCGCCTTTCAAGCCAACCGCTATGGCCGCGGCGAGGATACGGCGGGCGACTATATAAATTGCCCCATGAATAAGCTGGAATACGAGCGCTTTGTCACAGCGCTGGCAGCCGCTGAGACGATTGAGCTGCGCGACTTCGAGCGCGAGGACTCGACCTTTTTTGAAGGCTGCGTGCCTATTGAGCAGTTGGCGCGGCGCGGCCAAGACACGCTGGCTTTTGGTCCCATGCGGCCGGTGGGTTTGACGGATCCGCATTCGGGCCGGCGTCCGCATGCCGTTGTCCAACTGCGGCAGGATGATGTCGCCGGGGAGCTGTATAACATCGTTGGTTTCCAGACCAATATACGCTGGAAGCAGCAGCGGCAGATTCTGCGCATGATACCGGGTTTGGAGGCGGCCGAATTCCTGCGTATGGGGCAGATGCATCGCAATACATTCCTGAATGCGCCCGCCCTGCTGCGCCCAACCATGCGCTTTCGCGGCGAAGACTTGCTCTATTTCGCGGGCCAGATTACGGGAGTCGAAGGTTATGTGGGCAATATCGCCACGGGCTTGCTGGCGGCGCTGAACCTGTCGCGGCAGCTGCGCGGCATGACGGCCTGGATTCCGCCAGCCGACACCATGCTGGGCGCGCTTTGCCATTATGTAACCGCAACGGCGCCCAAGCGCTTCCAGCCGATGAAAGCCAATCTGGGCATCCTGCCGCCCCTGCCGGTGAAGATCAAGAACAAGGCGGAACGGAAGCGCGCCTATGCCGAACGCGCGGAATCTTCTATGCTACGGTCGCTGCGGGAACTTGATGATACGCTGCCCACCTGTCGAACAATGCAACCTCTCGGCCAGAACTGATGTCACGAAAACAATTCGCGCAAGCAGACCCTGTGGACAGAGCCTTCCTGGTTGGCGTCGCGCTGCGCCAGGAACGCGCCCTGCTTTCCCTTGACGACTCGCTAAACGAGCTGGAGCTGCTGGCGAAAACAGCTGGCATCGACGTTGTTGGGCGCAGCAGTCAACTCCTGCGGCAAATCAACCCGAAGACCATGATCGGCTCCGGTAAACTGGCGGAAATCACCGAGCAAGCCACTATGCTGGATGCCAATGTCTTGATCTTTGACGACGAGCTTTCGCCTCGTCATCAGCGCGAAATCGAGAAGGGACTGGCCGAAGACGTGCGGCTGCTTGACCGCTCGGCGCTGATCCTGGACATCTTCGCCCAACACGCCCGCACGAGCGAAGGCGCGCTGCAAGTCGAGTTGGCGCAATATGAATACCGTTTGCCCAGATTAACGCGGCAGTGGACTCACCTGGCTCGGCAAGCCGGCGGCGGTGGGGCGCGCGGTGGTTCCGGCGGCGTCGGCTTGCGCGGTCCCGGCGAAACGCAGCTTGAGGTAGACCGGCGGGAAATTGCGCGCAAGATCACCAAGCTGAAAGGCGACCTGGAACAAGTCCGGGCGCACCGCAGCCTGCATCGCGACAGACGGCGGCGCTCTGGCTTGCCGCTGGTGGCGCTGGTGGGTTACACCAACGCCGGCAAATCAACGCTGATCAATGCGCTGGCCGGGTCCGATGTTTACGCTGCCGACAAACTTTTCGCCACGCTTGACCCCACGACGCGCCGTGTTGCGTTGCCCGATGGACGCGAGATCTTGCTCAGCGACACCGTTGGCTTCATCCAGAAACTGCCGACCACCTTGATCGCCGCCTTCCGCGCTACCTTAGAGGAAGTCATTGAGACCGACCTGATTCTGCATGTTGCCGACATCAGCCACAAGAACGCCGCGCAGCAGATTGAAGCTGTCGAGGATACGCTGGCCGAAATTGACGCGGCCCATATACCGCGACTGCTGGCGCTGAACAAAATCGATAACCTTCACGGCGCATTGCCCGTAGTTGGGCATATCGACAACTATCTTGAGACATTTTCGATCTCAGCTCGTCAGGGCCAAGGATTAGAAGACCTGCTCAGCGCGATAAAGGACGCCATAGCGCGCCAGCGGACGCGGCTCGATGTCGTGATTCCCTATCAGGCTGGCAGCGTTTATTCCGATCTAAACGACAAGCAATATATTGAGACCGAGCGCGCAAGTGAAGCTGGCTGGGAGTTGAGCCTGCGGCTGCCGCAAGCCGAGGCTGACCTGTACCAGGCGTTTTTGATCAACAAGGCAACCCAATCGACTTGAGGCGGGACTATACAGCTAGGTCGCTGCCACGGGCAGTTGCAGCCAGTAGATTTCGGGGCGGAAGCGGCTGTGCAGGAACAAGCGTAAGTCTTCCGAAAGCGTAATGGCCAGCGGCGCCGGAATATCCGAAAATACGACCAGTTCCACGTCATTGCCGCTGCAGCCCGCTTCAAGGCAGATTGACGGATCGATCCGGCCGATGACGCCGCGTGTACCCAGCGCATAAGCAAAATAGAGCTTGCCGTCGCTGCCCATCACCAGGTTGGTTGTGTTCTGCAATCCCGATACCAATGGCTTGACTTCGGAATAACCGCCATTGGCTTCGACTGAGAAATATTCGATGCCGCGCCTGGCGCTGCCGCCGTTGGCAAAATAAACCCGCCCCTCGTGCTTCACGATGCCGGTCGGCGCGCGCAGCTCACTGTGCACTTCAACTTTCGCGCCATTTTCGTTGACCGCTACAATTCCGTTGATCTTGGTATCGGTAATCAGAAACCGGTCGCTGTCCAGCCGCGCGATGCCCCAGGGCGCATCAAGAGCCGCGCTGATGGCGACCGGGGCAGAGCGCCTCTGATCGACCTTCCAGAGCGCCCCGACTTCCGGATCGGGCACCCAGATGTCAAAGCCGGCGTTGGTGTCTTCAAGGATGAGTGTATTGCCGTCGCGCGTGCCAAATACGAAGGTCATCGTATCGCCGGTCTGGTCATCGATTTTGTATATGGTCCAGTCGCCATTACAAATGGTATAGAGGCTGCCGTCATGCCAGACAAAGCCATTGGGCCGCTGCACATTGCCAACCAGCAAATCCAAATCGTCCTGGAGAAACGGGCTATCCAGGTCTAAGCTGACAAGGCTCGCTTCGAGGGAGTCCGGCGTGGCAGCCGATTCTGTCTCCTGAGCCAGTGTGGACATGGTTATCTGGAAAACAAGAAGCAGCAACAATAGTCTCATTGGCGGATTGACCCCGTCCTATGTGGGCACGGCGATGCTTGCGGCAACAGCGAAGTATTCTACACTACATACGTATCTAGCTCTAGCGCCAGACGCTACGCGACAGAGCAATCGCATCAAAGCGATAGTCAGTGCGATGGCGCAAATTCGACGGGAATATCAAACACAGAGACCACTGAGAGCACTGAGAAAAACAAAAATGAAAGCCCACTTCATACTCCACGAGAGATTTTCGATGTAATCTCGGTGATACTTGCCATGTAACAACCCACCAAGTGCTTCGTGTGGTCGTCCGAACCCATACATCTCTGTGCCCTCTGTGACCTCTGTGGTTAAAATAAAATGAAGCGGTTGCTCTGGCTAGGCGAGGCAAGAGATCGCTCAGCATCCTTATGCGTCTGGCCAATGATGGCGGAAAATGAAGCGGCGAGAATATAACTATGACAAGCGCCCGAAATGTCAACTACGAAGCAGAGGTCATACCTGGCTTGGAAGCCCTTGCCATCGACGAACTGCGCCAGTTGACCCCGGTCGCGCCCAGCCAGATTCGCCAAACGAGAGCGGGCTTCCTGCGCTTTCGGCTCACTGCTGATGAATCTGTCTTAGAATCGTTGCGGTCGGTCATCGCAATCTATCGGATTCACTACTTTGACATTCCGCGCCCCAAAGCGCTGCTAGGGCATGAGCATTTCACGCGACTGCTCGGTATTCTGCGGGCTGCGGCTCGCCGCTTCACGACGCCCCCGGGCACAATGGGCATCGCGGCGGCTGGCTCTCACACAGCGGTCATGCGGCGTTTACGCTTAGAAACAAGCCAGGCGCTGGGGCTGCCGCTGGCGCCGGACGGCAAGGGCGAATTGTTTCTGCGCTTGGCCCGGCAAGCCGATGGCGCCGGCTGGGAAGCGCTCGTACGTACGACAGCGAGCCCCTTGTCCAAGCGCGACTATCGCCTGGTCAACGTGCCGGGCGCGCTGAACGCGACTGTCGCCTGCGCCATGACAGGGCTGACGCGGCAGCCGGGCGGCCAGGTCGTCCTCAATCTCTGCAGCGGCTCGTCCACAATACTCATTGAGCATGCGCGGGGCGAAGCAAATGATACGCTGTTAGCGATTGACAATTGCCCGGCCATGATCAGCGCGGGCAGGCAGAACGCTGAGCGCGCGGGGCAGAGCCAGCGAATCGTCCAGCTGCTGGCGGATGCGACGCGGGCGCCCTTGCCAGCCGGCTCGGTCGATATCCTTTACGCTGACTTGCCCTTTGGCCATCACATCGGCTCGCATAAGGATAACCTGGCGCTCTACCCGGCTCTATTACAAGAGGCGGGCCGACTGGCGAAGGAGAACGCTATCTTTGTAGTACTCAGCCATGAAGCGCGGCTGATGGCGCGTACCGTCCGCGCATCCGGTTGGCGCCTGCGCAGCGAAACAACGCTTAACCTGAGCGGACTGCATCCGCGTCTGTTTGTGCTGCGGAAAAACTCAGCTAGGATATAGGTTGAGATCAGCTAAATTAACCTGAAAAGATTGATGACCATTCGGCTCTTCATCATCGGCATCACCGCCATAGCGCTAGCCGCTTGCGCGCCCAGCGACGAGGCGCCGTCGATAGACGTGACCATCGTCGTCGATGGCAAGACCGTCAGCCTTAGCCTGCCGAGCATTGTGTCGGTTGATCAACTGCTCACGAGCGCCCAGATAGAGTTGGGCCCGCAGGACCGCATCAGTCATCCGCTGGTAGCGCCGGTTGAAGCGAATATGCTGATCACAATCAGGCGGGTGCGCGAAAAAGAAGTCTGTGATCAACAAGAGATCGCCTTTAAGCGCTTGCTGCAACCCAGAGAAGGCGTGCCCGCCGGCGGACAACGAGTGGGGCGCGTCGGTAACCCCGGTATCGAAGAAGCCTGTTACCGGGTCACGCTGGAAGACGATAAAGAGGTTGAACGCGTCTTAATCGATAAGCCGCTGCTTGTAAGAGCGCCGATAGACGAAATCATTTATATCGGCTCGACCGCGACGGTGACGCCGGGCGCCATCACCGGGCGCCTGAGTTATATCAACCACGGCAACGCCTGGACAATCGTAGACAACACGGTCAACAAGCGACAACTGACGACCAGCCACAACCTAGACTCGCTCGTATTCCATCAGAATGAGACTGGCGCGCATATTATCTTCAGCGGCGAAACCGACGCAACCGACGACTTCTTCAACGAACTTTGGCTGGTCGCTACTGATCGCGATTCGGAAGCGCGGCGCCTCTCCCCCACTGATGTGCTGTTTGCGGAATGGCGACCTCGATCCAGCAACGCCATTGCTTACTCCACTGGCGAGCGCAGCGCCGATCGGCTGGGTTGGAAAGCGCTGAACAATCTTTGGCTGATGACCATTGACCTCGAAAGCGGCCGAACCCTGACCATCGAGGAGGCGCTGCCGGAATCGAGCGGGGGCCTGTTCGGCTGGTGGGGAACGCATTTCGCCTGGTCGCCGCTGGGTAACCAACTGGCTTGGGCGCGTCCGGATGGCTTCGGCCTGGTTGACTTTGAGCGCAAGCGCTTGATAGCCTTGGCGGATTACGCCGTCTTTAAGCGCGCAACCGACTGGATTTGGCTGACGTCGCTTTCCTGGTCGCACGAGGGCCAGTTGCTGGCATCAGTTATACACGGGCTGCCACAAGCCGACGAACCGGCGGAGACCAGTCCTATATTCGATGTATTGGTGTCCAGCGCCGATGGCCGCTTCGCCGCGGAAGTCAAAGCTGCAGCGGGCATGTGGGCCGCGCCGTCATTCTCGCCTGGAATAGGCGCTAGCGACGGCGAGGGGCGCGCAGGATTTCTCGCCTGGCTGCAAGCGCGCGAGCCGCGGAACAGCATGAATAGCGAGTACGACCTGGTGATAGCCGACCGCGATGGCAGCAATGAGCGGCGCCTTTTCCCGCCAGCGGGCGCGGACGGCATGCTTAAGCACGATCACGGCTTGACGCCAAAAGACTATGCCTGGAGCCCGGACGCGCGCCATATAGCCGCCGTGTATCGCGGCGACCTGTGGCTGGTTGATGTAGAGACGGCTGAGGCACACCAGCTGACATTCGACGGCGCCACATCCAATCCGGTTTGGACAGGCTGATGCGCAAGTTAGTCGTCCTGGTGGTGAGCATCCTGCTGGTAATCGGCAGCCTGGTCGCCACCTTGGGCACGCTGCATCTGCGCGATTTCGAGCTGCGCGGTTATGTAGACGCGACTGCGAATCAAGACTTGCCTTTCGCCCAAGACAAGCCCGGCGTCAATGTCGAGTTGCTGCAATACGACAGCGCCGAACTGCGCGATCAGCTGGCGCGCATCCAGTCGGCAGGTTTTCGCTGGATCCGCCAATTCGCCTATTGGGACGAGATCGAGCGCGAGGCTGGCGAGTTTGACTGGAACGCCTGGGATCAAATTGCCCTGGCGCTGCAAGACTTCCCGCTGCTTGAACCGGTCGTGGTATTGATGAATTCACCAGCCTGGGCGCGTGAAGAGCGCGGCGCGGGCATACCGAGCCATACCGGACCACCGCAAGACTTGTCACGCTTCGCTGCTTTCACCGGCGCCTTCGCCGGGCGCTTTGGCGGCGTCGTGGACACCTATCAAATCTGGGATGAGCCCAATTTGGCGGATGCCTGGGGCGGAATGGATCCGCGGCCGGCCGAGTATATCGCGCTGCTGGAAAGCGCCCGCGCAGCCATCATGCAAGTCGATGCCTCGGCCACGATAGTCGCTGCCGGGCTAGCGCCGACTACAGAGACGGCTGGCCGCAATATCAGCGACATTCGTTTTCTGGAGGCGCTATACGCACAGGGCGCGCGCGAGCTGATGGATGTTGTTGCTGGCAAACCCTATGGCTTCTCGGCCTCGCCGCTTGACCGCCGCGTCGATGAGTCCATCCTGAATTATTCTCGCATCATTGCTCTGCGCGAGGTGATGGCGCGGCATGGCGACGGCAAGAAACCACTGTGGGCCAGCAATTTCGGCTGGAATGCGCTGCCTTTAGATTGGACCGGCGAGCCATCCATTTGGGGTGAGGCGACCGAATCAGAGCAAGTTCAGTACACGCTGCAGGCCCTTGATCGGGCGCACCGCGAATGGCCCTGGATGGGAGCGATGTTCCTGCAGCATTGGCAGCCGGCGGCCGCCGCAACCGACCCGCAGTGGGGCTTTGCTTTGCTGCGGCCAGACGACGCGTCATCGCCCTTGCTCCAGGCTATTGCGGACTACAACTACCCCGAATCGGCGCAGAACGGTTTGTTCCACGCGCTTAACCCGCACGCGCGCTACAGCGGCGTATGGCAATTCAGCGAGTTAGGCGCGGATATCGGCTGGCTGAACCCGAGCGACAGCCGCCTGGAGTTTGACTTTTATGGCGCCGATGTCGCAATGCTGCTGCGCGAGGACGACTATGTCGCCTTTCTCTATCCCACAGTGGACGATTCCCCAGCCAATGCCACTCAGAAAGATTCAAGCGGCAACGCCTACATCTTCCTGCGCAGCAACTCGCGCGAGCCGGAATTGAACCTGGTACCCGTCTCGACCGATCTCGCGCTCGAGCGGCACAGGCTGCAGGCTGTTGCGCATCAAGGCTGGGATCGCTGGGCGATAGCGGGTTACGCCGTCAGTTCAGGCGATTTGGCTGCGCCATACGCAGGGCAGATTCAACTCGGCATTTTCGCCACGGTCTTGTCCATTCTTTTGTTCCTGCATTCCCTTATCAGCGCGCCCTGGGGAAACTGGCTGCCGCCGCTGACCCTGCTGGCTACCGGCATGAGCGCCACGCTTCATCTGCTCTTGAGCGGAGTCACGTCCGTTTTTATGATGCTGGCACTGCTCTGGACCTGGAACTCGCCGCGGCCGTCGCTGCTCATGCGCGACGAGGTCAACATCTTGCTGGCTTTGCTGACTGGCGGCGCGTTATACCTGTCTCCTAGCCTCTTGCTTTCGCTGGTATTTCTGGCGGCGCTCTTCGCGCTATTTTATCATCGGCTGGAGACCGGGCTGATATTGACGCTATTTTGGGCGCCATTCTTTCTTTTTCCAGTCGAGTTGTATCGCTTCGCCTTTCCCATGGTTGAAGTCATGATTCTGGTCACCGCGGCGGCTGGGGCTGTCAAGTTTCTGGTGGCGCTTGGCAAAGAGCTGCAGATGAGCAACGTAGACTACCCGATATTGTCGCGCCGGTCGCTGGCGGCGATGCGGCCAATGGACATCGCTGTGGCCAGCCTGGCCGCGCTGGCTTTGATTTCCCTGCTATGGACGCAGCGCCTCGACACAGCGCATACCGAGCTGCGCGCTTTGATTATCGAACCCTTGGCCTTCTATGTACTGCTGCGCGCCTTGCGGCCCAGCCGGGCGACTTTATGTCAGCTATTCGCAGCGCTGCTGGCCGCCGCTGTCATCGTCTCTCTGATTGGATATTATATGTATTTCTTCAGAGATATCGTCATTACTGCGGAAGCGGGCGTCAAGCGGCTGTACAGCGTCTATGGTTCGCCGAATAATGTCGCCTTGCTGCTTGGGCGCGCGATACCGGTCGCACTCGCTTTTCTGCTCCTGCCTGTGGAGCGCAGAATGCGCGCTTTCGCTGGCGTCAGCCTGGCCATCATGTTCCCGGCAATGCTGCTCACCCAGAGCGTCGGCGCGATTCTGCTTGGTATTCCGGCAGGTCTGGTCGTCATCAGCCTCGCCCGTTTCGAGCGCAAGTCTATCGCTCCCTTGATTGGCGCGGGCTTGCTCGGCGGCCTGGCCTTCGCCATATTGACGCGCGCGTCGGCCAGGTTCGCCAACGCCATCGACTTCTCCAGCGGCACAAATTTCTTTCGGCTGCGCCTCTGGGAAAGTACATTGGCTATCATCCGCGAGCGCCCTTTGACGGGCATAGGCATGGACCAATTCTTGTACTACGTAGGCGGGCAGTATCTCAAACCCGACGCCATTTGGGACCGCGACCAGTCGCATCCGCATAACTTCTTGCTGGACTTCTGGACGCGGCTCAGCGTGTTTGGCTTGCTGGCATTTCTTGTGATTCAGCTGTTATTCTGGCGCAGCGCGATAAACCTATGGAGGCGATTGCGCCGCGGGGATGCGCTGCTGTTCGCCATGTTGCTGGCTCTGATGGGCAGTATGGCTGGATTACTGGCGCATGGCTTGATTGACAACAGCGTGTTTGTGGTTGACCTCGCGTACATTTTTATGTTCCAGTTGGCGGCGCTGCTGCGGCTGGATGAATTAAGCGAGCAGGCGGCGTGATGGCCAGAGCAATCGCATCAAAATATTGGTAGTGACTGAAATGGAGCAAATTCGAACGGAAAACCAAACACAGAGTTCACAGAGAGCGCAGAGAAAAATAATGAAAGCTTAGGTCATAAGTCAGGAGTGATTTTGAGAGAAATTTGAAGTCTTTTAAGTGTTTCTTGCCGTATTCCAGTCCAGCGACTGCTTTGAATAGTCGTCTAAACACCAAAATCTCTGTGCCCTCTGTGTTCTCTGTGGTTAAATATTTGGATGCGATTGCTCTGATAATGGCGGGCGCTGCATTTATAGCAGCCAGCGTCTGTGGTAAACTCTCGTCAGCAACAGTAGATGAAGGCGAATAAAGTTGCGTGTTTTAATCACGGGTGGCGCCGGCTTCATAGGCTCGCATTTGAGCGACAGGTTCCTGCGCGAGGGGCATCGCGTGGTGGCCATGGACAACTTAATCACCGGCTCGCAAGACAATATCGCGCACTTGGCCGGCAATCGCGATTTTGAGTTCATCTATCATGACGTCAGCAACTTTATTCATGTGCCCGGTCCAGTTGACGCGGTCTTGCACTTTGCCTCGCCGGCGAGCCCCATCGACTATCTCAAGTACCCTATTCAGACCTTGAAAGTCGGGGCGCTCGGCACACACAACGCGCTTGGCCTGTCCCGAGCGAAGCGTGCGCGCTTCTTGCTCGCCTCCACATCCGAGGTCTATGGCGACCCATTGGTGCGGCCGCAGAGCGAATCCTACGCCGGCAATGTCGACCCGGTGGGGCCCCGCGGCGTCTATGACGAAGCCAAGCGCTATGCCGAAGCGCTGGTGATGGCGTATCACCGGCAGCACGGGATGCAGACACGCATCGTGCGCATCTTCAACACCTACGGACCGCGCATGCGCCTGGATGACGGGCGGGTTGTGCCCAACTTCATCGGCCAAGCCATTCGCGGCGAACCCTTGACCGTTTATGGCGACGGCTCGCAGACACGCTGCTTTCAATACATCGACGATCTGGTTGAGGGCATCTTGCGCCTAATGGAAAGCGATTGCGTTGACCCGGTGAATATCGGCACGACGCGCGAAATCAGCGTGAGCGAGTTTGCGCAGATCGTGAATCAAATTTCAGGAAACGGCGCCGGCATCGAGTATTCCGATGGATCGCGCATCGAGGGCGATCCGCAGACGCGCAAGCCCGATACAGCGCGCGCCCAATCCGTATTAAATTGGCAGCCGCAAATTGAACTCGAAGAGGGGCTTGAGCGGACCATTCGCTACTTCCGCTCGGTATTGTCTGAACCCGCTTAGCATGTTCACCTTGCGGACCAGCCATCCCTTGGCGGCCTTGTTTCTCATAGCAGGACTTGTCATTGCCGCAGGGACGTTTGCCTTGCCAATCGCCTGGGCGCTGCTGGCGATGCTTGCCCTCATTTGCATCGTTCTGCTGCCTTATTCTCCCCTGATTGCCCTAGTTGTTACGCTGACCTTGGCGCCGCTGCGTGCTTTGGTCGGCACGGAGTCCAGCCTGTCGCTGCCGCTTGATATTGGTCAAATCATGCTGCTGGCCTACCTTGGCCTTTGGCTGGCTCATCGCATGTGGCGGCGCGAAGCCCTGATCAAGCCGCAGGCGGACGCGCCCTTGCTCGCCGTAATTGGGCTGATCGCCGTCTTGTCCCTCGGCGCCTGGAACAGCCAGTCCCTAGCCGGCTGGCTGGCCGAATGGTTAAAATGGCTGGCCATCGCCCTGCTCATCTGGACTCTGACCGTCAGTGTAGACGAGGCTTGGCGCTGGCTGGTCTTCGCTGTGCTGGTCAGCGCTTTCGCCAACGCCTTGGTCGGGCTTTACATCTTCTTCGGCGGCAGCGGCGCCTATCATCTTATGATTCTGGGCAGGTTTTTCCGCGCCTTTGGGACATTTGGGCAGCCGAACCCCTTTGGCGGATTTATGGGTATCGCGCTGCCGCTGGCGCTGATGGCGGCTTGGGCGCAACTGCCGAGCATCAGGGCGGGCTTAAGCAGCCACAGGCGCGCCCCGCCTCTGCCGCTGCTCATATTTTCTGCAAGCAGCCTCGTGTCGCTGATTCTGGCAGCGGCCTTGGTTGCCTCATGGAGTCGCGGCGCCTGGTTGGGGACGGCGGTCGCGGTCATGTGCATGTTGATCGCGCTGCCAAGGCGCATCAGCCGGGGATTGGCTCTGGCCGGCCTTATTGCCGCCCTGACGGCAGCCGCCTGGAGCATGGACCTGCTGCCGCGGTCGATTGTGCTGAGGCTTACTACAGCCGCCACCGACCTCATCACGGTATCAGATGTTCGCGGCGCGCATATCACCCCGAGCAATTACGCTGTCTCCGAGCGCCTGGCCCATTGGCAAGCCGCTATGCTCATGGCGCAGGAGGCGCCGTATTTTGGCGTCGGGCTGGGCAACTATGAAGTCGTCTACGCTGACTATCGCTTGATCAACTGGGAAGCGCCCTTGGGCCACGCCCACAACCTGTATCTTAATATGCTGGCGGAGACCGGCGCAGTTGGGCTGTTCGCCTATCTGATGTTCTGGGTCATAGTTTTTCGCATGACCTGGGCGCTGCGGCGACAGCCCGATGCCTTTTCGCGCTGTATTGCCATCGGGCTGCTGGGCGCCTGGGTTTATGTAAGCGTTCACAGCGTATTCGACAACCTGTTTGTGAACAATCTCTTTTTGCATATCGGTGTATTATTAGGCGTATTGGCGATCCTTCACCGGCGCATGACGCAGGCGCTGGAGCTAGACTAAGCATGTCACAGACGATTTCTACCGCTAGCAATGAGCCTGGCCGGCAATACCACAAGGTAACCACACCGCTCGACCGCTTCATCGTGATGCTGTCGCGGCGCATCGGTGGCGACCAAGCGAAGGAATATGAACGTTTCATCAAATTCGCTGTGGTGGGCTTGTTGGGTTTCATCATCGACGCCGGCTCGGTATTGCTACTGCAGAATACCATTCTGCCGCCGGTTAATGAGCTTGGCGAAGCGCTGTCTAGGAACGTCGCGCTGACGCAAAGTATCGCGTTCTTCCTGGCAGTCTGCAGCAATTTCGTCTGGAATCGCCTGTGGACTTACCCGGATTCGCGTTCGCAGTCGGCCCAGCGACAGCTGATGCAATTTGTCATTGTCAGCGTCATCGGCTGGGTGATCCGCACGATTTGGATTGCATTAAGTTACGAGCCCTTCGGCCGCATCTCAACGAATATATTCTCCCAACTAAACGCGGATTACGCGCCTGCCCTGCTCGATCAACATAAGATCGGCACCATGATCGCGCTGTTTTTTGGCGTTATAGCGGTCATGTTTTGGAACTTCCTGGCCAATCGCTACTGGACATATAACGACGTCGACTAACGTGCACCGGATCGCCATCGACTATACACCTGCAATTGAGCAGAGCGGCGGCATTGGGCGCTACGTACGCGAGCTGACGGCCGCGCTGGCCGCCCTTGACGCGGAAAACGCCTACCGGCTGTTTGTCGCGGGTGCTGGCTCTGCCGCCCTGCCGCCTGCGCCCGCGCCGAATTTCCTGTGGAGGCCAACAGCAATCACTCCGCGCTGGCTGGCGCGGATTTGGCATCGCGCTCGGCTGCCGCTGCCCGTGGAGTTATTCACCGGCAATGTTGAGCTCTATCACGCGACAGACTTTGTTCTTCCTTTTACGCGGCCGTCAACGACTACGCTGCTGACCGTGCATGACTTGTCTTTCGTGCGCGTGCCGGAAGCGGCGAGCCCGCCTCTTAAAGCTTATCTGGACGCCGTCGTACCGCGTTCGGTTGATCGGGCTGACCATGTCTTGGCTGATTCCGTCGCCACAAAAGACGATCTGGTGGACCTGTACAAGACGCCCACTGACAAGATCACGGTACTGTACAGCGGGGTCGACCAGCGTTTTCGACGCGTCAGCCAACAGTCTGCGCTTGAGTCAGCGCGGGCCAAATACGGGCTGGCGGGCTTCCGCTACGCGCTGTCAGTCGGGACGGTCCAGCCGCGCAAGAATTACAGCCGCGTCATCCGGGCGCTGGCTGAGTTGCGCGCGAGCGGAGTCGATCTGCACTACGCGATTGCCGGCGGCAAGGGCTGGCTCGAGGCAGAGATGCGGCGTACGATCGCCAGCAGCGGAATGGAAGACTTCATTCACCTTTTGGGATTTGTCGATGACGAAGATCTGCCGGCGCTCTACAGCGATGCGCGCATGCTGCTGATGCCATCGCTCTACGAAGGCTTTGGACTGCCGATCCTGGAAGCCATGGCTTGCGGCGTACCGGTTATCACCAGCAAGATTTCGTCGCTGCCGGAAGTGGCGGGTGAGGCCGCGATTCTGATCAATCCCACCGATACCGTAGAGCTGCGCGATGCCATGCTCGCGGTCGACACTGACTTCAGCTTGCGCGAGCAACTGGTACAGCATGGCTATCGTCAGGCCGGGGAATTTTCCTGGCAGCGGTCTGCGGCTCAACTGCTGTCAGTATACAAGCGCATGTTGGCCGATTAGACTTGCCGCCAGTAGAATCTGACAAAAACGCCGTGGCCATCACGAGAGGGCGAATAGTGCCAAACCAAGTCGACCCTGTTCAGAAACATCCGCTTCCGCTTCTGATACTGCTGACGCTGGCTCTGCTAGGGTACGTATTGCCCTGGGCAGTCACATCGTCGGCGCCTATGACGCTCAATGCTTATGACCTCGCCGAATGGACCTCTTTGCATCCGGCGCAGCGTCATACTGAGCCGCCACTCTTGGCTCCGCTGCTTTTGCGCGCGCAACTCGTGATTCTTACTTTGTCTCTGGCTCTGGCCGCGTCAGGCCGGTGGACTACAGCTCTCGTTGTTTTGCTTCTGGCGCTGGCGCAACTGCCGCCATTCGAGTACGTCTACGATTTCGCCAACTTGAACTACCGGCAGCAATTCGGTCTGGCGCTTTTCAGCCTCAGCGCCGGGCTTGTCGCGACGCGCTTTGGGCAGCGACGCCTCATGCGCTTTCTGCTGATTGTACTGCCAATCCTTGGCCTTGTTTCAGTTTACGCCGGTGTGTCCCAAGCCTTTGAGGTGTATCGGCAACTGCAGTCGGCAGCGAGCGTCGGCGTGGGTCCATGGCTGCTGGCCGTCAGTTATGTCGGCATCGCGGCGATTGGATTGCTGGCGGTCAGGCGCGGCAAAGCAAACGTTACGAATTGATGTACCTTGCGCTTTTGACCAGCGATGCGGCGGCTATCGTCAGTTGCCCGATATGGGTGGTCTCGTGAATATGGCAATACAACAGGCTCTCAGCCAGCGTATTCATTTTGAGATTGGGGCGAATCCTTGCAGTGATACACAGACTGAACCCAGGATCCGCTCGCTGCGCTATTCCAGGAGAGCCATGCAGAAGCCCGTCACAGCAAAAGAAAAAGGTAGCCTGCGCTACCTCTTAGTTGCTGTGCCTATTGATATGACGAGACAATTATTCCATATTGGACTGGATATACTCGACCGCTTGCCCAACCGTCTCAATCCGCTGCGCGTCCTCATCGCTGATTTCGCCGCCGAATTCTTCTTCAAAAGCCATGATTAATTCAACCAGGTCAAGTGAGTCGGCTTCCAAGTCTTCTCGGAAGTTCGCGCCGGAGACCACACGCTCTTCTTCAACGCCAAGCAGCTCGACCACGATTCCGGTGACGCGTTCTTCAATACTTGCCATGTCTTACCACCCTTCCAATTGGAATCTTGCTTCTCACTTCACGCTAATCAATTATACCGATATTCAGTGACCGTGCTAGCCTGTTTGCGCCAAGTGCTATGATTGACACCTCGATGCCTTATCGTTACGATTGCCTGCCCCGCACAAGACACCTGACAAAAGGAACACCGGTCGATGACAAAAGTGACGAAAGCCAGCGCGACCGAAAGCCGCAAACTGGACCATATCCTCATCAACCTGGAACAAGATGTGCAGTTTCCGCGCTTGACGACCGGGCTGGAGCGCTATCGATTCACACATCATGCGCTGCCGGAACTGAACCTGAACGACATTGATACGAGCGTGAAGATCTTTGAAAAGCTCCTGCTTGCTCCGATTCTGATATCGTCCATGACCGGCGGCACGGATATGGCGCGAGCGATAAATCGCAATCTGGCGCAAGCGGCCCAGCGGCACGGCATCGCGATGGGCTTGGGCTCGCAGCGCGCCGCCATCGAAGACGCCGGACTGGCTGACAGCTACGCCATTCGCGATTGCGCCCCGGACATTCTGCTCTTCGCCAACGTAGGCGCGGTACAGCTTAACTATGGCTACGGCTTCGATCAATGTCGACGGGCGGTGGATATGGTTGGCGCGGACGCCCTTATCCTGCACTTCAATGTGCTGCAGGAAGCAGTGCAAGCGGAAGGCGATATCGATTTCGCCGGCTTGCTCGGCAAAGTAGAGGCGGTTTGCGCTCAACTTGAAGTCCCGGTCATCGCCAAAGAAGTAGGTTGGGGCTTTTCGAAACAGGCCGTACGGGCGCTTGCTGAGGCCGGCGTAGCGGCGATTGACGTTGCTGGCGCCGGCGGCACCTCCTGGAGCGAGGTCGAGTATCATCGCGCGCCCAGCGCTTTCCATGCCCGCGTCGCCCGCAGCTTCGCCGATTGGGGCATACCTACAGCCGACGCCATCCAATACGCGCGCTCGGGGGCGCCAGAACTACCGGTATTCGCCAGCGGCGGCTTGCGCGATGGCATCGACATAGCCAAATGCCTCGCCCTGGGCGCGGACTTGGCCGGTTTAGCCAGCCCCTTCTTGCGCGCTGCCAGCCAATCGGCCGAGGCCGTCGATGAGTTGATCCGCGAGTTAATCGCTCAGCTGCGGGTCGCGATGCTCTGTACCGCTTCCCGCGATATCACTGCCCTGCGCCAGGCGGAACTCCAGCTTATACCGTAATGCCCGTTACGAACTCACGAATAACGCCGTTACTTAGCAGACGGCCGGCCGGGCTCAAGCGCACTCGGTCGCTATGCGCTTCCAGCAGTCCTAACGAGACAAGCCGGTCGACTGCATCAGGGAACATCGCTACAAAGTCTTGACCAAAGCGCTGCGTGAAGCGTGGGCGATTGATACCTTCACAAGTCAGACGCAAGCCCATCATGATCGTGTCGTAGAGGTCGTCCCCCCCTTCGACGAGAGTGTGCTTCGCCACCGCCGGCGTCAGCGGAAATACCATTGCAGTAGACGGCTGCTCCGTCAGAGCGTTGACGTAACGCTGTGGCGCGGTAATGGTCGAGTAGCGATAGCCGCCGGCGAAACCATGCGCCCCGGCGCCCAGCCCCAGGTAGGGAAGATTGCGCCAGTATTGCAGGTTGTGTCGGCATACTTTGCCGTTGCGGCGCCAGTTGCTGATTTCGTACTGTCTGTATCCGGCGCCTGCCAGTCTTTCGGACGCGAATTCGTACATATCGGCAAAGTCGTCATCGTCCGGCTGCGGCAGCGCGCCCGCGTCCACTTGCAATCGGAGTTCCGTTCCGCCTTTTAATTCCAGTCCATACATCGACACATGATCGGGCTCATAGTCAAGCAGCGTCCCGACTGTATCCGCCCAATTTGCCAGGGATTCCCCAGGCGAGCCAAATATGACATCCAGATTGACATTGTCGAATTGCGCCTGTCGCGCGGCGTCCATGGCGCTGGCAACCGCCGATACATCGTGCTGCCGATCGAAGAGACGCAATATGTCGGGATTCGCCGATTGCATGCCGATGCTCAGGCGGTTGAAACCCAGTTCGCGCAACGAGCGCAAGTAGCTGGCATCCAGGTCGTCCGGATTGGCTTCCAGCGAGATCTCGCACGTGGGGCTTAAGTCAAAGGCAGCGCTCAGGCGCGAAAGCAAGCGCTCGAATTGGCGCGCCGTCAGCAGCGATGGCGTGCCTCCGCCGACATAGACGCTGTGAACTTCGCGCTTGGGCGCAGCGGCCGCGGCAGCGCTAATCTCATAGCATAGGGCGTCCACGTATGCCGGTATGAGCTGGGCGAGATCAGTATAGGTATTGAAGGCGCAATAACTGCAGCGCGTACTGCAGAAGGGAATGTGCAGATATATCGATAAAGGCGAGCTTTGGAGCTGCATACTGCGGCCAGTCGCTCAAGGCAATGATTGCGCCAATCTACTTGGTAAAATATAATTGTGCAAGTTGCTTTCGTCAGGGAGCGTTTCCCGGCGATTGCGCGGATACCCGGCAGGCAGACATAATGAACCTATTTCGCAAGCTGTTTGGTAGGCCCAACCAAGGCGCAGGCCGTACCGCATCATCGCGGCGCGCGTCGCATGTCACGCCTGCTCGCACGCAAGGGGCGGTCACGCCAATTCGAGAAGCGCCGGCGCAGTTAGATGAAGCAGCGGAGGTGAATGACGCTGAAGTCCTTGATCAGGCGCCAGCACAGCCCCTCCAAGCCGAGGAGGAAGCGGAGCGCGCGCCCGCGGAAGCCCCAGCAATCGAGCCGCAGACCCTTCCGCAAGCGATGCCAGAACCCGAGCCTGTCCTGGAAGACGAGCCGGAGCCACCAGTTAGGCCAAAGCGCGCCAGGCCGCCCGCCCCCAAACCGATTCTCACGCGGCAGCGACAGGCGCTGCGCTATGGCATCGCCAGCGATGTGGGCTTGATGCGTAAAAAAAACGAGGACGCCTGCTTTGGCATGCAGTGGCATTCGATAACCGTCGACAACCGTCCGGACTTCGGCTTTTTCGCGGTAGCTGATGGTATGGGCGGTCACCTTGACGGCGAACGGGCGGCCGGCATCGCGGTGCAGACCCTGGCTTCGGAAATGTTGGACAAGATTTATGTGCCGCTGCTGCGCAACTTCAATGCTGGCGACAGCCCCACCGTGCTTGAGGCGCTTATCGCCGCTTCAGAAAAAGCTAATCAAGCTGTGATAAAGCGCGTACCGGGCGGCGGCACCACGCTATCAGCCATCGCCGTAATAGGAAATCTGGCCTATCTGGTTCATGTTGGCGACAGCCGCGCGTATCTGATTCATGACGATAAGATCGAACAACTGACTACCGACCATACGCTGGTGCAACGTTTGATTGAGATGAACGAAATGACGCCGGAAGAAGCGGAGAATTATCCGCAGAAGAATGTGCTATATCGCGCCATGGGCCAGAATGAAGAGTTAAAATTGGAGCGGCTGGTGCGGGCGCTGCCACCCTCTGGGCTGGTGCTAATTTGCACCGACGGCCTTTGGGATATGCTAGAAGACGACACGATAAAGCAAGTTGCCTTAAATGCCGCATCGCCGCAGGAAGCTTGCGATAGCCTCGTCAAAGCAGCCAACGACCGTGGCGGCATCGACAACATATCAGCCATTGTTTTTCAGGTGCCTGGTGGCGGCGCGTCAGATTAGACGGTCCCCCGCCGCGCTTGTTCACCGTGAACGCCGTCCGCAACCGCTAGAATCTGGAGCGCGCCATGATCCCAAACGCCCGCGTCAACCCCAAGCCCAATGGCAAGGTCATCCTGGTTGTAGATGACGAGCCGCGCATGATTGGTTTCATTCGCATGAACCTGGAGCTGGAAGACCATCGCGTGGTCGAGGCGCACAACGGCTTGGAAGCGCTGGATGCTATCCGCACGCAACTGCCCGACTTGGTGCTGCTGGATGTCATGATGCCTGACCTGGACGGCTTTGAGACCCTAAGAATGCTGCGCGAGTTCTCGGATATACCGGTCATTATGCTGACGGCAAAAGGCGAGGAGAGCGACAAAGTCTATGGCTTGGAGTTGGGCGCCGATGATTATATTACCAAGCCCTTTGGCCCCCGTGAGCTTTCCAGTCGCATCAAAGCAATTTTCCGCCGGCTGGAAAAGCCAACTACCGCGGATGCTATCCTGCGAATCGACGATCGCCTAAGCGTCGATTTCAACCAGCGCGAAGTGATTGTCGCTGCCGAAACGGTGAAGCTGCGCCCGACCGAATACCGGCTGCTCTACCATTTGATCCGCAACGCTGGCTGGACCGTGCCGCACGATCAACTGCTGCAAAAGGTCTGGGGCTACGAATATCGCGATGAAGCCCACTATGTGCGCCTCTATGTCAATTACTTGCGCGAGAAGATCGAAGCAGATCCGGCGGACCCGCATTACATCATCACCGAGCGCGGCGTCGGCTATCGTTTCATCGATTTCAGGAAGTGACTGGGCGCGCTCACACCCGCATGAAGCCGAAGTCAAGAAAATACTTGCCGGCTGCGGCGGCATCACCAGCCAGTTCTCCATGCGCGCGAAACACAAAGATAGATCGGTCACGCCGTTTGAGTTTCTTCTTGAGTGTATTCCATTGCGACTTGCTGGGGCCGCCTTGGTCCGCTGCCGGCTGAAAATAGCTGGAGGCGAACACGGCGCGAAAGTGTTTATCGTCATACTCGATGAGTTCCAGCAAGGCGGGGCCGCGCTCGTTTGTAAGCGCGCTGTGAATCAGCCGGGCGGCGTAAGCCCGCTTAACACGACGAAATGTGGGAAGATCTGATAGCATTTGGGTTTTCTATTCTCCGCTACTATTCTAAGCAACTATTCGGCGAGACGTTCTGCGCGCGAGTCGGCCGCTGCCCGCCCGGTTTACCACCTGCTAATTTCGCCGCCCCCCATTATAATGGCGCTGTCGGAAAGGACGGTGTGATGAGCATTATCGACGGTCAAGGATTTAAGAATATACTCGCCTGCTGGACGGCCGGAATAACAGTTGTGAGCGTCAATGCGGGCGATGACTGGCAAGCGATTACGGTCAATTCCTTCGCCAGCGTCAGCATGGTTCCCCCGCTGGTCTGCCTCAATATCGCCAATCGCCTGGATACGCGCAATTTCATGGCTGAAGAAGGTCATTTCGCCGTCAGTATTCTATCGGACAGGCAGCTTGATATGGGCAAGCGCTTCGCCGGCTATTTCGACGACCAAATGGAAAACCGTTTCGATGGCCTGGACTGCGCGCTTACCGACTTGGGAGACCCCATCATTCCCGATGCGATGGCTTGGCTTTCCTGTACGGTCGATCATTCTCTTGACGTCGGCGAAAATACCATGTTCATCGGGCGCGTCGTGCAGGGCGGCTGGACCGATGACAAGCTCCCCCTACTCTACCACAACCGGCAATGGGGCGTCTTTCAGCCCACCGAAGACAAGTAGACTTGCGCATAGGCGCATGCTCAGGACAGGTCCGCGGCGGCCAAGGCGGCGCCCACGATGCCGGCGCGATTGCGCAATTTAGCCGGGACGATCTTCGCCTTGCAGTCGATCAGCGGCAAGAACTTCTGCGACTTTTTGCTGACCCCGCCGCCAATGATGAAGAGGTCCGGCGACATCAAGAATTCAATATATTGCAGGTGCTCCGTCAAAGCTTTCGCCCAGCGTTTCCAGCTATAGCCTTTGGCTTGCCGGGCGCGGTCCGACGTCCGCAATTCGGCCGCCTTGCCACGAATGACCAAGTGGCCAAATTCAGTATTCGGCGCCAGATGGCCGTCTATGAACAGCGAGCTGCCAACACCAGTGCCCAGCGTCAGAATCACAACTAGCCCAGCCTGGCCATTGCCTGCGCCAAATTTCATTTCAGCGATGCCGGCGGCGTCGGCGTCATTAAGAACGATAACCTGATTACCAGTCTGACTGGCAAAGATTTGCCTCGCGTTAGCGCCGATCCACTCGTCGTCCACATTGGCGGCGGTCTTGGTCACGCCATGTTGGACAACTGCCGGGAATGTGCAGCCGATGGCGGCGCGCCACTCGAACTGAGCGGCAATCTCGGCGACTGCTGTCGCGACTGCCGCCGGTGTGGCCGGCTGGGGCGTGTCAATGCGCAGTCGCTCGCTGGCAAACTCGCCGTTCTTGGTGTTGACGATGGCGCCCTTGATTCCCGATCCGCCGATATCAATGCCGAGCATATTCATAAGCCGTCCTTTGTCGCCGCGCTTGGTCGCCGAGATTTTACCATATTGATTTCGAATCCTGAGGCAAAACAGAGTAATCGCATCAAAATGATAGCGGCTGTAAAGGTGGGAATCTAAACTGTATATCAACTACAGAGGACGCAGAGAGCACAGAGAAAAACATAAATATATTTTCATGTCTAATTAGAATTGTGATTTGTGGTGGGATATCACGTTTCGCTTGTGACTGTTGCCTATTCCAAGCCGCAGATTAGTAGAATTGTCATCTATACTCTTAAACTCTGTGTCCTCTGCGCTCTCTGTGTTGGAAAATATTCTGATGCGATTGCTCTGTGTCATAATGAGTAGCGGCGATGTCAACAGTTAGTCGCTTGATATCGCCTGCCCTGCCCTACGATTCTTATGCGATCAGCGTGCGGCCAGGAGAATCCGGAAAAGTATCCTTGTCGGTTGAAACAAATTCTTTACCATCGAGGACACCGAGGAATACGAGAGCACCGAGGAACTCAATCGAGTTATGCCATATTCTTTGTGTGCTTTGTGCCTTTGTGTCTTTGTGGTGAAATTGAATTTCAACCGAGTTCGATACTCTACCGAGAATCCGCTTGAACAGCAGGCTGTTCTCGAGTTTAATGGATAGCAGACTGGTAAGGGTGAGATGTTGACATGCGCAATCAAAAGCGATTTCTGATCGGCGCCATTCTGCTTTTGCTGTTTTGTTCCAGCGCGCTTGCGCAGAGCGCCTGCCCGCCAAGTGGCTGCGGCATCAACGCCAGTACGATAGAAGCGCATCGTTGGCCAAACGTTCGCCCTCTTGAAATTGACGAGGACATACTTGGCGACCGCGATTATCGTCAAATTGAAGGCTCATTCGCAATCCATAGCGCGCCAAACAGCGAAGAAAGCGAACAGTTCGCAACTGGCTACACCTTCGTTACTGTAATCGAGCAGCAGGGCGATTGGACACGCATCGGCGACAATGAATGGGTGCGGTCAGACTTGCTCAGCGAAAGCGTAAGCCCATCTCGATTTACAGGCGTACAATTGCCGACGGCTGACGATGCCCTGCCCTTCACCGTCGCTTGGACGCTGCAGCATTTGCGCGGCGCCAAAATACCTGGGGGCGCCCAAGCGCCTGACAATCCTTTCCGCTATCGCTACACGCGCTTCTATATTTATGAAACTGTGACCGTTGACGGTTATGACTGGTATCAGATCGGCGCGAACGAATGGGTGCACCAGTTCAATGTTGCTAAGATTCTGCCGGTTGAGCGTCCGGAAGCGGTGGATACCCACAAGTGGGTCAGCGTCGATCTTTACGAACAGGTCGCCATTGCTTATGAGGACGATGTACCTGTATTCGCCACGCTGATCTCATCCGGCCTGGAAGAGTGGCCCACCAACGAGGGCGTTTTCCATGTTTATGTGCGCTTCAACCGCAAGCTGATGAGCGGCGCTTATAATCAGCCCGACTTCTACTATCTGCAGGAAGTGCCCTGGACGATGTTCTTTGACGACCAGATCGCGCTGCACGGCGCCTATTGGCACGATGGCTTCGGATTTCGCCGGAGCCACGGCTGCGTCAATATGACCGTGACCGACGCCCACTGGCTCTTTGAATGGGCGCTCAGCGAATACGACTGGAGCAATGGCGATTATGTTGGACCTGCAGTTTACGTCTATTCAAGCGGCGAGTACGACTAGACTGCTGCTTTAGCGCGCAACCGCGGCTGCTGGCTCGTTCACTGCGAAATCGTCAATATAACCGCTAAGAGCCAACAGTTCGGCGTTAAGGATGCTGCAGCCAGCGGCGCCGCGGACTGTGTTATGCGACAGGGCGGCGAATTTGTAGCCGAGGACCGGGCATTCGCGCAAACGGCCGATGCTGGTCATCATGCCCGCGCCAGCCAGCCGATCGCGACGTGGCTGCGGCCGGTCAATCTGCTGCAAGTACTGCAACGGGAAGTCAGGGGCGCTGGGCAAATCCGGCACGGGTGAATCAGCCTGGTATGTCTCCCAATCATCAATCATCTCGGACAGCGCGGGCCGCGCGTCGAGTTCGAGTGAGATATTCACCAGGTGCCCGTCCAATACCGGCACTCGTGTGCAAGTCGCGCTTACGATGCTGTCCAGGTTGACGATGCTATCGCCAGTAAAGCTGCCCAGCATCTTGCGCGATTCCGACTCCATTTTGTCCTCATCGCCCGGAACATAAGGGATGATATTGTCAATCATATCCATGGACGAGACGCCGGGATAGCCAGCGCCGCTGACGGCTTGTTCGCTGACCAGATGCAGCTTGCGGATACCGTACTTCAGCAAGGGTTTCAGCGCCATCACCACCGGCATAACCGTGCAGTTGGAATTGGCGACCAAAGCGCCGCCGCCCCAACCGCGCCCTTTGCGCTGCAGGTCAATCAGAGCGACATGCTCGGCGTTAACTTCCGGCAGCAGCAGTGGCACATCCGCCAACATGCGATTGGCCGATGCGTTGCTGCATACGACATGTCCGGCGCCCGCCAGCTGCAACTCACGGCGCCGCGCCGCTTCTTTGGGCAAGGCGGAAAAGACCAAGGGCGACTCAATCTCGTCATCAAGAGCGCCGACAATCATGTCAGTGATGCTTGCCGGCGGGTTGTCGTCCAACACCCAATGCGCGGCATCGCCATAGCGTCTGCCTGCGCTGCGGCTCGAGCCGATGACCTCAGCCACCTGAAACCAGGGATGATCCTCCAGCAGCTGAATGAACCGCTGGCCAACGGCGCCCGTTGCGCCCAGGATGGCGACCTTGAGTTTCCGCATGCGCTCCTCCCGCTTTACATACCTACGGTCCCGGAACGGACGGCCGGGTAGGACCCCAACATTTTCACGAACGAAGTCAGCTGCAGCAATTGCATCAGTAATTCTTGGCAGCGCGGTTCTTGCCAGTGGCCTTCAAAATCAAGATAGAAAAGCGGCTCCCAAGGGCGATTGCGCCGCGGGCGCGATTCCAGCTTGGTCAGATTCAAGTCGCGCTTGGCGAATTCTCCCAGGCATTCGTAGAGCGCCGCCGGGCGATGGCGAGTGGCGAAGACGATTGAAGTTTTGTTGTAATCGGACGGGGCCGGGTCGCCATGCCCCATCAAGAGAAAACGCGTATAGTTGAATTGTTCATCTTCGATATCACCCGCCAGCAGATCTAGCCCATACAATTTACCGGCAAGTTTTGACGCGATCACCGCCACACCCGGCTGCGGAGATTTCGACAGGTCTCGCGCGGCGCCGGCCGTATCAAACCAGCTAACCGATTCCATATCGTGCCGCTGCAAGAAACGTTCGCACTGCAGCAAAGCTTGCGGGTGAGAGCGCACCGTTCTCACGTCTTCAAGCGCTGTGCCCGGGTTTGCCAGCAAGGCGTGATGCACATGCAAGATCACTTCGGCCTGGATGCGAACGTCATGATCCAAGAGCAATTCGTATGCGCCGCTGACAGAGCCGGCCAGGGCGTTTTCGACGGGCAGCAAGCTATAATCTACTTCTTCAGCCCGCAGGACAGCAAAGAGATGGTTAAAGTGCTGACAGGGATGCAGATCCACACCGTCGCCAAAGTGCTGCCGCACCGCGATTTCCGAATTGGCGCCTGGTATCCCTTGATAAGCGACTCTGGGCATTGCTGTCTGACTCATTCGACTGGTATCGGCGAATCATAACTAAAACAAATGCGATGTCAATGACTCGATTCTATGTAGGGCTTGGCTGGCCAAGTTGTCACTCGCGGCAGAAGCCTCTTGCTGCGCCAGCGTGAATCGTCGGCTCTGTTGGCTTGCGACAAAATCTGGCGCGCTGCGTATAATGGTTCAAGAACGGCAGCTAAATTGGGAGTTCCCATGACAAACGAATCGCGTTTCGACCCGATGAAAGAATTGCAGAATCTAGGCGAGCAGATTACCAAGACGGTTGAAAAGGGCATCCGCACCGTCACCAGCAGTTCCGAAGAGCTGATGCTCGATATGTACGAGACGGACGGAAACCTGCACATTTGCACGCAGGCCATCGACGGGCTGGTAAAGGAAAGTATCGAAATCAGCCTGGAATCCAATGTCTTGACACTGACGCTGCGGACTGAACCCGAAGCGACGCCGACCGACGCCCGCTATTTTCTGCAGGAACGCCGATTTGGCCCCGTGACGCGTCATGTTGAGTTATCAGTGCCGGTGAAAGGGCACGAAGCGCGGGCCAAAGTGGATAGCGGCAGCCGCTTGCTTATCACGCTGCCCATCGATGACAGCGGCTTTGGGAACATCACCGTCACGCCGGTCGATTAAGCCAAGAATATGGCGAGGAGTCGCAGCTAATCGCCTGAATCAGTCTGAATCAGGCGCCACTCAACAGCGTTCGCCGCGCTGTCTTAACTTCCCGGTCGAATCGCTGCAGCAGCTTGTCTTTGCCTTCCGAATCAAGGAAGGACAGCTCGATAGACTGACGCATCAGTTGAATGAGCGCGTCGATATCCAGCCCGCAGGCTGTATGCGCCAATTCGTATTCGTCGATCAAGCTGGCGCCCAGCAAGGACGGCATGCCTGAAGATAGCAGCACCTGCAGGCCGCTATCCAGAAGCTGCCGCAAGGGATAATCCACCGCTGTCTCAGCCAGCCCCAGCCGCAAGGCGCGATTTAAGGAGACGACAATTGGAATCCCGTTTTCCGCCAGCATGTCGCGCGTGGCGCTGTGCCCGGCGATGCCCCAGGAGTCCGTCAGACGATGCGGCGACAGTTCAGCCAGGGCCTCGTCGATGCCGGCTGCGCCCAAGCTGCTGCCCGCATTAACAACGGTATAGATTTCTTTTCGTCTGGCCGTGTCGAACGCGCGGCGGAATTGCCCCACAGGCTGCGCGCCTTCAAGCCCAACAAGCCCCATGCCGACCACATTGCCCAGCTTAGCGGCGGCCCCAGTCGCCCAGCGGGCAACATCGTCACCCGAACGCGGATTGTCCCAAGGGATACAAAGAATCCAGGATATTTCGACTTTCCAGGCGCGCAGGACGCGGTCGCGGCCATCGTTGAGCGCGTCAAAGAAAGTGTTGAAATTCATGTTGGCGGAGCCGACGAAATCCGGCGGCGCGACGGCTACTTCGGCATAATGGACATTCTGCTTGGAAAGCGCTAAGCCCATGTCGTAGACGACGAGAGCGACGTCCTCGGGATACATCACCCAGCTGCCCGCCTCTCGCGCGATCTCATCCAGGCGCGCGTAGTCTGGCTGATCGAGCAGTTCAATCCAGTGATCAAAGTCGTCCCGTTGCGCCGGGATGCCGTTCTGATGAGCGATCATCAGCAGGCTCTCCCGACGCAAGGCGCCGGTCAAATGCAAGTTAAGCTCGACCTTGGGAATCGCAGTGATAAAGTCACGTAGGGTCATCGCTGTTATCTCATCCTCAGGGCTATAAGATCTAGGTGAAACGGCGCTTGCCCGCGGTACGTTCAAGCCGAGTCAACGCCCCAAGCGGACGCTTGCTGGAACCTGCCCATTTCGTCCCGGTACTCGGCAGCCGCCTCAATAAATGCTGAAAACAGCGGATGAGGCCGATTTGGCCGACTGAGAAATTCGGGATGGAATTGCGAGCCAAGCATGAAGGGGTGGTCCTGCAGCTCGGCGATTTCCACCAGTACGTCATCCGGGCTTAATCCACTGAAGTAAAGGCCATTGGCGGCGAAAATTTCGCGATAGTCGTTGTTGAATTCAAAGCGATGGCGATGGCGCTCGAGTACTTGCGCCGCGCCGTAGGCCTGGGCCGCCGCGGAATTGGGCTGCAGCAGGCAGGGATACTCGCCCAGCCGCATGGTGCCGCCCATATCGGTAATCGCCCGCTGCTCCGACATTAGATCGATCACCGGGTGCGGCGTGCTGACATCAAACTCGGAACTGTTGGCGTCTTCCAGCCCCAGGACATTGCGAGCATATTCAATGCACATCACTTGCATGCCCAGGCACAAGCCCAAATAGGGCGCCTTGTTTTCGCGGGCGAACTTGGCGGCGGCAATCTTGCCTTCAATGCCACGATAGCCGAAACCGCCTGGCACGATGATGCCGTCCAGCTCGCCCAGTTCGTCAAGGCGCTTGCCCTTTTCCAACTCGCCGGAGTGAATCCAGCAAATCTCGACAGCTTGGTCTTGCTGCACGGCGGCATGGAATACGGATTCTTTCACGGACATATATGCGTCATGCAGTTCGACATATTTTCCGACGATGCCAATCCGCAGTTTTTCCTTGACCGCCTGGCGCCTGCCGACGATGGCTTGCCATTCACGTAAATCAGGCGGTCCGCATTCAAGCTGCATGCGCTCAAGAATGTAGTCGCCCAAGCCCCTGTTCTCAATCATAAGCGGAACAGCATAGATGTTGTCCGCCGTTTGCAGAGGAATGACCGCGTCTTGGTCAACATCGCAAAAGAGCGCGATCTTGTTGACGATTTCTTCATTCACTGGGTAATCGGTGCGGGCGATGATCACATCAGGCTGGATGCCGATGCCACGAAGCTCGCGGACGCTGTGCTGGGTCGGCTTGGTCTTGAGCTCGTCAGTTGCCCCGATATGCGGCAAAAAGGTCACGTGCACGTACATCGTATCGCGCCGGTTAAATTCTGTGCGCAGCTGCCGCAAAGCCTCCAAGAAGGGCAGGCTTTCGATATCGCCGGCTGTGCCGCCGACCTCGACGATGACGACATCGGCATCGGTGCGCTGGCCCAGCAGCTTTATGCAGCGTTTGATTTCGTTAGTGATATGCGGCACCACCTGAATCGTACCGCCAAGATAGTCGCCCTTGCGCTCTTTCTCGATGACGGTCAGGTAGACTTGGCCGGCCGTTATGTTGGATAGACGGCTGACATTCTCATCGACAAACCGCTCATAGTGCCCCAGATCGAGATCGGTTTCGGCGCCATCCGATGTAACAAATACTTCGCCGTGCTGATAGGGACTCATCGTGCCCGGATCGACATTGAGATAGGGATCCAGCTTTTGAATGGCGACTTTTAATCCGCGCGCCTTGAGAATTCGACCAATGGCGGCGACGGTAAGCCCCTTGCCGACCGAACTGACCACACCGCCCGTGCAAAAGATGTATTTCGGTTTCACGTCAACTCATCCATCCTGTCCTGATGCAAACCAAAGCTGTGCCGGCGCTTTATCCCACGAATTCTATAGTTCAGATTAGCTCGCGTAATGCCTCAGCCGTCCGCTGCATATCGAGCAGAGCCAGGCCAAGTTTGGCTTCCTCGCCCGTCAAAACGGTGAGCACAGCATTATTGTTCACTGAGGCCATCAATACATACCCAGTATCGCCCTTTATGAAAACTTGATCGAGCGCGCCCCGCCCAAATTCTTGCGCGATCCTCTCGCCCAGCGCCAGCATCGCGGCCGACATCGCCGCCACATGCTCCTCGGCCAGGTCTTCAGGCAGCGAACCAGCGATCATCAAGCCATCAACGCTGATGGCCGCGGCCGCCTGTATGTCTGCCCCGGACAGTCGCAAGGCATCCAGCCGCTTTTCGATGCTTTCCGTGCGAGATGCAATCAATGCTGTGCCCTTTACCTGGTGATACGCCGGCAAGCATCAACGAAAAGGCTATGCGGGAGTGCCGCGCTTATGTCCGTTGCTAACGTTTGACTGTGAGAGCCGGCAGTTCAATTCAGAAACCCTGCCAGGACGAAGTTGCCATATTGCTTCTGCCTGCGCTTCATTATACTTGCTGAGCACTGTTCGGCAAGCGGGCGGTATATCGAATCTTAAACGCAGGTTGCGCAAGGGATACTATAATCCTGCATTCAGCTATACTTAGTGCAAACAGATTGTGCAATCGAACACAAGTGGATACAAATTGATGGGCGAACAATTCCCAGCGACCCGGCGGACGGCGCAGGTTCGGCAAACAACAGCAAGCGTGCAGGAAATCGCGGAACGGGTGACGAACAGCGTCGGCCAAGTCATCCTGGGCAAGTCAAACGAGATTCGGCTGACGACGCTGGGCTTGCTCTGCCGCGGGCATATTCTGCTGGAAGATATCCCGGGCGTCGGCAAAACCATGTTGGCCAAGTCCCTGGCGCGGGCCGTTGGCTGCACGTTTAATCGCATACAGTTTACCCCGGATATGCTGCCGTCCGACATCACCGGCGTCTCGATCTACAATCCCAAATCGCGTGAGTTTGAGTTTCGTCCCGGTCCCATCATGGCGCAGATTGTGCTGGCTGATGAGATCAACCGCGCCACGCCCAAGACGCAATCCGCCTTGTTAGAAGCCATGGAAGAAGGGCAGATGACGGTAGACGGCGTCACTTACCGTCTCAGCAATCCCTTTCTGATTATGGCGACGCAAAACCCAATCGAGTATGAAGGCACCTTCCCTTTGCCTGAGGCGCAGCTCGACCGTTTCCTGGTTCGCATTCAGATGGGCTATCCACAGCCGGCGGACGAGCTAAAGATTCTCGCTTCGCAGCAGTATCAGCATCCGATACAGAATTTGCAGCAAGTGGTTTCATTAAAGGAGTTGCTGGCAGCTCAACAGCAAATCAAGGATGTCTACGTCGCCAATGAAGTGCAGCAGTACATTATCAGTCTCATCACAGCATCCCGACGCCATGGCGATGTCTATCTTGGCAGCAGCCCGCGCGGTTCACTGGCGCTGTTTCGCACGGCGCAGGCCCGCGCGGCCATGACTGGTCGCGACTTTGTTATACCGGACGATGTCAAAGCGCTGGCCGAGGTCACGCTGGCGCATCGAATCATCGTGGGGCCCGCGGCGCGCATCAAGAACATCACATCGCGCACGATCGTCCAGGACATCCTGCAAAACACGCCCGTGCCCGGTTCGTCTGTGCGATAAGGTCACATGCCCGGCCGCCGCAACGCGCTATATCTTCTGACGATTGTCTGCCTGCTGACGGCGCTGTTCACTGGCCGCGCCGAGTTATTCAATATTGCTTACGTGATAGGCGCGGTCATGTGCCTGTCAATGGTTTGGACCTGGCTCTCCCTGCGCGGCATCGCGCTGCGCCGCACAACCCGTACGCGCCGTTCGCAAGTCGGCCGTGTCTTCCAGGAGTCCTTCGGCGTGCGCAAGACGGGCCTATTCCCCAAGTTGTGGCTGGAAATCCGCGATCACTCCGACCTGCCCGGGCATAGAGCCAGCCATGTCGTTCCGTCCTTGGTCGGCGGCAGAGAACACACCTGGGAGGTCAATACCATTTGCGCCGCCCGCGGAGAGTTTCAGTTGGGACCGATAACGGTTGTTTCCGGCGATCCTTTTGGTTTGTTTCGTTCGCCACGCCGCATCGGCGCCACCGACCGCCTGCTTGTCTATCCCATGACAGTGGAGCTGAATAGAGTCGTGCTGCCAGTCGGTTTCTTGTCCGGCGGGGATGCGCAGCGTCAGTTGACCCACCAGATTACCACCAACGCCAGCAGCATCCGCGACTATGTGCCCGGCGACAGCATCAACCGCATCCATTGGCGCTCCACCGCGCGCACCGGCGATATCATGGTCAAGGAGTTCGAGTTGGATCCGCTGGTTGATATCTGGCTGTTCAGCGACTTTTCCGCGAGTTCGCTGGTTGAGGATCCGGCTGCGCAGCGCATGAGACAGAGCGGCCTGGCGCCTTCCACCTATCGCATTCCGCCTTCAACAGAGGAGTATGGCGCCATCATCGCCGCCTCGCTGGCAAAGCACTTTATCGACGACGAGCGTGTCGTGGGTTACGTCGCTTACACGCCCTATCGACAAGTCGTCCAGCCGGACCGCGGCAACCGACAGCTCACCCGCGTCCTGCAAGCGCTGGCCGTAGCGCGCAGCACCTCCAGCCATACCCTGCGGGAAATGCTGTCGCTGGAGGCGCATCAGTTTACGCGCGGAACCACGGTGATGATCATTACCTCATCGCTGGACATGGACTGGATCAACGAAGCGCAAGTTATGATTCGCCGCGGCATTCGCCCGATATGCGTCTTTGTTGATCCGCAATCTTTCAGCGCCCGCCTGGATTCAAGCGAACTGCGCGGCATGCTACAATTGGCCAAGATTCCAACGCTATTGGTGCGCAAGGATGATGACATCGCCGCCGCCTTGGAAGAGCGCCCCCTCTAGCCATGAGAAGACAGGACGTGGACGACAGGAAAAATGCGAGATGAGCCAAGTATTTGACGCCATCGTGATCGGCGCCGGCGCGATGGGCAGCGCCGCAGCCTACTACCTAAGCGAGCGCCTGCAGCGCGTCCTGCTGCTGGAGCAGTTCGAGTTGGATCATCGCCTGGGCAGCTCCTACGGCTATTCTCGCATCATTCGTTACGCCTATGACCATCCCGAATACGTTGAGCTGGCTAAGGATACGTTCCCGCTTTGGCACAGCCTGCAGGAGAAGCTGGGCGAGCAGCTGGTGGTTCAGACGGGCGGCATAGACTTTGGACCCGCCGGAGAAGCATCGCTTGAAGCCACAATCGCAGCGATGCAGGCTAGCGGGCTCTCTTACGAGTTGCTCAGGCCCGCTGAGTCGAATGTCAGGTTTCCGCAATTCCATCTACCGGAGGACTTCAAAGCGCTTTATCAGCCGGACAGTGGCTTTGTCAAAGCATCGAAAGCCGTACGCGGTCATATCAAATTGGCGCAAGCCAATGGCGCCGTTGTTAAGGAGGCCACTGCGGTGACGGCGATAAAGCTGCAATCCGATGGCGTCGAAGTCTCGACTGCCGATGGAAGCTATTCCGCGGGCAGCTTGGTCGTTACAGCTGGCGGCTGGGCGAAGAGCCTGTTGGAGCAGACTGGCTTGGACCTGCCCCTCGCGCCCTTGCGCTGCCAACTGAACTTCATGGCGCCGACGAACATGAGTCCCTATGAATCTGAAAACTGCCCGGTTTGGATCGCCCATGTCGGCAGCCTGTTTCCGGAAGCGATTTACGGCATCCCCTCGCACGGTGGCTCCGGATTTAAGATCGCCTTCCATGGCGGCTCCCCATTTTCGCATCCGACAGAAATCAGCCGCGAAGCAGACCCTGAAAATGTCACGGCATTGCGCCCATTTATGCGCGCGCATATCCCCGGCATCGCCCAGTCGCCAGTACGCGAGAGCCGAATCTGCATTTACACACAGACGCCGGATGAACACTTCGTGGTTGACAAGCACCCTGAGTATGCTCATGTGGCCATCGGCGCCGGATTCAGCGGCCACGGTTTTAAGTTCAGCACCACGGTGGGCAAGATGCTGACCGAGATCGCGCTGGACGGCTCCACGCCCCACAACGACAGTCTCTTCAAGATTGCGCGCTTCACAGGCTAAGCGTCCACCAGTCGAAATCGCCGATGACTTCAAACGAGTTCGCACGCAGCAGATCGATTGTCGCCTGATCGCTTGGCGGGACAACTGATCCCATTTGCGCGCGGCCCGGCTGAGCCCGCAGCAACTGTCGGGCAGCATCGATAGCGCATTGGCTGAGCTCGCCCTCCAGCCAATAGCCACTGTAGGTCAAGGTATCAACCGCGATTATCCGCGCCGCAGGATTAGACACATACTTGCCGGCCATCTGCCCGGCTTAGCTCACCCAGAGTTGCCAAGCCTGTTCGGAGCGCTGAAAGCCGAATCGGGAGCAAAGACGCTGCATAGGCCTATTGTTGCTGCGGACCAGCGCTCTAAGGCTCGTCGCTTTTGAGTCTCGCGCAGCCTGAATACTGCGTTCGACAAGGCCAGCGCCGATGCCGCGCCCCTGCCATGCCGGCGCCACGCCTAGCAGATCAAGCTCGAAGCGGCTGCGGACCTTGTCGTCACGCGTAGTGAAGTTGCTGACAAAGCCGACGACATTGCCATCTGCAATCGCGACAAAGCTGTAGCCCGCCTCCAGGACATGCTGCACGTTATAGCTTTCGGGCTCGACCCTCGCCGCGAGCGCTTCGGCAGCGACGGCAGCGATGCCATGCCGATGTGCAACTGTCGCGGTTGCGATGTGAGGGAGTGGTGAATCCTTGATATAATTCATAATCGTCATAAGTTTGTAGGGGCGAGCCTTGGCTCGCCCGAAACTTACATTTACCAATACGGGCGACTCAGTGAGTCGCCCCTTCATCTAAGCTGTCCGAGCCTGGACAATTGCTTCCCATATCCGTAAATCACCACTCCTCGATGCGCACATTCATTGATTTTTTGCCTGCGCGGTCGCATAATGACTGACTGAGGCCCGTCACCACGTCCTTGTTTAACACGCCGGAATTATGAGCCGATACGCAAATGGCAAAACGCTACCTCTATACCATAGCATTCTTCAGCGGCATGACGACCTTGGCCATTGAGCTGTCAGCATCGCGGTTGCTGGGCAACGTTTTTGGCAATAGCAATCTCGTCTGGGCAAATGTCATCGGCCTCATGCTGCTGTACTTGACGGTCGGTTACTTCGTGGGCGGCCGGCTGGCGGACAAAATGCCGCGCGCCGCGGTGATGCTGCAGATCATACTGTGGGCGGCCTTCCTAAGCGCGTTGATTCCGCTGATTTCGCGACCTATCATCACCCGCGCCGCGGATGCCGTCTTTGGCGCAGAGGCCGCGCTGGCGCTGGGTTCTTTCCTGGTCATTTTGATTTTGTTCTCAGTGCCCGTGACCATGCTGGGGACGGTCTCGCCCTTTGTCATTCGCCTGGCGGTAACGGAAGTGGCGACGAGCGGCAAGATCGCCGGGCAGGTTTACGCCATCAGCACGCTGGGCAGCTTGTTCGGTACTTTTCTGCCCGTCTTAATCACCATTCCGCAGATTGGTACTGCGCGGACCTTTCTATTATTTTCCGGCCTTCTGTTCGCGATCGCTTTCATCGCCTTGCTGCACATCGAGCGGCGGCGGACTTTACTGTATCTGCTAATGCCGGTCCTTATCGCGCTGCTGGCACTGGCTGTGCTGGACGGCCCCCTGCGGCAGCCGGCAGCGGGCGCGCGCCTTCGCTACGATGGCGAGAGCGCTTACAACTATATCCAGGTTCAGGAGGACCAAGCCGGCTATCGTTACCTCTACCTGAACGAAGGGCAAGGCATCCACAGCCAGTGGCACGAGTCGGAAGTCTTTTTCGGCGGCACTTGGGAGTATTTTCTGGCGGCGCCATATTTCAACGAGCCGCCCTTTCGCGCGGATGAAGTCGCGTCGCTGCTGCTGATCGGCTTAGCGGCTGGCACGATTCCGCGGCAGCACATCGAGATCTATGGCGATATCCCGATGCTTGGCATTGAGCTTGATGCGGAAATTGTCGCAGTGGGCGCGGAATTCTTCGACATGAACGAAACCGCCATGCCCAGTCTGTCTACGCAAGTCGGCGATGGGCGCTATCTGCTTAATCGGCTCGAAGGCCAATTCAGCGTGATCGGCATAGACGCCTATCGCCCGCCCTATATTCCCTGGCACCTGACGACAGTGGAGTTCTTCGAGGAAGTTAAGGCGCGCCTGACTGTGGACGGCGTGGTCGCCATCAACGTTGGGCGCACCGACACCGACCGACGCCTGGTAGACGCGCTCAGCAGCACACTCAGAAATATCTATCCCAGCGTACACGCGCTTGATGTGCCGCGGTCTTTTAACACCATCTTGGTAGCCAGCAGGCAACCCACTGCAGCGGACAACCTGCGAGCGAACGCGGCGTATCCAAGCGACGCTGTAAACCCGCGCCTATACAAAATCTTGGCTGACGCGGCAAGCGCCTTGGTCCCGCTGGGGGGCAGCGAAATCATCTTCACCGACGACCTGGCGCCGGTGGAACGGCTGGTCGATTCCATTGTCCTGGACTTCTTGCTGGCGGGCCGCGCCGCCGAATTTCAGCTGGCCGATGACTAACGGGCGCGGAATCGGCCGGGCAATTAGCTGGTTTATCACGCTAGCCCTGCCCTTCATGCTGGTGGCTTTTGCTGTTCGGCTTTTGCTGAGCCACGAATTCCTGCGTCTGGAGTATCAGCGCCCGGGCTTTCCGGCAGATCCCTACGGCTTCACGACAGGGGATCGGCTTGAATACGGCCTGTATGCCATCGATTTCCTGTTTGACGCTGGCGACAGTTCCGCGCTGGCAAGGCTGCAAATGCCGCGACAAAAGTGCTGGCAGCCCGCGGAGGACGCCGCGAATTGTCCGCTGTTCAACGCGCACGAGCTGCGCCATCTGGAAGATGTCAAGCAGGTGCTCACGGCGGTCTTTGCGCTGGCTGCCGTCTGCGCCCTGGCGACCGCCGTCTTGATTTATGCCCTCAGGTCCAGCGCGGATGCTCGGCGGCAAATCGAGACTGGGCTGCTGCGCGGCGCCTGCCTGACACTGGCCGCGGTCTTGACCTTGGCCATATTGGCGGTCGCAGCCTGGGACAGCGCCTTCGACCAATTTCATGAGCTCTTTTTTGCAGCCGGCACCTGGCGTTTTCCCTATAGCGACAGCTTGATTCGGCTCTATCCGGAGCAACTCTTTGTTGACGCCAGTTTAATCATTGGAGGGATCTGCGCGGCCGGGGCTCTCGTCATTCTTCTGCTGACATCGCTTTGGAAACGACACAGAGCCTGACGCCTCCGCGTTTCATGCAGCGGGTGAAGCAATGGCGTCGCGCGGTAGTGTATCGAATTCGGTTGAAATTAATATTCACCACAAAGACACAAAGGCACAAAGCACACAAAGAATATGGCATATCTCGATTAAGTTTCTCGGTGCTCTCGCATTTCTCGGTGTCCTCGATGGTATAGAAATGTTTCATCCGAAAAGGATACATTTCCCGCCTCGCGCGGATTGGCAATTGCCATGCTTACTCTATAGACTAGGGAATTGTAGAAATTAAATTGACAAGTACACTCCAGCATCGCGCTTATCCTCTACGCTGAAAAATGCCGACCGCCAGAAGCGTATGAGCGGCCAGCGACAAGGAAAATGCCATGTCCGACTTTAACCATAATCAAGCCAGTTTGATTTCCCGCCGCCGCTTCCTGCGTTTGGGGCTGGCAGCGGCAAGCGCTTCCCTGTTGAGCAGCAGCCTGCCGCTCTCGGCGCATTCCGATGGCGCCAACGAGCAATACAGCGGAGGCGCCGGCAATGTCATCCGCGGGGTAAGCACCAACGCTCGTCGAGTTTGTTTGACGATGGACGATCTGTGGAGCGAATACTATACCTTGCAAATCTGTCAAGAATTCCACCGGCGCGGTATCCGCCTTACCTTGTTCCCAGTCGGTCATGCGGTGAACAATAATCTTGATCGACCTACCGCAGGTCACGCGAACCTGTATCCTCGCCTGCGCGACATGGGGCACGAATTTGGCTGTCACCTGTACACGCATCGCGTCATCAAAGGGTTCACCACCGAGCAATTGGCGCACGAAGAAATGGAGCCTTCCTTGCGGGTGCTGCGGCGCGCGCTAGGCGCCAATTTTAAGCCGGTCGGCATTCGCCCTCCTTACGGTCATGTCACTGATGAAGTGAAAGAACTAGCGCAGCGCTATAATACGCCGCTGATTTTATGGGGCTTGGATTCCCAAGACGCGATCTGCACACATCAGAAAAATGTGCACAATTGCGAATGCCCTGAACCACCGGAACCAGCGCTGGACTCGCTCCCGTATAGTCAAGCGCCGCTCGAGTCATTTTGCGACAAAGACCACTGCGCCAGAGCCTGCGTCGATGAAATCGTCACCAGTTATGAGAGTTATCTACGGCCCGGCACCATCATCCTGCATCACGCGCTGAAAGCTACCATGCTGGCGGTCCCGGGCATCGTGGAGCTGCTTGCCAACTGGAATATGAAAGCCATTCCGCTATCGGAATTGCTCACTTATTCTTCTGGTTCCGGCGGCGCTTGATTTCGCCCTGCCGAACAAGTAGGCAAAGCCTGACGCCTGTGTCAGCGTCAACAGATGATAAAGACATCCGCAAATCAGATTTCAGCTGCGTCCCGGCAGACGGCGCGCAGTTCAGCATGTTAAAATTGCTCACTGTGCACTAAGCTATTGCGCTAAGTATGCGGTTTTCCTGTGATGAATGCGAGGAGAAATGACCATGACGATTCGTGTTGGCATCAACGGCTTTGGGCGCATCGGGCGGCAAGTCCTAAAGGCGACGATCGAAAATTATGCGGATGACATTGACGTGGTTGCCTTTAACGATTTGGGCGATCTAAACACGATGGCGCATCTATTCCGCTACGACTCCAATTACGGCCTGTACCCCGGGACCGTCGAGGTTGCCGATGGCGCGTTAATCGTGGACGGGCGCGAGATCAAGGCGCTGTCGGAACGCGATCCAGCGCGGTTGCCCTGGGGCGACCTGGCTGTTGATGTGGTCATCGAGAGCACCGGCATCTTCCGCGACAAGGCGAGCGCCACAAAGCATATCAGCGCCGGCGCCAAGAAAGTGATTATTTCCGCGCCGGCCAAAGGCGAAGACATCACCATCGTACTCGGCGTGAATCAAGACAAGTACGATGCCGATTCTCATCACATCTTGTCCAATGCTTCCTGCACCACCAACTGCCTGGCGCCGCCGGCCAAAGTTGTCAACGACGCTTTCGGCATTCAGCAGGGTTTTATGACCACCATTCACAGCTATACCAACGACCAGAGCATTCTTGACCTGCCGCACTCGGACCTGCGCCGCGCCAGAGCCGCAGCCGTGAATATGATCCCTACCACTACCGGCGCCGCCCAAGCGGTTGCGCTGGTTGTACCGGAGTTGCAGGGCAAATTCGACGGCATGGCTGTGCGCGTGCCCACGCCGACCGGCTCGCTGGTGGATTTTGTCGCCAGCGTCGATCGTGTACCCAGCAAGGCTGAATTAATCGGCGCCTTTGAAGAAGCCGCGGCGGGCCCCATGAATGGCTACCTGGACGTTTCTCACGAGCCGCTGGTTTCCAGCGACTACATCGGCAACCCCCACTCCAGCGTCATTGACGCGCTGGCGACAGACGTCGCCGGCAATCTGGTGAAGGTCATCACCTGGTATGACAATGAATGGGGCTACTCTTGCCGCACGGCCGACTTGACCAAGTTCGTCGGCGACCGTCTGTAAGCCGTCTGAAGCAATGCGGGAGTCGAGGCGGCTGGCAACTCAGGGAGCAGCGGGCATGAATAAAAAAACAGTTCGTGATGTCGATCTGGCTGGCAAACGCGTGCTGCTGCGGGTGGACTTCAACGTTCCGCTGGAAGCAGGGACAATTACTGACGATACCCGTATTCAAGCGGCATTGCCCACCATCCGCTATATCCTGGAGCGCGAAGCCAAAGCGCTGATTTTAATGTCCCATCTCGGGCGTCCCAAAGGCCGGCGCGCGCCGGAGCTGTCCCTGGCGCCGGTTGCGGAAGCGCTCTCGGCTTTGCTGAATGCCGATGTCGCTTTCGCGGACGACTGCATTGGCGCAGCGGTGACTGACGCGATTGCCGCGCTGCCGGCAGGTGGCGTCATTCTGCTTGAGAATACGCGCTTCCATGCGGGCGAGACCGGCAACGATTGCGATTTCGCGCGGGAACTGTCCTTGCACGGAGACATCTTCGTCAACGACGCCTTTGGTACCGCCCATCGCGCGCACGCCTCAAATGTCGGCCTGGCCTCGCAACTTGAAGCGGTTGCCGGTTTGCTGCTTGAGCGGGAGATTGACTACTTGGCGACTGCGCTGGAAAACCCGCGGCGGCCCTTCATCGCTATACTCGGCGGCGCCAAGGTTACCGGCAAGATTGAGGTCATCGAAGCGCTGCTGAGCAAGGTTGACAAGCTGCTAATCGGCGGCGGCATGGCCAATACCTTCTTCGCGGCGCAAGGACGGGGCATGGCTGATTCACTGGTCGAGGAAGAGGCGCTGGATATCGCGCGCGACTTGCTCATAGCCGCTGGCGACAAGCTGCAATTGCCCGCCGATCAGCGCATCGCCGCTGGCTTCCATAATGACGCCGCAAACAAGATCATCGCGGCCGACGCGGACGTGCCGGCTGGTTGGCAGTCTTTGGATATCGGGCCTGAAACAGTCGCCCGCTATCGGCAAGCGCTGCAGGATGCCGGGACTATCGTATGGAACGGACCCATGGGCGTCTTTGAAATGCCGACATTTGCTCGCGGAACTATCGGCGTGGCGGAAGCGCTGGCCGAGCAGACTGAAAAGGGCGCGACTACCATCATCGGCGGGGGAGACTCGGCGGCGGCCGTCGAACAAGCCGGTTTGGCGGAGTGTATGTCGCATATTTCGACCGGCGGCGGCGCCAGCCTGGAATTGCTGGAGGGCAAGACTTTGCCCGGGCTCGCGGCTTTGGCGGACCAATAGGCAAATTTCTCCGCTGCCAGCCAGCGCAAATTCAACCTGCGACTATAGAATACTCTTGAAGTCGCGGGGTCAATCCAGAAGAAGCAAGTAAGGCATGCAAAATATGCTAGCCTTGTAGGGGCGATCAACCTGGTCGTCCGCTGCCGTTGCAACTTGTGGTTTCGGGCGTCGCCCCTACAGATTGTTGCTCTGTTGAAATTTGCATGACATACTCGCACTTACTGAGGAGCGTAAAATGCCCAGAACACCAATCATCGCTGGCAACTGGAAGATGCATAAATCACCGCGGGAAGCAGTCGCTTTTGTCCAAGAACTTGCGCCTATGATCCGGCCCTATGACGGCGTCGAGCGCGTGGTGGCGCCGACATTCCTGGCCCTTGGTTCGGTCGCGGCCGCGCTGGAAGGCACCGCTGTAAAAGTGGCGGCGCAGGATGCGCACTGGGAAGCAAAGGGCGCCTACACCTCGCAAGTGTCGGCGGCTATGCTGCAGCCCTATGTCGATTACGTCATCATTGGGCATTCGGAATGCCGCGCATACCTCAACGAAACGGATGCAAACGTCAACAAAAAAGCGCATGCCAGCCTGGCTTGTGGCTTAAACGCAATTATCGCCGTGGGTGAAAGTCTGGCGCAAAATGAAGCCGGCGAAACGGTAGCGTTCGTCCGATCTCAGGTTAGCGCGGCTCTTGAGGGTATTTCGGCGGAAGACATGCGGCGGGTTGTCGTCGCCTACGAACCCATTTGGGCCATCGGCACGGGACGCAGCGCCAGCGGCGAACAAGCGGACGAAATCATAAAGTCGGCCGTTCGTGACACCGTTCGCGCGCTTTATGACGATGCCGTCGCCGATGCGCTGCGCATACAGTATGGCGGCAGCGTCAAGCCCGGCAATATGGAAGAATTCATGTCGCAGCCCAACATAGACGGGGCTCTGGTTGGCGGCGCGTCTTTGCAGGCTGATGACTTTGCCGCGCTGATCGAAATCGCAGCAAGAGTCAAGGGAATGTGATCTGAAAGACCTGGATTTCCTCGCCCTGGCTTATGGGCTGGGGCTGCTCGTCCTGCTATTTCGCCAGATCGAAAGCTGGCTGCATCAGCACATTTTTAAGGTTGGCTGGCTGCTGACCAATGATGTGCAAATCACGACTGTCCTCTACTACATCATATTCTTGCCCGGCATCGTTCTGCACGAGCTGACCCTGTGGCTGGCTGCGGGTTTGCTACGAGTGCGGGCGGAGGGCGCGCTGCGATTTCCCGAAGATCGGGACATAAGCGAGTTGCGTCTGAGCTTGATTCGCCTGGCTCCTCACACCAGTTTTATCAAGCGCTTCCTGATTTCGCTAAGTCCGCTGGCGACGGGGCTGATGGCGCTTTGGGCAATCTCGGCGACCCTGTTTCCCGCGAGCGAAATCACGGCGCTGGTTAGGCCGGGCAGCATAGTTGAACTGGGCGCCGCCATTCGCTCGTTGACGACGACAGCCGACTTCTGGCTCTGGCTCTATATTGTCTTCACAATCGCCAATCGCAGCTTCCCCGCGCTGCCGCTGAAATTGACAAGCCGCTGGAAGTCCATACCTATTGTGGCGCTGCCCGCGCTCTGCTTTGTACTGTGGCGGACGTCGGTTATGGCGAATCCCGGGATCGCGCTCGGCATAGAAGGACTGCTGCGCGGCCTCACGTTTATCATCGTGCAAATCACGCTGCTCAACCTGGGCTGTGTGCTTGCACTGGGCGCGCTTGAAGCAGTGATCGAGCGCTTCACCAGCCGCAGCGCTACCTTCCGCGAGGGCAGAATGATTACGCTGGAGAGCGGCGAAACTGCGCCTGCACTTGCCGGACGCTCACAGGCGCGGAAAACATCGGCTGAAGATTCCAGAGCGCGTCAGGCTGTCGCAATCACCTCAATCTACGATATGAAGCTGCCCATCCCTGGACCGCCAGGACGAGAGCCCGTCAGCCGCCAAGCTGTGGCAGTTGTCAATCTGGACCGCCCTGACCCGAAGCTGGACGCGCGTCCCACGCCTAGCCTATCCATCCCGCAACCGGCGCATGCGCTAGACGAGAAAGCGCCAGAGATTCCGCAGCAGACGCATGAAGAATCTGCGGGAGAACCGCGGCTCCCCAGCGCGAACCTGGACGCTGTCGCGCCATTTGCGCGTCCCTTCGCTGGGCAAGCCGCGCCAAGCAGCCCGGTCGATGACTGGGATGAAGCCGACGTCGACAGCGCCGATGAGCCCTTCGCCCGGCCTTTTGTCATGAGTACAAGGTCGGCAATGTCGGTGGCGCCGTCCGATCCGCCCCAACTCAATCTGGATTCCGAGGCAGTAGATGTCAATGCCCAACGACGCGCCAATGCAACGTCGACGAAGCCTGACGTAAGCCCGCGCCGATCAAGCAAAACACGTCCAGCGCCTAAACCGTCACAGAAGGCCGACAGGCAAGGCAAAAGCGCTGAACCGCCGGATGCGGGCGAGTTGGAATACGAAGATCTGGACGAAATCGACAGCCGCGACCCTGACGACAGCCCTTACGATGACGAGCTGTAATCTTCATCCAAAGCCGAAATCCGCCCGACCAGGACGAATCCGATCGCGATGCAAATTAGCATGAAGGCGAAGGCGATAAACTTGAACATCTGGCTGGTCGTCACCAGCGTCAGAAAACCGAAAAGCGCGCAAATGCCATAGTAGGACAAAGCGATTTGCCGCGGCGTCATCAAGCCGGAGTCTTGCAGCCGGAAATGCAAATGCCCGCGATCGCCGCGAAAGGGATTGTTCCTGTTGCGCAAGCGGTTGACCATCTGCCAGCCAAGGTCCATCAGCGGCAAGCCCATTACCAGCAGAATGGTGGCCATTTTCGCGCCGCCGATGATGCTCAGGGCGCCCAGCGCGAAGCCCAGAAACCAGGCGCTGCCGCCCATATAGATGCGAGCCGGATAAGAGTTGTAGATAAGGAAGCCGACTAATGCGCCGGTCAAAGCCAGCGGCAGCAAGCTCACGCTGGTCTGCGGCGGCGACAGTCGAAACGCGCTATTCAGGAATAGCACAAGCCCGGCGATCAAGGCTATGCCGCCCGCCAATCCATCCGAGCCGTCCAGCAGATTCACCGTATTCATCATCAAGACCAGCCAGAACAGGGTAAGCGCTACGGTAATGACGGGCGACCAGGGATCGGTTTGCGCGCCGGTTAGCGGATTATTAAAGAACTCGATATAGATCTGAAAGCCGATGGCAATGCCCGAAGCGACAGCTTGCCCGATGAAAATCTGGATATAGTTCAAGTCGAAGATGTCATCGATCAGTCCCAGAATGAATATCACAGCGCCGCCCGCAATCAAGCCGAACAAACGCGTTATCTCATTAGGGTCCTGCCGTTCGATGGCGACGAATTGGGCGACAATTATGCCGACCGTAAAGCCGAGGAATATGACCGTTCCACCCAGTTTTGGCATCGCTTGTCGTTCCTGCCGGCGCCCCCCGGGCACCGATGTAACGCCAAAGCGAAAACTGAGGTAACGCGCCAAGGGAATCGCCAGCAGCGTAGCGGCCAAGGCGGAATTGAAGACGATTACAAATGCGAATAACCGCAGCATCAGGTGCCAAACATGCGATCGCCGGCATCGCCGAGGCCTGGAACAATAAAGCCGATTTCGTTTAGCCTCTCGTCCAACTCGGCGACGTGAATGGGAACATCCGGGTGGGCTTGGGATAGCGCCTGTACGCCTTCCGGCGCCGCCAGAATGCCCAGAAATTTGATACGCTTGGCGCCCCAGCGCTTGAGAATATTAATCGTCGCGATGCCCGAGCCGCCGGTGGCAAGCATAGGATCCAGCACCAGGCACAATTGCACCGTGGGCGCTCCGGGCAATTTGTTGTAGTACTCGACCGGGCGCAAGGTCGCTTCATCACGATAGAGCCCGATATGCCAAACTTGCACAGACGGCAGCAGCTCTTGAATGCCATCCACCAGCCCCAAGCCGGCGCGCAGTATCGGCACGACCCCGATTACTTCATTAGTTACCGAGCCAGTTGCTTCGCCCATCGGCGTATTAACCAGCGCGGGCTGCAAGCTCAGGTCTTGCGTGGCTTCGTAACAGAGCAGCAGCGCCAATTCACGCGCCAATTCGCGGAACTTGCGATGATCGGTTGCGGTATCGCGCAAGAGCGTCAGTTTATGTTTGACCAATGGATGCTCGGAGACGTATAGATTGGCGGTCATAGGGCGGCGTCCTTTCGCTGTCGCGTCAGCAATTAGTTTAAGGCTTGGCATTCCGTATGTAAAGCAAGCATTGAATCCGCAATCTGCTAGTCTATACTCAACCTTATCTCGCATTTCAAGGACGAGCCACAGATGCCACCAGAGGATCGCGTAGTCAGCGGGCAGCAGCGTAAAGTCGAGCGCGACAATGTCGCCTTGCGGCCCGAGCGCCTGGCAGACGTGCTGGGCCAGGATCGAGTACGCGAGAACTTGAGCATTATCATAGAGGCGGCGGCAGCTCGTGGCGAAGCCATTGATCATATCCTCTTCTATGGTCCGCCGGGCTTAGGCAAAACATCGCTGGCCTACGTCATCGCCAACGAAGTACAGGGCAATATTCGCATCACCGCGGGACCCGCCATTGAACGCGCCGGCGACTTGGCGGCAATTCTGACGCACCTCAAAGAAGGCGACATCCTCTTTATCGACGAAGTGCACCGCCTGGGCAAGGCTGTGGAAGAGATTCTTTACCCGGCGATGGAAGATTTTGTACTCGATATCGTGATTGGCAAGGGACCAGCCGCCAAGACCCTGCGCTTGAATCTGCCGCGCTTCACTGTTATCGGCGCCACCACACGCCTGGCGCTGCTGGCCGGGCCCTTGCGCGACCGCTTCGGCGCCCGCTTCCGCCTGGACTTTTACGAACTGCCGGCAATGGAGGCGATTGTGGTACGCGCGGCGGATCTGCTGAATGTCGAAATCAGCCAGGAGGCGGCCGCGGAGATCGCCAGGCGCGCGCGGGGTACGCCGCGGGTGGGGCTGCGCTTGCTGCGCCGCGTCCGAGACTTCGCTGAAGCGCGGGCGGATGGAGTGGTCACTTTAGAAGTAGCGCGCGAGGCGCTGGCGCTGATGGAGATCGATCATCTAGGCTTGGATGATGTCGACCGCCGGCTCTTGCGCATCATCATCGAGAAATACAGCGGGGGACCAGTCGGGTTGGATACCTTGGCCGCCGCCATCAGCGAAGACCGCGCCACCATCATGGATGTCTACGAGCCCTATCTCATACAGCTGGGATTCATCGACCGCACGCCGCGCGGACGAACCTGTACCCAGCACGCCTATCGGCATTTGGATATTGTGTTTCCTGAAGCGGATGACGAGAGCCAGCAGCGCCTCCTATGAAACTTGCTGATTTCGATTATGATCTGCCGCCGCAATTTATCGCGCGGGCGCCGGTCGAGAGGCGCGATTCGTCTCGCTTGATGCGGCTGGATCGTATGACCGGCGCTGTTACACATCATGTCTTCTCTGACATAGTCGACATGCTGCGAGCCAATGACGTGCTCGTGCTTAACAATACGCGTGTCATTCCCGCGCGTCTGCAAGCCCGTAAAGCGGAAACCGGCGGACGAGTCGAGATTCTTCTGCTCAAGAAACTCGATGAGCGCCGCTGGCAAGCGCTGATCGGCGGCAGGAACATCCGCGAGGGCATGCAACTTAGCTTTAGCGGCAGCGACCTCACCTGCTCTGTCTTGCGCGTGCTGGAGAAGTCGCAGCGAGTCATAGCATTCAGCCGGCCGCTTGACGGGCTTCTGCCTGCCTTGGGCGAAATGCCGCTGCCGCCCTATATCAGCCAGACTCTTGATGATGCTGAACGCTACCAGACGGTTTACAGCGAAATTGAGGGATCGGCCGCGGCGCCCACGGCTGGCCTGCATTTTACGCACGAGCTGCTGGACATGATCCGGCGCCGGGGCGTCAGTCTCGCAAATTGCACCCTGCATATTGGTCTGGATACCTTTCAGCCGGTGACCGCCGAGCGCGTTGAGGACCATAATATTCACAGCGAATATGCCCGGCTCGACGCCAAGAACGCGGCGGTCATCAATGAGGGAATGCGGGCTGGCGGACGAATCATCGCGGTTGGCACGACATCGGCGCGTACCCTGGAGACGGCGGCGGAACGCGGCGCTGCTGAAGACGACAAGCAGAGGGCGGTCGCGCCATTCGCCGATCAAACTGACCTGTTCATCAGGCCGGGTTATCGCTGGCGAGCGGTCGACGCCATGATTACCAACTTTCATTTGCCCAAGTCGACGCTGCTGATGATGCTCAGCGCCTTTGCTGGCCGCGAAGCCATGCTGCGCGCTTACGAAACCGCGAAACAGATGAATTACCGATTCTACTCTTTAGGCGATGCCATGTTTGTCGCGTAAATTTAGTAAAGCTGCGGCGGGCATACTGCAGAGCAATCGCTTCAAAATATTTTAACAGCAGAGAACACAGAGGGTCGCGTAGACACTGACCGCCAGCACAGAGATTTAGGAGTTTAGACGACTATTCAATTGACGTTAGCTTTCATTATTGCTTTTCTCTGCGCTCTCTGTGATCTCTGTGTTTAATTTTCTTTTCGAATTTACGCCATATCAGTCACTACCATTTTGCTGCGATTGCTCTGGGGCAAACTGCCGCTTGACTGGGGAAGCAATCCTACTCTACAATAGCGGACGCCCTGCGCTAACCAGTGGGGTTTTTTCTGTAATGCCAATTTTCCCCGTGAATCGAGCCATTAAGGGCTTCGATGGCGGAGAAACAAAGTGAAGATTGGAGTTAATCCTAGATGTACGCAATTATCCGAAGTGGCGGCAAACAGTACCGAGCGGAAGTTGGCGCGACGATAGATGTCGACCGGCTGCCGCAGGAAGTCGGTGAAACGGTAGACCTATCTGATGTGCTCCTGGTCACGGACGAGGCGGACACCAGGATCGGTCAACCGCTGGTGGAAGGCGCGCGTGTCAACGCGACAGTAGTTGAGCAATTCCGCAGTAAGAAGATCATCGTCTACAAGTATCGTCAGCGCACGAATTACCGGCGCAAGCAGGGGCACCGCCAATACTACACGCGGCTGCGCATCGACGATATTTCGCTTTAGACGCAAGAAAACGGGAGGCAATCTGCCATGGCTCATAAAAAAGGCGGCGGCTCAACAAGCAACGGCCGCGATAGCAATTCCAAGCGCCTCGGCGTCAAGAATTTTGGCGGCGAGTATGTCATTTCCGGCAACATCATCGTGCGGCAGCGCGGCAGCCGGTTTCATCCCGGCGAAGGCGTCGGCATGGGCAAGGATTATACGCTCTACGCTACTCGCCCAGGATTCGTAACCTTTGAAAAGATGCGCGGTCGCAATGGCCAGAAGCGCGTTTCTGTATACGACAGCCACGCAAAAACGGGGCAGTCCTTAAACTAGCCTCACAGAAAAGTCATTTGCGCCACCCTGAGGGGGCCGCGAATGCGCGGAGGAGAAAATGAAAGAGGCAATCCACCCGGCTTGGCATGAGACGCCGGTTCGCTGCATGACTTGCGGCACTACCTGGACAACCGGCTCGACTGTCGAGTCGCTCACCGTTGAGATCTGCTCGAATTGTCACCCCTTCTATACCGGCGAGCAGCGCATCGTTGATACCGAAGGCCGTGTAGACAAGTTCATGAAACGCCTGCAGCAGCGCGATGAGATACGCACCACGCTCGAAAAAGTTGAAGAAGATCGTACCCCGCTTGATCTGCCCATTGCCGAATTGGATATTGGCGCGCGCTACACCAATATTTTGGAAGACAACGGTATCAACAATGTCGGGGACGTGCTGGATCGCCTCGGCGACGAAGAAGACGAGAACAGCATTCTCGCGATTCAAGGCATCGGGCGCAAGGTCGTCAGCGATATGAAGAAGTCGCTGCGCAGCCGAGGATACCAGCTCAATAACTAAGTCGATTCAGCGCAATTCCAGGCGGTCAGGCTCTTGCTTTGTCCGTCTCTTTTGCTTGCCAAATCGGACTTCCTGACGGCGCCTCATCACCAACACAAGCAGGCTGGCAACAAGGTCAACATACCATGAAGCACGACGCCGGACGCATTGAGGTAATCTGCGGCAGCATGTTCTGCGGCAAGACCGAGGAGCTTATCCGCCGGGTCCGACGCGCCATAATTGCGCGGCAGACGATCAAGGTGTTTAAGCCGCAAATCGACGATCGCTACGGGATACAGAACATCACCAGCCACACGGGCCAATCTGTAGAGGCTATCCCGCTGGCATCATCCGCAGACATTCTGGCGTTGGCGGATGGCGGCGCCACCGTGATCGCCATCGACGAAGCGCAATTTTTTGACATGGGCCTGATTGATGCCGTGCAGCGGCTTGTTGACGAGCGGTCGCTGCGGGTTATCGTGGCCGGGCTGGATACCGATTTCCGCGGAGAACCCTTTGGCCCCATGCCGCAGCTATTGAGCATTGCCGAGGAAGTGCTCAAATTGCATGCGATTTGCGCAGTATGTGGTGGAGACGCCAGCCGAACGCAGCGCCTGGTTGATGGCAGGCCGGCAGCCTATGATGATCCGACCATTCTGGTTGGCGCGCAGGAATCTTACGAAGCGCGCTGCCGCCAACATCACGTTGTGCTTCCGGCCAAGTCTTGAGTTTCAGCCGCGCGTTCTTCAGGTTCTTCAGGTTGTCAAGCCAGTAAGCCAGGAATTTCTTCTGGATTTGCCGCGACTCTCGCGCCGGCCGCTTCCAAAGCCTGGATCTTCTCTTCTGCCGAGCCCTCGCCCCCGTCAACGATGGCGCCGGCGTGGCCCATGCGTTTGCCTGGTGGCGCGCTGCGCCCGGCGATGAAAGCCGCGACCGGCTTGGTCATGGCGTTACGGATGTAGTCAGCGGCGGCTATCTCGGCGCTACCGCCGATCTCGCCCAGGAGCGCCACTTTCTCGGTCTCCGGGTCGTTCTCGAACATTTCGAGCACTTCCACGAAGGTCGTCCCGACAACCGGGTCGCCGCCGATGCCGACGATGGTGGAAATACCGATGCCGGCGTTTTTCATGGCGAAGCCGACTTCATAGGTCAAGGTGCCGCTTTTGGAGACGACGCCCGCATTGCCCGGCGTTGCCACCATCGCCGGAATGATGCCGACTTTGGCCTGGCCCGGCGTCATGACACCCGGGCAATTTGGGCCAATGAGCCGCGTGCCCCGCTGGCGGCAGAACTCGACCACCTGCATCATGTCGGCAACGGGAATGTGCTCCGTCAAACAGATGACTAAGCGTATGCCGGCGTCGGCCGCTTCCATCACGGCGTCAGCAGCGAATCGCGCCGGCACGGTGACCAGGCTGACATCGGCATTGGTCGTCTCTACTGCAATGCGCATGGTATCAAATACCGGTTTGCCTTCGAACCATTCACCGCCTTTGCCGGGCGTCACGCCGCCGACGACATCGGTGCCGTATTCCAGCATGAGCTTGGCATGGAAGCCGCCTTGGCGACCGGTGATGCCCTGAACCAGGACTTTTGAGCTGCGGTCGATGAGAATAGACATTTAGGCCTGCTCCTTCACTGCGGCGACTGCGCGTTGGGCGGCTTCGGTCAAGGTATCGGCGCTTATCAGATGGGGGATTTGCGCCTCGCTGATAATCCTATTGCCTTCGGCCGCGTTGGTGCCTTGCAGGCGAATGACCATAGGTACGCTTGGATTAACTTCGTTGTAGGCGGTCAAGATGCCGTTGGCGACTTCATCACAGCGGGTGATGCCGCCAAAAATATTAAAGAGCACACACTTGACGTTCTCATCGGACAATATAATTCGCAGCGCGGCAGCCACCTGCTCTGGCGTGGCGCCGCCACCGATATCCAGAAAATTCGCCGGGCCAATGCCATCGGCGTCGCCATAGAGCTTGGTCATGTCCATGGTGGTCATTGCTAGACCGGCGCCGTTGACCATACAGCCGATTTGGCCCTCTAGCTTAATGTAGGTGAGGCCCGCTTCGCGCGCCAAACGTTCCGATTCCGGCTCATCGCTGGTATCGCGCTGCGCCACCAAAGCCGGCTGCCGGAAGAGCGCGTTGTCGTCGATGATGACCTTGCCGTCCACCGCCAGCAATTCGCCTTCCCCCGTGATGACCAGCGGATTGATCTCGGCCAATTCCGCATCGCTTTTGGTATAGCACTGGTAAAGCCCGCGCAGAATTTTGCCGAAACCCCGCCATTGCGCGCGTGGCAAGCCCATTGCGCTGGCGATAAAGGTCATCTGGTAATCTTGCAAGCCAGTGAAGGGGTCAACATGTTCGCGGACGATGGCCTCGGGCCGCTGACGATTCAACTCCTCAATATCCATTCCGCCTTCCATGGATGTCATGATTAACGGCTTGCCGGCGCTGCGATCATTGGTGATGGCCAGATAAATCTCCTGCTGAATGTCGGCGCCGGGATCAACCAGCACTTTTTCCACGCGCAGGCCCTTGATGTCCATGCCGAGGATGTCTTCCGCGTATTGGCGCGCTTCCGCGGCATTTTTGGCGACTTTGACGCCGCCGGCTTTGCCGCGCCCGCCTACGTGAACCTGGGCCTTGATCACCACTACCCCGTCCAGATCGCTGGCGATGGCGAAGGCTTCGTCAGCGCTTGTGGCTACCTTGCCCAGCGGAATCGGGATGCCAAAATCACGGAATAGAAATTTGGACTGATATTCGTGCAACTTCAAAAGCCTGGACCTCCGCGAGTCTGATGTCTTTGTCCCTATAAATTCGGAGTTAAATTACGCCAGTAACGAATTTTGCCGCAAGAATCGCAGCGCCGGGCGTCAAGCATCTGCAAGAAAAAGCCGATGCGCAGCTGATGCGACATTGATAAGCCAGGCTGCAATCTCTATTTCCCATAACTTCGTGCCTTTTGCAGCGGCGCAATTTGGCGCTCGCGGCGATATTAGACTGCAAGAGCAGTGGGAAATCAGCCGGCAGACTGGGCAAGATTACGCCAAGCTCACGACATTCTCAAGTGACAATCGTTGATTTTGGAATTGCCGCATATAGCTTTGTGCGCTTTTTCGAATCTGAGTAGACTAGACCTTAGTGTCAGATAATTTAATCCACGCGACTCTTCGGCGGGGGAAGATGATGAAGTTACGCTACGCGGTCATACTCATTCTATTGCTGGGTTTTACGATTCAGCTCAGCTTAGGCCAGGGCAGCGACACGACGAACCTGCTGGTAAATGGCGACTTCGAGGGCCAGTTTAACGCATTGGCAGGGGCAGCCCCCCGCAATGTCGCTGTAGGATGGACGCCTTGGCATGTCGGCCGGTCCACTTCCAGCCCGTCTTTCGCCAATCATGACCCGAATTACGATGAGGAAACCGATCGGATTCGGCTGGACGAAGAAGGCAGCGCGCAGAAGTACTTTACATTGTTCGCGACTCATCACGGCGGCATCTACCAAGAAGTGAATACAGCCACCAGAGGCGTCGCTTATCGATTCAGCATCTACGCCCATGTCTGGTCCTCCAGCTTTGAAGACGCCGATTACAGCGAAGACCCCGGCGATGTAGTTGTCCGCGTAGGTATTGACCCCAATGGCGGCACGGACGGCGCGAGTGATGACATCATCTGGTCTACAGCCGCGACTTTCTTCTATGACGCTTACCGCCAATATGCCGTTATCGCGACCGCTGAGAGCTCGACAATCACTGTCTTTGTGGAATCCACTGTCGGCGAACCACGGGCGAATAATTACATATACCTGGACGATGCTGTACTCGAGGCGGCCGACCCTTCAGCCGTTGTAGAGGGTACGCCCACGTCGGAGACGAACACTGAGCTTAACGACGTCCGCGCGACGGCGACGCCAACTGCGACCGCGACGATAGCGCAAGACACAAGCCGGGCAGGCAGCGGACAGCAGCCAAATCCGACCCCCACCGCGACCCCCACGGCCAGCGCGACGCCGACGCTAACGGCGACGCCAATACCGACGGCTACTGCAACAGCCACGGCAACCCCTGACGGCACGGTTACAGCCATCAGCAGGGAATTCCCCGAGACAGTAACGCACATTGTAGTCGAAGGCGACACGGTAAGTGAGTTGGCGCTGCGATTCAACAGTACCCGAGCCGCAATCAACCGCGCAAACGGTTTGAGCGAGACCAACCTCATCTTCATCGGACAGCGCTTGATCATCCCGGTCAACGAATCAGCGCTGATAGGCAGCGTCGTGCCACCGACCGCGACACCAACAGCGACATTAACACCGACCTATACGCCTACCTTTACTGCTACCCCGACGCCAAAGCCCACCGCCACGCCCGTTACCTATCAAATTCTGCCCGGCGACACCTTGGGGCAAGTTGCGCAACGGTATGACACGACCGCCAATACGCTGGCGCAACTGAACAATATCCCCAATGTGCATCAAATTGACGTGGGACAAGTTCTGTTGATTCCCAGCCCTATTCCGCCGACGGCGACTGCGACCCTGACGCCGACTGCGACGCTCATCGGGCTTGCGTCCACAGACGCTTACACGGTCTACGTCGTGCAGGAGGGCGATACCCTGAGCCAGATCGCGGTAGACCACAATACAACGGTAGACGCCATAGCGCAGCTCAACGACATCGCCAATCCCAGAACGATAATCGTGGCCCAGCGCTTGAAGATCCCCAGCGTAACGGGCACTGCAGTGAGCTCGTCGGGTGACCAGCAGGCGCAGCCCACGCCGCAACCCACGCCCACGCCGCTGCCCACCACGGAGCCAGTCACGCACGTCGTGCAGCCAGGCGATACGCTCTACGGGATCGCGATAGGCTACGGCGTAAGCATTGTGGAGTTGGCGCAACTCAACGGCATCACAAACTATAACCAGCTGAGCGTTGGACAGGTCATAACCATTCCTGGATGAGTTCGCGGCGGCTGATTGTCAACGAACGTACGGGACAAGTTATACTGGCTCGCGCAGATGTTTGCGCGAGCTTCTTTTCTAGGTTGATTGGGCTGAGCTTCCGAGGAATGAATGCCCTAGGCGACGGCGCCATATTTGTTTGTCAGTCGCCCGGCCGCTATGCCGCAGCTGTGCATACGCTGGCAGTACGCGCGCCAATTGGCATAGTCTGGCTAAACGGTGATCTCAAGGTAGTTGACGCCAAGCTGGCAAAGCCCTGGAGATTCGCCCATGTGCCGTCCGCGCCGGCGATGTATTATCTGGAAGGCGAGCCGAAGATCCTTGAGCGAGTGGAAATCGGCGACAAGTTACGAATACACAAGGCTGACTTGTGACATTTAGCATTGTCAGATATGTCGTCATTCTGATTGCGACTGCCCTGCCATTGATATTCACGGCGCATGCGCAAGATGGCAGCGAATCGGTCTTCGCCGTTCACGTGGTGCAGCGCGGTGAAAACTTGTTCAGGATTGCCCTGCAATACGACCTCTTCGCCGAGCAAGTGGCGGCAGCCAACGGCATCACTGACAGCAACAGCATAGTCGTCGGTCAGCGTCTGATTATTCCGCTGGCGACGGTTTCCGCGGATCAACATTTGGCGCACACGGTTTCCGCCGGCGAGACGCTCGCCAGCATCGCAGCCGCATACAGCCGGTCCGAAGCGGATTTGATTTCGCTTAACAGCCTTGAATCAGCGGAAGCCATTTATGTCGGCCAGGAACTTGTCATCGTCCCCGGCGACGCCGAAGCAGATACAAGCGCGACCCCGGATGACGAGCCTGAATCCGCCACTGAGATCGAAGCTAATCCAGCGACATCCCCCGGCAGCGACAGCCGCCATTCCTTCGCTCGCTATGGCGAACCGGTCGCTCCCTTTTTGTATACGGTGAGGAGCGGTGACACGCTCTTTGAGATCGCCCTGCGCTTTAATCAGACGGTAGACGCCCTATCGCGTGAGAACAATCTGTTGGATCCAGGCTTGCTGCGGGTGGGTCAACAGTTAATCATGCCGGGCATCCAATTGCCGCGGCTGGCGCAAGATTTGCCCGCGACAGTCGAAGCCTTCACGATCGCGCCACAAGTTTTGGAGACGGGGCGCAGCGTCCGGATCGAGCTGAGAACAAGCGCAGCGGCGAGTCTCAGCGGGCAATTCCTCGGGCAGGAGTTGCGCGTCATCGAGAGCGACGCCGCGCGGCGCCACAATATCATCGTCGGCGTGCCCATGTTTACCGAGACAGCCATCTATCCCTTGACGCTGCAGCTGCAGCCCACAGCAGGCGAAGCAGTGGATATTGCGGCTAACTTGCAGGTGGTCGGCGGCGTCTACGGCTACCAGACCATCACCATCAACAACAATGACCTGCTGGCGCCCGCCATCGAAGAAGCGGAAATCGAGCGACTTACTCGGCTGATGAGCGGCTTTACGCCCGATCGCTTCTGGCTGAATTCAGTTAGCTTGCCGGCTGCCGCGGCCATGAATGCTGTCTTTGGCACGCTGCGATCTTACAATGGCGGCGAATACAACCGCTATCACCGCGGCGTCGACTTCGCCGGCGCCCCGGGCACATCGGTGCTGGCCGCGGCCGATGGCAAGGTGGTTATGGCCGACCGCCTGCAAATACGCGGAAACACCACCATCATTGATCACGGCTGGGGAGTTTACACCTTGTACGCCCACCAGCGAGAGACTCTGGTCCAGCCAGGGCAAGTCGTGGAATCGGGACAGGTAATCGGCACTGTCGGCTCCACCGGGCGCAGCACCGGTCCGCATTTGCACTGGGAGCTGTGGCTAAACGGGGTAACGGTTGACCCGCTGCAGTGGGTGCAGGAAGTCTTCCCCTAATTCAGGGTAGTTTCACAAAGAAGATTCACGAAGGCTGCTGCCGCGTCACGGGCTGTGCGCGCCGTCCAGCGCTTCAAAGTCCGTGAACAGGAAGTGGTCGTGATAATAGTGGATCCACAGGAAAGACAGGATGGCTGTGTAATAGGCGATATCGAAGTGGCTGTTGCCGTCGATGCCCGGCCGGACGATGCCAGCCAGCGCGTAGACCAGCACGAATATCACCGCTGACCCAACCAGCAGAGCCGCGCTGAAAGCGTAGAGCGCGCGCGCGTCTGTGCTGCGGCGGCTGAAGCGCGCCACCAGCGGAGCCGATTCATCCAGGTCGCCGACCATCTGCCGAATCTTGATGATGTAAAAGGTGATGGCCAAGTACTGAAACGAATGCCAGGTATTCAGCCCTTGAAATGCCGTATCAAGATTGGGCAGCAGCGGCGTCAGAAAAGCCACGATGACCGTCAGCGAGACAAAGACGAACTTAGGCATATTCAGTATGCCATGATGATATTCGTAGATGGATTTGACCACGTACGACACCAGCGCGGCGCCAAAAATAAACGTGACCAGAACGAAGAACCAGGGATTCTCCGGCTGCTGGAATAAGTCGGGGATTGCCTCGCCCAGGTCGTTCTGTCCAATTTCGAAGCTGCCCTGGCTGATTTTCCACATGGCGATGGGGAATAAGCTGGTCAAGACGATCGCGTAGTCAATCATGCGCGAAAACGAGCTGAGCGCGCTGCGGCGTACAAACTTCGCTTCTTTGTGGTTGTATAGCTCAACGATATAGGTGACCTGATGCAGGACGTGCAAGGAGGCCCAGAAAAAGAAAAACGTCAGCATCAGGCTCAGGTTCAAAAACGCCAGCGAAATCACGATGACGGGAATGATTATCGACGAACGGATTAACGTTGGGTAACGTTCTTTGAATCGCTCGTCCAAGCCTGTGCGCAAAAAGGTCGACATCATGTGCGGCCCCCCGATAGCGACCGCCACGAAGAAATTGACCATGTTGCGGCTGGTATCGTCATCGACGCCGAGGCGCACACCGAGTAAATAAAGCGCGTATGGCAGCGGCACGACCACCACGCTCAGCGTGAGAAAGAAGAGATCCCAACGCTTGTTGCGCAGCCATAAACTGCCTTTGTCGATGTCGCTATACGATTCAGCGCGGGAAAGCGGGAATGCGGTGCTTGCCATGCAGTGTCTCCAAGCTGGCCTACAAAATCATTGTACAAGAATTTGTTTAGCGACGCAAAGTAAATTTTCTTGGCTAGTGTATCGAATTCGGTTGAAATTTAATTTCACCACAAAGACACAAAGGCACAAAGCACACAAAGAATATGGCATATCTCGATTTAGTTTCTCGGTGCTTTCGCAGGGCAATCGCATCAATGACGAATTTATAATCAAACTAACAAATTGTAGGGGCGAGCCTTGGCTCGCCCATGAAATCTGGCAGAAAATCTCCTTTTCATTGCGTCCTTTATTTACATATTTTCGGATATATCTCGGAGTTTATGGCGCCTAAGTGTTGCAATAGTTTGATGCATTTGCCCTGACTTGGCTGCCAGACTTGCGAGCCCGGCTTAGGGCAGGAAACCAAACCAGCGGCAGAAGTTGGTCGGATGCTCTGCGCAAGCTTCCGGAACATTGAAGACCAGCAAGACTGCGCCCGCCGCAGCCGCCAAAGCGACGAGCAAAACGACGCAGCCGCACCAAGCGACCGGTCCTCCCTGCAGCACGTCAATGACAACGCCAAACAAGCCGAATAGCACATCAAAGATGCCGCCAATCGCCTGCAACAGAAAGCCGATGACCAACGCGACCAGGCATAGCAGCGCGCAGCCCACGGCAAGATAGGGCAAGTGAGCCGGATCAATGTTTTGCAGCATCTCCATCCAGTGGCTCCTACTGAGGCTTGGCTCCCTAACTCGCATTCCCGCAAGCGGCGCCGTAAGTTGCTTCCAGTTGCCAGGCCGAGTGCTCATCCGCGCGCAGGTAACAGTCGCAGAATTGGGCATTCTGGTTGCCGCCGCTGGATTCCCAGAGCAAGAAACTCACCGACGTTTCCACACAGGTCGTGGGCGCGCCGTCCTCAGCCTGAATCGTCGAGCGTTCGATGCGCAGTCCGCGATCGGCGCTTTCGCTGATAAGCGAGATCAGCAGGCGCGGGTGCGCGTGCGGGTCGGGAATCTGGCTATGCTGCAGACGAATCTCGCCATTGGCCGCCAGATAAAACAGGCCGCAGGGCGTCAGCAGAATCACGAACCAGATAACCGTCAGCAGCCAGCAGCCAATACGCCGCGGCAGACTCTTCTTGCGTACTGCGACGCCAGCGTCAGGCGCATCAGCCGAAACCCGCGTCGCTGGACCTGGCTCAGACATTTAGCGCCCAGTCATAATGCTGATAGCCCACGCGCAGCCTTTCCGCATGAGTCAAAATAAAGTCGCGCTCCTCTTCTGCCAGAAACCTGGCGATGTAGCGCAAAACCGGCGTCCGGCTGCCCAGGCCCATCCACTTGCCGCCGAAGTCGGGACTGTACCACTGGAATATGCGCGATAAGGCGACGGCGCCCTCATTGCGGTTAATTTGAATGCCGCCATTTTGGATGAAGTTGCCTGCCGCCAGGTCGAGCTGATGATCAAGTTGGGCAGCCTGATAAATGCCGATCGGCGGGCAGGAGCTGGCGCCACAGACGAGGGCGAAGTGTATGCGAGGGTCAACTTGAGCCAGCGCGTATTGGCGGCGCGCATCTTTGCGGGAGAAGCGCAGGCCCGGGATCAGAAAATGCGCCCGGTTGCCGCGCAAGATTCCATGCTCGATATCATCCAGACTGTAGCGGTAGCCGCCGATTACGTAGGCGATGCGCTCAAAGGCGCCGCGGATTTGCAAAAGCGACCTCGTCTCGTGATATGCCAGCACGCCATGAATCAGCAGCGCGTTATAAATGTTGATCCAGAATGCCCGGCGTTCTAGGTCAGTGGCCAGCTCGCCCGGATCGTATTCCCGCAGCGCCGCCGCCAGCGGACGATACTCGTCAATGACTTGGCTGCGCGCCAGCCGCTCATAATCGACGCGGCCGGTCTCCAGGTTCAGGCCATCCGGCCGCCAGCGATTCATGGTTGATTTCAAAGCCGAGGCAATGTCGCCGCGGGCGCCTGGATCAGGCGCGCAGTTGCAGTTCAGCGCTTCGTCAGCTTCGACCTTGCCAAAACGCATGTAAAGCCGCATGGGCAGGCGAATGGGGCTTGGCCGCAGCTCGGAATCAGCGCAGGCAAAACGTAGCGCCATATCAAGCGTCTCCCTGGAAGCGCAGCTTGATGCGGTCAATTTTGTCGTAACTCACGTGTACATTCATCGGCGGCTCGTCGTCATTCATTTGCAGAATCTTCGGCAATAGATGGGGCAGATCTTCCACCAGATCAAGCTCGTTGATCCTCCCCTTCTCTACCCATTCCAAGCGTCCTTCGGGGCTTTCGCCTTTAATGGCGCGGCTTTCGCTAATCGCAGTATATACAAAAAGGAGGATTCCAGTCTGCTGGCCCGCGTCGATATTGTGGATGCTACGCAGGCGGAGCGAATGCGCTTTCAGGCCGCTTTCTTCTTCGATTTCGCGCAGCGCCCCGCTGGCAGGGTCTTCATCCCGCTCGATGTGGCCGCCCAAGCCGTTATACTGATTGGGGAAAACCCTTCGATGCGGCGCGCGTTTCATCAAGAGTACCGCATCGCCATTAAGGACAAATGACAAGGTTCGCGGCATCACCAGCCAGCGCTTATGCCTGGCATCGGCGCCCTGCTGTTTCGCGCCCATATTCCAGCTCCTCGCTTGGCCTCGCAGCGCGGCGCAATTGCCGCCTGCCCCAGTTCGTGATACGCTATGCGCGATCACTAAATTATTCTACTTGGAAAGTCAGTGTTTTCGAATCCGATAAGCGCGCCGCCGCCAGCGCTGCGCATCGTTCATGTCAGCGACATTCTGCCGCACGAAAAGAGCGATGTGCAGCGTTCGCAGCCATTGATGGACAGGATCAAACGGGCTGAAGTCTTCACCAATCCGCCGCTCGTTGGCGAACTGGCCGATGGCAGATATGTGCTGATGGATGGTTCAAATCGGCATGTATCGATGATTATGCTGGGCTTTGAACATATATTGGCGCAGGTGGTCGACTATGAAAGCGACTTCGTCGAGTTAGGCGTTTGGCAGCATATTGTCGCCGATTGGAACTCGCAAGCGCTGCTGGAAAAACTGGCTGCGATCGACCAAGTCGAGATTCGTGACGGCTGGGACGGCAAAGCGGTAGCGCAAATCTTGCTGCATGACGGACCGGTATTCTCGTTACATGCCGTTACTGAAGGCTTGGCGGAGCGAAATGCGACCTTGCGCCAGGTGGTCGCCAATTATCATAACCATGCCACCTTGTATCGAACGCCACTGACTGATCCGGCCCAGATTTGGTCGCTCTTCCCCAGTGGGTTCGCCTTGGTGATGTTCCCGTCGTATCAGCCGCAGGACATTATCGAGGCGGCGCTGCAGCGGGCTTATCTTCCGCCCGGCGTCAGCCGCCACATCATCCACGGACGAGCGCTGAATGTCAATTATCCCATGCAGAAGTTGCGCGCCAGCCTGCCGCTGGAAGAGAAGAATCAGCAGTTCCAGGAATGGATGCGGCAACAGTACGCCCAGCGCAACGTACGCTTCTATGCCGAGTCTACTTTTCAGTTTGCCGAGTGACTTCTCGTGACGCAGACGCTTGAACAGGCGCTAGCCAGCACAGGCATGACCAGCGACAGGCACGATTATCTCCTGCTGCGTCTGCCGCCCAGCGCCATCACTTTGGCGGCCGGCATTATGGCGGAAAGCGGCGTTCCCTTCTGCGCGGCAATCGCCGACAAGGACGAGATGTCGCTGCTAGTGCGCGACGATGTCGTGCAGGCATTTGGCGGGCGGCTGCGCTCGGCTGATGTCAGCGAGCAGACCTACCGACAGATCACCTTTGAAGCGCCGCTGGAGCCCACGCTGGTGGGTTTCATCGCCGAGATAAGCGCAGCTTTGGCCGCAGCGGAGATCCCGATTCTCGCCTTCGCCGCCTACTCTCGCGATCACATCTTTGTGCCTAAAGAACATTTCGATGCGGCGATGCAGGCACTGGCCGCGCTACAAGACAGCTATTTGTGAGGAAGCAATTCGGTGGAAATCAACCTGTTTAACGACGCCAACTCGGTGCCGCAGCCCAAGCACAAAGTCAGAATCGAGGACATCGGCGCTGTACCCTACCGCGACCGCTTCCGCGTCAAGGTCAATCTAAAGCTGACGCCCTTTCAAGAGCGCCCCAATCTGCTGATCGTCGCGCGCCGCAGCGACGGCTTGACGGTCAGCGACCTCGATGTCATCGCGACCATGCACTTTGAAAACGAGTTCACCATGCATATTCGCGGCTTGGATGACCCCACCGGCGAATACAAATTGACCGCCGAGCTCTATTACGAAACCCGCGACCCGCCGCAAGACAAAGCCGAAATCGACTTCATTATTTCGCCCTTGGAAAGCTGACGATGCCTGTCCGAATTGCTTATGCGGTCGCGCGTCAGATTGCCGATCACGCGCTGTCCGAGGCGCCGATGGAAGCCTGCGGCATCTTGGCTGGCTCTCGCGAGCATATCAGCCGCGCCATTGCCCTCGATAACGCGGCGGACGCGCCCGATAGGCATTTTCGCTTTGACCCCGAAGAACAACTCGAGGCGCTAAATGCCCTTGATGCGTACGGTCTTGAATGGATCGGCGTTTATCATTCCCACCCGCAGGCGCCGCCAATTCCGTCGCCAGAGGACATCGAGGCGGCAGTGGACAAGGGGCTGCTGCAGCTGATCGTCTCTTTGCAAAGCGCCAAGCCCAAGCTGAAATTGTGGCAAGTGGACGGATCGTCAGTGACGCCGATTCCGCTGGCATTTGACACAGTCCGCGATGCCGGCAGCGACGATCGCCTGGGCCGGCCCCAACGGGTCGCAATCGTCATCGCCGGGATCGCGAGTGTGCTGCTTTTGCTGGCTGTTGCGCTGATGCTGCTGCCGCCGGCGCCAGAAATCGCGCAGGCGCCTTAGGCTCGCGGGGAACGTTTTGATGGACGTTGCCATTCATGCGCTGGCGGGGATCTTGCTGGGCGGGTTAGTGAACGCGCTGGCGGACAATCTGCCGCAGAGCCGGTTTCTGGCGCGTCCTCGTTATGCTGATGGCAGTCCGCGACCGCTGATCGCCTGGCTGGGCCTGAGCGCCTTCATGCTCAATCGGCGGCGTCCACGCGACAAGCGCGAGGGCGAATGCCCGGACAAGCTCAGCTGGCGCTATCCGCTGACGGAGTTGACGTTGGCTGCCTTGCTATTGACAACTCATCTCGCCGCTGGCGCCAATCCGCAAGCCTCACTGGGCCAGCAACTACTGTGGCAACTATACGCAGTCGATTTTGTATTGCTCGCCGTCGTGGACATTGAACACAAGCGCATTCTTTTCCTGCCAGTGTTGGCAGCGGCCATGCTGGCAATGTTGGACGCGGCGGTATTCCCGCAGCATCCGCCGGGATTGACCAGCAGCTTGGCCGGCGGCTTTGTCGGCGGCATTGTGTTTTCGCTGGTCTACGCGGGCGGTCAAGTTTATGGTGGACGAATAAATCACAGCAGTGAGAAGCCGACAACCTTTGGCAAAGGCGATGTCTACTTGATGGCTGTCGGCGGCTTGATAGTTGGCTTCCCGAATGTGCTCGTTGCCATGTTCGGCGCAGTCATTATGGGCGGTGCCGGCGCATTGGCCTTCATAGTGGGTATCCGCTTGCGAGGCCAGCGCTACGAGCGCTTTACGGCGCTGCCTTACGGGCCATATATCTTGGGCGCTGTATATTTTGTCATGCTATTCCCAAACGCAGTCGGCTTGGGAACTTAAACGGCCTGACTTTGCGCGCGGGCTCAGCGCTCTCACGCTGCTAGTGTGCTGCCAGCGCCACGCGCCCTGAGGAGAACTCAGCTTCAGCGAACTTGGCGATGACGCCGCCGCCGAGGCAGACATCGCCCTGATAGATGACCGCCGCTTGGCCAGGCGTAATATCGCGCTGTGGCTCATCAAAAATGACGCTGAATCGGTGCTGGCCAAGAATTTCGATTGCGGCCGGTTGAGCCTTGGCGCGGTAGCGAATCTTGACGTGGGCGCGGAAGGTTTTGCCCGGCGCCGCTCCGCTCAGCCAATTGGCGTTTTCCGCGATCAGCCGGTCACGGCCCAGTTGGCCACGCGTGCCGACCACAAGCGCGTTTTTGTAGGGGTTCATCGCCAGCACATATAGCGGCTCATTAGCGGAGATGCCCAAACCCTTGCGCTGGCCGATGGTGTAATTCGCCAAGCCCTGATGTTCGCCCAGCAAATCTCCCTTTGCATTCACAATCGGACCCGGCGCCATCACATCAGGCGCGTGCAAGCGCAGGAAATCGCGATAGTCGCTGTCGCCCAAAAAACAGAGATCCTGGCTGTCTTTCTTGCCGGCGACATTCAAGCCTAGCTCTTGCGCAAGCTCCCGCACCTCGTGTTTGTGATAGTCGCCGACGGGAAACTTGGCGCGCGCCAGCTGCGATTGCTGCATGACGCTGAGGACGTAGCTCTGATCTTTCGCCGCGTCCAGCCCGCTCCGCAAGTCCCAGCCGCCGCCCGAATTCCTTGAAATGCGCGCGTAGTGACCGGTGGCCAGATAGTCAGCATCCAGCGCCAAGGCATTGTTGAGCAGCCAGTCGAAACGGATATGGCGGTTGCACTCCAGACAGGGGTTGGGGGTATAGCCGTCGCGGTGCTGATCGATGAAATATTGCACCACGGTACTGCGGAAAATGTCCTTGCTGTCCAGCACGTAGAAGGGAATGCCCAGCTTGTCGGCGATGCGGCGGGCGTCGCTCATTTGCTCAGGCGTACAGCAGCGATTGTGCTCAGCGCCGCCCAAAGCCTCATCGGTCCACAAGCGCATCATCATGCCGACGACATCGTAACCGGCTCTGACCATGAGCGCCGCCGCGACGGAACTGTCTACGCCGCCGCTCATCGCCACCACCACGCGGGTATGCGAGCGGCTCATTAGATCGGCTCCCGGCGCAGGCGGCTCAGTTTGCCGACCGCATCGACCAGCACATCCAAGGCATAGTCGATATCGGCTTCGGTGGTGTGCAGGCCGACCGAGAGGCGCAAGCCGCTCTTCGCCTGCTCGGCAGTGTAACCGGCCGCCAGCAGCGACTCGGCTGGTTCTGGATTGCCGGTCAGGCATGCCGAACCACTGCTGACGGCTACCCCATTCATATCCAGGTGCATCAGCAGCGCATTGGCGTCGATGCCGTTCAGCACGAAACTCGCGTGTGAGGGCAGCCGCCGCTCCGGATGGCCGCTGAGCTGCGCAGCAGGAATGCGCTGCAAAACCGCAGCAATGATTCGGTCGCGCAGGCGTCGGAAGCGCGCGTTGCGCTCTTCGCTCTCAGCGTAAGCCAACTGCAATGCCTTGGCCAGACCCACGATAAAGGGCGTGTTATGCGTTCCCGCGCGGCGCCCCGCTTCGTGCCCGCCGCCGGTTTGGGTCGGCGTCAGTTCGATGCCGTCGCGCAGATAGAGAATCCCCACGCCTTTGGGACCATAAAACTTGTGCGCCGACAGGCTGAGCATGTCCACGCCAAGTTCTTGCACATCGAGTGTCAGTTGGCCGCCAGCTTGCACGGCATCGGTATGCAAGAGTATGTCCTGGGAGCGGGCAATGCGAGACAGCGCCGGCAAGTCGTTGACGCTGCCCAACTCGTTGTTGGCGTAAATCACACTGGCGACAGCGCCGCCGCTCGCGCAGGCTTGGCCGAATGCCGACAAGTCGATCAAACCGTAGCGATCGACCGGCACGACCTGCGTTTCGAAATCCATCAGGCCGCCCAATTGCCGGACGGTGCTGCTGACGGCGCTATGTTCAACCGGCGAGGTGATCAACTTTGCCGGCTTGCCCTGCTTGCGCGCCCGCCAGGCCGCCCCCCGCAGCGCCAGATTGTCGCTCTCGGAGCCGCCGCTGGTGAAGATGATTTCCCGTGGCCGGCAATTCAAGATCGCAGCCACTGTCTCACGAGATTCTTCAATGGCGCGATCCGCGTCTCGGCCATAGCGATGCGACGAAGATGGATTGCCAAAGACAGCGCTGAAATATGGCGTCATCGCTGCCATCACCCGCGGGTCGACGGGCGTAGAGGCCGAGTAGTCCAAGTATACGTCGCGTTTTGTGCGCATGATCGGGTATGACACATCAACTTGCGTTGCTTGTCATTGTAGTGCAATTGCGGTATGTCAAGCAATGCGCAAGCCGGGCTGGCTTAGGGAAGTCGCAACATAATCCTTAATCTCTGTGCCCTCTGTGTTCTCTGAGGTTAATATATCTTGATGCGATTGCCCTGGCTTGGACACACGCTGATTGCCTGTGTAATTGCGGCGGATGATATACTATCATGTCAGGCTGAAACTTTAGGCAGTCTGGGCATGCGACCCTGAAGCTTGCCACAAATGGAGACTTGATTGATGTCAGCAATCAGCAGAGTATTCGCGCGCGAAGTCCTGGATTCACGCGGCAACCCTACCGTCGAAGTCGAAGTGCGACTCGCGGACGCTACCATGGGACGGGCGATTGTGCCCAGCGGCGCGTCGACCGGCGAGCACGAAGCGCTGGAGATGCGCGATGGCGACAAGGCGCGCTACCTCGGCAAAGGCGTTCTGCGCGCGGTGGCGTCGGTAAATGAAGTCATCGCGCCCGAGTTGACTGGGCAGTCGCCATACAACCAGAAGGCGCTCGACGAATTGATGCTGCAGATTGACGGCACGCCAAGCAAGAGCAGGCTGGGCGCCAACGCTATTCTTGGTGTATCGATGGCTCTGGCTCACGCGGCAGCGAACAGCTTGCGCCTGCCGCTCTACGCTTATCTGGGCGGCGTCCACGCGCACGTCTTGCCCACGCCGATGATGAATATCATGAACGGCGGCAAGCATGCGCTGGGCAGCACGGACTTCCAGGAATTCATGGTGATGCCTGTTGGCGCGCCGACCTTCCGCGAGGCTTTGCGCTGGGGCGTCGAGATTTATCATCAACTGGGCGGCATCCTGCGCGACAAGGGTTATCAGACCACCGTCGGCGATGAGGGCGGCTTTGCGCCCAGCCTGGGCAGCAACCAAGCCGCGCTGGATGTCATCATGCAGGCCATCGATAAAGCGGGCTATCGCGCCGGGGACGAGGTCTTCATCGCGCTTGATCCGGCCGCGTCCGAGATTTATCAGGATGGCAAATACCAACTGGAAATCGAAGGGCGCGAGCTCAATGGCGAAGAAATGGTCGAATTCTGGAGTGATTGGTGCGATCGCTACCCCATCATCTCAATCGAAGACGGCTTGGATGAAAACGACTGGGAGAATTGGTCGCGTCTGGTAGCCAAGATTGGCGACCGTGTTCAAGTCGTCGGCGACGACCTGCTGGTTACCAATGTGGAAAAGGTACGACGCGCCATCGCTGAAGGGGCAGCCAACTCCCTGCTCCTGAAGGTGAACCAAATCGGCTCGTTGACCGAAGCCTTCGCCGCGGGCCAACTGGCGCAGAGACATAATATGACTGTGGTAACCAGCCACCGCAGCGGCGAAACCGAAGACAATACCATTGCCGATATCGCCGTGGCGCTGAATAGCGGTCAGATTAAAACCGGCGCGCCCGCGCGTACCGATCGCATCGCCAAGTATAATCAGCTGCTGCGGATTGAAGAACAACTGGGCAGCGCGGCCAGTTATGCCGGCAAGGCGGCGTTCGCCAATTTGAATGCCGATGTAGAATAGGCATGCGCCAGACACCGAAGGGGAACTAGCGTGCGACTTAGCTTGCACAGCAAACACACCAAAATAGTAGCCACCATCGGCCCCGCTTCATGCGACCCCGCAACCCTGCGCCAAATGATCCGCGCGGGCATGAACGTAGCGCGCATCAACTTCTCTCATGGCGACCACAGGACGCATGGCGAAACCATCGACAACATACGACGAATCGCCGATGAAGAAGGCAGCGTGGTGGCGATTCTTTGCGATATTCAAGGTCCCAAGATTCGCATCGGTCTTTTGCAGGCTGAGCCGCTGATGCTGGAAATCGGCGATTCGATTACCTTGACCACGGACGCCGTGCTTGGCGCCGAGGGCTTGGTTTCGCTGCCTCATCCCGAATTTGTGCAAGATATACGAGCTGGAACGACGCTTCTGCTGGATGACGGCAATTTGCAGTTTCAGGTCACCGCGGCCGATGGACGCAACCTCGATTGCGCAGTGGAGGTCGGCGGCGCGCTCAAGTCGCGCAAGGGCGTGTCCGCGCCGAACGCTCGGCTGACGCTTTCCGCCATTACCGAGAAAGACCGGGCCGACATTGAATTCGCGCTGGCGAAGAATTGCGACTATATCGCGATGTCCTTCGTCCGCTCCGCCAACGACATCCAGGAGCTAAAGTCCTTGATGCGCCATTTGCAAAAGGATGCCGCGATCGTCGCCAAGATCGAGATGGGCGAAGCGCTGGAGAATATTGAGGACATCATAATGATCTGCGACGGCATCATGGTGGCGCGTGGCGACCTGGGCTTAGAGACGCCCGCTGAAGAAGTTCCCTTCCATCAGAAGCGCATCATCAAGCTCTGCAACGACGCGGCCAAGCCAGTTATCACGGCGACGCAGATGCTCGAATCCATGACCGACAATCCGCGCCCGACCCGTGCCGAGGCCAGCGATGTCTACAACGCAATCCTGGATGGCACTGACGCCATCATGCTAAGCGCCGAGAGCGCCAGCGGCAGCTACCCCGTGCGCTCGGTGGAAGTAATGAGCGAGATCGCCACCATCGCCGAGAGGAATTTGGAGAGTATTGGCGCGCCTGGCCTCAGCCGCGATCTGCCGGAGGCAAAGTGCCGCAGCGCCCTGGAGGAAAATTCCATCGCCATCAGCAAGGCGACTTCGGATATTTCGCAAGTGATAAAACCCAAAGCCATTGTGACGACCAGCATGTCCGGCTACACCGCGCGGCAAGTCGCCAAGGAACGGCCCAACACGCCGATTCTTTGCATGACGCCCAACGCCAAGACGCAACGCCGTATGGCGCTGGTCTGGGGGGTGGTGCCGCTGCATGTCGAAGAATTTTCCACCATCGACGAAATGGTTAGCATCACCGTTCGCGCCGCGCATGACAAGGGCTTGGTGCATCGAGGCGATCGGCTGGTGATCATTGCCGGTGTGCCCTTTGGCATCGACGGCCAGACCAATCTTATCAAGATTCACACTGTCGGCGAAGAAGGCGAAATTTAACCGGCGCGGCTTGCCGGGCTTCAGCTACTCGACCTGCTGAGAAGCGACCCATCTGGCGTCGATTGGGTCTGGCTCAGAGGGCTGGACATGGCGTGAATTCGTCGCGATGGTGCCGTCGGATGTGTAACTCACCTGGCTGATCGTACAGCGCGGGCAGATGTTCCACTGCAATTCCAACAGATAGTCACAGTTGACGCAAGCTTTCTTCAGCCGATGATGACAGTGCGGGCAGGCTTGCCAATCGTGCTGAACGCGCTGGCCGCAGCCGGGGCAGCTGGGCCTTTCTTCGATCTCCTGCAAGAGCGCTTCTTCTTCCAACGAGCGCTCGTAGGCGGCTGATAGCGTCTCTCGCGGGCGCAGCAAGATATAGATGAAAAGACCCGGAACATTAAGCAAGAATACCAGAATGGCGACAAGAAACTGTGCCAAAGGATCGCGCGAGCGTGAGCGCATATCGCGATAGGACCACATAACAATCGCCAGCCAAAATGCCGCAATGACAACCGCCGCGAAGACAGTAGCGACCAGTACGATTTCGTTAAGACTATCGGGCATGCGTCAGACTCCTGAGAGTTTCGAATAACACAAATATGCCCATGCGTCAGCCGGCGGATGTATTGCCCAACAGCAGAGCCATCTCACTGACGAGCGTATCAAACTGATGGCCCGACGCATAAAATGATACGGATTTTATCCTCGCCGGACGCTCTTCCTCGGCGATGAGATTGAGTAAATTATCCGAATCGAAGGTGTGCCAAACCGCCTGATTGATATCCAGGTGATCCTGAATACAGGTATCGCAGCGTTTGCGCGCGGCGCCAGAAATATCGGCCGCGTAATAAAAGCCGCGGTACCATTGCGCGTCACGGAATCGGCCGGCATTGTCAAGGTACTCGTAGTTAATCTGGAGCATAAGCGGGCATTCGCTCGCGGCTCGTCCACAGACGCTTAGGTTCTGGTAATTCGGCAGGAAGGTGGCCAAAACGCGTACCGAATCGTAGTCCTGTACATCCAAGCCTTCCCCGGCAAAAGCCTGCGTACAGCGCACTTCTCCGTTGGACTGGGCGTTGTTAAGCCGAAGCAAACGCAAGCCGACGCGCCCGTCGAACCGCAGCAGCGAGAATTCGCCCGGCGGCGCCTGCGCTTGCCGAATGCTGCAGCGCCACTCGCTCAGCGCTTGTGTAACGTCGTCACCCTGCAACAAGCTGATTTCGCCGTGATTCAACACGTTTGCCCGCGACGGGAATTGCGCCATGCTGCGCGCGCCGATGCGCACGACCAATTCATGACCGCTTCTGGCCAGCTCGCGGCGGCTCGGTTCGTCGCGGAAGAACACAGTCGCGGCGCCCACCAGATTCAAGAGGCGGACCTCGTCTTCCGACACGCTGAGGCGGTAGCGGCCGTTGCTGGAAAACTCGACATGCACGCCTTTGTCGCTGCTTAGGCTGTCGCTGTAGAAATCCATGCGGAAAGGTCGCTCGTTGCTGACGCCGGCGATCAAGATATCCAGCGAGCCGCTTAGACTAGAAAACTGCACGCTCTGCGGGTTTGGGCTCCACTCAAAGCGCGGGCGAGTTGCATGGTTAAAGGTAACCAGCGTATTCCCCTGCAGCGTAACCGCGGCCAGCAGGTCGGCTGATTCTTCGTCGCCGTCCCCAAGGTCTTTGATTTGGATGGTCGCCTGTGATAAAGAGTCGGTACTAATGCTCGTGACCGAATTGGTCAGGTCATCGCGCTCTCGTTCGGCGGCCACGACCAGATCGGGACCGGTGATGCCAACCGTGCCTTTGGAGACCTGTAGCACTGAGGACATTGCAACGGTCGAACGGAAGAGAAAATGGGCAACGCCGAAGATTGTGGATAGCGTTACGGTGCAGAAGAGCAGAAAGGCGACCAGCAAAACAATCCAGGCGATACGTTCCGGCGGGAACCGACCCTCGTACTGGAATTGCGATTCTTCGCTGGCGGCTTCAATGATATCCTCAGCCTGCTGCATTACATCCATCAGAGCGCTGCTTTTGATTGCTGTCTAGGAAGTACGCTCATTTATTATAGCATTGTGTATTGCATAGTAGCTTGGGGAATAGGCTATAATCATCGTACTCTTAGATTGCGAGATTCCAGAAAGGGATGCGTCCATGTCCGGTCACAGCAAGTGGTCGACCATCAAGCGAAAGAAGGGCGCTGAAGATGCGAAACGCGCCAAAATCTTCACGCGGCTGGGGCGTGACATCATGGTTGCCGCGCGAGAAGGCGGCGGCGACGAGAGCGCCAATCCCAGGCTCAAGCTGGCGATCGCCAAAGGCCGCGCCGCCAACATGCCCAAAGAGAATATCGAACGCGCCATCAAAAAAGGCACCGGTGAGATCGCGGGTGGCGAAGTCGTGGAAATACTCTACGAAGGCTATGGACCAGAAGGCGTCGCTTATATTGTCGAGATTTTGACGGACAATAAGAATCGCGCATTGGCGGAAGTCAAGCACGCCTTCAGCAAGCATGAGGGCAGCCTGGCCACCAACGGCTCAGTGATGTGGCAATTTGACCAGAAGGGTTTTATCACCATCAAAGGCGATAGCGACTTTGACGAGCTGTTTATGGAAGCGGCTGAAGCGGGCGCGGAAGATGTCGTTGACGAAGAAGGCATCGTCACCGTTTATACCCCGCGCGATGAGTTTTCGGCTGTGGAGCAGGCGCTGTCACAGGCCGGATACCAAGTAGACGACTGTGAGCTGCGCTGGTTCCCACAGAATGAACTGGATATTCCCAAGTCAAAAGCTCTGCAGAACATGCGGCTCATGGAGCAGTTGGAAGAATCGGATGACGTGCAAACCGTCGCCAGCAACTTGAGCATTACTGACGAAGTCCTGGCCGCCTACGAGGCCTAGCATGATCTCACTCGGCATTGATCCCGGCACGGCGTCCTTGGGCTATGCTTTCGTCCGTGAAGGCGCCGACGGCAGCCTGGAAGCGCTGACCTATGGCGTCATCCGCACCAGCGCCGCTACGCCGATGCCAGAGCGGCTGCATCAGATTCACGATGAATTGAGCCGGCTTATCGCCGAGTATCGCCCGGACCGCGCCGGCGTCGAAGAGCTGTTTTTCTCGCGCAATGTCAGCACTGCCATAACGGTAGCGCAGGCGCGCGGCGTCGTTTTGCTTACTTTGAGCCGGGCGAATCTAGTCATCGCCGAGTACAAACCCAATGCTGTCAAGCAGGCGGTCTGCGGCTATGGCGGCGCTGGCAAAAGCCAGATGAAGGAGATGGCGCGCCTGCTGCTGGGCTTGGAGGCAGCGCCTACCCCTGATGACGCGGCGGACGCGCTCGCCGTCGCCATCACCGACTTGCACAGCTATCGCCTGCACAGCATCGGCCTTTCTTGAAATGACATAACCCACATGATCGCAACAATAGAAGGCGACCTGGTTTACAAAGATACCGATTACGTCGTGGTGTCCGTTGCCGGCATCGGACTTCAAGTATTTGCGCCGTTTAACACAATTGAAAGCATCAGCTCCACGCGAGTCTTCTTGTTTACCAGATTAATAATTGGAAGAGACTCGGTAACTTTATTTGGTTTTGGCAGCAAAGCCGAACGTAAAATGTTTGATACTCTGCAAAATGTGACCCGTGTAGGCCCCAAGCTCGCGCTGACTATATTGAATACATTAAGTATTGAGAATATTAGGGGCTCCGTCCTCAACAATAAACCAGAGATCATCAGGCGCGTTCCCGGCGTTGGCGAGAAAGCCGCACAACGCATTGTCCTCGAATTGCAGGACAAAATCCCCTCAGACTTCGGAATCTCGCCTATGCTCGGGGAAGAGGATTTCACAGCGGATATCTTGGACGCGCTCACCGCCCTCGGCTACAGCGTGGTGGAAGCGCAAGCAGCCATCCAATCCATCCCGCTTGACGCGCCCGCTGATGTTGAAGAGCGCGTGCGCATCGCCCTGCAAAGTCTGAGCGTATGACCAGGCGGCGGTAACGGCTGCCCACAATACTAGCAGTTGGAACATACGCGGGAGCATGACATGGCGGAACAGTTGATCGGCAAACGTGTGCATGTACTCGATAAGGGCTGGATCGAGCTGATTGACTTGATGCCGCATCCCGAGTCGAAAATTGGTGGCGACCTGGCCATCGTCAATGCCGCGCGGGTCAGCTTTTTGGGCGAGAGCAAAGGAGCGGAGCGCGACAAGAAGCTGCTGTTTTTCCTGCTGCGGCAGCGCCACACCTCTCCTTTTGAAATGGTGGAGTTCAAGTTCCGCGTCCGCGCGCCGCTGGTAACCTGGTGGCAATGGGTGCGCCACCGCACCTGGAATATGAACGCGCAATCGGGCCGCTACACGCCCTTCCAGGAAAGCGACTTCTACGTGCCCGCGGTCTGGCGCCGGCAAAGCCGCGACAACAAACAGGCCAGCGAAGGAACGCTTGAATCAGGCGAAAACGACGAGCTGACGCGGCAGCTGCTGCAACATTACGACGAAGGGTTTCGCCTGTATTCGCAAGCGCTGGAAAAAGGCGTGTCGAAGGAAATGGCGCGGCTGTTCCTGCCCGGATTCAGCGTCTATTACACTTGGGTGGCGAAGATCGACGCGCACAACCTGATGCATTTTCTGCGCTTGCGCATGGCCAAAGACGCTCAATATGAAATACGTGTCTACGCCGAAGCCATCCATGAGCGCTTCTTCAAGCCCGCCCTGCCCTGGACGGCGGAAGCATTTGACAAGTACATTCTCAAAGGCGGCTAGCTGGTTAGTCTTGCGCCGCGACATCGCTGTCGCCGCTGCGATTGATGAGGAAAGTCGACGAACGGTCGAAGTATTCGCGCATGCGCGAGCGCGCTGGTTCAGAGATTCCCGCTTGGTCCACCGCGTTTAACATGTGCGCCAGCCAGTGATCGCGGGCCTGCTGATCGATCGCGAAGGGAAAATGGCGCATTCGCAGTCGGGGATGACCGCGCTCTTCCAGGTAAGTCCGGGGTCCGCCGAAAAACTGCAGCAAAAATAGATACAGGTGACGTTTGGGGGCTTGGAGGCATTCAGGATACATGGGGCGCAGTATCGGGTCCTTTTCGACGGCGTCGTAGAATGCGTCGACGATTGCCGCTACCGGTTCTTCTCCGCCGATTAATTCGAAGATACTCTGCGGCGTATAGCCCAAGCCGGTCTCTCCTTTGATTCCGTAGTTGACTTCTGGCGCTCCCTACAGCCCGTAACGGAGGCGCTCGTCAGCCGATGGTAGCAGAAAAGTATGGCTTTACAATCGTAGCGCTGACGGTACAATCCGTAGGTTGAATCAAGCTCAGGTAAGGATACGTCAATACATGGCGAAGATTAGATTATTTTACGGCGCGCTCGTATTGCTTTTGCTCGTGATAAGCTCTGGTTGGGGGCTGGCGCAGTCGCCGGCAGACATCACCGTTACCGGCTCCAGGATCGCCAATGCGCTGATTGAGCGTATGGCCGATGCCAATGAAATGCCATCGATTGCCATCACAAGCAGCGGGACCGAGGCGGGAATAGACCAGTTCTGCAACGGCGAGATTGATTTGGCGACGGCGACGCGGGAAATGTCCGCGGCTGAACGTGCCATCTGCGCTGCTAACGAAGTATTGTACAGCGAGCTGCTCATCGGCCATCATTTGGCTGTATTCGCTACTGGCGCGGATGCCGCCGTCGAATGCATTGACGAGACGCAACTGCTTGAGCTGCTGAAGCCAAGCGCCAGCAACGCACTGACCGACTGGTCCTTCGCCAGCGAAGAACTGGCCGAACTGCCCCTGACCTTAATCCTTCCGCCGGATAGCCAGATCTCCTATTTCATCGCCGATTCCCTTGTCGCCGGCGACGGCTTGCGCCTTGATGCCGAGACCATCGACGCTGGCGCCGACGCTGCCCGGCGCGCAAGTGAAATCCAAGGCGCGCTGGCTTTGCTGGCTGGTGAAGACACAAGTGAATCCGCGGACTCTATCACCGTCCTGGACGTCTCGAGCGCAAGTTCGGGCGACTGCGCAGCGCCATCGGCTGAGGCAGTTGAGAGCGACAATTATGCCTTTGCGCTGTCGCTTTATGTTGTCGTCAATCGCGCGCGGCTGAGCTCCAGCGACAGCCTGGCCGAGTTCATGCAATTCATAGTGAGCGAAGCGGGTGCCGCTGTTATGCGCGACGCCGGCATAACAGCGCCGACGGCAACTACTTCTGAGTTGAACGCGCTCATCCTCAGCGATGCCGATGCCGCAGCCAGCGCGAGCGGACTTGGCGACTATCAGATCCCGCCCGACCTGAACGGAGAAGTCAGGCTGGTCGGCGCGGCCAATGCTTACCAGGCGCTGAGCAACGTCGGCGACAGGCTTACCGAATCCCACGAGCGTTTCTCATACGATTACGCAGCGGCCGGGGCGCTTGCCGGCATAGCGAAATTGTGCGCTGGCGAGGCGGACATTGCTCTCCTCGATGCCGCGCTGGCTGCCGACGCGCTCGAAGAATGCGCGGCCATGGGCGTGGTCACCATGCCACTGGCATTGGGCGCGCAAGCGACTGTTCTGCTCGGCAATGCCGGTGATGACTTCAGCGCTTGCTTGACGACCGGGCAGGTGAACGCGATTTGGGGCGGCGACGCCGGGAATTGGTCGGAAATTGACACCGCCTTCCCGGATCAGCCGCTGACGCTATTTGGTCTGTCATTCACCGATCAGTACACGGACATTCTGCAGCAGACCGCTGCCGGCATTATTCCGCCGGTGCGCCGCGACACGGAAAAGGATTACGACCCCTTGTATCGCGCCGCCGCCGTCGGCAATGTCGCGGGCGGATTGACCTATATGAGCTGGCCCGACTATCAAAGGGTGCTGGCCAACGAGCAGGCAAACATCCGCTTGGTGTCCGTCAATGACGGCGCTGGGTGCGTCGAACCCACGGCCGGCTCAATCGAAAACAGCAGCTATCCGCTTTCAAGGCAAGCCAGCATGCTCATCAGCGAGCAGGCGCTGGCCAAGGCTCAGGTACAGTCATTCCTGTGGCGCCTCGCTGACGATGACAACTGGTCGCTCCTGGAGCGGGAGGGCTTCGTCGGGGCGCATACGCTGGACTTGCCCATCATTCGCCGCAACCTGGCGACTTGGTTCGCCCAAGCCGCGGCAGCCTATCCGCAGGACGATAACGCGGCGGGCGCTGGCGACGGGGATGCAGCAGCTGAATCCAGCGAAGACGCTTCCGAGTGATCGATAGCCGTATTCCAAGGGCCATCAGCCAGGCTCGCCAGCGAGCGCGTGAGATGGTCATGCGCTGCGCCGCCCACACGGGAGGCTGACATGCACGGCGAGCTAATCGCCCTTGACCTCGAAACCACTGGGCTAAACCCGTCAAGCGATGAAATCATTGAAGTTGGGCTGGCTCGTTTTCGCGACGGCGAGGTGGTGGAGGTGTATCAATCGCTGGTAAAGCCGTCGCTTCCGATCCCGTCAGATATCACGCATTTGACCAACATCCATCAGGAAGATGTCGATGACGCGCCTGGCATCGATGAAATCCTGCCGGCAATGCGTAGCTTCTTCGCCGACACGACGGTAATCGCGCACAATGTCGGCTTCGATCGTTCCTTCTTGCGCAAACATGATCTGCTAGCGCGGAACGACGCCATCGATACTTTTGAACTGGCGTCGATCGTTTTGCCCTCCGCGCCGCGCTACAGCTTGGGCAGTTTGGTTTCGCAACTTGATATCAATCTCGAGCGGGCGCATCGCGCGCTTGACGACGCTGTCGCCACCGGGCATCTATATTGGCGCTTGTGGCAGAAGCTTTGTACGATGCCGTCAGCGATGCTGGCGGAAATCATCCGCGCCGGCGCTGGGCTGGACTGGGGCTTGCGCGCCGTCTTTCAGTCCGCGTTGGACCAGAGCGTCCGCAATGTCGTGCCGCAGCGCCCGATCTTGCCCTTTCTGCCCGAGCGCCTGGATGCGCCGCCGCTTGCGTTGGGCAATGCGCGGCATGATCCGCTAGAGCCGGCCGCGATTGGCGCGATATTCGGCGCGAACGGCAGGCTGGCATCTGACTTCGGCGATTACGAAGTCCGCGACGAGCAGTTGCGTATGGCGCATGAAGTGACAGCCGCGCTGAACCAGGGCGAGCATCTCATGCTTGAAGCGGGCACAGGCACCGGCAAATCGCTGGCCTATCTCGTCCCAGCCGCGCTTTGGGCGCTGCAGAACGACCAACGTGTTACCGTGTCGACCAATACGATCAATCTACAAGAGCAGCTATTGGGCAAGGACATTCCCCAGCTGCGTAATGCCGTTGGCGGCGGGTTAAGAGCTGCGCTAATGAAGGGCCGCGGCAATTATCTGTGCCCGCGCCGCTTACAGACTCTGCGCCGGCGCAAGCCCGCGAATCTTGACGAATTGCGGACACTGGCGAAGATCCTGCTCTGGCTGCAGGAGAGCGATTCCGGCGACCGCGGCGAGATTACCTTACGGGCCGGCGAGTGGGCTGTCTGGTCGCGGCTCAGCGCGCAAGACGAAGGCTGCTCCAGCTCACGCTGCGTCAGCGAGATGGATGGCGTTTGTCCCTATCACCGGGCGCGCCAACGCGCGGAGCGGGCGCACATCGTCATCACCAATCACGCGCTGCTAATCGCCGATGCCCGCATCGATAATCGCGCCTTGCCTGCTTACGGCAACCTCATCGTGGACGAAGCGCACCACCTTGAAGACGCCATCACCAGTGGCTTGACGCGCCACATCGATCAGACGCAGATACTCTCCCGGCTGCGTGATTTGGGTAATAGAAGCGCTGGCGTATTAGGCGAGCTGCTGGGCGCCGGGCGTAAATTCTTCCCGTCAACCGAAACTGAGCGCTTGTCCGTATTCATTGACAGCATCGACGAAACGGTCGAGTTGATGAGGCGTTTCATTCGTCAGTACTTCCGGGCATTGCACGACTTCGCTTCCAACCAAAGAGCCGACAACCGTTACGCCATGCGACTGCTGAATTCGCATCGCGACGCGGGCGATTTCGCCGCGGTCTCGGCGGCCTGGAAACATCTGGGCGCCTATTTGCTGGCGGTCACCGATGCCTTGGAGCGCCTCTGCAGCGCCTTGCCGCGTTATGCCGAGTATGACATGCCAGGCTTCCCCGACATCAGCAGCGAAATCAATGGCAGCCGACGTTATCTGGCTGATTTGCATGAACAATTGGAAGGTTTTACACAGACGCCGGACGCCAAGTCCGTGTACTCGCTAACTGCCGGCGAGAGAGCCCTGCGCCTTTCGCTGCAGATTGCGCCGCTCCATGTGGGCCCGATGATGGAAGAATATCTGAATCAGCGCATGGAGAGCATCATCCTGACCAGCGCCACGCTGCAGACCCAGGACAACTTCGACCATATAAAGGAACGGCTGCATTCGGAGGGCTTCACGTCGATCGCGGTTGGCTCTCCCTTTGACTACAAGCAATCCACGTTGGTATACGTCCCGCAAGACATCCCGGAACCAAAAGCGCATCGCGACTACCAGCGCATGGTTGGGCGCGGCGTCATTGAGTTGGCGGACGCGCTCGACGGGCGTATGCTGGTGCTGTTCACCAGTTACGCTCAACTGCGCGAGGTATCCAAAGCGATTACGCCGCGGCTGACGCTGGGCGATATCAACGTATATGACCAGAGCTTCGGGGCTAGCCGCGACGCCCTGCTTGACAGCTTCATGAAGGCAGACAAAGCGGTGCTCATGGGCACACGCAGTTTTTGGGAGGGCATCGATATCCCCGGCGACGACTTGAGCGCGGTCGTTATCACCAAGCTGCCTTTTGCTGTGCCTAGCGATCCAGTCTTCGCGGCGCGCAGCGAGACCTACAGCCGTTCGTTTCAGCAATACGCCGTGCCAGACGCCATCTTGCGCTTTCGGCAAGGCTTCGGACGTTTGATCCGCCGGCGGACTGACCGCGGGGTTGTCGCGATATTCGACAGCCGAGTCATCAGCAAGTCTTACGGCGCCAGCTTTCTTGAATCCTTGCCGGATTGCACAGTACAATACGGTGCCTTGGACAAGCTGCCGGCTGTCGCATCGCGCTGGATCAAGCAAGGGTAAGCGACCAAAATGAAAACGCCCGCCGGGCGAGAGTGCCCGCACTATTACTCCGACTTCAACCGGCATACCCGTGATGTGGAAGAGTGTCGGCTGGCGAATAACAATCCCGACTCAGAGAATTGGCATCCTAAGGATTGCGCCAAGTGCCCGGTGCCGGACATCGTATTGGCGAACGCCAGCCCCGATACCCAACTTGTGCTGACCATTAAGGCGGGTTTCCTAGGGCTGATGCGGCGCGTGGAGGTTGAGGCCATCTGCTTAAGAAACGGCGAAAAAGTTGATCCCTACGTAGGCTGTCCGGACGATCACCCCGGGCTGGATATTTTCCGGCAAGCCATGGAAGCTGGCGATGATTAAGGCAGTATTGCTCGACCTAGACAATACGCTGCTGGATAATCCCGACAGGCGCTGGGCGCAAACTTTCCGCCAGGGATGGGACCAGCACTTTGCAGCCCGGTACGGCATCAGGCAAGCCGCCGACGCCTTGCGGGGCGCTATGGCTCGGCTCAATGAAGGCAGCGGCGACAACTGTCTCTTCGTGGCGGATCTGCTTCATGACGAGTTGAGCCGCAGACTGTCGCTATCCCCCGAAGAGCTGTCCCGCGCGCTTGCTGAATTTTACGCGGCGCCCTACCACAGCTTCAGAGAGACCACGGCGCCAATAGACGGGGCGGCAGCGCTAGTAGCAGAATTGCTCGATCAGAAGCTGCTGGTGGCAATCGCGACCAACCCCCTCTTCCCGGAATCGGCTACGGTCGCGCGTATTGTTTGGGCGGGCTTGGGCGACTATATCGACGACTTTGCCTTCGTCACCAACAGCGAAAACATGCACTATGCCAAACCCAATCCGGCCTATTACGCCGAGACCATAGCGCGGGTGGGCGTCGAACCAGACGAAGCGCTGGTCGTCGGCGACAGCCTGACAAACGACATTATGCCGGCGCAGTCGCTGGGGATACAGGCCTGGCAAGTCGACGCAGTATTTGGGCTGGGCGCGGTACTGGATTGCGTTCGGCGACCGCATTGGACAAATGTATTTCAGCCCGGCGAGATGACGCCGCAGACGCTGCCGGTTCAGTTCGCCGGCAACATGGCAGCCTTATGCGGCCTCTTGGCCGTAGTTAAGCACCATCAGTGGCTGCAGCGCCCGGATCCGGCCGAGTGGTCGATCTTGCAGATTCTTTGCCATTTGTGGCGCGCGGAGACCGAAGTGCATCAGCAGCGGCTGCGTACGATCCTGGAGGAAGACAATCCTTTTATCCCCTCGCTGCCGCCGCCCGGGCCGGATATTCCCGAATGCCATGACGACGGCATGGAAGTCTTCGAGCGATTTCGCGCCCAGCGTCAACAGACCATGGCCATGCTGGCTGCGCTTGGCGCGGACGACTGGCGCCGCCCAGCCAGACACAGTATCTTTGGCTTGACGAACCTGCTGGAGATGGCCTATTTCACCGCCCAACATGATCGCCTGCACATCACGCAGCTGTGTCAAACTTTGGGCAAATGCGCGGATTAGGCAGCGCTTAGGGCAGGCGCTTCAAAATGACAGCGGCTGAAAAGGTGGAAATGTAAACAGAAAATCAACTACAGAGGGCTCAGAGCGCACAGAGCAATAAAACAATATGTGTTCATGTCATATTTGCACTGTGATTTGTGGTGACAAAACACGTTTCGCTAGTGATTGTTGCTTATTCCATGCCGCAGATTTAGTAGAATTGTCGTCTAAACTCAATAAAACTCTGTGCCTCTGTGCCTCTGTGGTAAAATTTTTTTGAAGCGATTGCCCTGCAGGCGGCGCTGAATTACGTTGAAGAAAGTCGTATTTACAGTACAATACATTTAGATGATTCTAAACTTCACAATCCTTGAACTGGAGCGGCAGATGAAAGGCACAGCGGCGGGATCGGCAGTCTTCCGGCAAGGCGTGGACGAAGGGCTGGCGGAAGTCGAGCGCGCCATGCTTGATGTGACTGACAGCCAGATCGATATCTTGCGCGCTGCCAGCCGCCACATCCTCAGCGCCGGCGGCAAACGCATTCGACCGCGCCTCTTGCTGCTGACGTATATGGCTTTGGGAGGCTGCGACCTGGAGCGTGTTGCTCGACCGGCGGCGGCGGTTGAACTCATGCACACTGCGAGCGTGGTACACGACGACATCAATGATCACGGCATCATGCGCCGCGGCCGGCCATCCGTAAATGCTACCTGGGGCCGTACCTTCGCCCTGCTTACGGGCGATTTTCTGTTCACTGCGGTATACGAATTGATGGCGCCCTACGGCGACTTAAACCTGGACCTGGCCCAAGCCGCCACCGCTTTGGTCGAGGGAGAAACCTTGCAGGCGAGCGCCGTCAAAGAGAATGAATTTACGCGAGTGGTCTATATGCGCGTCATCGCGTTGAAGACCGCTGCGCTTTTCCGCGCCGCCGCCGCCATCGGCGCCAAGCTGGCTGATGCGGGTCAGCGTGAAATCGAGGCGCTCTCCAATTTTGGCTTCAACCTGGGCCTGGCTTTTCAGATTGTCGACGACATCCTGGATCTCATTGCCGACGAAGAGAGCTTGGGCAAAACCGCGGGCATCGATATGGACCAGGGGCGCGGCGTGGCCGTAGCCTTGGGCGCAGACAACGGAAATGGCAACGTTGCTGCGGCGGACCCGATGGCTGCCATCAAGCGCAAAATGCTGGAAGGCGACACGATCGTAAAGGCTCGGCAGCAGGCGGATTTGCTGATCGAAGAGGCCATCGACCGCCTGGACGTTCTGGACGAGACGCCGGCCAAACAAGCGCTGGTTGAACTGGCGCGCCTGGTGACCGACCGCGACCGCTAAACCGATTCTCGTGATTGTCAGCGAGACGTGTATCATAAAGATGCGCGTCTTTTTGTTTTTGCAGCGCGGGAGCAATCGTGATTAAAGTAGCGACAGTATCTGAGTTGCGCAAGATTGAAGCCGCGGCCAACCGCTCGATCATGAGTTACGCGCAAATGATGGTCAATGCCGGCCAAGACGCCAGCGCCTGCCTGCAGCGTAGATGCGACATCACGTCAGAGACCAGGATTCTGTTCCTGATCGGGAAAGGCAACAATGGCGGCGACGGCTTGGTCATGGCTCATGATCTGGCGCGGAATACCGCGGCCGATATTCGCCTGTATCTGCTACAGCCTCGGGATCTTGACGAGTTGCCGCTTGAAGATGCGGCGCTCGAAGGGCTCGCGGCCACTGCGCTTTATGATGACCGCGACAAGACCCAACTGACGCGGTGGGCTCGCGAAGCGGACATAATTGTTGACGCTGTCTTCGGCATTGGCGCGCGTTTGACTTTGGGCGGCGAAGCAGCCGCTGCCCTCCAATGCGTAAAAGACTGCCTGCGCATGATATCCCAAGGCGAGCGGGCCGATGTGGTCATGCCGACGCAGCCGGAGCCCGAGCATGGCGCTGGCCAACCTTTTGTATTTGCCATCGACTGCCCTAGCGGAGTCGACTGCGATAGCGGTAGAGCCGACCCGGCGACATTGGCCGCGGACCTCACCATAACTTTCATCGCGGCGAAACCGGGTCAGTTCGTTTTCCCGGCGGCTGGTTTTGTCGGCGAGCTCGTCATTGCGCGCATCGGTCTCCCGGACGACATGCCGGAGCTGCAGTGGCTATCGGCAAGCGTAGTCGACGGCGCGCTGGCTGGGTCGCTGTTGCCCGGGCGTCCGCTGGACGGGCACAAAGGCACGTTTGGCAAAGTTATGCTGGCGGTCGGCTCAGCCAATTACATCGGGGCAGCGGCGCTAGCTGGTGAATCAGCCGGCCGCGCTGGCGCTGGGCTTGTCACCATCGCCGCCACAAGCCAGGTCATCGACATCGTAGCGAGCGGGCTGCGCGAACCAACCTGGCTGCCGCTCCCGGATGCGCAAGGCGCTATAGACGAGGCTGCTTGCGCAACGCTGGCCGAGTCGGCGGCAGCCTACAACGCGCTGCTGATTGGCTGCGGCTTAGGTCTGCACGAGTCCACACGCGCTTTTGTAGGGAGTCTTATCCAGGCCGCCTCGCTGCCGCCGCTGATTATCGACGCCGATGCCTTGAATGCGCTCAGTTCAACACAGGAATGGTGGCAGCTCTTGCCAGCAGATACGATCATCACGCCGCATAGCGGAGAGATGGCCCGCCTGACCGGGCTCGCGCTGGCAGAGATTAACGCCGATCGCTGGCGTATCGCGCGCCGCTACGCAGAAGCCTGGGGCTTGGTCCTGGTGTTAAAAGGCGCCCATACGATTGTCGCGGCGCCGGACGGCCGCACTAGCGTCAATCCATTTAAGACAGATGCGCTGGCCACTGCCGGCACGGGCGATGTCCTGGCCGGTTTGATCGCCGGTATCCGAGCGCAGGGCGTCAGTGCCTACGACAGCGCGCGACTCGGCGTCTACGTTCATGCGCTAGCCGGCTGCATCGCTGCTGACACCATCAAAAGCAGCCGCAGCGTTATCGCCGGCGATCTGCTCGAGGCTCTGGGCCGCGCGTTTGACCAGATCGAGCGCAGCTAGCTGTTTAGCCTCGCTCCTCCAGCCGGGCTTTGGCTTGCGCTTTGGCGTCATTGATAGCGGCCTTCGTCTCAAGCTCGGCTGTGCCGGCGCCAAACCGCGTCAGATCCCGGCGCCGCACCGCCCCGCGCTTCGTGACGCGCAGGGTGGCATAAATCGCGCCGAGAAACATGCCCAGCACGATGCCCGCGAAGGTCGCGTTCTCGTCAAGCTTGGGGGGGCTCATCGGTATCAGGCATCTTGGCATCGGGCGCTTCCGACATGACGGTCCCACGCAGCAGAATCAATTCGCGCAGGAAGGCCAAGAGACCTGCCAAGAAACTCTTGATTTGAATCACGGGATCGACGGCATTGCTGTTGATAAATTGCGCGGTCGCCTTACCCAGGCGCGTCGTCTCACGGGCATTGTCCAGAATCGGTTTGACTTCCGACTTCAGCATGATGAGGAACCCGGCCACTTGCAGCAGCAACACCGTGACAGCGGCGATAATCAGCAGCGACTCCAGCAGCAGCGCGACCAGCAGCACATCGCGGAAAATCTGGATAACCGGCGCCCAGGTAGCGGCCGCGGTCAAAGCAGCGGCCAGCGCGCCGACCAGCAGCAATACGATGAGCAGCAGCAGGATTAGCGCGGCAAGCTTGATCAGCCGGCCGATATTGACCCCGTCCGACTCGCGCGCCGGAGTCCGCGCCGGTTGGCTGTCGCCAGGCTCGCTTTCAGGCATGGTCTAGCGCGGTGAAACCGACGTGGTCGGCTCGGCGGTCAACATGTGGGCGAAGATCAGCAGCCCGATGGCGCAAATCGAGGCCGGAAGCAGATGAATCACGCCAATCTTAAACAGGGTTATGCCCAGGAATCCGCCGATGTATTGGCCAAGCAGGAAGCCGAGCCAACTTGTGACGATGAAAAGCACCATGCGCCGGGCATTGCCGCCCATAATCACATGGAATGCCAAGCCGAACATCGTGGCGATAACAAAAGCGAATATGAATATGGGGTTCGGCATTGTGCTTGCGATTCGATTCTCGAGTGGTAAAATCAAAAGTCAGTGTAGCACAAAGCGTGAATCCAGTCACGCCATAGTGGCAAAAGCCATGAACGTAATTGATCTTGAAATCCTTATTCCAGCATCGCCGGAATTCATTTGGCGTTTTCTGGGCGATCCCGCTGCGCTGCCGCAATGGCAAGAAGATGTGACGTCTGTGTCCTTCCTTTCGACCCAGCGAGAGGGACAGGGAACACGATGGCGAGCTACGGCGGAAAAGTCAAAAGACGTCGTAGTCGAGGTCAGCGCTTGGTACGACACGTTGGGCTATGAGTATCGGCTGATGGACGGCAGCAGTTTCACGGACAATCAGGGCCGCATTCGCCTGCATGAGGTGGCGGACGGCACCTTGGTGCGCTGGACTTTTCAATACCAATTGGGCGGCGTGTTAGGTGGATTGCGCAATGCCATGCGCTTGAAACGCAGCACAACCAACCAGCTGCAAGCCAGCCTGCGCAACTTGCATCAGTTGATTTTGCAGGAGTCCGGCGGCATCTCTACTCACGAAGCCAAAGCCAGCGTGCGCGAGGCGCCGGATGTTGATGAGCGGCTCAGCTATCAGCCGCGTCATCCTACGGCTTTTCATGATGTGATGCCGGATGGCGATGCCAAGGCAGCCATCAACAAGCAGCCGGTATCCTACGATGAGATTGAAGCCAAACCACTGCCATTTGTGGCGGATACAGACACCAAACCCAACCCCGTAGTTATAGCAAGCGGCGATGAAGAACAGCTGCTGGCAGCGCCAGAGCCCGCGCCTGATGACACCAAGCCGATACAAATCAGCCCGCAAATTGCTGAGGCGCCGGTGAAACACAAGCCCCGCCGACCTGAACCTGTCGCTGAACCCGAATGGCGCGAGGAAGCGCCGCTAAACCCGCCCGCGCCAAACGCGATGCCGGCAGTGCCAGCTTTGTCAAAAGAAGCGCGCGATGCGGCGCAACTGAGCGTGTTTGAAGTCTTCGGCTTAAAGAAGCCTAGTGAATCCAGCCCCTCGGGCTCGCCGGCTGCGCCCGCAAGAGAGGCTGAGCGGGATAGTCGAGTGCCGGCGCCTTACCCGCGACACGATGATCGGGAACCTGCGCCACGTTTCGAATCTCAACCAGAACCTGCGCCACGTTTCGAATCTCGGCTACAAGCTGCGGAAACGGACGGGCGCTACCAGAGCGTCACCGGCTGGCGGCGAAAAGCGCGGCGGCGCAAGACGGTGATAAGATCGCATAACTAAGCCTTCTCTGGATAGTCGCCAGTCAAAACATTCCATCTTGAGAAGCCCAGAAGCAAAATCGCCCGCTCGCGGCGGACGACATCTTGATACCAGCTATTGGGTGGACGAAGGGGCTCGAACCCTCAACCGCCTGAACCACAATCAGGTGCTCTGCCATTGAGCTACGCCCACCACGGACAACCATGAATCATATCAAAAATATTTCGCGCTAGCTAGGCTCAAGTCAGGGGGTAGTGTATCGAATTCGGTTGAAATTCAATTTCACCACAAAGACACAAAGGCACAAAGCACACAAAGAATATGGCATATCTCGATTAAGTTTATCGGTACTCTCGCAGGGCATTCGCATCAATATCCATAAATGACGAATTTAATATCAAACTAACAGATTGTAGGGGCGAGCCTTGGCTCGCCCGTACGCACGCAGCATTGGATTTCATATTTTGTGTGAGCCAAGTAGTGACTTGCGAGCGACTGTGGTAAGTATTAGCATGACTTACTGGCACTTACTTTCATGGTGAATAATATGTTGATGCGGTTGCTCTGCAGGGTTTGATTCCGCGTTTGTGGCGGACTTGGTCAAAATCAGAAGCTGTACGGCGCTGTCCGCAAGCGTGGCGATTTCGGATTCGACCGTAAAGGCGTCTGCGCCGATCAAGTCGGAAATTGCGCCCGGGCAGAGGAAGGCGTCGCGTTGGCCCGTTAGACGGTACAAACGCCGGATCAGCGCCGGTAGTATACCGCCGCCGGACAGTTGGCCGACCAGAACGATCATTACGCGGCCGGACGGGCTCAACACCCGCGCCATCTCGGACAGAACCGGCTCAGCGAAGATGAAAGGCGTCGGGAATGTACAAACAATCGCCGCTATAGATGCCGATTTGCAGGGCAGCAGAAAGGCATCGCCGCGGACGAGATCAGCGGACAGACGAGCGCGACGCAGTTTTCGCCGCGCCAGCCTGCCCATTTGCGCGGAAAGGTCAAGCGCGACGCTTTGGTAGCCGCCACGTTGCAGATCGATTTGCAGGTCCCCGGTTCCATGCGCCAATTCAAGCACAAGCCCGTCTTCAGCGGCGGGCAGGTAAGGCAGAACGCTGCGCTGCCAAGCCCTCCAGCGCCCCAGCGAGACGGAGGCGCTGACAAGATCATAGGTACAGGCAAGTTCGTGATACAGCAGGCGGAACAGAAATCGCCAAAACTTTTTCAGCATTGATTCAGCGCGCTGATTGTGGCGGCGGGGCTGTCAGTGATGATGCCGTTGACGCCCAGGTTCTGGAGGGCGCAGGCGCGTTCGGCATCGTTGACCGTCCAAGCGTTGACCAAGTAGCCGGCAGCGCGCGCCCAGCGCATATAGGCTTCGTCGATGACATCGTGCCAAGGATGCCGCGCTTCGTGCGATACCTCATCCATAAGCGCCGAAACATGCGGTCCATGCAGATAAGCCATCATCACTTGTGGGCAGATTAAGCGAAATCGCTGCAAACACTGCGCGTCAAAGGATGACACAATCGTCTGCTCTGTCATGCTGTGACGCCTGATGCAGTCAGCCACAGCGGTTTCAAGCGCGCGTCCATCGGCGGGCCGAGACTTTAGCTCGACATTAAAATAGAGCTTGCCGGCGAAGGCGTCGAAGACTTCAGCCAGCGTGGGGATGCGTGCGCCCGCGAAGTCAACGGAGAACCAGCCGCCCGCGTCCAATCGCTTGAGTTCAGAAAGTGTAAGATGCATCACATCGCCGCTGCCGTCGGTCGTCTCATCGACCGCAAAGTCGTGTACGACGACGAGTTGTTCGTCTTGGGACAAGTGTACATCCAGCTCGATGCCGTCCGCGCCCTGCTCGAGAGCCGCTTGAAATGCAGCCAGGGTATTCATGGGCGCGTTCGCCATGGCGCCGCGATGCCCGAATATCAGCGTAGGGCGGGTGGCAAATGCTTCACGGATTGTTAGACGATTGGGAGGGTCCACAGCAGATTCCTCGTCTAAATCAAAACCTGCACATTGCCGGCTTGTAGACGCGTCTTGAACCAGGGCACATCAACCTCCGCCGGGCGGCGTGTAACTTTGCCGTCACGAACATCAAAGCGGGCCCCGTGACGCGGGCACTCGATCTCAAATTCAATCAGTTTGCTGGGCTGATCACGCTCGTCGAAAGCCAGCACATTGCCATCATGGGTGCATAAATCTTCGATGGCGTAAACCCTGCCGCCGATGTTAAACACCGCGATCCAGCGACCGTCGACGCCGAAGACCTCTCGCTGGCCCGGCGGCAATTCACTTTCCCGACAGAGCGTGACCCAGTTTGACATGGCGGTCCTGGCTTTCTTCTATCAAGGTCCACTGCTCCTGGCCGACCTTGCCGTAAGCGCCAACGACCAGCACTTTCAGCGGCAGCAGCGCGCACTTGACGCGGTTGATGCTGAGTGTGAGACCAATGTTGTCGAGTAGATCCTGCTTGTTGATTTGTCGCGCTTCCTGCAGCGTCAAGCCGAGCAATTGCTCGCCGAACATCGAAGCCGAGGCTTGACTGATGGCGCAGCCTTCTCCATCCCAGCCGACTTCCGCGATGGCGCCGTCCGTGCCCAGCCGCAGCGTGAGCCGCAGGCGATCGCCGCAGAGAGGATTGCATTCCTCGTGATCAAAATCGTTGGGAGCGAGCAAGCCCCAATTACGCAGATTGCGCGCATGATCCAAGATGAGCTCGCGGAACATATCTTCCATAAGAATTCGTGAGTCACCGTCTGCCTAGAACAAAAAGCGCACCGTATTGATGCGCTTGCATTTTAGCATTGACTCGGCTCGAACTGCAATCCGAACAGCCGCTAACTGCTCAGGCGATGATCTTCGCTTCGATCTCGTCCATCAGGCGCTGACGCACGCGTTCAAAGGGGATGCGCTGCAGCAGTTCGTCGAAGAAGCCTTCGATGATCATCAGCTGCGCCTGCGGCCGCGTGATGCCGCGACTCATCAGATAATAGATCGGCTCTTCTTCGAGCGTGCCAAATGTCGCCGCGTGTGAACAAGCGACATCGTCCGCCTCGATCTCCAGACCCGGAATGCTGTCCATTCGCGCTTCGTCGCTGAGCATAAGATTACGGCAAACCTGGTAGCCGTCGATCTGCTGCATCTTGGGCAAGGACTTAATCATGCCCTGCCAAAGCGTGCGAGCGTTGTCGCGCGCCGCGCCCTTAAACAAGAGGTTCGTATTCGTGAGGGGAGCGTTGTGATTTTGCTGCGTATCGAGATCGAAGAATTGGCCGCGGTCGGCGAAGAAGAAGCCGCTCACGCGGGCGTTGGCGCCGGCGCCCTCAGTATCCACTTCGATGAAAGCCTTGGTGAGCCGACTGCCCATCACGCCGTTGACCCAATCCAACTGCGCGTCCCGGCCGACGACGCCGCGCTGGTGGCTGAATTCGAAGGTCTCGCGATTCCAGTCTTGCAGCGATACGTAGCGCAGGTTGCCGGCGGGGCCGACGATGAGCTCGGTGGCGCCGATAAATGCGGATTGTTGCTCACTGTCCCGGGACGCGTATTCGACTTGCATGGTGGCTTGGGCATTATCATCCAATACCACCAGGACGTGGCCCAATGCGGCGCCGGCCTTCGTGTTATAGCAGACGACGTGCAGCGGCAATTCGGCCGTTTTATTCCGCGGCACATAAACAAAGACGCCGTAGTCCCAGAGCGCGGCATGCAAAGCGGCGAACTTGCCGTCGGCGGGTGTTACGGCGCGGGTCATGAAGCGCGACTTGACCAGCTCTTCGTGCTCACGCACGGCTGTGCGCAAATCGGTAAATATCACGCCCTGCCGCTTCAGCGAATCGGCGAGCTCATGACTTACGACCTTGCCATCGACGAATACAAGCAAGCCGCCCTGCTCAGCGCCCGTCAGCGGTTCCAGGTTTTTCGCCGGGACAGAGCGCGCATCGACGCCGTTGGCATGGATCAGTTGGTCAGCTTCGTCCCAGCGAATGTGCCGATAGTCAGTCCGGCGCCACTCTTCTTCCATGTAGGGCATGGGCAGGGCTTGATATTGCGCCCAAGCCTGCAAACGGCGCTCGCGTAACCAGCCAGGTTCATTGTGTTCCTGGCTCAGCGCTTCTACCTGTTTGATGCTATAGCTCGGCGCTTGGGGAAGCGACGATCGCCTGCGTACAACTGCCACGCTTTTCTCCTTCTTGCTGCGTTTTACGGCTGGCCGGCGAGCAAGCCCGGCTCAGGCGCGTAAGTCCTTAACTGTCGGGGTGTACTGACGCAATTATCCGATTGAACCTTCCAGCTGAATCTGAATCAGCCGGTTGAGTTCAAGCGCGTATTCCATCGGCAATTCCTTGACCAGCGGTTCCAGGAAGCCGTTGACGATGATGGCGTTGGCTTCGTCTTCGCCGATGCCGCGGCTCATCAGATAAAAGAGTTGATCTTCGCCCACTTTGCTGACCGACGCCTCGTGCCCCATGGTCACATTTTTGGCGTCAATCTCAATCGTCGGATAGGTGTCCGAGCGGCTGAAATCATCGAGCAGCAAGGCATCGCAAACAACATTACTCTTACTGTGATGGGCTGCTTCGTCGATCTTGAGCAAGCCGCGGTAGCTGGCGCGGCCGCCATCCTTGCTGATGGACTTGCTGATGATCTGGCTGGTGGTATTTGGCGCCAAGTGCGTGATTTTCGCGCCGGCGTCTTGATGCTGCCCATCGCCGGCAAAGGCGATCGAGAGCACTTCGCCATGCGCGCCTTCGCCACGCAATATCACCGCCGGATACTTCATGGTCAGGCGGCTGCCCAGGTTGCCGTCCACCCACTCCATGGTCGCGCCCTCTTCGGCGATGGCGCGTTTTGTCACTAGGTTGTAGACGTTGTTGGACCAATTCTGGATGGTGGTATAGCGGCAGCGCCCGCCCTTCTTGACGATGATTTCCACGACTGCGCTGTGCAGGCTGTCCGAGCTGTAAATCGGCGCGGTGCAACCTTCGACATAGTGAACGTAGGCGTCCTCATCGACGATGATCAGCGTCCGCTCGAACTGGCCCATGTTCTGCGTATTGATGCGGAAATAGGCTTGCAGCGGCATTTCCACTTGCACGCCGGGCGGCACATAAATAAAACTGCCGCCGGACCAGACCGAGGTGTTCAGCGCGGCGAATTTGTTGTCGTTGGACGGGATGATGGTGCCAAAGTGCTCGCGCACGATATCCGGGTACTCGCGCAGGGCGGTATCCATATCCAGGAAAATGACGCCCTGCTCTTCCAGGTTGTCCTGAATCTTGTGATAGACTGACTCGCTGTCGTATTGAGCGGAGACGCCATGCAGGAATTTCTGCTCCGCTTCGGGAATACCCAGCTTGTCAAAGGTGTCCTTGATATCCTGCGGCACCTCGTCCCAATCGTTTTCGGATTTGTCGGTCGCGCGCACGTAGTAGTAGATATCGTCGTAGTCGATGCGGTTGAGGTCGCCACCCCATTGCGGCGTCGGCTTGTCCATAAAGATATGGTAGGCTTCGACGCGCTGGTCCGTCATCCATTGCGGCTCGTCCTTCATGCCGCTGATTTGACGGACGATATCCTCGTTGATGCCCTTTTGGCTCTTGAAGGTGTACTCGACATCGGCGTCGTGAAAGCCATACTTTTCGGCATAGCTTAAGCCGACGTCCTTCAAGGCTTCTTCTTCGTGAGTCAGCTGCTTTTCGCTCTGAATCGCCTCTACCATGATTGCTTCCTATTCCGCTTATGCTTCTGCCAAGGCCAGGTGCTTTTCCTTAATCCACTCGTAACCCTTGTCTTCCAGTTCATGCGCGAGCTCGGGCCCGCCGCTCTCCACAATCGTGCCATCATAGAGCACATGCACATAATCCGGCTTGATGTAATTCAACATACGCTGATAGTGGGTGATGACCAACGCGCCCATAGCGGGACCGGTCAGCGCATTGACACCGTCGGCGACGATGCGCAGCGCGTCAATATCCAAGCCGGAGTCGGTCTCATCGAGCACGGCGATGCGCGGCTCCAAAACAGCCATCTGCAGCACTTCGGCGCGCTTCTTCTCACCGCCGCTGAAGCCTTCGTTGAGGTAGCGCCCGGCAAAGGAATGATCGATATGCAGATTGTTCATCTTCTCGCGCATCATGCGGGCGAATTTGGGAATGGGAATGCCCTTGCTCTCCGGGTCGTCGGCTTTCATGCGCGCGTTGATGGCATGGCGCAGGAAGTTTGCCAGCGTAACGCCGGGTATCGCTACCGGATACTGAAATGCCAGGAACAGGCCGGCGCGGCTGCGTTCATCGGGCTCCATATCAAGCACATCGTCGCCATCCAAAAGCACGGCGCCCTCATGAACCTCATACGCGGGGTTGCCCATCAGGACGTTGGCCAGTGTGCTTTTGCCCGAGCCGTTGGGACCCATCAGCGCGTGAATCTCGCCCTGCTTCACTGTTAAATCCACACCGCGCAGAATCAGATCATCGTCGCCTTCTACGCTAACGTGCAGGTTTTGTATCTGCAATGTCGCGGTCATTCGGGGCGGTACTCCCTTCTCCAAGATTTAATGTCGGTTAAATCTACTGTATAACCGAATCGAACTTGCTTGCAGTCTAACAGCGCGAACCTGCCTTGTCAACAGCATAAAGCGCCAGATGCGCACGCGACGCGGTCGCCACGCTCTTGAGGATTTCAGACGCTTTTGCCACCGAGGGCACAGAGTATCTTTGAGGGCACAGAGGGGGATATCGGGAGATAAGGCGGTTGGTCGAATCCATAATGACCCGCAGTTTTGCCGACTCTGTCGATGATAAAGCAAGATACCTTTCCTCTGTGTCCTCAATTTCACTCGGTGTCCTCGGTGGTAATGTTGTCGAAAGCGCGACATTATCAAGCGGCCGAAGCCGTCGTCACAGTACCGGACATGCCTTATAAGGGTGGATGCGCGCGCAGGCGGCGCCGATAGAGACTATGCCATAGGCTAACAGGGCAAGCATAGAATCGCGTTAGAACTCGACGCCATTCGTCAAATTGACAGAGCATGAGCGCTGTACTATGCTAAGCGGACTGCCGCCTGCTGACGTCAGGCATTGAATAATGAATACGCAGCGTTGATCGAATCAACGTTAGTCCAAGGGACGAGGCCATGAGCGAAAAAGAAGCGGGACTTTACGAGGCGCTCCGCACAGTGATAGACCCGGAAATCGGCATGAATGTCGTAGAATTGGGGCTGGTGCGCGGCGTCGACATCGGGGACGAGAACGCGCACGTGAATATGATCATGACCACGCCATTCTGCCCCTACGCGCCGCAACTGCTGGAGCAGACCCGGCGTACGACGCAGGACTTCCTCGGTGTGCCAACTACCATCGAGATGGGCATGGAAATGTGGGATCCCAGCATGATGGAAGAAGGCGCCGCCAGCGATTGGGGCTTGTTCTAGCGCGCTTCCGCGTTGTGCTACGGGCGATGCCGGCGGATCCAATCCAGCGGGTCAATGTAATTGGCGACAAGTAGATTGTAGTTTTTCTTGGGCCAATTGCTGGGCCGCGTTGCCAGCAAAGTCGTTGGGCTCAAGTCAAAGTGTAAATGCGGCACGAAGCGGCCAAAAGCGTCGCTTACCTCACAGATGCGCTGCCCGCGCGCGACGCGATCGCCTACCTTTACACGCATATTTTGCACATGAGCGTAACGGCTGTATATGACTTGACCGGATGGTTCGTACAAGGGGTCGTGCCGTATGATTACTAAATTGCCCCAGATGCCCATGCGGGCGGCCAGCGTCACCACACCGCTGGCGCAGGCATAACAAGCCATGCCCTTGTCAGCATAAGGCGCGCCGAAATTCAGATCAGCGCCGGTGTGGTAGGCTTCGCTGGGTGTGCCGATGAAATACAGCTTGCCAAATGGGGACGCGTCGCGCCAACCCGGGGGCCATAGCTTGACGCCTCTGCGCTGATCGGTAGTGCCAACGGGCGAGTCATAGCCATCAGCGACATGGACACCGTTTACAATCGTGGGACGCGGCGGCTCGGGCGCCGGGGTATAGCCGGCCGGCGTCGATACGATGCGGCGAAAACGGACGGCGTCGAAAGCGATTTCTTTGTCCGGCTCGCCGGTTACATCGTTGAGGAAAACGCGCCCGGCGTTCTCCATGGTTCTGTCCAGGTCAAATACGCCCAAGGCGACCCACTGGTTGCGGTTTTTGTTCTGGTTGATATCGACCACGACTTCGGTGGTTGTGCCGACGATGCCATGCACCTTATATCGCGCGCGCTTGGTCGTGGCTTTGCGATTGGGGATGAAGACCGAAATCTCGTACAGACCGTTGCGCGGCAGTTGATCACGCCATTCCGCCCAGACTTTGCTCGTGCGCTCTTCGGTCTTGACGTAGAGATAATCCCAGCCCCAGGTATTCCGCCGCGCGTTGAATTCAGGTTTGCCGGTGTAGGTGCCGCTGCGGAAGCCTCGTTTAGTCGGCAGAATCGTCACTTCGTCGGTGAAGTTGTTGACGATGTCGGAGTCTTTATCGGCTGGTGAACTGGACAGGACAATTGGCTTGTCGACGCCGGTCCAATGAGAAATGGTGCCATAGCGCCACCAGCTCAGGCCTTTGGCGCCATGGACTTGCGTGGCCAAAGTATGCGCCTCCGTCTGCTCGCTCGTCACAGCGGCGCCTTCCAAAACCGGGATGATGGGCTTGTCGAAGCCGCCCCAGACGGTCCACACTTCTGACAGCGCCTCCTCAACGGTGTCGCGGAAGATATTCCAATAAGTCTGCGGATGGACGCTATCGACGAAGGGACTCCATTCGCCCGGGAAAATCGTGTGATAGTGCTGCTTGCGCGGATCGACGCTCAAGCCGATATGAAAACGCGTGCCCAATCCGCGGCGCAGCGCCAGCATATAGGGCCGCACTTTGGCTGACCCGCCCTTCCAGTAGCCTTCGTCCGCATAAGGCTCCACATCCAGGATCAGCGATTCGACGCCGGCGCGCTGACAGGCGGCAATCAAGATGGAGGTTTCCGCCTCGATGTCCAGGCCCCGCGGCACGCACCAGGCGTGAAACTCAAAGCCGGCCGCCTGGCAAGCCGTCACCCACTGATCAATGCTTTGGGTCCCCTTTATTGCCATCGCGCTGGAATCGAAGCGGCCCATCCAGTCCTTGCCATTGGTGATCTTGACCCAGATCTGGTTGACGTTGGGAGCCTTTAACTTAATGTTGTTCAGCAAATCAGTCGCTGTGTCCTCGCTGACGGCGCTGCCCTTCCAATGCCAAATGGCGACTTTGCCGTCGTAGGGCGTCGGCTTGTGCCGCGACGGCGCCGCGCCAATCGCCTGGATAAACTCAATGAAACCCGCATAGACCCAGCCCTTTAATCCGCCCTTTTCTATCCAGACCCAATTGCTCCCGGTACGCGAGTCCGGGTAGTACACAACCAGCGAGTTATCGAGCAGATCGCCGATGTCGTCATAGTTGACGCCCGGTCCGCGGCGAATATTGCTCAGTGCCGTGCGGGTATTGGCCACGGCAATGATCCCGCCCCCGGCGTCATTGGGTTTGGGCACAAAATTGGAACTGCTCATGGTGTAGACCTCGCGGGAAATCTAATACTGGCATGGTATTACAAGAGCCGGATTTGGGCAAAGCCAGCGCGGCTCAACCACAGCGTTACAGAAAAGAGCCGCGCTTTGGCGACTCTTTTTTCACGTATCTTTAGCCGGCAGCGCGAACGAACCAGTGGCGAGAAGGCCGCAATGGTTCTAGATCACAAAGCCGCCATCTTTGTAAAACAGCGCGCCATCCACCAGGATTTCGCTGTCTTGGCGCATATCGCAAATCATGTCCCAGTGGACCGCGCTCTTGTTCAGACTGCCGGTTTCCGGATAGCCCATGCCAACAGCCATGTGCACCGTGCCGCCGATTTTCTCGTCGTACAAGATCATACCGGTGAAGCGGTCGATGCCGAAATTTGTGCCGATGGCGAATTCGCCCAGGTAGCGCGCGCCGGCGTCCGTGTCCAATTGCGCGCGCAACAGGTCTTCGTGCGTTTCCGCGGAGGCTTCGGTCACCTTGCCGTCTACGAAGCGCAGCTCAATCCCGCTGACCGCGCGTCCGCCGACGATGGCCGGATAACTGAAGCGAACCCAGCCGTTCACGCTGTCCTCAACCGGCCCGGTGAAAATCTCGCCGCTGGGCATATTGCGCCTGCCGTCGCTGTTGATGAACACACGGCCTTCAATGCTCAAGACCAGGTCGATATTCGGTCCGCGCAGCGTCACTTGGCTTTTGCCGGCCAGATAGTCCACTTTCTGCTGCTGCATCTCACTGAGCTTGCGCCACTCGGCGGCGGGGTCCTCCGCATCGCAGAAGCAGGCGCCGTAGACAAAATCCTCATATTCTTCGAGGCTCATATTGGCTTCTTGGGCGCTGGCTTCAGTCGGATAAAGCGCGCCAACCCAGCGGAACTCGCCACGCGCGGCGCGCTCCAGGCGGGTACCCAAGATCTCGCTCTGAGCCGACTGCTGTTGGCGAATGCGCTGGGCGTCGATATTGCTCATGGCGCGGGTATTGTCTGGCGCGCCGACGCGAATGTAGACATCGCCAGCCTCGGTATAGCGTTGCAGCGCCGGGTCGATCCAGGACATCTGCTCGTCGCTGGCATGGCGCAGGAAGTAGCGCTGCATCTGGCTGTCGTTGATGATCAGGCTGGGATGCCCGCCGGCATCAAGCACTGCTTTATACACATCGCGCAGAATGGGCAGCGACTTAAAATCGCCCAGGATGCCGACCCAGTCGCCGGGCTTGACTGCCGTTGAATAGTTGACCAGCAAGCCTGCCAGCTTCTGCCGCCTCAAGTCACTCATGTTCGTCCGCCTCCCGTGAACCAGACTTTAGGCCAGCTCCCGCGCTTTGGCCAAGGCGGCGTCAAAGTCGACTTCATTGCCAATCACCGGGACGTACTCGGCGTGCTGCACGGTGTTGTCGCGGTCGAGCACAAATACCGCTCGCTGGCAGATGCGCCAGTTGATATCGTGTACGCCGTAGTCATCGGCGAACTGCATGTCGCGGTGCGCGCTCAGCGTCTCGGAGTTGTCGATGCCCTCGTTGCCGCAGAACCGGCCCAGCGCGAAGGGCAAATCTACGCTGACCGTCAGTACGACTGTGTCGCTGAGCCCCGCCGCTTCCTGGTTGAATCGCCGCGTCTGGTCGGAACAGACGCCGGTATCGACAGACGGGACAACGCTGATGACCTTGACCTTGCCGGCGTAGTCAGCCAGCGACTTGCTGCTGAGATCGTTGGCGATCAGCGCGAAATCCGGCGCCGGCGCGCCAACCTGAAGCATATCGTTCTGAATCCTGTGTTCGTTGTCTCCAACCATCATTCCTTTGCGCGCCATTTTAGATTCTCCTTGCTAGTCTGAATGGGATACTGAGAATAAATCGGATATTATGAGATTTATAGGGGTCTATCAAGATGGCAATTAAATTAGCGCCGATAAAATCGCGCGGGAGAAAATCATGCAACGCAGAATACTGCTGATTATCGTTGTGGTCGCTGTGGCCGTGGTGGCGCTGGCAATCACCGAGCCGTGGCTGTATTTCGTGAATCGCGAAGTGAATGAAGCCTTCCCCGGTATGAGCGCCGAGCAGCGGGAAGCCGTCAGCAACATGCCGGAAGCGGAAAAGCAGGCGCTGCTCGATATGGCCAAGGAGAATAAAGAGATGGCGGAGCAGACGGCCATGGCGCAGATCGGCGAGGATTCGGTCGTGCCGCAGGCCGAGCAAGCCATGCCGCCCGAGATGCCCGCCGAGCCGACAATACTTGCGCGCGGGTCGTTCATCGACATTGATCCCATCCACGGCGCAGTCGGCAGCGCCACGATTTACGAGTTGCCGGACGGCAGCCGTGTATTGCGCTTTGAGGATTTCCGATCCAAGAATGGTCCCGACTTGCACGTCTACTTGTCAACCGAAGCGCCGACAAGCACCTTCGCCGGCCTCGGCGACAACGAAGTGCATTTGGGCGCGCTAAAGGGCAATGTGGGCAATCAGAATTACGCTATACCCGCCGGTGTCGACCTGAGCCAGTATCGCAGTGTGGTCATATACTGCGTACCCTTTCGCGTGGTCTTCAGCACGGCCGAATTCAGCGCCTAGACAGCTTGCCTAGTCAAAGTCGCGGAAACGCCAGTCGCCATCAACCATAGTGCCCAGCACGGTCAGTTCGGGGATTTCGTCCGGCTCGGCTTGGTAGATGTCGCGGTCGAGCACGATCAAGTCGGCCAGGTAGCCTTCACGGAGCCTACCCAGCCGATCTTCCATTTCCGCGGCGTAGGCTGGACCCTGCGTGAATGCGAGCAGGGTCTCATGCAGGCTGAGTTTCGCCTCTGGATACCAGCCGCCGGCGGGCTTTCCCTCACGTTCGCGCGTGATGGCGGCATGAATGCCCAGCAGCGGATCAAAGGGTTCAACCGGCGCGTCCGAACCAAAGGCGATGCGCGCGCCCTGGTCAATCTGCAAGCGCGGGTTGTAGGCGTATTTGTTACGCTCGCCCCAGTAGCGCTCGGCTGTCGCCATGTCGGACGTGGCGTGGATGGGCTGCATGGACGCGATGACATCCAGTTCGGCCAAGCGCCCGGCATCCAGCGGGTGAATGATTTGCACGTGCTCAATGCGGTGGCGGCGGCTGCTGACCGGTTCTTCACGCGCGGCTTCTTCTTGTCGGACGCGCTCGAATACATCCAGCACGTCATGCACCGCCTTGTCGCCGATGGCATGCACGCTTGATGGCAAACCAGAGGCGCTGGCTCGGCTGACGTATTCAATCATCTCTTCTTTATCGACGAGGGGCATGCCAAAATTGTCCGGCTCGCCTTCGTAGGGCTCGAACATCAGCGCCGTCTTCGGTCCCAGGGCGCCATCGGCAAAGAGCTTTAGCGCGCCGATGCGAAGCCAATCATCACCGAAATTGCGCCGTATGCCTGAGGAAAGCGCCGCGTCCAGCCAGGCTTGATTAACCTGCTTGACGACGCGCAGGCCCAGCTGGCCGCGTTCACGCAGAATCTGCAAGGCGACCAGGCAGGAAGGATCGTCAAAGTCGTGGATCATGGTGAGGCCCGAGCGGTGGGCCAGGGCTTGCGCATCCAGCATCATGTCCGCCAGTTGCTCGCCGGTCAAGCGCGGCACACAATCTTTAACCAAGTCCATAGCGGTTTCCAGCAGAATACCGCTTGCGGCGCCAGCGCTATCACGCGCAATTTGTCCGCCTTCGGGGTCGGCGGTGGAGCCGGTGACGCCGGCGGCCGCCAACGCAGCCGAATTGACCCAGCCGGCATGCCCGCTTTTCGCTGATAGATAGACGGGATTGTGCGGGGCCACGGCATCCAAATCCGCCTTGCTGGGAAAGGCGCGGTCGTCCCACAGGTCCTGCGCCCAGCCCTGCCCCGTGATCCACTCGCCAGCGGCAGCCTGCGCCACACGCTCTCTGACGCGCTCCAGCGCCTGCGTTTTGCTTGGCAGCTCGAACACATCGACCGATTGCAAAGCGCGCGACTGAGCTTCCCAGTGCAGGTGCGCGTCAATAAGCCCGGGCAGAACCGTCTTGCCGTCCAGGTTAAGGACCGTAGCGCCCGCCCCAGCCAAGCGGCGCATCTCGGCGTCAGCTCCCAGCGCGACCACCCGACCGTAGCTGATCGCCAAGGCGCTGACCCGGGGCCTGCGCTCGTCCAGGGTGATGAAGTTGCCGTTTACTAGAATCGTTTGAATCATAGACGTTTCTCAAGAGGCGCTTTTGATTTCGTATTTTATTTCGTGGCCCGACGGCGCGCTGGCGAGGCCCGCTCGCGTTACTGAATAAGCGGCCAGCTTGCCCGCGACCTGCACGGCTTTGGCGACATCGCCCGCTAGCATCGGCAGAGCGCCCAGAAGCGAGGCGGCGAAAACATCGCCGGCGCCGGTCAGATCTTGCGGCGTCACTGTCAGGCTATCGTAATGCATTGACCCGCCGTCATGATAATATGTGCCGCCCTTGCGCCCATTGGTCACCACCAGATGCTTGCAGACGCGGCGGGCAGCGTCGGTGAATTGCGGGTATTGGCTGACATCTTCCTCGCTGTAGACAACAATGTCGATCTGTTCCAGGGCGCGCTCGTCGAACCAGCGGCGGAACTTCACCTGGCCGTCGTCGCTCCAATCGCGCATCATGCCCTGCGGCGTCAGCATAATGGTCGCGTCGGGAAAATGTTCGGCCAGTTCTCGCGGATCCAGCTCGGCCGCCAGCGGACCTAGATGAACATAGGGCGCGTCTGTCCAGCCGACCGGAATATCGCTGTAGCGCAGGAAGTTGGCCGTAGCGCGAATATATTGCGTCCTGCCGCTGTCGCTATAGACATTTTCATAAGTCAGGGAATTCTCAGCCGGGCGCAGGGATAACTCGCCAAAGGGCAGCAGTTGACCCAGCAGCGGCTCGTCAACGGCGGCGCTGGTCAAGATGCCGACTTTGTGACTGAAAGCCGCGTAGGTTGGCGCGGCATAGGCGATAGTGCCGCCGAGCATCCGCCCGCCCGGAACCAAGTCCACCGTCATGTGTCCAATGAGGAGAATGTCTATCGCGCCAGCCATTTTCGCCTATCGCCGGGCAGGCGGTTATTTCTAACTGGATGCCATCCCGTTCGTCGCAATCAAACAGGAAATCTTTAGCGTGGAACGATGGTGACTTTTCGTCCCCGGCCCTCGCCGACGCTTTCTGTCATGACGTCGTTTCTTCCGCGCAACGTCAAGTGAATTATGCGTCGTTCATTGGGATGCATCGGTTCGAGGGTGATCGTCCTGCCCTGCTGCACAGCCTGTTTCGCCATGCGATTGGCCAAGCCGCGCAAGCGCTTGGAGCGGCCCGATTTGTAGCCGCCGGCATCGACGATGATATTGGCGCGGCGTTCCAGGCGTCGGCTGCAAATCAGCCGCACGATATGCTGCAAGGACGAAAGGGTTTCGCCGCGTCTGCCGATCAAGCGGTTGACGCGGTCGCCAGAGATATTCAGCATCCAATGGGGATCGTCGCCTTCATCGTCATCCTCGGCCCGCTGCGCCGCAACAAGCGCGTCCACACCCATCCGATCCAGCAAATCCTGAAGCACTTGCTTGCCCACCAGCGCGTCTTCTTCCAGTTCGTCATCTGGCAGGCCCGGGCTGGGCGCTTTTGATGGCGTTTCATCAACTTGCTCCTGGGATTCTTCAAATTCATCTTCATCCGCTTTGTCTTGCGAGCGCGCGCCGATTAAGACCAGGCGCACACGCGCTTCTCTTGCGCCGAAGCCAAACAGGCCCGTATTGGGCTCCTCCAGAACTTCTACCACGACCTCGCCCGGCCGCGCGTTGAGCTCCGCCAATCCTTTATCAATCGCCGCCTCAACCGAGTTAGCGGTAACTTCAATCATCTGCATGGTTCAATCCCTTGTCAGTCAGGCAGGTAACAGCAGGCAGTCATTTCTTCCTGCGAGGTTTCTTCTTTTTGCGCTTTCTGGTTTTCGCTGGCGGTTCGTCGTCCTCGAAGATGACTTCAACCGGCGGCGCATCAGCCGACTTGCGGCGGAAGACCCTTTCCAGGACGCGCTTGCCCTGCGGGCTGTATTGTACGACGCCGATCAAATTGGAGGTCACAAAATAAATGGACAAGCCGACCGAAAAGGACAGCGAGAAGAAGCCAAACATAATCGGCATGATGGTGGTCATGCTCTTGGTCATTGCCGCCGCTTGACCGCCAGCCGGGGCGGCGCCGTCATCATCGTCGTCGTCTTTGCTGGGCTTGTTCTGGCCCGTCGCGCTCATCGTCAGCTTCTGTTGGCCCCAAGTTGTAATCAATACCAAAAGCGGCAATATCAGCGCATAGTGCGGGTTCTCCGTCGGCGCCAATGTCAAGTCCAGCTCCGGCAGAATCGACGCCAACTGCGGTATCGGCGACCACATGCGCTGCATCGGAATCAAGGAATCCAAGCCCGGTATCAGCAGTCTTTCCGAAAGGTCTACCAATTGAAATGGCGTGGCCGCCAGCGCGAAGAATATGGCTTGGTATAATCCGATCAAAATGGGAAATTGGATCACCATGGGGAAGCAGCCGCCCACCGGGTTGACCTTGTTTTCCTTGTACAGCTTCATCTGCGCTTGCGAGAGTTTTTCTTTGTCGTTCTTGTACTTCTCTTGCAGCTTCTTTAATTGCGGCTGAATCTGCTGCATCTTTTTTGAAGACTCTTGCTGCTTGGCGAAGAGCGGAAAGGTCAAGACGCGGATAATCACGGTCAAGACGACGATCGCCAGCACGATGTCCTGGTTAAGCGCGGCATAGAGCCAAGCCAGTATCGTAACAAATGGGTTAAGAATCAGATCCCACATTCAGCCTTGCTCCAGTCGCTGGTCTAGCGAGGATATACCCAAGTTTGGCGCCCATCGACCCCAAACGCGATCAGTAATCTGGCATCGTGCACGCTGGTAACCAGCAGCAGCGGTTCATCAATCTTTAGCGTTTCGCTGGGCTGCAAGAGCATCATATCACCCAAAAGCTCGGGGCGATCATCAATTTCCCGCGCGTTAATCAACTCGCCATCGTAGCGGTCCAGCCAGTAGACTTTGCCATCGCGGGAAGCGACGATGACACGTTCGCCGTAAACCAGCGGTCCGGCGCGAATGCCGCGCTCGGCAACTTGCACGGACCAGCGTTCGCGCAAGCCGCCGCTAGTGTCCAGCGCATGCACATACCCGCTGAGGTCAGCGACGTAAACAATGCCGTACTCATCCATTGCTGGACTGCCCCAAACCCAATTCTGAGTCGCGTATTCGCTGAGAATCGCGCCGTCAAGCGAGATCTCAAAGAAGCCCTTGTTGAAGCTGCCGACGTACAGGCGGTCATTCGCCAAGAGTGGCGTTGAAGCCACAGCGCCGCCCAAATCCACCGACCAAATCATCTGCCCGGTTGAACGATCAAGCGCGTATAAGAAGTGGTCGATAGACGACAGAATGAGCATGTCATTGACGAGCAGAGGCTGCGCCCAAATGCCCTCGTCGGTAGGGAAGCTCCAAATCTCGCGATAGTCATCTAGCGAAATCGCGCTGAGGCCGCCATTTTGGAAGGGCACATAAAGGATGCCGTCCGCTAGCAGCGGATTCGCCACCACCTTGTCGACTAACGGGAAGGACCGCTGCACCTCCACGACCACAGAATCCACGCGCAGCAGTCTGCGATTATGATCGGCTACGAGTACGGTCTCGTCATCAATTCTAACCGGCAGGGTGTGGAACTGGGCGCCGCCGTTGTCTGGCCCGCGCAATATCCAGGTACGGGGATTGTTTTCATTGTCACGGAGGATCTCGCCGTCCAGGGGGTTCACTAGACGCGCAGGCGCTCCATTCGAGGGCGTGAGCAAGGTGACATCGTTATTGTAAGCCAGGGCGATATGGGTCTCCCCATTCAGGTCTATCAGTCCGACTGCGGGCCAGCTGACACCCATACGCCCGCCAACACATGCGGTGAGGGAAACGACCATCAGCGTCAGCAGTAATACGGGTCCAAGATTTCTGCGCGCGTAGCTATACAATCATCACTCCTTGGGTGGGACTGGGTCAAACCCGCCAGGGTGTAGCGGATGGCAGCGCATGATTCGGCGCATCCCCATCCACATCCCGCGAACAGCCCCGTAAGTTTCGATGGCTTCGTAGGCGTATACCGAGCAGGTCGGCGTAAATCGGCAGGCCGAAGGCAATATCGGCGACAAGAACCGCTTGTATATCCTAATGCAAGCCAACAGCGCCCATTTCAGCATCTCAGCACGTTTCTATCAACTTTGCTCGCGTGAAGAGTTCCCTCAATATACGCTGCAAATCGCTGAATGGTTGCTCAATCATGCTTCGGCGCGCGATCACTACAATGTCAAAGCCTTGTCGCAAAGCCGGATGCAGGGCTTTCAGCGCCGCGACGATTCGTCTCTTGCAACGATTGCGGACCACGGCGATGCCAATTCGCCTGCTGGTCACAACACCATAACGGTTATGCAAGATATCGTTCGCGCATACGCCGATGGCCATAACCGGATGTCGATGCTGCCTGCCATTGCGCCGAACGCGGGCGAAATCTGCAGGCCGGCGCAACCTTAGGGCGGATTGCATGGACTAACTAGCGTTCCAGTTCACCTTTTTCACGTGGTTCGGGGTTACAGCCAGTTTATGGCGCCCCCGCAGACGCCGCGCCTTGAGTACGTTCCTGCCGCTGCGCGTGCTCATGCGCTTGCGAAAGCCGTGCACGCGTTTGCGCCGGCGGACCTTTGGCTGCCAGGTGCGCTTGGTTGACATTATTCGAGCCTTTTTGCTATTTCAATCAGGGTCACAACGGAGCAGTATAGCCGAGCAACTTGTGGCGGTCAACCGCGTCTTGGCTCTACTGCCGGGCAAACGCATCAAAATATTCTAACCACAGAGAGCACAGAGGGCACAGAGTTTTAGTTCTGGTAGAAAAAGGAAGTATTGTAGGGGCGATTGACGGTCAGTGTCGGCGGGCTGTGTCTACGCGCCCTACGCGAACCTGTGCCGCGCGTAGACACTGCGGGCCAAACGCCCACAGATTATGCGCTTATTCACGGGCGACATACTATGTCGCCCCTACGATATGTTAGTTTGATGATAATTTCGTCATTTATGGATCTTGATGCGATTTCCCTGGGCTCTACTGTAGGGCAAACCCATCAAAATATATTCACCACAGAGGCGCCGAGACACAGAGTTTAAGTTCGATCGGGACAGAACTCCTCTAGGAACGACATAATAATGGCTGAAATGCTCATCCCTGGGTTCAAAAAATAAGCGCAATTTCACAATATCAAAAATCGTTAGTCTTTTCTCTGTGCTCTCTGTGTCTCTGTGGTTATATTTTAGTTTGCATAAGCTTCATTGTTCAGTTTCATATTGCTGCGATTGCCTTGGATTGGCCGCAAGTTGCGCTTGACGAGCTGTCCTGCTCTACGGTAGGATTGCTGCGGCGTAGCGCCTTCCGCGTCATTACCTATTTCAGAGCGCCACTTATTACGAATCACGCCATGTAATTCTCGGGGGATGTTTGACCTTGCTGCCAGCACGACATTGGGCTTACAGCTTTTCTATCGGCGCCGATGACATCGAAAGCATTACCAACCTGCTGCTTGAACGAGAAACTCCCCTTTCCTCTGTTGAACTCGCCACCGATATCATCAAAGCGCGTGAAGACCATAAACGGCAAGAGTTCGCACAGCTGTATTTGGACGCCAAAGTCTACCGACCTTGCGAGCGCTACGAGCCGGGCGAACGGCTTACATTTTCGCAACTGAATTATGCCACCGCCAGGGTCGTCAAACTGCGCGAAGGCAAAAGCACCGATCTTCGCGCGCTCACCATCGCTGCGGTTGAGTTTGAAGATTCCAATGGCCGACCCGAAAGCCGCCTGGCCGAATACGTTATCGACTATGACCAGGAGCATCCGCTGAATGACGCCGACGCGAATCGGCATCCCAGCCAATTGACCGGCGACTACACGGTTGACGACATCCTGAACGATGACGACACGGATATCGTTGAACAGGTTGACGACGCCCTGGAGCGCAACGCCGATCTGGTTCGCTTGGCTGGCACCTGGTTCGTACGAGAATTGATGCTTGATGTCGATATCGGGCACTTGCATTTGGCGGAAGCGGTACTGGACATCAATGAGGGCGGCCCCTTGCGCCCGGAAGCGATCCTAGAGCAAATCGGCGGCTTGGGCAGCGCGCCGCTGCCGCTGCAAGTCTTCTCGCTGAATTATTATATGAATCAGGATGAGCGCTTTGACGAAGTGGGCCCCGCCGGAAGAGTGCTCTGGCATTTGACGAGCCAACTGCCGCGTCTGGTGCGTGAAGTGCCAACGATTCTGGAGTATCAACCGATTGCCTATGACCGCGCCTTGCTCTCGCGCGAGATGAAGCAGTTGGAATACGACCTCGACGACGAACACTCGCCGGTGACATCGCCACGGCCTGAAGAAGAAGTCAGCCTAACCCTGATATATCCGCACCGCCGTGTTGGCACGTTGCCGATCAATTCCGAGACCAAGTATGTCTTCCCCGCGGCAAAGACGCCGCGAATCGCCATCACCATTGTCGATGCCTTGGACAAAAAAGAATATCCCTGCTGGGTCGTGCATGAGTTCAAATACGTGGTGGGCTTGGCGCCGATCTTTCAGAAGCATCATCTTCCGGTTGGCGCCTATGTCTATTTGACGCCGACAGCAGACCGCAGCCGCATAGAAATCGAATTCGACACTTATCGCCCGCGCACCGAATGGATACCTGTCGTCGAACGATCCGACCGTGATTTGCTGCGCTGCACGACCGCCAAACGCGCCATCGGCGCCGACTACGACGAGATGATCATCGTGGGCGTCACGAATTTGCCGGATGTCGACCAGCTGGGCAAGGACCTGCATGCCAAGGGCGCTTCCTTGGCGCAGCTGCTGGTTCACCTGGTTCGCGAACTTAGTAAAGAGAACCCGCAAGGCACTGTTCACGCCAAAATACTCTACAGTACGCTTAACATTCTGCGGCGCTGCCCGCCCGGGCCGATGTTTGCCGCCTTGGCCAACGTGCCCGAATTTGAAGACGTCGGCGGCAACTACTGGAAACTCAGCGAATGATATCGGGTAAAGCCCTATGGCTCTCAACTACCTCATAAAGTCAAGTCTCGATACCAAATTCTTCATTGACTACGCCTGGTGGGAAAGCAGCCGCGACGACCTGCAGATCTACCTCTTGACTCACTTGTCGCCGGAGCAGCAAACGGCGCTGTCGACGCGCGATTTGCAGGAAGTTTACGATTACGTGCACCCGGAAACCGGCGAGGTCTTTGCGCTCGACGCCTTGGGTATGGCGATCCAGGAGTCATCACGCAGCGTGGACTTTATCAGCGATCATATTGGATTGATCGACAGCGTGTTCCGCGCCTTCCTGGTTAATGGCAACCAGCCATTAAACGCGCAGGAATTGGCCAAAGCCACCGGCCGCAATGCCGCAACGATATTAAAAACCATCGGCGGCGTGCACATTTATCGCGGCATCAGGCCCCACTTCACCAGCCAGCACGCGGAAGCCTAGCCGATGTCGCGCGTAATCAATACCAATAGCCCGGGCAAACGCCGCAACGCCCACATGCGCACAATCGCGGAAATCCTCAGACGTCTCAGTCAAGAGCAGGAAATCAACCAGGAAAGCAAAGACATGGTGGCTATGCTGGTATTTTGCCTGCGCGGAATAGACGGCACAGTCGAAGAGTCGATGGTCGCCTGGGAAAAACGCGGCTACTGGAAAAAGTCGGATGAGTTCCAGCAGAAGTGGTGGTGGGCGTCCCTGCTCTCGAAGTCTGTCGAAGATCTGCTGCGGAATGAACGCTGGGAAAACTTGCCGGAGACTATGATGAAGCTCTACGGTCATGTCTCAGACTTAAAAGTGAACCGGCTGACTCGTGATCCCAGTGCCTGGCGGGGCGCGTACCAGAAGCTGGTCGACGAAGGGCAAAGCTGATTCTCTAGTAAGAATCTTCTAGTATAATCTAGGCAAATTGCATAAACTCCTGTATACTGTGTCCTAGGGTTCCTTGGGCATGCGAATGGCGCTTATCGTCTTGTAGTGTCGGGAGTGCCGGCATAATCAGTTACAGCCACTCGGCACTCAGCCTTTCACATCTGGCCGTGGTCGCGTCAACAATCCAATTTTGCCTTGGCGCATTCACATGCAAACACGTTAAGCCCGTCCCCAATAGGAAGACAGGGAGCAGCGCTTGAGCGAAACACGAACACAAGACCTCACGGTTGAAGAGATCCGCAAATTAGCGTTGCCATTAAGCGCGCATGTTCTTTCCGGTGAAGGCCTGCTCGATCGCTCGATCACCTGGACGACCGTCATCCACCCGGAAGATGATATTGATTCGAAGTCGGTTCAACGGCACGAGCTTATTCTAATCGCGTCGCTGACCAATCCACCAAAGGCGCACAGCGACACGGAGCTAATCCACTGGGCCAAGAAGGTTGAGGCGTCGGCGGTCCTGTTCTGCGGGCTGGTCAGCACGTCAGCCTTGGCGGAAGCCAAGTCATGCCATTTGCCTGTGCTGTCGCTGCCCGAACAGACCCGCATTCGCGATGTAGAGAAGACGATCATCGGCTTGCTCGTCAATCGTAAAGGCAATATCGAACGCCGCGGCACACAAATCTATCGTCAACTCACTCAGATTTCGTCGCGCAATGAAGGCATGGACGAGCTCATCAGCGCGATGGCCCGTTTGACCAAGAAAACGGTGATATTGCAGGACAAGCGCCTGCGCCCCATCTCCCACAAGCTCCGGCCCAGCATCATCGGCGTTTGGGACGATGTCGAGATCTTCCTCAAGAAACAGGACAACTTGCCGGTGGAATTGCATGACCGCCACCGTGTCATAGAAGTCGATCCGCCGGTGCTGATGCAGGCATTGCCCGTTTCCGGCGTCGCGCGGCTGGTCGCGCCAGTCATCACCAAGAATATCGGGCGCGGCTGTCTCTCGATTATCGGCTTGGAGAGCGACCTGGACGAAGTCGACCAACTCGTATGCGAGCACGGCGCGGCGGCTTGCGCGCTGGAAATGGCGAAACAGAAAGCCGTCCACGAAACGGAGAAACGGCTGCGAGGCACCTTTCTGGACCGACTGCTGCTGGGGGACGTGAGCCTGCAGGAGGCGGTGCGACAAGGCGAGCGCTTCAACCATGACATGACGCGGACGCATGTCGCTTTTGTTCTATCTTGGCGCGGCGGCAGCAAACCATCGCTACGGCGCCTGGAGACCACGGTAAATGCGATTTTATCGGCGCAGGAGGCTTCGGCGCTGGTTTGGACGCGCGAAAAAGAAGGCGAAGTTGTTGTGTTCCATGCGACCGACTTTGAAGACCCCATCGACCACAGTCTTGCGCTGTCGAATGCCTTCAGCGACGAGATCTGCCAACTGCATCCGCAGCACCGGGTCGCAATCGGCTTGGGGCAAGTGGCGCGCGATGTCAACGCCTGGCGCGCCAGCTACCGCGACGCTGTGCAGGCGATGGAGTTGGCCGAACGACTTCAAACTGACATTCCGCTGTTCATCGGCGACTTGGGGGTGTATCAACTGATCTTGAGCCTGTCCGATCGCAATCGGCTCAGTGAATTCTGTGAACAGACGCTGGGCACGCTGACCGAATACGATATGCGGCAAAAGGCAGACCTCATCAAGACGCTGGAAGCCTATTTCAACTGCCACGGGAATTTGTCGCAAACCGCCGAGTCGCTGATCGTGCATAGGAATACGCTGCTCTATCGCATGAATCGCATCAACGAAATCGCCGGCATCGACCTAAGCCGCCCCGAGACGCGACTGGCTTTGCACCTGGCGCTGACGATACGCCGACTGCTGACCCTCGCTTGATCAGCGCTCTCGATATGCCTGGGATTGCAGGTTGGCCGCGTCTCGGTTCTTGCTAATTTCTAACCAAGCAATAGGTCAAATTTTGTCTACCTTGTACAAAGTGCCTAAGTGTTATGACCGCTAGTCCATAACTTCTTGCAATTGTGAGCCTTGCAGCGCTTGGTAGAATTGCATACGGAATTCATGTATTATCTAACCATATATTGATCGCGCATCCGGCCTATATTGACTTTGAAGCGCGCGAAAGAAGATTTATTACAGGGACCGTTAGTTTAGACCTAAGGATGAGAAATGACTGGGCCAAACAATCATTCCCTCAACGATCCCTTCGATGATCTTCATCCGATTGATCGCGATCACCGCGATGCCTGCGCCTTGATTTGCTCGGTGCGCAAGGGCGGGCAAGCGACGCACGGAAACGTTAAACGAACAATCGAAGCCTTGACGCGCATGGGCCACCGGACGGGTTACGTCAATGGCGAAGGCGATGGCGTCGGCGTCTTGACCGACATCCCGCGCCAGTTATGGACCAAGTGGCTGGCTGAAGCGGGCTTGCGTTCTTCGCTGGCGACCGACCGCAATTTCTGGGTCGCCCACGTGATGATCCCGGCCCACGATCGCACACGCGCCCAATACATCGTCGACCAGATTTGCCGCCAAATCAGCGAAGAAGGGCTGCACATACTCATCGACCGCGCCGGACGAGTCAATCCGCAGGTTTTGGGGCCTAATGCCGAAAAGAAAGAACCGGTCTTCTGGCAGATCGCCGGCATCAATGGCCAGGTGGCCTCAGAGAATTTGGACCGCACGCTGTTTGATCTGCAAGTTCAGCTGGAGCGCGAGCTTGAAGTGCATTTCCCGTCATTCTCGGCGCATAGCGTGGTTTACAAAGTGCAAGGCACGATTGAGATACTGCGCCGCTATTATCCGGAACTGCGGGATCCCGATTACGCATCGGCGATTACCATGGGTCATGCCCGTTACAGCACCAATACCAACCCAATCTTTGAGCGCGCGCAGCCCTTTAACCTGATCGGGCATAACGGCGAATTCAACACCATTTCGCGCTTCCGCCTGGAATCGGAAATGCTTGATATTCCGATGGTTGACGCCGGCTCCGACTCTCAAGATGTCGATCGCACCATATATGCCTTGTGCATGCGCTACGGCATGGACCTTATCGAGGCGATGGAGCACATCTTCCCGCCCTTCGAGCACGACCTGATCCAAACCGCGCCCGACATCCACGCCATGTACACCGAAATGCGACAGTCCTTTGGGCCGTTCGCGCAGGGTCCGGCGGCGGTGGTCGCCCGGCTGGGCAATCAAGCGGTCTTCAGCGTCGATGCCTTGGGCTTGCGCCCGCTATGGTTTGGCGAGACCGAGAAAGAATACTTCATCACTTCGGAGCGCGGTGTGTACGCGCTGGATTCGATGTCGGCCAGCCCCAAGCCGATGGCGCCCGGGGAAAAGATCGCCATGACCGTGAATACCGGTCAACCGATACAAGTGCTGGACTACCCGGCTATTCAGCAATACGTCTTCAACCGACACCGTGATCGCAAACCTGCCGCTTCCGTCAATGGCGGGATCTGGCATGCCGAGGCGGCGAACGGGGGCGCGCCTTCCGCGCCAGCTTACCCGATGCCTGCCAGCGGCAATGGCGGCGGCCACGCGGCACAAGCGCAAGCAGCGCCTGTGGCTGTGATGGAGCGCAGCCTCGTGCAGCAGAAGACCATGACCAAGCTGCCATGGGCGGATGCGCCCATAAAGGTGAATGCCGCTGTCATGTCGGGTTTTGGCTGGGAACGTTATCACGTTGAGGTAGTCAGTACGCTGGCGCAGAACGGCAAAGAGCAGATTGGGTCGCTGGGCTGGGATGGCCCGCTGGCCGCGCTGAGCAATACCCGCGCAAACTTGGCGGACTTCTTCAAAGAAACTATCGCGGTGGTGACCAACCCCTCGATCGACCGTGAACGCGAGCAAGCGCAATTCTCGTCCCATGTCTTGATCGGCCGGCGACCGGACGTCGCCTCGGGGCGGGACGAAGAGGCCACGTTGATTCGGCTGCAAATCCCCTTGCTGCTGGAGGAAATCCAGGAGTTTGACGAAGTTGATACGCTCCAGGACCTGGCGGCGAAGCATGGCACCATGCTGATTGGCGACCTGGCCAATATATTCCAGGGCCGAATCTCATTCTTGTCCATGGGCTGCCCGATGGATACGACAGTCGACCTGGCTGTGGAGGCTTTGCAAGAGCGGGCGGTCGCAGCCGTCGCCAATGGAGCGGAATGCGTCATTCTGGATGACAGCGCCATTGCTAGCGGCGAAGAGTTGTATATGGACCCGCTGCTGGTCGTCGCCGCTGTTGACAAAGCGCTGCGTCAGGTTGATGTTTCGCCGAACTTGCGGCGTCGTACCGGAATCGTTGTGCGCTCGGGCGCTCTGCGCGATTTGCATGATCTGGCCGTGTGCTTGAGCTTGGGCGCCAATGCGGTGCTGCCTTATGCCATGTACGCGGTAAGTTTGGGCACTGCGCCCCGTGGCAGCCGAAAGCCTCTGGTCGCCGAGCAGGTTGAAGCCTCGCTGGGCAATGCCTTAAGCGCGATCAAGGCGGGCCTGCAGAAGATTACCTCCACTGTGGGATGTCACGAGCTGCGCGGTTACGGCCACAGCTTCAGTTCCATCGGCTTGTCGAAGAATATCGCGAGACTGCTGGGTACGCCGAATTATTTCGGCTCGACCGGCCGCGGCCTCACCTGGACTTCCTTGTATGAAGACGCCCAGGAACGCGGGCAAGAATTTCGCGGCGAAACGCGGGCGCGCCTGAAGAATCCCGAGCGCTTTTATCCCAAGATGTGGAAAAAAGCCGAGGCGGTCGCCCATGGCGAAATGCAATTTGACCAATACACCGAAACGCTGCTGGGCTTGGAAGACAAAATGCCCGTGTCGCTGCGGCATATCCTGGGTTTGAAAGAATGTCAGTCGCCGATTGACGCTGACGAGGTGGACATCAGCATCAATGGCTACGACATGCCGGTGCTCATCAGCGCCATGTCTTTCGGCTCGCAAGGCGAATTGGCTTATCGCTCATACGCCGAAGCCGCTCATCTGCTTAATATCATCTGCATGAATGGCGAGGGCGGAGAGATCCAGGATTTGCTGGGCAAGCACCCGCGCAATCGCGGACAGCAAGTGGCTTCCGGGCGCTTCGGCGTCAACATCGCTTTCCTCAACGCGGCCGACTATATTGAGATCAAGATTGGCCAGGGCGCGAAGCCGGGCGAAGGCGGTCACCTGCCGGGTTACAAAGTCACGGAGCAAATCGCCGCCGTCCGCAGCACCACGCCGGGCATCGGCTTGATTTCGCCGAGCAACAATCACGACTTGTATTCGATTGAAGATTTGGCGCAGTTGATCGACGAATTGAAGACAGCCAATCCGCACGCCAAGGTATCAGTCAAACTGCCGGTGGTGCCCGGCATCGGCATTATCGCTGTGGGTGTGGCCAAGGCGGGCGCCGACATCATCACCATCACGGGCTACACCGGCGGCACCGGCGCTGCGCGGGCGCATGCTCTGCGCCACGTTGGCTTGCCGGCGGAAATCGGCGTGTGGCTGGCCCACCGTCATTTGATAGCGAGCGGCCTGCGCGATGATGTCGAGCTCTGGGTTGACGGCGGCATGAAAAGCGGCCGCGATGTCATCAAGATGGTATGCCTGGGCGCCAATCGCGTTGGATTCGCCACGCTGGCGATGGTCGCCTTGGGCTGTACGATTTGCCGCGGCTGCCAGGACGGCGACTGCCATGTGGGCATCACCACGCATGTGAAGACCAAAGAAGAAGCCGACAAACGCAACTTCAAAGCCTTCCGCCCCTTCGAGGAGCGCGGTTCGCCGCACAGCATCGTGCATATGTTTGACGCGCTGGCGGAGGACATCCGCAAGTGGACGGCTAAGATGGGCGTCAAGAACTTGCAGGACATCGTTGGCCGGGCGGACCTGCTGTATCAGCGCTCGCACCACGATCGCGTCGACCTGACTCATCTGCTGAAGCCGGTGCCGCGCGGGCAGAAAACTCCCGCGCAGCCAGGCGGACGCCGCGTCACACGGCCGCGCAACACCGTTAGCAAGCAAATCACGGACATTGTCACCGAGTACGTCGCCAAAGGCGACTACGAATTGACCTATGACGATGAGCAGGTCATGGCGATGGATCGCGCTTTGGGAACGCATCTTGCCGGCGCCATCAAGCGCAAAGCCATCCCACAGGCGAATCGCATCGAGGCGATAAACCTGAGTTTCAGTAATTCGGCTATTCCGGGCAACGGCTTGGCCGCCTTCATTGACGATCCGGTAAATGTCCTGGTGGAAGGAGGGGCGCAGGATGGCGTGGGCAAATGCGCCGCCGGCAGCAAGGTCTCCGTGCTCAAGGGTCTCAATCACAACGGGCGCCGTCTGGACGGCTCGGTAGGCAAGAGCTTCGCTTATGGCGCGCAAGGCGGTATGTTTATCGTGCAGGGCGATGCCGATACCCGCGCCTGCATTCGCATGAGCGGGGCTGATGTCGTCTTTGGCGGCGAGATCCTCCAGCCGCTGCGGGACGACCTGGGCGGGATGGGCGCGCGCGCCAATCTCAAGGGATACGCTTTTGAATACATGACCTCGGGACGCGCGATTGTATTGGGCGATCCGGGTCCCTGGATGTGCGCCGGCATGACGGGCGGCGTGGTCTACCAGCGCGTTCAGCCTGAGATGGGCTTGACGATCGACGCCATCCGCCACCGCCTCGCCGCCGGCTCGGTAGTAGAACTCCAGCCGCTGGACGAAGATGGCCAGCATGATGTGCGCGAGCTGCTGAACGCCTACATACGCACGCTTGAAGAGAATCACCAATCGCAGGAAGCCCAACCCTTGTACACGCTGTTGCGGCGTCCGGCCGATCACTTCATCAAGATTTCGCCGCCGATGGCGCACAGGATAGTCAACGAAAACTAAGGAACAGAAAATGCTGCTGACAGGAAAATCAGCAGCATTTTGTTTACCCGTTTTGTCGCGGCAGTTTAGGCGGAACAGGCTCGCTGGGGATGGTCGCCAAGACCCGCTGCGTCTTCAGCGCCAGGTGCAGAATCAGCCGATTGTCGGAATCGTCCAGATTCAGCTTCGTCAATTCAGAGATCCGCTCCAGACGGTAGACAAGCGTATTGCGATGCACGTCCAGCTCCTGCGCCGCCTTGGCCAGATTGCCGTTGGCAGCGAAGAATCCGCTTAGCGTACGGATGAGGTCGCTCTGTTTGCGCTTGTCATGCGCGACCAAGGGGCCCAGCGCGTCACTATAGAATTGCTGCAAATGCTCCAGATTGCGTTCTTTCAAAGCCAGGAGCAGCTGATAGAGCTTCAAGTCCCCGTAGTAGGTGGTTGAATCGCGGTCGCTTAATTCGTATGCGATGACTACCGAGTCCTTTGCTTCCCGGTAAGCTTCGCGCAGGCTAGACAGCCCGGCAGCCGGGCGACTAAGGCCCGCGGCTACCAGCCCTTTGGGAAATCGCGAAGCCAACTGTGTGCGAACAGCTTCAACGGACGACCGCGAGCGGGCCAGGGCGTTGCTGTCGTCCTCAAGCGGGTACAAGCCAACAATCGCGTCAACATACTGCCCAACCGCTCCACTGACGCCCCGCCGCGATACATCGTCGCGAACCAACGAGATTACCGGCTCCAGCGGCAGCGATTGCCCCAGGTCATTGACCGCGCGGTAAACAGCCACCACAAACTGCGCGCCTGGTTCAAAACCGGCTTGCTGCGCGCGCGTCCGCAGCAAATCGTCATCCGCCGGCGTGCCGCTCAACCACATCTGAATCCAATCCCCACGTGTCTGCTCCACGGCCGACGCGATGGCGCGATTCTTGGCCATCTCTATAGCGCAGACATCAGCGCCATAAGTCAGCACCAGCCGGTCAAACTCGTTCAGATTGCCATCGTGATCGACCAGGGAAAGGTAGCCGGCGACGCGCTTTTCGACCTTGAGCGCGGTAGTGTAACCGAGCGGGCTGGCGCTGATTGCGCTCGACAACTCGGGACGCTCCTTCGTCAGCCACTCCAGAAACTCGGCGCTGTCGGTCATAATATGCTGGCTGCGCCCATTCAGATTGCGCCGACCAGTGTATGGCAAAATCTGCGTAATCATGGCGCCGGCATCGTTATGCACGACGACAGGTTTCCCGGTTGAACGCGACATCACTTGCAGCAGGCTGTTAAGGTCGCGATTTTCCGCCGACAAACGCGTCAACTGGCGCTGAATCTCAATCGCCCTCTCGGTGAGCCGCGCCGACTGGTTCAGTATCAAGGCGTTTACCGCCCGTTCAATCGTGGTCAGGCTCGTCTCGGCGGGTACGGCCAATAGCGCTAGCCGGCAGTCATTCGCCGCGTCAACAGCGTCTTGATCGACTGCGCCGGTCGCCAGAACAGCGCTGACGCCGAAGCCCGCCAGTTGCCGCAGGACACTCGCCAATGTCAGCCGGCTGTCGAAACTGCGCAGCACATCCATCGAAACCAGCGCCAACTCGCCGCCATAAATATCGGGAAATGCCGGCGGCTGCGCGCGTATGGTGATCGACCAGTTGACGTTCGTCTCCGGATCACCCGCGACTATGCTGGCGCCCAAGGGTAAAGAGTAACGAAGCAGAGACTGAATGGAGGCGATGTTCTTATCTGACATGGCTAGATTCCAGTCCGAACCGATACGGTTCTTTAGGCCGATAAGTTAATACAATGCCAGAAATAAACAACAAAGTAAAACAATTTTGTAAGTTATAACCAATTATAGCTTGCCCAGCAAACAAAAAAACAGGGCGAATATGGTCCAGTCATTCGCCCCGTATGGAAACTTGTTCAACATGACTAAATCAGCGAGCGCGTTTCACCCCTATCGTCAAGGTTTCGCCCTTCAAATCGAGCGATTCGCTGACGAAGTCATCGGCGATGTCGCCCATGGTCAGGCTGTTAGCCAGAGTCTCCTGACTGATATAGCCGCTAAACAGCAGCATCACCGCGTCGATGCCGCTTGAGGCGTCGGCGTAGACAATCTCGATGCGATCATCCAGCGCGAAGTCAGCCGTCTTGCGCAGATTCTGGATGCGGCGGATCACTTCGCGGGCCAGTCCCTCCTCGACCAAGTCCGATGTCAGTCGCATATCCAGCGCCACCACATAGCCGTTGTCTTCGACAGCCCCGGCCGGCGTCTCAACTGTGACCTTGACTTCGCACTCTTCGTTGCGGATTTCGAAGCTGGCGCCATTAAGCTCCAGTGTGATGTCGTCTCCCGCCAGCAGACGCTCGGCGAAAGGCCGCACAAAGTCTTGCTCGCCATCGCGCAATGCGGTTTGGATGGCTTTGAAATCCTTGCCAAATTTCTTGCCCAAGAAACGCGGCAGCGGATTCAGGCTGTAAACCGTGGCCGACTCAAATGCGCTGGCTTCGTCCGCGCCCATGACACTGACCGATTTCAGATTCAGCTCGCTCATTATCAACTCGGCGTGGCGCTCCACGATTGACGTTTCAGAGACATCGCGCAGGGCGAACTGCGCGCCGGCCAGGGGCTGTCGCACTCCTGTTTGGGCGGCATTACGCGCCGACAAACCCAAACTCACCAGGCGGCGAACCAGCGCCATTTCAGTGATGAGCGCCTCATCAATCAGCGATTCCTTGACCGCGGGCCAGCGCGACAGGTGCACGCTTTCCGCCTGCGCTTCGTCGCGGTCGGCCACCAGGTTCCGATACATGGCTTCGCTCAAGAAAGGCATAGCCGGCGCGAGCAACTTGGCCAAAGTCGTCAGCGTTTCATAGAGGGTCGCGTAGGCGGAAAGTTTGCTGTCGTCGATTTCGCTCTTCCAGAAGCGATCGCGGCTCAAGCGCACATACCAATTGCTCAAACGCTCAACGAATTCTTCGATGGGCCGGGTCGCGTTGACCGCGTCGTAGCCTTCAAATGCGGCAGTCACATCCTTGACCAGCGTATGCAGCTCCGCCAGCAGCCATTGATCAAGCAGGTCGCGGTCGGCAACATCAGGCGCGGGCGAGGTTGGCGTCCAGTCGTCTATATTGGCGTAGGTGACGAAGAAGCTGTAGGTATTCCACAGCGTCGACCAGAATTTCTTGATGACGTCGTTAACCGAGTTGAGCGAGAAACGCCGCGAATCCCCGGGCGGGCCTGAGGTATACATATACCAGCGAAAGGCGTCGGCGCCGTACTGCTCCAGCACCTCCCAGGGATCGATAGCATTGCCCTTGCTCTTGGACATCTTCTGGCCCTGCGCGTCCAGAATATGCCCCAGGCAGATGACGTTGCGGAAGGCGACCGTTTCGAACAGCATCGAGGCGATAGCGTGCAAGCTGTAGAACCAGCCGCGCGTTTGATCAACCGCTTCGCAGATATAATCGGCCGGATGCTGCTCCGCCAGGATGTCGCTGTTGTGCTGCGGATAAGCCCATTGCGCCACTTGCATCGCGCCGCTGTCGAACCAGACGTCGATGACCTCGGGCACTCGCCGCATTGTGCCGCCTTCGCCATTGGGATTCTCAAAGGTCACCTCGTCCACATAAGGACGATGGAGGTCCAGTTCGCTTAGATCTCTGCCTGCGAGTTCGCTCAGTTCTTCTACGCTGCCGACGCATAGCATGTCGCCGGTCCTGTCGTCGACCCATACGGGCAGCGGCGTTCCCCAATAACGCTCCCGCCCCAGCGACCATTCCTTGAGATCATCCAGCCAATTGCCAAAGCGTCCATCGCGCACATGATCAGGCACCCAATTGACCGTCTGATTCAGGTCGATCATGGTCTGTTTGTATTTCAGCGTGTCGATGAACCAGGTCTCGCGAGCGAAATACATCAAGGGCGTGCCATCGCGCCAGTTGTGCGGATAGCTGTGTTCGTAGGACTCATGGCGATACATCAATCCACGCTCGACCAGGTCCTTGATGATATGGGCGTCGGCGTCTTTGAACCACATGCCGCGGAAGTTCGACACGGCGTCGACAAAGCAGCCGGTTTCATCAACGGTGATGAGCACCGGCAGGCCATGCTTGTGCCCGGTCTCCAAATCATCCACGCCGTAAGCCGGCGCCGTGTGCACGATGCCTGTGCCGTCTTGCGTGCTGACGTAATCAGCGGTCACGACATAGGCATAGTCTTGCTCGACCGGCAAGAAATTGTAAAGCGGCTGGTAACGCCAGCCCTCCAGGTCGCGCCCTTTAAAGCGTTCGACTACCTTGTATTTGACACCGTCAACCAGGACTTTGTCCTTGAGCGCTTCGGCGAGAATCAGTTGCTCGTCGCCTTCGCCGTCGGTCGATGGTCCCTCGACGCAGACGTAGTCGACATCAGCGCCGACCGCCAGCGCCGCGTTAGCCGGCAAGGTCCAAGGCGTCGTGGTCCAGGCCAGCAGATAAACGCTGTGATTCTCTTTCGAGGGGAAACGCACGGTGATGCTGGGATCGACTATCGTCTCGTAGCCCTGCGCCACCTCGTGGCTGCTGAGCGGCGTGCCCGATGACGGGCTGTACGGCACGACTTTGTGGCCGCGGTAGAGCAAACCCTTGTTCCAGAATTGCTTGAGGATCCACCAGACGCTTTCGATATATTCGTTGGAAAAGGTGACATAGGCGTCATCGAGGTTGACCCAGAAAGCCGTGCGCTCGGTCAGCTTTTCCCATTCGGTGATGTGGCGAAAGACATTGGCGCGGCACATGGCGTTAAATTTTGCCACGCCATACTCTTCAATTTGCGCCTTGGTTTCGAAGCCGAGTTCTTTCTGCACTTCGATTTCGACGGGCAGGCCATGCGTATCCCAGCCGCCTCGCCGCTGGCAGTAGTAGCCCTGCATTACTTTGTAGCGCGGGAACATGTCCTTAAAGGCGCGCGACATCACATGGTGGCTGCCCGGCTTGCCATTCGCCGTCGGCGGGCCTTCATAAAAGACATAACGCGGGGCATCTTCGCGCCCTTCGGTTGCGCGCTCGAATATGCGATTGTAACGCCAGAAATTCAGCTGCTGCTGTTCCAGGCGGTTGATGACTTCGCTGTTGACCTGCGAGTTTACTTTCCTAAACATGACTTAAATCACTCCATGCCATCGATACGAAATTGCTGACTGCGGAACCTGACCTTAGTGCAGTTGACGTATCAATGCGGCAATGGCCCGCGGTGTGTAACCATGCGACACCACGTTAGCACCTCCTCGTTTTGATGATTCCCTTGGGAACAATTATTCGCCCGAATTATGGCGTAAACCGATATATTGCGAAAGGGTAGACTCGGTGACAGCGCAGGTCGCGTTGCATGGCGCCGCACGGCTTTATGCAGCCGCCAGCCACTGCTCCAGCTGCAGAAGAACCTGCGCCAAATGGTCGCTGTACGCTGTACCGGCATACTTGGCGGCGTCCTGCCGGATATTCTCCAAGCCGGCGCTGATCTTATCCGCCTGCGGAAGCCCCGCTGCGCCAAGACGATGCAAGTAGTATGTCAGCAGCAGCGATTGCTCTTGCTCGTCGCTGTATTCGGCGGGCAATTCGCTGAAGCAGCGCCGCGCCGCGTCCTCAGCGCCATCCAGAAAGCAGGCTTGCCCCAACTCAAAACGGACAATAGCCGGCGCGCCAAGCTCCAGGGCTTGCGAAATAGATTCACGAGCAGCAGCATAATGACCGAGAACGAGGCTGAGCTTGCCCAAGCTGAAATGGGCCAGATGATGCCGCGGATTAAGCGCCAGCGCCCGCTCCAAGACGCTGCGGCTTTGGTCAAATTGCGCCAGGTGACGGTAAGCGTTGCCAAGCAAAACCAGCGCGTCGACCGATTCGCGCGACGACGCAGGCGCTGCTTCGAGGATTGATTTGGCTGCCCGGAATTCACCGGAGATGAAGTGCTGCTGCGCCTGGTGATACGGGGAGACTTCGCGGCGATTGCCCCAAAGAAACAGCAGTTGCGCCGTCACCAGCAGGCCAAAGGCGCCAATGCGAGCCGGCAGCCGAAGCGCGGATGGACCGCCGAAACCGAGCGCCATCAGCAGTATGAACAAGAGAAGCGCCAGTGCCAGCGAAGCTTTGACCGACGCGTCCCAAGCGGGGGCACGCCGCGCAAAGTCCCGCAAGAACATCATGTCTCGTTCTTCCGCTTGCCCTGCTTCTCGGCGATGGCGGCTTCGATTTTTTCCAGTTCGTAATGCAGCAGGCTGCCGTAAGCCGTGCCTTCCAGCGCGCGCAGCGAAGATTTCCAAGCCTGCAAACCGTGTTGAGTCGCGATCATGCGATCCGTCGCGCTTTCCGCATTGTCGCGCTCGCCTATTTTCAGGTAGTGGCGCGACAAGTGGTAATTGACACGCACTGCGTACATTGAGGGCATGGAATAGAGCGCCGCATGTTTGAAAGATTCTAGCGCCGAATCATGCTCGCCTGACAATTGCTGCACAAAGCCCAGCTCGGCCCAGACGATCGGCTGCGCCGGCGACAACTGCGCCGCGGTTTGCAGCGCGATGGCCGCCTCGCCATAACTCGCCTGCATGCGGTAGCCATTTGCCAGCGTAATATAGGCGCCGGCGTCGCCCGGGAACATCTCGACGGCGCGGTCAGCTGTTGCCTGTGCCTTCGCCAGTTGTCCGTTATAGGCGTAGGCGCTGGTGAGCAGCATCAGCAGATCCGGTGTGATCTTGCCGCCAGCCAGCACACGCTCCAGCAATTGAATGGCTTGGGGAAATTGCATTTTCTGTATCAGACGATAGGCTTCGCCGTAGCCAGCGCCATAATGCCTGGACTGCCGCGCCAACAGGATGCCAACCAGAAGGAAGCCTAGCAAAACCATCGTCGCCGACAAACAGAGCCCGGCGAGGGACATTTGCATCACTGGCGAGATATACGGGTCCAGCGGCTGTGTTATGCCATCGGCCAGTTCAATGAGCACACCCAGGGCAAAGACGATGAAACCCAAAGCCGCGAAGGCGCCTGAAACGATTACCCCTCCCCAAGCTATGCGGCGGCGAACGGACACGGTTGCTCCCCTACTCCACTACTGCTTTAGTTGGCTCACCCTCAATTATGCGGCGCGCCGATTCAATGTCATCCCGGAGCACATCGCGCAGGGCTTGCGCTTCATCCGCGCTCATTATCACTTGCCACTCTTCCAAGCCCGCTCGTTCTCTCTTGAGCGCCGCTAAGGCAAGAGCGGCAGCAGCGTCATTGTCCAGCCCGAGATGCGACCTATATAAGTATAAATGCGCCAGCAGTCTGTGTCGAGAATCGGGTATCTTCAGCTCCAGCGCGCGTGTGATATGGCGTGTGACCGCCGCATGACCCGCGAGGCGATCTTCGATCATGCCCAGATTGTAAGCAGCGACCCATTCATCCGGCGCCAGTTGCTGGGCGACCTGCGCTGCTTGCCGCGCGGCATCAAAGCGCCCGGCCTGCAATTCCACTTCGGCCAAGCCGTTGTGGGCGACTGCGGAATCGGCGTCCAGTTCGGTCATACGGGTATAGTCGCGACGCGCTGACTTCAGGTCGCCCGACAGGCGATGCAGCTCCGCGCGAAAGCGATAGTGCTCGGCGCGCTTTGGTTCCTGTTTGATTTGCGCGGTCATCTCGGCGACAGCCCGCTGATAGTCGCCTTTGCGCATGGCTTTTACCGCGGCTTTATAGCTGCGCGGCCCGCCAATATTGCGAAATATGAAGATGCCCGCCACCATCCAGCCGAGCCCGGCGCCAAGGAACAAGCCGGCTGCATCAGGCAGAGCCAGCGAACCGATGCCCATCACCAGAATGGACGGCAGAATGACCGCCAGCCAGCGCTTGCGTTCCTCGCTGGGCAAACGAGCCATCACCAGCCAGGCGGCCCCAATAATGAATATCAGCAGCAGCATGGTCTGTAGGGTTGGTACTAAAGCCCAGGCATCGGCCAGGACATTCAGCGCCAGGCTGGCCAATCCAGTTATCGCCAGCAGCGCCACAAATACGCGGAAGTTGCGGGGCCCAAAGAAGATTTGCATTCGCCTCAACATGTCGCCTAACTCTTGGGTTATGCTGTCTTATGGAACTGCGGCGGTCGGCGCATCATTTCGTCGGCGAGACGTAATTGCTGATGCGCACAACAAATTCCTGCTGCTTAAAGGCGTTCACGCGTTTGACGACCACGCCGTGCTCATCGATCCAGTAAAGCGCCGCGCGGTCGCGATAGCGATACCTTGTTGTCGAGACCTCTCGCTCGCCCAGGAATACCACATCATCACCGTCCGCGTCGATCATAGCGCCCGACCTTTGAAGCGTACCCGGAAAGAGCTGCGCATGCTCAAACATAGGCGCAAAAATAGGTTGTGGCTCGGCCGCCCGCTTTGCGATTGCGCGAATCGTCTCGCCGCGGAATATCAGCAGCGGTATGTCAATTAGCGTAGCGGCAGGGAGCTCGACTTCAAGATACTGACGCTCGGCGCCATTCATATTAAAGCCCACTTGCAGCCGCCCATCCACGACTTGGTAACTGGCGCGCAGCAGCTTGACCCCGCCCAGGAAGTTGTCGTTTTCATAGCGCAGATCCCAGCGCGCTAATCCCCCGCTGCGGTTTTGCAGGGCTTCCAACATGATTGACTTGCCTTCTTCGCGCCGGGCGTCCATGTCGATACGGATAAAGCGTTCTCCATCCGCATGACTATGGATGGTCCAGGCTTCTGTTTTATCCAGCGCCTGGTTATCTTTGCTGAAGCGGTAAACGCCGCCGGCGACGAATCGTTCGTGCGCTTGCACCGGATGCAAATAGCGCATCAATCGCTGATCTCCACGTAGAGGCGCTTGTTGATGCCGCCTTTGCTCTTGTATTTTGTGATGGATATATTGCCGACTTCGCTGGTGTTGGCCACGTGCGTTCCGCCGTCGGCTTGCAGGTCCAGGCCAAGGATCTCGACCGTGCGCACTTCCGTGACGCTATCGGGCAAGAGGTTGATCTTGGTGCGAATCAAGTCGGGAATCTGGAAGGCTTCTTCTCGTGGCAAAATCTTTATGCGCAGCGGACGCGCAGCAGCGACTTCGCGATTGATATTCACTTGAATCTCGTCAATCACCACGGGCCGCAAGCGCTCAAACTCGAAGTCCATGCGCCCGGCCAGAATGTCCATATTGCCGCCGGTGACGCTGGCTTGGTAATCCCGCCAGACGACGCCGCACAAAACGTGCATCGCCGTGTGCGTGCGCATGATCTGGTAGCGGCGCTGCCAATCCAGGACGCCGCGAACCGCGCTGCCCGTTGGCGGCAATTCACCGTCAATGATGTGCGCGCTGCCTCGACGCACGTTGGTCACGCGATACTCCCGCTGGCCGATGAACAAGGCGCCTTGATCGGGCAACTGACCGCCTCCGCCCGGATAGAATGCGCTGCGGTCCAAAACAACGCCGTTCTGTTTGAGGTCATGGTCGACCACGGTCGCCGTGAATGCTTTCAGATAGCTGTCTTCAAGATAAAGCAATTTGGTCATGTTCCCTCTTCAGGCAATTACCCTGGCACATTCGCGCGCATACGCAGAATCGTGGGCTCGCCGCCGAGCGCTTCCCAGAATGCCAAAGCCTCGCGGTTCCTGGCGCTGACGTGCCACTCAAAGTGGGACACGTCATGATCGCGAAACCAGAGACAGAGCCGTTCGACCAGGCCACGGCCCATGCCCCGCCGCCTATAGGTCGCGCTGACGTAGATATCGGCCAGCAGCCCACAGCGCAGCGGCTGAAACATCTCGGTCGTGATGTCCGCTATCATGGCGCTGGCGTAAGCCGCGACCTCGCCGTCCGCTTCCGCCACCAGCACCCGGGATAACGGGTCATTCAGCCGTTCCAGCAATCGGCGCTCGTACAATTCCGCGCCATTCTCGGCCGCTCGAAATGTGAATGCGTCGAATTGAGCATGATACGCCACCATTTCTTCCCACAATTCGCCGATGCGCCGGGCATCGCTTTCACGCGCGAGTCTGATCATAAGCGCAGCCTGTATTGCCGCGCGCTTAATGTGGCGCCTTGCGCGCGCCAGAAGGCGTCTTCCACGGGATAATTCGCCGGCGCGCAGATATCAAGATTCAATACGCCCTTTGACCGCAGCCAAGATTTCGCCGCCTCTAGCAAGCGTCCGCTTAATCCGCTGTGGGGCTGGTGCAGATCGACGGCAAGCTGCAGCAAGACACCGTTACGTTCAGGCTGCAGGCCGGGCTGCCCGTCGCTCGTAGTGACAACCGCCATGCCTAGGATCCGGCCATCGGCTGCGGCGACGAAAAAGGCGCAGTCGTCTTTATCATCGATCCAATCCAGGGCGCGCCCATGCCAACGGTCGATCGCGTCAGGCGCGAACACCACCCAACTGGCGGATTCGCGCAGCATAGCCATGCGTTCATACCAAAGCGCAGCAGCCGCTGCCAGGTCGTCCACCCGCGCGCGTCTTATCTCCATAGAGCCTGCAATTTTATCCTCGCGCTCGACGTAGCATAGCACTGGCGCCATAGCGCGGCAAGACATTTTGATCGCTGCCCGCCGTTTAAGCTACGCAAGCGGCGCGGCGTTAGCATAGTCGCGCGTTTAAGGTAGAATAGGGAGTATGTCGGCTGACCGCGGGAATCAGACAAGGTCAGCGTCAATTATGAAAGAAGGAGTTCCTATGTCCGCTATGTCATCGGCAGAAAAGATAGGCCGCGCTTGGCGCCTGCACCGCGACGGCGATTCCAGGGGCGCGATCGACATCTTCAGCAGCATAATTGAGGCTAGCCCGGCCAATGTGGATGCGCACTACGGGCTAGGATTGGCGCACAAGACCCTCGGGGAGAATGAAGCCGCGGCGGCAGCCTTTAAGACCGCGCTGGATAATACCGAGCAAGCGCTGACAGCCGTGCAGAAGACTTCGCAGGTCGAAGGCGACAATGACCTCGACAGCAACGCTGATGACCGCTACATGATGCTCACGCGGATGCTGAATCAGCGTCTTAAGGACGTGGGCGCGGCCAGCTAGCCTAGCGATGCAGAAGCGCGAACGACTCGAGCGCGCGATCGCGGGCGAATCAGTCGATCGCGCGCCGGTCGCCCTTTGGCGGCATTGGCCCGGCGACGACCAACGCTATGCCGATTTAGCGCGATCCACCATCGATTTTCAGCATGATTACAATTGGGATTTCGTTCGCCTGATGCCATCGCGCGCATACCAGGTCGTCGATTTTGGCGTGCAAGACGACTGGGATGGCGACGCGAAGGGCATACGCAAGATCACCAAGCGAGTGATCGGGCGATCGCTGGATTGGACCGAGATTCGGCCGCTGTCCCCGGCCCGCGGCAACCTGCTGCAGCAGGCAGAGTGCGCGCGGCTGACGGGCAAGGCGCTGCAAGCCGACGCGGTTCCGGTATTGCTCACCGTCTATAGTCCCTTCATTCAAGCAACGCAAATGGCCGGGCGGGAAAAGACGCTGAGAGATATGCGCGTGCGGCCGGACCGCCTGCGCAGCGGATTAAATCAGCTGACGGAAAGCACAATGCGCTTCCTGGACACGCTGAAAAAAGTTCCCAGCCTAGCCGGCATTTTCCTCGTCACAGAATTCGCCAACCACAATACCATGTCCGAGCAAGAATACCGGACGCATGCGCTGCCCCACTTGCTGAACATCCTCTCCGCTTTGCCGGAAGACTGGTGGCTGAATATCGTGCAGGTCGCGGGTCCGTCGCCCATGCTGTCGCTTTTCAGAAATCTGCCTATTCAAGCCTTGAACTGGGATACGCGCCAGGATTCCGACAGCCTGGCCAAAGCCCGCGCTGACTTCAGATTCGCGGCTTGCGGCGGGCTCAACGATGTGGAGCATCTGCTCAAAGGCACGCCAACGCTCATCCAGGCCGCGGTTCGCGAGGCGCTCAACCAGACTGAATCGCGGCGGCTGATTGTCTCTGGCAGCGGGGACGGGCGCATAAACCTGCCCCTGTCCAATATGCGCGCCGTTCGCAGCGGCATAGAGACACAGGGCTGAGGATGTCCTTGCGCGTGATCGCCGGCAAAGCGCGCGGCATGAAATTAAAGCCTGTGCCCGGGGATAGTACGCGCCCAGTGATGGACCGGGTCAAAGAGGCTCTGTTCAGCATCATCGGCAGCGACATCCAGGGGGCGTATTTCCTCGATCTGTTTGCCGGCACCGGCAGCGTCGGCATTGAAGCGCTCAGCCGAGGCGCGGACTTCGCCCTATTCGTTGAATTAAATCGCCGCGCTTGCCGGGTCATTCGCGCTAATCTCGACCACACTGGGCTGTCGGAAAGCGCGGCCGTCATAAGGCGCGATGCCTTCCAGTTGCTAAGCCGCCCGCCCCAGCGCCGCTTTGATTACATTTACATCGCCCCGCCACAGTACCAGGACATTTGGCGCAAGTGCCTGCGCGCGCTGGAGCAGAACACCGACTGGCGCCACGCGGATACCCGTATCATCGTGCAGATTGACCCCAGAGAGTTCGACGCCGCGCTGAGTTTCGCGCATCTCGAATTAAAGGACCAGCGCAAATACGGCGGCACCATGCTGCTATTCTTTCGCTTTGTCGCTGCAGGAACTGGCGCCGAGGGAATGCCAGACGCGCCGTAACCGGCCTAGTTCTCGCCGCTCGCGGCCTGCCTGATGACAAAATCTGAAGCCTCGTTTGCGGTCTGCACGGCGCCCGTCACTTGCGCTTCCCGCAAGGAGGTTAGCAGTTCGCCGATGACGGGCCCGGGCTTGAGCTGGCAGAGCCGGCGGATGTCATTGCCATCAAGCAGCAGCGCGGGATCGACGATCTCGTCGTAGCGATTGAAGTAGGCATCCAACAAGGTCGTTACGGAGTCGACAAATGCCAGCCATTCATGCTGTTCCATGCCACTGCGATGGCTTCCCAGATAGTGCGCGGCCCCCAGCAAGATGGCATCGATGCCGCTGGCGCCTAATCCGTACCAGAAGCGGTGCTGCTCCAGCGCCGACCAGGATTGCCGGTCGCTTAGCCGATGATAGTTGGCGACGGCGCGCAGGAGATGGCGCTCTTCCGCGCTCGAGAGTTTAAGCGCAGCCAGCAAGGCGTCGATATCTGCCTGCTGGCGATTATGCAGCAAGGAGGCGAAAGTCAGCAATTCCGCCTGCGACCGGGATCGTCCGTACTCCTGCGCAAGGTGAGCCTGCAGCGCCCCGCGGAAGCGATCCAGTTGAATGACCAGCATGCCCAGGTCGAATGCCGCTGCCGTATTGTCGGTACGCCGGGAACTGACAGCCGTGAGCAGCGCGCTCATACGCTCGACCACAGCCAGCGAGTCGCTCCAAGATTCGGGGCCAAGCCCGGCCAGCCCTGCGCGATTATCGCCAGCGAGCCGCGGCGTCATCAGCGCTTGCAGCAAGTTCATGTGCAGCAGCACGCGCAGCGCCCGCGCAGCACGCCCCAAGCCAAGCAGCTTAAACAGCTCGTCGCGAACGCGCTCGCCCGATACCTGCGCCAGCTCAGCCGACAGCGCCGGGATCTGTTTAGCCGCTTCGGGATGAATCCTCAAGTCAAACTGAGCGCTCAAGCGTACCGCGCGCAAGATTCGCACCGGGTCGTCCGCGAAGGACCGCGCAGAGCAGCAGCGCAGCGCTTTTTGGCGCAAATCCGATAGGCCGCCGAGTGGATCAATCAGCGCCTGCAAATCCCCCAGCAGATCAACAGCCATCGCGTTCATGGTGAAGTCGCGATCGCGCAGGTCCTGCTCCAACGCGTCGCCGCGGAAGCGCGCGAAATCAACACAAATGCGTTTGTCCTGTAGCGTCACGATAACACGCGCGACGCCGCGCTCGCGGTCCATGACGTAGATGTCGCCGTCCAGCCAGTCCGCGACCCGCCGCGCCACGCTGATGGCATCGCCAGCCACTGCGATGTCGATATCCGTTATTTCGCGCCGCAAGTAGGCATCGCGAACGGCGCCGCCAACGAGGTAGAGGGGCGTTGCGATTTCGCGCGACCTCAGCAGATGGGCAATGTCATAGACAAAGTCGGCCCATGACAGTTGCGGCAGCGGGTCATTCATCGCCCAGGGCATCCAGATTGGCCACGCCGACGAAGGGCAGATTGCGGAAGCGCTCATCGAGATCCAGGCCGTAGCCGAAGACATATTTGTTCTCGATATCAAAACCGATGTAGTCGACCTCGATGTCTATTTCGCGGCGCGATTGCTTGTTTAGCAGCGCGCAAAGCTTCAAGCTGGCCGGCTCGCGGTTTTGCAGCGTCTTGATGACAAAAGCCAGCGTATACCCGCTGTCGATGATGTCTTCAACGACGAGCACGTGCTTGCCCTTCACATCCATGCGCAGGTCCATGTCAATGCGCACGGAACCGGAAGCTTGGCGCGCGCCCAACCCGTAACTGCTCGCCGCAATGAAGTCGATCATATGCGGCGTCAGGATATGACGGGACAGGTCGGACAAGAACATCACGCCGCCCTTCAGAATGCAAAGCAGCATCAAGTCTTCACAATCGGCATAGTCCTTCGAGATCTGAACGCCGAGCTCGGCGATGCGCGTCTGCAATTTGCGCTCGTCGATCAAGACCTCTTTTAGATATCGCTCATATGCCAGCGCCATAACCGACCTCGCACTCAATTTCCTTAGGTGACAGCCGCAAAGTGCGTCTGCAAACTGCGAACGCTGAGCGGTTTCTCGCTCATGCGCTTGATGCCCTGCACGGTGGCGGCGGCAGCGCTCATAGTTGTGACGATGGGGATGCCGAGCGCGTAAGCCCGGCTGCGGATGGCGACGCCGTCTTCGCGCGCCTGGCTGCCAAGTGGCGTGTTGATCACCAAGTCGACTTCGCCAGCTTGCATGGCGTCAATGATATGCGGCCCGCCTTGCGACAGTTTGTTTATTCGCCCGGTCTTGATGCCGACCTGATTCAGCCATCGCGAAGTGCCAGCCGTTGCCAGCAGCGCAAAGCCGAGTTTTTCCAAATCACGCGCGATTTTAGCGACCACGGGTTTGTCAAAATCATTGACGCTTATAAATACTGTACCAGCTTCCGGCAGCGGCGAACCCGCCGAGGCTTGCGACTTGACAAAGGCGTGCCCAAAACTTGAGGCGTGCCCCATCACTTCGCCGGTCGAGCGCATTTCGGGTCCTAGCCTGGCGTCGACGCCGGGGAACTTTTGGAAGGGGAACACGGCTTCTTTCACAAAGAAACCGGTCACGTCCGGCTCCTCATTGAAGCCAAGTTCCGCCAGAGTCTTGCCCGCCGCAATCTGCGCCGCATATCGGGCCAACGGTCGGCCGGTGGCTTTGCTGATGAAGGGCACCGTGCGGCTGGCGCGCGGATTCACCTCCAGCACGTAAACCTCGTCGTCTTTGACGGCGAACTGAATATTGAAGAGGCCTATTACGCCCAGCGCCAGACCAATGCGACGGGTATGGTCGCGGATAATGTCCAGATGAAAATAGCTGATTTTGTAGGGCGGCACGACGCAAGCCGAGTCGCCGCTGTGCACGCCCGCTTCTTCAATATGCTGCATGATGCCGCCGATAGTGACCTGCTCCCCATCGCAGAGCGCGTCGACATCAACCTCGTAGGCGTCATCCAAAAACTGATCAATCAGCACCGGATGCCCGCTCCATTCCACATTGTCGTCCAGCCAGGCCAGCAGTTGCCCCTCGTCAAAGACGATCGCCATGCCGCGCCCGCCCAAGACATAACTGGGGCGGATCAGCACCGGGTAGCCAATGGCATCCGCTGTTTGCGCCGCCTCTTCACGCGCCCTGACCGTCCCGCCCGCCGGCTGCGCAATGTTGAGCCGGCGCATCAATTCGTTAAAGCGCTCGCGGTCTTCGGCCAAGTCAATCGTGTCCACTGACGTGCCCCAAATCGGCGCGCCCATAGCCGCCAAGTCACGGGCGATGTTCAGCGGAGTCTGCCCGCCGAATTGCGCCAGTACGCCATCGGGCTGCTCGGTGTCGACGATGTTCATGACATCTTCCGCCGTCAACGGCTCGAAATAGAGCCGGTCAGCCGTGTCGTAGTCGGTGCTAACCGTCTCGGGATTGCAATTGACCATGATGGTCTCGTACCCAAGTTCCTTCAGCGCGAAGCAGGCGTGAACGCAGCAATAATCGAACTCGATGCCTTGGCCAATGCGATTGGGCCCGCCGCCCAGGATCATCACCTTGGGTTGGTCCGACGGCGCCGCTTCGTCTTCCATTTCGTAGGTCGAATACAAATAAGGCGTCATGGCTTCAAATTCAGCCGCGCAGGTATCGACGTGATAAAAGTTAGCGATTACGCCCAAGCCTTTGCGATAATCGCGCACGTTAATCTCATCCTGGCCCACGAGGCGCGCAATGTAAGCATCACTGAAGCCGTAGCGCTTGAGCCGATACAAGTCTCGCTCGTCCAAGTCACTCAGGTGTAGCCCTTTGCGAATGACCGTATCGTGCAATTGCATCAGATCGCGCATTTGTTGCACGAACCAGGGATCAAAGAGCGTTTGTTCCACGATTTCTGCGCCGGTCATGCCATCGGCAAGGGCGCTGGCGACTTGAAACAGACGCTGCGCCGTGGGCACGCTCAAGACCTCGGCTGGCTGATGGGCATCAATCTCGCTGCCAAAACCATCGATGCCGATATCCAGCGAACGTACGCCCTTCTGCAAGGCTTCGGGGAAAGTCCGGCCGATGGCCATGACCTCGCCCACCGCTTTCATCTGGGGGCCCAATACCGGGTCTGCGCCGGCGAACTTCTTAAAATCCCATCGCGGAATCTTCACCACGATATAATCCAGCGACGGTTCAAAGCTGGCGGGCGTCGATAAGGTAATGTCGTTGGGGATCTCATCCAGCGTGAAGCCGACCGCCACCAATGCCGCGATCTTGGCGATGGGAAAGCCGGTGGCTTTGCTGGCCAGCGCGGAAGAGCGCGATACCCGCGGATTCATCTCGATGACCTTGACTTCGCCGTCTTCAGGATTGATGGCGAACTGCACATTGGCCCCGCCTGTCGTAATGCCGACGCGGTCGAATATCAGGCGCGACATATTGCGCAGCCGCTGGAGTTCGCGGTCAGTCAGCGTTTGCGCCGGCGCGATGGTGATGCTGTCGCCGGTATGCACGCCCATCGGGTCGAGGTTCTCGATCGAGCAGACCACGACGAAATTACCCGCGCCGTCGCGCATCAGCTCAAGTTCGTATTCCTTCCAACCCAGCAGACTTTTATCCACCAGCACTTGCCCGACCGGGCTTTGATGTATGCCGTTGGAGGCGACGCGCCGCAATTCAGCCTCATCGTAAGCCACCCCGCCGCCCGCGCCACCCATAGTATAGGAGGGGCGGATCAGAATCGGAAAGCCGATCTGCGCGGCGAATTCCAGCGCGCCCTCCACGCTGCTGACGACCTTGCTCTCGGGCACTTGCAGGCCGATTTCGGTCATGGTCTCGTTGAAGAGTTGGCGGTCTTCAGCCAATTGAATGCTCGTCAAAGTCGCGCCGATTAACTCGACGCCGTACTGCGCAAGTACGCCACCCTCTTGCAGCTGCACCGCCAGATTAAGCGCCGTCTGCCCGCCGACAGTCGGCAGCAAGGCATCCGGACGTTCCTGCGCGATGATCTTCTCACAGATTTCAGCCGTAAGTGGTTCGATATAGGTCGCATCGGAGAATTGCGGATCGGTCATGATCGTGGCCGGGTTGGAATTCACCAGCACCACGCGATAGCCCTGAGCCTTCAACGCCTTGCAAGCCTGTACGCCGCTGTAATCGAACTCGCAGGCTTGGCCGATCACAATCGGTCCCGAGCCGATGATCATGATGCTTGTTATATCAGCGCGCTTTGGCATGGCTTCCTTATAGTGAGAGTTAGTGAGAGCGTGCCGGCTTAGGGTCATGCGCCCGCAGCGCAGCGACAAATTCGTCGAAGAGATACAAAGAATCGTGCGGGCCCGGCGAGGCTTCGGGATGGTATTGCACGCTGAAGGCGCGCAGTTGCTTGTGCCGCAACCCGGCAACCGTGTTGTCATTCAGATTGAGATGTGTGATTTCGCCGCCGTCCAATTCGCTGGCCGCTGAGACCGCGAAGCCATGATTGTGGGCCGCGATTTCGACCTCGCCGCTGGCCAGGTTCCGCACCGGCTGGTTGCCGCCGCGATGCCCGAAACGCATCTTTTCCGTGACGCCGCCCAGCGCCAGCGCCAAGATCTGATGACCAAGGCAGATGCCAAATATCGGTACCTGGCCCAGCAAAGCCTTTATATTGGCGATGGCGTACTTCACCGCCGCGGGGTCGCCCGGTCCATTGCTGAGGAAAACCCCGGCCGGCTGCATTGCCGCCACTTCGGCAGCGGGCGTCCAAGCCGGCACAACTTTGACACGCAGACCGCGATCGGTCAGCATACGCAGGATATTTCGCTTGACGCCAAAGTCGTAGGCGATGACCAGAGGGCTCTTGGCGGCGGCAAGGGAATCGCCATACCAGCGAGAATCGCTCGTTTCATGCCAGTCGTAGGCTTGGCTGGTCGAGACCTCATCGACCAGGTTGGCGCCCGACATGTCGCTGGCGTCGCGGGCGGTCTGAATGAGGCAGGCGGTGTCCTCCGCAGCTTCTCCATGCGCCACGGCGGCGCGCATCACGCCCCGGCTGCGAATATGCCGCACTAGCGCGCGTGTGGCCACGCCAGAGACGCCAATGATATTGTGCTGCTCCAGGTAAGTCGCCAGGTCGCCGCGATTGCGCCAATTGCTGACGATGGGGCTGAGCGAGCGCACAACGAAGCCGGCCGCCCACACCTTGCCCGATTCGGGATCTTCCAGATTGACGCCGGTATTGCCGATATGCGGCGCTGTCATCGTGATGATTTGCCGATGGTATGAGGGGTCGGTCAGGATCTCCTGGTAGCCGGTCATTGACGTATTAAATACGATTTCGCCGGTGGCAACGCCACACGCGCCGAAGCCTTCGCCGGGGAATGCCCGCCCGTCCTCCAGAACTAGAACAGCCTGCATCACTCAGGACCGGTAGTCGCCGTTAATGGAAATGTAATCGTGGCTGATGTCGCAAGTCCAAATCGTTGCGCAGCCCGCGCCTATGCCACAGTCGAGCGTGAACGTGATTGACGGCTCGGACATGATTTCGGCGGCATCGGCTTCCTGGTAGTCCGTGGGCATGCCGCCGCTGAAGATCTCGAGGCCGCGCTGATGTTCCGCCAGCGACTCGCCAGCGGCCACCCACAGCGAGGACCTGTCGGGATTGAAAGGCACATCGGCCCGCCCGGCCGCCGCCACTATCCGGCCCCAATTGGCGTCGCTCCCGTAGAAAGCTGACTTCGTCAGAACCGAAGCGCCGATGGTCTGGCCGATGCGCTCGGCTGATGCTTCGCTGTCCGCATTGACGACATCAAGCGTAACGAACTTGGTGACGCCTTCGCCGTCGCGCACCACTTCTTGCGCCAGATAGCGGCAGAGGTCCGCCAGCGCTGCTTGAAAGACAGCCAGCTCCTGATCGGTCTCGGGCGCTAGGCCGCTTGCGCCATTCGCAAGCAGCAGAACAGTGTCATTTGTACTGGTATCGCCATCGACGACGATGCGGTTGAAGCTCTCTTGAGTCGCGCTGCGCAAAGCGTCGTTGGCGGCGGACGTACTCAGGGCGGCGTCGGTCACAATCACGCTTAACATGGTAGCCATATTGGGCGCGATCATGCCAGCGCCTTTGACCATACCGGCCAGGGTATAGCCGCCTTTTTCGCTCTCGACGCGCAGCGAGCCCAGTTTGGGGCGCGTGTCTGTCGTCATGATGGCGGCGGCGGCGGCGCGCCAGTCATCACCGAGGTTCGCGCTGGACAAGTCCACACCGCGGGCGATTTTCTCCATCGGCAGGTGCGTGCCGATGACGCCGGTTGACATCACCAGCACTTGCTCCGCCGAGATATCTAGCGTCCCCGCTACCATGTCAGACGTGGCCCGCGCGTTAGCCAGGCCGATGGAGCCGGTGCAGGCGTTGGCGCTGACGGTATTTGTCGCCACCGCTCGCATCGATTCCGGCTTGCCTGCCAGGCGCTCCATGTCCAGCAAAACTGGCGCCGCCTTCACCTTGTTGCGTGTGAAGACGCCAGCAGCGACGCAATCCACATCGCTGACGACCAAGGCGAAGTCTAGCGCGCCTGCCTTTTTTAACCCGGCATGCACGCCAGCGGCGCGGAAACCCGCAACCGAAGCGATCGATGGGCTAATCTTCGACATCGATCCCCTCCAGAATCTGCGTCAGCTTCTCGATCAACTCGTCCACATGCTGCTTCTCGACGATCAGCGGCGGCACAAAACGAATGACATTTGCGCCCGAGCTGACCAGCAGCAGACCCTGCTCGTAGCCAGCGCTGACGACTCCGGCGGGCGAAATATCCAGCTCGACGCCCGCCATCAGACCGCGGCCGCGAACATCGGTGATATGCGGGCTGTTGATCTCGGACAAGCGCTCAAGCAAGTATTCGCCGACTTCCGTAACATGTTCCATGAATCCGGGGCTGAGCACGCGCTTGATTACGACTTCCGCCGCGCGCATCACAACGGCGCCGCCGGAAAATGTCGAGCCGTGATCGCCCGGTTGCATCGCGCCGGCTACCTTGTCGCTGGTCAGGATCGCGCCAACGGGCAACCCGCCAGCCAAGGGTTTTGCCAGGGTCATGATGTCTGGCGAAACCCCCGCGAATGAGTGCGCCCACAGATCGCCCGTGCGCCCCAAGCCGCATTGAATCTCGTCGAAAATCAGAACGGCTTCGTGGTCGTCGCAGAGGCGGCGCAGCGCCTGCAGAAATTCAGCCGTGGCGATATTGATGCCGCCTTCGCCTTGAATCGGCTCGACGATTACGGCGGCTGTATCAGAGTCGATGCATGCCGCGGCGCTTTCAACTGAATTGAACTCGCCCACGACCGAACCCGGCATCATCGGTTTGAAGGGCGTCTGATACTTGTCTGTGGGCGTCATCGCCAGCGCGCCCATCGTGCGTCCATGAAAAGCCTGGGTAAAACTGACGGCTTTGGTCTTGTTTGGCTGTTCATTGATATATGCCAGCTTGCGCGCGAACTTCAGCGCCCCTTCATTGGCTTCGGCGCCGCTGTTGCAGAAATATACTTTGTCGGCGAAAGAATTGGCGCAGAGCAGTTCGGCCAGCTCGGCCAGCGCCTGCGTATGATACAAGCCGCTGACGTGGATCAGACCGCGGCCCATCTGCTGGCTCACAGCGTCCATCAATTCCTTGTCGCCATATCCCAGCGCGTTGACGGCGATACCGGCTACCCAGTCGGTGTAGGCTTTGCCGTCGGCGTCATAAAGCGTGACACCCTCGCCACGCGCCAGGACAAAGCCCGGCCGCGCCGCCACCGGCACACTGTATTGTTGATCTTTCTGAATCACTTCGGCCGTAATTGACATTGATTCCCTCTATCGTTCCGTCTCGATAAACGTGGTTCCGCCGTTGTTGCTCCAGCCATCCAAGTCCGTGATGACCGCTTCCGGTATTCCCGCGGACAATACCTCAAGCGCCGCCAACGCCTTGGGAATCATCCCGCCGGCGATGACACCGTCATTGATAAATGCTTGCGCCTGCGCCCGCGTGATGCTCGGCATAAGCGCGCCGTCGACAATAACACCCGCGACATTCGAGATGAATACCACCTTGTCAGCCGCTATCGCCGGGGCGATGGCGCTGGTTACCGGGTCAGCATTCAGGTTGAAGTTGCTGCCCGCGCCCAGGCTGACCGGGGCGATCACCGGCGTCACACCGAGTTCAAAGAGGTCGCGGATGACTTGCGGCCGCACCGAGTCCACCTCGCCAGTATAAGCCATGTTGACCGAATCGTGCCGCATCTGCCGCGCCCGCACCAAGCCGCGATCCACGCCCGATAGCCCTTGCGCGTCCACGCCGGCGGCCAGCAGATGCCGCACCAGACGTTTGTTTACGGCGCCGCAAAGCACCATCTCCACCAGCGACAGCGACTCGGCATCGGTGACACGCAAGCCATTCACATAGCGCGGCTGGATGTTCAGCTGTTGCTGCATGCGCGAGATTTCTTTGCCGCCGCCATGCACGATGACCAGGCGCTCATTGGAAGCCGCCACGGTTTCAGCGAACTGACGCAGCAGCAACTCGTCGTCCAGGCAATGCCCGGAAATCTTAACGACGCAGATCTTTCGTTCCACTACAGCAAGCCCAGGGTCTCGTCGAGTCCAAACATCAGATTCATATTCTGCACCGCCTGCCCGGCAGCGCCTTTGCGCAAATTGTCCGTGACGCTGGTGATATGCGCGTAGCGATCCAGCACCGGCGTAATGCTGATGACGCATTTGTTGGTCTTGACAGCATGCTTCAGCGTCGCCTGCTCGCCAAGCGGCAGGACATCCACCAGCGCCTCGCCGCCATAAACCTCCTGGTAGGCGTCATGCGCCTCATCGCTGGACATAGAATCGTTGAGACTGACGTAGATGCTCGACATCAGTCCGCGATCCACCGGCAAAAGGTGTGGACAAAATATCACCGGTCCCAGCGCGGCGCTGATCTTGCGCGCTTCTTGCTCCAACTCGCCAACATGGCGATGCGCGCGGCCCGTCTTGTAGGGGATGAGATTGCTATAGACTTCGGCGAAATGCGTGGTCAGCGATGGTTTGCGCCCAGCGCCGGTGACGCCGGACTTGGCATCTACAATGACAGGCGCATCGTCGCGCAGCGCCCCAAATCGCAGCAGTGGATACAAACCGAGCAAAGTTGTGGTCGGGTAGCAGCCCGGCGTCGCCACGACATCAGCGCCTTTTAACTCAACGCGATTGATCTCGGGCAGGCCGTAGGGGACGGGAAGCAATTCCGGATGCGGATGCGGACTGTCGTAAGATTGTTCGTAAGCCTCCGGCGTATCCAGGCGCAGATCAGCCGACAGGTCTACCACTTTCGCGCCGGCCTCAAGACCGGCCTTCGCCATAGCCGCGGAGGTTTTGTGCGGCAAAGCCAGGAATATGACATCTACATCGCCGGGGCAAACATCCGCCGCGGGGACGTACGCTAACTCAGTGCCCGGGGCCGGATCGCCAGCATAAGTATTCGAGGTCGCAAACCGCAGCTCCACGCCAGGATGCGCCTGCAAAATCTCGACCAGATCCAGCCCCGCGTAACCCGACCCGCCATAAACACCCGCTCGTATGACTTTCACTGTTGCGACCTCCACAAACAAAAAACCCTGACCGTAGTTTCGAGATCAGGGCGATTTTCCCGGTCTGGGCTCAAGCCAATTGTCAGCAACACAAAGGGCCCGCACTGAACTCGTAGATTGCGCGCGGGCGACGCCTGATACATTGCGATGCGACTGACATATCCGGTCCACTTTGATTGCGTGACGTTTTCATTCTAGTTAAACATTGAGGTTTCGTCAACGGAGCTGCGCAACATTATGCACTATTGAATTTTACTTGTGCACAATACACGAAGATCGCGGGCTGCGCGCGCGGCGAATGCTCATTGCCAGCTCGACTTCAAGGCCTTGGCGCCGTTCAACCGCGGTCGCTTCCTGTCGATTTCACCTGGCTCAGCGAGGCGCCGCCCTGTCACTCGTCGCGCCACGTTCGAAAGTACATCCCGACTTCGTGTAACAAAGGCCGTCGTTCCTTGTGTTTGATATTCCGTTCGAATTTGCGCCATTTCAGTCGCGACCAATGGTAGTGTATCGAATTCGGTTGAAATTCTATTTCACCACAAAGACACAAAGGCACAAAGCACACAAAGAATATGGCATATCTCGATTAAGTTTCTCGGTGCTCTCGCAGAGCAATCGCATCAATATCCATAAATGACGAATTTATTATCAAACTAACAAATTGTAGGGGCGAGCCTTGGCTCGCCCATGAAATCTGGCAGAAAATCACCTTTTCATTGAGTCCTTTATTGACATATTTTCGGATATATCTCGGAGTTCTTGGCGCCTTAGTGTTGAGATAAGTTGATGCGATTGCCCTAGCATTTCTCGGTGTCCTCGATGGTATATATCTGTATCAACCGAAAAGGATACATTTCCCGACCTATTGATGCGATTGCCCTGGGAAGTATGCCTGATATAATGTAAACTGACCGGGCATCGGCGCTGCGTTATCATGCAATTCCCGTGCTGTAGTCGCGAGCATATTTCAGCGAAGGACGGGCAATCCAACGAATTCTTACCAAAAACTTGACAAGTAATTGAATACGCGTTAAATTGCTTTCTTGGAACGGGACGCGACCGGCTTCGTCTCAATGCCGCGCCTCGCGTTTGGAAGAGAATGGGCTTTTGCGCGTTTTGCAAGACTATCGCTGCCGAATGATGTATTAGCTTGGGAATGGCAGCGCAGGAATGAAGAATAGTTATTACACGGTTTCAACTGCCAGCAGATGGAACCAAGTTTAGATTGCGTATGGTGAAATTGGTGTCTGATCGACAGTAGAAAGGCCTGTCAGTGGTAGCAGTGCTAGACAACGTAAAGGAATTGACGCAGCGGGAAGAGATCCTGAAGCGGCTGGTCGAAAAAGCCAGACCGAGCGCTTTTGTCACCTACAGTGACATTCTGGAGTTGCTGCCGGATGTCGAAGGCGACGTGGCTTTGCTCGACGACTTGATGGATAGCTTGCTGGAGGCCGGCATAGACGTTATCCCGGCGCCCGCTCAAGTTGACGAGGTGGTCCCCGTCGACGATGCTGCCAAGGATGACAAGCCTGACGACGACCCACTGGCCGCCCTGCCCGTAGCCGACGCCAAGGACGAGCGCGACGCCCTGCTGCGGGTCCTGAAGAAAGATCTAACTAGCGATGCCGGTTACCAGGCCGCGCTTGATACGGATGATGTTGTCGGTTTGTATCTCAAAGAAGCCGGACGCGTCCCGCTATTGACCGCGCAAGAAGAAGTCATGCTGGCCAAGCGCATGGAGGCGGCTGTATTCGCCCGCGCCCGCTTGGAAGAACCCGAAATAGAGCAGATCGAAGTCTTGAGCTGGAGCGAAGAACAGCGCCTGCGCGAGACGATAATGGACGGCGATAGTGCGCAGGAGCACTTGATCCGCGCCAATGCCCGGCTGGTTATCAGCGTCGCCAAGAAATACATCGGCCGCGGCGTGCCCTTCCTCGATCTGATTCAGGAAGGCAATATCGGGTTGATCCGCGCCACGAACAAGTTCGAATACCAGCGCGGGCACAAGTTCAGCACCTACGCCACCTGGTGGATTCGCCAGGCGGTGAGCCGCGCTGTCGCTGACCAGGGCCGTACGATCCGCGTACCGGTGCACATGGGCGATCAGCTGAATCGCATGCGCCGCGTACAGTTGCAACTGCTGCAAGAGTTGGGCCGTGAACCCAAGATCGACGAATTGGCGACCGGCATGGATACAACGCCCGACAAAGTTGAAAACTTGCTTGAGATCTCGCGGCGGCCCGTCAGCCTGGAGACGCCGATTGATGACGAGGGCGATTCCACCTTCGGCGACTTCGTCGAAGACAGCAACAGCCCGGCCCCGTCTGAAGAAGTGGCGACGCACTTGCTGCATGTACAGCTTCAGCAGGCGCTTGATAAACTGCCCGCCCGTGAGGCGCAGATCCTGCGACTGCGTTATGGCCTTGCCGACGGGCGCGTCTACACGCTTGAAGAGGTTGGCCAGACTATCGGCGTCACGCGGGAACGCGTGCGGCAGCTGGAAGCCCAGGCTCTGAACCGCCTGCGCCAGTCGTCGGCGCATGTGATTCTCAAGGATTATCTCTACGAGGTATAGCGGCCGCCTCCGGTTCGTCCGGATCACGCGGGATTCGAATGGTTACCTTAGACTCCAGGCGCCCGCCGCGTTTGGAGTCGTGTCCTTGCCCGACGACACCCTCCCCGCGCAACGCCTTGATAAAAGCTTACCGAGAACAGAACGATGAAGAATGCGGCGCTAGACCCCTCCCATATGATCTTTCGCGACGCGGTGGCGGAGGACATCGCCATTTGCTTGACGCTGGATAGCGACTTTCAAAGCGAGCATGTCTGGCAAATGACCGTGCAAGACGGCGCCGACGGTATCCAGGTCAACTGTCGCCGGCAGCGGCTGCCACGCCGGCTTGAGTCCCGCCATGTCACAGACCCGATTGACCTCGAAATCGCCTTGCGGCGCGATTACTGCTTCATCGTGATACAGGACAAAAATTCCAAGCAATTGCTGGGTTTCATCACCTTGCGCGTTGATGAAAAGAGCCAGGTCGCTTATCTGCAAGATCTTGTCATTGATCGGCAATATCGCCGCCGCAGCCTGGGCTCCCGGCTTATCCATGTAGCCCGCGTCTGGGCCAGCGAGTTTAACCTGCGGCAGATCATCTTCGAAATACCTACGACCAACTACCCCTGCATCCAATTCGCGCAGGCGCTTGGCTTCAGCTTTTGCGGCTTCAACGATCACCATTTTGCCAACCGAGAAATCGCCGTGTTCTTCAGCCTGTCCATCTGACCGCAGTAGAGCGCCTGTTTTTTGCTAAACTAGGGACAGATTAACGGCCCATCGTAGCGTCTCGGGTAAGCCTTGAACCTGCTAACGACCCTGCTGCTGACAGTCAACGAAACCTTGACCGCGAGCAATGCGATTATCGCGGTCTCGCTGCTGCTGTTTAACCTGACGCGGAATCTGAACAACCGCGTGGCCAAGTCATCCGCGGTCGTGCTCGCTTGCGTCACCATTGCCTACATTTCCGACTCATTCATAGCCTTGGGGCCGGACAACACCGCCCACGAGATCGCCTCGCGTCTTCAGTGGCTCGGCATCGCCTTTGTCCCTGCGGCTATCTACCATTTGTCGGACGCCCTGCTGGCTACCACCGGCTTGCCATCTCGCGGTCGCCGGCGGCGGGTTATCCGCGTCCTTTATTTGATTGGCGCGGGCTTCCTGCTGTCTGTCGCCTTTTCCGATTCGCTTGTTCAATTCGTCGAGGTACAAGACACATTGAGCATTCAGGCGGGCGAGGCTTTTCTGGTATATCTGCTGTACTTTACGCTGGCTAGCGGATTTGCTTTTAATAATGTTCAGCGCGCGCGCAAACGCTGTCTGACGCAGTCGACGGCGCGCCGAATGGCATACCTGCAGATAGCTTTCCTGACGCCCGCCATCGGTATTTTCCCCTATTCCATTGTCCTGCCGGCAGGCGCTGTGGACACGGTCTTCGGCTTGCTGGTCATCAATACCGCCAATATCATCATCTTCTTGATGCTGTTTTTCCTGTCGTATCCGCTCTATTTCTTTGGGTCGGACATACCCGAGCGACTGGTGAAGAAGCAGCTGCTGGACTTTCTGCTGCGCGGGCCGGCCACCGGGCTGATTGCCCTGGCCATGATGAACTTCACGGCGCAGGCAACCCGCATCCTAAGTTTGCCTGGCGAAGCTGTCGCGCCGCCCGCCATCGTTGGGGCTGTCCTGCTTTGGCAGTGGTTTGTGTCGCTCGCCCTGCCATATTTCGAGAAGTTCTTCATCTATCGTGATGAGGACGAGGCGCAAATCACAAAATTGCAGACGCTCAGCGACCGTGTCCTGACGCATGACGATCTGACCCAGCTCATCATGGCGACCACCGAATCCATCTGCGATCACTTGCGCATTGACCGCGCCTTTGTCATCAGCTTTGAGCACGCGCAGCCCGAGTTCATCAGCAAAGTCGGCGAGCTGAAATTTGCCGAAAGCGATATCTTAGAGGATGGCGACCTGCTGCAACGGATTGCGCAATGCGCCGACGAATCTGGCGCGACGACCCATTTGCAGTGGCGCGAGTATAAGCTCATCCCCCTGCTCAGCCGCCGAATCAGCGGCAACGGCTCCCATTCCTTGGCCGTCGGCGCGCTGGGCCTGCCCGAGGGCGAAAACCTGCTGGATAGCGACGCCGCGACGCCTTCAAGCAGCCTGAAACCTTTTGTCCGCCGCGTCGAAACGAGCCTGGACGATATGCGCTTGCAAGCTGAAATCTACAACCTGCTTGAGGGGCTTCTGCCGCAATTTCAGATGACGCGGTCGCGCGCGGGGCAAGTTGAGTATCGGCAGTCGGACGCGCTTTCATCCGCGGCGATCAGCTTGCCGGAGCGCGCGGAATTGTTCGAGCAGGTGCGCGCCGCGCTTCGTCATTACTGGGGCGGCTCCGGCATATCGCAGAGCAACCTGATCCAGCTGCAAGTTGTCCAAGACCGGATGCGCCTGGCAGAAGACAGTCCGGTACAGGCTCTGCGCAAGATATTGGCGGACGAGATCGACGCGCTAAAGCCGCAAGGCGAGCGCAAAATGATGAGCCCGGAATGGACGCTGTACAATATCTTGCAGCTCCGCTTCCTCGAAAGCAGACGCGTGCGTGAAGTCGCGCGGCGCTTGAGCATGAGCGAGGCGGATCTTTATCGCAAGCAGCGCATCGCGATTTTGGCGGTCACTGACCAGATCCTGGAGCGGGAACAGCGCGTCCGAGCGCCCTAGGCAGCCAGCCGCGGTTTGCCTCACAATTCCTGCTGGATTCTCCCTTGCCATTCTGCAATCTGACTATACTGGATAGAGTTAATTCAAATGGCCATTAGCGAAACGCAAGTGGATGAACCGACACTAGAGTCACAGCAACCGATCGCTACTGACGGCGGTAGCGCAGAGCCTGCAGCCACGACGCAAGACATCATCAAACCCCTGGACGAGGCAGCCCAGGCATTCGACTTCTGGGAGGACCTCAAAGCCAGCCTGCCGCCCTGGATCAACGAAGTCGTCGGCTTTGCGATGATCGTCTTTGGCATCCTCTCATTTATATCGCTTTTCGTCGCATCGGAGGCGCTGGTCGCCGTGACCTGGGCCGATATGCTGATCTCGCTCTTCGGCGACGGCGCCATTTTAATCGCCGCCACTATTCTCACGCTTGGCGTCGTGCTCTGGCTGCCCAAAGCGGGCATCCGCCTACAGCTTAGCTCGGCGCGGCTGCTGGCATTGGAAATCATCTTTCTCAGCATCCTGGCGGTCTTGCACTTGTTGCAGAGCGACAGCGAGTTGCGCGCGTTGGCGCGGGCCGGGCAAGGCGGCGGTCTGATCGGCTGGGGCTTGAGCTATCCGTTCTTCTGGATACTCGGTCGCAGCGCGGCCCTGTCGTTATTCGCGGCGCTCATCGCGATATGCGCGGTGGTCGCTACGGGTCTGCGCTGGCGACACATCGTGGCGCTGTTCTCGCGTTTTGGCATCCGCCTGCAAGTCTTCAGTGAAACCACCCGCAGAGCGGCGCTGCCGGCGCGGAACGCTGATGCGCAAAGTCTCTATCGAAAACTGGCGGAAGCGCCCGGCTATCGCACGCGCATCATGCGCATTCGCCCGAGCCCAGATAAGCCGCTTGTTAAATCCCAAGGCAGCAGGCAAGCTGCCGACTCGGCGAAGGCCGTGGAGCGGATTCGTCCAGCTACGGCCGCCAACGGCGCGTCAGTGGCAGCGGCGTCGGGCCAAAAGACAGCGGGCGCGTCTCCCCATGTAGATGAAAATAGCGAAACCGAATCGAGCCCGGTCGATCTTGGCAGCGCGCCCCGGGAGCAGGCCGATTCCCCGGCTCGCCCGCAGTGGAGCGGCTCCTTGCCCGATACGGAATGTCTGACGCCAATCAACATGGTGATGCCGGACGAATCCGAAATCAACCACAACGTGATGCTGATCCAGAATACGCTGCTGGAATTTGACCTGGAGACCACCGTCATCGATGTCCAGGTCGGGCCGACCGTCACGCGTTATGCCTTGCAGCCGCACAAAGCCGACGGCAGCGATCGCATTCGCATGAGCAAGATCGCTTCCTACGCCAAAGACTTGTCGCTGTCGCTGGCGGCAAAAAGGCTGCGCCTGGAAACGCCGGTTCCCGGCACCAATTACATGGGCATTGAAGTGCCAAACAAGGAGCCGGCTCTGGTTGCCCTGCGCAATGTGATGGAAAGCGAAAATTATCAGCGGCAGAAGCAGAGCAACCACTCTCCCTTGCTCATCCCCCTTGGCCGGAATGTAACCGGCGAGCCGGTCGCCATTGACTTGGCGCAGATGCCGCATTTGCTCATAGCTGGCGCGACTGGCTCGGGAAAATCGGTTTGTATGGCGGCGCTGGCGACCGCCCTGCTCATGCAATACACGCCGGATCATCTGCAGCTGGTCATGCTGGACCCCAAGATGGTGGAGTTGTCTCGCTTTGACGGCTTGCCCCATCTGCTCGGCCCGGTGGAGATCGAGCACGAGCGCATCATCGGCGTCCTGGGCTGGTGTACGCGCGAGATGGACCGGCGCTACAAACTGCTGGAAGCCGCCGGCGCGCGCAATATAGATATGTACAACGACAAGCGGCAATCGGCTGAGGCGGCGGAAGCTCCGCTGCCCTATCTGGTCATTCTGATTGACGAGATCGGCGATTTGATGCTCAAGAACGCCGACGACACCGAGCGCGCGATCACGCGGCTGGCGCAGATGGCGCGCGCGGTCGGCATGCATATGGTCATCGCCACGCAGCGCCCCAGCGTGGACGTCATCACCGGCTTAATCAAAGCCAACTTCCCCTCGCGCATTGCCTTCTCGGTGGCCTCCGGCGGCGATTCGCGCGTGATAATCGACCGCCCGGGCGCGGAAGACTTGCTGGGCAGCGGCGATATGCTCTTCTTGTCATCAGACGCGGCTGCGCCACAGCGCGTTCAGGGCTGCTTCGTTTCCGAGGAGGATTCCCGCGAAGTCGTGGCGCACTGGCGCGGCGAATACCAGAAGCAAGTTGAAGCGGGGAACTTGCCCGCCAAGCCTGCCGGACCTTGGGAGCAAAGCCTGCAACGACGCCAGTTCCTCGTCGATACTGACCCGATGCTGGAAGACGCGCTCAAACTGGTTGCGGATGCGGGCGAAGCCTCCGCCTCATTGATTCAGCGACGGCTCGGCCTTGGTTATCCACGCGCCGCGCGCATCATGGACCTCTTAGAGGAACTGGACGTTGTCGGCGAAGAACTTGGCGGCGGGCGCAGCCGCAAGGTCATCATCCCGCCTGGCAAAGACCCGCTCCAGTACCTCCTGGAGCAGCGCTTGAAGCCACAAAACCAAGACTGACTCTTACGCAGATGTCAAGTTCAGAGAATCATCGCAGCATCGCCCAGATTGCCCGCACGCTGCGGAGTATTGTCGAGGCGGAAACGCTTGAGCATTACTTCTGGGTTGGCGGCAGAATCGACCGCTTGTATAAGTCTGATTTGGGACATTTCTATTTTGACCTTGTCGACGGCGACAGTCGCATCAGGTGTGTTCTGTGGGAAGAACGCGCCGGCAATATTCTTTTCGACTTGATAAACCATCTTGACGTTGAGATTTATGGCGATGTGCGCTTTTACGAGCGGAACGCCGAGGCGCAAATCAATGTTCTGGAAATACGACGAACTGACAATACCATACAAGCGGCAAGCGCCATTGAAACGTTGCGCGCCGAAGGTCTCATCCCCAAGGTAAAGAAGGCGCCCCCTGCCAATATTCGCCGCGTCGGCCTACTCACCAGCCGCAGCAGCCGGGCAATTGGCGACTTTGAGACGACCTATCAAGAAGCCGGCCGGCGCGCGGTGCTTGCGCCCTTGAGCTGGCAATACATCTTGCTGGAAGGCGAACGCGCCGCGCAATCCATTGTAGACGGAATCCAGGAGCTCGACGCAAATCCTGAGGTGGACATCATCGTTCTCATCAGGGGCGGCGGGCGCACTGAGAACCTCGCCCCCTTTGATGCGCCGGAAGTTTTGCGCGCCATCATAAGCTGTAGCAAATATCTTGTCACTGGCATCGGGCATCACCGCGACCATGTGCTGGCCGACGATGTCGCCGATTACGTGGTCGCGACTCCAACTGCGGCGGCGAACCATGTGGCCGACCTTTGCATGAGGTCTCAAAACTCGGAAGCCCATCGCGATTTCATAGCGCACCGACAAAGGCGCTATTACAAGCTGGCTTTCATCACGATTCTGTTTATTATGCTTGGCTCGCTTGCGCTGTTAGCCTACGTGATGATGCAATACCTGTGAGCCGCTACAGCAAATGCTGCTGCTGCGAAGCATCAAGCGGCAAAATCACCATCGGGTTGTCATTGACCGGCTTGTTGACCTGCGTCGAGACTTCGTGATATTGAAGCTGGTCGGGCGTGGGCCCCATCATCAGCGGCAGCCATTCATCCGGCGACAATGCTCGCGGCGCCAGCCATAACTCGTAATCCTCTGGCTCAAGGATGACCGTCATGCGATGGTGGATGGGCTCAATTTTCTCGTTGGCCCGGGTCGTTAATATCGTGCAGGTATTCAGCCAGCTTTCGTCGGGCTGCTTCCAGCTTTCCCACAGACCCGCGAATGCGAATAGGTCGCGTTCGGCGTGGGTGATATACATGGGCTTTTTCGTCTTGCCCTGTTTGGCCCACTCAAAATAGCCGTCAGCCAGAATCAGGCAGCGGCGGCGCTTAAACGCAGTACGGAAAGAAGGTTTCTCCGCAGCCGTTTCTGATCGGGCGTTGATCATGCGATAACCGATTTTGGGATCTTTAGCCCATGAGGGCACCAAGCCCCACTTCATAAAACTTAGCTTGCCGGGATCGCGATTGCTGATGACCGGCGCCTGCTGCGACGGCGCGATGTTGTAGCGCGGCCCCAGCCAGCCATCCACGCTATCCAGGTTAAAAGCCCGTTGTATAGACTGCGCATCGACCGTCAGGGTGAATCGCCCGCACATCGCTTTACTTCTTCCCCGACTTCTTGTCGTCCTTTGGTTTGCCCAATTCGGCTATCTGCCGCATCAGCCCCAGCACAGCCAGCAGCACAGCCAGCAGCTGACCGGTTGAGATGGATGCGCCCGGCCCCGCCTCGCTGTCGCCGTTCTCCTCAGCCGTCTTGGTATAGAGGTAACTCGAAATCAAACCCAGCAGCGCGCCCAGGCCGGCGCCGATGACGATGATGCGAGCCTTGCGTTGCTGCAGCGCTTGATCAGTATCCGGCAGTTCTGTACTAGTCATGTTTCTCCCTCTTCAGACGTATTCGTTTCCGGCGCTTCAAAAGCCATCAGCAGCTCCCGCACTGGCGCCAGCCGCACCGCCCAATTTAATACACGCTCGTCAATTTGCCCGAGCCAGCCCTCCGCATTCCGCTCCACTGCCGCTGTCCAGGCTTCTAGTCGCCGCAGCGGCGAACGCGACTTGCCCCGCCAACGGCTCGCCAGCGCGACCAGCCCAAAGCTCAAAATCGTCAGCGGGAACAGGATGATGACGAGCGGGCAGAGCAAGAGTACACTCAGCAGCGCATTCGATAGTATCGCCAACTGCGCGGGCGAGCGCAAAGACAGCGCTATGCCGACGAATGCCACCGCGACAGCCAGCACAAAGGCAAATGGCAGCCATACGCTCAGCCATAATCGACGCCGCTGCGCCCGCTCCAACGCGTGATATTGTCGCTCCCGCTGCGCTTGTCGGCTCATTCAGCCACTGCCATGTAGTCACCTGATGCAGAATATTGTACCCTAGTCAAAAGCAAGATTCCATAGGAGCGCTGGAACAAATGAGCCACGTATCGCCGGTGACGCAGCGGCTGCGTATTACTTTCGGCAAGACCGGTTCGCTTCGTTACACCAGCAGCCTGGATGTGGCGAAGATTTGGGAGCGCGTCCTGCGCCGCGCCGACCTGCCTATCATGTATACAAAAGGATTTAACACTCGGCCGCGGATTCGGCTAGCCATGCCCTTGCCGCTGGGCATTTCCAGCGAATGCGAGATCCTGGACGTCTCGCTGCGGCAGCGCATTGCTGTTGATGAAGCAGCATTAAGAAGCCAGTTGCTGGCTGTGGCGCCAAAAGGATTGACGATCGGCAGCATAGTCGAGGTCGATCTGCGCGCGTCCACGCTGCATTCGCTGATCGACAGCGCCGAATACAGAATTCATTTTCTTGATGAGGTCGACCTAGAAGTCCTGCGCCTAAAAATCAGCGAAATCTTGAATCGTAAATCAATCATTATTGACCGCACCAGAAGACGCAAACGCAGCGTGATGGACATTCGTCCGCTGATATTGGCGCTTTATCTCGATGACGCGCATGATATGATTGCGCATCTTTCGGTCGGCGATCGCGGCAACTTGCGGCCCGATCAGCTCATTGAACTGTTGGAATTAAGCGAGTTTCACCACAGCGTTCATCGCTACAAGCTGCATACAATCGACGGCTGACTCTCGCTGATAGGCCGGCCCAGGTCAGTAAATGGAAGCGCGCGCCATGCCCCTTCAACTGCAGGTCAGCCCATTAGTCCAGGAGGCATTGGACGCCGGCCAAGCGGTCGTCGCCCTCGAGTCGACGCTGATCACTCATGGCCTGCCCTACCCCCTGAATGTCGAGACGGCGCTGGCGATGGAAGCGGCCGCGCGCGACGCGGGCGCCGTGCCGGCGACGATTGCGGTGCTCAAAGGGCAGATTTCGGTCGGCATATCTCAGCAGCAGATTGAAGCGTTGGCGCAAGCGCCCGCGGGCAGCGTACGCAAATGCAGCCGGCGCGACCTGCCCATCGTCATCGCGCAGCAACAAGACGGGGCAACTACTGTCGCCTGCACCATGATCATCGCCGAAATGGTCGGCATCAAGGTATTCGCCACCGGCGGCATCGGCGGCGTGCATCGGGGACAGCCGCATGATGTATCGGCGGATCTGCTGGAATTCGGCCGCACGCACGTGGCGGTGGTTTCGTCTGGCGCCAAGTCAATCTTGGACCTGCCGCTGACGCTGGAAGTCCTGGAAACACAGGGCGTGCCCGTCTTGGGCTACCGCAGCGACAATCTGCCCGCCTTTTATTCGGCGCGTACCGAGTTGCCGGTCGACCAGCGCGTGGAGACTCCCGCTGAAGCCGCCGCCATCATCCAAGCCACCGACGCGCTGGGTGCGCGGCACGGCATTTTAATCGCAGTGCCTGTTCCCGCGGAGCAGGAATTATCCGCTGCCGTCGCCGAAGACGCCATCGCCCAAGCGACGCAAGAGGCGGAGGCGGCCGGCATCGGCGGCAAAGACATCACGCCCTTCGTGCTGGGCCGCGTGGCCGAGCTTACCAAGGGCGCTTCCCGAACCGCCAATATCGCCCTGCTGGTCAACAATGCCCGCGTCGCCGGTGAAATCGCCGTTGCGCTCTGCCGAGGCTAGCTCAGCCCCTTTCCCACAAATACAACATCAGGTCTTGCTCCAGCGTTGGCACGCCCAATTCATGCAGACGCACGAGGATCTGCGCGCGATGATCGGTGCCGTGATTGACCATGTGCAGCAGGATGTCGCGCCGCCGAGACTGCTGCGGCTCGCTGTAGCGGCCCGAGATCGCTACCGAAACGCTCGCCGCCAGTTCCGCCTGCGAGAGGCCAGTTACGTAGGCCAGCACACGTTCACGGACGGCATCCCATTCCGGACGTATCGATGCCTGGTCAGGAAATGTCGCCTCATCCAGAACATCCGGCAGTGTCCTTTCCTGCAGGCGCGCCAGCCAGCGGTCATCGACATTCATGCAATGGACCAGATGGTTGCGCACCGAGCCCAGAGAGTAGCCGTTGTCCGCGACGAATTGCGCCTCGCTTAGCTGTGCCGCGCAAGCCCAAACGCTGTCAAACATGCCGTAGTGATAAGCAAAAATCGTCCTAATCGCGCCTGAATCCATCGCTAGCCTTCCTCGCTATCTTCGTTATCGCTCACCCGCCAAATTTCCAAACCGGTATCGCAGCCGATGACGAGCGCTGTCCCGTCCCTGCTGAGCGCCACCTTGTCCGGTATGCGCTGGCAGCTGCGATAGCGCCCCAGTTCATAGCGCTGGCCCGTTTCAACATCCCAGGCGAAGACTTCCGGCGCAAAATCGAGATTGACAATCAGGATGGCGCTGGCGTCAGCCGTCAGCAAGTGATACTGAGCGTAAGCGCCGCCGATTTCCGCCACTACGCGATTTTCGCCCGTCGCCAGATCAAGCAGATTAAGGCGCTCGGAGTAAGGATCACTCCAGGCGAAGTGGCTGCCCGCGGCGTTGACCGCGCCAAATACGGCCGGGCCCTGTGTCAAGCGGTACTCGGTCGCCGCAGCCACCGCAAAAGCATCGGGATAACGATAGACCGTCAGGACGCCGTCAGCGAGCGCAGAATAGAGCGCTAATGGAAAAGCAATTCTCCCGATTCGCACCGCCGGCTGCTGCGGGTCAGATTCCGGCAAGAGGAACTCGTCGACGAGCTGCAATGCCTTGCCCGCATCCCGATAAGCATAGTGCAAAAATACCGTGCGGCCGTCAGCGTCAATCGCTTCGACGTATAGCGAAACCCCTTGTGAGACTACGGCAACTGGCTGGTACCCGGCCGGCAGTCGCTGCTGGTTGATGAAGGCGCCGCCATCGATTAGGTATAGCGCCTGCGGCTCATCGTCAACATAGGCGGCGTCAATCAGCGAGAATAACTGGCCGCCCCCCGGCTCTACATAGGTCCAGCTGTCGGCGATGCCGGCCGGCGAGACTTCGTAGATCCGCCCGGCTTGATCAAAGACTATAAATTCGCCGCCATCGGCTTGGGCTTCAAACCAGCCAATCTTCAGCTCGCCGGGGAAATCGGCAAAGTCAATCCTGGCTTGCGATTGCAGCCGGGCGATATTAGCCGCGCTGATGGGCGGATAGCCCTGCCCCTTCACCAGAGAGGCGCAGACTAACAAGAGCGCGCACAACAGGGCGCGAATCCAAGGCAGAGGCATCGCTATACAGTCGCCATCTTGTCCGCTATAATCAGTCCATTCAGAGCGCAAGCGATAGTGCCGGGCTAGCAGCATGGACAGTCAGTCGGTCGAGACTAAATTAGATCGATTCCTCTTACAAGTGGAAAAGCCCGGGCGTTATGTCGGCGGGGAGTTCAACAGCGTCGTCAAGGACTGGGACGGCGCGGACATCAAAGTCGCCCTGGCCTTCCCCGACATTTACGACTTGGGCATGTCCAACCTGGGCATTATGAATCTCTACCATCAGGTTAATTTGCAGGACGATATGCTCGCTGAACGGGTATTCTCGCCCTGGTTAGACATGGAAGCCGTGATGCGGGAACAGTCCATCCCGCTGTATTCGCTGGAGTCCAAGCGGCCGATACGCGACTTTGACCTGCTGGGCCTCAGCCTGCCTTATGAGCAGCTCTATAGCAACGCCGTCAATCTGCTCGATCTGGCAGGCCTGCCGATTTTGAGCCGCGACCGCGATGAGCGCTATCCGCTGGTCATCGCTGGCGGGCACGCCTGCTTCAATCCCGAACCCATGGCCGATTTCATCGACGCCTTTGTTATCGGCGAAGGCGAAGAGATCATTGTTGAAATCGCCCGCGCCATCGGCGAGACACGCGGCCGACCCCGTCATGAGCAGTTGCGCGCCATCGCCCGCATTCAAGGCATGTACGTGCCGCGCTTCTACGATGTCGAATACCACGACGATGGCACGATTCGCTCGGTGACCTCAAATGAAGCCGGCGCGCCTGATCGGGTGCTAAAGCGAATCGTCATCACGCTGCCCAAGCCCTTCACCAAATTCATCGTGCCCAACATCGACACGGTGCATAACCGCGCGCCGATCGAAATAATGCGCGGTTGTACGCGCGGCTGCCGCTTTTGCCACGCGGGCATGGTCACGCGGCCGGTGCGGGAACGCCCGGTAGCCGAAATCATGGCGGCCATTGACGAAATCGTGCGCTATACCGGCTTTGAAGAGATCAGCTTGCTCAGCTTGTCGTCATCGGATTATGTCTGGGTGGAAGAATTGGCGGAGGAAGTCAACCGTGTCTACGCCGATGCGGGCCTCAGCTTGAGCTTGCCCAGCTTGCGCATCGAAAGCGCCAGCGCGGATCTGCTGGAGAAAATTGGCGGAACGCGCCGCAGCGGTTTCACCTTCGCGCCCGAAGCAGCTACAGAAAGAATGCGCGACCTTATCAACAAGTATGTTCCCGATGAACAGGTGTTGCAAACGGCCCGCGATGTCTATTCGCGCGGCTGGCGCACGATCAAGTTTTATTTCATGATCGGGCACCCGGAAGAAACGCTGGATGATGTTCAAGCGATTGTTGATCTGTGCATTGGCGCCTTGCGAGAAGGCACGAAGATTTTGGGCAAGAAGGCCACGCTGAATGTCGGCGTCAGCACCTTTATTCCCAAGCCGCATACGCCCTTCCAGTGGGTGCCGCAAGATACGCGGCAGGCCGTGCATGAAAAGCAGGCTTTGCTCAAGCGGCAACTGCGGCGCGGCGGCATGCACCTGCGCTGGAACACTTACGACGACAGCGAATTCGAAGGTTGGCTGAGCCGGGGCGACCGCCGGCTGGGTCCTGTCATTCGACGCGCATGGGAGCTGGGCTGCAAATTCGACGCCTGGCAAGACCAGCATAAGCACGCGAGCTGGCTGCGGGCATTCGCCGACTGCGGCCTGGACCCGGACTTCTACAATCATCGCGAGCGCGGGCTGGATGAAGTTTTCCCTTGGGACCACATCGACGTGGGCCTGCGCAAAAAATTCCTGCGCGAAGACTACTTGATGAGCATCAAGGGCGAAACGCGCGTCGATTGCCGCGACAAGTGCTTCGCTTGCGGCATCCTGCCCAAATTCGCCAAAGCCCGCTCCACCACCGAAGACATGGCTTGGGAGTGCCCGCCGGTCAAGCCCATCAGCGAACGCCAGCGCGCCCGCCAAGCCGCCATCCCTTTGAGCGCAATTGGCTAGCGACTTGTGGCCAGCAGCAGCGAGATTTTAATCAAGGGCATTCGCATCCGCGAGCAAGTCGTGGGGGAAGGCGCGCCGCTGCTAATGGCGCATGGCTGGGGCGCCAGCAGCGACTTGCTGCAGCCGCTGGCGCTGCCGCTCAGCCGACTGGGCTATCAGTGCCTGATGGTCGACCTGCCCGGCTTCGGCGAGAGCGACGAGCCAAATCAAGCCTTTACGATTTTTGACTACGCGTCATTCTGCATCGACTACCTGGATCATCACAATTTGAAGTCCGTCAACTTCTTCGGCCATTCGCTGGGCGGACGCATCGGCTTGATACTGGCCGCCGAGCACAGCCAGCGTATCGAGAAGCTGGCGCTATCCAACAGCGCCGGCATCCGCGAACAGCCCGCCACGCTCAAGCGTTTTCGGCTGCAAGCCTATCACAAATTCAGACATGGACTGGAAGCCATCGGCGCGGCGGGAGCGGCAGCGCGCTTGCGGCGGCTCTATAACAATCGCTATGGATCGCCCGACTACCAGAATGCCTCCCCGGTGATGCGGCAGACTTTGATTCAGGTCGTCAACGAGGACCTGCTGGCTTATGCGGCGCGCGTCTCTGTGCCCACGCTTCTCTTCTGGGGCGATGCCGATCAAGATACGCCGCTGTGGATGGGTCGCAAGCTGGAAGAAACGATACCCGACGCCGCGCTTATCGTTCACGAAGGCGCCGGTCACTATGCCTATCTCGAATTTCCGGACAAGACCGCAGCGATTATGCACGCGCTATTTCGGGGCGCTTGACACAAGCAGCCCGTTTTGCGTCGCCAGCAAATCACCCTATAATGCCCTTGAAATAACCAGACGAGAGTGCAAATGCCTGAAATCGTCCTTATTTCGGTTTGGCTGATCGGCGCTTGGCTGCGGCTGTTTCGCCAAGCCCGCTTTTACCAGATTGAAGAGTACATGAGCCGGCGTTATCTGCGCTGGGCGCTGGCTGATTGGCGGCGCGCTTTGCCGCTGCGTCCGCTGGCGGCCTGGATCGCCGGGCTTGCCATTGCTTATATCCGCGGCGATGCGCCTGGCAGCACCCTGCCCTTTATGATTGCCCTGGTCGCCGCGGGCATTGCTGCTGTGCCGCCAGCGCGGGGCGAAGAAAAAAAACCTCTCGTTATCACCGGGCGCGTGAAACGTCTGCTTTTTGGCGCTGGGCTGGTGGCTGCCATGGCTGCTGGCGCGGCGGTTTGGCTCACGAGCAATGCGGATATCAGCGGCAATTCAACGAGCATCGCCCTCTCTAGTGGTCCCGGATTCGCGCTTTTCTTGCTGGCGCCGGGCTGGCTGGTGGCTGGCAACGCCTTGATGCAACCTGTGGAAGCGGCTTTGCGGCGGCGGTATCTCAAGCAAGCGGCCGCCACGCTGGGCAAGATTCGCCCCAAAATCATAGGCATCACCGGCAGCTATGGCAAGACCACGACCAAGAGTTTCCTGCGCGATATTATGAGCATTCGCTACCAGACTTATGCCACGCCCAAGAGCTACAATACGCTGATGGGCATCTCGCTCGCCATAAACCGCGACTTGGCCGATGACTACCGCACGGAATACTTCATCAGCGAAATGGGCGCCTATGTCGAAGGCGAGATCGCGCGCATCTGCCAGCTGACGCCGCCGGATATCGCCATCGTCACGGAAATCGGCCCGCAGCACCTGGAGCGTTTCGGCAGCCTGGAAAACATCAAGCGGGCCAAGTATGAACTGGTGAGTAACCTGCCCGCCGCCGGCCTGGCTGCTTTTAATTGGGACAACCTCTACATCCGCGAGATGGCCGCCGCGGGCTACCCGGCGACGCGTCTCACCGTCAGCCGCGCCATCTCGCTGGACCAGGCGCGGGCGCAAGGGGTTACCTGGATCGCGACAGACCTCAGCGAGAGCTTAAGCGGCTTGATGTTCAACGCGCGCCACGTCCCCAGCGGCGAGGGCGCGCGGATCAGCACAGGAATCGTCGGCGAGCACAATGTGACCAACCTGTTGCTCTGCATCGCTGTCGCCTGTCACGAGGGCATTCCCTTGCGCGATATCGCCATGCGCATTCGCGGCCTGCAGCCGGCCGAGAGTCGTCTGGTAGCCGAGACATCCTCCACAGGCGTCACGATTATCAACGATGCTTATAGCGCCAACCCCCAGGGTGTGGTCAGCGCCTTGAAAGTGCTGCGCATGCATGACACAGGCAAGCGGCTGCTGATCACGCCCGGCATGGTCGAGCTAGGTGAATTGCAGGAGGGCGAAAACCACAAGCTGGGCATGCTGGCGGCCGAGAGCGCGACGGATATCATCCTGATCGGCCACAACCAGACCCAGGCGATATACGAGGGCCTTCGGTCTAGCGGCTTTGACCAGTCGAAAGTTCGGGTGCTGGATACGCTCGATGAGGCCGTGAGCTGGTATCAGCAGCACTTGCGGGCGGGCGATACCGTGCTGTTCCTGAACGACTTGCCGGATACCTATTGATGCGCCGCGCCAACATAGCATCGTTAGTCCCAGGCCTGCATAGAAGGCTGGTCTGATACTTGCAGCATGACGTTTATGCGCCGCTGCTCCGCCAGCAGCATATAACACTTGTTCTATATTAGAATATATGTTCTAATCACTTGTTCGATGAGAACTCGGACAAGTGTATGGCTAAAACAAGAAAGATCTTACATCTCGACCTGGACGCTTTTTTCTGTTCGGTGGCCGAGCAGCTTGACCCGACGATCAAAGGCAAGGCTGTTGTGGCGGGCGCAAAGCCAAGCGAGCGCGGCGCGGTGGCTTCGGCGTCTTACCCGGCTCGGCGCTATGGTATAAAATCAGCCATGCCGATGGGCCAGGCGCTCCGGCTCTGCCCAGACTTGATTATTGTGCGGCCGAATATTCGTGTTTGCGTCGAACGCTCCCAGGCGATGATGGATATCTTGCTGGAGGAAGCGCCATATGTTGAGCCAGCGTCGATTGATGAAGCCTTTGCCGATGTGACGATACTGCCGGACCCAATCGACAAAATCGCCCGCGATATCCAACGTCGTGTCAATGCCGAAGTCGATTTGCCCTGCTCGCTCGGCGGCGGGACCAGCAGGCTGCTGGCAAAAATGGCGAATGCTTTTGGCAAGACCCAGCAGCCGAAGGACAAGCCGCCAAACTCGATTATGATTGTCCCGCCTGGGGAAGAGAAGCGATTCCTGGACAATTTGCCGGTGGGCAAGCTCTGGGGCGTTGGCTCTCGCACCGAGCAAGCGCTGGAAGAGCTGGGCCTGACAACTATCGGGGAACTTGCCGCCAGTTCAATCCACATGCTCAGCAAACGCTTCGGCAAGCCGGGGCGCGATATGTGGCATCATGCCAACGCCATCGACCCCAGCCCGGTGCTGCCGCTGCCGATTCAGAAATCCGCGGGCCGGCAGATGACTTTTCAAAGCGATACCAAAAACGAAGCCGAGCTTAAACTCACTCTGCGGCGCTTGTCTGCGGAAATCGGGCGGCAAGTGCGGCGGGCGGGATTGTGCGGGCGCACGGTAACACTCACCTTGCGCTGGGAGGATTACTCCTCTTTCACCCGGCAGATGACGCTTCACAATCCCATCGACCGCGACGACCAAATCTATGCCGCTGCCCTAGACTTGTTTGATCGGTATTGGCTGCGGGGGGAGTTGGTGCGCCTAATCGGAGTTGGCCTCAGCAAATTTGGCGAACGTTATTGGCAATGGGGCGTTTGGGAAGACCCGAAAGCCCAGAAAAGAGCGGCTGATTTGCAGGTTGTCCTGGACAAACTGTGGGATAAATATGGCGAGAAATCAATCCTCCTCGCCAGTGATTTGAATTATAATCCCGCCTATTATATGTACGAACACCTGCGCGGCGACAAGTACCAGTAGAAATAATAGCGAGCAAGCCACAGAGAACCGCCATATGAGCAATCGTCGCCTTCAAGTTATCGCGGTAATCTTCGGCGGTCGCAGCGTCGAGCACGACGTCTCGATTGTCACCGGCTGCCAGGTTATGAATGCCTTCCCCGCCGACGCTTACCGGGTTGTGCCGGTTTATATCGCGCGCGACGGTCGCTGGTATACGGGCGAGCCGCTGGCCGACCTCAACAACTTCAAAGATGGCGGCGTACTGGAGCTCGACGGCGTACTGCCCTGCCTGCTGTCGCCGGATACGCGTCATCACGGCCTCATCGTCAATCCGCTGGCGGGACGCTTCCGGCAGAGCGAAGTCCAGCGCATAGATGTCGTCTTCCCGGCGCTGCACGGTTCCCACGGCGAAGACGGCAGCCTGCAAGGATTATTGGAGTTGGCCGACATTCCCTATGTTGGCTGCGCTACCTTAGGCTCCGCCTTAACCAATGACAAGATCATGACCAAGATGGCGCTGCGCCAAGCCGGCATTCCGGTGCTCGCGGATTATTGGTTTTCGCGCGAACGTTGGCTGGAGAAGTCGGACGAAATTATCGCAGCGATTTGCCATGAATTAGACTTCCCGCTATTTGTGAAACCAGCCACGCTGGGGTCCAGCATCGGCATCGGCCGCGCCGACACGCCGGGGATGCTGCGCGCCAGCATCGACATTGCCGCCAACTTCGACCGGCGCCTACTCGTCGAGCCAGCCGTCACAAACGGAATCGAAATCAATTGCTCGGTCATCGGCTACAGCGACGACTGCCAGGCGTCGACGCTTGAGCAGCCGGTATCCTGGGACGAGTTCCTATCTTACGAAGACAAGTACCTGCGCGGCAGCGAGGGCATGAAAAGCGCCGAGCGAATTATTCCCGCGCCCCTGAGTCCAGAGCACACGCAGCGCATTAAGCAACTCAGCATTGACGCTTTCAAAGCGGTGGATGGCCGCGGCATCGCTCGTATCGACTATCTCGTCCGCCCCGACCGGGACGAGCTGTTCTTGAACGAGATCAATACCATGCCGGGTTCGCTCGCCTTCTATCTTTGGCGCGCAGATGGCTTCTCACAGACCGATCTGGTACGAAAGCTGGTCCAATTCGCGCTGGATGCGCATGCAGTCAAGCGACGAAACATCTACGATTATCAGACTAACTTGGTCGAAGTCGCCAGCCGCCGTGGCCTCAAGGGCAGCAAAGGCAAGGCTTAATGCGCTCGTTAGCTTTGACTTGCCAGTTAAGCCCGCTATGTTATGATAATTGCGATTGGACGTGCTGAAGCCGCGGCCTTAACGGAGGTTTTCGCGCGCCAGTTTGCCGGGTCGTAAACGAGGGCAGAAGCAGCGTACCACAGCCGCGTCTGCATCCAGTAATGTACCGTGCCCTATAAATCTAACAACCCACGACCGCCCCGCCCGGCCGACCTCGGCCGCTCGATTTGGGGTGGCGCGCCGCTTCCGCCCATTCCGGAGCGTGTGCTGGACGGGATACCGGGTTTCCTCGCCTGGTTGGCGCTGCTGGTATCCATCGCCAGCGCGGTCGCATTTCCCCTGACGCTTATGACGATGGCGGCTTTGGTCGCCTGTTACTCGGCTTTCCGCTTTTTCCTGGCGGGCATCGCCAATGGCATCGGCATCCGCCGCATCAAAGAAAACGAGGCCATCGACTGGCATCAAAAATACCTGGACGACAGAACGCCAAGCGCGCTGGATTGGGAAAGCGTCCATCATTTGGTCATCATCCCCAATTACAACGAATCGATGAAGATCCTCTGCCGAACGCTGGATCAGCTCAGTCTGCAGCGCAACGCCAAGACACAGATATCCGTTTTGCTGGCGATGGAAGCGGCCGAGCCGGAGAGCTACCAGAAGGCGCAAAGCCTGAGCCGCCAATACGACGAGCTCTTCGCCAATGTTTATTTCACCGTGCACCCGCGCGGGCTGATCGGCGAAATGCAATGCAAGTCAGCCAATCTATCCTGGGCGGTCAACCGCTTCCTGGAGAATGTGGTCGACGAATACGAGTTGAACACTGATAATGTCGTGCTTACCACAATGGACGCCGATACCCGTTGGCATGTCAATCACTTTGCCGCGCTGACTTACCACTTCGCCATCAATGAAGACCGCCACCGCACCTTCTGGCAAGCGCCAATCCGTTATCACGGCAATATCTGGCAGGTCAATCCGCTCATGCGCATCATCAATACGTACGCCACCGCCTTCGAGCTGGCTTACCTGGCGGCGCCCTGGTGGATGGCGATGCCGATGTCCTCATATTCGCTGAGCCTCAAGCTGCTGGAGCAGAGCGGCAACTGGGACACCGATGTAATCGCTGACGAATGGCACATGCTGATAAAAGCCTATTTCGCCACCGGCGGCCACGTGTCCATCCAACACATTTATCTGCCCTTCCTGGCCGATTCAACCACCGGCGCCAATATCTTCCAGTCGATCAAGAACCGCTACAGCCAGACCCTGCGCCATGCCTGGGGCAGCAAAGAAGTCGGCTATATGCTGGCGAAACTGATCGAGAACCCAGCTGTCTTCTCATATAATTCGCTGAAGCTGCTCTTGCGCATCGCCCATGATATTCTGCTGGCGGGCGCGGGCTGGATCATCTTAACTGTCGGGTCACAGCTGCCGGTTTTCTTCCACCCGGATATCGCGCCCGTCCAACTCGATGGTTTGCTGGCTTCCAGCGACAAGCTGGTCTACGCCGTCGATGGCCTGTCCGCCAGCCATCCGGCCTGGTTCCTGCTCGCGATTTCCGGCTTGGTCATGCTCATTCTGGTCGTAGTCTTCCAAGTGCAAGACTATCGGGTTCGGCCCCAGCGCGTGGCGCCCTATACCTTGCTCGAGTCCCTGCTGGAGTTGCTGAGCATTCCCTTCATGCTGGTCTTGACGCTGCTGGTTGTCGCCCTGCCCACCCTGGTCGCGCAGACGCGCCTGCTGCTGGGCATCCCGCTGCAATTCATCGTCACTGACAAATCGGCCGATCGCTGAAACCGCCTGATTTCCTGGCAGCCGACCCCGAATCGCTAGCATGCACACTCCTGCTCCACGCTGCACAACTAGGGCAATCGCATCAAAATGATAGTGGCTGAAATGGTGGGAATCTAAACTGAAAATCAACTACAGAGGGCGCAGAGAGCACAGAGAAAACAAAAAATGTGTACATGTTTTATTTGAACTGTGATTTGTGGTTCACGTTTCGCTAGTGACTGTTGCCTATTCCAGGCCGCAGATTTAGAAGATTGGTCGTCTAAACTCAAAAACTCTGTGCCTCAGTAATTCCAAGTAAGTGATGCGAAAAATCCAGCCTTGTAGGGGCGACCAATCTGGTCGCCCGCTGCCGTTGCGACTTGCGGTTTCGGGCTGTCGCCCCTACAGATTGTTGCTTTGATTAAATTTGCATGACTTTCTTGGCTTTACTTCTGCGCCTCTGTGGTGAAAATGTTTTTGTGATTGCCCTGGCTGCACAACGCTTTCCCCTAGCGCGCCAGGGCTGCTTTCCTTATCATAGCGTGGTCACAACATTGAGAGTAGACACTTGGAAGGACGCGACGTGCCGCAGCAGCGCGTGCAAAAACTCATGGCGCAGGCCGATATCGGGTCGCGCCGAAAATGCGAGAAGATCATCAGCAGCGGACGCGTGCAGGTGAATGGCAAGGTCATCGGACTGGGCGCCAAAGCCGATCCGCAAATAGACGTGATTCTGATAGACGGCGTCCGCATCAAGACGTCCTTCGATTCGATCTGCATCGTGGTCAATAAACCCAAGGGTGTGCTCACCACCAACAGAGCGGAGACAGACGACGACCGCCCCACCATTCGCGAACTTGTTGAAGTGCCGGGCCACCTGTTCCCCGTCGGCCGCCTCGACGCCGACAGCGAGGGATTGTTGATCCTCACCAATGATGGGGAGCTGGCCAATCGTTTGTCGCACCCGCGCTACGAGCATACCAAGACCTACAAAGTCACGGTCAAAGGCAAGGTAACGCGCGAGACTATCGAAGCCTGGGAGAGCGGCGTCTGGCTTGATGACAGCCGTACAGCCGCCTGCTCCGTCCGGACGCTGCAATCGACAAAGCGCTCGACGGTGCTGCGCATCGTCATGCTGGAGGGGCGCAAGCGGCAGATACGCCGGGTCGCCATGCTCTTGGGTCATCCAGTGATGCGCCTGGTGCGCACGCACATCGGGCAGCTGGGCTTAGGCACCTTGCGCAAGGGCGCCTGGTACCAGTTGGACGAGGACGAAATCCAGGCGCTGCAAACCCCCGCCCGCGCGCTAGGGGACATCCGCCGCGCCAGACGCCAGCGCAAACGCAAAGCCGCTCGCTGAATACAAATGGCTGAGCCCATGTCCTACGATCTCAGCATTGAAGAGTATATCGCCCGCCAGCCCGAGTACGACAAGTGGCGCGGCCTGCTGCATCCGCTGCTGCGCGCGGCGCTGCCGGCTATCTGCAAGGTCGAGGTCGAAGGCTTGCGGCATGTCCCGCGCCAAGGCAAAACCTGCCTGATGATCAACCACGTCTCGTATCTCGATCCGATTGTCGTCACTGCCAGCATCCCCTTCCGGCATACCGTCTCGCTTTCGAAAGCCGAGAATTTCGCGATTCCGGTCGCCGGCTGGCTGCTTAGGCGCTGGGGGCATTTCCCCATACACCGCGGCGAATATGATCGCAAGGCGCTGCTGCAGACGATAGCGCTGCTGCAGAGCGAACAGCTTGTGCTGATGGCGCCCGAGGGCACGCGCCACACCGGCGGCCTGCAACCGGGCAAGGACGGCTTAGCTTATATCGCGACAAAAGCCGACGCGGTCATCGTGCCGGCGGCGATATGTGGCGCCGAAGACTGGACACAGCGTCTCAAGCGCTTCCGCCGCGCCTATGCCAAAGTCGTGTTTGGCGCGCCTTTCCGCTTCCGTCAAGGCGAGGGAAAACGCGTACCACGCAAGCTGCTATCCGCGATGATCAGCGAAGCCATGTATCAACTGGCGCTGACCATCCCCGATGAATACAGCACCTTGCGCGGCTATTACAGCGATGTGGATAAGGCCAGCAGCCAGCATCTGGAGTTCGTCTGAAATCAGCCGGCGTGGATCAGGTCAAGCGCCCAGATGGTCAGCGCCTCAACCGACACGCCCAAGTTGGCAAAGCGCTTGTCCTGTGTGAATCCGCGCTGATAACGGATATAGATCTGCTGCAATATCACCAGCAGACGAAAGATCCCCAGCACATGGTAGAAGCGCATATCGCTTAGATCGCGCCCGCTTTTCTCGGCGTAGCGCGCCACAATTTCGGCTCGCGTGAAGAAGGCGTGGTCGCCGGCGGGCATCGTAGCGATCGCTTTGACAAAGGCGGGGTCATCCGGCTGAGTCCAGTAAGTCAAGAGCATGCCCAGGTCGGACAGCGGGTCGCCCAGCGTGCACATGTCCCAGTCAAAAATCGCCACGATTCGCGCCGGGTCGTCATGGGCGAACAGCGTATTGTCCAGCTTGTAGTCATTGTGTACCAGCGAATGCATGCTGCTCTGGGGCAATTCCGCGCTCAGCCACTGAAATACTTCGTCAACGCGAGCATCGTCCGCGCTCTTGGCCGCTTGCCACGGCGATTCCAGCCATCGACCTGGCGCTTGATGAAGCCGACCGGCCGGCCCAGATCGGACAAGCCCAAAGCCTCGTAGTCGACGGCATGGAAGGCGGCCAGCGCGTCAACCAGAGCCTCGCTCATGCGGCGCGGCGCCAGGGGATCTTTGGCAAATTGCGCCGGCAGCCTTTCGCGCGCGACAACCCCTTCGCAGCGCTCCATGATGAAAAACGGCGCGCCCAGGACGTCTTCATCAGCGCAGAACAGATAGGCGCGCGGAACCAAGGGAAAGGCGCGATGCAAGACCGAAAGCACACGGTATTCGCGGCCCATGTCGTGGGCGCTGGGCGCATAGGGTCCCAGTGGCGGGCGCCGCAAGACATACTCGCGCTGATCGCCGAAGCGCAGCAGATAGGTCAGGTTAGCTTTGCCGCCGCCGAATTGCCGCACGGAAAGCGCTTCGTCTGTGCCGGGCAATTTACCGCGCAAGAACCGCAACAGGCGCGCTTCATCAAAGCGTTCATCCGGGCGGACATCAATTAGCTCAGCGCTGCTTGGCCTAGGCATGACTCGCTTCCCGCTAGCGACAGATTTGCCAGTGCATTCATCATCTCTAAGTTTAGCACAGCGGAGACAGCAATGATTGGCGGCAACGGCGCAGGGCAATCGCATCAACGAAATTAATCACCACAGAGGCGCCGAAGTAAAACCAAGTTAGTCTTGCAAATTGCACCAGAGCAACAATCTTTAGGGGCGACTGCCCGAAACCACAATTTACAGCGGCAGCGGGCGACCAGATTGGTCGCCCCTACATTGCTTCCTTTTACTACCAGAACTAGAATTAAATCTCTGTGCCCTCTGTGTCTCTGTGGTTAAATTTAAGTTTGTATAAGGCTCATAGTTTCGCAGATTCAATTTGATTCGATTGCCCAGAATCGGCACATACCACCTTTGCGCGACCTTATGCGCTTGGGTATGATGATGCCTTGTCGTTACATTGAATCGAGCCGTCTTGAAAGTTGCAAACGCCTTCCCTATCCTCATCGCCTGTGTGGTATTCGTCGTCATTGGCATCGCCAGTGGACTGCTGAATATCGCCTGGACTTATATGCAGGCGACATTTGACGTCTCGCATGATTCGCTGGCGACGCTGGCGCCGGCTACCATGCTGGGCGGGTTGTTCGCGGCTTTCCTCAGCGGCACGCTGATCGGCAGGTTTGCGCTGGCGCCCGTGCTGGTCGGCGGCATGGCATTCGCCGGTTTCGGCCTGCTGGGTTATTCCATCGCTCCTATATGGATCATCCTGCTCGCCGTCGCCTTCTTCACCAGCATCGGCAAAGGCACGGTTGACGCCGCGCTGAACAATTTCGTCTCGGTCAACTACGGCGCCAGCGAGATGAATTGGCTGCACGCGTCCTGGGGCGTCGGGCTGACCATCGCCCCAAGCGTGGTCACCTTCTTTGTGCTGGACCAAGGCGGCGGCTGGCAAGCCAGTTACGTACTAATCGGCTCGGTAGTGCTTGCGCTGGGATTGGTTATATTGCTGAGCCTGCCGGTCTGGCGCTTCAAGAGTACGCGCGGCGATAAAGAAGAGCCTGGCCAGCAAACAACCATGGCCGAAACCTTGCGCCAGCCGATTGTTCTGATCGGGCTGGTGTTCTTCTTCCTTTACGGCGGCGTTGAGATCGGCACGGGGCAGCTGGCCAACACTTTGCTGATTGAAGCGCGCGGCCTGCCGCAGAGCATCGCCAGCGACTGGGTCAGCGCCTATTGGGGCAGCTTCACCGTGGGCCGCATCTTGATGGGCGTGCTCGCTTTGCGCCTGGGCGACCGCAGCCTGCTGAATATCTGCTTTTCGACCTCCTTTCTCGGCGCATTGCTGCTCTTCGCTAACGTGCACGAGACTCTGAGCCTGGCGGGCTTGCTGGGCATCGGCTTCGGCATGTCAGCCATATTTCCAATCTTGATATTGCAAACCAACGGCCGCGTTGGCCGGCGTCATGCAGCCAATGCCATCGGCTTTCAAGTCGGCTGCGCTGGCTTGGGCGGCGCCGTGCTGACTGGCTTGGGCGGCGTATTCGCGGAATATGTCGGGCCCGAGTCCATCAGCGCCTTTGTCTTTGCCTGCGCGGCACTGATGGTGCTGCTGTATCAGTTCATGATCCGCTGGGAAGTACGCCAGCTGGCGGCAAACCCGCGCTAAGGCTTGCCATGATGCCACTGGAAGAAAAAGTCGGACAAATGATGATGGTGGGCTTTGATGGCGCAAGCCCGCCGGCGCATATTTTGGACTGGTTGGCCAGCGGACGCATCGGCGGCATTTACCTCTTCGCGCGCAACATCCAAAGCCCGGCGCAGGTCAAGCGGCTGGTGGATGACTGCCGGCGCGCGGCCAAGCATCCCATCCTGGTCGGCATTGATCAGGAAGGCGGCATCGTGGCGCGCCTGCGCGAGGGCTTCAGCGAGAGCCCCGGGGCTATGGCTCTTGGCGCCTCTGCCGACCCGCAGCTCGCTGAGGACGTCGCCTTCATGTTGGGGACTGAACTCGCGGCGCTGGGCATCAACTGGAATTTCGCGCCGGTCGCCGATATCGCCCATCAGCCGGACAATCCGTCGGTGGGCGCGCGCTCGGTCGGCAGCGACCAGCAACTCGTCAGCCGGATGGTCGTGGCGCAGATCCGCGGCTATCAATGCGCGGGCGTGGCGGCGACGGTCAAGCACTTTCCCGGGCTTGGCAACACGGTCATTGATACTCACGATGATGTGGCCAAGGTAGCCGGGTCCCTCGATTATTTGTACCAGCGCGATATCCAGCCCTTTCGCGCTGCCATCAAGGCCGATGTCGCTTGCGTGATGCTGACGCACGTCATTTACGAAGCGCTGGATGCCAAGCTGCCGGCGACGCTATCCCCACGCGTCGTCAAGAGCCTGCTGCGGACGAAACTTGGCTACCAGGGCGCGGTCTGCACGGACTGTATGGAAATGAAAGCGATCACGCGCGGCTTCGGCGCCGGTGAATCGGCTGTGCTGGCTGTGCTGGCGGGCGTCGACATGCCGCTGTTTTCGCACACGCGCCGCCACCAGGAAGCGGCTTACGAGGCCGTCTTGACTGCCGCGCGATCGGGCCGGATTCCGCAAGCGCGCATCGACCAGTCCGTCGAGCGGATTCATCAGCTCAAAAGCCGTTACCGTCTGGACAAGCAACCTGCGCTCAGCATCGTCGCCAGTGAAGCGCATCAAGCGCTGGCTTTAAGAGCAGCGCGCGGCGGCACGGTGTTGGTCAAGCAGGGGGCCGCGTTGCCAATCAGCGCTGAGGGGCGCCGAATCGTCTGCATAGAGTTCGCGGCGCGCCGGATTTCCGACGCGGTCGACGCCGAACAAGGCGGCCAGTTCGCGACCCTGCTGTCGGAGCGTTTGCCAAAAGCGTCTTGCCACAGTATTGATGCGCGGCTGCCGCGCTTGCTCGCAGGACCAAAGCTCAAGCAGCTTATTGCCGAAGCCGACACGGTCATCCTGGTGACGAGCAACGCGCATTTGCAGCCGTCACAATTGCGGTTGGCGCAGCGCGTCATTGACCTCGCGGCGCGCACGATTCTGATTTGCTCGCGCAATCCTTACGATGCCGGCAAACTGGCTGGCGCCGATACGGTGATCTGCACAAATGGCGACAGCGCGCCATCGCTAGCGGCCGCGGTCGAGGCGGTCTGCGGCGACTTCGTCCCGAAGAGCCAATTGACAGTGGACATCACATGATTGCCGCTGCGGACAGAGCCAGAATTGAGCAGCTTGTCGAGCGGCATCTGCCCGCCACATTTCCCGCGCTGAGCGTATGCGTCATTCATCGCGGCGACATCATCCTGCAAGAGGCCTGGGGCTGGATCGACCCGGACAGCCGCGACCTGCCTGTCACCACCGACTCGCTCTTCGATCTGGCATCGGTAAGCAAGCTCATCACGCACAGCAGCTTTCTTACGCTAGTCGAGGCCGGACAAATCGCGTTGGAGAGCCGGCTGGTCGATGTGATACCTGAGTTCGGTCGCGTTAATCCCCGCCCTATCGCCAATGGTCAAGATCCGCATACACGCAAGCACTTGCCCGTTGAAAGCCGATTCCGCGGCCAGCAAGTTGACCCGACTGCCGTCACGTTTCAGCATCTGCTGACACACACGTCCGGCTTGCCGCCCTGGCGCTCGGTCTATCTGCTGGCTGCGGCTGAGCCCCCGCCTCCCCCCGCTGCGGGACAGCCTTACCATGTGCAGCGCTGGCGGAGCGGGCTGGCGGCGATGGTGGACTTTGCCTTCGCTGGTACAGTCGGCGATACCGTGCGCTACACCGATATCGGCATCATGCTGCTGGGTGAAGCGATCGCGCGCTTACAAGGCGGCCGGCTCGACCAAGCCCAGCGCGCTTTGATTTTGCAGCCCTTGGACTTGTCGACATTTACGGTCAATCCGGTCGCGAACGGCATTCCCCGCTCCCGGATCGTTCCGACCGAGTATGATAATCACTGGCGGATGAGGCGCGCCTGGGGCGAAGTTCACGATGAAAATGCCTGCGGCGTCGGCGGCGTGGCCGGTCATGCTGGCTTATTCGCGGCGGCCGGGGATGTCGCCCGCTTCGGGCAAGCCTGGCTGTCGGGCGATCCCAAACTGCGTATCAGTCCCGCCCTGCGTCAACTGGCAACGCGCCAGCACGTCAGCGGGCAATTTCGTCTTGGGCTGGGCTGGATGTTAAAAGCGGAAGCGGATTCCTCAGCCGGTGATCGCTACAGCGCGGGCGCCTACGGGCACACGGGTTTCACGGGCACATCGCTCTGGGTGGACCCGCAGCGGCAGTTGGTATGCGCCCTGCTGAGCAACCGCGTGTATCATGGCCGAGATGCCGATGGCATTCACGCGTTTCGGCGCGCCTTCCACGACCTCATCGTAGAGGCGGTCGGCAACAGATGAGCGCGCCACTGTTCCTGGGCATAGACGGCGGCGGCAGCACACTGCGCGTCGCCCTTGTGAACCAGCAGCTCGTAGCGCTCTGTACGCTGACGGAATCATCCGCCAACCCCAACCTCATCGGCCACGACGCGGCGCAGGCGCTAATCCGGCGCAGCATCCGCGACGTTCTTGGGCAGACAAACTTACAGCCGACGGACATCCGCGCCGCTGCGATAGGCGTCGCCGGCGCATCCAAGACACACAGCCGCGATTGGCTCTTAGACACCCTGGCGCCGGACCTGCCCGAAACCTTGCTGGTACCCAGCTCTGACCTGGAAATCGCGCTGGTCGGCGCTTTGGCGCGGCGCTGCGGCATCTTACTCTTGGCCGGCACAGGCAGCGCGGTCTACGGCATATCGCCAGGGGGGCAGCATATGCAGATCGGCGGCTGGGGTTACCTGCTGGGCGACGACGGCAGCAGCTATTGGATCGGCCGACAACTGCTGCGACACTTGACCGCCGTATACGATTCTGGCTCGTCCGTCGAAAGTGAAGCCCTAAGTAGACACTGCCTGGAAGAGCTTGGCATGAAGCAGCCGCGCGAGCTGATCGCCTGGCTCTATCGCGCGGAAGAGGCCCCCGCCGCGCGTATCGCTAGTCTGGCTAGAGTTGCCATCGATTCCGCGAGCGCAGGCAACACTGAGTCTATACAAATTCTCGAGCAAGCCGCCACATTGCTGGTCGCTCAAGTTGCCATCATGCGGGAGCGCCTGTGTTTCGCCGACGCGCCGGTCGCATTTGCCGGCGGATTGCTCGATAAGGACAACACCTTTTCAGATTTGCTGACTAAGGAATTGGGGCTGGTAAAGCGTCCGCTGTCCAAATACCCGCCGGTGATCGGCGCAGCTTTGCTGGCGAAGATGGCATGGAGCGCAGAAAAAACCACATGATACCGAGTACCGAAACCGACAATCCCGCCAGCCGATATATCGATAAGCTGTCGACAAACGAAATCGTCAGTCTTATCAACGCCGAAGACGCCAAGGTAGCGGCGGCTGTTCAGGCTGCGCTGCCCCAAGTGGCGCAGGCGGTCGATACGATTGTGCAGGCGCTATCCGCTGGCGGGCGACTCTTTTACATGGGCGCGGGCACCAGCGGGCGGCTAGGTGTGCTGGACGCGGTCGAGTGCGTGCCGACATTCAGCGCGCCGCCGGACTTGGTGATAAGCATCATCGCCGGTGGAGATGCGGCTCTTACAAAAGCGGTCGAAGGGGCGGAAGATGATCCGCTGCAAGCCCGGCGGGACATGCAAGCGCGTGGCCTGACGGCGGCCGATGTCGTATGCGGCATCGCAGCCAGCGGACGCACGCCCTATGTGGTCGGCGCGCTGAGCTATGCGCGGGAACTCGGCGCGGCCACCATCGCCCTTGCCTGCAACCCGGGCTCAGCAATTGGCGCGCTGGCAGCGGTCAGCATCAGCGTCGATCTGGGTCCGGAGGTCATCAGCGGCTCGACGCGCATGAAAGCCGGCAGCGCCCAGAAAATGATCCTCAATATGCTCAGCACCGCGACCATGATTCGCCTGGGCAAGGTCTACGGTAATTTGATGGTGGATGTGAAAGTCACCAACGAGAAGCTGGCGCAGCGGGCTAATCGGCTGGTCAGGCAGATCACCGGCGTCGATGAAGACAGCGCGGAGCGTCTGCTGGGGCAGGCGAATAACGAGGTCAAAACCGCGGTGGTCATGCAGATGAGACATATGGATGCAGAATCGGCGCGTAAGATGCTGATACAATCAGGCGGACGATTGCGCCAGGTTATCGGTGAAATTGACGCCGGAGACTGATTTACTTGCCCTGCCAGTCGATCGGGTAGGTCTTGTCGCGCATGGCCTGCACTGCCCGCCGAAAATCCTCGCTGCGGAATAGCTGCGCCTGCGCCCAGGCTTCAATCTGTAAACCGCGGCTGTTGTCCACAATGTCGTTGATGACGCGCTTGCCGTAGCTGACCGCCAAGGGCGCCGCCGCCACCAGCGACTCGACCCACTCAGTCACCCCAGCTTCAAGCTCCGGCTTGGGATAGACGGCGTTGACCAGTCCCCAATCCAGCGCTTGCGCCAATTCAATATTGCGGCCCGTCAAGACCAGGTCTTTAGCGCGAGCAGGACCGATTAACTTGACCAGCCGGGCAGTGCCGCCGACATCGGGGATGATGCCCAGGCGCGACTCGGGCAAGCCCAATTTCACGCGTTCCGCCGCGATGCGAAAATCACAAGCCAGAGCCAATTCCAGCGCCAAGCCCAGGCAATAACCCTGTAACACGCAGATGACCGGCAGCGAGCAGCGTTCAATCTTATCAAAAATCGCCTGGTAACGGGCGGTAAAGGGGAAAAGATTGTCGCGCGGAATCTCATCGGGCGGGGAAAACTGATTCAAGTCGATGCCGGAAGAAAATACACGCCCGGCCGCGCGAACGATAACCACGCGCGCGCCCTGTGAAAACTCATTTTCGGCGCGGTCGAAGGCAGCTGATATGGCATCCATCATGTCATCGTTGATGGCATTGCGCGATTCCGGACGATTCAATGTGACTTCGAAGATGGCGCCGTCGCGGCGGCAGGCGATTAGATCAGACATGCGCTCGTCCAAATTCTGCTGGGGAATTCACGCTTGTGATTCCAGGAAGCGCTCAAAGGCATCGACAGTATTCAGATTGATACGCGCTTTGGAGCGGTCGATGCGGCGCAGCAAACCGGTGAGCACGCTGCCGGCGCCGATCTCAATGAAAGTTTGCGCGCCCGCGCCGATTAGAGCGCGCATGGAATCGGTCCAGCGCACCGACTGCGTCAGTTGCTGATCCAGTTCCTGGCGGATGTCATCTGGGCTCGACAGCGGCCGCGCCGCGACATTGCCGATGACCGGAACCTGCGGCGGCGAGAAAGTCGTTGCGCGCACAGCCTGCAGAAATCCTGCCTGAGCCGCGGCCATCAGCGAAGAGTGCGCCGCGATGCTAACGGCAAGCTTGACCGCGCGCCTGGCGCCGGCTGCAGCCGCCAGCTCAATCAAGCGATCAACCGCCTCAATCTCGCCGGAAACCACCGCCTGGCCCGGGCAATTGTCGTTGGCCAGCACCACTGTTTTGCCTGTTTCGCTTGACGCGGAGGCGCATAATTCCGCGACTTTGGGCGTATCCAGCGCCAGCACGGCAGCCATCGCGCCCGGGTGCTGCTCGCCCGCATGCTGCATAAAACGACCACGCGCCTGGACGAGCCGTACGCCCGCGTCAAAGCTCAGCGCGCCGGCCGCGGTCAAGGCGCTCAATTCGCCCAGGCTATGCCCGGCCATCCAAGCCGGTTTCGCCGCGGGCAGCTGTTCCCGCAGCGCGCGCCAAATTGCCATGCTGCTGACGTAAAGCGCCGGCTGCGTATGCTTGGTCTGATTGAGCGCATCCGCCGGACCCGACCAGCAAATTTTCGACAAGCTGTAGCCAAGGATTTCGTCCGCCTCGGCAAAAGTAGCGCGCGCCACCTGGTAGCGCTGGGCGAAGTCCGCGCCCATGCCGAGCACTTGGGAGCCTTGCCCCGGGAAAACTGCCGCGGTCCCCTGCCAATCCAAGGACATGTCATCCATTCGCTAGTCCTTTAATCGAGAAAGCCATCGCCTAGCCAAAATTGCGTGAAAAAAACCGTGCGGCGATGGCACGGTCCCGTTGGCTTCGTCTCAAAATCGCTACGGTCGGACTAGTCGTCGCTAATCTCGACGACCTGGTCGCCGCGATAATGGCCGCACTTGGGGCAGACGCGATGCGCGATGTGATACTCCCCGCAGCTTTCGCACTCAAGCAAGTGATTGAGCGTCAACGCGTCGTGGGCGCGACGGCGATCCCGCCTGGACTTGGAGACTTTTCGCTTGGGAAGAGGACCCATCTCTTTACTCCTGATTGATTTCGGGCATAATCAGCGGATTATACAGGTTGGGCGCAAATGCTGTCAAGCCGCGTGTGGCAGGCGCTGACGGCAAATCATTCAAGTGACGGGAATCGAGTTTCGATGGCTGAAACGGGCCTTCAACAGCGGATAGCCAAACTCGTTGGGCGCGACCTGAGGCAGATGACTCCGCTGGCCGGCGGCAAGATCAGCCAGGTCTTGCGGCTTGACTTCGCGAGCGGCGAGCCGCTGGTGGCGAAAGTCGGCGACGGCAGCCACGACCTGCGCATTGAAGCGTATATGCTGCGTTACCTGCGCCAAAATTCCGCCCTTCCTATTCCAGAGGTCTGGCATGACGAGCCGAATCTGCTGCTGATGGAGTACATCGCCGGCGACGAGCCGCTGGAGCAAGCGAGTCTGCGTCACTTGGGCCAGTTGCTGGCCGCCTGCCACCAAGTCAGCGGCACGTCCTACGGCTTGGAGCGCGATACCTTGATCGGTCCCTTGCATCAGCCGAACCTGCCGACGGCCTCTTGGATTGAGTTCTTCCGCGAGCAGCGCCTGCTCTACATGATCGGCGTAGCAAGAGAGTCGGGCGAACTGCCATCAGCGCTGGAAGCACGGCTGCTGCGCATCGCCGATTCACTGCAAAACTTTCTCATTGAGCCAGCCGCGCCCGCGTTGATTCACGGCGATATGTGGCGCACTAATATCATCGTTCGCGGCAGCCGCATCGCCGGCATAATCGACCCGGCGCTCTACTACGCCCACAACGAAATGGAATTGGCTTACATGGCGCTTTTCGATGGAGTGGGCCCGGAGTTCTTCGACGCTTATCACGAGATTCTGCCAATCGACAAGGGGTTCTATGAGACGCGCCGCCACATCTACAACCTGTATCCGCTGCTGGTACACCTGATCATTTTCGGACAGAAGTACATTCAACCGCTGGAAAACAACCTGGCGCGCTTTGGATTTTAGTATTGTTTTCGTTTCTGTAGGTTTGTTTTTTCGTACAATTTGTAACTAGAGCGAATTACAGAATGGCGATAGAGTACGAAGTTGATTGGTGCCACGATTTGAACGAGCGTTCAATCATGATGTTGCGCGAATGCAAGCAGGCAAAAAAGACCCGCACCCACTGAGTATGGGCTTGTTTGCGCTGAAAGTATTTCCCGAACACGCACCCGCCCATACGGCGGGTTTTTTTGTTGCCCGGTCTTGAGCAGTAGGAGACGAGACAATGACTGACGGAACACCGCTTTGCCCGGAATGCGATGCCGATGTTGACATCCCAACGGACGCCATGGAAAACGAGTTGCTTTCCTGCGCGGAATGCGGCACAGAACTGGAGATAATGAATCTGAACCCCATTGAGTTGGAATTGGCGCCGGAAGTCGAAGAGGATTGGGGAGAATAAACCTCATGCGCGTCGCCTTGTTGGTCACCCATATTCGCGCAGAAGAAAAGCTGATTTTGGCCGCCTTCAACAAGCGCGGCATCAGCCCGGACATCATTCTAGACCGCGAGCTGAATTTCGACATTTCGCGGGGCATCGAGCAATTGGCGCCCTCCGGCATGGCCTGGAGCGGCTACGACTTGATCTTCGAGCGCTGCGTCAGCACTTCGCGCGGCATGTACGCGCTGGCGGTGCTCAACAGCTGGGGCATCCGCAGTTTTAATTCCTACGAGACGGCGGCCATCTGCGCCGACAAAGTGCGCACGAGCATCGCGTTGACGCTTCACGGCATCCCGCAGCCGCATACACGCGTGGCGTTCACGCCGGACAGCGCCATGCAAGCCATCGAAGACGTAAAATATCCAGCCGTGCTGAAACCGGTCACCGGTTCCTGGGGACGGCTGCTGGCGCGCGTGCATAATCGTGACAGCGCTGAAGCCATTCTGGAGCATCGGCAGACACTGGGCGATTACAATCATCACATCTATTACGTGCAAGAATATGTTGATAAACCGGGCCGCGATATCCGCGCCTTCGTCGTGGGAAACCGCACCATCGCCGCCATTTATCGGGCCTCCAACCATTGGATCACCAATACAGCGCGCGGCGGCCAAGCGACAAATTGTCCCGTGACCGCGCAGCTCGATGAAATCTGCCTAAAGGCGGCTCAGGCGGTCGGCGGTGGCATCCTGGCGATCGACCTGCTGGAAGACGCGCAGGGCGATTTTGTTGTCAACGAGATCAACCACACGATGGAATTTCGCAATAGCAGCAAACCGACCGGCGTCGATATCGCCCAGGAGACTATTGATTACGTCATCGGGCAAGTTGAGGTGGTCGCGTGATACGGGCAGGTATTGTCGGCGGCAGCGGCTACACCGGCGGCGAGCTGCTGCGGCTGCTGCATTTTCACCCGCTGGTGGAAGTGACGCAAATCACCAGCCGCGAGCAAGCCGGACGCTATATCCACACTGCGCATCCCAATATGCGCGGCGTATCCACACTCAAGTTCATCCATCCCGACGCCTTGCAAGCTTGTGACCTGCTCTTTCTAGCGCTGCCGCACGGCACGGCTGCGCGCAGCATCGAGCGCTACGCCGGGCTGGCGCCCAAGCTGATTGACCTGTCCGCCGATTTTCGACTCGATTCGGCTGCCGATTATGAGCGCTGGTATGGCGACGCCCACCCCGCGCCGGACTGGTTGGAGCGCTTCGTCTATGGCTTGCCCGAGGCCAATCGCGAGCGGCTTAGCGGCGCGGACTACGTCAGTGGGGTCGGCTGCAACGCCACCGCTGTCAACCTGGCTCTCAGCCCATTGGCCAAGGCGGGTTTGCTGCAGCGCGCCGTGATCGAAATCAAAGTCGGCTCCTCCGAAGGCGGCAACAAGAGCAACGCCGGCTCGCACCATCCTATTCGCAGCGGCGCCGTGCGCACCTATAAAGCGACAGGCCACCGTCACCTGGCGGAAGTCCAAATGATCCTGGGCGGCGATGCGCCCGTCCATTTTGCCGTCACTGCGATTGAGATGGTGCGCGGCGTGCACTTGCTGGCGCACTGCTACCTCAACGAGAGCAAAGTCGAGCGCGACATCTGGCGCTTGTATCGCGGGCTGTATCGCGGCGAGCCCTTTGTGCGCTTGGTCAGCGGCAAAGTCGGCCTGCATCGCCTGCCCGAGCCGCGTGTGGTCGCCGGAACGAACTACTGCGACATCGGCTTTGAACTGGACGATGACGGAAAACACCTGGTGGTAATCGCCGCGCTGGACAATCTAGGCAAGGGCGCGGCCGGCAGCGCGGTCCAGGCGATGAATCTTATGTACCAATTCGAAGAAACGACCGGGCTGGCATTCCCCGGCATCTATCCCTGAGGCCTAGTTTCTGATGTCAAGCGCGGAACTTCTGGTAGTGAAACTGGGCGGCGGCGCCGGGCTGGACCTGGCGGCGGCCTGCGATGACCTGGCGGCTGTCGCAAGGGCGCGTCCGCTTGTGGTCGTTCACGGCGTAAGCGAAGCCATGAATCAACTCTGCGCCGAGCTGGGCATTGAAGTGCAGACCTTAACATCGCCTTCCGGGCACAGTTCGCGCTATACACCGCCCGCGACTCGCGATGTTTACGTGCGCGCGGCCGAAGATGCCAACGCAAACTTGGTCGCAGAATTGCAGCGGCGCGGCATTAACGCTACCGGTTTCGTCGGCGAAGCAGTCGTCGTGCGCGGCAGCCGCAAAAAAGCCATACGAGCTGTCATGAACGGTAGAATTCGCATGGTGCGCGATGACCACAGCGGCGCCATCACAGGCGTCGAAGCGTCCCCGCTGCGAGAGGCCCTGGCGCAAAGCCGGGCGCCGGTGCTGCCGCCGATGGCAGTTAGCGAAGACGGCTTGCTGAATGTCGATGGCGACCGAGCCGGCGCGGCAGTGGCTAGCGCGTTGGGCGCCAGCACGCTGCTAATCTTGAGCAATGTTCGCGGGCTTTATCGCGACTTTCCCGACGAAGACAGTTTTGTTAAGCAAGTGCCGTTGTCGCAGATTGACAGCGCGCTGGATTGGGCGCAGGGGCGGATGAAACGCAAAGTTCTGGCGGCGCAAGAAGCGCTGACGCAAGGCGTGGCGGCAGTCTACATCGGCGACGGCCGCGTGACAAATCCGGTGTCGCGCGCGCTGCGGGGAGAGAGCACGAGGTTTACAGCATGATTGAGACTGCCACCGTCTTTGAAATTGAAGATCGCTACGCTTCCGGCGCCTATGGCAAACGACCGACAACGCTTGTTCGCGGCCAAGGCGTGTACGTCTGGGACATTGACGGCGCGAGCTATCTGGACGCGACCAGCGGACAAGGCGTCGCCGCTTTGGGGCATTGCCACCCGGCCGTAGTCGCCGCGGTGACTGCCCAGGCGAGCACGCTAGTCTCGATACACGAGTCATTCTACAGCGACCGCCGCGCGGAGTTGTATACGCTGCTGGACAGCATCACGCCGGCGGATCTGAGCCGCTTCTTCTTGTGCAACAGCGGCGCGGAAGCCATCGAGGGCGCGCTCAAAGTGGCCAAATTGCTTAGCGGACGCGATGGCATCGTGGCCGCCAAACGCGCCTTTCATGGCCGCACGACTGGCGCCCTGTCGATGACCTGGACGCCGAAATATCGCAAGCCCTTTCAGCAGTGGCTGCCGACGGTAAACCATGTCGCGTTCAATGATATCGATGCCGCTGTCGAGGCCATCACGCCGGAGACGGCTGCGGTTGTGGTGGAATCGGTACAAGGCGAAGGCGGCGTGCACCCGGCTGAGGTCGACTACTTGCAGGCGCTGCGCGAGCGCTGTGACAAGACCGGCGCCATGTTGATTATCGACGAGATTCAGACCGGCTTCGGTCGTACGGGCAAGTGGTTCGGCTTCGAGCATGCCGGCATTCTGCCCGATATCGTCGCCCTGGCAAAGGCAATCGGCGGCGGCCTGCCAATGGGCGCGGTATGCTGGCGCGCCGCTCATGGTCCCATTGCCCGCGCCAGCCATGGCAGCACCTTCGGCGGCAATCCACTGGCTTGCGCCGCGGCCATCGCTACCCTAACGACGATTCGTGACGAAGGCATAGTGGAGCGCGTCCGCAGCAACGGTGACTGGCTGATCAACGAATTGCAGCAACTCAACTTGCGCGGCGTGCGCAATGTACGCGGGCGCGGGCTGATGGTGGGCCTGGAATTGCGCGGACGCGTGACGCCAGTGCTGAAAGCGCTGCAGGAATGTGGCGTGCTGGCGCTGCCGGCCGGGTTGAACACACTGCGCTTGCTGCCGCCGCTGATCATCAGCCGTGATGAACTCAGCCTCGTCATTGACGCCCTCAACGAAGTATTGGACTGAAGCATGAGCGCGAAAGCCAGCGAAAAACTGCTGCGCGATCTGGTCAGCATCGCCAGCCCCTCCGGTCACGAAGCGGAAGCGTCCGCCTTTCTGGTGGATTGGATGCGCGCCTTTGATTTTGACCAAGCCTTTGTTGACGGGGCCGGCAACGCGATTGGGGTCATCGGCGGCGGCCCGCGTGAAATTGTATTGCTGGGGCATATCGACACCTTCGCCGGTTTTCCGCCAGTACGCCACGATGGACGCCTCTTATACGGGCGCGGCGCGGTGGACGCCAAAGGTCCGCTTTGCGCCTTCGCCGCAGCGGCGCGGCAAGCCAGCCTGCCCGGCGACCTTCGCGTTGTGGTCATCGGCGCGGTGGAAGAAGAAGCCGCCACCAGCAGAGGCGCGCGCCATGCGCTAACCTGCTTTCAGCCCGACTTCTGCGTAATCGGCGAGCCATCGCATTGGGATCGCATCACCCTGGGATATAAGGGCCGTCTGCTGCTCGACTGGCGCTGGGAAGGCGGCTTAGCTCACAGCGCCGGCGCTGCGCCCAGCCCGGCCGAACGCGCCCTGGATTATTGGCAAGCTGTCAAGGCGCGCAGCGACGAGCACAACGTAGGTATCGACTCGATATTCACGCGGCTGGATGCCACGCTGCGGGACATCAATACCTGGCAGGCAGGCGTCAATGGCGTGGCGGAAATGACGGTCGGGCTGCGACTGCCGCCGGGCATCAGTCCCGAGTCGCTGGAGCAGCAACTGCCGCCAGCAAAGGGAGCGCGCGTCAGGGCTCGCGGCGGCGAGGATGCGTATACCAGCGACCGCAACAGCGAGCTAAGTCGCCAGTTCCGTCGCGCGATTCGGGCTGAGGGTGGCCTGCCGCGCTTTCTGTATAAAACCGGCACCTCGGATATGAACGTGGTCGGCCCGCGCTGGAATTGCCCAATCCTGGCTTACGGACCGGGCGATTCCGCGCTCGACCATACACCCGATGAGCATATTGATCTCGATGAGTACTTGCAGGCGATAAACGTGCTGTCTTCCGTGCTCGAATCACTCTAAGTGAGAACTGGCAAGCCCATGCACAATCGTAACATACCCGTTCAGGCATTTAACTTCATCGACTCCACCTTGCGCGAGGGCGAGCAATTTCGCGGTTCGCATTTCAGCATAGCAGACAAGCGCGAAATCGCCCTTCTGCTCGATCAATTCGGCGTCGAATATATGGAGCTTTCCACGCCCGTTGCCAGCCCAAAAAGCGCCGATGCCATTCGCGCGCTCGCCGATATGAAACGCGGCTTCAAGCTCTTGACGCATATCCGCGCCAACCTGGAAGATGCCAAGCTGGCGGTGGATTGCGGCGTCGATGGCGCTGATGTCTACATCGGCACCTCCGATTACATGCGCCAGTACAGCCATGGCCGCAGCCTGGAGCAAGTCATCGATATGGGCCAGGAAGTCATCGCCTACCTCAGAGCCAACGAAGTTGAAACCCGCTTCAGCACCGAAGACACCTTTCGCAGCAACTTCGCCGATGTGATGACCGTCTACCGCGCGATGGACTTGGCCGGCGTCGACCGCGTTGGCGTGGCGGATACGGTCGGCGTGGCAGATCCGCTGCAGACCTACAACCTCATCTCTAACCTGCGCGATGTCGTCAGCTGCGATATCGAATTTCACGGGCACAACGACAGCAGCTGCGCCGTGGCCAACGCCTTTAGCGCGCTGCAAGCCGGCGCGACGCATATCGACACCACCGTGCTGGGCATCGGCGAGCGCAACGGCATTACCCCGATGGGCGCGCTGATCGGCCGACTCTATACTTGCGACAAGTCACTGGTCGGGAAATACGACCTGCCGTTATTGGCCGAGATCGAGCGAGTTGTGGCGAACAAGGTCGGCATCGACATTCCCTTCAACACGCCGATCACCGGCGCTGTCGCCTTCCATCACAAAGCCGGCGTGCATACCAACGCGGTGCTGCAGAACCCGACCACTTATGAGGCCGTCCACCCGGAAGATTTTGGCATGTCGCGCGTCATCGACGTGGCGCATCGATTGGTTGGGCGCAACGCCATCCGCAATCGCGCGGCCGGCTTGGGCATCGACTTGCCCGACGAGTCGCTGCGTTCGGTTACCGATCAGGTGAAGTCGCTGGCGGATGAGCGCCAAATCACCCTGGCTGATGTCGACAAGATGCTCAGCAACTTGGCGCTGCCGGTCGACGATTAGTCAGCGGCCAAGACCGCTGGCTCGTGACTCGGCTCTTGCATCGGGACGACAAAGACCAGGATCGACAGCAAACCCGCCAGAGCGAAAATGCCGAAGGACAGCTCGAAATTGACGGCGTCAACCAGCCAGCCGCCAATGATGGGCGCGAATACCGTCACCGGCGCGATAAGACTGTTGGCCATGCCGATGTAAAAGGGCCGGTCCGCCACCGAGCAGAATTTCACCGTTATCGTCATGATGGTTGACCACTGGGTCGAGTTGACGATACCCGTCAAGGCGAAAACGAGATAGAACCAGCGCGCGTCCGCAGCGGTCAGGGCAATGGCGATAGCCAGCACGGTCAGAACATTGGCCAGAATCAAGACGCGCCGCAGGCCCCAACGTTCGCCTACCAAGCCGATTACCGAGCTGGTAAGCATGTTCGAGAGCAGCAAAACGCTGGTCAGGCCGCCGACAAACTCCGGCGACATATCAAATCGGCGGATGCCGAAAATCGTGTAAAAGGAGATGGCTGTCAAGCTGAGCGAGGTCAAGCCGCGCGCGACCAGGAACCAGCGGAAGTTGCCGTCCGCGCGCAGAATCCGCTGAAGTCTTCTGCCCAATGCTCGCCAGCCCAAGCCAGCGACGACATCACGAGGCGCGCTCTTGGGCTCGAATGTCAGCGCCAGAAACACGAAGGAAATCATCAAGCTGAGCCCGGCAATGGCGAAGAGCCAAACGAAACTCTGCGGGTAGGCCAGCCGTTCCAGGATAACGCTGGCGAGCAAAGCGCCGCCCGCGCCAAACAGATTCACAGCGGCGGATTGGATGCCAAAAAACGAGCCAAGAAAATGGACCGGCATAATTTTGCTGATCATGCTCTGCCAGGCGGTTGCAGTGAAGCCGCCGGCAAGCGACTGCACGCAGAGTAAGATCAAGGTCAGCACCAGCGCCGCGTCAGTTCCGATCACGGGCAGCGTCAAGGCGACGATGGCCAAGCCGAAAAATGGAAGGCGCTCTATCAGCGTCATGGTCAAGACCGTCGGCTTGAAGCGACTCAAGCCCGCGACGTAGCCCGACGTCAGCAACTGGGGAAATTGCCAGCCGATGTGGAATAGCGCCGCCGCAAAGCCAATCAGCGCCGTTGATTCGGTCAGGTAGGACAAGAATAAGGGGATTATGGTAACATACGATGCCAATCCCGAGACGCCCAAGCCGAAAAGCGCGCCGTCCATAATGTTGACGAATGAGTTGTGGCGCAGTTTGCCTTGCAGTTCGTCTGACAGCATGGCGCGATTCTGTTAGATTGTTCCGAAACGAAGGCGCAATTTTAGCAGACAATCAACGGGACAGAATGAGCAAAGAGCCGGAAAGTCAGGGCAATCGCAGCAAAATATTTTTCACCACAGAGGCGCCGAGGGTCGCGTAGACACAGACCGTCAACACAGAGTTTAAGTTTGTTCGGGGAAGAACTCCTCTAGCATCGACAAACAACAGGATAAAATGTTTATCATAGGGTTCAAAATGAAGAGCAGTTCACAATAATATTCATGATAGATTTTCCTCTGTGCTCTCTGTGTCTCTGTGCTTAGATTTTAGTTGGCAAAAGGTTCATGCTTTGAAGAATCGTTTTGATGCGAATGCCCTGCCAGGAAAGTTAGGACTACTATGAGTTCCATCACGGGACCAAGCAGCGAGGCGCAGCCCGAAGCGCAATGGGCGCCCATGACGCTGACGGAGAAACTCCTGGCGCGCGCGAGCGGGCGGGAAAGCGTCAAGCCGGGTGAAATCGTTGTGGTTGAGCCCGACGTCGTCCTCAGCCACGATAATTCCGCCGCTATCTGGGAGATATTCCAGCAGCTGCCCCAGGGCAAAATTAAGCATCCTGACCGGCTCGCCATCACGCTGGATCATGCCGCGCCGCCGCCCACAGCCAAACACGCGCGGAATCACACCCAGATCCGGCAGTTGGTTCGTGAGCAAGGCATCGGCAATTTCTACGAAGTCGGCCGCGGCATTTGCCATCAAGTCTTGTGTGAAGAAGGGATTGTCGGGCCCGGGTTAACCTTGCTGGGCGCTGACAGCCATAGCCCGCACTGCGGTTGGCTGGGCGCGTTTGGCGCCGGCATCGGCCGCAGCGAAGTGGCCGCGCTCTGGGCGACCGGCGAGCTGTGGCTGCGCGTGCCGGAGACGCTGCGCATTGTGCTCACAGGCAAGCTCAAACGAGGCGTGACGACCAAAGACCTCACCATTCACTTGATCGGTCAGCTCTCATCCGATGGCGCGACTTATCTGGCGGTCGAATTCGCCGGCGACGGCATCAGCAGCATGTCACCCGATGCGCGCGCGGTGCTGACCAATATGATGGCCGAGATGGGCGCCAAAAATGCCTGCATGGCGCCGGATGCCATCACCTGGGATTGGCTGGAAAGCAGCCTGGCGCGCTCGCGGCCACAGGACGCCGCTGAACGCCTGGCGACTTTCCGCCAGAGCGCGCTTTACCCTGATGCGGACGCGGCCTACGCAGTGGAGCGCCACGTGCAGCTCAGCGCCATTGAGCCGATGGTGTCTTGCCCGCACACAGTCGACAATGCGCAGCCACTGTCGTCGCTGGCTCATACACGAGTGGACGTTGGCTTCATCGGCACCTGCACCAACGGACGCCTGGAAGACATCGCCAGCGCGGCCGAGGTCCTGCGCGGGAAACGGCTGCGGCGACGCCTGCTGGTCATTCCGGCATCCTCGATGGTATTGCGCGACGCGGCTGAAGCCGGTCACATCGCGGCATTGCTTGATGCCGGCGCCACGATTGGCACGCCGGGCTGCGGCCCCTGCATGGGCAATCACATGGGCGTGCTGGCGCCGGGCGAGGTTTGCGTCAGCAGCGCCAATCGCAATTTTCGCGGCCGCATGGGCCAGCGCGACGCCGAGATTTACCTGGCGAATCCGGCGGTAGTGGCGGCCAGCTGCGTCGCCGGCTACCTGGCGCACCCGGCGGATTTGGCAGGGGGCGAGCCCGCATGACGAAGACAAAGCACCGTGTCTGGAAGTACGGCGACAAGGTCAATACCGATGTCATCTTCCCGGGCAAATACACCTACACGATCAGCGGCGATCCAGCGGCGCTGGCGCGGCATGCCCTCGAAGATCTAGACCCGAGCTTCGCCGGCAACGTAATCCCGGGCGATGTGATTGTCGCCGGGCGCAATTGGGGCAACGGCAGCAGCCGCGAGCAGGCCGTCACCTGTTTGCTGGCTGCGGGCGTCCATGCCGTGATCGCCGCGAGCTTCGCCCGCATCTATTATCGCAATGCCATCAACAGCGGGCTGCTGGTCATCGAATGCTCGCAGATCGTCGAGGCGGTCGCAACGGGCGACGAGATCGAGATTGACCTGGCAGCGACGCAACTGCATGCCGATGGGCGGAGCTACGATTTCCCGCAGCTGCCGCCACAGGTGCTCGAGATTATCGATGCCGGCGGCATCATTCCCTATCTGCGAGCGAAGGCTCTCCGTGAAAGCGAATAATAGCGTGGCGGGCGCTTCAACCGCCCCAGCCCACACAACCCGTCGCTGGCATCAGCATTCGCGCGGATTTAGCGTGTTATTCTTTCCGTTTGTAGGTAGTATTGGCGCGGCGAATTACGGCGAAGGCGAGAAGTCACATGCTAGCGATCGTCAACACCTGCGCGGTTATCGGATTGGACGGGCACATCGTCGAGGTGCAGACCGACTTCAACCCGCGCGCCCACTTGCCCAGCTTTAATCTGGTCGGCTTGCCGGGCGCCGCCGTGCGCGAGAGCAAAGACCGCGCTCGCTCCGCCATACGCAACAGCGGCCTGCGCTTCCCCAACAAAGCTTACGTCGTCAACCTCTCGCCCGCCGATATCCAAAAGCATGGTCCGTCCTACGACCTGGCCATCGCTATCGGCATCCTGGCAGCCACGGACCAGATTCCGCTGCACACGCTGGATAACACGCTGTTCATCGGCGAGCTCTCGCTGGACGGCAGCATCCGTCACGTCAAAGGCGTGCTGCCGATGGTCTACACCGCCATGCAAGAGCGTATCGAAACCGTGTTTGTACCGGAAGAAGACGCTGGCGAAGCCGCCCTCGTAGAAGGCGTCACGATAATACCGGTGCGCTCTATCGGACAGCTGGTGGAGCATCTCTACCAGTTGAACCCGATCACACCCTACCGCGGCGATTTGGAATCGGGATCCGCTGAGCCTGAACTTGCTGAAGGCGCAATAGACTTCGCCGACATCCGCGGGCAAGAGCACGTCAAGCGAGCGCTGGAAGTAGCGGCCGCCGGCAACCACAACATCTTGCTGTCGGGGCCGCCCGGCGCTGGCAAGAGTTTGCAAGCCCGCGCGTTGGCCGGCATCCTGCCGCCGCTGGCGACGCAGGAAGCGCTGGAAGTCACGCGCATCTATTCAATCGTCGACATGCTCTCGCAGGACCAGCCGCTGATCCGGCAGCGACCTTTTCGCGCGCCGCATCACACCATCTCACAGGTCGGGCTGGTTGGCGGCGGCTCCATACCGAAACCGGGCGAAATCAGCCTGGCGCACCGTGGCGTGCTCTTCCTCGATGAAATCAACGAGCACTCCAGCAGAGTGCTGGAAGTGCTGCGCCAGCCGATTGAAGACAAAATCGTTACCATCAGCCGGGCCAAGGGCAGCGTCACCTTCCCGGCCAATTTCTTGCTGGTTGGCGCGCGCAACCCCTGCCCCTGCGGATTTTACGGGGACACGCTGCAGAGCTGCAATTGCACGCCCAGTCAGATCCAACGCTATCAAACGCGCCTGTCAGGCCCCATAATCGACCGCATCGACATTCACGTTGAAGTGCCCCGCGTCGACTTCGACAAACTCATGGGCGATAAGCGCGCGGAGAGTTCGCTGGATATCCGCCGGCGCGTCGAGTTGGCGCGGAACCGGCAAGTGCAACGCTTCGAGCAGTACGCCGGTCTCTTCGCCAACGCAGACATGACGGTCAGCGAAATTGACGATTTCTGCGTCCTAAGCGACGAGGCGCGGCAGATCTTGTCGCTCTCCGTACGCAAGCTGCAACTGAGCGCGCGCAGCTATCATCGCGTGCTCAAGCTGAGCCGCACCATCGCCGATTTGGACGGCGCCGCCGACATACAAATCGCGCATATCGCCGAGGCGCTGCAGTATCGCCCGACGGTTGAATGACGCGCGAGCGAGCTTGATGGCGCCGGAAGACACGCGCCGCAGTCACTCGATGGTCGCCAGCTGCCAATCCAAGATCCGCGCTGGGGAGTAATTCTCGACGCGCAGCTGTTCCGCTTCAGCTGCTGACAGCGCGTCAGCCGGGATCAAGCCGATGATCTGCGAGCTGTCGATGTGGACGCCAAGGCGCCGCGCTTCCTGCTCAATCGCCGACACAACTCGCGGGATCGAAGTCACTCTGTTATTGCTGAGGTTCATCGAGACTTGGGCTTGGCCGCGCACGCTTAATCCCAGCGCCTTGACATGCGGCAAGCCGCCGGATGAGGCGCGGATGCTGCGGGCAATGCCTTTGGCAACGGCGACATCATCCGTTGACAAGAAGACGTTGAAGGCGATCAACAAGTCGCGCGCGCCGATGACGCAGCCGCCGGCCGGACCCAGCGCGCGCGGTCCGAAATCCGGCTGCGGCGGAGCGCCGGACGCGATCGTTCGCTTCAGCGATTCGTAGCCGCCGCGTCTGATATCCGCGAGATTGCGGTTCGTCTCCTGCAGCGCCGCCTTTTCATAGAGCATTACCGGCAGCCTTAGTTCGGCGCCAACACGCGCTCCCAGCCTGCGCGCCAAGCGGACACAATCGTCCATATTCGCGCCGCGCAAGGGCACAAAAGGAAGGACATCAGCCGCGCCAATGCGTGGATGCTGGCCATGATGCTGGTCGAGGTCGATAAGTTCAGCCGCCCGGGCAATAGCGGCGAAGGCGGCGTCAGCGACCGGTTGCGGCGATCCGGCGAAAGTCACGACCGCGCGATTGTGGTCGACATCACTTTCGTAAGCGAGTACCGACGCGCCGGGCACACAGGCGATGGATTCAACGATGCGTTCGACCACAGTACGCCGCCGCCCCTCGGAAAAGTTAGCGACGCATTCAATCAGCGCGCTCAAGACAATGCCTCGCTTGTAACGCCGTTTTCTTGTACTGGTATCGAGGTATGAGATGAATTATAGTGCCTTGCCATAGGCCCTGGTCGCGGCGATTGGGGTTAGCGGACAGGGACGGGAGTATGGCATGAGCGACAGGAGTAAGGCAAGCAACTCTGCCCTCAGCCAGGATATTCACACGCTCGGCAATTGGCTGGGCATCATCATTCAAGAGCAGAATGGCATGGACGCTTACGATCTCGTGGAAGAGATCCGCGCCATGTCCAAGGCGCGCCGCGACGGCGATGCTGCCGCGGCTTTTAAGCTGGCTGACCGCCTGGAGAATCTGCCGCTGGATTCGAAGAATGTCCTCATCAAAGCCTTTTCCAATTACTTCCAGTTGATCAACATCGCCGAGGATTTGCAGCGGATCCGCGTCATCCGCCAGCGCGAAGCCCGCGGCTCGCTTAGAGAATCAATCCTCAATGCCATCAGCGCCTTGCACGGCAATGGCAAGACGGGGGCCGACATGCGCTCGCTGCTGGAAAATACGCGCCTGCGCCTGGTGTTGACCGCGCACCCCTCCGAAGCCAAGCGGCAGGAGATCCTCATCAAACTGCGCCATATCGCGCAAATGATGGAGGAGCGCGACCGGCATGACCTGTTGCCGCGAGAACTGCGCAAGCTGGAAAGCGCGCTGGCGGAAAAGGTCGAAGAACTCTGGCAAACGCGCCAGGTGCGCGCCTCCAAAAAACAGGTCGCCGACGAAGTCGACATGGGCATTTATTTCCTGCGTACGGTCATTGTCGATGTGGTGATTGACATTTACGAAGACCTGCAGCAGGCACTGGAACGTTATTATCCACAAGAAGATTGGTCGGAGCTGCCGCCGGTGCTACGCTACGCATCCTGGATCGGCGGCGACCGCGACGGCAACCCAAACGTCACCACTGACGTCACCTTGCAGACCTTGACGACGCTGCGCAATACAGCGCGGCAGATGTACCTGCAAGAAGTCAGCGAGCTGGCGAATCATCTGACGCAAGACACCAACGTATTTGGCGCCTCGGCTGAAATCGAGATCGCAGCCGGCGCTGAAAACGATGGCGCTCCGGTTTTCCCCGGCGAGCTGTACCGAACGCGGCTGACGCGCATCGGCCAAAAGCTGGCAGCCGACGAGTACGGCTCCAGCCGCGACTTCCTGCAAGATTTGCTGCATGTGCAAGACAGCCTCAAAGCGCATGGCGGCCTGCGGGTGGCTTTGGGGGCGGTCCAGCGCCTGATGCGCAAGGTGCGCTTGTTCGGCTTGCATCTGGTGCCCTTGGAAATACGCGAGGACGCCAACCTGCACCGCGCCGCCCTGGATGAAATTTTTGACTATTACGATATCGCCGCCAACTTTGACGAGATGCCCGAGGGAGAGAAGCAGGCTTTGCTGAGCGAAGAGATACGCGGCCGGCGCCCGCTCTTCCCCAAGGAAATCGGCGTTTTCTCAGAGACGACGCAGAGCGTCATTCGCACCTGGCGGATGATCGCCCAAGCCCACGCCAAGTACGACAGCATCGTCATCGACACCGTTATCGCCAGCATGTCGCGCCACCCCAGTGATGTGCTGACCATGCTGCTCTTCGCGCGCGAGGTGGGCATCGACAATGATGTATACATCGTGCCTTTATTCGAAACGATTGACGATCTCTACCGCGCGCCGTCGATCATGGAGGAGCTATTTGACAATCAAGAATATCGCAGGCATTTGGTCGCGCGCGCAGGCAAACGCGGCTTGCGCCAGCAAGTGATGATCGGCTATTCCGACAGCAGCAAGGACGGCGGCTACCTGGCATCCAATTGGAATCTCTACAATGCCCAGCGCATCCTCACCGAAAAATGCGTGGAAAAGGGCGTGTCGCTGGAACTCTTTCACGGGCGCGGCGGCAGCATCGGCCGCGGCGGGGGTCCGACCAACCGGGCGATATTGTCGCAACCGCCGGAGTCGCTGCACGGCGGCGTTAAGATCACCGAACAAGGCGAGGTCATCGCCTACCGCTACAGCAACAAGGGCATCGGGCAGCGCCATCTCAATCAAGTGCTGAACGCCGTTCTTATTGGCATGGGCTTGCAAGAAGAGCGCCACGTGCCCGCCCATTACTTTGAGGCGATGGCGGCTCTGTCCGCAAGCAGCGCCCGCTGCTATCGCGAGTTCGTCTATGAAAGCGACGGCTTTATCGACTATTGGCAGCAGGCCACCCCGATACAAGAATTGAGCAGCCTGCAGATAAGCTCGCGCCCGGCCAAACGCCAGGCAAAGGGCGGGTTCTCCGCCATGCGCGCCATTCCCTGGATGTTCAGTTGGATGCAGAGCCGCGCGATCGTGCCCAGTTGGTTCGGGCTGGGCAGCGCCTTCCAAGCCTACGCTGCCGAGCACGAGAGCGGCTTAGCCAGCTTGCGGGAAATGTATCGCAATTGGTCCTTCTTCAAGGCGCTCATTGACAATGCGCAGTTGGATGTGGCAAAAGCCGATATGGGCATCGCCGAATTATACGCCTCGCTGGTTGAGCCGCCCGAATTAAGAGAACGATACTTCGGCTGGATCAAGCATGAGCACGAGCTCAGCAGCGACATGATCAGGACCGTGACCGGGCAAGACGAACTGCTGGCCAATATGGCGGCCATCAAGACCTCGATACAGCGGCGCAATCCTTATGTCGATCCGCTGAACTTCATGCAGGTGGCGCTGCTGCGCGAATTGCGCCAGTTGGACGAAGGCGACGAAAGCCGCCGCCCGGTGCTTGACGCCACGCTAGCGACCATCAACGGCATCGCGGCCGGCATGAAGACGACCGGCTGAGTCGCTATCCTGATTGATCCCAGTCGGCTTGGGGGAAGCGCTGGATCTCAATCCGGTAACCCGACGGATCCCGCACGAAGAAGTGATAGATGTCGTAGACCTCGTTGTAGCGCGGCGGATACTCGCATTCCCAGCCTTGCCCGCTGATCCGTTCGTACCAGCCGTCAACATCTTTTGTCACCAGCGTGAATATGATGCTGGCCGGCTGCACTGGCGCGTCGGCAGCTTGGCAGACCCCGATGTATGCCTGCCCGCTGGATACGCGATAAATGCGGCAGCCGCCTTGGTCGAGGGCCAGCGTCAAACCCAGCGCCCCCTCGTAGAAACGGGCCGCGCGCTCTAAATCTTCCGTGTAAAGAAATGTGATTTGTGAATCGATGGGTAATGCTGTCATCGTGCTTCGCCTTTCGGCTCGCTGGGTATCCGCAAAGGGCAATCGCATCAAAATATTTTAACCACAGAGAACACAGAGGGCACAGAGATTTAGGTGTTTAGACGACTATTCAATGCAGTCGATGGACTGGAATACGGCAAGAAGCACAGAAAAAACTTCAAATTTCTCTCAAAATCACTTTTGGCTGATGACACTATTGCTTTTCTCTGCGCTCTCTGTGAACTCTGTGTTTGATTTTCGTTCGAATTTGCGCCGTTTTTGTCACTACCATATTGATGCGATTGCCATGGATATTCGCAGCTTAGTCCTGCCCAACATACACAGTCGGATCGACCAGAAACTCGTTTCTTGTCGCCGCGGTTAAGGGCTGCTGATCCGGCGCGACTTGCCGCCAGAAAAGGCCCGGATCGGCGATCCGCCCGTCGCCCGCGCCGTAGTACGAACGCAGCAACTGGAAAAAATTCTTGTCACCGATATCTTCACGCAGATTCTGCAGCATCTGCGCGCCACGCAGATAAACCGCGTTTATGTACTCACGAGGCGTACTGAATTCGTAAACCGCGCCGTCGACGCCGCCCTCCGGCAAATAAACCGCCACGCGGAAATACCACCACCAGTTTTTCTCGCTGGGATAATATTCCTCAATATACAGATACTCGCTGTAGGTAGCCAGCGCTTCGTCCAGCCAGGGATGTAGAGCGGCGTCATTGCCGACGCGCGCATACCACCACTGATGGGCGATTTCGTGCACGGAAATCAGCGTCAGGTAGTTCTTCTCCGTGCCGTCAAAGCCGTAAAACCAGGCGCTGCCGACAAAGACCAGACCGGTGAATTCCATGCCATCGGGGAAGTCGCCTTGAACGATCACCAGCCGATCGTAGGGATAAGGTCCAAACAAGCGCTCGAAGAGTTGCAGGGCTTTGACGCCTTCTTGCGCGGTATGGGCGGCGCCGTCCATAATCAGCCCGCGGTCGTTCACTTGCGCATCGGCAAAGCTGTAAACTTCCAGCGACCGTCCGTCCGCCATCTGCCGCTCGGCAACGGCAAACTCCTCGCTCAAGCTCAGCACGAAGTCACGCGATTGCCGCAGTTTAATCGTCCAAGCCTGATCGCCCTGGGCGGCTACGTATCCCGGCGCGGCCATTTGCAGCGTAGCGGCTGCGTTGTCGACGGTCAGGTTGACTTCCCAGTCAGCCACCGCGTTGACGATTTGCTCGCCGATGCCGGCAGGCGCGTGGATGCGCCAGTCTCCGTTCAATCGCGCGGCGACCGTCGGCAAGACATGCCCCAGGTTGAGTTGGCGCGGACTATAGCCGAAGAAGCCGCGGTAAGAGCGCAAGCCGTCGCGGATCTCTGCGGCGCGCAGCTGGAAACGCAGGCCGATCTCGAGCCAGCAACCGGGCGTCAGCGGCTCTGCCAAGTCAAACCGCAGTCGATTCTGATTGATTTCGTAAGCCGTAGATGCGCCGTTGACCGTCAGCTCCGCCAGTGAAAAGCTGTCCTGCCATTGATTGGCTTGTACATCCAGGACGATATGGTCCAGCGCGCCGTCTTCCCGATTAAGGAATTCGATGCGCTGCTGAACGTCGGCAGTCTTGGACGCGTAGTCGACAGCGACATCGGCGATTATGCGCCGCGTGTGCCGCTCCGCCTCAGCGACGCAGCGATCAATCACAAGCGCTGGCGCGGTGGGCGTGAGTGTCGGCTGGGGGCTAGGGCTGGCTTTGGCAGGTGGGGGCGCGGCCGTTTTCGTGGGGCGCGCCTCGCCATCAGCATCAGCCATGACCGACGACTCAGCTGGCGTAGCGCTTTCTAAGTTGCAAGCCGCCAGCAACGCTGCGCAAATGGCAAAGACTGTCAGTAGCCGAGTCATGGGCGGAATCATACTAGGCGACGCGCAACGATACAATGCAGCAGGGCAATTGCATCAATATGAATCTGCTTAACTATGAACATTATACAAACTTAAATCTAAGCACAGAGACACAGAGGGCACAGAGAATAGTCTTTCATTAATATATACTGAGGAATTGCACTTCAATTTTGAACCCTGTGATAAGCATTTTCACCCATTTGTATGTCGATACTAGAGGTGTTCTGCTCCGAACAAACCTAATCTCTGTGTTCTCTGTGCCTCTGTGGTGAAATATGTTTTTTGCGATTGCCCTGTACAATGCAGCCTTGAGGCGCATTTATAGTCCCAACTGTGTTATGATTGCTTGCGGTTGTGAACGCTGACATTCGAACGGTAATACTCTCAAGATGCAAAGCACAGGCGACTTGCCGAAGCCGGGCAAACTTGCCGCGCTGCTGCGTCTGACGCGCTGGCGCGAGCACCTGCCCTTTACCATTCCCTTGACGATCGTGGGGGGATTGCTGGCGGCCGAAGCCATGGCGGCCTCGGTCGACGCCCGGCTGTTGGCGGTTTTGGCGGGCAATGTGCTGGCTATGTCCTTCGCCTTTATGATCAACGATATTGAAGACGCGCCGGATGACGCGCTTGACCCAGCCAAGAAAGCCCACAACGTCATCAGCAGCGGTCTACTGAGCCGGCGCGAGGGCCAAATCGCAACAGCGGCCACTTGTATCGCCGCCTTTCTGCTTTTCGCCGCGGCCGGCGCATTCACGCTGCTGCTGGGCGCGGTAATGCTTATGCTGTGCTACCTGTATTCCGCGCACCCTTTTCGCTTAAAGGCGCGCCCGCTGGCGGACGTTGTTTCACACGCGCTGATGCTCAGCGGCTTGATAATCGCCACCGGCTTCTTTGCCTACGGACGCGAGCCGGGCGCCGTCTGGCTGGTCATTGCCGCGGCCAGCCTCTTTTCCGCTTACGGTCAGTTCTATAACCAAGTGGCCGATTTCGCGGTTGATAAGCAAGCGGGCTTGAATAACACAGCCGCGCTGCTGGGCAAGGGGCTGACATCCCTGCTGGGACATGCGTCCATCGCCCTGGCGCTGCTTTGCATGGCCGCCGCCATCTTGCAGGGACTGTTCCCCGTCTGGCTGGGCACGATATTGCTGCTCAGCATATTCACCTGCCTGCTCTTCCCTTGGGAAATGGACATGCGCGGCAATCTGGCGCAAGACGGCGGCAATATGCAGCGCCCCGGTCTCATCGTGGCCAATCTGGCGGCGCTGACCTGGCTGGCATCCAATCTGAACTGGCTGACAATTCTGTAAGGCGCTCGGTCGGGCTATACTTGATTTAGACTTCATAGGGCGGTTCAATGGCCGAAATCCACCAAATTCTCTTCAACATGCATATCTTGTACTCACTGGCGCTGGGCATCTGGGCTTGCGTCACGGCGGCACGCAACGAGCCCATCTCCGGCCATTATTGGGGCGCGATCCTGACCTACGCCCTGCTCGCCGGCGCGACGCTGCTTATCGGCATCGGCCTGCTGCTGACCGGCTATCAGCCCGCTTCCGGACGGGTGGTTGTTTACGTGCTCTATATGCTGTGGCTGGCGATTATCATGCCCGGGCTGTTCAGCCTGATGAGCGGCCGCGACGATCGTCAGGCCGCGTTCGCCTTTGCCCTGCTGGCATTCTTCAACTTCACCACCTCATTGAGCATGATCGAGCGGCAACTGATTGGTCCCTGGATCCCGCTTGGCTGAGCCGAGATTTAAGGAAGTCATGTCTGAGCCGCGGGAGACTCAGCGAGAGCCAAGAATCGACAGCCACTCTGTCAGTGAGATTATGGGAGAAGCGTCAGCCCGGCTCATTGACATTATCGCCCAGCGAGCGCAGGCAAAGCATCTCAAGCTCTTCCTGGTCGGCGGCGTCATTCGCGATCTGCTGCTCAAGCAGCCCAACCTCGACCTCGACTTTGTGCTCGAAGCCGACGCCATTGCATTCGCTGCAGGATTGGCCGCGGACTATGGCGGGGCGCTGCAATCGCACAAGCCCTTTGACACGGCAACCTGGACCCTGGACGCAACCGTGGCCGAAAAGCTGTCGTTGCCAGACGCCGACTTGCCTGAGCACCTTGATTTTGCGCGCGCGCGCTCGGAATCCTACGCCTATCCGACTGCGCTGCCCACCGTCTCGCCGAGCGACATTGAGCATGACCTTTGGCGCCGCGACTTCTCGCTGAATGCGCTGGCGCTGCAACTGAGCCCGGCGTGTGCCGCCAACAAGCTGCTTGATGTCTGCGGCGGCTTAGGCGACCTCGAGCGGAAGCACGTTCGCGTCTTGCACGATCGCAGTTTCATCGACGACCCGACGCGCATCTTACGGGCGCTGCGCTTCGCCCGGCGTTACGGCTTTGAGATTGAGCCGGCTACCACGTCCCAGTTAAATGACGCGCTGCCCATGCTCGGGCGCATCACCGGCGCGCGCGTCCGCAACGAGATGGAACTGATTCTGCGCGAGCCCAAAGCCGCCGCAGTCTTGCGACATCTGCAAGAACTTGGCGCAGCGGAGAGCATGCACCCGGCCTTCCGCGTCAGCGCCCGGCTGGAACAGCGCCTGAAAATTCAGCCGGAGACGATGCCGCGCTGGGCGCAGACCACTGCTGATGACCTGGCGCTGCCTTGGAATCTGCTGCTGGCGGAAGTCGGCCCAGACGCTGCGCTAGCCATCTGCCAACGTTTTGACATGACGCAACGGGTTACCCGCTCCGTCGTCGCCACAGCGAAAGTCGTGGCCGCGGCAACCGGCCTTAGCGATGCCAGCGCCCGTCCCAGCGAGATTGCGCGACTGCTTGACGGCAAGCCCGAAGTCTCCTTGTTGGCGGCCTGGATTTCGCTGGCGCAGCAACCGGCTGCACAAAATAACGTCGACGCTTACGCCAAGCGCTGGCGGCATCTGCGTCCGAGCATCAGCGGCGAGGACTTGAAGCGCCTGGGACTGCCACCCGGGCCGCGCTATAAAACTTTACTGGACGAGCTTAGGTCAGCCTGGATCAACGGCGACATTTCAACGCTGGAGGAAGAAAGCGCTTACTTAAAGGAGTTGCTCAAGCAAGACAATTGAGGCAGCCGCAAATGATACAATGAAACAAAACATTTAGCCTTGAGCAAGCTTCTCGTAATTTTATTCTGCCATCTTACAAGTACTTGGAACCGAGACGACACATCGCGCGCAGCGGATTGAGCCGGAGGCTTAGAAAATGGAAAACGTAACGATTGGATTGGCGCTGGTGGCGGGCATCTTGTCATTCATCTCGCCCTGCGTATTACCGCTGGTGCCGGCATACATCGGCTATATGAGCGGGCGCCTGACACACAACGTCAGTCGGCAGACGGCTGCCGGCGCGGCCGCGCCAGTCGGCCTGGCGTTCCGACTGCAAATGCTGCTGCACGGCGTCGCCTTTGTCCTGGGCTTTACAGCCGTCTTTGTCTTGATTGGCCTGCTCACGACAGCGCTCGCCAGCATTGCCGGCCAGCACGTCAACACCTTCACCCAGATCATCGGGCGCATCGGCGGGCTGGTTATCATCTTCTTCGGTTTCCAGTTTATGGGGCTGGCGCCGCGCTTTTTCGCCTGGCTGCGCAAGAAGGGGCAAGCTGGCATCCTGGATAATGTCCTGCTGAGCATCGCCTTTGCCCTGTTGAGCGGCGGCGTCATATATTGGGGATTCCTGGAACAGGCGCTTATCGCGCTGCCGTTGACTGCCGCTCTGGTGCTGGCGATGTTTGTCAATGGCGCCTTCACGCAGCCGGCGGTCTTTTGGAACAGCCTGCTCGAATGGCTGGAAGCCCTGCTCTACTCCGATACGCGCGGCGAAATCGGCACGAGCGGACGCGAAGGCCTGCTCGGCTCCGCCTTTATGGGCATGGTCTTCTCAGCCGGCTGGTCGCCCTGTATAGGTCCGCTGTTGGGCACCATATTGACGGTGGCGGCAACCGCGGGCGCCAGCAGCGGCGATATCGCCCAGGGCATGCTGCTGCTGACCGCCTATTCATTCGGTCTCGGCATTCCCTTCATCATCACCGCCCTGCTTCTGAACAGCGCTCAAGGCGTTCTGCGGCGGCTGCAGCGCCAAATGGGCAAGATCAAACTCGCCAGCGGTTCGCTGCTGGTTGCCATAGGCCTGCTGGTAGCGAGCGGTCAACTGCAAAGCTTGAGCCAAACATTTTCCCAAGGCGAATTCGCTGATTTCACCTTGCGCGTGGAAGAGTGCGGCGTCGGCTTTTTTGAAGGCGGCATCGGCCTCAGCCATGTCGGCTCCTGCTTGAATGGCACACTGCTGCCGGTAGCCATCAACCAGAGCGCCAGCGGCCACTTCTCGGCGGAAACCACCAGGCAGGAGTATCTCTTCCACGCCGATGGCGGAGATGTCATTGATGTGGAAGTGCGCAGCGTCAACGAGACGATCCCTGACTTCGACATTGCTCTGTTCGGCTCAGGCGACATGGAGCTCGCGCGCGGCAGCAAAGCCGACAGCCTCATGGTGGAGAACAAGCTGTATCCGCTGGTTGAGGTTCCGCTTGGCGATGCGGGACTTTACCGCGTGGTATTGCGTAATGCTTCCGCAACAGATGTGGCGCGCTTCCGCGTCAAAGTTCGTGATTCGCAGCCGATCGCCAGCATGGAGCCTGACGCGGGTCTGGCGGAATCGGCCGTGCCGCAAGAAGAAGCCGCTTCGCTGCTAAGCGCGGCGCTAAACAGCCTGGCGGAAGTCGCCAGCGATTTGGGGCCCGCTGTTGGCTTGGCCGAGGGAAATCGGGCGCCCGACTTCAGCATCAACACCCTGGACGCAACCAGCCTGTCCCTTTCCGACTTGAGCGACAATGTCGTGCTTCTGAACTTCTGGGGCACCTGGTGTGGTCCTTGCCGCCGCGAAATGCCCGAATTTCAGAAGGCTTATGAAGAGTGGGGTCCGCGCGGTTTCGAGATCGTAGCCATCGCCTACAACGACACTGAAGCGGCGATGGCGGACTTCCGCGACGAGTATGGCCTGACATTCACGCTGGCCCTGGATGATAGCGGCGACATCAACGATGCCTACGCCATTCAGACGCGGCCAAGCTCCTACCTGCTGGGCAAAGACGGGCTTATCCTGGCGCGCCACTTTGGTATCATGACTGAGACGCAAATCGACCAATTGCTCAGCGATGCCTTTGCCAGCTAAACGGGCCCGGCCCGGCGCCAGATGACCAGACTCAGAGCCATCATACGTTACCTGGCCGCGTTCATGTGTATGGGCGCGGCTCTTTTGCTTCTGGCTCGTTCAGGCCTCCCTGACCGGATCAACCTAAGCCAAGAGGCGAAGGGGTCTAGCGACGCGCTTGAAATCGGCTCGCCGGCGCCGTCATTTCAACTGATGAATACAGCCGGAGAGAACGTAGCGCTCGACAACACTGCGCGAGTGCCCACCGTCATCAACTTCTGGGCCACCTGGTGCGCGCCTTGTCGACAGGAAATGCGCGACTTGCAGCAACTGCAAGGCAGCCGGCCCGATTCGATGCGTGTCCTGGCGGTTAACATGGGAGAGGCTGTGGACCTGGTGGCTGATTGGCATCGAGAGCTAGACATAAGTTACGACCTGCTGCTGGATCAGACGCTATCCGTGTCCAAGCGATACAAGGTTCGCGGGATACCAACTTCCTATCTGCTTGATAGCGCTGGGCGAATTCGCAAGGTCTACTATGGTCCGGTGAAATTCAGACAGCTGGACAGCGATATTCAGCGCCTGTCGCGGCGGGCTTGAGCATGCGACTACTCAAATCCGCATTCCGCCGCCTAAAAACTGTCCTGCTGGCCGCGGCGCTTAATTGGCTGCGAATCGTGCTGACCGTGTTGGCGCTTTATATCAGCTTGCCCTGGATTGCGCCCGCCCTGGCAAAAGCCGGCTGGCTTGGCGCGGCCGATGTCATCTATACGCTATACAGCCCCTTCTGTCATCAATTCGCCTTTCGCTCTGTATTCATCTTCGGCGAGCAGCCTTTCTATCCGCGGGGCGCGGCGGACAGCGCCTACACACCCTTCGAGCAATACGCGGCGCAATCCGAAGCCTTTCAGATGCAGTATCGCCATTGGTCGGCCATTTACTCCGGCAGCGTCGCATCGCCGCCCGGCAGCGTCGAGGGGCTCAATCAATTCAGCGTGGCGCAGCAGATCGCCGCCCGGCACTTTATCGGCGACGAGACCTTGGGCTATAAAACCAGCTTGTGCGCGCGCGACCTGGCCATCTACAGCATGATATTCGTCGGCGGCTTGGTCTATCGGCGTTATCGCTGGCGCATCCGGCCGCTGCCCTTCTGGATCTTCGTCATCGCCGGCTTGAGCCCGATCGGCATCGACGGCCTCAGCCAATTATTGAGCTATCCGCCCTTTGAATTTTGGCCCGTGCGCGAAACTACGCCGATCTACCGCATCGCAACCGGCGCTGTGTTCGGTTTGATGAGCGCCTGGCTGGGGTTTCCCTATTTCGAACGCTCCATGCAGGATATCATCGAAGCGCTCGAATGACCTTGGGCTGACTAGAGTATCCGGCTTACTGGTCGTCGTCTTGCGGCTTGCTCAAGCGCGACAGCCTGCCCTTCATATCGCCGCTATCTTTCTTTGACGCCTTCGGCTGGCGCGGGTCTGGTTCTTCATCCACGACAATGAATCCGCCGCGCCTGGCAGCCTCTGGGCGTGCGTCCCTTTGCGGCGGCTGTCGATCAATAAAGCTCTCCAGGCTGTCGCGCGCTTCATTCACTTTATCGGACACAGCGTCAACGATGGACTGGTCGCCGACCCTGGCTCGTAAGCCCGCGCCGTCAACTGGGATGCGCCTGCGCCGCTGTGATGGCTTGCCCTCAGCCGCTTGCGCTTGCGAATGTCGGTCATGCTCATCGAGAGCCGCGTCCAAATTGCGCAGCTCCTGCATCAAGTGCCGGCTTAGGGCGCGGTGATCACGCAATTCCGACTCGGCGATGGTCAATTGCTGCTGTTTGCCATTGAGCTGACCCTGGAGCCTGCGCGCGCCAAATTCATCGCCCTGGCGCAGGCTGGCGTCCAATTGCGCGTCCAGGTCAGCCGCCTCCTGCATTAGGACGCCGATCTTGCCCTGCAATACGTCCTCGAAATCAACGGCTTCGTCCAAACGCCGGCGCAAAGCCTGCGCGGAATTACGCGGGTTCTTGTCGGCTTCTTCGGCGTTCAGGCGTATGCGCGCCAGCGGCGATGTGGGGTTCTTGCCCAGCAGGTCATTCACATGCGCGTTCACCAAAGTAGCGATTTTGTCAAACAGACTGGACATAGCGGGTTCCCTCAAGATCTTTCCGGCTGTCGCACCCATTATAGTGCGCATTTGAGCGAAATAGCCGCTGCGGCATTGGCATCACAGGGCAATTGCATCAAAATATTTTAACCACAGAGAACACAGAGGGCACAGAGATTTAGGTGTTTAGACGACAATTCAAAGCAGTCGATGGACTTGAATACGGCAAGGAGCACCGAAAAAACTTCAAATATCTCTCAAAATCACTCCTGACTTATGACGTAAGCTTTCATTATTGCTTTTCTCTGCGCTCTCTGTGAACTCTGTGTTTGATTTTCCGTTCGAATTTGCGCCATTTCAGTCACTACCATTTTGACGCGATTACCCTGATTGGCATCACTGCGCAGCGGCATTCAATATTTCTGTCAGCTTCTGCGCGGCGCGGGCCAGACGGATATCGCCAGACCGTGACCACCTGCGCAACTGGGCTTGTAGATCGTTGGCGGCGATTCCCCGCTGGATTTCTTCATCAGACAGCGCGCCCGAATCCAGCCAAATTCGCAGCGCGCGGCAGGCCTGATAAGCCGCTTCGCCATCCAGTTCGTGGCCGCAGGCTTCCAATAGGTAAAGCGCAGGCGTCCAAGCCACTAGAGCCGCCGCTTCGCCCAAAACCCAGAATGCGCTGGCGCGGCTCTCGCGGCGATTGACGACCAAGCGCATCAACTGGTCGACGATGTTTCGCTGCTCGTCCGGGCTGAGGCGGATGCGCGACAAGTCTCGCGGCAGCTCGGCCGCGCTCAGTGGGTCATCGCCGCCGCCCCGCTGATTCGCCCGCCTTAACATGATCGCCAGCTCAAACAGCGCGCTCTCCCGCCGGTCGAAGTCGCGTGACTCCAGCCGCTCAAGCAGCTCGGCCAGGGCTTTGTCTCGGTAGATCTTTTTCACGGACCAGGACTTTCGCTGGTGGTCGGTTGCCGCAAGTATACGCTCGCTACCTCGTCCTGATAGGCTAGATTCCAGTCTTCCGCCGCCTCGAGATTTGCTGCCAGCGGGCTATCGTTCTCAATCAGCGCGATGCCGATATCGTGCCGGGCGAACAATGAGCGCCACTCGGCCCCCCCAGAAACAGCGCTGGCATACTCGCCCAGAAAATCGCGATACAAGTCGCTGCGCCCGTCGATGAAAACCGGAAACTCCGGCGCATGAAACATAAGATAGCCGCCCCAATTGTAGCTGTTAAACAACTGACCCTCAGTCGATTCAGCCTTGAGGAACTCCAACGCGCCCAGCGGATAATTCAGCGTCAACGCGCGCTCAACTGTGGTCGCGCTCGTAACATAACGAAGCTGCGCCAATGTACCCAGCGCGACCAGCGCAATCAAAGCCAGATTAACAGCGACGCGGGCTGGCGTCTCCCTGCTGCGTCGCGGAAGCGTCCAGCCGCGCCGCGCCAGGATTGCATCCAGATGGGTCGTGATCAGCGGGACAGCCGTTATGGCAAACAAGGACAGATGCCGTGCGGAGCGCAGCGCCATAAGCAGCGTTCCGCTCGCCAGTATCGCGGCGCTTAGGTCGACCTGGCGTCTGCTCGCCAATACAGAAATCAACAAGAGCGCCGCCAGCCCGATAAAGGACCAGGTGATGGGCTGGCTGAAATCCGGCGGTTTCCACTCCTGAATCAGGCTATGTAAGCCGGGTATCGTCAGGGTATCAAATGGCGCCGAGTAAATCGACAGCCCCAGCGGATTTATCATCAGCAGCGGCAGCGACAAGAGCGTGAATCCGCACAGACGGCGCAGCGCCGACGACGCCAAGCCCTCAAGCCCGACTTGGTTTTTCAGCCACTCGCCCAGCGCGAACCCAGCGATGAATAGATAGCCAAGGATGAATCCGCCATGCAGATTGCTCCAGAGCCACATCAAGATGGGCAGGAGCCAGAGGGGAGCGTCCGCCCGCCGTTGCAGGCGCCGCAGCGCATAATGCAGCATCGCCGCGCCCAAGAATGTGAACATCTGTGGCCGTGGCGACCAGAAGGCAGCCGCGCAAGCCGCCCCCAAGACCAAGACGAAGCCCTGCATATAGATGCTGCCGCGGCCTGTCAAGTAGATGAAACACATGCCGCCGACAGCCAGTGCCGAAGTAAAGAGCGTCATGCCCAGATAACCGCCAGCGCGCCAGCTTGCCAACATCAGCAGCTGAGCCAGACCGTTCTGATTATGGTGCAGGCGGCCGACCTGTGTGTGGGAGAAACTGTCGACGTAGACGATGTTGCCGGTTTCGACAATCTGTTGCCCCAGCCGCAAATGCCACCACATATCCGAATCTATCGCGACGCGACTGGCCATGGCGAAAAGCAGCAGATGTACGATGACAATCGTCGCCCGTTCGGTGGTCAGCCTGCGAATCATAATTGCCATGCGCTTCTCACAGCCGTTCGTCCCCCAAGCGGTCCCGCCGCCAAAGCATCAGCATGCCGGCAATCTGCCCAAACCGTAGTTTACATCTTGCGCTTTCAAATGCGCGATATAATATGAACGAACCGACTTTAAGAGGTAGCCAACAATGTCTGAAGTTCTAGCGCTATACCGCATCCAACTGCTTGAGTTGGAAATCATCGATCAAACCAAACGCATCAAGGCGATCGACCTCCAGCTGGAAGACAATGCCGGGCTGCATGAAGCGGAAGCAGCCTTCGAGACGGCCAAAGCCGCTTTCGACGAAGCTGTGAAACGCGCCAACGAGATGAGCCTGGAAATCGCCGCGCTCATCGACAAGAAACAAAACAGCGAGACGCGTTTGTACAGCGGCGAAGTCACCAACCCCAAAGAGATGCAAGACCTGCAGATGGAAATCGAGTCGCTTGCGCGGCGCAATGATGTGCTGGACGACGAACTGGCGCGCATCATCAACGACCGCGACGCCTGCCAGGCGACACTGGGTGAATGCGAGAGCGCGCTGAATGAAATAGGAGAGGAACGCAAAGCAGAGAATAAGAGCTTGCTCAAAGAGAAAAAGAGTTTGTCAGCCGCTGTAAAAAAGCAACTGACTCTGCGCAAAGCCGCAGTGAAGGATTTACCGACTGAGCTTTTCAAGACTTACAATATCTTGCGCAACAAAAAAGCGAACCGACCGGTGTCCGTGTTGAAGGACGATGCCTGCACCATCTGCGGCATTGAGCAGAATAGCACAGTCATCACCGCCATCAATCGCAGCAGCGATATGGTCAATTGCCAAAGCTGCGGCCGGATTCTAATCAAGCTGTAAGCGGCCGCCCGATCTGCGGCGATCGCTGCCCGGCAATGAGCGCTAAATCACCAGTTGAATGATTACGCTAATGCCCAGGAACACCACCAGCGGGCTTAGGTCGATGCCACCCAGCGGCGGCAAGGCGCTGCGAATCGGCGCCAGCACCGGCTCCGTCGCTTGATGCAAGAATCGCGCTATCGGGTTGTTTGGATCCAGATTGGGGATCCAACTCATCAATACGCGCGCCAGCAATATGAGCTGATAGATATGCAATACCCAGTACAATACCAAAAACACTGAAGACATATTTTCGCCTCTCTCTGCGCTCCAAGCCTTCGAATTACTTCCTGTCGCCAAATATAGCGCGCCCGACCCGAATCATGGTCGAGCCTTCCGCTATCGCTAACTCAAAGTCATCGGTCATGCCCATGCTCAGTTCGGGCAGGCTCAGGCCCAGCGAATGCTGCAGTTCGTCTCGCAAGGCGGCCAGATCGGCGAATACGCGCCGAATCGTCCCGGCTTCGGCATTAAAGGGCGCCATGGTCATCAAGCCGCGGACTTCCAAATGCGGCAATTGCGACAATTCGCCCAGCTCCTGGCACAAGCGCTCCTGCACCGACGCTTCCTGATACCAATTGTAACCCGCAAAACCGTGTTTCGATGCTTCACCCGAGATATTAATCTCCAGCAGTACCTGGAGCCGTCGGTCGCTTTCGCCCGCCAGCCGCGAAAATCGCTTGGCCAAGCGTAGACTGTCCAGCGACTGTACCATGTCAAAATGCCGAAGCACCTGCTTTGCCTTGCGGCTCTGCACATGACCCACCATATGCCAGGTCACGGCGTCCGCCACAGCGGCCTGGACCGGCGCAACCTTGCTTGCAAATTCTTCTACGCGATTTTCGCCAAAATGTTGTATGCCCGCTTCAACCGCGCTCATAATGTCGTCAACTGACTTCTGCTTGCTGACCGCTACCAGCGTGATTTCCGACGGCGCGCGCTTGGCATTGACGCAGGCGGCGTTGATGCGATCTTGCACACGCTTGATGTTATCAGCGATGCTCATAACGAAATGACCACTCCGAACCGTCCCGTCTTCCCCTTCTCGGCGCGATGCGAATAGAATTCGTCCACGTTGTCAAAGGTGCAGATGTCCAATACCTCGATATTTCTGAGGCCCTGCTTTTCCAGGTCCAGTTGATTGGCGCGCCAGAGGTCCAGGTAGGCGCTGCCGTCAGCCGCATCGCGCGTCACCACGCCGGAGACCGCGCCAAAGTAGGCTGTTGCTGCAGCCGCAACCTCGCCCCCTACTTGATAATTTCGCCGCGAGATGGCCGGCCCGATAAGCGCCTGCACATCTTGCGGCCGGCTGCCAAATGCGGAGGCCAGCGCGCGCGCCGTAGCGGCTGCCATACCCTTCACCGTGCCGCGCCAGCCCGCGTGCGCCAAGCCAATCGCTCGTTTTACGGGATCGTAAAATAGCAAGGGCACACAATCCGCGTAGCGCATGACCAGCGGCGTATCCGGCTGATTCGTGACGATGGCGTCCGCCTGCTCCAACTTGCCATTGAGTTTGCTCTCGTCAGCAATGACTTTGACAGCCACGCTGTGCACCAGCCAACTGCTAACCGCGCGCTCGGGATTGACGTCCGCAGCGCGATACATACGCCGATGATTCTCACGCACCGCCTCCGGATCATCACCGATGGACGCGCCCATGTTGAGCGAGTTCCAGTGGGATTGGCTGACGCCGCCATGCCGCGTGAATATGCCATGCCGGAGTTCGCCCCAGTCTGCCTTGCGATAGAAACTCGTCCCTGCCGCGCTGACCCGCTGCAATTCAATCGCGCCTTTACTGAATGAGTGAGAGTGTGATCTTACAAGACCTAACTATATCACGATTCGGGCGGGCTGCCCCTGCGCAAGCAGCAACTGAACAGGGCAATCGCATCAAAATATTTTTACCACAGAGGGCACAGAGGACACAGAGATCAATGTCTATTGTTGGCGATTGTCACATCGTTCTGGAAAATGTAGGGCCATTGACGGTCGCATTTCACGGGCGACATACCATTTCGCCCCTTCATTTTGTAATTTTTCGCAGCGAACGACGCATAATCATTTTGATGCGATTGCTCTAATCCTTGCGGGCTAACTGCCTCTCGCTCAAGGAAGCGAGCCGTCCGCGACCTGTGTTACACTGAAGCCAGATTCATGCTAGCGCTTTATGCGCGAATGCGGCGCCAATGATTCTCGATACGGCAAGGGATGCTTCGAGTATTAGCGGACTTGAGCTGGCGGCGCTTAAGGCGGCCGAATGGCTCACTGATCTGGTTTTTCCGCCTACTTGCGGCAATTGCGGTCGGGTCGACGCGCGCTTCTGCGCTGACTGCCGCGTTGAACTTGAAGGCCAACCGCTCGAAATCGATCGTCGTCCCGTTGAGAATACCAACGGAATTTGCGCCACTGCCAGCCACAGCGGTTTGATCGCTAACGCTGTCAGAGCCTTCAAATATGAGGGCGCCAGCGACCTGCGCGACATCTTGGCGGAGCGAATGGTCCTGGCTCTTGGCGAGCAAGGCTGGAGCTTAGACGCCGTTGTGCCGGTGCCGCTCCATGCTGACCGACTGCTGGATAGAGGGTATAATCAATCCGCGCTCTTGGGCGAGCGGCTGGCGCAGCTGCTCGGCCTTCGGTACGAGCCTGGCTTGCTGAGGCGCATACGCAGCACAGACCAGCAAGCGCAGCTTACGGGCAGCGCGCGGCAGCAAAATGTCGCCGGCGCATTTGCAGCCGCCCCGGCTGTCAATGGCTTATCCGTGCTATTGGTTGATGATGTAGTTACAACAGGCGCGACTTTGAGCGAATCCGCCGCGGCGCTGCGAGCGCAATATGCTAGAGCCGTCTACGGCATCGCACTCAGTCACGCTTGATTATCGGTTGACTTCCCCAGGAGGACTATCGTGGACATTAGCATTCACGGAGACGGAATCCGGATCTCCGAAGGATTGGATCAATACACCCGCTCCCGCGTCGACAAGCTTGATCGCTACCTGCCGAATATCGCGCAAGTCGGCGTCGAGCTGGCCATCATACGCACGCATCGCGGGGCGGACATCGCCATCGCGCAAATCACGGTGCAGCACGCGCGTGGCGCCATTTTACGCGCGGAAGAAAAGCTGGACATCGAGAATCGCGATACCATTCGCTTCGCCATCAACAAAGCCGTGGACAAACTGCATCGGCAGATCGACCGCTTCAAGAGCAAGCGCAAATCCAAAGCGCAGAAAGTCCGCGACAAGTACCGGGCGACCATCGCCGAGCTTGACGTCGCCGAGGACATTCCCGAGTCTGCTTTGGAAGTCGACGCCGACGCGGCGGCACAGACCGAAATCTTGCGGCGCAAACAGGTCGAGCTGATCCCCATGAACGAAGACGAAGCCATCGAGCAGCTAGAATTGCTGGATCACAATTTCTACATGTTCATGAATGCGGATTCGGCGCGGGTCAATGTGCTGTACCGGCGCGACAACGGCGGCTACGGACTGCTCGTTCCGCAGTAGATTGTTCGCAGTTTAGAAGTCGGCGCTCATTGCTTCCGCCAGAGCGCGGCCAGATGTTGGTACTTGCGGTTTTCGTAGCGCGCCATCAGCAGTGACAGTCGCAAACCGTGCCAGCCGTCGCGGTACCCGCCGAGCGTGACGAAGCGCCAGTAGAATTGACGCATGGGCTGCAAAATGAAGTTGTGATGACGCGGCGCCACGCCCTGCTTGTATAGGCTTTGGGCGTCAATCCGCGCGTAATTTTCCTGCTTGTCCATAAAATGGCTGATGTCGACATAATTGTAATGGATGATGGGGTTGCGCAAGGTGCCTTCTTCGCCGTAGAGCTTCACCACCTCGTGCACCGCTCGCTGTCGGTCGTAGGTCGCCTGCCCCACACGCAGCAGCCGCGTCTGATAGTCGGGATACCAACCCGCCCCTTTTGTCAACACGCCAAAAATATAATTGTGCCGCGGTACGCGCCAGCCAGCGAAATCGCGATAGGCGATTTTCTCGCGAATCTCCTCAGCCAGCGCATCGCTTACACGTTCATCGGCATCAACGAAGAGCACCCAGTCCGTCATCTCGTCGGCCGCGTCCAACGCCGCATTGCGCTGCTCGGCGTAATTCTCGAATTCGTGCTGAAAAATGTCCGCCCCGCAACGCTGCGCGATGGACACGGTATCATCAGTGCTGTAAGAGTCGAAAACGATGACGCGATCGGCAAAGCGCAGCGTCTTGATGCAATCGGCGATTTGCGCCGACTCATTATGCGTCAGCACGATGGCGGTCAGATGCATCATGTCTTGGCCATCTCAATAACCCGGCGGTAAGCCCGCTTCAACTCAGGATCAGCAACGCCCAATGCCCGCAACTTGCGCTTCATGCCCAATATCAGCAACTGGCGCGCGGCAGCCCTTTTCCAGCGCGGATAATAAGTATCGTATAATAATAACCTACTTTTCCATAAATCTATCTGGCTGCGCGGTCGCGCTTGCGAAGTGCTGCTGCCGCCCAGATGAGTAACATGCGCCCCCGGCACACAAAGGATACGCCAGCCAGCGCGCTTGATGCGCCAAGCCCAGTCGATTTCTTCGCAGTACAAGAAGAAATCCGTGTTGAAGCCGCGCGTTTGCTGGATGACTTCCCGCTTCAGCATCATGGTTGCGCCCAAGGTGAAGTCCACTTCAAAGGGACGCGCCGAATCGTAGCGCTCGCGAGGATAGCGCCCATTAAATTGCCCCTCCAGCCAGCGGCCCGGCGTGGGGAAAAACTCGCTCCAGATTTGGCGCAGATCGGGGAAGCGAAAGGCGCTGTGTTGGAAGCGGCCGTCGCCATAAGTGAGCCGAGCGCCGGCCACGCCCACATCCGCCCGCGCCATCAAGGCGTCGTAGAGCCGGCGGCAGGCGCCCGCATGAGTGACCGTATCCGGATTTAAGAGGTAGACAGCCGCTGGCAGCTCGGCCGCCCGATCGTCGCCATTAAATCCGATTGCCTGCAGCGCCAGATTGTTGCCGGCGCCAAAGCCTATATTCTGCTCGCTATCGATGAGCTTGACCGCAGGGAAGCGCTGGCGCACGATCGCGACGGTCGCGTCAGTCGATGCGGAATCCACCAGCCAGACTCCGCTGCGAAGACCGCTGCTTTCCAGGTCGTCCAGCAAACTTTGCAGCGCATCGGTGATGACATCGGCGTTGTTCCAGGTGACAACTGCCACCGCCAGGTCGATCATCTGCGGCACGCCTCCATCAGCTCTGCGCGTCGCCGGCCGGGTCGACAATCATGATCGAGCGCAAGCCGACGTGATTGTTGCGCAAACTGATAGCGACATCTTCGTGAATCAGCCCCGCCCAGCAATTCTGCGGGTTGCGCGCTTTGGCTTCTGTGAACAGAATCGCGCCCCAAACCAGCGCCCTCGTCTTCGGCGGCAGGTACTGGTAGGTATTGCCGCTGGCTTCGTCTTCGACGGCGATCAAATCCTTTTCCGATGCGATGGCCCAGCGATAGGGGAAGCTGCCCATTGATGTCTCGCATTGGATGCCGACGCGCCAGGCGCCCGACTCATCAAACATGCCCAGGCTGCCGGCCAGCTGATCTTGCTGATACACCGTGCCCGGCGGCGGACCGCTGGTGCGGATGGGCACATCGCCGTAATTGTCTACTGTCAGGCGAAAGACCAGCATCTGCCCCACGGGCACGGTGATCTGCTGCGAATCAGCCAGCGCCGCCGAGTCATCGGGCAAGGGCAGCGCTGCTCCCAAAGCAGCCTCAGTCGAAAGATAACGCTCGGCGAAGGGCTGCACGGCGAAAGCCACATCGACGCCGACGGCTTGCGGCTTGATTTCGGCGTAGGGTTTGCCGCCGATCTCAATACTTAGCTGCCCTTCCATGCGCATCCGCTGACCGACCCTATCCTGCGCCAGCGCGATCACGCGATATTCACCATCGGGTGGCGGATCCACGCCCAAGTCGATGCCGCCTTCGTAGTCAAAGCGGTGCCGGCCCGCTTCGCCGTATTGCCGCTCTTCCACCCGCGCCGAAATGGGAATCCGCGAGCCGTCCGGCCCCTCCAGGAATACATCCAGCCGTTCGACATCTTTTTCGAGATAAACATTGATGCTGACGCGGTCGGCCACGCCATCTTGATTGGGCGAAAACACAGCCGGCGCGATGCGAAACTCTGACATGATCGGCAACGGCGTATCGCCCTGTTCCACTCGCAATTCGCCGCCGAAGGACTGCACGTCGCCGGACCCCGTCATCGCTGTCAACTGCCAGCTGTAGACGCCGTTCGGAATCAAGCGCCGCTCGATTTCGCCGAAGACGGATTCATTCTCATGCAAGAATCCATCCACCACGCCGCTGAATAGCACCGTGTATTCGTCGTCCGCGCGCGGCTGATCTTGTCGAAAATAAAACGTTCGGTCCCCCTCGCTGGTCAGCGACAGACTGACGACGGCCGGGCGCGAGAGCGCATAGCTGAAGACCGCGATATCGTCAACACCATCGGCGTTGGGGCTGATTAATTCACGGTCGAAGCCGGCCTCCAGAATCAAGGGCAGAGGCGGTCGCAAGATTAATCCGCCCACGAGCAAAACCAGTATGACGCCCGCTGCAGCGGCGGCCAGGGTAAGGGCGACAGGAATGCGCATCTCGAATTCTCAACTGAACCGGCGAGTCTACCACTGGCATTTTACACCAACATAAGAAGCTGGGCGCTGTCAGAAGCCCCGCGCTTGTTCATGTCCTTTGAAGAAGGCGGCGGCCAGCGGTCTTTACAGTTGCGCCAAAATTAAGCTACACTTTGAGGTCTAGACCTTGATGAAACTAGGCGGCTACATTTGACAACAGAGTTGAGTAAACGGCTCACAAGCATCCACAACGCCGAGTTGAAGCAGGACGGTGTATTTGAGCTCCCGCTGCTGATCCTTGATGATCGCGTGCTCTTTCCGCAAGTCTTGAGTCTGATTCCGCTAACCGATGACGCGCAGGTCAGCGCGGCGGCTTATGCGGACGAACGCGGGCAAACGCTGATCGCCTGCAAGCTGCGGCTGGAACATAATGGCGGCGCGCTGATGGACAAAATTCATGCCATTGGCACGGAGATCGCGCCGGGCAAATATGCCGAATTGGCGGATGACTCCAAGCAGTTGCTGGCTCAAGGCCGGCGGCGCGTACAAATCTTGGCGGTCGATCATCAGGGACCTTACCCAATTGCCACGGCGCGCCCGCTGGTAGACGGGGCGATTGAGCCAAAGGCGCTGGAATCGCTAGCGACCGCGTTGATCGAGCTCTTCAAGCACAGCAGCCAGTACAACGAAGCCATGCCCGAAAGCGTCGTCAAGCATATCTTGTCCCTGGACGATCCCGGCCTGCTTTGTGACTCGCTATCGGCGATACTGCCGCTGGATCCGGCGGACTTGCAGCAGCTGCTCGAGCTGGACGATGTCGAAAAGCGCCTCGAGTTGCTGGCTGTTTTGCTGACCAACGAATTGCAGGATAATGAATTTCACGACGAGGTGCATACGCGGCTGCAAGACGAGATCGCGGCCAATCAGCGCGAAATGTACCTGCGCGAACAAGTCCGCATCATCCAGCAAGAATTGGGCGATGGCGATGTATTCCAACAAGAAATCCACGAGCTCACCGAGAGAATCCGCAGCGCGGGCCTGCCGGGCGAAGTACACGAGAAAGCCATGAAAGAAATGTCGCGCCTGGGCGTTATCCCGCCGATGTCTCCGGAATCGGGCGTTATCCATACTTATCTCGACCGGCTGCTGGCACTGCCCTGGAATGCGCTGAGCCAGGAAAACCTCGACTTGAAGCACGCCGAAGACATCCTGGAGCGCGCGCATTACGGGCTCAAGAAAGTCAAGGCGCGCATCATCGAACATATCGCCGTGCGCAAACTGGCGGGCGACAAGATGAAGAGCCCTATCCTCTGCTTTGTCGGCCCGCCGGGCGTCGGCAAGACTTCACTGGGCAAGAGCATCGCCGAAGCCCTGGGCTGCAAGTTCCTCCGCATCAGCCTAGGCGGCGTGCGCGACGAGGCGGAGATCCGCGGCCATCGCCGCACCTACATCGGCTCTATGCCCGGGCGCATCTTGCAGCAAATGGAGCGCTCGGAGACGGTCAACCCAGTCTTCATGCTGGACGAAGTGGACAAAATGAGCGCCGATTTCCGCGGCGACCCGGCTTCGGCTATGCTGGAAGTGCTGGATCCGGAGCAGAATCGCAACTTCATCGATCACTATCTGGAAGTGCCTTACGACTTGTCAAAAGTGACTTTCATCACCACGGCCAACGACTTGTATTCGATACCCGAGGCGCTGGAAGATCGCTTGGAAGTCATCGAGTTCAAAGGCTATTCGGAGGAAGAGAAAATCCAGATCGCCCGGCGCTTCCTCATACCCAAGCAGATCGAAGCCAACGGAATCGGCGCGACCGGCATCCGCTTCAGCAAGAGGGCGCTGCAGCACATCATCCGGCACTATACTTACGAAAGCGGCGTCCGCAACCTGGAGCGCGAAATCGCCAATGTCTGCCGCAAGCTGGCGCGGCAGGTAGCCGCAGAGCGCAAACTTCCGCAGCGAATCACACCGGCGATTGCCGAGCGCTACCTGGGCCCGCCGCAGATCCTGGCATCCAAGGTCAACCGCCAGGACGCGGTCGGCATCGTCAGCGGCTTGGTCTGGACGCCCAACGGCGGCGATATCCAGACGGTCGAAGTCACGCTGGTGCCAGGCAAAGGCAACTTGATGCTGACCGGCCAGCTAGGCGATGTCTTGCAGGAGTCGGCGCATATCGCGCTGAGCTATCTGCGCGGGCGCGCCCATGATTTCAGCTTGCCCGCCGATGATTTTGAGAACTTCGATATTCATATCCATATGCCGGAAGGCGCGGTGCCCAAAGACGGCCCATCGGCCGGCATCACCCTGGCGACGGCGCTGATCTCGGCTTTCACCGAAGGTCAAGTTTGCGCGCAATTCGCCATGACTGGCGAGATCACCCTGCGCGGGCAAGTGCTGCCAGTTGGCGGCGTTGTGGAAAAAGTGCTGGCGGCGCGCCGACGCAAAATCGCCCGCATCATTTTGCCCAATGACAATCAAAAAGATCTGCGCGACATCCCCAAAGCTGTTCTGCGCGATATCTCTATTTCGCACGTCGCCGATGTGCAGGACGTGCTGAATCTGGTCTTAATGGCGCCGCCGGCAAAGCGACAGCGCGATTCTGAAACCGAGCAGCGTCAGAGCGCGGCTGAAGCGCCCGCCGCGTCAGAGTAATCACAGGACGACTGTTTGAATAAAAGTCCTTCCAGACTATACCCGCGATTTAGCTTGTCGCCAGCCGTCCGCAGACGCGCGTGGCTGGTATGGCTTTTGTCGCTGCTGCTTGTCAGCGGCTGCAGCGCGCTCAGCCGATTGGCGCCCAGCGCTACGCCCACGCCGACTAACACAGCCACGGCGACCGCAACCACCACCGCTACCGCTACCTGGACGGCGACAAAGGTTCCCAGCCCGACAGCCAGCCCGACCGTAACCAGCAGCGCCACTGCCACAGCAAGTCCCGAGCCCACCTTGACGCCCAGCATTACGCCGTTTCCGCTATCCGGCTTTGTCTTCGACAACTGGGATGTGATTGATGTGCCAGAGGACATCAAAGACGGCATCCAGAATCAGATGATTGCCTACATCAGCGCCAACCGGCAAGAATCCATCGCCAATATCGCGACCGCCCAACCCGCCACTGGCGTGCAAACTTTGTACTTCGCCTCGCCGACCCGTCTGCGCGGTCGCATCCCGGTGCTGGAAGTCAACTCGACGACCGGACTGGAAGTCTTTGTGCCGCGACCGGGCAACGCCCTGGCATTCGTCAGGACGGACGGCGACATCCGCAGCAACGGCTTGTACATTCTCGACTTCACCAGCGGTTTCAGCGCGCGTGTATTAGCCGGAGACAACCCGCTCGTGCAGCGCGGTATTTTCATGGCGCCCTCGTGGTCGCCCGACGGCTCGCAGCTGGCGATGGCGGTCGCCACTGGCTATGACATCGACATTTACCTTTACGCTACTGATGGCTCGGGTCGGAAGAATATCACGGAACAGGGCTCATACGATATGTGGCCCAGTTGGTCGCCGGATGGCCGCCATATCGCCTTTGTTTCCGACCGCGCGGCATGCCCCAGCTGGATACCGGGCGAGCCGGGCTTCTGCGATGCTTTGACTGAACCGCCGCCTAGCGGAGGCCAGGTCTATCTCTATGACCTGGAAAGCGGCAGCGTCAGCCGCGTATCCGATGTCGCCGCTTCGGAAGCGCCTTACTGGATCAACTCCACTCTGCTCGCTTTCGCCAGCGGCGATCCTTTCGACCTGCTGAATCCGCAGCGGCGTATCTGGCAGGCGGATATCAGCAGCGGCGATGTACGCGAAATTCGGCTGCCGGACAGCCCGTCAGGAGCCAGTTACCTGTCAGAGAGCTGGTCGCCGGATGGGGCCGCCGTCCTGGCGCAGATCGCCGACCGTGAAAACCGGCTCGTCCTGCTGGGCGTGGACAGCGCGCTGATCGGCGCCGATGATGCGCTGGACTTCCCCCGCTTCAGCATGAGCGCCGCCTGGTCGCCCGATGGCGAGCGGATCGCGGTTGGCGGCACAGCCGGCCAATGCCCCTTCGGTCTGCGCGTCCGCGACAGCCGTTTTCGCAGCGTGGCCGATGCGGGGCCCCCACCGACCATGTGCGACCCACACTACTCCTTCGACGGGCAGTTCCTGGCTTTCAGCGGCGTGAATCCGCGGGTGGACGGGCGCAATGATATCTACGTCGCCAGCGCCAACGGCTTCGGCGCGACCAGCTTGACCAGCGACCTGCGCGGCCAAGTTGAACTGATCGGCTGGGTGGGCGGCTGACCATAGCCGTCTCGGGTTGCAAAGGCTATAGTGGTACGATAAATATCCAGTCAAAGTGAGAGGTAACGATGACGGATCTTGCGGGCAAAACAGCTTTGGTCACTGGCGGCAGCCGCGGCATCGGGCGGGCAATTTGCCTGGAGCTGGCGGCGCGCGGCGCGGCGGTATTCGTAAATTACCGGCAGAGCGCCGAGGCCGCCGAGCAAGTCGTCGCCGATATCACGGGCGCCGGTGGTACAGCCACACCCGTCCAAGCTGATGTTCAGAGCGCTGAGGACGTTGCAGCGATGTTCAAAGAGATCACAACCGGGGGCGGAACGCTTGATATCCTGGTGAATAACGCGGGCATGACGCGCGACAACGTCATCATGTTGATGAAGCCGGACGACTTCGACCAAGTGCTAGCGACCAACCTACGCAGCTGCTGGCTCTGCTGCAAGGCAGCCGCCCGCATCATGATGCGCAAACGCACCGGCGCCATCATCAATATCACCAGCGTCGTCGGCATCGCCGGCAATGGCGGGCAAAGCAACTACGCCGCCAGCAAAGCCGGCATCATCGGGCTGACGAAATCCCTGGCAAAAGAACTGGCGGTTCGCGGCGTGCGCGTCAACGCAGTAGCGCCGGGCTTCGTCGCAACCGACATGACCGCCGACTTGTCCGACGAGCTCAAGAGCGCGGCGGTTGAAGCGATTCCATTAGGCCGGATGGGCGCGCCGGACGATATCGCCAAAGCCGTGGCTTTTCTGGCTTCCGCCGATGCCGCGTATATCACTGGCCAAACCCTGGTCGTCGATGGCGGCATGGTTATGTGACCGGTTGCGCTTGCGTATATGGCGTCCGGCTGTGGGCGCATCATTGTCAGGAGGTGGCGGCAAATGAGTACAGTTTTTTCCAAGATAATTGCGGGAGAGCTCCCGGCGGATATCGTTTATGAGGACGAGTTGGTGCTGGCATTCCGCGATATCGCGCCCTCAGCGCCGACCCATATTCTTATCATTCCCAAGCGTGAAATCGCCACCGCTAACGATGTCACCGCAGAAGACGAAGCCGCTCTGGGCCGGCTCTTCACCGCGGCGGCGAAGATCGCGGCGGAGGAAGGCATCGCCGAGGGCGGTTACCGCTTAATCGTCAATTGCAACAAGCACGGTGGTCAAGAAGTATTCCACTTGCACATGCACCTGGTCGGCGGGCGCTCGCTAGGACCAATGTTGGCGCGCAAGAAATCACGCAAATAAGTCGCAGACCCCAGCGGAGCCTAGCCGGGCGCGCCTTTACTCATCGGAAGCGGCTTCGTCTTCGTCCTCTACTTCAGCAGTGTCTGCCGCAGCGTCTGCCGCAGCTTCCTCGGGCTCGTCCGCAGCTTCCTCGGGCTCGTCATCAGCTTCGGCTAAGCCGTCTGCTTCCGCTTCATCATCTGTATCGGCCGCTTCGGTCACGTCCTCCGCTTCGGTCTCATCAGACGTTCCCGCTTGGGCAGCTTCCGCAGCCTCGGTTGGCTCGGCCGCAAGCTCCGCCGCTTCTTCCGCCAGCTCGGGATCTTCCAACGCTGCTGGCTCGGCTGCCTCTTGCTCAACCGTCAAGCCCCAATCCGCCGGCGTCGCATCGTTAATGGCTTGCAGAATGGCTTCGGTCGAGGGGATGGTCGCGCCCTGGTCCATGGTGACGCCGTTAACTCGAATCGTAGGCGTGGTGCTTACTTCTTCGCTCTGCGCGGCGCTCAAAGTGGCCGAGGTCGCGGCTGAGTTGAAGCAATCGGTGAACGCATTGGCGATGAGGCCCAGCGCCTCTACCCCGGCCAGCAGCCGATTCTGCGAAAAAGCCGTGTTGCCATAACGCGTCTGCCAGTCGAAGAGGACGTCGTGCATCTCCCAGAACATGGTCTGCTCGCCAGCGCAGAGTGCCGCGCGAGATGCGCCCGGCGCGTTGGGCACAGAGCCGGTCTGCAGCGGCACATAAGTAAAGAGTACCTGCCCGCTGCGCACGCGCTCCAGCACGGCGTCGAAGCTGTCGCTGTGGAAGCCCTCGCAGCCCGGGCAAGCAAAACTGGCGTATTCCTCGACCGTCACCGGCGCCTGACTATCGCCCAGCCGCGGATAACCCTCCGGCGAATAGGAGCGCTCAATGCCTTCGTAACGCGCCGACAATTCATCGGGGATATGAGCCTCGACCGGCTGGTTGGACACGATGACCACGGCGATGGCCACAACCGCCACAACGACAATGCCCATGAGCGCCAGCACACGTTTGTTTTGTCGGCGCTGCTTCTGCCGCCGCTGCCTGGCTTCGCGCGTGCGACTGCTCTTCTTTACCATAGTCGTTTTGACCTCGCACAACCCACGTGAACAGTGCTTACTGAGTTCGGCAAGTCTACTTGAGAGCGGCTGGTTTGTAAAACGACAAGTTTCGCGCGTCAGCATGAATGCGCCAGACAGCGCGGCTCGATACCGCTTGTCCATTGACCGGAATTTTTATTGGCGCTGCCCCGACGATTTCGCCGCATTGCATTGTGAGCGGCGCTAACATCGGCGCTGATTCTTTGGTAGAATGCAGACTGCTGCGTTAGGTAAAGCATTCCCATTCAGGACAAGGTGCCGCCGCTCCGCAAGGAGTCAGGCGAGACCCGGAAGGACAGGCCTATGAGTGACCATTTCGGCAGCAAAGGCACAATCGATACTGGCGATGGCAGCGCAGCCATCTACCGCCTAAATAAGCTCGCGCAGGACGGCATCGGCCACATCGACCGCTTGCCATTCAGCATCAAGATCCTGCTCGAAAACGCCCTGCGCAACCAGGACGGCCGCCACTTCCAGGCTGAGGATGTGGCGAATCTGGCAGCCTGGGACGCGGCGAAGCCCAACGCGGTTGAGATTCCCTTCAGCCCGGCGCGTGTGATCCTGCAAGATTTCACCGGCGTGCCCTCTCTCGTCGATCTGGCGGCGCTGCGCAGCGCCATGGCGCGCATGGGCGGCGATCCTCAGAAGATCAACCCGCAAGTGCCGGTCGACCTGGTGATCGACCATTCGGTGCAAGTCGATGTCTTCGGCAGTTCGGACGCCATCGCCCGCAACGCCGAAATGGAATTTGTCCGCAACCGCGAACGCTACGAATTCTTGCATTGGGGGCAGAAAGCCTTTGAGAACCTCAAGGTCGTGCCGCCGGCGACCGGCATCGTGCATCAAGTAAATTTGGAGTTCCTGGCGAATGTCGTGCAGCTCTACGACGATCCGCAGGGGGACGGCCTGGTCGCCCTGCCCGATTCGCTGGTGGGCACGGACAGCCATACCACCATGATCAACGGACTGGGTGTACTCGGCTGGGGCGTGGGCGGCATTGAAGCGGAAGCCGCTATGCTCGGCCAGCCGATTTACATGCTGATGCCCGAAGTGGTAGGCTTTAAGCTGCTGGGGCAGCTGCCCGAAGGCGCCACCGCCACCGACCTGGTGCTGGTCGTCACGCAGATGCTGCGCGCCAAGGGGGTTGTGGGCAAGTTCGTCGAATTCTACGGACCCGGCTTGAGCAGCATGACCCTGCCCGACCGCGCTACGATTGCCAATATGGCGCCGGAATACGGCGCGACCATGGGCTTCTTCCCGGTCGATGACGAAGTGCTGAGCTACCTGCGCCGCACGGGCCGCACTGAGGAGCTCGTGAGCCTGGTGGAAGTCTATAGCAAAGAGCAGGGGCTTTTCCGCAGCGACGGCACGGATGACCCGCTTTTCAACGACAGGCTCGAGCTGGATTTGAGCACGGTGGAGCCGAGCGTGGCTGGACCGCTGCGCCCGCAAGATCGCATCTTGGTCAAAGAGCTAAAGCCCAAATTCAACCAAGTCTTGACCGCGCCGCTGGGTCCGCAGGGCTTCGCGCTGGCCGACGAGCAGTTGAGCGCAAGCGGCGAAGTACGCGCCAATGGCGAGAGCGCATCGCTGCAGCACGGCTCGGTGGTCATCGCCGCCATCACTTCCTGCACCAATACCAGCAATCCTTCGGTCATGGTTGCGGCCGGGCTGTTGGCGAAGAGCGCCAACGAGCGCGGCTTGAGACGCAAGTCTTACGTCAAGACCAGCTTGGCGCCCGGCTCCAAAGTCGTGACCGAATACCTGGACAAAGCCGGCTTGACGCCGCATCTGGAGGCATTGGGCTTCCACACGGTCGGCTATGGCTGCACGACATGCATCGGCAACAGCGGCCCCCTGCCGGAGCCCGTGCGCGCAGCGATCCATGAAGCCGACATCGTAGCCGCCTCGGTGCTCAGCGGCAACCGCAATTTCGGCGGCCGCATCGGCCCCGATGTGCGCGCCAACTTCCTGGCCTCGCCGCCGCTGGTGGTCGCATACGCGCTGGCTGGCACCGTCGATGTCGACTTGAACAGCGAGCCCATCGGCGTGGATCAAAGCGGCGCCGATGTCTACCTGCGCGATATCTGGCCCAGCCAGCAAGAGGTTGTCGATACGGTGCAAAATTGCCTTGACGCCGGCATGTACCGCGAGCAATACGGCAACGTTTATGACGGCAACCAGCAATGGAATGAAATCCCCAGCACGGACGAACCGGTCTACCAATGGAGCGCCGAGAGCAGCTATATTCAGGAGCCGCCATTTTTCGTCGACCTGCCGCCGACCGCCCCGCCGATCACGTCCATTAAAGGCGCGCGCGTCGTGGTCAAGGGCGGCGATTCTGTCACCACCGATCACATCTCGCCCGCTGGCGCCATCGCCATCAATGGTCCGGCCGGGCAATACCTGCTGGGGCGCGATATCAGCCCGCAATACTTCAACAGTTTCGGTTCGCGGCGCGGCAACGACCGAGTCATGACGCGCGGCACCTTCGCCAACGTCCGCCTGCGCAATCTGCTGGTCCCCGGCAGCGAAGGCGGCGTCACCTATTACCTGCCGACGATGGAAGAAATGTCCATCTACGACGCGGCGCAGAGATATGAAGCGGACGGCACCCCCCTGCTGGTGCTGGGCGGCAAGGACTACGGCATGGGCTCATCGCGCGACTGGGCGGCCAAGGGCACGCTGCTGCTGGGCATCAAGGCGGTCATCGCTGAAAGCATCGAGCGCATCCACCGCAGCAATCTGGTCATGATGGGTGTCTTGCCGCTGACCTTCGCCGCGGGCGAATCTTACAAGTCGCTCGGGCTGACTGGCCACGAGACTTACGACATTCCCGTCACGGACGACATCAAGCCCATGGACCGGCTGACGGTGACAGCGACCGATGAGACGGGGCGTGAAACGCAGTTTGAAGTTACCGCGCGCCTCGATACGCCGGTCGAAGTCGACTACTATCGCAATGGCGGGATCTTGCACACCGTTCTGCGCAACTTCCTGGCGGAATGACACTGGCGGGGTCGGGAGCCAGGGCAATCGCATCAAAACTGGCATCCGCTGCGACGTGCAAAATCAAACTGAAATTTAACCACAGAGAACACAGAGAGCACAGAGAAAAGCAATAATGAAAGCTTAGGTCATAGGTAAAGAGTGATTTTGAGAAATATTTGAAGTCTAATTGATGCTTCTTGCCGTATTCCAGTCCATCGACTGCTTTGAATTGTAGTCTAAACACCTAAATCTCTGTGCCCTCTGTGTTCTCTGTGGTTAAAATATTTTGATGCAATTGCCTGGTGCAGGCGCCTGTGTTGCAGACGCGACGCTTCGTTTGGAGTAGAATAGCAGCTTGACCCGCCCGCACTGCGCGCTTTTGCCGCAGGTCTGGAGCAGCCTTGAATTATCCCTTGCGCGTCAGCCAGCGGCTACTGATCACCTTATTCGTATCGCAGAGCCTGTTCTCGGCGGCGCAAATCTCGATCTTAACCTTGCATTCCATTGCCGCGGGCATCCTGGGCGGGACGGACGCCGCGGCGGGCATGCCCACCACCGTAGTGACCTTCTCGCAGTCCATGATGGCCTACGCCATGGGCATCATTATGGGGCGCTACGGTCGGCGCGTTGGTATGTGCACCGCCTACGGTTTCGCCTTCCTGGGCGCTGTACTGGGGCTGATTTCTGTCTTGCACGGCAACTTCCCCCTGCTGCTCATCAGTTCCGTTGGCATGGGCATCGCGCGTTCCGGCTCGCACATGAGCCGATTCGTGGTTGGCGAAATGTTCCCGGCGGCCAAACGCGCGCAGATGATTGGGCGCATCGTCTTTGCCGGGACGATTGGCGCGATCTTTGGCCCCGCGCTGATCGAGCCTGGCAGCCGGCTAGCCCGCTTTCTATCGCTCGAGTTGCCCCCTCAACCCTTTCTGGCGCATACCGAACTGGCGCTGGCCATCACGCCCGGCGCAACCATAACCCAAGAGCTGACGACTGGTCCCTGGGTTTTGGCCAGTTTTCTGCTCGGCATATCTTTTCTGATCGCCTACTTTCTGCTGCGCCCGGAACCCGCTCTGGTGGCGGCGCAGTATTCAGACTCGCCTGATCAAGCGGTCCACGGCAGCAAGAGCAAACACACGCTGCGAGAACTGCTGCGGCTGCCGAACGTCCAATTAGCCATACTCGCGATGCTGATCAGCCAGACCGTCATGAGCACGCTGATGACCATCACGCCTTGGCATATGCACCTGGCGGATCACTCCAACGCGCAGGTGTCGCTGGTGATCGCCGTCCATGTCCTGGGAATGTTCGGGCTTTCGCCGCTGACGGGTTATCTCATCGACCGCTACGGCCGCGTGACGATGATGGTCGTGTCAGCGCTGCTGCTTATCGCCTCAACCATTATCGCGCCGCTTTCCACGCAGATGCCCTACCTGGTGGCGGGTTTGTTCCTGCTGGGCCTGGGCTGGAATTTCGGTTATGTGGCCGGCTCGTCCATGCTGGCGGATGCCCTTAGCGGACCCGAGCGGACGCGCGTGGCCGGCTTCAACGACATGCTGGTGGCTTTCTGCGCCGGTCTGGGAACGCTGAGTTCCGGCTTCTTGTTTGGGCTGGGCGGCTTCCTCTTCGTCAGCGCGGGCGGCGGAGCGCTGGCATTGCTATTGCTGGCGTTGATTCGCACGCTGTCGGTGAAGCAACTGGCATTACAGCGGGCTTAGGATTCGTCGGCATTCCGCTCGAAGAAATTCTGCTCCACAATCGACAGCCAAGCCAGGCCAATGATAAAGGTCGAGCTGCCGAAGGCGATGCCGGTTAGCAGGGAATTGGCTATCGGCACTTGCTCCAAAATCTCGCTCAAGACAGCCTGCGCCAGCCGGATGCCCAGGTAGCCCGCGATGCCGCCGCCCAGCACCACGACCGCAGTGGTCTGCAACATGCGCTGCAAATCTTGCTTAGACATGTCCTTGCCAAAGTAGGTGCGATAAATATCAAAGCACATCCAGGCGTCGGCAATCGAAATGCCGAGCTGCTTGGCCAATTCAAGCGTCGGCGTCGTCACCGCGCCGGATAAAGCCGCGCCACCCATCGTACGCGTTATCTTGAGCAGCGAATCGTAGCGCATCTTCTGCAAATCGGTTTCATCAGCCATTGGGCATTACCCTGTCTTTCGACTTCATCACTGTGCTAGACTTCGCCCTTATCATATTGCAACTGGCTAGCGAGATGCAAATTAGGCTATACACTGACGGCGCCTGCGACATTCACGCTGAGAACAGACCGGGCGGCTGGGCGGCCATACTCCAAGCCAGCAACGAATCCGGCGAGCTGGTCAAAGAGACGGTCGCCAGCGGCGGCGCGCAGCGCACGACCAATAATCTGATGGAACTGACCGCCGTTGTTCAAGGGTTGAAGCTGCTGACTAGCCCCGCCACGCTTACCGTCTATAGCGACTCGCGGTACGTCATCGACATCGCCCGCGGCACCAAGAAGCCCGGCAAAAATCGCAAATTGTGGCAAGCGTATTTCGAGCTGGCTCGCCGGCACATGATTGACTGGAAGTACGTGGCGGGCCACTCTGGCGACGCGCTTAATGAGCGCTGCGATCGGCTGGCGGTGGCGGAACGCCGGAAATTCGCCCTGCCTGCCCCGAGCGCGGCAACCGCTACGGCTAGCGACAGCGCCATAAAGATCTATCTGTCGACGCAACTCAACCGCAAGCGCAAGACCAGCGCCTGGGCCGCCGTCATCGTGGCAGGCGGCGTCGAACGGGAAGTCAGTGGGCGACAGGAGCGCGTCAGCGAATTGGAATGCACGTTGATCGGCGCCATCAGCAGCCTGGAGAGCTTGCCGCCCGGTAAAAGCGCGACACTTTTCACAGCGCAAGAATACCTGTCCAAGGGCATGCATCAATGGCTGGCCGGTTGGGAAGCCAGGCGCTGGAAGACACGCGGCGGCGAGCCGGTGAAATACCAGCGACACTGGCAGACGCTGCAAAGTCTGGCGGGCGGGCGGCGGCTGAACGTCCGCTTCGTGAAACAGCGTGACGGCAATCCTTATTTTGAACGCGGCAAGGAATTGGCGGCGGAGCGCCTGCAGCGCGCTTGAGGCCCGCGCCTGTGGTATATTTGGCGGATGAAGTTTGTACGAACGTAGAAACCAGGAAGCAGAAGATGCCTTCTTACGCACAGCGAGTAGCGCCCTTTGGCACAACCATATTCACCGAGATCAATCAACTGGCGGCGCAGCATAACGCGGTCAATTTGGGCCAGGGCAAGCCCGACTTTGACGGTCCGCGAGAAATTATCGACGCGGCGGTCGCGGCGCTGAACAGCGACACTGCCAACCAGTACGCGCCCAGCCCGGGGCTGCCCTCTCTGCGCGAAGGCGTGGCTCGTCATGCCGGCGTATTTTACGGCTTGGATGTCGATCCGGAGGCTGGCGTCATCGTCACCGCCGGCGCCACGCAGGGCGTCTACAGCGCCATCATGGGGCTCGTCGACCCTGGCGACGAAGTCATCGTCATTGAGCCCTACTACGACAGCTATGTGCCCGGTGTGCAAATGGCCGGCGGGGTACCGGTCTATGTGCCCATGCACCCGCCCAACTGGACCTTTCAAGAAGACGAACTGCGCGCGGCTTTCAGCGACAATACTCGCGCCATCCTGCTCAACACGCCCAATAACCCCTCCGGCCGCGTCTATACCCGCGCCGAGCTGCAGCTCTTCGCCGAGCTATGCATCAAGCACGATGTCATCGTGATTTCCGACGAAGTCTACGAACATCTCTACTTCGAGGGGCATCAGCACATTGCCATCGCCTCCTTGCCCGGCATGTTCGAGCGCACCGTTACTATCGGCAGCGCCGGCAAAACCTTTGGCATGACGGGCTGGAAAATCGGCTGGGTCTATGGACCGCCGGAATTGATCACGGGCGTCTGGCGCTCGCATCAATTCATCACCTTCGCCACCAACCACCCGTCTCAGGCGGCCGTCGCCTACGCCTTCTCGCTCGGCAGCAGCTATTACGAAGAATACCAGGCGCTCTATTCGCATAAACGCGACCTGGTCATGCAGGTGATTGAGGCTGCTGGCATGTCCGCCATCCAGCCGGAAGGCACCTACTTCATCATGGGTGATTTTTCTGAGGTTTTCGACGGCGACGATGTCGCATTCTGCCGCCACCTGATTGAGGAGATCGGCGTGGCGACCATCCCGCCCTCGGCCTTTTTCAGCGCCAAACATCGGCATCACGCCGAAAATCACGTGCGCTTCGCCTTCTGCAAAAGCGACGAGACGCTGGAGCAAGCTGCCGAGCGCATGCGGCGACTGCAAGGCTGAACCGCTGCGCAACTTTGCTTCGGCGACAAATCCCGAGCCAGCGACTAAAAGGCTTTTCCTCAGTAAAGCCAATACCGTTATGCAAATTCCACCAGAGCAACAACCTGTAGGGGCGACATACCATGTCGCCCGAATCCTGAAGTTTCAGCTGACCAGATTGGTCGCCCCTACAAGGCTAGCTTTCTCGTGTGTTCTCTGTGAAATAACTTTAGATTGATGTTACTCCTCGCGTTGGATAGCGTATTTTGAAGGAATAACCCTGAATAATCCGGCAAAGGGTCTTGACAAGATCGCTCGTTTACTAATAGAATTGATACTAACAATACATTGATAGTATTCATCTGACGAATGAGCGAAATCAACCTCGGTTCCGACTTTCTCAACTTCATCATCCGGCAAGGTTTCCAACCTGGCGACCGTCTGCCGACGATCCAGGAGTTGACCGAAGACGCCTATTTAGATATGAGCGCCAACAAGGTGCGCGAGCAATTGGAAGTGGCGCGCATGCTGGGCTGGGTGGAAGTCCGCTCCAAGCGCGGGACGACCATCAAAGAGTACGCCTTTACGCCGGCGGTTCGCTTGAGCGCGCTGTATGCCTTGGCTTGCGGCGAGCGCTTCGAGTCCTTCGCCTCGCTGCGCAACCACGTGGAAGCGGCCTACTGGAACGAAGCCTGCGCCCTGCTCACGGAAGCGGAGCTCGACACCATGCATGGCTGCATCGACAGCGCCAACCAGAAGCTGGATGCGCCGCCGATTCACATTCCCAATCCAGAGCATCGCCTGTTTCACTTGACCGTCTTCACCCGTCTGCAGAACCCTTTTGTGTTAGGCATTCTGGAAGCTTATTGGGATCTTTACGAAGAAGTCGGCGTCAACCGCTACATGGATTACAGCTATCTGCGCCAAGTCTGGGATTACCACGCGCGGATTCTTGACCTCATCCGCAGCGGAGAATTCGATGACGCGCGCACAGCATTCATTAAGCACACCAGCCTGCTGCGTTACGAACCCAACAATGCCACATGGGAGATGGAACGCGGCATATAAGAAGCGAGAGAATGAGCTTATCCGATCTCGGTGAAAGGAGTGGTACGCAAATCTCTGCGTAAAATACCATGGCGATCAACGCACAGACTCAAAGCAAGATTAAGACCCGCGAACCGGTCATCAACGATTTTGCCTTTTCGGTGGCGACCAAGAACGGCTCCGGCAGCCAGACATCCAACAATGTGCTGGTGACGTCGCTGTTCCGTATGGGCATCCCGGTCAATGGCAAGAACCTGTTCCCGTCCAACATCAAGGGCTTGCCCACCTGGTACACGATACGCGCCAGCAAGGACGGGTACACCGCGCGCAAGGCGGTTACGGAAATCGTTGTCGCTTATAACATCGACACCGCTACGGAAGATGTGTCCAGCTTGCCGCCAGGCGGCGTCTGCGTCACCACCGACAAGATCGCCAGAGTCATCAACCAGCGCGATGACATCTCATATTACGAGATACCGGTCACCAAGCTGATGCGCCAGACCAAGGTGCCCTCGGCCTTCCGCAAGCTGGTCGAGAACATGACCTATGTGGGAGCGGTGGCGCAACTCTTCGACATTCCGCTTGACCTGATCTACCAAGTGCTGTTGGACAATTTCAAGGGCCGCGAGAAGCCGGCGAAAATGAATCACGATATCGTCGAGCTGGCCTATCATTGGACCGCCGAAAATATCGACAAAACCGACCCCTACCGCTTCGAGCACATGGAGGGCACGCAGGGCAAAATCATGATGACCGGCAACGACGCCGGCGCGCTGGGCGCGATATTCGGCGGCGTCAACGTGGTCGCCTGGTATCCTATTACGCCTTCCACCAGCTTTGTCGATGGCGTCCTGAATTTCCGCCACTTGCGCCAGGATGAAGACAAGAAAAACACCGTCGCTATCGTGCAGGCGGAAGACGAGTTGGCGGCGGCCGGCATCATCGTGGGCGCCGGTTGGGCGGGGGCGCGCTCGCTGACATCAACCAGCGGCCCCGGCATCAGCCTGATGTCCGAATTCGCCGGGCTGGCCTACTTCGCCGAGGTTCCCGCGGTCTTTTGGAATATCACGCGCATGGGACCAAGCACCGGCTTGCCCACCCGCACCAGCCAAGGCGACCTGCTCTTTACCCATTTCCTGGGCCACGGCGACGGCCGTCAAATCTGTCTGATGCCCGGCAATCTCAAAGAAGCCTTTGAATTCGGCTGGAAGTCCTTTGACCTTTCCGAAGCCTTGCAGACGCCGGTCTTCGTCATCAGCGATTTGGACCTGGGCATGAACAATTGGCTCTCGGACCCCTTTGATTATCCCGACCAGCCGATCAATCGCGGCAAAGTCCTGGACGCGGACGAGCTGCAGTCCTTCATAGACGAGCACGGCAAATGGGGCCGCTATTTGGATGTGGACGGCGACGGCATCGCCTATCGCACGGTGCCAGGGACGGAGCATCGCTTCGCCGGTTATTTCACGCGCGGCACGGGCCGTGACGAGATGGCGACCTACAGCGAGCGCAGTGACGACTGGATGGCGACGATGAACCGCTTGCGGCTGAAGATGAACACGGCGCGCGGCATGCTGCCCCAGCCCATAGTCGACGATGGCAGCGACGCCGATATCGGCATCATTACCTTCGGCACGAACGACGATGCCATCCGCGAAGCGCGCGACTGGCTGGCGAATGATGGCATCAAGACCAATTACCTGCGGGTGCGGGCGCTGCCGCTGGCGGCTACGGTCAGTGATTTCATTGACGCGCACCGCAGCGTTTTTGTCATCGAAAACAACTTTGACGGTCAGCTGACCCAGCTGATCCGTCTGGAGCACCCGGAGAACATTTCGCACGTGAGGCCGCTGGCCCTCGGCGACGGCTTGCCGATGACGCCCAGCTGGATCTACGAGAACCTGAAAGAACAGGAGGGTTAATCATGCCACCACGGACAAATCATATCGGCCTGGCGCGCAACGAATACAAGGGCCGCCCCAGTACGCTCTGCCCCGGCTGCGGGCATGACTCCATCTCCAATCAGCTCATCACCATGGCTTATGAGCTGGGCTTGGAGCAGCACAAGATCATCAAGGTCAGCGGCATCGGCTGCTCCAGTAAAACGCCGGCCTACTTCCTGGGCGGCTCGCATGGTTTCAACGCCTTGCACGGGCGCATGCCCTCGGTCGTCACCGGCGCGCTGCTGGCTAATACCGACTTGTCCTGCATCGCGGTCAGCGGCGATGGCGATACCGGCTCCATCGGCATGGGGCAGTTCAAGCATGTCATCCGCCGCAATGTGCCTTTCATCTACATCATCGAGAACAATGGCGTCTATGGGCTGACCAAAGGGCAATTCTCAGCCACCGCCGACGAGGGCCAATACCTGAAGTATTACGGCACCAACCACATGCCGGCCATCGACCTGGCGCTGGAAGCGGTGATCGCCGGCGCGACCTTCGTCGCCCGCAGCTTCAGCGGCGACGCCAAACAGGTGCAGACGCTGCTGCAAGCCGCGGTTCGGCATCCGGGCACAGCGGTGCTGGATATCATCAGCCCCTGCGTCACCTTCAACAATGCCGAGACCTCGACCAAGAGTTATCCCTACGGCAAAGATCACGAAATTCCGTTGCACGAGATTCAGATTCTGGCGCCGGATTACGTGCACGCCCAAGAAGAAATCACCATCGGCGACTATGACGAAGGCGATATCATTGATGTCGATATGCACGATGGCAGCACCATTCGGCTGAAGAAGCTGGACAACGACCACGATCCGCGCAACCGGCGCCTGGCCATGGACGTGCTGGAGCGCTCCATGCGCGAGCAGATTTTCTCGACCGGCTTGATCTACTACGAAGAGCCGCGGCCAACCCTGGCGGACACCGAAGAGTTGGTGGAGACGCCGCTGGCTCGCTTGGGAGCTGCGGACTTACGCCCCCCTGAAGCAGCGCTGGCAGGCGTCATGCAAGGTCTGATGGCGGGCTAAACGAAGACGAACATCCCATCAAAAAGACCGGCTCTATTTGAGTCGGTCTTTACTTTTACATGCTGGTTCGCCGCTTAGTACTTCGGCATCGCCGGGTCGATCTCATCCGCCCAGGCGAGGATGCCGCCCTCGACGTTGTACATCTTGTCCAGGTTGTAGCCAATCTCGGACAAGTAGGCGATGCTGTCAGCGCTGCGCACGCCCGATCGGCAGTGCACGTAGAGCGTCTTGTCCTTGGGAATTTCTTGCAAGACCGTCTCTTCCCATAACTTGCGGCCGGCCTGTATGCCATTCTTCGCCAGTTGAATATCCGGCTTGGGGATGCGCAGCGTGCCGTCGATAGCGCTGATATCCCACTCATGCGGGTCGCGCACATCGATGACCAAGACGTCCGCGCCGTTTTCCAGCGCCGCCTGGACATCGTGCACGGTCACGGTCTGCACATCGACCTCGTCCCCGTCTTCGACCGAGCTGAACTCGCTGTGGTCGTGGGCCGGCATGCCGCAGAATTGTTCGTAGTCGAGCAAAACCACATCGTCCTTGTCGACGCTGCAAACGGGGCACGCGGGATCTTTACGAATCTTGATGGTATGGAAGCTCATTTCCAGCGCGTCGTAGAGCATCATACGCCCGATCATCGGGTCGCCGATGCCCAGCAGCAATTTGATGGCTTCGGTGGCTTGCATGGTGCCGATGGTGCCCGGCAAAATCCCCAGCACACCGCCTTCAGCGCAGCTTGGCACCAACCCGGGCGGCGGCGGCTCCGGGAACATGCAGCGGTAGCAGGGTCCATGCTCGGCGTAAAATACGCTGAGCTGGCCCTCGAAGCGGAATATGCTGCCGTAAACATTAGGAATGCCCAGCTTGACGCAGGCGTCGTTGACGAGGTACCGCGTGGGAAAATTGTCCGTGCCATCGATAACGACATCCCAGTCTTCGTCGAAAATGCGCAGGGCGTTCTCGGACGTGAGCGGCTCGTTGTATTTGACCACCTCGATATCGGGATTGAGGTCGAGCATGCGCGCCGCGGCGCTATCCAGTTTGGATAGGCCGACCGTGCTGACGCCGTGGATGACTTGACGCTGCAAGTTGGTGAAATCGACCACGTCGTAGTCGACCAGCCCGATGCGCCCGATACCGGCGGCAGCGAGATACAGCGCCAGCGGACTGCCCAGCCCGCCCGTGCCGATCAGCAGCACCGACGATGCCTTGAGGCGGCGTTGCCCCGCCATGCCCACTTCCGGCATGATGACGTGCCGGCTATAGCGCTTGACCTCGTCGTTCGACAGGTCAGCCAGCCGCGGATGTAATGCATGCATACCTAGTTCTCCCATCTCACACTCATCCCGCCGGCAATGCTGGGGATGATGCGCAGACTTTCAGTCGCTTCAATCTCAGTATCCAGTCCCTGCAAAAAACGGATGTCTTCGTCGCCTATGAAAATATTAACGAAGCTGCGCAATTCGTCATCGTTGAACAGGTGCGCGCGCAATTCAGGATGATGATCAACTAGATTGACCAGGGCCTCGCCGACTGTGCCGCCGGCCACGTCTATATCGGCCGCCCCGTCGGTAAAGGCGCGCAAGGGTGTCGGAATCCGAATTTTCGCCATCATGCTCTCCTTATGTTTTGCCCGTGGCACATAACCATTGTAACGCCGGGAAATACTAATATCTTTCCTGCTGACCAACGCAGGTCACGTAACGCGCAACTGCAAGCGATCAAATCGGCTGCGATCGGCTTGAAGGCGCCAGGCGCGCATATCGGCCGCCCGAGCCATCATGACCGCGGTGATGATGTAGACAAAGTTGGGCAGCGCGTGCTCGCGATCGTACTCCGATGGCACAGCCGGCGAATCAGGATGGCTGTGGTAGTACCCGACCAGGCTCAATCCGCGCTCGTCCGCTTGATCTTCGAGGCGCATCCAGTCTTGCGGCGTCATGGCGTAGCGATGATGCTGCTGCTCGGCGGCGAAGACGTTTTGCACTTGCATGATGTCGCGCACAGTCACCGCGTTTGGCGCCGCCTCCCCCATGAGAAACCCGCCGCCCTCGTTGGGATAAGTCGCTTCCATCTGTTCGAATATGCGCTGCTGCAACTCGCCACTGATATTGACCAGCATGGCAGCCCACCGCCTTCCTTCGCAAACAATAGAGCTCAAACAAAAGAGCCAACCGCTTGGGCTGGCTCCTGTCCGTTTCCGCTTCGCTAGTTCAGCCTCAGCTTCAGACAGCCTCAATCCCGACGCGGCCATACGCCTCATCATCGCGACAGGGACAACAACAGCCACCCCAGTTTAGTTTTTGAGCGTCTATTAACATGCCCTGCAGATTATCACAAGCTCGCGCGCGCTGCAACGGCGTTTTTCGCATACGCGCTTCTGCTGTATCAACTGCGTCTGTATGGCCATTTATCTATATTGAAGCAAGTCAAGCCGAGTGCTATACTGGCGCGCATTATTTTACGGACTGCGCGCGATTGGGTCGTGACGCCCGGGCGCGCTTGGGCTCGCGCAAAGCAAAGGAGACGAGGTATATGGCTGACAGGGGTGGGCTCGAGGGCGCCGTCGTTGCCGATATCACGACCAGTTATATTGACGGCAGCATCGGAGAACTGATTTATTGCGGCTACGAGATTGAAGACCTCGCCGAAAACGCCTCATTTGAAGAAATACTGTTTTTGCTCTATAACTCCCGCCTGCCCAACCAAGCCGAGTACGAAGACTTGCGGGCCACGGTGGCGCGGAACGCCGCGATCCCGGACGCCGTCATTCAGATGCTGAAGTCTCTGCCCAAGGGCACAGCGGCGATGGCGGCATTGCGTACGGCGGTTTCGATGCTCTCGGCTTTTGAGCCGGACGCGGAGAACTTGACCGACAAAGATGTAGCGCAGGCCAAGTCCTTCCGCCTGACCGGGCAAATCACCACGATTTGCGCCGCCTGGATGCGCATTGCCAAAGGGCTGGAACCGGTTTGCCCGCGCGCGGACCTCAGCGTCGCCGAGAATTTCCTGTACATGACGACGGGCGCAGAGCCGGACCCAACCGCTTGCGCCGCGCTGAATGTCTACCTGGTTCTGCTGGCTGAGCACGGCATGAATGCCAGCACTTTCGCCGCGCGGGTGGTGACAGCCACCGGCTCCGACTTGCATAGCGCTATCGTCGCCGGTATCGGCGCGCTCAAGGGTCCATCGCATGGCGGCGCCAATTCGGAAGCGATGAAGATGTTTGTCGAAATCGGCGAAGTCGAGAATGTCGCGCCCTGGTTCGAGATGAATGTCAAGACGGGCAAGCGGCGCATCATGGGCATTGGCCACCGCGTCTACAAAGCCAATGATCCGCGGGCGGGCATCCTCAGGCGTCATGCGGAAGCGTTGGCTGATAGCTCGGGCAAGCGCAAGTGGTACGATATCGCGGTGAAGCTGGCGGATACAGCCCGCGCCGATGACTATTTTGTGCAGCGCAATCTCTACCCGAACGTGGACTATTTCAGCGCGATCGTCTTGTACACGCTCGATCTGGACATTGATATGTTCACGCCCTTATTCGCGATGGCGCGCATCGCCGGTTGGTCGGCGCACGTCATCGACCAGATGGGCGGGCGGCTGATTCGCCCTAAGGCAAATTACGTGGGACCGCGCGGATTGAAGTGGGCCCCCATCTCGCAGCGATAATTCCATTCACCGGATTACGGATGCTCGCCCGGCTCATCGTCGGGCGCCTGTTTTGGCAGTCTGGTTTGCCAAGCGCCCGCCAAATATGCTAACCTGACTTCGAGGCTGGAAGCGGGCTGGCGGAATGATTCCCTACAAAATAGTCGGCACATCAAACTATCGCCCTTATGTCGCTTTTTTTGTGACGGTCGCCAATGTATTGGCTTTCGTTTATGTAGTAACCTACGCCTTTCTAGGCGGATTAGCGATCGACGAGGTCTACCGCAATTATGCGCTGAACATCTGCGCCGCGCGCACGCAGCCATTGGCGCAGACGCTGCTGGACGGTACGCGCAGCATCTTCTTACACATGAGTTTTGTGCATTTGACCTCGAACATCATCATCTTTTACGTCTTCGGCTCGCGGATTGAAGAGCACCTGGGCCATTTGCGCTTCCTGGCTTTCTACCTGATAGTCGGCTTCGGCGGGCACTTGGGGCATCTGCTGCTGGACGGCGGGCAATGCGGCGACGCGCTGTATATGGTCGGTGCAAGCGGCGCGATATCCGGCATCATCGGCGCCTTCCTGTTCTTATTCCCCACCGCCCGCATCAAATCAAAACTCATCGTGCTCAAGGTATTCGGCTACGATGTCAATGTGCCGGCTTGGGTCTATCTGGTCTATTGGTTCTTCATGCAATTCTTTTATCAGGTCGGGTCGGTGGCGCCGCGCATCAACGTGCACTGGGGGCATGTGGGCGGCTTCATCACCGGGCTGGCTGTGATCTTTCTTTTGTCATTCTTCATCGCTCCGCCGCGCATACCGCGGATCTAGGACGCGGGCAGGCCAATCGCATCAAAATATTTTAACCACAGAGAACACAGAGACACAGAGAAAAGTCTCACAATTGTAGATATTGTGAAATTGCGCTTCAATTTTGAACCCTGTGATAAGAATTTAACCCATTTGTAGGTCGCTTCTAGCGGAGTTCTGTCCTGAACAAACTTAATCTCTGTACTCTCAGTAATTCCAAGAAAGTCATGTGAAGAAGCGCGCCGTGTAGGGGCGACCAATCTGGTCGCCCGCTTCCGCTATGACTCGTGGTTTCGGGCTGTCGCCCCTACAGATCGTAACTTTGGCAAAATTTGCATTACTTACCAGGTTCTACTTCTGTGCCACTGTGGTGAATACAATTTTATGCGATTGCCCTGGGCGCAAGCATGGGAAATGTATCCTTTTCGGTTGATACAGATACTATACCATCGAGGACACCGAGAAATGCTAGGGCAATCGCATCAAATTATTTCAACACTAAGGTGCCAAGAACTCCGAGATATATCCGAAAATATGCCAATAAAGGACGCAATGAAAAGGTGATTTTCTGCCAGAATTCATGGGCGAGCCAAGGCTCGCCCCTACAATTTGTTAGTTTGATAATAAATTCGGAATTTATGGATATTGCTGCGATTGCCCGGCGAGAAATGCGAGAGCACCGAGAAACTTAATCGAGATATGCCATATTCTTTGTGTGCTTTGTGCCTTTGTGTCTTTGTGGTGAAATTTAATTTCAACCGAATTCGATACACTACCCAAGCATGGCAGACTTGCGCGAAACGAAATGCCTATGATAACGTTATAGTTGACAAGGCAAGCGAGGATGTCCTTATGTTTCCTATAACCGTGGTCGGGCGGGACAAGACGATTCCCAAGGCGGCAATCGTCCTCATCGCGATCAACTTGCTGGTGTTTCTATGGGAGCTTTCGGTGGACGCCAGGGGCGACGGCTTCCTTAAAGCCGCGCTGCAGAATTACGGCTTGGAAGTCTGCAAAATTGGGGAGCAGTCGCTAGCCACAACCGGGCTGGACAGTTTCCGCAGTTTGTTTTTGCATGCCAGCGCGGCGCATGTCCTGGCCAATATGTGGTTTCTCTTCTTGTTTGGCGGCTTAGTGGAGCGCTTCCTGGGCAGCGTAAAATTTGTACTCGCCTATTTGGGCTTCGGCATTGTGGCCACCTTGGCGCATGTCGCCTTCGGCAATACCGTTTGCACGGTGACGGATACAGGCGTGGTCATCGGCGCCAGCGGCGCGATCGCCGGCGTGATGGGCGGCTTCCTGGTGCTAAAGCCCCAGGCCAAAGTACGCACCATGCTGGGTTTCTTTCGGCCCTTTGTCTGGACGATTAAGCTGCCGGCGGTTGTTTTCTTGGGCTATTGGCTGCTGATGGATGTCTTGCAGCATATCGGCTGGATAGGCGTAGAAACGGATGTGGCGCACTGGGCGCATATCGGCGGCTTCGTGGCCGGGGCGGCCTTCATCTTTGCCGCCGGGCTGTTCAAACCGATGCCCAAGCCGGACCCGCTGGAGCACCTGGCTGAGTAGCCACTCAACCAACGTTCGAAAAAAACGACTACCACAGCCGCGACGAGTCAGTCGCGGTTTCGCTTTGGCCAGTCGGCTACCAGACTATTGCAGGAAGGGGACATAAAGGATGATCAAATTGGCGACGATCTGGCAGATCCAGGCCGCGGCCAAGCCGTTGCGTTTGCGCACGTAGACGTAGAGCAGGTTCATCATCAGCAGCAGGATTACGATAATGGCTGTAACAGCGGGCAGCTCGGTAACCTCCCCCCACATCACCGGAAAGAAGAGTACGATATTCCACACGGTGGCGAGCAGGCCCACCAGCCAGAAAGCCAGCTGATCCTGCAGCAAGCCACGGAAAAACAGCGTTTCCGCGATGGGCATGACAAATACAAGAAAGGCGAGTAGGCTGCCGGACGACATGCCAGGAAACAGGCGATCGGCCGCCGGCGCCAGGATGATCCGGCTTAGGAATACTAGAAAGGGAATGCCCAGCATTACGGCGTACAAGATGCCCCAGCCCAGGTTTTCCGGCCGTTCCTGACCAATGCGCTCCATATTGCCGAGCAGCCAGGACAGTATGCTGACGCCAGCCAGCGCGCCCCAAGCCAAGGTATAACGCAACTCGACGCTATCGGGCAGCAGCGGCGTCAACCCGACGCTTAGCGCGGTTGCGATTATAAAACCGAATAGGGGGTCTCCGGCGCCGCGGGAGGTGGTCCGCCGGGCGATTGCTGTTCGCTCTTCCCTTTCCTCAGCAGCATCGGCATCGGCAGCCGCTTCGATCGGGCCGGGCGAACCAAGCCTGTGAGATGAACGATCCTGGGCATCATTCAAGGGATCGAATGGCGCTTCCGGCATCATGATACGAGGGCGCTCACCGCCACAATTACCTTGTCGATGGCCGAGCGGTCTATCCAGTAATGCGTGCGCAGGCGAATCAAGCCGCGTTCCCCGCTATAGGGCGACATAAGAATATTATAGTCGCGGCGCAATGCGTCAACAAATTCGTCCAGCGTGATGCCCGCGTCATCGGAGAGTGAGAAAAAGACGAAGTTGGTATTCTGGCCTTCGATGCAAATGCCTGGCAGCTCGCTCAGACCCTCCGCCAGCAGTTGCGCGTTGTCGTGATCTTCGCTGAGGCGATCGCGCATGGTATGAAGCGCGACCAAGCCCGCGGCCGCCAGGATACCAACCTGACGCATGCTGCCGCCCAGGACTTTGCGCGCGCGTCGCGCTCGGCGAATGAAATCGCGGCTGCCGACCAAGACCGAGCCGGCCGGCGCGCAGAGCCCCTTCGACAAGCAGAAGGTGACCGAATCGGCGCCAGCGGCCAGCGCTTTGGCATCCACGCCGAAGGCCGCCGCCGCGTTAAAAATGCGCGCGCCGTCGATATGAAAGATCAACCTGTTGCGCCGCGTGAAATCGGCCACGACATCGGTGTATTCGACGGACAAGGGCATGCCCCCGGCCATATTGTGCGTGTTCTCAAGGGCGACCAGGCGCGTTACTGGCTTATGCTCGTCGTCAGGGTTGATGGCGCTTTCCAGATCACTGAGCCGCAGCGTGCCATCGGCTTGCACCGGGACGGTATGCGGCAGGATGCCACCCAGCTGTGCCATGCCGCCCTGCTCGTAGCGGAAAATATGCGAGCTGTCGCCGATGATGATGGATTCGCCGCGATTACAGTGCGCCAGCAGCGCGCAGAGGTTGCCCTGGGTGCCGCTGGTGACAAAGACCGCGGCTTCTTTGCCCAGCAATTCCGCGGCATCAGCCTCGAGCTGATTCACCGTTGGGTCGTCATGATAGACGTCATCGCCGACTGCCGCGTTGGCCATGGCTTCGCGCATGGCCGGCGTGGGATGAGAAACCGTATCGCTTCTGAGATCAATCGTTTTCATGGGGCGGGACCGCGCTGGTAGACCTGGCTTATGGGCAAGGATACTAGACAGAAATGGAATCAATGACAATAGCCAATGCCGCCTGCCATTCGCTTCGAGCATGGCGAGGGGGTTGGAATATCAAAGCAGGCGCGGTTCTGTTAGCGGACTCCCCACAGGATTTCTAGCACAGAGACGCTGAAGTAGAACCAGGTAAGTAATACAAATTCGCTTTAGCAACAATATGTAGGGGCGACAGCCCGAAAACACAAATCGCAGCGGCAGCGGGCGACCAGGTTGGTCGCCCCTACAAGGCTTGTCCGATACTAATTTCCGATGACGATACGGTTGTAGGTGAGTGCCGCGCTTTTAGGGATTCACGACACTTTTGCCACCGAGGGCACAGAGAAAAGCTGAGTGCACAGAGAGATTCCGGGAAATTGGGCGGTTGGTCGAGTAAAGGAGGATCCACAGGTTCACCGATTCTGTCTGTGGACGAAGAATGATGCCTTTCCTCTGTGTACTCAATTTAACTCGGTGTACTCGGTGGCAAAGATGTCGAGTAGTCGCCTTAGCCGAGCGAGCGGCAGCGGGCGACCAGGTTGGTCGCCCCTACATGGCTCAAATTTTCGCATGACTTACTCGCATTTACTGTGCTCACAGAGGATCGTTTTTCGCCAGGTGTATCTGAATAGTCGGCGCAATTCACCACTCCCAGCGCTGCAATCAACTTCGCCTCAAGCCGTTTTGCGGTACAATCCCTTTCCTGCGTTTCAGCGGATCGCTCCTGATAATCTCACCGGCGGGCAGCGACGCATAAGGAAGCCACCATGATGGCGGAACCCTTCCGGCAAGGTACGCTTCAGGTGCTGGCGGCATTGGAAGTTGACAGCGCGTTGGGTTTGAGCGACGCTGAAGCCCTCCAGCGTCAGAGCGAGCACGGCAAAAATGTCTTGCCCAGCGACGACGGCGTCAACTGGTTCAAGCTGGTCATGGCTCAATTCACCGATGTCATGGTCATCGTGCTGATTGTCGCCGCCTTCATATCCGCCCTGCTGGGCGAAGCCACTGATGTCATTGTGATTCTCGCCATCGTCGCGCTGAATGCCCTGCTGGGCATCTACCAGGAATACCAGGCTGAGCAAGCTTTGGCCGCGCTCAGCCGCTTGCAGGTGCCGCAGGTGCGCGTGCGCCGTGGCGGGCAAATCCATGAAATAAGCGCGGAGGAGCTGACGCCCGGCGACATCGTCTTGATCGGCGAGGGCGATCGCATTCCGGCGGACGGGCGGCTGATCGAGTCAATCAACTTGCAGATTGAAGAAGCGGCGCTCACCGGCGAATCGGCGCCAGTGGAAAAAGTCACAGGCGCAATCACAAACGAAGGCGCTGTCCCCATCGGCGACCGGGCGAATATGGCGTACATGGGCACAGCGGTCAATTACGGGCGCGGCGAAATGGTCGTGACCCAAACCGGTCTGCAAACCGAAATCGGCAATATCGCCACCATGCTGCTGCAAGTCGAAGCAGGCACGACGCCCTTGCAGCGCCGCTTAAATCACCTGGGGCATATCCTGGCGACGGCGGCTCTGATTGTGGTGGCGATAGTCTTCTTCGTCGGCTTCCTGATTCAGGGCATCCCGGCCGAGCAGATGTTCCTCATCGCTATCAGCTTGGCGGTGGCGGCCGTGCCTGAAGGGTTGCCGGCGCTGGTGACCATCGGCTTGTCGCTGGGCGCCAACCGCATGGTGAAGCGCAGCGTCTTGATTCGCCGCTTGCCCGCGGTCGAAACGCTCGGCTCGGTCAACGTGATTTGCTCGGACAAGACCGGCACCCTGACCAAGAACGAGATGACCGCTACCTACCTGGTGCTGCCGCGCCACGACGATATCCGCGTGGAAGGCGCCGGCTATGTGGCCGAGGGCAACTTGGTTTCCCTGGGCACGCAGGACCCCGCCAATCGGGGAATACCGGTCAATGTCAAAAAGGACGAAGCAGCCCAGCGCATGCTCAAGGCGATGGCTTTGTCGACCAATGTCTATCTGGAGACGCAGGCCGCCAGCGATCAGGTCAAGGTGGTCGGCGACAGCACCGAGGCAGCCCTGCTGGTGGCGGCGCAGAAGATCGGCTTCACGCGCGAGCAGTTGGAGCTGGACTTGCCGCGGGTGGCGGAACTGCCCTTCAGCAGCGAACGCAAAGCCATGACAACGGTGCATGAGGTCCGCGGCGAGGCGGCGCAGCGGCTATTTCCCGACGCTAAATATGTCGTCATCACCAAAGGCGCGCCCGACAGGCTAATCGAATGGTCGGAGAGCGAGCGGACGCCCGACGAAGCGCTTGACCTCAGCGACAGCGACCGCAGACTTTGGCAGCAGCGGGTCGACGAATTGGCCAACGACGGCTTGCGTGTGCTTGGCATCGCCTGGCGCCCGCTGGATGAGCTGCCGACTGAGATCAGGCCTGAGATTGAGCGCGACCTGGAGTTGATCGGCTTGATCGGCATTTTGGATCCGGCGCGGCCAGAGGCCAAGCTGGCGGTGCGGCGCGCGCGGGAAGCCGGCATCCGCACCATCATGATTACCGGCGATCACGCCTTGACCGCTGAAGCTATCGCGCGGGACCTGGGCATTATCGACGCCGAGCAGAAGGCGATAACGGGTACCGCGCTGGAAGACATGACGGACGCCGAGCTTGAAGCGGCATTCGAGCGGACTTCCTGCTTCGCGCGCGTCTCGCCGGCTCACAAGCTGCGGCTGGTGCAGCTATTGCAGGGGCAGAACAACATCGTGGCGATGACGGGCGATGGCGTCAACGACGCGCCGGCGCTGAAACAAGCGGATATCGGCGTGGCTATGGGCATCACTGGCGCGGACGTAAGCAAAGGCGCCTCGGAGATGATTTTGACCGATGACAACTTCCGCTCAATCGTGGCGGCGATAGAAGAAGGCCGCGCCATATACGACAACATCAAGAAATTCATCAAGTACATGCTGAGCTCGAATGTCGGCGAAATCTTGGTGATGTTCGTGGCGCTCTTGATAAACTTGCCCATTCCGCTGCTGGCGATCCAGATTCTATGGATCAACTTGGTGACGGACGGCTTGCCGGCTATCGCCCTGGGCTTCGAGCCGGCTGAAGAAGGCGTCATGCAGCGGCGACCGCGCCCCAGCAATGAGAGCATCTTCGCGCAAGGCACGGGGTTGCACATCGCCATCGTCGGCGTTCTGATCGCGATCCTCACGCTCATCAGCTACGCCTGGGGCTATACGACCATCGGCCTGGACGCGTCCAGCCCGTCCTTGGGCCTGGAAGGGCTGGAGCGGGCGGCGGTTGTCGATCTGGCCGGCGAGGATGCGGTTCCGGATGCCTGGGATGGCTGGACGGCTGATGAGCGCGTGGTCTTCCTGGACGCCGAAGCGGCAACTGGCGCGGACTTCCTGGAAGCGCACGATGAAGCCGACGGGGCGCCGGGCCCGCATCTGCTCAATCAAGCCGAGCGCATCCCTCGCACCATCGCTTTCACTGTGCTGGCTTTCACGCAGATGTTCCAGGTGATGGCCATCCACGCCGGCGACCAAACGACCTTCTGGCAAGCGGGCTTCAAGGGAAACAAGCTGCTGTTCTGGGCGGTGCTGTCCACTTTCGCGCTGCAGCTTATCGTGGTGTATATGCCTCTCTTCCAGGAACTGTTTGACACCCGCGCGCTGGACATGACGCATTTGGCCGTCAGCATCATCGCCGGGCTGTTCGTCCTGCTATTTGTGGAAGTGGAAAAAGCGGTATTCCGCCGCTGGTTGTTCGCCGGCAAACTGTCCCTGTGAGCTAGCCGTTCAGCACGAACCCCAGCTCGACCAGGCGATCGACAACCACTTGGGCATTATCCTCGGGCGTTGTGCCCTCGGCTGTCAGGGTGATGTCCGGATTCAGCGGCATCTCGTAGGGATCATCAATGCCTGTGAAGCCCTTAATTTCGCCGCGGCGCGCTTTGGCGTACAAGCCTTTGACATCGTTCTTTTCGACGTATTCCAGCGGCGTCGCCATGTGGATTTCAATGAAGCCGGCGCCAATCATATTGCGCACATCGTGGCGGGTGGCGCGGTAAGGGCTGATGGCGGCGCAGATTACCATGCCGCCGTGTCGCGCGATCTGGCTGGCGACATAACCGATGCGCCGGATGTTGGTGTCGCGGTCTTGCTTGCTGAAACCCAGTCCCTTGGAAAGATGCGTGCGCACGACATCGCCATCGAGCACGGTGACGTTACGTCCCTTCTCCATTAGCAAGTTGACGATATGCTCCGCCGTGGTCGATTTGCCCGAGCCGCTCAAGCCAGTGAACCACAGACAGGCGCCGCGGCGATGGCGCGGGGGGTACGTTTCGGCGAGGATCCGCGCCACTTCCGGCCGCGAAAACCAGGGCGGCAAGGGCACGCCTTTGCCCAGGTAATCTTGGCGGACTTGCGTGCCGGAAATCTTGCGCACTTTGGCGTCGGCTGGCAACTTCGAGCTTTCTTCGTAGCGGTCTTCGTCTTCCAGATAGACCATTTCGGTGAAAGGCAGGGGCTGTACGCCGAGCTCATCGGCGTGGCGCATAACCAGGTCTTGCGCGTCATAGGGACCATAGAAGGGCTCGCCTTGGGAATCCAAGCCGGGTCCGGCATGATCGCGGCCGACGATGAGAAAGTTGGCGCCATAATTGCGGCGAATGATAGCGTGCCAGACGGCTTCGCGCGGTCCGCCCATGCGCATGGCCAGCGGCAGCAGCGAGAGCAGGCTGCGGTCATCTTCGTAATAGTTGTCGATCAAGGTCTTGTAGACGCGCACCCGTGTGTAATGGTCGACATCGCCCGGCTGCGTCATGCCCACCACCGGATGCAAGAGCAGCACGCCATCGACATCCGCGGCGGCGCGTTTGGTCAGGGCTTCGTGCACGCGGTGCAACGGATTGCGCGTTTGGAAGGCGACGACATTGGCATGCCCGTAAGTCTCCAGGACGGCGCGGGTCTCGGACGGGGTACGGCGCAGCTCCGCGAAATCGGGATGAGGCGGCAGCTGCAAGACTTGCAGGCGACCGGCGACATTGACTTTGCCCCAGCGGTGCATCTCGGCGATGATGGGATGGCGCGCGTCGAATTTTCCGAAGACTTTGGTCGCTGTCTCCTCCAAATCCCAATCGTAGATTTCCTCGACAGTCTGAATGGCGAGGATATTGTTTTTGCTGTCGCGCAGGGCGATATCGCCCCCCAATTCGGCTTTGGCCGGCAGCTCGATGGGCAGGGTGATGGGCATGGGGAATAGTGTACCGTCAGCCAGGCGCATCGTGTCCAGCACGCTTTGGAAGTCCGCTTGATTCATAAAGCCGCGCAGGGGCGAAAAGGCGCCGACCGTCAGCAGCTCCAGGTCGCATTCAACGCGCGCGCTGACCTGCACATAGGGCAAGGAGTTGGCGTAAGCCGTTTTTTCGACCAGTTCATCACGCGGGACGAGCAGATTCACCAGCTCGCCGCCGTAGGGCTCAATCAAACGCGTTTTCTCGATAGTCATCGATTACTCCGTACCAGGACTTATCAAGCAGCCGTCAAAGCGCAAAACGGCGGTATTGTATCACAGTCGCAAACCTGTCGTTAGCGAGAACTCAGTCTTTGCGGTCGATGCCGGAAAGCTTGCGCCCGAAGAAAACCAGCACGATGCTCAGCGAATAGAGCGCCAGCAGGGGCGCCATGACCAGGAACATATTGACCGGGTCGATGGTGGGGGTTATCAAGGCAGCGGCGATGGCGGCGCCGACGATGGCGACGCGCCATTGCCGGATAAGCGTGCCAGCGCTGACCAAGCCCAGCAGGGAGATGAGGAAGAATACCAGCGGCGTCTGGAAAGCGACGCCCATCCAGAACAGCAGCGACGTCACAAAGCTGATGTAGCCGTCGGCGGTCCATTCCGGCTGGAATATCTGCGCCTGAAATTCGTTGAGGAAGCCCAGCGCCGGCGGCATCAAAATGCGCCAGGCGAAGAAGACGCCGACGCAGAACAGCAGCGTGGTGGCGGGAAGGGACAAAAAAACGTAGCGTTTCTCTTTGCGCGTCAGGCCCGGCAGAATGAACATCAGCAGTTGGTAGGTCACCATCGGAATGGACAAGATGCCGCCGACCATGAGGGCGACTTTGAAGTAGATGATGATATTGCCGGTGGGGTTCAGGATGACCAACTGGCAGTCGCTGACGGACGGGATGCGGCAGTAAGGTTCTTGCAGCAGCATCAGCACGCGATCGGCGAAGAAGATGCCGACAGTGGTGCCAAGGACCAAGGACAGGACGGCGCGGGTCAAGCGATAACGCAACTCGTCGAGATGCTCGAAGAACCCCATGCGGAGTTCGTGGCCGTCTTCGACCGCCTCCTGAATGGCACTGTCCGCCATGCCTAGTCCCCTTCGCCGCGGGCCGCTTTGGACCAGGCGCCCAGGTCCACGTTGCTGCCACTTCCGTTAGCAAGAGGCGCGCCGCTCCAAGAGCCCAGCTTGGGCGACAGCGCCGGTTCAGGCTTGCGCGCTTTGGCTTTCGCCGCGGCCGGTTTTGGCGTATTGACGGCTTTGGAGGCTTTGGCGGGTAATTTTTTCGCGCCGGGGCTGGACTTGGTTGTTTTGTTGTTCAGTGAATCGCTGACTTCTTTGACCGTGTCCAGGTCTTTCTTGACCTCATTCAGCGAGTCTTGCATGGGCTGGGTCATTGGCTTGACGGCCTCGGACACGCTGCGATTCAAGCTTTTGCGCGTCGGCGGCTCTTTGGGCAACTTGATATCGACGCCGGCTTCGTCAAATTCTTTCTGCACCAGGTCCACCGTCTCCGACCAGATCTTGCGGAACTTGGCCACATGCTGGCCCAAGATGTGTGACCAGTGGATCATGCGCTTGGGCCCGGCGAATACCAGCATGATGAGCAAGACCGCGATGAGTTCGGCAGCGCCGACGCCGAGGATATTCATAAAACATCGCCTTCCGCGGCCGCTAGCTTCGCTTCTGGTTCCAGCTCGTTGGTGATGGCGCCAAGCACGCCATGCACAAAACTGTGCGAGTGCTCCGCGCCAAAGAGCTGCGCCAGATGGACGGCTTCATTGACGATCACCGGTACGGGCGTCTTGCGCGTCTGCATCAAGTATTCGTAAACCGCCAGGCGCAGGATGTTGCGATCGACAACCGCGACCTGGTCAATGGGCCAGTCCGGCGCGTAGGCTTGCAAGATGGCGTCAATCTCGCCGCGCCGCCGCGTCACGCCGGCCACAAAACGGCGAATGATTTGCCGCACGGCATAGGCCTCGGGGCGCTCGCTCATGTGCGCCTCCAGCGTAGCCGCCAGTGGATGCTCGGTGGTATCCAATTCGTAGAGTATCTGGAGGCTGGCTCGCCGAGCGATGGAACGATCAGCGGGATGCAGATCCGATTGGACCACCTCTGACGTAATCTGGTCGACAGCGGGGTCAAAGTTTTCCAGTTCGAAAGGATAACCGTCCAGCACGGTGGTGTCGTCCATGCATCGTTTCCGGTTCGCCAGCAAATATGGCGCAAGTGTAGCGCAGAAGCAGACAATTTTCCATGTAGATTGGCGAGAAGCCCAGGCAATCGCATCAGAAAACTATTCACCACAGAGGCACAGAGGGCACAGAGGATCGTCACAGGCATCGGGCTGGTCCGATTTATCAGTATTTTCGTCTGCCGGGCGAACCGGCCACAGCAAGCTGACCGAGTTTTGCGCGCCGTCCAATCGCTGCGTCGCGCGCGCAGCCTTGTACCTGTACGCTGCTGGCGATGCTGTCTACAATACGGATTCTCGAACAATTCTGTCACGTTCTTAACCCAGCAAATTGGGAGCAGCCCATGCGGGCCAGAAAGCCGCTAGATCTGCGGCGGGCGCTTGTCGTCGACTCCATCACCAAGTATTTCCACTTGCCGCAGCCGCCGCTGTGGAAGCGCTTGCTGGGCGCCTGCGCGGACCTGCCCGAGCCGGGTCATTTGCCCAAAGCGAGCAAGGGCGGCAAAGCGCCGATTGCCGCGGTCGACCATGTCAGCTTCTCGGTCGAGCGCGGCGAGATATTTGGCATCCTGGGTCCGAACGGGTCGGGCAAATCAACGCTCGTGCGGCTGATATCGACGCTGCTGCGGCCGGACCGGGGCAGCGCCAAAGTCTTCGGCATTGATCTGGCGGAAGATGAAATGGGCGTCAAACAGTTGATCAGCCGCGTTTCGGTGGATGCCGCGTTCTTTAAGAAGCTCAGCCCGATGGAGAATCTGCTTTATGGCGCGCGTCTGTATGGCGTGACGGCGCCGGAGGCCACCGTCAAAGCCTATGAAATCATGGGGCGGCTGGGGCTGAAGCGTTCGTCATTCAACGAGCCGATGGAAGAGATGAGCCGCGGCATGCAACAGAAAGTGGCGGTTGCCCGCGCGTTTCTCACTTCGCCTATTTTGCTGCTGCTGGACGAGCCGACGACCGGGCTGGACCCGCGCTCGAAACGCGATGTGCGCGAATTCATCGAGGAGCTGCGCGATTCGCACGATGCGACGATTATGATCACAACACACGACATGGAAGAAGCCGATGCGCTCTGCGACCGCGTGGCTGTGATTCACAACGGCAAGCTTGCGGCAATCGGCACGCCGGAAGAATTGAAGCGCAGTTCCGCGGCTAATGGCCAGATTTCAACGCTGGAAGATGTCTTCATCCACCTCACTGGCGAACAACTCGTTGATGCAGAGACGGCCGACATCGCCTAGATCCCACGCTGGAGGACAATCATGCTTAATACACTGCGGCGCGGCTTGAACGCGATGCGTTTGGAATCGCTGCAATCATACGCCTTTTTGGCGCGCAACTGGCATTTGACGCGGCGCTATTGGGGCTGGGAAGTGGTGTGGTTCTTCTATTCGCTGACCAGTGGCTTGTCCGTGGTCTTCATCGCCCAAGGCGCCGAAGAGCTGACCGGCGAGACGCCCAGTTTTGACGTCAAATTTCTGACGATGTACCTCATCATCGGCACGCTGATTTGGCGTTACCTATCGAACATTTTTATGCTGACGAGCGAGGTCATCGCCTGGGAGCGCTGGGAAGGCACCATCGAGTACACGCTGATGGCGCCGGTGGAACGCTGGGTGCATCTGGTGGGGCAAACCGCCTATTCGCTGATTTACAGCCTCATCACGACTCTGCTGATCGGCATCGCCATGGCGCTGTTCTTTGAGCTGGATTTGTCCCAGGCCAACTTGGCGGGCGCGGCGGCGGTAGTGCTGGCTGGCAGTTTGTCCTTGATCGCTATCGGCATCGTGGCCAGCATCCTGCCGCTGCTGTATCCGGAGCGCGGCGCCCAGATGACGGAAGTGGTGCAGGCGTCGTTTCTGCTGATCTCCGGCGTCTATTATCCCATCAGCGTCTTGCCGGATTGGATGGAGTCGCTGGCGCGTTTTTCGCCGGTGACCTATGTTTTGGATGGTACGCGCGCCGCCGTGCTTGAAGGGGCGCCACTTGCCGACCTGCTGCAATATATTGCGCCGCTGCTCTTGCTGGGCCTGGTGGCGCTGCCCATCGGCCTGCGCGCCTTTAAGGCGGCGGAGAATTACGCCAAGCGCGCCGGCAAGCTGAAGCGCGTCGGCTAGCGTCGGCTAGTTCCCGCGGGCGTCTGGGGGAGTTTCCGCAGCGACGCGGTCGCTGAAGCGGGGCATGCCGACCTGGTCAGGCAGTTGCACACGAATTTGCCCATCGCGAATTGAGATGCTGACAGAGGGATGCGCCCCGGTCTCAGTCGTCACGCGGCTGACAAACCAGTCGTTCAGTCGGGCGCAAAACTCGGCGCTGAAGAGGAAGATCGCGGCGATCAAGTAGGCCCAGAATAGAAAAACGATGACGGTTGCGATGCCGCCGTAGACGAATTGGAATCCGCCCAGATTGGTCAAATAATAGCCAAAGCCGCTCTTGGCCAGTTCCCAGCCCACCGCGCCCAGCAGCGCCGCCGGCAGCACCGCGTCCCAATGCACGTAGCGCGCCGGCACAAACCGGAATAGCAAGGCGAATATCACCACGTCCAGACCAAAGGGCAAGAAACGAATGCCGATGCTGAGCCAAAGGCTGGGCTGATCCAGCAGCAGCACGGAGAGCAGACGCAGTACGCCAGCAGTAATAAAGGAAGCGATCACCAACACGACCAGCGCCAGGCTGATGCCGATGGCTTGCAAGCGCAGCCTCCAGATATTGCGGCCCTTGGGCACGCGGAAGATTTCGTCCAGCGAAGCGGTCAAGTTGGAGAAGAGGCTGAGCGACGACCAGGCCATGGTTATGATGGCGACAATGCCGAAGGAATTCGACTGTTCCAGTGATTGGACCAGGATGTCCTGAACGAAGTCAACAGTCGTTTGATCTTCCGGCAAGAACACGCGCAAGCCGTTGGCGATTTGTTCTTGGGCCGCGGCCGGCTCCAGCAGACCGCCGATCAGGACCGCCAGCAGCAGCATCAGCGGGAAGAGTGAAAAGAGCGCAAAAAATGCCAGCGCCGCCGCCCCCCGCGAACTGTAACGTCCAAAGCTGCGCAAGGTGGTCAAGAGGATAATCGGCAGCGCCCGCGTGGTATCGTTTCGCATCGACCACCAACGCAACAGAGTGACACAAATCCTGCTACTGAGGTTTTTCATCCGCCTCTCGTTTGAACAGTGGAAATGTATCCTTTTCGGTTGTACAAAAACTTTACCATCGAGGACACCGAGAATTCGAGAGCACCGAGTAACTCAATCGAAATATGCCATATTCTTTGTGTGCTTTGTGCCTTTGTGTCTTTGTGGTGAAATTGAATTTCAACCGAATTTGATACACTACCCGAACAGGATACAAATTGCGTTTCTTACTCAAGCATAGCATGATCCGCGTTAGGGCTGGTGAGTTTAGCCTGCGAAGACGTCGGGGCGCCGCAGCAAGTCAGCGTAGTTGGCGCCCGGGGTGATCTGGCCGAGGATTGATGCGTGCCCTGCGCCGGTCATGGCGGGCAGCGAAGCCGGACGACCGTGCCAGGTCTCAAAGGCCAGCACGGCGAATACCAGCGCTTCTTTGAAATCGCTGTCCATGCCGATGTCTTCATGCGTCATGACGGCCGCCGGCGTCAGCAGTTGCCGCAGCAATCCCACCATGACCGGATTGTGGCGTCCGCCGCCGCCCAGGATGACCTCCTGAATAGGAGCGGGCGCAAATCGCTGGTAGGCATCAGCGATATTGGTGGCGGTCAGCGCGGTTAAGGTGGCGATGATTTCGGACGAGGATATGCCGCGCCCTTGCGCCTGGGCGACCAAATCCAGCGCGGCAGCCGTGCCAAAGGTCTCGCGCCCGGTGGTCTTGGGATAGTCGCGCTTATAATATGGATGCTCCAGCAATTCCTCCAACCATTCCTCATTGACCCGGCCCTGCCCCGCCAGCCGGCCGTCGCGGTCGAAATTCTGGACGCCGCCGGTGAGTTGCGCCATGGCGATATCCAGCAGCGCGTTGCCGGGACCAGTATCAAAGGCGATGGGCTGGGATCTGTCATCCGCGAGCGGCGGCAAAAATGTCACGTTGCCCATGCCGCCGATATTTTGGATCGCCCGCCAGTGACGCGGATGGCGCAGAAGCAGCCAGTCGACGGTGCTGGTCAAGGGCGCGCCTTGACCGCCGGCGGCGATATCGCGCGCGCGGAAGTTGCTGATGGTGGTGATGCCCGTGCGCTCGGCGATGACTGCCGGCTCCACAATTTGCAGCGACACATTGACCTGCCCGCTGGGCAAGACATTGTGCCAAAGCGTCTGCCCGTGCGAGCCGATGAGGTCGATCTCGCCGGGCGCCAGGCCAGCCTGCTCAATCGTTTCGAGCGTGCGCTGCGTGAAGACTTCGGCGAGGTCGACGTGCAGCGCCGCAATCTGATCGACGCGGCTCTCGGCCGGGTCGCAACAGGCGAGAATGCGCTGGCGCAGTGCCGGCTCGTATTCGTAGGTCGCGCCATGCAGCAAGTCGACGGTCAAGTTGCCGGGCTCGCCGCGGATATCGCAGATGGCGACATCGACGCCGTCAGCCGAAGTACCGGACATTAAGCCTATGATGAGCATTCAGCCTACCGGAGTGACTCGGCGTATTTTTTGAAGTTGTCCAGAATCGCCTGCCAGCCCATGCGCTGCGTCTCGGCTGGGTTTTCTTGCTCGGCGTCGAATGTCGTTGCGACGCGCGTCGCGTCTCCCAGATTCGCAAATGTGGTTTCCGCTTGTCGTCCATCAGACATGGTATAAGCGACTCTCGCCTCGTGAACCACCTCGTCGTAAATCGCTTCAAAGTCGAAGCCGAAGCTGCCGTCTACAGCTTCCATACGATATAGGAGTCGGCCGCCGGCGCGGAGGTCGTTCTCGGCCCGCGGGCAGCGCCAGTCGTCACTGGCGAAGTTCCATTTTGTAATGTGCTCGGGCTCGGTCCAAAGCGCCCAGGCTTTGGCTTTGGATAGTGCAACGGTCGCTTGAATTTGTATCTTTTGACTCATTCATTCGCTCCGTATACGCAAAATACTGGTACCAAGCGGCAAGACCTATTTTGTCGCCAGCGCGGTGATAAGTGGAATAGCGTGAGGAAAAACACTGATCCGACACGCGGACCAGCCCGGGCATGACAAGGGAGCGGAGAGGACAGGATTCGAACCTGCGGTACCCTTAACAGGTACAACCGCTTAGCAGGCGGCCCCAATCAACCACTCTGGCACCTCTCCAATTCATTATGAAGCTGTTAAGGTGTTTAAGGCGGAGAGGACAGGATTCGAACCTGCGGTACGGAGGACCGTACAATGGTTTTCAAGACCATCGCCTTAAACCACTCGGCCACCTCTCCAACGCTCTATTGAGCCGCGACGTGGCGACAGTTATGCTAGCATAGCGCCGCTAAGCTGTCAACCGCAGCGGCTGGCGGTAGTGTATCGAATTCGGTTGAAATTCAATTTCACCACAAAGACACAAAGGCACAAAGCACACAAAGAATATGGCATTTTTCGATTGAGTTTCTCGGTGACTTTAGTCATTAATCTCTGTGCGCTCTGTGTCTCTGTGGGGAAAATATTTTGATGCGAATGCCCTGCTGGCGCTTGCAGCGGGAATGTCGCTCCTCTACACTGCGACCTGATACGGGATAAGTGGCGGGCAAATTTGGCTGGCTTGGCCTTGCTTTATATTCTGCTTTTGACGGCAGTTGCCAACATTGAGTCGGCGCGCAGTGGTCGGACTCGCCTTCTGCCCGCGTTGACTTCCTTGCTGCCGCTCGCCTTGCTGACCTTGGCAGTAAGCGGTCTGCTAAATGGCGCGTCGCTGAGCATGGCGCTGGCAATTGTCGGGCTGGCCGCCGCGCTACTGATGTTTGCGCTTATTGGACTGGAGAGACCCTGGAATTATGTCGTGCGGGTCGTCAAGTCCGCCGGGCAATTCGAGCATATCTCCTTCGACCCGCGCAGCAGCGTTCACCGGCTGGCGACGCTGGTCATCATCTTCGCGCTGACGGCCTTGAGCTGGCTAGCTGCCAATCCTAATGAGGCACAGCCCTTGGCTTTCGCTGACGCCGCGCCGCAGTTGCTCGGCGGGTCGCTAATGGTTCTGGCGCTGGCTGTAGTTGGCGTGGGCTGGCTGACGCGCCGAGACTGGGAAGCCGTCAAGCAGCGGCTGGGATTGCGCTGGCTGCGGCCGGTGGATTGCTTGACGGGCATCGCGGCGGCGATTGCGCTTCATCTCATGGCAGCGTTGGCGTTGGCCTTCTGGCAGGCTTCTGTCCCGCAAAGTACATTCGAGTCGCAAGTAAGCGGCGCGCGCTTGCTGTACGAGGCTTTGCGTTCGTCGCTGATACTGGGTGGCTTGCTGGCGGCGAGCGTCGGCATCGGCGAAGAAATCTTGTTTCGCGGCGCGCTGCAACCAGTATTCGGGCTGGTCATATCGTCACTGCTGTTCGTGGCCTTGCATACGCAATATGCCTTCACGCCTGCGGCAGCGATTCTGTTTGTGGTTTCCCTGGGATTTGGAATGCTGCGCGCGCGGGTGAGCACGACCGCTGCCATCATTGCGCATGCCGGGTATAATGCCATTCCCTTTGCGCTTACGGCGTTGGCTTGAATGCAAATTCCGGGGCGGATGCGAGGCGAAATTGAAGCGATGATCAATCTGTATGCGCTTGACGAAACCGAATTGGCAGACTTTGTCGCGGCGCTCGGCGAGAAGCCTTTCCGCGCCAAGCAGATATGGGACTGGGTCTATAACAAGCGGGTCAACAACTTCGAGGCGATGACCAATTTGCCGCGCGCGACAATACTGAACCTGAGCCGGTCGGCGCGGCTGGGCGAGCTGGCGATGGCGGCGCGGCAGCTGAGCCAAGACGGCACGGAAAAGCGCCTCTACCGTTTGCCTGACGGCCAGCTGATCGAATCGGTGCTGATGCCTTATGACGATAGCCGACAGACGGCTTGCATTTCGTCACAGGCCGGCTGCGCGCTGGGCTGCGTCTTCTGCGCCACCGGACAGATGGGCTTTGGCCGGCACTTGAGCGCTGCCGAGATCTTCGAGCAAGTGATGATCTTCGCCCGTGACCTGGCGGCGCGGGGCGAGCGCCTGAGCAACGTGGTCTTTATGGGCATGGGCGAACCCTTCCACAATTACGACGCCTCGCTGGAAGCGGTCGCCATGCTCATGGACCGGCTGGGAATCGGCGCGCGCCACATCACCATCAGCACGGTTGGGCTGGTCCCGCAGATTCGCCGCTTCGCCGATGAGAGTTTGCAGGTCAAGCTGGCGGTTAGCCTGCACAAATCGGACGACAGCCAGCGCTCGGCGCTGATGCCGGTGAATCGCCGCTGGCCGATTGCGGAGCTTATCGATGCTTGCCGATATTATGTCGAGCGAACCAAACGGCGCATTACATTTGAGTGGGCGGCCATCGCGGGGGAGAACGATACCATCGCGGAAGCGCAGCAATTGGGTCGATTGCTGGCTGGCCTGCACTGCCACGTCAACGTCATCCCCTTGAACCCGACCGGGGGTTTTGCCGGCCGGCCGGCGCCCGCGCCCGATCTCAAGCGCTTCCTGGCGACGCTGCGGCAATACGGCGTGAACGCGACTGTGCGCGTGCGGCGCGGCATCGACATTGAGGCTGGCTGTGGTCAGCTGAAAACGGCGCTGATTGACGCGAATGGCGATGTGATAAATAGGGTAGGCTTTAGAGTCGCTTCCCCGTCGCGGCAAGCAGGGCAATCGCTAAAAAATATTTTAACCATAGAGAACACAGAGAGCACAGAGAGTAATGCCTTTTGTTGGCGATTGTCACTTCGATCTGGAAAATGTAGGGGCGATTGACGGTCAGTGTCGGCGGGCTGTGTCTACGCGCCCTACGCGACCCTGTGCCGAGCGTAGACACTGCGGGTCAATCGCCCGCAAATTTAAGGTCGTATTTCACGGGCGACATACAATGTCGCCCTACATTTTGTAATTTTTCGCAACGAACGACACATAATCATTTTGAGGCGCTTCCCCGTCGCAGTAAGCTGTTGCGATCGTAGACAATAGACTGTAAGATCATAATCGTTAACCACTCACATTTCAGATTGCTGCATGAGCGACAATGTAATCAAAATAGCGCCATCAATTTTGGCAGCGGACTTCGGTCGTCTAGCCGAGCAAGTCGTAGAAGCGCAAGACGCCGGCGCCGATCTGATTCATATCGACATCATGGACGGGCGTTTTGTGCCGAATATCACCATGGGCCCCCTGGTGGTGGAGGCGGTTGCCAAAGTCGCTGCGATTCCCCTTGATGTCCATCTGATGATTGTGGAGCCAGAGCGCTTCGTACAGCAATTCGCCGACAGCGGCGCAAGCAGCATCAGCGTCCATGTGGAAGCCTGTCGCCATTTGCATCGAGTGCTGGGGCAAATCGCCGCTGCCGGCTGCGGGGCTGGGGTCGCGCTCAATCCACACACGCCGGCGGCAGCCATCGGCGAGATCCTGGGCATGACGCGACTCATCAACGTGATGACGGTCAACCCCGGCTTTGGCGGCCAGCAATTTATCAACAGCACGCTCGCGAAGATCCACAGCTTGCGCAGGCAAATTAACGAGCTCGGCACCGAAATCGACATCGAAGTCGATGGCGGCATCAACAGCCGTACGATCGGCGCCGCGATATCGGCCGGCGCATCGGTAATGATTGCTGGCACTTGCGTATTCCAACACGAAGACGGCATCGCGGCCGGCATCGCCGAATTACGCCGTGCCGCCACGAAAGCATCTAATGACGAAGAAAACTATTGATGGGCAGGCGCTGAAGCAATTGCTGGGCGCCGGAGTAAAGCGTGTGGCGGAAAATGTCGAGCTCATCAACGAGCTCAACGTCTTCCCCGTGCCGGATGGAGATACCGGCGTCAATATGTTTCACACGCTGAACCGCGCATGGGCAGAGCTTGAATCATCGGCGGAATACCGCGCGAGCGCAGTGGCAGAACGCTTTGCGCACGGCGCTTTGATGGGCGCGCGCGGCAACAGCGGCACCATTCTGTCGCAGCTGCTGGCCGGCTTTGCCGATGGACTGGAAGAGGCGCAGACCCTTTCCGCGCCTATACTGGTCGCGGCTTTTGATTCGGCGGTAAAACGCGCCTACGCTGCCGTCTCTCAGCCGGTGGAGGGCACTGTGCTGACCGTGGCGCGCGAGGCGGCGGAGAGCCTGCATGAGGGGCAGTCAATCGACGACATGTTTCTTACGCTGGTGACCTACGCGCAGGCTTCGCTGGAAGATACCCCGAATCATCTGCCGATTCTAAAGGATGCCGGTGTAGTTGATGCCGGCGGCATGGGGCTGCTTTGTTTCTTGAGGGGCATTCACGAGTACACTTGTGGTAGGCCTATAGACGAGGCATTGTCTGCGCCACTCGCGATTGGTAGCGCCGCCGCAGCGGGCACGCCGACAGAAGCCTACGGCTACGATGTGCAGTTTCTCATGTTGGGCGCGCAACTGGACGCAGCCGCGGTTCGCAAAGACCTGGAGATGCTGGGCTGGTCCGTCATCGTTGTCGGCGATGATAGTGTGATCAAGGTGCATATCCATGTGGAGAACCCGGCCATTCCCCTGGACTACGCGGTGAAGGCCGGCGCCTCGCTCGACGACATTGTGGTGGAAAACATGCAATTGCAGGCGGCCGCGGTCGCGCGGCAAGCAGGCAAGCAGGCGCATGGAGCGAAGCAGGAGTTGCTGTCAGTAATCGCAGTCGTCGAAGGCGACGGCATGCGCGGCCTTTATCAGGACTTGAATTGCGCCATTGTCATCGAAGGCGGCGCGGGCAAGAATCCCGCAACACAAGATTTCATCGCCGCGATTAACGAGCTTGGCGCCGAGGAGATCATCATACTGCCAAATAATCGCAATATCGAATTGGCGGCGCGGCAATCGGCGGACATGAGCGGCAGCCGGCGCGTCACGGTCTTGCCCACGCGCACCATGGCGGAGGGCGTCAGCGCGATGATCGCCTTCGGCGACGCCAGCGACGGCCAGCTGCCAGCGGATACGATCGCCGCGGCAATGCGGCAGGCTGCCCTGGCGACGACATCCATTGAAATCACGCGCGCCACTCGCTCGGCGCGGCTGCAAGGACTGGACATCCACGAGGACGACTGCCTGGCCATCATTGACGGGCAGATTAGCGTCGCCGCGGAGGATATCGACACCACGCTGCGGGATGCGCTGAAAATGGCGGGCGCGGACCACAAAGAACTAGCGACCATGTATTACGGCGCCGGCTTGTCTCAAGCGGCCGCTGACGAGATTATTGAAGCTTTGACGGCGGACTTTCCCAAGCTGGAATTTGAGGCGGTTTATGGCGGCCAAGCCCTGTATCCGCTCATAGTAAGCGTCGAGTGATGCCTAGAATCCAAATCGTAACTGACAGTGGCGCGCGCTTATCGAACAAGCGACTGGTGGAGCATTACCCGGTGACGATTCTGCCGAACATCATCGAGATTGGTGGCGTACAGTACAGGGAAGGCGTCGACCTGGGCACGGAAGCGGCCTTTGACTTGATGGCGCGTCATGGAAAACCGCCGAAGATCATCCCGCCATCGGAGCAGGATTACGCCGAATTGTATGCGCGCCTGGCCCACATATGTGATGCGGTCATCTCGGTTCACCCCTCGCGGGAGCTGTCCGAAAGCTGGGGGAACGGGCGGCTGGCAGCACAGCGGGTCAACAGCGGCTGCGAGATTGCGGTGATCGATTCGCAGAGTTTGTGCGCCGGCCAAGGCATGTTGATTCGGGTCGCGGGCCGCGCCGCCCAGGAGCTGGACACGGTCGAGGCGGTGATCCACACGGTGCGGCAGGCGGTCAACCGCATTTATTCAGTCTATTGCATCGAGGAAGTCAGCTTTCTGCGCGCCAATTGTTTCCTAAAGCCTTCCCACGCCATTCTGAGCGCCCATTTGGAAATCATGCCTATTGTCAGCCTTGAAGACGGCCAGATCATCGTCATAGAAAAGATCCGCAACCGCGGCGATGTCATCGAGCGCCTGGTCGAATTTTTGGTGGAGTTTACCGAGTTGGAAGACGCGGTCGTGCTGCAGGACAAGAAACCGATCAGCGAGGAAACGCGTGTCATGCAGGACCGGCTGGCGCTCGAATTCCCGGGCCAGCACTTTCCCTTCACGATGTACAGCGCGACTATGGCTTCGTTCTTGGGCACGCAAGCTACTGGCGTTGCCGTGCTTGAGAAAGAGAGCGACGAGCTGGACGATGACTTCTAGTCGAATTCGCATAGCCGCCGACAGCGTTTGCGATCTGCCGGCTGAGCTGGCCGCCGCGCTCGGCGTGAGCATCATCCCGACTTACATCAATTTCGGCGGGCGGAGTATTGCCGATGATGGCGTCGGGCTGGATCGGAAGCAGTATTACCGTGACTTGCCGACATTGGCGCAGCAGCCGACGACGGCCGCCCCGTCGCCCGGCGACGCCGCGGAATTCTACCGGCGCATTCTCGCCGAAGGCGCCGAGCACATCGTCTCGATTCACGTGCCCGAGAATCTGAGCGGCACGCTAAATGCTATGCGCCTGGGCGCCGAAGCCGTCGGCAGCGACAAAATCACGCTGGTTGACAGCCTGCAGCTGACATTTGGCATCGGGCTGCAAGTCTGGGCGGCTGCCGAACTGGCGCAAGCAGGCGCCAACCTGGATACAATTCTTGAGCGCATCCAGAGCGTTCGCGAAAACTGCAAGGTCTACGCGATCATCGACACCATGGAGTACTTGCGGCGCAGCGGACGCGTAAACTCGCTGGTCGCCAGCGTAGGCGGGCTGCTGCGAATCAAGCCGGTCATCCGCGTGCACGGGGGCGAGATTGAGTCGATCGGGCGTTTGCGCACCTGGTCGCGCGCGGAGCAGCGCTTAAGAGAGCTGACCCTGGTGGAAGCGCCCCTCGAGCGGCTGGCTGTGCTGCACATCGCCAATCGCGCCGGCGCCGAGAGCTTCCTGGAATCCATACAAGATAGCGCGCCATCTGATACACTGGTCATCGAAACGACGCCGACCATGGGTACGCATATTGGACCCGGCTCCATTGGCGTGGCGACATTGAACCGCAACTGGAGGCTATGATCCATGCCATCTGCATTGGAAACGCTGGTCAAGATCCTCAAGCTGGAGCGCGATCAAGGCGGCAAGAATACAGCGGTCGTGGGCGGTTTGAGCGCCTACGCCAATAACTGGCAGCCTCAAGCGAGAGAGCAGGCGCGGCGCGCGAAGCATCACATTCTGATTGACGAAATCGTCGACTCCTTGACTGCCTATGACAAGATCGACAGCGAAGACGCGCGCATCGACAAAATCAACTATTTGCTGAATCGCGTGACGGACCGGCAGAAAGCGCCGCCGGCCTACCGGAAGCGCCTGGCCGAATGGGAGAAGAAACTGGGCTCGCGGAAGGACCGGCCTGCGCGGCAGAAGCGCGGCCGCTCTTCGCATGAGCGTGTGGATCGGCGGCCGGCGCGTCAGCAGCGTGGCGGCAACAAGCGGAGCTTCCACGCCTACGACAACGCCTCGTATGATGAAGATTTCACCGGCGGGCCCAGCCAGCCCAAGCTGGACATCCCGCCTTTGCCCAGCTTGAATCGCCCGCCGCGCCAGCCCCGCGCGCAGCTTAGCCTGGAAGAACAACTCGCGCTGTATCAAGAGCTGGAAGCGCCGACCACGGACATCAGGGGCATCGGCAATACCTACGCGGAGCTGCTGCGGAATCTGGATATCCACACGGTCAGAGACATGCTCTACAACTTTCCGCGCGACTTCGTCGACTATACCCGGCTGACCTGTATCAAGGACCTGGCTGCTGGGCAGACGGCCAATGTCATCGCCACCGTTCAGCGCGCGGGCACGTCGGTCAGCGCCAGCGGACGCATGGATCTGGTCGTATGGGTATCCGATGACACCGCAAGAATGTCCGTTCGTTTCTTCAGCCAGCCCTTTCTTTCGCAGAAGATCAAGCGGGGCATGCACCTGCTGCTGCGTGGCAAGGTAAGCGAGTTCCAAAGTATGGCCAGCCCGGAATGGGAAGAACTGGATCTCGACAACTTGCGCAAGATTGGCATCGTGCCGGTATATCGCATGACAAAGGGTTTGCGCCCGCGCATGCTGCGCCGCACGATGAAAGTGCTGACTGCCGACTGGGAGAAGAAAATCCCGGATCCCATTCCAGCTTCGGTGCTGGAGCGCGGCGAATTGGCGGATCTGGGCTGGGCGCTGAAGCAGGCGCATTTCCCCGACGGCGACGACCACCGGCGACATGCGCGGCGGCGATTGGCATTTGATCATCTGCTTATGCTGCAGTTGGCGTTGCTGGCCAGGCGCCGCGAATGGCAGTCTGCGCCTGGAACGCCGCTGATAGAAGAAACGGAAATCCTCAAGCGTTTCGCGGCCGAGGTATTCCCCTTCAAATTGACCGACGGACAGAAAAAAGCCATACAAGAGATTCAACGAGACCTGTCCTTTTCGACGCCGATGAACCGGCTAATCCAGGGCGATGTGGGCTCGGGCAAGACCGCCGTAGCCATCGTAGCTATGGCGATCGCCTATTCGAACCACAAGCAGTCGGCTTTGATGGCGCCGACGGGCATCCTGGCCGAGCAGCATTACCGTTCGCTGAGCGCGACTTTCGCCAGGATGAGCGGACCCGACAAACCGAATATTGCCCTCTTGACCGGCGCGCTGACGGCGGACGAGCGCGAGGCTGTTTATCGCGACATTGCCGACGGCGCCGTTGACATTGTCGTGGGAACCCACGCCGTGATCCAAAAAGGCGTCGAGTTCGACGACCTCGCTTTAGCCGTCATCGACGAGCAGCAGCGCTTTGGGGTCGCTCAGCGGTCGCTGCTGCGCGGCAAAGGCGGCAATCCGCACCTGCTGATCATGACGGCGACGCCCTTGCCGCGCAGCCTGGCGCTGACGTATTACGCCGACCTCGACCTATCCATCATCGCCGACAAGCCGGCCGGCCGCCGCGACATCGAGACCAAGGTCATCGATCCGGCTGCGCGCGAGCGTCTGAATGGCTTTGTGGTCAGCCAATTGGAACAGGGACGGCAAGCGTTTTTTGTCCATCCCCTGGTGGAAAAGTCCGAATCGCTGGACACGGGATCGGCAACCGAAGCCTATGAGCAATTGAGTCAAGTCTATTATCAATATCGCGTATGCCTTTTGCATGGACGGATGAGCGCGGCGGAGAAAGACGCGCTGATGGCGGACTTCGCGGCGGGCGAATACGATGTGATGGTGACGACCTCCGTGGCTGAAGTCGGCGTCGATGTGCCAAACGCGAGCGTGATTGTGATTGACGGCGCCAATCGCTTCGGTTTGTCACAGCTCCATCAGCTGCGCGGCCGAGTCGGCCGGGGCGAACATCAGTCGTACTGCTTTTTACTGCCGGATAGCTCCGCCGACATAGACATTGACCGCATCCGCGCCTGCCAAGCCGGCGAATTGGAACGGGACGCGCTGAACATCGCCGAGCAAAGACTGTCAGCCATGGAGGAATCCAACGACGGCTTCGAGTTGGCCGACAGAGATTGGCAACTGCGAGGCGCGGGCGAACTGCTAGGCACGCGGCAGAGCGGCCATCTGGACTTTAATATGGTAGACCCCGGCAATTCCGAGCTGATTAAAGAGGCGCAATACGAAGCGCGGACCTTGGTCGAGGAAGACCCCGACCTTCAGCTGCCCGAGCATCATTTGCTGGGGGCCTTTATTCGCCAACTCTACCCAACTGACAGCGAACTGAGCTAAGCGCGTCGCCATGAGTCTCGGTTCGCAAGCTGGTTTGCTTTATTTGGCAACTCTGGGCAATTCTGGGCAATTCTGCTGGCGTATCGGTTGGCGCGAATTCCCCCGTCCTACTACAATGCGCTGGTAGTGTGGGAGAAACACTATGTCAGGACGAGGAATTGCGCTCTACCCGGCATCACTGGACCCGATTCATTATGGGCATATCAATGTCGCTGTGCGCGCCTCGCGCTTCTTCGAGAAACTTGTCATTGGCATCTACGCCAATCCCGACAAAAAAGCGCTGTTGTTTGATGTTGATGAACGCGTGGAATTGGCTCGCGAAGTCTTTAAGAAATACCCGTCTATTTCAGTGGCGAAATATAACGTTCTGACAGTACAATATGCAGAGTCGGTAGGCGCAATAGCCTTAGTTCGCGGCTTACGAGTATTCGGTGATTTTGAATTTGAGTTTCGCATGGGAATGGCAAACAAGAAGCTGGCGCCGCAGTTGGAAACCATTATGATTTTGTCGGATGAACAATACATGCACATAAGCTCAAGCACGATTCGCGAAATCGCGCAGCTCGGCGGCGATGTTAGCTCGATGACGCCGCCCATCATTTCGGAAGCGTTACGAAAGAAGTATGGTAAGTAGAATTGCAAGCATTGATACAGTCTCTAACGGGGAGGGGGCGATGGATATTCAACACTTGGTAGACCGGATGGAAGACTTGATCGACGAGGGCCGTCACCTATTTGGCACAAAGTACACGATGTTGGATGAAGAGCGGGCTCTGGAGTTAATCGATCAGATGCGGATTTCGATTCCGGAAGAGATCGAAACGGCAGCGCGCACCATCCAGCAGCGCGACCGCGTCCTGGCGGAAGCCAATGAAGAAGCCGCTCGCATCGTCCAGCAAGCCAGGCAGCACAGCGAAGATCTGATTGACGAACAAGAGATGGTAACACAGGCAAAGGTCCGCGCTGAATTCGTGATCGAGCAAGCCAATATCGAAGCGCAGAAAATCACGCAGGAAGCCGACGAATATGTGCTGGTTCAACTCAGCGAGCTTGAGCAGCGTTTTACCCTCACTCTCGATGAAATCCGCAATGGCATCCAATTGATGCAGTACGAAGAGCCGGCCGCGGTCGAGGTCAATCCAGAGCCAATCAGCATGGAACGGCCTGCGCAGGCGCCTATGGGCAGCGGCATCTAATACGCCAACCCTAATTTTTCCTCGATAACAGGCATTCTTTGCGGGATGTCTGTTTGTTTTTTCCACATCCGCATAGTAAGTTATCATTCGCTTTTTAATCTTATCCAATAAATCACTAGCCAATGCGCCTGATCTACATCACCGTTGCCTGGGTGCTGGGCATCAGCCTGGCGCGAGCGCTGCCCGACATTGAGACAAGCTACTGGATCGGGGCGCTTGTCGCCTGCGCGCTTCCGTTGGCAGGAACCTGGTCAAAGCAGACTTCTGGGGTAGCGCTGCTGCTGTTGATTCTGATGGCGGGCGGCGCGAGGCAGTCGCTCTTGCCGGGCACTAGCGACATCGCCGCATACAACGGCTACAGTGGCACAATTACCGGCGTCGTTGTTGCGGAACCCCGCTACCGTGAAGATCTTGTCCAGTTGCGCCTGCAAGCCGAGACTGTTTTTGTCAACAGCGAGACCGTTCCGACAAGCGGGTTGGTTCTGGTTGAAGCCCCGCGCGGAGCAGAAATCGAATACGGCGACCGCGTGAAAGCAACCGGCGCCATGGCTTCTGCCGCCACGGGCGATACCTTCTCCTACGCGGATTACCTGGGCCGGCGCGCTGTCTTCACCATCATGCGCGACGCCGGCGCGCAAGTCCTTAGCAAGGGCCATGGCAACCCGGTATCCGCGCGGCTGCTTGAGTTAAAAGGGATTGTACGACGAGAAATCGCCAGAGCCTTGCCAGAGCCGCAATCGGGCTTGCTGACCGGCATCTTGCTCGGTGACGAAAGCGGCATATCACCTGAGCTGAAAGATGACTTCACGCGGGTTGGCGCGTCGCACGTCATCGCGATCAGCGGCTTCAATATGGTCATTGTGAGCGCCATTGTCATACGTGTGCTGTCGAGCTTGTTCGCAGGGAAAAGCGCCGCGGTCACTATCAGCGCGGTCGCAGTCATCGCCGTTTATTCGCTATTTGTCGGGGCCAGCCCCAACATCTTGCGGGCCGCGCTGATGAGCAGCTTGCTGGTGATCGGCAGTCAACTGAAGCGCCGGACATTTATGCCCGCGTCACTGGCTTTCGCCACCTTACTGCTCTCGTTCGGCGATCCTAATGTGCTGCTTGACATCGGCTTTCAATTGAGCTTCTTTGCCGTGCTGGGGCTCGGCCTCTTTGCCGATCCCATGTCGCAGCGTTTCGCCGCGCTGCTGGATCGGCATTTGCCCGGCAAGCTGTCCTCGCTACTGCAAAGTTTTCTCAACGAGCCGCTGATCGTTTCCGTCGCCGCTCAAGTCGCCACCTTGCCGCTCGTCATTCTGTACTTCGGGCGCTTGTCGCTTGTGGCTCTGCCCGTCAATATGCTCATCGTTCCGGTACAATCGGCAGTGTTGTTGCTGGGCTTGGCGGCAACCGTTTTTAGCGTCTTCGCGCCGGCGCTGGGCTTGCTGTTATTCTGGGCGGACATGCTCTTTTTGTCCTGGACGATAACGGTTGTGCGCGCCTTTGCCGGGCTGGAATTCGCCGAAGTGGCGATCTCCCTGGACGGGCGCATCATTCAAAGTTGCTATATTTTGCTGATAGGAGGGGCTATGGTACAGGCCGCGCGACCGCCACTCTGGCAACGTTTCGAGCGATTTGTTCGGCGTAACAGCGTTGTTTTTGCAGCCGGCGCCGCGTCCTGTACATTGCTGGCGCTGATGTTGGCTGTCCTGGGGAGCCGCCCTGACAGCAAGCTGCACCTCTGGCTGCTCGATGTCGGCCACAGCAATGCGGCGCTCATGCAGACGCCGGGCGGCGCGCAGGTCCTGGTTGACGGCGGCCGCTATCCCGCGCGACTGCTGACTGCCATAGGCGATCGCCTGCCCTTCTACGACCGCGAGCTGGAAATCCTGGTAATCACGCATCCCGACGAGTGGGACATTGCCGCGCTGGAAACTGTGCTTGATCGCTATGATATCGGCACGGCGCTCTATCACGGCCAGGATAATTCCAATGAAACATTCAACCGGATTATGGAGCGACTGCGGCTATCCGATACGCCGCTGGTGGAGGCGCGCGCCGGCTATCGACTGGCATTTGACGACGGCGTCACGATAGAAGTGCTGCACCCGCAGCGAAAGCCCCGCATCACGGACAAGCTCAACGACCATGCGCTGGCGCTGCGGGTGACCTTCGGTGATGCGTCCTTTCTGCTGACCTCCGACCTCAGCGCCGCGGGACAGCGCGAGATGCTCGCTGCCGGCATCTCACCGGTTGCCGCTGTCATGCAGATCCCGCAGCATGGCGCCACCCGCGCGTTAGACGATGAGTTTCTTGAGCAGGCAAAGCCGCAAGTCGCCCTGCTGCAGAGTGATAGCGCCAATCGACGCGGTGATCCCGACCCGGATACGCTCTATCTGTTCGACGAATTGAACCTGTTTCGTACCGATGAACTCGGCACGATCCATCTGTACACAGACGGCGAAACTCTGTACGTAGCGGGGGACGAATAGAAGTCCTAAGCGTTACGCTGCTTGCGTAGCGTCACACAGGGGTTTAATCGCAGCCGGTCGCAAGTCGCGACCTGGACTACGCAAAAATCTTGCCTGAAGCTGCATGCGCGAGGGCGAGCCAAGGCTCGCCCCTACGGATGGCGATGTGAAGGAGTCTGCTCGCGTGTAATCGCTAGTAGCGAATGTCGACATGCCTGCGGGAAGCCGCCGATTCCAAAATCGCGTCGCAGATGACTGCATTGCGATAGCCGTCCACGAAAGTTGCGCCATAGGGATCGACATCGTTGTCGTTGACGATGGCGTCGAAGAAGTGATGGAATTCGTGTACGAAGCTGTGCTCCCAGCCGATGATATGACCGTGGGGCCACCAGTTTTCCCAGTAGGGATGGTGCGCTTCGGTGACGAGCACATTGTGGAAACCCTGCGTGGTATCGGGGTTCTCGCCTTTCCAGAAGACGTTCAGCTCGTTCATGCGCTCCAGGTTGAAATGGATGGAGCCGTTCTCGGCATTAATCTCGAAGGAGTTGAAATTCTTGCGGCCCTGGGCGAAACGCGTCGCTTCGACGGTCCCCAGCGCCCCGCCCTCAAAGTCGAGCAGCGCCACGAAGCCATCGTCGACATCGGATTTGACCATGCCGCCGGCGCCATCGGGCCGCTCGGTGATCCAGGTTTGCGCCAAGCCGGATACCGCTTTGGGCTCGCCCACCAGGAAGCGGGCCAGGTCGATGATATGCGCGCCGAGATCACCCAGAGCGCCGCTGCCGGCTGGTCCTTTCTGGAAGCGCCAGGTCGTCTCCATGGCGCGGTCCATGCCCCATTCTTGCAGATAAACGGCGCGCCAATGATAAATCTGCCCCAGCTTGCCGCTTTCAATCAGCTTGCGCGCCTGCTGCACGGCCGGCACAAAGCGATAATTGAAGGCGACCATGTGCTTGACGCCGGCTTTTTCGACCGCGTCCAGCATGGTCTTTGATTCTTCGGCGCTGCGAGCCAGCGGCTTCTCACAGAAGACGTGTTTGCCCGCTTGGGCCGCGGCGATGCAGGGCTCGGCATGGGCATCATTGGGTCCGCCGTTGTCGAGCACATCGACCGCGTCATTAGCCAGCATATCGCGCCAGTCGGTATAGGCCTTCTCGTAGCCGTAGCGCTGCGCGGCGGCAGTGACGGCATCTTGGTTGCGCCCGGCAATGCCCACCAGGCGGGGGATGGCCACGGGCGGGTACATCATGTAAGGAATCTTTTTGAAGGCGTTGGTATGCGCTTTGCCCATGAAGGCATAGCCCACCATGCCGATGCCGATCTCGGGCGCTTCGGCGTCGCTGGCCTCAGCCGCCATGCTGGTAAATGTGCTGCTTACTTGTTTCTCGTCAGCCATTGTTTATCTCCTGAATCATTATGCAAGTGCGGGCGAGCCAGTGGCTCGCCCCTACAACACCATCAGAGGGGTCAGGCGGCGCAGTCAGAGCCAAGCCTGGCGCGCGCCCCGGATTACTGTTTATTCGTCGGCGAAGGCGGCGTCGAAGGCGAGCGCTGAGGACGGGAAGTCGCTGGCTTTGACCCATTCAGCCGATTCGGTCGCGCCAAATTCACGATCCATGCCGCTGTCTTCCCACTCGACCGACAAAGGACCCTGATAGCCGGCGCGATTCAAGGCGCGGATCATCGAGTCGATGTCCAGATCGCCATGGCCCGGCGAGACGAAATCCCAACCGCGGCGGGAATCGCCAAAGTTCAAGTGCGAGCCGAGGATGCTGCTGACATTATCCAGCGTCACTTTCGAGTCTTTGACGTGGACGTGGAAGATGCGGTCGGCAAAGCGGTCGATGAATTTCACCGGATCGAGCAGTTGGTGGATGAAGTGGCTGGGATCGTAATTGAAACCGAAAGACGGATGCTGATCCAGCGCTTCCAGCGTCTTCTCCGCCGTGTAGATGTCGTAGGCGATTTCGCTAGGGTGGGCTTCCAGGGCGAACTTGACGTCTTCGGCGGCAAATGCGTCCAGCACAGGCGTCCAGCGCTCGGCGAATTCCTGATAGCCGGCGTCGATCATTTCGTCCGATGTGGGCGGGAAGCGGTAGATCATGTGCCAGACCGGGCTGCCGGTGAAGCCGTTGACCACATCGACGCCGAAGGCTTTGGCGGCGCGCGCGGTGTCGATCATCTCCTGGGCGCAGCGTTCGCGCACGCCATCGTCATCGCCATCGCCCCAGAGGCGGTCGGGCAAGATGGCGCGATGCCGCTCGTCGATGAAGGCTTCCGCCACGCATTGGCCCACCAGGTGATTGCTGATGGAGAAGTACTGCAAGCCGTGCTGCTCGAGCACATCGTGGCGCGAGCGGATGTAGGCGTCGCTTTCCAGCGCCTTGTCCACTTCGAAGTGATCGCCCCAGCAGGCCAGCTCCAAGCCATCGTAGCCGAAGCTCTTGGCTTTCTCGGCGATGGTCTCAAAGGGCAGGTCCGCCCACTGTCCGGTAAATAGAGTAACAGGTCTGGGCATTTGAGGTTTCCTTTCAATCGGCCAGTACGGTTTGCATATCGGCTACAAGTATAGCGAGCAAATCGGCGACTTCCAATAGCGCGGCGGTGGGGTGCAGGGCAATCGCTTCAAAATATTTTAACCACAGAGGCACAGAGCGCACAGAGTTTCGTATCTATTCTTGGCGATTGTCACATCAATCTGGAAATTGTAGGGGCGATTCTGTGCCGCGCGTAGACACTGCGGGTCAATCGCCCGCAACTTGAAGGTCATATTTCACGGGCGACATGGTAATGTCGCCCCTACATTTTGTAATTTTTCACAGCGAACGACACGCAATGGTTTTGAAGCGATTGCCCTGGGTCCTTGGCGCCTTATTTGAGATTCGGGCGCGCCATGCGTTATCATCGGTGATATGGTGCAGGCAGCAATCAATTGAATATGAGGATGGAGCCAATGTACAACGGACTACAGGTCATCGATTTTCACGTTCACTTCCCGACGCGGCAGGGCTCGTTAATCGAAGGCGGGCCCAACCCGCGCAAGGACTACGCCGAGCGCGTGGGAGAGCGCCGCGCTGGCGTCGCTCGCGAGCTGGCTATGGCCTACAACCGCCAATGGCGCGCCACCTGGGGCTTTGAGCCGCCGGAACGGGGCGAGTTTACCGACGAAGAACTTGCTGATCGCTGGGCGGATGAGGTGGAGCGATATGGTTTGCGCGCAGTCGGATTTGTCACTGGCGGCGGCAACAAGAATCTGGCAAAGGTCATTCAGCGCCATCCCGACAAATTCGTCGGTTTCGCCCACAATTACCTGTTCAGTGAAGGCGCGGCTGATGAACTCAAACGCGCCGTTACCGAAGACGGTATGCGCGGATACAAGCTGCTGGCGCCGACGCTCGATCGCCCGGTGGAAGATGAAGCCGGCTATCCGGTCTGGGAAGCCTGCGCCGAGCTGGATATTCCTGTCCTCATCCACTTCGGCATCCAAGGCAGTGGCGGCGGCATCGCCTGGCATCAGAACATCAATCCGCTCAAGCTACACAACGTGGCGAAGGACTTCCCCGAAGTAACTTTTGTTGTGCCGCACTTCGGCTGCGCTTGGATTCGCGAAACATTGCAGTTGTGCTGGGCTTGCGCCAATGTCTCGATTGACACCAGCGGCTCCAATCAATGGGTCAAATGGGTTGACGGCGACTGGAGCACCAAGAAGCTCTTCCAAAAGTACATGGAAACCATCGGGCCCGAGCGCATCATCTTTGGCTCTGATTCCAGCTATTTTCCGCGTGGATTCGCAGAGCCCTATTTAAGCTCGCAAATCCGCGATGTGCGCGAACTCAATTACCGCGAAGACGACATTCAGTTGATTTTTGGCGGAAACGCGGCGCGGTTATTCAAGATCGACCTGTAAGCGAGCGAGCAAGGCGAATTTGGCAATCGCCCGCAGATAAGTTAAAGTCGGAGTGTATGAATCTACACACATATCATAAGGAGAATGAAATGCGTAAGTCTAGGCTGATTGCCATACTGGCAGTGCTGGTCATTTTGTTGTCGCTTGGGGCAGTAGCGGGCGCGCAAGATGACGTGGTAGAAATCGAATACTGGCAATATAACTTCGGCGCTCGCGTGGATGCGATGAATATGCTGATAGAGCAATTCGAAGCGGAAAATCCGGGCATTAAGGTCGTCCACAATAGCGATATCCCCTATGCCAACTTCCGCGACGAATTGGCCGCCTCGGCGCCGGCCGGTGTGGGACCTGATGTCGTGACCCTGTTCTACGGCTGGATCCCATCCTTTGTAGACGCCGGTTACCTGATCCCGCTGCCGGACGATACATTTAGCGAAGAATTCATCCAGGAGACCTTCTCGCCAATGGTCGCCAATTCCAAGTTTGAAGGCAGCTATTGGGCGATACCCACCGCGGTGCGTTCGCTGGCGCTGTTCTGGAATAAAGATATCTTCGCTGACGCCGGCCTGGATCCGGATTCTCCGCCGGCTACGCTGGATGAATTTGTTGATGCCGCTGTCGCCACGACAATGTACGACGGCGACATGAAGGACATTCTGAGCATCTCCCGCCAAGGGCACGCGCCGGCGCTAGCGTCGCAGGATCATCACTGGTTCCGCGAAGTGCTGATTCGTCAGTACGGCGGCGCGCCTTACAGCGATGACGGCCGCACCGTAACCTACAACAGCGAAGAAGGCTGTGCCGCGTTCAGTTGGCTGGCCGCCTTTGAGACCGAATTGGTAACGGGCAGCAACGACATCCTCGATGGTTCGACCAACGCCTTCGTCAATGGCGAGACGGCGCTGCATGTTGACGGCTCGTTCCGCGTTGGCACGATCAGAAACAATAATCCTGATCTGAATTACGGCGTGACCGAATTGCCTTTGGGTCCCAATGGCGAGCGGCACACCTTCGGTTCCTATTGGACGCACGGCATCACCCGCCGCGCCAATGACGATCCCGCTCGTATGGAAGCGGCTGTCAAGTTCTTGCAGTTCATCACAACTCCGGAAGCGGGTACGCTTTGGGTCAACAACGTGGGTGAATTGCCGGCGCAGCTTTCGGCAGCCAGCGATGAGATGATCCTTGCTGATCCAATTCTTGGCGCCTTCTCGGCCGGGCTGGCCTACTCCCACGCGACCTTCTTCGTGGACGAGAGCGCTCAGCGGCAGGTCTTGATCGACGCCTTCGACAACATCCGCCTCGGCGGCATGGATCCCTGCGAGGCGCTGGATGAAGCTGCGGCGGCTGAGCAGGAGCTCATTGACAACTTCTGGGCTGATCGAGAGTAGACGCTGCTTGTAGTTCGCAACTATCCCGCATCGCCGGGCGAAGAATCCTGGCGATGCGGGTTTGCAACATCTCGCGAATAGTTGCGAGCGGCTAAAGGAGAACTGGTGGAAGAAAAGAAACAGAGCGCATACGGAGCTGGTTATCAGGCCGGGCTCCAAGCGCAAGACTCGCGTAATCAAACCGCCTTTGTGATTGGCATCATCGCAGGCTTCTTCGGGCTATGGGGATTGTCCTACATACTCAACAAGAAAGTTGGCGTAGGCTGTTTGTGGATGCTAATCGTTGGGCCCGCCTTGGCCGCGCTGCTCGGAGGGCTGATTGTCGCCACCGGCGGCATCGCCGCTATTGTCATTGTGCCGCTATGGCTTTACATCGTATACGTACAGGCAAAAAATGGCGCCAGCAACTTGTAAGCGTTCCTTAAGTGCAGGATAAAGATCTGTGCATTTCATTAAGCGCAAGCGTTCGCTGCGGTCGTCGCGTTTTCGGTTGACGCTCGCCCGCAAGAAGATAGTCTGGGCGTATATCTTCCTCGCCATCCCCATCGTCTTCTTTGCCTACATCCGCATCTATCCGACCTTCTTCGCCTTCCAGATGAGCTTGCACGATTACAATCCGCTGTCGGTGGAGCAGCCCTACGTTGGCTTGGAAAATTACGAAAAAGTCTTTGAAGAGTTAAGCAAGAAGAAGTCCGTCACCAAGTCCGCCTTTCGCAATACGATCAGTTATGTCGCTTTCGGCGTGCCGATTCAACTTTGCCTGGCGCTGGCGATCGCCATGATGCTCAACGAAATTCGCTTTATGAGTACGTTGTATCGCATATTGTTCTTTTTGCCTTTCGTGACATCGACTATCGCCATCGCCTGGGTGTTTCGAATGCTCTACCAGCCGCGCTTTGGCTTGTTCAACGTCGTCTTGCAGTTCTTGTCGCTTCCGCAGCAGCCCTTTCTCCGCACCCCCCAGCAGGCGCTGCCGTCGGTGCTGGCGCTGGTGATTTGGCAAGGCATGGGCTTCGCGGTGATAATCTTCCTGGCTGGGCTCAAGCAGATTCCGCGCACCTATTACGAAGCCGCCGAAGTTGATGGCGCCAGCCGCTGGCACACGTTTCGCTTTATCACGATGCCGCTGCTGAATCCCAGCATCGTCTATCTGCTGGTATTGCAGACGATTTCCTTCTTGCGTATGTTCGCGCCGGTGGTCGCGATGACCGAACAGGGGCGCGGCGGACCGCTTGATTCAACCACGACAGTGGTGCTGCGTGTGTATCGCGAGGCTTTCCAAAGTTTCAATATGGGCTACGCCTCGTCGCTTACCGTCGTGCTATTTGCCATGATATTGGGCGTTACCATCATACAGCTCTCCGTTACATCGCGGCGGATCAACTGAGGCGACCATGGCCGAATCCATCACTCCCTCGAATATCTTCAAAGACCAGGGTCGGGTCAGGTCTGTAGGCAAAGCCGGCGACGATTGGAAATACAAGTTCTTTTCGTATCTGCTGCTGACCATGATCGCCTTCACCATGGTCGTGCCCTTTATGTGGATGCTGTCGACCTCGGTCAAGCCGGAGACAGAAATCCTGCGCCGGAATATCTTCCCGGTCGAGCCGACCCTGGACAACTACAACGAGGTCATCAATCGGACGGATTTGCCGCTCTGGTACAAAAACTCCTTCATAGTCGCGGTCATCAGCACGGTCAGCGTAGCTTTCTTCGACGCGCTGGCGGGTTACGTCTTCGCCAAGTACGACTTCCCCGGCAAGCGTCCCATCTTCATCATCTTCCTGACATCGCTGATGGTGCCGACCGAGATGCTGCTTATCCCCTGGTTTATCATGTCATCCAATCCGCCAATTGGCGGCACCTGGGTCGACACGTACTGGGGCATCGCCTTCCCCGGGGTGATAACCGCCGCCGGCATCTTCCTCATGCGGCAGTTCATGCAAGGTGTGCCGGACGAGCTGCTGGATGCCGGGCGCATCGACGGCGTCAGCGAGTTCGGCTTGTTCTGGCGCGTGGCGGTCCCGCTGAGCCTGCCGGCGATTGGCGCGCTGTGCATCTTCAACTTCCTGGGCAATTGGAACGCCTTCATCTGGCCCCTGATCGCCACCACAAGGTCGGAGATGTTCACATTGCCAGTGGGCATTCAGCAATTCTCATCCGAAGCGGATACGCCTTGGAATCTAATCATGACCGGCGCCTCGCTGTCGGTTGTCCCGCTCTTGCTGGTCGTCATCATCTTTCAGCGTTACATAATTGAGGGAATCGCGCTAACGGGCTTGAAAGGCTGAGCCGTGCCGCGCGAGTCCGCTTCGTTTCCTCATCCTCTCTACGAAAAATACGTGCTGAAACCCTTCTTTCAGGACGCCAAGACCTACTACTATGAGCCTATGCTGGCGGCCAATCGCGCGCACGCCGTGATGCTTTTTCGCTGCGGAATCATCACACATGCAAACGCGGCCGCGCTGCTGAATGCGCTGGCGCAGGTCGACGCGGCCGGCATCGACGAGCTGGCCTACCGCTCGGGTGTGGAAGACCTGTTCTTCGCGGTTGAGAACCGACTGATTGAAATAGCCGGCGCGGAATACGGCGGCAACTTACAGCTGGCGCGCAGCCGCAACGATCTGGGTTACGCCTTGACCCGCCTGGCTTTGCGAACGCCACTGCTGGCGGCAGCGGACGGCCTGATCAGCCTGCGCCTGAGTTTGCTGGCTTTCGCGCGGGAGCATCTGGAAACGTTGATGCCCGGATATACGCATACGCAGCCGGCGCAGCCGACCACGATGGCGCATTATATCGCCGGCATTCTCGCTTGCCTGCAACGTGACTCCGCCCGATTGCGCTTTGCCTACGCGACCAACAATCAGAGTCCGCTGGGCGCCGCCGCCCTGACCGGCACAGCCTTTCCCATCGACCGGGAACTTAGCGCGCGCTTGCTCGGCTTCGACGAGGTTCAGCTCAGCACCTATGACAGCATTGGCGCCTCGGATAATATGACGGATGTGGCCGGCGCTTTGTCCACGCTGGGGGTGAATCTCTCGCGTTTTAGCAAGGACATGCTCTTTTGGGCGACGCAGGAAAGCGGGGCGATTCGCATCGACGAGAGCTTCCTGCAGATTAGCTCCATCATGCCGCAGAAGCGCAATCCGGTCGTGCTGGAGCATCTGCGCGCGCGCATCAGCCGCATGATGGCGCAGGCGCAGGGAATCACGCTGCAATGTCACAATATCCCCTTCGGCGATACACAAGACATCGAAGACGAGATCATCCCGCTGCTGTTTGGGTCATTGGAAACGGCGGTCGAAATCCTGGATCTCTATGGCGCTGTGGTGGATACGCTGGGCGTCAATGTCGAGCATCTGCGCCGGCGCGCTATAGCTGGTTTCACGACCGTTACCGAATTGGCGGATACCCTGGTGCGGGAAGCCGGCCTGCCCTTCCGCCAAGCGCATAGTCTGGTTGCGGCGCTGGTGCGTCACGCGCAGGCGCAGGAGACTGACTTGAGCGCCGATAGCTTGCGACTGGTCGCGCTGGATACACTGGGACGGCAAGTTGAACTAGCTGATGAAGCTTTCGATCGCGCGCTTGACCCGCGTGCCTTCGTCAACGCGCGAGACCTGCCGGGCGGCGCCGCGCCCAGCTCCACGGCAGCCGTTCTGGATGCGCAAGAGCGCGTCATCGGCGCAGATCGTGCTTGGCTGGAATCCACGCGCGCAGCTTTGGCCGCGGCCGATCAGTCGCTCAGCAACGAGGTTGAAGCCCTCACCCGCTAATCGCCGGCGAGCCCTAGCCAGATTTCACTGCTCAGCGACCTAGTCGGAATCCGACGCGGCCTCCTCTGAAACGGGATCGGGATCGTCGATATCCGATCTGCCTTCCAGCGTGAGCAAGTAGGCGACGATATCAAAGATTTCGAGATCGCTATAGATCCTTGCCCAATTCCAGGGCATGAGCTCGGGATCAAAACCCTCGACCGAATAAGCCTCGGTATCGACAATAGATTCATAAATATACTCGGCTGCACTCTGCCCTTCGACCCGCGTGGCAGCGCGCTGCCGAATGTTGAGCAAGCCCGGGCCCAGGTTGGTCTTCTCGCTGTCGGCCAGGTGGCAATTCGAGCAGGAGTAACCGGAACCGGCCTCCTCTTGGAAAGTCTCAAAGAGAATCTTGCCGTTCTCGGGATTGCGCGCGGCTACCATGCGATCTATCGGCGACAATATTGGCGTCGCTGTCGGTTCGCTTGTGGCGGTCGGCTGAGGACTGGGGGTAGCGGTCGGCTCGGGGGGCGGCGTCGCGGTTGCTGGCGCGGGAGTGTCAGTAGGCGCTTCCGTCGGCAGCGATTCCTCCACCTGCGTCGCCACCGGCGCGTCGGTTGCCCGCTGCAGAACAGGTGACTCCAAGGCGCCGCAGCCCGATGCCAAGACCCCCAGAACAAAGCACATGCCACAAATCAGCCTTGGTATGCGCAAATCGAATCGTTTCCGCTTAGTCATCCCCACCGTCCTGTTATGCTTGAGATCAAGGTCGTATTGGAAAGCCGCGGGATATTATCGCAAATCGAGCCCTGATAATACAGGGGAATCATGCCGTTCATAGGCAGCTCATGATCTTCGCTCTTGAATCGAACAGCCGCCGCGATACCAGCAAGTTCCTATCTGCTGTCATCAACTATTCTAACTGAATTGCCGAAAGGGTATTGTGCTAGACTATGGTCAGGTGAATTAAGAATCGTTCAGCAGCAACCAAGTCGAACACGACAGGAAGGATCGTCATGAAGCAAAAACTGGCTTTGATACTTGTACTATGTCTCTGTATCGGCGCGCCATTAAGCGCCCAGGAAATGGAGGCGCCGGGACCGGGCTTGGGCGGCATCGTCATAATGGAGACCACCGCCGGCGATCCAGCTACATTTAATCCGCTGATAGGCGGCGATACAGCCTCGAGTGCTGTGTACGACTGGCTCTATCCGGAGATAATCGGCATCAGTCCCTCTACTGGCATGGAAGAGCCCAATGCACCAGGCAGCATGGCCGCGGGATGGGAATACGATGAAAGCGGAACCGTGCTGACCATACACCTGCGCGACGACATTGCTTGGAATGACGGCACGCCCATTACTTCCGCCGACTATATGTGGTCGATAGCTGCCGTACGCAGCGGCCAGATCGACAGCCCGCGCGCCGGCATATTCGAGACGATGGCGGATGGCACGCCGGCCGGCGGCAAGATCGTCAACGTTGAAGCGCCCGACGACTACACTGTTGTGGTCACATTCAGCGAGGCCGATTGCATTTCTTTCAGCGATGTCAAGGATGTGACGCCGGTGCCGGCGCATGTATATTCCGAAATATATGGTGACAATTACGCAGCCATGTTGGATGACCCGCGGCGCATTCCCACCGTCTCCTTCGGCGCATTCAAAGATGTTGAGTTTGCCGCTGGGGAACGCATCAGTTTGCTAGCTGACCAATCGTATCCGGATTCGCTGCTGGGCTTCATCAGTCCGTCAGAATTGGTCACCTTGCAGGTCGCCGATGAGAATGTCGCCACGGAGCGCTTTATCGGCGGGGAATTCAGCATATTGGCTGTGCCTTCCATACGACAGGAAGAATTCCGCACTGACGAGAAGCTGCTGGAATTCCCGCGCTTTGAATTCACCGGCAACGGTTTTGTCTTCTTCGCCATGAATCAAGCCAATCCCGACAATCCGCAAGCCGGTATCGACGAAGACGGCAACTTGATCCCGCAAGAGCCGCATCCGGTGCTCGGCGATGTACTGGTTCGGCAGGCGATTTCCCACGCCGTGGACATGGACGCGCTGATAGAAGGCATCCGCGATGGCAACGGCGTGAAGGTCGCCACACATACTATCCCGACCTCCTGGGTCTACAATCCCGAATTGCAATACGAACTCAATCCTGAACTGGCGATGGAAAAGCTGACCCAAGCCGGTTGGATCGACCATGATGACGACCCGAATACCGCGCGTGTTTGCCAGGATTGTCTCTTCGCCCGCGAAGTGGACGAGAGTTACAACGGCAGCGAACTGAAGCTGGACCTGCACGTTCCGGCTGGCTCGGAAGTGAGCGAACAGATGGGCCTGTTCTTCCAAGCGGAAATGAACAAAGTGGGCTTCGCGGCCGACTTTGAAGCGATTGACTGGGGCAGCGCCTTCTTGCCGGAACTCAATGGCCAGTCCTTCGACATGAATATGCTGGGCTGGAGCCTGGGCTTGCCGGTTGACCCGGATATCTCGGCTTTCTACTATCCAGAAGTTGACGTGCCGGGCTCGGGCTTTAACTTCGTCTCCTACTACAATGCCGAGTTGATCGAGCTGAACGACCAGGCTCGCGTCGTACCCGGCTGCGATACCGAGGCGCGCGCGGAATTGTACGAGCGTGTTCAGGAGATACTCTTCAACGACATGCCCTACTTCTTCATGTACGTGTCGGAGTCCATGACCGCGGTGCTGCCGGGCACGGAGAACTGGAACCCCACACCATTCTCCCGCACCTATTCCATGGATGCCTGGGTTTCGCCCGCTGTCGCCATGCCTTAGCGTTCAGCGCGATTTGGCTGTCAGGGAGCTTCGGCTCTCTGATAGCCCTGCCGCGAAACTGAAGCCTCATGCAGAAATACATCATCAGACGCGTGGTTCAGGCGATTCCCACACTGCTGGGCATCACGCTGATCGTCTACTTCATCATGCTGCTGGCGCCGGGGGATCCCGTGTCCCTGCTGGCATTCGACCCCAAGATCAGGCCGGACGAACGCGAGCGACTTGCCAGCCAGCTGGGCGTCAACGACCCCTTCATCCTGCAATACCTGCGTTGGCTGATCGGCGACGACTGGATGATGGTCGATACCAATTTTGATGGCGAAGCCGATGCCTGGGGCGACAACTATGGCATCCTGCGCGGCGACTTCGGCACTTCGTTTAAGTTCCGCGGCTCCAACCCGCTAACGCTCATCGGCGAGCGGCTCGGCGCGACCATCGAGCTGAACATTGCCGTGCTGCTGGTTGGTTTGAGCGGCGGCATCACCATCGGCGTTCTGGCGGCGGTCTATCGCGGGCGTTTCTTCGACAAATTCACGCGCATATTTGCCGTCATCGGCGACTCGGTGCCGGCCTTCTGGCTTGGATTGCTGGCGATCGTCTTCTTCGGGCTAGTCTTGCCGCGGCTCCTGGAACCCTACGGCATCGGCTCGGGACGCCCGATCTTGCCTATGGGCGGCCGCTGTCCGCCGGTGCGCGGGGGCTGCCCGCCCATATTCGAGCGAATACACTACTTGATTCTGCCGACCCTGGTGAGCGCCTTGGGGGTGATCGCGGTTTGGTCGCGGCTGATGCGCGCCTCAATGCTGGAGACGATCAACAGCGACTACATAAGAACGGCGCGCGCCAAAGGTTTGTCCAACCGCAGCATCTGGGTCAATCACGGGCTGCGCAACGCCATCTTGCCCTTCACCGTCTTTCTGGGGCCCACCTTTGTTAGCCTTATCGGCGGCTCGGTCATTATCGAGCGGATCTTCACCTGGCCCGGCGTGGGCTTGCTGCTGTTGGACGGCCTGGTCAGCCGAGACTACCCAATCATTATGGCGTCGGTTGTGATCGCCTCGGTCTTAACCGTCATTGGCTATCTCATCTCCGACATCCTCTACGCGCTCTTTGATCCGCGCATTCGATTCTAGGCAGCATTCGGGAGCAAGCCACAGTTGAAGCCCAAGATTCATAGCGATTCCCTACAGATGGTCATTAGCAAGGAGGGACTCAGACCGTCGCAAAGCTTGTGGAGCCGCGCGATGATTCGTCTGCGGCGGGACCGCCCTACCCTGGCCGCGATGGTCATGATCATGATTTTGGCGAGCTTGGCATTGTTGGCGCCAATCATCGGCGAGCTGCTGGGCGTGGATCCTTACGCCCAGGATTTGCGCAAGAAATATCTTGAAGTCGGCGCGCCCGGTCACCCGCTGGGCACTGACGAGTTGGGGCGCGATCACATGAGCCGCCTGCTGTATGGCGGGCAGATTTCGCTGGGCATCGCATTCGCCGCGGCCATCTTGTCGCTTTGCATCGGGGTCGCGGTTGGGGCCTTTGCCGGGTTCTATGGCGGGCTGGTCGACGACTTCATACTTTGGTTTATTACTACACTCAACTCAATCCCCGGCCTCTTCCTGCTTATCATCATCACCGCCGTACTATCGCCCAGCCCGCCGACCATGGTGCTGGTTTTCGCCATCATCGGCTGGACGGGGACGACCCGGCTGGTGCGCGCCGAAACCTACGCTTTGAAGCAGCGCGAGTACGTCATTGCCGCGCGGGCCATGGGCGCTTCCAACTTGCGCCTGATGTTCGTGCATATCGTGCCGAATATCTTTTCGCTGCTGATCATTGGCCTGTCACAGGCGATGGTCGGCCTGATATTGACGGAATCGGCCTTGAGCTTCATCGGCTTCGGCATACAGGCGCCGACGCCAACCTGGGGCAATATGCTCAACAACGCGCTAGATTATATGCGGCGCGCGCCACATCTGATGATACTGCCGGGGCTGCTAATCAGCGTGACCGTCTTCTGCATCTATCTCATCGGCGACGGCCTGCGCGATGCCTTCGACCCCAAGATCGCCGATTAGCAATGGCTGCAGCACAAGCAGGGCAATCGCATAAAATATTTTCACCACAGAGGCACAGAGTTTATGTTTTTCAGGGCAGAACTCCTCTAGTATCGACATACTAATGGCTGAAAATGCTTCTCACAGGGTTCAAAATTAAAGTGCAATTTCACAATTTCTATAATTGATAAACTAATCTCTGTGCTCTCAGTAAAACCAGGAAAGTCATGCGAAGGAGCGCGCCGTGTAGGGGCGACCAATCTGGTCGCCCGCTTCCGTTGCAACTTGTGGTTTCGGGCTGTCGCCCCTACGAATTGTTGCTCTGGTGAAATTGCATTACTTTATTGACTTTAATTCTGTGTCTCTGTGGTTAAATTTTAGTTCGTATAATGTTCATTGATTAGCAGATTCATTTTGATGCGTTTGCCCTGGCAACACGTGGACGCACACTGGACAGGGCCCGCGTGCTATGCTATCATGCGCGTTTGATTACTCGGCAGAACCTGGTCTTGGGACCTTAGGACTTGATCGGAAAGGAAGAGCGGGAAGCCGGCCTTCCCCTTAACAGCAACTATGGCAAATCATAAGTCAGCCCTAAAGCGCATTCGCCAGAACGAGAAACGGCGTATCCACAATCGCACCTATCGCAATCGCGCGCGTACCTTGGTGAAGAAAGCCCGCAGCGCCATCGACAGCGGCGACCTCAACGAAGCCCGCGAAGCAACGTTGAAGGCGGTAAGCGATCTTGACAAGCTGGCCCGACGTGGCGTGGTGCACAAGCGCAACGCGGCCCGGCGCAAAAGCCGCTTGATGAAGCAACTGGCTGCGCTGGATAGTTAAGACCGCCAACGCCGGACCGGTAGCCAAAGCGCAGACCCTTGTAGTACAACTTATATCGATTCGATCAGATTCAGCAGTCGCTGTATTTCTTCGCGGGTATTGTATTGCCCGATGCCGATGCGCACCATGCCTTGCGGTCGGTTTAAGCGGCGCATGATCTCCACGGCGTAGTAGTCGCCGCTCCAGACATAGACCTGCTTAGCCGCCAAGATCGACGCGATTTCGTCGGGCGAATTGCCGTCCTTCACCATGGCCACGGTGGGTACGCGCAAGCCCATGCGCTCCGGCTCAACGATGCCGGCGATTGTTACGCCGCGGATCGAGCTCAGTCCGTCAATCAATTCCGCAACCAATTCGCGTTCATAGTCCTGAACCGCCACGACAGCGCGTTTCATGTTCAGGCGCGCGCCCTGGTACTGCGGCAAATCGGCTTCACCGTATTCCAGCCCAATCTGCTCCCAATAGTCCAGGCAGGCGCGCAAGCCATTCCAGGTTTCGTAGCTGGGCGTGCCGTTCTCCCAGCGGTAGGGCGCGATGTCTTTGGCAGGACGAACTTTATAGGCGGGCAGCGAATTAAGCAAGTCTTCCCGCCCCCACATGACGCCCAGATGCGGTCCGTAGAATTTATATGAGGAACAGAGCAGAAAGTCACAGCCGATCTCCTGCACATCGATGGGCACATGCGGCGCGCTCTGCACGGCGTCCACCACATGCCAGGCGCCAACCGCCTGTGCCATGCCGGCGATCTGCGCGACCGGGTTGATGGTGCCCACGGCGTTGGAAGCGTGTACGGTGGCGACCACTTTGGTGCGGGCTGAGAGCGCCTCCTCAAATGACCCCATGTCGAGCGTGCAATCGGCGGCGTTAATGTCCACCCATTTCACGGTTAGACCGTGGTCGCGCGCGATAAGCGTCCAGGGGCTGACGTTGGCGTCATGGTCCATGCGCGTTACCACTACTTCGTCGCCGGGGGACAGCAGCGACGCCAAGGCACGACTCAGGTTGAAGTTGAGCGTGGTCATATTGGGGCCGATGACGATTTCTTTTGCGCTGGGCGCGTTGAGGAATTCCGCCATGCGCTGCCGCGTCCGCTGGACCATTTCGTCATTGCGTTGACTGGTTGCGAAGGGGCCGCCCGAGTTGGCGTTCATGGTCATGTAATACTGCGTAACCGCCTCCATCACAGTGCGTGGCACTTGTGTACCGGCGGGATTGTCCAGGAAGATCGGCAGGCTGCCATCATCCGCTGGAACGCTCAAAGAAGGGAAGTGCGGACGAATCGCCTCGGCTCGGAAGCTCATAATCTTGTCCTTGCTGCAGCTGGCTGAGTAGGGTACAGCCAGTATGCACTACAATGCCAGCTTGGTGGAATAGGCACTTGTGTTATCAATTCCGCGGATCTGAGACCGGCGCGCAAGCCTCCCGCTAATGCTGCCGCTGCGTATCTTCGATACAAGCTCGGACTTGTTTCGCCAGGCGCAAGAAATCCGGCTGATAGATCATATCAGCGGAGCGCGGGCGCGGCAGATTAACGGCGATATCGGCGAGCAGCGTGCCCGGACGCCGAGACAGCACAATGACGCGGTCGGCGAGCAGCACGGCTTCGTTAATATCGTGTGTCACCAGCACAATCGTCTGCCGCGAGCTCCCGCGCAGCCGCAGCAATTCCAGGCTGAGTCTTTCGCGGGTCAGGGCGTCCAAAGCGCCAAAGGGTTCGTCCAGCAGCCAAACGCGTGGCTGTTGCAAGATAACACGCCCGAGCGCGACGCGCTGCGCCATGCCGCCGGAAAGCTCGGCCGGATAAGCGAGCTCGAAGCCTTCCAGGTTGAGCTGCGACAACAATTCGCGCACAGTTTGATAGCGTTTCGCTCTTGTCACACCGGCGAGTTCAAGGGGCAAGGCGATGTTGTCCAGCACGGTGCGCCAGGGCATCAGATTGGTATCCTGGAACATGATGGCGATGTGAGGCAGCGGACGGTCGATCAGATCATCGCCGCAATAGGCCGCTCCGGCCGTGGGCGGCAGCAGACCCGCCAGCACGCGAATCAGCGTACTCTTGCCACAGCCGCTAGGACCTACCAGGCAAACGAATTCCTCTTCCGCTACCTCAAATGAGATCGGTCCCAGCGCCGGCAGTGGGGCGCCGGCAGGCCCGGCATAGCTGACTTCGACCTGTCGCAGGCTCAGTCTCACTCGCCGCTATCCAAGACAAATTCATTGCTGAAGGCATCCGACAGATCACCGAGGTCGTCGCCTAGAAAGTCCATCAGCGCCAAAGTATCACGCATGGCTTCCCAGGAGGCCAGGTCACTGAGGCCGAGCTGATCGGCATCCCAAAGCGCGATGGTGTTGAGCAAGATTTGGAATTGTGTCAAGACGCCGGCATCGACCCGCGTCGTCAGTGGCTGCAGCATCTCGGCGCGGCTCACGGCGACTTCCGCTCGGTCCGGATTCGAGGCGAGAAACTCGGCTTGTCTCGCGGCAGCCGCCTCTAATTCCGCCACCAGCGACTCGTCGCTCGGCAGCGTGTCCACGTGTTTCAAGCTGGCCAAATAGGCGCTCGCCGGATTGTTAATCGCGGACTGGAGAGACGCCTTAAAGGCAGACGCCATACGCGCGGCGCTTTCGGGCGCGGCGTCCAGCAGGCTGCGGCTGACTATCAATCCGTTGGAGACGAGGTCAACCTGAGAGGCGACGGTGACAACTTCAACGTCCGAAATTTCGCCACAATCGCCGGCTGCGGCCAAGTTGCGGATTTGCAGCGGCTCATTATTGGCGTAGACCACGGCGGCGTCGACCGCGCCCAGGCAAAGGACTTCTGCTGCATTGAAGCCGATTTCCTTGACTTCAACATCTGTTTCGGTCAGTCCGGCGCTGATCAGCAAGGTCGTCAGCCCGCTATAGCTCGCGCCGAAGCGCCCCGGGATGCCCACCTGCAAGCCACGCAGCTGCTCCAATTCGCTCAAATCCAGGGCGTCTGAATGGACCAGAGCCACGGGATATTGCTGAAACCACTCGAAGATATAGGTCACGTCCCGCCCGCGTGAGCGCGCCAGAATCACCTGTTCGCCGCTGACGATGCCAAAGTTGGCCTGGCCGACCGCGACGAGATCGAGTACTTCCGGCTCTTGCAGATGCTCCAGCGTTACATCAAAGCCAGCATCAGCGAAGAAGCCTTCTTCAATGCCGACATAGAAGGGGGCGAATTGCACATTGGGAACGAATGTCAGCAAGATGCGCTCTTCGACGAGCGGAGCCTGAGCGCTGGATATCGCGGCGCTCAACATGCTAAAGAGCGCGATGATGCGTATGAGGTTCAACATAGTTCTCCTCGCTAGTATGGATAGATTAAGCGGAACGGCGCTGCCAATCCAACAGACGCCATTCGACAAGAGCAACCAGGCTATACAAACTCAGCGCGATGGCTGTCATGGTAAAGACTGTGACGTATACCAGGGGCGTGTCGTATTGGCTGCGCGCCGAAATGACGAGCACGCCCAAGCCGCTGCCCGAGCCCACGAATTCGCCCACAACCGCGCCAATGACCGCCAAGGTTGTGCTGGTCTTTAAGCCGGCCAATATCACCGGCAGCGCCGAGGGCAATTCCAGTTTGCGGAAGATCTGCCAGCGCCCGGCGTTCAGCGAAAGCATTAGATCGCGCAGCCTGGGCGAGACGCCGCGGATGCCGACGATGATATTAACCAAAGTGGGAAAAAAAACGATCACGGCCGTGGTGACGACTTTGCTGCTGGGCCCCGTCCCGAAGATGATGATAAGCAGCGGCGCGTAAGCCACAATCGGCGTCGACTGGAAGGCGACAATGATGGGCGAGAGGATGTATTCCAGCAGTGGCGCTTTGGCGATGGCATAGCCGAGTGCCAGCCCGATTGATACGCCCAAGAGCAAGCCCCATATCATTTCGCCCAGGGTCGTGGAAGTGTGCTTTGCCAGTGTGCCATCAGCCAGGGCGGCGGCCAGGGAATCCAGAACGTCAGCCGGCGGGGGTATGATTATGCGCGAAACCAGCCGCCAGTCAGTAATCCAATGCCAAATCAGCATGAGAACGAGTACCGTGGCCAGGGGCGACAGACGCCGCAAAATAGCGCCATAAGCGATGACTCGTGATTTCCCAGGCTGGGCAAATGGGCTCATTTCACTCTCGGCCATATCGCTCATCCCGAGGCGCAAATTTAGGGAAGGGCGATACGCGAGGGAGCCGCCTGAGAACAAGCAGCCAAGACGCATATTTCACCAGGCAAGCCGCCAGAAGCAGCCTGCGCCCTTCTCCCATCCGGACTATCACCGTCGGCTCCGGAATCTCACCGGAATCCACCTGGGCAGCTCACCTTAGCTGGCGCTGCCCAGGGTCACGGGCTTGGCATGAAATCTCATGCATCACCGCCGGTAGGGACTTCCACCCTGCCCCGAAGGTTGGTTGAACTGTATTTCAGTAGCGAGTATAGCAGAATTGGCGTCGTATTCAATCTAAGCCGGGGCGGCGGCAGAACAATCGCATCAAAATAATTTAACCACAGAGGGCACAGAGGGCACAGAGATTAATGTCTATTTTTGGCGACTGACAAATCGATCTGGAAAATGTAGGGGCGATTCTGTGCCGCCCGTAGACACAGCGGGTCAATCGTCCGCAAATTGAAGGTCGTATGTCTCGGGCGACATACAATATCGCCCATACATTTTGTAGTTTTTCGCAGCGAACGACGCATAATCATTTTAATGCGAGTGCCTTGGGGGCGGCAGTTTCGGCCAGTTGCAGCTCTTGCGCGTCGTCATCAGCAATGGCGGCTTGCTGTGGCTCGAATTCGGCATCCGCCTTCAGCACCGTGAATAGGAAATGGCCGCCCTTGCCCTGGCTGTTGTCCTCAGCCCAGATGCGCCCACCATGAGCCTCGATGATATGCTTGCAGATCGCCAGCCCCAAGCCACTGCCTTCGTCGCCGGAGTGAGAAACATCGGCCTGGTAGAAGCGCTCAAAGATGCGATCGCGAACGTTATCGGCCACGCCGGGCCCATTGTCGAAGACAGTGACAACAACTTCTTCTTCGCTTGCCGCTGCCGTAATCGAAATGGCATCGCCGGGCGGCGACCATTTGATGGCATTGTGCAGCAGATTTGCCAGCGCGCGCTTGAGTTGGTCGGCATCGCAGAGGACTTCAAGCTTCTGCGGCACGTGGCTGACGATGTTGAGATGCTTCGTCTCCGCCTGAGATTCCAGCCTGGCGATCGCGTCGTCAACAACTTGCGTCAAAGGCGTCTTCACCAGGCGCAAGATGGCCTCGCCCGACTCGATCATGGACAGGTCGAGCAGCTCCTGCGCCAGCCAGAGCAAGGCGTCCGTCTCCATGGCGATCTCTTTGAGCGACTGGATACTGGCTTTGCGCTTGGGTTTGTCGGCGTCGAGGAAGAGGCCCTCGATGATAAGGCGGATGCGCGTGATTGGCGTGCGCAGTTCATGCGAGATATTCGCGACCATGTCTCGCCGCGCGCGATTCAGATGTACCAGGTCGGTGATGTCTTGCATGGCGATGCCGATATAGCGGCTATCCCCGCTGAGGTCGATGGCTTTGGCGCGCACGCGAAAATTGGATTCGCCGATCAGGAGCTGCTCGTCCAGGCTCTCCGCCTCGTTCAGCGTATGCTTGGCCAGGTCGCGCAGATCGTCCGAGTCAATGACATCGAGCAGACGCCGTCCTATAGCGCTTTCCGCTTTGACGATTCGCGCCGCTGACTGATTCAGGCTGAGAATCCGCAGGTCTTCGTCGAGCAGCAAGATGGCGTCAAAGGCGACCGAGGCGGCGGTCGACACGAAGGCGCTGTGCCGCAAGGATTCCTGTTCCAATTCTTGCAAGCGCAGCCGGAAACGGTTGATCTCGTCGTCTTGGCTGCGGCGAGCGTCGGCCAGTTGATTAAACTTGCGGCGCTGACTGGCGCAGAATCCGCCCGCCCCGAGCAGACATAATATCAATATCGCTAGCAGGGTCTCCACACTTAACCCTCAAAACGATAGCCGACGCCGCGGACAGTGCTGATGCGCTTAGGCTTGGATGGATTCTCTTCGATTTTTTCCCGCAGCCAGCGGATATGGACATCCACGGTGCGCTTGTCGCTTTCCGCGAGCAAATAGTCCTCTCCCCAGACATTAGCGATGAGAAAATCACGCGATAGCACTGCCCGCTCATTGCGCATGAATACGGTCAGGAGCGTGTATTCCTTGTTGCTGAGCTTCACTTCTTCACCCGCTCTGAATGCGCGCCGCCCGGTGAGGTCGACGTGCAGGTCCCCGGCGATCAACTCGTCCTGCTTAATGCTCTGCTCGACGGAAGGCCGGCGCAATTCCGCGCGCACATCGGCCAGAAATACGCCGAGCTTAGGAGGCTTGACAATATACTTGTCGGCGCCGCTTTCCAAGCCAAGGATCTGATCATTAACCGTGCCGCGCGCAGTCAGCATGAAGATGGGCACGTACTCTTTATTATTTTTGCGAATCATGCGGCAAAGGCTGACGCCGTCCAAGCCGCCCGGCAGCATGATATCCAGGACGATGAGGTCGTAAGCGCCCTTGCGCGCCTTATCCCAGCCGATCTCGCCATCAAGGGCGGTATCGACGACATACCCTTCCGCGCATAGCAGGTCAGACAGCTTATTTATCAGTGTTTGATCATCTTCTACCAGCAGGATCTTCTTGGCCAAGTATTCGATCCTTTTGTTGGACTTCTGTTTGCGCTTCTAGCTTACAGGCTCTGCGCTAAATGTATGTTAAGGGATTTGGCCGACAAGTTAAACTTGGCGAATCGTGAACTCCGGCCCGCTAAATCATTACGGCATACTGCTGTCAACGGAGCCGCCGCAGGTCTAGGCCTCGGCTGCCGCGCGGATGCCTGCCAGAGAAGTCGCGCTTTGGGCTGCCCGCCGGATGGCAGCGGCGACGACTTCCGCGGCATAAGCGCCGACCAGCGTGGTATCAGCCGCGATGTCGCCGGTGGCCAAGGCAAATATCGTATCGCCATCGTACGGCGTATGGGCGGGATTTATCGCGCGGGCGATGCCATCGTGCGCCATCTGCGCCACTTTCTGGGCTTGCGCCTTGTTCAGCCGCCCATTGGTCGCCACCACACCGATGACGGTATTCTCGTTAGCGGCTGCCACTGCGCCCGCCGCTGACATGCGTGTCATCTCGTCAAGTACGGAGACAAAACCGGCCCCGTCCCGCGAGCGGAGCCCGGCGAGAACCCGGCCATCTTCGCCGATGACATTGCCAACCGCGTTGACGGCCATCAGCGCCGCCACCACCAAACCATTGGGCAACGCCACCGCCACAGAGCCAATGCCGCCTTTGCTGGCGCGATCATTCCCGGCGATGGCCGCGATGCGCGCTCCCGTGCCCGCGCCGACGCTGCCCATCGCGACCGGGTCCGCCGACGCCGCTTCGCAAGCTTGATAACCTGCGGCCGCATCGGGTCTAATGCCCGGCTGCCCGATAGTCAGATCGAATAATATGGCCGCCGGAACGATAGGTACGACGACGCCGCTGCGGGATTGATAGCCCAAGCCGCGCTCGCTGTGCCAGCGCATCACGCCATCGGCAGTGGCCAAACCAAAGGCGCTGCCGCCGGAGAGGGCTACCGCGGTCACTTCCGCCACCAGATTATGCGCTTGCAGCAAGTCGGTCTCGCGCGTGCCCGGCGCGCCGCCACGCACATCAACCGCGCCTGTCGCGCCCGGCGGACATAAAACCACGGTGCAGCCGGTGGCCGCGTCGAGGTCGGTGTAGTGCCCGACTTTGATACCGGGCACTTGTGTCAGCGTGTCATTTTTCATCATCGTCAACGTAATATGCTGCGCCGTCGCCGTCATCACGCCAAATCAGTTGAATCTTGTCGTTACTGGCTTCAATCGACTCGGCGGAATCGTGGAATAGGAGCGCCGCCGCCTCGTCATAGTCGTCCGGAGAAACCAGAACTTTGATCTCGCCGAGATTGCCCAAGGTGATGCCCAGCGCCGTAGCGCCCGCTTCTTGATGGATCATCGCGGGGATAGCGTGCGCTCGCAGCTTGCCGATAACGATATGCGCTTCCGGCGAGTTATGTGTGATGTAGACCGCCACCCATTGGGGGCTGTCGGCAGATTTTCCGCGTTTGCGCAGGCTCATCTAAAGCTCGATCATCTCATTTTCCCGACAGCAATTGCTGCAGTCTAGGATAGTGCAGGCCGCAGCGACAGGCAAGCCGCGCAGTGCATTCAAAGCAACGCGCTTCGGTCAGGCGCTGATGGTAATCCGCCCGACATCAACCGCCCGCTCGAAGGACCGTTCATCGGCAATAATCGTACCGGCTTGTACGCTGCCGGTTTCGAAGTCATACAAGATTAACTTTACCGTGTAGTCGCCGGGCGCGAGGGCAGACAGATCCAGGCTGTAGCCGCGCAGGGAATCGCCGCCGACAACATCATCCAGTTGCGCCGCCTTTAGGTCCTGGTCGTCAAATAGCTGAATCGAAAAAGCATATTTGTTGGCGATTGTGCGCGTCCACCAGAAATAAACATTAAGCGCATTGTCCTCCTGTTCGATCAAGATATTCTCAAGTTCTGCGCCATTGTCGAAGCGCAATTGGAAGGGCTGTTCGGAGGTAAGCAGCGCGCATTTAATCGACCGTTTTACGACCAAGTCGACGACAGTGTCTGCTGTGTCAAGGTAGCGTCCACAGGAGTGGAACTGAGGAACAAAGTAGGACTGATAGGCCGGCATTGCCAGCGGATCGGTGCGTCGGGGATCATGTATAGACCATATAGGGAAATTCCAATGGGTCATACTCTCAAGGTCGTTGTAGCGCGGGTCCGAACTTAGTATGCCCGCATCATCAGGAGTGCTGTTCCAGAATTGAATTACTCCTCTCCAGGAGCCAGTCATGTTGCCATAGAAATGTAGTCTATGTTTTGATCTATAGGGAGAATCCTGATGCAAGCTGAGTACAAAGTCGCTGCTGAGAGGAGAAATGGAAGGTTCGTAATTTAGGTACTGATAGTTCGGCACGTCATCATGTCGAAGGTCCAATGAATTGTTATAAAGACGCATATCGTCGCTTCCCCAAAATGCGAAGAAAGCGGCGAGCCAACATATCAGCGCTGGGATACGCAGTAGGCTCCACCGGGGCAGCAAATTGAGACCAATTGCAATCGCAACACTCCACACAGATGCCAGAATTAGCGTATATCTCATTCTCCGCGCAACAATTACGGTGGTAAATTCGTTTGCCGCCAAGAGCATAATCAGCAGCAAACAAGCGACAAATACAATATAACGTTGCGGAGCGCCAAGACGCCTGTAGTGGCGCGCAATGACCAAGCCCGTGATCGGAATCAACGGTGTTAGTCCATTGGAGTAGGCCGAAAACGCGGCGGCAACGGCATCTAAGATTGGCAAACTGCCGCTTTCGGATTCGTTCCACATTAACATGCCTTCAAGCGCGATCGGCAGCCAAGGCAAAAATACGATTCCGGCGACGATCAGCGCGAGGCAGACTGTGATCCATCGCCTGTTTCTCGGCGCAAACGCAATGTGGTAGATCCCGATTGTCGCTAGTACAAAAATGCCAAAGAGGTGGGTGTACAATAGCGCGGACGAGCCGATTGCCAGGGACAGCCAGGCAATTCTGAAATGCTTCGCCGCGGCGCGCAGCGCTTGCCAATATGAGAAAAGCACCCATGGCGCCAGGAGTACCAGCAGCGCATAGACGCGAGCAATCTGCGTGTAGTAGAGGAAGAATGCCAGGAACGACAGGAACAGCGCGGTATCAAGGGCTTCAGCCTTGCCGCTAAATCGCGCCAAACGATAGGTGCTTGCTATTGTGAGTAAGCCGAGGAAGATCGAGAATAGTCGCAGGGAGAAGAGATCGCGTCCTGCGGCGCGTGCCCAGAGGTTCAGAAGCGCAGGATATAATGGGGTGTGATTTCTGGTGTTTACAGAAACGATGGCCCGGATGGTTTCATCCACACTAAACAATGGATGATGGCGAGTTTCATACAGGCGCCTAACTGAGTAAATATCGCTGACGGTCGCGGGTTCGTTTTTGGCGTTTTTTATGCCAAAAGCAAAGACAAAAATGAAACAAGTTACTAGCAGGATGGTGTGAGAAAATGATACAGAAGGTAATGCCATAACGATCTTTGATTGGGTTTTCGAAGCCGTTTGCTTGAGTTATACACTCGAAGCCAAATGAAGAAGGATAGATTTCCTGCAAATGCTATGCTGGTCAAACAAACGCGTCAGCTTGCCAAGCTTAGTTCAGATATAGAGTGAATGCCCAAAGAGCCAATTCCTCATATCTGCTATGAATGATACCAGCTTTCGGCAAGCTCGTTCACAAAAAAAAGGGCGTGAACAAGGCAGAGAAGTGTTGGCGGCGGCATACTCTCCCACATCGTCTCCAATGCAGTACCATCTGCGCTCACGGGCTTAACTGCCGGGTTCGGGATGGATCCGGGTGTACCCCCGCGGCTCTAGCCACCAACACTGCTCTGCCCTGCTCACACCCTCAGGGTCTGCTTCAGCTCATAATCAACACGTCGGTTTTACCTAGTCGCACGTTACACATAAGCCCGTTACACCGTACCATAGTACGGAAAGCCCTCGACCATTAGTACGGGTCAGCTACACGCATTACTGCGCTTACACCTCCCGCCTATCTAACTGGTAGTCTCCCAGCGGTCTTACTTGGTTATACCAATGGGGAATCTCTTCTTGAGGATGGCTTCCCACTTAGATGCTTTCAGCGGTTATCCGGCCCGAAGGTCGCTACTCAGCTATGCCGCCGGCGCGACAACTGAAACACGAGCGCTTCGTCCACCCCGGTCCTCTCGTACTAGGGGCAACTCCTCGCAAATTCCCAACGCCCACAGCGGATAGAGACCGACCTGTCTCACGACGGTCTGAACCCAGCTCACGTACCGCTTTAATGGGCGAACAGCCCAACCCTTGGGACCTTATTCAGCCCCAGGATGCGATGAGCCGACATCGAGGTGCCGAGCCTTGCCGTCGATTTGAACTCTTGGGCAAGACTAGCCTGTTATCCCCGGGGTAGCTTTTATCCGGTAAGCTACGGCCATTCCACTCTGTGCCGTAGGATCACTAAGCCCGACTTTCGTCTCTGCTCGACTTGTCAGTCTCGCAGTCAAGCTGGCTTCTGCCTTTACACTCTACGATGGGTTTCCATTCCATCTGAGCCAACCTTTGGGCGCCTCCGTTACTCTTTCGGAGGCGACCGCCCCAGTCAAACTGCCCACCTGCCACTGTCCCTAGCACTGTGAATGCTCAGGTTAGGGCCAAAGCCCTACCAGGCTGGTATCTCAACATTGACTCCACACACGCTGACGCGCACGCTTCCACGTCTCCCAGCTATCCTGCACAAGTAGCGCCCTAACGCAATGGCAAGCTACAGTAAAGCTCCACGGGGTCTTTTTGTCCTGCTGCGGGTAATACGCATTTTTACGCATACTTCAATTTCGCCGGGTCCCCTGCTGAGACAGTGCTCCACTCGTTACGCCTTTCGTGCGGGTCGGAACTTACCCGACAAGGAATTTCGCTACCTTAGGACCGTTATAGTTACGGCCGCCGTTCACCGGGGCTTCATTTCGCTGCTCTCACAACTCCACTTAACCTTCCGGCACTGGGCAGGCGTCAGCCCCTATACGTCAGCTTGCGCTTTTGCAGAGACCTGTGTTTTTGGTAAACAGTCGGCAGAGCCTTTTCACTGCAACCTGATATCTCTACCAGGCGATCCTTCTCCCGAAGTTACGGATCCATTTTGCCTAGTTCCTTAGCAGAGGTTCTCCCGTTCGCCTTCGTATTCTCTACTCGTCTACCTGTGTCGGTTTGCGGTACGGACGGCATGCTTCAACGTCAACACAGCTTTTCTCGTCCCATGGATACTGTCACTTCTTGCCCGAAAGCACGGCTTCACGGCATCTCGCCGCTTACCACCTCAATCCACTCAGAGGCTGACTCTACCACAAGCTGCTGCATTCACTCCACATACCGGTACGGGAATATTAACCCGTTGTCCATCGCCTACGCTTCTCAGCCTCGGCTTAGGCCCGACTAACCCGACGCGGACTGACCTTCCGTCGGAAACCTTAGACGTCCGGCGAATAGGGTTCTCACCTATTTCTCGCTACTCATGCCAGCATTCGCACTCCTGATCGCTCCAATGCGCCTCGCAGCGCAACTTCGCCGCTATCAGAACGCTCCCCTACCATAACTCTCGTTATCCCTGTCTTCGGTAGTATGCTTTAGACCCGTTACATTATCCGCGCAAATGCGTTTGACTAGGGAGCTGTTACGCACTCTTTAAAGGATGGCTGCTTCTAAGCCAACCTACTAGCTGTCTCAACACACTCACCTCGTTTTACACTTAGCATACATTCCGGGACCTTAGACGAGGGTCTGGGTTCTTTCCCTCTCGACTACTTAACTCATCTCAAGCAGTCCAACTGCTGTGATTGGCATGACGGCATTCGGAGTTTGTTTGGGTTCAGTAAGCTTGACGCCCCCTAGCCCATACAGTGCTCTACCTCCGACACCCAACTCACAACGCTAGCCCTAAAGCTATTTCGGGGAGAACAAGCTATCTCCAGGCTCGTTTGGCATTTCACCTCTAACCACAACTCATCCCCCGATTTTGTAACATCGGTGGGTGCGGACTTCCATTACGTGTTACCGTAACTTCTTCCTGGCCATGGTTAGCTCGCCTGGTTTCGTGTCTAATATGCGCCACTCATTCGCCCTATTCAGACTCGGTTTCCCTACGCCTACGACTGTCTCTGTCTTAAGCTCGCCACGCACATTAACTCGCTGGCTCATTCTCCTAAAGGCACGCCGTCAGAATGCTCTCGCACCCCTCCGACCGGTTGTAAGTACACAGTTTCAGATTCTCTTTCACTCCCCTCGCCGGGGTTCTTTTCACCTTTCCCTCACGGTACTAATGCGCTATCGGTCATCTCGTGTATTTAGCCTTGGAGGGTGGACCCCCCAGCTTCGCACAATGTTAGCGTGTATCGTGCTACTCAGGATTCTGGCCGTTGCACTTCGCATACGCCTACGGGGCTCTCACCCTCTTCGGCTGAACTTCCCAGCTCATTCGGCTTCCGCTTATTCAACTTGCGCCAGTCCTACAACCCCATACACCGTGGCATATGGTTTGGGCTACTCCGCTTTCGCTCGCCACTACTCGCAGAATCTTCTCTTTTCCTCGCCCTACTTAGATGTTTCAGTTCGGACGGTTCCCCTCCCGCCTGCGCGGGATATCGGCGTTTGAACGCCAACGGGTTTCCCCATTCGGACATCTTCGACTCTTACGGTCTTATACACCTCATCGAAGCTTTTCGCAGTATAACACGTCCTTCTTCGGCACGAGATGCCTAGGCATCCACTGTGTACCCTTATTCACTTTCCGTACTATCGTACGGTGTCTCCGGCTCATCTGGCACGCGCTATTAGGTATTACCTTCGCGTTGAATATTCAACTGTTAATTTGCACTCGCCAGACTATGCCGGCGACTATTTCGGGATCTTGAATCCCCGGTTGCGCGCGAGACTCCCTCATGCGCAACCCGCAACCCAACATCCCTTAACGCTTTTGGAGATAAGGGGACTCGAACCCCTGGCCTCGTCAGTGCGATTGACGCGCTCTCCCAACTGAGCTATGTCCCCAGTTCTGTGGGGCAAGCAAGACTTGAACTTGCGACCTCGCGCTTATCAGGCGCGCGCTCTAACCAACTGAGCTACTGCCCCAAATCCAACTCAATTCCTTATACGATTAACAGCACAATAGCAGGCTAAAACCAGCGTCACTACACCCTTTGTCTTACACACTCTCGCAAAGGCGACTCTATCAGCCACCCCTACATGTAACTCGCGGTTTTCTCAACCGCTCCCTTAGAAAGGAGGTGATCCAGCCGCAGCTTCCGCTACAGCTACCTTGTTACGACTTCGTCCCAGTCATCGACCCTGCCCTAGGCAGTAGCCCCCCCGAAAGGTTGGCTTCCCGACTTCAGGCTCGACCAACTCCCATGACGTGACGGGCGGTGTGTACAAGGCCCGGGAACGTATTCACCGCAACGTGCTGATTCGCGGTTACTAGCAACTCCGACTTCATGCAGGCGAGTTGCAGCCTGCAATCCGAACTGAGATCGGCTTTGAAGGATTCGCTCCAAGTCGCCCCTTCGCTACCTATTGTACCGACCATTGTAGCGTGTGTGTCGCCCTGGATATTAAGGCCATGCTGATTTGACGTCATCCCCACCTTCCTCCCGTTTGTCACGGGCAGTCATGCTAGACACGTATAACTAGCACCGAGGGTTGCGCTCGTTTGCGGACTTAACCGAACACCTCACGGCACGAGCTGACGACAACCATGCAGCACCTGTGATGGCTCCCCGAAGGGTCCTTCCGCTTTCGCTTCCGTACTACCAACATGTCATTCCCAGGTAAGGTTCTTCGCGTAGCCTCGAATTAAACCACACGCTCCGCTGCTTGTGCGGGCCCCCGTCAATTCCTTTGAGTTTTAGCCTTGCGACCGTACTCCCCAGGCGGTACATTTATCGCGTTTGCTGCGACACTCAATTACTTGCGTAACCGAACGCCTAATGTACATCGTTTACGGCGTGGACTACCGGGGTTTCTAATCCCGTTCGCTACCCACGCTTTCGCGCCTCAGCGTCAGTGGAAATCCAGGAAGCCGCCTTCGCCACTGGTATTCCTCCGGATATCTACGCATTTCACCACTACACCCGGAATTCTACTTCCCTCTATTTCTCTCTAGTTATCCAGTTTTACCTAACCAATACAAGTTTAGCCTGTATCTTTCATAGGTAACTTAAACAACCGCCTACGCGCGCTTTACGCCCAGTAACTCCGGATAACGTTCGCGTCCTACGTTTTACCGCGGCTGCTGGCACGTAGTTAGCCGACACTTATTCCTATGCTACCGTCCTCTCTCGTCACATAGAAAAGGGCTTTACGATCCGAAAACCTTCTTCACCCACGCGGCGTCGCTGCATCAGACTTCCGTCCATTGTGCAATATCCCTTACTGCTGCCTCCCGTAGGAGTCTGGGCCGTGTCTCAGTCCCAGTGTGGGGGGCCACCCTCTCAGGTCCCCTAGCCGTCATCGCCTTGGTAAGCCTTTACCTCACCAACTAGCTGATGGCCCGCAACCTCATCCCTTAGCGCAAAAACCTTTTCTCACGGCTCTCTAACTACCGCGAGGGCATCCGGTATTAGCCTCTGTTTCCAAAGGTTATCCCAGTCTAAGGGGCAGATCAGTTACGTGTTACTCACCCGTTCGCCACTCTCATTCGCCCCGAAGGACGCACTACCGTTCGACTTGCATGTATTAGGCACGCCGCCAACGTTCATCCTGAGCCAGGATCAAACTCTCCGTATTCACAGGGTTTGTTTCGCTCTGTCTTAACCTGCTATTCTGCTGTTAATCCGCACCACGCAACTTCAGGTCTTAACCTCTTCGCCGCGCAAAAAAGCGAGAGACTCGCTCTCACTTTCAGTCCGCAAAGCATAACAACTGCGTTTTCCAATGTCAAGCGCCAATCAGCCCAATTCCTACAACTACTCTTTTCTCGCGATATTTTCATCACGAGCGCCATTGCTGCGCCGCTATCAGCAAGCTCGTACTCCGATGGGGGACATGACACTACAGCGCCGGTTCTGGAATCAGCTTATCCGGCCGGACGTCGGCCGCCTCTTCTTCTTCAACTTCAGCTGCGACCTTCCTCTGATCACCCAAGATGTCTTTGACGTACATTTCATCAACCAGCACGGCAACGCAAGCGCTGAGCGGAACGGCCAGCATCAGCCCCAGGAATCCAAAGAAGAAGCCGAAAATAATCTGGCCCAAGAGAATCAGGATGGCGGGCATATTCATGCGCTCGCTGGCCAATACCGGGCTGACCACCTGACTCTGAAAGAACGAGACGCCATAAATGATGACGACAACCCAGATCAGATTATGAGGCGCATCCAAGATTGCCACCGCCAGCGATGGCACCAAGGCGACAACCGGCCCAAAGTTCGGGATGAATGACAATATACCCGCCAGCACACCCAAGGCGAACGCTTCCTCCTGGATGCCAACCAGGCGCAAGCCCATCCCCGTCAAGATGGTGACGACAACCATCGATACCGCGGTAACGCTTAGCCAAGCGCGCAAGGTACTGTCCAGCCGCCGCAAGATGCTCAGCATACGCACGCGATACCACACCGGGGTCAGCTTAATGATGCCCTTGACATAGAGCTCCGGCTCAGCCAGCAGATACATGCTCAAGAAGAATATGATGAGGACGCTAAGAATTGTATTGGCCACCCCGCCAACGACCGGCAAGACCGAGCCGCCAAGCCGCCCCACCGCATCCGAAATTTGCGAAACAGCCTGCCCGATCAGGTCTTCCGATGGCTGCGCATTTTCGCCGCCAGCAAGGAGGTCATCGATGATGGGTATCACGTCATTTAAGATGGAGTTTTGCTCCAGAAGCGCTTCGCGCGTCAATGATTGGCGCACCTCATTCAGCCCGCCCTCCACCGCCGTTCTGAGCGGTTCATATTGATTGCCGATCGTCCGCAATATAGGTACACCGAGCAATCCCAGGATAATGAAGAATCCGATGACGCTGATGACAATGGCGAGAACTCGATGAATCCCAAATCGGTTCATCAGCAGGCGCACCGGCATTGTGAACAGGACAACGAGAATCACCGCGGCGAAGGTCAGCAGCAGTGTGCCGCGGATCTGCCAAATAAATACCAGGCCAAGTAGAATGAAGATCGTCGCAACGATATTGCGAAGTCCGATATTTATTGACCGCGTACTTCTGGCTGTCATACCATTCTCAATTTCCGCTGCCATCTACTCTTCGCCCGTCTACCAACGACAAAATATCCAGAACATATCAATCTCAGAGTGTCCCATTATATCATCCATAACCCGCTGCTGCTATTATAGTTGTGCTGCCGTCAGGGCAATCGCATCAAAATGGCAGTGACTGAAATGGCGCAAATGCGAACGGAAAACCAAACACCGAGTTCACAAAGAGCCCAAGGTCCAGACCATGAAGTTTGATGTCTCGGTATTCGCGAAAGATTTGAATGCTGCCTCTACGTTGGCGCAGGCTGTGGAAGATTTCGGGTTTGACGGGCTTTGGGTAGCGGAAGCGGCGCATAACCCCTTTCTGCCGCTGGCGCACGCCGCCCTGGCCACGAAGCGCATCTCACTTGGCACGGCGATCGCGGTCGCCTTTCCTCGCAGCCCCCTGCTCATGGCGCAAACCGCCTGGGACCTCGCTGAACAATCGGGCGGACGCTTCATCCTGGGCTTGGGCACACAGATCAAACCCCACATCGCCAAGCGTTTCAGCGCCGTGTGGGGCAAACCGATTCAACAACTGCGCGAGTACATTCTTGCGCTGCGAGCCATTTGGGGGAGCTTTCGCTCAGGCAGTGAACTCTGTTATCAAAGCGACTACTATAACATCTCGCTGTCGGCGGGAGAGCCGCTGCCCTGCGGGGGCATTCCCATCTACATCGCCGGGGTAAACACAGGTCTGGCGCGGCTGGCCGGCGAGCTCTGCGAGGGCTTTCATGTACACTCCTTCCACACGCCGCGTTATCTGCGCGAGGTGCTGATGCCGGCTTTTGCGGCAGGTCGCGAGCGCGGCTCGGTCCGTCAGCCGCTGTCGCTTTCCTGCGCGGTGTTTGTCGTGACGGGCGCGGACGATGAGGAGGTCGAAGAAAGCAAGCTGCTGACCAAGTCGCAAATCGCCTTTTATGCCAGTACGCCCAGCTATCAGCCGGTGCTGGAGCTGCATGGCTGGCAGGACCTGGCGCCGAAGCTGAACACTCTATTGAGGCGCAATCGCTGGAATGAACTGCATGAACTCATCAGCGACGACATGCTGGAGCAATTCGCGGTTATCGCGCCGCCGGACGAGCTGCCCTACAAGCTGCGCGAGCGTTATAACGGCTTGCTCGATCGCGCCGGCTTCTACTTACCTTTTGAGCCTTCGGATGGCAGCAAGCAACTGATCTGGCAGCACGCGGCCAAGGCGATGGGACACTGATGCCTACAGTTAAAATTCGCGGGAAAGCCATACCCTATACCCTGCGACAGAGCCGCCGCGCGAAACGGATCAGCATCCGCTGCAAAGCGCATGAGGGCTTCGAATTAGTTTATCCCGTCAGCGAGACAGAATCAGCTGCGCTGGCTTTCTTTCACGAAAAGCAAACTTGGGTGTTGAAGACCTGGGCACAGGCGCAAGCAAAACCCAATCCAGCACGGACTTATGCCGATGGCAGCAAACTGCTCTACCGCGGAGAGCGCATCAATCTGCGGCTCATTGCCCAAGGCGACAAGTCCAATTTTGAATTTCGCAACGATCAACTCAAGATCGTATTGCCCAAGCGCTATCATGCCAATCAAAGCCTACTTCGCCAAGCTATCGAAGCCTTCTATCGCCAACGGGCGAAGAGCTACCTGCCGCCGCGCCTGCACGAATTGGCTCAGATCCATGGTTTCGTTTATAACAAGCTCCGCATCAAAAACCAGAAGACGCGCTGGGGCAGTTGTTCGTCAATGGGCAACATCAATCTCAACCTGCGCCTGATGATGGCGCCCGATCGGGCCATCGACTATGTCATCGTGCATGAGCTGTGTCATCTACGGGAGATGAACCACAGCCCGGCCTACTGGTCGCTGGTTGAGACCTGTTGTCCTGACTATCGACACTGGATCGACTGGTTCAAAACAAACGGCGACAGCCTGATTTTGTGAGGCGGCGAATGGAACCAGAAGCATGAGACTCGATGTCCGCATCTTTCCCTCCCATCGAATGCGCGCCGACGCAGACCTCATCCTGTTGGCTGAGCGCCTGGGATTCGCCGCGGCATGGGTGGCGGAACAAGCGCGCAATCCCTTCTTCTCGCTGACGATCGCGGCGAAAGAGACCGGCGCGATTCAGCTGGGCGCGTATCAGGCGGTCGCTTTCCCGCGCAGTCCCATGGTCAGCGCGCAAATCGCCTGGGATCTGGCGCGACAGTCAAGCGGACGCTTCTGCCTGGGCTTGAATGCGCCGGTTGATTCATCCGGCGGTCTTGGCAAGGACAGCAAGGACGCCGCTCGTATGCGCGAATACATCGAAAGCCTGCGCGCCATTTGGCATACCTTCCAGACGGACGATCGCATGCGCTACCGCGGCCAATACTACACCTTTCGGCTGATGGCGCCCTTCTTCAATCCGGGCCCGATCGACCATCCCGACATCCCGATTTATCTAGCCGGCATGGACGCGTCAGTCGCTGAGCTGGCCGGCGCGCTCTGCCAGGGTTTGCACGCTTGCGCGATCCACAGTGCGGACTATCTTAGAACTGTGCTAAAGCCGTCTGTTGCCACGGGCTTGCGGGCGACCGGGCGCGCTGAACAGGACTTCGCGCTGGCCGTTCCGGTGTTGATTGCCAGCGGAATAGACGACGCAGACATGCGTCAAGCGCGAAATACGCTGAAACATCGCATCGCTTCGGCAGCCAACACAGCGGCATTTCGCCGGCTCGCTGCTTTCCATAACTGGGACATCTCCGCCGACGAGAGGAATCAGCCGACCAGGGAGAAAATCAGCAACGCGCCGCATCAGCAGATTACCGATGAAATCCTAGATGAAATAGCCATCGTCGCGCGGCCGCAAGTGCTGCTCGACCGCATCAAGCGGCGCTACGAGGGCTTGGCAGACCGTGTAATCCTGGATTTGAGCAGCGAGAACCGCGCGTTGATCGAAGCGATAATGGCCGACCGCTAGCTGTATAGCTCGGGCATCGGCTCTTCGACGACATCGAAAATCCTAAAGCCGCGCTTCTGATAATTGGCCAGCGCGTGGGGGCCGTCCAGGTTGCATGTATGCAGCCAAACCCGCCTGGCGTCCATCTCCCAGGCGCGCGCGACCCCGTAACTCAACAAGTGCTTGCCCAGGCCGCGCCCCATATAATCGCGCCGCAAACCGAAGTAAACGATTTCCACCGCCTTGTCATTGTGGCGATACAATTCGACGTAGCCGGCCGGCGAGCCGCTGACGTACAAAACATGAACTTGCGTATTATCCGAGGTCAATACCTGGCGCAGCTCGGCATTAGACACATTTAAGCGATCGCGCCAAGCCCACTCCTCGCCAATGGATTGATAAAGAAATTTGTAGAAGCCGAGATCCGGCATCTCCATCTTTACGATCTCAACATCGCCCGCCTGGGTGTAGGCCGGCACAAAATGATCAGGGCTCGTCATTTCCAGGTAGGTGGTTATTAGCAACTCAGCGTTTCTCGTCGCGATCGCCATAGGAGGAGGTCTCTGTTAGGCAGTTGCCTTTTCGCTACCATGAGAATAGCGAATCCAGCGCCAGCGCCTAATGGTACATACACACAAAAAACGCTGTACAGACCTAATCATTCTAGCTAAACGATTCCCCTCCAGGGCAATCGCAGCATAATATTTTAACCTCAGGAACACAGAGGGTCGCGTAGACACTGACCGCCTGCACAGAGATTTAGGAGTTTCGACGACTATTCAAAGCAGTCGCTGGACTGGCATACGGCAAGAAGCATCAAAAAGATTTGAAATATCTCAAAATCACTCCTGACTTATGACGCAAGCTTGCATTATTGTTTTCTCTGCGCTCTCTGTGAACTCTGTGTTAGATTTTCCGTTCGATTTAAGCCAATTCAGTCACTACCATTTTGATGCGATTGCCCTGATTCCCCCTCAGCCGCATCTTGTGTTCAATATGTACGGACGCTACTATTTGTAGCATTATACAGATTGCCGAGTCCCGTCAATGCGCCTCGTCCATCGCTTATACCGCTCGATCAATAACTTTCGTTATAAGTTTGTGCCCACGCCGGAAGTGATCGCGCGCGTTGGAATGGGCGACATCGAAAGCGCAAAACATTCGCTGCTAGAGATTCTGAAAGAACGCCTGGCGCACCAAGACGGCAGTCTGGAGGGCGTCGAGTGGTCTTCCCTGCGACTAAGCAAGATCTCGCTGTCAGCTTCGAAATTGCCGCGGGCGCAGTTCACAAATGCTAAACTTCGGGGCGCCTACTTCGGTTACAGTGATCTCCGCGCCGCTAATTTTGCGGGGGCAGATCTTTTTGAGGCGAATTTTCGGGAGGCGGATTTGTCCGCGGCGTCCTTTGCTGGCGCGAACCTGCGCGGCGCCAATTTTGCCCGGGCCAAGCTGCAAGGCTGTTCATTTCGGGCAGCCGACTTGACCGGCGTCAATTTGTGGGGCGCGGATTTACGCGGCGCGGATCTTAGCGACGCCCTGGTCGACGATGCGACTGTCCTGCCCGACCGACCGGAACTCGAGAAAGCCGGCGCGAATGCGGAAGTAGAAGTGGAATCTAAACAGGATTAAGTTTCAAGCGCGTTTTATGTACAATACCTGCCGGACATGGTTGAGTCGGGAGAGCGTTACAGGTGCATGTGGTAACTTTCACTAGAAGCACGCCAGACACCGCCGCTAAAGTGTGGGTGGATGCCGAGGGGAAAGTCACCTGGGGAGACCTGGCCACGGTCGTCAACCCCTGGGATGAATACTCCCTTGAAGAAACCATTGTTCAGGCGACGAACGGCGGGGGCGACTCGACCGTTATCGCCATCGGCCCGGAGCTACACAACGACGCCTTGAAACACAGCATGGCTATGGGAGTGAAGAATGCCCAGCGCGTGGAAGAGGCCGACGCCGACATGAACGACAGCTTGGTCTGGTCGGCTTTGGCGGCCGGCGCCATCCGCAAAATCGGCGCTGTCGACTTGGTCATATTCGGCAAGGAAAGCGTTGACGTTGCCACTGATCAGCACACTTATCAGCTGGCGCGGCGCTTGGGCTGGCCCATGCTCAGCTTCGTCTCGGCCATCCTGGAAGCTGATTACGCGGCGGGCTCGATCCGAGTAGAGAAAATGTTGGAACAAGGCAAGCAGGTGGTCTCGGCCAAGCTGCCGGCGGTCATCTCCGTGATGAAGGGCATCAACGAGCCGCGCTACCCCAACTTCCTTGGCATTCGCAAGGCGGCCAAGGCGACTATCCCAGTCTGGAACGCGGCGGACCTGGGCCTCGAACTGCCGCGGGCGGCTACCACCATTTTGGGTTATACAAATCCCCCCGCGCGTGAAGTGTCCACCGAAATCATAGAAGCCGGCGACCTGGATTCAAAAGCGCGGACATTAGTCAAGCGTCTCTTCGAGGAGAAAGTGCTGTGAGCGTCTTCGTCTGGATCGAGACCTTCGAGGGGCGCGCGCTATCAAGCAGTTGGGAAGCGCTGGGCGCCGCCAGAATCATCGCCGAGGCGCAAGCCACGGATATCGTCGCCCTCGTCTTCGGAGAAAATGCGCAAGCCATAGCCATGGCAAGCGGTCAGTTCGGCGCCGCAAGAGCGATCGTCTGCGACTCAGAAGACTTGCGTCAATATCGCCTGGAGAGCTACGCCGCGCTGCTTGGCGATCTGGTGGCGACGCACTGCCCCAGCGCAGTGCTTGCCGTCGCCAGCAATCGTGGGCGCGAACTGCTGGCAAGCGCCGCGGTCGATAGCGGCAGCGGTCTCATCTCCGACGTGATTGATTTGCGCCTGGAAGAGGGGCGGATCATCGGGCTGCGGCCAGCCTATGCCGGCAAAGTTTTGATGGAAATGTCAGCAAACTCAGCGACAACTTTTGTCACAATTCGCGGACGCGCCTTTCCAGCGGCGGAGACGACCGATGCCGCCGCGCCGGAACTGGAAGAAACGAAACCGGAGGACGTGGCCGATGCAATCGCTACTGACATCGAGAGTTTCGCCGCCGAGCTAGGCGCAGTAAGCCTGAGCGACGCCGCCATCATCGTGAGCGGCGGACGAGGCCTGGCCAACAACCCTAAATCCCCGCCGGACGGGATCAGCGGCGAGGCAGCCAAAATCTGGAAAGCCAAAGACGGCTACGAAAATACGTTGCGTCCCTTGGCTGAAGCGCTGGGAGCGGCCATTGGCGCAAGCCGCGCGGCTGTTGACGCCGGCTATATCGCCTATGACCATCAGGTTGGCCAGACCGGTAAGGTCGTCAACCCCGATCTGTATATCGCCTGTGGCATCAGCGGTGCCATTCAGCACCAGGCAGGCATGCGCGGCAGCAAGATCATCGTGGCGATCAACAAAGACCCTGAGGCGCCGATCTTCAAGTTGGCGCGCTACGGCATCGTCGGCGACCTTTACGAAGTCGTGCCCGCCTTGACCGCCGCGCTGAGGCAAAGCCTGACGGATTGAAGGGCTTCAAAGAAGCGAAAACGTAACGGTGAAGCCATGTTGTATATCCGCAGCGGAAGCGCCCGCCAAGTCCACCGGCCGCTTATTGACAAACTATATCGGAGTCCGTTATTACTTTTGACCATTGAATGCCTTGGCGCAGCGGGTACGCTTAATATTGCGATGCGAATGCCAACGTCTATATCACTTGACACCGTACAGGAACATTAGCCTAACACGATTCGAATAAACATGGATCTCGTCTTAATCTCGTCGGCGCCATTTATTCTGGCTTTGGCGCTTGCCCTGCCTGCTATTCAAGGAAAGCTAAGCAAAGCGACGCAGACGCGCGTATCATCGCTCGTGATGGCGGCGCTGTTCGTCTGGCTGCTGAGCTATCTGCCGCGGGTACAGGGCGAAGGCGCAATCGTTCAGACCTTTGAATGGGCGCCATCGCTGGGCATCAGTCTGTCGTTTTACCTCGACGGCTTGTCGCTGATCTTTGGGCTTATCATCACCGGCGTCGGCGCGCTGATATTCTTTTACGCCGGTTACTATTTCGAAAAAGCCGCGGAACACAACCGCTTCATGATCTGGCTGTCGGGCTTTGCCGGCGCCATGCTCTCGGTTGTGCTGTCCGGCAATCTCTTGCTGATGTTCATCGCTTGGGAGCTGACAAGCGTCACATCCTTCGTACTCATCGGCTTCAAAGGCGCTGAAGACGCCGAAGCCCGGACTGGCGCGTTCAAAGCGCTGTTCGTCACCGGCGGTGGCGCATTAGCGCTGATCATCGGCATCATCATGCTGAGTGTGGCCACTGGGCAAATTTTATACCCCGATGAAGGCACAAGAGTCGCCGCCGACCTCACAGACATTTTGCGCGCCACGTCGCTGGCGCAGCACGACTGGTACACGCTGTTCGCGGTTCTAATCATGCTGGGCGGATTCACCAAGAGCGCGCAGTTCCCCTTCCATTTCTGGCTGCCCGGCGCCATGAGCGCGCCGACGCCGGCAAGCGCATATCTGCACAGCGCCACCATGGTGAAAGCCGGCATCTATTTATTCGCTCGCCTTTCGCCCGTGATGTACCAGAACGAGCTGTGGTCCAGCGCGCTGCTGACTACCGGCCTATTAACCATGCTGGTTGGCGCCTATTTCGCCGTCAAACAGCGTGATCTCAAAGCGCTGCTGGCCTATTCCACCGTTAGCAAACTGGGCGCGATAGTCGCCATGCTGGGCCTGCCGGGTCAAATCGGAATCAAGGCGGCGCTGGTGGGCATCATCGCTCACGCGCTGTATAAGTCCGCGCTTTTCCTGGTCGCCGGCACGATAGACCATGCCACCGGCACCCGTTACATTGACATGCTGGGCGGGCTGCGTCAGCGGATGCCGGCGCTGTTTGCGGTCACGGTGATCTCGGCGCTGTCCATGGCCGGCATGCCCTTTCTACTGGGCTTCGTCGCCAAAGAAGTCTTGCTTGACGCTATGCTGCACTACGAGGGACGCTTGTCCGCGCTGGTGATGCTTATCGTGCTCTTCAGCGCCGCCTTTACCGCGATGGCTGCCTATATGCTGATTTATGATGTATTCCTGAAGAAGCCGCGGCACAAGATTCATTTCCATCAGCCGCCGGCGCTGATCAGCCTTAGCCCGCTGCTGCTGTCACTTCTATCATTGACTTTGGGCTTCTTGCTCGAGCCCGTCATCGTTCCGCTGCTGGAGCCGGCCGTGCCCAAGTCCTTCGAGCTGTATCTGTTCGCCGGTTTCAACGAGGTATTCTTCTTGAGCTTGGGCGTCCTGCTGGGCGGGTTTGCGCTCTTCGTGGCGCGGAAACCGTTGATCGCGCGCATCGGCTTCCCCCTCTCCTGCGACATGATCTATGCTGAAATGCTGGAGTATATTGGCTGGGCTGGCCGCAGCGTGCTGCATACGCAATCGGGATTCGTCCGATATTATCTGGCCATTATTCTGGGCGCGGTTTCCTTGGTCCTCATCGCATCCGGTACGCTGTCGGACCTTACCGCGGACCAAAGCTTCTTCCCAAGCGACCTGTCGCTGACCATCACAGACCTGGCGAAGATCTTTATGCTGATTTTGACCGTGACCGCCGGTATGCTGACGGTTGTCGTTCGCGAGCATGTCAAGGCGGCTATCGCTTACGGCGTGATAGGTTACGCTATCGGCGTCATTTTCCTGATCGAGCACGCGCCGGATGTGGCACTGGTGCAACTGCTGGTGGAAACCATGGCCACTGTATTGATCATCATCATGCTGGGGCGTATCCGCACGCGCACGCGGCTCAACGTCATACAGAACTTGTGGACGGGTCGCCACGGCTACAACCTCGGGCTGATTCGCGATTTAGTCATTTCTGTGACGATTGGCGGCGCCGTATTCATCTTTTCGCTGATCGCGCTGCAGAGCCGGCCCGCGCAACAGAGCGTCGCCCAGTGGCATCTGGAGAATGCGCGGGTCGTCGATACCGAAGACGTGGTCGGCGCTATCGTGGCCGACTTCCGCGGGACGGACACGCTGCTGGAAATCGCCGTATTCACGACGGCGGCGCTGGGCGTACTGACGCTGCTCGCGCGCGGGCGTCAAAGCGGCAGCTCATTCGTCCCGCGAACGGCGCAAATCTCCAGCCTGCGCGAATTCGACGAGGAAGTCGTCGACGAGATTCAAGATGCCACCAGCTTGTCGACGCCCTTCACGCGCACGGTTTCCTATATCGTCTTGCCCATCGCCATCTTGATCGGAATCGCCCAAATCTTGTATGGCGGGACTGGTCCCGGCGACGGCTTCACCGCCGGCGTCACCATCGGCTTGGCTATCTCTCTCTGGTATATCGTCTTGGGATACGACGAAGCCAAGCGCCAGTTGCCCTGGTTCCGTCCCGAAATTATCACTCGTCTTGGTCTGGTCATCGCCATCGTCAACGCCGCCATTCCTATCTTGCTGGGCAAGGGATTTATGGGTCATGTTCAATACGACAAGGCGCTGGGCATTTATGAGCTTGTCAGCGCCTTTGGCCTGCACATCACCTCGTCGCTGATATTTGAAATTGCCATTGCGATAACAGTGATGGGCGGCCTGGGCATCATTATGGAAGCGATCGCTTACCCCGCCGCGCGCGCTAACGGACGGCGACACTCGGCAGAAGCTACCGAGGCGACGGGTTGATGCGCGGCAGCGGGTTAGGAGCTGCACATTCTCGCTATACGCGGAAAGGACTAGCAGATGATTGAGTTTATGTTCGCCTTGGCCATCGGCATATTGTTTGGCATCGGCGTATTTCAACTGCTGCGGCGCGACCTGATCAAAGCGGCCATTGGATTCGCCATACTCTTTTCAGCAATAAACCTGTTTTTTGTGGCGGTGGGTGCCTTTGAGGGCGACTTCGCCCCTTACGTCAGCAATGTGGAAGCCGGTCGAAGCACCAGCGATCCGCTGATCCAAGCGCTGATACTGACGGCGATTGTGGTCAGCTTTGGCAGTTTTTCGCTTGTGCTTGGTTTCGTCAACATCATCTCGCGTCGATATGACACGGTGGACTCAAACGACATCAACAAGCTGAAGCACTGATTGGGGTCAATTTGCTTCCATGCGAATTGTTGAAATGTAGCGACCGATGACTATAGCAAACAACACACTCCTGCTAGGTACCTTGGTGACGCCGCTGGTCGGCGCGATCGTCGCTTTGATCTTCGCCAATTCCAACCGTTTGCAGCGCTCGATCGGCGTACTGACCGGATTGATCGCCTGGGTCTTCAGCGTTGCGCTGCTGGTGCAGGTCCACGACGCCGGCGTGCAGACATACGCCTTGGGCAACTGGATGCCTCCCTATGGTATCGTCCTGGTGGCGGACAATTTGGGCGCGCTCTTTGCCTTCATGGTGACCACCATCATGGTCGGCGGCTTGGTCTATACCTATCGCGGACTTGACAAGTGCATGAGTTACCCGGCTTTTATTCCGCTTTTCCTGCTGATGGAAGTTGGCTTAGTCGGCGCTATGCTGACCGGCGACCTCTTCACGCTCTTTGTTTTTATGGAGCTTATGGTGCTGGCGTCGGTGTCCTTGACGGCAATCTCAGACGATAAATTCGGGCTGGAAGCCGCGCTCAAGTATATCCTCATCAGTTCCATGGGCACGCTCTTCCTCTTGCTCGGCATCGCTTCTCTATATGCCACTTTCGCTACGCTGAACATGGCGGAGATCGCGGCGATCCTGCAGGCGGGGGAACGGCCCATCCTGGCGCAATCCTCTTCCGTGATGCTGCTTTGCGCCTTTCTGCTGAAGAGCGCTGTGTTTCCCTTTCATTTCTGGCAGCCCGACTTCCACACCACCGCGCCAACGCCCATCAGCGCCATGCTGTCGTCAGTCGTGGTCAAAGTTGGCGTCTATGGTATTCTGCGCCTGGTGACGCTGCTCTTCGTCGAGGAAGCGGAGGTCATTGAATCCTTGCTTTCGACGCTCGGCATCATCGGCATCTTGTTTGGCAGCCTCGGCGCATTGCGAACATACAACGCCAAACGCATGCTGGCGTATTCGACCTTCGCCCAGATCGGCTTCATACTGGTTGGCATCGGCTGGGGCGGCACACTGGCGCTGATCGGCGCGATCGTATACGCCTTTAACCACGCCTTTATCAAGTCGTCTCTGCTAATGCTAATGGGCGTGGTCGCCAGCTATACCAAAAGCAAAACCGCCAATTTTAGCGATATCAGCGGCATCGGCAGCCACATGCCGCGCGCGCTGGGCTGGCTGGTTTTGCTTGGCGGGCTGTCGCTGGCCGGCGTACCGCCCTTCAATGGATTCATCAGCAAATTGGCGCTGATTCAAGGCGGCGTCGAAAGCGGCGATTGGTTTAACCTTATCATCATGGTTGGCGCCGGCATCCTGACGTTAATGTATATGATCCGCGCCTGGCAGCGCATCTTTCAGCAGAGCCCCCTGCCGACAACGGTCGAAACCAAAGACGAGGGCGACAGCCTGTTTGCGCCGCTGCTGCTGATTATTGTTTGCCTGCTGTTAGGTACGGTCTTCACGGAGCCCTTGATTCAATTGGTCAGCGCCACCGTGCAGCAGATCCAAGACCCAACCATATATATTTCGGCGGTGTTTCCGGCGGGACCAGGGCAATAACATGAAAAGCGAATTACTGGCGCGGAATTCTTGGCGATTGCCTCGCTATCTGCGGGAGGCGCAATAATGATTGAGCAAGCGCGAAAGTCGGGCAAAGCAATGGTCATGGCGCTGCCCTTGGCTATCGGCTGGACGATTTACACTGCCAAGCCGACGCCGGGCAACTTTCTGCTCGCCTATGTGCTCAGCCTGGTGGTTCTCTTGGCGACGGGCCAGCGCGGAGAGGGATTTCGACTGCGAAATGCGCCAGTGCAATTGTATAACCTGGTCGCCTACGTGCTCTTTCTGGCATTTGAAGTCTTGGTTTCCGGCGTGAAGGTCGCCTTGATCGTGATCGCGCCAGAGCTGAAAATTAGCCCCGGCAATACAGAGCTAAGCACTTTTGACGAGAGCAAGAACGAACTCATCTCCGCAGTGAGCGCTCATGGTATTACCATCACGCCCGGCGAGCTGGTGGTCGACTTCAATGAGACTGGCGAAGAGGGCGCCACCATGATCGTGCATAGCTTGAATGTTGAGGTCTCGGCCAAGCGCCTGGAGCGCGACCAGCAGGCGCGGCTGAAGCGAATCAAGGGGATCCTGGGATATGACTGAAAGCGCATTTGCCCAAACTGCCGTTCAATTGATCTTGCTGGCAATGGTCAGCTTGCTGCTGCCGGCTTCGTATCGCGTCATCGCTGGGCCCAGGCTCTCCGACCGTCTGGCAGCGGTTGACTTGCTCACCACGCTGCTAATCGGCATTATCGTCATGCTGGCTCTGGTGGAAGACACGCAAGTATTCGTCGACATGGCGACTGCGCTGGCGGCATTCGCTTTTGTAGGCACCATCAGCATCGCGCGTTACATTTCTGAAGGCAGGGTATTCTAAATGCTGCTTGAGATTTTGGGCGTAACCGCGCTGATATTCGGCCTGTTTTTCTGCGCAGTTGGCGTATTGGGGGTCATCCGCCTGCCAGATACCCTGACCCGGCTGCACGCCTCGGGTAAAGTCGCCACGTTGGGCGTATTTGGCTTGCTGCTGGGCGCGGCTCTGCTGATGCCATCGACGGCGCTGCGATTGCTGGCGCTGGGGCTCTTTGTGCTGCTGACCAGCCCGGTCGCCACACATGCCATCGCCGCTTCGGTCTATCGCCGGCGCGAAATCCTCGAAGAATTAGGCCAGCAGCCTGAGCCAGCCGAAGAAGCAGCAGAACCTGAAGAGCCCTTTCAAGTCGATGTTACGGCAGCGCTTTCCCGCTCACGGATTCAGGACATCATCGAAGCGCAGGAACGCGCCCTGCGGCATCATCGGCCCGATATCAAACGCAGGAACGACAGCGACTGAAGTCCGACGCCATCAGCGGGCGATCAGGCGGAAGATGATGTTGTCCTTGGACTGCAGATGGTCCAGCAGGTTCACCAGCAAAAAGCCCGCAATCAGCAGGATTATTGCCAGCGCAAAGTTTTCTGAACTCGCGTCGGGCGCGACGTTCTGCTCCACCAGGCAGCGGAAATCGCCGTGGCGGTCAATATCGCTTTCCAGGCAGGCTTTCCAGGGGTAGATCTTCCACAAAGAGCCGGCCATGAAGCCCACCAGTAACGCCACCGTCAGGTTGTAGTAGTGCTTGAGCAGATGGCTGAGTACACGCGAAAACAAGATGATGCCGACGACCGCGCCCAATCCCACCGCGATGATCGGCGGCAAATCGCGATTGCTGACGGCTGAGAGTACGAAGTCATATTGGCCCATGATAAGCAGCATAAACGAACCGGATATGCCTGGCAGGATCATGGCGGTAATGGCAATCATGCCGCTGACGAAGAGCGTTGGCGCCGAGTGATCGGCTTCGGCCGGGACGATGTTGACGATGACAAATGCAGCTGTCGCGCCGATTACAAATATAGCCCCGGCCGCCGCCGACCAGCTCACTTTGATACCTATCGTCAAGATGGATGCCAACACCAGCCCGAAGAAGAATGCGAATAGCAGCACCTTCCCGCCGGGGTCATCCATGGTGCTGCTTAGAAAACTGGAGAGCAGCAGAATCGCGGACGCCAAGCCCAGGCCCAGTGCCAACAGGAAGCGAAATGATACGTAGTCAAGCAATTCGCCGATTTTCAGTTGCAGCAGCAGCCGAATAGCGTCCAGGTTAAAGGACTTGATGGCGTTGATAAGATTCTCGTACACGCCCAGGATGAAAGCCATCGTGCCGCCACTGACGCCCGGTACGATATCGGCGGCGCCCATGGCGAAACCGGTGAATAACAGACGCAGGTAGTCGGCCAGTGTCTTAGGTTCGGAGATGTCTCGCTTAGGATTTGTCACAAATTCGCTCCTCTATCCCGCGCCGCCACTGCGATTGGCAGTCTTCGGAGGTGGCGCGGATGATTTAGCGTCGATTCGTCGCACAGTTCATTTTATTCGCTTTGCGCTTTCCAGCCAGCGCCACATGGTTCGATACAAGATTGCCCTGGGCGCACTGCCAGATCGGTTGCCAGCGGCGGCCAGGGCGAGTATGATTCGGCCTGTCGCGGGTCACTCGCGGAAGCCAGTGAAACCCGTGGCCAGAGGCGATATCAATAAGACCCTTAAGAGGAGGCGCCCCATGCCTGGATACGCCAACTGGAAAGCGCTTTTTGCGCTGGAATACTTGCAGCTCTACGAAGAGGGTTATCCCGTCGGCGCTACGACCGAGCCGGATTACACAGCCGCCTATTTGCCGGATAGGCTGCGCAGCGCCAGCGATCGTGACGCGCTCAGCGAAGCCGACTGGGAAGAAGCGTATGCCTGCCTCTGGGCGCAACGCGAGCATGGCCTCCGCCGTGATTTTCCCTTTGTGGAGCCGGACGACTACGATTCGATCATCGCTGACGCCGCCGCCGTACCAGCTCTGGAACCGCTATCCGACGATGAATACTCCGAGCGCATCAAAGGCGCCTGGTATGGGCGCATCGGCGGAGTAATTTTGGGCAAGCCCTTTGAAATGCGTCTGGATCGCCAATTCATCAAGACCTATCTGGAAAGCGTCGACGCTTACCCGCTGGACGACTGGGCGCCGCCTGAATCGCCAGCGCTGGATTTTACTCTGCGCAGCCAGGCGTCTACGCGCGGCAATGTGCGCTATGCCGAGCCCGATGACGATATTCATTACACAATCCTGGGAATGATGCTGCTCGAGGAACATGGATTCGGCTTCAGCAAGCTGGATGTCGCCAATAATCACTTGCGTAATATCCCCTATCATTGGCTCTGGTCCTGCACGCGCCAGTCATATTATCACATGGTGAATCTCAGCGACGACCGACCGGTCGAGGACCAGATCGCGGAGTTTCCCACAAAGATCAATCCCTGGCGCGAAGGCATCAACACCGCGATTCGCGCTGACTTCTGGGGCTATATCGCGCCGGGCGATCCAAGAAGGGCGGCGCGCATCGCCTACCGCGAGGTCACGCTCAATGCCGTGAAGAATGGTGTTTACAGCTCCATGTTCGTTGCCGGCGCGCTCAGCGCAGCCTTGAGCCGCAACCCCACCATCGACACGATCATACAGGGCGGCCTGTCTGTCATTCCCCAGCAGTCGCGTCTGGCGCATATCGTACACGAGGTGCGGGCTTGGTACGAAGACGACGCCGATTGGGTGACCGTCTGCGACAGGATCTACGACAAGTATGGTCACCTGCCCTTCCTGCACGCGCTGCACAATATGGCATTTGTTGTGCTGTCGCTGCTGCACGGAGAGTTGGACTACAGCAAGACTATCACCACGGCGGTGATGTGCGGCATGGATACCGACTGCACCAGCGGCACGGCCGCCAGCATCGTCGGCGCGGCCATCGGCTATGAGGGGCTGGACCAGCGCTGGATCGAGCCGCTGAATGACCATGTGAAGACGGCTGTCGCTGATTACGGGCAGGGTTCCATTTCCGGCTTGGTGGCGCGCAACATCGCGCTCTGGCGTCAACTGCGCGATCAACCGGTGGACTGACATGCCGAGCGTGAACACAGCGCGCGGGGAGATCTGGATTGCCGATCATCGCCGCAGTTCGGACGAGCCGGTGGCTGTCTTCATCCACTGCGCCGGTGGCTCGCATCTGAGTTTCCCGGCGGCGCTGCGGCAGTTGCCGTCTGTTGCCCCCATCCTGGTCGACTTGCCGGGTCACGGCGCCAGCGCAGGCACCGGCCGCGGCAGCATCGCCGACTACGCGCTTGATATCGTGGCGCTGCTGGACGCGCTTGCTATCGACTCGGCGATTGCGCTGGGGCACAGCATGGGCGGCGCCATCGCGCAGTGGCTGGCGCTTGAACACGCGGCGCGCATCGAGTCTGTGGTTCTGGCCGGAACTGGCGCGCGGCTGCCCGTCAATCCAGCGCTGATTGATGGCATCGTTGCAGACGCACGGGGCGCAATCAGCAGCATCGTCCGCTGGATGTGGTCCAAGCAAGCGCCTTTAGAGCTGAAGCAGCAGTCCGCCGAAATCATGCTGGCGACGGCGCCGACTGTCATCCAGGGCGATTTCGTCGCCTGCGACAATTTTGATGTGTCGAGGCGGCTGGCGGAGATCGTGATCCCGACTCTGGTCTTGGCCGGCGAGAAAGACAAGCTGACGCCGCCCTCGCTCAGCCAGGAATTGGCGCGCGGCATCACCGAGTCGGAGCTGGTGGTTTTCCCGGGGGCCGGGCACATGATGCTCTTGGAGCAGCCAGATCGCAGCGCCGATCTCATCGACGCCTGGCTGAAACGCGCGCTAATCTGAGCCCGCGCCGATTACGCCAGAGACTGGCGAAAGTCATAGACGCCGTCTCGTATGGCCCAGCGCAAGCCGTCGCGGTTTATCAGCGCCTCGTCGCCCCGGCTGAGCGACGAGCCGGTCAAGGGGCAACGCAGGATGTCGAGCGGGTCGTCCGAATCTCCTAGCGGCTCGGCGGCCGGTTTCTCCAAAGCCAAGTCGAGGAAAATGCTGGGAGAAATCGTCCAGCCGCTTCGCTGCAGCGCTTGATCGCCCAGCGCCAGCATAGCCGTCGGCAGCGTTCGCTTGAGCAATCCCAGCCGCAGCCAAGACAAGGGCACGGTTCGGCCCAAGACGAAGCCGCAATCCTTCACCGCTTTGACAATGTACTCGGGATGAAAGTTGAAATTCAACTCGACGAATTCGACCGGATCCAGGGTGAAGGGATTCCAACTGTTTATGCCGCAGATGTGGCGCAGAATCGCTTTGAGATTGCGTTTGTTGGCATATTCCAATATGAACGCGCCGGAATCCGCCAGCACACTGCGGACCTGGCACAGAACTGCCGGCACATTTTCGAAATGGTGAATGACGCGAATCATAGTCGCGGCGTCAAAGGCGCTGCTTTGAAAGGGCATCCGGTAAGCATCGGCGGCGACGTACATAAAGCCCTCATCGCCATAGCGACTGCGGGCGTATTGCAGCTGCTCCAATGAATAGTCCAGCAAGACCACTTGCTGGAACATACGATACTCGCCGGTGATTCTGCCGAAGCCAGCGCCGATTTCCAGCAGCCGCCGCCCGGACCGCGGCAGCAAGCTCGCTAATACGCGCCGCTCCACCGCATCTTCGTACCCGCGGCCCTGCCCTTCCCAGAAGTCCTGGCGATAGGTCGAATCGCCATAGTCGCAAATGCGCGGTCCGTCGCTCATGGGCTCGTTACGCAATGCCAGCTGCCCGGCGCAAAGTGTCGGCTTGGTCGGTACGTTCCCAAGGCACATTGATGTCTTCGCGGCCGAAGTGTCCGTAGGCAGCTACTTGCTTGAAGATCGGTCGCCGCAGCCCCAAATCGCGGATGATGGCGGCTGGGCGCAAATCAAAGTGCGCTTTGATAATCGCTTCAAGTGCTTCGTCGCCAATACGCCCGGCGCCAAAGGTCTCGACCGCCAACGATGTCGGCTCGGCGCGACCGATGGCGTAAGACACTTGCAGTTCAAATCGATCGGCCAAGCCGGCCTTAACCACATTCTTGGCCACGTAACGCGCCATATAGGCAGCGCTGCGATCGACTTTGGTAGCGTCCTTGCCCGAGAAGGCGCCGCCGCCATGCCGAGCCACGCCGCCGTAGGTGTCGACGATGATCTTGCGCCCGGTCAGCCCGGCGTCCCCCAGCGGACCGCCGGTGACGAAGCGCCCGGTGGGATTGATAAAGTAGCGCGTCCCTTCGTCAACCAGTTGCGCTGGCACGACATCGCGGATAATACGCTCAATGATCTGGCTGCGGATGTCCGACTGGGATATGTCGGGCGCGTGCTGGGTCGAGATGACGACGGTATCCACCCGGCGGGGCTTTCCACAGTGGTATTCCACCGTGACCTGGCTCTTGGCGTCCGGCCGCAGCCAAGCCAGCTCGCCGCTTTTGCGCGCGGCAGACAGGCGGCTGGTCAAGCCATGCGCCAGCGACACGGTCAGCGGCATCAGCTCGGCCGTCTCGTCACAAGCGAACCCGATCATCATGCCCTGGTCGCCGGCGCCGGTGGCTTCGATATCGGCATCCGCGGCATCGCCTTCGCGCGCTTCCAAGGCTGTGTCCACGCCCTGCTTGATATCGGCCGACTGCTCCTTGACCGAGATTAGCACGCCGCAGGTTTCAGCGTCGAATCCGTAATCAGCCCGCGTGTAGCCGATCTCCCTGACCGTTTGCCTGACGATGCTATCCATATCGACGTAGGCGCTGGTGGTGATCTCCCCCATGACGACAACCAGTCCGGTGGTCGTGGCCACTTCGCATGCCACCCGCGCCATAGGATCTTGCGCCAATATGGCGTCAAGGATGGCGTCGCTAATCTGATCGCACATTTTATCCGGATGCCCCTCCGAAACCGACTCGGATGTGAACAGGTATTTTGGGGATGTCATGAATGTGGTCGACATGTTCTTCCTTTCTCATCCACGCGACAAGCGCTGCTTCCCACAGCCGGTCTCTGCAATACGATGGTCCGGGCTGGGGATTTCAACACTTTGTCATTTGACACAGGCAACAAAAAAACGCCTTGCATGGCAGCGGGCGCAGTCACAGTTCAGTCTGTTACGCTCATCTGCCAGAGTAGCCACTCTGCCGGACGTAGCACCGTCCCTGAACCTTCGGGGGTTGCCGCGAGATCAACGAGCCGGTTCTCTCACTCGCTCTTGATGAGTACCGCGAGCTTGCCGCCCACGACATGGCATATTATAGCATAGTCGGAATCCGCCGCAAGCGATCAGCAGCTTAAGGGCAGAGCAATCGCATCAAAATATTTTCCAACACAGAGGCGCCGAAGTAAAGCCAATGAAGTAATGCAAATTTCACCAGAGCAACAATCTGTAGGGGCGACATACCATGTCGCCCGAAAACATAAATTACAGCGGGTCAATCGCCCACGACTTTGCGCCAAATTTCATGGGCGAGCCAAGGCTCGCCCCTACAATTTGTTAGTTTGCTGATTAATTCGTCATATATGGATTTTGATGCGATTGCCCTGAACGGAAGGGGCGGAAACGCGTCGCTCACGGTCACGCGGGCTGAAGTAGATTGGCTAATTGCGTTTGGAACGCTCGATGTGCATCAGGAATTCGCTGCGTGTATCTTGGTTGCATCTGAAGTCGCCCAGCATGGCGCTGGTTGTCATGTTGGCGTCGTGCTTCATCACGCCGCGAATCATCGAGCACATATGTTGCGCCGTCATCACCACGGCTACGCCTTTGGGATCTAGCACCTCGACCAGAAACTCGGCGATCTGGCGCGTCAGACGTTCTTGAACTTGCAGGCGGCGGGAAAACATGTCGACGATGCGCGGGATCTTGCTCAAGCCGATGACCTTGGTATTGGGCAGATAGGCGACGTGCGCGTGGCCGACGAAGGGCAGCAGGTGGTGTTCGCACAAGCTGTAATATTCGATATCGCTGACGACGACCATGTCATCGTATTCGATATCAAATACCGCATTGTTGACTAAACTTACCGGGTCGGCTGTGTATCCGCTCACCAATTCCTGGTAGGCTTTGGCGACCCGCCGGGGTGTATCAATCAGCCCCTGCCGGTTGGGGTTCTCGCCGATGGCGCTTAGCAATGCTGCTACCGAGCGCTCTACGGCGGCTTCGTCCACCGGCACTGCATCCAGCCCGAAGCGGTTCAGCAATTCAGAAGATTCGAGCTTCTGCTGGACGCCACTTTCCAAACTAGCGGGCCTCATCGATTCACGTTTGCCCATGTGTCGTCTGTCACTTTCCCCTATCGGTTGATGGCTCCAGGATTGCGCCGTTGTCTGCATCTTAGTTCTTGTTAGCCAGAATGCTAAGATTATACGAGCATTCGCAATTTTAACGCAGTATTCATTTATACCGAATACTGTAGGGCGATGAAGAGAGGGCAATCGCATCAAAAAAATTAACCACAGAGAACACAGAGGGTCGCGTAGACACTGACCGCCAGCACAGAGATTTAGGTGTTTAGACGACTATTCAAAGCAGTCAATGGACTGGAATACGGCAAGAAGCATCAAAAAGACTTCAAATATCTCTCAAAATCACTCCTACTTTTTACGAAAGCATTCATTATTGCTTTTCTCTGCGCTCTCTGTGAACTCTGTGTTTGATTTTCCGTTCGATTTGCGCCATTTCAGTCACTACCATTTTGATGCGATTGCACTGGCGATGAAGATCCGACACCAAAAGCCTCTCGCCCAGACAGGCGCTGTTTCCACTGACGCCATTTCGCCTGTTAGGATAAAATGACAGTAGTAATAGTTTGCGCCTGGCACAGGAGCAGATATGGCGAATTCAAACTTGATAACGCTTTCGCAGCCGCGATCGGCCGCCGCTGAAGCCTACCGCAGCCTGCGCACCAATCTGATGTTCAGCAGCGTGGAAGACCCAATCCGCACCCTTCTGGTGACATCGGCTGCGCGTGACGATCAGAAAAGCATTACTCTGGCGAATCTGGCGGTTACCTTCGCGCAAGGCGGCAACAAGACGATCTTGGTGGACGCCGATTTGCGCCAGCCCAAGCAGCACGACATTTGGGGCATCAACAACAGCCGCGGCCTCAGCGGCATGATGCTGGACGACTCGGCGATTGCGAACGCGCCGGTCCAAGCCAGCGAGGTCGATAATTTGCAAATCGTGACAGCGGGCGATTCGCCGCCCAATCCGGCCGATCTATTAGGCGGGAAACGCATGGAGGCCATCATCGCGGCGCTGACGGAGCAGGCTGATTATGTTCTGTTTGACAGTCCGCCGATTCTGGCGGCGACGGACGCGGCGCTGCTGGGCATCAAGCTGGACGGCGCGCTGCTGGCGATACGCGCCGGGGACACGCGCCGGGATCATACCGCGCAGGCGCGCCAAGCCCTGGAGCGGGTACACGTGCGCATTGTCGGCGCCGTGCTGACCAACGCCCCGCGCGAGAACCGAGTCGCTTATTGACCCCGCCGTCTGGCAAGCCCCGGCAGCGTCAGTCGGCCCCGTTAAGCGTTTTTGCGCCGGCGGCTGTATAGGTTTGCAGCGGGTTATGACGATCTCGAGCGACTAAAGGAGAGCAGCGCCACGATGAAAGGACTCATACTCAGCGGCGGCAAGGGCACACGACTCTATCCGCTGACATACACGCGCGCCAAACAGCTGATTCCCGTAGCGAATAAGCCGGTGCTGGTGCGGGTCATTGAAGCGATACGCGAAGCCGGCGTGCGTGAAGTGGGCATCGTGGTCGGGCACACCGCCAGCGAAATCAAGGAAGCGCTGGGCGATGGCTCGCCGTGGGATGTCGAGTTGTGCTACATTCCGCAGGATAGCCCGGACGGCCTGGCGCACGCGGTTAAGATCTCGCGCGAATTTCTTGACGACAGTCCGTTTGTGATGTTCCTTGGCGACAATGTCATTGAAGGCGGCATCAGCAGCTTGATACGAGACTTCGCGGACAACAGTTGGAACAGTCAAATTGTGCTCAAGGAAGTGGAGAATCCGTCGGCTTACGGCGTCGCCAAAATGCGAGCGGACGGCAGCATCGAAGAGCTAATCGAAAAGCCTATTTCGCCGCCCAGCAATCTGGCGCTGGTCGGCATTTATATGTTCGACCAGCACATCTTTGAAGCCGTGGACGCCATTAAACCGTCCGCACGGGGCGAGTACGAAATCACGGACGCCATACAATGGCTGATCGACAAGGGATATACGGTCTTCCCCCACGTTCACAAGGGCTGGTGGATTGATACAGGCAAACCCACCGATATGCTGGACGCCAACAGCCACGTCCTGGAAGAGTTGACGCCGACGCTGCACGCAACCGCGCTCATAGACGAGCAGTCCGCGGTCGATTCACGCGTGACCCTGCAAGCCGGCGCCCGCATCCGCAACAGCATCGTCCGCGGCCCCACCATTATCGGCAAGGACACACTCATCGAGAACAGTTACGTGGGCCCCTTCACCAGCATCTATCACGGCTGCGCGATCCGCAATTGTGAGATTGAACGCAGCATCATCCTGGAAAACAGCCGCGTTATGGATATCGACCGCACCCTGCGCGACAGCCTGATCGGCCGCAACGCCACAGTCCAGCGCAGCAGCGGCCGGCCCAGCGGCTTAAAAATGAATCTCGGCGATCACGGAACATTATGGGTATGACAAGCGCTATGGTCGGCGCAGGACGGTCAACATGAAGAATATCTTGGTGACGGGCGGCGCCGGTTTCATTGGCAGCGCCTTTGTGCGGCACATGGTCGCCAACTATCCCGATTACAACATCATCTGCTTGGACAAGCTGACCTACGCGGGCAATGTCGATAATCTGCTGCCGGTGAGCGATGAGGAGAATTACCGTTTCGAGCGTGGCGATGTGGCCGACCGTTCCGCCGTCAGCCGCGTATTGCGCGATTATCGCATCGACACGGTCGTCAACTTCGCGGCGGAGAGCCATGTCGATCGCAGCATCCTTGACCCCGACGCCTTCATTCACACCGATGTCGTTGGCGTGTACATCTTGCTCGACGAAGGCCGCAAGCACGGCATCGAACGCTTTTGCCAGGTATCCACCGACGAAGTCTACGGCGATATCGAAGCGGGCTTGTCGCTGGAAGCCGATCGTTTTTTGCCCAACAGTCCCTACGCCGCCAGCAAGGCCGGTGGAGAACTAATGGTGAGAGCCTATCATGTCACCTATGGCATGGACACCATAATCACGCGCGGCAGCAATACCTACGGTCCTTATCAATATCCGGAAAAGCTGGTGCCATTTTTCACAACGGAAGCCATTGACGACCGCCCGCTGCCGCTTTACGGCGATGGCGAGCAAATCCGCGATTGGCTCTACGTCGATGACCACGCGCGCGGCGTCGACCGCGTTCTGCATTACGGCGCGGCGGGCGAAGCCTACAACCTCGCCGGCGAGAATCAACGTAATAACATTGAAGTGACGACGCGCATTCTGGAATTGCTGGGCAAGCCTGATTCGCTGATTCGCCATGTCCCGGACCGCGAGGGGCATGACCGGCGTTACGCCATGTCGGCGGAAAAGGCGCGCGCCTTGGGCTGGCGCCGGCAATTCGACTTTGAGGCCGGGCTGGAAGCGACGGTGCGCTGGTATCAAGACAACGAGTGGTGGTGGCGCAAGATTAAAACCGGCGAATACCTGGCTTATTACAAACAGCAGTACGCAGAGCGCCTGGCGTCGGTGCAGTAAACCCGCCGAATGTGTTCCAGGAGCAGATTGATGGCGCCCACTGAAATGGTTGAGTTCTCATGCGAGTCCTGATCACCGGCGCCGCCGGAAGGCTGGGACGTCAACTTTGGCGGCAGCTCGCTGATAATCACGACATCATCACAACTGACATCGTCGGCGAGGTCAGCGCCAGGGTAGACTTGACCGACTACGAAGCCTGCCGCCGCCTGCTCCAGGAAGTTGCGCCGGAAATCGTTCTGCATGCGGCCGCCTGGACCGATGTCGACGGCTGCGCGCTTGACCCGCAGCGAGCGCTATCGGCGAATGGACTGGCTACCGCGCATTTGGCTGCTTTAACGGCGCGGCGCGGCATTCCTATGCTCTACATCAGCAGCAACGAAGTCTTCGACGGGATGCTCGGGAAGCCATACAGCGAATATGATCGGCCGCATCCGATCAACCCCTATGGCTACAGCAAGTGGTACGGCGAACGCGCCCTTGCCCAAGTCAATCCGCGGCACTACATCATCCGCACCTCGTGGCTATTCGCTCACGGCGGCGGCAACTTCATTCAAGCCATTCTCGCTGCCGCCGGCGCGGGAAAATCGCTGCGGGTTGTCACCAATGAAGTCGCCAATCCCACCTACGCCAGCGACCTGGCCTCTGCCATCGCCCGGCTGATCGACAGCGAGCGCTACGGCATCTACCATCTGGTCAATGAAGGCGCGGTCAGCCGCTGGAATTTCGCGCGCAGCATCCTCGATTGCGCCGGTTTCGGTGAGACGCCGATTGAGCGCATCAGCCGTCATGAGTGGCAGCGACCCTCGATGCCGCCGGAGCAGACAGCCTTGGCCAATTACGCCGGCGCCTGCCTTGGATTGCGCCTGCGCCCCTGGCAAGACGCCCTGCGCGCCTTTCTGGATACTGAGGACTCGGATTGATGGCTGATGCGGGCCTGTCTGTTGTCATTCCCAATTGGAACGGCAAGCGCTTCCTTGCGGCATGTCTGGACTCGCTGCGGCGGCAAACTTGCGCGGAACTGACCGTCATCATCGTGGACAACGCCTCCAGCGACGGCTCGCAAGCATTCATTCGCGACAACTACCCCGAAGTCCGCCTTATCGAGCTGACCGAGAATCAGGGATTCACCGGAGCCTGCAATATCGGCATGGCAGCCGCCAAGAGCGAAATAGTCGCTTTGCTCAACAATGATACCGAGACGGACGAGCGCTGGGCGCAGGAACTCATCGCGGCTTTCGCGGCGCGCCCGCAGGCGGGCATCGTTGCCAGCAAGATGCTGCTATACGACCAGCGCGATCGCTTTCATACCGCCGGCGACTATTTCACGGTCGACGGCATTGCCGGCAATCGCGGCGCCTGGGAAATTGACACGGGGCAGTATGACCAGGGCGAGTACGTCTTTTCGGCTTGTGGCGGCGCGGCGGCCTATCGTCAGTCCATGCTCGCTGAAATCGGCCTGCTGGATGACGATTTTTTCTTCTTGCTGGAAGACGCCGACTTGGCCTGGAGGGCGCAACTTGCGGGTTACAAAGTATGGTACGCGCCCGGCGCCATCGTTTATCATCACCTCTCGGCCAGCGGCGGCGGCGTGACAGCCAGTTACTTCGACGGCCGCAACAGCATCTGGCTGCTGGCGAAGAATATGCCGGCGAGCCTGCTGCGCAAATATGCCCGGCGCATAGTTGCCCGGCAAATTTCGCTGGCTTGGGCGGCCCTAAAAGCCTGGCGCGGGCCCGAGGCGCGGGCGCGGCTGCGGGGTATGATGCGCGGGCTGCTGACGCTGCGCGGCGCCTTGGCCAAACGCGGGCGCGCGCAAGCCATGAAACGCGTGTCAGATGACTACCTGGATAGCATGCTCACGCGCCCGTAGCAGTCGCCCGGCAATTTGCGGCTGTACCGATGCGCGCCCCTATGTGTACATTTGCTTATTCTGACGTATGATTAGCTGAGCAAGATTCGACAAGTGCCTATTCCGCTCACTGGAGACCGGTCGTTGAGCAACCCATTTCTGAGCATTGTGATTCCAGCGCACAATGAAGCCAGCCGCTTGCCGCCCAGCCTGGAGCGGATCAACTGTTTCCTGGAACAACAGGATTTCTCGGCCGAGGTCATCATCGTCGAGAATGGCAGCCAGGACCGGACCTACGAAATTGCGCAGGCGGCGGCGCGCGAATCCGACCGAATCCGCGTGATTCAGTCGCCGGACGGCTTACGCGGCAAAGGCCTGGCGGTCAAACAAGGTATGCTGGCGGCGACGGGCGATTGGCGCTTCATTTGTGACGCTGACTTATCCATGCGGATTGACGATCTGGCCGGATTCTTGCCGCCTGAGACTACTGGCTACGACATCGTCATCGCCAGCCGGGAAGCGCCGGGCGCGCTGCGCGTGGACGAGCCGGAGTATCGACACATCATGGGCCGGGTCGCCACCTTCATCATCAAGCTGGCGGCGATTAAGGACTACGAAGACACGCAGTGCGGCTTCAAGCTCTTCAGCGCCGATGTGGCGGAAGATTTGTTCCAGGTCCAGCGCATGAATGGCATCGGCTTTGACGTCGAGCTGCTGTATATCGCCAAAAAGCGCGGTTATCTGGTCAAAGAGCTGCCCATTACCTGGTACTACGACCCCTATTCCACCATGCGCCTTTGGGACGACTCGGTCATGCTGCTGCGCGAAATCTGGGAGATACGCCGGAATTGGCGTCAGGGACTTTATGAGCCGCCCAAATAAGCGGCGCCAAACGGCAAGCCTCAGCCACGAACGCCACTACCTGCGCGCCGGCTGCCGCAGCATCGTCGGCATTGACGAGGTGGGGCGCGGTCCCTTGGCTGGCCCGGTGGTCGCGGCGGCGGTCGCCCTGCCACTGGAACGGAACGATCTCAGCCGCCTGCTGCGTGGCGCGCGCGACAGCAAAGCGATGAGCCCGGCGCAGCGCGAAGCAGTCGACAGCGCCATCAAGGAGATAGCCGTGGCTTGGGGCATCGGCTGCAGCGCGGCTGAGGAGATCGACTGCCTAGGCATAATCTCAGCGACCAAAGCAGCCATGCAGCGCGCCCTCGAGCAGGCGCTGGCAAAGGGAAATTTCCAGCCGGATTGCCTGTTCCTGGACTACATGCTCTGGCCCGAGCGCCGCGATATCCCGCAAGTCAGCATGGTTAACGGCGACAAGCTCTCGCTGAGCATCGCCTGCGCCAGCGTCATCGCCAAAGTCTGGCGCGACGAGCGCATGCGTGAGCTGGACGCCCATTACCCGCAATATGGATTTGCCCAGCACAAGGGTTACGGGACCGCCGCCCATCGCCGCGCCCTGCGCCGCTATGGTCCTTGTACCGAGCACCGGCGGTCCTACGAGCCGGTCCGAAACGCTATCAGGACCTGAAGCCCGACGCGCATTCGTGGTATCATCAGCGAAAAATTCTCGGAGAAACTCGATTGAAGCTCGCGCTGGTACACGACTGGCTAAACCAAATCGGCGGCGCGGAAGATGTGCTGGATACACTCGCGCGCCTTTACCCAGCAAGCCCGATTTATACCAGCATCTACGCGCGGCAGACCATGCCCGAACATTACCGCAACTGGGATATCCGCACGCTCTGGACCGACAAGCTGCCGCAGATCCGACGGCGACACCAGATGTACCTGCCGCTCTATCCCTTGGCTTGGCACAACTTTCGGTTATCCGACTACGATGTCGTCTTGAGCAACAAGAGCGGCTTCTGCCACGGCTTTCAATTTGACTCGCGCGCGCTGCACATTTGTTACTGCCTGGCGCCCACGCGCTATGTCTGGCAATTGGACAATTACCTGGCTGGCGAGGCACTGCCGCCCGTTGCCACTTGGCTGATTAAACCTCTGGTCAGCCTGCTCCGCTCTTGGGATTACGCGGCCGCCCAGCGTGTGACTCACTTCGTGGCGATCAGCAGCGCCATCAAAGCGCGCATCCGCCGCTTCTACAATCGCGACTCCGAGGTGATTTTCCCGCCTGTTAATACCCAGCGCTTTCAGCCGGTCCCGCGGGACGCTGTCGAAGACTACTACTTGATTGTCTCGCGATTAGCGCCCTACAAACGTATCGACCTGGCAGTTCGCGCCGCCAGCGAATTGGGCTTGCCGCTCAAGATCGCCGGCGCTGGCCGAGACCTCGAACGCCTGCGCGCGCTTGCGGGAGACAATGTAGAGTTTCTGGGCTACGTCGCCGATGACGCCTTGCCCCAACTGATGGCCAAGTGCAAGGCGCTGCTGTTCCCGGGCCTGGAAGACTTCGGCATCGCGCCGGTGCAGGCGCAGGCCGCCGGCAGGCCGGTCATTGCCTTTCGAGGCGGCGGCGCGCTGGACACGGTTGTGCCGGCGGAAACTGGCGAGTTCTTCAAACAGGCTACTGCAGACGCTCTCAAGTCAGTATGGCTGCGCTTTGAGGCCGACGCTTACGATCCCGAGACCATACGCCGTCACGCGCTGCGATTCGACACGGCACTCTTCCGCGAGCGCATCAGCGCTTATGTCGAGCAGGCCTGGCAAGCACAGCAACAGCGACGCAACTTTACTTACCAAGACCCCGTCGTAGCAGTGGAGAGATGAGCAGCATGGGATTCGCAGAAGTCTTTCGACTTATTCTTAGGCGCTGGTGGCTGATCGTATTGCCAGTCGCGCTGGCATCCGTCATAGCCATTCCCGAATTTAGTCGCAGCTCAAGCGCGGGCCAGAGCGGTTACATCGCCCAGCTCACTTACAGCGCCGCGCAGACTTTTAACCTTCCGGAACGGGATGGCGATTACACCGATATTTGGCTGGCTTCCGAGTATACGGTCGACGCCATGACCGATTGGGTGCGCAGCTCCAGCTTTCGCGAGGAAATCCAGAGCCAGCTTGCCGAGCCCGATACGCCCCTGGACAGCTTGCATGTCGCGGCTGATAACGTCCGCAATGTCGGCGCCATCTACTTCAGCCACCAAAACGGCGAAGCGCTGCGTGCGATAGTCGATGCCGCCACGCTGGCGTTGACGACGCGCAGCCAGGCGTATTTCCCGCAACTGGGCGGCGATTCGGCACAGGTGACGATCCTGGATCAAGCCACCGTAACAGCAGGCCCAACGCCGCTGACCAACCGCTTCGCGCCATTGATGCAGCTGGGCATCGCCTTCCTGATCGGTCTGGCGCTGGCCTTCGTCGCCGAATACCTTGACCAGACCATTTATCACCAGGACGATTTGCGCCGCATGGGCATTCCCGTTCTGGGCAGCGTGCCGCGTGATCGAGCATGACCATGCCTGAGGCTTTCGACCTAAGCGGGCGCGTGGCCATTGTAACCGGCGCCTCGCGCGGGATTGGCAAAGCTATCGCCAAAACGTTTGCGCTGGCCGGCGCCAACGTTGTGTTGTCCAGCCGCAAGCAAGCGGCGCTTGACGAAGCTGCGCAGGAGATTTGCGCGGCGGGCGGGGAAGCTGTTGGCATCGCGGCGCATAATGGCGACAAACAAGCGCTCCAGCACTTGGCAGCAGCAACGGCAGAGCGCTACGGCCGGCTGGATATCCTGGTCAACAACGCGGCCGCCAACCCACATTTCGGCATGATCCTGGAAGCCGATGACAGCTATTGGCGCAAGACCATTGACGTCAACTTGATGGGCAACGTCTGGCTGACGCAGGCGGCGGTCAAGCGGATGCGCGCGGGCGGCGGCGGTAAGATCATCAACCTGGCCTCCATCGTCGGCTTGAATCCGGGGCGCTATCAAGGCATCTACAGCGTCACCAAGGCCGGGCTCATCAGCTTGACCAAGACGCTGGCGGCCGAATTGGGACCGGACAATATCCAGGTGAACGCCATCGCGCCGGGCTTGGTGAAAACGAAGTTTGCGCAGGCGCTGTGGGGGGATGAAGATCTGTTGGCGCAGGTCCTGGCGCGGACGCCCGCGGGCCGCATCGGCCAGCCCGACGACATGACAGGGATAGCGCTTTTCCTGGCGTCATCGGCTTCCGACTATACAACCGGGGCCGTCTTTGTGCTCGACGGCGGCGTCACTGCCAATTCAATTTGAAACGCCTTAACGGGCGGACTCGTCGGCTAATTCCGTCTCAGCGTCGTCGGCGCCGGCCCACTCGTCTTGGGCATCGTCCGCGGATTCAGGCTCCGCTGAGAGCGCCCCGTCGGCATCGGCAAGCGCAAGCTCGCGCTCGGCGCTGTCCTCGCCGGAGGCAGCCGAATGCCCCACCATGGTGATTTTCCCGTCGATAAAGGCGCCTTCTTCGGTGGTCAAGGCTGCGGCGCTGATATCGCCCCAGATGCGGCCGGTCCGCAGCAGCTGCACCTTATTGCCGGTGACATTGCCACGCACAGTGCCGGCGATGGAAACGTTGCGCGCGTTGATGTCGGCGCAGATATCAGCCGCTTCGCCAACCAGGATATTGCCGCTGATTTCCAGCGAACCACTGAATTGGCCATCCATGCGCACGTTGCCGGAACTGGCGAAGGCGCCTTCAAAATGCGTATTGGAGCCGATGACCGTATCAAAGCCCACTGGCCGCCCCGCTGGCACAGCCGAAACCGATTCCGGCGCTTCAACGTCTGACTGACTGCGACGATTGGCAAAAAACGCGCTCATGTGATTCCCTCTTTGACTTGTCTCACCCGCAACTATACATTGCTATACTGCTAAACATTGTCTGGCTTCCGGCAAGGCACAGCCTGCTCAACCGAGCCGGGCTTCATGCAAGCGGAAATGCTCCAGTGCCGAAAGCTCGCGCACTTGCTCCGCGGCGCGGTAACTGCTGCGCACCAGCGGGCCGCTCTCCACCCACTTGAAGCCCATGTCCAAGCCCCGCTCGCGCAAGTGTTCAAACTCGTCCGGCGTATAATAGCGCTCAATCGGCAGGTGGCGTTTGCTGGGTTGCAAATATTGGCCCAGCGTCAAAATATCGACGCCGATGTTGACCAGATCGGCCATGGTGCCCAGCACTTCGTCAAGCGTCTCGCCTAGACCCAGCATGATGCCGCTCTTCGTCAGGACCAGCGCATCCATCTGCTTGGCATTCGCCAAGGTCGCCAGCGCCCACTCGTAGCGGTCTTGCGGCTGCACGCGTTTGAATAACCGCGGCACCGTCTCCACATTGTGGTTGAGAATCTCCGGTTGGGCATCCATCACGATCTTCAGCGCCAGTTCGCTGCCTTTGAAGTCCGGTATCAGTACTTCGATCGAACAGCCCGGCTGAAGCTGACGAATGCGGCGGATGACCATCGAAAACAAGGGCGCGCCGCCGTCGGGTCGGTCGTCACGGTTGACGCTGGTGATCACGACATGCTGCAATCCCATCGCGCGAACGCTCTCGGCGATGCGGTTCGGCTCCTGCCAGTCGAGCGGGCTGGGCCGCCCGGTCTTGATATCACAGAAGCCGCAGCTGCGCGTGCAGGTATCGCCCATCATCAGGAAGGTCGCTGTACCTTTGCCCCAGCACTCGCCGAGGTTGGGGCACTGCGCCTCTTCACAAACCGTGTGCAGCGTCTTGCCGCGCATCAATTGGCGCACTTTCTCGTAGGTCTCGCCGCTGGGAGCGCGAACGCGAATCCAGGGCGGCCGGCGCCGCGGGCTCTTGGGGTCCGGCTGCCAATCCGCTGCGCTGCTTATCGGTATCCGATCCGGCTGAATCGTCTTGCTCAAAGCGTGGCTCCGTTGTTATGCCTGGGCAAAGAAATCGGGACTCAATAATTGGATTATACAATAGCTTGTAAAGTCTCGACTATAGCGCGACTGGCTGGTAGTGTATCGAATTCAGTTGAAGTCAATTTCACCACAAAAACACAAAGGCACAAAGCACACAAAGGATATGGCATATTTCGATTGAGTTTCTCTGTGCTCTCAGTAGTCCAAGTTAGTCGTGCGAGAATTGCCACACCGTACCCCCACCCCTAAACCCCCTCCCCCATAAAGAGGTAGGGGGCTTAAACGCAGCATATTCGCGGCTTTTCTCACCTTCCCTCATTTTGGGGATGCCCGCCATAGAGATAGCGGGTAGGGGCCCGGGGATGGGGGTTGTAACGGCAAAGATTCTCATTACTAACTTGGAATTACTTCTGTGTCGCTGTGGTTAGATTTAAGTTCGTATAAGGTTCACAGTCTTCATATTCATTTCGAAGCGATTTCCTGCTGGCTTCGCAAAATTTCGGCCGCGCGTTTGCCTGTGTGTTATCCTAGGCTGCAGTGCCTATTGTCGAGAGTGCCGCGATGAGGACAGTCACGCTAAAGAATGTCAGCAAGACCTTTTACGACAACAGTCGCAAATTGACGCCTGTCTTGGCGATAAAAGATTTCAACTTGCAGATCGAAGATGGCGAGGCGGTCGTCCTACTTGGTCCATCGGGCTGTGGCAAGACGACGCTGCTGCGGCTGATTGCCGGCTTAGACCAGCCGGACACGGGCGAGATCTATTACAACGATGTGCCGCTGGAAGCCATAGCGATAGGTGATCGCGGCATCGGCATGGTATTCCAGAATTATGTGCTGATCCCGCATTGGGAGAGTCGCAAGACTGTCAGCTTCTTCCTGCGCCTGCGCAACCGCGAGGCCGAGGCGCCGGCCCATGTGAAGACCGTGGCCAAGATCACCGGCGTCGACATCGAGCGCCTCATGGGCCGCTTTCCCCGCAGCTTATCCGGCGGCGAAAAACAACGCGTGTCTATCGCGCGCGCCTTCGCCCGTGACCTGGAGCTGCTGCTTTTTGACGAGCCCTTCGCTAATCTGGACGCCAAGTTCCGCGGCCAGGCACGGGTCGAGCTGAAGCGCCTGATTCAGGAGTTCAACGTTACTTTGGTTTATGTGACGCACGACCAGGTAGAAGCGCTGAGCATCGCCGACCGGATCGTCGTGCTTAACGCCGGGCGGATCATGCAAGCCGGGCCCTATGAAGCTTTGCATGATGATCCCGATAATTTGTTCGTGGCTGAATTCCTCGGTACGCCAACGATCAACACCTTCTGGGGGCGCGTACAAGACGGCGAATGGGACGGCAGCTACATGGGCAGAGCGCCCTTGCCCAGCCCTCGCCCGGACGGTACAGAAGTGATCGTCGGCATCCGCCCGGAACATATCAGTCTTTGCGCTGAGCAAGAAGGCATCCAGGCGATAGTCGACCGGGCGATTCCCTACTACGCCGAAAAATTCTTGCTGCTGGAAGTGTGGCTCAGAAAGCGGCGCTGGCGCATTCAAGTAGCGCTGGGCGAAGACCACTGCCCGGGCGATACTGTCCATTGCCGCCTGGACTGGCCGCGAGCGCTATTTTTCGACGCGCGCAGCGGCGCCCGAATCCGCTAATCGAAGGCGAGTTGGTCCTGCAGATTTTCCAATATCCGGGGCCCAATTCCCGCTACCTGGTCCAGGTCGTCCAGGTCGATGAATTCGCCAACCTGCTCGCGATACTCAATGATGCGCCGCGCCGTGACGGGGCCGACGCCCGGCAGCGTTTCCAACTCCTCTTGGGATGCCGAATTGATATAAACGCGCCGGCCGCCGGAAGGCGTCGCCAGTTCAATAGCCGCGGCGCTGCCTGTGGACGCGGCGACGTGAATCTGGTCGCCGTCGCGGATTATAGCCGCCAGGTTCACCGCTGACCGGTTGGCGGCGTCGGTCAGGCCGCCGGCGGCTGCCAGCACGTCCTCTACGCGGCTGCCCCAAGGCAAAGTATAGGTCTGCTCGGGATTCGCCACCGCGCCGGTAACATATACCTTGATGGGTCCGCGAGTCGGTGTTGGCACCGGGGTATCGGTCGGCTGCGGAGGCTGAATGGAGATGCTGATTGTATTCTGCCTGCGCATTTCGTGTAGCAACAGCGCGCCAGACAAAGCCAATACAATCACCAGCATCAAGAAAACTACAACAGTCAACCGCGAATCGAAATTGGACCCCATATCAGAGCGCATCCATGCGCGTGAATTCTAGGCTGGCGGGCGCTTCCGGACTGCGTCGCGCCGCTGAGGGCTTACTCGTCCACCCACACGGGTAAATGCCCCAAGGCGACGATGTCATGCCAACGGGCGCGATCGCCCTCGGTAAAGATGGCTGTTTCCGCCACGACATTGGCGCCGGCTTTGTCCATTATCAGGCGCATGCCCTGCAGCGTGCTGCCGGTGGAAATCACGTCATCCAAGATGGCGACGCGCCTGCCGGCGACCAGGCGGCGGTCTTTCTGGTCCAGGAATAGCGTTTGCGGCTCGCCCGTCGTTATGCTCAGCGTCTCGCTCTGCAGCGCCTCCCCCATGTAGGGTTTGTGCGACTTGCGCAGGACGACATAGGGCAATTGCATAAGGGTGCTAAGCGCATGCGCCAGCGGAATGGACTTGGCCTCGGCGGTGACCAGCACATCAATGCGTTTGTCGACCAAAGCCTGCGCTAATTCCGCGCTGGCCGCGTTGACAAATTCGTAATCGCCCAGGATATTCAGAATCGCAATCTTGACCCCGGGCTTGATCTCCATCAGCGGCAGCTTACGCTGGATGCCGGCCACCTCGACAGGAAAGAATTCGTCCGCCATCGCGAGTCCTTCTTGCTTACGCTAGTCACGTTGCTGGATTATAACGCGTGTCCTGGACGCATAAAACATTGACTTGCCCTTCAAGGAGACAGTGTAGGGGCGTGCCTTTGCTCGCCCTTCGAAGTGGCAGAAGACGATTGCGGACGACTTGATAAGTCGCCCCTACAGTTGTCGACATGATTTCGCTAGGAATCAGGCGGGTCCAAAAATACGAGACACAAGGCGCGGACATTCATTCTGAACCAGTAGCGCCGTTGCCAGCGACAATCACCCCATCAACCAGCGAAAGCACGCGGTCCATTCGTGAGGCCAGCGACTGGTCATGCGTGACCAGGACGACGGTAGTGCCGTTTTCGTCTCTGATGGTAGAGAGCGCCTCCAAAACCGCTTCGCCGGACTGCGAATCCAGGTTGCCCGTTGGCTCGTCAGCCAGCAGAATCGGCGGGTCGTTGGCTAAGGCGCGGGCGATGGCGACGCGTTGCTGCTGCCCGCCGCTGAGCTCATTGGGGCGGTGGTGCAGGCGGCTGCCCAGCCCCAGCATTTCCAGCAGATCTTGGGCTCGCTTGAAGGGTTTGTGTCGCCTGACCTGGGCGAATTCTATCGGCAAAGCGACATTTTCCAGGGCGGTAAGCGTCGGGATCAAATTGAAGAATTGGAAGACGAAACCAATCTTCTGGTTGCGTATGTCGGTTAAGTCGCCCTCATTCATGCGCGTAACATCGACGCCGTCGATAGCGATAGTGCCGCTGGTTGGGCTGTCCAAGCCGCCTATAATCCCCAGCAGCGTGCTCTTGCCGCTGCCCGAAGGCCCGATAATGCTGATCATCTCATTACGATGTATCTCCAGGTTGACGCCGCGCAAGGCATGCACCACATGCGTTCCCAGTTTCAGGTCTCGTGTGACAGCGCGCGCTTCAATGACGGGCGGATTCATCAGGCTGCGTTCTCCATCGTATTGTCGTGAATTAGTACGCAGCCTGCCAAGTATCGTTTCGATTTACCGGGCGCGCTATACGCGATCAATATGCCTGACGGGCGCGCCACCCCCAGCCTAGACCTCGTTGAGGATACTGAAAATCATCGGGCGGCGTTTGGTCTCGTTGTAGATGAGCTTGCTCAGATTTTCCTCCACCAAGGATTGCCGATTGCCGTTGAGATTACGCCGGCTGCGGCTGACAGTGTGCGTGATATTCTCGCGAATTTGAGCCAGGAAGTCTTCCGACTCTCGTAGATACACGAAGCCGCGCGATACGATCCGCGGCTCGTCCACCAGCTTGCCGCTGCGCTGGTCCACGTTGACGCTGACCAGGACGAAGCCGTCCTTCGCCAGGATCTCGCGATCGCGAATTACGGCGCGCCCAATATCGCCAACGCCGCTGCCATCCACAAAGACATAGCCGCCCGGCTGCCGCTCGCCGACTGTGACGCCGCGCCCGTCCAGCTCGACAGTGGCGCCGTTCTCAATGACCGTGACGTTTTTTGCGCTCATGCCGTTGTCCACAGCCAGCTTGGCGTGCAAGTGTAAGTGACGAATTTCGCCGTGAACGGGTATCAGGTTCTTGGGCTGCGTCAGATTCAGCATGAGGCGCATTTCTTCCTGACAGGCGTGGCCCGATACATGCACAGACTCGATAGGATCGTAGATGACATCCGCGCCGCGCTGTATCAAGCGGTTTATGGTGCGGTAGACCATTTCTTCGTTGCCGGGGATGGGATGCGATGACAGGATGATGGTGTCGTTCTCGCGCACATCCAGCTGGCGATGACGGCCGCTGGCCAGCTTGCCCAAGACGGCCGCTGGCTCGCCTTGAGACCCTGTAACCATAAAGACCACTTTGTGCGCCGGCATGTTCTGCGCTTGGCCGATGTTGATCAGCATATCGTCAGCCACATTCAGATACCCCAGCTTGCGCGCGATCTTGGCGTATTCCGACATGGTATAGCCGGTGATGCAGACCTTGCGCTTGTGGTTGCGCGCGGCATTCACGACTTGCTGCACCCGCGACATCAACGAGGCGAAAGTCGCCACCATGATGCGGCCCTTGGCTTGCCGGAAGACGCGATCCAGGGCAGCGCCGATGACCGCCTCGGATTGCGTCCAGCCCGCTTTATCCGAGTTGGTGCTATCCGCCAGCAGCAGCGCAACGCCGCGCTGGGCGAAACCCGCCAAGCGAGCGTAGTCGGTCTTGCGGCCGTGCACGGGCGTGTTGTCGAACTTGTAGTCGCCAGTGACGACCACGACTCCGTAGGGCGTGTTGATGCCATAGCCGACGCAATCAGGGATGCTGTGACAGACGTGAAAGCTTTCCAGCTTAAAGGGCCCGATATTGATGGCGTCGCCAGCTTCAAAAGTATTCAGTTCGGTCGATTTCAGCAGCCGGGCATTCTTGAGTTTGACTTGCAGCAAGCCCGAGGTAAGCGGGGTCGCGTAGAGCGGGAGATCGGGAAAGGCTTTGACCAGATGCGTCACCGCGCCGATATGATCTTCGTGACCATGCGTGAAGCAGATGCCGTGCAAATGAATGTCATCGCGCTCTTCCAGCCAACGAAAGTCGGGGATGATGTAATCGACGCCGTGCATGTCATTTGCGGGAAACATGATGCCGCAATCGATCAGGAAGCCGTCTCCGCCGAGTTCAAAGAGAGTCATATTCTTGCCGATCTCTCCCAAGCCCCCAATCGGAGTTATTTTGAATTTCGGTTGTTTTGCCATTTAGCGTGCTCTCCAAGCAGTAATTGCCCGCCGACATTCATTGTCGTGGGATCTTCGAGGTTATATGGTGTTACGAAGATAAAAGCCGATCTAATTTCTCCGCTTCGGCCTGACGCCATTCAGTTCTGATCACGCCGTCGTCCGCGGCATGTTATAAGTCATGAATTCGGGTCAAACGCATCTTGCACCAAGTCAATTGTATCACAGGTAGCGGATCTGTTTAATCCCAGGTTTCGAACGCGACAATCGCGCTGATCACGTCATCGAGTTCCGCTGGCGTCAACGCGTAGAAGAATGGCAAGCGCAGCAGCCGGTCGGCCACAGTTTCGGCCACCGGGCAGTCGCCGGCTTGCCCGCCATAGCGCTGGCCCATGTCCGACAGGTTCAGCGGCAGATAGTGGAAAACGCTCAGAATCCCGCGCTCTTTGAGGTGCTGGATTAACGCCGTTCGCGCCTTGTATGACGGCAACACCAGGTAATACATGTGGTAGGCCTGCTCGCAATAGTCGGGCACGGTGGGCAATTGCACATCGTTTGCGGACGCCCAATGAGCCAGGCGCTCGTCATAGCATTCCCAGATCTCCCGCCGCCGCGCCTGGATGTCGGCCGCGCGTTGGAATTGCGCCCAGAGATAGGCCGCCAGCATATCGGAAGGCAGATAACTCGAGCCCAGGTCAACCCAGGTGTATTTATCCACCTGCCCGCGGAAGAAACGACCGCGGTCGGTGCCTTTCTCGCGGATGATTTCGGCGCGCTCGATCAAGCTGTCGTCATTGATCAGCAGGGCGCCGCCCTCGCCGCAAGTGAAGTTCTTGGTTTCATGAAAACTCTGCGTTGCGAGCTGGCCAAAGGCGCCAAGATTTCGCCCTTTATAGCGAGAGAAGAGCCCGTGGGCGTTGTCCTCGACCACGGCGATGCCCTGTTGATTCGCAAGCGCCATGATCGCGTCCATCTCACAGGCGACGCCAGCATAGTGCACCAGAACAATAGCCCGCGTTCTGTCGCTGATTAAGCTGGGCAGCTTTCGCTCATCCAGATTCAGCGTATCCGGTCTGATATCGGCGAAGATCGGCTTGGCGCCGCGAAGCGCAAATGCATTGATGCTCGAGACAAAGGTGAAAGACGGGACGATGACCTCGTCGCCAGGCTGAATGTCGAGCAGGAGCGCGGCCATCTCCAGCGCGTGCGTGCAGGACGTCGTCAGGAAGGCCCGGGAGACACCCAGCGTCTGCTCCAGGAAATCGTGACACATCTTGCTGTATTTGCCATCGCCAGAGATATGCGACGAAGCCAGACTGTCGGCAATGCAATCGGTTTCAGTACCCAGGAAGGTCGGTCGATTGAAGGGAATACGATATCTGGTCATTTCCATCCATACGTCATGTCAAGCGTTAAAGATAGCCGGCTGCGTTAGTCAAACCACTTGTGAAACCACAATTCTACCGAGCGGGTTACGAATCCGCCGCGTTGATACAGCCTCTGCGCAGCGATATTCCGCCCTTGGGTGACGACGTTAAGGCGCTGCAAACCTTGCCCGGCAAACCAGCGCGCAGCATACTGCAGCATCCCGCCGGCGCAACCCAATCCGCGGGCGGACTCCGCCACGCCGACCAGCCCAATGTTGCCTTCGCCCACTGGCTTGCGCAAGTGGCAAGTGACAAAGCCGACAGCGCTATCATTTCTTTCCGCCACAACTACCGCAGCGCCCGACTCCTTGTCAAAGCTCTTCCGCAGCCAAATTTGAAACATTTGCGTCGCCTTGTCGTGGCCAAACCGCCGATCGACGTAAAACCTGGACAGGCTAAAACTCGTGCCAGCTAATGGCAGCAGTTGCTCCAGGTCGCGCTCATTGCCGAGTCGAAAGCGAATGCTGTCCAGTTGAGGCATTGCAGGCGGAACATCGTAACGGGCGGACAGTGTGAGGCGAATGTCGACCAAATCAAAGCCGCATGATTGCAGCGCAGCGATTGTAGTTTGGTCGGAGGCCTCAGCCAGGAAGTATAAGCAGTCGATGTCATTACGCTGGCACTCAGCCACCAGGTTTTTGCAGGAACGCAAGTCCACCTGTCGGCGAGCCGCGCGGGCTATGCGGCAACCGAAGTGCGCTGAATCCCATTTCAGGAAGTCAATGGACTGGATTGTCATTTGGCGTCTTCAACCGCCTCATCCGTCTGTTGACGCACCACATATGCCGGTCGATCCATAATTCGCAGGTACATCCGGGCCAAGTACTCGCCGATTATCCCTAGCGCAAACATCTGCACGCCAGCAAATATCGACACCAGCGAAGCGGTAAACGTAAAGCCAGGCACTTCAAAGCGAAATGCAAACAACTGGCTCAAGACAATGTAAGCCAGAATCACCGAGCCAAAAGCGGTCATCAGCAATCCGAGCGCGCTGGCCAATCGCAGAGGCAAAGTACTGAAGCCCGTCATCATGTTGAAGGCATGGGTGACCAACTTGCCTAATGTATAGTTGGATTTGCCGATGGTACGCGGCGCGTGCGGCACGTGAATCGCCACAAAGCTGCTGGTCGCCCAGGTGAGCAGCACATCAATATTGACCAACGGACCGCGGAAGTGAGCGAAGCCTTCTCTTAAGTTGGCGCGGAAAACGCGAAATGCGCTGACATTGCGCGCGGTTTCGGCGCCCATCACGCCTTGCAGCACGACTTTGGTCGTTTGCGAAGCGATATTTCTCAGTAAGCCATGCCGCAAGTTAGCGGGCGAACCGTAGACGACGTCGTAACCTTCGCCGAGTTTGTCCACGATTACCTTGACTTGGCTGGTCGGGTGCTGCAGGTCATCGTCCATTGTTACGATAAGTTCGCAAGTCGCCGCGCGGATCCCGCAGAGTAAGGCGTTGTGCTGGCCAAAATTGCGCATGAGTTTGAAGCCGCGCACAAAATCATGTTCCACCGACATCTGCTCAATGGCTCGCCAACTGCTATCGCCGCCATCGTCTTCTACCAGGATTACTTCAAAGCGGTCTGTGATTTTGGGAAGCTCCGCGGCCAATTCAATGACAAGCAGCGGAATGCTGTTCTCGCTGCGATAGACGGGAATGACAACCGAAATGGAAGGCATCATTTACATGAGGTCAGGGAATAAATCTGTGGCAGATCAGCAGAAATACCCACCGTCCATTCCTTCAGCCGATAGGGCATTGTACGAATTATATCGGACCGATACGCATTCATGCCTGTAGGATTCCGCCACATTTGCCTGGTGTATGGGCTATGCAATTGCGAGCGTTGACCGCATGAAGGTTTAATCCACGCGCAGCAATTTAATTCAGAAATTCCACCGTAGTATAATGTTAAGCATTGCGAATTGCAGGGGTCAAAGGATTCGGCAGATTATAATCCGCCAATTCGCGCGCAGGCAAACTATGCTATAATGCCGCGCGTTAAAATTAGACGCAGCATATGAAGGAGACCAGTACGCAATGGCTTACGACAGAATCAAAGCGCCCGACTCCGGCGAGAAGATCAGCTTCAGCAATGGGGAAATGCAGGTACCAGACAATCCAATCTTGCTCTTCATTGAAGGCGACGGCATCGGCTATGACATCATGACCGCCAGCAAGCGAATCTGGGATGCGGCCGTGGCGAAGGCCTACGCAGGCAAACGGCAAATCTCCTGGATGGAAGTCTACGCCGGTGAAAAAGCGGCCGGGGTCTATGACGGCGACTATATGCCTGAGGAGACATTTGCGGCTTTTCGCGAGTATAAAGTTGGGATCAAGGGACCGCTGACAACGCCAGTCGGCGGCGGTTTCCGCAGCTTGAATGTGACGCTGCGCCAAGTGCTGGACCTCTACAGCTGCGTGCGTCCCGTGCGCTGGTATGAGGGCGTGCCCAGCCCGCTCAAGCAGCCCGGAGACGTAGATGTTGTGATCTTCCGCGAGAACACCGAAGACACCTACGCTGGCATCGAGTTTGAGTCGGGTACTGAAGAAAATAAGAAACTGGCCGAATTCCTCAAGAACGAATTGGGCGCAACCAATTTCTTCGAGGATGCCGGTCTGGGCATCAAGCCGATCAGCCCCTTCGGCAGCAAGCGGTTGATCCGCGCCGCCATTCAGTATGCGATAGAGCGCAAGCGCGAAAGCGTCACACTGGTGCACAAAGGCAATATCCAGAAGTTCACCGAAGGCGCCTTCCAAAAGTGGGGCTACGAGTTGGCTAGCGAAGAATTCCCCGAAGAGACGATCTCCTGGGACGAAGTCGCGGCTAATCATGGCGGCAACGTGCCCGATGGCAAGATCCTGATTCAAGACACCATCGCCGATATCATGTTCCAGAAGATGCTGCTGCGCCCGCGGGAGCACGATGTGATCGCCACGACAAATCTCAACGGCGACTATCTGAGCGACGCGCTGGCGGCTGAAGTTGGCGGGGTCGGCATCGCGCCGGGCGCCAATATCGGCGACGAGATCGCGCTGTTTGAAGCCACCCACGGCACCGCGCCCAAGTACACCAACAAGGACATGGTCAATCCGGGTTCGCTGCTCTTCAGCGGCGTCATGATGCTGGAGCATCTCGACTGGTTCGAGGCGGCTGATTTAATCACGCGCGCCTATGAGAAAACCATCGAGCAGCGCTACGTCACTTATGACTTTGCGCGCCAGATGGAAAACGCTACCAAAGTGGCCACGAGCGAGTTTGCCACCCGCATTATCGGGAACATGGACACGGTCTAGTCCGTTTGAAACTCCAGCGGCGCGAGGGCGATCCGGCGGGTCGCCCTTAATGGACACTGCGCGAGACAACAGAGTGATTGCCGCGAATCGCAGTTGCGCTTGCGCCCGCGGTTTATCGGCTCGCCGACGGAGACAAGTATGAGTTGCCTGGAATCGAGCGTCGAATAGACTAGAGTTGTACCGACCAATTGCCCGGCCGGCTATTGATGCCCAGCAATAGAGCAGACCTAAAGCCCGCCATCGCAGGGTATTTCAGGCGAACGCAATCCCAGCATAGCGCATGGCGAAGTTTGCTCGTCCTCATGCTAGCGGCTTTGTTGATTGCGGCGAGCGTGGCGCTGCTTCCGCCATGGCTGATTTTGCCAGCAGCCGCGCTTCTGGTTTTGACAGCGCTCTTATTCGCCTTTCGGGCGCGACCGAAACGTATACGGGTTCGCCTGGACAATGGCTTGTTCACCGTCTCCGGCGACGGCTACGACATCCGCTTGACGGCTCCTTTCCGCTGCAAGGCGGGCGTCGAACGCAGGATGTCGGCGCGCTCCGGCCAGGAAACCTGTTTCATCCGCATGGTCATTGATGCGCACGGCAAGCCACTGGTCTTTGAAGAGCAAGTGCAGGCCGGTTATATTCCGCCACAGTTGGATGAAATCGTGGGGATATCCAGCGCGCTGGGCATGGCGGAATTGACGAGCCTGACACCCTATCCCGGCACACTCTGGGCGCTTATCGAACGTTTGCGCAGCCTGGAGCAGTCGACCAGGCGCGCTGAGGCGGACGAGCGGATTCAAAGCCTCACTCGCATTGCTGAGCGACATATATCCCACAAACGCTACAGTGATGCCATCGAAATATATTCGACCATCATTCGCCAAGCGCCTGACGCGGCTTCCGCCTACTTCGGCCGCGGTTCTGCGCGATACTTTGCGCGGCAAGACCTGGAAAAAGCCGTTAACGATCTGACGACGACCCTGCGCCTGGATCCCCAGCGGCATGAAGTCTATCGCGTGCGAGCGCTGGCGCGGGCTGCGCTGGGGGATTGGACCAGCCTGCGCGATGACTGCTCGGCCGCGCTGCGATCCCTGGCGCCGACCGCGGAGCTATACAATTTGCGCGGGACCGCCTGCTATCGTCTGGAAGATTATGAGGGCGCAATGGCCGATTTTGAAGCCGCCGTCAAGCTGGAGCCGGGACGGTCTGAGTCACACTACAATCGCGGACTGGCCCGGCAGCAAGCTGGCCGAAGCAGCGAGGCGCTGGCTGATTTCGAGCAGGCGCTGCGCCTCAATCCGGAATTTGAACCGGCGGCGCGCAGCCTCGACGCCTTGCGATCTCAAAACAAGAGCGCGGTCAAAGCACAGAATTGATCCAGGCGCGCAGTTTCGCTTCCAAGCCTTCGCGAACCTCTCCAAAGGACGCCAGGATCAAGCTGTCATCGCCGTCAACCGCGGCTGGATCGGGAAAGCTCCAGTGGATGCGCTGAGCCGGTCCGGGAAAATGCGGGCAGGCGTCGGCAGCTTGATCACAGACGGTTATCACATAGTCAAATTCAGTCTCAAGGTATTGGGCAAGGTGTTCGGAACGTTGCAATGAAATGTCAATGCCGTGATCTTGCATGGCGCGAACCGCGAAGGGATTGACTGTCGACGGCTTGGCGCCGGCGCTGTACACCTCGACCTTGTCGCCGGCCAGGTGACGCAATAGTCCTTCGCCCATTTGGGAACGGGCGGAATTCGCCGTACAGAGAATGAGTACCTTCATGCGTTCCTTCCTTTGCTGATTTGAGACGCGCTGCAAACTTCGTCAACAGCGTGAGCAACACATGCCGCTGTCAGACCAGGCGGTCTTGGGCGCGGGCGAAAGACTGCGACAAAAAGAGCGCGATCATAGCCAGCACGATCAAGACCAAGCCCGTCCATATAGCGGCGTCAATGTCACGCTCGAAGATGCTGTAGACCAGCAGCGGCATGGTCTGAGTTTTACCTTGCAAGTTGCCAGCGAACAGAATAGTCGCGCCGAATTCGCCCAGAGCGCGGGCCCAACTCAATATCATGCCAGATATCAGCGCGCGCCAGGCAATCGGCAGCGTGATATACCAAAACATCAGCCAGCCGTGAGCGCCGTCGACGCGGGCGGCGTCTTCAATTTCCTTGGCGATGCTGGAGAAGCCGACTTGTGCCGAGCGAATATAAAAGGGCGCTGATATGAAGAATTGAGCGATGATGACAGCCAGAATGGAAAAGGGAATGATGAGGCCCGAATCCGCCAGCAGCGAGCCAATAAAGCCGGTTCGCCCGAATGTCAGCAGCAGCGCCAAGCCAGCAACAGCCGGCGGCATAACGATGGGCAGCTCGATAAACAGGCTGACGAATCTCTTGCCGCGAAATCGGTAGCGAGACAGGGCATAAGCCAGCGGCGTGCCCAGGACCGCCGCCAGGCAAACCACCGCAAACGTAGACGCGAAGCTGAGCAGCGTGGCCGAGAGAATCGTCGAGGAATTGGGTAAGCCTTCCCATGCGCGCGAACTGACACCCCGCGCCATCAGCACCGCGACCGGCAGCGCCAGCAGCAGGAAGGCGAGTACGCTGACAGCAACTACCAGCAGCTTATCTGCTTGCAGTCTGTTGTGGCTGGCAGGCGGTTTCCGGCTCTGCGTATGCCTCTGCAGCTTCAAGTGTGGGCTCCGGAGTCATCTCTAGCGGCGAATCTTCAGCTAGTATAGCAGGCGCGCAGAAGCCAAAGGCAAGCAGAAGCGGCCGCGCCTCGTCCGACAGCACGAAGTCGAAAAAACCGGCCGCCAGCGATTTATTGGCGGATTCTGACAAGACGGCTATGGGATACGAAGCCAGTTGATTATGCGCCGGCTCAATTTCGATAGCCTGCAGCTGACCGCTGATAGCGCCGATGACATCCGACTGGTAGACGATGCCGGCGTCGGCTTCACCCAGCGCGACCCGTGCCGCCACCTGTCGTACGTTGCTTTCTTCCGACACCAGATTGTGATAGACAGCCTCGGCGAAGTCAGCGCCAATTACGCTGCTGTGCGAAGCGAACATGGCGTCGGTGTAGGCGCGGATCGGCGTACCCGGGGCGGCCAGGACCAGCAGAATGCCTTCGCGGGCCAAGTCACGTACGGAGCCCACTGCGGCCGGGTTCTCGCTGGGCGTGATCAACACCAGTTGATTGTGCGCGAAGACACGCGTGTCATCCGCATCAATAATACCGTTCTCGACAACCAGTTGCATCTGGCGCTCGTTGGCGCTGGCGAAGACATCAGCCGGCGCGCCCTGGATGAGTTGCGCCGCCAAGGTCGATGAGCTGGAGAAATTCAGGAGAATGTCCGCATGTTGATTATCCGCCAGGAACTGCTCCCGCAGCGCCTCAAAGACGTCCGTCAGGGAAGTCGCGGCGAATACGGTTAATGTTTGTGACGATCGCTCTTGCGCGCCGCTGGGCAGGCACACGCTTAGAGCAATCAACAGCGCAGCCAGACGCCAGTACAGCATGAATGTCTCCTCGGAACAAAAGCAACATATTATGCCTTGCCTGGAATTTTACAAGCGGCGCTAAGCCTACGCTCCCTCTGCGATTTGCCGACGCTTGGTCAACGATAGCTTGAAGGCGGCGCCATATCCATTATGTTTGAGTGTAATCGTCCTGCGAGGCGCCAATGCGCTACGGTCAACGGTCAGGGCCGCCATCCTGGTTCATCATCTTGCTTGGCATAGCCATCGTCTTTGGTGTCTATTACCTTTGGCTGGGCCTGCGCAATTTCATGTCGTCGGGCGTATCCGCTTCCGAATCAACCTTGCTGGCGATCGAAGAAGACACGGCGACCGCGATCCGTTTTGAAGAGATCGAGTTCAATGCGCCGACCCTGCTGCCGAGCATCACGCCCGTGCCGCCCTGCCAGGACTTTGTCGTACGCGTGCCCATTGCCACCGTCCGCTCTGGCCCAAGCACCAGCAGCAGCATTATCACCGGCCTGCGTGAAGGCGAGACCGTTTGCGTGATCACGCTGTTGCCGGATTCCGAATGGTATCTTATCGACCAGAACGAGCGGACGCGCCGGATTGAGAGCGTCTACATGCATCGCGACATCATCCGCGCATTAAATCCGACGGCGACGCCAACGATAACGCCCACGCCGACAAACACCTTGACGCCGACAGCCAGCGCCACGCCCACAGATACGCCCGTGCCGACGCCCGCCCCGACGCAAGCGGCAACATCCTCGACGCGGCTGCCCCCGCCCACCGCAACGCCCAGCGCCACGGCAACCGCGGCGAGCATCAGCCTTTAGCTTGCGGGAACTTACCCTTCGACTATACTGATTGCAGGTGTGCATGATCTCACCCGCCGTCGGGAGCGGGCGAAAGGGATTGCGTTTGAATGCAGTTATTCAAGTCGTCGCCGGCCTGGGTTTTGTCTTCATCCTGCTCAGCATCGTGGTGACGGAAGCTAACAATTTTATCGCGCGGGCGACCAAGCTGCGCGCGAAGACCCTGCGCAACAATATCAACCAAATCATCGAAGACCCGGTCATCCAGGCCAAGGTGTATACGCATCCGCTCATCCAGTTGGTAAAGGCCGACCCCATCGCGCCCAGCCAGCGCATTTCGCAAGAAGAAGCGGCCAAGGTCGCCAATGGCGCCGTTAGCTCGGTCGATTATATTGACCCCAAGACTTTCGTCGATGTCGTGCTAAATTCGATAAAGGCGGAATCCGACCAGCAGCTTTTCGGCTCGCTGCTGAATGTCATCGATGGGATGCCGGCGGGGCCCGAGCGGCGCGGGCTGCGGGCAATGGTCAACCGGATTGTCACCAGCGGGCAAGGCATGAAAGAGCTGCGCAACGCGCTGCCCTACGTGCGAGACCGGCGTTATCGCAGCGCGCTCTCGGACATTATCAATCAGATCGACGAAGAGGTCAGCCTGCTTGGTGTAGAGCCGAGCGAAAATGTGGCGCTGATGGCGGGCATTAGACAGATCGAAAGCCAGAATCTGGCCAATTCCCTGGCCACAGTGATGTACAGCGCGGACAGCATGGATGCGGCGCGACAAAACCTGGAGACCTGGTTCAGCAATTCCATGAGCCGCGCCAGCGAACATTACAAGGCGCGCATGAAAGGACTATCAGTTGTTGTCGCTCTGGTCATCGCGCTGGCGCTGAATATAGACACCATAAACATAACGCGAACGCTTTGGGAGGATCCGACGCGGCGAGAGCAACTCAGCAGCGCGCTGAATTATTCAGTGCAGAGCGGCGAGCTGCAAACGCAGGTGGATGTTGCGCAGCCGGACCGCGATGACGAGTTCCGCGCCAATCAAGTTGAAAGCGCCAACGAACTCGAGGACGCTGTCGGGGCCGGCGTGGATATCGCCAATCAGCTGCAGGACATCGAAGATTTGCGCCTGCCGATAGGCTGGACTGTGCAGAATGTCAGCGGAGAGCCCGAGCGTCTGAACGACCCCAATAATTTGTGGAATTATTTCCCCGATAACAATCCGGACGGCTGGCTGGGCCTGCTGGCGGCGAAGTTCCTGGGCATTGCGGCGACGGTCATTGCGGCGGCGCAAGGAGCGCCCTTTTGGTTCGGCATCGTCAATCGCTTGCTGCGGCGCTAGCGATTCGGGCCCGATGGCCGCGGCGCCAAGCTGTCGCTGCCCCTACGGATACCCAGCGTGTGCCTTGCGCTTGGAAACAGACTAGCCTTTTGCGGCTCATGCAAGATTCCGCCGGCGGGTTGCATTGACTGGCGCGCAGCCGCCGACGCAGTTCTCTCCCCGCAATATTGGTGCAATCTGTGAGATTTTCTCGGTTGACAATATGGCAACGATTCACTCAGAATAGTGTAAACATTGACCTCTACGCCGACGCCAAATACTAGACTTAGTTTTATTCATCCACCAAGTCGAGGCTAAAACGTGATACAGGCACTCGTAGAGCTTGCGGACAAACGCGGTTATGTGACTTATGATCAGATTATAGAAGCGCTGGAAGATGATGGCGATGACCGGGTCGCCTTACGCAATATCCTCTTCGAGCTAAACGAACTCGGCATTGAACTGCGTCGTGATGCCGAGGGATCGAGGTCGAAAGGGTCGACCGAGAGCATCGAAAACGATTTCGAAGCTCGCGACCTTATCCCCAACAAGATCGTAGCCGACCTCAGCGCCATATCGTCCGACGACCCAGTCGGACTTTATTTTAGGCAGATGGCGCAAGAGCCGCTGCTGACAGCCACTGATGAGATCGACCTGGCCAAACGAATAGAGCGCGGGTTCAAAGCCCGGCGCCGCCTTGAGAGCCCGGATGTCATGCAAAAGAGCGCGCGCTGGCGCAGGCATCTGCGGCGTCTGGTATTCGACGGCCAATGCGCGCGGGAACATTTGGGCCGGGCGAATACCCGGCTGGTGGTTAGTATCGCCAAGCGCTATATGGGGCAAGGCTTGCCCTTCCCGGATCTCATTCAAGAGGGCAATGTCGGTCTGATGCGCGCGGTTGACAAATACGATTACTCGCGCGGCAATCGCTTCAGCACCTACGCTACCTGGTGGATTCGGCAGGCGATCACCCGCGCCCTGGCGCAAAAGACGCGCACAATCCGCATTCCGCTGCACATGACCGAGCGTATTCGGCAGATGTATCGCGCCGCGCAGGACCTGGAACAGACGCTGGGGCGGCGGCCCACAGCCGACGAGATCGCCTCGGCCATGGAAGTGGCGGCCGACGCGGTGCGGGCGATGATGGACGCCAGCCAGCACGCCATCGCGCTGGAACGGCCGGTGGGCGATGACGGCGACAGCGAATTCGGCGATTTTATTGAAGATCAGGAGACGGTTAGCCCGGTCGAATCGGCCACGCAGAATCTGCTGGAAGAGGCCATCGAAGAGGTACTTGCCGAGCTGACGCCGCGGCAGAGCCACATCTTGCGCCTGCGCTTTGGCTTGGGCGGCGGCGAGCCACACACCTTGGAAGAAATCGCCAATAAATTCGGCTTGAGCCGCGAGCGGATTCGTCAGCTGGAGAAGGAAGCGCTGCGGCGTTTGCGTCATCCGCAACTGGCTCACAATCTGCGCGACTATCTCGGATAATTGAGTATTCAGATTCTTGCTGGACGTAAGCGGACGAAAGGGCTGAGCCTTTCGTCGGCTTTTTTGTATAGGGCGAAGTAACAGTGACGAAATCATTTGAGCATTTGCTAAGCAAGCGCGCCCTCGGGATGCGCAAAAACGTCATCCGCGAGATTCTGAGGGTCGTGTCGCAGCCGGGCATGATGTCGCTGGCCGGCGGCATTCCCGCGCCCGAAACATTCCCGGTCGAAGAGCTGTATCGCATTAACGAGACGGTGCTCGATCGTTATGGCGCGGCGGCGCTGCAATATGACCTGACCGAAGGCTTCACGCCCTTTCGCGAGGCGCTGGTTGGTTACTTGACGCAAAAGGGAATCAGCGCGGATGCCGATAACTTGTTGGTATTCAACGGGTCACAGAGTGTGCTGGACACGCTGGGCAAGATCCTGATCACACCGGGCGATGTCATCGCTTTGGAATCGCCCAGTTATTTGGGCGCCATTTCCGCCTTCAGCAGCTATTTGCCGGAATACGTCAGCGTCGAGACCGATGACGATGGCATCGTGCCGGCGTCGCTTGAGCAAATGCTGGATCAGCAGCCGGTCAAGTTCATCTACCTGGTAACGACATTTCAGAATCCCACCGGGCGCACGCTCAGTGTACAGCGGCGGCGCGAAGTGGCCGAGATAATCAAGGCGAAGAATGCGCTGGTCATCGAAGACGACCCCTATGGCGACCTGCGGTATCGCGGCCAGCCCGTGCCGGCTTTGCACAGCTTCGCGCCGGAGCATGTCGTTTACGTCAGCACCCTGTCCAAGATTTTCGCGCCCGGTTTACGACTGGGCTTTTGCGCCGCGCCGCCACTGATTCGCGAATGGCTGTACCGGGCGAAGCAGGGCGCGGATTTGCACAGCAATACTTACGCGCAGGCTTTGGCGGCTGAATACATTTGCGGCGGCTTCATCGAGCGGCAGGTACCCAAGATCATCGAGCTATATCGACCGCGTCAAGAAGCGATGCTATCCGCGCTGGAACGCCACATGCCCGGCGAGTACCGCTGGACCGAGCCGGAAGGCGGCATGTTCATCTGGGTCGAAGGACCGTCAGGCGTGGATGCCGAGCAGATCTATTGGAAGGCCGTTGAGCAGAAGGTCGCTTTTGTGCCGGGCAAGTACTTTTATATTAATCCTGAGGACGGCTTGCCGACCATGCGCCTGAATTTCACCCGCATCGATGAAGCGACGATCGAAAGCGCGATTGAAACGCTGGGCCGCGTCCTGCGGCAAATCGACGGCGACTGAATGTTCGCATTAGTGGCCGAGCTTGAGCCATGCCGAAATTAAAGCGAAATATGCGACAATCAGCCGCGGGCGCGACCGGTCTGCGCGCGCTGATTCTGGCATTTTATCTGCCGGCGCTGATGGCGACGCTGGGGCAGGGTTTGCTCGTGCCCATCCTGCCACTATACGCAGCCGACTTTGGGATCGGCTACCTGCTGATTGGCTTGGTGCTGGCCGGCGAAGGGCTGGGTACGCTGATCGCCGATGTGCCGACCGGGCTGCTTCAGAGACGATTCGGCAACAAGCAAGTGATGATGATGGGCTTGCTCTTGAAGTCCGTGACGATTCTGCTGCTTTTCACCGCGCCCACGATTTGGTCCGTGCTGCTGCTGCGGATATTCGCGGGCTTTGGGCGCTCTATGTTTACCGTGTCAGCGCATGTCTACGTGACCAACCATGTCGCATTGGAGCAGCGCGGCAAAGCCATCTCGATGTATGGCGGCACGCATCGCCTGGGCGGCTTCATCGGCCCGGCCATCGGCGGAATCGCAGCCGGCTTGCTGGGCTTACGCGCGGCTTTTCTCATCGCTGGGCTGGTTACCGCGCTTGGCTTGATTCTGGTGGCCTTGTTTACGGTCGGCAGCAGCAAAGCGAAACGCAAGGCGGAGGCGCGCGACGAGCAGCCGCTGCATCTGCTGCCCATGCTGCAATCGAATTACCGCGTGCTGGCGTCGGCGGGCACCGCACAAGTTTTCGCGCAGATGATTCGCGCGGGCCGCACGGTCATTATTCCTTTGTTCGCCGCCGACATTTTGGGCCTGGGCGTCGACCAGATCGGCTACATCGTCAGCATTTCGGTCGCCATCGACTTCAGTCTGTTTGTGGTCGCGGGCTGGCTGATGGATCGCTTCGGGCGCAAATTCGCCATTGTGCCCTGCTTCGGCATCCAGGCCATCGGCATGGCGCTGGTGCCCTTTGCGGCCAGCTTCGCCGGGCTGCTATTCGCGGCCGCGCTGATCGGCTTCGGCAATGGCTTGGGCGCCGGCTCGATGATGACCTTGGGCTCGGACTTGTCGCCGGACCAATCTCGCGGGGAGTTCCTGGGCGTCTGGCGCTTGATCGGCGACCTGGGCCATACCGGCGCGCCACTGGTCGTCGGCGTGGTGGCTGATATTCTCGTGCTCAGTTCCGCCATCTGGTTCATCTCCGGCACGGGCTTGGCGGCGGCGAGCATATTCTTGTTTCTGGTGCCGGAGACGCTCAAGCGCAAACCGCCGCTGGTGGTGGCATCGTAACCCGACAGTGCCGGCAGCCGATCTTGAAACAAGCCTCCATGTTACGCAAACTCAATTATCTGACGGTCGACTGGCCGCTGCGGCTGACGCGGCTGTTCCCGCAGGCGGGACCCCTGATCGTCGAAATCGGCTTTGGCAATGGCGACTATCTTATTCACCTGGCCGAGACGCGACCGGATTCTAACATCATCGGCTTTGAGATCTCCAGCCAGTCCCTGGCGAAGGCGGAAGCGAAGATCGAAAAGCGCGGGCTGGCCAATGTTCGCCCGATACATTGCCGCGCGGAAACGGGCCTTTCCCACCTGCTAAGCCCGCAGACGGTAACCGAGTTCCACATCAATTATCCCGATCCCTGGTTCAAGAAGCGCCATCAGCGCCGCCGCTTGATTCAGCGCGAAACGGTGAATCTGCTCATCAGCCGGCTGCGCCCGGGCGGGACGTTGCGCCTGGCCACCGACATCGTCGACTACGCTGAGATGGCGCATGACGCGCTGGCGACCGCGCCGGGCTTGACGAACCAGTTTGATGCGCCCTGGGTCCATGACATCGCCGGGCGTTTTCGCACGAAGTACGAACTCAAGGGCTACCGCGAAGGCCGGCGCGGGCACTTCTTCCGCTATCAGCGCAATGCCGAGCCGGTGGCGCACCCGCCCGTGATAAAGGAGCTGGACATGCCGCATCTCTTCTTGCAGTCTCCGCTATCCGCCGCCGAGATCGTCGACCGCTTCGAGGCGACGCGGCGCCAAGCCGACGGCGCGCACATCGCCATTCTGCGCGCTTATGCCGACCCCAAGCGGGATACAGCGGTGTTCGAAGTGGTGGTGGAGGAGCCGACTATTGAGCAGCATGCCCTGCTTGTGCTGTCGCCGCGGGCTGGCGCGGGCGAATACATGGTGAAGATGAGCGCGGTGGGGCACGCGCGGTCGACGGCTGGCATGCACCGGGCGGTGGCGGCGGTCGGCGAGTGGGTGGCGGGCTTGGATGCGCGGTCGCGGGTGCTGGCGCGGAAGCTGCGGGGGTGATGGAATTCACCACAGAGGCACAGAGGGCACAGAGATTTATGGCATGTTGGTCTCGACTAAAGCGATTTGGTCAGGCTATTCGTATGTGAAGCTCCACTCGTCGTCGTTCAAGCCGCAGTATTGCGCCAGCTTCCCGCAAAACTGAACAGCATCTTCGGCGGTCAAATTTTGTTGAATCCACCATCCCTTTGTAGACTGCTTGTGATACTTAAGCGAACTGTGAGGATCACGAGTTATCCACCATTCGAAATCGTGCAGGGCTCTGTCGTAATCGTTCAGCAGATCCAGGTTGTGCAAGCAATTTACCATCTGAAGCGCCATACCGCGCCAACTGTAGAGCGCAAATTGATTGCCACGCACTGTTAATGTCAAAGGCGTCTTTCCCTTTACGCCGTCCGTCTGCGCTGGCTCTGCAAAGGCCGGCCAGGATTCGAAGATCAATTCTGCCAAGAAGTTCGTACGTTGTCTGATAGCGTCCGTGCCCCAAGACAGGTCGCGACTATCAAAGTACTTTGCGTTCAGGTGAATACCATGTTCCTTCAACGCATCACGTTTTACCGAATATGGCTTGTTTGAGAGCTTCCGAGTATTCCAATCTTGTGTGACGATCGTCAAGTTGCCAATCGTATGAAGTTGCTCACGATGAATCTCTTGCCAGTTTTTCCCAAGATGAGATCTCCACTCATTGCTCAGACTTCGCGGCATTATGTGCTCAACAGTTCCCTGTCCATCTAATTTTATGTCACTGTCATAGCGCTGCTCATTTAGCGTCTCAAGCACAAATACAATTCGTCTCGACTTGCCCGAACTGTAGAGTCTATTCCACGCCAGTCGCTGTCTAAGGCGATTGTCAGACGGGTAGTTTCTCGAGCCAAGGGCTGCTTCAAGTAAAGTAGCGCTTTTCTCGTTCTTACTCATTAAGTCGTGCGCGAGCGACGTAAACATAGAGTTGTGATAATTGGTCGGTTCGCCTGCAAGAAAGCGACGAACGAGATAGTTCTCTACTGCGCGTAACACACTTACGAACTCGTCGCTGGAAATCGATCCCGCGTCGTACAAGTTATAGAAATGCATCAAGAGTGGATAGGCGGTTGTGGCCTGCAAAGTGTTCAGTCGTTCAAGCTGCTTTTGAACGCTAATGTTCGGGTCTTTTGTTGGGCGCAGCAACTTGTCGTAGTATTCGGCAAATCGATGCAAATCTCTAATCTCAGCAATAAATTTGTCGTCATCCGCTTTCAAGCGCTTCTCCACTCGGTCGCGAAAACCGACGTAGACTCTGTCTTCTCTTGGCAGCTCTCCACTACGCAACGCAAGATAATGGCGCAGGAACGCTGTCACTTCGGGGATGCGTGCTGTTAGCTCTTGTTCGGATAGTAAATTTTCGATTTCCGACCAATGCGCATGAAACAGCTCATGCTGTCTTGCAGCCGGCAAGCGCATGGCGATATAGTTGCGAACTAAATCTGCTTCTGTGAGCGCCTTGCCTTTATGGTTGAGGCTTTCAAAGATTTTGTAGGGTTTATCCGTCCGGTCTAAGTCGATGAAAACGATATACATTGAACTAAGGATGCAAGAAAAGAACTGACGATAATCAATTCGTGGATTGGCCAGCAAATCGCGAAGGTTTGCCCTGAAGAAGCTGTACGCTGGTCCAATTCTTGAACGCAATCCTTCCACATATTTTCCGTCAAGAATGGCTCGATAAGCCTGCCTGTCGTCATACTTCTCGGTCGGCAGAATCTTGTATTGAAGTTGACCTTGCTCATCGGCGTTAAGCAAGTATTTGTCAATCTGTTTTGCAGCGGACGGATCGTCCAGGGAATCTCGCAAAGCGCACAAGAGTAACGATATTGAAATCAGCCGCTGTTGACCGTCAACGAGCGTGTAGGATTGGAACAGCGTTTTCTTACTCTTTTCTTCGATGACAACGAGCGAGCCAAGAAAATGCTCATGATGGCCCTTCTGGCTTTCGTGGTAGGTCTCGACAATGTCATCAAGCAATGTTTGCCATTCTTCCTCTTCCCAGGTGTATTCGCGTTGGAATATTGGCAGCACGTATTGCACATCGCCGCCACCAAGGAATACCTTGCTCAATTTCCAGTCGTCAGCTTTCATTGTCCATACCTTACGGAGACCATATTCGCGTTAAAACCATGAAAAGTATACATCAGCGCGAAACCATTCATCAATTCTGTGATGCTTGGAGAATTATGCTATAATGCTCGCCTTGAGCCGAACCCAGGTGTTCGGCAACACGCCTGACAATTAATACAAGAGCGACCATGTGACCAATCTCACCCACCACACCCTCCCAAACGGACTCACCGTCCTCCTCCGCGAGGCGCACAGCGCGCCGGTCATCAGCTTTTGGCTGGCTTACCGCGTGGGCAGCCGCAACGAACCCACTGGCAAAACCGGCATCTCCCATTGGGTCGAGCACATGATGTTCAAGGGCACCGAGCAATTCCCGGCGGGCCTGCTCGACCGCGAAATCGACCGCGCCGGCGGGCAGTGGAACGCCTTCACCTCCATGGACGCGACCAAGTATTTCGAGACCCTGCCGGCCGACAAGATCGACATCGCCATGCGCGCCGAAGCCGATCGCATGGTCAACGCCCAGTTTGACGCTGACGAGACCGAATCCGAACGCACCGTCATCATTTCCGAGCGGCAGGGCGCGGAAAATCAGCCGACATTCTGGCTGCAGGAGGGCGTCCGCGGCAGCGCTTTCCGCGTCCATGGCTATCATCACGAAATCATCGGCGATGAGGCTGACTTGCGCGCCATGACCCGTGACGCGCTCTACGCGCATTATCGCCGCCACTATTGCCCGGCCAACGCGGCCGTCATCGCAGTCGGCGCCTTTGATACTGACAACATGCTGGCGAAGATCGAGCGCTTGTACGGCTCGATTCCCAGCGCCCCCGAGCCCGATTTATTCGTCAGGCAGGAGCCGGCGCAGCATGGCGAACGCCGCGTTACTGTCGAGCGCCCGGGCCAGACCGCCTTCCTCGAGCTATGTCATCACATCCCCGGGGCGGCGCATGAAGACTGGATGAAATTGCAGGTGCTCAACGCGGTACTGAGCGGCTCAAGCGGCGCGTCGGACAATAAAACCAGCCGACTGTATCAGGCGCTGGTGAAAACTGAAGTCGCCGCCGGCGTCGGCGCTTGGCTGACGCCGACCATCGATCCCTACCTCTACAGCATCTTGGTGACCCTGCGCGAGGGCAGGACGGCCGACGAAGCCGAAGCGATTTTGGCGCGGGAGATCGAGCGTCTGCAAGCCGATGGCATCAGCGAGGCCGAGCTGCGCAAAGCCAGAAAGCAAAGCCGGGCCGCCTTCGCCTACGGCACGGAACGCGTCACCGAGCAAGCCTATTGGCTGGCGCAGTCCTTCATCCTGGGCGATGTCAACTGGTTCGACAAGTATTCCGCGCGGCTGATGGCGGTGACGGCTGCCGATGTGCAGTCTGTCGCCCAACGCTACCTGAGGCCGCGGCGGCGGGTCGTGGGCCTGCTGAATCCAACTGATCCGCAGCCGGAGGCAGCGTCATCATGACAACACAGCGAGCGAGCATCCCCAATTCGAACAATATCACGCGCAGCCGGCTGGACAACGGCATCGCCCTCCTGGTGTACGAAAATCCGGCGGTGCAGTCGGTCAACCTGATGGGGTCGATTCAGGCCGGCGGCATCTACGAGTCGCCCGCGCGAAATGGCCTGGCCTCCTTGACTGGCGGCGCGCTGATGACCGGCACAGCCAACCGCGACTTCGATCAGATCCACGGCGCGCTGGAAGAAATCGGCGCCGATTTGAGCTTCCACTGTCATCTGCACAAGCTGGGCTTCTCCGGCAAGTCGCTGGCGGAAGACCTGCCCACGCTGATTGATGTGGCAAACGACGCGCTGCGCAACCCAACTTTTCCCGACGAGCATGTCGAGCGGCTGCGCGGCGAGCGGCTGACCTGGCTGCAGTACAGCAACTTTGATACGCGTTTTCGCGCTACCAAAGCCATGCGCGCGGCGCTTTATCCACAGCCGCATCCCTATCATTACGGCACGTCCGGCAGCGAAGAGACAATCGCGAACATCACAGCCAGCGACTTGAGGCGCTTTCACAGCGAGCAGTACGGTCCCCGCGCTATGATCCTGGTGATTGTCGGCAATGTAAAAGCTGATGATGCGGTCGAGCTGGCCAGCGCTGCCTTCGGCGATTGGCGCAACGACAGCCAGCCCGCAGTCCGCCAGGTGGAGCGCCCGCCCGCAAATGGCGATTCGCGACAGCAGGTCGTCGTCGTGCCGGGCAAGACCCAATCCGATATCTGCATGGGCGTTATGGGTCCGGCGCGGTTGGCGGATGACTATCTGCCGGCGCAGCTCGCCAACAGCATTCTGGGCGAATTCGGCATGATGGGACGGATTGGCAAGAGCGTGCGTGAAGAAAAGGGACTGGCCTATTACGCTTACAGTCGCCTCGGCGGCGGGCACGGGCCCGAACCCTGGACGGTCAGCGCCGGCGTCAACCCGGAGAATGTCGACCTGGCGATTAGTTCTGTGCAGGAAGAAATCGAGCGCATGACGAGCGAGCTGGTAGCCGACGACGATCTCGCCGACAATCAGAGCTACTTCACCGGACGCATGCCCTTGCGTCTGGAAAGCAACGAAGGCATCGCCTCCGATATCCACGGCATGGAGAGTTACGGGCTGGGCCTGGATTACCTGGCTGATTACGAAGAGACAGTCTATCGCATCGGCAAAGACGACTTGCTAGCTGCCGCTCAGCACTATTTGGGCGCGGGAGATATGGTCGTAGCTGTCGCCGGACCGGATCGCGACGGTAATTCTGCCTAAGCGAGTCCTGCAAAGTGAGCGGCGAACTTGGCAAACTCAGGAATATCGGCGCGAAGCTGCATGATGTTGGCCTAACATCACAATCGCTGCTCAAAGAGTTAGACGGCCACAGGGACGCAAATCCGAGCAATCGCATTAAAAGATTTTCCAACACAGAGAACACAGAGGGCACAGAGATTAATGTCTTTTGTTGGCGATTGTCACATTGATCTGGAAAATGTAGGGGAGATTCTGTGCCGCGCGTAGACACTGCGGGTCAATCGCCCACGCTTATACGCCAAATTTCATGGGCGAGCCAAGGCTCGCCCCTACAATTTGTTAGTTTGATGATAATTTTTTCACTTATGGATTTTGATGCGATTGCTCTGACGCAAAGGACAGATAGTTCAAATCTAGCGACGCCAAGTGTATAATAGACTCCACTTATACGGGCCGCGCGCTTGGCGGACGAGACGAGCAAGAAAGACTGCAAGTGGCAACTAAACGCGTAGTAATTACAGGCATGGGATTAGTCTGCCCGGTGGGCAACAACGTGGCGGACTCCTGGGCGAACATCCGCGCGGGCAATTCCGGCATCGACTGGATCAGCCTTTTTGATGCCGACCTGGTCGCGAATCGCGTCGCCGGTGAGGTAAAAGGCCTGGATCTGGCGGGCAAATTCGGCCGGCGCGAAATGCGGCGCATGGATCGCGCGCAGATGCTGGCGCTGGTCGCCGCCGAAGAAGCGCTCAACGACGCCGAAATCGTCATCAACGATGACAACAAATACGATGTCGGCGTGGTCGTCGGTTCGGGAATTGGCGGCATCGTCACCGTCGTGCAAGCGCTGCAAGGCTTTGAGGCAAAAGGACACCGCGGCGTCAGCCCGGTTATCGTGCCCGCCTTGCTTCACGATGGCATCAGCTCGCGCGTGTCGATGCACTTCGGATTAAAAGGACCCAATTACAATATTACGGCTGCCTGCGCCACCAGCAACAATTCGCTGGGCGATGCGGCTGACCTCATTCGCATGGGCCGGGCCAACGTGATGGTCGCCGGCGGCAGCGAAGCCTGCATTATGCCCATGGTCATCAGCGGCTTTAACAACATGAAAGTGCTGACGAATACGGAAGATGTGCCGGAAAAAGCCGCCCGCCCCTTTGATGTCACTCGCGACGGTTTCGTCGCGGCCGAGGGCGCTGCCCTGCTCATCCTGGAAGACCTGGATCATGCGCTGGCGCGCGGTGTGCCGATTTACGCCGAGCTGACCGGCTACGGCCACACATCGGACGCCTTTCACGTGACCGCGCCCAACCCGGACGGTGTTGACGCGGCGGAGGCCATGCGGCGCGCCATGCGTGAAGCGGGCATCAAAGCCAAAGACATCAGCTACATCAACGCGCACGGCACCGGCACCCAACTCAACGACAAAAGCGAGACCCTCGCCATCAAGCAGGCTCTGGGCGATGAGGCTTACAAAATTCCTATTAGCTCGACCAAATCGATGACCGGCCATATCTTGGGCGCGACGGCCGCGGCGGAAGCGATCTTCTCCGTAAAAGCGCTGCAAGACAACTTTATCCCGCCCACCATCAACCTGGAGACGCCCGATCCGGATTGCGACCTGGACTACACGCCCATAGTCGGCCTGGCAAAGCCCTTGCAGCATGTTGTCAGCAATTCATTCGGCTTCGGCGGGCACAATACGACGGTCGTCATCAGCCGCTATGCCTAAGGGCTTGCCCTAGGGCGCCACCAGCTGCGCCAGAATCTCCTCAAAAGCGGCATCAGCCAGTGCCTGAATCTCGGCGTCACTGCGGTCTTGGATCGGGTGCCGCACGTAACAGGCGGCCGGTTCAAAGCCTAGCGCCTGCCCCTGCGCCGCCGCCGCTTCGACGAACTCGCTCGAAGCTACAAACATGCCGGGGATCCCGCGGGATTCGAGGTCCGTGATGTCATGCACACTGCACGACGTGCAGGACCCTCAATCGGCCAGCGCTTCGATTACCAGATCGCATTCGCTGACGATCTCTTGCTTCAGGTCAACCGGGGCGACGCGCGCAAAAGTCGGTTTCTCGTAACGCCGCGTGTCGACGCCCAGGCTCTGCAAATGCTGCTGCACACGGTCGAGAAAGACATCGCCGCGCGGCTTGGAGATATCGAGTAAAGCCACGCGCTTGTCGGCCAGAGACTTGGGCCGCGGCAGGGCGTATCGCGCTGCGGCTTGGACTTCGCTGGTCGGGTCGAGTAATTTCATCATGTTCACCTCCTGCTAGGCTTCTTCAAGTTTGGATTGCTACCGTCACCGGAACGCTGCCCTTCGGCCCGTTGGCGGCCCAGCCGGTGATGACAGCCGACCACATGCCAGCGCCGCCGCCGGCGTGCACGATCAACAAGCCGCCGGGCCGGAATTTGCGTAGGCTTTTGCCAGCCAAGCGCTCGGGCATACCAACTGCAATATCATCGGCGCCGCGTATCACCGCGTGCCCGGCGACCGTCGTATGCTTTTCCAACTCGCTGCGGAAGCGCGCTTTGCTCCAGCCGGCAGCGCGGAAGACCCGCATATGCTCGGGCGAGATGATCAGCAGGGCGTCAGCGCCATTATAGGCTTTGGCGTGGTGGACGGTGCGCAGCGAAAGCGCCAGGCTGCGCGTCAGCGAATCGGGCCTGCGGGAGGCCTGATCGCCTATGGGATGAACGCCGCCGCCGGCGAATAAGGTCACGGTGGATTCGTCAGCCGCGAAGCCCCGCTCCACCGCCAGCGATTCCCAGTATGAGTCCTGCTCGCGCTCGGCAAAGCAGAAGCCGATTTTGCCCGGCTGCCCTAGCGTGGCGCGGTCGACGCCGCCCGGCCGCCCGCCGCCGACATTGCGAATCACCAACTGCAGCGCCCGGCCGATGGTCGCGTTGGCGCGATTGCCCTGCCCCAGCGCGTTGTGGCTCCAGTTCATGCCGATGCGCTCGCGGATGGGCCCGTTCACGATGAGGATAGGCGCTGAGAAATAAGTTGTCGCCAGGACGCCGTGCATGCAGAATTCGTCGCGACAGGCCGCCTCCACCGCCGCCAGCACCACCGGCAGGTATTCCGCTTTGCAGCCCGCCATAACCGCGTTGATGGCGACTTTTTCGACTGTGCAGGGCGCGTTGTCTGGCGGAATCACGCCGACTATTTCCGCTGGAGAGCGTGTCGTCCCTGCCAGCATACGCAGCACGCGCGCTTCGGTCGGCGGCACAACAGGCAACCCGTCCGACCAGCCGCGCTCAAAGGCTAGTTCATGCTCGTCTTGCTGTGAAGCCAGCTCTATACGCCGCGCCTGCAAGGGACTGTCGCCGAACTTAAAAGCCAGTTTCTCAGGCATGCCGGGGTCAACAGACTTGGAGCCGCAGCCCGGGCTGAAGACGGGCAAGTCTTCACCGAGCGCGGGCAAGGCAGTCAGCCGGCGCCAATCGTCCCGCTGCCATCCCACCAACCGCTCTATTTCCTGGCCCGCATTCATGCGCATCAAGGTCGGCACGATTTCGATGTCGTGACGGAAAGAAAGCTCCAGCTCCCGCTCATCCACGACATCGCCGACGCCGGCCGGAAAGCCGGGATCGTCTTGCGAGTACACCAGCACATCAAGCTCGCGGGCCAGGTCGGCCAACACATTCTCGATCAGCCGGCAAGTGGCGCAGTCCCGCTTGATCACGGCGATGAAACCGGTGAAATTACTGGGAATAAGTGGCGTTTTCTGTTTGTCTGCCGCATCCATACGCCAATTGTATCGCATGCAAGCGCGATTCGGGAAATGTATGCTTTTCGATTGAAACAAATACTATACCATCGAGGACACTGAGAAATACGAGAGCATCGAGAAACTCAATCGAAATATGCCATATTCTTTGTGTGCTTTGTGCCTTTGTGACTTTGTGGTGAAATTGAATTTCAACCGAATTCGATTGCCCTGGGATTCGCATCCAGTTGGCAAGGCGCCCGATTCGTAATATCCTATGGTTAGGTCTGTAAGCTGCGACTACGAGGCAGGTGCATTGAAGCTCTCGGACATCTTCAAAGAAGGTTCGGAAGCGCGCCGGTTGTTTGGCAAATTCTATGCTGTGGCGGCCATCGCCGTCATCTTGATGGTGCTCGCGCTGCTAGCGTTGGCGACGCGCGGCGCTTGAGACTACTCGTAGTCTGCTTTGCCCTCAGCCCAATAGGGCTCCAGTGATACCCCCAAGCCGTCCGCAATCCGGTTGACATAGGCATAATAGGCGGCCACCTGCGCGATATCGAGGATAGCGCGGTCGCTGAAACCGATATCACGAAGCTGGGCGACATCCGCTTCAGCCATGTCCCCGGGCGCGCGCGTTAATTTGGCGGCGTAATCCAGCATCTGCCTGTCCGCGGCTGTCAGCTCAGCTTTGCTGTAGTCTGTTTCGAGGCGAGCGCTTAGCTCCTGGTCTCCGGTCAACTGACGGAGGTTGCGCGCGTGATGCCGCAGTCAGTACTCGCAGCGGTTGATCGCCGATACCACCACGCCGATCATTTCCCGCTGGGCGCGCGAGAGCGGCGAATCCCCGTACATCAGCGTCTTGTAAAGATGCTGGTGGTCCAGCAATGAGGCCGGGTGCAGGCTGTGGATCTTCATGATGTGGTCAACATGACCCGTCTTGGGGTCGGCGGCGCGGCGATAGGCCCGTTCCAATTCCCCAGTCGCCTTATCTTCAGCGATCGTTTCGATCCAGGCGACGGATTTACGGGCTGCGCCTTGCGGTAAGTTATCGCTCAATTGGACTTCCTCTCAGGCATCGACGAATAGAGGCGCGTTAAGCTTCCAGGCAGTGTACAGAGCATGGAAGAAGGCGACAAACTCGTGGATGCACGGGTCGCTTTCCGCTGGCTCCGACATTTCAAAGTCGTAACGCTCGCGCTTTACTGGTTCGAAAGCCGAGATATCGCGGATTTCTGCGGCTTCCAGATCGCGCACAACAGCCCGAACAAATAGCAAGAGGATGCCGGCGTGATTGGGGATAATGCGTTCGCCGACGCCGAATATCATCTCCAGCAGTTGATCGGAAGAGACGCGCAGCTCCCCCAAACGGCGTTGGGGCGCGTTCGGCAATTCGAAATATGTGGGTCCATCAGCCGCATCGCGCAGCGCTTTGACCGAGGAGCCATCGTAGCCCAGCTCCCGAATGCCCTGCCGCAGTAGCAGCCAGACCAGAGGTTCGTCCGGCACCGGCAGCCGATCCAGCAGCCAGGTTTCGGCCAGCGCGGTAACCGGGTACTGAATAAAGCCGGCGCAGCCAAAGGGGCGGCCCGCGCGATTGGCCGGGCAGCCTTGGCAATGGTCGGCGTGGTCGTCCAGCACGGCCGCGTGGTCGAGCAGGTCCTGCACAACGATGAGCTGTTTGTCGCCGCTGTCGCTGGCTGTGCTTTGGCTGAATTCAAATCCCATTTGCGCCGGGGACCGTTCATCGCCGGCGTCGCGAAACCAGTCTATGACTTCCCGCGCGCGCTGCCGCTCCTTCAGCCGTTCCAGGATTCCGGCGGCGCTCAACTCGCGTATGGGCGCGCAGTCGAATTCTATCATGTAGTCGATGGCCAATGCACAGTCTCCTGCAATGATGCCAGCGGTAAACCCCATCCCCCGTCCCCTCTCCTGCCATCTCTATGGCGGGCATCCCGCAAGCTAGGGAAGGGGAGCTACAACGCAGCCGGACGCAAGGAATATTGCGTGTGCGGTGGCATTATCGCGCGGGAGTCTACAATGATGCCAGTAGCTTCTCGGCTGCGAGTATAGCACAGCGCGCTACATTACTTCACCGATCTGCAATCTACCGTAGCGGCGCAGCGCCAGCAGGACATTGATGGTGGTCATGGGGAACCACTGCGGCAGGTCGTGCTGGTCGCGCCAGTGCCCCTGCTCTTGCTGCCCCGCCGCCAGCAAATCCAGACAGCGGTTGATGAAGCCCTCCGGCAGCGATTGCGCGATCAGCGAATCCGGCTGCGGCGCAAAAGCGAAGAGAGAATCCACCTGGTTGTCCGGCGCGGCCAGCGCGCAAGCCACGATATTGTCAATTGTCGCCTGACGAAATTCGCCTAAACCCGGCAAGTCATCGACGGCGAAGAAAAAGTCGAAGGCGTGGTAAGCCATGAAGAGCCATTCATTCGCCCGTATCGATTCGGGACTATGGTTGGCCAGCGCCCAGCGCTTGGTCTTTTCCAGCAGTGATGGAGTGGCGCTATCAAAACGCATGAGATTGGCGACGATGGAATCGGGCATGGTCTGGCCACCCTGCTCCCGCCACCACCATTCCAGCGGATAATCCCGCGTCGTAGGCGGATTGCGCAGGCTGCCATCGGCGTTCATCTGGCTCTCGACCCAATCCGCACTGCCATCGAGAACGCAGCCGGCCGGCATCTCCGCGCGCTTCATCACGCCCAGAAGATACTCCAGCGCCAGCGGATTGGATTGTGGCGCCTTGAGATCGTGCTCCAAACCGTGACCGAAGCCATCGTCGGCATTCTTGTAGCACAGGATGATCTGATGCAGGCGCTCCAGGCTGCCGTCTTCGAACAGCCAGGCGAACAGCGCCCACTCAAACAGTGTGCCCTTTTGATAGACAAAATCACGCGCTTTTCCGAAGTCAATCGCCATCAGCCAGCCTCCTTAAGAACATATATTCTATCTTGAAGCCTTTTCCGAGAAGATGCAAGGGGCTAAATGTAGGATTCGATGATGCTCATCAATTCGCGGGCGCGGTGGCGGAAGGTATGCTGTTTTATTACACGCGCGCGGGCCGCCCGGCCGATTGCCAAGCGCTCGCCGTCGTTGGCAAGCAAATAGCGGTAGCGGTCTAGAGCCTCAGCGGCCGAGCCCACGACGATCACCTCTTTATCCGGCTCAAACCATTCCGCGATGCCTTCATAAGGATTGGCCACGATGCAAGCGCCCATGGCAGCCAGCTCAAAGGGCCGCGATGACGACGAGGCGTATACGCTGGCATGAGCGCCGCGCGTAATGCAGAGATTGAGCTTGCTGCGGCAGACGTATTCGCGCAGCTTGCTGAAGCTGAGATAGGGAAGCTGCCGCGCTTGGCCCAGGTCGCCCAGGTTCAGCCCGCGGACGGCGAACTTCGCCGCAGGCATTTCCAGGGAGGGCGCCGTAATCATGCTGTCGATCCAGTCGGAGCGGTACTCGCGCCCGTGCCCGTAGAAGAAAATGTCCAAATCTTGCGCTGGCGCCATAACCGGACTGAATACATCGGGGTCCGCGCCGTACCAGACGGTGTGAGCCTGCTGCGCGCCAAGCTGGCGCAGCAGTTCTTCGCCGCCTTTGCTGTTGCTGATGAATGCCGTATATTCGGATAGATCCGCGCCCTGATAATTTCGGAAGCCCGAAGCGAATCCCTTCATACTGGGCAGGCTGGCCGGCACATCGCCATCAAAATAGAAGACCGGCAAGCCGAACTTGCCCGTCAAATCACTTGGAACGCCGGTTAGGTGATTGAGCGGGATCGTCAGAAATAGCAGAGCGTCAAAGTCTGGCTCGCGCGTTAGCATCCGCTCGAGATGGCGGCGCCATAGCGGAGCGATAAAAGTCTGCGCCGCGTTGCGGATTGCGCGGTCGGAAATCGAATCGCCCGTGGAGGCCTTCTCGCTGTCGGGGGCGCGCTGTGGCACAAGCGAACGCGAAAAGTCGCGCAGCGCTTTGAACGCCCCACCCTGCCAACGCGCGGGATTTGGCATCGAGCGCCACCACAGGCTTTCCACCGCAGCGCCTTGATATGGCGTAGCGACGATTTCCACGCCCAATTCGTACAGCCCTTTCAGCAATTGCCACCAGGCTGGGGTGGCGCTGAAAGGCTGCCTCAAGTCGAGCGACGATACCGCGACAAGTAATTTCATGATGCCTTGACATTAGGTCGGGTGGAACGATTGTACAGTATCGCGGCGATTTTCGTACGCCCCGTCGCCACGACCGTCAGGGCAATCGCATAAAAACATTTATGCCACAGAGGGTCGCGTAGACACTGACCGCCGGCACAGAGGTTTAGTTCTAGTTTTGGTAGCAATGGAGGCAATGTAGGGGCGATTGCCCTAACCAAAATACGAAAAATTTCGTGCTTTGCGCTTTTTTCAATATAATAAGAAATGAAGCAAGGTTTTGCTTCCATCGTCCAAGGTAAAGGAGACTAGTTGCCATGAAACGTTTGTTCCTTTTGTTCACTTTACTGGGCCTGCTCATCTTCTTCAGCATGCCTGCCTTCGCGCAGGACGGCTGTATGGATGACTTGGGTTGCGTCGAGATCGCCTCCGATGATCCGGTTGTGATCGGCGCTATGCTTTCGGTGTCCGGCGCGACGTCGTTCTATGGCGAGGATTCGCTGGGCGGCATCGAGTTGGCAATCAGCGGTCGCGACGGCATGCTGTTGGGTCGCGAAATTATATTGGTCGTGGAAGATAGCTTGTGTTCGGCTGAGGGCGGCCAAGCGGCTGCGCAGCGTATTGCCGCCGATGAGACCATTGTCGGCGCCATCGGCACCACCTGCTCGGGCGCTGCCCAAGGCGCGATGCCGATCATCAGCGACGCCGGCATGGTGATGATTTCTTCCTCGAATACATCGCCCAGCTTGACCAACGATGACACGGAAGCCGGCGGCACCTACATGCCCGGCTATTTCCGCACCGCGCACAACGACTTGTTCCAGGGCGCCATGGGCGCGCAATACGCCGTGGAAGTACTCAAGGCTGGCGCCGTCGCCACCGTCCATGATGGCGACCCTTACACCGAGGGTCTGGCAGTCGTTATGGCTAACACATTCGCCGGCTTGAACGGCGAGGTGGTATTCCAGGGCGCGGTCAGCAAGGGCGATACCGACATGAGCGCGATTCTGACGGAAATCGCCGCCAGCGCGCCTGATGTGGTGTACTTGCCAGTCTTCGTGCCGGAATCTGAATTCCTGGTCTCGCAAGCGGCCAACACGCCCGGTCTGGAAGACGCTGTGTTTATGACGGCTGACGGCAGCTTTTCAGCAACTTTCGCCCAGAATTCAGGCACGGCAGCGGTAGGCGTTGCCATGACCGGCCCCCACGTCTCAGGCGAAGCGTATAGCGCGTTCCTGGACCTGTGGGCAGAGGAGCAGCCAGGCGGCACCGAAGCGCCACCCAGCGGCTTCCATGCGCATGCCTATGACGCCGTCAACATTTTGATGGACGCGGTCGAAGCTGTGGCTGAAGAGACTGATGACGGCACGGTATTGATCGGGCGCCAGGCGCTGCGCGACGCCATTTCAGCGGTTGAGGATTACGAAGGCTTGACTGGCTCGCTGACTTGTCAAGACGAATCGCCATTTGCCGGTGACTGCGCGACAGGCACCGCGCTCGCAGTCTTTGAGATTACCGAGCCGCAGGTCAATGACGGCGATTGGCCGCCGCCAATTGTCTGGGATCTGTCCATGTCGATGATGAATGACGGCTAAACTCCGCCATTTATCGGCATAGTAGTTTTCCACCAGAGCGAGCCAGAGCGAAGAGTCCTCTGGCTCGCCTTGTATATTCAGACTTCATTGCCAAAGGCGTGACAGCGGCTGAAGCGCCCGAGTTACTACCTTGTCCAGTCTGTAGGAATACAGTTACGTGCTCAGAAACTGCCTAGGGGTAATCAGCGCGCTAGCCCTGTCGCTTTTGCTCCTGCCGCAATACGCCGCTGATAATGGCTGCGCAGACCCGCTGGGCTGTGTGGAGCTGGAGCCCGACGATCCAATCGTTGTCGGCGCGATGCTGGCGCTATCCGGCGCGGTTTCGTATCTGGGCGAGGACTCGTTGGGCGGCGTCGAGTTGGCCATCCTGAGCCGCGATGAAGAGCTGCTGGGCCGCGACATTGAGCTGGTTGTTGAAGACAGCCTGTGCACCGCGGAAGGCGGGCAAGCCGCCGCGCAGAGACTGGCGGCCGACGAAACCATCATCGGCGTGATAGGAACCAATTGCTCAAGCGCCGCCCAGGGCGCCATACCCATCATCAGCGGCGCGGGCCTGGTCATGATCGCGCCATCCAATACTTCACCGAGTTTGACCAATGACGATATCGAAGCCGGCGGGTCGCACCTGCCGGGTTACTTCCGCACCAGCCACAACGGCTTGATGGAAGGCATGCGCAATGCCGAATTCGCCAGGGACTTTCTGGAGGCCGCGACGCTTGCGACTGTGCATGATGGCGACCCCTACACGGAAGGATTGGCGCGGGTGGTGGCGGATACCTTCGCCGAGCTGGGCGGAGAAGTCCTGTTCGCAGGCGCGGTCAATAAAGGCGATACGGATATGGCGTCGATTCTAACCGAGATTGCGGTAGCCAAACCCGATGTCATTTATTTGCCCCTGTTTGAACCGGAGGTCAACTTTTTTGCCGCGCAGATGCAGCATTTCGCCGGCTTGGCAGATGTCGACATTATCGGGGGCGGCGCCAGTTTTGTGGCCGGTTTCCCCGAGAATACTGGCGAAGCGGCCATCGGGGTTTATGTCTCCGGGCCCAAAGTGAGCGGCGAAGCCTATGACGATCTGCTTGCCGCCTGGGACGAAGAATTCGGCGGTACGCCACCGAGCGGCTACCACGCGCATGCCTACGACGCCGCTAATATTCTGCTCGAAGCGGTGGGCGCGGCGGCGGTTAAGGCGGATGACGGCAGCTTGCTCATCGGCAGAAGCGCCATCCGCGCTGCCCTGGCCGCCACTGAGGACTACCCAGGGCTGACCGGCAATCTGACCTGCAAGGACGAGTCGCCATTTGCCGGGGATTGCGCGACCGGCACGGCTTTGGCGATGTTTGTGATTAGCGAGGCAGAAGTGTACAATGATAATTGGCCGCCGTCGGTGGCTTGGGAATTCGCAGGGGAGTCCATGGGTTAGTGGAATTGAACATCTCGCTGATTCGTTAAGGCATAGCAGGCATAGCAAGGAAATACAGTCGATTTAGTACAACGGTGCGGACAATGTTCAAATGGAGAACTGACGACTTTTCCTGGGTTGATTTCACGATTGATGTCTTGCGCGTCATCATCGTTCTAGGGGTCGTCATCGGCGCCTGGAACACGCTGTCTTCGGGGCGCATCAGCTTTGCGCAGTGGGTGAACTTGTTCGCCGCCGGGCTGTCGCAAGGCAGCATCTACGCCTTGATCGCCCTCGGCTATACACTCGTTTACGGCATCTTGCTCATGATAAATTTCGCGCATGGCGAAGTCTTTATGGCCGGCGCCTTTACGACTGTTTTCCTCGCCGAAGCCCTGAACCGCACAGGCTTCCTCAATACGCAGCCTTTGCTGGCGATTCTGCTGATGATCGCTTTCGCGGGCCTGGTTTCGATGAGCGTGGCGATCTTGCTGGAGCGCATCGCGTATCGTCCGCTGCGAGGCAGCCCGCGCCTGGTTCCGCTAATCACTGCCATCGGCGCCTCCTTTTTCTTGCAATACACCTTCCGCGGCTTGTTTGGTTCTGGTTTCAAAGCCTACCCGGGCGTCAAAGCGCTGCAAGGCGCCATCGAAATCGGCGGCATCAGCATCCCGGTGGTGCAGGTCTTTGTTTTCTGCGCCGCGCTTTTCCTGATGCTATGCCTCTATTGGCTGGTCGAGCGGACGCGCATCGGCAAGGCAATGCGCGCTGTATCCGAGAACAAAGAAGTCGCGCGCCTGATGGGCATCGACATCGACTGGGTAATCATGTTCACCTTCGGCGTCGGCGGCTTTCTGGCGGGTTCAGCCGGCGTGATAAACGGCCTGTTTCGTCCGCAGGGCGTCAACTTTTATATGGGCTTCATCCCCGGCATCAAAGCCTTCACCGCCGCGGTATTGGGCGGCATAGGCAATATACCCGGCGCCATGCTCGGTGGTTTATTCCTGGGCGTGATTGAAGCGATCGGACCCAACCTGGTGCTGGCTGGTTTGGGCATCCCGGGCGCCAACCAGTTAAAAGACGTCATCGCCTTTACCATGTTGGTGCTGGTGCTGATATTCCGCCCGCAAGGCATCCTCGGCGAACGCCTGTCTGAGACCAAGGCCTAGGAGAGCCGCATGAATATGCTGAGATCTGAAAATTCGCGGACCGTCCTTGCCTTAGGATTGCTGTCGGGCGCCTTCATTCTGTTTACTGGCGTCGTTGGCATGATCGCCGCCTTCCACGAACGGGAAGTCGTTGACGGCGTCATCAGCCTGGGTCAACTCTTGCTGCTCTTGGCGCCCTTTGTGGCGGGGTTCATCGCTGCCGAACGCTTGGGCCAGCATTACGCCGCGCCGCAGGTTATGGTCAGCGGCGGTGTAGCCGTCGGCCTGTTGACTGCGTTGCCCACCGTCATCCTGCTGCTCTTTAATTCCGATGAATATCGCTTCTTGCTGGACTTAACACTGAGGCTGCTGCCCTTTCTCGCAGCGACTTTGTACGCCCTCAAGCTGCACCGGAACGACAGCGACCAGCGGCTAATCATCGGAAGCTGGCTGGCGATTGCTGTCTTGGTCGGCATCGTTACCTTTTCTTTCGCCTTGATATTCGAGGTAAAGGGCGATTTGCGCAACGTCTTTCCGAATATAAATCGCGATTGGGTTGACGTTGTCACCTTCGACCAGCGCAATGAACTGATGACGGGCATATTCACCCTGCTGCTCGTTTCAGCCGGCGCCGGCGCGGCGGGCGCCATCATGGTTCTGGTCCCGTCAATCCCGCGGAAAGCCCTGCTTTATGGTTTGGGCGTCACGCTGCTGGTTGGCGCCTTTGGCGAGACCGTCCGCCTCATCCTCCAGGAAAATGTAGACCGCGATACCTTGAAGTTGATATTCAGGCGCGATACCCTGCGCCAGGATCCCGCGCTAACGCTCTTCATCATCAGCACCGTTGCCGGCTTCCTTTGGGCGCTGTTTGGGCAACGGGCGCGGCTCGGCTTCTCCACCCTAGAGCCGTCGCGGCGGCGAGTGGTGAATGGCGTCGGCATGTTGGTATTTGCCGTCATTCTGCTGATGCTGCCCTGGTTTATCGGGCGCACGCTCAGCGATGTGGCTGTGACCATCGGCCTCTTCGTTTTGATGGGGCTGGGCTTGAACATCGCCATCGGTCTGGCCGGCTTGCTGGACCTGGGATATGTAACCAACTACGCTGTTGGCGCCTATATGCTGGCGGTGCTGACGTCGATAGGTCCCTTGGGCAGGCTGGACGGCGTATTCACCTTCTGGATGGTGATTCCCCTGGCTCTGCTGGCGGCAATGTTCGCTGGCTTCATGTTCGCTGTGCCTGTGCTGCGAATGCGCGGCGACTACTTGGCTATCGCCACGCTCGGCTTCGGCGAGATTATCGGCAAACTGGCCATCTCCGATTGGCTAAAGCCGCTGATCGGCGGCGCGCAAGGCGTGCAGGCAATCCCCAAACCGATCTTTTTCGGTACCGAGCTCAAGAACCCTGAGCAGCTCTATTACATTGTGCTGGTGGCGAGCCTGGTGACGCTCTTTGTTTCGATCCGACTAAACAACTCCCGCACCGGCCGGCAATGGATGGCGATACGCGAAGACGAAGACGTGGCCACCGCAATGGGCATCGACACATCGCGCGCCAAACTCCTGGCATTCACCCTGAGCGCGGCCACCGGCGGGGTCGCGGGCGCGATCTTCGCCGCCAAGGTGGGCACCGTCTTCCCCAACAGCTTTACCGTATTTATCTCGATCAATGTCTTGAGCTTGATCATCGTCGGCGGTATCGCCAGCAATCCCGGTATCGTGGTCGGCGCGGTGGTGCTGATTGGCTTGCCGGAATTGCTGCGCGAATTTTCCGATTTCCGTTTCCTGATGTATGGCGCGCTCCTGGTCATTATGATGATCAAACGGCCACAGGGCTTTATCCCGTCAAAGCTGGCGTCGCATGAAATCAGGGCCGGGGTCAAAGCAAAAGTGGCGACAGCGAACTAAAGCGAAGGGGCGACTGAGCCATGGCCACTGACCAGCGCAAGCAGCAAACCCGAATCCTGGAAGCCAAGGGCATGACCAAGCGCTTCAGCGGTTTAGTCGCGGTTGACCACCTCGATTTCTACATTCCCGAAGGCGCAATCGCCAGCATCATCGGCCCCAACGGCGCTGGCAAGACCACCTTTTTTAATTGCATCACCGGTTTCTACCAGATTGATGAGGGAGAGATTCTCTTCGCTGGCGCGCAAATCAATGGCAAGACCCCGGATCAAATCACCCGCGCGGGCATCTCTCGCACATTCCAGAACATCCGCCTCTTCAACAATATGTCAGCCATAGAAAACATCATGGTCGGGCAAGAGCCGCATCTGCGCTCGAACTGGATCGGCGCGATTTTGGGTTTGCCTAGTACGCGGCGCGAAGATGAACTCACCGAGAATCGGGCGCGGGAACTGCTGAGCTTCGTTGGCTTGGAAGGCAAAGGCGATATGCTGTCCATGAATCTGGCTTATGGCGACCAACGGCGCTTGGAGATCGGGCGCGCATTAGCCAGCAAACCCAAGCTCATTTTGCTGGACGAGCCGACCGCGGGCATGAATCCGCGCGAGACGATTGAAACCACCGATTTCATCCGCCGCCTGCGCGACGAGCTTGGCATCACCGTGGTGCTGATTGAGCATGATATGCGGGTGGTGATGGGAATTTCCGAGCACATTACCGTGCTCGATTACGGGCGCAAAATCGCCGAAGGGCAGCCCGCCGACATTCAAACCAATCCGGATGTCATCGAGGCATATCTGGGGCGGGGCGCGGCCGAAGCCAGCGGCGCATGAATTGACGACTAGGCAAAAATGGACAGCTGCTATGGCGCTTCTGGAAGTTAAGGACATACATTCGTATTACGGCAATATCCACGCGCTCAAAGGCGTATCCTTTGAGGTTGATTTCGGCGAGATCATCGCGTTGATCGGCGCGAACGGCGCCGGGAAATCGACCACGTTGCGCACGATATCCGGCTTGATGGCACCCCGCGACGGCCAGGTCATGTACGATGGCGAAGACATTTCGGCATCCCGCGCGGATACACTGGTCGCAAAAGGCATCTCCTTGGTGCCCGAGGGACGCGGCGTATTCGCCAAACTGACCGTCGAAGAGAACCTCGACATGGGCGCCTATACGCGGCGGGACGGCGACATCAAAGACGACATTGCGGAGGCTTACGAGCTATTCCCGCGGCTGGGGGAGCGCAAGAAGCAATTGGCCGGCACACTCAGCGGCGGCGAGCAGCAGATGCTGGCGATCGCGCGCGCCTTGATGGCAAAACCGCGCCTGCTGCTGCTGGACGAGCCGTCCATGGGCTTGGCGCCGGTGCTGGTCGATGGCGTATTTGATACCGTCAAACGAATCGCCAGTGAAGGCGTCACCATCTTGCTGGTCGAGCAGAACGCGCATATGGCGCTGCAAATTGCTGACCGCGGCTATGTCTTGCAAAGCGGTGAAGTCGCCATCAGCGATTCAGCCGCCAATCTGCGCGAGAACGAAACCGTAAAGAAAACCTACCTCGGCATCGACTGACACCATGTCATCGATCCGGAGCGGCGGAACCCGTAACCCAATGGATTTGCCCAAATCGTATGTGTCCGCGCTCGCCCGCAAGGCGTCTCACGACGATCGCTTTGAAGCCCAAGATTGGCAAATCGAGCCAATTCAGGGCGGCTTCGGCAGCGCAATTGGCGGCACAGCCCTTTACCGCCTGCGCGTAACCTCGATTGAGAGCCGGCGCTGCAGCCTAGTATTAAAAGTCCTCTATCGCCGTCCTAACGAGAGCGTAGCTTCGCCCTACTACTGGAAGCGCGAATACGAACTCTACCGCTCGGACAACCTGGCCGCCATGCCGCGCGATTCTTTTGTTGCGCCGCGCGTATTTGCCGTCGAAGCGCATGATGACGCCTGCTGGATCTGGATGGAAGACATTGAAGATGACAAGGGCGAGTGGGCGCTGGAAGACTTCGCGGATGTCGCCGAGCGCGTGGGCCGCTTCAACGGCGCCTGGCTGGCGAATGCTCCGCTGCCCAAGGGGCAATGGCTCTCGCGGAGTTGGCATGCCGCCATCGTTCCGGACCTGGCGGATTGCTTCAGCCAGCTAGACCAATTGCTGGAGCATCCGCTGGTCCCTCTGACGCTGCCGCTGGAAGCCAAAGTCGAAATTGAGTCAATCTGGCGCGACCGCGGTATCTTCATAGAGGCGCTGCGGAGCCTGCCACAGACATTCTGCCACTATGACGCTTTCCGCCGCAATGTGCTGTTCCGCGGCGACGATGCTGTCCTGTTGGATTGGGCGCTGGCCGGGGTCGGCGCCATCGGCGAAGATCTGGTGTCGCTGGTGGCGGTCAGCTTGTACTACGAGGGCTATACTTCTGCCTATGCGGAAGAGCTCGATGAAGTGGTATTCGCCAGTTATATCAAAGGGCTGCGGCAGGCGGGCTGGGCTGGCGACCAGCGGCTGGCGCGCATCGGCTACACCTGCGGCATGACGCTGCGTGGCTTGGCCGGCGTCAAACAAGACATCGACCAATTGAGGCATGACGCCGCTGCGGTCGACTTACCGCAAGTACATCAACTGAGCGACCTTGAGCAGATCGCCCGGTTCTTCGCCGACATTCGCCGCTTTCGACTGCTGAAGATGGCGCGCGAAGCCAGGTCGCTGCTTACGGATTAGCCGCCTCGCTTTGCGCGCGATAAAGCGACAGCAGCACGCCGAGCGCGATCAAGATGCCGCCGAGCCACAAAGTCGCGGTCATGCGCTGGCCCAGGAACAGCGCAGCCAGTAGCGCGCCGGCCAGCGGCTGCGCGAAGAAAAACAGCGAGGCTATTGTGGCGGGAACCAGGCTGAAAGCGCGGTTCCACAGCAGCAGCGCCAATGCGGTTGAGACGATGCCCAGATAAAGAATGCCCAAGACGATCTCCACGCTCATTGCGCCGATCGGCCGCTGAGACAGCTCCAGGATGCTGGCGGGAATCGACACCAAGAGGCCGCCAATTAGCGCGACAACAGTAACCATCAAAGCGGGCGTTGCGTCGCGAAGTGTGACCCGCCGCACCAGCACCGAATAGAGCCCCCAAGTGACCGCCGCCAGCGCCAGGAAGACATCGCCGGTGAAGGTATCGGAGGCGAAATCTGCCGAAGCGGGATCCAGAATAATCAGAACGCCAGCCGAAGACAATACAATGGCGGCCAGGCGCTGCAAGGTCAGCCGCTCGCGCAGCAGCAAGACGGCGAAGAGTACAACAAAAGCCGGCGAAGCGCTGGTGACCAGCGCGCCGTTGACCGCCGTGGACAAGTCCGTGCCCAGGAATTGCGCGCCCAGACTGACGCCTAGCCCGACGACGCCGACCGCCAGCAGACTGCGCAAGCCGCGCCGGCCCGGCAGCGATTGCCCCTGCCGCAGGCTCAGCGGCAGCAGTACCGCCAGCCCGAGCGCGATGCGCAAGGTCAAGAGCGTAAAGGGCGGCACTACGTGCAGGACAAAGTCCGAAACCACGTACATGCTGCCCCAGATGCTCGCGGCGGTGATGCCATAAAGCGCGCCGCGCCACATGCCCGAACTATCCATAATCGCGCATCTCAATCACGTCGCCGCCGCAATTCGGCACAGGCTCCAAGGCTTGGTCCGGCGCCAGATTTGCGCCCATATCGCATAACAGACCTGCCGCCAAAGAGTATAATCAATAGGTAAAAGTGAAGTATACGCGCGCCAAAGGGTTCCGTCATTAACGCGAGCTTGATTTATCTTTCCTACCATAACCTTGATATCGATTACGCTTTTCGGCTTTCGACCTTGCTGATTCGCTGTTACCGCAACATTTGGCTGGACCGCTTCGAGATTCCCCCCACCGCGAACTGGCCGGAGGCGACGCTTGCCGCGCGTGATCGGGCGACCAGCGTAATCGCCGTTGTTTCAGACGACTATCTGCAGTCGGCGGCATGTCGCGCGGAATTCGAGCATTTTCACGCTCGAGGTATCGCCGTCACCGCCATCATTGCGCGCGATTTCTCCACTGAGAATATTAGCGGATTTACCTTCAACGACTGGGTCGACTTTCGGCGCTGGTTTGACGAACCTGATGACCGCAGCGTGGAGAACTTGCTCAGCCAATTCCCGCAATCGGAATCGGCGCCGCCGGTGGGCGAACGGCTGGACTATTTGCGGGGCTTCATTCACCAGACGGCGCTCGCCTTCGCCAAGATGCCGACATCCTGGGCGGCGCTGCGCAATGGCGACGCGGCCAATGCGGACGATATTCGCCCGCGCCTGATCCACAGGGATTTACTGCAAGATTGGGAGTTTGTCAGCGCGAAATCGGGCAATGAACTGCCGCTGGAGAATCTGTTGAGCTGGGCGCAGAATGAAGCGCAGTTCATGCTGCTGGGCGAGCGCGGCTGTGGCAAGACCACATTCGCCCGACTGCTCGCCCTGGAACAAGCGCACGCGGCGCTGCGCGACGAACAAGGGTCCCTGCCCATCTGGCTTGATCTCTCGCATTGGCAGGACAACTGCCGTTCAGTCGCTGCCTTCATTGAATCGCAGTGGCCCCTGCTGTCATACTGGCAGCACTGGCTTGAAGGACGTCAAGCTTTTTTCGTTCTGGATAACTGGAATGATTTCCGCAGGTCTTATCCCAGCTACGCGGCCGACTTCTCCAACTGGATTGACGCCAGCCCGGACCAGCGCTTCGTGCTGCTCGCCGATGGGCCCAGCAACAGCGACCCAGCTCTGCCCTCGGCGCGCTTCACGCCCTTGAATCCGCAGCTGGCGCAGAAATTCGCCGCCGCTTTTCTGTCGCTTGATCAGCAGAGCGGATTCCGGCAGATTTTGCGGCAGAAAGAAGCGCTGATTCTTGACAGCCAACTGGCTTATCTGTCACTCGGCGTAGAGCTGGCGGCAGCCGACCGTGCGCTGGCATTTAACGCCTGGCATAGCAATCCAATCGGCGCGGCAATTCGGCTGCGCAGCCAGCAGATGCCGCCGCGAGCGATTGCGCTGACCACAAAGATGACCTTGTCTTCGCTGCGGGGGCTGGCCTGGTCGATGATGTTGCAGGGCCAGCACCGCACAATCGCGCGTGTCGATGCCGAACAGCAAACCGCGGACAGCCAGGTTATAGAATACGCGCTGGAGCTCGGTCTGATGGTCGAGTCCGGGGGGCGGATTCGCTTTGAATCTGAAGCTATCCAATATTACCTCGCCGCCGACAACCTCAAGAAAGACGGCTTAATCAAGTATTTGACGCGGCCGGAATTCGACGCGGAACAAGGCCGAGCGCCGCGCAAGTGGGATCAATTGGCGCTGGTCGTGGTGGACTCGCTCGCCGATGAGCAGCGCATTCGAGTCGTCAGTCAAATCGCCGACATCGACCCCTTTTTAGCGGCTATGTGTTTGCGGCGGCATCCGGACGACTACGCCAGTTGCCAAGAGATGCTGGTCAAGAAGCTGATTCAATTGTGCGCGCAAAACCCCGCCGCTCAAGGCGCCTTTCGCGCGACCGCCGCGGAGCTGCCCGATCCGCTGCGGACGGCCGAATTGTTGATCAACCATGTTGGTCAGCAGAGCAATCCCGTCCAGCTGTGGCTCTGGCGCGAAATCTGCGCTCTGCCGCTGGACTTGCCGGTTGCTTTTGTAGAGATTTTGTCGGGCTTCGAGCGCGACGCATCAACCACGGTGGCGGAAGAGCTGGGCGAATACAGCTTGCCGCACACACTCGCGTACCTCTTGCGGCTGACGCAGTCTGACGACAAACAGTTGCGCCGCAACGCGCTCTGGGCATTGGGCGAACTCAAGTATCTGCCCGTGGCCATTTTGCTGCTGGATTATCTGGAGCGGGCCGAACGGGACGATCTTGGCGAAGTCTTGTCGGCTTTGATGACCTTCGCTTACTCCGAAATCTTGGTGCGGGTGCTGCGCTGGTCGCAAGGCAATGCCTGGCATCGCGACACGGTGATCGCGGCTTTGGCGCGGCGCAAACGGGGCGTGACCAGTCGGCTGCTGGCTTTTGCCGACTCGCGCCGGTTGACCGTGAGCGCCGATTTCTATGACCTGGTCGCCAATACTGACGAGCGGGATATCGCCATTGGCCTGGCGCAAATCATCGGCGAACAGGTGGACTTGCCGCAGTCGGTAGAGACCGAGTTGCTATCCGCCAGAGATGCCGACGCTTTACGCGGGCGCATCGCCGGCGCCATCACACACCTGCCCAACCGCGAAGGCTGCCTGCAGTTGGCGCAGGACATCGAGCAAGTGCTGCGAGATCCGCCGGAACCGACCGTGATCGCCGGCAGCAGCCTTGACGCGCTGCTCTATGGGCCGACAGTCTTTGACGAAATCTCGGCGCTGTCAGCACAGGCTAGCGACGCCATCCCACCTGACTTGCTCAAGCAATTGAGACATGGAGACTGGCAGCAGAGACATCGTGGCGTCAACGGTTTATCGGGAATCGCAGCGGCTGATGCGCTGCCGCATCTCATAAATGCCACGGCGGACGAAGACAATCGCGTAAAAGTAGCGGCCTACGAAGCGCTGGCGAGATTCGAAGACGAAACAGCACAGAAGGCGCTTGTCGCAGCCTTGTCGGATGCAGATATCGAGATCGTTGAATCGCTGACCAGATTGCTGCAGCAAAGCTCTCTGGCCGACCACGACCCGCTTATCGAGCTGCTTGACAGCGACAATCCGACCGTGGTCGCCGCGGCCATTGCGATTCTCTTGGACGCCGAGCAGCGACATGCCGCCGAAGCGATTGAGCAGCTGCGCGACGATCCGCGACAGCCGGCGCAAGGTCCCCCCGCCATCGGGCAACGAGCGCGCGCGGCCGTCCAACAACTGACAGCGAGCGGCGCGGAATCGCCCGACGGTCCTGCTGTGCCGGGCAAGGACAGCCAAGCGACATTCAGCGACGCGGAAAAGATCAGGCGTACGCTGGATGTGCTGCGCGATGACGATTGGGGCCGGACGCAAAAAGCGGCCAAGTTCTTGCGCAAATTCGCCCGCCACATGCGCGGCCGCGACAATGCCGAAATACCCCGCTTGCTTGGCGCTGCCCTGGCGGACCAGAACTGGAGCGTGCGTTGGGCGGCGGCCGAGGCTCTGGCCATGCTGCATGATCAAGCGGCAGTCCCCCAGCTGCAAGCATGCCTAAAGGACCCGAGCTGGATCGTACAGGTGGCGAGCATCCGCGCGCTGGTCGAGCTATCGGCGCTGGATGCCGCGCCAGACATGCTGCCGCACTTAAATAGCAGCCAAAAACCTGTGCGCGAAGCCGCGGCGGAAGCTCTGGGCGAGCTGAAATACCAGGCCGCGATCAAGCCCTTGGGCGACGTCTTGAAGCGCGAACCCGATGAGTTTGTGCGCTTGGCGGCGCTAACAGCCATCTACCGCATCAGCCCGGCCGAGGCGCGCCCCTGGCTGGAATACGCCCTCAGCGACAGCTACATGCATATCCGTGTTTTCGCTATGGAGCGGCTGTCGCCCGCTTTGAACGAGAGCGATCTGCCGATTCTGCGCCAGTTGCTGATGGACGACGAGCAGCCCTCATGGGAAGGTGAGTCCGTCCGCGATATGGCTTTGCAAGTATTGCGGCGGCTCAACAGCGAGGAAAGCCGCGCGCTGCTGGGTTCGCTGGGCGCTATCAATAATCGGACCAGCGCATGAAGATCTTCGTAAGTTACGCGCGGGAGGACAAACCCTTCTGCATTCGCATCATCGAGACTTTGCAAGCCCACGATGTCTGGTACGACCAGCGCCTCTACGCGGGCCAAGACTGGTGGAAGGAGATCCTCAGGCGGCTGGATTGGTGCGAGGTCTTCCTCTACTTGCTCTCGCCCGAATCAGCGACTTCGCAATATTGCCAGCGCGAGCTGGAACTGGCGCTGCGGCTGAAGCGCGAAATCATCCCGGTGCTGATCACCAGAGACGCCGCGCTGCCGGAAACTATGCGCGATTGGCAGTATGTCGATTTGAGTGACAATTTAACGGTCGAAAATGTGTCCCAGCTCTTGAACGCCATCTTGATGGTGGAGCGCCAGAATACGGCTGAACCTGCGCCGGCGGCGGAAGTTGAAGTCACTGAAAGCCGAGCGGGCTCGGCGGCCAACCCGGCGGAAACCATCAGCAATGCCGTTGGCGCACTGGAAAAAGGCGATTACCGGCGTGCCGCGCGTTTGCTGCGGCAAGCCAAAGCCAGCGGCTACCAGTCGCGCTTCGTCAAGATCGACAAGCTGCTGCAAGTGGCGGAATCCGCGCTTAAGGAGCGTAAACAGACGCGCGAAGTCGAACGCGAGTATCAGCATATCGTGGCGCTCTTCGCATTTGAGAGCACACGCCAACTGGCTTGCGAGGCGCTGGAAGAATTCCGGCGCGAATTCGGCGACTACGATCCGCGCGGGCTGCGCAAGCTGTGCCAACCCGCCGCGGCTGAGGGCAATACAAACAGCCGACCTCTTAACGAGAACAAGTTTCGGCCTAGCCCGAGCCCGAGGCGCGGACCTACGTCCCCACCGGCAGCGAGCAGCAGGCCGACCGCGCGAGCGAGCAGCCAGGCGGTCCCGGATCGGCCCGCTGGCGCTGTGGAACCTGCGGCGGCTGAGCCGAAAGTTACAGCCCCGATGGCAAAGCCGCGACGACTGCCGGATGCTGATGCCCCGCTCTCGGTGAAGGATGTTTTGCCTATGCTACAATGGTGTGACATCCCGCACGGGACGGTCACGGTCTCCAGTATCGTCGGCGCGGATGAAGACTTTGGCGAGATGACGGTGCAGGTGGACAATTTTGTCATGAGCAAGTATCCGGTGACCAACGCGCAATTCGCCATCTTCGCGCGAGCGGAAGACGGCTACAAGAATGCCCGCTGGTGGACTTATTCGGAGCATGCGCAACGTTGGTTCAAGCTGGGCAAAGGCGTGGCCGAAGCGCGCTTCAGCGGCGAAAAGCACCCGCGCGAGAATGTCAACTGGTACGAGGCCATGGCTTTCGCCAATTGGCTCGGCAGTTTGCTCAAGATGAAAGTGGCTCTGCCCACAGTGGCTCAGTGGCAGCGCGCCGCCCAAGGCGATGACGACCGCTATTTCCCTTGGGGGGATGAGTATAACGAGGAACACTGCAACACGCTGGAAACCGGCTTGAAGATGACGACGCCGGTGGACCGCTATCATCAGGGGGTCAGCCCCTATGGCGTATACGATATGGCTGGCAATATATGGGAGTGGACGATGAACACGGCGGCCGCGGCTGACGAGGGCCGGGATCGGCGGCGGGCGGTCGCCGGCGGCAGTTACGTCAGCCCCTGCGATCGCGCGCAGACTTCATTCCGCTATTATTTGGATCCGCGCGTGCGTTATTCATCCATTGGCATTCGGCTCGTCGGCTTGACCTAGCCGCCAAATTGCGACAGCCTAACCAGACTGAACCGGGAGAACGAAGGGAAAGTAGAGATGGAATCAAGCGAACGCAGCCTGGACAAGTCAAGACCATTTCGGCCTGATATCAACATCGACATCGACAGTCTATCCGTGACGGGCCACCTCGTCTTCGCGGGCCGCGACGGCCAGGTCAAAGTGCAGACGGGCGGCGACGTGGCGCAGCATACCAACCAGACCGTTACTGTCGGCGGCGTGGAAACGACCCCGCAAGAACTCGATATGATGCTGCAGTGCATACGCAATGTCGAGCAGACGATCGATAAAGAACGGCAGCTGCAGCCGGAATCGCGCGAGGCGGCCCGGCATGACTTGCAAACCGTGGAAGCGCAGTTGACCACCAGCAAGCGCCCGAACCCGCGCATACTGATTCGGGCGGCGAAATCACTGCTGCGCTTCTCGCCAGCGCTGACGGCGGCCGCCTTGACCCTCTTCGACCAGCCGCTTGTGGGCGCGATACTCGCCAGCGCCGGCGAAGTGGCCATCAACTTCCACGAAGCCATCGCGCGGCATCGGCCCAGCAAGAAGATTTAGCTTCTGCGCGCCTGCTTGCGTAGGCTCTTGCCTGCCGGGGCAACGAGCGGCCAGCTACAAGCTGACCGACTTCGAAACTGAGATAAAGCAATGAATCAGCAGCTGCGAAAGCAAAGCCAAAACGCCATCGTCAGTGCGAGAGCGGCGCCGCCAGCGCAACTCCTGATAGCCTCGCCGACTGCCTGGCGCGAATTTGTGCAAGCCAATTGGAGCGGGCTCAAGCGACAGGCCGACCAATCCACGCTGGCGTCGCCTTATCAGAAGCTGGTGATGATGGTCTTCACGCCGGTCATGCCCAACCCGACCACTAAGCTGACCTTGCTGCGGCGCTTGTTAAAGAAGTACCGCTATTGCGGGCCGCTCAGCAAGCGCTTGACTGAAATTTACCGCGACCGCAATTACGCGCGCAGCGCTGAAGAATTGGCGCGCGATGAGTTGCTGCCCGAGAAGCTGGACCGCGACGAAGTCATCGGGCTGGATTGGCTGATTGTGGCCACGGGCGGATTGGACGGGTCGGCGACTCAGGGCGCGCAAGCGATACAATTCGCGCGCAACTTGCTGGAAACCATGCGCGAATACCGCGATTATCCATCGGCCGTGCGTGTGCAGGCGGGCACGATCACCGCGGGCGGCCATGTCATCTTCGCCGGCCAGGATGTAAATATCGTGGCCGAGCATTACCACGGCAACAAATCCGCGTTAAAAGCCTATCTGGCGGCCGTGCGCACGGAGTGGGACATCCCGACCACAACCATCCACCCGGCTTCGCAGCATCACACCTCGGCGGCGCTGCATCAGCTGTATACGCCGGTCGACATCTGGACCGACCAGCGGCAATTTCACAATGTGGGCGTCGAGGAGTTAAACGCCCGCCGTTACCAAGCCATCGAAAAGGACATGGGTTATGTGCGCGAATCCGTTTTTGAGGTCATCGCCGCCCATCCGCTGATTGTGATCACCGGCGCCGCGGGCACCGGCAAGAGCTCGCTCTGCCGCTTCATCGTCACCGCGCTGGCTTACGCTTGCGACCCGCGCGCGGAGCGTCAGAGCAAGGTCAAAGGGCTGGAGATGCTGGGCCCCTCCTGGATCCACGGGCCGATTCTGCCGATCTACGTCAGCCTGCGCGACTTCGCCAATTCGCCTGATTTGTTCCCGAAATCGCTAGGCGAAAGCTCCGCGAGTCATCTGCTGAATTACGTCAAGGGGGCCACGGGCAATCTGGCGCCGCATCTGGAAGCCTATCTGACGCAGACGGACGTTCCCACCCATGGCAGCCTGCTCGTGCTCGATGGCCTGGACGAAGTCTATGAAGAGAGCGACCGCATCATCTTGCAGCGCATCATCGAAAATTGGGCCGATCGCTTTCCCAATTGCCGCATCATCGTGACCAGCCGCACCTACGCCTACCGGCACGACTCGCGCTGGCGGCTATCAGAGCGCTTCGCCTCGGCCGAATTGGCGCCCTTTACCTGGCAGCAGGTCGCGACCTACATTGAACGCTGGTACGCCAATGTCGCCGAAAATCGCCCCGGCGTCTTGGGCGGGCGAGCCATGGCGGCCAAGCAAGCAGCGCTCATGTCAAACGACCTCAACAAAACCATACGCGAGACGCGCGCGCTCTGGCCCTTGGCGCGGCAGCCGCTGATGCTGGCGCTGCTGACCATGATTCACGAAGATTACAAGCAATTGCCCGATAAACGCGCCGAGCTTTATGAGCACACCGTCGAGCTGCTCGACCGCTGGAACATCCCCTCGCCCGCCGACAAGCTGCACGAGAAGCTGGCCAACATCAACCTGGACAGAATGCGCGCCGCGCTCAAGTTAATCGCCTTCGAATTGCACTCCGAGCAGCGCAGCTATCAGCGCTACCCGACTATCATCCAGCGCGCGCGTCTGCTGGACAAACTTATCGAGCAGCAATCCATGGGCGGCGGCTTGGGCGCGGGCATCGAAGATGTGCTGGAGTACCTGGCCACGCGTAATGGCATCCTGGTGTCGGACGCGCCTAATCTATATCGCTTTCCTCACTTGACCATCCAGGAGTACCTGGCCGCCTGCGCCCTGCTGGAGTTCTACGATGAATGCCGCATGCCGGCCGATTTGCAGCCGCAGAGCGCCGAGGGATGGGTATTCCCGCAGAATATCGTCGCGCTGCTCTGCCACGACTATGCGCGCTGGCGCAATGTTGTGCTTTTCGCCGGCGCCATCATCGCGGCGGGCAAGTGGCAGGATATGCGCTGGCAGCTGATTGAAGAACTGCTGCCGACTCAGCTAAAGCGCGACTTGCCGGAGCAGGAGTTGCATTGCATCAGCGTGGCGGCGGAAATCTGGGGCGAAAGCTGGCTCAAGTCACGCACGCGCAGTCAGTTCGTCATCGAATCGCACCTGGTACAATGTCTGCGGCATATCCACGGTGACGAACGGATTGACGCGCCAGAACGCGCCAACAATTACAGCATGCTCTCGCGGCTGGTGAAATCACAGCCGGCGCGGGCATAATATCGTATGAGAAGTAAGTGCAAGTAAGCCATAAAAATACTTACCACAGAGGACACAGAGGATACACAGAGGACACTGAGTAAAGCAGCTAAGTGATCGTGTGCCAGCGGCTGTTCCAATTTGTCAGAGGGCTGCTTAACTTGCGGCAGTGAGGTAAAGGAACGACATGCTTGAATCAGGATTTATAATACTCACCTGGAAATGTATCCTTTTCGGTTGATACAGATATATACCATCGAGGACACCGAGAAATGCTAGGGCAATCGCATCAACTTATCTCAACACTAAGGCGCCAAGAACTCCGAGATATATCCGAAAATATGTCAATAAAGGACTCAATGAAAAGGTGATTTTCTGCCAGATTTCATGGGCGAGCCAAGGCTCGCCCCTACAATTTGTTAGTTTGATAATAAATTCGTCATTTATGGATATTGATGCGATTGCCCTGCGCGAGCACCGAGAAACTTAATCGAGATATGCCATATTCTTTGTGTGCTTTGTGCCTTTGTGTCTTTGTGGTGAAATTGAATTTCAACCGAATTCGATACACTACCTACTCACCTGGTTCTACTGAGAATACGCGCGCGGCGAATGCCAAAGGCTGACGCCGACCAAGAGAGACGCCCTGCAAGGAGGCAGAAACCTGTGACCGCAATACGAATGCTAATTCTCACCTTGCTCTTTTTCGCAATCAGCGCCGCCTCGGCCCAAGACGCGGAGATAGTCATTTCGCGCGACGCCGCGCCATCAGCCGACGCCGTCAAACTGACGCGCATCGCCAGCGGGTTCAACCGCCCGCTTTACCTGACGCATGCAGGCGATGGCACGAACCGGCTCTTTCTGCTGGAACAGAGCGGCAAAGTCTGGATATTCAAAGATGGCGAAATGCTAACGCAGCCCTTCCTTGACCTGTCGGCGATCATTTCCCGCTCAGCGCTCGGCAGAGGATTTACCGAGCAGGGATTGCTGGGCTTGGCATTTCATCCGCAATACGCAATTAACGGCACATTCTACGTCAACTATACCGATAGGAACGGCAGCACGGCCGTAGCGCGCTATCAAGTTTCGCCGAGCAACCCGGATCTGGCGGCTGGCGGAAGCGGAGAGATCATATTCCACCTGGCGCAGCCCTACGCCAACCACAATGGCGGACATATCGAATTTGGTCCCGATGGCTATCTTTATATCGCCTTGGGCGACGGGGGTTCAGCCAATGATCCGCTTGGCGCCGGGCAGAATCGCGCGCTGCTGCTCGGGTCGATCGCGCGCATCGATGTCGATAGCGATCCGCGCTACGCCATCCCCGAAGACAATCCCTTCGTCGGCGTCGCCAACGCGCATGACGCCATTTGGGCTTATGGCTTGCGCAACGTCTGGCGCTTCAGCTTCGACCGCGCGACCGGCGATATGTACATGGCCGATGTCGGGCAGAACCGCTGGGAGGAGATCAACTTCCAGCCGGCGGACAGCGCTGGCGGGGAGAATTACGGCTGGAACGTCTGGGAGGGCAATCACATATTCGCCGGCGGCAGCGCGCCCAATCATGTGCCCCCGATCTTCGCATACGGTCGCGATATGGGCTGCTCGGTAACCGGCGGCAATGTCTACCGCGGCCAAGCCATTCCCGATCTTCAGGCGGTCTACCTCTTTGGCGACTTCTGCACTGGCTGGATCTGGACGACCTGGCGTGATCAAGATCTGCAGTGGCGCGCCAGCACATTTATGAACACGTCTTATGAAATCAGCAGCTTCGGCGAGGACGAAGCGGGCGAGCTGTATCTGCTCGATTATGCCGGCGCGCTCTATCGCTTCGACCCGGCCGAGGCTTAAGCCCTTGCTTGCGCGTCTTCGCTATTGGTGATGCCGGCGCGCGTACGTTTGTATTGGGCGATCAAAGTCTTGATCTGCAATTCAATCGGGTGGTAGCGCTTCATCACCTGCTTGCCTTCGGTCTGCAGTTGGCGCATGCGCGTTTCCACCTGCCGCAATCTTGATTCCAACTTGCCATCGTAATTCTTCCAGTCGATATACGCGAGCGGCACCAGCAAGATGAAGAAGGCTCCCAGCCCATATAGCACTGAGCCATAGTCGGTTGCGCCCGTGTACTGAAAGTAGAAACCCAAAGCGCCGCTTGCCAAGACCAGCATCACGTGCGCAAACATACGCCGCGTGAAGGCGCCGCGCTTTTGCCGCTGGTCCAGCTTGGCTTGCAGCTTCTCGCGCTGCTGCCGCAAATCGTCCAGTTCAGCGCGTATGACGTCGACGCGTTCGCGCAGCGGCTGCCCTTCTTCAATGAAGGTATCCAACCGATTCTTCACCAAGCGCGCCGATTCCCATGTGTCCATCATGCGGCTGTAATGGACCTCCAGCGCTTTGATCTGCAGCTCCGTCGGCTGATAGCTTTGCCGATAGAGCGCGCCTTGCTGCTTCAACTCACGGATTTGCTGCTCCAGCTTGCGCTGCTTGCGCGCTGTACGCGTGCGGGGGTCTTTCCAGTTTGCGATTACGATAGGTATCAACACGGCGCAGGCCACAGCCAAGCCAAAGGCTGCCAGGCTCAGGTTGCGGAATGAATTGAAATAGTGAATGCCCACTGTGCCGCTCGCGGCGATCAGCACAACCAGCATGCCGATGCGGCGCAGCACAAATCTGGGTTTCATACGATTGTCGATCTTCGCCTGGCGCTTCTCATAGGTCGCGTTCAGCGCCTCGAGCTCGCCGACGAAATCCGACAGTTGTTCGCGCGCCGGCTGGCTTTGTTCGCGCAGGGCGTCCAGCCGGCGTTTGAATTGCTGGATATTCTGCCATTCATCGTACTGCGCTTGCCCCCCCATAAACCACTCGCCGCTCTTGGCATCGCCAAAAATATAGCGACCAAAGTCAAAGCTGTGGGGCAAGGGTTTGCCGTTGCTGAGGCTGCGCTCGAGGTCGTTGACTTCCTCAACCAACTGCTCATGCAGCAGCAGCAGCAGGTTTAGGGGCGCGGCGGCGCGTTTCTGGGCAGCGGCGGAATCGGCGTCTGTCCCGGCGCTTGGCTTGTCGCGCTGAAAGGCCAGTTCGGTGCGCAGGCGGCCCAATTCCTGGCGCACTCGCCGAATGCCGGCAGCGCGATCGCGCGTGGTGAGATGCGGCTGGAACAAGCGCGGTATCCCAATCGCATGCATATCATCCAGATAATCCTGTGGACTTGGCTGTTCAATCATGGGCTGGATATCACGCCGAGAACCGAATTCCAATACAAAAACAACCGACAATCAACTTGCGCTGAGTCAAGCTCATTATAGCATAACCGTGTATGACCATAAGAAAATCATGGCAGAGCAATCGCATCAAAGCGATAGTCAGTGAAATGGCGCAGATTCGACGGGAAAATCAAACACAGAGACCACAGAGAGCACAGAGAAAAACAATGAATAAAGCCCAATTCATAATCCACGACAGATTTTCGATGTTATTTCGGTGATACTTGCCATATATCAACACACCAAGTGCTTGGAATAGTCGTCCGAACCCCCCAAATCTCTGTGCCCTCTGTGGTCTCTGTGGTTAAAATAAATTGATGCGATTGCTCTGATAATCATGGCACGATACGATCTTGCCCGGGCAAGCCCAAAAGGAAATCAAGCATGACGGCTAGAACGCTGTATCCGCTGAAACTCCAATCCGCCTTGCATGTAAAAGTATGGGGCGGGCGCCGGCTTGCAACGCGGCTGGGCAAGCCCTTGCCGACCGAGCAGCCATACGGCGAATCTTGGGAGCTGCACGACACTTGCCTGGTCACTAACGGCGCGCTTGGCGGCGTCAGCCTTGGCGCGCTGGCGCTGCAATATGGCGCGGACTTAATCGGCGCTGGCAACGATCCCGCCGCCGGCATTCCATTGCTAGCGAAATTCATCGACGCCGGCGAGTGGCTGTCTATTCAGGTGCATCCGGACGACGCGCAAGCCCGAGCGCTAGAAGGCGAGCCTCGCGGCAAGACTGAAGCCTGGCTCATGCTGGACGCCGAACCGGGCTCGCGGCTGGTCATCGGCCTGCTAGAGGGGACCAGCGCTCGACAGCTGGCGACGGCGATCCAGCGTAATCGCCTGGAGGAGTTGCTGGTCTACACCGAAGTGACGCCGGGAGACCTGCTTTATATCCCAGCCAATACGGTACATGCGCTGGGACCCGGCATCCTGGTTTACGAGATTCAACAGTCGAGCGACACCACCTATCGCCTGTATGATTGGGGGCGCCTGGGCTTAGATGGGCAAGCGCGCGAATTGCATATCGACAAAGGCGTCCAGGTCGCCAATCTGGAGTCGCTGCCGCAGGTCGAGCGGCCCGGCGGCGACTTGCTGGTTGATGGCGAGTATTTCCGCACTTGGCGTCACACGCTGGAGGCGGGCACGCTGAACTTGCCAACGGAGTTCCGTTTCCAGGCGCTAACGTGCATACATGGCGAGCTGCGTATTGAAGCGCCCGGCGCCGGTTCAGATGACGATGCGATTGTGCTAGGCAAAGGTCAATCCGGGCTTATTCCAGCTTGTATCGCCAGTTTCAATATCAGCGGAAGCGGCACGCTGCTTCGATCCGCTCAAGGCTGAGCAGACTACCGCAACTGACTATACAATTTTTACATCCCGCATACACCTATCCAATACCTTTAGTGGACAATTGAGTCATACCGACACGATAAGCGGGAGGCGATATGGACTTCGGACGCTACACGAACAAAGCGCAGCAGGCCATACTCAAGGCGCAGGCCATCGCCGCGCAGCGCCATCACAGCGCCATCGAACCGCTGCACCTGTTGCTAGCACTGATAGAGCAAGACGAGGGCTTGGCGCCGCGCATCATCCAGAAGATCGGCGCGCATCCTTCAGCGCTGCGCATTGAGCTTGAAGACAAACTTGGCAAGCTGCATCGCCGGGCACAGCCAGCAGCCGGCCTGCCAATCGGCCGCGACAGCCTGGACATCTTCAGCCAGGCGGAAGCGGAAGCCAAGCAGATGCGCGACGACTATACCAGCACGGAGCATCTGCTGTTGGCGCTAGCGCAAGACAAGATCACCGGCGCCATCCTGAGCCGCAACGGCATCGCCTATGACGACATCCTGGAAGCGCTGCGAGCCATCCGCGGCAGCCAGCGCGTGACCGGACAGGACCCGGAATCGACTTACGAGAGCTTGAGTAAATTCGGGCGCGACCTGACCGCCGACGCGCGGCAGGGACGGCTGGACCCGGTCATCGGGCGCGACCAGGAAATTCGGCGGCTGATTCACGTCATCAGCCGGCGCGCCAAGAACAATCCCGTGCTGATCGGCGAGGCCGGCGTCGGCAAGACCGCCATCGCTGAAGGGTTGGCGCAGCGGCTGGTCAACGGCGATGTGCCGGAAGGGTTAAAGGACAAGACGATTATCGCGCTGGATCTGGCGGCGCTGGTCGCCGGCAGCAAATTCCGCGGCGAATTCGAGGAGCGCCTGCAAGCGGTGCTCAAGGAAATCGCCGACAGCCAGGGCGAGATAATCCTCTTTATCGACGAGCTGCATAATATCGTTGGCGCCGGCAAAGCCGAGGGCTCGATGGATGCCGGCAACATGCTCAAGCCGATGTTGGCGCGCGGCGAATTGCGCATGATCGGCGCGACTACGCTGGACGAATACCGCCAGAACATCGAGAAAGACGCGGCACTGGAACGCCGCTTCCAGCCCATTTTCGTCGCCGAGCCCAGCGTCGACGACACCATCAGCATTCTGCGCGGCTTGAAGGAGCGCTACGAAACGCATCATGGCGTTCGCATTCAGGACAGCGCCGTGATCGCCGCGGCTACGCTCAGCAACCGCTACCTGCCCGATCGTCAGCTGCCCGATAAGGCCATCGACCTCATCGACGAGGCGGCGGCGCACTTGAAAATGGAGATCGACAGCAAGCCGGAAGCGCTGGACAAGATCGAGCGGCAGCACATGCAACTGGAAATTGAGCGCGAGGCGCTGCGCAAAGAAAAGGACGAGGCGTCCAAGCGCCGGCTGCAAGACCTGGAGCGGGAATTGGCTGACGGCCAGGAAGCGCTCGACAGCCTACTGGCTGCCTGGCAGGTCGAGAAAGACGCCATCCAGCGCATGTCCGATATCAAGACGCAAATCGACGAAGCGCGCCGACAACTCGAGCAAGCCGAGCGACAAAGCGACCTGGAAACGGCTGCGCGGCTGAGCTATGGCGTGCTGCCGGAGCTGCAAGGCGCGTTGATTGAGAGCGAAGCCAAGCTAACCGCGATGCGCCAGGATAGCGCGCTGATGCTGAAGGAAGAAGTAGACGCGGACGAAATCGCCGCCATCGTCAACCGCTGGAATGGCATCCCCGTGGCGCGCATGTTGGAAGGTGAAATCGAGAAGCTGCTGCACATGGAGCAGCGTCTGCACGAGCGCGTGGTCGGCCAAGACGAAGCAATCGCCGCTATTTCAGCCGCCGTGCGCCGCAGCCGGGCCGGCTTAAAAAACCCCAGCCGCCCGGTCGGGACATTTCTGTTCCTGGGCCCGACAGGCGTCGGCAAGACCGAGACGGCGCGCGCGCTGGCGCAATTCCTCTTTGACGACGACAAAGCCATGGTGCGCATCGACATGAGCGAATACGGCGAAAAACACAGCATCGCCCGCTTGATCGGCGCGCCCCCGGGTTACATCGGCTTTGAAGAAGGCGGCCAGCTGACCGAAGCCCTGCGCCGCCGTCCTTACAGCGTCCTGCTCTTGGACGAGATCGAAAAGGCGCACCCCGATGTGTTTAACATCTTCCTGAAAGTCTTTGACGACGGCAGGCTGACCGACGGCCAGGGGCGCACCGTCAACTTCAGCAATTGCGTCATCATCATGACCAGTAATGTCGGCAGCGACCTCATCAAGCAGCAAGGTGATACGGCGAATATCGCGGCTCAGCGCGGCGCCATCATGCACGAGCTTGATCGGCATTTTCGTCCTGAGTTTCTCAACCGGCTGGACGAAGTCATCCTCTTCCACAGTCTGACGCGCGAACACATCATGCGCATCGTCGAGCTTCAGCTGGAAAATCTGGAGCGACTGCTGAGCGAGCGGCAAATCACGCTGGAATTGAGCGCCGCCGCCAAGCTGCTGCTGGCGGAATCTGGTTGGGATCCAGTGTATGGAGCGCGTCCGCTAAAGCGCGCCATCCAACGCCAACTGCAGGACCCGCTGGCGCTGGCGCTGATCGACGGCAGCATAGTCGAAGGGGATGAAGTGCGCGTAAACGTCAGTGAAGACGGCGAGGAACTGGTAATACAGCCGCAGCAGCTTGAGCCGGCAGCGGTCTAGCACCGGCGCGTTAGGGGCAATCGGGGCTGGCGACCTGCTGCCCCGGCTTTAGTCTGCCGGCGGCGGGACCGGCAAGTCGTCTTCGGCGGTGTCTATCCACTTCTCGCCGACATCCACCAGCATGACCGGGATGCCATCGCGGATGGGGTACTTGTAGCCGCTGTCGTCACAGACCAGCCAACTGTCTTTCACAATGCGCAACTGCCCGGGATCGTCGCCCTTGTCCGTGTAATGAACCGCTACGGGACAGCGCAGGATCTCCATCAACTCGTCAGAAACTACTGGCATTTAACATCCTCAAGGGCAACCGACCGTTGCTGCAAAGTATAGCTATGGGTCACTAGAGCGTCAATTCTCAGACCATCGCCGCTGTAGATTTCGCCGCCTGCCATTATAATCAGAGCGCGGAGCGGACCATAAATCAGCTAATGAGACTGCCGACAATGCCTCCTAGTGTACGCATACGTTTGCCGCGTCCGCTTGCCGCGCCGAGCGGAATTGCGTTTATTCTTCGCGTCGCGGTCTTGCTCTTGGTCGCATTGCTCGCCGGCAGCGCGGCGCAAGCGCAAGTGCCCCGAGTGCCGACATCGGCGCCAGGCACGCTTATCGAAGCCGGCGACTATATCCGCGCGGACCGTCTGGGCATCACCTTCATCAGCTACGTGGATGACACTATGGCGGCGGAGCGCTATCGCAACGCTTTGCTGTTGGGCGCCGGCTGGAACCGCTGGCCGCTGTATTGGGATCGCGTGGAGCAGCAGCCCAGCCAATACGACTGGTCGGCCTACGACCGATTAGTCGCGGCGGACATTCGCAACGGCTTAAATATAAACGCCATTCTGCTGGGACGGCCGGCCTTTTGGCAAGACGGCGGCAGCGTCACAAACCTGAATGCGCCTGTCTTTGCCAATGGCACTGACAGCGGGACCGCCGAGACGCTGATAAATCCGGACAATGCCTGGGCGCGGTTCGTGCACTATGCGGTCACACGCTACAAGCCGGGTGGCGTCCTGGCCCAGCACAACGGATTCGGCGCCGGCCAAGGCATCAGCGCCTGGGAGATCTGGAACGAGCCCGACATCCCGCAATTCTGGACCGGCGGCAGCGAAGCTTATGCGCGCCTGCTCAAGACCGCGGCCATCGTCATCAAAACGGTCGATCCTCAAGCGCAAGTCATCTTTGGCGGCCTGCTCTACGCCAGCGACCAAAGCTTCCTGACCCAGGTGCTGCGCCAATTTCGCGCTGACCCGCTGCGCGATCAGTACAGTTGGTTCTTCGACATCGTGGCGCTGCACAGCTATGAGGATCCCTGGCGCAGCGGATGGCTGGCCAAAGTGGTGCAAGACACGCTCAGCCAATTTGAAATCGCGCGACCGGTATGGGTGAACGAAACCGGCGTGTCGGTCTGGAATGATTACCCGGGACCAGTATGGGCATTTGCCGCCGAGCAGAGGCAGCTCCTGGCGACAGCCGAGCAGCAGGCGTATTTTCTGATTATGAGCGCGGCCTTCGCCTGGTCCAAAGGGGTCGAAGTCGTTTTCTATCATCAGCTCTATGATGACTGCGGCAACTACCCCGCCGGCACCGACTTTCCCTATCATAACGGCGAATACTGCGCTACTGGCGCCTGCTATGGCGATGCCTTCGGCTTGTATCGCAACTCGACAGATTCCCCTTGCTTCAGCCACCACCCATTCGCCAATACGCCACGGCCCGCCGCAGCGGCATTTCGGCTTTTGGCTGACATATTCGGCGCCCAGCCTTTCGTCCCGCTCAGCCTGACCGGGTTGACGGAAGCCGTCACCACCATCGTTTTTCAGCGCGCAAATCAGGAACGCATCATTGTTGTCTGGAATAATACCGGCCAGCCACTGCAGCATACGATTCGCGCCAGCGGCACGGGAGCGCAGATCTACCGCCTATCCGGCGATGTTTCGCCCTTGCCTGCCGTCGGCGGACTGTATACGCTCCAGCTCAAGCCCGCCGGCGACTTCAGCTTCCCCGATCTCGAGAGCAATCGCAGCAGCGCAATCGGCGGCGAGCCCCTGATTCTGGTGGAATCGCACAGCCAATAACGAACAAGGGTCCGCTGCCAATGCAAGTTCTGTCTCCGACCGGCGCCGCTAGATTGTCACCTGCGCCAAGCGCATGAATAGCCGGCGAATCTTGTTGCTCCTCGCCAGCTTCGCGGTCAGCGCCGCGCTGCTGCTGGTGATTTTGCGCGACGTGCCCGTAGCTGAAGTCCTGAGCAGTATCGGCAAAGCCGACCCTGGATGGCTGCTGCTGTCTTTCGGCTTGGTGGCGGCCTCCCTGCTGCTGCGTGGCATCCGCTGGTCAGTCTTGCTGGATCGGCGCATTCCAATTGCGCCGGCCACGCACATGGTGAATGTGATGTTCCTGGGCAACCAACTGCCGCTGCGCCTGGGCGAAGTCGCGCGAAGCGTATTGGCCACGCGCTACCGAGTGCCCTTGGGTACATCCGCCAGCAGCATCGTGGTCGAGCGTCTGCTCGATACCTTGATCGTTGTGCTGATGATCGCCGTTTCCGTCGGCAGGTCGCCCGATGTTAGCGAACGCGCTGCGCTGTTCGGCTTCCTCGCCTTATTCTGCTTTCTTGTCCTGCTCTTTTTCGCGCGCTACCCGCAGCTTGCCTATCGCATCCTGGATGGGCTGCTGCGACTGGTTCCGATTTTAGACCGCTTGCCGCTGAAGGCGCTGCTCAATGACTTGCTCGATGGCTTGCGCCCGCTCACGCATCTGCGCGCGCTCTTGAGCGTCGTATTTTGGACGGTGCTGGCTTGGGGTGTTTCGCTGGTGGGTTACTATTGCCTGCATCTTGCGCTGGGCATTGAGACGGATTTCCTGCGCAGCGTCCCGCTTGGGGTCTCGCTGGCGGCGCTGGCTTTGGCAGTGCCGGTCAGCATCGCCGGCCTGGGCCCCTTTGAAGGCGCCATCGTCGTCAGCGGAAATATCGTTGGCATGGATCCGCTGGTTTCAGTTTCGCTTGGCTTCCTGTTTCACGGCCTATCTGTGTTGAGCTACGCCATTTGGGGCACGATTGGGCTGCTGGCTTTGGGCGTGTCACCCGCAGCCGCCTTCCGTGCCGATGCCAGCGTTAATGAGGGAGAAGAAGTCAATCCTGGCTGAGAAACTCGTGCACCAGCGACTGGAAATGATGTACGCCATTTTCGCGCAAGACCGAGAAACGTCCAGCCTCGTAGGCATTGGAGCGTAAGCCGCGCTGGACCCACTCGCAGAGTTCAATATCTTCTTGCTGGATCTCGTCGCTGAAGGCGATGATCTGCTGCATGCTCTCCCAGCCTTCACCCGTGCCCGGCGCTTCAAAATACCACTCGAAGACGGTCAAAGTCTTGTCCTGGCCCAGCGGGATGATGATATTGATCGAAGTATTGTCCAGGTAGACGTTGAGCATGACGTTGGGGAAGATCCAGTAATATAGGGCGTCCTCTTCCGCTGCGCCGCTGCGGGCATAACGGCGGTCGCGCGTTTCGCCGGGATCAACTTCGCGGATGGGCGCATGCTGTTTGGAATAATAGCGATAGGTATCCACCCGATACTGGTCGTAGTCGACTTCGCGGAACAAGCCGGGATGCGCGATCGGCAGGTGATAGCCTTCCAGGTAGTTGTCGACGTAGACTTTCCAGTTGCAATCGATTACATAGTCGCGCCGCTCGACCAGGCGCATCTCGCTCAAATTGAATCCCGCCGCCGAAATTTCCGTGGCGATGACCCCGTAAGCGCTGGCCATCGGCGCCGCAGACGGATCCAAGTTGACAAATACCCAGGGTCCCCAGGCTTCGACTTGAACCGACTGCAGGCAGACAGCTTGCGCGTCCCAATCGTTGACGCCTTCAAACTCGGGCGCGCGCAGCAGCTGGCCATCCAGGTCATAGGTCCAGCCATGATATTTGCATTGCAGGCTCTTGCGATTGCCGCGCCCGTGGGCGACAACGGCGGCTCGGTGTGGGCATACATTGTAAAAGGCGCGCAGCTCACCCGCCTTGTTGCGCACGATGACGAGCGGCTGATCCAGAACTTCGCAGCTGAAAAAATCGCCGGCGCGCAAGACCTCCTCTACACGGCCGACCGGCTGCCAAGTTTTGTAGAAGATTTTTTCGGCTTCCAAAGCCAGGAATTCCGGCTCGGTATACCAGCGCGCCGGCAAGGTCCGAGCGCGCGACAAGTCGCCCGATGGCTGGTAGTCGCTTAGGTCGATAGCGGGCATAACCTGGTATCCTAGTGGTAATTCCGACGCCTAGAGGGCACGCCGACTGGCCGAAGGCGCTTGCTCATTGCCGCTCAATAATGCGCCCAGCGCCCGGCGATATTACAGAAATTTTACGATTGTTAGAACGGTGGAATGGGGAATTCCGTATAATGATTAGTGAAGTATAAATTGCCAATCATGGCTGAAATGCGCCATAATTCCTAGACAGCCAATGCGGATGCGGGAGAAGGGTTGAGTTGCATACGAAGCTGAGATTCATTTGGAGCTTTATACTGCTGATTGCTATCGCCTGGATGGCAGTCGGTTCTCTACTCACAACCGACGCCATCGACAGCGGCAGCGTCGGCGCCGATGTATCCAACGAGATCAAAGCGCTGGCGTCCGAGCTGGATCTTGAATTAGCGCCGGATTTTCCCCTCCCGCTGGTATTTGTCTTTAGCGGGCTGCCGATAGCCCTGATTGCGCTCTTCTTTATCTGGCGCAACCAGCGAGCGATAGGCGGCAAAACGCCGGTCAGCTACGAGCAAGCGCTTCGGCGGCAGAGCATTCTCATCACCATCCTGGCCCTGGTCTTTGCGCTGTTCCTCTGGAATATGCCCGATGTGGAGCAGCTTGTCCGGCAAGAGGACGGAACCATCGTCTCGCAAGGTTCCGCGGTCAACGCGTCAATTATCACGTACCCGGTTCGTCTCTTTGTCACCTTCGTGCATGAAGCCAGCCACGCGCTAGCGGCTCTGCTATCTGGCGGGCAGGTGCAAGGATTCACCGTATCGCCAAACGGGTCGGGCCTGGCCCGCGTCGTCGGCGGCAACATTGCCTTGATCGCCCCGGCCGGTTACTTGGGCGCGGCTCTCTTTGGCGCCATGCTATTCTTTGTCACCAGCAGCAAACCCCAATGGACGCGCGGCTTATCAATTGCCATTGGCATCGCTATCGTCGCGCTTACGCTCAGCTTCGCCAGGCCAGACGCGCAGCAAAACCTGACCGCTCTCGCTGTCGGTATTGGTTTCGGCGTCGGCCTGATTGCGCTGGGCGCTTTCGCCCCCCGGGTGGTCACCGTATTCTTGCTGAATACCCTGGCGATATTGACCGGGCTCAACGCCGTGTTTGACCTTTGGCATGTCGTGCGCAATGCGGACCCCGCTCCTGGCGGGCCTGTCAATGACGCCGCGAACTTTTCCGCGCAGGTGACCCCGCTATTGCCCCCCGCGGTCGTCGCCTTTATGTGGGCTGCCATTGCAGTGGGCATGATGTCAGCCGCGATCTATTATGGACTGATCAAACAAGTGGGAGGAGAGATTAGTCAAGCCGTGCAAGGCTAATTTTGGACAATCTTGTTATGAGTATGTTAAGGTTGCCATACACGCTATGGAGCCCAACACTAAGTTAAGTTGAGGATTCAAGGAGAGTGATCATGCTTAGGAAGTTCGTGGAGCGCAAAGTTCGCCGACAGGTTGTGCACAGAAGTCTGGCGATCTCGATTATGGCTTTCGTCGCCATAGTAGTCCTTTGGTATACCGAGAGCTTAAGCACCATCGTTCATCCGCTGCGTATGTTCATCAACAATATACATGGCGGCTTGAGCGCATTCGCCATCCAAATCACCGGTGGCGCGGTGCACAGTTTTACCTTGTCGCCAACTGGTTCATACGTCATCGAATATAGCGGCGGCTCGGACGCCTTGACGATGTCGGCCGGCTATCTTGGTTCGGCGCTGCTCGGTTCGATCATGTTCTTCCTGGTCAATCGCGCGCCCCACCTGGTTCGCGGCATGGCGATGATAACCGGCGCATTCACCGTCGGCTTCCTGGCGCTATTCATCCGGCCCGATGCAACCGGCGACTGGATCTCGATGTTCATTTGCATCGGCTTCGGCCTGGCGCTGATCGTCCTGGGCTGGACCGGGCGCGGCGATATCAACCAATTGCTGTCGCGCCGTTCGCTAACGCAAATCGTCATGACCATCGCATCGCTTATGACAGCTTGCCACATCCTGCTCGATTTGCCGGTCATTCTCAATTCTCCGGCTGTGGCGGCAGATGGCGCCATCACCAACCCGATCGCTTACTTCTCCGAGAATGTCATGCCGGCGCTCTCGGTCCAGGTAGTCGCCTATACCTGGTCGGCCATTGCCATCGCATTGCTCGCCGCGGCGTTTTACTTTAGCATTTCGCGGCAGCTGAAGCAGATCCCCAAGAACGACGACATCGTCTAGGCGAAAGCCGCACATTCTCCATCTATCACAATCACAGGGCGCGTCAAATGGCGCGTCCTCTTTATTATAGTCCCCCGCGCCAAACTGGCCACTGCGCTCTCAGCCGCCAAATTTACCGTTGAAGACTGCCTGCCTGTTTTCAACTTTGGTTGCAGAAATGATTAACCACTGTTAAAATAAGTCTGATGAAAGCACTCGCAGACAATTAACGGTGATAAATCATTGAGCGCGCAGACGACCGCTTCACAGACTCAGCTGCCTGGTTTTGATTCTCCGCCAACCTGGCGATGTCAAGCTTGGCTGGCGCCGCGACTGGTTGCCGTGACAGTGGCCGCCATCGTATTCAGCTTGCTGGCCGAGCGCGCCGGAACAACCGCAGCGCTTTTATTGGCGATCAATTTGCTCGCCTACGCCGCCGGCGGATTTTATGGCGCCAAAGCCGCCCTCGCTAGCCTCGCGCAAGGCCAGATTGATGTGGACATGCTGATGGTGCTGGCGGCATTGGGCGCGGCCGCCATCGGCCAATGGCATGAAGGCGCCATTCTGCTATTCCTGTTTTCGCTTAGCAACGTGCTGCAAGACTACGCCATTGGGCGCAGCCGTACCGCTATACGCAGTCTCTTCGCGCTTTATCCGGAAGTCGCCAAAGTCAAACGCGGCCAGCAAATTCTTGAGCTTAAGATTAGCCAGATCGAGATTGGCGACACGGTGCTGATTGAACCAGCCGAGCGGATTCCCGTTGATGGCCAAGTCCTGGCGGGCCAGTCTGCGGTCGACGAGAGCCCCATCAGCGGCGAATCCATGCCGGCGGACAAGGCCTCTGGCGATTTGGTCTTTGCGGGCACCTTAAACGGACCAGGCATCCTCGACGTGCGCGCGCTGCGATCCGCCGAGCAGACGACCCTGTCGCGCATCATTCAACTGGTCGAAGAAGCGCAAGACAGCAAAGCGCCAACCGAACGCTTCCTTGAGCGATTTGAGCAAGGTTACGCCAAGTTGGTGATTCTGGCTGTGGCGCTGCTCATCTTGATTCCGCCGGCTTTGGGCCTCAGCGACTTCCAAAGCAATTTCTACCGCGCTATGGTATTGATGACTGTGGCTTCGCCCTGCGCCCTGGTGATAAGCGTGCCTTCCGCCATCATTTCCGCAATCGCTTCCGCAGCCCGCGACGGCGTCCTTTTCAAAGGCGGCGACAGCCTGGAGAAACTGGCGGCGGTCAAAGTATTCGCCTTCGACAAAACCGGCACGCTCACCCTCGGGGAGCCGCGCGTCGCCGACATCGTTTGCGCCGCCCGCGTCACCGAGGCGGAGCTGCTGACCTATGCCGCATCGGCTGAAGCGCGCTCGGAGCATCCGCTGGCGAAAGCTATCCTGCGGCGAGCGCAATCGTCAGCGCTTGACATTTACGAGCCCAGCGAATTCAAAGCGCTGCCCGGCCGTGGCGTTATCGCGGAGATCAACGGGCACCGGCTGCGTGTCGGGCGCCTGGCGAGCATGTCGGATTGCCCGGCAATGCCCGCGGCATTAAGCGCCAGGCAGCGAGAATTGGAAGACGACGGCAAGACGGTTGTCGCCATCCTGCGCGACAGCGAGCCGCTGGGATTGATCGCGCTGGCCGATAAAAGCCGAGCCGACGCGGCGCCCCTGATCGCAGCGCTAGCCAAACGCGGCATCGTTCCAGTGATTCTGACGGGCGACAACCCGCGCGTAGCCGATTCAATCGCCAAACAGGTCGGCATCAGCCGGGTCTACGCCAGCTTGCTGCCGGATGAAAAAGCCTCTGCTATCAAGCAGCTGCGCCGCGAATTCGGCTCGGTGGCGATGGTCGGCGATGGCATTAACGACGCGCCGGCGCTGGCTATGGCGGATATCGGCATCGCCATGGGCGGGGCGGGCACGGACGTGGCTTTGGATACTGCCGATGTCGTCCTAATGGCCGACCGGCTTGAACGCATTGCCGATGCGCTGCGGCTGAGCATACGCGCGCGCCGGGTCGTCCAGCAGAACATCGCCTTCTCGCTAGCGGTGATCGCGCTGCTGACCGTAGGCGTCTTCGTCGTAAACCTGCCCTTGCCTATGGGCGTGCTGGGCCATGAGGGCAGCACCGTGATCGTGGTTTTGAATGGCTTGCTCAGCCTGCTGGCTCTGCCCGAATTGCGCCGGCGGCAACTGGCTCGGGCGGGCGAAGCCTAGCGTCTGAACTGCGTGTTTTCCCATTTGACGAAGCGGTCTTGCAACTTTAGCCGTTGATACTTGCCGGTGGATGTCACCGGAATCTCATTGCCGAAGACAACGACTTTGGGCGATTTTTCGAAGGGCATTTGTTCGCGGCATTTGGCGATAATGACGCTTTCATCGAGCTTGGCGCCCGTTTCCAGCACGACATAAGCGCCGACTTCTTCACCGTAATAGATATTCTGGAAGCCGACAGCCAAACCCACTTTGACGCCGGCGATGCCGAGCAAGACCTCTTCAATATCCAAGGGGCTGAATTTGACGCCGCCGCGGTTGATGAGTTCTTTGATGCGCCCCGTGATGAAGAAGAATTGCCGGCCGTTTTCATCGCGCAGATAGAACCCTTCGTCGCCACTGCGGAACCACTGGAACTTAAACGTTTCCGCGTTGGCGTCGGGCCGCTTGAAATAGCCTTGCATCACATTGTGGCCGCGAATGCAAATCTCGCCGCGTTCGCCCTCGCCTAATTCAATCCCGCTGCCATCGGCGGAAAAAATCGCCATTTCATTCGGCTCAATCGGACAGCCAATACTGGGATATTCATGCTCCATCAGCCAGCGCTGATTGGCTTCCCAGGACAGGCTGACCGGCAGAAAACAAGAAAAACAAGTCGTCTCGCTTAGGCCGTAGCCATGGATGATGGTGATGCCAAACATGTCGCTGAAGGCTTTTGCCAGCGCGACCGACAGCGTGCCCGCGCCGCAAATCAGATGACGAAAATGAATCAGATCCCGCCGGCTGATGCTGCCGCCGAAGATCGTGTTGCCCTGCGCCTGTTCGCGCTCGCCGTACTCGATCAAAAATTGCAGCAAGGTCGGCACCACGCTAACCACATTCACGCCCTCGCGGACGATCCGCTCCCAGAAGTGCGAGACGCTGAAGCGGCGATTGAGCACTGCGCAGCCGCCAACATACAGCGGCAATACAATCGTCACGACAATGCCGTTGACGTGATGAATCGGCAAGACGCACATGACACGCTGATTGCCGGTGATCGCCTGCCAGCTGCTGATGCCCTGCGCGTCCACCAGCAGGTTGTATTGCGTGAGGATGACACCCTTGGGCGTGCCAGTGGTGCCGCTGGTATAGACCAGCAAGGCTTCATCGTCGAGGCCGGCCCTGGCCTCGCCGCCGTCGCTCATAGGCACATCGGCCGATTTCGCGCCCGATTCGTCAGCCAGGAATGTGGTCGGGCGGCTCTTCAATGCTTCATGAAAGTTGATGAAACCGTCACTAGCCGCCCCGCCGACCTGCACGATCTGCTCAATATTCGGCGCGCCTTCGTCGCCAGCCGCGCCCTGTACGATGTTCTGCGCGCGCTGCATATATTCGCTGCGGACGAAGCAGACCTTGGCTTCGCTGTTGCGCAGGATAAAGGCGATGCGGCGGTCATCCTCGGCGACATTTTGTGGCGCCACCGCCGCGCCGATGACCCAGCAGGCGAAATAAATCAGCACCGTATCCATGTGATTGTAAGCGATGGTGGCGACGCGATCTCCTCGCCGGATGCCCAGGTCCTCGACCATGAAGTTGGCCGCTTGATGCACGCGCGCGTTGAATTCCGCGTAGCTAAGTTTCTGCGCGCTGTCGTCTTCGTCGTAATAGATCAGACAAGTCTTGTTGCCCGATGTTTTGCTGTGAAGAGATAGCAAGTCGCGGATATTGCGGAAGGGTACTTTTTTTAATTTTGGCGGAACGCCGTCCTTCATCTGTGCCTGATAGAGCCTGGCTGCCGTAAGCGTGTCCAATTCTGTCGCCATCAAAACAATCTCCATCATCGCGTGACAAGCTGCCGAATCAGTATAGCAAGGACATTTCCAAAATGGTGCAGATAATTTCGCCAACGAGGGTCGCGCGCCGCAACCCAGGTCAGTCGCTTCAATATATTTTTCACCACAGAGGCACCAAAGTAAAGCCAATAAAATAATGCAAATTTCACCAGAGCAACAATCTGTAGGGGCGACAGCCCGAAACCACAAATTACAGAGGCAGCGGGCGACCAGATTGGTCGCCCCTACAAGGCTAGCTTTTTCGCATGACTAACTTGGCTTTACTTCTGTGTCTCTGTGGTTAGATTTAAGTTCGTATAAGGTTCATAGTTTTCAGATTCATTTTGAAGCGATTGCCCTGGCCGCGACCGGCGCCGGCAGCGAAACCTGATAATGCCCCGTATACTTTGATAGACTGAGAGGATTACTCGACCTTCCAGTGTAGAAGTCTGCGTTGTGAGACAGCGCCAAATTCAGAGGAGAGCGAGAAGCATATGCGACAACTTTGCGTAATTGGGTCGGGCTACGTGGGTTTGGTCACAGGCACTTGTTTCGCTGATATGGGCAATCGGGTCACCCTGGTTGATATCGACGAGCGCAAGATTGAGATGCTGGCGGCGGGGCAGATGCCAATCTACGAACCCGGCTTGGCGGAGACGGTGCTGCGCAATACCGAAGCCGGACGAATGCGCTTCACCACCTCTTACGAAACAGGGCTCGCCGAAGCGGAGTTCGTCTTCATCTGCGTCGGCACGCCTTCGGGCGTCGACGGCGAAGCCGATCTGCAATATGTGCGCGCGGCGGCGCAGACCATCGCCGAGACCATGCGCCAGCCCTTGATCGTCATCAATAAGTCTACCGTACCCGTCGGCACCGGCGATTGGACCACCGAGATCATCAGCAGCAATCAGCCGCAGCCGGTCGACTTCGCCGTGGTGTCCTGCCCGGAATTTTTGCGCGAGGGCTCGGCACTGGCCGACTTCATGCAGCCGGACCGCACTGTGCTGGGCTCGACTGATCGCGCGGCGGCGGAAAAGGTCGCGGAGCTCTACGCCCCGCTGGACGCGCCCGTCGTCATCACGGATATCCGCACAGCCGAGATGATCAAGTACGCCTCCAACGCTTTTCTGGCGACCCGAATCAGCTTTATCAACGAAATCAGCATCATCTGCGAGCGGCTCGGCGCCGACGTGACCGAAGTCGCGCGCGGTATGGGCTTCGACAAACGCATTGGACCGCATTTTTTGCAGGCCGGCGTCGGCTTTGGCGGCTCCTGTTTCCCCAAAGATGTCAAGGCTCTGGCTAATATGGCGCAGACGCACGGCATGCACCCGCAGCTGCTCAACGCGGTGATGGAGATCAACGCCTTCCAGCGGCGACAAATCACGCTGAAGACCCGCGAAATGTTAGGCGGCTCAGTCAGCGGCAAAACAGTCGCGATTCTGGGCTTGGCTTTCAAAGAGAACACGGACGATATCCGCGAGTCGCCTTCGCTCACGGTAGCGCGCTCGCTGCTGAATCAAGGCGCGTCTGTCAAAGCCTACGACCCGGTGGCAATGGAAAGCGCCAGCCGCGATGTGCCCGCCATAGCCATGTGCGATAGTCCCTATGGCGCTGCCGAAGACAGCGACGCCCTGCTCGTGCTGACGCCTTGGAACGAGTTCAAACACCTGGACATGCGGCGCGTCCTGCAAACAATGCGGCGTCCAATTCTGATTGACGGGCGCAATATGTACATTCCCGAAGAATTGCGCGAGCTGGGCTTTGAGTATCGCGGCGTCGGTCGTGGCTACAATGGCGAGGGTACGCAGGGCAACGGCGGCGATTCGCCGGAAGTTTAAGCCGATGCGACCGGTTTGAGATCAGCGACCTGAGACAAGCGCAACTGCGCCGCTGTGCCGCCAACCGCCCCGGCCACCGCGCGCCCGCACTCACAGGCGATGGAGAGGCAAGTTGGCAGTGGCAAGCCCGCCAGCCAACCCGCCAGAAATCCGGCATCGAAACTGTCGCCAGCGCCAATGCCGTCCCCGCCTGCGACCGCCGGAAGCACCGCCTGCGCGAATGATGCATCGCCCAGCCATGCCAGCGCGCCCGCAATGTCGCGCTTGACAACCAGCAGCGGCACGCGCTTTCGCAAATATGCGAAGGCCGCGCCCGCCTCGGATTGGCCGCTGAGGTGGATCGCTTCTTGCTCGTTCGGCAGCAGGACATCGACCAGCGGCAGCGCTTCAGCCAGTCCGTGATCCCAGACTTGCCCCGGGTCCCAGTTGGTATCCAGCGATGTGGTCAAATCAAGCGACTTGGCTCGTTGCAGGATGTCTATCCAATGCGGCAGCAAACCGGTCTGCAAGTACAGGCTGCCGTAATGCAAATGGCGCGCCGAGAGCAGCAGATCGTCCGTGACGTCAGCAATCGTCAGCGCGCTCAGCGAGCCGGAGTGGGTCAACATGGCGCGGTCATCGCCCTGCACCAGGTGCACGGTGATGCCGGTGCGCAAGCTGCCATCGACGACGATGTAGCGCGTGTCCACGCCGGCGGCGGACAAGGTGTTTACGATGAGCTGTCCGAAGGCGTCCGCGCCGACCCGCCCCACCAGCGCCACTTTCAAGCCCAGTTTGGCGGCTTGCGCGGCGAAGATGCAGCAAGAACCGCCCATTTCCAGGTCATACTCGGCCACAAGTTTTTCCACCTGGCCGAATTGCGGCGCGACATCGGCATCTTTGAGAATCAAGTCGACGCAGGTATCGCCGAATACGACCAGGTCATAGGCTTTGCTTGGCATATCTCCAACCCTGCTTTGACGTTTCGACCGGCGGCTACCAGTAGAAGCGCTGGTCCGCGCGGCCCTCTTCGCGCTCGTCAACCAGTTGCTTGGTAGCGGCGTCGTCCGTAACCTCCGCGCCGAAGACATCCCACCAGATGCCCGAACGCGGCAAGCGGCTATAACGCTCGATTTGGGCCACGATCATGCAAGAGCGCTGCTCTTGGCGGGCTTCAGCCAAGGCGCGTTTTAATTCAGCCTCGTCCTTGACATTCCAGGCGCGCAAGCCCAGGCTTTCGGCGTTCTTGGCGTAATCGATTTCGACGAACTCGCCGTCATCCAGCCGGCCTGTCTCTTGATCGCGCAGGCGAAACTCATTGCCCAGGCTATGGCCGACCAGCACCTTCTGATGCCCGTGAATGGACTGAAAGCCGTCATTCTGCAGCAAGATGACCGTCAGCTTAACACCCTCTTGCACCGCGGTCTTCAACTCCATGGGATGCAGCAGATAGTTGCCATCGCCGAGGAATACGTAGACTTCGCCCGCGGCCGGGCGCGCCAGCCGCACGCCTATCGCGCCCGGAATATCGTAGCCCATGCAGGAGTTGCCAAATTCCAGATGCAAGCTGCGCCCGGCGGTCGCTTCAAAAAGTTGATGCAAATCGCCCGGCGCCGTGCCAGCCGCGCATACCAGGGTATCTCCGGCGTTCATGAAGTCATTGAGCGCGCCAATCACCTGCGCCTGGCTCATCCTTTCCTTGGGATACTGAATGTATACCGAGTCGCGCTTTTGCTGCAACCAAGCCTGGCGGTCTACCGCCACCGATTCGACATAACCGGCATTGGGCTTGATGCCGGCTTGCGCCCCGGCCGCGATCAGCTGCCGCAGTGTATCACGCGCGTCGGCGACGATGGGCAAGGCGCCCAATTTATGCGCATGCGCGCCGCTGACGTTGATGCTGACAAATTTGACATTCGGGTTCTGCCAGGCGGAATAGGAGCCGGTGGCGAAGTCCGCCAGCCGCGTGCCCACGAGGAAGACCAGATCAGCATCGGCCGCGTATTTGCCTGAGAGCGGCGTGCCGGTATGGCCGCTGCCGCCGATGAGAAGCGGCGATTCCTGCTGCAGCGCGCCACGCCCGGAATGCGTCTCGCCGACCGGGATGCCAAATGCGTCCGAGAATGCTCTTAATTCCGCCCAGGCTTTGGAATAATGTACGCCGCCGCCGGCCAATATATAGGGCCGCTCGGCCTGCTTCAGCAGCGCGACCGCTTCCTCCAGCCGCTGTTGATCGGGCTGCCGCCGTTCGATGCGCCAGACTTTTTTGCGGAAGAAATTGAGCGGATAGTCGAAAGCCACGCTCTGGATGTCTTGCGGCAGGGCGATGGTAGCCGGGCCCGCATCCACCGGATCGGTCATCACGCGCATGGCTTCGGGCGCGGCGTACAAGATTTGCTCGGGCCTCGTGATGCGGTCGAAGAACTGGCTGACCACGCGAAAGCAGTCGGTGACGCTCATATCCAGCGACACCGGATGTTCGATATCTTGCAGCACCTGGCCTTGAAAGCGCGTGGCATAGTAGTCGGACGGCAGCAGCAGCACCGGCAGGCGATTGATATGGGCGGTGGCGGCGCCGGTGACCATATTGGTCGCGCCGGGACCGATCGACGTGGTGCAGGCGAAGGTCTGCGTCCGCAGGCGCGTTCGAGCGAAACCAGAGGCCGCATGCACCATGGATTGCTCGTTGGTCGGTTGATAATAAGGCAAGTCCGCGCCGTATTCCCATAGCGCCTGGCTCAAACCGCTGACGTTGCCATGCCCGAAGATGCCCCAAATCGCGGGGATAAAGCGCTGTTCTTCGCCGTCATATTCGCTGTATTGCATCTGCAAAAACTTGATCAGCGCCTGCCCCATCGTCAGCCGTTGAGTTTCTTGGCGGAGAAATGGTCGAAACATAATTGTTGGCTCCTTCGTTTTTGGCGGCGACTTAAGCTAGTGCCCGGGCTCTATAATGCCGACGGCTTCCTGAGCCAGCTCCTCAGCATAGCCCAGGTAGCTGGCCGGCCTGAGCTGCAGGAGCCGAGTCTTGTCGTCGCTGGGCAGGTCCAAGCCGGCGATGAACTCGCGCAAGCGCGCCCCCGTCACCTGTCTTCCGCGGGTTAGCGCCTTCAGCTGCTCGTAAGCGTCCGCATAGCCCTGCTTGCGCAACACGGTCTGGATCGCCTCCGCCAATATTTCCCAGGCATCTTCGAGCTCGGCGGCCAGCGCATCATGATCGACGGCGAGTTTCTTCAGCCCGCCCCCAACGGAAAGCAGCGCCAGGTAACTGTGGGCGATGGCGACGCCATAGTTGCGCAAAGCCGACGAATCGCTGAGGTCGCGCTGCAATCGCGATACCGGCAGCTTGCCCGCCAAATGCGCCAAGCCGCTGCTGCTGATGCCGAGATTGGCTTCGGCATTTTCGAAATCTATCGGATTCACCTTGTGCGGCATGGTTGACGAGCCGATCTCTCCAGTGGCGGCTGCCTGCTGTCGGAATGCGCCCAGCGCAATATAAGTCCAGACATCACGGCAAAAGTCAAGCAAAACGGTATTGAAGCGCATCAGCGCATGCGCCAGCTCCGCCAGGTAATCATGCGGCTCAATCTGCGTGGTCAGCGGGTTGAAAGCCAAGCCTAAGCCGCCAACGAATTGCCGGCAGAGCGCGCGCCAGTCCACCTCCGGATAGGCGATGCGATGCGCATTATAGGCGCCTGTCGCGCCATTAAATTTGCCCAAATACGCCTGTGCCTCTATCTGCTTTAGCTGACGACCGAGCCGATGCCGGAAAACCGCCAGCTCTTTGCCCAGCGTGGTAGGGGTGGCCGGCTGCCCATGCGTCCGCGCCAACATCGCTGTGGCCGCGGTAGCGCGCGCCAGCGTGGCAATCCGCTCCAGGACAGCTTGCGCCGCCGGCTGCCAGACGCTGCGCATGGCATCGCGAAACATCATGGCATAAGCCAGGTTGTTGATATCATCCGAAGTGCAGGCGAAATGAACCGACGCCTCGACATCGCGCAAACTGGTTTCCCGCAGGCGCTCGCGGACATAATACTCGACCGCCTTGACATCGTGTTTCGTCCGCGCTTCAATGTCTTTGATGCGCTTGGCGGCGCAATCGTCGAAGTCGGCGCTGAGCGACTCCAGCAAGTCTTTCTCAGCTGGCGTGAATGGCCGGACATGAGTAACAGCGGCTTCTTCCGACAAGGCGAGCAGCCAGCGCGACTCCACCCTCAGCCGATACTTCATCAGCGCCCATTCAGAAAGAAAGGGCCGCAGTGCTGCGGTCTTTTCGGCGTAACGCCCATCCAGCGGTGAAAGCGCGTGCAGGCTGTCGGTCATGGTCCATCGATCCAGCTTTGGCCAACCGCGTGTATTGTACACCGAACAGACTGACATTTCCCGCGCAGTTTGCTATGACGCAGGGCAATCGCATCAAAACTGGCATCCGCTGCGACGAGCAAAATTTAACTGAAATTTAACCACAGAGGACACAGAGGGCACAGAGGGCACAGAGAAAAGCCAATGATCGGAGATTTCGTGATATTTTGTCGCAAAATTTTGGCGGGAAGGAATTTAATCGACAATGTGGCGGCAAGCCTCCCCAATTCAATCAGTGGATATAGGAGAAAGTCGCCAAACGAATCTTAATTCTGTGCCCTCTATGTTCTCTGTGTTGGAAAATATTTTGATGCGATTGCCTTGACTATGACGATAAAAACCAGACCTGCACTTGAGGCTGCGGGCAAGGCATAATACTTAAACTACTGTTTAGCGAATGAGCGCCAGGCGCATGTCGCAGTTGATTCAGTCTACGCCGCGAGCCGACGGCTTCCGTATGCCCGCCGAATGGGAAGCCCATGCCGGCTGCTGGATGCTGTGGCCAGAGCGCCGCGATACCTGGCGCTATGGGGGTAAACCGGCGCAATTCGCATTCGTCGAGGTGGCGCGGCAAATCGCCCGCTTTGAGCGCGTGACCATGGGCGTCAACAGCGAACAATTCCAGAATGCGCGCGCCCAGCTTCCGCCGCAAGTTCGCGTCGTCGAGCTTTCCAACAACGATGCCTGGGCTCGCGATATCGGCGCGACCTTCGTCGTTAATGACCGCGGCGAGGTACGCGGCATCGACTGGAACTTCAATGCCTGGGGCGGTTTGCAGAAGCGCATGTACTTCCCCTGGGACAAGGACGAACTCGTCGCGGCCAAAATGCTAGAGATTGAATGGCTGGATCGCTACCAGGCGCCGCTGATTTTGGAAGGCGGTTCCATCCACGTTGACGGCCAGGGCACGCTGCTCACCACCGAGCAATGCCTGCTGCATCCCAATCGCAATCCCAATCTGTCGCGGGCTGATATCGAGCAGCACTTGGCGGACTACCTCGGCATCGACCACATCATCTGGCTGCCGCGCGGAGTCTACGAAGACGAGACCGACGGCCATGTCGACAATCTATGCTGCTTCACGCGCCCCGGCGTCGTCGCCATGACCTGGACCGATGACCGCTGCGACCCGCAATATGAGCGTTCGGCCGAAGCCTACGACGTGCTGATGTCGGCGCGTGACGCGACCGGGCGCAGCCTGGAAGTGCACAGAATCCACCAGCCCGACCCGATGACGATGACCAAGGCGGAAGCAGACGGCATAGACGTCGTCGATTCCGCCTTCCTGCGGCCAGAGGGGGAGCGCCTGGCCGGCTCTTATATCAACTTCTATATTGCCAACGGCGCCATCATCCTGCCCCAATTTGAAGACCGCCATGACGCTGAAGCGCGCCGCAAACTGGCGGAGCTAATCCCGCAGCGCGAGGTCGTCGGCATAAGCGCGCGCGAAATTTTGCTAGGCGGCGGCAATATCCATTGCATCACGCAGCAGCAGCCCGCGGGAATCTGATCCCACCATCGGGAACTGGCAGCATGTCCGAATACGTCACGGTGGAAGTTGAATACGGCGATGAGGCCGATATCGCCGACCTCTATGTCAACCAGGCTTTGACCAACCATGGCGAAGAACGCTACGAGAACCCGGCCGCGGGCGACCTCGGCTCGCCCATAGCGCAGATGCTCTTCACGGCCGTGGAAGGCATCATCAGCCTGACCATCAGCGAAGATTGCCTGACGATACAGCGCGATCCAGAATACCCTTGGGAAGCGATTATTGACGAGGTGCGCGACGCCTTGCGCGACTGGTATCTCTAGTCTGTGTCGCTCGCAGGCTGGCCGCCCTTGGGCTCTGCGGGCTGCCCAAGCGTGGAATCCGACTGAGCTGCGCCATCGCCGCGGACTTGCTTGAACATCTCGGTTGTCTGCCGCTCATCGCCCGATTCCAAGACAGACAGCATTTCACCTGAGGACATCTTGCGATAATCCCGGCTCGCTCTGCGCAAAGCGACAGCCGTAATCAAGCGCGACAATTCCGCGGACTCGCACTCGGGGCACTGGACCGCGGCGGCGTCATACTCGCGGTAGCTGCGATAGTAAACGCTGAAGCGCAACTGGCATGCATCACAGCGAAAGTCGTATTGCGGCACGGCAGCTATCGCTTTCGGCTCGGTCGCTGGTTGGTGCCCGCGCCCGGCGACGGCGCTCGGCGCTCTATGGCTTCGGTCTGCCCCATGTCGGGATTCCATTCGTCCAGCAAGGCATCCTTATGCCGGGTGGCGATCCAGCCGCCTAGATCACGCGCGATGCGTTCCAGCATTTTGGGCTGCGCCCAGGTCGCCGCATCCACCTGCACGGCGACGGCGCCAGCATCGATATAGTCGCGCGCGTCTTGCGGCGAATGAATGCCGCCACAGCCGATGATGGGGATCTCATCGGGAATTTCGCGCCGCAGCCTGCCTACCATGCGCAGCACCAGCGGCTTGATGAGGGGACCGTAGATCCGGCCGCTGACCAGACGCCCGGCATGGATGTCACGGGCGGTTCCGCGCGGAGCGGCAGTCAGCACCAGCGCATCGGCTCCGGCTTCAGCCAGTGGCGGCGCCAAGTCATAGCACTCGTAAAACGGCAGCCGAACCAGCAAGGGCTTCTCCATTTTGGCGGCGGCTGCGACCAAAGCCAGGGCATCATCCAATTCGATATCGTCGCTCAAGCCCAATTCGACCGCCGCGACCTCGTCGACTTCGTCGAGCGCGCTGCCAGCCTGTTTTACCTGGCCCACGCTGGTTGCGACCAAATGCAAAATCACCGGAATCGGCATGTTCGCCCATACCTTGCGGTTGCGGCTGATCACCTTGGACAAACCCGGATTCGGCAACCCCGTGTGCAAAAGAATCCCCGCGTCCAGGGGGATCATGCGTGTGCCGGAGGCCGGGTTCCAAGGCTTGATGGTAACGGGATTCGTGACCAGCGCGCCCAGCTTATCGTAGTCGATCAAGCCCTTGTAGCTGTCCGAGAAGCCCAGTGTGCCGGCCGCTGGCATCACCGGCGTCGATACAATGAGGCTGTACTTGCCGGGTCGCGTGATTTCAATGGCCATGGCAAGTCGTCCTGGGCGCTAATTCAGGCGCAAGGTGGTCAGGTCGAAGGCGGGCCCGTCCACACATTGCAGCTTCCGCGCCCCGCGCAAGTTCAACATGCAGGCATGGCAAGCGCCAACGCCGCAGGGGAGCTGCCGTTGCAGCACGCCAAATGCGTAATTCGCTGGCAGGTCTTTGCGCCGCTCGCGCATTAAGCGCATGATATCGCCCAGATGCTCCAGCTCGTCGCCGGGGCCGACCGTGGCGAATACTTGATCGGCCCAGCCCAGCGTCATGACCATGTCGCTCCAGGACAAATCGTCATCAGCCTGAATGATCTCGATCTCGCCCGGCAGATGGCTCGTTTCGTAGGCGCGCGCCGAGCCAATTAAGACCATAGTAATGCTCACTTGTCGCTCCAACAGCGGCGCCAGCATCATGAGCAGAGCGGCCGGCGTCGAATTGTAGGCGATCAGCAGAATATTACGCAGCTTCTGTCGAAAACGAAAAGGCTGGCCCACGGGACCCATGATGCTCAGCAGTTGCCCAGGCGTGAAATGCGAACGGGCCGGCTGCTCGATGACGAGCATATCGCTGGCCAGGATCTCAACGGGAAACCAGAGCTCGCGCAGATAGGGATCCCAGCGCTCCGCCTCGTAGTCCTTGTCGATGCGCCGCACCAGCAGCGCTTGGCCCGCGCGCAGCGTTGAGAGTGATTTATCGACCGCCAGGTCCAGCCGCTGGTAGTCGCGGTTCACGCGTGTGATGCGCTCAATATAGGCTTGCGACTCTTTCATACACCACCTACCCTACGCTAACAATTATAGTAGTAGATGATGTCGCGCGCATTGCTGCCGCTGTCTCACTTTCGCGCCGGGAGGCAGTCGCGTTGTACCTGCCTCAGCCGTCGGCGCCGAGTCGATAGAGTTCGAAGGGAATTACCCCCGCGTCAGCCAGATGCGCTGCCAGTTGAAAGCGGGGGTCAGTTGCTTCGCTCAGATACAGATCGTCGAGCGCCGGACGCGACGCAGGCATCATCAAATAATCGATAGCGAAGCGGCGGCCCAATTCCAGCGTGTCTTCGCGCGTTGCCAAGGGCGTCATAACAGAGGCGTAACCGAAATAACTCATCACGTAGGGATCCTGCGACATTAGACGCAGCTCGCCGTCGCCGGTTACATCGGGCAAGCTGTCCAATGCATCCACCAAGACCTGTATGCTGCCGTAATAGGTATTGGCGAACTCGGTCCGCCAGGTGAATTGCAGAACACTGCTGACTGCCAGCCACAATACCGCCAAGCCGACGAAGCCCCAGCGCCATATCGAGCGGTGAAATGACCGGTCTATGGGCACAGCCGCCAAGGGTATCAGCAGCGGCACGACCGTGAGAAAGGCTTTTTCGAAGCTGCCGGCCTGGCTTTTCAAAGGCAGAAAAAAGGGGTAGGCCAACAATAGACCCGCCAGCCAGATAAACGCGGGCGCCAGCGTCGATATGCGCGCTGGGAGTTTACCGCGCAGCAGGCGTATAGCGCCGGCAAGGATGAGTATGTTCAGCGGCAAAGCAAGCGATACCACTACCTGCTTGATGGCGGCGGCAAACTGAAACAGTCGGAAATAAAGCAGCTCCCCAATACTGCGCCGCGCTAACATACTTTCCCAGGTGATCGCATGCCCATAGGCATAGTGATCGCTCTGCTCCACCATGAAGAACATGCGGCTGGTCTCGGCCGTGCCCAGCAAGCCCGTCTCTTGCAGATTCCGCCAGAGCCAGGGCGCGATGACGACCAGGCAGGCGACGCTCGTCAGGCTTGTGGCGAAGAAGGCGTCGCGATAACTTAGCTGCCTCGAGCCGAAGCGCATGCGGATTATCAGGGTCGCCGCCAGCATCGGGAAAAACAGCAGCGAGTCGTTGCGCGTCAGGTAGGCCAAGCCGGTCAGCGCGCCGCAAAGCAAGAAATTGACTCTGCGCCTATGCTGCAATCCATCATTCAGCAGCAGTATAGCCCCGCAAATGAATACAGCATTCAGAGCCGTGGTATCGGTACGCAGCGAGCTTAATACCAGATCGGGTATGAAAGCCCCAAGCAGCGCGGCAATCAGCGCGGTTTCATCCGAGAGCGCGAGCTGTTTCGCGGCGAAAAACGTCAGCAGCGGCGCCAGCGAGCCCGCAAGGACAAAGACCGTCAGTGCCGCAATCGGTGAAGCGCCGCCTAGCCAGATTCCCGCTGCGGCGGCCACGCCGGCGACGGGCATCCAATGGTCGATGCCGTGGCTGATATCGAGCGGAATCCGGCTGTAATGCCAGACATAATCAACCGTGAAGCCCTGCCCCTCGGCCAGGCGGCGCCCCAAGTTGTAGTAGTGAATTGGATCGTGCAGCCCGGGATTGCTCACCAACGAGAGCAGCGCCAGGCGGAAGAGCAAGGCTGCCGCAATTATCGCCAGCAATCGCAGCGTCGTGGATCTTGTCCAGCTTGCCATGTGGCCAGTCATCCTTGCGTATTGCCCAACCTAATACTACCATTCGCCGCATACCGACCCTATAGCAAGAACCGCAGCCGATGGAAGCAGACGCGCGCTATTCCCGCTGGTTATGGGCACTCCTGCTCATAGGCCTCGTGCTGCGGCTGGCTTATGCTGCCGGGCAGCCGACCGTCGCCAGCTTTGATCGGGAAGGCGGCGACAATGGATGGTATCTTGCTGTGGGCTGGGGATTCTTCAGCGGGCAGGAACACGGATGGATCCGCGACATTCCATTCACCAACAACAGCATACCTACTCCTCCCTTATACATCATATTCGTCGGTATTTTCCAGCAATTCTTGCCGGACCACGAAACAGTCGTCTTGATACGCCTGCTGCAGTGCCTCGCGTCTACAGCGACCGCCTATCTTGTATTCCGCATTGGATCGGCGCTTGGCGGCGCGCGCGCAGGGGTCGCAGGCGCGGCTCTCGCTGCATTTCATCCCGCGCTGATACTCGAACCGGCCAATATCGCCACGGAAACGCTGTACATCTTTTTTGTCGTTTGCGGCTTATGGTTATACGTGGAATACTTTGTCGCAGGCGCAAACACGCAGGCCGTAGGCGGATTGTCCCCGCGGGCGGCTCTGGTATTAACGGCAATCGCATTCGGACTGGCTACGTTGACGCGCGCCGTTGCTGTTCTTTTCCCGCTGGGATTAGCAGCGCATATTTTCCGGTTGCATCGTCACAGCCTCGTGAGCAATTGGCGTCAAAATGTCGCGCTGCTTCTGGTCATCTACCTGGCCATCCTGTCGACCTGGACAGTCCACAACCTGGCGCTCTGGGATCGCTTTGTCTTTGTTAGCGATAGACTGCTGCCCGCTGTCTGGCGCGGCTTTGAAAGTGAAGACGGTTCGCCGCAACAGAACGACGCGCTGCTGCTGGCCGGCGCAGAAGCCGATGTGCCCGAAGATTGTGTCGACGACTGTCAATATCATCATCCGCCGCAGCTTTATGTCGAGCGGATTGGCGAATTAGTCTCCGCTGATCCAGCCGGCTTGCTTGCGCTGCGAGCGCGCGAGTTGGCATATTCGCTGCTGCAGCCGCACGGGACAACCAACCTGGGCAATGTCAGCGTCAGGCAGGCCACGCTTGACTGGCTGAACGGAGACCGCTCGCTGGCTGGATTCAGCGCCGTCTTGAGTATCGAGGGATTCGCGATCAAGCTGCTGACTTGGCTTTTTCATCTAGGCGGCATCGGGCTTGGCGCGCTGGGCATGATCATGTTGCGCAAACGCTGGCAAACCTCCGCGCCCGTCATGGGCTTCGCCATTTATACCGTGCTGGCGCATACGGTGGTATTGGCGCTGCCACGCTACTTGTTCGCTATCGAAGTCATTTGGCTGATCTATGCCGGTTTTTCGCTGGTCGCCATTTACGATCGCTGGCGAGGCAATGGCGCATCCGCGACAGACTGACGTGGTAGCGCAAGAACAGCATCGTTATTTGACAGCGCGGGAGTTTAGGGGGAAGCCGAGAAATGAAGATCTATACAAAATCAGGCGATAGCGGCGAGACATCCTTATTTGGCGGCGGGCGCGTATCAAAGACCCATTTGCGCGTCGAAGCCTATGGCACTGTCGACGAACTCAATTCGCTGCTGGGCTTGGCGCGCGCGCTGCGCCCGAGCGACCGCGGCGACGGCTGGCTGGCTGCCGTGCAAAACCAGCTCTTTCATCTGGGCGCCGATCTGGCCACGCCGCTGCAAGCCCGGGCAGATTGGATCACGCGCATTTCTGGCGCTGACGTAGACTGGCTGGAAGCAAGCATAGACGAGATGAGCGCCGAGTTGGCGCCGCTGAAGAACTTTATTCTGCCCGGAGGCACAGCCGCAGCCGCTACACTCCAGGCAGCGCGGGCGGTTAGCCGCCGTGCCGAGCGCAGAATCGTCGCCCTTGCTGATGAGCAGGACATCGGCGAATTCGTATTGCCCTACGTGAATCGCCTGTCCGACTGGCTCTTCACTTTGGCGCGCTACGAAAATATGCAGGCCGGGGAAGCGGAATCCAAGTGGACTCTGCGCTCGTGACGCCTATGCCTGATGAGGTCTCGGGGATGCTGATGCCGGAGGTGGGAGTCGAACCCACACACCCGAAGGTACACGAGTTTGAGTCGTGCGCGTCTGCCAATTCCGCCACTCCGGCTCGCGATTCAGCAGTCTACCGGCGCGCCGCCGCAAAGTCAATGCCCAAGCGGCGCCCGGCGCAGCAGCGATGAGCCGCATCGCCAACTATTGCGCGCATTGCGGGGGACGGCTGACTGAGCGCCTTCTGGGCGGTCGAATGCGGCCCTATTGCGCCGTCTGTGAGCGGCCGGTGTATTTCGATCCCAAGGTCGCGGTTGTCGTCTTCATCGAGCGGGACGACAAAGTATTGCTGATTCAGCGGGCGCTGGATCCGGGCAAGGGTATGTGGGCGCTGCCCGCGGGCTTCGTCGACCACGATGAAGCGCCGGAAGCCGCCGCCATCCGCGAAACGCTGGAGGAAACCCGACTGACCGTAGGCATTGATAAGCTGCTGGCGGTATATCCCAAACGCGACGACGGTTTAGCGGACATCATCATCGCTTATAGCGCCACGATTATCTCAGGCGAAGCTCAAGCCGGCGATGACGCGGCCGCGGTGGGCTGGTTCACGCGGGATGAATTGCCGCCGCTGGTGTTCTATCCTTCGATTACCCTGACGACTCTGTGGCGCAAAGGCGCGCTGGACATCTAACGCGCTGAAGTCCTCATTCGCCGGCCGGCCCCAGCCCCAGCAGCCGCAATATGCGCGTCGCCACCGCCATGATATAGGTGTACATGATTGAAGCGCGCACTCGCGTCGCGTTGCGCCCGTCGTCCAGCGACTGATAAATCGCCCGCGCCCGGCTATATTCCTGGCGCGCCGCAGCGAATTCCCACTGCGATGTGTAGACCGAGCCGAGCGCGTACAAATAACGGGCTTCGCTCTGCGGGTTGCCGGCACCGCGCGCCATATCAACTGCGCGGCCATAATACGAGATGGCGCTGTCATGGTTCCCGCGCAATTCTTGCCATTGCCCGATCAGGCCCTGGGTATACATCTCGTAGGGCGGGTGCTTGATGTCTTGCGCCAGCGCCAGCATCTGATCGAAATAGCCGCGCGCCTCGGCCAGGTCATTGGCTGCCACCAGCGTCATGGCCAACGTATACAAGCGCATGAACTCGTGGAATACAGCTTCCAGGCCGCGGGCCACCTCGAGCGCGGTGAGCTGCTGCTGCAGGCCGCGGTCGAAGCTGTCGGCATCCTGCGCCAGAACAAGGCCCTGCTGGCCTATGATGACACTTTCCAGCAGGCGGTCTTTGACGGCTTGCGCTTTGCGCAGCGCGACCAACAGGCCGTCGTTGGCTTTGCTGTGTTCGTTCTTGCGTATGAATGCGTTGGACAGCAGCAGAATCGCCTGCGCTTCCAGTTGGTCGTCGTTGATTTCGCGCGCAATATCAATGGCTTTCCAAGCCTGCTTGCTCGACTCGTTCGCATCCGACGCGATCTCGCCCATGCCCAGTATGGACAAGGCGTAGCGCCGCATATCACCCGCTTCAAACGCGTAGTCGACGGCTTTGTTATAATCTTCCAAAGCGTCGCCTGTCTGCAGATAACCTTCGCGCGCAATCCTGGCGCGGGCCAGCAGCGAGTCGATCATCAAGCCGACGGAGCGTATGGCATTAGCCCCGTCAACCGCCTGATTAATGTAGTCGCGCGCAAAGTCAAAGTGCCCCAACGAGCACTGTGCCTGCGCCAGGCCAAGGAGCGCGATAATCTCGAGGCTGTGATTGCCCTCTCGACGCGCCATCGTCAACTCGACATGACAGCGGTCGACGATCTCGCCAAAGGCGCCGGCTTTGGTCAGCGACTCTATGTCGTATCGCAGGCTGTCCACCGTTGCTGGCATAGACCACTTATCCCGGGCTCAATTCGTTTCTCTCAATTATACGCGAAAAGCGCCAATTCGATTCAGCGCGGCGGTCGGTCGTCAGACTCTCTGGCAGCATCCTATGCGGACCGACGCATCAGCCCGCGCAATCGACGCGCCAGCGCGATCGTCCAGTCGACCGATGCCGGCGGCAGCAGCCAGGTGTAGAGCGCGTACAAGCGCCGCTGCCGAGCTTCCGGCGGGTACAGCCCCGCGGCCTGCATAAAGTGATCCCGCGCTGCTTTTGCTTGGCCCGCCTGCCACAAATAGAGCGCGTATACATGATGCCGCGCCGCGATCTTGCCCTCGAATTCGCCCCTTTCCATGCACTTCTCCCAGCCATACTGGCGCGCCTTCCGCATCGTTTTGAGCCGTCCCAAGGCGCCATACAGGCGGTCGTCCGAGATCATGCTGTCGTGCATACGGCGGAATACCAGCGGCTGGTCGATGCCGTGGAAGCTATAGCGCCGGGCCAGACGCAGGAATAAATCCCAATCTTCGGCGCTGCGGAATTCCACGTCATCCGCGAAGCCGCCGACGGCGCGCAAAGCCTGCGCGCGAATCATGCTGGAGCTGGTCAGGATTCGGCAGCCGGTCTGGCTGAGCAGTTCGCAAAATACGTTTTCGCTGTAGCGCTCGAATGGCGGCGTCTCGAGAGGCGTCACGCCATCGGCGGCGACAAATTGAAAGTGAGTATAGACGACCGAAACTTGCGGACTTCTGCGAAAAATATCCAAGCCGATTTCGATTTTCCGGCAGTGCAATTGGTCATCGGCATCGAGAAAGTGAATGAACTCCCCGCTGGCGGCGCCAATGCCGCTATTGCGAGCAATGCCCGGACCCTGATTCTGCTGCGTTACCAGCTTAATGCGGTCGCCGTATCGCTCGCGCAGAAACTCGGTCGTGCCATCCGTGCTGCCATCGTCGACTACGATCAGCTCGCAATTGCCATAGGTCTGGCAAAAGCCGCTTTCGATGGCGTCTGCCACAAAATGCCTGCGATTAAAGGTCGGGATGACAATGCTGACGAGCGGGCCGCTGGTCATAACTGTTTCGCGATCGGTCATCATGGCATCTCACTCACGGGCGCTGGAGCGTCGGCGCGCCGTTTATCGTACCCGCCAGCCAGCCGACGCGCCCAGCGGCCGTCTGCGCCTGCCACCAGCGATAACCTTCATTGTCATAGGGCCCGGCAATTATGGCGACATAATCGCCAAAGACCAAGCCGGCTTGTACCGCGTTGGCAGTGGATGGCCCACTACGTAAATTCAAATAGTTGACGGCAATGCGAAGCTGCTGCCCGGGAGCGTACTCAGAGCCTGCGATCACCGCATCCGGGATGGACGGCGCAGCGGCGGCCGGCGCCCCGCCAAATTGCGGATTGAATGTGGCCTCCGTATTGTCCGTGACAGACCCGCCGGCGGCCGGGATTGTGTACTGACGCCCTTGAACCAACACCAGGACGGCGCTGCGATCGGGGAACCAGCGGACATCTTCCGGCGCGGCTGAGCCTATAAAGTCAGTCATCTGATTGCCGTATTGATCATAGAGCGCGACCGGTCCGCTGCCGGGGCCGCCGGGCCGGCCCAACGCGCGATACTGACCGTTGGGCAAGCGAACAGCGTCGCGCAGCCACAACCCGCGCGCGGAACCATCGAGAATGACTTGCTCGCCCGACAAGTTGTTATTCACTGCGCCGATGATAACGCGGCCATCGGGGCGGCGCCCACTCACTGTGATGCCCTGCCCGCCGGGGTTCCAGCTGCCATAGTCATAGCGAACGAAATTCGGCGCGTTGTCGGCCTTCGTTGGGTCGCGCAGAGCCTGCACAATCGCCTGGGCATTCCGCCCTTCCTCCGGCAGCAGCACGGACAGAAGTACGTTATTGTCGCCCGGAAGCGGCGACCACTGCACGCCGAATGTCTTCCAGTGCCTGGCGTTGCTGGGGTATACAAAGTTGCAAGGATTATAGCCGGGCACAGGACAATCGCGGATCAACTGGAAAGTCGGGTCATATTGGCTGTCCAGCCGCGGCTGCCAGAACCAGACGCCGGCGCTGGCATTGTCCAAGCCCAGCGGCGTATCGATGCGGAAACTGAATTGACGGCCGTCCGCCGACCAGTCCAATTCGACAATGCGATTCTTGTTCTGCTCGTAACTGGGGATTTGGCTCGAGAATCCGGCGAAGTATGGCGAGTAGCCAAACTCACTCTCCTGCGCAACGCCAATCGGACGGAAACGCAGCACGCCCTTTTGGTCGGTACGCAGGAAGCTATTAGGATCGACAGGATTCTGCAGGAACAGCCGCACGCCGCCGGCGAGTTGAATGTTGTTATTAAAAGTGAAGATCTCGCCGACGCCCACATTGTACTGATACACCGAGGCGCCGCTGATGCTAAAGGTCGCTTCTTGCGCGACGGGGGGCTGAATCACGGGCCGCAACAAGTCGCTGCGCACGGCCACGGTCGGCTGCACAATGGTCGGCGTGGCCGTCGGTGTATTGTCGGGCACTTCAAATTGCGCCTCAGGCGTTACGGCAATCGGCGTGGAGACAAACACCTCATCACTGCGGGTTGTCGCTGCTTCCAAGGGCGCCGGGGCATCCGGAGAAGGCGCGGCAATCGTATTGGTGGGCGGCAGCGTGGGCGCCGCGGTCCAGGTTGGCGGAACCGTCGGGCGCGGCTTGGGGGTCGCCAGCAGCTTTGCCACCTCGGTTTCGTCGAGCGTCGGCCGCGGCGGGATCGTCGGCGCCGACTCTATCACAGGCAAATCGGTCGCGGTTGATGTGGCAGACGGCGTCGCCGCTTCCAAGCGCTGAGGCAGATTCACGGCTTCTGTATCAGTCGCCGTTGGCGTGGCGGTGGGCGGCTCGGTCTCTATCAGAATCCGCGTCGGCGTCGGCGGCAGCGTTGCGCTCGGCGTATCGGTTGGGGCTAGGGTGGCAGTAGCTGTCGGCTGCAGCGTGTTAGTCACAGTGGGTTCATCAGTAGCCGTCGCTGTTGGCAGCTGGGTTTGAGTCGCGGTTGACGTTTCAGTTGCGGTGGCCGAGCTAGTCGCCGTCGGCAGGGCTGTGTCGGTCGCCGTGGCTGTATCCGTCGCTGTTGTCGTGTTGGTCGCAGTAGGCACGGAAGTTTCCGTCGAGGTAGGCGTTTTGGTCGCCGTCGGCACGTCTGTATTCGTGGCGGTTGCGGAAGCCGTCGCGGTGGACGTGTTGGTCGCAGTTGGTACGTCAGTGTCTGTTGCAGTTGCGGTATTCGTCGCGGTGGGCGTGTTGGTCGCCGTCGGTACGTCAGTATTCGTGGCCGTGGCTGTTTCTGTCGCGGTGGGCGTGTTAGTCGCCGTTGGTACGTCAGTGTCTGTTGCGGTTGCGGTAGCCGTCGCTGTAGGCGTATCAGTATCTGTTGCAGTTGCCGTATCTGTCGAAGTAGGCGTTGGGGTCGCCGTCGGCACGTCTGAATTCGTGGCGGTTGTGGTAGCCGTCGCGGTGGGCGTGTTAGTCGCCGTTGGCACGTCTGTGTCCGTCGCTGTAGGCGTGTCAGTGTCTGTTGCAGTGGCCGTGGCCGTCGCTGTGGCCGTGTCCGTTGCGGTGGGCGTGTTGGTCGACGTCGGTACGTCAGTGTCCGTGGCGGTTGCGGTATCCGTCTCGGTGGGCGTGTTAGTCGCTGTCGGCGTGTCAGTACTCGTGGCCGTGGCGGTTGCGGAATTCGTCGCGGTTGGTGTGTCAGTGTCTGTTGCAGTTGATGTAGCCGTCGCTGTAGGCGTATCAGTATCTGTTGCAGTTGCCGTGTCAGTCGCCGTCGGCGTATCTGTGTCCGTGGCGGTTGCGGTATCCGTGGCGGTTGCGGTATTCGTCGCTGTAGGCGTGTCAGTGTCTGTTGCAGTTGCCGTATCTGTCGCGGTTGGCGTGTTGGTCGCCGTCGGAACATCAGTATCCGTGTCCGTGGCGGTTGCGGTAGCTGTCTCGGTGGGCGAGTTAGTCGCTGTAGGCGTGTCAGTGTCTGTTGCAGTTGCCGTAGCCGTCGCGGTTGGCGTGTCAGTCGCAGTAGGCACGTCAGTATTCGTGGCTGTAGCTGTGTCCGTCGCGGTTGCTGTGTCCGTCGGCGTCGGCGCGTCAGTATCGGTTGACGTTGGCGAATTTGTGGGAGACGGCGAAGAAGTTGCCGTTGCCGTGTCGGTTGCCGTTGGCGTCGCGGAGGCTGTCACGCTGGCGGTTGCTGAAGGCGTAATCGTCGGCGTCGGCGTCGACGTAGCGGTCGGCGAAGGAGTCTGCGTCGAAGGCACAGCTTGCGTACGGGTCGGCAATTCTTGTACATCAGTCGCGATGGGTGTGCGCGTATCGATCGGCGCCAAGGTGAGCGTAACCTCGGGTCTGCGCAAGTTGCAGGCGCTAAGGAACATTGCCAGCGCCAGCAGTGCAAGACCTCGGCGTACCAGCACCACTGCCTCCCGTTATCAAGGTTCACAGCAAAACGAAATCAGCCCGATTATAACAGGCGCAGCTTCAATTATTGTGACGGTGACTCAGTCGTTTGAGAAGCGGAGGAATAACGAGGAAGGGGCAGAGCAATCGCTCCGCCCCGCTGTGTTAACTTTGCAGCAGTCCTTCAATCTCGGAGGCGATTTGCCCTTCGTCTATGACGCCGAACCAACGGGTCACGATCTGCCCCGCCGAATCCACCAGCAGATATTGCGCCTGGGCCGTTATGCCCAGCTGATTGCGGGTGCCCTGTGTAGCAGAATCGTCGATGTTCAATACGACAAACTCTACCCGGCCATCGAATGTCTCTTGTAGCCCGCTCACGGCAGGCTGATTACGCCGACAGGTCGGTCACCACGAGGCCCATGACTCATAAAACTTGAATCTCGGCGCAACCGGCTCCGATACCGCCTCCGCGCCCGAAGACGCGCCGGGGGCGCTGCCCGATCCGCCTGACAGGATCGACCGCACCGCGGAACATCCGCTGAGCGCGACCAAGCCTATCAACAGCAATGCGATAAGTCTTGCGGTTAATTTCATATCGGCATCCTATCTCAATCATCACCAGTACAAACCTAGCCTGGATTGCTAACGATTGTATTAACAACCGCGAACAATCAGCATAGCTGTCATTATAGCCCAATTCAAGCAGGTCGCGCGGAGCAAAATGCCGCCTCTATTCAAGCATCCGGTTGAAGAGCCAAGCCCTGCGCGTATTGCATTTCGGCGCGGCGCCGGCGATAGGTCAGCGGCTGCGGCAGGCGGTGCGAGTCGTAATACTCCACCAGCCCTTTGAGACTCTGCGCCAATGGTGTATAGCTTAGGCCCAGCTCTTCCTTGCTGCGGCGATTATCCAGGGCGCTCATCCAGCGCTCGCTGAAGGGCGCGCAATCCGGCAGGAAGCCGTGCGCCACCAAGTCGCCGCGACTGGCCGTGGCCATTCTGACTTCCGCCCCCATAATCTCCGCCAGGGCAATCAGGAAGTCCTCGTGGCTGATGTGCTCATCCTGGGCGATATTGTAGGCCTTCCCCTGCCCCGCGCCGCTGTCGATGAGATCCGCGATAACCTTGACCACATCCTGGCCATCCACATGGTTGAGCGCATAATTCGGCTCATCGGGAACCAGGATCGGCCCGCCATCGCGCAGCCTGAGGTAGTAGTTGTATAGTCGATTATATGGGTCGCGGGGGCTGTTAACCATCGGCAGGCGCAGCGCAGTATATGGAAACGCCAAGCGAGCGTGCGCCGCCCGCAATTCGTCTTCGACTTCCCGCTTTAGCATGCCGTAGCGCCACTCTTCATAGGCGTAAGAGATGGCTTCCGGCGCGGGCATCAGCTCGCCGTCGTAGTCATCCTCGCGAAAGGGCCGCGTCAGCCCCTCGCGCACCAGATAAACTTGCCCGCTGCTGAGCGCGATGTAATGCTCGATTTTGTCGCGGAACAGCTCGATGACGGCGCGTGTCTCATCACCGTTGTAGAGCACGAAGTCGATAACGACATCAAAGCGCTTGCCCAGCAGCGCCCGCCGCATCTGTTGGTGATTCATGCGATCGGCATGAAGGCGATGAATGGACGGCGGCAGGTCATCGCGGGTGATGCCGCGGTTGAGCAAAGTCAGGTCATGGCCAGCCTCGATCAAGCGCTTGGAGAGGAAGTAACCCATATTGCGGGTGCCACCGATGATCAGAATGCGTTTCGCCATGGATTCGCTTCCCGGGCCAGTGGGCGGCCGATCAACCGACGCTAGTGAAGGGCGTCAATTTGATTGTAACATTCTAAACACCGTGCCGAAGCAACTCGAACGGAATCCATACTTTTCGTACAACAGCGCGCTGACTTGAGCGATACTTCGCCCTTGCCCGCGCAGGCATGCCCCAGCTATAATGCGCCGTCCTGCGATTGACGCATCAAGGGGCCCTGTAGCTCAATTTGGCAGAGCAAGCGACTCTTAATCGTTAGGTTGAAGGTTCGAGTCCTTCCAGGGTCACAATTTCCCCGTCTGCTGTTGAACACTCCCGCAACGAATGGCGCCTCAGCCGATCGCGCGCAGCAGCGCGTCTCGGTAGGCGGTTCGCATTCGACTGCTGACGGCAGCATTCATGACGGCCATTTCAGCGCCGTGGTACATGCCGGGATACACCTGCAACTCCGTTGCTACGCCGGCCGCCATCAGCCGCCCCGCGTAGTTGATGTTCTCGTCGCGGAACAAGTCCAGCATGCCCACTGTCACCAGCGCCGGCGGCAAACCGCTCAGGTCGCTCGCGCGCGCCGCCGCCGCATAAGGCGATACGCTGTCGCGGCCGTATTCCGCGCCCAAATACATCTTCCAGGCTTTGAGGGACAATTCGCGATTCCAGACGGTTGGGTGTGTGATCTCGTGGCCAGACGGCGTATCGTGCCGGTCGTCGATCATGGGATAGATCAGCAACTGAAAAGCGAGATCGGGACCGTTATGGTCGCGATTGTAGAGTGACAATGCGGCGGTCAAGCCTCCGCCCGCGCTGGCGCCGCCGATAGCGATTCGCGCTGGATCGACGCCCAAGTCAGCCGCGTTTTCCGCCAGCCAACACAGCGCGCCGTAACAATCCGAGATGGCTTCTTTATATGTTGATTCCGGCGCCAGACGATAGTCCACCGAGACGACGGTACAGCCGACATGCTCGGCGAAACCGATGCCGTGCGGGTCATTGCGCCCCGAGCCGACGATGTAGCCGCCGCCGTGGATCCAAAGCAAACCGCCGCGCGGCGCTGGCGTCGGCGGTTGGTAAATCACAATGCCGATGTCGCCGTCTGGCCCCGGGATAGTCCGTTCTTCGACCGTGACCGCGGACTCCATTAGCTCATCGGCCAGCGCGTCCCACAAGGGCTGGAACATCTCGCGCGCCCTGGGCGGGTCGTCGCCGATTGCGGTCATGAGTTCGACGGGGAAGAAGTCGAGGGCAGCGGCGAGCTCTGGGTCGACTTGGTCGATGAAGGGCATGGGTTTGGCTCCTGAATTAGCAACGCACATGGTTGATGACAGAAGCATAGCGCAACAGGAAAGGCGCAGCAAACGCCTGCCTGCGCGCTCGTGGTGATACAGACAATCCAATGCTAAAATACGCTCACATGAGAATTGACAATGTGAAGGGAAACGCCATGCTGCCGCTTGAAGTTGTATTTGATGTTCCACCTGCAATCGTCCGAGGTCTTGCTACAGGGGCATTGGAAAGAGTCGGCGGCGTCATCCGCGAGACAGGCAGCAAGCAAGTCGTCATGTGGCTGCGTGAAGGTGCGCAGATTGCCAACAACTCGAATCTGGCTGGCGGCGCATTGAAGTCTCTTCTCAATGTCGGTAGTGGCGGCTTGGCTAGTGTGGCTTTCGGCGCTTTGGATGCTGCCGTTTCCGCAAGCAGGCACAATGAAATCATACAGCAGTTCGGCGCGCTGACGAATCTGGTGACAATGGTTGGTGGACTCGGTGTATTGAATCTTGCTACAACGGTAATCTCAACTGGGCTCATACTCAAACGGCTGAACGACCTTGAGCAAGCGATTAGAGATCTTGACATAGCAATTGCAAAACAGTTCGCCCAAAATCGTCAAGCCAAAATGGATGCTGCAATCCAAGCGGCAGAAGATGCCCTAAGCATGGACAGTCCCAGCAACAGGAAAGCGCGAGCGGATTCCGCGCTGGATAAGCTATATGAAGCTCGGCAGCAAATCTGGCTAGAGATTGATACATTGCAAGGCAGTTCACCCAATACGTCAAACAATGATCTTATGCAGAATAATATGCTGCAAGGCATGCAGTTGGATTGGCTGCGCAGCCGATGTCTGTTGGAGCTTGGTGAAGTCTGCCGGGCTAGAGTCTACTTGGACAACACGCTCCACGACTATCTAGGTACGTCTCAAAATTTAGTGCATAGGCATCTGGGAACGCATCGTGCGGCATATTTTCATAATTCCGTTCGGGAAGGCGATATGCTTCGTTACATCGCAGTAGAGCATTGGTTGCGACCAGACAATAATCGCCTTCTGGAAATCCTTATTTCTAATCGACGCGATTTCTGGAATAAGGACGTTGCTGACGAAAAAAATATCAAAAAGCCCGGCAAGGAACAGTACATTGACGCCCTCACTCAGTCCGAGCTACTCATCGAAAACTACAGACGTTTCAAAGGTTTCCTTGCCGAAATTGAAGCGATTGAACGGATGGGCGTTAAGCAATCAGATTGGGAAAAGCAGCAGGAAGAAGCGCTAGCAAAAGCCGAAATCAACCTAGCCGAACACGACGATTACGTACTCCTTGTCGACACAGCATGGCTGGCCGAGCAAGCAGATGCTGTAGCGGCCTAACTCAACTGCGTTCGTCTACCATCCGCGCGCATTGCTTCGATTCAGTTGCCCGCGCTCACCATCTGCGTTAGATTGTGAGCAGATTCGTCCCGTATGGAAAGTGCCTGTCACATGAAAATCACACGCATCGCCGCCTATCAGGTCGACCTGCCCTTGCACGAAGGCAGCTACAAGTGGTCGGGCGGCAAATCGGTCGAAGTCTTCGACAGCACCATCGTCCGTATCGACACCGACAGCGGCATCACCGGCTACGGCGAAGTCTGCCCGCTGGGCCCCTTCTATCTGCCCGCCTATGCCGCGGGCGTACGCGCCGGCATCCAGGAGTTGGCGCCGCACCTGCTGGGCTGCGACCCGACCCAGCTCGCCGTTCTCAATCGCCGCATGGACGCGGCTTTGAAGGGGCACCCCTATGTGAAAACCGGCATCGACATGGCTTGCTGGGATATCCTGGGTCATGTCGCCGGACAGCCGGTTTGCACGCTGCTGGGCGGCCGCTACGGCGAGGACTTCGTGCTCTACCGCGCCATCTCGCAGGGGGCGCCCGAAGAAATGGCGGGAAATGTGGCTGGCTACCGCGCTGAGGGCTATCGCCGCTTCCAGCTGAAAGTCGGCGCCGATCCCCAAGCGGATATCCAGCGCATTCGCCAGGTTGCCGATCTCCTGGAAGCCAGCGACAAACTCATCGCCGACGCCAACACCGGCTGGCTGATGCACGAAGCGGCCCGCGTCGTGCGCGGCGTTGATGACGTCGATGTCTATATTGAGCAGCCCTGCCTCAGCTACGAAGAGTGCCTCGCCATCCGCCGCCGCACGAGCCATCCCTTTGTGCTGGACGAGAATGTGGATGGCATCGACATGCTGCTGCGCGGACATGCCGATGGCGCCATGGATGTGGTTAATATCAAAATCAGCAAGTTCGGCGGACTGACCAAAGCGGGGCTGGCGCGCGACCTCTGCGTCGAGATGGGTGTGGCCATGACCATCGAAGACAGTTGGGGCGGCGATATCACCACCGCCGCAATCGCGCATCTGGCGCACAGCACGCCAACGGAGTTCCTCTTCACCGCCACCGACTTCAACAGCTACGTCACGGTCAGCACGGCTGATGGCGCGCCGCAGCGAGTCCACGGGCGCATGGCTGCCTCGCAGGCGCCCGGGCTGGGCATCAGCCCCAAGTGGGATGTCCTGGGCGCGGCCGTGGTGGATGTCAGTTGAGACGCCGCGGACGCTGCTCATGTCGACAGAAGACAGCCGCATAAATATTGTAGACTCGGCGGCTCTGCTGCGCTACCTGCGCGAGCAAGCGCTCATCGGGAAGAGCGAATCTCCCGCGCTGTCAACGCTGGCCGGCGGCGTCTCCAATCGCACCGTACTCGTGCAGCGACCAGATGGCGGCGACTGGGTGATAAAGCAAGCGCTGGCCAAGCTGCGCGTCCAGGTAGACTGGTTCAGCGCGCCCGAGCGCATCCACCGGGAAGCGGCTGGTATGCGTTGGCTGGGCGAAATCATCCCCGGGCACGTTCCGCAACTTGTATTCGCCGACGAGCAGCAGCACATCCTGGGCATGAGCGCTGTACCGCAGCCGCATCAGAATTGGAAGACTGCGCTGCTGCAGGGCCAGACCAGAATTGAGCAAGCGCGGGATTTTGGTCGCCTGCTGGCGACAATCCACAGCGCCGTTGATCGCTTCCCCGCGCTCAAAGATGAGTTCGCCGAGCGGCGCTTCTTTGAAGAGCTGCGGCTCGAACCTTATTACAGCTATACCGCGTCCCAAGCGCCACGAGCGCGCCCATTCCTGGAGCGGCTGATAGCGGACACGCGCGCGCGCCGACTAGCGCTAGTGCACGGAGACTACAGCCCAAAGAATGTGTTGATTGCGAGGGGCAAATTGATCCTGCTGGATTTCGAAGTCATCCACTTCGGGGATCCTGCCTTTGACATCGGCTTTTCCCAGGCGCACTTTCTGGCGAAAGCCTACACTATTGCTGAAGCTCGCAGCGCCTTTATGGGGATGGCGCGAGCATACTGGCGGGCTTATTGCCAGTCTCTGGCGCCACCAATGAGAGCAGCCGTCGAGGCCCGAGCCGCGCAACATACGCTGGCTTGTGTCCTGGCGCGCATGGCCGGGCGTTCGCCGCTGGAGTATCTGAATCAGCGGCAGCGCAACGACTTGAAACAGATTGCGCTTGAGCTAATCGAGCAAGAGCTTGCCGACATGGAAACTCTGCTAGCGCGTTATGAAGCGCGACTGGGGCGGCCACATGAGTAAGATCGCGTCGCTATCCGCCGTCGAGATCCTCGACAGCCGCGGACGCCCCACTGTCCTGGCCAGCTGCCGGCTCGCGGATGGCAGCGCGGCTTCGGCCTCCGTTCCATCCGGCGCATCGACCGGGGCGGCGGAAGCGCTGGAGCTGCGCGACGGCGACAAAAAGCGCTACGGCGGGCTGGGCTGCCTGCGGGCGATCGCCAATATAAAGGGTGAAATCAAGCGAGCGCTGGTTGGCCGGCATTTCGAGTCTCAAGCCGCGCTCGACCAAGCGCTGCTGGATTTGGACGGCACATCGAATAAAGCGCGCCTGGGCGCAAACGCCATCTTGGGCGTATCGCTGGCGTTTTGCCGCGCCCAAGCTGTCCATCGCCGGCTTCCGCTTTATGCGCATCTGGCGGCGCTGGCGAACGAGACCCCTCAGTTGCCGCGGCCGATGATCAACCTGTTCAGCGGCGGCGCGCACGGTGGCGGCCAGGTGGCCATCCAAGATCTGCAACTGGTTGTTCCGGCAGCCGACAGCATCCAGCGGACGCTTGAAGTTGTGTCGGACCTGTTTCGCGCGGCGGCTGAGCTGACTGCCGATCGCTACGGCGCGCGCTTGTTAACCGCGGACGAAGGCGGCTTGGCGCCCCCTTTTGAGTCCTCTGAAGTTATGCTGCAAACCGCTGTAGAAGCGATAGAACGCGCCGGCTACCAGCCCGGAACGGATGTAGCGCTTACCCTGGACGTGGCCGCCTCGCAATTCTATTCCAGCGCCGGCTATCGACTTGACGGCGCGATGCATTCGCGGGAAACGATGATCGACACGCTTGAGAAGTGGTGCGCCGTCTACCCAATCATCAGCGTTGAAGACGGGCTGCAGGAAGCGGACTGGGCCGGCTGGCAACAACTGGCTCAGCGGCTGCCGGGTCCTGTCATGATTTTGGGCGATGATCTGCTTTGCACCAATCCCGACCGCATCCAGCGCGCCATTGACCTGAATGCCGCCGACAGCCTGCTGCTGAAGGTCAACCAGGTGGGTACGCTGACCGAGGCCCTGGCTGCGCTCAAGCAGGCGCGGGGGGCGGGCTGGCGCATCGTAGTCAGCGCGCGCAGCGGCGAAACCGAAGACGACTGGCTGGCCGACCTGGCGGCTGGCTGGGCCGGCGATTACATCAAAGTGGGCTCCATCACCCAGTCGGAGCGGCTGGCGAAATATAATCGCCTGCTCGTACTCGAAGCTCAAGACAGCCTCTAAGGCTTGTACGCTACTCAAATCCGGTTGAAATTCAATTTCACCACAAAGACACAAAGGCACAAAGCACACAAAGAATATGGCATATCTCGATTGAGTTACTCGGTGCTATCGAATTCTCGCTGTCCTCGATGGTTAAGTTTTTGTTTCAACCGAAAACGATACATTTCCCGATACGGTTTGCTGGTGTGGGCGCCGCGCTTTTAGGGATACACTACACTTTTGCCACCGAGGGCACAGAGAGGGATTCCGTGCAATATGGCGGTTGGTCGAGTTAATGATGATCCATACGTTCGCCGACTCTCTCCGTGGACTAAGAATGATGTATTTCCTCTGTGTACTCTAGCAAACTCGGTGTACTCGGTGGCAAAGATGTCGAGTATTCACCTAAACTGAGCGAGCGCAGTTGAGTCACAGTAGCGGACAAGCCTTCTAAAGGCGAATCGTCAAGCCGCCATCGGCGACGATGGCCGCGCCAGTGATAAAAGAAGCCGCATCGCTGACCAGGAAAAGCGCGACCTGCGCCATTTCTTCCGGCTGCGCGATGCGTCCCAGCGTATGCAAACCGCCCCATTCTTTCAGCGCGCTGCTGGGGTCATCGGGGCTGAACAACTCGGCGGAGGCGCGCAGCATCGGCGTATCGACAGAGCCGGGACACAGGCTGTTGGCGCGGATATTGTCGCCGGCATGGTCGATGGCCATTGTGCGCGTCATGGCAATGACCGCGCCTTTAGACGCCGAATAAGCCGCCACGTTGGGCTGGCTGAACAAACCCTGCACCGATGCGACATTGACGATGGCGCCGCCGCCGCGCTTCACCATTTCGGGAATGCAGTACTTGGCGGCCAGATAGACACCCTTGGCGTTGACGGCCAGCGTTCTATCCCAAGTGTCTTCGTCGGTGTCGACCGCGGTGCCGTAGGTCTGGATGCCGGCGCTGGCTACCAGATAATCGATGCCGCCAAAGGCAGCGACAGCCTCGTTCACGGCGCGCTGCGCGTCGACAGCCTTGGAGGCATCCGCAACTACCGCGATGGCTTGGCCGCCGGCCGACTGGATTTCGCGCGCCCTTTCCTCCAGCGCCGACGGGTTGACGTCGCTCAAAACGACGCTCGCGCCTTCCGCGCCAAAAGCCAGTGCCGTGGCGCCCCCGATACCCGTCGCCGCCCCCGTGACCAGCGCTACCTTGCCTTCAAATCGCATATTCCACTCCCTTCCTCCGCGGCGGCTATACGCAACCGCTAGCTGCCAAGACGTACCGCTGAGGATTCTGACACAAGTGCCGTGTATTGTCTAACCGGGTTGGCTCAGCGCGATCAGCCCGAATGCGCCTAGGCAGCGCCGGACGAATGTCGCTCATTGCGGCTTTCGTGAACTGGCGGAATGCACTACATTTGCCGCGGCTAGCGCATCCAGCAGGGTCGAACATGGTCAAAACCGAGCGTGGCAGCAAAAATGTATTCAACATTAGCGATCCCAAACGTTACCGCTGCCAAGTCTATCATTACCATCGCCGGCTATCACGGCTTTATCTCAGCGTTTACAAGGGGCAGCGCAACGAGCCGGCCTTCTATATTTTGTTTTCCGATGTCGCCTACTTGGAAGCGCCCATGAGCTGGCTGAGCGCGGAATTCGACATCGCCAAGCGTCAGGACTGCATCGCGCTCATGACGCAGGTTGGCCTGGTCGGCGAAGCCATTCACCAATTTCCCGATGCCTACGCCGCCATCACCGATTACGCGCGTCTGTATCAGGCCCGCTCCAGCCACAGCACAATCCGCATCATCGCCAGCAGCGCAACCTTTCTGAGAAGCCCGCCGCCTGATACCGAATAGCAGAAGTAAACGCAGGTTAATCATGCAGAAAACAAACTCGCTAGAAAAGCTCCCCTTCCCTAGCTCGCTGGAGCCGGGGGATGGGGAAAGAAAAGAGGCATTCCACATTCTCATTACTTACTTGCATATACTGAGACTCTGCCCCTGCGATCGACATGACCTGACGGCGCCTATGCTATAATCGCTTTTGGCTTCCTGGTTTGCTTCGTGTCTAAGGAACACAACAAGGTCAATGATGAGACATCCCCGTTCCAGGCCACCCGATAAAAATGCGCCCAAGCCTTCATTGAGCGTGATTATCCCCTGCTACAACGAAGTCAACACGGTCAAGGATGTGGTGATGCGCGTGCTGGATGAGGACATCGTCGACGAGGTCATCATCGTGGATGACGGCTCTACGGACGGGTCGCGCGATGTCTTGCGGCAAATGGAAGCCAAGGGCGACAGCCGCTTCTCCGTACATTATCATGAGCGCAATCGCGGCAAAGGCGCAGCCCTGGCGACCGGCTTCAAGCAAGCGACAGCCGACGTGATTATCATCCAGGACGCCGATTTCGAATATGACCCGCGCGAATATGCGCTCCTTATCAAGCCGATACAAGAGGGCGTGGCCACGGTGGTTTATGGTTCGCGCTTCCTGGGCGGCACGCGCAAGGCGATGAACTTCTGGAATATGGTCGCCAACAAGGGCCTGACGCTCTTTACCAATATTCTCTTTAACGCCATCCTCAGCGACATGGAAACCTGCTACAAATGTTTCCGACGCGAAATCGTCCAGGGCATGACAATCAACGCGCGCGGCTTCGAGTTTGAGCCCGAGTTCACAGCCAAAGTCTTGCGCCAAGGCATCCGCATCGTCGAAGTGCCGATATCGTATTATGGCCGCGAGTACGATGAAGGCAAAAAGATCAAATGGACGGACGCGCCCATCGCGGCTTGGACCCTGCTTAGATATCGCTTTTTCCAGTAGGCCGCTTACATCGGCCCGATGCGCGCTGGACCAGCGTAGAGCGAGGTCATGTGCGCGTCGAAACTGCGCTGGAGCAACAGGCCCTTGAGCGCCTGATACGCCGCTTCATCCCAAAGATCAGTCAACTCCTGCGGGTCCGCCTCCAAGTCATACAGCTCGCCCAAGTTATGGTTGTGATAACAGACCAGCTTGTAGCGTCCATCGAAATACATGGTCGCGACTGTGCCATCCGGCAGGTCAAGCGCGTCCATGTACTCGCAGCGGACATAGACGCGGTGCTGCTCAGGCGGCTGCCGCCCGCTTAATATCGGCAGCAGAGACCGGCCCGTCATGTAGCCAGGGATCGGCAACCCGCAGATATCAAGCAGTGTCGGCGCAATATCGGTCAACTCGACCAGCGCCGAGCTGCGAGCATCAGATTCAAATTCACCGCGCCAGGACCAAATCAGGGGCACGCGCGCCAAACCTTCGTAGAAGCGGCAGCCCTTCTGGATTAAGCCGTGGTCGCCCAGAGCCTCGCCATGATCGCTGGTGAAAATGACAATGGTGTCTTCTCGCTGCCCGCTCTCATCCAGCGCCGCCAGCATCCGCCCTACTTGATCGTCAACGAGTTTAATCATGGCGTAATACGCGGCGATCAGCGTGCGCGCGTCGCGTGCGCCTGCGGTATCGGCTTCAACTAAGAGTCTCGTCGGCGCCTGAGGCAGAATCGGACTTTTGATGTCCAGCTCGGTCGGGTCGCGCGCCTCGGACTGAAAATCGACGGCGGCCAGCTTCTGCTGCTGGGCCAGGTCGCTCGGCTGAAAAATGGGCGGCTTGACGTCCGCAGGATCGAAAAGATCGCGATAGGCCGCCGGCGGGTTAAAGGGCGGATGCGGATCGTAGATATTGACGCTGGCAAACCAGGGCCGCGAACGATTCGCCTGCATGAATTCGATTGTCTTTTCCGCGCACCAGGTTGTCTGATGCAGCTCGGCCGGCACGCCCGCCGGGTCTTGTATGAGTTCGCCCAGGTCGGCGCCTTGTGCGCGCAGCCATTCGGCGTAGTCATGTCCCTCATCCCAATCGTCGCGGGGCGCGTGGCTATATTGCCAGGTGCTGTAGCCGTCATCGGCGCGCCTTTCCACGCGACCGTAGGCGCTGGTTAAATGCAATTTGCCGATCAGCCCACAGGTGTAACCGGCATCGGCAAGCGTCTTGCTGATCAAGGGCGGAAAGTCGGGAAAGTCCGGATTGCCATTGCGATTCACGCGGATGGAACTGGGGTACATGCCGGTCAAAAAGCTGGCGCGGCTGGGCGTGCATATCGGGCTCTGGCAATAGGCCCGCTCGAAAGCGACGCCCGCGCGCGTCAGCCGGTCGAGGTTAGGCGTTGAGACAGTTTCGTTGCCCAAGGCGCCGATGGTGTCGTAACGCTGCTGGTCGCTGCAGATCCACAGAATGTTGGGCTTGCGATTTAAGTCAGTCATAGCCGCTCCTGAAATGATGTGGACGAAGTATAAGGCCTTTGTTTTCGTCGCCGCGTCAACTGTCAAATTCGGCAACAAAGAGCCCCTCAGCAACCTGAGGGGCTAGTTGAACCGGGTCGACCGCGTAAGCCGCATTCTGTCCGTTTATCACGGGGGAATCATCTATCTGGGATCGGCGTCGCCGCCGACCTCTAGCGGTGTACCCGGCGCTTTCTAGGGAACGAGCCGCTCCACTGCGCCTGTTTCACCTTGCTCCCGATGGGGTTTGCCTGGCCAGCGACATTGCTGCCGCTGCCGGTGCGCTTTTACCGCACCCTTTCACCCTCGCACCTTGCGATGCAATCCGCTCTCTGTTGCACTTGCCGTCAGGTTGCCCTGCCCGGCCGTTAGCCGGCATCGCGCCCTGTGGAGTGCGGACTTTCCTCGACGGGCGCATGACCCGCCGCGATCCCCTCGGTCAACCCGGATGATTCATTATAGCGCAAAGCCGGCGTCGCTTGGATAAGCTAAAGCGGCCGTGGACAAATCGCAGACTCGCCGTGCTTGTCAGCAACTTCAATCTGTCATAAGCTACTCGCAGAGGACAATCACGAGACCAGCGCAGATGACAGCAGAAAGCATCGCCGTCAGGCCGCCGCGGCGCAAACGATCGCGCTGGCGCAGTCCGATTTCGCTGAACACGATTTCGACCCTGATCATCGTCAGCGTTCTGCTGCTGATGCCGCTGCTGGCGACCGACATCGCCGGCTGGGCCATCGATCTTGATATCGTCCTTCCCGTCACCTTGCTCAGCGTATTCCTGGGTCTGATACTGGCGCGCAGCCGCTTCGGCGAAATTACCGCGCTGATAGTCGGCTTGCTCTACGGCCTGGGCGCGGTGATCATCGCAGCCGCCTTGAATCAGAATCTGCCCTTTCGCGACGCGCTGGTGGCCGTTGTAACGCGCTGCTATGAATGGGGGGTAGACCTTGTCAGCGGGGGCATCAACACCGACTCGCTGGTGCTGAGCCTGCTGGTTGGCATCTTGTTCTGGTTCCTGGGCTACAACGCCAATTGGCATATCTTCCGGCTGGATCGCGTCTGGCGCGTGATTCTGCCGCCAGGGCTGATTCTGCTGGTCAACATCGTATTCTTCAGCGGCGATGACCCCCTGGACCGCTACCTCTTTGGCTTCGTCCTCATGGCGCTGGCGCTCATCATTCGCTCGCATCTCGATACGCGCCAATGGGATTGGTCCCTGCGCGGCGTCTCCGTACCGGCATTTGTGCAGCGTCAATTCGCCGCCATCGGCATCATGCTGTCCCTGCTGGCGCTGGCCTTCGCCTGGAGCGTGCCCAGCAGCGATATCGATGAACGTTTGCAGAACTTCCAGCGCTTTCTGGCATCGGACCCAATCCAGGAATTGGCTGATGTCTGGAACCGACTGTTCGCGCCGATCGAAGGCGAGGGACCCGCGACGACCGACTATTATGGCGCTGACCTGCTGAATCTCAGCGGCGCCATCAGCCTGGGCGATGATGTCGTTTTCAGCGTGGACGCGCCGTCAGAGGGCTATCGATTCTATTGGCGCTCGCGAATATTCGAGCGCTACGCCGAGGGCCAATGGTCGCCCTCAGCCGACCTGCGCATCACGGATCGCAGCCCACCGGTCGAGCTGCTCATGAATGAAGAAGTGACCGGCGGTCGGCGCGTGCCGGTCACCCAGCGTTTCACCGTCGGCACGGCCAATTCGCGCATATTCTACGCCGCGCCACAACCGCAGGTCATCGAACACAGCGGGCGCATCGACCTCATCTATACCGACAGCCCGGGCAATAACTCGATGAATGTCTCGGTGGTCCGCCCGCTGAAGGTGCTGCGGCGCGGCGACACGTACACAGTCACGAGCTTGCTGAGCAAAGCATCGGCGACTGAGCTGCGGCGAGCGTCGACGGAATATCCAGAATGGGTCAGTGGCGTGAATCTCTACGTAGGTATTCCCAACGCTCGCGTCTTTTCACTTGCGCGTCAAATCGTAAGCGAAGCCGGGGCGAACAACCCCTACGACCGCGCCAAAGCCATTGAGCGCTGGCTGCGCGACAATATCGCCTACAACGAAACCATCAGCGCGCCGCCGCCGAATGTCGACACGGTCGAATGGCTGCTATTTGACGCCCGCGAGGGCTACTGCACCTATTACGCGACTTCCATGATCCTGATGCTGCGTCATCTGGGCATCCCGGCGCGGCTGGCGGCCGGCTTCTCGCAGGGCGAATACGACGCGGAAAGCAGGCAATATATCGTGCGCGAGCGCGAGGCGCATACTTGGGTTGAAGTATACTTCCCCGGTTATGGCTGGATCGAGTTCGAACCCACGTCCGCCCAGGCGCCCATCCACCGCGACGGCGACGACCAAGCCCAAGAAGAGCAGCAGCCGCAAAGGCCCGACCCGACCGCCACGCCCTCGCCGACGCCTTCGCCAACGCCCTTGCCCAGCCCGACTGCCCAGTCCACTCAAGAAGCGCTTGAGCAAAGCCTCGAACAGCCGACGGCGACGCCGACCGCCACGCCGCAGCCGTCTCCGTCCCCAACGCCATTTGTGCTGCCCACCGTCCAGCCGCCAATTTCGCCGGACAATCCACCGCCGCTGAGCCTCTTGCAGCCGCTAATCTTCTTTGCGCTGGTGGTGATGCTATTCCTTATCATCCTGGCCATTATCGCCCTGCTGCTTTTCTGGTGGTGGGAATGGCGCGGCATGGGCGGGCTCAGCCCGGTTGCGCGCGCTTACGCCCGCCTGGAGCGCTACATCCAGCTGCTCGGCATCAATATCGGCAGCAGCCAGACCACGCTGGAAAAGCGGCGCGAATTGCAAAGGCGCATCCCGGCGGCTCGTGAACCGATTGGCGCCATCAGCGACCTGTATACGCGTGAGCGCTATAGCAGCGGCGAGGGCGAAGACCAGCAAGTCGCTGAACGCGCGGAAAAGGCTTGGTACCGTACGCGCGGCAATATCTTGAAGCGCTGGCTGCGGCGGCGGATACCCTTCTTGCGCCGCGACTAAGCTAGGTCAACGCTTCTCGATGACAAGAAAATGGGACAGCCCCCAAGTATCAAGCGGCGTGCCTTCGAATTGATAGAGCAGGTTGCGTAAAGCCACAGCCGGCGCGCCCAGCCGCTTAATGATATTGTCGTAGCCACCGTATATGCGCGCTTGATGCAGGATCTCGGCAGCTTCCCCGCGCAGCAGCGCATTTAGCTCGGCCTGCGTATAAGCGCGAACGTGCGGCGCCAGCTTGTCGCGCCACGGCGTCGGCAGATAATTGATGAGCGGCGTGTTGCCAAAGTGATATTGGCCGCGCCAATAGTGCCCGTGCGTTTCGAAGGGATACCAGCGGTTGGGGCAGAATAGCAGAATCCGCCCGCCGACTTTGGCGACGCGCAGCATCTCTTGCAGCGAACGCCGGTCGTCATCGACGTGCTCCAGGACCTCGTGAGACAGCACAACGTCGAAACTGCTCGCCGCGTAGGGCAGAGCCTCGCCCGCCGAAACCAGGGCGCGGCGGATGCCAGCACGCGCCATTTGCACGCGCTCGTATTCAATATCAAAGGCGTCGACGTGAGATGTGAAGCGCTGGCAGATCTGACGGGCGTACATGCCAACGCCGCAGCCCGCCACTAAAACGCGCGCGCCACGCAGGTCGGCCCAACGCGCCATCATCCCCAGGCGGCGCTCCTGCCCCGCGCGCCAGACATAGCTCGGCTCCCCGCGCAGCGAGGCCAGATCGGAGTGGCTCATGCTTCCGCCTCAGCCAGGCCATAGCAAGTTTGCTCCAGACTTTTCAAGGACAAACAAATGGTCAGCTTACTAATCTTGATTATGCCTTTCGCCTTCTTGCTGCGATCCGCCCCCAAACAGTGACACGCTGGCCCACGAAAAGCCATGGCAGCCAACTTTGCGCTATCCATTTTACACCAGCTTGCGGCTGACTCTGCGCAAAATCAGCCGCTGGCCACAGCAACCGCATCAATAAATTCTTTCACGACAGTCGTTCGCAAGTCACGACTTGGCTCACACAAAATATGAAATCCTATGCTGTGTGCGTTCGGGCGAGCCGGTGGCTCTCCCCTACATATTTCGACTGGGATCGGCAGGTTAGATTAAATGAGACTCACGGTGGCACACAGAGAACACTGCGGGTTCTATATGATTGCGTTGCTGCCAGCAAGTACGCAGCCATCTAACAAACGGGAACTGACACAGGCATACGATCAATTTATTGCTTTACTCAGTGTCCTCTGTGCTCTCTGTGGTGGAATAATTTTGAAGCGATTGCCCAGGCTACCAACCCTTTTATCGTAACTTCAAAGCGGCTACACTTCCCGCGAAATGTACTCGTTTCGATCACTTGCGAGGTTAAGCGATGCCAAGCCCAACCCAACTGGCGAATAAGATAGCCAAGTCGCCGACAATTGCGATGAATGATAAAGCGAAACAACTGGCGGCGGAGGGTCATGCGGTGATCGGCCTGGCCGGCGGCGAGCCCGACTTCGATACGCCGCCGCATATCGTCGAAGCCGCTATGAAAGCGCTGCGCGATGGCGAAACCCGCTATGCCGCGCCTTCCAAAGGCATACGCCCGCTGCTGGAAGCTATCGCGGCGAAGATGGAGCGCGACAACAATGTGCGCCTCGACCCCATGAGCGACATCATTGTGACGCCCGGCGGCAAGCTGGCGCTCTTTCTGGTGCTGAAAGCCATGCTCGACCCCGGCGACGAAGTCCTGATGCCCGCGCCCTACTGGGTCAGCTATCCGTCGATCACGACTATGGTCGGCGGCGCGCCCGTATCCGTCGAGACCACTGGCGCCGACAATTATCGGCTGCAACTGGAGCACCTGCGCGAATTCGTCACCGAGCGCAGCAAAGCCATCATCATCAACTCTCCTTGCAATCCAACCGGGCACATGCTCTCGTCGGTCGAGATCGAAGCAGTGGCGACACTGGCGCTGGAGCATGACCTGTACATCATCTCGGACGAGATTTATGAAAAGCTAAACTTCGATGGCCGCCCGGCGGTTTCATTGGCCTCGATTCCCGAGATCGCTGATCGCGTGGTCGTCATCAACGGCATGTCAAAAGCCTACGCCATGACCGGCTGGCGCCTGGGCTGGATAGCCGGCCCGACCGAAGTGGTCGCTGTGGCCGGCAAGTTCAATTCGCAGACGGCCACCTCAGCCGCCACCTTTACCCAGCATGCCGCCGTCGCCGCCCTGAACGGTCCGCAAGACTGCGTCGAGATGATGCGGCAATCCTACGAAGAGCGCCGCAACTTCATGGTCCAGGCTTTTAACGACATTCCCAATATGTCCAGCCCCGATATTGAAGGCGCGTTTTATGCTTTCCCGAAAGTCAACGAAACCAGCAAGACCAGCGAAGAAGTCGCCAATATCATTCTGGATGAAGCGGTGGTGGTCGGGGTGCCTGGCAGCGCTTTTGGCGTCAGCAAAGACGCGCATGTCCGTTTCTCTTTCGCCGAAGACTTAGGCAAGCTCAAGGAAGCCGTCGAGCGCATCCGCAACATCGCCGACAAACTCGCCTGATAACAGCGCCGTCCATAGTCTAGGCTGACTCCGAGGAGTCCCAGCATGCTAGCGCGTACAGTCCTCCTTTTGGCGGCGGCGCTGCTGCTGGCCAGCTGCAGCCTGAAAACATCATCCGCGCCAACGCAAGCGCCGACCGCTACTGCACCCTCCGCCTGGAAAACCCTTGCAGACGGGTTAGAATGGCGCACGCTCATACCCGATGGCGATGAGCTGGCGCAGATTGTCGTCATCCGCATTGATCCACAGCGCTTCCGCTTCCGGGCGATCTACCGCGAGGGCGACCCGCAGAGCCTGGCCGCTTGGCGGACGCTGGAGAGCGAAGCAAGCCTCATCGTCAACGCCAACTTTTTCGACCAGCAGCATCGCGTTCTGGGCGCGGTCGTCAGCGATGGCGTCGCTTATGGGACTGCTTACAGCACTCGTGGCGGCGGCTTCACTGTTCGCGACCGTGACCAGGCTGTTGCGGGGCCGCCAGCGCATATCGACAGCTCCGTCCAACAAGCCATCCAGGGTTTTCCGCTGCTAGTGCGCGCTGGTCAGCAAGCCTATTTCAGCTCGTCCCGGGGCGAGCGCAATCGCCGCACGCTCATAGCCGCGGACAAGAGCGGCAATATCTTGATCCTGGTAGCGCCATTTCTGGGGCTTTCGCTGCGCGACCTCAGCGCTTACCTGCCGTCGACCGGGCTCGAAATCGTCACGGCGGTCAACCTCGATGGCGGCGGATCGACCATGCTCGCGCTGCCCTCCGCCGACTTCTTCGTCCCCTCTTTTGATGCCGTCCCGACAATCCTGGCTGTATATCCTCGTTAGCGCAAGCAGAGCAATCGCATCAAAGCGATATTCAGTGAAATGGCGCAGGTTCGACGAGAATATCAAACACAGAGACCACAGAGAAAAACAATAATGAAAGCCCTATTCATTATCCACTTTAGATTTTCGATGTTATTTCGGTGCTACTTGCCATGTACCAACCCACCAAGTGCTTCGTATAGTCGTCCGAACCTCCAAATCTCTGTGCCCTCTGTAGTCTCTGTGGTTAGAATCAATTGATGCGATTGCTCTGTTAGCGCAAGGATATGGACTATCGTCAGAACCTGAAATCTTGTACGCTCGCCCCTGGAAAGTAAGCGGTGGATTGAATATGCCTAGATTGGCTCAAGTGGCCACAGCCAGGCAAGCGCAACTGGCGGACGGGCGGCGTCTTGGCTTCGCCGAATACGGCGATCCCGAAGGCAAACCGGTCATCATGTTCCATGACCTCTGGGGCAATCACAGCTTGCGCCACCCGGACGACTCGATCCTGGAGCGCCTCGGCCTGCGGCTTATCGGCGTAGACCGGCCCGGATTTGGCATGTCGACGCGCAAGCCGGGCTTCGGCATCATGGACGTCGTCGACGATGTCATGCTGCTGAGCAAAGCGCTGAAGCTGGATCGCTTTGCCCTGTTGGGATATTCAGCCGGCGGACCTTACGCCCTGGCCTGCGCCTATCGCTTTCCGCAGATTGCGCGGCGCTGCGCGGTTGTCAGCTGCCTGCCGCCGCTCGACCACGAGCAGGGATTCCACGCCTTGCACGCCTTTTACGGCCGGCTGTTTCAGCTTGCCAGCGGCAACGAAGCCTTCTTCCGGCTGCTGATGCGCGGCTTCTTCTGGTTCGATGGGCAGCGCAATTCGGATCAGTACATTCGCGAACTTGGCAGTTCCTTCTCGCGGGCTGATCAGGACGTACTGAGCAACCTGGACCTGTTCAACCGCCGCCAGGAAATGTGGGAGCAGATACGCCGGGCCGGCAGCGACTTCCTGGTCGATGAGGTCTTATCGCTGACGCGCCCCTGGGGCTATCACCTGCAATCGATCGAAGTACCGGTCGATGTTTGGTGGGGCGAAACCGATCTGTTCTGTTCACCAGTTGTGAGCGAGCGCATGGCGGCAATGATCCCGAACGCCAGCGCGCACAGCGACCCGCAGGCGGGCCATCTGATCCTCTTCTCGCACTGGGAAGCGATTTTGCAAGCGCTGATCGCCGACTGATGCGCGCGCCTAATAGGGGCTGCCGACGCCGTTGCTGCTGTCATTCTCCACCGTTTCCAACGCCAAGGTATGCAACTCGGCCACAGCCCGCTCCAAATCACGCTGCTCAATGATGAAGGAAATGCTGCACTCGGATGAACCCTGCGCGATCGCCAGCACATTAATGCGCTTCTGCCCCAATAGCGAAAAGACCCGCCCAGCCACGCCCGGCGTGCCACGCATGCCGGAGCCGACCACCGTGATGATGACGATGTCGCTGAGCACGTCGACGCTGTCAATATTGTTGTGCTGAATCTCGCGCTGCAGCTCGCTTTCAACCGCCGCTTTGACATCCCGCGCCAGCTCGTCCACCACTGTGAAGCAGAAGCTCTGCTCGGATGACGACTGCGAGATCATCAAGATGCTGGCGCCGGCATTGGCGGATGCCAGGAAGGTGCGGCCCGCGATGCCCGGCACGCCTAACATGCCCCGGCCGCTGACCGTCAGCATGGAGACATCGCGGATGCCGGTAATCGCTTTGATGACCGTCTCGCTGGGCTGCGTCTTGGCGCCGACGACAGTGCCGCTGTGGCTCGGATTGAAGGTATTGCGGACGCGCAGCGGAATATCGCGGCTGATGATGGGCTGCACCGTCTTGGGATGCAGCACCTTGGCGCCATAAAAAGCCAGCTCGCCGATCTCCTGATACGACACATAGGGCAGCACGCGCGCCCGGGCGTCCAGGCGCGGGTCGGTGGTCATGACGCCATCGACATCGGTCCAGACGACCAACTCGTCGCTGTCCAGATACGCGGCGATAATCGCGGCGATGAAGTCGCTGCCGCCGCGCCCCAGTGTCGTGATGGTGCCGTCCGGCGTCGCGCCGAAGAAGCCGGTGATGATCGGCGTAATGCCAGCTTCCATCTGCGGCAGCAGGCTCTTGGCGATGCGCGCCTCGGTCTCTTCCCAAAGCGGGTCGGCATCCTGAAATTGATTATCGGTTACGATCAAGTGGTTGCTGTCGAACTGCTGGACCGGCAGCCCCTCACCTTGCATGACGGCAGTGATGACCCGGCTGCTGAGCCGCTCGCCAAATGAAACCAGCGTATCAGATATGCGCGGCGTGGCTTCTCCTAATACGCGCACCGCTTCGCAAAGCTCGAGGTGTTGCCGCAGCAGCTCGTCCACTTCCGCCTCGATAGCAGCGCGCGCCGCCCCCGAGGCAATCAGCGCGTCGATGACGGCCTGATGCTTGCGGCGGACAGCGTCATTGATGGACATGTATTTCTGCCTGTCGCCAGCGGCGGCCGCTCGCGCCGACTCCAGCAGCAAGTCGGTCACGCCAGACATGGCTGAAACAACCACCGCCAGCTCGTCATCATCGGCAAGGAAATCACGGACAATCGCGACCACCTGCTTGATCGCCTCCGCCGAGCCCACAGACGTTCCACCGAATTTCATCGTTCTCCGCGCCATGCCCCCACCCTTTCTCGTCGGTCGCTGCAGAAATAAAAAGGGCGCGTGGAAGGTTTCCACACGCCCGTTTGCTGTCCGCTTCTTCGCCCCTACAACAAATGGAAACCTCCGCGTTGCGCCTCTATGCGCATCGTAGTCATCGTCATCGTAGTGGTAGTGATCGTTTGCTTCGCCATTTCGCCGCATACATTATCAGCGATGCGCGCCGCTGTCAAGTTAGTAGTCGCCACCGAAACTGCTGAATTTCAGGAAAGCAAAATGTAGCGCGCAGTCCATACCGGGGATTCACCACAGATTCACAGAAGTAAAACCAAGTTAGTCATGCGAAAAAGCTAGATTTGTAGGGGCGACCAATTTGGTCGCCCGCTGCCGCTGTAATTTGTGGATTCGGGCGACATGGTATGTCGCCCCTACAGATTGTTGCTCTGGTGAAATTTACATTACTTTATTGGCTTTACTTTGACACAGAGGGCACAGAGATTAGTCGATGGCTGGATCGACGCACTCATTTCTGTGGTACTCAGCTCTACGGCCGCCGCCCGTGCCGATTTCAGACGGCGCCGGTATGAGCTGCCAAAGACAAGGGCGTATTCGCGTCTAGTGCCATGCCGCCGCCCTGTGCTAAAATCGCGACACGCCGTCCGATGTGCCCCGGCTGATACCGTGTCAGAAGCGAACAGCCACTCAAACGCCAGCAGTCACAAGCGTCTTACCAATTTGCGTGTTGCTGCGTTGTGCCTTTGCCTCGCGGCTGCGCTTATCGCCGCCAATCTGGTGTACAGCGCGCTGACGGGGCGCAGTGACGTGTTAAGCGGCAGCGCCGGGGAGCTGCTCTATGTCGCCAGTTTTTCCGGTTTCGCCGACGAATGGGATTTATACGAGGGCCAGCAGAGCGCCAGGATCGCCGATGACCAACTTGAACTAGCGGTCAGCGCGCCGCAGACAGCTGCCTGGTCCGCCGCCCGCCCGCCATTCGCCGACTTCGATGTCAGCGTAAAGGCGGTGGCCAGCGCAGGCCCGCAGGACAATGCCTTCGGCCTCGTCTTCCACATCCGTAATGACGAGCAGGCCGACTGCGACCTGCCCGCCGTGCTGCTCTGCGGCTTGGAAGACCTGCTGCCGCTGGCGGGCGCGGGCATCCGCCAGGGCTTGGACCTGAAGCGCTCGACCGAATACTACGCCTTCCTCATCAGCAGCGACGGCTACTACTCCTTGTGGCAGACGAAAGCGGGCCACAGCAAGCTGTTGAGCGCCTGGATCCCTTCCTCTGATATCCGCCAGGGGCTAGGCGCAGAGAATACGATCCGCGTCATCGCTGAGGGGCCGCGTTATCAATTCAGCGTGAACGGCGCCCCGCACGCGCTCTGCCTGCCCGATGCTGCCGGGGCGGCTAGCACCTTTGCCGCGGGCGAATGCGTGGCCGGCAGCATGCAAGACAGCTACCTGGCCGAGTCCGGCGCCGCGGGCCGGCTGGGGCTCATCGCGCAGTCGACAGCATCAGGCGGTGGCCTTGTGGTACGCTTCGATAATATGATCGTGTTCAGCCCCTCCGCAGATGACGGGAAGGAAGCGCGCCTGTGAAAGTGCACCTAAAGATGGTCGGCTGCCGGCTCAACCAGAGCGAGATCGAAACCATGGCGCGGCAATTCAGCGCCTTGGGCCACGAGATTGTCGCCAAGCCTGAAGATGCCGACCATTTTGTACTCAATACCTGCGCGGTTACGCAAGAAGCCGCTAAAACCAGCCGCAAGTTCGCGCGCGACTTTCACCGCGCTAACCCGCGTGCCGAGACGACTGTCACCGGCTGCTACGCGCAGATTGCGCCCGGCGACATCGCGACCTTGCCCGGTGTGCGGCGCGTGGTCGACAACGGCGATAAGGCTCAACTGGTGTCACAGATCACCGGCGAGTTTATCGACGAATTCGACAGCGAGCCCATCGAACGGAACGCGCTGCCGGGCAGCCTCGGCCGGACGCGCGCCTTCGTCAAAGCGCAGGACGGCTGCGACAATGCCTGCACCTTCTGCGTCACCACCATCGCCCGCGGCAAGGGACGGAGCCGCTCGCTGGAAGACATCACGCGCGAGGTCAACTACCTGGAAGACTGCGGTTTTCAAGAAGCGGTGCTGACCGGCGTACATCTGGGCAGCTACGGCCAGGACCGCGGCGAGCGACAGGGACTGCGCAACCTGGTAGAGACGCTGCTGCGCGAAAGCTCCCTGCCGCGGCTTCGGCTTTCGTCGCTGGAGCCTTGGGACCTGGCGCCCGCTTTCTTTGACTTGTGGGAGGATCCACGCTTGTGCCGCCACCTGCATTTGCCGCTGCAAAGCGGTTGCGACGCCACGCTCAAGCGGATGCGCCGCCACACCAGCCAGAAGGACTTCCGCGCCCTCGTGCAAGCGGCCCGCGCCAGCATCCCCGGCCTGCGCATTACATCGGATGTCATCGTGGGTTTCCCCGGCGAGAGCGACGACGAGTTCGCCAAATCGGAGCGCTTCATCCGCGAGATGGCATTCGGCGGCCTGCACGTATTCCGCTATAGCAGCCGCCCTGGTACGCCGGCCAGCCGCATGCGCCAGCAAATCAGCACGGCGACAAAAAAAGCGCGCAGCAGCAAATTGCTCGCGCTGTCAGAGACGCTTGAGCGCCGCTTCGCCGAGCAGCTTCTGGGCACGAGACAAGCGGTGCTATGGGAGCAAGTCAGCGGCGCCACGCCCGAGGGCTTCGTCAATTGCGGCTACACCGACAATTACCTGCGTATCCGCGCCGTTCATCCGCGGGATCTGAGCAATGTCATCACTGATACTCGCCTGGAGTCGTACAATAAGGGCGTAATTCATGGTAAAGTGAAAGAAGTGTTATCGGCGCCCGATTTCCCCTGACGCCAAGAATTAGCGGCAGCCGACGCGGTCAAAGACTGAACTGGACTGAAGAGACAGCATGCCAGACTTGAAGCAAGCGTTGCAGAATGCGCTGAAAGACGCGATGCGGGCAAAAGACCGTGAGCGCCGCAACGCCATTCGCCTGCTGCAAAGCGCCATCAAACAGACTGAGATCGACAGTCAAACTACGCTGGACGATGACGGCGTCCTGGAAATCTTGCGCAAAGAGGCAAAGAAACGGCGCGAGACCATCGCCGAGCTGGAAAGCGCCGGGCGCGCGCAAGACGCCGCGAACGAGAAATTCGAGCTGTCGGTAACCGAGGAATTCTTGCCGCGCCAGCTCAGCGCCGAAGAATTGCGCCCCATAGTACAGCAAGCCATAAGTGAAGCCGGCGCCAGCACAATGAAAGACATGGGCAAGGTGATGAAAGCCGTCATGCCCCGGGTTCAAGGGCTGGCCGATGGCCGGGCTGTTAGCGCGCTTGTCAAAGAGATCTTGAGTTAGACCCGTGTTGATTCACGTCGCCGATTTACTCGAAGACCGATTCAACATCAATCCTCAACGGACGGAGACTGCGGCGCATTTCCTCTTGATGCTGGCGGCGGGGGTGGCTTTTGCGCTCTGCTGCACCTTCATCGTCGCCTTCGATGACATCTTTCTGCGCTTCAACAGCACCGCCAACCTGGGCATCGGGCGCGTGCCCACCGAAGATATCATCACTCGCGAAGAAGGCTCGTTCATCAGCGCCATTCTCACTGAGCAAGAGCGGACTAATGTGCTTGCGCAAGTGCCGACCGTATTTAGCCCGGCCGACCCCGGCGTCGCGCGGCAACAGCGTGATCTTACCGAGCAGATCCTGGCATACATCGACAACGTTCGCGCCGATAGCTACGCCTCGCTGGATCAACAGATCGCCGACATCAAAGCCATATCATCATTGCAGCTGGCCGAAAGCGAAGACTCGGTCAGCGCCATTCTGCAGCTGCCCGACGATAGCTGGCTGCAGGTGCGCAACGAAATTGTTCTGGTCTTGGAACGGGTGATGAGCGCTGAGATCCGCGCTGCCGACCTCGAACGGGCGCGCGCCCAGCTGCCCAATCAAGTGAGCCTGCGCTTGGCCGAGCAACAGAGCCGGATCGTGACAGAAATCACCTCGGACTTAATCCGCGCCAACACCTTTGCGAATCCGGACCAGACCGCCATCAATCAGGCGGCGGCTTTGGCCAATGTCGAGGATCAACAGCGGCAATTCATCGCCGGTCAAATCGTCGCGCCGGCCGGGCAACGCATCGACGCCTTGTCGTTCGAGGCGCTGCAAGAGTTGGGCTTGCTGGCGCAAACGAGCAATCGCGCCCCGCGGATCCTGCGCGCGCTGCTGGCAAGCAGCCTGGCAGCTGCCTGGCTGGCTCTGTATATCAGCCGCTTCGAGGCGCACTTGCTCAGGTCGGACAGTTCCGATTTACTTTTGATCGCCGTGCTGTTTTTGGTGGCGCTGGCGGCCATGCGCGCCTTCGGCAACGCCAACATCTACCTGATGCCGGCGGCTGCGCTGGGCATTGTCTACGTCGCCATCAGCACACCCAACCTGGCCATCATCGCCGCTATCGGCTTCGCCTTCCTCAGCAGTTTGCTCAGCCGCAGCCCGTCACTGGAGATCGCCAGCCTGATCGCCGCTGGCAATATCGGCGCCATTCTTACGCTGCGCCATGCCGGCCGCTTGAACAACTATTTCCTGGCGGGCCTATTTGTTGGCTTGGCCAACGCGGCGATTGTGGCAATTTTCGCGCTGCAAATCGGCTTCGGACCCAACGATGGCGCCAATATGCTGCAAGCCCTTTTCAGCGGTGTTCTCATCGTGCCAACCACGGCATTCGGCGTGATGTACGCGCTGACAGTACTCTTCAATTTGGCCACGCCATTTAAGCTGATGGATCTAAGCCAACCCAGCAAACCACTGCTGCAGCGCCTATTGCGCGAGGCGCCGGGCACCTACCAGCACTCGCTGCAGGTGGCCAACCTGGCGGAACAAGCTGCGCAGGCAATCGGCGCAAACACGCAAATTACGCACGTGGCCTCGCTCTATCACGATATCGGCAAAATGAGCAATCCCTTCTTTTTCACGGAGAATCAGCAGCATATCTCAAACCCGCACGACGCGCTTGACGATCCTTACCGCAGCGCCGATATCATCATCAACCATACGATTGAAGGCGATCAAATCGCCAAACGACACAACTTGCCCCACAGAATCCGCGAATTCATCCGCGAGCATCACGGCACGACCCAAGTTTACGTCTTCTACCAGCGCGCGCTGGCCGCCGCCGGCGACAAGCGAAATATCGATATCGCCGATTTCAGCTACCCGGGCCCGATACCGCAAAGCCGCGAGACAGCCATCGTCATGATGGCGGACAGCTGTGAATCGGCCTCGCGCGCTGTCAAACCGCAGACCAACGAAGAAATCACGGATCTGGTCCACGGCATTATCGAAGGCAAACGCAACAACGGGCAGTTGGACGATTCCAATTTGACGCTTAACGAATTACGTAAAATCGAAGAAACATTTATAGATATTTTCCGCGGCTTGTTCCACCCGCGCATCGATTACGCCAAAGCGGTACAGTTACCACCGCAGCGGGAGGCAGAGCGCGCCGCTGCCGATTCACCTAACAAAGGCGAGCCCGCCATCGTCGCTGCGAGTGTTTCCGCCGACAAGCCGCGTAAAGCGCGCGTATCCACGACGAAAGCCACGCCAAAGGCGACTGCGCCGGATCGGACCAGCAAGCCCGAGCGCGCGCCAGACCAGCCCGCCCCACGCCTTGACAAGACGCTGAACGAGCCTGGCGCGTCAACGGTGATGGAAGAAGAAGAGCCGCTGGCTGATGTGCCCTTCCTGCCCAAGCGCAATGGCAACAAATCGATCAAGCAACCCGCCTCAAATGCCGACGATGTGGATGAGCCAGCGTGAGCGCCAACATTCAGCTGTGTAACCCGCACAATCGTCCCCTTGAAAAAGCCCGCTTAACACAAGCGGCACTGGCCGCCCTTGAGCAGACAGACGAGCGCCGCCGCGTCTCAATAAGCATCGTCGTCACCGATGCCGATGCCCTGCGCGCGTACAATCGCCAACATCGGCAAGTTGACGCCGCCACCGATGTACTTTCCTTCGCGGCCGCGCCCTTGCCCGCTGCGATAGACACTGCCGGCGGCTATCTTGGCGATATCGTCATCGCCTACGATTATGTGGCGGCGCAGTGTGATGCGCGCGGCTGCTGCCTCGGCGATACACTCTGCCTGTTGGTAGTTCACGGCACGCTGCACCTGCTGGGACATGACCATGAATGCGCCGCGTCGCGGGAGCGCATGTGGGTCCTGCAGGCGGCGACCCTGGAATCACTCGGCATCAGCCCGGCGCTGGTCCAGAATTATGCGGCGGCCGGCGATGGATGAGGAGCTGCAGCGCCGGCTGCATAAGACCGCGAATACCAATCCAGCCGAGTTCAGCTGGTCCAGCAGCCGGTCGCGTTGGCGCAGCTTCGTTTACGCCTGGGCCGGCATCGTCTATATGTTGCGCTTCCAGAAGAACACGCGCATCATGGGCGCCGCCACCGCCGCCGTCATTCTCGCCGGCTACTGGGCTGGCATCGACGCCTTGCGCTGGGCCGTCTTGGTCTTGGCTGTGGCGCTGGTTTGGGTCGCCGAATTTATCAACGCGGCGATTGAAGCCGCTGCTGATATTGCCTCGCCAAGTTTCCACCCGATGGCGAAGGTCGCCAAAGATGTCGCCGCTGGCGCCGTCTTGGTCGCCTCGGTCGCGGCATTGCTAGTCGGCGCCTTCATTCTTGCGCCGCCGCTGATGGACAAGTTAAGCGCCGGATTCCACCCGCAATAATGTTACGTTTATCACGAAAACGCAGGAAGTCTGAATTGTGCTACAATCACAGGCATGCAAATGTAAAATAAGCTTTCGGTTGCTGCCATGTCTATAAAGCGCGAACCAGCCTCTGAGAATGCGTCATCCGGGCGCGCTATCCCAAGTGTGCTTGACTCCATCGCGAAACAGCTCTCGAAACTCTTCAAGAGGTCGGGCGGTCGTTCTGCCAGCCGAAGCGGCAGCGGTCATTTAGGCCAGCAGCGCGCGCTGCGCCTGTCAGCCCTGTTTGCGCCGCGTAATCGGCTAAGGGTCGGCTCTATAGCCGGCCTCGTAATCATCGCGGGCTTGGCCTTCGGGGTAATTCTTACACGTGAAGGCGCGGCGCTGCCATGGAATAATGCGATTTGGCTGGATCGCGCCTGGGTATACGGCGATATCAGCGACGAACAAAAGACTGCGGTTGCCGATCGCTTGGCAGCGAACCAAATCGGCAAGGCTTATGTCTATGTCAGCTCGCTGGGCATCGACAATCGCTGGTCTGGCGGTCCGCAAGGGACGGACGGCTTCATGAACTCGCGGATAACCGTGGCTCAATTCGTCGAAGCCTTCAAGAGCAAGAACGAGGATTTGGCTCTGCTCGCCTGGATTGAGATCTGGACACATCTCGACAATGTTGACGGTTACCGGCTGGATGATACCAATTTGCACCAGAACATCGCTGATTTCTCGCAACTGCTGGTGGAACAATTGGGCTTTGACGGCGTACTGCTGGATGTCAAACCAATGTTCGCCGGCAACGACGATTTTATTCGCCTGATCCGACGCGTTCGCTCCGCGGTCGGCAGCGAGCATACCATCGCCGTCGCGGCTACCGCCGATTTGACGCCGAACGATAGCCGTTTGCAGGCTATCCCGTCGATTGCCCCCGGCACGATGTGGTCGCCAAACTTCAAACAGCGCGTCATGGTCTTAGCGGACGAAGTCGTGCTGCTGATGTACCAGAGTTACCGGCAGGAACGTTTGGATTACGTCAACTGGGTCGCCTACCATGTCGAATCTTATGTGAACCTGCTGGAAGCCAACACCGATATCTTGGTGAGCATCCCCAACTACGGCGGCGCCAGCAGCGCGCACAACCCGGAAATTGAGACTATGGCTGGGGCTATCGACGGGGTTCACGAGGGCTTGCGCCGGCTCGACGAAGAGCAGCGCGCGCTCCTCACCGGCATCGCCATATTTTCCGACGAGCAGCTTAGCGAAGCCGACTGGACGCTATTCCGCGAACAATGGCTGCAGCGCTAAACCAGCATGCCCGCCATCGTTAAGCGACTGACCGCGGCCGGTCTGGTTGATGTCGATTATAAGGCGGCGTCACTGGATGAGGCGGCCAGCTACGAGCCTGCCAACGGTGTTTATACCGTAAGCAACACCTATCAGCGTACGCGGACGCTGTTGCTTGACGCCCATCTGGACCGGCTGGAAGACTCCGCCCGCCGCGAGGGTTTCGCCTTGCGCTGCGATCAACAGCGGCTGAGACAGGCGCTGCGGCGGATTATCGAGGACTCCGGCTACTGCGATGCGCGCTTTCGAATTTCCGCGCCCCGTGACCGTCCCGGCGAGATGCTGCTGTCCATTGAACCCTTTCAGCCGCCGACGCTAAATGTACTATCGAATGGCGCGCGCTGCAATACATCAGCCGAAGTCGCGCGCCTGAATCCCGCTGCGAAAGCCAGCGAGTGGATGCATATCCGCAAAAGACTGGCAGCGGCACGCCCGCCTCATATCTACGAGACCTTCATCGTGGATGCCGAGGGCGGCATTCTCGAGGGGCTGTCCAGCAATTTCTACGCTATTGAAGACGGCGAACTGCGCACGGCGGGCGCTGGGATTCTGCCGGGCATATCAAGGCGAATCGTCCTGGAAATCCGCGCGTCGATCATTCCGTCTCGGCTGGAAGCGCCACTGCGCGCCAACATTGCGCGATTCAGCGAAGCCTTCCTGACCAGCAGCAGCCGCGGCATCATCCCGGTCGTGGAAATCGATGGCATTGCCATTGGCGGCGGCTCGCCAGGCATCATCACCGGGCAGCTTCGCGCAGCCTATGAGCGTTGGGTTGCCGCGCAGCTTGAAGAGTTGTAATGCGACACTTGGGCAATTTCTGGAAAGCCGCGCAGTTGCTCAATTCAGCGCGCGATTTGGCGGTAGAGACACAGCACTTGCATTGGGATGTGACGACGCCAAGCACGCTTTTCTTGCAAGCCGAACAGTCAGACATCCGGCTTGCCTGGCATGATCAGCCGCAGATTCTGGCCAAGGTCGAATTACGGGCGGGCTTCGGGTGGCAGCTGACCACCGACCAAGACGACGCCGGCGTATACGTCGTGGCTGTGCGCAAAGCGGTGATCGGCAGCATTGCCCGCGGCAAGTTCCACTTCAGCCTGCCGCGGGGCGTCTATATCTCGCTGAAGCTGACGCAGTGTCAACTCTGCTTCGACGACTTGACCGCCTCGCTTGACCTGCCGCCCTTCCTGTTAGAAGCGTGAAAGACTTGGCAGTGCAATCGCATCAAAACGATTCCAAGAAATATGAACCTAATACGAACTTAAATCTAACCACAGAGAGCACAGAGAGCACAGAGAAAAATCTGACATATTGAAATATTGTGAAATTGCACATCAATTTTGAACCCTGTGATAAGCATTTTAACCTTTTGACTGTCGATTTTAGAGGGGTTCTGCCCCGAACAAACCAAAACTCTGTGCCTCTGTGCCTCTGTGGTGAAATTATTTTAAGCGATTTCTCTGATAGACTTGGCCTCCCAGCTTGAATTCTTGCGATGCCTATGCTATGGTAGGCGCATGAGCGAATCGAACGTGGTTTTCACGCCTATGCAGTGTTGTTGTACGGAAGCCGACTGTTAAGCGGGTGTGTTAGGTTTGCCGGCAACATGGTTGTTCGCCACCGACAAGTCAGCCCGCAGTGGTTGGCTTTTTTGTTTGCCTATGCGGCGCGAATAGCCCCACGCCATACCGAGCAAGATTAGCCTAGAAGGAGCATCAAGATGAGTGATATAGGCAGCCGAGGGTACTCAAATGCTGACAAACTCGTATCCACCGAGTGGGTCGCCGCCCATTTGAATGACGACAAGGTCCGCATTGTCGAGTCGAACGAAGATCCCTTGCTCTATCCCAGCGGGCACATCCCCGGCGCGGCCGAAGTCGACTGGGTCAAGGACCTGAACGACCCGCTGAGCCGCGACTACCTCGGTAAAGCCAGCTTTGAAGCGCTGGCTGGCCGCATCGGCATTACGCCGGATACGACGGTAGTGTTCTATGGCGACAAGAGCAATTGGTGGGCGACTTACGCCCTGTGGGTATTCGAGCTCTTCAACCACACCAACGCGGTAATCATGGATGGCGGGCGGCTCAAGTGGGCTGAGGAGGGCCGCGAGCTCACGCGAGAGAAGCCCAGCATCAGCCCGACCAGTTACAGCGCGCCGGAGCGAGACGACAGCCGCATCCGCGCCTTCCGCGATGGCGTCTTGCAGCATACGCAGAGCAACGGTCAGTTGGTCGATGTGCGCAGCCCAGGCGAATTCAGCGGCGAGAAACTGCACATGGAAGGGTATCCGCAAGAAGGCGCTGTGCGCGGCGGCCATATCCCCGGCGCCAGCAGCGTACCCTGGTCGCGCGCGGCCAATGAAGACGGCACCTTCAAGAACGCGTCCGAATTGCGCGGCATCTACCTCGACGAGATCGGCCTGAATCCCGCCGATCCCACTATCGCCTACTGCCGCATCGGCGAGCGCAGCAGCCATACCTGGTTCGTCTTGAGCAACTTGTTGGGTTTCGCTGATGTGCGCAATTACGACGGCTCCTGGACCGAATGGGGCAATAGCGTCGGTTTGCCCATCGAGAAATAATCCATACGCCAATACGGGGAAGAGCGCGCCTCTTCCCCCCCCCCGAAGCCCACCATCACGAGAGACAGCCGTGGCAGATTACCCGCCCATATTGCAGGAATACCTGGACGATTTCGGCTTTGTAACTTCGCGGGAAGAGCGCGTCGATTTTCTGATTTCGATCGCCGACGAATTTGAGCCGGTGCCAGAATCAGTCGCCAGCAAACCCTACGACGAAGCGCAGCGCGTCATCGGCTGTGAATCCGAGGCTTTTGTCTGGGCGCTTGACCGCGAAGACGGCACGCTCGACTATTATTTCGACGTGCTGAATCCCCAAGGTTTGTCCGCGATGGCCATGAGCGCCATCCTGGCCCGGGCATGCAGTGGCGCGCCTTTGCAGCAGGTGGCGGCCATCAACGGCGAAGTCGTCTTCACGTTCTTCGGCAAGGACATCTCGATGGGCAAAGGACGCGGCTTGACCGAACTCGTCAACGCGGTCGTTTATCTGGCGAGGCTGCGCTTGAAGTCCACCTAGCTTAATGCGCGTCCAAGTAGGATTCAGCCGACGCGCCTTCCGTGAAGATGCTATGCGTGCCCAACATGCCGCGGTAGCTGCCCGGCGGCTCCGAATCCGGAATCACGACAGCGCCCACCGTCTTCTCGTAGTAGCCGACGGGCCCCGCCCAGCCAATGATGCCGTACATATAGCCGGCCTCGCGCATGGCATGCAGAGCCGCCAGCAGCAGCGCCGTGCCGATGCCTTGGCCCCGTTCCGCCTCGTCCACGCCAGTGGGCCCAAAGAAATTCTTGCGTGACGTATCGTAGCAGGCGAAACCAAGCAGCTGCTCGCCGCGATGCGCCAGGTAAATCGTAGGCGGCTGGGCTGCGAAAGCCACATCGGCTTCGGAAACCCAATACTGGCTAAAGTGCTGACCAATCCACTCCAGCGCCAGGAATTTCTCTGGCGGCATGCCGCGCCTGATGGTGATGCCCAGATCACGCTGGCGCGCCAGCACAGGCGCCAACTCGGGAATATCGTAAAGTTTGACAAGCATGTCCGGCATGGGCCCACCTCCCCGCATCCGCATCGCGTCAGCCAATTGTTACCGTGTATTGAACCGGCTTACTCTGGAAGTTTACACTGATATCGCAGAATCGCGCTCAATTCTGAAGCAGTTCTCACCCGCGCTTGGCAGGGGCGCGGCCCAGCCGCTATGATTGGCGACAATTTAATGTAGCGAACAGGAGCCGCCATGAGCTTACGACCGGAAACTTTAGCGGTTCACAATGCCAATACCGACCCAGCCAGCGGCGCGATCGTGCCGCCCATCGTGCTCAGCACCACCTTTGAATACGAGACGACCGGCGAAGACCACAGTCCCGACCAGTTGATCTACACCCGCTGGCAGAACCCTAACCGCGCCGCGCTGGAGGCAACTCTGGCGCAGCTTGAGGGTGGCGCCGCGGCCCATGCTGTCACAAGCGGCTCGGCGGCCATGCTGACGCTATTCCAGGCGCTGCGGCCGGGCGATCATATCGTTTCCAGCGACGATATGTACTTCGGCATTCGCGTCCAGCTCAACGAGTTTTTCGCGCCCTGGGGCTTGGAAACGACTTACGTCGACATGAGCGACTTGAGGGCAGTCCGCGCGGCGATGCGGCTTGATACCAAACTGGTCATCCTCGAGTCGCCCACCAATCCGCTGATTCGCCTGGCGGACATCGCTGCCATCGCCGACATCGCGCATGAATCGGGCGCCTTGCTGCTGGTCGATAATACGGTCGCCACGCCGGTCGCGCAGAGCCCCATCGCGCTAGGCGCCGATATCGTGGTCATGTCTTTGACCAAGTACATCGCCGGCCATCATGACGTTTTGGGCGGCGCTATCGTTTTCGCAAGTGAAGACGAGCTGGCTGAGCGCGTCATGCGTCTGGTGCGCATCGGCGGCGGCGTTTTATCGCCTATGAATTGCTGGCTGGCGGCGCGCGGCCTGCAGAGCCTCGCCTACCGCGTGCGCGCCCACAGCGAGAACGCCCTGCAAGTCGCCTGCTTCCTGGCCGAGCATCCCAAAATCGAGCGCGTCCTATACCCCCACCATCCCAGCCATCCGCAGGTTGACCTGGCGCTGCGCCAGATGAGCGTCGGCAGCGGCCTGATGTCCATTCTTGTAAAAGGCGGGCGGCAAGCGGCCATCGATCTGGTCAACCGGCTGGAGCTCTTCACCAGCGCGACCAGCTTCGGCGGCACGCACAGCTTGATCGAACATCGTGAATCCATCGAAGAAGGCACAAGCACACCGGCCAATCTGCTGCGCGTATCCATTGGGCTAGAGCATCCGGCCGATCTGATTGCCGACCTGCAGCAGGCGCTGGAATGATCTATCACATCAGCACACGCGGAGCCTGGCTGAAGGCTAATATGCGCGGGAGTTACAGCCCGCCATCGTTGGCCGCCGAAGGCTTCATACACTGTTCGCGGCTGGAGCAAATCTTGTCCGTCGCGGATGACTTTTACCGCGGCGAAACCGACCTTCTGCTGCTGATATCCATCGACGAAGACAAACTGAAAGCGGAACTGCGCTGGGAAGCGCCGGCGCATCCGCAGCCCGCGTCAGCAGCCGCGACATTAGGCGAAGCAACTTTTCCCCACCTCTACGGACCCTTGAACCTTGATGCAGTAGTTGGCGTGTATGCCTTTGACGAGGCGGACGCCGGCTTTGCCCTGCCCAGCGACCTGCGTTAACCCACGCCGGTAGCTGCGGCGCTGAAGTCCCACAATTTAGACTGCTGCTCGCGATCGTAAGAAATATCGCTTGACCGCGCCTGCTTCATGTCCAGCCAGTATTTGCCCGTGATGCCCGCGACCTCCGCCGATGACGCCAGATAGACCAGCGTTTCCGCCCCTTTCCGCGGCGAGCGCGCAAAGAGCCGCTGCGACCCTTTGATAAAGCCGCCCAGGGCTCCGCTCATGTTGTGGCCGAAACCCGTATTGACGAAACCGGGGTGCAGCGCGTTGACGGTCACGCCAGCAACCTCCAGTCGCCGCGCCAATTCATAGGTGAAGAGAATGTTGGCAAGCTTGCTGGCGCCATAATTGGCGAAACCGCCCATGCCGCGAAAGCCCGCTTCGCTGCGCAGATCATCCAGCCACAGCCCCTGCTTCAGGGCGCCGCTCTTATGCGCGCCGGACGAGACGTTGATGATTCTTGCATCGCCGTGCTCCTGCGCCGTCGCCTTGATGTTATTGAGGAGAAGCACAGTGAGCAGATAGTAGCTGAAGTGATTCAGCGCGAAGGTCATTTCGTAGCCATCGGCTGACGTTTGAAAGCGAGAAAACATCGCGCCGGCATTGTTCAGCAAGACGTCCAGCCGCTGATATTTCGCCAGATATTCCTGGGCGATGCGGCGCGTTTCAGCCATAGAGGACAGATCAGCGATCAGGAAATCGATGTTTGTGTTGCCGCTCTGCGTCGTCAAGTCGCTGCTGACCTGGCGCGTCTTGCTTTCGTCACGGCCTACGATTGTGACGGCCGCGCCCATCGTCGCCAGTTCCAGCGCCGCTTGCTTGCCGATGCCGTTGGTCGCGCCAGTGATGAGTACGCGTTTGCCCTTCACATGATTTCTCCTCAGCAATTTCTTTGAAGCTCAGTAGTAAATGCAAGTAAGAACAAAATCAGTCCGCCACAATTTCTACCCCCCTCGAATCATCGGCAGGATAGTCTTGACGCAAAGTAGCGGTGTTGGACTTGGTGGAATCGGACAACGGATTCAGGCTGCCTGCCGTCCTTGCTTGATAAGCTGCTAACCCACGCCGGTAGCCGCAGCGCTGAAGCCCCACAATTTAGACTGCTGCTCGCGATCGTATGAAATATCGCTTGACTGCGCCTGGGTCTTGTCCTGCCAATACTTGCCCGTGATGCCCGCGACTTCCGCCGATGATGCCAGATAGACCAGCGTCTCCGCGCCTTTTTCTGGCGTGCGGCCCATGATCGTTTTCATCATCTTAAAGAAGTAGAACATAAAGCCGGTCATATTGTCGCCGAAGCCGGTGTTCACCAGCCCGGGATGCGCCGCGTTGACCATCACGTTAGTTCCTTCTAAGCGCCTCGCCAGCTCATAAGAGAATTGCACATTCGCCAGCTTACTGGCGCCATAGACGCGAAACGGTCTGAAGCCGGCGCCGTCGCTGAGTTGGTCCAGACCTATGCCATCGGGCCCGGCGGCCTTGTGCGCGCTTGATGCAACATTTATGATGCGCGCCTCGCCGTGATCACGCGCCGTCAGCTTGATGATATCGAGCAGCAGATTGCTGAGCAGATAGTAGCTGAAGTGATTCAGCGCAAAGGTTTTCTCGTAACCATCGACTGAAGTTTGAAATGTCGAAAAGGATGCGCCGGCATTATTCAGCAAGACGTCCAAGCGCTGATATTTCGCCAGATATTCTTGGGCGATGCGGCGCGTTTCAGCCATAGAAGACAGATCAGCGATCAGGAAATCGATGTTTGTGTTGCCGCTCTGCGTCGTCAGGTCGTTGCTGACCTGGCGCGTCTTGCTTTCGCCACGGCCCACGATAGTGACGGCCGCGCCCATCGTCGCCAATTCCAGCGCCGCTTGCTTGCCGATGCCGTTGGTCGCGCCAGTGATGAGTACGCGTTTGCCCTTCACATGAATTCTCCTCAGCAATTTCTTTGAAGCTCAGTGAGTTCGCGCCCGATTACTCATCCTCGCCGTTGCCGTAGCTGTGCCCGCCAAATATCGCGCGCAGTTCAGCGGCCGACTTCGCGTTTTGCAGCGCGCTCATACGGGCGGCTTCTTCCTTTTGCAGCGCCCGTACATTCTCCAGCACAGCTTGCAGCTGATCGGCCGGGAATTTGCAGGCGCCATTTTCGTCCATGTGTATCAGCTCGCCTGGGGCCACATCCATACCGCCAACCGAGACCGGCACATTAACAGCCTGCACCGCCATCGCGCCGTGGCCCGCTGTCACGCCGCTCAGCAGGTACTGGAAGTCCATTTCGCGGATCTCATCCAGATCGCGCGAGGGACCATTGGATATCAAGCCGACGCAGCCCAGAGCCTTCATCGCCGAGACCATATTGCCGCCCGCTAACCCAACCTTGCCCGCGATCTCAGGCGGGAACTTCTGCTGAATAACCAGCACCGTCGGCCGCGGCGACGCGTCCATCGCTTCCAGCACATCCATGAAGCTCAGGCGCGAAAACTCCGGATCCGGCAAGCCGTAAACACAAGTCACGGCGTAACCCACGCGACGCCCCAGCTCGGGATACATACAGCGAATCGTCTGATCGGTATACCAATTCTCGCTCCAGGGGTTGTATAAGCCCAAGCAGAGCGGAGAATCCGGATAAGTCGCCACCACATTGGTAATGGAAGGTGTATCGAAATTCCGTAATTCCGCCAGCATAGCTTCTGTGTTCATTGGGCCTCCCGGTCGCACACTGATAATGAATGACATTCTACTGCGTTAGGCGGCACATTGCGAAGCCGGGCCCGGCAGGGTAGTGTATCGCATTCGGTTGCAATTCAATTTCACCACAAAGACACAAAGGCACAAAGCTCACAAAGCATATGGCATATCTCGATTAAGTTTCTCGGTGCTCTCGCATTTCTCGCTGGGCAATCGCATCAATATCCATAAATGACGAATTTATAATCAAACTAACAAATTGTAGGGGCGAGCCTTGGCTCGCCCATGAAATCTGGCAAAATCACCGTTATATTGCGTCCTTTATTGGCATATTCGGATAGTTCTCGGAGTTCTTGGCGCCTAAGTGTTGAAATAATTTGATGCGATTGCCCTAGCATTTCTCGGTGTCCTTGATGCTATAGATCTGTATCAACCGAAAAGGATACATTTCCCCCGGCAATCGAGATTAGTCGCGCTTTCGATCGGCGCCCGTATCCCCGCGCAGCGTACGCCGGAACACCAGCAGAATGGGCAGCAGCATCAGGCCCGACACGGATATGGCGGTACGCACGGATGACGCCAGCCCGATAGCGCCGACCGCCGGCCCGCCCGCGATCTGCCCCAAGGCGTCCGCCTGCCCTTGAATCGACAGCACCGTCGCGCGCACATCCGACTCAACATACAGATTGATCCAGGCTTCCATCAGCGGGTTGCGCACCTGCCGCGCCGCCTGCGTCAGCCACAGCCCGAGCAGAATCAGCGCGAAGTTTTCGCCCAGTGTGAAGAGCAGTACGCTGCCGATCATCACAACATAGACCAGCATCAGCGTCTTGGCCACCAAGCGCCCGTCGGACAAATCGAGGCGACGCCGCAAGATTTCGGTCGCGCCCAGACTGAGTGGCATGGATACCGCGCTGATGATGCCAAACCAGGCGATCTCGTTAATTGGACCCAGCGGCGGCAAGCTGAAATTCTCGAGGATATGCGCGATGGACAGCCTGTCGAAGCCCTCGCTGAAAGCGCCGTGAATGATGGTCGCCAGCATAATCAGGACCAGGATGCGGCTGGCGCGAATCAGCGTGAGGCCTTCGCGCAAGGTCGAAAAAAGCGCAGGCCAGGTGTCGCGCTCTTCCGATTGACGCCGCTGAAAGCCGCGCTCCGGCATCACAATCGCCAGCAGCGCCGCCAGCAGCAATAGCAGCACACCCCCAGCGATAATGGCGGTTTGCAGGCTGATGCTGGCCAAAGCCACGCTGACGAAAATCGCCAGAAAACTCGTTACTTGCGCCACTTGGGATGCGCGCAGAAATGCGCCGCCGGCTCGCTCGGACCCGATCTCGTCGACCACCCAAGCCGAAGTCGCGCCGCTGAGAAAAGTATAGCCCAAACCCATGATGACCTGAGCAACCAGCAAAGCCTCGAATAGCGGCAGGCTGCCCTCCACCAGAAAGCCGATGCCCAGCAGCAGGAAACCGAGAATTATCGAAAGGCGCCGGCTGTAAACATCGGCCACGGCGCCAGTCGGTATCTCCATCAGAAAGGCGGTCAACTCGAGGGTCGTGCCAACTAATACCAGTTGCAGCGGATTCAAGCCGACCTGCCGCACGTGGTAGACCAGATTGACGGTGAACACGGAAGTCAGCGCTATGGACTGCACCGCCGTCATCAGCATAAACAGCTTGTACGCGTCAGGTTGGAAGGCGCGGTATCGCGTCAGCATGAGTACCTCCAATTCCGCGGCGAAGTCACAGCGTCGGCGAGCTGCGCCGCAAGACGCCGCTGCCTAGAAACTGTGCCAGCTCAGCCGTCCGCAGGCGAATCAAATCAGGCGCCGCAGCGCGCAATTGCGGATGATGCAAATTCTGCAGCAGCCAGCGGCAAGACGCTAACTGACGAGCGGCGATGAAGACCTCAAGCGCTTCTCGGTCGACATTTGCATCGAGGCGCGCCGACAGATAGCCGTCTAAGAGCGCGCCTTCCAACTGGTCATAGTCCGCGCTGCGCTCGCCCCGCAACTGCCACAGCAGCGGCGCCAAGTCATAAAGAAAGTATCCCCAGCCGCTGTACTCAAAGTCAAGCGCGGCGATAGAATCACCCCCGAAGAGCGCATTCTTCGCCAAGAGGTCGGCATGAATCAAGCCAAAGTTGTCGCGCTGGCCGTCAAGCCGCGCCATGACCTGGCCCACGCGCTGCGCCACTTGGGCAAAGACCTCGCCTTGCCCAGCTGCTAGCGCGCTGCTTTCGTCAGCGGATCCGTAGGGAGACTCGACGCCAAACAAACCCTGGTGATCCAGGCGCGGCCGATCAAAGCCGGCTGGCGGCTCAAATTGCGCCTCTTGATGCAAGCTGCCCAGGTAGCGCCCGATGCGGCGACAATCCGCCACATTGAGCTCGCGCGCGGATTTGTGCCGGCCGGCGATATGTTCGAACAGCACGCAGTAAACGTCGTGCGGCGGCGGCAGCCTCTCATGCGGCAGCGTGGCGTAAAGCCGCTCTTCCCCGCCCACGCTCAACGTTACCGGAGCCGGCGCGAGCAAATCCGTCCGCTGTCGTATCAGCCGCAGCCATTCCAACTCCGAGCGCAAACGGGACGCCTTGATTCGGCCCGGCAAGCTCAGGCGCAATACGTAGCGGGCAGTGGTTGTTCTTACAGCGAAGACGGCATTCGAGCTATAACTCAAGCAGTTGAGCGCTTCAAGCGGCAAAGCCCAAGCGCGAACCGCGTCCGCCGCAAGGTCCGCGTACAGCGCCTTCTGCGCGCCCAGGCTCCACTCGCCGAAATCACCCGGCGGATAGGGCTCGTGGCTGGCTGAGGCGATAGTCATAGAACGACGGTCATTTGGATAGCGCGCGCGCAATTTCTGCTACAATGAGCCGAGCTTCCGCTGCTGTTGATGGAGCGAATCATGCGCAAGTGGTTCATTTTGGGCGGCTCATTGTCTTTGGCCGCGCTGGCCGATCAAGCCAGCAAACATTGGATACGCGACAATTTGGAAGTTTATGAGACTATTCAGCCTGTGCCGGCGCTGGCGCCATTTTTTCAGCTGACCCGCAGCAGCAACACCGGCGCGGCATTCGGCATATTTCCCATGGCCGGCGATGCCTTCCTGGTGATTGCAATTCTGATTATCGCAGGGTTGCTCTGGTATTTCCGCGAGGTTCCGGCGGGCGGGCGGCTCCTGCCCTTTGCGATCGGCCTGGTCATCGGCGGCGCCGTCGGCAATGCGCTCGACCGGCTGCAGCATGGCCACGTGGTCGACTTCATCCACTATCAAATTCCCAACTTGATTTCCAACGTATCGAATCTGGCCGACCATGCCATCGTCTGCGGTGTATTGATCGTCATCGCTGAGAGTTTCTGGCGAGATTTTCGCGCTAAGCCTGGTGATCCCGCTGACAGCGATTGACGCCCGCAGGCTGCCTGCATATAGGCAAAGCGCGCGACAGCGCTAGATCTTTTTCTCGAGCTCAATTTCGTCGCGGATGGTGATGCCGTTTAAGCCCGTGATGGGAATCTGAGGCTTGATACGGCGGGCATCGGCAATCGCGTTACGATGCACAGTGACCAGCTCGTAACCGCGCCTCTGCCAGAACTTGAGCGCCGCTAAATTGTCATTAGTCGTGACCAGCCACAAGCGCTCGATGCCGGCCTCCCGCGCCCAATTCTCCACCGCTTCCACCAGCGCGGAACCAACGCCCTCGGACTCCGTCAAGCTGTTGAGCGTGGTGATCTCGCATTCTTTGTCGCCGATGTGAACCGTGACCAAGCCGATGTTTTCAGCGACAAGTTCCTCATCGCTCTCACCGTCTTCGCTTGCTTCCGCTTCCGGCGCCTCCGCCGGCCGCTCGGCCATGAAGCCCGGCAGCAGGTGCCCGTAAACGGACTTGCCGCGCGAGACAATCTGTGTGGTGCCCCAGCGCTCGTCCAAGAAATGCGCCACCCACTCCCGGTCAGAGCGTTCCAGCGGCCGTATATTGTAGTCGGTCATTGCCAAGACCTTTATTCTGTCGTTCGTCTGCACCCTACATTATAGCCCGTTTGACGGATGAGGGAAAATACGGGGGGCGCAGGGTAGTGTATCGAATTCGGTTGAAATTATATTTCACCACAAAGACACAAAGGCACAAAGCACACAAAGAATATGGCATATCTCGATTAAGTTTCTCGGTGCTCTCGCATTTCTCGCCGGGCAATCGCATCAATATCCATAAATGACGAATTTATTATCAAACTAACAAATTGTAGGGGCGAGCCTTGGCTCGCCCATGAATTCTGGCAGAAAATCACCTTTTCATTGCGTCCTTTATTGGCAATTTTTCGGATATATCTCGGAGTTCTTGGCACCTTAGTGTTGAAATAATTTGATGCGATTGCCCTAGCAATTCTCGGTGTCCTCGATGGTATAGTATCTGTATCAACCGAAAAGGATACATTTCCAGCCGCGGCGAGGCCGGTTCAAGCGGCGAAGAGCAAAGCCACGCCCGCGATGGCAATCAGCGTGCCAACGACCGCGCGCGCCGTGATGCGTTCGCCAAAAGCCAGATAGGCGATGGGAATCAAGAATATCGGCGTGGTATTCGTCAACGTCGACGAGATGCCGACGCTAGTATATTGCAGCGAGATCAGTATCAGCGTCGTGCCGGCGACCGGACCCGAAACCGCCGCCAGTACTAGCCAAACCAAGGCGCGGGACGAAGACACGATCAACTCCAGGTTGTGCCGCAGCGTACCGCGCAGGGCGATATATACCCAGAGCAATACGATGGCAACTATCGTGCGAATGAGGCCCGCGCTCATGGGCGAGAAGCCGCCGGCCACACCTTCCGACATCAGCACAAAGCCAGCTCCCTGAGCCACCGCGGCCGCCACAGCCATCGCCAAGCCCTTGCCATAGTCAGCGTCTTGCTCGTTAATCTGCCGCGCGCCCCGCTCGGACACCACCCAGACAACCCCGCCGACTACAAAGACGATGCCGATGACAGCGAATGCGGGCAATTGCTGCCCCAGGAAAATCCAAGCCATCAGCGCGGCGAATATCGGCGAAGTAGACCCGATCAGCATCGTCAGCCGCGGCCCGATGTACTGGAAGGAGCGCAGCAGGAAAAGCGCCGAGATGACGAAACCCGCCAGGCTCGACAGTCCCAGAATCAGCCAGCGGTCCGGCGCGGCCTGCAACGGGACCGGTTCGCCATGAATCACTTGATGCAGCGGCACGTAGAAGACCAGCGAAATGAGCAGACTCAGCGCCATGGAAAAGCTCGCGTCGATCTTGCGCCCGGCCAATGTATACGCGGTCGATGCGACGCCGAAAACAAGGGCGGCGCCCAGCGCTAATATCTCGCCAAGTACGTATTCCAAGTTCACCTGCGCTTCTGCAAGGACGGTGCGATGCAGCGATTGTAGTGGGCTTGCCGCCGCAAGGCAATTGGCTGGGCCCGGCGCGGCCTTACCCGGCTCTCAGCTTCTCGAATTCGCGCAGCCAAGCTGTGCAGTGGCTCTCGCGCCGGTCACTATCCGCGGCGAAAGCGGCTGCCGCCGACCGCATCCACTCCAGCGCTTCCGCATTCTGCCCCAGGCGGTGCTTGACCATGCCGATGTAATACTGTGCCTCAGCCCGCTCGGGTACAGCAGCCAGCGCCTTGAAGAAATGCGCCTCCGCCACCCGCCAGTCTTTGCCGCGGTAAGCGATCATACCCTTGCCGAAATTCGCCAGCGCCTCGTAGGGATTCAGCCGCAGCGCTTCGTCAAATGCCGCGACCGCAGCCGGCTTCTGCTTGTCTTCCAGCAGCAGCAGTCCCAGCGCCGCATGATACTCGGCATGATTGGGCAGCAGCTCAATTGCCGCATTTAATTCAGCGATTGCGCTACCTGGGTCGCGCGCGGCAAAAGCAGCCAGCCCAGCCCGATAGCGTTGATCGGCCTCGTAGCGTGAAAGACCCAAACGCTGCGCCAAGCTTGGCATATCAGGGGCTACACGTCGACTGTATGCCGCCGTCCGTCTTTGCGTACGACGTAGGTCCGCGCCAGCTTGTCATGCCAAGTCTGATTGTTCTTGTCGAATATCGCCCAGATGTAACCCAGCCCGCAGACGATCGAACTGACGTGATAGCCAATGGCTCGTATCACGGCGTCGGTATCGCTTAGGGGCGTGCCATCCGCTTTGATAACGCGAATGCTCAGCGCGAACTTGCCCGGGGTCTGCCCATCGCGGCGCGTCAAGAAGTACCATTGGTAAGCGACCGGTAATGCAAAGCCGACAATCTGAAAGATCGAATCGGAGCCGCCGCCAAGAAGACCACCGACGAAGAGTACCAGCAGCAGCAGCATAATCTCCAGGAAGACGTCAATGATGAGGGCTAGCAATCGGGCGAAGAAGCCAGCCAATTCATGTGTTTCACTTGGGACCCCGTGCTTGTTTTTTGCTTTCTCGTCCATCTTTAGCTCTCTCCTCGCTTGCGGGGACGCGGCCAAGGCTCACGTTTCCGCCTCAAGTGTACAATTTAGTCTTATTGCCGGTCAACAAAGCATACTGCTCAATCATGCAATTCATACAGAATGGCCGGATGCGGCTCGGCTTCAAACTGCTTTAAGTTCGCGATGGACAAGCGCCCGTGCTGATACAGGTATTCGATATGCGCGCCGGCTTCTTCGAGAGCCAGCAGAATATGATAGCCTTCCACATCCGGGTACATCGCGTGAGAAATCTCGGCGATAGTCATGGGCGCGCCCTGATCGCGCATGATCTTGCGGATGCGGTCCAGTTTACGGTTGTGGCTGGAGCGGATGGCGTTGATGCGCCCGTATAGATCGTGAATCGCGTCTTCATGGCTGCCCAGCGCCAGCTCGATGCCTTCGACGCGCAGCAGCTTGCGCAGCGAATCGGCATAATGATCCAAGCCCATGTAATGCGTGATGCTCTCGGGAGACTGGTGCGGGGTCGTCCGCGACAGCACATGATCGGCGCTGAGCAGGATGTTGCCCAGCCGGATGCAAACTTGCCCCGGGCAATGGCCCGGCGTGTGGATGAATTCCATGCCATCGATGACCTGCTCGTCTTCGATGCTGAAATCGACCGCGATGGACGTGACGTGTTGCTTGGCGAAACCGTACATGGCGAACAGCGCTTCTCGCTGCGATGGCGCTATGCCGGCTCTGTCGAAATAGATGCCCAGCGCTTTGGTCGCCACGATGACGCGTTCTTCGTAATTGGTGAGCACGCGCAGGTCCAGTTCGTGAATGCCGACGGCCGCGTCCGTGTGTTCCAAGACGAAAGCCAAGCCGCCGAAGTGATCAATATGCCCATGCGTGATGATGACGCGCTCAATATCGCGCAGTGTCATGGTCTTGCCGTAGCGCTCGCCGATCTGCCGGAAGCCGTCAAGCAAGTCGTCATTGCTGCGCCCCATGCCCGAGCCGGTATCCACCAGCGTTAGCGGGCCCGCGCCATCCAGGACAAATGCGTGGCCGCTGAAGTCATTGGGGAAGAGCAGCATCGGCAGGCGATAGATGTCTACGCCGCTGCTGCTGGTGAATCGCTCAACCGCTGGCAAGGTCGTCACTTCAATGCACTCCCTTCGCGGGACGCCCCACGTAGGCAGTCCCTAAACCCAGTGTACCGCAATGCGAAGGCATGGCTGCGATCGGGCTCTGCGCAGCCATTCAAACTATGGCGTCCCGCTGCCGGCCACGATGCTGTAAACCACGAAGGCGATATAAGCGCCCAAAAATAGCGCCGCCCCCCGCCGCCCCAGCCGCTGATGCCGCATGAAGGGAATGAGCAGCACGGCGAAGGCGATCATGACGAAGAACTCAAACTGCACAGCTCCGCGCTCGACTTGTATGGGCTGCACGAATGCGGTCACGCCCAGGATGAGCAGCAGATTAGCGATATTGGAGCCGACAACATTGCCAATCGCCAGATCCGTCTCGCGGTGATATGCCGCTGACAACGACGCCGCCAACTCCGGCAGTGAGGTGCCAAAAGCCACCAGCGTGATGGCGATCACCAATTCGCTGATGCCGAAAAAGCGCGCCAGATTGACCGCGCCTTCGACCATCATGCGCGAGCCCAATACCAGCGCTGCCACGCCAGCGAACAAGAATAGGAACTCGCGCCCCCGGCTGACCTTGCCGTCGGGGCTGCCCTCCAGGTCCGCCAGCAGGCGCTCTTGCGTCTCGGATTCGCGGCGCGCCAGCCAGTATATCAGCAGGTTGAAGGCGACAAACGCCAGCAGCAAGATGACGCCGTCCAGCCGAGTGATCTGGCCGTCAAGCGTCAAGGCAAAAGCTAGCAGCGAGACCAGAATCATGATTGGAACTTCGCGCCGCAGCAGGATGGCTTTGACGCTCAGGGGGGCGATCAAGCCGGTCGCGCCCAGTATCAAGCCGATATTAGCGATGTTCGAGCCGATGACATTACCCACCGCCAGATCGCTCTTGCCCGCCAGCGCCGCCTGAACGCTCACCAGCAACTCTGGCATGGAGGTACCGATGGCGACAAATGTCAAGGCGATGATCAAAACCGATACGCCGAAGGACAGCGCCAGGTTGGAGGCGCCGCGCACCAGCCAGTTGCCTCCGAAGAACAGGCCGACAAATCCAGCGATCAGCAGCGCAACTTGGCCAATCATCGACGTGATTCCTCTAAGGCACGATGGCGGCAAGGGATTGACACAGCCGTGGAAGCCTTCGTTTGCGCATCCAGACGGGAGCGATCAGGCGTAGATGACATGCTGCAGCAGAAAACGTTCGATCTTGTCGTAATATGTTTCGATAGTCTCCGGCATGCGCCAGCCATGACCCTCGCCTTCGAACAGATGATATTCATGCGGGACGCCGCGGCGTTTAAGCGAAGCCACGATGGTATCCGACTGATCTTGCGGCACAACAACATCGTCCGTGCCCTGAAAAACGATGATGGGATCGACGATTTTATCGGCGTGGAATATCGGCGAGCGCGCGCGATAGACATCGGCCGCTGCCGGCAATTCGCCCAGCAGCCAGTAGGTATAGCGTTCCTCGAATTTGTGCGTGTCCATCAGCAGGCCGAATTGATTGGAAACGCCGTAGGAGCAAATCCCCGCGCGGTAGAAACCGGGAAATTCCACCAGCGATTGCAGCACGGTGAAGCCGCCGGCGCTGCCGCCCATGATGACGGCTTTGTCGCGGTCGATTTGCCCGGCGTCGGCCAGATGCTTCACGCCCGCAATCGAATCCGTGACATCGTATGTGCCCCAGTTGCCGCGATGCCTATTCATATACGCTTTGCCATAGCCGGTGCTGCCGCGATGGTTGACTTGCAGCACGGCGTACCCGCGCGTGGTGAAAAACTGGACTTCACTAGCGTAAGCGGCGCGGCGCTGCGATGTGGGTCCCCCGTGTATATTGACGATCAGCGGTGGACTGCCGGCGGGCATTTCGTCTTGAAGCACCGGCGGATAAAACAGGCCATGCGCTTCCCCGCCATCTTCACAGGTCCAGGTAATGGCTTGGGCGGCGGACTGCTCATCGGCGGCCAAGATCTCCGGGCCTCGCCGGCGATGAACCAGCGCCCGGCCACCCCCGCTGACCGACACGATGCGCGGCGGGATCAGCGAAGACGAGGCGATCGCGGCCACGGCGCCTGACTTTGGCGACACCGCCACCTGCTCCAGGTCGGTGTATTCCTCCCAGCCGGCGACAGCGGAACACTGCCCGCTATCAAGTTCAATACGTCTCAACACGCAGAATCCACGGCTGTTTTCGATATAAACCAGCGAGCGACTGTCGCCACTCCAGGCGTATGTGCGCAAGCCCTGCGCCCAGGCCGGCGTGCCGTGCTCGGCTTCGCTAGTCGTAAGTTGACGATGTTCTTGCGCTTCCAAGTCGTAAACGCAGAGCTGGCTCCAGCCACTGGCGTCGCTGACGTAGGCCAGGTAAGTCCCGTCCGGCGAGTATTCCGGCTGGAAGATGGCCGTCTCCGTGTCCCCTGTCAGGGTCAGGATATCCCGCGCGTAGAGGCCGCCGGAAGTTTGGGCTGCCAGCGACGCAATGCGCAATTCGCTGCCGTTCCAGGGCATCTGCGGGTGATTCCAAGCCACGAATGCCAGCTGTTCGCCGGACGGATGCCAGGCCGGCTGCATGACGAAGTCGGTGCCGTAAGCCAGCTTTTGCGGGAAGGCCTCGCCGTCCGCATCCACGAGCAGGAGACCATCAAAGCCTTCATAGTTGTGTACGCAGGCGACCCAGCGGCCATCGGCTGAGATTGCCGGCGAGGCGTAACTGCCGAATTGTGGTGTGATAGCCCGCGCCGCGCCGCCAGCCAAAGCCTGACGATGAAGCCTGCCCTCAGCGGCGAAGACGACCTGGCCGCCGCCGACCGTAAAAGCGCCGCCGCCGTAGCCGACGCGTCCGGCCACGTTGAGACGACGGTCCGTCAAATCCCGGGGCGCGTCAACGCCGGTTTGCGCTATTAAGACGCCGATCTTGCCGCGGCTCTCCCACCACACCAAGGTATCGTCGCTGTCATTCCACTGCACATCGCGCAGACTGACGCCGCTGGCGATAGACGCGCCAGCAATCGCGCTCTCCCATGTACCAAATGCTTTGCTCATACACTGCCTTGCGCCGCCTCGTGAACAGCTTCAGATTTTACCTGAGGCTCGGCAAAACAAAATGCCCACTTGCGTGAGCGCAGAGCAATCGCATCAAAAGATTTTCCATCACAGAGAACACAGAGGGTCGCGTAGACACTGACCGCCAGCACAGAGATTAATGTCTTTTGTTAGCGATTGTCACATCGATCTGGAAAATGTAGGGGCGATTCTGTGCCGCTACGCCGAGATTGGCCGGTAGTTGGTGTCGACGGTGCCGATATATTCCTTGGCGTACTTGGCCAACTCGCTTTCCGGGGCGAACTCCGAAGAAATGATTTCGACCATAGTGCCGATCTCAGCCCACTCGTACAAGTCTTTCGCCCATTTGTCCACAGACATGATGCAGCCGAAGGTCGTCGGTTCGTAGACCCCGCCGCCGCCCAGATAGCCGCCGTTTGGCAGTAAAACGGCGCCGTGGAAGCCATTCATCAGACCTGGCAGAACTTCATAGATGCCCATAAACCAAGCCATCTCCCATTGGTTGCAATTGGTGCCCGCATCGTTGCAGAGCGCAAAGCTGCCGCCAAAAGCCTTCTCGTCATGAGTCAAGATCTGAAAGATGCCCGGGTAGGTCGGCGCATCTTCCCGCCCGGAGGAAATGCCCCAGTCGAAAATTAGCTCGCCATTCTCGAAACCAACCAGCCATTGCGCGTCAAGGTCAACGACGATGCGCTTGTGCGGCACTGGATCTTCGGGGATCATGGCATCGCGCGACGGAACCTGCACCGACTGGCCAACCACAAGGGTGTTCCAATTGACCGTCGGATTGGCGTCCCGAATCAATTCGTAAGGAATTCCGCGCTTGCGGCCTATGAGATGTCCCGTGTCCTTAAGCACGACAGTGTACTCTTCCGGCAAGTAATTCAATCGCAAAACGACGTCCGGATCGCTCGCGGTTAGCGCTTCCTGCAAGGTCTGGGTTGCCAGCAGCTTGTCAATATAGCGACCGCCTTTAACCAGCTTCTGATTCTCTTCGTCGATAAACTGGCCGAAGGCGTCGGCGCGCACCGACAAGCCGTTTTCGCCGGCGATGAGCCATTCAGCCGCTAACTGCTGATTCACACTGAAGGACATCAGCTGGTCCTTGAATGGATCATAACCCTTTAGACGAATGCCCTTATTCAGAAATACCAGCGCCTGATCCAGGAAGGGCGCGCTGTCCAGAACGGTCGGATTGAGTTGAATCGTCTTCAAGTTAAAGCGGCGTTCCATCACCACGTTTGCGGCGTTTTCTTTCAGGCTGTCCAGGCTCTGCTTGATATCCAGATGTCGGCCGCGCCTGCCCGGCACAGTTATCAAGCGCCCGCCAGACCACTTGTAACCGGCTTCGTATTGCTGCACGTAGATGGACTCGGTCAAATCCAGCAGCACGGTTTGGGCACGGCTATGGGATACCGACACGACCGGATTCACATTGTAGCCAAAGGGAATGCCAGCGATACCCGCCGCCCGGGCGCTGCTCGCCATCGCCCCGGCGTCAACTGTCAAACCCAACTCCTCGGGGCTCATCCATCCCACATGCTCGCCGTCAACCCGGATATCGATGCTGAGGTTGGCATTCCAGTGGTCGCTGATGACCGCTGCCGCCTCTGGTGGCGTTAACTCGCCGACAGGCAGCCCCATGGCGTAGACATTCGGGAAGATGCGGTCGGACAGCACATAGCTGCCGATAAAGAAGACCAACACCGAAATCGCCACCACCGTGGTCACTTTGGCCACAGGCGAACGGCTTGAGAACAACCAGGCCAGGGCGCGATGCGACAGCTTGGTCTCGTTGTAAGACGGAAAATGCCTGCGAAAGAAGGCATGGTCGCCACGCTCGCGGCCCTCCAGTATCGCCAGGCGCCGTTGCTGCCGCGCCAGATTGCGATCGCGCGCTCGTCCAGTCTTGCGTTTTCGCGGTCTGCCAATGTTTTCGATCATGGCACAGTCTTCCTATATTGCCGACTAGGCTGCCTGCATTCATTGTATTCATGCTGGCGAATAGGGCAAATTGGAACAGCGCCGCTATCAACCGCCGCGCTTTAGTCTTAGAAACGTATCAAAATTCTCCGCTACGCGCGAACACTGATATTATTTTTACGCGTCTATATGTAAAGTAAGGTGAGCAGCCGAGTTAGCGCTTACGAATCCACAAGGCGACGAAAGTCCCCGCCCAACACAGACGCGGTGATTTGGCGGACGCTATTGCCAGGCTGTCAGACAACATACGCTGAGGAACTGCATCCATGACATATTGGGAAGTGATAATGAGCGATATGGACGCGCCGCAAGACAGCGTCAACTTCACGCTCAGCGAAGAGCTGGAGGACGAAGGCACAGCGATAGACTTGCCGGAAGAATTGCCGATTCTGCCCTTGCGCGGATTGGTCGTCTATCCGCAAACGGCGATTCCCTTGACTGTCGGCCAGGAACGCAGCATCCAACTGGTGGACGATGTGGTGGCTGGCAATCGCATGGTCGGCCTGGTCGCGTCAAAAGATCCCAGCCTGGGAACCCCAGGCCCCGAGCACGTGCAATCAATAGGCACGCTCGCCACCATTCATCGCCTGTTTCGCAGTCCCGATGGCACGGTGCGCCTGCTGATTCAGGGCTTGCAGCGCATTCAAATTGACGAATTCATCGAGACTTCGCCGTATCTCAAGGCGCGCGTGACGCGAATCCCAGAAGACGAAGTGGTCTTCGCCGATGACATCGAGATGGAAGCGATGGTGCGCAGCGTGGTGGACCGCTTCAAGGCGCTGGCCGAGTTGGTGCCCAGCATTCCGCAAGAATTGGTATCCAACGCCATCAACGTCGAAGACCCGCTGCAGCTTGTGTATTCCATCGCCACTTACGTCCGCATTGAAGTCGACGACGCGCAGCGCCTGCTCGAAATGAACAACGCCGGCGACAAAATCCGCCACCTGCTGCAACTGCTCAGCAAAGAATATGACGTGCTGTCGCTGGGGCGCAAGATCCAGGAAGACGCGCAGCAAGAAATGGAAAAGACCCAGCGCGACTACTATTTGCGCGAGCAAATGAAAGCCATCCAGCGCGAATTGGAAGAAGACGACGATCAACATGAAGTCGAGCGCTTCCGCGAATTGATCGAAGCAGCCAATATGCCCGAGGAAGCGCGGCGAGAAGCCGAGCGCGAGCTGAGCCGCCTGTCCAAGCTTTCGGTCGCCGCCGCCGAATATGGCGTCATCCGCACTTATCTTGACTGGATCTGCAGCCTGCCCTGGAACGAGCGCACCGAAGACAAGCTCGACATCGCCCTTGCGCGCGAAATACTTGACGAAGACCATTATGGCTTGCGCGACGTCAAAGAACGCATCCTCGAATTCCTGGCTGTGCGCAAGCTGCGTGCCGAGCGCGAAGAAGAATTCTCCCAGGGCGAGGGCTACGACCCCGTCCGGCGCGATCGCTCCGGCGCCATCTTGCTCTTCGTCGGCCCGCCCGGCGTGGGCAAGACCTCGCTGGGCTCGTCAATCGCCCGCGCCATGGGCCGCAAATTCATCCGCATGAGCCTGGGCGGCATCCGCGACGAAGCCGAGATTCGCGGTTTCCGTCGTACTTACGTTGGCGCCATGCCGGGCCGAATCATCCAGGCCATACGCCGGGCCAAGTCTCGTAATCCGCTGATTATGCTGGACGAAATCGACAAACTGGGCCGCGACTTTCGCGGCGACCCCGGCTCGGCGCTGCTGGAGGTGCTCGACCCGGAACAGAACGCCGAATTCCGCGATCATTACCTTGATGTCGCTTTCGACCTGAGCGATGCCATGTTCATCACCACCGCCAACTCGCTGGATACCATCCCCGGTCCTTTGAGAGACCGCATGGAAGTTATCCAGTTGAGCGGCTATACCGAGCTGGAAAAGCTGGCCATCGCGGCGCAGTATCTGGCGCCGAGGCAACGGCGCGAAAACGGCTTGCATGCGGCAGAACTTGCATTCAGCGACGACGCGCTGCTGCAAATCATCCGCGATTACACACGTGAGGCGGGCGTGCGCAGCCTGGAACGCGAGATCGGCAAAGCCGCGCGCAAAGTCGTGACCCAAATCGCCGAAGGCGGCCTGGAAAAGCGCCATGTGGACCGCGACGCGGTTAAGGAGTTGCTGGGCAAAGCGCGCTACGGCTACCGCAGCGAGCTGCAAGACCGCACCGAAATTCCCGGCGTGGCTACCGGGCTGGCTTGGACGCCGGTCGGCGGCGACGCGCTCTTCATCGAAGCCACCAAGATGAAAGGCGGCAAGGGCTTCGAATACACCGGCCAGCTGGGAGACATCATGCAGGAGAGCGCCAAGATCGCTTACAGTTTCGCCCGGTCGCGGGCCGATCAGCTGGGCATCGACCCGGCCTTCTACGACGAATACGACATCCACTTGCATGTGCCGGCTGGCGCCGTGCCCAAAGACGGTCCTAGCGCCGGCGTCACTATGGCGACCGCCCTGGCGTCCCTGCTGACCGGGCGCAGCGCTAAGAGCAATATCGCCATGACCGGCGAGCTGACGCTAAGCGGAAAGGTGCTGCCGGTGGGTGGCATCAAGGACAAGGTGCTGGCGGCGCATCGGCTGGGCGCGGATACAGTCATCTTGCCGCGCAAGAACGAGAACGATCTGGACGATGTGCCCGATGACGTGCGTGACGACCTCAGTTTTGTGCTGGTGGATCATCTGGACGACGTCCTCGATATCGCCTTGGTCGACGCGCCGCCCATCTTGCATGACGAGCCGCAAGCCGCGGTCGGCTAGATCCAATCGCATGCCGCTTGCCAAACTGACCACAGGCGCCACGCTGCACTACGAAGACATGCTGCCGGGCAGCGACCAGACACCGGTGATTCTGCTGCACGGCATGCTGGGCACAGCGCGCATCCACCTGGGCCAGGTCATGGACCGTCTGCACGCGCAGGGTTATCGCGTCATCGGCTTGACCCTGCGCGGATACGGCGGGTCGCTGCCCAAACCGCGCGACTTTCCTGACGACTTCTACCAGCGCGACGGCGACGATCTCATCGCCTTCATGGACGCCACGGGCATCAACAAGGCGCATCTGATTGGCTATTCGGACGGCGGCGAGGTGGCGCTGATAGCCGCTGGAGGGCGCCCGGCGCGCGTCGCTTCGTGCATCGCCATCGGCGCTATCGGCCACTTCGGGCCCGAGCTGCGGCCCGTCTTTCAGCGCGTGTACCCGGGCGATTGGATAACTGATGAAGAGAAGCGCATGCACGGCTTCAGCGACGCGGCAAAGTTCACCGGGGCCTGGTCGCGCGCCATGACCCGCACGATCGACGCCGGCGGCGATGTCAGCCTTAGCCTGGCGCCCAATATCACCTGCCCGCTTGTCATCATGCTTGGGCGCGCCGACAAACTTAACCCCTGGCAGTATGGGCAGCGCTTTGTCGATAAAGTCGCGAATGGCCGGCTGGAGCTATTCGACTGCGGGCACGCCGTCCACGACGAAGCGCCCGAGCAGTTCTATCGCTTGACGCTGCAGCATCTCTCCGCTGCCGGCGCCTGAGGAGCGCGAAATCCGATTGGATCGTCGCCCATTCGCTGTTAGACTGCCAGACTGATTGTGTTCTCGCCTATTCTACGTCCTCCGGATTGCCATGAGCCTCCCGCCAAAGATCCGCGCCAATTCAGCCGAGGCATCGTCCGCCGGCTGGCCAGCGCACCCTGTCATCTACGAGATCAACACCTGGGTTTGGCTGCGCCGCCTCAGCAGCAAGCATCAGCGCGAAATCACCCTGGCGAATGTGCCGGCCGCGGAGCTGGTTGAGTTAGCCGCCTGGGGTTTCGACGCCGTCTGGCTGATGGGCGTCTGGCATCGCGGCATAGCCACGCGTATGAGCGCCCTCAATTATCTGCACGAGTACCGCCAGGCTCTGCCCGATGTCACCGATGCCGATGTGCCCGGCTCCGCCTACGCCATTCGCGATTATCAAGTTGAGCGTGATTTGGGCGGGCGCGAGGGATTGGCGATTTTCCGCGAAGCGCTGCGCCGTATGGGCATCAAGCTGATACTTGACTTCGTGCCCAATCACGTGGCCACCGATCATCGCTGGACAACCCTGCATCCCGAGTACTTCGCGCGCGGAACGCTCCTGGATTTCGAAGAGCGGCCGGCCGACTATTTCGTCGCTGACACTGCCGACGGCGGCGGCGCGGTCATCGCCCGCGGGCGCGACCCCTACTTCCCGGCCTGGATCGATACGGCGCAGTTGGACGCCTTTCAGCCGGGCCTGCGGCAAGCCGCTACCGCTACCCTGATCGACATCGGCAATCAGTGCGACGGCGTCCGCTGCGACATGGCCATGCTGATGCTGAACGAAATATTCGCCGCTACCTGGAACCGAGACGCCGACAGCCTGCCCCCACGCGACTATTGGCTGGAAGTCATCCCGGCCGTGCGCGAGGCGCATCCGCAGATGCTGTTCATGGCGGAGGTGTATTGGGACCTTGAGCACGAATTGCTGCGGCAAGGCTTCGACTATACCTACGACAAACGCCTTTACGACCGGCTCGCCAATGGGCAAATTGCGGAAGTCAAGTCACATCTCTCGGCGGAATTGGATTTTCTGCGCTCCAATATCCGTTTCATCGAAAATCATGACGAGCGGCGCGCCATGGAGGTTTTTGGCGAAGACCGACAGCGAGCGGCTGCCGCCCTGATTTGCACCTTGCCGGGCGCGGCGCTGCTGCATCAGGGCCAGCTCAGCGGAGGCCGCATCAAGCTGCCGGTGCAGATCAACCGCGGGCCCGAAGAAAACAGTCGCCCGCTGCTGGCGCGTTTCTACCGCCGGCTGCTCAACGAAGTCCATGCCGAGGTCTATCGCGCGGGACGATGGCAATTGCGTGAGGCGGAAGCGATCCAAAACGACGACAGCAGTCACGCTAACCTGATCGCCTACAGCTGGGAAAAGAGCGAGACGACGCGCCTGGTCATCATCAACTTCAGCAGCGAGTGGTCGCGCGGACGCCTCGACCTATCCGATTGGGTCTGGCTCTCTTCGCGGCGCTGGCGGCTCTACGACGCGCTGAGCGAGTCTTTCGTCCGGCAAGACGGCGACGCCCTATTAAATGACGGCCTGCTGCTCGAAGTCCCGCCCAGTTGCGCGCAAATCCTGCGCTTCGAGCCAGTCGCCGCGCCCATGCCATGAAGCGCTCAGCGACCGGCGGCGACAAACTGAGACGAGGCGCGCTGCTGCTGACCGGCCTGGCGATCTTGCTCTGGTCGGGCTTTGAGGACAGCGATACAAGCGCCGTCACGCTCTTGGGGGCGCTCTTGGCCTTAGCGCTGACACTGTGGCTGCTGACGCGCTTGGCCGCCGGCTCGGCTCTCAAGCCAGTGCATTTCGCGCTTTCCGGCGCGCTCGCTGGCGCCCTCGTCTCCTTGTGTACCGCAGCGCTGATGCTGTTCAAGAACCTGCGGCATGCCCACGTCTTTCCCGATTATCCCGCCGAGATGCTGCTGGCGGTTTTGCAGCGGCTGCCACCTTGGACCATCGCCGGCGGACTGGCTGGCTTGGGCATCGGCCTGCTGCTGGCGTCTCGGCTCAACGAAGCAAACAAGCGGCGCGCAATAAAAATAAATTAAACACAGAGATCACAGAGGGCGCAGAGAAAAGCACGGAGCGAAATTCTGAGCCATTTGGACGCAGTGATTCCAAAATCCAGATGCAGTCATGTCGGTCTTTCTTGCCTTATGCCAGACTGTCAGCCTCGCTTTCTGGTTGACCTTCCACCAAATCTCTGTGCGCTCTGCGTTCTCTGTGCTTGATGAGTATCTGACGTTTGTTCGCTGAGTACCGCAAGCGGAAATGTATCCTTTTCGGTAGATACAGATATATACCATCGAGGACACCGAGAAATGCTAGGGCAATCGCATCAACTTATCTCAACACTAAGGCGCCAAGAACTCCGAGAACTATCCGAAAATATGTCAATAAAGGACTCAATGAAAAGGTGATTTTCTGCCAGATTTCATGGGCGAGCCAAGGCTCGCCCCTACAATTTGTTAGTTTGATAATAAATTCGTCATTTATGGATATTGATGCGATTGCCCTGCGAGAGCAACGAGAAACTTAATCGAGATATGCCATATTCTTTGTGTGCTTTGTGCCTTTGTGTCTTTGTGGTGAAATTGAATTTCAACCGAATTCGATACACTACCCCGCAAGCGCTGAGAAGTATCCGCCAGGGCAATGCGTTACAATGGAGGGCATCACTGACCGCTCAGCAAAGGCTCAATAACACATGGCGAAATACATCTTGTCGCTCGATCAAGGCACAACTTCGTCCCGCGCCATCCTCTTTGACCATGACGGCAATGTCGTCCGCAGCGCCCAAAGCGAATTCCGGCAGATTTACCCGCAGCCCGGCTGGGTCGAGCATGATCCGGAGGAAATCTGGTCCACTCAGCTGCAAGTCGCGCAAGACATCATCGCTGACCCGGCCGAAATCGCCGCCATCGGCATCAGCAACCAGCGCGAAACCACCTTGATTTGGGACCGGCTCAGCGGCGAGCCGATTCACAACGCCATCGTTTGGCAAGACCGCCGCACCGCCGCCTTTTGCGACGCGCTGAAAGCCGAGGGCTTCGACCAAAGGATCTTGAGCGAGACCGGGCTGGTCACCGACGCCTACTTCTCCGGCACAAAAGTAGCCTGGCTGCTGGAAAATGTCGCCGGCGCGCGTGAAAAAGCCGAAGCCGGCCAGCTGGCTTTCGGCACGGTCGACAGCTACCTGGTCTGGAAGTTGACCGGCGGCGCGCTGCATATCACGGACGTCAGCAATGCCGCCCGCACCATGCTCTTCGACATTCAGCGCGGGGACTGGTCCAGCGCGATCCTGGAACGCCTGAATATACCGCGCGCGCTGCTGCCGGAAGTACGCCCCTGCAGCCAGATATACGGCGAGACGCTGCCTGAGTTTTTTGGCGCGGCGCTGCCCATCGCTGGCATGGCGGGGGACCAGCAAGCGGCCACTTTCGGGCAAGCCGCTTACCAGGCCGGCATGGCGAAAAACACCTACGGCACCGGCTGCTTTATGCTGATGAATACCGGCGACAAGCCGCAAACTTCCGCCAACAATCTGTTGACCACCGTGGCTTGGCAAGTCGGCGATGGCGCGCTGCAGTATGCCTTGGAAGGCAGCATATTCATGGCCGGCGCCGCTGTGCAGTGGCTGCGCGATGAAATGAAGCTGCTCGCTGACGCCGCCGAAAGCGAAGCCGTCGCGGCCAGCATCGACAGCACAGACGGCGTTTACGTCGTGCCCGCTTTCGTCGGCTTGGGCGCGCCTTACTGGGATCAGTACGCCCGCGGCGCCATCGTCGGCATGACGCGCGGCAGCGGACGCGCTCAGATTGTACGCGCCACGCTCGAGTCGATCGCCTATCAGACGCGCGATGTAGCCGCCGCCATGTCAGCCGATTCGGGCTTGCCGCTGGACACGCTCAAAGTCGACGGTGGCGCGGTCGTCAACGATTTCCTGATGCAATTCCAAGCCGATATACTGGGCGTGCCCGTGCAGCGCCCGGCGGTCACGGAGACGACTGCGCTGGGCGCGGCTTACCTGGCCGGTTTGGCGACAGGCTTCTGGGCATCCCAGGACGAGATCGCCAAGCAGTGGCAACTGGAGCGCGAATTTGAGCCGGCCATGTCCGCTGATCAGCGTGAAGCGCTTTACGCCGGCTGGCAGCGAGCGGTCGAAAGATCGCGCGCATGGGCGACGGATTAGCAGGCAGGGCAATCGCTTAATATTTTTTTGCCACAGAGGCACAGAGGCACAGAGAATTATAAGTTTCGACGACTGTTCTACTAAATCTGCGGACAGGACTAGACAACAGTCACTAGCGAAACGTGAACCACAAATCACAGTTCAAATAAGACATGAACACATATTTTTTGTTTTTCTCTGTGCTCTCTGCGCCTCTGTGGTTGATTTTCAGATTAGAATTCTACCTTTCCAGCCGCTATCATTTTTAAGCGATTGCCCTGATTAGCCAGCCGCTACCTACGACTGCGCCGGTTTTCGGGTTATGATTGAGATCCGCGCTTGACAGGATCTCATTATGCTTACGTTTGTCCTGAGAAGACTGACGTTTTCCCTGCCGGTATTATTCGGCATTCTTGTGGTTACCTTTACCTTGGCGCGCGCTATCCCCGGGGACCCGTGTCTGGCTGTTCTGGGCGAACGCGCCACTAAAGACATCTGCGAGAGTTTCTTCCGCCGCAACGGTCTCGATCAGCCCGCGCCTATTCAGCTCCTCATCTATATGCGCAACTTCGCTCAGGGCGACCTAGGCGATTCGATGCGCTTCCATCGCCCGGTGATGGAACTGCTGGTCGATCGGCTGCCGACGACCGTCGAGCTAGGTTTCTTCGCGCTGATGTTTGCCATCAGCGTTGGTGTGCCGCTGGGCGTCTTAAGCGCCTATCGCCATAAATCGGCCATCGATGTCGGCACCATGATCGGCGCCAATATCGGCGTCTCCATGCCAGTGTTTTGGCTGGGGCTTATGCTGGCCTACCTCTTCGCTGTGCTGCTGAAGGACACGCCGCTTGCCCTGCCGCCTTCAGGGCGCCTGACGCCCGGCGCCAACCCGGAACCCTTTTATCTGTTATATGGCTGGGTGGCTGAGGGCGAAGAGCCGCTGGAAATCCTGCGCTTCTTTTCGCGCATCAACACGCTTAACGCCGTGCTCACGCTCAACCGCGAGCTGCTGATCGACGCGCTGCGCCACCTGATATTGCCGGCAGTGGCGGTCGGCACGATTCCCTTGGCTATCATCGCCCGCATGAGCCGGTCGAGCGTATTAGAGGTACTCAACCAGGATTACGTCCGCACGGCCCGCGCCAAGGGCCTGCGCGAACGCAGCGTCGTGGGCAAGCACGCCCTGAAAAACGCCATGCTGCCGGTAATCACGGTCATCGGGCTGAACTTCGGGCTGATCATCAGCGGCGCTGTGCTGACCGAGACTATCTTCAGTTTGACGGGCGTGGGCCGCACCCTGGTCGATAGCATCACCTCGCGCGATTACACATTGGTGCAAGGCTTCACGGTCGTGATCGCGGCCGGTTTCGTTCTCATCAACATGGTGGTTGACATGCTCTACGGCTACCTTGACCCGCGCATTCGTTTCAACTAGCGGCGCGCGAAAGACGAACTTATGGCGAAACCCCAACCTGCCAACCTTCCGCCCGAAGCCAACTATCGTTCCGCCAGTCTCTGGCTGGAAGCGCTGCGCAACCTGCGCCACAGCCCGTCGGCCGTGCTTGGCTCCATCATCATCGGCGCGCTGATCATCATCGCCGTCGCCGCGCCGGTCTTCGCCACGCACGACCCTATCAAGACTATGATTGGCGTGCCGGGCGAAGTCGGCCGCCTGCCTAGCAAGAAACCCTGCATCCCGCTCTTCGGCTGCGAAGACCCGCTGCACATACTCGGGCTCGACCTCAACGCGCGCGATCTTTACAGTCGCGTCATCTACGGAACGCGCACCTCGCTCTCAGTTGGCATCATCACCATCAGCCTGTCGATCGTGGCCGGCACGGCGCTGGGCATCACGGCGGGATTTATGGGCGGCCGCGTGGATAACGTCATCATGCGCCTGATGGATGTCGTGCTGGCTTTTCCCGCGCTGCTGCTGGCTATCTCCATCGTCACCATACTCGGCCCCGGCTTGACCAACGCCTTGCTCGGCATCACCATCACCTTCATCCCGCAGTACGCCCGCCTGTCCCGGGCCAGCGTACTGTCGCTCAAAGAGCAAGAATTCGTCGTGGCGGAGCGGGCCTTGGGCGCCAGCCCGCTGCGCATCGTCCTGGCGCATATCCTGCCCAACGCCATCACGCCTATCATCGTTCAGGGCACACTCGGCGTCGGCACCGCCATTCTGGATGCCGCGGCGCTGTCATTCCTGGGCTTGGGCGCGCAGCCGCCGACGCCGGAATGGGGCCAGATTCTCAGCGAGTCGCGCAATTACCTTTTCACGTCGCCGCACCTGGTTTTCTTCCCCGGCATCGCCATCATGATCACAGTGCTCGGTTTCAACCTGTTGGGCGATGGTATGCGCGACGCGCTGGATCCGCGGCTGAATCGCAGTTAGGGCACGCCCCGCCAGCCCAAGCCAGTTCCCAAAATTAAAGGGCGACTCACCGAGTCACCCTTACGAAATTACGCTTATGGAAGCGGGCGACCTGCTAGGTCGCCCCTACAAAGTTGGCCTTGGCCAAGGTGGGCGACTCACAGAGTCGCCCCTACAATTTGCCCCAGAGCAGGACTAGCACTGATCGGCGTTGATGAACTGCTGGAAGATCGACTTGTAGATCGCGAAGGCCTGCCCGGTACCGGTGTGGTTGGGGCTGGCGCAATCCGCCGCTGCTTGCCAGGACACAACAACGTCATTGGCATCCAGGCTGGAGCCATCGTGGAAGAGCACGCCGTCGCGCAGGTTGAAGGTCCAGGTCTTGCCATCGTCCGAAACCGACCAGGTCTCGGCCAAGCCCGGAATGACATCAACGCCGCCACGCTCAAAATCGAGCAGGGCTTCGCTCACCTGGTGGCAGGCGCGGAAGGTCTCGCCGTCCCAGGTATCGTTGCAATATAGCGAAATCGGCTCGGCATTCTGCATGTAGATGACATTGTCATCGTCCGGGTCTTCAATGCGCGAGAACTCCTCGGTGCCGTCCAGCAGGCCCGGGTGCACGCCAACCATACGCACCTGCCAAACATCGGCGGCGCCAGCATGACCAAAGGGCACCCAAGGCACGTGTTCTGACATGGCCTGGGCAACTTGCCGGAAATAGCCCATACGCTCTTCAGGATCGAGTACCTGCGAGGCGGAGACAAGCGGCTCGTACAGCGCGGGATTCGGCTCGCCCAGTTGCGTGTTATTGGGACCAAAGCAGCAGCTATAGAAATTGGAGGCGTCGGGGAAATCGGCATGCCAGCCCAGGATATGCAGCGGCTCGTTGCCGGCGTTTGCCGAGGCCAGGAAGGCGCCTGATTCAACCACTTGCACATCAGCGATCACGCCGATCTCCGCCAGCTGCGCCTGAACATCGTTGGCGATGATGCCCGGATTGGGCAGGTAGCCACGCACGACATCGCGCCAGGTCAGCGTCAATGCCCGCGATTCGCCAGTGCGCGTATCCACCAGGGAATCGAGCGGAAGCTCAAAGCCCAGGTCGGCGGCGGCCTCTTCAAGCAGCGCTTTGGCGCCATCCTGATCGAAGCCGGGCACGCCATCTTCACCAACATGACCGAAAACCGCCGGCGGCGCAAAGTCCGATGTCAAGGGCGAACCGGGCGGGAAGAAGTTGTCGACGATGCGCTGGCGGTCGATGCCCATGGCGATGGCTTTGCGAACGCGCACATCGTTGAGCGGCTCGTAGTAATTGCTCATCGCGACATAGACGCCGGTCAGTGGCGGAATATCGATGAGATTGAAGTTGGGGTCGGCGCGGAAGACGGGGATGTCATCCGGGTTGGCGAACTTCATGCCGTCGATGGTGCCGGCGCGCAGCTCGGTGGCGCGGGCGGCCGCCTCAGAATTCCAGCGCAAGATGACCGTCTGCTCTATCGAAGGCTCGCCCCAATAGTCGTCATAGCGCTCGAAGACGATTTCGTTGCCCTGGTCCCAATTGACCAACTTGAGTGGACCCGTGCCGATGGCATGCGTCAGAAGGTCGCCCTCGCCACCAGTAGCATTCACATATTCGGCGGGATGAACGGATAAGCCGAGGCTGGCGACTTTTTGTTCAAACAGCGCGTCAGTATTGCAAAGCGAGATCTGTACCGTCAGCGAGTCCAGAGCCTCTACGGACTTCAGATTGCCGCCGTAGTCACAATCGGCGGCGGAGAAACTCAGCATTTCGTCCTGGCCCGCGGACGGCAAGACCAACAGACCGAGGATGAGCAACAAAACCATTATTCTGCAACGTTGTGTGGACATATATTAGGCTCCTTGAGCTTTACGTGGACGGGCAGATTGTAACGCAACTTGAGGATATTCGGCAAAATAACGGGAATAAGGTAGTGTATCGAATTCGGTTGAAATTCATACGAGCCGATATGGGTTGAGTACACGCGCGACCGTGGCAGTTAAGCCGGCCTTGGAGTGAAATGCGCCTTTGGGTCGGAAAAGCCGTCTCAACATTCGATTGACCCGTTCCAAGAGGCTGGTCGTTCGTAAAGCCGAGCGCGGCCACTTAGGGTATCGTTGCAGTACCCGGAAAAAGGCAATGGTCTCCTGCCAATCTCGTTGTAAAGTGGCGACTAAATTTGGTTGTGTTTCGGCATAGGTCCGACAGAAAGCCACCCGTATTTCTGTTGCTTCTCGACTGTCTTTCGCCTCAAAGATGGCGCGAATGGGTTCCAGGATGCGCTGTTTGAATTGACAGGCTTGCCCGCTGGGCAAGGCTTCGGGGACTTGAATGTTCTGCCAGAGATTGCGCAGTTTGTGGAAGGCGCAACGTTGATGCGGTACATGAGGATGCAGATAGTTCAGCGCGGCAATCAAGCCCTTGCTGCCGTCATGAATGAAGTGTTCCAGCCCCCGTTGGCGGTGTAGCTGTCGCGCCGCCAAGTCGGATAAGAGGCTTTCCCAAGCCTGGCGACTTTCATCCTCAGCCAACTGCCAGCCCACAATGCCCCAGCGTCCGCTTTGCGGATATAGTCCCAAAGCCACCAGGACACAGACTTTGCGCCGCGCTTTGACCGGGCGTTGCCGTTGACGACTGTCGACTTTGCTCTGACCGGTATCCTCAAGCAAGGTCAGCCAAATGGCGTCCAGCATGACCACTGGCGGGCAACTCGTCAAGGGCATCGCTGGATGCAGCCACACCGCTTGCGCCTCCCGATTCAAAGTCCGCAAGCCCACTTGAGTGCCGCACTGCGCGCCGATTTCCGCCTGCATTTGCCGCAAACTCAAGCCTACATCAGCCATGCGCCCAATGTGATCACAGACATCATCCCAGATTTGTTGATAGGGCTTGAGGATGGAAAAGGGAATCTTGACACTGCCATTACATTTACAGCGCACCCGCGGCAGCCAGATCGTCAACACCCCAAAAACCGTCACTAATTGACGCCGACGATGACCATTGCGCACAAAATCACCAGCCTGCTGACTGCCGCAGGCTTGACAGGTCGCCTGACTTTTACGCGATACCTGCGAGCGCCTTTGGTAGGCTTGGCGATACAATCTCATGGTGACTTCCTGCTCCAATTGAGATTCAATCATTTGAGACGCGGTCGCGGCCAGTTTGGCTCGCAGTTTCGACAAAAAAGATTTGATGCCTGTTCCTTGCTGCGCTATCCTTGAGTGCATGACGTGACTCCTGTTCTATTGCTATGCTAGGACATCTAGCATGAATTGGAGTTCACGTCATTTCTATTTCAACCGAATTCGATACACTACCGGGAATAAGGGTAGTGTATCGAATTCGGTTGAAATTCAATTTCACCACAAAGACACAAAGACACAAAGCACACAAAGAAAATGGCATATTTCGATTGAGTTTCTCAGTGCTCTCGCAGGGCAATCGCATCAATATCCATAAATGACGAATTAATTATCAAACTAACAAATTGTAGGGGCGAGCCTTGGCTCGCCCATGAAATCTGGCAGAAAATCACCTTTTCATTGAGTCCTTTATTGACATATTTTCGGATATATCTCGGAGTTCTTGGCGCCTTAGTGTTGAGATAAGTTGATGCGATTGCCCTAGCATCTCTCGGTGTCCTCGATGGTATTTATCTGTATCAACCGAAAAGGATACATTTCCGGGAATAAAGCGGGGCAATCGCATCAATATATTTTAACCACAGAGACACAGAGGGTCGCGTAGACACTGACCGCCAGCACAGAGATCATGCGCGTTTTCACGGGCGACATACACTGTCATCCCTACAATTTGTTAGTTTGATGATAATTTCGTATTTATGGATATTGCTGCGATTGCCCTGAAAATGCGGGCGGAGAGGCCTTGCAAGAAACGAAAACCGCGCTGCTAACGCATGATATCGCTTGCGCTGGATGACTTGCCGTCGGCGTCCAGCGCCAATTGCTGATCGAGCGGGCTTTCGCTCAGCCGCGCGGCGCTGTCTGTATCGTCAGGCGCAAGCCGCTGGTTGAGCTGGCTGGCGATATAGTTGGCGTAATCTTCAGTGAGGTCGCCGCAGACTAACCGGCGACTGCCTTCAGCCGATAATGCCCAGACATGATAGCGGGGCGTATCATAGCCCTCGCGCTGCGAGACGGCGCTTTCTTCGGCGATAAAAGCGTTGATGCCAGCCAGGCTGATTCGCCGCGCCTGCGTCAAGGATGGCAAGGGCCCGCGGGCGACTTGTATCGCTTCGTCGTCCATGTGGATCTGCGTTTGGTTATAGACGATCGTGCCCAGCGAATAGATTGCCGCTATCGCCATAATCAGAAACATCAACGGCAAAAATATCGGGACTTCGTTTTCCCAGAATAAACCCGTCATGACGAGGGTTAGCAGGCTGAAAACGCCGCTGAGGGTGGCGCTGGTTTGGAAGCCTTCGCTTTTATCCAAGCGAAAATTGGTGCGGAAGGCGAGCCGGAGCGGGTCTTCCGACAGGATGCGCAGCGCCGGCGGGCGCGCAGTCTTGCGCCGTTTCACTTTTGCTGGCGGGCTGCTGATGTTAAACACGCTGCTGCAAGCATCGCAGAGGGCGACCATTTGCTGAATGTTGATTTGTTCAGCTTTCAGCAGGTGATTGCATTGCGGGCAATGTAACTGCAAAACGAGTCTCATTTCGATTGCCGCCTATGACCGCGCGGCGCGCTGAAAACGGGACTGATTAAGCGGATGTGAATTAGAACTCAAACTCGTCAAAATCGCGGCAGAGGTGGACCGGACCGTCAAAGGCTTTGGCGGCTTCCTCGACCAGCAGTTCCGGGTCCTGGTTCCACACTTGATAGTGGATCAAGCGCAGTTCCTTGGCTTTGGCTGCCGTGGCCGCCTCGCCCGCCATGCGCGCTGTACTGTGCCCCGGCGGCGGACCGCCCGCCTCATGGATGAAGATATCGGCGCCCTGGCCGATCTTCAGCGCGTTCTGGCAGGGCTCGGTATCACAACTGTAAGCCAGCACCTTGCCGTTATGCTTATTGGTGATGCGTATGCCGATGGTCGGGATGAAGTGCACAACCGGAAACGAGCGTATGGCAAAGTCTTTGTTTTCGAAGAGCAAGGTGTTGTCAAGCAGGCCAATGCGCGAAAAGGACACCGGGAAAAAATTCGGCCAGTATTCCCAGCCATACATTTCCATAGTCTCTTCGACGCGATTGATACAGTGAGGAATGCCGTAAAAGCGCATCGGTGTTTTGCGCCCCATCTGCCACATATGCATCAACATATTGGGCACGCCGGCTACGTGATCCGAGTGAAAATGCGTCAGGATGATGTCTTGCAGCTGGTCGCCATCAATGCCCAGGTCTTTTATTTTGTCCAATGGGTTCGAGCCGGCATCGACCAGGACAGGCCTGTCCTGCTCGCCGAGCAGTAAAAAGTGCGTGTAATCATGGTCGGCGTTATTTACTGCGCCGGAGGTACCCAGAATGATGACGCGCGCCATACCCTCGCCTTTGTTCTGCTGAGCGGCTGCCGAGATCGGATTACGCGTGTCAGCGGCCGCAGCCTCTGCCACCTGACGATACCATAATACAGCGAAATCCCAAACAATGTAATGTGACTGGGAGTGGTGAATATCGTGGATTAGCCCATGCTTACCCCCACTCTAAATCCCTCCTGCCATCTCTATGGCAGGCATCCCATAAAGAGGGAGGGACTTCAAACCGCCGTATACGCTACAAAAGCCCCTATCCCTCATTTTAGATGAGGACAGGACAGTTTTGAAAATCGCGGGAGTCGTCACAACGGGTCAGCCAATGGCTGACCCCTACAGGCGTCTTTTTGTGGTAAATGTAGGGGCAATTGGCTCGCCCGAATAAGTGTGCCAAATGCGCCTGTTTTGCGGCAATACCTTGCCCGACTTGAACCTGTCCTGTCGTCAGCTCATTTTAGGGGATGGGGGAAAATTACCGTGTACACCAAAATGACCTCTCCCCGTGTGACTCGCAGTCAGCCATGGTTCACCGCAGCTACACAATATCCGCTGGCTGCGCCATCTCCGCGCTTTCGGATTGCTCGTCTGAGGCTTTGGCTGCCGCGAAGCCGCCGCCACGATGACGGCGCAGCAGCAAGCCCACCGCCAACACAAAGGCAATCAGAGTGATGGTTTGCGAGCTGTTAATCCCGGACTGGCCGATAACCGCGATTTCAACGCGCAAGAACTCCAGTAGAAAGCGACCGAAGGAGTACTGCGCGATGTAAATCAGCAAGATGTCGCCGCTGAGCAAGCGGTCGCGATACTGATGATAAATCCGCCACAGGACGTAGAAGGCGACCAGACTCCAAAGCGCCTCATAAGCCCATATCGGATGAAAGAGTGTATCGATAGGATAGTCGATCAAGCTCTCGTAGGGCGCCACGCGCGCGTCCCGCGGGATTTGTATGCCCCAGGGCAGATTAGTCGGCGCGCCATAGAGCTCGTGATTCACGTAATTGGCGAAGCGGCCTATCGCTTGCCCCAGCGGGATCGATACGCCAGCGATGTCCATCCAGGGCGAAAGACGCATGCCTTCGTCGGGGAAGCTGCTGGCGGGCCGGCGATAGCGGAAAGCCGGAACGTCCTTGCCCGCAAGGCGCTGAACAACCATCTTCACCAGCCATTCCAGCCACTGGATCAGCCACAGTAAGGGCGTAAGTATGGTCGTAAGCAAGCCGATGATACGGTTGTGCCAAGCGCTGAGATACAGATAAACGCCCAGCGCGCCGCCGATTATCGCGCCGAATATGCTTAAGCCGCCGCTCCAAATGGCGATGGCGCCGCTTTGAGTATCAAAAAAGTTCTCGAGGAACCAGGCCGTATTCTGGCAGACATCGCCTTCGATGCCACAGCCCTGGGTCAGCGACACCGGCGGGAAAAGAATGAACCACAGGCGCGCGCCCACAATGCCCGGCACAATGGCCCAAGTCAAGCCACCCCAGATATGATCGCTGTCGCGGCCGCTGCGGCTGGCCAGCAACGAGGCCACATAAGCCCCGGCCAGCAAGGCGAGCACGATGATGATGCCATAATAGCGTATCTGCAGGTTGCCGATCACAAGATGGGCTTGTTCGAATTCCATTTACTCACCTCGGTATTTTAATGTCGAATAGACATGCCATAAACGTTGCAACGCTGTGATATTTGTGCCCAGCGCCAATAGCAATATGCCAATCTCCAGCGGCAGCGTCGATTCCAGCAGGCCGCTGCCAAGCGTCATGACCAGGATGACGACCACGCGTTCCATGCGCGTGAACAGGCCGACTGTCGTGGCTACCGCAACTTTGGCGTCATCAGCGCGAGCGCGCACATAACTCACCAGATAGCTGCCTGCCAATGCCGCCAGCGCCAGAGCCAGCATATCAAGACGCCCCTGCGCAGCAAAATAATAGCCCAAAGCGCCGAAAATTAAACCGTCAGCATAGCGGTCCAGCGTCGAATCCAGCACCATGCCAAAGGTGCCAGTCCGCCCCAGCGCCCGCGCCACCGCGCCGTCCAATGCGTCCAGCGGCAGGCTGACCAGCAAGATAAGCCCGCCCGCCAGCAGCTCGCCGCGGGCCAAGCTGAGGGCAGCGACAGCCACCAGCGCCAAGCCAGCCACGGTGACCCAGTCCGGGTGGATGCCCAGCCGGGCCAGCGCGCCGCCGCAGCGGTTTACCGGCCGCATCGTCAGTTTTCGCAGCCGGTCCGTAAGCGTATGCGGAGCGCCTTCAGGCATTATCTGACCTTGTAAGCCATAGCCGATTTCGCTACACTAGCCTCGATTTTGTCGGGGCGTGGCGCAGCCCGGTAGCGCGCACCGTTCGGGTCGGTGAGGTCGTGGGTTCAAATCCCGCCGCCCCGACTTTCGCAAGAGAACTGTCACGGAAACCGTGGCAGTTTTTTGTCGCGGCTAAACCGCCCACCCCACACCTTCCTTGGCCGGATTGCTGCGCGCCCACTGCCACAAGAACGCAGCCGGAATCAGCGCCACACAGTACAAGATGCCGCCCAGCCAATTGGGCAGCGTCGGATCCAGCGCGAACAGCGAACCAGACACGGCCGTGGAAATGATGACGCCCAGGCTCATCACCGAATGATACAGGCCCAGCACCGCGCCACGCAGCTCGATAGCTACCGTCTTCGTAAGCAGCGATTGCAGCGGCGGCAGCAGCAAGCCACTGCCGATGGCGAAGAAGACCATACTGGCGGAACCGATTAGCGGCTCGGTCGCGATGGCCAACAGAAACATCGCCAGCGTGCGTGAGCCGGCGCCCAGCAAAACAATCAGCGGGTCGCTGTAGCGCTGTAAAGCCGCCGGCAAAAGCACAATCTGCGTGATAAATTGGCCCACGCCGACCACCATCAGCAACAGGCCGACGCCCAGGCTGACCGCGGCAAAGTCATAGCCGGCGAAAAGGACCTTCTCGGCGAACAGCGCGAAGGTGCCGATCAGCAGGCCAAAGCCGAAGCGGCTGACAAACGAAACGCTCATGACCGCCAAAAGCGGCACATTCCGGACTATAAGCGCCGGATTCATACGCGCGCGATTGCTGTCGCGGTTGCGCGCCTGATCGCTCTTGCTCAGCGTTTCTTCCAGCGCGAACCAGGTCAGAATGACCGTCGCCAGCGCCGCCCCGGCCGCAAACAGAAAGGGAATGTGCGGCCCAAATTGGCTGGCAAGCAAACCGCCAATGCCCGGGCCCACGATAAAGCCCATGCCAAATGCCGCCATCACGTAACCTAGCGCTTGTGTGCGTTTGTCCTCTGGCATGATGTCCGTGACATAAGCCTGAGCCACGATGATATTGCCGCCGGTGACGCCATCAAGGACGCGCGCGAAGAATAGCAGCGCCGCCGATTGCGCGAAGCCGATCATCAAGAAGGCGATGACTGTGCCCACCTGGCTCAGCAGCAGCACCGGCAAGCGACCGCGCCTGTCGGACAAGCGGCCGATGAAGGGACCAGCCACGAATTGGGCCGCGAAAAACGAGGTCAGCAGCAGCGTAATGACTTCTGGGGACAAGTTGAATTCGCTCTGCGCGTAGAGCGGCAGAATCGGATTCACCATCGACGTGCCGATCATCTGCACAAATACGATGAGCAGGATAGTCAACAGGCGGCGGTCAAAAGCCCAGTGCTCGAATCGCAACAAAAAATGCCTCAAAGATTACGCTGAAAGCTTTCGTTCTATCCTATGCCAATTCCGCAGCGATGGTAAGCCACAAATCAAGAGCAGTCGCCGCGGCCAAGGCGCCAACCCGCGCAATCATCACCGCGTCGGTACAGGTGGTGTATCGATTTGGTTGAAATTCAATTTCACCACAAAGACACAAAGGCACAAAGCACACAAAGAATATGGCATATTTCGATCGAATTTCTCGGTGTCCTCGACGTTTAAGCGTTGTTCCAACCGAAAAGGATACATATCCCCGGAGCAGCTTACTTGCGGCAAAGAGCGCAGAACGTTAGACTCTAAGCCGTTCCAGGACTAACACGGCCGGCGGGAGGCAGACTTGACGACAACACTCTACTTGATGCGTCACGGCGAAGTGCATAATCCGGCTCAGATCCTCTACGGGCGCATGCCGGGCTACTATCTCAGCGAAGCCGGCAAGGAGCAGGCGCATGCCGCTGGCGGCTGGCTGGCCGATAAGCCGCTGAGCGCCATCTATGCCAGCCCCATGGAACGCGCGCAGCAGACCGCCGGCATTGTAGCGGGCTACCTGCCGGGGTTGTCGCCGGCGACTGACGAGCGCATCATCGAAGTCAGCACGCCCTACGAAAGCCAGCCAATCGCCGATCTGGCCGCCATGGGCTGGGATTTGTACAGCGGCAATCAGCCGCCGCATGAAGTTCCCGGCACAGTGCTTGAGCGTGTGCTGGACTTTTTCGACTCCATCGTCGAGCGGCATAGCGGGCAATCAGTCGCGGCGGTGGCGCATGGCGACATTCTGGTTTTCGCCTGGCTGCATGCCCAGGGCGTCGTGCCGGATGCGCTGATGAAAGACCGCCTGCAAGTTTACGCGCTGCCGGTGGACTACCCGGCGACAGCGTCAATCATGACATTCGAGCTGCAAGACTCGCCGCGGCAAACCCGGCCGCAAGTCAGCTACCACTGTCCCTATTAAGCACCGAGCAGTCGTACTCCAGCAGTCCCGTTATTGCCATAGCGGCGCGAAGGGGTTGGTTTCGCGCCAGCGGGCTTCGGCTTCGTACAGTCGCTCGCGTTGAACTTCAACGCCGATGCCCGGCCCATCCGGCAGGCGGATACTGCTGCCCGGGCTCAGCTCAAAGGGCGGCTCGCTGATGTCGGGGTCGAAATAGCGATTGGTCGCTGAGATGTCGCTGGGCAGATTGACCGCTGGCAGCGCCGCGAAAGCCAGAATAGCAGCGCGCCCGATGCCCGTCTCCAGCATGCCGCCGATCCACAATGGCGTTCCGCTCTCTTGGCAGAGCCGGTAAATCTTGAGGCTTTCCGTGTAGCCGCCGACGCGCGTCGGTTTGAGATTCAGAATGCGGCCCGCGCCCAGACGCATGGCAATCTGCCAATCATGCGCCGAATAGATGCTTTCGTCGAGGCAGATTGGCGTATTCAGCCGGGGCTGCAGCAGGCTGTGCTGGTAGATATCGTCATAGGCCAGCGGCTGCTCAATCATCAGCAAGTCGAACTGGTCAAGCTGTTGAAGGCGCTCGGCGTCATCCAGCGTATAGGCGCTGTTGGCGTCCAGCATCAGCGTGATATCGGGAAAGCGCTCGCGGACAGCCCGGGCCAACTCGACATCCCAGCCGGGTTCGATCTTGAGTTTGATACGCCCGTAGCCTTCGTCCAGCCGTTTCTGTATCAGCGCCAACTGCGCGTCCAGCGAGTCCTGGATGCCGATGCTGACGCCGACGACAGCCGATGCGCGCGGCCTGTTGCCCGCTGGCAGGTGGGCGGCGAAGTAATCGGCCAGGCGCATGTCATTGGCTTTCGCCAGCAGGTCCCAAAGCGCCGCTTCCACCCCAGCCCGCGCATGATGATTGCCGCGCACCGTCTTGAACAAAGCGGGTACTTCGGTTGGCGAGCGCAGCGTCTGCCCCAGCAGCTTGGGAATCAGAAAGTCGCGCGTAACATGCAAGGCGGTGAGAACCGTTTCCGCTCCATAAGAGGGCTTGGTCTTCAGCGCGGTTTCGCCCCAGCCGGTCAGCCCGCTTTCGCTGACCGCCTCCACAATGATGGCGGTTTTGAAGGGCTCGGCGCCGAAGCTGGTCTGGAGCAACTCGACCAGCGGCAGCGCCACGACATGCAGCTTGATAGCTTTGATCGTAACCGGCTTCAACTTGACACTCCTTTAAGCAAGCGGAAACTGAATTGTAGTGGCGCAATCGACAGATGACTATGCGGCATTAGCTCCCCGCCAAAACTTGGTTTGCCCGGCGCCGCCTATATAATTTGTATAGGAATAGTGCGCTTCACCCTGTACATAGTGCCCGAATATGATATAGTATTCTTCGTGGCTGCATAATCAAAAGGAGATTCAACATGCACAACATTGCCTTGGTAGCCGCGCAGCTGCAGAAGCAACGCGCGCAAGACCTTTTGGAAGAAGCGCGGATCGAGCGTTTCTTAAACGAAAAGAAGCATCGCGACGCCAACGAATGGCTGCAGCGGCGGCTTCAACGCCAGCGCAACGCCAGATAAGCGCTTTGCGCCATACAATCAACAGCCTCGCCATTGCGGGGCTTTTTCGTTTCCCCGGCTGCTGCCTCGCAAAATTGCCGCGTATCCAAGTTGACCCTATAATCAATTCCATTGCCTGTTCCTGGTGCGATACTCGTATGAGATGCTTCCTGCTTTCGCTAATAGTCCTGTTCTACGCTGGCGCCGCCTTTGGGCAAGACGCGTCCGGGCTCGGCGTGCAAGGGCACAGTTGGGATGTATTCCTGCGTGCTGACCCGAGCGAACCCGGCCAAACTGAGGTGATATTCGTCGACCTGCTTACCGGCGTGACGACAACGGTGGCAACGGCCGGGGAGCGCTTTACGCTGCTGGACGACGCTGTTCTGTTTTTCGATCTTGCTGACAAACAAGTCAAGCTGATTAAGCCGGACGGCGCCATTCGCGAACACCCCTTCATCGCCATAACCAGCGCGGACTATCGCATCGATTGGACGGTCTCGGACGATCGCCGGCAGATCGCCTGGGCAGTCAGCCGCCGCTCCGCCGACGGGCAGCTGAGCACATCTGTCATGCTGGCTGACCGCTCCGGCAGCCAATTCCGCCAGTTGCTCGCTTATGGCCCGCGCGAGGGCATCCGCCTGCTGCCGGTGGCATTTGGCGCGGATGGACGATCGCTTTACATTGATGTACATGCCGATGGCACGGAACACGTGAGCCCTTACGCCAGGCGGAGCAATATGTTCTTGCTGGACTTTGGCGGCGAGAGCGTGGCGACGCGCCTGCTGCCGGGCAGAGGACCCTGCTTCTGCGCCACTGGATTCGGCAACGAGGTGATGCTGCGGCTGTCCCCAAGCGGCGACCCTGACAGCACACAAGTCGAAATCACCGACATCGAAACTGGGGCGGCGCGCGTCATTGCGCCCGTCTCGCGCGGGGATTACGATGAAGCCGGCAATGTGCTGCTGAGCCCGGACGATTCGCTCGCCATCTACGCGTTGACTCAAGCGGGCGACTTTCCCGCCGCCGAGCAGGAAGCGCGCACAGTGCTGGTCCTCGCCGACATCGTGAACGCCCGGCAGCGGGTTGTGGGCAGCGCCATGGACGCCTTGGCGCGTCCGATTATGTGGACCGAAGACAACAGCGCCGTCCTCTTCGTCCTGGAGGGCCGCGATGGCGCCTGGAAGCTGCAGCTGGACGATGGCCAGGCGATCAAGGTCGCGGAGGCCACCTATCTCGGCATGATAAACGAGGGCGTCACGGCATAGTCAGGAGGCGTATGGCCGGGCGAATTTGGGCCGATTCGCCCAGTCCCAAACCGCATCCGCAATATCCCAAACGGCATCTGGACGGGCGATGCGCCTGGCGTTGTCGGCGCGCTGCTGCAAACGTTCCGGACCCTCTCGCAGCCAATCTACAATGAGTTCCGCGACTTTCTCCGGCTTGGGCACATAAACGCCGGCGTCGTTTTCAGTCACTAGCCTGACGTTTCCCGTTTCCTGGCCCGGGATGCGGTCGCTGATGATCATGGGCAGGCCGGCGATGGCGGCTTCGCTGATGGTGGACGGCCCCGCTTTAGTGACGATGACATCGGACGCGGCCATGATCTGCGGCATTTCGTCATAATTGGTCACGTAACCAAAGATCTTATGCTTGTTATTCCAGTCGCGGCTTTCCAGTTGCGCTTTTAACGCGGCATTGCGCCCGCAGACCACGATCAGCTGCGCCTCCAGCGGCTGCTCATCCAGCACGGGCACCAGCTTGGATATGCCGCCCATGCCTTCGCTGCCAGCGACGATCAGCACGGCCGGCAGCTGCGGCTCAAAACCGAATTGCCGGCGGGCTTCATCTTTGGATGTGATGGAATTGATGAAGTGTGGATTCACCGGCAGACCGGTTATCTGCATCTGCGACGGCGACATGCCCAGCCGCAGACCGCGCCGATATGCCGTTTCCGTCGGCACGAAGCAGTGGTCGACGCGCGGGTCGTACCAGAAGGAAGGAGTGGTGACCAGGTCCGTCACAACAGTTAAAAACGGCGGCCGCTCCTCCAGGGTGAGGAAGGCGCGGAATGTGGGATTGGCGATGACGGAATGGGTGCAGACTACCACGTCGGCCGGGTGCTCGGCGACGATGCGGCGCAGCGCTCGGCGGTTATTTCGATAGATGAACTGACGAGCCAGGCGCGCGCGGCGTTTGCCATCGAAGCTGTGATACACCAGCGCCCACAGCAATTTCGAAGAATTGACGACGCGCGGATACAACTCCGGCTGTTTGTTAAAGGGCCAGCGGCATTCGCGCAGCACATCCACATCGTCAAATGCCACGGCGTCGCCGAAACGGATCTCCATCGCATCCCGAATAGCCTGGAAAGCGGAGCGGTGCCCGCCACCAGTATCGGAGAACAAAAACAGAACTCGTTTTGCCGTCAAAATGGTCCTCGCTTCAGAACGAAGCCATGAACATACTCCATGATATTGTACATCGGCGCATGGAGTCCTAACAGGCGGCGGTGTTTCAAGGGTTGTGTATCGAATTCGGTTGAAATTAAATTTCACCACAAAGACACAAAGGCACAAAGGCACAAAGCACACAAAGAATATGGCATATCTCGATTAAGATTCTCGGTGCTCTCGCATTTCTCGCCGGGCAATCGCATCAATATCCATAAATGACGAATATATTATCAAACAAACAAATTGCAGGGGCGACAGCCCGAAACCACAAATTACAGCGGCAGCGGGCGACCAGATTGGTCGCCCCTACAAGGCTAGCTTTTTCGCATGACTAACTTGATTTTACGTCTGTGTCTCTATTTTATGAAACCTGCCGAACCCTGTCGAAATATGTAGGGGCGAGCCACCGGCTCGCCCGTACGCACGCAGCATTGGATTTCATATTTTGTGTGAGCCAAGTCCTGACTTGCGAGCGACTGTGGTGAAATTTATGGCTGAATATGGCGGCGGGGAAAATGTAAAGATGTCGTAAACACGGCTCAATATGGCGACGAAATCAGGTATATTTAGGGGGAATCGTCGACAAGCCGCGAGCCAAGCCATGTTGCTGAATTTACATCCGCTTACCATCATCATCAATTTAGTCGTCCTGGGCGCGGCCATGACCGTGCACGAATTCGCGCACAATTTCGTCGCCTGGAAGATGGGGGATGAAACGCCGAAACTGCAGGGCCGCCTGACCCTGAACCCGCTGGCGCACATCAATTGGATCGGCTGGCTGATGTTCGCCGTCATCGGCTTTGGCATCCTGGGCAGCGCGCCGATTTCGCCGCAGCGTATGCGGGACCCGCGCAAAGGATTCCTGGCTGCGGTCGCCGCGGGTCCCTTGTCCAACCTGGCGCTGGCGGTAGTGTTTGGGCTGCTGCTGCGGTTCATCGGGCTCAGCGTCGAAGGCTACTACGCCTATAGCTCTCCCGACCTTATTGTCGAGCCGATAACCCTCCTGGCGGCGCTGCTCTACGCGATGGTCTTCTGGAATCTATTGCTCTTCTTTTTCAATCTGATCCCGCTTTTCCCGATTGACGGCTGGCACATTGTCTTGAGCCTGCTGCCGGGAACCTGGCTGACACACATGCAGATCCCTGTGGTCATCCAGCGCAGCCTGCGTCCGCTGTCCGAGTTTTTGATGCGGCCCGCTTTCAAATGGCGCGATTGGCAGATGGCCAGCTATTACGTATTCATCGCGCTGATATTCCTATCATTCTTGCCGCTGGGCGGTATCAGCCCCTTCGGGTTTTTCATCGGCCGGCCAACAAACGCTCTGCTGGGTTTCTTACTCTTCTAGCCCAATGAAACAGCTTAGCCGTCGCCTGGCGCAAGGCCTGCGCGCGCTGCTGGCTTTCGCCATGTCGCCTGACCTGGCGCTGGCGCAGAAATATCTGTCCGACTGCGAATTCGCCGCCTTCCAAGCGATGTCCCGCTCAGAGCAACTGCACAGCCTCAAGGTGCTGCGCGCGCTGCTAGACGCGGAGCCGGATGCGCCGAGTGTATTGACGGCGGCGGCTCTCCTGCACGATGTGGGCAAATCGCGCCGACGGCTCGCCGTCTGGCAGAAAACGCTGGCCGTGCTGGTTCAGTCCCTGGCGCCGGGGCTAAGCCAGCAGCTAAGCCGCGAAGAATCGCCCAGCGCCTGGAGGATTCCTTTCATCGTGCGGCAGCATCATCCGAAATGGGGCGGCGAGATTCTGCGCGCCTGCGGCTCGGATGCGGAGCTAATCTGGCTGGTGGAACATCACCAGGCAGAGGCGAACGCGCATCGGGCACATCCGGCTGTCACAATGCTACACAGCTTAAAAGCAGCGGATAATGCCCACTGAGCAGGGTAGACTTAGCTATAGGCTATAGTAGGCTATAGATTGAAGGCGGCAATCTGCGATATAGTAAGCGGAAGCGATCGCGCGACAGGCCGCGACACGCATTGAAGGAAATACAGAGGACGCATTCATGGCGAAATTGACGGTAGCCATACTCGGATTGGATCGGCTTGGTTTGTCAATCGCGCTGCGGCTGCGAACCTATGTCGCAAAAGGCGGCAAGCACGAATTTGAGCTGATCGGATACGACAGCCGCGACGATTTTGAGAAACCGGCGCGCAAGCTTAAGGTATTGGACAAAGTCGAGCGCAAGCCCTACTCGGCCGTGGCGTCGGCGGATCTGGTCATCATGAATCTACCTTTTGATGAGCTGCGCGCCGCCTACGAACTCATCGCCTCGGACCTGCGCGAGGGGGTCGTGCTGCTGGATACCGCCGCCATCAAACAGCCCTCCTCAGCCTGGGCGGATCAGCTGCTGAGCGCGGAACAACATTGGATCGGCTTCACAGCTGTTGTCAACGCCGACTACTTGCTCGAACATCAACTGGGAGCGGAGCGCGCCAGCGACGATTATTTTCACGAAAGTACGATTTATTTGACGCCCTCGGTAAAGAGCATGAAAGAAGCCATCGACCTGGCCGTCAACTTTTCCGTTATTCTGGGGGGCAAACCCGCCTTCCTGGACCCAGCCGAACACGACAGCCTGAGCGCCATCACCGAAGAGATGCCGCAGCTGCTCAGCGTGGCGGCTTACTCGGCAGCCATTCGCCACAGCGCCTGGGGCGATGCCAAGCGCCTCACAAATTCGCCTTTTGGCGTACAAACGCGCTACCTGTTCACGCACCATCCCGATGGCCTGCGCGACGAATGGATGGCGAACCGCGAACGTCTCGGCCGCGCCATTGACGATGTGGTTGATGTGCTGCGGGACCTGCGCGAGCGGCTGGCGGAGAATGACGAAGCCGCCGTCGAAGCTTTCTTGATGGAAGCATCCGATGATTATCAAGACTGGATCAATCGGCGGCACAAAGGCGATTGGGACGAACACGCGTCGCAGCGCGTCCAGGTCGATAACACCATCGCTAGTTCGCTATTCGGCGGCGCCATCAGCAAGCGACTTTTCGGCGGCGACAAAGACGGCAGTAAGTAACGAGCTGGCGTCTGAAATCGCGCGGCAGCTTGGCGTTTAAGCAGCCCGCGGCCTATTGCCTTGCGAGCTTCGCGCTCGGGACTTCAAAGTGAGTTTGCGCTTTCGTACCAAGGCAATTGCATCTAAATTTTCTGCGAAACTATGAACATTATACGAACTAAAATTTAACCACAGAGACACAGAGGGCACAGAGAAAAGTCTTTCACAAAATTATATGGTGATATTGCAATTCAATTTTGAACCCTGAGATAAGCATTTGCACCCATTTGTATTTCGATACTAGCGGTGTTCTGACGCGAAAAAACAAAATCTCTGTGTTCTCGGCGCCTCTGTGGTGAAAATAAATTGATGCAATTGCCCTGGCTTTCGCATAGAATAATTTGACGACAGGCGTCAAATCGTATAAAGTAAGCATCAGTGTCGCAATAACGTAAGTGATGTCTGTCTCGCATATTTGGCCGAAGTAAGGGAGCGCCCCATGAAAAGTGTGATAAGCAAATTCATTCGCCTATTCGCCGTCTTGTCGCTGGTGATGGTTTCGGCGGTTGTATTCGCGCAAGACAATTTGGATACGCAGAGTACGCAGATACCCTTTATCGGCATTCGCTATTGGGGTATCGACGAAGGTCTGCTGGTTACCGGTGTTATCGCCAATACACCAGCTGAGGTGGCCCGGCTTCAATCAGGTGATATCGTTACCGCCGTTGAGGGCGAGGCCATCCAAGTGGATACCGTCCGCGAAGTCGTTTGGAAACATGAGCCGGGCACGACGGTCACGCTCAGCCTTAACCGCGATGGGGAGGCCATGGAGCAAAACTTGACCTTGATGGCGCGCCCCGAAGATCTCTTCGAAAATCCGACTTACGCAATTCCGCTGGATCTGGCTTCGGTCGGTCTGTATGTGGGGCATTGCGATGACAAATTGCTGGTGCTTGGTGCTTTGGCTGGTTCCGATATCGCGACCGCGGGCTTCCAAGTCTACGATCAAATCGTGGCGATTGACGGCGATACGGTCAGCAACATCGGTGAAGCGGACGTAGCCGTCTCCTACCTCAGCGAGGGCGATGTCTTGAGCTTCGTCGTCATGCGTGGCGACCGCGAGCTGGTCATCAACACGGTAGTTGTGGACCATCGCAGACGTCCGCCGCGCCACCGCCAGCCGCAGCCGCGCTTGGAATTCAGCAATACCTACGTCAGCAATAGCATCGGCTTGGGCTATGGCGACGGTTTCATCCAGGTACAGGCGATCGAACCGGCGCACGAACTCTACACCGCTGGCATCCGCCGCTTCGACTTCATCACCGCCGCCAACGGCGCGCCGCTGGACGAAGCGCAGGACTACTTCTCCGGCGATGAGATTACGCTGACGGTTGCGCGCGAAAGCGGTACGTTTGAAATTGAAGCGCCGGCAACCGTAGCGCCACTGCTGCTCTACGGGCTGGACGCGGCGGTTGAGCAGGATCGTTCGCAGTGGCTCGGCTTGCATGAAAAGCAGGTCACGCTGGGTGTGCGCTACTTGCAGCTGGAGCCGGACAATGCCTACTTTGAAGGCAGCGGCGTCTCGCACGGCGCTTATGTTGCCGAAGTCATCGAGGGCTTGCCGGCCGCCAAGGCGGGCATCCAGGTAGGCGATGTGATCGTAGCCGTAGCTGGCGAAGACGTCACCATGGAGCTTGACCTGCGCAATCGCATCTACTTCCATCAGCCAGGCGACGAGGTATGGCTCGATATCCTGCGCGATGGCGAGATGATTCAGATTGAGGTTACGCTGCGCGTCGCCAGCTAACTCGCTGAGCAATACTCAGAAGCAACGAGCCCCTGTCAAACGGCAGGGGCTTTTTGATTCTCTCGGTTGCGGAATAATCTCCACCGCCACGATTCTTCGTGTTTCCGCATGATCTCTTTGTGCGTATGGGCGAGCCGCCGGACTCTGTTGAAATGCTCAATTTACCCCCACCCCAAACCCCTCCTGCCATCTCTATGGCAGGCATCCCATAAAGAGCTGAGGACGGGACAGATTTGAAAATCGCGGGAGTCGTCACAACGGGTCAGCCAATGGCTGACCCCTACAGGCTCATTTTATGATAGAAGATGTAGGGGCGAGCCATTGATTCGCCCGAATAAGCGAGCCAAATGCGCCTATTTCGCGGCGATACCTTGCCCGACTTGAACCTGTCCTGTCGTCAGCCATAAAGAGGGAGGGGCGTTAACAGCTCGTTACGGGTCAGAAAGCTCCCCTTCCCTCATTTTGGGGATGCTCGCCATAGAGATGGCGAGGAGGGGCCGGGGGATGGGGGTGTTTTTCAAAAGACTCCGCCGGCTCGCCCTTAGCTACAGTCATATTTTGGGCTCGGCATTTTGTGTGAGCCAAGTCGTGACCTGCGAGCGGCTGTGATAAGAAACAATTTGATGCAATTGCCCTGCGCATCGTACCCTTGAGCTAGCGAAAGCGGGGGTTTGCAGATGAGTTCGTCGGGCGCCGATTCGGTCGGCGATACCGGCTTCAAACAAAAAGAGCGAACCTTGCGGCTCGCCCATCTTGGTTCATCTAGACAGTGCTATTCAACTCGGCTCCCTCTTGCTTGCCGCGCCTACTTCGCATACTCCACCCGCCGCGTCTCGCGGATGACATGCACTTTGATTTGGCCCGGGTATTGCATATCGCCTTCGATCTGCTTGGCGATATCGCGCGCCAATTGAATTGAGGAGTAGTCGTCAACGACTTCCGGCCGCACAATGATGCGAATCTCGCGCCCCGCTTGCAGCGCGTAGCTCTGCTCGACGCCGTCAAAGCCGTTGGCGATATCTTCCAACTGCTTGACGCGCCGGATGTAAGAGTCGAGGCTTTCGCGCCGAGCGCCCGGACGCGCGCCAGAGATGGCGTCGGCCGCCTCCACGATGAAGGCTTCCACGCACTCTTTCTCCACTTCATGGTGGTGCGCCGCGATGCAATTTACGACAGCGTCTTTGCCGCCGTAGCGCTTGACGAACTCCGCGCCGATTTGCGCGTGGGTGCCTTCCACGTTGTGGTCGATCGCCTTGCCAATATCGTGCAGCAGGCCGCCGGCTTTGGCGATGTTGACATCCGCGCCCAGCTCCATGGCGATCATGCCGGCGATGTGCGCCGTCTCGATAGCGTGCATGTGCTGGTTCTGCCCGTAGCTAGTGCGGAATTTCAGCGTGCCCAGCAGGTTTAATACCTCGGCGTGCAAGCCGTGGATGCCGGTCTCGTAGGCGGCGCGCTCGCCTTCTTCGCGCACGACCTGCTCGACTTCGGTACGTGTATCTTCCACCAATTTTTCGATGCGCGCCGGGTGGATGCGACCGTCTACCACCAGCTTCGCCATCGTCCGCTTGGCGACCTCGCGCCGGACCGGATCAAAACTGCTGATAGTGACGGACTCCGGCGAATCATCGACGACCACGTCAACGCCAGTCGCCAATTCAAAGGAGCGAATATTGCGCCCGTTGCGGCCGATGATGCGGCCCTTCATGTCATCGCTGGGCAGATGCACGACGCTGACCGAGACCTCGTTGACCTGTTCCGACGCCAGCCGCTGGATGGCCATGGCGATCAGGCTGCGCGCGCGCGCATCGGCGGTTTCGCGGGCTTCCGCCTCGACCTGTCGAATGATTCGCGCCATGTCGTTGCGCGCGTCCAGCTCGATCGAATCGAGCAGGTGCTGCCGCGCCTCATCCACGGTCATCTGCGCGATGACTTCCAGCTTCTCGATCATCACCGATTCTGACTTTTGGAGTTCGTTTTCCTTCCTGTCGAGCCGGCTCTGCCGCTTGTTCAACTGCTGATCGCGCTGCTCGAGGCGTTCCATACGCTTGTCAAGCTCGCTGCGCCGGCGTCGAATCCGCTCGTCTTCGTCGTCCATATCACGCCGTCGGCGCGCGATTTTCGCGTCTGCTTCGCTGATGCGCTGGCGCGCGTCGCTCTCGGCTTTGGCGATGATGCGCGCCCTTTCGTCGTCAGCCGTCTTCAGCACTTCTTTGGCATCCTCGGATGCCTTCAACAGGGCGCTCTGCCCTTCTTCTTGCTGTTGCTTCAGTAAGGCATCGACGCCCCGGCGGCTGCCGTAAGCGTAGCCTGCTGCGATCCCCGCGATGATGGCTACAACTGCAACTGCGATTCCAATAATGTCCATAGTCGAGTGACGGGATCCAAGGGATGCATCCGTCCCTGCTCCTTTCTCTGATTGAATCGGCGCTTATCCGCCGACACTATTCCGCGGCATCCGGCAGAAAATAGTCACCGTCTGCTGCTTCGAATTCCCTTTCCAGGCGTAAAACGACATCTCTGATCGTATCCGCCTCAAAGCCGCGTCGACGAAGCAATCCGCTTAACTTGCGCCTGAATGCTAGTCGCGTCATTCCTTTCATGCGCTTCGCTCGCCCTGCCGCCGCGCGATAGGCCGCGTCTTCCACTTGTTCATCAGCCAACAACGTCTCAATGAGGTCGTCGGCGACGCCCTTTGATCGCAGCTCGTAGCGCAGCGCCCGGGGCCCCATCGGCTTAAAGCGAGCGCGGTTCTCCAGCCAGAACTTGGCGAAGTCGACGTCATCCAGATAGCCGAGCCGTTCCAATCGCTGCAATACCGGCGAGATAAGCGCGTCATCCACCTTATGCTTTTTGAGATTGCGGCGGACCTCTTGCGCGCTGCGCGGGCGGTAAGAGAGAAAGCGCAGGGCTCGATCGAAGGCGCGCTGTTCCGCGTCGGTATCCGCCAGCGCCTCAACTTCTCGCTGGCTGAGCGGCTGGCCGATTATCAGCCTGGCTGCTTCCACGCGCGGCAAGCTCAAGACGAACTCATCGTCCAGGTATAGCTTGACACGTTCTTTGTCGCGCTGATTGACTTCCAAGGCGGTAATAACCGGCATCGCAACAATCCAAGCAAGAATTCGCTGTAGTTCGCTGCTACGGCTATACCACTACAAAATTACAAACTGCCTCAAAACAGCTCGGGGGCTGCTGACTGTCAAACTGGTCAGGCGCCGGTCACGAAAAATTCAAGGGTTGGGCCAGGACGTTTTATGCTCCCGTCAATGAACTTTCTTCGGGAAAGTCCATTCCAATCTCATCAAGTTCCGGATTGAGCCGATTGATCGCTCGTAATCTGCGCAGTATTTGCCGCAGCCGCAGGCTCGATACTCGTCACAGTCGCCTCTGCGCGACCAAGCCTGCTACCAAATCTCGCCGCGCTACGTATACAAAGTTCAGGGCGGCGAACAAATTTGGTCTTGAAATGAATACTTATCAGAACAAGGTTATACTCAACACCATTTCCTCATTCCACCACCTATTATACCGCAAATTGTGGAATGGCAAGCCTTGCCTTGTAACAGGGTAGTGTATCGAATTCGGTTGAAATTAAATTTCACCACAAAGACACAAAGGCACAAAGCACACAAAGAATATGGCATATCTCGATTAAGTTTCTCGGTGCTCTCGCATTTCTCGCGGGGCAATCGCATCAATATCCATAAATGACGAATTTATCATCAAACTAACAAATTGTAGGGGCGAGCCTTGGCTCGCCCCTGAATTCTGGCAGAAAATCACCTTTTCATTGCGTCCTTTATTGGCATATTTTCGGATATATCTCGGAGTTCTTGGCACCTTAGTGTTGAAATAATTTGATGCGATTGCCTTAGCAATTCTCGGTGTCCTCGATGGTATAGTAACTGTATCAACCGAAAAGGATACATTTCCTGTAACAGTCGCGGCGAGGCGCTGGCGTCAAGCGTTGGGCGTCCGCATCCCAAGCGCTGCGATCAAGCGCGGCAAACGCAGGGCGCGCACCGACTAATTGGCGAGCAAAGACTGAAGCATGGCCAGGTTTACGCGAGGGATTCTGGTGACGGGCGGCGGCACCTTCCTGGGTGATAATATCGCCTCCGCCCTATTGGCCGAGGGCGCCAAGGTCAGCCTATTGGTGCGGCCCGACAGCGAAGACAAGCTGGGACCATTGGCGCAGCAGACGCGCTGGTCGACGGCGGATGTATGGAGCCCGGCCAGCCTGCGCGGCAAGGCGCGCAATCATGCCGCGGTGGTTCACACGGTTGGCAGCTTGTCCGCTGACCCCGCTCAAGGTTTGTCGCACAGCCGCCTGAATTTTGTATCGGCGCGCAACGTGGCCAATATGTGCGTCAGCGATGGCGTCCAGCGCATGATATTGATCAGCGGGGCAAGCGCCCCCTGGATCAGCCGCGCCTACATACAGGCCAAGCGAGATGCGGAACGGTATATGCTGCGGCTGGGATTGCGGGCGGCCATCGTCAGGGCGCCCCTGCTCTATGCGCCGGGCAGCAGCCGGCCCCTTTTCTATCGCGCGCTGTCTCTTTTTGGCGTGCTTCCGCCGCTATCCTGGCTGTTCTTAAACAGGATCGCGCCAATGCCGGTCGATGTGCTGGCGCGGGGGGTGGCGCTGCTGGCCATATCCGGCGACGAGTCGCGGCAGGTGTATTACGCCCGCAACCTGCGGCGGCTGATTCGTCATGGACCGGCGCAGCCAGACACGGCGGCGGATCATTTTCTGCCAGGCGCGGCCAATAGCGACAGTCCCTATGATAATCTGGATGAGGACCTGCCCTTTGGCTGGACGCCGGAACCTTAAATCGTCCTTGAATTGGCGCTGCCAGGCAGTATAATATGGGCGCATCGGCGACGTGGCCAAGTGGTAAGGCAGAGGTTTGCAAAACCTTCATTCGTGGGTTCGAATCCCACCGTCGCCTCTCCTTCGCTCAATTTGATTTGATGTGACAGCTATGGTCGCTCGCGAGTCTCGCCGGCAAGCCAAGACAGTAGAACCGACTCAGGCAAAAGGTCGGCATTACGCTGACCGGACGCAACCCCCCTTAAGCAACTACACCTTGAGCACGGTATGCCCGGCTTGCGAAAGCGAGACCTATAAGTTGGCCTGCAAGGTGCGCTGCGGCAAATGCGGTTTCATGTGGGATTGCAGCGAGCTTTAGCCCGCCCGGGCGATCACGGAGCCACCCTCCAGAAGCGCTCTACAAATCCGCCAGTCTGGGGGTCGGTGAAGGCGCGCCTCACGTCCGCCTCCATCGCGCCCAGGCTATCCCAGAAAGTGCTGATCTGCGATTCATAACAGGCGATGGCATTGATCTTGGCGCGGATGTCAGACTCGTTGAGCCTCACATCCGCCGGCAGCAGCGGCAAGCCGAATTCCTTCAGCGCCAACTCGGTAGCGCGATCGGCATTCGAGTAGGGGAACTCGGCGTAAAAGCGCAGCGCTGATCGATCGGGAATATCGCGTACTTGAGTCAAGCCCCATTGGCGGGCAATCTGATGGTCGACGTGATGCCCGACCCCCAGCGGCAAGTATACGCGGGCGGCCGTTTCCAACTCGGGAATCTGGATACCCTTCAATAGGCGCGGCGCGTAATCGGCTGGATGAATCTCGCCGAACAAGGATTCCTCCGAGGGGTAAAGCGCGATATCGCTCGCCAGGCGATAGACACAGTCCGGCAGCGGAACGTGCATGAAATCCACGCCGATTGCGTTAGAGGCTTTCTCGTCTTCGATTTGCCGGCTGCGCAGGGGGCTTTCGCCCGCCGACCAGCGCCGGTGCAGGTCCGCCAGGATCGGCGTATCCGGCAGCTCGCCTTGGTACAAGCCGCCCATGATCGTCATGATGGTCACTGCATGCCCGGCAGCGGCCAATTGGCGGGCGGTCCCGCCGCAACTGAAGATGCCGTCATCGAAATGCGGCGAAATGAATACGTGCGTCTCTCGTGCTGGCAATTTTCCCTCGGCATTCGCTGACATCTGGTCAGCCCAAGTTCTCTAGTTCGGCAAAATAATCGCAATGCTCGCTGATCTGGCAGCGGCCGCAGGCCGGCTTGCGCGCGCGGCAGGTGTCCCGCCCATGTTGAATCAACTGGATGTGAAACTGATAGTAGTCGCTGGCTGGCGCGATGGCTTCCATGACCGGGTGCGCGTCGTCAGCGGAGAGTTTTTCCGGCAGGAATCCGATGCGTTTGCTGACGCGATAGATATGCGTATCAACCGGGAAGGCGGGCCGATCATAGGCGAAGCACAAGACGATGGCGGCGGTTTTGGGTCCCACGCCGCGCAGCGAGTTCAGCCAGGCTTTAGCTTCGTCTAGCGACAATTCATCCAGAAAGTCAATGCTGTATTCGCCCGCCTCGGCGTAGATGACGCCCAAGACATTCTGGATGCGCGGCGCCTTTTGATTCGCCAGCCCGGCGGGCCGAATGACATCGGTCAGCTCCGCCAGGTCGGCAAAGCGGACCGCCTCCCAATCCGGATAGCTCTCCTTGAGCCGGTTGAAGGCGCGGTCGCGATTGACATCGTTGGTGCTCTGGCTGAGGATGCAGCTTATCAGCTCGTCCATGCCGTCTTGATTGCGCGACCAGTCAAGCCTGCCGTAGACCTGCGTCAAGGCGGCGGCGATGGGCGCGTACTTGGCGCGGCGCGCCGCAAAATTGTCGACTTTCTCGAGTGGATCGCGTTTTCGTGGCATGGCTCCATTGTACCGGTCGGACGCGTCACTGCAAGCGATGAACTTCTTACCAAGGGCAATCGCACCAATAATTTTAACCACAGAGAACACAGAGGGCACAGAGATTTAGGTGTTTAGACGACTATTCAAAGCAGTCGATGGACTGGAACACGGCAAGAAGCACAGAAAAGACTTAATATATCTCTCGAAATCGCTCCTGACTTATAATGTAAGCTTTCATTATTGCTTTCCTCTGCGCTCTCTGCGCCTCTGTAGTTTAATTTCAGTTTAGATTCGCACCATTTCAGCCGCTATCATTATGATGCGTTTGTGCTACGAGCGCCGCGTTTTGGCTTGGTCGCCAGCGTGTCGGCGGGCAGCAAATGCCAGGCGGTCAAGGCGATCAGCGCGAATACCAGGGCAGCGGCGATAAAGGTGCCGCGCATGCCTAGCAGTATCGCAACCGAAGCGCCGAAGATGGGCGCGACGGCTTTCGAGCCAGCCACAACCGAATTGTCGATGCCGTAGACGGCGCCGGCCGTGTCCTTGTCGGTATAACGCGAGAGCAGCGCGCTGGGCGAGGCGACCAGGCCGCCTGCGGCGATCCCGGCGAGGCCCTGCAAGAATAGCAGCTGCCAGACATCGCCGACAAAAGCCTGCGGCACGTAGAGCGCGGTGGCGGCGATTGAGCAATAGATCAGCACTTTGCGATGGCTGATACGGTCGCCCAGGTTGCCCAGATAAACAGCGCCAAAAGTAGATGTCGCGGCCGATACCGCCATCACCAGGCCCGCATAAGTATTGCTGGAATCGGTCTCGCGCGCGATCAAGGAGACCACAAACAGCGGCGCGATTGGCACAATGATTACGCGCGCCAGGCTGGATAAGAAGCGCAGGAACAATACCATGCCGACGCCCGAAGTCTGCACGATCGATTTCCAGCCGAGGAAAATGGCCGCGGCGTGGAAGTCTTCTCGTTTCTGTGTGGCGCTGAAGTCTTCAGTGACACCCAGCATGACAACGAAGCCGCCCCCTAGCAGCAATACGGCGGTGACAATGAAGGGGATGCTGTAGCCGAAGAGATCAGCCAGGACGCCGCCAAGCAGCGGACCCACCGCCACGCCGGCCCACAAGCCGACTTGCAGCGTGCCCATGGCGAAACCGACGCGGTGCCGGGGCGTGGCCGCCGCTACCAGCGCGTTGTTGGCCGATACGGTGCCGGTGACGACGCCTTGCATGGCACGCACGAGGATCAGCTGTTCGGCGCTTTGTACGAAACCCATCAGCGCCAGCGTAATGGCTCCGCCGAAGAGCGCGCGCATAATCATCTTCTTGCGGCCAAAGCGGTCGGCGACTGCGCCCCAGAATGGCGCGGCGATCATCATGGTGATGCCTTGCACGGAAATGACCAGGCCCGCCAGCAGCTCGGTGCTGTGGCCCCCCGCGCTGCCCAGCGATTCGATATACAGCGGCAGGAAGGGGAAGATCATCGAGAAACCGACAGCCGACAAGATCTGCGCGATGAACAAAACGCCCAGCGTGAACTTCCAACTATGGGGAAAAGAAAACGCTCTGGCGAGCGAATGATGATTTGCTGTTAGGACTCTTGCCATGAACACCTAGCCCATGTATTTCGTGAGTAAGTTCATATCAGATGCTTGCCTCCTGAAATCCGCGTAAAGTCAAAAATGTCAATTCGCTGCCCGCGTGATTCGCTAGCCGCCGCTTAGGGCGCCCGCCAGCAGCCGGAAACGTTTCCGCTTAGGTTTGGGCAGGAAGTTGGCGCCGACAATGAGAATCGTCAGATAGTAGAGCGCGACAACCGCAAAGACGGCTCGCAAACCAAAGACCGCGGCGATGATGGCGGCGGTGAGCGGCGCCATGCCGTTGGCGAAGGACGAAACGGAAGCGTCCAAGCCGTAGACTGAGCCCTCGTCGCCCAAATCGGTAAATTTGGCCAGCATGGCCGCGGGCGCTGACAAGACGCCGCCGGCGAAGAAACCAGCCAGCCCTTGAAACAGCAACAACTGGCCGATGTTGCTGACGAAGGCTTGCGGCACATAGAAGACGACTGCCATCAGCGCAGCGGCCACAAGCATATTTCGATGACCCCATTTGTCGCTGAGCCAGCCGAGTATCAAAGAACCGGCGGTTGTTGTGATTGCCGACACGGTAAGCACCAAACCGGCGTAACTGCTGGCGCCTGTCGCCAGTACCGTTGGCATCAACGCCAGCACAAACAGCGGCGCAATCGGCATAATCGAACGTTGGGCGAAGCCATTAAGAAAGCGCAGTGAATATACCGTCTTGACGCCGCGCGCGCGCAGGATGCCTTTCCAAGCGCGGACCATCTTCATGGGGTTCAAGTCCAGGCGGCTGCCGGCGGGCGGCTGATAGCTTTCGCGAACGCCAATAGTGACAAGCAGCCCGGCCAACACCAACATCGCGGATGTGAACAAAAATGGAACTTGAAATCCAAATCGCTCCGCAAGCAGGCCGCCGACGATGGGACCCACCGCCACGCCACCGAACAAGCCCACTTGCAGCGCGCCCAGCGCAAAGCCGATGCGCTCGCGCGGGCTTTCACCGGCGACCAAAGCCATGTTGGCGGCGATGATGCCGCTGGTCAGGCCCTGAAGGGCGCGCAGGGCGATCAGCGCGAAAGCCGTCTGCGCGAATGCCATCAGCGCCAGAATGATTGAGGCGCCAAACATAGCGCGCATGACCATCTTCTTGCGACCGTATTGATCGGCCAGGCGCCCCCAAAAGGGCGTCGAGATGGCCGCCACCAGCGGCGGCGCGGCAATGACTATCCCGGCCAGCAACTCCGGGCTGATGAATTGCGCGTCCTTTAGGGTCTGTACGTAGAGTGGCAAGAAGGGATAAACGAGGGAGATGCCACCCGTGCCCAGCGCCTGCGCCAGCGAAACCACCAAGAGCGTGATAAGCCAGCGATTGGGAGGCTGTGAGTCCTCAGTTTCTTGCATTCGGCGGCAAAACCTGCAACATTTTGTGCAAACCGTATAAGGTTAGTCATTTTAGCAAGAATTGCAAGCACTGATTTTCGCCAGATTTCGGCAATCCAGGGCAATCGCTTCAAAATATTTTCCAACACAGAGAACACAGAGGGCACAGAGAAAAGTCTATCATTTATAGTTGCACTTCAATTTTGCACCCTATATTATGAAACCAGCCGAAGCCTGTCGAAATATGTAGGGGCGAGCCTTGGCTCGCCCTTACGCACGCTGCATTGGAATTCATATTTTGTGTGAGCCAAGTCGTGAATTGCGAGCGACTGTGGTGAAATATAATTTGACGCATTTCCCCTGTCGGCAATCGTTTCCACCTGTAATTTCGGCGCGATTTATACTAATCTGCTACCCGCACAGCGCAGGACATCTCGGCGACATGGGCGCTGATTCATAGGCGCGCAATACGCCAAAAGCAATCAGGGAGACTGGCCTAGTCATGTGGCAACCGACGAAACTTGAACTTGAGCGGCTGGAGAAGGCAGAGCGCCTGCAAGCGTTGGGCGTTGAGCTTTATCCGGCGCGCGTGAGCCGCAGCTGCGGCATAGCCGATGCTGTGGAGGCTTTTCTCAGGCAGGAAGAGCGGGCTGGCGCTGGCGCTGCTGACCCGCTTGAAGTGACGGTCACGGGCCGCATTCGCCGGCTGAACAGCAAGGGCAAGGTGTCCTTCGCGCATATTGAAGACGAAGGCGGGCGCGTGCAGCTGTTTTTGCGCGTCAACGACCTGGGCGAGGAAGTTTACGAACAGGTCCGGCGCAAGCTGATTGATGTCGACGACTTTGTGCAGGCCAGCGGCGCAATGATGCGGACGCGCGCCGGCGAGATCAGCGTGGCTGTGCAGCATTTGCGCTTGCTCAGCAAAGCCTTGACGCCCTTGCCGGTCGTCAAGGAACAGCGCCAGGCAGACGGAAACGTCATCGAATACGGCGGCTTCACTGACGTCGAAACGCGCTATCGACAGCGCTATGCCGATTTGGCGGTCAACAAGCCCGTCCGTGATGTCTTTGTCAAAAGGGCGCGGACGATTAAGGCGCTGCGCGACTTCCTGGATAATGAGGGCATGCTGGAGGTGGAGACGCCGATACTGCAACCGCTATACGGTGGCGCCGCCGCGAGACCCTTCGTTACACATCATAATCAATTGCATCAGGACTTGTACCTGCGCATCAGCTTTGAGCTGTATCTGAAGCGGCTGCTGGTCGGCGGATATGACGCGGTCTACGAGATCGGCCGCGACTTCCGCAACGAAGGCGTCAGCTACAAGCACAATACCGAATTCACCATGCTCGAGTTTTACAAAGCCTATATCGATTATGTCGGCGTGATGGATATTACCGAGCGTATGTTCGCGTATACGGCTGAGCAGGTGACGGGGTCCGCCCGCATCAGCTATCAGGGTGAAACGATTGACCTGAGCCCGCCCTGGAAACGCCTCAGCATCCGTGAAGCCGTGCAGGAGATGCTCGGTTTTGATTACATGGATTACCCGTGCAGCGAATCGCTTTACGAGTATCTAGCAGGGCGCGACCTGGCCGAGGGGCTGGACTCAACCGATACCTGGGGCCGGATGATTGTCGAGCATCTGCTGGGCAACTATGTCGAGCCCCGCTTGACGCAGCCCACCATCATCAAGGATTACCCGCGCGATATGTCGCCCTTCGCCAAGCGCATTCAAGCCAGCGACCAGAGCCTGGACGAAAAGGAACGCCGCTACATCGACAGCCACACCGAGCGCTTCGAATTTTTCATCGCCGGCATGGAGATGGGCAACGCCTTCACCGAGCTCAACGACCCGCGCGATCAGCAGGATCGCTTTGTGGAGATGAAGCGCCTGTATGCGGACGAAGCCGATGAGACGACGCCGCTGGACGAAGATTACCTCAATGCCATGCGTTATGGCATGCCACCCAACGGCGGATTCGGCAGCGGCGTGGACCGCATGGTCATGCTGCTGACCGATCAGGTGAGCATTCGCGATGTCCTGCTTTATCCGCATTTGCGCGCGCCGGCGCCTTCCGAATCCGACTTGCGCGGCCAATTTATGCTCGACGCCGCAGTGCGTCAGTTGGAGGTGCAGCTTGACGTTAAACTGGATGGCTCGAAGCATAAGCTGGCTTTGTACTTGCCGGCAGCGAATGTGGGCGTCGAATTTCGCTTTGCGAACGCGCTGGACGGGGCTCTGCCGCAGTTGCGGAATTTACGCAAGGGCTTTGGCGGCGACATGTACGTCATGACCGACGAGCGCTTGTATCGCGTGGACGATCAATTGCAGGAGCTCAGTTTTGCCGAGTTCTGGAAGACGATGAGCTGGCTGGCGCATTACGGCGGATGAAGGACGTGGTTTGTGAAAGACAGCAAAGCAAAGCTGGCAGCGCTCCCGCGCAAAGCGGGGCCGGCGCCGTTGGGCGACTTTGATTGCCAAGCAACTGTGGGTAAAGGCAAGTAGGCCGTGTTCCTGGAATTTATGAAGCCCGAAGGTTTTGACGCGCTCGTCATCGCTAGCGTAGCGATTGGCTTGGCGATCGCCTGGCGCCGCTTTAGGCTGGATCTGCGCAAACCCCTGCCGCAGGACGCGCCGGATTGGGCGCGCGCCCGCTATGAGTCCTCAAGCGAAAGCTCCACCAGTAGCGAATCTTAGAACCATGCGCCGCTTTACCGGGCCCTGAATGGCTGCGGCGCGTGGGAGGCACATATCATTCGTGGAATCCAGGCAAACGGAGATCCTCAAGGAGAGACGAAACCATGCTTGATATTGCGCTGATTCGGCAGAAGCCGGATTGGGTCAAAGAACAGATCACGAAACTGAATGACGCTGGCGCTGTAGCGCGCATCGACAGCATCGTCACGATGGACCAAGAGCGGCGCGAGACGCGAACGCGGATTGAGACGGCGCAGGCAGCGCGCAACAAACTGAACCGCGCCATGGGCAAGCTGCGCGGCAACAAATCAATGAGCGCTGAAGAGAAAGCGGCTCGCGCGCAGGCGGCCTGCGCTGCCATCGGCGCTGCGGAGTACGACCGAGCCAGCGGCTTAATGGACGGTTCGGCCGAAGCGCCAGTGGTCAAGGCAGTCGATCTCAAAGGCGCCTTCGACGAGCTGATAGGCGGGTTGCGCTCCATGGGCGACGAGATTAACGAGGGCTTCGGTCGCATAGAAGCGCTTGAAGCGGACTTGCGGGAGCACATGCTCTGGCTGCCCAACCTGCCCCACGAGAGTGTGCCCATAGCCGAGAGCGAAGAGAGCAACCTGGCGCATCAACCGGTCGGCGCCTTCCGCGAGTTCGACTTTCAACCCAAGCCGCATTGGGAGCTGGGGCCGGCGCTGGGCATCATTGACTTTGAGCGCGGCGTCAAGTTATCGGGCAGCCGCTATTATGTGCTGACGGGCTGGGGCGCCCGGCTGCAGCGCGCGCTCATCAGCTTCTTCCTGGATTGCGCGCGGGCAAACGGCTATACCGAATTGTATACGCCCTACATCGTGCACAGCGACATGCTGTACGGCTCGGCGCAATTTCCTAAGTTTCAGGACACTGTCTATGGGCTGGCCGACGAAGACAAGTACTTGCTGCCCACGGCCGAGGTCGCCGTTGCCAATATGCATCGTGACGAAATTCTGGAAGAAGCCGAGCTGCCGCTGAATTACGTGGCGCATACGCCCTGTTTCCGCAGCGAGAAAGCCAGCGCCGGGCGTGATGTGCGCGGTATCAAACGCGTGCATCAATTCGAGAAAGTGGAGATGTTCAAATTCACCAAGCCTGAAACCAGCTATGACGAACTCGAGGCGATGACCGAGCAAGCGGAAGCGATCTGCGCCCAACTGGGTATTCCCTACCGCCGGCTGGAAATTGTGACTGGCGATCTGGGCTTCAGCGCTACCAAGAAATACGACATCGAGATTTGGTCGCCGGGCTGCGAAGAGTGGCTCGAGGTCAGCTCCTGCAGCAATACCGAGACCTTTCAGGCGCGGCGGGCCATGCTGCGCTATTACCCCGGCGGCACGCGCAAGTCGCGCTACCTGCATACGCTGAACGGCAGTGGCTTGGCGACGCCGCGGGTCATGATCGCCATCATGGAGAATTACCAGCGAGCCGATGGCAGCATCGAGATACCCGAGGTCCTGCGCCCCTATCTCGGCGGCGCCGAGTCCATCACAGCGGGCCGTAGCTGAATCGTCACTCGCCGCGCAAGACGTTCCAAGCAACTGCAACACGCTTTATTGTCCGGCTCGAAGGAGATGAGGGCGCGCCACGCCCTTTTCTCCTCGACGCCAAGACATTCAACCCCCAAAGTCTGGGGGCTGGCCGATTATTCTTGACCAACAATTTATGCGCGTACTATAATCAGGTTAGGTTGCCCGCGGGTTTTGAACGCGCAAGCAGCCACAAACGTCAAAGAAAGGAAAACCACAATGGCGTCCGCTTCCATAATTGAAATAAGTGGGCTGTCGAAAACCTACGGCTCTGGCGCCAAGCAGACCGTAGCGCTAAGTAATTTGGATCTCAGCGTTAAGCGCGGGGAGATATTCGGCTATCTTGGGCCGAATGGCGCGGGCAAAACCACAACCATTCGCCTGCTGCTGGACCTGATTAGACCGACCCGCGGCAGCGCCAAGATGCTTGGCTTGGACGTGCGCGCCGACAGCGTCGAGGTTCACCGGCGCATCGGCTTCTTTCCGGCGGAGCTTAGCTTGTGGGAGGGGCGCACAGGCGATCAGATCATCCACTACGTCGCCAGTGTGCGCGGCGACACGCGCGGCATCGTGAAACACGCCGACGAGCTGGCGGAGCGCCTAGACCTGGATACGACCAAGCGGGTGCGCGACCTGTCATCGGGCAATAAACGCAAACTGGGGCTCGTCATCGCCATGATGCATTCGCCCGAGCTGCTCATCCTGGACGAGCCGACCGGCGGGCTGGACCCGCTGGTGCAACAGACATTCCACACGATGATGGACGAATATCGCGACAAGGGCAAAACCGTGTTTCTGTCGTCGCACGTACTCAGCGAAGTTCAAGCGATTTGCGACCGCGTGGGCATCTTGCGCGATGGCGAACTGAAAGCGGTGGAATCGGTAGAGAAGATCACCAATGTCGAATTCAACTGGGTCGATGTCAGCTTCCGCGATGCCATTCCCGGCGGATTGCAGCAGAAGCTCAAGAGCATGCCGTCTATCACGGACGTCAGCGCAAACGGCGCGCGTGTAAGAGTTCGTATGGTCGGGGACTTTGACCCGCTGCTGCGGGCGATCAGCGATGGCTATGTGGAGTCGCTGCATATCGAAGAGCCGTCGCTCGAGGAGATATTCCTGGCCTACTATAGCGGCGACAAGGAGAAGAGCTAATGAGCGGCATCGTAATTGGCTACACCCTGCGCACATCTTGGAAGCAGATTCTCTATTGGGGATTGGGGCTCGGCGCTTTGGGGCTCTATATCGACTTCATCGCATCCAGTCCGGATATCATTTCGGGTTACGCCGACCTGCTCAGTACCATGCCGCCCGCCGTGCTACAGGCTTTTGGCGCCAGCGATGTGGCGATCTTAACCACATCTGAAGGCTGGATCGTCTCAGTATTCTTATCGGAAGCGGCGATATTCTTGTCCGTATTCGCCGTGATGGCCGGCTTGAACATTACAGCCAATGACGAACAGTCGGGCTTGATGGACGTGATCCTTTCGCTGCCAATTTCGCGCTCGGCCTATATTTTGGAGCGTTGGCTGGGCTATGCGCTGATTGGGCTGGGCATCATCGTCGTAACCGCGGTGATTACCGTCGGCGGCATGATCGGGTTAAATATCGAGGCGCCTGTCGATGTCGTCTTCGCCAGCATTTTGAATCTGTACCCTGGCCTGCTGCTGGTGATGACCGTGACGAGCCTGCTGGCGACAGTTTTGCGCCGGCGGTCTGTGGCGATCGCTCTGTCCGCCGCCTTCGTCATCGTCAGCTACCTGTTCAACGCCATCGGCGCGGCCGCCGGTGGCGCAGCGGCTGATCTGATGGAGAGCCTATCCTACTTCAGCTACGTGAACGGCGAGGCATTTGTGCTGGGCACCTATGATCCGGCGAATACGGTTGTAGTGCTGTTGGCCGCCTTAGTCGGCTTCGTCCTATCCCTGAAAATGTTTGTCAGCCGAGACATCGGCATCTAGGAGGTTCAAAATGACTGGTTCAGTATTCCTCGAGACGCTCAAGCAAACCTGGAAGCAGATGGTCTATTGGGGCATCGGCTTGGCGGCGATGGCTATGCTGATTGTACTCATGGTGCCGCTCTTTGATATGCAGTCCATGGCCGCGCTGCTGGAGAGCTTCCCGCCGGTGATTCTGGCCATGGTAGGCATTGGCGATGATATGGCGATATTCACCACCAATGAGGGCTTTGTGGCTCTTGGCTTCTTTGGCAAATCGGCCTTGATATTCGCCGTCTACCCAGTCGTCATGGGTATGCGCATCAGCGCCAACGAAGAAGACGAAGGCACCAGCGATGTGCTCTTGAGCTTGCCCATATCGCGCGCGCAAGTCATGGTTGAGAAGTTTCTGGCATACGCCGTGAGCGTGGTGGGCGTGGTCGTCCTGATCTATCTGGGGCTCTATGGCGGCGTCATACTGGGCGGGGTCGAGCTGGATGTGGCGCGCCTGGCGGAAGTCACCTTCTATCTCATCCCGCTGATGGTTTTCATCATGGCGGCGACCATGCTGATTGCCGTGCTGGCGCGGCGGCGTACAGTGGCGCTCGGCATTGTGACCGCCTTCGTCATCATCAGCTATATGCTGCAGACGATCGGCGCGGCGGCGGAAGGCACGGTGGCGGAGTCGGTGGGCGCCATATCCTTCCTGACCTATTACAATACCGGCGAGATACTGTCGCAGGGCTTCATCTGGCCGCATATCGCCGGATTCCTGGGCTTGTCAGCGCTTATGCTGCTGGCTTCGCTTTACCGCTACGAGCAGCGCGAAATCGCTGTGTAGATTGCTACCGGGTCTCTCGGCGCCAACGAGGGACCCGGCCCCCTGCTTCTCATTTGCGTTGCCATTCTTCAAGCCTCTGCCGCCTTAGCAGTGTAGAAGCTGTTGTGGCTTTGCCTGCAGGGCAATCGCATCAAAATGGTAGTGACTGAATTGGCGCAAATTCGAACGAAAAATCAAACACAGAGTTCACAGAGAGCGCAGAGAAAACAATTATGAAAGTTTACGTCATAAGTCAGGAGTTATTATAAGAGATATTTGAAGTCTTTTCGGTGCTTCTTGCCGTGGTCCAGTCCATCGACTGCTTTGAATAGTCGTCTAAACACCTAAATCTCTGTGCCCTCTGTGTTCTCTGTGGTTAATAAATTTTGAAGCGATTGCCGTGGCTTTGCTTGACATTTACCTGCAGGCGTCGGCAGCGCCGTACTATAATTGAGTAGCGAAACGACAGCCACACAGGACGGCAATGAATTACAAACAGTTACTGCTGGGCAAGATCGCGGATCGCACAGCCATCGTGGCAGTGGCCGGCCTCGGTTATGTCGGTTTGCCGCTGGCGGTCGAGTTCGCCAACGCCGGCTTCACGGTGCTGGGCTTGGATGTCGACGCAGACAAGGTGCGGACGCTGAATGCCGGGGGCAGTTATATTGATGATGTCCCGGCTGAGAGTGTGCGCCGCCTGGTTGACGCTGGCAGGCTGCGCGCAACATGCGCTTACGCAGACCTGCGCGCGGCCGACGCCATCAGCATCTGTGTGCCGACGCCGCTGCGCAAAACGCGCGACCCCGACATGTCATACATCAGCCAGGCGGCCGCTTCGATCGCCGAGATTTGCCAGCCGGGCATGCTCATTGTATTGGAAAGCACGACCTACCCCGGCACCACCGAAGAGATCATACTGCCAGAGATTACAGGCGAGCAACTCACGGTCGGCCAAGAAGTCTTCGTGGCTTATTCACCAGAGCGCATCGACCCGGGCAACCGACAGTATTCCGTTCGCAATACGCCCAAAGTGGTCGGCGGCATTACGGATAGCTGCACGGAAGTGGCGCAAGCGCTGTATCAAGCGGCGGTGGACACCATCATCGGCGTCAGCTCGCCGACAGCCGCCGAGATGGTCAAGCTGCTGGAGAATACCTTTCGCGCGGTCAACATCGGCATGGTCAACGAGATGGCTCTGATGTGCGACAAGCTGGATATTGATGTATGGGAAGTCATCAACGCCGCCGCCACCAAACCTTTCGGCTATATGCCCTTTTATCCGGGGCCCGGTCTGGGCGGGCATTGCATTCCGGTCGATCCACATTACCTGAGCTGGAAGCTGCGTACGCTGGATTACAACGCGCGCTTTATCGAATTGGCGAGCGAAGTGAACGCGTCCATGCCGCTTTATGTGCTGGACAAAATCACGCAAGCGCTCAACGACCAGCAGAAGTCGGTTCGCGGCTCGCAGGTGTTGATTTTGGGCGCGGCTTACAAGCGCGATGTGGATGACGTCCGCGAGAGCCCGGCGCTGGACATAATCAGCCTGCTGCGTCAGCGCGGGGCGGAAGTCGCCTACTGCGACCCACACGTGCCGGAACTGCGCCTGGATCCCGATACCCTGATCAGCGGCGCGGACTTCAGCCCGGCTTTGTTACGCAGCGCCGATTGCGTGGTTGTCGTCACCGATCATTCCGCCTTTGACTGGCGAGAGATCGCGGCGAATAGCTGCGTCATCGTGGATACGCGCCATGTATACAACAGTCGAGACGGCGACCACATCATTGGGCTCTAAGCTCGACTGCCAAGCGACCGGCGCCGGACCAAGGTATGCCCTTCCACATCGCGATAGACGCCAGCCGCAGTACTTCCTCCCGACCAACTGGTACTGAGCACTACTCGCTGCATCTGATCCAAGCTTTGCTCGCCGCCAATGAACGTCTGCGGCAACCCAACCGCATTTCGCTTTACTTTCGAGAGCATCCGCCCGCCGGCCTATTCGTAGAGTCTGCTAATGCTGAACAAGTGGTCATTCCCTTCCCGCGCCTGTGGACGCATTTGCGCTTTGCGGCTGCGCTCTGGCAAGCCCGGCCGGATATCACCTTCGTGCCAGCGCATACACTGCCGGCGGTTTTCCCTGGGCGCGCTATCGCCACGGTGCATGATCTGGGCTTCAAAGCCTTCCCAGCCGCGCATACACCGCTGCAACGGGCTTATTTGAACGCGACAACACGCTACAGCCAGGCGCGGGCTGATATCGTCTTGGCCGACAGCGAGGCCACGGCCGCCGATTTGCGCCGCTACTACGGCACAAATGCGGACAAGATTACTGTGGTTTATCCCGGCGTCGATGGCGAAAACTTGCGGGCGTCGGCCGCGGATGTCGCCGCCGCGCGCGCCAAGTATCAGCTGCCGGAGCGCTATTTTTTGTTCCTCGGCACACTGCAGCCGCGCAAGAACATCCAGCGACTGGTACAAGCTTTCTCTCGTTGGCAGCAAGCGCGGACAGACGACGAGACTGCGCTGGTCTTGGCTGGCGGAATGGGCTGGCTGTTTGAAGAGGGCTGGCTGTCGGGGGCGCTTAATGTGCGGCTCGCCGGTTACATCGACGAAGCCGACAAGGCGGGATTGCTGGCTGGGTCGATTGCCTTGGTGTTTCCTAGCTTGTACGAAGGTTTTGGCTTCCCCGCCATTGAAGCCATGCGCGCGGGGACGCCGGTCATCGCCAGCAAGACATCCAGCTTGGGCGAGATCGTCGCCGACGCCGGGCTGCTGGTCGACCCACAAAGTGTGGCGGATATCGCTGCCGCCATGAGCCGCTGCAGCGCGGACGAGGGACTGCGAAGAGCGCTGATTCAAAAAGGCCATCAACGGGCCGGGCGATTCACCTGGGCGGCCTCGGCCGAGAAAGTGATGCAGACTTTTGAAACGCTGGCACCTGAAATCAACGCAACGACAATCTGATAGAATTGCATTGTGTGCCCTGAATCGAGTCAAATGGCGAATGAGCGCCTGCTGCTGGTGCAACTGGCGGATATCGGCGACCTGGTGCTGACCACTCCGGCAGTAGCCGCACTGCGTGATGCCTATCCGCGCGCCACTATCGACTTGCTGGCTGCCGAGCATGCGCTGCCGGTCGTCCCAGCCGGCTTGGTCGACGCGGCGATTCCACTCAAGCGCGGCGTCGGCTCCGGTTCTTCGTTCTACTCTCCGCATAATCTAAAGACCGTCTTCAGCCTGTATCGGCGCAAGTACGATACGGTTGTTTTCTTCCATCACTTCACGCTGCGAGCCGGTGTGATTAAGTTCTGGCTGATTGCCAAAGCCAGCGGCGCGTCGCGCATCGTCGGCTTGAAGAACCAAAATATCGGCTTCCTGACGGATTTCATTGACGATGCCGGTTTCGGCGCGCTGCATCAGGCGCAGTACTGGCTGGAGCTGGTGGGGCTGCTGGGCGCGAGCCGCGAGCCGCGTCCGGCGCAGGTGAGGCGCAATCCCCTGGCGGGCAGAACGACATCCCTCCGCGACAAGCCGAGAGTCGTCTTGCACACTGGCAGCGGCGGATATAGCAAGGCTCGGCGTTGGCCGGCGGAACGGTTCGCGGCGCTAGCTCATCAACTCAGCGAAAGCCACGGCGTCGAGATTGTGCTGGTTGGATCGCGAGACGATGAGCCCGGCATCGCCGAGCAGCTCGCGGGCGTGAACAGCAGGGATCTTGTGGGCCGGACGACGCTGCCGCAATTGGCGGAAGTTATCGCGGGCGCAGAGCTCTATATTGGCGCCGACAGCGGTGTGATGCATGTCGCCGCGGCCACAGGCACGCCGGTGGTCAGCATTTTTGGGCCCAGCAATGCCGACGCCTGGCAGCCCTGGGCGATTGGCGCTCAAGCGACCGTGCTGCGCAGCGGCGTCGAATGCAGCCCCTGCAGCTATGTCGGGCATGATATTGGCGCGCGCGGGGGCTGCGCGGCCCGCACCTGCATGAAGCTGGTGACGGTGGAGCAAGTCACCGATGCCGCCCGCCGCGTGCTGGATAAGATTCCCGCGCCCAAGACGGATTACCGCACAAGCCCGCCCCTGGTTGAGCAGGACAAGCGACTGAGGATCCTTGATGTGCCGGTCGATTCGATCACGTATAAGACTTGGCTGCAAGCGATTGACCGCTGGATTCGCGCGGGGGGCAGCGCCCGGCACGTTTGCACAGTCAACCCGGAATTCATCATGATCGCGCAGCAAGATCCGATATTCTTCGCCATTCTGCAGCGCGCGGCGGTCTGCGTGCCCGACGGCGTGGGCCTGCTGTGGGCGAGCCGCTACCTGGGCCTGCCGCTGCCGGAGCGGGTGACGGGCTCAGATGGCGTTCCTTATATCGCCCGCCATGCCGCCGAGCGCGGCTGGAAGATTTTTTTCTTGGGCGCTGCGCCGGGCGTGGCGGAGCAGGCCGCCGCGATTTTGCAGCAGCGCTGCCCCGGCCTGAATGTCGCTGGCACATACGGCGGCAGTCCCGCAGCCGGCGAAGAAGACCATATCGTCGAGCTAGTTAATAGCAGCGGCGCCGACATTCTCTTTGTAGCCTACGGCGCGCCCGAGCAAGACAAGTGGATCGCGCGCAACTTGCCGCGCTTGCAGGTATCCATGGCCATGGGCGTTGGCGGCTCGCTCGACTTTATCGCCGGGCTGGTTCCGCGCGCGCCCAAGTGGATGCGGCAGCGTGGCTTGGAGTGGCTCTATCGCTTGCTGAGGCAGCCCTGGCGCTGGCGGCGCATGCTGCGTTTGCCGCGCTTCATTTTGGCCGTCCGGCGGCAAGCAAGACGCTGAGCCGCATGCCTGCCTTCATTCAAGTGTGGATTCTATTGTAAACTGGATTGCGGCAGCGGAGCGAAAGAGCAAGTATGCCCGAACAAGTTCTGTCAAAGGTAGCCGGACTGGCCGGCAAGACGGTCATGGTCATCGGCGATGTGATGCTGGACGAATACATCACCGGCAAGCCGACGCGCATGAGCCGGGAAGCGCCGGTACCGGTGCTTGAGCTGGAGTCCAAGCGCTATATCGCTGGCGGCTCCGCTAATCCAGCCGCGAATATCGTCGCCTTTGGCAGCCGCGCGCTACAGGTGGGTGTGATCGGCGAGGATAGCGCCGGAACACGCCTCGTCCAAACATTGCAAGACACAGGCATTGATGCCAGCGGGCTGGTCCGCTGCGCTGATCGCCCGACCACGGTCAAGACACGCATCCTGGCGCAGATGGGGCTGCGCTTTCCGCAGCAAGTGACGCGCATCGACACGCTGACGCGCCGCGAGATTGACGCGGACACGGAATCACAGATTGTAACTTTCGCCGAGCGCCGACTGGAGCGAGTGGATGCGGTATTGCTTTCCCACTATCATGGCGGCTTGCTGACGGCGACGCTGGTAAAGCGCATTCGCGAGCTATGTCGCCAAAGCGGCATCTTAATCACAGCGGACCTGCAAGGCAAATTTGCCAGCTTCGGCGGCCTGGATCTTATCAAGTGCAATGCGGATGACGCGCAGCGATACCTCAAACGCGAGTTGGTCAGTGATGACGATTTCAGCCGGGCCGCGCTGGAATTAGCGAGCGCGCTTGCGGTCGGGCGCGCGGCAGTCATCACACGCGGCAATCGCGGCGCCACGGTCGCTTGTGACGGCGAGACTCAACATTGCCCGGCGCCAAGCGTCAGCGATGTTTTCGACACGGTCGGCGCCGGCGACACCGCCATCGCGACCACCACGCTGGCGATGGCTGGGGGCGTTGCGGCGGCCGATGCGGTCCAACTGGCCAATTACGCCAGCGGCATCGTCGTGCGCCATCTGGGCAATTATACGCCGACGCCGGCGGAATTGACGCGCAGCATTCAAGATGCGCTATGAGACCTGCTCGACAAACTCAATGGTATTACCATCAGGATCGGCCAGGGAGGCAACCTTGGCGCCTTTGTATTCGTCTATCGGGTTGATCTCGCTGCCATGATTCGCCAGTCCCTGCGCCATCACCTTTTCGATATCACTGACTTCGAAGCGGAATTGCTGGCGATTCTGCTCGGCCAGCACACCGGCGATGGCATTGGGACAGAGCACCACTTCCAGACCCGCGAACGCGCCGCCGTAGAATTGTTGATCGCCGATATGCACCGTCTCTTTAAGCCCAGCGTCGAAGACGGCATTATAAAAGCGCACCATTTTTTTCATGTTGACCGCCGCAATCGTCAGTCCAATCAAGCGCATATCGTTCTCCTGTTCGTCCAAATGCGGCGCGCGTTTAATGCAGCCCGCAACAACTTCCCGCCTCAATTATGGACTGCAAATGTTTAATCCGCCTAATGCCAAGACCTTCTTCGAGACGGTATGGGAAATCGTAAGCGAGATTCCCGCCGGAGCGGTCAGCAGTTATGGCCAGATCGCCTCGATGATACCGCCGGACGCGGACATGGCGCCGGGGCGAATGCAGCGGCTGGCGCCTCGCTGGGTGGGCACGGCGCTGCGGAAGACGCCGCGGGGCAAGTCAATTCCTTGGCACCGCGTCATCAACAGTCGCGGCACGATCAGCTTCCCAGCGGACAGCCCGCAGGCCGACGAACAGCGACGCTTGCTGGAAGCGGAGGGCGTCGAATTTGACAGCCGGGGCAAAGTTGACCTGCGGCGATTCGCCTGGATGGGCCCCGAAGCGGATTTCTTGCGGCGGAGAAATTTGCTGCCGCCACGCTCGCTGGGATGAGCGCTAAAATTGTACGTAGCTGTTTTCCGCCAGCACAAAGCGATGAGCATCGGGCACGTGCGCGGCCGAGGTAACCTGAGCGTTATCCGCTAGCAGGCTGCGGTCAATCCGCCCGAGAATGTTGCGGATCTCGCAGTCTTTCATGACAATGCTGGCTTCAATTTCGCTGCCATCCAAGACGACGTTGTCGCCGATTGAGGTGTAGGGACCAACATAGCTGTTGCGAATGATGGTGTTTTTGCCAATGATGACCGGTCCGCGAATCACGCTGTCGATGACGCGGCTGCCCTGCCCGATCAATACTCGGTGAGAGACTTCGCTATTCCCTTCAATCTGGTCGCTGTTTTCGGGCGCCGGCGTATAAGGCAGTTCCTCCAGCACCAATTGATTGGCCATGATGATGGCATCGGGTTTGCCGGCGTCGATCCACCAGCCGCTCAGCTCGTAGGATGACACGGGCAGCCCATCATCGATCAGAACCTGAATGGCGTCCGTGATTTCCAGTTCGTTGCGGCCCGATGGCTTGATGCGGCCGATGGCGTCGAAGATGGACTTGCGGAAAAGATACACGCCGGCGATGGCCAGGTTGGAGGGCGGAACTTGCGGTTTCTCCACCACGCGTACGATGCGCCCGTTGGCGATCTCGGCGATGCCAAAGCGCGAAGGATCGGGCACCGAGGCCAGAACGACGGCGGCTTCATCGCTTGAGCCCGCGAATGAGGTCAAGAGGTCGGTCATCTTGTCCTGGAAGATATTGTCGCCGAGAAAGACGGTGAAGGGCTCATCGCCAACGAAGTCGCGGCAGAGCGAGGTCGCGTGAGCCAAGCCACGCTGCTCGTCCTGCACGATGTATTCGATGCTGACGCCGACGGACTTGCCGTCTTTCAGGTTGGAGACGATCGGCGAATCCAAGCTGTTGACGACGATGCCGATATCCGTCAGTCCCGCCATTTTCAGGGCATCCAGCGCATAATCGATGAGCCAGCGATTGGCGACCGGCACCAGAGACTTGGGCATGGTTAAGGTGACGGGGCGCAGCCGCGTACCCTGCCCCGCGGCGAGAATCAGTGCCTTCATATCGGGTCTCCTGTTTCGTGGGCGCAGCGATTGAAATCAGTAGGCATACTAGCAGAGGTTAAGCGTTCGCGACAGGCGATCAAGCGCCTCTTGCAGGGCAATCGCATCAAAATGGTGGTGACTGAAATGGCGCAAATTTGAACGGAATATCAAACACAGAGTTCACAGAGAGCGCAGAGAAAAGCAATAATGAAAGCATTCGTCATAAGTCAGGAGTGATTTTGAAAGATATTTGAAGTCTTTTTGGTGCTTCATGCCGTATTCCAGGCCATAGACTGCTTTGAAAAGTCGTCTAAACACCTAAATCTCTGTGCTGGCGGTCAGTGTCTACGCGACCCTCTGTGTTCTCTGTGGTTAAAAATTTTTTTGCGATTGCCTTGGCGCCTCTTGCCTTACGCAGATTTGGCATCGCGCTGGCGCTTGACTTCAAAGGCGATGACAGCCGCGGCAGCCACCGTGCCCAGGGACTGGTCAAAATCGCGCCCGTAGGCGATCTCCAGCGTCAAGTCGGCAGACTGCGCAAAGGAACGGGTCACGCCGCGCCGCTCGCCGCCGATGAGCAAGAATGTGGGCAGCGTCAAATCCGCCTGTGCGGGCGCGCGGGAACGTTTGGACTTGGCGGCGACAGCAATCTGCAATCCCCGCTCGCGATATATGTCCGCCGCTTGGGCCGCGGTCTCCGCTATTGCCAGGGGCAGCCGCTCGATGGCGCCAGCGCTGGCCCGGCCGACGATGGCGTTGGCGCTGGTCCAATTGCGCGGGCGGAGCACGACGCCGTCGACGCCGGCCGCGTACAGGCAGCGGACTGCTCCCGCGAAGTTGAAGGGGTCTTCAATGCCATCCAGCATGACGATAAAAGCCGCTCGCTCTACTGGCAGCAAATCCGCCGGATGGCAAAATCTGCGCTCGCCGACCTCAGCCAATACGCCGCCGTGAGAATTGCCGCCAGCCCGTTGCTGAATAGCGTCTTTTGTGACGAAAGAGACGGGAATACTGGCTGCATCAGCTTGGCGCAGCAGAGCCCTGAGCCGTCTGTCATAGCGCTTCCGGCTATCAATTTGAATCTGTTGTACTTCACGCCAGCCGGCCTCGATGGCAGCTTGTACCGAGAGGCGGCCCTCCAGCAAGCCGTTTGAATGAGCCATCACAAGCCCAAGCGCTTGGCGTCCCGCCACCAGCTATCAAGTTCGTCCAGGCTGCAGTCGCCCATTGGTTTGCCGGCGGCGGCCGCTTGCGACTCCACGTACTTGAAGCGGCGATAAAACTTGGCGTTGATGCTGCGCAGCAAGCTCTCTGGGTCGTCAAGGCCCAGCCAGCGCAGCCAATTCACCGTGACAAAGAGCAGATCGCCCAACTCTTTGACGCGCTCTTCTGTGGTATCAGCCGCCAGCACTTCAGCCAGCTCTTCTTTGAATTTGGCTTCTACGCCGCTGATATCGGGCCAGTCAAAGCCAACTTTGGCGGCGCGGGCAGAATATCGCTGCGCGACAAATAGCGCCGGCGCGGCTTTGGCAACACCATCCAATAGCGAGTCGCTCTGCTGGTTTGCCGCCGCTTTTTCCGCCGCCTTAACTTCGTTCCAGATGCGCGAGAGCTGCGCCAGATCGTCCGTGGGCGCGACATCGCCAAATACGTGCGGGTGACGCCGCAGCATCTTCTCGTTCAGGCCCCGCAGCAAGTCCGACATATAGAACTCGCCTTCATCAATGGCGATTTGTGTATGCAAGAGGATTTGCAGCAGCAGATCGCCCAATTCCTGGCAGAGCGCTTCGGGGTTGTCCGCGTCCAGCGTATCCAGTACTTCGTAGGCTTCTTCGATGAGAAATGGGCGCAAGGAACGGTGCGTCTGTTCACGATCCCAGGGGCAGCCTTCGGGCGCGCGCAAATGGGCGATGATATTCTGCAGCGCTTCAAAGCTGCTGAGTTCGCCCAGGGCTGGCAGGTAGAGCGAAGTCGTGATGTCAATCTTGGCACTGCGGTCGATCTCATAAAGGCTTAGCGATTCTACTTCAGCGTCTGGGGCGCCGGCCGCATGAATGAGCGCTACCTGGAACTCGTCGGGGTACTGATTCATCAGCGTCAGCTTGAGATTCGAGGCGATGTCGCGGCTGTAGACCTGCGCAAGAAGCGAGGGGAGCGCAGGGTTAATCGGCGGATGGTAAAGCTCGGCCACCGCAAGCGCGTCCAGAATCTGCAAGCCGTCCAAAGCATCGTGGCCGACCAGCGACAGGCAAGGCGCGATGAAGCTGAGGCCGTGAATGATTTCCAGGTCAATCGCTTCGGCGCGCGCCCGGTCGATGATGCGCGCGACGCTGGCCTCGCCGACAAGCGGATCGCCCGGGACGGCGTATAGCACTCGCCCGTCACGCTTGGCGGTTGCCAGAATGCGCTCGGCGATTTCGGCGTAGACATCTTCAAAGCGCTCGACGCTCTGATAAACCTCGTCAAAGCTGATGCGCTTGACAGCGGCCGGCAGCTGCGAGACGCAGGGATGGCGCGAGGTGCGCAGGTAGACCGTTTCGGCGCCCTGAAGCGCATCCCAAGCTCGGCGCGTCAAATGGTCGATCGAACCGGGACCCAAGCCAATGATGGTGATCATCGCTGTTTGTTCAGCCGTCTTTCGTCCCAGGATAAACGCATCAAGTTTTTCTTATTGAGAATGGCGCGACCCCTCGCTGATCCGCGTGGCTGTCAAGTAGTCGCTGCCTATCATGCGCAGACGCTGCCGATTCGTCAAGCGACAGATCAAGCAGCGCGACTGGCCAAAACAAAATCTGCCGGACGCCAATGATGGTATCCGGCTGATGCAAGACTATGTAATGAGTCTTCGCTGCTAGCGTTTGGTGTATGTCGGCGCCTTGCGAGCGCGTTTCAAGCCGGGTTTCTTGCGTTCCTTGACACGGGCGTCGCGAGAGAGGAAACCTTCTCGTTTAAGAGATCCGCGCAGGTCGGGATCGATCTTTTCCAGGGCGCGCGCGATGCCCAGCAAAATGGCGTCGCGTTGCCCGGTGATGCCGCCGCCATTCACGTGCACGGATACATCATAACTGCGTTCCTGTCCGATATGAGTCAGCGGCGCGATGCAGGTCTCCATATCGCCGTGACGCGGCAGATATTCCATGCCCTCTTTGCCGTTGATGATGAACCTGCCGGTGCCGCCCGGGAAGAGCCGAACGCGCGCCGAGGCGGACTTTCGGCGGCCGATTCCTTCATAATACTGTGCTGACATCTACTCGCTCCTCATGGGTCGCCGCTCGCGGTCTTGCTTGCTCGGGAAAATTTTGTCGAGCGGTAACTGTCCTTCTGTCAATTGACTTATAATTCCAAGTTCTCGGGCTGCTGCGCTTGATGCGGATGTTCCCCGCCGGCATAGACTTTCAGTTTCTTGAACATCTGCCGCCCCAGCGGGCCCTTGGGCAACATGCCTTTGATGGCGTACTTCATCGCGCGGTTGGGATACCTGGCCATTAGCTCGCGTAGGGTAAGGCTCTTGAGCCCCCCGGGATAGCCGCTGTGCCGGTAGTACACTTTCTGGTCCATGCGTTTGCCGGTCACGTGGATCTTGTCGGCGTTGACGATGATCACGTAATCGCCGGTATCAAGGTGCGGCGTAAAGTAGGGTTTGTGCGTTCCACGCAGCAGCGGCGCCACCTTAGAAGCGACACGACCCAAAGTCATGCCCTTGGCGTCAATCAGCCACCAACGCCGCTCAATGACGCTGGGCGTAGTGGCATAAGTCTTCTGAACTTGCGCTCTCATAGTGATTCCTCCAGCGGCGCCTCGGCCATTTCACAAGTTTTATTCTGCGCCAAGCGCGGCGAATAGCCGACCGCATCTAAAACTAATCCCTGCGGCGGCGCCAACACTTTCGCTCGTTCGATATCGCGGCTGCGCATGATATCTTCAAATCCCTGGAGCGAGAGCTTGCCCCGCCCCACCTGCGCCATCGTTCCCACCAGCCGGCGCACCATGTGGTACAAAAACGCGGTGCCGCGAATCCGGTATGTATAGACCGCGCCGTATTCCTCGGTTGCCATCTCCCAGCGCGACTGGAAAATCTGGCGCAAGGTATTATTACTGCCCGGCTGCGGCGGCCTGCCGAAGGCGGCAAAATCATGCTCGCCCAGACACTTCGCCGCGGCCTTGTTCATGGCTGCCAAGTCCAGCCGCTCGCCAATCAACTGCCATACCCTGCGATTCAGCAAGGGATTGCGCGCAGTCACCGTGGCAATCCGATAAACATATTGCCGCCAGCGCGCGTCGTAGCGGGGATGAAAATCATCCTGCTGCCAAAGCCGCTGCAGGGCGATGTCCATGGGCAATTGCGAATTAATCGCGGACAAGAGTTCATCCTCACTGTGATTCCAGTTGACATCAAATGCGATGACCTGCCCCAACGCATGCACCCCGGTATCAGTGCGCCCCGCGCCCATGACCGCGCAGTTTTGTCTGGCAACCGCCGCCACAGCTGCTTCGACCGCCGCCTGAATCGTTGGCGTCGGCAGGGGTTGGCGTTGAAAGCCCTGATACTCGCTGCCGTCGTAAGCCAGGATTGCGGCATACCTCTTCATATCAGGTCAGCCGCTCAATCTTCCGTCTCATAATCAACGAGCTCGATCAGAGCCATTTCGGCGTTGTCGCCTTTGCGGGGACCCAGCTTGAAGATGCGGGTATATCCGCCCGGGCGCTCCGCGTATAGCGGCGCTAATTCATCGAATACCTTGCCGACCAGAATGCGATTGTTGTTCAGGCGCCGAGCCACCTGCCGCCTGGCGTGCACAGCGACCAGTTGATCGTCCTTGGCTTCCGCCTTGGCCAGGCCGCGCTTGGCAATGGTGATCAGCCGCTCGGCATGTCCCTGAACGAACTTGGCTTTGTGAAAGGTGGTCTTGATGCGCCCGTGCGTAAAAAGCTCGCTGGCCAAATTCATGCGCAGCGCTTTGCGGTGGCTGCCGCTGCGGTTGAGCTTCTTGCCGTGATGACGATGTCGCATAATTAAGCCTCGCTTACCTGTTATTCGACCTTCTCATGCGGCCAGTAATTCTTCTCTTGCAGCTTTTCTTCCAGTTCGTCCAGCGACTTCTCGCCGAAGTTACGGATCGCCAGCATGGCATCGGGGCCGCGATTCAACATATCCAGCACATCACCGACCGAGGTGATGCCCGTGCGCTTCAGGGAATTAAACACGCGCACGCTCAGATCCAATTCTTCGATGGGTTTGTCGTAGAGCGGCGGATAGGTCGGTTCGTCTTCGATTTGCGGCGGCAGCTCGATGGATTGGAACCAGTCTTCGTCTACACCGGCGATAACCTTGAGATGGTGCATCATGATCTGCGCCGATTGCGCGACCGCTTCTTCCGGTCGAATCGTGCCATCCGTCCATACTTCGAGCACCAGCCGGTCATAATTGGTGCGCTGCCCCACACGAGCGCGCTCGACTTCGTAGTTTACGCGCTTGATTGGGCTGAAGACGGCATCCACCGGAAGTTCGCCGATGGGCAGGCGTCCACGGTCTTCCGCCGGGCTGAAGCCACGGCCGGATTGGACCTCGAATTCCATTTCAATGTTGACATCGCGGTCATCGACTGTGAACAGATAGAGACTTGGGTTCTCGATCTGCACTTCCGCCGGCGCCTGGATATCGGCAGCCGTCACCGTACCCTCTGCGCCACGGTGCTCTAAGCGCAAGCGCGAGCTCTCCGCGCCGACCAGGATCAGCCGCAGCTGCTTGACCTGCAGTATGAGCTGGGTCATATCTTCGCGCACAGAAGGAATCTCGGAGAATTCGTGATGGACGTCGGAAACGCGAATACTCGTCACCGCGGCGCCGGGCAAAGACGAAAGCAGAATCCGGCGCAATGCGTTGCCAAGCGTCAAACCGTAGCCGCTTTCCAAGGGGCTAATCACAAAACGACCGTAATCTTTGGTGATATTCCGGCTCTCCACTTGATGCGGCAGCACCATGTTGGCGGTAACCAGATTTGCATCAAGCGAGCTCGCGCTCGCCGTTGCGGGTTCAGACGATATAACCATAGTGGCGGAGTACCTTTCGACTATACGCGCCGGCGCTTGGGCGGACGAACGCCGTTATGCGGCACTGGCGTCACATCCGTGATTGAACGTACCTTCAACCCGCTCTGCTGAATGGACCGAATGGCCGCTTCCCGACCTGGCCCCGGGCCCTTCACAAAGATGTCCACTTCTTTCATGCCGTGCTGCTGCGAATTGGACGCCGCCGTTTCCGCCGCCATACGCGCCGCGTAGGGGGTGTTCTTGCGGCTGCCTGCAAAGCCGGAGGTACCGGCGCTGGCCCAGGTGATCACATTGCCCGACTGGTCGGTCATGGACACGATGGTGTTGTTGAAGGTGGCATATATATGCGCTTGACCATAAGGTATATTCTTGAAAACACGCCTGCCCGCACTGCGACTGGTTCTTCTCGCTCTTGCCATTTAATCGCTCCAGATGCTCTAGTGATTCTTGTCTAGGCGGGCCAGTACGGCCCATATAACTCGCGCTCGTTCAGCGCCGGATAACAGGCTGCCACGCGCTGCGCGACGCCCGCGGGAAAGCCAGCTTACTTCTTGGTGGCGCCGCGCCGACGGCCGCGCCCCGCTACCGTCTGCTTCTTGCCGCGCCGAGTGCGCCCGTTGGTGCGCGTACGCTGGCCGCGAACCGGCAGACGCCGGCGATGCCGCAAGCCGCGGTAAGAATTGATTTCCATCAGGCGCTTGATATTCAGCTGGGTCTGGCGGCGCAGATCGCCTTCAGTGGTCAGTGAACCGATAAGCTCCCGCAAGCGCTGCACTTCGCTTTCGCTGAGATCGCGCACGCGTGTGCTGTGGTCAATGCCGGCTGAATCCAAGAGCTTCTGACTGGTGGATTTGCCAATGCCAAAAATATAGGTCAAGCCGATAACGACGCGCTTGTCCCTGGGCAGGTCGACGCCTTCAATACGAGCCATCAAACTTACTCCTTCTCAAATAACCGGGATTAACCCTGCCGCTGTTTGTGTTTGGGGTTATCGCAGATAACCATCACGCGGCCGTTGCGCTTGATGATGCGGCATTTTGGGCAACGGCGCTTCACACTAGCTGATACTTTCATGGCTTATGCCTCAATTTCGCTCTAGCTGTTTTGACTGCAATGCGCAATAACCACGAGCCCATCTGCTCGCAGACGCGCCATCCACTCGCTATCCATGGATTGCTTGCTACTCGACCGCCCCGGACCAACGCCGGGTCAGGTGGCAACGACCGAGCATTGTATCATAGAAAATCTACCTGTCAAAGGACGTTTCTTCCCGCAAGCAAAGCAATCGCATCAATTTATTTTAACCACAGAGGGCACAGAGGGCACAGAGGGCACAGAGATTTGGGGGTTCGGACGACTATTCGAAGCACTTGGTAGGTTGGTATATGGCAAGAATCACCGAAATATCATCGAAAATCTCACGTGGATAATGAATAGAGCTTTCATTATTGTTATTCTCTGCGGTCTCTGCGGTCTCTGTGTTTGATATTCCCGTCGAATCTGCGCCATTTCACTGACTATCGCTTTAATGCGATTGCTCTTTTCAAGCGCGTCATTTGTCTTGACGGACGTGAAATCTTGGCGGGCGCTGGTCATCTAGGCACGCTGCGTCAGGCGGGCGCGCAGGCTGCTCAAGGAAGGACAGCGCGATCAATTGGGCGCATTCGGCGTCCGCAGCGAAGAGTTGGCCATGTCCGCTCTCTGGGAATACATAGTGCCAACTGTTTGAAAGGTATCGCCCCGCTTCGTCGCCCCAATGCGGCGGTGTGGCAGGATCGAAATACCCGGATAAAAGCAGCGCGGCGATGTCGCTGAGGACTCGCTGATTCTCAATGTCCTCCGAGGCAGGCACGTGCCACGAATTGCACATGGTCAAGCCTGCGATGGCATTGGCAACCAAGGGACGCCGCAAGCCGACGGGCAAGCCCGCCGCGAGGTTGACGATCGCGTCTCGACTGTTAAAGGGCGCTTCGTCGGCGCAGCGAAAACTCAGCCAGGCGCCTTCGCTCAAATCGTTGGGCGCTGCCTGCGCCTCGCTCTCATATGAACTGCCCGATCGGCGCTTGCGAGCTTCAACGAAAGAGTAGAAATCGTATTCACCTTGAACAAAGGCTTCAATCTGCGCCGGCAAGTACCGGATAAGCGTCTTGTCGTACAGCTTCAGGAGGACATCGTTCGCAAAATCGTCGCCCGACAGCTTCAAGTTCAAAGACGGTATCGTGGCGGGACTAGCGTTCAGCTTTCGTATTACAGCATAGAATTTCTCGCGCAAGTCAGGGTAAGCAAGCCGGCAGTCCTCTGCAGCGCCGCAACTGGTGAAGAGGCGCTCAAGAGCTTGATCGCCATTGAGGGCATGCTGAATAAATCGATTGACATGCGGAGGAAATACGCCGTCAAGCAGAAGCGCCCGGACGCGTTCGGGATGATCGCGCGCGACCGTCAAAGCCAGACGAGAACCGAATGAGAGGCCGTAGAGATTGGCTGCCCCGATATCCAGCGCCACCAGCAAATCGTAAATGTCGTTTGCAGCACTCGCGCTGTTGTATGCCTGCAAGCCGACGCCTTGATCGCGAAGCCGCTGATAACAATCCTGAATCCAGCCCGAACTGGAAGCTGGAGTTTTGTCGTCCAGTTCGAAACAGTCCAGTGATGGACGAGAGAATCCTGCGCCGCGTTGATCCAAGGCGATGATCTGGTAGCGCTGGCTCAAGCGCGACGACAAGATGAAGGGCAAGTGCTCTGCGATTGCTGAGCCGGGGCCGCCGGTCATGTAGATCAGCGGCGCCTTGTCCGTCGCCTCCCTTGCCGCGATCTTGACGACAAAAAGCTCAATTAAGCGGTCGCTTTGCTTATTTTGGCGGTCTTCGGGAACGATCAAGTAGCCGCAATCAATCTTCGCGCGGCTGTCTTCAGCCAATCGCTGAACAAAATGCGGGCATTCGCTGGATTGGTATTGCGCCACGTCGCCTTGGCCCGCGGCGGCAATAGCGAGCAAAAGCAGGCCGATGCTGAGCAGTCGCTTCACGCGGGTTCGCGCTTCCGGCTCATGGCAGCGTCAGGATGAGCGGTCCGTCTTCGGTGATGGCGACGGTATGCTCACAGTGGGCGGTCAGCGAGCCGTCTTTGGTCACGACCGTCCAGCCGTCATCCAGCTCCACCAAGTCGGGGCGGCCGGCGATCAGCATTGGCTCGATGGCATAGGTCATGCCGGGCAGCAGCTCGTAGTCCTCCCATTGGACACGGCTCTTTTTGCCGGGCCACCAATTGGGCACTTGCGGCTCTTCATGCATGGCTTGGCCGACGCCGTGGCCGGTGTATTCGCGCGCGACGCTGTAGCCAGATCTGGCGGCTGATTTGGATGTCGCTTTTGCCACATCGCTGATGCGGTTGCCGACGATTGACGCCGCGATGGCCGCTGCCAAGGCATCGTCTGTCGCTTGCATGAGGCGGCGCGCTGAACGAGTGATTTCGCCGACAGGATGCGTAAAAGCGGCATCGCCCACGTAGCCTTGGTAGAAGCAGGCGACATCCACGCTGACGATATCGCCGTCTTGCAGAACGCGCGCAGCGGAAGGAATGCCATGCACCAATTCTTGATTGACGCAGGCGGTGATAGTTGCCGGGAATGGCGGATGATCGCCGGGCGCGTAGCCTAGGAAGCAGGGTTCCGCGCCGTGGTCGCGCAGTACCGATAGCGCCAGCGTGTCGAGCGCTTTTGTAGTAAGGCCGGGACTAATGGCGCGGCGCATTTCTTCATGCGCGATCGCGACGATGCGGCCCGCGTCGCGCATGATTTGCAGTTCTTCGCTGGTCTTAAGAACTGGCGCCATCGCTGTATCCCGTCCGCTCTCTGGATGCTACAGACTCTCCAATGCGCCCCGGATATCCGACCAGACTGCGTCGATGCTTTGATCGGCATTGATCTTCAGCACATTGCCGCGGGTTTCAAAATAGCTGATGAGCGGACGGGTCGTATCCAGGAAGGTGTCAATACGCTGAATGATGGCATCGGCGCTGGCGTCATCGGGCCGGCGTTTGAGCGTGCTGCCGTCGTCGCTCAACGTGGCGTCCAGGCGCGGCGGGAAGCAATGAGAATCGTCCGCTATCCAGGTGAAAGTCACGCCATCGGCATTGAAGTAATAATTGTAGCTGCCGCCGTCGGCATCGCTAACCCGGCCAAAGGCGCGCTTGAAAGCGGTGTAGAGATCCAGCTCCAACAACAGCACAGCATTAACGCCGGCGCCTTTTTCCGCCAGGTGGGATTCGAGAAAGGCGGCCTGCACTCGATTGCGGGGATAGCCGTCCAGGATGACGCCATTTTGCGCATCGGGCTGCGCCAGCCGGTCAACCACGATGGCGTTGGTGGTATCGTCATCGACCAGTTGGCCGGAAGCCATGATGTCTTGCACTTTGCGCGCCAGGTCGTCGCTGCGCGTCCGCATAGCGCGGAAGAGGTCGCCAGTGGATACCTGCGGGATGCCGAAATGTTCCTCAATCAGCTGGGCTTGCAGGCCTTTGCCGGCGCCCTGTACTCCCATCAAGATCACGTACAGACTCATCGCCTCATCTCCGCTTCTCCCTGCCCGCCCTCTTTTCATTTGGACGGCCGACTGGAAAAAAGAAAGCCGAGCAGAATTTCACCCGGCTTGAATCACCTACCTGAGCGGCTTCGTCTAGCGCATGAAGCCTTCGTAATTGCGCATCACCAGCTGGGCTTCCAGTTGGCGCATGGTATCGATCACTACGCCGACCACGATGATCAAGCCGGAGCCGGAAATCACCAGCCCGGCGTTGATGACCGCGCCTGAGGCAGAGGCCTCCAGCGGGAAGATGACGCGATTCACCAGGTCGACCATGCCTGGGATGATAGCGATGACACCCAGGAAGAAAGCGCCGACGAAGGTTATTCGCCTTGTCGTGGTCTTGATATAGTCTTCGGTGCGCTTGCCAGGGCGGATTCCAGGAATAAAGCCGCCGTTGCGCTGCAGGGTCTCCGCCAGATTTTGGTTGCCCACCATAACTTCGGCATAGAAAAACGTGAAGCCCACCGTCATCAGGAAAAAGGTGCCCCAATAGAGCAAGCCTTGCTGATTGCCGAAGGTGGTTTGAATGGTATTGCCAACCGCGCCCGGCGGGAACAGACTGGCGATGATAGCCGGGAAGGTGATAATCGACTGGGCGAAAATCAGCGGGATCATGCCGACCGGGTTGACGCGCAGCGGGATGAAGCTGTCTTGCTGGGCGAACTGCCGATTGCCGCGTACTCGGCGGCCGTATTGCACCGGAATGCGCCGCACGCCTTCCTGTATGACGACAACCGCCAGCACGCTCAGCACGGTGATGACGATGAACAGCACCAAATTGTAGATGGCGCGGTCCGGCTGCTGCGTTAGAAGCCGGATCAGGTTTTGCGGCGCTTGCGCGACGATGCCGGCGAAGATGATGATCGAAATACCATTGCCGATGCCTTGCTCGGTGATCAGCTCGCCCAGCCAGATGGCGAACATGGTGCCGGCCGTCATCGTCGTCAACACCGACACGGTTAGCAGCATATTGCTGCCGATGCCAAAGCCGAAGCCCGGTATGATCTCCGCGCCGGTTCCGGTAGCCAGATTGAAGATGCTGATTTGGCCCAGGGCTTGCAAGACGGCCATGGGGATGGCGACATAATAGGTGTAGCGCTGGATTTTCTCTTGCCCGCCCGGTTCGCGCTGGATGCGCTCCAAAGCCGGCACAATCGGCACCAGCAACTGGAAGATAATCGATGCGGTGATGTAGGGATAAACCCCGTTGGCTATCACGCTGAAGTTAGCCACCGCGCCGCCGGACAGCAAGTTCATGACCTGGATTAGGTTGCCCGCGCTGCTGCCGCTTTCGAAGACTTGCCGCAGCACATTTCTGTCGACGCCAACCACCGGCACATGCGCGGCGAATTGATAGACGATCAGAATGAAGAGCGTAAACAGCAATTTGTTCCGCACATCCGGCAAGCGCCAGGCGTTACGCAATGCTTGAATCATAAGACCCATTCCCTATCCATTATGACGTCCCGGCGCCATCACGACGCTTGCTTCATCGACTATACGCAGCGAGGAGCGCGGGCGTCGCGGGGCGCGACAACCGAGCAGCGGACAGCGCTCAGTCGCCGTCGCCAAACAGTCGTTCCATATCGACCTTGCGCATGCGCTTTACGGTTGCGCGGGCGCCAGTAACTTTCAGCGCGTGTTGGTTGACGCTGCCGCCGGCGCCTTCAATCTTGCCCGCGGCGCTCTTGGTGAATTTGTTGGCGTGCACTACCAGCTTCTTGCTCAGCTCGCCACGCCCGAGCACCTTGATCGGGTCCTCGGCTTTACGCACCAAGCCCGCTTCCACGAGCGACGCGCCGTTGACAACCGCGCCCTCAATGAAGCGCGCTTCCAGCATGTCCACATTCACTTCTTGATACTCGATGGCGAATATGTTGGTGAAGCCGCGCTTAAACGGAAGCCGCCGCACCAGGGGCAACTGACCGCCTTCAAAGTAGGGACCCTTGCCCCCGCCACTGCGCGCGCCTTGCCCTTTATGCCCGCGGCCGGCCGTTTTGCCGCCCCCAGCGGAGATGCCGCGACCGACGCGTTTGCGCTTGCGCTTGGATCCCGCGTCAGGTTTTAAGTCATGCAGTTTCATTCTCGTTGACCTCTGCAACTTCTTCGACCGTCACCAGATGGCTGACCTTGGCGATCATGCCGCGGATCTGCGGCGCGTCGCCGATGAACACACTCTGGCTCATACGGCGCAATCCCAGTGATTTGACCGTTGCCTTTTGGCGGCTGTTATAGCCGATCGGGCTCTTGACTAGCGTAACTTTGAGCAGCTTGCCGCTTTGCTCAGGCATGCTCGCCTCCTCGTTCGCCGCGGCGCTCCCACACCGGCGCGACTTCGTGCACCAGTTTGCCGCGCATCTCCGCCACATGTTGCGCGCTGCGCAGCTGATTTAGCGCATCCAGCGTGGCCATGGTTACGTTCAGCAAGTTGGCGCTGCCTTGGCTCTTGGTCAGGATATTCCTGACGCCCACTACTTCCAGGACCGCGCGCACGCCACCGCCGGCGATAACACCGGTGCCGGGGGCAGCCGGCTTCAGCAGCACGCGAGCGCCGCCATGTCGGCCGGTGACGGTGTAGGGAATCGTATTGCCTGACAGCGACACGCCCTGGATGTTCCGGCGCGCCCGTTCGGCGGCTTTGCGTATGCTGTCCGGAACTGCGCGCGCTTTGCCAATGCCGATGCCGACATTGCCTTTGCCATCGCCGACCACAACGACCGTACGGAAGGCGAAACGCCTGCCGCCTTTGATCACTTTGGCGACGCGGCGGATATCAACTACGCGCTCGTCAAACTCGTCGCGTTCTTCCTGGTTCCTGCGCGAGTCTCGTCTTCTGTTATCAGCCATATATGACCTCCACGCCTATAGCTGCAGGCCGGCTTCGCGCGCGCCTTGCGCCACGGCTGCCACACGCCCGGTATACTTAAATCCACCACGATCGAATACAACCGTTTCGATGCCGGCCGCTTTCGCTCTCTCTGCGACAGTCTGTCCGACGATTTTCGCCGCCTCGACCTTGCTCTTGTCCGTTAATACCGCCGCCAACTCATTGTCTATCGTCGAGCAGGAGACCAGCGTACGCCCTGCCACATCATCAATGACCTGTACAAAGGTATTGGTGTTGCTGCGGAAAATGTTCATCCGCGGGCGCGCGGCCGAGCCGGATATGTGCTTGCGCACCCGGCGGTGCCGGCGCTTGCGGGCGATGTACTTCTTGCGACCAGTAATATCAGCCATCTGTCAAATCCCTTGCCTCTGCCGTCTCGCGCTCGAGCTTGAATGGCTCGGCGCGTGGACGTTTACCCGTCTATCGTTTGCCCGCCTTGCCAGCCTTGCGCGCCACGTATTCACCCAAGTAGCGCACACCCTTGCCCTTGTAAGGCTCCGGCGGGCGCCAGCCGCGGATATCCGCCGCCACTTGTCCGACGACCTGCTTGTCAATGCCATCCACGTGGATGATTGTGCCACGAGAATCTTGCGGCACATCAAAGGTGACGTTTGCCGGCGGCTCGACAAGGACTTCGTGCGAATGCCCCAGACGCAACTGCAGGTTCTTGCCCTGCAATGTCGCCTGGTAGCCGACGCCTTGAATCTGCAGCGTCTTGCGGAATCCGGCCGAAACGCCTTCTACCATATTCGCCAGCAGCGAGCGCGTCAAACCGTGCAGCGCCTTGTGATGGCGCAGGTCGGACGGGCGCTCGACGATTATCGAGCCATTCTCCTGCCGGATCGCCATCTCAGGGCTGAAGTCCTGCGACAGCTCGCCTTTGGGTCCGATTATCTTGACCGAATTGCGGTCAATCGCCACCGTTACTTTGTCCGGCAGCGGCACAGGTTGCTTTCCTATACGAGACATATCGCCTTCCCCTTTTTGCTACCAGACGTAGCAGAGCACTTCGCCGCCGACGCCATTGCGGCGCGCCTGCTGCGCTGTCATGACGCCTTTGGGCGTGGTCACGATAGCGATGCCCGTACCGCTCAACACAATCGGCAATTCCTTGCGCTTGCGGTACACGCGGCGCCCGGGTTTGCTGATGCGCTGCAACTGCGTGATCACGGGCTTGCGATCGCGGCGGGTCCCGAAGTATTTCAGCTGCACCTTGATCAAGGGCACTGGCGTTTCATCGCCAACTGTGAAGCCTTCGATATAGCCCTCTTCCTGGAGGATTCGGGCGATCTCCAATTTGATCGTGGACTTCGGCACGATGACTTCCTGCTTGCCGCGAACCAGCGCGTTGCGAATGCGCGTCAACATATCGGCAACTGGATCATTTGTCACATTAGACATGATAACCGCCTCCTACCAACTCGCCTTCACAACGCCGGGAATCTCACCATTTAGCGCCATCTCGCGGAAGCAAATCCGGCATACGCCGAAGCGCCTGATGTACCCGCGCGGGCGTCCGCATAACTTGCAACGATTGCGAACTCTGACCGGATACTTGCGTCGCTGTTCCCGAAATTGCATGCATTTCTTTGCCATATATTCCCCTCTAGTTTCCCTGGAAAGGCATGCCGAGCAGTGACAGCAAACGGCGACCTTCCTCATCAGTTTTGGCGGTCGTGACGATGGTGATTTCCATGCCACGAACTTTGTCAATCTTGTCAAAGTCGATTTCCGGGAAGACTAACTGTTCCCGCAAGCCGACGGTGAAATTGCCGCGGCCATCCAGCTTGGCCGGCACGCCCCGAAAATCGCGTATACGCGGCAGGGCGATATTGACCAAACGGTCGTACAGGGCCCACATCCGCTCCTTGCGCAGCGTCACCTTGGTGCCGATGGCCCGCCCTTCGCGCAGCTTGTATGTGGCGATGCTCTTCTTGGCGCGCGTCACCACCGGCTGCTGCCCGGTGATGGTTTTTAAGTCTTCAACCGCGCCATCAAGCGAGCGCGGCTCATCAATCGCTTCGCCGACGCCGATGTTCAGCGTGATCTTGCTGATTGTTGGCACCTGCATGGGATTGATATAGCCGAATTCCTGCGTCAAAGTCGGCACGACTTCTTCCAGATAGCGCGTGTACATGCGGTTTTCCATAGTTCACCCCGCCCTAAAACTCAATTACGCTGTCGCACTTCTTGCAATGGCGCGACTTACGGCCATCTGCGCCGATGCGATACCCGATGCGCGTAGGTTCGTCGCAATTGGCGCAAACCACCATCACATTAGACAGGTGCAGCGGCGCTTCAAATTCGATGATCTGCGCCGGAATCTGCTGCCCGCCCGGCGCCGGACGCGCTTTACTGTGGCGCTTCAAAATGTTGACGCCGTTAATGATGACGCGGTCTTTATTCGTCAAGACACGGACGACCTCGCCGCGCTGACCTTTATCTTTGCCAGCGATGACCTCAACCGTGTCTCCCTGCTGCACTCGTTGCATCTCTGTTCCCTCGCTTATATGGTCTCTGGCGCCAGCGAGACGATCTTCATAAATCCCTTGTCACGCAGTTCGCGCGCAACCGGACCGAAGACACGCGTGCCACGAGGATTCTCAAGATCCTCAGCCAGAACCACAGCGGCATTGTCGTCAAAGCGGATGGTTGAGCCGTCTGCGCGACCGTATTCTTTGTGCGTCCTGACAATAACGGCGCGCACCAACTCGCCCTTCTTGACGCCGCCGCTGGTGGATGCGGACTTGACCGTGCCAACCACGATGTCGCCGACATAGCCGTACTTGACTTTCGAGCCGCCAGTGACGCGGATGACCAGGATTTCCTGGGCGCCGCTATTATCGGCTACTTTTACGCGTGATTCCGTCTGTATCATCGTTAGCTCTCTCCGTTAGCGCAGGTCCAGCCCGTCGCCGGGCGCTAGTCGGCCAGGTTCTGTGGTGATTCAAGCACCGTCTCGACCACCCAGCGCTTGCGTTTGCTTAGCGGGCGACTCTGCACAATTTGCACCAGCGCGCCGATGCCGACCCCGGTTTCATCGTGCGCCATGACTTTGCGGGTCAACGGCACTACCTTGTGATAAACCGGGTGCATCTTGCGATTCTCGATGGCGACGACCACAGTCTTCTGCATCTTGTCGCTGACGACCGTTCCCACCAAGCGCTTGCGATTGTTAGGCATCCTGCCCCCCTTGTACGATCATTTCGGCCGCCAGCTCGCGTTCGCGCAGTGCCGTTTTCAAGCGGGCGATATCGCGCCGCGTCTTGCGGAAAAGCGTCGTATCCTTTAGCTCGCCCGTGTCTTTCTGCAAGCGATAGGTATACATCTCAACTTTGAGGTCCTCGATTTTGTCCAGCACCTCGTCTGTGGACATGGATCGGATTTCGTCGATATACATCAGTTGACCTCCCGTCCGGAAATGGGATCAAAACGCTTGACGAACTTGGTCTTGATGGGCAGCTTGTGCGAAGCGAGGCGCAGGGCTTCCCGCGCGTCGCCTTCGGGCACGCCGCTCATCTCAAACAAGATGCGCCCGGGTTTCACGACGCAAACCCATTTCTCAACCGAGCCCTTGCCCTTGCCCATGCGCGTCTCGGCCGCCTTCTGCGTCACCGGCTTGTCCGGGAAAATGCGAATCCAAACTTTGCCGCGGCGGCGAATATAACGGACCATCGCCCGTCGACAGGCTTCAATCTGCCGGCTGGTGACCCAGCTGGGCTCCAGCGCTTGCAGGCCATAATCGCCAAATTGCACGACCGCGCCCCGCCGCGCTTTGCCGCGCATACGGCCGCGCATTTGCTTGTTGTACTTCCTACGTTTCGGCATCAACATGCGGCTTGCTCCTCCAGCTTCAGCGACCTAATTGCGCCGACCGCGGCGACCTTCGTTGGCGGACGTTCGCTGCGCGCCGGTGCTGAAAGGGTCTTCGCCCGGCAAGATATCGCCCTTATAAATCCAGACTTTTACACCGATCTGGCCAAATGTGGTCAAACCTTCCGTGAAGCCATAGTCGATATCCGCCCGCAGCGTATTACGCGGCACACGGCCATCAAACATCCACTCGCGCCGAGCCATATCCGAGCCGCCGAGGCGACCGCTGACTTCGATGCGGATGCCGCCCGCGCCCTGTCGCATAGCTTGCATGATGGCGCGTTTCATCGCCCGACTATGTCCGATGCGCCGCACAAGCTGCGAAGCGACATTCTCGGCGACCAAGGTAGCGTCCAAATCCGGCTTCTCGATCTCGCTGACTTCGACCTTCACTGTTTTGCCAGTCATGTCTTGCAAGTTCTGCCGCAATTCCTTGACCGCTTCGCCCTTGCGGCCGATGATCAAGCCTGGCCGCACGGTATTAATCGTAATAATCACCAGGTTCGGATGGCGTTCAATCTCAATACGAGAGACGCCGGCGCGCTTTGTCCTGCCTTTGAGGAATTTGCGGATCTTGCGATCTTCCATCAGCAGGTTGACATAGCGCTCGCCTTCGGCATACCAGCGGGCGTCCCACTCGCGAATCACTTTCAGGCGAAATCCCTTGGGATGAACTTTACGACCCATTTTCTGCTTCCTCTCGCTCTTCCAGAATCACCCAAAGGTGAGACGTGCGCTTCAACCGCGGCTTGAATCGTCCGCGAGCGCCGGCCTTGAAACGTTTCAAGGTGGGTCCGTCGCCGGCGTAGATTTGGGAGACGTACAATTCTTCCTGGTTCAGGTCGAAGTTGTTAACCGCGTTCGCCATTGCCGACGACAAAGTCTTGCTGACAAAAGCGGACCCCTTTTGCGGCATATAATCGAGTACGATCAGCGCCTCCTCAGCGTCCATGCCGCGAACCTTGTCGCAGACCAGACGCAATTTTTGAGGCGAAATCGGCAGATAACGGGATATAGCGCGTACTTCCATTTTGCCTGCCCCTATCGTCTGCTATCCAATATGTGACCGCGGAAGGTGCGCGTCGGCGCGAACTCGCCCAGCTTGTGCCCCACCATGTTCTCGGTGATGTAAATCGGCACATGCCGGCGGCCATCGTGCACGGCGATCGTGTGACCGACCATTTGCGGGAAGATGGTGCTGGCCCGGCTCCAGGTGCGGATCACCACTTTTTTGTTCTGCCGGTTGAGCCGTTCGACTTTTTCCAGCAATTTGGGGCTGATGTAGTAGCCCTTCTTCAATGAACGTGACATGCGTAAAACTCCTGCAATTAACGACGTTTGCCGCGGCGCCGGACGATGAACTGGTTGGTGCGCTTGTTGCGCCGCGTCCGCACACCCAGGGCTTTTTTGCCCCAAGGCGTCTTTGGCGCAGCCATGCCGATGCCGGTTTTGCCCTCGCCACCGCCATGAGGATGGCTGGAGGGGTCCATGGCGGTGCCGCGCACGGTCGGTCGCCAGCCCAGCCAGCGCCGCCGGCCGGCCTTGCCCAGCTTGACATTTGAATGCTCGGTGTTGCCCACCTGGCCGATGGTGGCGCGGCAAGTCGCCAGCACCATGCGCATCTCACCACTGGGCAAGCGCAAGGTAACATACTTGCCTTCCGACGCCAGAATCTGCGCCGATGTGCCGGCGGAACGCGCCAACTGCCCGCCCTTGCCCGGGCGCAATTCGATGTTATGCACCACCGTGCCCAAGGGAATATCCTTCAATGCGCGGCTGTTGCCCGGCCGCAGCGCGCTCATAGCGCCGTTGCCAATCGTGTCGCCAACTTGTACACCCATCGGCGCGATGATGTAACTCTTCAGGCCATCTTCGTACTGCAGCAAAGCGATGCGAGCCGAGCGGTTAGGATCATACTCGATGGCTTTGACCTCGGCGCGGCAATCTTCCTTGTTGCGCTTAAAATCGATGAGGCGGTAACGGCGTTTATGCCCGCCGCCGCGGTGCCGCACGGTGATGCGCCCGCTATTGTTGCGGCCGCCGGTCTTGCGCAGCGCTTGGGTCAACGAGCGCTCGGGCTTCTTTTTGGTGATCTCTTCGAATGTGTAACCGGTCATGTCGCGGCGACCGGGCGAAGTCGGTTTATAGACTTTGATGGGCATCGTTAATGCACCCCCTTATACGTCAAAGAGCTCGATCGACACGCCTTCTTCCAGCGTGACGATTGCCTTCTTCCAGGCGCGGGACCGGACATACCAGTTTCGGCCGCGGCGGCCGCGCTTGGCGGGCATTAGCATCATATTGACTTTGACCACTTTCCCTTCCAGGTCAAAAATCTCTTCCACAGCTTCTTTGACCTGAATTTTGTTAGCGTTCTTTGCCACCTCGAAGACGTATTTGTTCTCCGTCTCCACCATTTCGGCCGTCTTTTCCGTGATTAGCGGACGGCGGATGACATCATATAAGTGCAGCTCTGCCATGCTATGCTCCCACCCTCCAGATGCTCTTGACGACTTCCAGCGCCTCCAAAGTCATAATCACCTTGTTGTATTTCAACAAGTCGCGCACGTTAAGATAATTGGCCACCAGCGTATGGGCGTTAGGCAGATTGCTAACACTCTTGCGCACAGCCTTCTGCTCGGCGGTCAATACGATCAACGCAGATTGATTGCCCGCCAGCGTCTCTATCAAGCTGCGCAGCGCCTTAGTATTGGGCGCGTTGACATCCAGTTGATCCACCAGCACCAACTGTTCGTCACGAACTAGAGCGCTCAGCGTCGAGCGGATGGCGCCGCGGCGCATATTCTTGGGCATTTTCTTCGAATAATCACGGGGCTTGGGTCCATGGGCCAAGCCGCCGCCAACAAAGATTGGCGCGCTCTGGGCGCCGTGACGCGCGCGGCCCGTACCCTTCTGCCGGTACATCTTGGCGCCGGTCGCGCGGATTTCGCCGCGGGAACGGGTATTGTGCGAACCCTGGCGCGCATTGGCCATCTGCCTGACAAAAGCCTGGTGCATCAGACCGATGTTGATCTTGGCTTCAAAGATATCGGGCGGCAGGTCCACTTGCGACACTTCCCGGCCGGCGCTATTCATTACTGGAAATTGCATGGCGTCATCTCCTGTACTTTCCGCAGCCGTCTAAGCGCGCTTAAGCGCCGGGCGAATCATAACGATGCTGCCCTTGGCGCCCGGCACCGAGCCCTTAACCGCCAGCAGGTTCTTTTCAGCATCGACAACGACGAGCGGCAGATTCTGTACCGTTACGCGGTCATTGCCCATGCGGCCCGCCATTTTCTTGCCCTTCAGCGTTCGGCCCGGCGTCGCGCACATGCCGATTGAGCCCGGCGAGCGCATGCGGTCGGACTGACCATGTGTCTTGGGACCGCGAGAGAAACCGTGGCGCTTGATCGTGCCGGCGTGCCCGCGCCCCTTACTGGATCCGATGACATCAACAATGTCGCCTTGCTCAAAGATGTCTACTTTAATCTCTTGGCCCTCTTCGACAGCCAGCTCGCTGTCCCCCGTCATACGGAATTCGCGCAGATGGCGCAGCGCCGGCAAGTCCGATTTCTGCAGATGCCCGAGCTGACCCTTGGTCAAGCGTGTGGGTTTGGCTTCGCCATAGCCAAGCTGCACCGAGACATAGCCATCACGGTCGCGGTTGCGGATCTGCGTGACATAGCAGGGTCCCGCTTGAATCACCGTGACCGGGACCACCGTGCCCTGGTCGTCAAAGACCTGGGTCATGCCTACTTTTTTGCCAATCATACCCTTCATGAGCGTAGCCTCCACTCGGATAAACGCCGCGCTTTCGCTATGGCGTCCAATCCGGACCTTTCTCAGGCGCCCGGTCGAACGGGCCGTCTTCGTGTGTTGCGGCTGTGATGCGGCCCGACCTTCTTAAATCTTGATTTCAATGTCGACGCCGGCGGGTAGATTCAGCCGCATCAGCGTATCAATCGTCTTACTGTCCGGATCAAGCACATCAATCAGCCGTTTGTGCGTCCGCACTTCGAAATGCTCTTGCGAGTCTTTGTCGATGAAGGGCGACCGCCGAACCGTAAAGCGCTCGATGCGCGTCGGCAGGGGCACTGGCCCAACAACCCGCGAGCCGGTGCGTTCCGCGGTGTCCACAATTCTCTGCGCTGACTGATCCAGTACCCGGTGATCATACGCTTTCAACCGGATACGTATTCTGTTCTTTGCCATTCCGCAACCTTTATCTGCTCAATCAGGACGCCGACTTGCTAACCGGAGCCGGGCGCAAGACCCGGCCCAGTTCGCGTCATTGTCGGATCGATCTACTCAAGGATCTCGGTGATTCGGCCCGCGCCCACCGTCAAGCCGCCCTCGCGAATGGCGAAGGAAGAACCGCGCTCCAATGCGACCGGCGTGATCAATTCGACATCCAGGTTGACGTTGTCGCCGGGCATAACCATTTCCACGCCGTCGGGCAAGGTGATGGTGCCGGTAACATCCATCGTGCGGATGTAGAATTGAGGACGGTAGCCGGTGAAGAAGGCCTTGTGTCGCCCGCCTTCATCGCGGCGCAGGACATAGACTTCGCACTTGAACTTCTTGTGCGGGGTGATGGAGCCGACTTTAGCGATGACCATACCGCGCTGTACTTCTTCACGGCCGACGCCGCGCAGCAAGATGCCCGCGTTGTCGCCGGCCTGCGCCTGGTCCAACTCTTTGTTAAACATTTCAATGCCGGTGACGACCGTCTTGGCAATCTCGTCGCGCAAGCCAACGATATCGACCTCGGAGCCCTTGAGCAGGGTGCCGCGCGCCACGCTGCCGGTTACGACCGTACCACGACCCTTGATCGAAAATACGTCTTCGATCGCCATCATGAAGGGTTTGTCCACATCCCGGGTCGGCGTGGGGATCCACTCATCGACAGCGTCCATCAACTCAATGATCGACTCGTATTCCGGCGCGCTCGGGTCACTGCTGGCGCTTTCCTGCGCGGCCAAAGCCGAACCCTTGATGATGGGCGTATCCGGATCAAAGTCGTAACCTTCCAGCAGCTCGGCCAGCTCCATCTCAACCAGCTCGATCAATTCTTCGTCATCCATCTGATCGGTCTTGTTGAGATATACGACCATCGCCGGCACTTCCACCTGCTTCGCCAGCAATACGTGCTCGCGGGTCTGTGGCATGGGCCCGTCAGGCGCGCTGACGACCAGGATGGCGCCGTCCATCTGCGCCGCGCCGGTGATCATGTTCTTGATGTAATCGCGGTGGCCCGGGCAGTCAACGTGCGCATAGTGTCGATTGTCGGTTTCGTATTCAACGTGGCGGATATTGATGGTGATGCCACGAGCGCGTTCTTCCGGCGCATTGTCAATATCACCATATTCTTGTTCCTGCGCTTGCCCTTTCAGCGCCAATACCTTGGTAATGGCGGCGGTCAGGGTGGTCTTGCCGTGGTCAACGTGACCAATCGTCCCGATATTTACATGCGGTTTGCTACGCTCGAATTTCCCTTTTGACATCTGACAATCCTTCTTGTGAACCTAGCGATTTGAATATGAACTACCGGACGAAAACTGCGAACCAGGCGAACCGGGCTCTCTACTTACCGCGAACCGGACTTCACTGCCTCGGCAATGACTTCCGGCGCGACCGTATACGCATCAAATTCCATGCTGAAGTTGCCGCGTCCCTGCGTGTTATTGCGCAGGTCATTGGCATACCCGAACATTTCGCCCAAGGGCACTTGAGCCTGGATCACCGATATGCCTTCGCTGTGCGGCTCCATGCCTTGCACAATGCCGCGCCGCGCGGAGATATCGCCCACAACCGCGCCAGTATAATTTTCAGGCACGACCACTTCCACGCTCATTGACGGCTCCAAAATGACTGGAGCGCCTTTCTGTATGCCTTCTTTGAGGCACATCGAACCGGCGATGGTAAAGGCAATATCGCTGGAGTCCACCTCGTGGTAGGCGCCGTCAATCAGCGAGGCTTTGATGTTCACCACCGGATAACCGGCGATGACGCCGCCTTGAATCGCCTGCGCGATGCCTTTTCTGACGGCCGGAACGTATTCTTTCGGGACCGAGCCGCCGCGTATGCCGTCTACGAAGAGCAGCTCGCCGACAGCTTCGGACTTCTCCGCAGCGGGCATAGGCTCAAACCGAACCGTGACGCGGGCGTACTGCCCGGCGCCGCCGGTCTGCCGCTTGAAGGTGGTATCGATCTCCACGGAGCGCGTGATCGTCTCGCGATAGGCGACGCGCGGCCGCCCTACTCGCGCTTCCACGCCGTATTCGCGCATCAAGCGATCGACCAGCACTTCGAGATGCAACTCGCCCATGCCTTTGATCTTGGTTTGACCGAGCTGGTCATCAACTTCGATCTGGAAGGTGGGATCTTCTTCAGCCAGTTTGCGCAGGCCGATGCCCATCTTGTCCTGGTCGGCTTTGGTATTGGGCTCGATTGCGACTTCCACAACCGGATCGGGGAAGCTGATGTTCTCCAACAGGATCGGGCTGTTGGGCGCGCTGAGCGTATCGCCGGTGAAGGTTTCTTTCATCCCGATCACAGCCGCGATATCGCCGGCATGAACTTCTTTGACGTCTTCGCGGCGGTCGGCGAACATACGCACAATACGACCGATGCGCTCGCGCTGCCCATTGGCCGTGTTGACGACCATAGAACCGGCTTTGAGCACGCCGGAATAGACGCGGGTGAAAGCCAGCCGACCGTATTGATCGGATACGATCTTGAATACCAGCGCCGCCAGCGGTTCCTCGTCATTGGCGCTCCGCAATAGCTCGCCGCCGTCTTTGGGATGCTCGCCTTTTATCGGCGGGATATCCAGCGGCGACGGCAGCAAAGCCACCACCATGTTCAGCAACGCCTGCACGCCCTTGTTTTTCAAGGCTGAACCGCACAGCACCGGGTGCAGTTGGCCGGCAATCGTACCGGCGCGCAGCCCGGCCAGGATCTCAGCTTGCGAAATCTCAATTTCGTCGAGGTATTTCATCATCAGATACTCGTCGAACTCGACGATCTTTTCGATCATGTCCTCGCGGCGAGTTTCGGCCATCTCCCTGTGACTCTCAGGAATGGCGTGATAATTGATGTCGGTGCCTTCGTCGTTGCCGTAGGTGATCAGTTCCATATTGAGCAGATCGATGATGCCTTCGAAGTCTTCACCGCTGCCGTAAGGTACTTGAATCACCACCGGGTTGGCTTTCAGCCGGTCGATCATCATGTCGACGCAGCGGTCAAAATCGGCGCCGGTGCGGTCCATCTTATTGACGAAACACATGCGCGGCACATTATATTCCGAAGCTTGGCGCCAGACCGTTTCCGATTGCGGCTCGACGCCGGCCACGCTGTCAAACACGGTGATGCCGCCGTCAAGCACACGCAGACTGCGCTGCACCTCAGCGGTGAAATCCACGTGGCCCGGCGTGTCGATGATGTTGATCTGGCAGTCGTCCCAACTGGCTGTGACCGCAGCGGACGTTATCGTGATGCCGCGTTCCCGCTCCTGCGCCATATAATCGGTAGTCGCGGAGCCTTCGTGAGTCTCGCCGATCTTGTGCACCATGCCCGTGTAATAGAGCACGCGCTCGGTGACTGTCGTCTTGCCGGCGTCGATGTGCGCGATGATGCCGATGTTGCGCACTCTGTTCAGGTCAAAATAGAGATTGGTGTTTGCCATTGCCCGTTCACTTCCCGAATTACTATTCGGGATCAATTGATTGTTCTCTTAGCGGAAATGCGCGAAGGCGCGGTTCGCTTCGGCCATCCGATGCGTCTCGTCCTTGCGGCGGATGGCGCTGCCTTGGCTCTTGTAGGCGTCCAGCAACTCGTTGGTCAACTTGTCCGCCATGCTGCGTCCGTTGCGATCGCGGGCAAATTGAATCAGCCAGCGCATTGCCAGCGTAATGCCCCGCTCTTGCGACACATCAATGGGGACCTGATAAGTCGAACCGCCGACTCGCTTCGGCTTGACTTCGACGGCCGGCGTCACATTGCGAATCGCAATCTCAAAAACTTCGACCGGGTCCTTCTTCGTGCGTTCACCCATGGTCTCCAGCGCATCGTACATAATGCGCGTCGCCAGGCTTTTCTTGCCGCCATACATCATGCGGTTAATGAACATCGCCACATGCAGATTGCCATACTTGACATCGGGCGGCGGGATTCGCTTGGGCGGTCGATTTCTTCTGGGCATGCTTTAACTCCCTTTATTACGCGCCTCTGGTCCCAGTCTGCTGAACGTCTCTCGCGTTCGCAGATTATAGAACCGGGCTTCACACTCCCCACGCGGCTTATTTGCTGCGCTTGGTTCCGTATTTGCTGCGGCCCTGCTCGCGCCCGTCAACGCCGCTGGTATCCAGGGTGCCGCGAACGATGTGATAACGAACGCCCGGCAAGTCCTTGACGCGGCCGCCGCGCACAAGCACCACACTGTGCTCCTGCAAATTGTGCCCCTCGCCGCCAATATAGGCCGAGACTTCAATGCCATTGGTCAGCCGCACACGGGCTACCTTGCGCAAAGCCGAGTTGGGTTTCTTGGGCGTCATCGTCCGGACTTGCGTGCAAACGCCACGCTTCTGCGGCGCGCCTTTCTGCTGGCGCGCGCGGCGATTCTTCAAGGCGTTAAAGGTATACTGGAGCGCCGGCGCCTTATTCTTCTTGCTCTTGCTTTTGCGCCCTTTGCGCACCAACTGATTGATCGTTGGCATACCAGACTCCGTTGTACTTGTTTCTTGCAGGCCCTGTTTTAGACATGCAAACAGGCGTACATATACGCCTATTGATTGTTCTCGATGGCGAGACGCCCCGCCTCGGCGCAGCACTTTCGCCATATTCGCTCAATTCAACCAACAGCGCCTCGTTCGCGGAGGGTACTGGTTGGGTGTGCAAGCGCGCATACTATCAATTGCAGGGCAGGCTGTCAAGACGTATCTATGCGGATAGCGGAATTCCCTTTGAGTCTTTCTAGCGCGGACCTATTGCCCGCGATACAGCTCGCGCACGATGATGTTGCGCTGGATCTCGCTGGTGCCTTCATAGATTTGGAAAATCTTTACGTCCCGCAGCAGTTTCTCCACCGGATATTCTTTCATGTACCCGTAGCCGCCGAAGATTTGCACGGCGTCAACGGCCGCTTTGGTGGCCATGTCGGCGGCGAAGGCTTTGGCATAGGCGGGAATGCGCGGGTTAAAGATGCCGGCGTCGACTTGCCAGGCCGATTGCCAAGCCAGCAGACGCGAGGCCTCGTAATGTATCGCCATATCCGCGAGTTTATGCCCGATGGCCTGGTGCTGATAAATGGGCAGACCAAAGGCTTCGCGCTCGCCGGCGTATTTTACGCTCTCTTCCAGGGCGCGCCGCTGCAAACCGCAGGCGGCCGCAGCGACGCCCGGGCGGCTGTGGTCAAATACTTTCATAGCGATGTAGAAGCCCTGCCCGACTTCGCCGACGATGTTCTCTGCCGGTACTTCCACATTTTCAAAGACGATCTCGGCCGTGTCCGAGGCGCGCTGGCCGATTTTGTCGAATTTCTTGCCCACGCTGAGGCCCGGCGAGTCGCGATCGACGATGAAGCAGGTCATGCCGCGGCGCCCGGCGGACGGGTCGGTCTTGGCGAATATGGTGTAGAAGTGGGCGTAACTGGCGTTGGTGATAAAAGTCTTGCTGCCATTGATGATATAGGCGGCGCCGCGTTTGTCCGCCCGCGTCTCTATGCCCGCGACATTAGAGCCGGCGTTGGCTTCAGTGACGCCGTAAGAACAGAACTGGCCCCGCTCGCCCGCCCGTTCGCCCAGCCAGTAGGCTTTCTGCTGGTCGCTGCCGGCGATCAGAATCGGCAGCATCGCCAGCGAATTTACACCCAGGCTCGTGCTGATTCCGGTACAGCCGTAGCCCAGCTCCTCCGAAACCAGCACTTCTTCAAAAGCCGAGGCGCCCACGCCGCCATATTCTTCGGGGATGAGCATGTTGACGATGCCGAGTTCGCGCGCCTTGTGGAAGATGTCTGCGGGAAAGATGCACTTCTCATCGTATTCGGCGGCCACGGGAATAACGTTGTCGGCCACAAAATCGCGCGTCATGCGCACCAGCATTTCCTGCTCTTCGTTCAATTGAAATTGCGGACCTGACATCAGCTTGCTGCCCTTCCTAATCTTTGCTCGTCTTCTTTGCTCGTCTTCTTTGCTCGTCAAAAGCCTTCAGCGCTAAGATTTAGCTTCCTGCCTCGCGCATGAGGCTCATCAGGGTTTTCAGCACTTGGTCCTGCTGCTCATGGCGGCTAATCCCCGCCTCAAGATCCCCCGCCTGGGGTCCATACCAGCCGAACTGCGCGTGATTGCCCCCGGCGATTAAGACCTTCCGCGCATGCGCCGGTAACTGGCTAAACGACGCTTCTATTTCGGGCACGGTCGCCAAGCCGTCGCGGTCGCCATACACAGTGGCGACAGCCAACCCGCGTTCAGCCAGATCAAACTGCGCTTCGGGATAAGCGGCCAGCATGAGGAGCCCGGCCACAACTTCCGGGTTGTGATAGGCAAAGCGAGCCGCCATCACGCCACCCAGCGAGTGGCCGCCGATAACCCAATTCGCCACCTGCGGATAAGCCGCGATCACAGCGGACGCCGCCTCCGGATTGAGAATGGCCAGATTCAAGGGCATGGGGACGATGACCGCCAGCAGGCCTTCTTTCGCCAGCGCGCGAGCCAGCGGCGCGTATGCTTCCGGCGCTATTCGCCCGCCCGGATAAAAGATGAAACCATCAACGGCGCTATGCACAGCCGGTTCAAAACTTAGCCATGCTTCGCGCTTCACAAGTACAGCCGCATCGCTGAGCAAAGCCGCCTCCGCCTCGGCCATAATCTCGCCCGCGGGCCTGCCCAGCCAGACCAGCGCGGCGATTAGCGCCAGGGCAAGCGCAAGCAGCCCGATGGCGGCAAGGCGCAGAATAGTTCGTTTGCGTCTTAAGCGCATTACACGAGCGCGTCCGCCAGCGTATTGCCCGCTGCGATGCCGGAGAGGAAGGCGCCTTCGACGCGGCCGCGGCCGCCAAAGGCGTCGCCGGCGAAGACCAGCGGCGGCAGACCAGCGGCTAGCAGACACTCGTCCGCGTGTGTGGTGAGCGGGACGGAGTAGCGCCATTTCTTAAGTTGTGTACGTACAATCCGAGCGCCGTCTTTGAGGTGTGGCTGCACCGCTGACTCGAGCTCGCGGATGATGTCGGCTTCAGGCGCGTCCCAGTTCTGCCGGCTGAATTTGGCGTTGGCGTGGCTGGTGACAAGGGCGCTGCGCGAGATGCCTTTTGCCTGATTGTCGGCGACCCAATAGACGTTGGCTTGGAAGTTTTGCACCGCGCCCGGCGTCGGCAACGCCAGCTCGCCTTCGATTTCGTGGATGCCGCAAAGGCATGGGCCGAAGCGTATGCGCTGCAAGGCATTCTGGTCAGCTTCTTGCAGATAGACGCCGTTCTTCGTCAGCAAGGCGAGCGACTCGGGTACTGGCGGCGTCATGATGAGCCCCCGGGCCTGGTAGCTGTCACCGGCGCTGTCTTCCAGCGTCCAACGCGACTGGTCGTACTGAATCCTGGTTACCAAGCGATTGATGACGATATCGAGGTCGCGGGCCAGATGCTTTGCCAGCGCGTTCATGCCGCCGCGGCTGGCATAGCGCGCGTGCCCATCGCCAGCAGTGCGCTTGACGCTGCCGTCGGACCAGCCCATTCCCCAGACGTAGACAAGGTCTTGCGCCAGCCAGCGATCGACGCATTCCTGTAACGGTTCACTGCGAACGGTAAAGAATTGCGCGCCATGATCGGCCAAGCCGACCTCGCCCACACGCCGCGTGGCCAGCCGCCCGCCGACGCTGCGACCGCGTTCGATTATTTTGACGGAATAGCCGCGCGCCTGCAGCGTCCGCGCCGCCATCAAGCCAGACATTCCCGCGCCAACTATCAATGCGTCCATGCCGGCGCCTCCCGCTGAACTGTCACTTGCTGAGTAAATAATACCGCATTCAGGCATATAATGAAGAATGTTCCTGTCGCCTCATGTCTTGGGGGCGTCATGCGGGCACTCGCCTGGCTCATCTTAAGTTGTCAGAGCAATCGCATCATAATCCATAAATGACGAATTTATCATCAAACTTACAAATTGTAGGGGCTAGCCTTGGCTTGCCCATGAAATTTGGCGCAAAATCGTGGGCGATTGACCCGCAGTGTCTACGCGCGGCATAGAACCGCCCCTACATTGCCGCCTTTATTGGCATATTTTCGGATAATTCTCAGAGTTCTTGGCGCCTCAGTAGATCCAAGAAAGTCATACGAAGAAGCGCGCCGTGTAGGGGCGACCAATCTGGTCGCCCGCTTCCGCTGCGACTCGTGTTTCGGGCTGTCGCCCCTACAGATCGTTGCTTTGGCAAAATTCGCATGACTAACTTGGAACTACTTCTGTGCCTCTGTGGTAAAAGTTTTGATGCGATTGCCCTGCTAAGTTGTTGCCAAGGCTTTACAAGCACTCGCCCGCTGTGATACACTAGCTTCGCGTGGCGACTTCGCTGAATTGGGCAGCAGTTGTCGCCAGTCATCACGGGGGCGAATTAGATTCGACGTTGGTGGCTGAAACCGCACGGCAAGCCGTGGCGCCACAACACGTTAAACTGGCAACGCACATAGGTGCAAAACCCAATTTCCAACCCCTTCCTATGGTAGCTTAGGCGACCTGGATGCGGGTGTAGAGGCATACAGTCCTCTACCGCTCCTGTAGTCTCGTCTCCCTTTGCGAGCTGCAACGAGTGTCATAAAAAATTAGGGCGCCCGTCGTTCACGCCGATATAACGACGCTAAGACTCATCGGCTAGCCTCATGTAAACCGCGCCTTCTGGGACTGCATGACGCGAAACCTTTCAGGGGGCTAAGCTTGTAGATGTGCGAGATTCGAATCCAGCGGACCCGGGGGGCAGGTCCCCGGCGCTTCCACTGCCAGCAGCCGCCTTGCCAGACGCGAGGCGGTTGTTGTTTTTGCGCTATAATCCCCCACATTATGCTGACAGCTTATTTCATCAGGACCCGCGTGGCTAGCGTCATCGCGCCGCTGGCTTTCGCCCTAGCGCTTTCCGCCTGCGCCTCCAATCCGCCTCAGTCGACTGCAACGGCGATTTATGAGCGAGCGAGAGTGGAGGCGGAGAGCCTTAGAGCTACGGCGACGGTCGTACGAGCGCGTATGAATACCACGCTGGAATACGCCGCCGCGCGCGTCGCGCAGGCCGAGGCCGCCGGGGAGTTCCTACAATTCAGTTTAATCAGCCTGGGCACGGATACCAGTTATATCGCGACAAACGTCAGCCGGATAGACAGCGCGCCGACGCAGATCGCCCTAGCCACAGCCACAGCCACGCGTCAGGCGGAAGTCAGTCTTGTCACGCCGATGGCTTTTGCGACTCTTGCGCCAAGCCCCAGCCCAACTCGCCCGGCAGCCCCCAGCCAGCCACAGGCAACGGCAGCGGGCCCGCGCCTGGAAAATATCGCGATGGCTTCAGGCGTGAACTCGAATGACTGCGCCATCGATGTGAATCCAGTGTTTACGCCGGCGTCAACGGAGATTTATGTAGTCGCCGAGGCGCACAATATCCCGGCCGGCGCCAAGATTTCTTCGCGCTGGCATCGCCGCGGCATCGAAGTGGCTTATTTCAGTTTTGATGTCGAGAACAGGATTGACGGCAACTGCATCTGGTTCTTCATTGATCAGACGGACACGGCATTTGTGGTTGGCGCCTGGAGCGTCGAACTGCTTGTGGACAATGTGCCGGCAGCCTCGCCAGTGGCTTTCCAGGTCAGCGCCAATTGAGTTGACAGATCTCGACTGACGGCACGATTAACCAGCGGACTATTGCTGATCTCAGACTGGTTATGCTGACAACTATTGGCATAATATTGCGTATAGATTTTGTAACTTCGGCTGATTAGCGAGTTTGTGAAGATGGCGATCGTAACACGCTGGGATAACAAGAAAAAGACGGTGGTTCTCCTGGAATTCGAGTCGGAGTGGACCTGGCCGGAACTTGAAATAGCCATCGGCAAGGCGGACGAGCTTATCGGCAGCGTTGAACACTTTGTGGACTTGATCATTGACCTGGAAGGCGCGGCCATCCCCCGCGATGTCATGACCGGCGCCAAGAAACTGCTGGCGTCCGGCGAGGCCAGGCCTAACGAAGGCGCGCGAGTTGTGGTAGGCGCGAACGGCGCGCTCCGCACCATTTATCAGACGATTCAGAAGACCTTCAACAACGATATGGACGGGCGCGAAGTCTTGTTCGCGGATACCCTTGCGGACGCGCGCGCCATTGTCCGCGGTCTGTCGCTGGATCGTTAAGCGCCCCTGCTCCTCCGTTCTTGCATTAGATTTTCAGCGCCCCCCGCGCTTCCCGCAGCGCATGATGGCGGCTTCGCAAACGTTAGACCTAGCCATTGGCGCAGTGGTCTGCCCTGGGCTGGCGCCGCTATGCTATAGTCAAAGCTGGAGGCGAAAACGCGAATGATGATGCGCGGCGGCGGCTGGTTCCGCTACATGCACGGGCACGACAACAAAGCCAAGCCGAATGTAACTCGGCGTTTGCTGCGGCGGGTGCTGGCTTATGCCCAGCCCTATCGCAGGCAGATTGCCGGCATGTTGGCGACTATCCTGCTGACGACCGGCTTGGGCCTGCTCAGCCCTTTGATTTTCCGCGAAATCATCGATCAAGCGCTGCCGCAGAAGGACTTTGCCCAGCTGAATCTGCTGGCCCTGGGTCTGGTTGTCATCCCGATCATCAGCGGCGTCATCCGCATCTGGCAGCGCAAGCTGAATGTGGCGATCGGCGAGGGCGTGATTTATGACTTGCGCGTGTCGCTCTATCATCACTTGCAGCAGATGTCGCTGCGCTTTTTCACCAATACCAAAACAGGCGAGCTGATGAGCCGCCTCAACAACGATGTCGTTGGCGCGCAGAACGCCATCAGCAACACCATCGTTTCGATCATCACCAATGTGATTACGGTGGTGGCGACGCTGGCGGTGATGTTAGGCATGAAGTGGCAGCTGACCATCTTGGGCGTGATGGTGCTGCCGCTGTTCATCTTGGTCGCGCGGCGGTTGGGCACGCGTTTGCAGCGGATCGCGCGCGAGCAAATGGGCTACAACGCGCAGATGAACGCCATGATGAACGAAACGCTGAATATCAGCGGCGCGCTGCTGGTCAAGCTCTTCGGGCGGATTGACGCCGAAGTTGAGCATTTTGACAAGCGCGCTGCAGACGTGCGCGATGCCGGCATTGAGCGCGCGGTGCTGGGCAGCCAGTTCTTTGTGCTAATCGGCTTGGTCAGCGTGGTCGGAACGGCGCTGGTTTACTGGGTCGGCGGGATGCTGGTCATCAATGGCGAGTTTTCTATCGGCGATATCGTCGCCTTCGCCACCTTCCTCGCCCAGTTGTATACGCCGCTGCAAGCATTGACCAACGCGCCGGTCGATTTCGCACAGTCTATCGTCAGTTTCGAGCGCGTATTCGAGATCATCGACTTGCCACTGGAAATCGAGGAGAAGCCCGACGCCGTCCATCTAAGCGCTGTCAGCGGCGCGCTGGTCTTTGACGATGTTACCTTTCGCTATCAGATTGACGAAAGCCACTTGCTTTCCGATGTGGAGCGGATTGGGCGCATCGACAGCGTGGCCGCGACGCGCTCCGGCGATCCAGCGCGGCGGGATAACGGCGCCACGACCAGCGGCGCCAAACATCAAGCGCGCGAATTGGCATTGGAGCAACTCTCGTTTGATATTGAGCCGGGCCAGTTGGTGGCGCTGGTGGGGCCCAGCGGCGCGGGTAAAACCACGCTGACCTACCTGATACCGCGCTTGTACGATCCCAGCAGCGGGCGCATCAGCCTGGACGGGCACGACCTGCGCGATCTGAGCCTGCGCACGATGGCGGAGAATATCGGCATGGTTACGCAGGAGACTTATCTCTTCCACGACACCATCCGCACCAACCTGCTCTACGCCAAGCCGGACGCTACACAAGCCGAACTTGAAGGCGCGGCCAAAGTCGCTCATATTCACGAGTTCATCATGGGGCTGAGCGACGGCTATGACTCGATCGTAGGCGAGCGCGGCTATCGTCTGAGCGGCGGCGAAAAGCAGCGCCTGGCGATCGCGCGCGTGATATTGAAGGACCCGCGCATCCTGGTGCTGGACGAGGCGACCAGCCACCTCGACAGCCAATCCGAGGCGTTGATTCAGGACGCGCTCAGCCAGATCCAGCGCGACCGCACCAGCATCGTCATCGCTCATCGCCTCAGCACAATCTTGGCGGCCGACCTGATTCTGGTGCTCGACCGCGGCCGCATCGTCGAGAGCGGCAGCCATGCCGAATTGTTGGAGCACGCTGGATTGTACGCCAATCTATACGAGACGCAATTCAGCCAGCAGCGCGAATTAGCCTGAGCGGAGACCAGTGAAAGCCACCATCACGCAACTGGACGCGAATCGCCTGGAGGCGGACTGGCAGCGGCTCAGAAGGCATGTAGCGGCTCATGCTTCCGACTTGGCGCTGCTGCCCGAAATGTGCTTCGCGCCCTGGTTCTGCACGACGCCGGAGCCAGACGACGCGACTTGGCAGCGCGCCGTTCGCGCTCATGAAGGGTGGCTGGAACGCTTGCCCGAGCTCGGCGCAAGAACCGTCGTCGGCACGGCGCCGCGCGACATCGGCAAGCAGCGCCACAATGTCGCTTATCTGTGGACGGCGCAAGACGGCTTGCGCTGGGCGCATAAGAAGACCTACTTGCCAAATGACGAAGGTTACTGGGAAGCCAACTGGTACGACCGCGCGCCGATAGATTTTCAGCCGACCCGCATCGGCGAACTGACCTTGGGCATCATGATTTGCACTGAGATTTGGTTCCTGCAGCACGCCCGCGAATACGGCAAGGGAGGCATCCATCTGCTGCTGAATCCGCGCAGCACGCCGCGACACAGCAATGCCAAGTGGTTGGCCGGCGGGCGGACGGCCGCGGTCGTCGCCGGCGCCTACTGCCTTTCGTCCAATCACGCTGGAATAGCGGGCGGTGTCGATCTGGGCGGCGCAGGCTGGCTTTGCGACCCCGATGGCGCGGTCCTGGCCACGACCAGCGAAGCGGAACCATTCGTCACGTTGGAGCTGGACCTGGCCGCTGCCGAGCGCGCCAAGACAACCTACCCGCGCTATGTTGACGACAGCCCGCTTTGAATGGCAGAGCAATCGCATAGAACTGGCATCCGCTGCGACGAGCAAAATTAAATTCAAATTTAACCACAGAGGACACAGAGTGCACCGAGAAAAGCCATTGATCGGAGATTCGTGACAATTTGTCGCAAAATTTATTGGGATGGAAGAATTTAATCGACATTGTGGCGGCAAGACTTCCCTATTCAATCGGAGGATATAGGGGAACTTCGCCTAAAGAATCTTATCTCTGTGCCCTCTGTGTTCTCTGTGTTGGAAAATATTTTGATGCGAGCGCTCTGCTTTGAATGGCGATTTCGCTATTCAATCCAGCCCTCCCTCTGCTACCATACCGCGAAGCGTAAACAATACTTTCAGACGAGATATGTCCGAGAAGCGCTTGATTGTTGGCTTGGGGAATCCAGGCGCCAAATATGATAGAACGCGCCACAATGTCGGTTTCGCCGTCATTGATGAATTGGCGCGGCGCTACAGCCTGGGCGCGGGCAGATCGGAAAAGCAGGCGCTAACCTGGGACGGCAGCATCGGCGCGCGGCGCGTCAAGCTGGCGAAGCCGCTGACCTATATGAACCGCAGCGGCGAATCGGTGCGGCAGTTGACCGACTACTATGATATCCCGCTCGAAAACCTGCTGGTGATTCACGATGATTTGGATACGCCCTTCGGCATGCTGCGATTGCGCTGGAATGGCGGGCACGGCGGCCAAAACGGGCTGCGCAGCATCGTGCGGCATCTGGGCTGTACGGACTTTGCGCGCTTGCGCTTCGGCATCGGTCGTCCGCCGGGCCGGATGGATCCGGTGCATTATGTGCTGCAGCCTTGGCGAGGCGATGAGGCCATCCGCGCCGATGAATTAGCGGGACGAGCCGCGGATGCCATTGAAGTCTGGCTGAGCGATGGCCTCGAACGCGCGATGACGCTTTACAACGGCAATGCGTCAAAAGCCGGGCGGCAAGCAAAAAAGCCCGATCTCAGCGAGCAGTTGGCTCTCGTTGCGCGCGCGCATGAGTTGGCGCCTGCGGATCCCAAGCCGCTGACCAAGCTCATCGCGCTGCAGAAAAAGTTCGGCCAAATCGACGAAGCGCTAGCCAACCATATCAAGCTCGCGCAGTTATACGATAATGCCGGCGCTGGCAAGCTGGCGGTTGCGGAAAAGACCAAAGCTGCCGCGATTCGCCCGGGCTTGGCGGCGCTGCAACACGAAATTGCCGAATGGCATCTGGCGCAGGGAAACAAGAAAAAAGCCGTCAGTCGCTATCTCATATTGGCGCAGCATCTACGCGACATCGGCGCTGTCGACGCCGCAATGGACGTGGTGAATCTGGCGCTGGAAATCAATCCGCAGCATCCAAAAGCGCTGGATTTGCAGAGCGCATTAAATGCCTCGAATGTGTCGCAGGCTTGAGGCGCTGTGGGCAAAGTCTTCGAACTGAAAGCGCAAGAGTAAGGAAAAAGCCATGCAAGTCATCGCGCCGGAATTGGTGGGCATGTCCGCCGACCGTCTCAAGAATATCGGTACAAAGCTGCAGCAATATGTCGACGCGGAGCGCGCGGCGGGTTTTGTTACGCTGGTCGCGCGCGATTCGGAAATCGTGCATTTCGAAGCTTGCGGCTACCGCGATGCTAAGCAGCGCATGCCGATGGAGCTTGACACGATCTTCCGCATTTACAGCATGACCAAGCCGATAACATCCATCGCCTTGATGATGCTGTATGAGCAAGGCAAGTTCCAGTTGGTCGAGCCGGTGAGCCGCTATATTCCCGCTTTTGGCAACACCAAGGTCCTGGCGGGCTACGGCTATATGGGTCCGCAATTCGTAGCGCAGAATCCGCCTATGAACATCCACCACCTGCTGACGCATACAGCCGGCTTAAGTTATGGTTTCTATTTTGACACGCCGATTGATGAGATGTATCGCAATTCGATCTTTCGCAGCGAGACGGCGTCGCTGGAAGAGAAGATCCTGGGCATGGCGGAATTGCCGCTGCGTTGCCAGCCCGGCAGCGCCTGGAATTACAGCATCGCCACCGATGTCTGCGGCTATCTGGTGCAGGTTCTGGCCGATATGCCCTTTGAAGATTTCCTTGAGGAGCGGATATTTAAGCCGCTGGGCATGGCGGACACGGCTTTTCACGTTTCGGCGGACAAGCTGGACCGTTTCGCCACGCTCTATCGCCACGATGCGCAGACTGGCGGATTCAGCGAATACGAGGGAGCGCCGCATATCCCCTGGCACGACTATAGCAAACCAGCTTGCGCGCCTTCGGGCGGCGGCGGACTGGTTTCGACGACGGCGGATTATTGGCAGTTCGCCAATATGCTGCTGAATGAAGGCGAGTTGTACGATACGCGCATTATCGGGCGGAAAACGCTGGAGTTCATGACGCGCAACCATATCAGCAAGGAATTGCTGCCGCTGGCTATCGGCCTGTCCAACATTCCCGGGCGCGGCTTCGGCTTGGGCTTCGACGTAGTCATGGATGCGCCACAAACCGGCGTAATTAATTCGGAAGGCAACTTCGGCTGGAGCGGCGCCGCGGCTACCAACTTCTGGGTGGACCCGCAAGAGCAGCTTGTCGGCATCATCATGACGCAACTGATGGACAATATGCTGCCCTTCCAGCAAGACTTCCGCGCGCTGACATATCAGGCTTTGGTCGATTAGAGCCCGTCGATCGCGGGGATCAGGTCGTTCCACAAGAACTGGTAGGACTCGGCTTCTTCGGCGTAATCGCGCGGATTGCCGGCGAAGCTGTGGGTGGTGACCAGCACCAGCTCGAGCTCGGGGATGACATGCAATATCTGGCCCGCGGCGCCCAGCGCGGAATACATATCGTAGCCGGCGATTTGATTCAGCCACCAGTAGTAGCCGTAGCCGGCGTAGTTGTTGCCGATGTCGACTTGCGGCGATGTCGAGGCGACCACCCACCAGCCGGGTAGCGCTTGCTCGCCCTGCCAGCGCCCTTCCTGTAAGAATAGCTGCCCAAAGCGCGCCAGCTCACGCGCCGTCATGCTTAGGCTGTGGCCGCCGGTGAAGTAGCCCTTGGGGTCGACGCCCCAGAATTCCGCCTCTATGCCCAGCGGTGCAAACAGATAACGATGCGCGAATACGCAGGCGCTCATGCCAGTGGCTTCGGTCAATACCGCCGACATGACATGCGACGCGCCCGTGCTGTAGTGAAATAGCGTGCCCGGCTCGTTGCTGATAGGCAGGCTCAGGATGTACGCCACCCAATCGCGGCTGCGATTAAGCAAGCGCTCGCTCTCGTTTTCTCGCCAAGCCAGGCCATGCGTCATGGTCAGCAGGTCGCGCAGGCGCAAGTCCAGCAGCCGCGGGTCGTCTGCCTCGGCGAAGTAATCCGGAAGATAATCGGCTACACGATCTTCAACGGTCAGGAAATAACCTCGGTCAAGGGCGATGCCGTCGAGCGCCGACAAGATGCTCTTGGATACGCTGGCGATGTTATTGCTGTCCGCCACGTGGCTGCCGTTGTAGTACTGCTCGTAGACGATATGCCCCTTGCGCATCAAGATCAGCGACAGCCTGGTGGGCGATTCCGCCAGGCGAGCCAGGCCGTTGGCGACAAGCGCTGGATCGATGCCCTGCTCTCTCATAGTGGATATGCGCCACAAGTCGTCGTCAGTCAGGTCGTCTGGCGCGTCGCCCCGCTGATAAAAGCGGCGCTGCCGGGGATGATTGTCGAGGTCGCAGGCGCGCGGCAAGTCGGCTGGAGATTGCGCTGCGGCCGGCAGCACGAGACAGGCAAAGGCAAGCATACAGAGCAGAAGTGTCTTAATCATCCCTTGGGGCATTTGAATCGCTCTAACGGAAGCGCCCAGCGTATCACATTTTGAGCCGCGCTTCAGCGGGATAATTTTGTGTGGCGCAAGTAATTTCAAGGGACTTAACATGGCTATATTCTTTGTGTGCTTTGTACCTTTGTGTCTTTGTGGTGAAATGAATTACAAGCGAATTCGATTCACTACCCATCTCCGCGCGTCTAGCTGATAAAGGCGCGCTTTGATATACTGATGCGTTGCTGCCCAGCGCTAGACCAGGGATGATATGTCGCTTCAGCTTACCGGCTTGCTGGATGTCCTGCGTCAAACGCAGAGCTATAAAGAACTGCTGGACCAGCTTCGCAGGCGCGAGGCGCGGGTGGGCTACAAGGTCGTCCGTTCGGCGCGGCCTTTTCTGCTGGCGGCATTGGCGCGGGATTGGAAGGCGCCGATTCTGTACTTGACCTCGGCCGTGCGCCGGGCGTACAACGTCAGCGAACAGTTGCCGATTTGGCTGGACGATGAGCAGCGGCTGCATCGATTCGCCGAGCCGTCGGCGCAATTCTACGATCGGGCGCCATGGGATCTCAGCGTGATTCGCAATCGCATCGCGACTCTGTCCGCGCTGTCGTATTCAGCCTCTACAGGCGGGCCGATCGTCGTCAGCTCGGCGCGGGCGCTGCTGCAGCTGACCTTGCCGCCCGACGAGTTTCGCGGCGCCACAGTCGAATTGACCCGGGGCGAGCGGCACGCGATGGAGCAGCTCATCTTGCGCTGGATCGGCATGGGTTACGAGCCGGCCGCGCTTGTCATAGAACCTGGCAGCTTCAGCCGGCGCGGCGGCATCCTCGATGTATTTCCGCTGGCGAGCGAGTTTCCTGTGCGTATCGAATTCTTCGATGACGAAATCGAAAGTTTGCGCCGCTTCGACCCGGCCAGCCAACGCAGCATTGATCGAGTAGAGACGGCGCGTATCGTGCCCGCGCGCGAAGCCCTGCCATCGCATACGGCTGCCGTCGGCGCGCAGCTGGGAGCCTGGGCCGTGGCGTCCGCCAGCGACCCAACCGACTACTCCAGCATCAGCGCCGACATCGAATCGCTGTCGCAGGGCAGCGCATTCCCTTGCCTGGAGCACTACCTGCCCTACCTGTATGACAAGCCGGCTAGCTTGCTGGATTACATACCCGAGCAGGCCTTGATCTTGATCGAGGATCCGCACTATGTCGCTGAGGCCGCCATAGAGATTGCCGAACAGGCTGGCGTCAATCGCGGCGAAACCGAATCAGCCGGGCAGGCAGCGCCCGATCATCCAGCGCCCTTTCTCGCTTGGGATGCCATCCAGGCTGAACTCGAGCGTCGAGCCAGCGCCGCGCTCAGCAGCACTGGCGCAGGGACGGCATTTGCGCCGGGCGAGCGATACGGCGGCCAGCTGCGTCTGCTGCTGACACAGATTCGGCGGCAACTGAACCAGGGCGACAGCGTAGTCGTCATCACCGAGCAGGTAGAGCGCTTGGAGAATTTGTGGTACGAGCAGGACAGCTCAACATTTATTCCGACCGTGACCAGCATCGACGCGGCGCCCGAGCCGGGCAGTTTGCGTTTTATCCGCGGCGCCGCCGCTGAAGGCTGGTCGCTTAAAGGGGCGCATGGAACACTCCACTTTATCACTGACGCTGAGATTTTCGGCTGGACGCGGCCCGAGCCGAGACGCCGTCATGAAGCAACCGGCAAGCGCGGCGGCAAAGCGACAGACACCAGCTATACGGACTGGGATGAAGGCACCTACGTGGTTCATGTCGACTATGGCATCGGCAGATTCATAGGCTTGCGCCACCGCACCGTCAATACAACTGAACGAGAATATCTGCTGGTGGAGTTCCAGGGCGCCGATACGATTTACGTGCCCATCCACCAAGCCGATCGGCTGTCTCGTTATGTCGGCGCTGACGACAAAGCGCCAAAGCTAAACCAGCTGGGCAAAGCCGATCAGTGGATTAAGGCGCGGGACAAAGCGCGGCGCAACGCCATTGAAGAAGCCCGCGAACTGCTGGCCATTTACAGCAAGCGCGCCCAGGCTTTGGGGCATGCCTTCAGCGGCGACACGGCTTGGCAGCACGAGATGGAAGCCGGCTTCTCCTTTGTCGAGACGGAAGACCAGCTGCGCGTGATTCAAGAAGTAAAAGCCGACATGCACGACCGCAAACCGATGGACCGGCTGATCTGCGGCGATGTCGGCTTTGGCAAGACTGAGGTTGCCCTGCGCGCTGCCTTCAAGGCTGTGCAAGACGGCATGCAGGTGGCGGTGCTGGTGCCGACAACGGTGCTGGCGCAGCAGCATTTCGATATATTCCGCGCGCGTCTGTCGGCATTTCCGGTCGAGATTGAAATGATGTCGCGCTTTCGCAACAAGGCGCAGCAGACGCAAATCGTGGAGCGGCTTAGCTCCGGCGCAGTAGACATCATCGTCGGCACCCATCGCTTGTTATCCAAAGATATTCGCTTTAAGCGTCTGGGTCTGATGATTATCGACGAGGAACAGCGCTTCGGCGTCAAACACAAGGAACACTTCAAGAAGATGCGCTCGCGCATTGACATACTGACGCTGACAGCCACGCCGATTCCACGCACGCTTTATCTGAGCTTGAGCGGTGTACGCGACATCAGCATGATCCAGACAGCGCCGGAGGAGCGCCTGCCGGTCATCACTCAAGTAGGCACTTGGGATGACAAACTGAGCCGGCGCGCGATCATGCGTGAAATCGAGCGGGGCGGGCAGGTCTTCGTCGTGCACAACCGCGTCAAAACCATTCACATGACTCGCAGCAAGATTGAGCGGATTGTGCCCGAAGCCTCTATCGCCGTGGCGCATGGACAGATGAGCCCGCGCGCCCTCGAAACGGTGATGGCCGAGTTTTCGCGCGGAGAATATGACATACTCATTTCGACTTCGATAATCGAAAACGGCATTGATATGCCACGCGTCAATACGCTGATCGTCGATCGCGCCGATCACTTTGGCGTGTCACAGTTGTATCAACTGCGCGGCCGCGTGGGGCGCTCGGCACAGCAAGCCTACGCCTATTTTTTTCACGACCGCGGCACGCTGACCGAGGAGGCGCGTACCCGCCTGGAAACCTTGGCCGAAAACACGCAGCTCGGCGCCGGCTTTCAGGTTGCCATTCGCGATCTGGAGATGCGCGGCAGCGGCGATATCCTCAGCATGAGGCAGTCGGGGCACATCGCCAGCGTTGGCCTGCACCTGTATACTGAGATGCTGCAGCAAGCGGTAAAGGACCAGAAGAGTACGCCAGCCTCAGATAGCGCTGAAGTGGCGCCGGCATCCGCACGCGAGCGGATTATCATCGACTTGCCGCTGCCGGCCTACTTGCCGACGGACTGGATCCCCGAGATGGCGCTGCGCTTGCAGCTGTATCGCCGCATCGGCAACATCACGCAGCTGGACGAGGTCGACGCCATGCGCCGGGAACTGCTTGATCGCTTCGGTCCGCTGCCGGCGGCTGTTGAAGGTTTGCTGTATCAGATCCGGGTAAAGGTCTTGGCGCTGGCTGTTCGCGCCAGCCACGTACGGCTGCCGCGCGAGCAAGTGCTGATCAAACTGCCCTATCTGGCCACGGTCAGGCGCGAGCTGCTGGCGCTAACTTTGGGCGCCGATGTCGAAGTCACGCGGACGGAGGTGCGCTTGCCGGCGGCCGATGAGCAATGGCAAGACCGGCTGCTGCAGGTTCTTGAGCAGTTGCAGTACAAGGTAAGCGTGAAGACCGTGGAGAGCTAAGCTGGCGGGGGCCAAGAGGCGCTAGTAGACTGTTGAAGACTCGACGCTCGGCCCAATGAGACATTACATGAACCTAAGGAAGCCAGACAAGCAAGCCCTTGCCACCCTGGCGGCTTCAATCCTTATTTTGGTCAATGCGCTGCTGCATGCCCATGTTTACGGAAATCGGAATTTCCGACAGGATGAAGCAATTGTTGTCCACCAAGCTCTGCACTTTTCAACTACGGAGTTGGTACGTTATCTTGGAACATTTGACACCCACCCGCCAGGATGGAGTTTTTTGGTGAATTTTTGGATAGAAGCCTTTGGACCCAGCGAAGAGATCACCCGCTGGCTTTCCAAGCTGACCAATATTGTAACATTCGCGCTTATCTATCAGCTTGGCAAACATATCTGCGGCAGACGCGCCGGCCTCTACGCGGTGGTCCTTCTCGGCGTATATGGCTTCGCAGCCAGCGCAATGTACGAACTGCGCCCGTATCCCATGCTAATCATGTTGACTACGGCGCTGCATCTGCTGTTCTACCGTTGGCTGCACAAGCCATCGTCTGCCTTGATGATCGCTTACATCATTGCCGGCATCGGCGTCATCTATACCCATTTTTTCGCGGTATTTTTCTTCCCCGCGCATGCCGTCTGCCTGATATTGTTCACACGCTTCGAGCGCAAGCGTTGGTTGGATTCGCTCCTGATGTGGGCAGCCATCGGCCTGTCATTTCTGGGTTGGCTCTTGCCATTCTTACAAGCCATCTTGATTGTAATGCCGGGCGGCATCTACTATGCCATCCCTCCAGGCTGGGCCGGCATTGCCCTGTTCTATGACCAGAGTAAATTTTATCCCGAGCTGATCTATCAGTTTCTTATGATGTTAAGCCTGTTCGCCCCATTGATCTCGCGAAACTTTGGCGCCGCCAACAGCCGCCTGCGATTCAGCCAGCGCATTAATATGCTCTACATTCCGGTTCTTTTGCTGTCCACCATACTCATTGCTTACGCGGCAAACGCGGTCGTTAGCAATTTTTCCCTGCGAAATGTCGTCATGTTCGCGCCACTAATTGCCGTCAGTATGGCGCTGGGTTTGCGCTTGCTTCCGACCAAAGCAGCCCTGATCATGTTGTTGCTGCTGATACTGCACGCGCCGGAGAATTTGAGGGTCCAGGTTGAAAACGCGCCCTACCGAGATTTCGTGCAAACCATGACGCCGACCTATCAAAACGACAGCGTGGTGGTAACCGAATTCGACTGGGCTTGGCGTTGGCTGCTGCCGGCCGCCTATTACTTCATGGACTTCACACCGGACAAGATGTCAAAAGAGCGGCAATTCCATCTTGTCGAGCCGGGAGACTCAGCGCATCCGCCAAATTATCCGGACGAGCTAGTGAACATCTTCAAGACATTTGAGCCAGCAACTTTTGGCAGCAAGTTGCCAACTCACAAGCAGCTCTGGCGCCTGACTGAGGGAGGTGGCAATAAACTTGGCGCTGGATTCGGGGACTGGCTCAATCAAAATTACGCCCTGATCCAAACACAGGCTTGGGATGAATCCTACGTGACAACTTACGCCTTAAGCGAATATGCGAAAGTACCTGTCCATCAGGGGCCGCTCATTCACGCCGGCGACGAGATGCAACTTTTTGCCTGGGAGCTTGAGGGTTCGGTTGAAGTCGCGGCATGTCAATTTGTCACTATCGAAAGTTGGTGGCAGCTGGACAGCGAGGTTGAGAAATCGTATTCGCTTGGCATCATTCTCGCCGACGCTGACAGCCAGCTGGCGATTCAAGACTCGATTCCGGCGGATGTCTTCACGACCGAGTGGCAGGCGGACCGGTTCTACCGCGACCGAACCACCTTGGAGATTCCTTGCACGATTGAGAACGGGCAATACAATCTATTGCTCGCTGCGAAAGAAACGCAGAGCGGCGCGATTCTGCCGCTTCGCTACCCGGATGGCAATGCAATCGGCAACGAGTTCTATCTGACTACGCTGCATGTTTCGGACGCTTGAGCGCGCCTGTTTTGCTCACGCAGCTACTTGACGAGGTCCGCGAAGACGCCATCTGTCACCCGTTGCAAGGTCGTCAGGTCGATGGGAAATATCGCATTGGCCGCGCCGCCGGCGGCATATACGGTTTCAAAACGCTGCAGCGTCTGGTCAAGGTAAATCAAAAAGCCGCCGCTTTGATGCCCGATAGGCGGGACGCCACCAGGCGGGTATCCCAGCAAGGAGATACATTGCTCGGCCGTCATCATGCGCGCTTTCTTGCGGCCGACAGCGAAAAGCGCCGCCAGCTTGCGCTCGTCTATCGATTGGTCGCCGCTGGTCAATACCAGTGTTGGCGTTGATTTGTTGATCATGAAACCCAGGCTTTTCACAATTTGGCCCAGCTTACAGCCGATGTTATCCGCCGCCTGCTGTGCGGTAGCCGTAGAACTGGCGAATTCGATCACCTCAATATTCAGCTGCAAACTACGCAGCGCCTGCCTCACATCCGACACGCCAAGGGCTTGCATATTCATTCCCATGTTGACTACAATCAGTGTTGAAGATTGTAGTCATTTCGGTCGCCAGAGCAACAGCGGGTTGCGGGAGAATTTCAATGCAAGTGGATGTTCGGAGCTTTGACAAACAGGGATACATTACCGTGCCCGGCATGTTTACTGATGATGAAGTGGCAAGTTATCAACAGCACTTTATGGACATGCGCGCCGCGGGCGAATATCCGGGCGATTTCGCCGGCGTCGACGCCAAGAGCAGCGACCCGCTAAAGCGCTATCCGCGGCTGATTCACATGCACCGCTGGGACCAGATCAGCCGCGACTGGATGCTTCACGAGCGCATCGGCAGCGCGTTTCGTCAATTGCTGGGCAAAGAGCCACTGGCCGTCCAGACGATGCTTTATTTCAAGCCGGCCGGCGCTCGCGGCCAAGCCTTGCACCAGGACCAGTATTATCTGCGTGTACAGCCTGGCACCTGCATAGCAGCCTGGATGGCGCTTGACGACTGTGACGAAGAGAACGGCTGTTTGCAAGTCGTGCCGGGCAGCCACAAACTGCCGATTTTATGCCCGGTTGACGCGGATACGAGCGAGAGTTTCACCGATGTCACCGTGCCGCTTTCGGCGGATATGCAGCCGGAGCCGGTCGTGATGAAAGCCGGCGATGTATTCTTTTTTAACGGCCAGGTGATTCACGGCAGTTTTCCCAATACGTCCAAGGACCGCTTTCGCCGCGCGCTGATCGGCCACTACATCGACGCCGCGGCAGACCAAGTATCGCATTATTATCACCCCGCCATGCGCTTTGATGGCACGGTCGTCGAATTGGAAGCCGCGGAAGGCGGCGGACAGTGCGGGGTGTGGGTGGATGCGGACGGCGCGGAAGTGCTTGAGATGAGCGGCCAGCTGGGCTAGTCGGCGTAGAGCGTCCCGCCGGCTTGTTCAAAGTATATGCTCGGTTCCGCCTGTTCGGAGTCGGGATGCCGCCTGGGTACCGCAGTCAGCAAGATGCGGCGTCCCCCAGCCTCGACATAATAGGTATGCAGGGCTTGGTCCGGCGGCGCATTGAGACGGCCCGAGAGCCGGTGATCGAAGCGAATGCTTTCGCCCGACTTGCTGGCCAAGGTCGTTTTACGCCAGAGCTTCCAGCGCGAATTTATACCATCGGCATAGAGAACGCGATAACTCAGCTTGACGCGGGCGAAGCGCAGGGCGCGCATAGCCATCGTCAGGACGAAGGCGCCCAGCAGCCCAATCACGATCAGCCGCCCCGCCGGACCGTAACGCCCCGCTATCAGAATCAAGGGAACGGAAAGCAGCAGCAGAGTTGTCAGCGGCTCGGTGATAAGCTGCAGCCATTGGCGAGACGACAACCTGCCTTCGCGGTTGCGCTTGAGGTCTTTGCGCGTTTCACTTGAAAGCTTCTCGCTCGCGGCCATACGCTACATTTTATCCCGCTTCGTGAACGATGCTAGTATCGATTCGGTTGCGCGGACGCAACTGCAGCACGCTGACGCTGCCAATGATCAAAGCGGCGCCGAGCCATTGCATAGCGCCAATCACTTCCGCGAGGATCAGCATGGAAACAATCATCGACAGGATCGGCTCGACCGTACTAATCAGCGAGGTCTGGGCCGCGCCGATGCGCTGAATCGCCAGGTTGATGGCGTAAATCGGCAGTACGGTTCCCAAAGCGGCGATGCCGACCAGCATGAGCAGCGACAGCGCATTCTGCGGCAATTGCAGCCCGCGCAGGGGAATCAGGAGCAGGAGGGCGGCCAGGGTGCCGACCATCATCCAGGCGCTGGCGCCGGATACATCGGCCACGCCCGCCAAAGTGCGCTTGGCCAGCAAGTAGTAGACGGCGACAATCGCTGCATTAAACAGCGCCAGAGCCGCGCCGATAGAATCGATGGTGGCGCCGATCATGAGATCCGGCACTGTCAGTACGATGCCGATCAGCGCCATTGCCAGCGCCAGCCAGGCTAGCGGCCGTATCCGCTCACCCAGCAGCGCGGACAGCACAACGACCATCGCGGGGTAGGAATAAAATAGCACAATATACGTGCTGCCCGGCAAGCGCTCCAAGGCAAAGAATGCCGCCAGCACAGCCGCTGATATCACGATGCCAACAGCCAGCATGGAGCGGATTGGCGCGTCGCTTCGGCGTGAAGAGGCGGCCGCGCGCCGGCTCCGGTATACCAGCGCCCACATCATGGGCACGGCGATGACGAAGCGCCAAATGGCGATATCAAAGGGCGCAAAGGTTGAATGAAGATAAATGGTCTTCACCATTGTCGGCATCAGCGCAAAACCCGCGGCAGACAACAAGACCCAGACTACGCCTTCGCGTTCTTTACGAGACATTGCTGTTCACGCGTACAAGCCGCAGTTGGATATCCGCTGTTTGAATGAACGCAAAACCGCCGGGCGCTGCTTCAGCCCAAAGCCCCTGAGTACTGCGAGAGGAATCAAGTGATGCTTACCATGCTGACCAGGTTAGTCGCCAAGGGGTAGAAAATGCCGAAGACCAAGGTGCCCGCGAGCGAGATATTGATCGCCAAGCGCACGTAGCGCGTCTCCAGCGCAGGTATCAGATCGCCCGTGCTATCGCGCAAGTACATATTCACAACCACGCGGATGTAATAGAAGGCGCTCACCACGCTGGTCAGGACGCCAATCACAGCCAGGCCAAACAAGCCCGCTTGCACCGCCGCCGAGAATATCATGAACTTGCCGACGAAGCCGGCGGTCAGGGGCACACCGGTGAGGCTGAGCATGAATATCGTCATGGCCAGTGCCATGAGTGGACGAGATTGCGCCAAGCCATGGAGATCGTCGATATTGCCGCCGCTGCCGTCACCTTTCTCGATCGCCATAACCACGGCGAATGCGCCCAAATTGGTGAACATATAAGCCATCATATAGACCAGCGCGCCTTGCGTGGCCGCGTCAATAACGTTCGAGGCGCCAGCGGCCGCTACCGCCACCATGATGTAGCCGGCGTGAGCGATGGACGAGTATGCCAGCATACGTTTGAGATTGCGCTGTGAGATGGCGACGAAGTTGCCCAGCACCAACGTGAGTATGGCGATGATGGTAGCGGTCGCCTGCCAAGCCGCCGCCTCGCCATCAGCCAGCACCAGGACCGAAAGCCCGGAAATCAGCACGCGCAGCAGCGCCGCGAAGCCGCCAATTTTGGCGGTTACGCTCATAAAGGCGGTGACGGGCGTCGGCGCGCCTTCGTAGACATCAGGCGTCCACATATGGAAGGGCACGACCGCCACTTTGAAGCCCAAACCAACAATCAGCAGAGCCGTGCCAACCAGCAAGTAGAAGGTGGCGGACGAAGTCGAGCTGACGATGCCGCCGGCTGCCGCAAAGATCTGCGGGATGTTGGTGACGCCAGTGGCCCCGTAAACCAGCGCCGCGCCGAATACTAGAAACGCGCTAGAAAAAGCGCCCAAGATGAAGTATTTCATGCCGCTTTCTTCGGATTTGAGCGCCAGCTCGCTGCCGTCGTTCTTGATCGAACGGAAGGCGGCCATTATATACAGCGGGATGCTCAGCAATTCCAGCGCCACAAAGACGATTATCAGGTCGTTGGCGCCGACCATGAACATAGCGCCAGCTGAGGAAATCAGCGCCAAAATATAATACTCGCCGCGATGAATCTCGGCGCGATTGAGGTAATCCCAACTCATCAGGATAGCGATGAAGGTCGCGACTAAAATCACAGCGTTCAGGAAGCCGGTGAAGGCATCGGCGACGAACATGCCGTAAAGCGCGACTTGTTCAGCTTCCGCTGGTGAGTAGACAAATATATTCGCCAGAAAGCTGATGCCTAATCCCACGCTAGCCAGAATCGGCGTCCAGTGCCGGCGCTCCTCGCCCGCGAATAGGTCCGCCAAAACCAGGATCAGGGTCCAGGCCAGCATCAGGGTAGCGGGCAGCGTGGACGCCAGGTTGGATTGCGCGAGGAATTCGGCGATAGTCGGCGACTGAAACATGTTTTCTCCTAGCGAACAAACATGGCGACGATGTTATCCACGGAAACATCCAGCATGTTAAAAAAGACGATCGGCTGCAAGCCCATCCAGAAGATCATAATGATGACCGGAATGTAAGCCGCCTTTTCGGACCAGGTCAGCTTGTAACCGTCTTCACCCGCCAGCGGGTTCTTGAGCTCGCCCATGAATACATGCTGGAACATCTTGAGCAGATAAACCGCCGCCAGGATAACGCCCAGAGTAGCGAAAAGCGTGAAGGCGAAGCCCAGGTAGTCGCTGCCCAGCGAGCCCAGCAGTATGGTGAATTCGCCGATGAAGCCGTTGAGGCCGGGCAAGCCCATACTGCTGAGCGAGATGACCAGGCTGATGGCGCCAAAGAGCGGCATCACTTTCCAGACACCGCCAAAGTCCGCCATTTCCTTGGTGTGCCAGCGCTCGTAGAGCATGCCGACAATCAAGAAGAGGCCCCCCGTGCTGATGCCATGGTTGACCATTTGCAGGGTCGCGCCTTGCAAGCCTTGCGAATTCAGCGCGAAGATGCCAACAACGACAAAGCCGAGATGGCTGACGGACGAGTAAGCCACCAGCTTCTTGACGTTGTCCTGGGCATAGCTGACCCAGGCGCCATAGATGATCCCGACCACGCCCAGGAAGGCGATAGTTGGCGCCCAGGCTATGGTCGCCTCGGGGAATAGATTCAGATTAAAGCGCACGATGCCGTAGGTGCCCATCTTTAGCAGCACGCCAGCCAGTATCACCGAGCCGGCGGTGGGCGCCTGCACGTGCGCGTCGGGCAGCCAGCTGTGGAAGGGGAAGATTGGCACTTTGATGGCGAAGGCGACCAGGAAGCCCAGGAAGAGGAAACTCTCAACCGAATTCAGCAGGAAGCCGCCATCGTCGCCCTCGTCTTCCCCATCTGGACCCGGGGCATCCCAATATGTGCCGTCGCCTTCAAAGGTCTGCACCATCTCAATGACGCCGACATCGCCGCCGGCGCTGTAAGTGCTGAAGGTGCCGGAGCGATTGCCGACGTAGAGGATCGCGATCAGCATCAAGATCGAGCCTGCCATGGTATAGAGGAAGAACTTAACCGCAGCGTAAATGCGGTCTTCCGAGCCCCAGATGCCGATGAGGAAATACATGGGCACCAGCGTAACTTCCCAAAAGACGTAGAAGATGATCAAATCGTGAACGACGAAAACGCCGAGCATCGACCACTCAAGCAGCATCAAGAAGATGTAATAGAGCTTCTCGCGGCCGCGTTCCTCGAAGATATGGCTGCCAAAAGAACCTAGAATCGCAACCGGCATGATGAAGGTCGTCAAGAGGACCAGCAGCATGCTGATGCCGTCCACGCCGACGAAGTAACTGACATTGATGACCGACTCGCCCAGCGTGACCTCGGCCCAGGTATTGCGCTGCACCATTTGCAGCTCGGCGGTACCCGGATCAAAATTGACCCACATGAGTACGGAGGCGACGAAGGTCACGATACTTGTGGCAAAAGCCACCCACTTCAAGCTGCCGCGGTGGGTTTCGCCATTCATGAATAGCAAGATGACGAGACCGACTATGGGCAAGAACAGGGTGATGGTAGTAAGCGAGAGTCCAGTTACGTCCATAGGACAGCGTTCTCCTTAAGAGCCACTTTGGAGTAGAGCCTGTATAAATGGCAGAAGCATGAGCAGAATGACGGCGACCACGCCGATAAAGAGCACAACAGCGTAGAGACGCACGTAGCCGGTCTGCGAGCGGCGCATCCAATTGGCGGCGCGTTGCACGAAGATGCCGACGCCATTGACCGTACCGTCTACAATGCCCAGGTCGATCGGCTTGCTGAGTATTTCGGCGATGCTGTCGAAGCCGCGCTTGATAATGCGATCGTGGACATAGTCGTGCAGGAAGTCCCAATCGATGCGATCGGCCAGGAAACCTGCCAAGCGATTGAAGGGCGCTTCGATAACGGCGGTGTAGGCTTCGTCCCAGTAGAGCCGGGCGTTGGCCAGCTTAAACAGACCGCGGGCCGGCGCTTGCGTCTCTAGTTGATCGCGCTTGTCGCTGGCCAGACCTTTGCCCTTATATACGCGATGCGCCACGATGATCGAGGCGATGCCGAGGGCCAGGGCGATGCCGGCGATGAGCAGGTTGAAATCGAGCACATGCCCGCGCGAAACGCTGACCAGGCTGTGCTCCAGGAAGTGCTTGAATTCGTAGGGATGATAAATGCCGTCGAAAAGCGGCGTAGCTTTGGGCACGTTGATAAAGCCGATGACGCAGGTGAAGATGGCTAGGATGATCAGCGGCAGCAGCATGGCGCCATTGCTCTCCGGCGCATGTTCGGCGGCTTCGCTGCGTGGTTTGTCAAAGAAGACCAGCACAACTTGCCGCCACATATAGAAGGCGGTGAAAGCGGCCGCCGCCAGCAGTACGCCAAAGGCGATGAAGCCGCTGGTGGTATTAAGCACGAGGCCCTCGTACCAGGCATCGGCCAGAATCTCGTCTTTGGACCAGAAGCCGGCGAAGGGGAAGATGCCCGCCAAACCCAAGGTGCCGATTAGATAGGTGATATAGGTGATGGGCATGCGTTTGCGCAAGCCGCCCATATTGCGCATGTCTTGCGCGTCAAATTCTTCATCGTGGTCGCCGCCATGATCGTCACCGTGGCTGTGCTCTTGCGCGTGATGATGACCATGCTCGACGCCGTGGATTACCGAGCCGCTGCCGAGGAAGAGCAGCGCCTTAAAGACCGCATGCGTGACCAGATGGAACATGGCCGCTACGTAAGCGCCGATGCCCACCGCCGCCACCATAAAACCCAACTGCGAGATGGTGGAATAAGCCAGCACGCGTTTGATATCCCACTGACCGAGCGCGATAAAGCCGGCGACGATAGCTGTTCCAGCGCCAACCAGGGTGATGATAAGTCCGAGTACATAGCCGGCGTGGTTGAGCTCCCACAAGAAGACGTTGGAGCGCACCATAAGGTAAACACCGGCGGTAACCATGGTCGCGGCGTGGATCAACGCGCTAACCGGCGTGGGGCCAGCCATGGCGTCGGGCAGCCACACAAAGAGCGGAATCTGCGCCGATTTGCCGGTGACGCCGAGCAGCATAAAGAGCGCTATCAAGAAGATCACATCTTCAAAAGCCATCTCGAAGCTGCCGAAGTCGACCGTTTCATCTGTGCCGAAGCGCTCTGAAGTTTGGCCGAAGACACCAAGAAGTTCGGTGTCGAAGCGATGGTTGTCGCAGTAGAGCGCGCGAATGTCATTCGCCAGCGGATTGGACGCCGCGTGAGTTGCGTCTTCCGCGTGTTCTTCGTCAGCGTGTTCTTCGTCTGCGTGCGCGTCGTCAGCGTGAGCATCCGCCGGGACGCATTCGACATTGGCGCCGTGTTCGTCTTCCGCTGCTGCCGCATCAGTCTCTTCGTGATGCTCCAGCAAGCCGTTGTGCTCGCGCCAATGCACTAGATACTTGGCTTCGGTGTTGGGCAGTTCGCCCGCTTTGTAGAAGTCGAGCGTGCCAAAAGTCCAGAATATCAAGAACATAGCCATGAGCAGGCCAAAGTCGCCGACGCGATTGACGATGAAGGCTTTGCGGGCGGCGTTGCTGTTCTTCCAGCCTTCGGGCGCTTTCTTGTCCCACCAGAAGCCGATCAAGAGGAAGGAACAGAGGCCGACGCCCTCCCAGCCGACAAAGAGCATCAAGAAATTATTGGCTGTCACCAGCGTCAGCATAAAAGCCAGGAACATGTTGAGGTAGGCGAAAAAGCGCGGATACCCCTTGTCGCCGTGCATATATCCGCGGGCGTAGAGATGAATCAGGGAGCCGACGCCGGTGACAACCAGCATCATGGTCACGCTGAGCGAGTCAACGCGCATCTGCCAGGATATGTCCAGGCCGACGGACTCGATCCTCAGCCAGCCGTCAAGGAAAGGCGGATTGACCACCGCGGCCGCGCCATTGGTGCCGGTCACGTAGGTCAGCAGCAGCAAGGAGATGATGAAGGCGAAGATAGAAGCGAAGCAGCCGATATAACCCGACCACTTCTCCTCCAGGCGCGCGCCGAAGAAAAAATTGATGATCGCCCCGAGCGCGGGCACAAATATCACCAAGGGTACTAAGAGCGGCAGATTTTCCATTAGCTAGCGCCTCTTCCGACGGCCATAGACTAGCCCTGCATTTGCTGCAAATCGTCAATATTGATACTCTGGCGTTCGCGGAATATGTTCACGATCAGCGCCAGGCCAACCGCGACTTCAGCCGCGGCCACGGTCATGACAAAGAAAACAAAGACGTGGCCGTTGACCTGGCCCCATTCGCGGGCAAAGGCGACCAGCGCCAGATTGGCTGAGTTCAGCATCAGTTCCACGGACATAAAGAGTAGTATAGCGTTGCGCCGCATGAGGACGCCCAAGGCGCCCATCAAGAACAACACCATGCTGAGTACGATATAAGGCTCGGCGCCGATTGGGTTCATCGTTCACTCACTCCTGCGCTTATTCGCCAGCCGGATCGTCAGCGCCGCCGGGCAGCTTAGCGCGGTAGTCGCCGCTTAATACATTGGAACCGGTCTGCTGCGAAATGACGCTGACCAACGGGCGATTCACCCGCCTGCGCCGATTGATGCGCCGCCGTTCGGCTTGGGCCAGGGCGTCGGGCCGCGCCAGCACGATAACGCCAATCAGCGCTACCAGCAGCAGCATGCCCACCAGCATCACCGGCAGCACATATTCGATGAACAGCACCTGCCCTACTGCCTCGGGGCTGCCAAATGCCGGCGCGCCGATGGCGTTGAAAACAGCAGCGCGGTAACTGGCTTGGCTGCCCGGCACACCTGGCTCGCGCACCAGCACGCGCGTTTCAATCAGCCCGCGTTCCGCTTCGTAATCAGCCAGCGTCCGCAGCACATTCTGATCGTCGTCGACGAAAGCCAGGTTGTACGAGCCGGCTTCCAGCTCGAGGCTGGTATGCTGGCCGGCTGGCAGAAGCTCAATGAGGACGCGATGGGGAATCAGCGAGCCACAGGCGCTGTCGTCGCAGAGCGTGCCGCGCGCGGTATATTGCCCGATGTCCACCAGCGAGACTTGCTTGTCTGTGACCGCGTTGAAGAGCGTGAGACGCATTTTGCCAACAGCCGGCGCGCTGATATCGTCATCAAGCACAACGACATCGACCAGGCCCTCACCATTTTCGTAAAACATGACTGAATGCGCAGAGTCCGGCTCTAGCAGACGCGATTCGGCGTATATCGGCGCGGATTCAAAGTCGCGGCCGCCTACGCCGACGATGACGGTATAGTCGCCCGCAGCCACTTCAAGATAATCTTGCGCGGATTCGCGGCTGTATTCGTAAATGACGCCGTCCAGACGCGTCTCGTCAATTGCGTCAGCGACCGGATCAAGCAAGACATTGCCGCGGACGGTGTCTTGCAGGGGCATGGCGCGCCCCATGTCCATGACCGTAAACAACTGCGCTTCGCCGCCCGGAATGGCGTTTATCACGCGGATCCGCGCCTGCGCATCGGGCTGCTCCACGGTCTCGTCCGACAACATATTCGAAGCCAGCGGGAAGGCGAATATCAACAGCAGCAAGATAGCGACAGCCGTACCCACGAAGCCCAGCCAGCGCATGCGCCCGGAGGTATCGGTGGTCGTTTCCGCGCCGAGCAGCATGATGACGAAGAGGAACAGCACCATGATGGCGCCGGTATAAACGGTAACCTGCACCATAGCCAGGAAGGGCGCGTCCAGCATCAGATACAGGAAGGCGACGCAACCAAAATTAACGATGAGGAATAAAGCGCTATGTACCGCGTTTTGCCGCGTCAGCATCATGCCGGCCGCCAGGACCGCCACAAAACTCACGACCAGAAACAACCATTCCATACGAGCTATTTCCCAAGATAAATGCGTTTGTGCACTTTAGCACAATTGATTTCGCCATTCAATTTGCAATTGGCCGGCCCGGGCACTTAGGACGGATCTTCCATGTCCGGAATGGACCGGTCGAATGCGCCCGGCTCGACCTGCTGCGGCGTTGCCGGCGCGCCCGCCTGAGGCGGATCAATCAGCATGTCCTTGACATAGATGGCATCGCGCCGGTCCGTGAATGACATCTGATGTTCGTGGCCGAGCTGGATGGCTTCGGTCGGGCAAGCGTCTTCGCAATAACCGCAGAAGATGCAGCGCAGCATATTAATCTCGTAAGTCTTGGCGTAGCGCTCGCCGGGGCTGAAGCGCTCCTCATCGGTATTCTCCGACGCTTCCACCCAGATGGCATCGGCCGGGCAAGCCGCCGCGCAGAGCGAACAGCCGATGCACTTTTCCAAGCCATTCTCATAGCGGCGCAGATGATGCCGCCCTTTGTAACGATCCTGAAACTTCTGCACCTGTTCCGGGTATTGCACCGTCACAGCGTCGTCCATCAGATGCTTCAATGTGGTGGCAAAGCCTTTAACTACATGCATCCCGTGAACCCTCTTGCTTTCTTTTCCCGCTTACAGAAACAAGCTAGTCGCCGGCTCGCTTGAGCGCCGTCTCGCCGCTTTCGAGCGCGCGGTCTTCTTCCGGCGTCCGCCCCAAGCTGGCCAAGCCTTCAAGCGCGCGCACCTGGAAGCGAATATGCGCCAGCGGGATGGCGATGAGCATGCCGGCCAGGTGCACCAGCGCCCAGCCCAAACCGCGCCGCTCGCCAGTGTAGGCCGGGTCGTCTTCCATAGGGATGGCTTCTTCGCTGTCTTGATCGCGGCTGACGCGGCGCAACGCCCAGGCGCCCAGAACGAGTACCACAACGAATACGACGCCAGATACGATCGGGTAAGCCGCGCCGCCCAGGGAATCCCCAACAACTACTGCGACTGCCGTCCAGGCGACCGCCAGCAGCGCCAGCGGAATCATGACCTTCCAGCCGAACATCATCAGCCGGTCATAGCGGATGCGCGGCAGCGTGGCGCGGATCCAGATCATGCCGCAGAGCATCAGAACAACTTTGACTATGAATATAACCGGCGCCAAGATGGGCAAGCCATCCATGGGCCATAAGTGATAGCCGCCGAAGAATACCGCGATCGCCACCAGGCATACGGCGATCATACCCAGATATTCCGCCATCATAAACAAGGCGAATTTCATGCCGCTGTATTCGGTCATATAGCCTTGCGTCAACTCCTGCTCGGCTTCGGTCAAGTCGAAGGGCGCGCGGTTGGTCTCCGCCAGCAGCGCCAATATCAGCACAGCCGCCGCTAGCGGGTTCTGAAACACAAACCAGTCCCAGATATTGCGCTGAGCGTCAATGATGTCGCCGATGGCCATGCTGCCGACGATCATCACCGGCACGGCCAGCGTCAAAGCGAAACTGAGCTCGTAGCTGATCATTTGGGCTGAAGCGCGCAGGGCGCCCAGCATGGCGTATTTGTTATCGCTTGACCAGCCAGCCAGCACTACGCCGTAGGTGGCGATGCTGGTGATGGCGATGACCCAGAGGACACCCACGTTGGAGTCGATCAAACCTTGCGGCACCTGATACCAAACATCGCCCAGCGAAGGCGCAAACCAGGGCAGCACCAGGTCCGGGCCCATCGGGATAACCGCGGCGATCATCAGAATGGGAATGACTTTGATCATAGGCGCCAGGCGGAATACCCACTTGTCGGCGCCGGCTGGCATCAAGTCTTCCTTGAATACCAGCTTGACGCCATCAGCGGCCGGCTGCAAAAAACCCATGGGACCGACGCGATTTGGACCCACGCGGTGCTGCAAAAAAGCCAGCAGCCGCCGCTCCAGCAGGGTCGCATAAGCGAAGCCGGTCACGATGACAAAGGCGAAACCAGCGGCGAATATGATGGGCCATAGCGCCGAACAGCCAGCGTCATCGGCGCATTGCACGACATTATTCACGCGCGCTTCCGGGTTGAGCAGCAGGCCGATCGCGCCCTCGCGCCCGTTGAGATTGCCGGCGTCGTCGAAGCCGATCCAGGCCGCGATCGCGCCTAAGTTAGCGATCACCAGCGCCAGGACTACGATCAGTCCGAGCAGCGCGATTATGCCTATGCCAATGCCGAGCTTTAGATTACGGCTCATACTCGTATTCCTCTTGGTTCAGTCCGCAGCGGCAAGCACTTGGGAAACCCGGCTGACGGACCCGGCCGTGATCGTCATCGGGGCTGGCGCGTCCGTCATGTGTCGCGGCACAGCCAACGCGCCGGCTGCAATCTCGTCACTCATACAAACACGCATCCGCAAGGTTGCTGCGCCGGCTTTGATCTCAATGACATCGTTCTGAATGATTCCCAGCGCCCGCGCGTCAGCAGGATTCATGGTCGCCTGCGCCGCCAAAATGCGCGGCTCCATCAACAGCGACGGGCGGAAATTGCGCTGTCGATTGTACAGGCGCGTTACCGGCATAATCAATAGTTCGCCGTCTACAGCGGAGATGGCTTCCGGAGCGTTGACAGCAACCGGCTTGAGTTTCTTGTCGTCCGCGACTGACGGTATCTGTATGCCGAGCCCGCCTTCATTGGAATAGGCGGTGCCGCCGTAATACAGGTCGCGGCCGCCGACATCCGGGAATTGCCGCTTGACCTGCGCCAAAGCCTGGTAGCTGATGCCTGCAAACAGGCCGACATTCTTGCTCAGCTCCAGCATGACAGCCGCGGCGGAGGGTTTGAGATGGCTCATGCCCATGGCTTGCCGCAGGCTGCCGAAGAGCTTCCAGGCGGGCAGCGCTTGCCCGATGGGACCCTGCGCAGTATAGAAACGCTGCACGCGCCGCTCGCCGTTGACAAAGCTGCCATCGCGCTCGGCAAAGCTTTGCAGCGGCAGGACATACTCCGCCAATTCCGAAATGCCATCATCGAAGAAATTGGCGTAGATGATGGTTTCGACTTCGCTGAGCCAAGCGCGCGCCGTCGGGTCGTCATCCAGCAGCTCGGCTTGGGCAACAATTAGGACTTTGGGCGGTTCAGCGGCGATGTCCAGACTGGCAGCCGGCGAATAGCCCAGGTAGTGCAGGCCCATGCCATTGGCGCCGGGGATGGGCGCTAGCAGGCCGTTATTGGGCCGCCCGACGTGTCCGCTTTCGATGAGGAAGTTTGCCGCAGCCTGCGCCAGCGCCGCGCTGCCTTCAAGCGTCAGCCCTTCAGCACCAGCTACGATCACCAGATTTTCAGCCTGGCTCAGCCGCGCGGCGATTGCCTGGTGCTCTTGCGCGAGACCGCGCATGACCGCAACCGCCTCGCCAGCGGCGTAACGTATAGCATCGCCTTCGACAACCCGATCATTGCGCGCGCCTTGCAAGGCGAAGCCTTCCAGTTGCGTATCACGCGCGTTAGCCACGACCAAATAAGCACCACGGTCTTGCGCTTGCTTCAGACGCAGCCGCCAGATCGGCACTTCTTCTTCAAGGTCGCTGGCGATCACCAGGATGGCGTCGCCCTTGCCCAACCGGCCCAGATTGCTACCTAAGCCGACGCCGGCCCGCGCCACAGCATCCGCGCCGCCATGCGTCGGCGGCCAAGCGCCCAGGCGATTGCCCCCGAGCCCTTCCATCAGCCGGCGCAGTTCCCAGAGATCTTCGTTAGACATGCCGCTGCCGGCTATTGCCGCGACATCGCCATCGGCGTTTCGCAGCGACTCGGCAATATCGGCGATAGTAGCGTCCCATGTCGAATCGCGCAGCATGTCGCCGCTGCGCATCCGCGGCTTTTGCAGGCGGTCGTCGCTGCGCGTGAAGTGATGGCCAAAGCGCGTTTTGTCGCTGATCCAGATCTCATTGACCTGTTCGTTCTGGCGCGGCATAACCCGCTTGATCATGGCTCTGCCGTCAAAGTCGCGATCCAGCCGCATGCTCAGGCTGATATTTTCACCGGCAGCGTCCCAGGGCGAAATGCTGGGCACTTCGTTCAGCTCCCAGGGGCGCGCGCCGAAACGGAAGTCAGCCGTCGTCAGCGCGCCGACCGGGCAGATGTCGGTGGTATTGCCGCTGAAATAGGTATCAAAGCCCGGATCCGAATGGGTGATAATTTGCAGGCGGCGGCCGCGTTCGTGGAATGCCAGGACATCATCGCCGACGATCTCGTCCTGGAAGCGCACACAGCGGGCGCATTGAATGCAGCGTTCGCGATCCAGGAAGATCAAGTCGCCCAAGGGATAGTGTTTTTCCAGCAGTTGCTTGTCTTCAAAATACATACGCGACGACTGCGGGCCGTGGCGCATGGTCAGGTTTTGCAGCGGACATTCGCCGCCTTTGTCACAGATAGGGCAGTCCAGAGGGTGGCTGCTGAGCAGAAATTCCAGCACATCGTTGCGCGCGTCAATAACTTGCTGCGTCTCAGTCTTGATATGCATGCCGTCGCTGACGACAGTGGTGCAAGCCGTCTGCAGCTTGGGGAAATAGCGAACCTGGGGACTGCCGTCGTCGTTGAGGACTACATCGCCGGTGGCTCGGTCTCTGGCGGGCGTGCCCAACTCGACCAGGCACATGCGGCACATGCCAACCGGTTCCATCTTGGGGTGATAGCAGAAGACGGGGATATCGTTGCCGGCATGCCATTTGGCAGCGTCAACCAGATTTGAGCCAGCGTCTACTTCGTATTCAGCGCCGTCGATGTTGATTTTCACCGTGTCGGACATTCACGCCTCCGCTTATCAACCACGAGTATTTTGGGACGCCGACTGCTCGTGGCGCTGCACAATTCTTATTCCGTAAGCCGCTCGGTCGCGCATGATCTGCTCGAGGATGTGCCAGGCTGCGGCATCATCCAGCTTCTTCGCCAGCGCCAGCGCGCGCTCAAAATCTTGTTTGGCGCGATCGTATTCGCCCCGCTCCAGCAGCAACTCGCCGCGCTGCACAATCTGGTTTATGTCATCCGGCGCGTAGTTGATCGTCTCATCAAGCGCGCGCAGTCGCCGGTAAAACTCGCGTTCGCGCCTCAGTGGCGGCTGATATACGGCGCCGGCCACAGCGCCGATCAAGCCACGCCAATTCACCCCCGTCACTTGCGTCATTTCGTCCACTAAGCCTGCACGTGCTGCGCAAAATCGTCGGGAAAATGGCGAATGGTATGGATGATTGGATTGGCGGCGAAATCGCCCAGAGCGCAGAGCGTGGTGCCGGCCATATTTTCGGCGACATCGGCGATGCGTTTGACGTCCTCGGCTGTGCCGCGCCCGTCCAGAATCCGGTCGATGACTTTGTCCAGCCAGTAAGTGCCCTCGCGGCAGGGCGTGCATTTTCCGCAGCTTTCGTGGGCGAAGAACTTGGTGACTTTGGATGCGACCCAAGTGATGTCGACGCTCTCGTCCATGATGATGATTGAGGCCGAGCCGATGATGGTGCCGATCTCGGCCGTGTGTTCGTAGGACATCGGCGTATCAAGTACCTTGTCGCTCAGCGGTACGATGGGACCCGAGCCGCCCGAGGGCAGCATGGCCTTAAAGGGGCGCTCTTCGTGAAGCGGCCCGCCCGCGTGCTCGTAAAGCAATTCGCGGAAGGTCGCGCCCATGGGCAATTCATAGTTGCCCGGCCGCTTGACATGGCCGCTGACGCAATAAATTTTGGGTCCGGCGCTCTGTTCCGTGCCGATAGCTTTGAAAGCCTCGGCGCCTTCGCGCATAATGTAAGGGACGTTGGCCAGCGTTTCGACATTGTTAACGACGGTCGCTTCTTTATATAAGCCGCCGCCCTTTTGCGCCGGGAAGGGCGGACGCACACGCGGCTGGCCCAAGTAGCCTTCCAGGCTGTTGAGCAAGGCGCTCTCCTCGCCACAGATATAAGCGCCGGCGCCCAGGTGCGTGTAGACCTCGCAGTCGTAACCGGAGCCCAAGATATTCTCGCCGACCATGTTCTGCTCGCGCAGCGCCTCAATACAGGCGTCCAGTTGATCGCCGATATCCCAGAACTCGCCGCGCAGATAAATGTAGACGGCTTTGGCTTGTATGGCGTAGGCGCAAATCAGCGAACCCTCGATCAATTGGTAGGGGTTCTCTTCCATGATTTCACGGTCTTTGAAGGTGCCGGTCTCGCTCTCGTCGGCATTGACCGTGACGAATTTGACCGGCTCATGCTGCGGGATGAAGCTCCACTTGACGCCGGTGGGGAAGCCAGCGCCGCCGCGCCCGCGCAAGCCGGAAGCCTTGACCACATCAATGACTTCGGCTGGCGTCATGGCAAGCGCGCGCTTCAAACCGGCAAAACCGCCGTGCGCTTCGTATGTCGCCAACTCTTTGATATTGGCTATATCGCGACCGCGTAGAAGAATGTGCATAATCGCCTTTGATTCCTTATTCCCGCCAGTCTTGCCGCTTACCCGCCTGCGCTCACAGGCTCAGCCGCTTCCTGCCGCCATTTCGCCAGCAGCTCACGCATTTTTTCTTGATCGAGATTCTCGACATAATGGAAGTTGCACTGCAGCATGGGCGCCTTGTCGCAAGCGGCCAGGCACATGACGTGCTCAACGGTGAACATGCCGTCTGCGCTGGCGCCGCCTTCTTCTACGCCCAGCTCCTCTTTCAGCCAGGCGTAAAATTCGTCCGCGCCCTGCAGCGCGCAAGGCAAATCGGTGCATACATGCAGCCAGAATTTGCCCTTGGGCTTCTCAGAATACATGGTGTAGAAGCCGGCGATGGACTTGACCTGGGTCGGATCCAGGTTCAGGATTTCCGCCACCTCTTCGATGCCATCAGGGCTGACCCAGCCATACTCCTCTTGCGCGATGTAGAGCAGCGGCATCACCGCCGAGCGCTTGGTCTCGTATTTGGCGAGGTGGTGATTGATGCGCGCTTCGTATTTCGGGTTGCCGATGATCGCCATGCCAATCGTTCCTTCGCAAACGGATCCCCTGCACCTGCGCGGGAATCCAGGCTTTGATCCGAATTACTGACCGCTTGTACTCAGCCGGTCTCTATCGGTCGCAATCGCCCAAGACAATATCGACGCTGCCGATAATCGCGACCATGTCCGCCAGCAAATAGCCCTTGGACATCACCGGCAGCGCGCTGATGTGGATAAAAGACGGCGTCTTAAAATGCACACGCCGCGGTTTATTGGCGCCGGTGCCATGAATATAACAGCCGATTTCGCCGCGCGGGCTTTCGATGGCGTTGTATATTTCGTCATCGGGCGCGTCATAACCATAGGTCCAGAGCTTGAAGTGATGAATGACCGCTTCCATGCTCTGCCCCAATTCACTGCGCAACGGCGGACAATACTTGTGATTCTCGGAGCGGTAGGGTCCCTGCACCCGCTCCAGCCGCTCGACAGCCTGGTTTAAGATTTTCATGCTTTCGCGGAATTCTTGAATGCGAATCAGATAGCGGTCGTAGACATCGCCGTGCTCGCCCAGCGGCACGTTAAAATCGTAGGTCTCGTAGCCGCTGTAGGGCTGCGCCTTGCGCAAATCCCAGTTGACGCCGCTGCCGCGCAAGGCGGGACCGGTCAAGCCATAAGCCAGGGCGACATCGGGCTCGATGACACCGACGCCCTGCGCGCGATCTTTCCAAATCGGGTTCTGCGTCAACAGCGCTTCGTAGTCGTCGACTTTGGCCGGGAAATCGTTCAGGAACTGCTTGATGGTCGGCAGGAAATCGTCGGTCACATCGCGCCAGACGCCGCCGGGACGAATGTAGCTGCTCATCATGCGCTGCCCGGAGAGCATTTCGAACATACTCAGAATACGCTCGCGCTCACGGAAAGCGTAGAGCAAGACACTCATAGCGCCCATGTCAATGGCGTGTGTGCCCAGCCAAACCAGATGACTGGCGCAGCGAGCCAACTCCAGGCACACGACGCGGATGATTTGGCCGCGCTCTGGCACGTCCAGATCCAGCAGCTTCTCGACCGCCGCCGCGTAAGCCATGTTATTGGACATCGGCGACAGATAATCCATGCGGTCGGTCAGCGGAAGGGCTTTCTCGTAACTCTTGTCTTCAAGCGACTTTTCGATGCCGGTGTGCAAAAAGCCGACATCGGGCAAGCAGGTGACAATTTGCTCGCCGTCCAGCTCCAGCAGCAGGCGCAAGACACCGTGCGTACTGGGATGATGCGGGCCCATGTTGAGCAGCATCGTCTCGCCGGTGATGGCGCGTTCGGAAACCAAACCGCGCAACTGGTCGAGGTTGCCTTCCCAACTGCGCTGTTCTTCTATGGATTGCGGTGGTGTCGCAATTGCCATACCGTCCTCGAAACCTAGTCTGTGGCGAAAGGCTTGTGCTTGCGGATTTCCGCTTCATTAAATGAAAAGGCGACTGTTTCCTTGCCCAAGGGATAATCGCGGCGATGCGGGTGGCCGTGCCAGTCGTCGGGCATCAGCAGCCGCCGTTGGTCGGGATGCCCTTCAAAGACGATGCCCATCAGATCGGCGATTTCACGCTCAAGCCAATTGGCCGCGGGCCAGACGACCGTGGCCGTCGGCAAACGCGGGTCCTCGTCCGCCGCGAAGGCTTTCACGCGCAGGCGGCGATTGTATAACATCGACAATACATGATAAGAAACGGCGAAGCGCTCCGGGCGGTAATCAGCCAGGCTGCCGTCAAAGCGCGCGCCATAATCATTGGGGTAATAATCAACCGCGCTGACGTCCGAGAGCATGTTGTAGACCAACCCTGGACTGACGCGCAGGAAATCCAGCACTTCGGGCGCGCGAGCGGCCTCGACCACAAAGGTTGTTTCGCCGCGGAAGGCTTTGACGTGCAGCACCGCCTCGCCAAAGGCTTCCCGTACAAGTTCGATAGGATCTTTTGCCGCCGGGATTTCCATTGCCATGCCGCCCTTATTGTTCTAGTTAACCGGCATCAAGCCCAATCAGCAATGCGCTCGCTTCTGACCTTTTCGTGCAGCGTCAGGATGCCGTGCAAGAGCTGTTCCGGACGCGGCGGGCAGCCAGCGATATAGACATCAACAGGGATGATCTCGTCAACGCCTTGCACGATGGCGTAGTTATTGTAGACGCCGCCGCAGGAAGCGCAATCGCCCATCGAGATGACCCACTTGGGTTCCGCCATCTGATCGTAGAGCTGGCGCACAACCGGCGCCATCTTGCGCGTCAAGCGACCCGATACGATGAGCAGGTCCGCCTGGCGGGGCGTGGCGCGATTCAGCTCCATGCCAAAGCGCGATAGATCGTAACTTGATGCCTGCGAGCTCATGTATTCGATGGCGCAGCAGGCCAAGCCGAAGAGCAGCGGCCACATGGCGCCGGTGCGCGCCCAGTTGACAGCTTGTTCAACGGTGGTGGTGACGACGCCCATATTCCCGAGCTTGGAACTTACTCCCATTCCAAACCGCCTTTCTTCCACTCGTAAACGAAGCCGACTACCAAAATCAATGTAAAGACCGCCATCACCGCCAAGCCATAACCGCCCAAATCTCGCATCGATACAGCCCAAGGCAAGAAGAATATCACCTCGATATCGAATATGATGAAGAGTACCGCCACCAGGTAAAACTTGACGGGCAGCCGCCGCGTCGCCGGGCCGATGGGCTTCATGCCGCTTTCGTAAGGCACGGACTTGCGGTAAGTCGGCCGCTGCGGGCCCATGACGCGCGAGATATTGGCGATGATCAGCGCCAAGACCACGGAAATAACCAGCAAAGCCGTGACAGGACCAAATTCGAGGACGGTTGGCATACGATCTAAACCATTTGTGCTTTTTGGAACAATGCCAGTCCCAGTGAGCCTAGCATAGATTTCAGGCAAAATCAAGCAAGCCTAGGGATTGATTTGCGACCCAGTTGCCGTCGCTCAAATCGCGCTTGTGGCGGAGGATAGAGATCGAGGCTGCGCCAGCCAAAGTAGACGACAGTTTCGGGCGCCGCCAAGTCTATTCCGCTTTCGCCAGCAGTCCAGTATCCGCCAGGAAAGCCGCGATCTGCCGCGCCATTTCGGCTGTGCCGGCCGCCTTCATATGAATGCCATTGACCCAGTACGGAGCAGCGCTTGGCATAGACGCCGCCAGATCATAAAGCAGCGTGCCCTCCTCTGCCGCCAGACGTCTGACGATGGCATTGTGCTGATCCACGCCATCTTGCAAATGTTGATGGACCATGCCGCCGCCGCCAGCCTCCGGGAAATCGAGCGGAGAATAAGCCCAGGTCAAGAGCAGCACATCGCTGTTCATACCGCGCGCAAGACGAATCATTTTGCGCAAGTTGCGCTCGAAGTAAATCGGCGGGTTCGCCTGCAGGACTTCGCTGGCGGTCATGTCAAAGCCCGCGCACAGCGTCTCCGGCCCGCTGAAATCCTGATCGCAGGCGCGGATGCCGTCCGGGCGCTTAAATGTCGCGTCCAATTCATAAACTACCGGCAGCTCATACCCCAGCCGCTTGAGGGCGAAACGCCACAAGACGCTGGGCGGCAGCGGATCATCGCGATCGGCCCAATAGCCTTTGCCCGTATTCAAGCCGTCGTAGAATTCCGGGTCCGTCAAGCGTACGCCGACGTCATTGATGCCGTGATAAATGATGATCAGATCCGGCTCCAGGTCAGGGATGCGCAGCAGCATGTTCACCGCGGATTCCCAAGTCGAGTATTGGGGGACGCCGGCGTTGATCAGCTCGACCTGTTCATAGCCAAAGTCACGCTGCAGCGTCTCCTCCAGTTGGCGCGGATAAGCCAACTGCCATAATTCCAGGAATAAGCCGTAGGTCGTCGAGCCGCCAACAGCGACGATGCGGTAGGCATCGACCGGCTTGGGAGTGGCGATTTCAGGACCGCGATAACCGAGCGAGTTGACCTGGTCGTGAGTTGTGGACAATCCGTAGTTCAGGTAAGCCAAGCCCTGCAGCAGCGTCTGCTTCTGGTTGATTTCGTCGCGTGAATAGAGGTAGAGAATCTTCTGGCGTTCATCGCCAAATTGCGCCAGGTAGAAGCGCGCGCCGAGCTCCAGGATCACCAGCGTTAACGCGATTGACGCCAGTATGATGGCGATTTTGCTGCGCATTAGATCGGCGCTCCGCCGGCTTGTACTATCAGTCTGTGCCAAATGGGCGAGAAGAAAGGCGGCGCGCTGTCGCAAACGCGCCGTCGCTAAGTCGATGCTGCTGCATTTTCGCGGTCGCGCGTCAGCTGGCTCCCAGCCCCAGCAAGCCCGTCTCAGGCTGGGGCCTGCGGGTTTGCTCATCGTATTTGCCGAAGCGAATCACATCGCCGCTGCCGGTAATGGCTTCCACCGACAAGCCCAGGCTCTGCAATTCCTTGACCAATACGCGGAAGCTGGTCGGGATGCCCGGCTCTTCAATCGGCTCCCCTTTCACGATGCTTTCGTAGGTCTTCACACGGCCTTGCACATCATCGGATTTTACGGTCAGCATCTCTTGCAAGATGTGGGCCGCGCCGTAGGCTTCCAGCGCCCAGACTTCCATCTCGCCGAAGCGCTGTCCGCCGAATTGCGCCTTGCCGCCCAGCGGCTGCTGGGTGACCAAACTGTAGGGTCCGGTTGAGCGGGCGTGCGCTTTGTCTTCAACCAAATGCGCCAGCTTGAGCATATGCACATAACCGACCGCAACATGACGATCGAAGGGTTCGCCCGTCCGCCCGTCGTACAAGGTCTGCTTGCCATAGTGCGGCACGGGCTGTCCAGTTTCGAACATCACGCGATCGGCGATTTCGAAGAGTTCGCGATTGGACAGATCATCCGCCAGCTCGATATCTTCGCTCGCCGTCTGCTGAATCCATAAGCGGATTGAGACTTCCAGCGCATTCAGATCGCGTTCGTCGCGCGCTTCAGAGCTTAGCTCGCTGTTGTCATACACCATGATCTCATCCGGGTCGTAGCCGATTTCGCGCAAGATTTCGGCTGCGGCCACGCGGCGCACGTAAATCTCGTCGCGTTCCAGGATGATGGCTTCGTTATTGTAGAGGCCGGAATCGCCAACGCGTTCGATCAGGTAGGCGCTGATGACGTGCATATCATCATCGAAATCTTCCGGCGCCATGCCGACAATTTTCGCCAGCCGCTCCTGGTTTTCCCAGGCGCGCTGGGTCGTCAATTTCCAAGCCCAGTCGATCATCCAGGCGCGGCCGAGTTCCGCTTGAATCTCGTGCTCTTTGACGCCGTCAAATACCGGTGTAATGGCGCGGAAACCCATGCGGTCCGCCGCCCAGCCCAGATGCAGCTCGAGGATCTGGCCGATATTCATGCGGCTGGGCACACCGAGCGGGTTCAGAATGATCTCGACCGGGATGCCGCCTTCAACGTAGGGCATGTCTTCGACGGTGACGATCTTGGAGATGACGCCTTTGTTGCCGTGCCGGCCGGCCATCTTGTCGCCGACGGTCAGCTTGCGGCGCTGCGCCACGCTGACGCGCACCATCTTTTCGACGCCCGCCGGCAAGTCCGGGTGCTCTTCACGCGTGAAGACTTTGACATCGATGACTTTGCCGCGATCGCCATGCGGCAGGCGCAAGGACGAATCTTTGACCTCGCGGGCTTGTTCGCCGAAGATGGCGCGCAGCAGCTTCTCTTCCGGCGACAGTTCTTTTTCGCCTTTGGGCGTGATCTTGCCGACGAGAATATCGTTGGGGCCAACTTCCGCGCCGATGCGCACGATGCCGTGTTCGTCGAGATCTTTCAGCGCGTCTTCGCCGACATTGGGAATGTCGTAGGTGATATCTTCCGCGCCCAACTTGGTATCCCGCGCTTCGATCTCGTGCTTCTCGATATGAATACTGGTGAATTTGTCATTGCGCAGCATGTCTTCGCTGACCAGCAAGGCGTCTTCGTAATTGCCGCCATCCCAAGACAGGAAGCAGGTCAATACATCGTGGCCCAACGCCAGGTGCCCGTCATAGGTGGACGAACTGTCGGCGATGATATCGCCCGGCTGGATCATGTCGCCTTTGCGCACGACGGGCCGCTGGTCGATGCAAGTCGACTGATTCGAGCGTTCATACTTGCGCAGCTGGAAGGTCTGCTCTTCGCCGTCTTCGGTGCGGACGATCACGCGATGCCCTTGCACGCTGATCACTTCGGCGCTGATGTCGGACACAAGCACTTGGCCGCTGTCGGAGGCCGCTTGCCGCTCCATGCCAGTGCTGACCACCGAGACATCCGGCGTGAGCAGCGGTACAGCCTGGCGCTGCATATTCGAGCCCATGAGCGCGCGGTTGGCGGCGTCATGCGACAAGAAGGGAATCAAGGCGGCGCTGATGCCGACAATCTGCCGGGGAGCGATGTCCATGTAGTCGATGCGCTGCGGCGGCACGGACAGGAAACCCTGTTCGAAGCGCCCCGAAACGCGATTCGACACAAATTGCTCGTGCTCATCCAGAACGGCGTTGGCTTGGGCGATAATGAACTTGTCTTCGTTGTCAGCCGACAGGTATTCGATGTCGTGGGTGGCGAAGGGCGTCACCGGCACTTCGCTGATTTTCATACGCTTGAGGCGGGTGACCAACTTCTTGTCGATTACCGTACCCTCTTCTATGGCGACCTTTCCCTTGCTGTTCTCGATATCGTCGCGCACAGCGCGCCCAATCAAGTCGGGATCCGTCACCGCCATCGTGCTGACAACTTTGCGGTAGGGCGTTTCGATAAAACCGAGATCGTTGACGCGCGCGTAGCTGGCCAAGCGGCCGATCAAGCCGATGTTTGGTCCTTCCGGCGTTTCAATGGGACAGATGCGACCGTAGTGGCTGTGGTGAACGTCACGCACGTCGAAGCCGGCGCGCTCCCGCCGCAAACCGCCGGGACCCAGAGCCGACAGCGTGCGTTTATGCGTCAACTCGGACAGCGGATTTGTCTGCTCCATAAATTGCGACAATTGCGACGAGCCGAAAAATTCCCGCACCGCCGCCACAATCGGCCGGATATTGACCAGCGAGACCGGCGTCAATTGTTCCGCCTCGCGGATGGACATGCGTTCCTTGACGACGCGTTCCATACGCCGCAGGCCGATGCGCAGCTTGTTGCCAATCAGCTCGCCGACGGTCTTGACGCGCCGGTTGCCCAGGTGATCGATGTCGTCCTTCGCGCGGCCGCCGTTGTTGATGAGGATCATTTGCTCGACCAGTTTGACGATATCGGATTTGGAAATCGTCCGGTGCGTTCGGGCGACGACGCCTTCTAGCCCCAGGCGCTGGTTCAACTTGTAGCGACCGACTCTTTCCAAATCGTAGCGGCGCTGATCGAAGAGCTGCCCGCCCAGATACTCGCGCGCATTATCCAGCGTGGGCGGGTCGCCCGGGCGCATCCGTCGATAGAACTCGATCAAGGCGACCTCGGCCAAAGTCTGGTTCTTCTTGACCTCCCAAACCGGCTCGTTCTTGATGGAACTCTCGATGAACTTGTGCGTTTCGTTATTGTCGATATCGGCGAAGAGCGCCAGAATCTCTTCGTCTTCCCCGGTCTTGATGGGCGAGGCCGAAGCCGGCAGGCCATCGTCGACAGCCGCCAACGCGCGCAGCAGGATCGTCACCGGGATGGTGCGCTTGCGATTGAACTTGATGGTGATGTAGTCGGTCTTGCGCGTTTCAAATTCCATCCAGGCGCCGCGATCGGGAATCAGCTTGGCGTTGGAGAGCAGGCGCCCGGTCGCGCGTTCTTCCTCGGCGTCGAAATACACGCCGGGCGAGCGGATCAACTGACTGACGACCACGCGCTCAGTACCATTGATGATAAAGGTGCCCTTCTCGGTCATCAGCGGGAACTCGCCCATGAAGATATCCTGGCGGATGATCTCATCGCCCTGCTCGTGATTCACCAAGGCGACCTCGACGTAAAGCGGCGCCGCGTAGGACATATCGCGCTCGATGCACTCGTCTTCGTCGTATTTGGGGTCTTGAAAGTAGGGCTTGAGGCCGAATTCCTGAGCCTGCGGATGATTGCCCGGGAAGTAGAGCGACAAATTGCCGTTGAAACTTTGTATCGGGTTGATCTCGTCGAAGAGCTCCAGCAGCCGGCCGCCATGGAGGAAGTCATTAAACGACTTCAACTGGATGTCGATCAGCGATGGCAGTTCCGGCTCATGACGCGCGCGGGCATAGTTCTTCACATTATAATACTGTTTCAAGGCAGAGCTCCTTGGATGAATAGCTGACCGGGCTGAGCGTAAAGTATGAAAACAAAAAGCCTGCCCCGCCACTTCGCGGCGAAGCAAGTAACACCTACGTGCGCATACAAAACGAACAGTGCTTGTGACCGATTGTCATGTATCCAATAGATTGTGACAGCAAGAGGACTGCAATGTAGAAGTGTAGAACATGCAAATAGGGCTTGTCAAGGCAAACCTTCAAACTAGACCATAATTCGCAGAAGCTCCAGGAAGCATAGCATAGCCGCCAGCCATTAAAAGCCCCTATTCCACTTGACCCGCGCCAGAGAGAGCGACGAATCAATGATCCAAGACGCCAATCGACCCAATGAACGACGCAACGTAAAAGCGCATGTACAGCAGCGATTCGGCGATGTCGCCGCCAACTATCGCAGCAGCCGGGTCCACGCGTCGGGACAAGACCTCGATCTAATGGTCGCTTCCGTCGCGCTCGACAAAACCATAAAAGTCTTGGACGCCGGCTGTGGCGCGGGTCATACCTCGCTGGCTTTTGCCCCGTGGGTGGCGCGGGTGGTCGCCTGCGATTTTACCGGCGCCATGCTGGAGCAGGCGGCGACGCTGGCGCGGGAGCGCGGCATAGGCAACATCGACACGCAGCTGGCTGATGTCGAGGACCTGCCCTTCCCAGCGCGCAGCTTCGACCTGGTGGTCACACGCTACAGCGCGCATCACTGGCTGCGGCCCCAACGCGCCTTGGCAGAGTTCCGCCGCCTGCTGAAGGACGACGGCGTCTTCCTCATCAGCGATATCATGGCGCGGGAAGATTATGCCCAGGACACGTTTCTGCAGACGATTGAGCTGCTGCGCGATCCATCGCACGTGCGCGATTATCGCATTTCCGAGTGGCGGGCGATGCTGGCCGCGGCCGGCTTTAACAGCGAGACGCTGCTGCGCTTTGACCTGAGGCTGGGCTTTGAGACCTGGGTCAAGCGAATGGCGACGCCGCGTCAAAACGCCGACATGATTCTGTCGCTGTTCAAGGGAGCGCCCGCGGATATCCGCCGTGACTTCGGCTACGCGCCGGACCGCGACCTGAGCTTCACGATTCCGGGCGCGGTCATGCGCGCAACCGTACAGCGGGTTTAGCTCAGGCTCTGCGCTTCCAGGAACTCGGTGTAACCGCCGTGGAATTCGCGCAGCGCGCCCTCGCGAATCTCGACCAGGCGGTCGACGGTCTGGTCGAGGAAATAGCGATCGTGCGAAACGATCAACACCGTTCCCACGAATTCATCCAGCGCCTGCTCCAGCACCTCAACCGAAGCGATGTCGAGATTGTTGGTGGGCTCGTCGAGGAGGAGCAGGTTGGGCTGCCGCAACATAACCAGAGCCAGCTGCAAGCGGCTGCGCTCCCCGCCGGACAGCGTGCGAATGGGTTGGCGCGCCTGTTCGTAGCTGAAAGCCATACGCAGCAGAAAATTCACCGCGCTGGATTCGCTGCTGTTCTGGATGTTGCGGATGAGCTCCAGCGGCGTCCGATCTAGCCAAGCCTCAAGTGTCTGATGCTCTTGCGAGTAGTAGCCGATACGAATGCTGGGCCCCAGCTTGATCTCGCCCGCCAGCGGACTAAGTTCGCCCAGGATCAAACGCAGCAGCACCGTTTTGCCGGCGCCGTTGGGTCCAATGACGCCGGCCCGCTCGCCATGACGCAGCAGCAAATCGGCATCCAGGATCAGCGGCTGGTCAGCGAATGCGATTGAGACTTTGACCAGCTCAAGGACTTTCTTGCTGCCGCGCCAGCCATCAACCTTGAAATCCATCAGCCTGGGGTCGGCGACCTTGTCGATGATTTCCCCGCGCTCTTCCATTTTTTCCAGCATGCGCCGCCGTTGCCGCGCGGCCAGCATATGCTTGCGGCTCAGCACCTGTTTGGCCCAGCGTTCAAAGCGTTCGATCATTTCTTCGAGGCGGGCGATTTCCTTCTGCTGCGTCACATATTGCTGCTGCTGGCGCAGGCGCCGCAATTCTTTCTCGTTGAGGTAATAGGAATAATTGCCGTGATAGGTGCTGAGCTTGCCCTCGGACAATTCCACGGTCTGCGTCGCCACTTCGTCCAGCAAGTAGCGGTCGTGGGAGATGATGACGACACACTTGGGATAATTGAGGATGAAGCGCTCAAGCTGATTTTTGCCGGCCATATCGAGGTGGTTATCGGGTTCATCCAGCAGCAGAATGTCAGGTGCGGATACAGCCAGCCGCACCAGCGCCACCATCTTTTTTTGACCGCCGGAGAGCGCGGCTGTAGGCAGCTCGTAGTCGTCCGCTGTGAAACCCAACATCGCCAGCAGTTCGCGCGCATGGCTGGCGTGGCGGTTGCCGTTCATCGCTTCAAAATGCAGGAGCTGCGCCTCGAGCTCAGCAAGTGTCTGCGAAAGCAGCGTTTCATCGCCGTAGACCGCCGGATCGGCCAACTGGCTTTCGATGGCGTCCAGCTTTTCTTCCGCCTGGGCTAATTCCGGCGGCTTGATCAGCGCGGTTTCAATCAGCGTCTTATCAGCCTGCAAGCTGATATCTTGCGGCAAATAGCCGATGCGAATGCCGCGCTGCGCCGTGACTTGACCACGGTCAGGCTCGACTTCGCCCAATAGAACCCTGAATAATGTCGACTTGCCGGCGCCGTTGGGGCCGACCAGGGCAATGCGATCGCGGTCGCCAAAGGACCAGGACAAGCCGCGATATAGCTCGCTGCCGGCGAGATTTACCGTGATATTATTGACCTGCAATACTTGCATGGCAAAACGCGCTTCCTGGAAGTTTGAATACTCGCTCCGAGCATAACACAGGCGCCAACGGACGAGATGCCCCAGGACATTAGCCGGCCTAGGCTACTATTATAAGAGCTGACCCGAATCGCAGCGCCGCCGCAACCGGCAACAGAAAGAACAGTCGAATGATAATCGTTGACGCCCAGCAGAATATCGCATTTAACGCCCAACAGCTTGGGCGCGACTATATGAAATGGGCTTGGCAGCAGCGCCAAAGTGATTCGCGTGGCGCCGCGCCGCCCGCCACCACCAGCCTGTATGACAATCTGCTGGGGCGGGTCGCCATTGTCTTTGGCAGCCTGCAAGTGGTGGCCGAGTCGTCGCCTCACTTAAAAGCCTGGCAGCCAATCAGCTATCGGTCGGCGGGAGACGCCCGGCAGCTTGCGCATTGGCAGCTGGATTACTACCGGCGTCTGGCGGATGAGAGCGACAGAATCCGGCTGATTCTGTCACAGGCAGACCTCACTGACGTGCTGGCATCCTGGGATGCGGATAAGTCGATCGGCCAGCGCGTGCAAGGCATCGTCGTCCTAATGAAGGGCGCTGCAGCGATAACGGAACCGCAGCAATGCGAAGAGTGGCTCGAATACGGGCTGCGAATCGTGGCGCCGGCCTGGCGCAGAAATCGCTACATTGATGGCTATGAGGGCGATTTCACGCTTATGGGCTATGAGCTGCTGGAAGTGATGGCCGGCTTTAACCTGCTGCTTGACATATCCGGATTATCAGAGCGCGCTGCGGCGGCCGCCATTGAGCGTTACGGCGGTCCGATTTTCGCCAGCCACGCCAATCCAAGGCGCTTTCATGATAGCCCGCGCTGCCTGGCGGATTCCCTTATCCATCGGCTGGCGGAGCGCGATGGAGTGATGGGCATCATGGTGTATAATCGATTTCTAAGGAAAGACTGGCATCCCAGCGACCCGCAGCGACGGGTCACAGTGTCGCATTGGGTTGACGCGGTCGATTACGTTTGCCAGTTGACCGGCGCTGTTGACCATGTTGGGCTGGGCAGCAACATCGACGGCGGCTACGCTTATAACAGTTTGCCGGCTCAAATTGATACGGCCAGCGATTTGTGGCTGCTGCGGAAAGCCTTGCTCGAGCGCGGTTTCAGCGCGGACGATGTAGGGGCGATTCTGGGCGGCAATATGCTGCGCAAATTGCGGGAGTCCTTGCCGAAGGGCTAGAACTTATGTGGCGCTTTGCACAAGTTGGCATTGCCTTAGGCGCTCTGGGCGTCATGATTTGCTTCATGGGGCTGTTTCCCGGCGTAACTGGCGCCCCGACGACCGCCGGCATCGGCTTGATTCAAGTCGCCATGGTGCTGGTTGGTTACTGCCTGCTCATTCTGGGCGCGTTGACTTATCTCAAGTACTCCTTTTTTCTTGGCGTTCCTGCCACGCTGAGCCAGCAAGTCGGCGTGCGCCTGGCGCTGACGGGCATCCTGTTTGCCGCGCTGGCCGGGCTGGCGGACATTCTCGGTTTCGGCTCTCACATTCGCGATGATTCCGGCGATATATTTTTCGGGCAGCTGCAGGTGATCGGCATCCTGGCGAGCTTTGCTTTGTCATCGCTAGGCGTCCTGCTTTACGTTTTAGCGGGCGCGCACATCGCCCGGCACGCCCCGGTGGAGGCGCTCAGCGAGAGCATCTCCGGCGTAGACGACACCAAAGAGCTGATGCAGGTCGAGCTTAATGAGAAGAGCTAGTTATCGTCGATGCCAGACGCAATTTGGTCACTGATCTGCAGTGCAAGCTAATAGGAAGTCGGCGCCGAGCAAGCCTGTCAAGCTGCTATACGTGGTCAACATCCCGCGGTTTTTTGTGTCGCATCGCTTGCCCCTGGCTTTGGCGGCGCGTGCTGAGGGATTCGATGTACAGGTCGCGGCATCCGATGCGGACCCGGAAGCGGCTGAGCGCATCGCCGCGGCCGGATTGCCCTTTCATCCCCTGCCTTTAAGCCAGCATGGCCTGAATCCTTTGCGCGAGCTGCGGACGGTCATCGCCCTGCAGCGGCTGTACACCCGTCTCAAGCCCGATTTGCTGCATCACGTCAGCATCAAGCCGGTGATTTACGGCGGCATCGCGGCCAAGTTAAGTCGGCGCCGCTTGATCATCCAGGCGATGAGCGGCTTGGGCTACCTGCACGTCAGTCAGCAGTGGCGCGCCAGGCTGCTCGAGAAGCTCAGCAGGCCGGCATTCAAGTTCGCGCTATCGGGCGCCGGCACAGTCATGATATTCCAGAATCCGGACGATCGGCAGGTATTCGTCAATCGCGCTTTGGTCGCCGCGGAGAGGACCGTGGTCATACGCGGCTCCGGCGTAGACGAGCGCGAATTCGCGCCGCGACCGGAAGACACCGCGAGTTTGCCGGTTGTGCTTTTCGCCGGGCGTCTGCTCTGGGAAAAGGGCCTGGGCGAATTCGTTGAATTGGCGCGCAGGTTAAAAAGCCGGGCACGCTTTCGCGTGGTCGGTTATGAAGAACGCAGCAGCCCGTCGAATGTGCCCGCGGCGCAACTGCAAGCCTGGCACGAGGCCGGACTCATCGAATGGCGCGGGCAACGCGACGACATGGCGGAAGTTTACGGCGAGTGCAATATCGTCTGCCTGCCATCAACCTACGGCGAGGGCGTGCCCAAGGTGCTGATTGAGGCGGCTGCTTGCGGGCGGGCTTGCGTAACAACCGATACGCCCGGCTGCCGGGAAATCGTGCGCCACAATGAAAATGGCTTGCTTGTCCCACCAAGAGACCTCGACGCGCTAGCAGACGCTGTAACGCAGCTGATCGATGAGCCCGAACTACGGCAGTCCTATGGCATGGCCGGGCGCGAGATCGTGCTAAAAGGATTTACCATGCGCCGGGTGGCCGAAGCAACCATCGCGCTGTATCGAACGGTGCTGGAAGACGGCCGCTGAGCGCTGACCATGCGTCAGAGCGCCACTGAATTTCGCACCGTGACAGCAGCTTGAGCGCAGTACATGTTAGGCCAGGCTGGCCTCCTTGTGCGCCGCGCGGATGGGCTCGGGCAAGCGGAATCGCGGCGAGCAGGCCAAGACCAATTTCAGCGCGCTTTCGAGGTTGGCTAAGTGCCCCACCGACACGTATACCGGCTTGACGCCCGTTCGCGTTCGCAGCACAGCCCCAAGCTGTTGCCCGCGATAGACCAGAGGACTGCGGCTGCCTTTCGCCGGCGCCGGCTCAGCGTACTCGCCAATATAATGCGACTTGCCGCAGCCAATTGTCGGCCGCCCGAGCCACAAGCCCAGGTGGGCGGCAATGCCCATGCGCCGCGGATGAATTTGCCCCATGCCATCAAAGATGAATACATCGGGTTCTGTGCGGAGTTTGCTCAGCGCCTGCAAAATTACGGGAGCTTCGCGGAAAGCCAGTAAGCCCGGAATATAGGGATAGCGAGTCGCCTGCTGCGCGCCGACCGTCTCGATGGGCGACAAGTCGGGATAGCTCATGACGACAATTGCCGCGCGTGTTTGACCGCCTTTGACGCTAACATCGACGCCGGCAACGCGCTTGACGCGGCCGATGTCTAGCGGAGAATCACAGACCAGCCGGGGCGCCAGCTCGGCTTGCAAGGCGATTGCCGCTTTCGGTCTGAGGTCCCAGTCGTGCAGCGGCTCAATGCGCATAGGCCGAGCGCTGTGCCGAGGCTTACATTTCCAGGTATTCGCGCAACTTGCGCGATCGCGTGGGATGGCGTAATTTGCGCAGCGCCTTTGATTCGATCTGACGAATACGCTCACGCGTGACGCCGAAGAAGTGTCCGACTTCTTCCAGGGTATTGTCTCTGCCGTCAATCAAGCCGAAGCGCAGCTCCAGCACTTGGCGCTCGCGTTCGCTGAGGACGACCAAAGCCGATCGAATTTGCTCTTTGAGCATTTGACGCCCGGCCGCGTCCAAGGGAGCCAGCATATTCTCATCGGGAATGAAATCGCCCAACTGGCTGCTGTCTTCTTGCCCGACGGGCATGTCCAGGCTCATCGGCTCTTGGCTGATGCGCATGATGCGGCGCACCTTCTGCGAGGCTTTACGCAGTTTGCGGTTCAGTTGCGGGTCGAGTGCTTCGCCAGAGCGCCTTTGCTGCTTGATCGCGCTGCGCTCGGAATCGCTCATGAAGTCCATCTCAAGGGCAATCTGTTCGGTTTTCGGCTCGGCGCCAAGCGTTTGGATCAAGTCGCGCTGCACGCGCATCATGCGGTTGATCGTCTCGACCATGTGGACGGGAATGCGAATGGTCCGCGCTTGATCGGCGATGGCGCGGCTGATGGCTTGGCGGATCCACCAGGTGGCGTAGGTGCTGAACTTATAGCCTTTGGTATGGTCGAATTTATTCACGGCGCGCAGGAGCCCGATGTTGCCCTCTTGAATCAGATCGAGGAAGCTGATGCCGCGGCCCAGGTAGCGCTTGGCGACGCTGACAACCAGGCGCAGATTGGCGCGGGTCAAATCTTCCGATGACATAGCCGCGTGCTGCTCGACTTGCTCCTGCTGCTGCTTGGCCAGGCTGATGGGATCCACCGTATCTTCGATCCAGCTATCGAATTCATCCAAAGGCGGCAGCCCGCGCTTGCGCCGGAAATAGCGCTGCATCTGCTCTTGGTGCTCGAATGGGAATAGGTAAAGCGCATGGATGACTTCAAAGAAGCCTTGCGCCAGCTTGGTCCAGTCTTCGTCGCGGCCCCAATTGCGCTGTTTGAGATAGCCGCGGATATACGAGTCCGCATCACGATCCCAATTGAGAATGGTCTCTTGCACTTCCGCCAATACCTTAAAAAAGTCGGGCGCATCCACATCACGGTCGCTGGCAGCCGCCTGCAAAGCCTCCCAATCTTGACGCAGACGCCTATAGGCAAAGCGTTCTACATCGAGATAGTCCGGCTGGCCATTTTCCGAAGACTGATTGTCCAGGCTCATCAATTCATCGCGGAGCCGCTCCAAATGACTTTCGGCGGCAATCTGCGTGCTCAGCCACATCTCGCGGTTGCTATCCAGCAGCGGCACTTGACCGATTTCTTTCAGATACATCCGAACCGGGTCGTCGGGCAGGGGCAGACTTTCGCTCGTGCCGGACTGCGTTTGATCCTCGTCCAGCTCGCCGGCGGCAAAATCTGAGGTGGTTTGATGCCGACCTCGGCGCGAATCCGTTTCCGACAAATCGTCGTCTTGCGATTCGCCGTCGTAATTCACGAGTTTGCGAAGCGTGTCTTCCGAATCATTCATCATCTTGCCGACTCCTTATGCTGATATCGATGATTGCCACGATGGGAGCACCCTCTAGCTGACTGCCACATTGATCCGAGCTTTCGCTCGCATCGACAGCATTATTTTCGACCTAATCTGTTCGCTGAATTGCTCATCGCGTTCCGAGCCGTTTTGGGCTTCTTCTTGCAGATACTGCATCTCGACGCGTTCATTATCCAAACGTTGCAGGCGCAACTGAAGCGCGCGAACAATCAGTTCATCCTTCAAGCTGAAGCCCGGCCGCGCCTTTTGCGAGCCTCTCTTAAATATATCGTTTAAGTCGACCCGAAAGTTTCCGTTAATCCGGTCCGAAACCGCATCCGGATCCGAAACCAGCAGCGCCCGGACTGCTGCGCGCAAGTCATCATCAAGCGCCAAGGCGAGGTGTTCCCTTGGCGCCATGTCATCCTGCGCCATCGAGCTCTGCAGGAAAGCCATGAGCGCGCGATACTGGCTCTGGCTGAAGTCATCCGCGCTTAATTCCGCGAGCGGTCCCTGGAGCAGGTCTTCGTCTTCAGCCGCCAGCTCACGCAGTTTTCGATTAACTTGATAGAGCAGATCGGGGTCTTTCAGCAGAACGCTGAGACAGAATGCTTCTATGGCGCGTTTCAGCGGCTTGGCGGCGGCCGGCGGCCCCGCCGAATTCTCGGATGATTCGTCTTCCGGAATGCCATCCGCTGGGGGCAGCTCATGTTCGTTGTCCCAATACTCAGGCGGCAGGTCCGGCGGAAGCTCATCTTGCGGAGGCGCAGGCGTCGGCTGACGCAGAAGCGGCGCCTGCTCTTGCGCCCAAGCCAGCATGTCGCGCTCGCTGATGCGCAAGCGCCGCGCCAGTTTCTGTATATTGTCTTGCTTGTATACGTTGTTCTCCGACACCAGCAGCATGGGCAGCACGGCCTGCGCCACCGCTTGGCGCGCTTGCAGGCTGGAATCCGCCTGTAACGATGCCGCTTCCACGTCGATTACAAAGTCGGCCACGCTCTGCGCGCTGTCAACCAGGGCTGGCCAGCCTGCCGGCGATTCGCGCAAGTAGTCGTCCGGGTCTTTGCCGGCGGGAATTTGTAATATGGAGAAATCGACGGACAGCTTGCCGGCATAGTCGCGCGATAGGGTTTGGCGGGCTACGTCCAGGCTGCGGCGGGCGGCATTCTGGCCCGCTTCGTCGGCGTCCAGCGCGAGCACGATGCGCTTGGCGTAACGCGGGGCCACCAGACGAATCTGCGGCTCGGTCATGGCGGTGCCCATCTGGGCGACGACATTGGCATAACCCGCCTGACGCGCCTGGATGACATCCATATAGCCTTCGACAATCACGACTGTAGCAGCCTCGCGAATTGCTGACCTGCCCGTATCCAGGCCGAATAATAGCCGGCTCTTATCAAAGATCGCCGATTGCGGCGAGTTTATGTATTTCGCGCTGTCGTCTGGATCCATGGCGCGGCCGCCGAAGCCGACCACGCGGCCGCGCTCATCGCGGATGGGGATGATTAGGCGATTGCGGAAGCGGTCGTAAACGCGTCCACTATCGTTGCGGACGGCCAATCCGGCTTCGACTATGTCGTCATCGCTGTGCCCCAGGTCACGCAGCGCGCGCCGCATAAAATCCCAGCTGTCCGGCGCGTATCCGATCAGGAAAGCCGCAATGGTTTCGTCGTTCAAGCCACGCTTATCGCGCAGATAGGCACGAACTCCGGCGGCTGATTCACGGCGCAAAGCCTGCTGAAAATATTCTGTCGCGCTCGCGGCGATGCCACGCAGCTTTTCCAGATGGTCGCTGCGGCTCTTCTGCGCCGGCGACTGACGCTGCAGCTCGACACCCGCTTCAGCCGCCAATTCCCGCAGCGCTTCCTTGAAGTCCCAACCGTGCAGCTTCTGCGCGAAGGTGAAAATGTCGCCGCCTTCAGCGCAGGCGCCAAAGCAGTGCCAGGTCTGCCGCACGGGATTCACGACAAAGGAGGGCGTCTTTTCACTATGAAAGGGACAGCAAGCCTTGTGATTGCGCCCGGCTTTTTTCAGGCTGGGCACATGGCGCTGCACGTAGCTCACAATGTCGATGCGAGCTTTGATATCATCCGTTGTTGACACGGAGTGCCGCTCCTCGAAAAGACTCAGTCTCAATTATAGTGCTGAGATACGGCGTCTACCATAAATTGGCGCACACTTTAGACGGAAAAACGCTGCCTCGCCTGTTCATTCGGCTGAACCGACGAACGCTGAACCGGACAGCCGCCGCAGGCATCAGGCACGCCGCGGGTGCTAGAAGTTCTCCAGCTCGCTCAAATCCGCGATGCCCGCTTGCAATTCGCAGATGCGCTGCAGCAGCGCAATACGGTTATTCCGCAGCGCCGGATCCGGGTCGTGCACCAGCACTTTGTCAAAAAAGTCGGTCACTGCCGGAACCATGGGCGCGAAGGCAGAGAGGAAACGGTCGACATTGGGCGAATCGTTGAGCTGGCCCGAAGCGCGCAGGTATGCCTGGTAGAGGCGCTGTTCCGCGGGCTTGGCCATCAGATCAGGCCGCAGGTCCAGCGCGGCCTCCGCTTTTGTGATCCTGAAGCAGCGGGCGAAACTGTCGAGGATCAGATCCCAATCCTCGCGGGCAACCCAAGGCGAAAGCTCTTTAATGCCGCGGAGCGCGCGATAGGGATTAAAAGCCTGCGCCTTCAGCACGGCGTTGATGACATCGCGCGGGGCATCCAGGCCTTCAGCCAGCCAACTGGCGAAGCGGCCCTCAATGAAAGCCAAGACCTGCTGCTTGATCGGCCAGTCAACGGGTACGGGTTGACTGGCGGCGGCAGATGCAATCAGTTGACGCAAGTCCACAGAAATATCCGAATCCACCAGAATGCGGATGACACCGAGGGCAGCGCGCCGCAAGCCAAATGGATCGGAGGTCGATTTCGGCGCCAAACCCACCGCAATCAGCCCGACCAGGCTGTCCAGCTTGTCGGCCAGCGCCAGCAGACGCCCGGCCTCAGAAGCAGGCAGACGGTCGCCGGCGCCGGTCGGCAGCCAGTGTTCGCGTATCGCCTGCGCAACCGCCGGGTCAATGCCTTCGCGCTGGGCGTATTCGCGGCCCATGATGCCTTGCAGCGAGGTCATCTCCACCACCATGCTGGTGGCCAGGTCGGCTTTGGCGATTTGCGCCGCCTCACGCGCGACGGCGATAAAGTCAGCGTCAAAACCCAGCAGCCCGCCCAGGTCGTCAATGGTCGCGGCCACGCGGTCGTTCTTGGCGCGCATGGAGCCCAGATCGGCTTGAAATGTCAGGGTGTCCAGGCGCGGCAGATGGTCCTTTAGCGGCTGCTTTATATCAGCCTGGTAAAAGAAGCGCGCATCGGAAAAGCGGGCGCGCAGCACTTGCTCATTGCCATGAATCACTTTGTCGAGATGGGCGCTGTCGCCGTTGCGTACGCCAATGAAATAGTTCATCAGCCGGCCGTCGGCGTCCTCCAGCGCGAAGTAACGCTGATGTTTGCGCATGACCGTAACCAGTACAGCGCGCGGCAGCTCCAAATAGGCTGGGTCGAATTTGCCCAGAAAGGCGGTCGGCGCTTCCACCAGATTGGTCACTTCCTGCAGCAGTGTATCATCGTCCGCTACCCTAGCATTGACAGCCGCGGCCAGGGCGTCTATTTGTGCGCGTATCGCCGCGCTTCGTTCGCCTGTGCCCAGCACAATGCCCTGTTTGCCGCAGTGCTTTTGGTAATCCGAAAGACCAGTCACTTCAATTTCCGGCGAACCATTGGGGCGCAATCCCCGCGTGATGTTTCCGCTTGCCACGCCAGAGCATTCGAATGGAATCACTTGCTCGCCAAAGAGCGCCGCGATCCAGCGGATGGGGCGCGAGAAAGCTTGGTCTGTGCTATTCCATCGCATGGATTTGCTAAATTTGATGCCGGCGATGAAACCGGGCAGCGCCTTGGCCAAGACTTCCGTGCTGGGCTGGCCCGCGTTCCGCACCAAGGCGGTGACATAGCTTCCGCCATCCATTTGCGCGATTTTCAGATCGGCTGCATCCACGTCTTTGCCGCGCGCGAAACCCAAAGCAGCCCTGGTTGGCTTGCCATCGGCGTCATAGGCGCGGTCGGCCGGCGGACCTTTGGCTACAAATTCTTCGTCCGCTTGCCGTGGCGACACTGCGCGCGCGATCAAGACAATCCGGCGCGGCGTTGCATAACCATCCAGCCCGGCATGGGTCAAGCGCAGCTCATCGAATAGGGCCGGCGCGGCAGTCTTGGCTTGCGCCAGCGCGGCGTCTACATCATCCGCCGGCATCTCTTCGACGCCAATCTCAAGCAGCAGATCGGCGGCTGCGGTCGGCGCGGGCGGCATTGCCACCGGAGCCTGCAGAGCCGCGCCAGCCCAGGTTTTCGCCATTTTCAGCAGGGGATAGCCCAGCGCCTCACGTTGCGCCAGGTATTGCTTGGCGATAGCCCGCGTCATTTCGCGCATGCGGCGGAAGTAAGTCGCGCGCTCGGTGACGCCGATAGCCCCGCGCGTATCCAGCACGTTAAACAGGTGGCTGCACTTTAGCACGTAATCATAGGCGGCGATCAAGGCGTCGCCTTCCAGCGCGCGCGTGTATTCCCGCTCGTAGGTATCGTAGGTTGACCGCAAGGCGTCGACATCGGCCACATCGAAGTAGTAGCGGCAATGTTCGACCTCTTCGTTAAACATCACATCGCCATAGCTGACGCCGGGCAGCCAGCTGATATCCCAGGCTGATTCCACGCCCTGCAGCGCCAGGACGATGCGCTCGATGCCGTAGGTGATTTCTACGCTGACCGGATCGAGCTGCAGGCCGCCGGCTTGCTGAAAATAGGTGAATTGGGTGATTTCCTGCCCATCAAGCCAGACTTCCCAGCCCAGCCCCCAGGCTCCCAAAGCCGGCGACTCCCAGTTGTCCTCGACGAAGCGGATATCGTGCTCGCGCGCCTTGATGCCCAGCGCCTCCAATGAAGCCAGATAAAGCTCCTGCGGGTTGCCGGGGTCGGGCTTGAGGATGACTTGATATTGGTAGTATTTCTGCATGCGATTGGGATTCTCGCCAAAGCGCCCGTCATCGGGGCGGACCGACGGCTCGACATAAGCCACGCGCCAAGGCTCGGGGCCCAGCACGCGCAAGGTCGTGGCGGGGTTGCCCGTGCCGGCGCCAACCTGCACGTTATAAGGTTCCCAAATCAGGCAGCCTTGCGCCGCCCAAAATTCATGCAGCTTCAGGATTACTTGCTGAAAACTCAAGGCAGTAGTCATGCAACTCCCTGCTAGTGTTGGCCGCGCCTAAATTCGCCAAGCATTATAAGAGCGACCCGCACGGATAACGAGGGCGATAGTCGCGGGCGCCGCCCAAGCGCAGGCTGCCCCCATGACCGGGAGCAACCCACTTTTCTGATGTATACAGCAGCGGTAGGTCGATGCCCTACTCGCTGCCGGATTGTGTTTCAATTTCTATCTCGGGCTGCGGCTGCTTGACAAGCTCGTCGTGCGCGATATTGGTGAAGGCGTTCAGCACAGAATCACGCGCCAGCACATAATACTCGGCGTCTGAGGACTTGAGGACAATGTCGCCATCGTCCATGGTTGCGCCAAACGTCAGCCTATAGGTTGATTCTGTGTATGCTGGTTCCGCCGAGGCTTCAGCTTCTGGCGCGGCTTCGCCCTCGGTCGGGTCGTCAGCGGCTTCCGCGTCTTCAAGCAACTGCCGGTAGCGCACGTCCACGACGACCGGGGCATCATCCAGACCGTATTCCTCAAGCGCTTCCAGCCCCAAGGGCGCCTGCATGCGGATGGTCGCGGCGTTGCGCAGGATGAGCGGCATGCGGGTGTCTTCGAAGATTTCGCCCTCGCTCAAGCCGGCGTAGGTCCAATTTTCGCCATCGCGCAAGAAGGTGAACTGGCCGTCTTCTCGTTGCACGGTGATCTCCAGCACATCGTCGCTGGGGATGTTGACATAATTCGCATCCAGCCAGGTGGAGACTTGGGTCGACAATTCCCAGGAGCTGAGGCCTGTTCCCAGGTAGACCGCGTTTTCATCGGCGCGGCGGACATATACGGTGCTGGCGCCGCCGCTGCCGCCCAGGTAGAGCACGGTGCTTTCCTCGCCGACCTGAAGCGTGATTCTGCGCCGGAAGTCATCATCTTTGACTTCGAGGCGGGCGAAGTTAGCCGGGTTGGTGGCGACCAGTCGCCGCGTGTCCATAGCAGCCAGCTTTGCCAGCGTTTCGTCGATCTTGGCGCTGTCGAGAGGGAAGTCATCGGCATCGGGCAGCACCCAGCCGGCGTCGCCGCGGGCGAAGGTCATTTCGTTTTCCAGATTGTCGGCGATGATCAAGCGGTCACCTTCTGCGCTGGCGATGTCGGCCAGGATCGGCGCCACCGAGCGCGTTGCCGTTCCGGTCGTCGTAAGCACGGAAACAGCCAGCAGTAGAGCCTGAACAACAAGAAGCGCGGCGAGGAAAAGATTACTTCGGTTCAACATCAGGCGCCTCCTTTGCCGGAGTCGGCTGGCTCATCGCTAGAAACTGTTTCGTCCGGGGATAACGCTGTGGCCGCGCCCGGCGGCGGAATCAACTGCATCGGCTGCTCGGCGCGGCGCTGCATCTGCCAGATAACGCCGATAAGAATCAAGCCGATAATGGCCACGGCATAGTTGATCAGCACCCACTGATTCTGCGCGGATTCATGAATGGGCGGCAGGATGCGCGCGCTGCTGCCGCGGCTGCGAATCGACGCCAGCGAGACGTCTTCGGTGAACCAGTCAATAGCGTTGGCGATCAGTTGCAGATTGCTCAAGAAGCGGTCGCCGCCGAAGCTGGCCGAAATCTGATAGACGGTGTCATTCACGAATTCGGCGCTGCCCAGCACGATGATGCGCGTGTTGTCGGGCGAGCGCTCAATCAGCCCAATAGGCTCAGCAGCCAGCTGCTCAGCACCCGCGGCGGGCTGGCCGGCTTCAGCAGCTTCGGCGGTTTCAAATGGCGCCGGTTTGTCGCGGAAGTAACTTTCGAATGCGGCTTCAACGGCTACCGCCAAGGGAAGCGACTCCAATGGGTCGCCGATGGGGAAGCCGAAGTCGGGATAGGTCTGCAAATCCGGCTCAGGATTGGTATTGGTCGTCTCCCAAGCATTGTCGCTAGAGCGGATCAAGGTGGAGACTTGCGCGCCCGGCAGCAGCGTCTCATCCACCGTAACCGGCGACGCCCAACTCATCGTCAGCAGTTGCAAGCTGTTGACCACGGGATTGTCGGGGTCGAGCTTGTCGGCGCGAACATCGGCGAAGAAGGGATAATTTATCGCCTGGATTTCCGAAACGACCATGTCGCCCACATCGCGCTGAACCTGCACGGGAAAGGGCGCATTTTGCAGGTCCATGACCACCGAATCGCCGACTAGGATGCCGTAACTGGCTAGCATTTCTGCTATGCCGTTTTCGTTGGCGTCCAGCTGCAGCGTGCCCAGGTAGGGATCGATGCCCAGCCTGTAGTGGCCGGCGGCGGCAATTACCGAGCCGCCCCGCATGATGTATTGATCCAGGGCGTAGCGCTGAATGTCGGTCAAGCCATGCGGCGCCAGCAGAATCAAGACATCGATATCAGTAGCGAGCTGCCCTTCTTCCAGCGTGACGCGGCGCAGTTCGTAGTTTTCGCGCAGCGAGTCTTCCAGGATGCTGTATTGCTGCAGGCTGGGCATTTGCCTGCCGAATTGATCGGCGCCGGCTGGTGGCGGCGTCCACAAGCCGACCACTTTCAGGAAGCCGCTTGAAGACCGTTTCAACGATGACTCTATGGCGCTGCGGATCTCGGCCTGGCTCAACTCGCCGCTGGGATAAATCACTTGGATGTCTTTGCCGGCTTCAATCACCAGATGCAGGTAGAAGGTCTCGGTAGCGAAAAAGCTGGTGGCCACCGGCTGTATCTGATAGCGTTCCAGAAGCTCTTGCTCGGTGATGGCGACGTCCCCCGCGGACATATCAACCAGGGCGAAGGAGGCTTTGTCCGGATTGGCGTCCGCGATCTCTTGCGCAACGTCAACTATCGTCTGGCTCACCTCGGCCATCCACTCCGGCATGGTCGCCGCAGATCGATAGAGCGTCAACTGGGCCGGCTGATCCAACGCGGCCAGGATTGCCTCCAGGCTTTGGAAGCCGTAGACAACCCGCTGGATGGCGCTGGTCAGGTCGTATTCCAGGTTGCTCAGCCGCACCTCGACGCCGAGCGGGGTATCGACCACGTCAATCAGTTCGGAGAAGTTCAGGCTGGCGGTCTGGTCGCCATAGGCAATCAGCAGATCAAAGTATACGTTGACCAGGGATACGCCGCCGCGATCGGTCACTTGCAGGGGCGAGGGACGGATGCCATGGATTTGATTGGCTTCGCGCTCCATTTCCGGGTCGGTCAGGGGATCGACGAATTCCAGCGCCAGCCTGCCATCCGCCGCCAGCTGATATTCGCGCAAAGTGTCTTTGATGCGCGGAACCAGCGGCGCCAAGGCGGGATGGCTGTCCTCGCTGAAGTAACCGCGTATCAGCAGCGGCTCGCCTAGATCAGCCAGTAAGTTCCTGGTCACATCGGACAAGCTGTATTCCTTGTACTGCGTCAAGTCCAGCCGCGCGGCGCTGACCGGCGCCAGCAGCAGATTCAGCGCCAGCAGATTCAAGCCGACCAGAGCCAGGCTGAGGCGTCCGTTCAGCCGATGCGAGCGCAGATGGGCGCCTTTGCTCCAGCGCTTGCTATCGAGGGATACGATATTCAGCGCCAGGAAAAAGAGCGTCAGCGAGGTGTAATAGATCAGATCGCGGAAGTCGACCACGCCGCGCTCGATGCTTTCGAAGCGGCTGCCGGTCCCGAATTGCCGCAGGAAGTCGCCGGTGGTGGCGCCGAATAAATCGGTAACTACGGGCGAGCCGATAGCTTGAAACAAGCCGCAGACGAAGGCCGTGCCAATCAGCGCAACCAGTTGATTGTTCGTTCGCGAAGACAGGAATAAGCCGATGGCGATATAACTGGAGGCTAGCAGCAGCGCTGCCAGATAGCCGCCGATGACGGGACCCCAATCCAGATTGCCCAGGGAGGAAACGGTGATGGGCAGGAATAACGTCAATGCCAGCGCCACAGCGACCAGCGCCAGCGCCGAGAAGAACTTGCCGGCGACTAGCTCGAAAAGCCGCACCGGCATGGTCAACAGCACTTGCAGGTTGCCGCTTTCTTCTTCGCGGCTCCACTGGTGCATCGTCAGCGCGGAAACCAGGAAGATCATTAGGATGGGCATCCAGGCGAAGAGCGCGCGCACATCGGCGATGCCGCGGGCGAAGAAGGAATCCACCCAGAAAAATACGAATAGCGTCAGCACCAGAAATACGCCGACGAAAATCAGCGCCATGGGCGAGCCGAAATAGAGTTTCAATTCCTTGCCGGTTATGGAGAGTATCTTCTTCATGCGTCGCTCCTAGGCCGTGGTCGCCAGTTGATTGAAGAAGGTTTCGAGCGTGACCGTGTCGCGGCGCAATTCGCGCAGGGGCCAGTCACGGTCGCGCGCCAGGGCGTAAATCTGCGGCGTGATGTCGGCCGTGCCATCAATGCGATAGGCGGGATAATCATCCAGGGAGCGCATCTGCTGAATAGACGAGACGCCCTCCAGCGCGCCCAGCGACCCCGCGACATCGGCGCTGTCCCGCTGCAAGACGAGCGTGGCGTTATTACTCATGCTGAGCTCGCGCAGGCTCTGGTCGGCTTTGACCTCGCCGTTGATAATGACAATCACGCGGTCGCAGATCGCCTCGACCTCGGACAAGATATGCGATGAAAAGAGAATCGTGCTGTCCTGGGCGAGCGCTTTTATCAGGGCGCGGATCTCGACGATTTGTGTGGGATCCAAGCCGACAGTCGGCTCGTCCAATATCAGAAATTGCGGCTTATGCAAAATCGCTTGCGCCAAGCCCAGGCGTTGCCGCAGCCCCTTGCTGAGCGAGGCGATCGACCGCGTCAGGTAGGCTTGCAGTCCAGTTCCATAGATGGCGTCCGAAAGCAAGCGCGTGAAATCAGACGAGGGAACAGCGCGCAAGTCGGCGATCATCGCCAGGTAAGCCTGGACCGACAGCTCGGGATAGAGCGGCGTATTTTCGGACAAATAGCCGATTTTGGCTTGAACCGCGTGCAAGTCGCTCAAGACATTCAAGCCGTCAACCTCGACCAGTCCTTCGTCGGGATGCAAGAAACCGGTGATGATCTTGATGGCTGTGGACTTGCCGGCGCCGTTTGGACCCAGCAGACCGACGATTTCGCCGGGCTGGATATCAAAGCTGACGCCGCGCAGCGCTTCAATGCTGCCATAACTCTTGGTGATGTTCTGCGCATGTATCAAGGGCGTGCTCCTTTCTCCTCGTCAATTGTCCCTGTGGCTTGGCGCTAATGAGCCCTGGGCCCGGAAATCCGCTCCGCGCGATTTATGCGCCAAAATAATAGAAATTGCGCTGGCGATGTCCATATGGAAATCTTTAACAATTTGTAAAATGTCGCAAAATCCCGCGCGCTCAGTCGCTGATGATTTCTACGCGCGTCTCACTCAGAATCTCAAGAAAATGAGCGTAGGTGAACTGCGCGCCGCCGGCATAAAGCGCGTTGACCGTACCCGCCGCGACACCGCGCCGCAAGGCTTCCGCCAGGCCCTCCCCGTCCGCCAGCGCGGTGACCAGCCCAGCGTGCAAGCAATCACCGCTGGCGATCGGGTCAACCGGCTGAATCGGCGGTGGCGTCGCCTGCAGAGCCAGCCCGTCAGCAATCAGGAGCGCGCCGGCCGCCCCCAGCGAAACGACCACAATCTGTATGCCCTCGTCGACCAGGCTGCGCGCCCGCGCCACCAGGTCTGCCCGCGCCGCCAGCGACACGCCCAGAGCTTCGGCGAGCTCGGCCTGATTCACCTTGATGGCGTAGGGTTTGGCGGCTATCGCGTTTCTCAGCGCTGTCTTGCTGCTATCCACCCAGAGTTGAACGCCTGTGCCTTTGATGCTGGCAATCAGATCAGCCGGAGCCTCGGGCGGGGCGCCGTCGGGCAGGCTGCCGCAGAGACAGATCGCATAAACATCGTCGCGAGCGGCAATGCGACTAATGTCCTCCGCCAGCGCCGTCCAGTCTCCAAGGCGAATCCGGCCCGATTCATTGATGACGGTGGATGTGCCGCCCGCCGCGATGATGGTGCAGGTGCGCGTCTCGCCGGCGAAGGTGGTCCATTGCGCCGGATAGCCGTCGGCTTCCACCATAGCCGCGACAGTCTCGCCGGTGTAGCCGCCCAGCAGCCCCATCGCCAGCGGCCCCCCGCCCAGGATGCGCACGGCGCGCAAAACGTTGAGCCCCTTGCCGCCAGGTACCGCGATGGCATTGGGGATGCGCGAAATATGGCCGATGGCGAAATCGGGGACGACCAAGGTGCGGTCCAGAGCCGCGTTGGGCGTTACACAGACGATGGTTTGTCGCTTCATTCACCGATCCTGGTCCAGCGCTGCCTGGGGAACGGTACACCAGCGCGACGGTCGAATCAAGGCGACGCTTGCCTCATGTTGCGCCCGCCGCGCTATCCGGCTGGCTACCGCATTGCTAGAATAAGCTATACCATTGAACTCAGAATCCATACGCGAGTCAGTCACACGATGGCAGTTTTTGGACGATTGGACGTCCTTTTCCCCGACGGGCACACGGAAAGCCACCGATTGGAGGGCGATTTCGTAACCGTGGGCCGCGCGGGCGGCAATGCCATCCGACTCGACGATGACGCTGTCGCAGCCAGTCACTTTCAGATAGAAGCCAAGGCTGATGCGGTACGCATTACCGACCTCGGCTCGGCATCCGGCACATTCCTATCGGGCCAGCGCCTGCAAGCGGACCGGCCGCGGAGGCTGCGCGCTGTCGAGGACATTCGCGTTGGCGCGCTGCGGCTAGCGTATTATCAGCGCAGCGACAGCCCCACGGTCGCCATGCCGGCGCTGGGCGAGCACACCCAGCCCAGCGGGGTTGACTTCCGCGCCAGCCTGGAGCGCGGCGACTACAGCGTGTTCCCGGCGTCAAGCGTCACCGTATCGCTGGAGGTGACGAATCGCAGCCGCGGCGAGGCAAAGTACCGCGTTAAGACGTCGGGATTGCCCGATGACTGGGTCAAGCCGGCCAGTTTGGCGTTTTGGCTGCCGGCAAATGAGGCGACCCAACTTCAGTTCCTGATCAAGCCGGCGCGGCGCAGCGATATGCCGCCCGGCGACTATCCGCTGGTGCTCACTGTCACGCGCCAGGGCGATGTCGACCATGTCCTGCGGCTGGTGGCGACAATCAAGCTAGGCGGCTATGGCGGGCTGAGCCTGAACCTCGCGCCCGACCTGTGCGAAGACGGCCAGCCCTTTAAGCTCTACCTGCTCAACCAAGGCAACGAACCGCTGCAACTTGCTTTGGCCATTCGCGATCCGCAGGCGCTGCTTGCTGCCGAGCTAGCGCAAGACCAGGTTGAGCTGCCAGCGGGCGGCCGCCGCCGGGTCAGCGCTGTGGTACGGGCGCGGCGACGCGCGTTGATCGGCAAGCCGGTCGAGGTTCCCTTTGCGCTAATCGCCCGCTCGCAGGACCCAAGCGCCTTTTCCGTAGCGGCGCCGGCGCGAGTACGCGTACAGCCGCACTGGAGCTATCGCAACGCTGCCATGGTTGCGGTCGCGATTATCACCATTCTGTTGGGCGCGGCCGCCGTCTTAATCCAGGCGCCTGAACCCGAGATTATGAACATGGAGCTTTCTCATGCGCAAGTCGCGCAAGGGACGCCGGTCCAGCTCGAATGGGAGGCGGCCAACGCCCAGCGCTTTGTGATTGAGGTAGATCGCGCGCAAGTAGCCGACTTGCCCAACAGCGCCGACGCCTTCGCGTTGGATACCAGCGATTACGCCGACCCGGTCGAAATCGCCCTGATCGCGCTACAAGACGATAAGAAGGTCATATCGACGCGCCAACTCGACATTTATGAGCCGGTAGTCATCGCCGATTTTTCAGCAAGCAAGACAGCCATGCTGCGGCGGGTGACTGAGTCGTTGGTCGTTCGTTGGGAAGTCACGGGCGCCGTCGCGCTGGACATCACGCGCCCGCTTGGTTTCGAGACGATACGCGAATCCGCCGCTACGGCAGCGCGCGGCGAAATCGAGCTGCGTGGCGCGCCGGACGAGGACGTTGTGATTAAATTGGCGGCCGAGGACGAGAACGGAACAGTCGTCGAGCGCAGCGTCACCATCGCCGTGAAAGCGCCGGAATGCATTCCGCTGCACGATGCGCTCCTCTACGCTGGGCCCGGCAAGGGCTTCCAGCAAATCAGACTCGCGGTGGAAAATGTGCCGGTTCTGGCGCGCGGGCGTGTGCAAGACGGGACTTGGCTTCAGGTTGAGCTAGCCAGCGGCAGGAGCGGCTGGGGAATCCGCAGCAGCTTTGAGTGCCGCGGCTTCGACATCAGCGCGCTGGCGGTGATAGACAACGCGCCGCAATTATCAACAGCCACCGACTCGCCGACGCCCGCGGCCGCGCCAACTTCCAGGTCAAATTCTGACACCGCTGCCGACATTGATTCTTAGCCATTTTCGGCTATGGGAGAAGCGTCCCACTCCACAGAGACGATGTGGCGGGCCAAAGGGAAATCGCATCAAATTATTATCATCACAGTCGCCCGCAAGTCACGACTTGGCTCACAAATAATGAAATCCTTTGCTGCTTGCGTCAGGGTGAGCCGGTGGCTCGCCCCTACATTTTTCTACAGGCTTCGGCAGGTTTCATAAAATAGGGTTCAAAATTGAAGTGCAATTTTACAATACCAATAAATGATAGACTATTCTCTGTGCTCTCTGTGTCTCTGTGGTTAAATTTGAGTTCGTTATAAGGTTCCTGGATCTCAGATTCATTTTGAAGCGATTGCCTTGAGCAGCCCAAGCTGGCAATTGTCAGCCCAAATCCGCTCGCGTATAATCGAAAATTCAGTTGAATCGAATCGGCAGGAAAACGGAAACTTCATGAGCAACAGACCGCCCGTCTATCCCTTCACCGCAATCGTCGGCCAAGAGATGATGAAACTTGCGCTGATACTGAATGCCATCGACATGCGCATCGGCGGCGTATTGATCCGTGGCGAGCGCGGCACCGGCAAGTCGACCGCTGCGCGCGCCTTGGCTGCGCTGCTGCCGGAGATTAGCGTCATCACCGACTCGCCTTTTAGCGATGACCCGGCGCGGCCCGAATCCTGGTCGGATTTTGCGCGGCAGAAATACGCGGACTGTAGCGAAATCCCGATGACACAGCGGCGCATCAGCTTCATTGATTTGCCGGTCAGCGCGACCGAAGACCGCGTGGTTGGCACCTTGGATATCGAGAAAGCCATCCAATTTGGCGAGCGTCATTTTGACACCGGCGTCCTGGCCAATGCCAACCGCGGCATTCTTTACGTGGACGAGATCAACCTGCTGGATGACCATATCGTCGACCTGCTGCTGGACAGCGCTGCTATGGGCGTCAATATCGTCGAGCGCGAAGGCATCAGTTTCAGCCATCCGGCGCGCTTCATCCTGGTAGGCACGATGAACCCGGAAGAAGGCGATTTGCGCCCGCAGCTTTTGGACCGCTTCGCGCTTTCGGTGGATGTTACCGGCATCAAAGACGCGGCCGATCGCATCGAGATTCTCGAACGGCATATTGCCTACGAGAATGACCCGCTGGGCTTCAAAGACGCGTGGCAGCCGGTTGACGAGCAGCTGTCTGAGCGCATCGCCGCCGCCCGCGAAATCATCGACCAGGTCACACATACGACGCATGACCTGCGCGTCATCGCCAGCATCACCAGCGACTTGCGCATCGACGGCCACCGCGCCGACCTGGTGATACTCAAAGCGGCGCGCGCCCATGCCGCCTTTGAAAGCCGGACCGCCATCAACGACCGCGACATCACCATCGCCATCCGGCTGACGATTCCGCATCGTCTGAAACGGGGCCCCTTCAGCGACGCCCAGGCCGATCTCAACGCTGTGGAATCCGCCGTTGACGAGAAACGCCAGGAAATCGGCGAGGGCGAAGAAGAAGGCGAATTCAGCGAAAACAGCGACGAGCAAGCAGCGCAGACTAAAAAAAAAGTGAGTCTGTAAGCGGCGAAGGCGAGCCGCAGGAACAAGAGTTAGGCCAAACCGAAGCCGCCCCGCAGGATGTCTTCCCCACATCGGACGCCCGCTGGTGGGAAGGCGGGCAGCAGATCGAATCCAAAGCCGAGTTCGAGACGCGCAAGCTCAATACCCAGCTTGACCGCATGACGCGACGGCAATCCGGCCGCCGCTCGACCACTAGAACCGATCGCAAACGCGGGCGCTACGTGCGCGCCAAACAAGCCGGCGACAAGCCGCGCGATATTGCCTTCGACGCCACCTTGCGCGCCGCGGCGCCGTTTCAAGTTGAACGCGGCGAGCAGAAGCAAGAAACCGGCATGGCTTACGCCCTGCGCAAGACCGACCTGCAAGAGAAAGTCCGCGTGCGCAAAGCCAGCAACTTAATCATGTTTACCGTGGACGCCTCCTGGAGCATGGCGGTCTCGGAGCGCATGCAAGCCACCAAAGGCGCCATCATGTCGCTGCTGACCGATGCTTATCAGCGGCGCGACCGCGTGGGTTTGGTGGTGTTTCAGAAAGACCGCGCCTCGCTGGTGCTGCCGCCGACCAACTCGGTGGTCTTGGCCAAGCAAGCCATGTCGGATATCCCGGTGGGCGGCAAGACGCCGCTGTCCGCCGGCTTGCTGATGACTTATGAGTCTGTCATGCGCGAGAAAAACTTGAACCCGGATGTGATGCCGATGATGATTCTGCTGACTGACGGCGCCGGCAATGTGTCCATCAGCGACTCGATTTCGCCGCAAGACGAGGCGCATTCCATCGCCCGCCGCATCCACGAAGCCGATATACGCACGGTTACGATAAATATGGAGCATGTCGCTTTTGACCAAGGCTTGGCGCAGCGCCTGGCTGACCAGCTCGGCGGACCCTGTTACACGCTGGCGCAGATACGCGCGGAAAACTTGCTTGATACCGTCCGCGCCGAAATGGACAAGATGTAGTTGGCAACGTTAGAAAAGCTTTGCTGTTGCTGCCGACATTTCTGATTAAAGCGACATTCTATAGACTGGGCAGGCTCACACTTTCTAAGTGTGTGGTTTGCTGTAACAGAAAAGAAATGACGCGAAGTAACGTCCTTCGCGCCACTTTTAGCTGTGCTGTGTATTTCGCCCGGGATTGCATAATTTCAGCGCAACCCGACTGTGCCAGCCCCGCTGGATGCTTAGGCGATTATCGCCGTTTCGTTATCAGCCAGAATACTGTAACGAGAAGTACAATAATCGCTATAATCGTTAGCTCAGAAGCGTACAAATCAGGCACTTGACACTCCTTAGGCGCTCTTGGAACATGTTAGGTTGATCGACTGAGTACTGATATGAATGTCGAGAAACCACAGGGACCCTGTCCCATTCATGTCGAGCCGCATTCTACGTCCATGATTAATGAGCTATTTCGACAGCCTCCTTTCTGGCCGCGTTTGTCTTCATAATTTATGATAGCAAGAATACTTGGAAAATAGACTTATATTGTACATTTTGCACAATTTCATTTCCGATTTATTCTGTTACTTCGTCCATTAAGGGCACTGCTAAGCATTCACGGACAGTACTTGTCGCAAGTCCGTTAAACTACAGGTATAGTAAATTCAGTCGATACGCAAAGGGTACTCGAGAATGAACCGAATCCGCGTCATCAAACTCGCCGGTACGCCCTACGACATGGGTTACGCGCACGGTGCCCGCTTCCGCGATGAAATCCACATGTTCACCGAGGAGCGCGTCCGCCTCAGCCAGAGCGCTGATTGGACCGGACACAGCCTGTCGCGCGCCGCCGTGATTGACCTCGCCGAAGCCTGCGTCGCCGAGCACCAAGCCTACGCGCCCGACCTGATGCAAGAGCTAAATGGCATGGCGGAAGCAACCGGCTTGAGCCTGGCCGAGCTGGTCATCAACAACGGCTTCACCGATTTCATTGATGTGGTCTATAACCTGGGCGCTGAAGCTGAAGCGGCATTCGCGCCGCCTCTGGTCGCTGACAATTGCACGGCTTTTATGGTGCCGGAAAGTCGCAGCGCCAGCGGGCAAGCCTTCCTGGGGCAAACCTGGGATATGCACGCCACGGCCACGCCTTACGTCATTCTGATTCACGGTCAACCGGACGACGCGCCCGAGTTTCTGACCTTCACCATCACCGGCTGCGTGGGCATGATCGGCATGAACAGCGAGGGCATCTGCGTCGGCATCAACAATCTTATGGCCAGCGATGGCCAAATTGGCGTGACCTGGCCCTTTGTCGCGCGCAAAATCTTGCAGCAGAGGGATATTGAAAGCGCGCTGGAATGCCTGACCGGCGCCAAGCTGGCCGGCGCGCACAATTACCTGCTGATGGACAAGCAGGGCCAGGGCTACGAAGTCGAGGCGATGTCCACTTCGCAGCATGTTATCAAGCTGGCTGACGAGACGATTACGCATACCAATCACTGCCTGATTCAGCAGAATCTGGATGTAGCGCGAGAGCGACCGCCGGAGTCGCGAATGAGCTCCGAGAATCGCTTGCGCCGCGCCCGCGAGCTGCTGGCGAACGATGCGGTCACCGTCGACGATCTGATGGCTTTGACGCGCGACGATGTGGCCATTTGCACACGCCCAGCGCCGCCGATGCACGTGGAAAGCTGCGGCGCCGCCATCATGAGCCCTACCAGCGGAGATTTCTGGTCGGTTTGGGGCATCCCGGCCGACAACGAATACGAGCATTTCGTCATCTGAACCAAGCCGCCCCCGCCAGCCATTTCCAATCGCTACCGACAGCAGAAGCCCGTTCGCGGGCCGCAATCCGCTGCATCTATAAGGCTTTTCCGCTACTACTTATTCCTTTGACGATACGCTTTGTTGGGTGGGTACCGCGTAATTTGGGATTCACGACACTTTTGCCACCAAGGGCACAGAGAGGTTCCGGGAAATATTGCGGTTGGTCGAGTAACGGATGATCCACAGGTTCGCCGATTATGTCTGTGGACTAAGAATGATGCCTTTCCTCTGTGTACTCTTTCAAACTCGGTGTACTCGGTGGCAAAGATGTCGAGTATTCGCCTAAGCCGAGCGAGCGGCAGCTGAGTCACAGTAGCGGCCAAGCCTTATAGGCTGTTGACCCAGCCCGATTCCCACTCGTATCCACGTCCTTTAACGTATGAGCTGACCCGACAAGACAATACTTGGGCAATCTGTACGAATTTCTCAGATATTTTCCTACATGGTGTACAATATAGGTGGAATACAGTAGGAGAATTTCGATGATTATCGGCATCCCAACGGAAACCAAGGTTGACGAGCACCGGGTAGCGCTGCCGCCTTCGGGTGTAAGAGAGTTCGCCAGGCGCGGGCATTCGGTTCTTGTACAGTGTGGCGCGGGCGAAGGCAGCGGATTCAGCGACCGGGAATATCACGAATCGGGCGCGGAAATGCTGGTATCGGCTGCTGAAGTTTGGTCGCGAGCGGACATGGTATTAAAAGTCAAGGAGCCGCAGGGCAGTGAATTGGGCTATCTGCACGCGGACATGACGCTCTTTACCTACTTGCATCTGGCAGCGGAAGCGCAGCTTACCGACGCCCTCTTGGCAGCCGGCGTGACCGGTATCGCCTATGAGACGGTCGAGGACAGCGCCGGGCGCCTGCCCTTGCTTGAGCCTATGAGCGAGGTGGCCGGGCGCATGGCCGCCCAGGTCGTGTCGCATTACCTGGAGCGGCACAAGGGCGGTCGCGGTGTCTTGATGGGCGGCGTGCCAGGCGTTGCCGCGGCGCATGTCGTCATTCTGGGCGCGGGCACGGTCGGCGCCAACGCGGCCAAGATCGCGCTGGGAATGGGCGCGCGCGTTACGCTGCTCGACATAAATCTGGATCGGCTGCGCTACCTGGATGACGCGCTGCACGGCAATCTAAGCACGCTGTATTCCAATTGGGTCAATATCGGCCGCGCGATTCAGACCGCCGACGCCTTGATTGGTTCGGTCTTGATCGCGGGCGCCCGCGCGCCGATGCTAGTGACGCGCGACATGCTGCCAACTATGCCGCAGGGCAGCATCATCGTCGATGTCGCCGTTGACCAGGGCGGCTGCGTGGAGAGTACCCGGCCCACCACGCACAGCGACCCAACCTTCGTCATTGATGGCGTGCTGCATTACGGCGTGGCCAATATGCCGGGCGCCGTACCGCGCACATCCAGCCTGGCTCTGGCCAACGCCACCCTGCCCTATGCCCTGCAGATCGCAGACATGGGCCCGTCACGGGCGCTCGCCTGCAACCCGGCATTGCTGAAGGGCCTCAACACCTATGCCGGGCGATGTACGCATCCCGCCGTGGCCGATACCTTTGGCCTAGACTATGTCGAACCCAAAGTCGCGCTGGAGCTGGGGTCCTTTGACGCTCTGCTCGCCCTCTGAATTAGCTCGTCGTAATTGGCCACAATGCAGGGCAATCACATTAAAATGATAGCGGCTGAAAAGGTGGGAATCTAAGCTGATAATCAACTACAGAGGCTGCAAAGAGCACAGAGAAAAACAACATATATGTGTTCATGTTTTGTTTTAGCTGTGAATTATGGTGACAAATCACAGTTCGTTAGTGACAGTTGCCTATTCTAGGCCGCAGATTTAGTAGAATTGTCATCTAAACTCCTTAATCTCTGTGCCCTCTGTGTTCTCTGTGGTGAAAAATTATTATGCGATTGCTCTGTCGCGCCATTGCCGCGTATTGGCTATTGCTAAACTTGGTGTATGCTTGCGGCGATTACCGCCATCACGCTCAGCGATAAGGGTTTGAAACCAGTGGACAAGCGACGGCTCGGTTTTCTCGCCGGCATGATCATCAGCGCCGGCTTTCTTTTCCTGGCTTTTCGCGGCTTGCAGCCCGAGCAGTTCTGGAGCAGTCTCAGCGACATTAACCTGCCCATCCTGGCCGCGGCGACGCTGGTCTATTTCCTGGCGGTGGCAGTCATCGCCTGGCGTTGGCAAATCTTGCTTCACTCGGTCAAACACGTAAGCCTGGCAGCGCTCTTCCAGTTAGTCGCCATCGGGTATATGGGCAACAATGTCTATCCGCTTAGGGCAGGCGATGGACTGCGCATCGTATTGCTGCGCCGCAAGCACCAAGTCGCGCTGCTGAGCGCCACCACCATCATCGCCGTTGAGCATCTCTTTAACGGTACAACCATGATTGTATTTATTTTTCTTGGGCTGGCTGGCATTGACCTGGAGGCGCCGGCGCTCGACGCGATTCTCAAGCTGGTGATGCCGCTGGTCGGCTTGGCTGTCTTAGCCGCGCTGGTCGTAACAGCCAAGCCGACATTGCTGCGGCGGATAGCGCAGCAAGCGAGCCGGATCTTGCCGCGAGCTCTAGCGGAAACGGCGCTGCGGCTGAGCGAAGACATCCTGGCGGGGTTGGAAGGCTTGCGCAGCCCTCGCCATTTCCTGGGCGCGCTGTTGGTTTCTTTCCTGACATGGGGCTTGGAAGCCGGCGTATATTGGCTGATTCTGCGCGCCTTTGCCCTGGAATTGGATTACACCGTCGCCCTGCTGATGGTTGGCGCGGTCAACCTGGCTGGGATAATTCCAGCGTCGCCTGGGCAAGTCGGCGTTTATGAGTTCTTCATCATCACCATCTTGACTGCCCTGGGCGTGGACACAGCCCAAGCCACCGCCTACGCCGTGGTGACGCACTTGGTCATCTGGCTGCCAGTGACCGTGGCCGGATTCATTTTCCTGGCGCGGCAAGGGATGGGCTGGGCGGACATCCGCCGGGCAGGCGAGTTGGAAAGCGCGGCGCTAGCCTCAGGCGAATCGAACTAGACGCTGATGGCCGTGTCGAAGTGTTGGACAAGCGGAGCCAGCTGCGCCCAGAAGGCTTCGGGGATGTCCAGCTGCGCGGCCGCCAGGCTGGAGCGGGCTTCCTGCGGCACACGCGCCCCGGGGATGGTCGAAGTAATTTGAGGATGCCGCGCGCTCCACTGTAGCGCGACCGCCAGCATGGGCAGGTCGTAGTCGGCGCAAAGCCCCTGTATCTGGCGAACATGGTCGAGGCATTCCTGGCTGAAGACGCGATTGAGGTATTTGGCGTCACCGCGGGGCCCGGTCACAAGTAAGCCGCGCTCGAGCGGAGTCGCCGCTACCAAGCCGACATCGTGTTGGGCCGCTGCCGCGAAGATTTCCCGCTCGGCGATGCGATTGATCAAGCTCCAGGAATCGGCGATGACAGCGGCGTCGAACTCGCCGGTTTTGATATAACCCAGGTTGGTCCTAGGGTCGTTGGATGCCGTGCCGATATGGGAGAAGAGCCCTTGCCGCTGCAAATGCCGCAAGGCGCCCAGTGCGCCGTCATCCGCCAGCACACGCTCCATCGGCTGCCCCATGGCGTCATGAATGTAGACGATATCGACGCGGTCCAGCCCCAGGCGTTCCAGGCTGCCGTGAACACTGCGCGCGATGCCGTCAAAGCTGTAGTCGTAGCCCGCGTGGCTGCGCCCGGCTTTGGTAGTGATGATTATCTTGTCTTTGGCCTCCGGCCGCTGGCGCAGCGCTTCGCCGATCATGGCTTCGCTGAAGCTGCGACCATAAAGCGCGGCTGTATCAAAGTAGGTACAGCCCGCGTCAATCGCCGTCACCAGGGTCTCGACGCCGAGTTCGCGGTCGATGGGGCTGGGCGCGCCTTCGTATTCGCCGACGGTCTGGTTTTGGGTCGGTATGCCAACAAAGGCGGTGCCGATGCCGACGATGGGCAATTGCAAGCCCGTACGACCAAGACGTTTAGTCCGCATCAAAATGGATTTGCTTTCACTGGATCGCGGCGACGAAATTCCGCGTCAATCTGGTCGTCGGTTTTGCCAAAGCGCCGGCGGCGACTGCCGTATGCTTCCAGCGCGCGGTAGAATTCCCGCCGGTCGAAGGCCGGCCAATAGGTCTCGGTGGTATAGATTTCGCTGTAGGCGCCCTGCCAAATCAGGAAGTTGCTCAGGCGAAATTCGCCGCTGGTGCGGATGATCAGATCCGGGTCGGGCAGGTCGCTGGTGTAGATATAATCGCTGATGGTGTCTTCGGTGATGGCCTCAGCGGGAATGCCATCGCGCACGATATTTTGGACGGCGTGCACGATTTCGTCACGTCCGCCATAGTTAAAGGCGACATTCAGTATCAGGCGCTGATTGTCGCGGGTAAATTGGCAGGCTTCCACCACTTTACGCGCCAGCCGGCTCTCGATACCGTTCAGCTCGCCGATATGGCGGATTTGCACGCCCTCGCGATGCAGCTCCTTTAATTCGCGGTCGATGACCATCTCCAGGATGCGCATCAAAAGCATAACTTCTCGCCGCGGCCGCGACCAATTCTCGGTCGAAAATGCGTAGATCGTCATGATCGATACGCCGAATTCGACCGCGGCCCGGATGATGCGCCGCAGATTCTCTGTGCCTTGGCGGTGCCCCTCAGAGCGAGGCAAGCCACGCTGGCGCGCCCAACGCCCGTTGCCGTCCATGATGATGGCGACGTGAGTCGGCACTTTTTCCAGCGGCGGCAGATCTGTCTGCTTCCGTCCGTTCGTTTTTGCCATGAGCGCCATAATTGATTTCCGCTGTGACTTTCCTCTGTTATGACGATGTTATTTTACACGGGCGCGCCCCAAGCTCCTTAGGCAGGCGCTATACCTCCAAAATCTCTTTTTCCTTGCTATCGCCCAAATCGCCAATCTGGCCGACGTACTTGTCGGTCAACTTCTGCACTTCGGCCTCGCCGCGTTTGCGGTCATCTTCGGAGATCAGCTTCTCCTTTTCGAATTCCTGCAAATCACTGTTGGCAGAGCGGCGGATATTGCGGATGGCGACGCGATTTTCTTCCATGCGCCGGTTGAGGAATTTGACCAACTCAAGCCGCCGCTCGCGGGTCAGCGCCGGCATATTCAGCCGGATATTCTCGCCGTCGACATTGGGATTGACGCCGATATCCGACATCTGAATCGCCCGCTCGATATTACGAATCGCCCCCTTGTCATAGGGGCGAATCAGGATTTGCATCGCCTCGGGCGTCGAAATGCTCGCCAACTGCCGCAGCTCAGTGTCCTGCCCGTAATATTCGACCGTCATGCGGTCGACCAGAGCCGTGCTGGCCCGCCCGCTGCGCATTCTGCTCAACTCATCGCGAAAGACCGACAAGGTCGATTTCATTTTGCCGTCCGCTTCTTGAAGAATATCTTCAATCATCTGTCACGTCCCATCTTGTCGCGCGCCAATCAGCAGCGCCGGATACGCAGAATCTTATCGAGCGCGCGCTGCGGGCAAATCGAATCGAATATGTGAATTGTCAACCGGCGCTCAAAACGCGTGTATTCGCGGGCCAACGTTCCTATTATATCGCCATTCGCCAGACAATGCAGGCGGAATGCTGGCAGCCAATCAAGAATATGGCAGGCAGCCTCAACTATCCGGCTAGCGGAGGAATCCAGGAGGCGTAAGCGCCGCCGCTGGTCGTAATTTGCTGCGCGTTGGCGCCGGCCGCGTCCATAAGAAAGAGCTGATCCTGGCCATCCAGCGTGGCGGTGACAACCAGGTAGCGTCCATCGGGGCTGTAGTTGGCGGACCAGACGCTGCCCGGCCCAGCATACAGGACATCACGGTCCGCGCCCTGGAGATTCATGCTCGCCAACGCGCGCGCGCCGCCGATGCTTGTCACGTACAAGATGCGCCCCCCGTCCGGGCTGAATACCGGCGAGGCGTCGCGAATGTCGTTGGCAGTGAGCAGGGTCGTGTCACGGCTGCCCAGATCCAGCAGCCGCAGCTCCCAAGTGCTGGCGTCGCGGACTTGCTTGCCGGCCGTGAAGACGATGGCATCGCCCCCCGGGCTGTAGCGCGCGTGGCTGTTGCGCCAGCCGTCGCTGAAGAGCGGCTGTTGCTCCTCGCCAGTGAGACGCATACGGAAGAGGTCAAAAGTCTGGTCCCCGCGTGAATCCGTCGAGTAGACGATCCACTGCCCATCAGGCGACCAGGCCGGCAGGCGATCCCAGACGGCGTTCCGGGTTAACTGCCGCATTTGCCCGCCATGCCGATTGGCCAGGTAAATCTCGAAGTCGCCATCGCGATCCGACTGGAAGACGATCCAGCGTCCGTCCGGCGACGGCTGCGGGTAGGTGCTGCTGGCGCCGGCGTCGAAGCGCCGCTCTTCCCAAGTTGACAGATCCAAGGTCACGATCTCAAAGAATGGCAGGCTGCTTGCGCTGCTTTCTCGTCGGGCGAAATAAAGCAATTCGCCGCTGACGGCTTGCAAGGGCGGAAGCAGCGTTGGCCGCTCGCGAACGCCGACCGGCTGGATGGAAGAAATGGTGGCTGAGGGACCCTCTTGGCGCAGCTCCGCCTCTGCGGTAAAGGTGGCATCGGCTGCTGACTGTAGCGCAGCGAGCGTCGCTTTCAGGCTGGTTTCGGCGCTCGCTTGAGTCGCTGTCGCAGTGGGAGGCAGAGTTGTGGCAATTGCCGTAGCCGTCGAGTCATCAACCGGGAGGGCGCTCTGCGTGGCTGGGACCAGGTCGCCGCTATCGTCGGCAACGATGCCCAATAGCGAGACGGCGGTGATTAGCAGCACGGAAAGCAGCAGGCAGCCGATGGCGCCGCCCGCCGCCACGCCAACCCACAGCTTTCGCCTGCGACGAACCGGCCAGAGCCGCCGCGTAAAGCGCAGTTTGGGAATCCGCGAGGTGTCTGCGACCGCGCTCGCCAAAGCGTTTGGGGCGCCGCTCGGAGCTGGCTGAGTTGACCGTTTTGGAGCGGCGGGATTATCGGCCGCTGGATCGGCTGCCCGCCATAGCGCCTGCGCCAACTCGCCGGCAGTAGCGTATCGTTTATCCGGCTGTTTGTGCAGCGCGCGCAAGATGACGGCCTCGACGGCGCTTGTCACGCTAGGCTCCACAGCGCGGGGGGACGGCGGCGGCATGGTCACGTGCATCACGGCGATGCTGTAAGGCTTGTCCGCTACTGGTTCGCTGTATGAAATTGCAAATTAAAAGAAGGTGCTAATTTAGAGTAAGCGCCAAACTTCGAAATAAGGAGCTTACTCATGGATTTAGACACCTTCTTCACGACATTATACGTGGTGATTGACGATTGGTACAAAAGTAAAATGATCTCACTGATGAAGCGACATCCAGGTCCGGCCCTGCAAATGAGTGATAGCGAAGTGCTGACGGTCGCGATTGCTGCGCAATGGCGCGCTGGCGTGCCATGGCAATCTGAGCGAGGCATAGTGCGTTACATGCTTGAAAATGGTCGGTCATGGTTTCCCCGGATGCTGAAACGCAGTCAGTTCAACAAGCGTCTTCGCGATCTGTGGGCCGCCTTTGTATGCTTGCAGCAAGAGCTGGCGCAGATGCTTTGCAGCACCGCTGTGTACGAGGCGGTGGATTGCACTCCCCTGCCGCACTGCAGTTTGTCGCAAGCCAAAAGTCATGATCGCCATTGGCTCAGCGGCAAGAAGGGACACGGCGGCAATCATAGCGGCTGGTACTTTGGTGAGCAACTGCTTCTGTGCGCAACACAAAAGGGGATCATCACCGGCTGGTTGATTGGGCTCGCCAATGTAGATGATCGCTGGATGATGGAAGCGCTTGTGAGCAGCCGCCGGGGATGCAAGCGTTTGGATGAACCCGAGTTGCCCAAGCATAGACGCTATAAACATCGCAAAATCCCAAGCCCTGAATCCATCAGCCCTGCGCTATGTGCGGGACGTGACCAAGGCTTGCCCTATCTGGCCGATGGCGGCTTCAATGGACCGCGCTGGATTAGGCATTGGCAACGCGAATATGGCGCTGAAGTTATTGCGCCACCATCTAGAAACACCAAGCAAGCAAAGGCCGACAGCGCCACGCGCTGGATACGCAAACATCGACAAATCATCGAAACAGTCTTCGCCAGACTCGTTGAAACCTTTGGACTGCATCGCATCAATGCCCACAGCGAACATGGAATGCTCGCGCGAGTAGCGGCAAAGACCGCGGCATACAACATGGGCATACTCTTGAATCGCAGTGCCGGGCGAGCCGACGGCGCCCTGGCTACGCTGCTATGTTAGTACCGGACAAGCCTTGTAGGGCGTGTCGCTGTCGAAGGGCCGGCTGCCCGTGATGAGCTCAAATAGCATGACGCCCAGCGAATAGACATCGCTGCGGCCGTCCAGCGGCTCGCCACGGGCTTGCTCGGGCGACATATAGCTGGGCGTGCCAACCACACCCTGGGTGGTGATATTGCTGCCGCCTTCGCCCAGGATGCGCGCGATGCCAAAGTCGGTGATGAAGACGCCGCCGCCGTCATCGAGCAGGATGTTGCTCGGCTTAAGATCGCGATGAAGGATGCCGTTTTGGTGCGCGTAATCCAGTGCGGAAGCGACCTGCTCGACAATGCTGAGCACGCGCGACAGCGGAATCCGGCCCGCCGCCAGCAATTCTTCAACCGAGCCGGCGGGCATATAGCGCATGGCGATATAGGGCTGGTCCTCAAATTCGCCAAAATCGTAAACTGGCACGATATTGCGATGCTCGAGTTGAGAGACGATCCTCACCTCGCGTTCGAAGCGCTGCAGGTAGGCCTCGTCATTCATGAAGGCGTAAGGCAGAAATTTCAGCGCTACATTGCGGTTCATCGAGCGTTGGCGCGCGAGAAATACCGTCGCCATGCCACCCTGCCCGATTCGGCTCAGTATCTCGCAGCCATTGACCACTTTGCCGATGAGAGCGTCCGCCATGGCGATACCCGTTCTGATTTCGTACTTCCGCGATAAGACAGACGCAGCGCCATAGCCCCGTCTGGGAGTGATGATGTCAGTGATTTAACGCATGCCGCTGTGAGTTTTTGGGCGAGCCAAGGCTAGCCCCTGCATCCAGGGTTTACCGAGAATGGCATGTTAGTTGCTAAATCCACAATTCACCACTCCCCCGCCTGATGTGCGACAGCGCGTCGAATTATATGCCAAGCCCAACAAGCGCTTGAACACCCAACCTGCTGGCCTGAGGGTATTGGAAAGCGCCTGCCCGATGCCTGCAAGTAGCGGGCGGCGGCAGGATAATCGCATCAATAAATTTAACCACAGAGAACACAGAGGGTCGCGTAGACACTGACCGCCAGCACAGAGATTTAGGTGATTATACGACTATTAAAAGCAGTCGACGGACTGGAATACGGCAAGAAGCACCTAAACGACTTCAAATATCTCTCAAAATCACTCCTGAATTATGAAGTAAGCTTTCATAATTGTTTTTCTCTGTGCTCTCTGTGTCTCTGTGGTTAGATTTTTTTGATGCGATTGCCATGGGGCGGCGGCGCGCTAACTTGACAGAATCCGCCAGAAGGCTGAAAATTGGTAGGCAAGACGCGATCAAAGCAAAGGAGGCAGGTGACATGAGCGACCGTCTCGTCACCAACTCCACAGAAGCCACTGAGCTGCGCGTGCGGCTCATCACGGCAAGTGTACTGCTTCCCATAGCGATTCTGGTGTCATTCGTCGGCGGCGAGTTATTTTTTGCCTTGATCCTGCCGGTGATGTCTATCGGCATGCTCGAGTTTTATGTGATGGAGAAGGACAAGCAGACGCAGGGCAGCTCGCTGACCGGGATCCCAACCGGCATCGCCGTAGTCAGCGCATTTTACCTGGAGCGGCACGAAGTATGGCAGTTGGCGCTGGCGCTTTGCGTAGCCGGCACCTTTGCCTTGGAATTCGCGCGTCACCCGAATCAAGTGGGCCGGGCGCTGGCGCAGGTGGGCACGACGCTTTGCGGCGCGCTCTATGTGGCTTTCCCGGCGGCTTTTATGGTCAGCATTCGCAATCAACCTGAGAACGGCTTGATATGGGTATTCGTCGTCTTCGCCATCACCTGGGGGGCGGACACTTGTGGTTATGTCATCGGGCGGCTGTTCGGCAGAAAGAAGCTGGCGCCAACTATCTCGCCCAACAAAACCGTTGAAGGCGCAATCGGCGCGATCTTGGGCGCCTGGAGCGCGGCGCTGCTGCTGCTGATTATTACCGATTCGCTGCAGCCGATACTGATGCCGATGGTGGCGATTGGTCCGCTGTTGGCGGTCGGCGGCGATCTGTTCGAATCGGCCATGAAGCGCTTCTTTCGCGTGAAGGACAGCTACGTGGCGGGCCTCAATGTCTTCCCCGGGCACGGCGGGGTATTGGACCGCATTGACGCCCTCGTCTGGGTAACCAGTTGGGTTTTTCTGTATCTATACGCCGTGGGCATGCTATAAGACTTGTCCGCCGCGAATATTGCGCAGTCGGCGTTCTTGGGCGGGGTGGAGGCGATGGCAAGACAAAGGGGTCATCGGCAAAGGCGGAAATGTATCCTTTTCGGTTGATACAGATATATACCATCGAGGACACCGAGAAATGCTAGGGCAATCGCATCAACTTATCTCAACACTAAGGCGCCAAGAACTCCGAGATATATCCGAAAATATGTCAATAAAGGACTCAATGAAAAGGTGATTTTCTGCCAGATTTCATGGGCGAGCCAAGGCTCGCCCCTACAATTTGTTAGTTTGATAATAAATTCGTCATTTATGGATATTGATGCGATTGCCCTGCGAGGACACCGAGGAACTCAATAGTAATATGCCATATTCTTTGTGTGCTTTGTGCCTTTGTGTCTTTGTGGTGAAATTGAATTTCAACCGAATTCGATACACTACCGCAAAGGCTCGTCTTTGTAGCGTCCTGCGCTTTACGCTATAATGTACGTCGTCCGGCCTTGCTGCTGAGAGGCGTTTGGACCAGCTAGCGCAGACCCGGTGAAGGGAAAGCAGGGATTAGATGCCGAGATTTGAGACGCAGGTGCAAATCAACCGCCCGGTGTTCCAGGTGTTCCGATACGTGGGCGACTTCAACAATGATGTGCATTGGCGCAATGTGAAGAATGTCGGCATCACCAGCGGCGATCCGATACGCGCCGGCTCGATGGTGGCGATGACGCGCCGCATCATGGGGCGCAGCGGATTCGTCAACAGCGATGTCACTGATTTTGAACGCAACCGCAAGATTGAGCTAAAGGGTTCCTATTGGGGCTTTCCCTTTATTTGCACGATCAGCTTTGACCACCGCGGCCAGCAGACGAACATAAGAGAGACGCTGGATATACGTACGCGCTGGTTCTTCTGGTTTGGCATCTACTTCAACTTGACCCTGAAAGGCGTGCTGAAGCGGGAGTGGGCCGCGCTCAAGCAGATCCTGGATGGGCATGGCGACCGTAAATCAGCCACTCCACAGCCGATTCCACAATAAGTCCAGCCCCAACATCCCTACAAGCGGCCCGGCTGTCTTGCCGAGCCGCAAGTCCGGCGCTAGCGACTAGCAAGTGCTGCCTAGTCGAAATCGACTTTGTCTTTGTCCGCAAAGACTTCGTTGCCGCCGATGCCAAGTTGTACGGCGTATTGCGCGATCAAGTGCTGAGTCGAGAAATGCTGCATGAGATTAAAGACGTAGTAAATCACGATTGACAGCGTGATGCCCAGCATGCCTGTGAAGCCTATGACGCCACCGAGGACGCCTTCGACGATGCTGCGAACCGCGCCATAGACGATCGACAGCGCGATCATATAGACAACCAAGCTGACGCCCTTGGTCCAGTTCCCACGCGCGATGACGATATTTCGCTTGATCTGAAAGACGACGCGGTGGTCGTCTTCCGCGGCGAAGCGCGCCATGCCGACCAAGTAAGCCCAACCCATGGTGGCGAGAGCGATGACCGTCAGGACTAAGCCGGCAAAAACCAGCAGGACTTGAATAGCGCCAAGCGAACCAGCCGCCATAATGACGCCCATCTCCACCGCCAGCAAGAACATGATTAGAATCCCGTAGGCGGCGCTGGAAAGGAACAGATAGAACCCGTCTTTGAGGTTGCGCCCGAAGTCGATTCCCGGCATGACTTCACTGTCGCTCCAGATGGAACGGACGACCTCTACGCTGTAGCCCGAGATCCAGAAGCCGCTAACAACAGCAACCGCCACCAAGCCCAATGCGCCAATCACGGGCGTGGCGCTCATCGGCTCGAATTCGACGAATTCATGTTCGCTTGCTTGTTCGTTTTCATGTTCGCTGAAATCGCTGAAATCAATGTTATGCATCTGATCCAATAGCGGGGACCAGTCATGCGAATTCAGAATCAAGCCGATAAAGACTGCAAAGGCGATGCTCAACACAAGTACGATGCTGATAACTTTGGCCAAGTTCTGGAAGGGATATTTGAACGCATTAGAAAAACTCATAGGAATCCTCAATTTGGTTTGTGGTTGACGTATTCTAGCATGAGAACCTATGTAAAGCCGCAGTCGTCTTTAACCGACTTCATCCAGGCGATCGTGGGCCGGCGGCGGCGTGGCGGACAGCGCCGAAATCTCAGCATACCATTCCGGCGTCATCGCCACGTCCAATGCGGCCAGCGATGCGTCTAGCTGCGCCAAGTTGCGCGCGCCGATGATGGGCGCCGTAATAGCCGGATGCGCCATGACCCAGGCCACCGCCAACGTGGCCGGGTGCAGGCCGCGCTCCCGGGCGTGAACGGTGAAATCGGCCGCGGTCTGGTAATAATCGCCCAAGCCGTAGCGCTTGCTGTACATTTCGTTTTCGATAAGACGCCCGGCGTCGGGTTTCGCATCCGGACCATATTTGCCCGTTAGCAAGCCGCCGCCCAGCGGGCTGTAGGGGATAACGCCGATTTCTTCGCTGGCGGCTAGCGGCAGAATCTCCACCTCGGCTTGCCGTTTGACCAGGTTGTACATCGGCTGCAGGCATTCAATGCGCGCCAGCCCCTCTTGCCGGGCGATGCCCTGCCCTTTCATGACCTGCCAGGCCGACCAGTTGCTGACCGCCGGATAGAGAATTTTGCCTTGCCGCGCCAGGTCATCCAGAGCCCGCAGCGATTCTTCGATGGGCGTGTCGGCATCGTAGTGGTGCAGGAAGTAGACATCAATGCGGTCGGTCTTAAGCCGCCGCAGGCTGTCTTCTACGGCAATCTGGATGTGCCGGCGGGAGGCGCCGCCCTGGTTCACGTCAGCCCCAGTGCGCGAAACCACCTTGGTCGTCAGCACGATCTCATCGCGGCAATCAGCGATCAAGTCGCCCAGGATCTCTTCGGAACGGCCGCCGGCGTAGGTATTGGCGCAGTCGAAGAAGTTGATGCCCAGTTCGCGACAGCGCTTGAACATACGCGCCGACTCGGCTTCGTCGGCGATGTCGCCGAAGGACATCGTGCCAAAACAGAGCGGAGATACTTTGACGCCGGTGCGGCCCAGAATGCGGTAATCCATCGGTCAATCCCTTTCGTATTTCAATGAGTTGGTAATCAGTCGTCTGCCGCCAGCTGGCCTTGCGCGACCAGCTCAACGCGGCCGCCGACGCGTATTACTATTTCTCCATCCGCACGATACGCCTCAAGATGCAGCAGCGACGGTCGTCCGATTTGATAGCCTTGCTCGCTGCGGATGGCAAGTTTGTCGCCCTTGAAATAGCCGTGTTCCAGCATATAGCCGGCGATGCAGCCGTTGGCGCTGCCGGTGGCTGGGTCTTCCGGCGCGCCATAGATATCGTCTAGTACGCGGACGTGAATGTCGTTTTCGGCGTCCAGGGTCTCGGCGCAGAATATGGCGGGGGCGATGGCGTCGTGCGCGCCAAGTAGCGCCCGCAAACGGTCCAGGTTGACGCGCGCTCGCTGCACGGCATCCAGCGACGCCAGCGGCGCCAGGACAAATGGCAGGCCGGTCGAGACCTCTTGAACTGGAAAGCGCGTGTCGATGTCGGCTTCCGACAAGTTGAGGATGCGCGCCAAGTCCGCCGGCGAGAATTGATGGCCGAAGCTGGGCGGTTTCTGGCGCATCCATAGTACGCCGTCCTCAGCAAAGGTCACCGGAATCTGCCCGACCGGGAGGTTGAGCAGGAGTTCAGCCACGGGCTGCTTGAGGTATTCTTGCTGGATGACAAAGGCCGTGCCCAAAACCGGATGACCGGCGAAGTCGACCTCGACTTCGGGCATGAAGATGCGCAGGTTGTACCCGCCATTTTCGGGCTGCGGCGATGTGACAAAGGTCGTCTCCGAGAAGTTGATCTCCTTTGCCAGCTGCTGCATCAGCTCCGCGGGCGGGTCGCCTAGATAGACGGCCAGTTGATTGCCAGTATATTTGCGGCCGATGGTGAAGACATCGACGATGTAGAATTCCATGCGGGACATTTCAGTCGCTCGTTTCCGTGCTATGGCTGGCCTGCCATCGCGCTGACGGCCGCTGCTCGTAGCCGCCCAGCAGACGACCATAATGCTGCGGACGCCGCTGATGCAGCAGCGGAAACAGATCCAGGTACTGCTCTCGCACTTCGGCGCGCAGCACGGCGTGAATCACCTGATCGCGATCACGGCTCGCTTGCGCCAGAATCTTTCCCAATGGGTCGCAGATGAAGCTGCTGCCGTAGAAGGTAACAGCGTTCTCATGCCCGACGCGATTGCAGGCGGCGATGAACAGGCCATTGGCGACAGCATGCCCGCGCATCACCGTGCGCCAGGCTTCCGCCGAGTCAAAGTCGGGCGCGGTCGGCTCGGAACCGATGGCAGTCGGGTAGGTGATGAATTCGGCGCCTTCGAGGGCGTAAATCCGCGCCAGCTCGGGGAACCACTGATCGTAGCAGGTGGGCGCCGCCAGCCTGACTGCGCCGATGTCATGCACGGGATACTGATCGGCGCCGCCGAAATAATCGGTCTCGTGGTAGCCCTCACCGGACGGGATATGCACTTTACGCGTGAAATGACGGAGCTGGCCCTGCGCGTCGTGGATGGTGGCGGTATCCCAGTAATTGCCGTCGGCGTCGATTTCAAAGAGGCTGCCGATGAGGTTGACAGCCTGTTCACGCGCCAGCTGGCTGAAGAATTGATCCGACACGCCGCCACGCAAGGGCTCGGCCCAAGCGAAGCCGGCTGCATCGCGAATGCCGGGGAAATAGGGCAAGAGGCTGAATTCGGGCAGGCAGACCAGCGCCGCGCCGGTCGCTGCCGCTTCCGCGATCAAATCTCGATACAACGACTTGGTCGATTCTTGCTGGCCCGTCCAGTGTCCCTGCGCCAGGGCGATGTGAAGGTCTTTCATGACGTATGCCCGCTACCTATGATTTCACGCGCGGCGCGCTGCCCAGTGAAATAGGCGCCGTGCACCATAGCGGTGAGGTGATGCGGGGCGCTGGCCTCGCCAGCCCAATAGAGCGGCGGCGTCGCTTGCGCCAATTTGTCGCGGGCGTCGTAGTGCCCCGGTAAACAGGCGCTGTAACCGCCGAGGGCGAATTCGTCTTCGGGCCAGTTGACCCAGCGCGCTTTGACATACTCAAGGTCGGGCTGGCCGATTTCCCGGCGCAAGGTATCCAGACCTTTCCGCAAAGCCGCCTCCTCGCCCAGCGGCAGCATCTCACGGGCGTAATCGCCGGTGAAGAATGCGGTCCAAACGACCTGTCCTCTCTCGCGACCAAGTGAGGGCGACCACCACATCGGCGGATTGCCCTGGGCGTAGATGGCGCCAATGGACGGATCCAGGATGTGTTTATCAAAAAGATAGACCATTTTCATCACCGGTCCCATCTTTAAGCCGGCCAATGCCGCCTGCTTGTGACGCGGCAAGGCGGGCGTGAAGGCGACCTTCCCGGCTTGCAGGACGCCCAGCGGCAAAGTGACGATGGCGGCATCCGCGCGATGCAAGTCACCGGCAGCAGTTGTCACCTGTACACCGCTCGACCAGTCGATGGCTTTGACAACGCTGCCTAGCCGGATATCCAGCCCCTCCGCCAACTTCATGTAGTAGGCATCGTAGCCGTCCAGGATGCGGTAGTCGCTGTAATCGTCGGCGCCGTCGCTGTCCTGAACATTCGGTTCCTCAGAAGCGGCAAGGGGAAGCTGCAGGTGTGCCTTGGCGTTGAGGTAGCGCATGCTCTCGCCTTCGGCATTGGCGAAGGAACGCTGCACGTAACGCAGTTGCTGCTCGCTGAAGCCGATGCGGCGCAAATATGTACCAAGGTCTTCGTCGTTTTCTGGCTCGGGCGCATTGCCCAATTCCCAGGAGCGCGTAACGTCCAGCTCCGGCGACGCGGCGCGAGCTTGACCCATGGCGAGCCACTGGCCGTCTTCGGTGCGGATCATCGAGTCGTCGCTCTTGTTCCAGTGCCAGGCGTGTAATCCCAACTTTTCCACCCAGCGCCAGGTATTAACTTCGGGCGAGCGGCCGTGGATCAACTCCGCGCCGAACTCGACCGGGATATCGGCAAAATCGCGACTCGTCCACACGCGCCCGCCGATGCGATCGCGCGCTTCCAGCACGGTCGCGGCGATGCCGGCTTCACGCAGATGCCAGGCCGCCGACAGCCCGGCGATGCCCGCGCCTATGACAAGGACTCTCATCATCTACCCAGCCTGCACATATTCTGGATTTTCCCAGACGATCAAGACACCGGCGTTACCGGCATCCGGCTCGTCCACGTAGTCGGTAATGACGCGTTCAGCGCGGAAGCCGCGATTCATCTGCATGGTCACGGTGGGGTCCTTGAGCCGGCGCCTGATGACCTTCTCGCCGTATTCGGTGACGTCCATTTTTTGGGCGTGTTTCTTGTATCCCATCAACATGCCGATGGCGTACCAGCCGCGCAGATTCAAGTGTTTGACCAATGCGAAGCGCGCCGCATACAAGCCACTGCCGATTCCATGCCGTTGATAGCGCGTATGAACCGCCATTTCGACGCCGTAAAGCCAGTCGCCGTCGGCTTCGTGCGCGCTGAGCCGCATGTCGCCGATGGCTTGCATCCAGGGCAAGATTGGTTCGCTTGGCGGCCGCGACGTGCGCATGGTAGTCGCCATGCCGACGCAATTCCCGGCGATCGGCCCGCTAATCCGCTGCGCGCAGAATTGCCCTTCCGGGAAGCGCTCAATATGCGCCAAAATATCTAACTCATCAAAGCAATTATCGCACTCATCGCTAGTATACGCGCCATAAGCGTCCCACAAAGAGATACAAACACTGGACACATGCCCGGGCCTAGTATTCATGACGGAGACACCGGGCAACTCCACGATGACGTCGGCGTCGTTGTAGTCCCTCAGCCACCAAGAATCTAAGCTCATATGGAGCGTTCGAGTGCCGGCCTCGTCCGTCGTCCAATAGGGCTCGTGCGGGTCTCCCGTGTGGCCACTTTCTTTGGCGGCTTCCTCGATGTGCTGCTTCTGGATATTCGGCCAACTATAATCCAGCGCTTGACGCAAGGCGTCGCGTTCTTCCTCGCTCGGTGTCATTGCTCTTGTCCTTTCTTTGGTCACGATGGCGGCCAGGGCAATCGCATCAAAATGAATCTGCGCACCTATGAATATTCTACAAACAAAAAACTAACCACAGAGACACAGAGAGCACAGCGAAAAGCCTATCATTTATAGATATTGTGAAATTGCACTTCAATTTTGAACCCTGTGATAAGCATTTGATCCAATTGTAGGTCAATACTAATGGAGTTCTGCCCTGTAAAAAATTAATCTCTGTGCCTCTTTGCCTCTGTGGCGATAAATTATTTTGATGCGATCGCCCTGCGATGGGGAAATGTATCCTTTTCGGTTGATACAGATACTATACCATCGAGGACACCGAGAATTGCTAGGGCAATCGCATCAAATTATTTCAACACTAAGGCGCCAAGAACTCCGAGATATATCCGAAAATATGCCAATAAAGGACGCAATGAATAGGTGATTTTCTGCCAGATTTCATGGGCGAGCCAAGGCTCGCCCCTACAATTTGTTAGTTTGATAATATATTCGTCATTTATGGATATTGATGCGATTGCCCGGCGAGAAATGCGAGAGCACCGAGAAACTTAATCGAGATATGCCATATTCTTTGTGTGCTTTGTGCCTTTGTGTCTTTGTGGTGAAATTTAATTTCAACCGAATTCGATACACTACCTGCGATGGTGGCTGCGTAGCGTATACCTATATGATACGTTACTATTGTCTCAGACACTTAACCAGCCGCTATTGCGCAGGCAGCGAAGATCGTGACCCGTCGAATCCGACGATTGCAGCAGAACGGCTTCTTCCTGGCGATACCCACCATCGCTTGGCTCCTGGTCTTTTTTGTGCTGCCGCTGCTGATCGTGCTGGTGGTCAGCTTTATGTCGCGGGGGCGGGGCGGCGTCGCCATAATGCCCTTCACGCTGCAACATTACGAGCGCGCTTTCGGCGTGTTTTTCATCATCCTGCGGCGCTCCATCGGCCTCGCCGGGCTGACCACCTTAATCTGCCTGCTTGTCGGCTATCCACTGGCATTCTTCATCAGCACGCGCCGGCGGCGTCTGGCGCAGCAGATTGCGCTCTTTCTGGTCATCCTGCCCTTCTGGACGAACTTCCTCATCCGCACCTACGCCTGGCGCATCCTGCTGGGCGAGCAAGGTACGATAAACGGGCTGCTGCTGAGCCTGGGACTTATCGACGAGCCGCTGACCATGCTGAATACGCAGTTCGCGGTACTGGTGGGCCTGGTTTATGGTTTCCTGCCCTTCATGGTCTTGCCGATTTACGCCTCGGTCGAGCGCTTCAATTTCCGCTACGTCGACGCCGCCCACGACCTAGGCGCCAACGATTTGCGCGCCTTCCTGCGCGTGGTATTGCCGCTGACGATGCCCGGTGTTCTGGCCGGCTGCGCGCTGGTATTCATCCCCTCCGTGGGCGCCTTCGTCACGCCGGACTTGCTGGGCGGCACCAAAGGGCTGATGATCGGCAATCTGATCAACAAACAATTCGGCGGCTCGGGCAATATGCCGCTGGGCTCGGCCTTGTCCATCGTCATGATGGCGGTGGTGATGCTGTCGCTGTTGGTTTATGTGATGGCCAACCGGCGCGACCGGCGAGCTTGAGGCGCGCCCATGCTAATCAACGAAAGCGCCATGCAGCGCAATCGCAGGCTCCGCCGGCTGGGGCGTGTCGGGCTATGGCTGAACCCGATAGTCGCCTACTTCTTCCTCTGGGCGCCGATCTTGGTGCTGGTGCTGTTTTCTTTTAATTCGAGCCGGTCGGTCGCCTCGTTCACCGGCTTCACGCTGAAGTGGTACGGCAACATCCTGAATAACGTGATGGGCGCGGAGAGCGCGTTTTCCACCGAGCTCATGCTCAACGCCTTTCGCAACAGCCTCTTCGTGGGCACGGTGGCGACAGCGATCTCGACCGTGTTGGGCACCATAATCGCGCTGGCGATGGCTCGCGGCAAGTTCCCGGGCAAAGGTCTGATTGACGGCCTGCTATTTCTGCCGGTGGTCATCCCGGAGATCACCCAGGCGATTTCGTTGGCGATCTTCTTCAAAGTCGCCTTCGACTGGGTCGCGCTGCTCAGTGGCGAGCGGGTCTTCCCCGGCTTTCATACCATCATCGCGGCGCACGTTACCTTCAACATTTCCTACGTGGCCATCGTGGTGCGCGCGCGGCTGGCCGATATGAACCCGCGGTTGGAAGAAGCGGCCAATGACCTGGGCGCCAATCCCTGGCGGGCGTTCTGGCGCGTGACCTTTCCGCTGATATTGCCCGGCGTGGTTTCCGGCGCGCTGCTGGCTTTCACACTCTCACTGGACGACTTCGTCATCACCTTCTTTACATCCGGCGTGGGCACGACGACACTGCCGGTATTCGTCTATGGGCTGCTCAAGCTGACGGTCACGCCGGAGGTAAACGCCATCTCGACAATCATGATGGTCTTGAGTACGCTCTTAATCGGCATTTCTTTGGCATTGCAGGGGCGCGGCGCGTCCCGTGTTTAGCCCGTAATCTACATAAGGAGGAAGCTCATGAAGAAACTTAGCTTGCTGTTGTTGGTTTTATTTTTGCTGGCGCCTGGCGCTCTGGCGCAAGACATGGAGCACGAGCCCTGGACTTGCCCGGAGGGCTACGATGGGCAGACCCTGAGCATATTCAACTGGTCGACCTATATCGCCGAAGACACCGTGCCCAATTTCGAAGCGGCCTGCGGCGTCACCGTCAATTACGACATCTATGAAAGCAATGAAGCCATGCTGGCGCGCATCCGCCAAGGCAACCCGGGCTACGACATCATCGTTCCCAGCGGCGGCACGGTGCAGCGCATGGCGGAAGAAATGCTGCTGATCCCGCTCGACCTGGATATGATCCCCAACGTGGCGAACGTGATTCCGGATTTGCTGGGCGCGGCTTATGACCCGGAGAACGAATACTCCCTGCCCTATCAGTGGGGCACGGTCGGCGTCGGCTATCGCACCGAGGCTTTCCCCGATGGCATCACTTCCTGGGACCAAGTATGGGAGCACGATGGTCCGGTGGCCTGGCTTGACGACCGGCAGACGATGTTGGGCATCGCCCACTTGTTCCTGGGCAACGACCCAAATTCCACCGACGCCGAGGAAATCAGCGCCGCCCGCGACTTCCTGATCGAGAGAGGCGGCAATGTTGTCACCGTGGCCGCCGATGACGGGCAGGTCTTGTTGGAGCGCGGCGATGTCGATATCGCCATCGAATACAACGGCGACATCCTGCAAATCTCTTGGGATTGCGAATGCGATGACTACGCCTACGCCATCCCCGATGAAGGCAGCAATGTCTGGATCGACAACCTCTCGATCCCGCTGGACGCGCCCAACCCGGAGCTGGCGATGGTCTTCATCGACTACATTCTCGATGCTAAAGTCGGGGCTGATTTGACCAATTACATCTGGTACGCCTCGCCGAACCAGGCATCGATCGAGTCCGGCTACATCGACGAAGACATCCTGAATGATCCAGCCATCTTCCCGCCGGCAGAGCAAGTGGCGAAGCTCTTCGCCATCATTGATGTTGGCGCTGAAGCGGAAGAGCTGATCAACAACGCCTGGGATGAATTGCTGATATTCCTCGGGCAGTAGCCCCGTTCTTAGCCGCCACTGAACTCCCCTTCCCTCTTTATGGCTGAGAGCTGGATAGTTTTAATACCGCGGGACTCGTCACAGCGGGTCAGCCAATGGCTGGCCCCTACAGGCGTCATATTGTGGGTGAAGATGTAGGGGAGAGCCATTGGCTCGCCCGAAATAGCGTGCCAAATGCGCCAGTTTCGCGGCAAAACCTTGCCCGACTTGAGCCTGTCCTGTCGTCAACTCTTTATGGGGGCAGGAGCCGGGGGACGGGGGTGTAGCGCTCATGTCAACTTACGATGTGGAACTGAAAGACATCGTCAAAGATTTCGAATCCGGCGGGGCTCGCGTGCGCGCGGTTGACCGCGTTAGCGTGGAGATCGAAGACGGCGAATTCTTCGCCCTGCTTGGTCCCAGCGGCTGCGGCAAGACGACCACATTACGGCTCATCGCCGGTTTCGAGCAGCCGACATCGGGCCACATTCTTATCCGCGGGCGAGCCATGGAGAGCATCCCGGCTTATCACCGGCCAGTAAACACGGTGTTCCAAGATTACGCCTTATTCCCGCATCTGACTGTCGAGCAGAATATTATGTTTGGCTTGCAGATGGAGGGCGTCAAGAAGAAGGACGCGCGCAAACGGGCGCTGGAAGCCCTGGAGCAAGTGAGGCTGCCGGGCGTCAGCGAACGCAAGCCGCATCAACTCTCCGGCGGGCAGCAGCAGCGGGTGGCATTGGCGCGCGCCTTAGTGAAGCAGCCGGCGGTGCTGCTGCTGGATGAGCCGCTGGGCGCGCTCGACCTCAAGCTGCGCAAGAATATGCAATTTGAGTTAAAGGCGCTGCAGCGCGATGTCGGCATCACCTTCATTTATGTGACGCACGACCAGGAGGAAGCCATCACCATGGCCGATCGCATCGCCGTCATGAACGAAGGCCTGATGCTGCAAGTCGGGACGCCCAAAGAAATCTACGAGCATCCGCAAACGCACTTCGTGGCCGACTTCATCGGAGAGACCAATTTCATCCCCGGGACTTTGGCGCAGCGGGACGGCGACGGCTACGGGCAAGTCAAACTGGCGGACGGCAGGGTCATCAGAGCGCAGCTTTCTCAGGCGCTGGGCAGCGCGGCCAAGGTGGTCATGGTGGCAATAAGGCCCGAGCGTATCGGCATCGCCAGCCCGGGCGACCAGCCCGAAAACAAGGGCTTGACAGTGCTGGACGCGGTCTTAGCAGGCAGCCAGTACATCGGCACCGATACGCGTTATACGCTGGCGCTGGGTGATGATATAGAGCTGGTGGCGCGCTTGCAGAATGTCCAGGACGGGGACGGCGCCGCCTTTCAAATCGGGCAGCGCGTCAAGGTCTACTGGGCTGAATCCAGCACAACCGTGCTTGATCAATAGCCGGCTCGCCACCGCTGTCCTGGGTCGCTCCTCCGCAGGGCAATCGCATAAAATTATTTTCACCACAGAGGCGCCAAGTACTCCGAGAATTATCCGAAAATATGCCAATAATGGACTCAATGTAGGGGAGATTCTGTGAATCGCCCACGATTTTGCGCAAATTTCATGGGCGAGCCAAGGCTCGCCCCTACAATTTGTTAGTTTGTTGATATATTTGTCATTTATGGATTTTATGCGATTGTCCTGCATCGGGGTACGAATGATTGGCGCCACATGATAAGTCCAGCTCGGGAAACCACCTATCCAAGCGCTAGCTGCGCCTGCCGCAAACCGGTAGATGCCCTCACCGGCTTTGAAGTAACGGCGGATTTCGAGCGCTTTAATCAGAAATACGATATGTTCAACCGCGCCGTCTGGGATGACGAGGTGCGGTCGCAGCGCGCCAATAAGTTCTTCGAATCTTACTTCACGGATTTGGCGGAGTTCCGCAAGGTTGAGGGCTTTCAACATCGAGATTACGCGCTGCGCAACGCCGCCTGGTACATCGCCGATTTCACCGCCGACCTGCTGGAACTGTCCGGCGACCGCAAGGAAGGCTTCCTCGACTCATACACCATGTTCCGCGAGGGCGCGACGCGGAAAAGCCAAGCCAGCGTGGCAGAGAATACCGCCGAGCTGAAGCGCGCGGGCCGCTTCCTCGGGGCGGACGCCATCGGCATCTGCGAGTTCGACGAACGCTGGGTCTACACGCACAATTACAGCCGACAAAAACTGACGAGCAAAGCAATGGACTTGCCGGCGGACTTAACGCATGTGGTCGTCATTGTCAACGAGATGGACCGCGCCACTATCGAAACGGTGCCTTCCGCATTAAGCGGCGCCGCCACGGGCCAGGGCTACAGCCGCGACATCATCTCAGTGCTGTCCACCACCCAGTACATTCGCAACCTGGGCTACCGCGCGGTGGCCAGCTTGAACGACACGGCCCTCTCGATTCCGCTGGCGCTGCAAGCCGGCTTGGGGCAATACGGCCGGCACGGTCTGTTAATCACGCCGGAGTTCGGGCCGCGGGTGCGCATCGCCAAGATCTTCACCGACCTGCCGCTGAATGCCGACCAGCCGATTGACTTTGGCGTCACCGAGACTTGCAATATCTGCCAGCGCTGCAGCTCGGCTTGCCCGGTGAAAGCGATCTCGTTTGACGAACCCAATTTCGATAGGCACGATGGCGTCTCGCACCTCAAGGGCGTCAAAAAATGGACCATTAACGCCAAAAAATGCTTCAAGTTTTGGGCCAATCAAGGTACGGATTGCTCCATCTGCATCCGCGTCTGCCCCTACAATCGCGATTTCTCCCGGCCGATCAACCGCTTGCTGCGCTGGATGTTGAGCAACCGCTGGCGGCGTCTGGGGCTCTGGCTGGACGCCAAGCTCAAACAGGGCGAGCGCAAGACGGCCGGCTGGTGGTGGCGGCGCCCGACCAATGGCTGAGCTGATGCGGGCCGCTGCCGCCAAAGACGCGCTTGAATCGCTGCGCGCGGGCAAAATATACGGCCGTCACGACGATCACGGCGAAGTATACGCGGCTATGTTCGCCTTTGCCACCGCCTGCCTGGAGCGCGACATGACACAAACCGCGGCGGATACCCTGGCTTTTCTGTTGCAAGACCCATTCGTCAGCGTGACCGTCCGCGAAGAGGCGGCTGAGATCTTCGACGAGTTGGAAAGCCGCATTTGCCCGCGTGTCATCCTGGACGCGCGCGCCTTCGCTGATGGTATGGACTTGCCGACCATGCTTGAGTACTTGCTCGACCTGATTAAACTGGAAACGACCTGACGGTTGGGCTACAGCCAACGCTCCCGCTTGACCGACAAAGTCCCGCTTTGCTAAGCTGAAGTCCGTGCAACCGCCTACTTGGGACTGTGACCTGTGGAACGACTGAATGTGCTTCCCCTTGCCGCGCCAATGCGCATCATGATCGCGCTGTGCTGGTCCGCCTTGTTGACGCTGCTGCTGCTGCAAGGCGAAGCGGATCCAGTCATTGATCTGGGCATCCCGCGCGGAGCTAATACCCCGGCTCGCGAGCTGGCCTTCAGTACCCTGCACCTGCTGGCATTCGGCGTGACCACGGTCTGCTGGTACTGGGCGCTCTGCCGCGCTGCGAGACCGCGACGGGCGCTGCTGGCCGCCGGCCTAATCGCCATAGCGCTAGGCGTAACAACCGAATTCCTCCAATCGTATACGCTGGATCGCCACGCTTCCTGGCTCGACCTGGCTGCCAATTTCGGCGGCGCGCTGCTGGCGGCGCAAGTGATTCGGCGGCGGCGCCTTGCCGTCTGAGAGCTGGACTCGACCCTGCGCCAGCGCAGGCAGGCCTCGTTTTTTTCTAGCCCGGCTATCATGCTAAGATGACTGGAATCAGCCAAGAGGAAGGCGAATGATGACCAGATTACTCTTTACATTGACAATCGTCTGTGCCGCAATCGTTGCCAGCTACACAGCGGCGCAGCCCAGCGATCAGGCGGTCTACGCCTATAAATCCGGCGATCTGTGGAAGTTCAATCTGGCTGAGGGCAGCGCGGCTCAGCTTACGCATTGGGGCTACAATGGCGGGCCGATTCTAGCCCCGGACGGCCAGACCCTGGCCTACTTGTCGACCTCGCCCGAATTCATCGCGCAGTTCAAGGCAGGCATCGCTGGGCAATCCGCCGGCGCCGCGCCCGCCAACCTCTGGGTCATGGACATCGCAACCGAGAACCAAAGCCTCATCGCCGATCAATCAGGCGCGAGCACAACTGGGACCTTGCGCTCGCTGCCGGCTTGGTCGCCTGATGGCCGGAAGCTCGCCTGGCTGGAGCTGGACGCCGGCGCGCAGGGGGATAATGCGGCGGCTTTGAAGCTGCGCGATATCGCGACGAACACAACTTCGCTGCTGGCCGCCAATGTCGACCTGGGCGCGCAAGGCAGCAGCGTCGACATGCCAACGCTGCGCTGGGGGCTTGGCGGGATCGCCATGCTGCGGCGGGACCATCAGGCGCAGCTCATCGACTTTTATGATTCGGCCAGCGGCGCCTTCTCAAGTTATGACCTGCAACTAAACATAAACAGCGACAACCTGGTACGAGACTTTGTATGGGTGGATCACCTGGGCAGCAGCTTGGTAGCGCTGCAAATCCAGGACTACTGGGAGATCATCAATCCTTATGACGGAACGCGTCTGCGCCTGAGCGATCCGCCGCGGCTGAAAAACCGCTTGATCACCGGCGCGATGCAGCTGATACCGGCCTCGGTCGCCAACGCCGCTGGCGACTGGGACATCCATTGGTACGCCACAACCGGCGCCAACCTGCAGTACTCGGGCTACGTGAGCCCGCGCGTAAACAACAACAGCCTGCCGGCGCTGTCCCCCAATGGCACGGAAATGGCCTGGCACAGTGGCGCTGGCGTCGAGCATTGGCGCATCAGCATGGCTGAGGGCAATCGCGCCTTGTCCAGCGCCAGCGGCCATGGGCGACAATTTCCCATTCCCGAGCCGGTCAGCGTCGTTTGGGCGCCAACCGAGTGGGTGACGACCGGGTCAGTCGCGGGGGCGCCGGTGCTGCTGTCCTCGTCGGTGAACTGTGGTCTGCTGCCGCTGCTCAGCGCCGGGCAGAAGGCGATCGTCGGCCCCGACTTGACACTCAGCCTCCGCAATGAAGCCAAAACAAGCGGGGAACTGCTGGGCAGCCTGGCAGGCGGGACGGTGGTCGCCATTGACGAGGGACCGGTCTGCGCCGATGGCTACAACTGGTACGCCGTCAGCAACGATGACATAAGCGGCTGGACGGCGGAAGGCGCCAGCGGCGACTACTGGCTGCTGTATCACGCGGCTTGCGCGCATAGCCCGGCAACTCGCCTGACGACCAATATGACCGCGACCGCCAGCGGCGAACGCATCGTCAACATACGCGATGGCGCCGGCACGGATAACACCGAGATCGTATGGGCGGTAGCGGCCGGCGATGAATTCGTCGTCACGGGCTTGCCGCAGTGTGGCCCCGCCGGGCTTAGGTGGTATCCGGCCCAGATTGAGGAGAAGCTAGGTTGGATCGCCGAAGGCCAGGGCGAGTTCTATTGGATCGAGCCGGTCGGCAGCTAAGCCGGCTGATAGTCCGGATTGTCCCAGACGATCAAAGTCGCCCAATTGTCTGAGGCAGCGTCTTCGATGTAGTCGCTTAATAAGCCGCGCGCCGCGAATCCCCGATTGAGCTGAAAACTTAATGTGCTGTCGTAGAGTTCGCCGCTTACCACCTTGTCCACATAAGCCTGCGGCGTGAGCAGCGCCTTGTGCTCAGCGTAACCCGGGATAAGCCCGCCGGCCACGATGCCGCGGCGATTCAAGCGCTTGACGACATCCATCCTCGCCCGGTAGAGCAGCGAGCCGACGCCGCGCCGCCGAAAGTCCGGGTGCACGCTGATGTCGCCGCCGTAGTACCAATCACCCTCGGGATCATGCGCGCTGTAGAAGCCGCCAGCGATGATATCCTGGAAACTGTGCTGCGCCTGCTCGAAGTCAAAGTCGATCAGGAAGCCCGAGCCTAAGCCGATGACGCGCTCGCCATGCAGGGCGACGAAGTTGCCTTGCGGGAACAAACGAAAATGGTTGAGGAAGTGTTCCTCCCGCATTAACTCGTCCGCGCCAAGCGTGGGGAAACAATCGCGCTGCAACCCTTCCAAAGCCGCCGCATAACGCGGGCGAATCGTGTCGACGCGGATTTCTGAACTCAAGCTGCTTCCCCAATCTAAGTGCGAGAACATCTGAGTATTGTCAGTGTAGCCTTTCCGCGCAGCGCCGGTCAACCGCTTGCCGGCGAGGGAAGTGGTGAATTGTGGACGTAGCAACCAACAATCCTGTCACAGTATTCCCTGGATGTAGGGGCTAGCCTTGGCTAGCCCACAAACTCACAGCGGCAAGCATTATATCAATCCCATCACCACTCCCCCGGCAAGTGGTCTGAATGGACTGCATTGGACATAGTCTAAATCTGCGCCTTGCCGTAGGATAGGTGGCAGAGAAAATGGCGACTGGGAGTCGGAAATGGCGACAAACGGACATCAGCAGAACGGCAGCGAAAAAGGCACCGACATGGTCAAGCGGGGGTTGGCGCAGATGCTCAAGGGCGGCGTCATCATGGATGTGGTCACGCCGGAGCAGGCGCGGATTGCCGAGGACGCCGGCGCGGTGGCTGTGATGGCGCTAGAGCGCGTGCCGGCCGATATCCGCGTGCAGGGCGGCGTAGCGCGCATGAGCGACCCTGATATGATCGAGGGCATCATCAGCGCCGTGTCCATCCCGGTGATGGCGAAGGCGCGTATCGGGCATTTTGTCGAGGCGCAGATTCTGGAAGCCCTGGGCGTGGACTATATCGACGAAAGCGAAGTCCTGACGCCGGCTGATGAAGAGCACCACATCAACAAGTGGAAGTTCGCCGTTCCTTTTGTCTGCGGCTGCCGCAACCTGGGCGAGGCGCTGCGCCGCATCAACGAAGGCGCCGCCATGATGCGCACCAAGGGCGAAGCCGGCACCGGCGATGTGGTCGAGGCTGTGCGCCACGCGCGCGCGGTCAACGGGCAGATCCGGCGCATCAGCTGCATGGATGATGACGAGTTGTATACCTATGCCAAAGACATCCGCGCTCCTTATGAGCTGGTGAAAGAAACAGCGAGGTTGGGCCGTTTGCCGGTCGTCAATTTCGCCGCCGGTGGCGTGGCCACGCCGGCCGATGCCGCGCTGATGATGCAGTTGGGCGTGGATGGCGTTTTCGTCGGCAGCGGCATCTTCAAAAGCGGCAGCCCCGAAAAACGCGCCAAAGCCATCGTGAATGCCGTGACACACTACACTGAGGCCAAGATTCTGGCTGATGTCAGCCGCAATCTGGGCGAGGCGATTGTGGGCATCAACGTGACGCCCGACGAGGTCATCCTGGGCAAGCGCGGCTGGTAACCAGCTACCTTACAGTCGCTCGCAAGTCACGATTTGGCTCAAACATATGATGAAACCTATGCTGTGCGCCTGCGGGCGAGCCGGTGGCTCGCCCCTACAGAATTCGACATGCTTCGGCAGGGTTCATAAAATAGGGTTCAAAATTGAAGTGCACTATAAATGATAGACTTTTCTCTGTGCTCTCTGTGTCTCTGTGGTTAAATTTGAGTTCGAATAAGGTTCCAAAATCTCAGACTCATTTTGAAGCGGTTGCCTTTGCCTTAGGGTCCGCTTGCCTTGCAAGCCTGCATTGCCCTTGGTTATGCTTGCGCTAGCGATATCGGAATATGCCACGCGAAAGAGGAGACATGACATTCGAGACGGTTCATGACCTGGAAACGCCGAGCGTACTGATCGACCTGGACTTGATGGAAGCCAATATCGTCACGATGCAAAGCCGCTGCGACGCGCTGGGCATTGCTTTCAGGCCCCATATCAAGACGCACAAAATCCCGGATATCGCGCGCCGACAGTTGGATGCGGGCGCCACCGGCATCGCCTGCCAGAAGGTCAGCGAGGCGGAAGTCTTCGCCGAGGCTGGCTTCGACGACATTCAGATCCCCTACAATATCGTCGGGGCGCGCAAGACCAGGCGTTTGGCGGCGCTGGCGAGCTCAGCCAAAGTGACGGTGACTGTCGACAGTCAAGCCGTGATTGACGGCATCGCCGCGGCCGCGCAAGAAGTCGGCACGACAATCCACATGATGGTCGAGCTGGTATCGCTGGGGCAACGCACCGGCACAAGTCCCGAGGCTGCGCTGGCATTTGCCGAGCATATTCAGGCGACGGACAATTTGCGCTTTGCCGGCCTGATGATCTATCCATCGGATGCCGCCATCAGGCCGCGCCTGCTGGAGACGCTGGCTCTGCTGGAAGCGGCCGGCATCCCGGTCCAGGTCGTCAGCGGCGGAGGCAGCGGCGCCATCAGCGATATGCATCTGCTGCCAGAGCTGACGGAGATGCGCGTCGGCACCTGTGTCTTCTGGGATTGGAACAGCGTCAGCGCGGGCTACGCCGGCTTCGACGATTGCGCCATGCGCGTCCGCTCCAGCGTGGTCAGCGCCAACGAGCCGGGCCGCGTCATCCTAGATAGCGGCAGCAAGTCGATCCAGTCGGAGACGATTGAGGGACAATTCGGCTATATCGCTGAATACCCCGCAGCGCGCTTATACAAGGTCAACGAGGAGCATGGCTACGTCGATTTCAGCGCCTACGATTCGCTGCCAAACGTAGGGGAAATCGCGCATATCATTCCGGTGCATACCTGCGTCGTCACCAATTTGCACAATCAGCTCTTCGGCCTACGCGGCGACAGTATCGAGGTCGTTTGGGATGTCGCGGCGCGGGGCTTGGTATGGTAGCGCGGCGCCAGGCAGCGACATACAACCTTAACGAAAAACTGGAGTGTCTATGTTAGTCATTGACGCGCACCTGGATCTGTCCTGGAACGCCCTGCAGTGGAACCGCGACCTGCTGGAATCGGTGAACACCATCCGGGTCAAGGAAGGTCGCATTGCCGGCAAGGGCCGGGCGCAGAATACGGTCGCCCTGCCCGAGATGCGGCGCGGTCGTGTGGCAGTCAGCTTCGCCACCATGCTGGCTCGCTCAACGGGCCAGAACGCCCCGCATCTCGACTTCGGTTCACAAGCGCAGGCTTACGGCGTAGCGCAAGGGCAACTGGCGTATTACCGCGCCTTGGAGGCTGATGGTCACGCGCGAGTGCTGACGGATGCAGCGAGCCTGCGCCGGCATGTGGCGGAGTGGGAGCGTTGGGAGGGCAGCGGCGCCGACCCCCTGGACAGGCCGCCACTGGGTTTCGTCATCAGCATGGAGGGCGCCGACCCCATTCGCGATCCGGCACAGCTTGAAGCTTGGTGGCAGGCCGGCTTGCGCTTGCTCGGCCCGACGCATTATGGACCGGGGCGTTACGCCGGCGGCACAGGCACGGAGCTTGGGCTTACGCCGCTGGGCAAACCACTGCTGCAAGAGATGAGCCGCCTGGGCATACTGCTGGACCTCACCCATCTGTCCGACGAAGCCTTTTGGGAAGCGGCGTCGATCTACGACGGCTTGGTCTTGGCCAGCCATAACAATTGCCGGGCGCTGGTACCGCATCAGCGACAATTCAGCGACGACCAGCTCAAGCTGATTATCGAGCGCGACGGGGTTATCGGCGCGGCTTTTGATATCTGGATGCTGCAGCCGGGCTTCGTACGCGGCGGCAGCAACGAAGCCGTGTTCATTGATGATGTTGTCGACCATATCGACCACGTCTGCCAGTTGGCGGGCAACAGCCGTCACGCCGCCATCGGCACCGATCTCGATGGCGGCTTCGGGCGGGAGCAATCCCCTTGCGATCTGGATACTATTGCCGACTTGCAGCAATTGCCGGGCAAGCTGGCCGGGCGCGGCTATGCTGAAGCCGACATCAAAAATATCATGTACGGCAATTGGCTGCGCCTGCTGTACGCGGCATGGGGCTAGGCCGGCGCTAGTACGGATTTCAAAGAAGCCCGGCTCGCCAGGGCAATCGCTTCAATATAATTTTCACCACAGAGGCACAGAGGCACAGAGTTTTAGAGTTTAGACGACTATTCTACTAGGTTGTGTGGACATTTTGACATTGTGAATTCACAAATGCGTAAAATAGTCTTATGACCTACATAAATTTAACTGACAATCAATGGACGAGTATTCGGGATTTCCTGAAGCGGGAGCCGAATGTTTATTTGGGCAACGAGGCCCAATGCCGACTGTTCCTTTCAGCCGTTCTATGGATATGTCGTACCGGCTCGCAATGGCGCGCATTGCCGAGCGAATACGGCAAATGGAATTCGGTTTACAGACGCTTTGTCCGCTGGGGCGAAAAAGGCGTTTGGGAACGGATGATGGCAGCCTTCGCCGATGATGCCGATATAGAGTGCTTGATAATTGACAGTACGATCGTTCGTGCTCATCCCTGTGCCGCTGGCGCCCAAAAAAAGTGAAAAGCAAGCCTTGGGTCGCAGTCGCGGGGGGTTCAGCAGCAAGGTGCATGTTTCGGTGAATGGTTTGGGCAAACCCTTGCGTTTTTGCTTGAGTCCTGGGCAGGCTCACGATATCACACAGGCAGATAGCTTGATCGAAGGCTTTGCATTTAAGCGGGTAATCGCGGATCGAGGCTATGCGTCGAAAGATTTTGTCGACAGCTTGCTTGACAGAGGCATAGAAGTGGTGATTCCACCACACCAGAGCGCCAAAGAGCAGCGAGAATATGACAGAACGCTCTATCGGGAGCGGAATTTGGTGGAACGTTTCATCAATAAAATCAAGCATTTCCGCCGTGTCTTTTCTCGATTTGAGAAACTGGATGCATCCCATCTTGGTTTTCTGCACTTTGTCGGTACGCTGATATGGTTACGATAGAATGTCAACAGAACCTAATTCTGCGGCCTGGAATAGGCAACAGTCACTAGCGAAACGTGAACCACATATCACAGTTCAAATAAGACATAAACACATATTTATGTGTTTCTCTGTGCTCTCTGCGTCCTCTGTAGTTGATTTTCAGTTTAGATTTCCACCTTTCAGCCGCTATCATTTTGAAGCGATTGTCCTGTCCAGCTCAGCGATTGACCGGGAGTCTTATTCAAGAAGCGCTTGCATCTGCGTCAGCGCCCGGTCTAATAGCGGTGGCTCGGCGGCGAAGCAAAGGCGCAGGTAGCCTTCCCCTTGTGGTCCGAAGGCAGCGCCCGGCGCCAGGCCGACGCCACACTCATGTAAGATACGTTCGGCAAAGGCGTAGCTGTCGGGCACGCCCTCAACACTGAAAAAGGCGTAGAAAGCCGCGCTTGGCAAGGGCAGGGTCACGCGCGGCAGCTCGGCGAAGCGGCTGACAACCCTGTCGCGGGCGGCTTGATAGCGCGCCATGGACGCGCGGACGAAGCTTTCGCCCTCATTTAAGGCGGTGATGCCGGCGATTTGCGTCGGGGCGAAGATGCAAGAAAAGTTAAATTCAGCGACAGCTTCCAGGGTGCCGATCAAGGACTTGGGCGCGGTGAGCCAGCCCAAGCGCCAACCGGTCATAGCCCAGGATTTGGAGAAGCTGTTCACGATCAAATACTTGTCGTCTTCAGTGACCTTGTCGGCGAAGCTGGGGGCGCGATCGCGGTCGTAGACGATGCGGTTGTAGACCTCGTCGGCGATCAGCCAGATATCGCGCTCGCGACAGAAGTCGATGATCTGCCGCTGCTCGTCATCTTCTAGCATCCAGCCGGTGGGATTATTAGGCGAGTTGATAAGCAGCGCGCCGGTATTCGCCGAACAAGCATCGAACAACTGATCCAGGTCCAGGCGCCAGGCATCGCAGCGCGGACGCAGCGGTACACGGAGGACTTCACCACCTAGGATCTCGGCGGCGGCCGGCAAGTTCGGCCAGACCGGCGATGGCAGGACCACCGCGGCGCCCTCGGCCACGACGCACTGCAGCGCGACCGCCAGCGCCGTCATGCCGGAGGGCGTCACGCCGATATTCTCGGCTGAGAGCGCCGTGCCGTAGAGGCCATTCTGGTACTCCGCCAGCGCCTGGCGCAGCTCGACAATGCCTAGGTTGGGCTGGTAGAAAGTCTGGCCCTCGTCGATGGCGTCTTTGGCGGCTTGACGGATGAATTCGGGAGTGGGTTTGTCGGGCTCGCCGAACCACAGCGGTATAACATCAGTCTTGCCGATGGCGCTGTTGGACAGCTTGCGGATCAAGCTGGGCTGCAGCGCGCGCACGGTCGGTCGTCCGGCAGGCAGGCTCATTTGGGCTAGTCCCCTTCTTGTTTGTAAAGCGCCACCGCCGCGACGATGATGACGCCTTGAATCAGACCTTGAATAAACTGATTAACGCCCAGCATGACCAGCAGGTTGGCGGTGAGGCCGAGCAGCAAAACGCCGCCCAGCGTACCGATCACACTGGCGCGGCCGCCAAAGAGACTCGTCCCGCCGATGATAACCGCCGTGATGGTCTGCAGTTCGATGCCATCGCCGATGGCCGGGTCGCCGACGCCCATGCGCGACAGCCAGAGCAAGCCGGTCACCGCCGCGGTCAGGCTGCACAGCACATAGACACCGTAGCGCACCGCTTTAACCGGCACGCCGGAGAGGCGCGCCACTTCGATATTGCCGCCGACAGCGTATAGATATTTGCCAAATACCGTGAAGCGCAAAAGCAGCATGGTAAGCGCGATGAGAAGGAAAAACATCCAAGCGATGATGGGGATGGGGCCGATCTTTTGTACGTAGAACATCATGACTTCGCGGCTGGCTTTGCCGACAGGCGATGAAGAGATGGTCAAGCCGATGCCACGCAAGATGACCAATGACGCCAGTGTAACGATAAAGGGCGCGATGCGCAGTTCATTGATGAGAAAGCCGTGTATCAAGCCGACCAGCACGCCGAGGCCTAGAGTCGCGATGATGGCGGGCAAGACATTGGCGCTCTCGCCGTTCATCACGATGGCCGAGACCAGGATCGACACCTTGACCAGCGAGCCGACTGAGAGGTCGATGCCGGCGGTCAATATCACCAGCATCTGGCCCAGCGCGACAATGCCCAGGAAGGCCGACTGCCGGGCGACATTCGCCAGGTTCCGCTCGGTGAAAAAGCGCTCGGATTGCGTAATGCCGATGATGACAAGCAGCAGGATAAAGGCGTAGACCATGATAATTGGTCCATTGCGGCGCAGGAAAACAGCGCGCGCTTGCGCCCTTGGCTTGCCCTTGCCGCCCAAGCGGCCTGCCAAGAGATTCACAACTGACTCGCCTGGGCCGCGCCCATAGTCGCCAACTCGATTATGCGCGCCTCGCCCGCCTCTTCCCGCTTGAGCTCGCCCGCGATTCTGCCGTCATTCATCACCATGATGCGGTCGCTCATGCCGATGATTTCTGGCAATTCAGACGAGATCATCACGATGGCGATGCCGCGGTCGTTGAGCTGTCGCATGAGCCGGTAGATTTCGAACTTGGCGCCTACGTCAACGCCGCGCGTGGGTTCATCCAAAATAATCACCGCCGGATTGGTCGATATCCACTTCGCCAGCACGACCTTTTGCTGGTTGCCGCCGCTCAGGAATTGCGCCTCTTGGTCGGCCGATGACATGACAATCGACAAGCGTTCTTGCGCCCCAAGTATGACCTTATCTTCGGCGCTGCGCTTCAATATACCGAAGCGCGTCAAGGTTGACAGTATCGGAATGGTCATATTGATGCGGACGGACAGCGTGGTAAAGAGCCCGTGAGCCTTGCGATCTTCCGGCACCAGCACCAGGCCGGCGTCTATGGCCTGCGCCGGGCTGCCCCAAGTCGCCGAGCTTTTGCCGACCCGTTGTATCGAGCCAGCGGTTAATGCGTCCGCGCCAAAAAGCGCCCGCGCCAATTCGGTACGCCCTGAGCCGACCATGCCGGCGATGCCGAGAATCTCGCCCGCGTACAGCTCCAGGCTAACGCCGTCGAGAATCGTATCGGTCGCTATTTCTTTCGCAACCAATACCAGTTCGCCCTGGGCGTGCTCGGTCTGTGGGAAGACCTCATCAAGCGGCCGCCCAACCATGTATTCGACCAGCGCCCCGCGATCAAGCTCCTCAATCGGCCGCGTCGCGACTAGCTCGCCATCCTTGAGCACAGTCACTTCGTCGGCGATGCGAAAGACTTCTTCCAGGCGATGCGAGATATAGATTACGGTGACGCCCTGGGCTTTAAGCGACTCGATGATGCGAAATAGCTGATCCAGCTCGCTGCCGGCCAGGATGGCAGAGGGTTCATCCATTACGATGAGATCGGCATTCTGCGAAAGCGCCTTGGCAATCTCCACCAATTGCTGCTGGGCGATGGTCAATTCGCTGACCGGCAAGCGAGTATTGAGGCGGATGCCGAGCCGCTGCAGAATTTCGTCGGCGCGCGCGTTTAATTCCTTCAAGTTGAGAATGCCCAGCCGTTTGCGCGGCTCTCGCCCCAGAAAGATATTCTCGGCGACCGACATCTGCCGCACCAGCGCCAACTCTTGATAGATGATGCTGATGCCGCTTCGGATAATGTCGCCAGTTGAGGCGTCGCCGCGCAACTCGCCTTTGTATACGATTTCGCCGGCGTCCGCGGTATAGGCGCCAGCCAGTATTTTCATCAAGGTCGACTTGCCGGCGCCGTTTTCGCCGACCAAGCCGTAGACAAGGCCGGGCTGACAGTGAATCGAAACATCCTTCAGCGCTTTTACGCCGCCAAAGGATTTCGAGATATTGCGCATTTCCAGGATGTAGTCGCTCATGGCAAGGAAAAAGCGGCATCCGAAGCGACAACGCGCTACGAACACCGCCTGACTATCTTTACATGGTGGTACAAGCTGGTCAAATTAGCCGTCGTCCATGGTGGTGAAGCCGAGCTCCGCCAGCTTCTCAGCGGGCATGGTTATCGGCCCGTGCACATCATCGCTCCACTCTTCGCGGAAATAATCAGCGCCTTCGACATCAGTGAAGGGATCGCTGTTTTCGATTTTGCCCACAAAGTCGATGAAGCGCGGCACCGGTTCGCCCGCCAGGATTTGCAGCGCGGCGTCGATGCAAAGCGTGATCATGGCATTGGGATATTGCCAGGCGAGGTACTTGATGTCGTGCTCCAGCGCCAGGCGCAGGAAGCCGTTCTGCCACTCGCCGCCGCCAATGGGTGGGATATCCAAGCCCGCGTCAAGATAGGCGCTGATGATGCCTTGCGACATCTGCGCGCCGCCCGACCAAATGCCATCGATCTCGTCGCCATATTGGACGAGCCAAGTTTCCATGATGCCTTTGGCGTCCGCCACCGACCAGTATCCGGGCTGCTTGTCCAGAATATTGATGCCCGGATTGGCGTCAAAGACTGCTTGCGCGCCCTCTTCCATGATGTCTGAGGTGGTGACGCCCGGAATGCCGATCATGAAGACGATATCACCCTCGCCGTCCAACTGGTCGACAACGTACTGCGCCAGGCTGGCGCCAACAACCCAGAGGTTGGTGCCGACTTCGGTGACGAAGTTATTCGTCTCGACCGCGCTGGCGCAGAGCACAACCGGCACGCCCTGCATCATCGCGCGTTCGACCGGCGCCGAAAGCGCGGCCGCGCCCATCGGCACGAGAATCAGCGCGTCTGGCTCTTGCGCCAGCATGTCTTCGACTTGCGGCAATTGAATGTCCGCCCGCATTTGGGCGTCGCCGTACATGAACTCCGAGATCACGTCTTCTCCGAGATGATCGGCATACCAAAATGCGTGGGCGTCCATCAGTGCGGACCAGGCGTTGCTGGTGCCCTGCGCCGCGAAGGCAATGCGATAGGGACCTTCTTTGGCGAAGTCGCTGGTGTCATACGTTTCATCCAGCCGCGATAGAACACTCTGCAAATACGGCGATGCTTCAATCTGCTCGTCGGTGAATTCAAATGCCATCATATTGCCGTCATCATCCTGCGCCATAGTCACAGCGCCAAGGCCAAGGGCCAGCGCCAAGACTACCAAAATATGGAGTAAGCTCTTCATGACAAATTTCCTTTCAAGTTTAGGAGTAGCATACGAAATTCAACACTTGCAGCATCTTCGATAAGCGCGCCTCCTCCCCAACAATGGCGATCACGATTCTACATTGGCGACGCTGTAGAGCGTTACCGCGCCCAATATCACCAGTCCCTTGATGATGAACTGCACCTCGACATCCAAGCCAAGCAAGACAACCATCGTGCTGAGGATCTGGATGATCAAGACGCCGGCAATGGTGCCCAGTAAACCGCCGCGGCCGCCGACAAATGCGGTTCCGCCGACCACCGCCGCGGCAATCGAGTCGAGATCCAAACCGCTGCCGATAAAGCGATCGACATAGCCGACGTATCCAGTAAGCACGACACCCGATAAGACGGCGAACAAACTGCCCAGGATGTAGATCGAGATGCGTATCGCATCCACCGGCAAGCCCGATAGCCGCGCCGCTTCGATATTGCTGCCAACCGCATAGACCCTGCGCCCATACGATGTGCCGCGCAGGATGAAGATAAATATGGCGCTTAAGCCGAGCCACAGGATCAGCGGCACCGACAGGACCGACCAAGAGCGATTGACGATGCCCAGCACGTCGGGCACGAAGCCGCCGGGCACGCCGCGTGTATAAGCTTGCGTTGCGCCTTTGACCAGCACCAGCATACCCAGCGTGGCGACAAAGGGCGGGACGCGGCGCTTCGTCACCAGCAAGCCGTTGCCCAAGCCAACCAACCCGCCCAAGAACATCGCGGTCGCGATCGCCGGTATGACCATCTCATTGCGGCCATTGCCCACTTCCGCCACGACGACGGATGTCATGATAAAGATGCCGCCGACGGACAAATCCAAGCCAGCGACCAGCAAGACCAGGGTCTGCCCGATAGCGACGATGCCCAGTTGCGACGCCTGCCGCATCACAACCGCGATCGTATCAACCGAGTAGAGCTTCGGCGTCAAGACCGCGCCAATCAGCAGCAAAATAACGAGCGCGATATACACGCCATAATCGGCGACGAACTTGCGCGTCTTCCAGCTTCTATCGACACCCGGACTGTCGTAAGTCTTTGCCAGGTTCATTGCGCATCCAGACAAGCTGCACCAGCGCCGTTAGTCCTACTCATCCAGATACTTCGCCGCCCACTCGACGCCTTCCCAGGAGATTGTCTTTTCCGGGCAGATTTTGACCAGGTAGCGCGGGCGCACCCGCGACGGCTCCAGGTATTCCGGTCCGCGCTCGCCCAGGTATCTCAGCGCCATTCGCCGGGCGATTTCCAACCATTCCCCGTGCATCAACGCGGGCCCCTCAACGATTTCCGCGCCGCCGCGAAACAGCACACGGGTGTAGGGACTGCTATCCAGGGCGCAGGATACCGAGCAACGCGGGAATCGAAGCAAGTGCCGCGCGAATATCGTCTTCGCCCGCGGGATGATCCACATCGCCTCGCCATCCCATTCCTGCCATACCGGCGTCACATACGGGTCGCCCTTGCTATCCACAGTGGCAATGCGCGCGACGACCGGTCCATCAAGAAAAGCCTGAATCTCGTCGGGGTAGAGCCCGCGCATTTTCCCCATCCACTCAGGGTATTCACGTTTTTCGCTCATAATTCGTCCTTTCATCTACTAGGAAAAACTCTATTCGTTACCGTGATGGCAGCCGCCCCAATCTAAAGCTGAGTATAGCCAATATTAGGGTGTGCGCCAAAACAACTAGCATGTCAGCCTGCTTGACACGCATCCAGGGCAATCCCATCAAAATGGTAGTGACTGAAATAGCGTAAATTCGAACGGAAAATTAAACACAGAGTTCACAGAGAGCGCAGAGAAAAGCAATAATGAAAGCTTAGGTCATAAGTCAGGAGTGATTTTGAGAGATATTTGAAGTCTTTTTGGTGCTTCTTGCCGTATTCCAGTCCATCGACTGCTTTGAATAGTCGTCTAAACACCTAAATCTCTGTGCTGGCGGTCAGTGTCTACGCGACCCTCTGTGTTCTCTGTGGTTAAAATTTTTGATGCGATTGCTCTGGACGCGCATGTCAGCCTGCTTGACGAAGCGCCAGGAATAAGTTCTATTTGTAGTGGCTTGCTGAACGGGGAGAAAGCGCATGAAACTCACCAGCGATTTACATGTGGTCGGCGGCGGCTATTTCGGATTTGGCTTGTCGGGCCCCCTGGATTGCCACGTCTATGTGCTCAACAGCGGCTCGGAGTTGGCGCTGATTGATCCCGGCATGGGCATGGCGGGCGATTTCGACATGATTCTGGACAATATCCGCGCTGACGGACTTGACCCGGGCAAAATCCGCAAGTTGATTCTGACGCACTATCATTGCGACCATATCGGGGCGGCGGCCGAGGCGCAGAAGCGACTGGATGTCGAAGTTTATTCATCGGCTTTTGCCGCGCCGGCCATCCGCAACGCCGACGAGAAAGCGGTCGCGCTGGATGTCGCCAAAGCGGCCAACTTCTACCCCGACAACTATCGCCTGCCGCCCTGCCCGGTTGATGTCGAGCTGGTCGAGGGCGACCTGATCAAAGTCGGCAACCTAGAGCTGGAGACCTTCGAAACGCCAGGGCATTGCGACGGCCATCTAAGTTTCATCTTGCGCGGCGGCGACCGCGATTACCTGCTGGGCGCGGATCTGGTGTTCTGGGGCGGCAAGGTGGTCTGGCAGAACATCCACGATTGCCGCATCGACGCTTACGCCGACAGCATGTTCAAGCTGGAAAAGCAGGATTTTGACGCGCTGGCGCCTGGCCATCTGCAGATTTCCTTGCGGCGGGGCAAAGACCACCTGGATGCGGCCTGTGCGGCCTTCAGGCAGTTGGGCATACCGCCTAATCTGCTTTGATAGCGGCCTGCTGGTTCAAGCGCGTCAAGCACATGATGCGACCTGGGAACCCTAATATTTGCCAAACGTTACCGTGCTGCGCTACTATCACGCTCGTTGGAGACCAACATTCTGCATCCAATTCAACTACAGTAAGGAGAAGATAATGTCCATTCGAATAGCCCTTATCGTGATTCTGGCGCTTTCCATTTGTCTCAGCGCCATGCCGCTTGCTGCGCAGGACGAGCCGATCCAAATGTCCATGTGGGTTCGGGCGATAAACTTCCAAACGCAAGAACTGGTCGATACTTGGAACGCCAACAACGACAGCCAAATCGAGCTGACGATTGTCCCGTCGGGAGAATTTGTCACCAAGATGGGCGCCTCCATCGCTGCCGGCGAACCGCCGGATATCGCCAGCATTGACTTGATCTACACGCCAGCCTTCGCTTCGGGCGGGCATCTGGTTGATATCACCGACTTCGTTAAGGAACTGCCCTACGTCGACAGTTTAACACCGGCGCACATGGCCTTGGGCATGTACGAAGGCCGCAACTACGCCGTGCCCACAGCGGTGGATGGATCTTTCATCGTCTACAACATTGACCTCTTCGAGCAAGCGGGCTTGGATCCAGACAATCCGCCATCAACCTGGGACGAGATGCTGGAAGCGGCGCGCGCCATCAACGACCTGGGCGACGACATCTATGGCTACTGGTTCTCGATGAACTGCGCCGGCTGCAACGCCTTCACCTTCCTGCCATTTATTTGGGCCAGCGGCGGCGACGTGCTCAGCGACGACTATTCGCAAGCGACCATCGCCGACGACCCGATCGTCCGCGAGGCCCTTGAATTCTATAACACGATTTGGGAAGAAGAGCTCGTGCCAGAAGGCGCCAGCATCGACAATGGCAGCAACTTCGCCACCGCCTTCCCCGCCGGCAATATCGGCATGAGCGGCACGGGCAATTTCGCGCTTTCCCTTTACCAGAATGATCACCCCGATCTCAATTTCGGCGTCTTCCAGATTCCGGGTAAAGAAGGCGGCGCGGCGTCATTTGGCGGCGGCGATGTCATCGCCATACCCAGCGGCACCGAACACGTCGAAGAAGCCTGGCGCTTCATCGAGTGGACGATGAGCGACGAGCCGCAACTTGAAATATACGCCGCCAATGGGCAGATTCCCGTGCGTCTCGAACTGATTGACAACCCCTACTTCGAGGGTGATGAGCGCCAACTGACCGCCGCCAGTTCCTTGGCCGTCGGCCATACGCCCTACACCACGGTCTACAATGACCTCTTCAACGATCCAAATGGTCCCTGGCTGGAGATGCTGCAAATCGCCATTCTGGACGGCGATATCGACGGCGCGATTGAATTGGGCCAAGAGCGCTTCACGCAGATTATGGAAGGTTAACCTTTCAGCGTTTGCCGCGTCTGCCGGGCTTCGGTCCGGCAGGCGCAATATACCCGCAGCGCCAGTCGCCATGATTAGCCACGAAGGCAGCGTGTTTTGACCAGCCGACTCTCTGTCTGGAATCTCAGTTGGATGCAGCGCCGGAAAATAACCGGGCTGCTCTTTGTATTGCCGACGGTCGCCTTTGTGACGGTGTTCTTCATTATTCCGCTGCTCATGACCGTCTTTATGTCTTTCCATGATTGGCCCCTGTTTGGGGAACGGGCTTTCATTGGGCTCGAAAATTACAGTGAGCTTGGCAAAGATCGGCAGTATCTGAAAAGCCTGGATTTCACTTTCCGCTACACCCTGCTGGTGACGCCGCCGATATTCCTGCTCGGTTTTATCCTGGCTTCGTTAGTCCGGCGCAATATCCGCTTCATCGGCATCTTTCGCACCATCTTTTTCTTGCCGGTCGTGATCGGCCTGGGCGTCTCGAGTTTGCTTTGGGTCTGGATGCTTGACGATCGCATCGGCGTCTTCAACAAGATCCTGCTCGATTTGAACTTGGTCCCAAAGGCGCAGCTCTTTCTGGGCAGGCCGAATACCGCCATGAACGTCATCATCTTGTCTGTTGTCTGGAAGACGGTCGGCTTTACGATGATCTTGCTGCTGGCCGGCTTGCAGGCCATTCCCGACGAACTTTACGAATCCGCAGAGGTGGATGGCGCCGGTTACTTCCGCAAGCTGTTCTACATCACCCTGCCGCTAATGCGCCGCTTCATCGCGCTGGCATTGATCCTGTCCGTCATCGGTTCGGTGCTTGCCTTTGATCAATTCTATATCATGACGCGTGGCGGCCCGCGAAACAGCACCATCTCTATCGTTTACTGGATCTTCAACAACTCCTTCACCTATTTCAAGTTGGGCTACGGTTCAGCAATGTCAATCGTTTTGCTGGGTATCCTGGTTGCATTGACGGGCGCCCAATTTTATGTTTTGCGGGAGCGGGACTAAATGGCGCCCTCGCCCCAACGAAACACCGCTACCACGAAAAGCGAGCTGTCGCAGCAGCAGATTCGCCGTTTGCGCCGGCGCGGGCTGCTGGCGCTGCGTTATGTGATTCTCATTATTCTCGCGCTGCTCTTTTTGTTCCCAATCGTTTGGTCCTTCATCAACTCGATCAAATTGCCTGCTGAATCCCTGGCCGTGCCGCCGACCTATTTGCCATCGCAGATCTCCCTCGAAAACTACGACGAACTGACAACATACGGCAAGATCGGCATAGCGCAGCATGTATACAATAGCGCGGTGGTCGCGATAATTACCGTGGTTGGCAGCATCGTCCTGAGCACGCTGGGCGGCTACGGCTTTGCGCGCTTCAACTTTCCCGGCAAGAACTTTCTCTTCATCATGGTGCTCTCAACGCTGATGATTCCCTTTCAGTCGATTCTGATCCCGCTCTTCGTCATGATCGTGCAAGTTGACCTGCACAATACGCTCTTTGGGCTGGCTCTGGTCTACATTACTTTTCAGCTGCCCTTCGGCATATTCTTGATGCGCAACAGTTTCCTCGCCGTGCCGCTTGAGATCGAAGAATCGGCGCTGCTGGACGGCTGCAGTTCCTTTAGCCTGCTCTATCGCCTGATGCTGCGGCTGGTGCTGCCCGGCGTCGTTACGGTGGCGATTTACGCCTTCATCAATTCCTGGAACGAATTCCTGGCCGCCTTGATTTTCATGACCGACCAGGACAACTTCACCTTGCCGGTCTTCCTGACAACTATTCGCTACGGCATTTGGGGCGATGTGGATTGGGGCGCGCTGCAAGCCGGCGTCATCGTGTCCATCATCCCCAGCCTGGGCATCTTCCTGCTACTGCAGCGTTATTATATGGACGGCCTTATGGGCGGCGCGGTCAAGAACTAATAGACGAGGCGGACTTGGACAAACTCCCGAAGCATCGAAAGCCGCTCCATCCGGCAGCCTTTCAAGCCTTGCCGCTGGGCGCGATCAAACCACGGGGCTGGCTGCTAAACCAGCTCAAAGTACAAGCCAGCGGGCTCACCGGCCACCTCGACGAATTCTGGCCCGATGTGGGGCCGAACAGCGGCTGGCTGGGCGGCACTGGCGAAGCCTGGGAGCGCGGTCCTTATTTTCTCGATGGCTTGCTGCCATTGGCTCACCTGCTCCAGGACGCGCGCTTGCTGAAAAAGGTCGAGCCTTGGATTGAATGGACCCTGAACAGCCAAGATGAACGCGGCTACTTCGGCACGCGCGACCCCGATTGGTGGCCGCGCATGGTGATGCTCAAAGTATTAATGATGCATTACGAGGTCAGCCAGGACGAACGCGTCCTGAATCTGATGACAGCTTATTTTCGCTATCAACTGCGCGCCTTGCCCGTTCGCCCTTTTTATACCTGGGCTGAAGCGCGCGCCATGGACAATGTGCTCGCCATCCATTGGCTGTACAACTTCACCGGCGATGCCTTCCTGCTGGATCTTGCGCAAGCGCTTATCGACTCGACGCTTGACTGGCCAGACCTGCAAGCCAATTACAGCGTCCAACACATTTTGCCGCTGGCGGAATGGGATGGCGGCATGATGACGCATGCCCCGAATCACGCGATGGGCGTGAAGGCGGGCGGCGTATTTTACGCGCAGACCGGCAAACCCTGGCACCGCCTGGCGTCGCGCCTCGGCATCGAAAATCTGATGAAACACCACGGGCAACCCAACGGCATCTTCAGCGGCGACGAACACCTTAACGGCACATCGCCCGTCAGCGGCACCGAACTCTGTACGATTTCGGAGTTTATGTTCTCGCTGGAAGAACTGATACGCATTCTTGGCGATCCCTTCTTCGGCGATAGATTGGAGCAGGTCGCCTTCAATGCGCTGCCGGCCACAATAACAGCCGATATGTGGGCGCACCAATATGATCAGCAGGTCAATCAGGTGTTGGCGACTGTCGCCAAGCGCAACTGGACCAACAACAGCGACGAATCCAATATCTACGGCTTGGAGCCGCATTACGGCTGCTGCACCGCCAATATGCACCAAGCCTGGCCGAAATTTGTCAAGAGCCTGTTCATGGCGACGCCGGACGGCGGCCTGGCTGCCGTCGCCTACGCTCCCTGCCAAGTCACCACTACGGTTGCCGATGGCGTTCCGATTACAGTGACGGTAGCAACCGATTACCCCTTCAAATGCGATATCGAATTCAGCTTCGAGTTGGGCGCGCCCTGCGAATTTGACCTGCGCTTGCGAATTCCGGATTGGGCTGAGCATGCGAAGCTGACAATTTGCGGCGAGACCACTGTCCTGCGCGCCGCCGGCAGCTTCCATACGCTACGGCGCGCCTGGCAAACAGGCGACCAACTTGTTCTGCAATTGCCTCAAGAGGTGCGCCTGAGCCAAGGGCATCGAGGCTTGCTTTCGGTACATCGGGGTCCTCTGCTGTTTGGCGCCCGAATCGAAGAAGAATGGACGCAGATCAGAGGCGAATTGCCGCACGCGGATTGGGAAGTCTACCCGAAATCGGATTGGAATTACGGTTTGATTCCCAATGAGGAAACCGTGTTAGCGGGGCTCGCCCTTTCGGAATCAGAAGCGAGCGACTTGCCGTTTGCGACAGACGCGCCGCCGGTAGCCATAAGCGTCGCCGCCAAGAAACTGCCGCACTGGCGCCTCAGTGATAATTCGGCGGCTGACATTGATGTCGGTCCGCACCAGACCGATGCGGCCAAAGAGACTATCACACTCATTCCCTACGGCTCGACCGGCCTGCGAATCGCCGCCTTTCCCGCCGCAATAGATGAGGAGGCCGCTCAATGAGCAAACCCCACAGCGACTACCCGATCCAGTCGACGCCCTTCACCCAAGTCGCCATCGCCGACGGTTTTTGGAAACCGCGCATCGACACGGCGGTACAAATTACCATCCCTTACGATTTCGAGAAATGTGAGGAGACGGGCCGCATCGATAACTTCGCCAAAGCCGGCGGGCTGATGGAGGGCGCGCACGAAGGCATATTCTTCAATGACTCCGATGTCTTCAAAGTGGTGGAGGGCGCCGCCTACGCGCTGCAGATCGCGCCGAATGCGCAACTCGAAACTTACCTGGACGATCTCATCGATAAATTCGCCGCCGCGCAGGAAGCCGACGGCTACCTCTATACAGCCCGCACTATCGACCCGGCCAACACGCCCGAGCCCTGCGGACCCGATCGCTGGTCGAACCTGCGCATCAACCACGAGCTCTACAACGTGGGCCACATGTACGAAGCGGCGGTCGCTTATTACGAGGCGACGGGCAAGCGGAAGTTCCTGGATATTGCGCTCAATAACGCCGACTTGATCGACTCGGTCTTTGGCGTCGACGGCTTGCGAGATGTGCCGGGGCACCAGGAAATCGAAATCGGCCTCTTGCGGCTCTTTCGGGTCAGCGGCGATGAGCGCTACCTGCGCTTGGCGAGATTCTTCCTGGATGAGCGCGGCCAGGCAAACGGGCGCGAGGTCTACGGTCCTTACTGCCAGGATCATGCGCCGGCGACGCAGCAAAATGAAGCCGTAGGTCATGCGGTGCGCGCCGGGTATATGTACGCCGGCATGACCGACATCGCGGCGATCAGTGGCGACGCCGACTACGCCACCGCCGTGCACGCGCTTTGGGACAACGTCGTGGGCAAAAAGCTGGCGCTGACCGGCGGCATCGGCGCGCGCCACGAAGGCGAAGCTTTTGGCGAGAATTATGAATTGCCTAACTTGACCGCCTACAACGAGACTTGCGCCGCCCAAGCCAATATCTTGTGGAACAAGCGTATGTTCCTGCTGACGGGCGAGGCGAAGTATGTCGATGTGCTGGAGCGCAGCTTGTACAACGGCTTCCTGTCCGGCGTCGGCATGGACGGGCGCTCCTTCTACTACGTCAACCCGCTGGCTTGTGACGGCCGCTACCGTTTCAACCGCGAATCCTCCATGTCGCGCCAGCCCTGGTATGACTGCTCATGCTGCCCGACAAATGTGGTGCGGCTGCTGCCGTCGCTATCCGGCTATATCTACGCCGCGCGCGAAGAAGAGCTGTTCGTCAATCTATACATCGCCGGGCGAGCCAGCTTGACCGTCGGCGAAACGGCAGTGTCGCTGCGGCAGCAGACAGACTACCCCTGGGACGGCAAGATTAAACTCGACCTGACCCTAGCGCAGCCAGCGACCTTTACGCTGCGCCTGCGGATTCCCTCTTTCGCGCAGGGTCAGCCGCTGCCCGGCGACCTGTACAGCTACCTCGGCGAATCCGCAGATGCCAGCCTGCTCTTGGTGGATGGCGAAGAAGCCCCTCTCATTATCCGCGCTGGCTATGCCGAGCTGACGCGACCTTGGCAGGGGACGACGCGAATTGAGCTGCGCTTGCCGCTGCCCGTCCGCCGCGTGATCGCCCATCCGCAGGTTTCTGGATTGGCGGGCTCAGTTGCGTTAGAGCGCGGACCGCTGGTCTATGCCTTGGAGCAGGTCGACAATGCCAGCGGTCTACTGGAATACGCGCTGCCGGATGAGGGACAGCTCAGCATCGCCCATGAGCCCGACCTGCTGGGCGGCGTTTCGGTCATCCGAGGCGAAGCAATCGACGGCGCCGGGCGGACCGTGCCTTTCAAAGCCGTGCCATATTATGCCTGGGGACACCGCGATGCCGGTGAGATGACCGTGTGGCTGCAGCGTCGTAGCTAGAAGCTGGGCCAGGTATCGGTCAGGCGATAACCCAGCGGCCAGGGGTCATCCGGATCTAGCATAAGCTGATGCGTTCCGGTGATCCAGGCGCGCCCGCGTATGCTGGGAATGATGGCCGCGCGCCCGCCAAGCGCTGTCCTGCTGACGATACCGCAATCAAAGCGAGAGCCGATGATTGAGCGCGCCACGAATTGGTCGCCCGGGCGCATCTGCCCGCGCTGATGCAGGACCGCCATCCGCGCCGAGCAGCCGGTGCCGCATGGCGAGCGATCCAGCTTGCCCGGATCAATGGCGACGGTATTGCGGCCGGTCAGCATGCCGTCGGCCCGCTCTACCGGCAGCGTGAACTGGCAGAAAGAAATCTGATTCCAGTCGGCATGAAGCGGGTGCTGAAAGCCGATCTGTTCGTTGGCGGCGGCGGTGATGGCTGCGCCCACGCGGGCCAAGTCGCTGGCTTCGTCCGGCACAATTGCGAAGCCCAGCGCGCGCGCATCGACCAGCGCAAAGCTGTCGCCGCCATAAGCCACATCCACCGACAACGTGCCAAAGCCTTCCAGCTCCAGCGGCGCGTCCAGCCGATCGACGTAAGAAGGGACGTTGTGAAATTCGATGCTCTGGGCTTTGCCATGCTCGCAGAAGGCGCGGATCCGAACCAGCCCGGCTGGCGCCTCCAGGAAGAAGTTGGTTTCCGGCTCCTGCATTTCGATCATGCCGCTGTCCAGCAGCACGGTGGCGACGCAAATCGTATTCGAGCCGGACATCGGCGGCGTGTGCTCGGGCTCCATGATGATGAAGCCGTAAGCCGCTTCCGGCTGTTTGGGCGGGACCAGCAGGTTGATATGTTTGAAGACGCCGCCACGCGGTTCGTTCAAGACGAAGCGGCGCAAGCTTTGGTCTTGCGCAATCCAGCGCGACTGTTCCCAGATGGAGTCGCCCGGGGGCGGGGACGCGCCGCCGACGATGACGTTGCCCACTTCGCCTTCCGCATGACAGGAAACTATATTTATCAATCTGTTGCTGCGCACGGCATCCTCGCTTCCGTCTCGGTATACATCATCTTGGCCTTGTTCACAATCATCTGCGCTGAAACACTTATTCGATTTGGGCCACAGCCGATCAGCCGCGGCCGACTCTTGGTCAGCCGCCTGCCTTGCTCTACAATGGCGGCGCGCGGGCCTGCCCGGCGTCAAGCATTGTTGCAGCAGAGTATCACATAAATTACGCAAGCAAGTCATGCAAATTTTTTCTCAGAGAGCACAGAAGTAGTTCCATGTTAGTCATGCGAATTTTGCCAAAGCAACGATCTGTAGGGGCGACAGCCCGAAACCACGAGTTGCAGCGGAAGCGGGCGACCAGATTGGTCAGGCGCGCTTCTTCGCATGACTTTCTTGGTTTTCTGAGGATACACAGAGGGCACTGAGTAAAGCGATGCCCTGAATGTATGCCAGCGACAGTATCCATTTGACGAATAGTGTCATTGTGCGCGGCGGCATCGCAACCATACAAAATCTCCTCTGTGTACTCTGTGTACTCTCGTGAGCCTCTGTGGTGAAAAGAGGATTTTCTTGAGACAAGAATGGCACTACTTGCTTTGTTCTACATAGATGAGGAGCGTGCGAACATGCCCGAAATTTCCCCAGAGGCTCTAAAAAATTTGCGCCGTTATGACAGCGCGACCGTAGCGAATGTCATTGAGCTATTCGAAGTGCGGCCCCGCAATCGCGGTTTCATGACCCGCGACATTATAGCCGCCTTCCCGGAATTGCCGCCAATGGTGGGCTTCGCCGCCACCGCCACCTGCCGCACCTTCACCAAGCCGCCGGCAAAAGCCGTGCCCGGCGTAGCGGATGTCATCGCTCGCTTTGGCGACTTAAGCGGCGCGCCGGTGATTGTCATGCAGAATCTTGATACAAGCGGCCGGGCGGCAAATTTCGGTGATGTCTTCTGCAACTCCTTCAAAGCATTTGGCGCAGCCGGTCTCATAACCGATGGACCGGGCCGGGACTTTGTCGGCATCGAGCCGCTCAAGTTCCCGGTATTCTTTAATGGCATCGTCTGCGCTCATGGTTACATGCATTTGCTGGAGACTTACGGCCCGGTGCAGGTCGGCGGCATTACCGTTAATCCCAATGAGCTGCTGCATGGCGACGCCAACGGCGTCACGACCGTGCCGCTGGACATCGCGGCCGATGTGGCCGACCTCTGCCCTGAATTCGCCGCGACTGAGTCTCTGGTCATCGACTGCGCGCAAAGCGGCTCAGCCAGCCTGGCTGATTTGCGCGAGGCCTACGCTGCAATGGCGAGCGGACAAGCAGAGCTGGCTAAGCGCGTGCGCAAGCAGTCAAGTTAGAAGTCAACACGAGGACTACAATCATGCGACTTTATATAACCGGCGGTACGGGCTTGGTGGGCAGCAACGTGATACGGCTGGCGCGGCAGCGTGGCTTGGAAATCATCGCCTCGCAGTTCGGGCCCGAGCCGGAGTGGCAGGTCGATTACGAGCTTGACCCGCTCGACCTCGCCGACCACGAAGGAGTCCGCCGCTCGATCCGAAAATTCAGGCCGGACGCGGTCATCCACTCGGCCGCCATTCTCGACCAGCTATTCATGGACCAGAAGCGCGAGCTCTGCTGGTCGCTGATGGTGGATGGCACGCGCGCTATGGCGGAGGCCTGTCGCGAGGTCGGCACGCGGCTGGTCTTCGTTTCGTCTGACTGGGTCTTTGACGGGCGCGTCGATCTGGTCGATGAGACCTCGCCGCCCAACCCGGTGAATTACTACGGCGTCATGAAAGTCGCCGCTGAGCGCGAGCTGGGCGCTATGGAAGGTCTAAACTACGGCGTGGGCCGGCTGGCTGGCATCTACGGCTTGAATTACGCGGCGCCCTCGCTGGCGCGCAAGGAGAACGGCTTGGGCTTCGACTTTTCGGTCTATGTCATCAACCGGCTGGCGGCGGGCTTGCCGGCGGCGGTCTGGACGGGACCCAAAGTCAATGACGAGGCGCATCCCACACTGGCTTCCGATTGCGCGGACATGCTGCTGCGGCTGGCGCAGCACGACGGCAATGGCATCTTCCACTGCTTCGGCAGCGAATGGATCGGCCGCGTGGACTTGGCGCATCAAATCGCCGCCGCCTTTGAGGCCGATCCCGCCTTGATCGCGCCCACCCGCACCGACCAAGCCGTCCTGGACGAAATGCGGCATATCGGCATCCCCTACCGCACCCGCGCCAACACTCAGCGAACAGCTGCGGCGCTGGGCCGGCGCGCCTTCAACGTGGCCGAAGGGCTGGCCGCATTTCGCAAAGAATGGGATGCGTTTTGGGGCTAGTCCAATATATTGATGGATGGAAATGCTATGACAAAACCCAATGTCGTCTTCTTGCTGACCGACCAGTGGCGTTTGCAGGCCCTGGGTTACGCCGGCAATGCGCAAGTGCGGACGCCCAATATCGACCGGCTGGCCCGCGAAAGCGCGAACTTCCGCAACGCGACCTCCGGCTATTCGGTCTGCTGCCCCTGGCGCGCCAGCTTCCTGACCGGGCAGTACCCGCTGACGCACGGCGTGATCGTCAATGATGTGCCTATCAGCAGCGAGCCAGTCGGCTTGGGCGCTGCCTTCAAAGAAGCCGGTTACGACACCGCCTTCATCGGCAAGTGGCATGTGGATGGGCACGGGCGCAGCCAATACATCCCGCCGGAGCGGCGCCTGGGCTTTGATACATTTCAGGCGCTGGAATGCACGCACGATTACAATCAGTCGGCCTACTACGATGGCGACGACCCGACCAAACGCGTTTGGGATGGCTATGATGTCTTCGCGCAGACGGCGGCGGCGCAGCGCTACCTGGAAACGCGCGCGGCGGACCAGCCCTTTCTGCTAGTCCTGTCCTGGGGACCGCCGCACAATCCCTACGAGACCGCGCCGCAGGAATATCGCGATAGGTATGACCCACGAGACATTGAGTTGCGCCCAAATGTGCCGGGGGAAATTGCCCAGGACGCGCGCGAGTGGCTGGCGGGTTATTACGCGCACTGCAGCGCTATCGACAAGAGCGTCGGTGATATGCTGGCGACGCTGGACGAGCTTGACATCGCCGACAACACCGTGCTCGTTTTCGCCTCGGACCACGGCGACATGCTGGGATCGCAGGGAATGACCCGCAAACAGAAACCCTATGACGAGTCGATACGAGTGCCTTTCCTGCTGCGATACCCGGTCGATTGCGGCCGTCAAGCGCGCGAGGTCTCGCCCTTCTTGAACGCGCACGATATCATGCCTACATTGCTCGGCCTTTGTGGCTTGCCGATTCCGCTTACGGTCGAGGGGCGGGATTTTTCGCCGGCGCTGCGGGGCGAAGCGGTCGCGAGCGAAGCCGCTTTGCTGGCCTGCTTCCATCCCTTCGGCGAGTGGTCGCGTCCGGTCGGCGGCCGGGAGTATCGCGGCATTCGGACGGCGCGCTATACCTATTGCCGAACGCTGGACGGTCCCTGGCTGCTCTATGACAACGATGCCGATCCCTGGCAGTTGGACAATCTAGCGAATCGGCCGGAATCCGCCGCGCTGCAAGCCAACTTGGACGCGCTGCTGCAACGTGAGCTGGACGCGCTGGGCGACGAGTTCCTGGACGGCATGAGCTATATCAACAAGTGGGGCTATCCGCTGGACGACACGGGCACCGTGCCCTTCCGCTGATAGCCCGCCACTGCCTCAGCCGGAATAGCGAACGTATGCCTTGCTGCGATGATAGATCAGCGGCGACTGCGCGTCATCATCAAGCGCTTCGCCGACTACATAGCGCGCCACTTGTTCATCCGACAAGATATTCTTCTGCCCGTTGAACACGCTGCCATCGGGCATATAAGCGCAGGTCATCGCCCGCCGATAATAGGGTGTCATATTGGCGCCGGCGCCGTGCGCGCATAAACCATTGTGGAAGGAACAGGAACCGGCCTTCATTTCTATCGCGACCGCTTCCCTTTTGCCCCATTCGGGATAGGTCTCGAAAAGATCGCCGATGTTCTGGCCGATGCCGACATTGTCCCAAGTGGCTGTTTTGTGGGCGCCAGGGATGAAGTAGAGGCAGCCGTTGTTGCTCGTCACATCGTCCAGCGCCACCCACAAGCTGATGGCAGCGCGCGAGTAGAATGACCAATAGGGGTTGTCGAGGTGCCAGCCGGTGGGGTTGCCCCAGGGCGGCTTGATCAGCGCTTGATCGTGCCAGATGCGGATGCCATCAACTTGCGCCAGGTCGGCCGCCATCTTGCCCAGCCGATCGTCGATCATCAGACGGCGCATGCCGTCGTGATCGTTCCAAAGGTTGATGCGCTGGGTGAAAACGCGCGAATTGTAGTTGTCCTCTTCTAGCCAACTGCCATCGGCCAACTTATGCTTGCCGCGGCTGCCCACCGCCTCGCCGACATATTGCCGCCAGATGCCGAGTTCGCCCGCATTCAAAAAGTCATGAATGACCACAAAGCCATTGTCTTGATAGAATCTAATCTGTTCGTCTGTCACTGTATGCTTCACGTCTTGCTCCTTTTGCGGCTTAGCCTACCAATTCTGCACGATGTTCTCAGCCGTGCGCCAAGCCAGCGCCATAATCGTCTCCACCGGATTAAAGCCGCCATTGGTGACATGGGGCGAGCCATCGGCGATGAAGAGGTTGTCTTGGCTGTGTACGCGACAATACGAATCGACCACCGAGCTCGCCGGATCGTCGCCCATGCGGCAGGTACCAGCTTGATGCTGCCCGCCGGAGAGATAACGCGGCGGCGGCTGCCCCCAGACTTTAACGGCGCCGGAAGCCCAGAGCCACTCTTTAGCGCGCTCGTGCATAAATGTCGACGTGCGCACCGTCTCCGGATGGGCCGCTCCCGAGAGATGCGCCACCGGAATGCCGTATTGATCTTTTACGTCCGGATTGATATTGACGCGCGCCTCTGGACTAGGAATCTCTTGCACCGGACCGATGACATCGCTGATGCGGCGGAAGTTCTCGCGCATATAGCGTTTGGCCTCGATGCCCCAGCGCGGCGCGTCCGGCGGATAATGCCGCTTCCAGAGCGTCACCGGTGTGACAATGTCTTCATCGCCCAGGAAGCCGCCGCCGATGATGCCGTCGTTGTCATGATTGAATTGGCTGGTGGCGATCGAACAGCCCGGACCGACGCCATCCCACATGACTTGCGGGAATAAGCCCACCGCGCCCGAATAATAGTGCCCCTGTAAATGCCGCCCGACGTGATCGCCGGCATTGCCGATGCCGGTCGGTTCCTGGCTGGTCGCCGAGTTCAGTAAGAGCCGCGCCGTCTCCACCGCGCCGCAGCTGAGCACCACGACATTGGCTGTGAAGGTCGTCTGCCGGCCGTCCCCGTCGATAGTGGTCACACCGACGACGCGTCCGCCTTCGCTGCAGGCCAGCCGCTGCGCCATGACTTCCGTGCGCAGTGTGCAATAACCGGACCGCAGCGCGCGCGGCACGGTGGTATTGTGGCTGCCGTTCTTGGCGTCAGCCGGGCAAGCAAAGCCCACGCACTGCTGGCAATGGATGCAGGCGGGCCGCTCGTTGTAGGGCACGGAGTTTATCAAGCGGGGCACGCGCATGGAACGCCAGCCCAAAGCCTCCAGTCCCTGCTTGTGCACGCCCGATTTATGCGGCAGCGGCAAGGCGGGCATGGGATAAGGTTTCTCATAAGCGGGCAAGTGCGACATGCTGCGATGGTCGCCGCAGATGCCGATCTCCCACTCAACCTTCTGGTAATATGGCGCCAAGTCTTCGTAACTGATGGGCCAATCGGCCAGCGAACTGCCTGCGGGCACGCCGTACTCGTTGGCCATGCGGAAGTCTTGCGGCATAAAGCGCCAGGCTTGCCCGGCGTAAACGCGTGTGCCGCTGCCGACGCAGGCGGCGTTATTCTGGTAGCCCGGCTCATGCGGCCGCAGCAAGCGCAGATTGCCCAACTCCCGCCCGACTGGAATCGGAAAAGAATCGGGCTCAAGCGTGCGCGGGTTGCCTTCGATATCGGGCCCGGCATTATGGCCGTAGACCGGCATGCGCTGGTTGCGCAAATGATCGCGACCGACGGCTTCAAATGAAAGGTTGCGCCCGCGCTCCAGCAGCAGCACCGATTTTCCCGCTTCCGCTAGCAAAGCAGCCGCCACGCCGCCGCCAGCGCCGGAGCCCACGACAATCGCATCGAAATTATTCATCCTCGCACCTCGTAGCCAATCATGCGCCAACCGACGCCATCGCGGTTGCCGCCGTTAGTCGGATCGCTGTAGTAGCCTTCGGCGCAATGCTCGACGACCTGCCTGAAGAATGGCGCCGGCTCCACTGACCAATCGCTGGTCACTTCGCCCCGCTCAACGCTATTGAGCAGAGAGGAGCGTTCTTCCACATTCAGCGCGGCAAAAGGCTTGCCCCAGACAGCGCGAGATTCGGCCTCCAAGTTGCGCAGCCATTGCCGATAGCTTGGCAGTAATTCTGCTATATCGCCGGCCAGTTGACGCAGCAGGTAGTCGCCGACGCCGGCCTCCACAGCGCCGGGGTAATCGTCGGGCGGGATAATCGTATCAAGCAGCGCTTCAAGGCAGCGCAACTGGGAATTATCAAGCATGAGTCGCTTCCCTAATCCGCGTAAGTCTGAACTGTCGCGCAGGAGTGTAACGCAGATTGCCGATGCTGTCATACCTTGCGCCGGCGCTCGCTGGGCAATCCCGTCAAAATGATAGTGACTGACATGGCGCAAATTCGAACGGAAAATCAAACACAGAGTTCACAGAGAGCGCAGAGAAGAGCAATAATGCAAGCTTAGGTCATAAGTCAGGAGTGATTTTGAGAGATATTTGAAGTCTTTTTGATGCTTCATGCCGTGTTCCAGTGCAGCGACTGCTTTGAATAGCCGTCTAAACTCCTAAATCTCTGTGGCCTCTGTGTTCTCTGTGGTTAAAATCTTTTGATGCGATTACCCTGCCGGAGCTCGCCCATCCAATGCAACGTGCGAGGCGGCAAGTAGTCTTCGTTGGCATCGTGCAAGATGGCGCGCCACAGCAAGATTATCAGCAGTTCGCGCGAGAGCAGAAACAGCGCCAGCGTAAGGCTCAAGCTCGACAGCCCAAGCGCGACCACAGCAGCCAAAACCAGCGAATAACTCAGTATCTGCAGCAAAATGAAGCCGGCCACAATGACGCTCGCGCGGTCAACGACGCTGTTTAAGCGGCTGCCGACCGCGACAGCCAAGAGGCAGGCGATGAGGGCCGATTGTGAATATTCCAGTTGAATCACGACGGCAAAAAGCATCAGCTCGATTGAGACCGCGGCGCCCTCCCTGAGGCTCAGTTGATTCATCTGCGCCGTCACTATGCACAGCGACATAATCAGAATCAAGAAGGCGCCGCCCGCCAGTACCCGCCGCAGCAGGCCAAGCCAGTAAAGCGCATCGTCTTCGTTCAAGACCACTTTGCAGATCGTCAAATAGATGAAGACGCGCCCCGGCGGGATCACGCTGACTTCGTCCATGGCGCCGCTGCGCGCTTGCCGCGACATCAGGGCGACGATGCGGACGATCCAGACCGCGCAATAGACTGTGCTGAAGAGCATCAAGAATAGCGGCAGCGCCCAGCCCATCGCCTCAGCTATCGCGTTGTAGGCGTAGGCGGCGAGAACCAGCAGAGGCAGCGCGCAGGCCAAGCTGAAAGGCAGAATGGGCAGCCGCCATCCCCGTTTAAGCTGCCGAGCAAGATGGCGCGCGACCGGGTGCCGCGCGTCCCGCCGCAAGCTCTGCCAGAGCGCCAGCCGCAGCAACAGTCGCTCTGATATTGTCTGTTTGAATTGAGCGAAGCGGGGGAGCCGCCGCAAGTACCGTCGCGCCGGCTGCTGCGCGCCATCAGCCATTTGCTATGCGCCGGGCGGGCCGAATCGGCGCGGCTAAAGAGCGGCGGGCGTCAGGGCAATTTTCTTGGTCGGGTCGACCGAATCATCGTAGAGGAAGCATTTTACCGTGCGTCCTTCGTGCTGGACGTTGGGCGGGACATTCTCATGACAAATGTCCATCACCGCCGGGCAGCGACCCGCAAATTTGCAGCCGGTGCGCGTATATTCGTCCGTTTCAATGACGGCCAGGTCGATCTTCTCGTCCCAAGTATCATCCGTTTTGATGCTGGGAATCGATGTCTTCAAATTCTGTGTATAGGGGTGCAGGGGATTGCCCAAGACCCGTTCCGTGGAACCCATCTCCACAATCCAGCCGCGCAGCATAACGGCGATGCGATCACCCGTGTAATAGGCGGTGGCCAGATCATGCGTGATGTAGATGACGCTGACGTTGTTGTCTTCCTTCAGCTTGCGGAACATATTTACTATCGACATGCGCAGCGAGGCGTCGAGCATGGACACCGGCTCATCGGCGACGATCAATGAGGGCTTGGTGATCAAAGCCCGGGCGATGGCGACGCGCTGCGCCTGCCCGCCAGATAGTTCGTTGGGATAGCGCCCGGCAATCTCGGCCAAGGTCAAGCCAACCTCGCTCAATACTTCATTGATATAACGCGGCGCTTCCTTCTTGTCCACCACCATTTTGTAATTCCGCGCCGTCTCATACAAATAGCTGTCAATACGTTTTAAGGGGCTGAAAGCCGCGAAGGGATCTTGAAACACCGGCTGCACTTCGCGGTAGAACCAGCTCTTCATTTCTTTACGGCTGATGTCGTTGATGACGCGGTTTTTATATCGCAGGATGCCCTGTGTAGAGGATTCCATGCCCAGGACCATCTTCGCCAGCGTGGTCTTGCCGCTGCCGCTCTCGCCAACTACAGCGAAAATTTCCGGTTTAGCGGAATCGATGACGATCGAAGCATTGTCCACCGCGTGGAAATCTTGCGAGGCAAAACCCTCGCGGATATGAAAGACCTTGGTCAAGTTTTCAATTTCAAGAAGCGGCTCAGACTGCGTGTCACGCGTAGACACTGTGACCTCCAAGACTCATCTCCTCCTCGACTACGTGGCAAGCGGTGAAATGCCCCGGCTCAATCTGGATCAGATTCGGCTCGACCGTCTTGCAGACCTCTTTCGCCAGCGGGCAGCGCTCGTGGAAGCGGCAACCGCTGGGCGGACGATCCAGAGCCGGCGGACGCCCGGGGATGGCCAGGCGTTCTTCGCGCGAATCGAGGCTGGGCAGCGACTCAATCAAGAAACGGGTATAGGGATGGCGCGGGCTTTCCAGAATTGTCTTCGTGTCCGACTCTTCCACCAGCTTGCCGGCGTAGAGGATGCCGATGCGGTCGGCCAGGTTGGCGTGTACGCCGATATCGTGCGTGATGAGCACCAGCGTACTGCCTTCTTTCTGCTGCACTTCCTTCAGCATCTGTATGACGCCGCGCTGCACGACGACATCCAGCGCCGTAGTCGGCTCATCGGCGAAGATGAGCTTAGGCCAGAGGATTGTCGCCAGGGCAATGGTCACGCGTTGCCGCATGCCGCCCGAAAGCTGATGCGGATAAGAGCGCATCACCTTTTCAGGCAAGCCCAGGTCACGCAGGTATTCGGCTGTCATCGAGTAGGAATCGCTTTTGCTAACATCGCGATGCGCGCTGATGAAGTCGTGGAAGCTGTCGCGGATGCGCCGCACCGGATTCAGCACGTGCATCGAGCCTTGCGGGATGTAGGACAGCTTTCGCCAGCGCAAGTCGCGATTTTCCTCGTCGGTCATATCGGCGGCGTTCACCCGTTCCCCGTCCAGATTATAGATGACCTCGCCACCGACAACAGTGAGGGGCGGCTGATAGGCGTTGAGGAGGATGCGCAGGAGTGTGGATTTGCCACAGCCTGATTCTCCGGCGATGCCATAGACCTCGCCCTCTTGGATGCGCAAAGTAATGCCGTCAACCGCTTTTACCGTGCGCTCGACCCCGTAAGCTTGGGTTATGTAATAGGCGCGAAGGTCGTTCGTTTCAATTATGGCGCCCATGCGTCCTCTTCCTCTTTGCGCGGGTCATCGTTTTCCGTCTCTTCGCCCACAGCCGCCGTAAGACGAACCAGCCGTTTGCGCGGGTCGAGGTATTCGCTAATGCCGATGGAAACCAGATAAAAGCCGACCGCCATGACAATCGAAGCCACTACGGGCACAATCATCACCCAGGGTTTACCAGCGAATATCGAATTCCATTCGTTGGCCCAGTAAAACATTGTACCCAGGCTCAAGGCATTCAGGTCGTTCAAGCCCAGGTATGACAGCGTAACTTCAATGCCAATGGAAAACACAAAGCCGCTGACCACATCCGCCAAGAGGTAGGGGAGAATAAAAGGTAGATGCTCTTGAATGACGATCTTCACCGTGTTCATGCCGCTGAATATCGCGGTATGAGTGAAATCGCGTTCGCGCAAGCTCAATACCTGCGCTCGATATCGCTTGGAGGGGTAAGCCCAGTCGAGAGCTCCGATAAGGATACCAAGCGTTACGAAGGTCAATTCGCCTTTTAGGATGAAGGCAATGAGTATGAGCAAGGGTAATCGTGGGATGACAATGACACTTTCGACGATGGACTGAATAACACGGTCGGCAGTGCCGCCCATGTAGCCGGAAATCATGCCCACCATAACGCCGACTCCGCGGCCAATGGTGACGGCGATGCCCGCGATAATCAATGTGTTTTTAACGGCAACCGTCATCATCCAGAAGACATCTTGCCCCAGGGAGGTGGTGCCCAGCACATATTGGGTAGAAGGCGGCTCGCCCCGGAACTTGCGGGGCACGACGCGGCGCTTCTCTGGCGGATAAGGCGCGAAGAATGAAGTAATGACAATAACCGCTATCAGAATCAGGATGAGCGAGCCGAAGCGAAAAGAAAGGCTGAAGCGAAAGAGGTCTCGTAGCGTGGTGAACATGGCGGCAGACCCTATCTTAGGCGGACGCGCGGATCAAACACGGGGTAGAGCAAGTCGACAATCAAAGAGCCGGTAGCGATACCGACAATGGACAGCAGCACAATGCCCATGATGATGTTGTAATCGGCGTTGGTGATGGCGGTGAATAACTTTGAACCCAAACCGGGATAGCCGAACATGACTTCGACAATCAGGGCGCCTTCAAACATGGCGCCAAGGGATAGAGCAAGGTCGTTCACATGGGGCAACATGGTATTGCGGATGACATAGGATAGGACGATTCTGCGCTTGGGCACGGCCGCCAGCTCGGCATATTGGACATAGTCACTGGAAATTTCAGTAGTGCTCAGCGCCTTAGCCATAATAAAGCGGAAGGCGAAGCCGCCGATGACAATCGACAGCGCAGGCAAGAAGCCGAAGCGCAAGATGCTGCTGATGTAATCCCAAGTAAGCGCCGGTGTGCCCTGCGCGCCGCCAGTCATGGGGAATATGGGCCAATAGAAGGAGAAGATCACCAGCAAAATCAAAGCAATGATGAGGTAGGGCGTGGGGTAGACGACGATGACAATGCGCTCGAGCGCTTGCGCCCAGGGCCGATGCTGGTAATAGCCAACTAGCGAGCCAACAAGGATGCCCAGCAGCCAGGAAATAATCGTTGTGGTTGTCAACAAGCCGACGGTCCAGGGCAGGCCAGCGGCGATAAAATCGTTGACCGGCGTGGGGAAGTTTTGGAAAGACGGCCCCAAGTCTCCCTGAAGCAGTCTGCCCCAAAAATCGATGTATTGGTCGAGCAGGCTGCCGTCCAGGCCATATAAATCTTCCATGGTGGCGCGCATGGCGACAACAGCTTGCGGATCAATGGTCTGGAAGGCGGTCATGCGGCCGATCATGTCATCAACCGGGCTGTTCGGCGCTAAGCGAGGAATCAGGAAGGTGATGGTAACGCCGACAAAAATGACCAAAGCCCATTGGGCGATGCGTGGAAGAATGTAAGTTCTCAGCAGTTGCATGTGTCCCCCATCCCCCATCCCCTCCCCCCCACATGGAGGGAAGGGGAGCTTAAACTATCTGGGGATTCGGCAAGCGAAGTTAGCTTGTCGGGTGCAGGTTCTGGATGGCGTACTTGCCGCCCTGGAACCAATACAAGGGTTGATAGTTCGGGTTCTCGGCAGTCGGGAAACCCGTCCAGTAGGTCTCGTCCCAAGTGACGAACTTCTTAAAGGCGATGGCGGTGATATCGAACATATTCTCGACCCAATGCTGCAGGAGTTGGGTGTTGATCGCGATATTCTCAGCCTCTTGGGATACGGGGTTGAGGGCTTCCATGGCGTCAATCAACTCGTCGACTTTGTCGTCGCGCATGCGCCGCACACTGTCGCCGCCTAGCGGACGATAGTCTTCGCCAGCCGGAGCGTAGTAACGCGAATGGCGGCCGCGAATCTGGGGCCACATATCGCCTGATGCCAGCGCGAAGCTGGTCCAGGGCGTGCTGACCTCGTAGCTGCCGACGTAGTGGTTCTGGCTCCAGGTATTGCGATCCAGCGTGCTGAAGTTGACCTCGATGCCAAAGTCGGTCCACATATCGAATGCGGCTTGCCCCATGCGATAGGCGTCGTTCTCGCTGGGATCGGACTGCAAGTCCAACACCCAGGGCTCGCCATCTGGCGTCATCCAATTGCCATCGCCGCCGCGGCTCAAGCCGGCATTCATCAGCAGTTTCTCAGCGGCATCAGTGTCATATTTCCACCAACCGGTGCCGAAGACTTCGTGCGGCTCGCCCGGCACGGTGAAGCCCTGCTCTTCCGCCCAAGCCGCGATCTGATCGGGCACGGTCGGGTCGTAGGGGGAGTACATTTCGCCGTCGCCGAGGTCGATTTGAAGATTGGTCAGCCACTCGGTCATGGGGCCGTGGTACAGCTCATACAGCTTGGCGGTTGGCGGAACCGGGAATGGCGTGACTTTGGCTACGCCGCCGACGTATTCGGTCTGCAGCTCAACGATATCAATGGCCAGCGCCAGAGCCCAGCGAACATCCTTGTTGTTGATCAAGGGATCGCCTTCGTAATTCAGTGCCAACTGACGCGAGCTGACTTCATTGGGATAAGCCCAAGGGAAGTCCTTGTACCAAGAGCGGGCGTTGGGCGCGTTATCCAGCGTGAACTCGAAGGATTCGATATCAACGTCAAAGTAAACGTCCAGCTCGTTGCGGGACATGGCGATGGCTTTTCTGATGTTCTCGTTGCCGTAGAAGATGCTCAAGGCATAGGGGGGGCCGGAACCGCCGGTGATGATGCCCGCCAGCGAATTCTCCGGATCGTCACGGCGCTTGAACAATTCCCAGTAGCCATTGGGATCTGCTTCGACCGGCAGGTAGTTGCCCAAGACAACCACATCTTCGGCTGCCCATTCCCAGGCGCCAAGATTTTCACCCTCGGCCAGGTTGGCTTCAGCCTCAGCGACCACGTGGCTCGGCATCATGTAGATACCATTCCAGCGCGACTCGAAGAGCGTGTGGAAACGCGGATTGGACCGGTTCACAGTGAAGCTGACGCTATAGTCGCCCATCTTTTCGACTTGTACATCTAAGTCGACCAGTTGCGCATGCCAGCCGCCTTGGCCAAGCTCAGAAACGGCTTTGATGGTTTCGATCGTGTAAACGACATCATCGGCGTTGAATTCTTCGCCATCGCTCCACATAACGCCCGGGCGCAGCTCGACCGACATTTGGGTGAAGTCATCGTTATATACCGGATCGGACACAGCTAGCGCGTGAATGAACTCGCCAGTTTCCTGATCGCGATTCCAGAAGGTCTCGAGCATCAGGGCGTGATGGAAGGGCGTCGATCCGCCAATTCGCCAGACATTATAGTTGCCGACTGTGCCCCAGCGGAAAATCTGGTCGAAGACCCAGAGGTCCTCGCGCGGCAAATCGACAGGCAGCCCGTCCGGCTCCTGCGCGAAGCCTACTAGCGTCGGCATCGTCAAGAGCGCCAACAAAAACAAAAGTACAACTTTCCTTGCCATACGAAGCTACTCCTTAACTGATTTGTACAAAAGCGCCGGACGCCATCCTGCGCCCGACCTGCCCTCACAAGGGCGAATGCAAGCTTATAATAACGCATATCCCAATGTTCGCAAGTAATCGGTTAATTGAACTTGCGGAATCGGCGCAAAATGGCTACCTTATTGGCTTATTAACGAATTCGTAGCGCGGCTCAAAAGCCTATGCTAGACTTTCCGCGTTCGTGAGAAGACACACGAGGAGAATAATTTATGCCCAAAACCCCGAACATCTTGCTGATAGCCATCGATTCCATCCGCGCCGATCACATGTCCTGCTACGGTTACGAGCAGAACACCACGCCGCATATCGACCGCTTCGCCGAGGGCGGCACGCTGTTTGAGAATACCTTTAGCCCGCATATCCCTACCACGCCGGCCTACGCCTCCATGCTGACGGGGCGCGACTGTTTTGGCACGCAGGTGGTCGCGCTGCGGCATCAGGGACCCCTGCGCGCGGTAGTTCCCACAGCGGCCGAAATATTCCGCGGCTACGGCTACAACACAACTTCGGTCGGCTTCAAGGGCAACCCAAGCTCGCGCGGTTACGACAATTACCTTGAATTCGAGGGCTGGGGCAGTTTCGCCACCGGCCGGGCTCCCAAAGCGCAGAATCTCAACAATGCGACCATCCCCGAGTTGGAGCGGCTCACTGCGGAGGGGGCGCCCTGGTTCGTTACGCTGCGGCACATGGACCCGCACGCGCCCTACCTGCCGCCCGCGCCTTACGAGCGCATGTTTTATCACGGCGACGAATGCGACCCGGATAACCGCTCGATGGATCCAGTGCTGGACTTCAAACCCTTCGGCACCTTTTTTAAGTCCTGGATGCCGCCCGGCATCTCCGACAAAGACTACGTCATCGCGCAGTACGATGGCGCCATCGCCTATATGGACGCCTGCATCCAGTCCATCTTTACGGCGCTCGAAGGCATGGGCATCCTGGACGACACCATCGTCGTCGTCAATGGCGACCACGGCGAAACGCTCTATGACCACGAATTGTGGTTCGACCATCACGGCATCTTCGACAACGTCCTACACGTCCCGCTGATCATTCGTTATCCGGGCGCTGTGCCGGCTGGCGAGCGCGTCAGCGGCTTCAATCAGCACAAAGACTTGCTGCCCACCCTGCTCGACCTGGCGGGCCTGGCAGAGCAAGCGCAGACGGACGGCTACGCATTTGACGGCAACAGCATGATGCCCATGGTCAATGGCGATGTGGCATCTTTTGACAGCGAATTCTACATCAGCGAATGCACCTGGATGCGCAAGCATGGCTGGCGCACGCCGAGCTGGAAGCTGATGATCGCGCTGGAGCCGGACTTCCACTTCAAGCCGGAGATTGAGCTGTTTAATCTGGTGGAAGACCCCAACGAAGACCACAATCTGGCGGACGAGCGGCCCGATGTCGTCGCGGCGCTGCGCGAGCGCATGGATGCCTGGATCGCCAAGCGCGAAGCCGAAACCGGCTTCACCAACCCGATGCTGACGCAGGGCGACTGGCACGGCCACAAGGGCGTAGGTCCTTTCAAAACCTCGCAGCAAGCCTACGATACCTTGTTCATCGGCGACCTGAGCAAAGCCATCCGGATGCAGGCGCAATCACGCGAAGAAGAATAGCAATCGACTGCTAATGTAGGGGCGAGCCTTGGCTCGCCCGAACACAGCGAAATTGTAGGGGCTAGCCTTGGCTCGCCCGCAAAATAACAGAACCTGTAGGGGCGATCCACCGGCTCGCCCGCACATAACAAGGAGACAATTATTATGACCTTACGCGTAGCGATCGTTGGAATGGGCGGGATCGGCAATAATCACGGGCGCTGTTACAGCAAGCACCCGGACGCCAAGGTCGTCGCCGTCTGCGACATCTTGCAAGAGCGCTCGGACAAGGCGGCCGAAGCCTTTGGCTGTCAAGGCTTTTACTCGGTTCAGGCGCTGCTGGAAAGCGGCGTCGAATTCGACGCGGCCAGCGTGACGACGGCTGGCGCGGAAAATGGCGGCGACCACTATGCGCCGACCATGCAGTTGCTGCGCGCCGGCTATCCCGTCCTGGGCGAGAAGCCCATCTCCAACAGCGTCGCCGAAGCCGAAGAAATGGTCGCGCTCGCTCGTGAAAAGAATCTGCGCTACGGCATCAACCTCAACCACCGCTTTACGCCGGCCGCGGAATTAGCGAAAGACTGGATCCTGCGCGGACGCCTGGGCGAAGTCAATATGATTGACATGACCATGTGGATCAACAACCCCAACGAAACCTCGCCCCATTTTCATATGCGCGCGCTGCACCCGCATTCGCTTGATGTTATGCGTTACTTCGCTCAAGCGGATGTGAGCCAGGTACACGCGATCTTCAAAAAGGGCGAGGGCCGCAAGATTTGGTCCAATGCGCAGGTGAATCTGCTCTACGAAAACGGCATCATCGGCCATTTGCGCGGCAGCTACGATGGCAACTGGGGCCACACCAGCATGGGCGGCGGCTCCTACGGCTTGGAGACGCTGGATATATTAGGCTCGGACGGACGCGTCACCCTCACAAACGCCTGCGAAGAACTGACCTACTATCCGCGCTTCACGGGCCAAACCGAACGCCACGTGAAATACGGCGGCATGAGCCATTTCGGCGAGACTTTCCAAAGCCGCATTGGCCACTGGGTGGATCAGAACCTGGCAAACGTGGCGCCGGACAAGATCGATGCTTCGGGCGCCGACGGGCTGCACGTTCAACAAATCATCGAAGCGGCTATCGAGTCCTGGGATAGCGGAAAGGTCGTCACGCTGTGATAACGGTCATCGGCCGCGGCCACAGCGGAACGCGAGCGATATCCCATACGCTCTACGCTTCCGGCGTCTACATGGGTCAAACGCTGAACCCGTCGGGCGATTTGGTGCCGGCGCACGCCATGTATGACGCCTGCCGCGTCTTCGCGCGCTACGTCAAGTGGAACGGCGACCTGAGTTGGGATTTCAGCCGCGCCCACAAAAGCGAGATTCCGCCGGTCTTCAAGCGCAATCTCAATCGCTACCTGGAATCCGTGCACAATCATTCACGCCCGTTGAAGGGCTGGAAGGTGCCGGAGACGACGCTGGTCTTCCCCTGGCTGACGCGGATGTACCCGGATATTCATTATATTTTCTGGGTGCGCAATCCGCGCGACTGCATCATTGGCTCGCACAAAACGGACGACATGCGCGACTTTGGCATAGCGTACCCCACCCCCTCCGATGAACAGGGGGAAGCAGGGGAAGCAAATGAAGACGAACGCCTGCGCCGCGCCATCTCCTGGAAGTATCAGTACGATCTGGTCAAGTCGACGCCCAAACCCAGGCGCTGGATTGAAGTCCGCTTTGAAGACTTTGTCACAAATCAAGAAGAATCGCTGCAGCGGCTGGAGGAATTTCTGGGCATACCGCTGGCGCGCATTGTCATGCGGCAAGACACGATCAATCGCTGGCAGCGCGACGATGGCGTGAATTATTTTGACTTTCTGGAGCCGGCCATGCGCGAATACGGCTATGAGATGCCAAACAGGGCGCCGGCTCGCGCAGGTTAATCGGGCGCGATATAGATTAAATTCGCCACAGAGACACAGAGGGCACAGAGAAACAATGGCACTAAGAGTAGCGGTCATCGGCTTGGGCCCAATCGGCAATCGGCACACCAAGCTTTACGCGCAAGACGACTTGGCTGAACTGGTGGGCGTCTGCGATATCATCCCGGAGCGCGCCGACAATGCGGCAAATCTGTATGGCATCCCGGCCTTTTACGATGTCGAAGCTATGCTGAGCGACCTGGCGCCGGATGTCGTAAGCGTCACAACCGGCGGTTTCGAAAACAGCAGCGACCATTACCTGCCGACCATGCAGGCGCTTTCGGCCGGCTGCCACGTCTTGGGCGAGAAACCCATCTCCAACGAGATTGCGCCTGCTGAAGAGATGGTGGCGAAGGGGCGCGAGCTGGGCCTCTGCTACGGCATCAACCTCAACCACCGCTTCACACCGGCCGCGCGATTGGCGAAATCCTGGGTGGACGAGGGGCGGCTGGGGCAGCTGCTCTTTGTCAACATGGCCATGTGGATTATGAACCCGGCCGAGACCTCGCCCTTCTATCATATCAAGTCGCTGCACCCGCATACGGTAGACGTTATGCGCTACTTCTGCGGCGATGTCGAAGCGGTGCATTGCTTTGGGACCAAGGCGCCGGGGCGGCAGATCTGGTCGACGGCGCAATTCAGCTTCCGCTTTCGCAATGGCGTGGTTGGGTCGCTGACGGGCAGCTACGATATCGAGCGCGGTCACCCCATGGAGCGCTGCGAAGTGGCGGGCACGGGCGGACGATTCGTGCTGGACGATATGTGGCGCGAACTGACGCTCTACCCGGCCGGCGACCTGCAAAAGACCGTCTACACCGACCCGCTATTCGGCGGCTTCCACAACTTCGAAAACACTTTCCGCGAGCGCATCCATTGTTTCTTGCGGCAGGTGACCGATGGCGTGGCGCCGGAGGACATCGACGGCAGCGCGGCTGAGGGCTTGGCGGCGCAGAAGGTGCTGGCGGCGGCGATTGAGTCGCTGGAGACGGGGACGGTAGTGCATATACAACCAGACATTGGCCACGTGGAGGCATGAGATGGGAATCTGTATCTTTTGCGGAAGAGAAGCCGACGCCGGCTCTGAGAGCCATGGCGCCTGTGTAGACGTCTACAGCAATGGCAAACTGTGGATCACATCTATGATAGGTGCATTTGTATCCAACGAGCGCGAATTACACGAATTGAAGTACGCAATCAACCTTGTAGCAAAACTGAGCTACATTAATGACGTGACAATGCACTCCCTGGTTTTAGAAGGTTACAAACAGGCGGTAGACCAGGCACTTGAGGATCACCTACTAACCGTTGAAGAAGAACGTTGCTTGGAAGCAATTGAAGCCAACTTTGGCTTGACCGCGGATGATCTTGAAAACATTGGCGCTACTATGAAAGTATTGCATGCCCGCATAATCCGACACATCAGCGAAGGCAAACTGTTTGAGTTTCCTATAGGTGATATTCGACTACCATTCAATGTTCAGCGGTCAGAAACAGTTGTATGGCTGTTCGCTAACGTAGATTATTACGAACAGCAAACTCGCTCGCGCGTCAGAATAGGAGCTCATGAAGTATCTGCTGAACTGGCATCGTTGTACCTCAGGTCAAGCGAGTTGACCGCCGAAGTTGTCGAAGACGAACAGATGGTTCGCGTAGACAAAGGCATGGTAGGTATTACTTCTAAACACATCTATTTCGCAGGTTCACGGAAACGAATTCGCATCTCGTACAATGATATTGTGAGCTTTAAGCCCTATACGGACGGGATTGGAGTTGTTGACGACGGGAGGAACAGGGGCACTCATATATTTCTTACTGAAGACGGATGGTTCACTTACAACCTAGTCGCAAACTTGGCGCACCGACGGTAAATCATGCCCGCAATCACGATTCTATAAGGGACTACACAAATGAAACTCGGAGCAAATTCACTATTATTCGGCAATTGGGATATGGAGACCGCCTTCAAGTACCTCAAGATGGCGGGTTATGACGGCATTGAGATGTCGGCGATTGACGCCATGAGCCAGCATCTGGTCTTGAGCCGTTGGCAGGAATGCGCGCCGGAGATAAAGCGCCTGTCCAAGGAATACGACCTGGAGCTGCTGGCGATGGAGCAGTCCTCGCGCGATCCCGACTTGATGGAACGGGCCATGCAGGCGGCGGTCGAGACCGGCATCCCCATCATCAACGTGGGTCCCGGCGGGGTATCCGATGACGAATCGACTTATCAGCAGGTGCTGGACGAGCTGGGCGCTCTCGTGCGACAAGCCGAGCATTATGGCGTCATGCTCTGCGTCAAGGCGCATTACGGCAATTACGTTTACAACACGCCCACCAGCTTGAAGGTCTTAAAGGACATCACCTCGCCCAACTTCGGCCTGGACATGGACCCATCGCATATCTACCGCGCCGGCGAGAATCCGGTCGAAGCCATCGCAGCTGTGATCGACCACATCAAGCACGTGCACATCCGCGACTGCAAAGGCAGCGACGAGCTTGGGCCGGGCGACCCGGAAGATCAGGCAAATGGTCGCGGCGATATCGACCTGGTCGGTTACATCCGCGTCTTGCACGAGCACGGCTACAGCGGTCCGCTCAACCTGGAAGTGATTGGCACCAAGAGGCTTGGGCACAGCCTTGAGCAATGCATCACCATCGGCGCCGAATCGCGCGGGCACATGCAAGCCTGCCTGCAAGCCGCCGGCGCTCGCTAGCGCGACCCGCTACAAATCACTGTAGGGGCGAGCCATTGGGTCGCCCGCAAAGGATTACACCATGACATTCCAAACATCTGACAAGCAGATTGACGCGGCTTACGAACTAGCGCGGGAACGCTACGCCGCTTTGGGCGTCGATACAGCGGCCGCGCTAGAACAGTTGAAGACCGTGGCCATCAGCCTGCATTGCTGGCAGGGCGATGATGTCGGCGGCTTCGAAGACCCGGAGCGCGGGCTCAGCGGCGGCATAATGGCGACCGGCAACTATCCCGGCAAAGCGCGCAATATCGACGAGCTGCGCGGCGACCTCGATAAAGCCTACAGCCTGATCCCCGGCGATCACCGCCTGGCGCTGCACGGCTCCTACCTCGACAGCGCCAGTAAAGTGCCGCGCGACGAACTAAAGCCGGAGCACTTCGCCTCCTGGGTTGAATGGGCCAAAGCCAATAATCACGGCCTGGATTTTAACCCCACGTTTTTCTCGCATGACTTGGCGGACGACGGCTTCACGCTATCACACGCCGACGCCGGCATTCGCCAATTCTGGATTGACCACGCCATCGCCACGCGCCATATCAGCGCCTATTTCGGCAGCGAATTGGGCAGCCCTTCGGTCAACAATGTCTGGATCCCCGACGGTTACAAAGACAGTCCCGCCGATCGCCTGAGTCCGCGGCAGCGCTTGCTGGACGCGCTGGACGAGATCTTCGCCGAAGACTTGGACCCGGCGCATAACCTGGACGCCATCGAATGCAAACTCTTCGGATTGGGATCCGAGAGTTATGTCGTCGGCTCGCACGAGTTCTACCTCGGTTACGCCGTCTCGCGTCAGAAGCTGCTCTGCTTGGACGCCGGCCATTTCCACCCGACCGAGACCATCGCCGACAAGCTTTCAGCCATCTTGCTCTATGTGCCTGAAATTTTACTGCATGTCAGCCGCGGCGTACGCTGGGACAGCGACCATGTCGTAACCCTAAGCGACGATCTGCAAGCGATCATGCAGGAAATCGTCCGCAGCGACGCGCTGGAGCGGGTGCACATCGGCCTGGACTTTTTCGACGCCAGCATCAATCGCATCGGCGCCTGGGCCATCGGCACGCGCAACGCTTGCCGCGGCTTGCTGATGGCGCTGCTGGAGCCGCGAGACTTGCTGCGCGGTTACGAAAACGAGGGCGATTTCACCGGCCGCCTGGCGCTGCTGGAAGAGCTAAAGGGTCTGCCCTTCGGCGCTGTCTGGGATTATTACTGCCGTTCGCAGGACGTGCCGGTCGGCATGGCTTTCATGGACGAAATCCGCGAATACGAGCGGACGGTGTTGTCGCTGCGGAGTTGACAATAGCAGAACCGGCCCAAAGTGCGGCATGTAGGGGCGAGCCATTGGCTTGCCCTTATCTGTTCGGCGGACAATCCTTATACTTGCGCGATACTTGTCAACCCTGCCCATACAGGATTTCCAATGCAAACATTCAAACCCTCCGAATATCGTCACGTCAATTATCTGTGGGACGATGCCCTCGCCGATGCCCTCGACGGCGTCGACCGGCTGGTCTACCGCTCCAACTTGCTGGGCGCCGACCAGCGCATCACCAATACCGGCGGCGGCAATACCTCCAGCAAGATCGCACAGATCGATCCGCTGACCGGCGCTGAAGTGGACATCATGTTCGTCAAGGGCTCGGGCGGCGACCTGCGCACCAGCCAGCGCGAAAACTTCGCCTCGCTCTACATGGACAAGCTGATGCGGCTGCAAGATGTCTACAACGCAGCCGAGCCCAAGGGCGTCAAGACGCCGATCGAAGACGCCATGGTGGCGATGTACCCGCATTGCGTTTATAACTTAAATCCGCGCGCCAGCTCCATCGATACGCCGTTACACGCTTTCATCCCCTTCCGTCATGTCGATCACACTCATCCCAACGCCGTCATCGCCATCGCCGCATCCAGCAATGGGCAGCAGCTCACGCGGGAAATCTACGGCGACGCGGTGGTTTGGGTCGATTGGCAGCGGCCCGGCTTCGACCTGGGTCTGGTCTTGGGCGAGACGATCGCGGCTAATCCAGGCTGCGTCGGCATCGTCCTGGGCGGCCACGGCTTGATAAACTGGGCGGACGACGACAAGGACTGCTACGACCTGTCGCTGACATTGATCGAGAAGGCGGCGCGTCATCTGGCGCAGAACGACCAAGGCGACGCGGCGTTTGGCGGCGCGATTTACGAGAATATCAGTGACGACCAGCGACAGACCTTGCTGACCGAGATCCTGCCCCATCTGCGCGGAATGGTATCGCAGCAGAGCCGCTTCATCGGCACGGCGCAGCACGACGCTGACATCCTGAGTTTCGTCAACAGCGCCGACGCCGCGCGCCTGGCTGAACTCGGAACCTCTTGCCCCGATCATTTCCTGCGCACCAAGATCAAGCCGCTCTACATCAACTGGGACCCGGCCAGCGCAGATACGGCCGCGCTGCTGGACAAATTGCGCGCCGGCATCGCCCAGTATCGTCAGGATTACGCGGCCTATTACGACGCCTGCAAGCGCCCGGACAGCCCGCCCCTGCGCGATGCCAATCCCACGGTGATGCTAATCCCCGGGCTGGGCATGATCGCCTTTGGCAAGAACAAAAGCGAATCACGCGTGACGGCCGAATTTTACAATTGCGCGGTGGCGGTGATGCGCGGCGCCGAAGCGGTCGGCGGCTATGTAGCGCTGCCGCGGCAGGAAGCCTTTGACATCGAGTATTGGGCGCTGGAAGAAGCCAAGCTGCGCCGCATGCCATCCGAAAAGACACTGGCGCGCAGGGTCGTAGCAGTCGTTGGCGCGGGCAGCGGCATCGGCGTGGCGACAGCTCAGCGCGTGGCGGCCGAGGGCGCGCATGTCGTCTGCGCCGACTTGAACCTGGCGGGCGCGCAGGCAACCGCCGACGCGCTGACGCAAAGCTACGGGCAGGGCATCGGCGTGGCCGGCTCGGGCGTTTCCGGCTGCGGACCGGCCATCGCGGCGGATGTCGACATCACCTCAGCCGACAGTGTAAAAGCGCTGCTGGAAAAGGCTGTGCTCGCTTACGGCGGGGTGGACGATATCATCGTGACCGCCGGCGTCTTCTTCACGCCTGATGCCGAGGGCGGGAATTCGGCCCAGCAATGGCGTACGTCCTTTGAGGTAAATGTGCGCGGCGGCTACCTGGTCAGCCAGGGCGCTCGCCCGATCTGGCAGGCGCAGGCTCTATCCGCTTCGTTAGTGCTGACCACCAGCGTTAACGCCGTCGTCGCCAAAAAGGGCTCCATCGCCTACGACACCAGCAAAGCCGCCGCCAACCACCTGGTGCGCGAGCTGGCGATTGAACTGGCGCCGCTGGTACGCGTCAACGGCCTGGCGCCGGCCACTGTCGTCAAGGGCAGCAGCATGTTCCCGCGCGACCGCGTCATCAGCTCGCTTATCAAGTATGACCTGGGGTACAGCGAGAACGAAGACAGCGATACCCTGCGCGCGCGCCTGGCGGAGTTTTACGCTCAGCGAACGCTGACCAAAGCGCCGATCAGCCCGGAAGACCAAGCCGAAGTGGCTTACCTGCTCATCACGGATGCGTTCAGCAAAACGACCGGGCAGATCATCAACGTGGATGGCGGGCTGCACGAGGGGTTTTTGCGTTAGGTGAATTGCCACAATTCATAAGAACTGTAGGAGTTTGAACTTGAGATTCGTAGAATTGCTTTCGAGAGCAGATGACGAGACGCTTCAAATTCTTCTAGGACAATCGCCCATGAAGTTGCTTTTGACTCTCGAGCCTCAGTTGTCTACTCCGCAACAGTTACGTAACCTGATTCTTCGAATTTACTCAGCAGAGGGCTTACTACTTTCTTTCGAGAAAAGACAAATTCTATTCGATCTATTGCCGAAAGAAAGTGCCGAGATTCTTCACAAAGTGCTTGGTCTACCGCAAAATGGGAATACGTACATTGAATTGAAACTCGCGCGATTTAGACGGGGGTCTGAACGCGAGAGAGCGATGTTCGATTTTTTTGGCTTGAATGTACCTGTGCGAGAAGTTCACGAACAGACGCCAGCAACTCAAATCGGAATCGGGAAGTATTCTCTTTTTTCTCACCAACGTGATGCCGCTCGCCGTGTTACTTCTGCTTTGGAGAAACATCCACATCGTGTCGTGCTTCATATGCCTACAGGCGCAGGAAAGACACGAGTTGCCATGAGCATTATCGCGGATCATTTACGCAAACACGAACCAACGCTTGTGATCTGGCTAGCAAATTCTGAAGAATTGTGCGAGCAGTCGGCATCCGAGTTTGAAAAAGCATGGGAAAATTTAGGCAATCGAGACATTGGAGTACATCGGTTCTGGGGTAACCGTGAGCTATCGCTTGATGATGTGCAAGATGGGCTACTCATCGGTGGCTTGGCGAAAATGTACAGTGCAACCAAGCGAAAACTTGAATTTATCATGGAATTGGCAGGACGCACTTCGCTTGTAATCATTGACGAAGCCCACTCCGCGATAGCAGAAACTTACCAACTAATCCTTGATGCGCTTGTCAAGATGCCGCACCCAAATCCCGGCCTGCTAGGACTAACAGCAACTCCTGGTAGAACTTGGGCAGATATTGAGATAGACGAACAACTCTCTGCGTTCTTTTCCCGCCGTAAGGTCACACTTCAGATTGAAGGCTATAGTAATCCAGTTGACTACCTGGTAGACAAACAATACTTGGCTTGTGTTTACTATTCTCCTCTCTACCACGAAGGCGGCGCTGGCTTCTCTGAAGCTGACAAACAGAAGGTTCAAAACAGTTTCGATATACCTGACAGTATCCTAAAGCGTCTTGCCGAGGATGAATTACGAAATCTAGCGATCATTACAAAACTGGAGGAGCTTTCAAAACACCACAGAAGAATCCTGGTGTTCGCCGCTACAGTCACACACGCTGAAGTATTAGCTGCTATATTACAGATGAAAAACTTTGACGCAGAATCTGTTACAGCCAACACACCAAAGGAACAACGCTCTCGAATTATTGAGAAATACAAGCAAGATACTCAAGAGGTTAGAATACTATGCAATTTCGGCGTTTTGACAACAGGATTTGATGCGCCACTGTCTAGCGCTGCGTTGATAGCACGACCGACGAAATCCTTGGTTCTATACTGTCAAATGGTGGGCCGAGCGATACGGGGCCCGAAAGCTGGCGGGAACTTGAGCGCTGAAATAGTAACTGTAGTGGACTATAATCTGCCAGGTTTTGAAAGCGTAGCCGAAGCATTTAATAACTGGGAAGACATCTGGGAGTAAATATGACAACTCATGACATCGTTCCAACCCATCTAATTGTAAACGCCTTACGCGACAGTGGTTATAGAAACGCGGCTTATGCCATCGCAGAGTTGATGGATAATTCGATTCAGGCGGGTGCAACAAGTGTCGAACTCCTGTGTGGCGAGAGAGTTGAGCGAGTCCTACAACGTTCTCGAACACGCGTTAGTGAGATAGCCGTTCTGGACAATGGAATCGGAATGGATGCAGACGTTCTGCAAATGGCGCTTCAATTTGGAAATGGCACTCGACTGAATGACTATAGTGGTATTGGGCGATTTGGAATGGGGCTGCCTAGTTCGTCCATTTCTCAGGCTAGACGTGTTGATGTGTGGACATGGCAAGACGGCCCAAACAATGCAATACACACCTATATTGATATTGGAGAAATTGAATCCGGAATACTCCAACAAGTACCGATTCCATCCATGAGGTCAATTCCAAGCACTTGGCGCGAAGTTGGAAATACATTTGAAGAATCGGGTACGCTTGTTGTATGGACATCACTTGATCGCATAATGTGGCGAACTGCTAAAGCAATTATTGACAATTCGGAAATGCTAATAGGGCGAATATATCGATACTTTCTATCAAGTGAGAAAGTAAGAATTCGACTTGCTTCATTTGATATGGAATCTACTCCACATGCTTCAGAAATAAATGAGAAATTCGCCCTGCCAAATGATCCGCTCTATCTGCTTCCGGAAACGTCGTGCCCAGACCCTTGGAACAGAACAGCAATGTTTACTCAAGCGGATTTCCAGAATACTGATTTCAGGATTCTGTTCCAAGACAGAATTCACATTGTCACTGTGCGATTTGCCTACGCAAAAGAAGAAGCCAGAAACAGAGATGACGGTCAAGTGCCTGGCAGAATGCCATATGGCATTCACGCGAAGAAAAATCAGGGTGTATCAATTGTACGCGCATGTCGTGAACTAGACTTGGATACATCTTGGGTAGACGAAACTTCATCACGAGACAGCTGGTGGGGCGTGGAAATAAGTTTCCCACCTTCGCTGGACGATCTCTTCGGTGTTACAAACAGCAAACAGTCTGCTCGCAACTTTTCCCAACTTGCTAATGTCGATCTAGAAGGCGAACTCGATCCTGGTCAGACTCTGGGAGCGATGAAGGACGAGTTGAACGCTGACGAAGATCCACGTTTGCCCCTACTGGAAGTCGCGCAACATGTTCGCACCAACATATCAACCATTCGCCGACTGCTGCGAGCGCAAACAGCATCTCCAAAGAAGAATAGACATTCAACCGAAGGTTCCGAAGCAAAAGGGACTAAAGTAACGCGGAATCGCATACAAGCGGGGCATCGTGGTGTAAGTGACGAACAGGAAGAACAGCATCCCCCCGAAAAACGACAACAGGAAATAACTTCGGAATTGGTTGAACATGGTGCTACGCAGAATCAAGCGGTGCAGTTGGCAGCTCAAACTGTTGGAAGTGGACTGAAATACACATTTACCAAATCCTCTGTTTCAACTCCTGCATTCTTCCATGTGAAATCCCGCGGCGGTGTCGTGATCATTTCATTGAATGTAGATCATCCGGCATACACTCATTTGGTTGAAGTACTTCAGAAGGACTCCGATTCTATGAGTGAAGATGAACTAAGAGAGAACTTATCGAATGCTCGCCAAGGTCTTGAGTTACTGCTTATAGCCTGGGCAAGATATGAAGACGAACAAAATGATAGGAAGCGTCAGCAAACAGAAAATGTCCGCTGGGACTGGGGACGCGTTGCCCGGGATTTTCTTTACGAAGAGGAATGAGACTTCGTTACCTATCTGTGTCCCGCCGCTCGAACGTCCGGAAGTAGTTGACCACATCCCAGCGCGATTCGACGCTCAAGCCCGCCCCACAAGCAGGCAGGCTCCGCCAGCCTGACGCGACCGCGGCATAAAGGAAGTCATCCCGCGCGCTCGCCAGCCGATTGCGCAGCGCCCGGAAATCGGCCGACTCGCCCTGCCAGACCAAGCAATGCTCGCGGTAGATCGCCTCGCCGTGCGCCAGCGAAGCGGCATCGGGCAAGACGCTGTTGACGACTGCCGGCGGCGGGTTCAGTGTCAATGCGTAATCACGCTGTCGCTCGTCCAGCATCAGCGCGCCAGCCGCCATGACGCCCAGCGAAACGACCAGCGCGACGCACGCGATCAAGAGGCTGGCCGGCGTCAATTGGAGCGCTGCCAGCAATCGGCGCGCCCGCCCCGCCGACCAAGCGGAAAAGACGCCGGCGATGCTGAGCAGGGCGACCAGATGAATCAGTTGCGGCTGCCGAGATTGCTGCACGGCAGCGGCAGCGCTGATTTGCCAAATGAAGGCGGCGCGGCTGATTTTGCCGTCGGGCGTCGTGATATCCAGCAGCGTCCACCATTCACCAGCCCGGTCGATATCATCGCCGGCGCTGACGTACAGGCCGTCTTCCGCCTGCTCCGCTTGATGCCAGGCGCTGCGGATATCGCGCTGTGGATCGACCAGTTGGATGTACAGCTCGACATCAGCAGCCGGCGCCTGGGCGCGCTTGAGGACCAGGTCATAGCTGTTGACGCCGGGCCCGCCCGGGATGATGGCGGCGCTGAGGCTCAGGTCGCCCAGAGCTGTCACGGCTTGAGGCGCGGCGATATCAGCCCGGGGCAAATCAGGCTGCGGAATCGGCGTCGCGCTTAACCAGGCTGCCGCGGCCAGGGTCAGCAGCATCAACGCGACCTCAAGCCGCAGCAACCCCCCGCCAGCCAATCCAGCGCGCAGGCGCAGACGCGCCGCCAGTTGCGGGCGCAGGGCGATATGCTGCCAGCCGCCCAGAACGAAGACCGGCGCCGCCAACAGCAGCTTGACAGCCAGCGTCCGCCCGTAATTGCTGGCGACATCGGCCGGGCTCACGAAATAATTGAGGGCGTTGTACAAGCCGCTCAAGACCACCAGCGCGACCAGCGCCAGCATAATGCGCGAGAAACGCAGCAAGACCGCCCGCAGCGCCTTCGCCACCTGCTCAGCGTCATAAGGTTGTAGCGCAGTCGGCAGCAGCAGCGTCAGCGTCAGCGCTCCGCCGAGCCAGAAAGCGACCGCCAGGACGTGCAGCCAGTCGACCGCGATGGCGACCCAGGGCAGCAGTGGCGAGCCGGCCGCGTGACTGGTCACCATGGTCAAGCCGATAAAAATCGCGCCCAGCCAGGGCAAACCGCGCCAGATGCCGGCCGCCAGCTGTGGCATCAGGGCGCGAAAATACTCCGCCACAAAAAGCAGAACGGCGCAAAAGATCAGCAGGACCACGCGGAAGGTCCAGATGTCGCCAAAGCGCGAGCCGATGAGCACAACTTGCCAGAGATTCTGCTGCAAGACTTGCGCGGCATCGGTGTTGAAGAATGCCATCGATTGCTGCAGCAGGCCGATCAGGTTGGCCGCGAATGCCAGCATGACAGCGACGACAAAGCAGGCCCGCAGCCGGGTCATGATACGCGGCGGCAGTTTGCCTTGAGCGTTGCCCCAGGCCGGAATCAGCACCGCTGTGTAGAGCAAGGATGCGCCGAAGAACAGGAAATTCGCCAGGTTGAGCAAGGCGCGCCACAATACTTCCAAGGGGATAGCTCGCGCTTGGTAGCTTCTGCCGCTGAGGCCGCCGACCGCTTCGCCGACGAAGAAAACGCGGCTTTCGGCGATGACGTGGCCGTCGCTGGCGAAGGCCGGGCGCAATTCAACCACGTAAGCGCCATCGGGCAAGCCAGAGGGGACGCGCAACGTCAGCAGCGCATGATTCGCCTCGTCGACTCCGCCGCTGGCGATAACGGCGCCAGCTTGATCGCGCAGGTGAATCTCGCTGAAGCGCGGCTCCAAGTCTTCGCTGAACCAGTATTGCAAACGCGTAGGCGCGCGCTCCAGCGTGCTGCGGTCGGCCGGAATAGCGCGCACGATATAACCGTGAGCGCTCGTCGACAGCGCGCTGAAACACACCAGCAGCAAGACCAGCGCGCGCAGATTCCGCATCATTTCCATCCCGCCATTGTACCCGATTGCTGAAAGTGTATTGAAGTCGGTTGAAATTCAATTTCACCACAAAGGCACAAAGGCACAAAGCACACAAAGTATATGACATATTTTGATTGAGTTTCTCAGTGCTCTCGCATATCTTGGCGAGGGCGATAGCCTATTGAATGACGGGGTGACCTTGTTTATGATACGCGCTTGGCAACAACTATCGGGAACGACAAGATGCCCGACGAAAACAGCAGCAACTTCATCACTGACATTATTGATTCGCACAATGAAGGCGGTCGTTTTGCGGGCCGTGTGCATACGCGCTTCCCGCCCGAGCCCAACGGTTATTTGCACATCGGCCACGCCAAGTCCATCTGCCTCAATTTCGGCATTGCCGAGCGCTACGGCGGCTTGTGCAACTTGCGCTTTGACGACACCAATCCCGCCAAAGAAGAGCAAGAATACATTGACGCCATCACCGAAGATCTGCGCTGGCTGGGCTACCAATGGCATGATCGCGTCTATTTCGCTTCCGACTATTTTGACCAACTCTATGACATGGCGGTCGAGCTGATCCGCATCGGCAGAGCTTATGTCGACGAGTTGACGCCGGCGCAGATCCGCGAATACCGCGGCAGCTTGACCGAGCCGGGCCGCGAAAGCCCCTATCGCGACCGCCCCGTCGAGGAGAATCTCGCCTTATTCGAAAAGATGCGCGCTGGCGGCTTCCGAGAAGGAGCGGCGGTGCTGCGGGCGAAGATCGACATGACCAGCGGCAATATCAATATGCGCGATCCTGTGATGTACCGCATCCTGGATACGCCGCATCCGCGCACGGGCGACAAGTGGAAAATCTACCCCATGTACGACTTCGCCCATGGCCAGTCGGATTCCATCGAAGCGATCACGCATTCGATCTGCACGCTGGAATACGAAGACCATCGCCCGCTTTACGACTGGTATCTGGACAATATCGAAATCTACCATCCCCAGCAGATTGAATTCGCCCGTTTGAACTTGAGCCATACGGTCTTAAGCAAGCGCAAGCTGATCCGGCTGGTAGAAGAAGGTTACGTGCGCGGTTGGGACGATCCGCGCCTGCCGACTATCGCTGGGCTGCGCCGCCGCGGTTATACGCCCGCGGCCATCCGCGACTTCTGCGAAGCTGTCGGCGTGGGCAAAGTCAAAGGCGTGGTCGCCCTGCACAAGCTGGAATACCATATCCGCCAGGACCTGAACAAGACGGCGCCGCGCGTCATGGCTGTCATCAATCCGCTGAAAGTTGTCATCGAGAATTACCCGGACGACCAGGTTGAGCAGATGGAGGCGATCAACAATCCCGAAGACGATCGCGCCGGTACGCGCCACGTGCCCTTCTCCAAGGTGCTGTACATTGAGCGCGACGACTTCATGGAAGATCCGCCGCGCAAGTTCTTTCGCCTGGCGCCGGGGCGGGAGGTGCGCCTGCGCTATGCCTACTTTATCACTTGCACTGATGTCATCAAGGACGCGGACGGGAATGTGGTCGAGCTGCGCTGCAGGTATGACCCGGAAACGCGTGGCGGCGCCGCGCCCGATGGTCGGCGCGTCAAGGCGACCTTGCACTGGGTCTCGGCGCAGCACGCCATCGAAGCCGAAGCGCGCCTCTATGACACCTTGTTCAGCGAGGAATACCCTGAAAACGACCGCGACAAAGACTTCACCGAGTTCGTCAATCCCGACTCGCTAACCGTTGTCGACCCGATCTATGTCGAGCCGCATGTCAAATCCGCGCGGGCGGGCGATCGCTTTCAATTTGAGCGGCTGGCTTATTTCGTCGTGGACGAAGAATCAAATGCCGAGAAGCTGGTATTCAACCGCACGGTTACCCTGCGCGATCAGTGGCGCAAGGCGCAGAACCAGGCCGGTAAAAGCGCCAAACGCAGACGCCGCCGTAAAGCGCGGCAAGGCTAGCGCGGGCAGGCAAAGCCGGCGCCGATGAGTATGGGAATAGGTATGCAGAAAGCGGTCTCCATTTGAAAGCCAGACGCTCGCTCATGATTGCGGTGTCTTTGCTGCTGCTTGGCGTGTTATTGACGTCCGCGCAAGACCTGAGCTGCAGCGAGACAGTGGCAGCGGCTTTTGAGTCTTTGCAGGATAACTGCGCCGAATTGCCGCGCGACGGTTTGTGCTACAGCGCCGCGCCAGCCGAAGCCAGCTTTGCCGCGGAAGCATACGCCGCCGATTTCAGTACGCCCGGCGCTCGAGCGCCCCTCGCAGGACTCGACACCTTGAGCACCAGCGCAGACGCTGAGGCGGGGCGCTGGGGCGTCGCTGTGTTAAATATCGGCGCGCATCTGCCGCAGACGCGTGAAGGCCCCGGCATCATCCTGCTGTTAGCCGGCGACGCCGAAGTGGTCAACGAAGTCGCCCCGGCCGATGCCATGCAGATTGCGCCGCCGCTCAGCACGATCGTCACCGAAGCCACAGCCCGTTACAAAAATCCAGGTGTCATCCCCGCGCCGGTCGGCAGCCTAGACAGTGGTGAACTCGTGCTTGTGGACGCTTGGGACAAGAGCGGCGATTGGCTGCGCGTCGTTAACGAGGGAGAGATTTCCTGGGTCGAAAGCGCCAAGGTCGTGCGCTTGAACGCTATGGACAGCTTGCCGCGGCTGGCATTGGGCGCGGACTTCGCCATGAAAGCCTTCTCGCTCTCCACCGGCGCCACCTTCCCCGAATGCAGCGCAGCCGAGTCTTTCGTCGCTATACAGACGCCGCCGGACCTGCCCGTCAGCCTCAGCATCAACGGCGTGGACATCCACCTGGGATCGATGGTCACTTTCCAGCAAGTGCATCGCAACGCCCTCAGCATGACGGTGCATCGCGGGGAAGCCACCACCATTTTCGGCCAGACCGTACAGCAGAGCGAGACGATCCTGGGCGTCCTGGGCAAAACGGAACATCGGGAAAACCAGGTGCTGGAATGGAGCGGCGCCCTACGCGCCTCGGATGCGGAATTCGCCCGCGGCGAACGCGCTCAAGCCGCGCTCAACCGGCTGACGCAGATCAATGGCTGGGGCGAATTCCAGTCCTATATGTACCCCGCGGATATCATCCATGTCGTCCAGGAAGGTGATTCGCTCTGGGATTTGACCGCGCAATACAACACCAGCGTCGAGGGCATCATCGCGGCCAATAGCGATGGCGATGAGCTGAGCTTGCATGTTGGCATGGAGTTAATCGTGCCCAAGCCCGGCAGCGGCTTCGCCTGGCGCGGCGAGTAGGCATCGCTCCTTCCCGCGCGCGGCTCAAGACACAGACCGCTTTAGCATCTCGATAAAAGCCGCTCGGTCGGCGCTGACGGCGAGCTTGACGTTCGGCCCCCGCCCGGTGACGCCCAGCCGGTCCACCACCGTGATGCCCCGCGCCAAGCCGTCGCCCGTGGTGACATCAACGCGAAAACGCTCGTATTGGCAGATGGACGGGTCGATGGCCGCCGCCATGGCAATCGGGTCGGGCAGGTCGAAACCCGCCAGCGCATTCTCACGCATAGAGAATTCAGTCAGCGTCTTCTGAATATCGATGACAAATTCCGCCAGCGGCCTGCCGATGCGCCGAATCTCGTCGGCTTGGCGGGCGTCAAAGGTGGCGAATTGCCAGGAGATATCCCAGCCGACCATGGTGATGTTCAAGCCGGATTCGAAGACGATTTTCGCCGCTTCGGGATCTACCCAGATGTTGAATTCAGCCGTAGGCGTGACGTTGCCGTGCCCGGCGCCGATGCCGCCCATGATGACACAGCGCGACACCCGGCTCGCCAGCTCCGGCTCGCGCAGCAGCGCCAGCGCCACATTGGTCAGCGGACCGAGCGTCACCAGCGTGATGTCTCCCGCATTGGCTTTGACTGCCTGCCGCAGCGCATCCGCGGCGTGGCCCGGCGCGGGCTGGCGTCCGCCCAAAGGCAAGCCGATGTCGCCCATGCCATCGTCGCCGTGCACGACCTCGGCCGTCTCCAGATCGCGCAGCAGCGGCTTGGCGCAGCCGGCGTAGACCGGTACGGAGGCGCCGCAAAGCTCGGCGGTATAGAGGGCGTTCTGCAAACCCTGCGGCAAGGGCACATTGCCCGCCACGACCGTGATCGCTTTGACGTCAATATCAGGCTGCCGCAGCGCCATGACCAGCGCCACCGCGTCATCCGAGGCTGTGTCCGTGTCAATGATAAAGTTGCGCATTCGTTTCTCCCGTTCATTTCGGCAAGGCACAGTAATCACATGGCTATTGACACATAACTGACATCCGCTGCGGCGAGCATGATCAAACTGAATTTTAACCACAGTCGCTCGCAAGTCACGATTTGGCTTACACAAAATATGATACCTTTGCTGTGTGCGTAAGGGCGAGCCAAGGCTCGCCCCTACATATTTCGACATGCTTCGGCGGGTTTCATAATAATGAGTTCAAAATTGAAGCGCAATTTCACAATACCTATAAATGATAGACTTTTCTCTGTGCTCTCTGTGTCTCTGTGGTTAAATTTGAGTTCGTATAAGGTTCTTAGATCTCAGATTCATTTTGAAGCGATTGCCCTGCAGTACGCGACCATATCCGCGCCTTAGCCGCCCAGCCCTATGGTATACTCGCCAATTGATTCGTTCCACGCGCCGCAAGGAAACCGCCAATGGATTTTACCATTCCGCGCCATGTCGAGGCGATCGCTCACCGCGTTCGTCAATTTGTCGACGACGACATCATCCCGCTGGAAGGCGAATTGCTGCGCAGCGGCGCTGATCTGAGCGTCGAGATGGTGCAGGAGCTGCGCCGCAAAGCCAGAGCCGCCAAGCTCTGGGCGCCGACCATGCCCAAAGCCTGGGGCGGCATGGGGCTGACTATCCAGGAGATCGCGCCGGTATTCGAAGCCGCCGGGCGCAGCCTGCTGGGACCGCTGGCCATCCACTGCGCCGCTCCCGACGAAGGCAATATGCACCTGCTGCGCAATTGGGCCGATGACGTTCAGACGGAGCGCTTCCTGGTTCCCTTGGCGCAGGGCGAGACTTTCTCGGCATTTTCCATGACCGAGCCGCCACCCGGCGCCGGCAGCGACCCGCGTATGATTCTATCGCGCGCAGTGCGGGACGGCGGCGACTGGGTCATCAATGGGCATAAGTGGCTGACATCCAACGGTCTGCTGGCCGACTTCTTCATCATCATGGCGGTGACCAACCCGGACGCCCATCCCTACCAGAGCACAACGCAATTCCTGGCGCCGCGTGAGACGCCGGGCATCCATATCCTGCGCGATGTGCCGGTGATGGGCGGGGTGGACTTCGGCGGCCACGTCGAAATACGCTATGAAGATGTCCGTCTGCCGCATAGCGCCATCCTGGGCGGCGAGGGCCAGGGCTTCATGCTGGCGCAGTCGCGCTTGGGTCCGGCGCGCTTGACGCATTGCATGCGCTGGACCGGCATCGCGCAACGCGCCCTGGAAATCGCGACCGATTACGCCAGCGGCCGCGAAGCCTTTGGCGGACCTCTGACGGGCCATCAGTCAGTCCAATGGATGCTGGCCGATTCAGAGATGGAGCTGAAGATGGGCCGGCTGCTGATACACGAGGCGGCTTGGCGATTGGCGCAGGGCGAGCAAGCGCGGGTCGAGACTTCCATCGCTAAAGTGCAAGTGGCCGAGACGGTCAGCCGCGTTCTTGATCGCTGCGTGCAAATCTGCGGCGGCCGCGGCATCTCGCGCGATTTGCCCCTGTCCACCTGGTACGAGAAATCGCGCGCCTTCCGCATCTACGACGGCGCCTCGGAAGTGCATCGCATGGTGGTGGCCCGCGATGTCATCAAACGCTACGGCGCTGCCGAACTCGGCTAAGACTGCAATTCAGCTCACAGTCATCATGACGACTATCTTCATCAGCCACAGCAACGAGGACAACGAAGCGACGCTATTCATCGTCGACGCGCTGCGACGGGCCGGCTTTGGCGTCTGGGTAGACTTCGAGAATATCCGCGGAGGGGCCGAGTGGCTCTGCGAGATTGAAGCTGGCATCGAGCGCTGCCAAGCCGTGGTGCTGGTCCTCTCCGCCGCCAGCCGAAGCTCGACTTGGGTTGAGCGTGAATGCCTCTATGCTTATCAACTGCGCAAGCCGGTCATCACCGCTCTAATCGCCGATGTCCTGATTCCGCTGCACTTGATAAACATCCAGTATTGCGACTTGCGAGAGCGGCGCGGCGGACTGGCGAAACTGCTGGAGGCGCTGGCTGGCATTCAAACTGAGGCAGAATCAAGCGAGTTAGTTCCGGCGGCCATATCGCGCCAGCCGCTTGAAGCCAACTTCTTCCCTTATTTGGAGCAACTGCCGTCGGGTGATGTCGCCGGTCTGGTGGCGCGCGACCTCTATCATTGGGCGCGGCAGGTCGCGGACGAAGTGGCTTTTGGCGGCGTGGTCAAACCGGGCTTTCACGCTCGCATTGAACGCGACCAAAGCCTGCTGACGATCTTCTCCGTCTGGGCTTTCCGCCGCAAGCCATCAGCGCAGATTCCGCTTGATCTACTGGCGTCGCATGCGCCCTTTTCACGCCGCAGCGCCCGCCGCGAGGTCCTGCGTCGGCTGAACAAACTCTTGCCGCGGCAGTCGCGAATCGCCGCCGACAGTTGCGACCGGCGCCCGACATTTCCCCTGCGCCACCTCAGCGATGCCGAGAAATTGGAAGCCTTCAAGGGCATTGTGCTGGATATCGCCGAGCGGCTGCGTCAGACCTAGTCGCGCTGATTCAGTTGGACGCCAGCTCCAGGTGTTCGCGGCGCAGGCGGCGGTCATAATATTTCTCAGCCGAATCAGCCATGCTGCGGATGGTCTGCACATTGAGGAAGGCGTTGGCGAAGGCGCCGGCGACTGGCAAAAAGCCGACGATCATGCGCGCCGGTATACGCGTGCCGATGCGCGAAGCCAATCGGCTGGCCAGGCGGCGGCTAATCTTGCGCCCCAGGGGCCGCGTCAGCATGACTTCGCTGTTCAAGTGCTGGACGTTTTTATTCGCCTTGACGAGCAAGTCAGCCGCTGCTTCTTTCCCCGTCATCGCTTGCAGAATAGCGTTGCCGCGCTCATCGCCAGCCACCAGGTTTTCCGCCAGCTTCTGCAAGATGTGATAAGTGCGCACGGTGGTATTGTCGTCGGCGGAGGCCAGCAGCGCGGGCATGGCCGCCTGCCCTTCCGCGCTCAGCGCCCAACGCAGCGCCTCCAGCGAAATCGCCAAATGCTCCAGCAAGCTGGCGTTGAAGTCGCCCTCGTTGGCCCAGACCGCCAGGATATTGCGCAGGTCGGAATAGGCCTCGGTCTCGATGATGTATGCGCCCTTGAGCGCGCCGATGCCCCAGCTGATATAGCCCATCTTGTGCAGCAGATAGCTGACGCCGGTTGGGATGGTGAAGGCGTGCAAGCCGGGCACGACCATTTCCGCCCCGCCGATGATCGCAAGCTTAGTCGTCTCCTGCTTGATCCACTGCGCGGCCGAACCGCAGTCCAGGGCCGCCTCAACCGCTTTCTGCGGGTTGCCGGCCAACTCGTCCATGCCCATGACAATGGCTTCAGCAATGCTGTCTTCCAATCCCATGATCGATTCCTGTAGGGCTGCTCTCATTCACTGTATACGCGCGCCCGCGCCAAGCGTCGCTTCCGCGACCGACAGAGGCGACCGGGTTCAGGGTCCGCGATCATCCGGCGCCGCTCGCCATAGCTTGAGGTCATCGATTGTGACCGTCAGGCGCTGTCCCGCGTAATTCATCACGCCCGCCAGGCCGACCGCGCCGGCGGACGCGCGCCTGTCGCGAGCCTCGGCGACGAACTCGTCATTGACCCAGAGCGCCATATAATCGCCAACGCAGACAGCGCGAAGGCGGTTCTTCGCTTTGCCGCGCTTGATTTGCGCCGCTGGCCGCGCCTCCACAATCGGCTCTAGCGAGCGCCCATTGCTCCAGCGGATGCTGGCGTAACCGTCGCCGCTGATAAGAAAGAAGTAGCCGCGCCCGCTGTTGGCCGGGTCAAGCCGGCAAGCCAAACCGAAGGCGTTATGGTCATAATCGGAAGTCTGCTCGAATTCTGCCTCGACGACGACATCGCTGTATTGCGCATCGCCTTGCGTCCAGACATACTTGCGCCCGCTGAAGTCGATCTTGTATGCGCCATCTTCTACAGCCAGGAAGAGTTCGTCCGCGGCATAATTGCGCCAGCCGCCTCCATCGGCGAAGTCGTCTTCGAGCAGCAGCTCAAGGTAGCGATAGCCCTGTGCCGGCGACCGCCCCGGCGCAAGGACCTGTTCAACAGCGCTGCAGGCCCCGGCAAGCGCTAGCAGACAGCCGATAAACATAAATCTCAGGGCGTTCTCGAATAAGCGCATTGGCTCAGTTTAACGAATCCGCCCGGTAAATTATAGGCGGGCTGACCGCTGCATCAGGGCAATGACAAATTTTACTAATTTGCAGAACTCTGACGACATATGTAGGGGCGAGCGACCCGCTCGCCCGTACGCACAAGGCATTGGATTTCATATTTTGTATGAGCGAAGACGAGACTAGCGAGCGACCGTGGAGAATTACCCTGGGCCTAGTCACCCGCTCGCCCGTACGCGCACAGCATTGGATTTCCTAGGCAAATTACCCTGGGCCGAGCCCGTCATTACAGTGGTGACTCTGGATTTTGCCTCTCCTTGACAGGACGGGAAATGTATCCTTTTCGGTTGATACAGATACTATACCATCGAGGACACCGAGAATTGCTAGGGCAATCGCATCAAATTATTTCAACACTAAGGCGCCAAGAACTCCGAGATATATCCGAAAATATGCCAATAAAGGACGCAATGAAAAGGTGATTTTCTGCCAGAATTCATGGGCGAGCCAAGGCTCGCCCCTACAATTTGTTAGTTTGATAATATATTCGTCATTTATGGATATTGATGCGATTGCCCGGCGAGAAATGCGAGAGCACCGAGAAACTTAATCGAGATATGCCATATTCTTTGTGTGCTTTGTGCCTTTGTGTCTTTGTGGTGAAATTAAATTTCAACCGAATTCGATACACTACCACAGGGCGCGTCGGTTTGAAGTGGCGCGATAAGCGTGTATAATGGCAGGCAACTAAACCGTGAGTAAGGTGGACGTCCAATGATTGAAATGATCGTGGATCGTGTTCAAGTTAGTTTGATGTCCCAGCATCGTCTTGTGGTATTGCGCGATATCCATGAAGAGCTGTATTTGCCAATCTGGATCGGCCAGTTTGAATCGGAAGCCATCACGCTGGAATTGCAGGAAGTCGACCGCGAACGTCCGTTGACGCACGACCTGCTCAAGTCCACCATCCAGCGTATGGGCGGCGAAGTGCGCTATATCTTGATCAACAATTTGAACAAGGATGTCTTCTTCGCGCTCATCATCATCGAAGTCAAAGGCGAGACCATTGAAGTCGACGCTCGCCCCAGCGACGCGATTGCCCTGGCTGTTCGTCTGCGCGCGCCGATTTATGTGGAAAAGGCGATCATGGACCACGCCGGTATCCGGCCGGATCGCAATGTCGAGTCGGAGATCCTGGGCTTGCCCGACGATATGCACGAGCGCGGCGAAGGCGGCGAGCGCGTCGACGAAAGCAAGCTGAGCGCCTTCGCCGATTTTGTGGATACGCTCAACCTGGAAGACCTCGAAGACGAAGAGTGATGTCTTGCCCTCTGGGCGAAACAGGTTAATATCCGCAGCAGTAACAGGCTGGTCAATGCAAGTTGAGCGGCGATAGCTTAACGTCTTGAAAGCTCCCTAATGGACTACCAAGCAGCGCCATCGCAAATGCAACTGCCCATGAGCCTCGAGGCTGAAGAGGCGCTGTTGGGCGCGGTTTTGTTGGAGCCGAAATCTTATCTGACTATCGCCGCCTTTCTTAATGGCGAAGATTTCTTTCTCAAACGGCACGAATACATTTGGAACGCCTTCAGCCGACTGCATGAGCGCAACGACGCTATCGACTACGTGACGCTCACGCGGGAATTGCAAGCCATGAGCGTCCTGGACGAGATCGGCGGGCAAGCCTATCTGACCAACCTGGTCAACAAGACGCCCTCAGCCGTACATGCCGAGGTCTACGGCGAGATGGTCTCGCGGACATCCACGCGGCGCAAGATGCTGGTCGCGGCCGATGCCATTCGTCAGACGGCGCTGGATGAAGAGCTGCCGATCGACAAAGTCATCAGCGAAGCGGAACAAGCGCTCTTTAACGTCAGCAACAGCCAGATCAAACGCGAATTTGTGCCGATCTGGGAAGCGGTCAGCGATTATTATGACGAGATCGAGAAGCTGCTGGAAATGGGCGCGGGCACAGTCGGCATTCCCACCGGCTTCAAAGGGCTGGATGGCCTGCTGGGCGGCTTTCAAAAGTCGGACCTGGTGGTTTTCGCCGGGCGCCCGGGCATGGGCAAAACCAGTTGGATCCTGACGGTGGCCATGCAGGCGGCGCGGCGCGGGGCGCGCGTGGCGATCTTCACCATGGAGATGGGCGTGGAACAGATGGTGCAGCGCCTGCTGTCGATGGAAACCGGCATCAAGATCGGGCAGCTGCGCACAGCCGATATCAACCCGCGCGAGCAGACGCGCCTCACCGAAGCCATCGGCCGCATTTCCAACCTGCCGCTATTCATCGACGACACGCCATCAATCACGCCGATTGAGATGCGCACCAAATGTCGCCGGCTGCAGCACGAATACGGGCTGGACATGGTCATGGTCGACTATATGCAGCTGATGTCGGCCGGCAAAGCCTACGAGAATAATCGCGTGCAGGAGATCAGCTATATCAGCCGCGCGCTGAAAGAGTTGGCGCGCGAGCTAAATGTCTGCGTCCTTTCGACAGCGCAGCTTTCACGAGCCGTCGAGCAGCGGCAGGACAAGCGCCCGCAGCTATCCGACCTGCGTGAGAGCGGCAGCATCGAACAAGACGCCGATGCCGTCATGTTCCTCTATCGCGACGAGGTCTACAATCCGGATACAACCGAGTTCCCCAATCAGGCCGAGGTGATGCTATCCAAGCACCGCCACGGGCCCACTGGCAAGGTCGAGCTATATTTCGAAAAGTCGATCACCAGATTTATGGACGTCAACTACCAGCGCGTAGATCTGAGTAATCTGGAATGAAGCAAATGGAAGCGGATCGCTTGCCCGAGCTGATTACAGCTGAGGAAGACAGCAGACTGCCGGCCGGATTTTTCAGCCGATTGCTGCCCGCGATAGACGACTTGGCCGAGCTGAAGTTGACGCTGGTCGCCCTATCGATGCTGAGGCAGAAAGAAGGCGACTATCGCTTTCTGCGCCACGACGAACTATTGGGCGATGCCGACCTGATGCGCGGCTTGGCGGTGGCGGACGCGGCCGCTGAATCAAGCGTTACGCTGGATGCCGCGCTCGAACGCGCTATCAAGCGGGGTACCTTGCTGGAAGCGTATATCGAGAAGAGGGACGAGCCCTGGCGTCTCTATTTCAGCAACGATGAGAGCGGGAGAGAGCTGCAGCGCCAGGCGCAGAGCGGCCAATGGCGGCCCGCCGCCGCAGACGAGATTGAAGTGCTGCCGCCCCGCCCCACGCTCTTCGCCATTTACGAAGAGAATATAGGTGTGCTGACGCCGATGCTCGCCGAAGCCATTAAGGAAGCGCAGGCGACATATCCGCGCCAATGGATAGAAGACGCGATACGCTACGCTGTGGAACGCAACGCTCGTAATTGGCGTTATATCAGCAAAGTCTTAGAAGCATGGCGGCAGGAAGGACGCAGCCGTGAAACCAGTGGGAGACTTCCTCGAGGGCCCCGACGGTACACTGTCGGAAAACGGAAAGACTTCATCAAGTCCTGATCCGGCTTTGGGCGACGCGGTACCGAGCGAGATTATCTGCCGCGACCCGGCAGACAGCGACCGCCCCTGCCCGATATGCGCCGGCAAGGGTGTTTACGCCTATGATGTGCCGCCGGGCGACCCGCGTTTTGGCAAGTTCCAGCGCTGCCCCAACAATCCCGTGCAGCGCGACAACTTCTTGCAGGAGCGCCTGCGCCGCTACGGACAGCTGAGCGCCTACCGCGACCAGACCTTCGCCAACTTTATCACCGACATAAGCGGCGGCAGCTATACGCAAAATATCAATGCCTCTTTGTCGGGCGCCAAACAGTTGGCGCAGCGCTACGCCCGGCAGCCCGATGGTTGGATCGTCTTCGAGGGCTCTTACGGCTGCGGCAAGACGCATCTGGCGGTGGCCATCGCCAATGAGCGCCTGGAGCGATTCGGCCGTCAGATCATCTTCGTCACCGCCCCCGACCTGCTGGACTTCCTGCGCGTCAGCATTCGCTCGGACAGCGATTCCGCTTACGACGACTATTTCGAGCGCGTCCGCAACGTCTCGCTGCTGGTGATCGACGACCTGGGCGTGGAAAACCCCAGCCCCTGGGCAAAAGAGAAGCTCTTCCAACTACTGAATTTCCGGCACGTCAACCGGCTGGCGACCGTCATCACCACCAATACGCCCTTCGAGGAATTGGACCCCTGGCTGAGCAGCCGCATGATGGACCCGCGCATCGTCAAGCTGGTCAAAATAAATGCGCCGGACTACCGCCGCACGACCCGCGCGCGCTCGCTGGATCTTGGCTTCAGCAACATGCAACTGTACCGCCACATGACTTTCGAATCTTTTTCCAGCGACAGTTATTTTCACGACGAAGCCGCCAGCTTGCGGCGTGTGAAAGCGGCCGCGGAAAGCTGGACGCGGGCGCCCGAAAACTGGCTGTGCATCCTGGGCGATTACGGCAGCGGCAAGACGCATCTGGCAGCCTCCATCGCCAATCGTTTACACGAGAGCGGCAAGGACTTCTTCTTTTATACCATCACCGACTTGCTGGATTTCCTGCGCGTGGCTTTCGACCCGCAATCCAATTCGCGCTTCGACAAACGCTTCCACGAAATCCAGAATGTGCCCTATCTGATACTGGATGACCTGAGCCTGGCCAGCGCCACGCCCTGGGCCAAAGAAAAGCTCTTCCAAATCATCGACTCGCGCTACCTGGCGAAGCTGCCGACTGTCGTCACCGTTTCGGACACGATGGAACGCCTGGAAGCCATATCGCCTCGGATGGCCACGCGGCTGCTGGACCAGCGGATCTGCGCGGTCTACGCGCTGGAACAAGTGCGCAGCTACATCGACCGGATGAACAGTCAAGCCTGATGCTGGGCACGCGGCTGCGCATCACGCCCTACGAACGACAGCATCGGCGCGCCTTGCTGGATCTCTGTTTTTCCAGTCACTGGACGCATAAACACCTCGATTGGCACAGCACGGGGCAATGGCTGGAGCGGGAACGGGGCTTGGTATTCCTCGCTTGGCACGGCGCAGAGCTGGCTGGCTATATCGGTTTGTCGCGGCCCGTCCATAGCTGCAGCTGGATTCGTCTGCTGGGCATCCGCGATGGCCGCATGCCCGGCCGCATAATCGCGGACTTGTGGCGGGCGGCACAAGCGCATTGCCCCGGGGCCGGCATTCGCTCTGTCGCCATTCTGATGATCGCCAACTGGCTGCCGACCTATTTCAGGCCGTTCGCCTTCGCCGTCAGCGACGAAGTCATCACCATGAGCCATATCGGCAGCCGGAGTCCTAGAGCGCCAACCGCTGACGCGACCCTGCGCCCGGCAGAGACCGCCGACATTAAACGCCTCTGCGAAATCGACCAACTGGCTTTCGCGCCGCACTGGCGCATGTCTCCCAGCGATTTTCGACAGGCGCTGCGCATCACGGCGGTGGCGACCGTCGCCGTCCGGCAAGGGGAGGTGCTGGGCTATCAGTTCAGCACGCGCAACGACGAAGCCGGGCATCTGGCGCGGCTGGCGGTGGACCCGGCTAGGCAGCGCCGCGGCCTCGCCTCGCTGCTGGTTCAGCATCTGCTGGAAGCATTGCGCCGCATGCGCGTCGAGTCGGTCACCGTCAATACCCAAGCCAGCAATCATCCCTCGCAGCATCTTTACCAGCGCTTCGGCTTCTTCCGCAATGGCTACGACCTGGAGCTGTGGCAAAAACGGATCGCCGCGGAGAGCATGGAGTAATCGCAATGGCCAAGATTTATCGCGAAGAAGACGCCAATCTTAACTTGCTCAGCGGCAAAACGGTCGGCATCATCGGCTTCGGCAACCTGGGCCGGCCGGTCGCCAATAATCTGCGCGATTCCGGCATCCGTACGCTCATCGGCTTGCCTTATGACGAAACGCGAGAGCATGCGCGCGAGGACGGCTTCGAGCCGGAGGACATCGAAAAGGTGATTCCTCGCTGTCACATCCTGATTCTGCTGATTCCCGACGAGGTCTTGCCGGAAGTTTATCTGGAGAAGATATCGCCTTTTCTGGCCCGCGGTCATCTGCTGGTTTTCGCCAGCGGCTACAATATCGCTTTTGGCTTTGTCGAGCCGCCGCCCTTCGTTGATGTCGGCATGATCGCCCCGCGCACCATCGGCGCGGCAGTGCGCTCGCGCTTTCTCGATGGCAGCGGCTTTTACAGTTTCGTCGGCGCGGGCCAGGATGCCACCGGCGCCACGCTTGAGACGCTGCTGGCGCTGGCCAAAGCCATGGGCAGCTTGCGCGCCGGCGCCATCGAAATGTCCATGCAGCAGGAATCGCAGCTGGACCTCTTTGTGCAGCAGGCGATTCTGCCCGCCTTCCACCACGTGATGACCACCGCCGCCGATGTGCTGCTGGAAATGGGTTATCCGCCCGAAGCCGTGATGATGGACTTGATTATCTCAGGCGAATTCAAGGACTACCTGTCGCGGGCCTCGGAGCGCGGTTTGCTGCACGCCATGCGCCTTTCGTCGCTGACGGGCCAATACGGCATCTTCAGCCGCTTGCATCGCTTCAAGGAGCTCAAGCTGGAGGGCCTGATGGAAGCCTCGCTGCAAGACATACGCAGCGGCGATTTCTCGGTGGAATGGTCGCGCGAGTACGAGAACGGCTATCCACGCCTCACCCGCCTGCTGCGCGCGCAAGAGCAACTGACGCTCTGGGCGCTGGAGCAGGACACCCTCAATCGTCTGAAGTAGCGGCGCGCCTAAGAGCAATCTTTTGCAATCTATTTCACCACAAAGGCACAAAGACACAAAGGGCACAAAGATATAACTTTGAAATAGTGCTAGGTAGCCGCGTCATGAAGGGAATGGTCCTTAGGCTGATTCTGCGTTTGCATTTTAATGAATGCTAATTCTAAATCGATTCTTAATGGGCTTTTCCTCTGTGTTCTCTGTGATCTCTGTGCTTCGGTTTTTCACGTTTTAGTCAGAGTCGACGCTATGGCAGGCGCTGCCATTTGCGCTAGAATGGCGCTTTGTTAAGGAAAATGAGAGGGCAAATCCACTTGGCAAACTCAATCAAAGCCATCATATCCGATATGGATGGCGTATTGTGGCGCGGCGCGCAAGCCCTGCCCGGCCTGACCGACTTCTTCGATTTCCTGTTCGAGCGGGAAATCAGCTTCGTGCTGGCGACCAATAACAGCCGCAACACGCCCGAGGACTACGTAAATAAACTGGCGTCTATGGGCGTCACGGGCATAAGACCTTGCCATATCGTGACCAGCGGCACAGCCACCGCCATCACCCTGCAAGCGCAGTACCCGGCCGGCACGCGTGTCTATGTCGTCGGCGGGCATGGCTTGAAGCAGTTGCTGCGCGAGGCCGGCTTTCAGCTGGTGGACAAGGACGCGGAGCTGGTGGTCTGCGGCATCGACTTCGATCTCACTTACGAGAAACTCAAGACAGCCACCCTGCTCATTCGCGCCGGCGCGCGCTTCATCGGCACCAATCCGGATTCGTCATTTCCCTCGCCGGAGGGCTTGGTGCCGGGCGCGGGCAGCATCCTGGCGCTGCTCGAGTCGGCTTCGGGTTGCGCGCCCACCATCATCGGCAAGCCGGAACGCGGCATGTTCGAGGCGGCGCTGCGTCAAGCGGGGGCGAAGCCAACGGAAACGCTTATGATTGGCGACCGTATCGGCACGGATATCATCGGGGCGCAGGCACTGGGGATCAAAACCGCGCTGGTCATGACCGGTGTCGAGACCGAAACCAGCCTGCGCGCGAGCGAGACGCAACCGGATCTGATATTCGCCGGACTGCCGCAGCTGCTTGAGGCGCTTCGCTAACTAAGAATCACGCTTCATCAACGCCGCCAACACCGTTTCAAGTTCCGGTGTATCCTCCGCGTCCTTGAAATCCGCCAAGCGCGAATACACCTCGAAGGCTGCCTCGAAGAAGCCGGGCGGCAGGCCCGCCAGTTCAAATGTCGCGGCGATCTCCTGCATCTCGCCAGCGAAGCGCCAGGCTTTGGACGTCACCCCGCGCACTTGATTCCGCCGCTGCTCCACCGACTCAGCCGAGCGCATAGCCCACTCCCGCTCCAGCTCATCACGCACACCCAGGCTCTCCGCCGCGCCATAAATCGCTGAGAGCAAGGCGGTCGTGCCTTTGGTCAGCGCCGCGAAACTCATCTTCAGCGCCGAGGCTTTGCCCACTTCGACGCCGATGGCGATGGCTTCGGTCAGCGTGCCGGCGAATAATGCCGCCACCCGCCCCGCCGAGGGACCCGAGAGGTAGAAGCGGGTTGTGCCGGCTTTCCAGGCGGGCGGGCCCACGATGCTGCCGTCGACGAAATCGATGCCGGCCGCGCCCATCCGCTCGGCGATGGACGTCGCTTTCTGCGGCGAGATGGCGTTGCCCTCGCAGTAAAGCCCGCCGAAGCCGGCAGCTGTCACCGCGTCCGCCGTCGCCTCAGCCGCATGGGGCGGGCAGACACAAACGATGATGTCGCAGGCGGCGCAGAGCTGCGCTAGCGTTTCGACCGCGCGCAAGTCCTGCTCGGCCGCGCGTTGATGGGTGGCGGCGCTGCGCCCGGCAGCAGCCCACACTACGTCGTGCCCGGCCGCGCGCGCTGATGCCGCAATCGAAGTACCCATGGCTCCAGGATTGATGATGCCAACAGTTGTCACAGCATTGCCCTCGATAAGTCAATCAATGGTCGGCGCGCAGCAGTCGCTCAAAGCGATCGTAAGTCTCGGACTTCTTGTCAAAGACGTAGTCGGGATGCGCCACGATGATATCGGTGCCGCCGATAGCGCGCAGGTGCTGCATCGTCTTGTGAATCAGCTCGGAGCGCACCAGCAGATTCGTCTCGTACCACATTTCCGTGCTGCCGGGCGGGCTGGCCACCGCCACCACGCCGGGTCCCTTGCTGCCACTGAGCGCCGGATTGGCCAAGATGCGCTGCTGAACATCATCCACGGATTCGCCGCTGATATTGGCGCGCAGCGAGACGAACTGCCGCGCGCGCCGGTTCGCTTCGATGAGTTCGATCATTTCGCGCAGGGTCTCCAATTTGGCCGGCGATTCGCGCAGCCGGCGGCGGTTGGCGATCAAGACGGCTTCCGAATCGATGATCGTACCGCCGTCAATCGGCCGCAGGTGATTCTCGCGCAGGGTCGTGCCCGTCTGCGACAAATCGGCGATAAGATCGGCGTAACCCATGCGCGGCGCGGCTTCCATCGCGCCTTCGGCATGCACCAGCAAGAAATGCGCGATGCCCTGCTGATAGAGAAAATTGCGCGTCAAATTGCTGAATTTGGTGGCGATGCGCAATTGCCCGCCCCGCTCTTGATGACGCAGGCTGAGGTCGGCCAAGTCGGCGATCGAGGTCACGTCAATCCAGGAATCGGGCACGGCCAGCAGCAACTCGCAGCGGCCGAAACCCAGCCGGTCGATCACCATGACATCAGCCGAATCTTCGCCGTGCTCGGCCACGATATCCAAGCCCGTAACGCCGATATCCGCCCGCCCCTCCAGCACCTTGTTGAGGATATCCAACGGGCGCTGGTAGACAACTTGCGCCTGCGGCAAGCGCGGAATGGTCGCGCTGTATTGCCGGCGATTCGGCTTGTAGATGCGCAGGCCCGCGCGCGCGAAAAAACCCTCGCAGGGCTGGGCCAGATTGCCTTTGCTGGGCAAAGCCACGATGAGATTGTCCACGGGCATCATATTGTCCATTAGTATGCAGCAGCGCTCAAGCGCTCCGCGACCGTTCCCGCCAGCTCCGTCAGCGGGACGCGCCGTTCCTGGCGACCGCGCATATCGCGCAAAATTGCCGTTTGCGCCTTTCGCTCGGCTTCGCCAACGATGATGACCAACGCGGCTCCGCGGCGGTCAGCGCGCTTTAAGCTGCGGCCCAGGTTGCGCCCATCTATGCTCACTTCGGTCGCGATATGGCGCGCGCGCAGCTCTTCCGCGATGGTGAAAGCCGCCGCAAAGTCCCCTTCCGCGACAGGTATCACGCAGACATCGCCTGCAGCTGAGGGCTCGCCGCTGTCCGCTTCCAGTACGCTGGCGATGCGTTCGATGCCATAAGCGAAGCCCAGCGCCGGCGTGGTCTCGCTGCCACCCAGGATGCTGACAAGATTGTCGTAGCGCCCGCCGCCGCAGAGCTGAATCAGCTCGCCCGCAGCCGTCGGGCAATGCAGCTCGAAGATCAAGCCAGTGTAATAGTGCAAGCCGCGATTCAAGCCGAAGTCCAACTCGATTTCGCCGCTGAAATCGCCGTATTCCGCCAGGCAGTCCAGCGTCCGCCCCAGCGCGTCCAAAGCCGCCCCATCGAGCTTGAAGTCGGCGGCCAACGCGCGAGCTTGACCCAAGGTCTGCGTCGGATCGCCCGTCAGTTCACCCAAACGCTGCATGAAATCCAAGGCGACCCGCAATTTGGGTCCCTGCTGATCTTCGCGGATTTTGTGCAGCAGGCGCTCGATAACTTCGCCTTCCGCTCGATTGGCGTCGATGCGGATATTCAGGCTGTACAAGAAGTCCGTGATCGCTTGATGCGCCTCGTCATCGGTCATTTCGCGCAGTACCTTGATCAACTGCTGGCTCTGATTGTCGCCCGCTTTTGCATTGCCAGAAGCGGATGCGGCGGCGCTTTCATATTCGGGATAGATCTCGCGTAAAGACGCCACCACAGCCTCGATGCCGCGCTTGCGCAGGTTCTCCATATTGCGCAGCAGGAAGTTGACCAGTTGCTTGCGCAAGCCCAAGCCTTGCAGGAACCCCTCCAGCACATCGGTGTGGCCGATCACGAGCTTGTAATCGCGGAGGCCCGCTTGCTCCAAGCCGCCGCATGCCAGGTTGATGATCTCGGCATCAGCGCGCGGCCCCCTGGCGCCCAGCAATTCGGCGCCGCTCAAGGTGAACTGACGATAGCGGTTTTGCTGCGGCTTTTCGTAGCGAAATACTGGACCGTTGTATTGCAGCCGCAAGGGCAGCGGCTCGTCTTGCAGGCGCTCGACATAAGCGCGCAAAATCGAAGCTGTCACTTCAGGGCGCAAGGCGACGCGGCGGCTGCGGTAGTCGAATTCGTAGAGGCGCGCCGCGATGTCTTCGCCGGACTTGCGCAGGTAGAGTTCGGTGTTCTCCAATATCGGCACATCGATGGGCTTGTAGCCGTGCAAGCGCAGGTGCTGCTCGAGGCGGCGCTGCACAGTCCGCAAGCGAGCGTATTCCACACTTAATACATCGCGCATCCCGCGCAAAGCCGAGATTTTGTCGGCGGATGGCATGACGTTACCTTCGCCTGAATCCGATTGGTCTGACGTCGCCCAGACTACCACTGAATCGCGCAAAGGCAAAGTGCCGGGCGCTGCGCCACAGGGCAATTGCATCAAAATGATAGCGGCTGAAAAGATGGAATCTAAACAGAAAATCAACTACAGAGGGCGCAGAGAGCACAGAGAATAAAATAAATTTGTGTACATGTCTTATATGAACTGTGATTAGTGATGACAATTCAGGTTTCGCTAGTGACTGTTGCCTAACCCAGGCCGCAGATTTAGTAGAATAGTCATCGAAACTCCAAAACTCTGCGCTCTCTGCGCTCTCTGTGTTGGAAAATAATTTGAAGCGATTGCCCTGGCTGCGCCTCAAGGGTGCGGCGCGAATGCCACGCTGTAGTCCTCGGCGTCGTCCGCGATGAATCGCAGCAGCGCCAGCCCCTCGCTTTCGATGGCCGCGCGCGCCTCATCCCCTACCGAATCGAACAGCGAGACCTGCAGCGTCGCCAAAGCTTTCTCGCGCCGAACGCGCCAAATCGCGCCCACGAAGCCGTCGATGAGGACCGAGCCCAGTACGCGCCCGGCCGAGACGAAGACTTTCTTGCGATGTTCCTCCGGCAAGATACGCGCCCGGTGCTTGTGGGCGATCAAGATATTGTCGTACTCGGGCAAGAAGCGAATCGGCGCCGGCGCGTCGGCATCAGCGATAGTCAACTCGGGCAGGTCGTAACAAACTTTGCCGGCATCATCGCGATACTCGACGAGCGCATGCAAAGTCGCCGCCAACTGTGATTTCAGGCTAGTCATGCCGGTCCAGGTTTGAAAGTCCATGACGCTGGCTGGCCCATAAGCAGCCAGGTAGCGCCGAAACAGCGCGCTCAAATCGGCCGGCTCTGCGGGCCCAAGCCAGCTTTCGGCGGTGGTATAAGTCGCCCGTGTGCCCACGCCCCAAGAACCGCTGGGCGGGACCTGAACCAGAGGCAAGTAACTGCGCACCGCATAAGCCATAGCCTGTTTGTCTTGGTCGGGCAGGTGGTCCAGCAGCTTGTCGCGCAAGGCGCCAATAGCCGGCGTCTCCGCTTCGAGGTAGGGCTTGGCGATTTTGATCAGCCGGTCGATGTCCAGTCCCCGAGCGCGCGCGCCGAAGAATGAGCGCAAACCACGCGCCAAAGCCGGCTGAATCACGGCTTGGAAATGCTGATGGTCGGCGGCGGCAACCAGGTGCAAGGTCGATCGCAGCCAAGGCGCCCGCACCACCTGACGGGACTCCAGCAGCGCGGTCAAGTCATCACGCTCGAATCGGCGCAGCCGCGTCCACAGGCCGATGTAGGGCGGATTGGGGATCTGCGACTGCATGGCTAGCAGCGACGATATGGCGGAGTGGCTGTCGAGAGCTGCTCGCTTCAGCAGATGCTGACGAGCCAGCAAACTGCGATTCAACTGCCTGAGTGTGAGAATACGCGCTGCCATGCGCCCAACTCGCCTGAGTCTACACCAAGAAAGAGTTTACCAGCCTGGGCGGGCAGCATCAAAGCGGGGTGGCGACAGCCTCTTCCTGAATCTCTTGCGGCGCATCCGAGTCGAAGAGGCGGCGCAGGAAAAAGAGCAGGCAGCCGGCAACCAACGCCAGCGCCGCGGCAACGGATATGCGCACTGGAATCTGTTGCGCGCGCTCGATCACGCCGGGCCGGGCCTGGATGAGATCCGTCCGCAGCGCTTCAACAAAATCAGGCCGCGGCTCCACCGGGGTCAATGCCTCATGCAGCGCCTGAATCGTATCAAGCAATTCGCGAACTTCAGCCGGAGGCGTCTCCGTCAATTCGCCGGACTGAATGCCCGACGTGACGGCATCGAGCAGGTCTTGGGTCTGAATCTCGCTGGTCGAAGCCATATGCGCTTACACCTCGGTTCCATCTAAGCGGCGCTGCTGGCTTGCCTCGGGCGCCCGCTGCATATCGTCCCGCAGCGCCAGCAAAGTACGATGATACAGTGACTTGATGGCGCCTTCCGTACGCCCCATGATTTCGCCGATTTCGGCGTTGGACAATTGCTCAATGAATTTCAGCAGCAGCAGTTGCTGGCGTTCTTCCGGCAAACGCCGCACCGACTCCAGCAACTGGTCGCGCTCTTCCACATCCTCAGCCAGCCGCTCCGGCGCCTCCGATTGCAGCGAATGCGCGACGTAGTCATCCAGGGCGATGATTTTGCGCCGCGCCTGGTCGCGATGCCAGTTTGCCACCAGGTTGTGCGCGATGCGATAGAGCCAGGCTTGGAAGGGCGCGCCGCGATCGACATAATTGCCAATATGCGAATAAGCGCGAATGAATACCTTTGCCGTCAGGTCTTCGGCATCCTGGGTATTGCCGGTCCGATGAAAGATATAGCTGTACATTTTCTTCACATAGCGCGCATACAATTCGCCAAAGGCATCAGCGTCATCCCCAGCCAACGCCACCAGTTCCCGGTCATCGCGTTCCTCGTGGCTCAAACGGCGGCTAAAGATGTTTTTCATGCTGTAATTTCCTTAACCCGTTAGCTTAATTCGGGTTACGCAGCTTGCTTTGTCTCGAGCTTATTTTTGAGCCGCCGCTAGCAAAGCCTGCACTGCCTGCAAGCACGGCAAAGACGACATCGTGCCGGGCTTGGTACAGGCCAGCCCGGCGGCCGCGCTGGCGAACTCCAGCGTCCGCGTCAGCGGCCAGCCCAGCGCCAATCCCTGGCAGTAAGCGCCGACGAAGGCATCGCTGGCGCCGGTCGTATCCACCACATCCAGCGTGAAGGCCGGCTGCTCTAGCTGACAAGCCCTTTCGTAAAGCACACAGCCTTGCTCGCCGATGGTCAGCACCACTTGTTTGACGCCCAGGCCCAGCAGTTCGCGCGCCAGAAAATCCAAGTCATCCGTCTCGTTGCCCAGGATTAGCTGGGCTTCCAGCTTGTTGGGGATGAGCGCGTCAACCAGATGCAGGTAACCCAGGACGAAGCTGTCTCTTGTGAAGAAGGGCGCCGGATTTAAGACCGTAACCGCGCCGGCCGCCCGCGCCCGCTCCAGCGCAAATTGCACCATGCATTGCGGAATCTCGAAATCGACCAATACGATGTCGCCCGCTTCAACATCCGCCAGCGCCCCGCGAATTTGGTCCTCGTCGACCAATCGGCTGGCGTCGGGCGCGCCGATAAAGCCGGGCACGTTGTCCTTCACCACGATGCTGGCGATGCTGGTGCGCGCCTGGCAATGCCGGCGGATGTGCCGCGTGTTGACGCCGACTGCTTCGAGAGCGGCTACCATTTCGTCGCCAAGCATATCGGCGCCGACGCAGCCCACCAGCCGCACATCTTCAGCGCCCAGCATCGCGGCGGCAGCGGCCTGATTCAATGCTTTGCCGCCGGGCGTCATGGTAGCCGTGCTGGCATGCACCGCGCGATTCGGCGCCACCCAATCCGGCACCTCAAACACGAAGTCGTAAACCAAAGCGCCGATGACTACGATACGGGGCATTTTGCGCTTTCCTGTCAAACTACGGTCACCATTTTATTGTAGCATGAAAGCGCTGGTCAATATGCAGCGCCCGGTATTGGGTAGTGTATCGAATTCGGTTGAAATTCAATTTCACCACACAGACACAAAGGCACAAAGCACACAAAGAATATGGCAGATTTTGATTGAGTCTCTCGGCGCCTCTGTGGTGAAAAATTTTGATGCGACTGTCCACATACTCATGGCGGTTTGGCTATGACCGGCGCGCGGACTATACTAAAGTTGCAAGCTGCTATCGCTCGACTTGACCGATGGCCTACGCGACAAAGGTAAGTTACATGCTGAATACGCGGCGCGGCAGACTGCTCAAAGAGAATATTACGGCATACCTCTTTCTGGCGCCCGCCGGCATTCTGATTCTGATTTTCGGCTTGTTCCCGGTGGCTTTCGCTTTCTTCGTCAGCTTGCATCGCTGGCGGCGATTCCCCGACAATTACATCGGGCTGGCGAATTATGAAAAAGCCCTGGGCAACCTGGGCTACATCCTCTTCTTCTGGCTGTCGCTGTTGGCATTCGCCGCCGCCCTGCGCGTCAGCCGACAGCTGCTTAAGACCCTGCGGCAGTCTGAGGGCAAGCGCGCGTCGATTGCCCTGCTGGCCGGCGTCGTCAGCGGCTACGCTGCGCTGCTTGCGCTCGACTGGTTCTTTAAGCTCATCCCCGTCATCATGTTGATCCCGCGGCTGGTGCGCAGGCAGGACGTGTCCCTGGCGCTTTTCATGGAAAAGTTCGGCGAGAGTTTCACCAGTCCCGAGGTCTATGCAGCCGGCAATTTGATGCTGGCCGGTTTCCTGTTGGCGACGGCCACGCTGGCGCTGGCGCTGTGGCGCTTCCGCTCGGATGCCAGCGCCGAGGTCATCGTCCGCGGCGGCATAGCGACGACCCTGCTGCTGGGCGCGGTTTTTCTGCTGCGCCTGACGATTGACCAAACCAACCTGGCGATTGCCGCGGCGCGGGACAGCGGCGAAGCATTGCCGATATGGTCGCAGTTGGTATTCGTCAGCGCCGGCGTCGGCTTGATCGCATCGGCATACCTGATATTCCAGCGTGGCATCCGCGCGCAATCAAACCGGCGTTTCGTCCTGCTGGTCTTGAGCGGCCTGTCGTTGGCGGTCGGCGGCTATCTGCTGATGGCGGAGGCGCCGGCGGCTCTGTCGGCAGCCGATGACGATTTGCTGCAGGGCTTCTGGGTCACCGTCATGTACGCCGGCGGCACGGTGCCGGTGCAATTGACCATCGGCCTGTTGCTGGCTTACCTGCTCTTTCAACCCATTCGCTTCCGCGCCTTCTTTCGTATGGTCTACTTTATCCCCTATATCACGCCCTTCGTCGCCACCTCGATCGTCTTTCGCGTCATCTTCGACGCCGGCAAGACCGCGCCGGCCAACCGCATGCTGGCCATTGTCGGCATCGAGCCGCAGCGCTGGATCCTGGAGCGCTCGTCCATCGGCAGCTTGCTGGGCTTGCCCGACTTTCTGGCTGGCCCGGCCCTGGCTTTAATCGTCATCATGATCTACTCCACCTGGACCTATATCGGCTACGACGCCGTGATCTTCCTGGCGGGCTTGGGCAATATCTCCGGCGAGCTCTATGAAGCCGCCCGCATCGACGGCGCCAACGGCTGGCGCATCTTCCGCCACATCACCCTGCCCCTGCTTTCGCCCACCATATTCTTCCTGTCGCTGGTGGCCATCATCGGCACCTTCCAGGCTTTTACGCAAATCTGGATCCTGCGCACGGGCGCGGTTGGCAGCAAGGTCAATACCGCCAGCGTCTTCATCTTTGACGAGCTGCAGAATAGCAATCGCTACGGCTACGCCTCGTCGATGGCTTTTGTCTTGTTCGCTTTGATACTGCTGATGACCCTGTTCCAGAATCGCATCATGGGAAGGCGCGTCTTTTATGGCTAGCGACAAGGCCAGGCTGGCGCCATCCGTGAACGGGAAACCGCCAGCGGATGCGCCCTCGCAGTCGATCGACCTGGGGCGCATCGCCATTTACGCCGTGCTTTTCGCCGGTGTGCTGATCGCCATCGGCCCCTTCCTCTGGATGATAAGCGCCTCCTTCATGACGCTCAGCGAGGTCAATCTAACGCGGCTGCTGCCCGAGAATCTGCTTTGGGAGAATTACGCCACCGCCCTGCGCCGCGCCAATTTCCTGGATATCGAAGTTGTGACGGATCCCGCCACCGGCGTTTTGCAGTCCTTAGGTATCTCTGGCTATATCTGGAACAGCATCCGCATCACGCTGATCACGGTCACCGGCTCGCTGCTGGTATGCATCCCGGCCGCCTACGCTTTCGCGCGTATGAACTTCATCGGGCGCAACTTCATCTTCGCCCTATTCTTGTCGACCATGATGATCCCCGGCATCGTCATGCTGATACCGCATCTGCTGACCGTGATCTGGCTGGGCCGCCTGAGCGAGAGCTTGTTTGGTCCCGCCGGCGCCTGGTTCAACAACTGGCCCGCCTTGACCATTCCCTTTTTCGCGTCAGTCTTCAACATCTTCTTGCTGCGCCAGTTCTTTATTCAGATACCCGATGACCTCTGGGAAGCCGCGCGCATCGACGGCGCCGGGCATCCGCGCTTCCTCGTCAGCGTGGTGCTGCCCCTGTCCAAAGCGCCGATTATGACCATCGTCACGCTGGGATTCATCGGTTCCTGGAACGCCCTGATGTGGCCGCTGCTGGTGACCATCAACGACGAGTGGCGGCCCATCGCCGTGGGTTTGTCCAACTTCGTGACGGCTGACACGCCGGGCGATCTCAACTTGCAGATGGCGGCGTCGGTCATCACGGTGATCCCGATTCTGGCGCTGTACTTCGTGGCGCAGAAGCAATTCACCGAGAGCATCTCCCAGACCGGCATCAAAAGCTGAGCGCCCTGGCAAAGTCCGCGCTCGAATGAGAGCAACAGTCTGCTAGAATACGCATATCTACGAGCGGCGCTTTGATTCGTATAGGCAACAAGACTCTAAAGGAGAAACAAGCATCATGAAGCGAGCACTGATACTTTTGCTGGTTCTGCTGGCTGTTGGCGCTGGTATGGCGCTGGCGCAAGGCGACACCGATTATGAAGGTATTGATCCCAGCGGGCAGACGGTCGTCTACTGGCATCAGTATTCCGACGACAGCTCCCAAGCCATTACGATGGCGGCGCTGGTTGATGACTTCAACAGCAACAATGGCTATGGCATCACAGTGGAAACCATTCACCAGGGACATTACGGCACCATTGAAGACCTGATGAATACGGCGATCCTCTCGGGCGAGCTGCCAAACATGGTGGCGGGTTACGCCAACGCCGCGGCTGGCTGGGCCAACGAAGGCGTCGTTGTCGATCTCAATCTGCTGCTCAACAGCCCAAACTGGGGCATTTCCGCCGACGAGCAGAGCAATCTCAATTTCAACCTGCTCAATGTCAATCAGTTGGACTTCGCGCCCTTCTACGGCATGCGTGTGGCCTGGGCCAATCAGAATTCGCTGAACGTCTTCTACACCAACCTGGACATCGTCGAGGCGTTGGGCTTTGAACGGCGCGCGCCCGAGACGCTGGCCGAGTTCGAGGAGATTTCCTGCGCCGCGGGCGCCAGCGACATGTACGAAGGTTATCCGCTGGATACTGGTACATCACACTTCGAGAGCTTTGTGGCCGCGCAGGGCGGCGCAATTTTCGATGCCGAGGCCGGCGCATACACCTTTGAAGCGGATGAGGTCGTCGCCGCGATGAAAATGTTCACGCGCATGCTGGCCAATGACTGCGCCTATCTCTTCGCCGAGCGTTACCAGAATACGGCCGACTTCTCGGTCGGCATCACGCCCTTCGCCGCCGGCAGCTCGGCTGGCATCCCCTTCATCACCTGGGACGCCGCTACAGCCGAGATGACCGACGAATGGGTCGTTACGGCTTTCCCGGGCGCGGACGGCGTCGGGCGCACCATCCAGCTCTTCGTGCCCAGCCAGGCAATCTTGACCGCCAGCCCGGAAGCTGAACTAGCCACCTGGCTCTTCGTCCGCTACCTCGCAGGCGCAGAGGCGCAGTTGGCCTGGTCCGGCGCCACCGGTTACTTCAGCATTCGCAACGATATCGAAGTCAGCGAAGACGATTTCAGCGAGCCGCGCATGCCCTACTCCCGCTTCGTCGAAGTACAGGGCATCCTGCAAGACGATATGGTGAGCGTCTATTCGTCGCCGGGTTTGCCCAGCTACAGCGCGGTGCGCGGGATTGTGCCGAATACCATCGCCGAAGTGGTTAATGGCGAAACGGCCGCCGCCGATGCGCTGGCCGAGCTCAATGCGGAAGCCAACGAATTGCACGAAGATCTGGACTAGCGTTTGAGCAGCATGCCTCTAGTTTCATCGCATGGGACCCTGCCCGCCGGCAGGGTCCCGTATTTCTCTCCCCAATCCGCGCATCGGTTAATTCAAGTAAGTCATGCAAAAAATTGAGCCTCGCAGGGGGCCAATCTGGTCGCGCGCTGCCGCTGCGATTTGTGGTTTCGCGGGCTGTCGCCCCTGGGCAATCGCTTCAAAAAATTTAACCACAGAGATCACAGAGGGCACAGAGATTTAGGTGTTTAGACGACTATTCAAAGCAGTCGATGGACTGGAATACGGCAAGAAGCATCAAGAAGACTTCAAATTTCTCTCAAAATCACGACTTGGCTCACACAAAATGAAATCCAATGCTGCGTGCCTACGGGCGAGCCAAGGCTCGCCCCTACATATTCGACATGCTTCGGCAGATTTCAAAATTAAATGAGTTCAAAATTGAAGCGCAATTTCACAATTCCTATAAATCATAGTCTTTTCTCTGTGCTCTCTGTGTCTCTGTGGTTAAATTTGAAGCGATTGCCCTGCCCCAGAACCAGCGCTCTCGAGCAAAGTGAATAAACGCCTATATTCGTCTGATAAGCGATTGACTCGAATTCGCAGGTATGCTACAGTCAGTTTCGAGAGTCCTTGTTTCCACGAGCCCGCCCAAATTGAAGATTCGCAGGGATTGCCAAAACCACGTTTGGCGCTTTGCGGGACTTGCCATACAGGCAACTAACGGAGTGTTTCCCTCCGAAAACCACAAATGGAAACGTTCGAGAGTATGCGGCACAACAAATACCAGCTCCGCCGCAACTTAGATTCCCAGGATGAATTGAATGAACATAGCAACACTTGAAAGAAAAACCCTGCCCGAATTGCGCACCATGGCGCGCGACCAAAATGTACCGCGCTTCAGCAAGCTTAAAAAGCAGGACCTGATCATCGGCTTGCTGCGCGATGAAGCCGAGCGGCGCGGCAATCAACTGCGCGGCGGCGTCTTGGAAGTGGTCGATGACGGCATTGGATTTTTGCGCGCGGAGGGCTATTTGCCGGGCCAAAACGACATCTACGTCAGCCAGACGCAGATCAAAAAGTTCAACCTGCGCACGGGCGACATGGTCATCGGGCAAGTTCGGCCGCCCAAAGACACCGAGCGCTACTATGGCTTGCTGCGCGTCGCCGCCGTCAATGGGCTGAACCCGCACGAGATTAGAAATCGCGCCAATTTCGAGCGCTTGACGCCAATCTTCCCCGAAGTGCGCTTCGACTTGGAAACCCTGCCGCGCATCATTTCCACGCGCATGCTCAACATGATCGCGCCGGTCGGTTTTGGCCAGCGCGGCTTGATTGTGTCGCCGCCCAAAGCCGGCAAGACCACCGTGCTCAAAGACATCGCCAACGCCATCAGCCAGAATTACCCCGAAGTACACCTGATGATCGCGCTAATCGGCGAGCGGCCGGAAGAAGTCACCGACATGGATCGCTCGGTTGACGCCGAGGTGATCGCCTCCACCTTTGACGATCCGGTGCATCATCACGTTCGCGTCGCGGAAATGGCGTTGGAACGCTGCAAACGGCTGGTGGAAGTCAAGCGGCACGTCGTCATGATGCTGGATAGCGTCACGCGCCTGGCCCGCGCTTATAACCTGGTCGTGCCCTCCAGCGGCCGCACGCTGTCCGGCGGCTTGGATCCATCCGCCATTCACCCGCCCAAGCGGCTTTTTGGCGCCGCGCGCAATGTCGAGGAAGGCGGCAGCCTGACCATCGTCGCCACCTGCCTGGTGAATACCGGCAGCAAGATGGACGATGTCATTTACGAGGAATTCAAAGGCACCGGCAATATGGAGCTGCACCTCAGCCGCAAGCTGCAAGAACGGCGCGTCTTCCCGGCTTTTGATGTGGAGCAGTCGTCTACCCGGCGCGAGGAATTGCTGCTGGGCCCCGATGTTTTGCAGCGTGTCTACACCATGCGGCGCATGTGGTCGCACCTGGCGGAACAGCCGGAGGGCATCGTCGGCGCTACCGAGCAGCTGCTGCACAACTTCCGCCTCTACGACACCAACCAGGAATTCTTGAACAACCTGCACGGCAGCAACGGGCGCTAGCGTCAAACTGTGTAGTGGGCCTAAAGTATTGCACACAAAATATGAAATCCTATGCTGTGTGCGTAAGGGCGAGCCGGTGGCTCGCCCCTACATATTGCGTCAGGATTCGGCAGCGGAATTCGATCCAAAATCTTCACTATTCCAATTAAAAGCAAAAGGTTGACAAATCAGCGAGACGGCGCTAACATCCTTGCCAGTTGAAAGAATGAAAGAGTCCGCGTCAATGATTTTCGTTTGTTGCGCCCCCTGTTGTTGTCAGACCCTATCAGCCGATAGTCCTGCGGTGGCGCCTTGCTAAGTCGATATTGACGTAAAGCAAGCCAGACCTAAATGCCCCGTGACGACACGGGGTTTTTTGTTTCGAGGCGAAGCATGAGAATCGAGTCAGTCATCAGAATCCGGTCCTGTCCCTGCGTATGTTGTTGTCGCGCCGTGCCGATACGGCGGGGTTATCCGGGGCTGGCTGATCGATGTAGCCAGTGAGACGTTCAGCAAGATTGGGGCGCTTCGGATAATCCGAGGCGCTTTTTGTTTTATCGCGATGAACACTCACTTAGGGAGACGAGATGCAACACAAGCGCATTGAATCACTAGCGGAACAATTTGAATTTGCCAGCCCCTTCGACATATTGACTTGGGCGGGCGAAACTTATGGCGATCGCCTCGCCATTGTCACCAGCTTTCAAATCACCGGCATCGCGGCACTGCACATGATGCATCGCATCGCGCCGCGTACGCCCGTGCTGACCCTGGATACGGGGCTGCTCTTCCCGGAAACGCAGGACCTGATCAATGACCTTGAGCAGCGCTTCCAACTCGATTTGCGGCGCGTCAAGCCACGGCAGACGCCCAGGCAGCAAGCGCGCGATTATGGCGACCGCCTCTGGGAGCGCAACCCCGACCGCTGCTGCCATATCCGCAAGACCGTACCGCTGCGCGCTGCGCTGGCCGGCTTCGGGGCTTGGGTCACCGGCTTGCGGCGCGATCAGTCGGCGGGCCGCGCCAACACGCCCGTGCTCAGCCGCGACAGCCGCAGCAACCTGGTCAAGATCGCGCCTTTCGCCAACTGGAGCGAGGACCAAGTCTGGGCTTACATCCACGAGCACGACTTGCCCTATAACAAATTGCACCGCGCCGGATATCCCAGCATCGGTTGCTGGCCCTGCACCAAAGCCAGAGCCGCAAACGCAGACGGGCGCAGCGGACGCTGGGCCAACCGCTCCAAGACTGAATGCGGCATCCATATTCCGCTGATTGAGGAACGGGCCGCGGAGGTGACGCGTGCCTGAGACCGGCGGCGGGTATCCCATCCTGCTCCATTTGCAGGACCGGCAGGTGGCCGTCATCGGCGGCGGACGCGTGGGCACGCGCAAGGTTCGACACCTCTTAAGTAGCGGCGCGCGCGTCCTGCTCGTCAGCCCCGAGGCCAGCGCGGATCTAAAAGCGCTCGCGGCTGAGGGCGCCATCGAGTGGATCGCCGAGCCTTACCAGCGCGATATGCTCAACGACAACATGCCGGTTCTGGTCATCGCCACGACGCCCGACCCGCGCGTGAACCAAACGGTAGCGCAAGACGCCCACCGCATCCGCGCGCTCTGCAATGTAGCCAACGGCAGCAGCGCCGACAGCGACTTCAGCAACATGGCGCTGATTCAAAAGCCGCCGCTCACCATCGCGCTCAGCAGCAACGGCCAGTCACCCGCGCTGGTCCGCCAACTCAAACGCCAGTTGACGCAGGACCTGGGCGACGAGTACGCCATCCTGGCCGAGTGGCTGGGGGCGCTGCGAGCGTCGCTGCCGGAAAACTCCCCGTCGCAAGCGCACAGGCAAACGCTTTACGAAGATATCGTCACCTCGGAAGTGCTGGCGCTGCTGCGGGCCGGCGACCGAGAGAAGGCGCAGCGCGTCTTTCAACAGATTCTACTGGATGGAGCGTCAAAATGAGCGGCGTCGCTCTGATACTGGCCGGGCATGGCTCGCATATCAGCGCTGAGACCGCCGGCGTCGTCTGGCGCTATGTCGATCGCCTGCGCCGCCTGGGCGTGGCTGATGAAATCACGGCTTGCTTCTGGAAGGAGCCGCCGGCCTTCGCGCAGGTCTTGGACAGCGTCGCCGCCGATGAAGTCGTCATCGTGCCGGTCTTCACCGCGCAAGGCTACTTTACGCGAGACGTATTGCCCGCCGAGATGGGGCTGGACGGCCCCCTGACCCGCCGCGGCAAACGCCGTTTTCACCTGACGCCGACGGTGGGCGAGCACCGGCTGCTGGACGCTATCGTGGATGCGCGACTGCGCGACGCGGTCGACAGCTTCGGGCTGCAGCCGGAGCAGACGGCAGCGGCCATCATCGGGCACGGCACGCCACGCAACCGCAGCAGCCGCGACGCCGCCAAAGCGCAAGCCGACCGCCTGCGCGCGCTGGGTTGGCTGCGAGAAGTGGTCGCCGTCTACCTCGATGACGAGCCCGCCATTCCCAGCGTTTACCGCGACACTTGCTCGCCCAACATCATCGCCCTGCCCTATTTCCTGGCTGAAGGCTCCCACGTCACAGGTGATGTCCCGCGGGCGCTGGGCATTTCGGGCGGGCGAGCAGCCGAGTCAGTAAACGGACGCCAGGTCAGCTACTGCAAACCGGTCGGGGCGGACGAGTCGATCTGCCAAGTCATCTTGGAGCTGGCGCGTGAAACCGGCCTTCCCTTCCAAGCGAGCAAGAGCGGCGACGAGTGGTCCCATTTCCCGACAGTAGGCCAAGACAGCTTGCTACGAGCGCTAGCCGCTGAGCAGGTCATAAAATTCGGCCAGGTGACGCTCAGCGCGGAAAGCGTATGGCGCAGCGGCGATTCCGCGCCGGGCCGCGCCATGTCGACGCCGGGGGAATTGCGGGCGCATCTGCGCGACTCGCCTTTCCGGCCATTGTCAACCAGCGCAGACTTGCCCGGCGGCTGGCGCGTAGATTTGGCGGCGCCGGCACAAGCCCACGCGGTCTTGGAAACCGTGTATCCGGGCCTGGCGGCTGATTGGGCGGCGCAGCGCAATCGTCGTCTGCGCATAGAAACACTTGAGACGGTCAGCCAGCGTCAAGTCGGAATGTTTAAGGACATTCACCTGCTGCCGCGGCCACTGGTGAAGCAAACAGTCGAGCAGGTCTGCGCCGATTGCGTCTGCCAGCCGACCTGGTGGCAGGCGCCAAGCGCGGAGATCATGGCAAGCGCGGCGCTGCCCTGCCGCTCCGCCTGCAACTTCTGGCTGTCAAAGGCGCAAAAGATGAGAGAGGCATTGGCATGAAGACTGGTACTGTTTATCTGGTCGGCGCGGGTCCCGGAGATCCGGATCTGATCACCCGCAAAGGCGCGCGCCTGCTGCGGCAAGCTGATGTCGTGGTCTACGACCGGCTGATACCCTTTGAGCTGCTGGAGGAAGCGCGGCCTGATGCCGAGCTGATCAACGCCGGCAAGCAGCCGACGCGCCATCGACTGGCGCAAGCCGATATCAATACTCTGCTTATCGAGCGCGCGCTCAAGGGCAAGGATGTCGTACGGCTCAAGGGCGGCGATCCCTTTGTGTTCGGGCGTGGCGGAGAAGAGGCGCTGGCTTGCCGCGAATACGGCATCCCCTTTGAAGTTGTACCTGGCGTTTCCAGCGCCTTCGCCGTTCCCGCTTACGCCGGCATCCCGCTGACGCAACGGGGCCTCAGCAGCGCCTTCACCGTCATCGCCGGCTACGAAGACCCGGCCAAATCCGGCAGCGGCATCAACTATGAAGCGGTGGCGAAGCTAGGCGGCACGATCGTCATTTTGATGGGCGTCAAAAACTTGCCCGCCATCACGCAGCAGTTGATTGAGCAGGGCTTAAATGCCGACACCCCCGCGGCCGTCATCGAATGGGGCGCGACGGCGCATCAGCGCAGCTACACCAGTTCCGTCGAGCGCATCGCCGCTATTGCCCAGCTGAGGGAGATTATGCCGCCGGCCATCACTATCATCGGCGATGTCGTGCGCCTGCGAGAAGCGGGCTTAGCTTGGTTTGATCTGCTGCCGAAGGAAGTCATCAATCACGAAATGAATCCGGCGCCGGCTTAAATGCGGCGGCGGCAAAACACAAGACCGTAACCTAGAAGGATCATATCAAAAGGACAGGGACGACATGACGAGCTGGAAAGAAATTCTACAAGATGAGATACCGGCCGAGATGGGCAATCTCATCGACATCTACGAGGCGCAGATGGAACTGCGCAAGCAAGGCAAGCTGGACGAAAAGGTCTTCGCCGAATCCCGCTTGCGCAAGGGCGTTTATGGGCAGCGCTACGACAACGGCCAGCGGCATGATGGCGTAAAAACGCGCGAGCTGTCCTTCCCCTCGGACGACATCGTCAAGGGACCGGATACGCTCTGGGACGCGCCGGGCATGCAGCGCATCAAGATTCCCTACGGCGGCTTGACGGCTGAACAGCTGGAGGTCCTGTCCGAGCTGGCGGACGAGTATTCCGGCGGCATCCTGCATATCACCACGCGGCAAGACATTCAGCTGCACTATGTCCATATCGACGACACTCCGGATCTGATGCGGCGGCTGGCGGCAGTGGGCATCACCACCCAAGAAGCCTGCGGCAATTCCGTGCGCAATATCACCGCCTGCTCTCTGGCCGGCGTCTGCCACGACGAAGTCTTCGACGTCAGCCCCTACGCCGATGCCATGACGCAATTCCTGCTCGGCCATGACGATGTGCAGGATTTCGGGCGTAAATTCAAAGTGGCTTTCTCCGGCTGCGCGGGCCACGCTTGCGGTCTGGTCAAGATGCACGATCTGGGTTTGCTGGCGCAGACGCGCGAAATCGACGGCGAAACCCGGCGCGGCTTCACCGTCTTTGTCGGCGGCGGCTTGGGCACCGTGCCCCACCAAGCCAAAGTCCTGGCCGAATTCGTCAGCGAAGAAGAGCTGCTGCCGCTTACGCAGGCGGTGGCGCGAGTTTTCGCCCGCCTCGGCGAAAAGAAAAACCGCAACCGCGCGCGCTTGAAATTCCTGGTGGCGAAATTGGGCATCGACGAATTCCGGGGCTTGGTTGAGGAAGAACTGAAGATTGTGCCGCCCGATGAGCGCCATACCAACTACATGGACAGCCTAGGCGATTTCGTATACGAGCCGGCCAAAGCGGGCATGGCGCTGAATGGCGCTGCCCTGCCCGATGGCTTCGCCGAATGGTATCGCACGAATGTCTACCGGCAGGCGCAGAGCGGCTACAGCACCATCACGCTGCATACGCCGCTGGGCGATTTCACCGCCGAGCAAGGTTTCCAGCTGGCCGATATCGCCCGGCGCTACGTCGGCGACAATATCCGGCTTACGGTGGAGCAGAATTTTGTGCTGCGCTGGGTGGCTGATGCCGATCTGCCGGCCATCTATCACGACCTTGCCGCCATCGGCTTGGCGGATTCCGGCGCCGGCACCATCGTCGACATCACCTCCTGCCCGGGCACCGATACCTGCAAACTTGGCATCGCTTCATCGCGCGGCCTGACCGCCGAGCTGCGCACGCGCCTGGTCGAGAAAATCAACCTGCTGCCCGATGCCGTGCGCAATCTCAAGATCAAAGTGAGCGGCTGCTTCAATTCCTGCGGGCAGCATCACGTGGCCGATATCGGCTTCTTCGGCAACAGCCGCCGCTCCGGCAATCACAAGATGCCTCATTTTCAGGTGGTGCTGGGCGGGCAATGGCAGCAGAACGCCGGCAGTTACGGCTTGGCTTGTGGCGCGGTGCCGGCCAAGAACGTGCCGGATGTGCTGGAGGCTTTGACCGAGCGCTACATCGCCGAGCGCGCCGAAGACGAGAACTTCCAGACTTGGGTCAAGGAGCTGGGACGCAAGGAAATCAAAGCCATGCTGCAGCCCTTCACCAAGCTGCCCAGCTTTGAGGAGAATCCGTCATACTTCAGCGACTGGGGCGATTCCCGCGTTTACACCATCGATGATATCGGCGTTGGCGAATGCGCCGGCGAGGTGGTCTCGCTTTTCTCAATGGAAATCTCCCGCGCCGAGTCGACGCACTTCGAGGCTCTGCTGGCGCTGGACGACGGCAACTTCGCTGCAGCTGATCGTAATGCCTACAAAGCGATGGTGCTGGCGGCGCGCGCGCTGGTCCGCACTAAATACCTGGACGTGGGCGACGATTACAACGTCATCGTGCAGGAGTTCCGCTCGCGTTTCTACGATACCGAGCTGATCTACGATCGCTTCGCCAAAGGCAAATTCGCCCGCTACCTCTTCAAACGTCATGCCGAGGCGCCGGCGCGCATCAACGAAGATTACGCCCATCAGATCATTGATGAGACCCAGCTTTTCATCGAGAATGTCCATAGCGCCGAACAGCGCATCAACGGCGTCATCGTCGGCTGATGACTTTTTTCCCGACAGCAGCCGTAGGGGCGGGACTTGTCTCGCCCAAAAGAAACCACATTGTGAGGCAACCATGACAACTGTACCCAATCGTCTCGGCGTCAAATTCAGTCTGAAGCAAAAGCCCAAATTGCAGCCAGCCGACATCCTGCCGATATTCCAGCGCTGGATCCAGGAGCACGCTGTCCCCGGCATGTTGATCGATGTAATCGACTACAAGCATGTGGTCGAGGGCCCGGGCGTCATTTTGGTCGCCGACGAAGCCGACTACGCCTATGACCTGGGCGAAGGTCAAGCTGGTTTGCATTACATACGCAAGCGAGACTTGCCGGATAACTTGTCCGCCGCGTTGCGACTGTCGTTCCAGCATGCCCTGCAAGCGGCCAAGGCACTGGAAGCCGAAGCCCCGGGCGATCTCATCTTTGACTACACATCGGCCAAGATCAGCTTCCTCGACCGTATGAATTACCGCAACCAGCCGGAAGTTTTCGCCGCTGTCCGCGCGGAAGTGGCTGAAATCGTCTGCGAGATCTACGGGGCGCCGGTCGAGCTTGAACGCGTCAATGACGACCCGCGGCGGCTCTTCGCCGTTCGGGCTAGGGTTACGGCAGATAATTTTGATCTGGACGGCCTGCGCGACATTCGCGAGCTAGCCTAAGCGCCGATGCACAGCGGCAAAGCTTATTTCATCTGCTTCACCGTTCGCAGCGGCAGCACGCTCTTGTCGCAGCTGCTGGCGGACACAGGCTTCGCCGGGCAGCCAAAAGAACACTTCTACCACAATATCTCGCCGGGCAACCCGCGCGGCGATGCCATCCCCGACTACCGCGCCTATCTTGAACAGGTGCTTGCGGACGATAGCAGCGCCAATGGCGTATTCGGCAGCAAGGTCGGCGGCGGCTACTGGCGGGACTTCGCCCGGCGGCTGCGCACAATCGAAGGCTTTGACAGCTTGCCGCTGAAAGCCGCCCTCGACCGCCTGTTCCCAGACCTGCATTACCTGCATTTGACGCGCCGCAACAAAGTACGACAAGCCGTCTCCCACTGGATGGCGATTCAAACCGGCCGTTGGAGTTCCCTGGACGCTGTCGAAAACTCGACGCCGCGCTATGACTTCGCCGCCATCGATCATCTGCTGCAAGAGATCATCATTCGCGAGGCGGTCTGGGCCGAGTACTTCGCTGAAAATAGCATCCAGCCCTACAGCATCATCTACGAAGACTTCGTCGCGCAGCCCGCCGCAACCGTTCGCGCCGTCCTCGACTGCCTCGACATCGAGCGGCCGCCGGACTTCACGGTTCCCGCGCCGCGTTATCAGCGCCTCAGCAAGGCCCTGACCGAAGCCTGGGTGCAGCGCTTCCGCCAGGAAAAGCAGCGCGACTACTGGACGCAATTCTGGTAGCAGTCCATTTTGAGCTGTTGTGAATCATCGTGATATAACGACGCCGGCATCACCGTCCACTGTTCTCTGCCCTTAGTAAATTCAAGAAAGTCATGCGAAAAAGCCAGCCTTGTAGGGGCGACAGCCCGCTGCCGTTACAACTTGTGGTTGCGGGCTGTCGCCCCTACAGATTGTCGCTCTGGTGAATTTTTTGACACCTACCACTGCCGCAAGCAAAGCCGCACGTGCATCGCCAGCGGTCATCGGTTATATTTCTAGGCGTCCCGTCCGCAGACCTTGGAAAGCCCGCCTATGACCGAATACAACTTCGACGAAGTTATCGACCGGACGCAGCATCACAGCGCGAAGTGGCGCGCATTCGAGAGCGACTGCCTGCCCATGTGGGTGGCGGACATGGATTTCCGATCGCCCCCATCCGCCATCGACGCCCTGATTGCGCGCGCCCGCCACGGTGTCTTCGGCTATACGATGGACCCGCCGCAGCTCAAAGAAGTCATCGTCGAGCGTATGGAGCGACTCTACGACTGGCGCATCAGCCCCGAGGACGTGCTGTTTTCGCCTGGGCTGGTCTTGACGCTCGGCGCGACCTGCCGCGGCTTCGGCAAACCGGGCGACGCGGTGCTGATTCAATCGCCGGTTTATGGGCCGTTTTTCAAAGCCGCCGCGGGCAATCAGAAATACGCTTATGCTATCGACATGCAATATATCGCCGATGACGCCCATACTTTTCACTACGAAAATGACTACGATGCCTTTGCCGAAGCCGCGAGCCACGCGCAGACTTCAATTCACCTGCAGTGCAATCCACAGAACCCGGCCGGCTTCCTCTATTCACGCGCCGAGTTGGAGCGCATTGGCGAAATCTGTCTGAAAAACAATGTCCTCATCGTCGCCGACGAAATTCACTCCGACTTGATCCTGGAGGGCGAGCACATCCCAATCGCCACGCTATCCGACGAGATCGCCCAGAATACCTTGACCATGATCGCGCCCAGCAAAACCTACAACCTGGCTGGCTTAGCTTGCTCGGTCTTGATCGCGCAGAACAAAGACATCCGCGAGACGGCGGCGGCCGCCCTGCAGAGCATCAGCGCGCACGTCAACATCATGGGCTACGAAGCCGCTTACGGCGCCTATACCGGCGGCGAGGAATGGCTGCGGCAAGCCCTGGTCTATCTCAAAAATAATCGTGATTTCGCGCTCGACTACATCCGCCGGCACATGCCGCAGATCAAAACCACCGTGCCGCAATCAACCTATTTGCTCTGGATGGATTTGCGCGACCTGCCCATCGAGGGCGACGTCACGGAATTCTGCCGCGAAACCGCCGGAGTCGCGCCCAGCCCGGGCGAATTCTTCGGGGAAGCCGGCCGGGGCTTCGTGCGTTTGAATTTCGGCTGCCCGCGCTCGACGCTGAAGCAGGGGCTGGAGCGGCTGCGAGCGGCGGTGGATCAACTGGCCCAGACCGCTTAACGCGGGGAGGAAACGCATGGCGCGCCCTTTCTTGATCGATACCGACGCCGGCTCTGATGACGCGGTTGCGATCGTGATGGCCCTGCGGCACAGCGATGTCGATGCGCGCGCCATCACCGTGGTCGCGGGCAATGTTCCGCTGGAGCAAGGCGTGGTCAATTCGCTCTACTTCGCCGAGCTCTGTGACGCCGATGTGCCCGTATTCGCCGGCGCCGATCGCCCGCTGCTGCGCGAATATACCTCGGCGGACTGGTTCCATGGCGCGGACGGCTTGGGCGATTGGGGCGACCGCTACCAACCGCAGCAGTCGTCAGCCAGCGAGAAGCACGCCGTCGACGCCATCATTGATACCGTACGCGCCACGCCCGGCATCGTGCTCGTCACCCTGGGCCCGCTGACGAATGTGGCGCTGGCGCTGCGCAAAGCGCCCGATATCGCGAGCCTGGTTTCACGCTGCGTCATCATGGGCGGCGCCGCCTGCACTAACGGCAATGTCACCCCCGCCGCCGAATACAATATCTGGTGCGACCCGGAAGCGGCGCGCATCGTTTTCCGTTCCGGCTTGCCGGTTGAGATGGTCGGCTGGGAATTCAGCCAGGGCGAATTTGTCCTCTCGCTGGACGACATTGAGGCGGTGCGCGGCATCGGCACACCCTACGCCGACTTCACCATCGACTCGAATATCAAAGGCATGAAGGGTTACGAGATACAGACCGGCGAAATCGGCATTTCGCTGCCCGATGGCGTGGCTATGGCCGCGGCCATCGACCCGTCGATTTGCACCGCCAGCAGCCATCACTACATCGATGTCGAATGCGACAGCGAACTGACGCGCGGCATGACGGTCGTGGACAAGCTCAACCTAAGCGGCGACGCGCGCAACGCCCCCGTCTGGCGCGAGGCAGCCGCAAACCCGCAGAAGCCGCTGATCTGCTGGGAGCTGGATGCGGGCCGCTGGAAGGACCTCCTCTATCAATTGTTGCGTTGAGCGCCCGCCGATTACGCAACCGCCAGTCAACTGCAACGTAGAAATTAACAAGAGCAGATAGTGGAGATAGCGGCATGAGTAGCGAGCCGGAAAAACCCAAGAACCAACGCGACTGGGTCGAAGACATGGAAGTCGCCGGACATGAATTGGTCGATCGCGTCAAGAGCCTGGTGGCAGAGGGCAATGTCCGCCGCCTCATCATCCGCAACGCCAAAGGCGACGCCTTGATCGAGTTGCCCTTGACGCCAGCGGTGGTGGTCGTTGCCGTAGCCGCTGTCGTCAATCCGGTGCTGGCGGCGCTGGGCGGGCTGGCTGCCTTGATCGCCCGCCTCAAGATTGAGATCGTTCGGGTCGAGACGATTGACGAAGACGCCGACGCCATCGAGATGTCTGACGATGATGTCAGCAATATGACGCCGGACGAGTAAAATCCGCTGAGCCGACCGTCTGGGCGAAATCTGTAGGGGCGACTTATCAAGTCGCCCGATAGTGTTAGACATGTCATCGGCAGTAGAGCCCCTGAGTCTGTTGAAATACTCAATTTACCCCCACCCCAAACCCTTCCTGCCATCTCTATGGCAGGCATCCCATAAAGAGGGAGGGGCTTTAACAGCTCATTTCGGGTCAGAAAGCTCACCTTCCCTCATGTTGGGGACGCTTGCCATTGTGATGGCTAGGAGGGGCCGGGGTATGGGGGGGTTTTTCAACTGACTCCCCCGGCTCGCCCGTACAGACAGTCAATTCCCTTAAGAGAAACATTTCCACAGAAATAGACACTCCCATTCACAGGCAGATTTTCATCTGCAATCATATCGAAATCTGGGCTATACTATGGCGATATAGTAAATGCGCAACATCGGCCGGCTGTTCCGCTTGGGTGGCTCGGCCGCGCATATCGACACCACGAGGTAAATCATGATAGTAAGCGTCTTGCAAGAGAACCTGGCAAAGAGCCTGAATATCGTCACCAAAGCCGTCGACAGCAACCCGCCCCTGCCGGTGCTGGCCAATGTGCTGCTGGAAACTGAGGACTCGCGTCTCAAGATTTCCGCCACCAACCTTGAACTCAGCATCACCATGTGGATCGGCGCCAAAGTCGAACAGAGCGGCAGCATCACCCTGCCCGCCAAAACCTTCGGCGAATTGGTCAGCAGCCTGTCGCGCGAACGGGTGGACTTGCGCCTGGATGCCGCCACGCATACGGTGCATTTGCGCTGCGGCGTGCAGACCTCGAATATCCGCGGCATCGACTCGGACGAGTACCCGCCAATAAATCACAACGAAAGCGCTGACCTGCAGCTCGATGGCGAGACCATGCGCGACATGATTTTGCAGACGGCCTTCGCCGCCGCCAAAGAGCAGAACCGCCCCATCTTGACGGGCGTCTATATGCAGCTCGAGGGGCAGACGATGACCATGGCCGCGGCCGACGGCTATCGCCTGGCGGTGCGCACCACCGAAATCAGCGAGACATTCGACGAAAAGCAGGACATGGTCATTCCCGCGCGCACCATGAATGAGATCGCCCGCATCGTCGCTGACGATCAGGAGATCGGCATTGCCCTGCCGGCCCAGCGCAACAGCATCACGGTATTCGCGCCTAATATACAGATTTCCTCACAGCTGCTTGAAGGCCGCTTCCCCGATTTCGCCTCCATTATCCCACGCGCCTTTGTTACATCGACCATGCTCTATACCAAAGACCTGCTTGTCGTCTGTCAGCGCGCCGAGATTTTCGCCCGCGACAACGCCAACAGCGCTAATCTGAGCGTCAAGCCGGCGCTGAACCCCGGCGAGCCCGCCGAAGTCTTGATCGTCGGCAAGAGCGCCGAACGCGGCGACAGCGAAGGCATGCTGGACGCCACCGCAGAAGGCGAGCCACTCGATATCTCTTTCAATATCCGCTACCTGATTGACGTACTGCGCGTCATCAAGGAAGAACGGGTCGTCTTCCAAAGCAATGGCGCCGAGAATCCCGGCGTGCTCAAGCCGGAAAACCGCGACGACTTCACTCATGTCATCATGCCTATGAGCAAATAACGCGCCCAGCGCACTGCCATGATACAGCCGCTGAACGCGCGCCGCGTCCGCCCCAACATGCCCCATTACGGCGTCATGCCCGGCCAGGCGGACGACATGCTGCGTTGGGAATGGGTCGATGAGCGCATGCATGCGGCGCGCAACTATTGGATTTGCAGCGTTTGCGCTGACGGCCGCCCGCACAGCGTTCCCGTCTGGGGCGCCTGGGTCGACGGCGTCTTGTACTTCGGCACGGACAGGGCGGCGCAGAAAGCGCGTAATATCGCCCGCGACAGCCGCGTGGTCGCGCATCTGGACAGCGGCGACGAAACAGTGATCTTCGAGGGCCGCGCGGCGACAGCGCAAGTCTCAGCGGAACAGTTGCAGCGAATCGGCCAGCGCTACATCGAGAAGTATAATCTCGACCCGGAGTTGGCGACGTCAGGCTCTTTGCTGCTCTGTCTCAAGCCCAGAAAGGTCATGGCTTGGCTGGAAAAGGACTACCCGGCGACGGCAACTTATTGGCTCTTCGACGATTAAGCTTTGAACTGGATTACGCCGCGTTGGCCGTTGACGCGCCATTGCGGATCAACTTGGTCCAGCGCCGCCGCTGTATCCGCAGTGGGCAGCCCCAGCACCGGATCACTCTTTAGCGTGCGCAGGCAAAGCGCAGGCGCCTCCATGTATGCCAGCGCGTGGGCGAATGGCGTATGCGCGGGCCACAGCGCGTCGCCCACCGTCCGCCGATAGTTGGCGTCGCCTTTGATGATCACAAGACGGGCAGCCGCGAAGGCAGCGTGAATGTCGGGCGGCAAATCCCAAAGGAAGCGGCTGCTATTCCAGTAGGGATGCGCTAAGAAACGCAGTTTGCCCCCAAGCCAGTAACGCCGCAACGCTTTCGCCAGCGCGGCGGCGCCTGGTCCCCGCTTTTGCATCTCGTCGAGCATCATCCATACATCCGCTGGCGTGGCATCGCTGACGAAAGTCGGATGCGCTTTGAGGCAAATCACAACCCGGTCCGTCACGTGCCGCAGCAGGCATTCGCTCAGTACCAGGTCCATCGCCAATTCGGAGCCGGCGTTGTCCGCCACGATATATATCGGCGCGCCAGCTTTAAGACCGGACCGGGATACCCGCGAATGGGCGAGATAAGCCGCCAAACTATCGCGATCGTCGACGAGCAGGTCTTCCGCGCTGGTGTCGGTGCCCCTCTCGTTGGAGGGGGCGTAACTCAGGTCGATGCGATTGCCCCAGAGCGCGAATTCGACGGCGCGGCGCCATTCGCTCTCGGGCGAGTCAAGCGGCTCGTAGGCGCGCTCAACTAACTGCCAAAGCGCATCGCTATGCAACTCCTCCAGCTTCTTGGGCAAGAAGGGATCGCGCCCGCTTTCGCGCCAGCGCGCAGCTTCTATCAGACAGCGGTAGGCGTAGGTCTCGGCGAAGAACCATTCAACGTTCTGCCAAGTCGGCTCGCTAGCGACGATATCGCGCTGCCGCATTAATGCGCGCGACCAGTCGCCGATGTCGCCCGCGGGCAGCAGTTCGCTCTCAGCTATGCGCTCCCCTTCCGACAAATCACGGCGCAGTCGCATAAGATGCCGCACTATAGCCGGCGAATAATCGGGGTTAAGCGCTTTCACCTCATCAATGATGGCCGGCAAGCGAAGGCGCATGGTCCTGTTGGCGAAGGCGTTGCTATGGTCGGTGCGGATCGGCGCCGGACGAAAAGACGACGGGCTCATTGCCTGCCTCCAGCAGAGATAAATTGTAGGGGATGGGCCACGGCGCAGGCACTAACCGGCGCGGTAAATCGTGACAAATCGGCGCGGTTCATCGCCGACGCTGGCTGATTGCATATGCGCCTGGCGCGCCAGTTTATGTTGCCGCTTGCGTACTTGCGAGGCTTGCGGTTTGAGGTTGATGTAATCCTCGCCATCGCGAATACGACTGATCGCTTGCTGCGCCTCCATTATGGCGTCGCCGAAATGATCGGGGTCTTCGCGCCCGTTCAAGCGGAACAAGTCCACCAGAAAGTTCTCCATCTGTGTCACGGTATTGGCGCGCAAGACATAGATGGAGAGGCCGCGCTTCTCGCCATCCGTAATCAAACGGGGGCGCCGGCGATAGTGGGTCTTCAGCGTGACGATGGCCTCCGCTTCGCCAAAATCATCGCTGAGCAAAAGAGGCACAGCCAAGCGGCGCGCGGCTTGCTCCAGCCGGTTGCGGGCGACGCCGTAGGCATAGACGCTGATGGCGCGCAGCTCGCGCGTATTCTGTTGCGCGACATCGTCTTTCATTTCGTTGCGGGTTTTGCCGTTGGTCCGGTTGCCGCGCACGACATGAGCGCTTTCGCCGGCGCCGCGCCGCAATTCCCCAGGGCCTTCACGCGCGGGCGCCGAGCGCGACTCAGCCTCATGCACGTAGTCGCTGACGTTAATCACGCCGGTCGAATCGCGCTCGCGCAGCTCCGCCGGCAGCGGTCGATTGCGCAAGATCGCGTCGACGGCCGAGGCGACATCCGGATGCACCACCAAACGATCGCGGGCTTGAATCTCGATCATAATGTCGAAGGTGGGCGCCGTCCGCCGCTCCAGCACGACTTTCTGCGTGCCGCGCCGCCGCGCCTCATCGTCCGAGAGCGTCACGGATTCAATGCCGCCGATCAGATCCGACAGCGTCGGGTTGAGCATTAGATTTTCCAGCGTATTGCCGTGGGCTGTGCCGATCAGCTGGACGCCGCGCTCGGCGATGGTCCGCGCCGCCATGGCTTCCAGTTCGCGGCCGATTTCGTCGATGACAATCACTTCGGGATTGTGATTCTCCACCGCCTCGATCATGACTTCATGCTGGCGATCGGGCTGGGAGACTTGCATACGCCGTGCTTTGCCGACAGCTTGGTGCGGGATATCGCCATCGCCGCCGATCTCGTTGGATGTATCCACGATGACGACGCGTTTGTCGCGCGCGCGCACCCGCGCCGCCTCGCGCAGCAAGGTCGTCTTGCCGACGCCGGGCGGCCCCACAATCAGCACGCTCTGCCCGGACTCGATCAAATCGGCGATGATGTCAATCGTGCCGTATACCGCCCGCCCGATGCGCACCGTCAACCCGACAATCTTGCCGCGTCGATTGCGGATCGCTGATATGCGATGCAGGGAACGCTCAATGCCGGCGCGATTGTCGTCGTCAAACTCGCCCAACTCGGCGACCAACTGCTGCAGATCCGCCTCAGTCACCTCGCTTTGGGAGAGCTGATGTTCGCCGTCGGTGTAGCGGGATGTCGGGTGTCGCCCCAGGTCGAGCACTATTTCCAGCAGCTTGCTTGTCTTGCCGTACTTGTCTATCGCGCCGCGTATGCGCTGGGGCAATACGCTCCGCAAAATCTCAAAATCGTCAGTGATATGCGTATCCATGTACTCGGCAGCTGTCCTCCGCTGATCTGCTTGTTGGCGGCTAAGGCAATCTTTTCCCGTTCAGCTTAGCCGGGCAAGGCGGGCCGCGCTTTTGATTTGCATGCTGCTTGGGCGCTTATTTTGACCATGGGCAGATTCGCCGCCGGCTTTTGACGCCCCCTGGCGCTAAGATCAACCCTCTCGAAAGAAGCCTGGCGGACGCCGGCTGTCAAGTGTTTGACCATGACCGCCTGCTCCAGCAAGGGCGCGAATCCCAGGTCACGCGCCGCATTTTCCAGCCAGCCCTGGTAGCCGCGAACGCAGATATACACGGGCAGCTTGCGGCAGCGATCAATCCCTTGCAATGCGGCCGCCAGAATATCCGGCGCCTCGCTCAGCACTTCCGGATGCACAAAAGGCATTAAGTAGACGCCGTGTTTGCCCTCGGAATAGGCCAGGTAGGCTTCAACCCGCCCATCCCGGCGGTAGACCATGCCTTGCATATCCGGCGCCGGTCCTAGCACCGACTGCATGATCCGCGGAATGGTGCAGCCCAATAGCGCGGCGATGCCACTCTCGTCGTCTTCGTTCTCGGGCGTGACGGTCAGCGGCGAGGGCGCCATGTCGCCTGATAGCGGCCCCCGCTGCCAGACGACTTGCCGGCTGTAGACAGCGTATCCGGCTTGCCGCATGGTCTCAAAGAGCCGATGCTTCAAGTCCACCTCGCCCACCAGCGTCTGCGCGCCACTGCGGCCCGCTTGCTCCGCCATCGAATCCAGCATGTGCAACCAGATTGTATCGCTGTCAGAATCCGCCAGCGTGGGCGCCAGATAAACCAGATGCGCGTTGGCTTCTCCCTGGCGATAGCGCAACTGCCCAACGACATCTTTATCGTCCACATGCGCCAGCAGGGTATGCAAGCCACGCGGAAAAACGATGTTGGATAGCAAGGCGCTGTACTGCCCGCGCGCGTCCTCAATTAGGCCCAGCTCGCTGTGCAAGATGATCGCGTTCTGCTTTAGACGCAGGGTCAAAGGCAGATCCAGCAATTTCATAGCATGAGTGTCGGTTTGGCTTACCATCTTGCCCTCAATTGGACACCCCCGACGATGCGCTCCACGTTCATTGTATCATTTTCGGGGGACATTCGACAACGCGAGCGCCGAAGCTGTGGCGAATTCGCATAAAATTTTCACCAAATGGGTCAGAGAGGTAAAGCCAATGCAGTAATGCAAATTTCACCAAAGCAACAATCTGTAGGGGCGACAGCCCGAAACCACAAGTTGCAGCTGCAGCGGGCGACCAAATTGGTCGCCCTTACATGGCTAGTTTTTCGTATGACTTACTTGCACTTACTGAGGTTCTTGCGTTGCTTGGCGGAGTTCGCAAATCCCCGGTATTCACCATTGCCGAAACAGAGTGACCCCTAACAAGACCGGGCTTTCCTAGTAGTATTCGCGCAAACGTAGCGAAACGAGAGCAAGACTCATGGAACAACTGCGTGTTGCCTTCATCGGAACCGGAAGAATCTCGGATTTGCATGCGCTCGCTTATCTGGACGACGATCGCGCGGATATCGTCGCCGTATGCGACCGCAGCCTGGAGTTGGCGCGGAGGCGCGGCCGCCGCTGGGGCGTCGCCGAGCAGCGCGTATTCAGCGATTATCATGAGCTGCTGGCGCTGCCGGATATCGACTTGGTGGAGATTCTGCTGCCGCACCACTTGCACTATCAGGCGACGCTTGATGCGCTCGCCGCGGGCAAACATGTCTCGGTGCAAAAGCCCATGGCGCTGTCGGTCGCCCAGGCTGACGATATGGTCGCCGCCGCAAAGGCTGCTGGACTAATCTTCAAAGTCTACGAGAATTTCATCTTCTACCCGCCGGTGCAGCGGGCCAAGGCGCTGATCGACAACGGCGAAATCGGCGACCCGCTAACCATCCGCATCAAGAGCAATTCCGGCATCAGCCCTACGGAATGGGCTGTGCCCGCTTCGGCAAGAGCCTGGCGATTCAATTCGGAGGAGTGCGGCGGGGGCCCCCTGGTCTTTGACGACGGCCATCACAAGTTCGCCCTTGGCTGGCACTTCATGGGCATGGCCGAGGAAGTGCATGCCTGGATCGGCAGCACCGAGATTGAACCGGGCTTGCACCTGGACGCGCCGGCTATCGTATCCTGGAAATTCCCCGGCAATCGTTATGGTTCGCTGGAAGCGGTCTACTCGCCCGAGCTAGTGCTGGACACCCAGCATTACGCGCAAGACGACCGCATCGAAATCACCGGCAGCAAGGGTGTGATTTGGGTGACGCGGGGCCACGGCAAGATGATGGATGCGCCGCCGGTGATCTTGTACAAAGATCGGCGGACGCGCACATTCTCCGACATGCCGGTGGGCTGGGAGCACAGCTTCATCAATTCGACTCGCCAGTTTATTGACGCCTGGTTCGCTGGCGAGCCGCCGCAACTGACAGGCGCAGAAGGGCGCGAGGTGCTGCGCTTCGCCTTGGCCGCGCAGGAATCCGCCCGCTTGGGGCGCGCCGTCAAATTATAACAGCCTGGCTTGGTCGCCGCGGACGGTGACGGTATCGCCTTCCATGCCGGTGATGCTGGCCAGCGCGTGAATCGGCACGTCATACAGTTCCTCTACGGCGCCGCGCCCGCCTTCAAAGGTCTTCTCGACCATAACGCCGACGCCGACCAAGTTGGCCTGGGCGCTGACGACGATGCGGGCCAAAGCCAGCAGCGTTTTGCCGGTCGCCAAAAAGTCGTCAATGATGAGCACATTTTCGCCGGCGTGCAGAAACTCAGCCGATACCAGCAGCAGTGTTTCCCCGCCTTTGGTATGGCTGGGCGCGGTTTCCAGGAATACCGGACCCGACATGGTGATGGGTTTCTTCTTGCGCGCGTAGACGACCGGCACATTCATGGCAATGCCCGTCATCAGCGCCGGCGCGATGCCCGAAATCTCCGCCGTTAGAATCCGATCAATCTGTGTCCCGGCGAAGCGCTCGGCGAAGGCCTCGCCCATGCCCGCCATTAACTGCGGATCCAGCTGGTGATTGATCAGGCTGTCAACCTTTAGAATGCCGCCGCCCAGATTGATGCCTTCCGCGCGGATACGTTCGATCAAAGCCTGCATACGTTATCTCCCAGGTGACTTCCAAGTTATAAGCATGATATCAAGAGCGAGCGCTCCTTAGCCAAATGCAGCCCAGGCCGCTTCGCCGCTAGAACTGGCTAAGCCCGCGCCAAAACTCGCGTAATCTGCTCGAGATGATCCAAATCGTGCAAGCCGACTTGCATGGCGGCGTCCGTCATGGTGAAGCTGTCGCGTTCGGGATGGTGGCCAGCGCGCTGCCACTGCTCCGGCGTCAGCGCGGCAAAGAACGCGATAATACGCGCGCGAGACGCCTTGAGCGCTGCAAAAGCCTGCGCCAGGTCTTCCTGCTGATAAGCCCGCTCGAGCGCCATCGCCTCGTGATCATAAGCCGGCAGCTGGGGCTGCTCCTGCGCCTGCATCATCTGGGCGCGCCGATAGAATATCTCGTCGAAATCGCGCAGGTGGCAGACGATTTCAATGATGGACCAGCCCTCAGGTCCGTCGCGCAGCGATCGCGCCTGCTCGTTGGTCATGCCTTGCAAAATATGCCCAAGAATGTCGCAAGATACGCGCATCGCCCCGATATGACGCTCGCGTACCTGCTGCCAACTGGTTTGCATGCTAGTCATTAAACTTCGCCTCGCTCTCAATTCGCGCATGTTGTCGACATTGTAGTGGCTCTTTAACGCCCTGACTATATCGCCGCTTCGCGCGGGCGCAGCGCCCGGCTACGCGATCGCCCAGAGCTTTACCAGATTGTCGCCCGCGGCAGATACCAACATCGTGCCGGCCGAGTTGAAGTCCAGCGCCAGCACGGGCCGGCTGTGTCCTTCAAGAAGCGCCAGCTCGTCCAGAGTATGCACGCGCCAGACGCGCAGGGCATTATCGCGTCCGCCGCTGGCCAGAATGGCGCCGTCGGGCGCGAATGCCAGGGTATCTACTCCACCCGCATGCGCCGGCAGCGCGCGCTCGGCCGGCTCGCCTTCAAGCCGCCACAAGCGAATCGTCATGTCCTTGCCGGCTGATGCCAAGACAGCCGAGCCCGGCTGAAATGCCAAATCGCGGACCCAGTCATCGTGCGCGCCCAGCAGCTCTTGCGGAATTCCAGCTTGGAGATGCCAGATGCGAATCGTTCTGTCGCGGCTGCCGGACAGCAAGCGCCTTCCGCTGGCATCAAAAGTTAAGGCGGACACTTCGTCGTCATGGCCTGCCAGCACAGCCAGCGTCGCGCCGCTCGCGGCATCCCAGAGCCGAATCCTGCCGTCAGCCCCGCCGCTGGCCAGCAGGCGGCCGTCGGGACTAAATGCCAGCGCCTCAACCGACCCGCTATGGCCATGCCAGGTGGCGGACTCCGCTATTGCGCCATCCGCGATGGACCAGAGTTTGATGCTTGTATCGGCGCTGCCCGAAGCCAATCGGCTGCCGTCGGGGCTGATGGCGATGTCCTTGACCGGCGCCGAATGAGCGCTCTGCCGCCAGGTCGGCGTGCCGCCAAAGCCCTCGGCATAACCGGCGATGCCGTCTCCACCGGCGATGACCAGCAAGTCGCCGCGCGGCGACCAGCGCGCCTGCGCGATCCAGCCGAAGCGCACTTGCCCCAGGCAGCGCAATGACGCTGCGTTTTCAGGCCTAATCCGCGGGTAACTCACTACGCCGCCTTGGGAATTTCGGTCTTGCCGTGATGGGTTGATGACCAGCGTTGAGGCATTATAATGCGCCATGCTCCGGTTTCACGAGAGGCGCTATGAACCGAATCACGACTACAGTCGCCGAAATCAGGCAACTTGACAAGTTCTACGAGCGGACGATACCCAGCGCGTTCCTTGACGAAAATGACCACGTCAATGTGCAATACTACTTGCGCCTGGTCGAGAAGAGCTTGGGCGCGGTCTTTCAGCAAGCCGGCCTGGGGCAGATTTACGCCGCGGCCGAGCCCTTCGGCAATTTCGCGTTGGAGCAGCACATTCGCTATCTCGCCGAAATCCTGGTTGATGACCAGGTCGCTGTGTATATTCGGCTGATCGAGCTGTCGCCCAAGCGCGCCTATTTCATGGGATTTCTCGTCAACGAGACGCGCGAGCAGTTGGCCGCCGTCGTGGAAGTCGTCACGATGAATGTCGCTATGTCGCAGCGGCGGGGGGCGCCCTTCCCGGCAGCGCCTCATGCGTGGCTGTCCGAAATGCTGGCGCGCCACGAGCAGTTGGCTTGGCCGGCGCCGGTCTGCGGCGTCATGCGCGCCTAGCGCCTCAGCGGCAATCTGCGCTCAGCGCATCACAACTCGCGCGGATAGGAGGTCAAGACGTCGATGCCGTCTTCGGTGACAACGACATTGTCTTCGATCCTCACGCCGCCGATGCCGGGAATATAGACACCCGGCTCAATGGTGAAGACCATGCCCGGCTGCAATACCTGGTCGCTGCCGGCCACGATATTAGGCAGCTCGTGCACGCTCAAACCCAAGCCGTGCCCCAGCCGATGAATGAAATACTCGCCCAGGCCGGCCGCCTCAATCACGGCGCGCGCGACTTGGTCCAGTTCCGAGCAAGTTACACCCGGGCGGGCGAATTCGCGCGCGGCTTGGTTGGCGCCGTAGACCGCATTGTACATGGCGCGCATCTGCGCGGTCGGCTCGCCGTAACAGAAAGTACGCGTGATATCGGCCGGGTAACCGTTATAAGTCGCGCCAAAGTCGATTAGCAGGAATTCGTTTTCGCCCCAGACGCGGTCGGCCATGTCGCCATGCGGCAAGCCGGTTTTCTCGCCTGTCAGCACGATTAAGAAAGCGTGACCGTGCGAGCCGCGCTCGAGCATTTCGGCGCCGAGCCGGTCGGCAATTTGACGCTCGGTCAGGCCCGGGCGCGCCCAGCCCATCGTCGCCTGCAAGGCGGCTTCGCTGATGTCGATGGCCCGCTGCATATTGGCGATTTCCTCCGGCGCCTTACGAGCGCGCAAATCCAGGAACAAGTCGCCGACATCCAGGGTGTTCGCCGCCGGCAAGCCCGCTTTTTCTAGCGCCCGCCATTCAAAGAAACGCAGGGTCTGCCCGTCCAACGCGCAGGTTGAATCCCTGGGCAGCAAAGCCGCGACAGCATCGCGGAAAGCCTCATCGTAGCCCGCCCTGTCCGTCCAGGCGAAGCGGCGCGCTTCCAATTCCGGGCGCGCTTGCAGCTTGGCCGCTTCCAACTGCGGGATGATGAAGGAAAGCCCGCGCCGGCTGTACAGGCCGAGGATGGGACGCTCGGACAAGTGAAAGTGCAGCCCGGTGAAATAGACCATATTCTCGCCCGGCACAAATGCCACCAAGTCGGTGCCGCTTTGCTCCAGCAGTTGATTCAGCCGCGCTTGATAATCTATAGCCACAACGCCCTCCCGTTCGTGCAGCAGCCCATGCCTAGAGTGTAGTGCAAAACCAGGCTCTCCGTCCAGCAGAGGCGACACGGGAAAAGAGCAATTGCATCAAATTTTTTCAACACAGAGAGCGCAGAGTGCACAGAGATTATGCCAATATAGGACGCCATGTAGGGACGATTCTGCGCCGCGCGTAGACACTGCGGGTCAATCGCACACGATTTTGCGCCAAATATTATGGGCGAGCCAAGGCTCGCCCCTACAATTTGTTAGTTTGATGATAAATTCGTCATTTATGGATTTTGATGCAATTGCCCTGGACGCGAGACGTGTATTTCTCACACTGGCTGTGATATAAACGCTGTCAATAATCTGAGGGCGCGCCATGCGACTGGAATATCACCTGCTTGACGTCTTCACCGACCGGCAATTTGGCGGCAATCCGCTGGCGGTATTTCCGCAGCCGCCGCCCGACCTGTCGCCAACGCTAATGCAACATATCGCCCAGGAGCTGAACTTGTCGGAAGCTGTGTTTGTCTTGCCGCCGGCCGACCCCGCCCACAGCTTCCGTCTGCGCATCTTCACGCCGTTAGCCGAGCTGCCGATGGCGGGGCACCCCACCGTGGGCGCGGCCTATGCGCTGGCGCAGCTGGGGCGCATCGGCCAGCTGGCGCCACTAACGAAGATTATATTCGAATTAGGCGTGGGGCCCCTTGGCGTAACCATTCACGCCGACGAGCGCGGAAAGCCACGCGATGTCTGGATGCGGCAGCCCCTGCCGCAATTCGGCGAGATCTACCCTGAACGGCGCGCCATCGCCGAGATGCTCTCGCTGGACGAAAGCGACCTACAAGTCGATGCGCCGCTGCAAGTCCTCAGCAGTGGGCTCCCCTTTCTTTATGTGCCGATCGCGACGCTGGCGGCGATGCGGCGAATCCAGTTGCGCCATGATCGCTGGAGCGCGCTGCTGGCCGGGGGCGATGCCCAGAATGTCTTCGTAACGACGACCGAGACGGTCGAGGCGAAATCCAGCGCGCACAGCCGCATGTTCGCGCCGGCGCTGGGCTTGGGCGAAGATCCGGCGACCGGCTCCGCCAGCGGGCCCTTGGCCGCCTATTTGCTAACATACGGCTTAGCCGATTCAGATGACCTAATCAGCGAGCAGGGCTTCGAGATGGGGCGGCCCAGCTTCATCCGCATGCGCGTCGAGCGTTCGGACGGCGAGATAATCAGAGTCAGCATCGGCGGCAATTGTGTCATGATGGGCTGCGGCAGGCTGGCGCTCGATTAGCCGAGTAGCCGAGAAAGCGGGCCGGCTGTGCTAAAATGTAGCTGTGACGAGGCAATAGCAAGCATGGCGCCAAGCGACCTGATCGACCATTTTGACGCGCGCGCGGTCTTCCGCGGTTTGCTTGATGGCGAAGATTATCGCAACCGCGTCGCTGGCAGCTGCATTTACCGCTGTCCCCGCTGCGGTCATCGCATCCGCTTTCGCTGGCGCAGCTTTTATCAGGCAAACGGCCGCTCGCCCTTCCAGCGCAGGCTGCGCCACATATTCGACGATCTGACGCCGGACCTGCCCGCTGATGAACAGGGACGCATCGATTTCCACTGCCCCGCCTGCCAGGCGCCCACCCGCATTATCTACAGCGCCCACGATTACACCACGATCGCTTATCATTTTGATATCTACGCGGTTTTGGTCGGCGCGGGAAAGACACTGAAATGAAAAACCTGCTGGCGACCCTGCATGATTGCGACCCGGGCATGCTGCCGGCGCTGGCGGATATCTGGAGCGTTGACAGCAGGAGCCTGAGCCATGACGAGCTCATCCGCCAGCTGCAGCGCGCCATGCTGGATCCAGCGCTGGCCGAGTCCGCCTGGGACAAGCTGGATGAACCGGCGCGGACGGCATTGCAATTGCTGGTCAGCAGCGCGCAGGGCCGCATGAAGGTGGCCCAGTTCGAGCGCTTCTACGGCGAGATTCGCAAGCTGGGCCGCGCGCGAATCAAGCGCGAAAAACCGCATCTGCACGGGCAGAGTCTGGCCGAGACGCTCTACTACCGCGGCTTTATCGGCGAAGGCTTTGACAAGGTCGACGACCGTCTGATCGGCTTCATCTACGTGCCGACCGACCTCATCGAGGCGCTGCCGCTGCACAAGACCAGTTTCGGCGAATTGGCTGCCGACGCCGCGCCAAGTGAAGAAGAGCTGCCCAAGATCGGCCTGGTCGATGATGTCGACGAGGTCATAAAGGCGGACACGTCAATCGTCGACGACATGACCACGCTGCTGGCGCTGCTGCAAGCCGAGGCGCGAGCGGTCGAAGGCGCGCGCTTTGTGGCGGCGGCCGCCGAGTCCATCAAAGACCAATTGCTGCGCCCCAGCGACACGCGGCTCGCTTTCATGCTGGGCGTCGGGCTCAGCGCGGGATTGATAGCCCAGCAAGATGACAAGGCGCATCCCAGCCGCAACCAAGCCCGGGCCTGGCTGGAGGCTGCGCGCGCCGAGCAGATTCGCGATTTGGCCCGCGCCTGGCTCGATAGCCAAAGTTATCGCGACATGTGGCATATTCCCGGGCTCTACCCGGAAGATTCGGGCTGGTCCTACGATGCGGCGGCGGCGCGAAAAGCCGTCATGGAATTGCTGGCCGATCTGCTGCCCGAGCAAGGCTGGGTGTCCATCAACGATCTGATCGAGATCATCAAGGAGTTCGAGCCCGATTTTCAACGGCTGGACGGCGATTACGACCAGTGGTATATCCGCAACGACGCCGGCGAATACCTGAGCGGCTTCGAAAGCTGGGACGCTGTCGAAGGTTCGCTGATCGAGTTCTATATCGTGGGTCCCATGCACTGGCTGGGCTTGGTGGATATCGGCGAGGATGTGCTGCGGCTGACCGCTTACGGGCGCGCCTTCCTGGAGTTCAGCGAGTGGCCGCAACTGCAGGAATCCACGACTCGAATTACCGTAGGCGCCGACGGTCAACTGCTGGCGTCGCGGCGGGTCAACCGCTTCGAGCGTTTTCAACTGGCGCGTTTCGCTCGCTGTGCCGCCGCCGCCGACCCCTACGTCTACACGCTGGACGCGCCCGGCATTCAGCGAGCCGCGGCGCAAGGCATTAGCACCCAGCACATCCAGGCTTTCATCAGCCGCCAGCTGGAGGGCAAAGCAATGCCGCTGTCTATCGTCAAGCTGCTGCGCAATTGGCAAGACGGCGCCAAGACTTCTGTAACGATTGAAGCGCTTATCGCGTTAAGAACCACATCCGAAGAGACGCTGGAGAAGATCTTCGCGATTCCGGAGCTGCGGCGTTATCTGGGGGCGCGCCTGGGACCGATGGCTTGCGTGGTGCGCGCGGGCCAATGGCAAGCGCTGCAGGCGAAATTGGGCGAGCGCGGCATAGAGGTAGACATCTCCCGGCTGGAAAGCGACGGCGACTGAGGCTGCTGTCTCAGCCGTCCTTGATGCCCAGCTGATAAACCTTGTTCTTGGGCCAGCCGGCTGATTTGGCTACAGCGCGCGCCGCCCGCGAAAGCGCCTCCCCCGCTGCCAGCCGCTGGCTCAATGCGGACCGGACTTGATCTTCTGTCCATTCGGCGTCGTTTGGGCCCGCCCCGGCAATCAGCAACGTAACTTCGCCGCGTGGATTATCGGTTACGAAATGGTCGCGCAGTTCACTGGCGCTGCCGCGATAGAATTGTTCGAACTTCTTGCTCAGTTCGCGCGCCACGCAGACGCGCCGTTCCGCGCCCATGACCTCGGCTACGATAGACAACGCGCCCGCTAGCCGGTAGGGGCTTTCGTAAGCCACGATGGTCTCGCGGCTGTCTTTCAGGCTTTGCAGGCGCTCGCGCAGGGCGGCGGGCTTGCGCGGCAGAAAACCCACAAAGCGAAAGCTGTCGGTGGCCATGCCGGAGCCGACCAAGGCGGTGGTGATGGCGCAGGCGCCGGGCAAGGGCACAACTTCAATATCGCGCTCCAGCGCCGCCGAGATCAACTCAAAGCCGGGGTCGGAGATGCCCGGCGTGCCGGCGTCGGAGATCAGCGCCACATCGGCCGTCTCCAGCGCGGCGAAAATCTCATCCAACTTGGACAGCTTGTTATGTTCGTGATAGCTCGTCATAGGCGTGTCGATGTCGAAATGCCGCGTCAGCACGCGTGATGTGCGGGTGTCTTCAGCCGCGATCAGCGCCGCCTCCCGCAGGACCCTCAAGGCGCGCAGGGTGATGTCCTCGAGGTTGCCGATGGGGGTGGGTACGATGAATAGCGTTGCCATACGCGCCTAAGCGGGCGGGAATACGTGCGCCAGCGCTTCCGGCAAAACGCTCTTGAAAGCCGCCAGGCTGTGCCCGCTGCCCAACTCAACAAAGCGGTATTGAAGTTCCGGATCGTGGCTCATGCGCCGCTCGAGGATGCCGCGCAGAGCCAGAGCCGGCTGATAGAAACGCAAGTCCTGTTCATAACGCCCAACCGACTGGAAGATGCGATTGGGCAGGACCGGCAAGTCGCGGAAGCGCTGCGCGAAGTCTTTCAGCAGTTGCACCGCCGGTTCGCGCCCCAGCGGTGGCGATATGACAATGAGATGGCCGAAGATGGCCGGGTTCTTGAGCGCCGAATGCACAGCCGCTATTGCGCCTTCGCCGACGCCGCCCAGCCCCAGGTCAAGCGGATCAATGCGATGCTCGGCTTGCAAGAAGGGCAGCAATTCCGCCGCGATCATGGCGTACTGTTTGTCATTGCCCACATATTCGGCCACGCGCTGCGATTGCGAGCCGCTGGCCAGCATGGCGATGATGATGGGCTGCATGCGCCCGTGCTTGATCAGCGCGTCGGCGATTTGTGGCGCCTCCAGCACATTCACCGCCCACTGCCCGTCCAACAGCACCAGCAGCCGATAGTTTACCCCATCATTGGCGTCATAACCGGGCGGCGTATACACCCACAAGCTGCGGTTTTTGAAACCCAGCTGCACCGAACTGAATCTGTGGCGATAGACGCGCCCGCGCGGCACGGCCGCCATCGCCCCCCAGTTGGGAAAGGGTCGCGCGCGCGGCATCTGCAGCACTGAGCTGTCGACCTGGCTGGCGCTGATGGACATGGCGTTGAGCGTATCCGACTGCCAGAAGCGGCCCACGCGGTCCATCAGATCGATCTCCTGCGCCAAGGGCGTACCGGGGTCGTCAATGGCAAACATATAGTCTACCAGCGCGTCCCGCTCGAAGTAGCGCTGGAAATACCACAGCGATGTGTCCTCCAGCCGCGCCATATTTTCGAAGGGCGGGTCGCGATTGATAATGTCCAGATTCAGAGCCACATTCTGCGCCGTCCAGGAGTCATAGACAAAGGTCGCTTTGTCGCGCTCCACCCAGGGCCACTCGTCGTGCGTCGTCAGCAACTCGTCCACCAACCCCTGGCGACCGCCGGCGTCGGGAGTCTGATATATTTCGCACAAGAACTGGATGAACGAATCCCATCTTGAGGTCGCCAAAACTCGTTCCTCTCGCGGCAATCCGCTGGACACATCCATTCTAGCACCGGCCATCACATCGGGAAAACCCGTAGGCTATCGCCCAGAGCGACCGCATCAAAATATTTTCACCACAGAGGCGCCGAAGTAGTTCCAAGTTAGTCTTGCGAATTTTGCCAAAGCAACGTTCTGTAGGGGCGACAATCCGAAACCACAAGTCGCAGCGGAAGCGGGCGACCAGATTGGTCGCCCCTACACGGAGCGCTTCTTCGCATGACTTTCTTGGTTCTACTTCTGTGTCTATGTGGTTAGATTTTTGTTTGTAAAATGTTCATAGTTGCGCAGATTCATTTTGATAAGATTGCCTTGGCAATACGAACTAAACTTGACCGGCTCTCGCTGACTTGCGGTATGATGTGCGCGGGGCTGGCGCATGTTTCCCAGCCTGCTCGCATTCATCGATTGGAGGAGGACGCAGCCAATGCCGACGCGTTATATCTACTCGTTCACCGAACCCATCAATCCCGAGGAGCTCCGCCGCTTGCTGCTGCAAACCAGTTGGGCAAATGACCGCAGCCCGCTGGACATCCAGCAGATGCTGGATCGCAGTCAGATTACGCTTGGCGTCTGGCATGAAGATCAGCTCATCGGCTTCTCGCGCGTGATCACCGATGATCTCCATCGCGCGCTGATCGATGACGTGGTTGTCGACAGCGCCTATCGCAAGCAAGGCGTGGCCTCGGAAATGCTGGAGCGCATCCTCAAGCGTACGCAGCATATCGAAATTGTGATGCTGGATTGCGGCGCGGAGCTGGCCGGCTTCTACAGCAATTTCGGCTTCAAGCAGAAAGGCGGCGCGTCGATGGAGCTGCGCAACAAGCGCTAGCGATATACCCCTCGCCTGGCTTTTACGGATTCACGATACTATTACCACTTAGGGCGCAGAGAAGTAAAGCCAATAAAGTAATGCAAATTTCACCAGAGCAACAATCTGTAGGGGCGACAGCCCGAAACCACAAATATTAGCGGCAGCGGGCGACCAGATTGGTCGCCCCTACAGGCTAGCTTTTTCGCATGACCAACTTGGTTTTACTGAGAGATACCGGGAAAATGGTGGCAACGATATCGATACTTCGCAAATCCGGACAAGCCTTGCCTATATCATCAATGGCAGAATAATACGCCGAAGGACGGAGCATACTGGACACCATAAGCGAATTGCGCTTCAACCCCAACATCAGCGCCTTCACGCGGCAAGACGGCAGCCCGTCGGCGGAAGACCGCTTGCAGGCGGAGCAGCAGACGCCCGCGCATCGCCTGCAGAACAATGAGAATCCGCTGGGTCCGTCGCCGCGGGTAGTGGAAGCCATTCGCGCGGCCGCGCCGACGCTGGCGGTTTACCCCAGCTACTCGGACATTGAACTGCGGCGCGCCATCGTGGATGTACTCGGACGCGGGCTCAGGCCCGAGCATATCTTCACCGGCTGCAGCGGCTTCGAAACCCTGGAGCTGATTGCCCGCGCCACCCTCGTCCCCGGCGATGAAGTCATTCTGTCAACGCCGACATTCAGCGGAGCCTATCGCAAAGTCACCGAGCCGCTGGGCGCGAAGGTCATCGATGTGCCGCTTGAAGCGCGGACCTTCCGCTATCGACCGGAGGCGGTACTGGAGGCCGTGACTGAACGCAGCAAGCTGGTCATGCTTTGCAATCCCAATAATCCCACCGGCACGGTGATTAGCGCGGAAGCCGTCGAGACGCTGATGAGCGGCTTGCCTGAGCATGTGCTGGTGGTCGCTGATGAGGTCTATCATCACTTCGTCGATGACGCCGATTACCCAGATTCGCTGCGTTACGCGCTTGATGGGCGCAACATCGTCATCGTACACAGCTTCTCCAAAGTTTACGGGCTGGCGGGCCTGCGCCTGGGCTATGGCATCGCCAAGCCCGATATCGCCAATGCTATCTCCGGTTTGCAGCGCGGCTTCCATCAGAACAAGCTGGCGCTGGCGGCCGGCATTGCCGCCTGTCGCGATCAAGCGCATGTCCGCAGGGTGGTCGACTTCCTGCGGACGGAAGCGCGCTGGGTCTGCGGGCAATTCGACCGGCTGGACATCCATTACTGGCAGCCGGCGGCCAATTTCATCCTCTTTGAAACGCGAATCCCGGCGGACGAACTGCAAGCGCGATTGCAGGGGCGCGGCTTGCTGCTGCGCGGGCAGACGCGCAACGGCCTGCCCCAGGCCATGCGCCTCAGCCTAGGTACGCGAGAAGCCAATCAAGCCTTCATCAGCGCGCTTGAGGACATCCTCGGCGCGGCGCCTGACTGAACCCGGCAGCCCATCCAAGCCGCGCCATCGAGCATATCGGCCAATCGCTCCAGATTGTATCTTTGCCACCGAGTTCACCAAGGACAGAGTATGGAGACGAGCGTTTCCTCCTTGTTCTCAGGTGTTTCAAGTAAGTAATGCAAATTTCGCTAAAGCAACGATCTGTAGGGGCGACAGCCCGAAACCACAGGTCGCAGCGGCAACGGGCGACCAGATTGGTCGCCCCTACAAGGCTCGCTTTTTTGCATGATTTACTTGCTCTTACTTCTGTGTGCTCTGTAGTTAAATTTCGGTATAATTCTGCTCGAAATAGCGGCTGTAGCATTCGGCGTCATCGCCCGGTCCACCAAACCAATCATTGCCCTCGCCCAGCCCCTATGATAGAGTACGCTGCGGCATCGGGCGCAATTGAGCGCCTGGCCAAATCCCACACATCGGGACTCGCGGTGGGTGTTGTCCGCGCAGGCGGATTGTCACCGGAGGCTGAACGATGTGCGAGTTATAAACACCGACAATCCAAGGAGATTTGTAATGCCATCAGCAGTACGAATGCGGACTTTGCTCGAGACCGGCGTCCATTTCGGGCATCGCACCAACAAGTGGAATCCCAAGATGGACGAGTTCATCTTCACGCAGCGCAACGGGATACACATCATAGACTTGCAGATTACGCTGAAGAACCTGAACAGCTTCCACGACATGATCGCCAAATTGATTTCGGGCGGCGGCTCGGTGCTATTTGTCGGCACCAAGCGGCAGGCGCAGGAGATCGTCCAGCGCGAAGCCGGCCGCTGCGGCATGCCCTATGTCAACTATCGCTGGCTGGGCGGGACGCTGACCAACTGGAAGACCATCCGCAGCCGCATTGATACCTTGAAGCAGTTGGAGCAGCGCCGCGACGCCGGCGAGTTTGACCGCTTGACCAAGAAGGAAGGGCTGGTTCTGGAGCGCAAAATTGCCAAGCTGCAACTGCGCTTGGGCGGCATCCGTGAGATGCAACGCACGCCTGACCTGCTCATCGTTGTGGATGCCGAACGGGAGTATACCGCCGTCAAAGAAGCCAATATCCTTAAAATTCCGGTCTTGGCGCTAGTTGATACCAATGCCAATCCCGACACGGTCGACCACATTCTGCCCGCCAATGACGACGCCATGCGCTCCATCCGCCTGCTGATCGGCGCGTTGGCCGATGCCGTGCTTGAAGGGCATAACTTGCGGCAATCGGCCGGCGATGACGAAGAGGAAGAGCAATTCTTCCCCGACGCCTACGACGAAGAAATGGCGGATGAAGACTTGCTGGGCGAATCCACCCTGGCGAAACTGCGCGAGGCCAAGCTATTCGCCGACGAAGAAGCGGCAAGCGGCGAAGCGACAACAAGCACTACCGAATCCACAGCAACAGCGGCAGCGGCTGAATAAGCCCGGCTGCGCACGACGGAGACAAGACGAGAAATGGCAGTTACTGCAAAAGAGGTAAAGGCACTGCGAGACAGAACCGGCGCCGGCCCGTTGGATTGCAAGAAGGCGCTGGAACAGCACAATGGCGACCTGGACGCGGCGGCCGAATTTCTACGCGAAAAAGCGCTGAAAGACGGCATCAAGCTGCAGGGCAAGGGCCGCAGCGCCAACGAAGGCATCATCGGCAGCTACGTTCACTTTGACCAGCGCTTGGCGGTCATCGTCGAGGTCAACTGCGAGACCGACTTTGTGGCGGCGACCGATCAATTCAAGGCCTTCGCCAAGGACATCGCCATGCACATCGCTAATATGAACCCGCAGGTCGTCAAGCGGGAAGACGTGCCTGAAGCGCAGGTGGCCGCCGAAAGCCGGCTGCAGATGGAGCGCGCATTAAATGAAGGCAAGCCCGAGCATATCGCCGAGAAGATCGTCGCCGGCCGCCTCAACAAATGGTACGAAGACATCGTTTTGATGGAGCAGGCTTTCATCAAAGACGACGACAAGACCATCACGCAATATTTGCAGGAGACGGTGGCAGAGGTGGGCGAGACCATCAACATCGGCCGCTTCCAGCGCTTCAAAATCGGCGGCGAGAATTAGCCCAGGGGCTGGCAAGCCTTGACGCTGCGCTGCCCCAGGTTTATGGATGAAATAGCGAGGGATTGGTCGCTGACCGATCCCTTTTTCTTTTGACTTGGGGGCGAGGCGATGACTCCTACTGATAGCGACTGGCGAATCCGCCGGCATATTTATGAGGCGCTGGCAGCCAGCGGAAGGGCGCCTGACGCGCGCGAAATCGCCCAGCGCTTTGACATCTCGCGGCACGAGGCGCGGGCTGCGCTGCGGCGGCTGCACGAGGCGCATGCGCTGGTATTGCAGCCCGGCGGCGAGGCGGTACTGATGGCGCATCCCCTGTCAGCAGTCGCAACCGATTACCGCGTGTTAGTCGATGGCGTCGCCCTTTACGCCAACTGCGCCTGGGATTCGCTGGGCATCCCCGCCATGCTGGCCCGCGACGCGGCGATACAAGCGCGGCACCCGCTGACCGGGGACATCATGCGTTATGCTGTCGAGGACGGCCGCCTGCGCTATGTAAGCGGCTGCGACCTGCTTGTGCATTTCGCCCATCCTTTTCGTCAGTGGTATGACGATATTGTAGAAACCTGAGCGGGAATTCTGCTCTTCCGGTCGGAAGCGGAAACCGCCGAATGGCGCCGCATCCAGGGGCGCGAAAGCGGCAGGATGCTGCCTTTGGCGCTGGTCTGGGCGCTGGCGCAGCGCTGGTACCATGACCGTATGAGGCCGGCTTACCGCGGCAGCAGCGCCGAGCGCGCCCAAAGCATCTTCCGCGCGCTGGGCTTGACAGACGATTTCTGGCTTTTACCATCGGGATGAACGACATGATTCGCGACTTATCGACGACAACATGGGAAAAAGGAGCGCCAATGAGCGGTAGCGGAGAGCTGCCATATCGACGTGTGTTGCTGAAGCTTAGCGGGGAAGCGCTGGCGGGCGCTAGCGGCGCCGGTCTTGATCTGGAAAAGGCGGCGTATATCGCCGAGCGTGTGCGCGAAGTTTACGAGCTCGGCATGCAAATCGCCATCGTCATCGGCGCCGGCAACTTGTGGCGCGGCGAGCCAGCGGCCAAGCTGGGCATGGACCGCAGCACCGCCGACCACATGGGCATGATCGCCACGGTGATGAACGGCCTGGCGCTGCAAGACGCTATTGTGCGCCTGGGCATCGGCACGCGCGTACAGACGGCGGTGGAGATGAACTCCATTGCCGAGCCCTATATTCGCCTGCGCGCCATCCGCCACATGGAAAAGGGGCGCGTGGTCATCCTCACCGGCGGCATCGGCAGCCCCTATTTCACCACCGATTCGGCCGCGGCCTTGCGCGCCAGCGAGATTCACGCCGATGTCATCGTCAAAGCCACCAAAGTTGACGGCGTCTATTCCGCCGACCCCATGCGCGATCCTGAGGCACGCCGCTACAGCAGACTGGGTTATAAACAGGTGCTCGATCAGGAATTGCGCGTGATGGATACTACAGCCTTCACGCTCTGCCAGGAAAACGCCATGCCCATCGTCGTGCTTGACTTCTGGAATCCGCAAGATTTGGTCAAAGCGCTCTCGGGCGATGCCTCGGTCGGCACGCTCATCAGCGGCTAAATGGGCGCGTTTTATGCACAATTCGGGCGAACCAATGACTCGCCCCTAGCATGATGCCTGTAGGGGTCAGCCACTGGCTGGCCCGTCGTCGGCTTAGCTTACATTATCGGGTAGTGTATCGAAATCGGTTGAAATTAAATTTCACCACAAAGACACAAAGGCACAAAGCACACAAAGAATATAGCATATCTCGATTAAGTTTCTCGGTGCTCTCGAAGGGCAATCGCATCAATATCCATTATTGACGAATTTATTTTCAAACTAACAAATTGTAGGGGCGAGCCTTGGCTCGCCCATGAAATCTGGCAGAAAATCACCTTTACGTTGCTTCCTTTATTGACATATTTTCGGATATATCTCGGAATTCTTGGCGCCTTAGTGTTGAATTAAATTGATGCGATTGCCCTAGCATTTCTCGGTGTCCTCGATGGTATAGTATCTGTATCAACCGAAAAGGATACATTTCCCATTATCGGGCGCGTTTTGCAGCCGCGGCCCGAAGCGCTACACTGGTTTAGCAACACATTCAAGCATCTGCTGGCAGAGCGCCTGAGAGACCGGCATGGGCAAGAAGATCGCCGTCTTTTCCATGACACCGCTATTCCCCGAGTTGGCCTTGGGGGGCGCGCAGAAGCAGCTCAAAAAAGTCGCGCTGCATCTGGGCGAGCTGGGCCATCAAGTCACCATCCTCTGCACGCAGCGGCGCGACGCCACGACGCCCTTCCAATGGCATGAAAATGTCGACATCCTGCCCGTTCTGCGCTTCAAACAGCCCTATCCCGAACCCTATTTCACCCCGCTTTATCATATCGCCAACGCCATGCGCAGGGTCGGCGCCGCCATCGCCGAGGCCGATGTTCACTACAGCCACGACGGCGGGCTGATATTCCCCTACGTCTATCAAGACACGCCGACTGTGATTTCCCTGCGCAGCATCTTGTTCGCCGAGACCTTGCAAAGCGCATTGCTTTTCCAGGGCGATGAATGGATTCTGCCGTCTGAGCATACGCGCGCGTCGTATGAGGCGATAGTTGGTCAATTCGCGCCCGCGGTCGGCGAACGCATGCATGTCATCCACAACGGATTCGATTGGCGGCATTTCCGCTATACCAAGCCGGCGGAGATTTTTGACGTTATCCCGCCTGAAGTCGCCGATCACCCGGTCTTGCTCTTCCCTCATCGGCCGGATGCCGCCAAGGGCATCGACGAGCTGATTCAAGTGGCGGCTCTGCTGACGCGCGACTACGGCTGGGATGACCTGCGCGTGTTGGCGCCGCGTTGGCTGGATGCCGACAGCGAACCTAGCCAGCGCGCCTATTATGCAGGGCTGCGGCGCAACATCAGCGAAGCCGGCTTGGGCGATGCCTTCGTCTTCCACGACTGGATCAACGACAGGTTGATCGCCGAGTATTACAGCCTGGCGGATGTCACGCTCTGCATCGGCAGTTATGTGGAGACCTTCGGCAATACGCCCTTTGAGTCGCTGGGCTGTGGCACGCCCCCGATTGTGTCGCGGGTGGGACCCTACCGCGACTTGCTGCCGGATGAACACATCGCTCGCGTTGATTACGGCGATATTGAAGCGACCGCGGCCCTCGCGCACGAGATACTGAGCGAGCGCCGCCGCACGTCGCCGGTTACGCTGCGCTACCTGCAAGCTGAGTTTTCGCAAGAAGCCATGGTTAGCGCCTACGCCGAAGTAATCTTGCGCGCCAGTAAAAGACCGCCGCTGCCTTTCCGCCTGCCGCAAATCACGGGCGACAGTCGCTATCGGCTGGCGCCCTGGTGTTATATCGCGCCGGAGCGGGGCATTTTCCACGACTTCCGCGGCGACTTCCAGGCGGAGGCCGACTTGATCCGCGTGGCGCAGACGCATCCCGCAGGCTTCAGCGCAGGCTCGGTCGCTGCTGAGCAGCTGCAATTCTGGCTGGACGAGGGCTACGTCACGCCGATCGTCAGCGGCTAGGCGATCGCAATCAGCGCTGCCAGATTCAGCCGGGTGTCGGCGCCTTCGACCTGCGCCTCGAGCCACAGAATGAGGATGGCGTCGAAAATTGCGCGTGAAATCTGCTATTGTTTTGTGCCTTTGTGTCTTTGTGTCTTTGTGTCTTTGTGGTGAAAAAATCGAAGCGACTATCCGGCGCCTATCAATGCGTACCTGGATTTGAGCGTGTTATACTCAAATGAGAACGATCCGGCGAGGCGGAGCGAATATGGCGGTAATCACCGAGTTAATTGATGCCGGTCTGAAATTAAAGCAACAGGGCAATCTGCGCGGCGCCATCGAGCATTTTCGGCAATTAAAAGCCACCTACCCCGGCAACGCGCGCATCCTCTTTGAGCTGGCGGGCGCCTGGCGCGCTTTCGATGTGCCGGAACAAGCGCTGCCGCTTTACCGCGAATTGCTGGCGCTGCCCAAGGGCCAGGGCTTGGCGCCGAAGGATATGCCGCGTCTCTATACGCATTTGGGCGCGACATTACTGGACTTGGGCGAAAATGACGAAGCCCGCGAAACCATCGAAGCTGGCTTGCGCTTGCACCCCAGCTACCGCCCGTTGCGCGCCTGGCGCATCCTGGGCTTGCGGCGCAGCGGCGAGCACGAATTGGCGCTGCTGGACGCGCTTGAGCTGATGTTGGAGTCGCTGGCGCCCTCGCGCTGGGACATTTTCGAGGACGACATCGTCGCGGCCGTCAAGCAGATGCGCGCAGACCAACCGGCCGATGAAGCATCGACGCCGGCGGCAAGGGCTGTCGAATCACCTGCGCCCAAGGCAGCAGAGAGCGATTCGCGCCAGGCTATGAAAGAAGCGAGCCCAGCCATTGATGCCGAATCTCAGCCCATAGCGGTCACCGGCGAAGCCGAGGCGCCGGACGAAGTAGAGCTGTCCATAAATGTGGTGAAGCCGGCCGCGAAACCAAAAAAACGCGCCAAACGCGCCAAGCGCCCCAGCCGCAAAAAGACGCCGCAGTTGGGCAAAAAATCCGTGCGTATCGACATCGTGGAAAGCGGGGCCGAAGGCAGCGCGCCAAAGCAAGCATCCGATTACGAAGAGCCGCCGACGGGGAGCGGCTCGCTCAAGATCCCGCTCGATCCTGACTAGGTTCGCCTGTCCCTTCTTCAAGCGCGATACAGCCGTCGCGCAAATGCCAGACTGCCGTCGCGATGCGTTCGATGAACCAGCGGTCATGCGTCGCCGCCAGAATCGCGCCGGGGAAGTTAAGCAGCGCGCGCTCCAGCGCCTCCAGGCTCAGCAAATCCAAATGATTGGTTGGCTCATCCAGCAGCAGCAAATTGGCGCGACTGTGAATCAAGCAGGCGATGCCCAGTTTGCGCCGCTGGCCCAGGCTCAGTTCTCCCACGGCTTTGCCCGCCAAGTGAGCGTCGCGGAATAAACCGCAGCGGTGCAGCAGCGTCAAGAGCTGGTCGGCGCTTGCCTGCCTTATGGCGCTTAAGACATGCACGATGTTCTGGTCATCGGGGAAGGTCTCTCCCGTTTGGTCGAGGTAGCCAAGCTGCGCGCCCGGCATGACTTTGACTGCGCCACTGGTGGGGGTCAGTTCTCCGTTGACCAAACGCAGCAGGGTCGTCTTTCCCGCGCCGTTGGGGGCGACCAGCGCGACGCGCTCGCCTTTGCGCAGCGTTGCGTCGGCGGCGATTATCAGCTGCCGATCGCCGAAGCGCATCCCGACCGATTGCAGCTGCACCGGCTCCATGCTGGTCAGCGGCAGCGGATCAAAATCGTACGCGATATGCCAAACGTGGCGTGGATTATCCAGCCGGCTGGCTTCGAGCGTATCCAGTTGCTGCCGTGCCGAGCGCAGTGTTTTGCTGACGGTGCGCGCCACTTGCTGCCGCGCGGCGAACTTGATGCCTTTGTCGTTATCGCTGGGGCGTTTGGCTTTGCGGTGGCCATGCGCCTCTTTTTTCATTTGTATGCGCAGCGCCTTCATGCGATTGACCTGGCTATGGTAGGCGTCGACATCCTGCTGATACTGCGCGTCCCGCTGCTTGCGATAGTCGTCGTAGTTGCCGTAGTAGGTGGTGAGCCCGCGCGTCACCGGCGACAAGTCGAGTATCTTGGTGGCTACGCGATTGATGAAGTGGCGGTCGTGTGTGATCATCAGCAGGGCATGGCGATAGCCTTGCAGGTAATCCTCCAGCCAAGCCAGCCCGGCGAAGTCCAAATGATTGGTCGGCTCATCCAGGATCAGCAGATCGGGTTCCTGCAGCAGCAGCGCCGCCAAGCCGACCCGCGTTTTCTCGCCGCCGCTGAGCGACATGACCGACCGCGCCAGGTCGATATGCCCCAAGCCCAGCCCGGCAAAAATCCGCTCGCGCCGCGTCTCCAGCGTATACCCGCCGCGCAACTCGAACCGCGTTTGCAGCCCCCCGTACTCCTCCAGCTCCGCAGTGAGATCGCCGCCTTTTGTCAGCCGCTCTTCCAAGGCGGCCAAGCGCCGGCCCAGCGCGCTCAATTCGCCCATCCCCTCGCTGATATACTCCCCCACGCTTATCGACCGCGCCATCCGCGCCTCCTGCGGCAGGTAACCCAGCACCGAGCCCGGCGCGACGCGAACTTCGCCCTGCTCGCCGGATTCATGGCCCAGGATCAAACGCGCCAGGGTCGACTTGCCGACGCCATTTTCGCCCACCAGCACGGCGCGATCGCCGCGGTTCAGGTTCAAAGTAACCGCGTCGAGTATCAGCTTGGCACCGTAATACTTCTGCAGGCCGCTGACGCTCAAGATCTGTGACGACATTTGCGCTCCAATAGTTTGCGGCTGGGGGCATCATTCTGCTTGCCAACCCGCCGGCATTCCAGGGCAATCGCATCAAAACTGGCATCCGCTGCGACAAGCAAATTAAAATGAAATTTAACCACAGAGGACACAGAGTGCACAGAGACAAGCCATTGATCGGAGATTTACTGACATTTTGGCGCAAAATTTTTGGCGGGAAGGAAGTTAATCGACAATGTGGCGGCAAGCCTTCTCAATTCAATCGGTGGATATAGGGGAAAGTCGCCAAAAGAATCTTATATTGTGCCCTCTGTGTTCTCTGTGTTCTCTGTGTTGGAAATTAATTTGATGCGATTGCTCTGGCAGGCATTCAACCTACAGTTCAGTTGGCGCTTACCTTAGACTATAATGGCGGCCTGGCATAGCAACCAGCGAGGCGGAACATGCCGGCCATTCTGGCTCACGGCGCTTTGGGACCTTTTGACGAAATCATCTTCATCGGCATCGCCGTGATTTTTCTGGGCATGATGGGCCTCAGCTGGCTGCGCAGTCAAGCGCTGGAAGACGATGAGTTTGAAAGCGGCGAGCCGGCAACCGCGACCGATGCCGACCATTTTGAACTGGAATAGGAGCAATTAATGAGACTGGAACATATCGCCTTTAACGTAGCGGATTCGGCGGCTGTGGCGGCCTGGTATGCCGAGAATCTTGACATGCGCATCGTGCGGGCCTTTGACGAAGCGCCTTATATTCATTTCTTGGCGGATAGCGCCGGCAAGAGCCTGATCGAGATTTACAGCAACCCCCTGGGCGAAGTCATCGCTTATAGCGATCATCATGCTGTGACCTTTCACCTGGCTTTCGCCGTGGCGGACATGGACGCGGCTCGTGAGCGCCTGACAGCCGCGGGAGCGACGCTGGACGGCGACATCGACAACCGCGCCAATGGCGACCGGCTGGCTTTCCTGCGCGATCCCTGGGGCACGGCCATCCAATTGGTGCAGCGCGTCCAGCCGATGATCGACTGACGGCGGCATGAGCCTGAAGATCAACTTCGACCTGCGCGCGCAAGGCGAGGAATTGCCCGACGCCTTCCTCGATCCCTACGAATTGGAGCTGATGTTTGATAATACACGCCGGTCGCTGGGCGCTGCCTTGGAGCGCAAATTCAGCGATGTGGTCTGCGCCGAGCATGCCCAAGCGCCCAGCTTTACCATCAGCGGCGTCTACAATAACGAAAGCGAAGAGATGGACATCCGCTACCACGTGGATACCTGCTGCCAATACTTTCTGCTGCGCGTCATGCAGATCCTCAACCAGCGCGCTTAAAGCAGGCGGAAGAGAGAGCTTCCATGAGAGTTTTGCTGCAGCGAGTGAGCGGGGGAAAAGTCACGGTTGACGGAACGGTCACGGGCGAAATCGCCGCGGGCTTCGTCGCCCTGGTCGGCGTCACCCATTCCGACAGCGCTGCCGACGCTGAGAAACTGGCGCGGAAGACGGCCAATCTGCGCGTCTTCAGCGATGCGGCAGGCAAGATGAATTTGTCGCTGCTGGATATCGACGGCGGCGCGCTGGTCGTCTCCCAATTTACGCTTTACGCCGATGCTCGCAAAGGCCGGCGTCCCAGTTATATCAACGCCGCTCAGCCGGAAATCGCCGAGCCGCTGGTGCAAGTCTTCGCTGATTGCCTGTCGCAGGCGGGCGTAAAACAAGTAGAACAGGGTGTCTTCGGCGCAATGATGCAGGTGCAAATCCACAACGACGGCCCCGTGACCATCATGCTGGACAGCGACCTGCTTTAGTCGCCAGGGCAATCGCATCAAGCTGATTTCACCACAAAGACACAAAGACACAAAGGGCACAAAGCGTTAGTTTGAATTGACGATTCACTCTTGTATCATGCAAGAAGTAGCCTTTGACTTATCGCTGAACAATGCTTAAGGGAATTAACAAGACTGCGTCTTTATGATAATGAGCTTTTCCTCTGTGCCTCTGTGCTTCTGTGGCAAAAAGTCTTTGTGCCCTTTGTGTTCTTTGTGGTAAATTTAAATTGATCTATGTGGCTACACTTCGGCGCGAAATCAAAAAAGGGCGACCCGTCTGAGGCCGCCCTTGGATTGTCCTGCCCGAAGTTGTCAAACTGTTCTAGTCGTCACCTTCCTCGCGCAGTGGCAAGATATTGGGCCAGACCGATGCGTGATGCTCGTATGCGTCAATGCCGATGCGGTCCGCTTCCGGGTCGACATGCAGCACTTCCATGCTGTTCAGAACGCGGAACATAATGAAGCTGGTGATCGTCACCCAGATAGCGATGACGACGACGCCAACGACTTGCGCGCCCAGCGTATCCAGCGTGCCGCCATCCAACAGGCTGGGAGCGCCCAGCGCTTGCGAGCCCACGATGCCGATCATCAGCGTGCCGAAGGCGCCGCAAGCCCCGTGCACGGAAAAGGCGCCGACCGCGTCGTCAATTTTTATGCTCTCCACAAAGCGCATCGAATAGACCAGAACCACGCCGGAGAGCAAGCCTATCACGATGGCGGCGATGGGCGTAACGGAAGCGCAGCCAGCAGTGATGCCGACCAAGCCCGCCAGCGAGCCATTCAGAATGAAGCTCATGTTCCAGCCGCCAGTCAGCCAGTGCTTGAGGAACATAGCGCCCAGCGCTCCAGCCGCGGCCGCCAGCGTGGTATTGACCGCAACCAGGCCCATGGCGTTGACATCGCCCGCGCCCAAGGTAGAGCCGACATTAAAACCATACCAGCCGAACCAAAGGATAAACGTGCCCAGCGCGGCGATACCCAGGTTAGACGCTTCTGGCGGGCGGCCCCATTCGCGGCCCGCGCGGGGGCCCAAGACGTAGGCGCCCGTCAAAGCCACGACGCCGCCGGTCATGTGTACAATCGTTGAACCGGCGAAGTCGATGAAACCTTGCGCGGCTATCCATCCGCCGCCCCAGGTCCAGAAAACCACGACCGGATAAATGACTGCGCCCAGGATGGCGCTGTATATCAACTTGCCAACGAAGTTGGTGCGCTCCGCCATACCACCGGTGGCGATGGTCGCGGCGGCTCCGGCAAATGCAAACTGGAAGAAGAAGCCAACCAGGATCGCGCCATCGCCCGCGCCGGAGCCATCCACGCCGCCAAGCATGAGCGGCATGTTGAGGGGCGTTAAGCTGCCGCCTTCCATACCGGCGTCATAGGTGCCGTAGGCGATGCCATAGCCGACGATGAAGAAGACAATGCCGGTGACACAGGCATCCATGAAGTTTTCGGCGAGTGAGTTGACCACCCCCGTCTCGCGGATCATACCGCCTTCCAGCATGGCGAAACCGGCCTGCATAAAGAAGACCAGGAAGCCAGCTAGCAGAATCCAGGTTTGGTCCAGGTTGAACTGTACATCGGCAGCGCTGATCTCGTCAGTCATCATCACTTCAGCCGCCGCGTCTTCTGCCGGTGGGTCGTCTTGTGCAATTGTGCCAAAGCCGAAGCTGTAGAGGATCACAAGCCCCAGTAATATGGAAATAAGCCGATACACAAAGGTACGCTTATTGCCGTTTCCCAATTTGCGTTTGTTCATTTTGTACCCCCACCTGGACTTGTAAAGCCTATCTCAGCACTGATCTAATCATATCTTAATCAGTGGCGGGGTCAAAATCGCAATAATATCCCAATTCCATGCACTTGATTTGGTAGTTTTTCACAAAATTGGCGCAAACGCGACCTGTCCCACAGCGGGAAGGGTATCGAAATCAGTTGGAATAATATTCACCACAAAGACACAAAGGCACAAAGCACACAAAGAATATGGCATATCTCATTGTAGGGGCGAGCCTTGGCTCGCCCATGATTCTGGCAGAAAATCAGCTTTTCATTGCGTCCTATATTGGCATTATTCGGATATATCTCGGAGTTCTTGGCGCCTTAGTGTTGAAATAATTTGATGCGATTGCCCGAGGATTTCTCGGTGTCTTTGATGGAATAGTATCTGTATCAACCGAAAAGGATACATTTCCGCACGGTGAAACCAGGCTCTTGGCCAGTGCGTCCGAAATGGACAGTTGGAGGAATTTGGCGTCGCGCCAGCGCCGATTCAGCCCAGCGCTTCGTGCTTGATGGCCTTCAAGCGCTTCATCACATCGTTAGCGCCGCGCCCGAAGTAGTCGTAGAGGGTCTTGTACTCCTGGAAGAGTTTGTCGTAGACCGCCTGGTTGCCCGGAATCGGCTTGACGACGCCTTCTTTCAGCTTGCCCATCTTCTCGGCGGCAGCCTGAATATCGCTATAGATCTCGGCCGCCACCGCCGCGTGCATGGCCGCGCCCAGCGCCGGCGCCTGTGCCGAGCCCGCTAACTTGAAGGGGCGCCCGGTGACATCGGCGAAGATTTGACAAAGCAGCGCATTCTTCTCGGGCAGCCCGCCCGCCGCGACCAGCTCGTTCACGGCGACACCTTGCGCGTCAAAAGCGTCGATGATCTCACGCGTGCCATAAGCGGTAGACTCGATGAGCGCGCGGTAGATATCGGGGGCGCGCGTGGCCAAATTCATGCCCAGCATCATGCCAGTCAAGTCGACATCCACCAATGTGCTGCGGTTGCCGTTCCACCAGTCCAGCGCGATCAAACCATGTTGACCAACCTGCTGCTTGGCCGCCTCTCGCTCGAGGTATTCGTGCAGGCCGAGGCCGGCGCTTGCCGCCGCTTTATGATAGTCGGGCGGCACGCCGTGATCGACGAACCAGGCGAATATGTCGCCGACCGCGCTCTGCCCGGCTTCGTAGCCGTAGAGCCCGGGGATGACGCCGCCCATGACCACGCCGCACATGCCATCCACCTCGCCCAACTGCGTCGAGGACAAGATGTGACAGCAGGAGGTGCCCATGACCATGACCATGACGCCCGGGTCGGTGGCTTTGACCGCCGGCGCAGTGACGTGCGCGTCGACGTTGGCGACGGCGACGGCGATGCCCGCGGGTAAGCCCATCAGCTCGGCCATCCCCGGCCTGAGCTCGCCCGCTTTCGCCCCCAGCTCGGCAAACTCTCGCCCTACTTTCTCGTCGACGACATGCTCAAAGGCTGGGTCCAGAGCGCGAAAATAATCGCGGCTGGGGAAGTCTCCATCTTGCACCATCGCCTTGTAGCCGGCGGTGCAGGTATTGCGCGTCTCAACACCGGTCAGCTGCCAGATCACCCAATCTGCCGCCTCGACAAAGCGGTCGATTTGGGCGTAGATATCGGGGCGTTCCTGCAAGATTTGCAGCAATTTGCTGAAGAACCACTCGGAGGAAATCTTGCCGCCGTAACGCGGAAGCCAACGCTCGCCCAATTGCCGCGCCGTCTCGTTGATCTGGTCGGCTTGGCGCTGCGCCGCGTGGTGTTTCCACAGCTTGATATAGGCGTGCGGCTCGTCACGCATTTCATCAAGGAAGCAGAGCGGGGTTCCGTCCGTTGTAGTCGGCATGGGCGAGCTGGCTGTGAAGTCGATGCCGATACCGGCGACATCGGCGGCGTCCACACCGCTCTGGCGCAGCACGGCGGGAACCGTATGCGCGAATACGTCGATGTAATCCTGCGGATGCTGCAGCGCCCAATCCGGGGGCAGCTTCAAGCCCGAGGGCAGCTGACTGTCCATCACGCCGTGCGGATAATCAAAGACGGCCTCGGCCACTTCGGCGCCATCGCGCGTGTCGACCAGTACCGCCCGCCCGGACAGCGTCCCGAAATCCAACCCAATCGTATACATTGCCAACCCTCGCTATTTTGAAGAGGCATCTCCTTAGGCGCGTATTGTCCCGCAAGAGCGCGCGTATGGCAAATCGCGCCAGGGCAATCGCAAAAAAAAAATTAACCACAGAGAACACAGAGGGCACAGAGATTTAGGTGTTAGACGACTATTCAAAGCAGTCGATGGACTGGAATACGGCAAGAAGCATCAAAAAGACTTCAAATTTCTCTCAAAATCACTCCTGACTTTTGACGTAAGTTTTCACTATTGCTTTTCTCTGCGCTCTCTGTGAACTCTGTGTTTGATTTTCCGTTCGAATTTGCGCCATTTCAGTCACTACCATATTGATGCGATTGCCCTGCAAATCGCGCCATACTAGGGGCATAGCCACAGGCGTCCATATCGGCTACGATGGGTATAGAAGCGCAGCATAAGGGAGGCGCAAGTGAACCCCGCGGCGAGCATTGACAGCAGACCAGCCCCAACCAGCGCATTCCCGCCAGGACCCACCGAGATGGGCGAAGGCATCTGGCAGAATTATTTATTTTACCGCCGCTTCTTCAAGGATCCGCTCAGCTATGTCAGCCGCTGGATGGAAACTTATGGCGATGTCTGGCACTTCAAGACCGGTGCTAATCACAATTATGCGGTCGCCAATCCCGATGTCATCTATGAACTCTTCGTACGCCAATCGAAACACTTTATCAAGGGACCCGCCTATACCAGCAAGAAGGGCGGCTTGGCGCGATTCATGGGCGAAGGGCTAGTGACGAGCAACGGCGACTTTTGGAAGCGGCAGCGCCGTCTGGTGGCTCCGGCTTTTCATGCCGTCCGCGTTCATGCCTATGCCGATACTATGGTCGACTATACCTTGAAGCAGATGCAAGGCTGGCGCGATGGCGTGGTCATCGATGTAGACGAAGCGATGACGCAACTCACGCTGACGATCGTCGCGAGGACGCTCTTCGACGCCGACGCCTCAAGCACAGTCAACCAGGTCAAGAAAGCCGTCGCCGTTGTACAAAAAGCCAATAACACAGCCAGCATCCTGCCCTATTGGATTCCGACCCCGCTGCGGCTGCGCTCTTGGCTGGCCAATAATGCGCTGAACAAAATCGTCTACGGCTTCATCAACGACCGGCGGGTAACCGGCGACGACCGCGGCGACCTTCTATCGATGCTGCTGCTGGCGGAAGACGCCGATGGCGAGCGCATGACCGACCTGCAAGCCCGCGACGAAGCGGTGACGCTTTTCCTGGCCGGGCACGAAACCACCGCCAATACGCTGAACTGGACCTGGTGGCTCTTGGCGCAGCACCCCGAGGTCGAAGCCAAGCTGCATGCCGAACTGGATTCGACGCTGGGCGGGCGCCCGCCCAAGCTGGAGGACCTGCGCCGCCTGCCCTATACCGACATCGTCATCAAGGAGGCGCTGCGGCTCATGCCGGCCGTTTGGTCCGTCAGCCGCACCGCCGCGGAAGACAGGGAAGTTTGCGGCTATCCCATGCCCAAGGGCACGACGGCGCAAGTCATGATCTATCTGCTGCATCGACATCCCGAGCACTGGAAGCAAGCGACAGAATTCCTGCCCGAGCGCTGGCTGGAGCCCGAGATTGAGAATATGCACAAGTACGCCTACCTGCCCTTCGCCGGCGGCCCGCGGGTATGCATCGGCAACAGCTTCGCCATCATGGAAGCCAATCTGCTGTTGGCGACGATCGCGCAGCGCTACAAATTACGCCTAGTCGACGGCGTCGAAATCAAGCCCGCCGCCTTAATCACCCTGTTCCCGCGCGATGGCTTGCCTATGCGTTTGGAAGCGCGTACCCAAAATAGCGGCCAAGATGGCAAGGCCGAGCGCGCCGTGCTGTCTGCCCCGTAATGAGCTGTTATAGCCCCTCCCTAATTTTGCTGAGGACAGGACAGTTTTGAAAATCGCGGGAGTCGTCACAACGGGTCAGCCAATGGCAGACCCCTACAGGCATCCTTTTGTGGTAAAAATGTAGGGGGTCGCCCGTGAAATACGACCTTTAATTTGCGGACGATTGACCCGCAGTGTCTACGCGCGGCACAGGGTCGCGTAGACACTGACCGTCAATCGCCCCTACATTTTCCAGATCAATGTGACAATCGCCAATAAGACATTATTCTCTGTGCCCTCTGTGTCTTTGTGGCGAAAAAAATGAAGCAATTGCCCCGCCCGTTCACGGAGTGGGCTTTCGGCGGAATCGACAATAACAAGTTACAATACTAGGCACTTCACCTTAATCTGAGGAGTTCGGCTGTGATCGACTTGACCAGAAAATTGGTAGAAACTTGGGGGCCATCCGGCTACGAGCATCGCATCCGCGCAATCATCCGCGACGAAGTGGCGGATTTGGCCGACGACATCAGCGTGGACGGCTTGGGCAATCTCATCTGCCGCGTGGGCAGCGGGGGACCCAAAGTGCTGATGGCCGCCCACATGGACGAGATCGGCTTGATGGCCAATTACCAGGAACCCGAGAGCGGCTACCTGCGCTTCACCAACCTCGGCGGCTTGATGACCAACACCCTCAACGGCAATCGCGTGCTATTCGAAGATGGCACGGTCGGCGTCATCGCCGTGCAGAATGGCGGCGGCAAAGCGCTGGGCGACTTCTTCATAGATGTCCAGGAAGGCAGCGGCGGCAATGCCACGCCGGTGGGGCAGCCGGCCGGCTTCATGCGCGAGATGCAAGCGCGGGGGGGGCGCATCATCGCCAAGTCGCTGGATGATCGCATCGGCTGCGTGGTCGCCATCGAGACCATGCGCCGGCTGGGGCGGCAGACGCCCAACGAGCTCTATTTCGCCTTCACCGTGCAGGAAGAAGTCGGCTTGCGCGGCGCCAAAACCGCGGCCCAGGGCGTGAAGCCGGATATCGGCATCGCCATTGATGTCACCGGCAGCGGCGACCAGATTCGCGGACGCAAGATGCTGGTCAAACTGGGCGGCGGCGCGGCCATCAAAGTCCACGATCCCGGCTTGATTGTGCCGCTGGCCATCAAGAACTGGATGATCGAGCGCTGCCAAGCCGATGGCATTCCTTATCAGCTGGAGTTGCTGGCGGGCGGCACTACTGACGCCTCGGCGATCCAGATGGCGGATGCCGGCGTGCCCAGCGGCTGCATCTCCATACCCACGCGCTACCTGCATACCACCAGCGAAACGGTCGATATCGGCGATGTCCAGGCTTGTATCGACTTGCTCACCGGCTTGCTCGCCAACGACATCAACATCTGAGAGGCGCGCCGATGAAAGCGGTATTGTGCCAGGCCTTCGGCTCGCCGGAAGACTTGAGAGTCGAGGAAATCGCCAGCCCGCCTGTACCCGCCGGCGCGGTCAAGATCCGCGCGCGCGCTTGCGGCGTCAACTTTCCCGATGTCTTGCTTATCCAGGGGCTGTACCAATTGCAGCCGCCCTTCCCTTTCAGCCCGGGCCTGGAAGTCGCCGGCGATGTCATTTCAGTCGGCGACGGCATGCAGCAGCCGCGAATTGGCGACCGCGTCATCGCCACCATGATGTACGGCGGCTTCGCCGAGGAAGTCGTCGTTCCGGCCGAAATGACGCTGCCAATGTCCGCCAAAATGAGCTATCAGCATGGCGCGGGATTTCCGCTGGTCTACGGCACGGCTCATGTCGGCTTGGCCCGCCGGGCGCAGCTGCAAGCCGGCGAGACCCTGCTGGTATTAGGCGCGGCCGGGGGCCTGGGGCTGGCGGCGGTTGAACTGGGCAAGCTGATGGGCGCGCGCGTCATCGCCGCGGCCAGCAGCACAGAAAAACTCGCTCTTGCGCTTGAGTACGGAGCCGATGACTTAATCAACTATTCAGAAGAAAACCTGAGCAACCGTGTTAAAGACTTGACCAGCGGCAAAGGCGCGGATGTCATCTTTGACCCGGTAGGCGGGGATAGCTTCGATCAGGCTGTGCGGCGCATCGCCTGGGAAGGGCGCTACCTGGTCATCGGCTTCGCCAGCGGGCGCATCCCGGCTCTGCCCGCTAATATCGCCCTGCTGAAGAATGCTGCGCTGGTCGGGTTGTTTTGGGGCGCCTACATGCAGCATAATCCCGCCGTCATCCGCGACTCCTTCAGACAGCTATTTGCTTGGTACGCCGCGGGCCAGCTCAAGCCGCATATCCACAAGACCTATCCGCTGGAAGCAGCGCCGGCCGCCCTGCGCGAACTCATGGAGCGCCGCGCTATGGGCAAGGTCCTCTTAACTGCTTAAGCTGGATCCGTTAAAGACATCACGCCACCAAGCGCGAATGGCGACAGAGAAATATCTCTGTGCCTCAGTAAAGCCAATATAGAAATGCAAATTTCACCAGAGCAACAATCTGTAAGGGCGACTCCCGAAACCACAAATTACAGCGGCAGCGGGCGACCAGATTGGTCGCCCCTACAAGGCTTATCCGATACTGTGACTCAGTTGCCGCTCGCTCGGTTTAGGCGAATACTCGACATCTTTGCCACCGAGTACACCGAGTTAGATTGAGGGCACAGAGTAAAGGCATCATGCTTAGTCCAAACACAGAATCGGCGAACGTGCGGACTATTCTTGACTCGACCCACCGCCATATTTCCCGGAATTCCTCTCTGTGCCCTCATATTTACTCAGTGCCCTCGGTGGCAAAAGTGTCGCGAATCCCTTAAAGCGCGGTGCCCGCCCTGACCAAACGTACCGTCATCGGAATTTGAGAAGCGGACAAGCCTTGTAGGGGCGACAGCCCGAAACCACAATTTACAGCGGCAGCGGGCGACCAGATTGGTCGCCCCTACAAGGCTTGTCCGGTACTGTGACTCAGTTGCCGCTCGCTCGGTTTAGGCGAATACTCGACATCTTTGCCACCGAGTACACCGAGTTTGATAGAGTACACAGAGGAAAGGCATCACTTTTAGACCACAGACAGAACCGGGGAACGTGTGGATCATCCTTTACTCGACCATCCGCCATATTTCCCGGAATCTCTCTGCGCACTCATATTTCCTCTGTGCCCTCGGTGGCAAAAGTGTCGTGAATCCCAATAAGCGCGGCGCCCGCCCCAACAACCGTATCGTCATAGGTCTTTGAGTAACGGACAAGCCTTACAAGTCTAGCTTTTTCGCATGACTAACTTGGTTTTACTTCTGTGCCTCTGTGGTGAATCTCTGCCGCCCGAACTCCAAGCCGCGAAAATCTGTTCTAAGCTGAATCGCCCGAATCCGACATCTATGCTATGCTGACGCTAGTGGCCTGTGGACAGTGCGTTTTGTGCCGCCCCCGGGCCGGAGGATGAGCGGGGTAAGCGCATGTCCTGGCGAGAGCCCGAATACATCGACGATGATGACTTCTACGATGCCGACGGCGGTTCCAACGTCTTGGGCGGCAGCGGCTCCAGAGGCGCAAACGATGACTTTGTCGAGCCGCCGCAAGACAGCGGACGCAACCGCAAGCGCGGCAAGAAAGCAACGCGGCCCAAAGCAATCAAAGCGCGCAACCCGGCGCCATCGGTGGCCAGCAGTGAAGAGCGGCGCGCGCGCCTGGCCGGCAAACATCCGCCAGGCAAAGCCCAACAGGAAAGCCCCCCGCCCGCCGACAAGGACGAAAAACGTGGCGTTCGCTTCAGCGGCTTGCGCGCTCGTTTTTCGCGCGGCGCGGGCAAAGACGCATCGCGGGCAAAGCAAGAAGACGGCAAGACTTCGCGGATTGGCGCGGCTGCTGGCGGAATCGGCCGCCGGCTGCGGGGACGCTTCCGCCCTAACAAAGCCAGTGATGCGAAGCCGACCAGTGAAGCGAGCGGCGGGCGCTTTGGCGCTGGTCGCGGCACAACCCGCCCGGCTGAGCGCAGCGGAAGCGCCGCGACCGGGCGCGTCAGCAGCAGCAAAACCCCCAGGATCGAATCAAGCGACTGGCTGGACCTGGACCGCAAGCTAGACCTGATCGGCGTTGCTTTGGTTTTTGGCGCCATCGTCTTTGTCTTAAGCGCGCTATCACCGGAGCAAGCCGCCATCGGGGGCCTGCACCGCATCGTCGGGCAGTTGCTTGGATGGGGCGTCATCGCCCTGCCGCTGGCTATGTTCAGCATCGGCATGTGGCTGATCGTGCGCCACTTCGGCGAGCAGGCGCCTGTCATCGACCCGATCCGCCTGATCGGAGCGGCGCTGGCATTCCTGGGCGCGCTAGTCGCTTTTCAGTACCTAGACAGCCTGGGCTACCCCTCGGGCTGCGGGCTGGGCTGCATGGAGCGGCTGATCGAGCAGTCCTATCTCAGCGGCGAAGGCGGGGGCGTGGTCGGCGGCTGGCTCTACAGCGTCCTGGTCAGCAACTTGACCGAAATCGGCGGCTTTGTCGTCGTCCTGATGGTCATGACTTTCGCCGCGATGATGATCACCCGCTCGAGCATGGCGGAGATGGCGGTGGTCAGCATCAGCCTCAGCCGCAGCTTTCGCACTCGCCTCAGCCAATATGCCGTTGCGCGAAGGGCGGCGCGCCTGCAAGCGCAGCAGCAGCACGCATTGGGCGCGGAAGACAGCCATGTGCGCGTCTCCAAGCCACAGCCGGCGCAATTGACGGCTTCGCCGGCTTCACCGTCTAGTGGGGGGCGCGCCTTGCCCGAACCCAGCGCCGAGACGATGCCGATACCGGTGCGACTGCGCGAATTTTTCGGGGGCCGCGGGGGAGCTGACGTGCCGCTGGACAGGCCATTGGAAGCCGCTGCCGATACCGCCGAAGCGGGCACGCGGGGCTTGGCGCGGCGTATCTTTATGCGCAACCGCGACAAAGACGCTCGACCTAGCGATGCGCCGGCTGCCGAGAGCAAAGCCGGTCCCGGCGCGGCCCTGGAACGCTTCCTCAATTTAGGTGATGATTTGCCGGCGGCGCCAAGCGCTGAGCCCGTCATCAAGCATGAGAAGCCCAGACCCAGCCGGCGCGCGCTGAATCCGGACTGGCGGACGCAGCCTCCCCCGCCGTCGCCGCTGAGGGAAATCGAAGCGGATGCTGTTGAGCCGCCTGCGCCCCCGCTTGTGGCGCCCGCCGACGAAAAGCCAACTGCATCTGACGGCACGCGTCATGCGCCGGTCGCCGACGCTCAAGCTGGCGACGGCGCGCTGGCCGCTGATGAAGCTGATGAAAATGATGTTGCCGACCTTGTACCGGCAGACAGCCCAGAGACGCCAGCGCCTGAGCCCGCTGCGGAGAAGCCCAAGCGCGCTCCCGAAGCAGCCGCCCGGCCGCGCATCGAGTGGGAAGAGCCGGATTATCGCGAGCTGCTAAGCAGTGGCACAGCCAGCGAACTGGACCAGGCGCCGCTGCAGCTGCAGGCGCAAATCATCGAGGAGACGCTGGCCGCTTTTGGCGCGCCGGGGCGGGTGGTGGAAATCAACTCGGGTCCGGTCATCACGCAGTACGGCGTCGAGCCGGCTTATTTGACCGCCAAGACCGGCAAGCGCAGCCGCGTCAAGGTTGGCGCCATCGCCAAGCTGGACAAGGATTTGCAGCTGGCTTTGGGCGCGCGTTCGCTGCGCATGGAAGCGCCCGTGCCGGGCAAGGGCTATGTCGGCATCGAAGTGCCCAATCCGGCGGCGGCGCGCGTCGGCTTGCGCGATGTCATGGATTCCGAAGCCTATCAGAAGATCGAATCGCCGCTGGCCATCGCCCTGGGCATGTCGGTCGATGGCAAACCCATCGCCGCCGACTTGACGCAGATGCCGCATATGCTGATCGCCGGCACCACCGGCTCGGGCAAGTCTGTCTGCGTCAACGCCATCATCAACAGCATCCTGGTCAACAACTCGCCCGAAAGCGTACGCTTCATCATGGTTGACCCTAAGCGCGTTGAGCTGACCGGCTACAACGGCTTGCCGCATCTGGTGGCGCCGGTAGTGGTCGAGCTGGAGCGGATCATCGGCGTGCTGCGCTGGGTGACGACCGAGATGGACGAGCGCTACAAGAAATTCAGCCGCGCCGGCGCGCGCAATATCATCGACTACAACAGCATCCTCGATCCTGACCTGGCCGCCATGCCCTACATCGTTGTGGTCATCGACGAGCTGGCCGATTTGATGATGATGGCGCCGGACGACACCGAGCGCGCCATCGCCCGCATCGCCGCCCTGGCCCGCGCCACCGGCATCCACCTGATCATCGCCACGCAGCGCCCCTCGGTCGATGTGGTCACCGGGCTGATAAAAGCCAACTGCCCGGCGCGCATCGCCTTCGCCGTGGCCAGCAGCATCGACAGCCGCGTCATCATCGATCAGCCGGGCGCCGAACGCCTGCTGGGCAAGGGCGACATGCTCTACCTGTCGGGTGACGCGCCGGCGCCGCAGCGCGTTCAGGGCGTGCACGTCTCCAACGACGAGATCAACCGCATCGGGCGCTATTGGAAGCTGCAAAGCGCGGGCGTCGAAGTCGTCAAGCCGATACCGCTGCCGCCCAAGCGAGAGCAGAAACGCCCGCCGGATGCCGCCCAGACCAGCCCGTCAGCGCTTGGCAACCAGTCCGCCTTCTGGGATATGCCTGCGAAAGCGGGCAAGACGGGCAGCCCTAATCCCGATGAAGACGAACTGTATCAGACGGCGGTCGAAATGGTGCGGCGGCTGGAGAAAGCCTCGATATCGCTGTTGCAGCGGCGCTTGCGCATCGGCTACACGCGGGCGGCGCGCTTGGTCGACATGATGGAAGAGCGCGGCGTGGTCGGCCCGCCCAAAGATGGCAGCTCCAAACCCCGCGACGTGCTGCCGTCGTAGCGGCCTCCGATCTGGTCGCCCGCCGCTTACCCCAAACGCGGCCATTCTGAACGCACGCGGGCAGCATACTATGCCGCCCCTACATCAGTTTACGTCAATTGAGCTGTGTGTAGGGGCGACCAATCTGGTCGCCCGCTGCCTGCCAATCCAACACCCTACTTCACATCATCCCGCCTTGCGCTACAATACGCCGCGGAGAGAAAGGACATGCACATGAAATACAGCGCCATCCCCGGCGTAGACAAACCGGTCGCGCGACTATTACAAGGCACCGTCATGCTGACCGCCGACAATCGCGACGACAATTTCCGCTTACTGGACGCTTGCTTCGAGAATGGCTTCACCGCTTTCGACAACGCGCACAGTTATGGGCACGGCGTCACCGAGACCGAGCTGGGCGCCTGGATCGCCGATCGCGGCATACGCGAAGAAGTCGTGATTCTAACCAAGTGCGCCCACCCCGAAAACGGCATCCCCGACCGCGTGCGGCCCGAATACATCCGCAGCGACTTGGCGGAATCGCTCGAGCGCTTGCAGACCGACACTGTCGAGCTCTTCTTGCTGCACCGCGACAGCCGCGACTATCCGGTCGGCGAGATCGTCGATGTGCTGAATGAGTGCAAAGACGCGGGCCAGATCGGCGCATTTGGCGGGTCCAACTGGCTGGGCGATCGCGTCAAAGCCGCCAACGATTACGCCGCCGCCAATGGCAAAACGCCCTTCACCGTCAGCAGCCCGCAATTCAGCGTGGCTGAGATGATCGAGCCGCCCTGGGCAGGCTGCATCAGCGTCAGCGGCAAACAGGGCGAAGCCGACCGCGCTTATTACGACGACAACGAGATTTCGCTTTTCACCTGGTCCAGCCTGGCCGGCGGCTTTATGACCGGCAAGTTCAGGCGCGATAACCTGGACAGCTTCGAGAGGTATTGGGATACCAACCCCATCGGCGCTTACGCCTACGAGAGCAATTTCCAGCGGCTGGATCGCGTCCTGGAATTAGCGGCGGACAAAGGCGTCACGCCGGCGCAGATCTCGGTGGCTTACGTCTTGAGCAGCAACCCGCGCTACCACGCCATCATCGCCAGTTGGCAGCCCGCAGAAGCCGCCATCAATGCCGCCGCCGCCGACATCGAACTCAGCGCGGACGAAATCGCCTGGCTGGAAATGAAAACCGAGGAGAAACCCGCATGAGCGACAAAGTCAAATGGGGCTTTATCGGGCTGGGCAGCATCGCCCGCCGCTTCGGCAGCTGTTTCCCCTACGCGCCCAATGCCGAGATCTACGCCGTGGCCTCGCGCTCGCAAGAGAAAGCCGATGCTTTCGGCGCGGAATTCGGCGCCACCAAGTGCTACGGCAGCTACGAAGCGCTGGTGGCCGATCCCGATGTGGATGTCGTCTACATCGGCACGCCGCACAATTTTCACAAGGCCCATACCCTGCTCAGCCTCAACGCGGGCAAGCCGGTCTTATGCGAGAAACCCTTCGCGGTGAACGCCGCCGAAGCGCGTGATATGGTCGCCTATGCCCGCGAAAAGCAGCTCTTCCTGATGGACGCCTTCTGGACGCGCTTCTTCCCGGCTATGGCAAAAGTCCGCCAATTGCTGGCCGAGGGCGCTATCGGCGATGTCATGCTTCTGCAAGCCGACTTTGGCTATCGCAGTCCCAGCGTGAATCCCGACTCGCGTACGTTCAGTCCCGATTTGGCTGGCGGCGCCTTGCTTGATGTCGGCTCCTACCTGGTGCAGCTGGCGTCGATGGTCTTTGGCAAGCAGCCGCGCGATATCGTCTCGCAAGTGACCTTGGGCTCAACCGGCGTCGACGAACTCTCGGTCACCGCCTTCAAATACAGCGACTATGAAATGGCGGCTCTCAGCACCGCCATTCGGCTGAGCACGCCGCAAGAGGCGCGCATTATGGGCAGCGAAGGCTATATCGCCATTCCCAACTGGTGGCATCCGGCGGAGATCAACGTGCAGCGCAGCGGCCAGGCGGCGGAAACGCTGCGTTTCGACTTCCCAGGTGAAGGCTTCCAATACGAAATCGAAGCGGTCGGCGAGTGCATCCGCGCCGGTATGACCGAGAGCCCGGTTTATCCGCTGGACGAGACCATCGCCATCATGGAGACCCTAGATCGCATTCGCGAACTTTGGGGCCTGCGCTATCCGATGGAGTCCTGAGCCGGACGAAGCCTTGCAGGTACAACCCCAGTTCATAGGTAGGGGCGAGCCTTGGCTCGCCCGTCTTGCAATGGCGTTAAAGTTGGATAGTTCAATCGTTCCATACCGTCTCTGCATTGTACATTTGCTCTAGCGCTGACGGCATAGCGCCGAACAATTACAGCAGGATAGACAGACCATTCACCGAACAAACCTGCTGCGAAGCGTCCCCAAGGCAGTAAAACTACGACAGCAGCAGCGGGCGAGCCAAGGCTCGCCCCTACATATTACGACAGTCTTCGGCAGATTTCATAAAATTGGGTTCAAAATTGAAGTGCGATTTCACAATACCTATAAATGATAGACTTTTCTCTGTGCTCTCTGCGTCTCTGTGGTTAGATTTAAGTTCGTAAAAGGTTCATAGTTTTCAGATTCATGTTGAAGCGATTGCCCTGCAGCAAAGCCGCCCATGTTTGACAGCAGCTCCACCCCGTGTTATGCTCTGCGCATCTACATATTCTAAGATTCAGGCGTGCCTGAACCCGGATGTTCGGCACAAAAAGGGAAAGTCGGTGTAAGTCCGACACTGTCGCGCAGCGGTAACTGACGCAAGGTCAGAAGTCCGAATGCCTGCCTGAGACTTAGCTCGTACATCTTTCGCGTCAAAAGGGAGACGAGCATGGTACCAGCGACCAGTGCCCGCCCATCTCGGCGGGCTTTTTTTTGCGGAATGCGAGTACCGTCCCCGTTTCCTCCTTGGTCCAAATTGGGAGGGACATGATGAAATCCACATTTCTGTTGATCGCTACACTGCTTATCGGCTTGCTGCCCGTCAGCGCGCTGGACGCCAATCTCACCGACGGCTGCGTCAGCGACTACGACGCGGCTATCGACTATTTCCCGGATAAAGTCGTCGTGGAGGACGCCGTTCGTTTCTCGGTTGAGTATTTCAATCACTACAAAGTCGTGACGGTCAGCGACGCTTTTGACGGCGCGCCCGGCTTCGTATACGTGCTGACGCAATGCGGCGCGCCCATGCCAGACGCCGCTGACTTCCCCGCCGGCACACAGTTCATCGACGTGCCTGGAGGCGACTTGATCACGCTGTCGACGACACAGCTACCCGCCCTGACGCAACTTGGCTTGCTGGATCAACTGACGGCCGTCGACAGCGGCTTCTACATCAGCACCGCCGAAGTGACGGACAGAATCGCCGCGGGCGAGATCAGCGAAGTCGGCTTCGGCGCCGAGATCAATATCGAGCGCGTGCTGGAGCTGGAGCCCGACCTGGTCTTGGCTTACGGCTTCAACCCCGATACCGATGCCCATCCGGTGCTGTTGGAGGCGGGTATCTTCACCGCGATGGACGCCAGTTGGCGCGAGCTGTCACCGCTGGGGCGGGCCGAATGGCTGAAGTTCACCGCGCTCTTCTACAACCGCGAGGCCGATGCCAACGCGCTCTATGACGAGATCGAAGCCGAATACGCCGCGGTGGAAGCACTGGCGGCGTCGGTCAGCGCGGTCGAGCGGCCAACAGTGCTCATCAACACCTTCCTGGGTTATGCCGATGCTTGGTTCATCCCCGGCGCGGATACCTATGTGGGCCAGCTGGCGCGCGCTGCCGGCGGCGATCTGCTGCTGGCGGAAGTCGAATCGACCACCAGCCAGGCGCTCGGCTTTGAAGTCGTCTACGCTGGCGGCCTGGATGCCGATATTTGGCTGACCGAGACCTTCGGCGTTTATTCGGGCGCGGACCTGCTGGCGCTGGACAGCCGCTTTGGCGACTTCGCGGCTTTCCAATCGGGCGCTATCTGGAATAACAACCGCGATGAAAATGCCAACGGCGGCAACAATTATTACGAATGGGGCGTGACGAATCCGCATCTGGTGCTGGCGGATTTGCTCGCCATCTTCCATCCAGGCTTGCTGCCGGATCACGAATTCGCTTTCTATCATCAACTGGAAACGGCGGAGAGCGAATAAGATGTCGCAACTGGCAGGCAAGCCGGCGCGGCTGCTGCTCTTGCTGGCGCTGCTGGGGCTCTTGCTGCTGCTTAGCTTGTCGCTGGGCTCCGTCTCGATTCCACTGGAGCAGATCGTCACGGTCTTGCTGGGCGGCGAGGCGGATCATCAGTCATGGACGAATATCATCCTTAAATTCCGCCTGCCCAAGACGGCGACCGCGGCCCAGGCGGGCATGGCGCTGGGCGTCAGCGGCTTGCTGATGCAGACCTACTTCCGCAATCCACTGGCTGAGCCATTCGTGCTGGGCGTGTCTTCCGGCGCCAGCCTGGGCGTGGCTCTGGTCGTCTTGAGCGCGGGCGCGGCAGGGGGCGCGCTGCTGGCGGGTTTGGGCTTGGCCGGCGACCTGCTGCTGACGGCGGCCGCCGGGGCCGGCGCGGCCATCTCGATGACCTTGGTGCTGCTGGTGGCGGTTCGCGTGCGCAGCAGCGTGACTCTGCTGGTGCTGGGCTTGATGTTCGGCTATCTGGTCGGCGCGATGGTCAGCCTGCTGCTCTACTTCGCCCTGCCGGAACGCATTCAAGCCTATATCAATTGGACATTCGGCTCATTCAGCGGCGTCACTGCGGCGCAATTGCCGATTCTGGCGCTCTTCACGCTGAGCGGCTTGCTGCTTTCGGCCGCGCTGGTTAAACCGCTAAACGCCCTGCTGCTGGGAGAAGACTACGCCCGCAGCCTGGGCATCCATCTGCAGCGGACGCGCTTCGCCATAATCTTGGCGACCGCCCTGCTGGTCAGCGCGGTGACCGCCTTCTGCGGGCCCATCGCCTTTCTGGGCATCGCCGTGCCGCATCTCGCTCGCGGCTTGCTGGGCAGTTCCGATCATCGGCTGCTGCTGCCGGGCGCCTGCTTGACCGGCGCTTGCGTCGCGCTCTGCGCTGCGCTGATAGCCGAGCTGCCGGGCAATAATCTGGTGCTGCCGCTCAATGTGGTGACGGCGCTGCTGGGCGCTCCGGTAGTGATGCTGGTCGTGCTGCGCCAAGTGCGAGGCAAGCAATGACGCTGCGCGCCCGCGACCTGGCTGTCGGTTATCGCCGCCGGGGCCGCCCCGATATCATGCTGGCACAGGCGCTTGACTTGTGCCTGCGGCCGGGCGAATTGCTTGGCTTGCTGGGGCCCAACGGCATCGGCAAGTCAACCTTGCTGCGCACGCTGGGCGGTTGGCAGCAGCCGCTGGGGGGCCAGGTGCTGCTGGATCAGCGCGACATCGCCCGCCTCAAGCCGCAGGAACGGGCGCGCCGCCTCAGTATGGTATCAACCGCCGCGCCCCGCCCCCGCCTCATGACCGGTTATGCGCTGGTGGCGCTGGGGCGGCACCCGCACACCGACTGGCTGGGGCGGCTGACTGCTGAGGACCGCGACATCATCGCCTGGGCTTTGGACGCCGTTAATGGCGCTGAGCTGGCGGGGCAGCCGGTGGCCGAATTAAGCGACGGTCAGCGGCAGAAGCTGATGATCGCGCGGGCGCTGGCGCAGCAAAGCGACATCATGCTGCTGGACGAACCAACCGCCTTCCTCGATCTGCCGCGCCGGATTGAGACCATGGCGCTGCTCAAGCAGCTAGCGGGGACGACCCGTCTCGCCATCCTGGTCTCCACGCACGACCTCGACCTGGCGCTGCGCAACTGCGACCGGCTGTGGCTGATGAGCCAAGCGGGCATCAAAGCCGGAGCGCCCGAAGACCTGGCGCTGGATGGCAGCCTGGGCGCTACTTTTCGCGCTGAGGGCATCCACTTTGATAAGCGGCTCGGCAGCTTCTCGCTGGCTGCGGCGCAGGGACAGCGCGTCTTTGCGCCCGGCGACGGCGAGCACGCCATCTGGCTGCGGCGGGCGCTGACACGTGCCGGCTACACGCTCGACGATCGGCCCGGGCAAATCGAAATTATTCATCAGCAAAACGGCCGCGGTTCGACTTGGCAACTGCGCATCAATGACAAAACCAGCCGGCATGACACGATTGAAGCGGCGCTGCGGGCGCTGGAGAGCGAAACGACATGAGCAAACGTCAATCACAGCGCGGCCTGGTGCTGGTGAATACCGGCGCTGGGCGCGGCAAGTCGACCTCGGCCTTCGGCGTCATCCTGCGCATGCTGGGGCGCAAGAAAAAGGTCGCGCTGATCCAATTCCTCAAGCACGAGGGCGGGCAATGGGGCGAGGTGCGCGCCCTGAAGCGTCTGGGGCTGGAACCGATCAAGACCGGCGACGGCTGGACCTGGACCAGCAAAGACCTGGACGAGACGCAGGCACGCGCTTTGCATGGCTGGGAAAAGGCGCAGGCGATTATCATGTCCGACGAATACGATCTGGTTGTGCTGGACGAGTTCACCTACCTGATGGATTTCGGCTGGCTGAATGCGGAGGCCGTCATCGACTGGCTGAAAGCGCGCAAACCGCAGCGGCAGCACCTGCTGATCACCGGACGCAACGCGCCGCCCGCCCTGATTGACTACGCCGATACCGTCAGCGAGATGGTGAAGATCAAGCACGCCTTCGACGCCGGCATCAAAGCCCGCGCCGGCATCGAATTCTAAAGTACATTTATCACGAAGACACAAAGGCACAAAGTACACAAAGGCAGTGCTGTAATTCGCAGACAATTCTCCGTGCATACTTCATTTTCTCGCTAGCAACTTTGTTGAGATTTATCTGAAACGACTCACTGCATTCCGTCAAACGCGGTTTGTGCGCCGACGGGCAGCGGGTTACAATCGCTCACTGGGAAATGCACAAGGGAGCCGCAGGCATGGCGCTATGGAAATCTGACGAAGAACTGTTTCAACTGGCGCGGCAGGAATTATTCCCGGCGGTCGTCGGCGATGTCATGGACAAGCTAGGTTTGCTGCGGCAATTTCTGCCACCGCAGATCAAGCCGCTGGATTCGGCGATGGTGATCATCGGCCGGGCCATGCCAGTGCTGGAAGCTGATATCGCCGACATTGGCGCTGACGGGCCGAGCAATTCCTTTGGCTTGCTCTTCCATGCCCTGGACGCGCTGAAGCCGGACGAAGTTTATATCTGCACGGGCGCGTCGCCGAGCTACGCGCTTTGGGGCGGCTTGATGAGCACGCGGGCGCGAATGCTGGGGGCAACTGGCGCGGTCGTCAATGGGTACTGCCGCGATACTAACGAAATTCTCGAGCTGAACTACCCGGTCTTTTCCTTCGGCGGCTACGCCCAGGATCAGGGTCCGCGCGGCAAAGTCGTCGATTACGGCCTGCCGATTGAAATGGCTGGCGTGCGCATCGAGCCGGGCGATATCGTCTTCGGCGATGTCGACGGGGTTTGCGTCGTGCCGCGCAGCGCCGAAGTCGAGACCTTCAGCGCCGCACTGGAAAAAGCCCGCGGCGAGCAAAAAGTCCGCCAAGCCCTGGAAGCAGGGATGAGCACGGTCGAAGCCTTTGAGACATTCGGAATCATGTGAGCGCTCCAAAAGAAAAAGACCGGCGCAAGACCGGTCCCGCAGGAGTGTGCATTCGTCTGTGTGGGCTGTACAGGACTCGAACCTGTAACCTCCTCGACGTCAACGAGGCGCTCTGCCAGTTGAGCTAACGGCCCCAAACCCACCCCGAGTATACCCGATTTCGCGCCGCTTGCAAGGGAAAGCCGGCACTGCGATACCAGGACAATCGCATCAAAATCCATAAATGGCGAATTTTTCATCAAACAAACTATTGTAGGGGCGCGCCATTGGCTCGCCCGTCGATGACATGGCAAACATTGGCAAGGAAGACAATTTGGGGCGACCGCCTACACATTTCGTAGCATGCGAATGGCCTGCCTGCTGTTTGACAAAGTCCACGCTCGCGCCGTATCATTGCGCCATCGCCCGTTGAGCCAGAGGTCACTCGTGTCCAGCGCCCTCGCCCAAGCCATACGGCTGCGCTTCGCCGACATCCAGGATGTCAAATTCGCCAGCACGCGCCGGGCCGCCGCGCTGACATCGCTCAATCACGAGCCGGACATCGCCGTCGAGACCTGGATGAACAGCCGGCTCTACATCTACCTCTGCGGCAATGCGCCCAAGTCGCGCGGCATCAAAGCCATCCTGAAGCAGAATACCAACTCCAGTGTCGGATCGCTGTTTCTGCTTGACCTGGCGCTGCTGCCCGATGATGGCTATTGCGGCAAGCTGCCAACCTGGCAGGACGACCTGCGCGCGCTGAATCTGGGCGCCATCCACGCATACGAGTGGCGCGAGGGCGAGCTGCGCTTGATCCAGGTCAATATAGACGAGACGCCGCAGCGCAATATCTTCACCGTCTGGCATACGCGCGACTTTCCGCTGGATGCTCTTGCCGTCCGGCGGCGCGAATACCAAACCAATATCCGCGGCAACTGGGCGGTCGGGGACATCACGTCGCCGCAATTCAAGCGTCAAATCAGCGACGAGCGGGCGCAGCAGCGTTTTCACTATCGCACGCGGGGGACGCAGGCGCTGGATGTGCCGGCTGCCGAGCAGATTAGCGCGGCTTACCTGGCGCTGGAGATCGAAGTGGGCGCGGGCCAGGCAGCGGTGAAAGAGGCTTTCCGCAAGCTGGCGCGCCAATACCATCCCGATGTCAGCCCGCACGAAACCGCCGAAGCCGAGCGCCGCTTCAAAGAAGTCCAATCAGCCTACGATAAGATCAAGTCGCACCGCCGTTGGCCTTAGCCCGCTGCGACTGTAATCCAGCCGGGCGGCTGGCTTGCGAGTGGGTCCACCAGGACTCGAACCTGGAACCAATCGGTTATGAGCCGACTGCTCTGACCATTGAGCTATGGACCCGTGATGCCGCCTTGATCTGAGAGCGGGTGAGAGCGGGTAACGGGATTCGAACCCGTACTGACACCTTGGAAGGGTGGAGTGCTACCGTTACACCATACCCGCGCAGTCGGGGCGCCCGGATTTGAACCGGGGGCCTCACGGACCCAAACCGTGCGCGCTACCGGGCTGCGCCACGCCCCGAATACCAGTTCATCATACTCGCGCTCGGCGGCAAAGTAAAGGAATAATCGCCGCGGCGCTGCTTTCATTCGTCGGCTTCGTCAGCGCCAAAAAGCCCCATGAATTCGTCCACGTCCGCTTGGGAGGGCCGGGGCTTTTCTTCCTGGACGTCCGCATTGGGCGACGTGCCCGGGCGCTGCAATTCCCGCACAAATTCTTGCGCCGACAGTTGCCGCAGGCGCCGGCCCCGGGCGTAATCAGCCACTTCGCGGTCGGACGACACCACCGTCCAGCCGCTGCCAGCGCGTATTTTGCCCATGCGCCGTTTCAGCAGGGCATCGGCGTCGCTATGCTGCGCCGAGGCGAATATGACCGTGACCGAGCGACTCGACAGAGTCGACGCGCCGCCGGGCAATCCGCCGTCGAAAATGACCACGCACTTGGTCCGTTTGCGCGCCACGAAGCCTTTGAGCTTGATGACCAGCTTGGCTTCGTCATCGGGGTCGTCAAGCCGGATATCGGGCAGAGCCGCTATCAGATTATGCCCGTCGATGAGGTAGGGCATCAGCGCCGCTGCTGTGTGTTAGGTTCAGAATTCATTACGCGCTCGCGTCGCCCGGGAAAACAGGCAGGCCCATGGTAAAGATGCTGCCGACGCCTTCGCGGCTCTCCGCTTGCAAGAAACCGCCATGCGCTTCGCAGATGGCTTTGGCCACGTATAGCCCCTGCCCCAGCCGGCTTGGCGTGGGTCCCGCGCCTGTGCCCTGTGCGCCGCGGTAGAAGCGCTCGAAGATATGCGGCAGGTCAGCCGGGCTGATGCCGCTGCCGTCGTCGCTGACGCTGATGACGGCGAAGCGCTTGCCCTGGCGAGTTTCGCTGCGAGCGGCCAGCGCTACGTAGCCGCCCTCCTGATTGTAATCGGCGCCATTAAGAACCAGATGCCCCAGCGCCCACTGCAGACGCGTATCGTCGCCGCGCAGTTTCACGCTGGAAAAGTCGCGCGTCATCACCAGCAGGTCGATGCCGCGGCTTCTGATATCGGCGCCGATGCCATTGACCACCGACCAGACGACGCCCTCAGCCGACAGCGGCTCGCGTTTGACCTCGAAGCTGCCGGCCTTCATGCGGCCGATATCGTGCAGCTCCAGCGCCAGCTGATCCAGAATATCAACATTGTTGAGCAGCTTCTCCAGCAGCCGCTGGTTGACGGCGCTGTCTTCCGGCTGCCCGCTGAGTAATTCGGCCGCCAGTTTGATGACGTTGACGGGCTTATCGATTTCTTCAGCGATGTGCCGAACGAAGCCGTCTTTGAGCCGCTCAGCCAGCGCGTCATAGGTGACATCACGCAAGATGATGACGGTGCCGATGCGCTGCCGATTCTCGTCGCCGACCGCAATCAGCTGCGCCTGTACGATGCGGTTGTTAAGCGGCATCTCGTCCGACTCGCCCAGCGGCGTCAGCTCGGCGCGGGTCTCAAGCACATTGCGGTAGCGCTCAAACAGCGTGCCCAGCGCGCTGTCCCAGAAAGCCTTCTTGCCGCCCAGCATGGCTTCCGCCGCCTGATTCATCATGGTGACTTTGCCGTTGGGATCTTGGGTGATGATGCCTTCGTCCAGGCTGCCCAGCACCGCTTGCAGCCGCTCCAACTCGCTGGCGCGCCGGCTGTGATCGCGCTGCAGCTGCTGATAACGACGCTGCAGGCTTTCGTTCCGCGCGGATTGCTGCCCGGCTAGCGCTCGCTGCCGCTGCAAGTCTTCTTCCAGCTGCCCGCGCCGGTTCAGCCCGCGATAGAGCCGCCGAAAAAGCGACTCGCTGGCGCTGCCAAAGCGGTGAACCTCGCCTAATCCGGCGTTAAGTTCTCCATCGGTTTGGCTTGGCGCTTCGTTCATCTTGGCTCGATTCAGTCGCTGGTACGACTATAACCAGCATAAATCGCTGCCGCGCATACGCTCCAGTCTGCCCAGCCGCGCGGCGCTCTACCGCTTGATTATAGTCAAGGTCGCACTCCGCCGCAGACTGCAGCGGGCGCAGATTGCAAGCACCCTTAGATAGGCTATCATCGTAGAAGAGTTGGCGCCAAATACGAGTCGCGAGCAGTTGCCGATGCAAAATGTCGCCCCCACACGCAGCTTAACCCGACGCTCCCGCGATTTGCAGGTCGTGGCGGCGCTGGTATTTCTGCTGGGCGCCGCGTTGGTGGTGGCCGGCATCGCCATGCACGTTTTCACCTTGGTGGTGCCCTTCAATCGCGGCTACGACAGCTATGATTTGACGCGCAAGTCGCTGATGCTGATCGGCGCGGCCTTCGGCCTGGGGTCGCTGCTGATGGCGCTGCGGGCGGTCACCTGGCGCAGGGACAATAGCACCGCCTACGAATTAGGCGAGCAGCTGGCTGCTCAGTTGGATCAGCGTTACGTCTTCATCCGCAACATCAGCAAGCGCACAACCGGCTACGTGGACGCGGCGCTGGTCAGCCAACACGGTGTGCTGGCGCTGCGCATCACTCGGCGGCGGGGTCATTTCTTCAATGAAGGCGGCCAATGGCTGCGGCGGCGGCGCACCGGCAAGTGGCGCCCCATGCGCTGGAACCCCACGCGCGAGGCTGCGGGCGCGGCTATCAAGCTCAAGGCGCACCTGCAAGATTACGAGCTGGCGCAGATACCGCTCTATGCCGCGGTCGTCTTCATGCGAGACGCGCCCGAAGTCCAACTGAAATTGCAGCAGCCGGCACTGCCGGTGGTCCACGCCAGCCGGCTCATCGCCGATTTGAACGAGACCTATTTCGCCGAAGAGCGGCTGCCAGCGCAGACCGTGCAAGAAGTTGTCAACCTGCTGTATCACTAGGAGCCGACCGCAGGGCAGTCGCATCAAAATGGTAGTGACTGAAATGGCGCAAATTCGAAGGGAAAATCAAACACAGAGTTCACAGAGAGCGCCGAGAAAAGCAATAATGGATGCTTGCGTCATAAGTCAGGAATGATTTTGAGGAATATATGCAGGCATTTTGATGCTTCTTGCCGTACTCCAGTCCATCGACTGCTTTGAAAAGTCGTCTAAACACCTAAATCTCTGTGCCCTCTGTGTTCTATGTGGATAAAATATTTGAAGCGATTGCCCTGGAGCCGACCGTGACCGCAACCCTGCACCTGGCGCCAGTCGGGCGCGACAAAACCGAGCAAGCCATCAGGCTGCTGCGCCAATTGATGCTGGTACGCGGCGGCGCGCTGCCCAAGATCTGGGTCTTGCTGGCCACGCGGCGGCAGGAATTGAGTTTTCGTCAAGTCCTGATTGAGACCGACAGCAGCCAAAGCGTCTACTTTAATATCGAATTCTTCAACTTCTATTCGCTGAATGCGCGCCTGCTCAAGATCGCCGCAACGCCCGTGCGGCGGCTGGACCGGCTGACGCGCCACAATCTGCTGCGCCAACTGCTGGCGGATATGCTGGCGGCTGGGGAACTGAGTTTCTTCCAGCGCATCGCCACGACGCGCGGTTTTGTGACGATCATGACAGAGCTGATCGACGAGCTTAAGCAGAGCCGCGTCGATGTGGCTGATTTCGCCGCCGCCGCGCGCAGCGAAAAAGACCGCGAGATCGCCGCCATCTACCGCCGCTACCAAGACAGCTTGCGCCAGAGCGACCTGGCCGATGTCGAAGGCGAAGGCTGGCTGGCACTGGCCACTCTGCAGAAGCGCCGCGACCTCAGCGCCGATGTCGATCTGCTGCTGGTGGACGGCTACGATCAATTCACGCCGGTGCAGGCGCAGCTGCTGGCCGAGCTGTCGCGCTCGCGAATGCCGGTCCATATCACGCTGACATCGCTCGCAGGCGAGGACACAAGCCGCCTGCCCCGCCGCAGTATGCTGGCGCGCCAAGGGCTGGAAAGCGCGTTTGCCGCCGCCGGCGTCGAACTGAGACAGCGAGAGGTCGAAGCGGCTGCCGACAGTCGCCCGCCGGATCTGCAGGAGTTGAGCGCCAAATTATTCCGCGGCCTGCCCTCCCGGCGCAGCGGCGAGGCTATCAGGCTGATCGCCCTGCCCGACCCGGCTGACGAGGTCAAAGCCGTCTTGCGCAGCGTCAAGCGGCTGCTGCTCCGCGGCGCGCGTGCCGATGACATCCTGATTGCCCTGCGCGATTGGGAACGCTACGCCACTTACTTTGAGACGGGCCGCGAGGAATACAAGCTGCCGCTGCTGCTGCAATACGAAGGCGCCCACCATCGCGCGCCCGTGATCGCCGCCCTGCTCGACCTGATAAGCCTGGCGCCGCGCTTCCGCCGCCGCGACCTGCTGGATGCGCTGCGCTCGCCCTATATCGATTCGGGCTTGTCGCTGGAGCAGATCGACCTGCTGGACAGAATCAGCCAGGAGCAGCAATTCTTGGGCGGGGGCGAAGGCGACTGGCTGGAGATCGTCAGCCTGGCGCAGCAGCGCAGCGACGATACCAGCAACGAAGCCAGCGACGAAGTCAAATGGACCGCCTTAAGCGCTGGGCAAGCTGAGGGGCTGGCGACGACGCTGAGGGCGTTTATCCGCGCTGTCAGCCCGCCTGATAGCGCCCGCCTGCCCGAGTACATTCGTTGGCTGGCGGATTTGCTAGGCGCCGACCCGCAGAGCGCCGCGGAAACCGAGAGCAGCGCCAACTCGCTGAATATCATCATCCGCGCCTGGGAGCACCATCGCGACAACCCGGCTATTGTCCAGCGCGACATCAACGCGCTCAAGGGCTTAAAACGCATCATGCGCGATATGCTCGCCAGCGATGCCGTCCTGCGCACCACATTTCAGCAGCATCAGCCGATTGCATGGCGGCGATTCCGCGCCGATTTGACCCACGCTTTGCAGACACATTCCCATCAGAGCCCCGGGCAATCGCGACAAGGCCAGGTGCTGGTGACCACCGCCAGCGAAGCGCGCGGCTTGCCCCACGCGCATGTCTTCATTCCGGGCTTGGCGGAGGGCGTATTCCCGGCCGAAGCCAGCGAAGACCCGCTCTACCTGGATTCCGAACGCGAGCAATTACAGCAGCGGGGCGTTCGGCTGGAAACGCGGGCCGAGCGCATTGACGACCGCGGCCTCTTCTACGAATTAATCAGCCTTCCGCGCCGCAGCCTGACCCTGTCGCGGCCGACATTTCAAACCGGGCGCGTCTGGATCGAGAGCCATCTGTGGCGGGCGGTCGCAGAAGTCTTCGAAGATCTGCCGCTGGAAACGCGACCGGTTGGCGCCGTGATCGAGCCGGCTGAAGCCGCCAACAGCGCAGAGCTGATGCTGGCGCTGGCCGACCAACTCAACCAGCCGGACGCCGCCGACGGCGAAACGGCTCTGCGAGCAAGGAATTGGCTATTGGCACAAACCCGTCATGCCGCAAACTGGCGCCGGCTAGAGCGTCGCCGCGGCATCGAGCTGAGACGCTTGTCCAATGCGCCCTACGACCACTACAGCGGCCTGCTGTCCCGGCCTGAGCTGCTGGCGCAGACGGCGCGGCTGCTGGGCGCGGAACAGGTCTGGAGCGCCTCGCGCCTCAAAGACTACGGCTTGTGCGGCTTTCGCTACTTCGCCAAGCGTCTTTTGCGGCTGGAAGAAACGGCCGAGCCCGAAGCCGGCGTCGACGCCCTGCAGCTGGGGTCGCTCAACCACAGCATCCTGGAGCAGACCTATAAGCGCATTGCCGAGCGCGAGCTGGATGTCAGCGAAAAGAATCTCGACGAGGCCCTGCAAATCTTCGCGGAGGTTTCGTCTGAGGTTTTACGGCAAGCGCCGGCTGATCTCAAGTTCCGCGCGACAGCCACTTGGCAGCAGGAGCAAGCGATTCTGGTCACGCGGCTCAAAGCGCTGATTCGTAAGGACTTTTCGGCGAAAAGCCCGCTAAATAAGTTTGGCGGTACGCGCCGCGTCGAGCAACTGGAGCGCTACTTCAGCGAGGTTTCAATCGACATGCCCGGGGGCATGGCGCCTCTGCGCGTGAACGGCTTCATCGACCGCATTGACCGGGCTGACGAGCGGCTCATTGTGGTTGACTACAAAAGCGGCTCCACCAAGATTAACCGCGCCGAGATGGAAGACGGTCGCGACTTTCAAATGATGATCTATACGCAAGCCCTGTCGCAGGCGCTTGACGCTGAGGGCAGCCCAGATGAGGTGGCCGGCGGGCTGTTCTGGCATGTGCGCGATCTCAAAGCGAGCGGCATCTTCGCGGCTGACGACGAAGACGACATCGCCGCGGTTGAAGCCGCGAAAGCGCATATTGCTCAAAATCTGCGGCAAGGGCGCGCGGGGCAATTCCCGGCGCATGCCAGCAAGCTGGAAAACGACAAATGCGCCCGCTACTGCGAGTTTTCGCGCTTATGCCGCCGACAAGTCAGCGGCCGCTACAAGACGGCGCAAAAGACTGAGGACGCCTAGATGGACCCGACCGCCGAACAGCGCGCTGCCATTCACATTCAGGACAAGAATTTGCTAGTGGTGGCGGGCGCCGGCTCGGGCAAGACGCGCGTGCTGGTGGAGCGCTTTATTCAGTTGCTGGCGACTCACCCCGACTGGCCCATCGGCGCGCTGGTGGCCATCACCTTCACGCGTGAAGCCGCCTTCGAAATGCGTCAGCGGCTGCGGCTTGAGCTGGAGCAGCGGGCGCAAGCGGCGGATGGCGAGCCCTGGGCGCTGCACCTGGCGCAGATGGACAGCGCGCGCATAGACACCATACACGGGCTTTGCGCCGACATCCTGCGCGCCAACGCGGCCCAAGCCGGCGTCGACCCCAAGTTCGAGGTGCTGGACGAAACCGAAGCCGCCATCTTGCTGGACGAGGTTGTGGCTGATGTCTTGGCGGCGCTTGAGCCCCCGGCAGCCCGGCTCTTCGCCATTTACGACGCCTATCGAATCGACGAAACGCTGCGGCGGATGAACTTGGTCAATGGCGACTATCCGGAGTTTGCGCTGGATGCGGAAGCGCTTATCCAACTGTGGACGGAGCAATGGGCGGAGTTAATCCGTGAAGAGCGTCGGCGCTTGCTCGATTCGGAACAGGTCGCCGCGGTTAGGGCAATCGACGTCCCGCCGGTGGACGACAAGCTGGCGAACCTGGCGCGAGACTACCTCGACAGCCTGCGGGACCTCGACGCGGACGACATGGAAGCTGCGAAAATCTCTGAATTGCTGCAAAGCTTGGTCAGCAGTGGCAAAGCGGGCAACAAAGGCAAGGGTGATGTCTGGGGCAGCAAAGAAGCGAAAGGAGATGTTGCGCAGGCTCTGAACAATCTGTGCGACCGCGTCAAGCAGGGGCTGAACGCAGTTGGCGATCCCCCGGGCGAGCTGGACCGTCAGACCGCGGTCGTGCTGCCGCTGTGGCGCGAGCTTATGAGCCTTGCGCGCCGGGCCTACCGTCAGCGCAAAGCAGCCGACGCCCGGCTCGACTTTGATGACTTGGAGCGCCTTTCCGCCGAATTGCTGCGTGACCCTTCCGCGCGCGAGCGCTATCGCGGCGCCGAATTCAAGCACCTGCTGGTGGACGAATTCCAAGATACCAACGCGGCGCAATGGCAGATCATCCAGTCGCTGGCCGACGTGCATTGCGGCGGAACGCTCTTCGCCGTGGGCGATGCCAAGCAGAGCATCTACCAATTTCGCGGCGCCGATGTCAGCGTCTTCAACCAGGTACGGGCGCGAATCTGCCAGCTGGATGCCTGCCGCGAATTGCCGCTGTCGACCTCCTTCCGCAGCCACCGCGCGCTGGTCGAGCAGTTTAATGTACTGTTTGCGCGCATCCTGGTCCCAGACGACGACAGCCCGGCGCAAGCCTACGAGGTCGCCTTTGACCGGCCGATGCGCGCTTTCCGCGCCGACTCGCCGGCCGCGCCAGCCATCGAGCTGCAGCTGCTTGATTTTCACCAGCGTGATGAAGCGGGAGAATACCTGCGCGGGAAGAATGGCCGGAAAATTCGCTATTCAGCCGAAGATATGCGCCGCTGGGAAGCCTTCGAGATCGCCAGCCGCATCAAAGCCATGATTGCCGAGGCGCGTCCCGTTTACGACAAAGACAGCCGGTCTTGGCGCGGCATCAACTATCGAGATGTCACCCTGCTCTTCCAGTCGATGTCTAATGTCACGCTCTACGAAGAGGTATTCAAGTCGCAAGAGATCCCCTACCTGACTGTGGCCGGACGCGGCTATTATGACCGGCAGGAAGTCTGGGATATGCTGGACTTGCTGCGCTTCCTGCACAATCCGGCCGATGATCTGTCGCTGGCGTCGGCTTTGCGCTCGCCGCTATTCGCCTTCAGCGATGATCTGCTCTTCGCCCTGCGCCTGCTCCGCGACGATGACGAAGACGGTGACAGGCTGGCGCTGTGGCGGGCCCTGCATATCGCCGCGGAACAGCCCGTGCCTGGCATGGTCGAAAGCGACAGTCAGGAACTGCGCTATGCCCTGGACGTGTTGACCGAGTTGCGCCGACTTTCGGGGCGAATCACCATATCCGAGTTGCTGCGGCTGGCGCTGGACAAGACCAACACCCTGGCCATCCTGACCGGCCTGCCCGATGGCGCGCGGCGGCGCGGCAACATCGAGAAGCTGCTGCAACTGGCGGAAGCCAGCGGCAAGATCACGCTGGGCAAGTTCACCCAGTACCTGGATGATCTGACGGCGCGCGAAGTCCGCGAAGGCGAAGCTTTGCTGGAAGCGGGCAACGCCCTGCGGCTGATGACCGCGCACGCCAGCAAGGGCTTGGAGTTCCCATTGGTGGTCTTGGCGGACGCCTCCTGGGAGCGTGGCGGTGGCAACGCCCCATTGCTGCTGGCCGACCGCGAACATGGGCTGAGTTGCCAACTCTACGACGCCGCCACCAACGAATATCAGCAGGGCTTCGCACATCAGCGCAATGCCCGCTTGCAGTCGCTCAAAGAAGCCGCCGAGCGCAAGCGCCTGCTCTATGTAGCGGCGACCCGCGCGCAAGATTATCTGCTCATCAGCGGGCAGGTTACGCTAACCAAAGAAGGTCAATGGACGGCGAGGGGCTGGCTGCGGCAACTGCTGGATGCGCTGGAGCTTGAAGAAATAGAGCGCCTGCCACAGCAGACTTGCCAATTCGCGGGCTGGCCGCTTGCGGTCACGATGCCGCCGGCGCCACCCCCGCTGGATCTGCTCTATCAGGCGGCTAATACCGCCGACGACTTGTGGGACTTTGCAGCGGACCCGCGCGACTTTCCGCCGCTTCAGCCGCCGCTGCTTGAGCCGCTGCCGCAGGCGCCCGCGCCGAGCTTAAGCCACATCACCGCCACGCAGATCGCGCAGCTGGGCGCATTTCGTCACGGCTTAAGCGAGCGGCAACGACAAACATCCGGGCAGCGTTTTCGCGCGGACGCCATCCTGGGTTTGCCGCCGGATGCGGGCGCAGCCCTTAGCGATGGCAATCGGGCGTCCCCAGCTCTAATCGGCGAGATTGTGCACGAGCTGCTGCGTTACGGCGGCTTTGCGCCCGATAAGCCCGGCAGCGATGCCATGATCCGGTCGGTGGCCTGGGAGAAGGGGCTGACCAATCCGGACTTGGTGGCCGCCATCGCGAGTGAAGTCCGCAGCTTGCTCGAGATTTACGCGCTTAGTGATGTCTGCCGCTGGATCCGCAGCGCGCGCGGGGAAAATCGCGCGGTCCACACTGAGCTGCCCTTTCTGTTCCGCAGCGACAAACGCGTGATTCACGGCGTCATGGATGTGCTGCTGCAGCTGCCGGACAACGAGTGGCTTATCATCGATTACAAAACCAGCCAGGTAATCGGCGACGCCTACGAAGCGCATGCCCGGCGTTATCTGCTGCAGCTGGGCGTTTACGCCGCGGCCGTGAGCGAAAAACTGGGATTGCAGCGCCTGCCTCTAACCTGCGTCCACTATATTCGCGGCAACCGCACGGTGGAGTTGGCGAGTGGCGACTGCCAAGCCGAACTCGATGCTCTGGAAGCGACCATCGGCGAACTGGCGGCGCTCGATGATTAGCCGGCTGCGCAACCTGCTGCCGGGCCCGGAGCGACTGCTGGCGGGAAATCCGCTGCTGCAATATGAGCTCGGGCGCCCGGCCAGCGGCAACTTCGCGCTGCAGTTTACGGCGCTGATCCTGCTGCTTGGGTTTGCCGCCGCCATCTATGCCTCGGCCTTAGGAGTGACTGACGGGGGCAATCTTTCCGCCCGGCTTTGGCAGAGTGTGTATTTCCCGGCGCTGGCGCTGCAAATGATCACCTTGATGCTGGCGCTGGCGCAGGGCGCTGCTTCAGTCGACGGCGAGCGCAGCCGCAAGACCTGGGACAATCTGCGCGTGACGGAAACCGGCGCCAGCCTGGCATTGCGCGCCCGCTGGTTGGGCATCATGTATCGCCTGCGCGCGCCGATCGCCCTTATTCTGCTGCTGCGGCTGCTGTTGGCGCTGGGAACATTGCTTGATCTGACGGCTTTTGGCGGGCACTATGTCAAAATGCTGGGCGCCGAGGCCACGCCGGCTTTGAGCGACTGGCGCGCAGGCATGCTCTTGATCGCCCTGAGCCTGACCCTGAGCCTGGCGCAGCCCCTGGCCATGATCGCCTCAGCCGCCGCGCTGGGCCTACTTTTGTCAGTGGCGGTTGTGGAACGCCTGTATAGCGCGCTGCTGCAAGTCCTGTTTTCCGCGATGTTTGTGACGTTTATTCTGGCCGCGTCAGCCGGCGTCACCGGTATATTGCAGAGCCGGCTGATCATGTCGGACGCTGCGCAGTATCTGCTTGTTTTGGCTTACAGCAGCTACGGCGATTGGGGCCTGCTGCTGGCGCAAGTGAGCGCGGTATGGCGGGGGATTCCGGCGGGCGCTTTCATCGGGCCGGGCATGGCGGCGCTGCTGCTGCTACAGGCGCTCATCGCCGACGGCTTGATGGCGCTGGCGGAAAGGGTGTCCGAGCGGCGGGGGTAGTTTCTGGTCGGTCACGCATGATTGATCAATTTCGAATATTGCAGGATTTATGCACTTGACTCTTCAGCGCTCCTTCCAAAATTAAAGTGTTCAAAATGCAGGCATGCTCCAGCTTATCAAGTAACAAGGAAATGGTATCGGAGTCATCAATGCCACTCGACAATCGCGACTACAAAAACATGACCGATTACCTGCAGCATCTGTATCAATGCCGTCCCTACGCCCGCGCCGGTATTGAGCATCCGGCCACGGTGTATTACCCGGCCGCCCACCAGGTTCACGATGTGGACAGCCTGCTCGATTCGACGCCGCCCACTGCGGAAGCGCGCGACTTCGGCGTCTATGATTACAGTTATCTGCACGATTTGCAGAACAGCAAGCCCACGCTGCACAATGGGCCCACTTTCACGCTCCAGTCATTGCGCGAGAAACCGCTCAAGCTGCGCGGCGGGCTGGGACGCTACTACGATATGCTGGCGACCTGCGCCGCCCTGGAGCGTGAACTGCGCGCTGCCGTGGCTGAGGGCTGGATGCGGGCGCCGTCTCGCGCCACTTACCACCGGGGCGTGCAGCCTGCCGAGGCTTTGCGGCGCGGGACCAAACGCAGCGCGGCCATCGGCATTGGCACTCTGACCGTATTCAACGACGCGGGCCAGTACAAAGCGCTGCTGGCCAGGCGCTCGGAAGCCACGGCGTTTGACAGCGGCATGTTTCACGTGCTGCCGGCGATGATGTTTGGGCCTACGACCGCCGGCTTCAAGGACGCGCGCGAGTGGAGCGTCAAGCATCAGGTGCTGCGCGAAGTGCTGGAGGAGCTATTCGCTATGCCCGAGCAGCTTGCCCCGGCGCGCTGGGATTTCTTCGCCGATCACCCGGCGCTGCGCTATCTCTTGAGCTTGCTGGATGCCGGCGGCGCGCAACTTTGCGCCAGCGGCGTCATCCTCAACTTGCTGACCTTGCGGCCCGAAATCAGCACCCTGCTGCTGATCCACGACCCGGCCTGGTACCTGCGCGTCACGGCGCCCGACAGCGATATGCCGCTGATGACCGCCGAGGAGACGCTGCGCGGTAGCGTGGTTGCCGCGCCCATCCAGGACGACGCGGCCTTCTTGTCGCATTTCCCGGCCGACCTGCATCTGATGATGCCGGCGCAAGCCACCGCTACATTATGGCTGGGCATCGACCTCGCCCGTCGGCTGATAAACAGCGAGCCGCGTGCCATTGCAGGGCAATCGCATCAGAATGATACCGGCTGAAAACGTGGGAATCTAAACTGAAAATCAACCACAGAGGGCGCAGAGAGCACAAAGAAAAAATATGTGTACATTTCTTATTTGAACTGTGATTTGTGGTGACGATTCACAGTTCGCTAGTGACCGTTGCCTATTCCAGGCCGCTGGATTAGTAGAATAGTCGTCTAAACTCCTAAAACTCTGTGTCCTCTGCGCTCTCTGTGTTGAAAATAATTTGATGCGATTGCCCTGCCTGCCATTGAATCACCCGTGCCCTAATCCAGCGTGATGCGCTACAATCCGCCCAAATGATGTAATCGTTGCCCGAAGGCGGCAAGGAGACCAATATGCCCCAAACCGGAGAGATGGCGCCCGACTTTGAACTGCTCAACCAGCAGGGCAAGCCGGTCAAGCTGAGTGATTATCGCGGCAAGAAAGTATTGCTCTTCGCCTACCCCAAAGCCGGCACCTCCGGCTGCACGACACAAGCCTGCGGCTTCCGCGACAATTTCGCCAAGATCGATAGCGCCGATGCCGTCGTGCTGGGGCTGAGCCCGGACGAACCGGCTGCCCTGGCCAAGTGGATCGACGCCGAGTCGCTGGGTTATGACCTGCTTTCCGACCCGCAGCATGAGGTGCTGGAAGCTTGGGACGCCTGGGGCGAGAGGTCAATGTATGGCAAGAAATACTGGGGCGTGATCCGCTCTCACTGGATTATCGGCGAAGACGGCATGGTGCTCGACGCGCAACTCAAAATCAGCCCCAAGAAGAGCATCGAAAAGGCGCTGAAATTTCTGGAACGGGCCTGAAGCCGGGCTGGCTGACGTTAAGCCAATCATTGCCCTGCGCCTCTTCGCCGGCCGCCGCGGGGCCCGCCACAATTCAGGTATGATGGCGGTGACTGATAATCTGTACTGAGTTGGGCGATCCCCTATGAAAGCTCAAATGGCGCGGGCGCTGCTCTTTTGCCTATTGCTGTCCGCCTGCCGGGCTGGCGACGCGGCGCAAGATATTGCCGCCGCAAAACAGCAGCCGACCTACGACATCGTCTACGTGACGCTGACGCCGGTACCGACGCGCGTGCCGACGCTGGTTCGCTTCCCGCCCACGGCCACGCCAGGTTCAATCGCCGCACCTGAGGGCGCGCCCATCACCGCCGAGAGTTGTACGGCTGCGCTGACCGAACATTATACCGCCGCCAGCGATCAATGCCTGGCGGGGCCGACCGGCTTCTTCTGCAATGGCGGGTTGCCGCCGCTAGTCGAGCCGGCCAGCGACGCGCTCAGCGAAACCGCCCTGGCCGAGGCGGACCAGATCGACCGCCTGCACAGCCCGCCGCTGTCGGCGGCCAAAGGCGGCGGCCTGCTATGGCTGCGGCTGGAGAAGGACATCTTGATGGACGCCCTGATCTTGGGCAACCTCAATATCAGCAACCGCGTATCGACCGAAATCGGCCTGGCGCGCTGGCGCTCCATCACCATCGAAAGCGGCCCGGCCGTGGCTGACTGCCATACGCTGCCGCCGGTCGGCGCGTTGGTGGTTCAAGGCTTGTACGGCCAAGGCGCCCGCGTCTTCATCAACGGCGTCGCCACAGAAATCAACGGCACGTTGATCGCCCTGACACAAGCCGATACCACCAAATTCATCGTCATCGAAGGCCAGGTTATTTTGGTCGCTTTTGGGCAAACGGCGACGCTGAATGTCGGCGAGCAACTCAATCTGCGCTACTCGCCGGGCGACTGGAGCAAACCGGCGCAGATGCCGGGCCAGCCGGTCTTGCTCGAATACGAATTGATAGAGCACTTGCCGATTCTGCTCTTCGATCGCCCGGTGGCGATTCCGCAGCCGGGTTACGCGCAGACGCAAGGCGGCGTGAATATGCGCGTGGCGCCCGATATCAATTCGCGTTTGCTCTTTCAAGTACCCGCCGGCGAGACCATGAGCATCCTGGGCGCCAGCAGCGATCGCGAGTGGCTGCACATCCGCTTCGGCAATGGCGAAACCGGCTGGATGAGCGCCGAGCTGCTGGCGGGGCGTCATGGGCCGCTTCACAAGGTCTACGATGAGACGCCGGAACCACCGCAGCGCTACGGGGCTAATGGCTACCGAGCCGTGGTGGACGTGCCGCGCGGCGGCAACTTGCGCGAGGCGCCCGATACCGCCTTTCGCGTCAAGCGCACCCTGCCCTCCGGCATGGAGGTACGCCTGCTGGCGCGCAGCCCCTACAGCCCCTGGGTGCAGGTGGACGCCGATGGCGATATCGGCTGGATGGCGCTGTTTACGCTGCAGACGGAAGCCGTAATCAGCTCCCTGCCGATTGATTACGATGTGCCGCTGCCGCCCCGCGCCACGCCGACGCCCTCATTCAGCTATGGCGGCGGGCATGCCTATCCCGATCCCGATGGCGGCTACTAGGGCGATTCCACTTGTATTGTGGTGAGGACCGCGCTGCCAACAGTCGCCGCGCTGTTTTCGACACTCTCGTCAGCGGCGCATTCGTCCAGCGGCAGCGGCTCACAGACTACTAAGCCGATGACCAAGTCGTATTCGCCGGCGGGCATATTCGCGGGCAAGCGCAATTCGTATTGGTCGACGATGTAGCCCTGGGGCCCCCAAGGCGCGTTGCCAGGCTGCGAGTTCTGGGCTTGTACTTGTGGCGCTCCAGCGGCGGACATGCGCAAGAAGCTGGAATAAGCGTCGGTCGGTTGCTTGAGCGCGTACCAGTAGGCTTTTAAGACGAGTCTGTCGCCCGGTCTAAGGACATCCGCGTTCAGATCGTAGCCGAGCAGCTGTACGTTGCCGTCAAGCGAAACCTTGTGCTGAACCTGAGCCGGCAGCGCTTGGCCCGGCGGTGAACTGATCCAGGCGATACCTTCGCGAAAGGTGATCAGCAGGCTCAAGAGCGCGATCGCCCCGCCCAGAAGAATGCCGACGACGCTCGTCCGCGACAGAGCCGGCGTCGTCCAGTAGGGTCGCGGCCTGAGCTGCCAATTTCGCAGGCGCCAGGAAATAGCTAGGGCTAGCAACAGGCACGCGGCCACTACGAGCGCGCTGATATCCCCGACCGCGATCAAGGTCAAGGCATGCGGCTCCACCGCGGTCTCCAACAAAGTCTGCCATCCGGGTACGTAGAGCAGCGGGATGACCGTCACGATGGGAGCGGCGACGAGTATCGCGATCGCGCTGCTTTGATAGCGGCTATTCAGGCGCGCCAGCCAAATGCCATTCATGCCCGCCACAAGCGCCAGGCAAGCGGCGGACGGCCCCAGCAGGCGCGCTGGCTCGCCCAGCTGCCGCAAGAACGGCGTGCCGCTCCACAGCCCGGCCGCTGCCGGCTGCATCATTGCGATGAGGATGAAAGCGAGGCCCGCGTAAAAAGCCGTGCCGAGGAAGGCGTTTGGGTGCCGCGTGCGATAACCGCCGATGTAAAGCGCCAGAGCCGCCAACGCGCCCAAGCCGGCCAGTCCCCATTGCGCCAAGCCCAGATTCGGCAGTTCGCTCAAGCCGTTGATCGCGGCGCCGGCATCTTGCAGCGGCGGCATGGAGAGCAGATCCTCCAGAGTCAAGAAGCTGCCGCTGAACGCTGTAAGGGCGGGCGCAGACGCTTGCGCGGTAGGCAACCAGACCGTTGCGCTAACGAGAATGCCCAGCAGCATAGCCAGCCCAGCCAAGACGCTGGAATGGGCGCGCATCTGGCCGGCTTCGCGGTTGAATTGCTGTATCAGCGTCTCAAAGAGCAGCCAGGGCAAGATGATGCCGGTCAATGTCAGCGCAGTCGTCAGGCGGCTGTGCAGCAGCGCGGCTTGCAGGAAGCAGACCAGCAGAAAACTCGCCGGCTTGGGTTTGTCGCGCAGGGCGTCAACGCGCCAGAGCAGCAGCGGAAACAGCGCAAACGCCAGCAACTCGCTATAGGCGCCACGAGCATAAGGCGTGTCAACCATCAGCGTTGGGCTATAGACGTAGACGAGACCGGCAATCAGCGCGCCCAGCGGGCCACAGCGCCGCTTGCAGAACAGATACATCCCGCCGCTGCAAAGCGCAAAACACAGCAGAAGCAGCCCGCCTTCAGGGCTTGACAGCGATATTTGCGCGCCCAAAGGCAAGCCCGGATCAAACGCCAGCGGCACTACGAGGAAGAGCGTCAGCAGCAGGCACAGGAGCAGTCCTGGGTCAAACCTTGGGCGCAGGTTGCTGAAATTTATCACGAGCCGATACTCGCCTATTCGTCGTCGAGCGTAGGCCTTGTCTCGCGCCTGTTGGGCCGGCGACAGAAAGCCTTTTCCCAGCGAATCAGTATACATGCTGCTGCAAAGCGCTTCAATTTGTGATCGACAGGCCGTCAGGGCAATCGCATCAAAATGAATCTGCGCAACTATAATCATCATACAAACTAAAATCTAACCACAGAAACACAGAGAGCACAGAGAAAAGTCTATAATTTATAGATATTGTGAAATTGCACTTCAATCTTGAACCCTGTGATAAGCATTTCACCCATTTGTATGTCGATTCTAGAGGATTTCTGCCCCGAACAAACTTATACTCAGTGTTCTCTGTGCATCTGTGGTGAAAATATTTTGATGCGATTGCCCGGCAGCCCGTGCCGAGCGAGCGGTTTCAAGGTATCTTTAGCGCAGGCGGATGAGACGAAAAGTGGCAACTGATGGCTGATGAAAGCGCTCGAGAACAAGCGACCTACCGGCGGCGCATCAAGGCCTGGGCCATGTACGATTGGGCCAATTCGGCCTTCGCCACCACGATTTTAGCCAGTCTGCTGCCCATCTACTACAGCACGGTGGCCGGCAGCGCCTTGCCCAGCGAAGCCACCGCCACGGCATACTGGACGCTGACCCTCAGCTTTTCGCTATTTGTGCTGGCCATCTTGTCGCCCATCCTCGGCGTCGTTTCCGATGTCATGCGCAGCAAGAAGCGATTTCTGTCCATCTTCATCGGCGCGGGAGTGGTGGGCACGGGTTTGCTGGTATTCGTCGGCACGGGCGATTGGCTGCTGGCGTCGCTGTTTTTTGTGCTGGGGCGCATCGGCTTTGGCGGCTCCATAGTCTTTTATGACGCGCTGCTGCCGCATGTAGCGCGCCAGGAAGACCGCGACTGGGTGTCTTCGCGCGGTTATGCCATGGGTTACTTGGGCGGCGGCATCCTGCTGGCGATCAACGTGGCGATGTTCTACTTCATCCCCGACAGCTTGTTAGAGAATGCCGGCATTCGTTTGTCCTTCCTCAGCGTCGCCCTATGGTGGCTGCTATTTTCGCTGCCGATTCTGCGGCGCGTGCCCGAGCCGCCTGCGTTGACCGCCACCTTGAAGCGCGGCGAAAATGCGCTGGGCGTCAGCCTGCGGCGGCTGCGACAGACCTTCCGCAACATCCGCCACTACCGCGAGCTATTCAAGTACCTGGTCGCTTTCCTCATCTATAACGACGCCATCGGCACCATCATTGCAGTAGCGGCGATTTACGGCGCCGAGTTGGGCTTTGGGCTGGAAGAATTGGTGCTGGCCATCTTGATGGTGCAATTCGCCGGCATCCCCTTCAGCATCATCTTTGGACGCCTGCCCGCGCATAATGACCAGCGCGCGCCCTTTTATCTGGCTTTCATTCTGATCAACGCCATCGCCCTGCCTATCCTGGGCATCACGCTGGCGCAAACCTTGCCCGCGAATGTGACCGGCGCCCCGCCAGCGCCCTACGTGACGCAAGGCGAGTTCGTCGGCGCAGGCGAGTACACGCTGACCGGCGACGCCTTCTCCGCGAGCGGCGAGTGGCGGACGGAGATTGTGCCCGGTGATGCACTGATTGGCGAAGGATTCATGGGCGGCTTAACCGCCTTGCTGACCGGCCTGCCAGATGATCTGCGCTATGCCGTCAGCGCTGACCCGGACGCGGCGCAGACCTTCGCTTTTATCGGGAAGACCTTGGAGCTGACTTACCGGCTGTCGCCCGACGGCGGCACAATCGGCTTTGTGCTCGACGGCGAGGCGCTCAGCGATGGCGACGGAGGCCTGCTGCTAGTCGACACCTTCGGCGAGACACTGCGCTATGGGGAGACCGCGACCATCGAGATCGCCACGGCCGGCTTGCATACGCTGGAGGTCATCAACGCGGGCGGGCAGACGGAGGGCGAAAGCGGCGGCCTCATCGCCATCTCAAAGATCGAGGTGCTGGCGCCGGCCCGGCAAAGCAGCCTGCCGATCATCGCGCTTATCATCCTCGGCTTTGAGATTGTGGCGCTGTTGCTGGCGCGGCTGCTGCGCTCGCGCTTTGTCGGCTTGTCAAATTGGCTCGACACCCGCCGCAGCATCTTGCTCTCGCTGCTCGTTTACAGCATCGTCGCCTGCTGGGGTTTTGTGCTGGACGCCACGCTGGAGTTCTGGATGCTGGCGCTGATGGTGGCGATGGTGCAAGGCGGCAGCCAAGCGCTGAGCCGCAGCTTGTACGCCAGCTTGTGCCCGACAGCCAAAAGCGGGGAGTTCTTCGGCTTTTACGCCATCATGGAGAAATTCGCCTCGATCATCGGCCCGCTGATATTCGCTTTCGCCGGCATCGCCCTGGGCAGCAGCCGGCCGGCGATTCTGAGTTTGATTCTGCTATTCGCGCTGGGCGGCTACCTGCTCAGCCGCGTCGATATCGCCGGAGGGCAGCGCGTCGCGCTTGAAGAGGATGCCGAGCACGGGATCGCGAGTCGCTGAGCGCTTCGCCAGCGGCTGATATAATGAAGTAGACTAGAAGTAAAATAAGTTAGTCATGCGAAAAAGCTAGACTAGTAGGGGCGACCAATCTGGTCGCCCGCTCCGCTGCAACTCGTGGTTTCGGGCTGTCTCCCCTACAGATAGTTGCTCTGGTGAAATTTGCATTACTATATTGGCTTTACTGATTAGTGAGACGAGAGCGAAAACGATGCCACAAGTTGGACAAGCAGCGCCGGACTTTGAACTGTTGAATCAAGACGGGGAGGCTGTGCGGCTCAGCGATTATCGCGGCCGGCGCGTGATCATCTTCGCCTTTCCCAAAGCCAACACCATGGGCTGCAATAATCAAGCCTGCTCCTTCCGCGATGTCTTCCCGCAGATCGAAGCGCAGAACGCCGTCGTGCTCGGCGTCAGCTCCGACAGCGTCGAGACCCTGGCGGGCTGGAAGCAGCGCAAGCAATTGCAGTATGACTTGCTCGCCGACCCCGACCACAAGATGCTGGACGCATGGGATGCCTGGGGCTTCAACTTGTTCCACATTATCAAGCTGCCAATTTCCGCCACGCGCTCGTACTGGGTCATCGATGAAGCTGGCATCCTGGTTGAGCAGCAGATCGGCGTGGGTCCGCAAGAGAGCGTCGACAAAGCGCTGGCGGCTGTCGCGCGGCTGGCGGCTTCTAGCTAGAAGCGAAGCGTCGGGAAAAAGGCACTAGCCCTCGGCGGCAGCGCGAGTATCATAGCGTCCGACATCAGCATAATTTCAGACGGACTGGACAATGAGACTTCTCCTCATCGGCTTCGGCGTGGTGGGCCAGGGACTGGCCCAAATCCTGCACGACAAATCGGCGCAACTGAAGCAAGCGCAGGGATTCGCCGCGCAAATTGTCGGCGTCGTCACCGGCAGCAAAGGCTCGCTCTTTCACGCTGAGGGGCTGGACAGCGCCGGCCTGCTGGCGGCAGCGCAGAGCGGCAGCTTGACAGAATATCCCGAGGTTTCGGGATTGCGCCGCGGCTGGTCAGCGAGCGAAATGATCGCCGCCGGCGGGGCTGATGTACTGGTCGAAGCGAGCCCCACCAACCTGGAAAGCGCGCAGCCGGCGCTGTCCATTTGTCATCAAGCGCTGGAGGCGGGTTTGCATCTGGTGCTGGCTAACAAGGGGCCCGTCGCGCTGGATTACGCCAACCTGCGAGCGACGGCGCGGGCAAGCGGCCTGCAGCTGCGCTACGAAGCCACGGTGATGGCCGGCACGCCGACCATGCAGCTGGCGGAAGAGGCGCTGGCCGGCTGCGAGATTCGCTCGGCGCGCGGCATCTTAAACGGCACGACCAACTACATGCTGACGCAGATGGAAGGCGGCCTGTCTTACGCCGAGGCGCTGGCGCAGGCGCAAGCCCTGGGTTACGCCGAGACCGACCCCAGCGGGGATGTCGAAGGTTGGGATGCGGCTGGCAAAGTATTGATATTGGCCAACGCCCTTTTCGGCAGCAGCCTGACCATGGCCGATCTGGACGTCAGCGGCATCACGCGGATCAGCGCTGATGACATGGCGGCCGCGGCTGCAGCCGGCGAGCGCTACAAGCTGATCGCCCAAGCGACGCCAACCGGCGGCTCGATCAAAGCGCTGCGCCTGCCGCTCACGGACCCGCTGGCAAGCGTCACCGACGCCGCCAACGCCATCACGCTTGAGACGGATCTGCTGGGCGATGTTACGCTGATCGGCGCGGGCGCGGGCCAACTGGAAACCGGCAGCGCGATCCTGTCCGACTTGCTGGCGATACAGCGTATGGCAAACCCGATGTAGCCGGCGGCCGAAACTGTCGCGTAAATTGTTCGTAAATTGTATAGGCGCGGCCGACGCGCCTTTGATATTCGATTTACAACTATGCTATACTGGCTGCAATCCGCAGTTGGCAATTCTAAACTCAGTAAGGGGAAAATCCGAAGATGCCATCTATCCTACAGAAGGTCCGCACGTTATTCAGCGCCAATATGCACGGCATGATTGACCGCGCGCTGGAAACCAATTCGCTAAGAGTTATGGACGAGTATATCCGCCAGGTCGAACGCAATTTGGAAGCGCTGGATGACTCGGCCGCGACCGTCGGCGGAACGGTGCGCACGCTCAAGCGCAAATACGATGAATATTCCAATCAATCCGACAAATTGGACCGCGACATTGATACCTTGATTTTGCGGGGCAAAAACGACCTCGCCGCCGCCGCCCAAGCCGAGATGAATACCAAGCAAGAATTGGCGCAGGAATATTACGAGCAGTGGCAATCCCAGGAAGAGCAGTACCAAAGCATGCTCAATATGCGCTTGAAGCTGGAGAGCCGCCTGACTACGGTCAAGCAGGAACGCGAGAAGATGCGCTCCTTGATGGAACTGGCCGAAACCAAGCAGGTTATGACCAAAACCCTGAAAGCCATGGACAAGCTCGATACCTCAGGCGACCAGGAAATCGACAGCCTGCTGGATTCCATTTATTCCAAGATAGACGAAGAAGACGCGCGCGCCGAATTGGCCAGCCGCAAGCTCTCCGACCAGATTGAAGACACGGTGGGCATCGGCCAGGTTGAGCTGCAGCTGGAAGAGCGCCGTCAACGCTTGTTGGGCGACAACTGATCGCCATTGTTTGACAACACAGACGACTTCCGCAGGAGCTGAAAGCCGCCATGACCGTCGACCGTGAGGCTCGCCAGAAAGTGATAGGCGCGCTATTCGCCAATGCGCTGCTGCGTTGGGAGACGCTTGTCACACTGATGGTCACGGCCATCCTGTTCATTTTTGTACAGGATGTCAGCCTGCCCTTTATGGAGTGGCAGTCTTGGTATTGGCTGGTGCTAGGCGGCTTGGCGGAGACTGTGCTGGTCGCCTCGACGCTGACTGACCCGGAAGCGACTGAGCAGGCCCTGGCGGAGGACTTTGAGCGCGAATACGATCTGCGCAATATCCGCAACCGCGTCTCGCGCGAGCGGCTGCGCGACGCCTTCGAGTATCGGCGCAATATGCTCAAGCTGGTGGACGCCTCTCGCGGCGCCATGCGGACGCGCCAGCGCAATCTAATCGCCGGCATCAATGACTGGATCGCCCACATGTACAGCCTGGCGAACCGCATCGACTATTTCGAGAACAACGACCTGGCCGCGCGCGACTTGCAGCAGGTGCCGCGCAAGATTGAACAAGTCAAAGCGCGCATCGCCACGGAGAAACACGAAGCCATGCGCCACGACCTGGCTCAGCAGCTCAAATTGCTGCAGCGGCAGCTGGTCAGCCTGGAAGCCAGCGCCAGCATCATCAAGCGCGCCGAGATCCAATTGGAAAGTACGCTGTCGGCGCTGGGCACGGTCTACGCGCAAATGTCCTTGTTAGGCACCAAGGACACCAACAGCATCCGCGGGCAGCGGCTGGGCGTCGAGATCAAAGACGAGATTGACAAGCTGCAAGATACGATCGACGCCATGGACGAGGTGCATTTACACGGCCAGAACCTGGGCTTCGACTTCAATGATTCACTCTATCTCGATCAAGCCGACGCCATCGACCGCGCCGAAAAAGAATCGCGCGAGCGGCTAGGTGAAGTCAGCGCCAAAGCGCCGGAAGACAGCGACATCCTCGCCGGCCTCGACGAAGCTGACGAGCGGGTCCAGCCTGAGCGCTAGCAGTTGACCCCGCGCTTCCCTCGACAATTCGCCGCGCCGTGTAAGACTCCTTTTACTCATGGGAACTCGCGCGCAAAACCGCTAATCGAAAGACTCGACAATGGCCTCGCGCTTGCTTTTGCCCGGGCGCAGACTCTGCAGCTGCCGCACCAAACGCGGTGTCTCGCGTTCGATATTGATAGTGTCTTCAAGCAAGTTAACCAGCGTCGAAGCCGCGATCACCAGCGTCAAATAGATGTAGGCGGTCACGGCGTAGGTTTCCACGTAGCGGAACGAGCGTCCCGATGACAGTTTGGCGATCTGCGTTACATCGCGGATGCCCAGGAAAGCCAGCAAGGACGAGTCCTTTATCATCGCCACGAAGTCGTTGCCCAGCGGCGGCAGCACATTACGGAAAGCCTGCGGCAAGACGATGGAACGCATCGTTTGCCAATAGGTCATACCCACGGAATAGGCGGCTTCAAATTGGCCTTTGGGAATGGACTGAATACCGGCGCGAATCGTCTCCGACATATAGGCGCCGTAAGTCGCGCCTAGAGCCACGATAGCTGTCATGGGCGAGCTGCCGCGCCAGATTATGTCGGGGATATCCGCATTGCCGATCAAGTCGCGCAGGTTCACCAGCAGCACATCGTTGAGCATATCGCGCATGGCCGGCACCACGATAAAAGCCGTGACCAGCAGAACGATCAGAATAGGTATGCCGCGCATGACGCTCACGTAGACCGTGCAAATGTTGTAGGCGCTTATACGCAGGATGCGCAGCGCTGCCCGTCTGAAGGTCTGCCGGGATTGCGGCGGATCAGGCGGGTTGGAGCGGATAATGCCGACCACAACCGCCACGCAGAGCGCGGATAGATACGACGACGCGCTGACGAAGAGCGTCATGACCAAGCCTTCGATCAGCTGATTAAAGATATTGGAATAGACCGAATCGGTCAGAATGCTGATCGCCAACAGCACGCCCAGCAGCACCAGAAACAAGAACCAATAGGGGAAAGTATAAACCCGCGAGAAGCGCATGGCTCGCCCGCGTGATTCGGCTATGATTTCATTTAGATCTGGCTCAGGCAGCTGCGATGACATAATCAATCCTTAGCGAAACAAAAGGGGACAGGGCGAACCCTGTCCCAGCCAATTTTGCATTCAGATGTCGGATTCGGCTTGCGGCCTGTCCACTTAGGCGTCCGTGCCGAACCACTTGTCGTTGATGGCTTGCAGCGAGCCGTCGGCCATCATGCTTTCGAGCGCCGCGTTGATCGGCTCGACCAGGTCCGAGCCCTTCGGGTAGATAAACCCGAGCTGCTCCTTCGTCAGCTCATCCGGCAGCAGCTTGATAGAGTCGGCGTTCAAGCCGGTGTAACCCTGCCCCGCCACATCGTCAATCACGACGGCATCGACATCGCCGCTGATCAACGCTTGCACGGCGAAACCGAATTCACTCATGGCTGCGATGCGATCCTCCGACACTAAACCCGACGCCGCTTCGTAATTCGTCGTGGCGACTTGCACGCCGATGATGAAGTCGCCGGCGACAAATTCTTCAACGTTGGCAAAGCGGTCTTCGCCGACGCGCACCATAAACTTCTGCGACAGGTCGATATAGCCAATCGAGTAATCGACGATCTGGGCGCGCTCTTCGGTGATGGTGATGCCATCAGCCGCCATGTCGTACTCGCCGTTGGAGACGGCCACGATCATGCCTTCCCAACTGGTCTCGATGTATTCGGGCATGCAATTCAGCAGCTCGCAGATCATACCCAGCGTGTCATAATCCCAGCCGACCGCATCGCCGGTCTCCTCGTCAATGACGTTGAAGGGCATGTAGGCATTCTCGACCGCCACGGTGACCACGCGGCCATCAAGATCGGGCAGCATCATGTCGTCTTCTTCGGCATCAGCGCCGAACCACTTGTCGTTGATGGCTTGCAGCGAGCCGTCGGCCATCATGCTTTCCAGCGCCGCGTTGATCGGCTCGACCAGGTCCGAGCCCTGCGGGTAGATGAAGCCCAACTGTTCTTTGGTCAGCTCTTCCGGCAGCAGCTTGATAGAGTCGGCGTTCAAGCCGGTGTAACCCTGCCCAGCCACATCGTCAATCACGACGGCATCGACATCGCCGCTGATCAACGCTTGCACGGCGAAACCAAACTCGCCATAAGCCACGATGCGACCCTCGGATACCAAACCCGACGCCGCTTCAAAGTTGGTCGTGGCGACTTGGACGCCGATGATGAAATCGCCGGCCACGAAGTCCTCAACCGTGGCGAAACGGTCTTCGCCGACGCGCACCATCATCTTCTGCGACAGGTCGATGTAACCCATGGAGTAATCGACGATCTGGGCGCGCTCTTCGGTGATGGTGATGCCATCGGCCGCCATGTCGTATTCGCCGTTGGAGACGGCCACGATCATGCCTTCCCAACTGGTTTCGATGTATTCGGGCATGCAATTCAGCAGCTCGCAGATCATACCCAGCGTGTCATAGTCCCAGCCGACCGCTTCGCCGGTTTCCTCGTCAATGACGTTGAAAGGCATATAGGCATTCTCGACCGCCACGGTGACCACGCGGCCTTCGAGGTCGGGCAATTCGTCATGCGCCATGACCGCCGAAAACGGCAGCGCAAGCAGCAGAAGCAGTACGAACATAATCACTCTCTTCGCGGTAATCATAGGTGTCCTCCGTTAATCGCGAGATAGGGAATGTGAAACTATACAAGTGAGGACATTGTAACAACTTATCGCTCAGACTCCCATAGCATTACGGATATGGCGCTGGGCAATCGCATCCAAAAGATTTTAACCACAGAGAACACAGAGGGCACAGAGATTTTGGTGTTTAGACGACTATTCAAAGCAGTCGATGGACTGGAATACGGCAATATGCATCAAAATGACTCCAAATATCTCTCAAAATCACTCCTGACTTATGACGTAAGCTTTCAGTATTGCTTATCTCAGCGCTCTCTGTGAACTCTGTGTTTGATTTTCCGTTCGAATTTGCGCCATTTCAGTCACTAGCATTTTGATGCGATTGCTCTGGGCTTTGGCGCAGCCCCAACCGGCAGCAGCCGCCGAATTGACAATCCGCGATAGCCGTCTATTATCAAGGTGACCCGTCCTTATCACGAGCGAGAGGCCGACATGACCGTATCCCATTGGCAGCGGGCCCAACAGCAAGAACGCGAGGTGGACTTCCTGGTGGTGGGCGCCGGATTGGCCGGCTGCAGCGCCGCGTATTTCGCCCGGCAGCTGCACAATCGCGATGTGGTCATCACCGAAGCGCGCGATGTCGCCCTGGGCGCCAGCGGCCGCAACGCCGGCTTCATGATCAGCGGCCTCGACATCTATTATCACCGCGCCATCGAAGCGTACGGCCACGACGTGGCGCGAGAAGTCTGGGGCATGTCGCTGCAAAGCTTCAGCCATTGGCGCAGCTTCATCAAAAGCAGCCCTTTCGACGTGCCGCTGGACGACTGCGGTTCGCTGCTGCTAGCCGAAAGCAAAGCAGAAGCGCAGGAGCTGGCATTGGCGGCGCGCGCGCTCGACAAGGACAAGATCGACATCGAGTATTACAGCCGCGACCCGCTTGATCGTGGCTATTACGCCGCTATCAAGCAGCCGCTGGACGCCGGCGTCCAGCCCTATTTACTGGTGAAGTCGATCATGGCGCAGTGCGGCGCGGAACTGGTAACCAACAATGAAATGTACCGGCTGGAACAAACTGGCGATTGCGTGCGCGTCTACACACAAAAATACATCTTCAAAGCGCGGCATGTTCTGCTGTGCACCAACGCCTATTCGCCGCTGATCGACCCATACTTCATCGGCAAAGTTGTGCCCACGCGGGCGCAGTGCCTGGTTACCGAGCCGATTGAACACGTGCCAGTTCCCTATTGCGGCTACAGCGACTATGGCTTCATGTACTATCGCAGCACTTTTGACGGGCGCTTTTTGCTGGGCGGCGGCCGACAGCACTATCGCGCCGACGAAGGCGACACAACTGAAGACCGCGTCAATCCTGGCGTACAAGCTTACCTGGACGAGTACATGCTGAAATACTTCCCCGATGTGAAAGCGCCGGTAGCCCAGCGCTGGAGCGGCATCATGGGCTTCAGCTGCGACGGCTTGCCGCTGGTGGGGACGCTGCCGGGCCGACCGCGCATTGGCTTCGCCGTGGGCTTCACCGGGCACGGACTGGCGCTGGCCGGCGCCACGGTCGAGCGGGCGGTGGACAAACTGATAACGGGCTGTCATGCCGGCGCGGTTGATGTCTCTCGGCTAGACCGAGAGTCTTGAACGCTTCAGCTCGCGCCGGGTTTATTCCTCGCGCAAGACGTAACCGACACAGCGGACGGTGTGGATCAGTCGGTGGCAATCGCCAATCTCAGTCTTTTGGCGCAGGTAGCGCACATAGACTTCAATGATATTGCTCTCGCCGCCAAAGTCATAACCCCAGACGCGGTCGAATATGATATCGCGCGTTAGCACCTGCCGCGGGTTGCGCATGAATAATTGCAGCAATTCGTATTCTTTTGCCGTCAGGTCGATTGGCGTTTCGCGCCGGTACGCGCGGTGGGTGCCGGTATGCAGCGTGAGATCGGCGAAGCGCAGTATCTCAGGTTGGGAGGAGGGCGTCGACCGACGCAGCAGCGCGCGCACACGGGCGATCAGCTCGTCGATGGCAAAGGGTTTGACCAGGAAGTCGTCCGCGCCCGCATCCAAGCCGCTGACGCGATCGCGCACTTCATCCTTGGCGGTCAACATCAATATCGCCACATCTCCACAAGCTCTCAAACGGCGGCAGACTTCCAAGCCATCCAAACCGGGCAGCATCCAATCGAGGATCACCAGGTCAGGCGGATTGTCTCGAGCCATGCTAAGACCAGAATGGCCGTACGTGGCGACGCTGACCAGGAAGCCCTCATAAATCAAGCCGCGCTCCAGAAATTGTGCAATTCGCGCTTCGTCTTCAATGATCAGAATGCGTTCTCTAGTCATAACACCCTCCATGACCGTAAGCTATATCTTCATGATAGCCGGCATATGTGAGTATCTGATTAGAAAAAAATAAGCGCAGCTATTGAGAGCCATTTTCGAGGACTCTACATCAATACCGGATGAACCTGCGTTCGGGCTGGCCGCAGCGAAAGCCGCGCGCATCTCTTGCTGAAGATACACGCGTTTATAAGGCTTGTCCGCTACTCAAATTCCGATGACGATTCGGTTTGCTGGGGTGGCTGCCGCGCTTTTAGGGATTCCGGGCAATATGGCGGTTGGTCGAGTCAATGATGAACCACACGTTCGCCAACTCTCTCCGTGGATTAAGAATGTTGCCTTTCCTCTGTGTACTCTAGCGTACTCGGTGTACTCAGTGGCAAAGATGTCGAGTATTCACCTAGACCGAGCGAGCGGCAGTTGAGTCACAGTATCGGACAAGCCATATAGATTGATTACCACTCTGCAACGGAACCGTCGTTGCGACGCCAGCGGGGATTGCGCCAGCGAAAATTGTGGTCGGAAGCGGCGCGAACCTTGACTTCGTCGATCTCAATGCCCAGCCCGGGCGCCGTTGGCACACTCACATAGCCGTCTTGATAGTCGAACACAGAGGGATCCGCCAGGTAATCGAGCAGGTCAGCCTGCGTATTGTAGTGAATGCCCAGGCTCTGTTCCTGGATCAGCGCGTTGTAGGCGACGGCGTCCACCTGCAGGCAGGATGCCAGCGCGATCGGACCCAGGGGGCAGTGCGGCGCCAAGGCAACATCATAGGCTTCCGCCATGGCGGCAATACGCAGCACTTCCGAGATGCCGCCGGCGTGCGACACATCGGGCTGGATGATGTCGACGCTGCCCTCAGCCAGTATCGTCTTGAAGTCCCAGCGCGAGTACATGCGCTCTCCCGTCGCAATCGGGATTGAAGTCGAGCGCTTGAGATCCAGCAGCGATTCGTTGTGCATCGGCAGGATCGGCTCCTCGACGAACATCAGGTGATAAGGCTCCAGCTCGCGAATCAGCATCTTGGCCATGGGCTTGTGCACGCGGCCGTGAAAGTCAACCGCGATGCTGAAGTCATCACCGACCTGCTGCCGCACCGACGCCACGCGCGCCACCGCCGCGTCTATGTGTGCGAAAGTGTCCATATAATGCACTTCGTTGACGGCGCCCATCTTAACCGCGCTTAAACCCTCGTCCTTGCGCTGCTGCGCCTGCCGCGCCACATCAGCGGGCCGGTCGCCACCGATGCCGGCGTAAATCTGCACCTTGTCGCGCACCTTGCCGCCCAGCAAGTCATAGACGGGGACGCCGTGAAACTTGCCCTTGATATCCCAAAGCGCTTGGTTGACGCCAGCGATGGCGCTCATCATCACCGGTCCGCCGCGATAAAAACGCGCCCGGAATAGCGTCTGCCAGATGTCTTCGATTTGGCGCGGGTCCCGCCCCAGTAGGTAGTCGGCCATATCCTCGACAGCGCCGCGCACGGTGCCGGCCTGCCCCTCAACGATGGGTTCGCCCCAGCCGAAGCAGCCATCGTCCGTAGACACTTTGAGAAACAGCCAGCGCGGCGGCACGGTAAAGAGTTCCAGCTGGGTGATTTTCATTGACTCGCCCTTGTCATCCACTCGCCGATATTCGTAAATGGATTATAATGAAGCGACAATGCGGTTCCAAATTTATGCTGAAAGGGTAGTGTATCGAAATCGGTTGAAATTCAATTTCACCACAAAGACACAAAGGCACAAAGCACACAAAGAATATGGCATTTTCGATTAAGTTTCTCGGTGTTCTCGCATTTCTCGGTGTCCTCGATGGTACAGTAATTGTTTCAACCGAAAAGGATACATTTCCGCTGAAAGGCGGCGTTTGTTTAATCGAATGAAGAATCAGAGAAACGGAGTGCTGCGGCGCCGACTCATCTTGCCGGCAATGCTGGTTGGCTGGCTCCTGTTGCAGAGCACGGGCTTGGTCTCAGCGGCGACGACGGGGGACGACGCGGCTGCGGTCAATCCATTCATCCCGCTGATGTTGGCGCTGGGCGTCATTTTGCTGGCCTCGCGGGCCGGCGGCGCTATCGCCCGGCGCTTGGGTCAGCCGCGTGTGCTGGGCCAGCTGATAGTGGGCGTCTTGCTGGGCCCAACCGTGCTGGACATGCTGCATTGGGGCATCCTGCAGGGCGTCGACTTGCAGCATACCATCAAGGAATTCGCCGAACTGGGCGTCCTGCTGCTGATGTTCAACATCGGCCTGGAAGTACATCTCAGCGAATTAGCCAAGGTGGGCAAAGTGGCGGTTTTCGCCGGTGTGCTCGGCGTGGTGGTGCCGGTGGCTTTCACCGCCGTGGTCGCGCTGCCTTATGGCTATGACATGATCCCCGCCCTGTTCGCCGGCGTGACGCTGGCGGCGACATCAGTCAGCATCTCGGCGCAGGTGCTGCTGGAGTTGGGCTATCTGCATACCAAAGAAGGCAATGCCCTGCTGGCCACCGCGCTGATTGACGACGTACTGGCAATCCTGGCGGTGTCCTTAACGCTGGTGCTGGCCGGCGCTGGCGGCAGCCAAGACGAAGCTGATTACAGCCAGCTGCTGGTCATCATCGTGCAAATGGCGGGATACATCATCGTCGCCTTCCTGCTGGCTTGGTACGGTCTGCCGCGAATCATGACCTGGATCCAGAAGCGTCCGCAGCTGTCGACGGCGTACGGCATTCCCATTTTCGCTTTGGTGAGCGCCCTGCTCTTCGGCTGGTCAGCTGAGTACATCGGCGGCGTGGCGGCCATCACCGGCGCTTTTATCGCCGGCGTCGGCTTGAGCCAACTGCCCGCGACCGGCATGAAACACGAAATCGAACAGTCGATGAGCCAGCTTGCTTACGTCTTCCTGGTGCCGATATTCTTCGTGGATGTGGGTTTGCAGACCGACTTGAGCGTCTTCCCGCTGGATGCCCTGCCCTTCATGCTGCTGCTGCTGTTGATGGCGGTGCTCAGCAAGGTCCTCGGCGCAGGCTTCGGCGCGCGCATGGGCGGCTTTGACCTGCGCGAGTCGCTGCGGGTGGGCGTCTGCATGGTCTCGCGCGGGGAAGTCGGGCTGATTATCATTTCGATAGGCTTGAGCAGTGGCATCCTCGACGGCGGCAGCGAGTTATACGCCTCGCTCTTTATGGTCATCCTATTAACAACCGTATTCACGCCGCCGATGGTGCGCTGGGTTTTCCAGGGCAAGCAGCGTGAGAAAAGCAGCCACCCAGCCCTCGCCACAGGCGCGAGAGGAGAGACATAATAATGAAACTTATAATCCTGATCACATCCAATGCCGAGAACGGCGTCGAAGTCGCCACGCGCTGGCAAGACGCGGGCGCGCCCGGCGTCACAGTGGTCAAAAGCGTCGGCTTATACAGTTTGCAGCGCAAGCTCCAAAGCAATAGCATTGAAGTGCCCCTGCACATGGCCAGCTCAATGGCCAGCGTGATGGCTTATGTCCTGCGCGAGATGGAGAATACCAATCACGTATTGCTTTCGGTCGTGCCCAAGGAGATGGTGCCGACGCTGCTGGACGAGGCGCGGGCGGTCATGGGCGATTTGCTGGAGCCGAATCACGGCGTCGCCTTCGTCGTGCCCCTCGATGAGGCGATCGGCGTGCGCCAGCCTTAGGACGGGAATGGCTAAAACTCACCACTCATCAGGCGAACCAGGTGGGAAAACCGGGTAGGGCACGTTCCTCCATATATCTTCCAGCCTTTGAAGCGTCGGACAAAACAGATCTGCTCTATATCCTTCGGAGCAAAATCGTCTGAGAGCGCCTATTGCGCCTTCTTGATGAAAGTAATGCGTCCCACGTTTCGGGTCAAGACCAGTTGAGAGGGCGCTGGAAAAGAGAGCGCCTGCGCCCGTTCCGAATTTCCGGCACTCCGCTTCCTCGTCTTCATGCGTCGCAAAGTGCTTTCCCTCTGCATGCGTATGTATGTGGCAAGCCTCATGGCCAAGCGCCACAGCCGTATCGCGTTGATCGAAGTAAGGGTGAGAGATTCCAATCTGCCTTTGGTCATAATCTATCCAACAAGATTCCAAGGAAACTTTTCTTTCGCGACTATAAGCGCGCGCGGTACACACGTCCCCGGGTTGCCAACTGGGGACGGGCACTTCAACGATTAAGTCCATTCCGGTTATCACGTAGTTGTACCAGGCCGGCGCTACGCTCTTCATAAATTGAAGCGTCGCTGTAATGTGACTACCAAATCGACTCGAACCTTCTATCCTGGGCACAGGTCCCGTAAGCGTGACCGCGGATGTCTGCGGCAGGCCAGCACACTGATTGATCTGGTAAGCCCAATAACCCTGCGCCACTTCCACGCCCCCTTTCCAATTTGTTGAGCAAGTCCAACCAAGGGAACAGCAATTGCCTCCGGTTGTCGGCACAATGATGGCGGGCTGCGCGGGCGCGGCGCATTGCCCATTCTGGAATGCCCAGTAGCCGTTGGTCCATTCCTGGTCGCTGCTGCATTGCCGGTCGATGCCGCAGCAGTTGTTGACTTCTGCGGACGGGCTGCTAGCGGGTTGGGATTGCGGCGCTGGCTGAGGCTGGCCGGGCGCGGCGCATTGATTGTTCTGATAGGCCCAGTAGCCGGCGAGCCATTCCTGGTCGCTTTGACACTGGCGATCAACGAAGCAGCAGTTGTCGATTTGCGCTGTCGGCTGCTGAGATCCGGTTGGCTCGCTGCTGTCGAGTCGGCTGAAATTGACCCATTCCGCCAGCCAAACTCCCCTTCCATTGAGGTCGATCTTCAGCCAGTCAGGGACCTGGCCGACCACCTGCAGGATCTCGCCCGCGGCGACCGTCCCCGCGATATCGGCATTGAGGCTTGGCTCCGTTCTTAAGTTTAGCCCCCGGTTCGCGCGAATAGAAAAAGGCTGCGCCGCAACAAGGGTAATGTGTATAAATATTGCGATCAGTACTGCGATATATCTGGAGCACATAGAATGCCTCGCACTATGACGGTTATGGCATAGACTGTAACACAGAATGCGGCGGCCCAGAGCAATCGCATAAAATATATTCCAACACAGAGGGCACAGAGAAAAGTCTACCATTTATAGTTGCACATAAATTTTGAACCCTTTATTATGAAACCTGCCGAAGCATCTGGAAATATGTAGGGGCGAGCCACCGGCTCACCCGAACTCACGCAGCATTGGATTTCATATTTTGTATAAGCCAAGACGTGATTTGCGAGCGACTGTGGTGAAAAATTTTGATGCGATTCCTCTGCTGGCGTGGTTTCATGCTTGAGCTTCACGCCCGTTTTGCTACAATACTCGCTAGAATTAGGGAAGTAGCTCAATCGGCAGAGCAGGTGCCTTTGGAGCACAAGGTTAAAGGTTCGAGTCCTTTCTTCCCTGTCCAAAATAATGTGAATCGAGAAGCCCGCAAGCGCGGGTTTTTCTTTTCTCAGCGAGCTGGCCGATGATGGTAATCGAAGGTGAGTATGCTGCGCAGCGCGGCGTGCGCCGGGTCAAACGGTTGGATGGGCGCGGCCGCATGCCAAAGCGCCGCATCGTTGAAGAGGTAGCTGTCCAGCACCTGCTCCAGGCGGAATGAAGTCAACAAGTGGCGATCATCGTCATAAATCGAAACTTCGCCGCCATTTGCATTCACCAGCTCGGCCAGGTGCACGGTCACAAAGGCGGCGCCATCGCGGTGGATGCCTTCGGGTGTGGGATGGCCCAGCTGCCGGGCATCAGCCGTGATGCGGATCAGATGCGCGTGAACCTCCCAGTCTCCCTGCGCGTGCTCGGGGCTCAGCGGGAATTGAGCGAAATCGAAGCGAATCAGCGCATCTAAGAAGGGGTTGGCGAAGGCGCCGTCCAGCATCGGCGCGAATTTGCGGATGATGCCGCCCGTCACACGATTGATGTCCTCGCTCTGAAAATAGTCTTCATGCGGCAGGCGCTTGAGATCGCCGCGCTCAGGCGCGAACAAGAAACGCCCGTAACGGCGGTAGCGATAACTGGCGCCGCCGGGCAAGTATTTGTCCGCGGGCAAGTCGGCGTAGTCGATCAAGAGACTCAGCCAGGCTTGCTGCAGCTCGTCGGGAATGCGCAATTCGCCGGCGCGCACGAGGCTGTAGCCGGCTGCCGCAATCTCGCTGCTTATATCGTGATCAGTCGTTATCAGGTCCATAGGGCTTTAGGCGCTCATCTCTCGAATTTGATGACCCAAGGTCTCGATGCCGGCGCGCAAATCGTCCGGCGGCACAAAACTGAATGACAAGCGCAGATGATGCCTGCCATCTGTCGGATTGACAAAGAAGCCCGTGCCAGGCGCGAAGACCACTTGCCGCTGTCGGGCGCGCTCGGCTAAATCGGCAACCTCAAGCGCAGGCGGCAAACGCAGCCAAATGAAATAGCCGCCGGTCGGGCGCGTATAGCTGAGGCCGGGCGGCATGGCTGCATCCAGCGCGGCCAGAGCGATATCGCAGCGCTGCTGATATTGCTTGCGCAGCCACTGCACATGCGACTCCCAGGCGCCGCTGCGGCAATACTCGGCCACGATGGCCGCCGTGAAGGGATTGGCCCCGCCACCCATGGTCAGGACGCCGCTGGCCACGAAGCCGGCAATCCGCTCAGCTGAGGCGATCAACCAGCCCAGGCGCAATCCCGGCGCCAGCGTCTTGGAGAAAGTGCCCAGGCGCAGGACATCCGCCCCGTCGGCCAGGGCAGTGAAGCTGGGCGGCAAGTCGCCGACGAAACGAATGTCGCTGTAGACGTCGTCTTCGACGATGGCGAAGCCATAGCGCCGGCTCAGGTCGATGATGGCGCGGCGCCGCTCCACGGGCAGGGTGATGCCGCTGGGATTCTGAAAATTTGGCACAACGTAATAGAATTCGGGCGCCCGCCCAGCCGCAGCCAAAGCACACAGCGTACGCTCCATTTCCGCGACGATGACGCCGCCGGCATCAATGGGAATGGCGCGTATGTCCAAATGATGATCGCGGAAGATATGCAAGGCGTCGCGGTATGAAGGCGCGTCAACCAAGACGACATCGCCGGCCCGCGTCAACTGGTCGCAGATCATGTCCACGCCCCAGGTGGAGCCGCCGATGATCATCAGGTTGTCGCGGCTGATGCCAAGGGACTCGACCCGATTCAGCCGCTCGACCAGGAATTCGATCAGCTGCGGATTGCCCTGCTCATCGCCGTAGTCGAACAAGCGCGTGACATTCCCGCCGCGCCAGACGGATTCGACCGCGCGCCGCACGCCGGCGATAGGCAGCAGGTCGTGTGACGGGTGGCCGGCGAAAAGCGGAATGCTGCCCGCCACCACGCCCTGTGGCGTATTCTCCAGCTTCATTTACTGCGGCGTGGATTCCGCTGGCAAGGGCGACACGTAAGTCTGGTCGCCGCGCGCCTGCTGAAACTCGGCTAGTGCCGCCGCCAAGAGATCGGGCTGGGTCAGCAGGTCGAGGCCGGCCAGCGCCATGGCTTTGGCGGCGAAGATCATGCCCTTGGCGCCGATGCTGGAACCGGACGAAGCCACAGTTTGCCAACTGTGCCCCGGCGTGCCCAGGGGCCAGCAAGTGGTGGTGATCTGGCCGGTGGGCGTGATCCAACTGACATCGGCCACTTCGGTCGAGCCGCCCATCAACGGCGGGACTGGCGAATGCGGGAATACGCCTTCCCACAGTGGATCGTCAATGGCAGCCGGGTTCAGCTCCTGGCTGGTGGATAGCTGCATCCAATCGAAGCCGTGCTTGATAGAACCATCGGGGAAGGTGGCTTGCAGCTCGCGGCCGAATTGGCGTTCCTGCTCGGTGAAGCGCATGTCGTCCACCGCCGCCATCTTCTCGTAGAGCAGGTCGGACATAATCGAATTAGGCAGGATGTCGTAGCAGCCGGTGATGAATTCGATCTCGTGCCGCGTGCCGCTCATCAGCGCGGCGCCCTGGGCGATATCCTGCATCCACTGGTAGATTTCTTCAACTTGAGCGCGTTTGGGCGCCCGCACAAAATACCAGACTTGCGCGAAAGCCGGCACGACATTAGGCGCTTGCCCGCCGCTAGTGACCACGCTGTGGATGCGCGATTCCGGCGGAACGTGCTCGCGCATATAATTGACGCCGGCGTCCATCAGCATCACGCCATCCAGCGCGCTGCGCCCCAACCAGGGCGAGCCGCCAGCATGCGCCGCCACGCCGTAAAAGTTCACCTTGAAGGAATTCATCGCCAATGACGAGCCGTTCCAGCTGATATTGGTATCGCCCGGATGCCAGCTGATCGCCGCGTCCAGGTCGTCGAAGACGCCATCGCGCGCCATGAAGGTTTTGCCGACCAGGGTTTCCTCCGCCGGGCAGCCGTAGAAGCGAATCTTGCCGCTGATGCCGGCGCTGATCATGGCTTGCTTCAGCGCCATGACCGAGCCCATACAAGCCGTGCCGAAGAGATTGTGGCCGCAGCCATGCCCGGGCTGGCCTTCTTGCAGCGGCGAGCGCTGGCTGGATAGCGCTTGCGACAAGCCCGGCAGCGCATCGTATTCGCCCAGGAAACCGATTGTCGGCGAACCCTCGCCCCACTCGGCGATGAAAGCCGTGGGCATCCCGCCCGCGCCCCAGGTGACAGTGAAGCCGTCCTCTTCCAGCTTGCCCGCCAGCAGCTTGGCGGCGTATTCTTCCTGCAGCGCAACCTGCGGATGATCCCAGATGTCTTTGGCGATATAACTCAATTCTTCGTCGTGCTCTTTAAGATGGTCAAGAATAATAGCTTGCGCGTCCATGGCTGCTCCTCGCCTAAGTGTTGGCTCTTAGGACATGAGCTTAGCCTATACGAAATCAATTTAGAAGAGAGCATACACGCTGCGCAAGCAGTCCTTTCGATCGACCAGTCGCCGCGCATGTCAAGCGCAACCATAAGACGAGCATCTGAAAGAGAAACGCCCCACGGGCGCGGGGCGTTGGAGGATGGAATAATATTGCTTATAATAACTCTAGTTAGCTATATAAACCTTAACATATCTCAGCATCCAATGTCAAGCAATTCGCCAATTTCATCAGGGCAATCGCATCAAAACATTTTAACCACAGAGAACACAGAGGGCACAGAGGTATAATTCTAGTTCTGGTAGAATAAAGGGGGATTGACGGGCGACATACTATGTCGCCCCTACAATTTGTTAGTTTGAAGATAAATTCGTCATTAATGGATTTTGCTGCGAATGCCCGGTGAGAAATGCGAGAGCACCGAGAAACTTAATCGAGATATGCCATATTCTTTGTGTGCTTTGTGCCTTTGTGTCTTTGTGGTGAAATTTAATTTCAACCGAATTCGATACACTACCGTCAAATTCAACAGGACAATCGCATCAAAACATTTTAACCACAGAGAACACAGAGGGCACAGAGGTATAATTCTAGTTCTGGTAGAATAAAGGGGGATTGACGGGCGACATACTATGTCGCCCCTACAATTTGTTAGTTTGAAGATAAATTCGTCATTAATGGATTTTGCTGCGATCGTCCGGCCAATTTCATAATAATCGATCTGAAAACAGGTTATGACTCACGCTTGTAACGCTGCGATTACTTGCCGACGCCGGCCAATTCGGGCGTCTTGCCCAAGGCAGCCAGCATTTCTGCCACGGTCGTAAACTTGACGCGGCTGCGGCCGATCGCTTTGCCGCGCTGCAACTCGATCTCGTCCAGAAGTTTCCAGTCGTCAAAGGTGATGTAGGCCGGCTTGCGCGATTGCAGCAGCCCGATTATCGCCGCTTCACGAGTATCCGCTGGCTGCAGCACGTTGCCGTCGGCGAAATCCGCCAGGAAGCAGTCAACAGTCTCGATGGCGTCGGGCTTGTTGGTGCCGATGATGCCGGTGGGTCCGCGTTTTATCCAGCCGGCGACATAGTTGCCGGTTAAGGCTTCCCGACCTTCGTGCCGGGTCAGGACGCGGCCATGATCATTGGGTATGGTGCCCCAGCGATCATAAAACGGCACATCCGGCAGGGGTACGCCGCGATACCCCACCGAGCGGAAGACCATGTCCACCGGCAGGATCTCGAAGTCATCGGTGGCGCGCGGGCGCAAATTGCCCTGCTCGTCCAGATAAAGTTCGTTCTTGACGATCTTCATCGCCACCACTTGGTCATCGCCGATTATCTCGGTCGGCGACACCAGGAAACGCATAATGATGCGGCGCGACTTGCCCGTTAAGCCGCGATCCACGTAGGACTGCAAGATCTTGACGTTGCGGATGGCGCTGCGGTCGCGGGCTTTTTTCAGGTGCGAGGCGCTTAACTCGTCCAGCGAGGCGTCATCGCAGTCGACGATGATATCGGCATCGGCCATCTCCCCAAGTTCCTTTATTTCGGGGTTGGAGAAGGCGGCTTGCGCGGGCCCGCGGCGTCCTAGCACATAGATCTCTTCCACTTCGCTGTGCCGCAGCGCGTCCAGGGCGTAATCCGCGATATCGGTCTGATAGAGCTCGTCCGTTGTGCGCCCGAGAATGCGCGCCACATCCATCGCCACATTGCCGACGCCGATCACCGCCACGCGCTTGATGCCGGTCAAGTCAAAGTCGTAGTCGTGATAATCGGGATGCCCATTGTACCAGCCAACGAACTCGGTCGCGGCATAGCTATTAGGCAGGTCCTCGCCGGGAATGCCAAGCTTGCGGTCGGTCTGCGCGCCTACCGCGTAGATGATGCCCTGATAATGTTCGCTCAGATCGGCGCGCGTGACATCACTGCCGAATTCGATATTGCCATAAAAGCTGAAGCGATCCTGGGCGGCGATGCGGCTGTAGAGCTTGGTGACCGACTTGATCTTCTCGTGATCGGGCGCGACGCCGCCGCGCACCAAGCCAAAGGGGGTGGGCAGACGCTCGTACATATCGACATGAATCAGGGGATCGCTCTGTTTGAGCAAATGATCAGCGGCGTAGAAGCCCGAGGGACCCGAGCCGATGATGGCCACCCGTATCGTTGAGGCGCTGCCGGCGCTATGCGTCATTGGGGCTGTCCGTCTGCATCTTTTAGTGGAATGACCAGATCCTTGCGGAAGGGCGTCAGCGAAACCAGTTCACCGTTTTCGTCAATGATAAACAGGTCTTCTACCCTGACGCCGTAGCCACGCTCAGGATAATACAAGCCGGGTTCGATGGTCAAGACATTTCCGATCTGGAAACTGTCATCGCGCCGCAGATGGCTGATGGAAGGTCCTTCGTGGATCTCAATGCCAACGCCATGCCCCGCGCTATGGATATAGCCTGCCATCGTTCCTGAATCCGTTCGCGTGGTGGGATGGCCAGCGGCTTCGAAATGGTCCAGCACCGCCTCTTGCATCAGGTGCGTGGGTTTGTTCAGGCTGTAGGCTTCCACCGCGACATCAAAGGCTTCCATGACGGTGTCGTAAGCCGCTTTTATCTCCGGCGGCGCGTAACCGATGCACCAGGTGCGTGTCATATCGTGATGATAGCCGCCGCCCATTTCACGCGGGAAGAGGTCAAATACGATGGACTGCCCCAGTCGCAGCGGCATATCCGCTTCGCCGCGGCTATGCGGGAAGCCGGCATCGCGGCCCTGGGCAAAAATCATGTTGGTGTCTTCCAAGCCGCGCGCCATCAATTCCCGGCGCACCAAGCCCTTGATAGCGCCAATGGTCACGCGTTCGCCGGCGTCATCCTGCAGATAGTCGCCCTCCGCGCGCAAGTTGGCGATGGTTTCCCAGGCGACCGCCATAGCCTGGTTGCTTCGCTCCGCCACCGAGCGCAAGCGAGCGATTTCGTCCGCGTCTTTCGTCAGCATTGCCGCTTCGATGAGCGTGTCTTTTTCTTCGACCACAATTTCGTAAGCGGGCAGTTCCGCGCGCAGGACACGATACAGAGCGATGGTCTTGTTGATCTGCCAGGTGCCGTAGAGGCCGACGCGCCCTTCGCGCAGGCCCAGGTGACGCAGGATATCCGACCAGTGCAACGCTGCCGCGCGGATGGCGTCGCTCTCGGCTTCTTTCAGCCGATCATAGTAACCCAGCTCGACATCGGTCTTGACGTCCAGGCCGCTCTTCCGCGCTTCTTCCAGTTCCATGCGGCAGCAAACCAGCAGCGCCGGCTTATCGCGCAGTTTGAAGATCGAACCGTGGGTGATCTGCGCGCCGTTGCTCAGGTAATAGCGCGCGCTGTTGAATTCTTCGCCGCCGGTCACGATGATCGCATCCAGCTTGCGCTCCCGCATAAGACGGTCGATATCCGATTTCATCAGGCGATTCCCCCGCTATTCATCCTGGAGCCAAGTCTCAAGATGATACGCGGCGGATAGGGGCAGTGTCAAATGGAGGACTGCAAAGCCTGCAGAAGCGCCTCGTCCTGCTCGGGCAAGACCGTGCGCGGATCAAGCAGAACGCGGCCGTCGGCGATGCGGGCGATCAACGGCGGTTCCGCCAGACGCAGCCGCGCCGTGAGCATATCGGGGGCGTCGCCGTCTAGGGCGAGCAGCGCCGTGGGCAGCGTGGCGCCGGGCAAGCTGCCGCCGCCAACTGTCGATTCGCCTTCGATGACCATCCCGCCGACGGCCGCCGACCACCTGCGCGCGCGCTCGTGGATGTCGTCCAGCGAACTAGAAATCATCTGCCAGACGGGTATGCGCTGAAGCGCTTCGCCGCGGCGGTAGTGCTGCAAAGTCGCAATCAGAGCCGCGTAGGTGAGCTTGTCGACGCGCAGCGCCCGCGCCAGCGGATGACGCTTGAGCTCGTCGATTGCGCCTGCCCGCCCCAGGATGATGCCGGCTTGCGGGCCGCCCAACAGCTTATCCCCGCTGAAGCAGACCAGATCGGCGCCGGCGGCGACGCTCTCTTGTATCGTGGGCTCGCGCTGCAAACCGAAGGGCGTAGTGTCCAGTAGCGTGCCGCTGCCCAGGTCGTCGACGGCGAGCAGGCCGCGCTCCTGCGCCAGCGCCGCCAATTCGCTGAGCAGCGGCTGTTCAACAAAGCCGACTTGCTTGAAGTTCGAGGCGTGGACGCGCAGCAGCATCGCGGTTCGCTCGCTGAGCGCGGCGGCAAAGTCGGTAATGCGCGTGCGATTGGTCGTGCCGACCTCGACCAGATGCGCGCCGCTTTCTTGCATGATGGCCGGAATGCGGAATCCGCCGCCAATCTCGACCAGTTGTCCGCGCGAGATGACAACTTCGCCGCCCTTCGCCAGCGCGCTGAGGATCAAGATCAAAGCCGAGGCATTGTTGTTGACGACCAAAGCGTCTTCGGCGCCCGTCAGCTCGCGCAGAAGCTGCCCGGCGTGCGTCAGACGGCTGCCGCGCTTGCCGGTGTCAAGGTCAAACTCGAGGTTGTTGTAGGAGCGTGCCGCCGCCAGCAGCGCTTGCTCCGCCGCCTGGGACAGTACCGCTCGCCCCAAATTGGTGTGGATGATGACGCCGGTCGCGTTGATCACCGGCATCAGGCTGGGCCGCGTCGTATCTCGCAAACGCTGCTCAATCAGCTGCGTCAAAGCGCACACATCGGTGTCAATCGGCCGCGACGCCAGGATCGCTTGACGCGCCGATGCGAGCGTCTGCCGGATCGAATCGACAACCAAGTCGCGGCTGTGGCTGTCGGTCAGGGTTTGTATCGGGCTTTGCGCTAGCAGCGAATCAACCGAGGGCAAGCTCCGCAGCAGAGCTTCTTTATCGTTCATGCGCCAGCTCGCGATTGCGCAAGAAGATTTCAATCACGACAAAGAGCAAAATGACTATGAGGAAGATCGTCAGCGAGAGGTAACGCGGGATCAGCAGCCAGGCGCAAGTCACCGCGATTATGCCGGCCCAGACGCTGCGGCGGACGACCACGCCGGTCATGGGCGCGTCGTCTTGCGTCCGCGCCAGGCGCTGGCTGGCCAGGCGCATAATTGGAATCGCGGCGCCGGTCACGCCGATCTGCAGCAAGATGAAGAACAGCCAGATTTCCCCGCCGATGCGCGGACGCGTATTAACCACCAAATATGCCAAACCACCCCAGCCCGTGACGAACATGATCAGCGCCGCCAGCAGCACGCCGCGCGCTTCACCATTTGCGCTGCGGTTGGCAGCTCCGCCGCCTCTGTCGGCATTGGATCGACTGGCTAACATTTCCCCCACCTACTCCTGGCTGCGCGCCGGAATTTCACTCGTGTCGGCCAGCCTGCGTCCTGCGTAAAGATTCAGCATTAAGTTTAGCACAAGCGCCGTCACACGCTGGTTCTATTGCAGCCCGGATAACAGCGCTTGCGTCTCGCGCGATGGCTTGACGCCCAGCGACCGTTTGAATTGCTTCTCCAGCAGCGAATAGTGCTGCCTGGCATCGGCATTTCGCCCCAGGTTGATGTACATCCGCATCGCGCCGCGATGGAAGTCCTCGCGCTGCGGCGATTCCTTTAATGCGCGCGCATAGAACCCCAGCGCCTCCTCCCAAGCCTGTTCTTCAGCCTTCAGACGCGCCATGCCATTTAGCGCTTCGGAATACTTCGCCTGCAACTGCTTGCGGCGCGCCTCTACCCAGGGCAGGTTGAGCGGGAACAGGAAGGGCGCCTTATACAACTCAATCGCCTCTCTATAGAGGGCCTGCCGCAGCGCCGGATCCGTTGCTAGCAGCGCGCCTTCGATCGCATGCTCAAAGTCGGCCACATCATAGTGACGGACGATTTTGTCGCTGGGCACATAAAATCCGGCCGAGTACGTGGTCAGTTCATAACTGCCGCCGCCACTCACCATCATGGAAATGCGTTCGGTTATTTTACTCTTGGTGACGTGGAAAACGTTAGTCGCATCCCGGATCGAGAGTTTGGGCCAGAAAATCTCAAAAATCTGATCCCGCGTGACCAAGGGGTTGTCGATGAAGTAGAAAAACAGGTTTCGCGGCAGCGCGCCGTCCCAGCTCTGTATCTCGCGCCCGTTGGAAACGGCATGCCCGCGGCCGAAGGCGTATACCTCCAACTGCGGTTTCACTTCTCGCGCTTTGTTGAATATCAAATGGTTGCGCTGATTAGAGGCGCCAAGGACGACAGCCTCGTCCCGATTGACCCATTCGATCCAGGATTCATAGGTCAATAGGCGTGAATTGACCACCAATTGAAAGCCGTCGGCCAAGTTCTCTAGCAAGCCCGCAATGAATTGCTGAAAAGCATCATCGTGTGGCACGCGGTCCAATTCATCCAGATACAAGATGACGCGATCGCTGTCAATCCGCGCCAGGTCGGCCGCCAGAGCCCCGCCTATCTCAGCCGGCGCGCCCTCATCAAGCGCTTCCGCAAGCTGCGCGCCAAAGCCCGCCGACGTCCGATTAATACTCTCCATAAGACCACGCACCCATGTCGCGGTGGTCCCGCCATTATCGGGCAGACGATAGTAGAGCAAGTCTTCCGACAAACCGCTGAGAAAATAACTCAGAAAAACATTGCGATAATTTGTCCAAGGATAAAGAAGGACGAGCTTCTTGCCCTGGGTGATGGACAAGAATGATTCAAAAGACATATTGGCGAGGTCATGCGCAAGCATCTGGGGACCTTTCGATGCTTAGGGCGCGTCCACTAAGCGGACGTACGCCAAACATAAGACAAGGTACATCTTTTCTATTAGTCTATCAAAAATGATGCAATTGCGCGCGAATGGCGTTATGCCAGCGTGTACGCGGTCAGAGCAATGATCGACCAAGCGCTGACTTCCGCGGAAGCCGGGACTTGGCGCAGCGATGCAAATGAAGCTGTGAGTAGAGCGGCGGAATGCGCTAAACTTCTGGTCCGCCGCCGGGTAGGGCTACTTCGCTTCGATCGTCAGCGACACGATCTTGTCAGGGACAATCGAGCCGGCGGGACGCTGTGGATCGATGCGCTGCAGCGCGCCCAACACTTGCAGACTCTGGTCGTCGGCGACGCGGCCAAACACGGCGTGATTGCCATCGAGGTGGGGCGTGGGCACGAAGGTGATGAAGAACTGAGAGCCGTTGGTGTTGGGACCGGCGTTGGCCATGCTCAGCGTTCCCGGCGCGTCATGCCGGATGCGCAGCGCGGATGGCTCGTCATCCCAGCGATAGCCGGGCCCGCCGCGCCCGCTGCCGGTAGGGTCGCCGCCCTGGGCCATGAAGCCTTCCAGCACGCGGTGGAAGACCACGCCATCGTAGAAGCCCTCCTGCGCCAGAAAGACGAAGTTGTTCACGGAAATCGGCGCGCGGTCGGCGAAGAGGTCAATGTTGATCGCGCCTTTGCTGGTGTTCATGACGGCGCTGTAGGTCTTCTTGGGGTCGATGGTCATGGCGGGCGGGCTGCTGTATTGCTTGGGCATGGGGGTGGCTCCTTGTTGGTGTAGGGTGAGTCCGTTTGTGCGGTGAGGGTAGCAGAGATGATGCAACAGGGACAGTGTCGCACCGTTGATGAGCGACGGCGATAGTGTATCGAATTCGGTTGAAAATCAATTTCACCACAAAGACACAAAGGTACAAAGCACACAAAGAATATGGCATATCTCGATTAAGTTTCTCGGTGCGCTCAATTCTCGCCGGGCAATCGCATCAATATCCATAAATGACGAATTTATTTTCAAACCAACAAATTGTAGGGGCGAGCCTTGGCTCGCCCATGAAATTTGGCAGAAAATCACATATTTATTGCGTTCTTCATTGGCATATATTCGGATATATCTCGGAGTTCTTGGCGCCCCAGTGTTGAATATATTAGATGCGATTGTCCTGGCATTTCTCGCTGTCCTAAATGCTGTAGTTGTATAGTCCCGCATTAAGGTGGTATGGGTTTTGCTGAAACCGCTCCGGGGTTTCTCGCCAGCAATCACAGATGTATTCATAAGGACTTCGCCCCTTCAGCGCCTTCAGCCTTTTGCCATAGTTGTAGGCTTGCAAGAACAACTCCAGGTGCTGACGCAGTTCCTCATGACTTTGGTAAAAGTATCGATAGACTGTCTTCTCTTTGATACTCCGGTTCATGCGCTCGACTTGTCCGTTGGTCCAAGGATGATAAGGTTTGGTCAAGCGATGTTCAATCCCCTGCGCTTGGCATATTTTATCAAAGGCCAGCTTGCTTTTGCGCCCCGACCGCGCTTGATGGGTAAACTGAGTGCCATTGTCGGTCAAGATGGTATGAATCTTGTAGGGTACGACTTCGATCAGGCGGCGCAGGAAGGCGCAAGCGTCCTCGCGTTTAGCGCTTTGATGCAGTTCAGCGAAGACAAACTTGGATGTCCGGTCAATGGCGACAAAGAGATAGAGCTTGCCCTGGTCAGTTCTGACTTGGCAGAAGTCCAGATGAAAGTAGCCGATGGGATAGTTCTTGAAGCGCTTCTTCTTGGCCGGTTTGCTTTCCGATTCGGGCAGTCGGTTGACGCCATGCCGCTTGAAGCAGCGATGCAAGCTGGAGCGGGTCAGATGCGGTATGGTCTCTTGCAGGGCGTAGAGGCAGTCATCCAGGGGCAGCAGAGTCTTGATACGGAAGGCCAGGATGATATCTTCCTCTTGCTGACTCAAGACGGTGGAGCGGGGATTCTTGGGACCCATCGGCCGGTCTTTGACGGAGGAGCGCTTCTTCCATTTCGCGACGGTTTTGGGGTTGATGCCGAAGCGCTTGGCCAGCTTGGCTATGCTCTCTTGACTATTTTGGATTTCTCGGCGGGTTGCCTCCGTCGTTGTGGCGCGCGGGTGTAGAACCTGTCCCATAGGGCTTCCTTTTGGCTATGTGAGATCATCCCATTATAATCTGAGACTATACATGTAGTATCTGTATCAACCGAAAAGGATACATTTCCAGCGACGGCAAGGATCTTGGCTTAACGAGTATTGAGAAATATAATTATCAAAGGGAAGTCAGGTAGTTCAACATGATTGCTGCGAATCCAGAGATTATAAAATGGGCGCGAGAAACGGCCGGTCTTGAATTAGGCGAAGCCGCTAAGAAACTTGGATTCAGAGATTCTAAGAAACGAACGGCGATTGCGAAGCTGGCAAGCCTAGAGAGCGGACAAGCCCATCCAACCAATGCGCAACTCAACAAGATGGCAAAGGCCTATTTTCAGCCGCCGATGGTCTTCTATTTGCCTAATCCTCCACGACCGGGCGACAATGGCGAGGACTTTCGAGCGGCCTCCCAGCAGGAGGCCAATCCTCAGGGTAACGCGCGACTGAAGTTGCTGACGCGCGACATAAGAGCGGCACAGCGGCTTGTCAAAAGCGTGCGGCTAGAAGAAGGCGAAGAAACGCTGCCGTTCGTCAACTCGGCTAAGGTTTCCACGGGTGGCGATTTGGTAGCGCGAGAAATCGTCAATACGATAGACTTCGACCTCGATACATTTCGCAACGAAAGACAAGTTCGTGATGCCTTTGCTTATCTGCGTCTGCAAATTGAACGCAGCCGCATATTTGTGTTGCTGCTCAGCGATCTCGGCAGCCACCATACCACCATACCGGTTGAAGTCTTTCGAGGTGTTGTTTTCACCGACGACATAGCGCCATTCATTGTAATCAACCGCAAAGATGCTGTTTCCGCTTGGAGCTTCACCGCCTTGCATGAGGTCGCACATTTGTGGCTTGGGACAAGCGGGGTGTCGGGCATATACAGTGACAAGGTCGTTGAACGATTTTGCGATCGCGTTGCCGGCTCAATTCTTTTGCCTGCTGAAGACCGTGTTGCCATGGAGGTAGGGCCGCAGAGCCCATTCGATCATGTCATTAGTTCGATAGACGACGCCGCTGCCCGCTTGAATTTGAGTCGGTCTATGATTGCTTACAATCTATGGCTGGACGGCCATATCGGTAATGAGATTTGGGAAGGCCTCAGACTGCAGTTTGCAGGGCAGAGGGCAGCTATGGCAGAAAATGAACGCCAACGGAACAAGCAGAGAACAGGTGGACCAGATTACTACAAGTTAAGACGACACCAGCTCGGCAACGCTTTGGTTGATCTCACCCGCTATGCCGTAAGCACGAACGCGTTAACACCCTCCAAAGCCGCCGTGGTATTGGGCGTAGCGCCGACAAGCGTATACCCAATGCTCTTCCCCAAATTGTCCTGAAGGCGCCCAACGTGCTGTTTCTGCTGGATACGGACGTGCTGATTGCGGCGAAGAACCTATATTATCCAATGGACCGTGTGCCCCATTTCTGGGTCTGGATTTTGCACCATGCCACGCATGAGCACATAAAGATTCCGACCAAGGTCATCGACGAAATACTGCGAGGCAACGACGAACTCTCTCAATGGATAAAGTCCAATCGCGTCACTTTGGAGCTTAATGAAGAAGTTGATGCGAAGGATTGGTCCGAAACCTTGACCAAGGGATATGGATATACTTCAGTCGCAGCCGCTCAGCAGGATATCGTCGAGCAACGCGCCGACCCTTTCCTAATCGCTCATGCATTATCTAATACTAGCTCCAGGCGCGTCGTCACCCTCGAAAAGGCGACCACCGCACCGATGCACTTACCTAGGCCAATCAACCGAAGAATTCCCACTGTCTGTGATTTACTGAAAGTAGAACATTTGGACACGTTCAAACTAATTCGCGAACTCGACTTTCGCATTCCTTTGTCGCCGAACCTTGGTGACACCTACGAGACTACTTAGAGGCCCCCACACCAATGTCCCAAATAGCCGAACACTTCCATACCATGAACTACGGACCCGCGCCGGAATCCGCCGCCGCCGCGGAAGCCTGGCTCGACGCCCACGACCGCCGCTTCGACCTCTTCATCAACAACCGCTGGGCAGCGCCAGCCGACGGCCGCTACCTCGCCGTATCGAACCCGGCCCGCGGAGAAGAACTGGCGCAAGTCGCGGACGCCAGCCCGCCCGACATCGACGCCGCCGTATCCGCCGCCCGTGAAGCTTACGGAGCCTGGTCCGCCCTCAGCCCGCATCAGCGCGCGCGCCACCTCTACGCCATCGTCCGCAATGTGCAGAAGCACGCCCGGCTGCTGGCGGTGCTGGAAAGCCTGGACAATGGCAAGCCCATCCGCGAAGCGCGCGATATTGATGTGCCGCTGGTCGCCCGCCACTTCTACCATCACGCCGGCTGGGCGCAGCTGCTCAACAGCGAATTCAGCGACTATTCTCCGCTGGGCGTGGTCGGCCAAGTGATCCCTTGGAATTTCCCGCTGCTGATGCTGGCTTGGAAGATCGCGCCGGCGCTGGCGACAGGCAACACCGTTGTCATCAAACCGGCGCCCTACACGCCGCTGACCGCCCTGCTCTTCGCTGAGATCATCGCCGAAGCAGGCTTGCCGCCGGGCGTGGTCAACATCGTCACCGGCGGCGACGACGCCGGGGCGGCGCTGGTGGCGCAGGACGACCTCGACAAGATCGCCTTCACCGGCTCAACGGCCGTCGGGCGGACTATCCGCCGGGCGACGGCCGGCACAGGCATCAAGCTGACGCTGGAACTTGGCGGCAAGTCGCCCTTCATCGTCTTTGACGACGCCGACCTGGACGGCGCGATTGAAGGGCTGATTGACGCTATATTCTTCAATCAGGGCGAGGTCTGCTGCGCCGGATCGCGTTTGCTGGCGCAAGAGAGCATCGCCGATGAATTGCTGACGCGTTTGAAGGCGCGCATGTCCCGTTTGCGCCTGGGCGATGCGCTGGACAAGGGCATCGACATTGGCGCGCTGATCGACCCGGCGCAATACGAGATGATCGACCAGTGGGTGCAGCGCGGCATCAGCGAAGGCGCGCACGTCTATCAGCCGGAGTGCGAGTTGCCGGCCTCGGGCTGTTTCTATCCGCCGACGCTGCTGACCAACCTGGAGGCCTCAGCCGCCGTGGCGCAGCAGGAGATCTTTGGGCCCGTGCTGGTGGCGATGAGCTTCCGTACACCCAGCGAAGCGGTTGAGCTGGCGAATAATACGCGCTATGGGCTGGCGGCTTCGGTCTGGAGCGAGAATATCAGCCTGGCGCTGGAGACGGCGCGGCAGGTCAAAGCGGGCAGCGTCTGGATCAACAGCACTAATCTCTTCGACGCCGCGGCCGGTTTCGGCGGTTATCGGGAAAGCGGCTATGGGCGCGAAGGCGGGCGCGAAGGCCTGTACGCCTATATGCGCCCCAAGTGGCAGGCGCGTATCAAGCCGCAGCTGGGCGACCCGCCGGCGGATTGGGGCGCGCAAGTACCGCCGGCGCCGCTGGCATTGGACGGTGTCAAGAGCAACGTGGCTATCGATCGCACAGCCAAGTTGTACATCGGCGGCGGGCAGAAACGCCCCGACGGCAACTACACGCGCCCGGTCCTGTCGCCCTCTGGCAAGCTGGCGGGTCAGGCCGGCGATGGCAATCGCAAAGATGTACGCAACGCCGTCGAAGCAGCCCACAAAGCCAAGAACTGGGCCTATTACGCGCCGCACAGTCGCGCGCAGATTTTGTATTACATCGCCGAAAACTTGTCCGCCCGGCGCGATGAATTCGCCCGGCGCATCACAAACATGACCGAGGCGCCCCCCGCAAACGCCAAGTCCGAAGTCGACGCCGCCATTGAGCGGCTATTCCATTGGGCGGCGCTAGCTGACAAGGCCGGCGGCGCCGTGCAGGAGACGACGCTGCGCGGGCTGGTGGCTGCGATAAACGAACCGGTCGGCGTCATCGGCATCGCCTGCCCGGACGCGCCGCCACTGCTGGCTTTTGTTTCGCTGGCGGCGGCCGCCATCTCACGCGGCAACACCGTCGTTTGCATCCCCTCGCCGCTTTATCCCTTGAGCGCGACCGATCTGTATCAGGTCTTCGATACATCGGATTTGCCGGCGGGCGTGGTCAACATCATCACCGGCGACCGCGATCACCTGGTCAAGACCCTGGTCGAGCATGATGACGTGGATAGCGTCTGGTACTTCGGAGATGCAGAAGGCAGCCGCCAGGTCGAAGCGCGCTCGATACACAATATCAAGCGCACCTGGGTCAGCTACGGCTCGGCGCGCGATTGGACTGACGCGCGGCAAGGCGCCGGCGCCGAGTTCCTGCGCGAGTCGGTAGAGGTCAAGAATATCTGGGCGCCAACCGGCGCTTGACCCCCGCCCAAAAACTCCTCTCCCAAAATGAGGGAGGGACTAGACTAACGAAGCGCACAGTTCAAGCAGCGTATGCAGCATCAAATTGGCGCCCTTGACGCAATCGGCGTCGCTGGTGAGTTCATTGGGGTTGTGGCTGATGCCCTTGACCGAGGGCACAAAATACATGGCGGCCGGAGCGATGGTCGCGACATTTTGTGTATCATGCCCGGCGAAGCTCAGCATCCGTTCGTGGGACAGATTCAGCTTGTCGGCGGCGCTTTCAATAGCGGCCATCACCGACTCGCTCATGGTCGCCGATATCACTGGCGGCGTTGCCTCGTAAGACACGCTCAGTCCAAATTCGGCGGCGCAGGTTTCCAGCAGTCCTATCAAGTCGGCTTGCATGGCGTCCATTTCCGGCTCGGAACCATGCCGGAATTCCAGCGCGCAGTAGACTTCGGCCGGCACGATATTAAAGGCGCCCGGCTTGGCGCTGATCACCCCCACGTTGCAGACGCCTGGGCTGTACTTCCGCATCACATGATCCCGCGCGCGCAGGGCAAAAGTCGCCGCGCCCCAAAGCGCATCACGCCGCAGCGCCATTGGCTTGGTACCGGCATGCGCCGCCTCGCCACGGAATTCCACGTGAATCGAGCGTATGCCGACGATGGCGTTGACGACGCCGATGTCGACGCCGGCGTCCTCTAACCGCGTGCCCTGCTCGATGTGCAGCTCGACCCAAGCCAGCACATCAGCCCGCGTTGCCGCCAGCATGGACTCGCGGCTGATGCCCACAGCCGAGAAGCGGCGTATCAACTCCTCGACATCGACGCGACTGCGCTCAAAGTCGGCCATGGTCAATTGACCGACCACCGCCTTGCTGCCCATCAGCCCCATGATGGCGCTCTCTTCATCGGTGAAGTTGACCGCCTCCAGCGTGACGGGCGCTGTGATGCCCGCATCCTTGAGCGTTCGCAGCGCCTCGAAGGCAACCAGTAAGCCCAGCGAGCCATCGTAGCGGCCGCCGTTGGGTACGCTGTCCAAGTGCGAGCCAGCCAGGATGCGCTTCTCGCTGGGCGGGTCGCTCAGCAAAATAGCCGATTGATTGCCCGCGCCATCCATCGCATAGTCCAATCCAGCTTCCGCGATCTTGCGCTGATACCAGTCGCGCGCGGCGATGTCGTTTTCGGTCAGCGCCTGCCGGTCGACGCCGCCATCGTCGGTCGCGCCGATTTGCGCCAGTTCGCGCAAGTCAGTAAGCAGGCGGTCTTCGTTAATCCTGAGCATCATGATTTATCCTGTTTCGCTGGGCATCAGGCAATCCTAGCGCAACAATCAGCCAGTCACAAATAACAATTACCGTAGACTACAGGGCAATCGCTTCAAATTAATTTTGCCACCGAGTACACAGAGTACACAGAGAAAAGCTGATTAAGCAGTTAGGCTGCAACACCAGTTTCAGACTTCAAATAGCGCAGGTGTTGAGAAATGGTCGGAAGTTACCAATATCTCTGTGTACTCAATTTAACTCGGTGTACTCGGTGGCTGAGATTCAGCTTGTTTCTTCGTCATTCCATGCGTGATCATTTTGAAGCGATTGCCCTTCCGTAGACGATTGCGTCTTATGCCAGCGCCAGCGCCCGACTATAATCACAGGCACACGATGGCAGCAAACCAAGGGACAAGCGCATGAAACTCTATTCCTGGAATGTCAACGGCATCCGCGCCGCGCAGAGAAAAGGCTTTTTGGATTGGTTTGGCGCAGCGCAGCCGGACATTTTAACAGTCCAGGAGACCAAAGCGCGCCCCGAACAGCTGGACGACGAATTGCGCCAGCCGGAGGGCTACCATAGCTGGTGGGTCAGCGCGGAAAAGAAGGGCTACAGCGGCGTCGGCCTGTTCAGCAAGACTGAGCCGATTGACATCAAGCTGGGCATGGGCATCGAGAAGTTCGACAGCGAGGGCCGCACCATTATCGCCGACTTTGGCGCATTCACCTTGATGAGCACCTACTTGCCAAACGGCAAGGGCAGCGCGGAACGCTTGCGCTACAAGATGGCGTATAAAGAAGCCTTTCTCGAATATGCGGACAAGCTGCGCTCTGCCGGCAAGTCCGTGGTGTTCTGCGGCGACATCAACACGGCGCATAACGAGATCGACCTGACGCATCCCAAGCCGAACGCCAAGTACTCCGGCTTCCTGCGCGAAGAGCGTGATTGGATGGACAAGGTGGTGGCGCAGGGCTACATTGATTCCTACCGGCATCTGAATCCGGATAAGGAAGGCGCCTACTCCTGGTGGTCAATGCGCAGCGGCGCGCGTACCAAGAATGTCGGCTGGCGGCTTGACTACTTCTTCATCTCGTCGGATATGCTGGAGAACATGTCCAATGCCGAGATCCACGCCGATGTCATGGGCAGCGATCACTGCCCGATCAGCTTGACCTTGGATGTCTAAGGTCAAAGCTTGATTTCGACCAATTCGCCGTGGATATAGGCCAACTCGCCGTTGAAGTCAAACTGAATCCATAGCGTACTGTCATAGACTTGCTCGCCCTCGACCTGTCCCAATGCCTGGATTTCAGCGCCCGGGCGCAAGGTGACGAGGATATCGCAGTTGGTTCGCGGGCAGGTCCTGGCATTCGCGCCTAGATTGTTGCGCGTCTCCACAAACATTGATTGTAATGTCGCTGTGGCGCTGGGCTCGACTGTAGCGGTAGGGGTTTCGCTGGGCAAGCGCGTCGGCGACGGCTCGGGACTGGCGGTCGCTGTAGCCGTTGGCACTGGACTGTTGGTCGCGCTTGGTTCGGGGCTTTGGGTTACAGTGGCAGTTGGCTCCAGCGTCTGCGTTGAAGTTGCGGTCGGCACTACATTGGTACGCGCCGTGAGCCTCGTCACCGGCGAGCGCTCGTCGGCCCGCATGGCCCGCAGCTCAAAATTTATCCGGTCGCCCGGTTCCAACCCCGATAGGGTGAAGCCAAGCCCAGCCGTTCTTTGCCAATCCGAGAAGCCGCCTGCATTCACTTGATAGCGAAACTGGTAGCCTGTAGCGCCCACCACGGCATCCCACGCTAAGCGGATGGAAGTCGCGGAATTTTCGGCGACGCGCGCATTGGGCTGCTGAAGTTTGACCTTGGTGGCGGTTGGCGCTACGTTGGTCCGCGCATTGAGCCTCGTCACCGGAGAGCGCGAGCTGCCCCACAGCGCTTTCAGCTCGAATTTCACCTGGTCGCCCGGATCCAAAACCGCCAGAGTGAAAGTACGCGAATTTGTATTTCGCCAATCCGAGAAGTTGACGTCATTCACCTGATAGCGATATTGATAGCCCGATGCGCCCTCTGAGGCATCCCATTCGAAGCGGATGGAGGCGGCGGTTTTATTGGCGACGCGCGCATTGGGCTGCTGAAGATTGACCTTGGTGGCGGTCGGCGCTACATTGTTCCGCGCCGTAAGCCTCGTCACCGGCGAGAGCTCGTCGCCCCGTATCGCTATCACCTCAAAAATAATTTGGTCCCACGGATCTAAATCTGATAAGGACCGGTAAAGTCCGTTTGTACTTTGCCAAATCGAGAAGCCGCCGTCATTCAGCGCATAGCGATACTGGTATCTTGTTGCGCCAGGCACCGCATTCCAGGCAAAATCGACGCTCGTCCAACTTAAACTCACCACACCCGCAATCGGTTTCGACAGCGCGACCTGAGGTGTGGCCAGTAATTCAGTGCCTATCAGATCTTGCAGATCCGCGAAAAGATCGCGATTGCTGAGCGGCTGGTAAAGCAAGCCGAACAGCAGCATGGCGAACAGCAAAGCAAACAATTTGCCTCGGCGATTGCGGGGGCGCGGCTGTGTGGGGACAGGGGCGGGCGTGGCGCTTCGCTGCCTCCTTGAAGCGGGGGCGGGCTCTGGTCTTTGCCGGCGCCTGGGGGCGGGGTTTGGGGCAGATCTGCGCGTTTGCCTGGGAGCTGCGGCCGCTGCCGCTTCTGGTCGGGGACGTGGCGCTGAAGGCGGCAGAGCGGCTCTTGGCTCGCTGCCTGCCAGCAAGTCGGCGAGCGAGTTGCTGGGGCGTGAAAAGCGTCGATGCGCTCGCCCCGCCGTTCCCATGCTGCGCAGGCTTTTGAAGCGGTCGTCAGCCAAGTCGAACCATTCGCCCGTTCGCGACGCGCCAACGAAATCCAACAGCTCGCCCAGGCTTTGCCCGGCATCGCTCGCTTGAAAGACCAGCGCGATCTCAACATCAAAGCTCTGGTCCAGGTAAACTGCGATTTTGTCGGGGTCTTGAAGCTGGACAATTTGATAGCGATCGCCATAAGAGACATCCCTCAGCATGCAGATATAGCCGGTGGGCGGGCTCAAGCTCGGCTGATTACGAAAGCCCTGCGGTTTCAGGCTTATCAAGCGATTACTCCCAAGTAGACGCTGATTTCAACTCGTCCATGCCTGAATTATAGCGTGTAATCCCTTGTCAGTGTCGCGCTTGGAATCAAGTATAATTGCTTTATGAGGCTGCAAGACATCATCAACCGGTGCTACCACGCTGCCACGCGCGCCCTGGTCATGGGCACATCGCCGGATGCCCTGGCGCGAGCCCGCGAACGCGCCTTTGCCAAGGCACTGGTTAATCAGCTATCCAGCGAATTCGCCGGCGACGACATCCGCGTATTTTCGCAGTTTGCTCGCGGTAATCGGTGCGACTTTGGCACGGAGCGGCTGCTGAGCGATATCTGTGTCTGTCGCGTTGGCGCCGGGCAGACGGGCGGGCGGCAAAGCCAGGAGTTTCTGTTTGTGGCTGAAGTACTGGCGCAAGTGGAAATCGAGCTCTCGCGCGAATGGCAGCGGGAGGTCCAGGCGCTGAATCGGCTGATTTGCGGGGCGGCTGATGCCAAGCTGTTGGTGGCGGCGCTGCCCAGCCGGGGCCGCGCGGAAAGCCTGCAGTCACTTCAAGCTCCCTTCGCCGCGATACCGGGCGCAGCGAGACTGGCGCTGATCCCGCATCCGGCCGAGTGGGATGCGGCTGAAGCAGAGCCGGAAGTCTGGCGGCTGGACGATGGCGAGTGGGTGGAAGCGTCCGGAGTCGTGCAGAATTATTAACAGCACATGGGAGGCAATATGACCAAATCGGGCTTCGTACTGGTCTTGACCTTGCTAATCGGCGGCTTGGCCGGCTATCTGCAGCGTGAGGAAGCCAGCATTAGGCGCGCGCTGCCGCAGATTGACAGCCTGGCGTTCAGCCCTGCGGACGATGGCGGGCGCTTGCAAGTCCGGGGTCGCCACGCTGAGGACTGCGCCGCGCCGTTGCAAAGCACGGTCAATGCCTTCCCGCGCAATTTGGACATTCAACTGTATCGCGACATCTCCTCCAACGCGGCTTGCGGCTTGCAAGAGACGCCCTTTGAATATGACCTGCCCTTAGAACGAGGGACGGACCGGTCCGCCGTCATCATCAATGATCGAGTGTGGCTGGCCGAGGGCGCTGCCTATATCGAAGCCAGCCTGTTCCCGGCGCGGATAGACCAAGCGACGCTGATGCAAGCCGAGGACGGCGGACTGCAACTGCGCCTGCGCGGCAGCCAAGCCGGCGGCTGCAAGCTGCCGGAGCTATTCACCTGGCGCGAGACTGGCGCCGGGCAAAGGCTAGGCCTGTTTAACGCTATGGATGCCGCAGGGGTGTGCCCGGACGCGCTGGTCGAGATCGCCGAAATCATCAACCTGCCCGCAACCCAATTGCCCGCCGATGCGTTATTGCTGGTGAACGGCATTCCCATCAGCGAATTGGAGACGCAAAACGTGAGCGACATTGACAAAGTCCTGACCAATATCTTTCAAGTCGAAGCGACCTTAGACGGGGAGCAACTTAGCCTGGCCATCGAGGGTGAGCACCCCGACGGCTGCGACTTCCCGGTGATTGTCGACCAAAGCCGGGAGGGCAACCGGGTAGAAGTGCAGGTGTACCGCGAAGTGCCGGCTGACGTCTTCTGCCCGATGATCTTGCAGCCTTACAAAGGCGTCGTCCAAATTAACGGAAATTTTGCCGCTGGCGAATACGCCATCCAGGTCAATTCTCATTCGCAAACAGTCGAAATCCCGGGAGCCTGATTATGCGCCTGCGCAGCCTGATTGTATTGCTGAGCCTGCTTGGGAGCGGTTTGCTGCCGATTGCCGCGCAAGACAGCGACAGCATCGCCGTCACCGTTTACAACCAAGGCACGGCGCTGGTTCGCGATCAGCGCACGCTTTCGCTTGAGCCGGGAATCAATACGATTGACTTCCGCGATGTAGCCGCCAGCATCGACGCCACGTCAGTTACCTTTCGCTCCTTGACCGATCCGGACGGCACGGTTGTGCTGGAGCAGAATTACATCTATGACCTGGTTGATTCGGAGGCGCTGCTGTCGCGCTATCTGGACGAGACTATCAACGTGACCACGGCGGACGGCACACTCTACAGTGGCGAGCTCTTGAGCGGGCGCCGCGGCGAAGCAATTTTACGCACTGCCGAAGGCGAAATCGTGGTAGTGCGCTTGTACGACGCGCGCGATATTCGCTTTCCCGCCCTTCCCGCTGGTTTGATCACCCGCCCCACGCTGCAATGGCTGCTGCAAAGCGCGGAAGCCGGCGAGCAGCAAGTGGAGATCACCTACCTGGCCGGCGGCATGAATTGGACGGCCGACTACAATCTGCTGCTGAACGACGCCGAGACGGCGCTGGACCTGCGTGGCTGGGTGACGCTTAATAATCATAGCGGGCGCGCCTTCAACGACGCCCGGCTCAAACTCGTAGCCGGGGACCTCAGCCGCATCGAGCCGCAGCCGGCAATGCTGGAGTCGCGCGCCATGGCCATGGACATGATGGAAGAGCAAGCGCCGCAGGTGGAACAGCGCGAGCTATTTGAATACCAGCTTTATCAGGTCGCGCGCCCGGTCACGATCAAAGACAACGAGACCAAACAGATCGAATTCGTCAGTGGGGACGAGATCACAGCGACGACTTTCTTTGTCTTCGACGCGTCGCCGCAAATCAGCGGCTATGTCTCGCCCATTGACTATCCCGATGGTTGGCCAGGCGGCGGCGATGTGCTGACTTTCCTCGAGTTCAACACCGGCGAGAATAGCGGCTTGGGCGCGGACTTGCCGGCCGGGCGCATGCGCGTCTACCAGCAAGATGTCGATGGCGCCGGCTTGCTCATCGGCGAGAATCGCATTGACCATAGTCCGCAAGGCGAGGATGTGACAATCTTGCTCGGCAAAGCCTTTGATCTGGTGGGCGAGCGCAAGCAGACCAACTTTGAAGCGGTCTCGCGCACGGTCGTCAGAGAGAGTTTTGAAATTGCGCTGCGCAATCGCAAGGACACGGAAGCCGTCGAGATTCGCGTGCCCGAGCGGCTCTATCGTTGGAGCGAGTGGGAGGTCAGCGAGAGCTCGGCGCCTTTCGAGAAGCTGGACGCGGCGACGATCGAATTTCGCGTCAGCCTGGCCCCTGGCGCCGAAGAAGTCCTCAGCTACACCGTGCAATACACCTTCCCGCGGGTTCGTTAGCGCGCGGCAAAACAGGGGCGGCTGAAAACTAGCGCCCCTCGATCCGCTCGCGTTTCATTGCTGGACGGGCCGCTAAACCGGCGTTTCACAGACGCCGAAGCTGTCCTTCATAAAAGCTACATGGGAATCAAAGGCATTCGAGTCGCTGCTGTCCCACAAGCGTTTGTAGCTGGCGTCGCTGCATAATTCCCAGGAATTCTTGATATCTTGCAAGTCCGTCTGCAAAATGCGCAGCGCTCGCCAGCGAATGCGCGGATCAAGCACCGGGAATACAACTTCCACGCGGTTGAGCAGGTTGCGGCGCATCAAGTCGGCGCTGCCCATGTACAGCTGCTGATGATCCGGCGCATTACGGAAGTAGTAGATGCGGCTGTGCTCCAGGTAGCGGCCCACGATGCTCTTGACGCGGATATTCTCGCTCAAGCCCGGCAAGCCGGGGCGCAGGCAGCACAAGCCGCGTACGATCAAATCAATCCTCACGCCGGCTTGGGACGCCAAGTAGAGCCGCTTGATGATGTCATCCTCTTCCAGTTGATTCATCTTGAATATCAAGCGCGTGTCCTGCCCCTGGCGAGCCGCCTCGATTTCATTGTCGATCAAGGCAAGGATGCTGTCTTTCAGGTATTCCGGCGCGACCAGCAAATGGTGATAGGTCGTTTCGGGCGCGTAACCGGTCAGCCGATTAAAAAGGCGCGAGGCGTCATCGGCGATCTGTTCATTGCTGGTGAACAAACCGATATCGGAGTAGAGGCGGGCGGTGCTGGCGTTATAATTGCCCGTGCCCAGGTGCACATATCGGCGCAGCCCATCGCGCTCGCGGCGGACGACAAGCGACACTTTGGCGTGCGTCTTCACCGGCAGCTCTTCCACGCCGTAAATGACATGGACGCCCTTTTCCGCCAGCGCCGTCACCCACTCCAGGTTGTTCTCTTCGTCGAAGCGCGCCTTCAGCTCGACCAGTACGGTGACTTGCTTCTCGTTGTCGCGCGCCTCCATCAGGGCGTTGACCACCGGCGAATTCTTGCCGACGCGGTAGAGCGTGGTTTTGATCGCCAGGACATCGGGGTCGCGCGCCGCCCGCTTGAAGAAGTCTTCGACCGGCGTGAAAGAATCATAGGGCAGGTGCACGATGACATCTTGCTTGCGTATTACATCGAAATAATCGACCGATTGGGCGAAGGGCTTGGGCACGCGCGGGGAATAAGGCGGGTCTTTCAAATCCGGCCGGTCGACTTGCAGCAATTCAAAGAGATCGGAGGAACCGAGCTTGCCGTTGATGCGGAAGACTTCGCGATTGGAGGGCACCTCCAGCGAGTCCATCAAGCGCGACAGCATACGATCGCTGATGCCGGCCGGCACGCTCAAGCGCACCACCGAGCCGAAGCGCCGCTCGCGCACGCCCTGCTCGATGATCGACTTAACGTCTAACAGGTCTTCGTCCTGCTCGTGCTCGTAGTCGATATCGGCGTTGCGCAGAATTCGGAAAGGAAAAGCTTCGCGGATCGTCATGCCGGGGAACAGGTCCGGCAAGTAATCGGCGATGATGTCTTCCATCCACAGGAAATGGTAGCCTTCATGGGCGGTACCGGTATAGTTGCTCATGACCGTTTCCAGGCGCGCCAGGCGCGGCAGCACCGGCACCGGCACCTTGACGCGGGCGAAGTCAATGCCGCTGGACAGTTCGCCGTTTTCGCGCTCAAGGTAGACGCCCAGGTTGAGGCTCAGATTGGATATGAAGGGGAAGGGCCGCGCGTGATCCACCGCCAGCGGCGTCAAGACGGGAAAGACTTCCGCGCGGAAATAATAGCTGATGGCAGCGCGCTCCTCGGCGCTGAGATCGCTGGTCTGGATGAAGTGGACGCCCTCCCGCGCCAGTAATTCAAAGACTTCCCGCCGCACCCGCCGCTGCCGGGCGATCAAAGTCTCGACTTCGTCATGAATCCGCCGCAGCAGTTGCAGCGGGGTTGTGCCGTCCGGCCGTGTGCGCGGATTGCCCATCTCCAGGCGCTGGAAATAGGCGCCAACGCGCACCATGTAGAATTCATCGAGATTGTTGCCAACGATGGCGATGAACTTCACACGCTCGAGCAGCGGCGTCGTCCCGTCCTCCGCCAGCGCCAAGACGCGCTTTTGGAAATCGATGGTGCTCAACTCTCGGTTGATGAAGTTCTCGGGGCTCAGGTCCGGCGCCCGATTCTCCCTTATCTCGACCATGGTCGCAGCCCGCTTCGTACAGCCTATCAGCAAACTAATTGAGCAGATAATACAGTAAGATTAGCGAAAATGCGAAAAATATGATCCGTATTGCAATCCTATGCTGTGTGCGTTCGGGTGAGCCGGTGGCACGCCCCTACATATTTCGACAGGGTGTGGAAATATTTTGATGCGATTGCCCTGCCCGTTCGGCGCGCGCCGCAACGCTTGAGCGCAAATGCGCGTATAATAATGGAACGGTCGGGAGGAAGGTTGCTTGGGATGAAATTCAAAATAGGCGTCGGACTTGCGCTCGCTCTGGTGATCGTGCTGCTGCTCTTGCCAGGTATGCTGGGCCGGCTGATTGGCTTGGTCTTGTCGCTGGCGGTATGGGCGTCCAGCGGTTATCTGGCCGGCAAACTGCTGCAGGGCCGCGGCTATGGATTGCTGGGCAATATCGTGCTCGGCATCGTTGGCGGCTTTGTGGGCTCGCTGCTGGTGACGCTGTTTGGCATCACCGGCCTGGTCAAGCTGCCGCTAATCGGCGGCATCCTGGTGGGCGCGCTGGGCTCGGCGGTGGTGGTTGTGGCGGCGGGCCTGCTGGGTAGCGGCGGCGAGGGAGAATAGAGGATTCATCACAGGGGGATGCACCACAGAGGCACAGAGGACACAGAGAAAACTATAGGTTGCCTGGTTGCGTGGCCGGCTGGGATACGGCGACGCGCCCCCCGATGACAGCACAATTTAGCTGGAGATTGCGTTGGTGACGCTTTTTCGGCGTTAGCCGTCAATCCAAGTTGCCGAATATCTCAGCAAGCAATTCCTTGCGCGCGTAAAATGCGCGACTTGTTGAGCCATGCCCCGGTCCTTTGGTTCTTGGCTGAACCCACGTTCCCATTTTACCAGTCAAACAATCAAAGCCTTGTTTCGGGTCACAAATAACGCTACGCACTTCATCATAGTCTTTTTCAATTTCTTCGTATAACTCTTCGCTCAGTACGAAATCAGCTACTTTATATACATAAGACGGCTCCAAATAATTATTGCCAACAGTTCGGGCAACTACAACCATCTTTGCTAACTTCTGCAGGACATGACTTTCAAAGAATGGCTTCTTGGCAACATCAACAGCGTCAATCATACAGATAGCCATAGTCTCTTTGAACTGGAGTTTGCCGGTCTTTAGATATTTCAAAGAGATCACCTTTAATTCCCACGAACCAAAATTTGGGCTTCTGCAAGAGTTTAGTGGCAAGTTCAAATGTCGTTCACAGACATGCCCCGCCCAGCCCTTATTTTGCTTGCCGTTTACAGTGGCAAAGATGCCATGTATTCTTCCCACCTCATGCAAATCTTTACCTGACAATTGATTTAGTCGAGAGATAGCTTCGTCACGATCCATAACTCATCCCCAATAATTGGTAATTAACAGTTCGTTGACTGCCCCGCGCCTATCCGCTCTTGAATTGACAAAGCGCGGCGCTTTTACGATTTCGATTCTAAATTCAGGATTTTGATAAAGCGGCGACGACGTATCGCTGTTGGACAGCATAAAGTTCGCGCCTCGTTCATGAAGCGTGAGACACAGGTCACGCAGCGCAGTCTGTTCTTCCTCGCCGAAATCTTTTTTGGCATAGCGAGTGAACGAGCTACTGTCGAGCGGCCGGTAGGGCGGGTCGAAGTAGACAAAGTCGCCCTCGCCCGCGTCCAGTTCACGGAAATCGCGTGTGCGTATATCCACCGTCTGCAAAGCGCTATGGCAAGCCCGCAATACTTCCGGCTGGACAACGGCAGGCTTCTGGTAACTGCCCATCGGCACGTTGAACTCGCCTTTGGAGTTGACGCGCCAGAGGCCGTTGTAGCAGGTTTTGTTGAGGTAGATGAAGCGCGCGGCTATCTCAATGCGGTCGTCGAGCTTGTGCTGACTTCTGATTTCGTAGTAGTAGTCTTTGCTGTGCTTCGCCGCGTGCTCGCGCAGCTTGACGATGAGGGCTTCGGGGTCGCGCTGGATGACCTGGTAGGTATTGATGAGGTCAAAGTTGACATCACTTAAGAATGCCCGCCCCCCCCCCCCGCTGAATCAATTCTTCCTTCATTTTTCAGGGCGAAGAACAAGGCGCCGCCGCCGACAAAGGGCTCGTAATAATTGTTGAAGTCCGCCGGCACGCGCCGCATTATTTCGGGCAGCAGACTGCGCTTGCCGCCGACCCACTTGACGAAGGGTTTCGCGTTATGAAAATCCGGAAGCGGTGGCTGCGGCATGCTTGATTTCTAACTTTGGGACGAATCGCACACTTGATCTATATGATCGATCTGCGCCCCTGTCAAGCGCCACAAAATTCGAGAATCCAAATCGCGAAGCAAATATGGTATACTCGCCCACTTAAACGGACAGGCAACGTTCACGCAGCAGCGAAAGGAACTGCATGGCTTCACCAAACAAAGCGATGCTCCTGGACTGGTATCGACAAATGGTGCTGATACGGGAGTTCGAAGAAACCTGCCATCGGCTCTATGAAGAGAAGCGCATCACCGGCGTTTACCTGCACCTCTACAGCGGGCACGAAGCCAGCGGCGTCGGCTCGATGGCGGCGCTGCGCAAGAGCGACCACGTCATCACCGCTTACCGCGATCATGGCATCGCCCTCATCCTGGGCATGGACCCCAATGCGGTCATGGCGGAGATGATGGGCAAGGCAACCGGCAGCAGCGGCGGCAAGGGCGGCTCCATGCACCTGGCTTCAAAAGACCACAACTTCTGGGGCGGTTACGCGATCGTCGGCGGGCACTTGCCCTTGGCGGCCGGCATCGCGCTGGAATCCCGCTATCATGGCAAGGACGATGTCACCATGACTTATGTCGGCGATGGCGCCACCAATAACGGCTACTTCCACGAATCGCTGAATATGAGCGCCATCTGGGATTTGCCGGTGGTCTGGATCATTGAGAATAACGGTTACGCCATGGGCACCGAGGTCGATCGCGCCAGCGGCCAGGTCGAGCTGCATCGCAAAGCCGAGGCTTACGGCATCAAGAGCTTCGGGCGGGTAGACGCCCAAAATGCGCTTGAGGTCTACGCGGTCGCGGCGAAAGCGGTGAAATACGCGCGCGAACAGGGCCCGGTCGTCATCGAGCATGTCACCTACCGCTATCGTGGGCACGGCGTCTCGGACAAGCAGTACGACGCCCGCGAAGACATGTCGGCGGAGCTCAAGGAATGGATGGCGGCGCGCGAGCCGATCAAGATTTTGCGCGATTGCATCGAGAGCCAATACGACGATGTGGCCGACATTCTGGCGGGCCATGAAGCTGACGCGACACGCATTGTGGCTGAGTCCGTGAAATTCGCCGAAGCCAGCGAATTGCCCAGCAGCTATGAATATCTGATGCGGAATACTTACGTCAATTCTGATTTGCTGCATAAAACGGATGCCAGCATCGGCGCCGGCATAGACTGAGATCGCCCACTCGACGCGCGTAGGGGCGAGTCGGTGATTCGCCCACCAGGGCTAAGTGATACTTGTGAATAGCATCTGAGCAAAGAAAGCAGGGACAATGCCAGCAAGAAATGTCGCTATGCGGGAGGCTATCCGCCGGGCGCTGCGAGAAGAAATGCACCGTGACGAGAATGTCTTTGTCATGGGCGAAGAGGTGGCTTACTGGCAAGGCACGCATCGCGTCACGCGCGGCTTTCTGGAGGAATTCGGCGAGCGGCGCGTCCGCGATACGCCTATCAGCGAGATGGCGATCGGTGGCCTGGCGGTGGGCGCGGCCATGGCCGGTTTGCGGCCCGTGGCCGAATTCATGACCATCAATTTCGCCTTCCTGGCACTGGACGCCATCGCCAACCACGCCGCGAAAGTGCGTTATTTCTTCGATGGCATGTTTACTGTGCCGCTGGTGTATCGGGCGGCCAGCGGCTGGGGCAACCAAGCCACCGCCTCGCACTCGCATGCGCCAGAGCCGATTTTCGCGCATTTCCCCGGTCTCTACGTCGGCTGCCCGTCAAACTCGATGGACGCTTATGGCATGCTCAAAGCCTCCATCCGCGATGACAATCCGGTGCTGTTCAGCGAGAGCATCGCGCTTTATCCCAAGCCGGGGCCGATGCCCGCCGAAGACGATGGCGACTTCCTGGTCCCCATCGGCAAAGGCGATATCAAACGCGAGGGCGGCGATGTAACGCTGGTGGCTTACGCTCGCGGCGTCGATTGGGCGCTGCAGGCCGCCCGCGAACTGGCGCGCGATGGCGTGGAAGCGGAAGTGGTCGATTTGCGTTGGCTGCGCCCCCTGGATATGGAGCTGGTCTACGAGAGCTTCAAGAAAACCAACCGCTGCGTGATTGTAGAAGAGTCCTTGCCCATGTACAGCTTCGGCAGCGAAATCGCCGCGCTCTTGCAAGAGCATATGTTTGACTACATGGACGCGCCCATAAAGCGGGTAGCAGCCGAAGATGTGCCCCTGCCTTATTCCAAGGAGATCGAGCTGCTGGCTCTGCCTGACGCGCAAAAGGTCGTGAATGCGGTTAAGGAGATTGTCTAAATGTCGCATGAAGTCAAACTCACCATGGACGGCTTGCTGATAAATTGGCTGAAGCAAGTTGGCGATGCCGTCAGCGCGGGGGATATCATCGCCGAATTTGAAGCCGATAAAGCGACCGTGGAAGTTGAAGCGGGCAGCGCCGGCCACTTGCTGGAGCTGCGCGCCGAACCCGGCGACGAATTAGGAGAAGGCACGGTAATCGCGCTGATCGGCGCCGACGGCGAATCGGCCGCCCCGCCAGCCAGCGCGGCCCCAGCAGCGGAAACACCCGCGCCCGATACCGCGCCAGCCAGCCCAAGCAACGGCCAGACCATGACCGCCGACGGGCGCGTCAAGGCATCGCCATTAGCGCGGCGCATCGCGGCTGAAAAAGGCATCGACCTCAGCCGCGTGACCGGCTCGGGACCCGGCGGCCGCATCGTCAAATCCGATGTGGAGAATCTAGGCGCGCAGCAGCCGCTGCCGACTGCTCCGCCAGCCGCAACAACCGGCCAAGCGACCTGGGGCAAATTGCCGGAAGCGGATGTGGAAGTCATGCCCTTGTCGCGGATGCGGCGGGCCATCGCTGATGGCACAGTGCGCAGCAAGAGCAATACGCCCCACTTCTACATCACAGTCGAAGCCGATGTCGAGCCGCTGTTGGCGCTGCGAGCCGAGATCAACCGCGCCTTGGCCGCGCGCGGCGTCAAGGTCAGCATCAACGACATGCTAATCAAAGCGCTGGCGCTAAGCCTGCGGGCCTTCCCCAACTTGAATACGCATTATTATGGCGATCGCTTCGTGCGGCACGAACGCGTCAACATCGGCATCGCGGTTTCCTTGCCAGAGAATGGCTTGGTGAATGTGGTCTGCCATGATGCTGACACGGTTGCGCTCAGCGAGATGGCGGAGAGCAACAAAGCCATGTACGAGCGCGCCCGCGGCGGCCGCATCAAGCCGGACGACATCCGCGGCGCCACCTTCACCATCAGCAATATGGGACCGTTCAACGTCAAAGAATTTTCCGCCATTATCAGCGCGCCGGAAGCGGGCATCCTGGCGGTGTCTTCGTCTCAGCGTGTGCCGGTTGTGCTGGCGGATGGAACGCTGGGCGTTGGCACGCGCATGAATATGACGCTGAGCGTCGATCACCGCGTCAGCAACGGCGCAGAGGGCGCGCAATTCATGAACCACCTGCGCGAGCTGATCGAGAATCCGCTGCGCTTGCTGGATTTGAGCGGGGTGTAGAAGAAGGCAAGGCATGGTCAGATTCCGGACAATAGAACGGGACCATATTTTTCTTCGCCGCGCAGAGGCTAACGCCTGTTTGCACCACGGACTAAATCATTCGGCCACGCTCACAGCATGCAGCGGCATTGAGTTGTTGCTTGAGTTTCTTGTGTCGGAGTTATTTGACGAACTTTCCCAGAATAGCCGCCGAAAGGCAAACTCGCTGCTGAAACAGATCGAAGACGAAGAGCGAAGAAATAACGCAAAGATCACTTACTGGGGATTGGGCCGGTGGGTAGATTTATATAAAAGACAGAGCATATTTGCCGCGCTGAGCGGACAATTCGATTTTAACTTTAAGTCGCTCAATGAACAAACATTGAACAGCGCCAATGAAATCTGGAATAGATGCAAACATGATTCGTATTTGGCGACGCGCGAAAACGCACTGCGGACTGTAGAATTACTGACCGACTGTCTTGCCGAGACTCAACTCGAACTCGAAAAAACCGATCAATTGCGGTTGACTGTTGGCGCATTTAGCGCGCATTGGTTGCGACAATGGGAAGAGCCCTTGTTGAGCTGGGTGGCGTCAAATATGGATGCGCCGCAGACGAAGCTCCTGTTATGTTTGGCGCCTTATCTCGACTTGCTGATTCGCCTAATAGACGATGAACGCTTGACTTATGAATTCAAGACCCCGTTGATGGTAGCGGTCAATTATGTCTTCAGTACGCTCGACTTGATGCCAGAAGACCAAGACAAGCTTCATGTCAGCGGGCTGGTGGATGACGGAACCGTGCTTGCGCTAACGCTACATTGGTTAACTCAGAACAAGCATTTTGATAAGGAAATCCTGTTTAGCCATTGGCCAGGGGGAGCAAGCATTCTCGAAGAGATTGAAGAGTTAAGAGCACACATTTGGACGCGGCAGTCAGACCTGTTTCCGGATGACAAGCGGGTGTTCGGCTCAAATCTCGTATGGAACGTGTTACAAAGAATCGCCGACGAAGGCCCGGAAGCGCTCTGGCAGAACTATTGGCAAGAAGAGTATAGGACCGGGGCTTAGGATCCGCAGACCAGCGATTCCCCGCCTCGTTTGGTTCATCGCTCGCTTCATCACCCGCAACAGTTACTGCGCGACCTTTAGCGTGCGCCCGCAGGCAGCGCCGTCCCGCTCTACCTCCACAGCCTGGCCGAGCACACATGGAAACGAGCCACGCCCCAGACGGGTTACACACTGGAAGTATTCTGGCGCAATCCCCCGGATTTGGCTCGCGTTATATCTCTATTTTCAGCAACGATATCCATCGCGCTGGGTTGACGTCAGGCAAACAATCGCCGCCCTTGCGCATCGCCGGGTGACGCTGTGCGTCGCGCCTATGCTGAAGATGCTAGGGCTGCGTGGTAACCCCAATTTTTGGGGGCATGGCGTAACTCTCGCTTTGGTAGCCTTGATGCAAGTGAAATCTGTACGCGACGCGCGAGGAGAACAGGCAATGATAGTCCTTCCAGCGATTCTTGTTGCATTTATCGAAGCGGCGTTCATTGGCGGGGTGGCTGGCGCCGTGATCTGCGGAATGGAAGACAAACGCAATCTGCCCAGCGATGCGCCCAAAGAACTTCGTACCGCCCATAAATGCGCAGCTGAGGGAGCTTTGGTCGGTGGAGCGTTTGGCGCGGTCATACCTGCATTTGGCTGGGTTGACGACATAGGTAGAGCCGGGATGGGCGCCGCGGATGACCTGGCGAGAACTGCAATAAATCAGGTCGACGATGTGGCCAGAATGGGAACAGCCGCGCTCGACGACGTAGCGAGAGGAGCTACACGAGGGCTTAGGAATGTCAGAGGCCTCGTATCAAGAAACTTGTCCGCCCCACTCCGCAGAGAAGCCAATATATCTCGTGCGCGCTACTACTATGGGCTGCCGAAACCAAAAGGAAGCGCCGGCTACGTTTATGTTATCGATGATGTCGCAGACGCGACACGCAAGATCGGAATAACAAAGAACCCTGCGCAGCGTCTCTCTGCTTTGGAGAGCAAGCTGGGGAGGAAGCTAAACTACATTTGTATTATCCGAAGCGACCACATGCGTGTGTTGGAGAGAGCGTTGCACACCGCTTTTGCCAGCCAGCGACTGTACAATACAGGCAAGCCAACTAGCGAGTGGTTTAAGCTGAGCGCTGCGCAAGTAGCGGCGGCATGCAGCCTATAGACGAGCTAGCGCGGCCGCATTTGCAATGCCGGGTATAGTAGGTGCAGTTCAAGTGAAATGAGGGAATTATGTCTGGGTCAAATGACGATAATCTGCTTGGTGGCTGCGGATGTTTGGCGCTGATAGTCGTCGCCGCGGTAATCCACTTTCAGATCGATATTGGCCAGTTGTTCATTACTTTGGGCAACATCGTCAAGGTCATCCTGGCGCTTGGCGGGCTGATGCTAGCCCTGTGGGTATTGACCTTGATTTTTCCTGACAACCAGTCTTCTGGGTACAAAGAAAAGCGCAAAGAAAAACCCAAAGAAAAGCCCAAGACGGTCTATAAGCCGGACAAGATTATCTATGACGACAAACCCGCTCGGTCGATATCGCGGAGTGAAGAGCGCCGCTTCAGACGGCTGGAGACGCCTGGCGGCTATGTGCCTTTTGAAATGACGCGGACCCAGACAAAGACAAAAGATACGGTGACGACGGAGACAAAGATCAAGACCTATGTTGATTCGCGGGAAGTCAAGGCGATACTGAAAGGCGATGATGTAGATTTTCTGTCCGATGGCAAGTGAGCGGCGCCTGGCGCGTATGCTGGAGATGCTGGGGGATGTGTGGTAACCCACAATATTGGGGGCGAGTATCCTTGAATCATCTTTAAAATCAAATAGAGAAGACTCGCCGCCTGCCGAGAACATAGCTCCAAGGTCTAAACCAGTTCAAACTTGGCACAGTTATTACCAAGCGACAAGACCATCCACAATTCGGAGATACAAATGATAAAGCTAATCAAGAGGATTCTAGGTATCGGCGCAAAGCCTCGGAAGCCAAAGCCGCCAAAACACCGCGCCCGCAAAAAATATCGCAGAGCAAACGTACAAGACAGCATTGACGCAGCAGTCGCCGGAATAGTGCAGGTTGAGAAGGCCGAACGCAAGGTTTCCTTACAAAGATATAAGAATAAGAATCTAAACGTTAACGAACTTGAAAGAATAATTGACGATGCAATAACCCAGACTCGCATCGCCGCACGAGTGGGTGCTCGCGAAGCCGCGACGCTTGCTGCCAATCGCGGTAAGCGTAAAGAAGACATTGTTGGAGCCGGCAGACAACGCGCACTGTCCATATTCAGGAAAGCAATTGTAGATGCCATTCACAGAGAGATAGATTCAGAGACAAGTCAAGAAAAACACATCGCCAAGCAACAGCCCAGACATACAACAGACTTGCCCTCTGTTTTGTCCAAACAAAGAGACAAAGTGAGGAGGGATGCCCTTAGGGAGCGAAAACGCGCTAATGCAAATCGTAGAGATGGCGCAACTGCCCATTCGGCTCTGGATATCCCGCAAGGAAATACAGCGTCTCATTCTGAAAGCAATGATAACGGCTACGAATCAACGCAAAAACTTAAAAGTCTCTATCAGCCAGATTCGGAGAGCCAAGAATCAAGTACCGAATCTCAATCGACTGGGACATTAGAAGAAAATGAAATTCGTGCCGAACTAGAATCTCTGCAGGCCAGAGAAGCTAAACTTAGACGGACGATGCGCAAAGTCACGTATCACGGTGGAAAGAAAAGCAAGAATGCGGATTATCATGATACCAAGGAGCAGCTAATTGCAATTGAAGAAAGAATCAAAATCTATGAGCGTGCCTTGGCAAAGGCATCCTCGTCGATGCCAATGGGATCAAATAATGTCGTCCAAATTGGTTCTACAATCGTTCTTAAATTCAGTGATAGCGACGAGCACGAGACTTTTAGGATAGTTACAACGCCGTTGGGAAAGAAAGGCGAAGCGGTAATTAGTGCCGATAGTCCGATAGGCTCTGCTCTAATGGGTAAACGAATAGGAGACTATGTTACTGGAGTCGACTTCGAGAGAATTCAAATTGTAGACTTAAATAACCGTAATTTTCTGAACGGAGCCGTCTAAATGCCCAACATCACCACCAACCTCACCAACCACATCCTGCGCGTCCAGCTGACCCGGCCGCAGAAAAAGAACGCCCTCACCCCCGCCATGTACGACACGCTGCGCGCAGCCATAGAGCGCGCCGATGACGACAGCGACATCCGCGTCATCACCCTCACCGGCAGCGGCGACAGCTTCTGCGCCGGCAACGACTTGAACAGCTTCCTGGACGACCCCGGCTCGGATTCGGCCGCCCGCTTCATCCGCGCGATCTCGCGGGCGCGGGCGCCTATCGTGGCGGCGGTCAATGGCGTGGCTGTCGGCGTGGGACTGACCATGCTGCTGCATTGCGACCTGGTCTATGCCGCCGCGAGCGCCAAATTCAACTTCGCCTTCATCGACCTGGGCCTGCTGCCCGAAGCGGGCTCGACCTACCTGCTGCCGCGTATGCTGGGCTACGGGCGGGCGGCCGAGCTGCTGATGCTGGGCGAGGCATTCGACGCGCGGAAGGCGCAGGAATGCGGGATCGTGAATGCCGTAGTCGCCGCTGATGAGTTGGAGGCGCTGGCATTGGCGAAAGCGCAGCAGCTGGCCGCCAAGCCGCCGCAAGCCCTGCGGCAGACCAAGATGCTGCTGCGGCGAGGCAGCGCGAGCGCCGTACAAGAGGCGCTGGAGCTGGAGCTGAGCCTGATCGGCGAGCGGCTGGTCTCGGATGAGGTGCGCGGGATCATGCAGGCCTTCTTTGAGCGGCGGGCCGGCGCGTAGTATACTCACTGTGCTACGTAGTGGACTATGGATTGCGAGAGTAAGCGAAGATGGTATCGATAATCGTTGCGGTTGCCGCCGGCGCAGTCATCGGCGCGGTCGCTGGCTTGGTCACCTCTGATTTCACGCTTGATGTCGCGGCTGGCGGCGCTGTCATTGGGGCGATCATCGGCGCTTATTTCGGCACGCGCATCAAAGCAGCCCAAGCCGGCAGCAGCTTTGCCGGCGGTGTTCACACTGACATTGACGCGACGGAGCGCCGGGAATGATCCGGCTTGCGTCTTACGCCATCATCGGCGCGTTGCTCAGCGCGCTTGCGACTTACCTGCTGGCGGGAGCTCTGCCGGAAGGCGCTGTAGTCGGCGCGCTCCTTGGAGGCAGCTTGGGCCTGCTGGTGGCGATGCGCCATGGCGCCGGTGATGCGAGCGCCTCGTTTGAATTCGAAGCCGCGGGCATCCATGACGACAATCTGATCACCACCGCCCGCCGCAATCTGGTCCGCGAAGCCTATCGACAATCTTATGAGCGCTCGCCGCGAGCGGAAATGGAACGCCGCTGGAGCCGCCTGGGCAGCGCGCGCGGCCGGCTGCTGGCCGAGGCCGACCCGCAATCCGAGCTTGCCGAGCGGATCGAGCGCCGCCACGTCAGCGAGTTTCACGGCTGGCTGGCGCCACAGGACCGGGCCCAAGCCCATGACCTGGAAGCGCCGCCGGCGGCCTACCAAAAGCGCAAACGCAAAGTAAAACGCAAGCGCCTCCGGTAAAGGGCTACTCGCAGGGCTACTCGCCGTAGACCAACGTGTCCGGATAAAAGCCGAACCAGCCGAACCAAAATGCCAAATGCCCGCCGATGCGCTCCCGGCGCTCGCCGTCGGCCGCGATCAGCGCGCCTTCGCTGATTTTCCAGTTGCGGCCATCATCACTGGTCAGCGTCATGCTATCGTCGCCGGCCTTAAATTCCAGCCCGCTGCTTTCAAAGGCGCGGACAGCTGCGCCGCCCGGTTCAAAGAAGTCGCGTTGCGGCGTCGCCTCGGCGATTATCACCAGCTCAGTCTGCCCTACCCGGTCGTTGATGATCCGCTCGGGAATGATGGTCGCCAACGGGTAGGCTTTCGCCTGGCCCTGCAGCCGCAGCGCGAAAACCATGTCTTTGTTCTGGACCAGCGCGGTATCTTGCTGCCAGGAGGGGAACATCAGCTCAGTGCTGTTGAAGTAGTCGCTGTAAGCCGCGCCGTTGGTGTAGTTGCGCAGGAAGCCGGTGTCCAGGCTGAGCACGCTGGTATCCGGATGCGCCTCCAGCCAGCTGGCCCAATCGGTAACGACCACCGGCAGCACATCCAGCACGACGCCGCTCGTCGCCAGCGGGCCAAAAGCCGGTTCGCCGGTGATGGCGTTCCAGACCGTGTCGGTATTACGGTCGTACATCAGCTTATTCGAGCGCATCAGCATACCGGTGGAGCCGAATTCCAGCACCGTGTCTCCCATCTGCACCGTTTCACCGGCAACAGTCGTGTAGCTGAGATCGGGGATGCTGACGTCGTACAGCACGCCGGCGCCACAGAGCGTGCAGTAAGCCAGCATGACCGGCTTGCCATCCACACGTCCGCGCGGACCAACGCTCAGCGCCTCGTCGCCGGCAGCCAGATCCGGCAGCTCCGGGGCGATATCGTCAACCCAGACGACATCCGCGCTGCGCAGCCAGCCCGAGCGCGGGCAGTCGGCTGAGCGGCCGAAGATCAGCAGCCAGTCCTCGCCCGAACGCGCGCGAACTTCGAAGGGCCTGGGCGCGCGAAAATTGCAGATTTGCTCGCCATCTGGTTCCTCAAAGAGCGGCGCCTGGCCGATGACATCGTTGAACATCTCGTGCCAATTCAGCAGGCGCAGGGGATAAGCGCGGCTGTCTCCGTTGAAGCTGAGCCCGAAGACCAACTCATCGGCAGCCGGATAGCTGCAATCGCCATCGCGGCAGAAGTCCGCGTGTTGATAGCCCTCGTCTCTGGCGTCTTCCGGGCTGATTTGCCGCGCGTTCACCAGCGACGGAATGCCATCGACGGTGACGCCGCCCCAAACCGGCTCAACCAGGTTGATCGCGGCCGTCTCGGCGACGCCGGGCTCGAAGAAGCGCGTGAATTCGGGGTCAACGAAGCTCGCCAGCAGCTGCCCTTTGAATTCGTCGTAGAATGGCGGCAGGGCGATATCGTTGGCGGCAGCCCATTCGAAGTAACCCTTCCAGTCCAAGTTCTCGCCAGTCAGGGTATTGAGCGCTGCGATGACGGCGCGGTTTATCTCGGCGCTGTGACCGAAATAGGCGATGTCGATCAGCGGCGCCAGATAGAGCCAATCGCCGGACGCGGCTACCGCATCGAATACCGCCACATCAATGAGGCGGCCGCGGCTGGCGTCAGACGCGGCGCCTAGCATCTGAATCATCGTCTTGCGGTAGTTGTTTGTGTCATAATCCAGCGCGCTGACAGACTGCGCGAGCAGCAAACAGAGCGCCAAGGCGAACCCCACGGCGCGTTTCATGGCAGTGCCTCCCCTAGTATCAGGCATGTAGCCTGCAGAATATTGGACAGATTTTGAATGTAAAGATCTCTGAAAATCATTGGCGTTCCCTTGACCATACGGCGCCGGCATTAGTTGCGCACGCGGATTTGGCCCAGAACCACGGTATCGTTCTCCGCGCCCTCAACATTGGTTAAGACATCGTAGCGAATGGCGAAGGGCAATTCGTACCATCCGGTTAATACACTGTATTCGCCGTCTGCCAGTTGGCTGGTGTCCAGTATCAGCGTCTCGGTCAGTTCGCTGCCGGCGGCGACTTCGCCGAAGGAATGATCGTCGGGGCGGTCGTACACGGGCAAGCCCTCCTCATCCAGGACATGCACGAAGCGCACATCGTTGCCGCTGCGGTCCGCTTCGAAACGCCACCAAAGCCGAATGGCGACTTCGTCTTCGAATTGCTTAGGCAGGTAGTAACCCGCCAGCATGATGCCATCGGCGATGCGTATGGGGTCGTAGATGGCGCCGTTGGACAATATGCGCGTGTCCACGCCGTCGACGTCGACTGATTGACAGTAGAGCAGCTCCGTATCGATACGTTCGGGACAGGGCGGGTCAAGGGCGATGCGGAAGGTATGATAGCCGCTGCGAGCCATCGGCAGGGGGATGGACACGGGAATGCGGCCGTTGACCTGAAGCGTTTCCAGCGGCGTGCCGTTCAGCGACAGGTGCACGCGGCGATTGGCCGCTTCCAGGTTCGCGCTGTATTCCATCCAACCCGGTTGCTGCTTGTAGATGTAGGTGACATGCGTCTGCCCGTCCCAGCGAGTGGAGTGCAGCTTGGCCGTTTGCGCCGGCGTGAAAGGCGTTTCGTAGACAGCATAACGCTGGTCTTCATAAATCGGCTCGCCCAGCCATTGCCGCGCCCGCTGCAAGAGACCTAATTGCGCGCTCCTCTCGGCCTGCGCTTTGTTGAAGATGACGACGTCGGCATGGGCATTGTTAAGCAGCGACGGACGGAAGCTGGCCAGCAGCTCCAGCCGGGCCCTATCCACGCGCCCGCTGTCATCGTGGCTGGCGATAAGCGGCTTGCCATGCGCGGTCTGCAGCAGCAGCGCTTCTTTCGCAGCCAAGGAATTGTCATAGGGCGCGTTGTAGATGGCGCGGATATCCCGCCGCTCGCTCAAAGCGTAGATCGCCTGCGGCAGCTCGGCCGGCACCGTCGGGAAAACCGAAAATAGCCGGTAGTCTTGGATCAATATCAGCGCGAGCGCAATTGCCAATGCCGCCCGCACATAGCGCTGGCGTCGCTGTACAAAGCGACTGGACCAGAAGACCGCAGCGCCGAAACCGACCAGCACGGCGAACATGAGGGCGAAGAGCAACATAAATCGCACTGGCGTCCGCGCCAATTCAAACAACGGCAGATTCATCACCAGGGCATAGGGCAAGGGCACAACCGCCTCGTAGCCAGCGATAAAAGCCGAGACCGCCTGGTCCCCGACTTTCAGCACCGGGCCCAGCGCCAACACCCAGGCTACCAGGGCGACAAGCAGCCACCAGCGCGCCTCCCGCCGCCAAAGCATGCCGATTAGCGCCAGCAGCCCGCCCAATATACCGATATAGCCGGCGCCGTCCGCTGGGTTTGCAGGGGCTGAATCCTGGCTTTGCGCGTCAAGCTGACGCCAGAAGGGATTGCCCTGCGCGGGCGAAAGCGCGCTGGCCACGTCAACACTGTCGCGCACATGGCCAGCCCCAGGCTCCGCAGTCCTGCGCTGGAAGGCTTCCCCCAGCACCGGCGAAAGGAAGACCAGCAGCGCCAGGCAGCCGGCCACTGCGACAGCGATCAGACGCGCCGCGCCGACGTAGTCTCGTTTGTAAAGGCGCGCCAGCAGAAACAGTATGGTCAATGGCGCGAGCAGATACAGAACCTGCAAGCTGTGGCCCAACGATGCCAGAAAGAAGCAGAATACAGCGCCGATAAAACGCCGAGTGCCGCCCGAATCGGCATAATCAAAGAGCAACAAAATGAACAAGGGCGCGGGCCACTGAACCAGCAGCCCGGCGTGCCCGGCAGCGAGGTGGCTCTGCATGGCCGGGAAGATCATATAAACGATACCCGCCAATATCGCTGGAAACTCTTGCCGCGGCGGCAGCCAGCGCCGCGCCAGCAGCAGCATGGACAAGCCGTTGAGCACGAGCGTCAGAATTATGCCCAGGTTATAGGCGGCTGCCAGCGGGACAAAATAGGCCAAGAGCCACATAGGGAAAAATTGCAGCGGATTCGCCCAGAGCCGAAAGAGCGTGTAACCCTCCGCATACCCCAGCAGCGTCTGCCCGAAGATGTCTTCGCCGTTTTGCAGCGCGGTCTTAACCCACCAGATGTGGCGCGCCATCTTGTAGGCGTCGCCGGATTCCTGGCCCAGGTAGACGCTGGAAATAGAAGTGAGCGCAGGCGACAACATATAGAGCGCCACCAGCATGAAGACGAAAATCGGCAGCATTAGCCGATGTGGATCTTGCCTAATCAATGCGCTCCCTCGGCTGCAACACTCTCATTGAACATTCTCGGCGAAGAGACGAAGCCCTCAACACGGGGCGGCCAGCTTCAGCGGCGCTCAATCAAGCGGCTCGACCGACAGCAGCAAGCCGGAATGCGCCCCGCGATAAAGGCGATAAGGCGCTTCGTGCTTAAAGCCCAGAAAGACCTCTTTGGTCACGTAGAGGCTGGCGCCGTCAATGCGAATCAGATAATTGTCCCGCTGCCGACCGCGGCGCAGCACCCGTTCGACCTCGCCAGCCAGCACCTCGATATTGCCGGGCCGCAAGTCGCCGCCCAGACGCATATATCCGCGCCCCAGAGTGCCGACGATCACAGCGTTAATCACGATCAGCAAGGCGCCGGCCCAGCCGAGAATCGGGTTCCAACTGCACTGCCCCATATAAATCAGCCCCGTCGCCACCATGACCAGACTGAAGAAAAGCAGCAGCGCAATTGCCAGCTGGCGCTGACGCGACGACTTCAAACGCGCCGCCTGCGCAGGACTGAGCAGGCCCCGTCGATTCGCATCGAGGTCGGCTTGGCTGAAGCCCATGGCGGCCATCAGCGTACTGGTCATGTCTCGGCCGAAGCGGGTTCAGCCGCTTCTTCTTCGCCCGCCTGCGCTTTATCAGCGGCGCTTTCCGGCGTCGATTCGATATACAGCGAGCGGCTGGGGAAAGCGAAACTGATGCCTAGCTTTTCCACGATGTCCATGATCTCGAGCATCAGCGACTCTTTAAGCGCGGTAAAGGACTTCCAATCCGCCAACAGCACTTGGGCGATAACGCGCACATTCAGCGAGCTGGAGTCAAATTCGACAAAGTGGACGATGACGGAATCGGGGTCGATATCGTCGGTGTTGCGCAGTAATTCGCGGATCTCGGCTATAGCCTGTCGTAGCTGATCGGCAGTCGTGCTATAGGTGAAGGTCAAGGTGACATCGAGGCGGCGCTTTTCTATGCGCGACCAATTGAGCACCACGGCGTCGGTCAAGGCCTTGTTGGGCACGGTGACCAGGGCCTGATCCAACTGACGGACGCGGGTAGCGCGCACACCCACCGTTTCGACAATGCCGGTGACGTTGGGCGTCTTGATGAAATCGCCGACTTTGAAGGGATTATCGGAGACGATGGCGGCGAAGCCAAACATATTTGCCACGGTATTCTGCGATGCCAATGAGATACCGATGCCCACCACACCGAGCGAGGCAATCAAGGCGGCGACATCAAAGTCTAGTTCCTGCAGGACGAAGATGAGGCCAAGCGCGATAATAAGAAACTTGACCAGGGTATTAAGAAAGGGCAGCAAGCGCTCGGGGATGGACCAGCCAGTCAGGCGCGCGAATACATCGGGACGCAGCGTCAGGACTTCAAACCAACGCATGGCGCCAAAGAATACCGCGCTGATTAGCAGGGCGCGGCCGATCGTCACCGCGATATTCTTGACCTGCGCATCAAAGGCGAAGATGAAGGTGACGAGTATCAGCGAGAAACCGATGACCGCCAGCCGCAGCGGTGAAACGCTGGCTTCTAACAGCCGGTCGTCAATATCGCTGCTGGAACGGCCGACCAACTTGCGCATGGGGCGCAGCAGCAGCCAGGTAAGCAGCCAGCGCAGGATGACGATCAGCAAGAGCGCAGCCAGAAACGGGACGATGTCTTTGGCGAGACTTTGAACGAAGGCCGGCTGGTCACGCAAGAATGGCAGCAAATCCAATAGATCCATCGCAAGTACAGACCTCTTTTATGTTTCGCTGATTATCTCATTCTACGTTCGCCGCGGCGAATTGCAAGCGAGAGGCGGGGCATGCAGTGCAATCGCATCAAAATATATTAAGCACAGAGAACACAGAGGGTCGCGTAGACACTGACCGCCAGCACAGAGATTTAGGTGTATAGACGACTATTCAAAGCAGTCGCTGGAATGGAATTCGGCAAGAAGCACCAAATAGACTTAAATTATCTCTAATATCACACCAGACGTTAGACCTACGTTTTCATTATTGCTTTTCTCTGCGCTCTCTGTGAACGCTGTGAACTCTGTGTTTGATTTTCCGTTCGAATTTGCGCCATTTCAGTCACACCTGGAAGCCATTGCGGTAGTCGACGACTTTGCGCTCGTAGTCGTCGACATAACGCCGCAGCTTGTTTTCAAGTTCGTCCCATTCGTCGCTTAGAAAGAGCTGGCGCAAAATATCCGAGCTCTCTGTGACTAATTCGATCTTGCGGCGCGGGTGATCGCCATAGGCGATATGCCATACCATGTGCATGTAGACGCCCAATTTCTGTATCGCCGGCACGAAACTGCTAAGCATGTAGCGATAGTATTGGTCTTGTTTCTCGGGTTTGATATTATAGAATAAGATTAGTTTGTATCTGGGTCTGATATGCTGAAACGATGCCATAGTTGCTTGACCGCAGTTGGAAGTTGATCTCGTCCAACTCTATCACAGAATCCCTCGTCTTGGTATGGCGCTTGTCCCCTTAGACGATCGCCGCAAGCGCCCCTGCAGCCCCTGATGAGCAAGCAGCGTTGATAGAGGATTTCCCGTTATGCTGGACCTACAGAGGGCAATCGAGGAACTTCGACAGCGCGCGCGCGCATCTGTTGACCCGCAGATGCTGAGGGAGCTGGAACAGGAAGCCCGCGACCTGCTGATGGAGGCGAAGAATACGCCTCTGGAGCAAATGGCGCAAGCATTATTCGCCGAAATCGCTGGCAGCCAGTCCACCCAGGCGCGCCCGAATACAGCGGCGCTGCGCGGATTGGTGCGGCGCGCGCGCATCCGCATAGAGATCGCCGGCGATGACGACGATATCGACGAAGCCATCGACATCCTGGCTGATGCCCTGCGCATGGACGCGGAAAATCAGGACGCCATCAGCTTGCTGCAGCAAGCCGGCGCCCACAGCGACCAAGCCAAACGGCGCGTACAAGAACTCTTCGACCGCCACGATGTGCGCCAGGCGCCTTCAAGCGACGCCAGCGAGCGCGCTGCGCCACCTGCACGGCCCGCCGCCCGCGCCGAAAGGCCGTTAGAGACCCCGTCCGCTTATGGCCGCTCCAGAGACGAGCCGCCACGCGAGGGGCTGCCTAGAGACAGGGCGGAACCGCCAGCGGCAGAGCGCGCCGTTCCCGCGTCCACGGCATTGGATGAACTGCAAAAGTCATTAACTGAAAGCTATTACTCAGGCGATTATCAGCAGACGATTGATTACGCCAATCGAATCCTGGAGCTCCAAGCCAACAACCCCACCGCGCTCGAATACCGTGAAAAGTCGGAAGACAATTTGATCCGCGGCATCGTGCCCGATCATCGCATTCCCTTTGAGGCGCGCGTCGCCTACAACCGCGCTAATTCACTGGTGCGGGCGGGCAACTACGAGCAGGCCTCCGGCTTGTACCGCGAAGCGCGCGAGCTGGCCGAACGCGACGGCATCTTGACCTGGAAGGATGTCGAGCAGGCGCTGCTGGACATCCAGGATTTGGCGCTGGCTCGCGAACTATTGGCCGATGGCGACCGGCTGATGGCGAACGATAACTGGACCGAGGCGCTGCGAAAATACGAAGGCGCCTTGCGCGTCGTGCCCAACGATCCGCAAGCCGAAGAACGGCTGGAGATGCTGCGGCGCATCCAGCGCGACTACGATCAAATCGCGGTCAACGTGAATACCATCGGCGGTACCTTGGAAGAGCAGGTGGCGCAAGTCGCCAGCGTGGCCTCCCTGCTGTCGCACGCGCGGCAATTGCTGCCCAACAGCCAGCGCCTGGCGCAGATGCAGCAGGAAATGGACAACAAGCTGGCCAGCATCCGCAGCCAGGTCAACGACCAAGCGCAGATGTCCCTGAACCACGCCAGCAGCTCGACGACCCTGGACGAACGCATTTTGCTGATGAACGCGGCTATCAAGCTGATGGAATTAGGCTTGGAGCTGGACCCGACAGACGGCACCTTCTCCGAGCTGTTGATGCGCTCGCGCAATCAGCAGGCCGATATCACGCGCGCGCAGCAGTCGATCCGCCGGGCGCAAGCCCTGGTATCGCAGAACTTCGATGCTGAACTGGCGCAGGCGCGGCAGATGCTGGCGGAAATGGTGACCGAATATGCCCAGGACGAGCGCTATCGCAACACGGTAAACGACCTGTTTACGCGCTACCTGGAGCGGGCCGAAGAGGCGCTGCAAGAGGGCAATAATCGCGAAGCGCAGACCTGGCTCGACACCATGCGCGAAGATCCCTTCCGCATACTGGGGCGCCGCGCCGATATCTCCCGCATTGACAGTGTCATCCGCAGCCGCCGAAACCGCGGACGCTTGGTTATCTTAGTCGTGCTGTTAATGATCGGGGGCGTTGGCGGCGTGTTCGGATTTATTAATCGCGAATCCATCCAGGGGTTCATCGGGTCTAATTTCTTCCCGACAGCGACCTTCACGCCGACCGCAACCTACACACCAACTATTACGCCTACGCCGACCGCCACCTTCACGCCGTCCAACACGCCCACCAACACGCTGACGCCAACCCAAACCGGCACGCCGACCAATACGCTGACGCCAACGGCGACCTCTACAGCGACCGAGACCGCCACACTCACGCAAACCGCCACCATCACGCCGACGGCGACCGACACGCCCACCGCCACCAATAGCCCCACAGTCACGCCAACACCGGAGGAGCTTTGCCGCGCGGTTGTGCTCAACCTCAATTCGATCAACGTGCGGGCGCGACCGACGACCAGGACGGGCACGCCCATCGTGGGCTACTTGCCGACCGGAACTGTCGTGTCGATTCTGAGGCAAGAGCGCGAAGATCGGAATCCAGTGGGCGAGGTCTGGTATTTCGTCAATGTCACTGTCGATGAGGGCGCGATATCGGGCTGGATTCGCAATGACACCGTCGTGCCTGACCGCGCCAAACCCTGCCCCATTTTACGCTAGCCTGCATTGTGGCTGGGCTACTCCCCCCCATAGACTGCCCTGCCCTTACCAGGATGTATAGCCGCCGTCCACAACCAGGTTGCTGCCGGTGGTGAATTTGGCGGCCGGCGAAGCCAGATAATAGATCGCCGCGGCCACATCTTCCGGCGCGCCGACGCGTTTCTGCGGCGTCATTTGCAGCCAGGTTGGATACCAGTCCTTATTATCCATGCCTTCGGCGGTCATATCCGTGCCGATATAACCCGGCGACACGCAATTGACGCGCAGGCCGCGATCAGCCCATTCGCCGGCCAGGGACTTCGTGAGCAGGATGACGCCGGCTTTGGCGGCATTATAGTGCGCTTGCGGCTGCGGCGTATTGGAGATCATGCCGGACATGGACGCCAGATTAACGATGGCGCCGCTGCCGCGCTCCAGCATGTGCCGCCCGATGGCTCGGCAGCAATAGAAGACGCCATTGAGGTTGACCGCCATCATATTGAGCCAGTCTTCATCGCTGCAATCTTCCGCGGGCACGGCCTGCGCGATGCCGGCGTTGCAGACCAATATGTCGATCTGCGGGAAAGCCTTCAGCGCGGTTGCCGCCATGAGATTTACACTGTCGGAGCGGCGGACGTCCACCTCGATGAAGAGCGACTTGCGCCCCATGCTCTCGATTTCGGCGGCGGCTTCCCGGCCGTTCTCCGCGATGTATTCGGCGATGATGACATCGGCGCCGGCGGCCGCCAGGCGACGCGCTGTCGCCAAGCCAATGCCCCGCCCCGCCCCCGTAATCAGCGCGGTTTGTCCAGTCAGTTCAAAGTCGGAATTGGTCATTGCGTTCCTCGTCGAATCTTGCCCGATAAGTTCAAGCTGCGACAATACCACAGTGATTGCGCGCTTGGCAAGTTGAGCTGGGGCAACGCCCTGGGCAATCGCATCAAACTAATTTCATCACAAAGACACAAAGACACAAAGACACAAAGACACAAAGTCTACGTCTTCGTGACAAAGAGCATTTCCTCTGTGTTCTCTGTGGTTAAATTTCAGTTTGTTGTGCGCGGCGCTGCGGCTACCCGCCGATGTGGTACATCTCTACTTTCTTGCGGCGGTCGCGGACGTCGTCAGTGAGCGAGCTGCGTATCTCCGAATAGCGGTCGATGCGCGCGCCCCAGGTTTCGCGGATGAGCGCCTCAAGCTCGGCATCGTCCGCGCCGGCGCGCAAGGGATCGCGCAGGCTGAGGCCCTCGGTAGCGAAGAGGCAGGTGAATATCTCGCCTTCGGGCGATAGGCGCATGCGCGTACAGGAACCGCAGAAGGGCTGCGTCACCGAGCTTATCAAGCCGATCTCGCCTTCGCCGTCGGCATAACGATAACGCCGCGCCACCTCGCCGAAATAATTGCCGGCGGCCGGCTCCAGCGGCATGGCGGCGTGAATGCGCTCGACGATTTCGGCCGATGGAACAACCTCGTCCATCTTCCAGCCGTTCTTGTTGCCCACGTCCATATACTCGATGAAGCGCAGAATATGACCGCGCTCCTTGAAGAAGCGCGCCAGGTCGACCAGCGTGTGATCGTTGAGCCCGCGCTGCACCACGGCGTTAATCTTCAGGGGCGTGAATCCGGCGGCTTCGGCCGCGGCGATGCCTGCCAGCACCTTGTCAACGCCGGAGCGCCCGCCGTTCATAGCGCGGAAGATGTCGTCGTCCAGCGTATCCAGGCTGATGGTCAAGCGCTTTAGCCCGGCGGCTTTGAGCGCGTCCAGCTTCTGCGGCAGCAGGTAAGCGTTGGTCGTCATCGCCAGGTCTTCCACGCCATCGACAGCGCTGAGCATGGCGACCAGGTCTTCGATGTCCTGGCGCAGCAGCGGCTCGCCGCCGGTCAGCCGGATCTTGACCGCGCCCAGGCGCGCGATGATGCGCGTCAGTCGGCTGATTTCTTCAAAGGTCAGCAGCTGCGGTTTGGGCAAGAATTGATAGCGCTCGCCAAATATAGCGGCCGGCATACAGTAGGGACAGCGGAAATTGCAGCGGTCCGTGACTGAAATCCGCAAGTCGCGCAAGGGTCTGTCGAATTGGTCGCTGACTCTCATGGGCGGGCATCAATCTCGTTGGTAGGCCAATCAATGTAACAAGCCGGCGCGCAATTGACAAGCCTGCCTGCTCTGCCACAGGGCAATCGCATCAAAATTTTTTCACCACAGAGACACAGAGCGCACAGAGTTTAGTATCATTTCTTGGCGATTGTCACATCAATCTGGAAATTGTAGGGGCGATTGCCCTGGCGGCGGAGGCGGGTCAATTGCGCCAAACCGTTTACCATACGCAAGGCTAAGACCATGCGCCCACATGCTAACGACGCAATGACCCACTTCAATCCTTTACTCTCTGCTCTCGGTGTACTCGGTGGCAAAATATTATAGACCGACCGCCATGGCAGGCGACGCGCCATTGTAGCGCAGGGCCGCGCTTGTTAGGCTAGCTGCGTAGTCGACGCTCAGAGAGGACCCGTTATGACTAGCGCCCAATGCAATTCATGCGGATCAATTGCGGATGCGCTGGCCTGGCGCTGCCGCTCCTGCGAGGGCTCGCTTGATCTCGTCGACCTGCCGCCCTTTGAGGCCGCCGCGATTGACAAAAGTGATTTCTCCTTGTGGCGTTATGCAGCCATGCTGCCGGTGGAGCGGCGCTTCAGCTTGGGCGAAGGCATGACACCCTTGGCGCCGGCCCGAATCGACGGCATCCGCTTCCAAGCCAAGCTGGAATATCTCAATCCCAGCGGCTCTTTCAAAGATCGCGGCACGGCTGTCATGCTGAACCACCTGGCTGCAAACGGCGCCGCGGACGTGATTGACAATTCGTCGGGCAATGCCGGCGCCTCGCTGGCCGCCTATGCCGGCGCGGCCGGTCTGGCAGCCACGGTATACGTACCCGCGGCCACCGCAGTGGCGAGTAAAAAACGGCTCATCCGCGCTTTTGGCGGCGCGATTGTCGAGTCGCATGACACTCTCGCTGATGTCTACGCCGGGTCCGCAAGCGCCACCTATGCCAGCCACGCCTGGAACCCCTATTTTGTGCTGGGCCAGCAGACGGCCGCCTGGGAAACCTGGGAGCAGTTAGGCAGGCGCGCGCCCGACGCTATCGTAACGCCAGTGGGACATGGCGGTCTATTCCTCGGTTTCTACCGCGGCTTCCGCGCGCTGCGCAACGCCGGGCTGATTGACAAATTACCGCGAATGATCGCCGTGCAATCCGCCGGCGTCGACCCCATCGTCCGCGCATGGCAGGCGCAGGCGCAGCAGCCGGCCCGCGTCCCACCCGCCCGCAGCGTGGCCGATGGCATTCTGGTCGACCAACCGGTGCGTGGCGAACAGATTTTGCGTGCGATCTACGACACTGACGGTTTCGCCCTGCGCGTGGACAACGAGGCGATCCTGCGCGCGCAGCGGGCCATGCACGCGGCCGGCTTCATGATCGAAACGACCAGCGCCGTGACCACAGCCGCCTTGCCGCAGATCCGCGAGCGCATCGGCGAATCCGCAGAGCTGGCGCTGGCTTTCACCGGCAGCGGCCTCAAAGCTATGAGCAATTCTCAGTAACAGGCGCGTTATCCGCTTCATTCTTTCTGTCGTATAATGTTGTGGCATACATCTGCTGGGCAACGACGAGGGTAAAGCCGGATGTCGATGGATTTGTTCCGGCAATTGCTGGAAGCGCAGCGCATCGCGCAGGCGGGCCTGCTGCAGCGGCGCGGCGTGGTCGGCGTCGCCATCGGTTATCGCAACTACAAAGAGCAGGTCACCGATCAGCTGGCGATGTCGGTGCTGGTCGAAAAGAAGAAGCCGGTCGAGGCATTAAGCGCCGAGGACTTAATCCCGCCCGATGTCAATGGCGCGCGCACCGATGTGGTGGAGATCGGCCGCCTGGAAGCCTTCAGCAATCCGCGCGACCGCTTCCGCCCGAACATCCCCGCCGGCGTGAGCATCGGGCACTATATGGTGACAGCCGGCACGCTGGGCGCCATCGTCATGGATCGCAATACCGGCGAGCCGCTGATCTTGTCCAACAATCATGTGTTGGCGAATAGCAACGATGCCGAAATCGGCGACGCCATCTTGCAGCCGGGACCCACCGATCATGGCGCGCGCCCTGAAGATGTGGTGGCGAAATTGCACCGCTTTGAGATGCTGCGCTTCTTTTCTGACTCGGGCCGCAGCCCGGCGCCTCCAACCGGGAGCCCGCCGCTCTTCCCGCCCGGCGGCTGCGACATGGCGGAGCTTTTTGTTACGGTAGGCAACGCGCTGAGCAAAATCAGCGGCTCGTCCAAGCGGCTGACTACCGTGCAAGCGCCTGCAGCGCAAGTCGAAGGCGCGCCAATCTATGCCAATCGCGTCGACGCGGCGCTGGCTCGCCCGGTAAACCCCATGCTCTTCCAGCAGAGCATCGTCAACATCGGCCGCCCCAATGGCGCCAGGCTGGCGCAGCTCGGCATGAAGATCCGCAAGCAAGGGCGCACCACCGGCTACACCGAGGGCAATGTGACGCTGATGAACGCCACGGTTGACGTCTCCTACGGCGAGAACTTACAGGCGCGTTTCGCCGGGCAAGTCATCGCCACGCCCATGAGCCAAGGTGGCGATTCGGGCGCGCTGATCGTAGAACAAGACAGCTTAAAAGCCGTCGGACTGTTATTCGCCGGTTCGCGCCGCGCCACGATTTTCACGCCGATTCAGACTGTGCTCGATGTGATGGAAGTCGATCTCTAAGGCTTGACCAGTATCGATATTGACACAAAGACACAAAGACACAAAGACACAAAGGCACAAAGGCACAAAGACACGAAGCGCGCAAAGTTATTTTGCTTCTGCGCGTCGCATAGTCGCTGCTTCCAGTGGCGGGCAAGCCAATTAGGCTCGATTCCCTAGCCAGCGTAACTCTCGTCAATCGCCTGATAGACCAGATTAGGCACGATTGAGCGCGGGCGATGCGGCTGCTGGGGCCAGATCTGCGTCATCAGCAAGATAAGCAAATCTTCCGCCGGGTCAATCACAAAATAGGTGCTGGCCGCCCCGGCCCAGCCGAACTCGCCCGGCGAGCTGTAGCCATTGGCGCGCCCATAATCCAGCATGACGCGCAAGCCCAAACCGAAGCCGTAGCCATAGCGCTCCACGCCGATGCGCAGCGGCAGCCACTCGTGAGGCACGGCATTGGCGGCCATGCGCTTGATCGTCAGCGGGCTGACCAGGCGCGCGCCGTCCAGTTCGCCGCCGTTCAGCAGCATGGAGGCGAAGCGCAAGTAATCGGCCGTGGTCGAGACCAATCCGCCCCCGCCGGACGGGCAAGCAGTTGGCTTGCGCACGTCGCCGTTGACGACATCATCGGGGTTGATCAACTGGGGATCAACATTAGTCGTTGAGCTATACATTGCCGCCAGACGCTGCGCCTTTTCCGGCGGCACGTAAAAGTCGGTATCGACCATGCCCAGCGGCGCAAAGATTCGCTCGTGCAAGAAGTCAGCCAGCGGCATACCCGAAATGACCTGCACCAAATAGCCGAGGACATCGGTGGCGACGCTGTATTGCCAGGCTGTGCCCGGCTGGAAACTTAGCGGCAGCGCGGCAAAATGCTCGACCAGCTCCGCCAATGGCATATCGCGGCGGAAGTAGCCGTGCTGCGCGGCTGCTGCTTGAAATTGCTTATCCACCGGATGCCAGGGATCGCCGCCGTAAGTCAACCCGGAAGTGTGTGTCAGCAGGTGAAAAATGGTCATGGGCGGGTCTTGATCCACGAACCTTGACTGGCTTTCGCTGACATGGCTGAAGACTTGGGTTTTGGCGAAGCTGGGAATATAGCGTGAGACCTTGTCGTGCAACTGCAGCTTGCCTTCGTCGTGCAGCATCATCAGCGCCAGGCTGACGATTGGCTTGGTCATGCTGTAGATGCGGAAGATGGCGTCCGCTTCCATTTGGCGGCCCGCCTCGATATCCATCTTTCCGTGCCAGCTGTGATGCACAACTTTCCCGCGCCGCGCGGCCAGGGCGATGATGCCGGGCAGCCGGTCGCCTGCGACTTCACTTTCGAGGTAGCTGTTGATCCGCGCGAGCCGCTCGCTTGACATGCCGACTGCTTCGGCTTCGTGTACTTTCATCTCTAAACCGCTCCTTCAGTTTCTAATTCTATGTTCACTTTGGCAGCCAGACGCGCAGCCGCCTGTCAACCGTGCCGACCGCCAAGCCCATTTGCCCGTCCAACAATTCGACCGGCGCGAAGTTGCTGACGATTTCGCCGCCGGCATCCAGTCGCCAGATTAAGCGCGCGCCCCCGTCCTGCCGCTGCACCGCCAGCACAGCGCGGCGCCCCCGGTCCATCGCCAAGACTTCGGGCTGACCATCGCCGTTGAAGTCGCCGGCTGCCGTCTGGTCGAGATTACGCGAGCCAAGCGCGTGCGTGGTTACGCCGGGGAATGTCGCCGTGCGTTCGAGCGCAGCGTCGCCCAAGCGGAAGAACTCCAAGGCTCCGCCGATATGCGGCGTCAGCGTCGCGGCGATCTCAATGCGCCCGGCGGGTCCGAAGCGCTCGGCGCTCAGCTGATGACGCCAGCGATTGCCCTGGCCGATAGGGGGCCCGTCGACCTCCTGCCGGATGCCGGCGCCGTCCCAGAGATAGGCGCGCAGGCGGGCGCCCAGCGAGCCATTGGACACGGTCGTCACCAGGTCTTCCACGCCGTCGCCATCAATATCAGCCCAGAATGGCGCGATACCTTCGTAGACATCTTCGCCGGGCAAATCGACGCGGGCCAACAGGCGAATCCGGCTTTCGCGGACGTCGAGCACAAGCAGAGTCGCCGCTTCCAGCGCATCGCCCATGATGCCATGCACGTAACGCTGATCGGTGGCGTTGGCGTACAGCGCGACCTGCCCCACGCTGTTCATCACCAGGCGCGCATCCGGCTGCGCGTCAATCGGCAGGCGAGCCAACGCGCCCTGCTCGCGCCCCAGCACCAGATCACCAGCGCGGCTGATGTAGAGTACTTCAAAGTCGTTGACCGGGATGGCATGGCTGAGAGGCGCTACGCTCTCATCGCTGCGCAGGACGTATGTGCCTTCGACCATCGAAACGCCGACGACCGGCGGCTGCGCGCCCTCGAACCAATTGGGCTGGTAAGCCAGCGTTTGCGCCCGGCCATCAGGCGCGACTTCGATGACTTGCAGGTCGCCGTTTACCAGCACGACATGCCACACCGCCGTTTCCATCGCATAAGCCACCGCCCAGGCCGGCGCGCCGCGCAAGGGCACGTCAACCGTTTGCACATCGGGGAAGCTGCCCTGGCCGCGCACGAAATGATTGCCCGCCGGGTTGTGATAGGTGTAGAAATAGCGATCGAGCAAGGCCGCCTCCTCCTGCGCGGAAGTGAGTGTAGCAGAGAGGACAAGCAGGGGTAAGAGCATGATGCGCGCAGACCGCAAGCATGTGGCAACGAACACAAAAAAGGCGCCCTGCAAGCAGAGCGCCCTGTTCTTGCGAGCTTAACCGCGCCGACTAGCCTTCAGTCGAGAGGGTCACTTCCGGCGCCGAAAAGTCCGCGCCCAGATTGGCGAAGTCATCGACGTTGAAGATGAAAGGCGAATCCGACGGCAGCAGCGCGAAGGAGACATTGTCGGACAAATTGGCGACGTAGAGGTACTGGATCAAATTGGGGTTAGCCGCGATCTGGTCGCTGATGACGCGCAGCGCTTCCGCTTCGGCCGCCGCTTCGATCAAGCGAGCGTTAGCGCGACCGCGAGCAGCCTGCTCGGCGGCGTCGGCTTGACCGCCGGCCTCGGTTTGGACGCGTTCGGCTTCGGTGCGGGCGCGCAGCAGCCGCTGTTCCTCAATCTGTTTATCTTCAATCGACTGCGAAAAGGCATCCGTGAAGTTGATCTGGCGCACCAGTAGTGAAGTTAGCGTCAAGCCTTCGTTCTTCATTTGGATGCCAACAACTTCTTCGATCTGATTGCCGAGTTCCTCGCGTTTTTCGCCGTAAATCGCTTCCGCCACAAACTGCGAAACCACATCGCGGGCAACAGCGCGCACGGTGGGACGGATAAAATCGGCTTCGTAGCGGTTCTGCCAATTCAGGTGAATCTGATTGACATCCTCCCGCGTAATGCGATAGAGCACGGTGATATCGAGCCGCACTTCCTGTCCGTCTTCGGTCAGCGCTTCTAAGGCGTCATTACCCTGCAGGCGCCCCTCGCTGCTGATGCCCGACATGGTGTATTCCCGCTGATCGGTTTGGTAGATGATGTACTCCTGCAAACCCGGGATGATGATCGATGTGCCCGGGGCGCGCGCCGGCTGTTCCAGCTCGCCCGACAAGACGTTGACGATGACCGCCGCCCGCGCCGGCTGCACAATCAAAATGCCGGAGCTGATGACAAAGAGCACGACGCCGCCGGCAAAACCCACCAGCGCCAACAGCATGCCCCCGCGCGCCGACCGACCCTGCGAAGCCAGCGTAAAGGCGAAAGCGACACCCAGAATGCCCACGCCAAAAGCCAATATCGCGACGATTCCTAATAGACCACCAAAATTCATGTCCGCTCCTTTGCAGCGATTCGCTTGCTAATTCCTTATGTACTGATGATTATAGCATATTCAGCCTGCGCAGCCGACGCCCTAATTTTTAGGGCTGAATATCGCGCCGCCAATGCTCATACGCGGATAGTGGCTGCGGGTTGCTCAAGAAATTAACTATGAGAATATGCTCATTCTTTAATTGTAGAATTGATTGTAAAGGTTAATTTGATAAATTTTAGAAGCATGTTGATGATGTAATTGACTATCTATCTGCAACAAGACTCACTGCAATACACTAGCAACCAATACCGCTTCGAGAGGAGAATGCAATGAACGTACACAAGTATCTTCTACTCTTAATTGTGGCGCTAGCCGTCGCAATGCCTACGGTAGGTCAAGATACGACGAACATGGCCGAGTTTGTTAAGCAGGCGAGTCAAGGTAATCTGACTAATGCGCAGATCGATGCGTATGTTAGGAATTGGGGTCTGTCTGATTGGCTCAGCTTTTACACTGCGGCGGCGACACAAGCTGGCATGGATAATCCATCCGCTGTAGCGAAAAAGCTGTTGGCTGAGGATCTCGATTTACAGAACTACTACGGCGCAGAGATCCCCAGAACACATACTCCGGACAGCACAATGCGCGCGCCTTGGTATTGGCTCAAGGATTCGTACTCCTGCGATGAAGATGCCGATACCGACTATATGTTCCACTTCACAGTTTCCGCGTCAAACGTGTTGAACATGCGTTGGTATAGCACAAGTAGCTGGATTGGCATCCTAATTGGAAGTTGGACGGGGCGGCTAAAGGCATTTGGTGACAGCACTTTCACCTGATTTGCATCCACCTGGAGTCATGATTTGACGCAGTATGCTTCAATCATCCTTTACCCCAGATTCTCGCTTAGTATCCGCCCCAGCTCGCGCCGCACGAGACCGGGCCGCTCATCCCGCAGCAGCGGCAGACGCGCCCGCGTCCGATGCAGCTGATTCAAATCTATCTCCTGCGTGATCAGCGCCTCGTCGAAGTAAAGCCCGTGCGTCATGAACTCGCCGTCGGGATCAACCACGGACGAGCCGCCCCAGAAGTTCTTGCCGTCTTCGTAGCCGACGCGGTTGCAGTGCACGATGTAGGACGTAAACATGCTGCCGTAGGCTTGATTGACCAGCTCGACCCAGCGCGTGCCCATCAGCCGGTCGTCAGCGTTGAGCCCGCGCGAGGGGCTGGCGCTGTTGAGAATGAGAATGTCCGCCCCGTCCAACCAGAGCAGATAAGGCGGCGACACATGCCAAAAGTCCTCGCAGATCAACATGCCGACCCTCCCGAAGCGCGTATTGAAGGCGCGTACGCTGTTGCCCTGGGCGAAGTAGCGCGATTCATCGAACATGGCGTAAGTGGGCAAGTAGAGCTTGTGATGGATGTGAATTGTCTCGCCGCGGGAGAGGTAGGCGTCCGCGATGTAGAAGCGGTTGCGGAAGTCCTCGCGCACGAAGCTCACGACCATGTCAATGTCGCGGCTGGCGTCCAGCAGCGCGGCATAGACCGCATCATCCGCGTCCGCCCGCAGCGCCACCTCGGGCACCAGGTCTTGCACTTGATAGCCGGTCAGCGACAGCTCGGGGAAGATCAGCAGGTCAAGGCTCTGCTCGCGCGCCTGCGCTACGTAGTCGAGGTGGAGAGCCAGGTTGTGCTGCAAGTCGCCAAGTTTGGGGTAAATCTGCGCCAGGCCGATTGTGATGCGCATGCTCGCTGCTCCTGTATCGGATGCCAGCGCACATGATAATGCAGCCTGGGGGATGCGGCAATTCTGTAGATAGCGAGGCGGCTATGCGCTTGAATCTCGCGACGGCTGATCGTGCAACCAGCGCCGGACCTGCGCCAGCCAATCGGCGCGCGCGCCATCGACGCCGCTGATATGCAGCAGGATGCGCCGGGCGATTACCCCGTCGATATCAAAGGCGCCGGCGTCGAATTCGAGCGCGTCCAGCAAGTATGGCGCATAGCCGCGCAGGCCCGCCGCCGCCAACAGCGCCGAGCCCAGAACGATGTCCGTCTCGGCGACGGCTTTGTCATTAGCCAACTCCAGGAATTCCGCCGTACTGCGCCAGGTCCCGATGGACGTCATATCGGCACGCAGCGACGTAGGGAAATCGATCTGCCAGCGCGATTGCAGCTCGGCCAGACGGCTATCCACGATTTCGGCGATGCGATGCGTTGCGGGATCCGCCTTGGCATGCCCTTGGCCCGAAGCCATCGCCCCCGACAACTCGCGGGCTTCGTCCATTCCCAAGGTCAAGCCAGCGCCCGCCAAATCAGCGCGAAAGTGCTGCAGCGATATGAAGATGACTTCGCTAAGGGGCGCTTGGCTTAGTCTCTCAGTCGGACTGTCGGGCACAGCGTTCAGCTTTCATCGTCGGGCCAGTTGCTTGGTCCTATTGTGAACCGGACTTCACGACAGTTCAGTGGCTTGGCTTACCAGCTTTGTCGTCGTCGCATTTGAGAGCCTTGCGCGAATCACAAACCTCAGTTCATACGATCCGCCGACAGGCCGGTGAGAATTAGCGTCGCGACATATAAATAGGCGAGCGGCAAAGCCTGCTATACGGGCACGCTTGCGCCTTGCAGAGCGCGCAGATAATCCAGCTTGCGGATCATCCAGTCGCGGAGTTCGGGCGTCTTTAGGTTGACGCGGCACAGTTCAAAGACGTCAAGCGGGACTTCTTCCGGAATGTATTCCCCGCGCGCCGGATCGTTAAACTCCGGACCATAGCGCTTGCTGAGATCGTAGTTTAGCAGACGGCAAACAAAAAAGTGTTCCTCCAATTGCTTGCCGGCTTTCTGATGTTCCAGAACGAATGCGGTCTCCAGGACAGTCGCGACGGCGCCCAATTCCTCATAAAGCTCGCGCTGCAAAGTTGCGATTAAGCCGGCATCGCGATGTTCAACGCCGCCGCCCGGCGCAACCCAGTACGAGGCGGAGCTATTGGGTTTTACCCGCTTGATCAAGAGGACGGAATCATTCCCGGTCAGGAGAATGGCGCGCACACGCTGATTCACGCGGCTGTGAGATTTGATTTCCGCTATCATTGCTTGCTGCCAATTTGCTTGTCCGCGTCCCAGTCAGGCGACGCCAGCAGACACACGTCGTTCGTCAGACTCCGCTCCCCCGGTTGGAATGCGGCGACGGCTCCTGCAGTTGCTCAATTTCGAAGCATAGGTTTGCATATTATCACAAAGGTTCAAGAAATTCAACCAGGATAAAGGACGCCATCTTGAAGCCGATGGTTTGCGAGACTTGCGGATCGACGACAATCTGTATGGGACCATCGAATTGATCGCGTGCCACCACCTCCAGCGTCCGGCCGATTTCCAGGCCGCGCTCCTGTGTGTTGCGCAGCATGGCCGGGTCGTCCATCACCAGGCGGCGAATACGCGCCGGCGTGTGCAGAGCCAACTCCGACAAGGGTTGAAGGTTGAGCACGGGCATGACCCCCTGCAGATCAGGGATGGGATCGCCATGCGGGTCGTAGCTGGGATTGTTCAATTTGCGCGAGATCGCCTCGACGAAGCGATCGGACACGGTATGCTCCAGCGCTTCGGCTTCGTCATGAACCTCGTGCAATTGGTAGCCGAGGTCTTCCACCAGGTAGGTCTCGATCAGGCGGTGACGGCGCAGCATCTTCAGCGCCACTTGTTCACCCGTTTCCGTTAGGCGTACGCCGCGGTATTTCAGATAGTCGACTGTGCCGTCTTCCACCAGGCGCTGCGCCATATCAGTCACAGCCGGCGCGCTGATGTCCAATGCCTCCGCCAGCGCACTGGTAGATACGCGATCGGTCTCTCGTTGCAAGCGATAAATCGCCTTGAGAAAGTCTTCCACCGATTGCGAGGAACCGGCTGGAATACTCCGCTTGTTCATGCCGCTGCCTCAACTCGCGCTAATTCATCCCTGGCGTACATTTCCAGAGGGGGCGCAAGACAACTTTAGCACCTATCATATCACAGTCTAAAGGCGCTCTGGTTAGGCCGCCGCGCAAAAGCCATTCTAAGAAACTCGGCTAATTCTATTCATAGCAGCGCCGGCGCCTCGCCGCTGTCATGGGCGCAGCGTTGGGCAATCGCATCAAAATATTTTAACCACAGAGAACACAGAGGGCACAGAGATTAATGTCTTTTGCTGGCGATTGTCACATCGATCTGGAAAATGTAGGGGCGATTGACGGTCAGTGTCGGCGGGCTGTGTCTACGCGCCCTACTCGACCCTGTGCCGCGCATAGACGCTGCAGGTCAATCGCCCGCAATTTGAAGGTCGTATTTCACGGGCGACATACTATGTCGCCCCTACATTTTGTGAATTTTCGCGGCGAACGACGCATAATCATTTTGAGGCAATTGCCCTGTGGCGCAGCGTTACATCAATTGACCGCTATGCTGGCAAGCCGTACAATAAGAGCGACAGGCGCTTTAATCTATCCCAACGGACCAGTGCTATGAGCAGAAACTATTACGACGTGCTCGGTGTCGCGCGTAACGCCGACGGTGACGAGATAAAGCGCGCCTTTCGTCAGAAGGCCAAGCAATATCACCCGGATGCCAATCCAGACAGCCCGTCTGCCGAGGCGCGATTCAAGGAAGTCAACGAAGCCTATGAGGTGCTGAGCGACAAGGAAAAACGCTCGGCTTACGATCGTTTTGGCGAGAATTGGCAGCAGTACCAGAATTTCAACGGCCAGAATGCCGACGCGCCCTTCACCGATGTGTCAGATATCTTCGATAGTTTCTTTGGCGGCGCCGGCGGCAGGCGCGGCGGCTTCCATCGCAACGCCGATTTTCCGCGAGCCGGGCAAGACATTGAACAAGGCGTGACGATCAGCCTGCGCGAAGCTTATGAAGGAGCGCAACGCATCGTCAGCAAGGGCGGGCGCGATATCACGGTGCAAATCCCGCGCGGCGCCGCGACCGGCACCAAAGTACGCCTGGCCGGCGAAGGCCAGCCCGGCAGCAACGGCGGCTCGGCCGGGCACCTCTACCTGGTCGTCACCGTCAGCCCGGACGCGCAATTCGAAAGGCAGGGCGATGATCTGCTGGTGGATGTCAAAGTAGACGCCTTCACCGCCATGCTGGGCGGCGATGTCGAGGCGCCTACACTGGTTCGTCCCCTGCGCTTGAAAATCCGGCCCGGCGCCCAGTCTGGGCAAAAGCTGCGTCTGAGCGGCAAGGGCATGCCCAAACTCCGCCAAGACGGCGTCTTCGGCGATCTCATCGCGAGGGTCGTCATCACCGTGCCGGCCAAGCTGGACGCGGCGCAGCGCGAACTCGCTGAAACCCTGCGCGCCAGCATCAACAAGTCTTAAGCACGGCACATTCGCCCCTTGCGGCACAATAGGAAAGATTCTGCCATAACACTCGAAACGGTGCAGAGGCAGGGCAATCGCTTCAAATATTTTTCGCCACAAAGACACAGAAGCAGTTCCAAGTTAGTCGTGCGAATTTTGCCAAAGCAACGATCTATAGGGGCGACATACCATGTCGCCCGAACCACGAGTTGCAGCGGAAGCGGGCGACCAGATTGGTCGCCCCTACACGGCGCGCTTCTTCGCATGACTTTCTTGGTTTTACAGAGGGCACAGAGGTTAATGTCATTTATTGGCGATTGTCACATCGATCTGGAAATGTAGGGGAGATCCTGTGCCGCGCGTAGACACTGCGGGTCAATCGCCCGCAAATTGAAGGTCGTATTTCACAGGCGTCATACAATGTCGCCGCTACATTTTGTAATTTTCGCAGCGAACGACGCATAATCATTTTGAGGCGCTTGCCCAGCGCAGGCATAACGTTCGCTGCGAGCGGAAAGCAATTGCTGTTAGAATGATTAACGAATCCAAAATCCGAGAGTCGCCGATGCGTTTCTTGCTTCTGCTTTGCTTGTGCGCGCAATTGCTGGTCGCCTGCAACTTCACAGATTTGCAGACCAGCTCAGGCGATGCCATCCCGGACGCCACGCCCGTCAAAGCAAGCGCGCCGACCGCCCTTCCGGACGAGATCGTCAGCGTGGCGGACGCCGAATATCAGCTGCTGAGCAATATCTTCGAGCGCGCCAGCCCCTCAGTGGTCAACATTGAAGCAGTTCGCCTGGCCGATGACGGTTCAGCGAGCGACACCCGCCGCGGCTCCGGCTTTGTTTACGACCAACAGGGCCATATCATCACCAATGCGCACCTGGTCAATGCGGTCGACTCCATCACGGTAACGCTGCAAAGCGCGCAGGTTTATCCCGCGCAGGTTCTGGCTCTTGACAGCTTCAGCGACTTGGCGGTGCTCAAGGCAGCGGTCGCGCCCGAGCGTCTGGCGCCGCTGCGAATCGGCGAATCGGCCACGCTCAAGGTGGGCCAGCGCGGCATCGTCATCGGCAATCCATTTGGGCTGAGCAGTTCCATGACCACCGGCGTCATCAGCGGGCTGGGCCGCACTTTGCCTTCCGTCGAACTGGACGAAGGCGGCATCGCGCCGGGTTTCGACAACCCCTCCATCATTCAGATTGACGCCATCATCAACCCGGGCAATTCCGGCGGGCCCCTGCTCGATTCGCAGGGATTGGTGATCGGCATTACCACCGCCATTCGTTCCGACAACGGACTGTTTCAGGGTATCGGCTTCGCGGTGCCGGCCGACACCATGCGCCGCGTGATCCCCGACTTGATCAAGCAAGGGCGCGTCGACTACTCCTGGATGGGCATTTCGGTCATGCGCGAAGATGGGGGCTACAGCGTCGCCGGCCTTAGCGAAGCCTTGGATCTGCCGGTTGAGCGCGGCGTTCTGCTGCGCGGCGTCAGCGAGGGGTCGCCGGCTTATCGCGCTGGTCTGCGCGGCGGCGATACAATCGTGGACCTGCGCGGAGAGCAAGTTTGCGCCGGCGGCGATCTGATCGTCGCCATCAACGGCTATCACTTACAGAACCTTGATGACCTGGTGACCTATCTGGTGCAGCAAACGCGACCTGACGACGAAGTTGAGTTGCTGGTCATACGAGACAGGCTAACCTTGGAGATACCGGTGACGCTGGCGAGCCGAGCGCTGGAAAGCGGCCGCACGCTGGATTGCCACCAGGCGCAATAAGGGGGAGCGAATTGGATCACGTCAAGCTGGAAAACGAGACAGTGCTAATGCGCCCGCTGGAAGCGCGTGATAGCAGCGCCATCCAGGACTTGGCATCCGCCCCGGAAATCGCGGCTAATACTTTTGTGCCGCATCCCTATCCGCCGGCAGCCGCCAGCGAATTCATCCAGAAGGGGCAAGATAGCTGGCGCAGCGGTGAGGCCTATGTCTTCGGCATCATCGATAAGTCTTCGCAACGCTTCGCCGGCTGCATGGGCATTCATCCCGCGCCCGAGCATAATCGCGCGGAAGCCGGCTACTGGATCGGTCTGCCATTTTGGGGGCGTGGCCTGGCGACCGCGGCCTTGCGCTTGCTGCTTCAATTCGGCTTTGAATCGCTCAAACTCAACCGCGTTGAAGCGGGCCACTTTGACTACAATCCGGCTTCGGGCCGTGTCATGCAAAAGGCGGGCATGCGCTGCGAAAGCCTGCGGCGTCAATACGTGATGCATCGCGATGAATACAAAGATATCGTCTGGTACGCCATTTTACGCGAGGATTACCAGGCGCTCCCCGCATCGAAAAGATAAGAGACCGCAGAGGATTAGTCTGCGGTCTCTCGACTGTCAAATTCACAGTCTTGCGGTTTTCGGGTTCACCCTCTAACGAGATCCACGTCAGTGGAGTGAACTAGAGGTGTGAATCGGTCAGAGGGTAGCCCCCTTAGAACCTATCATGATTTTAATCACCTCCCTTACTCTTCCGACGATGGGCACAGGATAACATAGACAGCAGCTTTTTGCAAACTCTCGCCGCCCCCGAGATCAGTAAGTACCAAAGAGGTCGGATGCTTACCGAGTTTCGCACAGGGTAATTCACCACAGCCGCTCGCAAGTTACGACATGGCGCACACAAAATTACGAATCCGCAACGCAAAAGATTCACAATAAAGTCGAAATGTAGGGGCGAGCCATTGGCTCGCCCGTCGATGACATGGCAAACACTTTCGGGCGACATGATATGTCGCCACTACAGATTTCGACATGATTGCAGATGGAAATTAGCGTGTTCATCAAAAAAGAGACACAGAGGGCACAGAAAATTCTCTGCAATATCGGGCTGATTCCGCATCGTCAGCATTCTACGCTCCGCCGCCCATTTCACCAAACTTGTCAGCACCCTCTGCCAGCGACAAAGGCCGCTGACCGGGTCGCCGGTCTACTTATGCTATAATCGATTGCTGTTAAGGAATGGGACACAGTTGCATTGACCAGGCATCACCATCCGGCGCACCGCCGGCAAGCGATTCAGTGGGCGCAGGCATTGACCAAGCGTCCATACTTCGTGCTGGATACCGAAACCACCGGCTTGAGCGCGACCGACGAAATTGTGCAAATCGGCATTGTCGACAGCGACGGCTCGACGGTCCTGAATCAGCTCATCAAGCCGACGATTCCCATCCCCTCCGGGGCCTCGGCGATTCACGGTTTCTACGACCGGCATGTGGCGGACGCGCCCAGTTTCAAACAAGTCTACATTCGCTTGTCAACGCTGCTGGCGGGCCAAGTGGTGGTGGCCTACAACATGGACTTCGACTGGCGTATGCTGCAGCAGACCGCCGCGCGCTACCGTCTGCCGGACCTGCGCACGGGCAAGCGTGACTGCGCCATGAAACAGTATGCCCGTTTCAAAGGCGCGCGCCGCGCCAAAGGACGTAACTACACCTGGCATAAGCTGGGCAATGCGCTGCGACAAGAGGGCCTGCTGGTGGCGAAAGCCCATGACGCGCTCGACGATGCCAGGATGACGCTTGCGCTGATCAACAAGATGGCGGAAAGCGGCTAGCCCAATACCGTCCGGGCTTCCCCACACCATACTCCCCAATCCCCATCGCTTAACCGCATACGCTGGAAATTAGTGGCTCAAACGATTGTGCGATAAGTAAAATCGTACTTTAATGTGTTTGGTTAGAGACGACCAACCATGAGCGGATTCGATTGTATTGGCGGTCGCCCCCAGAGGTGAATCCGGAATCATTTTCCAAGCGCAATTTCATGACATTCCGCGTTTGAATCCGCCGGACTTGAGGATAGGAACAAGCCGTGAAAACACCAAGTTCTACCATTGTTAAGACTATCTGCTTAAGCCTGATACTGCTGCTGGTTCCAGTTGGGCAGGCTTTGGCGGCCGACATCTATGTTGATGAGGACTGCAGCTTGCAAAACGCCCTGCGCTCTGCCAACGAAGAAGCGATGGTCGCGCCGCTGGACAACTGCGAAACTGGCATCGCCGCTGACGGCATTACACAAATTGATGAGTACGGCGCCGACCTTCCGCCGGGTTCGGACAAGATCACGATTCGGGTCAATGGCGCGGCTGAGGGCGTCATCAAGCTGGATGGCGCGCTGTCTGTCACGTCACACATCATAATTGACGGCAGGGGCTACGTCATCGAAGGCGACGGCAACCAAATCTTTGAGGTGACGGCTGGCTCACTGACCTTATCAGGTCTAACATTGAACGGGGGCTGGTCGGATGACAACGGCGGGGCTATCACCGTTGACGGCGCCTCGGTCAAACTAGTCCACAGCGCCGTGAGCGGCAGCGGCGCGCGCGAATTGGGCGGCGCCATCTATGCCGTTAATAGCGACCTGACCATAATCGAAAGCGCCATCACCGGCAACGCGACCGGCGTTTTGACCAAGCCGGCAGCATCGGCGCAAAACGCAGCCGTTGACGAAGACGCCGTGGCCTCCTCTGAAGAGCCGATCGCCTGGGACACCTCGGGCGGCGGCATCTACTTCAACGGCGCGGACAACAGCTTGACCATCGACCGGAGCGGCCTTGACGCCAACTTATCACTGAACCATGGCGGGGGGCTGTATATCGCCGCTGGCAGCGCCACAATCACCAATTCGACCTTCAGCGGAAACATGGCGGACGGCGAAGGCGGCGCGCTCTACAATGAGGGTGACAGCGAATTGACGCATGTGACAGTCGTCTTCAACTCTGCCGCAAACATCGGCGGCATTGTCGATCAGGCGTCAATGCAGCTGCGCAACAGCATCGTGGCTGATAACACCGGCGGGGACTGTAGCGGTACGCTGAATGCGCTTATCGGCAATTTGATCCGCGATCACTCTTGCAGTCACGACGGGTTGAGCGGCGATCCCATGCTGCTGCTGCTGGGCGGCAGGCCCGCCTACTACCAGCCGCAGGATGGCAGCCCGGCCATTGACGCGGCATCAGCCAGCCATTGTCTGGCGCATGACCAGCGAGGCATCAGCCGCGACGGCGCGACTTGTGACATTGGCGCCGCGGAGCACGAGCACGGCGTTTTCAGCTTCCAGATCCAGAGCGCGATGGCTGTGCTGGAGCCGGATGGCGGTGGCGGCAGCCAGGAAGAAGAGGCTGACGAAGCGACAGAGGTCCCGCCGACCCAGATACCGTCGAACTGCTCGGAATTGCCGGGGCATATCAGGATAACCGGTTATAACAATGGCAGCAACGTCAACTGTAATCATCTGGATTATAGCGGCTTGGGCAACCAAGTCCTGGTTAACGGCGGCGCGCTGCATGCGGTCGATATCTTTGGCTGGGTAGCCAGTCCGATATCCGCCTGCTTCCAACATCACTCCGGCGCGATCGTCTTGCTGGACACCGCCAAAATTCCGCGCGAGATTGTGCCCCTGCGCACCAGCACCGAGTTTGACTGGAAGTGCGCGCAAGTCGACCGCATCGGAATTGTCGTGCTCATGCCGCCAGAGTTCTTCACCTCTGGCGCTATCCCTGAACCGATTTGGGATCTCGCCGACTGCGCGGTCACCACCGTCGACATTATGAATCTGCGTGCTCAGCCGCGGGCCTACAGCCAAATCGTAGCCAATGTGCTCAACGATGTTACATTAGCTGCCGAGGCGCGCGCGAACCGATTCTACCGCGTCAATTACTACGGGATCGTCGGCTGGCTCAGCATGGATTATCTCACGTTTACGGGCGCCTGCGTCTAGCGCCGACGTCCAGCCGCCAAAGCGCCCTTCGCCTAATCGCGCTTAGGAGAGGACTGGTTTTCTACCCCATCCCCGGCCTGCTCTCGCCATCTCTAGCGCACGCAGGCACAGCGCATCTGGCGAGCATCCCAAATCATTGCTGAGGACAGGACAGTTTTGAAAATCGCGGGAGTCGTCACAACGGGTCAGCCAATGGCTGACCCCTACAGGCGCATTAGCGTGCCAAATGCGCCTGTTTTGCGGCAATACCTTGCCCGACTTGAACCTGTCCTGTCCTCAGCTGATGCTTCGGGAGGAGGCTGGGGGGTGGGATAGACCTATTCGGGCGCGCCATGCCACACCTATTCCGCCACGCCGCGTCCAACTATAATCCCGCTGCGAATCAGCTATACGCGAGGACAAATCCATGCGCTTTGATGACAAGGTGGTACTGGTCACCGGCGGGTCGCGCGGGATAGGCCGCGAGATAGCCCGGGCCTTCGCGGCGCGTGACGCCAAAGTCGCCCTGCATTACCACAGCAATCTGGCCGCCGCCCAAGACACGCTGGCGCTGCTGGAAGGCGACGGGCACATGCTTGCGCAGGCGGACATCGGCGACCCGGCCGCGGTCAAAGGCATGGTGGATGCTGTGGTGGCACGCATGGGGCGGCTGGACATTTTGGTCAATAATGCCGGCATCTACGAGGAACGGCCGCTGACGGAAACCAGCTACGACGACTGGGTTGACTACTTCCAGCGTATCGCGCGCGTCAACCTCTACGGGCCCGCCAACACCATCTACTGCGCGGCGCAGGCGATGATGCGACAGGGCGGCGGGCGCATCGTCAACATATCATCGCGCGGCGCTTTTCGCGGCGAGCCAACCGCCCCGGCCTACGGGGCCAGCAAGGCGGGCTTGAACAGCTTGGGGCAGTCGCTGGCAAAACTGCTGGCGCCATACAATATCTTCATCGGCACCGTAGCGCCGGGCTTCGTCGAGACTGATATGGCGGCCGAGCGCCTGGCGCTGCCGGACGGCGACGACATCCGCCGGCAGTCGCCGCTGCAGCGCGTGGCCAAGCCGGAAGAAGTGGCGCATGTGGCGCTTTTCCTGGCGTCGGAGGGCGCGGAATTCACCACCGGGACCATCGTCGATGTCAATGGCGCCTCTTATCTGCGCAGTTAAATCGCGCCGGACGCTGAGGAAATGAAACTCGAAACGCTTGAGACGGAGCGCTTGCGCATTCGTCAGTTTAATCATGACGACCTTGAGTGCTGCATTCAGTTCCGGCGCGAGGTTTTTGGCGTCGAAGAAGCGCCAGCCGCCGCGCAAAACTGGCTCAACTGGACCATCGACAGTTATCGCGAACTAGCCGGTTTGGGGCAGCCGCCCTACGCCGACTACGCGCTTGAGCTGCGCGGAGATGGCAGCTTCGTCGGCTCGGTAGGCATCGTGCCAACAGTAGTGCCCTGGGGCGCGCTCCATGGCGACGCATCAGACGCGCTGCTCACTCCCGAGATCGGCATGTTCTGGGGCATCTTGCCGGCCTGGCGTCGGCGAGGCTACGCGGGTGAAGCCGCCGGCGCGCTGCTGTGCTACTTGTTTGCTGAGCTGAAGGCGCGGCAGGTGGTGGCGACCACCGAGCATAACAATATCGCCTCGCGGCGCACGATGGCAAAACTGGGCATGGAGCTGCTGGCCAACGCCAGCGGGCAGCCGCGCTGGTGTCAAGTCGTCGGCCTCAGCGTTAATCCAAGCGTCAGGTGAACTGCCGTTTTCTCAGGGTAATCGCCGCGATCAGGTCGCCCGAAAGTGTCAATCATGTCATTGACGGGCGATCCAATGGCTCGCCCCTACATCTTCTATCATAAAATGAGCCTGTAGGGGTCAGCCATTGGCTGACCCGTTGTGACGACTCCCGCGATTTTCAAAACTGTCCTGTCCTCAGCTGACTCGTCGGGGAGGGGGCCGGGGGATGGGGTTAATTTCCGGCGAATTCATCCCTTATACCAATCAAGCCTTACAGATCGTCAATTTGTGTTCTCGTTACTTTGTATAAGCCATGTCGTGACTTGAATGCGGCTGCGTTGAATTTCCATGTGTGCTGTTCGCCCGTCGCTTCGAAGGTGAAACCTGCCGCGTGATACGTTATAATCAGGTGACACTAGGCGGGTTGCAATGCCGCAACGGCGGAGCGACCGCTTCAAACGACTGCTATATTGGAAAACCAACCAAGGGAGAATCTCATGTACCGCAAACTTCTTTTTGTTCTTGTGCTGCTCACATTGCTCGTCAGTGTTGCGGGCGCGCAAGACAGCTATGAATTGACGATCATGCACACCAACGATGTGCACGGTCACCACGAGCCGCAGCGCAACGGCGATGGCGGCGCCGCCCGTCAAGCGACGGTCGTCAACCAGATCCGCGCTGAAGGCGGCAACAACCTGCTGCTGGATGGCGGCGACCGTTTCACTGGTACGCTTTTCCACGTCCAGCATCGCGGGCAAGACAGCGTACAAATCATGAACGCCATCGGCTACGACGCCATGGCGCTCGGCAACCACGAATTCGACGATGGCGAAGAAATCTTGGCCGCCTTTGTGAAGGGCTTGAACTTCCCCGCCCTCAGCGCCAACACCGATTTCAGCGAAGAGCCGCTCCTGGCCGACTTGGTGAAACCGTCCGTGACTTTGGAGGTCGGCGGCGAGCATATCGGCGTCATCGGCCTGGTGACGCCCGAGACCGACATTCTGTCCAAGCCCAGCGACGCCATCGTTTTTGACAGCGACCTGATCGGCGTCACGCAGAACGAAGTTGACAAACTGACGGCCGAAGGCGTCAACAAGATCATCCTGGTGACGCATATCGGCTATGGCGCTGATGTCGCGGTGGCGCAGGGCGTCAGCGGCGTGGATGTCGTGGTCGGCGGCCACACCAACACTTTCCTAAGCAACCAGTATGCCGGCGCGCTGGGCGAATACCCCACCGTGCTGGAAAGCGCCAGCGGCGAGCCGGTCCTGGTCGTGCAAGCCAGCACCAAGACGCTCTACCTCGGTCGGCTGGATGTCGAATTTGACGCCGACGGCGTCGTCAGCGACTGGGACGGCGACGCCATTCTGCTCAGCCGCTACATCAGCCCCGATCCGCACCTCAGCGACATCATCGCCGGCTTGGCCGAGCCGATCGCCGAGCTGCGCGCTGTACCTGTCGGCGAGACTTCGGTCGCCCTGACCGGCACCAGCCCGCGCCTCTGCCGCATTCTCGAATGCCTGCTGGGCAACGTGATCACCGATGCCGTGCTCGCAGATACCGGCGTTGATATCGTGCTGCAGAATGGCGGCGGCATCCGCGCCGACATCGACGAAGGCCCCATATCGCTGGGCGAGGTCCTGAACGTGCTGCCCTTCGGCAACTTGATCAGCACCTTTGAGCTGACCGGCGCCGATGTCCTGGCAGCCTTGGAGAATGGCGTCGGCCGCGTAGCAGTCGACGAGGACAACAATCCGATGGTCGATGGCGCGTCCGGGCGCTTCCTGCAGGTCGCTGGGCTGCGTTACAGCTATGACGCCACGCAAGAGGCGGGCAGCCGCATCGTCAGCGCTGAGGTTATGCAGGACGGCGAGTTCGTCGCCCTCGATATGGACGCCGTTTATTCGGTCGCCAGCAACGACTATATGCGCAGCGGCGGCGACGGCTTCTCCATCCTCGAGACCAACGCCATGAACGCCTACGACGCGGGCCGTCCGCTCGATCAGGCCGTGGCCGATTACATCGCAGCCAACAGCCCGCTCAGCGCCGAACTGGACGGGCGCATCACCCATCAAGCCGCGGAGTAAACCGCGGACTTTCGCCCAATATCGAACCAGAAACCGCCGGCCCGCGCTGGCGGTTTTTCGTTGGCAACGCAGCCGACGATGACCCGCCAATGCCGACATGCCGCATTGGCTTCTATGCTATATTCACTGTAGCGGCAGATCATAGCAGCTACCTGGTTTTGGCGTGGTCGATACCGAACAATTTTTCGACATCATTTTCATTTACCACCCCGACGACATCGTTGTCGTGCGGCGCATCGCGGCACAGCTGAAAGCGCTTGGCCTCGTCTGCCGCTTCGATGAAGACGAGTTCAGCGGCCGCGCTGTGGATATCGGTCTGCTCAAAGCCGATGTCTTGCGCTCCCACGCAGTCGCCATCGTGCTTTCGCCGGTCTCTGCCGCCAGCCAACTCTGCAACGAGCTGATCCAGCACGCCGTCACCAACAGCAAGCGCATCGTCAGCATGATCCTAAACGATGAAATTGACGTCGAGGTGCACCCTGCCGTCGCCGACAATCCCTACGTCTTCTTCCGCGAGCAAGACCACCTGGCGGACCGTGTTGAGGAAGCGCGTCAGTATATGGCGGTTGATTACGAGGTCAGGCTGCACACCGAATTGCTAGTGGCCGCGGATCGCTGGCAGCGCCGTGGCCGCCGGCCGAGCCAACTGCTGCCGCCCGAGCGCGTCATGGTGGCGCGCCAGTGGCTGGCCAATGACACGCTGCGAACGGTGAAGCCCTCTCCCTTGCTGGTGGAATACATTCACAGCAGTCGCCGTCAGCGCGCCCCCAGCGGGCCCAGGCTTCCCTTCGCTAAGCTCAGCCTGGCGCTGCTGCTCTTCATTCTGCTGATCGCGGGCTTCTTCGTGCTGCGCGCGGCTCTCGACGCCAACGCGACGGCACAGGCGGCGGCTGCGCAAACCAGCGCGGCGCGCGCGCAAGTGGCGCTGACATCCGCAGCGGCCACAGCAGCCAGCGACAGCGCCGTCGGCTTGGTTGATGTGCTGGCGGCCACAAGCGAAAGCATAGGGGTTTCCGTCAGTCAAACGGCGCAGGCCGAGGCGGCGGCAGCCACAGAAATTGCCTATGCCACACAAACAGCGCAAGCCGTCGCCACCCAAGTACGCGCCACCGAAGTCCATCTGCTCGCCCGCGATGCCGACGCCCTGCGCCTGGTGCGCGCGGCCGAGGCAGCCCTGGAGGCTAGCGATGGCGAGCTCGCCCTGGCATTAGCCTGGACCGCGAAAGACGCCCTGGAAGATCCCCAGCCGGCCTACCGTGTCATGCGCCAGGCAGCCTCAACCGGCGCGAGCCTGACGCTGGAGGATGTCGCGCTGCTAGCGTTTCAGCCGGGTGGCGGCAGCTTCGCCCTTGTCCAGCGGAGGGCTGCCAAGCTGCAAATCTTCGACAGCGCCAATTGGACGCTGAAGCACGACCTTGACGACAGCGATGCGCCCATCACGGCCTTGGTCTACAGCCCGGACGGCACGCTGCTGGCCACTGGCTCGGCCGACGGCGAAGTTGTCCTGCGCGCTGCGGAGAGCGGCGCGGCGATCCATCGGCTGGTGCGCCATCAGGCCGCGGTCACGGCGCTCGCCTTTGCTGCCACTGGCGACAAGCTCTACAGCGCGGGCGGCGATGCTACGCTGGTCGCCTGGGACAGCGAAAGCGGCGAAGAGCTGGCTGTCAATGAGTATGATGAAGACGACGCAGCGGCGATCAAGGACTTGCTGGCGACGGTCGACGGCAGCCGCATAATCGCTTGGGCACAGGACGGCGACATCCCGCAAATGCGCCAGTGGACTGCCGATACGCTGGAACTCATCAGCGCTAACCGCGACTATCGCGGCCACGACGGGGGCGGCAGAATCGGCTACAGCGGCGGGCGCAGTTTGCCGGCCTACCCCGGCGACCCCGATGCCGGCGATCTGACACTCTGGGACTTAGCCTCGGGGCAGCAAATCGCGGCGCTTACCGAAGGCTTCAACTGGTCCCTGCTTGCCAGCGGCGATCTGACTGCCACGACCGATGAACTGCGCTTCATCACTTTTCATGAAGACCGGGCGCTCGTCGGCGTCCGCGCCAGCGACGGGGGGCAGCGAGCCGTTCTGATAGACACAGCCAAGGGCAGCCGTATCCGCAGCTTTGAAAGCGAGCTGGCAGCGAGCCTGGCCAGCGCCGACTTTATCGACGCGGCTACCCTGCTGTCGGCAACGCAGGACAATCGCCTCATCTTGTGGTCAAGCGCCGACGGCACGCTTATCCGGCAGTTTGCGACAGCGCCACAAACACTGGCGCAACTTGAGCTCAGCGCAGACGGCAGTACCGCCATCGGACGCAGCGCTGACGGCAGCGCCTATCTGTGGCGTCTGGGCCAAGCTGGGGCAGAGCCAGCCGCGACCTATTCCGGCGTGTTGCCGGGCACGAGCCTCAGCCCCAGCGGCGCAACTATGCTGCTGGTGGATGAGGACGGCGCGACCTTGCGACAAATCGACACGGACGAGATCATCGGCCGCTACGACGCGAGCCTGGTCAGCAGCGCCGGCGACCGCTTCGCCACATATCAAGGAGACCATGTTGCGCTCCACGATTTCGAATCGGGCGAGACGCTGCGTAGCTGGCCCGCCGATTGGGACGATGCCCAGCAGATGCGCCTGTCGCGCGATGGCGAGCTGCTGCTGGCTTTGGCCGGCGGCCAGCTCTGGTTGCTGCGGACTGATTCCGAGACGCCGATGCCTTTGAACGCCGGCAGCGCGCGCCCTCCTGCGCAAGTCGCATTCGCAGCCGGCGGCGCTAATTTCGCGACCGTGCATGCCCAACACGTCCTGCTCTGGGATGCCGACAGCGCAGCAGCCCTAGGCGCTTATCCGCTGGGTGATGTAGCGGCCGACAAGCTCGACCTGGCTTTCAGCCCCGATGGCGAAACGCTCTACTTCTTTGTTCGCCTGCAGCAGAGCCTGGCCGGTCTGACAGCGGTGGCCATCGCCGACAACAGCGTCAGCCGCCGCGCCTACCTGGATGTCGCCTATGGCGAGCTATCGCCCGATGGCGAATTCCTGCTACTCGCTCTCGGCGACGGCCGCTTCCAGATTGTCGGCACGGAAACTGGCGACATCCTGCACACGCTGTCAGTGAAGGCTTCCGCGATCCAATCGCTGCGTCTGCTTCCGGAGCTCGGCCTGCTGCTGGCGTCGTCAGGCAGTGATGTAACCGTCTGGGACACGGCGGACGCGGCCATCGACCAGCAATTCATCAGCGCCCATGCTCTCGTAGACTTCAGCCACAGCGGCGATGCCCGGCGCATCTTAACGCGGGACGCAAGGGGAGTGGCAAACCTGTGGCAAGTCGAAAGCCCAGCCGAGCTGCTGCGGCGGATTGAAGCCAACCATCCGCCGCGCGACCTGACCTGCGCCGAGCGCGAGCGGCATCTGGTGCTGCCGCTTTGCGAGTAAGCGCATGAAGCGCATTCTCTTCACTTCCTGGTATCACGGGCTGGGCGGCGGCGAAACCGACTTGCTCACGCTGGCTGATGCCTTGGCGCGCGACTACGACTGCCACTTGCTGCTGCCGCGGGATGGCGAGCTGGGGGCGCAATGGCGTTTGGCTGGGCGGCGAACGCATATCATCGGCTATCGCGGCGCGTCGACCTATTTTGTGCCGGCAATCTGGGCGCGTTTCCGGGTCGTGAAGCACATGGCCGCTTTGCTCAAAAGCCTGCGCATCGACCTGGTACACGCCGATTATCACACGCTGCCATTGATGGCGCCGGCCGCGCGTCGGGCGCGTATCCCGCTATGCTGGACCGTCTGGGGCTGGTGGTTCCGGCCCAAGCCCTGGCAGCGCGCTTTCTTCCGCCGGCTGCCCACTGTCGCGCGTTCAAGAGCCATCCGCGCTGGCTTCCTGGGCGACCCGCCCTTCATGCCGCCAGAGCAGCTGCCGGTGATTTATTCCGGCGTCGATACCCAGCGCTTCCATCCGCGCATCAATGGCGCCGACTTACGCCGCGAACTCGGCCTGCGCCAAGACGCTCTGGTGGTGGCGATGGCGGCGCGTTTCCAGCGGGTAAAGGGACACCATACTTTTCAAGCCATGGCGGAACGCGTGCTGGCGGAAGCTCCTCAGACGCAATTTGTCATCGCCGGCGACGATGTCTTTGGCGTCGCCGCTGACCAGCGCTATCGCGAGCAAATCCTGGAGCGGGCGCAGTCCAGCGCGCTGCTGCGCGACCGCCTGCGCTACATCGGCTTTCGGGGGGATGTCGAGTTGGTCTACGCGGCTGCCGATGTCGTCGTCTGCCCCTCGGAATTCGAAAGTTACGGCAAAGCCAACCTGGAAGCGATGGCCTGCGGGAAGCCAGTGGTCAGCAGCCGGCGCGGCGGACCCTCAGAGACGATCATCGACGGCGTGACCGGCTTCCTGGTCGACAGCGGCGACGATGAAGCGATGGCGGCTCAGGTACTGCGCCTGCTGCAAGAAGGCTACCTGCGACACCAGATGGGGCAAGCAGCCACGGAGCACGCCTCAGTCCGCTTCTCCGCCAGCAGAGCGGCCGCTGTGCAGAAGCGCTATTTTGACGACTTGCTGCGCCTCAATTGACGGTTGCGTCGCGCAAGAATTTGGCGAAGATATCGCCCAGCGAATGGTCGTTCAAATACCGAATATGCTCACCCGCGAAGGGTATCGGCGCCATGCCGAAATGCTTGACGAGGGCGTTGTCGGGCACGGTATTGGCGACCGCCAGCAGGTCGAGCAGACTGGTGCTGACCGGCGAGCCCGGCAATAGCGTCTGCATCACCTGCACCGCCGGGCGCAGCAGCGGCACTGGCACGGGAACCAGCAGACGCCGCGTATTCAGCGCCGCCATGACGCGCCGCTCAATCTCGCCCAGCGTGAGCGCCTCCGGCCCGCCCAGCGTAAGTTCCGCGCCGATCGTGCTGTCATCATCCAGGCAGCGAAGCGCCGCCGCCACCACATCGTAAACGGACACCGGCTGGAATTCGGCTTTGCCGCCGCCGATCAGCGGGAAGACCAGCGGCGTAATCTTGAGCAGACGCGCGAAGGTATTGAAGAATTCGTCTTGCGGGCCGAATATGGCCGAGGGCCGCAACGCCGTCCACCCCATGTCCGAAGCGGCGACGTATTCCTGCGCGCGGCCTTTGCTGGCCAGAAAACGATAGGGCAACTCGCTGCTGGCGCCGTTCTGGCTGATATTGATGAAGCGCTTGACACCAGCCGCTTGCGCCGCGTTCAGCACATTCACAGTGCCCTGGTAATTTACCGATTCGTAAGTTTGCCCGCCCTTTTCCATAGCAATGGCGACAGTGTGGATCACAGCGCTGACGTCGCGCATGGCAGGCGTCAGGCTCTCCGGCCGCGTGACATCGCCTTCGACGATTTCAATCCGCTCGGCGACATCGGCCAGTCGCAGCGCCGCTTTTGCCCGTTTGCGAACCAGCGCCCGCACCGGATGCCCCAGCTCGACCAGCTTCTTTACCGTTTGGTTGCCCAAAAAACCGGCGGCGCCCGTAACCAAGATCGTCATTATTGCTCTCCTCCAAGTTTCGCTTGCCTATAGTATAGTCCGCCCCGATGCGTCGAGGCTAAAGAGACTGCCCGGGGTAGTGTATCGAATTCGGTTGAAATTCGATTTCAGCACAAAGACACAAAGGCACAAAGCACACAAAGAATATGGCATATTTCGATTGAGTTTCTCTGTGCTCTCTGTGTCCCTGTTGTTAGATTATAGTTTGAAATAGGTTCACATTTCTCAGATTCACTTTGATGCGATTTCCCTGGCTGTGACTTGCGTGCGGCGCCGCCCGCTGCCATCCGCGTGGTAAAATACAGTGGCGGCTTCGTAGGCGAGGGGGGCATTTTGGCGCGGCAAACTTCGGGGAAAGTAAGCGGGCTCCAGCTTATTCAAGTCAGCGCTGCACAGCCGGCGGCCGCTGCCATCGACATTGCCGCCACCGCGATTCAGTCCGGCGGCCTGGTCGCCTTTCCCACAGAAACGGTCTACGGCTTGGGCGCCAACGCCTGGGACGCGGACGCCGTCCACAAGATCTTCCGCGCCAAAGGCCGCCCGGCCACCGACCCGCTGATCGCGCACATCTGCAGCGCCGACCAGCTCGACGATATTGCGCGCGATGCGCCCGCTTTGGCGCGCGAGCTCTGCTGCCGCTTCTGGCCCGGCGCGCTGACGCTGGTGCTGAAGAAGTCGGCGAAGCTGCCGGCCAACCTGAGCGCCGGTCTGGACACTGTAGCTGTGCGCATGCCCGACCACGCGGTGGCCGCCGCCTTGATAGAAGCGGCCGGCGTCCCCATCGCCGCGCCCAGCGCCAACCGCTTCTCTCGGCCTAGCCCAACGACGGCTCAACATGTCCTGGACGAACTCGCCAACGACATCGACGTGCTGCTGGATGCCGGACCAACAACCATCGGCCTGGAGTCCACCATCGTCAGCCTGGTTGACGATCCACCGCAGTTGCTGCGACCAGGCGGAGTACCCTTGGAAGCCTTGCGTCAAGTCATCCCCGACTTAGTCTTTGAGCCGCGCTTTCTGAGCGACGGAGAAACCGCGCCGGCGCCCGGTACGCTGCTGAAGCATTACTCGCCGCGCGCCCAGCTCTTGCTCTTCCAAGGCAGCGACGACGCCGCGGTCTACGCCGCCATGCGCGCCGAAATCGCAGCTAATCGCCGCGTCGGCCTGATGCTCGGCGATGCCGATGCTGCTGCTTTCGCCGACCTCGACATCAAGATTGAGCGCTTGGGCCGGACCGCGGAGCAAGCCGCCCTGCGTCTGTTTGCCGCCATGCGCGCCCTGGACAGCGCCGGCGTCGACCTGATACTCGCGCGCGCGCCAAAGAAGCAGGGCTTGGGCTTGGCCGTCTGGGACCGGCTGCTGCGCGCGGCTGAAGGCGCCATGATAGAAGTATGAGCCAGCGCGATGCCAGCGCCGCAAATTGCCGCCGAACCTATGCTATAATCTCGTAGTTGTAGCCCGTTCAAATTATAAGGAAGCGCCTGTGGCCAAGGTCATACAAATCAAGGACATCGCCAACTACGAGGATCAGGAGGTCACAGTTCGCGGCTGGGTCTATAACCGCACGGGCAAGGGACGCCTGCAATTTATCTTGCTGCGCGATGGCAGCGGGCAGGCGCAGTGCGTGGCTTTCAAAAAAGAGCTGAGGCCTGACGAATTCGAAATCGCGCGCGGGCTGTCGCAGGAATCTTCGGTAATAGTCACCGGCACCGTACGGGCTGACGAGCGCGCGCCCGGCTACCCCGGCGGTTATGAAATCGGCATTCAGCGGCTGCAACTGGTGCAGCAGGCCGATGACTATCCCATCACGCCTAAGGACCACGGCACCGAATTCTTGATGAATCACCGGCATCTGTGGGTACGCAGCAACCGACAGTGGGCCATTCTGCGCATACGCGCCACCATCATCAAAGCCATGCGCGACTGGCTGGACGATCAAGGCTTCCTGCTGGTTGATACGCCCATCATCACGCCGGCCGCCGGCGAAGAGACCACGACGCTATTCGATGTCGATTATTTCGGCGAGACCGCCTACCTGGCTCAAACCGGTCAACTCTATAACGAAGCCAATATCATGGCATTCGGAAAGGTCTACTGCTTCGGGCCGACTTTCCGCGCCGAGAAATCGAAGACGCGCCGGCACCTGATCGAATTCTGGATGCTCGAGCCGGAGATCGCCTTCTGCTCGCTGGAAGAATTGATGGACATCGAAGAGGGTTTGGTCAGCGCCGTCGTTGAGCAAGTGCTGGCGAAACACCAACAGGAGCTGGCCATCATCGAACGCGACGTCAACAAGCTGGCGGCGATCACAGCGCCCTTCGCCCGCATCAGCTATGACGATGCCGTGGCGCGCTTGCAGGCGCTTCAAGACGAGCTGGATGACCCGCAGCAGCGGGCCGAGCTGGCGATCGAATGGGGCGAGGACTTTGGCAGCCCGCATGAGACGGCGCTGGCGGAGATGTTTGACAAACCCGTCTTTGTCTATCACTACCCCACGGCGGTCAAAGCCTTTTATATGACGCCGGTAGCGGGCAGGCCCGAAATCTGCCGCAGCGTCGATCTGCTGGCGCCGGAAGGCTACGGCGAAATCATCGGCGGCAGCGAGCGCATCCACGACCTGGACCGGCTGGCGCAGAATATCGACCAGATGGGTTTGGGCCGCGAAGCCTATGAGTGGTACCTGGAATTGCGGCGCTTCGGCACGGTGCCGCACGCCGGCTTCGGCATCGGCATTGAGCGCACGGTGGCTTGGGTCTGCGGCTTAAACCACGTCCGCGAGACGATTCCCTACGCCCGCCTGCTCAACCGCAAATATCCCTAATCGGCATCCCCGGACAGCACCGCGCGCAGCGCCTCGGCAACACTGCGGACTTCAATGAGCTGCATAGCGGTGGGCAAGTCTCTGGCGCTAGGCCGCAGCTTGGGCACAAGAGCGCGCCGGAAGCCAATCTTGCGCGCTTCGTTCAGCCGCTCCGGCAGCTGCCCCACCCGACGCACTTCGCCGCTGAGCCCGACTTCGCCTACGATGGCGAGGTCAGCCGGCAAAGCCCGGTCGTGATAGCTGGACGCGATCGCCAGCGCCATCGCCAAGTCGGAAGCTGGCTCTGTGATGCGCAGGCCGCCAATTACGTTGACGAAGATATCCTGCTCCCACAGCTTCAAGCCAACACGCTTGCTCAAGACGGCGCTGATCAGCAGCAGCCGATTCAAATCGATGCCATTGGGCGTGCGCCGCGGATTGCCAAAAGCCGAGGGACTGGTCAGCGCTTGCAACTCGACCAGCAGCGGGCGAGTGCCTTCCAGGGTGATGGCGATGGCCGAACCCGAGGCGTTAATCATGCGCTCTTCCAGAAATGCCTCCGATGGGTTGGGCACTTGAGCCAAGCCCAAGCCGCTCATCTCAAAGACGCCGACTTCGCTGGTCGCGCCGAAGCGGTTCTTGACGCCGCGCAGCAGCCGATATTGCTGGAAGGGATCACCCTCAAGGTAGAGCACAGCGTCCACGATATGCTCCAGTACGCGTGGACCAGCGATATTGCCGTCTTTGGTCACATGCCCGATCATGAGGATGCTGAGGCCGCTGCCCTTCGCCAGCTTCTGCAATTCCACCGCGCACTGGCGCACCTGCGCGACCAGCCCGGGCGTAGAATTGAGTTCGGGGTCGCGGGTCGTCTGGATCGAGTCGATGACAAGCAGCATTGGCTGCAGAGCCTGCGCCTGGCTGATGATCTCGCTGAGGTCGGTTTCCGTGAGCAAGTACAGATCAGGCGCGCTCAAGCCCAGCCGTTCGGCGCGCAGCTTGATTTGCCGCGTACTCTCCTCACCGCTGACGTAGAGGACGGGGCCGCTCGCCGCCGCCAGCTTAGCCGAAAGCTCCAGCAGCAGCGTCGACTTGCCAATACCCGGCTCGCCGCCCAGCAACACCAATGAACCCGGCACCAAGCCGCCACCCAGCACCCGGCTGAACTCCTCAATCGGCAAGGCGATGCGCGCTTCTTGGCTCATGTCGATATCGGCCAGCCGCTGCGGCGCCCGCTGGCTACCCGATGTGGAGGCAAGACTTTTGCCTGAGCGTCGCCTCGCCTGCTCGATATGCTCAGCCATGGTGTTGAATTCGCCGCATTGAGGGCAACGCCCGAAGTAAGCCGGGCTGCGCCTGCCGCAGTTGGAACAAATGTAGGTGCTGCGGGCTTTCGCCATTAGGTCCTGTCAGTCTTCATTTGCAGGCGAGTCTTGTGAAGGCGGGTCTTGGGGCAGCGTTATGTGAGCGCAATGGGAGAAGCCGCCATTGGCGTAGAAGCGCTGGACGCAGTCGCTGAGCAACTCGCCTGCTTTCTGATGGCCCGCGTTGTTCCAGTGATCGTCGGGCGGCACAGCGTAATCGGCTGCGGGATCCAGGCTAGCTAGCGGATTCAAATAAGGGATGCCGAGTTCTTGCATCAGCGTTACAGCCATTTGAAAACGCGGGCCGGCGCTTACGATATCGGCGGGTCCCGGAACCAGGACCACCAGAAAATCGGAACCGCTCGCGACTACCGCGCTCTTGAGCTCCATCAGATGCTGCTTGGTAATTTGCCGCCGTCGCGTCAACTTTTCATCCGCGGACCCGGCTGATTGTAGCTTATCTCGCAGCCGCAGCAACAGTGAACCGAGGCGCGTCGGTCCAAGCCGCGCTTCCAAGGCGCTGGACGGCGGCGCTATGCCATGCGCCTGGATGTACCCGAGCGTGTATTGACCTAACTCAATGACGTTTTCCGCTTCATCAATGGCGTATTTTCGCAGGTGTATCACTTGGCCGCTCGCATCCAGCGCGTTAATCCAGGAATCGACCGGCAGCAGATTGTCGTCAAAGTCGTTCATGACGAATCCCAATACGGTCAGCTGTGGCTGCAGGCGCGGCGCGTAGACTTCAACGACCATGCGCGCCTGGTTGGTACCCGTGCCGGGGATGCCGGTATTCCAGATGATGGCGTCGGGGAAGGCAGCGCTCAGGGTCTCGGCGTAGGATGCGCCCAGGTCGGCGCTCATGCCCCAGGTGACCGAGTCGCCCAGCAGCAGTATCCGGCTGCGGTTCTTCCAGTCTGGAGGCAGTACAAAGTCTTCAGCATCGGCGTAACCCTGGCGGTTGATGGCGCAGACGCGGCCCTCTAGTTGGCCCGATTCGCAGGCCGGCTGAATCGCAGCATAGTCATAGTGGCAGCCGGCGGCGCCGCAAACCCACCATGGCAATAGGCTGAGCTCAGAATCGGACGAGCCTGGCGGGAAATAGGTCGCCATTCCCCAAGCCGAAAGCATGATCTCTAGCGCAATCAGGGTAATCAGCGCGATCGCGACGCCAAGGGCGACTGCCGCATAACGCGAACTCTGTAGCATCTGACGCGATCCTCATTTGAGCGCGGGTTTAGCTAGCGAGCTTGCTTCGAGCTCGTCCAGGCGCTCTTAATTCACACACAACTCGGAGAGCATTCGTGCCGTTGGCTTGCATCCCGCGCTGTCAAGATGTCTCACTGTCCATAGCCATAGTATCGCCAGTTGCCATAGGTGACAAGAAAGTATGGCAGTGTATCGAATTAGGTTGATATTCAATATCACCACAATGACACAAAGGCACAAAGCACACAAAGCATATGGCATATTTCGCTTGAGTTTCTCGGTGCTCTCGCATTTCTCGGTGCCCTCGATGGTATAGTATTTGTTTCAATCGAAAAGGATACATTGTCGAAAGTATCGGGGCTGATTCGACGCGCCGACAGAGACTGCTGCCTGCGCGCCACGCGCCCGGCGCATCAGATGGCCTGCAACTCAACTGAACTTTGCAAATTCCGCGGTTTGCCTTCATGCGATACCACGTAACTGAATCGTAATCAGCGCGCCTTAGACTGAAGAACAACGCTCGTAGACGAGGACAGCCTTCATGCAACCTATCAAGAAACTGACTTTCGCTAAGCATCGGGCAGTCCTCAGCGTACTAATCATCGGCGTAATGCTGCTCGGCGTGGCGCTCCTGACCCGCGCCGACGATAGCGACTGCAGCCCAGCCAATCTGAGTACGGTCAATTGGTCGACCGACTTCTGCCAAAGCATCGTCGACTTCGAGGAAATCCTGGTCGGCAATCCCGTCAAAGACGGCATTCCGTCGGTCAGCGCCCCGGCCATGGAGCCCATCGAAAGCGCGGCCGAGTGGCTGAACGACCGCTCGCCGGTGATCGCTGTTGAAATCGCCGACGAAGCGCGGGCCTACCCGCTAGCGATTCTGATGTGGCATGAAATCGCCAATGACGAAATCGCGGGCCTGCCCATCGCCGTGACCTTTTGCCCACTATGCAACAGTTCCATCACCTTCAAGCGTCAGCTAGGTGATGACTTGCTTGAGTTCGGCGTCAGCGGGCTGCTGCGCAACAGCGACCTCATCATGTTCGACAGGCAAAGCGAATCCTGGTGGCAGCAGTTGACCGGTGAAGCCTTGGTCGGCGACTACGCCGGGACGCTGCTGGAAATCGTGCCATCGCAGGTGATCAGCTTCGGCAGCTTCGCAACGCGACGCCCCGACGGTCTGGTCATGTCCCGCGATACGGGCTACAGCCGCCAATACGGCATTAATCCTTATCGCGACTATGATACCCAGCCGGGCCGCCCCTTCCTGTTTCGGGGCGAGATTGACCCGCGTCTGGATTCGCCGGTCGACCGTGTGCTGGCAGCCGCCATCGGCGATGTCGCGGTCGCCTACCCTTTCGATATTCTGCGGGCCGAGCGGGTCATCAACGATGTCGTCGCGGATACGCCGCTGGCCGTCTTCTATCAGGCCGGCGTCGCCAGCGCGTTGGGCGATGCCCATATCGACAACGCCCGCGATACTGGCACAGCCGGCATGTACGCAGCGACGCTGGACGACGGCCGCGCGCTGCGATTTGCCGCTAATGGCGATGGAACGTTTCGCGATCAGGAAACACAATCGACCTGGAACGCCTTTGGCGAAGCCATCGCCGGCGAGCTTGAAGGCAGCCAATTGCGCTGGATAAACGCTTTCCCGCATTTCTGGTTTGCCTGGGCGGCTTTTCATCCTGAGACGCAAGTCTACGGAATCTAATCCGCGCATCGATTTCGCGGAACTGGGGGCGGAGCGAAGGCGCCCCGCAATCGTTGTCAGCAGGAGGCTTGATGTCGAGCATACTGGGAAAGCGAAGGCTTAGGCTGTTGATTGCCGGGGCAATCGCGCTGGCGGCAATCTGGTGGTTTGACAATTCGATGCCGCCTGGACCGACTACCGGCTGGAAGACGGATTTCAGCAAGTCAATCATCGACTTGGACCAGGTTGTATCCGGCGGCGTGCCTCGCGATGGCATCCCGCCAATTGACAACCCGCGCTTCCTGCCGGTGGAAAGGGCGTATCACCTGGCCGACAACTCGCCCGTGGTCGCGGTCAATGTCGCCGGCGATGCCCGCGCCTACCCGCTCGAAGTGCTGACGCGCCATGAAATCGTCAACGATGTCCTGGGCGAGATACCGGTCGCCGTTACCTTCTGCCCGCTTTGCAACAGCGCGCTGGTCTATGATAGGCGCGTCGATGGCGAAACGCTGCGCTTCGGCGTCACCGGCAATTTGCTCAACAGCGACCTGATTATGTGGGACGACGCGACCGAGTCCTGGTGGCAGCAGCTCACCGGTTATGGCATCGTTGGCGAATACAGCGGGCGGCGGCTGGAATTTGTGACGTCGCAAATGATCAGTTTCGCCGTCTTTCGCGAGCGCTATCCACTAGGCAAAGTGCTGCAGGGCCCCTTGGGCGCTTACGGCGCCAACCCTTACACCTTTTACGACAGCAGCGCCGAGCCATTCCTTTTCCGTGGCGCGCCGGACAAGCGGCTGCATCCTACCGAACGCGTCCTAGGAGCAGAAGTAGCCGACCTGCCGGTGGCTTACAGCTACCCACTGCTGCGGCGCGTACGCGTTGTCAACGACCGGGTCGGCGATATTGACATCGTCGTCTTCTGGCAGGCGGGCGCGGCCAGCGCGCTAGATCAGACAGATATCGACTCGTCGCGCGATGTCGGCATGGCGCTGATGTTTGAGCGGCGACTGGACAGCGGCCGGACGCTGAGTTTCTTCACCGACGGCGCCGGCTTTATGGATCACGAAACCGGCAGCCGTTGGAACATCCTGGGCGAAGCTTACGCGGGTCCATTGGCCGGGGCGCAGCTGCGACAGAGCCATGGGTCCACCCATTTCTGGTTCGCCTGGGCGGCATTTCATCCCGATACGCTGCTGTACGACGACGCGTCCAATAACCGCTGAGCCTTTGAGGCTTGTCCGGTACTGTCACGCTGCCACCGCTCGCTCGGCTTAAGCGAAGTTCCGTCATCTTTGCCACCGAGTACACCGAGTTAGATTGAGGACACAGAGAAAGGCATCATGCTTAGTCCAAAGACAGAATCGGCGAATATGAGAATCATCCTTGACTTGACCTACCTCCACGTCTCCCGGGATATCTCTGTGCCCTCATATTTCCTCTGTGCCCTCGGTGGTAAAAGTGTCGTGAATCCCTACAAGCGCGGCGATCTCTCCGCCCAAACGTACCGTCATCGGATTTTTTAATAGCGGACAAGCCTTTAGGGGAGCGGCACTCGAGCGTAACGCATTCGTAAGGCGCGCGCGCTACTATCTGGGTTATATCACTCACTCTAGAGACTTGATTCCGCTGTCTAGCGCAAAGGACCTACCATGTATCATCAACTCAGAATCATCGCCCTGGCTCTGCTCATCACACTGTTGCCCGCCGTGTCCATGGCGCAACTCAGCTGCGAAGAGCCGCCAGCGCCCTTTGACGATGCCGCGCTGCTGGCCAATTGGCAGAATGTCTGGAATCTCACCGATGTCTGCAAGAGCGCGGAGGGTGTCTTCTACGAGATCATGTCGGGCGGCGTCGGTCGCGATGGCATCCCGCCCATCGACAATCCGCTATTCGACGATTTGGCGACCGCCGACTTGTGGCTGCAGCCCAGCTCGCCGGTCATCGCGATTGAAGTTGACGGCATTGCGCGCGCCTATCCGCTGGCGATCCTGACGCGCCATGAGATCGCCAACGATGTCATCGGCGATACCCCGGTCGCCGTGACCTTCTGCCCGCTTTGCAACAGCGCCATCGTCTTCGACCGCCGGGTCGGCGATGATACCCTGCGCTTGGGCGTCAGCGGCTTGCTCCGCAACAGCGACCTGATCATGTGGGACGACGTGACGCAATCGCTGTGGCAGCAATTGACCGGCGAGGGCATCGTGGGAACCTATACCGGTACGCTGCTGGATATCGTGCCTTCGCAGCTGGTGGGCTACGCGGCTTTCAAAGCGCAGTATCCGCAGGGCGAAGTGCTGTCAACGCAGGGGCGTTTCTACGGCAGCAATCCCTACGTCAACTACGATAGCAGCCCGCGCCCCTTCCTGTTCATGGGCAGTCCGGACGGGCGTCTGATGGCGACCGAGCGTGTATTGGGCGCGGCTATCGGCGCTATCAGCGTGGCCTATCCCTTCGTCGCGCTTGCCGACGAAATCGTCATAAACGACTCAATCGCTGAGCGGGACGTGGTGGCAATCTGGCAGCCGGGCGCCTTGAGCGCGCTGGACGCCGCCAGCATCGACCAATCGCGCGATGTCGGCATGGCGGCGCTATTTGATCGCCAGGTCGACGGCATGGCGCTAACTTTCCAGGTCGCCGACGGCAGCATCGTCGACGCCGAGACCGGCAGCGTCTGGAATATCTTCGGCAGCGCGACCAGCGGCGAACTGGCGGGTACGCAACTAAAGCCGATCAACGCTTTCCCGCATTTCTGGTTCGCCTGGGCGGCCTTTTACCCAGATACGCTGCTCTACGGCTATCAGCCGCCAAGCGCTGAAACGATAGAGCGCCTGGAGCTGGACCCGATCCTGGGCGACCCGGGCGCGCCCGTCACGCTGATCGAGTACGGCGCTTATGGCTGCCACGCCTGCAAATACTGGCACGAGCAGGGCATCATCGAGGCGCTGCTGGAAGACTTCGGCGGGCAGGTGAATTTCGTCTATCGCGACATTCCTATCATCGTGCCGCCGTACAGCCAGCGGGCGGCCGAAGTGGCGCAGTGCGCGCTCGACCAGGGCAACGAGCAATTCTGGACCATGCACGATGCGATATACACAAAAGCCGAGCAAGGGAAAGCCAGCGCCGAGGATTTGATTCGTCTGGGCGGCGCGGTTGGCTTGGATGAAGCGGCGCTGCGCAGCTGTTATGAGGCCGGCACGCATGTGGAGACTGTGCGCTTTGATCAAGACCGCGGCGAGGCCCTGGGCATACGCAGCACGCCAACCTTCGTGATTGGCGGCATGCCTATCGACAGCGCCAATCCGGAGACGCTGCGCCGAGCGCTGCAAGCTGAACTGGACAAGCTGGATAACTAAGGCGAGACAATCCGTCCCTCTCGGCAATTCTGCGGGAGGGACAGGCTTTGTAGGGTCAGTCTTACAAAATCTGGTCGAGAAATTCTTGCGTGCGCGGATGATGCACGATATCGGGGCTGAAGAAATTCTCCGGCGGCCCCTCCTCCACGATGCGGCCCATATCCATGAAGATGACGCGGTCGGCGACTTCGCGGGCGAAGCCCATCTCATGCGTGACGACCAACATGGTCATGCCGCTAAGCGCCAGTTCCTTCATCACATCAAGGACTTCCTTAATCATCTCCGGGTCCAGCGCCGAGGTCGGCTCGTCAAAGAGCATAATCTTGGGCTCCATCGCCAGCGCCCGCGCGATCGCCACACGCTGCTGCTGCCCGCCCGATAGCTGGCCCGGGTACTTAAATGCCTGCTCGGGGATTTCTACCCGCTCCAGCAAATCCATCGCCCGCTGCTCGGCTTTGTCGCGCGCCCAGTGGCGCACCTTCATCGGCGCCAAGGTGATATTGTCCATGACGGTCAAATGCGGGAAGAGGTTGAATTGCTGAAATACCATGCCGGTCTCGCGGCGGATTTCGGCGATATTCTGCACATCGTGGCTCAGTTCAATGCCATTGACCACGATTTTGCCGTCCTGATGCTCTTCCAGGCGATTGATGCAGCGGATCAAGGTGGATTTGCCTGAGCCCGATGGCCCGATGATGACAAGCACTTCTTGCGGCATCACTTCCAGCGTGATGTTGCGCAGGACGTGGAAGTCGCCAAACCACTTGTTCATTTCGCGGCAAATGATAATCGGCTCGTCGCTCGCCATGACTTGCTGGTTAAGTTCTTGCATTGGAACCCCCGTTGTACCCTACCGGCAGCAGCAAACCGCGAACCGCGCCGGGATCACAACTGCTGTGAGCGAATGGCGCCCGAGCCGGTCGCTTCTATCTTGCGGCTGATGTAGGACATGATGTAACTGAAGACGAAGAACAGAATCGCAACATACAAGAAAGTTTCTTGCCGCCGCCCCAGAAATTCCGCCTGAGCGACTACTCGATTGGCAATGCCCACAATCTCCGCCAGACCAACGATAAAGACCAGCGATGTGTCTTTGAATAAGGAGATAAACTGCCCGACCAGCGCCGGAATGACGGCCCGCAAGGCTTGCGGCAGCAGAATGTACAGCGTCGTCTGCCAGGTGGACAAACCCACAGCCTGCGCCGCTTCCGTCTGGCCGCGGTCGATTGACTGCAAGCCGCCGCGGACATTTTCCGCCAGGTAGGCAGCGCTGAACAAGGTAATGCCCACCCAGGCGCGCACGGCGTTCTCGATGGAGGCCAGGGTGGGGTCCACCAGCGGCACCATCAGCACTGCCAGGAAGAGCACGGTGATCAACGGAACACCGCGAACGACCTCGATGTAGAGAATGCAGGCGTATTTCACGACGGGCAGATTGCTGCGCCGCCCCAGCGCCAGCGCCAAGCCAATGGGGAAGGAGGCGCCCACGCCCAGAATCGTCAATTGCATGGTCAGCATCAAGCCGCCCCAGATGCGCTTGTCCGACAGGGGCAGCAATTCCTGCGGCGATGTCTGCAAGATGCCCTGCGCGTCCAAGCCGGCTATCAGGCTCGGCAGGAACAGCAAAGCCGCCAGCCAAGCCACCGTCGCCAACATGCCTTGAACGGAGCGCCGCCGCAACAGCGGGACCTGACCTATTACCGCTGCTTTGGCTGATTCCGCTTGCGCATTTTCGCCGCGCTTAAATGCCATCGCGCCGGCAGTCAACCATAGCAAAAAGTAAACGGTTGACCAACGATCGACCATGGTCCAGGTCTGCATCCACAAGAAAGTGAGCAGCAGCAAACCGATGATGATACGATTGGCGTTCCAGCGCGTCGCCCCGCTGAAGAACATCCAGGCCAGCCAGAAAATAACCGCCAACGGAGCCAGCAGCGCCGCGGAGCCGTCCGCGCCCGCAGCGAGTGTGTTGGTATCAGCGAATAAGAACAAAAATACAAGGCAAGAAAGCAGATAGCCATAGCGCTTCATGCCTGCTGGTATGCTGCCTTTCAGCGCAGCGCCGCGCTGTCCCGCAAAAACGCCGACCACTGCGATGACCAGCCAGATCAGGCTGGAGCCGACCGGTTCGCTGTTCCAGCTCTCCCATACCAAATTAACCACATGGGACTGCATGATTTGGGCGAAGAACCCGCCGATCAACAGGGCATAGCCCACTAGCGTATTGCGATAATTCAAGCCGATGACAACCATCAGCAGCAGCCAGATCAAACCGCCGACAATGCTGCCGAGGGCTGCGCCGGAAAGTCCGCTGACGCCCGACACCATCAGGTACATGAGAAACGGGAATGCGCCCCAGCCGTACATTAGCAGGCGGTTGAGCGAGCCTTCAGCCTCTTCCCCAGGGTTGGCGCGGCTAAGCCAGTTATCAATGCGGCGCGCCAATAAAACAACTCCGGCGGCGGCCGCAATCTTGAGACCAACGGCCAGCGCGCCTTGAATCGGGGCTGCGCCATCCAGCAGGGCGAAATACGCCAACAAGACCAGCAGCGGCGTCATCGACCAAGCCAGCGCCATCAAGCGGCTGTTTCTGCTGTTGAAGATTGAGTTCTCGCCTGACACATGCGCCAGCGCGCGCCCAAGCGCAAAACCCCAGGTCAGCGTAATAAAGAATGGCAGAAGCAGACGCTCAACCTGCTCGAAAAACGGCGGGATGAAATGCACCAGATAGGTATTGAAGTCGCGCAGGCCCCGGAACTGATTGTCGATCAAGACGACGAAAGGCGCGCTCTTGCCGTCGATTTGCGGACGGCTGTCGCTGATGACCAATTCGTTGTCTGTCAGGCGTACAAAGCGGGATTCGGTCGCGCTGAGCGTGCGCTCGACGATGGGGTGAATGCCGTCCGCCGCCAAGATAGCGGTACCGGTATCGCCAGCCGCGGCGTCTTTCGACAAGATGTACCAGCCGTCCGCCGGCACGTCGAAGCTGATGGTGTCCGCCGCCTGGCTGAGCGTTGCTTCCGCCAGCGTCTCGTAGGTTTGCGCGTCCCGGATCGCCACCGTCATGGGGGTTTGCCCAAGCTGATACAAATCGAGCACCGACTGCGGCGTTAACAAGCGCACCCACATATCGCGCAGGAACGCGGCTTCACGCGCCAGCGGCTGAATCAGTTCTTCGTCGTCGTCGCTCTGGTCTGGCAGGCCGATCAAGTCTTCCGAGAGCTGTACGATCAGCAGCTCGCCCAAGTCTTCCAGCTGTTCGCTCGCCAATGCAACAGCGCTTAGTTCAGCAATGGCTTCGTGCAAGCCGGGCGGCACGCGGTCGCTCATGGACAAAGTCGTGGACTCATCCTCGACCGCTTCCAGAGCCGCCAGTATCGCCTCGGCGCGCGGGTCCAGCTCACGGGCAGCGCGCTCCAGCCGACTCAGCCACAGGCGCAATTCCGCCACGGCGCTATCGTTCGCGGTCAGGCGGCTGGTGATGGTTTCGATGGTTTGCGCGGTCGAAGCCAGCATGTCGTTGGTGCGCGTAAAGGTGCGGATGTTGAGCCGCGTTCGTTCTTCAAGTCCTTCGGTTAATGCGCCGCTCAACATGCGATCAAAGGTCTCACCGGTATTGACCTGTCGATCCAGCCGATTGCGCGCGGCGTTTGCCAGTGCGTTGGCGACGCGATCGGAAAAGCCGGCCAGGTTGCTCAAGGTCTCGATATCAGCCACTTCGTCCAGCGCCAGGCGCAGCGACACGGTTTCGCCTGCCTGGGCGATGAAGGCAAGATTACGCTGCGGCGTCAAAGTAGAGGCGCGGTCGACGATTTCGACATTGCCGGCGGTGAAATAAGAAAGGGGCTGCGGTATCAGGGCGTCGATGATCGGCGGCAACAGCGCCAACGCTGCCAGCAAGGTCAAGGAAACACCCGCCAGCAGGGGCCAGGAGCGGCGCGCCCAAGCCGCCAGGCTGATGCCGGTCAGCAAGGCGGAGAGCAGAACAGTCAAAGCCAGGCGCCACTCGAATTCCGGTTCAAAGGATTCCATCATAAAGAGGCGCTGGTTGTTGATGATGGCGAACCAGTTGGCAGCGCGCACGGACCAGTCCAAGAAGCCGTAGACCAGCGCCAGAATCAACAGGGACGACAGAATCGTGACGACGGCATCAGCCGGCGAGCCGAAGAGATTCTGCCGCAGCCAGCCAACCAGGCCAACTTCGAGCTTAGGCGGCGGCAGCGTGCCTTCGTCATGCGAGTTGATGATCGTTTGCTTGGCGTCTATACTTCGCTGTTGCGACATCGAGCGCCTACCTCGTCACCAGCTGAAAGCGCTGATTAACCAAGTTCATTCCCAAAGATATGAGCAGGCTGATCAGCAAGTAAGCCAGCAAGACCATTAGAATGCCGGTCACCGATTGCCCCGACTGATTGATGATCGTGTTGGTCACTTGATAAATATCCGTATACGATACCGCGATCGCCAAACTGGAATTTTTGGATAGATTGAGGAATTGATTGCCCAGCGGCGGAATAATGACGCGCAAGGCTTGCGGCAGGACAATCAAGCGCAGCATGTCCCCCTGCGAAAGGCCCAGCGCGCGCGATGCTTCCAGTTGGCCTTTGGGCACTGCCTGAATGCCGGCTCGCACGATTTCCGCAATAAAGGCGGAAGTATAGATCACCAAACCCAGGAAGACGGCCAGATATGAGGGCGAGATTTCTATGCCGGTCTCGATATTTCGGCCCCGGCGATCGAGCGTCGGCGGACGGTATAGCAGCGGCTGGCGCGTATATTCCAATTCCTGCTCAATGGTCAACAAGCCCGACTCAAAGGCGTCATCGTAGGGCGTCTCGACGACTTCGCCGCTGTCCTCGTCGTAGACGGGGATGACGGAAGGCGTGGGGCGCATGCCGATAATCAGCCAGCCAAGCAGCGTGAAGCCGGCAAAGGTCAGCAGCGCATATCGCGTCTTGGGGATGGGCTTGCCAGTCGTCTCGGTAATGAAGCCGAAATAACGCGACAGCGCCATGGCGACGACTGCCCCGACCACGACAAAGACCATCCAGACGGCGAAGAGCGACGAGGGGATCAACTCAAATATCGCCACCCCCTTGATGCTGACGTAGAGGCCCGGCCGGAACTCGACTGGCGTGCCGGCGCCCACCGATACCAGACCGAGCAAGTTGGCCAGTATAATCACAGCGACGCTCGCTTGCCGCAATCCGCTGCGCCAGGCGGGCCGCCGTATGGAGCCGGTTGCCTGCCAGATGACTAGCATCAGGAACAAGGAAAGCGCGTATTGCATCAGCGGCAGGCTGCGGATGCCCTCTTGCGGGAAGGCAAAGGACTCTTGCTGCTGTGGCAACGCAAATATGACAATGAAGAACCAAGCAAAGATCTGCAGCAGGATGGGCGTATTACGCAGGACTTCCACATAGGCGCGCGAGATCGTGCGCAACAGAAAGTTTCGGCTCAGCAATAAGATGCCGACCATGATGCCCAGCGCCGTAGTCGCTATCAAGCCAAACAAGACGACGCGTATCGTGTTAATAAAGCCGACGCGGAAGGCGTCAATGTAGCGGTCGTTTGAACTGTAACTGCCGGAATCGGCAATGTCGAAGCCGGCGCGGTTCTGAAGGAATTCGAAATTCGGCGACTGATTGGTGGATTCCAGAGCCGTGTTAATGCGGGTCTGCAGGTTGTTCAGGACGAGGACGACAATGGCGACGAAGATAATCTGCGCGATGCCTTGAAGGATGCGGCCATCGCGGAAAATGGCGGGCAGCAGGTTCTCCGCCGCTGAACCGTCGGCGGGCCTCTCCATAGGTTGGCTTTCAAGCATTACGTGTTTCCCGTGTAAAGCCAAAGCGAATATCACCTATATTGTATTCAATTCAACAGCGACAGACAAATTCCTCCTGATGAATGGTAGTGTATCGAATTCAGTTGAAATTATATTTCACCACAAAGGCACAAAGGCACAAAGCACACAAAGAATATGGCATATCTCGATTAAGTTTCACGGTGCTCTCGCAGGGCAATCGCATCAATATCCATAAATGACGAATTTATTATCAAACTAACAAATTGTAGGGGCGAGCCTTGGCTCGCCCATGAATTCTGGCAGAAAATCACCTTTTCATTGCGTCCTTTATTGGCATATTTTCGGATATATCTCGGAGTTCTTGGCGCCTTAGTGTTGAAATAATTTGATGCGATTGCACTGGCGAACAGCGCCGGCCAGCGTGACAAAAAAAGAGCGCGCCATCAAGCCGATAGCGCGCCCCTAGGAAACGCAGCGTTAGAGCGAAGTTCGGTCTAACGGAAGGGCGCCGCGTACATCAGGCCGCCGTCCGTCCAGAGCGCGTTGAAACCACGTTCCAAACCGAAGATCGTATCCGTGCCCAGGTTGCGTTCAAAGATTTCGGCGTAGTTGCCCATCTGGGTGATCACATCCACCATGAACTCGTCGTTGATTCCGAGATAGTCGCCGGCTACGTTGTCGCCCAAACCGAGCAGACGGCCGACGCCAGCATCTTCGCTGTCCATGAAGTCGCCGATGTTCATGCTGTTGATGCCAAACTCTTCCGCGGACAACAGACCCCATACGACCCAGCGGATGATATCCGCAAAGTTGGCGTCATTCTGTGGGCTGACCGGGCCGAGCGGCTCCTTGCTAATGGCGCCGGGCAGAATCGCATGCGCGGCGGGATCAGCCGAGGTGGCTTTGCGCGAGACCAGGCTGCTGATATCGCTGGTGAAGGCATCGCAGGCGCCCGCTTCGTAGGCGTCCATGATGGCGTCGAAGTCCGGGAATGTATTCAGTTCCCAGTCCGCGCCGAGGGCGTTGGCTTTGTCCGTGATATTCAGCTCAGTGGTGGTGCCGGCGGTGGCGCACATGGTTATGCTCTCTTCGCCGAGCTCTTCAATCGTGCTCACGCCAAAGTCCACCTTGACCATGATGCCCTGGCCGTCGTAGAAGGTCGTTGGACCGAAGGTGGCGCCCCATTCCGTATCGCGGCTGAGCGTCCAGGTGGTGTTGCGGCTCAGCATGTCAATCTCGCCACTGGCCAGCGCGGTCGGGCGCTCGGCAGCGGCAAGCGGACGGAATGCGATCGCGTTGGAATCGCCCAGGATAGCAGCGGCGACAGCGCGACAGATGTCAACGTCGAAGCCTTCAAAATCGCCGGCGTCGTTCTGTGTGCCAAAGCCCGGCAGCACAGAATTTACGCCGCAAATCAACTCGCCGCGATCACGTATGCGTTCAACGATGTGACCATCCTCCGCGACTGTGAGACCGGCGCCCACAACAAAAAGAGATAGTACCAGCAAAATAACCACTCCCAAGCGTTTCATCAGTAAACTCCTTTCAGCTACTAACATATTGAAGCTAATCAGAATCGTCTCTTAAGCCGCAGCATAATCTGAATGCTGAGAACTGAATCCTGACTACCGTCCGTCATAATCACTGTATTACAAATGCAGTCTCGATGTCAACAACCTCGTATAGGGGAGCAGGGCAGTGGTTAATCCTGTGGGCGCGCGCCCGCCGCAGTAAGCGCAAGCAAGATACGAGCATAGAGTTTGCGCTGAAGCGGAAAGGAATCGGGAGCGGCAAGACAAAAAAAACCGCCCGCCAATGTCTATGGCAGAGCGGTTCTTTCTCGTTTTGTGGCTTGCGAACTTGATTCGCATTATGGGGCTGTTTACTTGGCCGCCAGCTCCATATTGGCTTGGCCAGCCGCTTCCATCACTTTCATGATGGCAGCCCGAACTTCGCCCGGTTCCGCGTGACGGCCCACTTCCTTCTTGGAAAAGATCAACTCGCCGTTGACCCAGACGTCGAATACGCCACCGGTGGCGGGTATCAATTTCCAGCTGCTGATGAAATACTCAATTTCGCGTTCGTTCAAGATTTCATCCGTCAAACTGACGGCATTGGGTTGGTGCCCTCAAGTGGCGCAATACTTGACGACAATCTCCATTCCACCTTCTTGCATGATGCATTCTCCTTTTATAGCGTTCACAGGCACATCATAACAAAAACTCCCCGCCTTCACAAGGAAGACGGAGAGTTTGAGTACAGATCGGCTAGGCGATTCCGGACTATCTTAAATTGCCTTCGGGCGTGAAGAAGCGATGCGCCACGTTGCAAGCAGCGCCATCCGTGTTATAGATTGCGCTTGCCAGACCACTGTTGTTGATTCGATCTTTAATGCTGCCGCCGCCGGACACAAAACGAGTTACACGGGTGCCTGCATTAGACCCGATTTGGAAGTCAATCGCTCTTGGGTTGCTGGCAACATAATAGCCATGGGCGTTTGTCCATGCGGGCGCTGCGGCGCCGTCTTCGGTGACGGCAATCCATTCATCTATCGTAGAAAATTCCCGGACTTTTACCGTTTCCGTATCCACCCACCAGAAGCAGTTGGTGCCATCCACCCAGCTTGGGCCATAGGCGGTATCCCAGGCGTTGCTAATCGCCGGCTGCGAGGGTTGCTGGCTTGGCTGTTGCGAGGGTTGCTGGCTTGGCTGCTGCGCGGACTCCAAGTCCCGCAGCGCGTTTACTACCGGGTTCCAGCGGCCCCAGCCCCTGTCGGCGTAGGTCTGCGCTTCGGATGCGGTCATGGGGTCAGCATGGCTGCCATGCCCCAGCGCGGCCAACGCCCGCGTCCAGCGCTCGACATGCTGCGCGCCATGATGGGTCTCGGCTTGGTAGGTCAACAGCGTCTGGATAAGGCTGCTATAGTTGCCTTGGGCGCTGAGGGCTGCCGTCAGAAGAATGAAGGACATCAATGTGGCGAAAATCATCCTGGTCTTCATTGTCGTTTTCCTTTCCTTTTTTCCGATGACTATAGTCTACAAAGCGGACGATTCTGCGGTCAAATGAAATAGCCGCCGCAATGCCTACTTCAGCCATACGGGCGTCATACTTTGCTTACCGTTTGCGAATTAGTGATTCAACAGCCAGCAAAAATCTACCCCATCGGTCCCCAAAACATCGGGGAGAAGCTAGGACGCGCCTGTGCCGCACACCCTGGCCGTTGCTGCAGAGTGGGGCCGTGAACGTTGTTATATCAACATGATTGACCAGGTCCGGATTTCCAAGCAATTCACCTGCCAAGCAACGGGGTTAATACGCAATACCTACGCTCTCGCCGATTTTATTGACAGTTGCGGATTCCGCCATAAGCTCAGTTTGGTTTAGCTTAGACGGAGGAGAATGATGAACGCAAAATATAGCATGCGGATGCCGGTAATCTTGCTGAGCTTGGTAATGGGGCTGCTTATTCTGGCGATGCCGGCGCAAGCGCAGGGATTGTGTGAAGATTTCCAAGATATCGACAATCCGGATGACGCCACTATCAGAGAGTACCAGCGAGAATGCGTGACCGAATCCAAACAAGAGTCAAAAGCAGCGAAGGGGGACGAGGAATCATCATACCGTCCGCCCGATATAACCTGCCCTCACCTGCCGGATCACGTCCTTGTCTATGGCTACGTGGAGAATACCCAGTGCCAGATGGTCGGCGAGGTGGCAATCGCCGGGCATCCGGAACTGCAGGAGCGCGGCTTCATTGATGCGGTAGATGTGTGGAGCGTTGTGCCGGAAAACATCGAAGTCTGTTTCCACGATGTTGGCTGGCTGGTCTTCCTGGATGCCGCTTACGCGCCGCGGATGGCAATGGAACTGGAGCATAGGCATCGTGACGGCATGCACTGCGGGCGTATTGACCGCCAAGGCACGGTGGTGCTACTGAGCGAAGCCGCGCCGCCCGCCTCCCCGACAATGGGTGACGCGGCCGTTACGCTACCCGTTTTCGAAGCCATCCCACTAAGTGATTGCCAGATCAAACTGGCCGAGACGCTATTCTTGCGCGCCAGACCAGGCGGCGAGATCATCGGCTTGGTCTGGCTCAATTCCGAGGTGCCCGCCTTTGAGATTAACGGCTACTGGTACAAGGTCGAGTTCGAGGGCAAGACTGGCTACATCAGCCGCTTTCACCGCCGGGTCCTGAACGGGGGCTGTGGCTGAGTCTTATTTCCCCTCCCCCAAGAAGAGGGAGGGGTTTCAACTTCATGCAGATATTGAATACAGATCCCGCCTTGAATTAAATGGGCGGGATTTATTTTGCGCTACACGACGATATTTACCTTGGGATCGGTCCCGTTGCGCCCGGGGATGAATATGGCGCGTTTTGGCGCCTTGCCGGCCAGGCTGCGCTGTGCGGCGGCGCTGGCTAATGCCAACTCTTGCGCTTGTTCTTTATCGATATCCACCGCCACCGAGATGGTCTCGCGCGGTTTGCCATTAACCATCACCACCAGGTCGACCGTTTCTTCGCGCGCCAATTCGGCGTCATAGTCGGGCCAGGGCTGCGTGTGCACGCTGTATTCCCAGCCCAGGCGCAGCCAAATCTCTTCAGCGATGTGCGGGGCGAAAGGCGCCAGCAGGCGAATCACTTGGCTCATCACATCCCGCCAAACATCCGCGCCGATTGAGCCCGCGCGCAATGCCGCCTTCAGCGAATTCTTAAACTTCATCTGCTCGGCGATGGCGGTATTGAAGCTGAAATCTTCCAAGCCCCGGTTGATGACGGCGATGGTCTGGTGCAGCTTGCGCGCGATGTCGCGCTCGGCGGAGGGGTCGCCCGCTGTCGACGGCGCGCCGGCAATGGCAATCTCCCAGATGTCATGCAGCCAGCCTTGCGGACCTTTGATGTTATTCTCGTTCCAGGGCCCGCCCTTCTGCCAGTCGAAGTTGAACATCAAGTAGCAGCGCACGACATCGGCGCCGTACTTCGCCACCAGCTCATCGGGATTGACGACATTGCCCTTGCTCTTGGACATGCGCTGGATTTCCAGGTGCTGCTTCAGCTGATTGACATTGTTCTCGCCCGGGATCTGCGGGATGATGATCTTGGCATCGGGCTGGACTTCGACGATTTGCTTCACGCCGGCCATATCCAGGTGCAGGGTATTCTCTTTGCGATAGACGATCTCGCCGAAATATCCGTCAAAGCCGGCCGGCGCCTGGTTCCATTCGACCACCTCGACGCGCTTGGCTAGCAGGCGGCCGTTGACGACCCGCCCGCTGCAGAGCGCGAAGTCGCCCTGGCGCTCGTCCCCCAGCACTTGCCCTTGATTGCGCAGCACGGTCATTGGCTCGTCGAAGGCGCCTTCGGGATCGCGTCCGTGGCGGCGCATGGCGGCGGCGGTATCGTCGTATACGCCGATATCCCGCAGCGCCTTGGTGAAGAAACGCGTGTACAGCAAGTGCATCACGGCATGCTCCGCGCCGCCGGTGTAGACATCAACCGGCAGCCAGTAGGCGGCCTCCTCGGCGTCAAAGGGCGCTGTATCGCAATCGGGCGACAGGTAACGCAGCTGATACCAGGAGGAACACATGAAGGTGTCCAGCGTATCGGTTTCGCGCCGCAGCGTCTCGTCTACTTTGAAGAAGGGTTCGTGGTAGGTCAGCGGACTGCGGCCGGTGGGCACGAAGTCGACATCTTCGGGCAACTCAACGGGCAGGTCCTCATCGGGCACCGGAATGATTTCGTCGCCGGCGTACATCATGGGGATGGGCCCGCCCCAGTAGCGCTGCCGGCTGATTAGCCAATCGCGCAGTCGATAATTCACCGCCTCCTCGCCCTTGCCGGTCGCTTCCAGCCAATCGATCACACGATTGATGGCCGGGTTCTGGCGGCCCTTTTGCAAATTGCTGACGCTGCCGTCCATGGCATCGGAATTGACCATGACGCCGGGCCCGTCATAGGCTTCGGTCATAACCGCTTCGGTCAGCGGCTCGTTGAGTTCCTCGGGCTGGATCACCACGCGTATCGGCAAGTCATGAGCCCGTGCGAATTCAAAGTCGCGCTGGTCGTGCGCCGGGACGGACATAATCGCGCCCGTGCCGTAGGTGACCATGACGTAGTCGGCGATCCAAATCGGCAGCTTTTCGCCGTTGACTGGGTTGATGGCGTAGGCGCCGGTGAAGACGCCGGTCTTTTTGCGCTGCGCCTGCATACGCTCGATCTCGGTCTCCAGCTCCGTCACAATGATGTAATCGGAGACCGCCAAGCGCTGTTCGTCGGTGGTGATCTTGTCCACCAACGCGTGCTCCGGCGCCAGCACCATAAAGGTCGCGCCCCAGAGCGTGTCGGGGCGGGTGGTGTAGATCTCGATGGGATGGCCGCCGCATTCGGTATGGAAGGTTACGCGCGCGCCTTCGCTGCGGCCGATCCAGTTGCTCTGCATGATCTTGATCGGCTCAGGCCAATCCATTCCCTCGAAGTTCAGCAGCTCATCGGCGTATTTGGTGATGGCGAAGAACCACTGCTCCATCATCTTGTGGATCACCGGCTGCCCGGTGCGTTCGTCTTTGCCTTCGTTGACCTGCTCGTTCGCCAGCACGGTCTGCAGCGTCTCCGACCAATTGACCAGCGCCAAGCCGCGATAGGCGATGCTGTGTTCGTAGAAGCGTTTGAAGAACCACTCGGACCACTTGTAGTAGTCGGGCGTGCAGGAGATCGCCTCGCGCTCCCAGTCGAACATGGCGCCCATGCTGCGCAGTTGCTCGCGCATGCGTTCGATATTGGCGTAGGTCCACTTCCAGGGATGGATGTTGCGCGAGATGGCCGCTTCCTCTGCGGGCAGGCCAAAAGCGTCGAAGCCCATCGGGAAGAGGACGTTGTAGCCTTTCATGCGCATCCAGCGGGCGCGCGCGTCGGAGGGCGTCATGGCGAACCAGTGCCCGATATGCAAGTCGCCCGAGGGATAGGGCAGCATGGTGAGAGCGTAGTGCTTGGGCTTGTCCCAGTCTACTTGGGAGCGGTAGAGCGCGGTCGCCTCCCACTTCCGCTGCCACTTCACTTCTATCGCATGGGGTTGATAGGTTTCAGACATCTGGCTCAGGTCTCCCTTCTATTGCGGTTGATACAGCTTTGACGCGCAGGCGCGGCGCAAGCCTCAAAGCCGGGCATCAAGCCAGGCTGAAGGCATAAACAACATGAGTTGGCGAGGAAGCGGGTGGAAGAGGCGGAGTGTGATTGGCAGTCCCTGCGGACTACATAAGGAAAGAGCGGGCCACCCCGAAACCCGAAACGCTATTGACTTTCATGTCTTGTCCACCTCCGCAGAATCGCAGGGCACTATACTAGAGGCGGCGCGGCTTGTAAAGGGCAGTGTGATGTCTTTGCAGGGCAATCGCATCTAAATGAATCTGAGTACTATGAACCTAATCCAATTCTAAATCTAACCACAGAGACACAGAGAGCACAGAGGAAGATCTATAAATGACGAATTTATCAACAAACTAACAAATTGTAGGGGCGAGCCTTGGCTCGCCCATGAAATATTGCGCCAAATCACCCCTTCAATGCGTCTTTATTGGCATATTTTCAGATAATTATCGGAGTTCTCGGTGCCTCTGTGGTGAAAAATAAATTGATGCATTTACCCTGGAGTGATGCTGACATTGAAATAACGCTTGCCGATGTGAGTTTGCGGACGAGGCACGGCTCCCCAGTGCAATCGCATAAATAATTCCTAACGACAGAGGCACAGAGACACAGAGTTTACGTTTTTTCGGGGCAAAATTCCTCTAGGATCGACATACAAATGGGAATCAAAGGATTCAAATTGAATTGCAGTTTCACAATATTTTTAATTGATAGACTTTTCTCTGTGCCCTCTGTGTTCTCTGTGGTTAAATTTTTTTGATGCGATTTCCCTGCATGCGGACGCCAAATTTGACAAAGTAGAAAATTGAATTACAATTCAATTCTATACGCGCCGATCCAGCTTTAATAGGAGCAGACGCTGATGCCACGCCGTTTCCTGCGCTATAACCTTCACCGCTTTCAGCTAACCCGCTTGCTCTTCATGCTGCCGCTGCTGCTCATCATCGCGCTGGGCGGCGGGCTGGCGCAAGCGCAGGCGACGCCCTACCCCGATAACTTCAAGATCAGTTACAGCAAGCTCACGCATAATACCGCTACCGTGAACTGGAAAGACCTGCACGATTATCTTGAAAACGGGGGCTACAATATCGATTACGCCCAATTCAGCGATATTGTTTCGGCTGATGGCCAGCATCGGATCAATGCGAGCCGATATTCCTATTACAATTCAACTGCATGGGCAATCAGAATAGGTCTCAATCCCCGTGTCTTAAGACCCAATACCCGCTACAACTTCACCTTGACTTTCTATTCAGGCGTACGCCCCAATAGGCGCTCGGTCGACGCCCACTTCACCACCGCGGCCGCGCCAAACGCTGGGCACCTGTCCAATGCCAGCGTCTCGAATATCGGCAATACTTCCGTTGTCCTCAACTGGGATGATTCATCCCCCGCCGACATGTCGTCTTATACTGTCTACGCCAATTGGAAGAGCAAAGATTTATTCACATTCACGCGCGCTAGCGGCTGGCGCATTGATGGCTTGAGGCCCGACACGAACTATGTCATCGCCATCGAGAAATACAATTCAACCCACCAGTCGGTGGATTATCTCACGCTGCCCAGCTTCCGCACCCTCGCCTCGACGCCAACCCCCACCCCAACGCTTACGCCCACCGCAACCGCGACGTCCGTCTTAGGCAACATGCGCAGTTCATACCCGGACAATTACAAAATCCGCGTTTCCAACATCACCTGGCACTCGGTCGAATTGAATTGGAAACTTTTCCGCGACCATTTCAAAGACATAGTCGCGACCCCGCTGGTGCAAATCGGCCCCGTACGAGCGACGGACGGCAGCCACGAAGTCGTTGGTTACAACAGATACACTCAGACTTCTAATTGGATTCTTCAAAGAACGCTAAAGCCCAGCACCGAGTATGCTGTAACGTTTACGTTGCAGTCGCATTTGCCGACAGACCCGAGGAATGTGGTCTACGGCAGCGTAAAAGCCATCTTCCGCACAGCCGATCCGCCAGCACGCGACGCGACGCTATCCAACATTCGCGTCAGCAACATCAGCCATAACTCCGCGGAAATCTCTTGGGATGATAACCAATTCTGCGATAACACGGAATTTTATACGCCCAGCTACTTTATTTATCTCAACCAGGAAATCTATACTGGATCGCTTCCCAAAACGAAAACCCTGTGGAATTTACAGCCGGATACGGACTATGAAGTCACTATAGAGAAAAATTGCTGGGGACGTCAAAACTCGACAGATCACGTTTTGGTGGGACCCAGCTTCCGCACGCTCCCAGTGCCGAGCAGCCAGCAAGCCCCTCCGCCAGTGGACACGGCGACGCCCGAACCCCAACTAATAGAAGATCTGGAACCGCAAATGGCGCAAGCCGAAGCGCAAAGCGCCGACGCCGATCCGGCGCCGATAATCGCGGGCAGCTTGGGCGCGCGCCAGCCCACGCATAACTCCGTCACAGTCCACTGGTGGCAGCTCGTTGATCCAGAGAACAGTGACACAATCGCCTATTATCTCTTCCTGGAGCCGACGGCGGGCGGACAGACCATAGAAAAGCAGATCGCCCCGAACAGCGTGACGAGCGCGCCCCAGCTCACTGTCTCCGGCTTGGAAGCAGATAGCGAATACCGAGCCTGGATCGAGGTGAATGCTAAAGATTGCAATCCCTGCGGACAGGCTATATTGCGGACCAATACGGATATATTCCGCACCGAGCTGGATCCGAACCCGTCCGCAACGCCAAGTCCAAGCAGTACGCCGACGCTGACGCCGACTGCGACCAACACGCCGACGCCCACCAGCACTTCAACACTGACACCCACAGCGACGAATACAATGACGCCCAAACCCGTCTTGCCTGGCATGGAAATCTGGGTATCCGCTGTGACCAGCAACAGCGTCACCTTGGACTGGACGCCGCTAAAAGGCGCGGATGGCTATCGAATCATTTCGGAGCCCTTGCAGGTATTTAACGATACTAGCGGAACACAGTATACGCTCACCGGGCTGGACCCAGATCGCGCTTCACCGTACTGGGTGCGCGTTATCCCCTATAACTTGACGACTAATAATGTATTCGGGCTCACGCTATGGCGATGGCAACAGCGCGTCATGCAAGTGCGCTCGAACCGTGCTGGGCAACTACCAACGCCGATACCGGAAACCGAGCCTTTGACCTTCCTGACGGTCTCATTAACTGGTAAAAGCAACTCATACGATTATTTCGACTTGGATTGGGATGGCCCAAGCCACACCGGCTACTACCTGATAACCGCCAATGCCTCTGGTTTTGCCGACCCGACAGCCGCCAGGCATTACCCGGCAACTTCTTCCTATCCAATTTACGCTACGGAATACGAAGATCTGGGGATTCTCTTTGCTGATAATTATGACTTCACTGTAACTTGGTATCCGGGACCGAATTCGCCATATCCCAAGAAGTCGAAAACCGTCAGCTTTGATGCTACCATACCCACGCCAACGCCCACAGCGACAGCGACCAATACGCCGACCAGCACGCCGACCCCGACCAACACCGCGACGTCCACGCCAAGCAGCACACCGATCCCAAGCAGCACACCCATGCCCACGCCCATTCCGATCATTGACGCCAATGTTCGGGTTACGCATTATTGGAATCAGAATCCCCCGCACATTGTCAGAATTGCCTGGAACAATTTTGCGGAAGATGTGCAATCTGATCGGGTTGGCTTGCATAAGTATCATTTTTCTGTTTTCAAAAATGCCACCGGCGGCTTTACGCGGCGGCGGTTAGCAGACGGTTATGATTTAGTGAATCCGATCAATACGAATACGAAATACACCTTCTGGGTAGAAGTTTCGGATAGACATTGCCGCTGGAACACCTGCGATAAACCCTTGGCGCGCAGCGAAGCCATCATCTTCAGTATTGAGTCGAATAAAATTGTTCTGCATACAAGCTTGGCGACGTTTACACCGACGCCGACGCCAACCATCACGCCGACGCCGTCCGATACACCCACGCCGACGATCACCCCAACGCCAAGCAACACGCCCACGCCGACGAATACGCCTGTGCCAACAGATACGCCCGTGCCGACGAATACGCCCACGCCAACAGCTGTGCCAACACTGCCCACCGACGGTACGCTGGCGATGATCTTCCCGAAAATCTCCAAAGACCACATCACGGTCGAATGGACTGACCTGGGTGACAAAGCGCAAATTTACATGGTCGACTACAGCAGCAGCAGTGGACGTGATAGCGGATTTGAAATCATTCACACCAACGAAAGCTCGGCGACCTCGCATGACTTCGGCGGGCTCCAAGCCAATACCGTCTATGACTTCAAACTCACGGTATTCCTGAAGGGCAGCGGCCAGCGGATCTCTGTGACGGGTCAAGCGCGGACCTTGGCGAATGCGCCTGCGCAACAAGCAGACGCTCAACAGGCAGAAGCTCAACAGGCAGAAGTTCAGCAGCCGGCAACGGCAACGCCAATCCCGACAAACACGCCCGTTCCAACGGATACGCCTGTACCCACAGCTACGCCCACGCCAACCGCGACGCCCGTCCCGACCCTTCACATTATCGTTTTGTCCCTCGTTAGCCCCAACTATGGCGAAGCAGCCGTGTATTGGGACGCAGTCAGTGGCGCGACCGACTACTTGCTGGAATTAACCAGCAGCGATGGCGGCAGCAACTCTTATACTTATAATGCGGACAAGTCCCAGTATAAGGTTGGCTGGCGTGACTTGACGCTCGGCGTCACCTATTGGGTGAGGGTTACAGCCAACCTGACCGGCGGCGGCAAGCGCGTCGGCGAGTGGGAATTTACCTTGTCGCCCAAACCGACAGATACGCCGATTCCAACGGATACACCCGTTCCAACGGACACGCCTGTTCCAACGGACACGTTGATCAATGTCGACTCCCAGGTCCACAGTTCCAGCGAAGCCAGCGTATCCTGGAGCGCGGTCAGCGGCGCGACCGGCTACACGCTGGACATCGCCGGCAGCGACATGTCCAGCGACTCAGTAAATCTGGGCGCGAGCGTAACCAGCCATAGTCTCACTGGCTTGACCGCGGGCGCGACTTATAGCGCAGCGCTCACAGCCGACCTGCCAGGCAGCGTTACTGTCAGCGGCTCGGCGTATTTCGCCCTGCCGATGCCGCCGACGAATACGCCCATCCCGACTGACACGCCAGTACCAACAAACACGACGGCGCCATCAAACAACCAGTACAGCAGCCTCATCCAAACGCTGCTGACATACCAAGCCGAGACTCAGCACGGCGCGGCGCATGTCGAGCGCTGGACGCGGGCGTTGGCGGCATTGGGGCATGGCAATCACAGCAATCCCATGACCGCGTCCGAAGCCAATCAAATGTCGCAGCAATACAGTTCGGCGCGCTGGCAGCCGGTCGCCGACGCCTTGACGCAGCTGGAAGCGCAGGCACCGACGAATACGCCCGTCCCGACGGATACGCCAATTCCGACTAATACGCCCGTCCCGACGAATACACCCTTGCCCACAGATTCGCCCGTCCCACAAATCAACCAGTACAGCAGCCTGATACAAAACATCCAGGGCTGGAGGGGCGAGCAAGCAGCTGGCACGGATCATTATGTTCGCTGGACGCGGGCGTTGGCGGCGCTGGGGCATGGCAGTCATAGCAATCCCATGACCGCGGCCGAAGCGCAGACTTATGTCGATCGCGGCTGGGGCGGACGCTGGCAGCCGGTTGTCAATGCGCTGACGCAGATTGAAGGAGGAGCGCCTCCGCCGCCACCAACTGATACGCCAGTGCCAACTGATACGCCCATCCCGACCGACACGCCGGCGCCAACGGATACGCCCATCCCGACGGATACGCCAGCGCCAACAAATACGCCTGTGCCGCTGCCGACGAATACACCGGTGCCAACCAACACCTCCGTACCAACGAACACAGCCGTTCCATCCAACACGCCGATTCCGACCGACACGCCCGCGCCAAAACAGAGCTACACCGTGCCGGACAGCCTCATCCAAACAGTACGCGACTATTACGATGAGAATGTCGCTGCTGGCCGCGCGGGCACAAACTGGCTGCGCGTCTTGATCGCATTCGGCGTCGAAACGGATGATGAGCTGACGCCGATGTCTGCGGCTGAAGCCCGTGAACGCGTGAGCAAGTGGGGCGGCTGGCGGCCGATCGCGGAGGCGCTGGAGCAGCTCGAAAGTTAACTAAGCCTTCGAAAGTCGCTGTAGGGGCGAGGCAGTGCCTCGCCCGCATCTACACCTGAAAGAGGGCAAGCCAAGGCTCGCCTCTACAAATTGTCACTATGGCGCCGAGGGGCTTGGGAGAGCGCGCTCAAGCGCCCCAGGTTTGGCGCAGGACGCGCAGCCAGTTCTGATGCGTCAGCTTGTGCAGCAGTTCGTCATTGTAGCCGGCGGCTTGCAGCGCGGCGATCAGGTTAGGCAGCTTCGATACATCGCCGACCGCATCGGGCACGCGCGCGCCGTCATAATCCGAGCCTAGTCCCACGCGCGTCTCGCCCAACCGCTCGACCAGGTAATCCAGGTGGCGCACCATCACATCGAGCGGGCGATCGCTGTCCCAAGCGCCGTCTTCGTTGAGGAAGCCGGTGGCGAAGTTCAGCCCGACCATGCCGTCGGAGGCTTTGATGGCGTCCAACTGTTTGTCGGTCAGGTTGCGCGAGATTGGGCAGAGCGCGTGTACGTTGGAATGGGTGGCGACCAGGGGCGCATCGCTAAGCGCGGCCACGTCCCAGAAGCCAGCTTCGTTCATGTGCGAAAGGTCGATCATGATGCCGAGTTCGTTGCAGCGTTTGACCAGGCGTACCCCGGCATCGGTCAAGCCGGGGCCGATATCGGGCGAAGACGGGAAGGCGATGGGCACACCGTGCGCGTAGATCGTCGGTCGGCTCCAGACGATGCCCAGCGAGCGCATGCCCGCCTGATAATAGACCTCCAGCGCGTTCAGGTCTTCGTCAATGGCTTCCGCCCCTTCGAAGTGCAAGATGGCGGCGAATATGCCCGCATCGATACAGGCTTGCAATTCATCCGCAGTGCGGACTACTTTGACTTGCCCGTCCGAGGCCGCTTCCAGCTTGAATAGGTCCGCCATCTGATGCAGGACGACGCCCTGTGAATAGACAAATTCGACCGCCGGCGGCGCATAGGGTTTGCTGGTATCGGGCATGCTGTCCGGCGCGATGCGGCTATCGGGATTGGGCACGTAGACGGCGCAGAATCCGCCAGCGAAGCCGCCGCGGCGCGCGCGCGCCAGGTCGATATGCCCGCTGTCCATCTCGCTAAGAAAGTCGCTGTAATGCACTTCATCTCGATAAAAGCGCAGCAAGGTATCATTGTGTCCGTCAAAAATCTTGAACTCGGGCACGGTCTCCCTCCCATCGCAAATGTTTCTGTATAGCGCTAGATGATGTCAGCTATCGCGCGGAGTTGCAACTGCGGAAGCTACAATTGGCGCGCCAAACAAAAAAAGCGCAGTCCTCTTGACCGCGCCCTGTAGACAAAAAGCGACTTGCCGTCTATTCGTTTCGCTGCCCTTTGCGTCCCTTCCGTACTGGCACGGGCACAGGAACGCGCGCCGGTTTGCGGGGCTGCTGCGCCGTTGAGTCAAAGAGGTCGTCCAGTTCTTTCAGGATGCGACGCCCGACTTCAAGCATTTCTTCCCAGACGCTGCGTTTATGTCTCGCCACACTACCGACCTTTCAAAAGGTTTGCACTGATCTTGGCTGGTGAAGTGGACCTGAGGGGACTCGAACCCCTGACTTCCACAATGCCATTGTGGCGCTCTCCCAACTGAGCTACAGGCCCGCAGGCATGAGTATGTTAGCGACGAAGGCGCGGGCTGTCAATGGAAAGGGCGGCCCGCATCTCCGCCAGCACATCAGCCGGAACGGATTCGATGGGCCCGTTTGCCAGAAAATCAGCCGCCAACTGCGGCCGAATGACATTATTTCAGGAGCAGCCGGGCTGATCAACCCACTCGATGGCGCGCGCAGCCAGATCCAGGCGCGCCCCTTTGACGCCGCCGCTGCGCTCGTCCGCCCAAATCCAACTGGTGGTCACGTCGTCAGCCACGATTCAGCCTGCGCTGTCCTCTACCGATTGAAGCTATTCGATTACGTAACGCAGTATAACACGGCAACGGGACCTTAATGAAGCGCTGCGCAAAAGCATCGTGCCAATCCTTGGCGAATTATGGCATAATGACGATGACAAACCGTCACGGCGAGAGAGTGAGCGATGGCTGAAGCGAACAAGCAGATGAGTGTATTTGTCACTGGCGGCGCGGAAGATGTCGGATTGGCGACGGTCCGCGCCTTGCTGAAGCGCGGGCACAAAGTCGTTGCCAGCGCCTGTACATCGGAAGGCGCCTTGGCTCTGCGGCAAGCCGGCGCGCTGCCAGTGTATCCTGATCTTGGCCGCGCGAGCGATGTATTCAGCGCGCTGCAAATGGCGCAGTCGGACGCGATCATTCACGCCATTCCCCAGTTCTGTGGCGGCTTGCCACATTCCAGCGCCGCGTTTGCCGAGCGTGGCGCGCAGTTGCTGCAATTTACCCGGGCGGTCGCGCAAGCCGCAAGGCAGCATGGCGTCAAGCGGATCGTCTCGCTCAGTTTCGGCTATCTTTACGATGCCGGGCAGGGCGCGGCCATCGAAGGCGATCAGGATGCGCGCGACAGCGAATTCGCGCCCATGCTGGCGGCCGAAGCCGCAATGAAGGACAGTGGCATAAAAGGCTATATTGTCCGCAGCGGCTACATTTACGGCGGCAATAACCCGGCAACAGTATCACTGGCTGATGCGATCATGGCGTCGCAGCGTTTGCCGGCCGGGGCGCTGCGGGCCTCGTGGATACATGAAGATGATCTGGCGGCGGCTTTGGTCACGCTGCTGGAAGCCGACCATCAGCCCGACGCTATGCAGGTCATCAACGCCGCGGACGATACCGTTTGCAGCCCGGACGACTGCGCCGGCGCCATCAGCGCGGCACTGGGCCTGGGCGCGCCGCGATTCGCCAATGAGGGACTATTTGGCATGTTTCGACAGAAGACACTGCGCGACAAGCTGCTGGGGCGCGAAGCTCTCATCAGCAGCCAGAAACTTCGCGATGAATTCGGCTGGCAGCCGCGCCACAGCGGCATAGAGCCGGGCATGGAAGCCTCGGCGCTGGTCTGGCGCATGCAGGATGCGGTCAACGCGGACGACTTCTATAACGTCTATGAGGACAAAGCGGCGCAAGCCATCAATGACTTCGCCTATGATGTGGCGCTGCCCGAAGCGGTTGCCGCCGCTACAGCAGAGCCCGCCGTCGCTGAAGCTGCCGCCGCGCCTGCGCCGACGCCGGTGAAAGCCGCTGCGCCCCCGCCAGCTGATGGGCCGACCCCCTGGAACGAAGACGAAGCCAAGCGCGAAGAGCGTCGCCGCAAAGCGCTGGAACGCAAAGCCAAACGCGCCGCCAGAGGCGGAGGTTAAGGCACGGTGGCGCGCCAGCTCAAAGCCGTCTTGTTCGACTTCGACGATACCTTAATCGACTGGAGCGGCGTCACGCGCGACTGGCGGGAAATCGAAGCCGAGCGCCTCGACCGCGTGCTGCGCTTTCTGAACCGGCGACTGTCGCCCACAGGCATCGCGCTGGAGCAGTTGGTCGAGCGTTATACGAAGCGCACCCGCGCAGCCTGGGCAGCCGCCCGCGCCAATCTTCGCGCGCCCGTCATGCCAGAAATCCTCCAGCAGACTTTGACTGAGTTGGGTGTCAGCGAGGCCGATGCCTGCGCCGACGAGATTATGCGCGCTTATGACTGGAAGGTTGTGCCAGGCACCGTGGTCTTCCCCGATGTATTTCCAGTTTTGGATGAGCTGCGCTCGCGGCGGATACGGCTGGGGGTCGTCACGAATGCCTCACAGCCCATGTCGCTGAGAGATTGCGAATTGCGCGAGCACGGGCTGCTGCCCTACTTTCCCGAATGTCGGCTGGCGGCGGCGGATGTGGGCTACCTAAAGCCGCACCCGCGCATTTTCCATAGCGCGCTGGAGCGAATCGGCGTCGCGCCGGAAGAGGCGGTCTTCATCGGCGACAATCCCATTGCCGATGTCTGTGGCGCGCTGGATGTTGGCATGCGCGCGGCGCAGCGTCTGAACCCCGGTGGCGCAACTGCCAGCGGCGGGCATCAGCTCCTCAGCGACAGCGGCTATACCAGCGACGGCGGGCATCCCTGTCTGCGCTCATTTGCTGAACTGCCGGCCCTCCTGGACGATTGGTACCCCGACTGGCGTGATGGAATCGCGTAACTTACGCCTGCATGGCGACCTAAACTTAATTGTGACCGGCTATGTCGAGCCTAATCGCCCGCGCATTTCGCGCCAGTTGGCACAGCGCCTCGGCTTGACCCTGATTGACGTCGAGCGGGAATTGGAGGAGCGGCTGGGCGATACCATCGCCAACTTGCGCGCGACCTACGGGGAGCGTCATCTCAAGACTGTTGAAACGGAGATCATGGACGAGGTCGTGCTGCATCGGCGCGGTCTGATTCGCGTGGCCGGCAGCACCTTGGTCGGCAGCATTCACCTGGCTGAATTGCAGCGCAACGGCGTCATCGTCTGCCTGGTGGCTTCGCTGGATTCGATCTTGCGGCGCATCCACTTAACTTTGGGCGCCCGCTATAACGACCCGGTCGAGCGCTCGCGCGCTATCGGCGAATTGCAGCGGGAATGGCGCATCCGCGAGGTCGAGGATGTGGTCGAATTTGACGCCACCTACGTCAGCGAGGCGATTCTAAGTGAGCGTATCGCCGAATTCTGGCGCGAATTGGCCATCAGGCGCGGCTGATTCTGTCGATTTAGAATGAGACGCCGAGCAAGCCGCGCGTCACCTGGAAGTCGTCCGTGCCGGTGACTTGATGCCGCGCGATGTGATCGCCGGATAAGGTCGCCACCAGCATGTCGATAAGCAGCGCCGCATTGTCACCCCCTTCCAAGAGCATCGCATCCAGATCCTCAGCGGAAACGGCGCTGGCGCTTGCTTGCAGCACCGGCACCAGCGGATGCCCTGCCAGCGGATAGCCGTCGACATAGCCCAATATGAGTTCGACGCCGCTGGCGCCGATGCCGGTCAGCGTCTCGCCCCAGTGCCGGCGCGGATTCGACATGATGTGGAAGCCAGCGTTTTTCGCCGCCTGGCCGTATCCCAGCGTGGCTTCCGGCTTATCGGGCAAGTCAAGCTCAGTGGAGAAGGCGCCGCCCCACAAGCTGTCTTTGTCCGATACGACGACGCTGCCGCCGCCGGCCACGATGATCTTGCACAGCCGCGCCAGATCGCGCTGCACATATTCGGGCGCGTCCGTCTGGCAAAGCAGCCCGATGCGCAGCGCCTCCAAGCCAGCGGTAATGCGCGCGGGCGGGCTGTCGTTCCCCACGCGCCGGCTGAACCAATCCGCAATCTTGCGCATGACCGCATCAATGCCACCGTCAAGCTGAATGCTGGCCCAGCCAAAATCCGCCGCTTCCAGATTTTGCTCTGCCATTAAACCCCGGAAGTAACTGTTATGCGTCACCTCGCAGCCGTGCTCGAGCAGCAGCGCGTGACGCAGCTTGGGATGCTGCAAGTAGCCGATCTGCATGTCTTTGTATTCCGGCTGCACAGTGCCGCCGCAGCCTTCGGTATGCACCAGCGCCACAAAGCGAGACAGCCCGTTGGCTTGGCCCAAGCCCTGGGCGTTGAGCCTGTCGGCGGTCATCTTGGCGATCTGGCCGGAACAGAGACTGGTCGGCATGATCAGGCCAATACGCTCGCTGGTCAGCCCGCGCTCGGACTTGTACACCGGCGCCGCGACCGGCGGCAATTCGACATCGGCGGGAATGTCAAGCGGCTGACCGGAGTAACTGCGGCGCTCGATCAAGGTCACATTGGTCGGGCTGGTCTGCTGCCAATCGCGCCAAATCTGGACTTGGTAATGCCCGGCCTGCTCCCCCACCGAGCGCTGCCCAGCGGCGACAGCAACAGTCTGGTCCAGCGTACGCGCGCCCAGCTCGTCCAGGGGCGCCCCATCCAGGTATTCGCCGGCGTTGACATCCATGTCGCCGCGCAGCAAGTTGTAGCGGGCCGTGGTCGTCACGAACTTGATGGTCGGCACAAAGGGGAAATTAGTGATGGAGCCGTTGCCGGTCACAAAGAAGATCATATTGCAGCCGCTGGCCACCTGCCCGGCCACGCTTTCCAGGTCATTGCCCGGGCTATCCATAAAGTAGAATCCGCCGCTGGTCATGCGCTGGCTGTATTCGATGACATCATGCAGCGGGACATCCGGATGACGTTTTGCCGCCGCGCCCAGCGACTTGAGATAGATATTGTATAGTCCTCGGAATTTATTGCCGCCGGAGGGATTGCCTTCGGCCGTTTGCCCGTGCCAACTGACCCGCTCTTTGAAGCGCTCGATCTTGCCGAGGAAATTTTGCGCCAGCTCCAGCCGCTCGATCTTATCCAGCACGTAGGACTCGGAGCCGATTAATTCGTCAGTCTCGGCCAGGTTAGCCGAGCCGCCGTAGCGGATGACTTCCTTCGCCACCCAAGCCGCCAGCGGGTTGCCGCTGATGCCGGAAAAGGCATCGGAGCCACCACATTGCAAGGCGATCTTCAGGGCGCTCAAAGGCTGAGGGCTGCGCTCAAGCTGATTCACCCGCGGCAGCCAGTCCCTCAGCAGGTCTTTGAACCAGGCGACATTGGCGTCGAAGCTGGTTGTGAGAGAGTGGAAGCGGTGCAGCACATTGTCGAGTGGATAGTCCTTATCGATCAGGTACTCTTTGAGGTCGGCATTGGTCACCGCTTCGCCGCCGAAATCCAGCGCGACCACCGCGCCGACATTGGGGTGAACCATGAAACCGGCCAGGGTGCGCAAGAGCAGCTCGCGATTATTGGGGTTCTGATGACCGCCTTCGGTATGCGCTATGGGCACGATGCCGTCCACGTTGGGGAAGTCAGCGGCCAGGTCCGCGGTCAACTGGGCCAGTGTGCGCGCGAAACCAGCCACCAGCGACGATGTGCCCAAAATGACGACCATGTTGCGCGTACCGACCCCGCGACCGCCAGCGCGTGGATAGCCTTGAAAATAGCGCATATCGCTGTGCAGCGGCAGGGGCTCAGCCGCGCTGAATCCGCCGGCGTCGAATTCATAGGGCGTGATCTGATTTTCGAAATTGGGCGCGGCCGGCAAGGCGAAGTCGAGATTGCGCCGCTCCAGCTCAACTTTTACGCCTTCGTTCATGACGTATTCGCCCGGCGCGATGTCGCGTGTGGCGACGCCAAAGCGCTGGCTCCAGGATGTCAGTTCCGCGCCCTGCAGGATGGGCTGAATGGCGAAGCGGTGGCCCTCCAGCACGGTATGCGACAGGGTGAAATTTCGGTCGCCGTATTGGACTAGCGTGCCTCCGCCCAGATCGCTAATGGCGATGGCGCAATTGTCCACCGGGTCGGGCAAGCGGGCTATTTCGTGCAAAGGGAGCATAATCTTTTCCTGAATCTTCTGTCTATTCGGTCGATGCCAAGACGCAAGCTCAATCGCGTAGAATGTACCACAGCCGCTGCGAGGCGACTACCTGGCTGGCCGCGAATACAGGGCAATCGCATCAATGCGACAGTCAGTGCATTGGCGCAGATTCGACGGGAAAATCAACCACAGAGACCACAGAGAGCACAGAGAGCACAGAGAAAAGCAATAATGAAAGCCCAAATCATAATCCACGAGAGATATTCGATGTTATTTCGCTGATACTTGCAATACACCAACCCAGCGCATCGTATAGTCGTCCGAACCCCCAAATCTCTGTGCCCTCTGTGGTCTCTGTGGTTAATATAAAGTGATGCGATTGCTCTGGGAGGCGCGCTCCCTTGCATATCACAGGATTGTCCTCTATCGTACATGCGATTTTGTAGAAAAGAGTTGAAGCCGCCTCATGATAAAATTTATGGTCCTGTTTCGGCAGCCGGACAATGCCGAGCGCTTCGAAAGCATCTATCAAGACTTCCTGGCTTTGGTCGAGCGCATGCCTGATATCCGGCGGCGTCAAGTAGTGCATGTCACCGGCAGCCCGGGCGGCGCTGCCGAGTATTTCCGTATCCTGGAAATCTACTTTGACAGCTTGGAAATTCAGACCGAAGCGCTGATGTCCGATGCCGGGCAGGAAGCGGGCGCAGAGCTGTATCGCCTGCCCAAAGATTCCTTCGAGCTGCTGTACGCCGATGTCTACGAAGAAGAAGGCGGCAGCACCCCGGCCGCGAACACAGCTGCTACGGAACCAGCCGCCGCAGAGCCATCGGACGCGGTCGAAGCCTCAAGCGCCGACTGACAGCAGCGCGCTCAAGCCGGCGACGAAGTCATTCTTTCCGCCATGCGCCGGGTGCCGCACTTTGTGGCAGTCGATTCGCAGTTTGCCCAAGGTTTCATAAGCGACATTACCCACAGCGATGACCTGCTGAAAGCGCCACAGCGACAGCAAGCGCAGCAAGAATCCCGAACCCAGCTCCGTTTCGGCGCCGCGCGGCTTGCGATTGCTGAGCGGCCGGCCTGTTTTGTGCGGGTGGAACGGGAAGGTATTCCAAATGAGAGGCAGCGCCCTCAACTGCGACAGCGTACTCCAGACGATGGTGGCCGATTGCTCGCCGTAGACCCGCTCGAAGCCGGCATCGGCGACATCGCGATAGCCGGCCTCGGCGCCAAAAATCCGCAGCGATGGGAGGCCTGCGAGCAAGACTTTGCGGCTGGTCACGGGGACGCCGGTCAAGCGGCAGCCACGATAGCCGGGCGCTTCCATCACCAGCAGGGTCCGCGGTTTCCGCGCCGCCATCGCGCTCAGATACAGTCGCAAGTTGGCGCGGCGGATGGCGTTATTCGCGTTTCCGGGCGCATATTCATTAAAGGCGTCAGCGGACAGCTTGACGCTGGACAAGTCGTGGATCAGGGCATCAATGTCGTGGTCTGTTGCTGGCATCGTCAACAATTCGCAAGCGCTCAATATCAGACGTATTTCAAATCGAGTAAAGCCCATAAGCAATGCAAATTTCACCAGAGCAGCAATCTGTAAGGCTTGTCCGGTACTTTAGGATTCGCGATCGCTCTTTGGTTTACCCCCTCGTTATCCCGCCATCTCTATGGCGGGCATCCCCATTGAAATGGGGGATGACAACTGAATTGTAGAGATTATCGCTTATGTGAACTTGGATTCATGCAGAATAGGCATATTTTAGAGAGTGTGCAATATCCTAGCTCCCCTTACCTAGCTTGCTCTGACGACAGGACAGGTTCAAGTTGGGCAAGGTATTGCCGCAAAACAGGCGCATTTGGCACGCTTATGCGGGCGAGCCAATGGCTCACCCCTACATTTCTACCACAAAAAGACGCCTGTAGGGGTCAGCCATTGGCTGACCCGTTGTGACGACTCCCGTGATTTTCAAAACTGTCCTGTCCTCAGTAGCTTGCTGGGGCAAGGGGCCGCGCCGCGTAGACACAGGCGGTCGGGGATGGGGTATAAATACGCAATATAAACTCAGTACCGGACAAGCCTTGTAGGGCAACAGCCCGAAACCACAAATTACAGCGCCAGCGGGAGACCAGATTGGTCAGGCTAGCTTTTTCGCATGACTTACTTGGTTTTACTTCGGCGACTCTGTGGTGAAAAATATATTGATGCGATTGAACTGGCAGGCCAGCCAATGGACTTGGACAAGCGACGTTTCAGCATTATAGTAAACTCAAAGATGGCGCGCGGCGGCTAGGTCGTTACGCGACAATTAACTCGGAAATTGGGCGACAGCCGATGGCTCGTTTACAACTACTGATTCTTGTATTGTTCAGCGCTTTTGCAGTTGCCGCCCAGGCGCAACCGCGCGATTACGCCATCTCGGTTGACGGCGTGAGCTATACAGCGGAGGCCGCCGTCATCAGCTTCACCGTTTCCAATCAAGGCGGCGCTGCTTTAGGCGCCTCCGAGGTTGTCATTTCCGAATATCAGACGGGCCAGGTCTTGGCCAGCGTGGACTTGCCGGCATTGGCGGCCGACGAGTCGCGGTCCTTCTCGCTGCCTATGCCCCTGGCGGGCTTGCCGGCGGGAAATGTTTCGATACAGATCCAGGCGGGCGTTGACGAGTTTGAGCTGGAAGGCAGCCCGATCGCCCGCAACAATACCCAACTCTTTCTCATTAACCGGGCCGATGCCGGTTTGTCTGGCGCTGACTCTGCCGGCTCTCCCGGTCCGTCGGCGCCCGCCCAGAATTACGACCTGTATATTCCGCTGGTGAACCTCGGCTTCAATTTCCAGGCCCACGGCATCGAGGTCAATGGGCGCAGCTACAGCCAAAACGATCTGCTGATAGTCGCCGTGATGGCGCTGGCGGCGCTATTCTGCCTGTGGCTGCTCAGCTTGATACTGCGGCTGATTTTCCGCCGGCCGCCCAAGTTTGAACCCTGGCAACCACCCTACGCGGTGAATGACTGGCACGACCCCAATTCGGCGCTGGGGCGGCGGCAGGCTTGGCAATTCCACGCGCAGAGCAGCGCGATTGCCGCAGCTGGCGCCCCCGATCAAGTCACGGTGATCAAGCGGCTGCTGGGCATAGACGGCGACATCCTGGGCGGCTGGACGATCCAAGCCATTCGCACGGCGCAATACGATATTTACGGGCGCATCAGCCGCAGCGAAGTGGTGATGTCGCGCAAAATTAACAAGCAGTTGAATCGCATCATGCGGCGGGCGCCGGATTTGGACACGGTCGAATTGCGCAAGGCGCTGACGCCCGTGTCGAAAGGGCTGTGCAAGTCGGCTCTGGCCGCCATCGAAAAGCAGAATCGCGCGTTGCCGCTGGCGCTGGATATGCGCCTGGATGGCTTGCAGGGCGAAGTGCGAATCCTGTTTGAGTTGTATCAGCACCGCCATAGCGCCTGGCATCTGATTGATCATTGGGAGCCGGAACTGGGCCAGACTGGCGCGCGCGTCCCCGAGCACTTAACTTTCACGCTCAACGGTCAGCTGCCGGGCGAAAATTATAAGGAATTCAAGACGCGGCTGCGCGCTGACATGACTAATCTGCTGGCGGGCATGCTGCATCATCAGCAGAATGGCGGCGCCGCGGACATCGAACCGGAGCAGCCGGCGCAGCCCATGGAGCCCGATACCAGTCCCGGCGCGCCGCTAACTGGAACGGACGACCTTCTTGCCGCGGATGAAGAGACTGACGCGCATTAGCGCTTTCCGCTACAATCGCTGTCCAAAGAAGCCATAAAGGAGTGTGAGTTCATGTCTGTAGCGATTCCTGAACGTGTGCGAGATTTGCTGGATCGACCGATCGTGGTGTCCTTCGCCACCAGCAACCCTGATGGTCAGCCGCAGGTGACGCCGGTCTGGGCCAGCGCGGAAGGCGACCAGGTATGGATCAACTCGGCGGTGGGCCGGCGCAAAGACCGCAATATCCGCGCCAACCCCAAAGTCACCGTGATGGTGCTGGATCCCGATAACGATTTCAACTGGGCGGAGATCCGCGGCGAGGTGGTCGAATTTGATGAATCAGAGGCGGCGGTAGCGCATATCAACAAGCTGTCGGGCGTTTATTCCGGCAACGAGGATTACTACTCGTTCAATCCTGAGAGCAAGGGGCAAGAGCAGCGCGTCATCTACAAGATTCAGCCCAGCAAGATCAACGGCTGATTGCTCAGACGCGTCCGGCGCGCCCGGTGTAATCGCGCAAATACAAGAAATCGTGGCCGATGCTGCGCTGGCTTAGTTTGGCGATATTGGGCATGGTGCGCTTGTAGTGGTTGGCTTTGACGCGCTCCCAGATTTGCGCCACGAATTCGCGGTCGAAGCCTTCCTGCGCCACCTCATCCACCGTATAGCGTTCGTCCACCAGCAGGAACAGCGCCTGATCGGCTTGGTCATAACTGAAGCCGAGTTCGTCCTCGTCGGTCTGCCCGACCCACAAGTCAGCCGAGGGTGGTTTGTCGATGACCGAGCGCGGCAAACCCAGATAGCGCGCCATCTGCCGGATTTGATATTTGTACAGGTCGGCAATCGGATGCAGGGCGACGCCGCTGTCGCCATAAATCGTGCTGTAGCCCAGCAGGAATTCGGTCTTGTTGCTGGTGCCCATCACCAAGCCGCCCCAGGCCATGGACTGGTCATAGAGCGTGATCATTCGCATTCGCGCCATGATATTGCCCTGGCGCAGCTTGCTCATCTGCGGGAAGCGGCTAATCAGCGCATCGGCCATGTCGCTGATGGGCACGGTCAAGTGGGGGATGCCAAGGTCTTCGATGACAGCTTCGGCATCGCTGAGGCTCTCTGCCGACGAGCTGCGATACGGCATACGCAGAGCCAGCACATTTTCAGCGCCGAGCGCCCGCGCCGAGAGGTAAGCCGATACCGCCGAATCGATGCCGCCGGACAGGCCGATGACGGCGCGCGTCATGCCGGCTTTGGTCATGCTGTCGCGGATGAAGCCGGTCAGAATGCGGGTCGCCAATTTGGTATTGATGTCGAGCCGGCGCAGAATCGCAGTCGAGCGCTCATGGGTCATAGGACATCCTGGTCTGCATCTTCCAAGGGCAGAAGCACGTAATGCGTCACCTGATGCGGATAGTTTTCGTTGACCTTCAGCTGCAAGCGCAGGCGCGCCCCGCCCTTCTCGCCCTTCAGAACCAGTTGGATGGCGTAGTCTTCCGCCGTCTCCACCTGGTCGATCTTTAGGCGGCCATGCAAGCGGCGCGTCGCTTTCAGATCCAGCAGGCGTCGCTCGACCGGGTTCTGCATCAGCACCAAGTCATAGTAGCCGCTGCGCATAAAGCCGCGCAACTTGCCAAAGTCGCCCGCATTGTAATAGCGCATTTGCGCGATGAAGCGGCGGCCGGCTTTGCTGGCGCCGATCTGCTGTCGAATGTCAGTCATGCTGCGCGCGTTTGACTCCCCTGGCAAGCGGCCTTCAAGCAAGCCGTATCATAACACAATCAGCGTATAATCAGGTATGATAGCGGTCAAAGGCGTGGCGCGCGACGGGGGAGGCGCATGGGCGACAGATTGGCGAAAATACAGTGGGCGCTGGACGGCTTCCGCATGGAAGAGGCGCGGGAGCTGGTGGCGAGAGAGCTCGACGAGAATCCCAGCGCGGCCGCCTACTATTTGGCGGCGCAAGCGGCGCTGAACCACGGGCAGCGAGTCGACTATCTGGAGAAGGCGCTGGAGCTGGACCCAAGTTACCAGGTTGCGTTGGACGAGCTGGCCGATATCACGCGGCCGGACAAAATCGCGCCCGAGCCCGAGCCCGCGCTCGACAGCCCGCCGACGCATGAGCCGGCCGCGCCCCCCTCGCAAAGCAAGCTGGCGCCGCTATCCAAGCGTTTCATCGCCATTGTCATCGACGGCTTCATCGTGGGCGTCTTTTCCTTCGCTGTGCTATTCGCCACTGGTCCCTTCTCGGCCTTGAACCAAGCCATGGCCAGCGCGGATCTGGACGCGATAAACGCGGCGATGGCGCAATTCCAGACAGACGCGCTGCCGGTCAACTTGGCGGTCAGCGCAGTCTACAATGTCGTATTCATGCGGCTTTTCAACGGCCAGACGTTGGGCAAGATGGTCTTCGGTATGCGCGTCATCAAGAAGAACGGGGCGCGCATCAGCATCCTGGACGCGCTGCTGCGCAATGTGCTGGGTTACATGGTCAGCCAGATTTTCTTGCTGGGCTACATCTGGGCTTTTACGGATGGGGAGAATCAAGCCTGGCACGACAAGATGGCGGGCACGGTGGTGGTTGAGGAGCGGAAGAGGGCCTCCGGGCAATTGGAATAAAATAAACCTGCTAAGCTATGAACATTATACAAACTTAAATCTAACCACAGAGGCACAGAGGGCACAGAGAATAGTCTTTCTCTTATAATTATTGTGAAATTGCACTTCAATTTTGAACCTTGTGATAAGCATTTTACCCATATGTATGTCGATACTAGAGGAGTTCTGCCCCGAAAAAACTTAATCTCTGTGTTCTCTGTGCCTCTGTGGTGAAATATTTTTTGATGCGATTGCCCTGAAGAGGGCCTCGCTTTGATCGAAGCGTCAAATCATTTGGTATAATGGGTTTGTCACTACAGAGCCAGGACGCAGCCATGGAAACAATCGAGAGCATCAACTTAATATATCGCGATCCCGAAGTTCGAGGCGGCAGACCCTGCATCGTCGGCACTGGCTTACGCGTGATTGATATCATCATGTCGATGCAATTTGGCAATCGGACGCCCGACGAGATTGCGCTTGATTACGACATTAGCTTGGCGCAGGTTCACGCGGCGCTGGCTTATTATTACGAGAACAAGGCGGAAATCGACGCCGACATCCGCGAGGACATCCGGATTGGGCTGGAGTTGGCGGAGGAAGGCTGGGGCCGGCCGGAGAAGTCCAAGCTCTTGCAGTCCGCATTTGACAATTCACTCAGAAAATACAGGACGTCGCTGCAACGCGCCTGTGAAAGAGCGATCACGGGGGTTGGCGCCGATTTTGAGAAGCGAGTTCTGGCAATAATGGATGACGAACTTGGCTGAGCATGATATCCGCCTTTTCTTCGACGAGAATATGCCAGTAGAAGTCGCTGAACGGTTGAATGAGCTTGGGATAGACACGCTCACGACGCGAGATCAAAAGCGGCTCGGACAGAGCGATCCGAATCAACTGAAATTTGCCACGGCTGTTGACCGGGTCTTATGCACCTACGACAAAGACTACATACGCATGGCGAACCGAGGCATAGAACACGCCGGGATCGTTTTCATTCCCGGTGTGTATCGAGACTACGGGGTACTGCTGCGATACTTCATTGAGTTTATCAAAGTGTACACGGCGGCAGATATGGTTAACCGTTTGGAATACCTCTCGCCTTCAACGCCTGATTGAAGCTGATGACTAACCTGTCAGTGTGCCGCGACGTTAGCCGCCGCCCCCATAACGCCGAACGCGCAAATCACACTGTTCCTTGTGCCCCATGAAGCCCTCGAGTTCACAGAGGCGGCTGCCGTATTCGCCGATGAGCGCGCTGGCTGCTGCGGTCACGCGTTGGTAGGTCACCGTCTTGATGAACTTGCCCACCCATAAACCGCCGGTATAGCGTCCGGCTTTTTTGGTCGGCAGCGTGTGATTGGTGCCGATGACCTTGTCGCCGTAAGCCACGTTGGTCTCGGGACCCAGAAAGAGCGCGCCGTAATTGCTCATATTCTCCAGAAAATAGTTCGGGTCGCGCGTGAGGATCTCGACATGCTCGCTGGCGATTTCGTCGGCGACCTGCACCATCTCTTCGTCGGTATCGACCAGGATGACCTCGCCATAATCGCGCCAAGCCAGGCCGGCCAGATCAGCGGTAGGCAGGCTTTCCAGTTGACGGCCGATCTCGCCTTCGATGCTAGCAGCCAGCCTGCGATTGGTCGTCAGCAGTACGGCGGGCGAAGTTGGCCCGTGCTCGGCTTGGCCCAGCAGGTCAACCGCGCATAGCTCGGCGTCGGCCGTCTCGTCAGCGACCACCAGCACCTCGGTGGGGCCCGCCAGCAGGTCGATGCCAACCAAGCCAAAGAGCTGGCGTTTGGCTTCGGCTACGTAGGCGTTGCCGGGTCCCACGATCATGTCCACCGGCTCAATGCCCAGCGCGCCATAAGCCATAGCCGCCAGCGCTTGAACGCCGCCCAGGATGTAGATGTCGTCGGCGCCGCCCAAGTGCATAGCCGCGATGGTGGCCGCCGGCAGCTCGCCATTGATCGGCGGTGTGCAGGCTATGATATGCTTGACGCCGGCCGTCTTTGCCGTCACCACGCTCATATGCGCCGAAGCCACCATGGGGTAGCGCCCGCCGGGCACGTAGCAGCCGACGCGGTTGACCGGGATATTTTTGTGGCCCAGCACCACGCCGGGCAGCGTCTCGACTTCAATGTCCAGCAGAGCCGCGCGCTGCGCCTGGGCGAAGTTTCTCACCTGCGCCTGGGCGAACTTGATATCGGAGATCGCCTGCGCGGGCAGGCTGCTGATGACCTGCTGGATCTGCGCCGACGAAAGTTTGAAGTCATCCGGATTCCAGTTGTCGAATTTCCGCGACAGCTCGCGGACGGCGGCGTCTTTGCGCGCGCTGATATCCGCCAGGATGCCGCGCACAACTGCTTGCACATTAGCGTCGGCCTCGGCTTTCTGCTCGACGGTCTTGCCGCGTTTGATATATCGAATTGTCATAAGCTGCCTCTCTTAAGAATGCCGGTAGAAGCCGCGCGGCGCTCAGCCCCAGAGCCGCTGGCTGGCGATGCGGGCGCCTGCGGCCAGGGAGCGCAGCTTGGCGTAAGCGATATCGGGGTGCACGGCGCCGAAGCCGGCGAAAGTGCCAAAGCCGCAATCGCTGCCGGCGATGACGCGCTCTTTGCCGACGATGGCGCTGTAGCGTTCGATGCGCTGCGCCACCAGCTCAGGATGCTCAACGAAGTTGGTGGTGGTATCCAGCATGCCGGGTATCAGGATCTTGTCAGCGGGGATATCCGCTTCCGCCCAGATCTGCCATTCATGCTGATGGCGCGGGTTGGCGCCTTCGAATTGAATCGCTTGCGGCTTGGCGGAGAGCACAATGTCGATGATATCGCGCAGGTCGACATCGTGATGATGCGGGCCTTCGTAATTGCCCCAGCACAAGTGCATGCGCGCCTGGTCAGCCGGCACATTCTCCAGCGCGTAGTTCAGCGCCTCGACTTGCGCCTGCGCCGCTTTTTTGAATGTCGCGGTATCGTCATCGCGAAAGCGAATATGCCGCCCCATGGCCAGATCGGGGCAATCCACCTGCAAGATCAAACCGGCTGCGGTGATCTTCTCGTATTCGACCTTCATCACCTCAGCCAGCGCTTCCAGAAATTGCTCATCATTCGGGTAATACTCATTAGGCTGGAAGACAGCGATGACGCCGGGCGAGGCCGAGTTCATGAAGGCTTCGGCCGCGCCAGCCGCTTCTTGAGCCGCCAGCAGATTGTCGATGTCCTTCTCCAGCGGCGACAAATCTTTGATCGTGATGGCATCGCGCACAACCGGCCGATGATACTTGGGCGTGCCGCCGGCGTCAGCCAAGCGCTGCTTGTAAGCCGGGAAGTCGTCCAGGTCTTTGGGCGTGGCGCGCGGCACCTCGTCAATTTCGAAGCCGGTGAAGCGGTGGCGGATATAGGTGGCATAGCTGATTTTGCTCATCTCGCCATCGCTGATGATGTCGACGCCAGCAGCCACTTGCTTCGCGGCTACCTCGCGCACAGCCCTCTGCATAACCTGATCGAATTCGGCCTGGTCGTAAGCCTGGCCCTGGTCTTGCGCGAACAGCTGATCGACCACTGCCTGCGGCCGCGGCATGCTGCCGACGTGGGTGGTCAGAATACGGTCTGTGCTCGTTTTCATTGAGTTTCCCTTGGGATTAACGTGGCGGACGGAAGTCTTTGAGATCGACGCCGGCCTGTTCCCGGAAGGTCTTGAGCAGGTAGTCGTTTTGCTGCGCCTTCTGCGCCTCGTAGTCGGGCGGATGCACCATCTTGCCGCGCTCGTCAGCTTCATAGCCGTTGGCCGCCGCAGCCGCTTCAATCTTGGGCGCCCAGTAGGGATCCTTGCCTTCGTAGACCGCATGCGGCTCGAGCACGGCGTAGAACCAGCCGATTGAATCGCCGGAGTATTCGAAGCTGCGGTACATGCCCGGCGGCAGCGAGATCATGTCCCATTCGTTCAGCACAAATTCGCCCTCGACCTGGTCAGGATCGTCCGAATTGCCCCAGTAGAAGGTGAAGGGGCCGGAGAGAATGAAGAAGGACTCGGTGTAGTCATGGGTATGCCAGGCGGGCCCGCTTCCGGGCGGCGCCCAAGCCATGCCGATCTGAAAGCGATGCGGCTCGGTAATGGCGCGCTGAATGCTGAAATCGGGATTCTCGGCGGCCGTGTCGCCGATGACCGCGTAATTCATGCGCATGTGCCCGGGCAGCATGCTGTCGATGAACATGATCGGTATGCCCTTGTCTTTGAGTTCATCAAAGCGCATCACACGCGCCGCCATTGTTTCTTGCGTCTGCTTGGGATGTTGCATACGGCTTTCCTCCCGATGACCTGGAAATGGCTGAACCCCCATCCTGAAGGCTACTGAAAAGCATAGCCTTTGTCAATCAGCGGCAGGGAGTGGCGACGCTTAAGCCCCCTCCCTCTTTGTGGCTGAGGACAGGACAGTTATGAAAATCGCGGGAGTCGTCACAACGGGTCAGCCAATGGCTGACCCCTACAGGCGTCTTTTTGTGGTAAAAATGTAGGGGCGAGCCATTGGCTCGCCCGAATAAGTGTGCCAAATGCGCCTGTTTTGCGGCAATACCTTGCCCGACTTGAACCTGTCCAGTCGTCAGCTCTTTGTGGGGGTGGGGGTAAAGTGTCGCATATTCGCATGACAAACTTGGATCTACTTCTGTGCCTCTGTGGTGAATCCGGCCTGCGCGGGCCAGTGAAAAGCAATAAAATCACCACGCCTTATTTTCGGGCAACGATCAGCGTTGAAAAGTTGAAGAGCCAGGGCAGCAGGCGCTTGAGCAGCGCGCCCAGCTTTTCCGCCAGCGGGCTGGTGCGATAATAGCCCGGCTCGCGGAAGAGCCCGCCCAACTGCCACAGGGTGAAGGAGTGGCTGGTGGGCTGCGACAGCTCTACGCGGAAGCCGGCTTCCGACACAACAGCGCGCAGTTGCCGCCGCGTGTACGTGCTTTCGTAGAAGGCGTCGTCAGTCAATGGCCCAGCGCCGGCCAGCTTACGCCGCCATTGCACCAGTCTGTTGATCAGATTGGGATAGGGAATCGTCAAGACCAGGACGCCGCCGGGTTTGAGCACGCGGTAGGCTTCCCGCAAGGCGGGCAGCATGCCCTGCTCAAAATGCTCCAGCACGCCGAAGGACAAGTAACTGCCGAAGCAATTGTCGCGATAAGGCAAATGGTGCACATCGCCCGCGGCCAGCGGCAGGGAATCATCGTAGCGCCGCGACGTCAGCAAGGCATTAACGGCGTAGTCCAAGCCCTGCGCATTATAGCCGCGCTGGCGCAGCGCAATAACGATCGCGCTTAAGCCGCTGCCCGCTTCCAGGTGAAGGTCCCGCTTGTCAAGGAAGGGCAGGTAGGCGCTGATGGTAGCTTGGGAGCGCGCGTAGGCGGCCGCTTCCAGCTCAAGCTCTATTGTCGCTTCGTCCCAGATGTCTTCCCAGGCGCGGCGTGTGCTATCGTATCGATCGGGCATAAGTCTCCAATGGGCTGGCTGTTGCACTCAGGGCAATTGCATAAAGAAATTTCACCACAGAGGCACAGAGACACAGAGTTTGAGTTTGTCCGGGACAGAACCCCTCTAGAATCGACATACAAATGGGTTAAATGCTTATCATAGGGTTCAAAATTGAAGTGCAATTTCACAATATCTATAAATGATAGGCTTTCCTCTGTGCTCTCTGTGTCTCTGTGGTTAGATTTAAGTTTGTACTAGGTTCATAGTTCTTAGATTCATTCTGGTTCGATTGCCTTGCTATTGCACTACTTTACACTTGACGCGGCTAGTCCGCTAAGGTCGAGGCGAGCAGACGTCTAGATCGCAGTCGTATCAACATCCCCAATCAGCATGCACTCGCCGACCAGCATCAGCGAGACCGCCAGCAGAATTGTGCCCGTGTCGCCAGCCAGCGACCGCGCCAGCGCCAGCGCCCCGCTTAAGTCGGCCCGGTGGTATACTTCGCCCGTTAAGCTAGCCGCTGCCGCCAGTGCCGATTCGCGCGCCGGGAAACGCGTATTGGGATTGATGTCGGTCTCGGTGATAATCAGCGCCTTACTGACCGACGCCATCTCGCCATATACAGCGGCGTAGTCCCGGTCACGCGGGATACCCACGATGGAGATTACGGGCTGGCTTAGGCGCGCCGCCACGCTGGCCAGAAAGGACCGCGCCGAGCGCAGGGTGATGGCGCCATCGACGTAAATCGCCGGGGTGGCTTCCAACTGCTGCACTCGGCCCAGCCAGCGGACCGCGCTCAAGCCGCGGCGGATCGTCTCCCGATATTCAGCGGGCAGCGCGCCGCTATCGTCACGCAGCCATTCCAGCGCGCGAATCGCCAGCGTGGCGTTCTCGATCTGATAGCGCCCGAGCAGCGGCAGCGTCAGTTCGCCGTATGGGTGCAAGCGCAGCAACTGGCCATCGGGGCGGTCCGCCAGCCACTGGCCCATGTCCGCGTCCGCGAGGCTTATGAAGCTCGCCGCCTGCGCAGCGGCTTCGCGCTGAAATTCGTCCAGCACAGCTGGCGCTTGCGGCAAGCTGATGGCGTGGCTCCCCGGCTTGATGATACCCGCTTTATGCCAGGCGATGCGTTCCAGCGTGTCGCCCAGCAGCGCAGTATGCTCCAGCATGACCGGCGCGAAGACCGACAGCCGATTGGGTACGACCGCGATATCGTCGAAGCGTCCGCCACGCCCGACTTCAAGCACAGCCGCGTCTACGCCCATCTCGTCGAAATGGCGCAAGGCTATCGCCAGGAAGATGCCTTGTGGGCTGAGATACTGCGCCCCGTCCAAGCTATCCACAGTGGCGTCGATGGTCGGCCTTAAGTCGTTCAGGATGCCCAGGAAACGCGCGCTAGGGATCATGCGCCCGTCCACGCGAATCCGCTCGTTCCAATGCACAAGATGCGGGCTGGCGACGGTACCGACGCGGCGTCCCTGGGTTTGCAGCAGCTTGGCCATGATGGCGGTCACCGAGCCTTTGCCGCGGCTGCCGGTCACCACAACGTAATCGCGCTCGAATTGCAGCAGGCCCGCCCGGGCGATCAGACTGCGCGTGGGCGCGGTATCGCGTGTATATTCGTCGAGCCCGCGCGGCGCGGCATCCAGCCGGCGGCGGCTGCGAAAAATATAACTTATGGCCGCGTCCATAGCGTCAAACATAAGCGAGTATCCCTGAGGCCCAATACGCCAATCATAACGAAAGACCTGACGCTGCCTAGTGGATTCCGCTGCGATTACGGGCTTGGCAAACGGGCGACCCGTGCCTGACACAGCCGCGAATGCCGGCAGCCGAGGCAGCCATTGCCCCTGTGTTAATCGCCGCCTTTGGGATAGATTTTCCCCTGAGACTCCGCTTGGTATTCCTCCAGGAGCCTGACCCTCATGGCCGAATCCGCCGGGCTCACCGGCAGCGATGCCAAACGCGCCGCGCGCAACGTCAGCGGGCTGATGCTTGCCAGCGCCATCAGCAAGGGCGCGCTCTTCTTGTGGCAGATTGCGCTGTCGGTGCTGCTGGGGCCCAGCGAATACGGCATCTACGGCACAATCGGCGCCATGATGGTGACTGCGGCCTCGGTCGCCAGCTTTGGCATGGGCTTGATCTTAATTCGCGATGTAGCGCGCGAGCCGCAGAAGGCCGGCAAATATTGGACGTCCATGCTCTTCGCGCAGACGCTGCTGGCGCTGCTCGCTTACATCGGCGTGAACGCCGTCGCTGTTGGCTACAGCGAGACCCTGCGCGGATTAGCTGCCTTGGCCGGCATCAACCTCTTTGTCGACCTCTTCGGCACTATGGGCTACGAATTGCTTATCGCGCGGGAGAAAATGGTCAAAGCCTCGCTGGTGGAGACCGCGCATATCGTCTTGCGCATAGCCTTGGCCTGGCTGGCGCTAAGCGCCGGCTGGGGGCTGCTGGGCGTATATGGCGCGTCGCTGCTTTCGGGCGCGCTGCGCTCGATTGCGCTGGTCGGCCTGAATTTGCGCGACGGCGTTCGACCGGAATTCCCATTTGATTGGGAGACGGCCAAGCCGCTGCTCATCAACAGCGCGCCCCTGGCTCTCTCCGCTTTCCTGACCCTGGCCTACAATCACTCCGACAAGCTCTTGACCACCGGCATTCTCAGCGAACGGGTCACAGGATATTTGACCGCCGCCTTCGTCATTAACTTCGGCGTCATTGAATTGCTCAGCGTGTCGGTGCTGGTGGCCGCCTACCCCTTGCTCTCGCGCTATTATGACGACGGGCGCAATCCTTTCTTCGGCTTCATGGTTGAAAAGCTGGCGCTCTACATGATCCTGATTGCCCTGCCCATGGCTTTTAGCATCAGCATCCTGGCTGATAAAATCATGCTGCCGCTGCTAGGCGAAGCCTACGCCCCCTCGGCCGGCATCCTGCGCCTCCTAATCTGGTACACCGGCATCACTATCGTCGGCAACGTGGTCAGCCAGGGCCTGCTGGTGCAGAATCGCCAGCGCCGGCTTTTATTGATCCGCGGGTCGAGCCTGGCGCTGAATATCACGCTGACCGCCATATTGTTGTTCAATTGGCGCGACCCGCGTGGCGCTGTCATCGCCTCGGTTGTCGGCGAAATTCTGGTGCTCGTCTTGCTGCTGACAACTTTCCGCGCCCGTGGCTGGCAGCCAAAACGCATCGCCCGCAGCGCCGTTCGCGCGGCTGTGGCTGCCCTGCCCGCTGCGCTGGTGATGCTGGCGCTACGAGAACAATTTATCGCGCTGCCGCTGCTGGGCGGGCTGGGTGTGTATCTCGGCGGCGTTCTTTTAGCGCGTGTCTTGAGTGCCGAAGATTGGGATCTGATTTATCGGCTGGCCGCGACCATGCCCGGCGCGGCGCTGATGGCGCGAATATGGAAGCGCGATGTGGACTTGAGTTGGTGACGCCATGCGCATCCTGCATCTGACGCCATATTATGCGCCCGCCTATGCTTTTGGCGGCGTGGTACGCGCAGTTGAAGGCATGGCCGCGGCGCTGGCAAAACGCGGGCATGAGGTAACGATCTTGACTACAGACGTCCTCGATCAACGGCAGCGCTACCCAGGACCGTCAGATGAGATGGTCGCCGGCCTGCGCGTGCTGCGGCGGCCGAATGTCTGGCCCCGGCTGCGAGGGCGCCTGAACCTGTCAACGCCGCGCGGCATGAAGCAAGCAGCGGAAGCGCTGCTGCCAACTGTCGATGTACTGCACATCCACGAATTCCGCAGCCTGGAAAATTTGCTGGTCACGCCGGTCGCTCAACGTCTCGATAAGCCGATTGTGCTGTCGCCGCATGGCACGCTCAACTTGGATACCGGCCGCGGCCGGCTGAAATCTGGCTGGGATCGGCTGCTTAGCCCGGGGCTGGCTCTGCGCGTAGATCATGTCCTGGCACTGTCCCAAGCGGAGCGGGCGGATGCCGAGGCCTTATGGCGCGGCTTCGGCAAACGGCAGCGGCCCACGCGATTCAGCGTCATCCCCAATGGCGTAGACTTGCCCGCCTTTGACCAGCGCAAACTGGCTGCGGACTTTCGCGAGCGCTACAACTTGAGTGATTCGCCAACTGTGCTCTACATGGGCCGCCTGCAAAAGCGCAAGGGCGTCGATGTGTTGGTCGAGGCATTCAAGGCCTCCGGCGTAGAGGACGCGAGTCTGCTCATCGTCGGCCCCGACGAAGGCATGCTGCCAACACTGAGGGCGCAAGCCGCTGGCGACCCGCGCATCGTCTTCACCGGCTACCTCGATGGAGAGGAGCGGCTGGGCGCGCTGGCGGCCGGCGATGTCTTCGCGCTGCCGGCAATAGGAGAGGGGCAGCCGATGGCCGCGCTGGAGGCGATGGCGGCGGGCATGCCGGTGGTCTTGTCGATGGGCTGCAATCTGGATGAGGCGGCGACGGCTGGCGCGGGCTATGTCGTCGACGCGTCGGCGGCCGCGTTCGCGGAGAAGCTGAGATCTCTGCTAAGCGATTTTGCGCTCAGGGATATGATGGGGCAGCGCGCGCGGCAGCTGGTGGAGGAGAGATTTTCGTGGGGCGGGGTGGCGGAGCGACTGGAGGGTGTGTATGCGAACCTGCAATGACAGTGCATCTATAGGACAATTTGCCACCGATCCGCGTTGATTTTTTGTCAGAATTATGTAAACTTGTCAACAAGATGGGGAGGTGTGAAATGATTGGGGCACGGCTCAAGCAGGCGCGCTTGTTGGCGGGAATGACGCAGCGGGAGCTCGCTTCTGCCTTAGGTGAGAGCGGCTTGAAGATAACGGCCGCGGCAATCTCAAAGTATGAAAATGAAAAGAGCTTTCCGACAGCGCAATTCATGTTGTTGGCAGGCAGTGTCCTTGATATTCCAAGTTCGTATTTCATTCATCAAAGCGAATTACAAGTCCAATGGACGGCGTTTCGGCGACATAGCAGGTTCGGCAAAATGAAGCAAGAAGCAGTGATAGCTTACGCTTCAGATATTGCAGAATTGCAAGTTGAGCTGCATTCCATGTTGTACCCAAATTCTCGACCCGATTTGCCGGAGCCGGTAAAAACGAAAGACTTCGGCGATGCTGAAATGGCCGCGGCGCAGGTACGGGCGACCTGGGACGTTGGCAATCGCCCCTTAGACAATCTAGTACAGACGGCTGAGGACCATGGCGTGATTGTCATCGGCTGGGACGACGACAGCGGAAGATTCGATGGATTGTCCGGCCGGTGCGGTGGCTATCCAGTAACCGTCATAAATGCAAACCGAAGCGCAGACCGCAAGCGCTTCAATTTGGCGCACGAGATCGGACATTTGGTGATGGATACCTCCGATTCTAACCTGGACGACGAAAGCCTCGCGCATCGTTTTGCCGCAGCGCTGCTGGTGCCTGAAGAGCACGCGGTCCACGAACTCGGACGAGATCGGCGGCGCCTGGATTGGGGTGAATTAATGATGCTCAAGCGGAAGTATGGCTTGAGCATGGCGGCTTGGATCAGACGCGCAAGGGATCTTAATATCATTTCCGAACGTTACTATGAGATCCTCAACATTGAGATATCGTCGCACGGATGGCGCAGGTGCGAACCGGTCGAATATCTTGGTGACGAAGAACCATTGCAACTCAAACAGATGGTCCAACGCGCCATAGCCGAGGGACTGGTTTCTCCTGACCGAATGACGCGAATAGGACTGGAATTCTGGGAACCAGAAAGGGAGCAGCCTGAATCGAAGCATCTAACTGTCTACGATTTACTGGCAATGCCCGAAGCCGAGCGCAAAGCTGTGATGGAACGAGCGTTTGAGTTGGCGGCGGAAGAAGACTTCGAAATTTTTGAAGCCAATGAGATATTCGACGAATACGACGAGAATTTCGATGCCGAATAGATCACTAACACATCAGGTTCCGCAAAGAGGAGAAATCTGGGTTGTCAACTTTAATTCCCCAATTACTGCTCAAACTCCTTCTCAGGGAGCACCCAAGTCTCAGTGGCCTACGACGGGTCACGAGATAATTAAACCTCGTCCCGCAATCGTATTGAACGTATCTGCAGCGTGGGAATTAGATCTGCACATTGTTGTCCCGTTGCGCCGGTGGAGGTCACGCTTCGAAAGGAACAAGTATTTCTGGATAGTACGTTTGCATAAGGACAAGATAAACAAGTTGAAAAATGATTCAGGGGCGGACACGTTCCAAGTGAAATCAGTGTCAAGAGTGCGCTTTCAACGTCGGATTGGAGTGGTGACGAATGATCAGCTTCGACTGCTGTTAGATACACTCGCCTATTGTATCGGCTACTCACTTTAGAATTTAGCGCTTTAACAGTATTACTCTACAACACAGTGAAATCATGAATTCGAGTAAAGCAATTTTCACTAAAGATTGCCGATTTCGCCAAATGTATTTCACTGCAAAACCCTGCGGAAATCGCGGAGTGCTATAAAATAAGTACAGATTCCGAACATGGCAGAGACATCACAAGTGACATTGAAGGACAACCCATGATCCGATTCGACCGATTCACCGAACGCGCGCAGGACGCCGCCGCCCGCGCCTACGAGATTCTCCACCGCTACGGCCAATCGCAAGTCGATACCGAGCACATCCTCATGGCGCTGCTGGAGCAGACCGACGGCGTCGTGCCGCAGATACTGGAGCGCCTCGCCGTCGACATCGGCGCCTTGCGCTCGCGCGTGGACGACTTGCTGCGGACCAGCCCGCGCACGGCAACCATCTACGGCCAGGGCGGCGCCAACCAGGTCTTCATCACACCACGGCTGAAGAGCATCATCGACCGCGCCAACGAAGAGGCGAACCGCCTGCGCGACGCATACATCAGCACCGAGCATATCTTCCTGGCTCTGCTCAACGAGCACAATACGCCGGTGGCCAAGACGCTGGCGGAGTACAGCATCACCCGCGAACGCGTGGCCGATGCCGTGAAGGATATCCGCGGCGGACAACGCGTGACCGACCCGCAAGCCGAGAGCCGCTATCGCACGTTGGAGAAGTACAGCCGCGATCTAACGCGCATGGCGCAAGAAGGCAAACTTGACCCGGTCATCGGGCGCGATGGCGAGATTCTGCGGGTTATCCAGGTGCTAAGCCGCCGCACCAAGAACAACCCAGTGCTGATCGGCGAAGCGGGCGTCGGCAAGACCGCCATCGTCGAGGGCCTGGCGCAGAAAATCGCCAGCAGCGATGTGCCGGATCTGCTGCTGGGCAAACGCGTGCTGCGCCTGGATCTTAGCGGCATGCTGGCCGGCAGTCGCTTCCGTGGCGAATTTGAGGAACGCCTCAAAGGCGCCATCGAGGAGATTCAGCGCTCCAAAGGCGAGATCATCCTCTTCATAGACGAGCTGCACCAGGTGGTGGGCGCGGGCGCGGCCGCCGGCGCTATGGATGCCGGCAATATGATGAAACCGGCGCTGGCCCGCGGCGAACTGCAGACTGTCGGCGCCACGACTATGGACGAGTATCGCCAGCACATTGAGAAGGACAGCGCGCTTGATCGCCGTTTCGCGCCCATCTTCGTCGAAGAGCCCAATATCGAGGACACGATTGAGATGCTCTACGGCATCCGCGATCGTTATGAGGCGCATCACAATGTCAAGATCGCCGATGACGCCATCGAAGCGTCCGCGCGGCTATCCGCCCGTTATCTGACTGAGCGCAAGCTGCCCGACAAGGCGATCGACTTGCTGGACGAAGCCGCGGCGAAATTAAGAGTGGCGCTATTTTCCATGCCGCCTTATCTGAAAAGGCTGCGCGAGACCATCGACCAGTTGGCGCTGGAAGAGCAAGCCGCCGGCCTCTCCCGCGATTACGAACGAGCCGCCGATTGCAAAATGCAGCGCATTAAGATTGAAGAAGAATACGAGCAGGCGCATAGCGACTGGCGGCGAGAGAATACGCTGGACGAGCTGGTGACCGCCGACAACGTGGCGCAGGTGGTGGAGCAGTGGACCGGCATCCCGGTGCAGAGCATGCTCGAGACCGAATCGGAAAAACTGCTGCGAATGGAAGAGGTGCTCAAAGAGCGCGTGATCGGCCAAGAGAAGGCGGTGATCGCCTTGTCCGATGCCATCCGCCGCGCGCGCAGCGGCTTGAAGGACCCCAAACGGCCCATCGGCTCTTTCATCTTCCTCGGCTCAAGCGGCGTGGGCAAGACGGAATTAGCGAAAGCCTTGGCCGAGTTCATGTTTGATGACGAGGACAATTTGGTGCGCGTCGATATGAGCGAGTACCGTGAGAAGCATACGGTCAGCCGGCTCTTTGGCGCGCCGCCGGGTTATGTCGGCTACGAAGCCGGCGGCCAACTCACCGAAGCCATCCGCCGCCGCCCCTACCGCGTCATCCTCTTTGACGAGATCGAGAAAGCCCATCCCGATGTCTGGAGCGCGCTGTTGCAAGTATTGGAGGACGGCCGGATGACCGATGGCCAGGGCCACGCGGTTGACTTCCGCAATACCGTGCTGATTATGACCAGCAATTTAGGCACGGAATTCGCGCGGCACGGCGGCGCCTTGGGTTTCTTGCAGCAGGACCAAGAAGCCGTCGCCGATCACCGCAAGATAGAAAAAGCCATGCGCGATACTTTCCGGCCCGAGTTTCTCAATCGCATTGACGAGATCATCATCTTCGAGCCGCTGAACTTGCAAGCGGTTGAGCAAATGGTCGACCTGCACCTGCGTGAGCTGGCCGAGCGCATGGAAGAATCGGGCTTGGGCATCCACCTCACCGAGCCGGCGCGCTTCTGGCTGGCGAAACAGGGCTTCGATCCGCAATTTGGCGCTCGCCCGCTGCGCCGCGCCATCCAGCGTTATATCGAGACGCCCCTGAGCATCAAATTGCTCAAGGGCGACTTCAATTCCGGCGACCTGGTGGTCATCGACGAGCAAGACGATAGCCTCGAATTCTCAAGCCACAGTAACCAGCAGAGCGACTTCCGCGCCGAGGCTGAACCGGCTCAAGTGGAGATCGGCGAGTATTACGAAGAGAGCTACGCCGGCGGCGACTATTACGACGCGAGCTATGAAGACGAAGACTTCGCCGATTTCTTGTCTCAGACGGACGATGACGACGAGTTTGACCCCTTCCCGGCTCCGCCGCGCGGGACTAGGTAAGAGCCGGCGCTCGCCAGGCAAGCACATTTAATGAGAGCTGGCGCTTGCATCGTTGTGTGCACGACCCTGCTGATGCCCGCTTCAACAGGGTCCCGCCACAGGGCAATCGCCTCATTCTCTGTGCCTCTGTGTTCTCTGTGGTTAAATTATTTTGACGCGATTGCCCTGGGTCGCGCCATATTGTCCTTTGACTAAAGCCGCGTAATCGCTATAATTGCTGCCCAAACATTGGGCAAGAATTGGATATCGCCATGAGTGTAGAAGAACGAGGCCAGGCCGAAGAGTTGTTGCAGGGCGCTTCGTCTGCCGAGTTGCCGCCAACAGAATCGACCGAGACCGACGCGCCAGCCGCCGATAGCAGCGTCGCAGCCGAGTCTAGCGCTGCGCCCGAGGTGGTCGCGGAAGCGGAATCTGCCGCCGCGCCCGAAGCGGAGCCGGAGAGCCCGCCGGAAGTTGCGGCTGAGGCTGAAGCAGAAGCCGGCGCTGACGCGATGCCGTCTCCGCCGCTGCTGAAGAAGCGCAGCCGGATAAAGCCCAGAAGCCCGCGGAAGAAGCCAAATACAAGCGCGGCCAGGTGTATCAGGGTGTTATCAGCAGTACGACGCCGACGGCTGTTACAGTCGATCTGGGCGATGGCGATCAGGGCGTCGTGCCGGGACGAGAACTGGAATTGATGACGCGCAAGATGCTGGAGTCCTTGGTCGTTGGCGCGGAAGTCGATGTCTATGTGGTCAACCCGCGCAATCATCGTGGCGAGACGATTTTGTCGATCAACCACGCGCTGGAGGCGTTAGACTGGCGCAACGCCCAGAAACTCTCCAAATCCAGGCAAGTTTACGAGGCGCTCATCGGCGGTTACAACAAGGGCGGGCTCATTGTGCGCTTCGGGCGTTTGCGCGGCTTCGTCCCGCAGAGCCAGCTTTCTGAAGAACGCGTCCGCGGGATGTCGGGCGGTACGCCTGAGGAACGTTATGGTCCCATGGTCAATCAGCCCATCGGCGTCAAAGTGATGGAAGTGGACCGGCACCGCAACCGGCTGATACTGTCAGAGCGAGCGGCGCTGCGCGATGTGCGCCAGAAGCGCAAAGAAGCCCTGATCGCCGAATTGAAGGTTGGCGACAAACGCCAGGGCAAGGTCGTCAGCCTGGAGAACTTCGGCGCCTTTGTCGATATCGGCGGCGGTGAAGGACTGATCCACCTGTCCGAGCTGGCTTGGGGGCATATTACGCACCCGCGCCAGGCGGTGAATATCGGCGACGAAGTCGAGGTCGAGGTTATCAGCGTCAATGCCGACGCCAAACGCATCGGACTGAGCCGCCGCCGTGTCATCAGCGATCCCTGGGACGCTATCGCGACATCGCTGCGCCGTGGCCAGTTGGTGCGCGGCCGCGTCACCAAACTGACTAAATTCGGCGCTTTCGCCCGCCTGACCGATCACGATGACGTGGAAGGTCTCATCCACATTTCCGAACTGGCGAGCGAACGCGTAACTCATCCCCGCGAGGTGGTCAATCGGGGCGACCAACTGGTCCTGCGTATCGTCAAGATTGATATTAAGGAGCGACGGCTCGGTTTGAGTTTGAAATCGGTGAATTCAACCGAGTTCCTCGATCTGGATTGGGAAATGGCGCTGCTAGATTCCGCGGCATTGGCGCCCGTGGAGACGCCCGACCCGCAAGCGCAGGCGGAAGCTGAAGACTAGCGGTCGCGTGTTAGCATTCGTATTCGCAGCTTCAAACAGAGACATCCGCCGAGATGTCTCTTTTTTATCGCGCTGCCCGGGCGCTCATTTATCTATCACGTCCCGGCTAGCAGGATTTCCGTTGAAACTTTCGGCATCATCGGCTAATATCATCCTGGATACAAAAGTCTGACGCCCTGCGACTGCCAACGGGCGCGGCAGGTCCGCAACGCTGGTATAATGCAAGCTAGGCAATCAATTCAGAACTTGCCCGCTCTAAGGGCTCTTAAAGCTGGAGGAACATACCGTGCCAAACAAAATGGAACGCTTCACACAGCGGGCGCGGCGAGTGCTTAGCTTGGCCCAAGAAGAGGCCGATCGCCTACGGCATCACCAGATTGGCACGGAACATTTGCTGCTGGGGTTGATGCGGGAGGATGGCGGGGTCGCCGGCCGCGTCCTGCGCGACCTGGGCCTGGATTTGCGCCGGGTCGAAGAGTTGGTGAGGCGCCTGTCGAGCGCGGACGAGCGCACGACGAGCGCGCAGCTGGACCTGTCGCCCGGGACCAAGAAAGTGCTCGAGCTGGCGGTCGACGAAGCGCGGCGGATGGGGCATCACTATATCGGCACCGAACACCTGCTGCTGGGTTTGGTGCGGCAGCAGGAAGGCATCGCGCTGGATGTGCTGCGGCGCCTCGGCGTCAGCCCGGAAGAAGTGCGCCGGCAAACGAGCAAGGTCTTGCAGGAGAGCCCGGTGCAGTCCGTGCCCAAGTCAAGCGACCGCCAGCAGGGCAAGTCTTCGCGCAAGGACAGCACGCCGCTGGTTGACCAACTGGCGACCGACCTGACGAGCCTGGCTGAGACGGGCCTGCTGGACCCGGTCGTGGGCCGCGAAATGGAAATCGAACGCGTCATTCAGGTGCTCAGCCGCCGGCGCAAGAACAACCCGGCGCTGATCGGCGAGCCAGGCGTGGGCAAAACCGCCATCGTAGAAGGCTTGGCGCAGCGCATCGTGGAAGGCGATACGCCCAAGCCGCTGTTGCGCAAGCGCGTGCTGCAACTTGATGTCGGCTCGTTGGTAGCAGGCACGATGTATCGCGGTCAATTCGAGGAGCGCCTCAAACGCGTGATCGAGGAACTCAAAGCCTCGGACACGATTCTCTTCATCGACGAGGTGCACATGCTGGTGGGCGCGGGATCAGCCGGCAGCAGCGTTGACGCGGCCAATATCCTCAAGCCGGCTCTTGCTCGCGGCGAATTGCAGTGCATCGGCGCCACCACCCTCGATGAATACCGCAAGCATATCGAGAGCGACGCCGCCCTCGAGCGCCGCTTCCAGCAGATTCAAGTGGCGGAGCCCACCATCGAAGAGACGATTGAGATTCTGCAAGGCATCAAATTCCCTTATCAAGATCATCATAATGTCGAAATCACCGATGACGCCATTGAGACCGCCGCAAACCTCTCCGCCCGTTATATCCCCGACCGTTTTCTGCCCGACAAAGCCATAGACCTGATAGACGAAGCGGCCGCCCGCCTGCGAATGTACAAAAGCCCGGAAGCCGCTGCCGTGCGCCGCGTCATGGACGAGCTGGAAGATGTCAATGAAGACATAGAATTGGCTGAGGTCGCCGGCGAAGGGGGCGAGTTGGACGCCCTGGAAACGCGGCGCGAGTCGCTCGATGCCACCTTGGCCGAGTTTCGCGTCAATTGGAATGAAGAGACTGGGCAGCCCCGCTTGCTCGGCGAGGACATCTCCGAAGTCGCGGCGATGTGGACCGGCATCCCGGTCACGCGTATCGCCAACGAGGAGAGCGAGCGGCTGATGGAAATGGAAGACAAGTTGCACGAGCGCATCGTCGGGCAGCATGAAGCCATTGTCTCCATCAGCAAGGCGGTGCGCCGCGCCCGCGCCGGCTTAAAGGACCCGCGCCGCCCCATCGGCTCATTCATGTTCCTAGGGCCAACCGGCGTCGGCAAGACCGAGTTAACCAAAGCGCTGGCGGAATTTATGTTTGGCAGCGAGGACGCGCTGATCCAACTCGACATGAGCGAGTTTATGGAGCGGCATTCGGTGGCGCGCCTGGTGGGCGCCCCGCCCGGCTACGTCGGCTATGAAGACGCGGGCCAGCTGACCGAAGCGGTACGGCGCCGCCCCTATAGCATTGTCGTCTTTGACGAGGTGGAAAAGGCGCATCCGGAAGCCTTTAACATGCTGCTGCAAGTCATGGAAGAGGGTACGCTGACCGATGCGCGCGGCCGCCGCGTCGACTTCCGCAACGCCATGATTGTTATGACGAGCAATGTCGGCGCCGAAATGATCAAACCCAATTCGGGCTTGGGCTTCAATACGCCGATGGATGCCGGCAAACTCGATGACGAAGCCTACGAAGACATGAGCCGCAACGTCACTGATCAACTACAGCGCATGTTCCGGCCAGAGTTCCTCAACCGCGTGGACGCCACCATCATCTTCCGCTCGCTCAGCCAGGAAGAGATCAAGCAGATTGTGGATCTCGAGCTGAACAAAGTGCGCGAGCGCCTGCTGGAGCACGCGATTACTTTGGAAGCGTCGGACGCCGGCATCGACTGGCTGTCGGAGAATGGCTACAGTGCGGAGTTTGGCGCGCGTCCGCTGCGCCGCCTGATCCAGAACGAAGTGGAAGACCGCCTGTCCGATGGCATCCTCTCGGGCGAGTTTGGCTTGGCCAGCATCGTGCGCATTGACATGGATGATGACGGCGGGCTGACGATGGTCAGCGTGGAAGAAGACGAAATCGCCGGCGAACTCGAAGCGCCTGTCTAGCTACGATTTGCTGATGGATTATCCTCAACATGCTACGTACGGGAAGCCAAGACACTGGAAGCGTGGCGCTTGGGCGCTTATTGTTTTCCTGGCGCTATTGCCATTATTGCTTTATGCGGTGTTGGGCAGCCACAGCCGGTTAATCGGCGATGATTTCTGCCATTTAACCAGCGGGCAGGAATACGGGCCATGGGGAAACGTCCATTTTTGGCGCAATACGCTAAATGGCAGCTTTAGTTGGTATTTCCTTCACGGGTTAAGCGCGCCGCTCGATACACAGACACCTGGCGTATTTGTTGCCATCATCATTGTTGCCTGGACATTTGGCCTCACCTGGTTGATTCGGGCCGGATGTCAGCTTTTCGGGGTCGACAGGCCGCCACTGGCCGCTTGCATCGTAGCGGCGGCGACTTTGGTGTGCTTATCAATCCACGGGCTGGTCACACCGACTTCGCTCTATATCTATGCTATCTCGCCCCGTTATACGCTGCCAATCGCCATTCTAACGATCGCCTTGGCGGCCGCCAGCGCAGTTGTCCCCCGGACGCGCTCAATGGGAAAGTTTGCAGCCGCGTGCCTTATGTTCGCGCTGGTTACTTTCCTTAACGCAGGCCTGTCCGAAACATCCGGCGTCGTGCAGCTGGCGCTGCTCACGACTATGCTGCCCGCAATTTACACTTTGATTCCGCGAGAGCGCCGGCAACATTGCCTGGCGTTTGGCATATCTGGTTGCGCGGCAACACTCGCTGCGCTGTCAGTCATGGCGACCGCCCCCGGAACCGCTAGACGACTCGGGTGGATAGGCCATACGCATTTGTCCAATCCAGCGGAAGATATTCTGAAGATCATCGTAAATCTGGCACCGAGTTACATTGATGGGGGACAAGTCACCGGCTTCATTGGCGCCTTAGCTCTGTCTCTGGGTCTAATGCTGGCGATCAAGAGTCAGGATCGGTATGCGCCGATCCGCAAACCGTTTCAACTTGCGTTGCCTCCTTTGCTCTTGTGTTTGCTTGCCCAAGCGCTGCTTTTGCCGCTAGTCTGGACGAATCACAGCGATAATCCGCTGGTGTTTGGCCGCTTCAGCCCCCAGTACATGGTCGTCATCGGCGCTCAAGTGTTTCTCTTTATGAGCCTGGCGGCAACCCTGCTGGCAAGGCGAAGCATCAATGCCCATTTGCGGAACAGACCCGAATATTGGGCGGCGATCCCTGTACTGACGCTGGGGGCGGTGTACCTCTTATCCGCTCTTAACCTGTTCCGAAGCATCAATTGGAGAGCCGCGTCATTCGTCGCCTGCAGCATCTATTCACTTCTATTCGCTCTATTGTGGCAATTTCACATTCACCTCCAGGCGAACCGCATAAAGAATCGCTTCTTTGCAGGCGCGGCTGGAATCATGCTGGTGATGAGCTCAGCAACGATGACGCTGGTTATGCTAACCCAAGTCATCGGAGGTGAGAATTATAATCCCGATTACAACTTGTCTTCTATTCCATTCGCATTCACCTTTTCCGGATTCATTTGTGGAATAACGCTCTCAAACATGATCAAGCGGGTACTTGACCCGTCTCCCCTTTCCGCTCGCTTAACGCGCCTACTCGTCATAGGGAGCGCGCTGGTCGCCATTTCGATCTGGAGCGGCATATTGCTAGGCAATATCAGGAGAGTGCCGGATTTTGAGCGATTCTCGCGAGCATGGGATGATCGTCATCAGCTGATATTGGCCAAACGCGCGGCAGGCGAGCGCTTGGAAATGGTGCCTCTGCTAGCAGACGACGTCTTAATCTTCAAAGAAGATTCCCAAAAGAGAATGTATTGGACGAGCACATGCGCCTCGGACGAAATAAGCCGGCTCATCGAAGCTCGATATCGGGCCTAGGAATCATGCAAGCGTTGGCAACGAGCCAGACTGCAGGAAACCACAGCGAATTGGCTGGACGAGAACAGATCTGGACTCTTTGCGTCAGCATGCGCGGCAGGCTTAGTCGCTCATTAGCGCCTTCTGCCAGCCGTCCATCTCGCATGGTTGGCCGGACTCGGCTCACGGTAAAGGAGTCACAATTGGACACGCGCTAGAGGCCGTGACAATGCTCAATCAGATAGTCTTTCCTGGTCCGATGCGGTACCGACCATTCATTGCTGTCCGGCCAGTTGTAGGCGCCTTCCGTCAATATATCCTGACGCATATAAAAGTAGATAGTCTCCAGCTTCTCGCCTTCTGGTACCCAGCCATACTCGCCCAAAATGATACTAAAAACCCGGTAACCGTAACAAAGAGGACCGCCCTGCGGCAGCCCTCTGATTCCTGTTTTGATGTTATGCGCCTCGCCTTGACGAGTTACTGGTTGACGGTATCGCCGCAATAGGCTTGCAGCGTCGCGAACCAAGCCATCTCGTTGGTCACCCAATCTTTGTCATCCAACCACTGATAGGGATGCGAATCCAGCGTCTCCCTACGCGTATAGAAGAACTCGATGTCGACTTCTTCGGAGGTCCAATCGGCGCTGCTGTACTTGTTTTCGCCGACCTTCTTATAGTCGCCGCTCCTGACCAGCGTGTCGATGAATCCCTGATCATAGATGCGATAGTAGACGTGGGGCTCGTAACCTGGCGGCATGCCACCGACGCAAGCGATCGCGGTCAGCAAGCGGTTGCCGGTGGCCGTATCGTATGGATCAACATAGAAACCCATCGGCTCGTGAACGCGCATGATTTCCGGTTCTTCCACGGGCTTCATCCGGTTCTGTTCCAGCTCGGCTGACTTGGCGTCCACCGCGGCTTGTGTATCTTCCAGGTCGCCTTCCAGGGCGTCAATCTGCGCCTCGCGCTTTTTCAGCTGATTCGCGGCATCGTCCAGGGCGGAGGCGGAATCTTGCGCCAAGGAGCGGGCGCGCTCAAGGTTGTCAGCGAGATCAGCGATGCGGGCGTCCTTCTCTTGCAGCGAATTCTCGGCTGCGTCCAACTGCGCCGATGCCGTATTGAAGTCGCTTTGCGCTGCCGACAAGTTCGCCGTCAGCAGAGCGATTTCCGCGTCCTTCTCTTGCAGCGAGTTCTCGGCTGCGTCCAACTGCGCCGTAGCCGTCTGCACGTCGCTTTGCGCTGCCGACAAGTTTGCCGTCAGAGTCGCGATTTCAGCGTCCTTCTCTTGCAGCGAGTTTTCGGCTGTGTCTAACTGCTCCGAAGCCGTCTGCACGTCGTTTTGCTCTGCCGACAAGTTCGCCGTCAGCATAGCGACTTCCGCGTCCTTCTCTCGCAGCGAGTTTTCGGCTGAGTCCAAATGCTCCGAAGCCGTCTTTAAGTCGCCTTGCGCTGCCGACAAGTTTGCCGTCAGAGTCGCGATTTCCGCGTCCTTCTCTCGCAGCGAGTTCTCGACTGTGTCTAACTGCTCCGATGCCGTATTGAAGTCGCTTTGCGCTGCCGACAAGTTTGCCGTCAGAGTCGCGATTTCCGCGTCCTTCTCTCGCAACGAGTTCTCGGCTGCGTCCAACTGCTCCGAAGCCGTCTGCACGTCGTTTTGCGCTGCCGACAAGTTCGCCGTCAGCATAGCGACTTCCGCGTCCTTCTCTCGCAGCGAGTACTCGGCTGAGTCCAACTGCTCCGAAGCCGTCTTTAAGTCGCCTTGCGCTGCTGACAAGTTCGCCGTCAGAGTCGCGATTTCCGCGTCCTTCTCTTGCAGCGAGTTCTCGGCTGCTTCCAACTGCGCCGAAGCCGTATTGAAGTCGCTTTGCGCTGCCGACAAGTTTGCCGTCAGAGTCGCGATTTCCGCGTCCTTCTCTTGCAGCGAGTTCTCGGCTACTTCAAGCTGAGCCGAGGCCGTCTGCAAACTGTCGCCCAGGCTGGTAACTTGAGCTTCACGTTCGAGCAACTCGTTCTGCGCCACTTCCAATTGCGCCGTTGCGGATTGCAGAGCCGCGGCCGATGCCTGCAACTCCTGCTCCAAGCCAGCGATCTGCGCGTCACGTTGCTGCGCCAGTCGGTTCTGCGCGCCCTTCAACTGCTGCGAAAGCGTCTGCGCTTGTGCGCGGGCGTCCTGCAAGTCAGCTTGCAGAGCCGCGATTTCGGTCTCGCGCTGCTGCAATTGACTGCGGAGCGCCTCCAACTCGAGCGCCTGCGTCTGCGCCAATGTCTGCTCATCACGCAGTTCAGCTTCGATGATCGCAATGCGCGCATCCTTGTCGACGATCTGTTGTTCCGCCAATTCCAGTTTGGTCGACTGGGTCTGCGCGGTACGTTGAGCACCCTGTAGATCAGCCTCAAGGCGCATGACCTGCGCAGACTTGTCGCTCAGCTGGCTTTCAGCGAATTCCAACTGGGCGGTCTGTGTTTGAACTTGCGCATGTGATTCTTGCAAGTCCAGCGCAATGCCGGCGATTTCGTCGTCCTGGTCTTGCATCTGCGCTCGGGCCAGGTCCAGTTGATCCTGTGTAGAGCGCAGGTTGCTCTGCGTATCCAGCAGAGCGTGCTGGGCTGTTTGAAGGTCTGCCTCGATGGTCACGATGCGGGCGTCGCGTTCCTGCAACTCGCCCTGGGCGAATTCCAACTGCGCTGATGTGGAGTGCGCGGCTGCCTGCGCCTCCTGGAGGCTTGCTTCTAAGCCGGCAACTTCGGCATCCTTGGCTGTTACTTGCTCCCTGGCTAATTCCAGCTGCGCCTCAACCGCTTGCAGCGATCCGTGAGCATTCAACGAGGCCGTCTCGGCACGCTGCAGTTTCGTCTCCAAATCCGCGAGGCGCCCATCTCTTTCGGCCACTTCATTCGCGGCGTATTCCAATTGAGCCGCCTGGGTATAAACGGTCGCTTGCGAATCTTGCAGCTCGGCTTGCAGGCTGGCAATGCGGGCGTCCCGCTCTTTCAGCTGTACCCGCGCCACGTCCAGCTCAACCGCTGCGGCTTGCAGATTGCCTTGCGAGTCTTGCGATGCGCTGTCAGTGTCTTGCAAGGCGGCCTGCATGTTGGCGATTTGAGCGTCTTTCTCAGCAAGGCGATTCTGGGCGAATTCCAGCTGGGCATTACGCGTGTACACCGTCGCCTGCGATTCTTCAAGCTCAGCCGCATAGGTCGCGATCCGCGCGTCCTTTCCCTGCAATTGCTGCTTGGACACATCAAGCAGCGTCGTCGTAGTTTGCCATTGGCTACGCGCGTCGAACAAGGCGTCTTCCGCGACCTGCGATTCAGCTTGCCTGTCCGCGATCTGCTTGTCCCGGTTCTGCAGCTCGTTCTCGGCGAAACTCAACTGCGCCGCCAAGGTATGCACAGTCGCTTGGGACTCCTGATAATCCGCTTCAAGACCAGCATTGAGCGAGTCCTTCTCCAGCAATTGCTCCTTGACGATCTCCAGCTGTGCCGCGACCGCTTGCCAAGCGCCGCGCGCGTCCGCCAAGCCGTTCTCGCTTCGCTGCAACTCGTCCTGGACACCCGCGAGCTGCGCGTCCCGCTCTTTCAGCTCACTTTGGGCGTAGTCCAACTGCGCTGACGTGGTATGAACCGCCGCCTGCGAGTCTTGATAGATGGCCTGCAAGCTGACGATTTGAGCGTCCTTTTCCGCCAGCCGATTTTCCGCGACATCCAATTGCGTCACAGCCACCTGCCAATTGCTCTGGCTAGCCTGCAGAGCCGTCTGTGACTCGCGCAGGTCCGCCTCCAGGCTGGCGATGCGGTCTTCTTTGGCTTGCAGACGGTTTTCTGCCGCCCGCATTTGCACGGCGCTGTCGTCCAATATCGACTTTGTATCCTGCAAATTCTCTTCTACTACGGTGATGTGAGCGTCTTTTTCCTTCAAGCGGATTTCGGCCGCCTGCAAGCGCGCCACAGTCGTCTGTAAGGCGCTGTCCGTTTTCTGCAAGTTGTCATCGACGGCGCTGCTGTGGCTTTCCAACTCGACGACCTTTGAGTTGGCGTCCTGCAACTGACCGCCCAGTGCATGCAGGCGATCTTGCGCCTCCATCAAGTTTGCCGACGCGGCCTGCAAGTCAGACTCGGATTCCTGCAGCAGAATCTGCAAGCGCTGCGTCTCGCGCAGGGCAAGTACGCCCGCGCTGACTAAAGCCACAATCAACAGCAGGCCCAAGACAATGCGGGAAACTTTGGGTTTTCGGATATAGATAGTGGCGAATGGTTTATTCTTCTCTTGCTCTTGCATCACTATCTCCTGTTTAGCATAACTTAGCTGTCGCAGTTCAAACTGCAAGAAGCATCAACGCGATGCGCGCCGCAGTCTCGGGCGACTCACGCAGACTTGAGGTTGCCTGGATTCGCAAAATGATATGTAAACAAGAGTAACATATCGCAAACTGTTCCGCAAAAGCCGAGAAAAACGGTATTGTATCGAATTCGGTTGCAATTCAATTTCACCACAAAGACACAAAGGCACAAAGCACACAAAGAATATGGCATATCTCGATTAAGTTTCTCGGTGCTCTCGCAGGGCAATCGCATCAATATCCATAAATGACGAATATATTATCAAACTAACAAATTGTAGGGTCGAGCCTTGGCTCGCCCATACGCACAACGAGGTTATGTGGAAACGCGGGCAGCGCCGCTACAAGGGTCGTAAATATAAGAGGACACGGAGTGTTCATGTCTACTTGGCGAAGTTTATATGTCCACGATATTAGACAGGCCCGAAAACATACAGGGACCGCGCCATGGCAGCCCCTTCGTCATATCTCTTTGCTGTCAACCTGCTTGTATCTTGCCGCCGGCGGGAGACCGCGATTGCGATCCGTACCTAAGCGAGACTTGCAATCTCATTGCTTTGGAGTGAGGATTTCCCTAATGTATGCCAGATCATCCAGAACGAGCGTCAAGAGCTCTTCTACCCTATCCAGGCGTTTTTCCACTTGATCCAGGCGTTTTTCAATTCTGTCAAAGCGCCGGCTGTGCTCTGCGAGAATCTGAATCGTATCCTGCTGTCCCTTCAGCAATGAACTGGTTAGCCGCTCCAATTGACGAAAGCGCAATTCCGTTATTTCGTCGAGTTTCTCTGCTTCCACGTCTCTCCCCGAAGATTCAGACGACTCATTCCTCGCTTCAGTATAGCAAAAGCCGCCCATTAGGACAATAAAGGAGACAACCCGGCAAGAGCAATCGCTTCAATTTTATTCTTATCTCAGCCGCTCGCCAAACACGACTTGGCTCACACAAACTGCCGAACCCAAAATTTGACTGTCGGTACGTGAAAGCCGCCGGCTCGCCCATACGCACAAAATGATTATGCGGAAAAGCGAGCAGCGCGCAAAAAAAAGAGGACTACCCATGGACAGTCCTCTTAAAATGTTTCGATAGTTGGCTGTGAGCCAGCTTACATCATGCCGCCCATACCACCCATGCCGTCCATGCCGCCAGCGGGCATCGGCGGGGGCGATTCTTCCGGCACGTCGGTGATCAGCGCTTCGGTGGTCAGGATCATGGCCGCGATCGAAGCCGAATTCTCGATGGCTCCGCGCGTTACCTTGGCCGGGTCGGGAATGCCGGCATCAATCATATCGCCGTATTCGCCGTTCATGACGTTGAAGCCGACGCGATGGTTGTCGTTTTCCTGCTGAGCGCGGCGCACGTTCTGGATGATAACCGCGCCATCTTCGCCGGCGTTGGCGGCGATTTTGCGCATCGGCATTTCCAGCGCGCGGCGCATGATGGTGACGCCGGTATTCTCGTCGCCGATTTCCATGCTGACGCCGTCCAGCGAGCTCATCGCGTTAATCAGAGCGACGCCGCCGCCGGGCACGATACCTTCTTCAACTGCCGCGCGGGTGGCGCTCAAGGCGTCCTCGACGCGGTGCTTCTTCTCTTTCAGCTCGGTCTCGGTAGCCGCGCCAACGCGAATGACCGCCACGCCGCCGCTGAGTTTCGCCAGGCGTTCTTGCAGCTTTTCGCGGTCGTAGTCGCTGGTGCTGCTGTCGATCTCGCGGCGAATCTCATCGATACGGCCCGCGATTGCGCCTTCTTCGCCGGCGCCGTCAACGATAACCGTGTCGTCTTTGGTGCTGACGACCTTGGCCGCGCGGCCTAGATCCTGCACGGTCACGCTGTCCAGCTTGCGGCCGGTCTCTTCGCTGATGACGGTGCCGCCGGTCAATACAGCGATATCGCGCAGCATGGCTTTGCGGCGATCGCCGAAGCCGGGCGCCTTGACAGCCAGGACGTTGATGGCGCCGCGCAGCTTGTTGACGACCATGGTCGCCAGCGCTTCGCCATCGACATCTTCGGCGATGATAACCAGCTCGCGCTTGCCGACTTGGTGCAATTTTTCCAGGATCGGGATGATATCCTGCGCCGCGCTGACCTTCTTGTCGTGGATCAGGATATAGGGTTCTTCAATGCTGGATTCCATCGTCTCGCTGTTGCTGACGAAATAGGGGCTGATGTAGCCGCGGTCGAATTGCATACCCTCGACGTATTCGGTCTCGAATTCCAGGCCGCGGCTTTCTTCGACCGTGACCACGCCGTCTTTACCGACCTTGTCCATCACCTCGGCGATTAGATTGCCGATTTCCTTGTCTTGCGCCGAAACGCTGGCGACGTTTGCGATCTCATCCTTGGTTTCGATCGGCGTCGATTGCGTCAAGATGTTGCCGGCCACGATATCGGCAGCATGAATGATACCGCGCTTCAAGAGCATGGGGTTGGCGCCGGCGGCCACGTTCTTCAGGCCTTCATTGACGATAGCCTGGGCCAGGACGGTTGCGGTGGTGGTGCCGTCGCCAGCGATGTCGTTCGTCTTGGTCGCCGCTTCTTTCAGCAGCTGCGCGCCCATGTTTTCGTAGGGATCTTCCAATTCGATCTCTTTAGCGACGGTGACGCCATCGTGGGTTACGGTCGGCGCGCCGAACTTTTTGTCCAGCGCGACGTTGCGCCCTTTGGGACCGAGGGTCGTGCTGACCGCGTTGGCGACTTTGTCAACGCCAGCCTGCAATTTGCGGCGCGCGTCTTCTTTGAATACGAGTTGCTTTGCCATTGATTCCTCCTGGTTTCACTCCATGTATTTGTGGCGCGATTCTTGATTACACTTGCACGATGCCAAGAATGTCGGATTCTTTCATGATCAGCATCTTGACACCGTCAAGCTTGACCTCGGTGCCGGCGTACTTGGCGAAGAGCACACGGTCGCCTTCCTGAACATCCATGGGGATGCGTTTGTCGCCGTCTTCATCATACTTGCCGGGGCCGGCTGCGCGAATCAGACCCTGTTGCGGCTTTTCCTTGGCCGTCTCCGGCAAGACAAATGCGCCGCCGCCGAAGGTCTCCTCGGATTCTACAGGTTCGACCAAAACACGGTCACCAAGCGGGCGGATCGATATAGCCATTTTCTTCTCCCTCTCAAACTATGGATACTCGTGAACAGCTTCTGCGCTCTCATCACGAGGCGCTAGCACTCGTTCACCGAGAGTGCTAAGTTGACGAGACTAAAATAGCATAGGCGCTGGAAACAGTCAATGGAATTGGCAGAGCAAACGCAAGATTGCCAAGAATTATATGCATTTCTTATATCTGGCTGCGGCTGCGTCCGCGGAACAAACCACTCCGCCGGCAGAGCAACGCTATGCTCTACGAGCCTGCAACGCTTAGAGGCTGGTGGTTATCTGATTCCTCAACTTGCACGATCGTATCTACACCGTAGAAGCGTTCAGCAGAGCGAAGCGTGCCCAAGCCCAGATAATCGGCCAGGTCAAACGACAGTGGCTCCACCCTGATATGCGCCCTGCCGCTCTCGCGCTGCCCGATGATATAGGCGTGGCGGGCATCCCATTCGGCTGCATAAATCTGCAGCTTAGGCACTAACTTTGCCTGGCCCAGGAAGATGCCGCCGCCAACAACTAGAGCCACGACCAGACTGCCGATTGCCAGCCAGCGCTGCCATGCCCGCCAACTGTCGCCTGCGAAAGGATGTGACTTCACGAGATAGCCCAGGTAGACTCCCCATAGCAGACCCGAAAGAACCTGCAGCCAGGCTGAACCCGACATGATACGGTCCGCCGTGAAGCCGTGGCCGATAAAGGTGACGCAGTATTGCGCGGCGATGGTGAGCCAGGCAATTGGCGCCGATGTGAGCGCTACTGCGCCCAATGTCTTGCTTCTGCGGTCGGCCGCGCGACTTTGCCACAGCAGCGCCAGAATCATTAGCAGCGAGAGCGCCGATACATACAGATAGGTTGACGCGCGCGAATCGATGCGCCTGACTTGCGTCAAGGCAAAAAGCAGAATAATCGCCAGCAAAATCACGGCGGATACTATGGGCAAGCCATGTCGTCTGCGCTCAAGCAAGCGCTGCAGCCGGCGCCGCTGCCAACGAGCTGCAACAAAAGCCAAGAGCAGGGTCATATGAAGGGCGAGCACCATGAGGTAGCTCAGGCTATAGCGCCCCAGAAATTGCGGGGTGTCACTTTTGTGCGCCAGCATGATGGGCAGGAATACCAGCTGCGCCATCAGCCCGAGACTGAGCGCAACTGCCAGACGCCCGCCGGGCAACTCCGACGTGGCAGGCGGCGCTGACTTTAGCGTGGCAAGCGCGGTGAACAGACCCGCCGCCAGCAGCAAAACGAAGCCAGCGAAGGAAGCAGGCCGGCCGATGCTCTCGAATGTCAACTGTGAGGTTAGGGTCAGCAGCTCTGCAAGCGATTGCGCGGACTGGCCATACCGCTCGGCGTCGGCCGCCACTCGGTTGGCTACGCCGGGCGATGTGACTTGAATCATCAGACTGAGCGCCGTCGCCAGCAGCATGGCGGCTGCGATGATCGCCAGGTCCCGCCGCTTGCGCTTGTCCACGACCGCGAAAGCCAGCGCCGCCAATGCCGCCAGAAATACAAATTGAAATACGACGTACATCTCGGCCGCGCCGGCGGTGAGAAACATGATCAGCGCGCAGACCGCCGCTCCCAGATACAAAATGGTTGAGTTGGCAGAACGTTTGAGCAGCCAAATTGCCAGCGCCAGGCAGCCGGCCAGTGCGCCTAGCGGCAAGGTATAGGTCATATTTGACGAGAACCAGTAGAAGGATTGGGGTGAATAAAAGGCGTTGATAGCGGCAGCAGCCAGCAGCGCGGCACCCGACAGCGCGATGAGCCGCCTGGAGCCTTCCAACCCGAGCAGCGCTATCGCTTCGCGCATAAGCAAATAGAAACCGAGCATCCAAAGGCTGACGATGAGCAAAGTTGACAGCGGCGGCAGCAGCTCGCCCAGCGATGACAGCGCCGCTTTTATGTAGACGGTCGTATAAGCCGGCGACCAACGAACGTAGAAGTGAACCATCGATTCCCAGGCGCCCAAATCCCGACCGAGGGCTGTGTAGAAGAAGTCGTCATGGATCAAGCGCGTGTGTTGACCCATATAAGCGAAGAGCAGAATGGGCAAGACGGCAAGCGTGAGCAAGACCGCTTGAAGCAAGCGTTTTCCGCGCATCATCGGCTACTCACCATGAAGCCCCAGCATGAAGTCGAACGCTTGCCAGTGCAGGTTCAGCGATAGACAGCAAGGCCACAGCGCTCACTGCTCATCTTCCTGCACACTAATTGATCGAAGTCCGTAGTATAGCGAGGCCGGAACGCTTTCGCCCTTGGACAACCTCTGATACATCAGATGCCAACTCAAATCGAAGCTGAGAGGCTGCACGACGACATCCATTAATCCCTGGTCCCGTTGGCTGATGATCAACTGCTCGCGCGCATCCCATTCCTGCGCATAGCTCTGTAAATTCGGGATTAGCGTGGCTCGCCCCAACATAATGCCCGCGCCGATCACCAGCGCTACCGCCAAGCCAGATAGTCCAATGCGCCGCAGCCAGGTTTCGTGAGCAAGGGTTGCCGAGCTGGCCCGTCGCAAGAGATAGCCGATATAAGCGCCCCAAACCAGGCCCAATGATACATGCAAAAGCACGGCGGGAACCGTAATACGCCCGTTGAGCTTTCCCAGTGTATACAGGGGAATAACGACCATGACTACGTATGTTAGAGCACTTGCAATCGTTATCAGCAAAGCGGCCTGGCCGTAGCGTTTCTGCAGCTCGTCATCCAGCGCCGCCGCCAACTGCCAGGCCAGCATCCAAATCAATAACATGGACGTCGCGAATAGAAACCGTGAAGCCCGATGGTGGATGCTTCTGAAATGAGAACCGGTGAATAGAGCCAATATGACCAGCAAGACGCAACCTGAAACGATCAGCAGATGATTGCGATTCATGAGCAGCAGAGCACCCAGGCTGCGCCGCCGCCAAAGCAGAAAGAGGAATAAGAGCAGAAAACTCAGATTAATGACTATCACGCAGGAGTAAGCGTAGCTGTATTGACCAAGCACCGATGGCTGATCGCTGGTATGCGTCCACAATATGGGCAAAAATATAAGCTGTACGATGAGTCCAAACAAGAGGGGCGCCCGGGCCAATTCCACGCGTCTACGCAGCGGGGCGCCGGGCGGCGGCTTGTGTAAGAGCAGGCCCGCGAATAACCCGACCCCGAAGAGCATGGCGAACCCGGCAAAAGTCTTTTCTTGCCCGGCTAGCCAGAATAGCCCTTCCGCCAAGGCTTGCGCCAGGTCGGGCAGCGCCCGCTTCGACATCGATTCTATCGGCGAGATCCGGGCCGCCCGAATTGCTACGCCAGTAGCAGTAATCTGAATCAATAAACTGGCGGCGGTACCAACTAGGCCCGACGCGATTAGTATCAGGCTTAGGAAAGCCTTGCGACCGGCCCGTTTGACGTAGAGAACTGCCAAGAACAGCAGGAACGCCAGCGAACACAATTGGAAAACCATGTACATCGCCCCGAGCCCAGCCGCTATAAAGCAGTAGACCAGGCCGAAAGCCGCCCCGGCAATAAGAATGTATGGATGATCACTTGTACTGGCCGCTTTCAACACAATCGTCAGATAGAGGATTAATGCGGCCAGCGACAAGCCGTAGTGCACATTTGCCGAATACCAATATAAGGATTGTTGAGTATGAAAGGCGTTAATCATCGCGGCGATCGTCAATGCTGCCGCTCCCACCGAAATAGCATGTTGGTGGGTTCGTACATTCAATCGATCCAAAGCACATTTAATTTGCCAAGCGAGAGCAAGCAACCAGCTAGACACAAGAATGGCGGTCATCATCCTCGGAGCTACCGCGCCGAATCGTGCGAAAACACCGTGCATGATTTGGTCGGTGTAACTTCCGTTCCAAGTTTCGCGCCAATAGAATATGGCCTCCCATGGACCGAGGTCGCGACCGACTTCCAGATAACGATAGTCGTCCGACATCAAACGACTGAACTGTCCCATATAGGCAAATTGAAGCAGCGGCAGCAGAGCCAGTATGAGCAGTATCGCTTTACAGATTCGCGCATAGCGCATTACGGGAAACCTTTCAGTCAAGTCGTCTTGCGGACGGCAGCTCAACAGATTCGGCCTATCGCGTTTCCATGACGTAGGCGGGCAGCCCACTTGTTGAGATTATTCTGATACCAATTCGTTCTCTGCGACAGAGTCGGTACTTTTACTGTATGACATCGCCGGATCGCGTGATGGACTCCACTCCATAATACAGCTTGGGACAATAATTGTACGAGTCGTCAAAAATGTGGAACCCGTCGACGCTTTCCCCTATATTGTAGCTGAGCTCCGGAACGACAATGGCATCGCTTCCGCTGTCGCGCTGGCGGAGGATCTCCACGTGCCGCGCATCCCATTCGGCGGCGAACGCAGTCAGATCTGGCAGGCGCCGGCTCCGCCCCATGACGATGCCAACCGCCAGAATTATAGTGAAGCAGGCAGCGCCGAGACTATAGCGGATGCTTGACGCGTCATGCGATGGCGCGATGAACCCGCTTCGGCGCAGCAACAGACCGAGACCAATTCCCCAGGGTAATCCGCTGGCTACGTGCATGAATGCCGCGCCCGCCAGGATGCGTTCCGAAAGGAAGCCCAGAGCAAAGAGCGACAAGGCTATCAACGCCAGATAGCTGAACAGCGCCGTTCCGACCGAAAATAGCGGGAGCTGGCGCCATAGACGGGAAGCCGAATCTGGAACGCGGTCCGCAAGTTGCCACAACAGCAGACAAAGCAATACGAACACGCTGGATAACAAGTAAGTAGCAGCCGTGTAATGAATGCTGCGCGCTTGATTCATGACAATAATCAGCATAGCAGCGAGCAGGATCGCAGTGATGTAGACCCGCCATGTCGACTCGCTGCTGAGCATCATGGCATTGATTCGCTTTCGGAATACCAACAGCAGCGCGAATGCAAAAATCTGCGCAAGGTTCAGGCAGACGACCAGGAAGAATGCAGCGCTGAAGCGGCCCAGAATCTGCGTAGCATCGCTTGTATGTACCCAGAGAACGGGCAGAAAGAGCAGCTGCGAGATGAACCCAGCCCAAAGCGGCCGCTTTGACAGCCCCGCCGGCCGATACAGACCCAGAGCGCGCTGCGGTCGATACAAGCTCAGCGTCAGGCATAGCCCGAGGCTTAGCATGAGCGCGAAGCCGGTGAAAGCGGGCTGATGTCCGACTTGCTCAAACAGGATTTCCAAGGATCGCAAGAGAAGCTCTGGCAGCGACCGAACCGGCGTACCTTGGTTGAGTTCAATATATTTTTGGCTAGCCAATCGGCCCGAGAAACCTGGCGCAGTCATCATAATGAGCGCGCCAGCCGCCGTCCCCAACCAACCCGCGGCAAGCAGGTTGAGGCAGCGCCGCCGATCCATGTCACGCAGAAACAACACCGCGCCCAGCAAAAGCGCCGACAAAAGCGCCCCCTGAAAAACCAGGTGCATAGGTGAGAACCCGGCATTTAACAGACATGCTAGCGCGATAACGCTAACCGCCGCGCTACTCCGCAGGTTTGGCCGAAGCGCCCATTGAGTGCCGAGGGCAAGGATCAAGACCAGGATCGCCACCGGCAAAGCATAGGCCACATTGGCCGCCATCCAGTATTGCGTCTGGACGGACTGAAAACCGTTGATAGCGGCGACAACCAGCAAGCCGGAGACCGCAAGCGCCAGGGGCAACCGGTGATGCTCGACGCGCAGTTGCTTGAGCGCAATCAGCGTCAGCCAGGCCAGCCCAATCAACCAAATGGCGATGGTGAGCGAAGAGGTAACAGCCGGCGCCACCTCTCCGTTTGACTCAAATAAGTATTGGACAAAATAATTGGAGTAGCTGCCGTTCCAGGAATTACGCACGAAACGCAGTCCGCCCAGAATGCCATAGCGCGCGCCCCAAGCGACATGACAGTAGTCGTCCGAGAGCAATCGGCTTTGGCTGCCCAGGAAAGCCAACAGGGCCGGCGGCAGCAATGCCAGCAGCGTCATAATCCAAGCCAATGCAGCGCCTCGCCTCATGCCCGTCCTCTAGCCTTCACCAACAGACAGCGTCAAGCGCGACTCCGCGCGATTACCGACCTGGTCGAAAACAAGCGCCCGAAAGCGTACTTCGCCCGCGCGGTCGGCTACCAGTTCAAAGCCGTAGGGCCAGTCGCGGTCGACCAATAGCAGTTCGTCATCGCGATAGAATTCTACCCGCTCAATCGCCAGGTTGTCGCTGACCTCAGCGGATAACGAGACTGCCTCTCCCAGCGTAATCGCTCTCGCTTCGGCGCCGGCATTCGCTTGCAGCTGAACAGCCGGCGGCGTATTGTCGAAGGTTAGCAACTTGGAATCCGTCAGTCGGCTGCCGTCCGCAAAGTCTACTGTCAATCGCAAGGTATGGATACCGCTGAGCAAGATGGTTTCCCAGGTGGCCGCGACAGAATCGCCGCCGTCGAGGCTGCGCCGCTCGCCGATGGGGTACCAGCGATCCGGATTGACGTCCGCGCCGTATTCGAGCAGCCAGCTTTCGGCGCCGTCGCGGTTGATAGTCGCGGCCACTTCCACCGACGAGCCGGCATAGGCGTAATCCGCCGGCGACGTCAAGAGCAGGTCTTTGCTTGCGGCCCGGTCTTGGTCGGCGCTGTAGCTGCTGGGCGGCAAGGGCTTGTCGTTTTCAATCCACCAGTCGAGAATATCGTCCGGCGGCACGAAGTAAGCCACCTCCTCACGCAGATTCGCGGGTGTATGCACCGTGGAAAGCTGCTTGGTCGCGCTGTTGATCTCGATCACCTGCCAGCGGTTGTCCCGCCGCAGTTCGGAGCCGGCCGGCACCAATTCATTGCGGGTGGGGCAATGATCGGTGGTGGCGGGCAACAAGCCGGAAAGCTCGCAGACCAGGTATTCCTCGATATCGGCCGGCGCCTTCCAAGTTCGCGGCGGCAGATTGAGCGTCTCATGCGCGCTTCGCATCAACGCGCTCCAGACGGGCGCCGTGCCCAGCCGCTGATAGGCGTCGATGCTCATCCCGGCTTCATCGCTTCGACCGCTGTGCGCCGCCAATACCAGATCCGGCGTATACCCCACTGTCCAACTGTCGCGTTTGTCCTGGCTCAAGCCATCGAGCGCGGCTGCCTGCCGACCCAGTTGCAGGGCCAGATCCGGCTGCTGCAATGTCGCGCGCCGCGCATCGGCGTCCGCCAGAATGTCGTTGACCAGGTATGCCAAACTGGGCTCGATGAGGGCTGTCTGCCTGGCGCCCGGGGGCAAGCCCTCAAGCGACCACAGCAGGAGTCCGGCGGCGTCTTCAATGCGTAGCACGGCGACGGGGTCCAGTCGACGCTGGCCCGCGACCGGCGCCGATGTTTCGATGCCGCGCATGATACCCGCGGCTGCCAGTACGCTATAGGCGTAGGCGGTATCGAGCACGGAAACCGCCCCGCCCCGCTCCAGCAATTCCAGGCCAGCGGCGCCCGCGTCCAGGCTGTTGAAACCCAATGTTTGCGCCATCCGCAGGGCCGAGGGCATGCCGGTCACGCTGGCCACTTGCACAACCGGCGGCAGCAGACCGGCTGACATCGCCTCGCGCAAAAGCAGCGGACCGCGATAGCGCCCGTCGGGATTGGCCGGCGCGTAGATCAAGTCAGCCGCCGGGCCCGGGTACGAGCGCGGGATGTCGTAGAGCATTGACGCGGGCGTGAATTCTCGGCGCAGAAAGGCGTCCATATACACGAAGGGTTGCAGCAGGACCGCCGGCTGAAATTGGGTTGCTACCGCCTCGCCGACCAGGCTTAAGATTTCGCCGCTGCCGACATGAATTAACGCGAGCGAGCCGCTGTCGGGTGGCGCCGCCAGCGCTTCTTCTGGCAGCCCGATCCGGCTATCTGCCGGGCAAGGCACGCCTCCCGCTTCCAGCGAGGCGGACGATTCGCCGCGCAAGCCATTCAGATGCGCCTGCAGCAGGCAGGCCGCGCGCCGCTGCAGATCCAGATCTAGCGTGGTGATGACACGCAAGCCGCCCCGCGCCATCTGCCTCGCGCCGTCCAGCCCCAGCCGATCGAGTATGCCCGCCGCCTGCCGCTTGGCGTAGCGGGAAAAGACCGGCGCGATTTCTGCGCTGTAGTCCGAAGGCGCGCGCGATGCAAGGTGATCGGCCGATGCCGCGTCGAATGCGGCTAAGTCGATCAGCCCGGCCTCCAGCATCTCAAAGAGTAGGTCGGCGCCGCGTTCCTGGCTGCGGCGGGGGTCGTCGAGCGGGTTGATAGCCGGCTGCGCCGCGGTCATCGCCAGGACGGCCGCTTCGGCCAGGGTCAGGCGCTCGGCTCTTTTGGCGAAGTACACCTGTGCCGCCGCGTCCAAGCCAAAGGCATCATTGCCGTAAGCCCTGCTATTCAGGCGCCACTCCAGCAGCTCCTCCGCCGACCGGGTGCGCTGGCTCTCAGCGATAAGCACGATTTCCAGCAATCGCTCGTCCAGACCGCTGGAGCGCGTCAGCGGCAGCATGGTCTCGCGCGTCAGATCGCCCGCGAGGCCGCCCTGGATCTCCAGCGGCAGTCCTATGATATAGCGCCAGAGCTGCAGAGCGGTTTCCAGCGGCGCGAAGCCCCCCTGCAGTTCCGGGTCATTCGGGTCTTCCACCAGCCTCGCCGCGGCGACTACATAGGGCGGCAGGTCAGCCAGCCGCAGCCAGCGCCGTTTGTCAGCCAGCGGGTCGTGCACCTGGAAAATTTCCTGCTGCCCGTCGCGGTCGTAGAAGCGGGTCAAGCCTTGGTCGTATCCCCCGTAAAATATCTCTTGCGGCGTCGGCATAAAGCTGGCCGCTTGCACATACAGCCAGGCGGACAAGCCCACTAGCGCCAGGGGCGGCGTCAGCGTCAGGGTCAGCGGCAAGAAAAATATGATTGTCAGCCAGAGCGCTGAACGGCGGCTTTCACGCTGAGCACGCTTTCTGCGGTTGTGTCGGCGGCGGATGATATGCGCGACTGCGGGCATGAGCCGGTCCTGATCATTGCTTCAGTATCCTGCGCCCAGTGTATACTGAATTCGCGATGGCGGTTTTGTGGAAGGGGTGTATTCCCAAGGCAATCGCATCAAATATTTATCCAAAGAGAACACAGAGGGTCGCGTAGACACTGACCGCCAGCACAGAGATTTGGTGTTTAGACAAGGCAATAGCTACTAAATCCAAAATGACGAATTTATCATCAAACTAACAAATTGTAGGGGCGAGCCTTGGCTCGCCCATGAAATTTGGCGCAAAATCGTGGGCGATTGACCCGCAGTGTCTAATCGCGGCGCAATATCGCCCCTACATTGAGTCCATTATTTCCATATTTTCGGATAATTCTCGGAGTTCTCGGCGCCTCTGTGGTGAAAATATTTTGATGCGATTGCCCTGCGCCGGAGCCGGTTATTGTTGTAGCTCGTCAGCGAAACGGGCTAGCGCGTCCCAATCGCCCTTGGCTGCCAGCTCAGCCTGTTGCGGCCAAGTTTCGAGCCGCCCGGGCCGGCTGCGTCCGCTAGCCTCGATGAGCGCTTCCAGTTCGTCGACAGAGGCCCGCGCCAAGGTCGCATAAGTGCGGATGCCGGCCTCGTTCAGCACCGTCTGGAATACCGCGCCGATGCCGTTGATCCTGGTCAAGTCCTCCGCTTCGGCATTAGCGTCGTCTTCCCGCCGCACGATGGTCCGTTTCATCAGGTCTTCAGCTTTTTGCACGGCTTCTTCGGCCGCTTCGGCAGCGCCAGCGTCGCTTTCCACCGTAGCTTCACGGCGCGACCAGAGCCAAAAGAAGATCGCCAGGGCGACCAAGCCAATGGTCCAGGAGAACATATCGCGGTTGCTCTCGGGTGATATCGCCATGTTCAGTGCCAATACGATCGCCAGCACCAGCGCAATCGTCGCTATCATGTCCTTCGCTTCATGACTGAGTTTCATAAGGCTTGCCCCGTCCCAGTTCATCAACTTGCTGCCAATTATAGCATATTCAGCCGGCGCGAAAGCGCGACGCCGCGCCAGATACGCTGGTTACTATTACGTACCCGCAGCGGCGATGTTTCCAAACGCGCTAAGACCAGCTCCTACGGAGCGGCAAGTTTAGCAGCCGGCAGTATGGGCCATACCTTCGGCAAATTGAGCGGAGTTCAGCGCCAGCACACGATTTAACCAGGCGATCCGCGCCCGGGCGAAAGCAAAGATCTCATCCGGCAGCGCAAGGCGAGCGCGCATATTTGATATGATGGACGATAGGAAAGTGGTGAATAACGTAGACATGACGGCGTCGACATTGCTATCCAAAATATCTTGGCGCCCTCTTTGTCTCAGCAATTATGTAACCCCCACCCGGAGCCCCTGTCGAAATCTGTAGGGGCGGCCTATCAGGTCGCCCGAAAACGAATGCCACTTCATCGGCGGGCGAGCCCCCTACACGAACGCAGTCTGGGCGGAATCGCAATAAGCCATCCACGCCGCAAACGTGATACAATCCGCAGCGGGCTTACACATTTAAGGATAGGGAGCAGGCAAATGATAATCGGTTATTCAGGCGTACTCGTGGACGACCAAGCCAAAGCGCTGAAATTCTATACGGAAGTGCTGGGATTCCTAGTGAAGCACGATATCCCCATGGGCAACCCGGAAGGCGACCGCTGGCTGACGGTAGTCTCGCCGGAGCGGCCCGATGGCGTGGAGCTGCTGCTGGAGCCCAATCGCCCTCCGATATCCAGCGCGTTTCAACAGGGGCTGATGGAACAGGGCCTGCCCGCTACCATTTTCACCGTCGACGATGCGCAGGCGGAATACGACCGGCTGGTCGGCCTGGACGTGGAATTCACCATGCCGCCGACCGACATCGGGCCCGCGATCATAGCAGTCTTCAAAGATACTTGCGGCAACCTGATAAACTTGACACAGGTGAAAACGAGCTAACTGCCGCGAGTTTGCAGACGTATTTGCCGGCGAGCGCACCGACTATCTAGGAGTGCAAGAGGGCGAGCCAAGGCTCGCCCCTACAGGTTCCGTTGGGTGTAGGCTGTGTTAGACGTTGAGGCTTAGCCGCCGTGCTGGCGCAGGAGGCGCAGTGCGCTCTCGGCCATGACGCCAACGCCGACCGGCAGGCAGTCTTCGTGAATATCGAAAATCGGGCTGTGATGCGGGCGATTATGCTCGTCCAGTTGCGCGCCTAATCTCATCATGGCGCCGGGCGCTTGCTGCGTCATAAAGGCGAAATCTTCTCCCGCCATGATGGGCGCGCCTTCGCCGGTAAGTTCCTCGCCCACCAGGTCGCTGCTGACGGAGCGCATCAGCGCGGCCACGCCTGGATCGTTGTAGAGCGCCGGATAGCCGGTCGAGATGCTCAGCTCGTAGTCGCCGCCGAAGTGACGCGCCAGGGCAAAAGCCTCTTCGACCAAGCGATGGATGTCTTCGCGCGCGGCTTGCTCGAAAGTGCGGATGGTGCCAGTGATGAGCACTTCGTTGGGGATGACGTTGGGCGCGATGCCGGCGTGGATGGAGCCGATCGTGACGACCGAGCGCTCGGTGGGGTCGCGCCGCCGTGAGCGGATGGCTTGCAGCGCGTTGACGACCTGCGCCTGCAGCCAGATCGGGTCCAGGCCGTTATGGGGCGCCGCGCCGTGGGTGCCCTCGCCGATGATCTTGGCTTCGAAGGTATCGGGCGCCGCCAGCGAAAATCCATCGCAGACCTCGACCAAGCCCACCGGCGAACCGCTGGACACGTGACAGGCGATGACGGCGTCCAGTCCGTCCAGCGCCTTCTGCTCGACCATGAGGCTGCCGCCGCTGTGCCCATCCGATGGACGCCACTTTTCTTCGCTGGGTTGGAAGAGCAGGCGGATTTCCCCGGCGGGCCGATCGGGCATGTCGTTGAGCAGCTTAGCCACGCCCAGCAGCATGGAGGTATGGGCGTCGTGGCCGCAGGCGTGCATCAGCCCGGGCGTCTGCGATTTATATGGCGCATCGTTGGCTTCCTGGATGGGCAGCGCGTCCATGTCGGCGCGGATGCCGACGGCGGGCATGCCCTCGCCAATGCGCGCCACCACACCGGTTTCCGCCACGCCGACTTCAATCTCGATGCCCATTTCACGCAGCGACTCAGCCACCAGGCGCGAGGTGCGCTGCTCCTCGAAGCCGAGCTCGGGGTGCATGTGGATGTCGCGGCGCCAAGCCACGAGCTGCTCTTGCATATCCTTGGCTTTGTCCAGCAATGTCATTGCTTTGTCCTCTGGCTGTGAGTCTTAGCAGCTGAATGATACCGCAGAATCGCCGCGGCGTCAGGTGAAGGCCGACGTTGCGCGGGGCAATCGCTTCAATTTTTTTCGCCACAAAGACACAGAAGTAAAATCAAGTTTGTCATGCGATAAAGCTAGCCTTGTAGGGGCGACCATCCTGGTCGCCCGCTGCCGCTGAAATTTGTGCTTTCTGGCAGTCGCCCCTACACGGCACGCTTCTTCGCATGACTTTCTTGGATTTACTGAGAGCACGGAAAAAGTCTATCATTTATAGGTAGTGTGAAATTGCAATTCAATTTTGAACCCATTTATATGAAACCGGCCGAAGCCTGTCGAAATATGTAGGGGCGAGCCAGCGACTCGCCCTTACGCGCACAGCATAGGATTTCATATTTTGTGTGAGCCAAGTCGTGACTTGCGAGCGCCTTTGGCAAGAATTTGCATGACATGCTGGCACGATTAGGAATTGCATATTTTACGACAATATACTGCTATTCGCGCATCAGCCGCCGTCCGCGCCCGTCTGCGGGCAGCCCTGATTGGCTGCGGGTCCCGCCTCGTTCGGGCATTCATCGGCGGCGGTGTCCAAGCCATCGTCGTCAAAATCACGACAGCCGCGGGCAGTGCCGGGCGCGAACTCGTTGGGGCAGGCGTCGGCCGCATCGCGGATGCCGTCGCGGTCTTCGTCGTCGCTATAAGGGCAGCCTCGATTGTCAGCATAACCATAGTCGGCCGGGCAGTCGTCGGCAGCGTCGGCGACGCCATCAAAGTCGGCATCGGCGGGTCCGGCGGTAGCGGTTGCAAGGGCTTCGGTGACGATGGGCGATGGGCTCACGACCGTCTGCGCCACGATGGTCCGCGCGGGGATCGCCGTGGGCGGCACGAACTGGATCGGCGTGCGGATGGGCAAGCTCAGCGGCGTATTGGTCGCAAGCGGCGGCGGCCCGCTGGTCGCGGAAGGCGTTAAGAATAAATTTGCGCCCAGGGCGGTAAATGTCGGCGCGGGACCCGAGGGCGTATCCGAGGCGCGGATGGCGGCGGGCGCGTCAAGCGGGGCGCTGCCGATGAAATAGATAGCGAAGCAATAGAAAGGGAAAGTGCCGGCGATGATAAGAATCATCAAGAGGCGCAGGCTCTGATTGCGGCTGCTCTGGCCTTGAATGACATCGATCGTTCGTATTGGCTGCATGATTGCGTGTCGCCACTATGGGGATGCAGAGCGAAGGGTCGCGGCGGGCCTGGGCGCAGATTCCTGCGGAAGGCGCGAGCTCGCTTGCCCGGCGGCCTCGCGCAGATCGCGAATCTGATACAGCGCGCCGTCGGCGAAACCGCGCTTGCGATAGTACTCGCGCGTGCCGATGGCCGAAATGACGGCCAGCCGCTGATAGCCGCGCTCGGCGGCGATGAGAGCCGCCCGCTCGATCAAGCGTGTACCCAAGCCGGCATGCTGCGCCCGCCCCTCGCCGGTGACGCCTATGCCCAACGTCAAGCCGTAAACGTGCACCTCGCGGATCATGGCGCAGCCGCGCAGCTCTTCCAGCAAGGGATCGTCCGCTGGGACGGGCAGCGACAGCCGCAAGAAACCGGCGATATCGCGCTGGTCGGTGATGTACTGCAGGAAGACCTCCTCGCCGATGCTGGAGGCATAACTCAGGCTGTCCAGCTTGAGATCGGCGCCGGTCACCGCTTTCTTGCGGATTTCGCGGGCGCGGATGTCAAGACTGCGCTGCCCGCGCCGCTGCAGCTCGCGCTCAACCAACTGGCGGAAGTTCGTCACCTTGTTGCCATCGACGATATCGGTGCCGGGGATATCGCGAATGACGCGGGTCAGGCGGCAGTATTCGGGACTACGCTGGAAGCATTCAACCAGCAGCTCGAGCAGTTCTTCATGGCTGTAGGGACGCCAGTCGCCGGCTTGATACTGCTGCATCAGCTCGGCGCTTTCGATCAGCGAGCAGGGATAAATCTTGAGTTCGTCGGGGCGAAAGTCGGGGTCGTCAAAGAGCCGCTGATAATCTTCCAGGTCGGCCCGGGGCGACGAGCCGTAGAGATTGGGCATCCAGTGGGCGTGGATTTTGAAGCCGGCCTGACGCAGCAGCGCCACGGCCCGCCGCGTGGCGGCCACATCATGCCCGCGCTTGTTCAGTTCCAGTACGCGGTCGTTCAAACTCTGGAAGCCGATCTGCACTTTGGTGCAGCCCAGCCGGCGTACGCGGATAACTTCCTCGGCGCTGATATGGTCGGGGCGCGTCTCAATGACCAGGCCGACAGCGCGACAGGCGGCCGTCTCGTTTTCGCGCTGCGCCGCTTCCAATTCGTCCCAGGTCGCGAATTCATCGGCGGGGCCGCGTTGACGCTGGCCCGCGGCGATCTCGTCAGCCAAGCCGCGCGAACGGCGCATCTCCGCGGCGTAGACCCCCTGCACCGTCTGATTGTATGAAGCGGCCATCGTCGCGCCCTCTATGGTCACTTCACTGATGGGTAGGCCGGTGAACATCGACTTCTCGCGTAGCGCTGCCCTTACCTGCGCGCGCTGGTCGATGCCCTTGCCGAAGTCGTGCATGGCGTCGAAGATGCGCTTGACGAACCAGATCTGGAAGGTCTCGGGATAAAAGGACCAGGTGCCGCCCAAGATGATGATTTCGATTTTTTCGGTCGAATGGCCCAGGTTGTGGTAAGTCCGCAAGCGCATCCAGGTTTGCAAGTAGGGGTCGAAGGCGTTTTTCTCAGCCCGCTGCGCGCCGGGTTCATCCGCCAGGTAACTCTTGGGCATGCGCACGTCGTTGGGGCAGAAGATGCAGGTGCCTGGGCAGGGAAAGGGCTTGGTCAGCAGGGTCAGCGGCGTCACGCCCGACATGGTGCGAACGGGCTTGCGGCGCAGCTTGTAGAGCAGCGCTTCGTCGTAGGCTGGCAGTCCCGCCTGCCCGGCCAATACGCGCCAGCCCTCGACCAGATTGGCCAGGCTGTAGAAGCCCGCGCCGCCCGGTTTGGGATGACGCCGCATCAACTGCTGATGCTCGCGTGAGCTGAGCCGCCCCGGCGCGCTCAAGATGATCTGGAGCAAGGGAATCAACTGCTCGCGGTGCGCCTCGGCCTCAAAGGCATATTTTTGATCGTCCAGCATGCGCCGTCCTTACGGTGACCTTAAGCCTGTATTCTAGCGGCGAATCGGCAAAAGTTGTACCGCGCCTCAAAGCAGGGCGAACGGGCACATAGGAAGATTTTTCGCCACAGAGGCACAGAGGCACAGAGGAAACTCCAAGAAAGACATCGGTAAAGTTATGGGACATCGTAGGAACGATCCTGTGAATCGCCCAATGTTGTTGCCGTGAATTTGCTAGCGACACACAGGGGCGCGTAGACACTGCCCGTCAGGCGCCCTACAAAACTTGGCGCTGGCGCAGCGGTTGAGACGGCGTACTTTTCCGCTACACTAGAATCGTTCGACAATTGAAGGCGCATCCGATTTATGGCCCACTTGCTGCCCAGGTTCACGCGCGCTTTGATGCGGCTGCCCGCGGCCAACTTCGCTGAGGGCCTGACGACCGCCACGCATCTGGGACCGCCCGATTACTCCCGGGCGCTGCAGCAGTACCACAACTATGTCCGCGCGCTGCGCGACTGCGGGCTGGACGTCAGTGTACTGCCGGCCGACGAGCGCTTCCCCGATGGGCATTTTGTGGAAGACCCTTTTGTCATCTTCCGCGACCTGGCCTTTCATTGCCGGTCGGGCGCGGCTTCCCGGCAAGGCGAAGGCGAATCGCTGAAGGCGCATTTGAGCGATCTGCGCATTGTCGACGCGCCGGCCGCTGCCCGCATTGACGGCGGCGATGTGCTTTTCTGCAGCGACCGCGTCCTGGTGGGCATCTCCCAGCGCAGCAATCTGGCTGGCTATCGCGCCTTGCGTGGGGCGCTGCGCACGGTTTGCGGCGACATACGCGTTGAGCCGGTTCCTTTCAGCGGCGTCTTGCATTTGAAGAGCGGTCTCACAGAATTGGCGCCCGGCGTCTTGATCCGCGACCCGGCGCTACGGACGGGCTTCGATTTGTCCTGGGCGCAAGTCATCACACTGCCGCCGGAAGAGGCACACGCGGCCGATGTACTGCCGGTCAATGACAGGCTCTTTGTGGCCGCCGATTGCCCACAGGCGCTGCAAGCGGCGAAACGGCATTGCGGCCCTGTCATCGCGCTGGATATGTCTGAATTCGTCAAGATGGATGGCGGCTTGACATGCCTGTCGCTGCGCTACTAAAACGCTGGCGGTCGGCGCTGGCGCTCTGTGTTGCGCTGTGCGCGCCGCTGTCGAGCCTGACGCAGCCGGACTTGCCGCTTTGCGCTGAACGACCCACCGTCATCCGCGGCGAGCTATATACCGATACCCGCCGCTGGTGCCCGGAAGACGTGGTGAACGCCCCGCAGTTGGAGCCGCTTGCCTTCACTGCGCTGGAAGCGGCGCCCGATGGCACACTCTACGCTGCGCGCCCCTTGAGCGGCCTGGTGATGGCCATCCACGATACCGACGGCGATAGCCTGCCGGACGACATGCGCGTCTTCGCCAAAGGGTTGACGCAGCCCAACGGCTTGGCTTATCACGAGGGGGACTTATTCGTCGCCGGCGGTCCGCATATCTATCGGGTTTCCGCACTGGGCCAGGTCACGACGCTGGTCGATGACTTGCCGACTGGAACTGGATTCCCGGTAGCGGGCTTGGCCGTTGGCGCGGACGAGCGGCTCTATGTGGCTGTCGGCGCGCCCTGCGGCAATTGCGAATTCGCCGATGCCGAGCGGGGCGCCATTCTGAGCATGAATCTGGATGGGAGCGGGCGACAGGTATTCGCTTCCGGCTTCCGCAACCCGGCCGATGTCGCCATGTATCGCGGTCAACTGTGGACCCTGGACAGCGCGCCGCGCCAAGAGCAACGGAATGCGCTGGACGAGCTCAATCGGCTGCAAGCGGGCGGCTGGTACGGCTTCCCCTACTGCTTGGGCGCTGAGACGGCGAATGTCATCGACGGCGGCGGTCGCGATTGCAGCGAGAGCATCGCTCCGGCCATGCGCTTCGGCACGGGCGCGGTACCGACCAGCCTGGCGGCTTATCCTCACGATCTGCTGCCCGGCACAAAAGACACCTTGATTGTCGTGCTCAACGGCGAGCCCAGCCAAGTCGACTTTGTCGGCTACAAAGTCATCATGATAGCCTTCGACGACAATGACGAGCCGCTGGGTTCCACGATTATTTTCCCATTTGCCTATGAGAGCGGGCGGCAGGCTTACATCCCCTATCGCGGCCAAGCGCTTTATTGGCAGCAGTTCATTCACCTCAACGAGCTGGGCTTTGGCATATATCCGCAGCAGCCGCTGGCGGTGGCCGTCAGCCCGGAAGGTTGGATCTACATCAGCATCACCGGCGGGCGCATCGTGGCTCTACGTCCGCGCTACGATTGGCCCGACCATCAGCTCTTGTACCCGCTATGGACGCCCATGAACCCGGAGCATGACCCGTCTGTGCCGCCGCCCGAGTCCGCCTACTGAGCCGCGAGGGAAATCGCATAATATATTATTCACCAAAGAGGCGCCGAGAACACAGAGATATAGCTTGATCGGGGCAGAACTCCTCTAGAATCGACCTACAAATGGGAAAATAACTTATCACAGGGTTCAAAATTGAAGTGCAATTTCACAATATCATTTAGTGATAGTCTTTTCTCTGTGCTCTCAGTAGAACCAAGAAAGTCATCCTAAGAAGCGCGCCGTGTAGGGGCGACCAATCTGGTCGCCCGCTTCCGCTGCGACTCGTGTTTCGGGCTGTCGCCCCTACAGATCGTTGCTCTGGCAAAATTCGCAGGACTAACTTGGAACTACTGCTGAGCCGCGCGGCTGAGCGAGAATCTTCGGCCAACTCGACTATAATGAGCATGAAAGAGTCCGCGCGAGGCCGATACCCATGCGCAAAGCGCTGCGCCTGACGCTGCTTGCCACATTCATAAGCCTGCTCGCGACAGGCGTTGTATTTGCGCGTGAGTTGCGGCAGGGTGAAAATTGCGCGATTCCCGCCGACGCCGTCGTCAAAGGCACACTTTTCATCTTCTGCCAGAACCTGAGCATCGCCGGCCGGGTCGAGGGCAATCTGATCGGCATCAGCTTGCGCGCCACCATCAGCGGCGAAATCGGCAAAAATGTGTACCTGGCCGGCTTGACGCTGGAGCAAAGCGGCGTCATCCACGGCGATCTGCATTATGTCGGTCTGATGCTGCACCTGGACGCGCCCGCCGCCCAGCCGCATCGCCCGGTAGCGGGACAACTGATCTTCGCCGCGCTATCGGCCGCCTTCGCCGAGCATACGAGTGTCGGGGGTCCCGTCACCGGCGTTGGCTACCAAGCGCTGGTCCAGGGCAGGGTCGATGACGAGTTCAGTTACTGGGGCTCAGCCTTCGTGCTCAGCAATCGGGTTCAGGGCGATGTATACGCGACGGTCGGCAATCCGGAAACCGATGCTGCTGATCTGGAGACCTTGCTGCTGCCGCTGGATATCGAATTCTCGGCGGCGCCGCCCGGCCTCACGATTGCGCCACGTGGGCGCGTCAGCGGGCGCCTGGAATATTTTGGACCCGCAGAAGCCATCATTGAGGGCCGCGTAGACGGCCAGATCGAATACCATTCTACGACTCCCGTGCTGATACCCGACTTGCCGCAGCAGGGCTTGGGCTCGAGATTTTACGACCGATTCAGCCGCGATCTGACCGTGCTGCTGACAGCCGGTCTGCTGGGTTTGGCTCTGGCCAGGAAGCAGTTCCAGCGCCCCCTGTCTTATTTGAGGGGCCGGCCCGCGCGCAGCTTTGTCATCGGCATGCTGCTCTTCATCATTTCCTTCCCCGTCGTTCTCATCCTGCTAATTGTCACAACCATCGTGCTATTGCTGCCGCTGGCGCTGCATTTGAACGGGGTGGCGCTGGTCTTGGGCGCGTTTCTGGCGCTGGTCGATATCGGCCTGATCGGCATTTTCTATTTCACCGCGATCTTTATCGCGCGCGCCGTTTTCGGCTTGGGCTTGGGCCGCTTGGTCTTGCAGGTCGCCCTGGGCCCCGATCAAGCGCGGCGCAGGCCTCGACTCAGCGTGCTCATCGGCGCAGCGCTGCTGGCCTTCTTCGCCTCGCTGCCGGTGGTGGGATTCCTCTTTAATGCCGGCGCGCTGTTTATGGGATTGGGCGCGCTTGCCGGCGTCGCGCTGGAGTCTATGCAGAACCTTCGACTGAGGCGGCTGCGCGGCACAGAGCCCGCTAATTTCGCGCCTGCACCCGCCCCGTTTCCCGCGGCCGCCCCGCTCTCCTTGCCGCCGATTGCAGCGGAAATCGGGCTGGATAACCTGCCGGAGGGATTTGACCCTGAGCAGTTCTTTGAGGCGGACTGACGGATTGCGGCACAGCCGGTCGCTTGGTATATTTGGCTTGGGACGCTTCATTGGCTGGACGGCCGCGCCAAGCAAACTATCCAGCCGCGGATCCGCTAAATTGGACCAGCCCCGTAAAGGCAAACATGAAACCTGTTCTTGAAATCGTCGCCAAGCATAAATTGGTCGCCATCGTCCGCCTGGACGACCTATCGACCGCCAAGTACATCACCGACGCCTTGATTGAAGGCGGCATCCGCGCCATCGAATTCACGTTGACCAACCCAGACGCCTACGTCACAATCGCCGATATACGCCAGTTGGTCGAAGATTCGGCGGCAATCGGCGCTGGCTCGGTCGTCACGGCGGAGCAGGTCAAACGTGTGGCGGCTGCCGGCGCGCAGTTCGTCGTCTCGCCGGTGTGCAAGCGCGGGGTGATTGACGCTTGCCATGCGCTGGACCTGCCGACGATGCCAGGCGCCTTCACGCCCAGCGAAATCCAGCAGGCTTGGGAATGGGGCGCGAGCGCGGTTAAGGTATTCCCCGCCAACCACCTGGGCCCGCGCTATTTCAAGGATGTGCTGGCGCCGCTGCCGCACCTGCGCCTGATGCCCACCGGCGGCGTCAGCCTGGACAATATGCGCGACTGGCTCGATCACGGCGCTTTCGCATTGGGCGTTGGCTCGTCGTTGATCAACAACGAAGCCCTGGCCGACCGCGACTGGAATCGCCTGCGGCAGAACGCCCGCCGATACGTCGAGCAGCTGCCCTAGCTTTCCATTTCTTGCAGCAGCTTCAAGATGCGCCCGCAGGTATTCCAATTGCGAGCGCTGGCCGCCAAGCCCAGCGACAACTCGATACGCTTGGTATCCAGTTTCGAGCGGGCGACGCCATCCGTGTAGAAGACATAAAGCGCATCGGCAGCGGCGGTGATGGCTTCCCGCCCCGGATTATTCGCGGCGAGGGCGGCGACAGCGCGATCAGCCGGCGCGCCGGACAGGAAGACGATCATGGCGTGGTTGGCACGTTCGAGCTGCTCCGCGCTAAAGGGATGATCCGCCAGCGCTGCCCGAAAAGCCTCAGGCGTCCGCAGCAGCGCCTGCGCCTCAAAGCCGAATAGTCGGCGGATGCCCGCTTCAATACACGCGCCGACCGCCGCCAGGTCGGTATCCGCCGCTTCAAATACGACATTGCCGCTTTGCAGCAGCGTGCGCGGATTATGAAATCCCAAGTCCAGATAGAGTGCGCGCAAGTCCGCCATTTTGACTATTTTGTGTCCGCCGACATTGATGCCGCGGATGATGGATATGAGGAGGGGCATGAGCGCTCCATTGGTTGACGCAAGGCACGAGTATAACATTTTCACCTAGCGTGTTGAGCGCCCAGGGTAATCGCATTAAAATACATATATGACGAAATTATCATCAAACTAACAAATTGTAGGGGCGAGCACGTGGCTCGCCCATGAAATTTGGCGCAAAATCGTGGGCGATTGACCCGCAGTGTCTATGCGCGGCACAGGGTCGCGTAGACACTGACCGTCAATCGCCCCTACATTGAGTCCTATTTTGGCATATTTTCGGATAATTCTCGGAGTTCTCGGCGCCTCTGTGGTGAAAATATTTTTATGCGATTGCCCTGAGATGTCACTTTGCGCGCGCCCAAGGTATCATTACACTGAGCAGAGACTTGGATACTTAGAGGCTTGAGTGAAGTGAGAGCCAGACTACAGCCGCTTGCAAGTCACAACTTGGCTCACTCAAAATATAAATCCCGAAGGTGGGTCCGGGTGGGCGAGCCAAGGCTAGCCCCTACGGTTTCCGACGTGTATGCAAGCGGGGCTTGGGCGAGTATCATTAAAATGAGTCAAGTGAAGGAGACCAAGCTGATGCTGGCGGATATTCGCGCGGCGTTCTCCTTCCTGACGATTCTGCCCCTGGGCAGCCCGAGCGGGCGCCGTCGCGGCTGGTCCGTCGCTTGGTTTCCGCTGGTCGGCTTGTGCATCGGCGCGCTGCTGGGCGCCATCGCCGCCTATTCGCCCTTCGACCGCGAGCTCAGCGCCTTTCTGATTCTGCTAGCCTGGGTCCTTATCAGCGGCGGATTGCACCTGGATGGCTTCGGCGACAGCTGCGACGGGCTGCTGGCGGTGGTCGATCCGGGCGAACGCCGCCGCATCATGCGCGATCCGCGCGCCGGCATGTGGGCGGTGGCTGGAACCGTGCTGCTGCTGCTAGGCAAGTGGCTGGCCATCCGCGCCGCTCCCGCCGAGATGCTGGTGCTGGCGCCGGTGCTTGGGCGCTGGGCAATGGTCCTGGTCGTCTACGCCTTTCCCGCCGCCAGAGACAACGGCATGGCCGCGACCTTCCGCGATGGGCTGGCGCGCCGGCATGTGATTTTGGCCGCCGTTTGGGTCGTCATCCTGCTCACTCAGGTCGAGCTACTGGCGCTGGCGCTGGGCAGCTGCGTTTTCGCCGGCGTATTCGGCCGTTGGGCGGCGCGGCGGCTGGGCGGCGGGCTCAGCGGCGATGTCTACGGCGCAATCTGCGAACTGACCGAGCTGCTCTGTCTGCTGGCATTAGCGCTTATCTATGGCTAAGCGGCTGATATTCCTGCTGGGCGGCGCGCGCAGCGGCAAAAGCCATTACGCCGAGACCTGGGCGCGGCAGCAGGGCGAACGTGTGCTCTTCGTGGCCACAGCCGAGCCGAATGACGCCGACATGCGCCAGCGGATCGCCGATCATCGCAGCAGCCGTCCCTCAGAATGGCATACGCTGGAAGCGCCGCGGGATACGGCGCGGCAAATCGCCGACTGTACTTTCGCCTACGATACACTCATATTGGACTGCCTCACGCTGTTGACGAGCAATGTGCTGCTGACGCTGCCGGAATCAGCGACGCAGCGCGAGGCGAACGCGGCCGCGCTGGCCGAGGTGGAGCGCCTGCTGGATGTGTACGCGGCTTCGGAAGCCACTTGGCTGGTGGTCAGCAACGAGGTGGGTATGGGCGTCGTGCCGCCGACGAGGCTGGGGGTGCTGTATCGCGATATGCTGGGCCGGGTGAATCAGCGGCTGGCGGGTGCGGCGGATGAGGCGCTGCTGCTGGTGGCGGGGATTCCGTGGCGCTTGAAGTGAGGCGGTCAGATGTTGGCGAAGAAGTCGGGGTCAATGACCACTTGCTCGACGACGACTTGTCGCGTCGTGACGCCAAGCGACTTTTCCCTGAGCTTCTCGATGAATTGCTGCCCGTCGATCAGCTCAATGGCGGGAATTGTGCCGCGCTCGGACTCGCGCCTGGCTTCTTGCGTGAATCCGCCTGTGGTGATTAACAAGCCTTTGTCGGAATGGCTAGCCCGCACTGAACGACGAAAATCTTCTACATCACGCATTCCTATAAGGCCGCTGCCGCGTAGGAATTTAAACGAGACACGGAAAGTCAAGAAGCCGGTACTAGCCATCGTACCCGAAATGTCACCATCACTATTTGAGTCGACAAGTTCGACTTTATCAATGCCTTCTGAACCGAAAATGAGTTTGATGAATCGTTCAAAAGTCGCGGGACTCAATTGGTGCAAAATGTCAAACAGTTCAGTTTGCCAGTCGGTGTGACTTTGGATTAGATCGTCTAACTGTACGACTAGGGTTGATTGAGGTCGTGGAGGGCTGGAAGTTGCCTGGGCACCCACCTTTTCGACCTTGCCTGTAGTTTCAGCTTCCGATATTTGAATCGACGGATTAGAATCAGAATCAAATTCTCGGGACGCTTTCATATTCTTTTCAAGTTTACGTTGATCTTGTTTCGCTTTAGACAACTTCCTTACATAGTCGGCGTCAACAACCTCGGTCGAATTACCTTTTTCCGTCAGTTCATAAACTGCGCGACTTGGACTTCGCAAATACTCTGCATACTTTAGGTGGTACAGCGACCACTGTATGCGATTTGTTACTAAAGAAATCGATGTCTTATGTGGGATAGCACACTGGCTTTCACTCAATCCCATTATCCGAATCACTTCTTCGTAAATCTGATGGTTTGAAGCCGATCCATTCAGATTGTGCAAGGCAGTCAAGGTAGGATTATCAAACTCTTTCCCCGCTGGTAAGTGATTCTGCGCTTTATGTTCTGACATTTCTTCTAGTCCTAATGACTGTGCTGAGGACTCATCATAGTCTGGCAATTCGGTTTCGCGAAGCTGTGTAGAGCTTCTATGAGCTATTGAAGCGGTCAAGTAACTCCACTCCGGCCACTTTGATTTCTCACCAGAACGTGTTAGCCTCCAATGTCCATGCTTTCCTCTTCTTATGAATCCATAATGTAGCAAGTGGGCGAAAGCTGTTTCATGGATTACGTCCCAAATGCTTAGATCATCCTCCAAATCTTCGTCGTTTGAACTGGCAGCATGACGTAAGTCATCTAATACCTCCTCTACAGTCGCCGCACTTTGGAATCGCTTCAATGACTGCAATATTCTTGGCATCATTCTGATGACGCACTGCATGAATTCGTCATTCATCTCAAGATACCAGTACCCCTAACCACAAAGATTCATTCGCCGGACAAAATGTCAAGTTGCCTACAACTCCCCGAACCAGGCCGTCTCGATGATGACCTTCTCGACCATGACCCGCTCCGTGCGCAGGCCCAGCTGCAGCTCCTTCAACTTACCCACCAGTTCCTCGCCGTCAATCAGGCGAATCTCGGGCGCGCGGTCGCTGGCCGCCTTGAGCACAGCTTCCTGCGTGAACTTGCCGGTGGTGATCAGCAAGCCTTTGTCCGCCCGCCCCAGCATCACGCCGCGCCGGAAGTCGTCGACCTCGGCCGAGCTGATGCGCTTGCCGCCGCGGATGCAGCGGAAGGACACGCGGAAAGAGAGGAATCCGCCGCCGCCGAAGACGCCCGTGCCCTCGATGGTGTCGTTGGCGTGGCCCACGTCGATATCGCTGACGCCGTCTTTTGCCAGCAACTGCAGGACCAGCCGCTCGAAGGCGTCGGTCGGCAGCTGTTCCAGCATGTCGGTTAATTCGTCGCGCCAGCGCAGCAGACTGTCGACCAATTCCTGCGGGTCCACCGGCGTTTCGTCTTCGATGCGCGTATGCTCGTCATGAGTCATGAGTTTTGTCCTTGTCACTTATGAAGTAGGTCGTGGTTCTTCGTTGTTGAGGCTAGCCACCAGCAGGTCGAGCGCCAGCCGCGGCTGGATTCGGCCGGTTTTCATGTCTTGATCGTAGCGCTGCAAGCGTTTGAGGATGGCATCCAGCTGCTCGGTGTGGAAGCGCCGCGCCTGCCGCGCCAATTTGCCCGCCACGTAGGGATGCACGCCCAAGGCTTTGGCGATGGCGGGCCCCTGCGCTGCGCCGCCCTGCGTGATGTGATCGAGCGTCATCAGCAGCAGGCGGAATTGCCGCACGATCAGCATGAAGAGGCGAAAGCCGTTGTCTTTGGGATCATCAATCAGCGCCTGCTGGATCAACGCCAGCGCCAGCGCGCCATTGCCGGCCGCCAGCGCGTCGACCATTTCAAAGACATTGGCTTCGCGCACATAGGGCGTCAGCGCGGCCACGTCTTCCACACTGATGGGCCGCTCGTCATTGACATAAGCCGCCAACTTAAAAAGCTCGTTATCGGCGCGCAGCAGGTCGTCGTTGACGACGGAGGCGATGGCGTCGGCGGCTTGCGGTGTAATTTCGGCAGCGTATTCGTGCTGGGCGCGGACGCTGATCCAGCGCGTCAGATTCTGCGGCTTGCCGAAGGCGCGGATGTAGCCATTCTTCATTGACTTCGCGGCTTTGAGCAGGCGGTTTTTTTCGCTCAGCAGGCTGTCTTCCACCAGCACCAGACGGGCGAACGCCGGCAGCTCGTCCAGCTCGGCGATCAAGCGATCTCTCGCCGTTTTGCCCACTTCTCCGGCGCCGCGGCGCGTGATGTGGCTAATCAAACCGCGGACGATCACTAGCCTTTTATCGGCCAAGAAAGGCAGCGATTTTACGGCCGCCAGCACCTCCGGCACAGGCGTGACCGCGCCGTCAAATTCGGAGCGGTTGAGGTCGCCGTCATCGCCCATGGCTCCCCGCATACGCGCCAGGGCTTCATCGCGGCTGATGAGGTCATCGCCGTGGAAGATGTAGAATCGCGGGGCTGCGCTCATCAGCCCTTAGCCCTGCGCCGTCACGATGCGATGCAGGGTCAGCGGCTGGCTCCAGAGCGGCAGCTGCCTGGTTTCGCGCGTGACGCTGACCAGCTCCATGTCGCCGATGTCGCCCTCGGTGGTGAAATAACGCTGCAAGTTCATTCCCAGCGGCGTCGAAAACATGGACACCGCCATCATCAGGAGCATCATCGTCGGGAAACGTTGCCAAGCGCTGCGCCAGCCGCGGCCGGCGAAACCGATGAAAGCCAGGCTAGTCGCAAGCAAGCCGGTCGCAACCAGGTTGGTGCCGCAATTGGGATGCACCGCCAGCCCGCTCTCGCCCGCCTTGAGGCGCTGCAACGCTTCTTGCACGGCGCTCTCGACCTGCTCGGTGGGCACATCGCCCAGCAGCACAAAACCGCCCCCGCTGCTGCGCCCGGACAGCTTGTAACGCCGGCGATTCAGGATATGAATCGTAGCGTGCTCCAAGCCATGGTTGCGGCGGACGCTGAGAATCACGGGATGTGTGAGCAGCGGCGCGGCCTGCTGCGCCAGATGTTCCATCGTTGTCATTTCCTTAGGCAAAAGTAGTCCTATAAGGTATCACAAAGGCAGTGCGCTTGCGAGCGGCGACCGTGACCGGAAGTGGAGCGCAGTCGGCGGAAATCCTAATTCACCACAAAGGCACAAAGACACAAAGGACACAAAGAAAAGGTGATTTTGCCGGGGCGATTGCAGCGAATCCATTGGATCTCGAAAACCAAAAGACTCTGAAAATGTAGGGGAGAGCGACGGGCAGTGTCTACGCGCCCCACCGGCTCGCCCGTCGACGACTGGTAGGTCGCCCCTACGGATTGGCAAATTATAGCAAAAGGGAATTGGGCTGATTTAACGAGAATGAGCGCAAGAGACGGCACATAGGCGCTGTCGACAGGAAGCGCGCCATGACCAGCAGTCCGCTGTGTTATAATCTCGGCATGATACGCAAGCAGAAGCCGCCCAACCCCTTGCTGCGGCTGGGGGGACACTTGAAGACGGGACCGCGCGCCATCACCCTGCGCTGGGTTGACGTGCTGCATCGGCGGGTACTTGGTTCGCCCATCTGGGCATTGAGCGCAGTCAGCCCCAATCTCCTGGTCGGCGGGCAGCACTACTATCAGCGCGGCTACCGGCGCATGCTCGAATACGGCATCACCGCCGTGGTCAATATGCGCCGCCAGCACAGCGATATCGACAAGGGTATCGCCGGCCAGCGCCACTTGCAGTTGGCGACGGTCGACAACACGCCGCCCAGCGTCGACGATCTGACGCGAGGCGTGGAATTCATCAGCGCGGAAATCGAGCGCGGCGGCAAGGTCTACGTGCATTGCGCCGTCGGCTGCGGGCGCGCGCCCACCATGACGGCGGCATACCTTATCTCTACCGGGCTCGAGCCCGAAGAGGCGCTGCAGCGCATTCGACAGGCGCGGCCTTTTATCAACCCGACGCGCAAACAGCGACAGGTCTTGTCGAATTTCGCCGCTTCTTGGGCGGAGCGCCGCGCTGCCAGCCCATGCCCAGACTGATCATCACCGCGGACGACTGCGGGCTTTCCCAAGGCATCAATCAGTCGATCTACGACTTGCACCGGCAGGGCTATGTCACCGCCGCCAGCGTGATGACCAACTTTCCGGCGCATCGCCACGCGCTGGATTTGCTGCGCGATTGCCCGGAGTTGGACCTCGGCATCCATCTGGCGCTGACCGACGGCCATCCGGTCACCGAGGGGCGCCATCCGCATCTGCTGAACGAAGACTTCAGCTTCCGCAGCAATATCAGCTTGTATATTCGTTCGCACTTTATCAGCGCCGGGGCGATAGACTGGATCCGCCAGGAACTGGACGCGCAAATGCGCCGCTTCGTCGATGTCGGTCTGCGGCCGCGGCACATCTCGTCGCATCATCATTTTCACGCCATCCCGCTGCTGCGCCGCATCGTGCATGAACTGGCTGAGCGCTATCAGGTGGACTGGGTGCGCGGGCACGATTTTCGCGCCAGCTTGTCGCCGCGCAACCCCTGGCAGCGCGCCCAGCGCAAAAGCGAGAATTGCGCCTTCGCCATGCCCGATTACATGACAGCGATACAGAGCCAGGTCTCCCGCCCGCTGGAGGAATTCTGCGCGCGCATCGCCGGCTTGGAGGGCACGGTCGAGATCGTCGCGCACCCCTCGCCGCCGCGCGACCCCGACTTTCCCGTCGATATGCACTACGGACCGCGCCAGCGCGCCATCGAGACACAATACTTGATCCGCGCTGTAGACCGCCTGCGCCAGCTGGGCATCGCCACTTGAGCCAGCTTAAGCCCTGCCTTACAATGGCAGTCGCATCTGCGGGACTCCGCTAAAAGCCTGAACGAGCGTGAATGGGCATGATAAGCGAGAAGACAATCAGCACCCTGGAACTGCATAAGATCTTGCAGGACTTGTCGTCTTACACCACCTTCGGCGCCGGCGAAGAGTTCGCCATCGAGCTATACCCCTCGACCGAGCTGGAAGAAGTCCAGCTTTGGCAGCGCGAGACGGCCGAGGCGGTGGCACTGCTGGAAGAAAGCTCCAACATCAGCTTGCGCGGCGCCCGCGATGTGCGCGACCCGGTGGTCAAGTCGCTGCGCGGCGTCATCGTCGAGCCCAGCGCGCTGCTCGACATACGCTACACGCTGCGGCGCGGCACAACCTTGAAGCGCACCCTGGGGCGGATGAAAGCCTCTTTTCCCTTGCTGTCCGACTTGGCCAACGAAATTGAAGACTGCGCCGAATTGCAGCGCTCGATCGAGAAGACGGTCGACGATAACGCCGAGATCAAAGACTCTGCCAGCGCCCGCCTGGCCATCATCCGGCGCGACCTCAAAGTGGCTTTTGACCGGCTGCAGAACAAGTTAAATCGCATCGTCACCAGCAAAGCCAACCAGCCCAAACTGCAAGAAGCCATCGTCACCATGCGGCACGGGCGTTACGTCATCCCGCTCAAAGCCGAGCACAAAGGCAAGATTAAAGGCATCATGCACGACACGTCGTCCTCCGGCGCTACTATCTTCATCGAGCCGCTGGAGACGGTCGAGCTCAATAATAAATGGCGGGAGCTGCAAGTGGCCGAGGAGAAGGAGATCCGCCGCATCCTGGCGGACCTGACCGACGAGGTCGCCGGCGAGAGCGAGCGCATCGTGCGCACGGTGCAGCTGCTGGGCTACCTCGATCTGACCTTCGCCAAAGCGCGCTATGCCCTGGAGCGCAGTTGCATTCAGCCGCGCATGACGGAAATCGACCCGGGCCCCGCGGCAGCCGCGCATCCTGGATCAACCATCACCCTCAAAGGCGCGCGTCACCCCCTGCTTGAGGGTACTGGTAAGGTCGTGCCGCTGGATCTGCACTTTGACAACGACAGCTGGGTCATGGTGGTGACTGGGCCCAATACCGGCGGCAAGACGGTGGCGCTGAAGACCGTCGGGCTGATGCTGTTGATGGCGCAATGCGGCTTGCACATCCCGGCGGACGAAGCCGAGCTGTCGGTGTTTCAGGGCGTCTTTGCCGATATCGGCGACGAGCAGAGCATCGAGCAATCGCTGTCCACTTTCTCCTCGCACATGACCAATATCATCGACATTCTGGCGCAAGCCGACAAGCGCTCGCTGGTGATTCTGGACGAAGTCGGCGCCGGCACCGACCCAACCGAAGGCTCGGCTTTGGCGCGCGCATTGCTGAATGATTTCAAGAATCGCGGCGTCACAACTATGGTCACCACGCACCACCCGGAGCTGAAAGTTTATGGCGTGGAGACGCCCGGCGTGCGCAATGCCAGCGTCGAATTCGACCTGGAGACCTTAAGGCCGACCTACCGCTTGATCGTAGGTTTGCCGGGCCGCTCCAACGCGCTGGCCATCGCCGAGCGCCTGGGGCTGGACGCGGCCATCGTGGCCGACGCCCGCGGCATGGTGGCGACCGAAGACTTGGCCGCCGATGACTTGCTGGACGAGATCCAGCGTACACGGGCCGAGACACGCCTGCAGCACGATGAGGTCGTCTATCTGCGCGAGCAGCTGACGGCGCAGCGGGACGACCTGCAAGCGCGGCTGGACAATATCGAGGACGAGCGCCGCGACGTCATCCGCGCCGCCCGCCGCCATGCCGAAGAAGACCTGTCCGATTTCAATCAGCAACTGCGTAAGATGCGCAACGAATTGCGCTCGGCCGGCATGCCCGCGGAGACGCTGAACGCGCTGAAAGCCGCCGCCGAAAAGATGGCCAGCTGGACGAACGCGCCGCTCGACGATGCCGAAGAAGTGCAGCAGTTGGACGATGTCGACTGGCTGCCGCGAATCGGCGACACCGTTTTCCTCGACACGCTGAACGCCGAGGGCGTCATCGCCGAGCTGGACGAGAAAGAAGCCCAAGTGCAGGTCGGCACTTTGCGGGTTCGCGCCAGGTACGGCGATATGCGCCGCCGCAATCGCAGCGAAAGACGCTCCGCCGAGCGCGGGCACGTCCGTCAGTACGAGCCGTCGGATCCGCCGCCGCCGCCAGCCAAGTCGCCGGGCATGGAGCTGGACATCCGCGGCCAACGGGTGGAGGAAGCGCTGGAGATCCTCGACCGCTACATCAACGCCGCTTATAATTCGGGGCTGCCTTTCGGGCGGATCGTGCATGGCAAAGGCACGGGCCGCTTGAGGCAAGCGGTGCGCATGTATCTGAAAGATCACGCCCTGGTCAGCAAAGTCACGCAGGGCCTGCAGAACGAAGGCGGCGCCGGCGTCACCGTGATACACATGGTGCCGATTACGTGAGGACCGCTTGAGATATTCGATATGACCGAAAATCGCTACCAGATGTTCAGCGAGCGCTATGCCAAAGGCGACATGCCTTGGGACAGCGGCATCACACCGCCGGAGATCCGCGACATATTGGCGGAGCGGCCGCCCGGCGCCGCGCTGGACTTGGGCTGCGGCACAGGCGCCGTGCTGCGAGACTTGCTGCTAACGGGCTGGCGCGCTGACGGCGTCGATTTCGTGGCGCGCGCGCTGGCGCTGGCCGGCGAGAAGCTGGCCGATTTCCCGCCCGACTCCTTTCGGCTGGTCCGCGGAGATGTCACCCGCCTGGACAGCCTGCGCGAATTGCGGCCGCCCTACGATCTCATCATCGACATCGGCTGCGGGCACAGCATCGCCAAAGCCGACAATGCCGCCTACGCGCGGGGCATCGCTGAGCAGCTGCGGGCAGGCGGCGACTTCATGCTCTACGCCAGCCACCCGCGGCCTGATTCAAGCGTGGGCTGGACGCCGCGGCAAGTTGAACGACTCTTCGGCTCCACACTTGAGCTATATTGGGAGCAGCGCGGCTATGACACAGGTCTCGGCGTCGCCGCGAGTTGGTATCGCTGGCGCAAGCCGCTACATCCAGCCGGGAGGAAGACATGAGTTGGCGGGCTTTGATTCTGGCTGCGGCATTTGTCGTCGCCATCGGCGGCGCAGGATTCGCCATTGGCAGCTTCCTGCAAGCGCCTGGCCAAGTCCTGACGGCGATGCAAAGCCCGGCGCCACAGTCACAGCCAGCGCCGATACTTGTTTCGCCGGTTAGCGGCAGCGAATTTGTAGACTCGAAGATCTCGCTGTCTTGGTCTTGGCCGCCTGGGCTGGCCGAGAACCAAGTCTACGCGCTGCGGGTCTGGGCGGAAGAGCGCGCGCCGCATGAAGTCTGGACGGTTGAAAGCCTGGCGCCTGTCGCTGAGATCATCGACAGTTACAGCCTGGACTTCGGCAAATTCTACTGGCAAGTCGGCGTGGTCAGCCTGAGCGCCGGGGGCCGCTACCAAGCTATGGGCAGCGAATGGAGCGAAATCGGCGAGTTGCAGCGCCTGCGGCGGCCGAGCCTGCTGGCGAAGCCCTACGACGAGATGTCCGCCACTGCCCGGCAATTCAACGAACTAGGCTTGAGCGCGTCGCAATTGATAGACGCTGTCCACCTGTTTGTCCACCAAAATAGCAAGACCAACGAGCAGCTCTCCTATTCGGCGGACTACAGCGACGCGGTCGAACTCATGTACGCGCATTCGCTGGGAGAAACAGCGGAAATGCCGCGCCTGCTCTGCGACGGCCGCTCCACCGCCATGTTGACCATTCTTAAAGAATTGGGCATCGAGAGTCGACTCATCTTTTTGTACAAGTCGGGAACGGGCTGGATTTCGCAGCACACCGTCCTGGAAGTCTTCAATCCAGATATTCAGTTCTGGCAGGTCCATGATGTCGCGGAAGATTTCTATATCGTTGACGAACCCACAGGAATCCGCGTCAATGCGGAGAGCATCCTGTTCGACAGCCACGACGATCTGCTTGGCTGCCCTGTCGATGGCGGACCCTGCAGCGCCGATTTGTCCGCTTACAGCATTAGCTATTTCGAAGCCCTGCGCTACGGCCATACCTTTGAGGTCTGGGTCAATCCCGACCGCTTTGACCTTTCGGGCAGATTTGGCGGACAGGAAGATCGGAATCTGGCGGAATTCATCGGCAAGGGTGACCCACGGCGGGTCAGCTTCAGGCTGGATAGCTGGCTGGAGCGCCAGTGATCGCCAGCGGCGCGGCACGCCCCCAATATATTCTCCACCTGGAATGACGGCAACAGGCGCGCGCTACGACCGCCTCCTCATCGCCGAACTCAGCGTTCAAGCGCTTAAGCCCTAACGACTGCCAGGTCTCATTTTCCCTGCCGCAGCCGCGTCGCAGATTCACAATCCATCTATAATAAAGGCTTAACCTCGTCAAGTCGTTCCAGGTCGCAATGCGCCGATTCGTCACAGTCTGCTTTCTTTGCTTGCTCGCGCTGAGCGGCTGCCGCCAGAGCGGACCGCTTGCAGAAGCGGGCTCTGAGACTATCCCAACGGCGCGGCCGAGTCGCGGCGCGGCGGGCCAATTGGAAGCCGCCGGTGAAGTCGCGCATCAGTTTCTTGATGCCTGGCAGCAGGGCGACTTGCGACAGATGCACGACCTGCTCACCTTCCGTAACCGCGAGCTGACTGCCTTCGAGGAGTTCAGCGCGCTCTATCAGAATGCACAGCGCCAGATGACGCTGGAGGCGATTGAATATCGTCCGCTGAGCCTGACGGGACAGGACCGGATACTGAGCTTTCAATACGCGCTGACCTTTCACTCGCGCATACTGGGGGAATTCACTGACCCGGACCGCTTGCTTCATCTGGCATTCGATCCGCAAGCGAACGACTGGCGCATCGCCTGGTCGCCCGCCGCTATCTTCGCCGAGATGGGCCAGGGCGCGCGCTTGATATTCGAAGAGCAGATCCCCAGCCGCGCCAATATCTACGACCGTCATGGCAAGATATTGGCTGATCAGAACGGCCGCGTGGTGCGTGTGCTGGTCGATAATCGGCGCGTTCCGGATCGCGAGGCTTGTTTCCGCTCTCTGTCGCAGGCTATCGGCCAATCGGTCGAGTATTTTGTCGACCTCTTTGATGTACGCTCCCGCGCGGACTGGATAGTCGACGCCGGCATCCTCGAAGCCACGCCCTATATCGAAACCAGCGACCGCCTGCGGACGGATTGCGGCGCGGATTTCCAGCAGCAGGCGACGCGCCGATATAGCGACGGCTGGCTGATGCCGCATGTCCTCGGCCACGTAGGTTACCCGGACGCCGACCAGATACCCGAGCTGGAAGCCATTGGCTTTAATGCCGAGACCATCATCGGCAAAGCCGGCATTGAAGCTAGCATGAACGACATCCTGGGCGGGCGTCCCGGCGGGCGGCTTTCCCTGGTGGGCGCGGATGGTCGCCGCCTGCGCGTGCTTGCGGAAGTCCGCTCCCAGATACCGGAGAGCCTCTGGCTGACTATTGACGCCGATTTGCAGCGCGCTACGCTGAGCCTGGTGCAAGAGCTCTATGAGGACGAGGACCTGGCGGAGAATTCCCAGGGCGCGGCGGTCGTGCTCATGGATGTGACCAACGGGGAAATCCTGGCGCTGGTCAGCCAGCCGACTTATGACGCCAACATCTTCAACCCCTTCCCCGCCATCGGGAGGGAAACCGCGGCCGCGGGCATAAGCGAGCTGCTGGAAGACGATCGCAGCCCGCAGATCAACCGCGTATCCCAGGGCGCTTATGTGACCGGCTCGGTGATGAAAGGCTTGACCGCCATCGCCGCGCTGGAGAGCGGGATCTACGACGAGGACAGCCGCTACCATTGCATCGGCAGTTGGTCCTATGGCGGCGATGTTCGCTATGACTGGCTGGCCAGCGGGCACGGCATCATGTCGGTTCAGAGCGGCATCGCCAACAGCTGCAATCCCTTCTTCTACGAAGCCGGCTTCCGCTTGAACGCCAAAGATCCCTGGGCGCTGCCGTCTTATGCGCTGCTGCTGGGTCTTAGCCAGCCGACCAGCATCAACCAGATTCCTGAATCAGCCGGGAACATCCCGACGCCGGACAATGTCGAGCGGGTTACCGGCTTGCCCTGGTCTTACTCGCATGCCGTTAATTTGTCTATCGGTCAAGGCGAAGTGCAAGCCACGCCGCTGCAAATGGCGCGCTTGTACGCCACCATAGCCAACGGCGGCTATTTACTGCGGCCGCATTTGGCGCGGGAGCGCGGCATCCTCGATCAACGCAGCCCGGTCGCCCGGCGCGATGTCATGCGCGCGACCGGCATCGACCCGCAGAACCTCGCCATCATCCGCCGCGGCATGTGCGATGTCACCACCAGTTACAGCGGCACCGCCTCGCATCAATTTCGCGGCTCGCCACTGCTGGATGTGGGCGTCTGCGGCAAGACGGGCACGGCGCAAGTGCCGGGCGAAGACAAGCTGCCGCATAGCTGGTTCATCGCCTACGCGCCGGCCAAGGAACCGCAGATTGTCATCGCCACCATGGTGGAAAATGCCGGCGAAGGCTCGAGCGTCGCCGCGCCTTTAACGCGCCGCATACTCGAGTATTATTACTTTCGTTCGCGCTGACTCAGCCCGCGATCACGAGTTGCGCGCTGATTATGACCAGCTCGACAAGCAGCAGGCGCAGGAAATAGCGGCGGGTGCGCTTCTTGTCGCTATGTTTGATCAAGCGGTCGAGGCTGAAAATGATCAGCCCCAGCGCGAACATGCCGCCAAAGATCAGCCAGAGATTGCGCAATGTCACCAGCGCATAGCTGCCGCGCACGGGGTCGGCCGCGCTGCTGGCAATCGCCGGCGCCGCCAATATCAAGAGCATCTCCTGGATGGCGAAGAGCGACACGACAACCAGCAGCAGGGCCGGCACAGCCAGCCCAATGGTGGTAAGCCGAAACACGATGGAAGCATTGTCGTTTGTCTTGTCCAAAGCGATTGCGCCCTCCCCCTCCGCTGAAAACACCTGTCTACTCCCCTGTCTTCTAATGATAACGCAGGCCGGCAGACCGACACAGTGGCGGCGGCAATCGCATCAAAATATTTTCAACATATATGCGCCAAGAACTCCGAGAATTATCCGAAAATATTCCAATATAGGACTCAATGCAGGGGCGATTGACGGTCAGTGCCTACGCGACCCTGTGCCGTGCGTAGACACAGTGGGTCAATCGCCCACGATTTTCGCCTAATTTCATGGGCGAGCCAAGGCTCGCCCCTACAATTTGTTAGTTTGAAAATAAATTCGTCATTTAAGGATATTGATGCGATTGCCCGGCGAGAAATGCGAGAGCACCGAGAAACTTAATCGAGATATGCCATATTCTTTGTGTGCTTTGTGCCTTTGTGCCTTTGTGTCTTTGTGGTGAATATATTTTCAACCGAATTCGATACACTACCCCAGACATCCGCTTGAAATAACAGCGCCCATTCGCTAGAATTGTGACAAATTGAACAAACGCGCTGTCGGATTGTATCTTGTGGCTCGTGAGTTGCGCGGGAACATAAGCATATCGTCAGCAATTGCAGGACAATGATCAGGTCGCGGCTGTGAAACGCAGGTGGTGATCCCGTATGGAAAATAACCGTTCCAACATCCCGTCGATAAGCCCGGCCGCTGTGGTCGTCGCCGCCGTCTTTCTGCTGGTGAGCGTCATCGGCATCAACTGGTTCACGACATTTGTGCCCCAGGTGCTGCCGGCGCAAGCCTCTGCGGAATCCAAGAGCGTTGACGAACTCTTCTACATCCTGGTCATCATCGGCGGCGTGGTATTTTTCTTGATCCAGGGCATGCTGCTGATTTCGGTCATATTCTTCCGCGCCCGCGACGACGATCGCGGCGATGGACCCACGTATCACGGCAATCCCTTGCTCGAGGTCGTCTGGACGATCATCCCGGCTTTGGTCGTCGTCTACCTGGCTGTGATTAGCTTTAACGTCTGGAATCAAAACTCCGAGCCCAAAGCGGCCGTCAACATGATTAACGGCGAAGAAACCGTCATCCGTGTGACCGGCGCGCGTTACGCCTGGACGCACAATTACGAGACCAGCCGGCTCAACCCGGAAGGCGCGCCCATTGTCATCAACAGCGGCGACAAGCTGCACACCTATATCGGCCAGAATGTGGATTTGGAGCTGCGCACCCAGGATGTCATCCATTCCTACTGGGTGCCGGCGATGCGCGTCAAGCAAGACCTGCTGCCAGGCGACCCTGAAGCCGGCGGCCGCCCCACCGAGATACGTTTTACGCCGGTGCGCGTCGAGGGCGTCGAATACCCGGCGGAATATCCGATTGTCTGTGCCGAGCTCTGTGGCGACGGGCACGGGCGGATGCGCGGCACGGTGATTGTCTATGAGGACGAAGCGCAATTTTTGGCGCAATTCTACGAGCCGGCCATCCACGCTATTCTGAATCCGCCGGCTGACCCCGTCTTGCGCGGCGAAATTGTCATACAGGAATACATCTGCAACAGCTGCCACACGCTCGACAGCCTGGGCTGGAGCAGCCGCACCGGCCCCTCGATGAACGGCATCGCCGACCGCGCCGGGGAGCGCGTCGCCGGGCAATCAGCCGAAGAATACATCGCGACCTCGGTATGGAACGCGCAGGCATTCGTCGTGCCCGGATATAACGAGCAGATGGCGCAATTCGGTCCCGACCAAAGCGACGCCAACAAGATGAGCGCGGAGCAACTCTACGCTATCGTGGCTTACCTGTGTACGCAGGGCGAGCAATCCGACTGCGACAACGAAAACAGCACGGTCGCCATACCGGAAGCAATATCAACCGCCTTCGGCCTGGAAGTGGATATCACCTTTGGCCAGGGCGATGGCGAGGCTGAGGCAGCGCCCAGCGAGGCTTAGCCGGGAATAGGCTGCATAGAGCTGGCGCTGACTGAGGGGGGGGGAAACGGCATGATAACTCGGCTGATGGGCATCTCCGGCAATGTGGATGTCGACAAGTTGGCTCAGGATTACGACAAGCTGCTGGCGCCGGAAGAAGCGATTCACGCCGGCTTCCAGGTTGTCCGCGATCTCATCATTTTCACCAGCAAGCGCATCATCATGATTGATGTGCAGGGCTTTACGGGCCGCAAGCGTGAATACCTGTCCATTCCCTATGGCAAGATCACCAAGTTCAGCATCGAATCGTCGGGCCACCTGGACATGGAAGCCGACCTCAAGATTTGGGTAGGCAGCGACATGACGCCTATCGAGAAGAAGTTCAATCGCAAGACCAATATCTACGATGCTCAGAGGATTATTGCGACCTTTATTTGATCGCTGATCGCTGAGGCAATGAATCTATTGGCAAAGGACCCCGCCTGCCGATAAGGGGCGCGGGAGAGGATTGGCAAAGAAATGGCAGAGCCGAACTTTGCAAATCAGACTGTATGGAAGGGCGACAATTTGCCGATAATGCGTGGCATGAACTCCGAGAGTGTTGATCTAATTTGCTTCGACCCGCCGTTTAACAGCAATGCGAATTACGCTGCGCCTATAGGATCTGAGGCCGCTGGAGCAGAGTTTAAGGATACATGGTCGCTGTCCGACATTGATGTTGAATGGATAAACTTGATCTCGATTAAGTACCCGGAGTTAAATCGCGTTCTGCTCGCCACCATGACCGACAGCGCCAAATCTTATTTGGTATATATGGCGGCGCGTCTGCTAGAAATGCACCGTATTCTCAAACCGACCGGCAGTATTTACTTACACTGCGATCCCACCATGAGCCATTATCTCAAGCTGATCATGGATGCCATATTTGTGCGCAGTGGAGGGAAATTTCTTAATGAGATAGTGTGGGCATATAGGAAATGGACGAATGCTGCTACATACTTTCAACGTAATCACGACGTGCTATTGTATTATGCTCGCGGAATGAAACACACATTTAATAAGGTGTTGGTTGAGCCTACACAGAGCCAGGCTGCAGTTGTGGCACGCGGTTATAATGTAAATCGTGTCAACTCTAAAGGAAAAAGTGTTTACCAATTGTTAGTCTACGACCAAGAGAAGGTTGACACGTTGGTAGCAAATGGGGAGCTGGATCTGGGGAAATACGATGCCGTGGTCAACAGGGATGGGCAGACCAAGACAGGCGCGAACGATGTCTGGCAAATACAATTTCTTCATGCCCATGCTAAAGAGAGAACGGGCTACCCAACGCAGAAGCCGTTGGCGCTTTACCGTCGCATGATTGAAGCGAGTAGCAACGAAGGCGACATGGTGCTAGACCCATTCTGTGGCTGTGCGACCACATGCATAGCTGCGCAGGACTTAAAGCGGCAATGGGCTGGGATAGACATTGCCTCAAAAGCCATAGAACTCACCAAGATGCGCTTACGCAATGAACTGGGTCTCTTCTCAAACCCGATTCATCGTACGGACATACCATTGCGTTCTGACCTCGGCAAACTGGTTCCGTACAATAGCACGGAGAACAAGATAGAACTATATGGCAATCAAGGCGGTTACTGCGCAGGCTGTAATACGCATTTTGAACCGCGTCACTTGGAAGTGGACCATATTATTGCCCGCTCGAAAGGCGGGACTGACCATATTGGCAACTTGCAACTATTGTGTGGGTCGTGCAATCGTATCAAGGGGAATCGCGGCATGGAGTATTTGCGTGTAAAACTACAACTTACAGTATAAGGTGGCATAGTAAATTGTGAAGGCAAGCAATATGACTATGGCGACCTTTATTTGATCGCTGATCGCTGAGGCAATGAATCTATTGGCAAAGGACCCCGCCTGCCGATAATGGGCGCGGGAGAGAAAAGGCGAAGATATGGCAACCATCGCCGTGCCCTTGGGGGCGCAAGCAGAGCAGCAAGAAGTCGACGCGGTACGGCGCCCGGCGCTGAGCGAATACCTGCGCTGGAGCGTCGATCACAAGATCATTGGCGTGCAATATGGCGTGGCGGCCTTCTTCTTCTTCATCGTGGGCGGCGCGCTGGCCATGGGCATCCGCCTTGAGCTATGGACGCCCGACCTCGACCTGATGGCCTCCGGCTCGGCTTACAACAGCCTCTTCACCATGCACGGCACCATCATGATCTTCCTCTTCATCATTCCGATGTGGGCCGCTTTCGGCAATTTTGTGGTGCCGCTGCAACTTGGCGCCAAGGACATGGCTTTCCCCTGGCTCAACGCCTTCGCCTTCTGGCTGATTCCGCCGGCGGCTATTGTCATCCTGCTCGGCTATTTCGTCGTTCCTGCCGAAGCCGGCTGGACGTCGTACCCGCCGCTGTCGACTCTTTTCAGCGGCGATGGGCAGACGCTCTGGGCGCTGGGCGCGCACTTGCTGGGCATCTCGTCGATCATGGGCTCGATCAACTTCATCGTGACGATTCTGAATATGCGGCCGCCGCAGATGACCATCTGGCGCATGCCACTGCTGTGCTGGGCCGTCTTGGCGACCAGCATCATCGCTGTCATGGCGACGCCATTCCTGGCTGGCGCGCTGACGCTGCTGCTGCTGGACCGCGTGGCGGGCACGACCTTCTTCGACGCAGCCGGCGGCGGCGATGTCCTGCTCTGGCAGAATATCTTCTGGTTCTACAGCCACCCGGCCGTCTACATCATGGTGCTGCCGGGCATGGGCGTCCTGTCCGAAGTGCTGTCCATCCACTGCCGCAAGCCGGTATTTGGCTACCGCATGGTCGGCTTGTCGAGCATGGGTATCGCTTTCGTCGGCTTCACCGTCTGGGCGCATCACATGTTCACCAGCTTGCAGCCGGAGCTGCGCATTCCCTTTATGATCACAACCATGATCATCGCCGTGCCCACCGGCATCAAAATGTTCAGTTGGCTGGGCACCATCTGGGGCGGCAAGATGCGCTTCACCAGCGCCTTGTTATTCGCGCTGGGTTTCATGTCCATGTTCGTCATCGGCGGCATCACCGGCGTCATGCTGGCTGCCCTTCCCTTCGACATCCACGTACACGACACCTACTTCGTCGTCAGCCACTTCCATTTCGTGCTCTTCGGCGGCAGCGTCTTTGCCATTTACGCCGCGCTTTATCACTGGTTCCCCAAGGTCACCGGGCGCATGATGAACGAGCGCTGGGGGCGGATTCACTTCGCTTTCACCTATTTCGGCTTCCTGTTCACTTTCTTCCCCATGCACATCGTCGGAATGCTTGGCATGCCGCGGCGCGTGGCGGTGTATGACCCCAACTTCACCGACTGGAATCAGCTCATCAGCTTCTCGGCTTTTGTACTCGGATTTTCCACCTTCATCGTGGTCTACAATGTCATCCATTCGTATTATCGCGGGCCGGTGGCCGGGGCGAATCCCTGGCGCGCTTTGACGCTGGAATGGGCCACGACTTCACCGCCGCCTGTGACCAACTTCGCCGATGACCCCATTCCCTTTGAAGATCCCTACGGCTATGGCACCGAGGCTTCGGCGGCTTACCTGGACGCGGTTGACGCAGCCTTCAACGGCGGCCGCCCGGCAGCGGACAGCGGTTAAGTCAACTTGGAAAGCGCTAGCCAGCCATGACCAGCACCATGGACCTCCAGGAGAAAGCGAAGTTCGGCATCGACCGCGATGCTGAGATGCGCTTGAAGAACAACCGCCTGGGCATGACCATTTTCCAAGTCAGTTGGATCATGGTTTTCTTTGCGCTGATCGTGGTCAACTGGCAGTTGCGTTTCAGTTATTCGCAGTGGCCGCCGGCGGGGGTCGCGCCCTTTGACCCGCTGTTGCCAAGCGCCGCCACACTGGCGCTGCTGCTGAGCGCGCTGCTGGCGCGGCAGGGCTGGCGGGGATTGTGCCAGGGCAAACCGGCGGTATTCTTGATGAGTTGGCGCATGACGATGGCGCTGGGCGTCGTCTTCATGGCGATCATCACGCTTGAGTTCGCCGCCGTTTCCGAAGCGGCGCTGGCGACGCAATACGGCATCACCATGCGCTTGATGACCGGCTTCCATGTCGCGCATACCTTGGCGATTCTGGCGGTGATGCTGCACGTGTATCGCAATGGGGGGCGCGGCAGCTACAGCGGCGACGCGCGCGATTCCTGGCCAGTAGAAGGCACGGTGAAGCTTTGGTATTTCGTCACGGTCGCCTGGCTGCTGTTTTATGTGGTGCTGTATTGGATCCGCTGAAGGCGACTAAATCTTTTCGTATAAACGAGCGGTGGTATACTCGGCTCGCGCAAGGGCTAAGGGAGTAGCAGGACATGGATAAACCAGGACTCGGCAGGGCGATACCTGCGCTGATTGTGGGCTTTATCGCTTCGCTTGCCTTGGTTTACGCGCTGCGTACCTGGCAGGATATGGACCCAGTCTGGATGAGCGCGGAATCGAGTGAAGGCGCGCAGGTTGGTATGGTGCTAGCGGCATTTGTCTCCATGGCAACTTTCATGTGGGGCGTCGGCGCCTTTGACCCCAAGATGAGCGAGCACGGCGAGCACGATGAAGCACACGAGGAAGAAGCGCCGGAGAAAGAATTTGCGCTGCGCACCTCCGGTCCCCTTTTCCGCGCCGGCAAGTGGCTCTGGGATTTGGCTTGGGCGCTCATCAACGACAGTCCTAAACCCTGGCGCTTCCCCTACTTGAGCGTAAGTTTCTTCCTGGTGAACTGGGTCGTGAACGTAGTTTGGTTCATAATCTGGCTGACAATTTTCCTGGGCTGGCGCATCCTGCTGATCACCGTAGCCGGTTTACCGGGCACGCTGGGCGCGCTGCTGATGTCGGTCTCCTGCTTGTGGCAGACGATGGCCTTTTACGCGGGCCAGCTTTTCCTGGTGCTGACTATCGCCGTCGTAACCACGATTACGCTCTTCACTTTCGCGCTGCTGCCGCATGGATTCGGCTTGCGGGTAGCGACCGAGCCTAACGCCGATTTCTTCGCCAACGGCTTCGGCGACTTCGTCATTCCCATTCAGGAAATTCTGGGCTTGGTTTTGCCGCCGGATGACTTCGCCAACCAAACGATTGCCGGCGCCAGCCAATTTACCGTGCTGCTCGGTTTCATATTGGTCATCTTCGTCTCGCTGGCGTTGGCGGCCGGCGGGATCGCGGTATTCTTTTACCTGGCGCATCGCGGCGTACGGGAAGTCAAAGAGATTGACCCCACCGAAGGGCAGCGGACGCAGATTCAGCCCATACGCGAGGCGGGCAAGATCGCCGGCGGGGTCGTTGGCGTCATCCGCGCCATTCCCCGCGCCATTGGCTATCAGAAATAGAGTGAGAAAGCAACTATGGCAGAATTGACAGCCGACACGCTGCAGGCGGCAGCCGCCCAGGACAACGATCACGGGCACATTAACGAAGCAGAGCACAACAGCAATATGAAGCTGGGCGTCTGGCTCTACCTGGCGTCGGAGATCGTCATCTTCTCCATCATGATCGTGGGTTACATCATCTTTCGCATCAACGAGAAAGACATCGTGGCGCAGGCGCATGACGAGCTCGGCATCGCCCTCGTGACCGCCAACACCTTCGTTCTGCTAGCCAGCAGTTTCTTCATGGTGATGGGGCTGCGCGCCATGCAGCAGGGCAATCGCCAGGGCATGCTGCGCTGGATCGGCCTGACGGCGCTGGGCGGCATTGTATTCCTGGGCGGGCAATACATCGAGTACAGCGAACTGGCGCACCTGGGCATCGTACTTGGCTTTGACGACGCCTCCGCCTGGAGCAGCTTTGGCATGCGCTTCTACGCCCCGACATTCTTTCATGGCGCGCACGTTTTCGTTGGCGTGCTCTGGGCGCTGGAAGTGATGCGGCGTGGCGCCAAAGGGCGTTATGACAACAACCCTATCGGCATCGAAATGTTTGGGCTTTACTGGCACTTCGTTGATGTGGTCTGGATTATGCTGTTCACCTTGATTTATTTGGTCTAGGAGCGCGATATGGCTGAAGCGACGCAGCACGACAGCGGGCATCACAGCAATACCGCGCGCTTGCTCGGGCGGGAAATCACCGTAGAAGGCGGCATATACACGGTCGTCTTTGGCGTATTAGCCGTGCTGACGGTGATCGAAGTCGTCAGCGCCGAGTTGCTAAAGAGCGCCATCCACGACGCGCCCAGCGCGGAAGCGACCCTGCAAGCCATCAAAGCGGTGCTGCTGCTGGGCATCGCCATCATCAAGTCCTGCCTGGTCATCTGGTTCTATATGCACCTGCGCGAAGAGAAACCGCTGATCGCCATCGTCATTCTGCTGCCCTTGCTGATCGCGGCTCTGTCAATCATGTACCTGCTGGCGATTCCGCCCGGCGGATATAGCCTCTGAGCGTCTGCCCGTCCGACAGCATCACGATTCTCAGCCTGTATCGCTTAACTGGGAGTTAGAAAGTTGAGAACAGGTGGGCATGGACTTGCAAACGCAGCAATTTACGATCGATGACGTTCGAGATTGGCCGCATCACCCGGACAATGAGTTTTGGGATTTCGAACTACTTGAAGGCGTGGTGATTCCGAGGGTTCCACACGCGTATGCGCAAGGCGTTTTGGCGGCAAGTATCGCATTTCATCTATACGACTTTGTCAAGGCCTCGGACGCCGGATTTTGCACGATTGGATCGGGATATTACCCAACCGGCGAGAATGACACCTTGGTCGGGCCTGACGTAGCATTTCTGAGCCATGCGCGAGACCCTCATTCTCACCCGGATGAGTGGGTGTCAGCCATGCCGGATATTGCAGTCGAAATGTTCGAGCCCTGGGATGTGCTAGCCGACGCGCGCTGGAAAGCCGAAGTCTACTTGCGCAAAGGAACGAACCTATTCTGGCTAGTGCGTCCGGCTGAGCGAGAGATTGATGTTAGCCGTAAGGATGCGTCTGGCAATATACAAACGAAATTACTCAGCGAACTGGGCGTGTTGACTGGCGAAGACATCCTGCCCGGTTTCGAACTGAAAGTCAGCGATATTTTCGCCGTTCTGCGCTGAGAACCAGCCTAACCCAAACACCTAGACTGGAGCCGCCCATGCCCGTTGACATCATACTGCGCCAAGGCACACGAACCACCATCAACATTCGCAATCACGAGTGGCACGCCGACGAGCCGCTGGAAGCCGGTGGCACGGATACGGCGCCGACGCCCGGCGAGCTGATGTTAGGCGCCTTGGGCTCCTGCATGGCCATCACCTGCAAGCTCTATGCCGAGCGCAAGGGCTGGGACCTGGAGGGCGTCGACGTCAAGCTGGATTACGAGCGCTTCCGCGGGCGTGACTATGCGCAGCATGAGGGCGACGACTTGTTTGTGCATGAGGTGCGGGAGGCGCTGGTCTTCCATGGCGACCTCGACGACAAGCAGTTGGCGCGGCTGCGCGATATCGCCGGCAAATGCCCGGTGCACCGTCTGCTGGAATATCCCACGTATTTCATCGATCTGGCGCTGGCGGAAGAATAGCCTAAATCAACGCCGATGCGCGGCGATCCAGCCGTTGCGAATGAACTCCGAGTGTTCCACCGTCACGAAGACATCGTCTTTGATTTCGTGAATGATGCGCAGCACCTCAGGCAGGTCGCGCCGATGGGTGATGATGCGCAATTCCTCGACCTGGCCATGCGCGCCCTCGCCCATGATCTCGGTGACGCCATGCCCGGAGGCCCGCAATGACAGCGCCATCTCATGCGAGGTATCGCGCGAGGCGATGACCGTGACGCAGTCGTAGGCTTTGACGAAGCGATTCTCGACTTGCATGCCAACAACGCCGCCGACAGCGAAGCCCAAGACATAAGCAGCCAGCTTGGGCAGGTTTTCCAAGTCGGTGATGACCTGCCCGGCGGTGTAAGCAAAGAGCAGCGACTCGAGGGCGGCGAAGGCGAAACTCCAGTAGCGCTGCCCGCGCGAAACGAGGATCAGCCGCAGCGTGCCAATGACATTGTTGATCACGCGCAGGGCAAATATCAGGATCGGAATGTAGTATGGTTCGATAAGGGGCATAGTGGATTTTGTTACGGTTTCGGCTCACATTGAATTGTAGCATGAACGGGGCGGGGCAATCGCATCAATATATTTTAACCACAAAGTCCACAGAGGGTCGCGTAGACACTGACCGCCAGCACAAAGATTTGGGGGTTCGGACGACTATACGAAGCACTTGGTGGGTTGGTATATGGCAAGCATCACCGAACTCACATCGAAAATCTCTCGTGGATTATGAAGTGGGCTTTCATTATTGTTTTCTCTGTGCTCTCTGTGGTTGATTCTCCCGTCGAATTTGCGCCATTTCACTGACTATCGCTTTGCTGCGATTGCCCTGTGAAGGGGCGCGGACCCTACTCAAAACACTGGCTTTATGGTCAACTGAACCGCTTGAAACGCTCGCGACCCGTGACGATACAGGTAGCTTGATGTCCATCAGTCCAAAGGCGCTGCTCGATAGCTGCAACTTGCTGCCCAAGAAGAGCTTGGGCCAGAACTTTATGCATGATCCCAAGTCGTTGGAAAAGATCGTGGCGGCGGCTGATGTTCAGGCGGGCGATGTGGTTGTTGAGGTCGGCGCAGGCACAGGCGGCTTGACACAGGTTCTGGCGGACGCGGCCGCGCGGGTTTACGCCATCGAAATTGACGAGCGCCTGCAAGAAATTCTGGAAGCGCGCTTCGAAGAACAATCCAATATCTACCTGGTATTCGCCGACATCCTCAAGACTGATATCGCTACGTTACTGGGCGGCGATGACTATTTGGTGGTGGCGAATGTGCCCTACTACATCAGCAGCGCGATTCTGTGGCATTTTCTGGAATCGCGGCGGCCGCCGCAGCGAATGGCGCTGACCATGCAATACGAGGTGGCGGAGCGCATCATCAGCGCGCCCGGCGCCATGAATCTGCTGGCCATCGCCGTGCAATTCTACGGCGTCCCGCGCATCGTCAGCAAGCTGAGCCCGGCTGTGTTCTGGCCGCGCCCGCATATCCACAGCGCGCTCGTAAGCATCGAAACGCATAAGCAGCAGCCGGTCGACGTGCCCTCGACGGGGGCATTCTTTCGCGTGGTTCGGGCTGGCTTCAGTCAAAAGCGCAAGCAACTCAGAAACTCGCTTGCCGCCGGCTTGGGCTTTAAGGCGCTTGTGGCAGCGGACTTGCTGCGCGCCGCGGCAATCGATCCGCAGCGCCGGGCTGAGACCCTGACCCTTGAGGAATGGGCGCGTTTGACGCGGCAAGCCGAGCGCGAGCTCTGATACGAGACTTACATTAGCGTAGCAAATTCGCAAGATTCAGCGCCGATGCTGGTATTGACCGATAAAGTAGAAAGCTGGAGATCATGAGTGTGGAAGTGGCAACATTAGGCGGCGGCTGTTTCTGGTGCGTGGAAGCGGTCTTCAAACAGTTGGCGGGCGTCGAATCGGCCATATCCGGCTATATGGGCGGGCACGTCGACCATCCGACGTATGAGCAAATCTGCGCCAAGACGACCGGCCACGCCGAGGTGGTCAACGTCAGCTTCGACAAGGACATCATCAGTTTCGCGGAGATTCTGAATATATTCTTCGCCACGCACGACCCGACCACGTTGAATCGCCAGGGCAACGACCGCGGCCCACAGTATCGCTCGGGCCTTTGGTATCACAGCGACGAGCAGAAGCGCATCGCGGAAGCGACCATCGCGCGGCTGGAAGCTGAGAAGCTGTATCCGAATCCAATTGTGACGGAAGTGACGCCAGCCAGCACCTTCTGGGTGGCTGAGGATTACCATCAGGATTACTTTGTCAACAATCCCCGCGCCGGCTATTGCGCTTACGTGATCGCGCCGAAGGTGGCAAAGTTCCGCAAGCAGTATTTCGAGCGCCTGAAGCGCTAGTCAAATTTCAGAGGAAACAAAAAGGGCGACCCAGTGAGTCGCCCCTACACGTACAATTTTGTGGCTAGGACATGCCGTCGACGCGGACGCCCGGTCCCATCGTCGAGGTCAAGACCATGCGGCGCACATAGACGCCTTTGATTGAATCAGGTTTGACCGACTGAATGCTGTCAACAACCGCCTGCAAATTCTCCGAGAGCTGCTCATATGCGAAGCTGGCTTTGCCGACCGGCACGTGTAGGTTTCCCGTGCGGTCATTGCGGAATTCGACGCGGCCCGCCTTCAGCTCGTTGATAACGCGCGGGATTTCCTCCGGCGGCACAACCGTGCCCGCTTTGGGATTGGGCATCAAGCCACGGGGGCCCAGGATGCGGGCGACCGGCCCGATCTTGCGCATCATCGGCGGAATGGCAATCGTGGCGTCAAATTCCAGCCAGCCGTCGTTGCGAATCTGGTTGATGACCTCGTCCGTACCGATGATATCGGCGCCGGCTGCCAAGGCGGCCTCTTCGTGCTGCTCATCAACAAAAGCCAGAATGCGAATGCTCTTGCCAGTGCCGTGCGGCAGCATCACCGTCGTGCGAATCTGCTGGTCGCTGTGGCGGGGATCGATGCCGAGCCGGAAGTGCGCTTCGATGGTCTCATCGAACTTGGCTTTGGCATTGTCCTGGACCAGCTTGAGCGCCTCGTCCATAGGATAATACTGCTGGCGGTCAAAGGTCTTTAGCGCGTCCTTGTAGCGTTTTCCCATTTTTGTTTCTCCTCGTGGTAAGCGGGCGGGTTAGCCCTCCCACATTTCAGTTATTCAGTTCACAATCTCCAAAGCGCCTTTGCGCTACCCGGCAACTTTGACGCCCATCTGGCGGGCGGTACCTTCGACTTGACGCATGGCGCCTTCGATATCAATGGCGTTCATGTCGTTCATCTTGACCTGGGCGATCTCGCGCACCTGGTCGCGATTCAAGGTCGCCACCGTTTCTGTCAGCGGATTGGAAGCCGCCTTGTCAATGCCGGCCGCTTTCTTGATGAGGAAGGACGTGGGCGGGCTTTTGAGCAGAAACTTAAAGGAGCCATCGGCAAAGACGGTGATCTCCGCCGGCACAATCTCGCCCATGCGGCTCGAGGTGCGCCCGTTATATTCTTTGCAGAATTGCATCAGGTTGATGCCATGCTGCGCCAGCGCTGGTCCAATCGGCGGCGCCGGATTGGCTTTGCCCGCCGGAATCTGCAATTTGACGATCGCCTTAACTTTCTTTGCCATCTCTTTCCTCGCTTACTTTCAGAATCAACCCGACAGCGCGCCGGGATTCTTCGCTTTCATTTGCCAAGGCCGCGACTCTCGGCGGTCATTACATTCGCTCCACTTCCATAAAGCTGAGCATGACGGCGGTCTCGCGGCCGAAGAAGTCGACCATAACACGCACTTTCTCGCGGCCCGTATCGATTGAGGCAACCGTGCCGGGGAAGTCGTTAAAAGGCCCGCCCACGATGCGGACGCGCTCGCCGATTCGGTAATCGACCTTGACGACCTTGTCTTCGGAGTCCATGCGGTCCATGATGCGCTTGACTTCTTCCGGTCGCAGCGGCGTCGGCTGATTCTCGCCGCCGACAAAGCCGACCACGCCGGGTGTATTACGCACGGTGTACCAGGCGTCTTTATCCAGCTCTTCTTCGTCGTTGTTCCAGCGCATCTGCACCATGACGTAGCCCGGGAAGACGCGCTTCTCGACCGTGCGGCGCTTGCCGTCCTTGACTTCGATTTCGTCTTCGGTGGGGATGAGCACATCGTAAATCTGATCCTGCATGCCCATCGTTTCGATGCGCTGGCGCAGGGCGTGCTCGACCTTTTTTTCGTAGCCGGAATAACAGTGGATGAAGAACCAACTGCGTTCCAACTCGTCGGATGCGCTGCCGTCATCGAGGGTGATGTTCAAACCTTCAACTTCGTCCGCCTCATCAAGATAAACCGGTGCCGCTTCGTAGTCGGTCGGTGCGATTGTGTCTTGCGATTGTTCGCTCATGTGATTCTTTCGTCCAAACTATAACGAAGCGGAGGCGGGCTGGGCTAAATCGAGCCGCGGCGGATCATGTAGAATGCGCCAGCAACCATAGCCACGATCACCGTCAGCAGCATCCAAGCATTGCCCGGGTTGAGCCCGACGCGCATGAACTCGGACCAGATCACCGCCAAAATGCCCAGGAACATGGCCGAGGCGATGGTGACGTTGATGCAGAGTATGGTCAGTCGGCGCGTATCGGCGCGGCTGGGCCAGGAGACTTTGTTCAACTCCGAGCGGACATTGCTGAAATAATCGACCGTCATGTAGAGCGGGCGCGTGACGGCGTTGCCTTGTGGCTCCGCCGCAGTCGTCTTGACCTTGCGCGTACGCCGCCCGGGCGTGGCCCTGCCCTTCTTGCGGGTGATTGCTGCCTGTGTATTTTCTTCCAGCGCCATTCGCCAACGCTCCTCACTCAATTCAGGAAGTCATCCCTGATAATTAAACACCGCCGCTGAGGACGGTGTTTGTGAATCTCCGACAGGGGCAGAAAGACTCGAACTCTCGACCTACGGTTTTGGAGACCGTCGCTCTACCAACTGAGCTATACCCCTATGTTAGCCGCGCGTCCTGTGAGTACTATACACCATTACGTGGCGCAAATCTACTTGGTTTCGCGGTAGACCACATGCTTGCGCAGGTAGGGGTCGTACTTGCGCAGTTCCAGGCGCCCTTGTGTATTGCGGCGGCTCTTTTCCGTGATGTAGATGTGGCCGCTTTCGGTGCTGCGCATCTTCACCAGAATGCGCTGTCCCTTTTTTGCCATGATAATTTCTCCTCATCCTTATGCCCCCTGCTCCTCATTTCTACGAGGAGCATCCCAACGTGCGGGCGGGGAGCAGGGAGTTGATATGTCCCGCTTGCTAACTGCCCGTGCAAGAGCCTCCGATGAGATTTGAACTCATGACCTCGCCCTTACCAAGGGAGCGCTCTACCCCTGAGCTACGGAGGCATGCGACTACTCGCCTTGAGGGGGCGAGTAGCCCATGTCACAAGTGGGCCGGACTGGATTCGAACCAGTGTAGGCTCTCGCCAGCGAATTTACAGTCCGCCCCCTTTAGCCACTCGGGCACCGACCCAACTTAATTCGGCTGTTAAGCCTGAGCCACCACTGGGACTCGAACCCAGAACAACCTGTTTACAAAACAGGTGCTCTGCCAATTGAGCTATGGTGGCGGGCAGCCAAAGCAGTTTACCACGCTGGCAGAGCGCGCTCAAGGTTCTTTTCCCTAGGCAGGCAACGCCCGTCATTGTACGACGCGGCGTCCGCCCTGTCAAGATGCCTCAAGCGCCGGCGTCGGGGTCGAGGAAGTCCTCACGTTGCCAGGCCGGGTTGGGATACTCATAGAAGCCGCGCCCGCTCTTCACGCCCAGCTCGCCCTGCTCCACCCTGTCAGTCAGCAGCGGCGGCGGCATATCGGCCGGATCGCCACTCTCCGCCGCGTAATGCAGCTCGATATCGCGAATGACATCCAGGCCGATGCGGTCCATCTGGGCGAAGGGCGGCGGTTTTTCGCGCCCAAACTTGATCATCCAGGCGCGGTCGATGTCTTCGATACTGGCCACGCCGCTATCGGCGACGCGCATGACCTCTTTCTTGACCGCGCGCCAGACCCGATTGAAGACAAAACCGGTGCTTTCCCGCCGCACACGCAGGGGCAAAATGCCGATGGCGCGGACGAAGTCGCTTAGGGCGTCAAGGACCTGCGGCTGAGTGCGACTGCCGCCGCCCACCTCAACCATGGGGCTGTCCCAAACGGGCAGATAGAAATGCAGATTTGCCACCCGCTCCGGACGCTCGGTCGCGTCTTCCAACATGCTGATGCGGATGGACGAGCTGTTGCTGGCGATGATGGCAGTTGGCTGCAGCAGTCGGTCAAGTTGGGCGAAGACGGCGCGCTTGAGATCGGCGCTTTCCGGGACCGCCTCAATAGCCAAATCGACATCGCGGCAAGCGCTGGGCAGGTCAGCGCTGTAAGACAGGTTGGCGAATATTCGCTTTTGCGAGCCTTGCGCGGATCGTCCCGTGGCGATCCACTCAGCCGCGGTTTCACACTGCATGTTCTTGGCATCTGTCAGCGCATCGGGATTGATGTCGTACAGGATGACGCCGAAACCGCGCAAGGCGATCTGCAGCGAGATCTGCCGCCCCATCGTGCCCGCGCCGATGACGGCGACGCGTTCAATCCGAGTCATCGCAAACTCCAAATTTCCGTTCCAGATGCCCGTACTACGGTTGGAAGAGGTTATCCGCGACTGTCAATTTGCTTCAACCACGGGCCGTCGGCGTGGCGGGCTGCGTCTCAGTGGCGACGGTAGTTGCCGCAGGTTGCGTTGGAACCGCGCTTGCCGCATCTGGCGTGGCGGTCGCGGAGAGGCTGGCTGGGTCGATGGTTGGCAGAATTGTCAAGTCGCCCTCGGTACTCACAATATCGGGCGAGATGAAACCGCGCGTGCCATCGGGCAATTCGATGTAATACCAGCCGGCACTGCCCTGGCTGACGGCGAGGATCGACGCTGATTCGCCGACTTGTAATTTACCCACAACCGGGTGCCCGGTTGAATCACCAGCGCGCACATTGCTGCGGCTGTCAACTGTGAGGCTTGGCGCTGCAAGCTGCTGCTCGGTATACGCCGGGATTTCCGGCGCGCCTCGCAGTAAGATCTCAATGCCGGACACAGCGGCCAGCAGCCCAAGGGCAATAGCGATAATCATAAGGAGGTCGCGTTTGTTCAATGAAGTCGCCGCTTTCCCGTTATGTCCCACGCGTCTAACAGTATATCCAAGGGCGCCTGCTCATAGCGAATGGAAGTGGTTTGAGCAGGGCAATCGCTTCAAATTATTTTTGCCACCGAGTACACAGAGTACACAGAGAAAAGCTGTTTAAGAAGTTAGGCAGCAACACCTGTTTCCGTCTTCTAATAGCGCAGGTGTTGAGAAAAGGTCGGAAGTTACCAATATCTCTGTGTACTCAATTTAACTCGGTGTACTCGGTGGCTGAAATTTAGCTTGTTCTTCGTCATTCCATGCGTGATCATTTTGAAGCGATTGAAAGGTGTCAAGGCGCGAACCGGGCTTACAGCAAAAGCGACAGCACCCATCGCCGGACACTGTCGCTCATTCACAAAAGGAGATGCTACTCAGAACCGATTGCCTATTACGGCAACCGGTCCCTGCTGGTCTGCGCCGCTTACTCCATCCAGAGCAGCGATTGCATGCTGCTGTACTGCGACTGGTAGGAATAGGCTTCCATGCGCATGGCGCTTGCTTGCACCGGAACAATCTGGCCGCAACCTCTGCGTCCGCGCCGTTTGCGTCGATCCGCGTCTTCCAGGCACTTCAGCACATCTTGCCCGGGCGCCGTGGTCGTCAAAACGACCTGAGTGCGCTCGGCATAGGCGACGTGTTCCTCGATCTCGTGCAGCGCTTGCTGGCCGTCATAGAAGAACATGCCGGCATCGCTCTCGGCGAACATGGTGACTTGCGAAGCAGCGAAGCGTTCGCGGTAGCTAGCCTGCATCATCCGCTCCGTCGTTACCACGACACTGTATTTTGGCTGCTGCTTGATTTGCTCGAGCTCGGCTTGAGCGGCCATCTGGGCGGCAGTGCGCGCCTTCAAAGCCCGGTCAGCTTCCGAGATTACGTACACAGCATCGCGCAAGCCGCGTTTCAACTCGTCGCGCTCTTGTATCAGCGCGCGGCTTTCGCTGTGGGCAACCGCAAGCTGATGCTGCGTCGCTTCCAGCTTGCGCCCCATCCTGTCGACCTCGGTCGCGGCTCTGGCAAGCGCGTTCTCGGTGGCGGCAATCTGAGTACGAGCGTTGTCGAGCGCATTATGCGCCGCGCCTAACTCGTATTGGCTAGCCGCCAAGGCATCATAGGCCGCGGATAATTCGCCCGTCAAATTCTTCACGCCGCCAGCCACCAGCACGGCGACAATGGCGAAGGTGATGAGGAGACCAAGCAACCGTGACCAGAACAAGGGCTTTCTTTCTACCAACTGTCTGCGCTTCATGATGAACTCCTATAACCGTATCATCAAGGACGTTGATTATTGTAACCTGCTTTGGAGCCAGATGCAAAAACTGGCTTGAATCTAGTGTACTTCACTTGGCTGGATAATGCCCGCCGTTGCGCCTTTTCTAATGGCCAGCTTCACTTCGCCGATGGCTTTGGTGACTTCAATATCGCGCGGGCAAGCCGGGGTACAGTTAAATATCGTGCGGCAGCGCCAGACGCCATTGGGCTCGCTGAGGATATTCAGGCGTTCCTGGCCCGCTTGATCGCGCGTGTCGAAGATAAAGCGGTGCGCCTGCACGATGGCCGCCGGCCCGACGTAATGGCCGTTGGCCCAGAAGCTGGGGCAGGATGTCGTGCAACATGCACAAAGGATGCACTTGGTGGAGTCGTCAAAGAGCTCGCGGTCGGCTTGCGTTTGCAGGCGTTCGCGGCCATCAGCCGGAATGGGATCATCGTTGACGAAGAAGGGCATGACCTGCTTGTAGTGGTCGAAGAAGGGCTGCATATCCACGATCAAGTCTTTGATGACGGGCATGCCTAATATCGGCTCAATCTGTATCTTTTCGCCGACATCGCGGACCAGCATCTTGCAGGCCAGCCGGTTGACGCCGTTGATGCGCATAGCATCGGAGCCGCAGACGCCGTGCGCGCAGGAACGCCGCAACGAGAGCGAGCCGTCCTGCTCCCATTTGATGCGATGCAGCATTTCCAGCACGCGATCGGTGGGGTCGACATCAGCCAGGACGAATTCCTGCCAGTAGGGTTTTTCTTTGCCAGGCACGTCCGGGTTCTGCCGTCTGATTTTGAAAGTTACGTCCATGCGGTCACGTCCAATCTACATGCGGATAAGCGTGATAAGCGTCAGGCCATAAATTGAGACTGCAATACAAGCCGCAAAAATGATGCGGTTTTCTATTTTCATGCATTTGAACGTGCACCATAATTCCACGGCTTCCAACAGCACAGTCTTCGCAAGGATGAAGCCATAGTATTGAACGAGCAAAACGAATTTACAAACATACAGGTAGCCTAAGTTAAGAAGCAGATAATAGAAGCGTAACAAGTCAACGATAATGCGCATTGCCGATTTATCCTTCATACCTTTAGGTCTTCAAGTGTCGGTAAACCATCGCGAAGCCGCGCTAATAGACGCGTACTTTGGGGCGGAACTTCTGCTGATCGTCCGGCACGCCCTGCTCAATCTCCTCTTCCCAAAGCGACAGGTCGACTTTCCGGTCAAAATTGACATCGTAAGACGGCTCTGACAGGTTGCCGTCGTGCCCGATTAAGGAGTGCGCCAGGTAATTCTCGTCATCGCGGGCCTGGAAGTCTTCGCGGCTGTGCGCGCCGCGGCTCTCCTTGCGCTCCAGTGCCGTCCGCGCGGTGACGTCCGCCAGGTCCAGCAGGCAGCCCAGCTCCCAGGCTTCCATGAGATCCGTATTAAATACGCGTGACTTATCGTCGATATGCAAGTCCTTGTAGAAACGGTCGCGCAATTCCGCCAGGTCTTCGATGCCCTGCCGCATGGTCTCTTCGGTGCGGAAGACGCCGACATTGTCCATCATCGTCCCCTGCATCTTGGCGCGCAGTTCACCCGGCCGCGACGAGCCGGAACCCCCGCGAATGCGCTCGAACTCAGCGCGGATCTCGGCGCCGGCATCGGCAGCAATCGGCGCCCAATCAGCGCCTTTGACAAATTCGGCGATTCTCATGCCGCCGCGCCGCCCGAAGACCACCAGGTCCACCAGGGAATTGGTGCCCAGGCGATTGGCGCCATGCACGCTGACGCAGGCGGTTTCGCCGGCCGCGTAGGCCCCGGGCATGACTGTGCCGGCGGCGTCAATGATCACCTCGGCTTCGATATTGGTGGGGATGCCGCCCATGGCATAATGCGCGGTGGGCTGCACCGGCATCGGCTCATGCACGGGATCGACGCCCAGATAGGTGCGGCAGAAATCGAGGATGTCCGGGAGTTTGCGCTCGACGGTGGCGTCGTCAATGAAGTCGGCCCGGTCGCGCCCTTCTTCGGCGAAATAGCGGTTGACCGTCTGCGGCCGCACGTCAAGGTGCACGTAGCCGCGATTCTTGATGCTGCGGCCTGCGCGCGTCTCGAGGTAGATGGCGCGGCTAACGACATCGCGGCTGGCCAAGTCCTTGGCGCTGGGCGCATAACGCTCCATAAAGCGCTCGCCCTGGCTGTTGATGAGCACGCCGCCTTCGCCGCGCACGCCTTCGGTAATCAGGATGCCCATGCGATAGATGCCGGTGGGATGGAACTGGAAGAACTCCATATCTTGCAGCGGCACGCCCCGCCGCAGCGCGATGGCCGCGCCGTCGCCGGTGAGCGCGTGGGCGTTGCTCGTCACCGACCAGCAGCGTCCCCAGCCGCCGGTGGCGAAGAAACTGGCTTTGCCGTGGAAGATGTGATAGTCGCCGCTGCCCAGCTCAATGGCGACAACGCCGGCGCAGACGCCATCGACTACAATCATGTCGATGACCTGGAATTCGTCAAAGAATTTGACCTCGTTCTTGATGCACTGCTGATACAAAGTCTGCAAGATCATGTGCCCGGTGCGGTCGGCGGCGTGGCAAGCGCGCCGGACCAGCCGCTCGCCAAAATTGCTGGTGTGCCCGCCGAAGCGCCGCTGGCTGATGCGCTTTTCCGAGGTACGGTCGAAGGGCAGGCCCATGTGCTCAAGCTCGATAACCGCTTCGACGGCGTTCTCCGCCAGGATTTTGGCCGCCGCTTGATCGGCCAGATAATCGCCGCCCTTGACCGTGTCGTAGGTGTGATAGATGGGTTTGTCATCGTCCAGGTTGCCCAGTGCCGCGCCGATGCCGCCCTGCGCCGCGCCGGTATGGCTGCGGGTCGGGTAGAGCTTGCTGACGACAGCGACATCCGCGCCGCCTTTGCTGGCGTAGAGCGCCGCCATTAAGCCCGCGCCGCCGGCGCCTATGATGATCGCATCGTGTTTGTGAACTTTCATTCAGCCCCCACTTGGCAAACGATAGAAGTATCGCCGCTACTGGTCCTCGCTCAAATATGCTTCTAATTCCGCCGGGACTTCTTCGCCGCGCAGTTCGTAGATTTCGGCGGTGGCGGCCATGGCTTCGTGAATCACGTCTTTTTCCAGCGGCACAAATAGCGCAGCCGCGCCCACCGCCAGCAATACCGCCGCGACCACCGTGCAGAGCGCCACTGACGTCCGCCGGGCGAAGTCGTTGAAGCTGGTGTAGTCGGTCAGCACATAGCGCAAGCCATTAAAGCCGTGCAGCGTCACCAGCACCAGCAGGCAGAGGTCGTAGGCGCGCCAGATGAAGACGCCGCCGGCCGCGTAGGACCAACGGTGATAAACAAATTCGACCGCGCTGGGCGCCGCCCCGATGGTCCCGTTGACTGCCAGGGTGCCGGCGACCTCTTGCGCGGCGGTGATGTCAAAGACACCCTGAACGACATGCATCAGCGCCAGGTGGCCGAAGACCAGGGGCACAATCAGAAATCCGCTGAGGCGCATGAAGGACCACCAGAAGCGCTCGACTGGGCTGGCATGCGGATATTTTCCACGCGCGCCGCCCTCGCCTTTGACCAAGCTGAAGAGCGCAGCCAGCACAATGGCAGCCGCCAATACGCCGACGAAACCGGCGATGAAGGGCAACTGCTCAATAATGGAGAAGACCACCACATCCATAATTTTGTCGCCGGCGATGGCCTGCTCTGTGATATAGAAGTCGATAACGTGGGACGCCATGCCCAGGAAGACCGGCGCCAGCACCAGCATGGTCAATACCAGGACGCCCACCGCCGCCTGCGACTGATGCCGCCATAGTTCCGGTTTGTAATCAAAGAGGATGATGCGTAGGCCGTTGAAGGCGTGGTAGACCACGGCGAAGACCAGGCCAAATTCGCCCAGGGTGAAAATCGGCGATTGATAGGCGGCGATGGCTTTGACGTAAAGCGCGGGATAAAAGACAGCCCAGGAGGTGTCGATGACGTGCAGCGCCAGGAACAGCACCACGCCCACGCCAGTCAGCCGGTGCAGCACCCAGCTCCATTGCCCGATGGCGCCGCGGTAGCGCAGCGTCTCGCGTACAGTTAGCACAAGAGAAGTCACAGGATTCCCTTTCTTAGTCGCAGTTGTCCCGTCGGCTTTCCCGGTTGACTTGGCCCTCCAATTATGGCGCATATTATATCACGCGGGCAATGACGCGAAAGGGCAAGCCCATGGACTACCCAGAGCAATCGCGTCAAAAGATTCTCCAACACAGAGGACACAAAAGTAGAACCAGGTAAGTTATGAGAATTCGCTAAAGCGACGATATGTAGGGGCGACTGCCCGAAACCACTCATCCCAGCGGCAGCGGGCAACCAGATTGGTCGACCCTACATTTTGTAATTTTTCGCAGCAAACGATGCATAATCATTTTGATGAGATTGCCCTGCATTGACTACCCTTTGCCAAGCGTGCGATTCCGGGTAAGCTGAATGTGACAAAAGCGGGAGGATTGCGTATGGACGACTTCGCTGCGCTGATAAACGGGCTGCACGGATTGAGCATCGGCTTGGGCTTGGGCATCGGCTTGGTCGGCGGCTTTGTTTTCGCCATGCTGACCTATCGCTTCTATGGCAGGAACTTTCGTAAAACATTTGAGCGGCTTTCAGACGAGATGAAGAATTCCTACGATGGTGTTGCGGATGAGATGAGATCGTCCTTCAAGAGCCTGTCTTCGGAAGCCTTGACGAGCAATCAGCAAGAGTTTCTTTCCTTGGCTGATCGCGAGCTGGACAAGAAAACCGAACAGCACGCGACCGAGCTCGAATCGAAGAAGGAGCTCATTGATACGCAACTGCTGAATATGTCCGAAACTTTGAAAACGGTTCCAGCAGAGCTGGAGAAAAACCAGAGTAAGGTCGCGGAAGTCCTCGACCAATCGACCTCCCAACTGAAGGAATCGAATCAAGCATATCTCAAACAGCTGGAAACCAAGACCGAGACACAGACGAAACAGCATATTGCGGAACTCGAAGAAAAGAAGAAGCTCATTGACCAGCAGCTAGAGCAGATGTCCGCCACGCTCAAAACGGTACCGACCGAGCTGGACAAGAACCGGCAAAACGTTAGCGAGGTTATTGAGAAGACCACCAAGAGCCTGGAGGCATCCAACAAGACGCATTTGACGCAGTTGCAGGAACGCTCCGATTCCCAATCCAAAGCGCATATTGCCAAGCTTGATGACAAGGAACTTCAAATCAATCGGCGTCTGGGCGAAATGGATGAGAAGTTAGGTAAGGTGCAAGCGTTAATAGATGAGTTTGAGAAAGCGCGCGAAAGCAAGCTGGGCGCGCTGGATGACCAACTCAAGAGTTTGACCGCCACCACATCATCGTTGCAGAAGGCACTGGCGGATAATCAGGCGAGGGGGCGCTGGGGGGAACGGATTGCGGAGCAGATCCTCGAACATCTTGGCATGAGTAACGGCATCAGCTACCTGAAGCAAGTGGCAACTCCGGCCGGCGATATTCCGGATTTCACATTTTTACTGCCTAATCGACTGCAAATTAACATGGACTGCAAGTTTCCGGTCGATAACTACAATAACTACTTCAATGCCGAAAGCGAAGTTGAAAGAGTCAAATACCGCAAAAGTTTCCTGCGCAATGTGGAAAAGCATGTCAGCGATATCACGAATCGCAATTACATTCATAGTGGTACGGTCGACTGTGTGCTCATTTTTATCCCCAACGAACAAATCTACAGTTTCATCCACCAGGAAGGCAGCGAGGTGATTGACAACGCGCTGACCAAGAGAGTCATAATCTGCTCGCCCCTCACGCTTTATATCATCTTGGCGGTCATTCGGCAGGCATCAGAAAACTTCGCTATTGAACAGAGATCGCAAGAAGTTCTCGAGATCTTGCAGGGCATAGAGAAACAATGGGGCGAATACACCAAGCTGATGGATGGCATGGGGAAGAACTTCCGCACTTTACAAGGCAAATTCGAGGACTTGACTGGCACACGGACACGGCAGCTAGATCGTCAATTTGCCAAGATTGACGGCATAAAGCGCGATGTAAACAGCAGCGGCGATGGAGTAGAACTGCCCCAACTGCTTGAAGAAACCAGCTAACCCGCCTTAACCGCCCGCCGCTGCGCCATCAATTCCATCAGCGTATTGGCGATCAACTCCGGGCTGTGGCGGATGGTGTCCTGCTTTTGCCAGAGCGCGCGCTTGCCCGAGCGGGTATCGGCGACATCGGCTTCAATCGGCCGCACATTCATCGTCAAGATATTATGCAGCTCATGCGGCGTGGGAAGCAGCACATCCACCCGCTCGCGCGCGTACAGTTCCATCAGCTCCGCGCTCGGCTTCGTCGCATTAAGCACCACATAATCCAGCACGCCGATGCCGAGATATGAGATGACCCGCTGCACGTGATCCGACAGGGTGTAGCCGTCGGTCTGGCCCGGCTGCGTGGTGGTATTGCAGATGTAAACTTTCTGCGCCTTCGACAGTCGGATGGCGTGCGAAATCTCCTTAAATGCGAGCACGGCAATGATGGTGGTGAAGAGGCTGCCGGGCCCGATGGTGATGAGATCGGCATCCAGCAGCGCGTCTATGCAGGGCTGGTAGACTGTGGCTTCGGGATTCTGCACGAAGATGCGCTTGATGGCGGCTTTGTCCAACTGGCGCACATTAAATTCTTCTTCGACGATGGTGCCGTCCACCAGCTCGGCGCAGATATGCGTGTCCTCTTCGGTGACCGGATAGATATTGGCTTGCACGTCCAGGAACTCGCTGATCTGGTCAATGGCGGTGACAAAACTGCCGGACATTTGCGTCAACGCGGCGATGAACAAATTGCCGAAAGCCATGCCATCGAGTTTGGGATCGGTCGGCGCGGCGATGCGATGCTGCATGACGCGGGCCAGCAGCGAGTCGCCATCGAGGGCCAGGGTGGCGAGCGCGTTGCGAATATCGCCCGGCGCCGGAATCTGCGCGAATTCGCGGACGATGCCGGTGCTGCGCCCGGTATCCGTGACGGCGATGATGCCGGTAAGCTCGCTGGTATGGCGCTTCATGCCATGCATGACTTGCACAGCGCCCAATCCCCCGCCGATGGAAACAACTTTCATCCAGAGTATTCCTCGCGCGCGTCGTACTTAATCGAGATTTAGTATAGCGCAGAACTCTGAGATGGATTGGCGCTGCCAACTGTTTTTCAAACGGCGCAATAGTCTGCTTTGATGGCCTGAGCCGCACAGCTCTTATTTCGGAGGTCCGCTGCTTGTCGTCATTAAAGTTCAATCTTTGCCAAGTCGAATTCGCGCTCAAATTGTTGCATCGTAGCCTGTACCGTTCCGGGCTGGCGCTTTCCCGTTTCGAAGTCGTAGACGATCAACTTGACGACAAACAGGCTTTGCGGGAGCTGGGCTGTTTCTAGCTCGACGCTCGTCAGTAATTCACTCTGAATCACACTGTCGTGTTGCAGGACCTTTTGACCGTCCTCGTCAAATAATTGTATGGAAAATGAGTAGTGTTTTGTCGCGCTTCTGGTCCAGGCGAAGTAGAAGCGGACCTTGTCCGAGTCAACTTCCATGTAGGCATTGTGCAGGCGAACGCCATCCAGGTAATGAATCTCGAGGGCGCTGCTGCTGTCCAAGGCAGTGCAGGGAACGTCCAACTTTACATACAAGTCGACAGCAATAGCCGTGTCCGTGTAGATTTGCTCGCAGAATTTGAATCGCTGCAGGAACCAGGCGAAATTCGCAGCGGTCGGTTCAGGAGCAAATCCCAGCTGATCCTTCAATACCCAAAGCGCATTCTGGCGTTCCGGGTCAATCGACGTGGTAGACCAGATGTCGACCTGGCCCTGCGCATCAGTGGCGATGGCTACGATATTCTTGTCGATGGGATCGAAGTGGCGAAGGTAGCGCCTGAAATGGTCGCTTACTTCAGGCGTTGGCGGGAAAAGGACAAGCGTTTCGTGACCCTCATCCGGGATCGGACTATGCTTTAGAGCGTCGGTGTAGACGCGCGTGAATTGATGGCGAGCGCTCAATTCTTCTGGACATCCATTGAGCAAGTCGCTCAGTCTGTAAATTGAAACATACGGGTCATGGTAGGCTGGCGAGATATTTCGGAAGCTTTCGCTTACCGCCGACGCAGTGTGAAGATCGCGATGATATACGACGTGGCTGAAGCCGTCGGCTTCTAGCTGCGCCAGCCCTGACTGAAAGGTCTCTTGGTCTGTCATTTCGCAGTGAATCGGCCGGCTACTTTGCCAAGCATTTAGCAGAAAGTTCGCTCTGATGTAGTCGTAGGCGCTGTTAGGCGTGCGGCTCAAGTAGCCTTCGACTTGGGGGTATCCGCTGAGTGATTGGAACCAGGAATAGCGCCAGGAATTATGTTTGCCAAAGGGCAGATTGATAAGACTAATCTCGCCTTGCTCTTCCTTCTCCAGCCAATCGAGAAAGGCGAGCCGTTCTTCGGTTGTAAAGGCAGCCAAACCTGGTTTAGCCAACTGCGGTATGGGGCTGTAGTATTCAAATGCGACAATCGCAATGAAGGCCAGGATAAACCGCGACCGCCATTTTGCCGGAGTCCGTTGCAAGAGTGTGGCCAGCCCGCAGCAGGCCAAGACCGCCAGTGGCAGCAATGCGCCCGCCATGAAAAAATCTGGTCGATAAAACGCTGCGAAAACAGACGGCAATAACTGATTTAGAAAGTGCTTTGGCAGCTTGATGTTTTCATATTCTATCCCGTTGATACTTAGTGTTGAACCGAGGCTCAAGACGAGAAACACCAATAGCAAGACCAACCATGGCGCCATCTGTCGCCGCTTTCTTTTGTTGATAAGCCCGAAACAAATCAGCGCAATCGGCGCGAGTCCAATATAGCTAATCTCGCTTGTTTTCGGTTTTTCAGGAATCTGAAGAATATCTTGGGCGAGAGGTCCAAGAATCGGGTTCTTTTCATTTACAAAAAAGGAAATCAGATCGACCCTGGGATCGGTGTACCCGCTTACCCGGTCAATTTGCTCAGCGTCAAGCAGCATAGGGACAACCCGCCATGCGCAGGCCAGCGTCAGCATCGTCAGAAAAAGCAAGACTCGCCGCCAGAATACGCTGTCTCGCCAGCGTGGAACCGCCAAGCCGCAGACAAATATGGCTAAGGTTAAAACTATGGACACAAAGGTGTACATTGTGACTTCGCTTGACAGACCGGCAATGATTCCGCCAATGACGATCAGATACGCGCGTTCTTCCCTAAAGCCGCGGTGAACGCCGTAGAGAACCAATGGCGCCGGCGCCAGCCACGCAACTTGGGGGAAATTTGTCATGGTGACAACATAGGGACTCAAGCCGAAGATGACAGCGCCAAAAAGGGCAAGCCAGCGGTCTTTGAAAAGCCAATGCAAGTAAACATAGGCTGCGCTGATCGACGAGAAAATAATGAAAAGAAAAGCCAGCGTATAGGCGTTGGAAAGCGGTAAAACCAGTTGCAGAGCAATAACTATAATATTGTACGGCAAACCCAACTGGTTGTACGTCAGCGACACGCCTTCGGGATAAAAGATCCTGTTTGTGTAGAAGAAATCCGCTTGTCCAGCGAGGATCTGTTTCGTATACCAGATATCCCAAAACTCAATAAAAACATCACAGCAATGTTTCGCCGGCAGCCAGAAGACATCCGTATTAAAAACATATATGATGGTTGGAAAGGTCATCACCACAATAAGAATGGCGGTGACCAGGATGAAATGAGTGTGTTTGCGGATTGCTGAAAGCATCAGATTTCACCCAACACAGTAGTAATTGGATTTAATCCAGAGGAACGGGAACGGAAAGGTCGACTGAACCACTGGCTTATACAATCATCAAAGGCGAGTTAGCAAGTCGACTTGGACAACGAGCTTGCGAGCGCAATCGTAATTATAGTTCAATAGACGCTATCGCGCTGGGACTGACCATTAACTTAAACTTTGCCATGAAACTGGCAAGCAAACACAACGAGATTCCGATGCCAATTTCACTGCTGGAGAAGCGGCTCTGCCTCACCATCTTGCTCGGCTATTGGATCGCCGGCGCGCTCTTCGCCATCAACACGCCCGCCTGGCAGACGCCTGATGAACCGGCCCACTACAACTACATCCGGCAGCTGGTCGAGGCGGGTTGCTGCCCGCGCATCGAAGCCGGCGACTGGTCCAGCGAATATCTGGCGCAATTGACCAGCGGCCGCTTCGCGCCAGACTTGCTGGGCGAGCTGGAGAGCATCCAGTACGAAGACCATCATCCGCCGCTCTACTACTTGCTGGCGTCGCTCGTCTTTCGGCTGACCGAGGGCGATTTGATTTCGCTGCGTTTTTTCAGCTTGGCTTTGGGCGCCGGCGTGGTGACGCTGAGCTATTTGATAAGCCGCCGCCTGCTGCCCGCTCAGCCGCAGGTAGCGCTGGGCGTGATGGCTCTGGTCGCCTTCCTGCCGCAGCATCTGCACATGATGAGCGCAGTCAACAATGATGCGCTGGCCGAACTGCTGGTGGGGCTGGTTCTGCTGTGGTTGCTGCGCTATCTGGAAGGCGTCGATACGCCGATTTGGCAGCTGGGAGTGCTGATTGGGCTGGCGCTCTTGACCAAGCTCACGATCTATTTTCTGGCGCTGTTGGCGCCGCTGGCAATCTGCCTGCGCTGGCGCCGGCGCGATGAAGGGGGGAGCGCGCTGCTGCGCACGCTGGCGGTCTACGCCGGTGTCGCCCTGCTCATCGGCGGCGTCTGGTGGCTGCGCAATATCAGCGTCTACGGCTTCCCTGATATGCTGGGCTTGGCGGCGCATGACCGCGTCGTGGCCGATCAACCGCGCACTGCCGACACCATCAGCGAGCAAGGCGGCGGCGTCTACCTGGCGCAGATGCTGGGCACAACCTTCAATAGCTTCTGGGGGCAATTCGGCTGGATGGCGCTGCCGCTGGACCAAGTGCTGGGCGGCTGGATCTATCGCGGCTTCGGGCTGCTGACGCTGGCGGGCGTCTCGGGCGCGCTGCTGGCGAACGTAAGGCGCGGGTCAGCGGGCGACGGGCGACCGCGTCCTGCGACAGACGGCTGGATCGTTTTGTTGGCGACGCTGCTGATCGCGCTGCTGCAATTCGGATATTACAATCTGGAATTCCAACAGTGGCAGGGGCGCTATCTTTTCCCCGCGCTGATTCCGATTGCAATCGTGCTGGTCGGCGGCGTCGACTGGTGGCGGGCGCGGCTGCTATCGCGTTGGGAGGCCGCGCGCTGGCTGATGCCGCTGGCGCTGTCGGGGCTCTTTGTCCTGGACCTGTACCTGCTGGCGCGGGTGATCGTGCCCGGGCTGTCGCCCTGAGACGGCCTTGCCAATTGCGGGCAAGCCAAGGTTCGCCCCTACGTACATCGTGAGATCTTATTTGCTGACGCGTGTGACGTAGCTTTCTTCTTCGAGGTTGATTTTGACCACATCGCCGACGTTGATGAACATCGGCGCGCTGACCTCGAAGCCGCTTTCGAGCATGATCTTCTTGGTCGGGCTGTTGGCGGTATCGCCGGCCACGGCAGCTTCCACCTCAATCACCTGGTATTCCATCGTCTTTGGCAGCTCGTAATCGATAATCTCGCCTTCATAGCTCAGCAGCTTTATCGCCATGCTGTCTTTGATGAATCTGAGGTCATCCCCGAAGATAGCGCGGTTGAGCTGTGGCTGGTCGTAGGTCTCGGTGTTCATGAAAGTGACGAAGTCGTCATCGGCATAGAGGAACTCGACCTGGTCGGCCTCGACGCGGATATCTTCCACGCGCTCGCCCGAGTTAAAGGTCATCTCGGTGGTGGAGCCGCTGCGCAGATCGCGCACAGTGACGCGGATGGTGGCTTTGCCGCGCCCCGGTTTGTGGTGGCGATATTCCATCACACGGTAGAGGTTGCCGCTGTCGGTGAAGGTCGTACCTTTGCGCAGTTGGTTGACATCAATCATTCTGGCGGTTCTTCCTGTTCACAACCATTGGACATGCAGGCAGCCATTGTAGCAAATGGCAGGCGGGCTGCGTAGCCCGCTAATCAAGCGAGTGCGGAAAATGACAACGGACACATATCGCGATGGCCGCCGTACAAATTTATTCACCACAGCGGCGCAGAGGACACAGAGTTATTCTATCGGTCGATTGAAATCAGCAAGCTGGCGAAGCGCAGACACTGCCTAGTCGAGCAAGGCGACCGCTTCGACTTCGATAAGCGCGCCGACCGGCAAACCGCCCGCCTGCACCGTGCTGCGCGCCGGCGGATCCTGCGGGAAGAACTCGCTATAGACGGCGTTGAATTCGGCGAAGTCCTGGATATCAGCCAGGAAGACGGTCGTCTTGACCACCTTGTCCATGCCGCTGCCGGCTGCTTCCAACACGCCCGTGATATTGTTCATCACTTGACGCGTCTGCGCCGCTATGCCGCCATCGCGCAAATCGGATGTGCCGGGGATGAGCGGGATCTGGCCGGCGGTGTAGACAAAGCCGTTGGCGATGATGCCTTGCGAATAGGCGCCGACCGCGGCGGGCGCTTTGTCGGTGGAGATGACTTGTTTTGGCATGCGCGCTACCTTTTGAGTTGATGGAATCCGTGCGGGCATTGTGGTATCTTTGGAGCGAGTGTCAAGGGAGAGGATACTCTGATGGATCCCATTGAACGTAAGATTCCGCCCACGGTGACAAAAGAGGGTAGCGAGTTCACCATGGCGAATGATGACGTCGAGCCGACAGAAGAGGAATTCCGGGCGAGCATTCGGCGCAGCATGCGGCAAGCTCTAGCGGGTGAAACGCGTCCGGCAGACGAAGCCCTGGAAGAGATTCGTCGAGAGCTATCAGGTTATGCCGACCCGCGTCAGGACCACTGAAGACTTCGATAGGCAGGTGGCGAGGATCGCTCGCAAATTCCCAGCAGTCCTTGACGAAGTTGACACATTCATTGCGCGATTAAGCAGCGCCGAAATTACACAACTTCCGGGCCGCAGAGTTCGCCGATTAGGCTACACGGTGTATAAAGAAAGATTGCCAAATCGATCCGCGCGTCGGGGTAAACGCGGCGGATTTCGGGTCTACTACTGGGTTCCCGGGCAAGATCACCTTGTGCTTGTTGCCATTTGTTCCAAGACGGAGCAAGAGGTATTGTCGAATCTGAATTGCGCCGCATGATCACAGAAATAAATTAGAAGTTCGCGCCGCCGTCAGCGCTTCCCCCGCCGGCCATGACAGCGCTTGAACTTGACACCGCTGCCGCAGAGCCCCATGGCGCGTATACAATCTTTAGTCTACTCGGCGAAGAGACAGGGCGTAGATTCTAATCTGATGGCGGATGTTTACCCATCGTAACCCATTCACCGCGAGATTTGACCATTGCCGTGTCATTCATCTTTAACCGGTTGACCGTCGCACGCCCAGTTGCGGTTAATCCGATAATACGCAGACCATCGTCGCTCCATCGAAAGTGGGACGCCCAACGCTGTAGACGGGGATGAAAGAGGCCTGCGTCCAAGCCGGTAGCCGGGTCAATCCCAAACTGATAGTCGCGTTTGCTGTTATTGCAACTCACACAAGATAGACAGAGATTGTCCATCGTAGTTGGCCCACCAGCCGCCAGCGGAACGACATGGTCGATCTGCATGACCACAACGAGTTTCTGCTGCGTCTGGCAATACTCGCACTGCTTCCTGGCGCGTTCGTAAACCTGTTGCCGGATGCCTATGGCTACGCGCGCCATCCACTATACCGCGGAGTCGAAATACAAGTCGATATCATGTCCCCGCCGCTGCAGCAAGACAAGCGCCTTCGACCGCAGCAGCATCTGCTGATCCACCAGTGCTGCCAACTGCGCCAACTCGCCCTCATCCTGGCAGCGAATCTGTCCCTGATTGCCAAGATCAAGCAAGTAGCGCAAGCGAGCGTCTTGCATCGGTGTGAGCCGCTGATGCACCAGCGCCCAGAGTTGTTCATCAGCGATATCTTTCAATGCCTCCGGCTCCAGCTCCATGCCAGAAAACTCCCCAAACAGCAGAGACAGGCCATCCACGATCACGGACTCGGCCGAACGACCGCTATCGCTAGCGATTGCTTCAGCGCGCTCATATATCGCAGCGGGTACGCTTAGTTCAACTGTTGCCTCAGCCATGAGCAGAACTCCCTACTTCGTATCTCCCCAATGGTAACTGAATTTTATAGCGCCGTCAGCGCTTCCCCCGCCGGCCATGACAGCGCTTGAACTTGAGGCCGCTGCAGCAACGTGCGCAATCTGTTGTCTAGCTGGCTAAGCGGAAGGGTGTAGATTCTAGTCTGATGGCGGATGCAATGCCGCGTCCACCCAGCGCTGTCTCGCGCGGACTGCGCCGGGGCGGTCCATACGCAAGCGCGACACTGTCGCCCTACCCGCCGCAGACAAGCCAATTAGTCTTGTTTTATCGTCGCCCCAGCGAAAGTGATCTTTCCAGTTTTGGGTTCTTGGATTGAACAGAGGTGTTTCGACGCCGGTTTCCGGATCAACGGCAGCCACAAAGTCTCGCTTGAACATATTGCATCCCACGCAGGAATAGCTCAAATTGCCCAGTGAAGTTTATCCGTTAAGGGTCAAAGGGATAATATGGTCTATTTCCATCATTACTACGATGGATTCTTGAGTCTGGCAATACTCGCATAGTCCTCGCGCCCGTTCACTCACCTGTTGTCGTAGGCGTAAAGGGACCCATGCCACGCGCTATGACCCAAGTTTGAGCAGCTTGTCGATATCGTGCCCGCGCCTTTTCAGCTGCAGTAAGGCTTCTGAGCGCAGAAGCACCTGATGATCGAATTTCGCGACCAGGTCCTCCATTTCGACGATCTCATCCACAGTGACCTGTCCCAATTGGCCGAGTTGCATAAGTTCGCGCAGTCGCGTGTTATGCGGCCAAGCCAAGCGCTGATGAACGACAGCCAGTAATTGCTCGTCGGCGATATCTTCCAGCGCCTCCGGCTCTAGCTCCATTCCAGACAGCTCCCCAAACAGCAGAGACAGGCCATCCACAATCACGGACTCCGCCGAACGACCGCTATCGCTAGCGATTGCTTCAGCGCGCTCATATATCGCAGCGGGTACGCTTAGTTCAACTGTTGCCTCAACCATGAGCAGAACTCCCCACTTCGTATCTCCCCAATGGTAACTGAATTTGATAGCGCCGTCAGCGCTTCCCCCGCCGGCCATGACAGCGCTTGAACTTGAGGCCGCTGCCGCAGGGACAGGGGTCGTTGCGGCCCGCCTGCGCGAAAGCGCGTTCCAACTCGGCGTCATAGCGCGCCAACTGCAGCATGACATTGGCCGGCGGCCGCCGCTGCGCTAGCTCGCGCGACATAAAGTCCATCGACGGCCGCACATGGTTGAAGAAGGCGCGATACCCGGCGCAGAGGTAATTCAAGCCCGGTTCGCCATCGGGCGTGGAAATGAAGCGGTTCTTGGGGCAGCCGCCATTGCAGACGAATTTCACTTCACAGTCGAGGCAGTATTGCGGCAACGTGTCGCGTTTGGCTTGACCGAAAGCGACCTGCTCGTCCATAACGACAATCTCGCTGAGCGGCACATCCATGATATTGCCCAGCTTGTAATCCGGCTCGACATAGTGATCGCAGGAGAAGACATCGCCGTTATGCTCCATCGCCAGCGCCAAGCCGCAAGTCTCGTCAAAGATGCAGAGGCCCGGCGGCGCGCCGGTCCAGGCGGCCAGCGCGATATCGAAGATTTGCACGAAGACCTGGCCCACATCGCGGCGCACCCACTCTTCGTACATATCGATGAGGAACTGCCCATAGCCGACGGCGCTGATTGAGCGGTCAGTGACTTGATCGCCCTCTTGATAGCCGGTGTCGTTGTCGCGCTCGACGATGGGGATGAACTGCATGAACTTCGTGCCCACCTCATCGCGCAGGAAGTTATACACGCGGGCGCCCTGCCCTTCGTTGGCGGCGTGCACAGTCGTCAGGATGTTGTACTCGGCCTCGTGTTTTTGCAGCAGGCGAATGCCGTCCATGACCTTGTGGAAGGTCGGGTTGCCGCCTTTGTCGACGCGGTAATAATCGTGCACGTCCGCGGGCCCATCCAGGCTGACGCCCAGCAGGAAGCCGTTAGCGGCGAAAAATTCGCACCAGTCGTCATCCAGCGTGACGGCGTTGGTTTGCAGGGCGTTGGTGATGCGCATGCCCGGGCGCTTGTGCTTCTGCTGATAGCGCGCAGCCTGCTTGAAGAAGTCCAAGCCCATCAGCGTGGGCTCGCCGCCCTGCCAGGCGAAGTTGATGTCGTTCACCTGCTGCGCCTCGATGTACTGGCGGATGTACTCCTCGAGCAGATTGTCCGACATGCGGAACTTGCTGCCCGGGTAGAGCGCTTCTTTGGAGAGGAAATAGCAGTACTTGCAATCGAGGTTGCAGATGGCGCCTCGCGGCTTGGTCATCAAGTGGAAGGCGGTGGGTTGGGCGGTGGTCGTTTGCATGGTGGGGAGTATAGCTTAATTCACCACAGAGGCACAGGGATTCACCACAGAGGCACAGAGGGCACAGAGAAAAGCGGACGGAGGGTGGTTATGCTAAAATCTTCCTAAGCTGCGAATTGTGTCAGACAGAGAAAGCAAATATGAACCTAGTTGAGAAGTTGCAGGCGCTATCAGGCGAAGTTGAGTGGAGGCTACCTGCCGCCAGTCGGAGCGAAGCCAACACGAGTCAATTCCTGGTGATGCCATTCTTTGAAGCTCTCGAGTTTAGCGTACACAACCCCAATCACGTCGAGCCAGAATTCACGGCCGATGTCGGAATCCAGCGTGAAAGAGTGGATTTTGCGCTGAAGCAAGGCGGCAGTCCCGTTATCTTAGTCGAAGTGAAATATGCTGGCGCAACCCTAGATAATCAACATGCCGCTCAGCTTAGACGCTACTTCAGCACCAAGCTAGACTTGCGCTTCGGGATTCTGACCAATGGCCTGCAATATCGCTTCTTTTCTGATCTTGAGCGGCCAAATGTCATGGATGACGATCCATTTCTACTGCTAGATCTACAGAATCTCGATGAGACATTGATTGATGTAGTGCAGAATTTTACTAGAACGGGCTTTGATAGGATCAAAGCAATTAATGCTGCGCGGTTGGCGAGGGACGGACAGCTAATCCGCCGAGTCTTGAAAGCCGAATTTGAACCGCTTTCAATCAGAACAATAAACTATCTTCTGGGAATAATTCAGCCTGGCGAGGTTGACGAGTCTCGACGCATAGAGTTGACGCGACTCGTCAAGCAGGAGTGGCAAGCGTTTGTTCGCGCGCAAGGCGCTGGTACAGAGGCCAAAACTGGCATGGTTTCGTTAAGGAACGAGGGCAATGACAAACCCATTAATCCCGTCTCCAAGCCGCCACCAGGCAATTACATTCCTGTTTATGGCTGCTATGAGGGGCATCGCCTCGAAGCAGAACTTCTACGGAAAAGTATAGAAAACGGACTAACTATCGCTGGCAATCAAATACGTTTCAATGGCGAGACAACGTGGCTCAAAGACGCGGCCGTCAAGGCTATTCGTTCCGTAGACCCACACTTTGAGCCGACGAAAACATATCCTAACGGATTCAAATTCTGGCACGTGGTTGACCCTGCCGACGGCAACGAACACATGATAAGGAAAATCTCTGGATGGGATAATATTACGGACGAAGCACTTCGCCAACGGGTGCTGGAGAAGTCCTGATTCTTTTCTCTGTGCCCTCTGTGCCTCTGTGGTGAAATCCCCCTACCGCAGCTTGTCCATCACAGCCCGCAAGCCCGCCGAGAATAACTTGACAGCATCCGCAAATTGAATGAAAATCGACAGCAAGATTCGGCTGAAACATTGAGGAATCGTCAATGGCTGCCCAATCAAATTCAGAAGACAGATTCGTCCTTGAGACTGTCAACCGGCAGGTCGCGCAAATCGCCAAGCTGGAAGCCAGCCAGGAACACGCCGCCACCAAAGCAGACATTGAATCGCTGCGCGCCGACATGGAAAAACTGAAGTCGGATATGACTTGGCGCATCGTCATCGCCATGAGTATTATGACAGCCATCTTTACCGCGATTGTTAGACTGTCGCCTACTGTCGCCTAATCAGCGCAGCTTCGCCATCACACTCCGCAAGCCCACCGGCAGCTCGCTCACGAAAGCCAGCCGCTCGCCCGTGACCGGGTGCTCAAAGGCCAGCTCATGCGCGTGCAGGAATTGCCGCTTCAGCTTCACGCGCTGCTTGCGCCGCCCGTAGACCGTATCCCCCAGCACCGGACAGCCGATGAAAGCCAGGTGCACGCGAATCTGGTGCGTGCGCCCGGTTAAGAGCTTCAGCCGCACCAACGCGCGGTCGCCTTGGAAGTCATCATCCAGCACCTCGAATTCAGTCTGCGCCGGCTTGCCGCCACGCTGCACCGCCATGCGTTTGCGTTGGCGCGGGTCGCGGGCGATGGGCGCGTCAATCAGACCGCTGTTGGACTTGGGCCGCTGCTCGAGTAAAGCCAGGTAGACTTTGTCGACGCTGCGCTCTTGAAATTGCCGCATCAGCGCCAGCAGAGACGGCTTGTCGCGAGCGGCGACCAGCAAGCCGCTGGTGCCGCGATCAAGTCGGTGCGCGATGCCGAGGCGGTCCTGCGTCTCCGGGTCGTCCATCATCTCGGCCAATTCGGGATAGCGCGCCAGCAGCGCGTTGACGAGGGTGCCGCTTTCGTTGCCCAATCCGGGATGCGCGACCATGCCGGCCGCCTTGTCGATAACGGCGATCTGCGCGTCTTCGTAGACGATATTGAGCGGGATGTCTTCCGGCTCCACCGATCTTTCTTCGCGCGGCGGGATGCGCACCTGGACTTGCTCGCCGCCTTTGAATTTGTAGCCGGTTTTACGCGGGGCGCCATCGACCAGGACGCAGCCGCTGCGGATTAGCGTTTGCGCCTGCGCGCGCGAATATCCGGGCAGATGCGCCAGCAGGAACTTGTCCAGCCGCTGCCGGGGTTCATGCGCGGTGAGGGTTAGGGATTGTTCTGGCACGGGTAATTGCCCAGCAGCCTTTCGCCATAGCGCTGCTCGACGCGCGGCGCGTCGTTCATTCGCAGGACGACAACCGTTGCCCGCCCTTCGGCTGTTAGGCCCGCAAGCGTCGCATCTGGATTGATTTGAAAGTGCTCATCCCAAATCTGTTGGCGCGGATGGAAAAGCTTGGTCGCCTCATCAGTTAGCGGATCTATCGCGGCGATCGCGGAGCCCTTGTATAGATTGCATTCGGAACACGACAGGCAAAGATTGTCGCCGCGAGCTTCCCCTCCGTGTTTTCTTGCGAGAATATGATCAATATGGAATGCGACAGATTCTCTGCCGTCTCCAACAAGACAGTATTCACAGCATCTTCCTGCCCGCTCAAATACATATCGGCGTTGTTGTGCAGATATTGTCACCCGTCCAAGCCCCGCATCCGAAGCTCGGTTCTGATTTTCAAAGTGGTTATCATACGGTTGGCGCGGATGAAGTCATTCAATTCATGGCGCTCTTCACAAGTCAATTCATCTTCACCATTGAGATCCAGCAGATGATGAACACGCTTTTGCAGGTCATCAGGCATATTATAGGCGAGCAATTCTTCATCGCTCGGGTCTTCCGCTAGAAAGTCGGTGATGACAGCAAAAACATCTCGTTCTGACACTTTAATCATCGCTAATTCTCCCATGCCCTAGCAGGATTATAGCGGTAATTCCGACGCGAGTCACCCAACGCAAGATTTAGCAGCGACTGCGCGCGCGGATCTAGTGCAGCGACTTCAGGCCCCTTTTGCCGATTGCAAGGCATGCATGCTAGGCAAAGGTTTTCGTCGACATCTTTGCCCCCGTATTTGAGCGAGACGATATGGTCGATTCCAAATTCGGCCAAGCGCACAGTTGCGGATCTGCGACAATACTCACAGCATCCTCCAGCCCGATCATAGACTTCTCGGCACTGTCCGGCGCTTAACGCCATTAGCCTAATCCCCTCTGCCTTAGTCGGATTTTAGTCTTTAGAAGGCTAATCATATTATCGGCGTGTACGAAGTCATCCAGTTCTTCACGCTCTTCGCCGGTCAATTCAATTTCCCGGTTTCGCTTCAACAGGTCGCTTAGGCGCTCTTGCAAGTCGTCAGGCAGATGATACGCCAGTAATTCATCATCGCTAGGCAGGGACACTAAAAATTCAATGATGACCGCAAATACATGGCGCTCGCGCTCTTTTATCATGTTCTATCTCCTTTGCCCTGGCCGCATTATACCCGAATCCTGAGGCAAATCCCCCATGCGGATTAGACCGTCAAGGCAATCGCATCAAAATGGCAGTGACAGAAATGGCGCAAATTCGAACGGAAAATTAACCACAGAGTTCACAGAGAGCGCAGAGAAAAGCAATAATGAATGCTTACGTCATAAGTCAGGAGTGATTTTGAGAAAAATTTGAAGTCATTTTGATGCTTCTTGCCGTATTCCAGTCCAGCGACTGCTTAGAATAGTCGTCTAAACACCAAAATCTCTGTGCTGGCGGTCAGTGTCTACGCGACCCTCTGTGATCTCTGTGATCTCTGTGGTTAAAATCTTTTGATGCGATTGCCCGGATTAGACCGTCCCCAGCGCCGAAGCGAGCAGCGCGGCAATTGTGCCGGCGATCACGATGGCCAGCAGAAGAATCAACGCCATGCGCATCAGCTGGCGCAGCGCCGCCCGCTCGGCCGCCGTCCATGAATTTTTTCCCTTAGGCTCGTCCGTCATGCCAGCCCCGTCTCTGCTTCATCTCGATTAAACCACAATTCGGCCGCGCCTCATAATACGCGAGCCGCCTTGTGACGTTGCGGCATCAGCGCCGGGCGACTGTACTGTCTCTGGCAAACGGGCTATAATCCGCGCGCGAAGGGAGAGGCGGGCATGAAGGTATTGGTGACGGGCGGCGCCGGTTACATCGGCAGCCATGTAGTGCAGATGCTGATCGAGCGCGGTTATCAAGTGGTGGTCTACGACAACCTGAGCAAGGGACATCGCGGCGCGGTGCATTCCGACGCGGCGCTGATCGTCGGCGACCTGCGCGACCGCGAGGCGCTGGCGGCTGCTTTTGACGCCCACGACTTTGACGGCATCATGCACTTCGCGTCGCATATTCTGGTCGGCGAAAGCATGCAGCAGCCCTTCATGTATTTGCGCGACAATGTCTACACTGTGATCAACGTCCTGGAGCAAGCCAGCCAACGCGGCGTCAAGCGTTTCATCTTGTCCTCCACCGCCAACCTCTATGACCAGCCGCAGCGCGTCCCTATTGACGAGAACGAGGCGCTAAACCCCGGCAGCATCTACGGCGAAACCAAGTATATGGCCGAGCGCTTGCTGGCCTGGATGGACCGGCTCTATGGTCTGAAGTATTGCTGCCTGCGTTATTTCAACGCTTGCGGCGCCCACCCCGACGGGCATATCGGCGAGGCGCACGACCCGGAATCCCACCTGATACCGCTGGTGCTGCAAGTCGCCTTAGGCCAACGCGAGAAGATTGAGATTTTCGGCACGGATTACGACACGCCGGACGGCACTTGCATCCGCGATTATGTGCATGTGCTGGATTTGGCGCGGGCGCATATCCTGGCGCTGGAGGCTCTTGCCCATGGTGATGGCGAAAGCCGCGTTTATAACCTGGGCAGCGGCAGCGGCTTTTCCGTGCTCGAGGTGGTCGAAAGCGCGCGCGAGGTCACCGGGCACGCCATCCCAACCGTGGAGGCGTCGCGGCGCGCCGGCGATTTGCCCGTCTTGGTGGCGGACAGCGACAAAATCGGCCGTGAACTCGGCTGGGAAACCGAATACAACAGCCTGCGCCAGATCATCGCAACCGCCTGGAATTGGCACCGCTGGCACCCCGACGGCTTTGACTCCTGAGTGCGGAATTGACAAGCCGCTGCTGTATCAGCACCCATACGACAAGGAGATGATATGACGCGACTGGCTGTTCTCGCCGATATTCACGGCAACTTGCCGGCCCTGCAAACTGTGATAGACGACATGGCGCAATACGCAGTCGACCAGGTTGTGGTAGCCGGCGACAGCGTGAATTGGGGTCCCTTCTCACGCGGGGTGATGGAAGTAATCAGGCAGCGCCGCTGGCCCGTCATCCGCGGCAACAACGAACTCTATCTGCTGGATTACGAAACCGAGCGCGCGCCGGCGCATTGGTCGCGCTTCACCATGCCGCCCTACCTGCATGAGCAGTTGGGCGCTGGCTGGGTTAATTTCATCGCGGCGCTGCCCGACACACTGCAGTTGCGCTTCCGTGATGCCCCGCCGATTCGGGTCTGCCACGGCATTCCTGGCGATCCCTGGACAGCAATCACGCCCGATTCGTCAGCGGCGCAGATTCGGCGCTGGCTGCGCGATATCAGCGAGCGCGCGATCATCGGCGCGCACAGTCATATCGCGCTGGAGCGGCATGCCGACGATTGGCAGATCTTCAATCCGGGCTCGGTGGGCGTGCCCCTGGACGGCGAGCACAGCGCCAGCTACATGATCCTCGACGGGAGCGAAAATGGCTGGCAGTTGGCGGCGCATCGACGCCTCCCCATCGACGCCGCGCCCTTGCTGGACGAATATAAGCGGACGCAGTTCGTCGAGCGCTGCGGCGTCACCGCGCATTTGGTCATCGACGAAGTTCGCACAGCCCGTTTGCAGCTGGCGGCTTATCTCAACTGGAAAGAACAGCGCCATGCCGGGCAAGAAGACAGCCTTGAGCTATTGAAGGCATTCCGCGCTTTAGAAGACAAGGCGCCCTACCTGCCGCGTGCCTACCGCGGGCTCACCAGCGCGCTGTATCGCGACTGATGCGACGGGTGATGGTATGATTGGCGCATCAGCCGCAGCAAAATGAGAGGGACGCAATGTGCCGCAATATTCGCCCGTTATACAATTACGAACCGCCCAGCACAACAGCCGACATGGAAGCGGCGGCGCTGCAATACGTGCGCAAGGTCAGCGGCTACCAGAAGCCGTCCGCGCTCAACCAGGCGGCTTTTGACCAAGCAGTGGCCGACATAGCGCGGGCCACGGAGACGCTGTTGGGCGCGCTGCGGACGACCGCCCCGCCCCGCAGCCGCGCAGCCGAAATCGCCAAGGCGCGGGCCCGCAACGCCAAGCGCTTTGCCGGCGCATAAGCCGTTTACAGCGTGGGAGCCATGCGCTAGACTATTCCCGTTTTCGCAGGCGCAGCACAAGGAAGAATTATGACCGAGACCATGCGCGCTGTCATCATGGAGCGGATAGGCAAGCCGCGTGTGCTCAAACCCGCGCGACTGGCGCGGCCACAGCCCGGCAGCGGCGAAGTATTGGTCAAAGTCCACGCCACTTCGGTCAATCCGGTTGACCTGCTTCTGCGCAGCGGGCGATTTATCCTGCGCAAGCCGATGCCGCATATCCTGGGGGCAGACTTGGCTGGCGAGATCGCGCAGCTGGGCGAGGACGCGGGCGACTGGGAGACAGGCGATCGCGTCTGCGCCTGCTTTGAAGCGCTGGGCACTGAGATTGACGGCGGCTACGCTGAGTATTGCGTCCTGCCTGCCGACCAGCTCATCGCCCTGCCGGACGACCTGGACTACCAATCGGCGGCCGCGGCGGGGGCGTCATTTGCCGCTGCCTTTCATGCGCTGGTGACAACAGGCAAGCTGAAGAAAGCCGACACCGTCGTCATTCGCGGGGCGGCGGGCAGCCTGGGCGCGGCAGCTGTGCAAATTGCGGCGGCGCGTGGCGCGCTGGTCATCGCCATCAGCGAAAGCCAGTTCGTCAGCGAATTGCAGGGCATCGGCGCCGACATTGTGCTGGAAGACGCCGGCGGCGATCTGGCGCGGCAGGTCAAGGTCGCCACGCGCGAAAATGGCGCCAGCCTGGTACTGCATTGCAGCGAGCAGCTCGATATGGACGAGTCGCTCGACATGCTCTGCCCCGGCGGGCGTTTGGTCATCGCCAGCGCGCTTAAGAACCCGCAAGCCAAGCTGAACGCCGTGGACCTGTATCTGCGCAATCTGAGCGTACTGGGCGCTTACGGCTCGATCCGGGCTAAGGACTACAAATCCCTGCTCGGGGGCCTGGCCAAAGGCAAGTATCAAGCGCTGACGCAGGAAGTCATGCCGCTGAGCCAGGCGCGCCAGGCGCACCAAAAACTGGAGAAATCAGCCGGCTTCGGCAAGATCGTGCTGACGCCGGACGCGCTGCTGGAAGCGGCCAAGCAAGCGGAAAACCGCATCCTGATTGAATAAGGCGCGAATGAAGCGCGGACCTACCCCAGTCCCGGATAATCGAGGAAAAGCGCGTCCAAGACCAAGCGCGGGTTGGCGTTGGTAAGACTATTTTGGTCGATGCTGTTCATAGCGCGGCGGGTCGCTTGCATGGCGCGCAGGGCGGCTTCGACGTCAATGCCCCGCGCCAATTGGCGGATCTCATCGCGGCGGTCGCTGTTGCAGAGTTTAACCGGGCTGCCGTAACATTCCAGCAAGACATCGCGCCAATAACTTTGCCAGATTTCGAGTTCATTGTACAAAGCGACACGTTGGCTCACTCGCTCGCCTGCTACTGTCTCCTCGCCGTCTTGCGAGTGATATTTTATGCGCCCCATCTGCTCAGAAATTTTGAGACGCTGCAAACGCCCCCCCGCCAGCACATCGCGCAAGCGATCCAGAGAAGCCTTCCAGCGGTTGAACAGCGTCTCGTCCTCCAGCGCTCGCAGCGCCCAGCCGACGCGGCCATTGCATAAGCGCGCCAGCAAATCGGCTCGCTCCTCATCAGCGCCGCGCCGCAGCAATTCGGCTTTGATGATCTTATGGGGCACTGGGCGCAGGTTTATGATTTGCGCGCGGCTGCGGATGGTGTCCAGAATGCCATCGGGAAAATCAGACAGAATTAGCAGAATAGTGTAGGATGTCGGCTCCTCGAAAGTCTTGAGCAAGGCATCCTGAGCTGGTTCTTGAACCAGGTGAAATTGATCAAAAATGGCGATATGACAGCGAGCGCCGTTGGGGTAGCTGGCTAAGCGAGGAATGAGCGGGCGAATGTGATCAATCTTCAGGCGGCCGCTTCTCGTTTCGCGACACGCCTTACATTTGCCACAGGGACGGCTCGCCACTTCGGCGTGTTTGCACTCGCGGACTCTGATATCATCCAGCGCGTTGATGACATAGGGATGTCTGTCTTCACTGATTTGTCGACAAGACGAGCAAACAAAGCAGGGCCGCTGCGCCGGCGCTTCCGCTTCACAATTAAGCGCTTGGGCAAAGGTCAGCGCCAGTTTCATCTTGCCTACTGAATCGGGGCCTGTGATGAGATAGGCATGACGATTGCGGCCCTGCGCCAACGAGCGCCGCACAAAGTCAACCGCCCAGTCGTGGCCGATGACGGGCCAATTCGCCGAGACTTGTGTATCAGAAATCATAAGCCGATTATACCGCTGCTACAGCGCGAAAGGGAACGTTGGCCTGCTGCGACCTGGCAAGTGCACGGCTTCAGTAAATCCAGGCCAGCAACTGCGCGGCGCCTGCGCTTGCCCTATAATTGTTGAGAACGACTGACTAAAATCGCCCCGCCGGTGAATGATACGAATGCTTGAAAAGGACGTCCCCATGCCGCTCCGCCTATCGCGCCTGATTCGACTCTGCCTGCTCCTGTTCGCGCTGGCGCCGCCATTCTTGGCGCAGGACGCGCCGACCGTGACGATTACGCCGGCCTCAGGCGCAGTGGAACAAGCTGTCTTCGACATACAAGTCAGCGGATTGGCCGCCGCCAGCGCCTACACCGTTGAGATCTTGTACGCGGGCGAGCTGGTCTTCAGCAGCGACGAGACCAGCGATGCTGCCGGCGCGCTGAGTTACCCCATCAGCAGCACCGAAGGCGACCTGCCCGGCGTCTATACGCTGCAGGTCATCAGCGAGGGCGAGCTGGTCGCCAGCGCCCAATTCGAGCTGACCGCCGCGGAAGAAAACCAGAGCGCGACCGAGCCAGCAGCCAAGCGCGACCTCCCCGGCGATGTCACAGTCACGCCAAACGCGGCGCCCTTTGGCAAGGTGCAGACGATACGCATCGGCGAACTGGCATCACTGACGAGTTATACGGTCGAAATCACAGCCAGCGCTACACGGCAAGTCGCTTATCGCCGCATCCATGCCAGCGACGCAGAAGGCGTGATTGAGATCAAGATATTCGCCGAAGCAGGCGATAGCGCCGGCCGCCAAGCTATCGCGGTTTACGACCAGGAAGGCGAGCTGATTGCCGCGGGCGAGTTCACGATTGAGGCGCCGCCCCAGCGTGATGCCGCGGTCATGCTGGAGCCGGCGCGGATTGAAGCGGGCGGAGAGACTGAAATCGCGGTGTCTGGATTGGCCGCATTCGATAGCGTGACGGCGCAAATCACATCGGCGGAGGGCATCTTGATCGACACGCTTTTGGCGCGGGCCAGCAGCGAAGGCGCAGTCAAGCTGAGCTTTGCCGCGGCTGAGGACCTGGCGCAGGGCGTCTACGCGGTCGAGATCTTCGTCGACGGCGACAAACTGACCGCTGCCGAGCTTTCACTAGGCGATCTGATAGCGCTGAATGTGAGCGTCACGGTCGACCCGCCCAGCGGCGACATCGGCACGCAGCATACGATTGCCGTAGGCGGATTGGCGGCTGAGCAGGCATTTGCGCTGGTGATACTGGATCCCGCTGGCGCGGAAGAATACCGCGGCCAGCACAGCGCCGATGCCAAGGGCGAATTCAGCCTGACGATTTCCAGCGCCGAAGACGACGAGAGCGGCGACTACCGCGTGCAAATCCGCCACCTTGAAAATGATGCCCTGCTGGCGGAAGCGAGCTTTGCCCTTAGCGTGGCTGCAGCGCCCGCTGTTGAAGCGCGGGAAGATAGCGCCAGCATCACGGTTAATCCGCAGGCGGCGCCGCTTGGTTCGAGCCATCTGGTGCGCGTCAGCGGTTTGCAGCCAAACGAGACGGTCGACTTAGACGTGATTTTCGCCGGCGCATCGGTCTATCGCACGCGGAAACAGGCGGATTCGGCCGGGCGCGTCCGGCTGGAGCTGGAGACCAGCGCTGAGGACGAGATCGGCGACTACACCATCACCGTCTTGCGGGGCGCGGGAGTTCAGCCCTCGGCTCTGCTGACCGCGACCGCGACAGAAGAGGCTAGCGTAGTATCGACCAGCGTGGGCGCTGCCGAGGTGATAGCAGGCCGACTGACGGACGGTAAAGCCGAAGTCAGGTTCGCCGGCCAAGCCGGGCAGATTGTGCTCATCAACGTGGCTTCGCAGGACTTCGACCCGGCAGCCGCGCTGATCGACCGCGACGATATCGAAATGGTTTACAGTGACGACAGCCGCGGACAGAATGACCCGCTCATCGGCCCCTTTAGGCTGGCCTATTCGGGCGAATACACGCTGGATATTTCAGCCAAGCCCCTGATGATGCCGCAGGGCGCCATCGACGGCGAGTTTGTCGTCACCATCGCCGAGGTTAGCCTGGCGCCGCTGGCATTTGAGCGAGAGGTCGCTTTCTTCCTGAGCGCTGAAGCGCCGGCGCAATACTTCGCCCTGCCCGTCGAAATCGGCGACAGCTTGACGGTGGCAGTGGACAGCGGCGGGGCGCTGGATACGCTGCTGCAGGTGGTCGCGCCCAGCGGCTTGGAATACGCCTTTGACGATGACAGCGGCTCGGGTTTTGACGCCGAGCTTAGCAATCTGGTATTCGACCACGCGGCGACTTATGTGCTGGCGCTGTCGACATTTGAGGGCGCGGCCAGCGGGTCCGGCACGGTAAAGATTCGGCGCAATCCGGTGCAGGCTCTGGAAGACGGGACGGCGCGGGTGACGCTGAACGACAAAGCCATCCGCGACCTAGTGGTCTTCGACGCCGTGGAAGACGAGTTTCTGATTCTCAACTTAAACAGGCTCAAGGGCGATGTCGAGGACCTCTACGTCACTGCCAAGGTCGAGGGCATGGAAGTGATGGCTTACAGCACCATGGGCGTGCCGGACGAGCTGCCGCTGGCTTTTGTCATGCCGATGAGCGGGCGCGTGGTGGTGACGCTGGAGAAGTTCGGCTATGACGACGGCATCGCGCTGGAAGTGTCGTTGGAGCGGCCCTAGCCGTTTGTCTACTCCAGAATCGCTATATTCTCCACAGAACCAGTCTTGTAGGGGCGAGCCATAAACTCGCCCGAAAATGTACTACGTCCCCGACGGGCGAGCCAAGGCTCGCCCCTACGGTATGCGACGTGTATACAAGCTGAGGCTCAATACACCTGCAAGCCGCGGGCTTCGCGCCGGCCATCGCGCCAGGCTTCGCTGCTGCCATTGTGCTGCGGCTGCTGCTTGACGTTTAAGCCCGATAGCGCCGGCTGGTCGCGATCGGCGTAAAATTCGTCCAGCCGCGCCTTATAGTCGGCGACAATCTGCGGCTGCTGATCGAAGCAGTTGACGCGCTCGGCTGGGTCGGCGCGTAAGTCAAAAAGGTCGTGAGGACCAGCCGGATAGCGCCAGACCAGCTTCCAGTCTTCGTCGCGGATCATGCGCAGGTCGCCGTATTCGCCGTAGCGGGTATTGTCCCAGGCAATTCGCTCGCCGCGCAGCATATCTCTGTAAGAGGCGCCGGCGTAATTGTCGGGCGGCGGCTCGACTTGCGCCAACTGGCAGATGGTATGAAACGTGTCGCAATGATCGACATACTCGCGGCGGACCTGCGCCTCGATGCCGGGGCCGGCGATGATCAGCGGCGCCTGCAGCGAGATCTCGTACATGTTCAGGGGGCGGGTGCTGTTGCCTTTGCCGAAGAAACCCTGATGCCCGATGGCGCAACCGTGGTCGGAGGTATAGATGATGATGGTGTTTTGCCACTGCTCGCGCGCTTTGAGGGCGCTGACGACGCGGGCGACATTATCGTCAACTTCGCTGCAGGCCGCGTAGTAGCCGATGTAGCGGTCGCGCAAATCCTGTTCACTTAGCTCGTTAGAGCCGCCTTCGTTCTTGACCCAGGCGTGCGGCTGCCAGGGCGGGATCTCGGCGAAGGCGCAGTCTTGGTAACGCGCGGTCTGCTGTGGATCATGCGTCTGCTGCGCATAGGGCGAATGGGTGGCGATATAGCCGATGTTGAGAAAGAAGGGCTGGTCGGCCGGCGCTGTGTCGAGGAAGTCGATTGCGTGGTCGCTGATGTGGCGTGATTTGTTGCCCGGCAGCTCCACCAATTCGCCATTGCGAACGTAGGTATAGGGCGTATTGTGCGCGCCCTGCCAGCCGGGCAAGCCGAAGTGATAATCAGCGCCGCGCGGCGGCAGATGCGATTGCCCGAGATGCCATTTCCCGCTCAAGCCGGTGGTGTAGCCGGCCGCGGCAAGGTAATCGAAGAGCGTACGCGTTTCGCCCAGCCAGTCGCGCTGGCCGACTTCGGGAATGGCTTCTTCCAGCCAGTCGTGAATGCCGACTTGCGAGGCGGTTTTGCCGGTCAGCAGGCAGGCCCGCGCCGGCGAGCAGACGGGTGTGGGCGTATAGGCCTGGCTGAAGCGCGTGCCGGCAGCCGCCAGCGCGTCTAGTGCCGGCGTTGCGACTTCGGCATTGCCGTAGCAGCCGCTGGCCCAGGCGCCGTGGTCATCGGTGAGGAAGAGGACGATATTCGGCCGGTCGGGCATGGTGGATTCCCTGAATTGGCGTGTTTGGCAGCGCGCAGTGTAACAAATGGCGGCGGATGAATGAAGAGTCGCGCCCTTCACAAGAAAATTCACCAGAGCAACAATCTGTAGGGGCGACATACCATGTCGCCCGTAACCATAAATTACAGCGGCAGCGGGCGACCAGATTGGTCAGACTAGCTTTTTCGTATGACTAACTTGGTTTTACTGTGGACACTGAGGTTTTCTATGCAGAGTGGCGTCGACAATTCGGCGCGGTTTCCCACACAGATCCTGCCAGCATTTGACGCGGGCGACTCAAGTCGTATAATCGGCGGAAACAAGAGATGCGGGAGCGTGAGCAATGCCAGTGGTCAGCCCGGAGCAAGTCGATCAATATCAGCGCGAGGGTTACTTCATCCTGGAATCGGTGATTCCCACTAGCGCGTTGGAGGCGCTGCGCGAGGAGTGCCTGCGTCTGGTGGGCGACTACGACCGCGACATGGAAGCCCGGGGCATCAAAACGCAGGGCATCACGCATTACAAGAAGCGCTATTTCATCAGCAATCGCAGCGCCGCCAGCCCGATCATGACCGAGTTCCTCTTCAGCGAGCTGATGGCGGAGATCTGCCGCGCGACGCTGGGCGAGACGGCCTACCTCTTTAACGAGCAGTATGTGGTGAAGGCGGCCGACACCGACAGCAAATTCTCCTGGCACCAGGACTCGGGTTACGTGGGGCATTATCATCGCGCCTATCTGTCTTGCTGGTGCGCGCTGGATGATATGTCAGTCGAAAACGGCACGGTTTACATCCTGCCCTTTTCGCGCGACGGGCGCAATTCCAGCGACGACATCATTGACCATACGGTTGAAGCGCGCAGCAACGACAAAGTGGGCTACAAGGGCGCTGATCCGGGCGACCCGGCCATCGTGCCCGCCGGCAGCATCGTCGTCTTCAGCAGCCGTACTTTCCACCGCAGCGGCCCCAATATGACCGACAATTACCGGCGCTGTTACTTGGCGCAGTACTCCGCCGAGCCGATAATGAACCGTGACGGCACGCAGCTCTGGGGGCGGGCCGAGCCGATTTTGCAGGCGGGCGAGCGCATGAATCCGCCAGCCTAGCCGAAGAGCTCTAGTGTGCCGCGCATCTCCATCGGCAGTGTGAAGATCTGCCAGGCGGCCAGCATCAGCAGCAGGTAGACCAGCGCCCAGGGCATGAGACCCAGCAGCGCCTTGCGTCGATAAAGCCGCAGCGCCGCCTTCTGCGCCAGGCGCAAGCTCCAGAAAAAGCCGGCCAGCAGCACAGCCAGTTGAATCACGCCGATGAGGCCCGCTTCAAGGCTGAAGCTCCAGCGCTGCCAATCACCGCTGCCGCCGAGAAATTCCTGGATGACGGGCACGATTAAGCCGGGGCCGACCAGCAGGTGGAAGCTGTAGTGAGCGAACCAGATGCCGAAACCCAGGGGCACAAAAGCGGGCGCGAAGGCGGCTACAGTAACGCGCAGGGAATCGCGCTTTTGGAAGCCGGTGGCGCCCCGGCTCAGCCAAGCCGCCGCGATTGCCGCTAGCGCAGGCAGCAGCAAATTGCCCGCGGCGAATATCAGCAGCAGCACGAGAAATTCGCTGCTGATGCCCAGGCGGAGCGCCAGCCATTCTTGCAGGGCGTAATAGGGCGGAACCATGCCAAAAGCGTTGGACAAGCCCATGAAACTCAGCGCGATCACCAGCAGCGACAAATCCCAACGCTGCGGCCATCTGTTGGCGCGGCTGAGCTCTGCGCCGGGCAGACGCGTGAACAAGCTGACGTTATCGTGTGGGCAGGCGCGCACACAATCCAGGCATTGCGTGCAATCCAGGTTGCTGCGGATTTGCGGGGCGAAGAGCTCCGTGCCACAGCCGAGCGCCCCGCGCGGTCCCTGCGCCACTTCGACTTGCCGCATTTGGCCAACGATGCCGGCGCCGCCTGTCGGGATGTCGTCCAGGCGGATCACGGGCTGGGGCGCGTAGCTGCCATTGACGCATTCATGGCCCACGCAACTGGCGCAGATATCCGGCGACTTGACGGCGATGCGCGTGGGCGACAAGGTCGAATAGACCATGTTGAATGAACCGAGCGGACAGATGTATTTGCAGAAAGCCGACTCGGTGAAGATGGCTTCCAGGACGAATGACCCGACAATATAAGCGATGATCAGCCAGGCGGTCAGCCAGGGGCTGGCCCAGAGATCAAGGTATTCGTAGACGAAGAAGAGCGCGAACAGACTGAAGATCGCCAGCCACTTGTTGCGCAGGCGCTGCGGGAAGCGGCGGCCGCGGCGCGCGAGACGCTTGGCCAGGCTGCGCGGCAGGGTGAAGGGGCAGCCCATGCAGAAGAGATTGCCCGCCAACAGCAGCGCAATGACCACCAGGCCACGCAAGTGCACCCAAGGCGTAACGGTGGCCAGGTTACGCGCGGCGGATTGCGGGCCGACGATGCCGTCCACTATCAACGCCAGCGCGCCCAGCGTCAGCAGCGCTTGCAAGCCCAGGCGACCATGGCGATGGCGCAGGAGACGACCAACCAGGGGCAGGCGCAAAACATCGCGTCCGAGCGCCGGCTGATGATGTGTCTGATGAAGTGTCTGCTGTGCTTTTGCTGTCATCGCTATTGCCTTAGATGGCCATACCGCTTGCCAATGTGTAGAGGATGAAGACGGCGTAGAGCAGCAGCAGAATCCAGCCTTCGCGCCGGCTGAGATCGCGCTTGGTCTCCAGGAATACAAAGAGGATTAGCGTGGTAGCGACCAAGATGCCCAGCGACGTCCACAGATTGTCTGTGCCCACGTGGATGAGCCCCGCGCCCTGCGCGACCAGCGCAATCGCCCAGGGCAGCGCCAGGCCGATGAGCAGGTCGAAGGTGTTGGAGCCGACGGCGTTGGCCACAGCCATGCCACCCCGCCCCTCGCGGGCCACATCGACCGACGACATCAAGTCGGGCGCGGAGGTGCCGGCAGCCAGCAGCGTCAGGGCGACGATGACCGGCGGGATGCCGATGCCGGCGGAAAAGACGATGGTGGCTTCGACCAGGATATAGCTCAGCGCCACGATAAGAGCGATGGAAACGCTGAAAGCCCAGACGTAGTTTACCTCGGGCGCGCCGGTCAAGCGCTGCAGCGGAGCGACGACCAGCGACTCAATGCGCTGCCAGAGCCCGACCTTTCCCGGCTGGCCAGCAGTATGCTTCGCGGGCGCCGGCTCGTCATCGACTTCGGGAGCTTTGAGCACGATCAGCACGCCCAGGTAGACGATGTAGCCGGCCAAGCCCAGCAGCGCCTCGATGAGCGAGACCTGCCCATCATAGAAGACCAGCGCCAGATAGCCGATGGAGACCAGGTAATAGAAGATGTCGCGGCGAACGGCGAAGACGTGGATGCGCAAGCCGCCGGCCACAACCGCCGAGACGCCGGTGATGACCAGAATGTTGAAAACCGCCGAGCCGACGATGGTGCCGATGCCGACATCGCTGTGCTGGCCGCCGCCACTGAAAAGCGCCATCAAGGCGATGGCCAGTTCGGGCGCCGACGAACCCATGGCCATCAACGAAGCGCCGGCCACTTCGTCCGACAATTTCAGGCGCGTCGATATGGCGTCCAGACTGGGGATGAAGAAGCGGTCGGTGATGACCGCCAGGATGACAACCGATACCAGTATCAGCGCCAGACTGCCAAAGACGTCCATCATTAAACGCGCCTTCCCTCTTCGTGGATTACCTGCCGCAACGTTACCATACCCCAAAAGCGCGCCACAATCGCGCAGAAGACTTTGCCGCGTGTTCCCTCGCAATCGCTGACCGCCCGATCACAGTTCACGGTCGTCATCGGCATCGTCCATCGGTAGAATGCGCTGGCGCAATACTGTGTACTATTATAACATTCGGCGCTCCAAAAGCAGTTGTCAAGCGCTAGATGAAGCGGGAGATCGCATGAAAGCAGACGACATCAAGCTGTATTTCGGCTACAACGAATGGGCTAACAAGCGCATTTTGCAGGCGGCGGAGAAGGTATCGCCCGAGCAGCTGACAGCGCCGAATGCGCTGGGCTGGGGCGATTTGCGCGGCCTGCTGGCGCATACGCTTAACGCTGAACGGGGCTGGTTCAGCTTCCTCTTTGAGCACGGCGCTGGCGACTGGCTCAAGCCGGAGGACTTCGCGGATGCAGCGGCGCTGCGGGCGCGCTGGGACGAACAGAACGAGATTACGCGGCAGTGCCTGGATGCGCTGAAAGACGCCGAAATGACGCGGATTCATAGCCGTGAAAGAGGCGGAAAACGCTACGAAATGGTGTTATGGCAGGCGCTGGTACACGTGGTTAATCACGGGACGCAGCACCGCAGCGAATGCGCCGCCCTGCTGACCGGCCTGGGCAGATCGCCGGGCGATATGGACCTGCCCCTGTACTTGAACGAGGCTGGCATTAGCTCAAGCGGGGCCGACACCATGCGCCGCGCCGACATGGGCTTGCTGTTGCGTTACAACGATTGGGCGAATGAGCGCATCCTGGCGACAGCCGAGCAAGTATCCGCGCATGAGTTCGCCTTGCCGAATGACTTTGGCTGGGGCAGCTTGAAGGGCGCGCTGGTTCACTTGATGGATGCCGAGTTCGCCTGGCGCGTGCTGCTCAAAGACGGCGAGCATGTCGAATGGCTGCAGCCGGAGGACTTCCCCGATGTGGCGGCGATCCGCGCGCGCTGGGCCGACGAGCGCGAGGCATTTTGGGGCTATTTTGGCAGCCTGAGCAGCGATGACCTAAGCGCGACTATCAGCTACAACGGCGATGCCGGGCTGCGCTACCGGGCGCTGTGGCACTGCTTGGCGCATGTAGTGAATCACGGCACGCAGCATCGGGCGGAGTGCGCGGCGCTGCTGACTGGCTTCGGGCATTCGCCGGGCAATCTGGACTTCTCGGTATACTTGTCGGAGAGCTAGCGCGGGGCTGCGCTTGGCTATAGGTCTTCGTTTTCGTCGCCTTCGTCTCCATCAATACGCCGGCGTCGACGACTGCGCAAGAGGTCGCCGCCCAGGTTGCGCGCTTCCGGCGGCGCTACGTCTCGTCATCGGCGTCAAGACGTCGATTTCGCTTGCGAAGTAGTTTATCTCCCAGGTTGACAACCTCTATATCGTGCAGCTGGAACTCCGGCTCAAGCGCATCCCGTCCGCGGGTAGACTTCGCCGGTGGCGGGACGACGGGCTGCGGGTCGGGACGGGGGCGAGGCCGCGGGCGAGGGGTGATACCGTCGCCGTAGCCGGTGCTCTGGCGGCTGCGGCCGCGCGCGCTGAACAGGGCTTGCATCTGCTGCGAGCGCGTCTGTTCGTTTCCGCGTCCGCTCAAGAAGGCGCGCAGGCGGATCAGATCGCTGCGGGTGATGATCAGGCGGCGAATGGCGATATCCAGCGGCAGCAGCAGCAATGCCAGCAGAATCAAACTTTGCCAGATATCGGTGGCTGCCTGGCGCTCGCCGAGATCATGCGTGAAGACCGCTTCGGGCTGGCCGGCTAGATTGCGCCCGCCGGTGATGTCGGCGATTTCAGCCAGCAGACGGTCGTCTTGCGGCCGCGGGATGTACTCCGGCGAATAGGACATCACCCAGCCTTTGAGAACGCTCAGTTGCGCCTCGCCCTCGCCCAGCTGCGCCGCGCCGCTCACAGTCAGGAAATACGCGCCTTCGTTCTGCGGCGTGAAAGCGGATTCGTAGCGGCCGGGCGCGGTTTGCTGCAAGGGAATGCGCAGGCTGTCGCCGGCGGGATTCAAGACAGCGCTGCTCAGCGACAAGCCATCAAGGAATTGACCTTCATCATCGCGGGCGTCGACCACGATGCGCGCGCGGTCATTCTGCAGCAGCACCCGCGTCTCCAGGTTCTTGTTGGCGCCGGCGTTGATGCTCCAAGCCACCGCCTGGCCCCAAAAGCGCGAGAAATCCGGCCAGGTCACCCATTCGTTGGCCCAGCGCGCGCTGGCGTCAGCCGTCCAAGCCACGACCCGCCCCAAGCCATATTGCCAGGCGGCCAGGATGGGATCGGAGTAAGGCTCGGGTCCGCTGAGGATGCGCTGGGCGGCAATCTTGGGCGTAGCCGCGACGTAACCGCGCAGGGGCGGCAGCGCAGCGATGCCGTCGATGATGGCGCTGTTGCCACTGACGCGCGGCGTGAAAGCCTCTTCCACGATGTAGGAGCGGGAAGCCAGCACCGTTTCTTGGGCGAATATCAGCGGAATCTGCTCGACATCGGCCACGGCGTAATAGTTGCCGCCGCCGGCTTCGGCCATGGGCTGCAGGACGGCGCCGGGACTGCGCCCGATAGCGATGGCCGACAGCGTGACATCGTGCTGGCTGTACAGTGACTCGCTCAGCTCGACCAACCCACGCGGGCTGGCGCCGCCGTCAGTGAGCAGGATCAAGTGTTTCAGCTGCGAGGGCTCCTGGATGATGTCGCGCTCGACCAGGCGCAGGCCCGCCAGGATATCGGTGCCGCCGCCGGAGCGAATGGTGTTGGTCATGGCGGTCAGGACTTGCGCGTCATTCACCTGCTGGAAGGGCGCCACCCAAGCGCCGCCGGTATCGAAAGTGCCGATGGCGACGCGGTCCGAATCTTGCAGCAGGTCAAGCGAAAGCACGATAGCGCGCTTGGCCAGCTCAAGGTTGGGGACGCCGCTGCGGCCGATTTGCCCCATGCTGCCGGAGCGGTCGATCAGGTAGGCGATGGTGAGCTGCGGCAGGCGCTTCTGGTCTTTGATTTGCATTTCGACCGGCAGCGTGCGCTCCAGCGGCGTCTGATAATAACCGCCCGGCGCGTAACTCTGCGGCCCGCCGATCATCACCAGGCCGCCGCCGATATCGCTGACGTATGAATCGAGCAGGGTCATCTGCGCCCGCCCCAGCTCGGTCGCCGGCACGTTGGCCAGGATGACGCTCTTGTATTGCGCCAGCCCAGCCATGTTGACCGGCAAGCCGGACGGCTCGCTGACATCCACGATGATGCCGGCTTGCTGCAGCGCTGGCAGCAGGAATTGCGTCTCAGAATCATCCACGCTGACCAGCAGGACGCGCGCCGGCCCGATGACCTGGCTGAAGGCGCCCAACTGATTGTTCTGATTGAAGTTGTCGTTCTCGCCCGGCACGACGATTTGAGCGGTGAAGTCAAGGAAGCCGCTTTTTTCGCCAGCTTGCGTCAGGCTGTAGCGGGTAGCGCCGGCTTGCAGCTGCAGGGCTTCTTCGTGGATCAGACGCCCGCCGGAGAAGATGAGCAAGGTAGCCGGCGTGGCGCTTTCCGCCTGGATGCCGACCGAAATATCGAAGCTCTGGTTTTCGTTCACGCGTCCCGGCGCGTCTATCGCGGTGATGCGCACGTCTGGCGCGGGGGCGCGGAATAGCGGAACGTAGCTGATTTCGACGCCGGAAACGGCGGCCCGCTGTGCCCGGGCGATGGCGTCGCCTTGTGTCGCCTGGCCGTCGCTGAGGACGACGATGCGGCGCGAGGCATCGGCGGGGAACATCGACAGGGACGTCTGAATGGCGTTGGCGATGTCGGTGCCGGTCGTCAGCGGGATGGAAAAAAAGTTTTCGATCTCGTCAACCTGGCTGAAATCGGTCTCTGGCACGGCATTGTCGCCGAAGAGCAGCGCCGCCCATTCGTCGTCCGGCTGCTTGTCGGCGATGGCGCCGCGGATGAATTCCAGTTGGCGGTCTTCGGCGTCGCTGCCCATACTGTCGGAGGCATCCACCAGGAAGACCACCGCCAGGCGATCGACGGCTTGTACGTTTTGCAGCCCGGCCAGAGCCAGGACCAGCAAAATGATGATCACTGTGCGCAGCAGCAGGCTGCTGATATCGCGGCGGCGGCGGAAAGCATGACGCGGAAAACCGATTATCCAGATAAGGGGTAATATCAGGAGCAGGATCAGTGCGACAGGCGGCGCGGTGAGCTGCATCGGTTATCCCGTTCGATTCGACGACTTGCCAAGTCACGCAGGGTGGAACGCGATTCAGATAATGTCCTGATTGTAACGACTAGGCAGGCAGCTTTACAGGGTGATCGACTTCCGCTGCATTAGCGCGGCAGGCGCGCGCGCCGATGGTCAACCTTCCGCTCTGTACAAAAAAACAAAAAACCAATACATGAATTCACATTTATGCACAGACGCGCGGCAAAATGTATCAAAATTTCATATTCACGTTATACATTCCAATACAATTCTATGCTTTTGCTAGACGAAATCGCGGTTTGACTGTAAAATCTCTTTATGGTGTTTTAGACGGTAGTAGCGCATGTTTCGTGTACGGGGGAGTTAATGTCCGAGTATGATAATCAGGTACATACGACAGAGTCAAGCGACGATGATGTCAGTACTTTCGCGGATGACGGACCGGATATTATCAAGGTGTCGGCGCGGTCGCGTTCGACGGCCGTGGCTGGCGCGATTGCCGGCGTCATGCGCCAGCATAATTATGCTGAGGTGCAAGCCATCGGCGCCGGCGCGGTAAATCAAGCGGTGAAAGCCCTGGCGATCGCTCGTGGTTATCTCGAGCGCGATGAGATGGATATCGTGACGACGCCCTATTTCACCGAAGTTGATATTGACGGCCAGGAGAGAACTGCCGTCCGTTTTCGGGTGGAGCCACGCCCGGAATAGCATCATCGCGGCCTGCTTCGGTCAACAGTTTGATACAGCTAAGTAAATTGGAACGGATACGGGGTATCCGTTTTTTTGTATATTCGCTGCTTGCGCGGGGCTGATATAATCCAGGCGTTTGAGATTCGCTACGATTAACGGGAGAAACTCAGTGGCCGATTTGACAGGGCTTGCAATCAATACCATCCGCACACTTTCGATGGACGCGGTACAGAAGGCTAATAGCGGCCACCCCGGTTTGCCGATGGGCGCCGCGCCAATGGCCTACACGCTTTGGATGAAACACCTGCGCTTCAACCCGCGCAACCCTGACTGGTCCAATCGCGACCGCTTCGTGCTCAGCGCCGGGCACGGCTCCATGCTACTCTATTCGCTGCTGTATCTGACTGGCTATGATGTGTCGCTGGACGACATCAAGAACTTCCGTCAATGGGGCAGCAACACGGCGGGCCACCCCGAATACGGCGACACTCCCGGCGTGGAGACCACCACCGGCCCCCTGGGCCAGGGCGCGGCCACGGCGGTGGGTCTGGCGCTGGCCGAGGCCTACCTGGCGCGCTATTTCAACCGCGACGGGCATGAAATTGTAAATCACACTACCTACGCCCTGGTCAGCGATGGCGACCTGATGGAGGGTGTCTGCCTGGAGGCGGCTGCTTTGGCGGGCCACTGGGGGCTGGGCAAGCTGGTATTTCTCTACGATGACAACGAAGTGACGCTTGATGGCGCGGCCGATATGACCTTTACCGAGGACATCGGGCAGCGCTTTCAGGCGATGGGCTGGCATGTCAGCCGCGTTGCCGATGGCACGGACGCAGTTGCCGTTGACGCGGCCATCAGCGCCGCCAAGGCGGTTGCCGACCAGCCCAGCATCATCGCGGTGCGCACCATCATCGGCCACGGCAGCCCCAACAAGCAGGGCTCAAGCGCCGCGCACGGCAGCCCCCTGGGCGAGGACGAGGTTAAGCTGGCCAAAGAGAATCTGGGCTGGGGCAGCAGCGACAGCTTTTACGTGCCCGGCGAGGCGCTGGAGCATTTCCGCGGCGCAGTGGCGGCGGGCGCGGCGGCCGAGGCGGAATGGGAAAGCCGCTTTCAGGCATGGCGCGCGGCGCATCCGCAATTGGCGCTGGAATGGGATCGGGCCATTGCCGGCGACTTCGCCCCGGGCTGGCGCGAAGCACTGCCCAGCTGGCAGGCAGGCGCTTCACTGGCGACCCGCAGCGCCGGCGGCGAAACCTTGAATGCCCTGGCCGCCCACGCGCCCACGATGATCGGCGGCGATGCCGACTTGGCCGGCAGCACGCGCACATTGATCCAAGGCGCGGCCAATACCGGGCACAGGCAGGGCGCGGAACGCAACTTGCGCTTTGGCGTCCGCGAGCACGGCATGGGCGCGATAGTCAATGGCCTAGCCCTGCACGGCGGCATCGTCAAGCCCTATAGCGCGACATTTTTCACCTTCAGCGATTATATGCGGCCCGCCATGCGCCTGGGCGCGCTGATGGATATTCCGGCTGTGTACGTCTTCACCCACGATAGCATCGGCTTGGGCGAAGACGGGCCGACGCATCAGCCGGTCGAGCAGTTGATGTCGCTGCGGCTCATGCCCAATCTGCACGTCTTTCGTCCAGGCGACGCCACCGAAACATCCGGCGCCTGGGCAGCCATCGCCGAGCTGGATCACCCAGCCGCTATCGTACTCAGCCGCCAGAATCTGCCTGTATTCGCTGGCAACGACGCCGGCATACACGAGGGGGTTGCGCGCGGCGCCTATGTGCTATCCGAGCACGAGAGCGGCGATGTCGACGCCATCATCATGGCCAGTGGCAGCGAAGTTTCGATCGCCCTTGACGCGGCGGGTTTGCTGGAAGATGCCGATATACGCGCGCGGGTGGTGTCGATGCCCTGCTGGGAACTCTTCGAGGCGCAAGCTGAGGACTATAAAGAGAGCGTGCTGCCCGGCGACGTCAAGGCGCGCGTGAGCATCGAGGCGGGCGCGACCCTGGGCTGGCGCCGCTACCTGGGCGAGGACGGCATCGCTATCGGCGTGGATCGCTTTGGCGCCAGCGCCCCTTACGACAAGATTTACCAGGCCTTTGGTCTGACGCCGGGGCATGTCGCCGACGCGGTCAACTCGCTGCTGGACGACTGATTTCGCTGAAGGCAATCATGCCGCTTACGACCTTTATCGTCCTGCCCACCTACAACGAAAGCGAGAATATCGTCCGGCTGCTTCCGGCGCTGTTTGACTTGGACCTGGCCGACCTGCATGTCCTGGTGGTTGACGACAATTCGCCCGACGGCACCGGCGAGATCGTCGAAACGCTGGCCGAGCAGGCAAACTACGCGGGGCGGCTGCATGTGCTGCACCGGCCCGAGAAGCAGGGATTGGCGCCGGCCTACATCCAGGGGTTCTCGCAAGCATTGTCGATGGGCGCCGACTACGTGATTCAGATGGACGCGGATCTATCGCACCAGCCCAAGTACATCCCCGGGCTGCTGCGGCAGGCGCGAAAATACGACATCGTCATTGGTTCGCGTTATGCCGATGGCGGCAGCGTCGACGAGGGTTGGGGTCCCTTGCGCAAGCTGCTCAGCTGGTGGGCCAACCGCGTCTATACGCCAAACATTCTGCGCATCCCAATCCGAGACGCCACAGGCGGCTTTCGCATTTACCGCCGCGACGCCCTGGTCGGCATCGATATGGAACGCGTCAAAGCCAACGGTTATGTATTTATGGTGGAGATGATCTACGTCGCTTATCGGCTGGGCTACCGCATCGGCGAGATACCGATTCACTTTCCCGATCGGCAGCACGGCGACTCAAAAATGTCCAGCGTCATCGCCTTGGAAGCCGCGCTGCGGGTGTGGCAAATCAGGCTGCGTCACCGGCAACTGCGGCCTCCAGTGGAAGCGAGCGCCGCGAAGTAGCTTAGCCTGCAATACATAAGACCGGGGCGACTAAAATCTAAAGGCTGTCGACCGCCCAGAGCAATCCCCGCCGCACAATTTCACGCGCTTCCGGCACATCAAAATCGCCGATGACGTGGCCCAGCGAACTGTAGAAGATCTTGCCTTTGCCGTAGCTGCGGGTCCAGACCACTGGCATTACCGTGCCCTCGATCCAGAACGCATGCTCGCCGCTGAAGGTGGTGGTGGCCAGGACATTATTGGACGGGTCGGTGTGCAGGTAGTACTGCTCGGAGCGCATGTCGAAGTCGCCGATGCCGGCCGTGATGGGGTGCTGCTGGTCATGGATGTTGACGCGATAATCGATGATATTGCCTGGATGCGCCACCCATTGCCCGCCGACCATGAACTGGTATTCCGTGTTCTGACGGAAGGCATCAGCCATCCCGCCGTGCCAGCCGCCGACATTCACGCCGCGCTCGCGGACGGCGTCCAGCAAGCCGGCTTCCTGCTCGCGGGTGATGCTGCTCATGGTGTAGACGGGCACGACCAGGTCAACCGCGCCCATGAGCTCGGCATCGAGAAAGCTGTCCAAAGTCTGTGAAAGCGTGACATTCAGCCCGGCCACTTCCAGCAGCCCGGCGAATAAATGAGAAGTTTGCGTTGGGTCGTGGCCGTCCCAGCCGCCGTAGACGATTAGTACATTTTTGCTCATGCTCAGCCTGCTTTCCGTCTAAATGAATCGTGTTGACGCTACTATACCCACAATCACAATTCCATAACAGGCGTCAACGGGCAGGGCAATCGCATCAATATCCATATATGACCAATTTATCATCAAACTAACAAATTGTAGGGGCGAGCCTTGGCTCGCCCATGAAATTTGGCGCAAAATCGTGGGCAATTGACCCGCAGTGTCTACGCGCGGCACAGAATCCCCCTACATTGAGTGCTATATTGGCATATTTTCGGATAATTCTCGGAGTTCTCGGCGACTCTGCGGTGATATATTTTTTGATGCGGTTGCCCTGGTCAACGGTGTAGGGAATGGCAATTGTCTAGCTCTGCGTTAGCGCCATTCGGTTGAGGCGGCGCGGGGGCTTGCGCGGGCGAGCCAAGGCTCGCCCCTACAATCATCGGCGTTCATGGTAGTGGCGATCGGACGATTCACAGAGCAGCCCCAGCGTGATGTTGACGTCGCGGAGGGACTGCCAGCGCGCTGCTAGCTGAAGTCCATGGTGATGCTGAAAATGGTATTGCCCGAGGCGACGTAGAGGATGTTCTGCTCGGGATAGGCGACGACAGCCGACATCAACTCAAGTTTCTGCTGGTCAAAAGCCTGGTAGCTATCCATGAAGGTGCCGGCGGCTGTGGTCTCGAAAATAGTGCGAGAGCCGCGGCTGATGAGGAAGAACCCCGGCGCGAAGGGGCTGTCGTTAAGATAGAAGCCCGCGGTCAGCACGATGCCGGGTTCGCTGCCTTCGTTGAAGCCGCTGAAGGCGAAAGCCACCTCGCTGCCGCCGAAGTAGCGTTTCATGACGCCATCGCGATAGAGCAGATAAAGATAGCCGTCGCCGCCGATGGTAAAGTCGGCGACATTGCGAAGATTGGGGCGGGCGCTGCCGGCGAAATACTCGCGCGGCGAGCTGACGTAAGCGCCGCCGGAGGGATCATAGCGCCAGATTTGGCCTTCTTCGCTATCGAGGATATAGAGCTTGCGATCCCAAATTGTCAGGGCAGCGGGCTGCTTCCAGCTTTCGGATTCCAGGATGCGCTGCACATCACAGGTGAAGACAAATTGGGGCGCGCAGCGCAGCAGCGTGCCGTTGGCGTCAAGCATGGCGATGTCGCCGGAGTGGTCGTCAAAGGCGATGTCGGTGATCTGGCCGATGGTGATGCCTTGGTGGGTGGCGCCGAGACGCATCTTGGCGACCGGCTCGTCTTGCAGCGCCTCGCGGCCGTCATCCGCCAGTTTGATGTGATATACCTGGTCGTTGCGCCCGTCCAGCGCGTACAGGTTAGTGCCTTGTATGCGCAGCCGGCTGATGCTGGCGTCTTCGAAATTGATCAGCGGGATGGCTTCGCGGCGTTTCACATTGTTGATGGTGTCGATCAGCGTCTGCGCTTCGCCACGCATCGCGGACACCGAGGGGTCGCCGGGGCGCATGACATCACAGGCGTCGGCGACTTGAATGGTGGCGTTCCAAGCCGAAGTGACGCTGCGGCGGTTGCCGGTGTCGATGGAGTGCGCCAGCCGGGCCGTCTCCTGCAATCGGCCCAGGCACTGCTCGAATTCGGTCTCGCCCAGGTTAGACACCCAGGACAGCACCACGATGCTGACGATGATGAGCGGGATCAGCAGGACGGACAGGAATAGCGTACCGGACGAAGCCCGGCGGGAGGTCGCCGTGGCTGGCATCGGGAAGACGCGCTGGAGTATGTCGCCCAGGAAGAGCAGCAAGCCAGCGACGCGCCCAGCCAGCCGCGCCAGCCCCCAGCGCAGGATTGAGCCGAAATCGCCACGCCGCGGCAGTTGCCATTGCGCCGCATCGGCGTCCAGCTCAAGGCGCGCTTCCTGCAGGCGCATGCTGATCTCGTGCGAGGATTCGCCCGGCGCTGCCAGGATCGGCCCGTCGTACTCGGGCGGCACCAACTCCACCAGCATCAACTGGCTCTGAATCTTGATGGCGCCGCGCAGGCTGCCCAGCACCGTTTCGATGTCCTTATCCAGCATGATGCTTGTGAGGAGGTCGCTGGGAATATCGGCCAGGTTGCCGTCTGAAAGCACCAGGCGGCTGCCCGCGTTCACGCCGTAACGCACCATCGAGATTTCCGGCTCCGGCAAGAGCCCCAGGGGCATGCTGAAAAGCGGCGCGTCATCGGAAAGGTCTTCGGGGAAGGTCAGTGTCAAGCCGGTGGTTTGCAGGACGGAGATAACGGGACCGACGCGGGCGACGTACATATCGTCTTCGTGCAGGACCGCGGCGATCATGCTGGTTTCGAATTGCTGCCCGCCACTTTCGGCGTGTTCCAGATTGTGTTCGTAGAGGTTGCGATTGACGAGCTGAAACATGGTGCGCAGGGCGATAGTGACGCTGCCGCTGATATCGAAATAGCGCTCGGCGGCCAACTGCGCCAACTGCTGATAGAAGGTGGTCGGCGCTATGGCGCCAGAGGGCGTGATTAGGATGAAGAGGGTATCGCCTTCGCGGCCCGCGGCGGCGGATGACGGCGCCACTTCAACCAGGGATCCCGGCGGGTTGACGTTGATGACGCGCCCGCCAACAATGTAGAGATGCCCGACAAGAGCTTCCAATTCAAAGGCCATGCCACTCCATCACGGCTCGCCCTGACAATACATTCGATTTTACATGAATGGCTGGACGGCGCTAGCGATGTAAGCGCCTACCTGGCAGGAGAATGCGCGCCTGGGCAATCGCATCAAATTATTTTTTGCCACAGAGACACAGAGAGCACAGAGAAACGTCTATCATTTATAGGTATTGTGAAATAGCACTTCAATTTTGAACCCTTATTTTGAAACCTGTCGAAGCCTGTCGAAATATGTAGGGGAGAGCCTTGGCTCGCCCGTACCGACTACAGGAGTAGACTATGCCCTGCTTGACGGAAATGTATCCTTTTCGGTTGATACAGATACTTTACCATCGAGGACACCGAGAACTGCTAAGGCAATCGCACAAAATTATTTCAACACTAAGGCGCCAAGAACTCCGAGAACTATCCGAAAAAATGCCAATAAAGGACGCAATGAAAAGGTGATTTTCTGCCAGATTTCATGGGCGAGCCAAGGCTCGCCCCTACAATTTGTTAGTTTGAAAATAAATTCGTCATTAATGGATATTGATGCGATTGCCCTGCGAGAAATGCGAAAGCACCGAGAAACTTAATCGAGATATGCCATATTCTTTGTGCCTTTGTGCCTTTGTGCCTTTGTGTCTTTGTGGTGAATATATTTTCAACCGAATTCGATACACTACCTGCTTGACTGCGTTTTGAATTTTGCCGCTTTACTCATACAATGAGACATAAGGCGAGGTGAAGGAGTAGTAGCTATGGCAACGACAACAAAGGCTGGCCAGCTCATGCGCCAAGCAGCCGGCGGACGTGCCGCAGCGGAGTCGCCTGCCTCGGACCTGCGTCTGGATTGGATCATGGCGCTTACCTCATGCGCTATGGTATTTGGGCTGTACATCGACGGCTGGGCGCACAATCATGGCCGCGTCGATGACAGCTTCTTCACGCCCTGGCATGCCCTGCTCTATGGCGCCGTTGGCATCGCCGGGCTGGTGCTGGTGCTCACCCATTTCCGCAATGTCAACCGCGGCTACCGCTGGACGAGCGCCCTGCCGGCCGGCTACACGCTCTCGCTGATTGGCTTCTTCGCTTTTGGCGCGGGCGGCGTCTTTGATCTGATATGGCATGAAACATTCGGCTTCGAAGAGGGCGTGGAAGCCCTGATTAGCCCAGCGCACCTCTACCTCGCCCTGGCCGGATTGCTCATCATGACCGGTCCCATCCGCTCGCTCTGGAAGCGAGAAAGCGACGGCAGCTGGGCCAGCGTGGCGCCAATCTTGCTCTGCTTCACCGCTGTCACATCCGTATTGACATTTTTTAACGCGTACGCGCCCATCGGCGGCGACTTGATCGTCCTGACTGGAGCGAGGCCCGAGCCACACAGCCTCCATGACGTGGCCGGGATTGTGCCCTTTATCATCCAGAGCAATCTCTTATTAGGCGCGCTGCTGTTCATGACGCGGCGCTGGCAACTGCCCTTCGGGGCGATCACCCTGTTTCTCGTCCTCAATTCCCTGCTGATGACCTGGTACCGGGTCGGCGAGCCGGCTGAGTTCATTTACGCCTTGAGCGCCGGCGGCGTCGGCTTGCTCTGCGACAGCCTCTACCAGCGCTATGGCTTCGCGGAAACTCGCCGGCTGCGCTTCTTCGCTTTCATCATGCCCTTCGCGTTCAGCCTGGGCGTCATGCTCATGACGCATATCCTGGGCACAAGCGTCTGGGGCAGCGGCGGCCTCTGGTGGCTGATCCACATGTGGCTGGGCGTACCGGTGCTGGCCGGCGCTTTTGGCTATGGTTTGAGCCTGCTCCTGCGCCCGCCCGCTCATATTAACTGACGGAGACGCCAAGCCGTGACGCTGTTATTCCGCCGAGCCATTCTCTTGATCGGCCTCATATTGCTGGCAAGCTGTCGTCAACAGCAACTGAGTTCGGCTGATGTGCAGCTTGAACTGACTGCCAGCGACCGGCGCGTCGGCGAGACGACCTTGCTGATACGGGTCAGCGACCGCGACGGCAAAGCCCTGCAAGAGCCCGGCACGCTGAGCATTCGCGGCGATATGGACCACGCCGGGATGGCGCCGGTGCTGGCTGAAGCGGAGAGCGCGGCCGAGGGCGTTTTCAGCATCCCCTTTGAGTGGACGATGGGCGGCAGTTGGATAGTCGAGGCGACCCTGACGCTGCCCAACGACGATGTCGCCAGCGAGACTTTTTCGTTCGAGATTCTGAATGAGGCGACGGCAGCCGACATGGCAGACATGGCAGACATGGACCACAGCGCCATACCGGGTAGCGCGCTTTACCTGCGCATCCACAACCGCGGCGACAGCGACCAGACGCTGGTCGCCGCATCGAGCGCCGCCGCCAACGAAGTCGCCATCCATCGCACGGTGGCGGAAAACGATATGGCGCGCATGGAAGCGGTCGACAGCATTTTTATTCCCGCGGGCGAGACGGTGGACTTGTCACCGGGCGGCATGCACATCATGCTGACGGGGCTGACTGCTGATTTGCCGCCGGGGCACGCGCTGATGCTGCGGCTGCAAAGCGACGCGGGCGAGAGTTACGAGCTGGAGGTGCCCGTGATGAATATGCTGATGAGCGAGCTGGACGACGCGGTCGCGATCGGCGATTTGGTCTTCAGCCAGCGCTGGGCGCGGCCGGCGCGGGCGGGCGCCATGGCTCACGCAGACATGAACATGCCCGCGACGCCTGCTAGCTGAGCTGTGTTCTCCATTCGACCGGCACATAAGGATGAGGCTGATTGGCTTCAAGCGAGCTTCGACGCGCGCATGGGCTGGACGAAGCCGCCCGGCTACTTTGCCGCGCTCTTGAATCAGCAGGCGCAAGCTCAGCTGTTGCTGATCGCGCTGGAGGACTGCGCCTATCTGGGCCATTGCAAGGTCGTCTGGCGCAGCGCTTACCCCGGATTCCGCGACGCTGGCATTCCTGAGATTCAAGACTTGAATGCGCGCCCTGATCATCGCCGGCGCGGCATCGGCAGCGCCCTGCTTGACGAGGCGGAGCGCCGCATCAAGCAGCGGTCGGACTTGGCTGGCATCGGCTTTGGACTGTATGCAGATTATGGGGCGGCGCAGCGCCTTTACATCAAGCGCGGATATTTGCCCGACGGGCGCGGCGCGCAATACAGCGGTCAACCAGTGATCGCCGGCGAAACCTACCGCGTGGATGACGATCTGGTGCTGTATTTGGTCAAATGTCTTTGCCAGTAGCAGGCGTATGAGATGGCTGGCGCCGGATTCACGATCTGGCGAATAGCCTCACTATTGGCAATCCGCGCGCTCCCGGCGACAGCATCGTCAAAAGCGCCTGCCCTTCCGCCGCGTCCAATGGCCGCAGCAGCAGCAGCACGGTCAGGTACAAGAGTCCGCTCGCGATTACAGCTAAGAACGAGTGCCCCAGCAGAGCCAGCGCAGCCAGCATGGCGCCCAGAGCGACGATGGGCCGCCAGAGCAATGCCAACACAGGCAGGCCCGGGATATGGCGGCGCGCCAGCATGATGAAAGGCAAGAACAGCGCCAGCTCGGAGGCGATGGTGGCGATGGCGGCCGCTTGAAAGCCAAAGCGCGGAATGAAGATCAGGTTGGCGGCGATATTGAAGCAGACGGCGACGGCGAAGGCGCGCGTGATAATACGCTGCAAACCCAGGGCGATGAGGACGTATTGCGTCAGGCTGTTCATCCAGCCGATGGGAATGCTCCAAATCATCAGTTGCAGGGCGATGACACCCTGCGGCACATAACGCGGGCCAGCCAGAATCAGCGTCAGCGGCTCCGCCAGCGCGGTGAAGGCTACCGCCAGCGGCAGCGTCAAGGCGAAAAGCAGCTTGATGCCAAAACTGTAGCTGCGTTTCAGCGCGGCCGGGTCGTCCTGCGCCTGACGCGAAATCACCGGGAAGAGCGCCTGCGTGAAAAAAGCCGGCACGATATTTATCGCCAGCAGCCACTTGTAAGCCGTGCTGTATTGGGCCACGACTGCCGCGCCCTTCAGCGCCTGCAAGATGACGATATCGACCTGGAAGAAGATGGTGGCCAGAAAGTGGTTCAGCATCAGCGGCAAGCTCTCGCTGGCCATCTGGCGGATTAACTTACGATCGGGGGCGCGCCATCGGATTGGGCCAATCAGCCGCCGCCCAGCCCAGAGCAAGAACAGCAGCGTCAGCACATTGTTAAAGATGCTGATGGCGGCCAAGCCCACGATGCCATAGCCGAGCAGCAGGGCGATGACGCCGAAGACAGCTTTGTTCATCGTGGTGATGGTGGCGATGGCGGCCGGAACTTCGGCTTGTTCATTGGCGTAGAAGAGCGAAGTCATGCCCTTGGACAGGCTGGCCGGGAAAAGGCCGATGTAGAGCAAGCCAATAGCCAGCAAGCCCTCCCCGCCAATGGCTTGGGCGCCCAAGCCGCTCCAAAGCAGCAGTACACCGGCTAAAAGCGGCGCGCCCGCCAGGCTCAGCAGCAGGCGAAAGAATGACGTATTGTAGAGATAGCGGCCGGCTCGCTGGCGCTGCTGCGAGACTTCGCGCACCAGCAGCAGGTCCAAGCCAAAATTGGTGAAGATGTCGAATGCCACAAAAAGCACGATGGCGAAGTTGTAGATGCCCACTTCCATGGGCAGCAGCAAGCGGTACATCACGATGGCGAAGACCATATCGATGCCGCGATTAAAGAGATTGAGGATGATAGGGGCGAGGCTGTTGCGGGCGACCCTGGCCAAGCCGGAGGAGGCCTCGGTGTTCAAGCCGATGTAAGCGCGCCAGAACCAGAGGCCCAGCAGAAAGACGATCAGCGCGGCGCTGATAGACGAGGCGAACATGCCCAGCTGCACGCTGGCCGGGCTGTAGACCAGCCGTATGGTCCAATCGCCCGCCGGCAGCTCGACGCCTTGGAAGTTGGCTAGCACCAGCCGCACAGCGACGCCGAATTCCCGCTCTTCCCCGCTGCCCCAGGGGCGGGCGAAAGCTCGCCAGCCGGGCGCGTAAGTCTCGCTGATGACCAGCCAGCTTGCGCTTTCCAGGCTGATGTCGATGAACTTCTCGCGGCCGCTGTCGCGGGTGATGTCGGCGGCCTGATAGCGCGGCACACGCAAGCCGCCACCGCTCATATCCAACTCGGAGAATTTGAAACCGCCGCCAACCTCCGCCAGCCAGCGTGGGTCCCAATCGGCTTTGTCGACGGCGAAGGCGCGCGGCAGGGCATTGCTGTTTTCCCAGATCGCCACTTCCTGGCGATAGACGTCTTTCCAGCCGGGCAGGCGCATTTCGAAGTCCGGCGCGGTCAGCACATAGCGCAAGTTCAGCAAGTTGATCAGATCGGAAGCCAGGGTGTTTTGGTAGCTGCTGTGATTGAGTTCGGGGGCGGTGTGCAGCGGCGCGATCTGGTTGAAGTCGAGCCGAGGCTGCGGTTGCAGCGCGCGCATGGTGGCCACATAGCCGGCGGGAACGATGCTGTCATAGCCGCGGATATCGTCCAGGCCGTATTGCATTCCCGTATTCGGCTGCAAGATGGCGGCGTCGCCATGCCGCTCCAGGCTGGTCACGCGGAAATGCCCGCCCTGCCCGGCCAGGAACTCGACCGCTGGCGGCGTGAAATCCAGCAGCGCCGGGTCGCTGGCCGGGTTAAAGCCGTAGGAGGCGAAGAGCAGGTCAAGCGCGGTAATCACGAGCGCCAGCGCCATCCAGCGGCGTCTTAATACTGCGCGCGCGCGCGCCGCCCACAGGAATAAGACGCCGCTGAACGTGAGCAGCAAAGCCAGCGCTATGAGCTGCGGCAGTTGGTAACTGTAGAACATACGCCCGTCGGCGAAGGCGCGGTCAGCCTGCGCCAGACTCGTGACCAGACGGTCGAAAATGGACGCGAATTGCGCGAAGTTGCTATGGACGAGGGCAATGCCGCCAGCCAGCGCCAGCCCGGCCAGCAGCAGCAAAAGGCCGAGCAAATTTGCCAGGCGCATGGGCGAGGCGCGATCTCGCTGCGAGAGCCGATGCAAGCCGATGCCCGCCAAGACGGCGACCGCCAGCGTCAGCCCGTAGACCCAGCGAAAGGGCGAATTTAGCTGGTTCATGCCCGGCAAACTGTAAAGCAGACCGTAAGTCGGCGCGCCAAACATGAAGGACAGCGATATCAGCGCCAACAGCGCAAAGGCGACGACCTGGGGCGTTTGTCGGCAGCGGCGGCGCAGCCCGCTGAGGACGGCGTAGAGCGCCAGCGCCAGCGGCAGAATCCCCAGGTAAAGCGCGCCTTCGACATAATTCTTGATCCCCCAGTCGATGTGGCTGATGCTTTGGCCGCGCGCGTTGCCCAGGTCGGTGATAAGCGCGCCGCTGAAGGCGTCGGTGTAACTGTGATGCGCCGGATTGCCGTAGAAGTTGGGCAGCAAGAATTGCAGCAGGTCGCGCGGGGCATGGGCGTAGCTCAAGACTGTATCCAGGCTGGAGCGCTCGGCGCGCCAGTTGCCTTGCGCGAATTCGAAGAGCGGGATCAATTGCAGCGCCGCCAAGCCTAACCCCAACAGCAGCAGCATAATCAGCCACAGCGCCGAGCTGACGGCCCAGCGCAGCGGCAGCGCCCCGCCCGCGCGCCAACGCCGGCCGAACTCCCAGAGCAGGCGAACAGCGGCGTAGTAGCCGGCGATCAGCAAAGTATAGATGGTCAGCTCGATATGCCCGGCCAGGATATTGCAGCCGACAGCCAAGCCGCCGATGATGACCCAGGGAAGCGCGGCGCCCCGGAAAATCCAGAGGCTGCGCCCGCGCAAGATATTCTCAATCATCCATAAGATGAGCGGCAGCCAGACGGCCGCAGCCACGATCATGGGGAAGACGGCGCTGGCGATCAGGAAGCCCGAGAGTTGATAAACCAGGCCGGCCAGGCCCGCCCCGGCGCGGTTGCTGCCCAGGGCGCGCAGGTAACCCGCCATGAAGAGCCCGGCCAGCCAGAGATTCAGCAAGATGAACCAGCCATAGGCGGCGCTAAGCGGCATGAGGTAGTAGACGGCGCTAAGCGGGTAGAGCGCGGAATGCTGGCCCGCGGCGAAGAAGGGAATGCCGGCGAACAAGTGGGGATTCCACAGCGGGAACTCGCCCTGGGCGATTTGCGCGCGAATGAAGCGCTTCCACTGGTAATTCTGCAGGATCATGTCTGAGAGCAGGTGATTATGCGGCAGAGCCGGCGCCTGCGCGACCTCGCGATAAGCCGACCAGGGCAGATGCTGGTAGAGGTTTTCGGTCGGCAGCAGGGTGCGGTCGCCCAGTGTCTGCTGGTGGAACATCAGCAGCGGCGCCAGCAGCAAAAATACGATGAGAACCAGGTCTGGCGCAGTTCGGCGGCGTATTCGATTCAGCATCGGTCTTTGTCGTTTCTATGCAAGCTTCTATGTGGAAGAGGAGCGGCGGAACATCTTCCTTTATACACAGGCGCGGGGTTTTTGCCTAGTCGAGCCAGGCCTCATCACATGGCAATCGCATCAAAATAATTCACCACAGTCGCTCGCAAATCACGACTTGGCTCACACAAAATATGAAATCCTATGCTGTGTGCGTAAGGGTGAGCCAAGGCTCGCCCCTACATTTTTCGACAGGCTTCGGCAGGTTTCAAAAAAGGAATCAAAATTGAATTGCAATTTCACAATACCTAAAATGATAGACTTTTCTCTGTGCTCTCTGTGTCTCTGTGGTTAAATTTGAGTTCGTATATGGTTACTAGATCTCAGATTCATTTTGAAGCGATTGCTCTGGGCTTCATCAGATATCCCAAATTGCGTCAGTTATATCCCAATAATTTTGCGATATATCCCTTGCGCGTCCGACGAATCAACCTACAATTAAGAGCATCCCTGCGCCCTGAAGGTGCGCAAACGCAGGCTTTCACGTTTGATTCACTGCGCAGAAATTCGGCATTTGAACCCGGAACGGCCTGCGCAAATTGATTACTCGTTCATCCAACTCAGAAGTGGCGCAGGCAATGGAAATCTTGGAAAAACCCCCAAGGCAATTACGTATGGCTGACAGCTTATTCGACAACCGCTATCGCTACAACTACATTTACCCGCGCGGGCGCTCGGGGGAGACGCTGCGCGCGCTGGATACACAGGCGGAAGATCGCCCGGTGGTGATCAAGCGCCCCAACCCCAACGACGCGCCGCCTATCCGCGCCGGGCAAGAGGTCAGCATTATTAATGAGCGCGAAGCCCTGACGCGGCTGGCCGGGCATCCGGTCTTGACGGAGCTGTTGGGCAGCGGCCAATTCTTCGTCGGCGGCATACCGCAGCAGTATATCGTGATGGAGCGCGCGGAAGGCGTCATCATCGCTGATGAAGTGGTCAGCCTGGCCGGGCAGCATCAGCGTTTGCCGGTGCTGGAAACCCTGGAAATCATGGATCGCCTGATCAACTTGCTAGGCTCGGCGCATGACAATGACATTGTATACAACGATGTGGACGCCAAGCACTTGTTTTGGAATCGCGAGAAATACCAGCTCAAAGTGATCGACTGGGGCAATGCCGTCTTTCTGGAAGGCGATGAAGCCACGCCGCAGGGCATCAGCCGGCAGACGGACGTGTTTCAGCTGGGCGAGCTGCTGTATTTCATTTTGTCGGGGGGCCGCCGGGTTGAGGCACCACGCGACGCCGATGCCGAATTTGAAGTCGACTTCCACCAAGACAGCGCATCCATCGACATGAGCTTGCGCGCCATCGTCACGCGGGCGGTGCACCCGAATCTGCGCTATCGCTACGCCTCGCTGGCGGAGATCAGCGCCGATTTGCTGCGCTATCGCCGTCCGCTGGAGCGCGACCGCAACGCCATCGTCGCGCGCGCCATCGACAAGCTCAAGGTACAAGACTTAAGCCGCAACGACCTGCTGGCATTAAATACCAACTTGCAAGCGGCGCTGCGTCAAAACCCGGCGTATCCGGCCGCGCGCAAAGCCAATCAAGAGATCGTCGACCGCCTGCGCGATCTGGAGGTCTCGGCCGATTTGGACGCGGTGAAGATTTATATGCAAGGTTATCACTGGGCCAGCGCGGCCGAGCTGCTTACCGAGCTGCGGGAACGGGCGGGCAGCAAGACCGGCGCGCTGGTCCACCTGCTGCTGGATTGGTGCCTGATTCTGATGGAGAGCCAGCCCGAGCCCGTACCCCAAGCAGTGTCGCAAGCGATCGCGCTTGTATTTGATTATCGCGCCGACAAGGTGGCCAACTTGCTGCTGGTCGGCACGGGCGGGGAAGAGGCCATTCGTGTCATGCAATGGCGCTTGGCGGAACGGGTGACATCGCACTTCCCCGACATCATGCTCTTGCAGCCCAACTTGTTTCGGCTTGATGGGGCGATAAAGCAGCTTGAAGTCGAAGGCATCCCGGTTGACGAGGCGCAGTCTATCTTAAGCGGCATCCAGCGCGCGCAGCGGCAGTCAGCGCAATTGGACGACCCGGGCGCCGGGGCTCTGCGCGACAGCTACCGTGAGATGGTTGACAATCTGTCGCAGCTCAACGCCAACTTGCAGACGCTCAGCCTGCAGCATGAATTTTCCGAGCGGCGGCTGCCCCTTAACGCCTTGACGCGGGCGCTGAACGCCGCTATGGCTCTGGCGGATAATATGCACGTCATCGGCAAGCAGGCGGCGAATAATCCGCGCGATGCCCTGACAGCGCTGGACGCCAGCCGCGCCATCGACCCGCCGAACCCGGTCTGGGACAAGATCGAGGACTTCCTCAGCCTGCTGTATGAAATCTTGCAGAACAGCCAGACCTATGTACCGGCGGCGGACGGCTCCGACCTGGAGAAGTGGCTGCAGGCCAAGCATGAGGAACTGGCGCCCTTCGCCGGGCAGTTATTCGACGAGATGCTCAGCGAGATGCTGCAGGGCATTTCGACGGCGCAGATCGCCTGGAAGCGCTATCGCGATGTCATCGTGGCGGGCGACCGCGCTGAAGCGACTGCCGTGCTGGAAGCCGCGGCCAAGACCGTCAGCACCATCAGCCCCACCCTGTCTAGTTGGTTCAATGAATTAAGAGCGGTCGTCGAGAAGGCGGGTTATGTCGAGCGCCATTCGGTGCCGGGGCACTTGGGCCGGACTCTGGCTGACGGCTGGGCGGCTTTTGACCAGGGGCAGTTGGCCGATGCGCAGCGCCTGGGCCAGCAAGCGCTGGAGATCGCCCGCAGCGAGCGCGAGCAATTCATCGCCGAACGGCTCTGGAAGTTGTCGCGCGTATTGCGGGATTGGGTCGAGCGCAACGGCGTCGAAAGCGAAGAACGCACAAGCAAGGCGCTGCTGGATATTGAAGACCTCTTCGCTGAAGGCGAGAACCGCGCCATCAACGGCTTCGCCACGCAGATGCCCAGCACGGAAACTTATCTCAAGGCGATGGGGCAAGGCCTGGTCCAGGGATTCGCCAACTCGAATACGGCGGCGCTGCGTATCTTGTTCGCCCAGTATATCTTGTCTGGCGTGCTTGATGCGCACGAAAGCGCGATCGACGACGCGCGCTTTTGGCAGGAGGCGGCTCGGCGCACGCTGGCCGAATCGGCGGAGACGCACGTGGCCCAGCGCAAGCTCGATGAATACATCGCGCGGCGCGACAGTTTGCTGGGCGCGCAAGCTATTTATAACCAGGTGACGGGCGCGCATATCAGCGACAGCATTGCCGAGCTGGCGCGTCAGATGGAGGGCAGCCCCGAAGCGCGTTTGCTGGCGCCGGGCATACAGAGCCTACGCGCGCTGGATTCTGCGCTGCAAGATTGGGCTGATGCCGAATTTCGCGCCGCCGGCAATAAAATCGACCAGGCGCTGCGCGGCATCACCGAAGCCGAGTCCAACGCCGGCATCGACCTGAAAGCCTACCGCGCCTGGCTGGAGGAACTCAACGCGGCGCTGGCTGAGCTCAGCGTCAAGCGGCGCAGCCTGATGCAGGAGATCGACCGCCATGTAGACGAGCCGCAGGAAAATGTCCGCGAAGCCATCCACTTTCAAGCGGATGTGACCGAGGACTTGCTGGGCTTCCAACACGCCCAGATGATGCTGGGCTGGCGCGATACCTACGAAGCCTTCCTGAGCGTCTACCAAGGCGACAAACGCCGCAGCCAAAAGCTGGAAGCGATGAACGAGCTTTTCAAAGCCATGTTCATCGACCGCAACCCGGCCTATCCGCTGTTCCGGCACTGGTACCGCGCGGTCGAAGCCATGCCCGAGGAGCCGGAGCCGCCCGAAGAAGAAGCCGCAGCCATCACCGCGCCCGAGCCAGTTGAGCACGCTCAGCCGGCCGAGTCGATTGCCATGGAGATGGAAGCGGAAGTCACAGAGCGCTCCGCCGGGGGCAACCGCTGGCTCTTCAACCTGGCGCTGGCGGCCGGCTTGATCTTGGTGCTCGGCGGCTTGCTCTCGTTAGTCGGCAGCGGCCAGCTGGACGACTTGCTGGCGGCTCTGCTGCCGGAACCCGCCGCGACGGCAGCCCCGCCGACGGCAGTCGTAGCGGCTGAGGCTGATGCGCAGCGGGAAGTGGCGCCGGCGCTTGACGAACGTGAAGACCCGGACGAGAGCGAAGCAGCCGCGCCGACGCCAGCAGCGACAAGCATGCCCGAGCCCACTGCCGCAGCGACTGACATCCCGACCGTGATTCCGACTCAAGCGAGCGCCGCCGAACCGACCGCAGCGCCCACGCTGGACCTGCCGGCGGAAGGGCTGAATGGCGCGCAGAACCTGCTGGAACTCTTCGGCAGCGCGGTGGCTGAGCCGATTCTGTCCGACAGCGCCTTCCGGCGGCAGAACGGTTCCTGGCGGCTCGGCAGCGCCAGCGCCAGCGACGGCGAGACTATCTTCCTATACCCGCCGGCGGATTTGCTGGAGTGGCATTACGGCAACGAGGCAGCCAGCCGCATCAGCCGCGCGCAAGCCGAAATCACGCTGCAAAGCGCCAACCCGGCTGAAGCTGAAGAGGAGGTCTACTTCGGCATCGCCTTCCGCAGCGCCAGCGGCGACGAGATTGCCGGGGTTCAAGTCCAACAAATCGGCTCCCAGGTCATCAGCCTGGCGCTCTATCAGGACGGCGCGGCGAACTTCGTCAGCCAGCGCTCGGTGAATAATGTCATAGCGCGGCTGCGGCTGGAGCGGGACGCCTCCAGCGGGGCAGTCAGCGCTTATTTCAACGACGCGCCGGTGGGCGAGCCCATGGCTTTCGCGCCGGCGGACGAGGCCATCTTGCCGGTCATCTTTGTCAGAGACGGCGGCGTGGTCATCGGCGTATCGGCTTGGGAAGTGACGCTGGAGTAAGGCGACCTGGCGGGCGACCAGATTGGTCGCCCCTACAAGGCTTATCCGGTATTGGGATTTGCGCGCCGAAGATCTACCTCACCCCCCGGCCCCATTGCCATGGAGGGTTTGAGGGGGGTTGAGCAGCGCGGATGCTATTCAACCGCTTCCGCTATGGCTTCCGGCTGCCTCGCAGTGGCGCCATTGCTGCCGTTGTCGGCGGCCAGGGCAGCGCCGGCGCCCATCGTTCTAATGAAGTTCTGCAACATGCCGGTCAGCTCCATAGGCAGGACGAACTTGGTCGAGGGGCTGCTGCCGACTTTTTCTAGCATCTCCATGTATTGCAGCGCCATGGTCTTGCTGTCGATATCGCGGGCTTGTTCATGGATGGCTTTTAGGGCTTTGGCATAACCTTCGGCCGTCAGCAGCTGCGCCTCGCGCTCGCCCTCAGCTTTGAGGATCTGCGACTGTTTCTGCCCTTCAGCCTCGAGGATGGCGGATTGCTTGTTGCCCTCGGCGCGGGCGATGGCGGCTTCGCGCTCGCCTTCCGCCAGCGTGACTTCGGCGCGGCGTTCGCGCTCGGCGCTCATCTGCCGATTCATGGATTCCTGGATGGCGCGCGGCGGTTCAATCTCGCGGATCTCGACTGTGGTGATCTTCATGCCCCAGCGCTCGGTGGTCTCGTCCAGCTTGACGCGCAGCACATCGTTGATCTGGTCGCGGCGCGACAGCACATCGTCCAGCACGATATCACCGATGACGGCGCGCAGAGTCGTGGTGGCGATCTTGCCGGTCGCTTCCACCACATCCTCAACTTTGGTCACTGAGTGTTCCGGGTTGGTGATGCGGTAGTAGACAAGGAAGTCGATGCCGATGGAGGCGTTGTCTTTGGTGATGGCGGTCTGCGAGGGGATATCGATGATGTTTTCGCGCATATCCACTTTCTGCACCTTCTCTACAAAAGGGATGACGTAAGTCAAGCCGGGGCCGCGCACGCCGCTGAAACGACCGATAAAAAAGATGACCAGCCGGTCGTACTCCTTGACCGCGCGGATCGAATTGCGCAAGAGCGATACGATCGCGAGGATCACGATGACGATGATTACGCCTTGCCCACCTGTACTCAGTACTTCTGTCAATTCGCTGCCCATATCAGTCTCCTTTATTCCAGCGGAATATTGATTCGCGCGGGCTATTTCGCCTCATCGCGTTTTGCTTTTTCGACTTTTAATTCCAAGCCGTCTTGCTGGGTGACGACGATTTCCGTGCCGCTTTCGAGGCGTCTGCGGCTGCGCGCCGTCCACAGCTCGCCTTTAACTTGCACGGTGCCGCGCTCTTCAATGGTCGCCATGACTCGTCCGCGCGCGCCGACCAGGAATTCGTCCTTTTGCGTCGATGACAGCGAGCGCTGCTGCTTGAGCACGGAGCGCAGAATCGTCCGGTGGTAGACCCAGGCGACCAGCACAGCCAGCGCGATCAGAATCGGCGAGACGCCCCCGTCGGCGAATAAGACCAGGCTGGCGGCAGCCTGCGCCACCAAGCCGCCAATGGCGAATTTCTCCCACTCAGCCTTGAGCAGGGGCAGCAGGAAAAAGAGCGACGCGCCCGCCACCAACGCGATGACCGCCAGCCAGTTGGTGGCCAGCAGGCTCATCAGATAGACCGTACCCAGAATCAGCCCGGCGCCGGCGATCTCGGCCAGGCCCGTGCCCGGGATGTATGTGCCCGTGGCGCTGATCCACAGGCCCGCCATCAGCAGCAGGTAAATGATGTTAGGATCTTGCAGGAATTCCATACGCCCGCCTTTAGGCAAAAGCCGCGACTATCGCGCACAAGACAACGATTATTATGAGACCCCAGATCCCCGCGCTTAGCAAGACTGCCAGCAAAGCGAATAGCGCGCCCAGCACAGCCAGAATCGCGCCGCGGAAGATGAAAGCCAGGATCAGCAGTACCAAACAACCCATCACACCCTCCATGAACCACACTTGTCTTTAGTATACGGCAAGGCAATCAAGAATATCCCCTAATTTTTCGGGGGGAGCAGGCGGAAGGCGATGAAGCGCTCGCTGCGATAATCAACTTCGTGCGCAAAGCCGGCGTCATGCAGCGCGTCGATCCACGGTTCGTAGGGCAATGCCAGCGGCGATGAGAAGTAACGCGCGCCGGTCTCCTCCAGCCTGAGGGCGTCGGCAACCAGCGCATCCGCAGTGGGGTGATAGACGCGCCGCTTGTCGTGCCAGGTACCCAAATAATAATCCAACTGCCAGCCCAGCCAGCGATCGTAGATCACGGTGGCGACCGGCTTGCTGTTGAGATAATCCGCCAATTGGTCAATGCCGGCATAAGCTGCGCGGCCGCGGATGACGGGCGTTTCGCCGTTGAAGGTGCCCAGCGCGCCCAAGAGAATCGTAGCCAGGATAAGCAGCCAAAGCCGGCGGCGGGCGTAGATTACGCTGAGCGCCGACAGGCCGCGCGCGACCGGCAGAATCAATAGCGGCAGCAGCAGCAGCAGAAAACGGTCGTACAAGCGGAAGCCGAACACCACGTGGATGGCGAGGTAAAGGCACAGCGCCGCCATGAGGCCGCGGTCGGATCTCAAGAGGTCGGGTCGCCAGTAGGCGGCGAATCCCGCGCCAGCCAGCATAAGCAGCGTTAGGGCGGGCGGACCCGGCAGCCAGAGAGCCGCGCCCAGCAAATGCGCCAGCCGCCCCAGCCAGCTAGCGGGCGGCGCCAGCAACTGGTCGGGCGCGTTATTGGCCGCCGCTTGCAGGAAGATGCTGGCTCCGGGGCGGGCGGCATCCCAAGCCAGCAGCGCCAGGAGCGCAAAGCCCAGCGGCAGGGCAAAGCGCAGCCAATCACGCCGACTGGCCCGCTCCTTGATGAGTAGCAGCGCCAAGAAGATGGCAACAAAGACGGCCTGTTGCTTTCCCCAGAAAGCCAAGCCCAGCGCTAAGCCGGCGAGAGCCCAGCGGCGGCTACCCGCGAAATAGAGGGAGACCAACGCGAAGAAGAGCAGGCTCATGTCGGTGAAGGCGGCCGCGCCATACGAGGCCAAGTACGGTGACGTGGCGCCGAGCAGCCCGGCCAAACATACGCTGTGCCAATCGCGGTAGCGCTGCCAGGCGAGGCGCATCATCAGCGCCGTGAATAGCAGAGCCAGCATGACATTGGGCAGCGCCGCGGCGAACTCACCGGCGTAGACATCCAGCTGCAGGACGCCGGCGGCATCGGCGGAGTTGCCGACAGCGATCATGCTCAAGGCGCTGAGATAAATGGACAGGGGCGGTTTATCCAGCGAGCCCGAAAGCAGCCAGTCGCCTTGGACCGCCGCGCCGCGGGCAAAGGTCATGAAGAATGCTTCATCGGAATGGAAGCGCGCATCACGCGTGAGCAAGTGGAATTGAAGCAGGCAGGCCAGCAGAATGATGGCCGCGCCCGCCGCCAGCCGCCGCAGTTCGCCGAGGCTGTTGCCGCGATCAGGCAAAGCGCTCACGCAGGTAATCCAGCACGACAGCATCGATAGAATAGCGATTCCGCTCCAGCGACCAGCGCATCTCCAGGTTTTCGTTGCCTATCAGCATGAAGAAGACTTGCTGACAGACCTCGTCCCAATCGCCGTTGACCTCGCCGGTCATATAGCCCTGCTTGATGAGGATGGCCTGCAATTCGCGGGCGATTTCGCGGTCGATGCGCAAGATGTCTTCGTCTTTTGCCGGCTGAAAATAGAGGTGGTGCATCCGCAAGAGTTCGGTCAAGCGCTGTACCGGCTCCTCAGCGTCGTCCACGCGCAGATCGAGATAGCGGTCGTTGTCGCCGCCGTAGCCGCCGGCCGGACGCACAACCAGCACCGCCGCCGACTGTTTGCCGCGCTTGTCGCCGCCGGCGTTTTCGCCCGCGTACAGCGCCGCCACCAGCCTGTCAGCCAGTTCGCCTTCAGCTTGTGTATAAGCCGTCGCCATGGCTTCGACCACCGCTTCGCCGGCCAGCAGATTACCCTGCACGGAATAACCGGCGCCGGTTTTGTGCCCGGCCCAGTCGTGACAGGCGCTGCCGGTGTGCGCCGCTACCCCGCCGCGGCTGTCGACCAGCGCAACCTGCCGTGTCTCGCGCCCGTCGTCAGCGGCGAGCAAAGCCTCCAGCGCAGCTTCCGCGCTGCGGCCGTCGCTCATCAGCGCCAAGCCATCCGGTCCGAAGCTCATCTTGGCGTAAGATTGCGTCGCCACCGCGCCGACGCCGGCCTGCGCCCAGGGCACAACCGCGCCCACCGCCGGGAATTTGCTGGCAACGGCGACGCCCCAGGCGGATTCGGCTGCATCGCGCGCCACGATTGAGAATGTATGGATTAGCATGACCGCACCCCCATCACTAGACACGGGATTATAACAGAATTCGACATGCTGTGGCTGTCGGTAAACGCAGGGCAATCGCATCAAATTAATTTCAACACAGAGTCGCCAAGAACTCCGAGAATTATCGGAAAATATGCCAATAAAGGACTCAATGTAGGGGCGATTCTGTGCCGCGCGTAGACACTGCGGGTCAATCGCCCACGATTTTGCGCCAAATTTCATGGGCGAGCCACGTGCTCGCCCCTACGAGTTGTTAGTTTGATGATAAATTCGTCATATATGGATTTTGATGCGATTGCCCTGCCGGTAAACGTGAGAGAGTGGTGTAATGCGGGGTTACAGTACATATCCCGGATACCATACTGGGGGATTCACCACAGAGACACAGAGGGCACAGAGGATTGTTACGGTGAACGCCGAAAGTATTCCAAATGCTACTTCGCGGCGAAACGCACGGTCGCCGAGTCTCGCATTCGCCGCGGGCTTGGGGCAGAATGGGCGCAGCGACCGACGCGCTATGTGGGGGAAATTATGGATTATCGCAGATTGGGCCGCACGGGATTGCGTGTCTCGGCGATGGGCATCGGCGCGGGCGGACCCAGCCGGCTGGGCCAGCGCGACAATCTCCGCAGCGAAGCCGAGTCGGTGGCGCTGGTGCTGCAGAGCCTGGATGCCGGGGTCAATTTCATCGATACCGCCGAAGCCTACGGCACTGAGGAGATCGTCGGCAAAGCCGTTGCCCAGCGCGATCGCGGGCAAATCATCATCTCAAGCAAGAAGCGTCTGAGCAACAAAAACATCACGCGCGAGCAGCTTCGCGCCGGCCTGGAAGACAGTCTGCGCCGGCTGCGAACGGACTACATTGATGTTTATCATCTGCATGGACTGCGGCTACAACAGTACGACTACTACGCCAACGAGATTGTGCCGGAGATGCAGAACCTGCAGCGGCAGGGGCTCATTCGCTTCATCGGCGTGACGGAACATTGGAACGACGACCTGCGCCATACCATGCTGCAGCGCGCACTGGCTGACGAATTATTCGACGTCATCATGGTCGGCTTTAATCTGCTCAACCAAGGCGCGCGCGAGGCAGTGCTGCGCGACGCCATAGCTAAAGACATCGGCGTACTGATCATGTTCGCCGTGCGCCGCGCCTTAAGCCAGCCCGACAAACTTAAAGCGGCGCTGCAAGCGCTGATCGACAGTGGCGAATTGGACGCCGCTGACATCAACCTGGAGAATCCGCTGGCTTTTCTGCTGGAAGACGGCGCGGCCTTCAGCATCCCCGACGCGGCTTACCGCTTCTGCCTGGCGGAAGCAGGCGCGCATGTGATTCTGTCGGGGACGGGCAATCCGGCGCACCTGGAAGCGAATCTGCGTTCCTTCGCGGCGCCGCCAATGCCAGCGGCTCATGTGGCGCGTTTGAAGCAGATCTTCGGCCGCGCCTGGTCGGTCACCGGGCAGTAGCGGCTACCGATCAACTCAGTTTGGTGGCAACTTAGGGGTTTTGTACCAATTTGCCCAAAATCTCTTTACGTATTCTATAATATTGGTTATATGCGGTTTCTAGCCTAGTCGTACAATGTAGGCAGAAGGGAGAAGGGTTATCTGAGATGACAACGCCATTTAAGAAAGAGTACGAGTATTATCAGAGGATCCGCGAGGATCTGGCCGAGAAGAATGATGGAAAGTTCGTTGCGATAAAGGGCAAGGAAGTGCTAGGCGTATTCGATGACTATTTGCAGGCTGCAAACGCGGTGTACATAGCTCACGAGAAGGGCACGGTATTGATGCAAGAGATCAGCAAAGACCCCGACTCGCTTAACGTCACCATATCCACTCCTGGAGTAGCATTCTTCAAATGATACAGGGCATACATTGTTTCACGAGAAAGTATGATGGAATAAGTAAAAGGCTGCTAACCGAGTGCTTTGTATCCGCTGCGTGGTTGCCTCAAGACGACACGTCTGCACCACCATTGTTGGAATTCGTTGCCTTGTGGGATACGGGGGCTACTGCTAGTGTGATAACGGCAAATGTTGCTATGAAACTCGAATTGCTGCCCGAAGGGACTTCCGAGGTTTTCCATGCACAAGGTAGCACCCACGTGCCAAATTACTTTGTAAATCTTGGACTGCCCAACAGGGTGGAAATCGCAGGCATCAGGGTAACAGAAGGTATTCTCAAGGGCTGCGATGTGTTGATTGGAATGGATATCATCAATATGGGAGACTTCGCAGTGACGAATAGAGATGGCGAAACCATTTTTTCATTTCAGATGCCATCCATAAATCAGATCGATTTCGTCAAAATACTGGAAGAAAGAGAGTCTCAAGATAACTGAGATGTCCAAGTAAAACGATCCCCATAGTATCTTCACATTTACAATGCGCCTAGAAAACATCGCCAAGGCATTTTCAGGATTAGAACCGACCACTGCGCCACGGTGATACTAAGGCGCGGCGCGAGCCGCTTAAGCCATAATTTTATTGGGCCCAAATCAAAAGAGGGCAAGCCGTCTGACCTGCCCTCTTGAAATTCCTAGGCGCGTTGGCGCTAGTGGCCTCTGCCGCCCGAGCATCCGCCGTAATCGGGGACGGACATCGGCGCTGGGTTGATGACATCAACATCCACGTTGAGCGTCCCATTGGCGCCGCCTTCGGCATGGCTGACGACCAGGGTGTACTGGCCCGATGCCGGCAGCTTGAATTCGCTGATGGTGGCGTCATATTGGCTGCGCGAAATATCGTCATCGCCGACCAGCGCTTGACCCTCAGGTCCGATCAGAATGATCAGCGGGTCAACGAAACCGGGCGCGACTGTCGAGACATCAATATCCAGCTTTTGGCCGCGCTTGGCGTCGAAGGGGATGCTGTAGACCCAGCCTTCGCGCATCGGCAGTTCAAAGTTGCTGTTGCCGTCCAGCTCGGCGTGGAAGAGCGTGCGGCTGCGGTTCAGCATGGCGTAGCGGTAGTAGTCCGCCGCGCTCTGCTCGCGTTCGCCCATCTCTTCGTAAGTGATGCCGCGCGACAGATAGGGCAAGGTGTAGCTCTCATCCAGGCGCATGGCCATGCCGATGTGAATGATCGCGGACTCGTACTCACCCATGTAGCGGTAAGTGACGCCCAGCCAATTCATCGCTTCGGCATCGTTGCGGTTGAGATTCAGCGCGCGGCGGAAGCTCTCCAGCGCAGTCTCGTAATTCCCAGACATCAAGGCGCGGTAGGCGTCGCTCTTGAAGCGAGCGCTGTCGTTGCCTTGCGTGAATACGCCGGAAATATCCAAGGATACTTCTACACGACCCTCGGTGCTGCCACCAGCATGCGTCAGCACAACGGCGTATTCGCCACTGACCGGCGCGCGGAAGTTCACGTAGCTGTCCCACCAGTCACCGGTGTCATCGTTGGCGGTCAAGGGCTGGCCCTGCGGATCCAGGATCAAGACCAAGGGATCGGCGTCCAGGTCGCGCTGGTTGCTGATGGCGCTGATGACGACATCCTGGCCCGCGCTGGCGCTAAAGGGCAAAACGTAAACCTGACCTTTGGACATCTGCAAATCCAGGGCGCCTTCCCATGCCAGATTGTCATTGCGGATGACGCTGGTCTTGACGCGCTTGATCCACTCGACATAGTCCTTCATGGCGGCGTCCATGACACCCATCTTTTCGTAGACGATGCCACGATTCAGATAGGGGTAGTCGGCCTCAGGCTCGAGCGCCATCAACTGATTGCAGTCGGCCAGCGCAGCGTCCATTTGACCGATTTCGCTTAAAGCCCAGCAACGATTGTTCAAGGCGCCTAGGGAATCGGGCATCTGCTGCAGGACGAAGCTGTAGTCCTGGACAGCCAGAGCGTGCTCATCAACCATGCTGTAGGCATAGCCGCGAGCGAAGACGGTATCGATGTCCCCTGCGCCTTCAGCGATCAAGGCGTCGTAGAGGGCGATGGCGGAACGATATTCTTCGTTTGACAAGCTAGACCAAGCCATATTCTTGGCGGCGGACGCGCTTAAGAAGCCCGGCGGAATAGCAGCCATCTCGGCGGCTTCTGCCATTGCTTCAGCGGCTTCAGCCAAAGCGGCTTCCTGCGCGGCGATGATGGCTTCCAGCTCGGCAACCACGTCGCTATTATCGGCGACGGGCGCTACCGGGGAAAGGAAACCAATGGTGACGACCACGGCGACCAGCACCAGCAAGCCCTCGATAATCAAAGCGCTCGGGCGCTGGCTGAACACGCGATCTTTGATGGAACGTTTGGGAACATCGTATTCCGGATATTGTTTCGTCATAAAATTATCCCTCGCTACTTCAGCTACTGATCACGAATTGGACGATTTGACACTGAGTATAACACATCTGACGTTACAACCGTCAAGCCGCAGCGCCAGCTCAAAACCATACTGACCTACTTTCTGCCTACGCGGACCGCAGCCAGTTCCTCATATTTCGCGAAACTGACCTTGGCTGCCGCGTCAAAACCTAGTTTAGCGTAAACTTTGCCGATTTCCAAATACATATCCGCATAGGCCGCGCCGATATGAAAAGCCTGGTTGAATTGTCGCAGCGCTTGCTCGCTCTTGCCCCGCGCCAGCATGACACGCCCCAGATTGTAATGCGCCAGCGCGCAGACTTCATGCTGGCAGCCGGGATAGATCTGCAAGACGGCTTGGCACTCTTGAGCGGCAGCCTCGTATTCGCCCATTTCGACATGCACCCAGCAGCGGTTCTCCAGGGCGATGGCATACTGCGGCAGCGACGTAGCGGCGATCAGCGCAGCCCCGCAATGCTCCAGGGCGGAAGTAAAATCTTTTGATTCGCCATAAGCCCAGCAAAGCGCGTTGTGTGCGTCGTAATCCAGCGCGCGTAATTCGAGCACGCGGCGGAAGTCCGCCTGCGCAGCCTGGAAGTCCGCCTGTTGCATGTTGACATAGCCGCGCCAGCTATGGGCGCCGGCATCATCGGGATCAAGCGCAAGGGCAAAGTCGTAAACCGCCTCGGCCGCGATGTAACGGCGCTCATTCACATATTCCAAGCCCCGCTGCTTGACCGGCTCCAGCGCGACGCTCATGGCATCGGCGTCACTATCGGGCGCGGGCGCTGCTACCGGAGCTGCGCTGGCCGATTCGCCGCCGAAGGGATCGAAGAATTCGAAGGCTTGCCCAGCCGCCACGGTAATGACGATGGTCAGAACTACTTCAAGCAAGATCGCGCTCCAACGCTGGGCGAAGAATCGCTGGACGATATTATTTTGGGGCACGTCATAGGCTGGATAGTTGTCGTACATGATCTTCCCAAATTACTCTCTGCGGTCATTATATCGTAAAAAGCCGCGCAATTGCCAAAGATAAATTCTACGCTTAGCCGACGCTCGTCCCTTATGCGGCTGACGTCGGCGTACTTCTTGAATAGTAACGCGTATTCCGCTCGCCTTCATTAACGTTGTACACAATATCCCGAGACAACCCTTTGGCGATTGCGACCAATCCGCAGAGCAACTTCATCAGTTCATCAGATTGTACCGCGTGGCAAGCCGCCTGCCAAATATGGCGTGTTAGTGTAGCAAATTCGGTTGAAATTCAATTTCACCACAAAGACACAAAGGCACAAAGCACACAAAGAATATGGCATATTTCGATTGAGTTACTCGATGCTCTCGAATTCTCGGTGTCCTCGATGGTAAAGTTTTTGTTTCAACCGAAAAGGATACATTTCCCGTGTTAGAATCGGCGGCGGAAAAAGGAGCGATAGATGAACGACGAGCATATCCGACAGCAGTTGATCAACGCGCTGACTCTGCAACAGGCGCATCTTACGTTTGAGACCACCATCGCCGATTTTCCGGCGGCGCATTACAACACAGCCGTGCCCGAGGCGCCTTACACTTTCTGGCATCTGCTTGAGCATTTGCGCGTCACCCAAGCCGATATCCTCAACTACATCGAGAACCCAAACTACCAGTATATGAAGTGGCCGCAGGACTATTGGCCCGCGCCGGCTGAAGAAGCTGACGAGCTCAAGTGGCGCGCCACCATCGCCGCCTTCGAGGCCGATCGCGCGGCTTTGGTTGACATCATAAACGACCCGGCGCGCGACCTCTGCGAGCAGATCCCGCATGGGCAGCCGGGGCATACGATTCTGCGCGAGATTCTTGTGATCGCGGCGCATAATTCCTATCACATCGGCGAGTTTGGCAGCCTGCGCGGTACGCTTGGGCTTTGGTAAGCAGCGACCGCACATGCTGAAAGCCGCGTACAAAGCTGTTATATTTGGGTGGCGGGTCTTTGGAGGATAACGATTATGGTAGCCAATCGGCGGCACTACTGGACAGCTGAAGAATTCCTCGCCTTCGAGGCCAATGACGAATTCAAACATGAACTCGTCAACGGAGAAGTCTATGACATGACCGGCGGCGCCGGTGAACACAGTTACATTGCGGCCAACACGATTATCGCAGTAGGCAACCAAGTCGCAGGTAGATCTTGTCGAGTTCATACCAGCGACATGATGCTGAAGGCGGCCCCAAGCCAGTACGTCTATCCGGACATGAGCGTAGTCTGCGGGCAGCCGCTATACGAGGACGATTCGCGGCTGGCTCTGCTTAACCCGATCCTCGTTGTGGAAGTGACCTCAGCCTCGTCTGCGGCCTATGACCGCGGACTGAAGCGTGAATTCTACCAGCGCATGCCCTCAGTCCTAGCCTACCTCATCATCGATCAGCAGCGCGTTTACGTTGAATTGTACTTGCGAGCCGACATCGGCTGGCATTATCAGGTATTTGACAGCTTAGACGCGGTGATTCCGCTGGAGTTCATCAACTGCGAATTGCCTTTGGCGCAGGTGTATAGCGGCATCGACATGCTCGAGGCGCGAGCGGACTAAGCGCGCGATTCCGCATGGGCAGCCCGCGCCTTGCGCTTGGGACCTGGGCAACTGACCCGATCCAAAGCCGGCATCTTGCAGGAGCTGTCCGCTCCATTGCCGAGGCGATATAATATAGTTGCATTGAGAAGATGCGAGGGAGATGATGGCAGTTCAAATACAGGAGCGTCTCACTGTCGCGGAATACCTGGCCTGGGAAGAAAACAATTTTGAAAAGCATGAATACATCGACGGCGAGGTACGCTGCATGGCTGGCGCAAACCACAGACATAATCGCATCATGATGAATTCGGCTATAGCCATCGGGCGCCAACTGGACGACTTGCCCTGTTCAGTGCTAAGCAGCGATATGCGTGTCAAGGTGGGAGCGACCCGTTACGTATACCCGGATCTGTCTATAATTTGCGGCGACGTACTTTTCGAGCATGACAACGAAATGGAATTGCTGAATCCAGTCCTTGTCGTCGAAGTCACGTCACCTTCTACAATTGAGTACGACCGGGGCGACAAACGCGACTTTTATTCGGATGTAGCTTCCATCCAAACTTACCTCATCATCGATCAGCAGCGCGTTTACGTTGAATTGTACTTGCGAGCCGACATCGGCTGGCATTATCAAGTATTTGACAGCTTAGACGCGGTGATTGCGCTGGAGTTCATCAACTGCGAATTGCCACTGTCGCAGGTGTATAGCGGCATCGACATGCTCGAGGCGCGAGCGGACTAAGCGCGCGAATCCGCATGGGCAGCCCGCGCCTTGCGCTTGGGACCTGGGCAACTGACCCGATCCAAAGCCGGCATCTTGCTGGATCTGTCCGCTCCATTGCCGAGGCGATATAATTGAGTGGCATTGAGATGATTCGAGGGAGATGATGGCAGTTCAAATACAGGAGCGTCTCACTGTCGCGGAATACCTGGCCTGGGAAGAAAACAATTTTGAAAAGCATGAATATATTGATGGCGAGTTACGCTGCATGGCTGGCGCGAAGGGACCGCATAACCTCATTATGTCGAACACAAATGTAGCGATTGGAATGCAACTGCTGGATTCTGATTGCGGACTATTCAGTAGCGAAATGAAGGTTAAGGCCGGCGAAGCTCGTTACCTTTATCCCGATTTGAGTATCGTCTGCGGCGAAGCGCAATACGAAGCGGATAACGCGATGGTTTTGCTGAATCCGCTGATTGTGGTAGAGGTCACCTCCCCTTCTTCCATGCGCATAGACCGCATTGACAAACGCGACTACTATTTCGAAGTTCCGAGCATCGAAGCCTATCTGATTATAGACCAGCATCGCGTCTGTGTAGAGTTGAACGCGCGCGGCGACGTCAGTTGGATAACAGAATCATTCACGAGCCTGGACGACGTGGTTCCGCTAGACGCAATCGACTGCTCATTGCCTTTGTCTATGGTTTATCGCCAAGTCAAACTGGACGAGCTTGCCTAAGCGCCAAGTATTGCAGCAGCAGCCGCAGCGCCGCCGCCGCGCTGGCAACTTTGTTCTCCACGCGATCGCCATCCCAGACATGCCGCTCAACACGCAGCAGGCTGTCAGGACCGGCCAAGCCGATGTAGGTCAAGCCGACCGGCTTATCGGCTGTGCCGCCGCCAGGTCCAGCGATGCCCGTCACACTCAGCGCGTAGTCCACGCCAAAGAGCGCCTGCGCGCCGCGCGCCATCTCGGCTGCCGTGACTTCGCTGACCGCGCCGTGCTGGATCAACGTGGCTTCGCGCACCTTGAGGAAGTTCATCTTGGCGTCGTTGGAGTAGGTGACGATGCCGCCCTGCACATAAGCCGAGCTGCCGGCGCAGTCGGTCAAGGCGCTGAGGATGAGCCCGCCAGTGCAGGACTCGGCGGCGCAGACCCAGGCGCCCTGTTGAAGCAGCGCCGCGCCGACCCGCCCCGACAAGTCCAGCAAATCCGCTATCATCAGGTCTGGACCAGAATCAGCGTATTGCCCTCACTGTCCTTCATCATGACGAAGCGGCCCCAGAATTGCGTTTCCGGTTCGCCATGGAATTCCACGCCGCGTTCTTTATACAATCGGTAGGTCTCGTCGATGTTCTCGCATTGCAGGGTCAAAGATTGTGATTGCTTAAAAGTCGAACGGTAGTGCTCCCAATTTTCGTCGAATTTGTAAAGCGTGATTAGGGTTTCAGCGCCCGCTGGAGCCACCGACAGCCAGCGCGCTTCAGCGCCCGGCCAAAGCTCGTCGTCCGCGATGAGTTCCATGCCCAGCTTCTCAGTATAGAAGGCTTTGGCGCGATCCTGGTCTTCCACAAATATGGATACGGTGCCCACTCGTTTAATCACTTTTGACTCCCCTCTCAGATTTGCATTGCAGGGGCAAGCCACTGGGTCGCCCGTTGCCAAGCTCTATAGTATTGGAACGGGTGACGCGCTGCCAAACCCCAAGCCCGCTGGCCGAGCGCGATCTGCTTGCCTTCGGAATCGAGCAGCATGGCGAATCCGCCCCAGCGGCGCTAACGCTACTTGTCTTCCACGCTCTCGCTGAGGAAGGCGCTGTAGCCGTTTTCGGGGTCGTTGCGCACCACCAGCATGCGCTTGCCGCCGACATGCGAGATGCCCGGCGCCTCATAGGCTTTGGCGGGATTGCCCTGGCTGTCCAGCCGGTTGCACCAATAGACGTGGTCATCGCGCTGCCACAGATAGATCACGGGCACATCGTCGACCACGATTTCCATGCGCCGGCGGCTGAAGGGCGAGAAGCGCGGCGGGTGAAACCAGGGCACCCAGGCGCCGTCGGTCTTCGGCGTCTTCATTGATACGGCGCTCTGCGGCAGGATCTCTTTGGTATCGCGCGGGGATTCCTGGTTGATGAACTTGATCGTCTCGTCTGTGGTATTAAATACCGAGGTTACTTCCGTCACTGGCATGGCTGTCCTCACCGCAACTGAGCCGTCATTTATCGCTTGTCCAGTCAAACCAATGCCCTTGCCGACGAATTCCACCGTCTTGACAATGCCTTTGCCGATTTGACCGAGTAATTTCAATCCATCCATCACATCAGAACCAAGATTGCGCCTGTCTTTCGCCGCTGATTATACACTGTAAGGTCCGATTCACGGATGGTCCTGAACTTGTATACGCAGGGGCGCGGACTTCCGTTGCTGCCCCGCTCATTCGCCGGCGATATGATTGGCGCCGCGCATGTAGTCCACCGAGTCGCTGATTATCTCGCGCAGGACTTCCAAGTCGACGTCAGCCAGTTTGTTGATATAGAGACAACTGCTGCCGGTGCGATGTTTGCCCAGCCTGGCGAATTGCTGCTCGTGGCGTTCGTGCCCGCCCATGATGTAGAGCGTCAAAGCCTGTTTGCGCGGCGCGAAGCCGGTCAGCATAAAATCGCCTTCGCGCCCGCTTTCGTAGCGGTAATGATAGCTGCCGAAGCCAACGATGGCGCTGCCCCACATCTCGGCCGGCTCGCCGGTGATTTCTTCCATCATCGCTTTCACAACCAGCGAGTCTTCGCGCCGGCGCTTGTTCCCCACCGACTCGAGGTAAGCCATCACATCGCCGTCATTGCGCTGGGTTTTGTTCTGCGCCATGTTGTTTCCTTTCCTAGTCGCTTTCCACGTGCGGGCGAGCCAAGGCTCGCCCCTACAAAGTCGTAAGAGATTGGTTGCGCGGGCGACTCACAGGGGCACGTAGACACTGCCCGTCAGTCGCCCCTACAATGCGCGTGCAATGAGGCGACCAACATATCTACGGAGTCGCCCACTAGCTCTCAATATCATCGCCATCAATCGGCTCGGATTCGGCAGCCTCAAGATCGAGATCGCTCAAGTCTATCTGCGGCGTCGCGTCGACCGCCGGCTCGCTGATGACAGTTTTGGCATCGGCGAAGGGCAAATCTGCCGAGGCGGAGCCGGTGGCGGCTTGCATCAGCAGGGTCAAGCGCGCCGCCATGCTGGAGGGGTCGGGATGGATGCCGTCTTGCAGCAGCGCCGTCTCAAAGACCTGCTCAACCACCGCGTCGATCAAGCCGGCGTCGCCGTTTGCGCTGATGAGCGCGCTCAGGTTGTGCATCAGCGGGTGGCGCGGGTTCAGCTCCAGCGCCTTGACCGGCAGTTGGTAGTCTTTATCCAGCAAGCGATTGATGCGGTACATATGCCGGTTGCCGCTGTCGTCTTCGCTGACCAGGCGCGCCGGACTGCCGACCAGGGTCTTGCTTTCGCGCACATCGCTGACGCGCTCGCCCAGCCGCGCCTTGACCCGCCCCTGCAAGGCGGCGAAGGAATCGCTCTCCAGTGGCGCTTCGGGCGCGGCGGTCTCTTCGTCCACTTGCCCGACTTCGTCCAGGCTAAGCTCGGCGGAATCGACGCTGACCAGCTTGTGCCCCTTGAAATCGGTCAAGCCCATGGGCAGCATGGCGTCGACTGGGTGCGTGAAATAGAGCACTTCAATGCCGCGCTGGCGGAAGGCGTCAAGGTGCGGGCTGCGCGCGCCGCTGCCGTAATCATCGGCGATGATGTAATAGATCTCATCTTGATTTTCCGACATACGCTCGACGACCTCGTCCAAGGAATGGTATTGCCCGGGGTCGTCATCGCGCGTGGTCTGGAAGTAGAGCAGCGGTTCGAGGTCGCTGCGGTCTTCGTTTTCGATGACCAGCCCCTGCTTGAGAAAGGCGCCGAATTCCTTGAAGACGCCCAGATACTTGTCGCGGTCGTTCTTCGCCATGCGCTTGAGCTCGCTGAGCACGCGGCGGGTGACGGTCTTCTTCAAGCTGGCCATAATGCGGGTGGCTTGGATGCTTTCGCGGCTGACGCTGAGCGGCAGGTCCTCGCTATCAACCACGCCTTGCACAAAGCTCAGGTATTCCGGCAGCAATTCGCGGTTGTATTCTTCGATCAACACCTTGCGGGCGTAAAGCTTCAAGCCGGGTTCGTTGCGCGGACTGAACATATTCTGCTCGGCGCTGCCGGGCAGGTAGAGCAGCGCGTAGAATTGCATAGGCACATCGGCGCGCATGTGGATGTGGTGGCTGGCGCCGGCGAAATCCATCGTCAGCATTTTGTAGAAGCTGTCGTATTCCTCGACTTCAATCTCGGAGGGGCTGCGCCGCCAGATCGCCTGCTGCTTGTTGGTCGGCTCTTCGTCATCGCCAACGTGAATGGGAAAGCTGACATAATCCGAGTGCCGCCGGATGATGTCCTTGATGCGGAATTCGCGCGTGAATTCCTGCTCGTCGTCTTTCAAATGCAGCACCACCGCTGTGCCGCGCGCGTCTTTCTCGGCCGCTTCCAGGGTGTAGCTGGCGCCGCCGGTGGCCGACCACTTTATCGCTTCGTCTTCGGGGCGATAAGAGCGCGAGATGACATCGACCTGCTTTGCCACCATAAAAGCCGAATAGAAGCCAACGCCGAATTGCCCGATGATGTCGGCGGCGCTCTCGGGTTTATCCTGCATGGCTTCGATGAAGGCTTTGGCGCCGGACTTGGCGATGGTGCCCAGGCCAGCCACGATCTCCTCGCGATTCATGCCGATGCCGCTGTCGCTGATGGTCAGCGTGTTGGCCTCTTCATCCACCTCGATGTGGATATCCAGCACGGCCTGCGCATCCAGGACCGCGTCATTGGTCAGCATCTCGAATTGCAGCCGGTTCAGCGCGTCCGAGGCGTTCGATATCAGCTCGCGCAAGAAGATTTCCTTCTCGGTGTACAGCGAGTGAATCAGAATGTTCAGCAGCTGCTGGGTTTCCGCTTGAAATATGTGTTGCTCGCTCATGCTCCATCCTTGTGTCATTTGGCGCGCCGTCCACTAGAGGCGGCATCTCAATTTTCTAGTGTCGTGTCTGTTTTCTATAGCACTAGAGACAGGCGAAAACAAGATGGTAAACTTTGAGTTGTACTCTACAGGCGTACGTTCTGGCGAATTCAGGTCGGGGAATATGAGCATGCGGGCGTCAAGCAGAGTCAAGCCATGCGTTGCGGAATCTGCGGCGATAATGTTATGCTAACGTAACTCCTGTACGGTTAGACGGGTGAATCTGTACTATAAGCGATGGGAGATTTAGAAATGAGCGACAAATTGAGATTACGCGCGGAAGCAATACTTGATGGTGTGACTGGCGTGGTCGGTGTTCCGTCCATTTACGGTAGAGATCGTTATCCGCGTCGATACGGCCGATCTGATGTAGAAAGATCGTGGACATTCGTTGGCAAATACTTGAACATCGCAATTCAGGAAATTGAGACGGAGACCGCAATTGCCCACAGTGTCCGAGAAACCGAGTCCGAAACCTGACGACCAGAACCAAGACGCCGAGCGCGAACGCAAGGAAGGCGAAGGCGACAATCTAAACGTCGGAGTTGCAGGAACTCGACAAGTAACCAGTGTTCAAAGTTATTCAGGTCCGATCCCTTCGGCCGAAGAATTTTCCCGTTACGAAGAAGTTCATCCTGGTAGCGCGGACCGCCTGTTTTCGATGGCGGAACGAGAACAAAATGACATTGTATCGTTCCGCACTAAAGCACTTGTAGCCGCTACAATTGTTGCTGTTGTCACCATTGTCGCCATTGCACATATCTTGTCAACAACCCCCAACGCGCTAATACTTTTGGCGTTGGCGACTGCTCATGTCCTGCCGTCTATTACGGACTTCATTAGAGGAATGAATGACAGTGCTCTGACAAAAAAGGAACGGGAGCTGGAGATCCGGATCAGAAAAGACAACCATGAACTAGATATGGCAGCAGCCAAGCATAGACTAGAGTTAGGGTCCGGCTCGGATGACTCGGTTTCGCAAAGAGCGCAACGACTTGAATCGAGCAGCGAATCTGATGACTTAGAGGATACTAATCAGTAGTTAAATCGGATAAAGCTAGCAAACAGAAATTACTCATTGTGCAGCTGAGGGTCATCCCGGCAGCCAAGGCTCAGCGAAGTACTGCCCCTCGAAGCCCTCGGCGATCCAGCCCACTGTGCCGCGGAAATCGATTCTGTACCAGGCGTAGGGTCCCGCGCAGACCACGCCGCCCAGCACCAGGAAATCTTCCAGCGGCGCCAGCTGGGCGATGACATCGTTCTCGGTGCCCGGTCCCGCGCGCAGGTTGAGCCAGCGGCCGTCTTCGTTCAGCGTGACGCGCCCGCGTTCGCCCACGATGAGGAAGGACTCGTCTAAGCCCTCGCAGAAGACATGCGGCGTCAAAGTAGGCAGCGCAGCCAAGGTCGGCAGGGGCGTGGCGCTGGCTCGCGGCTCCGGCGTCAGGCGCAGCACGAGGGTCGCCGTCGGCAGTTGCGCCGGCGCGCTGGAACAAGCCGCGAAAGCCATCAGCAAGCATAAGACGAACATTCCCCGCGTAATCGGTCTCATGCGGACATTCTAACCCAAATCAGTCGTCAACAGCAGGTAACGAAAATGCTATACTGAAGCCCAATGTAAGCGCGCCATCGGGAGAAACCAGCCAATGAAAGCCGTGCAAATTATCGCTCGCGGGCAACCCGCTTTTGTCGACGCGCCCAAGCCGGCGCTGCAGCCTGGCACCGGGCTAGTGCGGGCGCTGCGACTGTCGCTCTGTGGCAGCGATGTCCGCCACCTGCACTACCTGCCCGACGACCGCTACCCCACAGCCGCGGGCGAAACCGGGCATGAAATGGTGGGCGTGGTCGAGGCGATTGACCCCATGGTTGACGACGGCGCCGTCCAGCCGGGCGACCGTGTGCTCTGCCTGGCGCCCGACCACCGCGCCATGTGCGAATATTACCTGGCGCCGATCGACCGCCTGCTGCCGCTGGACCCGGTCACGCCGCTGGAGCATTCGGTGCAGGCGCAGCAATTCGGCACGGTGCTCTACGCCGCCCGTGTACTGCCCGATGTGCGCGGCAAAACGGTCGCCGTCATCGGCCAGGGCTCGGCCGGCTTGTGGTTCAACTTCGCCCTGCAGCAGCGCGGCGCGGCCAAGATTATCGCGCTCGACCTCAAAGCTTACCGCCTGGCTTACAGCAAAGGCTTCGGCGCGACGCACACCATCCACAACGCGGGCGGCTCGGCGGCTGAGGCCCTGCGCGAGATCAACGGCGGCGAGCTGCCCGATGTGGTCATCGAAGCGGCCGGCGAGGACGAGTCCATCCGCCTGGCGGTGGAGATCACGCGGCCGAACGGCTTTGTGCTGCTATTCGGCGTGCCGCGCTTCGCCACTATGGACGGCTTCCCCATCTTCGAGGCATTCTGGAAGACGCTGACGCTCAAGGCGATGGTGGGCACGATCAACGATCCGGGCCATGCCTGCACGCGCCAGGCGCTAGAGTACATTAACAGCGGCGCGGTCGATGTGGCGAGCATGGTTACGCATACCTTTAAGTTCGCGGATGTCTTCGAGGCTTACGAGCTGCATCGTATTCAGGACGAAGGCGCGGTCAAGATTGTGATTGATATGGAGGCGTAGGGTTTTTGGTTTACCACAAAGATCACAAAGGCACAAAGGACACAAAGATATTTTCTTTTCCACCGAGGGCAGTGAGGAGAGCAAATTAGCGCGCCAGACGAAGTATATCAATTGGTCGAGAAGTTCGACCGCGACAAAGAACGATTCACGCACTCGCATTACAACGAGGCTCAACTTAGAGAACAGTTCGTCAATCGCTTTTTCCGCGCATTGGGTTGGGACCTCGGCGAACAAGTTCTGCATGAAGCCGGCTTGCGCAGCGGCGGTACGATAAAACACCCCGATTACACTTTTCTCGCCGGGTCTCGCCGCGCCTTCTATGTCGAGACGAAGAAACCCTCCATCGACATCGGCAATTCCATCGAGCCGGCCGAACAACTGCGCTCTTACGGCTGGTCGGGCAATACAGCCCTGGGCATCTTGACCAATTTCGCTGAGTTCGCCGTCTACGATTGCCGCATTGAACCCAAGCAAGGCGATTCCCCGGCCGAAGCCCGCATCATGTATCTGACCCATTCGCAATACCTCGACCAATGGGATCGGCTGCAGGAAACGCTCTCGCCCGAGGCGGTGCGGCAGGGCAAGCACAGCGATCTGCTGGAGACGACCGCCAAAGGCGTGCTGCGCGTTGACGAAGCTTTCCTGCGCGATATGGAAACCTGGCGCGTCGACCTGGCCGAGCATCTGCACAAGCAGGCGCGTTTCATCGACCGGACACTAAACCAGCGCGAGCTCAACCACTTGGTCCAGCGCACGATTGACCGCATCGTCTTCCTGCGCATCGCCGAAGACCGCAACCTCGAAAGCTACGGCCGCCTGGAGCGCGCCGCAACCGGCAAAGGCGTCTACGCCCAGATCAAGAAGCTCTACCTGGCCGCCGACCGGCGCTACAACTCTGGTCTTTTCCACTTCAACCCTGCCGACAAAAGCCGCCCGGATGCCGATACCTTGTCTCTGGACATCTACATCGTCGACAACGTCCTGCGCCGCATCATCAACAGACTCTACCCGCCCGAGAGCCGCTACCAATTCTCGGTCATCAGCGCCGACATCCTCGGCCAGGTATACGAGCGCTTCCTCGGCAAAGTCATCGAAGTGCGCAGCGATGGCGAAACGACGGACGTCACTGTCGAAGAAAAGCCGGAAGTGCGCAAAGCCGGCGGCGTCTATTACACGCCGGGCTATATCGTCGACTACATCGTTCAGAACACCGTCGGCGACCTGCTGAAAGACAAATCGCCGGACGCAGCGATGTCTCTGCGCGTGCTTGATCCCGCCTGCGGCAGCGGCTCCTTCCTCACAGGCGCCTATCAATACCTGCTTGATTGGCATCTGGCGCAGTACCGCGAAAATCCCGAGCGCTGGAAAAACCGCGTCCGCCACAGCGCCGACGGCATCATCCTGCGCATTGAGGAGAAACGCCGCATCCTGCTCGACAACATCTACGGCGTCGACCTCGACCAGAACGCGGTCGAAGTGAGCAAGCTCTCCCTGCTGCTCAAGATGCTGGAAAACGAGGGCGACACGCTGGAAATCGAAGAGCCGCTGCTGCCCGATTTGAGCGGCAATATCAAATGGGGCAATTCTCTCATCGGCAGCGACTTTTTCAGCGGAGACAAGCTGGCGGAAACGGACGATGAAGAACTATTGCGCGTCAAGCCCTTCGATTGGACGAGCGCGTCCGGCTTCGGGAGTATCATGGCGACCGGCGGCTTCGACGCAGTGATTGGGAATCCGCCTTATGGGGCATGGTTTGATGTTGAGCAGGGAACATATTTTGCGAGAAACTATCCAGTATTCAAAGGAGTGAAAGATGTATATGTTGCGTTCATTGAAAGAGCAGTTACATTAGCGAAACTGCAAGGTTACATATCGTTTATTGTCCCATCTGCGTGGACGGGTGGCCCCCGTTATCGAAAACTGCGTGACTACCTAATCGAATATACTTTCAAGAATATGGTGCTGCTTCCTTATGATGTATTCGCAGATGCTTATGTCGATACGTTGATCTTTGTGCTGAAAAAAGAGAAATGGAATCAGGAGCATCGCGTCTGTACACATGTTTACGGCAAACGCGAAAAGGTTACGAGTATAAGCCTTGCAGACCATGAGTGGGACATAGTAAAGCAAGCGGAATGGCACAATATCGACAATCGGAAATTTGTATTAGATTCCGACACCATTGGGATACTTTCCACCATAAGGAATTCATGCAGCAACCAGTTCGGCGAAGTTGTCGATGTGAAGCGCGGCGTTCTTTTTGACAGAAATCTACTTACCGATTCAAAGGCATCTGAAAACAGCCATCCCTATTTTGAAGGTGATGTCTACCGATATCTCATGAACTACAGGGCTGAAAATTGGATTGAATTCGATGACAAACTGAAGGAAAGACCAAAAGAATTCCACTGGTTTCAAGGCGAACGGTTACTCTTGCGCCGCTTGGTCAATCGCAGACAGCGTTTGATGGCAATTCTCGTAAAGGACACTGTCGTTACAAACAAGAACCTCTATTCGGTCATTGCCAAACCTGGCATCAGTGCGCAGGTAGTACTCGCTCTACTTAACAGTAAATTGTTTTCATATTTGTATCTCAAGCAGGTTACACAAGCAACCAAAGATGATTTCCCTCAAGTAACCATACGAGATATAAAATCGCTACCTATACCGTCAGTTGCTGTACTTCAAGAAAACAGTGACAAGCTGGTCGAACTGGTCGAGCGGATGCTGGATTTGCACCGGCAGGCGAACTTGACGGCGGTGCAGCGCGGCCTGGTCGAGCAACGAATTGAGGCGGTAGATCGGGAGATTGACGAGTTGGTCTATCGGCTCTACGGGCTGAGCGAGGATGAGCGGCGGATTGTGGAGGGCGGGTGATTGGCAGCCACCAGCCTCACTACCAAGTCATCTCGCCGTAATACTTATCTATTTGTGGATATTAAGTTCGACAATCTCAGTGCCTTCCGCGGCGAATCCCCCGCCGCTTCAGTCCTTGACAAAGCCAGTCGGCGGCTTGGGCGGCACGTCCAAATGCGTCATGAGTCTGTCCACCTTCTCATGCAATGTTGCGACCATCTCGGTTAAACCCAGCAGCGCCGCTTCGTAACCGTCCATCTTGTCGAGAATGTCGTCTTGCACGCCGCGCACACTTTGATATTCATTTTCAATACGCTTCAAGCGAATGTCTGTTGTCGCCATGCTGCCTCCTTTAGCTTGTATGCAGTATAGTCGCGCTGCGCCAACTGGGCAAGAGGAAGCGAACACCTCCTTATTTTTCAATTCGTCATTTGCGGCAGCCAAAAGTCTTTGTGCCTTTGTGGTGAAAAAAACATCGCTCAAATTCGCCTTTTCGCCCGATAAATGCTACCGTACCCGAAACGAGACTGAACCCCCGAGAGCGACCACATGAACGACCTAGAACTCCAGCAATATCTATTCGACTTGAACGGCTACCTGGTCATCAAAGACGCCTTGAGCGCCGACGATGTGGCCGAGCTGAACCGCCTGATCGACCAGCAGAACTTGCCGCCGCCGGACGCTTCGCCGCGTTTTGGCAGCGCGCCGACCCTGGGTGCCTCCCTGCTCAAGCCAGAGACGACCGTGCCCGACAGCATGACGCTGGAGCGGAAAGCCAAGCCGGTGGGCGCCGGTTTCCTCAATTGGGGCCAGCCCTTCTGCGACCTGCTCGACCATCCCGCCATCATGCCGGCCCTGCGCATGCGGCTGGGCGATGCCTTCCGCCTGGACCGGCTCTACGGCATGATCATGCGCCGCGGCATGTCCTACGGCAGCTTGCATGCCGATTATGGCGCCACCGCCACCAACGAGAATATCCCGCCCGGCGAGTATTACGCTTTCCGCAGCAGCCAGATTTACGAGGGCTTCATCGTGGTCGCCTGGGCGCTGACCGATTCCGGCGGCGAGCATGGCGGCTTCTGCTGTGTGCCGGGCAGCCACAAGAGCCACTACAAGCTGCCGCGGCAAATCAGCGAGAACCACCACGAATCGCCGCATGTCGTCATGCCGGAGATGCCGGCCGGCTCAGTCATCCTCTTCTCCGAGGCGCTGACGCACGGCACGGCGCGCTGGAATGCCGAGCACGAACGGCGGACCGCGCTCTACAAGTATTGCGTTTCGCACCTGACCTGGACTTCAAAACGGGTGGAGGAGCCGACTGATTTCGAGCTGACGCCGCGCCAGAAGATTCTCCTGCGCGACCCTGGCGATCCCATCCGGCATTTCCCGTCCTTGTTCGACGTGGTCGCTGTCTGACGCTGGCCAGCGATTCGCGCAAGCTCAGCCGCCGGCCTCATCCTTATCCGGCACGTACCTCAGGTCGGGCAGGCCCAGCGCGCGCAGCGCCTCGCCGATCCGTTTAACATCGGCGCGGTCGCCGGCGTCGTAGGTTCGTACGCAGAGAAGGCGCTCATCGCGATTGCTCCGGATTTGCGTCGATACTTTGGACTTGTAACCCAGTTCGCCCTGGGCCGTCAAGGCCTTGACCCTTTCCCAGATAGCATCAACATCGGCGGCGGGAAGTGTGGCCCGCCATTCGCCGGCATTAGCGGAAGGCGCTGGGTAGCCGCTGTCTTCCCGCTTGGCTTCGATCCAGTAAGCCGAGCTGTAATCCGAGGGTCGGGCGCTTTTATCATGCAGCATGCGCGCGCGCTGCACCATCTGAATCAGGTCGAGGTTAAGGTCGTCGGGCGCACCCTCGTCTTGGCTCATGCGCGTGCGCCGCTAGAGAGTCGTGGGCTGGCTGTTGAAGTCGCTGTCGAAACCGTAGCGGCCGATCAACGGGACGAAGCGGCAGCGCAGCAGCGTGCGCGAAGTGAAACGTTCGCCGCGGCGGGTTATCAGCTTGAGCTCCTGCAGGTCTTCATCGCCGATGGGCAGGATCATCTGTCCGCCGTGTTTCTCGAGCTGGGTGCAGAGGACGTTGGGCAGCCGCGGTACCGCCGCCGTGACCATGATGCGGTCGAAGCTGGCTTGGTCCGGCAAACCCTGGCTGCCGTCGCCAACGTGGATATCGAGATTGTTGTAACCCAGGTTGCCGATGCGCTCGCCGGCTTGGTCCGCCAGTCGGCCGACCCGCTCGACGCTGAATACATAGCGCGTCAGCTGGCAGAGTATGGCGGTCTGATAGCCCGAGCCGGTGCCGATTTCCAGCACCGTTTGATGCGGCTTGAGGCGCAGGCGCTCGGTCATGAAAGCCACGATGTAAGGCTGCGAAATCGTCTGCCCTTCGCCGATTGGCAGGGGGCGGTCTTCATAGGCATGGGGCTTGAATTCTTCCAGGACGAATTGGTGGCGGGGAATGACGCGCATGGCGTCCAGCACTCGGCGGTCGTTGATGCCGCGTTTCACCAACTGCTCGTCGACCATGCGGTTGCGCTGACGAGCATACTCCCTTGAAGTCGGCATTTGTGTATCCAAATTCGCTTGTATCCCGCACTCTTAAACTAGCACAATGCGCCAAAGCGGGCAATCAAAGTTCGCGCCATGTTGAAGGCGGCGCCGCTTCGCCGGCCGAATATGGGGAGCTGTCAGGGCAATTGCATCAAAATGAATCTGCTAAACTATGAACATTATACAAACTTAAACCTAACGCCAGAGACACAGAAGTAAAACCAAGTTTGTCATGCGAACAATCTAGCCTGACCAATCTGGTCGCCCGCTGCCGCTGTAATTTGTGGTTTCGGGCAGTCGCCCCTACAGATTGTTGCTCTGGTAAAATTTGCATTACTTTATTGACTTTACTTCTGTGCCTCTGTGGTGAAATATTTTTTTGACGCGATCGCCTTGGGGAGCTTGGGCTGACGCTGACGAACGCGACGATGTTTGTTAAATTATGCTGGAACGACGGTTTGGAGCGCTGAAAGCAAGAGATGGCCGATCAGGAAGCGAAGGCGGCAACGCGGCTGGATACGAGGCGGGTGCTGCCGGTGTTTCTGCTGGTCTTCGTCGATGTGCTGGGCTTGACCGTGATTCTGCCCTTGCTGCATCTCTACGCGGCGGCATATGGCGCGACGCCGCTGCAAGTTGGGGTCACGCTGGCGGCCTTTCCCTTGGCGCAATTGCTGGGCGTGCCGGTCATGGGCGCGCTGTCGGATCGCTACGGGCGCAAACCGCTGCTGCTCATCAGCCAGGCGACCACCTGCATCAGCTTCGTCATGCTGGGCCTGGCGACATCGCTGGAAATGGTGATCCTGTCGCGGCTGGTCGACGGCCTATTCGGCGCTAATTTGGCCACGGCGCAGGCGGCCCTCAGCGATATCACCGACGAAAGCAACCGGACGCGCGGCTTGGGCATCATCGGCGCGGCTTTTGGCCTGGGCTTCATCTTCGGTCCCCTCATCTCCCTGCTGGCGCTGGAGCTATCCAACTCGCTGGCTGTGCCGGCCTTCACCGCGGCACTCTATTCCTTCGTTTCCATCCTGGTCACGCTCTTCTTGTTTGGCGAGACACATCCGAAATCAGCGCGCAGCCGCAGCCGCAAGACGGCGCGCGGATCCAGGCTGATGGCGCGCTACCTGTTGCGGCCGGCCCTGGGCCTGCTGCTGCTGCTGATGTTCGCGCAGCAACTGATTTTTTTCGGCTATGAGAGCTTGTTAGGTTTGTTCACGTTGACGCGGCTGGGCTTCCTGGGGCGTGGCAACGCGGCGCTCTTCCTGCTGATCGGCAGCATACTAGTGCTGGTGCAGCTGCGCTTCATCGGCCGCTGGAGCGCGCGCCTGGGCGACGGCGGCTTGGTAGTCCTGGCTCTGGCATTGCTGGCGCTGGGCTTGGGCTTGACGAGCTTGACGCCGGACGCGCCGCATCCATTTTATGTGCGCGAGCTGGTGGAGCGCGATCTGTTAGGCGCGCGCGTTTCAAACGCCGAAACGCTGATTGGGGAATTGGGGGTGACGCTGCCGCCAAATGGCAGGAACAGCTTGGCCGGCGTACTTTGGATGGCGGCCGCGCTGCTGCCCGTGTCGGTCGGGGCCGGCTTGATTCGCCCGGCGCTGAACAGCCTGATTACGCAGCGGGTGGCCCGCGGCGAATATGGCGGCGCACTGGGGGCGAGCGCAGCCCTGGTCAGCGGGGCCAACGCGCTGGCGCCTTTGCTGGCTGCTTTGATATTTCAGCGCGGCGGCCCCAGCGCGCCCTTCGCGATAGGCGGGGCGCTGATGGCGGGCTTGTGCCTGTTGAGCGCGCTGCTATTGCGGGCTGGTCCGCTGCGCCCAAAGCGCGAGCAGGGCGGATGACGCTGGCAAGGCAGGGCAATCGCACCAATATAATTTCAACACAGAAGCAAGTGTACTTTAGTCATGCAAATGCTTACCACAGAGAGCACAGAGGATACACAGAGGACACTGAGTAAATCAGTTAAGTACGTATGCCAGCGACAGTTCCCGTTAGCAGGGCAAAGAGGAAACGATTGACTTACATTCGCAAAGGTTCTATATTGCAGCGATAGTCAACACAGGAGGACCGACATGAAGGGTGTAATGGAACAATCATCACAGGCGCTGATGTTGCGGGGAATCATCGCCATAATTTTCGCATTGCTTCTAATTTTTGTTCCGGTAGCGACTTTGACCGCTGGCGGCTTGAGTTTCGTGTTGCTATTTGGCGCCTATGCGCTGGTCGATGGCATTTCGACGCTTTTTGGTTCGTTGAGAAATCGCGAGGGCCACTGGATATTGATGGCGCTGGTCGGCGTTGTCAGCGTGATTGCCGGATTGGTCGTCTTTGCCAATCCCGTGGCTTCTGGCGTTCTCGTAACGGTTCTGATCATCAATATCATCGCCATTAGATCCATACTTGGCGGCGCGCTTGAGATCGTAAGCGCCCGGCGGCTGCGCGAAGAGATTGACAATGAGTGGCTGCTGGGCCTCAGCGGGTTCGTGTCGGTGGTATTTGGGCTGATTCTGATCTCGAGACCGGGCGAGGCCGTGGCGGCGCTGCTCTGGATCCTGCCCTTCTATCTGCTGGTGGCCGGCTCCATGCAGATTGGCCTGGGAATCAAGACGCGCAACTGGTCGAACGAAATGGCCAAAGCCTAGACAAAAGACGGATACTCAGCGCGGGGCGGGCTTTGGCGCCTCGCGCTCTTAGGCATGGGCCCAGCCTCCACAGCCGAGATATAGGACGATGGGCGGATTTATTGTGCCTGTGGAGTCTGGTTTTGCTACGGCGTGGCAAGATTCAATAGAAACTTGAGTCCACAGTCCGAATCTATTGGCTGGCTCGGTTGCCAGTCTACGGTGACTGAATTAGTATTCCGAGGATTGCCGTAGACGCAGTTGTGACAATACTGACAGCAAGGATAAGCCGCCAGGTTAGTGTAGCCTGCAAATTCGCCAGATCAGCCTTCGTGGCTAAATGCCTCTGGTTATTTTCCAGAGCGGCGATGCGTTCGCCATGATCCTGCAAAGTCCCAGCATTCACTGCCGAATCCATCAATGTCTCTTCCGACATCCTTAAATATGCCAATAAAGGACGCAATGAAAAGGTGATTTTCTGCCAGATTTCATGGGCGAGCCAAGGCTCGCCCCTACAATTTGTTAGTTTGATTATAAATTCGTCATTTATGGATATTGATGCGATTGCCCTGCGAGAACTGCGAGAGCACCAAGAAACTTAATCGAGATTGCCATATTCTTTGTGTCTTTGTGTCTTTGTGGTGAAATTAAATTTCAACCGATTTCGATACACTACCTTCGTATGCAAACGGAAATCCTAATCGCTCGGCCTAAGCATGGGCCCAGCCTTCCCAGCCGCGGGCGCCCCAGGCGCGATAGAGGGCGATAGCGCCGGCGGTAGCGACATTGAGGCTGCCGACTTGGCCGCGCATGGGCAAGGTCAGCAGCAAGTCGCAAGTATCGCGCACTAGCCGCCGCAGTCCTTCGCCTTCGCTGCCCATCACCAAGCCCAAAGCCATATTGAGGTCGGTCTTATCCAGCGGGGGGATGTTGGGTCCCACGTCCAAGCCCACCAGCCAAATGTCCTCTTGCTTGAGCAGTTTCATGGCGTTGACCAGATTCGTTACTTGCGCCACATTGATATGCTCGACGGCGCCGGAAGAGGCGTTGACCACAGCCGGCGTCACCGCCACGCTGCGGCGTTCCTGAATGACGATACCGTGTACGCCGACCGCATCGCTGACGCGGATTAGCGAGCCGACGTTCTGCGGGTCCTTGAGCAAATCCAGCAGCAGGATAAAAGGTTTCTCGCCACGCCGCGCCGCTTCGCTCAGAATGTCTTCGAGGTCGCAGTAGGGAAAGGGACCCACGCGCAGCGCCAGCCCTTGATGATTGCCGTTATTGGCCAGGTCGTCGAGGATGCGCCGCTGCACGCGCTGAATCGGCAGGTTGAGCGCTTCGGCCATGGTCATCACATCGCCGACCACGCCGCGTCTTTCAGCGCGCTCGTGGATCAGCAGCGCGTCGATCTGGCGTCGGCCCGAGCGCATGGCCTCGATGACCGCCCAGTGTCCGTAGAGAAATTCTGGCATCCGCTTCGCCTTTAACCAGTTACAGCAACGTATGTAGGGGCGATTCTGTAAATCACCCCTACGTTCCAGTGGGTTTCAGCTGTGGGCGACACAGTGTCGCCCCTACAAAAACGTAACTTGCGGCTCACTATTAGACCAGCTTCCAGATGGTGCCGTCAGCGCGATCTTCCAGCACAATGCCCAGCCCCGCCAACTGATCACGAATCTCATCGCTGCGGGCGTAATCACGACTGGCGCGGGCCTGCGCCCGCATGTCGATCAGCATCTCGATGAGCGCCGCCTCGCGCTGGCCGTCGCCGCTTTCAGCCGCGTCCGCAGTTGGCGCCAAGCCCAGCACATCCCCGCCCAAGGCAACGTAGGTCGCGTTAATCTCCGCCAGCGTTGCGACACCGACTTCGCTATCGCTGTTGAGCAAGGTGTTGACATCGCGCGTCAGGTCTTGCAGCACGGCGATGCCGCGCGGGGAGTTGAAGTCATCGTCCATGACGGTACGGAAGTCGGCTTTCGCCTCGTCCAGGCGCGCCAGGAAAGCGTTGCCGGCGTCATTATCGGGCGCGCTGTTCAGCTGCTGGCGGACCAGGCGTAGGGCGTTGGTCAGCCGCTCCCAGCCGGACTTGGCCGACGCCAGCGAATCTTCGCTGTAGAGCACCGGATTGCTGTAATGCGAGGTCAGGATGAAGTAGCGCAACTCTTGCGGGCGATACTCGTCAAGCGCGTCCTTGATGGTGACGTAATTGCCCAGGGACTTGCTCATCTTGACCGGGATGCCTTCGTCCGGATCCAGGACATTCAGGCTGCCGGTCAGCATCCAGTAGTTGGCGAAAGCAACGTGATTGGCGCATTCGCTCTGGGCGATCTCGTTTTCGTTGTGCGGGTAGATATTGTCGATGCCGCCGCCGTGAATATCAAAGTTGGCGCCAAGGTACTTCTTGGCCATGGCCGAGCATTCGATGTGCCAGCCGGGGAAGCCGACGCCCCAGGGGCTGTTCCAGCGCAGGATATGCTCGGGCTCGGCTTTTTTCCACAAGGCGAAATCGGCCGGATGGCGCTTGTCGCCGCCCACCAAATCGCGCGATTCGTCCTGCTGCTCTTCAACGCGCCGGTTGGACAGCTTGCCGTAATCCGCATCGCTGAGCACATCGAAATAGACATTGCCGTCAACTTCATAGGCATGTCCTTCGGCGATGAGCGTTGCGATCATCTCGATTTGTTCCGGCACGTGGCCGCTGGCGCGCGGGGAGATATCGGGCCGCCTGACGCCGAGCGCGTCCATGTCTTCAAAGTAGCTGCGGGTATAAGTTTCAACAACTTGCATGGGCTTGGCGTTGAGCTGCGCCGCGCGCGCCAGCACACGGTCTTCTTCGTTGGCGCGCAGGTGGCCGACGTCGGTGATGTTCTGCACATAGAGCAGATCGCAGCCGCGATAACGCAGGTAGCGCGCGACGACATCAAAGGAGACGTAGGTCTTGGCATGGCCCAGGTGCGAATGCTCGTAGACGGTGGGTCCGCAGACGTACATGCCGACCCGACCCTCTTGTATAGGCGAGAAGGGTTGTTTCTCGCGGCCCAGCACATTAAAGATTTGCAAATTCATCGCTCCTGGTCAACTCCGCTTATTCTGCCCTATTCTACCAGCGGCTGGCAAACAGGCAACGGCGCTGCCAGCGACAGGGCGCCAAATTAGTAGCTACTGGCGGTATGCCCCACCGACTTTTTATAGTCATGGATCTCGAAGAGCGGCTTGAAACCGACCGAAGCGTAGAGCGCGACCGAAGCCGGGTTCTTGTCGGCCGGCTCATGGCCGACATAGGCGCTCTCGATGCCTTGCTCGGCTTTCATGCGGCGCATGGCGTAGACCATCAGCGCCTTGCCCAGCCCCTGACGGCGGAAATCGGCATGTGTGCCAACCGGCTCGAATAAAAGCGAGCGATTCACTTGATCCACCCACAAGTTGACAAAAGCCGCAAAGCGCCCGTCCGGCGCCAGGACCACCCACTCGTATTCCATGTGCGGCGCGTTGAATACCTTGCCATAGGAGGCGGCGTTCCATTTGTCGGCGAAGCTGTGATTGTGCAGGTCCACGAGTTGATCGATGTCGGCCGCCGTCGCCTCATGGAAGCGGAAACCCGGCGGTAGCTGCGCGCCCGGCAGTGCTTCCAGGTCATGCCGCGTCAGGGTGATGCCGTGCTTTTCCCGCTGGAAGCCACGCGCCTCGACAAATGCGCTATAAGCCGGGTCACAGTCGCAGGCGTCGACATACAGATTTTTGAGGCCGGTATTAAACAACTTGGCCAGGCGCAGGCTTTCGCGCTCGCAGAACTCGAACAGGGCGACATGCTCCGCGCTGCCGCGCAGGCTCGGCGCCACCTGTAGATTGAAGAACTCCCAATGCGGGCCCAGCAGGACAAAAGCGACCAGCTCGCCGTCGGCATCCAGCCAATAGCGAAAGACTTCGCCTTTGTCGTAGCCGTAGCAGGTGTTAAAGAGCTGGTGGCCGACATCGCCCTTGTGCAGATAATTGCAGTCGCCGGCAATGCGAGTCCATTGCATCAGCGCGGCTTGAGCGCGATAAAGGTCGTCGGGTCCTGAATATCGCTGATGCTTCATCGTGCAGTCTACTCCTCGATTTTGCGCTGGCTCAGGGCGAATTTCAAACCGGCATGCAAGCCGGGCGCGGCGACCGCGCAATGATCGTGATCGGGAAACAGTTTCATGTCTAGGTTGAGTCCGGCATAATTACGACTTTTCAGGATTGTAGCGAATCGAATGGTATCGGTGAGCGTGGTATCGTCAGCAAATTCCTCATCGCCGGCGTATATCAATACCCGCGCGGGCAAGGCGGCGTTGCATCTGGCGAACTGCTCTTCCTGCCTAAACAAGCAGCGATTGCCATAAGCCAAGGTGGGGCTGCCGATGATGTAGGTCTGGAATTGCTGCTGCGATTTGAAGAGACTGTAGGCGGCGAAGAGGCCGCCGTATGAATGCCCGGCCAGGGCATGACGTGACTTATCGGTACGGTAGCGCTCGTCGATGAAGGGCGTCAATTCGTTGTTGATGAAATTGTGAAAGTCATCCGCGCCACCGGTCGGCACGGGGAGCTGAAATCGCTTCGCCATAGATTGCTCCTCGGCTTCATCGCGCGCCGGTGTCAAGTCCAGGTTGCGGCGGGTGAAGGCGTTGCGGAAGGCTTCTTTGGGATCCTTGGCTTCCGGGTAACCTATGCCGACGATGATGGCATCGGATGTATTTCCACACCATGACATCGGTCGGATCATGTCAGTCACCAGCCCAAAGTACCAATTGCCGTCTAGCACGTAGACCACCGGCCAGCGCTCCGGCGCGCCGTTAAAGGGCCAGGCGTCGTCCGGCGCGGCGTTGTAGGCCAGCGGCAGCGCAACGCTGATGCGGTACTCACGTCCATTGGCGGAGCTAAGCCGATGAGTTTCGCTCGCAAGTATCGTCGCCATCACATGTCGCTCATTTCCACTGCCCGCTCATAAACCCCCAGCATGGCTTCGACTTGCCGCGCCAAGGAGAAATGCGCCCGAATGCGTTCGCGGCCGCGTTCGCCCATTGCTGCGCTTAACGCGTCGTCCGTCAGCAGCCGCAGCAAGGCGCCGGCGAAAGCCTCAACCTGCAGCGGGTCGACGATGAAGCCGGTCTCGCCATCCAGGACGACTTCCTGTGAGCCGCCGAAACTCGTGGCGACTACGGGCTTGCCGGCCGCCATGGCTTCCAGGTTGACCGTTGGAAAGGGGTCGACATAAATCGACGGCACGGCGACCACGTCAGCCAACTGGTAGGCCGCGCGCAGTTCCGCGCCGCTCAGCCAGCCGCCGATTGTAACGTAGGGACGCAGATGCCCCAAGCCCGCCGGCAGTTGCGCCCCGCTTTCGCGCGCTGTGAGAACCAGCAGGCGCGCCGTCGGCAGAGATTCGCGCAGACGGTCGAGGGCGAGCAGGGTCTGTCGCAGGCCCTTGGCTTCGGTCAGGCGGCCGGCGATGAGTATGACGCGCTTGCCAGTCAAGCCCAGCCGCCCGCGCAACTCAGCGACGATCGCCTCGTCCGGCGGCCCCCAGGCGTCCAGGTCGATGCCGTTGTGCACGACTTCGGCCGGCGGCAAATCATTGTCGGCGAAGGCGGCCGCCAGCGCCCGGCTGGGGACGGTGAGACCATGCGCGTGCCGCTGCAGATGACGCCGGATAAACAGGTTGCGCCAAGGGTTATAGCGGAAGCGATTCTGGCGCAGATTGTAGCCCGCTGGCAAGCGGTAGTCAGCCGGTCCTTGCAAGCCGCGTTCGCCTAAGGTGGCCGGCAGTTTGCCGTAAACAAGCGGCATGGCGTCGTGCGCGCTGAAAACGACGCCGCAACCGGCGGCATGCGCCAGCTTCAGCGAGTGATAGCTCAGGAAAGCGTGAATGTTGTGAGCGTTGACGATGTCGGGCCGCAGGCGCTCCAGCAGGCGGCGCAGGGGGCCCGCTGTCTGCGGATTCCACAGCGACAGCCAGGGGCGAAAGCGCTCGGGATAATGGGCGTGGAGGTGATAAGTTGGGATGCCATCGCGCTGCTCTGCAAAGGGCGCATTGGGGGTGCTGGCGGCGACATGCAGCTCGTGCCCCGCGTCCGCCAAGCCCTGCGCCAAACGCCAGACGACGGCCTCCGCCCCGCCGCGGCCCTCGGGCGGGATCCGGTCGCTGAGGAGGAGGATCTTCATCCTATCATCTCGGCATGGCTTTTCGGGCGAGCGCTGCGCGACTCTATGCCTCGTTTTGCGTAAGAATAGGTAAAGGTCAATAGCCTAGTGTAACGAATGCAAAGGTGGAGAAACATGGCAAAGACGTTGCAAGATGCGGACCGCGAAGCTCGCAAGCGCGTAAATACCTGGACGACGGTAGCCGCCGGCACGGGTTGGATTCCTGGCAGCTCAGTGTTTCTAACCGGGGCGGACATCGCCATGATCAATCAGGTGGCAAACGCTTATGAGGTCAGTGCCTTTGACATGGATCACCTGACAGGGACGCTAGGCGGCGCGGTTGGCAGCGCAATCGCCGGCGGCGTCATCGCTGAATTCGTCGGCGTGATTCCACTGGTGGGTTGGGCGGTTAAGAGCGCTGGAATGGCGGCCAAAGCCCGCGTGATTGGCGACGCCGTTATCAATTACTTCCGCGAACGCTCTAAACTGCCGGACGCCAGGGTCATCATCCCAATGGATGCCTCCATGGATGCCTCCGATGAAGAGAAGCCCAAGCATACCCCCAAGCAGAAAACCAAAATCGCGATCGAGGAAGATGAAGACTGAGCGCGCTGAACAAATACCACAAATTCGGTTTGTCCCGGCGCCGCTAATGCGGTAGGATTCTCTTCGAGTTGGTCTCGTAAGCGAAGGGAATGTAATGGCCAGTACAATTAGACAAAAAGTCTTGACGCTCTACCTGCATACATCGGCATTGGACAGCCGCGTACTGGGCTGGTCCGTCTACGACGGTACGGGCAAAGATTCGTTCACCACCGGCGACAATAACGAGCCGCCTTACGAGACCGGCTTGGACGCGCTGAAAGACGGCTGGCGCCTGATACAGCAGCCGGTGCTGATCCCGCCCTACCCGGGCGAGGAATACACAACTTCGTTTATGAAATACGGATTTCTCTTTGAAAAGTTGGAGGATATAGAGGCATGATCGACCAAAATCATCTGCTCTCATCGAAGCAAATGGCGGAATTCGTCGCGCGCGGCTACCTGCGCTTTGACGAGCTGGTTCCGGACGAGATCAACCAGGCGGTCATGCGCGGCATTGACCGGCAGGAGATCAAGGGACATCGGGCCGGCACGCCCTTGTCGCAGTGCTATCACGGCACGCCCATCCGCCTATTGCTGGACCTGCCGCAGATCCAGGGCTTGATCGCCAGTTTGGTCGGCGAGGACCCGCTCTTCGACCACGACGCGATTCACGTGCGCGAGCCGAACGAAGGCAAGGCGCAGGGCTTGCACGCCGATTCGATCATCGACTGCCGCAGTCATTTCGACATCCAGCTGATGTACTTCCCGCACGATGTGCCGCTGGAAATGGGCGGGACGCTGCTGCTGCCGGGCAGCCACTTCCGGCGCGTCAACGAGATGGATGTGGCGGCTTATCAAAATATGCGCGGGCAGATCCCTATGGTCTGCAAAGCCGGGTCGGTCTTGGCGCTGCACCACGGCATCTGGCATTGCGGCCGCCAGAATCAGACCGACCGGCGCCGTTATATGTTCAAGCTGCGCCTGAACCCGGTCGTGCGGCAACTGCGGCTGTGGAATACCGACGACCTGACGGATGACTATGCCGCGCCCAAAGAAATCCACAGCGGCTTCCCGCGGACGGATGATGTGCAAGGCATCTTGTCCAAGCAAGAGCCCTGGTTTGAAGCGGCCTCGGGCCGGCTGGAGATCGTCAATCGCATCAAGCTCTGGCGCTTCCTGACCGGCGACGAGAGCTTTGACGTGCATTACTGGCTGGGCCGCTTGGAGAATCAGCCGGCGTAGCCCCCTTCCCCCAGAGCGAGCTGAGGACAGGACAGGTTTGAAAACGCAGGACTCGTCACAACGGGTCAGCCAACGGCTGCCCCCTACAGGCAGCATTATGTGGTAGAAGATGTAGGGGCGAGCCACCCGCTCGCCCGTACTCACAGCGTGCTTCCGTGAAATCGCCGACGGCGTCTCAACATGGCTCCTCAATAAAGAGGCAGCAAGATTTCGTAGGGGTGACCAGGTGGGGCGCCCGACAGTGTACAGACAGATCCGCAACGGACGACCAGATTGGTCGCCCCTACAATTCCGGTAGCGCAAGCGGATTGCCAAATTCGCCCTACCACTCCTTGCAGAATCAACTATACTGCTTTGTCGATTTCAGGCAGATTGAGCGGGAGCCAACCCCCAGCAAGCACGAGGATAGGTCAATATATGGCATCGTATCACGGACCAAAAGCCAAACCCCAGCGCCGCTTCGGCGAGTTGCTGGTGCCGCGCCCGAAGTATTCGCGCATTTTGGAAGACCGCGCCTACCCGCCCGGCGAGCACGGCCGCGAGAAATCCTTCCGCTCCGGCCGGCGCAGCAATTACGCGCTGCAGTTGGATGAAAAGCAGAAGCTGTCATTCATCTACAATGTGCGCGAACGGCAACTGCGCAACTATTACAAGAAGGCGGCGCTGATGGCGGGGCCGACCGGCGTCAACATGCTCAGCCTGCTGGAACGGCGCCTGGACAATATCGTCTACCGCTCCGGCTTGGCGGCAACAATTTGGTCGGCGCGGCAGATCGTGGGGCACGGGCATATCCTGGTCAACGGCCGGCGCGTGAACTTGCCCTCGTATCAGGCGCGCGCCAATGACGTCATCGAAGTCACCGACAAGATGAAGAAGAATGTGCACATCCAGGAATGGATTCAGCAGTCGGCGTATTTCCCGCCTTATATGACGGTCGACAAAGAGAACTTCCGCGTGACGCTGGATCGCGTCCCCGAAGAAGGCGAAGTACAGACACCGATCGACATTCAGATGGTGGTCGAGTTCTACAACCGCCTTACATAGTAGCGCCAGGTTCAATCAAAGACAGAATGTAGGGGCGACTCAGTGAGTCGCCCTTTTCTATTAAATGTGACGGCAATGCGGGTCGTCCGTTCATTGCGCCTCCGAAGTCGAGCTACAGCCGCAGCGTGCCCGGCAGCAGGAAATCCGCGCTTTGAATCACAGGCTGCAGCGCCAGCAGCCGCGCCACTGTCGCCTGCATCTCCGCCGGCAGCGCCACGGTATTGCCGCGCTGGCCATCCCGCGCCAGCTTGGTGCCGGCTTGCGCATCGCTCTCGAAGGCGGCTACCGCTGCCGACAGGACCGCCGGCGGCAAGCCCAGCAGCCGCAGCGCCTGCAAAAGGACGGCATCACGCCCCCGCTGCAAATCCTCGTAGCGGATGGCTGTTAACGGCGCGCCCTGCTCCGCCAGCGCCAGGTAGCGCCCCAGCATAAACAGCCAGCCCAGCGCGCGGCCCTCCAGCCCCAGGTAGCTGCGCTGCGACGGGTGCGCCAGCCGCTCAAACTCCGCCGGCGCACACTGATAATATGCTGCTTGCTGCTCGATGATTTGCTCGCGGATGAAGCGCATGGGCCTGTCGCCACGGTTGACGCGCAGGCGCTGAAACGACGCCAGCCAGTCGATGACGTTGCGGTACATGAAGAGGTGCTGCGACTCCGGCAGCGCCTCAACGTAGCGGTCCAGCACGGCCATGGCCTGGTTGCGGAACTTGATGACCACTTGCGCGGCGTCGCCGATGATGGCCGGGCGCGCGAGCCAGGCGACGCAGGCGCGCAACAAGTTACGCTGCTCGGCTTTGGGCAGCGACCGCAAGCCGATGAAGGCGGTCAGCGCATCCGGCTCGGACAGGGAGAGTACGCCCTCGATTTCGTTTAAGGCGCGGCTCATCACGGTGGAGCCGCAGCGGCCGATATTGTGCAGGCAGAGCAGTTTTGGCATCGGCGGAAGTTGCGCAGCCAGTTTCAAAAAGACGACATAGGGAACTGTGACCAGGTATTCGGCGTGGTCGAATTGCGCCTGATACAGGAAGGGCGCGGCCAGTGGATCAATGCTTTCCGGCAGAGCGGTGAAGATGGCGCGCTGATTGTCGTGGTCGAGGCAATAGAGGCTGAGGCGAGGGTCGTCAACCAGCGACTCAACGGCGATGCTTCCGCCGGGCGCCAACTCAAAGTCAGCGAGTGACGTGAGCACCCCCATGTGCTCGCGCTGACGCGAGAGTATGCGCAGCTTGCTCGCGCTCATTTGGCTTCCGACTTCTGCGCGCTTCCGCCTCAACCTGCGAATACGCAGCTGGTGTCAGCAGGATCTGGCTCAGTCGGATTGAGGGCTCCTGGGCGGTACTTCGTGGTCAAGGCCCAGGTGATTGGCAATGGCGAGCAGGATTTCGCGGTTTTCCGCGCCGATCTGCTCAACCCGATCCAAACGTGACTGATTTGCGAGGGCAATAGCGCGCGTCTCTTCCAGCGTCTCAGAGATACTGTCGATGCCATCCATGAGCGCGCTCCGTTTAATTCGCAGCGTCCCAAAATCGTTTTCCACGCCTTTTTGGTGAATCTCAGCTATGTCCATCTTCTCCACCACTGCTTGTTTGATGAGTACGAATGTTGTCGCTATCTTATCCGAAGATTTGATTTGCAGTCAATCAGCCGCGCTTCCGGGTAGTGTATCGAATTCGGTTGAAATTAAATTTCACCACAAAGGCACAAAGGCACAAAGGCACAAAGGCACAAAGCACACAAAGAATATGGCATATCTCGATTAAGTTTCTCGGTGCTCTCGCATTTCTCGCCGGGCAATCGCATCAATATCCATAAATGACGAATTTATTTTCAAACTAACAAATTGTAGGGGCGAGCCTTGGCATGCCCATGAATTCTGGCAGAAAATCACCTTTTCATTGCGTCCTTTATTGGCATATTTTCGGATATATCTCGGAGTTCTTGGCGCCTTAGTGTTGAAATAATTTGATGCGATTGCCCTAGCATTTCTCGGTGTCCTCGATGGTATAGTATCTGTATCAACCGAAAAGGATACATTTCCCGCTTCCGTCTCAACCTGCGAATCCGCAGCCGGTGTCAGCAGGATCTGGCTCAGTCGGATTGAGGGCTCCTGGGCGGTACTTTGTAGACAAGGCCAATGTGATCGGCAATGGCAAGCAAGATTCCGCGGTTTTCGAGAATTAGCGCGCGGTTTTCCGCGCCAATCTGCTCAACCCGATCCAATCGGTTGTTAAACGCGTCCATGCGGGTTTCGAATCCATCCATGCGGCTATCGAACCCATCCATGCGGCGTTCGATTCGGTTCAACCGGGCTTGGTTGTCGAGGGCAATATCACGCACTTCTTCCAGCGTCTCGGCGAAACTGTCGATGCTATCCATGAGCGCGCTCTGTGTACCGCGCAAGGTCTCAATATCGTTTTCCACGCGTTTCTGGCGAATCTCAGCTATGACCATCTTCTCCACCGCTGCTTGTTTGACGAGGTCAGATTATGCCGCTAGCTTATATGAGTTATGGTTTTCTGTCAAACAATCGCGCTTCCGATTCGACGAATTCGACAGCGCCGGCGATGCTGGGATTGGGCGGTGTAGCGGCCGGCATGGTATGCACGGTCGCCGACACGATCCGCGGCTTCCCGCGCAAGCCCAGCGCCACTTCGCCAACTTGCCCGGCGCCCACCTCGCGCAGCCAAAGTACATTCGCGTCGATACGCGTCTCAACAGCCGGCGCCAGCACAATTTGCAATCGGGCGGCGCGCCGCTGCGGTCTCAGGGTGATGAGAATGCTCGGGTCGGTCACGGGCGGTACCTGATAGGTCCAGCTTCGCGCGGCAGCCACCAGCGCCATTGTGACTTGCCCTGCCAGTTTGGCGCGGTTTTCGGCATTCAGCGCGCCCTCGACATTGGCGGCATGGTAGCCCATGCCATCCAGCACGATCAGCGCCGAGCGGCCGCCGGTGGCGCGGCAATGCCAGACCGAGTCGGCGCAGGTCCCGCCCAGGTCAAGCAGCAAAGCCGGCTGATTGGCGCGCGCTTTAAGTTGCTGTATAAACGTAAACAGCCGCGGCAGCAGCGCCAGATCGCCGCCGATATTCGCGCTGTAATGCAGGGTCAGGCTCAGCGGTTTTTCCATTCCGCCCGCCGCTTCTCTATGAACGCGCGCATACCCTCGGCTTTGTCTTCCGAGCCGAAAGCGATGAGGAAGTTGCGCCGTTCCAGCGCCAGCCCTTCGCTCAGCGAAGTCTCGTAGGCTTTGTTGATGGCTTCTTTGGTCAGGCGGATGGCGACCTGGGAGCGGCGCGCTACCTTCTGGCCGATGGCGATGGCGGCGTCCATGTACTCGTCCAGCGGCGCTACGTGATTGACCAGGCCGTAGCGCAGCGCTTCCTGCGCGCTGAGCTTGCGGTCGGTCAGCATGATCTCCATCGCCAGCGCCTTGCCCACCGCGCGGGTCAAACGCTGAGTGCCGCCGGCGCCGGGGATGATGCCCAGGTTGATCTCCGGCTGGCCGAAAACCGCCGTCTCCGAAGCGACGATCATGTCACAGCTCATGGCCACTTCGCAGCCGCCGCCTAATGCGTAGCCGGATACCGCGGCGATGATGGGCTTTTTTAACCTCTCAATATCAAAGCGGTCGACCAGCGAGCGCGACATCAGCATGTCGATCTGCGTCTTGCCGTCCATCTCCTTGATGTCGGCGCCGGCGGCGAAAGCTTTGTCGTCCCCGGTCAAGATCATCGCGCCGATTGCGGGGTCGGCGTCGAAGGCCGACATAGCCGCCATCACCTCGTCCATCAGCGCCGAGTTGAGCGCGTTCAGGGCCCTGGGCCGGTTTAGCCGCACGCGCCCCACGCCCTCCGCCGGTTGATCGACAATGATGTTTTGGTAGCTCATAATGTCCGTCCCTGCTTGTCTGTTGATTGCGCCCGCTCAATGGTAGCACAGACCCGCGCATGGCGGGACGGCGTCCGGCGCGCCCCTCATTTGCCAAGCTGGCGGACGACTTCCTCAACGGCTAAGACAACGTCCTTGCTAATGTCGTGCCAATCGACCGGATGTGTCCGATCCGCGGCATAAGATCGAACCTGCCCGCCCACCAGGCAGACGGCGATAGCATCCGGCGCATACGGCGCGTATCGAAGCGGGTCTGTCGGACCCATCAGCATGACGGCTTTGGCGCCGCTGGCCGCCGCCAGGTGCGTCAAGCCGGTATCGTTGCCGATGTAGACCAGCGCTTCCGCCGCCAGCGCGCCCACCTGCGGGAATGTGAGACGATCGACCCAGCTGACTGAGCGAACATCCAGCTGCCGCTGGACCTCAGCGACCAGCTCGGAATCATCCGGCCCGCCCAGCAGAACGACGCTCGCTTTCCACGATTCCGCCACCTGATTCAGCATCTGCGCGAATTGCTGCAACGGAAAGCGCTTGGCTTCGAAGCGCGCGCCTGGATTGACGCCGCCGCCGGGATGCGCCACGATGAAAGGCGCGTCGATACTTTCAGCCGCAAGATATGCGCGAGCCGCCGCCAAAGCCGCCTCGGCGACCGGCAAGTTGGCAAAAGCATAAAACTCGCGCCCTGCCAGCGCGCTGATCACCTTCAGGTAAATCTCGCTTTCGTGCTCAGGTTTATAGGGGTCGATCGCGACCCGCAAGTTGTAACCAAAGCCGCGCCCGCGACTGTCCAAACCGGCGCGCAGGGGAATACCGGACAGGCGCAAAGCCAGGCTCATCAAGGGCGAGCGCACCAGAGACACGGCGCAATCGTAGTCCCCGGCGCGCAGAAGCCCGACCAGGCGCAGGAAAGCGGCCGGCGATTCCAGCGGCATGTCCGCGCCGGTATCGACGATCGCGTCAACAGCCGGGTGATGCGCCACGGCTCGCGCCGACCACTCGCCCAGCGCCCAGCTGATGTGCGCCGCCGGAAACGCTTCGCGCAGAGCCGTCAATGCAGCTGTGGCCATGACGGCATCGCCGATGCAGCAGGGGCGAATCAATACGATGCGCCGCGGCTGGATGGATTTCGCTTTAGCCGGGAAGACCGCCCCCAGCAGCTTGTAGAGCATGGGCTCACGCTCGCGAATGTCGTCGTATCAAGCGAAAATGTAATGCAGACTTCCATGGCGGCATAGTCCCTTTTGCCCGCATCGCGCTGCAATGCCAGGCGGATTTCATTGGGAGTCCGCTAGTGAAACTGGGAAAGGCAGGGCAATCGCATCGAAATATTTTAACCACAGAGACCACAGAGGGTCGCGTAGACACTGACCGCCAGCACCGAGATTTAATTCCTTTTCTGACCAAATAGGCGGCATTGTAGGGGCGATTCTGTGTGTCGCCCCTACATCTCGGTAGATTAATGTGACATTCGACACAGATTGATCCTGGTGCGATTGCTCTGGAGAAACAGGGAAAAGTCCTTGACAAGCCCATTAAGCAGGTTAAGATTACTTTAAGCAAATGTAAAATCACATAACAATTAGACGGATATTGATGATCATGAATTTCATACGCGCATTCACATACATTTCCGAAGACAAGCATTGGCTGGGCAAACTGAGCGAAACGGCGGTATTCGCCTTGCTTTGCCCGCTGCCGGTCATCGGGCTGATTAGCCTCTGCGCCCTGCTGGGTTACCTGACAGAACTCATACACAATGTCGGCAATGATTACCCGCGCCCGCTGCCTGAGTGGGATCATATCGGTGAAGTCATCAGCAAAGGCTTTCCGGTCTTGGTGGCGCTGATCGTCTACCATTTGCCCGTGCTGCTGGCTCTGCTCTTCCTCTATGCCTTCCGCCATGTCATCGCCGTGAGTTTATTTGGCGGCATCACCTTCTTGAGCATACTGGGAGCGTTGGCGCCGCTGCTGATTCTGTATTTTGCCTTGGTATGGTCGCTGCTGGCGGTGGGGCTGGTCCGTTACGCCGAATCGTGGGAATCCGCTTCTTTCTATCAGCTGAACCGCTTGCTGCGCAGCCTGCATAACCACAGCGCGCTGGCGCTGCAATGGCTGATCGCTTCGTTGGCGGCCAGCATCATTCTGCTGGCGCTGCTGCCGGCGGCGCTGCTGGGCTTGGCGCTCTTCGTGCCGGTGCAGGGTTACCTGGCGGGCAGCTACGGACGCAGTCTGCGCGCCGAACGGATGGCGCTGCGCCGCGGTCAGTCGCCTATCGAGCGGAGCGCCGGAACCCGCGCATTGAGCTTTGCCGCGCCGGACGGCCGCCCGTCAAATTGACACCGGGAAGACGCCAGAGTCAAGCCCAAGCAATTCACAAAAATACTTGCCACAGAGAGCACAGAAGTAGTTACAAGTTAGTCATGCGAATTTTGCCAAAGCAACGATCTGTAGGGGCGACAGCCCGAAACCACGAGTCGCAGCGGAAGCGGGCGATCAGATTGGTCAGGCGCGCTTCTTCGCATGACTTTCTTGGTTTTACTGAGGATACACAGAGGGCACTGAGTAAGGCAAATCCCTGATTGCATGCCAGCTAGAGCCTAATACCCCAACCGAGGCCAGGGCAATCGCATCAAACTGGTAGTGACTGTATTGGCGCAAATTCGAACGGAAAATCAAACACAGAGTTCACAGAGAGCGCAGAGTAAAGCAATAATGAAAGCTTACGACATTAGTCAGGCGAGATTTTGAGAGACATTTGAAGTCATTTTAATGCTTCTTGCCGTATTCCAGTTCATCGATTGCTTTGAATAGTCATCTAAACACCTAAACCTCTGTGCTGGCGGTCTGTGTCTACGCGACCCTCTGTGTACTCTGTGGTTAAAATATTTTGATGCGATTGCCCTGCAACTGAGGCGCGCAACGCGTGTAGGCGCTGCCCGCAAGGGCTATAATATAGGGTAGGCGTCCTGTGTTTGGGCGGCCGTTCACCAAGATCAGCAGACACTCATCCCGCCCGGTACGCAGTCAGCCTCCCGCAATGGTTCATCATAGATATTTTGTTGTTTATCCTTATCTCGACTCTTCGTTAAGCATAAGTTGAAGCGGAAGGAGTACGGATCGGGCTAAGCACGGGGGAATGGGTTTTATGAGTTCATATCTCGTTTTTCGGTTCATCGGCCTGATCGTATTCGCAATTATCGGCAGCCGCATTGGCGCCGCGCTGGCGCAGCTCACGCAATTTGACGCGCAAGAAAGCATGTTGATTTTCGCTGGGCTGGGCGCCTTGTTCGGCGTGATCGCCACCCCCTGGTTCACCATCGCGCCATATCGTTATTGGCGGCGTCAAGCCAGCGAGATGACGGTGCCGCGGCTGATGCTGGCAATTCTGGGCGGCTTGGTCGGCTTGACCGTAGCGCTGATGCTGGCTTTTCCCTTGTCGCTGCTGGGCGATCCTGTAGGCCGTGTCCTGCCGGCGCTGGTTTCCCTGATATGCGGCTATCTGGGCATGAATCTGTTTAACATCCGCTCCAGCGAAATCCTGGATGTCATCAGCGAGAAGATCATGGGGCGGCAGCGGCGCATGCAGCCCTTTGCCAACCGCCAACTGCTGCTGGATACCAGCGTGCTGATCGACGGGCGCATTGTTGAAATCGCCGAGACCGGCTTCATCGGCGGGACGGTGGTGATCCCGCGCTTTGTGCTGAGCGAACTGCACCGCGTGGCCGATTCATCCGATCCGCTGCGGCGCAATCGCGGTCGTCGCGGCTTGGCCAAGCTCAACGAATTGCAGCGCAACAACAACTTACCCGTCAAGATCGTCGATGACGACCCGCCAGACTTTGGCGAGGTGGATGCCAAGCTGGTGGCGCTGTCCATCCAGCTCAACGCCTCATTGGTGACCAACGACTTTAACCTCAACCAGGTCGCCGACGCGCAGGGAGTCGATGTGCTGAATATCAACGCGCTGGCGAATGCGGTGCGATCGGTCTACATCCCCGGCGAGAAGTTCACCATCCGCATCATCCAGCAGGGCCGCGACCCCAACCAAGGCGTCGGCTACCTGGATGACGGCACCATGGTTGTGGTGGAATCGGGACAGAAATTCATGGACCGCAACGTCAGTGTGGAAGTGACCAAACTGATCAACCGGCCCACTGGCCGCATGATCTTCGCCGTGCCGCAATCCAAATCGGGGCGCTAGCGGCTGGCGCAGAAGCTTGGTGGCGCCAGTGACCCTAATCGGAGACCTGCTGCCAAATCGTGTTAATCTCGGCAGCGGCTAGTTCTTCATCATCATAGGCGACCAGGATCATATTGCCAATGGCATCAAGCTTACCATCCAGCTTTGTCAGATCAGTCTCTATGTCTTTAATGCGAGACTCGAGATTGGCGATTCGATTATCCAATGAGCCAATGTTGCGATTGACATCATCAAATCTAGGGTTCACCAATAGCAGAAACGTAGCTGCAATCGTGAGGAGCGCCAGGACTGTGCCAATGATCGAGGAAAACTGAGACCCTCTGTTCTCTAGCGACAATTGCCTTTCGGCTTGTTCTCGTGGCGGTACCAGCCAGCGCTGGCCCTGCAATTCCTCTACACCAATTGCCTTGTCAGTGGCATCAACTGCCGAACGTTTGCTCTCGCTCATTTTTCTCTTTATTTTGCATGTATGGCTTATGTAATGGCGTCAGTCGCTGCTTAGTCTGCCTTCACGATCAACTTATGATGTTCAAGCACCTTGACAATGGCGCCTATATCGTCTGCCGTGGCGAACGTGTCCAAGTCGGACTTCGTAGGCAGATCGCGAAGTTTCTCTTCCAAGATCTCATTCACGATTGCTGTGATCAGGTTTCTTTGTGAAGGAGTCAAAGTGGGGGTCTCTTCCACTGCAGACCTCCTATTATGTACACTACCGATACTGAAATAGAATTATATTTCTTAATAGAGTTTACCACGAAATCCGCTCCTTAGACAATTTTCTGCGTACTGTCAGTTTCGAGTGTTCTAAGCGATTCATTGAAGCACAGGCTATGAAACTGTTTTGATAATCGTTAAGGAAGCGAACGCCCCTTTCTAATCCTGGGCATCGTCTCTCTTGCGATTGAAAGCGCGAAACGCCCGCTTTGATTCGAAGTTGCTTCAGACTTTCCGCTAATGCGCTTCGTACTCGGTGTACCGTCCAAAGCGACAGTCTGCTAGGATTGCGCCGTTAACTTAATCACAGACACACAAGCGAGCGTGCGATGAGCGAAGCCATGCCGGAGCGCCTGACTGGGGCAGAAGACGTTATCTGGGATCTGTCAATATTCTACCAAAGCCTTGACGACCCGCAGATTGACACCGATATACAGAATCTCAACGAGCTTATGGACGCCTTCCAGGAGCGCTGGCGCGGCAAACTGGCGCAGATGAGCGCCGCGGATTTCGTCAGCGCCTATGCCGAGCTGGAAACGATATACGACCTCAGCGGAAGGTTGGGCTCCTACGCCATGCTCAACTTCTCGACCGACACGGGCAATCCCGACTACACAGCCTATATGGCCAGGATTCAGGACCTGGACGCCGAGCTGAACCAGAAGCTCGTCTTCTTTTACATCGAGTGGAACGCGCTTGATGACGCGCAGGCAGAAGCCATCCTGGCTGACCCGCAACTGGAACATTGCCGCTACTACCTGGAGGCGGAACGGCGCAACAAACCCTATTATCTGTCGGAAGCCGAGGAGCAGATCGTCATCGAAAAGCAGGTGACCGGCAGCGCCGCCTGGACGCGCTTCTTCACACAGCTGACCAGCGCCTTCCGTTTCGACTGGATGGGCGACGAGGTCAACATGACTTTCGTGCTCAACAAGCTGCGCGATGCCGACCGCGATGCGCGCGAAATGGCCTGGCGCAAACTGACCGACAAGCTGGAAGAGAAGTCGCTGGAGTTGACCTTCATCTTTAACACCCTGGCGCTGGACAAAGCCAATAGCGACCGCCGCCGCGGCTACGCCAGCTGGATCTCGTCGCGCAACTTGAGCAACAAAGCCAGCGACGACGTGGTCGAGGCGCTGGTCGCTACCGTCACCAGCAACTACGCTTTGGTCGCGCGGCACTACCGATTGAAGCAGGCGCTGCTGGGTTACGACGAGCTCTACGACTACGATCGCTATGCCCCGCTGAACCTCAAGGAGAGCGAGGAATTTTACATCTGGGAACAGGCCCGCGATCTCGTGTTAAAAGCCTTCGACAAATTCAGCCCGCGCATGAAGACCGCGGCTCAGCACTTTTTCGACCAAAACTGGATTCACGCGCCCGTCCTGCCCAACAAACGCGGCGGCGCTTTCGCATCGCCCACTGTCGCCTCAGCCAATCCCTACGTCTTCCTCAACTACCTGGGTGATGCGCGCGATGTCACCACGCTGGCGCATGAATTAGGCCACGGCATCCACATGTATTTGAGCGGGCGCGAGAGCGGGCTCTTCGCTCTCTACACGCCGCTGACCACAGCCGAGATGGCCTCGACCTTCGCCGAGATGCTGGTCTTCCAGGATCTGATGGCCGCCGAAGACGATCAGGAAATCAAGCTGTCCATGCTGACCGAGAAAATCGAGGACACCTTCGCCACGGTCTTCCGGCAGATTTCCATGAACCGCTTTGAAAACAAGATGCACAGCGCCCGCCGCAGCGAAGGCGAATTGACCGCGCAGCGCTTCAACGAACTATGGCTGGAGACGCAGCGCGATATGTTTGGCGACAGCGTCACCATCACCGACGAATACGGCAGTTGGTGGAGTTACGTGCCGCACTTCTTGCACACGCCGGGCTACGTCTACGCCTATTCCTTCGGCGAGCTGCTGGTGCTGGCGCTCTACCGCATCTATCAGGAAGAGGGCGCGAGCTTCGTGCCCAAGTATATCGACCTGCTGGCCGCCGGCGATTCCGATTATCCCGATCGGCTGCTGGCGAAAGTCGGCGTGGACATCAATGACCCGGGCTTCTGGCAGAAGGGCATTGATGTGATCGCAGAGTGGGTGACGCAGGCGGAAACGCTGGCGCGCCAACTCTATAGCGACAAGTTTGCTTAGGCGCGGCGCATGACGGCCGGCTATTCGGGCAAGCCACTGGTCAAGAAGCTCGGCATCAAAAGCGGGTTTCGCGTAGCCCTGCTGCGGGCGCCCGCAGGCTATCGCGAACTGTTGGGCGAGCTGCCGGCCGCTGTGACCATCGACAGCGACCTGGCCAGCGCCGACTACGACTTTGTGCAGGCATTCTATGTTTGGCGCGCCGATTACGCAGCCGACTTCCCGCGCCTAAAAGCCGCCATACGCAAGTCGGGCATGCTCTGGATTTCCTGGTACAAAAAAGCCGCCAAGATGCCCACCGATATCACTGAAGACGTCGTGCGATCCGTGGCGCTGGCTGGCGGGCTGGTCGATGTGAAAGTCGCCGCCATCGACGCGCAATGGTCGGGGCTGAAGCTGGTCTATCGCCGGCGTGATCGCTGAGTGAACTGATGGGCGAAGTACTTGAACTTTCTGCAGCGCGGGACTTGCGCGAATCCCTGCGCGAAACGAAGCAAACCCTGGTCTTCACCAACGGTCATTTCGACCTGCTGCATATCGGCCATCTCGACTATCTGGAGAAAGCCAGCCAGCTGGGCGACGCGCTATTCGTCGGCGTGAACGGCGACGCGTCGACCACGCGCCTGAAAGGACCCGGGCGGCCTCTCGTGCCAGCTGCCGAGCGAGCGCGGCTATTGGCGGCGCTGATGCCGGTCGCGGCTGTGATCATCTTCGAAGAAGACAGCGCCGATAGCCTGCTGCGCGCCCTGCAGCCGGATATCTACGTCAAAGGCGGCGACTATGCCTACAAGCCGCTGCCAGAGCGCCCGACAGTTGAAGCCTACGGCGGCCGCGTCGAGCTGATCGAGTATCTGCGCGGCCACAGCACCACGCAGCTCATCAACCGGACGCGCAAGTTAGACTGACGGCGCTTGGCGGGCATCAGAGAATTCGGCTAAGGGGCTGGGGTTTGGGGTGGAGCCCAGGGCAATCGCTTCTAAAATCATTCTGCGTCGTTCGCTACCAATAATTGCAAAATGTAAGGGCGACATTGTATGTCGCCCGTGAAATCGCGCATAATCTGCGGGCGATTGATCCGCAGCGTCTACGCGCGGCACACAATCGCCCCTACATTGCCTCCTAATTCTTCCAGAAATAGAATTAAATCTCTGGGCGCTCTCTGCGCTCAGTAAAACCAAGTTAGTCATGCGAAAAAGCTAGACTTGTAGGGGCGACCAATCTGGTCGCCCGCTGCCGCTGTAATTTGTGGTTTCGGGCGACGTGGTATGTCGCCCCTCCAGATTGTTGCTCTGGTGAAATTTGCATTACGTTATTGGCTTTACTTCTGTGTCTCTGTGTTGAAAATAAATTTGATGCGATTGCCCTGGGGTCATGCCCTAAGGCGCCACGCGGTGGTTCAGCATCTCGTTCAGCGCCACCACCAGCCGCCGCAGTTCATCTTCCAGGTCGCGGCTGATGCCGTCTTCGATCAAGGCATCGCGGAAGAGATCGCGCGCCTGGCGCACATTCTCCTGGCCCTGGCGCAGCCGCTCCAGCCCGGCCCGCACTTGACCGCGGGCCTCGCTGCTGGCGGGGCTGGTGTAATAATCGGCGAATTGCCAGCCGTGCTGCGTGGCGACCCGCTGCAAGCCGTTGATGAATTCCTGCACCGTCTCGATACTTTCGGACGCGCCGCGCTGCAACAACTCGGCGATGCCCTCGCTCAGGCTGGGCTCCATGCTGAAATCGAGGTTGTGGATATCGGTGTAGCGCGCTTCGACGGCGTCGCGGCTGCTGGGCTGGGGGCGCAGCGAGCCCTTCTGCGGCGACATGCCGGTGAAGATGGTATAGAGTACGCCCACGCACATATTATGCACGTCTTTGCTGTATTGCTGCGGCGACTGGATCCGGTCGTTGTCCAGCATGCGCGAGCTGTTGAAGTCGATGACTTTCAGGTGGATGCCGTCCCAATAGACGTGCTCCAGCTTGTGGTCGAGGTAGACGATATTATTGGCGTGGGCTTGGCTGAGCAGTTCGCTGAATTGCAGCGCCAGCGCCAGTCCTTCTTCGCTGGGCAGGCGCCAGCGGCTGTTGGCGCTATTCGGCTTCATCAGGTAGAAGAGGCTGTGATGGCGCGGCAAATTCTCCATCGTCAGATAGGGGCGCCAGCCGGCCGCGGCAAAGCGCGACATCGACTCGATGAATCCGCGAATATCGCTCTGGAATGACGTGATCTCGCCATTGCGGGGCGCTTCTTCACGGTCGGAGATGAATCCGCAGTCGTAGAGCTTGACGATATTGGGGCTGTGCCAGAGCCGCGTCAGAATGTCCACTTCGTTGCCAAAGGCGCGGTACTCCCAGCGCATTTCGCCATCGCGGTCCAGGTGCTCGGGCCGCATGACTTTGAAGGCGACCTGATTGCCGTTGCGCCGGTCGACCGCGTCCAGCACACGCGCGTAATGGCCGAGGGCGAAGGTGTCGATGTAATTGTCCAGTTGATACAGTTCCGTCAGTCGCGGCATGGCATTTCCAGCGGAAAATGGGCGGCGAATTGGTCTCAATGTAAGCTCGCAATGTACCAGTTTTCGCGCCGCTGATACAGGGTATCTTTAGGGCAGCCAAAGCAATCGCATCAAAAAAATCTTTCACCACAGAGGCACAGAGAACACAGAGTGTGACTTCGTTCGGGGCAAAACTCCTCTAGTATCAACAAACCAATGCGTAATGTTCATATCACAGGGTTCAAAATTGGAGCGCAATTTCACAATACATATAGTTGATAGGCTTTCCTCTGTGCTCTCTGGGGCTCTGTGCTTAGCTTTAAGTTTGAATTATGTTCATAGTTTAGCAAATTCAATTTGTTGCGATTGCACTTTATGGCAGCGAATCGGCTTCTGTCGCTCGCGCGCGCGTCGGGTAAAATGTGAGCGGAAGCAGTTTCAACAATGTAATGCGACGAATGACGGGACATTGTAAGGCTTGTCCGCTACTCAAATACCGATGCCGATACGGTTTGTTGGGGTGGGCGCCGCGCTTTTATGGATTCACGACACTTTTGCCACCGAGGGCACAGAGTAAATATGAGTGCACAGAGAGATTCCGGGAAATATGGCGGATGATCGAGTAAAGGATGATCCACACGTTCCCCGATTCTGTCTGTGGTCTAAAAGTGATGCCTTTCCTCTGTGTACTCTATCAAACTCGGTGTACTCGGTGGCAAAGATGTCGAGTATTCGCCTAAACTGAGCGAGCGGCAACTGAGTCACAGTATCGGACAAGCCTTGTAGGGGCGATTCTGTGAAACGCCCGTAATTGTTGTCTGAGTACACAGTCGAAGCGAGGAGTGCGGATTGCGGATTGTCGCGTATTTAATCGTCACGATCATCGCCATTGGCAATGTTTGGTACAGCGCCAGCCAGGCGCCCGACATCGTCGACCGAGCTCGCGCGATATACCCGCCCCTGCAAAATGCGGCGGCGCCAGCGCTGACGCTGCTGCCCGCTGCCGACTCGACGGCATTGGGCTGCGCGCTGCTGACGGGGCTGCCGCTGCCCGACCCGCTTGATGTCTACCGCCTCGGATTCCCGTTGGAAGGCGGCGTCTTCGCGGTGCATGTCTCAGCCGATGGGTCGCTGGCGCAGGCCTGCGACGAGCGGCTGCCAAATTTGGGCGCGGGCACGCAGTGGGTCGTACGCGCCGAGGCCGACAGCGATGGCGACGGCCGGCCGGATGCCAGCGACGACTGTCCTTTTATCGCCGGCGGCCCGGTGTCAAATGACGGCTGCCCCCACATTACGGCGTCCGACCGCGATGGCGATGGCATCCCGGATAACGCCGATCACTGCGCAGAGCAAGCCGGGGCTGCGGCGGCCGCTGGCTGCGCCCTGCTGGAGGATAGCGACGGCGATGGCGTGCCTGATCACATTGATATCTGCAGCGCCGATTTTGGCTCCTATCGCGCGGGCTTGGCGCACGGCTGCCCGGCTGACGGCAGCGGCAGTTCTACGCGGCGGCGTGACGCGGCTGACATTTGCCAGGTCATTAGCGCGGATGCCCCGCTGCACGAGAGCGGCGACACCACATCGGCAGTCATCGCTAGCGTCGCGGATGCGGCCAGCCGTGTTGTCATCGGCCGCAGCGCCGCGGGCGATTGGCTGCAGCTGGCCGCGGGCTGGGCAAGCGCTGAGGACGCGCAACTGATTGGCGCTTGCTACAATATTCCGCTGGTGAATGCCGAGGCCGGTGGCGCGACCGGCTGTTTCCTGCGCCCGCTGGGCGAGTTCGTCAACGCGCGCGAAGGCCCCGCTGGCATTACCGCCACCGTCTTGACCGATGAGACGCCGCAGGCAGTTCTGGGCCGTAATTTCGCCGGCGACTGGCTGATGCACCGCGCCGGTTGGGTCAGCCGCGAGCTCGTCGAGTTGTCCGGCAGCTGCGACAGCTTGCCCGCGCTCGATCCGACTTTGGTCAGCAGCGGCGTCATCCACTTCTGCCCGCCCGGCTACCGCGGATACCTGCGCCCGCGAATCGCTGTCGGCGGGAAGGCGCAGGTCGTCTCCGAGACGATTGCCAATCGACTGCGCGCCCAACCCAGCATAGAGGCCGAGCAAATCGGCGAGATCGCGCCACTCGGCAGCATCGACGCCGTGCTGGACGGACCCGCCTGCAATGGACCCTGGATTTGGTGGCAGGTCGATGTCGGCGGGCTGGTCGGCTGGACGGTCGAGAGCGATGTGAATTACAACTACTATTACCTGGAACCCCTCGCTGAAACGTTGCCGGCCGATGCGGCGCAAAGACCACCCGCGGACGCGCCGTTGCCGACTGCGGTCCACCTGATCCACAGCGGCAATATCGACGCTCTTGATACGGTCGCGATTCTGCCGGTGGCAGAGGCGCAGGCAGTGGCTTGGTCGCCGCAGCAAGATCTGCTGGCAGTGCGAGGCGCGGGCGGCGCGCTGACGTTCTTCGACGCCGCTGACTTCGGCAAGCCGGGGCGGCTAGTGGAGGCGGCCGGAGCTGCCGCAATCGCTTTCAGCCCGGATGAGCGCTGGCTGGCGCTGGGTGATTTGGAGGGAGCCGTCCGTCTGCTACAGATGGAAAGCGCAGAATCCGCGAGCGAGGCGCTGCTTCTTGGCCAACTGGAGGGACCGGTTCGCGGCTTGGCTTGGTCGCGCGCCGGGGACAAGCTGGCGGCGGTCAGCGGGGCCGAATCGCTGCAGCTGGCGCGCCGGGCCGGGACCTTGAATGTTTGGTCGCTGGACAGTTCAGCGCCCGAAGGCAGCCGACTCGCGCTTCGCCAGCGCTATCCCTATCCCCTGACAGCCCTGGCATTCAGCGCGGATGACCGCTGGCTGGCCGTCACGGGCGAATCCACCAGCGCCGGGCGCGCCGCCCTCTGGGTCTACGCAGCCGATTCAGGTGAACTGCAATTAGCGAAGCCTTTGATTCCGCTGCGCGGCCACAGCTCGGTGGCAGCATCGCCCGCGGGCAACTTGGGCGACTTCGTCTACAGCAGCGGCGACAGCCTGTATCAACTCGATGTCGCTAGCGGCGTCGAGCAGCGCATCTACCATCTGGACGGGGCGCTGCTCAGAAAGTTCGCTTTACGTCCGCAGGCGCTGGCCGGCGCTGAAGTGTTGCTGACGCTGGCTATCGAAACGCCGAGCGGCGCCTGGCAGCTGCAATTGGCGAACGCGCTCAGCCCCTACGGCAGCGCGACGACAGTCGACATTTCGCCCAGCGCAGTTGCCTTCAGCCCGGACGGACGTCTGCTGGCGCTGGCCGATCCGCAGCGCGACCGCGTCTTAGTCCTGGCTGCGAGACTAAACAGCTAGCCCGCCAGCATCAAGGCAATCGCATCAAATTTTTTTCAACACAGAGAGCGCAGAGGGCACAGAGTTTTAGGAGTTTAGAAGAATATTCTACTACATATGCAGCCTGGAATAGGCAACAGTCACTAGCGAAACGTGAACCACAAATCACAATTCAAATATGACATGAGCCCATATTTTTGTTTTTCTCTGTGCTCTCTGGGCCCTCTGTAGTTGATTTTCAGTTTTAATTCCCACCTTTACAGCCGGTATCATTTTGATGTGATTGCCCTGACCCTCCAGCAGGCAGCGCTTTCGCCAGCGGTCGCAAGGCATATATACTACGCCTTATGTGAAATTACTAGAGCATTGAAAGGTCTGAACATTAATATGATAGTGAAGGCGCAAGATATGTTTGAATAGGTGAGCGGTGACTTTCGCAATCAGTCGGGTTGTCAACCCGGCCACCGTCTTCGCTAGCAGGCGTTCTAAGTTACGTCCGGTGTTCTGAAGTTCGTGGAAGACGCCTTCAATCCGCTCGCGAAGCCCGTTGAGGGCTGCGTCATATCCAGGGCTATTCTGCTGTTTTTGGTTTTTGCGTTTAGGTGTCACAATCCTATTGCCGGTTTGTTGCAGCATTTGAGCTTGCCACTCGGCGCCTATAAAGCCTTTGTCGCCAATCACCATAGAGTTTTTGAGATAATCCAGCACCGTTTCAGCCGCCTTTCGTTCTTCCACATTAGCGGCTGTCAATTCGTATGCCACTGGGATGCCTGTCAGGGTCGTCACCATCACCAGCTTATAGCCGAAATAGTAGAGCTTGCGACTGGCGCAATATCCATAGTTGGCGCTGCCGCGAAAATGACTGCGCTTCTTACTGCGTCTATAGCCCAAGACCGGCACAGGCTTGGTATCGACCAGAAAAGTCTCTACCTGTTCAATGCTCCAGTCAATCAGAATATCCCGTCGCATTTGTTCCATCAATGATCCCAGACTGCGGGCGCGGCGATTGTATTGACTTTGGCTCAAAAGATTAGGAAATAAGTCGCTATGGTTGGCGCGGATATAACCCAGATACTGGCTCTCGGCTGCGAAAGGTAGGTATTCTGCCGCAAGCATCACGGTCATCATTTCGCTATCGCTAAACACAGGGTTGCGCCCAGCTTTACCCAGCAAGTAATGTCGTCCTTTCGCAAGATACCAATCGTCAACTATAACAAAAAGGATGGTAAACAGTGTATCGATGCCTATACTTGTCATTGGGCTGACTCTCCATACTGGTTGTGTCGTAACTACCATTCTGGATATCAGCCCATTTAGCGCAAATCTATTTCACATAAGACGTATACTGTAAAGGCATCGTCTTTAGCTCACTGCAAAACAGGATGAAGACTTTATGCCGCCATCACTGACCGTTACCCCAATCAGCGCGCCGGTGCGCGACCGACCTTTTGATCTGGTCGCTACGCTGGTCAACAGCCTCGAGGCCGCCGAGATCTCACTGCGAGATGCTGATGTTTTGACGATTTCCAGCAAATACGCTTCGATCGCCAGCGGCCGCACCCTTAGCCTCGCTGATATCGAGAGCAGCCCCAAAGCCGAGGAATTGGCGCGGCGCTACCAGATGGATGCCGCCGTGGCACAGTTGGTGCTGGAGGAAGCCGAGCATATCTTCGGCGGAATCGAGCTGGGATTTCTACTGACCGCAAAAGGCGGCGTTATCTCGCCCAACGCCGGATTGGACCGCTCCAACATCCCCAGCGGCCAAGTGGTGCTGCTGCCGCAAAAGCCCTTTGAGACCGCCGAGGCGATCCGTCAGGCGCTGCAACGGCGTCTGCGCTGCCGCATCGGCCTCATCCTCAGCGATAGTTGGCTGATGCCCGGGCGTTATGGCACGATTGGCATCGCCATCGCCGCGGCCGGTTTCCAACCCATCAAAGACGAGCGCGGCAAAATGGATCTGTTTGGCAACCCGATGGCTGTGACGCAAATCGGCCTGGCCGACTCGCTGGCGGCATGCGCGCAAGTGGTCATGGGCGAGCGCAACGAGGCGACCCCCTTCGCTCTCATCCGCGGCGCGGACGTTGAATTGAGCGACGCCCCCCTGTCCGCCGCCGATGTATCCATACCCTGGCGGCACTGTATCTATGTCGAGTCGCTGACGCTGGGCCTCGTACCGGCGCAGGCGCCCGCCACCCGCGCAACTTAAGCGCCAATGCCGGCGCAAGCGACGCGCTTTCCTTGTGCAAATTAGACAGAATCAGCCGCAGGCAGCCGCTTTCTGATTGACTTCTGTTTAACGCCAGCTTAAACTTTAAGGTAGATGAAACAGGGCGATGCCAACGATGCAACGACGACAATGTTTCATACAAGAAGACCAGCGAACGCGCGGTGTGAACGACAAAGTCACCCCGCGTTTTTTTCATTTTATGCCGGCGTCTTATAGGTGAAAGGTTCGAAATGGACGCGAGTATGATCAACAAAATCCAAAAAGCCAGCGAATACGCCAACCAGCCGGAACGCGCGACTTTTATCAGCCTCGGCGTGGACTTCAGCGGCGCCAACAGCAGCCACCGCGTCAGCCTTAATGAGGGCGGCTGGTCTTGCAGCTGCTCCGGCTTTTCACATTACCAAATCTGCCCGCATATCATGGCTTTGGAAATCTTGCTCAAGCCCCTGCTGAAGCGCCAACCCGTGCCCTACGCGCCGGGACAAAATATCGTCAGTGATGTGGAGAAGGCGAATCGCTATGCACAAGAGCGCGACCGCATTCGCATCGTCGACTTCGATTGCCGCTTCGAGGGCTACAACAAGGAACACCGCGTCACCTACGACCATGGCGCCTGGAACAGCAGCGCCTCTTTCTTCGCTCAACGCGGCGTATGCAGCCACACCATGGCGCTGGAGAAAATCCTCAAAGGCTTCGTGGAGCCGGCGCGCGCGCTGCCGGTGGCATAAGCAATATAAGGCAGGACGGGGGTCGGCGTGGCTCTCGTCCGTTCCCCTATCCCAGTCGCTCGCTAGTTAGGACTTGGCTCACACAAAATATGAAATTCAATGCTGCGTGCGTTCGGGCGAGCCGGTGGCTCGCCCCTACATACTTCGGCAGGTTTCATAAACAAGAGAAATTGTTACCAGCCGGGCACAGTCAACGCTCAGCCGGATTCGCCGACGGGCGCGATGCCGTCGTCTTTGGCTTCGTCCTCAACTTTCAGGCGCGGGTCGCCCGGCCCCACTTCAAAGACGGCTTGCCAGGGCTGAAAACGGGTGAAGACATGGTCGCGCTTGATTAAGCTGCCGGCCGTATCGTAGACATTGCGGTAGACCCAAACGTCCGCGCCATCGGCCGAGTAGTCGATCTGACGGACCTGGCCCTGCGCCAGGTCGCCGGCTTCGACGAAGGCATCGGGCGGCGCCGGCACAATTTCGCGGATAATCGGCTGCTCAATGACCGCGCGCCAGTGTGGACTGCTGTAGATGCGGAATTGCAGGGCGTCTTGCGCGCCGAGAAATGAACTCTCGATCAGCAGGTGGTGCGGCGTATTGTTTTGGAAGCGCAGGTCCACTTCGGGCTGCCAGATGGCGGCGTCCAAGCCAGGACCGGCGCCGGCGTATTCATAGTAGCCGACGCGATAACCATGACTGTTGCGCTCGGTGACGGCATAGCCGCCGCTGTAAACGGCACGGAACATGGTCGTGCTCACCTGGCAAATGCCGCCGCCGATGCCGGTGACCGTGGCGCCGCCCAGGATGACGCTGCCTTCCAGATAACCTGCTTCGGGCGTGATCTCGCCCAGATGATGATTGAAGGAGAATTCTTCGCCGGGCGCGACGATGATGCCGTGCAACTTGCCCGCGCCCAAAGCGATATTGCCGCGCCGGTTCTGTAAGGAGCCCCAATAATAGGTCGTAGACTCCGCCACCAATTCGCTGATGCCTAGCTCGGCAGCGGTCACGCCGTGGGGATAACGCGGCAGCAGCGTCTTGAAGTACATGGCGACTCGCCGATTCAGCGGGTCGAATACCGCCGCTTCCAGCCGCCTGATGGTCTCGGCGACATCCAATTCACGCCCTTCTCGGGACGGGGTCAGCGGGTTGAGCTGGCCGCTGGCCGGGTCAAAGTCGAAACGCCCTTCGAGCGAGGGTTTGCCCAGCGTGGGCGCGAGCGTCGTCAGGAAGGGGGCGAAGGCGCTCAGGTCGACGCTGACGTCAAAGCGCCGGTTCTCCCCGGCCCCGCTCAGCGTCACGCTCAGCCCGGCTAGGATCTGCTCGCGCGTGACCACCCAGGGCGGCAGCATCTGGCCACCGGGCAGGTCGCCCACGAGTTGCAGCGGCGTCGACAGCGCTATCTCGACTTGCGCCGCGGCTTCCCGGAGGTTCCACTGGCGCGGCAGGCTTTCGTCTATCACGAGATCAACTTCGCGCCGATCGGACTGCGTCAGCACCAGCTCTGTCAGCGCGGCTAAGGTTGCGGCCTGATCCAGCCGCCGTTCGCTAACGCCGGGACTGACGACGACCTTCATGCCCTCAAGGCTAAGCGTGGCGTCCTTGCGATCGCGATCGACTTCCTCCGCCAGCCGCGCCAGGAAGTCCCGCGCCGCGCTCTCATCAAAAGCCAGGGTCAGGGGCAGATTGGCGCCGCTGAACCAGGCGTCGGCCCGTTCGCGCAGGCTGCGGCGTCCGTCTTCCGCGTGGCCGATGGCGTAGGCGCGCTCGACCAACTCTGCGGCCGGCAAACGCAAGCCCAGCTCAGCGGCGGTCGCCGACCAGCTGCGCTCGCCATCGCGGAAAGTGTAAACTTCTGCTTCGACGGACCCGTACTGGGCTGAAAGCGCGGCGATGGCCTCGGCGCGGGTCAGGCCGCCGATGTCGCCCTCGGCGATGCTGACGCCGGGCACGATGCGGTCTTCCAGCGCCATCTGCAAGCCGATCAGCCCGATGGCCAGGCTCAGCGCTACCAGCGACAGCGCGGCAAAAGCCAAGATAGCCAGGCGCAGCAGCCGGACGATCCAGGGCGGCTTGGGGGGAGCCGGCGGGCTTTTGCTGGGAGGAGGCGTCATCGCTTCACTTCGCCAGCCTAGTCAGCAGCGACGACGAGCACGTCATGCTGCGGCATGGGTTTGGGCGCATCGCCGCAGGAGGTCAGGCGCGGCGCGGACATGCCGGTCGTCACCTCGGCGCAGTGGATGCCGCCGTCGGCGTCCAGAAATGCGACGCGCTGCCGGTCGGCGGCCAAGCCCTGCACTGCCTGCAAGCGCAGGTCATCCAGGCGATAGTGGCGCGTACGCTCGCGAATGACCGCTTCAGCCGCGCCGGCCGCCTGGTGCGCCGCGGCATCCAGGGTGTGCCCGGCGTAAGCGCCTCGCCCGCGATATTTGTGCGTCAGCAGATAACCGGCGCGCTGATTGCTGACGATTGCCTCGACATCAGGCGGATCGACATGGCCGTAGACAATGCCTTGCGGGAAGGCGATCAGCGTAGCCGCCAGGCGATGCCCGCCGATATGCGTGGTCTGCCAGACGCGCTCGGGGCCGGCCTGCGCCGCCAGCTCATGATAAACCGGCGTGCCATGCGCGGCGCAGCAGGGGTCGTGCCGGCCATTGGTGCAGACGGTATAGAGCTCGTCGACCGCGTCCAGCTCTCGCCCGTTGACGCGCGGGATTCCGTCAGCGGTCAGGCTGTTGAGTTCCAGTTGCAGCAATTCGGCGTAGTCGGTCAACGCGGTATGGTAGAGCTTGGGCTGCGCCTGGTTGGTGAGCGCGATGTAGAAGTTTTTGCCGTCGGCAAGCGGTTTGCGAATGAAGAGGATTTTGGCGCGCGGCGCGCTTTGCAAGTGCGCCAGATAAGGCGCGAAGACGCCGCCTGCAGCTGCGGTCTTGACCGCTTCGCCGCTCCAGCCGCCGTAGTCGGGCAGGCTGCTCTCGATCAGGAAGAAGGTATCGGCCGGCTTGAAGGTGCCCGCCAATGTCTCGGCTTCGTGGCGCGATTCCTCGGCGCAGGTCATGGTCATTTGCATGGGTCGCCCTCATTCGTTTGCCTGTGATTGCGCACCAGTCTACCATGTTCGCTGGCGTATTGGCACACGCGCTGTACGCACTGCAATTGCATGCAAGGAAAATCATCTCATAAGACAAATATGGGCATTCAAACAAGGCTGGAAAAAAGCGGAAGCGGGAGAGAGACGAAACAGCGCACCCGGAAAATAGACTCGAATTGCCGTTGCAGCAAATTGAGAATTGCTCGTCTTTATGGTAGCCTGTTCCGTAACAATAAACGAGACATTCGCAGGAATAACATATGGATATTCTGTGGGCTCAACTGGTCGATGGCATCAAGACGGATCCTGACGACAATCGTGTTTTGGACTACGGCTACCCTGTTCATGTCTTGGAATACGGAGGATTGCCAGCACGTCCTGGCGAGATCATCGCACTCCCTAAGCCCATTGTATTGTTGTGTAAGTGGGGTAGATTGGACGCAACAACCTATGGCGATGTCTATTATGCTGCGTCGCTCACTTCGCCAGATTTTAGTACCGAGTTAATGAAGGTAGACGTAAATGGAATGGCGGAAATTTTCTTCCCAGCGTCAATTCCTCCCCAACAGCATGAGTGGTTTACTTATCTGTTGCTGAGCGATATAATCTATCGTGGAGATGGTTGTTATCGAATTGCCATTAGCAGCGCAAGGTATGGAATTCCAGTGCATCTGTCGAGTTCATATATTGCTTCTGTAGGGTTCATTTTGAGAAGGAGGCTAGATCATGGACAAGATCAACAGACCACCGGTGCAATGCACGGTACTCCGTAACGGAGATACGCCTAGACTTCCAAAGCATTCGGATGCTCGTCGTAAAACTGCTACTTTCGTATTCACATCCGATGGTACAATTCCTGCGCCTATACAGGAACACATGGACAAAGTCAATAAAATGCGCATATACGATGATGAGCCGAGCGCGCGACTTCAGTAGTAATATCTCGAATAGTTGTGCTGGAAGCCCGCGCCATGCGGGCTTTTGAATCTCCGCTGCTCTGATCAACCAACGTCTAGCTTACTCCAGGAATATTCGTGTTCGGCCTATCATGAGTCCTTACACGTCCGGTGGGATACATGCGTAGCTTTGGTAGAGAGAATGCCCATGTCCAAACTCTCCATCCGCGACCTGAACCTTGAGCGCGGCGGCGCGGTTGTGTTGCGCGATGTCTCGCTCGAGCTTTCCGCCGGCGAGCTGCTGGTCGTCATCGGCCCCAGCGGCAGCGGCAAGAGCTCGCTGCTGCGCTGCGTCAACCGGCTGAATGACATCGACGCCGGCGCTATCCGCCTCGATGGACAATCGATATACGACCTGCCCGTCACCGAGCTGCGCCGCCAGGTCGGCATGATGTTCCAGAAGACGGCGCCCTTCGAGGGCAGCGTGGCCGACAACATCGCTTTCGGCGCGCGCTTGCAGGGCGAGAGCCTGAGCCGAGACGAGGTCCTTGCGCTGATGAAGCAGGTAGCGCTGGAAGCCGAGCTGGCGGACAGAGCGGCGGCCGATTTGTCCGGCGGGCAGGAGCAGCGGCTGGCCATCGCCCGCGCCCTGGCGCTGAATCCGACATTGCTGCTGCTGGACGAGCCGACCTCGTCTCTAGACCCCATCGCCACCAGCCGCGTGGAGGACTCGCTGCTGCGCCTGCGCCGGCAGACGAGCCTGACCATGATCTGGGTGTCGCATTCGATTGAGCAAGCGCGCCGCATCGGCAGCCGCGTGCTGCTGCTGGACGAAGGGCGGGTCATCCGCGAGGACAGCGTCGGCGCCATGCTCGATCCCGAAAGCGGCGACAAACGCGCGCTGGCTTTCGCCGAGGGCGATCAAGCCGGCCTGGAAGAAGGCAGCGCTTAGTCCGCTTCGCCCGCTTCCAGCCCCGCCAGGTAAGCGCGGTCCTCATCGCTGAGCTGCGCGCTTTCCAGCAGATCGGGCCGGCGCTGCCAAGTGCGCTTGAGCGCGCCTTGACGCCGCCAGCGCTCGACCTCGGCGTGGTGCCCGCTGGTCAGCACATCGGGTACGCCCAGGCCGCGGAACTCCGGCGGACGCGTAAAATGCGGGCCCTCCAGCAGGCCATCGGCATGGCTGTCGCGATGCTGCGCGCCTTCCGCTCCCAGGACGCCGGGGATCAGCCGCACCACCGCGTCGATCAGCACCATCGCCGCCAGCTCGCCACCGGTCAGCACATAATCGCCGATGCTGATTTCATCGCTGATGGCCAGGTCGCGGACACGTTCATCGACGCCCTCGTAACGCCCGCAGACCAGAATCAAGCGCGGCTGCCATGATAGTTCCTCCGCCACAGCATGCGTCAGCTTGCGCCCCTGCGGCGAGAGCAGGATCACGGGACTGTCGGCCTCGCCTTTGACGGACTCGATCGCCCGCACCAGCACATCGGGTTTAAGGATCATGCCGCCGCCGCCGCCGTAGGGACTGTCGTCGACTTGGCGGTGCTTGTCCTCGGCGAAGTCGCGGATGTCGCGCGCCTCGAAGTCAAGCAAGCCGCGGTCGCGCGCTTTCCACATCATGCTCTCGGACATGACGGCGCTGAACATGTCGGGGAAGAGGGTCAATACCTCGATTTGCATGGCAATTAGGGCGAGCCCACTCACATCTCGTCGCGGGTCTGCAGGAAGAAGGCTTTTTTCAAGTTGGGCAGGGTGAAGTCGAAGCCGCAGGATTTGAAGAAATCTTCGGCCACGCTGATGGCCATGATCTCGTAAATGCCTTCGCGCTGCGCCAGGTTAACGCAGGCGGCCACCAGTTGCTTGCCGATGCCCAAGCCCTGCGCAGAGGGGTCGACCGCCAGGCTGCGGATCTCGCAGAGTTTCTTGCTGTAGATTTCAAGCGCGGCGCAGCCCACGATACGGCCATCGAGCCGGGCGATGAAGGAGGTCTCCAACAGGTCTTCCAATTCGTCGAAGGTACGGGGCAGCAAATCGCCGCTGGCCACGAAGGGTTTGATGAAATCGGACAAGTCGACCAGGTCGTTCTCGTTGGCTTTGACCACGCGGATCTGGGTGGATGCCTCGCCTAACATGCGGCTCCCTGCGATTGCGATGCATTTACAGTGTAGCAGTTCGATGCGCATCCGCAACAGTCGGTGAAAGCAGGGATGCGAAATGCCTACCACCGAGTGCACCGAGTAGAAAGAGTTCACCGAGAAAAAAACTGGTTAATCCGGCGGAGTCAATTCCTCGATGCGCGTACCGGCTATATATCGGGCTGCGTACTTAAACGTTGGCCGCGCAAGCAAGGATAATCGGAGTTTTTCTCTGTGCCCTCTGTGATCTCTGTGGTTAAATCATTTGCGACATTTACTCTATCGGGTAATAATTTTGAGTCCGAATCTATGCCCCAAATCACAGTCGCTTCGTTGAACCCGGTAAAGCTGCGGGCGGCGCAGGCTGCCTTCCAGCAAATCTTTCCGCAGGAGAGTTTCGCAGTGGTTGGCGTCGCTGTGCCTTCGGGCGTGCCGGACCAGCCGATGAGCCTGGCTGAGACGCTGCAGGGCGCACGCAACCGCGCCGAGAACGCGCGCGCCGCTCAGCCGGACGCGGATTATTGGGTTGGCATCGAGGGCGGCATCGACGATACGCCGCTGGGCATGAGCTGCTTCGCTCGCGTGCAGATCTTCAGCCGCGACGGCCGCGTGGGCCTCGGGCAGACCGCCGTCTTTTATTTGCCGCGCGAAGTGGCCGAACTGGTGCGCGCGGGCCTGGAACTGGGCCATGCCGATGACCAAGTCTTCGGGCGCGACAACTCCAAGCAAAGCAACGGCGCCATCGGCATATTGACCGACGATGCGGTCGATCGCGAAGCCTATTACGTACACGCCGTCATCATGGCGCTGGTACCTTTCAAGAATCCGACATTGAGCTGGTAGTAAATGCCGCGCAACTACATGTCTGCGGCCGAGCCTCGGCCCGCCCCAACATGCCCCGACTGAACGCGATGCGGTAAACTGCAGTTAATGCAATTTACGCGTGGAGCGCATAAGGGGGTGGCGCAATGCCTGATTTTTTCCTGGGATTAGCAGGCATCGAACGGGTGCTGCTCTCGATCGCCTTTGTCTTCATCGCCGCGGCGGTATCGCGCTGGCAAAGCTCGGACCTGGAGAAAGACCTGGCCATCGCCACAGTGCGCAGCTTCGTCCAGCTTATCGCGATCGGCTACGTGCTCGAGCTGGTCTTCGAGATGGATGTGCCGGTTTTCACCATCGGCATCCTGCTGGTGATGATCACCATCGCCGGGCGCACCAGCGGGGCGCGCGCCAAGCAGACGCCCAACGGCGTAATGATCGCGCTGCTGGCCATCGGCATCGGCTCGGCGTTGACGATTGCGCTGCTGGTCGTGCTGGGTGTTTTCGACTTCGTGCCCAAGGACATCATCCCCATCGGCGGCATGATTGTGGGCACATCGATGACGACCGCTACGTTAGTCATCACGCGGCTGAGCAGCGACTTTTACGACCAGCGCGGCCTGATCGAGAGCAAGCTGGCGCTAGGCGCGACGGGGCGCCAAGCCTCGCTGACGCAATTTCAGCGCGCTATCACCGGCGCCATGACACCCATCATCGACACCACCAAGACAGTGGGCTTGATTAAGCTGCCCGGCGCCATGACCGGCATGATACTGGCTGGAGCGAGCCCGCTGGAGGCGGTGCAATTGCAAATCATCGTGATGTATATGCTGGTGGGCGCGGCGACGTTCACGGGGCTTATCGCGGCCTGGCTGACGAATCGGCAGTTTTTCAGCCCGGCGCATCAGTTGGTGTTGGAGTCGTAGGGTTTCACTCCAGCGCTTGTCTCAATCGCGACGGCGCCAGACTATACAGACGGCAGGAATTCGACGCGATTCACTAAATCGTCGGGACCATAATCTGCGTGCATCCGCGTCAAGTGTCGTACCCAAGCCCCAATGTAGTGTTTTTCCTGTTGTCCAAACACAATGCCGCAGTGCTCGATGCCTGAACTTGCCAGTTGGATAAAGTGACGGTCATTAGTACAAATGACACGCCCCATCGCTACAGCGCGATGCAACTGCTGTAAATCGCTTTCGCCAAAGCTGCGTAAATCTCGTACAGTCAGAACGTCGATGCCGCGTCTCATTAGTTGACGAGCGATTTCGACATCCAGTTGCTCATCAAGATAGTAGCGAAGGTTTCCCACTGGCAAGGTGTTCGTCTCTCAGTTTGCGCGCAGTCTTGATTTGGTCATCTATGTCATCGTTGATCTCACGTCGATGGGCGTGATAATAGCTGAGAGCCGCGTATACTTCCGCCAATGAAATCTGGTAGCCTTCTGAAATCTGCTCAGGCGTTCGCCCGTGATAGCGCATCGCCACAACAATGTCAGTTACGCGCAATCCCGTACCCTTGATACAGGGCCGGCCGCCGCGGACATCCGGCTTGCGGGTGATGAGGTTGATGCTTTCTACAGTTTCCATGGTCTTGCCTTATGTGCCAACTGCACTCAGATTATAGCGCGTCTGGAAATTGGAGTACAGCTTGACTGCGCGGCTTGGCTGACGTTTCGGCAGTTTTTCAGCCCGGCGCATCAGTTGGTGTTGGAGTCTTAGGGGTTGACTACCTCTCGTCGCGGCAAAGAACTTCCAACTTCACACCTGCTGATTCGAGATGCGGCTCGAACGCCAGCCAGCATTTGTCTGCTGCGTTGACAATGGGCGCGTCTACGCCCGTCTCCCGCTTGAAGCGCAATGCCAGCGCGACCCATTTCTTGTCGTCGGGGTCGAAGGTCTTGCACCTTGGTTCTTGGCTCGTCCACTCATCGCCCGGGTCGGGATAGTCCACAAACCCGCCCTGCTTGTCCATGCGTAAATGGACGCGTTGGAAGCGCTTGGAATTGTACTGGTTGTCGTAGATGTAGACCAGAAATCGCTCGGCTAGGTCTTCAAGACGCTTCGGCTTCCCGATATTCTGATATTCTTGCAAGGCATGCCCATCGTCGTCGATCGCCACGACGGTCTCACCAGCAAATACAGACTGCAGCAATCTGGAGCAGGTTTCCACACATTCTTCGCTTGCTTGATTTCTGCCGGCCGCGGTCAAGGGGATGTTTGTATCAATAATGCTAACCGGCAATTGCATTTGCCTTCTTGCGCTTGTATCCGGCGTCAAGAGCTGCAACGACATCCCCGGTCATATCGCCAAAGAATTCTTGGGGCCAGTTCTTAATCGCGCCGAACATATCAGATTCCAAGCGCGTGAGAGAAGCCTCGCCTGCTTCGTTCTGACAGAAGTAGAGAGCAATACTGTCTTTGCCAATCTGTTCCTCCGCCAGCCGCCGCTGCAAGCGTCTCAGCAGATGTTCGCTGTGGCTTTCCAGGATTATCTGCACGTTTCGGTTTTTGACAACATCTATGAATACATCCGCTAAGTCTGCCTGAACCGATGGGTGGAGGTGCAATTCTGGCTGTTCTAGGATGATGGTGGACCCCTCTTGCACATAGTAGCAAAGCACAAGCACAGGTAGAACTTGGGATACGCCAATGCCCACATCAGTTATTAATACTTCATGGCTTTTGTCGTAGCGCTTGAGTTTAACCTGATATAGAGGAGATCCTTCAGCAACCGCTTCTATGCGAAAGGAACTAGCTAATCCAAGTTCTACGAGACATTGGGCAACACGAGCGTCAAGTCGATTCTTCTTGCTCTTCCTCTCCGAATCATAAACTTTTTCGGCTTTTCTCGCGAGCAGAGCCGATATTGTCTTTTCGCCCTTTAAGCCCACATCTACTGGGTTTTCGCCCGCCCATGTATAGGTCCTTTGGGGATACTCTCGCAATGGGCCGAGATAAAACAATTGTTGAAATCGGCGCTCGAATTGGAGTGCAAGGTCGCTCAAGTAACTCGTATCCTGAAAGTAGCGCGTGGCTTCGTCTGAAAAGCTATAACACTTTTCAGGCTTCATATAGACACGAGGCCGCCCTTGCGCCCTAATGGGCGGCTTCCCAGCTACCGCAATACGAATGGTATAGTGATTGTTTTGCTGTCGCGATAAGTCCACCAAAAAATTGTCGCCACTCGTATAGCGGAGTTTGTCCACATAGGTTCTTTGCTTAACCGCATGAATGACTGTTTCGAAGGCCAACTGCTCGACTTTTATGCTTCCGCCGTCTTGTGGAATGGGAATGCTGAAAACCGATTTTCCAGCCAAATCCCATTCCACGTTCAGCGTCATGTCATTAGAATCGCCAAAAGTAATCTCATGCGCAGTGCCGAGGTTCACGTATCCTGTCTGGATGCTGCCTGTATTTAACACCAAGTTCCGGTCATTCGACTCCGTTGTCTGCTTGAGCAACAACAGCATTTGCAGAAGGCTGCTTTTGCCCGAGCTATTCGCGCCGAAGAAAGCCGTCAACGGCGCCATGCGTATGGGACCCGTCTCGCGCCAAGACTTGAAATTCGTCATGCTGATTTGCTTAAACATGGTGGCACTCTTGCGAATCTGACAAAAGCCAAATAGTACGCCTGAATCATAGCACGGCATTCATCTATTGAGCAATCAGTTGCTCGCAGGCCCCCTCTGTGGTGAATCCCCCCGCCCCATGCTACACTCCGCGCCATGACCACGCCCATCCCCATCACCCGCGCGCAGGTCAAGCGGCTCAGCGTCATCAAGCAGGGCCTGCACCAGCGCCCGGCTTCCAGCGACCAGGCGGCTCTCAAGCGCATCATCGAGCGCATCGGCCTGCTGCAATTGGACTCCATCAGCGTGGTCGCTCGCAGCCACTATCTGGTGATGCTGGCTCGCGCCGGGCTCTACGACCGGGCCCAGCTCGACGCTCTGCTGGACGAGGGCTTCCTTTTCGAGACTTGGGCGCACGCCATGTGCCAGCTGCCCAGCGCGCACTATCCTTGGTATCAGGCCTATATCCAGCAGAAGCGGCTCAAGGAGAGCAACTGGCAAATCGAGCGGCTGGACATCGACATGCAGCCCATTATCAAGCGCGTCTTCGAGGCCATCCGCGAAAACGGTCCCATGTCATCAAAAGACTTCGCAAGCGAACGCCGCGGCGAAGGCGGCTGGTGGAATTGGAAGCCGACCAAGGTCGCGCTCGAGTACCTCTTCGATCGCGGCGAACTCATGGTCAGCCAGCGCGTCAAGTTCCAGCGCTATTACGACTTGCCCGAGCGCGTGCTGGCCCGCCACAGCTTCACGCTGGACAAGACCATCGACGACTTCAAATGCTGGACTATCGAGCGCGGGCTGCAGCATAACGGCATCGCTACTGCCAATCATGTTGCCGATTACTACCGGGGGTACAAGCGCGACGCCGCGCGCATCCTGGCTGATATGCAGCGGGCTGGCGAGGCGCTGCCAGTGGCGGTCGCGGGCTGGAAAGACGCCGCCTTCATCCATCGCGACGATCTACCGCTGCTCGAGCAAATTCAAGCGGGCCAGCACGAGCCCAGGCTGACCGTGTTCCTGTCGCCCTTCGACAACCTGTTCTGGGATCGCGCCCGCGACGAGGCGCTCTGGGACTTTTTCTACCGCATTGAGGTTTACACGCCCAAAGCCAAGCGCGTTCATGGCTACTACGTCATGCCCATTTTGCACGGCTGCGAGCTGATCGGCCGCATCGACCCCAAGGTCGACCGCAAGCGCAAACGCCTCCTCTTTAACAACTTGCACCTGGAGCGTGGGGTGAAGCTGACCGGCGCGCTGAACCGCGGGCTGATCGGCGCCATTGAGGAGTTCATGGCTTTCCACGGCTGCGACAGCTTTGAGCTGGTCAAATGCAATCGGGCGCCGCTGGAACGCAGGCTGCGCAAAGCTTTTGCCTGAGCCGCAAGCCGCCAGACAAACCCTGATATACTAGGGGAGTGGTGAATATCGTGGATGTGCCCATTCTTACCCCCACCCTACGCTCCCTCGCCCATAAAGAGGGAGGGACTTCAAACCGCCGTATACGCCACAAAAGCCCCCTTGCCTCATTTTGGGGAAGGGGATGGGGAAAAGTACCGTGTACACCAAATGACCATTCCCTTTACTAAGGGCAAGAGTCTGTCAAGCGTGGAATGGCCATGCAAGCCAGCATTGCCGACATATTAAACAAGCGCGGACGCTTTGCCGGTCAGGTCGTGAACATCGACGGCATTTTGCTCATGACCGATTACGACCGCGACAGCGCGCGCTTCGAGCAGGTATGGCTGGTGAAGAAGCCGAGCCCGCGCGACAGCGCCATCCGCGCCCGGCCCATCCCTAGCGATTCCACCTTATGGCACGGTTTGTCCCGTTTGGATCCGCGCCACATGGCCGGCTTCCTAACCTACCGCGTGCACGATGCCGTGCGCGCCTGCGTCCGTGTGCTGGACCCGCCCCAGGGCGAGTCGGACCCGGCGATAGACATCTTGACCGCAGCCATCTACCGCAAGGAATTCACGCTCTACGTCGGCGAGCAAGGCGTGCGCTTGGACCAGGCCCTGCCGACGGGCACGTCGATCGCCGCTGTGCCTAATATCCAGGCTGATATCGCCCGCTTTCTGGGCCGACGCTGCTTCGTTTACGGCACCCTGGTCGTGCGTACAGCGCCGGCTGCGCAATTCCTGCTGCCAGGGCGCATCCCCTATACGCGGGATTTCCGCAGCAGCCTGGAGCGCAGCAGCGATGACGAAGTCAACGACGTTTGGCTGGCGGATATCGAGTACCCGCAGAGCGACAGCGAGCCGCCGGATTTCGACGCGCTGCCGGAATCGATTCACATCGACCAGGACTACGACATCAAGGAACAGCTTTCGGTATTGCCCGGCATCAACCAGACCATCGTCAAGCCGGCTGTCGTCGTTGGCAGGCTGGGCGCGCGCGACCACGACGAGCACTTCGCCACGCTCAGCGAAATCGAGGATGTCTACCTGCAGAATGTCTATTTTGGCGAGGCGGGCAAGTCGCTGGAATCGGTCATCAAGCTGAAGAACTTCGAAGCCGTGCCCAGGGAAATCTAGGCGCCGCGCGCAGCAAGGTTGGCGCCTGCAAGCGCCGGTGATAGACCCACCACTCTATCGCCAGCAGCAGCAGAGCCGCCGCCGCCAAGAGCGTCCAGAATTCCTGCAAGCCCAATTGCTCATCAGCTTCAGCCCTGGCCAGCCCCCCGCCCAATTGCAAATCCGCCGACGGCCGGGGACTAATGTCGCTCTCGCCGGTGGCGAAGAGGTTGACGGCGAACTGCTGCGCTTGCGTCACCTCGCCGGCAATTATGATCTCCAGCCGATAGAGGCCCAGTTGACTGGCGCCGGTGTAGGCCAAGGTCTCGCCCTCGGCCGCCAGCTCCGTGACCCGGCCGTCGGGCGCGGTGATGCGCAGGCTGTCCGCCAGCAACGGCGGCGATATCAGCAGCACATCGCCCACGCTGAGGCCATCGGGCAAAGCCACGATTTCGGCTGGCGAGAACCAGTCGATCAGGTTAGCCATCAGCACGGGATAGGCGATCAGCAGCGGCAAATTCGAATCGCGCAAATCAAAGGGCAGGATGGCGACTTGCCGCGCGTTGACCTCGCCGGCCAGCAGGACCGCGGCTTCCGGCGCCTGTATCAAGGGCTGCGCCCAGTCGGCGCTCAGTTCGCGGACTTGCAGCAAACTCATCTCGTCGAGGTCGACGAAAGCAGTGATGCTTGATTCTTCAGCTGAGACGACGATTTCTCCAGTCGGCTCGATCAGCGCGCCGAGAGTGAAGAGCGGCGTTGAATTGGGCGGGTTGATGAGCAGCATATCGCCTTCGGGCAGCGAGTTGGGCAGCCAGCCGTCGAACACATAAAGGTCGAAGGCATCAGCAGGCAGGCGTTTGTTCTCGACATTGCCGCGGAAGGTTTCTACGCCGGGCAGACTGCGCAAGACCTGCTCAAGGAAGAGGTTGCCCGTTTGCGACACGTAATAGACGCGCCGCGTATTCACTTCGTTGCGCACGGTCCAGGCGCGGTCATCGAGCGAGAGGAAGTCGCGCGCGTCGTTGTCAAAGGTCAGCGCCGCCGAGAGCGTCTCGAAGGGCTCGCTGATGGGTTCGTCGAAGGGGATTGGCAGTTGGCTGCGCGGCGGGATCGTGCCGCTGCGGGACAGGCGCAAGACATCGTCCAGGCGGATGACCAGCGAAATCTCAGCCGCTTCGGCGCCATAATTTGTCACCTGGGCGAAAAGCTGCGGCGGCTGCCCGGCCAGGGCGCGGGTCGCCAACGCAGTGATGGCCACATTGTCGGCCGATTCCCCGATGGGCACATAAATGGGCTGCGGGATATTGGCCGGCAGGCTGGTCGCCGCGCCAAGGCCGCCATCTGTAATCATTACGATGCTGAAGTTTTCCGCGCCGGCAGCGCCAGCCGCGGCCAACGTCAGCGCCGTATCCCAGTCACCGGCGCCGTGGCTGACGCTCATGCTATCCAGGGCGCGGCGCAATTCACTTTTGTCGGCGGTGTAGCTCGTCAGCGGCTCGGCGACATCGGCCACGCGGATCAGCGAGATGGCGTCGCGCGGGTTCATGTTGTTGACTATTTGACGCGCCTGTACGATGGCGGCGGCGAAGCGCGTCTCGCCCGCTACATCCGTCGCCGTCATGCTGGCAGAGGCGTCCAGCAGCAGGGCGATCTTGCCGGCGCTGATGGTGGGCACGGTGATGAAGGGCCGCGCCAATGCCAGCACGAGCAGCAGCAGAATCAGCAATTGCAGGAAAAGCAGCAGGTTGCGCCGCAGCCGCTGCCAGGGCGTATTGGCTTCGGTATCCTGAACCACCTGGCGCCAGAGAAAGGTGCTGGAAATCAAGACCTCGCGCCGACGCAGGCGCAGCATGTAGAGCAGCAGGATGGGTATGGCAATCGCCAGAGCGGCGAAGGCGGCCGGCGCCAAGAATGGCATGCTTGTCCTTTCGTTGGCTAGATGACGCGGAAGGAGTATATCACGCGAATCAGAGCGGGTGAATGCGTGGAGGCTGGGCGGTGGCGAGGCGCGCTACATTTTGCCACCGAGTACACCGAGGACACAGAGGAACGACGCATGTCGCTGTTCTGCGGTTCGCCTTGTTCTACGCGCTTTCTACGAACCGGCTGACTCGTCCGGCTGCGGCTGCGGCAGGCTTTGCAGGTGAGCGTCGAGCGATGCCAGAGCCGAGCGCGTTTCGGCGGGGATCGTGTCCAAAGCCAGGAACTGTGCGACGCGGTATTGGTCATTCATATTGCTGGCGCTTATGACCATCATCGAGTAGGCGTCGTCCAGGCGCATCAGGCGCGGATACTCGTTGACCAGATTGTGCCGCACCATTTGCAGCGTCCGCTCCAGGCTGGTGGGGCGTCCATCCAGTTTGAGCTGCAGCGCCGCCGCATCAAGTCCCTGCCTGGCGGCCGCGCTTTCGGCCCGTCCCAGCGCTTCCAGCCCGCGCGCGATCCAGGCTTCCAGCGGCCGATAATGGGGCGGCGTCAGGGTCTCGCCTTTTAGCGTGAGGCGCAGGGCTTGTACGAGGGCTCTCAGGAAGCGGGTCATCGCCGGCGCCTCGCTTTCAGGACATCTTCGGCAGCTTGCGCCGCCTGGCCTCCCCTGCCTATGCGTTCATTCAGCCGCGCGATGCCCTGGACCGTTGGCGCATCCAGGCAATAGTCGCTGCCTATCAGCGTCAGTCCGGCGGGCAACAAGGCATGAACCTCGCTCATCGTCTGCCTGTGCGCCGCGTCGTAGCGCGAACGCAGATCCGCTTCGGGCCAGTGATCGGCGCGCGCAACAATTGGCTCGGCGCTGAACCCAAGACGCGCTATTGTATCGCGAACGACAGATTCCGGGCCTGCGTGGGGCGCGGCGCGAACGCCGACTTGCAACAGCCGGTGCTGACGGTCGGGCACGCGGCCGGGCGCGTCAGTCGACAAAATAAAGCGACAGGTCGAATCGAGCTTGTCGGCAATGGCTGGCGGCAGCGCGTCACTTTGGCAGCCCAGCGAAACGCGCCAGATCGAGTCGTAGCGGAAATCGTCGAGGCGATCGGCCGCTTCCGGCGCCAGATTAAGCAAGATGCGCGCCGCGTAGCGTGCCGGAACAGCCAGGATCAGCGCGCCGGCGTCGTAGACCAGTCCATTTTCCAGACAGATGGTGAAGCGCCCGCGCCAGCGCCCGACTGAGCTGACCGCCATGCGCATCAGCCGCCCGCCCTGCAGCGAGCTTGCCAGCGCCTGAATCAGCGACTCGGCGCCAGCGCGAAAGACAAAGGCATCGTCCGCGACCGGGGTCGTTTGCTCGCACAAGCCGAGTTCAGCCAGCCAAGGCGCATCAGCCAGCGAGCCCAGTACGAAGCTGCCGGCATCCATGACGAAGCCGCGCTCGGCACGCGTTTTGATGCCCCCGCCGAAGCGCCGCTTGACCTCGATGACGGTGTAGCGCAGGCTGGACTTCTCAAGTTGGTAGCAGGCAGCCAGGCCGCTGAGCCCGCCGCCGATGACGACAACATCGCGCATGGTTTCGCTCGTCTTCGCTTGGCGATGCGCCCAAGCATAACGGAAGTCCGCTCGCTGCACAGGGCAATCGCTGCAATATTTTTTAACCACAGAGACCACAGAGGGCACAGAGGAGAATGCCGATTTTCGCGAATTCTGAGACCAATATTTCTCCAGAGCGCTGTTCAGCGCTTGCTGCAACAGACCGAACATTATATCGTAGCAGGCTTTTCCTCTGTGTTCTCTGTGATCTCTGTGGTTAAATCTTAACGGCAATTTCTCGTCGCAACGGGTTCCGATGCTGGCGCCATTGGCCTGGAGCGGACGGGAAATCGGGTATAATACGCCCACTTGAAGAGACGAGAGCAAAACCATTTATGCGCCAGGACTGCCCGTACATTCAAAGCTTGAAAAAAGCCGGCTACCGCTTGACGCAGGCGCGGCTGACCGTGCTTGATGTGCTGGAATCCGAGCGCGGGCACATCACCTCGGCTGATGTGCTGGAGAAGGTCGAGCGCATCAACCCGGCTATCGGGCGGGCCAGCGTCTTCCGCACCCTGGAGTTGTTCACGCAGCTGGGTTTCATCCGCCCGACCTATATCAATACCAGCCTGACGCCGACCTACGTCATGATGCACGGCGGGCATCACCATCATGTCATTTGCACCGAATGCAATCGCTTCTTCGAATTCGACGACTGTGGGCTGGAAGTCATATCACGCAACTTGCAGCGCGAACTTGACGTAAAAATCAGCGGGCATCTGCTGGAATTTTACGGCGTCTGCGCCGACTGCCGCGGGCCGGATCTGACGGAGCAGTCGTCGTGAGCGAGGTCGTCATCGTCAGCGCGGTTCGCAGCCCCATCGGCAAGATCCGCGGCGCGCTGTCGCCTGTACGTCCCGATGATTTGGCGGCGCATGTCATCGCCGCGGCGGTGGAGCGCGCCGGCATTATTCCCGAGCAGATCGAAGAAGTCTATCTGGGCTGCGCCAACCAGGCCGGCGAGGACAACCGCAATGTGGCGCGAATGGCGTTGCTGCTGGCCGGCTTGCCCGAAACCGTCGCGGGCGTCACGGTCAATCGCCTCTGCGCCAGCGGCCTCAACGCGGTGAATCAAGCGGCGCGCGCCATCAAAGCAAAGGAAGGCGATGTCTTCGTGGCCGGCGGCGTCGAAAGCATGAGCCGCGCCCCTTATTCCTTGCCGAAGAATCCCATCGGCTTCGGACCCCCGGGCAATGTCACCGGCTGGGATACCACCTTGGGCTGGCGCTACCCCAATCCGCGGCTGGAGGAGCTGTATCCGCTGGAAGCCATGGGCGAGACAGCTGAGAACATCTTCGATATGAGCCGCGCCGGCGAGATACGCGGCGGCCAGATTACGCGTGAAGAGCAGGACCGCTTCGCCCTACAGAGCCAGGAACGCGCCGTGCAAGCCATCAACGCGGGCTATTTCCAGCGCGAAATCGTCCCGGTCAAGATCCCGCAGCGCAAAGGCGAGCCGCTGATTGTCGCTACCGATGAGCATCCCTTTATGCGCCGCGCGGGCGACCGCTACCAAGTAGCGACCAGCCTGGAGAAGTTGGCGGCGCTGCGCCCGGCCTTCCGCGAGCATGGCAGCGTCACCGCCGGCAATTCCAGCGGCATGAACGACGGAGCTTGCGCGCTGGTGCTGATGTCGGCGGAAAAGGCGCGGCAGCTGGGGCTGAAGCCGCTGGCGACTTGGCTGGGCAGCGCGGCGGCCGGCGTCGACCCGCGTGTGATGGGCTTGGGGCCGGTGACAGCGACGCGGAAATTACTGGCGCGCCAGCAACTGAGTATTGAAGACATTGACCTGGCCGAGCTCAACGAAGCCTTCGCTGTGCAGGCCATCGCCGTCATGCGCGAGCTGGGCTTGAGCGAGACGATAACCAATGTCAACGGCGGCGCCATCGCCCTGGGTCACCCGCTGGGCTGCTCGGGCGCGCGCATCTTGAGCACCTTGCTGCATGAGATGCGGCGGCGGGCGGCGGACGGCGAGGCGATGCGTTACGGCCTGGCGACGCTCTGCGTGGGCGTGGGCCAGGGCGAGGCGACGCTGATTGAGTTGCCGGCGGATTGGGCATGAAAGGCGTTCCCCAGCTGAGCCCGGCCGAGGCGGCGCGCCTGGTACCAGCGGGCGCTGTTATGATGGTCGGCGGCTTCGGCATGACCGGTACGCCGGTACATCTGCTGCACGCGCTGGCGGAGACCGACGTCCGCGACTTGACTTATATCGCCAATAATATCGGCGAGCCCGGGCTGGGCGGCGGGCGGCTGCTGCGCAACGGGCAGATTAAGAAAGCCATCGGCTCCTATTTCACCAGCAATCGCGAAGTCGTGGCTGCGGCTTTGAGCGGCGCCATTGCTTATGAACTGCTGCCACAGGGCAGCATGGCCGAGGCGATACGGGCGGGCGGCGCTGGCATCGGCGGCTTTTACACGCCCACGGCCGCCGGCACGGTTCTGGCTAAAGATACCGAGACCAAGGTCATCAAGGGCAGAGCGCATGTCTTTGTGCCCGGGCTGCGCGCCGATATCGCCTTGATTCGCGCGCGCCGCGCCGATACAGCCGGCAACCTCGTCTATCGCATGACCGAGCAGAACTTCAACAAAGCAATGGCCACCGCCGCCGAACTGGTCATCGCCGAGGTGGAAGAAATCGTGCCGCTGGGCGCGCTCGACCCCGATCATATTCATACCAGCGGGGTTTATATCGATTATCTGGTGCAGGCGCAGACGACGCTGGACGAGCTGGGCACATCGGCTGATGTAGGCGCTTTGGCTGGCAAAGATAACCCGCAGCGCCTGTCGATCGCGCGCCGCGCCCTGGCGGAGCTGAGCGCAGGCGACGTGGTCAATCTAGGCATTGGCATCCCCACGTTGATCGCCGACTTGATCAGGCCGGAGCAGGGTATCATCCTGCACACGGAAAACGGCATGCTGGGCCTGGGGCCCGCGCCGGAAGCGGGCGGCGCGCTGGATTACCCGGTCAACGCCGGCAAAGCTCCCGTTACTGCCCTGCCCGGCAGCAGCTACTTTGACAGCGCCGACTCTTTCGCCATGATCCGCGGCGGGCATGTCGATGTGGCGGTGATGGGCGGCTTGCAGGTTGATCAAGCGGGTAACCTGGCGAATTGGGCGGTGCCCGGCAAACCTCTGCTGGGCGTGGGCGGCGCCATGGACTTGGCCAGCGGCGCCCGCCGGCTGATCATTACCATGACGCACTGCAATCGCGATGGCAGCGCCAAGATTGTAGAGCGCTGCAACCTGCCGCTGACGGCGGTGGCGGCGGTCGATCTGCTGATAACAGAGCTGGCGGTATTCGCTTTTGAAGCGGGCGAGATGCGACTGGTGGAGCTGATGCCGGGCGCTACGCTGGCTGAGGCGCGTTCAAAGACAAGCGCGAATTTCTCCGAGTGTCTATGAGCTGTGGTGCATGAGGCTGAGCGCGAGCCGCCGCTAACTGTTGCCCGATAACAGACTGATGATCAGAACAACCAAAGTAACGACGCTGATCACCATTGGCAAGGCCGATCTGAGGAAGTCCGCCGCGCCGGTGATGCGATGCTGTTTGTCGTTGAGCGCCTTCAGCTCTGCCGCTATCGCGTCAAATTTCTTGTCGTTTTGCGCTGACATAGCGGTGAAGCGTTCGTTGTTCTCCGCTGACATGGCGGTGAAGCGATCGTTGTTCTCCGCCGAAATAGCGTCAAGTTTTCTGTGTATGTCCTGCGTTTGCTCTTGCACCACCTGGCGAACGAAGTCTTTGGTCGCCAAGCCATCGAGCTTGCCGCGCAATTCGCCGATTTCACGTTCATGGCGCGTAATCTGGTCGGGATCCGTCATGCTGGACTCTCGTTAATACTCACAATGATTGCGCCGCTAATATAACATACAATCCCAAGGAAGTCTATTAGACGCGGAGCGGGTAGTGTATCGAATTCGGTTGAAATTCAATTTCACCACAAAGACACAAAGGCACAAAGCACACAAAGAATATGGCATATCTCGATTAAGTTCTCGGTGCTCTCGCAGGGCAATCGCATCAATATCCATAAATGACGAATTTATTATCAAACTAACAAATTGTAGGGGCGAGCCTTGGCTCGCCCATGAAATCTGGCAGTAAATCACCTTTTCATTGAGTCCTTTATTGGCATTTTTTCGGATAGTTCTCGGAGTTCTTGGCGCCTTAGTGTTGAGATAAGTTGATGCGATTGCCCTAGCATTTCTCGGTGTCCTCGATGGTATATATCTGTATCAACCGAAAAGGATACATTTCCACGGAGCGCGGCATGACGATTATCATCTGACTCCCCCGGCCGCCGCGTAAGCATCGGTCATAGCGCGCCACTGGCGCATGAGCCGCTGGCTGTTTTCGCCCGGTAAACCGGCGCCAATGCGCACCTCATCGACCTGCACGATGGGCACGATTTCTTTGGTGCTCGATGTCAAGACGATCTCGTCGGCGCTGTAGAATTCGTCCAGCGGGAGGGCGCGCAATTCGAGTTGCCCGCTGCGCCTCAGCAGTTTGATGACTTCGGCGCGGGTAATGCCCGGCAGCAGCCCCTTGTCCGGCGTTATCCAGCGGCCATCCTTGTAGATGAAGATATTGCTGCGCGTGCCTTCGACGACCAAGCCGTCAGCGCAGTAGAGCGCGTCAATCGCGCCGGGCACTTGCCGTTGCGCTTGCCGCTGCGCCATGATGCCGGGGATGTAGTTGATCGTCTTGGCTTCTGGCAAGTGCCGATTTTGCTCGACCGTGGCCACCGCGGCGCCGCGCTGGTAGACAGCCGCCGGCAGGTTTTGCAGGGCGGACGCCATCACCAGCAAACGCGAGTTCCCGCCGGGCATGAAGCCGTTTGGGCTATCGCCGCCGGTGACTACGAGGCGAATGCCGGACTCGTCGTAGTGGTTGCGCCGCAGCGTCTCCATGACGATTTCGCCCAGCTCTTCCAGATCCCAGGGGCAAGCCAATTCGATCAGCTCGGCCGAGCGCTGCAGCCGGCGCAGGTGCGCGCCCAGTTGAAAAGGCAGGCCGCCATAAGTACGCAGGAAATCAAACACGCCGAAACCGCGCAGGATTGCCAGGTCGCGCGCCGATATTGACGCGTTGTCCACGTCAACGAAGTCACCGTTAATATAATAAACGCTCATGTTCTCGCCCGTCCAATTGCCCCGATTATAGTCGCAGCTTCGGGTTCTGTCATGCGGATCCGGCGGCGCAAAGCCAACTCCTACCAGTGGGAAATCGTCAGATGAAAGGCGCAGGCTTCATTGCTAGAATGTGTTTATGAAGCGATTCCCTTTTGCTCTGCTCCTGCTGATGCTCTGCGTCGCCCTGCCCGCCACGGCGCAGGACGCCGCGAGTTTTCTGCTGAGCCGCGCCAACAGCTTGCGCTCGGCGCGAGGTCTGCCCGCCTATGTCATCCACCCAGCGCTGACCGCCGCCGCGGCAAATCACGCGCGCTGGATGGCGGCGAACAATCGCGTTTCGCATTTCCAAAGCGACGGCACAGGTGTGCGGACGCGCGCCCCCAACGCCGGCTTCCCCTCCAGCTGGGTGGGCGAAAATATCTACTTGGGCTCCAGCGCGAGCCCGGACACGGCCTGGAATTGGTGGCTGAATTCGCCCGCGCATTATGCGGGTCTGGTCAGCCCGAATTATGACATGATCGGCATTGGCAGCGCCACGGCCGGGGGGCGAACCGCCTTCGTGCTCGTATTCGGCAACTCTCAAGGGCGGCTGTCGCCAGCAGCGGGCAGCGGCGCCAGCAGCGGCGGGGGCGCTCCAGCGAATCCCCAACGTTCGTATGCGCTGGGACTGGACGAATTCGGCAACATCAAACACGAGGTGCAGCCGGGCCATACCATGGGCGATATCGCGCTGATTTATGGTTACACTTGGGACGATATTCCAGCCATGCTGGCGCTGAATAACATGACCTGGGATGACATTCGCTACTTGCAGCCAGGCGAAGTTTTTCTGGTGCCGCCGAAAGCTGGCACGTTTACGCCGACCAGCGAAGCGCCGCCCGCGACAGCAACGGCGACGTCAACAAAACCACCCCCCGCCACCGACACGCCTGAGGCCAGCACTGAGACACCAGCCCCCACGCATGCGCTGCGCATTGAGGTGGCCCAAGCCGAAACGCCGACACCGCAGCCTAACATCAACCGCGCGCGCATGGATGATCGACAGTCCTTGGCGCGGCTGCTGCCTTTGGGCGCGGCGATCCTCATTCAGTTGGGAATAATTGGAGCGGCTTCGCTGGAGCTGCTGCGGCGTTCTCGCTAAAGCTAGGGGGAATGGCGCTTCTCATGCTGTATATTACGATGTCGCAGAGCGAAAGGAAGCCGGCGGTCAAGTATCTTTTTCGGTTGAAACACAAAAGACTTCACCACCAGGGCAATCGCACTAATGCGATAGTCAGTGAAATGGCGCAGATTCGACGGGAATATCAACCACAGAGACCACAGAGAGCGCAGAGAAAAGCAATATTGAAAGCTTACATCATAAGTCAGGAGTGATTTTGAGAGATATTTGAAGTCTTTTCGGTGCTTCTAGCCATATTCCAGTCCATCGTCTGCTTTGAATAGTCGTCTAAACACCTAAATCTCTGTGCCCTCTGTGGTCTCTGTGGTTAATATATTTTGATGCAATTGCCCTGGCTGCCAAGCCGTATCAAATTGACAAATCTTGGCGGCGCCATGATAATCACCATCGGAGACCAGATTGCTCACAATCACTGGCGGTCGGAAAGCGTCTAAATGAAAACTTATCGCGATTGGGTGCGTGAAGCGCAGTCGACCGACTCGCGGGAGCGCAATGACGCCTTCGATAATCTCGTGCGCGATTTTCAGGGCATGGTCTATGGCGTGGCATACAGCCGTCTGAGCAATACGCAGCTGGCTGAGGACGCGGCGCAGGAGGCCTTTCTCACCGCCTTCAAACACATCGAGCAGCTGAAAGACGTCAGCGCCTTCCCTGGCTGGCTCAAGCGCATCGCCTTAACCAGAGCGGACAGTCTCTTGCGCCGACAGGGACCCCATGTCGACACGATAGATGGCCAGGAGCATCTGGCTTCGTCGGAGCCGACGCCCGAGTCTCAGTTGGAAACGGCGGAATTAAGACAGCGCGTGCGGCTGGCGGTGGCGGCCTTGCCGGCGAAAGAGCGCGAGCTAACGCGGGACTATTACCTGCGCGGCGAGTCTCAGCGAGAGATCTCCGAGCGGCGCAAGATCCCGCTGGCGACGGTCAAGAAGCGCCTGCAGTATGCGCGGGAGCATCTGCGCGGCTTGATCAGCGGCTTTAATGAGTCATTCGATCGCGCCATATACCAGGAACCACAACGAGAATTACAGCCGGTGTACATCAGCCGGCGGCGGACCAGATCTCGCAAAAGATAGCGGTCAATGAGAATTTAAGAAGAAAAGAAGGGCGGCCCAATGGGTCGCCCCTACATTTTTTCAGGCAGATAATGAACGGAACTAGCTGCCCGGCACCACCTCGCAGGCGCCTTGGCGCATGCAGGTCCAAGTCATATCGCCGCCATCGAGGTGCAGTTCGGCGCCCATGCCTTCCAGGACAGCCGCCATCGCCGCCACATAAGGCGCGGAGAAGCTGGTCCCGTTCAGGGCTTTGTAGCCGTTATCGAGATAGATGGTATGCACATCGCGGCCGGGCGCCCAGATGTCGCCGCCTTTATTGCTGAAGCTGCTGCGACCGCCGTTGGGGTCAATGGCGCCAACAGCCACCACATTTTCGTAGCGCGCCGGGTAGCCGGGCAGGTCGCCGCCGCTGTTGCCGGCTGAGGCGATCACGGTGACGCCTGTTGCCAGCGCGTGTTCAACGGCGTCTTTGGTCACTTGCGAGCCGACCATGCTGCCCAAGGACAAATTGATGATATCGGCGCCTTCATCCGCGGCGTAGACGATGCCCGCGGCAACATCCGCCATCGAGCCGCTGCCGCTGGGCCCCAGGACGCGCACCGGCAGAATCGAGCTGTTGGGCGCGAAGCCGGCGATGCCGATGCCATTGTCGATGTTGGCGGCGATGATGCCGGCCACCGAGCAGCCATGCCCGAAGACATCCTCGGGGTCGTCGTCGTTGTCGACGAAGTCGTAGCCATTGTCGAGCACGCGGCCGACCAGGTCTTCGTGGCTCATGCAGACGCCGGTGTCGATCACGGCGACGGTGATGTCGTCGAGATCGTCCACTTCGTTCCAGGCGGTCTCCGCTTGAATATGCGGCAGCGCCCACTGGCGGTCGTAATCGGGATCGTTGGGCGGGTTATCGAAGGCGACGCTGACGATGAAGTCCTGCTCAACCAGCTCGACATCGCTGTCAAAGGTGAAATTCATGCCGAAGCCAGCGGGCACATCCACCACCCAGATTTCCAATTCCTCAATCCGCTCGACGATGGTCGCGCCGATGCGATTGACGTATTCCCATTTCTCGGCGAGCGGCGTATTGGGGTCGTAGTGGATCACCCAATTGCCGGTGGGCTGCGCATCGAACACCGGCGCGATGCGTGTGCTGTCGGGCATGCCGCCCGGTCCGGTTCCGCGCAGGATATTGTCGCCCGGCGGGAATTCGCTGGCGAAAGCCGGCAGCATTCCCCCTAGTAGAAGAAGCATGAGGCTCAGGATAGTCATTCGTTTGATTGAAGTCATTTTGTATCCCTTCGACTACGGAACGTAACTGCGCTTTCGATTTAGTAGGCTGATATCTCTGTTTCTTTCGCTGTAATAAACTCAAGCAAGGCGGGAGTGCCTTCCCGCGTTTTCTGAATGCCGCGCTCTATCGCCGGGACAATCTCGTCAGGCTTTTCGATGCGCTCGCCGTAGCCGCCGAAAGCCCGTGCCATGTCGGCGTAGTTGCCGGAGATGTCGGTGCTGCGGAATTTCTCGGTCGACACTGGCATAATCGGAATCTCAATCGCCATGGAAGAATTGTTCAATAAGATCGATAGAATCGGGATACGTTCGCGCACGGCCGTCTCAAAGTCCATTCCCGTGAAACCGATAGCGGCATCCCCCCATACATTAACACAAAGCGCCCCCGGGCGGGCAAGTTTCGCACCCATCGCCAGCCCGAGGCCATAACCAAGCTGGGTCGTCTTGCCCCAGCCAATGTAGGTCAGCGGCGCGATGGACTGCCAGAAGGGCGACATTTGATCGCGCGGGCTGCCGGCATCGTGCGTAACAATCGTGTTCTTGATATCGACTGTGTGCAGCAAATCCCAAATGACGCGATAGGGCGAGATCGGCGCCTCGTCCGATGCCAGCTTGGGCAGCCATTGCTCAAGCCATTCAGACTTTATCACGCTGATTTCTTCAGCGACGGCGGCAGCGCGCTCTTCAGACGCGCCCCCAGTGCGCTCGCGGACAGCCGCTACCAAAGCCTCCAGAATCAGACCGGCATCGCCAACAAGCGCCAGATCAACCGGCACATCTTTGTTGATGTCGGCTGGATCTAGCGTGGCGTGAATAATGCGTTTGCCGGCGGGGATCCTGACGCCAAAGGCGGTCCGCGTGAAGCTGCAGCCGATGCCAAAAATGAGATCCGCCTTTTGCAGGAAGTGATGTACTGTTTTCGGGATTGCCCGCCCGCCGGAACCCAAAGCCAGGCGATGATCTTCCGGGAAGGCGCTTTTGCCGCCCAAACTCGTCGTCACCGCTGCGCCGAGCAGCTCGGCAAGTTCTTTGAGCGCGTCCCAGGCTCGCGCGTAATGCACGCCCTGCCCGGCATAGATGACCGGGCGCTCGGCAGCCAGCAGCGCCTCGGCAGCGGCTTCTATCGCGGCGCGGTCGGGACCGTAGCGCAGTGTCGGCGCCGGCGTCGGCTCAAAGGAATCGGGGATCTCCTCAGCAAATATATCAGAGGGGAATTCCACCAATACCGGGCGCGGCCTGCCGTTGCGGACTTGGGTAAAGGCGCGCCGCATCGCTTCCGGGACCGCTTCGGCCGTTGTGACCTGTTCGCAGGATTTCGTGACATGCCGATAATTCAGCGCGGAGCTGAAATTCGGCTGGATTTGGGCGAGCTGCCTGGAATAGCCGCCCGGCAGCACGACAATCGGCGAGGAATCGCCATAGGCTTGCGCGACGCCGCCAAAGGCATTTTCGGAGCCGGGACCGCTCTGCATACAAAATACGCCAATTTTTTCACCGGAGGTCAGCCGGCTGACGGCATCCGCCATGTGCAGCCCAATGCGTTCCTGCCTGACGATTATGGGCCGGATGTCCAATTTCGCCGCGGCTTCTATCAGCGGGTTGACCGGATAGGCGAATAGATACTCCACGCCTTCCGCTTTGAGAACCTTGGCAACTGCGTCAGCAACTTTCATTCTGTATCTTTTCCATTGCGTGAGTCGTCTGTCATAAATTAGACACTATTACGAAAACCACAGCATCCATGATACGAGCTTCTATGGTAACCGCACTAAAGTTCATTACGCAAGAATAGCGTCAGGCGTTGCGGGCCTGGCGCCGGTGCGGTTGGGGATTTCACCCTAGCGGCACGCAACTCAGGACTTGGCTCACACATAGTGCCGAATCCAAGGAAATTGACTGTCTTTACGGGAGAGCCGCCGGCTCGTCCATACGCACAACGAGGCTATGTGGAAACGAGGGCAGCGCCGTTACAAGGCTTGTCCGCTACTCAAATACCGATGACGATACGGTTTGTTGGGGTGGGCGCCGCGCTTTTAGGGATTCACGACACTTTTGCCACCGAGGGCACAGAGTAAATATGAGTGCACAGAGAGATTCCGGGAAATATGGCGGATGGTCGAGTAAAGGATGATCCACACGTTCCCCGATTCTGTCTGTGGTCTAAAAGTGATGCCTTTCCTCTGTGTACTCTATCAAACTCGGTGTACTCGGTGGCAAAGATGTCGAGTATTCGCCTAAACTGAGCGAGCGGCAACTGAGACACAGTATCGGACAAGCCTTACAAGGGTTGACAATATAGGAAGGCACGGAATTTTCATGTCTACTTGGCGAAGATTATATGTCCTCGATATTCGCCATGCCCCGCTCCGGTGAGTGTCTAATTCTGTGGACATGAAACCTGCGCCAATCAACGCCCGAAATTGCGAAGCCATGTCATCAATGGGCGAGTCGTCGGCTAGCGCTTACGCACACAGCATTGGATTTCCTATTCTGTGTGAGCCAAGCCAAGACTTGCGAGCGTCTGGGATGAAATATGTGTGGTGTTCGTAAAGAGAAACATTTCTACAGAATTAGACCCACCCAAGCAGGCGCAAGTTTGCGTCGACGCGGCTTGTCGCGTAGAATCTGTGATAGATACAAGCTGAGAGGGGAACCCCAACATGAAGCTGCACAAACGCATTATTAGCCTTGTTCTACTGGTCTTTCTGCTTAGCCTCGGCTTCGCTGGGCAGGCGCAGGACAGCACCATCTCCTTCCTGGCGCCGCCCTGGGGCGTGCCGCCCAGCGAAGATTCGCTAAACGCTTTTATGGAAGAGAGCGGCATCACCGTTGAGATTCAATCGGTGCAGATGGCCGATCTCTATAGCCGCGTGCAAGTCTCGGCCGCCGCCGGCGAAGCGCCCGCCGATGTGATCTTCATCACCGAAGAGGGCCCGTCCAACGTCGTCGCTACCGGTAATATGCTGCCGCTTAACGACCTGCTGGGGATGAGCGACCTGGATGCCGACGATTTCGAGAAGCTAGATTTCTGGACAGTCGACGGCGACGTTATGGCCATTCCGACTTACCTGCAGTTGGTAATGATGGACTACAACGCCGCCACCTTGGCCGAGGCCGGCTTTGACGCCGCGCCCACCACCTGGGCCGAGCTGGACGAGCAGGCGCGGGCCATCCGCGATGCTGGCCTGGATGACAATCCCATCGCCATGGGCGCCATCAACTGGTCCTGGTGGCTGATCGCCCTGAGCATGGGCGACCCTATGTTTGATGACGATCTCAACCCGGTCTTCGCCGATGAAGACAGCAAAGCCCGTGAAGCCATGGCGATGCTCAAGACCTGGTTCGATGACGAGCTGATCAGCCCCGAAATTCTGGCCGGCAGCATCAATCAGCACGCGCTCTTCTGGAGCGGCGTCGGCGTCTTCCACCAGGGCTGGCAGGGCTCGGTTGTACGCGGCAACGCCGAATCGTCCATGCAAGCGCCCAATGTCGAGTACATGGTCCTGCCCGAAGTCGGCAATACCTGGAGCTTCCCCGCCGGCATCGGCATCTCGGTCGATAGCGAAAATGTGGAAGCAGCCTGGGAGTTTGTCAAGTGGTATGTCGGCGACCAGAACATGACCGATATCTGGAACGCTTTCGGCCTCTATCCCTCGCGGATTTCGATCAGCAGCGCGCTGAACGAAGCTGGCGAGATCCAGGGCTATGACGCCATCGTCGAGCAGAGCATGCACACCAACGAGCTGCCGCGCTTTACGCTCTGGTGGGGCCCCTGGGCCGCCGCCGTCAGCGAAGGCATCAAGGAAGGCATGGCCACCGGCATGTCGGCTGACGACATCATCGACGCGCTGGCCGCCGAGTGGAACGAGCTCAAGGAAGAGTACGAGTAGACGCTTCAACGGATACGGTAATTGTAGGGGCGACTCTGTGAGTCGCCCGCATCAGCCAACGTTTTTGTGCGGGCGCACTGCGCGTCGCCCATTTGCGCAAGGCCGGGAATACTGATGTCCACGTTGTCGACGCTTGGATTGCTGGCTATATCTTTATGCGCGTCACAACTGCGGATAAGCTCAACTCAACTGGTTGTAGGGGCGACGTCGAAATCCGAGGCCGAGACGCTGCGTACCAAACCGCTCAACTCAACCGGTTGTAGGGGCGAGCCTTGGCTCGCCCACCATTCCAGAATGATTGAAAACATGCGCAATCCTATCGTCTCTCCACGGTCGCGGCGCTCAATGCGTCTGCCCGGCTACGATTACCGTCAATCCGGCGTCTACTTTGTTACGATTTGCACGCACCAGAAGGCGAAACTTTTCGGCGCTGTAGTCGACGGCGATTTGGTACATAGCACAGTGGGCGAAATTGTATGCGAGGAATGGCGGCATGTGGCGCAAGCGCGCAGCAATATTCAACTAGGTCAATACGTGGTGATGCCAAATCATCTGCACGGGCTTCTTTTTTTGGAAGAAATGCTTGAATCCGGCGATGCACAAAACCGGCACGCTGATCTCGCGCCGCGAAAGAACGGATTGTCCTCAGGTTCGCTCGGGGCGATCATAAGTCAATTCAAGGCAGCGGTAAGCAGACGCGCTTGGTCCGGGCTGATCGGCCGCAGTATACGTATCTGGCAACGGAATTATTACGATCACATCGTGCGTAGCGAGAAATCGCTAAACGAGATTAGACGATATATCAGCGAGAACCCAGCGAGATGGGCGGAGGATAGTCTGTATGTCGATTGAGGCAAGCGGGTTGACGGGCGAGCCAAGGCTCGCCCCTACAGAAGTTGTGGTTACCGGTTACCTTGGCAAAGACAAATCCGATTGATTTCGTATGCTAAACTTGCACTGTATGCTATCACCTGACAAAACATGAAACGCCTCCTCTCATCCGACTCCCGCTATGTCATCGTCGTGCTGACGCCGATTGTGTTGCTCATCGCGCTATTCATCTACTACCCGGCCATCGATACCTTCGGCCAGAGCCTGACCAACCGCAACCTGCGCATACGCCGCCCGCCCAAAGCCATCGGCTTCGACAACTACATCAAACTGGTCCAAGACGAAGAATTCTGGGAAGTGACCGGGCGCAGCTTCAAAGTCGTGCTCATCACCCTGCCGCTGGAAATGGCGGTGGCTTTTAGCATCGCCATGCTGCTGAACCAGCGCTTTCCTGGCCGCGGCGTGGTGCGCACCCTGGCCATCCTGCCCTGGATGCTGCCGGGCGTGGTCAACGGCTTCTTGTGGGGCTGGCTGCTCAACGGCGAATACGGGGCGCTCAATGGTTTCTTGTATCAATTCGGCTTGATCGGCGAATACCAGTATTGGCTGCGCGAGCCGGATCATCAGCTCTATTGGGTCTGCGTCGTGCAGACCTGGACGCGCTACGCCTTCCCCACTATCATCTTGCTAGCCGGCTTGCAGGGCATCCCCGATGACCTCTTCGACGCCGGCAAGGTCGATGGCGCCAACGCCTGGCATCGCGTGCGCTATATCACCATCCCGCTATTGTTGCCCTCTTTTGGCATCGCCCTGGTGGTCGAGTTCATCGCCGCTTTCCAGATCTTTGATGTCGTCTGGACGCTAACCGCGGGCAGCTCGGTCGGCGGCGCCATGAACCCCTTCACCAAGACGCTGATGCTCTACAATTACGAGCTGGTATTTCGTGATCTGCGCATCGGCTTGGGCGCGGCGCTGTCCTATATCATCCTGGCTATGTCGCTGGCTGTCGGCGTGATCTTCGTCATGCGCGTCTACAACCAAGGAGTGCAGGAACAATGAGCCTGGGTCTGCGCGCGCAAGAGCGAATTCGCCTGGCGGTCATCTACGTCCTGTGCGCCGTCGTGCTGATCTGGGCGCTGGCGCCGATTTACTGGGTGGCGGTCAGCAGCATCTCAACCCGCCGCGAGCTTTACGCCCAGCCCTACAAAATCTGGTTCCCCAGCGAGCCGACCTTCGAGTCCTACCATACGATTTTCACCCAGGGCGCCAAGTTCCGCGATGGCAGCTTCTCGCCCACCGCCGGCTTGATGAGCTCGGGCTTGCGCAACAGCCTCATCATCAGCGTGGCTTCGGCCGCCATCGTCACGCTGCTGGCCACCGGCGCCGGTTACGCCTTCGCCCGCATGGAATTCCGCGGCAAAAACGCCATCTTCCTGCTCATCATGCTGATGCTGCCGCTGCCCATATGGGTGTCGCTTATCGCGCTGTTTTTCATCATGACGCGGCTGGATCTGTTGGATACGCTGCTGGGGCTGGTGCTGATATTCGTCACGCTGCTGCTGCCGCTGGCGGTCTGGATGATGACCACCTTCGTGCGCGATATCCCCGGCGAGATTCAAGACGCCGCCCGCGTCGATGGCGCCGACCGCTGGCGACTGGTCTACAGCATTATCTTGCCCTTGGCGCGCCCGGGCATGGTGGCGGTCTTCCTGGTCGCCATGCTCACCACCTGGAACAACTTCCTCATCCCGCTGATCTTCAGCCGCACGGACGACTCGCAGCCGCTGACCATCGTGCTAACACTCTTCATCGGGCAGTACGAAGTCGCCTGGGAAGATATGTCCGCCGCTGCGGTGGTGACGATGCTGCCGCCCTTCCTGATGGCGCTCTTCTTCCAGCGCTACCTCGTGCGCGGCTTGACCATGGGCGCGGTGAAATAGCAGCTTTAAGGCATGTCCGCTACTCAAATTCCGATGACGTTACGATTAGTTGGGGTGGGCGCCGCGCATTTTGAGAGTCACGACACTATTGCCACCGAGGGCACAGAGAGATTCCGGGAAATATGGCGGATGGTCGAGTAAAAGAGTATCCACAGGTTCGCCGATTCTGTCTGTGGACTAAGATTGATGCCTATCCTCTGTGTACTCTATCAAACTCGGTGAACTCGGTGGCAAAGATGTCAAGTATTCGCCTAAACCGAGCGAGCGGCAGCTGAGTCACCGTACCGGACAAACCATTTAGTTTTGGCTCACAGGCTTGGTACGGACAGGCCAAGCCCCTGCGCGCAGGCGCTGATCTCGCTCCAGGTGGCGGCGGGCAAGTCTATGCCCTGCGCCAGCCGCTGGCGCCGGTTGCGCGCCTCGACCTCGCCCGGGTACAGCACCTCGCCCTCCAGCGGGTCGGTCTTCACGAAGTCGATTACGGTGTCGACTTGCTTCTGGAAGACATCAACCGGCCCGAAGCGCCCGATGTCGATCATCAGAATCACCGTGCCCCAGCGGTCTTCCAGCGGCGGCTGATTCTCCGAGCGCAGCGACGCCATCAGGCTGAAAAGCCCGACCATCATCGCCAGCGCGTAACCCTTGTGCCCGACGTATGGCAAGCCCATCGGCCGCAGCGCGCCGCCCTCTTTGAGCTTAGTCGGGTCGGAAGTGGGCTGCCAATCGGCATCCACTATCCAGTCGCCCGGCAGCTGCTCGCCTTTGTCCACCGCCACCATGACCTTGCCCGCCGCCGAAATCGAGGTGGCGAAATCGAGCAGCACCGTGCCGCGGGTGGCGCTGGGGAAACCCATGGCGATGGGGTTGGCGCCGATTTTGCGCCCGGTGCCATTCAGCGGCACCACCACCGAGCGCGGCCCGCCGATGCAGCCGTCCCAAATCATCGAGGCCATGCCGGCTTCCGCGCCCATCTCGGCGTAAGTCCCGATGCGCCCGGTATGCCCCTCGTGGTACATCGAGACCAAGCCGACGCCCTGGGCGCGCGCTTTGTCGATGGCGATCTCTGTCGCTTGCTTGGCGATCACCTGGCCAAAGGTCCAATTGCCGCAGATCTGCGCCATCGAGGCCGTCTCTTCGACGACCTCCGGCTCGGCGGTTGGTTTGAGATCGTCCTTTTCGATTGAGCGCACATAATGCGGCGTGCGGATGACGCCATGCGAGTCGTGCCCGGCTAAATTGGCGTCCACCAGGTGCGCCGCTACGATGTCGGCGTAGTCGGCTCGCGCGCCGGCGGCGGCCAATATCTGGGCGATAGTCTCGGACAGTTGATTGGCTTTTATGGTTGGCATAAATAATTCCTTTGTACTCTCGGTTACGCGTTGGCAAATTAGTTTGCCCATCGGCATATTTTATTCGTACCGCTTGTCATCCGCGCGACAGTGTCACACGAACAAACACCACAATACTCTAACGCATCGCCGCGCTGCCGTCTAACATCCGACGCGAAAGGACGACCATGTCGGTCGCCCTTGTCTGTGCCCCAGTAAAACCAAGAAAGTCATGCCAAGAAGCGCGCCGTGTAGGGGCGACCAATCTGGTCGCCCGCTTCCGCTGCGCCTGGTGGTTTCGGGCGACATGGTATGTCGCCCCTACAGATCGTTGCTTTGGTAAAATTCGCATGACTAACTTGGAACTACTTCTGTGTCTCTGTGGCAAAAGAACTGTGTCAACTACGCGCGAGGATCAAATCCCCGTCACATCCACAAACCAGCGCTCCAGCTCCCGCTCCATGACCGCAACCCGCTGCGGTTGCTGCGCGGCCAGATCCTGACGCTCGAAGGGGTCGTCCGCGATGTTGAACAACAGAGGCGCGGGCGGGTCTGGCACTGTCCGCGGCGGCTCGGGCTCGCGAATGATGTCGACGAAGTGCTCCGGGGTATACTTGATGGCGTGGTCGAGCGCGGTGTCCAGGGCGCTAACCTGCATGGCTTCGGGGATCAGCGGACGCAGCAGCTTCCAATCGCCGTCGCGTATGGCGGCGTTGCACTCGCCCAGCGGCGTATAGCGATTCCACTGCCAGCAACGTTGCGGGTAAACCTCGCCTGATTCGCCGCGCAAAGCCGGACTGATATCGACGCCATCTATGAGGCGGTCCGCCGGCATGGCGAAGCCCGCCAAGTTCAGCAGCGTGGGGTACCAATCGGTGAAATGCGCCATAGCGTCGCTGCGTATCCCGCCGGGCAAACCATCCGGCCAACGCAGGATCATGGGCACACGAATGCCGCCCTCGTAAGTATTGCCCTTGCCGCCGTTGAAATTGCAGTTGAAGCGCCGCTGCGAAAAGCCGTTCCAATCGCCCAGCGCCGGACCATTGTCGCTGGTGAACATCAGGATGGTATTGTCGGCGATGCCCAAGGCGTCCAGAGTGTCGGCGATGCGCCCGATGCCGGCGTCCATCACCTCGATCATGGCGTAGAGCAGGCTGACGCCCAGGCTGAAACCCATATCGGCGTACTTGCGCGCGATGGCGTCCGGCGCTTCCAAGGGAAAATGCGGCGCGTTATACGCCAGCTGCAGGAAGAAAGGACCGCGCTGATTCCGCTTGATGAAATCGAGGGCGGCGTCGCTGAATACATCGGTCAAATACTGGTTCTTGTCGCCGTATTCGATGCTCCCGTTGCGGTCCAGGCGATAGCGATAATAGGGATTCCAGCCGCCTTGGAAGCCAACAAACTCCTGGTAGCCGCGCGCGGTGGGGTGATAGCGCGGGTCCAGCGCGCCATTATGCCACTTGCCGATGAGCGCCGTCGCGTAACCCGCGCCGCCCAGCACATCAGCCAGCGTCCGCTCGTCCAGCCGCAGACGATCCAAGCCGCGCGCCTCCAACGTATCAATGCCGCCGGTGCGATGCGGGTAACGGCCCGTCATCAACGCCGCCCGCGCCGGCGCGCAAACTGGCGCCGCCGAGTAGTGCTGCGTCAAAGTGAGGCCTTGCTCCACCAGCGCGTCCAGCCGCGGCGTGCAAGAAATCTGGTCGTTAAAAATGCCGAAATCGCCGTAACCCATGTCATCGGCGATGATCAAGATGATATTTGGTGTTGTCATGTCTGCTCGTTTTGGACCTTCTGCCTTGTGGCGAGTTGAGCTGGAAAACCGGTGTGGAACACGGTCATCGTGCCGCCGAACATGATGCGGTCGCCATCAAGCAGCTTGCGCGCTTCGCCGCCCGTCACCGGCTGATTGTTGACCGCCGTGCCGTTGATGCTGCCCAGGTCAAAGAGCTTCCATTGGTCTTGCTCTTTCACCAGGAAGGCGTGGGGACGCGAAACAGTCGGGTCTTGCAAGGCGACTTCCCAATTGGAGCTCGGCGTGGAGCGGCCGATGTACATTTCTTCTTTCAGCAGCGCGAAGATCTGCCCTGCCTGCGGCCCGCGGGTGATGCGCAGGCTGGCGCGGTCGCCGGCGACGGCTGACACTTTCTTGGCCGCGTCCGTGGCCGCATTGCCTTTGGGCGATAGCAGCTTGAGCACCGAGACAAAGAGGTGGACTTCGTCGCCGATGTCCAGGCCGTGTTCGCCGTAAACTTGCACGCCGTTGATAAAGGTGCCATTGGCGCTGCCCACATCGTCGATCTTAAAAGCACCGTCTTGACAGGCGATGATAGCGTGCTCGCGCGAGATATGCCCCTCGGCAATCTGGATGTCGTTGCTGGCGGAGCGGCCGATGGTCAGTTTGTCGCCATCGCGTATGGGCTGTTCCAGGGTTTTGCCGCTGAAGGGGTCAAGCCAGACTAATTTTGCGATTGGAGCCTGCTGCTGCGCGTCCATTGTCCATGTCCTGCTACAAATATTTCTCACTTATTGTAGCATATCCTGCTCTTACTAGGACGAAATGGACGTTTTCCGCAATCACCTGGGCAAGGGCGCTGCGATGTTCGGGCTGGCTGACGGGACTTGTATATTATGACAGCGGCTGTCGACGACTAACCAGCAATTATCGCCGGCGCGTCGGCGCCCAGCGCAATCAGCACACCATCGGCGATGACGCCATCGGCGCTGCGCTGGATGCGGTCTTCGGGCAAGCCCATCAGTTGCGCTATGTATTGCGCCGTCCAGGTGTAACGGCCGTACTGGCGAATCTCGGTCTGCTGGCGGTGACGCGTCACATCGTTGTTGATGCCGTTGACCCCCACTCCCTGCGCCAACAGCCATTCGCGCGTGTCGCCGGCCAAACCGGCCACGCTGGTGCCGTTGTAGACGAATACCTGCGCCGCTTCCGCTTCCGCGCGCGCCCGAATCTCCGCCAATGTCAGCTTCGACTGCGGATAAAAGGTGCGCATAATCAGATCGCGAATGGCGACATAATCGGGGAAGAGCACATCTTCGCCGCTGGCGGTCTGGCCCAGCGAGGCATAATAGTTGTCGATGACGCTATAGCGAATGTCCTCGCGTTCGATATTGCCCATCAGCCGGCCCAGCGCGATGATCTCGTTCAACTCCAGATTGGTGCGATAGTTATCCTGCAGTTCTTGCCACAGCGGGAAGGCTTGCGTGACGAAGTTGACGATGCCGCCGGCGCTCAGCACTTCCGCCCGCACCGCGTCCAGCACTTGCTGCTGCCGCCGCGCCCGGTCAAAGTCGCCGCCTTGGGTGCGGCGCGTCCGCGCGTACTGCAGCAAAGTCTCGGCATCCATGCGCTGCTGGCCCGGCTCGAAGGTGACGTGGATGGTGCCGTAGAAGTCGTCGGGGTAGGTTGGGTCGTCGATGAACTCGGTCACGTTCACCAGTACGCCCGCCGGCGCCAGCATGTCCACGACTGTGGTGAAGACATCGAAATTGACCAGCAGGTACTTTTCCACGCGGATGCCGAAATTCTCGGCGATCGTTTCCATCGCCAGCGCCGGACCGCCCCCGCCGGGATAGGCATCGCCGTCGCCCAGGAAATTCGCCGTGTTAATCCGCCCCGGGCCGTAACTGGGGATCTCCACCCACAAGTCGCGCGGGAAGGACAAGACGCCCACGGTCTCGCGCGCCGGATTGATGTTCAGCAAGATCATCGTGTCGGTGCGGAAGGGTCCCTGCTCGTCGGCGGCGCTGCGCTGGTCGATGCCCAGCAGCAGGATGTTCATGGCGCGGGGGTCGGTGATGCGCGGCAACTCCTGCGCGGGCACTGCCGTCGCCGTGGCGGGGGCTTTTGTGGGCTGAGCGGTTGCCTCGGCTGCGACTTCCGCGCGCGGGGCGGGTGTAGCGGGGACAGGCGTCGCAGTGGGTACTGCTGTGAACAGGGAGGTCAATACCAGCAGCGGCGCACTCTGCGCGGCGTCGACCAGCGTCTTGTCTTCGCACTCCCCGGCGATTGCGCAGCGCAAGGTGATAAGCGGGTCGTCAACGCGAAAGCCGGAGTCGTTCATGTCGATGACGGTTTGCTGCGCTAAGCTGAAGCTGGTGAAGGAACACAAGCCGGTCAGCACCGTCAGCGCGCCCAAGCCGAAAAGTAGTGCCAAGCAGCCGGATTTGCTCATAGCGTATCGCGCGATCCCCCAGCAGCTGCGATGTATGCTTGCTAAACAGTCGCGAATTATAGCATAAGCCCGGCTAGCGCGAGAGGCGCTCTTGCCGCTGTAAAGAGCAATCGCATCAATTTATTTTAACCACAGAGACCACAGAGACCACAAAGATTTGGCGGTTCGGACGACTATAGGAAGCACTTGGTGGGTTGGTAAATGGCAGGAATCACCAAAATAACATCGAAAATCTCTCGTGGATTATAAATTGGGCTTTCAATATTGTTTTTCTCTGTGCTCTCTGTGGTCTCTGTGTTTGATCTTCCTGTCGAATCTGCGCCATTTCACTGACTATCGCTTTGATGCGAATGCCCTGGCCGCTGTACCGCTGACCTGGTGTCTAGCGCAGGCTGCGAATATAGGAGCTTGCGTCGGGCACATGCACCGGCAGGTGGCGATACAGCGGCCGCGGCGGCAGCACCAGGATGCCCTCGATCATGCCGCCCAAGTCCGTAGCCTGGTCGTCAGCGTAGAGCGCCGCCATCCGCCAATCCGCATCGGAGAGCGAATCAATGGCTGCTTCCAGCTCGCGGCTGGTCTGCCGATACTCTTCCAACTGTTCCCCCAAGCTGAGATGCGCGCGCTCGGCGATGCCGCCGTAGTGGATCTCGCGGCCCCGGCGCGGGTCCTTCACCGCGTCGATGGCCCAATGCTTTTGGCCAGCCTGCCACTCGCGCAGCGCCTCGACCGTGTAGACTTCGTAGCAGATCAGATGCGCCAACAAGTCCTTGAAGGAACACTCCTGATCGTAATACAAGCCGTGCCGGATGGTATCGCCGCGGGACATTTCTTCGTCGCTCAATTCGGCCATCAGCGCTTCCACCGCCTGATGCTCGATGCTCAGCAGCCGCAAGGCTTCTTCTCGCTTTACAGTAGCGCGCATAACTTCCTCTCAAATCTTATAGTGTCCGAGAACGCAGCCTGCTAGTCAGTTAAAACGATGCCACGGTACACTTGCGCAATCGGCAACTCACAGCCGAGCATCGCCAGCGGAATGCTGTCCTCTCGGTCTGTGAAACTTTGCATCCGCCATTCGCTCTCCACTCGCCAATAGAGATCGGCTCTGATACTCCGCTGGTCAATAATCAGATAGCCATTTATGGAAGGTACCTGTTGATACATCTCCCGCTTTAGCCCATGGTCGTAGGTCATTGAAGACGGCGAGGTGACTTCGACGACGAAAATGGGATTCAGCAAAGAGGTCTCGTCATCGTCCTCGTGACGGGCTTGCCCGCAAACCACGCTCAAGTCGGGATAGACGTAGCGGGAAGCTGCCGCTTTGACGCGCATATCGCTGGTATAGACATGGCAATCCGGATTATCTACAAGCACGAAAAAAGAGCCGATGATATTTGCCGCGATGCGACTGTGTTTGCCTGTCCCGCCAGTCATAGCGTAGATTTCTCCGTCAATGTATTCGTGTTTAATCTCGCTCCCCGCTTCAAAAGCCAGATACTCGGCGACCGTTAGGCGGGTCTTTGTCAGCGTTTCCATGACGCTATCCTCGTCAACCGCATGATGCCTGTAGTATCGCAAATCTAGGCTTGGATGGCAAACAGGTACACTTGGCGGTAGTGTATCGAATTCGGTTGAAATTATATTTCACCACAAAGACACAAAGGCACAAAGCACACAAAGAATATGGCATATCTCGATTAAGTTTCTCGGTGCTCTCGCATTTCTCGCCGGGCAATCACATCAATATCCATAAATGACGAATTTATTTTCAAACTAACAAATTGTAGGGGCGAGCCTTGGCTCGCCCATGAATTCTGGCAGAAAATCACCTTTTCATTGCGTCCTTTATTGGCATATTTTCGGATATATCTCGGAGTTCTTGGCGCCTTAGTGTTGAAATAATTTGATGCGATTGCCCTAGCAATTCTCGGTGTCCTCGATGGTATAGAATCAGTATCAACCGAAAAGGATACATTTCCCACTCGGCTGAGGAGACCGCCCGGTGCCGAGTTCAGCCTGTGAAACCGGTTGGATCGGCGTTAGACTCTGGCCTACGAGTCTCAAGTATTGCCGAAGAGAGAATTATGGCTGGGACACTGTTATCGGCCGAAGACGTGCGCGCTATCGCCGACCTGGCTCGCCTGGAGCTCAGCGAAGCGGATGTCGGCGCTTACCAGCAGCAGCTCTCCGAAATCTTGGATTACTTTCAAAAATTGCAAGAGCTGGATACCTCGCACATTGACCCTATGGCCTCCGCCTTGCCGCTGAGCAATGTCATGCGCGCCGATGAAGCCGGGCCCGCGCTGACACTGGACGAGGTAATCGCCAACGCGCCCGACAGCGACGGCGAGCAATTCCGCGTACGCGCCGTGCTCAATGGCGGCGAATAGAGCCGAGGCGCGGGAAAGTTCCACCATGAGCGGCAGCGTCCGCGTCGCCTTGATTCAAGCGCGGCCGGTCTATTACGACCTCGACGCCTGCGTCGCCAAAGCCCTCTCGCTCATCGCTGAAGCTGCCGCCAATGGCGCGCGGTTGGCTGCATTCGGCGAGACCTTCTTCCCCGGCTATCCGGCCTGGCTGGACCACGCCGTAGACTACGCCCGCTGGGATTATCCGCCCACCAAACAGCTCTATGCCCGTCTGGTAGCCAACAGCCTGGCAATCGACAGCCCGCAAATGCGTCAACTGCGCGACTGTGCGGCGCGGCATGGCATCGTACTCGTGCTGGGCTTCAACGAGAAAGTAAAGCCGGGCCCGGGCAATCGCAGCCTCTACAACAGCGTCGTCACTATTGACGCTGACGGCTCGATCGTGAACCACCACCGCAAGCTGCGGCCCACCTACACCGAGCAATTGGTCTGGGCTCAAGGCGATGGCGCTGGCTTATGCGCGGCGGATACGGCAGCCGGCCGCGTTGGCGCTTTGGTCTGCTGGGAGCACTGGATGCCGCACGCGCGCCAAGCCCTGCACATCAGCGCTGAGACCATCCATGTCGCGCTTTGGCCCGCGGTTAAGGAGAGTCACCTGATTGCCAGCCGCCACTACGCCTTTGAAGGCCGCGCCTTCGTCCTGGCTGCCGGCAACATCATGCCGGTGGCCGATTTCCCGCCCGAGCTCAGCCTACCGCCCGCCCTGGGCGACGACCCCGCCGCGCTCTTGCTCAACGGCGGCAGCGTCGTCATCGCGCCCGACGGCGAATACCTGGTCGAGCCAGTCTACGACGAAGAGACCATCATCTACGCCGACCTCGACCTGGGCCTCATCGCTCAAGAGCAAATGACGCTGGATGTCACCGGTGGCTACGCCCGCGACGATGTATTTTCTTTTGAGGTCAATCGCCGGCGCCAGCCCCGCAACGCCTGACGCTATTCTTGGTTGTGTATCGAAGTCGGTTGATATTCATACGAGCCGATATGGGTAGAGTACAGGCGCGACCGTGGCAGTTAAACCGGCCTTTGAATGAAATGCGCCTTGGGGTCGGAAAAGCCGTTTCAACATTCGATTGACCCATTCCAAGAGGCTGGTCGTTCGTAAAGCCGCGTGCGGCGCGCCGTCGCGGTTGCGCCATTCAGTTGAAGGAAATTGCGATCTGGCGTATAGTAGTCTTGGTTGACTGTGCTGCCGGCAACGCAGCCGGAGCCGCACGCGAGAATGTTGTTAAGTTGCTTATTCAGTTGAGAGATCAAGGGCTTCGAAAAGGGCGCCAAATGTTAAGTCCGCAACAGATTGATGATTTTAACAAGAATGGTTTTCTGGCCGTCGACGGTTTGCTCGACTACGACCTGGATATCGCGCCGGTAATCGCCGAGTATCAGCAGTTGCTGGACAAATTGTGCGCGCAGTGGGTGGCCGACGGACGCCTGCCGGAAACGTATAGTCACCTGCCCTTCGAGCGGCGGCTGGTCGAAGTCTACAAGGCGGGCTTGGATTACGCGCAAGCCATCGACATCGCCCTGCCCAACGCCAAGGTCTACGCGGACACGCCGATTAACCTGGGGCCGGCCGTCTTTGACCTGCTCAGAAGCCCGCGCATGCTGTCAGCGGTCGAGTCGCTGATCGGCGGCGAGATTTATTCCAACCCCATCCAGCACGCGCGCATCAAAGCGCCCAAAAAATATGTTGACGCGCAAGACAAATTCAACTCGCTGTTGGATAAAACACTGTGGCACCAGGATATCGGCGTAGGCTTGGAAGAAGCTGACGATACGCGATTGGTGACGGCTTGGGTCGCCGTGACCGAGGCCACGGTCGAAAATGGTTGCTTGCAAGTTGTCCCCAAGAGCCATCGCGAGGGGCTGGCACTGCATTGCACACCGGGGCAGCTCAGCATACCGGAGCAGCTGATCGAATTGGAAGAAGCCATACCGGTGCCCTTAAATCCGGGCGGCGTGCTCTTCTTCCACCCCTTATGCAAACACGCCTCGCTGGAAAACCACAGCGATGAATTCCGCTGGAGTTTTGATCTGCGCTACAATCCCATCGGCCAGCCAACCGGCCGCCCGCACTTTCCCGGCTTCGTCGCGCAGAGCCGCCTGCATCCCGAATCGGTGCTGGACGATTGGCGCGAATGGGCGCAATTGTGGCTCGACGCCCGTGACCGACTGGCTGAACTTGACGCGATAAAGGTCCACCGCTGGGAAGACGATGACCCCATGTGCGCCTAATAGCGGCGCGAGCGCTGTCCCCAAAGACGAGTAAAGGCCACTTGCCATAGAAATGGCGGTAGTGTATCGAATTCGGACGAAAATCAATTTCACCACAAAGACACAAAGGCACAAAGCACACAAAGAATATGGCATATCTCGATTAAGTTTCTCGGTGCTCTCGCAGGGCAATCGCATCAAAATCCATAAATGACGAATTTATTATCAAATTAACAAATTGTAGGGGCGAGCCTTGGCTCGCCCATGAAATCTGGCAGAAAATCACCTTTTCATTGAGTCCTTTATTGACATATTTTCGGATATATCTCGGAGTTCTTGGCGCCTTAGTGTTGAGATAAGTTGATGCGATTGCCCTAGCATTTCTCGGTGTCCTCGATGGTATATATCTGTATCAACCGAAAAGGATACATTTCCGAAATGGCGGGCATCCCTCGTCGAGGGACGGCGAGCTAACCTAGAAGCAACGCTCCGTTTAAGCCCCTCCCTCTTTATGGGATGCCTGCCATAGAGATGGCAAGAGGGGTTTGGGGTGGGGGTTTCACAAGAAAGAAGGGGTGCTGAACTCAATGTTTCAAATGGTATGCCTAAGCTGCGGCGAAATCTGCGGCGATAGAGCTAAGGTGGCCTGCCCGCGCGATGGCGGCGTCCTGGACCTACGCTACGACGCCGACGCCTTCCCGCCGCAGCCTCACCTGCCCGGCATGTGGCGTTACGCCGCCCGCCTGCCATTGACCGACCCCAAACATATCGTCAGCCTGGGCGAAGGCGACACGCCGCTGGTGCAATCTTCGCAGCTTGGCGCGGACATCGATTTGCCGCAGCTCTATTTTAAGAACGAAGGCCTCAACCCGACCGGCTCCTACAAAGACCGCATCGCATCGGTCGGCATCACTTACCTGAGGCAGCTAGGACGGCGCGCTTGGGCCGCCACCTCGTCGGGCAATGCCGGCGCTTCACTGGCCGCCTATGGCGCGCGCGCGGCTGTAGACGGCTATCTCTTCACGCTGGAAAGCGCGCCGCGGGCCAAGATCGCCCAGATTATGTCCTACGGTCCGCACGTCATGTCGGTCAAGCGCCTGGGCTATGAACCGGCCGCCGAGATAGCGACTTGGGCTAATATCGCCGCCTTGTGCGACGCCAAGGACTGGCTCATGCTCATCACCGCGCGCAGCAACAGCCCGCAGGCAATGGAAGGCGCTAAAACCATCGCTTATGAAATCTGCCAGCAGCTAGACGGCGAGGCGCCCGATGTCGTCTACGTGCCCGTCGGCGGCGGCGGTTTGATAAGCTGCATCTGGAAAGGCTTCAAAGAGTGGCATGCCGCCGGGCGCATTGCGCGTCTGCCGCGGATGGTGGCGGTGCAGCCGCTTGGCTGCGACCCAATCACGCAAGCTTGGCAAGCGGGCCGCCCGGTCGAGCCAATCGAAAACTGCAGCGGCGCCGTATCCGGCATCAGCTTGACATCGCCGCCGGATGGCGACCTGGTCCTGCAAGATCTTCACGAGTCGGACGGCTGGGCGCTGTCGATAGCCGATGAGGACACCTACCGGGCGCAATCGGCGCTGGCTAGCCGCGAAGGCTTATTTGTCGAGCCGGCGGCGGCTGTCGTCTGGGCGGCAGCACGGGCAGATCGGCTAAGCGGGCGGCTGCATGGCGATGAGACTGTCGTCGCCCTGCTCACCGGCATCGGCTTCAAAGACAGCGCCGCGATTCAAAAGATGACCGCTGACACTCCGCTTCCACTGATCGAAGCCGACGACATTCTTGCTATAGGGAATTGATGATGTCGCCAGTTGGTCGGGCCGGCGCGCGGCGCATCGCCATCGGCGGCATTCTGCACGAAACCCACACCTTTATGGAGCGCGCGACAAGCCTGGCCGATTTCGCGGCGCAATCGCTGCATTACGGAGCCGACATGCTCAGCGGCATGCGCGGTACACGCAGCGGCATCGGCGGCATGATCGAGCGCGCGACCGAAATGGGCTGGCAATTGCTGCCGACCCTGTACGCCACGGCCATGCCCGGCGGCACGGTCACAGCGGCAGCCTACGCTGAACTCTTGAGCGAATTGCGCACCCGCTTGGAGCAGTCGCTGCCGGTTGATGGCTTGCTCCTGGCACTGCACGGCGCGATGGTGGCCGAGGGTCAGTTAGACGCCGAGAGCGATATTGTGGCGCAGGCGCGCGCGCTTGTGGGCGAGGCGACGCCGATAGTCGTCCTGCTGGATATGCACGGCAATATCAGCCCGCGCCTGGTCGAAGTGGCGGACGTGCTGCTGGCTTACGACAGCAACCCGCATATTGACGCCTTCGCCCGGGGCGTGGAAGCCGCCGCGATCATGTCGCGCTTGCTGCGCCGGGAGCTGCTGCCGACAGCCGCCTGCGCCCGGCCGGCTCTGCTCTTGCCGGCGCAAAGCACAGGCACGGCTGCTCCCCCGCTGGCGCCGGTGCATAAACGCGCAGCTGAGCTGGAAGCGCTGGACGAGGTCGTCTGCATCGCGGTGATGGCCGGCTTCGCCTATGCCGACACGCCCTTCACCGGGCCCAGCATCATCGTCACCACCGACCGGCAGCCAGAACTGGCCGCGGCCTGCGCCGACGAATTGAGCGACATGCTATTCGAGCTGCGCAGCGAAGCCGCGCCCAGCTTTCTCGCGCCAGACGAGGCCGTCCGTTTAGCCGCCAGCCAAGAACAGGGTCCGGTAATCCTGGTCGATTCGGCCGACAACATCGGCGGCGGCACACCGGGCGATGGTACGGAGGCTCTGGTCGCGATGCTCGCTCACGATGTTCGTGAAGGCGCCATCGTGCTGGCTGATGCTGAAGCGGTCGATATCTGCTGGCGCGCGGGCATAGCAGCGGAGGTAACGCTTGCAGTCGGCGGCAAAGCGGACAATTGGCACGGACCGCCCGTGACCGTCACTGGCGTGGTACGCGCTTTGTCGGACGGCGTATTCGCGTGTGAAGTAGCAGACAATCACTTCGCTTCGTTTTATGGCAGTACCGTCAAGATGGGCCGAAGCGTTTGGCTGCGCGTCGCCGGCCTCAACATCCTGCTCACCGAGCGCAAGACGCCGCCCCTGGATCTGGCCCAACTGCGCCACATCGGCATCGTGCCGGAGTCGCAGCGCATGATCGTCGTGAAGTCCGCCGTGGCCTACCGCGCCGCCTACATGCCCATCGCGTCCGCAGCCATCGAGATGGATACCGCCGGCTTGTGCAGCGCGAATCTGGCTCGCTTTCCTTATCGTCATCTGACTCGCCCGGTTCATCCGCTGGACTGACCGGGAACGCTCCTGTCCGTTGCCTGGAGGACTGGCGCCGCTGGTCTCCCGCGCCTTCGGGCCGCCGAGTATAAGTTTCTTCGAGGCAGAACTCCTCAAGTATCAACATACGAATGGGCAAAATGCGTATCACAGGGTTCAAAATTGAAGTGCAATTTCACAACATTTGTATATGGAAGACTGTTCTCTGTGCCCTCTGTGTCTCTGTGGTTAAAATTATTTGATGCGATTGCCCGGTAGTTTTGCCGAATGCCGATTAATCACTACAATCCATATTGAGTCGACTCAACAGGAGCCTTGCCATGAAAATCACCGATATCGAAATCCGGCTGTGCAAGCACCAGGAAGAAGTCATGGGCGCGAAGGAACTGCGCGATTCGCATAAGTCCGATTTGCACTTCCTGATGATCACGCTGAAGACCGACGCGGGCGTGGATGGCGTCAGCATGGGCTTCGCCGGCATGGGGGCGGAGATGGCCGGATCGATCGCGGCTACTTCGCTTAAGCCCTTTTTCCTGGGAAAGGACCCTTTCGCGCGCGAACGGCACTGGCACGACTTTCGGCGTTACGAGCGACACTGGCATTTGACGCCGATTTACTCCTACGGTCCCTTCGACATCGCTCTTTGGGATATCGCCGGCAAAGTCGCTGAGCTGCCGCTTTATCAGCTGCTGGGGCACTATCGCGAAAAAGTGCCGACCTATGTCAGCTCAATGTACCTCGATACGCCGCAGGATTACGCCGAGCAAGCCATCGATTTCAAGCGGCAGGGTTTCCACGGTTACAAGCTGCACCCGCCCGGCGACTACCACGAAGCGCTGGAGGCCTATCGACTATGCCGCGAGGCGGTCGGCGACGATCCCGCCTTTAGGCTGATGGCCGACCCGGTGACGGCGCATACTTACTACGACGAGGCGCTGCGCATGGGCCGCGAACTGGAGAAACTGGATTATTATTGGTTTGAAGAGCCGCTCTACGATGTCGACTTCAACGGCTTGCGCAAGCTGACGCGCGACCTGGATATCCCCATCTGCGGGACGGAGGTGCTGGCCGGCTCGCATTATTCCACGGCCGAGTGCATCGCCGGCGGCGTGGTCGATATCGTGCGCAGCGATGTTTCATGGAAGGGCGGCGTCACAGCGGTGATGAAAACGGCGCATCTAGCCGAAGCCTTTGGCATGCGCTGCGAGGTGCATACGACGATTTATCCGGCGCTGGAAATCGTCAACCTGCATTGCTGCTGCGCCATCGCCAACTGCGAATTCTTCGAGGCGCTGATCCCCAGTTCGCTGCTGTCGCTGGGCATAAAGAACCCGGTGCATATCGACGCCGAGGGCTATGCGCATCCGCCGGCGGGGGCGGGCTTGGGCATCGAGTGGGATTGGGATTTCATCGAAAATGCGACGGTGGCGGTGATGTAGGGTGGGACGAGCGTTAGACTCGTAATTTTACCACAGAAGCACAGAAGTAATTCCAACAAAGAAATGAAATTTTTCCAGAGCAACAATCTGTAGGGGCGACATACCATGTCGCCCGAAACAACTAATTGCAGCGGCAGCGGGCGACCAGATTGGTCGCCCCTACATTTTCACAGGGAGACGGGCGCGCCGGCTAATCCATGTGGAAGACTTCTTCGATGGTATGCCACCATTCGCCCTCGGCGCGCTCGACAACCGGCTGCTGCATGGGCCCGCAAAGCGCCCACCATTCCTGCGTGGTCGGGTCGGCCGCAATCTTGGCCATGTCGGCTTCGTAGTCGGCGCCGATGTATTCAAAATAGGCGAATAGCAAGTCGCCGTAACGAAAGATGGAATAATTGCGCATATTGCATGCTTTAATCTTGTTCAAGACGCCGGGCCAGACATCGGCGTGCAGGCGGATATAGTCGGCGGCATGCTCCGGCCGCAAGCCGAGTACTTGTCCGAAACGCTGCATGGTGCTTCTCCTCGTCGGATTCGTCGCTTATAAGAGCGAAAGCCTATGCCAAAATGCGCGCCGACGCCAGAGTCTATCGCTCGGCAAGCCGAACCATGGCCAGCAAAATCATGCCAAGACGGCAGCGTCATTGCCGTCTCGTCAATGCAGAGGATATGGCGTAGTGGAGGGTCGCCTGTCGGAGAACGGTCATCCAGGGCGGGACGAGTAGAGGGTTTTCTAGCCTTGGATATTACCGATTTATTCAGTCGCGCCAGTTTCGACTATGGCGTCAACCAAGCCTTAACGCGACAAGATTACGCCTTCAAGCCTGGCAAGTCGCAGGTTGGACGCGCCTACTTTGGAATCTACTGCTTTCATTTGCTGACGAAGTTCAGCGATGTCGGTTTTTCGATTCTTCCACCGTCCGAAGAGTCTGCTTACCTTGTCGCAGCAAGGGCTCCACACAGCCCAAATAATCACCAGCAACCACAATATCCCGTCCAAAGACATTGTTGCGTTAAATTGCATGAAGAATTTCCTGTCCTCCAACAATTGTAGGGTAGCATTTATCGGAGCTCGTTACAAGCTAGGGTAGTGTATCGAATTCGGTTGAAAATCAATTTCACCACAAAGACACAAAGGCACAAAGCACACAAAGAATATGGCATATCTCGATTAAGTTTCTCGGTGCTCTCGCAGGGCAATCGCATCAATATCCATAAATGACGAATTTATTATCAAACTAACAAATTGTAGGGGCGAGCCTTGGCTCGCCCATGAAATCTGGCAGAAAATCACCTTTTCATTGAGTCCTTTATTGACATATTTTCGGATATATCTCGGAGTTCTTGTCACCTTAGTGTTGAGATAAGTTGATGCGATTGCCCTAGCATTTCTCGGTGTCCTCGATGGTATATATCTGTATCAACCGAAAAGGATACATTTCCCGCTCACGTCTGCGGCAGCGGCTTGCCGCCGGTTGCGCTAGACACCGATGTCTTCGTTCCACAGCGCGGGATTGGCGCGGATAAAGTCCTGCATCAGCCGGTAGCATTCGTCATCGTCCAGGCGCATCAAGGCGACCCCGCGCGCTTCGAGATAGGCCTCGGGCCCCTTGAAGCTGCGGCTCTCGCCAATGACAACGCGGGGGATCTGGTAGAGCAGGATGGCGCCGCTGCACATATCGCAGGGGGAGAGCGTGGTGTAGAGGGTCGCCCGCTGATAGTCGCGCGCGCTCAAGCGGCCCGCATTTTCCAGACAGTCGATCTCCGCGTGCAGGACTGGGCTGCCGCTCTGCACGCGCCGGTTATGCCCGCGCCCGACAATCTCGCCATCAATGACGAGCACTGAGCCGATGGGAATGCCGCCCTCAGCCAGTCCGATTTTGGCTTCGTCGAGCGCCGCTTGCAAGAAGGGGTCCATCAGCCATTGTCCGCTTCGTCTGCGCTTGGCGCCGGCAGCAATGACAGATAGTCGATGAAGTCCTCTTCCAGCGCGGCGATGAAATGCGCCAGCAGGCGTCCGCTGCGCTCGATGTCTTTGATGTCGAGCGTCTCGACGGGCGAGTGCATATTGCGCAGGGGCAGGCTGAGCAGGGCGGTGGGCACGCCGCTGCGCGAGACTTGAATAGCCCAGGCGTCGGTGCCGGTGCGCGCGGGCATAATATCCGGCTGCCACTTGATATCGTGCCAGGCGGCGATGTCTTTTAGGCGCTGCACCATGCGCGGGTGGAAGTTGGCGCCGATGCCCAGCTGCGGCCCGCCCCCCAGTTTGCCGCCAGGATGCACGCCAGGCTGCTCGGCGAAACCGACATCCAGGGCAATGGCGCAATCAGGCTGAATGTGGTTGGCGGCGGTGGTCGCGCCGCGCAGGCCGACTTCTTCCTGCACGGTGGCGGCGGCGTAAACATCCCAGCTGTGATTCATCTTACGCAGCATTTCCAGGCAGGTGGTCATCACGGCGATGCAAGCGCGGTCGTCCATGGCTTTGGCGGCCGCTCGGCGCCCTTTGAGGTCGATCATAGGACTGTCCATGGTGACCAGATCGCCGACATTTATCAGCTCCTCAACTTCGGCGGCGGGCAAACCCACATCCACCACCAGCGCGTCAATCGGCAGGAACTGCTTGCGATCGGCGGCGCTCAGCATATGCGGCGGCATGGTGGCGACCACGCCGGGCAGCACGCGTACCCCGTGCACCAGCACCGTCTGCGCCAGCATCACGCGCGGGTCGATGCCGGCGATGCGATGCACATAGAGGAAGCCGTCTTCGATCTGGCGCACCATCAAGGCGATTTCGTCCATGTGCGCAGCCAGCATAATCTTGCGCCGCGGCTCGCCGTCCCCGCGTTTGATGCCGATGAGGCTGCCGAGGCGGTCGCTGTCGAATTCGTCGACCAGATGCGCCCATTCGTCGCGCAGGAGCTCGGCCACGGGCGCTTCGTAGCCGCTGGGGGCATGGACATCAACCAGTCGCTTGAGGTGGGCTTTGGGGTTGTACATAGGCGCTCCCTGGATTTCTCGCTTGTCGGGACCGTAGCTTGAGCGATTCTACCACAGGGCTGCGGCATTGGGCGGCTGGGCTGTCGCAGTCTGCCGACATCCGCCGCGGCGCGACATCAAAGCAAAATAATAAGCACTGAGAACACAGAAGTAAAACCAAGTTAGTCATGCGATAAATCTAGCCTTGTAGGGGCGACCAATCTGGTCGCCCGCTGCCGATGCAACTTGTGGTTTCGGGCTGTCGCCCCTGCAAGGCTTGTTGCTCTGGTGAAATTTGCAAGCGAGTGCCAGCGATTTTTTGGCGGCCTGGCGCATCGCCCCTACAGATTGCGGCGATTCAACACTACAATCAGTCCCTATGCCCACGCCCTTCTCCCACCTGCGCATCGCCCAGCGCCTGCTGACTGACGAGCGGCTGGCCCCGCCCTATCGCGAGCTGCTGCGGCGTCAGCGGCCGGCTTTTCAGCTGGGCGGCATTGTGGCGGACGCGCGCGTCGCCAGTGGCGTCGGCCGCGAAGTGACCCACTTCTACACCTACGGCGTGCCCATCACCGAGCGGCCCTGGCGGCAGATGCTGCGCCAGCATCCGACGCTGCGCGGGGCGCGGGACGAAGCGCATTTGGCTTTCCTGGCCGGTTATGTGGCGCACCTGGCCGCCGACGAAGCCTGGGCGCTGAAGATGGTGCGGCCGCAATTCTGGGGGCGGGATTGGCCCGGCGTCGAGCGCTGGGACAAGTTCTTCGCCCTGCACCTGATCCTCACGGTGATGGACGAGCGCGATGAGCCGCTGCTGGAAGATTGGCAGGCGGACAGCCTGGCGAGCTGCGAGCCGGAGGAGTGGCTGCCTTTCATGAGCGACGACACGCTGCGCGGCTGGCGCGACATGGTTGCGCGGCAAATCATGCCCGGCGGCATCAGCCAGACCCTGCCGATTTTTGCCTTGCGCCTCAGATGCGATCCGGCCCAGATCCGCGCCACTCTGGACGACCCGGCCCGCCTCGGGGAAATCTTGTGGCGGCATATTCCCAAGGCTCTGCTGGCGGAGGTGGAGCGGCAAGCCTACGCCCATAGCCGCGACCAACTGTCGGTCTACCTGACCGAGTCCATGCCGGCGCCGGCAAGGGCGTAGGGGCGACATATTATTTCGCCCGCAAACGAAACCGCCACGACAACGGGCGACCAGATTGGTCGCTCCTACAGCGTCTCCAGTACGAGGGGGAATGTATCCTTTTCGGTTGAAACAAAATCTTTACCATCGAGGACACCGAGTAACTCAATCGAAATATGCCATATTCTTTGTGTGCTTTGTGCCTTTGTGTCTTTGTGGTTAAATTGAATTTCAACCGAATTTGATACACTCCAGTGCGAGGCGCCAGTTTGAGACAGCCGGCCTTTGCTGGTACACTCTCTTGCATCAGGTAGCGCGACCGGAAAGCCGCCATGCGCCGTCCCGCCCAACAGATCATCGCCGCCTCGCCCGGCGACTTAAAGAATAACCGCCTTGGCTTGCTGGGGCCCGAACAGCTTGGCGAGCTGCAGCGGCAGATCGACGACTTTCAGCCGCGCGTGTCGCGTGTCATACGCCGTCTGATTTGGCTGGCGCTGTTAGTCACCTTCGCCGTGGTGGCGCTTTCCTTCGTGCGGGTGATTCTGCTGCCGATGGCGCTGGCGATTGAAGTGGCGGTTGTGGGCGCGATGCTCTATCTGACCAGCGACTTCAATCGCTTTTTGCAGCAACTGCTGCTGGACCGCGACGCCGAAGCGGTGCGCATCATCAAAGGCAGGACGAGCAGCGCCACGCTGCGCCACCACATTCTGTATCACAGCTGCCGCATAGAATTGCAGAGCTACCGCGTGCTCGACCCGGCTTTGGCCCGGCAATTCAAAACCGGCGAACTTTATCAATTTTACATTCTGCCTCAATCGCGCGTGATTATCGCAGCCGAAGGTATCGGTGAGAAGAATTCGGTCTATGACGTTTAGGCGCTGACTGATCTCGCCGCAGTATACGAATGCTGCGCGCGTTGCCATGATAGCGCTCGATCCAGCCCCATTTCTCCAGCTTGTCCAGGTGGCGGATGACGCCGGAGTTTGACTTGTAGCCTTCGTCCGCGGCGATTTCGCCCAAGGTCGGCGGGAAACCATATTGATCGGTATAACGGCAAATGAAGTCGAAAATACGTCGGCTGCGATCATCTCGTTTTCTCATGCAGTGCTGCCTTTCTGCTCTATGAATGCGCCAGGATTGATATATCATATCACAGAATTAGAACATTTGTTCTAATTTGTTTTGGCTATTTTCCTATTTCGAGTCTCCGCATGATTTGGTACACTGACGGCCTTGCGAATAGCCCAGCCCGCGGAGGCGAGCACGATGGCCAATACCGCCCGACAATGGTTTTATTCGACGCCGGAAGCGCGCCCCTACTACATTGAAGAGCGCGTCAACCACAGCTTGTGGAATAACCGGCTGCAGAATGTATTCATGAGCTGCACCCAGGCGGAGGCGCCGATCAAGATGGAGGGCAGCCTGGAGGGCATGCCCATCTATTTTGAGTTTGTCGCCGGGCAGTATTTCACCTTGCGCATGGGCGAGGAGCGCAAAGATGTCATCGCCACCATGCGCCAGATTTTGCTTGGGCTAAAGCCGACCTTCACCTACCAGGATAGCGAAGGCATGTTCGTGGTCGAGTGGCATACCGATGGCGGTGATATCCGCTGGAAAGAGATTCAGGGCAATCCGGCCTATCAAGGTCTGCGCCGGATGCGGCTGAACTGACCCGCTCGCGTCGTTGCGCGTTGCCATTCCGCGTTATACAAATTGCCCTGCGACGCGATCAGAGCAATCGCATCAAAATATTTTCACCACATATGCACAGAAGTAAAACCAAGAAAGTCATGCGAAGAAGCGCGCCTTGTAGGGGCGACCAATCTGGTCGCCCGCTTCCGCTGCGACTCGAAGATTCGGGCGACATAGTATGTCGCCCCTACAGATATTTGCTTTGGCAATATTCGCATGACTAACTTGGAACTACTTCTGTGTCGCTGTGCTTAGATTTAAGTTTGGTTAAGGTCCATAGATTTAAGAATCATTTTGATGCGATTGCCCAGCGGCGCGATTGAACGCGCTTGCCAGCGCCCGCGTCATCTGGGATAATGGCGGCATAGAATCCCGAAGGACCAGGAGCGCCCTCTCAATGGCGAAGCGCAGACGCAAGAAACCCAATATCTCGCAGACCGTGCTGGAGCAAGCGCGCCAAGGGGTGGCTGAGTCGAGCGCGCCAGATGCCGCGACCGACGCTCCCGCCTCCGCGACCAATGCAACCAAAGCGCCGCCACGCCGCCGCCGCAACTTGCAAGCGGCTCAACTGGAACGGCGCAAAGATGCCGGCACGCTTGATGGCGAGTACGTGGCGGATCTGCTGGCGAACCCGACCAAGGTGGTCACGGAAGACGACTTGCGCGCCGATTACGGCTTTGTCATCCGCGACTTGCGCAATATGGGCATCTTGGCGGCCGGCTTATTCATCGCCCTGGTCATCTTCGCGCTGGTCTTGCTCTGATCGACTGGAGATTGTCGAGGGCGTGACATGCCCTGGTCCACGCTGCAAGTCTTCCTGCGCGGCATCGCCACTCCGCTCCGCCTGCTGATTTCGTCTTACGCGCTGCTGCTGGCGCTCTTCACGCTCTTGCGGCTGCTGCGTTTGAGCGGCGTCCCGCTGATCGACCTGGCCAATACCTTCGCGCCCTACTTGTACATGCCGCTGGTCCTCAGCTTTCCGCTCGCCATCATCGTCACCAGAGGCAGTTCCGAGTACCTTGACAAAGCCCACAAGCGGCTGGCGCAGCCGGCGCGTAAACGAGAGCGCAAGCACAATCGCGCCCATCCGCCGCGTTGGTCGGTGCTGCTGCAGATCGGCCTGCTCGCCATCGGCTTGTACTGGTTCGCCCTGCCCTCCATGTACCGGCCGCTTGACCCGCCCGCCGGCGAGACTTTCCGCGTCGTCTCCTTCAACGTACAGGGCAGCAACGCCGAGCTGGAGCGGGCTACCGAGTGGCTGTTGGGCGCCGCGCCCGATGTGATCGTGCTGCAAGAAACCGCCGAAGGCTACGACCCGCGCCTGGCGCCCTTGTACGAAGTCTACGCTCACGAAGATCATATCGAAGGCAGCGTGCGCGTCTTCTCCCGCTTCGCCATCTTGCAGCGGGATGTGCTGACCATCGAGGCGCCTGAAGACGGTAACAGCGGGCGGGAAGCGCTGCGGCTGCTGCTGAATCTGGACGGTCGCCCCTTGGCAGTCTACGCCCTGCATTTCAGCTTGCCGCTGCGGCCGCGGGCTTCGCTCAATCCCGATGCCGATATCGGGCCGGAAGCGCTGCTGCGTTACGACGAAAGCCGCCGCAATGCGCAGATCCGCCGCTTTCTGGCGATTCTGGATCAGGAAACGGCGCCCTACATCGTCGCCGGCGACTTCAACATGAGTGATGCCTCGCTGATCTACGACGAGTTCGCCGGGCGGATGCACGACGGCTGGCGCGAAGCGGGCAATGGCGCCGGACGCACCTGGCCCGTGGCCGAGGCGATCGGACTGCCGCGTGTGATTCAGCCCTTCTTGCGCATTGACTACATCTGGCACAGCGCTTCGCTGCGGGCGACAGCTGCCGAAGTTGGCGAGGCGATTGGATCGGATCACCGTCCGCTGAGCCTGTCGCTTGAATGGCGCAGAGCGGCGCAGCCTGTATCCACTGCGGGGGAATAACCACCGAGGGCACAGAAATAGAATCAGGTAAGTCGTGCAATTTTCGCTAAAGCAACGATATGTAGGGGCGACAGCCCGAAACCACAAATTGCAGCTGACCAGATTGGTTGCCCCTACAATTGCCCGCTTGTTTTGGCATTGCTTGATTGGTGATGCAGCGCTACTGCGTACTCACTAGCTATGCGCATGGAGACGGCTGTCGTATACTTGTAGCATGGACGCGAGACTGCAATTCATCCCCATCATGATCGTCGGCTTTGGCGCCTCGCTCTGCCTGACGCCGCTGACGCGCCAGATTGCCATGCGGCTGGGGGTTACTGCCGCGCCCAACCGGCGCAACATCCACCAGCGCCATGTGCCTTTAATGGGCGGCGCGGCGATATATGTCGCCTTTGTGCTGTCGGTGCTGCTCTTCAGCCCGCCCGACCATCTGCGCGAATTGGGCGCGATCGTGGCCGGCGCGTCCGTGCTGGCGCTCATCGGCTACCTGGACGACCGGCGGCATCTCAGCCCGCGCGTTCGCCTCTCGGCTATGACCCTGTCCGCCATCCTGGTCACGCTGGCTGGCATACAGATTCGTTTGTTCAACAACCCGTTGATCGACATCCCGCTGACGCTGTTCTGGATCGTCGCGCTGATCAACGCGGTCAACTGGATCGACAATATGGACGGGCTGGCGGCCGGCACAGCGGCGATTGCCTCGGCATTCTTTCTCATCCTGGCGCTGACGCAGGGGCAGATATTGGTGAGCATGCTGGCCGCGGCGATATTCGGCAGCGCCTGCGGCTTCCTGATTTACAACTTTAACCCCTCCAGCACCTTCATGGGCGATATGGGCGCCTATACCCTGGGCTTTGTGCTGGCGATTTTGGCGATCAAACTGAAGTTCGCCGCCCAGCCCTTAAACGTGACCTGGATGGTGCCGGTTTTTGTGCTGGCGCTGCCGGTCCTTGATATCAACCTGGCCATCGCCACACGCCTGCTGGAGCGCCGGCCGCTGATGTTGGCCGCCAAAGATCACGTCTCCCACCGCATCCTGGATCTGGGCGCCACGCAGCGTCAAACGCTGGCGCTGCTCTATCTGTTTTCGGTCGCTTTTGGGCTGGTGGCGCTGGCCGTCAGCCAGGCGGATGTGCCTGACGCGCTGGCGCTGGGCGGGGCTTTTCTGCTGGCGCTGCTGGGCATATTCTGCCTGCTGATTTACCTGCGTTGGCGAGAGCGCAATAATCGCGCTACACCGGCTTAGCCCAGACACTCAGCGACAAGCGCCAGCCCCGCGTTTAATCGCTCTCTCCAGTCTTCTTTTGGATGCCTTATGGCGTTGGTGCAAACGCGAAAGAGGCAGACGGCTTCTCGTTTTGCCAGGCTGCGCGAGTTCCAGCCAAAGCGCGCGAGAGCCGCGTCGCGCAATATATCATGATACTGGCGGCAATTTTCGGCGCGGGGCTGGCGGGCAAATTGCGCCGACCAGCGCAGGTGGGCGAGAAAATTGCCGATATCGAGCATGGGGTCGCCAGGGGCGATGTCCTCAAAATCGACGAGAGCAATACTGCCATCCCGCAGTTGCAGCATCTGGTCGTCATAAAAGTCGTTATGCGCCATGGACGAGGGACGCCAAGCCTGGACAAATGGATCCAGTGAAGCCGTCAGGGGGTTCAAGATCTGGGCAGCGTCGTCAAAGTCGCGCATGTTGTGCCGGAAGCCGCGCAACGCTCTTCGGTAGGCGCGCTTCAGGTCGAATGCTTGGACTCCTCCATTGCCATAAGCGCCGCGCCACAGTTTTTCGATGCGATCCAGCAAGCCATCCGGGTCTGGCGTTTTGCCCTTGCGGACGAGCGAGCGCAGATTTCGCCCTTGCACATCCGTCAGCCACATGACACCGCCTTCAGCCCAATGCCCGGCCAACTCTGGCACAGTGAAGCCGGACTGGCGCGATCGCTCGTAGGCTGCGAGGAAGGGCTCAAAATCCGCAGGTCTGACCACGCGGGCATAAAGCCTGACTTTGCCAATAACGTGACGCAGGACGGCGCGATACCCGGGTCGATAGCGAATGAGCTGAACACGAGCGCGGCGGGCAGGTACGCTCAGCACATGTTTGTTGACCAGCCGAAGAGCCGCATCCGGACTAGCGGCTTGGACCAGCCCGGGCAGGCGCTGGTCCAGCGGGTAGCGATCGACCGTTTGACGCCCGTTGCGGGCGATCGTCGCTACGAAATATTCAGCGGGCAGATACTGCTCTTGGGGCCAGCCCAACTCATAGCTGACGGTGGCGCTTTTGCCGATGTTATGAATGAAGTGGTGAATGCGAATCTGGCGCGGATCGGCGTACGCAGTCGGCAAGTGAGCCTGGCAGTTTCGCCAAACCCAATGCGAATCAAAGAGCTTGGGCAGTTCCGGCAGCTTTGGATCAGCCGGGAACTCCGGCGCTTCAAAGTAGGGCCTAGTGTCACGTCGTTCGCCTGGCTCAATCGCTGTCGTCATCGCTGTCATCGCTGTCATCGCTGTCGTCATTGTCCGAATCATTGTTGTCGCTGAGGTTGCCGGTGGTGTCGATGCCGTCGCTGTCCGTGCCGTCATTGTCAGTGAGGTTGCCGGTGGTGTCGATGCCATCGCTGTCCGTGCCGTCATTGTCGGTGAGGTTGCCGGTGGTGTCGATGCCATCGTTGTCGGTGGCGTCGCTGTACAGGCCATCATTGTCGATGAACAGCGGCGTCGAGATGCCGTCAAAATCCGTCGATGGCGGCGGCGTGTCATAGCCGTCGCTATCCGTGCCATCGTCGTCAGTGGGCGGTATGGAGGAATCGATGCGGTCGGCGTCCCGGTAGGTGAATTGCTGGCCCGGGTGGATGAGCGAAGGGCTCTCGGTTTGTTCCCTGAGCACGGCGTAGGGAATGCCCAATCTAGCGGCGAGACGCCAGAGCGTGTCGCCCGGTCTAATCGTATAGACGATCAGGCCATCTGCTTCGCCCGGCGGGCTGTCGTAGCCATCGTTATCGGTCGGCGGGTCGGCGCCGTCCCCGTCCGCGTCATCTTCATCGTCAGCTTCCTCTTCGATTTCAGCAGTGCGAGGAAGCAGAACGGGGGAATCTTCAGTTGCGCCTTCTTGCGCGCTGAGGAAATCTGTACGATAAAGAAGCAAGGCAGCAACCAAGGCAAGCAGCACGAGTTTGACCGCAAGTGCGAATGTAGTGGAAAATATTCTGTGCAGCATGGTAATCTCCTTTGACCTATTGCGATTTCCCCATTTAACCTTGATTAACTCTATCCAACGCCGCGAGAGATTGCAAGTGTAAAATGCTGTTCGCACAGGGCAATCGCATCAAAATGGTAGGGGCTGAAATGGCGCAAATTCGAACGGAAAATCAAACACAGAGTTCACAGAGAGCGCAGAGAAAATAATAATGGGAATTTACGTTATAAGTCAGAAGTGATTTTGAGAGATATTTGAAGTCTTTTCTGTGCTTCTTGCCGTATTCCAGTCCAGCGACAGCTTTGAATTGTCGTCTAATCACCTAAATCTCTGTGCTGGCGGTCAGTGTCTACGCGACCCTCTGTGTCCTCTGTGGTTAAAATATTTTGATGCGATTGCCCTGGCTGTTCGCATCTGGCATAATGAAGCCTTATAATCTGCCGGACAATGCAAAGCGATTTTGACAAATGACCCGTACCGCTGTATCGGAAAATTCGCTGGTTGATTACAGCCCCGATCGCTGGCGCTTGATAAAAGTTGCTGATCCCGAGCAGCCCAAGCTGGTGCTGGAAGCCAAGCGCGGCGCGCCGCTGCGATTCGATGCCACCTTCGCCGCCAGCCGCGATTTGCCGGATTCGGGCGAGATCCTGGAGGCTGACCTGGGCCAGGTGGTATTGGGCTGGTCCAACGAATCGGAGTCCTGGCAATTGGGCTTGACGCTGTCGCCGGAGATCTCCCTGGCGCGTTCAAGCCGCTGGTTTGAAGTCCTGCGCTTCACGCACCCCGACCCCGCCACTCACGAAGACACGGCTTTGCGGCTGGGCCAGGCGCTGGCGCAAGCCCTGGGCATCCCCTTCGCGTCCAACGAAGCGGGCATCAAAGCCGAGCCGGAGCCCGAGCCGATCCCGCTGGTTGAGCTGCCCCTGCATCTGGGCATGTGGCGCTTGCAGCCGGCTGAAGACAGTGGCGGCGACGGCGAATTGCGGCTGCTGCGGGAGAAGCGCTGGCTGCAGGGCCGGCTGCGGCAAATCGCCTGGTACGGCTTGTGGACGCTCGTCTATGTCTTGGTCTCAATCGGCACTTTGACCAGCGAGCTGGGCTTGCCCATCGCCGGCACCTTAATCCCCGACCCAGCCTGGCTGCCCTACCTGGGGCTGGTGGTCGCCGTCCTGCTGGTACTGGCGATTGCGCGCCAACTCATAATCATCTTGCGCGAGCCGGACGCCTTGCTCATCAACCCCTGGGAGCGCGCGGTGGGCGCTTGGCGCGGCGACAAACAGCTGTGGAAAATCAAAGCCGGGGGCGTGCAGTCGGTCTACGCCAGCGAAATCGTAAAAAAGCGCGGACGCCGGCCGACGATCCTGCACGGCGAGATCAACCTGCACTTGCTGGACGGCAGCTTCCTGTCGCTCTTGATCGACCGCGAAAAGATTGTTGACGCGCTGCTGCCCGGCAACGATCCGACGGCGGAGAAAAAGCGGCCCGAGGGCGTACATGTACTGGAGCCGGCCGAGGCTTCTACCGCCCTGCAAGCGGCCGCCATCCACATCGCGCTTAGCCTGGGCGAGCTGCCCGTCTGGTACGACCGGCGCCTGCGCTAGCATGTAGGCGAGCGAGCTGATTCGTGGGACCTAGCAGGCTTGTCCAATACTCAAATACCGATGACGATACGGTTTGTTGGGGTGGACGCCGCGCTTTTAGGGATTCACGACACTTTTGCCACCGAGGGCACAGAGTAAATATGAGTGCACAGAGAGATTCCGGGAAATATGGCGGATGGTCGAGTAAAGGATGATCCACACGTTCCCCGATTCTGTCTGTGGTCTAAAAGGGATGCTTTTCCTCTGTGTACTCTATCAAACTCGCTGTACTCGGTGGCAAAGATGTCGAGTATTCGCCTAAACCGAGCGAGCGGCAACTGAGTCACAGTATCGGACAAGCCTGACAACTGTTTCGATTTAGAGGTGAATATGAAAAGCAAAGTGATTGTCGATCCCAGTTTCCGCCGCATGGACGAGATTTTCTCGCCGGCAGACCAGCGGCGCCTGTATGACCTGGTTGATGTGGTGTGGGGCAAGGACGAGCGCATGCCCCGGGAAGATTTTTTACGCGCGTTGCCGGAAGCAGAGGCGGTGATTTGCGCCGGTTGGCATTACGGGGCTGTGCTGGACCGCGCCCAGAATCTGCGCGCCATCATGGATGTCTCGGGCGGCTTCCCGCGGGGGCTGGATTACGAGGAGTGTTATCGCCGCCGTATTCGTGTCTTGAGCGCGGCGCCGGGTTTCGCCCGGCAAGTTGCCGAGTTCTCGCTGGGCTTGGCGATCGCCTCTTGCCGCGAGATCGCTTACGGCGACCGACTGATGCGCGCAGGCGCCGAGCGCTACCTTTGGGACGGCAACAAGAGCACATACCTGCTCTACGACCAACCTGTGGGCCTCATCGGCTACGGCAGCATCGCCCGCGCCCTGCACCCACTTCTGCAGCCCTTCGGCGTGACGATATCGGCTTACGATCCCTGGCTGGGTGATGGCTATCTGCGTCGGCAAGGCGTAGAGCCCATGCCGTTGCAGCAGTTGCTGTCGACATCGCAATTCATCTTTGTGCTGGCCGTCCCTTCCAGCGAGAACCGCGCCATGCTGACGCGCAAATTGCTGGAGCTCATCCCGCGGAACGCCGTGCTGATATTGGCCAGCCGGGCGCACGTGGTCGACTTTGACGCGCTGACCGAGCTGGTGCTGGCCGGGCGCTTCAAGCTGGCCACCGATGTCTTCCCGGTGGAGCCGCTGCCGGCGGATCATCCCATACGCGGGGCTGAGGGCGCGCTGCTATCGGCGCATCGGGCCGGCTCGGTGGCGCAGGGCATGTTCGATCTGGGAGAGATGGTTGTGGATGATTTGGAAGCGCTGATACAGGGTCTGCCGCCGCGCCGCCTGCAAATGGCGGAGCCGGAACTGAGCATGCGTTATACGACCAATCGAGCCAAGGCGCCGGAGGACTCCTGAGCGTAGAGCTATCCTAGAGTAGTTTCAACTGATCACTAGCACCGTTTTGTTTGGAGTAAACTCTCTTGACCGAGTCTTCAAACTCTTTCACAGTATCCCTATGATTTTTCAAGAACCAGCGCTTATGATTCTCCAAGTACTCATGTCTTAAGGAATCGTTGCGCAAGTCCAAGGGGACTCGCTTCATTCGTGGATCCACGCTGTCGAAACCAGTAAACTCACCTTGCAATCGCTCTTGCGACATCTCAATGTAGTTAGGATTCAATTCTATACCAGTGCACATTCGATGGAGTTGCTGACAAACGCGAAGAGTTGTTCCACTGCCAGAAAATGGGTCGAGAACAGACTCTCCCGGATTACTTGATGTCAACACCATGCGCTCAATCAAGCCTTCCGGTTTTTGGGTCGGGTGAGCCTGCCTATTTGCATTACAGTAATGGACATGAGAATACTCCCACACGTCTCCGGGATTAGCGCCCCGCATGTTGTTTCGCTTCCTATAGTACTTCTGTGGTACACGAACAGCATCAAGGTTAAAGACAAAGTCCTTCGACTTAGTAAACATCAGAATATCGTCATGTCGCGGGGAAAACCCCTTGATCTTTCCAATCCCCTGAGTGTAGTGCCAAACAATCCAGCTATTGAAAAACATTCCCAATTCACGTTCCAAAATACGATATAGGTAAGCAATAAACCGAAATCCCATGAAAACGTAGAGGGTCCCGTGAGGCTTAAGTAGCCGATATGCCTCACCGAGCCAATTCCGCGAAAAGCTCATATAATCGTCAAAACCCTTATTGTCACGATTGTTCCCATAATCTTTTCCAAGATTGTAGGGCGGATCAGCAATGATGACGTCAAATGATTGCGACGCTAGGTTGGGAAGTTCAAGAAGTGCATCCCCTTGTATAAGCTGCTGCTCAATCATCAGACTTTATCCATTGGTTCTTTGTTGCGAGACCTAGCCAATCTTCAAACGTTCGGCGCGACGACTGCAAGTACTTGCGATCCAGCAATTGACAGAATTCCCAAGTGGTTCGCTCCTCCAGTTCAACGTAATGAATGTCACGAATTTGAATTTGACCAGTTCCCAATGCCGGATTACAGGTGAAGTCCTTAGAACCAATGTATTTTAAATCATAAGCATTGTGAGCGACAACTTCCATCGTTCCATCCATTAGGCCTGTGTCTATATTGCGGGAAGAGTAAACGCGATGTTTCAAGGACAAGATTACAAATATGTAATCCGGTTCTTCTACGTAGGCCGTCCGTATCCGAGCAAACGATGTAATGTTTGGGCTTTTTCCACTGGACTTGATATCCTCTGCCGTTGCCTTTACATCTACTTCAGCAGTCACTCCACTTTCGAACTTGCGTTGCTTCCTGAATTGAAGGATAACGTCCGCCATGTGCAGACGTTTGACCGCTTCGACGTTGATTAACGAGTATCTATTTTCTGAGTCCTCAAAAACTGCGTGAAACGTTTCAACGGCCCACGCCTCAACGAAAGGACCGGCAACTTTGTTAATGTTCTCCATTGGAAGCCCGAGCTTTAGATTTGTATTTATGACGATTTTATTGTTACCTCTTCTAATCGCGTCGTCGACAATTCTCTCAATCGAGTTAGTTACGAAAAGAGAGCAAGCAGGGTAGTCCGATGACTGTACAGGAATCTTAAAGTCCTGCAGATCGTAAGTCTTATCCATTCAATCCCTTACGCCGCGCAGGGTCTCGGTGCGCAGGTGGTCCACCACCGCTTTCAGCGCCTCATCATCCGTCGCGCCGTCGGCTTTGCACTGGTTGTAGACTGCCAACTGCCGATCCGAGCTGGTGCCTTTTTCCAGGATGGTGTGGACGGTGTTGATTTCCTCGCGGGAGCCCAGTTCGTCGACGACATCGTCGATGACCTCGAGCAGCTCCCTGGCCAGGAAGCGCATGGGCACCGCCTCGCGTTTGCCATAGTCGATCAGCTGGCCATCCAGACCCCAGCGCACAGCGCGCCATTTGTTCTCAGCGATGAGCTCGTTGGGGTAGATGCGCCAACTGAGGTTCTCGTTGCGCAGCTTGATCAGCTTGGCGACCAGGGCTTGCACCAGCGCGGCGATCGCCACAGCTTCGTCCACTGTGGTGCAGACATCGCAAATGCGGATCTCCAGCGTGCCGAAGTCTTCGTGCGGGCGGCTGTCCCACCAGATCTTGGTGTAATCGGCTTTGCCGTCGCCCCGCCCTTTGCCCAGCGCGCCCACCTGCCCGAAGGTATTGATGAGGCTGGTGTAATCGCTGAACGAGGCGAAAACGGGCGCGGTGCCTGTGCGCGGCAGATTCTCGAAGATGATGCTGCGGTAGCTCTTCAGCCCGGTGGGGCGCCCGTGCCAGAAGGGCGAACTGGTCGAGAACGCCAACAGATGCGGCAGAAAATAGCGCAACTGATTCTGAATGTCGATCAGCAAGTCGAGCTGTTCGGGAGTTGTGCCAAAGCCCACGTGCACGTGCATACCGAAGATCAGCATCTGCCGCGCGACCTCTTGCATGTATTCTTTGAGGTCTTGATAGCGCTCGCCCGGGTTGGCTTCTTGCTCTTCCCATTTGGCGAAGGGATGCGTACTGGCGGCCAGGATGCCGTAGCCGTAGCGCTCGGCCACTGTATCCACCTCGCGGCGCAGGCGCAGCAATTCCATGCGCGCTTCTTGCACATTGCGGCAGATGGCGCTGCCGATCTCGATCTGCGATTGCATGAACTCCGGTTTGACCTGGTCGCCGATCTGGCGGATGCGTTCGTCATGTAACAGTTTCTGGACCACAGCCGCCAATTCGCCGGTGGCGGGGTCGATCAACTGATATTCTTCTTCGATGCCGATCGTCAAGGGCGCTGAGTACATAAGTTACCCTTTGTGTAGCGAGTGTCGCCTGTTTCGATATTAACATAATCATACTATGAGACAAGCGGGCCTTGCGCACCGTAGGCCGGTAAGTGCAGAAGAAATCGTTTGGCGGGCGAGCCAAGGCTCGCCCCTACATCGCTAGCTGGACGGCACGCCGACGCTGCCAATCAAGCCAGGGGCCAGGGGCGGACTTCGCAGCGATCGGCCCAGGCATCGTACAGGCGGCTCATGCTTTGCAGGCGCTCGCGTTCGCCGGATCTAAGATCGTTCAGCTCGGTGCGGTCGTCGATCATGTGGTAAAGCTCCCAGTCATGCGGGTGCTTGCTGACCAGCTTCCAGTCGCCGACGCGTACGGCGCGATTGCCCTCGTGCTCCCAGTAGAGCGGGTTCTGCCGCCGCCAGCCGCCGTCGGCCAGCGCCGGCAGGAAACTCTCGCCTTCGACCGGCTGAATCGCGTTCTCGTTATACTCGCTCGGGTAAGCGGCTCCGGCCAGATCGGCGAATGTCGGCAGCACATCGATGAACTGAATCGGGCTGTGGATGACCGTCGGCTCGTCAATCAAGGCGGGATAATGCACGACGCAGGGTGAAGAGATGCCGCCTTCGTGCACCCAATGTTTGTAGAGGCGGAAGGGTGAATTGGAGGCGTTGGCCCAGGGCAAGTCATAGCTCATGTAGGTATCGGCCGGGCCCGGGCGCATGCCGATGTGGTTGCCGATGCGCACCGGGCGGCCATCGGGCAGGTTGGGCACGTAGGAATTGATCCAGCCGTCCTCCGCCAGGTACTCGGCGCAGCCGCCGTTATCGGACAGGAAGATGATTAGCGTGTCGTCGGTGATATCGAGCGCATCCAGCTTTGCCAAAATCTTGCCGATGCCCTGGTCCATGCGGTCGATCATGGCGGCGTAGGTGGCCATGCGCAGGTCTTCCCAATCAGTATTTTGCTCGTCCTCCCAGGCATAAGAATCGCTGTCGCGCGGGGAGATTTGCCAGGCGGGATCAAGCAAGCCCAGGCTGTTTAACTCTTCGTGGCGCTGCTGCCGCAAGCGGTCCCAGCCGCCGCGATAGGCGCCTTCGTATTTAGCGATGTCCTCGGGGAAAGCGTGCAGCGGCCAGTGCGGCGCGGTGTAGGCGACGTGCAGGAAGAAGGGCATCTCATCGCCATGCGCCTCGTCAATCATGTCGACCGCTTTGTCGCTGATGGCGTCGGTGTAATAGAAGTCGTCGGGATATTCGTTGATGAACTCGCCGTCTTCCACTAAGGCATGGGGGTGGAAGAAACTGCCGGCGCCGGCCAGCGTGCCATAGAAGCGGTCGAAGCCGCGTTGCGTTGGCGTGGGGTGGCCGGGGGCGCCCGGCCGCCAAGATTCCGACTCGCGCGCGGGCAAGAAACCGCCCACGTGCCACTTGCCCGACATACAGGTGCGATAGCCCGCGCCCTTCAGCACTTCGGCGATGGTCACGGCGTCATCGCGCAGGTAGCCCTGATAGGCGCGTGTGCCGTTGTCCTCCATCATGTGGCCCACGCCGGCTTGATGCGGGTGCAGGCCGGTCAGCAGCGCCGCCCGCGAGGGGCAGCAGCGGGCGAAACTGTACATCTGTGAGAAGCGCGCGCCCGAAGAAGCCAGGCGGTCGAGATTGGGCGTGTCGATTTCAGCGCCGAAGCAGCCGATATCGGAATAGCCTAAATCGTCGGCGAGTATCAAGATGATGTTTGGTTTGGACATACAACCTCCTTTTATCGCCCCCATCCCTCATATCGAGGGAAGCGCAGTTCGAAAGCCCCTCCCTCAGCTTGGGGGAGGGGTTTGGGGTGGGGGTCTGTCTCCTTCTTGAAAAGCCCGCGCTTCCGCCATAGTGGGCAGGGAAGGAATGGCGCCTTTTTGCAGGCAGGTCATGGCGCCGACGGCGTTGGCGAAATCGAGAATGTCCGGCAGGCGCGCGCGCCAGTCGCCGCGGTTTTCGAGCATGCCGATGAGCATGGCCGCCACGAAGGCATCGCCCGCGCCGGTAGTATCAACAGCTTTGACGGCATAGCCATCGTGCTCGATCATCGTACCGTCACGAAGATGCAGGACCGCGCCTTGCGGACCGCGCGTCACGCAGATCATCTCCATGCGCTCGCGCCAGAGCGGCCTCACATCATCGCCGCCAGTTAAGAAGACCAATTCTTCATCGCTGATTTTCAGCAGATTGGCATAGTCCAAGCCGCTAAGCATACCCGCTTTGGCCGCCTCGGCGCTCTCCCAGAGGGGCAGGCGCAGATTGGGATCGTAGGAGATGAACTTGTCCGTGGCGACCGCGTGGTCGAGCGCTTTCAGCAGAGCCGATGCCGCCGGTTGGTGAATCATGGTGATGCTGCCGTAATGAAAAGCGGCGCAGGCGTCGATGACGGAGCGCTTGACATCAGCGGGGGTCATCAGCATATCGGCCGAGGGATGGCGGTAGAACATAAAGCTGCGGTCGCCATCGGCGGTATTGGATACAAAAGCCAGGGCGGTGCGCGCTTCCCGCGAGAAGGCTAGCCCGGCGATATCCACATTTTCGGCGGCCAGCACCGCAGCCAAGTGCCGACCGAAGGGGTCATCGCCGACCTGGCCCATGAAGGCGCTGGGGTAGCCCAGGCGGGCGACAGCAGCGGCGACATTGGCCGGGGCGCCACCGGGCGCTTTGACAAAACCGGAAGCAGCGCCAACCGTCACGCCCATCTCCAGCGCGACAAAGTCGATTAGCAACTCGCCAAATGACAGTACAGACATAGTGGGGAGATTATCAATTATGCTGGAAATGCGCCACTAATTGGCGGCGTCCGCCAGGGCAATCGCATCAAAATATTTTTCACCACAGAGGCACAGAGAACACAGAAATTAAGTTTTTCGGGGCATAACATTTCTAGTAGCGACATACAAATGGGTGAAAATACTTATCACAGGGTTCAAAGTTGACGTGCATTTCACCAAAATTAATATGTGAAAGACTTTTCTCTGTGCCCTCTGTGTCTCTGTGGTTATATTTAAGTTTGAATAATGTTCATAGTTTCGCAGATTCATTTTGATGCAATTGCCCTGCTGCGTCCTCATGCTCGCGCGCAACAAAATCATGGATGAATCCGCCGCAATCGCTGGCGACCAGCGCGCCGTAGCCGATATTGATTTCCAGCTTGCCCAGCAGCTGCAGCAACTGCGCCATCTGCTGGTGCATGATCAGCATCATATCGTCCCAGTTGACGTTGGCGGGCAGATCGTGCTGGCGCAAGTCGCGCATGCTTTCGAGGTAGTCCAGCGCCGGGTCAACCGCGTCAAAAGCCAGCACGGCGGGCAAGTCGTGCCGCACCACCGCGTAAAAGTGGCGGGCGAGGATCCGCGTGCCGTTTTCCAACGCGAAGGCGTCGCAAGGCAGGCAAAGCGGCTTCACTTTTTCGCCATTGTCGCTGAGCAAGATGATGGCGCGGCGGATGAGCACTTGCAGCTCGGGCGTGGTTTGCAGGCTGTCGGTGCTGGCCAGCAGCCGGCCCTCGGGCTTGAGCACGCGCTTGATTTCGCGCAGGCAGCTATCGACATCGGCCACGTTGTAAAGCGCATGATTAGCCATCACCACATCGAAGGAATCGTCAGCGTAGGGCAACTGCAGCGCGTCGCCATGAGCCAGGCGGCCGCCGCCAGGATGCTGGGACAACAAGTAGGGGGACAGGTCGACGGCGAAATAGCTGATGTCAGGCTGTTGCTGGATCAGGCGGGCGTAGTGGCTGCCGGTGCCGACGCCAATATCCAGCACAGCTTCGGCGCCATTCCAGCGCATGGTATCCAGCGTCCAACTGACGAAGTCGGTCCGCGGGACGCAGAATTGCGCGTAGGTCTCTTCCAGTATGCGAAGGTTGCGATCGGTCGCATAATATCGACGGATTGCTTCGCCCTGCTCTGCTGCCGCCATCGCCATTCCAGCCAGTTCAGCGAACTGCTCTGCATCGACACTTTTACTATACAACCGAATTAGCCGAACGCAAGCATGGCGTTTGCTTGGCGCCGGACAATTGACCGGATATGTCCTTTCTAACCCCCACCCTACGCTCCCTCCCCCATAAAGAGGGAGGGACTTCAACCCGCCGAATACGCTACAAATTTCCCTTTCTCTCATATTGGGGATGCCTGCCAAAGAGATTGCGGGAAGGGGCAGTAGGATGGGGGGTATCACTGCTCCGGTGTGATTGGCGCTAGGACTCGCCCCAGCTCTCCCAGTAAGTGAGCTGCGCCGCCGGGACGCGGTCGGCTTTGCGGAAGGTCTCGCCGGTGAAATAGCCGGCCGGCAGTAGAGCCGCGGTTGTATGGTCAGCGGGGATGCCCAGGATGTCGTTGCATTCCTGCTCGTAGCTGAGGTGCAGCGTGGTCCAGGCCGCGCCGATGCCCCGCGCGCGCAGAGCCAGCATCAGCGACCAGGCGGCCGGGATGATGGAGCCATATAGTCCGGCGTTGGCGCCCGGGCTGGCATCACGAGCCCGCCCCCGCACGCAGGGGAAAATCATCAGCGGCGCCTCGTGCATGTGGTCGGCCAGGTAGCGGGCCGAGCTGATTACGCGTTGCATCTGCGCCGACGGTTCGTCCCCGGGCGCGGAGCGGGGCGCGACGCCGGCGTACTCGTACCAGGAGCGTTTGTAGTACTCGCCGATCTGCGCCTTTACCTCAGCGTCCGTGACGATCAGCCACTTCCAGCCCTGCTGGTTGCTGCCGGTGGGCGCCTGAATGGCGATTTCCAGGCAGCGCTCCACGACATCGCGTGGGACCTCGCGCGTCAAGTCCAGGCGTTTGCGTACGCTGCGCGTGGTTTCCAGTATGTAGTCTACGGATGCGAGATCAAAGTTCATGGGCTTTCCTTTCAACAGAATCTTGGGCGCTGGCAGTGAGTGTGAGAAGCAGCATCAAGCAGGAAACACGAAGTATTTTCATGTGCAGTCCTCAAGCCAACTTGATTTGTCGCGTCAGCCAGATACCAATTCCTCGACTTTTCCAGGAGCATCGCTTTTCGAAACGAATCGTGTCAATCGCTCCCAGGCGACACTGCCATCTGGATTACGATACTTGCTCAGAAACTCATAAACAAGATTGTTGATGAAATTGTCATAGGCTTCTTGAAACTCGCCGTTGCGCTGTTTGGATCGATAACCGAGGGGCTTTATGATCTCCGTATACAAGTCCTTGTTGTCGGAGATGAAATACCAGAAATCTTGACCGCAAAGTTTCCAATAGCGAATGATTTGGTCCGATTTGCCCGCGGCTTTGAGTTTTCCGGTCTTCAGAGGTTTACGATCCTTGCCGTACATACAGCCGTTCACAGCGACGACATCTTGGTCAGGCAACTGTGAACGCAAAATCTCGGCGGCTTCCCTGAAATGAGTCAGCATACGTTGAACCTGGCTGGAGTTCCCCCAATTCGGACCGGATTTGATTTCAATTATGTATGTCTTGGCTTGCCTGTGCATCACGAGGTCAATGCCGCGAAATTCCTCGACGCTTGGCTTGCGCGCGTCAAATACCGTTGAAGCGACATAGGTTGCCACTCCTTCCAAGAAATCACCAAACAAGGTTTCTTCCTGGGAGGACAGAAAGGCGTCCATAATGCCATAGACCAACTGAATAACCGTCTGGTTCTTTGCCCGGAACAGATAAGGATTCTTGCGCTTCAGGACGTCATCCAGTTTTCTATTTTTCACTGTGGCCAAGCGCTTTTCGTGAAACGCGCCGATATTCGCTTCCACATAATCCTGCACAGCTTGCAGCAAGTTGTCGCTCATTCACTCCTCATAGCAGTTGCTTTTGTGAGTATCTAAGCCGCGCCTCTATCCCTTCAACGTATTCAGGCACGATCTCAATGCCGATTGGCTTACGCTTCATTTCTTGCGCGACAACCAAAGTGGTGCCTGATCCCGCAAATGGATCAAGCACTGTGTCACCGGGGCGAGTAAACAATTTGATGAACCATTCGGGAAGCTGTCGCGGGAAGACGGCGCTATGCCCTTGATTATTGCATTCGGTCGCCATGTGGATAACGTTAGTGGGATAAACTCTGTCGCGCCCGACCCAGTTCGATATGTTTTTGCCGAAACCGCTCTCAACTTTGGACTCGTCCCGAATCTTGTCCGTGTCGCTGAGATTGTTCAACCTTCCTTTTGCCCAGTCACCAACGGGAACCATCACTTCTTCTTGATACATATCGAACTTCTTTTGCTTGTTAAATTGCAGCAGCCGTTCCCAAGAATCCCTAAAGCGATTGGGCCATTTGCCTGGATAAGAGTTTTTCTTGTGCCAGATAAATTCTTCGGTCCAAAACCACCCTTGCTCGCGTAGCGCCTTTATCAAGTCGAGCACGTAGGTATGGCGTTCGCCATTTACCGCCTTTTCTTTAATGTTCAGTACGAAAGTGCCACGCGGATTCAGGACTCGCAGGAGCTCGCTGGAGATTGGCAAGAACCATTCGACATAGTCGTCAGGGTGGATACCGCCATAAGTGCGCTTGCGTTGGTCGGCGTAAGGTGGCGAAGTAATTACTAACTGAACTGAATCGCTATGCAACTGCGCCAATTCAATTGCAGCATCGCCAAGCAGGATGTAGCAATCGTCTAACATATCGTAGTCTACTATGCGCTTGTTTTGCTCGTCAATTGTAACTCATTCCTGAGGGTCTTGCGCCCGCTTCCGCCGGCCCCGCCCCAGCAAGTAGAGCAGCAGCAGCGCGATCAGCCCGGCGATAGCCCACTTGTCCTGCTGCGAAAGCCCAGCCGGCGCCGCTGACTTGGATTCGATGCGGATGGAATGCGACTCGTCGCGCTCGCTGTGACGGTAGATGACGCGCTGCTCGTCTTGCAGAATCTCGTACTCGCCGTCGCTGACCTCCACCGTGTAGCCGTCGGGGAATTGCGCATTCGGCACGAATAGCTCGGTCGGCTCGCTGATTGAGCTGTCATGGCGGAAGCGGAAACTGAAGCGCCCGCGCGACAGGTCGAAGCGCATGCTCAGTGGCTCCCCGGCGACTTTGCGCGCGTAGGGGCGGACGACAGCGGACAGTGCGCGTCCGCCGGAATTGACATCGGCGGGGTCTGTCTGCTGGTCGCGGCTGAAGATGGACAGGTCTTCGCCATTCCAGCCGTCGCCGCGCGCGTTGCTATTGTCGGGCGTGTAATTCCAGAGCGTGTAACTCAGCAAGTGGTCATCCAGCGCGCGCAGGTTGTAATCCAGAGCCTGCGCCTGACGCGTGAAGTCGCCACTGTCGTAGGCTTCGCCGTCATTCATATCGAAAGGGATGCCGAACTCGCCCAGCACAATCGGCACATCGCCCATGGCGTCGTCGGCAAAATCACGGAAGCGGCCAATCTGCCGGCTGAGATAATCGCGGATGGCGCGCTCTCCGATCAGCGGGCGGAAGCGGCTGAGATCGAAATTCAGCTGCGGGTGAAAGCGCCGCGTGAAAAGTGTCATGCCCTCGTAGAAATGCGGCGCGTAGACCAGATTCTCGCTGGAGTCGTACTTGGGCGGCGGCATAAAAGGCTCGGCTTCGACGAAGATCTGCGCCCCCGGGCTGGCGGCGTGTATGCCAGCGGCGAAGCGCTCGGTGAATGGTTTGAGAAAGTCCTGCCGGAAATCCGCGCGAGCGAAATGCGCCGGACGCAGCAGGCGAGGTACGCCGGCGCTGTCGACATCCCAGACACCCTGCGCGCGCCAGATATCGCCGCAGCCGTCCTTCCATACTGTGGCGCCCTGCGGGTCGAGCCGTTCCGTGCCGACATTCAGCGCCGGGAAGGTGGGCAGCGGCGTGCCGTAATCGGCGCAGTCCTGCGCGTAGCCGTTGGCCAGGAAGATGGCTTGGGCCGGCGTCGGCATCAGCCCGCGCTGGAAGGGCAAATGCGCCAGGCTGCGCAGGTCGGGCACGCCAATCAAGCCGTAATGCGGCTCATTCATCGTGCCAAAGCCGACCACGTCGGGCAAATGCTTCAGCCGCCGCGCGACCCAAGCGTAGGCGCTGATGTAGCGCTCTTGCAGATATTCCTGGATATTCCGCCCGTCCACCAGCAAATCGGGCGCGTAGGTCGCCCCGCCGAAGAAGAGCGTGAACATGGTGAAGGCGGCGAAGCGATAATAATTATTGGCCCAGATTAAATGCGGGTAGTCGTCCGGCTGCTCTTGATGCAGCAGAGCCGCGCCAGTCTGGTGGAAGCTGCTCACATCCAGGCCGGCCGCTTCAAATGTCCAAGCCGGCGCGCCGTCCCCGCCGGAGAAGCGACTCCAGACATCTTGATGCGGGTCGATGAACAGCGTAATGTCGTGCTCATGCGCCTTCTCCAGCAGGGCTTCCAGATAGTCGAGGTAGTCTTCGTCGTAGCTGCCGGGCCCAGCGTGCTCGATGGCTTCCCAAGTGACGAGGAAGCGCAAGAAGTCCAGCCCCCAGTGCTTGAGGCGGCCGAAGTGCTCGTCGGCTTCATCCAGCGGGAATGGGCGGCCCACGAAGCTGATGTCGCGCGATTGGTCCAGGCTCTCGGGCAAATGGGTGAAGCCGGGCGGCTGTGCCGGGACTTTGCTGCCGCCGCTGAGGTTGACGCCGCGCAGGATGCGCCTGCGGCCCGTTTCGTCGATGAACCAGCGTCCCTGGGCGGTAATGGGCATGGGCGGTGTCCTGTCTGTGCTTGGATCTGCGCAGGGATTATAGCATAGGAAGCTGAAGCGACAGCGTACTTAAGACCTCGCTGCGGGGCAATCGCTTAAGGTATTAAATCTAACCACAGAGATCGCAGAGGGCACAGAGGAAAAGCCCTTTAGCGAAAAGCCTATTGCAGTCTTTCGGCGCATCAAGAGAGCGGAAAGACACATCAAACCAAGCCTTTGTGTCTTTGTGTCTTTGTGGTGAATAATCATTTGCAGAAAACGCAAAGCGCGAGTCTACACCGCGGGCCAGGGGCGATTCGGCCCCGGGCCCGGCAGCGGGAACAGCCCACTCTCCAGCAGGCGCTCGGCGCGCAGCTTGAGCATGCGCAGCTCGATGCCGGACAGCAGCTCGCGCATATCGCGCGCGTAGTCGCCGTCTGCATCCAGGCTGGCGCGGAAAGCCGACAGGTCGTCCAGGATCGGTGGCGGGATAGGCATGCCGGCAAAGTCCCAGATGACCGTGCGCAGCTTCTCGCTGGCGTTGAAGGTCAAGCCGTGGTCGATGCCCCAGAGGCGCTCGTCTTCATCGATGATGCAGTGCCCGCCTTTGCGATCGGCGTTATTGGCGATGGCGTCGAATATGGCGATCCGCTGCAATTGCAGCAGGAAGCGCGGCTTGTCGAAAGTGTAATAGTGCTCTTCCGGGTCGTGGTCGATGAAGAGCTGGACCGAGCCGACGCCGCGTGTGCCATCGCGCAGAATGGTCGGCGGGACGATGCCCCAGCCCAGCGCTTTGGAGGTCAAGTAGGCGGCTGTTTCGCGGTTGCAAAGCGTGCCATCGGGGAAATCCCACAGCGGGCGCTCGCCTCGGCGCGGTTTGTAGATAGCCATCAAGCGGATATCGGCGCGGATGATGTTGACCAGGAAGGTGTAATTCGAGCCCCAGAGCATCAAGCCGACTTCATCGTCCATTTCGCCGTTGGTAATGATATCGACCGCATCGTCCAAGGCGACGCAAACCGGTTCATCGAGTGCGCGGGCGGTGTGTACGCGGGTGACGCTCATCGGCGGCTGACCTGGCTAGTGAGGGCACGGTGAGTATTGTAGCGTGATGGCGAGCGCCTACGCAAAGCGGACGGGGAAAGTTTAATCTTCTATGGCAATCTTGCGATAGACTTGAGCCAGGGGCAGGCTGCATCCCAGCGGCTCCAGCGCAATCACATCATTCACATCCGAAAATTGCTGCAAGTACCAACCACTCTCCGCGCGACTGTACCACTCGGCGAAGACGCGCTCCTGGTCGAGGATGAGGTAGCCTTCGATGCTGGGCACAGCGCCATAAAACTCTACTTTGCTGATGTGGTCGTTGACTATGGACGACGGCGATGTCACCTCTACTACCACGGTCGGATTCAGCAGCGTGACCTCTTTCTCATCTTCATAACGCGATTCGCCGCAGACCACGCTGGCATCAGGATAGACGTACTTGGTCTCGTCGATTCTGACGCGCAGGTCGCTAGACCTTACTGTGCAGTCGCTATCGGCTACCGCGTTTATCAGCGCGCCAATTACATAGGCGATTACAGTACTGTGACTCCCTGTGCCACCGGTCATAGGATAAAGTTCTCCGTCGATGTATTCGTTGCGGATTTCGCTGGCTTCATCAAAAGCCAGGTAGTCTGCGACTGTCATGTAGCGGATGACTTCAGCCATGATTGTATCCCCTCAGTATTTCTGGCAAGTCCTTAATTCGCTACCGAGAATCAGCGATCAAGGCGCACTCGGCTGTAAATCTGATCCAGCGGCAGGCTGCATCCCAGCGGCTCCAGCGCAATCACATCATTCACATCCGAAAATTGCTGCAAATGCCAACCACTCTCCGCGCACGTGTACCACTCGGCAAAGACGCGCTCCTGGTCGAGGATGAGGTAGCCTTCGATGCTGGGCACTGCGCCATAGAACTCTACTTTGCTGATGCGGTCGTTGACTATGGACGACGGCGATGTCACCTCTACTACCACGGTCGGATTCAGCAGCGTGACCTCTTTCTCATCTTCATAACGCGATTCGCCGCAGACCACGCTGACATCTGGATAGACGTACTTGGTCTCGTCGATTCTGACGCGCATTTGGCTTGCGTACAGCCGGCAGTCACGGTCGGAAAGCACATTTCCGAGCAAAATAATTACGTTTGCAACTATGAAGTTATGATTTCCTGTCCCACCGGGCATGGAATAGAGTTCTCCGTCGATGTATTCGTTGCGGATTTCGCTGGCTTCATCAAAAGCCAGGTAGTCTGCGACTGTCAATTGGACGATGTATTCAGCCATTGCCCGTCCTCGCTATTCTCTCCTGCTTGACCTGAGCGCGCATCAGCGTATCAACGATTAAGCAGGACTCGACTGTACACTTGAGACAAGGGCAATTCGACGCCCAGCGGCTCCAGCGCAATCACATCATTCACATCCGAAAATTGCCGCAAGTGCCAACCACTCTCCGCGCGCGTGTACCTCTCGGCGAAGACGCGCTCCTGGTCGAGGATGAGGTAGCCTTCGATGCTGGGCACAGCGCCATAGAACTCAACTTTGCTGATGTGGTCGTTGACTATGGACGACGGCGATGTCACTTCCACCACTACAGTCGGATTCAGCAGCGTGACCTCGTTTTCGTCACTGAAGCGGGGCTCGCCGCAGACCACACTGACATCAGGATAAACATACTTCGTGTCATCAACTCGAACTCGCATATCACTTGAACGAACAGTGCAATCAGCATCGACCAGCAGGTTTACAAGCGCTGCAATCGTATAGGCAATAATGGCGCTGTGATTATTCGTTCCACCGGTCATAGGATAAAGTTCTCCGTCGATGTATTCGTTGCGGATTTCGCTGGCTTCATCAAAAGCCAGGTAGTCTGCAACTGTCATGTAGCGGATGACTTCAGCCATGATTGAATCCCCTCAGTATTTCTGGCAAGTCCTTAATTCGCTACCGAGAATCAGCGATCAAGGCGCACTCGGCTGTAAATCTGATCCAGGGGCAGTCTGCATCCCAGCGCTTCCAGGGGGATTACATCGCCCAAACTCGAATATTGCTGCAAGCGCCAGCCGCTCTCGGCGCGACTGTACCACTCGGCGAAGACCCGCTCCTGGTCGAGGATGAGGTAGCCTTTGATGCTGGGCACAGCGCCATAGAACTCTACTTTGCTGATGAGGTCGTTGACTATGGACGACGGCGATGTCACTTCCACCACTACAGTCGGATTCAGCAGCGTGACCTCGCGGTCGTCTGCAAAGCGGGGCTCGCCGCAGACCACGCTGACATCTGGATAGACGTACTTGGTATCGTCAATCCTGACGCGCATGACGCTGGGGTATATTTCGCACTCGTTGTCAGCCAAAAGATCGTTTAGGACAATGATGGTATAAGAAATGAGCAGTCCATGTTTTCGTGTACCACCGGTCATAGGGTAAAGTTCTCCGTCGATGTATTCGTTGCGGATTTCGCTGGCTTCATCAAAAGCCAGGTAGTCTGCGACAGTCATTTGGCGGATGAACTCAGCCATTGCCTATCCTCACCGGGTCGCGCGTCTAAGCGGACCGCTTATATTGTAACCGACCGCGGCAGCGCATTCATGTCCAATAGAAGATGATGCGCCCATTCTGCTTGGCATCGGGCCGGCCGGACTTCACCGTGTCCATGGCGTGCAGGCTGAGGGCGCGCATCTGCTCGCGCGTGCACCACATGCGCACCACCTGCGGCTCGCCTTCGTTGCTCTCAAACAAGTTGAAGGCTTCCCGCGCTTCCGCTTCTTCCAGCTCGTCCAAATCATCGATGTCGTCCAGGTCATCCAGCGCGACGCTTGCATCGTCTTCTGAGAAGGCCTCATCGGCTTGGGGCACAAATTCCTGGACGACCAGAATAATCTTGTTATCGTTGGATTCGTAAGCCAAGCCCAGCTGCGCAATGCGGAAGAGCGGCTCAATCGGTTCACGCAATTCCATATCGAGCTGGCTGAAATCGGCTTGCGTGCGGGTCACGGCGTCGGTTTCGATATCATCCAGCAATTCTACAATCGCCGACGAAAGCGCCTGCGCTTGCTCCTTTTCAATGGTGAAGGAAACGATGCGATTGTCCTGGCCGGCTTGCAGATGGAAGGTGCGGCGGCCCTTGGGTCCGATAGTGCCGATGGTGATGAAATCGACCGGATTGAGTTCTATCACGTTGCTCATTTTCCCCTCCATCCGCCGGCGGAGTCTCGCCAAAACGGAATGAGTTCCCCTGCCTCAGCCGGGAGGCGGATTTCGCTTCAAAGCCATGACGTGCGCGATGTCGTTCACGCTGATGATGAATGGGCGGCTGTGCCCCAACTGCAGCGTGCTGATCGAAGCCGGCGACACCACGATGCGCTGAAAGACATCCAGGTGCATGCCCAGATAATGCGCCAAAGCCATCTTGATCAAATCGGCATGGAAGACCAGGGCGATCATCTCGTTGGGATGCTTCTGCGCCAGCGCTTCAATCGCGTTGACGATACGGGTTTGCACGCCGCGCATCGTCTCGCCATTGGGAAAGCGGGCGCGCGATGGATACTCCTGCACCACGTCCCACATTTTGCGCCGCTGCAACTCGCTGATGGATTTGCCCTGCCAGTCGCCATAATCCACTTCGCCGATTTCAGCGTTAGTCGTCACTTGCAGCTGAGGATGATGCCGCGCGATTGCGGAGGCTGTTTCCATTGTGCGCTCGAGCGGGCTGGCGTAGAGTTGAGCCAGCGGCGCCGGCGCCAGGCGTTCCCCCAGAGCGGCGGCTTGCGCCCGCCCTTCCTCGTTGAGGTGTACGCCTTTCTTCCGGCCAGCCAGACTACCCGCCTTGACCGAGTCATTGGTTGCGTGCCGAATCAGCAGAATTGTCGTCATAATTCCAGATCTTGCGCGTCGCGCATCGCAGTCGATGATAACATATCCGCCAGCCCGTCGGCTAGCCGACCTGAGGAAGACCCAGGGCAATCGCATGAAAATGGTAGTGACTGAAATGGCGCAAATGCAAACGGAAAATCAAACACAGAGTTCACAGAGAGCGCAGAGAAAAGCAATAATTAAAGCTTACAGCATAAGTCAGGCGTGATTTTGAGAGACATTTGAAGGCTTTTTGATGCTTCTTGCCGTATTCCAGTCCATTGACTGCTTTGAATAGTCGCCTAAACACCTAAATCTCTGTGCCCTCTGTGTTCTCTGTGGTTAAAATATTTTGATGCGATTGCCCTTGAGGAAGAGCTCCGCCGCTGGTGTATGATTTCGATGTTGCCCTTAACCGCGAGGCTGCCTGATGAAATTCGCCATCAATTATTCGCCGCAAGCCGAGAAACTTTGGCGCGCTGGCGCGATACAAGTTGATCTGTTCAAGTGCCCCGACTGGCCCGATCTGGTCGAAAAAGTCGGCGAGCTTCACGCCGTGTACGTACATTGCTCGCTGCAAGCCGGCCGCGGGCGTTTGCATGCCGCTGATACGGGCTTGCTGCGTCGCTGGCTGGACCAGACCGATACGCTGGTCATCAACACACATTTCGCGGTGGGCGCGGCAGACTTCCCGTCGCCGCAGGACATAACTGCAGAAGCCGTCATCGAGCGTACGGTAGGCGATCTGGAAGCGCTGGGCGCCTATATCCCGGTCGAAAACATCGTGATTGAAAACATCCCCTCGCCTGACCCGGGCTGGAACGACGACATGGTTCTGGAAGTCGTCGACCCAGCGGTCATCTCTGAAGTCGTGCGGCGTTCGGGATGCGGCTTTCTGCTCGATATCGCCCATGCCATCCGCGCCTGCGAAGGCACCGGGCGCGGAGACGTCAGAGCGTATCTCAATGCCATGCCGGTACACGCGCTGCGAGAGCTGCACGTTGTGGGAATTCTACCCGAGCCGGACGAGCACGGTGTGCGCCAGGATCATTTCGCCATGACTGAAAGCGATTGGAAGGTCACAGAGTGGGCGGTCAGCCAAATCCGCCAGGGCAAGTGGCGCCAGCCCGATACCCTGGCTTTTGAATACGGCGGCGTGGGCGAGCCGTTTGCATGGCGCAGCCACGAAGCCGTTATCGCCGAGCAAGCGCCACGCTTGTATGAGCTGGCCAAGTCCGCAGGGCAATCGCATCAAAAAAAATTAACCACAGAGAACACAGAGGGCACAGAGGGCACAGAGATTTAGGTGTTTAGACGACTAATCAAAGCAGTCGCTGGACTGGAATACGGCAAGAAGCAGCAAAAGACTTCGAATATCTCTAAAATTCACGCCTGACTTATGACGTAAGCTTTCATTATTGCTTTTCTTTGCGCTCTCTGTGAACTCTCTGTTCGATTTCCGTTCGAATTTGCGCCGTTTCTGTCACCACCATTTTGAAGCGATTGCCTTGGCCAAGTCCGTCTGACATGAGCAAACTGTGCCGCCTCGCGTATAATTGGCGTCATGGAAACCATCACACACCGCGATATGTCGTCAGCCGGGCAAGCGCGCCGCCACTGGCTGATTCTCATCGTCGCGACCCTGCTGGTCCAGAGCCTGCTGTACCTGAGCTACCCGCTGGGGGTGGCCAATTTCGATGACAATCAAGCGGCGCAGACCTACATGATGGGCGAACTGGCCGAGGGCAATCTGCTGATTGGCAACGTCCGCTACAACACCGGCTACGCTTTTATCATGTCGCCGATTTGGAGCTTGACACGCGCCATTGGCCGGCTGGACGATCGCGCGTATTTGCTGCTGCAGATGGCGGCATACAGCGCCCTGCCATTTATGGTCTACGACATGCTGAGACGGCGTTTCGATCGGCGTTGCGCCTTGATTACCGCGCTGGTCGTATTGCTGGATCCGTTCGCGTTGCAATGGGCGCATCTGCTGCTGCCGGGTTGGCTCATCGCGCTGACGGCGGTGGCAGCGCTTTGGCTGGCGCAGCTCGCCTGGGCGGCATCTGCGCGGCGTCGCTTCTTACTAATCGCCATCGCCGCTCTTGGGCTGGGCCTGATGAGTCTGGCGCGTTTGAACTTCGCGCCGCTGGTAGCGGTCTTCGGCCTCAGCTTCTTCTTTTGGCGGCATATCCCGCTGCGGCAGCGATTCGCGCTATTCATCCTGGTCGGCGCCATCAGCGGGGGCATCCTGGGCGCGTACACGCAGTTGATCCACCTGCCGTCCACCGGCCTCAGGTCGCTAAGCTGCATCTCGGCCTTTCGCGCGGTGCAGAGCTTGCACGAGAAGGGCGTTTATCCCCGCGTAGCCAACGGGCCACAATCCGCTGAATACGCGAGGATGCTGGCGCTGCCATCGGCCAATCCGCGCGACAACTACCTGGATTCGCCCAAGTTCGCCCTGTGGCGCATTCCTGGCGCGTGGCTGGGCGAAGCCGAAAAGCAGGCTTTCCTGGCCGGGCAGCCCGGCGCCTTGGTCGAAGCAATAGCCACGGACTTCCCGGCCGACTTATATTGGTATCTGGGACCCTGCGAAGTGGATGAACTGCTGGCCGGGCTGCTGTGGGAGACGGTTGCGGCCAACCCCTGGCAATTTCTACGAGGCGTCATCGGCACGACCGTCTCGTCACTGGCGCAGAACCCAGCCGAAGCGCGCTTCGATTATATGTACCTCGACCGCATTGAAACTGTAACCTGGCGCGGCGAGAACCAGCTTGGTTTCCAATCGGCTGAAAGCAAACTGTACAACGGCCACCGGCTGTGGCGGCCGGGCGCCACCCTATTCAGTTTGCTCTTCACGCCTTGGAACGCCATCAAGTTCTTGACGTCGCTGGCGCTGATCGCGGCCTTGTGGCGGCGCGACTGGCTGCTGACCTGCGTCGCCGCGCTGCTGCTGACTTGCCTGGTGTTGCTGGCGACATTTTCCGGCATCGAGCCGCGCTATTACGCCATTGTCGCGCCGCTCTACAGCATCCTGATCGGCTGGTTTCTGGCGCAAATCGCGGGGCGCATTCGTCCATATCAGAGCCCGCGGCAAGGAGATGCCAACTCGCCCTAGTCAGGCGCAATTTGGGCTGATACACTGTGGGCGCAAGGTGGTAAATAGGAACACATGATCAGTTTTCTCCACATTGGCGCCGTGGGTAGGCGCCCATCAGTCCCCCCCGAGAGCAACGTGAGCGGCAAAGGAGCTGCACAAGAGTGCGGGTTCGGCTTGTCTCACGGGATTCTCACATCGTGGCGCGCGCGTCGTTCGGCATGTCGGGCGAATGCGCTCATACGCAAGACTATGGCAAAACCCAGTTAATCGTTTCTCTATCAGGAGTATCAAGAACATGTCGGATCAACGTTTGCAGGGTACGGTCAAATGGTTCAACGCCGAAAAGGGATATGGCTTCATCTCCCAGGAAAATGGCGATGATCTGTTCGTACATTACTCGGAAATTCAGGGCTCGGGCTATCGCACGCTTGATGAAGGCGCGCGTGTAGAATTCCTTGCCGTTGAGGGCCGGCGCGGCATGCAGGCCAGCGCTGTGACCGTGCTTGAGTAACTAGTCCAGTCACCAATTATCAAACCCGCTTCCAACGAGGCGGGTTTTTTTGTCTCAAAATTCCGGATCAAGTAAGGCTTAAATCAATACAAGACGAATTGTAGGGGCGCTGCCCGCGTTGCCGCATAATCTCTTTGTGTGTATGGGCGAGCCGGCCGCTCGCCCGTACCGACAGTAAATATTTTGGGTTCGGCATCGTGTCAGCCATGTCGTGACTTGCGCGATATATTGATGGATCTACTGCAAGCCTGGTAGACATCATGCGTTAGCCCTTACCTCCGCCGTGATTCCACAAATTCTATCGCCGTCAGCAGCTTTTGCAGTCCCAGACTGCGGTCGCCCGTCAGATGCAGGCGGATGGCGCGGCGTTCGTGGTTGCGCAGAGCTTGCAAGTCGCCCGCGGCTTGGGCGGCGAAAAGCGTGCCAAAGCTGAAGTCCAGGCCGGGGATGGCCAAGTCGGGCGCGGCATCGGCCGTCAACTGCCAGAAGACGCCATTATTGCCGCCGCCTTTGTGATACTGCCCGGTGCTGTGCAGATAGCGCGGCCCGTAGCCGATGGTGACGGCGCGTTTGGTCACATGCCGCAGTCGGCGCTGGATCTGCTCTATCAAGCGCAGTTCGTCCGCGTCCGGCGTGAAGTAGATGTGGAAGGCGAAATAATCGCCGGCGTTGGTGCCCGCCATCTGCGCGGCGATGACCTGCACGGCGTCGCTGCCGTCAAAGCCGTGATGGTGGCAAAGCTCGCGCAGCGGCTCCAGCGTGACCTCGTCGGCGTACAATTCAAGCCCGTCGCGGGTCATCAGCGGCGCGCTGACTGGCAGGCTGCCCTGCTCGGCGACCACTTGCAGCAGCGCTTTGGCAGCGTCTTTGGCTTCGGTGACGTTGGGCTCGTCAAAGGGGTTGACGCCCAAAAGCGCGCCGGCGATGGCGGTAGCGAACTCCCAGCGGAAGAACTCGCCGGCGATGGCGAAGCGGTCGGCCAGGCGGATGGTCACGCGCGGGTGGCCCGCTTCACGCAGGGCGCGCACTGCGGCGTCCTTCTGGGCGACATCGGGGTCGTTGTCCACCCGCAAGTAGATGAAGAGGCGGTCGGTTACATAATCATGCGGTTTGCCGATGGTGGCGCCAACTACTGGCAGCGTCCCCTTGCCTTCCTTGCCCAGGCTCTCCGCCAGCAGCTGCTCCGCCCAATTGCCGAAGCTGGTCAGCGACTGCGATGTGTAGATGGTGACTTTGTCGCGGCCCTCACCCGCCAGCGCGCCGATGACCGCGCCCAGCAGCAGACCGGGGTGAAAACTCGACGGAATGCTTTCGCGGTTGGCCGCCAGCATGGTATCAGCGCTGGCCCACAAACTGTCGAGGTCCAGGCCGATCAGCGCCGCTGGCACAAAGCCAAAATAGCTGAGCGCGCTGTAACGCCCGCCAATGTCCGGCGGATTGAGGAAGATATCGCGGACGCCGGCTTTGCGCGCGCTATGCTCCAGGTTGGAGCCGGGGTCGGTGATGACGATGAATTGATCGCCATTGCCGCCCGTCTTCCCCCAGAAGTAGTGATCGAGCGCCAGGGTCTCGATGGTGCCGCCCGATTTGCTGGCGACGATAAATAGCGTATTTTCGATGTCGATCGCCGCTTCCACCTGGCGGATGCGCGCCGGGTCGGTGCTGTCGAGCACGATCAACTGCGGGAAGCCGTCTTGCGGACCAAAGGTATCGGCCAGCACCTCGGGCGCCAGCGAACTGCCGCCCATGCCCAGCAGCACTACATGCCGGTAACGTCCGCCGCGCACGCTTTTTTGCAGCGCCGCCAAACGCGCGCGGTCGATGGACGTATCAAAGTCGAGCCAGCCCAGCCGGTCGACGATTTTCTCCATAGTGGGACCGTGATTCTTCCACAAGCTGCCGTCTTTGTTCCAAAGGCGGGCATTGGCGAAATCGGCCGCCAGGCGCTCAACCGCGCGGTCGACCGCGGCGTGGTAAATGCCCAGCGCCAGCTTGGCGCGCTCCATGATGCCGCTGCGCAGGAGGGTGCGTTTGGCCGCCACTTGTGATATCAACGTCTCGAAAGCCTCAATGAAGGCGTCAACGCCGTCATCTTGCAGGCGCGAAGTGACTAGCCCCAGGTCGACGCCGACTTCCGCCAGGCGGTCGAGCACTTCGTCGGGCGGCAAGAACTGGCCGCCGGCTTGCGTAATCGTCTCGGCGGCGACGCCATGGTCTTTGAAAGCGGCCAGCGTGGCGGGCGGCAAGGTGTTGACCGTGTGAGGGCCTATCAAGTTGTCGACGTAGAGCGTGTCCGAGTAAGCCGGGTTCTTCGTGCCGGTGGAGGCCCAGAGCGGGCGCTGTACCTGGGCGCCGGCCGCGCGCAAGTCGTCGAAGCGCTCGCCCTCGAAGATGCGCTGGAACGAGCGATAAGCGGTCTTGGCGTTGGCGATGGCGGTCTGGCCCAGCAGCACCCTATTGGCGGCGATGCGCGCTGTATCCGACTGCACTTGCGCCGCGCGGATATTGTTCTCCAGGATTTGGTCGACCATGACATCAATGCGGCTGAGGAAGAAGCTGGCCACCGAAGCCACGCGCGTGACGTCTTCCCCGGCGGCGCGCCGTTTTTCCAGCCCGCGAACAAAGGCTTCCGCCACACGCTCGTAATTGTCTATGGCGAATATGAGCGTGACGTTGACGTTGATGCCGGCGGCGATAGCGGCTTCGATAGCGGGGATGCCTTCGGGCGTGGCGGGGATCTTGATCATCAAGTTGGGACGGTCGACCGTTTGGAAGAGGCGCTTGGCTTCTTCGACGGTGCCCTGCGTATCGCGGGCCAGCAGCGGCGAAACTTCCAGGCTAACATAGCCGTCCCCGCCCTCGCTGCGGTCGTAGATCGGCCGGAAGAGGTCGGTGGCGTTCTGGATGTCTGCGATCGCCAGCGCCTCGTAGATAGCCTGCGCTTCCAGATCCAGCATGGTCAGAATGGCGCCGTCGTAGGTATCCGAATCGCCGATGGCCTTTTGGAATATCGACGGATTGGAAGTCACGCCCAGCACGCCTTCCTCGTCGATGCGGCGCTGCAGATCGCCGTTGTTCAGGTCGTCGCGATGGATGTAATCGAGCCAGGCGCTCTGGCCAAGCTTTTGGATCTCCAGCAAAGGATTGCTCATCAGGGTCTCCCGGTTGTGCTTAAACGGCCGCATATATTGTCATTTTACCAAAAGAACAGTGCGCCACAGAGGTAGAGCCAGCTAAGTCATCAGGGCAATCGCACCAAAAAATATATCACCACAGAGGCTCGCGAGGATACACAGAGGACACAGAGGGATAAATTTTTCGATAACGCCGCGATTTAGGCAACAATCTATCTAATGTAAGTTGTTGCCGGCAAACAATCTCAAAACCACTTTACTCGGTGTACTCTGTGTATCCTCTGTGCTCTCGTTTATGAAACCTGCCGAAATATGTAGGGGCGAGCCACCGGCTCGCCCTTACGCACACAGCATAGGATTTCATATTTTGTGTGAGCCAAGTCGTGACTTGCGAGCGACTGTGGTAAAGGAACGACGTCCTTGAAACAGGATTCGCATTACTGCGCTGGTTCTACTTAGCAGACAGAGTATTCGAAGACGCAGAACTCAGTAATTCCAAGTTAGTCATGCGAAAAAGCTAGCCTTGTAGGGGCAACCAATCTGGTCGCCCGCTGCCGCTGTAATTTGTGGTTTCGGGCGACATGGTATGTCGCCCCTACAGATTGTTGCTCTGGTGAAATTTGCATTACTTTATTGACTTTACTTTTGTGAAGAATGAATGCGAAGGCACGGCGACTGGCGCTACCCCGCCTGCCGCTCCATGCGCCGGATCGACACCAGCACCAACAGCGCCGTGACCGACAGATAACTCAGCGTGAGCAGCACCCAAGGCGAAAGAATCGGGATAGAGGCGCCGTTGCTGGAAAGCGTCACGCGCATGGTCACCAACTGCTGGTGGTCGATGAGCATCTGCTGCGAGCGCAGGGTCGCCATAATTGGGTTGAGGCTGGTGGCGATCATATCAAGGTAGATCGTAGTCGCCTCGACCGTGGGGTTGTCGCTGACGCCGGCGGCGATATTGTTGACCACATTGCCGTAGGCGTTCTGGAACAAGACTAGCGCCAGGACGGGCAAGCCGACCGTAATTGCAATGGCGACGGTATAGGAGCGAATGGTGGCTGCCAGCGTCCGCTCGGTGATGGACGAGAAGAACATGCCAAATGCGCCCAGCGTAATCGCCGAAACCAGCAGCACCAGCAGCGCCAGCAGCATCTCCTGCTCGCTGACGCCGCCGAAGAGGAAAGCTGTGCTCTGCAGCGGAATCGCCGAAAGCAGCAGCAGAACGATATACCCCAGCGCCGACTGCATTTTGCCGACTACGAAGGTGGCTTTGCTGATCAACGTCGTTTGCAGCAGGTCGTAAGTCTTGCGTTCGCGCTCGCTGGTGATGGCGCCGGCTGTCAGCGCCGGGACGATAAAGATGATCAGCATCAACTCAATGAAGAGCACGCCGATGAACAGCTGCCGTCCCAACTCGCCGGTGACAACAACCCCGCCCTGCGGCATGCGCAGCAGGTAGAGCAGCAGCGTGAAGAAGCTCATCAGCGTGAGGAATACGGAGATGATAGCGAAGCCGCGCACGCCGCGCATACGCCCGCGCAATTCTTTGACCATCACCGGGTTAAGGCGAAAGGCGCGCAGGTCGCCCAGCGTCATCAAACCCACCACCGTCAAGGGCGCGATGGTCAGCAGCGCCGGCAGGAAACCGAAGGCGAATAGCGCGGCCAGATTCAAAGCGGTCAGGAGCCAGGCGCTGAAGACGGTCCATAGTTCTTGCGCCAGGATCACCACCGACAGCATCAGCAGGATTGCCATATTGGCCAGGATGCCCGCGGCTAACAACAGCGCCGCCGTATCCGCGCTGATGGCGAAATTGCGCAGCAGCGCCGCTTGCAGCTCGAGGAATAGCGCCGGATCTTGATTGCCCGCGCGCGCGGCCAGCGCGATGACAGCCAAGCCCGCGACCAGATTGACCAGCGCGGCCCAGAGCATGATCAGGGAGCTGCGCCGCACCAGTAATTCGCGCGGCGTCATCAACTCGGGCGGGACGCGGTCCCAAGCCTGCTCCACAGGCACGTTGTCGCCGAAGAGGTTGGCGACCAGCCGGCGCAATGATTTGAGTGTGTCAAGCATGGGTCGGTTCTGACGCTAGGAATTTAGGCATAGTCTCGCATCCGGCGGATCGCAGCGGCACTAATCTGTCTGCTGACATAACCGCTAATTCCGCCACACTTCAAAATAGTTCTGCGACAGATAAAAGCAAACATTGAACTCCATCAAGAAGTTTGTTTGACCGAAAAGAACCGGAACTGAATCACTTTCTGCCCAAGCGAACCACAATGGAACGTTGCTTGCCCCATCGATCGACGGCTGCGAGGCTGATACGGCGAGAGCTCGTGATTCGACATTGGCAAGAGCGCCCGCCAAGTTACCCAATACCGCTTGCTCCTCCCATACGGCGCCTAAGGCCTGGCCTACCCTATACGGCAGAACGTTAATGGGAGCGCCAGTGTCGATGATTCCATTAATCTGGACCGATCGGTTGCCGCTTGAAAGCACAAGCGAAAGACGCGGCATCAGACTGCCTGGAACCAACGGCAGGGAACTGTAAGGAAATCGCGCCATTATTCGATGCTTGATTCCCTTTTCAACTCTTCCTGTTCCATCAATTCCATAAGTTTTTCCGCGGCCTCATAATTGGCGTGAAATCCAATTGGGTCGAACGCATATTTTGCCAACGCTGGATCGCGCTGCAGCATCCGCAGCAAATGCAGCTTGTCATCTTCATCCAGCCCCAAGACTTCGTCCAGCAATTCCTTAGAAACCATTGCTCCCCTCCCTGCGCAGTCGGTCAGGGCTATTGTAGCGGAATATGCCCATCGGGCGCGATAGGATTTTTTACGGGCTGTTTTCCGTGGAGCGCCAATTCAGCGATCACCTGCCGGTCGGCTTTGCCAAAGCTGTATTGCTCCAGCTCCGCCTCGCTCACCCAAGCCCAGGCCAGCGCTTCAAGCGCCTGCGGCTCGCTGTAAGGCGGCAGCGCGCCCCGGTAGCGGCAGTCAAAGGCGTGCAGCGTGATCTTAAAGTGGCTGAAGGCATGGTTGACCACTGCCATGCGCTGCCCCACCTCCACCTCGATCGCCAGCTCCTCGCGCAGCTCGCGCCGCAAGCAGTCTTCCAGGCTTTCCCGCCCTTCGCGTTTGCCGCCGGGGAACTCCCACAGGCCGCCCAGAAGACCCTCAAGCGGGCGCTGGGCGATCAGCAGGCGACCCTGCTCATCGCGGATGAGGCCGGCGGCCACATCGTAGTGCGGCGTCGGCGAGCGCTTACTGCGGACGGGGCGCGCCGCCTGCGTACCGGCAGCAAATGCGCGGCAACTGTCCCGCAGCGGACAAACGGAGCAATGCGGATTCTTGGGCCGGCAGACTTTCTGCCCCAGCTCCATCAGCGCCTGATTGTACTCGCCCGCTCCTTGCGCCGGCAGCCACTCCTCGGCGATGCGCCACAGCTTCTTTCGCGTCGCGCCCTTGCTGATGTCATCCGGCAGGTCCAGCAAGCGCGTAAAGACGCGTATCACATTGCCATCAAGCAGGGACGCGGATCGCCCGAAGGCGATGCTGGCGATGGCGCCGGCTGTGTAAGGGCCGATGCCAGGCAGCTTCAGCAAATCATCAACCTGGCTGGGCAATGCGCCGTCATATTCAGCAACCAGCAGACGAGCGGCGCGGTGCAGGTTGCGCGCCCGGCTGTAGTAGCCCAAGCCTTCCCAGCGCTTGAGCACAGCGTCCAACGGCGCGTCGGCCAAGGCGGCGATGCTGGGGAAGGCGGCCAGGAAGCGCTGGTAATAGGGGATGACCGTTTCCACCTGCGTTTGCTGCAGCATGACTTCCGACAGCCAGACCTGATAGGGGCTTGGGTCGCGGCGCCAGGGCAAGTCGGCCTGATTGTGGCGGTACCAGTTCAGCAGCTTGGCTATGGAATCACAGTTCATGGTCATCCACTAGAGTGATTGCAGATGCTACGAAAGTGGCTCGCAGGTTGCTGTGCCTGGCGGGCAGCCCGGTGGGCGAGCCAAGGCTCGCCCCTACAAATCGTTATACAGTAGGGTAACGCAGACGGGTACTGGGCGCGGCTCAAAACAGAGACAGCGCGTGGCGGTAGACATCCAACGCGGCGTCGAGCTGCCCTTGCCGCATCAGCGCATCGCCCAGGACACGGTGCAGCGAGGGAACGCCCTGATACTGCGACTGCGCAATCAGCTCGCGCATATCGCTGACGACCCATTCCAAGCCGGCGCTGGTGGTCAACAGCGTCTCGTAATACCCCAGCGCCGCCGGCAGATCGTCGGCTTTGACCTTGCCGCGCGCGGAGTTGATGGCGGCCGCCAAACCGGGCGGCGGCAGTTTGCTCGGTTTGACGCGGGGGGGCGCTTCGCTGTGGCGGTCGCCGGGCGAGGCGATATCCCGCAGTCTTTCGGCGTACCAAGCTTCCAGATCCGCTTCCCGGTCCCGCAGCAGGAAGGCGCGCGTCAAATCGTCGGCGGTCTCAGCGGGCGCGGGGCCGGCACGGACTTCGGGCTCGGGCGCATTGGCGGATTCGCCTTCCGGCACCGGCGCCATGGATTGCGTGCTGAACTTTTCCGCCTCGCGGTCGACCAACCCCAGCAGTGAATTCAGGATTTCCCGCGAGCGTTCCGCGCCCGTCTGATACAGGCTTTCGTCTTCCAGGTCGTCAAGCTGTTCATCGTCTTCGTAGGTTTCGTCGAAGTCGTCGCCTTCATCTTGCAAGTTCTGCGGGTTGTTATGCCCGGGGTTGCCGCCCGGCGCCGCTTCCAGCCATTCCAGCGGATCATCAGCTTCGCGCGCGGCCAGCCCTTCGTCCAGCCCTTCGTCCAGCGCTACCGGCGGCCGATCGCCCGGCTGCATCGCGCTGAAGTCTGGCACATCATCGCCCATTTCGTCGGTTGTGAGCTCGTCCAGCCAATCCATGGAGGCGGTTGCCGCGCTGTCTTCGTTGTCTTCATCATTCAGCAGGGTCATATCAACCGGGATATCTCCCTCAATGCCGGCGTCAACGATGTAACCGGCATCGGGCAGCGGGGTCAGGGGTTCGGTATCCTCCAACCAATCTGACCATTCGTCCTGCGGGTCGCCGCCATTCGCGTCCGCATCGCCGCTATAGTGCTCGATAAACTCGGAAGCCGGCTCGCTGTGCCCTTTGGCCAGCTGTTCCAGCCACTCGATCAACTCTTCCTGCGACATGGAGTCGAAATCAGGCAATTCAGGGTCTTCAAACATCGGGCATGTCTTTCATGCTGCCAGAGAACTGCTGCTCTGTGAAATGGAATCAGATTATAGCGTCGAATCGCGGCTGGGGCGATCAGGATCTTCGGAATCGGCGTCATCGAAATCGAGCCAGGCGGGTCCGTCTTTGGCGTCTGGATCGACGCCCAAGCCGACATCGTCAAAGAGGTCGCTGCCGGCATCCAGCCCGCCAGCGCCCGACCCGCCTTCGAAATCGAAATCGTCATCGTCGATGCCTAATTCGTCGAATTCCAAGCCCGCGGCGCTATCGTCCAGCGAAATGGCGATGGTTTTCTCGGTCGGCGATTCCAGGTCAAAATAGTCGTCCCAGTCGAGGCCCACGAAGCTCAGCTTCTGCGTGTCCTCGTCGAGGTTGATGACATCCATTTTGTCGGTCGGCGTATTAAAGTTGAAATAATCGTCGAAGGTCAGGTCATCCAGATCAAGCGCCTGAAGGTCCTCGTCCAGGCTGAGGGCGCTGACACCGGCGACCACGCTCCCTTCATTCGCGTCGCTCTGCATGTTTAAGAGCCAGGCCGGCTGCTTGCTGAAGCGAAAGTAGGGCGTCTCGCTGGGTTCGGCCGGGTCGACGGCTTTCATCTGGCCCGTTTCTTCTTCGACAAGATCGCTGACCCAGCCGAATTCTTTGCCCGGCGGGGCCGTGGGGCGGGCGTATTCATTGGGATCGTCGCTGGCGGCGTCGTTCTCGCGGTCCAAGCCGGGCACGACAGCGTTCATCCAGTCGGGCGAGCCATCGCCAGCGCCGCCCTCTTCGACAAAGTCGGCCAGTTGATCGGCATCATCCAGCCCCCAGGCGCGCGCCTGCTCGGACGAATCGCCGTCGAATTGCGGCAGCGCAATCGCCTCATCGCCTAGTTTGTCTGACGCGTCCGCGCCCGCCGCGAAGATGCCGAGGTCGTCGCTAAGCTCGTTGGGGTCGTCGCTCAGCCAGTCGACATAGGGATCGTCGTCGTCCTCGTCGTCGATATCCAGCTCCGACTGCCAGCTGTCGATCAAGTCGGCGTTGAGCTGGTTGGGGTCATCGTCAGCGGCGTCCGCCTCCAGCCAGGAGGTCGCTGGCGGCGCATGCAGCAACTCATCGTCCATATCAATCGTATCGATGGCGCTGTCGTCGGCCGCGCCCGCATCCGGCTCAGGGTCGACGCCTAGCCAGTCTTCGATATCGCTGACCTGTATCGGCTCGGTATCGGAGGCCCGATTGAGCAGACTTTGCAGTTGCTCGTCAGCGCCGAACAAGTCCAATTCGCCCGATTCGTCTTTGTCCATCTGCTCGCGCATGGCGGCCGAGAGCCAGGGCGCGCCGCCTTCTTCGTCCGCGCCGTCTTTGACCCACTCGCGTTCGAAGTCGTCCAGGTATTCCAGCGACTGGTCTTCCTTTTCGTTGTCCAGCGCCAGGCTGCCCGACTGAATTTCCGCCATCCAGTCGTCATCGTCATTGGCGGCATCCAGATCCGCCAGCAGGTTTGCCAGTTCGTCGTCAAGCGCGTCAACCGGCTCGGGTCCAGCGACCGCGGCGTCTTCTTCGTCAGCGTCGTCGTAAGCATCGTCGCTGGCGTTCATCTGCGCCAAGTAGGTCTCGAGCTCGTCACCAGCTTCCGCTGCGTTTACAGGCGAGGCGGCGCCTTGCGCAGCGGGATCGAGAAAACCGCGATCTTCCATCTCGTTCAGCACCTGCTCCAGCTCGTCGTCGGGCGCGGCTTGGCTGGTGGCGGCCACCGCTTCGCCAATCACCAATTCGCTGAATAGCTGGTCGATCTGCTCATCGGAGAGCAAATCGTCGAGATCGCCCATGACGCTTTCTGGCGCTGCTTCCGTCTCGTTGTCCAAGCCCAAGATCGCGTCCAGGCTGCCGGTGTCTTCGTCAACGCCGTCCAGCCATTCGGGATCAACTAAGTCTTGTTCGGGCTTAGTCATGTCGCTGATATCAAATTCCTCGGTCATCAGGAGGTTTTCGGCGGGCGCCTCGCCCAGGGCGAGCTCATGCGCCAAGTAGGGATCAAGGTCTTCGATACGTTGCAGGTATGTCTGGGCATCGGCGGGCCGCTGCTCGGCCAGCCAGAGTTCGGTCATGATGCGATTGGCGTCGATGGCGTAGGGCAGTTTCTCCAGGATATCGAGGGCGGCTTCGGCGGCGTCCATGCGCTGGCCATCCAGCCAGAGCGTTCGCGCGCGCAGCAGCTGCAGGTCGATGCGCTCGGGGTTGCGCTGCAGCGCCTGGTCCAGCGTGTCCAGCGCTTCTGTCAGCAGATTGCCGCGAATATGCTGCTGCGCCAAGGCGGCGGCGGTCAATTGCAGGCGGTCGATTTCTTCGTTGCGATGCCGGCGATAGAGCGCGCGAATCAAGCTGATTGTGGCGGCGTCGTTAGGCTCCTGATCCAGCGCGCGCTCGGCATGCCAAATTGCCCGCTCGTATGCTTGCAACTGCTGGTAGGCTTGCGCCAGCCGGGCATGGGTTTCGAAGTCTTGCGGCATGGCGCTCAGAAGGCGGCGCAGCACGTCAGCCGCTTCATCCCAGCGCTGTGCCGCGAAGAGCGCGCCGGCCAACTGCTGATAAGCGCGCAGGTTCTTGGGATAGGTCTTGAGGATGTGCCGCGAATGCGCGATGACTTGGTCGTGTTTGTTCTCCGCCGACAGTTGGGACAAGTTGTCCTGGTAGGCGCTCAGGCTGATTTCCGCCATCTTGGTCAGTTTGCTCTGCTTATTGGGCAAATTAGAAGGAATTATAGCATAGTTGCGCCGGGCGCATTCGGCTGCGTGGGCAATTGCATCAAAATATTTTCTCCACAGAGGCACAGAGAACACAGAGTTTAAGTTTTTCCTGGCAGCACTCCTCTTGTATCGACATACATAGGGGTGAAAATGCTTCTCACAGGTTTCAAAATTGAAGTGCACATTCACAATAAAAATAGTGAAAGACTGTTCTCTGTGCCCTCTGTGTCTCTGTGGTTAAATTAAGATTGTATGAAGTTCAAAGTTTCGCAGATACATTTTGATGCAATTGCCCTGACTCGTCCCCGAGCGGCTCGAATGCTTTTGAATTCTTGCGCTCAGCGATAGCCGGCGATGCCATCCTCGAATTCGTCTGTGTCATCATCGCGCAGGGCGAAGAGCGCCTGGATCAGCGCGTAGTTGACGCAGTAGAAACGCGCGCGCGGCAAGTGCCCCCGCAGCGCCGGGTAATGACGAAAGACCCGCTCGGCGAAGTCGTCGCCATAGCTGGCGATTAAGGCGCCCAAATCTTGCGCCGGATCGCCAATGCCGCAGAAGCCGAAGTCGATGATGCCGCTGACGCGCCCGGCTTGAATCAGGATATTGCCCGTGCCGAAGTCCCCGTGCGTCAGGCAAGGGTCATAGCGCCACAAGTCGTCATCGCTCAGCGCGGCGGCGAAATCACGCTCAACCTTTTGGCGCGCCTCAGTCCGCATGTGCGGGAATAGCTGCTGGCGAAAATCCCGCTCGTATTGCGCCCAAGCCGCTCGCGCGTCCTTGGGGCTGTCGTTCAGCCCGATATCAGACGGGGGGATGGCGTGCAGCGCCAGCAGAAAACCCGCCAGGTCGCGGGCGATGCGGTCGACCGCCAGCGCGTCAGCCCGCAACTCAGCGTAGCGCTCGCGCAGAAGCGGCTGGCCGGGCAGCATGGGGTAGCCCATGAAAAGCAGGTCGCCGACCTCATCGATGGCGCTGAATTGCGGCTGGGGAATCGGCAGCGGCAACTTGCCCTGCAAGCGGGGCAAAATCGCCAACTCCTGCGCCAGGTCGGCGGCGGCCTGCGCGCTCTTGGGGAAGCGGAATATCCAGCGTTCGTCCAGGCAGAGGACATGATTGAACTGGCCGTAGGACGTTAGCAATTGAGCATCGCGATAGGTCAGACTAGGCAACTGCCGCTTGAGCAGAGCGAGGTATTGCATCGTCAGAGGCGAGTCGTCAGGCATAAATTGCGGTCGTTTGAAGCTAGTTCAGCGGCTGGCTGCCAAGTATGACGCGCAAAATTGTTCGGCGCCAAGAAGCGCTCGCCTCTAAATGAATCACTCGGCCCGGCGCATGCGCAATCCAAACTATGTTTCCCTATAAGGCTTGTCCGATACTGTGACTCAGTTGCCGCTCGCTCAGTTTAGGCGAATACTCGACATCTTTGCCACCGAGTACACCGAGTTTGATAGAGTACACAGAGGAAAGGCATCACTTTTAGACCACAGACAGAATCGGGGAACGTGTGGATCATCCTTTACTCGACCATCCGCCATATTTCCCGGAATCTCTCTGTGCACTCATATTTACTCTGTGCCCTCGGTGGCAAAAGTGTCGTGAATCCCTAAAAGCGCGGTGCCCACCCCAACAAACCGTATCGTCATCGGTATTTGAGTAGCGGACAAGCCTTATAGACCCCTGCCAACTATCTTGTCGCTGTTCGTCTGGGTTCTTTGGCAGTGACAGATGAAAGCCCATTGCGGCGGGCGGCTTTCCAGGCGGCGCGCGGGGCTATACTGTATATGAAATATGTTGCTCACTTTCGCCGCACCGCCGCTACCGACAGGATACCACTCTCATCCGCCACGGCAATTTTGTGATCATCCGGCGACCAAGCCAAGCCGGCAATCGGCGCTTTGAACACAGCATCCGCCAGCAAAGCGCTATTCTTCTTATTGACTTTCCAGATCGCCAGAAGACCATCATTGCCGCCAGATGCCAGCAGCATGCCCCGGCGCTGAAATGCCAAATGCTTGATGAGGTGCTGATGCCCTTCTAACATTATCGGCCGAGTCTTTTCCGGACCCTTGCCGGAACAATCCCAGATCACTGCTTGAGTTCCGCCGCCGGTCGCCAAATAGCGGCTATTGAAGCTCCATGCCAGCTCCAGCACCTTCGTTTCATAGCCCCACATCTGCAGGTCCTGCCCGGTATTGGCGATCCAGAAATGCACAGTTGAGTCTTGGTCGCCAGTCGCGATGTATTTACCATCGGGGCTCCATTCCAATGTCAGCGTCGAACCCTGCCACTCGAAACGGCGCAGTGGCTCGACCTCTGCAGGATCATACAGCAGGACTCCATTGTAGGCGGAGATGGCGAAGCGTTTGCCGTCATGGCGCCACTTGATGTCCGTAATCGTGCTGTTCACATCGGGATATTCGCGCATCAATTCCCCGCTGCTGTTCCACAAGCGCAGTTTGCGCCCGGCGGCTGATACCAACAAATCATCCACCGGGCTGAAAGCGACGCGCTCCACCCAGCTCGCCCCGCCTGCCATTTCAGATCTCTGCGTTCCCGACACGGCATCCCAGAGCCGCACCTTGCCGTCTTGCCCGACGCTAGCGAGCAGACGGCTGTTTTTGCGCCATGAAATTGCCATCGTATCGAGGGCATGACCGGGCAGCTTATGCTGAACCGCGCCATCCGCGCGATTAAACAGCGTGATTGGTCCAGACACCCCGGCAACTGCCAGGGTTTTGCCATCCGGAGACCATGCCAGCCCTATCGGATGATCGTCAATGTTGGCGCGCCATCTTGCCTTGAGCAATGACTGTGATGGTCTGGGCTTGCTCTTGCGCCTCATCATGAGGCCAGACAATCGCGGAAGCCGCCTTCCAGCGCCGCCCGATCCAGGTTGCGCCCGATAAAGATCATCTTGTTATGACGCTCTTCGTTCCCCCAGGGGCGATCAGGACGACCATCGAAGAGCATATGCACCGCCTGAAATACGTAGCGTTTATCCAAACCGCGCAGGCTCAACACGCCTTTCATACGGAAAATGTCCGGCCCCTGCACACGCAGCAGCTCGCTGAGCCAGCCATTGAGCTTCTCTAACTGGAGATCGCCGGGGACGGTGATGCCAACGGAAGTCACCTCTTCGTCATGTTCATGATCGGGCTTGTACTCGCGAGTCTCGAGCGGTTCAAGCAGGGACTGCGCGCCGCGCAAAAGCGCGTCGAATTCATCCGGGTGGTGTTCGGTGAACAGCATATAATAGCCCGGCTCTTGGATCGCGAAATTGAAGACGGTCTCACCGCTTTCGTTCAGCACGAGCTGGTTGTACTGTCCTTTGCCAAGTCGCATCATTCCGCCTGCCTCTAAAGCCTGCTCATCTTCGGAGAAGGTCAATACGGCGTTCATCAGTGTTGCTTCCTGCGCCGCTAATCCCCTATTCGCCAGCGGCAACAACGCGGCCCCCATTGCCGGGTCAGGACCTTCACCCATCACCCATTCGCAAGTCCCGCTATTCAGTTGATAGATTCCCGACCATTCAAACGGGTATTCCGGCTCCATGAACTTGGGGTCGATATCCAGCGCTCGGTCGAGGTTGAAGCCGCCCACATTCAGGATCTTGTCCATCTCGACCTCCGCGTCGCGGCTGCGGTAGATTCTCGCCATGCTGTTCATGCTTTTGATGCGGGCTTCGAGCCTATCGAGGTCTGCCGGGGCGACCAGATCAACCTTGTTGAGCAAGATTACATCAGCAAAGGCGACCTGTTCTTTCGCCTCGTCGCTGTCATCAATATGCTCCCAGATATGCTTGGCATCGACCAAAGTGACAATCGCATCCAGATGGAGATTCTCCTGCATGTCATCATCGACGTAAAAGGTTTGCGCGACAGGTCCGGGATCAGCCATGCCGGTGGTTTCGATCATGATGTAATCAAACTTATCGCGGCGTTTCATTAGATGGCCGAGGATGCGAATCAAATCACCACGCACGGTGCAGCAGATGCAGCCGTTGTTCATCTCAAAGATTTCTTCTTCCGCGCCAATGACCAAGTCGTTGTCGATGCCGACCTCGCCAAACTCATTCTCAATCACCGCGATTTTTTTGCCGTGATTTTCGCTCAGGATACGGTTGAGCAGCGTAGTTTTGCCTGACCCTAGAAAGCCGGTCAGCACAGTAACAGGAACTCGTGATTCAACAGTATTCATTTTGTTTCTGTCTCCTCCATTGAATTGTCGTATGCGTACAGAAATGCAATATCCGCAGACCGGGCAGGCTGCCGCGCGGTCGGCGGAAGCGTGACAGTATCGGACAGGCCTTGTAGGGGCGACCAATCTGGTCGCCCGCTGCCGCTGGAGTGAGTGGTTTCGGGCTGTCGCCCCTACATATCGTCGCTTTAGCGAAATTTGCATTACTTACCTGGTTCTACTTCTGTGCCCTCGGAGGTAAATTTGTCGTAAATCCGCCAGACTGCGGCGCCGATCAAGCGCATGGCTGGCCTCCCGCTGCGAAGGCGCCATCCAGCGCAAACAACGGGCGGTAGGCATCATGCCCGGCGCCATACGCGCGATCCACCATGGCAGCGTACTCGGCGGCATGGGCTGGATTGCTGCGCCAGCGCACACCGAGATATTCCGCCGCTTTGACGATGCCCAGCACACCGTGTTTGATCTCCTCGATGGTGTAATCTGGCCCAACCGGGACATACAACCAGCGGGCGAGGTTCGCTGCCGTACCCCGGTGATCTGGCGCGCCGTCAGCCCGCAGCGCAGCATAATGCAAGGGTTGAATCTGCGGCAGCCAGCGCACGGGCGTATTTTCCTGCTCAACATAGGCGTAAAACGTAGCGACATCGCTCTCAAGTGGAATCTGTACCGCGACCGCGGTCGCCAGCGCCAGCCGGTTTGGCGCATGCGTCGCCAGCCCGGCGGCTTCATGCAGGCCGCGGCGTACCTCCGCTAGATTCGCGCTTTGGCGCTCTGCCAAGTCTGGCAGGCGTTCACACTGCGCCAATGCCTGTGCCGCGTTCGGGCGGTCAGCTGGTTGACGCAATGCTCTCACGTTGGCATAGAGTGCCTCATCATTGAATACCAGCAGCGCGCCGGAGCGATCATCAGGCAGGTGCAAGCCGTAGAGCGTCACCGCCGGGCGCTCTGCCGCGCTGGGCATAGGCAGGGTGTCGGCACAGTCGAGCCAGGTTGCAGCGTTCTGTGGCTGCCACAATCCGCGCAGCACCTGTGTCCAGGTGAAACGTGTACTGGATCTCGCGAGCTGTAGCTGCGCGTCAAAGTCCAGAAAGCGCGGCAGCGCCTTATGATGTTTGATCGACTCTGCCAGGTCATGGCTGGCATTCGCAGGGATGCCGACCCATTCGTCTGGCTGGACGCCCGCGGCTTGATGAAGCAAGCGGCGAGCGCGGTAGGCATCGCGCAGCAACAGGACCAGCGCGCCGCCCAGCCGTTCCGTCCAGGCGCGTTCGGCGGAATCAAGCGTCGCATCGGCGCATAAAGTTGCGTCAGGGGGCAGGGTCAGCAAATCATCCAGCGGCGGATGGGCAGCATAATCTGAGCCGCGCACCGGTAAACCACCCAGCGCCCCCACCGGGCAGAAACCACCTAGCCATTGCGTGCCCCAGTCAACTGGCATATTCAACATTTTCACCCTCCTGAATTATTTAGCGTCTTGCGGACAGGTCGCGCAGATTCCGTAGACGGGCAATATCCCATGCTTGCTCGGCGCCTAGCGGATATTCGCTGCGCGCGATGATTTCGATCAAGATCTCCTGAACGCTGTCACAGGTATGCCGCTCTCATCGAGCTCGGCCAGCCAGGCTTCGGGTTTAATCGTATTGCTGCGCATTAGACATCCACCCTTGCTGTTTATTGATACCATGTCTCAATTACTATCTTACTGAAACCATGTCTCAATAAAGTTGGCAACAGGAAATTTGAAACGAATGCAGGATGAGAGATCGAAGCGCAACAATACCTTTAGCGCCACTCCCAACTTGTCATACATTGGCAGAAACTTTCTTTCGCCCTACCGCCCATCATCATCGTGACTTAATCCTTGTTTCATCCGCCCGTAACAACCAGCCTTGCCCACTTAATGCGCTTGACATAGGCTAAGCAGCATTGTCGCCCGTTCCCCTAGCCAGCAAGGACAGCCCAATGACGCATTCGGCCAAGCCGACCCTACTATTCACCAATGACGATGGCATTCGCTCGCCTGGCTTGTGGGCGGCTGTGGCAGCTTTTCGCGGCCTGGGACGCCTGCTGGTGGCCGCCCCGCGCGAGCAACAATCGGGCATGGGCCGCAGCATGCCGCACTACAGCGAAGGGCGAATCTTCCCCTACGATTTGCCCATCGACTGCAAAGATTGCAGCGCCTATGCCGTGGACGGCACGCCGGCCCAAGCCGTGCAGCATGCCGTGCTGGAACTGGCGCAGGAGCAGCCGGCGCTCTTGGTATCCGGCATCAACTACGGCGAGAACACCGGCAACGGCGTCACCATTTCGGGCACGGTGGGCGCGGCGCTGGAGGGCGCCAGCCTGGGCATACCTTCGCTGGCGGTCAGCTTGCAGACGCCGACAGACATGCATCTGAGTTATTCAAACGCAGTCGATTTCAGCAGCGCCGCCGCTTTCAGCCGGCAGATGGGCAGCTGGCTGATGGAGCATTCCAGCCTGCCGGACGATGTCGATGTGATCAAAATTGACGTGCCTTGGGGCGCCACTGCCGAGACCGAATGGCGCTTGACGCGGCTATCGCGCCGGCGCGTCTACTGGCCCACCCGCCCCGAGCGGCTGGCTCTGCACGACAGCGCCAAGCTGGGTTACCAGTACAAAAGCGATCCCTCAGCTGCTGAGCCTGACAGCGATGTCTACGCGCTGCTGAATGACGCTGTCATCTCGGTGACGCCGATCAGCCTGGATATGACCTCGCGGACGGACATGTTTCGCCTGGGCAAAATTATGCGGGGCAAGCGGGAGTTGGGGCGGTAGTTTCGGCGCAGACGGACACAAGTTACGACTTAGCACACACAAAAATTTATCCGCACGAACTGGGTTGTGTATGGGCGAGCCGCCTGACTCTGCGGCTAATCCCCCAGCACCGCCTCCACTTCGCGCTCCCAAGTCCCGGCGACGACCACGCCATGCTCCTTCAAGCCGCCAGACGCTTCGCCGCCGCTGAGGTAGGGCCGCTTGCCCAGCGGGAAGCCGCTCTTGGCCGTGGCATCCATGGCGCCGTTGATGAAGTGCAGCGCCACGCCGGCGCGTTCCGCTTCGGTGGTATTCGCCAGCGTGCAATGCGCCACGCCATAGGCGAAGAAGACGACGCCGCCGGCCGGCAGCTCCACCGCCACCGCCTGGTCTTCCGGCGGATAGCAGCGAATGTGATGGTCGCTGTAAGGGTCGCGGCTATGCTTGTACGCAATGCGATAGCTGCCCGGGATGACGTGGATGGTTCCGTTGGCCACGGTCGCGTCATGCACGGCCGTCCACATCGCTGTGCCTTTGAGCGGATCGTCAATCTGAAAATAGGCGTTGTCCTGATGCCAGTTGGTGCCCATGCCCTGCTTGCCCGGCTTGAGGAAAACCTGGTCGAGATGCAGCAGGACCGGGTCGCCGATCAGTTGGCGCACCGCCGCAACCGCCTTGTCCGCAAAGGGCATGGCGCGATAGAAGTCGCTGTGCGGGAACATGGGGCAGAGCTGCAAGTTGACTTGGTCGTCGGCAGGCGTGACGCCGTCGCCGGCGGTGGCGACATTGCGCAGCAAGCCGACCGCTTTTAAGCGATCCAGCTCCAGCCGCATGGCGCGCGTCTCACGCTGGGACCAGAACGCTTCTTTGGCGAGCCAGCCTTGGCTGCGGAATTGCGCGATTTCAGATGCTTTGAACATTTGCACTGCTTTCTCACAAGTCGGATATGAAGTACTACGTTTTGAAGTATAATGCCTTTCAGTAGCTATAATCCGTGCAAAGGCATCTTGAATTGACACGTGCTGAGCCTAATCTCACAGCAGTCTCACTGTTTTCTGGGGCTGGTGGATTTGACCTTGGAATAGAGGCGGCCGGTTTTGTTACTCTATATGCCACTGACATAGACGCCGCTTGTTGCGAGACTCTAAGAGTAAACAAGACAAGGGCGTCAGAGTTAAAGAAACCATTCTTGCAGAGCGCCATGATCGTCGAACGCTGCATTAAGAATCTAACTGCTTACGAAATACTCTCAAGCATCGATATGCAACCTGGAGAAGTAGACCTCCTGATTGGAGGGCCGCCTTGTCAAACCTTCAGCGTCATCGGTAGACGAAACGGCAAGAATGACCCTCGGGGCGAACTTGTTGATGATTACATACGAATTCTCGCTGGGATTCGACCTAAGGCATTTCTTTTTGAAAACGTGAAAGGGCTAAAGACGATTGACGACGGTAGTGTCTACGAAGATCTTATCTGCAAGATGCGCAATCCAGTCGATGATTTGAGTTACGAAGTTTCCCCCTTTTGTCTAAACGCATCAGACTTCGGTGTGCCCCAGAATCGCGAACGAATATTCATTATCGGCAGCTCGGATGGAATTAGAATGGAGTCAATTCCGGGGATTCTTGAGCAGGCTTCGTGTCAAAACGGTAACGGATTCGAACGACGTACCGTCGCTGACGCTCTACACGCCTTGCCAAAGGCTGAGTCTACCAATCCACCGAACCATCGTGGGCGAAAACATAGCAAACGTATTGCCGAGCGTTACGCTAACCTAAAGCCGGGTGAGCGAGACCCTATGACGCGAATCAACAAGCTTGACTTATCGAAGCCTGCTTATACGATTGTCTCAGGTTCTGCGAATAGCGGAGGAAAAGGTCATATTCATCCGACGGAGCCACGTGAGGTAACGCCAAGGGAAAGTGCTCGCATCCAGACTTTTCCCGACTGGTGGGAGTTCAAGGGTACAAGAGCTGCCGATGCGCGTCGACAGATCGGCAACGCAGTTCCTCCCCTGTTAGCGGCTAAGATTACAGCAGAAATGCTAAGTACAATCTTTGGCATGCCGAAGCTAGAATATTGTTACATCTTGAACGAACTAGACCAGACCCATCTGTATGCCCGGCATTGAGTGATGAAATTGGCAAAGGAGGGTGATCATGGGCGATATTCAGAATCGCGAGTCTGAATACATCTCGATAAATCACCTGCAATTAGACCCTCAGAATCCTCGGCTGCCTTCAGAGCTTAGTGGAGAAGTCGAAAACGAAATTTTGAGGTGGATGGTGCTGCACGGAAGCGTCACAGACATAATGCGGTCTATTGGAGAACAGGGATACTTTACTGGAGAACCACTCCTTGTAGTCAAGACAAAGGAATCAAGTTTTACAGTTGTGGAAGGCAACCGACGGTTGGCAGCCATTAAATTACTTCATGATCCTGACTTGACAGAAATCAAACACGGTAGCATTGCTGCAATTGTCAAAGAAGCAACTGAGTTTCCGACTGAAGTTCCGTGCATAGTATATGATCATCGTGATGAGATTCTGGACTATTTGGGCTTTAGGCATGTTACCGGCATCAAGTCCTGGGGGCCTTTGGCCAAAGCACGATACTTGCAGGACCTTAGCCAGAGCAGTATGTATGCCCAAGTTGACGAGCAACATAAGTATAGAAAACTAGCCAAATCAATCGGGAGTCGTGTTGACTACGTCAAGCGACTTCTGTCGGGATTGAAGCTCTACGAACAGATTCGGCAGTGTGACTACTACGACATTGCCAACCTTGATGAGACGAAGATTTCGTTTTCATTGATTACGACTGCTTTGGGGCAACCCAATATTGTCTCGTTTCTGGGACTCGAAAAAGCGCAGGACTTAGATCAATCGAAGCTAATCCCGGAGAATCTTGAAGAGCTGACCCGTTGGATGTTTGAGAGAATTGATGGACGTACTCGCTTAGGAGAATCCAGGCACTTTGGAGACTTGAACCAAGTCGTAGGAAACGATATCGCCCTCCAAGAATTCCGAAGTGGCCGTACACTCTCTGAAGCCTTGCTTTTTACAGATGCGCCTGCCGAGTCCTTTAGAAATCTGCTGAAATTAGCTAAAGGAAATTTACAGGTTTCGCAAGACCAGCTTAACTCTGTGCGAAGCGGACTTAGGATCAGTGACAGAGATCTTATGGAAGATATTCGATTTCTGGTAGATGACGTGGAGGCCGCTTTGGTCCAGAGGCTTCGACGTGAGCGTATCAGCGATCCCCAGCAATTCATCAAGTAATGGATATTCTACAGAATCTTGACAGACCACCGGCGACAAAACGCAGAACCTATGTTCAAGCGGATTTCGTTGAGCTATCGTGCTTGGTACATCCGGATAGGCTCCTCAGCAAGAGCGAATTGCACCGCAAAATTGTTGAAGATGCCGATATCGACGATCACAATGATTATGAAGAGATATCAGCTGATGTCGCAACTAGTCATGACATACAGAATCTGCGGATAGACGAATGGTTTCGGCATTTGGGATACCGAGAGGCCGTGCTTGGCAAAGCGTATCCTTTCGAGTTATGTGAAGACGAAGCTGTGTTGAAGGTCAAGAGTTCGCTTTGCGAACACAACAGACTCTACATTTACTTGCTGTTGGCATCTTCCCTGGCTTATGTTGGAAATAGCGCCAGTCACGTTATCACGGACAGTTTTGAGGCGTTGTCCGCTATCGCATTAAGTAAATATCTAGGTGAAAGGGCTGTTGTTCGGATTTTCGGCAAAGGTACGAGGACAGAATATAGAGGAAACAAGCTAAGCAAACTCACCGACTTAGCTAATGACATTGGCGAAAACGTTAAGGCCCCTGTAGACGAATTTGACCCAAATGACACTGGAGACGAAGGCTTGGACATTGTTGCGTGGTTTCCAACTACTGATAGAAATCCAGGTCGCCTTCTCTTGTTTGGCCAATGTAGTTGCGGTGATGATTGGGAATCGAAGCAGGGCTCATCTAGTTACGACAAATGGCGCGGCTTACTTACTTTCTCCGTGGCACCTACTAATGCCCTGTTTGTTCCATATTTTTTCCGTAATTCAGCGGGAAGCTGGTACCGACAACGCCAGTTACATAACTCCTTAATGTTCGATCGGCTTCGCTTTATGAATCTTCTCTCCGAGGTAGAATTGCCGTTACAATTGCTAAGCAAACCGATACACACTTTACTTGAAAACACCATAGCGTATATTGACGATTTCTAGTGGACCTTTACTCCCGCCGCAGCGACGCCGCCGGGCCGATCGAGCCGCTTATTCCGCCTCCGCCATAGACGCTGTCCAAACCACAGGCGGCGGCCAGTTGCCCTCAAGCGCTTCGGCCGCGGTCAGTTGGAAGATCGCCAGCGCCTCGCCCGTAGCGCAGTCGCCAGCGTAGGGTGACTCGTCCTGGCAGCTGAGCGAGCCAGTCAATCCGGGATAGCCCTCAACAGCGGCCATGGCAGCGCGCAGCGAATCGCGGCCGATGACCAGCAAACCATCCTCGCGCTCGACAGCCACGCTCTCCAGAGCCGCGAACAGCAAATTTGCCGCGTCATAGCCTTGGGCATGAAAGCCATCGCTAGGGCCAGCCTCGTCTATCTCTCGCCGCCAAGCCTCGACGAATGCCTCGTAGGCTTCGCCGGAGACGTAGGGACTGGCCACGAAAAGCCCGATGCCGGCCGCGCCCAGGTCTTGCGCGAATGCCTTGGAAAAGGCGCCGTCAGCAGACATCATGATTGTGTCTTCCAGCCCCGACGTTTCGGCCATCTGCATGACGATGAATTGCGCTTCGTCCCCGAATAGGGGAAAGTAGACAAGCTCCGCCCCGGCTGCGGCAATTTCGCCGAGGACCGCGCTCATATCGGCATCGCCCCGGCTGATTTCGCCGCGGAATACGACATCGCCGCCCAGTCTCTCAAAGGCGGAAGCCATTGCACGCGCCGATCCGCGGGTGTAAGGATCGCCGTCATCGATGGTGGCCACTGTGGAAACCCCCAGGACCTCCGCCGCGAACCGCGCGCTCAAAGCGCCCAGGAACAGATCGTTATGGGCGGTGCGGAAGTAACCCGGCTGGTACAGCCCGCCGACCTCCGGCTCTGAATTGGTCAGAAACGGCGAAGTGGTCGATGGCGAAATCATGAGCAGGCCCGCTTCGCTGATGATTGGCATGGCGCCTTTTGCCGCCAGCGAGCAGTTTGTGCCGATGACGCCGACAATGGCCGGGCTGGCAACGATTCGCAGAGCCGCTTCACGCGCGCCTGCCTCCGTACAAGCAGTGTCCAGCGCGACAAACTCAATTTCACGACCCAGCAGGCGACCACCACGCGCCAACAGCGCCAAGTCAAAAGCGTTGCGCGCGACCTCGCCCGCATAGGGTTGCTCGCCCGAATATCGCAGCAGGCCGGCGATAACGATGTTGTCGTCGGGTCCTATGTCGACGCAGCCTAATGTATCGGCGCATTCGTCATCCGCGAGCGCCAAAGCGCTCAAGGCGGCTATCACAAGCACGAGCGTAAATGCAACAAGTAGCCTTCTCATTTTGCGGAATCTTCCTCGGATTAAACAATCCGCTGCATTTCAAAGCAGTACAATTATGTTCATTGTCTGCCGCCCTTACAAGGTTCGCTGAATGAAAAGGCATAATGATCCTCTCTGGCGACAGACGACCACGATTTGCTAGAATGACGCCGCGTTCCACTCTGGCAGATATTCAAAACGAAAAGCACACGGGGACAGGCAATGACCGCCTTCGCGACGGTAGAAGAAGCTTGGCTTGAATTGCAACACGGCACTGACGATCAGCGCCGCGCGGAGGCCATCGTTCACTTGGGCGAAAACCGCTATGCGCCCTCTGTGCCGCGCTTGACCGAGCTGGTGCGACAATCCGACCCCGGCACGCGCTACCTGGCGGCAAAAGCCCTGGGGCAAATCGGCGACGAAGCCGAATCGGCCGTGCCGGCCCTGCTGCAAGCGCTGCGAGACAACGACATGTTTTTGCGCGCGGGCATCACTGGCGCGCTGATCCAGATCGGCTACCCGGCCGTGCCTGGCTTGACGCAAGCCCTATTCGACCCCAGCAACGCCGTCAAACGCGCCGCCTGCAAAGCCCTGGGCAAGATCGGCAGCGAACGCGCCGTGCAAGCGCTGATTTTCTCGCTGAACGACCGCAACGCCGGCGTGCGCAAGTTCGCGCGTGAGGCGCTGACCCGCATCGACAGCCCGGCCGCCCGCGCGGCGCTGCGAGATCGCTAGCAAGCGCTTGTTCGCATGAGTTCGCTCCGCTGGGAATTAGCCAGAAATCGAAGCCTTCTAGCAACGCGAGTACTAGTAAAATCGCTTGTCACTATCGTTAGCGATTTTACTACCTTTTGGCGCTGATAGTAGACCAAATGTTCTCGTACTGCGGAAACTGATTTGCCATTATCCAGCTGACGTCGTAGGCTCGCGGGAAAGTGGCAACCGCAGCCAGAAGCCCGCTTTTCGATCGTTCGCAGGTTCTGCAATGTAGCGAATTTTAGGGAAGCGTTTGTCGATGCCGTGCCCAAGCCCGGACTATTCCGGACTGGGCATCTTCAGGTAGCGCATCACTTCGATGAAGCTGGAGAACTCGTCATCGTCGTGGGGATCGGGGCGCACCGAGTTGGGGTGCTGCTTCAGGAAAGCGTAAAAGTAATTGTCGGACAGATTGTACTTGTGCAGCGCCTCGTCGATATACGCGCCGTCGGCAACGAACTTCTGCGCGCGCTTGATTCGCTCGTTGAGAGAATACACGAAGCGAGACTTGTAGAATTCAGCGAAGAACTCGTCCAGCGCACTGGCTGAGCCTTCGCTGCTGGGCTGCGGTGAGTCTGAGCGATTCTGCGTCAGTTCCTTCAGATCATCCACAATCCGCGCCCATTACGCGAACTCGATCAGCGCGCCGCTGTGCTCGACCGCGTACCAAGCCAGCGCCGTCGCCATCACGGTATCGTCATGGTGGCCCCGCCGCGCGCCATAGCGATAGCCGCCGCCAGGCAGGCGCTCCAGCGAGAAGCTGGCCAGCTCGCCCAGCAGCGCCGGGTCATCCAGCAGGCCCAGGTAGCCGCGCTCGATAGCCAGCGCGAGCGACTCGATCAGCGGCGACTTGCTGGCGGAGGTGGTGACAAAGCTGCGCACGGGCAGGCCTTCGCGCTGCAGCGCCTCGATATTAGGCTCGCCCATGCTGTTGGCTTCGGCCCAGATGACCTGGACGCCCCAACGCTGCGTCAGCGCCTTTAAGCGCCCGCGCTGCAAGCTCCAGCCGACCCGGTTGAAGCGATCCAGCGCCACCAGTTGGCGCGTCGTAGCGTCGATGATGGCGATGGCGGTGTAATCGACGCTGCGGCCCCAGTCAACGCCGGCGACGTAGCGATGGCCCGGCTGCGGCGCCCCGCTTTCCAACTCGCGCACGGCGGCGCGGATGCCGCGGAAGACTTGGCCCTGGTCGTCGCTGAATTCCGCCAGGTACTCGCTGCGCCAGACATGGTCCGAGGTCTGCCGGCGGATGCTCTCCAGCTCTTCGGGCGCGATGAGTTCGTTGCTGGCGCTGGTGAAATGAAAGGCCATCCAGTCGGGCTCTTCGGCGTCCATGCCCAGGCGATACAGGTCCCAGAACCAGTTGCGGCCGAAGGGCGTGCTCAAGAACAGGGCGCGGCCGCGCGTGGTTGTCAACATGGGGCGGACGATCTCTTGCCAGACGCGGGCTTCCATGAAGGCGGCTTCGTCCAGCACAGCCAGGTCCAGCCCTTCGCCGCGCAGGTAATCGGGATGGTGGCTGCTGCGCACGGCGATCATGCCGCCGCTGGGGCTGTCGATGCGGCGCTCGGCCTCGCTGATTTTGATGCCATCGATGTCACGGACCGCCGACTTTAAGTCACGCCAGACTTGGCTCGCCATCATGAAGGTCGGCGCCAGCCACCAGGCGCGCTGTCTCGCCCAGATCGCGTGCTCCAGAATGACCGTTTTGCCCAGCTCGGTCTTGCCCCAGCGCCGTCCGCAAGCCACCACTTTGAATCGCGCGCAATGCTTCCTCGCGATTTTCTGCCCAGTGTGGAAAGTCTTGCCGATTACCGTCGCTGTGGAATTCGAATCGGATGACTTGTTCTTTTTCTTCCGCCTCATTAATCTCCTCGATCGCGTCTGCTAATTTCAGGGCGTAGCTGACCAGGCTGCCGGCGGCCGAGGCCAGCTGATTCAAGGGCGCTTTGCTCAGCTTTTCGCCTTCCAACTGCTGCAGAATCGCTTGGGCGCGCTGGAGCATGTCATGCTGCAGCTCAAGCGCCAGCCGGTCGATTTGGCGCTGCCGACGCAGGCCGTGCTCGCGCCGCAATTTGGCCTCGTCGCGCAGCCAGGCGCGCAGCTCGCGTTCGGGGATGCGCAGGGCATCGCAGACAGCCGCGATATCGCCGTCCTGCCGGTCGACCTGGTCGAGCGCCTCAATCTGCTTGTCCAGGGTATTAAGACAGTCCATCCGCTTCTCCTTGATTCCAGGCGCCCGCCGTGAAATCGAAAAGAGATGCTCATCGCTCGCCGTCCGGCTGATGGCGGTCCCGGACCTGGCGGCCCGTCCGCGTATGGGCATCTCTTCCGATCTAGCGCCAGTCTAGTACAAATGTTCTATTCGCAGGTGACTGTATAGTCGCGGGTCACGCAATGGGCAGCAGTCGCAACGGGATGGTTGTAGGGGAAGCATACCATGCCGCCCGTTTGCGGATGTTTTCGGGCGAGCAGATTGCTCGCCCTTACAGGCATTGCCTCTGTGTATCCTCTGTGCCCTCTGTGGTGAAGAATATGACGATTCCGCGACGCCACAGCTCTCGCGCGGAATCGCCAAACGCGATGTTATAATGCGGGCGGACGCTTGGACGAAGAGGCGCGCAGTGAGCGAGCGCTATCCCGACAAAACCATCATCGGCTTGACCGGCAATATCGCGGTGGGCAAAAGCTTGGCGCTGGGCGCGCTGGCGGAGCTGGGCGCGGCAGTTATTGATGCCGACCAGGTGGCGCATCAGGTCTTGCTGCGCGGCGGCGCGGCTTACGAAGCGGTGCTGGCGGCTTTCGGGCGCGGCATCCTGGGCGCGGACGGCCAAATCCAGCGCGGCGCTCTGGCTGATATCGTCTTCGCCGATCCCGCGCAGCTACGGCGGCTGGAATCCATCACGCATCCGGCCATTCGGCTGGAGATCGACCGGCGCATTCGGGGCGCGAAAGCCGACGTATTGGTCATCGAAGCGATTAAGCTGCTGGAAGGCGACCTGAAAAATGCGGTGGACGCCGTCTGGGTGGTGGACGCTTCGCGGCAGAAGCAACTGCAGCGGCTTGTGAGCGAGCGCGGCATGTCTGCGGACGAGGCGCGGCGGCGCATCGACGGGCAGAACAGCCAGGCCGACAAGCTGCGGCAAGCCGATACAATCATCGCCAACGACGGCTCGGCCGCCGATACACGGGCGCAGATCGAGCGAGCCTGGGCTGCCCTGCGTGGAACGCGCGGCGCGCTTAAGCAATCGTGACACGTTTGCCAGCGAGTACACAGAGCCAAAATGAGGGCACAGAGTGGGCGAGCCAAGGCTCGCCCCTACGATTGTTGCTGGGCGGGTCTTACCAGCCGATGCCGGCGGTGGCTGAGGGATTGCGCGGCTGATTCAGGTAGCGCAATTCGAAGTGCAGATGCGGGCCCGAGGAGTTGCCGGTGCTGCCGACATAGCCGATGACTTGGCCGGCGCCGACCGATTGGCCACAACGCACGGCGATGCTGCTCATGTGCCCGTAGAGCGTCGAGAAGGCACCGTGACCGATGACGACAGTATTGCCGTAGCCCCAGTTGTTCCAGCCGGCGTAGAGGATCGGCCCGCCGTTGGCCGCGTAGATGGGGGTGCCCACATTGGCGGCGATATCGATGCCGCTGTGCCCGGCGTAGAAGCCGCGCACCCAGTTGCCATTGGGCAAGGGGTTGGTCCACCAGGTGCCGCCGCCGTAACGGCTGCCGCAGCTGTAGGGGCTCTGCGGATCGAATGCCACCACATTGCCGGCGCCGTCTTGCTGCACGGGCGCGTTCCAGGTGATGAAAGGTCCCTCGCCGCCGGGGATGAAGAGCTGGGTATTGCTGGGCAGCAGCGTCTCGGGCGAGACACCGGGCAGATTATTGGCCGGCGCTTCAATCACCAGGTAGGGGTCGTCTACGCCGTACTGCGCGGCGATTTCGCGGACGTCCTTGCCCTGCGCGCGCAGGACCGTGTGGCAGGCGCCGTCTTCGGGCGGAATATTGACGATATCGCCCGGGCGTACAATCTGCGCCAGTTGATGATTATTGCACCAGGCGATCGACTCCGGCTGCAGCCCATAACGCGCGGCAATGGCGTTGACGCTGTCGCCGCGTTTGGCCAAATAGGTGGTCATCTTGCTGCGCACGCGGTTGGGGATGATGGTGAAGGGATCGTAACGCGGTCCGCCGGGCTCGGCTTCCTGCAGGGGCGGCGGCGGCGGCGCCAGCAGCTCCATAATCTGCATCGCGCTGATAGTCGGCTGGGCGATTAGTCCGCCGTTTGTAGAAACCGCAGGCGCTTCGACGATGCGCGTGGCTGGCAGCAAGGTCGCGGTCGGCTGTGCCTGAACTTGGGTGGCGGCTGCTTCACTGGCGCGGCTGATTGGCGGCGCGGTGACCACCAGCAGAGCGGCCGTGCCTGTCAGGCAGATGGCGCCTAGCAGGCAGAGCCAGCCGGCCAGGCGACGCCAACGGGGCGTGGCTGCCCCAGCGCCATAGGGCGACAAGCGGGTGGGTTGGCTGCTGTGGAAGTCGGGCAAACGGCTCATCGCGCCTCGGCGGTCAACTCAGCCTAAGGCTAGCGGAATCGCGCGCAGGGGTCAAGCGAGCGCCGGGGATTATGCAGGGCAATCGCATCAAAATTTTTCACCACAGAGAACACAGAGGGCACAGAGATTAATGTCTTTTATTGGCGATTGTCACATCGATCTGGAATATGTAGGGACGAGTCTTGGCGTGCCCGTCGATGACAAGGCAATCTCTATCGGGCGACATGGTATGTCGCCCCTACAGATCTCGACTGGGTATTGGCAGGATTCATAAAATGAGACACAGCGGTCGCGCAGACACAAACCGCCGGCATAGAGAGAAACGATGTAGGGACGAGTCTTGGCTCGCCCGTCGATGACAGGGCAATCTCTATCGGGCGACATGGTATGTCGCCCCTACAAGGGACCCCTGAAATCAAGCGTCGGAGAGTACGACTGCATCCAGGGCGAAGGGCAGCTGTGGGCGCGTGCCGAAGCCCAGGCTGAATTGATTCCAATTGGTCACGATAAGGCGGTGGCGCGCGGCATCGTAGACCAGGTCGCTGGCGCCGCGGAAGTCCCGCGCCAGCAGCCGCAACTCGCCATTCTCCAGACGGGCGACGCGATTCCAAGCCAGCAGCGCCAGGTATACCTCGCCCGCCGGCGTCACAGCGATGCCATCAAAGCCGTAACCCTTACGCGCCCCGTCGTTGAAGAGCGTCTCGGTCGCGTCGATTGCCTGCGCCAATTCCTTTGCGCCCGCGGGCACGCGATACAGGGCGTCCTGCGCGCTGTCGCTGATAAGGATGGCGTCGCGCCGGGCATCGTAGGCCAGGCCAGTCGGGGTGGCTGCTTCGCCGGCGGGCGGGCGCCAGAAGACGCCGAGATTCTGCCCCTCGCTGCTGTAGCGCCAGACGCGCGGCGGGTCGCGGTCGCTGATGTAGATCTGGCCGGCGCTGTCCACAGCGATGTCATCGGGCAGCTGCAGGCCGATGGTCGGATCAGCCGGAATCTGCACGACGGAACTTAGGTCACCCGCCTGGTAGCGCCAAAGGACCGCGCCTTTGCTCTCCAGCGCGGCAATGCGGTCCAGGATGTAGAGCGCGCCATCGGGGCCGACGTCCAAGCCGGTGATAGCGCCGATGCGCTCGCGTGAGTCGGCAACTTCGCTGACCGCGCCGTCGGGGCTGATCGACCAGAGCGCGCCGGTTTGGTAGCTGCCGCTGTAGACCGTGCCGTCAGCGGCGATCGCCAGCGCAGCCGGGTAGGCGTCGTCATCAGGCAGGGCTGCAAATTCGCGGACGACGACGCCCTCGCGCTCGGCGATTGCTTGAGAACGAGGCGCCGAGCCAACCACCCACCAGGTCATGGCGATGGTGACGACCGCGCCGATGAGCAGGGCGATCAGCAGCGCCAAAAGGGCGCGGAAGCGGGTGAAGGAGCTGGGACTGGTGTCGGGTTCTTGCATGGGCACGAGTGTAGCATGGCTTTGATTTTCGCCAAAGAGGCGCAAAGCACTCCGAGAAAAACAGTGTAAGGCTTGTCCGCTACTCAAATACCGATGACGATACGGTTTGTTGGGGTGGGCGCCGCGCTTTTAGGGATTTACGACACTTTTGCCACCGAGGGCACAGAGTAAATATGAGTGCACAGAGAGATTCCGGGAAATATGGCGGATGGTCGAGTAAAGGATGATCCACACATTCCCCGATTCTGTCTGTGGTCTAAAAGTGATGCCTTTCCTCTGTGTACTCTATCAAACTCGGTGTACTCGGTGGCAAAGATGTCGAGTATTCGCCTAAACCGAGCGAGCGGCAACTGAGTCACAGTATCGGACAAGCCTTGTAGGGGCGAATCATTGGCTCGCCCGCCAATGTCATGGCATTCACGTTCGGGCTACGTCTGTGTTTTGGGAAGCGGCTATGCCTCCAGCTCTGTGCCCGGCACGCTGACGGGACTGCGGCCGCTAGCTTCACATTCGCCCAGCAGCGCGTCGGCGGCTGCTTGAGCGGCGCAGGGGCGGAAGCTGAAGGCGCAGAGGTAGCTGTCGATATCGGGGAAATTCGCCAGCTCGTAAGGATCGCGCAGGCCGACCACAATCAGCCGCCCGCCGGCCGCCTCGTGCAGCGCGCTGACGATTTCGGCTTGCCGCGCCCCCTGGAAGTCCATGCCCGGCAAGGTGTAATTCTCTGTGACGGCGATGATGAGGCCCTCGTCGGGCAGATCCGCCAGGGAGAAGTCTTCCGCCGCCGTCACGCTCAGCTGTGCGCAGCGGGCGCGCATTGAATCGGCGAAGACATCAAAGGCGGCTGTGGCTTGGTTGGGACCAATGCCGCGCGTCTGCGTCAGCACGTCATAGGCGCTGCGCTCGGTGGTATTCACCAACGTAATCGGCGCGGCGGGATCGAGCGGCAACAGCCCGTTATTGTCGCGCAGAATGCTGACGGCGCGGCGGGACAGCTCCAACTCGACCGCGCGATGCTCGGCGCCGCCCACCTGCGCGCTTGCGTCGGGCAGCGCCTCAGTGCTCCAGCCGGCCTCGCGCTTGAGGCGCAGGACACGCGTCACGGCGTCATCGACGCGCGCGCGGCTGATGCGCCCGTCGGCGACCGCCTGCGTCACGGCGCGGATGAGGGCGCGCTGATTGGCGAGGTATTGGCCGGCATCGTGGTCGTAGTGTTCCTCAGCCAGCATCATCAAGTCGACGCCGGCTTTGAAGCCCTGGATGGCCGCGTCGGCGGGGTCGTAATTGCGTTTCATCGAGTGCATGTTCATGCTGTCCGAGACGATCAGACCGTCGAAGCCCAGCTCGCCGCGCAGCAAATCCCCGAGGATGATAGGCGACAGGGTGGCGGGACGGTCGGGATCAAGCGCGCTGAAGATGATATGCGAGGTCATGACGATGCGGGCGCCGGCTTTGATGCCCGCGGCGAAGGGGTGCAGGTCGATGCGCCTGAGCTCGTCGCGGCTGCGCGTCACGGTGGGCAAGCCGCGGTGGCTGTCCAGCCTGGTATCGCCGTGGCCCGGGAAGTGCTTCAGCGTCGCGATGCTGCCACTGTCATTTAAGCCGCGGACGGCAGCGGCGGTCATCGCGGCGACTAGCTCTGGCTTCTCGCCGAAGGAGCGCATCTCGATGATGGAGTTCTGCGGATTGGAGTTGCAGTCGGCGGCGGGACCCAGCACGACGTTCAAGCCGACGGCGCTGGTTTCGCGGGCGATGACGCTGTACATGCGGTAGGCGCTATCGGGGTCGCCAGTCGCGCCCAGCGCCATATTGCCTGGTCCCATGGCGCTCTCGGCGGTCATGACCGACCAAGTCCCCTCTTGGTCGGCGCCCAGCAGCAGCGGGATGCCCAAGCGCGTGCCAGCCGCGAAGGCTTGCAGCCTGTTACAGAGCTTCAGCGCGGCCGCGGCGGTCGGGACGTTTTCATCGCTGATGTAGGCGCCGCCAACCAGGTGCTCGCCCATGAGGATGCGGGCTTCGTCGAGCTGATCGCTGGCAAAAGCGAGCATGAACATCTGCCCGACTTTTTCTGCGGTCGTCATGCTGGCGATGGTGGAATCAATGTGCATGGCGGGTCTCCTGCAAGCGCCTTTGCCAAATAGAAATGTGCCAGGAAGAGGCAACCCTGGCAAACTATTTTACCTGATTAAGGGGCTATGCGCAGGCAGCGTCGCAGCGAGCAGGCAACATACGGAAATTGCCTGGAAATTGCTCGCGAATAAATTTGCATTGTTTCAGCTTTTGTGTTATACAAGCCTATCTTTATCTTTAGGAGGAAAGCCATGCGCAAGTTATTGATTATTCTCTGCCTGTTCAGCTTGGCGGGCCTGCCGAGCTTGGCGCAAGGCAATAAGCTGGAAAAGCCAGAATTTACCAAAATCTTCGCGGTAGATTATACCACAAATAACCCGCAGGAAGGCTGGTGCATCATGCTGAAATGGGATGAAGTGCCGGGCGCGCAGATCTATTCCTACAAGATTTGGGGCAAGCAGAAAAACTGGACGCCGTATGAAGTTGATGGTTCGCGGGAGCGGGCTGCTTGGACGCGCATCTGGTCTAATACCAACAACCCGGCCGAGTCCGTTGCGATTTGCGATTTGGATGAGAACCAGAAAGTGATATTGCGCATACGCGGCGCCACCTCCATCGATGGATTGACGCTGGATAAGTATGGAAGAATATCGCAGAAGATTGTCATTAAGCTGCCGAAATTTGGCACTGCGCCCCACTCGCCGCGCACTGGCTACCCTACCCATTCGGTCCTTAACTTCTCGATCAATTAGCTGCGGGGCTTGCGCGGACCAGTATCGGATTCGATTAGCCCAAATCTTTGCCGCCACAGAGGGCGCAGAGTAAAGCCAAAAAAGATTGGTTTACCCCCTCATAGACTCGTTGTGCGTATGGGCGAGCCGCCGGCTCGCCCGTATAGACAGTCAATTTTCTTGGTTTCGGCACTATGTGTGAGCCAAATCGTGACTTGCGAGCGACTGTGTTGAAAAAATGCGCAGTGTTCGCTAAGAGAAACATATCCACAGAATAAGACACTCCCTGGAACTATGGAAATGTATCCTTTTCGGTTGAAACAATTACTTTACCATCGAGCACACCGAGAATCCGAGAGCCCCAAAAAATTCAATCGAAATATGCCTAATACTTTGTGTGCTTTGTGCCTTTGTGTCTTTGTGGTGAAATTGAATTTCAACCGAATACGATACACTCCCTGGAACTATTTTGATTTGACAACAGCCAGCGCTGTGGTACAGTCTCCGCATTGAATCCATGTCGAGGAACATTATCTATGCGAAGATTACTGATCCTGCTCTTTTTTCTTGGCTTAACTGCCCTGCCAAGCTTGGCAGAGGACAAACTGCCGCCGCCGCATGTAACCCGCATTGTCGTGGTAGATATTAGCCATGTCGGCTACGGCTGGTGCCTGAATATCGAATGGCGGCATGTGGATGGCGCGGACGATTATATGCTATTCATTCGCGGAAAAAAGAAGGGCTTGATGCCGCGAAAACACGATGGCTCGACGCCGGATGACGCGCGTTGGAGACGGCTCATCGAATATAATAATGTCGAGGGCTTTAATGATTTTGTCGCCGTCTGTATGTTGGATGAGAAGCAAAATGTGAAGTTCCGCATAAAAGCCATCGATTCGACCGCTGACAACCCCGCGAAATCCGGTGAAGCATCGGCGCCTTACGCCATTCGGCTGCCGAAATTCAGCAAAGCCACCGACGATCCGCAGTATGGCCGCGCCATCAGAATTTTCGATAGCATCACATCCTAATAGCTTGCGCGGGCGAGGGGCTGTTCCTGGAATAGCCCCTGACGAAACTTGTAGCCGCTTTCGATTTAGTTCACCGCGCCCCGGTAGCGCTTGAAGAAGAGCGCCAGCATGCCCACGCAAGCTGAACGGTATCAAATGCTGCGCAACGCGACCCTGGCCGAAGAACGCCGCGACATCGCGCTGCAGCTGCTGGCGCGGACGAACAGCCGGCAGTACCTGGACGAATGCCTGCGCGCGCTGAATACGCCGCCTTTACGAGCCACGCTGGACGAGAGCCACCGACAACCGCTGCGCGACAAATGTCTGGGCTATTATGCCGATAGCAAGCGCGACAAAGCCGGCCTGCTGCGCGAGGGCTTGACGCGCCTGCTGGTGCATATCGAGCATGCCGACGACGCCGACATTTACAAGCTGGGCGTGGCTACCTATTACTTGCAGCCGGTCGACGATGTGGCGCAGAACTTGCGGGCGGTGGCGCTGGCGGGCCTGGCGCCGCTTGACCCGCCGCTGGCTTGCCTCTACGCGACGCGCTTCCTGGGCGAAAGGCATACGTCGGTTTTTAATTGCGAGCCGGCGATGACGTCGATTGATGTGCTGGTCGCGGCGAATCAGCGGCTGCCCATCTACCAATTCCTGCTGCGCGGCGGGGAGGGGATGGCGCGGACGCAGCGCGGCGAACTGACCGGCAAAGCGCTGGAGTCGCTGGGCGCGGATTTCCCGCTGAATCTATACGCGGAGTTGATCGCGCAGTATCAGGAGTTGGACGAGCCGACTGCCTCGATGGGCATCATCAATTTCATCATCGAGGGGCGGGCCAGCGTCTTATACGAGCGGCTGGAAGACCTGATCCTGTCGGCGCGGAACGCAGACTTTCGGCGCTATGGGCTAGTGATGATGGCGGCGGCGCGCGATGACGAATTGGGCGAGCGGCTGCTGGACCTGGCAAAGCTGGCGCGCGCGGACGACCTGCCGCTTTTCATTGAAGCGCTTGAGATCTGTCACCTGCCAACGCGGGAGGACACCCTGCAAAATTTGCGGAAGCGGCTGGGCTAGGCGCGGATCTCGCCGCGGAAAATGCTGGCCAAAGCCCCTTCAATCTGCATTGACAGGTTGTTCAAGATAACATCCGCCGGCGCTTGATCCAGGAGCGATCGGTCAATCAGCACATCGATCGTCGTCAGGTAGCGCCCGCGCGTAGTAAGCGCCAATAGATGGACGCCCTCTTCGCCGCCGCAAGTTGGCGCGCTGTGAACATAGACCGCGCCGACGGCTGGATCAAGCTCATAGCCATAACTGCCCAGCCACAGGCGCATAAATTCGTCGTTCATAGCCGCCTCAGCCGCTTGAGCGTCAGCGAAAACATCGACCCAATAACCCAGCGCTGAAAAGAACACCGACTCATCGCAGTCGCTGTTGGCGATTTGCATTCTCTGCCGATATTGGTGCCCGTGATTGGCGGCGAACTCAGCGAAGCCGTCTTGCAAGCCTGCGCTCACGGTCGCGGCCAGCGCGTCGCTGGAGATAGTGCCGGAGCGTTGCTCGTCAAGCGGCAGCGCGGGTGGCAGGCCGGCGGTAAAAGCGTCGAAGGCATCGCTGACTTCGTCTTGGGCGGCGGAGTGGATTTCATAGCTAGCGCTGTCCACCTGCGCTGGATCGCTGATGATGAGCACGGTCTGTAAAGTCTCGCCCGGTTCGGACGCCGCGCTCGGGTCGCGCTCGCGGATGGCTTGGACGATGTCCTGGCCCGCCAGCACATCGCCGAAAATGGTGTGCTTGTAATTGAGGTGCGGCGTGGGCGCGGTGGTGATGAAGAATTGGCTGCCGTTGGTGCCGGGTCCGGCGTTCGCCATTGCCAGCAGACCGGGCTGGTCGAAGGTCAAGAAGCCGACGGGCTCGTCCATGAACTGGTAACCGGGTCCGCCGCGCCCCGTGCCGGTGGGGTCGCCGCCTTGCGCCATGAAATCAGGAATGACGCGGTGGAAGGTGGTGTTGTCGTAATAGCCCTGCCCCGCCAGGAAGACAAAATTGTTGACGGTGACGGGCGTCAGGCTTTCGTAGAGGTCGACGTAGATGGCGCCGGCGCTGGTGCAGATGATGGCGCGGTAGTCGCTGTCCGCTTCAAGGACCTGCTCGGCTTGTTCGAATTGCATCGGCGTCAGCGCGGCTGGCTCAGCGGCGTCGCAGAGTTCTTGCGGGCTGAGCGGGGATTGAGCGAGCGAAAGCGCGGCAATAACGGCGACAAGCGATAAGGCGATAATGGTTCGGAGCCAGCTCATAAGTTCGTCCTTTGGCTGAGCGAGAGTATCAAGGTCCAGCGCTGGGCATTGTGCCTGAGCGGCTGGCGCTTGCCTAGTCGGAATCGGCATCGCCATGAGGAGCGACTTTGCTCACACAAGCTAATGAACACTTAACAACCAGATGATGTAGGGGCGACAGCCCGAAACCACGAGTTGCAGCTGACCAGATTGGTCGCCCCTACAAGGCTAGCTTTTTCGTGGGTATCACGGGGTTCAAAATTGAAGTGCAGTTTCACAATATTTATTATTGATAGACTTTTCTCTGTGCCCTCTGTGTTCTCTGTGGTTAATATATTTTGAAGCGATTGCCCTGAGACTGACCAGGTTTCCACTGTTATTTCATTAGCATCTTACTTATAATCCGCAGGTTATCCGCCGACGGCTGATTGTCCCTTGATGCGGGCTTATTTCTTGCCGTCGGCTGTTTGTAACAACCTAGCAGTTTGGGAGCCTGAGTTGAACCACCGCCTGCTGCGAGCAATCGTCCTCCTGCTCGCGATACTGCCGTTCAGCCTGGCGTCCACGCAAGACGCCGCCATCACGCTTGATATCATCGGCATCACCTCAACCGACTTAAGCCAAGTCGCTATTCACGCCAGCATTTTTGATAACAGCGAGCGGCTGGTATCCGGCCTGGGCGTGGAGAACTTTTCCATCGGCGGCGACTTGAGGGGCATGGCGGATGTCCGAGATGTCGAGAACATCACCGACGACAACTTGAACTTCGCCACTGTACTGGTCATCGATACCAGCAGCAGCATGGCGGGCATACCGCTGCAACTGGCGCTGGCGGCCGCGCGCGGCTTTATTGAAGCGCTGGAACCTGATGACCCGGTTGCGATCGTGACATTCGACAGCGAGGCGCGTCTGGTCGCCGACTATACGACAGACCGCGAGCGCTTGTTCACCGCGATCGACACGCTGGCTTACGGCGGCAAAACCGCGCTTTACGACGCCACGCTGCGCGGCATCGAGCTAGCCACCGAAGCGCCGCTGGAGCGCAAAGCCGTGGTCATCCTGAGCGATGGCGGCGAATACGGCAATGTCAGCGACAGCACCCGCGACGAAAGCATCCGCGCGGCCACGATTCACGGCGTGCCGGTTTATGCGATCGGTTTGGGCTGGTCGATCGATCGCCGTTTCCTGGAAGCGATCGCCTCAGAATCCAACGCCACCTTTTACGAATCGCCGCGGGCGGCAGAGTTGGGCGAGATTTACCGCAACCTGGCTTTTCTATTCCGCAGCCAATATATCGTTACCTTAAGCGTGGACGTACCCGCCGACGGCATGCGCTACGATTTCACGCTGAACGTCAGCACAGCCGATGGACATACTTCATCCGGCAGCGCCACCTTGCGCGCGCCGATTCCGATTCCGCTGCTCTTCCTGCCCAATGACGTTTTCGCCGAAGCCTTAGACGAAGATACGCAAATCACGGTGGAGATTCGCGCCGACCAGGATATCGAGAGCATAGAATACGCGGTTGACGGCGAAGTCGTATCGACCGAAGAAAGTTACACCATTGAGCCGGCAGAGCAGCTGCCGGGCGAATATCAGCTGGATATCACGGTGGAGGATGTCGAAGGCGATGTCGGCCAGCTGAGCACCGAGTTTGAGATCGCCGCGCTGCCGCCGACTGTTGCCGATGATTTTGAAACTGCCGCTGATGACGATATCGTCGCCGCCGAGGTCATTTCAGTTGACGCCGGCGGCCAGACGGAGATTACGCAGGTCGAGTTTGTTGTGGACGGCCAGGTCGTCAAGACGGACAACCAAGCGCCCTACGACTTTGATCTGGATCCATTCTCGCTGCGCCCGCAAGAGCACACCCTGAGCATCCGCGCCACCAACGCCGGTGGGCAGACGACCGTGGTTGATCGAACCTTTGAGGTCGAAGTCATACCGCCGCGCCTGGAAATTGAAGGGTTGAGCGGCGATACCATCGTCAGCGATACGCTCAGCGGCATAATCACCGCCCAAGGCCAATCGCCGATTGTCAGCCTCAGTGTCGAGCCGGATGTGGGCGCGGTGGTCAGCGGCAATCGCTTGGACTTCACCATCGACGCGGCTAACTTCCCGCCTGGTCCTCATACCGTTGCCATTCGCGCTGTTGATGAAGCCGGCGCCGAGACCGTAGAGACCATCGAATTTGAAGTCGCCGCCCTGCCGCCGACGGTCGCGCTCAGCGGGCTTGCGGTCGACGCCGTTATCAGCGGGCCGCAAGCTGTATCAGTAAGCGCCGGCGGCCAAACCGATATCGCCAGCATTGAAGTGTCTTTCGATGGCGGGCCCGCCCAGCCCGTTGAGGACGAGAGTTTCACCATCCCGGCCGCTGAGTTGGGCGATGGCGAGCACGAGGCTTTGGTTTCCGTCACCAACCAAGGCGGCGAGACCACCACCCTGCGTCTGCCCTTCACCGTTGATTTGCCGCCGACGCCGACATTTACGCCGCTGCCGACTGATACCACCACGGCGACGGCGACGCCGACCGATACCGATACGCCAGCGCCGACGGCGACCGCGACCATGACCTATACGCCCGTAGCCACCGCCACGGCGACTGCCGACGCCTCGGCAACGGCTGAGGAGTCGCTGCGCCAAACTGTGGAGGCTGCGCCAACGGCTACAGCGCTGCCAACGGACAGCCCGGCGCCAAGCGACACGCCAGTTCCAACGGATACTGCCACTTATACGGCCGTGCCGACGGATACAGCCATGCCAAGCGCTACGCCGACAATCACGCCTGCACCGAGCGATACAGCTATTCCAACGGCTAGCGCAACTTACACAGCCATTCCCACTGATACCGCCGTGCCAAGCGCTACGCCAGTGCCGACGAATACGTCAACAAACACGGCCGTACCAACTGATACGCCCGTGCCGACGGATACACCAACGAACACGGCTGTATCAAGCGATACGCCAGTTCCGACGGATACGCCCACCGACACGCCTGTCCCGACTGACACGCCCACCGATACGCCAGTTCCGACGGATACACCAACAAACACGGCCGTACCGACGGATACGCCGGTCCCGACTGATACGCCCACCGACACGCCGGTCCCGACTGACACGCCGACCGATACGCCGATTCCCACGGACACGCCCACGGATACGCCTACCGATACGCCAGTTCCGACGGACACACCCACCGATACGCCTGTCCCAACTGACACGCCGACGGACACGCCAGTTCCCACTGACACGCCCACCGACACGCCGGTCCCAACTGAAACACCCACCGACACGCCTGTCCCAACTGACACTCCCACCGACACGCCTGTCCCAACTGACACTCCCACCGATACGCCTGTCCCAACTGACACGCCAACGGACACGCCAATCCCTACTGACACGCCCACCAACACGCCAGTTCCCACGGACACGCCAACGGATACGCCGGTTCCCACGGACACGCCGACGGACACACCAGTCCCCACTGACACGCCGACGGACACGCCGGTCCCAACTGAAACACCCACTGACACGCCAGTTCCCACGGACACACCGACGGACACGCCGATTCCAACTGACACACCGACCGATACGCCTGTCCCAACTGACACGCCGACGGATACGCCGGTTCCCACTGACACGCCGGACCCAACTGAAACGGATACAGCGACGCCCACCGATACGCCGACGCCGACTGAGACGCCGACGGCAACTGTGGACATCACCGAGACCGCCGAGGCCGAGACCAGTTTGACCGCGGTTGTGCAATCGACGCTGGACGCGGATGCCACTACAGCGGCTGAGGAAACGACGACAGCGGAAGCCGAAGCGACCGCAGCTACGACTGAAGCGCCGACGCAGTTTGTGCCCGCCGCGACCGATGCGCCGACGCAGGCGGCTGTCAGCGAGCCAACCGCTCAACCGACGCTGACGCCGGTGACCATCACCGAGATTGACGCGCCCAGCGCCGACGAGCCGGAATCCCGCGACACCGCCCTGGCGATCGGCGCCGTGGTGGCCGGCTTGCTGCTGCTGCTGGTCTTATTCATCGTTTCGCGATTGCGGCGCTAGCGCAACAAAACGCACCCTTTCGCGTATCCATGTCAGGCAATATAGGCTGAGGGTATTATGCGAGAGTTTGTGATTCGAGTGCTTATCAACGCGGTGGCCATCGCAGTCACCGCTGTGCTGATACCAAATATCCACATCGTCAACAATGACTTGTCCACGCTGCTATTGATTGGCTTGATATTCGGCGTGGTGAATTCCTTGTTGAAGCCGCTGCTGATCCTGCTGACCTGCCCGGCGGTTATCTTGTCGCTGGGCTTGTTCATCTTTGTCATCAACGGCATCATGCTGCTGATCACCGACTCGATCGCCGGCGAGCGGCTAGTCATCGAGGGCGGCATCTTCACCGCTGTCCTCGGCGGCATGGTGATGGGCGGGGTTTCGATGCTGTTGGAATCTGTCCTGAAGTTGGACGACAAGAGCGACAGCCGCAAGCAAGATACGATCATTTTCCAGGACTCGTCTGGACCCAAATAGACTGAACTGACAGGGCAATCGCTTCAAATTATTTCTACACTGAGGCGCCAAGAACTCCGAGAATTATCCGAAAATATGCCAATAAAGGACTCAATGTAGGGGGAGATTCTGTGTCGCGCATAGACACTGCGGGTCTATCGTCCACGATTTTGCGCCAAATTTCATGGGCGAGCCAAGGCTCGCCCCTACAAGGCTTGTCCGCTACTCAAATACCGATGACGATACGGTTTGTTGGGGTGGGCGCCGCGCTTTTAGGGATTCACGACACTTTTGCCACCGAGGGCACAGAGTAAATATGAGTGCACAGAGAGTCCGGGAAAAATGGCGGATGGTCGAGTAAAGGATGATCCACACGTTCCCCGATTCTGTCTGTGGTCTAAAAGTGATGCCTTTCCTCTGTGTACTCTATCAAACTCGGTGTACTCGGTGGCAAAGATGTCGAGTATTCGCCTAAACCGAGCGAGCGGCAACTGAGTCACAGTATCGGACAAGCCTTACAATTTGTTTGTTTGATGATAAATTCGTCATATATAGATTTTGATGCGATTGCCCTGAACTGATGAGAAGCCCGCGCCGCGTGGTATAGTCGCAGTCAACTGTAGACGCGGCCGCTCAGAACGGTTGCCGCGCTCACAGCAATAGTCATGGGCGCCCAGCTGCAGCGAGTCGCGGTTTCAGCAGACTAGAAGACGAGAAAGCCTTTGCCCCGGAGCAAGATAGGCGTTTGCTGGGTCAGCAGCGCGCGTTATCCATATCCCCTTGACGCCACGACCGCGCGCAAGTGGCAGTTGCTGGCCGCGCTCCGCGATTACGACATCCACATCGTCGGCTTCTCGACTTCGCTGCGTCCGCGGCGTTTCAGGGAGCATGTGGACTTCATCCTGCTGCCGCAGCCGCCGACAGCCCCGCTGCGTTATCTCAGCATCTTTTTGCTGGGTCCGCTGCTCGTTGCCTATCTGGCGCTGCGCCATCACACGGAGATTCTGGTGGCGCAAAGCCCATTCGAAGGCGCGATTGCCGCGGCGGTCAAGCGATTCGCACGCATCTTCGGGCGGCGCACGCGTCTCATCATCGAGAATCACAATAACTTTGAAGAAGACCTCTTCTTGCAACGCCGGATTCCGCTGCAATCCCTATACCGCCGGCTGATGCTGTTGGCGGCGCGCTTCGCCTTTCGCCATGCCGATGCCCTGCGCGTCATTTCGTCCTCTACTGCCGAGCGCGCGCGGCATTATGCGCCGGATTTGCCTCAGGCGCGTTTCATGACCTTCAGCGACACGGATGTATTCCAGCGAGCCGAGCGGCGCGTCGCGGTAGAAGCCGCCAGCGACATCGTTTACGCCGGCGTACTGATCCCGCGCAAAGGCGTCCAGCACCTCTTGAATGCCTTCGCGGCGCTGGATCAGCCTGACGCGCAGCTGCGCCTTGTCGGCCACGCGGAGAACGCCGATTACGCCGCCTCGCTGCGTCAACAGGCAGAACGGCTAGGCATCGGTGATCGCGTGCATTTTCACGGCGCCGTCTCACAGGCGCAGCTGGCCCGAGCCTTCGCCGCGGCGCGGGTCATGGTCTTGCCCTCGCTTTCCGAGGGCTTGGGGCGTGTGGTCCTGGAAGCGATGCTGCTGGGTACGCCGGTCATCGGCAGCCGCGTCGGCGGCATTCCGGATCTGATCGAGCCCGGCGTCACCGGCTGGCTGGTCGAAGCGGGCGACGAAGCCGGGCTGGCCGCGGCTTTAAATGACGCCTTCCAGGCGGACGTCAAGCGCATGGGCGCAGAGGCGCGCGCCTTTGCGGGCGACTTCTTCTCGCCGCGATCATACGTCGCCGGTTATCAGGAGTTGTTTCAACTGGCGCTGCGCAGCGGCGACGACGCCAGCCAAAGCGCCGCGCAAAAGCCCAATCCATGAGCGAGGCCAATCCTCTCACCAGCGGCGACATCTCGCGGCAGATTCGGCGGATTGGCATACCGGTCGGCATCGGCGTGCTCTTCAACAATCTATTCCAGGTCGTCGACACCTTTTACGCCGGCGAATTTTCGCGGGAAGCCCTGGCGGCGCTGGCGCTTTCATTCCCCATTTACTTCATCATCATCGGCCTGGCCAGCGGATTAGGCACGGGCGCTTCGGCGCTGATTGGCAATGCTTTGGGCGCTGGCGAGCGCGAAGAGGCCGTGCATTATGCCGCGCAGGGCATCACACTGACCGTACTGCTGGGCCTGCTGACGGCGACTGTTGGCATTGCCGTTTCGCCACGGCTGTACCAGATCCTGGGCGCGGAGGGCGCTGGCGTTAGTTTCAATATGAGTTATATTACGCCGATATTCCAAGCCACGGTCTGTTTCAATCTGGTCTTCATGTTCCACGCGGCGCTGTCCGCCCAAGGGGATACGCGCCCCTTTCGCAACATCCTGATTCTGGGATTCGCGCTGAATATCTTTCTTGATCCCTGGTTCATCTATGGCGGTTGGGGAATGCCCGCCATGGGTGTGGCCGGCGTCGGCGTGGCGACCGCCCTCGTCCAGTTGATTGGCAGCTTCTTCCTGGGCTGGCGCGCGCTGCGCTCGCCGTTATTCGCTGAATTCAAGCTGCGCATGCTGATGCCAAATATTCAGCGCGCGCTGCAAATTGTCAAGCAAGGCGCCCCGCCCGCCCTAGATCTGAGCACCGTTTCAGTCGGCGCGTTCATCGTCACCTACTTCATCAGCCGCTTTGGCACGGATGTGGTGGCCGCTTACGGCATCGCCAGTCGGCTGGACGGCCTGTTCTGGATTCCTTTGGTCGGGCTGGATGTCGCGACGCTGGTGCTGGTGGCGCAGAACAATGGCGCGCGGCGTTACCGGCGCATGTGGCAGGCGCATAATACCGCCTTGCGCTACGGATTGATTCTGATGATCATCGGCGGCGCTTTCGTATTCATATTCGCCCAGCAGCTGATCAGCATTTTCACCGCCGAAACCGCCATCATCGAGATAGGCCTGGTCTATCTGCGCATCAGCGCGCTGGCCTACTGGGCCAAGCCGCTGGGTTTCATCGGATTCGCCGCCCTGCGCGGCATCAAGCGGCCGCTGCTGCCGATGACAATCAGCATAACGCGGATGATCATCCTGCCGGCGATCTTGCTCTATGCGCTGGTGATTCTGCTGGATGCCGGCCTGCTGAGCATCTGGTGGACCATCACGCTAATCACGATCGTCTCCGGATTCCTGGCCTGGTTCTTCGTTCAGCGCTTGCTGCCGCGGGCGGACGCTAAGACCGAACCGTCAGCGTTGTGAGATATTCGTAGCGCCGTCCGGTGGGTTCGCCCGCAGCAGTGTAGACCGGCAAGTTTTGCACCGGGTCCCCCGCCTCGGCCGGCAGCTGATACATCCCCAACACCAGGGAGTATTCGCCTTCCGCCAAATCACAGGGAACGAGCAGTTCGCGCTCGTCAAAATAGTGCTGACCCGACTGCCAGATTGAAGTCAGATACGCGCCGCCGGGCGAATCGTCTGCGTTCGCGACGCCTTGCCCGTCTTCACCGACCAGCGCCAGCGTTGAACTGTACAAACTTGTCGTTTCCTGCGCCAGCGACCACCAGGTGTCCACCGAAATCGGCCTGCAGGGCTGCACGATGTGGCCGCCATTGAGGCGCCAGGCGAGCAGGTTGAAGGCGTCGCCGAAGCGCCAGAGCGGCTCCGAAATTGAATCCGGCTGGCGTCGGTACTCCAGGACTTCCAAGGCACGGTAGTAAGTCTCGCCGGGAAAATCGATAACCGAATAGACCGAAAACTCGCTTTCAAGCTGCGCGAGCATGTTCTGCCCGCCTTTATTCATGTTTCCCTTAATCACCCAGACGCGCTCGCTGTCGCCCAGAAAATCCCGCAAGCGTTCCCAATCGCCCTCAGCCAGGCCTGATGCTGAGTGCTCGGCGAGGAAGCTGGGCGGCGCTAAGGGCTCTTCCGCCGGGCTGCGCCAACTAACGGAAAAAATATCCTGCTCATTGAGCGCAAAGGCCATGCGATGCTGCAGGAAATAATTGATCGGAATAACCTCCCAAGGCTGCGCGGCCACTATGACCAGGCGATCCTGGCCAGCGACCATCCGCTCTTCGATGTACGTCGTCAGATCCCAATAGCCGGCGTTGCCGCTAAGCGAGCGGAATTGCGTGACAAATGGCACACAGAAGAAGAAAACAATCAGAAATTGCAGGTAGCGTGGCATATGGCGCAGGGAGATCACCGCGATAAGCGCCAGGGTCGGCGCCAGAATCAGCAGGTTGCGCGGCGTCAGGCTAGGAACGTAGACGTTGACCAGCAGCGGAATGCCAAGCATTAATAGCCCGGAGAGGATCAGCCAGCCTTCGCGCCATAAGGCGGGGAAACGCATACGCCGGTCCAAAAGGGTTGGCCGCGGCAATAGAACATCCGGGACCAAAAGCGCAGCGTCCGCGCGTCCTAGAACCAGGCAGAACAATTTGACCAGGAAAACGACTGCGCCGCCCGCAAGCAAGAGCAAAGCCAAGATCTCGGGATTGGCGCGCAGCCAGTCGTAGAGCGTCTGCAAGCCGGCCCAGGAGGTTTCTACGTTGTAGCGAATGACGCCGCCACGATCGAGAAAGTTCAGAACGCCTTATGTGAAATTACTAGAGCATTGAAAGGTCTGAACATTAATATGATAGTGAAGGCGCAAGATATGTTTGAATAGGTGAGCGGTGACTTTCGCAATCAGTCGGGTTGTCAACCCGGCCACCGTCTTCGCTAGCAGGCGTTCTAAGTTACGTCCGGTGTTCTGAAGTTCGTGGAAGACGCCTTCAATCCGCTCGCGAAGCCCGTTGAGGGCTGCGTCATATCCAGGGCTATTCTGCTGTTTTTGGTTTTTGCGTTTAGGTGTCACAATCCTATTGCCGGTTTGTTGCAGCATTTGAGCTTGCCACTCGGCGCCTATAAAGCCTTTGTCGCCAATCACCATAGAGTTTTTGAGATAATCCAGCACCGTTTCAGCCGCCTTTCGTTCTTCCACATTAGCGGCTGTCAATTCGTATGCCACTGGGATGCCTGTCAGGGTCGTCACCATCACCAGCTTATAGCCGAAATAGTAGAGCTTGCGACTGGCGCAATATCCATAGTTGGCGCTGCCGCGAAAATGACTGCGCTTCTTACTGCGTCTATAGCCCAAGACCGGCACAGGCTTGGTATCGACCAGAAAAGTCTCTACCTGTTCAATGCTCCAGTCAATCAGAATATCCCGTCGCATTTGTTCCATCAATGATCCCAGACTGCGGGCGCGGCGATTGTATTGACTTTGGCTCAAAAGATTAGGAAATAAGTCGCTATGGTTGGCGCGGATATAACCCAGATACTGGCTCTCGGCTGCGAAAGGTAGGTATTCTGCCGCAAGCATCACGGTCATCATTTCGCTATCGCTAAACACAGGGTTGCGCCCAGCTTTACCCAGCAAGTAATGTCGTCCTTTCGCAAGATACCAATCGTCAACTATAACAAAAAGGATGGTAAACAGTGTATCGATGCCTATACTTGTCATTGGGCTGACTCTCCATACTGGTTGTGTCGTAACTACCATTCTGGATATCAGCCCATTTAGCGCAAATCTATTTCACATAAGACGTTCAGATATATCCGGTAGCTGACAGATAGCGCGATGAATAAGCACAAGAACGCGCCACGGCGGTACAAATCCCGCTGCCACTTAACAAAGACCAGGACGCAGATCAGCTGGGCGATAATCACGACAGCAGCGAATAGATGCGTGTAAGTCGGCACAGCCGCCATCAAGAAAGCCAAAAGCCAGCGCTTTGCGTTGGGCTTGCGAATAAATCGCAGCAGCGCCCATTGAAAGCCAACGGCGCCAAATGCCAAAACTGCGTAGGGGCGCGCTTCATGGCCGTAGTAGACGAATAAACTGTAAGTACCCAGCAGAACTAGCCCCAGCCATGCCGCATGCGGGCTAAACAGGTCCTGCGCCAGCCGGGCAAAAATCGCCAAGGCAAGTACGGTTGTCAGCGTTGAAGCAAAGCGGACCACATGCTCGTGATGCCCAAAGAAATGAACCCAGATGTCTTGTAAGAAATTCTCCGGCGGAACTTGCTGGAAAATCTGGCCGATATGCCGCATCAGGCCGACGCGCTCTAAATTGTCGAGGGCGTAATCTACCACCCAGGCTTCGTCCTGGCGGTAGGGGCGGTCGTGAAAATGATGCGCCTGCACGCCGATCAAGAAGAGGATCGTTAGGGCGGTGACGAATAGCGCGAACAGGCGCGAGCGGGGATCAAGGTTCACGGATCAGGGCAATCGCATCAAAACTGGCATCGGCTGCGACGAGCAAAATTAAACTGAAATTTAACCACAGAGACACAGAGAGCACAGAGAAAAATCTATCATATTTTGGTATTGTGAAATTGCACTTCAATTTTGAACCCAATTTTATGAAACCTGCCGAAGCCTGTCGAAATCTGCAGGGGCGATCCTTGGCTCGCCCGTAGGCACGCAGCATTTGTTTCATATTTTGTGTGAGCCAAGCCGTGACTTGCGAGCAACTGTGTTGGAAATAATTTGGATGCGATTCCTCTGTTCACGGATGCCATAAGAATGGCAGCATGATAACATGAGCGCTACCGTCGCGCTAGCAAGCGGGAGGCCCCATAGGCGCGGCGGCGGCGAAACGCAATGCGACAATTATTGCGCCGGGATTTGACCATTAAGAACATACCAGCTTCGCCGAAACCAAGTATTGTCCGCTGCGCTTCTTGCGACGGTTACGGCTGGTTTGAGGATGACTTCGGCGGGGATAGCGCTTACTGTGATTGGTGCGCCGGCGTCGGTTACGTTTATCATCGCGACGGGCGCGACTCGGCGATACCAAAAGCCGATTACGAGGCGGTCGCGGATGAGCTGGAAGGGCTGGAGCAAAAGCGGCTGCGCGAGCTGGGTTATCAAGGCGCCGCCAAGAAACCCTGGCAGCAGCAGATTCGCAAAGATACCCAGCTCGGCCGCAACCCCTATGCCGACGGCGATACCTGACCAGTCCGTCTTATTCGCCGGCGCCTAGCAATCCGGCGCTTCGGATTCCGGCTGGCGCAGCTCATTAAGCAAGCGCGCGATTTCCACCAACAAATCGTCCAGCCGACTCTCTGTGCGCTGGCTGACCTCGCCCAGACGCTCGATCAATTGGGCTGTCTCGCCGGGTGGAAAACTGCGATAGGACCACCAGTACACGATGACCACCACCGCCAGCACCAGCACTTGAAAACCTTGCTCGAAATCCATACATCCTCCTCGTCGTTAGTTTCTAGTGGAAATACGGCCGCGATCAGGCCGCGTCCACGCGGATGCGCAGCGAGCCGCTGGCGAATTGCCCGGCCAGCTGATAAAGAAACACATCGTGAACGCCCGCATCCAGCGCCGATAATGTCAAGGAAGCTTGGCCCGCGATCACGGCCAGCTTGCCTTGCGCGATGACCTCATCGTCGCGAAGGAGCAGGTAAGCCAGTTGGCTGTCCGCGGCGATGCGCTCATCGGCACAGCGGACGACCGGATCGGCTTGCCCGACCTCCATCCTTGTCAAGTCTGCCGCCAGCGACAGGCTCCCGAATTGATTGAGCAGGTCGCTGGCGCGCTGCTGCTCGGGCAGATTGTGAGTCATCAGGTGGATGCGCGACAGACCGCCGCCGACAGAAACGCCGCAAGTGGCTTTGCCCAGCGCCGCCCGCGCCACAGCATCCAACATGGCGCTATTCAGGTTCGTCTGTCCGGTGATGTCCATCAGCTATATCTCCTTCGCCCAGAATTGTGGATGCAGGCTGACGACTTCCATCCTGGCGGTATTGCCGCCGGCGCCTGATTTCCATCGCAGCTTAAAAGTGTGGCTGCCCGCGTTCAAGCCGGGGATCAACATGACAAAGGACAGCAGTTTGTGACGGTTGGTGTCGTAGGTAGCCCCAACCGTATGGCGAATGATGCCGTCATCGGCGACGTAATCCACATCGTCTACCGCCACATTAAAAAAGACAGAACCGCTATTGTGTGAACACTGCACCGTGCCGGTGAATCCCAATAGCACATCGCCGCCATGAGTCGTCAGCGTCAGCGCCAAATTCACAGCGTCAACATCGACAAATTCGGTAGCCGTTGTCTCCAGGCGAGATTGGCCGCTGATGAACTGGCCGGCGCTGCTATCCAGGCGGTCCTTCAGGTGATTCAAGTTGTCGCGTACATTGGCGTTCAGGTCCAACGATGTTAGGGGTTCGCTGGTCCAGGTTTTGGGGGCTGTCCATGCCACGTTAAGTCCTTTCGCTAGGCTAATCAGTAGCCCAACGATAGAACATATATTCTAGGTATTGGCGACTGTTTGGTCGCTCATTGCCAGCGGGGTCTGCCAGTGCTGCAAATTCTACTGTACTGGTCCTGATATATTCGAGCCATCAACCGTCGGGAAGCTGCACTTGCCCGTCCACAACCCGATAGACCCGCGCCCGCCGCAGGAAATCGGCGTCAAAGATGTCCAGGTCAGTTGTGGTGAGCAAGGTTTGCGCATCCCCGTCCAGCCGGTCCAGCAAGAATTGACGGCGCTTGCCATCGAGCTCGGCTACAACTTCATCCAGCAGAAAGAGCGGATAAGCGCCCAGTTGATCGCGCATCCACTCCAGCTCGGCGAATTTCAGCGCCATCACCGCCGTTCGCGCCTGCCCGCGGCTGCCGTATAAGCCGCTATCGCGATCATTGATAAACAGACGCAGTTCATCCCGGTGCGGTCCAGCCAGGGTCAATCCGCGGCGAATGGCCTCGTTGCGCCGCGCCAGCAGTTGCTCTTGGAATTGCGGGGCAATATCATCGGCGGCCAGCTGGCGGTTGAGATCGAGCCCCAGCACGTCAAAGGAAAGCTGCCCGCCATTGCCGTTTGCGCGGGGCATGATGCTGGGCAGATATTTCAAGCTGAGCGACTCCAGGCCGCCCGTGAGCGCATGGTGATTGTCGCGCGCCTTGACCTCCAGCTCGCGCAAGAAGCGCTGCCGCCCGGCGATGATAACGGCGCCGTTGCTCGCCAGCTGCTCATCCCAGTATTCCAGCTCAACCGCGCCGGCGCGCTTCTCGTTGACGCGTTTGAGCAGGGCGTTGCGCTGGGGCAAGATCTTCTCGTACTCGCGCAGCGCCAGGAAATAGTCGATGTCGACTTGCTGCAGGGTCGCGTTCATGAAGCGGCGGCGGTCGGCGGGCGACCCTTCCACCAGCGACAGGTCCTGGGGCAAGAAGAGCACGACGTTGAGCAGGCCAATCACATCCATGACGCGCTTCTCGACGCTGTTGTGTTTGACCGACTTCTTGAATCGGGGCGAGCCGCTGCTCATATCCAGCATCAGGGTGATATCCAGCTTGTCGTAGGCGCCTTCTCCGCCACCGCCCAGCTCAGCCGAAAGCCGGGCGAATGGGATGGGATCGCCCTCGGTGCGCCAGTGGATGAGCTGGCGGTCGCTGGTGGTATAAGGCGATGTCGAGGTCGATAAATAATAGATGGCTTCCAGCACGCTGGTTTTGCCCTGGGCATTGTCGCCAAAAAGCACGACCGGGCAGCCGGCGGGCAAGCTCAGCTCCAGCCGCGCGTAGTTGCGAAAATTAGTCAGAGAGAGGTGGTCAATCCGCATTGGCGCTCGGGTCTTGGCCTAAGGACGCTTGCCATTGTAAACCCGCGCGGCAAAGCGCGACAGTCTGGCTCGGCTTTACCGTGCCGCCCACTTGGGCAGGTAGGCGTCTTCGATGATCTCGCGGCTTTCGCCGGTGGCCAGGTCATGAACCCAGACTTCGGGGCGCGCCGGCACGCCCGATTCCGCATCGACGACGAACGGAAAGCGCTGCATCACCAGCCGCTGCCCACCCGCGTCCCAGCGGAAATATGAGGTGTTGTAATCAGGATCGTAAGCGACCGCTTGCCAATCCGCGCTCTCGGCCGCCAGCGCCCGGATGTACAGCTGATGCCCTTGCGTCCAGCGCGAGTCGGTGTAGCGGCGGGCGATGGCGACAGACCGACCATCCGGGCTAATCCGCGCCGCGACATCGTCTATGGGTCCATTAGAATCGGTGAAGGCGGCGAATTCTTTTGCGGCCAGGTCGGCAATTTGCAGGTGACCGTAGAACTGCCCATCGCGGAAGACGAGATCCGGGAAAATGACCTGCTGGCCGTTGGGGGACAGCGCGCCCATCACGCCATAGGACGAGGGGATAAAACGCAGTTGCGCGTCATCATCGCCGCGCGACACCAGATTGTAGAGCAAGATCCCCGGCTGAGTGGAATCGGCGCTATAGAAGGAAACCATATTACTGTCGCCGGACCAGACCGCGCTGTGCCCCACAATCTGCGTATCGCCGATAAGGGGAATGGTGTCATAGCTTGGGCTAGCCATATCGACCAACCAGATGCGCGACAAACCAAAACTCGTGCCCAGGGATTCGGAGCGCTGGTAGGCCAGCATTTCATCATTGGGGCTGAAGACCGGTGCCGTGCACAACGCCCTTATCGCGGCGCAATCGACCAGGTCGCGAACATTGCCGCTGGGAATATCCAGCAAGCGCAGGGTTACGCCGCGGCCAGCGCTATGCTCGGCATAGACCAGCCAGCGGCCGTCATGGCTGATATCAAAGTCAGACACGCCGCGCTCGCTGAAGGTCAACTGCTGCTGATGGCCGGGCCGGTCTATGTCCGACAGCCAGACATTTTGCGGGGAACCCAGTGCCGGATAGAGATAGGCGACCTGTATCGGCTGTCGCGCCGGATCGCCCAGATAAGCGGCGATGCCTACGCCCGCCAGGCATAAGGCGACCAAAATGAAAACGGCAAAGTCAAGCTTGTCCAGTTTCATAGCGCCACCTGCCGGTCAGGGATAGAGATAGGGCTGCCGTGGTTCAGCGACCGCCTCGAGCGTATCGGCGAATAGCACGGGCATAAACTCGTCATCGAAATCCGCCGCCTGCAGCTTGCCACGCGCGCGCAGCCAGGAGCCGGTCTCAAAATCGGCTGCGCCAGGCCCGCTGACCGGCATGCCAATGGGGAAGGCGTCGGCGACGCAGCAGCTCATGGTGAAGCGCGAGAGCATGAAGGCGTCGACTGCAAAGCCTGGCTCGCGATAAACGAAGCCAGTAACATCGGCGGGCGTGCCATTAAAGGCGGCCGGCGAAGACGCGCGCTCGAACTCGCGCAGCCAGTCCAGGATGTTGCGGTCCAGCGGGCTGCGCTGGAAAGCCGCCTGGCTGGCCACGCCCACGGGGCTCAGGCTGATGCCGCCGTTCACCGCTTCAATGCCGAGCGAGCGCGAGGGCACAATCAGCGCCAGCAGCAGGGGCAAGGCGACGATGAGCAGGATATCCCAGCCGACCTGGAAGTGCTGATGCTGGTGGCATTCGTCGTCGGCGGCGCGCAAGCTGCTGTAAATGTTCACCAGGGCCAGCACCAAAAATACCGCCGCGCCGACAACCGCCAGCCAGGCGAAGCGCTGATTGATGTAATATGCCAAATTGCCGCTGATAATCAGCCAACTGAAATAGAGGCCCATGCCCAACAGGATGGCCGTCTTCGCCCAGACGATGCGGTCGCTGTGCGGCGCTGCGTGGTGATGATGGTCGCCCAACGTTGTCATCGGCCTGTTCTCTCCAGCATTTTCATCAGTATCCGAGGGCGAGGTTGATCAATACACCCGCCAGCAAATTCAGCACAAAGGGCAGCAGAACGAGGTAGAGCACGATGCGTTTGCGGAAAACGCCGGTGAACATCAGCGTGCTCTTGATATCGACCATAGGACCGAAGCTCAGGAAGCTGACGATGGCGCCGGTGGTAAAGGTATTCACAAATGCCAGCGCCAGGAAGCTGTCCACGGTCGAGCAGACACTGAGAATATAGGCAAGAACCTGCATGAACAGCACCGAAAGCACGGAGCCGGTGCCCAGCGCCAACAAGCTCTCCTGCGGCACGAGCGTTTGCATCAAGGCGGCCAGGGCCGAGCCAAGAATGAGAAAGCGCCCCATCTCGAAGAATTCATCAGCGGCGATCTGCAGGGCTTGCAGCAGTTTGGCGCGCGTTGCCGCCGGCGCCTCATGTTCGTGCGCATGGTCCTGCTCTTGCGATACGGGCTTGAGCACAGCGCTAGGCTTGGCAAACGCGCCGATGACCAGACCGACAGTTACCGCGACCAGGATGGTGACGACGATGCGGCCGATGAAGACGGGACCGAAACCGAAGGCGATGTAAGTGCTGGCGAAGACGATGGGGTTCATAAAGGGCGCGCCCAGCAAGAAAGCTACTCCCAGCGAAACGGGCAGCCCCTTGTTAAACAAGCGGCGCGTCACCGGGACGACGCCACACTCACAGACTGGGAAGGCCAAGCCCAGGAAGGCGCCCATGACCGTCGCCGCTAGCCGGTTGCTGGGCACAAAACGCCAGATGTCTTCGGCTTTGACGAAGGCTTCGATTAAGCCGGCGGTTATCGAACCCAGCAGCAGGAAGGGCGCCGCTTCGACGAAGATGCCCAGGAAGCGCGTGGCGAATACGCCAATAACCAGCGCATAATCGATGCCGCTGCTGATGGCCTGGTAGCCTGTCGCCGCCAGGAAGAATACCAGCAGTAAAACGAAGAACAGCCGTTTGAACAAACTTGTACTCGCTTTGCCTTCGCCTGTGGCGTTCATCGGCTTAATTCGTCAATTCCTGAGAACGTTCTTGTATGAAAAGTTGACACGATTCAAGTCTATTTTAGCAGATGCGCATACCGGCGCGCACTAGGTCTGACGTGGGGTAGTGTATCATATTCGGTTGAAATTCAATTTCACCACAAAGACACAAAGGCACAAAGGCACAAAGCACTCAAAGAATATGGCATATTTCGATTGAGATACTCGGTGCTCTCGAATTCTCGGTGTACTCGGTGGCAAAATTGTCGAATCTTCGCCTAGGCCGAGTGAGCGGCGGCGACGTTACAGGATCGGACAAGCCTTACTGCTGATCGTTGCTCGCCCGGCTCAAGATCGCGCCGATGATGACGCCCAATAAGGCGCCAAGCGGCATGCCGTAGGCCACGTTGCCCATGCTGATGCCGAAGCATATACCCAGTGCCAGACCGGCAATGACGCCAAGCGCAAACAGGAGACTGGGTGGCGTCGGTTTCATCTCCGCGCGTCCAAAGGGCTTAACTCAGCGCTCGATTGGCGCCGCTGCTGTCTGGCAGGCGTGGGCTGGCAGGCGCGGGCTGACGCGGTAAATTGTCTCGAATGCTTCGAAACCCGGCCGCATTTTGCGCGCCGCCAGGGCTTCGGCTTCGAATTGCCCTTTGACCAATTCGTAGGTTTCGGCGCTGATGATGATTTCCCCGGGCTCGGCGTTTTCTTGCAAGAATTTGCCTACATCGGGCGCCTCCCCCAGCGCGGCGAATTCAATGCGATTGGCGCCGCCCACCATGCCCAGCACCGAGTGCCCGGTATGGATGCCGATGCCAAAGTGCAGTTGCTGGTCGACGTGCAATATTTCGTGCAGCGCCCGCACATCCGACAGAATGGCGCAAGCCGCCCGCAGCGCGCGCAGAGCGTGATCGGACTGGTGGTTGAGCTGGGTATTCCAAAGCGCCTTGATGGCATCGCCCAGGTATTGATCGACGATGCCGTCGTGCGCGTTGATGGCATCGCTGGCGGCGCCCAGATAGCGATTGACGATTCGCATCAAGTCTTCCGGCTGCAAGGTCTCGCTAAAGGTGGTGAAGCCGCGGACGTCCGCGAACATCGCCGTAATGGTATGCTCGGCCGGGCTGGTATCCAACTCGCTGATCGAGCCGATATTCTGCAGCAGCGCCTCGGGAATGAAGGTGCCTAGCAGTCGCCGTTGTTCCTCTTGCTCCTTGCGCTCGGTGAGATCATCGATGACCAGGGCAACGCCGTGGCTGGCCTCATTTTCGCCGCGCAGGGGGCTGGCCACCACTTGCCAGTAAGTCTGCCGCCCGTGATGCTCAAAGCGCTCTGCCCAAATATGCTGCGCGCGCTCGCGCCGGACCCGATCAATGTACTCGAAAAAACTCTCCGTCACCTGCGGCAGCACCTCGTGGAGCGAGACGCCGATAACATTTTCGTTGCTGGCGCCGGTGATTAACTCGGCCGCCTCGTTGCAGACGATGATGCAATTCTCGTCGTTGACCGTGATAACGCCGGAGCCGATCGAGGCGAAGATATTGGACAGCCGAACCTGCATCTCCTCAATCAGCGCCATCTGCGCGCGGATGTCTTCAAACAAGCGCGCATTCTCGATAGCGACAGCCGCCTGCTGGCCGAAGCTGGTCAAGAGACTAAGCTCGTTTTCTTTGAACAAGCCGGCCATGACGCGGTTGTCGCAGTAGGCCACGCCGATCACTTCATCGCGCGCCTTCAGCGGCACGGCCAAAATGCTGAGCAAGTTAAAGCCGGCGATGCTTTCGCTGTGGCTGAATTGCTCGTCAGCGCCGGCATCCACCGTCAGCAGCGGCTCGCCGCTTTCGACGACCAGGTTGATCACCGACCAACTGACGATGCGCCCGCCAGCGGCTGTCTCTTCGGCGCTGAGCCCGCGCGCCACTTTGAACTCGATCTCGCCGGTTGCCGGGTTCTTCAGCACGATATAGCCGCGCTCCGCCTGCGTCAGTTGGATCACGGTTTCCATGACCTGGTTCAGGACTTCTTCAGTCTCCTGCGGCGAGTTGATAAGCGCTGTCGTTTCCGCCAGGCGGCGCAGCTGCTGCAGCTGCATGTGGGTATCGACCAAGCCAACCGAGAGCTTGTCGATGCTGGAGCGGACGGACCACAAGCGGTCGATGGCTTTGGGCGGCAAGTTGATGCCGCGGCGGCGCAGCAACTCCTGCTGCTGCTCCAGCAGCGTCTTGATTTCATCGGCGCGCTGCTTTAAGCCGCGTACTTCGGCTTGAATCGCGCTGAAGCCGGCCGCGGGGAACTGTTGACTCATCGCTTTCGAAAGACCTCGTAGGCCTGCTTGCCTTCGGAGAGCCCCTTGCCGTAGATGAAGTCCCGCGGGCGAATGTCGTAGGCAAGGTTGCCGCTGTGGTTGTGGTGCAAATGGTCAAGCGTCTCCTGAAGGATGGTGATGCTGCCGGGAGTGGCGTTTTCCTGCACGCGCTTGGCGGTATTGATGCTGTGGCCCAGGGCGGTGAATTCGCGCCGCTGAAAACTGCCGACGTTGCCCAGGGTGGCCACGCCGGTGTACATGCCGATGATGTAATAATGCGGCACGGGATCAATGCCCATTTCACGGTACAAGCCCACGAATTGATCGCGCATGAGCAAAGCACAGTCGAGCGCTCGCTGGGCGTGATTCCGCTCCGGATTGAGCTGGGTGTTGAACAGCGCCATCACCTCGTTGCCCATGTACTTGTCGATGATGCCGCCGCTTTCGTGGATGCAGGCCGTCGCCACCGCTTGATACTGATTGAGGATTTTCAGCTTTTCGCTGGCGGTGACATCGGGCAGGGTCGTCCAGGGGCGCACATCGGCGAAGAGGCAAGTCACCTCCCGCTGGACGCCGCCCATCTCGATATTGGCGATTTCGTTGATCTGGTCCACCATGCCTTCGGGCAAGATGCGCTTCATCTCGCGGATGGTCGACTCGTGCTCAACCAGATGCGTGACATCGTCCATCACCAGGGTAACGCCTTGGGTATTATCATTGCCGTCCTTCAATGGCGACAGCGAAAGCGCCAGGGCGATCTGGCCGCGACCGGGCAGGTCCGCGCTGACTTCCAGCGAGTGGTCCATATTCTTTTCTTTGACCAGCGCCAGATGATCGGCCAACTGCAGCGCCGTGTTTTTTATCAAGTGATCCACTTCATAGCCGACCGCCGCATCCGGCCTGACATCCAGTATCTCGCCGGCCGCGCGATTAAATGTATGCACCAGGTCGTTGGAGTCGACGGCGATGATGCCGCTGCCCACCGAAGAAAAGATGTTGTCCATCAATGCTTTGACCCGCGTAATCTCAGCCAGGATATCTTCGGCGCGGCTATACATATGCGCGTTGGCGATGGCGACGGCCGCTGTGTTGGCGAAAGCCAGCATCAGGTTCAATTCGCGCTCGGTGAATATGCCCGATACCAGGCGGTTGTCCACATAAACGACGCCGGTGGTTTGGTCTTTGTATTTCAGCGGCACGCAAAGCACAGACCGCAGCACGAAGTTGATAATGCTTTTGTTGCTGGCCAGCCGCTCGTCCTGGAAGGCGTTATCTGCCAGTAAGGGCTCGCCGGTCTCGATGACCTGGTTAACAACCGTCATGCTAATCTGCGGGGCGCCGCCGCTGTCCAGGCCCCGCCCCAGCAAACCGCCTTCGCTGCTGATGCGAAATTCCAGCTCGCCGCTGTCCTGGTTGCGCAGAACGATATAACCGCGCTCCGCCTGCGTCAGGACGATGACCAACTCCATCGTTTCCTGCAGGACGGTATCAACATCGAGCGAATTGGTGATGCGCGTTGACATGTCCGACAGGGCGCGTAATTGCCGCAGCTCGGTCTGTTCCCCCACCACATTGTCTTCGAGGCGCTTGAATACTTGCTGCAGCTCCCCCAGCTTTTGCGGAATTGTGGGCGGCATCGCCAGCCGGCGCTTGAGCAGCAATTCCCGCTGAGATTCAACCGTGCCGCTCACCTGGTCGATCAAGCCCTCAAGCTGCCGCAGCTCGGCGATTAAGTTGATGGCGCTGGTCTGTGCTTCCGACACGCTAACTGTCACCTTTGAGATTCTGGCAGCGACGGCATTTGACTGGCATCAGCATGTGGCGCAGACGCCGCCCCGCAAATCCGCAAGCGCCGCTGCGACAACTCGTTGCTGATACCCTTTTATAATACAATATCTCAATATGAATCTTTAAGCTCGATTTTCTCTTTGAGGCCGACCCGCGACCAGTGGCCGTCTGCGTATACTGTCCAGTACGCTGAGTATACTGCAAGTGCGCGACGATGGCACGATACGCCAGCCATAGGCAGAGGTGAATTGTTGATATGGGAAGCGCTAGTCCAATCTCGCGCAGCCTGGATGCAGGGGGACCCAGTGTGACGCCCATATTGGTAAATTCAGGTTTCGGGCGAGCCAAGGCTCGCCCCTACGAACTCCTGGTGATTACGACGACTTTTATCAAGAAATCATCACTCCTCACCCGTACAGCCGCCATCCAGCGCCAGCCGCGCCGCGCGTCGACCGATCTCGACGGCGTAATTCGTCCCGCGATCCCAAGGATAAACCTGCGACATGCTGGCCCAGAAAACGCCGGGCAGCGGCGTATTCAGCGCGGGAAGGTTGCGGCTGTGGTTCAAGGTCGGCACGGGCTGCGCGTAGGCGGCGCGCCAGACCCAGCGCTTGCGTATCCAGTCTCGCTTAAAGGCCGGGTTGATCTTAGTCAGCGCGGGCAAGAAGCGCTCCACCAACTCGTCTTCGCTCAGCTGAAAGTATTCGTGCTCGGGCGGCACGTAGTCGCCGCAATAGACGATATGGTCGCCACCGTAATGCTGGCGCGGGATATAGTTGGTGTGCTCCACCAGCGCCAGAAAGGGAAAGTCCGACTGCGTTTTGTCAGCCGTTGTCGCCGGCAGATTTAGCCAGTAGGTATCGTCCGGCATCAGCGGCTGTTTGAGCGCGAAGACGACGCAGAGCCCGCCGATGCTCTTCAGCGCGGCCACTTGCCGGCCATATTCGGTCGTGCGCAGGTCGGGCGCCATCCGCAGCAGCAGCCGCGGCGATGTCGTACTGAGCACGCGGTCGAAGCTCTGCCATTGGCCGCCGATACGCAATGCCGGTTTCCCCGCGCGCAGGCGGATCTCCTCGACGGGCGCGCCCAGATGAATCGCCGCGCCGCCCGCTCGCAGCTGCGCCGCCAGCTCATCCAGGAAGGCTTGGAAGCCGCCGGTGTAGGTACCCAGCTTGAGCGTGCGCTTGACGATGCGCGCCCACATGAATGACATCGGCACTTGATTGTATTGCTCGGCGAATTTTCCAATGAGCAGTGGCTTGAAGAATTTTTCATAAGCCTCGGCGCCCATCCAGCGGCGCATCCAGGCGTCGGCGGTGACGCGCTCAAAGGGCTGCCAGCGCGGCGCGAACTTGATGGCCATTCCGGCCAAGCCCATGCGCAAGGTGGACATCAGCGAGAGGGGCAAGAAGATCGCCGAGGGCGAAATCTCGCTGCGCACCGGCGCCCCGTCAACCCAGTAGCTCGTTTTGGGGCGCGGGAAGACGACCTTGTGGCGCACGCCCATCTCCTCGGCCAAGCCCAGAATATCGTGGTCGGTGGCGAACCAGTGATGATAGAATTTCTCCAGCGTCCAATCCCAGCCTTCGTCTTTGAAGCCCGCCGCCAAGCCACCGACGCGGTCCGCCGCTTCGTAGATGGTGACTGAGTGCCCGGCGCGGACGAAGTCCCAGGCGGCTGCCAGCCCAGCCGCGCCGGCGCCGATGATGCCGATTTGCAGATTTGTCATGCGAGCATAATCCGTAGGTGCCTTTAGCTCGGTGTATCTTAAAAGGGAAATTAATATCATTGCCTGAGTATGACTATCTGTTGCACACTTGCACCTGTTGCTCATCCAGATAGATAATAGAAATAGGATTGTCGTCGCTGCTACAATTGTTCGCCATCCTAACCCTGAACGTTCAGAGGCTCGAATGACTGGTAATAGAATACCTGCACCTGAAAAGAATATGCTTTGGGCAAAATCCGGAAATCGCTGCGCTTTTCCAAATTGTCCAGAACGACTGGTTCAAGAACAGAACGAACAGGACGATCGCGCAACTACTGGAGAAATTGCGCACATTTATGGTCGCAGCGCAAAGGGGCCACGTCCAGCACCCCAAGAATTTCCCCGTTCACACCTTAACCGATACGAGAATCTTATCTTGCTATGCCCAAATCACCACAAGACAATTGATCGTCAGCCAGAAACCTACACCGTAGAAGCCCTACTGAAAATGAAAGAATCACACGAGCGTTGGATCACTGAAAGACGCCACCGTGCACTTTTCGGTTCTCTGGAATTGGAAACTATTATCACTTGGCTGGCAAACTATTCCAAGATGCAACCATCTTCCGATTACGTCTTGCGACCACCTCGAGACAAGATCGAATACAACGCTCTATCTGCACCAGTTGAATCTTATGTCCAGTCCGGTCTGGCAAAAGAATATGCTGTACGGGAATTTGTTGAGCATCAGATTGTATTGGATGCTTCTTTTCCTGTAAGATTGCTAATGCCCCTGAGGGCACGTTATGATATGAGCAAGTCGCTCGGCTACGATGGCGATGCGATTTTCTACGATCTCTGGCTATTTGCTTATGGTAACAAATCTGAGTTTAGCTTACACGCGGCGGCACTCGCGATACTGAGCTATTACTTTGTAAGATGCGATATTTTCGAGAAATGATTCTTCCAACAAAACACATAAGTGTCAACTATTCAATATTGGGCGTAGGCGCGCTAATTCTCGCGCACCTTTATAAGCCGCTTACGGTATCCTCGCTTTGGGAAGAAGTGAGAGGGTTTCCTGAGATTTCGACTTTCGAACGGTTCACACTTGGGCTGGACTTACTATACATAATGAATGTCATCGAGCTGAGTGACGGTACACTGCGGAGACTCCAGCAATGATTCTCAAAGTAAGTGCAAACCATGAAATGTTCAAGACTATAGAGTTCTCTCCCGGTTTCAACGTTATTCTAGCGGAGCGAACAGAAGAGTCGAAGGAGAAGGACACGCGGAATGGGCTAGGCAAGACTACCCTGTTGAACATTATTCATTTCTGTTTGGGATCAAAGGCAGAGAAAGCAAAAGGGCTTCGAATAAGACCGCTGGAGGGCTGGGAATTCCATCTAGAATTTAGAATGCGCAATCAACAGGTGTCTGTTTCCCGCTCGGTTGACAGACCTGGTCAAGTAAAGATAACGCCGGAAACGGACTGTTCAGACTGGCCAATTCAACCGGAGATCGAGCATAGATTAGAGACATATCGTTCGAAAGTAGCGGAATGGAATTCCACGCTTGGCTGGGGTCTCTACGATATCGACGTGGAAAGAAAAAAATACTCTCCCTCGTTTCGAGCTCTCTTGAGCTATGATATTCGTCGCAACCAGTTTACCGATCCATTTCTAAACAACTCGCGCCAATTCGTTTGGGATTCTCAAGTACACAACGCATATATGCTTGATTTGAATTGGAAACACGCTGTACGGTGGCAGGAATTGCGAGATAGAACAAAGAGTGTAAACATGGTGCGAAAAGCCCTTAGGGACGGTGACAACCTTATCGCGAACATGGTTAGCACAGTAGGAGAATTGGAATATGAGCGAGATCGACTTCAGCGGCAGATCCGTAAGACCGATGGCGATTTGAGACAATTCCGAGTGCATCCAAAGTACGAAGCAATCGAGAATGAAGCTAATCGGCTTACAGCTAAGCTTCATGACATGGCTAATCACATTCTGCAATTAAAGCGGTTGGTAGAGTTTCACAGGCGAAGTGTTGAAGAAACTCAGCCGGCTGAGGCAATCAGAGTGAGCGAATTATATGAAGAGGCAGGCGCAAGATTCCCAGACTTGGTAAGACGTCGGCTCGACGATGTACGATTGTTTCACCTAGAAGTAGCCAAAAATAGACGGGTCTATCTTGAAAGTGAAGCTGCCCGTCTTGAAAACGAATTAGACAATGCGATCACCGAACAGAAGAACCTTTCGACAAAGCAGGCCAAATTGATGAAGTTTCTTGATACGCACGGAGCATTGGAGGACTACAACGAACTTCTTAAACTGAACCAGGAAAAGCAGGCGAATCTTGAATCCATTGACAGGCAGATTGATCAGAGAAGGCAAATAGATAACGAACAGTCTGAAATCAAGATTGAGCAAGGTCGACTAAACCTTGATGCGCGTCGAGATATGGATGAGCGACACAACAAAAGGCTAGCGGCAGAAATATTTAACTCGAACTCAGAATGTCTTTATGAAAAGCCCGGTGCATTTATCGCTGATATTGTCCCCAATTCTGGCTTCAAATTTCGCGTGGAGATTGAACGCGAAGAAAGCCAAGGTGTAAGCAAAATGAAAGTGTTTTGCTATGACCTAATGCGTGCGGAATTGTGGTCACACCGCGACGTTCAACCCGGATTTCTAATTCATGATAGTACGCTTTTTTCCGATGTTGACGAACGTCAAGTTGCGCGCGCACTGGAATTGGGAGAAAGAAAATCACGAGAAAGCGGCTTCCAGTACATAGTGTGTCTTAACTCAGACAGCATACCCTATGATGATTTCACGGAGGGCTTTGAAATTGACAAGTTTGTACGTCTCCGACTTACGGATAATGAGCCAGCCGGCAGGCTATTGGGTATCGAATACTAGATTCGGCTATCAACTTCATACGCATACACATCCTCGCTCAAGCGCCAAGTAGCGCGAGCCTCGAAATCCAGCGGGCTGCGGAAGCCGTCTCTGTTGCGGAAATGCGCGGCCGCGCCAATCATGGCGGCGTTGTCGGTGCAGAGCGGCAGCGGCGGCGCGTACAGCGGCAGGTCCAGCGCAAGTCCCAACTTCTGGCGCAGCAGCGTATTAGCGCTGACCCCGCCCGCCAGCAGAACCGCCTGCGCGTCAAAGTCGCGCGCCGCAGTACATGTCGCCGTGACCAGCGCGTCCGTCAGCGCATCCTGGAAAGCCGCCGCGACATCGGCAATATGCACATCGTCGCGCAGCTCAGCACGCCGCTCGTCGCCGCGCCGGCGCTGGTTGCGGCGTCCGCTAGGCTGTACAGTCACCGTGCGCATGACCGCCGTTTTTAAGCCGCTGAAGCTGAAATCATACAAGCCGTCAGTCTTGGCGCGGGGAAAGCGATAGGCGCTGGCGTCGCCGCTTTCGGCTGCCGTCTGTATGGCCGGGCCGCCGGGAAAAGGCAGACCGAGCAATCGCCCGACCTTGTCGAAGGCTTCGCCGGCCGCGTCGTCAATCGTGCCGCCGAGCCGCTGATAGACGCCGTGCCGCTGCATGAGCGCCAACTCGCTGTGCCCGCCGGAGACGATCAAAGCCAGCAGCGGGAAGTCCGGCTGGTCGAAATCGGGCGCTAGCCACAGCGAGTAGATATGCCCTTCCAGGTGGTTGATGCCCAGCAGAGGCAAGCCGGTCGCCAACGACAGCCCTTTGGCGAAGTTGATGCCCACCAGCAGCGAGCCGACCAGCCCGGGTCCCTGTGTCACTGCCAGCGCGTCCAGATCGCTGTAGTCGATGTCGGCTTCCGCCATAGCTTGCGCGACTACCCCACTGATGACCTCGGCATGGGCGCGGGAGGCCACTTCGGGGAAAACACCGCCGTACTGCGCGTGCAGGTCAATCTGCGAGGCGACCACGTTGGAACGCAGGGCGGGCCCGGCGCTGATGACGGCGGCGGCGGTCTCGTCACAGGAAGTTTCGATGGCGAGGATGGTGGTCATGGCAGGGTATTGTAGCACTGAAAATCCGCCGCGCTGAGATGTATAATGAGGACGAGTGGGACGCGTTGCATGGGAAGGCGAAAAATGTACAAGTCGTTTCGGGTGAAGAATTTCCGCTGCTTCAAGGACTTGCGGATCAACGATCTGGGCCGGGTTAATCTGATAGCGGGGAAGAATAATACTGGGAAGACTGCGCTGCTTGAGGCGATGTACTTGCTGGCTGGCGATCTTGATTCGAACGCCATGCTAAAAAAGGATGTGAAATACGGGCGGCGTTTGACTAGACATTCAGATTCTGATTGGAGTAGGTCCGCAACCCTCTTCGCCGTATTCAAGGACTTCAACCTAGAATCGCAGATTGAGCTTTCCGCCTGTGTTCAGGATTCTCTGTTAACTAACAATACTGGGAATTCCATTTTCAAACTGAAGATTGCCGCTGTTCAAGACCTTGGCCTAGAATCTGACAGGCTGCTAGACGCCTTTTTTAACAGGCGCTATGAGCGGTCAGCTGATGATGCAGAGGTGCTAAAGCTAGTCTCAGATCTTAATGAAAACCCTCTATATATTCTGCTGACCGACGGAAGGCTCCAATATTCTCAGTATCGACCGACGCCAATACTTTCGACTACATTCTTGCCAGCAAGAGAACGAGTAAAGAGAGATGATACCGCAAGCCGCTTTAGCGCGTTACAGGATGAGAAGCGGATCCAGATACTCCTAGACGACCTCAAGATCATTGAGCCAAGACTGGAGGATTTACGCTTAAGCGCGAAGGACAGAAGCTCGGAAATCGTCGCCGATATTGGCTTGGCAGAGCTTGTACACATGAGGCATTTAGGCGATGGCATAATTAGGCTGACCGATATTCTACTAGCAATTCATCAGATTCACGATGGAGCAATCTTCATCGACGAAATCGAAAATGGCATCCACCATTCTGTACAAACGAAAGTATGGGAAGCCATCGGCCAAGCCGCGCGGGCACAGGACGTCCAGGTCTTCGCCACGACGCACAGCCTGGAGATGATTGAAGCCGCGCACGAAGCCTTCAAGGACGATGAAGTCGATGATTTTCGCTTCCACCGCCTTTATCGCGACTCAACGACGGGCAATTTAGAGGCGCGAACTTACAATGAATACAGTATCGGGGCAGCCATCAGCCGAAAGCACGAGGTTCGCGGATGAGCCATGAAACTCCGCACGGCGAATTGCGCCTACTCGTGGTTGAAGGCGCCGGTGACGAGTACTTTTTCACTAAGCTACTCGAGCAGCTTGAAAAGCAGGATTCCTTTGAATTCGTGGACTGCGAAGGCAAGGATAATCTGGACGAAGAATTGATTGGTATATTGAACCGCGACGATTTCGCACAAATTGCTGACATCGGAATTGTGCTTGACAACGACTATCCTGAGAATCGAAATGGAGACAACGCTTTCGCCACAGTTATCGAGGCAATTGACGCTGCGAATGAGAATTTCACTGAGAATAATCCGATGATTTCACGGGAGCTTCCAAAACCAAATGCACCACGTGAGATCACCGTTGACTGTCCTCGTGTCTCGGTGTTGCTCCTCCCTTCTGATAATGAGGATGGTGCGGTTGAAGACCTCGTGTTCTCCGCCCTTCCAAAAGACGGCATACTAGATTGTGTAGATACATACTTCGGTTGTCTTGTCGAAGCCGGTGTTAAACCAAATATACAAAGACTCCCAAAAAGCAAGCTCAGTGTATACATTTCGGGAAAAGTAACCGACGTAGATTTCGCACGGCACGATGACGCTAAGCGTCTGTTCTTATCACAGGCTTTAGATATGAAATGGTGGCAAGAAGAAGATATGTGGGACAAACCCGCCTTCGACGAAGCCAAAGCCTTTCTCAAGCAACTCCTCTCCGAGTGAGCGCCCCCGCCCAGCGCACCTGCGATTATGTCCTATGCCTCGGCCCTTGTGGTAAGCTAGGCTAAGCGCAAGCACTGTTCCCCCGGAGGTCGTCATGTCCACGCTCAGCCAAGGCCTGCCCTGGATAATCGCCGCGGCGGCCGGCGTAGGTCTCTTCATCGCATTCGCCATCTGGGGCGGCATCCCCGCGGATGTGAACGCCAGCGCCTTCTGGGCGCAGAGCGCTATCTTCTTGCTGGTCATCTGCGCCTTCGTGCTGGCCTTTTGGCGCCTGCTGGTTCGTCCATTGGCGCCCGGCTTGCGTCAGCCGCTGAAAGACGCCCTGACCTCCCGGACGCGCGAGCTCCTGGCGCTGATTCTGGCATTTGGCGGCTTCGCCAGCGTGGTCGGCGGCGTATGGGACGAAGTGTGGCACCGCAGCTACGGCATACCCTTTGGCGAGGACTTGTTGTGGCGCCCGCACCTGCTGATCTATTTCGGCTTCGCCACCGCCAGCGCCTGCGGCTTCTGGGCGCTGCTCTATCTCAATCGCCATTTGCGCGGCAATTTTCAGCAGCGATTCCGCGCCAACACCATGGTCGGGCTGCTCATCCTGAATGCGGCTTTTCTGCTCTACGCTTTACCGGCCGATCCGGTCTGGCATTTGATCTTCGGCGAAGACATCACGCCCTGGAGCGTACCGCATCTGATTCTGCTGATCAGCTTCGTCTTGACCCAGCTGCTGGCACTGGAGCTGCACGTTTCGACCTGGCGGCGTCAGGAATGGCAAGTCATCTTCAAGCTGCGGCTGAGCGAGGTCTTGTCCCTGCTGATATTGGCAGCCGTGCAGATGCTGTGGCTGCAGCTCATGCTGATTGACTGGGACGCGGCCATTGTCGGCGTAAATCTTGGCTTACTTGAAGTGTATCGTCCGGAATGGCTGCTGGCGGCGAACCTGAGCGCCTGCGTAATCTTTATCGGCGTGGTTGCCACGCGCGTAACCCGCTGCGCCGGGGCGGCGACTGCTGCCGGGCTGTTGGCTTTGGTCATTCGCCTGGCGCTGATTCGTCTGTTCGACGCGGACATGCTGCAAGTCGCGGCTTGGGTCGCCGCTTTGCTTCCGCTGATCGCCATCGACATTTGGGCTTATTATTCCAGCGTGATACGCAAAACGGAGCCGGGCTGGCGCGCTACGGCAATCGCCGTCATCGCCGCCATGGTCCTGAACGCGCCCGTGATTCGCAGCTTGTACCAACTGCCTAATACGGACGACCTGGCCTACGCTGCCGCGATTATCGCAACGGCTGCGGGCATGAGCTGGTTCGCCAATCAGCTGGCCGACGCCATGCTGCGCCAGCGTCAGGCGACCGTTTCCGCTCAGCCCGCGCGCCAGAGCATCAAGCCGATACGCTCTTTTGGCATTCTGGCCGCTTTCCTGGCTTTCATTGTCGTCTTCATCGCGACAGCCGTTCCCCCGGTCTAATCTTGCGCAAAAGCGCTATACTTGTCCGCGTGCAAGCGAACTTTCGATATCCAATAGCGGCGCGCCTGCTCGTCAGCCTCAGCCTGGCTTGGCTGCTGACGGCTTGCAGCGCCGTCGAGCTGCGACAGCAGATGGCTAGCCAGACCGCCGCCGCCGACCTCGCGCAGACCATCGCCGCGGAGGGACCGGCCGCCGATGCCCGCGCCACCCTGGCGGCTTATCAAGCGACAGCGGGGGCGCAGTTGCAGCTCGCCACGCGGTCAGCCGCGACCTTGATTGCGCTGGAGACGGCTGCCACAGCCAGCCCGCCAGCGACCAGCCGCCCCGATTTCACCTTTAGCGCGGCCGACACGGTCGTCTTTGGCGCGGCGCCGATCGACAGCGACCGGCTGAACATCATCGCCGCACTAGCCTTTGACGCCGATGGAGAGTTACTGGCGGCGACGCGGGCCGGCGAGGTGTATCGGCTGAGCGACAAGGACGGCGACGGGCTGGCGGAGGAGACCGTGCTGATTTTCTCGGACGAACAAGAAGCGCTGGGACAAGTGTCCGGCATGTTCCTGAGGGGCTCCAGCTTGCTGCTGACACACGGCGGCGCGCTCAGCCAGCTGCGCGACGAGGACGGCGACGGCCGCTATGAGACGGTAACGCTGCTCAGCGAGGGGCTGCCGGCCGAGCAGAGCGCCTTGCGCGCCAGCAACGGCATCGTCCAGGCGCCGGACGGGCGGCTCTTCAGCTCCGATGTCGCTACGGGCGAGATCCTGCAAGTTCTGCTGCGGGAATAGCCGCGCTGTTGGAAATTGGTTGGCACTTGCAAACTGTATCCTTCCAATATACGCTACGCTCCGCAGGGTTTTGATAGGCGCGGGATCGTATCTTCAATGGAGAACAAGCGCATGAGTGATTTCAACAAGCAGATTATCGAAGAGTTTCGGGCAAATGACGGCAAGGTTGGCGGTTTCTTTGAAGGCGCGACTTTACTGCTATTACATACGATTGGCGCGAAAAGCGGGCTTGAGCGAATTAATCCGGTGGTGTATTTAGCTGAAAGCAATCGCTATGTGATTATCGCTTCCAAAGCGGGCGCGGATACCCATCCGGATTGGTATCATAATATTGTCGCCAATCCTGAAGTCACAGTGGAAGTTGGCAGCAAAACCTTTCCAGCGCTGGCAAGCATTGCCTCGGAACCTGAGCGTACTGAATTGTACGAAAAAATGGAAGCGCAGCATACTGGATTTACCGAGTACAAAAGCAAGACCACACGGGTCATACCGGTTATCACCTTAAGCTCTAAGTCATAATCTTCGCACCTTGCTTGCTCAATCTCGCTGAGCGGCGGTTATCCTGTTTTGAACCGGGTATAGCCGCTTGATTTGTCAACGATCTGAAATGCGCGCTGTGGATCTCGCGCTGCTGGCGTCCGCGCTGAGCCGGGTTCATGCCGACGGCGCAGTTGAAGAGAGCTGACGCTGTTGGCGGTCGAGCCAATGCTCGCCCCTACGCACATGTCGTTGCATGCGGAGGCAGCGCCTGCCATTCTTCCGCCCTTTGACCCGCATACGGCCAGGCAACGGTGTTTGCCGCAGCGCCTGCGTTCGCGTTATGCTCTTAGGGACGGCAGCATGAGTGGAAGTGGCGCAGGATGGCTGAAAGACTTGCAGCTACGAAGCCGACTAGCAACGGCAAACCACAAGCTGAACCCTTACCGGCGCCCAAACCGCGGCGTTACGATTACGATATTGTCATCATCGGCTCGGGACCAGCCGGGCACCGCGCGGCGATTCAGTCGGCCAAGCTGGGCAAGCGGGTGGCGGTGATCGAGAAGAAGACGCTTATCGGCGGCGTATCGGTGAATACGGGCACCATCCCGTCGAAGACCCTGCGCGAAGCGGTGCTGCATCTGTCGGGCTTTCGCCAGCGCTCGATCTACGGCGCCTCCTACACGGTCAAGCAGAACATCACCATGAGCGACTTGCTGCTGCGCGCCGACCACGTGATTCGGCACGAGATCGAGATCAGCCGGCATCAACTGCAGCGCAACGGCGTGGAGCTGTTCGCCGGCATCGCCACGCTGGTCAACGAGCACACGGTGCATCTCGGCTTCGTCGACAAAAAGGGCGAGGACGAGATTACGACGCGGCATATCATGATCGCCGTGGGCACGACAGTGGTGAAGCCGCCGCATATCCCCTTCGATGGCGAGACGATTTTCACCAGCGACGGCTTGCTCAAGCTGGACCATCTGCCGCGGACGCTGACCGTGGTCGGGGGCGGCGTCATTGGCTGCGAGTACGCTTGTATGTTCGCCACCCTGGGCGCGCAAGTGACGCTGGTGGAGCTGAGCGACCGGCTGCTGGATTTCGTCGATCACGAGATCGTGGACGCGCTGGTGTATCACATGCGGCAGCAGCGGGTGACCCTGCGCCTGGGCGAGAACGTGCGCACGATCGAACACTGCGAGACGCGGTATGGCACGGGCGTCAAGACCTGCCTCGAGAGCGGCAAGGAGATCGTCACCGAGAAGGCGCTTTACGCCATCGGACGGCAAGGCGCAACCCGCAGCCTCGGCTTGGAGACAATCGGCATCGTGCCGGACAAGCGCGGGCGCATCCAGGTGAACGAGCATTATCAGACAGCCATCCCCAGCATTTACGCGGTGGGCGATGTGGTGGGTTTCCCCAGCTTGGCCTCGACATCCATGGAGCAAGGGCGCATGGCGGCATGTCACGCTTTCGGCGTCGAACATCAGAGCATCCCCGAGCTTTTCCCCTACGGCATCTACGCCATCCCCGAGATAAGCACCTGCGGCGCCAACGAAGAGGAGCTGACGCGGGCCGGCATCCCCTACGAGATCGGCAAAGCCTACTACAAGGAAATCGCGCGCGGGCAAATCCTGGGCGATACCATCGGCATGCTCAAGCTGGTTTTTCATCGCGAGAATCACAAGCTGCTGGGTGTGCATATCATCGGCGAAGGCGCGAGCGAGCTGATCCACATCGGGCAGACGGTGATGGCTTTCGGCGGCACGGTCGATTATTTCATCAATAACGTGTTCAACTATCCCACGCTGGCGGAGTGCTACAAGACGGCAGCCTTTGACGGGATTAACCGGATTATGTAGGCGGGTTGCCACGTCCTTGAGGCGGTGAGGGGTCTATCTTGGTTTCTGCATGAGATTCTCGCTCTCGACGCTGGTGGCGATCTCGGACAATAAACGCGCCGGCAATAACCGTCACAGTGCCGCCTATGCCAAGCAAACCTTCAATGCTTTGTCCCTGTTGGATTGTGATGATGCTGCCAACAATAAGAACAAGCGCCAAGATGAAAGCAGCTATCAGTGAGAAAATGTCTCTCACGAAAAAGAAAATCAGAGTCCGCGACTCTGACCTATTTCGGTGTCGCCGGAATTCCACCGACTCGGCTACGATAGTCTTCCGCGTATCCGCATCGTAGAGATTCAGTACATTTGGAGGTGGCAACGGACCAGAGAAGTGTCCGTAGATCTCAATCTGGCTGACCAACTGAATCAGTTGAGCACGTTGTTCTTCTGGAATGTCTTTCAGCAGATCGGGCGATAAGGGAAAGTCAGAGGGAGGAATCTCCTCGCTCCAATTATCTGATGGGGTACCCTGTGACAAGTCGCTCAAGCACTATTCTCTTCCGCTTTCCGTTTCTCATGCTCTCCAATCGCCCACCACAGACTTGCGCCAACCGCTTCCCAGTCGGCGCGCATGGCATCGGCGTCGGAGCGCGCCAGTATCTGATTGGTGAACTCGTCGCCTTCCGAGCGCGTAAAGTCCATGAGGCTTGCCAAGCCACGCAGAAAAGAGTGCTTGGGCAAGTAGAATGAATTAGCGATCTTGCGTTTGTCGTATGCCATGACAGTCCTCAGAATCTCAATTCATATAGATTAGCAAAATCTATTGTTCGACGCTAACCCATGGGCAAAGACACCACTATCTGTCAATAGCATATAGTCAGCGCTCCCGACTGTCAATGACTCCAAGTCCCCCTAGGCTATACTAGCCGCGCCATTTCACCCGCGAGGCAGCCCATGAAAAACCGATTCTAATGCGGCGACAATCTGACTTCGACCGCGACAGCACGGGACGTTATCGGCGGCGAATCGTTGGCAGCGAGAGGATGTTAGCGATGAAGGGGAGAGTAAGCGGGATAGAATTGATTCACCATGGCGGGCATCCAATGAATATGGGAGGGGGCTTTATTCTCTGTGCCCTCTGCACCTCTGTGGTGAAACAAACGGGCGACTCACAGAATCGCCCCTACGAACTACGAATTTAGCGCCCGCGCCCCCGCAAACACGGACTTCACACTCTCTCGATCTTGCGCGAAGAGCAACCCAGCGCTGACCTCGAAAGCCAGCTCGTCCGGCAGCGCGCTCACCTCAAAGGGGCGCGTCTGCTCGGGTTTGTCCAGCCGGTTGAGAGCGAAGCGCTCCCACTGCGCCAGCTCGGTTTCGATGGCGGACTTGGCAGTTGAAGCCCCTCCCTCATTTTGGGATGCCCGCAATAGAGATTTCGGGTGGGGTTTGGGGTGGGGGTAATTTTCGCCGCCCACAGGAAGCTCGCCCCAAGGCGCCGGCGGCAGCTGGAAGTAGGTCGCGCGCAGCTCGTTGATGCTCAGCAGGGGGTAAGCGGCGCGGATCTCGGCCAGGCGGGCTTCGGTATCGGTCGGGCGGATGTCGTCGAACTCGGCGACCAGGTTCGCGCCGTAGAAGGGCAGCAGCTCCTGGCTGATCTTCTGCGCCAGTCGCGCGAGCTTGGGATAGAGCGTGCGCTCGATGAATTGACGCTCGGCGACTTTGGCGTTGGCTTCGGTGGCGTTCTCGCTGACCAGGCCAACAGGGATGCCGAAGATATTAAGGATTTCGTCGCGCTGGGCTTTGCGGCCCTGCAGGAAGTCGAGGTCGGTGTGGCTCAAGCCGATGTGCTGCCACTCGACCGTGCCGCCGCGCAGGAATGCGGTTTTGCGCGCGCCCGCGCCGTACTGCTGCCGCCATTCGCGTTTGATGCGCTCATAATCGGCATCGCTGACGAAGTCGCGGATGTTGACCACGCCAGCCGGCACGCCCTGATCTTGGCCGAAGGTATTGCGATTCCAGTCGGACATGTGGCGGTCGCTGAGCACGGCGCCGCGGGCGGCCGCGATGGGCGACAATCCGTAGAAGTCGTTGCCCGGGTGCCAGCGGCGGAAGTGAACCACCTCGATGGCGTCCAGGGGGATGAATTGGCCGTCAATCGCGTAGACATAGCCGGCCACGACGCGCTCTGCGTCCGGCACGATGCTGACGCGGTCGGGGCGCAGCACCCAGATTTCGCGCGGGACGCCGATAGCATCGCCAGCCAGGAACCAGTAAGCGTTGCCGTGCAGCTCCAGAGAGCCGATAGTCTGCTCCAGCAGCTCGAAGCCGCTGGTCAGCGGATTGGGCCCGCTGAGCAGCTGCTCCAGCGGGTGATTGGCGATGCCGACGCGCTTTTCGCCCTCCAGCCGGAAGACGCGCAGCGGCACCAGCGCGCCCGCTTCGGCGATGCGGTTGATGGCGACGTAGACCCAGGGCGACTGCTGATAGGCGCGGTCGGCATTGACCTCGACGGGCGGGCTGAGTTGGAAGCGGCTGCCCGCGGCGACCGACTCGAGGTGCGGGGCGCGCGGACGCAGCTGTCGGCGGCGATTGCTGAAAAAGTGGCTAAGCCAGGTGAACACGGCGGTCTCCTTTGATCGCTTTAGATAAACGTTCTGGGCGCAGGCTAGCATGGCGCGGCCCGGCAAAGGCGACTGTATGCTTCCGCTGGGGAGGCGCGTGTCAGATTGGGCGCGGCGCGGTGAATTTCGCTAATCACATTTTGGCGGGCGTTGCGACGCTTATGTGTTGCGGAATAGATGGGGTCAGCACAAAAGTATAAGCAAGTTAGGCCAGCGACACCGGCTTAATCGCCAGTTGCATTCACGTCGGAAACCGTAGGGGCGACTTATCAAGTCGCCTGTTGGAATAATCGTTAATTTGCGGGCGACACACAGTGTTGCCCCTGCATCGTCTCAAATGCAACGCGAGCGGCGCTGGCCCGACGGGTTCGCTCAGCAGCCGAGGTTCAGGGCTTGGACGACATCGACGATCACGGGCAGCTCGCACCACAGGTTGAGCACATCAATGACGGTCAGGGCGATGCCGGCGAAGCAGACAAAAACCAGCACAAAGAAAACAAAACAGCCCAGGATCAGCCAGGGCGATGTGCCACCGCTCTCCTCGCGCACAGCGTAGGGATCGTAGTCGTAGCCGGGATATTGGCCGGGGGGCGCTGGCGGCGCGCCATAACCGGCGGGCGCACCCTGGTAGGGTCCGGTCGGCTGCTGCCCCGGCGGCTGTTCTGGATAGTCGGGATAGGCTTGCGGCTGCGGCGGATAGGCGGCATCGGCGGGCGGCGCGAAGGTATCGGCGGGCGCGGGCGCGGCCGAGCCGGGCGTGCCGTAATCGGTCGGCGGCGGCGTATAGCTCTGCTCGACAGCCGGCATCGGCGGGGGCGTGGCGGACGCGGGCGACGCGGCCTCCGCCAGGTTGCTGTAGGCTTCCAGCGCCATAGTCACCGTCTCGCCCAAGCCGATCATATCGCCGTTTTGCAGCGGCGTGACGCCCGAGACGCGTTTGCCGTTGACGAAGGTGCCGTTGGTCGAGCCGAGGTCTTCGATGGTCATGGTATTGCCGGAGCGCATCAAACGCAAATGATGGCGGCTGGTTTCGCGGTCGTTGAGGACGATATCGTTGGTGATGTCGCGCCCGAGGGTGGTGACTTCCTTGCCGATTTCAAAGGCTTGATTGGGCTGCGGACCGCGGCGCACTACCAGCCGGAAGTTGTCATTCTGCTGCATCATGCCCTCCTCAGTCAGCGAGAGTCACAGCCTCGCCTGGCGTCATCCTGGCTCAGGGCTGCGTTCGTGATTGAACGTAGCCCAAGCGCTTGCAGGGTTGTCAGCGGCTCGCCGCCTAGGCTTGCTCGACATTACATCGGCGGCCGCTGTAGACTTATTATCGCATTATACCGCGTTTTGCAAGTTTTCAAGAACTCGCCGCGGCGACGGTTCAGGGCAATCGCATCAAAATGATTATGCGTCGTTCGCTGCGAAAAATTACAAAATGTAGGGGCGACCAATCTGGTCGCCCGCTTCCGCTGCGACTCGTGGTTTCGGGCTGTCGCCCCTACAGATCGTTGCTTTGGCAAAATTCGCATGACTAACTTGGAACTTCTTCTGCGCTCTCTGTGTTGAAAATAAATTGATGCGCTTGCCCTGCGGCGACGATTGGCCTGCGGACGCGGCGCTTATGCAGGCAGCCAAAGGTCGAGGAAAGCCAAGCCGTCCAGCCAGAAGCCCTGCCCTACGATTTCCCAATGAAGATGCGCCCCGCTGCTGCGACCGGTGTTGCCGCTGCAGCCAATGACCTGCCCGCCGGCGATGCGCTGGCCCTCTGCCACGTGAATGTCGGATAGATGCGCGTAGCCGGAATAGATGCCCAAGCCATGGTCGATCCAGATCGAATTGCCGCGTATGTCCAGGGGGCCAGCGAAAACCACCACGCCGGACGCCAGCGCGCGTATCGGGGCGCCGGCCGGCGCGTTCTGATCCCAGCCGGTGTGGCGGGTCTCGCGCTCGCCATTCATCAGGCGATAGACGCCGAAGGGAGATGACAGCTCATGTTCGCTGGGCAGGGCGAAGCCGGTCTCGTCCCAGAGGGGCTCGGCGGTGTAGCCGGCCGTGATTTCCGCCAGCAACTCAAACTCCTCCGCTTCAATGCGCTCGTCGGTCAGGTGGCTGCGCTCCGCCGGCAAGTCCACATCTTGCGCGATGTAGCCGGCCGGGTCGATGCGCAGATCGCGCCGGAAGCTGAGCGTTTCGCTCTCGCGCTCGATAGTTACAGCCAGTTGGTAGTTGCCCGGCTGGGCATTCATGTCGACTACAATCAGCGCGTACCAATCGGCGCTGTCGCGGGCGAAGAAAGGCTGTCGCGCGCCGCGGAAGCTAAAATCGGCGCGGGTGATATCGTCTCCGCTGAGCCGCAGCAAGCCGCTGCCGCCTTGTATGAGCGCGGAGAAATAGAGCTCAAGTCGCAAGCCAGCCTGGTCATGCACGGTCGACGGCAGCGGGCGCGGGGCAGGCTGAAATACCGGCGGCAGCTCGCTCTGCGCGGAAGCGGCGAGTGCCACCAGGCTGACTAGAAGTACAAAAATTAGTCGCTGGAATCGCATGGTCAATTGCCGCCCCCGGTCGGCATAGTGTTGACGCGCAGGCATCATTTATACCACAGCCGCTCGAACGTCACGACTTGGTTCATACACTCAACAAGGCAATCGCATCAAAATACTTTCACCACAGTCGCTCGCAAGTCACCACTTGGCTCACACGAAATATGAAATCCAATGCTGCGTGCGTACGGGCGAGCCGGTGGCTCGCCCCTACATATTTCGACAGGGTTCGGCAGGTTTCATAAAAAAGAGGCGCCGAGAACACTGAGATGAAGTTTTTTCGGAGCAGAACACCTCTAGGATCGACAAACAAATGGGTGAAATGCTTATCATAGGCTTCAACATTCAAGTGCAATTTCACAATATCAATATATGATAGACTTTCTCTGTGCTAACTGTGACTCTGTGGTTAGATTTAAGTTTGTATTATGTTTATAGTTAAGCAGATTCATTTTGATGCGATTGCCCTGTCGCTGCCGCGGCAACCGCAGTCGCCGGACGCTGGACGTGGTATAATTCGGCGGTGAATTCATCAGTCAAGAAAGAGTGAGACATGACCGCAGCCGACAACCGACGTCTACTGGATTACCTGCGCCAGCATAGCGATGACATGGTCGCCGATTTGAAGCGCCTGATCGCGCTGGAATCGCCCACGTCTTACAAGCCGGCGGTTGACGAACTGGGCCGAGTTTTGGCGGGGGAGCTGCGCGAGCTGGGCGGCGAAGTCGAGGTCATCCCCAAGGCGGCAGTCGGCGATGTGCTGCGCGCCCGCTGGAACGCGGGGCCCGGCGGTGTTGTCATCCTCAGCCACATGGACACGGTCTGGGATGTCGGCACGGTGGCCGGGCGCCCCACCCGCGTCGACGGCGATCGCATCTATGGCGTGGGTTCAATGGACATGAAAGGCGGCATAGTGATCGCGCTGTGGGCGCTGCGAGCTTTGCGCGCGCTGGATCTCTTCCCCGCGCAGCCGATCAGCTATCTGCTGAATTCGGACGAGGAGACCGGCAGCTTGCACTCAGCCCGCGAAATCGAAGACGAGGCGCTTGCGCATAATGTCGTCTTCGTCACCGAGCCGCCCCAGGACGGCGCTTACAAGACGCAGCGCAAGGGCGTCAGCCAATATACGATAAGAGCCAAGGGGCTGGCGGCGCATTCGGGCGCGGACCACGCCAGCGGCGTCAACGCGATTGAAGAGATCGCCCATCAAGTGCTGGCGGTGGAAGCGATGACCGACTACGAGATCGGCACGACCGCCAACGTGGGCGTCATCAGCGGCGGCACGCGCCCCAATGTGGTGCCGGCGGAAGCATCGATCGACATCAACGTGCGCGCCTGGACCAAAGTTCATCAGCAGGCCATCCACGAGCGGATAATGAGCCTGAAGGCGGTGAATCCGAAAGCCGAGATCACAGTGGAAGGCGGCGTAGGCGTCCCGCCATTTGAACGAACGCCGGAGATTGCCGCGCTCTTCAAGCGGGCGCAGGCTCTAGCGGCCGAGATGGGCCTCAAGCTGGAAGAGGGACGCACCGGCGGCGGCTCCGATGGCAACAAGACCGCCGCGCTGGGCGTGCCCACGTTGGACGGCATGGGTATCGTGGGCGAAGGCGGACACGCTGTCACGGAATACGGCGAGATTTCGTCCCTGCCGGAGCGGGCGGCGATCATGGCGGCGATGCTGCGGCAGCGGCTGTAATAGCGGCGGCTTGCCGGATGATGGAGCGACAGGCGGCTTCTCCCGCGACGAGCAGCCGCTGGAGTGCTGAGCGAGTGAGATGATGAGCGGAGACACCGGGTTCAATCAACAGCAAATTAAAGAGGTGGCTTCTGAACGCATTTTCCAGCGCGGCGAAAACCTGTATAACTTAGTCGCCGTCTCCGCGCTCGTGCGCCGTGGCGACAAGATCTCCGCCCGCTGCCAAGGTTCCGAACCCCTGCCCTATCACCTATGGGCGCAACTGAAGGACGGCGAAGTCATCGCCGCGGACTGTAGCTGCCCATTCGATTGGGAGCCCTATTGCAAGCATATCGTCGCTCTACTGCTGACTTACTTGTATCAGCCGCAAGATTTTGAGCCGCGCCTGGCACTGCGCGATGAACTCATGTCCCGCGAGAAAAAGGACTTGGTTGATATCATCGAAGAGATGATAGCGCTGCGCCCAGAGCTCGAAGACTTCGTTGAAATCGAGGCAGGTGACTATCCCTCAAATCCCCTCATGGAGCTGCAAATCATCCGCCAGGAAATGAAAAAATCTTTATTGTTCATAGGCGAATGGATGGACCAGACTGCGGAAAACAAGGTTTACGAATTCACCCGCCGAGGCAGCCGCCTTGCCCAGCGCGGCGATTACGCCCGGGCGCTTGCCATCTATTGCGCTATCCTCGAAGAATGCAACGCCCATGATTACCCAACCGATGATGAAGGGCAATATATTGAGGCGGTCAATCACACCGTTGACTGCCTGAAAGAAGCGGTTTCGCAGTTCGATTTCGCTAAGCACGAAGTGTTGCGCCAGAACGTACTCGATACGCTAGTAGATACATTGATATGGCATATCGAGTTTGGCGGGATCGAACATGGTTATGAAGCGGAAGACCTTATTCTGGAAATGGCGCAAGCGCCGGATATTCCCCGCATCCGCGAACACGTTGGCTTGGTCGCTAATCGTGAACTAACAAAAGAAAGTTTCAGTAATTGGACGAATGAGGCTTATGAAAGTTTTTTGATGAAATTAGACGCGATTGATTCGATTGATCCTGAAGAGACGCTCAAGCGCCTTCAAGCAAAAGAGTTGTATTTTCTTTACGCCAGCAAATTGCTTGACTTAAAGCGCTACGAAGATGCTGCTGAAATCATAAGTACAAAACTTCAGCCTTCGCACCAATTGCAGCGCGGGCTGGATTTGCTCGTCGAGCGTCAGCAGGAGCATACGGCGAGTCAACTGGCGGAAGCGACGCTGAAAAACGACTATGACGCCCGAATTGCGGACTGGCTAATCGGCTTGTATCGGCATCAAGATGATAAACAATCGGAGTTTCGCTGGCAGTTCAATCGGATGCGGCTAGATCCGTTTATCGACCATTATATAAGTTTGAGAGCAATATCCGAGTCGCTTGACATTTGGCGAGCTATCCTCCCGCAGGTCATCAGCGAACTCAAACAAAAGGAGGAATACGAAACGCTTACGCTAATCTATTTGCATAATGAAGACTGGGATTTAGCATGGGAAACATTAGCTAAAGTTTCCGCGCCGCAAAATCACCATCCCTCCGCTGTCATCTATGGTCTTGAATTCACTGTGGCGGAAGCATCGCGGGGGGCGAAACCAGCGCTCGCTATTCCCATATATGTAAAATACGCTCGCGCCGAGATTGCGCTCAGAAATCGCAAACACTATGAGCGCGCGGCGAAATTGTTGCGGGAAGTCCGCAAGATGTACCGACAAATGAAAGATTCAGCCAGTTGGCAAACGCTCATCGCCGCTATCCGAAAGGAATTCGCGCGCCTGCCTGCCCTGCAAGATGAATTGAAAAAAGCGAGCTTGTAGCGCGGCCATGTCTGGGCAATTGCATCAAATTATTTTCAACGATGCGGCCCCAGTCTAAACGAGACAATTAACACTCACAATCCGACACAAAGCACCTACAATTGCGCTGAACATCACCGTCAATTTATCTCTGCGCCTCTGTGCCTCTGTGGTGAAAATCATGAAATACGCCCCCTTCAAAATTGAACGCTTCTTCCGCCAGCACGAATTCAGCGCGCCCTACGGCATCAGCTCGTCGGATTGCGAGCCGCTGACCCTGCCCGAGCTGCTGAGCTACGCGGGTCCGCAGCGCCGCCAGCAATTCGAACAGCTGTGGCTGGGCTACACCGAAAATCAGGGGCATCCGGAATTGCGCGCCGCCATCGCCGGCCTGCATGAGGGCGTCGGCGCGGACGATGTCATCGAGGTGGTGCCGGAGGAGGGCATCTTCCTGACGATGAACGCGCTGCTGGATGCGGGCGATCATGTGGTGGCCATCGCGCCCAGCTTCCAGTCTTTATGGGAGATCGCGCGGGCCAAGGGCTGCCGGCTGTCCTTTTGGCAGCAGCGGCAAACCGAAAGCGGCTGGCATTTCGACTTGGACGAATTGGCCGGGCTGATCCGCCCGGAGACCAAGATGCTGATCGTCAACTTCCCGCACAATCCCAGCGGCTGCCTGCCCGGCCGCGCCGATTTCGAGCGCGTCGTCGAGCTGGCGCGGCAGCACAATCTGATCCTGTTTTCCGACGAGATCTACCGCTTCAGCGAGCACGAGGCGGCGCTGCGGCTGCCCTCGGCTTGTGAGCTGTACGAGCGCTCGGTGGTGTTGGGCGGCTTGTCGAAATGTTTCGGCTTGCCCGGTTTGCGCGTCGGCTGGCTGATTACGCCCGATGCGGCGCTCTCGCAGGAGCTGCAGGAATTGAAGAGCTACGTCACCATTTGCGCCAGCGCGCCCAGCGAGATCCTGGCGCTGATCGGCTTGGAGAACTGGCGGACGCTGACAGCGCGCACGGTCGAAATCGTGCGGCAAAATATCGAGCTTTGCCGGGCGTTCTTCGCGCGCTATGACGGGCTGTTCCAGGTCAGCTATCCGCAGGCGGGCACGGTCACGCTGGTGGAGTTGAAGTCTGATACGTCGGTAGACGACTTCGCCGCGGCCGCTGTAGCTGAACAAGGTGTGACGGTCTTGCCGGCCTCGGTCATGCACTTTGAAGGCAACTTCTTCCGGCTGGGCTTGGGACGCCGCAGCCTGCCCCAAGCGCTGGAGCCGCTGGAGCAGGTCATCAGCGATCATCTGGCTTAATCGTCGTAGCGGGTGGAACCCCCAAGGGCATAGGCTGTAGCCGCGTTCAGCTCAAGCTGGAGGCGGATCGGCTGTCCCCCTAATTCGGCAAGCGTCCGCTCGCGCCAGCGCAATGCCAGAGCCAGCCCGCCCGCGCCTGCGTCAAGCGGCAGACAGTCATCGAGACTGTAGCCCGACAGAGGCTTCCCGTCGTCATCCAGCAGCGCAGCGCGTATTGAGCCGCCGGCGTCAATCTCGGCGTTGAGTGTGATGTCGGCGCCGGTCACACGCAAGGGCGTGGTGGTCAGCAGCGCCCTGCCCGGCCCAGCGAGCGGCCGGTAGCCAGCGAAGCGGTCAAGCGGCAGGGTGGCCAGGTTGAAGGAGCCCTCACGCCAACCGTTGTGCAGGCCATTGCTGCCGCCATAGAAGAGCAGAATCTTGTCGCCCTGCACGATTGGCGCCGCGGCATAAATACAGCCGCAGTCGTATTCGCCGTCGGGGTAGCTGCCCGCGCCGCGCGGGATCAGCGGCTGGCCCGGGCAGAGGCGTTGCCATTGCAGCGTGTCCGCGCTGATGGCCAACTCCGTGTCGACCGTATCCCAATCGGCTGCTGATTCGTGGCCTTTGTGAAAAATGGCGGGCAAACCGAGGTAGAGGTCGCCGTAGCGCGCGATGGGCATGGAGTAAATTTGGTCGTGAGCGCCGTGACCGCGCAATATCTCGACCGGTGGCGACCAGCGCAGGAAGTCCTCGCTCTCGCTGCGCAGGACGGTGCGCAGGCCGCGATAAGCGCCACCCGACCAGCCGCGAGTGATGCAGACGTAGCGCGCTAATTCAGGCGACCAGATGGCGTTGTTATGCGTATCGCCGACGGCGTCGTCATCGGGCCACAAGACCGGCTGCGACCAGCTCAACCCGTCCGCCGAAAAGCAACTGGCCATGCGTACGGCGCGCGCGTTCAAGTGGATGAATTTGTAGCGGCGCGCGGGGTCTGTATCGCGCGGGTCTTTGAGTACGCCGCCGGCGTGGATGCCGTGGATTGCCCGGCGCATGACGATGTTGTTTTGACGCGTACCGGCGAATTCGATCAAGCCCAACTCGGGCTTTTGCCAGTGGATGCCATCGGTCGATTCGGCATACAAGACGCCCTCTTCGCGTCCGCCGCCTGGATAGGGGAGGTCCGGCCGTTCAGCCAGCGGCGTGTTATTTGAAGATGGGTCGATGAGAAAAGACTTGTACCAACATTTGAAGATGCCCGCTTCTTCGTCATAGATGACGCTGGGATAGACGTTGTCCAGGCGCGCCTCCCAGGGTTTGGGCGGGTCGGCGAAATAGTCTTCCCGGAAGAGCGGGTTGGCGGCGCGCTTCTCGACGCGGCCCAATGCCAATTCAGCGTTCCGTGTTGCGGATAGGTTGCGCGGGTCAAGCAGAAGTAATGATGTGGGCATTGGCGGCAACTCCTTCTGGTTGACGGACTAGAGCGGGCGAGCCACTGTGCCGCCCCTACATACCTTGCGTTCGGGTGGGCGAGCCAAGGCTCGCCCCTACAAGTTCGCGATTGGGCAAGTGTGGGATTTCAGCGCGGAATTGCGCGCCTCATCAACCTGCGTGGGCGTTTTGCGCCTGGGCGGTGAAACGGTCGATCATATCGTCGATGGCAAATGACGCTATGCCCTTGATGTACGAATGCGCCTTGTTGTTGAAGTTGCGGGTCCAGTGCTTGGGGATGGCCTCTTTGCCGTAGGCGGCGCCAAAGATGCTGCCGGCGGTGGCGGCGGTGCAGTCGTTGTCCAAGCCCATGGCTACCGTCTCGCCGATGACCTTGCTGAAGTCGTCGCCGCCGATGGTCAGCCCCCAGATGGTCAGCGCGGCATTGTTGATCGTATGCACAGGATGCATGCCGGTATAACGCGCGTCGGCGGCCGCGCGCGCTTGACGATAATCTTTGATGCCGTCAGCCGCGTCCAAAGCCCAGCGAACTTCGCGGGCCAGGACGCAATCAGCCGGGATTTCGCTCAAGCCCGCTTCAAGCGCGGCCAGCGGATCACCCAGGGCGAAGGCGGCTGAGATGACAGCGGCGAAATACATGCCGCCGTAGAGGCCATTGCGCCTACTGCTGACATAGGCGCCTCGCCAGGCCAACTCGGCGGCCAGCTCAGGATAACCGGGCGCGGCATAGCCCCAGGGGTCGCAGGCGATATCGCCGATGATCCAAAACATGGTGGGGTTGTCGACGGCCGCCATCTTCGTAGCCGGTACCCCAGCTTGCAGATTACCGAGCACGGGCGACGCGGGCGAAACAGGCAAGTACTTGAGCCAGGCGGCGCCGACATCGTCGATGCTGAAATCAAGCCCGTAGTCTTCCAGGATCAGCAAGCCGACTTGGGTATAGATGAGGTCGTCATCGGTGGGCACGCCGTCCATCTTTGCGGGCGTAAACGCGTCGCGCCGGCTGGTCTTGTATTTGAACTCGAAAGGCCGCTCGGCTTCTTTCCAATAATCGACGGGCGGGAATTGCTCGCCGAGATAGTCCGCCCAGCCCTCCATCTTGTCGATATCCCATAGCTCGACGATAGAGCCGAGCACGTTGCCAGCGCAGCGCCCAAGCCAAGCGCCCGCCAGCCGGTCGCGGTAAGTCGCCTCAGGCAGCTCGGTCCAGTAACGGCGTTGGCCAGCCGGACGCAGCGCGCGAATGCCGGGCAGGTCATCCGGCTCGGCTTGGCGCAGAGCCGGGTCGTCGGGCAAAGCGCGCAATTCCGCCAGCTTCTCGGCGAAGACCGCCTTAATCTCCGCCATCTTGTCGGCCAGGCCTGGTGCGCCGGTTTCCGCCTTCAGCTGCGCCCAGTGGTTGATCTGTCCCTCAATACCGTCGAGGGTTTCCGGGTAATTGTATGGTGTCATAAGTTACTCCCATTATGCGCATCTGTGGGCGAGCCAAGGGATTGCCCCTACACACAGTCCACTTTTTCGCGGGCGAGCCAAGGCTCGCCCCTACAGATTTCGCGATTTGAGCAGGCGAGCGCCTTCAGATTCAATGCAGATGCGGATGGCTTCATCATCCAGCGTGGGCGTTTTGCGCCTGGGCGGTGAAGCGGTCGATCATATCGTCAATGGCGAAGGCGTCGATGCCGATGATGTAACTGCGCGCTTTGTTGTTGAAGTTGCGGGTCCAGTGCTTGGGGATGGCCTCTTTGCCGTAGGCGGCGCCAAATATGCTGCCGGCGGTGGCGGCGGTGCAGTCGTTGTCCAAGCCCATTGCCACTGTCTCGCCGATGACCTTGCTGAAGTCGTCGCCGCCGATGGTCAGCCCCCAGACAGTCAGCACGGCGTTGTTCATGGTGTGGATGCGGTGCATGCCGGCATAACGCTGGTCGACGGTTTCGCGGGCCTCGCGATAAGTATTAATGGAAGGCGCTACTTGCAAAGCCCAGCGCAACTCGCGCGCCAGCATGCAGTCGGCCGGTATCTCAGCCAAGCCCGCCTCCAAGGCTTGCAGCGGATCGCCCAGGGCGAAAGCAGCCGAGATGACTGCTGAGAAATACATGGCGCCGTAGATGCCGTTGCGCCGGTGGCTGATGCTGGCGTCGCGCCAGGCGAATTCGGCCGCCTTCTCGGGGTAACCGGGCGCGGCATAACCCCAAGGGTCGCTGCGGATATCAGCGCCAATCCAGTAGATAAAGGGATTATCCACAAGCGCGGCTTCACCCTCCGCTACGCCGGCATGCAGGTTCTTTAGCGCGATGCCTTCCGCGGTCGCCGCATGGGGCAAGTATTTCATCCAGGCAGCGCCCACATCGGCCAGGCTGAAATCCGTACCGTAATCTTCCAGAATCAGCAGACCCAGCTGGGTGTAGATGAGGTCGTCATCGGTGGGCACGCCATCCATTTTGGCGCGGGTGAAGTCTTCGCGCGGGCTGGTGCGATACTTGAGATCGTGCGGGCGCTCGGCCGCGCTCCAATAGTCGGTGGGCGGGAAGGCGTCGCCCAGGTACTCCGCCCAGCGCGCCATCTGGTCAACTTCCCAGCATTCGACGATTGAGCCCAGAACACAGCCGGAAAAGCGCCCCAGAATCGCCGCCTCCAGCCGGTCGCGGAAGGTCGCTGCCGGCAGTTCAGTCCAGTAGCGGCGTTCGCCATCTGGGCGCAGCGCGCGAATGCCGGGCAAGTCATCCGGCTCGGCTTGGCGCAGCGCCGGGTCGTCGGGCAAGGCGCGCAGCTCGGCCAGTTTTTCGGCGACCAGAGCCTTGATTTCCGCCACCTTGTCGGCCACGCCAGCCGCGCCGTCCTCGGTCTTGAGCTGAGCCCAGAGGTTAATTTGTCGGTCGAGGTTTTCTACTGGATCCGGGTAATTGTTGTTTGACATGTGATGCTCCTAATGCTTTGCACAGATTGGCGGGCAACCTACCGGGTCGCCCCTACACACATTCCACTTTTTCGCGGACGAGCCAAGGCTCGCCCCTACAGCTAGCGCAAGCTCATCATCCTTATCATCCGGCGTGTACCTTTTGCGCCAGGGCGATGAAACGGTCGACGGTGTCGTCGATGGCGAAGGGCGACTGGTGATACAGGAAGGTATGCACCGTATTGTTGAAGTTCTTGGTCCAGTGTTTGGGAATGGCGTTTTTGCCATAGACCGCGCCCCAGATGCTGCCGGCGGTGGCGGCGGTACAATCATTGTCCTTGCCCATGGCGACCGTTTCGCCGATGACCTTGGTCAGATCGTCGCCGCCAACGGTCAAGCCCCAGACGGTTAAGACCGTATTGTTGATGGCGTGCGCGCCGCCCATTACCGTATAGCGTTCTTCGATCAGCGCGGCGGCATCGCGATAATTGGCCACGTCCGGAGCTTTGTCCAGCGCCCAGCGCAGCTCGCGCGCCAGCAGACAGTCCGCCGGAATCTCCTCCAAGCCGATGCGCAGCGCGTCTACGGTATTGTCTACCGCGAAGGCCGCCGAGATGGCCGCGGAGAAGAACATGGCGGCGAAGATGCCATTGCGGCGGTGGCTGACGTAAGCATCGCGATAAGCGAGCTCGGCGGCTTTTTCGGGCCAGCCCGGCACAGCGTAAGCCCAGGGGTCGCTGCGGATATCGGCGCCGATCCAATTCAAGAAGGGATTGTCAACTTCGGCCGCCTGCAAAGCCGGCACGCCCTTGCGCAAGTTGTCCAGGGCGATGCCCTCCGCGGTGAATGCAAAAGGCAGATACTTGACCCAAGCCTCGCCCAACTCGGCGGTCGTGAAATCAAGCCCGTATTCTTCCATGATCATCAGACCGAGCAGCGTATAGTTGAGATCGTCGTCGGTCGGGACGCCGTCCATCTTGGCGGGCGTGAAGTCTTCGCGCAGGCTGGCCTCATACTTCTTCATGTGGGGCTGCTCGGCCTGGCTCCAATAGTCGACCAGCGGATATTCATCACCGAGGTATTTCGCCCACGCTTCCATGCGCTCGACCGTCCAGCCTTCGACGATGGAGCCGAGCGTGCAGCCGGCGCAGCGCGCCAGCCAGGAGCCTTCGAGGCGCTCGCGGTAATCGTCCGACAGCGATGTCCACTGGCGGCGCACCCCCGCGGGCCGCAACGCGAGGATGGACGGCAAGTCGTCGGGCTCGGCTTGCGCCAGCTCGGCGTCATCGGGCAAGGCGTCCAACTCGGCGATCTTCTCGGCGAGCAAGGCTTCAATCTCGGCGACTTTGTCGGCCACCACCGCCGCGCCGGCGCCAAATTCGACCTTCTGCTGGGCGTAGGCGTTGATCTTGCGTTCCCACATCCCGACCTTTTCCGGATATTCAAAAAGTTTCATTATCCTCTCCTGTCTATTATCGGATTGCTGTTCGAACTAAAAGGTCCTCTCGGAAATTGTTCTTGCCCTTGGTATGGACTAATACACTAGATCTCATGTTGGCTCATAGCGCCAAGAGAGGCTTGCGAAAGATACAATGCTTGCGATAACATAATCTTGTGTCGAGATGTCGGAACCCTATTGAAAAGGGACTATCAATGGAAAACATCATGGCTGAATCGTTGTCGTCCGCGGATAACGCTAGCACGCCGTCAGACAGTCTCCGAGAGCGGATGAAAGGCATGGAAAAGGACATTGAGTGGATCAAGCGATTGCTGTTTATTATGATCGCCGGTGTGCTGGCATTGATTGTAATGGTTAACGAAATGCGCGGGACAATTGAAGCTATTCAAAGCAGCGTCCTCAAATAAAGTGTTGCGCTCGCAAATGCTAGCATGTCAATTGCGCCAATCGATCCAGATTTTGCCCCGATACCAACCAAAGTGTTCCGCGCTCCTTTCTTCAAAATTGTGTGGCTCGTAACCATATCTCAATGGAAAAGCGGGAGCCTCACAGAGTCGCCCCTACACAGCCTAGATTAAGCCGTGAAGACCCTTTCCGCCTGCGCGGCGAAGCGATTGACCACATCGTCGAGGGCGAAGGTCGGATGTCCGTTGAGGTAGCAATGAATCTTGTTGTTGAAATTGCGGGTCCAGTGTTCCGGGATGGCGCCAGCCCCATAGACCGCGCCCCAGATGCTGCCGGCGGTGGCGGCGGTGCAGTCATTGTCCTGGCCCATGGAGACGGTCTCGCCGATGGTTTTGGTGCAGTCAGCGCCGCCGACGGCCAAGCCCCAAATCGTCAGCGCGTTATTCTGGAAGGAATGCGACTTCCACATGCCGGGGTAACGCTCCTGGACCAGCGCGTCGGCGTCTTTGTAGCCGGTAATTGACGGCGCCTTTTCGAGCGCCCAGCGAATTTCGCGCGCGGTGATGCAATCGGCGGGGATTTCTTCCAGCCCGATGCGCAGCGCCTCCATCGGGTCATCGACGGCGAAGGCGGCTGAAATCGCGGCCGACCAATACATGGCGGCATAGACGCCGTTGCGCCGGTGGCTGATCATGGCGTCGCGCCAAGCCATCTCAGCGGCTTTTTCGGGCAAACCGGGCGCGGCATAGCCCCAGGGGTCGCTGCGGATATCGGCGCCGATCCAATTTTGGCAGGGATTGTTAAGCGCGCCCGCTGCCATAGCCGGAACGCCATTACGCAGATTTTCCAGCGCGACGCCCTCGGCCGTGAAGGCGAAGGGCAGGTACTTAACCCAGGCCGCGCCCATGTCCTCGACGCTGAAGTCGGGCCCGAATTCTTCCAGGACCAGCAGACCGAGCAGCGTATAATTCAGGTCGTCATCGGAGGGGACGCCATTCATCTTCGCGGGTGTGTAATCATGGCGCACGCTCATTTTCAGGCGGGGCAGATGCGGCTGTTCCGCCTGGCTCCAATAGTCAACCAGCGGGAAGGGGTCGCCCAGGTACGTCGCCCAAGCCTCCATGCGGTCGACCTTCCAGCCTTCGACAATCGAGCCGAGGGTGCAGCCGGCGCAGCGCGTCAGCCAGGCGCCTTCCAGACGCTGGCGGAAGTCATCGGGCAGCGATGTCAGCAGGCGGCGACTACCGGCAGGGCGCAGCGCTTTGATGGCCGCCAAGTCATCGGGCTCGGCTTTTGCCAGCTCGGGATCGTCCGGCAGCGCGTCCAGCTCGGCGATCTTCTGCTTGAGCAGCGCTTCGATTTCCGCTACTTTTTCCGCCACGCCCGGCGCGCCGAATTCGACCTTTTGCGTGGCGTAGCGATTGATCGTCAAATCCCAGCCTTCTACAAAATCAGCATAATCAAATAGTTTCATTATCGGCTCCTGTTATTGCAGCATATGGATAGCATACAACTGAAACAAAGTGTCATTCGAGAATTCGGCAGAGGATAACATTTTAGCCGTCGAGCGTCAAAATTTGCGCGGCGGCCGGCAGATGGTCATTTTCCACCGAGTACACCGAGGAAAATGAGGACACAGAGAAGAACATTGTAGGGGCGACCAATCTGGTCGCCCGATTGTGTAAGTTGACGGGCATTGCGGGCGACCCACCGCGGCACCTCTAAGCCCGCGCTCGGGAAACGCGCGTTAGCCGATGCGAAAGAGTTCGCGCGCGTTGCCGCCGAGTATAAGCGCCATGTCCGCCTCGGAGCAGCCAAGGGCGCTGACGTACTGCATGATGGCGTCGATGGTCACCCAGGGATGGTCGCTGCCAAAAAGAAGATTGCCGGCGCCGGCAAAGTCCAGGGCGAAGTTGACCGCCAGCTGCGAGGGCGATACCAGGTCGAGGTAGACGCGCCGGTAAGTATCGCGCGGGGACTGCGTGATGTGGTCGCGGCCGCGGCGCTTGACCTCGGTTTGCTCGACCACGCGCCCCATCAAGTAGGGCAGTACGCCGCCGCAATGTGGATGCACGACCTTGAGCTGCGGGTGACGCTCCATGGCGCCGCCCAGTATCAGGCGCAGCATGGCGAATGAGGTATCGATCATGAAGCCGGCCATGGGAATCAGGCTGTGCTCACGGATGGCGTCGCCCCAGACAGGCACGGTGGGATGCAAGACCAGCGGCGCGCCCAAAGCCGCAGCGCGCGCGTAAAACGGCTCGAAGCGGGCATCATCCAGCGGGACGCCGTCCACATGCGAAGGCAGGAAAACGCCGCGCAAATCCAGTTGGCGCAGGGCGCGCTCCAGCTCGGTGATGGCGGCGGGCACATCATTAAGCGGCAGCGAGGCGATGCCGATGAAGCGATCGCTGCGCGCGCAAAGTTCGGCCACGGCGTCGTTGCAGATGCGCGCGCCCTCGATGGCTAACTGCGGCTCCAACATATCCGGCGTGGGGATGTTGACGCTGATGACGCTCATATCGACGCCGCAGCGGTCCATGTCGGCCAGTTTGCGCCGCGGGCTGTAGTCGTCGAGGTCGAGGCGGAAGCGCTGCACGCCGCCGTAGTCAATCAGGTAGACGCCGTCGCCGCCGCTGGTTCGCAGGCTATTGCGATTGCGCGTCAGCAGCTCGGCATATTCGCGCGGGAAAATGTGGCTTTGACAATCGACAATGAAGCTCATCGTTCGCTCCCGAAGACGCCGCTGTATCGTTCATCGGCGGCGATGGGCAAGAAGGCGCCGGCCTCAAGCGAGCGAATGGCGGCGTCGATGGTCGCCAGCACCCTGAGATTGTTGCGTCCGCTGAAGTGCGGCTCAGCGGCGTTTTCCCCGCTCAGCCATTCCTGCCAGCGGTCGAAGAAGAGCGACCAGGGCACGGTCGGCGGACGCCCGCCATCGAGGTCGACCACTTCAAAAGGCCCGCCACGCTCGGCGAATTCGTAGGTCATTTCGTTCTTGGACATGTGCAAGCCGCGGCAGCGCAGTACACCCTTGCTGCCTTCCAGGCGCAGCTCGTAGCAGTCCGATTGCGTCGAGTAGCCGGCATGATAGATCATGTGTTGGCCGCCGCTGAATCGGAAAAGCCCGTTGATCATGCAGGCGCTGTCATAGACCGACCAGGACGGCAGGTAGCCATCGCAGATGACCGCTGCCGGCTCAAGCTCGGGCAGGACGGCAAAGAGGCAGTCGAGGTGGTGGCAGGTCATCTCCCAGAGCACGGGCTGCTCAAAGCCGGCCAGGTTGAGCGCTTGATGGCGCGGTTTGGCGTTAAAGAAGTAGACCTGCTCGACATCGCCCAGCGCGCCGCTGCGGACAAATTCGGCGGCGGTCAGATAGTGGCGGAAGTAGCGCATCTGCTGGCCCGCCGCCAGCTTGACGCCGCGCTCGGATGCCAGCGCCACCAGGGCTTGCGAATGGGCGAAGTTGTTGCTGAGCGGCTTGGCGACCAGGGGCGACAGTCCCGCTTTTAGCGCGGCCTCGGTCTGCGGGTAATGCCACTCGGAGGGTGTGTTGATAAGCGCCGCATCTGCAGTCATCTCGGCGAAAGCGCGGTCAAGGTCGGAATATAGCGCCGACTCCGGCAGCGATAAGTCCACGCCGGCCTGCCGCAGCGCGTCCGGGTTGACATCGACGACGGCGGCAACTTGGTGCCAGTCTTTTTCCGCCAGCACGCGCAGCATCGAGCGGCTGATGCCACCCATGCCGACGATAATGGAGCGTATCGTTTTGGTCATTAGCGTCTCCTAATATAGAGTTCAAAATAGAAATCTGCCATGTAGGGGCGACCAATCTGGTCGCCCGCAAAAGGGCTGGGACAGCGGGCGACATGCCTACAATTCGACTTTGTGTGGAGTTTTCACAACGAACTCCGTTCTACTGAGAAAAGATTTTTACCCTTTCGGTTTGTCGACCCCGCCCATCACGTCGACTAATCCGCCTGCAGCAGCGCCAGGAGCTGGTCGCGGTTGTTAAGCACGGCGGCGCGGCGGTCCTGCCATTGATGCGGCTCTATGCAGTAGTAGCCGGCGTAGCCATCGGCTTTGAGCGCGGCCACCTGCCCGGCCAAGTCGACCTCGCCGTCGTTAATGGCGGCCCAGCCCTCAGGCGTCCAATTCTTGAAGTGTACATGAGCGATGATATCCCGCAAAAGGTCGTAGCCATCGCGCCAGGAGGCATCGCCGGAAGCGGCGCCATTGGCCGGGTCCCAGACCACCTTGACGCCCAGGGTTTTGGCGATGGTAGCCAGGTTAGCGCCGGTATTGCTGTAGATGCTGGCGGCGTTCTCCAGCACGACCTCAATGCCTTCGCCGGCGCAGAGCTCGATGGCCCGCCCCAGATGATCGTAAATCTCAGCCGGGATGGGGTCGGCGGGTCCCCTGCGGCGGAAGGTGAAGAGGGTCATCTGGCGGATGCCCAGGCGCTCCATCAAGCGGAAGGCTTTGGGCAGCTCCTCATCAAAAGTCCGCTTAATCACCTCGGCATCGAGCGGGCCTTTGAAGAAGCCGGGGCTGACGCCGATGAGATCGAGATCATGCGCGGCGACCGTGTCGGCCACTTCTTTTACGGCGCGATCGGTCACCTGCGGGAAGCGGCCGCCTTCCAGCTTGCGCAGCTCGTAAGCGCGGATGCCCAGGGGCAGGCAGTAATCGACCGCCGCGGCGAAGGAGTCGTCGGCTTCGTCGCTGATAATCGCCAGTCTGTTCGTCCAATCGGTCATCAAGTTCCTCCGTAATTTAGCGTGGTGAATGCCTCATTTCTTACCCCATCCTCCGGCCCCTTGCCCCAGCGAGCTAGGGAAGGGGAGCTTTTCTAGCAAGTATGTTTACTGCATGATTAACTTGCGCTTACTTCTGCGTCTCTGGGTTTATCCCTCGATATGGAATCCGAAATATGTCCTAATTCTTTGAAATTCACTACTCCCCCTCAATCTCGTGCAAAGGGCGCTTTGCCAAAGACGCCAGGATAGTCGGCACGTAACGCATTTGCTGCGACATGGCTTTACCCACGCCCAAGTGGCTGAGCCGCGCCGGATATTGACCGATGACCGGCAAGCCCCGCTTGAGGTAGGCGCCGATCTCCGGGTCGCCGCTAAGTTCCCAGGCGGCCGCCAGCGCCTCCAGCGCCCACTGCGTACACTGGAAGGTGCCGCCCAGCGAGCGGTTGGGGCAAGAGGTATAGCGGAAGTAGCCGCTTTTGTGATCGAAGGTCTCGTTGATCAGCCAGCGCGCGCCGCCGATGATGGCTTCGGCCACGGTCGGGTCGCCGGTCAAATGATGGTAGCGCTTCAAGCCCGAGACCAGGACGCAGATCATGAAGCCGGCTTCGCCACTGCAGCGAGGATAGCCGCAGCCGCAGTGGGGCTCGCCCAGCATGCGATCCCAGCCGCCGCCGGGCGTCCGCCGCTCAAGCACGCGCTCGACGATGATGCTCGCCGCGTTGAGACAGTCGGGGTCGTCCAGCACCAGCGCCAGCATACTCAGATGAATCAGGTGCCAGCCGGAATCGCGCGCGCTTTTGTAATCGTAGGTGTCGAGCCGCTCGCGCTGAATCAGCCAGTCCTTGGTCTTGAGCAACGAGTCGTAAACGGCTTGGTCACCGCTGAGCAGGACGTGCAGCAGTTGACCCTCGACCCACATATGCGCCGGACCCAAGCTGGTGCCTTTCATCTTGCTGCGGAAATAAGGTGGCAGGTATCCGCCAAGGTGGCCGGGAATGTGCATGGCTTGCCCGCCGATCTCGGAGGGCTCGCGTGAAAAATTGACCGTGTCGACATCGGCCAGATGGCGCGCCGCGTCGGCCGCCCAGACGGCCCAGCCCGGTTCGCCGCCGCGCAGGAACTCGCTGTAGCCGACGTAGGCCGGGTCGTATTCGTTATTGCCCCAGGACCAAGCGCTCTCGCCGTACCAGTCGCCGAAGTTGATATGACCGTAGGCGCGATAGTGCGCTTGATCGTCGAAGAATGAGCGCATGGCGATATCGGCCAGTTCTTCATAGCGCGGCAGGGGCGAGTCCTTGCGCGCGCCGATGGCGTTCAGCGCGCCGCTGGCATTCAGGGTGTCGATATCAGGGCGGACCAGGATACCGCCTTCCAGCCAGTCGAAAGCGGCCGTCGGGTCAGCGCCGAAGTCGAGCAGGATTTCGCTGCTGAGCGCCATGCCGGCTTTGAGCTTGTAGCCGTCTTCATCAAGCCAGAAATACAGCCGATGCCAGGCTTCGGCGTCGCCCGGCAGCTCGACGCCGCGGCGGTCGGGGAAGAGCTGGATGTCGATGCCGCCGCTATCAACAGCCAGGGCTTTGGGATAGGTCTGCCAGAATTGGCGCAGGCCGACGCCCAGCGACTCGCTGTCACCTTCGACGCGGATGTGGCCAAGCGCGCGGCCCTCGCGTTCGTCGCCGTTGAGCGTATGCGCCAGGTCGTGGTCGTGGCGCAGCTGCCAGCCGGCGTCGTCCAGCTCGAATGTCTGCTGGCCCTGATGAACTGCGCGCGCGCCGCTGAAAGGGATGCGCAGCGAGAAAGATCGCAGCTTGAGCAGAGTGCTTTCTTCGCCGGAGTCGCCGACGATATTGGCGCGCATGTCGTCGCCGCATTCGGGCGGGATGTCGCCGCCGGCGGCCGCGTCTGCCAGTGCCGGACTGATGACTTCCAGGCGGTGGAGGAGTTTGACGAAGCTCTGGTCGGGAAAGAATTGCAAGCGCATTGCGCTGCGCAAATGGGCGACGCCGTCCGCGTCTTGGTGGTCGACTTCAAAGCGGAAGGCGCCGGAGGCCCCTTGCTGTATGGAGTGAACGGGTCCGGCTCTGAGTGTCAAGCCGTTGGCGAGGACTGTGGAAAAGCGCCAGTCCACCAAGGACAGGCTGCGACCGTCGGGCGCGTCGATCGTCAAGTCGTCGCCGTTTTGGCGAACCTGCGTCGACGGCTTTGGATCCGGCTCCGGCTGCGAGACTTCGCCGCTGTTGATGCGCGCCATCGCTGAACTGGCACGCCCCTGCGATAGGCCGGCTGGCACGCGCGAGTCGACCAGCGCCCAGCGCAACGAGCCGTCGCTCCAGCGGCTGACTGGACGCGCCCGCGCCGGCAGCAACTGGCCGCCAGCCTCCAAACTGCAGGAGTCAACCTGATGCGCCGCGCCTTGCTCAAAAGGCAGACCGAAGGTGAGCGGCAAGCCGGTCAAATCACAAGCGCGCGGATTGATCAATTCCAACGGGATGGACAGCGGTCCCCCCGAAACCGGCTTCGGGTCACGCGTTGAAAATTGCAGGGTCTCGCTGGCCGATTCCCCGCCGGGATCGCGCGCTGTGATTCGGGCGCTATATTCCGCGTCCGCTGGCAGGTTCGGCAGGACCAGGTGGTGCAAGCGGGAGGCCGCGCCGCTCAAAGGTATTGCTTGCTCACTATCGGCGGCGGAAACCTTCACAGCGATAGAAGCGACGCGCGAAGTCAGAAATTGAATATGAGCGCTGCGAGTTCCGTTGGCGCCGGCCTCGACGCGCGCGCTGAGATTGCGGATCTCGGGCGCGAAGCTGCTGGGCTCTGGCCGCTCGCTCAGCAGCAGCACATGCTCGATGCGGTAGCTGCCCGGGCCGGGCGCGATGAGATTGAAGATTTCCATCTCGCCGATGAAGTCCACCGGCTGGTCGGCGACCAGCAGATGCAGGCGGTTGTCCAGGCGCTGCGGCTCGATGCGGCCGATGTCCTGGCCGCGCAGGCGCAGGATCAGCGGGCTGGGCTCGCCGGCTGGGAGGTAGATGACGATGCCGATGTAACGCGGGCCGGTGTGGTCGGCCTGGTTCTGCACGGTCTGCCAGAAGCGCTGACGCAGGGTCGATGGGACGCCGGCGGCCGCCACCGATGCCGGGCGCACGACGCTGGGGCGCGGGTAGCCGCTGATGCCGATATCGGGCGTCCAGCCGTCCAAGCCTTCGCTGTCGACCGCGCGCCAGCAGAAGTTGCGCTCGTCAGCCAGCAGCGCGGCGATGCGCTCCGGCTCGATGATGTCGATATGGGGGAGCAGGTCCACAGGGTTTTGATCCTTTCCGCTAGTCCGGACTATGCCGAACTCGGCGCACAAAATTTAACCACAGAGGGCACAGAAGTAAGTGCAAGTAAGTTATTCGAAAAATTGAGCCATGTAGGGGCGACCAATCTGGTCGCCCGCTGCCGCTGCGATTTGTGGATTCGGGCGACATGGTATGTCGCCCCTACATATCGTTGCTTTACCGAAATTTGCATTACTTACCTAGCTCTGCTGAGAACACAGAGAAATCTATTTGAAGAAGGGCGCAACAATTCCTCCCGCTTCATCGTCGACTGTCTTTGTTCACGCGCTGACTGATGTGTTCACGCCAGTAGGGAAACATATAGGGTTTGCGCTTGCCTTTGAAGTGCAGAACCAGCGCGTCGGGATAATAGCCATTCATATGATGCGCCTTTGCCGTCGAAAAGTTGTAGCGCGCGCAGGGCAAGAAGCGGATGCCGATAGCGCCCAGGCGCCAGTTGAAGCTGTCCTTACGTGCGAAATCGACAGCGGCGAAGAGTTCGCGCAGGGTGTCTTGATCGCCGCCCCAAACGCTCTGATTCAGGTGCGCCGCGCGGAATTCGCGCAGCCAAATCTCGTGGAATGCCGCCGCGGACCCCAGGTCAGCACCGTGCGCGAAGTTGATGCCGGCGTTGATGGGCCACTTGCTGTCGCCGTCGCGGTAAGTCAGCGCGGCCGCGAAGTCCGCGGCGAAGACATGCGACAGATCGCCGTTTATCAGCAGGTCGCTATCGAGGAAGACGGTATGCCCGCGGGCGGCGCGCAGGTAAGCCAGCCAGGCGATGGAGCGCGAGAGCATGGGCTGCTGCGTATCGAGCTGGTAGCGGATGATGTCGATATCGCCGCGCGGCGGAAATTGCGTGGCTTGGTCGCTTAGCACGACCGTGCGGCAATCGGGATGAAAGCGCCGCGCCGAGGCGAACATGGTCTGAATGTACTGATGCGGCTCGGTGACAGTGATGGTCGACGTGGTCTGGTGGATGCTGGCCATGGTCTGGTCGGTCACATCCATGTAGAAGGTGACGAAGGTGATGGGCTGCTTGGATGAAGAAACTTCTGCTGTCATTGAGACTACTTTTCTTTATTTAGCAAAGTTGCTCGCAAGTCACAATTTGCCTCCGACAAAAAATAAACTTCTAATCTTGAGACATTGTAGGGACGAGCCATTGGCTCGCCCGTCGATGATTTTTTATATTTTCGGGCGACATGGTATGTCGCCCCTACAGATTGTTGCTCTGGTGAAATTTGCATTACTTATTGGCTTTACCTCTGTGCCTCTGTGGTGAATTTTCTTGGCTTAGTCATAAAGCTTGCTCAATTCGCGCATCAAGTCGGCTTTGAGTTCGAAGCCGATGCCGGGCGCTTGCGGCGGCTGAATGCGCCCGTCGCTGACCGGGATATCATCGCCGAAGCCGCCAAAGGGCTGGAAGACGCGCGGGTAAGATTCGTTGCCGAACAAGCCCAGGCCCGCGGCGATATGCAGCGCGAATTGATGGCCGCCGTGCGGGATGCAGCGCCGATGCGACCAGCCGTAGTCCGTCAGCATGTCCAGCGTGCGCAGGTACTCGACCAGTCCGTAGCTCAGGGCGGGGTCGAATTGCAGGAAGTCCCGCTGCGGGAACATGCCGCCGTAACGTATCAAGTTGGTAGCGTCGATGGTCGAGAAGAGGTTTTCGCCAGTGGCCAGGGGCAGGCTGGTCGCGGATGCCAGCGCGGCGTTGAGCAGGTAATCCAGCGGGTCGCCGGCTTCTTCGTACCAGAAGAGCTCGTAAGTCTCGAGCGCTTCGGCGTATTGCAGCGCCGTAGCGAGGTCGAAGCGGCCGTTGGCGTCGACCGCCAGCGCCTGCCCTTCGCCGACGATTTCAAGGACAGCCTCAATGCGCCGCCGGTCCTCATCTAGGGAGTCGCCGCCGATCTTAATCTTGACCTTGGCATAGCCCATATCCAGGTAGCTCTTGATTTCGTCTTGCAGCGCGGCCAGCCCCTTGCCCGGGTAATAGTAGCCGCCAGCTGCATAGACAAAGACAGCTTCATCAACCGCGCCGCCGCGATAACGCTGGCCCAGCAGCTGATAAAGCGGCAGGTCTTCGATTTTGGCGACCAGGTCCCAAAGCGCCATGTCGAGTACGCCGACAGCCACCGAGCGCTCGCCGTGCCCGCCCGGTTTCTCGTTGGCCATCATAATGTCCCAGGCTTTGGCGGGGTCGAAGTTGTCGCCGTCCTGCGCCAGCAGCGCATCGGGGCTTGCGCCCAACAAACGCGGGATGAAGCGCTCGCGCAGCAGGCCGCTCTGTGAATAGCGCCCGTTGGAATTAAAGCCGTAGCCGATGAGCGGCGCCCCGTCGCGGATGACATCGCTCTGGATGCCGACGATGGAAGCCGTCATCTGCGAGAAGTCGATGAAGGCGTTGCGGATGGAGGACTTGATGGGCACGGACAAGTCGCGGATGGCGGTGATTTTCATGCGCTTGGATTGCTCTCCTGTAGCGAATAGTTCGCCCTTATCTTTGCCACCGAGTTCACCGAGTACACCGAGAAAAAGAGTACACAGAGTTAATTCAGATAATGCGCTGCATTTTCGGTACGCCATGCTTCGCGGCGATTGTGGATGGGCAGGTCGTCGCCGCGCATGCCGCTGTGCTCGGCGATTTCATAGCGGGCGAAGAAGGCCTCCAGTTGCGCCCGCAGTGATTCAGCGACCGGGCGCTGGGCATGCTCGTCTATCAGATTAACCCTCTCACGCGGGTCGGCGCGTAGGTCGTGCAGCAAGTCGCGCTGATCGCCGCGGCAGACTAGCTTGTAGCGCCGGTCGCGGATGGCGCGGGTTGTACCGTATTCGCCGATGTAGACGTTCCGCCAGTCAGCGCCGGGCTCGCCCAGCAAGATCGGCTTGGCGCTGCGGCCGGGCAGACCTGCCCTAGCAGCAGGCTCGGCGCCGGCGATGTCGAGCAGGGTCGCATGCAGGTCGCAGTGGCTGACGAACTCTGCCCGTCGCGTCCCGCCGGCAATGACACCCGGCTGGTTCGCAATCAGCGGCACGCGAATCGACTCCTCGAGCATGTTAAGCGGCTGGCTGCCATTGCCCTTGCCCCAGAGTCCGTGATGCCCCATATTCAAGCCGTGGTCGGATGTATAGACGATCAGCGTGTCGTCCCGTTCAGCCTGCGCGTCCAGCTCATCCAGCACCCGCCCTACCCCCTCGTCGATCATCGTCACCGAGGCGTAGTACTGCGCCAGGGCTTCGCGCGGGTCCTCAGGCGCGATCGGATGCCTGCCGGCGGCGCCAAAGGGATAAGACGCCTCGCGCGGAATATCGCGGAAGGTCGCGTGGCGATATTGCGAAACCAGCCGCTGCGGGCGGTTGAGCCAGGGATTGTGCGTGGCCGCGTAGCCGACAAAGAGAAAGAAGGGCTTGGCCCGGTCACGCGAGCGCAGAAAGTCGACGGCGGCGTCTGTGATGATCTGCGTATCCGTCCCGCGCCGCTCGATGACAGCCCCTTGATCGCTGTACTTGTTGATCGGGCTGTCGTATTTGGGCGTCTTGCGCCAGGCGCTGTACCAGAAATCGAAGCCGGGCTTGGGGATTTCGCCGCTGCCGCAATGCCACTTGCCTGTGAGCGCGGTCGTATAGCCGGCGGCCTGCAGACGCTGCGCCAGCGTCGGCGTATCCGCCAGCCAATCGCTAGCCTGCACATCCGGGTCGTCCTCGGCCAAGTGGTCGTGGACGCCATGCTGCGAGGGGTAGAGGCCCGTCCAGAATGAAGCCCGCGCCGGCGAACAGACCGGGCAAGGTGTGAAGGCGTTTTGCATGACCAGGCCGGTCTGAGCCAGATGCGTCAAGTTGGGCGCGTGTATCTCGCTGTTGCCATAAGACGGCAGCGCCCACTGCGCATGGTCATCGCTGAAGAAGACGATGATGTTCGGCGTTCTGGACATTAGGGCGCTAGGGCTGCCCGGCCAGCTCAATGGCGCGGAAGGGATCGTTGCGGGCGACGAAATCATCCAAAGCCCCCGGACCCTGCGCGAAGAACGGCTCGGCAGTGTCGCGCCGACTGTAGGGCTGAATGGGCAGACCGCGAAGCGACAACAGATACTTGCCGGAAGCCGGAAAGCCGCCGGCGATGATAACTTCGTTGAAAGCCATCAGCTTGTCGTGCGCGCGCCGCCGCAGCTCGGCCGGCAGCGAAAGATCGCAGACTTGCTCGCTGAGCTCGGGCGCGACGATGGGCAGCCAGCCGCAGAAGCCGGCGCCGCCCGCCTCCATCGACGGCGGCAGCACAGCCAGATTGGCTTGGTAAAGTTTCAGGTTCGTGCCCGCCGCCGCTTTGACCTTGGCGCTGAAAGGCGCGATCTGGCGACAGGTGTCCTTCATAAAGGTGAAGCGGTTGCTGGCTGCTACCTGCGCCACTTCGTCCGGGCTGAGCAGACGATGCTCCGGCTCGGGGATTTCGTAGATGCCCAGGCGCGCATCGGTCCGCACGAGGCTCGCCAATTCCAGCAGTTGCGCGGCCATCCCGTCCGCCGCTGGCAGCAGGGAAAGCGCCACCACCACGACATCCGTGCCCATATCGTGGATGCGCTGCAGACTGTCGGCCTGCTCGGCCAGGGTCGCGCCATAGTTGCCGACGGTCGCCGCCGCCAGTCCGCCGCGCGGATGCCGGGCCACGCATTCAGCCACGCGGAAGCGCTCGTCGTGATCCAGCAGCAGCATCTCGCTGGCTTGGCCCAGCGCCAGCACGCCGGGCAGTTTCAAGTCGCGGTAGAAATCCAGCAGCGCGCCGATGGCGACCAGGTCAAGCGCGTTATCGCCATCGAAGGCCGTCAGCAGGATGGGCCAAGCGCCAGCGCGAATCGCCAAGTTAGACATAGTTTCTCCAGCCACTATTCGCTTGCTGAAAACGTTTTCCGCGACTGAGTATATCCGATCGCGGGCCTTTGTCAAAATTCGGGCGCCAAAGGGAGCAGGGCAATCGCAAAATAATTAACCACAGAGCACACAGAGGGCACAGAGAAAAGCCTATCACCTATAGATATTGTGAAAATTGCACTTCAATTTTGAACACAATTATATGAAACCTGTCGAAATATGTAGGGGCGAGCCACCGGCTCGTCCGTCGAAGACATGGCTGCGCGCATTCGGGCGACATGGTATGTCGCCCCTACATATTTCGATGTGATTGCAGATGGAAGTTAGCAAGTCCACGGCATTCACCACTCCCAAGAACCCAAGCGATTTGACAAGGGCGCTGAAATAAGTTATGGTTTCGGAAATCGTTTTCTGTCGCGTAACTATTTTGTCGAGACGATATTTTGTCACAGCGAGTCACCATCCGCGATGTCGCCCAGCAAGCCGAAGTATCCGTCGGCTCGGTATCGCGCGCGCTCAATAATTACCCCCATGTTTCGGCGGGGCTCAGGAGCCGCGTGATGGAAGCCGCTTATGAGCTGGGATATCAGCCGGCATTTCTGGCCAATGGCTTGCGGCGCGGGCAGACCAAGTCCATCGGTTTTCTGGTGGGCACGATCGCCAATCCGGTGATATCGACGATCTTTGAAGCCGCCTCCGAAGCCTTAGCGGCCAAGGGCTACTCCATCACCCTGGTCTCATCGCGCAATCAGGCCGATCTGGATGTCGCCAGTCTGCGCCTATTGGCCAGCCGCCAAGTCAGCGGATTGATCGTCTCCTCAGCGGCGGAGTCACCGGAACCATCACGGCGGCTGCTCATAGAATTAGGCATACCGACCGTCATGCTCGATCGTGAAAGCGTCAAGAGCGATCTTATCTTCGCGGTGCAATCCGACCACGGCAGCGGCTTGCGCCAGGCGGTGGCGCACCTGGCGGCTAATGGACACCGCGATATTGCCTTCCTCGGCGGACCGGAGAACTTCTACCCAACGCAGCAGCGTTATTGCGCTTACGAAGCGGCGCTGCGGTCGCATGGATTGCCGCTGCGGCGGGAGCATGTGCGCTTCGCCTCGTTTACGGAGACCGACGCGCAGGCCGAAGCATTGCTGCTGCTGCGGGGTGAACCGCGCCCGTCCGCCTTGATCGTGGCTGGCAATATCATCCTCATTGGCGTGCTGATGGCGCTGCAAGATCTGGGCATGATCGTAGGCCGCGATATCGCCTTGATCGCTTGCGACGATCTGCATTTGACACAGTTGTATCGCCCGCCCATCACCGCCATCCGCCGCGACCTGGACTTGCTGGGGGTGGCAGCGGCGCGCCTGTTATTGCAGGGCATAGAAAAGGAAGAGATTCGAACGGAGCCAGTCATCAAGTTGCCTACGCAACTGGTTATCCGAGAATCAACCGGTTATATTCATCGTTCGGAAGCGGAGTAGAAGCCGCTGGGGAAAAGGAGGCGCCATCGCGAGCAAATAAAAGTCAGTTTCGGCTGCAATGGCGATCTCGGCCCGCGCCGGTTCGCCAAGGTGCAAAGCAAACCCATTCAGTCTAGGAGGAAATAATGTCCAAGAAGTTACTTACCCTTTTCATCGTCGCTTTGGTCTTGCTGCTGAGCGCGACCGGGGCAATGGCGCAGGATCAGGAGTTGAGGATCGCCACCGGTTCGTCCGGCGTGGCCAATTTCAGCTTCCAGATTCTGTCCGCCGGCGGCGACCAGCAGAACTGGATCACCTTCCAGTCCGTACCGCCGCTCTACTTTGATGTCGACTTCAACTTGCAAACCGGTTATTTCAACGACTGGAGCTCCAACGAGGACGGCACCGTCTGGACTTTCTCGGTCGATCCCGAAGCGCGTTGGTCCGATGGCACGTCCATCACCGCGCAGCAAGTCATTGATTCCTGGCAAGTGCAAGCGGCGCCGCTCAACAGCGTTGGTCGCATCCGCACCTACCTGGGCAACGTGGCCGGTTTCGCCGATGCGCGCGAGATGGCTGCTGACGACGCCATGTCCGTGGAGGTCAGCGGACTTTCGGCAATGGACGACTCGACCGTTCAGGTTGAACTGGTCCTGCCCGATCCCGTCTTCTTCTGGCGCATCGCCACAGCGCACATGGCCATCGCCCGCGCTGAAGACGTGCTGGAGCATGGCTTCAACGAATTCTGGAAGCCGGAGAATAACCCCATCGTCAACGGCCCCTTCATCCTGACCAGCTTTGATGCCGACCTGCAGACGGCCGAGTTGACGCCCAATCCGGAATGGTGGAAAGACGGGCCAATCCTCGAGAAGGTCAGCTTCCAATTCGTCACCGACCAAACGACTGTCGGCGCCATGGCGCTGAACGATCAGATCGACGCCAGCCTGGCTGCGGCGCCCTCCGTGCTGCGCGCGCAGATGCCGGATTACTTCCGTCAATTCGACGCCATCGGCTTCAACACCTTCTGGATGCAGCCGACGCGCGAGCCGACCAATGACCCCATGGTGCGTGAAGCGCTGATTAAGTCCGTTGACTGGAACGCCGTATTCCAAGCCGCCTTCCCCGTCGAAGGCAGCGGAGTAATGACCAAGCAGACTCTGGACGATATCGTCACCTGCCAGAACCCGGACGCCAACGGCTATCCCTACGATGTCGAAGCTGCGCAAGCCGCTTTGGCCGCCTCCAGCTACGGCAGCGCCGAAATGCTGCCCAAGCTGCGCGTCACCCCGCGCGGCAGCAACGAGTTTAACAACCGCGCGCTGACCGCCGTCATCGAATTCTGGCGCCAGAACCTGGGCATCGAGAATGTTGAGTTCCAGCAGGATCCCAACAGCTTCGGCGATGACTACGACAAGATCAACCTGAGCCGCGACGATGTGGTCATTCGCTTCCCCGATGCCGCCACCTACATGTGGGCGGCGGGCCATTCTTCCGGTCCCGTTGCCAGCAGCTCCATGCTGGGCGGCTACTACAACGAGGCTCTGGAAGCGGCTGTCGACGAAGCGCTGACCCTGGGTCCGGATGATCCGCGGCGCTGTGAGCTGGCGCTTGAGGCGCAGGCGCAGTACGAAGGCGACTATGTCATCATGCACTTTGGCAAGCCGCTGCGCACCGCCAACGCCCGCGAGCACGTCAAGGAATACTACAGTGGTCCGGACGTCAGCGTGATCGAGCCCTGGAAGATTTACATCGAGCGGATGTAAGCCGCCCCCCCACCCCCTAACCCCCTCCCGCCATCTCTATGGCGGGCATCCCATAAAGAGGGAGGGGGAATGGTAGGGTGTCACGATTCTTTCTCCCCTTCCCTCCTTGTGGGGGAAGGGGCCGGGGGATGGGGGAATGAAGGAAACTGCTATGGCATCTTTCTTATTCATACGACTTGTGCGCTGGACCGCCGGGCTGCTGCTGATTCTCTTTGTAACCTACGGCATGATGTATTATGGCGCCGGCGACCCCATCCGCATGATGTTCATCCAGGGCGAAGACTTCGACAGCGAAGACGAAGTGGTCATGATGGCGCTGCGCAAAAAGTACGGCTTGGATGAGCCCTTCCTGGTGCAGTTCGGCAATTATCTCAATAATCTTATTCGCGGCGATTGGGGGCGTTCCATACGCCTGCAAGTCGACCGGCCCGTGCTGGAGATCGTGCAGTTCCGCTTGCCGATATCCATGCAGTTGGGTTTCGCCGCCACAGTAATCGGCGCGGCGGCCGGCATCGCGCTGGGCATCATCGCCGCGTTGTACCATAACCGCTGGTTGGACCGGCTGATAGTCAGCGGCGTTTTGTTCATCAATGGCATTCCCACCTTTGTCATCCTGCCGATGCTGCTGCTATTGCTGGTCTTGCAGCTCAAAATCATTGATGTGCCCTATGGCTGGAACGGCTTATTTCATATTGACGCCGCCTTGCCCGTCGCGGTCATATCGATAGGCATCCTGCCCATCGTCGTGCGCCAGACCCGCTCGGCTATGCTGGAAGTTAGAAGCCAGCTCTATGTGCGCACAGCCCGCGCCAAAGGCATGACCGAATCGCGGATTATCTTTCGGCACATGCTGCGCCCGGTGCTGACGCCGGTGGTCACCACACTCGGTCTCATCATGATAGGTCTGATTAATGGCTCGCTCTTTGTGGAATACATCTTAAGCATCCCGGGTTTTGGCTTGCTGACGATTGAAGGCATCAAAAAAGTGGATTACCCGATAATCATGTCGGTGGCGGTGGTGGGCACCTTGATCATCTTCATCAGCAATTTCCTGGTGGATATCATCTATCCCATTCTTGACCCGCGCGTGAGGGCGCAATGAGCGTGGGGACGGCAGCGCCAAAACGCTCGCGCGTCATCGACGACAAGAGCCTCTCGCTGGAGCATCATCGCAGCTTGTGGCAAGACGCGGCCCGCCGCTTCCGCAAGAATTGGCTGGCGGTGGGCGGGTTATTTGTGGTTACCGCCTTCCTCTTCCTGGCGCTGGTGGGTCCCCATATCGCGCCTTATGACTTCCTGGAACAGAATATCGTCAAGGCATTTCAAGGTCCCAGCGCGGAGCATTTCCTGGGCACCGATGATCTGGGGCGGGATGTCTTCAGCCGTATGCTGCATGGGGCGCGCACCGCGGCGCTGGTGGCATTTCTGTCCACGTCCATCAGCTTGATTATCGGCATCCTGGTCGGCGCCTGGTCGGGCATTCACGGCGGACGCACCGATGAAGCGCTTATGTGGATCAGCGATTTGATCCAGGCTATGCCGGGCTTGCTGCTGGTCATTCTCATCAACAGTACCCTGCGCCGACCCATCATCAATTGGTTCGATACACTCTATGAGCAGACCAGAAATCCCTTCTATTTGAATACCTTGTGGCTGGATTACGTGCTGGTCTTCAGCGCGCTGGCGCTGATCGCCTGGCCCGGCCTGGCGCGGCTGGTGCGCGGGCAAGTGCTTAGCATCAATGAAGAAGATTATGTGCTGGCGGCGCGGGCTCTCGGCGCGTCGCAATGGCATATCATGCTGCGTCACGTCATCCCCAACGCGCTGGGTCCCTTGGTCGTGGCGGTAACCGCCAGCATGGGCGGCGCGGTCACGTTGGAAGCCGGCTTGAGCTTCCTCGGCATTGGCGTGCAGCCGCCCAACGCCAGTTGGGGCTCGATACTGGAAGAGGGGCGGCGCTATTGGCAGATCTTCCCGCACTTGATTCTCATCCCGGCCGTGACGATTGGCGTCATTCAAGTCGCCTTCGTTTTTCTGGGTGATGGCTTGAATGACGCGCTCGACCCGCGCCGCAATAGCTGAAGGCGCCGATGAAGATCACGGCTGTCGAACTGCTACAATACCGCTGGGAGCGGGCCAGGCCCATCCGCAACGGCCGGCACACCTACACGCATAGCGGCCTCAGCCTGGTTCGAATTGAAACCGATGACGGGCATTGCGGGGTCGGCTGGGCGGGAATGCCGCAGACGCCCGGCATGGCGAAAGTTGCGCAGGGGCTGCTGGAGCATTTCAAGCCCATGCTTATCGGCGAAGACCCCTTCAATTATCGCCGCATCTGGCATTCGCTCTGGGTACCAAAGCTGGTGGGCCGGCGCGGACTCACGACGCGTTTCATCAGCGGCATTGATATCGCGCTCTGGGATCTGATGGGCAAGGCGACCGGCAAATCCGTGCATAAGCTGCTGGGCGGCTTCCGCGATCGCGTGCCAGCCTACATCGCCGGCGGCTATTACGAAGCGGGCAAAGGGCTGTCGGGGCTGGCGGATGAGATGGAAGCCAACCTCGCCCTGGGCGCCAAAGCCGTCAAGATGAAGATCGGCGGCGCGCCTATGCGGGAAGATGTCGAACGCGTGCGAGTGGCGCGGGAGACGATCGGCGCGGATGTCAAGTTGATGGTCGACGCCAATTGCGCTTACAGCCTGCGCGAAGCCATTCAGATCGCCGGGCGCATGGAGCCCTACGACATCTACTGGTTTGAAGAGCCGCTGGCGCCCGACGACTATCGCGGGCACGGCCTGCTGGCGCGCTCCACCTCCATCCCCATCGCCACCGGCGAGAACGAATATACGCGCTACGGCTTCCGCGATCTCATCGCCCATGACGCCGCGGCCATTTATAACGCCGATGCGCAAGTCCTGGGCGGCATCACCGAGTTCATGCATGTCGCCGCGCTGGCGGGGGCGCATGAATTGCACATCGCGCCGCATGGCGATCAAGAGCTGCACCTGCATCTGGTGGGCGCCATCAGCAACGGGCTGATTGTCGAGTTCTACCGCGAGACGGTCGACGCCAACCGCGGGCAAATCTTTGAAGAAAAGATGACTTTGGATGCAGACGGCTGTCTGACCGTGCCGAAGCGGCCGGGCTTGGGCGTTACGCCGAATTACGACTTTTTGCAGCGATACCGGATTTAGAAATCCCGAAGAGCAAGGAAAGGAAAGAGTATGTTCGACAAACCATGGACGGGGGTCCTGCCAGCGACGCTCTGCCCCTTTAACGACGATGACAGCATCGACGAAATCGGCCTGCGCGACTATGTGCAATACTTGGCTTCGGTCGATGGCATTACCGGCCTGGTCTGCAATGGGCATACTGGCGAGGTCATGTCCCTGCGCAACCAGGAACGGGCGCGCGTCACCGAGATCATCGCGGACGAGGTAGGCCACAAGGTCAAGGTGGTCTCGGGCGTCTGTGCCGAGGGCAGCGATGAGGCCATCGCCCAGGCTTTGGCGGCTAAAGCAGTCGGCGCTGACGGCATCTTGCTCATGCCGCCGCACCACTGGCTGCGCTTCGGTAGGACCAGCGAGACGGCCGTCGGCTTTTTCCAGGATGTGGCTGAAGGCGCCGACATCGACATCATCGTGCATCAGTACCCAGCTTGGACGAAAGCCGGTTACAGCCTGGACGAGATGCTGGAGATGGTCAAGATCGACCGCGTCGTCAGCATCAAGATGGGCACGCGCGAGATGTCGCGCTGGGCTTACGATTACCGCAATCTCAAAGCGGCGGCGCCCGATGTCAGCATCATCAGCTGCCTGGACGAGTACCTGCTGGTGACCCTGCTGGATGGCGCGGATGGCGCCTTGGTGGGTTTCGCCGGATTTGTGCCCGAGCTGATCACAGGGCTGGTGCGGGCGGCTTTGAGCGGCGACCTGGCGGAAGCCAATCGCATCCAGAGCCAGGTGCGGCCGCTGTCGCAGATCGTCTACCGCTTCGGCGAACCGTCCAGCGACGCCCATCAGCGAATGAAATGCGCCATGACCCTGCTGGGCAAATTCCCCTCCATGCACATGCGCCGCCCGATACGGCCGCTGCCGCCAGAAGAGGTGGAGCGCATCGCCGGGGAATTGACCGCCGCCGGTTTCCCCGTCCTAGAGCAGGTTCTAAATTAACTTGAGATATATCCTTGAGCGCACAGCCTGCTACCCTTCCCTCTATATGGGGGAAGGGGCTGGAGGATGGGGGTTACCAACAAGATGAGCCGTGGCAGTGTATTCCCATCCGAGTCGCGCGCGTTCACCGACGCGGCCACCGGCGCGCGCATCCGTCAGGTGACCGCTCAGCCATCGATCCATCATCAGCCTTTTTTCTTCGTGCCGGCTTATGATGACGCTATGGCGCGGCTGATCTTCGTCTCGCATCGTAGCGGACGCCCCGAAATCTACGCCGAAGATCGCGAAAGCGGGCAGCTCTTGCAACTGACCGAGCGCGAGGGCTTGGCAGAATACTCTATCTATCCCTCGCATGACGGGCGCTATGTCTATTTCACAGCTGGCGCGGGCGGCTACCGCGTCCATACCGAGACGCAGCGCGAGGAGCAACTGGTGAATTTCAGCCAGCTGGGCGACATTCGGCTGCGCGAGCGCGGCATGGTGGCCGATGCCATGGGCACAACCGCGCTGAGTTTCGATGACCGCTACTGGACGCTGCGCTTCAGCATCGGCGATCAGGCGCATCTGGCCGTCATCGACACCGACAGCGGCGATTGCGACATCATCTTGCAGCGGGATACCATTGCGCATCTGATGTTCTGTCCCGATGACAACAACCTGCTCTATTACGCGGGCCCATTGAAGGATCGCGTCTGGGTGATCAATCGCGATGGCAGCGGCAACAGGCGGCTGTATCAGCGGGCGGCGGGCGAATGGATCACGCATGAGGTTTGGATCCCGGGCCGGCGCGAGCTGGCTTTCGTCGATTGGCCCAAGGGCATGCGCGCCATCCATGTCGATAGCGGCGCGGAACGGCGCGTGACCTCATTCAACGCCTGGCACGCCATCTGCAATCCCACCGGCACGCTGATGGTGGCGGATACGAATTTCCCCGATATCGGCTTGCAACTCTTTGACCCGCTGGACGGCATCGGCGAGCCGGTTACGCTCTGCCGCCCTGGCGCAAGTAATGCCGGCGCGCATTGGGGCGGGACCTTCCCCTACGAAGACGGGCCCATCAAAGTGAACGCGCCCCAGCATACGCATCCGCACCCCTCGTTTTCACCCGACAGCCGCCATGTCGTTTTCACCAGCGACCGCAGCGGCTGGGCGCAAGTTTATGAAGCTGAAATACCCGAAGAACTCCTGGAAAGGCTGCAAAATGACATTAGCTGACCCCCTGCGCGTGGCGCTCATCGGCACGGGCAACCGCTCCCAGACGACTTATCGACCGCTATTTGACGCGCTCAAACCCTGGGTGCAGATTGTGGCTGTTTGTGACCCAGTACGCGAGTCGGCCGACGAATTCGCCGCGTCGATTGACGTGCCCGCCTTCTATGACCTGAAGGCGCTTATCGCGGCGCGGCCCATGGAAGCGGCTTTCGTCGTCAGCCCGATTCCCTCGCACCATTCGATTTGCTGCACGCTGCTGGCGCATGACATCCACGTCAATGTGGAGACCAGCATGTGCACGCTGCTGCTGCAAGCGCAGGAGATGGTTCAGGCGGCGCGCGACAGCCGGGCGATATTGCGCATCGCCGAGAATTTCTTCCGCTTCCCCTTCGACCGCATGATGAAGTTGATCGCGGCTGACGGCTTTATCGGCCCGGTCAAGCGCCTGACCTGCTGGCACGACCACACCGGCTACCACAATAATTCGCGCTGGATCCACTTCTTCGGGGCGCACCCCACCGCTGTGCAAGCCATTGCGCATACCATGCCCACCGCGGGGCATTATCAGCTGGCGCACCGCTATCACGAGTCGGAGAAGTATCGCGCGCATTTCTTCTGGTTCCCGGACGACGCCCTGGTCATCGACCACGCCGGCAATATCAAGAGCATGCTGGGGCGCTATCCGCGGCCGGGTTATACCGAGCTGGCGGGCGCGCGCGGCGCCATCGTGCAGCAGGCGGCGGAAGGCTGGACCGGCGTCAGCGAAGTGCGCTATTGCAGCGAAGAAGCGCTGCTGCAGGGCGGCGGACGCCACGACTTGAGCTACCCCATCGCGCACCTTGGCGACGGGCGCGACTGGCTGTCGTCGCATGTCGACTTGCCGACTGGCCGCATCGAATACAGCAATCCCTACCGCCTTGGCGCCAAAGCCTATCATCGGCGCAATTATTACAGCGCCGCCGTCATCAGCCATATCGTCGACTTCGCCGAAACCATCCGCGGCCTACGCGAGTCCGAGTACAGCGACGAAGACGCCCTGATGGCGATGATGATGGAAGTGGCTACGCGTGAATCGGCGCTGCAGCAAGGGCGGCGGTTGAGCCTGCCGCTTGAGGGCGAGCTAGAATCGGAAGTCCAGCTCCGCGCCGACGAGAAGGCGAAATACGGCGTCGACCCGCTGGATATCGAGGGCATGCTGGCCATCAGCTATCCGCGTCCCTAGGCGGGCAGCGGTGAATTTCGAGGATTCGGGACGTAGCCCGGATTCCGCGCTGGGGGAAGCAGCACAGAGACGCAGAGAACACGGAGGCTTCTGGATGGCAAAGTCGAATTTGTCATATCGCAGATGACATACCGATAAAACGGAATCTAATTTCATTTGAAATATCATGCCTTGATGGTATGATATATGCAGATCGGTTTAGGATTGATTATGAATTCAACAAAATCACTGATTAGAGTAGATGAATCGAAGGGGATTGGCCTCAGGTTCATCTTGCTTATCTCCATCCTTGCAGTATTTTTTGCTGTCTTGTGCGCGCAAAATGGGCATTCCGCGCGGGACATCCTCGCATATCTCACGTTTGTATTTATCGTAGTGTATTCGGTGCGTCGCGCGTAAATGCGCTTTACCCCGTACCAAGTAATCATTCTTGTCGCAGTTATCTGCGGATTCGTCTTAATGTATTCGGGCAGGGCGGGAATAGACGTATTACTATTCCTCTCTGGCGTGGCGCTTCTTCTTGCTGCTGGTGTATCAAATCGGGGGGTGGTCGTACGTATAGCTGCCCGTGGATTCAAATTCGGCATGAATCTGCTTCCTTCTCGACAGAGCAAATCACCCAAGCAGATTGAGCCATCAGATGAGTCGCAAGTAAAGTTGACTAGGACGCGAGAAATAGAAGACTCGTCAAATTAGTGTCGGTTTCGACCCCGGTTCGCCATTCAATGGAGCGGGTAGCAGCTCCGGCAGGCTTGCTTAGGCCTTACGCAAGACCTCCGCTTCCATCTCTACCAACCGCTCGCCCTCGACATCAACGCAGACATTCACCTCGGGCCGGCCTTCCCAGGGCGGCAGAATGCGACCGCCGGTAGCGGGCCAGGTCTTGCCGCGGCCCAAGCCCTGCGTACCGACGCGGATGGGCCAGCGCCGCACGCTGAAGAGCGAAGGATCGAGGATGTAGGCGATGGCGCTGGAATCGTGCACAAATATGCCTTCGGCCTCATAGACGCTCTCGAAATAATTGCGATAATGCGGCAGCACTTTCACGATATGGTCGGACATGGGATTGCCGTGCGTCGCGTATTCGGCGATGTGTTCCGGCGTCATGTGCACACGCAGCGTCACATCCAGCCCCACCATCGTCACTTGCCAATCAGCGCCGAAGACCAGGTCGGCCGCTTCCGGGTCGTTGCGGATATTGGCTTCGCCGGCCGGGCTGGCATTGCCCGGCGCCAGGGCGTTGCCGCCCATCAGGACCACTTCGTCGACCCACTCGCTGATGCGTGGCTCCAGCCGCAGCGCCAACGCGATATTGGTCAGCGGACCGACGGGCGCCAGCGTTATTTCGCCCGGGTGAGCGCGCAGCTGCTCAATGATGAATTGCGCCGCGCTGATATCCAACGGGCGGGCGGCCGGGTCCGGCAGGTTGATATCGCCTTGCCCGTCGGCGCCGTGCACAAAAGGCACGGGACCTTCAAAGGGGGCGGTCAAGGGGTCGAGCGCGCCCGGCGCTACCGGGATGTCGCCGCGCCCGGCGATCTCCAGCAGGCGCAGCGCGTTCTTGGTCGCCAGCTCGGTATGCACGTTGCCGAAGATGGTGGTCAACCCGACGACATCCAGCTCGGGCGAGCAGAGGGCGAAGAAGATGGCCATGGTGTCGTCGACGCCGGGGTCGGTATCTATGATGATTTTACGGGGCATGCTATTCATCCTTCCAGTTGCATTGGTCGCTGCTAGGTAGCAATCAATTCGGTACGGTTGATGGCGAAATGCGCCACGCCGAATAGGTAACACAGCCCGGCTAGCCCGCCCGTCACCACCATCAGCACCAACCAAAGGACGCTATGTCCGATCTGTTCACCCCAGCCCATATTGCAGCGCAGTCGCGCGCTGGGATTGCCAGCCTCATCGGTCATTATGATGGATTCCAAGATCAACTTGGCGGCGGCATAGGGCCAAAACAGCACGCCGATACCCAGTGTGCAGGCCACGATAATCAGCCAGATTACCACATGTCCGATCACCTGAAAGACTGTCAGCTGCGTACGACAGCGCCCGAGGGTCATGAGCGCCGGGGCGCTCTGAAAGTTCATGTGATCAACCTTCTGCTTCTCCATGTGGCTCTCCTCTATAAAATCTCCCATTTGCTGGGTCAGCCGGCGATGATCTTGACTTGGGCAGTCCGGCTGCGGGGTCCGTCAAATTCGAAGAACAGGATGGCTTGCGACCAGCCAACGAGCAATTCGCCGCCCGCAATCGGCAGCGTCAGGCTGTTGCCCACCAGGGTCGCCTTGATATGCCCGGCCGCATCCGCCGGCGTATCGTATTGATGCGCGAAGTCGACGCGCGTCGGCGCCAGCCGCTTGATTTCAGCCAGCAGGTCGGTGGGCGTGGCCGGATCCAGATTGGAGTTGATGGTGATGCCGGCGGTGGTATGGGGCACGATGATAGCGCAGAGGCCCGACTCAACGCCGCTCTCGGCAACGGCGTCCTTGACCTGCTTTGTGATATCCACCAGGGCGTCGCCGGCGGGCGTTTCAAGTGTGAGCGTTTTCAGCATGAGAGACTCAGTCCTGTATTGTGTTGATCTAATATCGCCTGCGCTTCGGCACGGGTTGGCGCATTGCGGCCCGCCCCGGCTTTCATTACGCTGGCCGCGCCGGTCGCGTTGCCGATTGTGCCACATTCCAGCGGCGAATACGCCTGCAAATCGGCCCAGATATAAGCTGCGGCAAAGGCGTCGCCCGCGCCGATGGTATCGACTACCGGCACAGAAAAGCCGGCGCATGCGCTGTCCAGACCGCGCCCCAGCAGGTGGCAGCCGTCCGCGCCGCGCTTGACTACGATGAACAAATCAGGATAAGCCCGCAGCAGGCGGCGGCAAGCGTCAATATCGCTTTCCCCGGAAGCCACAAAACGAATCTCGTCTTCGGTGAGAAACAGCCCATCGGCGGCGGCGAGCACACGATCCACGTCGGCTTGCTGCAGCTGGCCCAGTAAAGGACCCACATCGATATAGAGCGGCGTCGCGCTGGAGGCCATGAATTCGAGCACACCGTCCACCAGCCGGTCTTGCCGCTCCTCGACCAGCGTATAGCCGGGGATAAAGACCGCGTCGGCGCGCTCGAGCTGGCGTACAGCCGCTTCCGACAGTTCAATAGGCGGGCTGGCGCCGTAGTGGCCCAAGAAAACATGCTGGGACTTTTTAGTATCGCTGAGGGCGATGACGGTGGTGGTAGTGCTGTCGGGCGGGATCTCCAGCGCCGAGGTATCGACGCCGGCGTCAGCCAGGATTTCCAGCAGCATGCGGCCCGGAAAATCAGCGCCGACCGTGCCCAGAGCAGCCGCCCCCAAGCCAAAATTGCGCGCCGCGAGCAGCGTGGTGCAGGCGCCGCCCGGCTCCAACAGCAAGCTGGGCGACATCTGGTGCGCATCCGCCTCGACCGGCAGCCGCGCTTCCAGCAGCATATCGAGGACCAGGTCGCCGACCGTGACCAGACGTTTGGGCGGATTCACCCCATGTCCCTGCCTCATCAAGCGGGGGAGCCGAACGCCCCGTCCGGGATGCTGCCGCCGGAATTCTGCTGCGCGAGTTTCATTAGCCCGGCGGCGATAGTCGGCACGTCATATTCCTGGAAGACGCTGTCGCTCTCCAGGACAGCGACATCGGCCGCTGGAATGGCGTCGAATCCGGCGTAGGCGCCCGCCATGGCACAGGCGATAGCGCCGATGGTATCGGCATCGCCGGAAAGATTGGCCGCCAGAATCGCCGTCTCCTTGGGCTCGCCGGCGGCCATGGCCAGGATGCCAAAAGCCGCGCCCACCGTCTCGGGCACATTCAGCGTAGCGCCCACCTCGTCGAAGAGGCGGCGTAGGCGTAGGCGGCGGTCGCCACTGCTCGCAGCAATCGCCAGCGCCTGCTCGATTTTGAAAGCCACCGAGCAGCCCATCCACCGGCGTCCATGCGCAGCGCCCAGTTCAGCGCCCTGCAAGCCGGCGGCGATAACCGCGTCCAGTGTGGCGCCGTCGACTAGAGCCTGCGCGATCGCGGCTGAGACTGCGGCAGCGCCCGCCACAGCCGGCTGCGTAAAATGAGTCGGCATACAGACGGTGACCGTATCAGCCACCGCGCCCTCGATATCGCCCGGGTGCAGCAAGCCGATGGGCGAGATGCGCATGGGCGCGCCGTTGGTATCGCCCCAGAGCCCGGTGGTCCGGGGGTCTTGTCCCGCTTTCAGCGCGTTGACGCCGCGCCGTGTGCTGGGGCCGACGTAGGGCGAATTATCACCATCGACGCGATCGTACCATGTGACGATGCCCTGCACCGCCGCCGCCAGTGTGACCGCGCCAGCGTCGATAACGGCCTGGGCGATGGAGAAGGCTTGCTCGGAATCATCAGTGATGCGCCCGGCTGGCAGCCCGGCGTGCACGATATGGTCGGCGGGCGCGGCCTGCCAGCTATCCAGCCAGCCGAAAGCGCGCTCGGTGTCGTCCGGGTGGACCTGGGCCGGCATGGCGAAGGCATCGCCCAGGGCTTGGCCGTAGAGCCCGCCGAGGATTTTGTTTTGCATAGTGTTCGTTTCCCCTCCGACCATTTGAGTTGCGTATCTGTGGCTCAATGAGGTACTATAATCCCCTACATATAATAGTGGTATAGGATGTTCTTGCCCCATAGCACTAAACTGCACAGGAGGCACTGGCATGAACCGATTTGACCCCAAACGGGTGCTGCTGCGCAAGCCCTTTATCGCCGGCATTGCCACAGCCTTTGACATATACGGAGCGCAGGGATTAAGAGTGTACGACCGCATTCAGCAGCAATGGATTACCGTGACGTCCCAGCCACGTCCAACAGCTGAAGAATCTATCCGAGAGAGCATCGCTACCGTGAACGGACAATACCATAAACTGCTGGCGGAGACTCGGGATTGATGTTGTCCGAAACGGGCTCGATTAACGATTCTCCAACTGATGACGATTCTCCGCAAGTTCATGCCGAATTTTCGGCGGTTCAGTTCGACGAGCGGCTCTTGCCCATCTACGAAGAGCATCAACGCCACAAAATGGCTTTGGAAAAGCAAGGGCAAGCGGACAACACAAGAATATCTCTTCAGTAGATGCAAGACACAGCAGTCATCACCAAACGGGGCCAAATGATAGGTGGCGGCATTGCAATAATTGCCCTGATCGGTGGACTAATTCTGGTTGCGATAGATAAGGACGCAGCGGGTTCAGTGGTTCTGATTATGGACGCAGTGTTTGTCTTCTCGCAGAAGCTCGTTCGGCCCAGCGAACCCGATAACCGGCCGGCGCCAGACAGCTAAAATGACGTGCAAGCACCCAATTGATTGCTTCTACTCCGAGCGCATCAAGACCCGCCCGCCGATCATGTACCAGACGACAGCGCTCAGCGCCAAGCCTACCACCAGCGCCAGCAGCGGCTCAAAGAAGAGCGCCAGCAGCAGCGTCAGATAAATGCCCAGCGAGATCACCGTCACCAACGCGCTAGCCTGCCAATTGCGCTGGATGCTGAAGATATCGCGCACAAAGGGCAAGCCGGCCACGAAGAGCGCGAGAGACGCCAGGCCGATCAGCAGACCAATGGGCACAGCCGTGTCCGCCCCGCCGAAGCCGTTGGGGGCGGAAAGCATCGAGACGCCCGTTACCATACCGATGACTGCGATCATCATCAGCAGCATGTGCAAGATGCTGAGGCGCTGGATCGAGCTCCAGAAAGCAGCGTCAAAAGCCGCGCCGGAGGCGGTTCGCATCTCGGTGACGCGCTGCGAGATACGCCGTTGCAGGGCGTAAATCACCAGCGCCAGCACGGTGGCGAAATAGGGAATGGATTGCGGCAGCTGCGAGGGGATTTCCAGCGAGCCGATGCGGATGCCCAGGGCGTCGAAGAAGCCGAATACCAGCGAGGCCACCATAGTGCCGGCGGGTGTGCCACCGCCCAGCGAAGGCGTCACCAGGGCGATGAAGCCGCGCCCGTTGGTCATATCGCGCTGGAAGAGTTGCAAATAACCCATGCCCATGTGGATACCGCCCAGCCCGGCGAAGAAGCCGCTGATCAGCAGCGCCAGGTAACGGATGCGCTTGACGTTGATGCCGACAGAGGCAGCCGCTTCCGGATTCTCCCCTACCGCGCGCAAGTGCATGCCAAAAGGCATCCGATACAAGACGAAGGCGACGATGAATACCGCGATGAAAGCGATCCAGGTCATAACGCTTTGGTTGTCGAATACGCCGTAAATGAAACTGCCGATGAGTGGGATGTCATTGATGAATTCCGGCAGCTGAATGAAGGGCATCTGCAGGCTGGCCAGGGTGCTGGTATTGCCGCGGTCGCCAGTCAGCTCGAACATGATGGCCACCGTGGCTGAGGAGCCGAAGATGTTCAGCGCGATGCCAGACAGGAAGAGGTCGCCTTTTAAGTCGAGGTGGAATAGCGCCAGCACAAAAGACAGCAGCAGCGATACGCAGACGCCCAGCAGCAAACCCAGCCAGGGACCGACCGCGGCGCCGGTTTCTGCGCCGAACCAGTCTTGCGCGTAGGCGCTGACGACCACGCCGGTGAAGGCCGAGGACAGCATCATGCCTTCCAGGCCGATGTTGAGCACGCCGGCTTTTTCCGAGATGAGCGCGCCCAGCGATGGCAGCAGGATTGGCGTCGTCACACGCAGAATGGCGAAGAGGAAAGCGGCGCTGAAGATCCCTTCAATGACATTATCAAACATTGCTACAGCCCCCATCCCCCGGCCCTCTCGCCATCTCTATGGCGAGCATCCCCAAAATGTGGGAACGCGGGTATTCGTCACGAATCGCGTGTAGTTGAAGCCCCTCCCTCTTAATGGGATGCCTGCCATATAGATGGCAGGAGGGGTTTGGGGTGGGGGTAAGCTCAAACATCGGCGCCCTCCAGTGATTCGACCGTGTGGCCCGATTCGTCGATGTCGGCGCGTTTCTGCCGCGCCTGGAAGAAGCTCACCAGAGCCTCCGCCGTGATTAACAAGATGATGATGGCTTGAATCATACGCACGACTTCAAAGCTGACGTTGGCGTCGCGCTCCATGAATTGGGCGCCGGCGCGCAGGTAAGCGTAAAGCAAACCGGTGAATGGCACCACCAGCACATTTAAGCGCGCCAGCAAGGCGACCACCACCCCTTCAAAAGCCAGCGCGAACGAGATATTCAGTATCAGCTGCCGATGAATGCCGTTGGCCAGGTGCATCCCCGCCAGGCCGGCCACGATGCCGCCGATTGCCATGACCAGCATGATGGTGCGCTTGGAGTTGACGCCGCCGTAATCGGCGAAGCGCAAGTTGGAGCCGATGATGCGAATCTCATAACCCAGCGGCGTCCGGCGGATCAGCAGCCAGGATATGACGACCACGATCGCCAGTACAAACACGGCAATGGTGACTTGGGTGTTTTCCACGATGACCGGCAGGATGGCATTGGAGCCAAATTTCTCCGACGCCACATAACCAGCGTTGGCCGGCTTGAGCTGGAAGTTCAGCACCATCTCAAAGAAGCGCGTGGCGATGACGTTGAGCATCAGCGTCGATACCAGCTCGTTGGCGTTCAGATAGGCTTTGAGCGCGCCAGGTATCAAGCCATAGATGAAGCCGGCCGTCGCTGAGGCCAGGATGATAAAGGGGATCAAGATGACGCCGGGGATGTTGGGCGAATTGAGCGCGATGATGCCGCTGACCAGCGCGCCGAAATAGAGCTGCCCCTCCGCGCCCAGACTGAATTGCTGCGCGCGAAAGACGATGGCGAAGGACATGCCCAGCAAAATCAGCGTGATAGCGTCTTGAATCCAGACGCCCCAGCGGTTGACCCGCTCGATGGGACCCAGCAGCAGCGCCTCGAAAGCCAACTGCGTCTGGCTCAGCGCCTCGGAAAGCACCGTGCCCGTCTCCACGTCTTCAGGGCGGGCGTAGAGCGTGTAGATTCCGTCAGCCGGCAAGGCGTAGTCGGCGATAACCGCGTCCTTGACACTGACCAGATCGTCGAAGGTCTCGTCGACTTGCAGCTCGGTGGCGGATTGGGCCGCGGCCAGCGTAGCGCCGGATTCAGCGCGCAGCTCCACCAGCAAGTCAACTTCCGAGCGGCGGTTCTTGGCGTAAGCCAGCAGCGATACGACATCGCCCTCGCCCCCCGCGAAGGTCCAGGCGACCTCCCCCACCGGCGCGACCACATTGGGTTTGTTGAAATCGCCGCCGCGGCGTTTGTTGTACTCCAGGTCAACCTCGTCATTTTCGATCGGCTCGGCCTCGGATATAACCTGGACGCGGAACTCTCCGCGCTCAAATCGCTGAGCCGAGTCCAGATTGAAGATGAAAGTAACCAGAAAACCCAGCAGCAGCGCCACGATCACCGTCAGCAGCACGCGGATGGCCTGCCGCTTCAGCTCGACGACGAATAGAAATATACAGGTTCCGACCAGCAAATTGACCAGCAGGATATTCTCCCAGGTCGGGGTGCCGGTCATCTTTTCGAATGAGCCGTCGAACATGGTATTGGTGATGAAAAAAGTGGAGATGATACCGGCTGCCGCGCCGATTATCAGCAGCAGGTTCTTGCGCAGAAAGGTGACGCCTTGATCCGGTTCCGGCGGGGCTTGCTTGCTCTTGGCCGTCATGCGTGCCGCTCCATTTCTGCCGCGGGCTGGCGCTCCGCCCCTAGCATGTAGTAGCCGATGCGCTCTTCCGTCAAGCTCTCGTCATTGGGGAAGATGCCCACAATTTCGCCTTCGTACATCACCATGATGCGGTCGGACAGTTTCATCACTTCTTGTAGGTCAGCCGAAATCAGCAGAATGGCCAAGCCCTGCGTGCGTTGGTCGACCAGTTCCTGGTGGATGAATTCGATGGCGCCGATGTCGACGCCGCGCGTGGGCTGGGCGGCGATAAGCAGTTTGGGCGCTGAGGACAGTTCGCGCGCCACCACCACTTTCTGCATATTGCCGCCGGAAAGCGCGCTGACCGGTATGGCGCCGCCGGGCGCGATGATATTAAATTCGCTGATGAGCTGCTCGCCGTTTTCGACGATGGCATTGATATCGAGCAAGCCGCGGCGCGTGAATGGTTCGCGATAATAGCGGTCGATGATGAGATTGTCGTCGATGGACGAAGTCAGGGCCACGCCATTGGTCAGGCGGTCTTCCGGGATATGCGCGACTTGATGTTCGCGCACCGAGCGGGGGCCCCGCCCCAGAATCTGCTCGTCGTTGATAAAAGCCTCGCCAGTGGTGGGCGGGCGCAAGCCGGTCAGCACCTCAGCCAGCTCGGTCTGGCCGTTGCCTTCCACGCCCGCGATGCCTAGGATCTCGCGTTCGTAGACGCGGAAACTGACATGCTTCAGCAGTTGATGACCGCTGTCGTCCGCGTAGGTCAAGCCCAGCACATCCAGTACGGAATCGCCACGCTGCACCGCCGACCTGTCGACCTGCATAAACACTTCGCGGCCTACCATCATGCGCGCCAATTCGCGTTCGTCGGTCTCGGCGGTATTAACCGTGCCGATCTTGCGGGCATCGCGCATCACGGTGACGCGGTCGGAAATTTCAATAACTTCTTTTAGCTTGTGCGTAATAAAGATGACCGTCTTGCCGCCATCGACCAGGTTGCGGATAGCCGCGAACAAATCTTGCGTTTCGCTGGGCGTCAGCACGGCTGTCGGTTCATCGAGGATGAGAATCTCCGCGCCGCGATAGAGCGCCTTGAGGATCTCCACACGCTGGCGCATGCCGACCGGGATGTCCTCGATGCGGGCGTTGGGGTTGACCGCCAGGCCGTATTCCACCGAGAGCGCTTCGGTATCGGTAACGGCTTGCGGGAAATCAATGCGCATGCCTTGCTTGGTCTCGCGATTGAGGATGATGTTCTGCGCCACAGTGAAAGAATCGACCAGCATGAAGTTCTGATGCACCATGCCAATGCCGTTGGCGATGGCGTCTTGCGGGTTGCCGATCTCCATCTCTTGCCCGCGGATGAAGATCTGGCCCGAGCTGGGCTGCTCCAGGCCGTAGAGCAATTTCATCAGGGTCGACTTGCCCGCTCCGTTTTCGCCAACCAGCGCGTGGATCTCGCCCTGCTCGACCGCGAAGCTGATGTCGTCGTTGGCGTGTACGCCGTTGCCGTAAATTTTGTGAATGTTGCGGGTTTCAATTATGGGCATGTGATTTCACCACCGAGACAAAGAGGACGCACTGAGATAAACTCAAATTTGCTGATGCTTGCCGAGACTTGAACTCGGCCTGTTGTCTGCCGACGCGAAGTCGAAGTCCTCAACGGACGGAATGCGGAAGGAAAAACTTGTCGCGCCGTTCTTGTTCGATACCGCGAAGTCGCCGCGATTGATGATGTCCATGCCGATCAAGACGTCAGCGCCAAGCAGTATGCCCTCTGCGACGGTTACACCTGGGAAGTGCACTTCAGAAAATAGCACAAGATTCACAAAGTACTGCGGCTTATTCTCTGATTCGCCACCGACATGGTAGACGTTAGTAAACCCCTCTACGTCTAAATCGAGTTCGTCAACTACTCGCTTAGTAACCATGCTGTTTGTCGCGCCAGTATCCCACAGCGCGTTGTACTGCCGTCGCTGAGGAGGCGGCGTTGCCACTTCCGGCGTCCACGCCTCGTAAACCCAGCACGGCGATACGAGCCGGTTGTGAAGCGTGTTTGCCTTTACGGTAAAGCTGTGCCGTCGCGATATCATTGCGTAGGCACTACACCAGGCGTGTGCAAATAAATGGTAAAGGCATCCGGGCTAGTGCCAATATTCTGCATGAGCACCGTGCCGCGTTCGTGCTCGGCGTAAATCGCCCGCGCCGCCTCCATGTAGTCCACGTAAATTCCCAGCACTTCTTTGTGCTTAATTGCCACGAATTTACCGCGATGGTCTCTGACCAGTTCTGGCCAGATCTCGAGGAAATACTCGAAATCACTTTCCAAGGGCTTCTTCATCTAAGCGCTCCAGTCTCAAGATATTCGACTAACTCTTCAGCGGTTTCCCCCACCCTACGCTCCCTCCCCCAAAATGAGGGAGGGACTTTTCTCCCCTTCCCGCTGTATGAGGGAAGGGGTCGGGGGACGAGAGGTCGCCTACATATCATCCATCATCAGATCGTCCATGCTCATGCCGGCTGTGGGCATATCAGCGCAAGCCGTGCCGACCGCCGCCATCATGTCTTCGCTGGTGAAGACGGTCTGAACTTCGATATCGCCAGCGACCACAGCCGCCTCAGCCGCTTCGACCATGGCTTTGATATCGTCCGAAGTGGCCGCATCGTAAAATTCGTTCTTGGCGATGCCGACGCCGCCCTCGGGGATGCCCAAGCTCTCGGTTGTGCCATAGGGCAGTTCGCCGTCCAGGTGCAAGGTGACCGCGCGGAAGATCGAGTTATCGACATTCTTCATCATGGAAGTCAAGATGCGCTCGGCTTGGTCGGGATCGGTCTCCGCCACAATCACAGCCTGGTCGGAATCGACGCCGATGGCGAAGTGTTCCTGCTCGTGCGCCGCTTCAAAGACGCCAACGCCGGTGCCGCCGGCAATCTGGAAGACGATATCAGCGCCCTGCTCGTACATGGCCAGGGTGATTTCCTTGCCGCGGGCCGGGTCGTTCCAGCTGCCAGCGTACTGCACGATGCTCTGCGTATCCGGGTTGACCAGGCAAGCGCCCTGCTCGTAGCCAACGATGAAGTCGTCAATGACCGGAATCTGCTGACCGCCGACCGCGCCGATGATCGGCTCGTCGTTGGTGCCTTCCATCATGCTGGTGGTGACGGCCGCCGCATAGACGCCCGCCAGGAAGGAGCCCTGGTTCTGCGCGTAAGTCATCGAATAGACATTGGCGCAGGCATCGACGCAGACTTCGGCATCGTCATAAGGCATGCCGGCGTCGTAGAACATGAAATACTTGTCGGGATAGTTGTGGGCGTGCGCCGCAACGAAACCGACCATCTGCCAGGTGCCGGCGACCAGGATGTCGTAGGAATCGGTATCGGCCATGACGTCCAGCAAGCCGGGTTCCCAATTAGCCGGGTCAATGCCGAGCTCGACCGTGTCGATATCCAGATCGTATTCGTCAGCGACAGCGTCCATGCCGCGCTGCGCGCTATCAAAGAAGGACTTGTCGCCAAGGGTACCGTTGATGACCGATACTACCTTGAGCGGCTCGTCCTGGGCGACGGCGCCGTACGCCATCAAGAACACGAGCATTGCCGCAAGTACAAAACTTAGCTTCTTCATGTAGAGCCTCCATTTGAGTAATGTCACACAGAAGTGGATTCTGATAAGTGCATTATACCCAGCGCGATGCGATTCGGCAAAGAATCATTAAGCACAGTCTCTCGCAAGTTACGGCCTGGTTCAGACAGAATTTCGAAGCGGAAACACACACGGTTCACAGTAAGGTAGATTTGTAGGGGCGAGCCATTGGCTCGCCCGTCAATGACATGGCTTCGCAATTTGGGCGACTTGATCGTGCGCGTAGACAGCCACTAGTCGGGCTAGTTGTCGTCTCCCAGCAAATCAGCGATGTTCAGGCCAGCCGTGGGCAACTCCGCGCAAGGCGTGCCCACCGCCGCCAGCTTGTCCTCGCTGGTGAAGACCGACTGGACTTCGATCGCGCCCGCGAGCACCGCCGCCTCAGCCGCGTCCACCATGGCTTTAATATCGTCTGGCGTGGCCGCCTGGTAGACCGCATTCTTGGCCAAGCCGATGACGCCCTCGGGGATGCCCAGATTCTCGGTTGAGCCGTAGGGCAGCTCGCGGGCCAGGTGCAGCGTGATGGCGCGGAGGATGGAGATATCGACGTGCTGAAGCATGCTGGTCAGGATGCGCTCGGCTTGTTCGGGATCGGTCTCGGCCACGATTTCCGCCTGGTCCATGCCGGCGCCGATGGCGTAACGCGCTTGCTCTTGCGCCGCTTCAAAGACGCCGATGCCGGTGCCGCCAGCGACTTGGAAGACGATATCGGCGCCCTGCTCGTACATGGCCAGGGTGATTTCTTTACCGCGCGCCGGATCATTCCAACTGCCGGCGTACTGCACGATATTCTGCGACTCCGGGTTGACCAGGCAAGCGCCCTGCTCATAGCCGACGATGAAGTTGTGAATCACAGGAATCGGCTGGCCGCCGACCGCGCCAATGATCGGCTCGTCGTTTGCCCCTTCCAGCCCGCTGGCGCTGATGGCAGCGGCGTAAACGCCCGCCAGGAAGCCGCCGTGGTTCTGCGCGTAGGTCATCGAATAGACGTTGGCGCAAGCCTGCACGCAAACCGCGGCGTCGGCATAAGGCATGCCGCCGTCGTAAAATATAAAGCGCTTGTCGGGATATTTGTGCGCGTTTTCGGCCAGGAAGCCCACCATCTGAAAACTGCCGGCGATGAGGATGTCATAGGCAGCGCTGTCCGCCATGATATCCAGCAAGCCCGATTCCCAGTTGGCCGGATCCAAGCCGAGCTCGATGGTGTTCGTCTCGATATCGTATGCGTCCGCGATGGCGTCCATGCCGCGCTGGGCGCTGTCAAAGAAGGACTTGTCGCCCAGCGTGCCATTGATGACCGATACGACCTTGAGCGGCTCGTCCTGGGCGGTGGCGCTGAACGCCGACAAGCACTGGAGCAGCAGCGCCAGCGCTACAACAAGATTCTTCATAGTCCGCCTCGATTCGCGTGATGTCACATAGAAGTGAATGCTGATTGGCGAATTATAGCCAGCGCGATTTGAATCGGCAAAGAAACATTAAGGGCTAGTGTATCGAATTCGGTTGAATTTCAATTTCACCACAAAGGCACAAAGGCACAAAGCACACAAAGAATATGGCATATTTCGATTGAGTTACTCGGTGCTCTCGTAGGGCAATCGCATCAATATCCATAAATGACGAATTTATTATCAAACTAACAAATTGTAGGGGCGAGCCTTGGCTCGCCCATGAAATCTGGCAGAAAATCACCTTTTCATTGAGTCCTTTATTGACATATTTTCGGATATATCTCGGAGTTCTTGGCGCCTTAGTGTTGAAATAATTTGATGCGATTGCCCTAGCATTTCTCGGTGTCCTCGATGGTATATATCTGTATCAACCGAAAAGGATACATTTCCTATAATTTTCATAGTTGCGTAGATTCATTTTGTTGCGATTGCCCTGCCGGATTTTGCCGCATGTTCGCGCGCTTAACGTTTGCCCTTCCGCCGTAGAACGAAATACAGGGTCATCGCCATAGGTCCGATTATGGGAAGCGCAACCGCGATTGCGCCCCAGAACAATAAGTCTCGGGTCGGTTTCCCCCGCCAGTAGAGGAATATCCAAGCGGACAATACAGAAAGCGAATACGCGAAGACGAGCGGGTCAGGTTCCAAATACATGGCTTGCCTCACAGTTAATGGTGACAGGTCGCGCCGCATCCATGCTGTCAATCGACATCGGGCAGATGCCGAGGGGGACGGCTGAAATGCGCGTAAATCCATTGGCTCGCAAGCAGGCGTCGATTGCTGCAAACTCCGCAGACAATGATTCTTGAGCGAGCGCGCTTCCTCCAGTTATACAGTGAGCAAATCAAGATTCTTATGATTTTTTCTGAACGTTAATTGTATGCTCATGCTCCGCCTAAGCTCCCCAGCGGCAGTCGCAGCGCTTCCAGCTGTTCACCTGTCTCTAACTCCGCCGCCAATTCGGGTCCATCGGGGAAGACGTACCAGCGAAGCTCCAGCTGCAATTCGGGTGCGCTCGCCGCATCCGCCGGAATCTGCATGACATAGTCGTCGCGGTAGTTGATATGCAGCGTCATCCAAGGGTGCGGCATCGTGCCCCAGCCGGGCCAAGTCTCGAAGCTGTGGATGACCTCGCCCTCCGCGTCCAGCAGGCTCAGGGTCAGCGCGTAAGCCAAGGGCGACTGCGCCTCGGCGCGCCAGTAGAACGTGACGGGGATGCGATCGCCGGCTTGCCATGCCTGCGGCGGCGGCAGTAAGTAGCCGCTCAGGCGGATATCCCCCCACTGAACATCGGCGGCTGTGGCCCGCTCAGGCAGCGCAGCGACCGGCGGCGGATGATCGAAATTGGGAATAATGTAGGCGAATGGCGCGGCCAAGCTGAAGACGAGCAGCGGCGCGGCAATCAGCAGCGGCGGGATGCGCCAGGCGCTTAAGCCCAGCGCCAGCAGCAGGCTGATAGAGGTGATATAGGGGAAGAGCAGCCGGCCTGTGCTGGCCCAAGTTTGCAGGCTCCACCAAAAGAGCATGACCACGCCAAATATCAGCATGAGCAGGAGGAAGCCGATTGCTATCAGTAAGCCCCCTCTGTGTTCTCTGAGTCTCTGTGGTGAATCCGCTCGTATTGTCTTCGCCAAAAGGACGACCACACCGACCGCGCCGACCAGGCTGAGCAGGTCCATGATGTGGTAGAAGGCTTCGTGCGCCAGGATATTAAATGCGCCGAATACCGCCCAGTAACTGACGCGCAAGCCCTGAAATTCTTCGGTCACCAGGCGCCAGGGGCTGATCTCGCGCCGCCCGAAGAAGTCCAGCATGGTCGAGGTGCCCAACAGCTCGCCGTAGAGCGACAAATTGCGCAGGAACCAGGGGCCGGCGATGAGCAGCGTCAATGCCAAGGTCGCCACAGCCAGCAGCGCGAAACCGCGGATATCACGCCTTTGCGCCAAGGTCCAGAGCGCCGCCAGCCCGACGACCGCGGCGACGGTCAAGCCGCTCAGCTTGGTCAGGGCGGCCAGGGCGATCAGCAGCGCCAGCAGCAGACTGCGCCGCGTGGTAAAGCCATCGCGCAGCAGCAGCAGCATGCCCCAGCAGAGCAGCGCCGCCAGCAAGTTAATCAGCGCGTCATTGCTGACCGAGGCGCTGATGAAAAGGAACTGCGGGTTGAAGGCGGTCAGCGAAGCCGCCAGCAGCGCGGCACCGGGCTGATCCGGCACGGCAGTCCGCGCCGCCTGGTAGACCGCGGCCACCGTCGCCGCGCCCATGCAGAGGGAGAGGAAGCGGATGGCGTAAAGCGCCAGCGACGAGCCGCTGAGATCGGGCGGATAGACCTGCTTGTAAATGAGCAGATTGCGATTGCCCCAGCGCGCCGGCACGCCGATGGCGGTGAAGGGGCTGGGCAGGTAGCGCTCGTCAAAATCCGCCGTGTCGAAGGCATTCCAGACCGCCGCCATCAGCAGGTAGTAGAGCGGCGGCTGGCTGGCTTCCTGGCCGAAGAGCTGGGCGTGGTCGGCCGATTGCACGGGCAGCTCGCCGCGCTCGGCGATCCACTTGATGACGCCGATATGCTGGGCGCTGTCGGATGCCTCGAAGTTGGGCGCGGCATAGAGATAGGCCAAGCCGATCAGCAGGAAGAGCAGCGGCAGCAGCAAATGCCAGGGCAGCCGCTCCAGCGCGCGCAGGCGGTTCAAGGCATTCCCCTGGCTGCGCTGGTGCACGGCGGTTAGCATTTAGAAGGAAATTGCAAGTATAGTCGAATGATGATCGTGGCGGATCAGCCGCGGCAATCAGGCAATCGTCTCGATATTCTCGCGCCGTCGATACATTCCAGTAAGCATCGCTGTCAAGTCTATGCCTTCATCCAAATCATCCCAATAGATGTTTAGCCCAAACAGCTCGTAATTCTTCCTCTGAGAATCCGTCGCATTTTGCAGGCGAGGATAGAATTTCAAAGGAATACCGATCACTCGGCCGTCCGCCAAATACACCTGAGCATGCTTTTTTGTGAACTTAACTTTCTTCGCCGCACATCGCACGGGATTAACCAGGGGCATCATGTCCATCGCCCATCCTCCTCAATTAGTATCCCGCACTGCCGGGATTACCATGATACTCGACCCACTTGTCGAAAAGCCTGTCCTTGTGTCTAGTCACTAACTTCTTTATTCGCTTCAGATCTGCGTTCTTAAATCCGGAATTCTCTCCATACTCTATAGGATTCAAGAAGATTCTAACGTGCATATTGTCTTTCGTCACATGGACATGAGGCGGTTCGTGATCCTTTGGATACACCGCAACATTATACCCATGTTTCTGCTTGTAAAGAAGCTTAACCAATCTAGGGAAATGTATCCTTTTCGGTTGATACAGATACTATACCATTGAGGACACCGAGAAATGCTAGGGCAATCGCATCAATTTATTTCAACACTAAGGTGCCAAGAATTCCGAGATATATCCGAAAATATGTCAATAATGGACGCAATGAAAAGGTGATTTTCTGCCAGATTTCATGGGCGAGCCAAGGCTCGCCCCTACAATTTGTTAGTTTGAAAATATATTCGTCAATAAAGGATATTGATGCGATTGCCCTGCGAGAGCACCGAGAAAATTAATCGAGATATGCCATATTCTTTGTGTGCTTTGTGCCTTTGTGTCTTTGTGGTGAAATTTAATTTCAACCGATTTCGATACACTACCCAATCTAGCAACCTTGCCGCAAAATTACTAAGAAGAACCGAATAAGTCGTGCAAAATTCTTCACTAGATCGACTTGTAGGCGTGTCGCCCGAATATCCACGACTTCAACTACGGGCCTTTCAGAGAAACGTCCCTATAATTTCCGAATTTTATGTGTCTGTCAATATTCCAACACAATTTCGCATAACATGATTGTTCGACTTCTGCGCCTCTGCGGCAGGTCAGCTTTTTGCCCTTTGCGCCTTTGCGGGTAAACTAGCGGCAGTGTCCGTTTGAAGCGAAAGTCCGCTCGCCATGAAGCTAATCATTGATACCGACGCCGGCGTCGATGACGCGCAAGCGATTATGCTGGCGCTGGCCGACCCCGCTGTCGATGTGCTTGCCATCACCACGCAGACCGGCAATGTGCACATCCGCCAGGTCAACCCCAATGTCTTGACGATCCTGGAGATTATGAACCGCGATGTACCAGTCTACGCCGGCATCGACCGGCCGCTGGTGCAAGAGTGGGAGGACGCCGCCGAGTTCCATGGGGGCGATGGACTGGGCAATTTCCGTGACCGCCCGCCACTGACGCGCAGCCTGGAAGCCGAGCATGCCGTGCCCGCCCTGCTGCGCCTATCGCGCGAGTACGAAGGCGAGCTGACGCTGATCGCGCTGGGCCCACTGACCAACATCGCCGCCGCCGTCCGCCTTGACCCCGATTTTCCGGCGCGCATCAAAAAATTCGTCTTCATGGGCGGCACCATCGCCGCGCAGGGCAACACGCCCATCGTCACCGCCGAGTATAATATCTTCACCGACCCCGAAGCGGCTTATATCACACTGGCCGCCTTCCCCGACTCGACCATGCTCAGCTGGGAGACGACCCTGGCGCACGGCTTCGCCTGGGACAAGTTCAATCGGCTCTGCGCCATCGACACGGTCAACGGGCGCTTCTTCAAGGCGATTTCGCAAGAGACGGCTGAGAGGCTGCAGGGTACATTCGCGCGGCCCGCCTACCTGCTGCCCGACCCGCTGGCCATGGCCATCACCCTGCAGCCCGGGCTGATTCGTCAAAGCGGCGATTACCACGTTTCGGTCGAGCTCAACGGCCGCTTGACGCGCGGGCAGACCGTCATCGACTACAGCGGCATCAGCGGCAAACGCGCCAACGTCAGCGTGGTGCAGGCGCTGGATACCGATGGCGTGTATGAAATGTTTGTGGCGGCGCTGTCGGGCTAAAGCGCTGGTGGGCGACTCGATTGGTCAACGCTTGTGGCGGGATTTCCGCATGCGGGCGACCAGATTGGTCGCCCCTACAGCAAACATTCGGAATTGGAAATTGCCACAGAATACCGGCTTGGCAGTACGCTATGATCCTCCGCAGAATCGAAACACATTGCCGACGACGAGTGTCGTAGGGGCGACCTATCAGGTCGCCCGCGCATGACAAACATAGGATCTAATCGATGCCGCCAGCCAGTCCTTCGTTACCCTACCGCCGCTCTATTCGTCTGCCGGGATACGACTATCGTCAGAGCGGAGTGTATTTCGTTACGGTCTGCGCGTACAAGAAGATGTGCCTGTTTGGCCAGATAAGGGACGGCAAGTTGAATCTCACTGAATTGGGCGCGACCGTCGCTGAATGCTGGAATCAGATAGATCAGGTTCGTGACAGCACCAACCTGGACGCATTTGTCGTCATGCCAAATCACATTCATGGAATAATCATCATCAAGAACCGTGACCCTGCTGAAAATGCCGCCCGGACTGCCCAAAGCGCCGATGATACAGCCAGTCGCCCAAGAAGCGATTCGCTAGGGTCCATTGTTGGACAATTCAAACGGGCGGTCACACTCCGCAGCAAAAGTCTGGACCGTGCGCCTGACCACCCGATTTGGCAGCGAAACTATTACGAGCACATTATCCGCAACGAGGACTCGCTGAATGACATTCGCAAATACATCGTAGAGAATCCGGCGCGCTGGAGAGATGATTCGCTTTACGCGTAAGCACGCAATTATGTAGACGCGTGATTCTGGACGACCAGATTGGTCAATCGTCGTAACGGAATTGACACTGGCGGGCGACCAGATTGGTCAATCGTCTTAACGGAATTGACACTGGCGGGCGACCAGATTGGTCGCCCCTACATGATTTCGATTTTATCGGTCTCGCTGGTTACAATCGCGCCATGCCAAAAGACGAACGAATCACCCAATTGCTCACTAACATCAGCGCCGACCGGGCCAGCGCGCCCGCGGCGATCACCCAGCGGCTGACGCGCTTGCTTGAGGCGCCGGCGCCGGCCAACAGCTGCACGCTGCCGGGCGCAGTCGGCGCTGTCATCCGCGCCATCGCAGCCGAGCTAGGGCTTGCCTGCGCGCCCTTCGGCGCCAGCGGCAACCTCGTCATCGAAATCGGCGAGCCCGACGCCCGGCTGGACCTGCTGGTGACGGCGCACATGGATCGTCCCTGCTTCCGTGTGCGCGATCTGGCCGAGGCGACGCTGTATCCGCTTTGCGCCATCCGCGTGCCCGGCGATGAATATGCCTGCGAGGCGCGGGCGCTGCGCTATGTCGACGGGCGCGTAACAGTGACTGCCGGCGGCCGGCTGCATTTCGAGGCGGAAGGCGGCGACTATCGCATCCGCTTCCTGGCGGACGACGGCGAGCTGCGCTGGGGCGACACGGTGATGATGCACTGCGCGCCCCGGCTGAAAGACGGGCTTATCAGCGGCACGGGACTGGACAATGCCATCGGCGTGCTGCTGGCGCTGCTGAGCGCGTATTTTCTCAACGAGTACGCGGGCGACAGCCTGGGTGGGCGCCGCCTGCTCTTCGCGCTGACGGACCAGGAAGAGGGACCGCCGGTCGGCCTGTTCGGGCAGGGCGCGGCTCGGCTGGCGCAGGCGCTGGAGCCACCGCGGCTGGGCTTTATCAACATCGACGGGCACAATGTCGACCGCGCGGCGGGGCACATCGCGGGCTTGGGCGCGTCTCATGCCTTCGTCTCCGGCGACGGCCGCGGCTCGGTCGTGCCGATGGATTTCCAGGCGCTGGCGGAAGCGCTGGCGCAGGAGGTCAACCGTCAACGCGCGGGCATGGCGCGGCTGAACTACAGCTACGTTTCGCGCAGCGATGACATGCTGCTGAGTACCTGGGCGCGCTGCCTGGGGCTGGTCGGCGTCATCGTGACGGACGCGCATACGACCGAGGAGACGGCGGCGCTGGGCGATATCGTGGCGGCGGCGCATTGGATCCCGACCTTTATCGCGCGGATTTTGTAATCGGGCGACGCGCCATCCAGGTCGGTAATTGTAGCCCGAAAGTGTGTGTGGCTGGTCATCGGCGGGCGAGCCAATGGCTCGCTCCTACATGAAGTCTTCCTCTGTGGCGAATCCCACTGTACAGCCGCGCCGACAGCGTTTACTGTTTCATAATGGCAAAAGCAAACTTCAGCAATCGCACCGTCTGGGTCGGCGACAATCTGCACGTCATGCGCGGGATAAACTCCGCCTGCATCGACCTGATTTACCTCGACCCGCCCTTCAACTCCAATCAGGATTACGCCGCGCCCATCGGGTCAATCGCCGCCGGCGCCGCCTTCAAGGACACCTGGACGCTGTCCGATATTGACGTGCACGAGCACGGCGAGCTGGCCGACCGCAATCCAGCCGCCTAGAGCGTCATCGAAGCGGCGCGCAATGCCTCGGGCAAGAGCATGATGAGCTACCTGATTATGATGGCGGTGCGGCTGATCGAGATGGAGCGCATCCTCAAGCCGACCGGCAGCATCTATTTGCACTGCGACGATACTGCGGCGCATTATCTAAAGTTATTGATGGATTCAGTATTCGGTACATCCAGCTTCCGTAACAATTTAGTCTGGAGGCGTGCTACTTCGCACAACGACCCTAATCGATATGGCCGAATCTGCGATCATATTCTGTATTATTCGAAATCCGAAGAATGGATATGGAATGGCGACAATGTGCGCGAGCCACGTTCTCAAGAATCGCTTCGGAAAGCATACCCTTCCGAAGACAATCGAGGACGATTCCGGGCAGCAGACTTGACAGGTCCGAAGCATAGCTCTGATTCAAGTGCACCTAGCAGCCTGCCATGGCGTGGCTACGATGTATTCAAACTAGGTCGAGTGTGGTCTGCACCTAAGACAGGCAAATATGCCAAGTACATCGAAGACCGCTTTATACCCGGCTATCGGGCCATCAAGGGAGTTCACGATAGATTGGATGCCTTGGACAAAGCGGGGCTTATCCATCATCCAACACGTGGAAAGTGGCCCGGACTCAAGCGCTACGCCGACGCTGACGCTGGTCTACCGCCACAGAATCTAGTGCTTAAGCCCATTGGTTTCACAAACTATAGCTCAAGTGGTAAAGAATACACGGGCTATCCGACGCAAAAGCCATTGGCACTCATGGAGCGCATCATCCGGATATCAAGCAACGAAGGCGACATCGTCTTCGACCCCTTCTGCGGCTGCGCCACCACGCTGGTCGCCGCCGACCGCCTGGAACGGCAGTGGGCTGGCATTGACCTGTCGCCGCTGGCGGTCAAGCTGGTCAACGAGCGCATCAGCGAAGATCGCGGCGCGCTCTGGGGTGGCGCCAACGTGGTCGAGTCCTTGCCGCTGCGCACGGACCTGGGCAAGTTGCCCAATTATCGCACGCACCGCCACCGGCTCTACGGCGAGCAGGAGGGCGTCTGCCTGGGCTGCGACACGCATTTTCCCTTCAAGGTCATGGAAGTCGACCACATCCTGCCGCAATCCCGCGGCGGCACGGATCACATCGAGAATTTGCAGCTCTTGTGCAGCCACTTCAACAGGAGCAAAGGCAGCAAGACCATGTCCGAGTGGCGGGCTGCCCAGTCGCTGTAATGCGAATTCACGGTAGTGTATCGAATTCGGTTGAAATTCAATTTCACCACAAAGACACAAAGGCACAAAGCACACAAAGAATATGGCATATCTCGATTAAGTTTCTCGGTGCTCTCGCAGGGCAATCGCATCTATATCCATAAATGACGATTTTTTATCAAACTAACAAATTGTAGGGGCGAGCCTTGGCTCGCCCATGAAATCTGGCAGAAAATCACCTTTTCATTGAGTCCTTTATTGACATATTTTCGGATATATCTCGGAGTTCTTGGCACCTTAGTATTGAGATAAGTTGATGCGATTGCCCTAGCATTTCTCGGTGTCCTCGATGGTATATATCTGTATCAACCGAAAAGGATACATTTCCCAATTCACCACCCCCGATTGAGATTTCGCCAAAATATGCTATGGTTTGAAGCAACTTGTAGTAATCTTCGGTGTGCTGAGGCGACTCATGGCAACTATGGAAACTGCTTCAACTATGCAAAACAACGAGCCAGTTAATACGCCAACATCAAGTGAAAGAATAGCCCGGCTGGAAGAACGGTCGCAACATACGGCGACGGTGGCGCAACTCTATCGCGTCGCCCTGACAATCATCATCGGTATCGTAGGAACGCTGGGCGGCTTAATTATCCACCTTCATAATCAGCAGGTTGCCTTGATCGAGAAACTCTTGGCGAACTAAAGAGCCGCGGTCACATACCAAAAGTGACCAGACAATTAAAGGGGATTCTGACCCCTGTCAGCTAAGATTCACATCAAACGAACGGTTAGCTGATTGCGGGTTGCAACCACCCAAGATTTACTGCCAGATTTCCAAAGCCTATAATAAGGGATAAGACAAATCCGATACCGACAGCTACTCCGATTGCTTTGGTCTGGATACTTTTTACACCCTTAATCTCGGTAGTCAATTGTCGCGTTTGCTCGTCTATTTTTTCTGATACATATTCTTTGGTTGCCAGTCCTTCCAAGCGTCCCTCTATGTAGCCTATTGCCCGTTGTTCATTGTTTGTGTTTTCTAGCATAGCACACCGTCCCTCTACTCTTTAGGGATTGTACCAGATTATCACTCAAAATCCAGTCTCAACCCCTCTCAGTTTACCCACAACAGTGCTTTTCTCCGTGCCCTCTGTACCATCATTTTACTCGGTGTCGGCTGTCAGTCTCTACGCGACCCTCGGCAGCAAACATCTTCGCGCCCTTTGTGTCTTTGCGCCCTTTGTGGTAAAAGTCCCCTAGTCCATCCGCCAACAAAGGAACCCCCATGAGCGACCGCAGCCCCATGCACCAGCAGATCGACACCCTGCCCGGCCTCATCCGCGCCATCGTCAAACCATTCGACGCCGCGGCTCGCAGCGCCTTCGACTTCGAAATCTGCACATCCGTCAAGCGCATCTACCTGGTGGGCTGCGGCGACAGCCACCACGCCCCGGTCGGCGCCGAGCTGGCTTTTAATCAGCTCACCGGCGTGCCCACGCAAGCGCTGAGCTCCCTGCCCTTCAGCCGCTACACCGCTGGTTATCTGCCCGCCACCGGACCCAAGACCAATCTTGTGATTGGCGTTTCGGTCTCGGGCAAGGTCAGCCGCACCATCGAAGCGCTGGAGATGGCGAATCAAGCCGGCGCCACCACAGTCGCCATCACCGGCAATCCCAGCGGTCCCTTTGGGCAAGCCGCGGCGCAGGTCTTCGAGACGGCGGTGCCGCCCTTGCCGGATGAGCTGGCCGGCATGACCGTGCCGGGCATCCGCTCCTACTTGGCTTCGCAGATTGCCCTGCTGTTGGCGGCTCTGCGCATCGCCGAGGTTCGCGGCGCGCTGACCACGCGAGCGGCCGATGCCGAGCGCGCCCAACTGGCGGAGTTGGCCGATGTCATGGAAGAGGCGATCCAAGTCTGCGAGCCGGTCGCCGATGAGCTGGCGCGGCGCTGGCGCGAGGCGACGATGTTCGAGTTTGTCGGCTCGGGGCCGCTGCACGGCGTGGCGATGTTCAGCGCGGCCAAGGTGCTGGAAGCCAGTGGCGACCCGGCGCTGGCGCAGGAAACCGAGGAATGGTCGCACCTGCAGTATTTCACCGCCCAGACCAATATCCCGACCATCTTGCTGTCGGCCAAGGACTTTGATGCCGACCGCATGGCGGAAGTGGCGCGCGCCGCCCAGAGCATCAGCCGGCCGCTGGCGCTGGTCTCGACGGAAGACGCCGGCGAGATCCGGGGCTATGTCGACACGCTGCTGCCCATCCCGCGCCATGTGCCCGAGCGCTACGCCTCCATCGTCTACAGCATCCCGGGCGAGCTGCTGGCGGCGGCGCGAGCGCAGTCGGTCGGCTCGGCTTACTTCTGCAATTTTGAGGGCGGCCGCAGCGTGGACTGGGCCGATGGCGCCAGCGCGATATACGACAGCCATAGGATCACGGAGCTGAAGCGTTAGCAAGACACAAACACAAAACTAACCACAGAGACACAGAGGGCACAGAGGAATTTCACCACAAAGACACAAAGACACGAAGGTCTCAAAGCGGCTGTAAGGCTTGTCCGCTACTCAAAAATCCGATGACGGTACGTTTGGGCGGAGCGATCGCCGCGCTTGTAGGGATTCACGACACTTTTGCCACCGAGGGCACAGAGTAAATATGAGTGCACAGAGAGATTCCGGGAGACATGGAGGTAGGTCAAGTCAAGGATGATTCTCATGTTCGCCGATTCAGTCTTTGGACTAAGCATGATGCCTTTTCTCTGTGTCCTCAATCTAACTCGGTGTACTCGGTGGCAAAGATGTCGAGTATTCGCCTAAGCCGAGCGAGCGGCAGCTGAGTCACAGTACCGGACAAGCCTTGTAGGGGCGATTCTGTGAATCGCCCGTTGTTATTATCGTGGATTTTCGGGCGACACACAGTGTAGCCCCTACACATGATCGACGGCGCGGCTTCGTCGCTTGCCGTGAATGTAGCAACTGGCTATAGTAGTATGTCTCTGCGCCTCTGTGCCTCTGTGCCTCTGTGGTGAATTATGTCCCAAACTAACTACATCGCCGTGGGCAGCGTCATCATCGACGACATCGTCTATCCCGATGGCCGCACCAGCATGGGCGTGTTGGGCGGCGGCGGCACGCACGCGGCTTACGGCATCGCGCTGGCCGGCGAGACAGCGGCGCTGGTCGGCTTGGTCGGCCAGGACCTGCCGGCGGATATCCGCGCCCGCCTCGAGCGCGACTTCGACGCCAGCGGCCTCGTCTGGGTCGAGCATCCGCAACTGCGCGGCTGGCAGATCTTCGAGTGGAACGGCGTACGCAACGAGATCTTTCGCGTCGACATCATCGAGCCTTTTATGTACGGGCCCGACGCCGACGACCGCGGCATCCCCTTCGCCGATGCCCGCGGCTTCACGCTGCTGCGCGGCCCCGCCCACGTCGCCAGCTGGCGCGCGCGTTTCCCCGGCGCGGTCCTGCTCTGGGAACCGGTGCGCGTCTTCATGCTCAGCGCCGACCACGAGGCCTTCCTGGGCGGCATCCCCCATGCCGATATCGTCTCGCCCAATTTGCACGAAGCGCAGACCATGTACGGCATCAAGGACGAGCTTGAGCTGATGCGGCGGCTGCTGGCTGACGGCGTAAAAGTGGCGGCTCTGCGCATGGGCGAGCGCGGCTCGCTGGTGGCGCGGGCTGGCGCGGACGATGCCTACTATATCCCGGCAGTCGAAGTCGCCGAGCTAATCGACCAGACCGGCGCCGGCAATGCCTACTGCGGCGGCTTCCTGGTCGGCTGGCGCCAAACGGGCGATGTGGCGACCGCTGGATGTTATGGCGCGGCGGCGGCCTCATTCACGTTGGAGTATGTCGGCTGCGCGTCGATTCCGGCTGATCGCGATGCCGAGTGGACGCGGCGGCTGGCAGAAGCGCGGCGGGGCGTACGGATGGTGCGACTTTAGGAACTGCCGTCGGGAGGCAATACGTAACTGATATTTCACCACAGAGACCACAGAGAGCACAGAGATAAAAATAAAAGCGTAGGGACTGAGATTATGAAAAAGATCGCCTCACACAACAGATCATCGGTGCCGCTAATGATATCCACCGTGCCTTGGGTCCAGGTCTTTTGGAATCCGTATACGAAGATGCCTTTTGCATCGAATTGGAAGAGCGCAACTTGATATATGAACGGCAGCGGCAAGTGGAACTCATGTACAGTGGGCAAAATATCGGCGATCTCTACGCCGACTTGGTCGTTGAATATGCAGTTATAGTCGAATTAAAGTCCGTTCAAGCGCTTCAGCGTATCCATACCGCTCAACTGATGACCTATCTGAAACTTACTGGGATCAAACGAGACCTGCTCATTAATTTTAACGTGCCCATTCTAAAGGAAGGTATCAAGAGGATAGTCCTATAATGAATCCTCTGTGCCCTCTGTGTCTCTGTGGTGAATCTCTCTTTGTCACGAATCAATCACCCATCCACAAACTGCCGCTGCCACTCTTCCAGCGTCAGCAGCGCCCAAAGCTGCCGATTGTGATCGCGCCGGCCGCTTTCGTGCTCGCTTATCAGCCGCTTGACTACTGACGTTTCCAGCAAGCCCCGCTCGCGCGCCCGCCGGCTGAGCAGGATGTCCCGCACTGGCGCGATATCACGCCGCAGCCAGGCGCCCAGCGGCAGGCCAAACCCGTGCTTCTTGCGCTCGATGATCTCGTCCGGCAGCAAGCCGCGCGCCGCCTCCTTGAGAATATGCTTCGTGCGCGAGCCCTGCAATTTTAAGTTGAAGGGGATGGTCGCGGCGTATTCGGCCAGCTGATGATCGAGGAAGGGCGCGCGCGCTTCCAGCGACGCCTGCATGGAGCAGCGGTCGGCTTTGACCAGCAAATCATCGGGCAAATATGAACGCATATTGGCTTCGACCAGCCCGGCGACGGGATGCGGCTGCATGGGGCTGAGGTAGCTGTCGATGCTCGTTTGATGCGCCGCGCCTGGGCAAATCTGCGCCAGCAGCTCGGCATCAAAGAGGCGAACCAGGTCGAAATAGGCCTCCGCCAGTGGCTGGCTGGCCGCCCGCGCGAAACGCCGCGCCCGCTTGACCGGGTCGTAGTAGCCCGTGCCTTCGGGCAGCAGCCGCAGCAGGCCCGCCGTCCCGCGCAACACTGAGTCCGGCATGAACTGCAGCTTGCGCATCAGCGCGGCGGCATAGAAACGTTCGTAACCAGCGAAGAGTTCATCGCCGCCATCGCCGGTTAGCGCCACGGTGACTTGCTGGCGCGTGAGTTTGCTGACGAGATAAGTCGGGATGGCGCTGCTGTCGGCGAAAGGCTGGTCATGATGCCAGACCAGCTCGGGCAGCAATGCCAGCGCATCGGCTTTGACGCGGAAGGCAGTGTGCTCCGTGCCCAGATGCCGCGCCACTTGCTCGGCGTAGGGCGTCTCGTCGAAGCTGTCGTCGCCTTCAAAGCCGATGCTGAAAGTCTTGACAGCCGCGTTGCTGTGCTGGCGCATTAGGGCGGCGATCAGGCTGCTGTCGAGCCCGCCGCTGAGGAATGCGCCCAGGGGCACATCGCTGACCAGCCGCAGCTTGACCGCCTCCGCCAGCTGTTCGCGCAACTCGCCGATGGTGGTCGCCGCCTTCGCGCTGGGGTCTGGCGGCGCCAACAGTGGATGCTCCCAATAGCGTCCCGAGCGGTCCATGCCATCCAGGTCGACTTCCAGCCAGGTCGCCGGCTCAAGCATACGCACACCGCTGAAAGCCGTCTCCGGCGCGGGCAGATAACCGAAGCTGAGATAATCGGCCAGCGCGCGGCCGTCGTCCGCCGCGAAGCGTGATTGGCGCGGTACGTCCGGGTGCGCGAGGATTGCCTTAATCTCGCTGGCGAAGACGAAGACGCGGCTGTCCTCATAATAATAGAGCGGCTTCTGCCCGAAGCGGTCGCGCGCCAGCAGCAGCTTGCCCCGCCGCGCATCCCAAAGCGCCAAGGCAAACATGCCGCGCAAATGCTTCAGCGCGTCGACGCCGTGTTCCTCGTAGAGATGAACGATGGCCTCGCCGTCGCCCGCGCTCCGCAGGCGATGACCGCGCTGTATGAGACCTTGGCGCAGCGCGTGATAGTTGTAGATTTCGCCGTTGAATACCAGCGCGACCGAGCCATCTTCGTTATAGAGCGGCTGATCGCTGCCGGCGATGTCGATGATCTTGAGGCGGCGCATGGCCAAGCCGACGTTGCCGCCGATGAAGTAGCCCTCGCCGTCGGGCCCGCGATGCCTCAGCTTGTCGTTCATCGACCGCAGCAGCCGTTGTGTAACGGGCGCCCCGTCAAAATGGATTACTCCGCAGATTCCGCACATGCCGAGCGGTCCTCGTTCAATTACAACAGTATAGTATTATGTACCGTGACGGCAGCGCAACACCTTAGGCGCAGCTAACCTCACCGAGCAATTATTGTTGACCAACGGTCAGAATCGCGTTAAGCTAGAGGCGAATATAGGAGGCGACCATGGTAGCGGAAATGAAACCCAATCTTGACGCGGAACGCTTGGCGGTCATCGAAACGCGCATGGATTCCTTTGTCACCAAGGATCAACACGAGCGCGACATCGGCGACATAAAGGTTGCTCTCGCAGAGCTCAGTGGCGAGGTTAGCAATCTGCGAACTGACATCAAAAACCTCACCTGGCAGATTGCTGTAGTAGTCGCGATACTTTCCAGCGTTATATCCTTCCTCGTGAGCCGAATCCCCATTTAACTTGAGCGCGCCTCTGTGGTGAAAAAATCAACCCGCCAAATCCGGCTTGCGCAAATGCCAGTCCGTCGCGCTCTGATAGGCCTGCCCCAGCCGCAGCAGCCGCTCCTCGCTGAAGGGCGCGCCCAGCAGTTGCAGGCCGATGGGCAGGCCGTCCGCGTCAAAGCCGCAGGGCAGGCTGAGCCCGCAGATGCCGGCTAGATTGGCCGAAATCGTCAGCACATCGGCCAGGATCATGCGCATGGGATCCTGCGTCACTTCGCCAAAGGGGAAAGCTGTGGTCGGCGCGACCGGCGCCAGCAGCGCGTCGACCTGCTTGAACATGGCGTCGAATTCAGCCCGGATCAGCGTGCGCGCCGCCTGGGCCTTGCCGTAGTAAGCATCGTAGTAGCCGGCTGACAGGGTGTAGGTGCCCAGCATGATGCGCCGCTTGACCTCTTCGCCGAAGCCGGCGCCGCGCGTTTTCTTGTAGCTCTCGATAAGGTCAGCGCCTTCGACCCGCGCGCCGAAGCGCAGGCCATCGTAGCGGGCCAGGTTGGCGCTGGCCTCCGCCATGGCGATGATGTAATAAGCCGGCAGGCAATATTCAGCGTGCTCAAAGCTGAGCTCAACCACTTCCGCGCCCAGGCTCTCCAGCTGAACCGCCGCCGCCCGCACCGCCGCCTCGACCTCCGGCTGCAGTCCCTCGGCGAAATATTCCCGCGGCAGGCCGATGCGCAGGCCGCGGATATCACCACGCAGCCCAGCCACATAATCCGGCACGGGGGTCGGCATGCTGGTCGAGTCCTGTGTATCGTGCCCGGCGATGACGCCCAGCACCCGCGCCAGATCTTCGACCGTGCGCGCGAAGGGGCCGGCCTGGTCCAGGGACGAGCCGTAAGCGATCAAGCCGTAGCGCGAAACGCGGCCGTAGCTCGGTTTAATGGCGCTGACGCCACAGAATGAAGCCGGCTGGCGGATGCTGCCGCCGGTATCAGTGCCTAGCGCGGCCAGCGCCATATCCGCCGCGACCGCCGCTGAGCTGCCGCCGCTGCTGCCGCCGGGCACACGCTCGAGATTCCAGGGATTACGCGTGGGGAAGTAGGCGCTGTTCTCGGTAGACGAGCCCATGGCGAATTCGTCCATATTCAGCTTGCCCAGCAGGACCGCGCCCGCCGCGTACAGCCGCGAAACAACCGTGGCGTCGAAGATCGGCTTGTAACCTTTGAGGATTTTGGAGCCGCAGGTGGTCTCGATGCCTTGCGTGGAGAGCACGTCCTTGAGCGCGATGGGGATGCCCAGCAGCGGCTTCTCGTCGCCGGCCGCGCGCGCCTCGTCAGCGGCCGCCGCCTGCCCCCGCGCCAAATCAGCCGTGACCGCCAGATACGCGCCGATGGACGGGTCGATAGCTGCGATGCGCTGCAGATGCGCCTCGGTCAATTCCCGCGCCGAGATGTCGCCCGAACGCATCAATTCCAGCGCTTGGCTTATGGTCAGACTCGTAAGTTCTATCATTCATGCCACCTACTGTTGTCTTTGGTCCTGTTGAAATCTGTAGGGCTTGTCCCTTTATCGCCAGATCGCATTCGCTATTGGTCTACTTCTGGCGAAAAGTCTGTTACCATAATGTTGTCAGCAACCAGAAACCTCAAGCAGAATAATGATGGTCAATAATGATCCGCAGAATGATAACAGCCAACAAGTTGATTCGGTAGAATTGATACCCTTGGCGCCGTTGCTCGAAGATCCTGACCCGGACTTTGACGTTGTGGTAGCAAGGCACAGCAGAGACTTGCTTGGTCGGGTTAAGCGAGCCCTAGACAGAGACGGTCCGGCGCCCCCAAGCCCGAAAGCAAGCAATCCTAGCTGAAGCAGGACCTAGTTGGATCCCAGCGCTCGTGACATTTCAGATCTTGTGCTAGCCAGGTGGCGACTTGCAGTTGCCCGCCTTGAAAACCAGACGCTACTCCCGCCGCAGCGACTCCGCCGGCTTGAGCCGCCCCAGCAGCAGCGCCGGGTACAGACCCGCTAACAGCGCCGCCAACAGCGCCACCAGCAGCGCCTCAAGGAATTGGCTCGGCTGCGGCGCGAACTGCATCGACCAGCCGAAGGAGCGCAGGTTGATGACATGGGTCAGCACCAGCGACAGCAGCAAGCCGATGGGCAGCGCCAGCACTCCCGCGACCAAACCCATCAGCCCGGTCTGAATCATGGCGAATTTTGTGAGTTGCCGCGCCGTCATACCGGTGGCGCGCATCACCCCGTATTCGCGCGCATGCTCCAGCTGCAGCGCCATCAGCGCCGATAGGATGCCAATGAAGGCGACCAGCGTGGTCAAAATGCGCAGCGCGATTGTGATGGCGAAGGTGCGGTCGAAGACTTCCAACGCGCCGCCGCGCAGGCTGGCATTGTCTTGGACGAGCAGATCGTAATCGGCCAGCCGCGCGCGCAATTCGCCGATGACCGCGGCCGTATCCGCGCCGTCTTCGATGAAAAGGCCGAGCGAGCTGATGTAGGGGTCGTCAAAGTATTGATCATAGACCGGCCGGGCGATGTAGACCGCGCCTTGATCGGTGCTGTAGTCGTAATAAACGCCAAAGACCTCGAAGGTATGCGCGCCGCGCTCGGTGTTCAGCGTGATGCTGTTGCGCTGCTGGTCAATGCCGCGGCGAGAGGCGAAGGCTTCGCTGACCATGACCTGGCCCGCTGCCAGCGCCGCCTGATGCGCCCCAGCCGCAACCGCGCTCCACTTGAAATGGCGCTTGTCGCCGGCGATGTCGAAGTCGCTGGCAAGCAAGTTGACCGGCGGCATATCGGGATAATCGGGCGCGCTGACGCTGACGTGCCGCGCTGACGATACGGATTTAACGCCGGGCACAGACCGGGCAATGGCTTGCAGGCCGCGGTCAACATCGACAGTGGGATTATTCGAGGCGAAGAGCGGCGGCGACACGTAGATCTGGGCGCCCAACGAGCTTTGCAGCCAGTCCGCCACGGTCAGGCGGAAGCTGCCGATCATAGCGCTGACGCCGACGATGACGCTGACGGCCACGGTTAAGGCGGCCACTGCTACCGCGGTGCGGCTCATCGAGCGGAGGACCGCGCGCGCCGCCAGCCGCCCGACCACGCCGAAGAGAGCCGCCGCGGGACCTTGCAGCAGGCGCATAGCCACAATCATAGCCGCCGGTGTGAAGAGCGCGCCGCCCACTACAATGCAGAGCAGGGCAGCGAAACCCAGCGCCAGGCTGTCTTCCGCGCCCAGTAAGGCGAATCCCAGCAGATTCAGGGCGACCGCGCCAAAGGTCATGGCGGGCAGCAGACGCCGCGCCGTCTCTTCTTCGATCGAGCGCTTCATGATGCCAGCGGGCGGTGTGCGCGTGGCGTCCCAAGAAGGCAGCGCCGCCGCCAGCAGACTCGCCGCGACGCCGATAATCGCGCCTTTGGCCAGCGTCTGCGGCATGATGCTGATGCCAGTGACATTGACGCTGAAATAGAGATCGCTGATGGTCTGCGAGACCAGCGCCACCGCGCCGCGCCCAAGTATGATGCCCAGCGCCAGGCCCAGCGCTGTGCCGACCAAACCCAGGATGAAGGCTTCCAGCAGAATGAAACGAAAGATCTGCCCGCGGGTCGTCCCCAGCGAGCGCATGATGCCCAGCACGCCGCGCCGCTGCACCACACTGAAGGTTACCGTGTTGTAAATCAGGAAAAGCCCAACCACCAGCGCCAGCAAACTCATAGCCTGTAGGTTTAGCTCGAAGGCGGCGATCATTTGGTCCAGCGAATTCGCTTCTTTTACGTCGACAAGGCGGATGCCCACCGGCAGCGCCGCGCGGAGCTTGTCGACCTCGTCCGCTTCCAGTATCAAGTCGATGCGGCTGAGGAGCCCGCTCTTGCCGATGAGCTCTTGCGCCGTGGCGATATCGCTGATGATCAGGTCGTCCAGCGCTTGACGACTGGCGTTATTTTCCGGCTGCAAGATGCCCACCAGCCGCGCCCGATTGAAGCGGCCGCCGGCGCTGATCTCGAACTGGTCTTCCAGTTCCATGCCCAGCCGCTGCGCCAATGACGCGCTGATGACCACGGCGCCCGGCTCGACGATGAGTCGCTGAAGCGCGTTCCAGTCGGATTCAGCGCCCGCCAGGTACGAACGAAAAGGCGGCTCCGCCAGCGGATCGATGCCTAGCAGGCGCAGTGTCTGTTCGCCGCCCGCGACGCGCGCAAATTCCGTCACCACCGGCGCGCTCTGCTTTAGGCCCAGCTCCAGGCGCAGGCGGGTGTAGATTTCTGTGGGGAAGCCGTTGGGCCCGCCGACGACCTGGTGCGTGGCGCGGCCGACGATGCTCTCGCTGCTCAGCGAAAAAGCGCGGCTGGCGGAGCTATTGGCGATATCAATGGCGACCACCACGCCGACGCCTAGCGCGACGCCCAGGACAAACATGGCGCTCTGGAAGAAGCGGCGGCTGATGTAGCGCAGCGCCAGCCGGACGATGATGGGGATCATCGTCCCGACAAGTATAAATCGTTAGGGGTGGTGAGCATCGCGTTCATAATCGCCTCAGCGAAACTTTTGCAGTTTTTTCGTCACAGCCGCTTGCAAGTCTCAACTTGGATCACACAAAATATCCAACCAGCAATACAAAAGGTCAACTATATTGTCGGCATGTGGGGGCGAATCATTGGCTCGCCCGTCGATGAAATGATGAACACTTTCGGGCGACCTGATAGGTCGCCCCTACAAATTTCGACAGTTTTGGCAGGATTCATAAACAAGAGGCACAGAGGGAATAGAGATATCTGGATGGCAAGGCCGAAGTTGATATTTCAACCGCATTCACCACTACCACAAAGCTGTCATGTTGTCGAAATGCTCTAATCCAACGTTTAGACGCCGAACATGTCCTTGAAGCGCCGCAAGCGCTCCAGATAGTCGTCGAGCGCCTCGCCGTGGGGATAGACGGCCAGTTCGGTGGCGCCGATGCCCTGCCAGCCGGCGATGAGCGCTTCCCATTCGCTTTCGGGCGTGAACTCGGTGCGCAAGCGCGTATGCAAGCCTACTTGGTCGGCGCGGCCCGCTTCGTCAGCGTAAGCCAGGAAAGCCTCAGTCATCGGCTTGGCGTCCGCGGCTGGTCCCTCCTGCGCCATATAGCCGTCGCTCAAACGCCCGGCGCGGCGCAAAACGACATCGGCATAACCGCCCATCCAAATCGGAATCGGCTGGGGCGGCAGCGGGTTGATGCCGGCTTCGTCGATAGTATCGAAGCGCCCATCGTAGCTCACCAACTCCTCCGTCCACAGCCGGCGCAGGACGGCGATCTGCTCTTCCATGCGCGCGCCGCGGGTACTGAAATCGCAGCCCAGCGAGGTGTATTCAACTTCGTTCCAGCCGATGCCGACGCCCATGCGAAAGCGCCCGCCGGAGACCAGATCGAGCTGGGTGGCTTGCTTCGCCACCAGCGCCGTCTGCCGCTGCGGCAGGATCAAGACGCCGGTCATAAAGCCGATGCTTTCGGTAAAACCCGCCATCCAGGAGAAGAGGGTGAAGGGCTCGTGGAACATGTCGCGATAATTGTAGGGCCGGCCCGATTCCCAGCCGGGGCGATCGGGATCCGCGCCCAGCACGTGATCGTAAGCCAGCAGGTGGTGGTAGCCCATGCCCTCGGCCGCTTGCACAAAATCGCGCAGCAGGACCGGGTCGGCGCCAATTTGTGTTTGGGGAAGAACGACTCCGAACTTCATCTTCACTTTCCTTCCGCAGCTTGCTTTTCGCGCCCATGCTAGCCGAGTTGCGGCGAATATGCCAGATGCCGACATCACTGGTAGTGTATCGAATTCGGTTGAAATTCAATTTCACCACAAAGACACAAAGGCACAAAGCACACAAAGAATATGGCATATTTCGATTGAGTCTCTCGGTGCTCTCGCATTTCTCGGTATCCTCGATGGTATAGTATTTGTTCAACCGAAAAGGATACATTTCCACATCACTGCGACTTGTAGGGGCGGCATACCATGCCGCCCGCGCGCAGCCGATGGCGGGCGACCAGATTGGTCGCCCCTACAAATTCCTTAACTGTCCCAATCCTCGGCGGCGGGCAGGCGAGCCAAGACTCGACCCTACAAATTCGTATGCGAGCGCGCGCTGTTTTTCGTGTACCCAGTAGTGAAGGCCCAACACCGCCCGCCCGCTTTGCAACTGCGGCGCTTTATGCTAAGTTGGCAGCATCAGCGGACAGCCGGAAGGACCGCGCGTGCCCGACCTGTCGGTCATCATCGTCAACTACAATACCTGCGATTTGCTGCGCAACTGCCTGCTATCGCTGCGCGAGTGCGGCGGCTTGGCGCTGGAGATCATCGTGGTCGACAACGCCTCGACCGACGGCAGCGCAGCTATGGTTCGCGACGACTTCCCCGAGGCGCGGCTGCTGGCGCAGACGATGAACACCTGGTACTGCGGCGGCAACAATATCGGGCTGCGCGCGGCTAGGGCGGATTACGCTCTGCTGCTCAATCCCGATACGGAAGTCGCGCCGGATGCCCTGGCTCTGATGCTGCGATTCCTGCGCGAGCATCCAGACTACGTCGGCGTCACCGGGCAGCTGCGCTATCCCGCGGGCAGCCTTCAGCTCACTTGCGCGCGCGTCCCGACATTCCAAAATCTGCTCCTAAATTACAGCCTGCTGGGCTACCTGCTGCCGGCGCTCAAGCGCAGCCTGCAGGCGCACACCCTTTACGCCGACTGGGACCGGGAGAGCGACCGCGATGTGGCCGCCATCCCCGGCGCCTGCACGATGATGCGGCGTGAAGACAGCTTGCTGGATGATGATCTGCTGCTCTACTTCCCCGAAGAGACGCTGGCGCGGCGGCATCAGAAACCCATGCGCTTTCTGGCGGCGGCACGGGTCTTGCATCATGAGAAATCGGCCACGCGCGGCTGGTTCGCCACCCGCATCTTCTTCCGCGACCTGCTAATTTACTGCCGCAAGCATCATGGCGCCGGGCGCATGCTGCTGCTTTGGCTGCTGAGCCGGCCGGTGTACTGGCTCATGTGGCTGTGGAACCGCTAGCGGCCAAATAGCGCCAGCGGCATGTGGAAGGACACCACCCAATTGGGCGCGTCCACAATCTCGCTGATCTTCAAGTCGCCCGCCACGCTGCACAGAATATAGGCTTGGCTGCGGCTCATGCTGTGCTTCGCTTCCAGCCAGTCGATCATGTAGCGCAGGGCGTTCTTGGCGTTCTGCATCAGGTCGGGCCCGTGCGCTGTGGTGATGTGCCAGCCGGCGCTATCGAGCTTGCTCATGGGGCTGGGCCGCCGCAGCTGTACTTCGGGCAAGTTGGCGTCCTTGACCAGCTTGAAACGCATGGTGACGACCATAGGCGCTTCAATGCCGGTCACGCAGACCTCGCCCTGCCCTTGCGCGGCGTGGCAATCGCCCGTGGCGAAGAGCGCGCCCTCGACCAGCACCGGCAGCCAGACTGTCGCGCCGATGGTCATATCCCGCACATCGAGGTTGCCGCCGTTTTCGCGCGGCGGAAAAGTGCTGAAGCGCCCGGCTGCCCGCGGGGCCACGCCCACCACGCCCGTATGCGGCTCGAAGGGCAGGCTGATATGCTCCAGCTCGGTCGAGGTGCAGGTTTCGCCCTCGATGCGCCATTGATGAAAATAGCTGTAGTCGAAGTCTTCCGGCAGCAAGCCCATGCCCGGCCGATGCGCCGACCAGCCCCAGCCTTTGTGGCGCATATCGAGGATGTCGATCTCCAGGGCGTCGCCCGGCTGCGCGCCTTTGACCCAGACTGAGCCATTCAAGGCGTGAATCTTGCTGCGGTCGACATTCAGATAATCGTCGACAGTCCAGTCCGGCTGGATCTGGCCGTTGGCTTCCAGGCAATCGAAGACGACTACATCGCCGCTGTCGATCTCCAGGCGCGGCTCGACGGAGTTGTCCCAGTAAGGCTGGATGACGCTGTCGTCAAGAAAATGCTCGGTCATAAATCTCTCCTCGAATCGTGACGGGCTGGTGAGGCAAAGCCGCTACTGCATGAATGAGCGCGGCGTCGCCTTGAGGACGGTGACTTCGATTCCCGCGCGGTCCATCAGGTCCGGCAGCTTGGGGCTGACTTCGTTCCGCCAGTAATCATTGTTGTATACCGCATCATATAACGCTTCCTTTTCCGCTTCATCGGCGAAACGACGGATCCAGACGTAGGTATCCTCATCATCGTTGAGGAAAGACGCTAGAATGGTCATGCCCTTGGCCAGTTGATAGGGGATGATCTCTTCGTCCATATACCTGGCAAATTCCTGGGACCGGCCAGGTCGAAGCGGATAGACACGCAATTCAAAGAACATTCTCATCTTCCCTCTCTATGTTGAGTATGACAATCATAACATCATGCGATTGTCCAATTAAGCATGTAGAAGTGAATGTCGTTGGAAATCCGCAATGTGGCGCGCAGCAAAATACCGAACAACGGATAGCGTAGACTGGAATCATCCGAGCCTTCCGTATACCATACGGCGCACTGCCGTCAGGCTGGCGTATATAGCATCCAGGCAAAAAAGCATGGTAAGATGAACGCTGTCAACATAGCTTGAAACAGAGACCTATGCGCATCCTAGTCATTTCCGATATTCACGCCAATGACACCGCATTCGAAGCCGTGCTCAAACATAGCGAGGGCCAGTGGGATTTTGTCTGGTGCCTGGGCGATGTGGTCGGCTACGGGCCGGACCCCAACGAATGCGTCGAGCGCCTGAAGACGCTGCCGCAGCTCTGCCTGGCCGGCAATCACGACTGGGCGGCGCTGAATCGGCTGGACGTCAAGACCTTCAACCCCGATGCGAGGCGCGCGGTCGAATGGACGCAGGACACCTTGACAGCCGAGAACACGGAATTTCTGGAACATCTTCCCGTTACTTTTGTCATCGGCGACTATACGCTGGTGCACGCCAGCCCGCGCGAGCCAATCTGGGAATACATCCTGGAGCCGTCCATCGCCGCGCTGAATTTCCCGCATTTCGAGACGCCCTATTGTTTCGTCGGGCATACGCATCAGCCGGTGATTTATACGATAGACAAAGACGAAAGCAAAGCCAAGTCGTGCCCGCCGCGCTACAACGAATCCTATCCCTTGAACGGCCAGCGCCAGATCATCAACCCGGGCAGCATCGGCCAACCGCGCGACCAAAACCCCGACGCCGCCTACGGCCTGCTCGACTTGACGACCGGCGTATTTGAGCATCGCCGCATACCCTACAATATTCGGGCTGTACAAAGGCGCATGCTGGACTATAACTTGCCGGAGCGTTTGATTACGCGCCTCGAACACGGCTTGTAAACCACCGTCGATTTGATGCCAAGCAGCCCCTGGGCAGCCGAATGACCACCGTACTCAGCAACAAGATGCGCGCCTACCTGGCGGAAATCTACCGTTTGATCGACCGGCAATTGGAGCCTGTCGACTTCGTTAGCACATCGCAATTGGCGGAAATGCTGGACGTGAGCCCGCCGGCGGTCAACCGCATGGTCAATCGCCTTAGCAAACAGGGCTTGTTGCATCATCAGCCTTATCAAGGCATCGCCATCACGGAGCCGGGCCGCGTGGAAGCCCTGAAGCATATCCGCAAGCAGCGCGTGGCTGAAGTCTTTCTGGCGCAAATTATGCAGATGAGCTGGCTGGTAGTCAGTGAAGAGGCGCGGCGGCTGAGCGACGGCTTGAGTGAAGCGGTCGTGCAGCGCATGATCGAGATGACGAACCAGCCGGCGACCTGCCCGCACGGCGAGCCGATCCCGGGCGCGGAAGGCACGCTGCCGCCGGCCAGCGATGTCTACCTGTCGCTGGTGGAAGCGGGCGCGTCCGTCCGCGTCAGCCGGCTGATCACGCGCGATGCCGAACGCCTGCAGTACGTCGAAGCGCTGGGTTTGGTGCCGGGGCAAGCCTGCGATGTCATCCACGTAGCCCCATTCGAGGGCCCGATGCAGCTCAAGCTGGGGCGGGAATTTCGCATCATCGGCCAGAGCCTGGCGCGTCTGATACGGGTCGACATATTGCCTTGAGCGGCGGCGCTGGCGGATTCTGCGGTTGGCTGAAGACTTGGAATACTTGAGGCCACTCGCTATTCGAAGACTTCTTCCTCAAGGACTTGGAGTGTTAGGCTGAGTGGCAAGTCGTCAACCTGTGTTTTGGACCAGATTAAGAATAGCCAAATCGAGTCGGCCTCGACGTAATATTCAACCCTGAAGCCGCCACTTTTCCCTTTGCCGGCCGAAGTATTCGGCAATCTAACTTTGTAGACTTCTTTGCCTGCAAGGCCTTGGAGCCTGACACCGGGTTTTTTTCCGGATTCCAATTCATCAATTAGCTGCTCAACATCATCAGCTGCTTTTCGATAGGTTTTCCCCAGCTTCTTCAGCAAAGACCTAAATCTAGGCGTCAGTATGATTCGCATTGTCTTCAGCTTCTAGCTCCGCGCGCAGCTCGCGCAGAGCCTCACGTGCCGGAAGCGCTTCACCACGCCGAACCTGTCCAAGACTAACGCGCATATCGCTCAGCAATTTCTGTTGAGCATGGGCAAGCTCAGCCTGATCCGCAACTTGAGATTTTTCCCGAACTGGTGAGTTCCCGCGAACGGCGCTTTTACTCATCAAAATCCTCAAACATCCGCACTAAGCAACACCATTATCTTATACTATAGTCGAGTGCGAATTCAAGTTTTCGATACAATATCATCACTTGCGGGTCCGATTGCGCGCATCCAACAAGATATTGCAGGAGCGAAGATGAAAATCGGCGTTCTCGCCTTGCAGGGCGCGTTCATTGAGCATGTGAAGATGCTGCGACAACTGGATGTCACGGCGGTGGAAGCGCGCCTGCCGCAGCACTTGGACGGTCTGGACGGCTTGATTATCCCAGGCGGCGAAAGCACGACCATCGGCAAGCTGGCCACCGAATACGGCTTGATCGAGCCGCTGCGGCGCTTTTCCAAATGTCGGCCGACCTGGGGCACCTGCGCCGGCATGATCTTTCTGGCGCGGGACATCGGCATCGAAGCGCAGCCCATCCTCGGCTTGATGGATATCACGGTCGATCGCAATGCCTTCGGCCGCCAGATCGACAGCTTCGAAACCGAGCTGGATATCGCCGGTTTGGCGGGCGAGCCCTTCCCTGCGGTCTTCATTCGCGCGCCGGTTGTCACCGCTGTCGATAGCGCCGTCGATGTGCTAGCGCGGCTGGACGACGGGCGCATTGTGGCGGTGCGGCAGGGGCGCCTGTTAGCCACCGCGTTTCACCCCGAATTAACAAACGATTTGCGGTTACATGCGCTTTTTTGCGCTATAGTCAAAGAGACTCTGGCTTGAGCCTGGCGAAGGGAGCCAAGTGATGCTGTCAGGCAATATGCCCAACGGAAATGACGGAGATCCAGCGGGCGATAATGCGAGCGACGACAATACCTCGTTGATCGACATGTTGCTGCAACTGGGGCGCGACAAGCTCGACCATATCGAGGGGCCGACAGCAGCCGAGCTGGACGCGCTTGAGAACCTGGACGGCGATCTGGCCGATCCCTTGATCGACGATATTGAGACGCTGCCGGAAGCGGCGGACGCCCAGCCGGCGCTTGCCCTGCTAGCCGAACTGGAAGAGCCGGAATTGCTGTCGCTTGAAGGCTTGGATGATGCCGAGCCGGACGTCGAAGCGGAGGGCGACGAGGTCGAGGACTTGCTGGGCGAAGCGGAAAGCTTGATCGAGGACTATATCGACATCGATCTGGACGACGCCGAACTGGACGACGAAGGCTACGACCTGGACGATGAAGAATTCAGCAGCTACAGCGATCTCTATGGCGATGACGACACGATTATCCCCTCATTCCGCGAAGGTGAATTCGTCGAAGAAGAAGACGGCGACACCGATTATTACAATGAATTGCGCTGAGCCGCCGCGGCCATGGATGGCGTAATCCTGGCCGGGGGCGAAGGCACACGCATGCGCCCCTTGACGCTAGCGACGCCGAAGCCCCTGTTGCCGCTGCAAAACCGCCCCATCCTGGAATGGGCGCTGATGAGCCTGCGCGGCATCGTGGAGCGCGTTCTGGTCGTCGCGCACTACCTCAAAGCGCAGATCGCCGAGTTCATGGCGCGCCAGACGCTGTTCGCGGACTATGCTTTGGTCGAGCAGTTGCCGAAGCCGCTTGGCACTGGCCACGCGCTGCTGTGCTGCCGCGACCGTCTGCAAAGCGACGAGTTTCTGGTTATCAACGGCGACGACCTCTTCAGCCGGTCGGCACTTAACGAACTCAGCCGCCAACGCTACGGCATCTTGTCTGCGCGGCGGCGCGATTATGAGCGCTTCGGCGTCATCGTCAGGAACGCGGCGGGCGACTTCCACGCCATCGACGAAAAGCCCCCTCGCGGCCGATATGCCGCGCCCGCGCCCTGCAGCATCGGCGCCTACAAATTTCGCGCCGACATCTTTGCCCACAGGCTAGAGAAGACCGCGCGCGGTGAATACGAAATCAGCGACTTTATGACGGCGGCCGCCCGCGATCATGCCGTGGCGGTGGTTGATTCGCCCTTCTGGCTGCCCATCGGCGATCCGGCCGCGCTGCAAGCAGCCCAGTCCGCGGCTATCACGCGCTGGATTCCGACGGCATAGCAGCCCAGGGCAATCGCATCAAAATACATTCCAACACAGAGACCACAGAGGGCACAGAGATTTGGGGATTCGGACGACTATTCCAAGCACTTGGTGGTTGGTATATGGCAAGTATCACCGAAATAACATCGACAATCTGTCATGGATTATGAATTGGGCTTTCATCATTGTTTTTCTCTGTGCTCTCTGTGTTTGATTTTCCCGTCGAATCTGCGCCATTTCACACTACCATTTTGCTGCGATTGCCCTGATAGCAGCCCCTATATGCGCGCAAGCGAAATTGTACTAGGATACGCGCTAAGCTTGTGCCAAAATTGTTTGTGCCATTTTTCACAATAGCGAGACGAATACGCGCCGATGATCCGCATCACCTACACCGAAGAACAGACTGCCCTGGCCGAGCGCATCCGTGACGACTTGGCAATCGCGAGTGACGCGCCGCTGCCCTTGCTCATCGTCCTGGTATCGGCGGCGTCCAATGCCGACCCGGTCGTTCAAGCTGAGCTCGCGCAAGCGTTGGCAGCCGGGCAGCGCATACTGCCCATCCTGACGGAAGGGGCGAATCCGCCACCGGCCCTGGACGACCATCCAGCGCTGGATTTCAGCCGCAGCTACAATCGCGAAGGCTTGCTGGAGCGGGTCGCGCGCGCCACGGCTCCAGGCGCCAAGCTGCGTCGCAACAATCGCCGGGCGCTGCTGGTCATCGCGCTGCTGGCGGCGCTGATGTTTGGGGTGGCGATAGTGACTATGGTGGGCGGGATCGTGGCTTTCCCGGTCGCTGAATACAACGAAGAGGCGACATTTCAGGCGCAGTGGATCGACGGCTTGATCCGCGAAACGCTAGAAGCTGTTCAGCCGCGCAGTACCGAGGACGCGCTGAACTTCGCCGCCACCCATGAAGCGGCGCCAACCCGCCTGTTTTATTACATCCGCGAAACGGCTACGGCTTTGGCGGCGGGGCAAGAGGGCTGATGCCTGCGGCAGATGTGCTGATCATCGGCGCGGGACCGGCCGGCGTCAACGCCGCCTACGCGCTTAGGCAAGTCGGCATCGAATACCGCATCATCGAGCGGACGCGGCAGTTGGCGCCTACCTGGAACAGCCTTTATCCATCGCTGCGGCTGAATACATCGCGCTTCTTCAGCGAGCTGCCTGGGCGGCGCTTCCCGCTGCATTGGGGCATCCACCCCACCGCCAAACAGTATTACCGCTACCTGGTCGACTGGGTGGGCGAACAGCAACTGCCGGTGGAGCATGACATCGAAGTCTATCGCGTGGCGCCCACGGGCGACGGCCTCTGGCAAGTCGAGACCAGCGCCGGCACAGACTGCTATCGCGCGGTCATCCCGGCCACCGGCGTCTTCAACAATCCGCAACTGCCGCGCATCGCCGGCATGGACCGCTTTGAAGGCGACATCCTGCACTCGCGCGATTTCCGCCATCCCGACCAGATTCGTGGCAAGCGAACGCTCGTGGTGGGCAACGGACCCAGCGGCACCGACATCGCCGTCGCAGCCGGGCAAATCGCGGCCGGGGGCTGCGCCTGGCTGTCCATCCGCAGCGGCGTCGACTTGCGCCCGCGCTATCCTTACGGTCTGCCGCGCCACGCCTGGATGATGTTAGGCGAGACGCTGCCCAAGCCCGCCTGCGAATGGCTGCAGCGTAAAACCGGCGCGGTCAAATACAATATGGGCGACTTCGCCGTTTGGCAGGCGCCGCCTAATACCGGGGCCGGGACCGGCTACCGCGGCCCCGAGCTGCTTAACGCGCTGCGACAGGGCCAGGTCCTGCCGGTTCGGCATCCCGTCAGCTTCGACGCGCGCGGCGTCACCCTGGCGGACGGCGGCTATCTCGAGGTTGATGCGGCGATCATGGCTACGGGATACCTGCCGGTGTTGCACCAGTATCTCGATATTGACATGCAATTCAGCAATGAGAAGTTCTACCCGCAAGCCGGCTGCGATTGGGATATTGGGCCCAATGGCATACGCGGCTGGCCCTTGCGCGATGTCAGCCAGCACCCCAACGGCCGGCAGGTGCTGGGCCACGAAGGGCTGTACCTGGTCGGCGTCTTCTACAAGGGGCGCGGCGCCTTTTACAATATGACGGCTGAAGCGCGCATCGCCGCCGAGCAGATTCAGACGCAACTGGCGCGGCGGCGCGTTGTCGCTATGGCCGCCTGAGCTTCATGCGCCGCAGTCTGCTCGTCCTCTTCCCGCTGCTTTTCGCGCTCATACTCGTTCTGCTCCTGCTGCGCCAACTGCTGGGCGCGGCTCTGCCGTCAACGATGGTCGCGTACATGACGCTGGAGACTGGCTTGCCGGTCATCATCGTGGAAGACCTTGACCACGGGCTCCGCAAACGGCTGGACTTTGATTTCTTCACCGATCCCTCTTTCTCGCCCGATGGCGCGCGTCTGGCGCTGACCTCTTATTTGCGCTTCGGCAGCGATATCGTCGTGTACAACTTGACCAGCGGCGCGACATTGCGGCTGACGGAGTCGGTGGCTATCGCCGAGTCGCCGGCTTGGTCCCCCGATGGGCGGTGGATCGCCTTCGCCAGCAACCGCGAGGGCGACAACAACATCTACATCATCCGACCGGACGGAAGCAACAAGCAGCGCGTCACCGCCAGCAGCGCCGGCGACCGCGAGCCGGCCTGGTCGCCCGATAGCGCAGCGCTGGTCTTCAGCTCCAATCGCGGCGACGGCTGGGATCTCTACCGCATCGACGTGGCTAGTCGCGAGGTAAGCCAGTTGACGTTCCATCGCGCGCCAGACACCTCGCCCAACTGGTCGCCGGACGGCCGGCGGATCGTCTTCGCGTCGGGGCGCGACGGCGCTTCCGCGATTTATTTGCTGGCGCTGGAAACGGGTGAAGTGACGCCGCTGGTGGTGGACGCGCGTTATGACAGCCTGCCCAAGTGGACGCCGGATGGGGGCGCGGTCACTTTCGCGCGCTCGATTGACGGCGTGTCGCGCATCATGCGCGTCGATGTGGCGACCGGCGATTTAACTCGGCTGCAACTGGGGGAGGACGATGCCGATTCGCTGGCTTGGTGGCGGGGCTAAACAGGTAGGCGCCACCAGCCCCGCTACTTGCGGGTCGCCTGCGAAAAGGACGGCGGGTCAGTATGCGTAATCGCCGACATCTTCTCCCAATCTTGAGAGTGCTCCTCGACCAGGTAAATGCCCGGGATCGTAATGATGCCGAAGACCAGCCGCACGATCGTTGTGCCGATGAAAGCCTCGGTGAAACCTTCGCTGACGCCAAAAGCCATCAGCAGGAAGAGGGCACGGTCCAGCGGGATGCTGATGGCGTTGCTGAAGAGTACCCGTCCCCACTGTTTCTCAGCGCCGAATCGTTGCAGCCAGCGCGTATAGATTTCGGTATCCACCAGCTGCGATACGACCGAGGCCACTACTGCCGCCAGCAAGATGCGCCACTCGGGCGATAGCAATTCACCCAGCGCGATGCTCTCTTCCGTCGTCATTTCCGGCGCCATGCCAGCGATAATGGTAAAAAAGCCCTGGACGACCAGGTAAATGACGGCGGCGGCGAAGATCAGCGTCCGCGCCACGTGCGGTCCCGCCAGCTTGTGCGCCATATCGCGCAAGGTATAAGTTAATGGATAGGCGATAGAAAAGGCGGTCGTGCCGACGCCGAATAAGAGCAAATTGCGCAAACTGGATATATCAGCGACCATCTGCGCCGCGACATAGGCAACGCTGACGAGAATCAAGATATGGAGATTTCTGATAGACATGTCCGCCTCCTGCATGCTGGCCTAGCTACATGATACTACAAACCAACGAGCGCCGCACAACGGAAGCAGGAGTGGGAAATGTATCCTTTTCGGTTGAAACAAAAACTTTACCATCGAGGACACCGAGAATTCGAGAGCACCGAGTATCTCAATCGAAATATGCCATATTCTTTGTGTGCTTTGTGCCTTTGTGTCTTTGTGGTGAAATTGATTTCAACCGAATTTGATACATTACCCAGGAGGGGCAATCGGCTGCTGCCGCGCTCGAATCGGAATTGGTTTGACGCTACTGCCCGTCTGCGCCGGCCGAATCCAGGAAGCCTTTTTCGATATCAAGCAGCGCGCGCTTGCGTTCCATGCCCCAGCGGTAGCCGCCCAGGCCCTTGTCCGCCCGGATGATGCGGTGGCAGGGAATCACGAGCGCGACCGGGTTATTGGCGCAGGCATTCGCCACGGCGCGGCTGGCGCTGGGCTGGCCGATGGCGGCGGCAATTTCGCTATAGCTGCGCGTCTCGCCCACCGGGATGGCCTGCAATTCGCGCCAGACCTTCAGCTGAAAAGCGGTCGCGCGCAGGTCCAGCGGCAGGTTAATATCGGGCTGCCAGCCTTCCAGGTAGGCGACAATGCGCTCCACCCAGAACCCAAGGCCATCGTCATCGCGCAGGCGCTCGGCATTGGCGAATTCCGCGCTCAGATCGTCTATCAGCGGCTCAGGCTGATCGCCCAAGCTGACCTTGCAGACGCCGCGCTCGGTGGCCGCCACCAGCAGCCAGCCCAGCGGGCAAGGGACGGCGCTGAAAAATATGGTCATGCCGGCGCCACCCCTTTTGTAAGTCGATGGAGTCATGCCCAGGCTTTCATCGCTGCGTTCGTAGAGTCGGCTGGAAGATCCATAACCGACGGCATGAATGGCGTCGGTGATGCGCTCGCCGCTGCGAACCTGCGCTTTGAAGCGCTGCAACCGTAAGTTGTCGGCGAATTGGCGTGGCGTGATGCCGGCGCCGGCTTTGAAGCTGCGCTGCAGGTGGAAAGGGCTGATGTGAAAGCGCTCGCCTAATTCATGCAAGCTGGCGGTTCTGGGCTGGATTTCCTGCAAATACGCGCAGACCCGCTCGATTAAGTCTGCCCGTTCCGCGCCAAGTTTCGTCGGCATACTTTGTTCCCCCCGCGCCAAAAGCAACGAAGTCATCATAATCGATAGCGGCGGTGGAAACACTCTGATTCTTGCGCTCTAAGCGGGTGCTAAGGATCGGGACCGGGACTTAGACCAGACTGACGCTCTTGATAGCATTTACCAGCCCAGGCTGTGCAGATGCTTGTCGCAGGGCTGCTAGCCGTCGCCCCAGGCGCAGATGGACTCCTCGCGCTCGACGCCCAGCCCGTCGGCCACGCGATTGATGTAATTGAAGAAGCCGATGATTTGCGTGGCGTCGTGGATGGCGACATCGTCGAGACCGGCCGCCCGCAACTGGCTGATATCGGCCTCGCTCATGGCGTCCGGCTGCCGCGTGAGCTTCTCGGCGTATTCGCAGAGCGCGCGGTCCAGCGCAGTCAGCGGGGCACTGCGCCAATTGCGCACGATGGCGTGGACGAAGGCGTCAGCCGCCGCCTCATCTTCGAATCCCTCGACCTCGGCACGGAGGTCATGCGCGTGGGACTGGATTCAGTAATCGCAGTGGTTCACGCCGCTGACGATGACCGCCAGCATTTCGCGCTGCTGACGCGAGAGCGGCGATTCGGCGAACATAGCAGCGCCGTACATCTCCATCGACGCCTTCATCACGCGGGGGTTGAGCGACATGATCTGCACGATGTTCCAGACGCGTCCGGCGCGCGCCACCGCCTTTTCCAGCTCGCGTTTTAGCAGGCCGCTGGCTTGGTCGAGGGTGATTTGCTTGATGTAGGGCATGGGTCGTTGCCTCGCCCACGAGACGTAAATCCTCGGATGCCAGCCTATTTCCGCAGGCGCGGATCCAGCGCGTCGCGCAAGCCATCGCCGATGAAGTTGACGCAGAGCACGGTCATCGAAATCAACATGCCGGGCCAGAAGACCAGCGTCCAGGTGATGGTCAGATAATCTTTGCCGTCAAAGAGCAGCCGCCCCCAGGTCGGGAAATCCGGCGGGAAGCCCAGCCCCAGGAAAGACAGCGCCGATTCGGTGATGATGGCGGCGGCCACGCTGAAGGTGGCGGCGACAATGATCGGGCTCATGACATTGGGCAGCACATGGGCGCGCAGGATACGCCCATCCTGGGAGCCGACCGCGTTGGCCGCCGTGATGAATTCGCGCGACTTCACGGTCAGCACCTCGCCGCGAACCAGGCGCGCCGTCGGCATCCACTGCAAGCCGCCTATCACAGCGACCATCAAGAGGAAGACGCCGCCTTCCACGCCGAAGCTAGCTTTTAGCGGCTCGCGAAAGAGCATCATCAGCACCAGCAGCAATGGCAGCTGTGGCAGCGCGATGAAAATGTCGGTCATGCGCATCAGCGGGTTATCAAGGCGGCGGAAATAACCAGAGGCCAAGCCGATAATTGTGCCGATGGAAATGGATACAAACATGGCGGAAATGCCAATCATCAGGGATACGCGTCCGCCTTGCAGCGCGCGCGCCAGGGTATCGCGCCCCAGGCTGTCCGTGCCCCAGGGGTGCTCTGGCGATGACACCTGGTAAGAAGCGGCGATGTCGATGTACTCGGGCTCGATCGTCCAGAAAAAGGGACCGATAAGCACACCCAGAATAATCACCGCGAGGACGGCGATGGCGACCAGCGCCAGCTTGTGCTTGCGGAACTGCCGCCAGGCGTCGCCGGCGAAGGTTCGCGCTTGCTGCAGTTCTTCCGTGTCCAGATTTTTGGGTTTCGTATTCGCTATTGTCGTCATAGTCTCAGCCCATTAAATCGTCATTAATCTCGAACTGTCGAAGCTATTCGCCAAAGGCTTTTGTAGTTACGAGTCCGCGCGGTAGCCCTGCCGAGCGGCTAAGAATACGTTACGCGCGGGTCGAGTATACCGTAGAGCACATCGGCTACGATATTAAACACGACCACCAGCACCGCGAAAATGAAGGTGACCGTCTGCACCGTTGGCAGGTCGCCGCCTTGAATGGCGATGATTAGATATTGGCCGATGCCATTCACGCGGAAGATCTGCTCGGTGATCAGCGCGCCGGCGAAGATACCAGGGATGCCCAGCGCGATCAGCGTGACGACCGGGATCAAGCTGTTGCGCACGGCGTGCGTCGTCACCACCACGCGTTCGGTCAAACCTTTGGAGCGCGCGGTGCGGATATAATCCTGCTGCAAATTCTCCAGGGTCGAGGCGCGGGTATAACGGCTCATCTGCGCCGTGGTATACAGCGTCAGCACCGTCACCGGCATGAACATCTGCCGCAGTTGCAGCTGCAGCGTTTCGATATCCGTCACTACCAGGGTGGTGTCGTACACCGATGGGAACCATTTGAGATTCACGCTGAATATGATGATGAACATCAAGCCCGTGAAGAAGGTGGGCACGGAGAAGCCGACCATCATCAGGAAGGTGCCGACCTGGTCGAAGATGGAATACTGTCGATAGGCGGAAAAAACACCGACCGGCACGGCGATCAGTACGCCGAGTATGTACGACGAGCCCACCACCCAAAGCGTTTGCGGCAGGCGCTCGGCAATGATGTCGATGACGGGGCCGCGCGTGGCCCAGGAGATGACGCGCACGCGATCTTCCGAGCCCGGCAGCGTGATGCCGAAGGCTGATTCGAGCAGATTCAGCGGCTCCGAAATGAAGAATTGCTGCAGCCACTTGACGTATTTGACCACAAAGGGATCGTCAGCGCCCAGGGCTTCGCGGATTTTCTGCCGCACCTCGGGCGGTATGGTCAAGGGCAGGTTGCCAGTCGGGTCGCTGGGGGATAAATCAACCACTGCGAAAATAATAAAACTGATTACAAGTATTGTAGGTATTGCGGTCAGGAGCCTTCGTACAATGTACTGTCCCATTATTCACTCCTCGCGACAAGAATTTTAACCACAGAGATCACAGAGAACACAGAGATTATTCAAAATTCACAAATCGCTTTATGCCACCCTTTGTCAATTGTCTCACATTGAAATTAATCAGCAATCCGCGCGTCAGTCCGGTGATCTTCAAACCCGAAATAAACTTTCTTGAATGTTCCGGAGCGAACTCCTTAACTTTTTTCAATTCCACAATGACCTCATTCTCTACGATGACATCAAGCCTAAATGTACCTATTTTGCGTCCGCGATAGTCTACATCGAGTAGTTTCTGCCTCTCATAATCAAGTTGACGATGTTCGAGTTCAATGCAAAACGTCTCTCCATATTGCCACTCCGTAAGACCCCCGCCAAAGCGTCGATGCACTTCAATGGCCGCGTCAATGACCTGATTTGTCAGCGGATCCTGCTGTTCCGTCGCGCTCCCATCATTCACTTCTCTGCGCCCTCTGTAGTTCAAATCAAGAATTATCCCCTCCCCCGGGAAAGGGGGAAGGGACCAGGAATAGCAGACGCTACATGCGCGTCCAATCGGCGATGTTCCAGAGTTCGGAATCCCAGGCGTTCATAGCGACGCCGGAAACCGAGTTGTTAAAGGCGGAGACGCTGCCGCGATAAACCAGCGGAATCATCACGCCATTCTGGACCAGCATGTCGTTCATTTGTTTCGCCAACTCGGCGCGTTCTTCCAGGACAGCGGTATTCGCCATCTGCTCGAGAAGCCCGTCGTAGTCTTCATTGTACCAGCGCGGAATGTTCGAGCCGTTCCAGCTATTGTGCGGGCCAACGATTTCCTTGGTGCTCCAGTTCCCCATATACGCTTCGGGGTCCGTACCGTTGGAGCCGTTGGTGTACATCTCGATGTCGGTGTAGAACTTCGAATAGGTATCCGGGCTGGCGATATCGCCGCCGAAGAAGACGGCCGCGTCAATGTTGCGCAGTTCGGTCTCAATGCCGATCTCGCCCCACCACTGCTTGATAAGCGCCTGGGTATTCTGGCGCACGGCGTTGGTCGAAGTTTGGTAGCTCACCTTGAGCGGGATGCCGTCGTATTCGCGGATGCCGTCGCCGTCGCTATCGACGATGCCAGCCTCATCCAGCATGGCGTTGGCAGCATCGACATCTTGCGTCAAGCAGTCATCGTTGTTGGTGGATGCATAGATGGGAGGACCAGGCAGGACGTTGCAAACCGGGACGCCACCGGCGCCATAAAGCTGGGTCGCGATCACTTCACGGTTGATCGCCTTCGACATGGCCATCCACACCGCGTCAACTTGCAGGAAGGGGTGGCCATTGCTGCCGTCTTCCATCCATACCGAGCGGGTATCGCTGTCCAACATCGGGTCCGGATTGGTGTGATTTATGATCAGCCGCTCAACGTTAGTGGCAAAGGCGACGACAACCGTGCCGTTGCCAGCCGCTTCCATCGCGTTCAAGACCTGGGGCGAAATCTGCAGGTTCCAGGCATAATCGGCTTCACCGGTTTCCAATACGGCGCGCGCGGCCGATTCAGCATCGCCGCCGCCCTTGAATACAGCGCGGGAGAATGCCGGCTGGCCCTCTACGCGGTAGTTGGGGTTGGCGGTGTAGGTAACGACATCGTTGGTGCGGAAGTCCTCAACCACGAAGGGTCCTGTGCCAATCGGGGCGAAGTTCTGCTCGTTGCAGCCCAGCGCAGCCACACCCATGCAATCCCCAAATTGCGCCTTTTGGATGATGGGCGTGAAGTAACCGACGAAAGCGCCGTAGGGGAAGGGCTTGGGCGAATCGAAATTGATACGAACCGTCAGGTCGTCCAGCGCTTCAATGGAATCCACATTGGCGAATTGCGAAAGCACAGTACAGCCGGTATCCGGGTTCATGCAGAATTCGCCGCTGAAGACAACATCGTGGGCGGTCAAGGGGCTGCCGTCCGACCAAGTGATGCCTTCGCTCAGTGTCCAGGTGATGGACGTCAGGTCTTCGGCGACGCCACCGTTGGCGACCGTGGGAATCTCGTCAACCAGCCAAGGCACCATGACGCCATCGGGGTCGTAGCGCGCCAGCGGCTCCAGCACGAGCGCGGCAGCTTCAAATTCTTTGGTGCCGTTGCCAAGGTAGGGGTTGAGGTGAGACGCCGCCTGCCAGAACAGGATGTTCACGGTATCTTCACTTTGGGCTATGGATATGCCGCCAAAGGACGACAGCGCCATAACGACAATCAGTAAAAGGGTGAGCTTGGTTTTCATGTTTTCCTCGCTGATAGATTGAACAGGAAAAATTTGCAAAGCAAAACGATTATACCGAAGAACTATTAGATTCTGCAACTCGGATAATGCGCGGCGGCAATGTATCGAATTCGGTTGAAATCAATTTCACCACAAAGACACAAAGTCACAAAGGCACAAAGCACACAAAGAATATGTCATATTTCTATTGAGTTCCTCGGTGTCCTCGCTGGTAAAGAATTTGTTTCAACCGAAAAGGATACATTTCCCTGCGCGGCGGCAAGCGGTGATTGAGCGAGCCTGCGGAAAACTGGGCAAGGCAACTCTATGGTGAAAAAAAAGAGACGCGCCGCAGCACGCCTCTTAAGGAGTTGCTCAGTTATCGAGCCGGTTTACATATCGGCGCGATGCCAGTCTTGCACGTTCCACATTTCCGAGTCCCAGCCGTTCATGTCAACGCCGGCCAAGGAATTGCTGTGGGCGGAGACGCTGCCGCGGAAGACCAGCGGAATCAGGGCGCCGCCTTCGATCAGCAGGTCATTCATCTGCCGGACGATTGCCGCGCGCGCTTCCACGCCACCGGTTTTCGTCAGCTCGTCGTAGAGCGCGTCGTAATCAGGGTTGCAGTGCCGCGGCACATTACGCCCCAGCCAGCCGTTGTCGGGGTTGGGATCCGCGCCACAGATCCAGCGCACCAGGAAGGATTCGGCATCGGGGCCGCTGGTGCCGCTGGTGAACATCTGCACGTCACTGTAGAACTTCTGGTAGGTATCGGGGCTGGCCGGGTCGCCACCAAAGAAGACCGCCGCGTCGATATTGCGCAGCTCGGTGTCGATACCAATCTCGCCCCACCACTGCTTGATCAGCGCCTGGGTGTTCTGGCGCACGGCGTTGGTCGAGGTTTGATACTGTACGCTCAAGGGAACGCCGTCTGCTTCGCGGATGCCATCGCCATCGGTATCGACGATGCCAGCTTCATCAAGAATGGCGTTTGCGCCATCAATGTCTTGCGAGCAGCCAAGGTATGTCTCCGACACGTTGACGGGAGGTCCGTTCACGATGTTGCAGGCCGGCTGCCCACCAGCGCCGTAAAGCTGCCCGGCGATGATGTCGCGGTCAATCGCCAGCGACATGGCATCGGCGACTGCCGGAATCGTCAAGAAGGGATGCGGGTTGTCGCCGCCCATGACGATGGATCGATTGGGATTGTCCGGGCTGACGTCAGCCTGGTTCAGCATCAAGCGCTCGACCGAAGAAGCGAAAGCCACAACTACGCTACCGTTGCCGGCAGCTTCCATACCGCTGAGAACGGCGGGCGAAATCTGCAGGTTCCAGGCGTAATCGGCTTCACCGGTTTCCAAGACCGCGCGCGCGGCCGATTCAGCATCGCCGCCGCCCTTAAAGACGACGCGATCGAAATGCGGCTTGCCCTCTTCGCGGTAATTGGGGTTGGCCAGGTAGGTGACCACATCATTGGGACGGAATTCATCCACCATGAAGGGGCCAGTGCCGATGGGCGCGAAGTTTTGCTCGGTGCAGGCCGACATGTTGGCGCCCATGCAATCGGCGAATTGCGCCTGCTGCAAAATCGGCGCGTTTTGCGATACGAAGGGGTCATAGGGATTGGGCTTGGCAACGCCGAAGGTGATCTTGATCTGGTTGCCGCCAATGTCTTCCATGCTGACGACGTCATTGTAGAAATGCTTGGTCGAGCAGCCGCCTTCTTCGTGGGTGCAGTATTGCCAAGTGAAGATCAAATCATCAATAGTAACCGGCGATCCATCCGACCAGACCAAGCCATCCTTGAGCTTCCAAGTTATTGAAGTCAAATCTTCGGATACGCCGCCATTTTCCAGCGTCGGGATGAATTCCGCCAAGTCGGGCACCAAAGTGCCGTCAGGCGCGATGCTGGCCAGCGGCTCGACGATGAGCGCGGCCGCGTCAAAGTCCTTGGTGCCGCCGGAGAGGTACGGATTCAGGATCGAAACCGCCTGCCAATAAAGAATGGTAACTTCGCTGGTGTCTTGCGCCACGCCAACGCCGCCGAAGAGCGTGCTGACGATGAACAAGAACGCCAATACAGAAAGTTTGAGTCTCATGGTCTTGCCTTCCTATGCCTGTAATTTGTCAGAAATGGTAAATTGGCAGCGCAATTATACACGTAAATCCTCAGAAATGACAAATCGAATCTTGCTTCGATAATTCGGCGTGACTTGAGGCTTGCAAAAGGAGGTCGCTCAGAGCGTCGGCGGGCGCCGCAGCAGGTTGATCAGAATCGCCAAGATGACCTTGATCATGTAATACACCGAGCGCCCAGCCGTGATGGAGGAGCGTCCGTGCTGGCGCGGCATCATCCGGACCGCCACTTCCATTTGCCGCAAGCCGCCGCGGTGAAGAATGACGATGGCTTCCGGTTCCGGGTAATCGTGCGGGTACATTTGCGCCAGCAGCTTGATGGCGCGACGATTATAAGCCGAGCAGCCGGAGGTCGGGTCGGTGACGCGCTGACCGACGATCGACGACAACAAGCGCGCCAGGATTGCGCTGCCCAAGCGGCGCAGGACGGGCGTACCGTAGTCGCCCTGCCCGTCGATGAAGCGGGAGCCGATGACGACATCGACAGCGTGTGCCTGTAAGGCGGCCAGCAAGGCGCGATTGCTTTCGGGCGCGTGCTGTCCATCGCCGTCGTTGCGCAGGACGATGTCGTAGCCATTGACCTCGGCGAATTGGAAGCCAGCCTGCACCGCTGCTCCGATGCCCACGTTGTAAGGCATATTCAGCACGCGGGCGTCGGCCTCTCCCGCTGCGGCGGCGGTGTCATCGGCCGAGCCGTCATTGATGACCAGGATATCCGCCTGCGGCATCTCGGCGCGGATTGCGTCCACCGTACGCGCGATGTTGAGCCGCTCATTGTAGGCGGGCAGTATCACCAGGATGCGCGCGGGACTCATCGTTAGAAGTTACTCCTTCAAGGGCGATGGTAAACGACAAGCGGCAGGCTGCAAAGACAGAGCCTGCCGCAGGCTGTCTTGAGGACAATCGCTTCAAATGGAAATGGCGCCGTCATCAATTTATTATCAGCAATCGAAATCTGTAGGGGGGATGGCGGGCGATTCACAGAATCGCCCCTACATTGCTCTGTGCGCTCAGAAAAACCAAGTTAGTCATGCGAAAAATCTAGCCTTGTAGGGGCGAGCCTTGGCTCGCCCAGCACAGCATCGTTCCACAATCGGGCGAGCCAAGGCTCGCCCCTACATGCAACTCTGTGGCGGAAAAACTGTGTCATGAACGCCAGGGGAATTATATCCACAATATTCCCCACTGCCCCAAGCGGACAGTCTTGCGATGACGGCGTCCCCTGATGTAAGCTGATAATAGTATTGAACTCGCAGTTCCGCACCCTCGTCTCTTATACACAGGATGGCCGCGCCGCAACGGACAGAAAGAAGCTCATGAAGGATCAGGTATCGCTAAGCGCCGGCATAGGCAACTTTTATGAATGCGTTGAATTGGCTTGCCAGCGCGGCTTGGGCATCGAGTTCATGGCTTTCTCCGTGCCGCAGATCCTCGATGGCGACTGGCGCAAACTGGACAAGGAATACAAAGCCGCTGTCGCCGATGTGCCCGGCCCGCTGACGATGCACGGTCCCTTTATGGATTTGACCTCCGGCAGCCCGGATGAACGCATCAATATGGTGACCTATGGCCGCTACGAGCATGTCATACGCATCGCCGCGGGCCTGGGCGTCAAGCAAGTCGTCTTCCACGCCAATTACATCGGCCTGCTGCACAATGACTTTTATCGGCAGGGCTGGCACCAACGGAATGTAGATTTTTGGGGTCCGCTCGGCGATTACGCCCAAGCCTATGATGTCGTGGTCGCCATCGAGAATATGTGGGAATTCGACCCGACCATCATCGGCAACCTCTTGAGCGAGCTCGATCATCCCTGTTTGAAGGCTTGTATCGATGTCGGGCACGCCACACTATTCTCCGACCCCGGCATCAGCTTGGAAAACTGGCTGGATACCATGCGCCCCTGGGTCATCGAAGTGCATATGAACAACAACAACGGCGTCATGGATGAACATTACGGCTTTGACTGGGAACAAGGCGTCCTGGACTACGCGCGGATCCTGCCGCAATTACGCCAATTGCCCGCTGATCCGGTGCTGGTGCTGGAAATGGATCGCATCGCCGATATGCAAGCCAGCCTGCGCTATTTTGAGCTGGGCGAAGCCGATTAAATTCAGAGCAACCGCATCAAAAAGTATCTGCGAAACTATGAACCTAATACTAACTTTAATATAACCACAGAGACACAGAGAGCACTGAGAAAAGTCAATCATCTATATTTGCTGTCAAATTGCACTTCAATTTTGTACCCTGTGATAGGCATATTCATCCATATGTATATCGCAACTAGAGGTGTTTTGTCCCGAAAAAACTTAATCTCTGTGCTCTCGGTTCCTCTGTGGTGAAAAATATATTGATGAGATTGCTCTGGATAAAATTGCGGCGGGGCAATCAGGCATCGTCAGTGGCGGCTTCGCTCTGAGAGGCGGCTGCCCGGCCGGCAAAGCTCGGCTCGCATTGGGGGATGACCGTCTCGATATCGGCGGCAAATTGCTGATAGCCGCCTTCCAGCGCCAAGCGCAAGCCGGGCCCCAGATAATCCAGCGCGCGCGCGCAATCGCCCAGCAGAATCTGTGAGAAACCCGCCCAATAATAGTGCTGCGGATTCTGGCTGCCCAGCTCGATGGCGCGCTCAAAGGACAGCGCCGCTTCGTCGATAGAGCCCAGCTTGTTCTGCATATAGCCCAGCCAGAAGTGGCACTCCCGATTCTCCGCATTAAAATCGACGCAATCTTGCAAGTAGCGCTGCGCCTGCGCCGGATTGCCAAAGGCGCCCCAATGCCCCTTGCCTATGAGCAGCAAGGCGGCTTCGTTGCTGGGGTTGGCTTCCAGCACATCGTTGAGGAAGTCCAGCGCCACCTCATAATTGCGCAGGTTGCTCTCCAGGATGGCGATGTCCACCGCGTAGAGATTCATGTTGTCCGCCATGCCATAGGCGGTCTGGAAATCTTGGCGGGCGCCATCAAAATCGTAGCGGTATTCCTGGCGGATGAGGCCGCGCGCGCGATAGGCCTCGGCGCTTTCGGGGTCATTGAGCAGCAATTCGTCCACCAGCGCTTCGCCGCGTTCGGCTTGCCCCAAGCTCAGGTATATCTCGGCCAGATAGGCTTGCGCGCGGCTGTTATCCGGGTCGAGCTCCAGGGCGTGCAAAGCGCTGACGAGCGCCTCTTTCGCCCGCCGCTGCCAATCCAGCGCCCAAGCGTGGATGGCCCAGGCTTCGGGGTTGAAGGGGTCGGCATTGATGGCGCGCTCGGCAAACTCGGCGGCTTCGGCATAGCGGCTGCTGTTGATCAGCCCCAGGGCGATGCGGCGATAAATTTCAACCGAGTTGGGCAGCGCCGGCGCAATCTCTTGATACAGGCCAGTCGCGTTGCCCAGCGAACCCCGCCGCCAGTAATTGTCGGCTTCGATCAGCTGATTGCGCGGGTCCTTGGTCGGCGTTGGCTCGGGCAGGGACAAGACAGCCGCCCGATCTTCCAATGCGCGGATGGCGCCAAAGAGCGCCTGCTGCACAACCGGCGCGAATACCTCCCGATTCAGCGCCACGCCGATGCCGATGAAGATCAGGGCGAGCATCAGCAGATAGAAGGTCAAGCGGCGGCAGCTGACAATGCTGCGCCGTTGGATGCCGCGATACTTCTTGGGCGTGCGTATCTGCACGGGCCGCCTCGCGCCTTAGTTCAGCACCAACTCCATAAACGTACTCAAATCAGCCAGCAAGAAATCGGGGTCGCTGCCGATGAGCTTGTCGCGTTTGGCATAGCCGGTGCAGACGGCGACAGCCACGGCGTCAATAGCGCGCGCCGCCTGGATATCCGCCGGCGTATCCCCGATGACGATGAGCTCGGCGCCGTTGAGATCGCGGCCCAGGTGCGCCCCCGCCCGCTGCCGCGCCAGCCGCGTCAAGTCGTCGCGCTGGGGCGATTCGTTGCCGTAAGCGCCGATGACAAACCAATCCGGCGCGTAGCCAGCCATCTCCAACTTGATGGCGGCCGTCAGCGATGTATTGCCGGTCACCAAGCCGATGAGAATATCGTCGCGCCCGCGCAGCGCCTGGACCAGCTCCATGGCATGGGGGCAGGGGTCGGCTGTGTAGCTGCCGCTGATCTCGCGCATATATCGGGCCATCACCGCTTCGTATGTGGGCATGTCGCGGCCGATATCGGCGCTGGAATAGCCGTGCGGCGCCAGCAAATCGGCCAGAATGCCCCAGTCGGTCTTGCCGCCAAAGACGTGGCTGTCCAGGTCGCCGGTTACCCCGAAGCACTCCTGCATGGCGCGGCGCTTGGCCTCCCGCCCGATGCCGCGGCTGATGAGCAGCGTGCCGTCAATATCAAAGAGGATGACTTTCATGATGCCCCCACCCTAAATCCCTCCCCCACAAGGAGGGAGGGACTTTCGTCGCCGTTTACGGTCTCACTATCTTTAGCTCTCCTTCCCTCTTTATGGGGGAAGGGGCTGGGGGATGGGGGCAAACAGGCGAGCGTATTGAGTTCGTTCGCTGTCATTGCTACTCCAGACCTTCCATCACAATGAACGAAGCTTCGGCGGCGCCTTGGCGGACTTTGATGGCCGCCTGGTATTCGTCTGAGTTGTACATGCGGCGGGCGGCGTCGACGCTGTCGAATTTGAGCATGACGATGCGGTCGCTGGTTTGCGGGCCCTCGAGCACGACTTTTTCGCCGCCGCGGATGATGAATTGCCCGCCGAATTTCTCGACGATAGCGGGCGTCAGCTTCATGTACTCCTGATATTGCTGCATGTCGCTCACCTTGGCGCGCACGATCAAGTATGCGGGCATCATGCCCTCCTCTAATTGTAATGGATTTTATCTTGCGGCAATAATAGCGGCGACGGCGGCGGGGATACAGGGCGTTTCGGCTTGAGGGATGGGCGGGCGAGCGGGTATAATCGTGGGGCGTCGAGGGGGTGGATGCGTCCCGGTGGATGCCCCGGTCTTCAAAATCGGTGGGCGGTTGCGCAGAGCAGGCGCTGGTGGGTTCGACTCCCATGCACTCCCGTTGGTTTGACAATCCCTAACAGTTGTGATCGAATTGTGTGAGGCGAGCGCGAGGGTGGTTCTCGCGCTTTATTTGGATCGGATAGAAAGTGCAAGAGCGATGAATTTGATCGGAAGATACACTAGATATGATACTTGGACCGTCGAGCAACTTGTCGACGCGACAGAAATAGAACCGCGTGGAAACAAAAGAGTAACAATACCGGAATTCCAACGCAGGATAGTTTGGTCAAGACAGAAACAAGAAGATCTGATTACATCCATCAAGAATGGCTTCCCATTTGGATCGCTTTTACTGGCCCAAGATAGCGATAGTACTGATACGCAGCTTCAGTTCAAGTTAATTGATGGCTTGCAGAGGACGCAAACCTTAAGAAAATATTCTAGTCAACCAAACAGTTCATTTCGTGCTACCGAGATTGCCGATGAGTTAGTCCTCGAAGTCGCGCATAGCTTAAATGAATGGTCTGACATTGATTGTACCGAAGAAACAAATGTCTCTAAGATTAGAGATATGATTCGAGATTGGATTTGGGATAGACCAGGTTTTGCTGAAGCAGACGGTTGGAGTGCTATCGGTCTTACTGATAAATTGCTTCGCGACATGCTTGAGTTAGATGAGGACTCATACGACTATTTCATTGCTCGACGGGAGTTGACAGACACCGAATGTATGTACCACAAGCGGGTCCAGACATTCCTTGACTCAATCCGCAAGACATCTGACATTGCAACTGTAGAAGTGCCTGTGATCATATTCGCCGGTCCATCCAGCGAGCTTGCGCATATTTTCACGCTCTTGAATACGCAAGGTATAAGACTGTCCCGCTATGAGATTTATGCTGCACAGTGGCTTGATTATCGATACCAAATCGCAAATCTAGAAATCATCGACGCCATATGGAGAAAGTACGCCGAACTACAGAAACATGGATTCAATCTGGATGTTGCTATCGCGGCACCGAACGAAGCATCTCGCCTTTCGCGAGAATACACGCTTTTTGAATACGTCTTTGGGCTGGGGCAATGTCTCACTCGCAAGTATCAAGCCTTCTTCAAGCCGGTTAAACCAGACGCTCCGAGCCCAGTCGGCTTCAACCTATTGTCGGCCAGTGTAGGAACAGGGGTTGCCGACAAAGATGTAAAACGGCTTCCCGACGAAATGCGCGGACTGGAACTATCCAAACTCGAACAATGCCTTTTGGAATCCGTTGAATTCGTCTATCAAGTGATGCACCCGGTATTGTCATGTCAGCGGATTGACAGTAACAAGCTCCCGTATTTTCATAGCGACTTGCAGATTGTTTCTATGGTCGCGGCGGCATTTCGAGTGCGCTACGATCCAAACGATCTGTCAGAGCTTGACGGATGGATGGACAGTCGTGTTACTTTGAGCAAAAGCCTGCCTATGCACTATCTTTTCGATATCATACAGGAGTCATGGAAAGGATCCGGAGATAACAGGCTGCGCGAGATTCTGGCTTCAAATGCATATCTGGAGACTATGCAGACGAAAAACACATGGGAACAGGTGTTGAACATCTGGCATGAAGGCCATCTAAGAACCCGTGTACACTCCAACAGTTATGTGAAAGACGACTATTCAGAGTACCTTTTCTTGCGCTATGTCTTCGTATCAAGGTTACAGGAATCTAAAGGTTTTCATGTTCTGCATATTGTCCCAGTTTCCCGCTTGATTTCACCGCCTAGCCATTATCACGGTATGAAAGGACCCATTAACTCAATAGGCAACATGGCACTAATGGCGCAAGACGATTTTGTCGACTACGGCGACCTCACGTTTGTTGAGTACCTCAAACGGCTGCAAAGGGAAGGAAAACTGGGTTCGATACAGTATCATGCTACACTAGAATCGCATGAGAAGCTTCTCGTCTGTTCAGCTAGTCAAATGCCGTCATTAGAACTAAAGAAACGTGAATTTGAGGAGTTCTTGGTCCGGCGCTTTGAACTGCTCAAAGCCGAGTTCTTTAAGGTTTGGAGCGACCACATCCCGCCCGACCCGCAAACCTAGACTGGACGAAGCGGCAACCGACCGTCGAGCACAAGTCATACCAGTTCGAGGCGTCTGAGTATCCGTCGAATTTCATGTGGCCTGACCTCATCGCACTTGGGCTTCAAACAGATAGCGAGCAAAGTAACCTGGTCTCTACCAACATGGTAGGCGACGCGGAATCCGCCTGACTTCCCTCTTTGCCCGGACGGATTTGCGAGCCGGATTTTATATACTGCGGCGTCCGCGCCCACCAAGCGCACACCAGGCTTTTCTCCCTTTGCAAGTCGCTCGTGGAGAACGCGAAGCTCTTCGACTAACGAAGGGCGCTTGCGGGCAAGACGATTTGCTTGCTTGGTGAATCTATTGGGGTAGACGACTTTCAAGCTCATCGTCGTCCAAGCCAAGCTCGATCAGTTGCAGCGCTTCTTCAGCCGGCAGAACTTTGCCATTCTTCATCTCTTCCAGGCTGACTCGGATATCGTGAAGAAATTCCGCTTGAGCGGTTTCTTCTTCAGTCAATTCTTCTACCAGCGTCTTGGTTGGCGGCGGGGCTTTCATCGACCTGCTCTCCAAACTTTGAGTAGACTCTCATTATGAACTTGGCTGCAACTCAAGAGTACTCAACTGGCATGAGATTTGCAACAGATTCTACTAACCCCGCCGCCCCCGCCGCGGAATCAGACGCCACAGCAGCCGCTGGACGCGCAGAATCAGCAGGTAGCCCTGGGTTTCGCTGTGGTTGTCGTAGTCGCGGCCGCCGCCGCTGCGCAGGTAATAGCTCAGATCGGCGATGGCTTCGTCGTACTTGAATTGCGCCGCCCGCGTGCGCCCGCGAATCTCGTAGGCCGCGGTCAGTTGCGGGTTCAGCTTCAGCGCGCGTGTCAGGTCGGCCTCGGCCTCGGCATAGCGGCGCCTTGATTCATAAGCCAGCGCGCGATTCAGATAAGCCGCTTCAAATTCGGGCTCGATATGAATCGCCATGGTGAAATCGTTGATGGCCGGGTCCGTATCGCGTCGCTCCAGCCGGATCTGGCCGCGCTCATTGTAGGCGGCGGCTAAGTAGGGCTCGATTTGCAGCGCCTGGTTGACGCTTTGCTCGGCGGCATCCCACTGCCCCAGCGCGCTCAACGCTTCGGCGCGGCAGAGATAGACGGCGGCCAAGTCGCCCAAGCCGAGTTTGATGGCGCGCTCGAACATGGCGACCGCGTCTGCGAATTCGTCCGCTTCCAGCAGGCGCAGGCCCAGGTCGAAGTAGTTGTCGGAAAGCGCGTCCATCGCAGCGCCCTGGAAATTAAGCGTTATAGTTGCCGATACTGTAGCGCAAATCGCGCTGCTCGCAAGCGCTTGCAGGCGGGCTTTGCATAGCTGTGGCGCGGCTGCTTGACATAGACAGGTTTCCTGACCGTCTGCTAGGATGTTGACCTAGTCCACCGGCAGGGAGTCGAACCTTTTGGCGCGCCGCTTGCTGATACTCTTGCTCATCGCGCAAGTTCTCACCCATCTCTTTTGGCTGTCGCCGGCCGTGCATTCAGGCCAGGTCGCCATTCCCTGGATGATGAACCAGGGCAGCGCGCTATTCGACGCCATCTGGGAGCAGCACGCGCCGGGCAGTTCGCTGCTGGGGGCGGCCGCCCAGCGCTTGCTGAACATCGACCCGGCCCTGCTGGTCAAGCTGCTGAATACGCTGCTGGTGGCCGCGCTGACTGTCATGATTTACTGGCTGGCGCAAAGGCTGGCGGGCACAGCATCGGCCGGCTTGCTGGCCGCCTTGGTCTGGGCTTGGTGGGAGCCGGTCTACGGCAATGTCATGCTCTACTTCGATACGCTGCTAGCGCTTTGCCTGCTGGCCGCCCTGCTGATTTACTTCCGCAACGCCGAGCGACCCTCGCCGCGGCAGGTCTTGCTCATGGGCTTGCTGATGGGCGCCGCGACCTTGTTCAAGCAGCATGCCTGGCTGGCTGTCGCTATCGCGGGCTGCTGGCTGCTGCTGAGCGAGCGCAACTGGAAGACCGCGCTACTCTTCGCCGTCGGCGCGCTGCTGCTGCCCATGCTGCAATGGCTGACGCTGTTGGCCCAAGGCGCGCTGGAAAGTTACATCTACTGGAATTGGACCTTTAATCTGCGCGGCCTGATGGACGGCGAGCCGCTGGACGGCGACTTGCTGCGCAAGCTGCTGCTGAGCAATGCGCTGGTTTTCCCTTTCGTCCTGCTGGCGCTGCGCTGGGCGGGCAGGCGGCTGCTGCTGACGCTGATTTGGCTGTCCGCGCTGATTGTGCTCTATCCGCGCTTCGGCGAAATCCACGCCATGGGGCACCTGCCCTTCGCGGCGGTCATGTCCGGCATCGTGCTGGCGAAGGCGCTGCCCGCACTGCCCAATTGGCGCGCCTGGGATACGCCGCGTCTGATATTGGCTGGCCTGAGCATCGGCATCGGCATCGGCTGGTTATGGACCGGCGCCGCCAGTTATCTGCACAGTCCGCTCGGGCCCGGGGCCATCCTGGCCTACGACGAATTTCAGTCGCTGGCAACCGAGCTCAACCAGCGCAAAGTAGCCGGCGACACGCTCTTCGCCCTGCCCGAAACCGACAGCACACCGCAACTGCATCCGCTGACGGGCATGCCCGCGCCCGGCACCTGGGTCAAGGGCTGGCGCTGGTACTTCCGCGCCGAGCGTGTGCTGCCGCGCTTGACCGCCGAGTGGGAATCCGAACCGCCCACCTGGATCGTGGTCTTTCCCGCGCTCATCCGCGACGACAATGTCGGCATCCGCGACTTGCTGGCGATAGTCGCAGCGCGCTACGAACTGGCATTCATCGGCGAGGACATTTACGGTCACGGCCGGCCCGAGGTGTATCGGCTGGCGGCCGGGGGCGGATAAGCCCGCATGATTCAACTTTCGCCCCGCGGCGCAGTCATCTATCAGTACCTAGATCTCACGGTCGCGTTGCTGCTGCTCTACGCGGGGAGTTTGCTGCTGTCAGCGCTGAATCAGCTGCCGGCGCAGCTGCTGGGCGGTTGGGCGCCAATCATCGACGCCATTGCCGCGCGGTCATTTGAGCTGCTGCTGCTGACCGGTTACCTAGCCGCGGGACTTATGATGGCGGGCGAAACGCTTAGCCGTTCTGAGCTGGCTTGGCAGCGGCGGATCTGGCTGGCATTCGTCGCCGCAACTCTCGTGCTCAGCGCGCTTGCTGAGTTCAAAGCCGCCGACGGCTTGACGGCTGTCGCGCTGTTTGCCCTGCTTTCCCGCAACCTGCGCCTACGCGAGCCCAGGACATTTCTGCGCTGCTGGCGGATCGGCCTGCTGCTGATTGCCCTCAGCTCGGCGCTGGCCGTTCTGGCCGACCAACGGCTCGGCGACGCGAACGCGGCATTTCAAGTCCAGGTCGCCTTCGCTCTGTGCAGCCTGAGCATCGTCTTCTGGCTCATACCGCGCTTCAGCCGCCTCGATCGCGATTGGGCGCAAGCCAGTCTGCGCATTTCGGCGCTACTGGTTTGCCTGGGCGGGGCTTTGATCAGCCTGGGGCGTCTGCTCTTGCCCGCGGTAGTCAGCCTGGCCGCGGCGCCGCTGGTCGCCATTTGCTATATCCTGCTGGCCAGCCACAGCGCCCGCGCCCTGCGCAACCGCGACGAGAACGCCTCGCTGGCCTCGCACTGGATCGCGCTGGCGACGATTTTCTGGCTGGTCGGCGGCGGCTTCCTGGGCGCGCTCAGCATCCAGCCGGGCCTCGCGCAAGCTATGCGCAACACCGACTTGTCGGCGGCGCAGGATTGGCTGGGCGGCTGGGTCTGCCTGGCGGTCGTATTGGGCTTCGTCAACGAAGGCGCCGCTTCCCTGCGCGGCGATAATCACCGCGTGACCGGCTACGCGCCTTACTGGCTGATGGCTTTTGGCGTCGGCTTGTCGGGCATCGTGCAAGTTTGCCGCGGCGTCTTGCAGATTTACCTCAGCGATGTAGCGTCCACAGCCCAGCTTGACCTGCTGCTGCCGGTGACGCTGCTGTGGCTGATTTGTCTGCTGGGGGTCGCCGCCGGCATGACGCTCTACGCCATCGGCTTCTGGCTGCGCCGGCCGACGATTCGTCTGGTTGAAGCTTAGCCGGTCAGCCGCTGTCGTATCCACTCAATCTCGGGATAGCCAAGCGCCTCCCATGTATTCAGCGCCGCCGTCACATCATAGGGCACGCGCCGCAGGTCCACCGTCAGCGCGCCGTCGCGCCATTCCAGCAGCGCCCATTCCGCCAGCCCCGGATGCCCGAACGACAGCCCGACGCTGCCGGGATTGATGACGCGCCAAGCGCCGACTGCGCGATCCATCGCCAAGTGCGTGTGCCCGCAGAGCGCCAACCGCCCTGCCCTATCCAGCAGCGAGTCGGCCGCTTCTTCGTCGGCGCTGCCTGGCAGCAGGGACAGCGCTTCGTCATCGCCGGGAACAGCGTGGATGCCGATGACTGTTCCATAGCCGGGCACATCCTGCCGCAATTCCCGGCCGCCGATCTGCCGCAGCAGGTCATAGTCCTTCCAGTCCAACTGCTGCAGATTCCAGGCGAATACGGCATTCATGCGCTGGCTGCTTTCGCGCAAGGCGGCGAAGTCATCCGCGTTTTCCGCCGCTTTGGCGGGCATGCGCTCGCCAGTGACCAGGTAGCGGTCCGTGTTGCCGCCGATGATTTTGAATCTGTCGTCGCCCTGCGCCTCCCGCAACTGCAGCAGCGCCGCTACGCATTCATGCGGCTGCCCGCCAAGAGCCGCCAGGTCGCCCAGGCACCAGATCAGGTCAAAGTCGCCGGCGGCTTCCATATCAGCCAGCACCGCATTCAGAGCCGGCAAGTTGCCGTGGATATCGGCGAATACTGCAAGTCTCATGTCGACATCTGTTTCTCCGCTTCGGTGATTGTTGCGAATGGAGTGTAACATAATAGAAGCGGTCTGGCATTCGCTACCTTGCCAATGGACAGGGCAATCGCATCAAAATGGATCTGAGAACTACGAACCTTATACAAACTTTAATCTAACCACAGAGATCACAGAGAGCACAGAGAAAACTATCAATTATAATGATTGTTAAATTGCACTTCAATTTTGAACCCTGTGATAAACATATTCATCCATTGGTATGTCGATTCTAGAGGAGTTCTGCCCCTATCAAACTTAATCTCTGTGTTCTCTGTAGAACCAGGAAAGTAATGAAAAATTCGCTAAAGCGACGATATGTAGGGGCGACAGCCCGAAACCACTCATTCCAGCGGCAGCGGGCGACCAGATTGGTCGCCCCTACAAGGCTTGTCCGCTACTCAAATACCGATGACGATACGGTTTGTTGGGGTGGGCGCCGCGCTTTTAGGGATTCACGACACTTTTACCACCGAGGGCACAGAGTAAATATGAGTGCACAGAGAGATTCCGGGAAATATGGCGGATGGTCGAGTAAAGGATGATCCACACGTTCCCCGATTCTGTCTGTGGTCTAAAAGTGATGCCTTTCCTCTGTGTACTCTATCAAACTCGGTGTACTCGGTGGCAATGATGTCGAGTATTCGCCTAAGCCTAGCGAGAAGCAGCTGAGTCACAGTACCGGACAAGCCTTACAAGGCTAAAGTTTTCACAAGACTTGCTTGCACTTACTTCTGTGCCTCTGTGGTGAAAACTTTGATGCGATTGCCCTGGTTGACCCGGGCGGAGCGATTGACAGATCCCGCATCTGTCGTTATGCTCTCGTCCAGCGTTTAGGATCGGGAGATCCGCATCATGGTTCAGCGTTGTTGTTGCTGTTGTCAGACCAGGGAGCCAAGCCGCCTGAGATAACAGCCACTAGAGCAAAGAGCGAAACACAAAGTCAACTGGCAGAGGCGAGCGTGGCGCCGGCAATCGGAAGCCTGCGAGGCGCTACCCTGCAAGTTGGCTTTTTTGTTAAAGGCGGGAACTGAGCAGATTATGACCATAGCGGCGGACCTTGAATCACTGGCTGACATTGAAGACTCCTCGCGGAATATCGAGCGGCAGATCGGCAATACGCCACTCCTGAGCTTTCGGCGCATCACGCAGGGGCTGCCGGCGAACGCGCGCGTCCTAGCCAAAGCCGAGTGGCAGAACCCCGGCGGCAGCGTCAAGGACCGCGCGGCCTACCAGATCATCCGCAACGCCGAAGCCGATGGCCGGCTGCGCCCGGGCAAGATCATCCTCGATAGCACCAGCGGCAACACCGGCATCGCCTACGCCATGATCGCCGCCGCCAAAGATTATCAGGTCAAGCTGATGCTGCCGGAGAATGTCAGTCCGGAGCGGGTTTCTATCTTGCGCGCCTACGATGTCGATCTGGAATTCACCGACCCGCTGGAAGGCTCCGATGGCGCCCTAAAGGCGGTGAGCGCCCTGGCCGCGCGTGAGCCGGAGCGCTATTTCTACGCCAACCAGTACAACAACCCCGCCAATTGGCAGGCGCATTACGAAGGCACCGGCGTGGAGATCTGGCGGCAGACGCGCGGGGGGGCGACGCACTTCGTGGCCGGCCTGGGCACCAGCGGCACACTGATGGGCACAGGCCGGCGGCTCAAGGAATATGACCCGGCCGTGCAGATCGTCTCGGTCGAGCCGGATTCGCCATTCCACGGCTTGGAGGGCTTGAAACACATGGCGACGGCCATTCAGCCGGGCATCTATGACAGGCGCCTGGCCGACCGCCAGCTGTCCGTGCGCACGGAAGAGGCGCATGCCATGGCGCTGCGGCTGGCGCGTGAAGAGGGCTACCTGGTGGGCATCAGCGCGGCTGCGGCGATGGTCGGCGCCATGCGCGTGGCTGAGGAACTGGCTGAGCGTGAGCTGGGCGGTACGGTGGTGACACTATTCCCGGACAATGCCTACAAGTATTTGAACGAGGCCTTCTGGCGGGGTTAAGGACATGGCCACAAAGGCACAGAGACACGGAGAAATCTGATTTATGGCAATTCAAAGCGAAGTAGATCGGCTGCTGCAGACGGAGTGGCGGGAAAATGTAATCCCGCAACTAGGTCGAAAACCAAGAGAACCGTGGATTGCCGTTTACCGAAACGACACGAGCAAAGGCTACGAAAGGCTTGTTTGGTACTCTGGCCTCGTCCCAAATGAACATATCGCTGCGGTCATGGATTCGCCCAAATGGGAGTACCGTGAATCCGATCCGGTTACAAGTTTCACCGGGGATTATGATCGCGAATCCGGCGAGGATACAGGGGAGTATCATCGGTTCGGACCCAACAAATTTGATATTGAACCACTGATAGTAGTTCGAGGCTTCAGCGGACTTAAGCCGGCACAGCTTGAACTGATAGAGGAATTCCGACTCTATCACAACTTGTGGTTCGACGAGAAAAGATCATGCTTCGTAAAGTTCGACGCCGGAGGCAACGAAAAAGATGTTGCGAGACTTTCTGATGGGCGCGTAGATGTCCGCCGACTCGAATTACGCCAGTTTCTCGCCGCCCGTGATTTGTCGCTTGTAGTCTATTTTGACCGAAGATACGAACCAGGGCACAGAATCGAGATCCCAGAGAATCAGCGTTTCCAACGCGCTGCCAGCAACGACTATCGCTTTGAATTCAAGGTGATTGATGGGCATGATTTAATTGAAGGCACTCCAGAAACCTATTCGTGGTTTCGTGGAAAGAAAATTATCGGTGGCTTGCCGCGCGAAAAGTGCGGAGCATGGCCGTACGACGAAGAGCCCGTAAATGTATTGGAGGACTTTGTCATTGGAGTCGACCAACTTGAAAACGACATTCTTGCTTACTCGTCGCCATATAGTCACGGTGCGGCGACTACAGATTTGGAATTGCCGGCGGAATACGACGTGCCTGAATACTTGACACCCGTCTTCTTCAATCGACGGGTTCTAAAGAAGTACCGTGACGAACCAAGCAAGTACTCTGTAGCAGATGGATCACTAAAATGCGGAAACACTTTATGGCGGCTGGACATAGATAACAACAATCCTGACTTTGTGATCGTCTGGCTGGGCGACTTGGGTCGCGACTTGCCGTATACGGAACACAAACACTGGAAGGATCATAATGTGCCACCAGAAGGGCGTATGAGTGATTCACATTTGCGCGCCCAGCTACCCGCCACCGTTGACGAGGCATTGGATCCTGGCCTCCCGGAAGATTGCGCATTGCGATTTATACATTCGTACAGGTCCCTTAGCGAGGCGTGGCAAAATGCGTTTGGTTGGGATTTATTCAAGCCTTTGCGAGACGCAGATTCTCACCATCTCGCGACTATGCGACGCCCGCTCACCCAAGAACAGTCAGAGCTTGATGAAATCCTGTTGTCTCTGTCGAAGTTATTGGTGGATTCAATTAATTCTAAGCAATTGAAGAATCTGATAGCTGATTTTTGCGCACAGGATGAGCGAGGAAAAGCAAAGGCAAGCATTTCAATACTCGAAGAATTCCTGAATTATCATCATTTAGAGAATACGGAGAGATTCATCAGCTGCCTAAGAAATATTCAGGCACTCAGGTCCACAGGCGCAGCACACCGTAGAAGCGACAATTTTGAGAAGATCGCAAAGACCGTCGGTTTAGATTCCAATACCAAACAGCAAGTCGCTGACGAAATCTTCACAACACTAACCGAATTCCTAAACAGCCTGCGCGAATACTTCTGCTCTGAGGACTCCGACTACCCCGTCGCGTTGCGGTCGTAGTCGACGATCTTGTCCCACTCATCGGCGGTTGAGCGGGCCACAAAAGCCACCACCGGCTCAGTGTCGCTTAAGTTGAAGACTTCATGCGGGATGCCGGGCTCGATGAAGATGAAATCGCCGGCGCTATTGTCGACGATCTGTTTGCAGCCCTCGCCGTATTCATGGCGCACCTCGCCCTCGACGATATAGAGCATCACTTCAAAGCCGACGTGGATATGCGCGTAAGCCACGCCGCCGGGCGGGATGGTGGCAACGTTGATCGATAGTTCCTTGGCGTTGACATTCTTGCTCGACAAGCCCGTTTTGTAGTGGATGCCGTTCCAATCGCGCTTTAGCCCGCCGCCGCGCAGGACGCTGATGCCGTCATCGCCTTCGACCAGCGCTTTCAGATCCTTGCTTTCGCTCATGGATTCCGCTCCGCCTCCCATTGCCTAATCCGCGACAGTATAGCTAAGATAGGGTCGTCAATCCATACGCAAGGGTGGCGCTAATCGCTAATCCCTTGCAATTTTGAACGCAGAGAAAGAAGTAGAATCAAGAAAGAAATGCAAATTTCGCTAAAGCATCCATATGAAGGGGCGACAGCCCGAAACCACAAGTTGCAGCTGACCAGATTGGTCGCCCCTACAAGGCTCAATTTTACTCACTGTACTCGGTGGCAAGAGTGTAGAATCTCCCACCAAGAAAGGACGAACCATGCGCGCCAAAATCGGCATACTGACCGTCTCCGACCGGGCCTATCGCGGCGTCTATGAAGACCTGGGCGGGCCCGCCATCAAGGCCTACATGAGCGAGGTGCTGAGCAACGAGTGGCAGGCTGTGCCGCTGGTCGTGCCCGATGAGCTGGACGCGATACAGGCGGCGCTTATCCGCATGGTGGACGATGAGTCATGCAGCCTGGTCGTCACCACCGGCGGTACGGGGCCGGCCCGGCGCGATATCACGCCGGAAGCGACCGAGGCGGTCTGCGAGAAGATGATGCCCGGCTTCGGAGAGTTGATGCGGCAGGTTTCGCTGCAATTCGTGCCGACGGCTATCCTCTCTCGGCAGACGGCGGGGGTGCGCGGCCGGGCGTTGATCGTCAACTTGCCGGGCAAGCCCAGCGCCATCCGCGACTGCCTGGACGCGGTCATGCCGGCTATCCCTTACTGCATCGACCTCATCGAAGGCGCCTATCTGACGACCGACGAGAGCCGGATCAAGGCCTTCCGCCCCAAGCCGAAATAAACTGCCGATTCCCATCTTCGGTTATCTCGGATTATGCGTACGCGCGCTATGCAGGGCAATCGCTTCAAAACCATTGCGTGTCCTTCGCTGCGAAAAATTACAAAATGTAGGGGCGACATTGTATGTCGCCCGTGAAATACGACCTTCAATTTGCGGGCGATTGACCCGCAGTGTCTACGCGCGGCACAGAATCGACCCTACAATTTCCAGATTGTTGTGACAATCGCCAAGTAAAGATACGAAACTCTGTGCGCTCTGTGCCTCTGTGGCAAAATATATTTTGAAGCGATTGCCCTGGCGCGCTTTGCTTCGTTATGGCGCGGCGACCACATAAGCGATTACACTTGCACAGCATAGCATCGTGAGGGAGCCACAGCATGAAAGCGCTGATAACCGGCGTAAGCGGACGCGTGGGACCCAACTTGGCTCAAGAGATGATGCGACGCGGCTATGAAATTCGCGGCCTGGTGATGCCCAAGGACCCGCAGGCGGGCAAGGCGGCGCGGCTGGGCGTAGAGCTCATCGAAGCGGATATTGCCGATGCCGAGCGCGTTCGAGCGGCCGCCGACGGCGTCGATGTCATCCTGCATCAGGCGGCGCAGATTCCGCAGGGCAGCTCGACCTCGGAGCGTATGCTCGACGTCAACACGCGCGCCACCATGAGTCTGCTGGAAGGCGCGCTGACATCGCGGACGCCGATCAAGCGCTTCGTCCTTGCCAGCACCTACCAGACCTACAATCCCTTCGTCACCAGCCCCGCCACCTTCAGCGAAGAAAGTCCGCAAGCGCCCATCGACATTTACGCGCTGACCAAGCTGCTGTCCGAGCAGATTTGCCTGACCTATATGCGCGAATATGGCCTGCCGGTGACGATTCTGCGTTACTCTTCCATCAAGGCGGCCAACGAAGTCCTGGGCATGCTCAAACCGGCCTGGCTGAACTACTTCATCGAGATGACGCTGTCCAGGAACCGCGTCCCTTGGTTCGGCGCGGAGCATATCGCGGAGACCAAGGCGATCATGAACCAGGCGCTGGAGACGCCGGATGCTGTCTGCGCGGTGGCCGATTCCCAAGGCAATCCCTGGCAGCTGGTCGTCCAGGACGTGCGCGATACGGTGGCCGGCACCCTGCTGGCGCTGGAGAGTGAGGCGGCCATCGGCGAAGCCTTTAATATGACCGGGCCGCCGCCCATCACCTACGCCAGCGCGGCGAACATACTGGCGGAGGCCACTGGCCGACCTTACCTGAACGTGACGCTGCCATTCTACCGCGGCGCGGACGCCTCGACCAAAAAGGCGCGCGTCCTATTGGGCTACAAGCCGCAGTATACCTTTGACAAAATGGTGGAGACGGCGCTGGCTCATCAGCGCGGCGAGCCGATCGATCAGATTCCATATTAGGCGAAGAATGGTTCGGGTCTCAGCACAGGGGGTAAAGCCAGATCTACTCCAGAGGCGCTAGTCTGCTTGATGCCGCCGCCAACTGCCATCGGCCAGGATGTCGCCTATTGCGGCCAGCGCAGCGCGGACTTCATCGTCGCTGTTGTAAAAATGCGGCGCGATGCGTATGCCGGCATTGGGCCGAAAGTCAATCTTGATATCGCGCGCCAGCATTTCGCAGGCCACTTCCCAAGCCTGCGGCGGGTTAACCGTCACCGTGCCCGCCCGCTGCTCGGCTGCCCGCGGGGAGACCACCTCGTAACCAAGCTCGTCCGCCAGCTCGATAATCAGCGCGGTCTGGCGCATTGACTTTTGGCGGATCGCGGGCACGCCAACCTCAGCCACGATATCGACGCCGGGCTGGATGGCGTGCAGCGAGGCGATGCCCGGCGTGCCATTCATCAGCCGGTAACTGTCCTGGCGCAAATCGAGCTGCTCCACATCAAAGGCGAAGGGCGCGCGACTGGCGAACCAGCCGGTTACCTTGGGCTTTAAGCTGGGCAGCAAATCGGGCCTCACGTACATGAAGACGCCGCCGGGCCCACCGCAAAGCCACTTGAGCACACCGCCGATGTAGTAGTCCACGCCCCAAGCGCCGACAGCGACCGGGATGACGCCCACGCTGTGATAGCCGTTGAAAAGAACCTGCGCGCCGACCGCATGCGCCTTAGCCGTGATTTCGCGCGCCGGCATGATGAAAGCGCTGCGGAAGAGCACGTGCGAGGTGCTGACCAGGCGCGTACGTTCGTCGATGGCGTCCAGCAGCTCGTCAATGTCGATGCTGATGCCATCGCGCGAGCGGATGGTGTGAATGCGCATATGGTCGGGCAGCCAGCTGCGCAAGGCGTAGACATCGCTGGGGAAGTCCAATTCGGTGATGACGACTTTGTCGCGTGTGCGGTCGCTGAAGTCCAGGGCGCTGAAGAGGATGCTGTTGGCGATGCTGGCGTTCTGATGCGCGAGCACGGTATCCAGCGCGGCGCCCATCAGCGGGGCGATCTTGTTACCCACGGTCTGCGGCAATTCGAACCAACCGCTGTTCCAGGCCGACACGCCTTGCTCGGCCCAGGTATCGCCGTATTGCTTGAGGCTGTCGTAGACGCCGCGCGGCATGGCGCCGAGGGAGTTGCTGATCAGATAGTTGCAGCGCGCGAGGATAGGGAACTCGTCGCGCCATTGCAGCAGGTCATCGCTGGGCATGGGGCAGTAATCCAGTGGTTTGGCGGTCAATTGGGAATCGATTTAACCACAGAGGGCGCAGAGGACACAGAGGAAATGCATCAGTTTGGCTGGCGCTCAGAAGCCGAGGCGATGCCGCCGCCAATGGCAGAACTGCTGCCAGCGGCGCGGGCTGGCTTGTTCCAGGCGCCGGTTCATTTCGGCGATGAGTAGCGGCTTGTCTTCAAGATCGACCCAGTTGTGGCTGATCATGGCTTCGATGAGCCGAAGCAAATCTTTTTTCGCGTGTCTGCGGTCTACCCAGCCTAGATTCTCCTGCATTCGCAAGCTATGAAAGAGCTCCAAGGTCGAGTCAGGCGCCTCTCCCCATAGCCTATGCAACATGCCTGCCCACACCCGTCGCCGGTCTCGCTCGATATTTGGACTATATCCTTTTGCTTGTGTATGCCGACGATATTGCAGCAGTATATCTGGTAGATTGGCGAAGGTTATAGGTGTTTCATCGAGCAAACGCGAAACCAATTCAATATCTTCCGCTTTACGTCGCCCTGGCTCGTAAACGCCGACTGAAGTCAAATACTGTCGCCGAAACATCACGGTAGAGTTCACAAAGTGAGCCCCAATAAATAAGTTCAACGCGATTTGCGCGTGTCGCTGCGGTACAACAAAATCAAAGTGCGATCTTGCCAAATCATGCGAGAACACCCTGCAGCAAGTTCCGACCGCACCTATTTTGGGATTAGCCTTCAAGAAGTCTACTTGTTTCTCCAAGCGCTGAGGCAGACTTACGTCGTCGCAATCCATACCTGCAATACAGTCGCCTGTCGCTGCCGCAATGCCAAAGTTACGGGCGTCGGACACACCCTTGTTGCTTTTGAGCTGAATGAAACGGACGCGCCGGTCTTGCGCTTCAAATGAACGAATAATCTCCGCCGAGCCATCCGTCGAACCGTCATCCACGATTAGTAATTCGAAATCTGTAAACGTCTGCGCCAGGATGCTTTCAATTGCTTCGGCAAGGTACTTTTCGCCGTTGAAAACCGGCATGATGACTGAAACGAGGGGCATCAAATCACCTACCTTGACTTTCGTCGGTTGTTACGACGCCACATTGGTCAAGGACCTCAACCGCCGCAAACGATAGCGCCGCCAATGCAGGAACTTCTGCCATTGGCGCGGCAGCGTCCCTTCAAGATGCCGTTTCGCCTCGTCCGCAAGCATAGGCATATCGTCTTGCCCAACCAAACCTACTGACACGATAGCCTCAATTAGCTTTGCCATGTCGCGTTTTGCCGCTCTACGATCCTGCCAACTAAGTTTCTCTCCCAGCGCCATTCGGTAAAAGCGATCCAAGGTTTCCGCTGGAGCCTCACCCCATAACTGACGTAACATGGAGGAGTGGACTGCATCGGTCTCAGCACTAAGTTTCGCGTCTCTGTTCGCGCTGAACGATTGCTCGTGTCGACGATAGGTATAAAGATTCTCCGTCAGATTAGCGAATCTTGTGCGCTTATCCCAGAGCATTCGCCAATAGAGTTCACGCTCTTCTCCGCTACGCCTTCCTGTCTGGTAACCACCAATTGCCCTCATCATCGTGCTACGCGCCATTACCGTGGTATAGATGAAGCTGACACCGACAAAATTCGCCAATACAATCTGTGCGTGCTTTGGCGGTACTTTCAGTTCAAATAGCACTCGTGTCAAATCTTCGTTCACCGCCCGCCCGCTGACGCCAACGGCGCCTACTTCGGGGTTGGCCTCCAGAAACTCCAGTTGCAACTGCAGGCGCTGCGGCAGGCTGATGTCATCACAATCCATGGTCGTGATGTACTGCCCCCTTGCCTTCGCGATACCGAAATTGCGCGCGTCAGCCATGCCTAAATTTTTTTCGAGTTGGAATATGCTAATACGCTCATCGCTGTCCCGGTACGCCCGCATCAAGCCAATCGAATTATCCCGCGAACCGTCGTCCACAATAAGCAGTTCAAAGTCCGTCAGCGTCTGCGACAAGATACTGTCGATCGCCTCAGCAAGGTATTGTTCGCCATTATACACTGGCATAATCACGGATACAGTTGGCACAAATTATCGCTTTGGTTTCGATGCCGCCACAATAATGCGATTATAGCATTAAGGTCAGCCCGACACACCATGCTTCGTTGGCGACATTATCGTAATGCGCTAGGATGTCACGAAGCTGAACATGACTCAAGGTATGCCATGCCCAAACTGAACATCAACACCATCGGCGGCAACGGAACATTCGCCGACGTCATCGCCCAAGCCACGCCCGAGATTCAAGCGCTGGCGCACGCCGCCCGCGCGCTGCTGGCGGATGTGACGCCGGGCGTCACCGAAGTGCCTTGGGCGCGCCAGAAAATCGCCGGCTACGGCGTCGGACCCAAGAAAATGTCCGAGCACTATTGTTACCTGGCGCCGTTCAAGAATCATCTAAACTTTGGATTCATGTACGGCGCCCACTTGCCCGACCCCGAGGGGCTGCTGGAAGGCAACGGGCTTGACCTGCGACACGTCAAGATACGCAAAGCGGAAGACCTGGAGCAGCCCGCTCTGCGTCAACTTGTCGAATGCGCCAGCCGCTACCTGCCCAAGCTTAAATGAATGCCGGCCGGACAGACGCGCTGTCGCAAGCTCTCTTTGATTTCGATGGCAAGAGCACCGGTCCCTTGGAACAATTTGCCGCGGCACACAGCGCTGACGCAAATCTGATCGCGGAATTATGTGATTTCGCCGCCAGCGACGACTGCAATGTGCAAGCTGCCGCTACCTGGCTGCTCAAGCGCTACGGCCTGTCTGGCGCGTATTTGTCGCCTAGGCAAATTGAAACGCTGTTAAGCCTGCTGATCCAGGAGACCAATTGGCTTGCCCGCCTACACGTCCTGCAAATGCTGGATACACTGATTGTGCCGTCACCCTTGGCGGCGCCGCTAATGGACGCGCTGGCAGCGCAGGCGACCGGCGCTAATACTTTCATCCGCGCCTGGAGCGTCCATGGCGCTGCTGCGCTCGCTGATCAGCATCCCACCTATCGCGACCGCTTCCTGGACCTGCTGGCAACGGCCGAGCAAGACGAAGCGGCCTCCGTGCGGGCGCGCATCCGGCGAACACGCCAGGCTTTTGACTGGATCTAAAGGCCGCCGTGAGCGCGGATCTTGCCAAACATATCGCGGAAAATCGGGTCGCGATGCACAAAGTTCGCCACGCGGACGAAATGCCGCGAGCGATCGATGCTCCAGGTGACTTGGTCGGTCAGAATCGGGCTGTGCGTCAAGTCGCTCGGCACCCACTCGGGGTTGATGAGCCAGCCGATGGTCGAGATATCCCAGATCACGCTGGAGGCGCCGAAGGAATCCGGACGGTACTCCTTGAATATCTGGCAGAGGTAATCGCCGACGCGGCCCGCGCCGCCGATGAAAGCCTGTAATTCGGGCAGGGTCGTCAGCAAGTGCGAGGTGACGCCGTAACAGGGCACGATGACGAAGGGCACGCCGCTGTCCAGCACAATCTGCGCCGCCGGCACATCCTGCTTCAAGTTGAACTCGCGCGCGTGGGGCATATTCAAGTTGTGCCCGCCCAGCCAGACCACCACAATCTTCTTCACGATTTCCGGCGCCAGCAGCAGCGCCGACGCCACATTGGTAATCGCGCCGATGGCGACCACGTAGAGCGGGTCGTCATCCGGGCTGGCGAGGGCTCGCTCGATCAGGTCGCGGACGGCGGCGTTGTCTTGCGGCTGCCGCCCGGCGCCGACATATTCCCTTGAGCCGCGGTAGGCGAAGCCCTCAGCCGAAACGCCCAGAAAATCCAGCAGGCGCAAGATCTCTTCGTAGCTCTTTTCCATGCCATCGCCGGGGCTTTGCGAGCGGCTGTTGTGGAAAGGCGCGGCATAGATGGCCTCCACCGTCATCTGCTCCGGCGACAGCAGCGCGTAGGTCAAAGCGAATTGGTCGTCGATTTCGTTATAGGTGTCGGTGTCCAGCACCATGCGCGCCTTGCGGCCCGGGTGCTGCAAGCGGCTGATGCGGAAAGCCTCGCTCAATTCGGGAAATGTCGTCATCGTTCTCTCAATCTCTCCAGATTAAACAGAAACAGGGCGGGCAAATCACCCGCCCCGTGGGAGCATACTGTAACGCGAATCGGGCGGCGGCGGCAAGGTTATGGCGATGTGCCCGGCGCAATGTAATTCGTCCCATGCGTCTGATAGAGGTCCGGATAAATCACGGCGGCATCCAGCGCGCTCTGGCCTTCTTCAAAGTACTGCACCACGGTCACAATCGGGTCGGGCCATTGATGCCACAAGAACGTCGGATCGCCCTCGGCCAAGTCAGGATTGTGGCTGCCGTAATCGAAGTAATAGCGCCCTTGAGCCAGCTCGACATCAATGGTTTCCAGCGCGGCGACGATGGCGTCCGGGTCGGTGTAGGTATCCGCGAGGTCGATCGCATGGGCCATCAAGAGCACGCCGTCGTAAGGCTCCAAAGCGAAACTGGGGGCGACGCCGCCCCAAGCTTCTGTGTACTTGGCGTTTAATTCCGCGGCGACTTCACTAAAGAGCGCCGGCGTCGCGCCGACGCGGGTGAAGGCGCAATAGTTGCCATCGGGCACAGCCGACCAAAATTGTTCGGAATCGCCGGAGAAACTCTCAGCATAACAGATGGTGTCGGCGGTTGGCGCGATGCCAAGCTCGGCCATCTGCTGATTGAGATTGAAGCCGGTCTCCCCCGTCACCAGTATGCGGATGGCATCGGCCGGTTCGGGCCGCGCCAGCACGCGATTCAGCACGGGTACGAAGTCTTCCGTGCCCAGTTCAAAGCTGAATTGTTCGACCTTGATGCCTGCCGCTTCCAAGAGCGCTGTTTCATCGGCCGCGGCGGGAATGCCGTAATCGGTGTTTTCGGTCATGATGATCACGTCATCCAGCCCGAGTTCGATGATCCAATTGGCAGCGACCGACGCCACCATCGAATTGGCTGGCGATGTGCGGAAGATATAGTCGACGCCGTCTTCAACGCGCGGCGGTCTGCCATCAAACTCGGTAATCCCATTGGCGGTGATATTGTCGTTCCAGGGGCCCGCGAACACTGTGGGGATCTGGTTTTCCTGCGTGATTTTCATCAGCGCCAGCGCCACCGCGCTGTGGTATCCGCCAACCACGCCGTGTACGCCGTCCTCGAAAATCCAGCGTTCCGCCAGCGCCTGCCCACGCTCGGAAATGCCTTCGGAATCGCCTGTCAGCACTTCCAGCCGATGATTGACGCCGGCGATATCGATACCGCAATCGGCGTTGATATCAGCCTCCGCCTGCTGAAATGCCCAGTCAATGATGACGCCGGCGCCAGTCGCCCCCGGTGGCGAAAGCGGGGCGATGCCGCCCAGCCTGATCGTCTCGTCAGCGAATTCGCAGTGTCCATCGGCGAGTACAAGGCCGCTAAGCGCAAATGTCAGAAGAATCAAAGCCGTGAACAATACCAGCCTGTAAGTTTTGTGTAACATAATATTCCCCTTTCTGGAAGAAGAGTCTCCCAAGCTCTACTATCAGCGTAGCACACTTCAGCGAAAATCAAGCAAAATTGCTTGAAGCGGAGGTGGCAATTTGCGTGGCCAAAATGACTGCGTCACGCAAACAAAAGTACTCAGTAAAGCCAGTAAAGTCATGCAAATTTCACCAGAGCAACAATCTGTAAGGCTTGTCCGATACTGTGACTCAACTGCTGCTCGCTAGGCTTAGGCTAATACTCGACATCTTTGCCACCGAGTACACCGAGTTTGATTGAGTGCACAGAGGATAGGCATCATTCTTAGTCCGCAGACAGAATCGGCGAACGTACTGACCATCCTTGACTCGACCAACCGCCATATTGCCCGGAATCCCTCTCTGTGCCCTCATATTTGCTCTGTGCCCTCGGTGGCAAAAGTTTCGTGAATCCCTAAAAGCGCGGCAGCCACCCCAGCAAACCGTATCGTCATCGGAATTTGAGTAGCGGACAAGCCTTGTAGGGGCGACAGCCCGAAACCACAAGTTGCAGCGGCAGCGGGCGACCAGATTGGTCGCCCCTACATAGCTAGCTTTTTCGCATGACTAACATGGTTTTCTTCTGCGCCTCGGTGGCGAAGCGCCAGGCAGGCTTGGGGCTCGCGCGCCGTTTACCCGCCCGGCTTGAAGTAGGACGTCCCGTGCGTTTGGAAGACCTCGGGATAGACGACGGCCGCGTCCAACCCGCTCTGTCCGTATTCAAAATATTGCATGACCGTCACCACTGGCACGGGCCATTGATGCCACGTATTCCCCCCTAGAAATTGGGGGGCTACAGCCAGTTTATTTTGGTTAATCTGACCCTAAGGTAAATAATTTTACGGAGGTGTCTCATGATTATCCTTCCATTCTTTGCTAGCGTGGTTGCCATCGCCCAAGTGGCAATCGCGACCGCGATCGAGTGGGCTGTGACGTCGGCTATCGTCGGTGGGCTGATCGGCGGCGCCGTTGGGGTTGGCAGCCATGTTGTTCCGGCGGTGGTTGATGGCGAAGAGATTCCGCTTGAGCAAGCCATCGAAAGCGGCTTACACGGGGTGGCAAACGGCGCAGTTGGCGGCGCGTTTACCGGAGCGCTGCTGGGTGGCGTAGTCGGCGGCGTCGGCGCGGGCGTTAACTTGGCTCGCAGCGCAATTCTGGCGCGCAACAGCCAATTGACTGCCAACGCCTGCCGAGCCGGATGTGTGTATGGAATCAAGCACGCGACCAATCCGAATAATGTAAAGATAGGCTACACAACCAATCCCGCGCAACGTTTGCCTGATCTGGTCAAGAACTATAAGACCAGTTCACAGTACACATTCATTAAGCCAGCAAATGGCGGGAAGCTAGCCGAGAAAGCGCTGCACAACACGCACAGCGCTAGCCAAGTCACACGCGGGGTCGTCGGCAGAGAGTTCTTCGCACTGGACGATTTTGCGCTCGCGTCTAGTTTCGTCAAGTAACATTTTGTCTGTTTGCAGTTCAGTCGGCCGGGTTTAAGCTCGGCCGGCAGCTCATCACATCGCACGAAGAGGATGCAGAGAGCATATTGCACGTTGTTCTCTCTGCCTCGGTGGCGAAGCGCCAGGCAGGCTTGGGGCTCGCGCGCCGTTTACCCGCCCGGCTTGAAGTAGGACGTCCCGTGCGTTTGGAAGACCTCGGGATAGACGACGGCCGCGTCCAACCCGCTCTGTCCGTATTCAAAATATTGCATGACCGTCACCACCGGCACGGGCCATTGATGCCACATATACGCCGGCACATCGTCCGGCAAGACCGGATTGTGGCTGCCGTAGGGGAAATAATAGCGGCCTTGCGACAGCTCGATGTCAGTCATTTCCAAGGCGGCTACAATGGCGTCGGCATCGGAAAAGCTGCCGGCGCGCTCAATGGCGTCGGCCATCAGCCAGACGCTGTCGTTGGCTTCCATGGCGAAGCTGACCAGGATGTCGCCGAAGTCCTCTTGGTAGCGCCGGTCCAACTCAGCCGCCTGGTCATTGTACATGCCAGGCACGGTGCCGACGCGCTCAAAAACGCAGTAATTGCCATCGGGCACGGTATTCCAGTATTGCTCGGATTGAAAGGCGAGATGATTGGTAACGCAGATGGTATCGGCAGTAGGCGCGATGCCCAACTCCGCCATTTGCTGGGTGAGATTATACGAAGTCTCGCCGCTGACCAGGATACGGATGGCATCGGGCAGTTGCGGGCGCGCCCATAGCCGGCTGAGGATGGGGACGAAGTCTTCCGTGCCCAGCTCAATCTCCAGCTGTTCAACCTGGACGCCGACCCGTTCCAGGCGCGTCCGTTCCGCCGCCGCCGCCGGATGCCCGTAGTCGGTATTTTCCAGGATGATCACGACATCTTCGACGCCCTGCTCCACCAGCCAGTCGGTGACGATTTTGCCCACGATGGAGCTGGGCGGGGAGGTGCGGAAGACGTAGTCGACGCCTTGGCTGCGACGCGGCGGCAGGCCTTCAAATTCGATGTAGCCGCTGGCGCTGATGAAGTCATTGCGCGGATGGGCGTAGATAGTCGGGATTTGATAGCGCTGCGCCATGCCCATAGTCGCCAAGCCGACCGCGCTATGATAAACGCCGACGATGCCGCTGACTCGTTCCTGGAAGACCAGGCGCTCCATCGCGGCTTGCCCAAATTCGGAGATGCCTTCGGAGTCCACCGTAATGACGCGGACGCGATGATTCGCGCCGTCAACGACAATGCCGCATTCGGCGTTGATATCGGCGACGGCTTGCTGGAAGCCCCAATCCATGCCAATGCCGCCAGCCACCGAGCCCGGCGACGACAGCGGAACGATCCCGCCGATGCGAATCGTCTCGTCGGCGAATTGGCAGTGGCTATCGGCTTGCAGCGCGACGGATTGAAACAGGATGAGCAAAGGCAGCAGGCAGAACTTGACGATTGCGGTTCTCAAGGTGATGCGCTCCTTCCATGCGGGGTCGGTACAGGCATATTAGCAGCCTAAAGCGTATCAGAATATCTGCGAAACTATGCACATAATACAGACTTAAATCTATGCACAGAGACACAGAAGTAAAACCAAGTTAGTCATGCGAAAAAGCTAGCCGTGTAGGGCTTGTCCGGTACTGTCACGCTGCCACCGCTCGCTCGACTTAAGCGAAGTTCCGTCATCTTTGCCACCGAGTACACCGAGTTAGATTGAGGACACAGAGAAAAGGCATCATGCTTAGTCCAAAGACAGAATCGGCGAACGTGCGGACTATCCTTGACTCGACCAACCGCCATATTTCCCGGGACCCTCTGTGCCCTCGGTGGCAAAAGTGTCGTGAATCCCTACAAGCGCGGCGCGCGCCCCAACAACCGTATCGTCATAAGTATTTGAGTAACGGACAAGCCTTACAGATTGTTGCTCTGGTGAAATTTGCATTACTTTATTGGCTTTACTTCTGCTCCTCTGTGGTGAAAATTTTATGATGCGATAGCCCTGCGATTATGTCGAATCAACCTGCCGAAATAATTGGTCGCCGATTATACTGTGAAATGCGAACCTACTGGTAAGGAAAAATTGTGCCCCGCTTATTCACCGCCATTGACCTGCCGGAAGCGACCAAAGACCAAATCCTGACCCTGCGCCAGGATGACCTGCCCCCGGGGCGTTGGGCGCGGCGAGAGGCGCTGCACCTGACCCTGCACTTCATCGGCGATGTGCCCGAGGCGGTGGCGCGCGCCTATGCCCGGGCGCTGCGGCAAGTCGAGGTCCCGGCTTTCGAGCTGCAAATCAGCGGCGTGGGGCAATTCCCGATTGAGCAGCGTCCGCGCGTCATCTGGGCCGGCGTACAAAATACCGCGCCCTTAAGAGCGCTCTATGAGGCGGTCGGCGCAGCGTTGGAGAGCGAGGGATTCCGGCGCGAGCGGCGGCGCTTCCACCCGCATATCACGCTGATGCGCTTCAAGAAGCCGCTTCGGCGCGGGCTCGCCAGCCGCTGGCTACAGGCGCACATGGATTTTCAAACCGAGCCAGCGCGCATCGAGCAATTCACGCTCTTCGAGAGCCAACTGAATCCCGGCGCTGCGGTTTACATCGAGCGCGGCCTCTATACGCTTCAGTAGTCCACCTGACCATAATTTACGCTTTGGGCTTATTCGGGCGAGCCAGTGGCTCGCCCCTACAGCTTCTAACACAAAATGCCGCCTGTAGGGGTCAGCCATTGGCTGACTCGTTGTGACGAGTCCCGCGCTTTTCAAAACTGGCCTGTACTCAGAATGCTTCGGGGAGGGGGTCGGGGTGTGGGGAAGTTGCCGGCAACCGATGCGCGCGCAGCAGCAAGCCCGCTGTGACAATCATCAAGCCCATGGCCAGGAACGCGGCCGCCAGCGAAGTCTCGGCGATTTTGGCGAAAAGCGGCGCGGCCAACGCGGCGAACAGGTTCAGGAACATATTTATCAAAGACAGTACAGTGGCGCGATTGCGGCTTTCGATGATGGCGTTCTGGTAGGCGGAAAAGAGGGGCGCTTTCATATCGTTGACGCCGTACATCAGGATCATGACCAGCACTGTGGCTACGGGACCGTAGGCGGCGGCCAGCAGCCAATACATCAGGCCGGGCAGCAGAATCAGCAGGGCGATGGCGCGCGCCTGCCCCAGCCACGCTTCCAGCTTGTAAGCGTAGCGCTGGGTGATTGCCGCCAGCAGGCTGCCGACCGACAAGACGATGGCCACCACAAAGGGCGAAACCTCGTTCTGCGTCAAGTAGGGCGGGCCCAGGGTCGTCACCAGCGACGATGTGATCGGCGTGGTGAAGATGACCAACATGGCCAGCCGCCGCAGCCGCTGATGATGACGCAGCAGCCCCAAGCCATCGCGCAGCAAGGTCATGCTTGATGTCTTGGCTTCCGCAGAGTCCTGCGCCGGCTCGCGCAGCGTCAAGCAGACGACAGCGCCGACCAGCAGCGCGGCCGCCGTTAGCGCGATTGCGGGGATGAAATTGTCGACGCCGCCAGCGCCGATGATGAGCCCGCCGACGATGGGCGCGATGACAAAGGCGATCTGCCCCCAGCTGTTGACCCGCCCCATCGCCCGCTTCATGGCGTCTTCGCGCTTCACTTTGGACGAGCTGGGCAAGCTGTCGTAGACCAGTGCTTCAAGCGCGCCCGAGGCGAAGGCGAAACCCGTGCCCGTCAGCAGCGCGATGACGATATACCACTCAAACGAGCGCGCGAAGATGAAGATGACTTCGCCGCTCATCAGCAGCAGCGTCGAGGCGAAGATCGACCACTTGCGCCCGACGCGATCCGCGAGTACGCCGGTGGGCACTTCCATCAAAAAGATGGTGAAGATCATGATCGATTCGATCAGGCTGATCTGCACCAATGTCAAACCGCGCGCCAATAGCAGCAGCGCCAGCGCATGCACGTACAGGTGAATGCGCTGGCAGAAGTTGATGATGATAACTTTGTTGATGTTGCCAGCCAGCATTTTGACGCTGCCTTGTGGCTTAAAATGGTTTGCATTCGAACTAAGGAGCAGCGATTGCAGACCGAAAAGCCCGCAAACCCGCAAAATAGAAGGGTAAGCGGCGACGAATAATTCTATTGCAAGCTGCGAATTGCTACCTTGTCTCCAGCGGCTTGGGAGCCAAACAAGGTGGCCATGCCGACTACACGATCAGCCTTTTGAAATGGAGTACGCCGTCGGTATAGAGCGTACATTCAATCTGCCCTACATTGAAAACGGCAGCCTCTTCCAGAGTCCAGCGCCATTCGTTTTGGTGCAAGTATCCCAGCAAGACGCGCCGGCTCATTTCGGACTTTGGCAGATGCGATTTTACACAAAGCCAGCCTTCCTTGTTTGCGCGCGCGGCTTCTTCCACTATTGCGAACAAGCCGCTGACAACTCGTTTGGCTTGTGGATGATGCCCCTCAAGTTCCTCGCCTTCAAATTCTTGTTGACGACAGTCTTCCAAACGGTCATTCGCATCTTTGTCGGCAACAACGCCATATAGCAACTTGATACCTTCAATGGCCAGGTTCTCCATGTTTGTCTCCTCGGACGGCTATCGGACACATCACATATTGCGGTGGCTACCGATTTAATTTAGCTGTCTCCGCGTCACTGGCTTGGTTTGGTCACCAAGCTTGGAAAACAATCAATACGACCGTATACTCTGTACCAGTTTATCAATAAATCTGAATGGACAAAAGATGCGAGAAAACCGAGTGCGAAACTTGTGGGCTGAAGGCAAGACGGTCATCAACGGCTGGCTGCACAGCCCCAGCACCTGGTCGGCCGAAGTCATGGCGCATCAAGGCTGGGACAGCCTGGTGGTGGATATGCAGCACGGGCTGATGGGCATGGAAACGGCGATAATGATGCTGCAAGCCATCTCCACCACAGACACAGTGCCCATGGTGCGCGTCAATTGGAATACGCCCGGCGATACCATGCGCCTGTTGGATGCCGGCGCTTACGGCGTCATCTGCCCCATGATCGAGACGCGCGCGGAGTGCGAGGCTTTTGTTGGCGCCTGCCGCTTCCCGCCGCTGGGTTACCGCAGCCTGGGACCAACGCGGGCGCGGATTTTCGCCGGCGACGATTATGCCGAGCACGCCAACGACACCATCATCACCTTCGCCATGATCGAGACGCAAGCCGGTTTCGACAATCGCGCTGAGATTATGAGCGTGCCGGGGTTGGACGGGGTCTTCGTCGGTATTGGCGACCTGCGCTTGAGCATGACCGGGCGCGCCGGGATGTCCGCGGAGGACGCGACGGTAGACGCGGCGCTGGACGCTATCCTGGAGTCGGCGCGGGCGCGGGGTATCAAGGCGGGCCTCTTCGCGGCCGATACCGACCACGCCATCGACATGATCAAACGCGGCTATGAATTTGTCACGGTGATGAATGACGTCTCGCTGATGGCCAGCGCGGCTTCGGCGGTGGTGCAGCGGGTGCGCGCGGAAGCGGGGTAGACGGTCACTCCCCGCGACGGTTGCGATATAACTGCAACTCTTCGCTAGAAACTTCGTGCTCTGGCACTAAGCGATAGTGGCGTTCCGCCAATTTTACTATCGCTTCATCTGCATCTCTTCCAAACTCAAACAGCGCTATGCTATTGTCATCCATGAACTGCGCTGCAATCGGACGTGGAATGAGCTCAGGAAATTTTTCCTTGCATAGCGCCAAATCCTGTTCAATTTGAACAACTCCAATCTGGTCGGTCTTGCCTTTCGCTTGCACTGGCAGGACATAGTGCGCCCCTCTCTTGTCCAATCCCACGTAAATCTCATCGGTCTCAATCTGGCCAATGCTACGCACTGTTGTACGCAAGTGGTTTTGAATAGAATAACAAGTGACACCGGTGAAAATGTCTACCAGTCTGTTGTATCGAAGTTTCGCCAATAGCGCCTGTTCGTCTGTTAAAGCGTACCGCGCGACGATTCCTGGTGTCGCATCCGGTACTTTTGTGACAGGCAACATAGCATCGGGTTGAATCTTAGACACGGACTTGAGTTCAAAAGCATATTTCGCTTGCCCCTTGCCAACTATCACCCACGATAGACTCGCTGGAGCTTCCCGAATAATCGCGTCTGGTAGTGGAGTTCGATGTCTAAAAGAGTAGACGACATCGCCCAAATTCTTAGGCAAAGGAATATTGAGTCGCTCGGCTGAACGCACAATATCGTCGCGCGTAAATGCAACAATTGAATCGCCCGAACTATAGCTATGGAAGAATATGTCTTCAATGATCTGCGAGTATCGGTTTGGTCTTGGCATGTGCCGGGTTCAGCCGTTCCACTGGAGGAGCAAGACTTCTTCGCGCAGTTGCTCTTTTGTAGCAGTCGAAAATCGTGTTCGGAATAAATCAATGTCCAGAACTTCATAACCCAAACGCTCGGCAACTTCCGCCAGAATCTGCCCCGTGCGAATCATGATGCGAAAATAGGACGCTTGGTCCCCAACGACGTAGGCTAATTTCGCGCCTGGTCGAAGCAACGATTGCAAATCTGCCAGATGGCGAGCCATTCCTCCAAAATACAATCTAACTACTTTCGCGTACTGTTTTTCAAAGCCTGACGTCTTTCCCAATTCCAGTCGGCGCTCTTCAATTGAATCCGCAAGCGCTTGGATCCTCGGAATGTTCGCTACCCAGCTATGGTCGGTATCGGCTTTATATACGCTACGAGTGTTCGACCTGATGAATTGCTGCTTTTGTCTACGCAAGTCTTTTCGTGTCGACATAAAGCCAAGCAACACGGATTCAAGCCGCGTCGTGCGACTATAGTCCTTTTCGTTTGGATACGGTGGTGAAGTTATGACCGCGTCAATCGAACAAGGGGACAGGTGTCTGCGCATGTCTCTGGCGTCAGCCAAATACACAGTTGCTAAAGTGCCCGACATTGAATGATAAATGTCCAAGTCACGAACCATTCTGTCCACAGCAGTGAGCCAAGGCTCGAGTACCGGGGTATCTGTCTTTAGCTTGCCCACACCGATCTCTGGGCCGAAGCGCAGGTTACTAATCTCTTTCACTGTTTGCTTAGCAAGAGCCAGTTTGGCGTAATTCCGAATTCTGCCCGGATTATTCCTCTCTATACTATCGAGTAGAGTCAGCACCTTATGTAAGGGCAGCGGGCTAATAGAGTTTTTGATCAATAACCGCGACTTTTCGGCATCGAATTCTCGGAGTTTCCCGTTGTATACACTTACACCGAAATGGTTGTCTCCACTTGCAAGTATGCTCTCGCGCGCGGTCGCGCTTACACTGTTGGCAACTTCTTGCCCAAACTTCGCCAACTCAATAGGATCAATTTCCCAGTTCGTCTTCACACTTGCTGCAAAGTGCGCCATCGCATTGGCTTCCACACCCACGCTTCTTATGCCTAGTTTCTTTGCCTCAACCAGTGTGGTGCCAGTTCCGCAAAACGGGTCGAGAATCATCTGCCCTTCAGAAAGATTGAACTTATCTACGTAATCGCGCACCAAGTGCGGGGGAAAGGATAGAACAAACCTGTACCATTCGTGGACAGGCCGGTCACTTTCATACAGCCGATTCAGTTCGTTTCCGTTTTGAAGCTGCGTTGTATATGCCATTTTCAACCAAGCCTAGACTAGAACAATTGTACGGTGAAGTTGTAAAAATAGCAATTGCTCTTGTCGGCTTATGCTCGGCTCACATGCTATCGCCCAGGCAAATTGCCAGGCTGCGCGCGGTCCGAATCAGCGGGTGATTCAGCGGCACATTTTTACGCACGCCGGCCACATCCGCCAGCGGCACGGCGCAGACCCCGTCGCCTTTCACGCCCACCATGATATTGTATTGCCCCTCGGCAATCAGGTTGGCCGCGGCCGTGCCCAGCTGCGTCGCCAGCAAGCGATCGGTCGGGGAAGGCACGCCGCCGCGCTGCACATGCCCCAGTATCGTCACGCGGGATTCCAGACCGGTCTGCTTTTCCAACTCAGTCGTCAGCAGCTGAGTGCCGCCGCTGCGTTCTATTTCGACTTTCGCCAATTTGGCGCGGGCTTGCTTGCGCCGCTCTCTCGCCCGCCTGAAGCTTGCCTTGTCCTCGGCGCAGCGCTCCATGTCCGCCTCGGCTTCCGCAACCTGAGCGCGCGCTTCGTGCAATTTTTTGCCGACTCGCCGCGTCATAGCGCCCTCGGAAACAGCCACGATGCTGAAGCGTTTGCCGCCGCGGCTGCGCGCCCGGATCGAATTGGCGATGACTTCGATATCGAAGGGGATCTCCGGAATCAGGATGACATCGGCGCCGCCGGCCAAGCCAGCGCCCAGCGCCAGCCAGCCGGTATTATGCCCCATGATCTCGCAGACGATGATGCGGTGATGGCTGTGGGCGGTGGAGTGCAGCCGGTCGATGGCTTCGCTGGCGATGCCCAGCGCGGTATCATAGCCGAAAGTGACATCGGTACCGCTGACATCGTTGTCGATGGTCTTGGGCAGGAAGACCACATTGACGCCTGCTTTCGCTAAGCGCAAGGCGTTTTTCGCCGTGCCGCCGCCGCCCAGGCATACCAGCGCATCCAGATCGTGATTGCGGTAATTCTCGACCATCACATCGGTCATATTGCGGGTTTTACCGCCGATGGGCATCTTGTGCGGCTTGTCGCGGCTGGTGCCCAGGATGGTGCCGCCCAAGGTCAGGATGCCGCTCAACTCATCCGCGCCCAGCCAGATGACACGATTTTGCATCAAGCCGCGGAAACCATCGCGGAAGCCAACCAGGCGCATGCCGTGTTTGTTGATCGCCACCTTGCCCACGCCGCGTATGGCCGCGTTCAAACCTGGGCTGTCGCCGCCGGCGGTGAGGATGCCGATTGTTTTGCCAAACATAATAGTCGTCCCGTATCAACTTTAGTTATATTGATTATAACGAGAATCGTACTGGAATGGCAGCAACTCGGCCGTCGCGGCAGGGCAAGGGCAGCAATATTCTAAGCACAGAGGGCACAGAGATTTAGGTGTTTAGACAGGGCAATCGCTTCAAAACCATTGCGTGTCGGTCGCTGCGAAAAATTACAAAATGTAGGGGCGACATTGTATGTTGCCCGTGAAATATGACCTTCAATTTGCGGGCGATTGACCCGCAGTGTCTACGCGACCCTCTGTGTCTCTGTGGCAAAATATATTTTGATGCGATTGCACTGCATAGCAGACCAAAATGGGAAATGTATCCTTTTCGGTTGATACAGATACAATACCATCGAGGACACCGAGAATTACTAGGGCAATCGCATCAATTTTTTCAACACTAAGGCGCCAAGAACTCCGAGATATATCCGAAAATATGCCAATAAAGGACGCAATGAAAAGGTGATTTTCTGCCAGAATTCATGGGCGAGCCAAGGCTCGCCCCTACAATTTGTTAGTTTGATAATAAATTCGTCATTTATGGATATTGATGCGATTGCCCTGCGAGAAATGCGAGAGCACCGAGAAACTTAATCGAGATATGCCATATTCTTTGTGTGCTTTGTGCCTTTGTGTCTTTGTGGTGAAATTTAATTTCAACCGAATTCGATACACTACCCCAAAATGCTTGACAAGCTATCGGGGAGAATGTACGCTTGACAAGTAAGGAAGCGACATGCTCCCTACAGTGCAAATTCAAAGGTAAAGTATCATGCTCTCCGAATTAAGAAAGATTACCCCCCCCCCCCGAAAATTTGTTCTAAATTAACGTCCGCAGCTTTTCCCGCCCCATTCGCAAGCCTGAATCTTGCCCGGCTCTTCTGCCTGGCGCTGCTCTTTCTGCTCGCGCTTGCCCCGGCACAAGCTCAAAGCCAGAGGCTTGTATTCAATTCTCTAGAAAGTGGAACTTTTGTGGGTGTCCGTCGAAGCGTCAGGTTCCAAATTGTCAACATTCCCGCTTCCGCCCAAACGCTTGAGGCGAGAGTTGTCCCGCCGCCAACAACCATCGGCTCAACCACTTTTAGGAAAACTAGAAGTTCAACTTGGCATCAGTTCCTTTTTAATCAATTTGACCCGGGTGTGCGAGTGTGGATCGAAATGAAGGCATTGGATGCCAATGGCAATCGCGTGGCTTATGGCACCGCGTCTATACGCATGCCCGATACCCGCAGCCTGGCTTTCAGTCCCAAGGGCGACCGCTTCAACGACCGTTTCAGCGTGCACATCACCGACGTGCCATCAGCGACCACGGGCTTCGATTTCCGGGTCTTGAATCCTAACAATGGCCAGGTCATCGCCGCCCGCAACTACAGCACCAACCCCAGCAGCTATAATAACGGCGCTATCAATGTCATTTCGGTCTGCGCCCAAGGCTGCAATGTCAGCGCCGCGCTCAAGCCGGGCACGACTTACCAGATCGAGATTATCGCCAAAGAAGTCATGTACGAAATCTCGCGCCTGCGTAAATCCGTGCGCACGAAGGCGGTTACGCTGGGCAATGCCGCGCCCGCGCAAGCCGCGCCAGCCAGCGAGCCGACGCTGGAACCAACAGCGGCGCCGATTGTCCTCGCGGCTGGCATCCACAATGCTAGCGAAGTCAGCCTGCAATGGTCGGCTGTCAGCGGCGCGACCGGCTACAAACTGGAGTACGCCGGCAGCGATATGACCAGCGGATCCTTCACACTGGGCGCGGGCGCAACCAGTCAGCGCATCACGGGTTTGAGCCCCGGCGTCAACTATAAGGCGACGCTCACGGCGACGCTGTCCGGCGGAGAGCGCAGCGGCGAGATCCATTTCGTCATGCCCAATCCGCCACCACCACCGACGAATACACCCGTGCCACCACCGACGAATACACCCGTGCCACCACCGACGAATACGCCTGTGCCGCCACCGACGAATACGCCCGTACCGCCGCCGACGAACACCCCTGTTCCACCGGCGCCACAGCAGACCTATTCCGTGCCGGGCCGCCTCATCCAAACGGTGCGCGACTATTACGATACAAATGTCGCCGCCGGCCGGACGGGCAATAACTGGCTGCGCGTACTGATCGCCTTTGGCGTTGAGACGCATGATGAGCTGTCGCCAATGTCTGCTTCAGAGGCGCGTGAACGCGTGAGCAGATGGGGCGGCTGGAAGCCAATCGCGGAGGCGCTGGAGCAGCTCGAAGGCTAAGCGAGAATCTGTAGGGCTTGCCCGCTACTCCAGGATTCGCGATCGCCCTTTGGTTTACCCCCCTCGGTCCCCCCATTGAAATGGGGGGATAACCACTGATTTGTCGTGATTATCGCTAATGCGAACATGGATTCATGCTGAATTGGCGACGCGGAATATGTTATGATGTAAGCGCGACAGTAGAGAGGCGAGCAGGCGATGGAACTGCGGCAACGGCTGTATGATGTGGATGATGTGTGGCTGCTCGCTCATCAGCCCGACAATGATTATAAGCATTTTGAACTCATCGACGGAGAATTGATCGAGATGGCGCCACCCGGCGGAGAACACGGAGAGTTCTCTCTCAATTTGGGAAGCTATATTCGCGCTTATGTCCGCGAGCGCAATTTGGGGCGCGCTACCGTTGAGACCGGCTACCACCCGCCGGGCAATCGCCAGACACTGCTTTCACCTGATGTGGCCTTCATCAGCCATGAGCGGGCGCCGAACCCCTTTCCCAAGCGCTACGTGCCGGTTATGCCGGATTTGGCGGTCGAAATCCTCTCGCCGACGGACACCATTGGCAAGGCGCGCGAGAAAGCCGAGATCTATTTGAGCAACGGCACAAATATGGTCTGGATCGTGCTACCCGACACCTTGAGCGTCGAAACACTCAGCTTGGCGGAATCCGGCGGAATCCAGCGGAAATTATATGGTCCTGATGCTACTTTGCCCGGCGAAGACGTCTTGCCCGGCTTTTCCCTGGACGTGCGTCTCATCTTCGCCTAGCCAGCGATGCCCACCGACAAGCGCCTGAAAAAACTGAGACGCGTTGCCGAGCGGCGGCAGTCGGGTTTCACCGTCGTGGTCGAAGATGTATTTGACCCGCATAACCTGGGCGCCATCACCCGCAGTTGCGACGCCTTCGGCATACAAGAGATCAACGTTATCTTTGAAGAACAGCGGGCCTTCGACCCCAAAGCAGTCGGCAAAAACAGCTCGACCGCCACCAACAAGTGGCTGAGTTACCGCGTACACCAGAGCACGGAATCGGCGTTGCGCACGCTGAAAAGCGAAGGCTGGCAGTTGGTCGCCACCGTGCTGGATCCCGCGGCCGAGCCGATTTACAGCGCCGACCTGTGTCAGCCGCAGGTCGCACTGCTATTCGGCAACGAGAAGACGGGCCTGTCCCCGCGGGCGATTGCGCTGGCGGACAAGCAAGTGACCATCCCTATGCTGGGCATCGCGCAGAGCATGAATGTCTCGGTGTCGGCGGCGCTGGCTCTGTACGAAGTGACGCGGCAACGGCGCGAGCGCTGCCCCGAGCGTTTGCAGCCAAGCCCGCAAGAGGTTGAAGGCACGCTCGCCTACTTGCTGGACATGCACGAGCACCTCAGCAAACGCAACAAGCGCCTGCGCAAGGAACGCGCCAAGACGCGCTCGTCTGCTGCTGAAACTTTGAAGCGTTAAGGTGCTGCTGTCAGGCGCGGGCGAAGATGCCCACAGCCGGGCGATGATCCGTGAGGTCGTCAAAGGGTATGGCGCTCTGTATGTGGCAGGAGATCACTTCAAACGCCTGGGCTGGGTCGTGCAGCAAGATATGGTCAATCAGCACACGATGCTGCTGATGCGTCCATAATTCCTTGGCTTCGTTCTCGGGCTTCAGCAGACGGAAGCGCCGCTGCAGCATTACCATTTCCGGCGCGGCCGCCTGGGCGTTGAAATCGCCGGCCAGCAGGATGGCCCGTTCCGGCGCGTCATTGGCTTGGTCGGCCCGTTTCAATTCGTCGATGACGTAGAGCACCTCGCTGACTTGCGCCTGCCGCATTTGTGATGCCTTGCGCGAGCGCTCGTAATCGGCGTCATGGCGGTCTTCGCCCATGAGCACACCCAAATGCGTATTGAGGAAATAGAGGGGAATGCCGCGGTAATTCAACGAGGCGACCATCAGGTTGCGCGGCTGTGTATCGCGATTGCCGCTGCTATACAAGGTGGCGCGGCTGATCGGCGTATTGCGCGACCAGACGCCGCTCCTATCGCAGTCGTCGTGGCCGGTATAGCAGCCCCAGGACCAGTCTTCCACCGGCAAATTGGTGATGATGGCATTGCCTTCGGCAGCGCCGGTCATATTGCGGTAGGCGGGCCGATCCCACAAATTGGGATGCGGATGATCGCACATGGTCACTTCAGGCGCGAAGGCGTCGAGATATTCCGAACCCAGTAGGCGCGCCATCTTGCGGCCGATATTACGGGGCTGGTCTTTATCAATGGCGACGCCCGATTCCTGCAGGGCGATCACGGTGGGCTGACGGGGGTTGATCACCTGCTGCAGCGTACTATAGGCGTCTACTGCCAGTTTTTCGTGATCGTGCGGCGCAGGACGCATTTCGCGCGCGCCACCGATGTTGAAACTTACAACCTGGAGCATGCCAAAGGTCCGCTTTTGGTAGATTCGCCGCATTATAGCATAGGCCCGCGCCAGAAAAAGAGAGCGATAACGTCACAATTCTGTTAGCGCGCCATTAGGATAAGCAGGCGGAAGCGCCCCTCTGCAAGTTGGCTTTCCCAGCGTATCATGGCTCGCGATGCAGAAACGTCAACGAAAGGACTGTGACCTTGGCAACCAGCTTTGAGAGCGCCGCGCTGATCCTCATTGATGTGCAAGAAGGTTTGGATGAGCCGCGCCTGGGCCAACGCAATAACCCAACCGCCGAAGCGAATATGGCGCGTCTGCTGGGGCATTGGCGCGAGCGCAGCCGACCAATATTCCATATCCAGCACATGTCCACCGAGCCGGATTCGCCGCTGCGGCCGGAGCTGCCGGGCAACGCCATCAAGGCTGTCGTGGCGCCACAGGGCGCTGAGCCGGTCATCCGCAAGCAGGTGAACAATGCCTTCGTCGGCGCCAATCTTGACGAGCGCTTGCGAGCGGAGCAGATCGAAGCGTTGATCATCGTCGGCTTGACGACCAACCATTGCGTATCGACCACGGCGCGCATGGCCCGCGACCTGGGCTATGACACCGTCGTGGTCGCCGATGCCACCGCCGCCCACGAACTGCGCAGCTACGACGGCAGCCATCACGATGCCGAGACGGTGCATCAGCTGGCCCTGGCCAATCTGCATCAAGAATTCGCCACCATCATGACGACGGAACAGGTCCTGAGATCGGGCTGAGACAGGCGCATCCGACTGCGAGCGACTCTCAGGAACGCGTCCTCGCATTCGCCGCGCTTGATTTTGCGCAGCGCTTATGATGTGATAACCTGCACCATACGCCGAGCGAGCGCTTCCCCGATGTCCATTGCGCTTATCTCATCTTTGTACCGCAGCGAAGAGCATTTGCCCGCGTTTACGGCGGCGGTCTTCGGCTTCGCCCGGCGCGTGAGCGAATGCGGCATCGCGGCGCATTACCTGCCGATTGTCAACGATGCCAGCCCGCGCGAACGAGAGCTAATCGACCAGTTGGCGGATGAGATCAACAGGCAGTATTTGGGCCGCATGACCCCGCATTATGTGCCGCGCGAGACGCTGTACGCCTCTTGGAATCGCGGCATTTCCCTGTCGCCGGCGTCTTTCTTCGCGCCCTGGAACGCCGACGATTTACGCTCGACCGAGGCATTCATCGAGGGCTATGCAGCCCTGCAAGGCGGCGCGGAACTGGTTGACTTCCCATTTACGCGCGTGATGCTAGGCAAGCGCTTTGGCGTCCTGCCGCGCCAGCAGCGCATCCACGCGCCTTGCCCCTTCGACAGCGCGCGATTCACCCGCCGCAACGGCCTGGGTCCCTTCTTTATGGCGCGCAAGTCGCTTTTCGACCGGCTGGGACCCTTCGATGCGGACTTTCGTGTGGCCGGCGATACCGAATGGGCTAGTCGCTGCTTGTCTACGGCGAGCTTTCAGCCCGGGCGCGCAAATGGCGGCGAATTCCTGGTGCACGGCGGCAACCTGAGCAATACGGGCAACGATCTTGAAGACATCGAGGTCAATCTGATATTCATGCGGCGGGGCGACTGGCGTCACCTGCGGCCAGCCGATCCGTACGCGCTGCGCGAGGCATGGGACTCCTGGGGCAACCCCGGGCGAATCGCGCTGCCGGCGGAGGTAGCCGACTTCCTTTGGGGCGCCGAGGCTGAGGGGCGCTGGCGGCGCTACCAACGAGAGCGCAAGCAGCCCGCGACATTGCGGCGATTGCGGCTGTCGCTGGCAGCGCGCGGCCTGCTCTACAGCGAGGAGTGGGCCATGGCTCAGCGCGGACGCGATCAACAATGAGCGCCCTACGCTGGAAGCCGCTGCTTTGCGGCTGCGGGTTTCTCCTGCTGGCGCTGCTTTTCTTTCACCAGCTCGCATTCAGCGGCAAGATCCTGGCGCGTGGCGACACCTTCAAATACTTCTACCCTTATTGGGACGCGCGCAACGCAGCCTTCCGCGCTGGAGAATTGCCGTTGTGGTCGCCCGACCTGTTCATGGGTGTGCCCCTGCTGGCAAACCCACAACTGGGCGCCTACTATCCGTTGAATTGGCTGACCGCTCCCTTGCGCGCGCCTTCCGCCATCAGCCTCAGCATTATTCTGCATACCACGCTGGCCGCTGCCGGCGCCTGCGCCCTCTATCGGCAAGCCATTAGCAAGCGCTGGCTGCCTGGCCTGGTCGCCGGCGTCGTTTTCGCATTCGGCGGCTATCTGGGCGCGCATGTCGAGCAGATCAATCAGCTGCAAGGTTTGGCTTGGATGCCGATCTTGTTCGCGCTCTATCATCGCCTGCTAAGGAGCGAAGGACCAGGGCGCGCGGGCTTACTGCTGGGGATGGCTTGGGCACTGCAAATCTTCAGCGGTCACACGCAGACTGTTTTCATCAGCGGCATCGGTTTGGCGCTTTACGGCATAATCATGGCCAGGGGCGCGCGGCAGGACGGGCTTGGCACAATGCCGGCGCGAATCCGGCGGGCGCTGCTCATGCTGGCGGCAAGTTTCGCTCTGGCGCTTTTGCTGGCGCTGCCGCAGTTGCTGCCCAGCCTGGAGCTGTCGTCGCTGTCGAATCGCAGCAGCGGCTTCAACGTGCAGGAAGCCACCGCGTTCTCTTTGCCGCCGAGCGTGTTAGGGCGCGCCCTGCTGCCCAGTTACGACGGCCAACTCTTCGGCGAATATGTCGCGACCCTGGGCATCATCGGCCTGGGCCTGGCGCTTTGGGGCGCCGCCTCACATGCTGTCAGTATTCAGAAGCGGCGCATCTGGCTGCTGCTGGCGCTGGTCGGCTTGGCGCTGGCATTCGGCCGTTACAATCCCCTCTATTTGCTGCTGGCCAATCTGCCCGGCTTCAACTTGTTTCGCGTGCCGGCGCGTTTCCTGGCGCTCTTTAGCCTGGCGCTGGCGCTGCTGGCCGGCATGGGGGTGGAAGCGCTAGCCACCACTGCGGCTCAAGACCCGCGGCGTCGCCGTCGAATCGCGGCCATCGCCGTCTTCATCGCCCTGCTAATCATGCTGACCCGCTTGGTCCTGCAGCCAGATGGGAGTCTGCTATTTGGCGGACCCGCCATCAGCGACCGCTCGCTGCTGGTCTGGGCCGCCAGCGCTTTGCTGCTCATCGGCCTATTGACCGTTCGGCATCGCTGGACGCAAGTTGCCGCCGCTGTCTTGCTTGTGCTGGAGCTGTTCCTGGCGTCGCGGAACCTGCCCTACAACGATCTGGCGCCGCCCGATGTCTACTTGAGCCAGCGAGATAGCGTGAGCGCGCTGCTGGAATTGCAAGCTAAGGAAACAGCGCCGAGCCGCCTGATTGCGATCAGCCCGCTCTATTTTGACCCGCTGGATATCGCCGACTTGCGCGCGCGCTACGACGGCCTGGGCATGGACTACAACGCGCAGTTTCACGCCCTGGACGCGGTCAAAAGGCAAGAGACCTTGATGCCCAATTTGCCCTTGACCTGGGGCATCCCCAGCATTGACGGTTTCGGCGGCGGCATCACGCCGGGGCGGCACTATACGCTCTATAGCTCGCTGCTGCAGCCGGCGGACGCGCTGCTGGCGGTGGACGGGCGCCTGGGCGAGCGACTGACGCTGCGCAGTTGCCGCCGAGCCTGCATCCCCGAGCTGCGCTGGCTGGAAGCTACCGATACCCGCACCGTCATCACCGACAAAGTCTTTGACTTCTGGCAAGACGACATCTTCTACGACACGGCGCTGTGGAGTTTCTGGCAAGGCGTGACTGCACTGCAACAGCCGCTGGACGGCCGATATGACCAAGTCGGCGTGGCGCATCGTCAGCCGCTGGACCTCGCCGCGCCGCCGCTCCCCGTGCAAGAAGGCTTCTCGCTGACAGTAACGGACATCGCCGACCTGCCCGAGATCCTGCAGCAGCAGCCGGGCATCGTCGCCGTGACCGCCATTGACAGCAGCGAGCCGGGCGGATTTCAGGAGATTCAGCCGCCCCCGTTCGAGCGCGTATACAGCGGCGCTATCAAAGTGTTCCGCCTGCCGCCGACCGGACGGCGCGCTTACCTGGCGCCACAGACGCGCGTCGTGGCCGATAATCAGGCAGGCGACCTGGAAGCGCTGCGGCTGCTGCGCGCGGGCGCCATCGACGTCATACACGGCGACGTTGAAGCGCGTAACATGAGGCCGGACGGCAGCGGGCGCGTCGACATATTGGACTATGAGGACACGCGCGTCAGCCTGGCAGTTAGCGCGCCACAAGCCGCCTATCTGATCCTTGCCGATGCCTGGCACCCCGGCTGGCGCGCCACAGTAAACGGGGAGCCGGCGCCCATTCAGAGAGCCAATCTGATCTTTCGGGCGCTGCCCCTGCCGGCCGGCGACAGCGCCGTCGTCTTCAGCTTTGAGCCAGATCTTTGGCGAGCCGCGCTTTACATTGGCTGCGCCCTGTGGTTGATTACACTTCTGGCGGCGCTGAAACCAGGCTTGATACAAAAGGTCATTAGCAGAGGTCGCCTCAAACCAAGGAGAAGTGAAGCATGAAATTGGGCACTTACGTCGAAATCCTGAATTATGTTGATGATACGGCTGCGGCCGGCGCCTACTATCAGAAGTTGGGCTTGGTTCCGCTGGGTGATGACGTCTACACCGACGGGCGCTATCACTTGCACCTGCTGGCGGGCCAGGGCCTAAACCCGAGCCTGCGTTATTTCGGCTGCGACTTGGCTGCGCTGGCCGACGCCGGGCTGGACATCGTCGACGGCGCCATCAGCAGCCCGGCCGGCATTCACATCTTGCTCAGCAGCGATGCGCCGCCGCGTCAACTGCCGCATGACAACGTCGCCATGGCGCAGGACATCACCCGCTTGGGCAAGTTCGGCGAGCTATCGGCTTTCATCCCCGATATCGAGGTCGAATGCGCCTTTTGGGAAGCGGCCGGCTACGAGGTCCTGGGCAAGTATGACCAGCCTAGTCCCTGGGGCATCTGGCTGGATCAGCTTTTCTTGATCGGCTTGCACCAGGAAGATGTTGATGAACCCTTCGCCATCTGCCACTTCGCGCCCGATATGAAAGACGTCAACACCGATTTGCTGGCCGAGGGTTTCGACTTGCAGCCCTTCGACAGCAGTTCGCTTCCCGACGACCTGACTTATCAGAAGTTGATGACGCCCTACGGCATCATGTTCTATCTCTTCACGGGAGACATTTCCACAGCGCAGCCCTAAATCGGCCTGCTGCGCCTCCCGCGTCGCCCATTGCGCGCGCCAGACAGGAACATTTCATGAGCGACGACGGCATCACACAGGTCGCGGACGACATCGTACAGGTGCAGATTCCGCTGCCCTTCGCGCTGAACATCGTCAACTGTTACCTGCTGCGCGGCAGCTCCGGCTGGACGCTGATCGACACCGGCCTCAATACTGCGGCGGCGCGCGCGCAATGGCGGACCGCCCTGAACACGCTGAACATCGCGCCCGACGATATCGAGAAGATCGTCCTGACCCACATGCACCCCGATCACTTCGGCATGGCCGGTTGGTGGCAGCGGCAGTCGTCGGCGCCCATGCCGCTCTTCTTGCCCGAGCGCGAGCAAAGCCAGATGCGGGTCTTCTATCGCCGACAAAACACGCCGCTTTATCATCAATGGATGCGCGACTGTGGCATGGACGAGGAGTCCGTAGAAAACATCGAGAATGCGCTGCGCAGCACCCGCGACGCGACCCAGCCCCACCCGCTAGCTCAGAGCTTCCTGCGCGCTGATACGACTGTCCGCCTGGGCGCGCGCGACTTCCAGGCGATTCACGCGCCGGGCCACAGCGATGGCCAGATGATCTTCTACGATGCCGCCGACCGGCTGATGCTCTGCGGCGATCATGTCCTGATGCGCATCACGCCCAATATCGGCAGCTGGCCCCACACCGAGCCGGATCCGCTGGGCCGATTTCTTAGCTCGCTGAATGAACTGGCTGCGCTGGATGTGCGGCTGGCGCTGCCCGGCCACAAGTGGCTTATCAGGGATTGGCGCGGGCGGATTGAAGAGCTGATCGCCCACCATGAGCAGCGCCTGGAGCATACGCAAGCGGCGATCGAGTCAGACGCGCGCACCGTGCTCGAAGTGGCGGCGCAGTTGTTTGACCTGGAGCGCTTGACGCCGCATGAGTGGCGTTTTGCCCTGGCCGAAACGCTGGCGCACCTCAATTGCCTGCTGGAGCGGGGCCTAGCCCAGCGCTTGCCCGCGGAAAATAACGAGGCGGCCCGCTGGACCGCCTCTGCAACGTAGCGCTAATTGCAGTCCGGTCAGCGCTGCAAGCTGGCGATAGATTCACAGGCTGGGCAACTGCCGTCCTCGCGGATGATGGCGAAGCCGGCTTGCGGGTCGGCGTTATACGTATCGAAATCGACATTCCAGACGATGGCCAACTCGACCGGCATATTCTCATAGTTGGACATGATCAAGACGGCTTCCGCAAGCCAGTCGGCCTGCTCGGCGACTGATGTCTGTGCGGCCCAGGTGAAACCGGCCGGCAGCGGGCCGTAACCCTCCGGCGACAGGTAGCCGAATTCGGTCAGGCACATGGGGATGTCGGCATTGCGGAAGGGCCAGGCCACGCGCTCCAGCATGAGGATGAGATAACGAGTGGGATAGGTATCGCGCGGGTCGCCGCCCTGCGCCCGTGGCGGCAGGATGCCCTCATTGTAATGCACGCCAATGCAGTCGGCATAATTGGCCGCGCCCGCGTTGGCCATCTGCGCCATGAAGACATTGTCGTCGCAGCCATTCCAGCCGCAGCCGCCGAAGAAGCCGGTTGGCGCCGGCGCGCCGCTGATAACCAGCGTATCCGGATTGGCCGCTTTGATGGCTTCGTAAGCCGCTTTGAGCATGACCGTATAGTTGGCGCCGCTGACCCGCCCGGCGGGCCATTCGCGGTCGATATTGGGTTCGTTCCACACTTCAATGGCATCCGCGCCGTTGCTCGCCAGGAAAGCCACGTACTCGGCGAAATCAAGCACAAACTGATCGAAGTTATTGACCAGGTGGTTCTTGTCGCCCTTGGCGCCCAACAGCACCTTGTAGCCTTGGGCATGAGCCGCCTCGATGATATCTCTTCCGTCCGATTCGCCGTATTTGACTTGCTTCTTCACCCAGGTCATGCCGGCTGTTTCCAGGGCTGCCTGCGACCGCTCATTGAAGTACTTGATATGTCCGCCGAGGGGCAGTGGCAGGCGGTTTTCGATAAAGGCCGGGGACCCGCTGGCGCTTGTATCCTCGCCCGCGCCCAAGGGCTGCACCGGCTCCAGGTTCACCAGATCGCTGTTATTGTTGTTGACCAAGAGGGGCGCCAGTCCATAGTACAGGCTCTCTTGGGACGCATTGACCGCGTGCAAGCGAATTTGGTAGAAGCCATCCGCCAGCATGGTTGTATTCCAGATGCCGAGCTTGCCGTCCACCACCGGCGCAAACTCCAGGCTGGAAATAGGCGTCCACATAATTTCCGCCTCCCCGCTTGCATGAGGCGCAGCTTCCACAAAGTACCACTGCAAGTCGGGGATATTGACGGCGCCGATTAAGTCCACGCTGCCGCTGACGGTATTGCGCACCGGATCCCACTGCAGCATCAGGTCGCTGTCCTGGGCCTGCGCCCCGATAGTCAAAAGGATGAGCAAGAGCAAAGACAGATATCGCATACCTTCTCCGTTGATTCCTACAGTCTCATTCACCGATTATAAGGCAGGCGCCCAATCCTGACTATCGGCGAGTTGCGCGAGAGCGGCGACTATCACCGCCCAGCTTGCGACTGGCGCGCTCCCCAGCGGATCATTCGCCACAGCCGCCCGCAAGCCACGACTTGGCGCGCACCGAATAATGAACTAGCGCCTTTAAGGCTTGTCCGGTACTGTGACTCAGCTGCTGCTCGCTAGGCTTAGGCGAATACTCGACATCTTTGCCACCGAGTACACCGAGTTTGATAGAGTGCACAGAGGATAGGCATCATTCTTAGTCCACAGACAGAATCGGCGAACGTGCGGACTATCCTTGGCTCGACCAACCGCCATATTTCCCGGGACCCTCTGCGCACTCATATTTCCTCTGTGCCCTCGGTGGCAAAAGTGTCGTGAATCCCAATAAGCGCGGCGCCCGCCCCAACAACCGTATCGTCATAGGTATTTGAGAAACGGACAAGCCTTATAAGGTGGTTTAGTACGCAGGTGACAGGCAAGCTGGCATTGGGCAAAGGCAAAAGTTGTGCCTATGGCAGCGAAGCTATACAATCCCGTCGAAACATAAATGCTGCGGCTCGAATCGGCGGCTGCGGGAGGTCGAAATGGCGCTGGGCGAGAAAATAGTGACTGTTGAAGACGAGATTCTGTCGCGCTACCGGAGGCGCACGCCTGGCTCACTCATGAGGCACGAAGAGGCGCTGCGCTATCTGCCGGCGGGCGACACCCGCTCCGCCACCTGGTTCGCGCCTTACCCCACTTATATGGTCGCCGGTGAAGGCGCCTGGCTGATCGACTGCGACGGCAACCGCTATCTTGACTTGCTCAACAACTTCACCTCGCTGGTCCATGGGCACGCGCAGCCGGAGATCGTGGAATACGCCGCCGACCAGTTGACGCGGGGCACTGTATTCGGTACGGCTGCCGAGCCGCAAATTGCGCTGGCCAAGCTGTTGATAGAGCGCGTTCCCAGCTTTGAAAAACTACGCTTCACCAACTCCGGCACGGAAGCCACCATGATGATGATGCGGGCGGCGCGCGCTTTCACCGGACGCGACATAATCGTCAAGATGGACGGCGGCTATCATGGCTCGCATGATTTTGTAGAGGTCAGCATCAGCGCCGATTTGGATTGCAGCAGATCGCCGATGGCGCGTGTCGAGGGACGCGGCGTGCCCAACGCCGTGCTGAACGCGGTCATGGTTGCGCCCTTCAACGACCTGAATACGCTGGATGCGCTGCTGGCACAGCACCACGAGCGCATCGCCGGCATCATCGTCGAGCCGATGCCTAACGCGGGCGGCATGGTTCCGCCGGCGCCCGGCTATTTGCGTGGCCTGCGCGCGCTGGCGGAAGAGTACGGCGTCTTGCTGCTCTTCGATGAAATCGTGACCCTGCGCCTCGGCATGGGCGGATACCAAGCCATCGAGGGCGCGATACCCGATTTGACCGCGGTCGCCAAGATTATCGGCGGCGGCTTCCCGGTAGGCGCCTTTGGCGGCCGGCAAGACATCATGGAGCTGTTTAATCCGGCGGCGTCGCGCGACTTCGTCTTCCACAGCGGCACCTTCAACGGCAACAACATGAGCATGACCGCTGGGCTGGAGGCGATGCGGCGGCTGGACCAGGCGGCTATCGAGCGCATCAACCGGCTGGGCGAAAGCCTGGGCGACGGCATCAATCACGTGTTTCAGTCCCTGGGCATAGGCGCGCAATGCCTGGGCTACGGCTCGCTGCAGCAGATCCACTGGTCGGCTGAGCCGGTCGTCAGCCTGGCGGACGCGCGGCGCGCTGGCGAAGGCATCGGTGAGCTGCCTCAGCTGCTGCACCTCGAGCTGCTGAATCGCGGCCTATATACCAGCAATCGCGGCATGTTCAGCATCTCGACGCCTATGAACGAGGACGATGTCGCGCTGGCGCTGGCGGCTGTTGAGGGCGCGCTGCGAAGTTTGGCGCCCTACATGCGCGATAAAGCGCCGCGTCTGCTGCAGGGCTGAGACGTTTGCCTTTGGGCGTTGTCTAGCTCGACATTCCCGAATGTCAGTCAAGGTATGTGTAGGGGCGACCAATCTGGTCGCCCGATTTAGTCCGCGCACGGGCGGCATGGTATGCCGCCCCTACACGCTAGCTGAGCGGGACGAGTGGCCACTGAATCAGTTGCCGTGGGCGGCTTTCATGTGCGCCTGGATGAGATCAAAGAAGCGCTCCTCCGAATTGTCCTGCGGCGCATAGCCGATGACGCGCCGAGCGTTAGCGATGCTCCAGATGGCCTGCGGGTTGGCGCTGATGCCGTAGAAGATCTGAAAGGGTACGCTCAGCTCATCGCGGATGTCGGCCGTTTCGATGCTATTGATGAATAGCTGCGACATATCGCGCTGGCTGATGTAGACGGCCAGGGCGCGGCGCATGCGGCGCAGATCGCCCAGGGGCGCGGCGGCGACATCGGTTTCGCGCGGACCGCCGATACGAATCTGCACATTCTCCAGCGGTCGGCCGCCATGCGTAACGCCAGTGGCGAAGACCTGCCCGATCTGCTCAAAGGCGATTTTGCCCCAGCCATACCAATTGTCCGAGGCGTTCATATCGGGCGTGACCATGGACGCGGCGCCATCCAGCGCGTAATTTTCGTAGAAGTCGGCGGCGTGATTAGTGCTGGCCGCTACCAGCCGCCTCACCTCCTCTTCCCAAGCCACCTGATAGACGTTGTAGGCGAGCTGCAGATTCTCCAGTTCGGAGGCGAAATAGACATCGTCGCCCTGGTCGCTGATGCGGTGGTAGGCGCAGTGAACGACCGCGTCCGCGCCGGCGAAGTGATGCCGATAGCTGTCGCGATCGCGGTTCATCAGGTCGGCGATTTGCAGGCCCGCGACTTCGTTGCCATCGCGGTCATACGCGCGGGTATCCAGCAGGGTCAGATCGTAGCGCTCGCGCAAGGCGGGCAGCAGGACGCCGGCGATTGTGCCGCTGGCGCCGGTGAGAACGACTTTTGGTTTCGGCATTGGGCTGTCTCCTCAAATGGTAACTTTGTACATGGTGGTATATTATCCGCTCTTGGTCAAATGCGAGAGTCCGACGAGTCGGTTGACAGCGCTGTAAGCACAAGCATAAAATAGTGTTGAAAGTCAAGTGATTGGCCGGAGGGGTCGCGCATGACCGATAAGAAAAAGGAAATCGTCGAAAAGTATATGCTGCCGGAGCGTCCATTCCTCTACGGGATGGCGAGCGCGTTTGACTTGTTCGGCGTGTTGGGTCGCGGTCGAAACGAAGCATTGCTGGCAAACTTGCAAGAGGACTTTCGCCGGTCGGACAAAGACATTATGGGTTCGGCATGGCGCAAAGTAGGCAAGAATCTCTACCTAGCTATCAAACAGTACGAGGCCGCAACTGGCGAAAGCGTCTAAATCAAGGTGAACATCAATGATGATTCACCGCAAGGTGGAGTTGAAGAGCGTTCTGAGCCGCTACCGCAGCCGATAGTCATACCGCCAGAATTGCTTGCAGACATACCCGAAGAAGAAAGGGATGAGTTCAGCCGTAAACTCGCTAGTTTTGGGATTCAGATTACGCGGGAAGAGCATTATTTTGGACCGCTTCAGCCTGCAAGGGAAGCTGAGCGATGGAACGAGCTCGTTCCCGGAAGCGCCGAACGAAGTTTCAATCTCTACGAACAGCAAACCCTCAAGAAAATGGAGGCAAATGACCGCATCCTAACTACGCTGGAACAAACCACCCAAAACGATATTGAGTTGGAGCGCCAGCAGCACGACGACAACGTGGCCCTGACAAATACTGAGCTAAAGAACAACGCGGATCAGGTCAGCCGGGGGCAGTGGTTCGCGTTTATTGCGTTCATATTCATCTCAATTGGCGGATTCTATATGGTTCACTTGGGCCATGACGCGTTAGGGATTGCTGTGTTGGTCTTTGAAGCAGTAGGGGTTGCCGGCGTATTCTTGCATCAGATGCGACGCGATCGACCGAGGCCATCACGAAGCGAAGCATAAGAGCGTGAAATCCCCGGGATACCGATAGCTAGCCCACGCGCGCATGATAAACCCGTGCGCCGCCCTGCTCAAAGACCAAGTCAAGCGACAAATTCTCAGGCGGTTCATCGCCAGCCGGCACGAACAAGTAGCCGGGCGCTTCTCCGTCACTCCGCTCCAGCAAGTCCCACTCGAAGTATTGCGCGGCACGCAAATCGAGCGCGCGCCTTTCGGCAAAGACCGGCAGCCAGGCATTGCCATCGCTGGCCAGGAGCAGGGCGTCTTCCGGCGCATTTTCGCGAAGCCAGGTCAGCGCGGCAGCTTCGTCCTGGCTGAGCGTCTGCGGCGGCAGGTCGAGCAGCGGGCGGACAGCGCTCATCAAGGGTTGAAAGGCGACGCCAATCAGCACGATGATCACGGCAGTCAGCGCCATCAAAGGATAAGCCGCTCGGCGCAGACGCCCCTTTAGCGCTGCCGTCAGCAGACCTTCCCAGATTCGCAGCAGCGCTAAGCCGCCGAACCAGGCAAAGGGCAGGATCACGCCATGTCGCGCGATGTTAGGCGCATGGGTCAGCGCGCCCAGCGGCGGCAGCAAACGGCCCAAGACACCAAACAGCGCAGACTCCAAGACAAGCAGCAGCCAGATCAGCAGCAGCCGGGACACGAAGCGCAGGTCGCCTCGCTCGCGCAGGCCGATTGTGATGCCCCAGAGCGCCAGTGGCAGGATCAAGAGTCCTTGGCCGCGCGTCATCTGCGCCAGGTTGCCCAATTCGGCGGCGAAGGGCGATGGGCTGATGGGCAGCATCAGCGGCAGGTTGTTGACCAGCCAGGGCGCAATGCCCAGCAGAGCTACTGCGGGGAAGCCAATGGCCAGCCCAAGCCGCGATTTCAAAGCCGCGCCGCTGCTTATGAATTGGGCCAGCCCCAACAGCGCCATAAAGCCGAAGAGCATAATCACGCTCAAGCTCAAGCTGGTATACACAACCGCGCCCATCATCAAGCCGCCGGCCACCACGTCCGCCAGGTGAAAGCGGCGCAGGCAGCGCAGCGCGTACAAGAGAAAAGCCAGCATGAACAAGAGCGCCAGCAGCTCGGCGAAGTGACCGTCCAGGTTGCTGCGGTGCAGGCCGCCGCAAAGCAGCAGCGCAATCGCCATGGCGCGCCCCAGACGCTTGTCGCGGATTTCAGCGCCGAAGTCGTAGGCCAGCCAAACCAGCAGCAAGACGATCACGGCGGAAATACTCATCTGAATCAGCGGGATGGGATGGCCCAGTTGCTGGCTGAGGTAGGCGGAGAGCGCGTGGAAACCGGGCGCGACGATGACCTTGGCTTTTGGCGCCAGAGGAGCAAGCGAGGTGAAGGATTCGCCTTCACGCGTCGTCAGGCTGTGGAGCGCGCTGATTTGCCCCTGTTTGCCCAGCGGCGCGGCCAGATGAAATAGCGGGATGACGACCAGCAGCGCCGCCAGCGCGAAGAAAGCCAGATCTTCCGGACCTGGCCAGCCTTGATCGCGGTCGGCCAGCCGTTCGCCACGGGCCTCGGCGCGGGCCTGCGCCGTGGAAAGCGTGCCGCCCAGCACCACGCCGGACAGCAGCGCGAAGAGCAAATAGTCCACCACCAGCGTGTCCCAGCCAAAAGCTTCTGTATAGAAGACGGCGCCGCCGACGATCAGCGCCAGGCAGAGGGTGGCGGATAGCGCGATGCGGGGTTGAGCTGTGCGCCAGGCCGGGGACAGCATCGCGCCCGCGCCCAGCAGCACCGCGCCAAAGATGAAGACGACGAAAAGGCTCATATGGCGTGGCAGTGGCTACCAGATGCGCGAGATTGGGTACTGATCGAAAGCGGCGTCGCTGGTGATGACCGGCAGATCTTCGACCATCGATTGCGCGATGAGCAGCCTATCGAAGGGGTCACGGTGATGGAATGGGAGACCAGCAACTTGTTGCAGATGAGGCATGTCTATTGGTAGTTTTTGGAAATCGTATCCTTCCAGTTCCTGAGAAACGAACCGTGAAAAGGATGGCTGGAAAATCTCCAATCGGCCTGCGCTAAACTTGATCGCGATTTCCCAAATGCTTGCAAAGCTTAAAAAGACAGCATTGCTGCTGTCGTCAAGAATAAATTTTGCTTTGGGACTCAGCTTCTCATACTCGCCAATGAACCAAAGCACCGTGCATGTGTCTAGGAGAAAACTCATTCATCGTGGAGATTAAACTCAGGAAGGGGTGCGTTAAAATCATCCGAGATCTTGAATTTCCCACGAGCGCTGCCGGCCTTACGCGGTTTCACATTCCGTTCTGTAGTAGGCACAAGCTTAATGGTGGAACCGTCTCTGGCTCTGATGGCGACATGTCTCCCTTTCTGCGCATCGGAAAGCAACTGGTGTAAGCTCTGCTGAGCATCGCTGATCGTGTAAGTCTCCATGACGCTTCTCCACAATCTTCCATCATCCTTAGTGTACAGCAAGCAAGTATATTGTCAACAAACGCGAAAATTTCTCATTTAATTTGAATTCAAGATTTCGTTCATTACATGTAGGGCTTGAATTCGGGTAAGGGCACATGGAACTCATCGGTGATTTTGATTTTGCCCTTAAACAGGCCTGCTTTGCGCGGGCTCTTCTTGGGCGCTATCGTGGCGACGAGTTCGTATGCCTGATCATCCTCGCCTATGATTATGACCGTGCCGCCCTGCATTGCGTGGTTTAACACAGCATCCAGATTCTGTTTAGCTTCTTCTACCGTGAATTGCTTCATCGTCGATCTCCTGAGCGCCGAGCTGCAAGCAGATTATACACCATCCGCATTGGGACTCAACGAAGGCGAAGATAGCCAAGAAGCTCACGTGGCGTGGCAGTGGCTACCAGACGCGCTGGATGTCGTAGGCGTCGAAGGCTCTGTCATTGGAGAGAATTGGCAGATTCTCCGCGATAGATTGCGCGATGAGCAGCCTATCGAAGGGGTCACGATGTCCCGAGTTAGGAAAGGGCAGGCTTGAGACGATCTCGGCGTGTTCTACGGTTACAGGCAGCAATGCGAACTCATTGGAGGACAACTCCCGTTCAACGAAGGATTGTAGCGGTAAAGGTACAGCAAGTTTCCTCAGACTTGCCTTTATCGCCATTTCCCAAATGCTGGCAATACTCAAGCATATAAGGCTACTCGGATCTTCGATGATGTCTTTTGCTTCCGCGCTAAGAGATGGATGGTTGTTGACAAACCATAGAAATGCGCTTGTGTCGAGCAGAAAAATCATCCCATGTATTCGGCGAAGTCGTCAAGCGGATCGTCAAAGTCGTCCGACATCCATACTTGGCCCTGGGCGCTGCCCGCTTTACGTGGTTTGCTGGCTCTAATCGGAGTCGGCACAAGCTTAACTGCCCAGCCGTCTTTTGCTGTGATTACAATAGTCTTGCCTTTGCAAGCCTCGGACATAAGCTCGTCCAATCTGGTCTGCGCAGTCTCAATGGTATAGGTTTCCATGCTAAGATTCCTACCTTTCTATTCATTCTGATTATACACCATCCGCATTGGGACTTAACGAAGGCGAAGATAGCCAAGAAGCTCACGTGGCGTGGCAGTGGCTACCAGACGCGCTGGATGTCGTAGGCGTCGAAGGCTCTGTCATTGGAGAGAATTGGCAGATTCTCCGCGAGAGATTGTGCGATGAGCGATCCGTCGAATGGGTCCCGGTGGCGTGGGGGCAAGTGGGCGTACCTTACCAGGTGAGCCACCTTAATTTCAAGCAATCGGAAACTGTTCGCCACCAGATGCCTGTCTAGCCAGTCTGAAAGCGGCCCAGCAGTCAACTCGAGTTTACCAATTCGAAACTTTATCGCTATTTCCCAGATGCTTACTAAACTAAGGAGAATATCGTTGCCCGCATCTCCAATGATAGCCTGTGCATGAGGACTCAACTCGGTACGAGCGGATACGTACCACAGGAAAGTCGAGGTATCCATAAGATAATTCATTCCATGTAGGTTTCGAATTCAGGCAAAGGCGCGTCAAAGTCTTCGGACATTTTTATCGTGCCGCGAGCGCTTCCCGGTTTGCGCGGCTTTTTGGGCGGCAAAGGCTTAAGCATCAACTCGTATTCGCGGCCGTCGCTGCCGATGATATTCACCACAAGTCCCTGTTGCGCATGTTCCATCAACTCTTCAAAGTTGGCGGCTGCCGTTGCCATTGTGAAATTCTTCATTTCTCTGCTCCTGCGCGCCGAGCTGCAAGCAGATTATACACCATCCGCATTGGTACTCAACAAAGCTCTAGTTGACGCTCAGGGCAATCGCATCAAAATGGTAGTGACTGAATTGGCGCAAATTCGAACGGAAAATCAAACACAGAGTTCACAGAGAGCGCAGAGAAAAGCAACAATGAAAGCATACGTCATAAGTCAGGAGTTATTTTGAGAGATGTATTATGCCTAGTCGGTGCTTCTTGCACTATTCCAGTCCGGCGACTGCTTTGAGTAGTCGTCTAAACACCTAAATCTCTGTGCTGGCGGTCAGTGTCTACACGACCCTCTGTGCCCTCTGTGCCCTCTGTGGTTTATATATTTTGATGCGATTGACCTGTGTTGACGCGGGGACTGCCGTAAAGCCACCAGAACGCCTCACGCGGATAGACCGCCGCCAGCCGCTCCGACCAGATGAAGTCGCCGGCATGCAGTATCCGGCGCAGCGCCACATCAGTCTGTTGAACCGGCGCGGACAGTTCGCCCTTGTCATAGCCGTATTCGTCCATTGCCAGCAGGATCTCCTGCACGAGAGAACGGCGCAGCGCTTCCACAGGATAGGCCGGCGCGCAGTCCCGCGGGCTCTCGCTGCAATCGGCGAAGAAGGCGCGCATTACTTTTAGGCGAGACGGCGCCTCTTGCTTAAGTTTTTTCTCGTAGTGGACGGTCCATTCCGATTGCGCCTGGTCATGCAGCCGCAGAACCGCGTCGAGCCGCGCAGCTTGTGCCCGCTTCAAGGACGAGCGCAACTGCCTTAGTCGCCGGCGGCGCAGGAGCAGCGCGCCCAAGGTCAACTGCGGCATGGTCGACGCGCGAAAGAAGCCGCCGACCGGCATATACAGCGCGTCGCCCAGCAAGTATTCGGGCAGATTCTCCGTCATCCGCTCCAATTGGGACAGGTCGCGCTCAAGCTCGTATTTGGCTGACATTTCGACGTCGGCCCGCGCTATTCCGATTGCATCGCTTCCCAGATGCGCCGCGGCGTCAGCGGCATATCCAGGTGGCGCACGCCGTAAGGCTCCAGCGCGTCGACCACGGCATTAACCACAGCCGGCGTCGAGCCGATGGTGGCCGCTTCACCGATGCCCTTGGCGCCAAGCGGATTGAGCGTGGTCTCGGTCACGGTTTTGTCGATGGTAAAGGTCGGGAAGTTGTCGGCCCGCGGCATGGCGTAGTCCATCATGGTGCCGGTGAGCAACTGACCCTGCTCGTCGAAGATGATTTCTTCCAGCAGCGCCTGGCCGATGCCTTGCGCCAAGCCGCCGTGAATCTGCCCCTCAACCAGCAGCGGGCTGATGCGCGGGCCGCAGTCGTCGACCGAATAGAACTCGCGCAGGCTGATGACGCCGGTATCCTTCTCAATCTCGACAACGGCGACATGAGTGCCAAAGGGGTAGATGAAATCGGCCGGGCGGAAGAAATCGGTGGCTTCCAAGCCGGTGTCGATATCATCGGGCAAACGGTCGGAATAAGCGCGCGCGGCGATTTTGTCCAAGCTCAAGCTGCGGCTGGGCACACCTTTGACGCGGTACTCGCCCTCGGCGAATTCGATGTCGCCCGGCGAGGCTTCCAGCATGTGCGCGGCGATCTGAATGGCTTTGTCGCGCACCTTGCCCGCCGAGCGGACGATGGCGGAGCCGCCGATGGCCAGGCTGCGACTGCCAAAGGTGCCCACGCCCACCGGCTGCGAACCAGTATCGCCATGCCGCACGACTACTTTGTCATAATCCGCGCCAATCTCGTCCGCCACGATCTGGGCGAAAGTCGTCTGCAAACCCTGCCCATGCGGCGATGTGCCGGTATAAACCGTGACCGTGCCGCTGGGCTCGACGCGCACCTGGCCGCTTTCGAAGGGTCCGAAGCCGCACATCTCCACGTATGTCGCCAAGCCAATGCCCAGCAGCTTGTCCGACCCGTTCGCGCGGCGCTCTGCCTGCTCGGCGCGCAGCTCATCGTATTTCGCCGTATTCAGCGCGGTGCTCAAATTCTTTGCGTACTCGCCGGTGTCGTACGTGGAGCCGGTCGGCGTCTTATACGGGAATTGCTCGGGCTTCACATAATTGCGGCGGCGAACTTCGGCGGCGTCCAAGCCCAGCTCGTCGGCGACCATGTCGATGGCGCGCTCGATGTAATAGATGGCTTCCGGGCGCCCGGCCCCGCGATAGGCCGCGACCGCGATAGTATTGGTGAAGACATTGCTGGCTTTGAAGTGCAGGGACGGAATATCGTAGTTGCCGCTGGCCATCAGCCCGGTCAAGTGAGCGATATCGTAGAAAGGCGGATAAGCGCCTAGCTCGCCGATCACATGCAAGCGGAAGCCGAGGATCTTCCCGTCTTCGTCAAAGGCGACATCCACATCGGCGATCTGCGAGCGACCATGCGTGGTGGCGACGAAGTGCTCAACGCGCGTGCCAGCCCATTTCAGCGGTCTGTTGAAACGCAGCGCCAACTTGGCGATGGCGATTTCCTCGGGATAGAGCTGGTTCTTGACGCCAAAGCCGCCGCCGACATTGGGGGCGATCACGCGCAGCATATTCTCCGGCAAGCGCAAGACGGTCGCCAAAGACGAGCGTACGCCATGCGGTATCTGCGTGCTGGACCAGAGTGTCAGGCCGCCAGTGACGGCATCGGGCGCGGCAGCCACGGCCCGCACTTCCATGGGCACGCCGGCAACGCGCTGGCTGAGTATGCGCTGGCTGAGCGTATGCGGCGCGCCGGCGAAGACTTCGTCGACATCTTCCGATTGCTTCTCGCCGGTATCGATGATATTGCTTTCCAAGCCGTCGAAGACCTTGGGCGAATCGCTCTCGCAAGCGCTGAGCAAGTTAACTGCCGCCGGCAATGCTTCCCATTCGACAAGGACATCCTCGACCGCGTCTTCCGCCAATTCGGCTGAGGAAGCGATAACCGCCGCCACGACCTCGCCGACATGCCGCACGCGCTCCACCGACAAAGCCAGATGGCTGTATTTCTCCAACGCGATTTTGCCGCCGGCGACCGGCACCGCTTCCCACTGATCGCGCATGTCGTCGCCGGTGATGACAGCGACTACGCCGTCGCGCGCGGCCGCCGCGCTGGCGTCAATGCTGACGATATTGGCGTGGGCATAGGGGCTGCGTACAAAAGCCACGTGGCACATGCCGGGCAGCTTGATATCGCCGACGTATTGGCCGGCGCCGGTGATCAAACTAGGGTCTTCTTTGCGCTTGACGCTTGCGCCTACCATCGAACGTAATACCATTGCCATCAACTCCCTTGGTCAATTTTATCGGTCTGACTTATTGGCATAGAATGATCACCGCAACTGAAGTTTGGCGCGCAGGTATTCCATACCGCGATTGCCTTTGATGCGATTGCAGGCACCACATAAGAGCTGCAAGTTCTCAATATGGTCTGTGCCGCCTTTTGAACGCGGGATTATGTGATCAACTTCTAGGTTCTGTATTTGGAAGTGCTCGGCGCAGCCTTCGCAGTTGCCCGCTTGCTCGCCGTAGAGCGCTCTTTTGTGGCTGGTCGGCGGCGGCAGCTTTCCCAAGTCCGTGCGCTTGGGGATGTCACTGCGGTGAATTGGCGCAGCGAATAAGCCCAATTCTTCGCGAAGGCGCAACTTGGTCAGTTCGATGGCTTTTCCAGCGACATCAATGCCAGCCCACTGTCGCCCCAAATCCTGCGCGGCGATGCAGGTGGTGGCGCAGCCGCAGAATGGATCCAAGACCATATCGCCGGGCTGGCTGCTGGCTTCAATGATGCGGCGGTAGAGTGCGAGCGGTTTCTGTGTCGGGTAGCCGGTACGCTCTTTTGCCGTAGAGCCTAGATACGGAATAATCCAAACATCATTCAGTTTCACTCCACGGTTCTCATCTTCAAGGAAGACCTTGTATCTTTTGCCTTTGACAGTATGCCAGCGCCACCGTTTTCCCGTTTCTTCGTCGACATATCCGTAATCTTTCTTTATCCATTCGCCATAGGGTTCATACAACAAGTTGAACGAAAAATCGTCGGATTTTGTGTAGCGCAAAAGCACATCGTGCATGCGTTGGAAGTTTTTACTGCCTGCTGTCCAGCGGCGATAATGCCAAATGATTTCATTGCGAAAATTACCTCGCCCGAAAATCGCATCCATGACCAGCTTCAAATAATGGCTCATGGTCGGGTCGCAGTGCAGGTAAATTGTGCCGTCTGATTTCAAGACGCGCTTGCATTCCAGCAGCCGCGCCGCCATGTAGACCAGGTAGGATTTGTCGCTATCCGTCATAGTGGCAAGCAAAACGCGATACAGCGCCGCGTGTTTGCTAGCGATGAGGTTAATCCATTCGCTGTCAATGTCCGAGAGTGACCAGGTGTCTTTGAATTCGGCGCCGGCGGCTTGCGAGCCGATGGGAGCGGCGTAATTGGTGTTTGAATTGAAGGGCGGGTCAAGACAAATGAGGTCGACGCAGTCCGAGTTCATACCGCGCATAATATCGAGGCAATCGCCCGTCCATATCGTTTGATTAAGAAAGTTGGGATTCATGTGTGATATGCTTTAGTCGCTTGCTTATGATTCCCTTGACAGCCGATCGCGAGCTAGGGGTTCCCCTGTCGCTCGACCGCGTAGCCTTTCTTCAGCCAGCCTTTGGTGCCTTCTTCGAGATTATAGATCTGCTCATAGCCCATGCTCGCCAGGTAGAGCGCCGCCTGCGCCGAGCGCACACCAGTGTTGCAGACCAGCACAACCACGGCGTCTTCATCTATTTCGTCAACCCGCGCCATAAATTCGCTGAGCGGGATATTGGCGGCGCCGGGGATATGCCCCTCGGCATGCTCGTCCGCTTCGCGCACATCGATGAATTGATGCTCCGAATCGGCGAACTGTTCGCGGTATGCTTCACTGTTGATGTCGCTGTACATGCTCTACCCCGCGCTTCTTGTGGCCTACCCGCGCATTATAGCCAAGCTGGGGCGCTTCTCCAAACGACTCCGGTCTAGGTACAGGACAATCGCATCAAAATGGATCTGAAAACTATAAACCTTATTCTAACTTTAATCTAACCATAGAGACAGAGAAGTAGTTCCAAGTTAGTCATGCGAATTTTGCCAAAGCAACGATCTGTAGGGGCGACATACCATGTCGCCCGAATCCTCGAGTCGCAGCGGAAGCGGGCGACCAGATTGGTCGCCCCTACACGGCGCGCTTCTCCGCATGACTTTCATGGTTTTACTTCTGTGTTGGAACATATATTGATGCGCTTGCCCTGGGTCTACGTGGCGAGATTACTAGAGCAGGCGAATAGTCATCCAGAAGTCAGCGCGGCCTGCGCCCGATACCAATTCACAGTGCGGCGCAGGCCTTCGCTGAAGTCGACGGCCGGCTCGTAGCCCAGCAGCGCGCGCGCCTTGGTGATATCAGCTTGCGAGTGGAGGATGTCGCCCTGGCGTTCAGCGGCGTGTATGGGTGCCAGGTCGCTGCCCAGGATGTCATTCAACTGCGCGACCAGATCATTCAGCACGACGCGTCCGCCGGCGGCCAGGTTAATCGTCTCGCCTATCGCAGCGGGCGCCGTACAAGCCAGCAGGTTGCCCTGCACGACATTGTCGATGTAGGTGAAGTCGCGGCTCTGCGTACCGTCGCCGAATATCGTCGGTCGCCCCCCGCGCAGCATGGCGCTGATAAACTTGGGGATGACGGCGGCGTAGGCTGAACTAGGGTCCTGGCGGGGGCCGAAGACGTTGAAGTAGCGCAGCGACACCGTCTCCAGGCCGTAACTATGCGCGAAGGCGGCGGCGTAGGTTTCGCCAGCCAGCTTGGCCGCGCCGTAGGGCGAGATTGGCGCCGGGCTCATGGACTCGACTTTTGCCTCGCCCGCTTGATCGCCGTAAGCCGAAGATGAAGCGGCATAGACCACTCGCTTAACCTCGGCGTCGCGGGCGGCGACCAACAGATTGAGCGTGCCCGTGACGCAGTGCCGATGGGTTTCCAGCGGGTCGGCCACGCTGCGCGGCACCGATGGCAAAGCCGCATGATGCAGCACATAATCAGCGCCGCGGCACAGCGCCCCCAGGGCTTCGCCATCGGTAATGCTGCCGATAGTGATCGCCAGGTCGCCATTCAGCGACTTGAGCAATTCGAGGCGCGCCGGGTCGCCGGTCAACAGATTGTCGATGACGCGGACGCGCTGCCCATCGCGCAGCAGCCGCTCGGCCAGGTGCGAGCCGATGAAGCCGGCGGCGCCGGTTACGACGTAAGTTTGGGGCATGGGATTCCTCGATTGCAGTTGGCTGCGGATTTTAGCGGCGCGCTTAAATTGCGGCTAGATTGGGTTAAAATAATCGTGCATGGGCGCGATGCCCGACAAGGGGAGGCTACTCTAAATGGCGCAGAAGCGCGACGAAAAAGAGAAAGTGCGCCAGAAGCCGAATATACGCGAGCAAATTGACGGCGTCAAGTTTCACAGGCTGGCGCCGGGCATCACCACCCACCCGCTGGTGCGCAGCGGCCGCCCTTGCATTGAAGGCACGACGATCGAAGTGAAGACCATCGCCGGTTTGCGGAAGTTCCACGGTATGGATGCGCGGCAAATCGCTGATCACTTGTGGCTTGAGCTGTTCATGGTAGAAGACGCGCTGAACTATTACGCCGCGCACACTGACTATTTCGAAGTGGAATTACAGCTTGACGATTTGAATCATCAGCAGATGTTTGAGTCCCATTATGGCGACTTCACCCGTGAGCTTCTATCTCGACGAGAATCTGTCACCCAAGATCGTCACGCAGTTGAGAATGCAGGGCGTTGACATCATTCGAGGCCCATTGAGAGATGATGATTGGGTCCATTTGGAACGCGCAACCAAAATGGGACGGGTATTGTGTACGGCAGACGATGACTTCCTGAAGCTGGCGGCTCGGGGCATAAGACACGCGGGCATCATTTGGTGCGAGCAGGACAAGTATTCGGTTGGTGATTGGGTCAGATACTTGCGCCTGGTCCACGCGGTCTAGGCTGCGGACGACTTGTGGAACGAAGTAAATTTCCTTTTTCGCGTAGATTGACCAACTCAGCCAGAATGTCTTCAGCAGACGGACATTAAGATGCAAACCCATTCCCCCCACAAATGCAAAGCCACCGAGCTCTAAGGCATCGCCGCGCCGGGCGGAGGGCGAGCCTGCGCGCGGCGCCAATTGGTCTATCCATGCGGTATAATAAAGTGACATCGCGGCAATGGGAGGGCGTCTAATGGATTCCATCAGCAAAGACGCGCCGGCGGAGCGTCAGGCGCCGGACATACTGGAGCATATCAAAGGCGTCAAGTTTCATACGTTGGCCCCGGGCATCACCACCCACCCGCTGGTGCGCAGCGGCCGCCCTTGCATTGAAGGCACGGGCATCAAGGTGGCGGATATCGTTGCCGCTCTTAAGTATCAAGGGCTGGACAAAGGAGAAGTTGCGGACCACTTTGAATTAGCCCGAAGCATGGTGGCAAACGCGCTGGCATTTTACGCCGCGCATACCGAGTACATCGATACCGATCTCGAGATAGACTGCCTCAATGACAGTCAGTTGGCGGAAGCAAACTATGGGACCCGACCGGATTCGATTCTATCTCGACGAACATCTATCTCCTGATATCGCGAAACAATTAGCGCGACATGGCATAGACACAATTCGAGGTCCGCTTGGAGTCGATGACTTTAGTCACTTGAAGCGCGCCACGGCATTGGGACGCGTCCTGTGTACAAGAGACCGAGACTTCGTTCGAATGAATGCGGCGGGGGAAGAACACAGCGGCGTTATCAAAGGCCTGAAGCAGCACACTATTGGCGATTGGGTAAACTATCTGAGGTTTGTTCATTCTCTCTGTGCGCCCGAGGACATGAGAAACCATGTCGAGCATCTATTCCCTGTCGAGCTCGATCAATGATCAGGAAGATTCGCTGAGCAATTTTCAATAGGAAGCGCGATACGCAGTACAAAAGCAACGGCCACCGAGCTCTAAGGCATCACCGCGCCGGGCGGAGGGCGAGCTTGCGCGCGGCGCCAATTGGTCTATCCATGCGGTATAATAAAGTGACATTGCGGCAATGGGAGGGTCGTCTAATGGATTCCATCAGCAAAGACGCGCCGGCGGAGCGTCAAGCGCCGGACATACTGGAGCATATCAAAGGCGTCAAGTTTCACACGCTGGCGCCGGGCATCACCACCCACCCGCTGGTGCGCAGCGGCCGCCCCTGCATTGAAGGCACGACGATCGAAGTGAAGACCATCGCCGGCTTGCAGAATTTCCACGATATGGATGCGCGGCAAATCGCTGATCACTTGTGGCTTGAGCTGTTCATGGTGCAAGACGCGCTAAACTATTACGCCGATCACAAGCAATACATCGATGTATGCAACAAACTTTCCAGCATAAATCACGACCAGATGGTGGAATCCCCTTATGGCGACAAAACGCGTGAGCTTCTATCTCGACGAGAGCTTGTCGCCTGAGATCGTCACGCAGCTAAGCAGGCAGGGTGTTGACATCATTCGAGGACCGCTGAGAGACGATGATTTGGCCCATTTGGAACGCGCCACCGAAATGGGACGTGTTGTGTGAGCGGAAGACGATGACTTCCTGAAGCTGGCGGCGAAGGGTAAAGAGCACGCAGGCATCATCAAGGGTGTGAACGACAAGCACTCCATCGGCGATTGGGTCAGATACTTGCGCCTGGTCCACGCAGTTTACGATGCCGACGAGTTGCGGAACGAAGTATATTTCCTATCTCGCGTAGATTGACCAACTCAGCCAGAATGTCTTCAGCAGACGGACATTAAGATGCAAACCCTTTCACCCCATAAAAGCAAAGCCACCGAGCTAGAGCGCATCGTCGACAGCTGGGAACGGCGGCACGAATGGCGGCTGCTTTCCCGCAGCGTTCCGCGCTCGCTGATCGCCACGCTGCTGCTGAGCTTGCTCGTCGGCGCGGTCGGTTATTTTCGCTTGCGACTTCAAGCCGAGCAGTTGGCGCTCATCAGCGTCGGATTGTGCGCGGCCGGCGGCGTACTTAACCTGATCTATACCTTGCTCTTTCCACGCAGCCTGCACGAGCGCGCCGCTTATTTCGACCTCGAATTCGGTTTGAGCGAGCGGGTTTCAACCGCCTTTGAACTGATGCAGGGGCGCATAAAGACACACCCGGAGATTGAATCGCGGCAAATTGCCGAGGCGCTGGTTCACGCGCGCGCCATCGACCCCAAGCGACGCATCAGCCTGGATTTCCGTCCGCGCGAATTGGCTCTGCTGGGCTTGCTGGCGGTGGGATTAACGGGCCTGATCCTGCTGCCGTCCATCGCGGGAGAAGAACTGCTGGCGACAGCGCCCTCGCCGGCGACCGAAGCCGCGCAGGAAGAATTGCGCGAGATCATTGAGACGGTGGCCACGGACACCAATCTGGACGATGTGGAGCGGCAGGAATTGCTTGAAGCCCTGGAGGTTGCGCTGGAACGCCTGAGTGAAGAGGACATCAGCGAAGAAGAAGCCTTCGCCGCCATGAGCCAATTGCAGGAGCAGATGGAAGCGCTGCAACGGCAGCTTGAAGAAACAGCCGAGCTCGATCAGTCGGCCACCGAAGCGGCGCTGGAAACCCTGGAAGATTTCGCGCCTGCTTCCGACGGCGACAGCGACAGCGGAATCGAAAGCGACGGCTCGGCCGCAGACCTTAACCTGCAGGAGCTTGCCGAAGCGCTGGAGCAACTCGAGCAAGAAGCGGCGCAGATGAGCGCGGAAGAAGCGCGTCAAACCGCCGAAGCGCTGCGTCAAGCCGCTGAAGAGCTGGCGCAGATGAATCAAGAATTGGCGGAGCAGTTGCAGGCTGCGGCTGACGCGTTGGAGGAGAACAACGCCGCCGACTTACAAGAGAGCCTGGACGCGGCGCAGCGGCAATTGGAGCAGGAACAAGCACAGCGGCAGCAGAACCAAGACGCGAGCGCCATGCTGCAGGAGCAGGCCGAACAAGCGCAGGAAGCCGCCGAGGCCATCGCAGAACAACAGACGCAAGAAGGTGAACAGCCGGCGCCCGACCCGGGCCAGGGACAAGCGGAGGAAGCGGATTCGGGCCAGCAAAGCGGCAGTCAAGAAGGCGGGGAAGCCTCGTCATCGCAGCAAGGCGACCGCCAGGGGAATCAGCAACCGCAGCAGAACCAGCCGGGTCCGGGCGAAAACGCCGCGCGCAACCAGGACGGCAGAACCGCCGGGGCGGGCGCGGGCGATGGCGCCCCGAACAACGAAAGCCTGCCCGGCAGCGCCGGCGAAGACCAAGGCGCGGATACAAACAACGACCCCAGCGGGCGCGGCCAAATCCAGTACGAAGCCCTCTACAGCCCCAGCGGCATTGACGGCGGCGGAGACAATGAGATCCGCTTGCAGACCGACGCCAGCGATACCACGTTGGCCGAGGGCGACTTTGATGACAACCCCGCGGGCGAATCACGCGTGAGCTACGACACCGTCTTCAGCGACTACCAGAACGCCGCCAACCGCGCCCTAGAGAGCGACTACGTGCCGCTGGGCTTGCGCGATGTGGTGCGCGACTACTTCACTTCGCTGGAGCCGAACAGCGGCTAGCCGCCTGGCGCGACGGGCTTGGCCAGGCGCAGCAGTGTAAACGAGTCGTCGCCCAGCCGTACTGTCTTTGAAGCGTCAATCTGCTGGAAGCCGGCCGCTGCATAGACCCCGCGAGCGACTGTATTGCCTGCCTCGACATCAAGCGTCAATCGCGTACAGCCGCGCTGAAGCGCCAGGCGTTCGGCTTCCCTAAGCAGGCGCTTGCCCAAGCCGCGACCGCGATAGGCGGGGTATAACGCAAGCATCGCGATATAAAAGTCCTCCGGTTCCAGATTGGCGCCGACGAAATCTAGCATTGCGCTCATCCGTATAGCGACCGCCAGCGCCCGCAGCGCCTGCCAGCGCGCAAAACGCAGATAGAGCCAATCACTGCGCCAGGCGCCCGACTTGACGTCGCGAGCCGCATAGGCTTGCAGCATCCCGGCGACTTCTTCATCATCCAGCAGGAATGTGCTGTGAACGTGGCTGTTGTCATTGTCCGTCAGCCGAAACATAGCTGCCAGGACGGCATTCGCTCGCGATCCAAAAAGGATGGTGAACAAGTCGTCGCTGGCAATCTGCGCCAGACTGGCAAAATGGGCGGCCTGCTCCGAAACAGGCTGACCGGCAATTAGCTTCACGCATTCTCCCCCGCAACACATGGTCAGCCGCGTTTGCTATAATCCGCCAGAAGTTGGGCAAAACAAGGGTGAACTCGCCGATGGCAGACTTGAATTTCGCAGCGTGGACAGCTAAGAACTGTGGAAAGAACGCCCCGCAAATCCTCGTGGATGGCGAAGGCCGGACACTGGACATAGGCGAGGCACTTGCGAATATCGCGCCGGCGCCGGCGGCAGTATGCGGGAAATAGTCCTGTAGATTGGTGCGACTAGTTGGGGTCGCTGCCGCTTTCCGGCAGATGTGGAAGCGGCGGATTCCGCATGGCGTCGCGTTTCTCGCGCAACTGCCTTCTGCGGACGCTGCTACTGTAGATGAACGTGCCAGCAGTACCAGCGATGCTGCCGATCACTACGCCGACGCTTTGCCAAGCGAAACCCAGCGAAACGACAAAGGCACTGAGCGCAATCAAACCGATTGCCGCGGCGAACCCAAATACAAGACCAACAAGCTCATATCTGGACAGATCTCTTTGCCGTCGTTCCGCCATCGTCAAGATACGGTCGGCGCTGCCGGGCAGTACTTCTTCATAAGCGCGCATCATTTCAGGCGGCGGAAGAGGGCCCGAGTAATGCGCTACGTGATATTCTAGTTGGAATTCTTGTCGTTGTTCGCTGTCGTCTGGCATGGGTTCACTTTATCGTCTGTCCGATAGACTTTGTACATTACGCCATAGACGCCCATAGCGTCGTACAAGTAATCGCCAACGTCTTCCCATACTTCGCGCAGCGCCTCGGCATCGGCTTCCGCGGGCGACTCGGCAAACAGACGCCGATTCAGTACATCAACCCAACTGAACATGCCACCCAAACCGCGAATGAACGCGTTTGTCCTAGCTGCCATGCCATCCTCCATCAGCCTATCGTCTGCGCTTTTAGCACAATCCCTTAGACAGACCACAATTCCTCCATAGCATATAGTCAGCGCCCCCATCTGTCAATAACTCCGAATCCTCCCTGTGCTATACTAATCACGCCAATTCACCCGCGAGGCCGCCCATGACGAATCGGCTGTATTACGGCGACAACCTGGAGATCCTGCGCAACCGCGAATACTTCCCCGATGCCTGCGTCGACCTGATCTACCTCGACCCGCCCTTCAATAGCAACCGCAATTACAACGTGCTTTTCAAGTCGGAAAGCGGCGCGGACAGCGAAGCGCAGATTACGGCTTTCGAGGACACCTGGCATTGGAGCGAGGTGGCGGAAGCGACTTACGACCAGCTCATTGTCAACGCGCCGCACAAGGTGTCGACGGCGATAGAAGCGCTGATGAACCTGATCGAGCGCAACCAGATGATGGCCTACCTGGTGATGATGACGGCGCGGCTGGTGGAGCTGCATCGGGTCTTGAAGCCAACCGGCAGCTTGTATCTGCATTGCGACCCGACGGCGAGTCACTATTTGAAGATTGTGTTGGATACGGTCTTTGGTGCAGACCAATTTCGGAATGAAATAATATGGAAACGGACAACTGCCCATAGCGATGATGTGCAGGGCAAAGTTCTACATATGGGAAGAATACATGACGTCTTACTCTTCTATACCAAGACTGAGCGAGCCAATCGGAACTCGGTCTATATGCCATATGACAAAAACTACATTAGGAAAAGTTACTCTAGGGTCGATGAAGATGATCGACGATATACGTTGGGCGACATTACGGGTCCCGGAGGCGCATCAAAGGGAAATCCATTCTATGAAGTAATGGGCGTTTCACGATATTGGCGATATTCGGAAGAGAAAATGAAAGAGCTAATCGACCAGGGTCGCATCGTCCAGACAAGTCCGGGAAGTGTACCACGCTATAAGCGGTACCTTGATGAAATGCCTGGTGTGTCACTGCAGGACATATGGCATGACATTAACCCTTTGAGCTCACACGCCAAAGAACGCCTCGGCTACCCGACCCAGAAACCCGAAGCCTTGCTAGAGCGCATCATCCGCGCGTCGTCTAACGAAGGCGATGTGGTGCTTGATCCCTTCTGCGGCTGCGGCACAGCCATCGCGGCGGCGCACAAGCTGGGTCGCCAGTGGATCGGCATCGACATCACCCACCTGTCCATCGCCCTGCAGAAGTACCGCCTGCAAGATATGTTCGAGTTGGTCTCGGGCAGCGACTACGAAGTCATCGGCGAGCCAGCCACCGTGGACGGGGCGCGGGAACTGGCGCAGGATTCCTCCAACGAAGGCCGCTATCAATTCGAGTGGTGGGCGCTGTCGCTGGTGCGGGCGAAACCGGTGGGCGGCACGGCCGGTTCGCGCAAGGGCAAGAAGGGCGCGGACGCGGGCATCGACGGCGTCATCAACTTCTTTGATGAAGACAGCAAGGGCAAGAAAAAGCCGCAGAAAGTGATCGTGCAGGTCAAATCTGGCAAGGTCAAGTCCGGCGATATTCGTGACTTAAAAGGCACGGTCGAGCGCGAGGGCGCGGCGCTGGGCGTCTTCATCACACTGGAGAAGCCGACGCAGGCCATGATCAAAGAGGCGCTGGCGGCAGGCGCATATAAGTCGCCGACTTGGGGCAAGACATATCGACGGCTGCAGATACTGACGATTGGCGATCTGTTTGCTGGCGCGACTATCGACATGCCGCCGCAGCACGGTACGCATCAGCAAGCGGCGCGCTGGAAGCGGGGGGACGTGAGCGAAGAAGGGAAGAGCCAGCAGGAATTGGTTTGAAGGCAGTAGACTGTGTGGGCAGCTAGCGAGCCAGCTTAATCGCGTAGTCCAGCGCGGCGCGCAGGCTGCCGGGGTCGGCAATGCCCTGCCCGGCGATATCGAAGGCGGTGCCGTGGGCAGTGGTGGCGCCGATGACGGGCAAGCCCATCCACAGCGTGGCGATGTCGCCGCGAGATTGCAGCTTGCGCGCGATATTCATCTGATCGTGATACATACAGACCACGCCATCGAAGTCGCCGTCCAGCGCGCGCTTGAAGACGATATCGGCTGGCACCGGTCCCTCGGCGCGGATATCAGCGCGTAGGGCGTCGCGCACAGCCGGCGCGATCTGGTCGATCTCTTCGCTGCCGAAGAGGCCGCCCTCGCCCGCGTGCGGGTTTAACGCGGCCACTGCGATGCGCGCTTCAGCCAAGCCCAGCGTGACAAGAACGTCCTGCAATTGCTTGATATAACGCCGCACCCGCTCCCGCGTAATCAGGGGCGCGATGTCTTTGAAGGGGATATGCTCGGTAACCGCCACCGCCCAAACGGGACCGGCCGCGCCCAAAATAAATGGCTCGGGGGAATCCGTGATTTCGGCCAGGAATTGCAGCTCATCGTAATAGTCGTAACCGGCAGCGCGGAAGGACTCTTTATTCATCGGCGCCATGACCACGCCCTGCACCTGCCCCTGCAGCGCCAGTTCGTAAGCCAGCGCCAGATAGCGCCCGGCGGCTTGGCCCAATTTGAGGTGGACGGCCGGCGGCGGCAGCGGGCCCAGTCGGAAGCCCGGCGGGTTGAGCACATCGATGGCTTCAGACGCGAATTGCGCGCCGTCGATTTGGTCGAGCGGCCGGAAACGCAGCGGCGACCCCAGCGCGGCGGCATTGTCGCGCATGACGCCGATATCGCCGATGATGAAAGGGCGGCAGCGCTGGCGCAGGCGGTCCTCAGCCAGCACTTTGACGATAAGCTCGGGTCCGATGCCGGCCGGGTCGCCCATGACGATGGCGATAACGGGTTTGCTCAATACGCACACTCCTGAATTGCGCCATCCTACTGCATGATGTCGCAGGCTGCCAGGCAACTGCCGCTTCGTCTAAATTTAACCACAGAGGGCACAGAAGTAGAAACAGGTTAGTAATGCAATTTCGCTAAAGCAACGATATGTAGGGGCGACAGCCCGAAACCACAAATCCCAACGGCAGCGGGCGACCAGATTGGTCGCCCCTACATGGCTCAATATTTCGCATGACTTACTTGCATCTACTTCTGTGCCTCTGTGGTTAAAATATTTTGATGCGATTGCCCTGCTTCGTCTAGCGCGTTGCTTTGGAAATGTATCCTTTTCGGTTGATACAGATACTATACCATCGAGGACACCGAGAAATGCTAGGGCAATCGCATCAAATTATTTCAACACTAAGGCACCAAGAACTCCGAGATATATCCGAATATATGGCAATAAAGGACGCAATGAAAAGGTGATTTTCTGCCAGAATTCTTGGGCGAGCCAAGGCTCGCCCCTACAATTTGTTAGTTTGATAATAAATTCGTCAATTATGGATATTGATGCGATTGTCCGGCGAGAAATGCGAGAGCAAGAGGAACTTAATCGAGATATGCCATATTCTTTGTGTGCTTTGTGCCTTTGTGTCTTTGTGGTGAAATTTAATTTCAACCGAATTCGATACACTACCGTTGCTTTGGTTTGTTGGCGATTCCGGGTACAATAGGCGTAGATAAACACAAAGCTCAAGCAAAAATGTTCACGTCAGACAATGCCGCACAGGTCATCTTAGTAATCGTTTCGAGCTACCTTATCGGCTCTTTCCCAACCGCCTACCTCGTCGGCAAAGCGCGGAACGTCAATATCTTCGAGGTGGGCAGCGGCAATATGGGCGGCACCAATGTCGCCCGCGCCGTTGGCAAAGGCTGGGCGATATTCACCGGCCTGGTTGATGTCTTGAAGGGCATCTTCGCCGTATGGCTAGCGCGCGATTTGATCTTGGCCGAGCAAATCGGCGTGGCCACCTCGGTGTCCGCGACTTGCGTCGTGGTCGGGCACAACTGGTCGCTCTTCGCCACGGTCCTCACAGCCTCGTTCAAAGGCGGCAAGCTGAGATTGATCGTGCGCGGGGGCAAAGGCGCGGCCACGGCTTTTGGCGCCATGCTGATGATCCAGCCCATTCAAATCTTGGTCGCCGCCGCCATCGGCATCGCCATCATCGCCCGCACGCGCTATGTCTCGCTGGGCGTCCTGATCGGCTTTGGGGTGGCGATTGTCTGGCTGGTCTTGCTGGTGGGCGCGGAGTATCAGCAGCCGATTCTACTGCTCTACGCCCTGGCGCTGAGCGTGATGATACCGCTGCGCCACTGGGGTAATTTGCAGCGGCTGTTGGCCGGCACCGAGCGCCGCCTGGGCGAGCGGGCGACCTAGGTTTCCTCTGTACAAGTCGCCAGGTCGCTCTCCTTGTCTTAATTCTTCGGTTAGCGCGTCAACCTCGGTCAATGCGGATGGGAATCTGCGCGCCAGCCGCTTGAGACGCCCCTGGAAGCGTTTAGTATGGATGACATTAATCGACATCAATTCCAAGTTCGCGGCGAATCTCGCGCATACTTTCGTCGGCGTCAATTGCTTCGCCAGCCTGAAGCTCCTTCAAACTTGCGAGAATGTCATGTTTGTATTCGTCTTGAGTAGATCGCGTCATTTCCGTAGGCGCTGCTGCTGTTGTCTTTAGGGCTGTTTGCGGCGACAGTTTTTTTCCGGGCGTCTTCAACGACATGGTATTCCCTCGCACACTGTCAATCGACCATAGTGTATCATAGACGACGGTCGACTCAAAACACTTCGCAAACGGGAAATGTATCCTTTTCGGTTGATACAGATATATACCATCGAGGACACCGAGAAATGCTAGGGCAATCGCATCAACTTATCTCAACACTAAGGCGCCAAGAACTCCGAGATATATCCGAAAATATGTCAATAAAGGACTCAATGAAAAGGTGATTTTCTGCCAGATTTCATGGGCGAGCCAAGGCTCGCCCCTACAATTTGTTAGTTTGATAATAAATTCGTCATTTATGGATATTGATGCGATTGCCCTGCGAGGACACCGAGGAACTCAATAGTAATATGCCATATTCTTTGTGTGCTTTGTGCCTTTGTGTCTTTGTGGTGAAATTGAATTTCAACCGAATTCGATACACTACCCGCAAACGCGCATAATTGTAAATTGGCGCAAGCTCAACTATCCTCGGCGCGAACACTGCACTAGGACTGCCGCATGAGAATCGAAAGCGACAAAGACCTGCGCGGCATGCGGCGCATCGGCCAAATCTGCGGCTTGACGCTGAAGCTGATGCTGGACCGCGCCGAAGCCGGCATGAGCACGCGCGATCTGGACGACATCGGCCGCGACTGCATGACGCGCATGGGCGCCGTCTCCGCGCCGATACGCGCTTATGGCTTCCCGGGCTATACCTGCATCAGCCTCAACGATGAAGCCGCGCACGGCGTCCCGCGTAAGAACCGGCTGATCCAGCCCGGCGACCTGCTTAACGTCGATGTCTCGGCGGTGCTGGAAGATTACTGGGGCGATACCGGCGCTTCCATCATCGTGCCGCCCGCTCGACCGCAGCTGACAAAACTCTGCAGCGCCACCCGCCACGCGCTTTCGCTGTCCATCGAGCTGGCGCGGCCGGGTCAACGCGCCAACGCCATCGGCCGGGCGGTAGAAAAACTGGCAAAAAGACAGGGCTATCGCACCATACGGCAGTTGGGGGGGCATGGCGTCGGCCGGCATATCCACGAAAAGCCCTCCATTCCCAACTACTTCAACAGGCGCAACCGAGATGTGCTGGAAGACGGCATGGTGCTGACGCTTGAGCCCTTTCTGAACGCCGGGCGCGGCAGAATCAAGACCGAAGCGGATGGCTGGACGTTGCGCACGGTCGACGGCAGCCCCTCGGCCCAATACGAGCACACGGTCATCATCAACGGCGCCGAGCCGATCCTGGTCACCAAAGTCGAGGGCGGCTACGTCTAACGCCCGAATACAAGGAGCAGCTTATGATCACAGGCATTGATCACATCGTCATCGCCGTCCATTCATTGGAGCAGGCGATTTCGTCCTACCGCGAACTGGGCTTCACCGTGGTTGAGGGCGGCCGCCATCCCTACGGCTCTTACAACGCGCTGATCGGCTTCGCTGACGACAGCTACATCGAGGTGATAAGCTTCTACGAACATAGCCCGGCGCATCCCTGGTGGGCGCTGCTGCACGAGCGGGGCGGCGGCTTAATCGACTTCTGCATGGCCAGCGACGATATCAGCAGCGACTTGGCGGCTCTGCGAGCGCAGGGCGTAGACTGCGGCGATCTAACCGAGGGCGGCCGCGCGCGCCCCGATGGCTATCAAGTGAAGTGGATCAACAACAAAGTCGGTGACGTCTGGCAAGGGCTGATACCCTTCATCATTGAAGACGTCACACCACGCCACGAGCGCCTGCCCACACAGCGCGAGCACGCCAACGGCGTCAGCGGCATTCATTCGATCGCGCTGGCGACTGACGATGTAGCGCGCTATGCCACGGTTATGGCGGCTGTCCTGGGCGCAGAGGGTCAGCCGGTTGCAGGCGCCGACGCTGGCGGGGCCGGGCTGCGCTTTGAGGTCGGCGGACACGCGCTGGATTATCTGGCGCCGAATGTCGTAGACAGTCCGCTGGCGGCGCATCTGGCGGGGGATCGTCCGGCGCCGTATTCGATATGCTTCAGGACGGTGGGCGAGGCCAAGCGACTTGACCCGGCGGACACCGAGGGTGTGCGAATTGAGATGTTCTAGGCCCGCAGCCGATGCAGCAAGCCGCTGTGCCGCTGCGCCACATTGTTGTTGTTGACCGCGATATGCAGCGCCTTGCGCGTGCCCACCAGCACGACCATACGCTTGGCGCGCGTGATGGCGGTATAGAGCAGATTGCGCTGCAGCATGATATAGTGCTGCGTCAAAATCGGCATCACCACCGCCGGATACTCCGAGCCCTGCGAGCGGTGCGTGCTGATGCAGTAGGCGTGCATGAGGTCGCTGGTCTCGGACAGGTCGTAATGGACATAGCTGCCGTCCATGTCGATCTCCAGCGAGTTATCGCTATGATCGATGGCGTGGATGAAACCGATATCGCCATTAAAGACGTCTTTGTCGTAATTGTTGCGCGTCTGCATCACCTTGTCGCCCACGCGAAAGACGCGTTTGCCCAGCTTGAGCTGCGCCTGCCGCGGATCGCCATTTAGCTCGGATTGCAGGCGCTCGTTGAGGTTGTTGACGCCAGCGGCGCCGCGGTACATGGGCGCGATGACCTGGATGTCCTCGATCGGATCAAAGCCGCCGCGCCCCGGCAACTTCGTCTTGACGATCTCAACGATATTGTCAGCGACCGCCTCCGGGTCTTCGACATTGAAGAAATAGAAATCGTTGCTCTGGTTGTCGCTGACCGGCTGCTGGCCCTGGTTGATGCGATGGGCGTTGCTGACGATATGGCTGCTGTCGTCCTGGCGGAAGATCTGGTCAAGGCGCGTCACCGAGGCAATGCCGCTATCGATGACATCGCGCAGGACATTGCCCGCGCCCACCGACGGCAACTGGTCGACATCGCCCACCAGCAGCAGATGCGCCGTCGGCTGCAAGGCCTTGAGCAGGCTGTGGAATAGCCACAAGTCGAGCATTGACGCTTCATCAACCACCAGCATGTCAATGGGCAGGGGATCGCTCTCATCGTGTTCGAAGCCCCCATCCGGCGAGTAACCGAGCATGCGGTGGATGGTGCTGGCGTCGACGCCGGTGGTCTCCGCCAGGCGTTTGGCGGCGCGCCCGGTCGGCGAGGCCAGCTTGAAGGGATAGTCTCCTTCCAGCAGCGCGTTGATCAGCATCTGGACGGTGGTCGTTTTGCCCGTACCCGGCCCGCCAGTCAAGACGCTGACCTTGCTGGTTAGGGCGGCGCGGACGGCGCTCTGCTGCAGCGGCGACAGCGACACGTTGTTCTGCGCGCTCAGCTTGGCCAGGTAGCGCTCCCATTGCGTCTTGCTGTGGTCGCGGATGATCATGCTGGTATTGCCCGCCATATTGCGCAGCAGCCGCGTCACCTCAGTCTCCGCCCGGTGAAAGCGCGGCAGGTATATCGCTTGTATGGCATCAGGCTGCCGCTCGTCGTGCAGCGTGTTTTCAACCAGCTTGCCGGCGCTGAGCTGGCCCTTAAGCGCGACTGTCAGCTGGGATTCATCAGCAACGCCCAGCAGATCAGCCGCCGTTTCCAGCAGTTGCGCGTGCGGGGAATAGGTATGCCCTTGCCCGGCTAATTCGTTCAGCGCGTAATGCAAGCCAGCGCGCAAACGATGCGGGTCGTCGCGATGCAGCCCCATGCGCCGGGCGATCTCATCGGCTTTGCGGAAGCCGATCAGGAAAACGTCCTGCGCCAGTTGGTAGGGGTTATTCGATATGACAGCCTGCGTTTGCTCGCGGTATTCGTCCCAGATGCGTTTGGCGATCTTGGCGCTGATGCCCAAGCCCTGCAGGTAGATCATGTTGTTGCGCATCACGCGATTCTTCGCCCAGATCTCGGCCAGGTTCGTCGCCAGCTGCGGCTTGAGGCCCGGCACCTCGTGGATGCGCTCCGGCTCGGAATCCAGAATGGTGATCGTTTGCTCGCCCAGGTGATCCACAATATTCGTCGCCGTCCTGGGACCAATGCCCTTGACGATGCCGCTGCTCAGATAATTGATGATGCCCTTGACGCTGGTCGGCGCGATGGGGATGGCTTGCTCGGCGCGGAATTGCCGCCCCCAGCGCGAGTCATCAACCCAGTCGCCGATGAATTGGGCGTCTTCGCCTTCGCTGAGTTGGGGCAGCGTCCCGACCACCGTGACCGTGCCATCCCGCGCCTGGGCGCGCGGATAGCGCTTTTCCGGCATGATCTTGACCACGCTGTAGCCGTTGTCTTCGTTGTAATAGGTGATACGCTCGATGGTGCCGGTGATTTCTTCGGGCATAAGAACCAGGCAGGCTTAGGCTGACTTTTCTGGTGACTTTTCTATTGTATCGTCAATGCGCGATTGCGCTGGCGAGCCAGCCGACGCTGTTTGACATGGCTTAGAATCCCTGTATACTGGGAGCGGGTTCATTCTGACTAATAAGCATACAATCTTGGTCATGTCCTTTTCCCCTCGAAAAAATATTCTAATCTCGATGACAGGCAAATCCAACGCGCGAAAAACCCGATGTCCTTTCGCCAACTGAGTTCGCATTGACTTCACATTCCAGGAGACTCTGATGACCCGCTGCTCCCGAACTCCTTCCCCACTGCCCAGAATTCATCACGGTCTTGGAATAAGTTGGCGCTTGCTCTTCATGCTGCCGCTGCTGCTCATCATCGCGCTGGGCGGCGGGCTGACGCGGGCGCAGCAGCCCACCCCTACCAGCACGCCCGAGAAGCCTGGCCATGGCATTGAGGCTTGGGTTACCGATGTCAAGACGACCAGCATCTCCCTGGATTGGACGCCTAGGCTCCGGCAATACGGCTTGGATGTCGGTTATGAAGTTAGGTACAAGCCCAAGGCAGCCGGCGGCAACTATCAGTATGTCTATGTACTAGAAACCGAAGCCACGCTCAAGGGCTTAAAAGCCAATACGGATTACGAGATTGGCATCAGAGATTATCTGATCGTCAATGAGGACAATGATAAGCATTTCCCCACGGGGATTACGCGCCGAGAACTAAGCGTGCGCACCAATGGCAGTACGCCCACGCCGATCCCGGAAGTCGAGCCACTGACCTTCTTCAAAGTGGTGGAGATTCACCCCAGCTTTGCCAGGCCAGACTTGATGTATTTGACTGTGACTTGGGATGGGCCGACGCACACGGGCCACTATATCCTGACCATCAATGCGGATGGCAAAAAATATCTTAATCTTGGCAATAATGCAAAGCTGCCCGCTACCCTGGGGACGATATATAATACCACTATAACCATGAACCAGATTGTACGCTCGACTGGTTATGATTTCAAACTAACCTGGCATCCAGGACGAAATTCGCCGCATCCGAAAAAATCGATAACTGCCCGTTGGGAGCCGGCGAGCAAAAAAACCACAATTCTCCCGACCAGCACACCTACGCCCACAGCGACCAACACATCGGTCGGTCGTCCGCAGCGCGCGGCGGTGGACAGTCCGACGCCCACGCCGACCCATGATTGGTCGCAGCCCTTGGATGCCAATATCCGCGTTGATGTGAATCACAACAATGATCGCTCAGTCCGAATTGTATGGGACGATTTTATTGATCATGTGCCATCGGATAAAGAAAAACACTATTATGTCAAGACCATGTCGGGCACGGGTATCTCAATAATTACTTCCAATCGCGCACAAAGCAACTCAGTCGTTTATTCGCCTATTTCACTCATTGCGGGCAGGAAGTATACCTTTTGGGTAGAAGTACAAAACGAGGGCAGCGGTTTCGAAACAACCTTGGCGCACAGCGAACGAATCACTTTCCGCACCTTGCCCGACCCGAGCTGGACGGCGACGCCAACGCCAACTATCACCCCAACGCCAACAATCACGCCAACGCCGACAATCACGCCGACCGCAACAACCGTCTTAGGCAACACGCTCAGCGCATACCCGGACAATTACAAAATTCGCTTCCCCAAAATCACCTGGAATGCCGTCGAAGTGAATTGGCAACTTTTCCGCGAGCATTTCAAAGACCTGCATGCGAACCCGCTTGTTCGCATCAGCACCTTTGATGCGACCGATGGCAGCCACGAAGTCGGCAGCCTATACCGACCGACTGACAATTCTATTCGACAAGATCAACTAAAGCCCAGCACCGAGTATGAACTGACGATTTGGGTGCAGTCGCATCTTAGGAACCATCCGAATAATAAGGTCTACGGCAGCGTTAAAGCCACCTTCCGCACCGCCGATCTGCCAACAGGCGACGGCACGCTGACCAGCATTCGCGTCAGCAACATTACCCATAATTCGGCGCAAGTCGAATGGGAAATCAGCGCGGATTGCAAGAACACGGACACTCGTCAGCCCCGGCTCCATGTTTACCTCAACTGGGGATTTGTAGACAGTTCAGATACAGGCGATAAAAATAGCGGAACGAGAATCATAAGCAGCTTACAACCGGATACGGAATACCGCATCTTGGTTTTCAAAGGCTGCTTGCGCAGGAATGGGCTCATTTACGAAGACTATGTGCTGGGACCTGCCTTCCGCACTCTGTCCGCGCCGCCGCCGACCAGCACGCCCACGCCCACCAACACCGCCACGCCAACTGCCACCCCAACACCCAGCAATACGCCGACGCCGACCATTACGCCGACGCCCACCAACACGCTGACGCCAACGTCGACGAATACGCCAACCATCACGCTGACGCCAACCATCACGCCAACACCCTTCGACTGGTCGACGCCTTTGGATGCCAATATCCGCGTTAATGTGAATCACAACAATAATGGAGATGTCCGCATTGTATGGGACGATTTTATTGATAATGTGCCAGCGGATTCGGAGCTGGAAAAAGTTTATTATGCCATGGTCTCGCACCAGATATTTGGGGGCAGCATGTCGCTCATTGTGCCCTGGCTGCGGCGAAGCAATTCTATAGTTTTTAATATGTCCAATAACGAAATACAGCCGGATACGGAATATACCTTTTGGCTAAGGATTTCAGGCTTTAATTGCCAGCAAAACACTTGCGAGCAACCCTTGGCGCTCAGCAAAAAGATCACTTTCCGCACCTTGCCCGACCCGACTGCTACGCCGACCAACACATCGGTCGGTCGTCCGCAGCAAGCGGCTGTGGACACAGCTACGCCGACAGCAACCGCGACGCCGACTAGCACGCCTACTGCGACCAGCACGCCGACGCCCGGCCCCGCGATTGAATATCGCATAACTGCTGTGACGGCGAATAGCGTCTCCTTGGAATGGACGCCTTTGCGCGGCGCGGAAGGCTACGAAGTGGTCTGGCGCGACAAACCGCTGACGAACGGCGATAATCGCTTCACCACCGATACACATACGACCATCACGGGTTTGATAGCCAATAGGAACTACGAGATTCGCATCAACGGCTATAAAACCACCGGCGATGGCGCGAAGGTTTTCCCCTTTTCCGCGCGGGTCATTCACCTGCGCAGCAATGGCCAAATCCCCACGCCCATCCCCGAAGTCGAGCCGCTGACTTCCCTGAAGCTCAGGTTCATCCCAGAAGACAGCCGCCGGTATGACGGCTACAACCTTGAGTGGAATGGTCCCACCCACACGGGCTATTACACCGTGAAGATCGACATCGATGGCGAGGCAACATATAACGGTTATAGCCTGCCCTTCACCACTGTTCCCCTCCTGGTAGATAGTATGTTTATCTATCCCGTACACCCGGGCCGGGGCTATGATTTCACCGTTACCTGGCATCCAGGTCCCAATTCACAGCAGCCTAAAAAATCCAAATCGCTGCGTTTCGAGCCAGAGCTGCCGACCAGCAGTCCAACGCCCACGCCGACAGCGACCAACACGCCTGTGCCTACCGCCACATACACGCCCACTGCGACAAATACGCCCGCGCCTATAGCGACCAGCACGCCGAGGCCTACCAACACGCCAAGTCCGACGAACACACCAGTGCCAACAGCCGTGCCAACACTGCCCACCGACGGCACGCTGGCCATGATCTTCCCGAAGATATCCAAAGACCACATCACGGTCGAATGGAGCGACCTGGGCAATAAAGCGCAAATCTACATGGTCGACATCAGCAGCCGCACTGGACGTTATAGCGATTTTGAGGTCATTCACACCAACGAAAGCTCGGCGACCTCGCATGACTTCGGCGGGCTCCAAGCCAATACCGTCTATGACTTCAAACTCACGGTATTTCTGAGGGGCAGCGGGCAGATCTCGGCGACGGGTCAAGCGCGGACAGCGTCGAATGCGCCTGCGCAACAAGCAGAAGTTCAGCAGGCAGAAGCGCAACAGCAGCCGGCAACGGCAACGCCGATTCCAACGGCGACTCCAATCCCAACAAACACGCCAGTTCCAACAGATACACCCGTTCCAACAGACACGCCCCTGCCGCCCATCAATGTCGCTTTCCAGGTCCACAGTTCCAGCGAAGCCAGCGTATCCTGGAACGCGGTCAGCGGCGCGACCGGCTACACGCTGGACATCGCCGGAAGCGACATGTCCAGCGACTCAGTAGCGCTGGGCGCGAACGTAACCAGCCATAGTCTCACTGGCTTGACCGCGGGCGCGACTTACAGCGCGGCGCTCACTGCCAGCTTGCCAGGCAGCGTTACCGTCAGTGGCTCGGCGTTTTTCGCCCTGCCGATGCCGCCGACAAACACGCCTATTCCTACTGACACGCCGATTCCGACGGATACGCCCGTGCCACAAAGCAACCAGTACAGCAGCCTCATCCAAACGCTGTTGACCTACCAAGCCGAGAGTCATCATGGCGCGGCGCATGTCGAGCGCTGGACGCGGGCGCTGGCGGCATTGGGGCATGGCAATCACAGCAATCCCATGACCGCGGCCGAAGCCAATCAAATGTCGCAGCAATACAGTTCGACGCGCTGGCAGCCGGTCGCCGATGCCTTGACGCAGCTGGAAGCGCAGGCACTGCCAACGGATACGCCGATTCCGACGAATACGCCAGTACCAACGAACACGCCCGTCCCGACGAATACGCCCATTCCGACGGATACGCCCGTGCCACAAATCAACCAGTACAGCAGCCTGATACAAAACATCCAGGGCTGGCGGGGCGAGCAAGCAGCTGGCACGGATCATTATGTTCGCTGGACGCGGGCGCTGGCGGCGCTGGGGCATGGCAGTCATAACAATCCCATGACCGCAAGCGAAGCGCAGACTTATGTCGATCGCGGCTGGGGCGGACGCTGGCAGCCGGTTGTCAATGCGCTGACGCAGATCGAAGGGGGAGCGCCTCCGCCGCCACCAACTGATACGCCAGTGCCAACTGATACACCCATCCCGACGGATACGCCCATCCCGACGAACACGCCCGTACCGACGAATACGCCTGTGCCAACGAACACACCCGTTCCGCCGCCGACGAACACGCCCGTGCCAGCACCGACGAACACACCCGTTCCGCCGCCGACGAACACACCCATTCCTCCGCCGACCAACACGCCCGTGCCACAGCCAAGCTATACCGTGCCGGGCAGCCTCATCCAAACGGTACGCGACTATTACGATGAGAACGTAGCAGCTGGCCGCGCGGGCACAAACTGGCTGCGCGTCTTAATCGCATTCGGCGTCGAAACGGATGATGAGCTGACGGCGATGTCTGCGGCTGAAGCCCGTGAACGCGTAAGCAAGTGGGGCGGCTGGCGGCCTATCGCGGAGGCGCTGGAGAAGCTGGCGGGGAATTGATTCAAGCCGCAATTTGACTGAAGTGGGCGGCGCCCCTGCCACACCCGCTGTATAACCACGACCTACCCATTTCGTTACATTCCCCTAACGCGCGACTAAATGTTTTCCATAAGATAGAACATTAGTGCTAGTCTGCAAACAAGATGGTTCCTGGGCCTCGGCTCGGGAGCGCTTAACAAGGCGCGGCGTTCAGCAATCGCGGTTTCACTCTCGGGTGGTGGTGATTGCAGGCGCTGCGCCGCATGGCTGCCCGCCCCCGCACCACTCGAAAGCCGCGTGTGGATGGACCGAGGCAGCCAGGGCAAAAAAGCGAGCGACTGGCCAGACAAGGAGAAGCGATGCAGCAAATGACGGTGAAGATGGTGGACGAACCCGCGGGGCGCATCGGCGGTTATCTGCTGGTATGGGGCGAGCCGCAGCGGCGCGACTTGCAAGGCGAGTATTTTACCCCGCAGACCGATGTCGGGCTGGATTGGTACGAGCAGCGTCCGGTGCTCTACCATCACGGATTGGACGGCAACCTGAAGGCGGCCGTGATCGGCGTCATCGATACGTTAATGCCGGACGAGACGGGCCTCTGGGCGGAGGCACAGCTGGACTTGCGCAAACGCTATGTGAGAGCGGTGCAACGGCTGGTGGATCAAGGCGTCCTGAGTTGGTCCTCGGGCAGCCTGCCACACCTGGTCGAGATCAATGCCGAGGGACAGATCAAACGCTGGCCCATCGTCGAAGGCAGCCTGACGCCCACGCCGGCAGAGCCGCGACACGCTTGTGTGCAAACCCTCAAGAGCGCTTACAAGTCGCTGGGTTTGGATATGACGCGGCTGGGCTTGGGTACTGCAACAAGCGATCAAACGCAAAATACGAAAGGACAATCAATGACTGAAGAAACGACAAAGGCGGTCAAGCGCTTGCCGCTGGCCGATGAGCGCGACGCGCTGAAACTGCACCGCGTGGCGGTCGGCAGCGAGTATGACAGCCTCAACGCGCTGGATATGCTGCACGGCTACATGCTGCTGCGCTCGGCCAAGAGCTTCCACGGCGTCAGCGAGCGCTTCTCCAACGCGCTGGCGGACAAGGTCAATCGCGCCCAACTCAAGGCGACCAAAGCCGATGAGCTGGCTTACAGCACGCAGACCGGCTTCGGCGATGAGTGGGTGCCCGACCTGTGGAGCCAGCAGATCTGGCACAGAGCGCGCCAGGACAATACCATCCTGCCCCTGTTCCAGAGCATCGAAATGCCCAGCAATCCCTTTGAGCTGCCGATTGAAGGCGCCGACCCGACCGTGTATTTCGTGCCGGAAACGCAGGACGAGGCCCACCTGACGCTGGGCGCCGGCAACCCGATTCCTGATAGCAAGGTCGGCTCGGGCAAGGTGACGCTGAACGCCAAGAAACTGGCGCTGCGCGTCGGCTTCAGCAGCGAGCTGGTGGAGGACGCCGTCATCCCGGTGCTGAATGTCTATCGCGAGCAAGCCGTGCGCGCCATCACCGACGCCATCGACAACGTGCTGCTCAACGGCGACGCAACCACAGCCGCGACTGGCAATATCAACAGCGACAACGCCGCGCCGGCCGCAACCGCGAAGTACCTGGCGCTGAACGGCCTGCGTCACCTGCCCCTGGTCGACAAGACCGCCAACGGACTCAACCTGGGTGGCGCGCCCACCTTGGCCAAATTGCGCGAGGCGCGCTTCAAGATGCCGGGCAAATATGCCGCCCGCCCGACTGATTTGGCCTGGCTGGTCGATAGCGGCACGTATTCGGCGCTGCTGGGCTTGAGCGAGTTCCTGACGGTGGACAAGGCGGGCCCGCTGGCCACCGCGCAGACGGGCCAGATCGGCTTTGTGGACGGCATCCCGGTCTTCGTCTCGGCGGAGATGCCGCTGACGCAAGCCGACGGCAAAGTCGCCACTAGCTCCAACACCAAGGGGCAGGCGGTCTGCGTTTACCGCCCGGGCTGGTACGTGGGCTATCGGCGCAAGATCGCGGTCAGCGTGGATTATCTGTCCTACTACGACAGCTATCAACTGACGGCGACGGTGCGGCTGGCTTTCGTCCGCTTCGACAAGAATGTGGCGAGCTGCCTGTACAACATCACAGTGTAACGCAGTGTGGGCGGGGGCTGTGGGCTGCCCTCGCCCAGATACCGTCTGTGATATAATGCTGAAGCTATTGGAAATGTAGGAATCGGGATACGCTGTGAATGTCATATTGATGGTAGCCGCGGATTACGCTGCAGTAGAACCGCAAACGGGAAAACTCAACGTAATTGGGGTTTTCAGAAGCATAGGGGCTCAGTCGTTTCCAGTTAGACATCGCCGCATGTACCTTGTCGTCAAGATTGCTGGAGAAATTGACAGCGTCGCAAGCCATAACCAGTTAACGATGTCAATTCTGAACGACTCAGGAAACGAGATCACTAGAATCGAATCCTCGTTTGTACTCAACGCAAGTACGACCGGCATGCCTCCAGAACACAATTCACTGTTTGAATTGAACGGAATAGTGTTCGAGGAACCAGGAGATTATTCATTTAGGGTTAGCCTCAACGACGGTGAAACGCAAGAAGAATTAATCGTACAAGTCTTGCAACGCGAGGTGTAATGTCGCCGAAAGCGTTAAAGAATCTGGAACGTTACAGAAGAGACCCTGCTAGCTGCAACAAAAGGAAACTGCAGAAGCTACTGAATCAGTTCAAGTTCGAGCCAAGAAACGGCAGTAAACATATAATTTACACTCATCCTGAGAATCCGAGGCTTAGGTTTGCATTGCCCTACGGAAAGAAGATATCAGCCGGATACGTATCCGATGCAATTAAAGAGATTGACAAGCTGATGAAAGAACGTCAAACTAAGGATACTTGATATGGAGCTATAGCATGAAGAAGAAACTCCTCAAGAAGGCACGGAAACTTGCCAGCAGACCGTACAACATTCAGTTCGTTCCAGACTATGATACAGATGGCAAACCGGTTTATTTTGCCAGAATACCGGAAATGCCAGGTTGTGTTGCTCATGGCGATACAATTGAAGAAGCAAAGGAATGGATTGAGTTTGCAAAAGTCGATTTCATTTACTTCTACCTTGAAGATGGATTGACGCCACCCGATCCCGCAGGTTATGAATCCGAAGATTGTCCACCGCTCTCAGTATGGGAATTCAGCGATGATACTGCAGAGCAGAATACAGTCAGCTTTAGCAGTAGCAAGTTTCACGAATCGAAATTTGAAATACCGAGTTATATACTTGATTTGTGAATGCTCGAGAACTTGTTTTAAAGCAATACTGATAGGAAAACTCGTACAATTGGCCCGAAGCCCTCAGCCCACCAGCACCCACAGCGCCGCGAAGAAAAAACCGCCGTCCGCCTGCGGCTCCGCTTCCAGCGCCACCTCCACGCCCTCCCCTTGACGGCATAGCTCCACCACCGTGCCGCAAGCGCCGCGCGGCAGCAGCGCCTGCTTGAGCTCGTAGGCGTAGCCCTCCGCATCCAGGCAGACCTGCACGCCCGGCAACAGCAGCTCGCCAGCGATCGGCAGCCGGTGCAGCCTCGCGTCGAATTCTGCCGGCGTGATGGCTTTTATTCTCATCGCTCTACTGCTTCGCCTTTTCTCATCCCACTCCGCTGCAACAGTAACACGGGCGCGCGTTCCGCGACAGGCACAGCCAATGCGCAACCGACGCCATATTCCTGTTCCGTATCTATTCACGTATCCAGCAGAAAGGACAAAAATGTACACCATCGCCACCCTTGACGATTTGCGCCGGCATCTCAATCTGTCGGCGGCCGACAGCGCAGAAGACGACGACCTGATGCAGCGACTGCAAGCCGCCAGCCAACTCATCGAGTCGCTGACGCAGCGGCGCTTCTGCCCCCGCTTGCAGACCCGCGAAATCACCCTGGACCGGCCGCGGCGCCGCGAGCTGATTTTGCCCGATGACCTGCTCGAATTGCGCTCGCTAAGCATCAGCGGCGTCGCGCGGAATCTCACCGATATCCGGCTGCTGCCCGGCGACCGCGACGCGCCAGCGAGTGTCTTGCAAGTGGCGCAGGGCGCGGCTCTCCGCTTCGGCGGCGATGGCGACGCCACCATCAGCATTGGCGGCATCTGGGGCTGGCATGACCGCTGGACGGAAGCCTGGCGCGATAGCGGCGACACAGTGCGCGACGCCGCGTTGAACGCCCTTGCCGGCGCTATCACAGTGAGCGACGCGGCAGGCAGCGACCAAGACGGGCGGGCGCCGCGCTTTCAAGCCGGGCAACTGCTGCGGATAGACGCCGAGTACCTGCGTGTGACAGCCATCGACAGCACGAAAAACCTCCTGACTGTGCTGCGCGGCGTACAAGGCACGGCAGCGGCGGCGCATCGGCGCGGGGCAACCATCGAGACTTACACCCCGCCCGCGGCGATACGCGATTTGACCCTGCGCTTCGCCACGCTGATGACCCAATCGGCCGGGCTGCTGGAGCCGGAGCTGACGCCCCTGCTGCAGCGGCTGCAGCGCCTGACAGCCTGATTGAATCTAGCGCCGGCAGGGGCTTTGCGCTAAGGTTGCGGCTTGGATCTGGAGGGGATGGATGGCACGTAACCTGACGCGAATGGCGGCTTTGCGCTATCGCGACTTTCGCTTCCTCTGGTTCGGCGAGATGGTCTCCACCACCGGCTCGCAGATGCAGCTCTTCGCCATAAACTGGCATATCTTTCAACTGCTGCGCGGGCAGAGCTTCACCATCAACGTCTTCGGCAGCGACATCGTCATGGGTTCGGAAGCATTTGGCCTGGGCATGCTGGGTCTGGTGCGCGTTATCCCGATTGTGATGTTCGCTTTGCTGGGCGGCGTTTTGGCTGACGCGCTGGACCGCCGCCGCGTGATGATCTGGACGCGCGTCATCTCGGCGATGATCTCCGCCGTGCTGACCTACCTTACGCTGGCCGACCAGATCGATGTCAACACCATCTACCTGCTGACGGCGCTGGGGGCGGCCGCCACCGCGCTCGACAGCCCGGCGCGTCAGTCCATCGTGGCTAATCTGGTCAAACCGCGCCACCTGACCAACGCCATCAGCCTCAACACGCTGATCTTTCAGATTGCCACAATTTGCGGGCCCGCGCTGGCGGGCTTGCTGGTCGCCCAGTTCAACATCGGCTTGGTCTACGGCATCAACACGGCCACATTCGCAGTCGCCATCATCGCCATCGGCCTGATTCGCCATCGCGGCAAAATCAAGACGGCAACCAACATCGGCTGGCGGGCGCTGATAGACGGCATCCGCTTCACTTTCGGCACGCGCATCATCATGGGCACCATGCTGCTGGATTTCTTCGCCACGCTTTTCGCTTCGGCGCGCACCATGCTGCCGATCGTGGCTGGCGACATCCTGGGCGTGGGCGCGGCGGGTTACGGCCTGCTGGCGACTGCGCAGCCCATCGGCGCCTTGCTGGTCGGCCTTATCATGTCGCTGCGCTCGCAGATGAAACGGCAGGGCCTCATCCTGCTGCTGAGCGTAGGCGTCTACGGTTTGGCCACGGCCATCTTCGGCATCTCCACCAGCTTCGCGCTCTCTTATTTCCTGTTCGCTTTGACCGGCGCTGGCGATACCGTCTCGATGGTCATCCGCGGCACCATCCGCCAACTGATGACGCCGGACGAATTGCGCGGGCGCATGGTCTCGGTCAATATGATGTTCTTCATGGGCGGCCCACAGTTGGGGGAGCTGGAGGCCGGCCTGGTGGCCTCGCTCTTCGGCGCGCCCTTCGCCATTTTCAGCGGCGGCCTGGCGACCGTGCTGCTGACCGCCTGGGTGGCTTGGCGCTACCCCTCCATCCGGCGCTACAACAACGCCGATGATCTGAAAGCAAAACGCGGCTAGAGCGAAGAGGAGCAAACACCATGACCAAGGAGAAACGCGCGCTGAAACGCCACGGCGCCGAGCAGCAGAAGCAGTACGAGCGCGAGGCGCGCCTGCAATATGGTCCCGCCGAGGTCAACGAGACCATCGGGCGCTGGAACAGCTACGGCAAGGCGCGGCAAGACGAAATTATGGCTGAGGGCAATCAGATTTACGCCGATCTGGCCGACGCCATGCAGGCCGGCAAAAGCGCGGGCGACCGTGAAGTCACCGACATCCTAGACCGCTGGCAGCAGCACCTGCGCCACTTCTACGAGCCAAGCCTAGACCGGCTTCGCGGCTTGGGCCAGCTCTATAATTCCAGCCCCGATTTCATCGCCAACTTTCAGAACATCCACCACGACCTGCCGGCCTACCTGGAACAGGTCATCGAAGCCTATGTCGATGAACTGGAAACCGCCGAGCTCGAGCGCATGCTGGCGGAAGACGAAGCGATGCAACAGCGCCGGGACAACTTGTCGCGCTAGCGGCTGCCGCATCCGCAAAGATTTTCACCACAGAGGCACAGAAGTAAGTGCAAGTAAGTCATGCGAAAAAGCTAGCTTTGTAGGGGCGACCAATCTGGTCGCCCGCTGCCTCTGCAACTTGTGGTTTCGGGCTGTCGCCCCTACAGATTGTTGCTTTGGCGGTCGCGGGCGACATGGTATGTCGCCCCTACAGATTGTTGCTATGGCGCGCGCGGGCGACATGGTATGTCGCCCCTACAAATTTCGCTTTGGCGGCCTCGGGCGACATGGTATGTCGCCCCTACAAATTTCGCTTTGGCGGCCTCGGGCGACCGCACCAACCCAAAATCCAACCAACGAAAGGAGAAGCCGATGGCGACATTCCGCGCGGCTCTGACGCAACTATCCAACCTGAACATCAACGGCGTGCGCAACAATTACGATCTCGCCGAGCTGCCCAATTCGCTGCACAGCGCCCAACTGCCCGCCTTGCTGGTCATGCCCATTGAGCTGGAGCGCGAGCGTTTCTTCCACCGCCGCGACGACAGCCTGCAGACGGCCGCCTTCAGCGGCGGCGCCAAAACGATTTACCACAGCGCCACGCACCTGCTGCTGGTCGCGCCGGACGAGGCGGGCCTGGGCATCCGCAGCCATCTGCCGCGTCTAATCGACTTGATCGACAGCTATACCGCGGCCATCTCCGCCGATGTCACCCTGGGCGACAGCCTGCTGACGCCAGCGCGCGTCAGCGTCGAACCGGGCGTCTATCGCTATGGCGAGCGCGACTTCTACGGCTGCGCCTTCCGCCACAGCTGGCTGCTGGAAGCCTAGGAGGCGGCAACATGTCAATACACTACCGCGTTGCCATAGACCGCGACAACGACGGCCGCTTCGCCACAGAAATCGACCAGGAAGCGCTGGAGCTGCGCTGGCGGCTGGGGCTGCGGCGGGCTTACGAGAGCATGGCCGACTACAGCTGGGCGCGCATCACCCTGCACAATCCCCACGGCTCATTTTCGCCCGAGCGCAATCGCTTGGAAAGCGGCATGCGCGCTCGCATCCAAAGCGACGCCAACGGGGTTGTCCGTACGCATTTCACCGGCATCATCAGCCACATCGAGCCCGACGCCGGCGCCCTCGGCCGCAAGCAAGCCGTCATCCACTTGCAAGACCTTCAGCCCTGGCTGGAAGACAGCCCAGCCCGCATCGCGCCCCAAATCGATGTGACCGCCGACCAGGTCATACGGAGCCTGCTGGATCAGGCGGTCGTCCGACGCGCGGTCATCGCCGGCTTCTGCATAATTGACGTGGGCGGCTACAACCTAATCGACCGCGCGCGCATCTTTCCGCCGCAGCACCTGACACTGAGCCTGGAGCGCGGCAAAACGCGTTTCGCTTACGTCGGCGACTGGTGGAGCGATTCAACTTCGATTCGCCAGGCGATCAGCGAGATCGTCGCCAGCGAGCGCGGCCGCTTCTATGTTGATCGCGAGGGCGCGCTGGTCTTCCTCAACCGGCACTATACCCTGATTAACGAGCCCGTGGCCGCTCAGTTCGACGACAATATGAGCGGCATGAGCTACAGCTACGGCGATCAACGCCTGAACCGGCTGACCGTGCTGATGCGTCCGCGCGAAATCGGCGCGAGCGATAGCCTGCTTTGGCAGCTGCAAGGCGAGCTGCGCCTCGAGCAGCGATCGGAGATTGCGCTGACCCTGCACCTGCTGGACGAGAACAATCAGCCCTTTGGCCTGCTGGCATTCGACCGACTGGTCAGCCGCTTCCAGCGCGCGCCGGAAAATCGCGGCTACACCATCAACGAAGATGTCGCCGTCGACATTACGCGGCAGGGCATGACCTCTTTAGAGTTACGCCTGGTCAACCGCCGCCGCGAGGCCGTCTATCTCACGCTGCTGCAGCTCTATGGCAAGCCGCTCTACCGCCATGACCCCTTGGAGATCGTCGCAACCGATGGTGAAGGCCAGTATGTCTATGGGCTAAAGCAGCTCTCGCTGGATTTGCCGGCTCTTTCCGATGTCGTCACGGCGCGCGCCTTCGCCGCCTACGAAGTACTCCGGCGCAAGCACCCGCGCGGTCTCATCCACTCCCTGCGGCTCAATGCTCGCCAGCACCCCTCAACCGCCTTGAGCGCGGCGCTCTTCGACCGCATCCGCGTCAGCGAATCGCAAACGGGCCAGCAAGCGCGCGACTATTTCATCATCGGCGAGGAGCATCACGTCAGCGATGGCGGAACCACGCACGAGGTGGAGTGGACCCTGGAGCCGGCCGATTCCAACCGCTTTGTCATCGTGGACGACAGCCTGATCGGCGACCGCGCTGAAGTCCTGGCGCCCTACTAGATGGGCGCGCGCGTCTGCCAAGACTGCTATTCCGTTATAAGATAGATGACACGGTGGCGGAATACGACGAGATGGGATTATGCTGCGCGCGATTCGCTCGCTGATGCTGGGATTGCTGATGGGCGCCGCTGTCGGCTTATTCTTCGGCTGGGTGCAATTCCCCGCCGATGGACGCAGCAGCGCCCTGAGCAACCTGGCGCAGCCCTATCGCGACGAATACGTCGTCATGATCGCGGCCGGCTATGCAGTCGACGCCGATATTGTCGGCGCTGCGCAGCGACTAAGCCGCTACCAGGACCAGCTTACGGGGCACGGACTGCGGCAATCCATTGAGCGCATCATCACGACTTCGGCGCGCGACCTCGACGACATTCAGCTCTTGGTGGAGCTGGCGCAAGACCTGGGCCAGCTGACCGCTATCATGCGGCCTTTCCTCGAGTCGAGCGAGGAGGGGCCATGAGGCCCATTAGACCAAGCAACCTGCGCCCCGCCCCGCGCGAAGGCGAAACCAAGACCGAGAGCGGCTATTTCTCTCAGGCTGCCTTCGCCCTGAGCTTGATCGCGGGCCTCTTGCTGGGCCTCTGCATCACGCGGATTCAGGGCCCGCTGCCGCGCGGCAACGCCGAACCCTGGCAACTGCGCGCGGAAGACCGCCAGCACTATATGATAGCCATCGCGCTGGAGCACGAGCACAGCGGCGATACACAGCGGGCGCTGGACAAACTGATCGCGCTGCGCCCGCTGCAGGACCCTTGGAGCGCGCTGGCCGCGGCCGCCTGCGAGCTGGGCAGCCGCGGTTACCTGCGCCACCCCAGCGGCATAATAGCTTTGCGCAGCGCCGTCAGATTGTATACTTCGCAAGGGCAAGCCGGCTGCGCCGAGCGGCTGCTGCCCGCGGAGACCATCGACGCGGCCCCAGGCCCCCAACCAGCGCAAGCCAGCGCTGACCAGCGTCCAACGCCCCTGCCCACCAAGCGGCCGCTGCGGCAAACCTCGGTGGCCACGCCGACCCGCTTCCCCGCCGAGCCCGGCGCAGCAGAGCGCCGCTTTGCCGTGCTGTCAGTGCGCTCCTTCTGCGACCTGGCCCGCCCCGCCCTGATCGAAGCGCACGTGGTCGACTACATCGGGCGCGGCATCCCAGGTCAGCCCATCCGCGTGCGCTGGGGCAACCAGGAAGACCTCTTCTTCAGCGGGCTAAAGGTCGAATACGGCGACTCTTACGCCGACTTCCAAATGGAGCCGGACATCGACTACGCCATCGAAATGGCCGGCGCGCGCGATCCCGCGGCTAGCAGCTTGCGCACAGACGACTGTTACACCGACAATCGGCGCGGGCTGAAATCGTATCGCGTCACCTTCGTCGAGACCTGATCGCGGCGGCAGGCGCAACCGCTCTGCCTGCTAGCGCGTATTATTGTCAAAGCGACTACAAGATAATTGGACAGCGCAATGGATAAAGAAGAAAAGGCTTCGCAAGCGAGCACGGGCGTATTTTTTGTGGGATTGGGTTTACTGTTCTTCAGCGGTTGGTGGTGGCCCGGCATCATGTTTGTCATCGCCGCTTCGATCCTGGCGCGGTCTAGGGCGCTGGGCGAGCGCTGGCAATCGGCCACCGGCGCGCTTTGGCTGATCGCCATCGGCGTCATATTTGGCATTCCCGGCTTGATCGCCGATATCGCCGGCGCCTTCTGGCAGTTCTTCCCGCTGGTCCTGGTCGGCATGGGGCTCTTCATGCTCTTCGGCGGCAAGTACCGCCCCAAGGTCAACGGCAAGCGCAAGAACGACGACAGCCGCCACGTCTAATAGCGCGGCCATATTGACATTCATCTTGCCGAGGCTATACTGATTCCAGCGGCGGGATGGTGGAATGGCAGACACGGGTGCCTTAAAAGCACCTGCCCGCAAGGGCGTGAGGGTTCGAGCCCCTCTCCCGCTACTGGCTGCGCAGGGATCGCATAAACCATATATTGCGTCAGTTCTCTGCCTGCGTTAGCAATAGTGTTGACGAAACGCGGATTCGCCGATTCCTGAGCGAACTATAAGCTAACGTTCCTGCCTTCAACGCGCCAACTGCAGATTATACAGACCGGCATAGGCGCCCGCCTCCGCGAGCAACTGCTCGTGACTGCCCTGTTCGCAGATGCCGTCCTCGGTCAGCACCAGGATGCGATCGGCATTGCGAATGGTAGACAGGCGATGGGCGATGACCAGCGTGGTCCGATTCTCGATCAGCCGCTCCAGCGATTGCTGAACCACCCGCTCGCTCTCATTGTCCAGCGCGCTGGTCGCCTCGTCCAGGATGATCAGAGGCGGATCTTTCAGAAACAGCCGGGCGATGCTGAGCCGCTGCCTCTGCCCAACCGATAACTTGATGCCGCGCTGACCGATCTCGGTAGCATAGCCCTGCGGCAGCGCCATGATAAATTCGTGCGCGTTGGCCTTCTTCGCCGCCGCGACAATCTCCTCTTCCGCCGCAGCCGGTTTGCCGTAGCGGATATTCTCTTCCACAGTCGTGCCAAAGAGATACACATCCTGGTCGACCGTTCCGATATTACGGCGCAGCGCAGACAAGCTGAACTCGCGGATATCAACGCCATCCAGGCAGATTCGCCCGCCGCTGACATCGTAGAAGCGCGGAATCAGCGCGCCCAGCGTCGTTTTGCCCACCCCCGAAGCGCCAACCAAAGCCACATATTCGCCGACAGCGATCTTCAGCGACAAATTGTGGAAGACCTTGCCAAAGCGATCCTGGTAACTGAAGGTCACATTCTGCAACTCCAGTTCGCCGCGAACGCGTTCCGGCATCAGCGCCTCGCGCGGCTCTTGTATGGCGGGCGGCAGCTCCATCATATCCATGAAGCGATTAAATCCGGTGACGCCTTCTTGATACCAGCGGGCGAAATTGACCAGTCGCCGAATCGGCTCGATGAGGATGCCCACGTAGAGCAAGAATGTGATGAGATCGGAGAGATCCAGCGAGGCTTGTGTGATCGCCAGCGCGCCGAATACCACCACCACAACCGTCATCAGCTGCGTGAAGGCGGACATGCCGCCATAGAAGAAACCCTCGCTCTTGTACTCCAGCCGCCGGCTGGCGACGAAACGGGCGTTGGCGGCGTCGAACTTGGCTTGCTCCAGCGGCTCGTTGGCGAAGGACTGCACCACGCGGATGCCAGCCAGCGAGTCTTCAATCTGCGCGTTGACCTCGGCCACCCGTTGCTTGCTCAGCCGCAGCGCGCGATGCAACTTGCGATTGAAATGCAGCGAAAAGACCAGCATCAGCGGCAGGAAGACGATGATTATCAAGCTCAGCGCCGGGTTTATCGTCAAGGTGATGAAGAAAACGCCGCAGAAAGTGATGATGCCGATGAACAGATCTTCCGGTCCATGATGCGACAGCTCCGATATGGCGAAGAGGTCGTTGGTTATGCGCGACATCAACTGGCCCGTCTTCTGCTCGTCAAAGAAACTGAACGAGAGCTTCTGCAAATGCCCGAAGAGCTCCCGCCGCATATCGCTCTCCATCATGGCGCCCATCATGTGGCCCTGATAATCGACGAACAGTGTGCAGAGCGTATGCGCGGCCACCAGCGCCAGCATAATCCCGGCCATCAGCGCGATATCGCCGACTGGGTCAGCCAGGCTCTCGCCTAACAAGTTCTGCGTGATATGGCGCACGCAGAGCGGCAGGATCAGCGTGATCGCCGCGGCGATGCTGGCGCAGACCAGGTCGACCGCCAGCAGACCAAGATAGGGACGGTAGAAGGATAAAAATTTCAAAGCGCGAGCTGGCACAATTTCACTCCAATCAATGACGCCGCTGATTATAGCAGTTGAATTGCCACAGAAAACGAGCTTGACAATACTAGAACATTTGTGCTATTCTCCGAAATGATGATTTTCTTCGGTTACCATAGAGTAAAAGGGGCTGAATAAATGAACCGGATCTTTGTTATGTATGTCCTGATATTGAGCCTGGCGGGCTGCGCGCATCTGACCAGCCATGTCGGTACTGATGTCGCGCCGGGAATCCGCACGGGCGTGGCCGCGCAAGTGGGCACTGAAGTGAGCATACAATTTGCGAATACAGCCACGCCGGAAAGCGTAGCTTCCACTGCCGAATTCGCAAGCTATTACGTCATATCCGACGGCGGCGTCAACATTCGCGCCTGCCCCGCTACCTCCTGCGAAGTGCTAGGCACAGTTGACTACGGCGCAGTCCTTCGCGTTGCCGATGATCAAGGCGAGTGGCTTGAGTTGCGGCTTGATGACGGTCGCATAGGCTTCCTGGCTGGCTGGCTGGCAAGCAAGGACGCGCCTGCTGTAGACGCGCAGCCAGCGCCTGCCGCGACCATATCGCCCTATGATTGCTCGGCGAAGACTTGCGGCAGCATGGCATCCTGTGAAGAAGCGGTTTACAAACTCCAGGTCTGCGGACATAGCGCGCGCGATGCCAACAATGATGGCGTTCCCTGCGAATCGCTGTGCCGAGGCGCGGATGTCCCGGCCATCGCCACAAGCTACGCCGGTATCTCGTCAACAGCGGCTACCACATTGCCGCCCGGCGCCCCAGAAACGGGTCTTGTCACCCGCGTCGTCGATGGCGATACCATTGACGTGCTGCTCAACGGCGTGAACACGCGCATCCGCTATTTGCAGATGAACACGCCCGAGCGCGACCACCCTTGTTTCAACGCAGCCAGCAAAGCCAATGCCGATCTCGTCGCCGGCAAGACAGTGCGGCTCGTGCCAGATACGGAGCCGGTCGACCGCTACGATCGCCTGCTGCGTTTTGTCTACGTCGATGATGTCCTGGTCAATCGCGCTCTGGTCGAGCAGGGCTGGGCTGAGGTCGTGCTCTACCCGCCCAACGACATGCACTATGCCGAGTTCGTCCAGCTAGAAAAAGCGGCGGCGGCGGCCGGGCGCGGCTGCCACCCCAGCGGCGTCTTTGCCGACGGCTCGTCCACCCGCTAGCCCAAAACAGCGAACAGCATAATTGCCAGACTCGGGCGCCCTGTGCTAGAGTTGCCGCGATGGCAATCAAGCGACTGATCTATTACCCAGGCGACGAGGCGCTGCTGCGGCGGAAAAGCCGGCCCGCCGCCAATCTCAAAAACAAGCGGCTCAAACGGCTGATTCAAGACCTCAAGGACACGCTGGAATCGCTGCCGGGCGCCGCCATCGCCGCGCCGCAAATCGGCGTGCACAAACGCGTCACCGTCGTCAAGTTCGGCCAGAACGACGAAGACGACGAAGAACCCATGCTCACGCTGATTAACCCCGAGATCATCGAGAGCGGCGCGCCCGAGACCGGCTTCGACGGCTGCCTGAGCATCCCCGAAATCTATACCTGGGATACGCCGCGGCCCAGCTGGATCCGCTTCCGCGCCCGCGGCGAAGACGGCTCGCAGATCGTCCGCCGCGTCGAGGGCATGGACGCCCGCGTGCTCCACCACGAAATCGACCACCTGGACGGCATTCTCTTCCTCGACAGGCTGCGGGATACGGACGAACTCTACACGCCGGTCGAAGGCGACGACGGCCGGACCAAAATGGTGCGCCTCAGCGATTTATCGAGGCTGGCCTGATGCCGGGCGAAACCGCCTCCAAAGCCTCACTGCTCAAGCGCCTGTCCACCCAGCCGTCGGCGGAGCGGATAGCATTGCTTCTGAATGTACTGGCGGCGGCGCCCGTGCGATTGCGGGGGCTTAGCAGAGGCTTGACTGAAGCGGACTTGACCACGCCGCTGGGCGCCGGCGAGCGCAGCTTCAAGCGGGATCTGACCCATCTCATTTATTGCGCCGAACGCGGCGCCGACCACATCCACCACGCCCTGTTGCGGAAGGAAGCCATCATGCCGCGCATCCACGCCGAGCGAGACTGGGGCGCGCTCATGCGGTACGAAGCCTTTGACTTCGCAGAACTCATGGCGTATTTCGTTTTTCGAAGGACGGCGCTGCTGCGCATCTTGCACAGCCTGAGCCCGCAACAATGGGAACGGACAGTCCGGCGCGAGGGCGTCAAACGCGTCGAATCGGTATATTACTCCGCCCGCGGTTTGTGCCTGCACGAGCTCGACCACCTGGAAGACCTGGCTCACAAACTGGGCCGACGGCTAAGCCCCTAAAGCCATCTCCCATACATCCAGCCCAATGACAGCCGGCGGCGCAATCGCCCGCAAGCTCGGCGTCTCGGCGCTGGCCGGGTAAAAGCGGCTGGTGATGCGCGCGCGTCCGTTGGCGATCACCTCAAGCACCGACCCGTCCAGCAATACACGCAACTGCAAGGTCTCGCCGGCATCCAGCGCATGCGCGATGCCCTCCGTCCCACTGTCGATGTCGGCATTTGCCTGGTGGTAGCGGCGCTGAACCTGCAGCGTCTGTGTGCTGCGTTCGTAAATGACCGCCAGCTTGTCGGCGCCGGCTGTCAATTCAATGCCGCAGCTGGGCGCCGCCTGCGCGTCGAACTCAGCGTCGATATCCAGCGCCAGCCCGCCGACTGAAACAGCCGCGTCGCTCACTTCGCCGGCTGCAAAATGCTGCCCGCGGCCGCGCAGCCGTTCCACTTCAGGCACGGGCGCGCTGATGAGGCGATTCCGGCTGTCGAGACTCAGGATGCGCGGGATGGCTTGCACCCCGGTCCAGCCGGCCTTTTTCTGCAAGTCGACGCTGCGCGACTCACGCAGCCAGGAATAGATCAGCGGACGCCCGCTCTCGTCAACGTGCATCAGCGAGGCGTAACTGATGCCGGCATCGTAAACGCCCTCGGCTTCGGTGATGAAACGTTGATTCTCCCAGCGGCCCACAAAATAGAGCGTATAGGCCGGGGCATCAACCAGCATCACCGAGATGACCATCACCCACTTGTCGCCCAGCGGGAAGAAATTGGCGCATTCAAAATTGCGGCCGTTGCGCGCTCTATCGCCAACAAAGAGCGGATGCAAGTATTCCCAGTCGGTCAAGTTAGCCGAGCGATAAAGCAAGACGGCGCCGCCAACGCCAACGATATGCGCCGAGAGCGTCATATACCAACTGCCCTCGTGCTTCCAGACGAAGGGGTCGCGGAAATCTTGCGTCTGCCCCAGATGCGCCGGCACAGCGCCGATCACCGGATTGCCGGCGAATTTCTGCCAGCGCGTCAGGTCGCTATTGCCGGTCGCCATGCACTGCACCTGCACCGAATAGTCGTCGTTGGCGCCGGTGTAGAATGCTACCGGTGTCCCGCCGTCGTCCACGATGCAGCCGGACCAGATGCCGCCCTGGTCAGGAGAATTCGGCGTGGGCGCGATGGCGATCGGCAGTTCTTCCCAATGCAGCAGATCATCGCTGACGGCGTGCCCCCAGTGCATATTGGCGTGGTAGGGACCATCGGGATTGTATTGGAAAAAAAAATGATAACGCCCCCGCCACTGAATCACGCCGTTGGGGTCGTTCATCCAGTTGGCGGCGGGCAGGAAGTGGTACGTCGGGCGGTGGATGTCGCTCTCGAAGGGGGATGCCATGGGCGGTTCTCCTGAATGGCGCGATCTTTTCGCCAGATACTTTTACAGGCGTCGCTCAGTCTTTCTGAATTGCGAGTAGTTGGACTGGTGAACTGCAAAGTCGACAGTGGCTCAGTACTCAGTTTGAGTGCATGCTTAGGTACTCTCGTACTCTTCAGGCAAAGCCACGCGACTATTGAAATTGAAAAAACGTCGACTGAAATGATCGCGATAGGGGCTCTGAAGTATAGTGCTGCGCTGCGTCTGACCTAATCTGATTCGGTGGTAAATTTCGGCAGTCCGCATTCCAAAATACCTTTTGAAGTCGATACCAAGTTCAGGCACTCTTTGGTCAGTCGCGCTCATCTCGGACGGGATTTCCTGTATAAAATGATAACGAAACTCGTTGTTATTCTTAAAGTTGCCTTCAAACGTCCTACTCTTAAATAGGCTGCGATATAGATCGCTACCTATAAACTCGTCAATGTCTTCTGCTTGGCAAAGTAATACAGAAGGCAATTCATTTCTTTGGTTGCCCGTTGTCCCATATCGGTAGTTGAAGTCTTGCTCCAGATCACAGTCTTGCGAGACAATGATCGCGTGGGGATGCTTAATTGGGTTGGCCTCATAAATTCTAACATCCTTCACGCTTCCTGAAGAACCAAGTGATAGCTGCATCTCCACAACGTTCGTCAAGATTTCGCCCTGCCTCAAGGCCTTACCCACACCTATAGGAGAGCGCCGGAACATTATATCGGGATTGCCCAAGATACTGCTCCGAAGTTAGTCTTCAAATATAGGCAAGTAAAATTGTGGACGAGTAGTCACTGCGTTTGCTTTTACTTGTACGCTTGGTGATTCAAGAACCGGTGACCGTCTTGCATCATATTCTGCCAATTCCTGATAGTATCTGATCTTGTACTCCATCTCCTCCCTTATGTCTGAGATTGCCTCTTCAGGTAACTGAAATAGAGCAAGCTGACAAATGGACAGACGGTCTCTCAATGGATTATCTCCCTTAGAATCAGTAGCCTGCAGCTTCTGGTACCATCGCGTCATGTAGCTTGGCGGTGATACAACGTCGGAAGAGACTGCGGTTTGAAGAATTGAATACGTTAGCTCTCTTGATGACATCGTCTGCCTCCGTTTCTACATCATTCTTTGTAAAGAATTCATGATCCAACATGAACATTACATTATTAGGGTTACCAGCTACCTCAGTAACAAGACCGTACCTTACACGCGCCACTTCTTCAGCGTTTTCAAGCTGAATCAAGAAGGTACCGTTATGTTCATATACTGATTCAGTAAAGTCTGATATTGCCAACGGACCCAGCACCAAGTCAGATAAAAGCGTATTCCATGCTGAGTCTTCCAAACCCAATACTGTTCTGTCGATGACATTTTGATATCTCAAACCTATTCGAGTGAAGAATTTGACTTGGTAAGTCTGAATTGCGGCACTCAGCATCAATTCGAGATTGTCGCGAAAATCTTCCCATCTAACATAGCTGTTGGTTTCAAGCGCAACGAAGCTGTTGGTTAGCGTAATGGTCGAATTCCTGTCTCGCGTCATAAACTGGAATCTTCGATTTATCCTAGTAGCAAGCACATCCAGAAGCTCTTGAGGAAAATGCTGTGATATATCGTCGGGAACCGGGAGTCCTTGGCCTCCTAAATCTTCATGAGCCAAAGGATATACAGACCGAATATGCTGCTGGAATTCCGCAGGCATGGTTACATCTATTCGCAAATCCAGTGGAAACTGAAGCTGGCAAATGACCGAGGTTAGCGGATTATGTCTGTATATAACACGATCTTGAGGCGAAAATAGCATTTAACTTCCCAGTGGCCGTTCTCTAATTCCACAAAGAATATACTATATTTTGCATATGTAGAACGTAAAACTAGATGAATCTTGACCTTTATCTCGTTGAAGAGACCGGTTGGCAGGAATGAACTTCATTTACTCCCCAGCCACAATCTCCCGCGCCAGGCGCAGCAGTTCCTCCCGCCGGCCCGCCTCCACCTCGCGGACGTCCAAGTATCGCTCCAGCAGCTCCAGCGGCGTCAAGCCCTCCGCATTCAGGCCCAGGCGCGCGCGCAGCGGCCGCTCGACATCTTTGCTGATGGCGGCAATGTGAAACACGCCGGCTCGCCGCAGCTCGGCCTGGACAACCTTGTCCTTGAGCAAAGTCTCGCTCTCGGGTTTCAGGCGCAGTTCCAGCCGCACAATCGCGCCAGTAAGATCGTGGCGCCTTAACTCGGCCAAGACTGCCGCAGTTGGGTTAGCTGACTCGCGACAATCGACGCGCAGCGCCACAAAGTTGCGCGCCGCCACTTCGACGAAGCGCCAGTCCGCCTCGCCCCGCGTCAGCTCCACCCAGCAGAAGCCCTTAGCCTCGTCCGCTTCCGCGAAGCCAATTCGCTCCAAGCCCCCGCTATAGACGACCGGCGGCGCTTCCGTCCTCAGCGCTTGATGCCGGCGCGCATGCCCCAGCGCGACATAATCCCAGCTCGCGTCCGCCAGCAAGTCGAGCGGCAGCGGCACATCTTGCTCCAGCAAGGCGTCCCGCTCACTGCCCGGCCCAGCGCCGCTCACGCTGAAGTGCCCGCAGAGCAAACGCGGCGTAGCGCCCGATGCCAGTTCGTCGGCTCGCGCGGCTAGCGCATCCAGCTGCTCGGCCAAGATGCGCGCCGCTTCGGCTTCTTGCTGCTCCCGCGACAGGCCGCGCCTAGCGGCATCATCCAGCAGCCGATTGCGCGACAGAAATGGCACAGCGCCTAGGACCACATCGCCGCGTTTAGTCGAAATCAGCCGCGCCTGCACCGCCTGCGCCACCCATATATTGGGCACCCGCAGCGTGTCATAGATCTCCAGCGTCGAGGCTCTGCTGGCATTCAGCGGCCGATCCAGATGGCCCAGCAGCATCACCGTCGGCGCCAAGCGCGACAATGCCAGCGCGCGTTGCGCAAATTCGCGCTGATAGGTCGGGTTGGGGCTGCGGCTGTGGAAGGCGTCGCCGGCGAATAGCGCCAGGTCAACATCGGCGTCACGAGCATATTCGATCATCTCGTCCAGCCGCTGCAAGCAGTCCATGACGCGTCCGCTGACGCCGCTATCGGGGTCGGACGGGCCGTAATTCTCCGCGCCCAGATGGACATCGGCGAAGTGCAAAACGCGGATTGGCTCGCTCATCGGTTCGTCTAACGCGCGTTCACGGGCTGTCGCGGTGGTCCTCGTCGCCGCTGCCGACCGGTTCATTAGTTGTCGTCACGCTCGTCCACTGCGGATAATCGCCGCGCAAATGCCCGAATATCGGCCGCTCGTTGCGCAAGATGTCTACAAAGGCGTGAATATCGCCGATCTGCATGAAGATCGAGCCGCGCCGATTGGCGACATCAACCTGCGGCTCGGGCGTCTTGCTGTCCGGCGCCAGGAAAAAGACATCCAGGCGGTAACTCTCTTCGTCGTCCATGCCCACGCCGGTGCAGCGCACCAACCCGCGAATGCCAGCGGTGACGCCAGCGAAATCTCGTTCCTCAAGCTGGCGCCAAATGACCATATAATTTTTGATCTCAAACACAGCCACGCGCACATCCGACATTGCATCAACCTCCGTGCCTGCGCTGGGCCAGCGCTAACTTTACCGTCTCTCATTATATCGGTATCGCCAGCAGCGCATACGGCTGGGTGTGTCTATTATCGTGGACATATTTACTTCGCCAAGTAGACATGAAAACTCCGTGTCCTCTTATATTAACGACCCTTGTAGCGGCGCTGCCCTCGTTTCAGCATAATCTCTTTGTGCGTATGGGCGTGCCGGCGGACGCTGTTGAAATACTCAATTTACTCCCACCCCAAACCCCTCCTGCCATCTCTATGGCAGGCATCCCATAACGAGCTGAGGACAGGACAGTTTTGAAAATCGCGGGAGTCGTCACAACGGGTTAGCCAATGGCTGACCCCTACAGGCTCATTTTGTGATAGAAGATGTAGGGGCGGGTCATTGGCTCGCCCGAAAAAGCGCAGGCGCGGACGAGGTGCATCTTGTCAGCGGCATGATGGCAAACTAGAATCGCAGCAATGACGACGTTTCTGCTAACTCTGTACGCGCTCTGCGCGATTTCGCTAGGTTTATACACGGCGGGGCAAGCCATCCTGCTATGGCGATATTGGCGTACGCGTCAAGAAAAACGCCAAACGCCAGCGCTCAGCCAGTGGCCCCCTGTTACCGTACAACTCCCGCTCTATAACGAAGCTAATGTAGCCGGCCGCCTGATTGACGCCGTGGCGGCTTTGCAATACCCGCGCGACAAGCTGATGATTCAGGTCTTGGACGACTCGACCGACCGCACCGCGGCTCTCATCGCGCGCAAACTGGCTGAGTTGGAAGCCTGCGGTTATCAAACGCAGCATCTCCGGCGTGGCAACCGCGAAGGCTTCAAAGCCGGGGCGCTGGCCGCGGGTGTCAAACTCTGCGCCAGCGAATTCATCGCCATCTTTGACGCCGACTTCATCCCCCCGCCCGATTTTCTGCAGCGCCTGTTGCCACATCTGCTGGCAGACCCCGCTGTGGGCATCGCGCAGAGCCGCTGGGGGCATCTCAACGCCGACGAAAACAGCTTGACCCGCGCGCAAAAGCTGTCAATCGATACGCATTTTGTAGTCGAGCAAGCGGCGCGCAATCGCAGTGGCTGGCTTATCCCCTTTAACGGCACCGGTGGCGTCTGGCGCCGCAGCTGCATTGAAGCGGCCGGTGGCTGGTCCGCCGATACGCTCACCGAAGACCTCGACTTGAGCTACCGCGCGCAGATGGCCGGCTGGCGCTCGCTCTTCCTGCCCGAAGTCGAAGTCCCGGGCGAGATACCGCCGCAGCTAGCCGCTTACAAACAGCAGCAAGCCCGCTGGGCCACCGGCAATACACAGTGTCTGCTTAAACTGGCGCGGCAAATCGGCGCCGCCAAACTCAGCGCCATGCAGAAGATCATGGCCATTCAGCATCTTTGCCAGTACCTGCCGCAGCCTTTGATGCTGCTAATGCTGCTGCTGACGCCGCCGCTGCTGCTGACCGGCGCGCTGGAGGGCCTGCCGCTGGCGCCGCTGGGTCTGCTCGGCTTAGCGCCGCCCCTGATGTATATCGCCAGCCAAGCGCGTCTCTACGACAAACGCGACGCGCTGGGTGGTTTGACCGCCTTCCCGGCTCTGCTCTTCATCGGCACTGGCATGTCGCTGAGCAACAGCCTGGCGGTGGCCGCGGCTTTGCTGGGCGTCAAAACCGGCTTCCGGCGCACGCCAAAATTCCAGGGCGACTGGCGGCGCAGCCAATACGCGCTGCCCACCGATATCACCGTCTGGCTGGAATTGGCGCTGATGCTCTATGCGCTGTGGGCGGCCTGGCTGGCTTGGGATCTGCAGCGCGAGCTCTTCGCCTACCTGCTGATTTACGCGCTGTCATTCGCCTCTGTCGCCGGCTGGAGCCTGCGTGAAAGCCTCATCGTCTGGCGCTGTCAACTGGCCGCGAGCCAGCAGACCCGCCGCGAAGCCACTGAAAACGCCTAAAGCCGCTCGTCGTCAGTCGCAATCGCCCAACTCATTCTGACCAGGCTCCGCGCCTCGACGGGCTGTGTCTACGCGCCTGACGGGCTGTGTCTACGCGCCTGACGGGTCGTCTCTAGGCGCCCTCGCCGCCCAGCACCTCAATGACGCCGGCCCACTCCTCGGCCTCGGCATCCCACTCGCTGCGGTACATGCCCCAGGCGCGGCCGTTTGACCACAGGGTCGCGAAGGGTCGATCCTTAGACAAGAGCTCTGGAACAGGCGAGAAGCTGAGGCCCCCATCGGCCGGATCAACTTGCGCGCCGCTCAAAGCCAGCAGCAGTGCCCAGCTGGACATGCTGCGGGCGTAATGATTGCCGCATTCGACTTCGTTCCAGGGGTTGCGCCGATGGCCGTCATGGCGCTCGCGCACGGCCTCCGTCAGCCGCAGCCCTTCCTCGACCCAGCCTTCGTAGATGAGATGCGCCGCGACCTGGTATTCGATGCCGGTCCAGACTTCATCGGCATAGGGGAAAGGCAAGTCGGGCCGGCCGCCTTCGGGCCAGGTGCAAAGCAGCAAACCCGCCTCGTCATTCAGCGCGTATACACGCTGGGGATTGGCGTGCTCGCTGAAGTCGGTTTTGAAATTGTGATCGAATATCGACTTGACGGCGACGCGCGCATTGTCCGCCGGTACGACGCTGCCCAGCCCCAGAATGGTCGCATGCAGCTGGCCCAGCAGTTGATCCGACAGGCAGCCGATGCCGTGCTGATACTTGTGCGCGTTCACATCGTCAAGCTGCTGCCGGTAATAGCCGCCGTTCCAGAGCATGGCGTCCAGATTGGCGCTGCCCAGCGCAAGGGCATCGGCACAGCGCCGGCTTAAGTCCGCCTCGCCCATCAGCGTCGCCATTTCCTCGACCGCGCGCAGCGCCGCCAGGTAATAGATGCCGCAGAGCGGATTGGGCCCATGAAACTCGATATCGTAAGTATTATGCTGCACGCCGTCGAGGACCTGGTCCTTGTCGTGGTCCCAGTAGACGCCAGCGAAAGCGATCGCCCGTTTGACGCCGGGCCAGATCTCGCGCAGAAAGTCGCTATCTCCGCTGAGCAGCCACTCGCGGTAAGCGCGCAATATCGAGCCCATCTGCCCGTCCACCGCCGCGTCTACTCGGCCGCCCCAAAGGAAATCATCGTGGAAAGTACCGAAGGAGCGGAACTTCATGAAGCCGTCGGCGCCAGTTTCGACATTAAACTCGATCCGCCGCATCTCGCGCTCCAAAGACGGGAAGAGATAGGCGATGGTATAGGCATAACTCCAGACGTGCGTGCAGCTGCCCGGGCAACAGCCGGAGTCGTCAAAGCAGCCCTCCCAGCCATAGAAGCCGCCGTCTTCCAGCCAGAAACAGGTGGTGCTGCGCAGGGGCACGATATTGGCCGATACGGCATCTAGCACGGCCGCGGGCAAAGTGCTGCTAAACAAGGCGTCGTGGAAGCGGCGCGTACCCCCTTCCAGGCGCGCCAGATTGCGCAGTACGTACTCCCCCACGGCCCAGGCGTCGTCAAAGCGCGTCGCATAGTGATTGCGCGTGCTGCCGACAGCCTGCTCGTCCACGCTCAACTGTGACAAGAGGCGCAGATCCCAGGTTGCCGGCCGGTTGGGGAAATGCCAATTCAGTACAAAGCGGAAGTCACAGCTTTCGCCCGGCTCCAGGCTGGCCAGCAGCCCCAGCGATCCAGTCGCCAGTCGTTCGCCCTCGGCCGCGGCGTCGGGGTCGGACAGGCGGCCGTGGTCGCGCAATTCATCCCAGAAGTCGTGCAGATAGTCCCACCATTCGCCCCGCATCCAACTGCGCTTGATCGTCACATCGTCGTGGTCGGTCGCCAGCGACACGCTGCCAAACTTGTGGTCGCTCGGCGCCAGCTTGTCATCGGTCATATAAATTCCGCGCAAATCGCCAACTTCGCGATAGCTGTTCGCCGCCCGGCCCAGATCCGTACGCATCCAATTGCCAAACTGGTCAAAAGTATTGCTGCCGACCGGATTGGTCAGCGACCCGACCAGGCAAACATCAACCGGCTCTTCCGACCGGTTTGCCACGCTGTAGGTCATGATGGCGCAGGGGATACCCGAATCTTCCGGATTCAGCGGCAGCAGGGGCGTATAGGCTTCCAGCCGTACATCCACAGGCAGACTGCTGTCCTCAAAGTCGATGGACGCGAAAGGATACTGGCCGCGGAAACGGCTGCTCTTGAAGCGCGGCAGGCCGGCGGCGCTCATGGGATGAAAACCGTGCGATTCGATGAAGGGCGGCTGCAGCGGACCTTCGAGCACGCGAGCCAGGGCTTCGGCGCCCGCTTGCTGGCAGCGAATGGCGAAGAAGGTAAGCGGCAGCTTTGCGCCCTTAGCCGGCAAGTTGAAGATCTCCCAATCGCGCAATTCTCCGCGCGCGCCCAGCGACACATTGCCCGTGCCGATGCCGCCCAAAGGAAAAGCCAGTGCTGTCGCGCTGGCGTCATAGTCTCGAATGCCGGGATGGAATTTCATCTGTATTTCCTTATTTTGCCTTGCTCTTGAATAACTGACCGCTTTACCAATCGTATCGGCTGATTATGCGCCGTATACGACCCACTCGCAAGTAGCTGCGAATACTGTAGGGGCGGTATATCATGCCGCCCGCCATACACTATTATTCACGGGCGACAAATTAGGATGCCCCTACATCATGCCTATGATGCGCGCTCATAAGATTCACCACTTGAGAATGAGCATCGGCCACCGTCTTGACGCTCGCCGTCTGCTATAATAGCGCTAGCGGAAGAGGGTATGATTATGGGACAAATGTGGCAAGACAAACGCATCCGCCAACTGGTGATCGCAGTGTTGGTCGTCATCTTGGCATTGGGCTTGCTCAGCCTGGTTTCGACCGTGTTTCAGATGATCGTGCCGCTGGCGCTGGTCATCGGAGGCGGCTTCGCCTTTTACAAAATCGTGCTCGAAGGGCGGGACGCGCCCGACGCTTTGGAAGCGATGGATGACGAACTGGCCGAATCCAGCGGACTGGCCGCCGGCGACCTCGACATGCGCAGCGCGCAAACCGCCACTGACGAAGACGTAGACGAGTCGCTGGCGCTGGAGCGGCTAAGCGCGGCAGAGCGCGCCCGCAGCGAATTCTTGGATAGCGCCACGCCAGCCGAAGAAATCCTCGAGCAAATTCGCTCGCGCAGAAAGCGCCTGCAAGGAGATGACGACGCGTGAAATTGCTCTCGATCAACGCCGCCCTACCCCAAACTGTTGCCATTGAGAGCCGGACCTACGCGACCGGCATCTATAAGACAGCGCTCGAGGGACCAGTCTGGCTGGGGCGGCTCAACCTGGCCGGCGACGGGCAAGGCGATCTCAAGAACCACGGCGGGCAATTCCAAGCCGTCTACTGCTACCCGCATGAACACTACGCCTACTGGAGCGAGCGGCTGGAGCGCGACGACTTCACATTCGGTCAATTCGGCGAGAACTTCACCACGCAGGGATTGCTAGAGAACGAAGTCTGCGTCGGCGACAGCCTGCGCATCGGCAGCGCGCTGATACAAGTGACGCAGCCGCGTGTGCCCTGTTACAAGCTGGCGAATAAATTGGGCATTCCCGGCTTTGACAAGACCTTCTTAAATGCCAACCGCTCTGGATTCTACGCCCAGGTACTTGAAGAAGGCCATGTCGCCGCCGGCGATGCAATCGAGCGCGTCAGCCATGACCCGGTCGGCATGACCGTGGCACAGGTCAACGCCGCGCTCTTGCTCGACAAAAATCCAGCCGCCGTCAAACGCGCCCTGCGCCTCACCGCCCTCTCACCCGAATGGCGGGCTCGCTTTGAGCGGATGCTGGCGAAAGCCTAGCCGCCGCTGGCTAAGGAACTGGCTCGCGCTCCACTTCCTCCGTCCACAGCCCCAGCGACGCCAATCCGTTCATCTTGGCGCGGTGATAGAGCGCCGCTTGCGCTGCCGGCACATGCTCCGCCCGATTGCCCCACACAGCCATCGGCTCGCGCTGCAAGGCGCGGGCGTAGGAGAAGCTCAGCTTCCAGGGCAAATCGTAATTGGCGTTCATGGCGTTTAGATGGGCTGTGGCCTGCCAGTCGCTTTGCCCGCCGGAGAGGAAGACGATGCCCGGAATGGCCGCGGGGATGCGCCGCTTGAAGGCTTTGACCGTCAGCTCGGCGACAGTATCGACATCGGCTTGCTCGGCGCATTCGTTGCCGGATAGCACCATGCTGGCTTTGACCAGCGCGCCTTCCAATTCGACGCGCTGCGTGTAAAGCGCTTCAAAGGTGCGCGACAGCACGAACTCGGTCACATCAAAGCAGCGCTCAATCGTATGGTCGCCCCAGAGCATGACTTCGGGTTCCACAATCGGCACGATGCCAGCTTCCTGCGAAAGCGCGGCCACCTGCGCCATCACAAAAGCGTTGGCTTCAATGGCGTAATAGCTGGGTGTGCCCGGCCCAATCTGCAGGGCGGCGCGCCACTTGCTGAATCCCACGCCCATGCCGGCGTACTCCGCCAAGCGCTCGCGCAAGCCGTCCAAGCCGCTTCCGACCGTCTCGCCATCGCTGCCCGCCAAGACTACCATACCGGTAAAGGGCGAAATGCCGGGTATCATGCCTTGCTCGATCACCTGCGGCAGCAGTTGCTCGCCGCGACTGTCAGCCATGCGTACCTGCTCGTCCGTCATGATGATGCCGCTGACGGCTTCGTTCAGATTCGGCGTCTTGAACAGCAACTCCGACCAATTGCGATAACTGTTTTCGTCCTGCGCTATGCCCTCGGATTGCAGCAGCTCCCGGAAAGCCGGCGCTGGCCGGTCGGCCGCCATGATGCCTTTGCCGGGCGCTACCAATTGATTTGCGATCTCGTTCAAGCTCATTGGGGTCCCTTCACTCCTGTCTATGGGTTCATCTGCCTAAAGCCGAATTCTGGCAGCGCGCGTCGGGCTTGACAATACCTGGCCGCCAACTCCAGCCAATCACTGCGCCTGGCGGCCGACATAGCCGATCTCCTGCAAGGCAGTTTGCAGCGCTTCCAGCGGCAGGCCAACCACATTGCTGTAACCCCCCTCGATGCGCGCCACGGGCCGGAACGCTTCGTTCTGGATGCCGTAGGCGCCGGCTTTGTCCAGCGGATCGCCCGTGGCGACATAGGCCTCGATCTCGGCCTCGCTGAAAGCGCGCATTGCTACGGCGGTCCGCGCGTGGCGGGTGATGACCAGCGGCGCGTCACCGGCGCGATACAGCGTGAAGGCGGTGACGACCGCGTGCACGCGCCCTCGCAGCTGCCGCAGCATCCGCCGGGCGTCGGCATCATCAACTGGTTTGCCCAGCAATTCGCCGCCGTCCACCACGATCGTATCAGCCGAGATGATCAGGGCCGGGGTTTCGTCCAGCGTCCGCGCCACCGCCTCGGCTTTCTCGCGGCTCAGGCGCTCAGCATACTCGACCAGGTCCTCTGCGACACGGCGCGACTCGTCAATATCCGGCTTGATGATCTCGAAGCGCAAACCAAGCCCGGCCAAGAGCTCGCGGCGGCGTGGCGATGATGAAGCCAGTATCAGGCGCATGGGCACTGCCTCACTTTCCAGGCGCCAGCAATTTATGGCGTCGCGACTGCGGCAGGGCAATCGCATAAAATATTTTAACCACAGAGACCACAGAGGGCACAGAGAAAAGCCGCGAATATGCTATGCTTAAGCTCCCTCCCTCTTTAAGGGGGTTTGGGAGTGGGGGTATAGTGTGGCATGTTTTCGCATGACTAACTTGGTTAAACTTCTGCGCCTCTGTGGTGAAAAATATACTGATGCGATTGGCGTCGCGACTGCGCCACTACGGTGGAACGGGCATGGGTTCCAGCGGCATTAGCGGCGGCGACAGCATAGGCGGAGGCGGCAGCATAGACGGAGGCGGCAGCATGGGCGGAGGCGGCGGCGGATCCTTCACCCCCTAAACGCCCAAGCCAAAGTAAGAACGATGTAAAATCGCCGAAACGGCACATCCAAAGCGCCGAGTTTTCGTTATAATGAGTAGAGTCTAGTTGACAAACAAGCGTCGATATAATGGCGCCAGCGGGAGGCATCACCATGATTCCCAGAAATAACAGCTTCATCGTTGACGCGCCGGGCAAGCCCCTGGAAGGTTTGCAGCTCAATGCGGTCATGCGCAACGTCTACGGCTGGATGACGATGGGCCTGCTCGTCACGGCCGCGATAGCGCTCGCCGTCAGCAATAGCGGCATACTCGAGTACCTCGGGCAAGGTGTATTTATGCTGGCGATCTTCGCGCAGTTAGGCATTGTCATCGGCCTGAGCTGGGCGATTAATCGGATTTCGGCAACCATGGCCGGCATGCTCTTCTTCATATACGCCGCTGTCACCGGCTTCACCTTCTCAATCTTCTTCCTGGTCTTTGATTTCGGCTCGATCGCGGCGGCATTCTTGAGCACCGCCGGCGTCTTCGGGGCGATGACCATCTACGGGCTGACAACCAAGACCGACCTGACTAAGATGGGCAGCTATCTGATGATGGGCTTGTTCGGGCTGATCATCGCCAGCATCGTCAACATCTTCTTGGGCAGCTCGATGATCGACTTCCTACTCAGCATATTCGGCGTGCTGCTCTTCACCGGCTTGACCGCCTGGGACACCCAGCGCATCGCGGCGATGGCGGCCACGCGCAAGATGAAGGTCGATTCCGATGACACGCTGAAATTCAGCATCATGGGCGCTTTGACGCTCTACCTCGATTTCATCAACCTGTTCATCTTCATGCTGCGCATCTTCGGCGGCGGCCGCGATTAGCTACCAACTAACCGACAGATTTCGTAGGGGCGACTCGGTGAGTGGTACTTTGTTTGCCTATGTAGTAATCCTGCGACCTAATCGCTGACAGGAACGCCATCGGAGTCGACGACGTGGCTCACTTCCCCCCGCGCCCACGATAACTCAGCAGCGCCAGCGTAGCGAAGAGCCCGGCCGCCGCCCAGAGCAGAAAAGGCGCGTTCAAGCTGATCACGCTCAAGGTATTGCCCAACGGCGGCAGCATTGACCCGCCCAGGTTCTGCAGCATGCCGTTGAAACCGAGCGCGCTGCCCACCAGGGCGATCTCCAGCCCCGGCATTTCCGTGATCGAAGCGCCCATTAGCGCCATAAAGCTGTCGAAACACAATCCGCCGATGGCCATCGCCAGAATGACCGCCCAATAGTTGCTGCCGGCGAAGGCCATCATAAGCGTGCCCAGGGTCATCATTGCCGTGGCGAATATCATCACCAGCCGGCGCTCCCCCAGCCGGTCGGACAGGTGCGATATCGGCACAACGCCGATCAAACTGGCCAGGAAGAAAACCGGGATGGCGCTATCGGCATCATAAGCCGACCAGCCGATCTCGCGCAGATAAGTCGGCACGTAGCCCATCACGCCCTGCGCCAGCCCGACCGCGCCAAAGACGGCCAGCGCGATGACACGCAGTTGGCGAAAGCCGGCCACGCGGCGCAGCTTGGTCAGTAGCTGCCGCAGGTCCAGCCCCTGGACTGGCTTTCGCTCGTCCGGCGGATGCACAAGCGCCCACAAGATGGCCAGCAAAATCGAACTTAGCCCGAAGGCGATCAGCACCGCGCGCCAGCCGCCCAGCAGCGGCGACAGCCAGGTCGCGCTGAACCGCGAGCCCAACATCGCGCCCAAAGCGAAGCCCAGGGCCATGACGCCCGCGGCGAATCCCAATTGCCGCGACGCGAACCACTCGCGATTGAGCTTGACGAAATTCAGCGGCAGCACCGGCTGCAGCGTGCCGTACAAAAAAGAGAACAGAAAAAGCGACCAGAAGTCGACCGCCAAGCCGCGCAGCGCGCCACATACGCCCGCCGCCAGGCACATAAACACCAGGGCCCGCCTTGTGCCGAAATAGTCGATCAGCGAGCCGCCGAGGAAGGACGTGAAAATGCCCATCACCATGCCCACGCCCCAAATCACGCCGATCTGAATCAGATCCAGATCCAGCGACGCGGCGATCTCGCTGAATAGCGCCGACAAGCCAGCGATGGGGAAGCCCATGGTGATGAAGCCCGACAAGCTCACCATCGCCAGAATCACCCAGCGATACGGCGAATGCTGTCGGTCGCGCAAATCTGCAGGCGGCGTCATCGGCGGTCTCAGCCGGATACCAGCGCGCGAAGTCGCCGACCCGTGTTCACGGAAAGCGGGCGATCCACCGGCATCGCGTCGGCGCTCACTGCGGCAGATGTCGCTTGCGCTTGCGGAAGCTGAGCAGCATCAGCGTGGCGAATACGCCGGAAGCCGCCCAGAGCAAGAACGGCGCATTCAAGGAAATTGGCGACAGCGCATTCCCCAAGGGCGGCAAAAGCGTCGAGCCCGCGTTCTGCAAGACGCTGCCAAAACCCAAAGCGCTGCCCACGAATGCGATCTCCAAACCCTCGATCTCAGTCATCGCCGCGCCCTTCAAAGCCATGAAGCTGTCAAAGGTGAAACCGGCCAGCGCCATCGCCAGCATGACAGCCCAAAAATTATCGCCCGCGAAAAACATCATTAAGGTGCCGACAGACATCATCGATGTGCCAAAAGCCAGCACGACACGCCGATTGCCCAGCCGATCCGACAGATGCGACAAAGGGACTACCCCGATCAGACTGCAAAAGAAGAATACCGTGATAGCGCTATCCGCCTCAACCACGCCCCAGCCAATCTCGCGCAGGTAGGTCGGAACATAGCCGACCAGCCCGCGCATCAAGCCGAGCACACCGAATACGCCCAGCGCCAGCACCCACAATTCGCGGAACCTTGACACATAGCGCAGGCTGCGCAAGATCTGGCCGATATCGAAGCTGGTTTCGCGCCGCCGCTCCACCGGTGGATGCACCAGCGCCCAGACCAATCCCAGCGCGATGGCGCAAAGCCCAAGCAGGATGAGTACGGACCGCCACCCGCCCAAGAGCGGCGATAGAACTGTCGCGCTCAAACGCGAGCCCAGCATCAGGCCGGTGGCGAAGCCGGCCGACATCACGCCTTGAGCGAAGCCAAGCTGCCGCGACGCGAACCACTCACGGTTTAGCTTGACGAAGCTCATCGGCAAAATCGGCTGCACCATCCCGAAAAGCAATGAGAAAACAAGCAGCGACTCGTAATTGACCGCGAAACCGCGTGAAGCGCCGGCCAGCCCGGTCGCCAGACATAATACAACCAGCGTCCGCCGCGTTCCGAAGGCATCAATAAAGGCGCCGCCGAGGGGCGCGGTGAAGATCGCCATGGCCGATCCTAAGCCCCAAATCACACCGATTTGGACCAGGCTGAGATCGAGCGTATCCGCGACTTCGCTGAACATCGCCGACAAGCCGGTCGTCGGGAATCCCATAATCAAGAAACCCGAGAGCGTCACCATCGCCAAAATCACCCAGCGATAGCCGGAATTTTGACGCTCGCTTGGGGCGATCGATGGGGCAATGCCGAACATAGTGAGACCTGGCTGAAAACAATCGATTCATCGTAACCCAAAGCAAGGCGATAACAAGGTACAGGCTGGCACTGTGTCTCGCAAGCAAAGCGCGCGGGAAATGTAGCCTTTCCTGATGAAACAAATGCTTTAGCATCAAGGACACCGAGACATGCGAGAGCGCCGAGAAACTCAATCGAGATATGCCCAATTCTTTGTGTGCTTTGTGTCTATGTGGTTAAATTGAATTTCTAGCGAATTCGATACACTGCCAATCCGCGCGACCGGTTGTGAGATTACATTTTGCAACTATAATCGATTCACAATTAGCCACTTCGTGATGGGATGGCTCCTTGGCTCAGTCTTCCTGCAACTTAAGAATTAACAGTGAGCGCCTGCGCGCGGATTTCGACGCCCTGGCCGATATCGGCGCGACCATGGGCGGCGGCGTCTCGCGCTTGGCTTTATCGAACGAGGATATGGCTGCCCGCGCCTGGTTCGCCGACCGCGTTGAAGAAGCCGGTCTCCAGATCAAAGACGACGAAGTCGGCAACTTGAGCGGCTGGCTGCCCGCGGCTGACCCGGGCGCCAAGACGCTGATGATCGGCTCGCACCTCGATACCGTTCCTAACGGCGGACGCTTCGACGGCGTCATCGGCGTGCTGGCAGCTTTGGAATGCCTGCGCCGAATCAAAGAAGCGTGCCTCAAACCGCGCTGCCACTTGGAAGCCATCAACTTCACCGATGAAGAAGGCGCCTGGAAATCCCTCTTCGGCAGCAACGGGCTGATCGGCAAAATCTCCGCGGCCGATATCAGCGATACCCTGCACGACAATATGGCTTTCCGCGCCGCGCTGCGCCGTGCCGGCATCCGGCTCGATGAGCTGCACCGCGCCCGGCGCGATCCCGATTCCATCCTCGCCTTCCTGGAGCTGCATATCGAGCAAGGCAAGCGCCTGCACGAGCAAAGCCTGGATATCGGCATCGTCGACCGTATAGTGGGACGCACGACTTATAATGTCGTCTTCTATGGCGAAGCCGCGCACGCCGGCACCACCACCGCCGACGAACGCCGCGACGCCCTGCAAGGCGCGGCAGCCTATATCATCGCCGCCCACAATCTCATCACCGAGGGTTACCCGGAAGGCGTCGTCAATTGCGGCCACGTGGCAGTTGAGCCCGACAGCTTCAACGTCGTCCCAGCCGAGGCGTCGCTGCGCATCGAGTTCCGCCACCCGGATTCCGTCACCCTAAAGGAGATTGAAGCGCGGCTCATCCGGCTGGCGCAAGTCTGTGCGGGGCAGTATCGGCTGACCGTGACCACCGAACGCGCCTTGCATCGCGCCCCCGAGCGCATGTCGGGCTACCTCTTCCGCCAAATCGAAAGCGCCTGCCTAGCCGAAGGCGCGCGCTGCACAGCCATCGCCAGTTACAGCGGCCACAACGCCCAAATCATGAACCAGGTGGTGCCGGCCGGCATGATTTTCTTGCCATCGGTGGACGGCATCAGCCATAATCCCCGAGAACATACCGAGTGGCGCCATGTCGAAATCGGCGCCAATATCTTGCTGCGCGCCATCTTGCAGCTGGCGGTCTAAATTTATCACCATCACAATGGTACGAATATCGTAGGGGCTAGCCTTGGCTCGCCCACAAAAGATCATACGAATCCAGGATAAACCGCATGTCCCACCTCACCCGCCGCGATAAAGAACGTGAAATGCGCGCCGCCGGCCGCTTGCCGGAGGGCCAATCCCTGACCGAAAAATTCCCCATCCTCACCTACGGGCCTACACCGACCTTCGACCCCGCCACCTGGGACCTGCGCGTATTCGGCGCGGTCAAAGCAGAAAAGCGCTGGACCTGGGACGAATTCCAGCAACTGCCGACCGGGCGGATGACGGTCGATATCCACTGCGTCACGCGCTGGAGCAAGTTTGACACGGCCTGGGAAGGCGTGATGTTCCGCGACTTCCTGCGCCTGCTTCAGCTCACGGACGAGGCGCGCTTTGTCATCGCCCACTGCGAATACGGCTATACCACCAATTTGCCGCTGGAAGTCATGGACGACGAAGACGTCATGCTGGCAACCAAATACGATGGCCGCTTCCTGCACGAGCCCGAGCTGATGGCGCACGGCGGTCCGCTGCGCACGGTCGTGCCCAAGCGCTATTTCTGGAAGAGCGCCAAATTCCTGCGCGCCCTGGAATTCAGCCCGGTCGACAAGCCGGGTTTCTGGGAGCTAGGCGGCTATCACAACGATGGCGACTTCTGGAAGCAAGAGCGCTTCCAACGGCGCGGGTTCTTCTAGCGCCCGCAGCATCAAACAGAAGATGTAGGGGCAACCTATCAGGCCGCCCGCCGCAACATCCCAAGCCGGTAGGGGCGACCTATCATACTCTGTTGAATAACACTCCCATCCCCCGGTCCCTCCTCGCCATCTGAATGGCAGGCATCCCCAAAATATGGGAATGTGGGAGCTTTTAAGCCCCTCCCTCTTTATGGCTGACGACAGGACAGGTTCAAGTCGGGCAAGGTATTGCTGCGAAACAGGCGCATTTGGCACGCTTATTCGGGCGAGCTAATGGCTTGCCCCTACATCTTCACCCACAAAATGACGCCTGTAGGGGTCATCCATTGGCTGACCCGTTGTGACGAGTCCCGCGTTTTTCGAAACTGTCCTGTCCTCAGCTCTTTATGGGATGCCTGCCATAGAGATGACAGGAGGGGTTTGGGGTGGGGGTAAATTAAGTATTTCAACAACGTCTATCAGGTCGCCCGCCACAGTCCCAACAGCAAAGGGCGAGCCAAGGCTCGCCCCTACATATTGTGTTATGCGGAAATCTGCCGTTAGCCAGCCGCAGCCGCAACCGCCCGCTTGAAGAAGACGCCTGCCATCTGCTGACGATAAGCCTCGGGATAAGCGATGTCGCCGGCCAGCCAGTCGCCGATATCGGCTTTCACTGCTTCAGCGGCCGCGTTCAGCGCATCATCGTCCAGCGTCGAACCGGCCAGAACCGCCTCGGCGCCGCCGCATTTAACCGCCTTGACCGTCGCCCCGCCGACCGCCACGTGAGCATGCTCGCAGGTCGCGCCGTTCATCTTCAGCGCCACGCAAACGCCGACGATGGCGTAACGCGAAGCCGGATGCGGGAACTTGGCATAGGCCATCTGGTGGTCGCTCAAATCGGGCACATCCACGCTGGTGATTAGCTCGCCATCGTCGAGCGCCGTCTCAAAGAGATCGACGAAGAACTCTTCCGCGCCGACCGAGCGCGAGCCGTCCGCGCCCTGGATATTAACCGAGGCGCCCACCGCCACCAGTACAGTCGGCGGGTCCGAAGCCGGATCGGCATGGGCGATATTGCCGCCCAGCGTGCCGAAGTTGCGCACGGCCTGGTCGCCCACTTGCCCGCAGGCGCTGGCCAGCGCGCCGCACTTGGCTTGCACGTCAGCGGACGCGGCGATATCGGCATGGGTCGTGGTCGCGCCGATGCTCAGCCCGCCATTCGCAGAAATGCCGCGCAGGGAGTCGATCCCGCCGATGTCCACCAATTGTTCGGGCGCGTCCAGGCGCAGCTTCATCACCGGCAGCAGGCTGTGCCCGCCAGCCAGGAACTTGCCCTCTTCGCCGATCATGCCCAGCGCTTCGTCTACCGAGCCCGCCCGCGCGTAATCAAATTTATTAGGCCACATTGATTGCCTCCTCCTGTAATTTTGCCTAGAGACGGGCGACTCACAGAATCGCCCCTACAACTTCGCTTGGATATCGGGCGACTCACAGAGTCCCCCTACCTGGTTTCGATTATCCCTTGAGAGCGGGCGGAATGAATCGCGCCCCAGACTTTCGCCGATGTCAAGGGCATGTCGAGCTGCTCAACGCCCAGCGGCGCCAGCGCGTCCAAGACCGCATTATACACCGTCGGCGTGCTGGCGATGGTGCCGGTCTCGCCGACGCCCTTGACGCCAATCGGATGATGCGGCGACGGCGTCACCGTCTCCCCCAGCTCGAAATTGGGGAACATATCCGCCTTGGGCATGCAATAATCTTGCATCGTGCCCGTCAGCAACTGTCCGTTTTCATCGTAAATCACGCCTTCACAGAGCGCCTGCGCCACCCCTTGCACCACGCCGCCGTGGATTTGCCCGGCGACAATCTCCGGGTTGATCTGCGGGCCGCAGTCATCGACCGCGATATAGCGCTGCAACTCAATCTCGCCGGTCTCGGCATCGACTTCCACAATGGCGATGTGCGTGCCGAAGGGATAGACGAAATTGGGCGGGTCGTAGAATTGCGACTCCTCGAAACCCGGATCCATGCCTTCAGGCATATTCCAAGCCAGGTGCGCCATCAGCGCCACATCCTGGATGCTTTGCGACTGATCGGGCGAGCCTTTGACCGAGAAACTGCCGTCGGCGTACTCGATGTCCTCTTCGTTAGCTTCCATCAGATGAGCCGCCAGCGCCTTCGCTTTCTCCTTGAGCTTGCGCGAGGCATGCGCCAGCGCCGCGCCGGTGACCGGCGTCGTGCGGCTGCCGTATGTGCCCCAGCCCATGGGCGTCTCAGTCGTATCGCCATGCACCACTTCAATGTCCTCGACCGGGAATCCCAGTTCCTCTGAGATGATCTGCGCCAGCGTAGTCTCCGAGCCTTGCCCGTGCGGGGAAGCGCCAATCAGCGCTTGCACCTTGCCCGTAGGCGTGACGCGCACGGTCGCGCTCTCCCACAAACCGCCTTGGAAGCCGACCGCGCCCGCGACTTGACTGGGGCCCAAGCCGCACATCTCGGTGTAAGTCGTCACGCCTATGCCGAGGTAGCGCCCCTTTGAGCGCGCGTCAGCTTGCGCCTGGCGGAAGTCATCGTAGCCAGCCATGCCTAGGGCTTTCTCGAACGCCGTCGGGTAGTCGCCGCTGTCGTAAGTGAGACCTGCCGCGACGTCGTAGCCGTCTTCGAAAGCCGGGATGAGATTCTTGCGGCGCAATTCCACCGGGTCCATGCCGATCTCGCGCGCGACATTGTCGACCATGCGCTCCAGCAAAAAGGTCGCTTCCGGCCGGCCCGCGCCGCGATAGGCGTCGGTAGGCGCGCCATTGGTCATTACGCCAATCGACTTGCAGTACACGCTGTCAATGGTATAAGGACCGACATAGAGCAAGCCGTGCAAAATCGTGGGGATGCCTGGCGCCGCTGTCGACAGGTAGCCGCCCATGCCGGCGTATACGGTGGCCCGCACGCCCAGCAGCTTGCCGTCATTGCTGGCCGCCATCTCCACATGCTGCACGTGGTCGCGCCCGTGGATGGTGATCAGGTAATTCTCGCTGCGCGTCTCGGCCCATTTGACCGGCACGCCCAATTTCATCGCCGCCCAGCTGACCAGCGCTTCGTCCGGATAGCAAGGGATCTTGCTGCCAAAACCGCCGCCGACCTCCGGCGCGATCACCCGCACCTTGTTTTCGTTCAGGCCGGTCACGGCGCTGATGATGAAGCGGTGAATATGCGGGTTCTGCGTGGTGCACCAGAGCGTCAACTCCTGCGTGGCCGCGTTGTACTGGGCCATGGCGGCGCGGGTTTCCATCGCCGTCGGCAGCAGGCGCTGCTGCAGGATACGCTCGGACACAACTACGTCAGCCGCCGCGAAGGCAGCATCGCTGGCTTCTTTATCAAAGGGCGCCCAGGTGAAGGCGATATTGCCCTCGACGTCATCGTGAATCAGCGGCGCGCCTGCTTGCGCGGCTGCTTCCGGGTCGATAACCGCCGGCAGTTCTTCGTACTCGACGACCACCGCATCAGCCGCGTCCTGCGCCCGATAGCGGTCATCAGCCAGCACTATCGCCACGCCGTCGCCGACGTAGCGCACCTTGCCTTTCGCCAGCGCGGGATGCTCCGGCGTCTTCAAATCACTGTCGGGGATCAGCCAAGCAGTTGGCAGCCCCGCCAGCCCGTCGCCGATGTCCTCGCTGGTAAATACGGCTACCACGCCGTCCATCGCTTCGGCGGCCGAGCTGTCGATGCTGATGATGTTGGCGTGCGCGTAAGGGCTGCGCACCACCGCCATATGCAAGACGCCCGGCAGCTTGATGTCATCGGTATAGCGCGCTTCACCGGTGATCAGCCGCGGGTCTTCCCGCCGCTTGATTCCAGAGCCAAATATTCGAGTGGTCATGGCTCGCCTCCTACGTCGCGGCGGCGGCGTCCGCCACCTCTTTGACCGCCTTGACGATGTTGTGATAGCCAGTGCAGCGGCAGATGTTTCCTTCGAGGTAATGGCGGATCTCGTCTTCCGATGCGCCTGGATTGTCTTCCACGAATGCGGCGCTGGCCATGATCATTCCCGGCGTGCAATACCCGCATTGCAGGCCGTGATTCTCCCAGAAAGCGGTCTGCATCGGGTGATGCTCGCCACCCTCGGCCAAGCCTTCAATGGTAGTCACTTCCGCGCCGTCGGCCTGTACCGCCAACAGGGTGCAAGACTTCAACACTTTGCCGTCGAGATGGACCGTACAAGCGCCGCATTGGCTGGTGTCACAGCCGATCTTGGTGCCGGTCAGATCCAAATCTTCACGCAAAAAATGGACCAATAGAGTGCGGGGGTCGACATCGCGTTCATGTACGACCCCGTTTACAGTGATTGCGACTTGCATAAATCCCTCCAATTCGTCACCAATATTTCGCGGTTTCCGTATAGGTCGCGCCATTATAGCTTGCCTGACGCAGAATTGTAACTTGCACCGGACACCATATCTTCCCGCCCGGCGCGAAACTACAACTTATACTCGGCGGAATTGTAACTTGCTTTGATACAATACGCTACAAACTGGTTGGCCTACACAGGGCAATTCCTCAATATTGAGATTGCGCCATCGTCGCTGGTTTATCATGTTACTCGTAATGTGTAGGGGCGTCTCACGAGGTGCCCCTACATCTTCCCACGGGTTCGTGGCGATCGCCGCAAAATGATAATAATGCGATTATCCTGCGCAAGCCCGCCGATATTTGACAGCGCAAACTCACTGAGATAACCTCACGCTTAGGCGGCCGCATCATAAGTGTTTGGGTTGCCTTCATTGGACTATAGCCGCGCCTCAGGCTTAACCACTACGGAACCACTAGCGCACGATGCTCGGATATTTTTTGAGACGTTTGCTTTATATGGGGATCGTGCTCCTTATGGTCTCGGTCCTTTCATTTTATGTCATCAACCTGCCGCCCGGCAGTTGGATCCAGAATTACGCTTCCGAACTGGAGGCGTCCGGCGATATGGTTGATGATGCGGAACTCGAGTTCCTGTACCAGCGCTATGGGCTAGACCGCCCCCTGCACGAACAATACATCCGCTGGATTGTCCCGCTGGTGACGGAAGGCGACTTCGGCCAGTCCTTTGAATGGGGTCAGCCGGTATGGCCATTGATCAAAGAGCGTCTCTTCTTGACGATGACCGTGTCGCTGGCGTCGATCATCTTTGTCTATGTCGTTTCGATTCCCATCGCCCTGTATTCAGCCATCAATCAGTATTCAATCGGCGATTATTTCTTCTCCTTCATGGGCTTGATCGGCCTGGCGACGCCGAATTTCCTCATCGCCCTGATATTTATGATCCTCATGCTGCGCGTATTCGGCGTGACGCCGGGCGGCCTGTTCTCGCCAGAGTATCTGCGCGCCCCCTGGAGCCTGGCGAAATTCTGGGATATGTTGACGCATCTGCCGGTGCCGGTTGTCGTCATCGGCACGGCGGGCACGGCTGGCTTGATCCGCATCTTGCGCGCGCAACTGCTGGACGAATTCCAAAAGCAGTACGTGATTACGGCGCGGGCCAAGGGCTTGCGCGAGCGCTTCCTCATCATCAAGTACCCCTTGCGCATGGCTTTTAATCCCATCGTTAGCAGCATCGGCAGTTTGCTGCCGCAAATCGTCTCGGGCTCGGCGATCGTCTCCATCGTCCTGGGTTTGCCCACGACAGGACCACTCTTGCTGCGCGCCTTAATCGCCCAGGACACCTACGCCGCCGCCAGCATGCTCTTGATGCTCAGCGTTTTGACTGTGGTGGGCGTTTTTATTTCCGACCTGCTGCTGATGTGGCTTGATCCCCGCATACGTTACGAAAGGGGCAATTAGTGAGGCCTGAGCCCAAGGGCGAGGTCAGCCGCCTGGAAGTCGACGAGCTGCTGAATTACGAGATTCTTTCGCAGCGGCAATTAGTCTGGCGCAAGTTCAAACGTCATCGTGTGGCCTATTTTTGCTTTCTGTTCCTGATCCTGTTTTACGCCCTGGCGATATTCGCCGAGTTTTTCGCGCCCTATGGCGCCTTCACGCGCGATACCGATTACTTATACGCGCCGCCGACGCCCATCCATTTCGTCGATGAAGCCGGCGCATTCAGCCCACGCCCCTTCGTTTACAAGATCGTCAGCGAGTTGGATCTGAATACCTTTCGCCGCGAATATGTCGAAGACACGAGCGAGAAATTCCCGGTGAGATTCTTCGTGCGGGCGGAACCCTATCGCTTGCTGGGCTTCATCGAGACCGATATTCACCTGTTCGGCGTCGATGAGGGCGGCGCGCTATTTTTGTCCGGCACAGACGGCTTGGGGCGGGATTTGTTCAGTCGTATGCTTCTGGGCGCGCGGACATCGCTCTTTGTCGGTTTGCTGGGGCTGGCGATCGGCTTCGCGCTCGGCTTGATCTTCGGCGGCATCTCCGGCTATTACGGTGGCGGCGCGGATATGCTGATTCAGCGCATGATAGAGTTCCTGCAATCCCTGCCGACATTGCCGCTCTGGATGGCGCTGGCTGCGCTGGTCCCGCCGGAGTGGACGCAGATCCAAGTCTATTTCGGCATCTCGCTGGTGCTGGCGACGGTGGGCTGGACCGGGCTGGCGCGGGTCGTCCGCGGCAAACTAATCAGCCTGCGCGAGGAAGACTACGTGCTGGCGGCGAAGCTCTCCGGCTTGAAAGAGTTCGCCATCATCACCCGGCATCTTTTACCCGGCTTCCTCAGCTATCTCATCGTGCATCTGACGCTGGCGATACCGCATATGATCCTGGGCGAGACGGCGCTGAGCTTCCTGGGTTTGGGCATTCAGCCGCCGGCTGTCAGCCTGGGCACGCTGCTGCAAGATTCGCAGAACGTGCAAACGGTGACGATCAATCCCTGGCTGCTCTACCCGGGCGCTGTGGTGGTCGCCATCGTTATCGCCTTCAACTTCCTGGGCGATGGTCTACGTGATGCCGCCGACCCCTACAAGCACATCTAAGGCGCTGCCATGACCGACGTGCTGCTGCAAGTGGAATCGCTAAAGAACCATCTGCCCTTGGAAGAGGGCCTGCTGAAAGCGGTCGACGGCATCAGCTTCAGCATCCGCCGGGGCCAGACCATGGGCTTGGTCGGGGAATCCGGCTGCGGCAAGAGCATGGCCGTGAATACGATTATGCGCCTGGCGCCGAACTTTGCCCAGATCGAGGGGGATGTCACCTACTTTCCGGCAAATGGCGCCCCGATCAATATCACGGAGCTTGACCCATTTGGACCCGAGATTCGCGCTATTCGCGGCGGCGAGATCGCCATGATCTTCCAGGAGCCGATGACATCGTTTTCGCCCTTGCACACCATCGGCAATCAAATCACCGAAGCCATCCGCATTCATCGCACGGAGGACAAAAAAGAAGCGGCCAAGATCGCCATCGACTTGCTGCAACGCGTGGGCATGTCCAATCCGATACAGCGCATGAACGAATACCCGCACCAACTTTCGGGCGGTATGCGCCAGCGCGCCATGATCGCCATGGCTTTGTCTTGCGAGCCATCGCTCTTGATCGCCGATGAGCCGACGACCGCGCTCGATGTCACGGTGCAGGCGCAGGTCTTGCAGCTGATGCGCGACTTGCAGAGCGAATTCGGCATGTCGATTCTGTACATCACGCATGACCTGGGCGTCATCGCGCGCATGGTGCAGGTGGTGGCGGTGATGTACCTGGGCCGCATCGTCGAATTCACCGATGTCGACAGCCTCTTTTACAAGGCCAAGCATCCTTATACCGAAGCGCTGATCAAGTCGATCCCCAAGATCGGCAAGAAATCGCGCGCCCGCCTGGAGTCGATTCGCGGCGCCGTGCCGGTGCCCATCAACCGCCCGCCCGGCTGCGGCTTCTACCCGCGCTGCTCCGCCGCCATTGAGGGCCTGTGCAACCGCGTCGATCCGCCGCTGGTGCAAATTGAAGACGACCATGCTGTCGCCTGTTTTGTCTACCCGGAAGTTCTGGATGCTGTGGGCGAAAGCCCGCCGGAAGGCGCGGCCCATGCAGTCTGACGAGACCATCCTGCAAGTCAAGGCGCTGAAGAAGTATTTCCCCATAGAGAAAGGCCTGCTGCGCCGGCAAGTCGGGCAAGTCAAAGCCGTCGACGATGTCAGCTTCGACATCAAGCGCGGCGAGGTGCTGGGCTTGGTCGGCGAATCCGGCTGCGGCAAGACGACGCTGGGGCGCTGCGTCCTGCGCGCTATCGACTCCACCGCAGGCGAGATCACCTTGCGCAAGAGCGACGGCGCCACCGTTGACATCACCACGCTCGACAAACAAGAACTTCGTCAACTGCGCAAAGAAATGCAGATGGTCTTTCAGGATCCCTTCTCGTCGCTGTCGCCGCGCATGACGGTGCTTGATATCATCGGCGAACCGCTGTGGGCACAGGGCGTCCGCGGCCGCGAACTGGAAGACCGGGTTAGAGAGTTGGCCGATTTAGTCGGCTTGAATGTGGGCCATCTGAATCGCTATCCCAATGCCTTCAGCGGCGGCCAGCGTCAGCGCATCGGCATCGCGCGCGCCCTGGCCACGCACCCCGGCCTGATCGTCGCCGATGAACCAGTATCGGCCCTGGACGTGTCCATCCAGGCACAAATCCTTAATTTGCTGCAAGACTTGCAAGAAAAACTAGGCTTGACCTATCTCTTCATCGCCCACGACCTTAGCGTGGTCGAGCATATCGCGGATCGCGTCGCCGTGATGTACGTTGGCAAAATCATCGAGCTGGCGGATACGGAAGCGCTTTATCTCAACCCCAAGCACCCGTATACCGAGGCGCTGCTGTCGGCCGTGCCAAAACCTGACCCGCGCCTGGAAGAGCAGGAGATCATCCTGAGCGGCGAGGTCGCCAACCCGGCCGACCCGCCCAGCGGCTGCTTATTTCACCCGCGCTGCCAATACGCCCAGGATCGCTGCCGCCAGGAGGCGCCGGCGCTGGAAGAAGTCCTGCCAGGTCACTTCGCCGCTTGTCATTTCACATCAGAGTTGGAATTGACCGGCGTGGCGGTATGACGTGGTAGAATTGCCAGCGGGAGTTTGACCAAAGTCAAAGCACAATGCTTGAACTGCGCGGCAGGCAGACAGGAGGTGACAGAAATAGAGCAGACAAATCGGATTCGCCACATACGATAATTCATTCAATGGAGGAAATACAATGTCAAAGTTTACCTATCGCAAGCTCTTGAGCGTCTTGCTCATACTGATGCTGGCGCTTGCGGCTTTGCCCGCGGCGGCGCAGGACGGCTACTCGTCGGCGGACAACCTCAGGACCTGGTCGCTGGACGCCTATGAAGCTGAAACCGGCAACACAATCGGCATGTTCAACGAAGCGCCGATGCTGGCGGACATGGTCGCCGCCGGTGACTTGCCGCCGGTCGAAGAGCGCCTGCCCGACCGCGGCGATATCATGGTTGTCCAGCCACGAGAAGCCATCGGTTCTTATGGCGGCGAGATCACTTTTAACGCTACCAATCCCACTTCTTTTGGCAATACCGGCTTCACGGCTTGGGATCAGCACCTGACCGGCTTCTCGACCAATTGGGAGGTAGTCTTCCCCGAAGTCGCCAAGAGCATCGAGCTGTCTGAAGATCTGATGACGGCCACAGTCACTTTGCGCAGTGGCATGAAATGGAGCGATGGCATGCCGCTCAGCGCCGACGATGTCATGTTCTGGTACGAAGACATCATGCTGCACGAAGAGCTGCCCAATATGTCCAATGCGCTTAAGCCGGGTGGCAGTCCACTGGTGGTCGAGAAGGTCGACGATATGACCGTCAACTTTGTCGCCGCGCAGCCCAACCCGGCCTTCGCCCTTGTCGTCGCGCGCAGCGGCCAAGGCTTCCCCATCGCGCCGCGCCACTACCTGCAACAATGGCACGCCGACTATAACGAAGACGCGCAAGCGCAGGCGGAATCCGAAGGTTACGATACCTGGGCCGGCGCCTTCCAGTTCCACATGAACGGCCAGACCGGGCAGAGCGACTTCGACCCGGATTTGCCGGTCGTGAAGCCCTGGACCCTCGATCATGTCGATGACTTCGGCAACAAGTTCTACGTCCGCAACCCCTATTACTACAAGGTCGATACCGAAGGCAACCAACTGCCCTATATCGATCGCCAGGTGCGCTTGCTTCTGGGCGAGGCGGAAGTGGTCATCCTCAACGTCCAGGCCGGCGCCATCGATTACGGCTTCTACAACCTGGAAGTCAGCGACCTGCCGGTATTAAAAGCCGGCGAGGCTGAGGGCGATTACACCACGATTCTCTGGCCCGCCGATCAAGGCGCAATGAGCAAATACCAATTCAACATCACGGTCAACGACCCGGTCTTGAACGAAATCTTCAACGACTTGCGCTTCCGCCAAGCCATGTCGCTGGCGATCAACCGCGATGAGATCAACGAAGTGCTATTCTTCGGGCAAGCCGTCGCGCGTCAATGGGGCGTTTCTTCGCAGTCAGCCTTCTACGAGGACTGGATGGGCGGGCACTACGCCGAATACGACCCTGAGGCCGCCAACGCCCTGCTTGACGAGATGGGCTTGACCATGGGCGATGACGGCGTTCGTATGCGCCCGGATGGCGAGCCGCTGGCGATCGTGCTCTGGGACGCCATCAACCGCATCCCGATGTCCGAGCTGGTGGCTGAGTATTGGGAAGCCGTCGGCGTTGATGTCGAGATCAACCCGAGCACGCGCGAAGCCTTTAAGCAAGCGCTGCTGGCCAACGAAGTGCACGCTTCGACCTGGTTCGCCGATGTCGTCTCGGAAAAAGACATGTACCAGCGGCCTATCTGGCTGCGCCCGCCCTACGGCATTGACTCGACGCCGGTCGGCGGCGGTCTGGCCTGGCGGCAATGGTGGCTGTCCGGCGGCGAAGAGGGCGTAGAACCGCCCGAGTACCAGCAAGAGCAGATGCGGCTGGTCGACGAATGGCAGCTGACCGCGATCGGCTCGGATCGCTACCTCGAGCTCGGTACGCAACTGGTCGCCAACACCGTCCGCAATATCTACCACATCGGACCTGTAGGCGAAGCGCCCGAGGTCTTCATCCGTTCCAACCGCCTGCATAACTTCACGCCGGTGGAAGGCGTCGTCTACATCAGCCATCTCGAAAGCGGCCACTCCGATCAGTGGTTCGTCAGCGAGTAGGATCCAGCAAAGTCAGTTTCAGTGGGTTCGCGTTGCGGCGCGGACCCATTTTCAATTGTTAAGCCAGCGAAATTCATACAAGAATCCTGAGCGAGCAGCCCATGCAGTGGTCACAAATTAAGTTTCATCCCGAGCGGGCGCTGTCCTACTTGGGCAGCCCCAGCATCGTCCGTTTGCCCGATGGGGCGCTGCTGGCGTCGCATGATTATTTCGGCTTAGCCGGCTGCCCCAAAAATCACGAGAGCGAAGAAAGCCTGACGAGCATCTACCGCTCGGAGGACGACGGCGCGTCCTGGGAAAATATCACCCACATCATGAATTGCTATTGGAGCAGCCTCTTTCTTCACGGCGGCGCGCTCTATATTTTTGGCACATCGCAGCAGTACGGTTCCATCGTCATCCGGCGCAGCGAAGACGGCGGCTTCACCTGGACGCACCCGCAGGACGAAGCGAGCGGCATTCTCGTGCGCGGCGGCTATCATCGTAAGCCCCCGAATTATCACTGCGCGCCCGTGCCGGTCGTCGTTCACCAGGGCAGGATCTACAAAGCCTTCGAAGACTGCGACCCGCCGATATGGGGCAACTTTCAGGCCAGCGTGATGTCCGCGCCGGCCGATGCCGATTTGCTTGACGGGGCCAACTGGACGCTGAGCAACAAGCTGCCCTTCGACCTGGACTGGCTGCCGGCCGGTTGGGATAGGCAGAAGGGTTCGCCGGCCGGCTGGCGCGAAGGCAATATCGTGGCCGACCCCGATGGCCAGCTCTGGGATATTATGACCTTTGAAGCCGGGTCAATCGCCGAGGAAAAGGCGGCGCGCTTGCGCATCACGGACGACGGCCGCCGGCTAGCGTTTGATCCCGAGACCGGCTATATCGACTTCCCTGGCGCCAAAGCCAAATTCACCATCCGCCGCGACCCGCAGACCGGCAAGTATCTTTCTCTGGTGAACAATATCACCGAGCCGGAGCTGCTGCGGAAAATAGCTGAAGACAGCGCCGCGCAGGGCCACCGCAGCAAGCATCCCATCCGACAGCGCAATGTCATGTCGCTGACCGCCTCCGACGACTTGTGGAACTGGCGTGTCGTCAAAGAGCTGATGCGCGATGACAGCGGCTTGCAGCCCGAGCCGTCCATCCTGCTGACAGGCTTCCAGTATGTCGATTGGCAATTTGACGGCGACGACTTGATATACGCCGTGCGCACCGCCTATCGCGGCTCGCGCAACTTCCACGACTCCAACCGCATCATCTTCCGCCGGCTGGATAACTTCCGCGACTACCTGTAGAAAGGCGGCGCATGTCTCTAGCCTGGAACGAAGTCAAATATCAGCCGGAGCGCAGCAAGACCTTCCTGGGCAGCCCGAGCATATTGCGCCTGCCGGACGGCGCTCTGCTGGCTTCGCATGATTATTTCGGCTTGCCTAACTGCCCGCGAAATCACGAAGACGAAGAGAGCCTGACCAGCATCTACCGCTCGGAAGACGAAGGCGGCAGCTGGGCCAATATCACGCATATCATGAATTGTTATTGGAGCAGCCTGTTCTTGCATCGCGGCAGCGTCTACATCTTTGGCGTGTCGCAGCAGTACGGCTCGATCGTCATCCGGCGCAGCGACGACGGCGGCTTCACCTGGACGCATCCGGCCGATGAAAGCAGCGGACTGCTCTTTCGCGGCGGGCTCTTCCGCCAAGCGCCGAATTATCATTGCGCGCCCGTGCCCGTGCTCCAGCATAATGGCCGCCTCTACAAAGCCTTTGAAGATGCCGACCCGCCGCTGCACGGACCCAGCTTCCACTCCTGCGTCGTCTCCGCGCCCAGCGACGCCGACCTGCTAGACGCCGCCAATTGGACCATCAGCAACAAGGTCCCCTTCAATCCCGCCTGGGTTCCGCCAGATTGGGAGCCGCCGCAGCGCCCCTGCTGGCTGGAGGGCAATATCGTCCTCGCGCCCAATGGCGAGCTGTGGAATATCCTGCGGCTGAACGCCAGCCCGATGGTGAACCGCGCGGTCATTGTGCGCGTCGAAGACGAAGGCAGTCGCATCTCATTTGATCACAATACCGGCTTCATCGATTTTCCCGGCGGCGGCACGAAGTTCACAATTCGCCACGACGAAGGCAGCGGGCTTTACCTGGCTCTGGTTAACAACGTGACCAACCCGGCTTGGCCGCGCCAGCGCAATATCTTGTCGCTCAGCGTCTCTTCCGACCTGATCAACTGGCGCTTGGTTGATACCCTGATGCGCGATCAAAGCGGGCTGTCGCCGGCAGATTCGGCGCGGCTGACCGGCTTCCAGTATGTCGATTGGCAATTTGACGGCGACGACATCATCTACCTGGTGCGCACTGCCTACCGCGGCGCCATCCGCTTCCACGATTCGAATCGCATTATCTTCCGCAAGCTGCGCAACTTCCGCGACTTGCTCTGAGGCTCTCGCTCGGCTTTAACTTTGCTGGGCAATCGCATCAAAATTTTTTCACCACAGAGAGCACAGAGGACACAGAGATGAATGTCTATTGTTGGCGATTGTCACATCGATCTGGAAAATGTAGGGGCGACCAATCTGGTCGCCCGCTGCCGCTGTAATTTGTGGTTTCGGGCTGTCGCCCCTACAGATTGTTGCTCTGGAAAATTTGCATTACTTTATTGGCTTTACTTCTGTGCCTCTGTGGTGAAAAATTATTTTGATGCGATTGCCCTGGTCCCGAGCTGCGTCTAGTAGTGAATGCGCCCCAAAAAGTGGTAGAGTTGCGTATAGGCTTTTGCGCCAAATTACAAATAGATAGGGAGCAATATCATGGTCCGCGCAGGATTATCCAGTTTTTCGCTGCATTTGCCCGATGCCCTGGGCGACCCCTGGTTTGAATTGGACGCCGGCGGCAAGAGCGTCTCCGGCTCGTTCCGTAAGACTCCGACTCTCGACTTGCTGGACTTTCCGGGTGAAGTCGCCGCGCATGGCATCAACTGCGTCGACCTCTGCATCCAGCATATCCCCAATATCGAGCCCGGCTACCTGGCCGAATTAAGCGCCGCCTTTGAATCGGCGGATGTGGAGCTGTACCAACTGCTGATTGACATCGGCGAGGTAGGCAGCGCCGACCCGGACAAGAGCAGCGCCGGCATCACGCTGACCAAGCGCTGGATGGAAATCGCGGCTGAGCTGGGGGCGACCGGCGTCCGTTATGTGCCGGGCGATAGCGAACCAACGCCGGCGACCATCAGCCAAAGCGGCGCAGCCTTCCGCGAGCTCTATGATTACTGCGTCGCCTGCGGGGTAGAGCCCGCCACCGAAAATTACAAAGTCTTCAATAATGAAGCCGACGACTTGCTGCAAGTTCTTGATCTGTCCGGGCGCGATTACGGCTTGGTGGCGGACTTCGGCAATGCCGCGGGCCCAAAGAAATATGACACCTTGTCCAAGTTGATGCCGCGGGCGACGGCGATTCATCAGTGGGTCGACATCGCCGCCGATGGGACGCTCAATGTTGAAGATTCCCGGCATTGCCTGAACATGGCCCGCGACAACGGCTTTGACGGACCGGTCATGCTCTTGGGCGGCAAACCCTATCAGCTCTATCGCGACACGCGAGCATTATGGGATGCCGTGGACGAATTGCGCGGCGAAGTGCAAACCGTATTTGGCGACGCCTTCCAGGGCTGATGAACGCCAGCAGCAGCCCGGCATCTAAGCCAGAACAAAACCCTCGTAGCCATTGGCGACGACCGCTTCACACTTCTCGACATAAGGCGGGAAGCCCGGCAAAGGCATAATGACGCGCGGTTTGCCGGGAATGTTATGACCCTGGTACCAATTGTGGCAGGACACCAAAAGCGTGCCACTTGCCACTTCATTAACATGGGCGACCCAGCCAGCTTGCGCCGCTTCGGTCGCCTCGATGAGGGCGTAGTCGCGCTCGGTCATATAGCGTATGCAGTCCGTCACCCACTCGACATGCTGCTCGATAGCCACCATCATATTGGTCAAGACCGACGGACTGCCCGGACCGGTGATGGTGAAGAGATTGGGGAAGCCGGCCACTTGCAGCCCCAAATAATTGACCGGGCCATCGGCCCAGCTTTCGCGCAGAGCCAGCCCATCGCGCCCGCGAATGTCGATCTTGAGCAAAGCGCCGGTCATGGCGTCGAAGCCGGTGGCCAGGACGATGATGTCGAGGTCGTATTCCGCTTCGTTAGTGCGAATGCCCTTAGGTGTTATCGCTTGTATCGGCGCGGCGTTGATATCGACCAGCGACACATTGGGCCGATTGTAAGTCTCGAAGTAACCGCTATCTAATACCGGGCGTTTGCAGTGAATCGTATAGTCCGGCGTCAGCATCTCGGCCACGCGCGGGTCGTCCACGATTTCGTAGATCTTCGCCCGCACAAAGTCCGCTGTCGCCTTGTTGCTTTCCGGGTTGACTCCAATGTCGTTGAAGGCGCCAAAAAATGGGAAGCCCCCCAGCTGCCAACGCTGCTCCAGGATACGCTGGCGCTCTGCCTCGCCCACTTCTGTAGCGGAAAAGTCGTTCGCCGGGATATGCGACAACTGCGCGCTCGGCTGCAGCCGATTGCGGGCGCGGAAGCCGGCGTAATCGGCTTTGATTTCGGCCACCTGCTCGCGGTCCGTCGGGCGATTATGCGCCGGAACCGACCACTGCGGCGAACGCTGAAAGACGGTCAGATGCGCCGCCTGCTCGGCAATGACTGGAATCGCCTGGACGCCGGAGGAACCCGTGCCGATGACGCCAGCGCGCAGGCCGCCGAAATCGACCCCCTCTTGGGGGAAGCGCGCCGTGTGGTGGATAGGACCCTGGAAGCTCTCCATGCCGGCGATCTTTGGTATGTTGGGCTCGGAAATACAGCCGGTCGCCATAATCAGAAACCTGGCGGAAAGCGCCGCGCCGTCATCGGTCTTAACCCGCCAGCGACCGCAAGTCTCATCAAAGACCGCCGCTTCCACCCGCGTACTGAAAGTTATAGCGGGCCGCAGGTCATGTCGATGTGCCACATGGTTGAGGTAAGTCAGAATCTCCGGCTGGGTTGGATAGCGTTCGGGCCACTCCCACTCTTGCTGGAGGTCCTCATCAAAGCTGTATGAGTATTCGATGGTGTCCGTATCGCAGCGCGCGCCCGGGTAGCGGTTCCAATACCAGGTGCCGCCGATATCAGCGCCCATTTCGATGACGCGCGCCGACAGACCAAGCTTGCGCATCCGGTAGAGCATGTAGAGCCCGGATATGCCGGCGCCAACAATAATGACATCAAGGCTGTCCGTAGAAGTCATATCTAATTCCTGCTTTCTGCAATCAAGTTCAGGCGCTTGCTGCTTGCTGCTCGCTTTCGCCCTACTTTAGCGCAGGCGGTCAATCCGAGGCAATGACATCAAGGATTTGCAGCAGTTTGGCGTCGCGCCACTTTTTCACCGCTGCCATATCGGTATCGGCAAGTTCAGCTTCCATCTGCGCGGTGCAGAGTTTCGCCCATTCGCGCGCCAACTCCGGCGTCCGCTGCGGCGCCTCGCGCTCTACCCGCGAGGGGATGTCATCCTCCATACTGTGGTCGAGCTTGCGCTCCACCATCGTATCTTGCAGGCCGCCGGGGCTGGTCAACATGCCGACCATGAAGGGGCCCATCAGCGCCAGCCGCAAGCCGGGCCCGGTTCGGAAAGCCAGGTCAATCTCAGCCGCTGTAGCCACCCCGTTGCCCACAAGCCACATGGCTTCGCGGTACAAAACCGCCTGCATATGATTGACGATATGACCGCGACATTCTTTGCTCGCCACTATCGCTACGCGGCCCATTCGCGCCATGAAAGCGCGCGTTGCCTCGACCGTCTCGGCTGATGTCGCTTCACCGGGCACCACCTCCACACAGGGCACGATATGCGGCGGATTATAGGGGTGCGCCACCACGCAGCGCTGCGGACGCGCGGTCGCCGATTGAATCTCCGTCATCAGCATGGCGCTGGTGCTGGAGGCGAGGATAGCCTCGGGCCGCGCGAGCTGGTCCAGGTCGCGGTAAATTTCCCGCTTGATGCGATAGCGCTCTGGGCCCGACTCCTGCACATAGTCGACATCTTGCACCGCCGCCGCCAGATCGGTGCTTGTCGTGACGCGATCTAGCGCGGCCGCCACGTCTTCCTTTGACATCACGCCGGCTTCAGCGAGCGTGTCGTAAGCCATCCGCAATTCCGCGTTTGCCTGGCTCAGCACCTCGTCCGAGACATCGTAAATGTTGACACGCAACCCGTGCTGAGCGAATAAAACCGCCCAGGAAAATCCAATCACACCGCCGCCCACACAAGCTACGCTTCTGATTTCGTCCGCCTTCATCGTCTTCACCACCGCCTCGGCTACATTTGTCTGAAAGTCAATTGTAACAATGAATTCTGGAAAATCAGGCCAGCGTCGCTGACGTCCAGGGCAATCGCTTCAAAATGAATCTAAGATCTTGGAACCTTATACGAACTCAAATTTAACCACAGAGACACAGAGGGCACAGAGAAATGTCTATCATTTATAGGCATTGTGAAATTGCACTTCAATTTTGAACCCTATTTTATGAAACCTGCCGAAGCCTGTCGAAATATGTAGGGGCGAGCCACCGGGCTCTGTTGAAATACTCAATTTACCCCCACCCCAAACCCTTCCTGCCATCTCTATGGCAGGCATCCCATAAAGAGGGAGGGGCTTTAACAACTCATTACGGGTCAGAAAGTGCCCCTTCCCTCATTTTGGGGATGAGATGGCGAGGAGGGACCGGGGGATGGGGGTGTTTTTCAACAACATCCACCGGCTCGCCCTTACGCACACAGCATAGGATTTCATATTTTGTGTGAGCCGAGTCGTGATTTGCGAGCGACAGTGGTGAAAAATATTTTGATGCGATTGCCCTGCATACGTCACGCGCGCAGAAAAAAGCGAGCGACGCACAGGGCTGGCTATGTCCCTAAGGCGCTTAGGGCGGCTATTGTTGTGGCAGGCAGCGATAATCGCGCGTCATGCCGCCACCTGCTGGTTAGAGACACGCGCTCAGAAGCGCACGCCAAACTTTACCACTTCCGCCGGGTTGTTCACGACCAGATCCCAAACGGCGGGCGCCTCATCCAAAGACACAAGCGGCTGTATCAAACCGCTGGCGGTCAGCGCGCCCCGGCGCATCATGCTGATGATGGCGTCGTAGGCGCGGTAATCATCCCAGCGTGAATAATCGCGCGGCTTATGCCCCACATAACAGCCGTGAGGAACGATGACCGTCTGACGATTACGATGAAACTCGCGCCCCAGCCAAAGGCCCCGTCCCTCGCCCAGGTAGACGCCGGCGGCACAGATCGTGCCTTCCATCCGCGTCGCGCGTATCGCGCTCTGCAGGCCCGCGTAAGTCGCGCTCAACTCGACGGCCACATCGACGCCGGGCCCGCCGCTGAGCTTGTGGATTTCCAAGGCGGCATCCACTTCAAAAGGATCAAGGGCGTAATGAGCCCCGTATTCGAGCGCCAGTTCCCGGCGCTTGGGCAGCGGATCCACGGCGAAGATCTGCTCAGCGCCGCTAAGCGCGGCCATGCGCACGGTCAGCAAACCGATCGCGCCCAGCCCGATGACAGCGACCGTATCGGCGAAGCGCAAGTTGGATTCGCGGATGCAGTGGAAAGAGACGAAGGCGGGTTCAAAACATAAGGCGTCCAACGGATCGATATCGCCCAAGCGCCAGATGCAGCCGTCAAGCCAAAGCGGCGGACCGTCCCAGGGCAGCTTGCGCCGCGTCGTAATGGTGTTGGTCTCGCTGACGTCCATAAAGCTGATCACCCGATCCCCGACCTTCCAGCCCGAGACATCAACGCCCGTCTCGATGATAGTACCGACGCCGCTGGTGCCGACAATCGAGCCGGCGAGCATACTCTCGGCGCCGCTTTCGCCAGTCTCGACGAAAAGACGCATATCGTCGTCCCAACCCAGACCTTGCTCTGCCCGGCCCCGCATGAAGGCCAAGGGCGTACCGTGCTTGCCGGAGGCGTATTCGGTCTGAATACGCAGCTCATGCGGCGCCAGCGGCCGCTCGTCATATTCGACGATTTCAATTTTGTCTGCGCCGGTGAAGGCTAGCTTTCGCGGCATGATCTATCCTTTGCGAATGTACTAATATGAACCTTATACGACCTTAAATTTAACCACAGTCGCTCGCAAGTCACGACTTGGCTCACACAAAATAACGAGCCAGTAGCTTCGCAGAGAACAGATTAGGTATGAACAGACAGCCTTAACCTAGCATCGCCCGATACGCGCTTACGGTACTTCATTAGATTTTCCTCTCACGCGTTTACTACAACTGGCAGCGCATGGTCGCTTAACCTCTAAGGGCTAATCTTTTTTTGAGCCTCTAAGGACTATGCGTGACGACAGATCGACCAGTATTGCAGACTGTGGTAGGCGCTCATCCCAGAAAGGATGTCGCAAAGAGAACTGGCACTTTCCGCTGCCACCTGAAATCTAACACTAAAAGTGCAATTTAGGCAAAATCAATGACAAAATCGATAATATGGAAGTAAATCAAACATACGAATTATCCCGGCTCGTTAAAAAAGAGACACAGAGAGCACAGAGAAATGTCTATCACTTAATTGATATTGAGAAAATGCACTTCATTTTTGAACCCTGTTTATGAAACCTGCCGAAGCCTGTCGAAATATGTAGGGGCGAGCCACCGGCTCGCCCGAACGCACACAGCATTGGATTTCATATTTAGGTAGTTAAGATCGGGATTATCTGTAGCCTTGACAAGCGATAATGCGCTGTCTACAATCACAGTACGATAATGATAAACTCGGTTTGATATTATCAAACAAGGAAGCGGGGCATGCAGATCAATCTTGAAGGCAAGGCCGCATTGGTGACCGGCGGCAATATCGGCATCGGCGCGGGCATCGCCAAGGCGCTGGCGGAATGTGGCGCGCAAGTTACCATCACTTACTTTTCGCACGAAGCTGAAGCTAATGATACCGTAAATGCGCTCAAAGGGCTCGGCTGCGATGCGGCTATGCTGCAATTGGACGCGACGGACAGCGCTCAAGTGGCAGCGCTTGCGGCGCAGGCGGCCGAGCGTATGCAGGGCAAGATTGACATTCTGGTTAACAACGCCGGGCATCTGGTGGATCGCGTACAAACCGCCAGCATGTCCGATGAACATTGGCATCGCGTCATTGATGTCAACCTCACGAGCGCCTTCTACTGCACGCGCGAGGCGCTGCCCTACATGCCCGAGGGCGGGCGCATCGTGAATATGGCGTCGATGGCGGCGCGCAATGGCGGCGGCAACGGCACGGTAGCTTACGCGGCGTCGAAAGCCGGTGTCATCGGCCTGACGCGCGGACTGGCCAAAGAACTGGCGCCGCGCAAGATAACCGTCAACGCGCTGGCGCCCGGCTTCATCGCCGAAACGCCATTCCATGAGACTTTCACCGGCTTTGACAACTATGCCGGTATCATCAGCGGTATACCGTTGGGTGTAGCGGGCTTGCCGCCCGATGTTGCCGGCGCGGTTTTGTATTACGTATCGGACCTCGGCAAGTGGGTGACGGGCCAGGTTGCGGAAATCAACGGCGGCGCCTGGTTCGTTTAGTATCACGAGAGACGGGCTTGATGCGGGAGTATCTCTTTCTTAAGCGCCATTCGCTTGACAATTGGCGGACGCTGGCGGAGACGACGCATTCGTCTCAGTTTAAGCGTTTGCTGCGTCAAGCCGATTCGCATCACGCTGGCTCCCCGCCGCCCGACCATCCCAGCGACTCCATCACCTATATCGGCACGGCTGTGCTCAACCTGGCGCTGGCGCACCTGCTGACCGGGGACGCGGCCTATCTGGACACCGCCCGCCGCTGGATAAAATCCGCTATCGCCTACCCGCATTGGGGCAAAGAGCGCATGCCGGATCATGATCTCGACGCGGCCTGGCTGCTATTCGGGCTGGGATTGGGCTACGACTGGCTCAAAGACGCCCTGCCGCCGGACGAGCGCGCCGCCCTGCGTGACAAGCTATACCTGCACGGGCGCCGGCTTTACGAATACGCCCTGGCCAGCGAAGACCGCTGGTGGAGCTCGGCTTACTGGCAGAATCACAATTGGATCTGCTACGGCGGCTTGGCGACGGCCGCTTATGCCCTCTGCGCTGAAACCAGCGAAGCCGCCAGTTGGGCAACACGAGCGCGCGACAACTTCGCCCAGGCGCTGTCGCTCATGCCCGAGGACGGCTCCAATTACGAAGGTCCGGTGTACTGGCGCTACGGCGTCATCTGGTTCCTCATCTACGCCCACCTGCTGCAGCAAGAGACCGGCGAAGACTTGCATGATTCGGGCTTCCTGCGCAACACCTTCTTTTATCGGCTCTACCTGAGCGGACCCAACCTGGTCGATACCGCCAACTTCGGCGACTGCCACGATCGGCGCAGCGCCCATACTGCCGCCGTCTACGCGCGCCTGGCCAGCCTATACAATATCGGCGCAGCGCAATGGCTTTATCACCACTTCGACGCCAGCGGCGAATGGGAGCGCGAAGGCGCCGAAGGGCTGGTGAAACCGGGCCTCTGGGCGGAATCTGGCCTGGAGTTCCTTTGGTATGACCCGGCTATCGAGGCAGCGCCCATCGCTGACCTGCCGCTCAGCCGTATTTTCCCCGACCTGGGGCTGGCGACGATGCGCAATTCCTGGCATGCGAAGGGCGTCACGATGGCCTTCAAGTGCGGCGCGCCCAACGGCATCAAAGCCTGGCACAGCGGTCAAGAGCTTAACCGCCAGCGCGCCTGGCAAACGCTTAACGCCGGGCATGATCATCCCGACGCCAACAGCTTTATCATCATCAGCGGCGAAAATTATGTCGCCGTCGATGATGGTTACGCCCAAGAAAAGCGCAGCCGCCACCACAGCACCTTGCTTATAGATGGCCGCGGCCAATATGCGGAAGGAAGCAAAAACGCCTTCCGAGAATTGGACGCGACCTGGGGCGCCCGCCTGGAAGCCAGCCTTGAATGCGGCGATGTCGTTTATACACGCGGCGAAGCGGCCCGGGCTTACGCGCCGGATTTGCGGCTGCGGCAATTCACACGAGAGGCGATTTTTCTCGCCGGCGACGCCGTGGTAATGCGCGATACGATAGTGGCCGATGCCCCGCATGACTATCAGTGGCTGCTGCAGACCGACGTTCCGCCCGCGGCGAATGGGCCTGGGTCCTTCAAGTTTACCAGCGGCGCGACGCCCTACCAATTGCACGCGCTGCAACCCGCCGAGGTTACGCACGATGTCTTGGAACAGGAGATCAGCGCCAACCCCACATCGGCCAAGCCCGACTGGATTATCCGCCGGACGCAGTACGCGCTGGCGCTACGCCCCGCCGCAGACTGTCGCGATTGCCAGTTCTTCGTCGCGCTCGACCTGGCCGGCTGCCAAGTCCAATCGCTGCCGGCCGAACGTGGCCTGGTCGCGACGCTGCGCAGGGATCGCCAGCAATGGACGGTCGCCTTTGCCAGCGGCCGCGACGGCATCTTGGCCGCCAACCCGAATGTGAACATCGATGGGGCTTGGTTCGCGGGACGCAAGGCGGGCGGACAGCACAGCCAATACCTGGCGGGTGATGTCACCAGCATTTGGCTGGACGGCGAGCTGCACCTCGTCGCCGACCGTCCGGTGGATATGTCCCGGCGGCAGGTGGACGACAGTACCACCATTACCATCAGCGCGCGCGACGATGCCTGGCTGCGGCTCAAAAGCGATAAACCCGCGGCTCTTCATTTGAATGGCGGCGACTGCCAATTTCAGCACGACGCCGCGACCGGCATGATTTGGGTCCGGGTAAGCGCCGGCAAATCCGAGCTAGTGATTCTTTGAGGGTAGCCGCTTGATGACCACTGATTTTGCAGAAGCCTTAGAGCAAAGCATCGATACGACTCGGCAGAACCTGAGCGCGCTTGAGGAATTTCCCGAATCTTTCAAGCATGGCTTTTGGCAGCCGATCGAAAAAGAGCGCCCGGCCGGGCATTGGGTGGACGGCTTCTGGACCGGTCTGCTTTGGCTGGCTTGGGCGCACAGCGGCGATACCGACCTAAAGGCTGGCGCAGAACGCTGGAACGCGAAGCTGGCGCACCTGAAGACCAGCCGGGGCACCCACGATTTGGGCTTCATATTTTACCTGTCGCATGTCATCGCCGGGCGCCTGACGGGCCACGCCGCCTGGTACGACAACGCCATCACAGCCGCCTACACATTGACCCAGCGCTACAATCCACGCGGCGAATACCTGCAAGCCTGGGATGATGATGGCATCCGCAAATGGGCCGGCCGCAGCAATATCGACCTGATGATGAACCTGGCGCTGCTGTATTGGGCCAGCGCGAAGACCGGCGACGCCGCCCTGGCGCATATCGCGACGCAGCACGCGCGCACATCGCGCCTGGCGCTGGTGCGGGGCGATGGCTCTACCGCGCATGTCGCCGACTTCAACCCCGATACCGGCCTGCTGATGCGGCAAGAACAATATCAAGGCTACAGCTACGATTCCTGCTGGTCGCGCGGGCAAGCCTGGGCGCTCTACGGCTTCGCGACTTGCTATCGCTATACCGGCATCCCCAGCTTCTTGACGACTGCGCAAGCTGTGGCGGATTACACGCAGCGTCACCTGCCCGCGGACCTCGTGCCTTTCTGGGATTACAACAGCCCGCATATTCCCGATACCTATCGCGATTCATCGGCGGCCTCCGTGACCGTCTGCGGCTTGGTCGAGTTGGCGGCGGTCGATAGCGAAAACGCCACGCGCTGGCTTGAATTGGCTGAGCGCATGTTACACTCTCTGTGCGAGCGTTACCTGGTGCGGAATGCGCAGGGACCGTCTTCAATCTTGCGGGACGGCGCGCGCTCTGTGCCGGCGAACTTGATGGAGCACGGACTGATATACGGCGACTATTATTTCCTCGAAGCGCTGACCGCGTTTACGCGACCGGATATTCATCAGCGCGCCTTTGCCGTCGAAAGCGCCTTAAGCGGGATGAGCGAGTAATTTGTTATGGCGACAATTTCCTTACCACGCAAGCAAGTATTCTCGTCACGGGCGCGTGAAGCCCTGAATGGTTACCTCTTCATATCGCCTTGGGCCCTGGGTTTTCTCATATTCGTCATCGGTCCTATGATCGGGCTGATCTGGCTGAGCTTCCATCGCTGGGACTTGATCGGCGACCCCCGCTACGTCGGCTGGCGCAATTTCGAGCGTCTGCTGCGCGACCGCCTTTTCCTCAAGTCCATGGAAGTCACCATCATCTACGGCTTGGGGCGTGTGCCGCTGGGCATTATCGTGGCGCTGGGCACGGCGCTGCTGCTCAACAACCGCCGCATCAAGTTCATCGGCATTTGGCGCACCATCTATTACATGCCAGTGGTGCTGCCGCCGGTGGCCATCGCCCTGGTCTGGATGTGGATTTACAATCCGCGCTACGGCATTCTCAATTCGACGATTCAGCAAGTCTTAGGCGTACCGGGTCCGCGCTGGCTGGACGACCCGGCTTTGGTGTTGCCCTCGTTGATGATAATGGCGGTATGGGTCGCCGCCGGCCGCAACATGATTATCTATCTGTCCGGCTTGCAGGGCATCTCCAGCGAGCTTTACGAGGCGTCTTCAATTGATGGCGCCGGCTACTGGCGGCAATTCTTCCGCATCACCCTGCCCTTGCTGACGCCGGTTATCTTTTTCAACTTGATCACCGGCATGATCGACACCTTCAAACTTTTCTCGCAAGCATACATCATGACCGGAGGCGGCCCGCGCAATCAATCGCTCTTTTTCACCTACTACCTCTACCAGAAAGGATTCCAGCAGTACCAAATGGGTTACGCCTCGGCGATGGCGGTGGTGGTATTCATCATCATCATGGCGCTGACACTGCTGGTATTCCGCTGGTCAAAAGCCTGGGTCTTTTACGAAGGCGAACTGACGGGGGGGGATTAAAGCGATGGCTGCCAATATCGCGCTAAACGCGCCGACGCCTAAGAATGCCTTAAAAGAACAAGCCTTGTCCTACCTAAAGTTGGCGGCGATATACGCCGTCCTGCTGCTGGGCGCCGTGCTGGTATTCTTCCCCTTCGCTTGGACGATCTCGACATCGCTTAAATCCGAACAGCAGACATTGGCTTATCCGCCGACTTGGACGCCCGATCCCGTGCAATGGGAGAACTATCCCGATGCGCTCACGGCGCGTCCGTTCGGGCGATACTATGTCAACACCACCATAATCACCACGCTAAGCGTTATCGGGCAGGTGCTTAGCTCGGCGGTGGTGGCATACGGTTTCGCCCGTTTCCGCTTCCCCGGGCGCGGGATCATTTTCCTGGTCCTGCTCAGCACATTGATGATTCCCTTCCACATGCTTATCATCCCGCGCTTCATCCTATTCAAATATCTGGGCTGGCTCGATACCTTCCTTCCGCTGATCGTGCCCAATTTCTTCGGCGGCGCCTTCTCTATTTTCTTGCTGCGTCAATACTTCCTTACCATCCCGCTCGACCTGGACGAAGCCGCCAAAATGGACGGCGCCAATGCTTTCCAAATCTTCATGAGTATCATTCTGCCGCTGGCTCGGCCGGCCCTGGGCGCGGTAGCCGTCTTTGAATTTGTGTCCACCTGGAATGATTTTCTCGGTCCGCTGATCTATCTGAGCTCCGACCGCAACTACACGGTGTCCATCGGCCTCGCCGCCTTCCGTAATGATTATTTCACAGCCTGGCATCTGTTTATGGCCGCCTCCGCCGTCGCCATGCTGGCGCCGCTAGTCGTCTTCTTCCTGGCGCAGCGATACTTCATCAGCGGCGTGGCGCTGACGGGATCAGGCGGATCAAAGGGATAAGTTGTCTCCACGCGAAAGGAGGTGCAAAGGGCGCAACCTTGCAGCACCACAACGACAGCATCGAATCAATTCAGTTTCCGAAGGAGAAAACATCTAATGACTAAACACAGAGCCTTGGGCAGCGCGCTGATCCTGGTACTGCTGCTTACGCTTACCATGAGCGCGTCGGCGCAGGACGTAACAATCAAGTGGTTCATGCGCTGGGACCAGAATCGCGTTGAGAACGTGGCCATGCCCGTCTCGGAAGCCTTCACCGAAGCCACCGGCATCGGCGTCGAGTTTGAGAATATCGGCAGCGGCAGCGACTATTACACCAAGCTGCAGACCACCGTCGCCGGTGGCACGCCGCCCGATGTCTTTTATCCCGCCACGCACGTCGCCAACGCCTACGCCAGCAAGGGCGCGCTGCTGACCATCGACGAATTTGTCGAGCGCGACGGCATCGACCTCTCGGTCTATGACGCCACGATCCTGGCTAACTACATGATTGACGGCGAATTGCATTGCCTGCCCATCGATAACGCCGCCTTGGTTGTCTACTACAACAAGGAAATCTTTGATGCCGCCGGCGTCGATTATCCGGTAGACGGCTGGACCTGGGATGACTTCGTCGAGACCGCCACAGCCTTGACCCTGGACACCGACGGCGACGGCGTCACCGACCAATTCGGCGTCGATACTTTCCGCAACTATTGGCCGATGGTGGTCTGGACCAACACTGACCGTGGCTTGTTCGACGACATTCGCCATCCGACCGAATTCTACGGCCTGGATCAGGGCGTGATCGACTCGGTGCAGTTCGTCGCCGATTTGATTTTGGAACACAACGTCATGCCTTCGGACGAGCAGCGCGCTGATATCACCGACCTCTTCGCCGCTGGTAAATCCGCCATGCAAGTGGTGGGCCACTGGCGTATGCAGCGCTACCTCGGCTCCGGCTTCGACTTCGATATGGCGGCGCTGCCCTTGGGCGAGAGCGGCGAATCCGTCAATCGCGCTGATGGCAGCTGCTTTGCCATCTCCGCCGATACCGAGCATCCCGAAGAAGCCTGGCAACTGGTTAAGTTCCTGGCTGGTCCGGGTTCGCTGGGCGTCAACATGCTGCTGGACCTGCAAGTCATGACACCGGTATTGTCGGAATTTAAGAGCGACCCGCGCTTCCTGGAACCCGAATTGCTGCCGGGATCCAACAAGGATGCCTTCCTGGCCGGCGCGGGCAATTACTTCTCGATGTACGATCCGATTCACCCCATGTATTCCGCTTTCGATTCGCTGTGGAAGCAGGAACTGGGCGAAGTTTGGATCGGCGCGGCCAGCGCGGAAGTGGCTATGCAGCGCATCGCCGATGAGGTTGCTTACATCCTCGAGAACATCGAAGACTACGAGTAGGAACAACTAAGTAAATGTGGGCATACATTCGATGTATGCCCGCTCCTATTTTGGAAACCTTATGCCTAAACGCATTGCGCTAATCTGCTTAATATCGCTTCTGTGCCTAACCGCCATTGCGCAACCCGATGGCAGGCAATTCTACGTCGCTCCCGAAGGCGACAACAGCAACAGCGGCCTCAACGTATCCCGCCCATTGCGCTCGATCCAGCACGGTCTGCAGTTGGCGCAGCCGGGCGATACCATTCACCTGGCGCCGGGGCATTATTATCAGGATGTCTACACCGTGCGCGATGGCGAGCCGGGGCGGCCCATCACCATCGTCGGCCCCGCTGACGCTGTCGTACACGGCTTAACCAGCCACCGCATTTTCCAGGTGCATCACGATTACATCAGCTTGATCGGCTTCACCATCGACGGCCTGCGCCGCAACGCCGAGCCCAACCGCATGGGCGCCTTTCGCGAGAAGCTGCTCTACGTCATCGGTTACGATGCGCGCGATGGCGTCAACAACTTGCGCGTGCTGGGCATGACCTTCCGCAATGCCGGAGAGGAATGCCTGCGCATCAAATACTTTGCCACTTATAACGAAATCGCCTACTCCAGCTTCCATGACTGCGGCATCTGGGACTTCGTCTTCGACGCGCACGGCGTCGTTGGCGAGGCGGTCTATCTCGGCACGTCAAGCAAACAGTGGGACATCAACCTGACGATTGAGCCCGACGTCACCGCGCATAACTGGGTGCATCACAACTTCATGGATACCCAAGGCAATGAGTGCGTCGAAGCCAAAGAAGGCAGCGAGTACAACATCATCGAATACAACGTCTGCACGGGCCAGAAGGACCCCAATTCCGGCGGGATCGTGTCGCGCGGCAAAGGCAACATCATTCGCCACAACCAGATTTACGGCAATGTCGGCGCCGGCGTGCGGCTGGGAGGGCACCTCGTAGATGGCATCCAGTATGGCGTCGAGAACGAGGTCTACGGCAATCTGATACAGGGCAACCATGCGGGCGGGGTGAAAGTTATGATTGACGGCCAGGCGCGCATCTGCGGCAACGACCTCCGCGATAACGCCGCGGGCGCCGTCAGCGGCAGTTTCGGCGGCGGCTACGACCCGGCAGCGGCCTGCGCCTCGGCCGCGTAGGGCAGCTCGCGCTTTTCCAGCGTGTAACCCAGATTGAGGGAGATGCGCTGCGCCACTTCGCGCACTTTCGCGCCCGAGGACGGTATGGTCGCTTCATCCAAGCGGGACAATGGGAATGAGACGCTGACGGCGGCGATGGGCACGGCGTCATAGCTATGAATCGGCGCTGAAATACATAATCCGCCGATCTCATTTTCCTCGCGCTCGATAGCGTAGCCTTGCCGGCGGAAGTCCTCGAACTGACGCATCAATACCTTAATATCGGTGATGGTGTTCCGTGTCATGGATTCAAGCGGGTAAGAATTTAACACTTCCAGAGCCTGCTGCGGCGGCAAGTGCGACAGGATGGCTTTGCCCAAGGCGGTCGAATGTGGCCAGGCGCGCTTGCCGATGTGATTGCGGAAACCGAGACTCTTGTCGGTCAGCAAGCGCTCAATATAAATGATCTGATTCTCTTCCAGGATCGCCAGGTTGACGCTCTCTGACGCCCAGTCGCGCAAGTCTTCCAGATCGGGCATGGCAATCTTGCGGATCTCGATCTGATCGAGCAGGACGCCGGCGCGCTCCACAAGTTGCAGGCCCAGGTGATAACGGCGGTTCTCTGGATTCTGCGCGATGTAGCCGTTGCGCTCAAGCGTATATACCAGCCCCGAAGCCGTGCTCTTGTGCAAGTTTAGGGCTTTGGCGATGTCGGTGATGCCCAACTCCGGCGTCTGGGGACCAAAAAGCGACAAAATATCCAATGCGCGCTGGAGCGACGATATGATCCGCGGATCTTTCCCTCTCTCACCCATGCGCTGTTTCTCCGTCTGATTCTCAATCCCTATCCTACCGCAAAGCGCGGAAAAAGTATCTGGCGGGTTGACGCCCGTGCAGGGCAATCGCAGCAAAATATATTTCACCACAGAGGCACAGAAGTAGTTCCAAGTTTGTCATGCGAATTTTACCAAAGCAACGATCTGTAGGGCCGACAGCCCGAAACCACGAGTCGCAGCTGACCAGATTGGTCGCCCCTACACGGAACGCTTATTCGCATGACTTTCTTGGTTTTCTTCTGTGTCTCTTTTTTATTGAAACCTGCTGAACCTGTCGAAAGCGGGCGACCAGATTGGTCGCCCCTACACGGAACGCTTATTCGTATGACTTTCTTGGTTTTTCTTCTGTGTCTCTTTTTTTATTGAAACCTGATGAACCTGTCGAAAGCGGGCGACCAGATTGGTCGCCCCTACACGGAACGCTTATTCGCATGACTTTCTTGGTTTTTCTTCTGTGTCTCTTTTTTATTGAAACCTGCTGAACCTGTCGAAAGCGGGCGACCAGATTGGTCGCCCCTACACGGAACGCTTATTCGCATGACTTTCTTGGTTTTTCTTCTGTGTCTCTTTTTTTATTGAAACCTGATGAACCTGTCGAAAGCGGGCGACCAGATTGGTCGCCCCTACACGGAACGCTTATTCGCATGACTTTCTTGGTTTTTCTTCTGTGTCTCTTTTTTTATTGAAACCTGATGAACCTGTCGAAATATGTAGGGGCGAGCCTTGGCTCGCCCGCACGCGCACAGCATTGGATTTCATATTTTGTGTGAGCCAAGTCGTGACTTGCGAGCGACTGTGGTTAGATTTAAGTTCGTATAAGGTTCATAGATTTCAGATTCAATTTGATGCGATTGCTCAGGGCTTACGCGATACGAGGCCGCAGCGCGGAAGCCGTCGGCGCCGATATCAAGGACGCCCGTGTGACAGCCGACCAGCGGGAATTTTTTGGCGAAATTTGCAATAAAATGCTGTCGCCTAGTATAGTTAGCCAGATTGGCGTGACTGTCGCATAACACCGGCAATTAGCTAAAGAATACGCTGACAGCAACAAGCGGCAAGTGAATGCAGGGACATGGAAACGCGGAGAATTGGAGGAAGACCTTTGCCAGATGATTAGCAAGCGCGTAGCGGATTTGCCCTAGATCTTGATCAAAAGAAAGGACGAAGAAAATGAAAGGCTTCACCAGAATGCTCTTATTGGCCGCCACGGTAATGCTATTGGCTTCCTCGTTGGGAGCGGCTGCCGCGCAAGACGAACAAGTAACGCTTGACCTGTGGATGTTTCTGGACGGCACCGGCTTTTTGCCCTCGGTGGTCGAGGCTTTTGAAGCCGCGCATCCCAACATCAGCGTGCAAATTACCGATGTCCCCGAAGGCGAATATGTTACCAAAGTAGACACGGCTTTATTGGCCGGGCAACCGCCGGATATCGCATTCCCTTATGTTATCCGCTGGATCAGAGCGGGATTGGTCGCGCCGATCGACGAGGCATTAGAGGCGGCGGGTGTTGATATTGAAGAATACAACGCCGGCGCTGTTTCGAGAAATTGTTCGCTGGACGGCCGGGTATACTGCCTGGGTACATTCACGGCTGGATACAATATCTTCTACAACAAGGATGTCTTTGATGCCGCTGGCCTGCCGTACCTTTCGCCAACGGAGCCGATCACGATTGACGAATATGCCGATCTCGTCGCCCAGCTTGCGGTGTACAGCGATGATATGTCGGAGCGGGTTTGGGGCGGGACGCTGCCCATGCCCTGGTGGACGGACGCCGCCAATTACTTCAGCGAAGACGGCCGCAGCGTCATCGGCTATGTCAATGACGAGGCGACCGTGCACTTCTATCAGGTCGTGGCGGATATGGCTGGCACAAATGCCATCCTGACTGCGGCTGACCTAAGCCTGGCGGGTAACTCCGCCGATGATTTGTTGGCAGCCGGGCAGCTGGCGCTGGCCATGTCAGACAGCCCGATAGCCCAGCCCTTGCTGGAAGCCGCCGGCGTGAATTGGGGCGCCGCGCCGCCGCCGGTGGAAGCTGAGGGCGACCCGGCCTGGGTATACACAGGCTCAGATGAATTGATGGCGCTCAGCGGCAGCGACAACCTGGAAGAGGCGCTGCAATTCATTGTCTTCTGGGCCACGGAAGGCAACCGTCTGCGCCTAGAGGCTGGCGGGCTGCCGATGAATATGCGCCTGGCGGAGGAGATGAACTGGGCGGAAGGCAGCGAGGGCCGCCAGGAATTGCTGCAAGCCATCAGTTTGGGCCGCTCGACCGTTTTTGTTCCAACTGTCTGGGGCGCTTATGGAGAGATTGCCGAAGCCATCAATAGCTTGATGATCGAAGATGGCATGTCGGCGCAAGAGGCCCTTGATGAAATCGCGCCCGCCATTCAGGACGACCTGGATCAACTCTGGGAAACCTGGGACACATTCCAAGCCGAGTAATTGCCCTGTAGAACTAGCGCTGTGGGACGGTTGCCACGCCCCGCGGCGCTAGTTTCGGAACTTCCAGGTTATGCAAGCGCTTAAACTTACTCGCGCAAATTCACGGATGCGCAGCGGTCGCAAGCTGGGCGCGATGGAGCGGCGCGAAGAACGCGTCGCCTACCTCTTCCTGTTGCCTTGGCTTATCGGCCTGGTGGTCTTCATCATCGGTCCTGTCATCGCTTCCCTGCTCATCAGCTTCACGGACTGGAACCTGCTCACGCCACCTAATTGGATCGGGCTGAAAAACTACGAGAAGATGTTTTCCGATCGCGATTTTTATAACTCGCTTCGGGTCACATTTCGCTTCGTCATTATGTCGCTGCCCGTCTATACGCTGGTGAGTCTCTCGCTGGCCCTGCTGCTCAATCAGCGCATACGCGGCATGTACGTCTTCCGCACAGTACTGTTTATGCCTTCCGTCATCGCCGGCACCGCTGTCGCCGTCTTGTGGTCCATTCTGCTGAACCCCGATGTCGGCGTGGTCAATCAACTCTTGGGGGCGATCGGCGTTCAGCAGCCGCCACGCTGGCTTGCCAGCCGCGACTGGGCGGTCCCGGCGGTGATCCTGATGGGGCTGTGGGGCGTCGGCGGCGGGGTCATCATTTATCTGGCTGGTTTGCAAAATATCCCGCCCCACCTCTATGAAGCCGCGACCATCGACGGCGCCAAGCCCTCACAGAAGTTTCGCTTCGTGACGCTTCCTATGCTGACGCCGAGTATTTTCTTCCAGCTCATTACCGGTTTGGTGGCGGCCTTCCAGGTCTTTGATGTGGCTTATGTTTTGGCTGGGCGAGGCGGCACGCGGGCCAGCGCGCTGCAATTCTATCTGCTCAACGTGTATGAAGAAGGCTTCCAGAATGGGCGCTTCGGTTATGCCTCGGCGCTGTCCTGGGTCTTGGTGGTCATTGCGACTATCGTCATCTTGATAACCTTTCGCACCTCCGAACGCTGGGTCTATTACGAGAGCGAGGGGGACGAGTCATAATCATGCCAATCGCCCCCAGTCTGAGACAGTCGCACATTTCTAGTTCGCGTCGCCTGCGCGATGACATCATCCCGCGCGCGCGTAAGCTAGCCCGCTTGCTGGTCCTCTACGCGGTTCTCATCAGCCTGTGCGGCTTTGTGCTGCTGCCAGTCTCCTGGATGTTGACCGCGGCGCTAAAGCCGGACAGCGTTCCATATTATACCATCCCGCCACAGTGGTTCCCAACCGAGCACTTTGAATGGCGCAACTTCGAAACCGCCTTGTTGGATCCCGTCCGCCCATTCCTGCGCTTCACGCTGAATACATTGATTATCTTCGGCGGCAATGTAGTCGGCACTGTTTTCTCTTGTACGCTGGTGGCTTACGCCTTCGCCAGATTGCGCTTTCGCGGCAGCGGATTTCTCTTCAACGTATTGATTATCACCATGCTAATTCCCTGGCAATCACAGATGATTCCACAATTCCTGCTATTTCTTGAATTAGGCTGGTACGGGACATATCTGCCGCTGATTGTGCCGTCATTCGCCGGCAACGCCTTCTTCATCTTTCTCATACGTCAATACATGCGCACCTTCCCGCGTGACTTGGACGAAGCGGCCAAGATCGATGGCTGCAGCTACTTTGGCATCTTTCGATTCATCATTTTGCCCTTGTGCCGTCCCGTGCTGGCGGTGGTGGTGGTATTCATGTTCCTCGGGTCCTGGGGCGATTTGCTGGGGCCGCTGATTTACCTGAACAACACCGATCAGTTCACCATCGCCATCGGCCTGGCGAACTTTGCCACGCGTTACAATCCCAACACCAATCTGCTGATGGCGGCCAATCTGGTGATGATGATTCCGCCTATCCTGGTCTTCTTCTTCGCCCAGGAGCAGCTCATCGGCGGAATAGCGTCTGTCGGTTTGAAAGGGTAGCCGATACCCGTGATATTGCGGGGTTGGCAGTAGCTGAACACAAGCGTCCACAGAAGAATCGCCGAGGAAGGGAACAAAGAAGCGCTAATTTTTAACTGGCGAAATCGCCAATCAACAGGAATCGTGATTATCTAATCGAGGCGAAATCCTTCGTCAGAAAGCAAACAAGCGCCAGGCCCGACGCTTGTTTATTCTGAGTGGTCATCTGGCATTTTATGCATGCCAGACGGCAGTAGCCAGTTACTCCCCTCAGTGTATCTGAGGGGAGTATACTAATTTGCGCTTGAGATTGTCAAGTTTTGGCCCAGGCGGAAATGGATCCTTTTCGATTGAAACAATTACTTTACCATCGAGGACACCGAGAAACTCAAGCGAAATATGCCACATTCTTTGTGTGCTTTGTGCCTTTGTGTCTTTGTGGTGAATTTGACTAAAGATAACACGGCTACTGGCGTATATGATCCCTTAACTTAACTCGAAAGAAATTGTTATGACCGCTTCGAAAGACGATTTCGCCCAGCAACGGCGTAATCTGGCCCAGGATATCCACCGGCCTGTCTATCACTTCGTTGCGCCCTCAAGCAGGATGAACGACCCCAACGGCGTGATCCACTGGGGCGGCGAGTATCATCTTTATTCCATTCACGCTCCCTAGACGGGCCCGACGCTAACCTTGTCATAGTAGATACAACCGGTCTGCGCAATCAGGGCGATGGCGCCGCCGGTCAAGGCATTGTCCGGGTCGATTGCTTCCAGCGCCTGCTCGCCATTGACGAAGGCGGTCAGCTTGTTGCCTTTAACTTTTAATTGGAGATCATACTCCCGCTCGACTGACCAGCCCGCGTCGATTTCGGCCAATACAGTTTCACCGTCCAGGACGCGGACGATGCGGGTCTTCTCATGATCCAGCAACAGCGCATAGTAGCGCCGCAGGCCCTGTACACGCACGGCGATTCCACCGGCTTCACAGACACGCGGCATGGCTGTAGCCGCAAATTGGTAGTCGCTCCAGTCGCGCGTGCCCTGTATCAGCAGGCCGCGGCCTTCGTTTTGTATGACGCGGTAGGGCTGTGGCCAATAGTCCCAGGCATCGAAGCGTTCGCTGGAATCCAGCGCGTAAATCCAAGCCTTCTTCCAGAATTTCGGCCGCTTGCGTTTTTCACGTCCCGCTTCGCTGATGGTTGGCCGGTTCAGCTGCGCATCGGGACTCCCGTCCCAGCTGAGCCAGTCCAGGTAGACTGTGCCGCTGGCGCCATTCTCGCCAGAAATCTCGATGCCGATATAAGCGATGGGCTGGTTGCCGGTATCCGGTACCTGCCATGACAGCTGGGCATGCGCGCCCGGCGCAAGCTGGACTGGCTCGCCGCCGATGATATCCAGCGTATCATCTTCGTTATAATGCCGCGCGTAGAGCCGCAGCGTAGCCGCTTCAGCATTGCCCGCGTCTGCCGCCAGGCCCGCGCGCAGGACTTGCCCGGGATACAACGTTGGCGACGCCAGCAAGCGATAGCCGCGCTCGTCAAAATAATCGGCAATTTCCTTTGAGGGTATAAACGTGAGCGTGGCTGCCCGGGCAATGCGACCCTGCGCCAGCCGCCGATAGTGGAGCGCCAGCGATCGCTCGCCGTTCTTGCTGTGCCCCGGCACATTTTCGATGGTCACAGCATTTTTGGATTCAGGCCCAGTTTCAGACTCGAAGCCCTGCACCGAGCCCGGCAGGCTGAAATGATAGCGCGCGCCATTTTTCGGCGCAAGCGGCGCTAGCCCCTGCATGCCGCGCCCGATATTGACCAGCTTGTAAGTTTCGCCGACTGCATCGCTGATACTGCTGCCGCCGTCCGCCGATGGCAGGTACAGGCGATCAGCTACGGGGCCGCGCCAGTCCGGTCCAGCGTCGAGCCCGGCCAAGCCCTTCTTGACCCCCATGATGCAGCCGACATTGCCGGAGTTGCAATCTGAGTCGAAGCCGGACGTATTGACGACCAGCATGGATTTCTGGAAGTCGTCGTCGCCATAGAGCAGCGCGAGAATAATGCGGGCATGGTTGGGCACGATATGGCAATTGCCCGGATACCGTTCGCGACTGTATTCCCCGTCGATCCGCCCCAGCGTCTGATGCCAGTCCGGCTGCCGGGCGTGCCAGCCGCGCACCTTCTCAATCATGCGGTAGGTGACCGAATCGGCGGGGATCAGCGACACGGCGGCATCGATCAGCGCATTGATGTCCGCTTCGACAAATGCCTGAGCGACTAAGGCGGCGACCACTTGCGCGCCGTAGATGGCTTCGCCGTCGTGGCTGACGCAAGCGGCCCGCCGCGCCAAATCCGCCGCCAGCTCGGGATCGCCGGGCGCGATCAAGCCCCAGCCATCAATGAAGATTTGCGCTCCAATTTGCTCGGCCATGATCGGCCCGTTGAGTTCAATCGAGCCGCTGCGCGGTGGCTGGACGCCCTGTTTCAAGCGCAGATAGGCAGTATGTTCGGTTACATCGCCGATGCCGCCCCACCACAATATCGTCTTGCCTTCGACGATGTAATTGAGCCAGGTCTGGCCGATCTGTTCGGGGGTCAGATCCAAGCTGTTGCCGTAATCGGGCATGGCGCGCACAAAAGTAAAAGTACCGGAAAGATCGTCATCGGTTACGATCAGCGGTTCCTCAAGCGCCTCATGCACATAATAATTGATCTCGCCAAAGCGCTTCATAATCTGCTCGTAGGACCAGCCTTCAATCGGGCGACCCAGATAGACGGCAATGATCTTGCCGAGCACCCCGGCATAAACGCGTTCGACGTAATCCGAGGGAAGTGTCATAGTAGTAACTCCATTGATACCAGAGCAATCGCTTCAAAATTATAGCGGCTGAAATGGTGGAAATCTAAACTGAAAATCAACTACAGAGGACGCAGAGAGCACAGAGAAAAACAAAATATATTGTTCATGTCTTCTTTGAACTGTGATTTGTGGTTCACGTTACGCTAGTAACTGTTGCCTTTTCCAAGCCGCAGATTTAGTAGAATAGTCGTCTAAACTCAAAAAACTCGGCGCCTCAGTAAAACCAGGTAAGTAATGTGAAGAAGCGCGCCGTGTAGGGGCGACCAACCTGGTCGCCCGCTTCCGCTGTATTTGTAGTTTCGGGCTGTCGCCCCTACAGATCCTTGCTTTGGAAAATTTGCATGACTAACTTGGAACTACTTCTGTGCCTCTTTTTTTATGAAACCTGCCGAACCCAGTCGAAATATGTAGGGGCGAGCCACCGGCTCGCCCGTACGCACGCAGCATTGGATTGCATATTTTGTGTGAGCCAAGTCGTGACTTGCGAGCGACTGTGGTTAATATATATTTTGAAACGATTGCCCTGATACATTTCCTGGCAAAGAGGAATTTGCACCGTGAGCGTCCTTTGAGATACACTACATGCGGTCAATAAAATGTACAAAAAAGGAGCATAGATACGATGATTTCCACAAGTTTTGGCAAGCGACTATATGGGCTGACCCGCGTCTTGCTGGTGACGCTTCTGCTGGGGGCGTTTAGCCTGAACCTGGCAGGCGCGCAAGACAGTACCGACATATTAGTCTGGGGTTTGGGCTATGCCAGCAACTATGACGAACTATTGGTCGAGCGGTTCAACGAAGCCAACGATGACATCAACATCGTCTACGAAGATGTCTTGACCGGCGAAATCTCCGAGAACAATCAGAAGTTGCGCGTCGCTATGGAGAACGAAGCGGGCCCCGATGTATTAGGCGGCCTCGATGTCGGCGCGAACTTGCGGGCGCTGGTAGCGACCGGGCAAGTCAGAGACTTGACGGAGTTCTACCGCGAGAGCGGCTTGATCGAGCGCATCCCGGACAACTTGCTGTCGCAAGTCACGATTGAAGGGCGCATCTACGCTATTCCGCAGAATCTGGAATCCGTCGGCATCTTTTACAACAAGGACGCCTTCGCCGAGCTGGAGTTGGAAACGCCGGCTTCATTCGAAGAATACGTAGATCTTTTGGAGGCGGTTAAAGACGCGGGCTATTATGGCTATACCATGGGTCTGGCCGGTGGCTGGCCCTCCGCGCTGATGGCTTCCATGTTTATGTACAGCAGCGCCGGCTCGGAGTACATTGATGTGCTCAGCGGCACGCAGCCCTGGCCCGATTGTGAGAATTGTCTGGACGGGTTGTACGCCTTCCAGGGCATGGCCACAAACGGCTACGCCAATCCGGATCCGCTGGGCATCGACTACAACCAGTCGCTTGACTTGTTTTACCAGGGCCAATCCATCATGGTGCTCAACGGTCCATGGTTCATCAACGACGCCAATTTGGCCGAACCCGATTTCGATATTGGCTTCTTCTACTTGCCGGCGGTCAACCCCGCGACCGACATCAAAACCCTGGGCGGCATCGGCGGCTCGATAGTCATTGCCGAGTACGCGCCGGTGGACGCCGCTTTCAAAGTCGTTGAGTGGCTGACAACTGAAGCGGTAGCGGTGCAGGCGCTGCGCGAAATCGCCGTGCTGCCGGCCTTCTCGATTGATGTGCCCGAGGATATTCCCGACCTGTATTACCAGATCGCCTCGGAGACGGCCGCCAATGTCGACAAGATCGGTTTCTGGCCCGTCACTTATCTGGCGCCCAAGGTCTTCGGCGATATGAACCAAATCGTACAGGGTATGATCGGCGGCATGCTCACTCCCGAAGAATTCCTGGACGAAATGCAGGCTACGCACAGCGATTACCTGGCGTCGAACTAAGCGGCGCTGAAATTGCCAGCGCTGCGGACATGAATTTCCGCCCCCTTCCCGCTATCTCTATGGCGGGCATCCCACAAGGAGGGACGGGGGGAGCCTCACGCAGGAACGTGGCGTTGAAGCCCCTCCCTCATTTTGGGGGGAGGGGTTTGGGGCCAGTATCAGCAAGTCCAGCATGTCCAGCGTGACGCGAAAGGACGCCTGCTAATGGCGCAAACGCTCAGCGCAGCGGGAAAGCCCAGGGCCGGTCCTCGCTTCCGCCTTGACCTCATGCCCTATTTCTTTATCTTGCCAGCCGTTGTTATCTATGTGCTGTTTAATCTAGGTCCAGTGCTGGCCTCATTCTTTTTCAGTTTCTTCAAATGGGACCTGCTCACGCCAACCGCGGAATTCATCGGCTTTGATCATTACACCTTCATCCTCAACGATAATCGCTTTTTGAACGCGCTCGGTCACAATTTCATCTTTTTGGGCTTGGCGGTGGTCATTCCGGTTGCGATGGGATTGTTTCTAGCGGTTTTCATCTATGAGATCCGCCGGGGTCGCGTTGTATTCCGCGCCGCGCTCTTCTTGCCGGCTATCTTCTCCGGCGTGGTGATCGCGTATGTCTGGAAATGGATTTACCATTCCTTCGCCGGTGTACTCAATGCCGTGCTGGAGGCGATCGGGCTGGGCGCTTTCACGCAGTTATGGCTGGGCGACCACAACCTCGCGCTCTATTCCACCTTTGTCGCCTATACCTGGGCGAGTTTCGGCTACTCCATGGTCATCTTCCTGGCCGGTTTGCAGGATATCTCGACCGATATTTTTGACGCGGCGCGCGTTGATGGCGCCAACTTCTGGCAGAAAATCTTCTATATCACGATTCCCTGCCTGTATGACGTATTCACATTTGTCATCACCCTGCGCATCTTCACCGCCATGGGCATCTTTGGCGTCGTCTACATACTCACCGGCGGCGGCCCATTCTACTCCTCTGATGTCATTGACATCTATGTCTTCCGTATGATCGGCAACTTCGAGATGGGCTGGGCCACGGCGGCGGCCAGCGTTAACGCGGTCATTGTTGTCATTCTCACAACCGGATTCATCAAATTTCGGGAATGGCGCTCATGGAGTTCCTAGGCAAATCGACACAGCGCCGGCTGCGCAGTACGCCCTTTTACCTCGTGCTCACATTGGCAACGGTAGTCACGCTGGTTCCTATTGTGTGGGTCTTCGCCAGCGCGCTCAAATCCAACAAAGAAATCCGCGAGAATCCCCTGGCGCTGCCCGCCGAGTGGCGTTTTCAGAATTACCTTGACGCCTGGTTCGGCGCCAGCTTCGATGAATACTTCTTTAACAGCATCTTTATCACAGTAACGAGCGTCGCCATCGTGCTGTTTCTAAGTTCGCTGGCCGCCTATGCCTTTGCCAAGATGCGCTTTCCCGGCAATCAGGTGATCTTCTTTGTCTTTCTCGTCGGCATGGCCTTCCCGCTGTCCGCCAAGCTGGGCCCCCTGCTCTCGCTGATGTACGAACTGAACCTGGCCAACAGCCGCTTCGGCTTGATTCTGGTGTATGTGGCCGGCAGCCTGCCCTTTGCCATTCTGATGCTGCGCGCGTTTTTCCAGGGCTTCCCGCAAGAGCTGGAAGATTCCGCCGCGCTCGACGGCTGCAGCCGCTTCCAATTCTATTGGCGCATTCTGCTGCCGCTTTCAAAGCCATCGCTGATGGCGCTGGGGATTTTTGTCTTCATGGGCACCTGGAACGAATTCTTCCAGGCGCTGCTGCTGATCAACGAAGACAGCAAACGCACCCTGCCGCTGGGCTTGACCGCCTTCCAAGACGAGTACTTCACCGACTTTGCGCTGTCATTCGCCGGCATCAATATCACGGCGGTGCCGGTCATCATCGTCTATATCTTGTTCCAGCGCAATCTGATTGAAGGCATCACCGTCGGCTCACTAAAATAAGGTCAATCTTTCTGTATCCGCTTTTGGAAAAGGGATAATCATCATCATGGCAAAATCAAAGCCCAATATCGTATTCATCATCACCGACCATCAAGCCTATTACGGGCACGATCGTGAAGGCGAATACGAATACAAGTGGCAGAATTACGAACGCTTCGCAGCGGAAGGCACGCGCTTCGACCGCGCCTATTCGGTCTGCCCGCTCTGCTCGCCGGCGCGCAGCAGCATGATGACGGGCGTCTACCCCAGCTCGCATGGCATCATCATGAACACCGAAGCGGAGGTCTACGGCAACCAGTCCGACCTTGATTCGGGTCAACCGCTCTACAGTCACTATCTGTCACAGGCTGGCTATCGCAACGGCTACGTGGGCAAATGGCATTGCGGCCGCGATCGGCTGCCGCTTGACTACGGCATTGAAGGCTGGAGCCTGCCCGATTACGGCAAGATTTATATGTCCGACGCCTATAAATCCTATGCCGAGGCACGCGGCTTAGGCGAGGCCCGCGCCCAAATCGAATACAACATCAATTATCCCGAGTGGCAGGGGCAAGAGATTGTCTTGCACGATCCCTCGCCCTGGAAGTTCATGAACGGCTCGGGCATCCTGGCCGGGCCGCCGGAAGCGCATGAAGAGCAATTCGTCGCCCACCTCGCCTGCGAAAAGCTGCGCGAATTCGCCGCTGACGATCAGCCCTTCAGCCTGGTGGTCAGCTTGTGGGGACCGCACCAGCCCTATTACCCCTCGGCCGAATTTGCCGACCGGGTTGACCCGTCAGCGATCCCGGAATATCCGAGCTTTCGCGACGACCTGGCCGGGCGTCCCTTCCGCCACATCTTCCACCGGGAGATCTCGCATCGCAGCGCCCAGTCCTTTACCGACTGGTCGGCCTGGCAAAATATTCTCGCCCGCTGCTACGCGCAAGGATACCAGACGGACGCCGCGGTCGGCGACGTGCTGGATACGCTGGACGAGCTGTCGCTGGCGGAGGACACGATTGTGATCTGGCTGGCCGATCATGGCGACGCCGTCGCCAGCCATGGCGGCTTGTGGGACAAGTCCTCAACCTTTATCGAGGAAGTGGCGCGCGTGCCGATGGCGATCCGCTGGCCCGCGGCGATTGACGCCGGCCAACGCACTGATAAATTGGTGTCAAATATGGACGCGACCGCCACTATGCTGGACGCGGCCGGCGTCGCCGTGCCCGACTATATGCACAGTCGCAGCGTGCTGCCGCTTTGCCGCGAAGGGGAAAATGCCGATTGGCCCGATGAGCTCGTCTGTGAGCACATGGGGCACAGCCACGATTTCCCGCAACGCATGATTCTGCAGGACCGCTACAAATATGTGTTCTCACTTCACGACATGAATGAGCTGTATGATTTGCAGGACGACCCATTTGAAATGAACAATCTGGTTCACGACCCGCAATACGTCGATCTCATTGGCGATATGAGGGGGCGCCTGGCCCAGCATATTGAAGCATCCAGCATGCGCAATCAGCGAATGAAGCGAACCTTCTTGACCGCGCTGGAACACGGCGTATAGGTCTGCTTGACTATGACGCGCGCCTGTTGTTCACCCTTCGTGATAACACCGTGATAACTCGATACAATATACCAACTGTACTTGACGTGGCTCCTGTTCTTATGCTTTGCTTGGACAATTGGCATGAATCGGAGTTCACGTCATTCCTATTCCAACCGAATTCGATACACTACCCCTGCCTCCAGAATCAGGGCAATCGCATCAAAATATTTTAACCACAGAGAACACAGAGGGCACAAAGATTAAGGTTTTTGACGACAATTCAAAGCAGTCGATGGACTGGAATACGGCAAGAAGCACCGAAATACTTCAAATATCTCTCAAAATCACTCCTGAATTATGATGTAAGCTTTAATTATTGCTTTTCTCTGCGCTCTCTGTGAACTCTGTGTTTGATTTTCCGTTCGAATTTGCGCCATTTCAGTCACTACCATTTTGATGCGATTGCCCCGCCTCCAGAATTTGACTATGTATCCAATCCAGGATATATTGGATAGGCAATACAATTTCTTGAGATTTGTATAGAGCGATCGTCAGCCATCGCCTACACAAGCTCAAGCATGGTCGGCGCATGGCGAGTCTGCCACAGAAGTAAGCGATGCTGGATTTTCCCATAATCGACACGCATCTCCACGTTTGGGATCCCCAGCTGCTACGCTACCCTTGGCTGGATGACATTCCTCTGCTGAACAAGGCCTACTTGCTGGAAGACTATGATCGCGCTTGCGGACCTGTCGCCATCGATAAAATGGTCTTCTTGCAAGCCGAGGTCGATTTTGCGCAGTTCCAGCAAGAAGCGGACTGGGTGGACAGCCTGGCTGATCAAGACAGCCGGCTGGCTGGCATCGTGTCTTGGGCGCCATTGGAGCTGGGTGATGCCGCCCGCCCGGCGCTGGAGAAACTGGCCGACAATCCGCGCGTCAAAGGCATCCGCCGCATTATCCAGTTTGAAGCGGATATTGAGTTCTGTTTGCGGCCGAGTTTCATCAAAGGCGTTCAGCTTTTGCCCGGCTACGGCTTGAGCTTCGACATCTGCATCGCTCATTTTCAGATGGCCAATACCATCAAGATGGTGGCGCAGTGCCCCGGGGTGCAATTCATCCTCGACCACATTGGCAAGCCCGATATCAAGAACGGCCTGCTCGACCCCTGGCGCGCCGAAATCAAGATGCTGGCCGAGTTTCCCAATGTCTGGTGCAAGATCTCCGGCCTGGTCACCGAGGCCGACCATCAACATTGGACCAGAGAGCAGCTCAAGCCGTATATTGACCACGTCATCGACTGCTTCGACTTTGATCGGGTGATGTATGGAGGTGACTGGCCCGTGGCCTATCAGGCGACGGCATACCCGCGCTGGGTGGAGGCGCTTCACTGGGTTGTCGAGGGCTGTTCCCAAGCTGAGTTGAAGCAGCTGTTTCATGCCAACGCGGCAGCCTTTTATCGCTTGGACTGAAAGGGATGGCGGAATCTTTTGGGCGGGAGCATGCACAGGCTGGAACCGATCCAACAATCCGAGAACCTGAGCGATGCGGTCGCCCAGCGCTTGCGCAGCGCCATCAAAGCCGGGCTCTTGCAACCGGGCACACGCCTGGTGGAACAAGACATCGCCGGGCAGTTTCGCGTCAGCCGCATGCCGGTACGAATCGCAATTCAGAAGCTGACCGACGAGGGCCTGGTCATCAAGGAACCCCGCCGCGGCGCCTTCGTACACACCTTTTCCGCCAAAGAATTGGACGAGGTCACATCCATTCGAATCGCATTGGAAGCCATGGTCCTTGAATACGCCATTCCCAATTGGTCGGACGCCATTGAAGACGAACTGTCAACCATCGTCGAGAAGATGTTTGAAGCAGCTAAAGACGGCGACCGGCAGACGATATTTGAACTGGACGTGAAGTTCCATTCCGCGCTGTGGCAACTGTCGCAGCATGTGATTCTGATCGAAGTGGTATCGAGCCTGCGCTCGCGCATCAGCCGCTTCTTGGCGGAAGCCAATGACCGCGTTTCAACTACAGAATTGATTAAGCACGTCGCCACGCACAAAGATCTGGTGGAGGTGCTGAAACAGCGAGACATCCATGAAGCCAAGTCGGCAATGACGGAACACATCTGGATGTCGCGGGAGCGCATTAAAGCCAATTACGCCTATCTGGGACAAGGCAATACCAGTCGCACGGACGATGAGCCAAGCTTGCCGGCAACGGACGCGCCTTGATGGAGGGACAGCTGATGGATTGGAACGGTCACATCGCAATCGTCACGGGAGCGGCCAGCGGCATCGGCGCCGGCATCGCCGAGAGCTTCGCCGAAGCGGGCGCGGAAGTCGTCATCGCCGATATCAATGAGCGGCTGGGCGCGCAGGTCGCAGCGGGCTTAAAAGCCCGTTATGGCAAAGGGTTGTTCGTCAATACCGATGTCTCCCAAGCCGCTGACTGCAAAAGCCTCATCGACGCGTCGCTGGCGGCCTACGGCCAGATTGACACCCTGGTCAACAACGCTGGCGTCAACTTCGTCAAGCCGACGCTCGAGATGGACGAAGCCGACTGGGACCGCGTGGTCGATGTCGATCTGAAAGGCACGTTTCTCTGCAGCCGCTACGCGCTGGAAGCGATGGTCGCGCGCCGCAGCGGGAATATCATCAATATCGCCAGCGTACACACCGTCGCCACGCTGCCGGCCGCCGCGCCCTATGCGGCTTCCAAAGGCGGCGTCGATATGATGACCCGCTCCATGGCGATTGAGTTCGCGCCCTTTGGCATCCGTATCAACGCCGTCAGCCCGGGCCTGACGGACACGCAGATCTGGAACGATATTCAAGACGCCGCCGAAGACGCCGACATGGCTCGGCAGCACTGGATGGACAATATCCCGCTCGGCCGCGTACAAGCGCCGCGCGAAGTGGGCAACGTCGTGCTATTCTTGGCCAGCGACCAATCCTCCTACGTGACCGGCGCCAATATATTCACCGACGGCGGCATGACTATTCAGTTGACCAACCGCGAGCGCTTCGCCAGCAAGTCACTGGAAGGGGTGGCGCCGCAGAGCTAAGTAGTTCAAGATCCAAGAGGAAAGGCTAATAGCTAAGGGCTGTTTTCTCGCTCACGCTTGCGAGCAACGAACAACTGGGGAGGTGCGCCCATAAGACAAACGCGTTATCTTTTGTCCGTAGCGACTGTTTACATTAATGAAAGGCAATATGATGTTCAAGAAACTGTCACTGATACTCGTATTCGCGCTTCTCTTCGGGGTGTTCGGAACGGCCTTGGCCCAGGACAGCGATATATCGGGTGAAATCGTTGTCCACCTCCAGGTCTACTACCGGCCCGAGCAACATCCGGAACACTCAGCGATCGCCGAGCAAGTCGCGCAGGATTACATGGACATGCATCCCAGCGCCACCGTCAATCTCTTGCCGGATATCCCCAGCGGCTCCGATTACATCACCTGGCTGTCCTCACGCATGGCGGCGGGTGAAGCGCCGGATATCGTTTGGGATCAGTGGTTCAATCGCAATCGCGTCTCGGATACCTGGTGGACGGCGCTGGACGACTACTTAGAAATGCCGAACCACTACATTCCCGAAGGCACGCCGGGCCACGAGCGTTGGGCCGATTCCTTCCCGCCAAACGTCTTGAATACGACCCGCGCGCCCGATGGGCACTGGTATCAGGTTTCGCTCGACTGGGTGGAAACCGCCATGTATTACAACGTTGCCATGTTCGAGGAAGCCGGCGTGGAACCGGATTGGGCGAATTGGGGCGAATTCATTGCCGATATGAAGACGATCCAGGATACACTCGGCGTGGAAGCCTTCGGTTCCTTTATGCCCGGCACTGGCTGGAGCACCTGGTATTGGGCCGATAGCCTGTGGCTGAGCTTGGTCTGGGCGGACATCCATTCGGAACTCTATATGGACAAGTATTCCGAAATGCAGCCGGATCTGAGCTGGCGCCAACTGAATGCTGAAGAATATGCCAAGGCGATCACTGACGGCGTCATAAGCGCCCACGATCCGCGCATGGACGATTACTTGCGCATCTCCAAAGAATTCTCTGAGATTCTGCCGATTGACTACATCGGCATCACCAGCCTGGGCGATGTCATGCGCATGTTCCTCGGTGAGCAGCTCGCCATCTACTGGGGCGGGACCTGGGACAACAAGGAAATCACCAATTCAGCGAGCTTTGAATGGGGCCTGACCTATCTGCCGGCCTTCACCGATGACGACTTTGAGGGCGCGCCGGGCACCATCTATCGCGTCGGCGGCCCCAGTTCGGCCGGGCAATATGGCATACCGACCGCGACCGCGGACGGCGACAATTTCGATTTAGCCGTCGACTACCTGATGTGGTTGTCCGCGCCACAAAACTTCGGGCCCTTGGCGAACGAATTCGGGGGCTTCATCCCGATGGTAGCCGGTACCGAAGTTGGACCGGTGCTTGCCAATTTCCAGACCGTGGCCGCCTTGCAAGACCGCTTGTTTGGCGACCCCAACGCGCGCTTGACCATTGAGCACGGCGACAACTGGACGCAGATCATGCAAGGCTACTTCCTTGGCGCGACTGACGAAGAACAGACCAAAGCGCTGTTGCAGGAAGCCTGGGAGAGCGGCGCCGCCGCCCTCTGTGAAGAGGTAGGCTACGATTGGTGCCCGTAGTGGCATTTGAAGCGGCAAGCTGCGTTTGAGAACGTAGCATCCGTGTGCCGGGGCCGGATTTTTCGGCTCCGGCGCGCGCATTGGAGGTTAGCGCCTTGACACTAGAAACGCCAACAACCGCTCGCGCCGAGACCAAAGCGAGCCGCTGGAAGCTGGGCAGTGGATTCGTGCCCATTTATGTGCCCTTCCTGTTCTTGATTCCGGCCCTGCTGCTGCTGCTTTCGTTCCGCTATATTCCGGCTGTTTCCGCCATCTTTCATTCTTTCACCTATTGGAATATCCCCGAGCCCGGCGAGTTTATCGGATTGCAGAATTACCGGGCGCTCTTCGACGATCCGATCTTTATTAAGTCATTGGGCAATATCTTGAAGTATATGGTGGGGCGTACCGCGCTTGTGCTGGTCATGGCATTTGTCGGCGCGGAGCTGGTCTATAACCTGACCAGCGATCGCTGGCGCAATTTCTGGCGCATGGTGTTCACGATCCCGATGGTGATTCCGATAACGGTCAATTTGCTGGTATGGCAGCAGGTCTACGCCGGCCGCCAAGGTATGCTGAATGAATTCCTGACCGGCGTCGGCGCCATGGCCCGGCCCTACCCCTGGTTGGGGCGTCCTGATACCGCCCTGCCGGCGCTGATCTTCATCGGCTTCCCGGCTGTGGCTGGCTTCGGCTTCTTGATTATCCTGGCCGCGCTGCAGAACTTGTCAAGCGAGGTGAATGACGCCGCGCTGATTGACGGCTGCAGCCGTTTGCGCCGCGTCTTCGCCATCGATTTGCCGGCGATTCGCGGTCCGCTGGCGCTTATTCTGATTCTAAGCCTGAACCAGGGCATGCAGGAATTCGCGCCTATGCTGGTGATGACACAGGGCGGTCCCATCAATACCACCATGTCGCCGGCTTATTATTTGTACATTCAGGGCTTCACCTATGGCAAACATGGCTATGCGTCGGCCATTGGCACGGTGCTGATGCTGATGACGCTGGCGCTCAGCATTATTATCCTGAGAATGCGTTACCGGAGGGCTTACGATGTCGCCGTCTAAAGCCTGGCGCCGTGATTGGCCCCTGATGCTCATCTTGCTGATTTTGGCCATTATTACCTATGTGCCCTTTGTCTTCACGGTCATCAACTCATTCAAGATCAACGCGCAGTTCTTCCAGCAATTCTGGCTGCCGACCACCCCCTTGCATCCGGAGAATTACCTGCGCGCTTGGCCCGCCATGGGTCGGGCGATCTTCAACAGCTTCACATACTCCATTCCCACGCTGGTTTTGACGCTCGTCATTTCCGGTTTGGCCGGTTATGCGTTCGCCCGCTACCGATTCCCTGGCCGAAATATATTGTTCGTTGCGATTCTGGCATTGATCATGATCCCGGGCATTTTACTCGTCATCCCCATGTTCAGCGTTATCATTGCACTGGATTGGGGTGATACACTGCAAGGCGTTGTGTTGCCTTGGGTATCGGTTGAAATTGTCTTCGGCACCTTCTTGATGCGCACCTTCTTCGAGACGCTGCCACAAGAATATTTCGAGGCGGCGCGGCTGGACGGCGCCAACGAGTTTACGCTGCTCATGCGCATCGCCGTGCCGCTGGCGATACCAGCGTTTAGCACCCTGGCCATATTGGATTTGCTATTCAGTTGGAACGACATCATCTGGCCTCTGGTGGCCATCTTTGATAGCGAGCGCCTACCGGTATCAATCGGTGTACTGTCTTTTGCGGGCCAATACGGGACGGATTACGGCGTCACTTTCGCCAGCTATGTGATCGCGTCTCTGCCGCTCATAATCATCTTCGCCTTTACGTCCAGACGGTTCATGGATGGGTTGTCTGGAGGATTGAGCATCTAAGCGCATCGCGGGTCCGCAGGCTCTCCCTGCGTGACAACGTAGGGGAGACTCTGTGAGTCTCACCCGTCGCGTCACAGGTTGACTTGAGCAAGGAAAGGGAAACTAAAATGTCGAATTGGCCCTTTTGCGCCGATGTACCCAGAAACCAGTGGTCAGAGATTGAAGCTGATGGTTTCCCCGATCCCGTACCCGGCTGCGTCTACGACGGTCACCGCTTGGACGGCGGTATCCCGCTCGGCGGGCTAGGCACCGGCTACTTCACACTTGAAGGCTCCGGCCTAATCGGTCACTGTTCCATATTCAACGACATCGTCCCGCCGCGCGCCGACTTCCGCGAATGGCTGACGGTCAAGATAGCCGGCGGGGAGAGCCTGCCGCTGTCCACAGCCGAAATCGCCTATTGGGGGCATCATCCCGTGGCGGATATGGTCTGCCATTTTGCGCGGCAGGGGCTGGAGCTGGGCATTCGCGCCTTCGCCCCGCTGATCCTGGGCAACAGCGCCGACAGTAATATCCCGGCGGCGCTCTTTGAGATTGAAATCCGCAGCAGCCGCGCGGAAGCGGTAGACCTTGAGTTTATTGTCAATCTGCCGCAGGCCCCTGGCGGCGCCACGCACGATGTCGCGCTGGCGGGTGAAGGCGTCCACGTCGCCCGCAAAGACGGCAAGCTCGTCGGACGCATCGCGCGAAATATCAAAGCAAATGGAGCCGGTCGCCTGCGATTTGTATTCGCTTGGCATTCGCCGCATTGGCGTGACAGCGGCCGGGAAACGCACGTGCATCAATACGGCAGGCGCTACGAGAATGCCGCCGCGGTCGCTGAGGATGCGCAGGGGCGATTTGACGACCTGCTGGTAAGCGTGCTCGCTTGGCAGAAGGCGATTTACAAGACGGACCTGCCGGCTTGGCTGCGCGACGCCTTGGTGCAGGGTCTCTACAGCCTGTCCAAGAACACCGTGTGGATCGCCAAAACGCGGATGGACGAATGGTGGGATGACATCGGCTGGTTCACCCACAACGAAAGCCACACCGGCTGCCCCATCACCGAGACGATGGTCTGCCGCATGCACGGGCACATGCCGGCTCTCTTCTTCTTCCCTGAGTTGGAACGGACGACTCTGGAAGCCTTTAGGCACTTCCAGATATCCGATGGCGAGATTCCATTCTCTTACGGCATGGATACATCCATGCGCGACCCGCGCTATCACTGCCAACACCCGCTGAATTCCGGTCAATATGCCCAGATGATCTATCGCCTCTATCTGCGCAGCGGCGACCAGGATTTGCTGGCGCGCTTTTACGATTCCGCCAAGCGAGCCATACGCTACCAGTATTCTTTGGACGACGATGGCGATGGCTTGGTCAATGACCAGGCGCATGTGTCGCCAGGCGAATTATGGCCGGCCAATCAATTCTACGACATCTGGCCCTGGTGGGGCACATCCGCTTATGTGGCGGGCACCTGGCTGGCGACCTTGTCTTGTGGAAAAGCCATGGCGACAGTCATGAATGACGCTGAGTTCGCTGCTGAGTGCGCAGATCGGCTGGAACGCGGCAAAGCCGCCTACCAAAGCCAACTGTGGAACGGCGAATACTACCGTCTGTGGCGCGACCCGGCCAATATCAGCGGCGAAGGCCCCGATTGCGATGTCTCGCTGGGCAATCAGCTCATGGCGCAATGGTGCGTCAAGATCGCCGGCTTGTCTGACATTCTGCCGGCTGGTCAAGTCCAGTCCGCCTTGGGCGCCGTGAAGCGGCTGAATATGGGCGCGACCAAACACGGCCTGGTGAACGGCGTCAATCCCGATGGCACACGGTACGTCTCCAAGCCGGATCCCGAACGCTTTCCCGATATCTTGCCCAACAACGATCACTCCACGCAGATCTTTTTCGGAGAAAATATGTGCGGCGCGATGAACTTTATCTATCACGGTCAAGCCGAAACCGGGCTGGAGATCGCCCGGCGCATCTACGAAGCCGTCGCCTTGACTTCACGCTCGCCCTGGAAACAGCATTGCCTGATTGACGCCGACAGCGGTCTGCCGGTTTGGGGACAAGACTACTATTCGAATATGGTCATCTGGGCGCTGCCAATGGCCTGCGCTAATCAGAATATCGCTGAATTTGCGCAGAGCGAATTCATCCGCGAGCTGACTTCAGAATAAAGCCACAGACTTAGAGGGCGCCTACCCGCGTTTGCTCCTAGTCTTCGATGGCCAAGGCTGATGACCACGGAGCGCTCTTGTCCGCCTCTTGATAGCGCCCGGGATAGTTGCGATTAGACAGTCTGTAGCAACGACTTGCGAGCCTAGCCCCCCAGCCGCGGCAGGCCATAGAAGCGCGCGAAGCAGCGATTATCGCGAATCATCACCAGGTTGAAGCCACCAGGCGTCGCCAGATCCGCGTCCGCCGCTTCCATGCCCGGGTAGCCGGTGAAGTTGAACCAGGTCGATGGGCAGCAGTTGTAGGAAATCCCATCGCAGAAACTGTTCACCACCTGGTGGATATGCCCGAAGAAAACGCCGACCACTTGCTCGCGCCGTGCCGCCAGCAGCTCATGCAGCCGCTCGCCGTTTTGGATGCGCGCGCCGTCGTCAATCCAGGGTACGCCCGTCCGCACAAAGGGAAAATGCGCCGCCACCAGAATCGGCCCGTCCTGCGCCCGGCGAAGCAGCGCGTCAAAGTTGTCAATCTGCTCTTCCGGCACCGTCGGGAATACCGGATCGCCCATGCCGCCGCCTTCAATCGAGATCAAGTGATAGCCGTTTATATTAATGTGGTCGTCATCCAGCACTTGCCGGCGTTCGCCATCGGACAGAATATCGCGGGCCATTTGCGGCGAATCGTGATTGCCCGGCAGCAAGACCATGGGCTGCTCCAGCCGGTCGAGCAATTCGCGCGCCAGATGGTAATTTTCCTCCTCCGGCTCAGCGCAGATATCGCCGGTGTGCAGGATGAAATCAACCGGAAACGACAGCCCGCCGATCGCCTCCAGCAGCGACTCGACGCCGCGATTGGGATGCGCTATCGGCTTGTCCAGCCAGTGCGGGCGATAGTCGGGGTCGGCGCTGATATGCGTGTCGCTGATATGCAGGAAGGTCAACAAGGCAGGCTCCTTACGCGCGCAGAGGGCAGTATGCGCATTCTAGCCCCGCAGACGATCTTTGGCAAAGTTCCTGCCGCTCAAGCAAGCGCCAGCGGATTGACCCAGGAGCCGGTCGCGCCTGTCAGCTTCAACGGCGCGATAATCAGTAGGAATTCATAGCAGCCCGCCGCCGCCAGCTCATCCAGGTTCAGGTTTTCCACGTGTGTGATGCCGCTGTTGACCAGCAGGAAACGATGCACAGAATGGTCCATCGGCGGCATGACCTCCACCGCCATATTGTCCGCGCCGACCAGGGTCATGCCCTGCTCCACCAGCAACTGCGCCCCTTCCAGATTCAAGCCGGTCTGCGCATCGCGATATACCGGGTCGCCAGCGCGCAGCAGCTGATACGACCCCGTTCGCAGCAGCACAGCCGTATCCGCGCCGATGACAGTACCCTGCCGCTCCAGGGCGCCGCGTATGTCATCCGCGCCGATGCCATAAGCCGGCGGCAGCGTGTCGACGCCCTTGTAAGCCGCGATATCCAGCATGACGCCGCGCATGACAATCGGCGGCATCTGCTCGGCGCTGAGGTGCTTCTGGCCCGCGGAATCGACGCACTCGCTGGCGGCTACCGTCTGGCCCTCGCCGGCATACAGACGGGGCTCGCCGTCCGAATCAGGCAGGCCGTCGGCGTTCTGCTTCTCCGAGATATGGCAGAGCGCGTCGATATGCGTGCCCACGTGGATCGACATGCGGATGACCTCGGCGGCGGCTGTGCCGGGATCGATGGCAGCCGGGTCGCTATGGCGCAAGTGCGGCACGATCGAATAAGACTTCATCGCCGCGCCCGGCGTCAGCATGCCTTCCTGGAAGTCCACGCCCAAACTGTAGACCGCGCCAGTCTTTACCAAGCTAAGCAGCGCCGGCGTCAGACGCGGGACGGGCAATTTACCGTATGCGGAAGCGGGCATTTGCACACCTCGTAAGTTGAATGGATTTGCCAAAGTGTAGCAGATATGGCGGGGATTCACCCTAGCAAGCGGCAGCTAGCAAGGGCAATCGCGTCAAAATGAATCTGGGAAACAATGAACATAATACAAACTATAATTTAACCACAGAGACACAGAGGGCACAGAGGACAGTCTTTATCTTATAAATTTTGTGAAATTGCACTTCCATTTTGAACCCTGTGATAAGCATTTTCATCCATTTGTATGTCGATACTTGAGGAATTCTGCCCCGCAAAAAAACTTAACCTCTGTGTTCTCTGTGCCTCTGTGGTGAATAAATTTTGATGCGATTGCCCTGGAAAGCTAACGAGGCAGCGGGTCCAGCGGCAAGCCACTGGGTACTTCCGCCGGCGTGATATGCGCCAGATCGCGCGCCGCCGGGTCGGTCAGCGAGCGCAAGAAGGCGACCAGCTCCGCCGCTTCCACCGCGTTGATGGGCAGGCCCGCGCCGATTAGCCCACTGGCGGAATGCGCCTTCCGCTCAAAATCGTAAGCGAGGACTTGATCCTGGAATGCGCGCGGCAAATGCTCGCTGGGCTTATAGAGAATATTGGCCCGCCAGGGGTCGGCATGGTGCCAGATGACAGCTTCCAGCGTGCTATAAGCGCCGCTGTGGAAGTAGGGCGGCGTCAACTCGACATTGCGCAGGCTGGGCGTGCGGAAGCGGTACTGATCGCGATAGTCGAAGCTGACATTGGCGCGGCCAAAGTCATCGCTGCCGTCGATGCCGTTGTCTTTGCCGGGGCCCAACTGCGGCGCCAGCAGGTTATGGAAGTCCTGATCGGTGAAGAGATCGCCGCTATGGCAGGAGACGCAATTCACCCCGCGGTTCAGCGCGCCAAAAAACAGCAGCGCGCCGCGTTTCTGCTTCTCGCTAAGGGCGTCGGCTGCGCCAGCTACGTAGTCGTCCCAGGGCGACTCGGTGAAGATCAACTGCCGCTCGAAAGCCGCCACCGCTTCAGCCAAGCGCCGCAGGGTAATGGTCGGGCTGTCGAATACCGCGGCAAAGCGTTCCGCGTAGGCTGGATTCGCGCGCAGACGCTCCAGCAGAATCAGGCGGATGACCATCGGCGAAAACTCGCCCAGGGTCACGCCGGCCATCTCGTGCTGAGAAGTTATGGGGAAGAGTACTTGCGCCGTCAGCGGGTCAGTGAAATCCAAATCGTTGATGGCGTCTTCCAGCGTGTCAACAGCCTGCGCAGACTCAAGCGCCACCCGTCCATCCCAGAATTGTTTGCTCAGCAAGGCGCTGTTGATCACTGTGGGGCTGTTGCGCGGGACGAAGGTATCGACAAAGGGATTGACAACCGTCATGCCCTCTCCAACGCGGGCGTCTTCCGGCAGGTTGATCAACTTGCGGAAGGCGCGGCTTTCGCCCAGCCCCTGCCCGCCAGCGCCAATCGGCAAGACGCGCCCGTCGGTCATGGCGAATTCGGGATGGTGGCAGGTGCCGCAGGAGATATTTTGATCGCCCGACAAAATCGGGTCGAAAAACAGATCCCGCCCCAGGCGCGTTAATTCGCTCTCCGCCTCTTTGATGTCGCGCCCGGGATAAGGCGACAGGTCATGCTCGGCAATGACGCCGCGCAAGGCTTGGTCCAAGTCGCGCGGTTCAACCACGCTGCGCCGCGCTTTCTGCCCAGGTGGATAGCGCCGCGGCGGATCGGGCTCAGCGTCAAAGTCGAATCGCAGCAGCCGGCCCGAATAGGCTTCGGTGACATACAGGCTTCCATCGGGCATAGGCATGACCGCCGTGGGGAAGTGCAGACCCTCGGCCACCGTTTCCAAGCCGCCCATCGCGCTGATGCGGCTCAGTCGTCCGCTGGCTTCTTGCTGACCCAGGCCAGCGAAGCAACTGTCGCGCGGCGCGATCGCGGCAAACTCCAGCAGCCAAAGCGCGCCCTCAACGTCGAGCGCCACATCGACCGGCATGTTCAAGCCGTCCACGATGGTGCGTTGCCGCCCGTCATCAGCAACGGCAACCAGCTCGCCGCTATTGGCGACATGCGGGCAGCCGCCGAAGAGCGTCACATAAAAGGAGTTGCTGTGGCGCGCCAGCCCGGTCGGCAGCGCTTCCAGCCGTCCGCCGCCGTGCTGCGGATTATCCAGCGCCGCGAAACGCTGCCAGTAGCGCAGGGAGCCGTCGGCGTTCTCGATGACCAGCCCATTGCCCGCCGCGTCCGTCACTACCGCCGCGCCGCCACTGCCAAACGCAATATCAAAGGGATGTAGGAGAAAGATATTGCCGCGCGCAGTCTGCCGCAACTGTAAGTCTCGCGGCGAAAATGGCTCGTCCGGCAAGCGCCGCGCCGCCTCGCTCGGCAGGCTGACCAGTTGCGAGCCGCCCAAGCCGATGAGAATCGTTGCGCCATCGGGCGTCACCGCTACAGCGGGCGCGCTGATCAAGTTATCGCGAGAAAAAGAACTGGGTATGCCGGAGACCAAGCGCCCCAGCTCCCCCTCCGGCGTCAGCAAACTGATGCCGGCGCTGCGTTCGCCGTGGCCGCCCGCTTCGGCGATCAGCAATCCGCCATCCGGCAGCAGCGCCATTCCAGCCGGATAATACAGCCCCTCCGCGATAGTTCTGATGAAGGGCTCAACCTGCGCCTGCCCGCCGTAGGACAAAAGCGCGAAGGACAAAACCAGCAGGATGACACGGATACGCACAGCTCATTGCACCAAGAATAGAGCGACTGTTAAGCAATTATGACGCAAATGCGCGGCAAATGCAGATTAAATTAGCAAACAGTTAGGAGTTGCCAATGGTCGGCTACGGACAAGCAGCAAATGAAAGCCGCGATCGTTGTGTCAGCCTTCGCCCATCAGCGGCAGTTGCATGAGATTGCCAGTGTAGTCCTCTTTTAGCCAGGCGTAGTCGGGATCGTCGTAGGGCGGCGTCGCTCGCTTTTCATCCACCAGCTCGCCAGCCAAGTAATTCAGGAAATACAGATTGGAGCCGGGCGCGGCCGAGGTCGAATGGAAGCCCTGCGTCACCAGGACCAAATCGGTATTACGCACGGCGAAGATCTCCTCGAAGTCATTATCGCGCCGGTAATTGCGATGCAGGGCCAAGCCTTCAGCCGGGTCGGTGCGGAAATAATATGTTTCGTCCAAGTGCGCCGAGCCGCCGTAACCGTCGTGGCAATGCGGCGGATAACCCGACCAGGCGCCGCCGGGCACATAGACTTCGAAAAGAATCAGCCGCTCGGCCGGCAGTGGATGCGCCAAGGTATGATGGACCTGTCGCCGCGCCGCGCCGCCGCCACGCACTTCGGAGCGAATCTCCTCCGGCGTAAACAGGCGCAGCGGATACTTGCCCTCAGCCGGCGCCGCCCCGATGGCGAACTCAAAGCTGCCCGCAGTTTCAGCGGCCGCCACGCCGAATTCATGCCCGGGCGGCAGGTAGAGCACGGAGGGCTTCTCCTGGAAGACGCTGGCCCGCTTCAGCGGAATGTCCCCCGCCGCCGTACTGACGACGCCGCTGCCTTCCAGCGGGACCAAGGCCAGCTCCGTATCCCGCGTTTGATGCAGATACACCTGCTCGCCGCGCAGCCGAATGACGCGAAAGGACAGGTAGTCCCAATTCGCCGACTGCGGCGTCACATCCAGCACGATCATGTCTTCGTAATTCGACTTCAAGTGGTTTGTCATGCTCCTGCCCCCTCCCAGTCTTTTATGAATTGCTCGACTTCATCGATACGCGGCAAAGCTCTGGCGCAGCCCTGCCGGGTGACCACCAGCGCGCCGCAGGCATTGGCGAAGCGCGCCGCCCGCTCCCAGCCCCAGCCCTGCGCCCAGCCGTAGATCAAGCCGCTGGCGAAGCCGTCGCCGGCGCCAACGGTATTAAGGATCTCCACCGGATAGCCCGGCACATCGACTTGACTGTCGCGCCGCAGGATCCTCACCCCGCGGTCGCCGCGTTTCAGTATCAGCACCGCTTGGCTTTCGGCGCAATACTGCTGCAGCAGCGCTTGTAAGCCGGCTCGGTCGCTGACGGGCTCACCGGACATAACCGGCTCGGGCGTCGGCGCAAGCGCGGCGTAGAATTCCTCTTCAGTGCCGATGAGCACATCGCAGAGCAGCAGCACCGGGCGCAGGTTCAAACCATAAGCCAGGGGATGCGCCCATTGATCGGGCCGCAGATCAAGGTCGATGAAGGTCGTCAGGCCGCGCCGCCGCGCCTGCTCCGCCAGATACAGTATGACATCGCGGGTGCTGCCGCGGCTCAGCGCCGTGCCCGAAAGCGACAGCGCCCGCGTCTCGCTCAAAGGCAGCGCCAGCGCTTCGCTGATTGACAGGTGAATATCAGCCGGGTTTTCACGGTAGAATACCAGCGGGAATTGATCGGGCGGCTGCACGCCCACCACCGCCATGCCCGTGCGCCGCTCCGGCTTGACTGCGATATAGTCCGTGTTGACCCCCTGCTGCGCCAGGTAGTGACGCACAAATCGGCCCACCTCATCGTCGCCGACCGCGGTGAAGGCGATGGAGCGCAATCCCAGACGGCTAGTCCCGATGGCGATATTGACCGGGCTGCCGCCGACGCTGGTCTCGAATGATGTGATGTCGCGAAACTCAGCGCCGATATCGCGGGCGAAGAGATCAAGCGATACCCGGCCGACCGTTATTACATCATGCTTCATGTGCCCGCCTGCCTCAATAATTCCGAGAGCTTGCCCTGCTCGATGACGTCAAGGACGCCACTGACGCGCTCGACTAGCCCCGGGATATGGGTCAAGTCCTGCTCCCAGAGCGCTGCGTTGCCCAGCACGGCACGCGCCAGCGCTTCGGTCGTCGGCGCCTTATCCCACTGCTCGCTGAACCAAGCCAGTACCTCCGGGTCGTCGTTGAGCGCTAGCTCTTCGCCGCGCCACTGCCCGCGATATAGGCGGATGAAAGCTGCCAGCGCAATGACCAGCCGCGGCGGCAATTCGCCTCGCTGTTCCTGGTATCCCAGCAGCGACGGCAGGATGCGCTCTTTGACCTTGCTCGAGCTGTTCAGCGCGATGGTCAGCAAGCGGTGATGAATATGCGGATTGCGAAAGCGGTCGAAGGCGTCACGCGCGAAGTTTTCCAACTCGGTCCGCGGCACATCGGTCACGGAGGGGATCACTTCCTGATAGATCAGATCCTGTATGAAAGGCGCCAAGTCAGCGTGCTCCATGGCCTCGCGCACCGATTCGATGCCCAGCAAAATGCCCAGCGGCACCATCGAGGTATGGGCGCCGTTCAGCAGGCGCACCTTGATTGTACGATAGGGCGCGGCATCATCCACCACCTTGACATTCAGCCGCGTCTTTTGCACCGGGAATTCGTCCAGCAGGCGGGGCGGCGCTTCGATGATCCAGCTGTGGTATAGCTCGCCCATGGTGAGCAGGCGGTCTTCATATCCCAGCCGCTCGAATAGCTCTGTGGCTTTAGCTTGGGGGAAACCGGATACGATGCGGTCGACCAGCGTATTGCAGAAGAGATTGTGCCGGGCGATCCAGTCGCCAAAGCCTGCTTCAAGCCCCCAGAGCGCCGCATAGTCGAGGATGATCTCGCGCAGACGCGTCGCGTTGTCCTCGATCAACTCGGTCGGGATGATGATGCAGCCCTTGTCCGCCGCGCCTTCAAATTGGCGATAGCGCTCGTAGAGGAAACGCGTCAGCTTGGCCGGGAAGCTCACTGGCGGCTGGTCGTCAAAGGCGTCATCGGCCGAGAATACGATGCCCGATTCGGTCGTGTTGGAGAAAACGAAGCGGATCCCCGGCTGCCGCGCCAGCGCCAAATAAGCAGCGAAATCCTGGTAGGGATAAATCGTGCGGTTGACAGCGCTGATGAGCCGCGCCTCCTCGACCAATTCGCCGTCTTGGATGCCCAGCAGATAGGTGGTGTAGAGGCAGCCCTGCGCGTCCAAGTCGGCATAGTCGCCCGGGGTCGCCTTGACCAGGGCTACGCCGCTGGAGAAATCGGTCTCGTCGTTGAGCACATCCACCACCCAATCCGCGAAGCCGCGCAGGAAGTTGCCGCCGCCGAATTGAACGATACGTTCCGGGAAGCGCTTCTTTTCAGGATAATCGCCCCGGTCAAGCTGCTTCAACATAGTCATCCTTCCAATCGGTAGGTTTGTTTAGCTAGGTCATAGGCCAGGGCGCGCATCATCGCATAGGCGTCTTCTTCGTCGATGAAACCGCGCACAAGCTGCCGAGCCAGCCAATCCGCGCAAACGCGCCGCCAGACATCATGCCGCGCGGGAATCAAGGGGTACGCGCGGGTATCGTCATTAAAGCCGGCCAGATTATAGATGCCGGCCGTCTCCACCACAGCATCCAGGAAACGCGTCATGCCCAGCCAGCTATCAAAGAACCACCAGGGCGGCCCCAGGCGCAGCATCGGGTAGTGCCCGGCCAGGGGCGCCAGCTCGCGGCTGTAGGTCGTCTCATCCAGGTTGAACAAGACCAGCGTCATATCGCGCCGGTTGCCGAAGCGATCCAGCAGCGCCTTCAGATTCTTGGTGAATTCGCACCGGATGGGGATATCCGCGCCCATATCGCGCCCATACTCAGCGTAGATTTGCGGGTTGTGGTTGCGCCAGGAGCCGATGTGCAACTGCATGACCAAGCCGTCTTCGCTGCTCATGCGCGCCATCTCGACCAGCATGTGCCCGGTGAAGCGCGCGGCGTCTTTGGCTGTGGCCTCGCCCCGCAGCGCGCGCTGGAAAATGGCAGCGGCCTCGGTCTGGCTCAGCCACTCGGTCCAAGCGGTCAAGGCGGCGTGATCGGTCGCGGTCGCGCCCAGCGATTGGAAGAAACTCCGCCGCTGCTCCAAGGCTTGAATATAACTGCGATAATCGCTTACGGTTGTGCCGGAGACATCGCTCAGCGTTTCGATATTGTCGCGCCAGTCGGGCGTATCGATATTCACCACGGCATCCGGCCGAAAAGTCGGGATGATACGCCCGCCCCAACCTGAAGCGCGTATGGCTTGATGCTGCTCAAGCGTAGCGGTGGCCGCGTCCGTGGTCGCCAGCGCCTCGATATTGAAACGCTCGTAAAGCGCGCGCGGGCGGAATTCTGGGCTCGCTAGTTTCGAGGCAATCGCATCGTATATCGCCATGGCGTTGGCGCTGTTGAGCTTGAGCTTGATACCAAAGACATCCGCCAGCTCATCGCGCAGCCAGATGCCGGTGGGCGTGGCGCGGAAGAGATGCCAGTGGTCGCAGACCCGCTGCCAGATTAGGCGATGGTCTGGCGCTTCAGCCCCGGAGTGCAGCGGCGCTATACCTAATTCGTCCAGCGAGAAGCCCTGCGAATAGAGCATGCGGAAGATATAGTGGTCGGGGATGATAAGCAAATCGACCGGGCTGCCAAACTGATAGTCGGGGTCGGCAAATAGTTGCGGATCGACATGCCCGTGCGGGCAGATCAGCGGCAGGTCCTTGACACTTTGATAGAGTTCGCGCGCTGCCGAGCGCTGCGCCGGGTCAGGCGAAAAATAGCGATCCTGCATTGGAGTGTCCCGTATAGGCGAATCAATTTAACCGCGCCATTGTACCACTCTCGCGCGGCAATACGAGAATATACGAGAGCAACACTGGGCAATCGCATTAATATTTTTTTCACCACAGAGGCACAGAGGGCACAGAGATTTGGGGGTTCGGACGACTAATGGGAAGCACTTGGTGGCTTGGTAAATGGCAAGTATCACCGAAATAACACCAAAAATCTCTCGTGGATTATGAATTGGGCTTTCATTATTGTTTTTCTCTGTGCTCTCTGTGATCTCTGTGGTTGATTTTCCCGTCGAATCTGCGCCATTTCACTGACTATCGCTATTATGCGATTGCCCTGGAGCAACATCGGGCAAGTCGCTCGCAGATGATAGGGTCGCTTTTGTACTCTTGAAAATTCGGCTATTGCGCCGCGCCAGCCACCTGCTCGTCCTCCTGATAGAGGTAGCAGGCCACCGATTGCCCATAGCCGCCGGTGAATTGGCCCGGCGTGGTCTCGCACTCAGCCATTGCGTGCGGGCAGCGGTGCCGGAAGAGACAGCCGCTGCGGTCGGCGCCGGGCGTCAATTCTTCCAGCGGGATCTCAACGCGGCCCTCCCAGGTATTTTCTGGGTCGGGTCGTGGAATTGAGCTGACCAATAGCTGCGTGTAGGGATGCTGCGGATGCCGAATGACGGCGGAGGCATCGCCGATTTCGACAGCGCGCCCACGATAAAACACAAAGATCTTGTCGCTGATTTGATGCGCCGTCGCCAGGTCATGCGTGATATACAGCAGCGAGATGCCGAATTCGTCGCGCAGCTCTTTTAATTTCGTCAGGATATTCGCCCGCAAGGACGCGTCGATCATCGACACCGGCTCATCGGCCACGATAATTTTGGGCTGCAAGAGCAAACTGCGCGCGACCACGATACGCTGCCGCTGCCCGCCGCTGAGTTGATGCGGGTAGCGCCCCAGCACTTCGCCCGCGCGCAAGCCGACTTTGGTCAAGGCGTCTTCGATTAATTCCCGCGCCTGCGCCCGATTCCGCGCCAGCTTGAAGGTGCGAATCGGCGTCTGCAAAAGCCGGTCAATCGTATAAAAGGGGTTAAATACGGCGAAGGGATCCTGAAAGATCGCCTGCACCTCTCGTCGATAATCGCGCCGTTCCTGGTTCGACATCGCCCAAAGGTCTTGCCCCCGGTAGATAACGCGGCCGCCGGTCGGCTTGATCATGCCCAAGCCCAGCCGCGCCAGCGTCGTCTTGCCGCTGCCGCTCTCACCGGCGATGGCGATAATCGACGGCTTGTCGGCTTCAATTGCCAGATTCAGCTCTTCCAGCGCCACGACGCCATCGGGGTTGCGTTTGTTGCCGCCGAAGGCCATTGTGACATTGTCGAATTCCAGCAGGTTTTTCCCGTTCATCAGCTTTGCTCTTCCACCAAATGGCAAGCGGCGCGCCGTCCGCCGCTGAAATCACGCAGAGGCGGTATTTCCCGCTTGCAGCGCTCGACCGCGATCGGGCAGCGCGGATGGAAGGCGCAACCCGAGGGCAAGTCCAGCAAAGAAGGCTGGCTGCCTGGGATTCCCGTCAGCTCGCGACGTTCCTCGGGCGATGGCAGGGAGCTGATCAGCAGCTTGCTGTAGGGGTGCTGCGGATTTTTGAAGAAGGCGCTAATCGGCGAAACCTCGACCATCTTGCCGGCATACATCACGGCCAGGCGATCGGCTGACTGCGCCATCAGGCCCATGTCGTGGCCGATGATGATCATTGCCGCGTTGAGCTGCGCCTGCACATCGTTCAGGGTCTGCATAACCACCCGCTGCACCACGACATCAAGCGCGCTGGTCGGCTCGTCGGCGATGATCACACTTGGCTCGAGGATGATTGCCAGCGCGATGCAAACCCGCTGCTTCATCCCGCCGCTCAACTCGTGCGGATACATCTCGGCCACGCTTTCGGGCAAGCCGACACGGACCAGCAGATGGCCGATATGCTTGGCGATTTCGCCCCGCGTCCAGCCGCTTTGATGCGCTTCAACGGCGTCGGCCATCTGGTGTTTTATCTTGATGACCGGATTGAGCGAGTTCATCGACCCCTGTGGGATCAGCGACAACTTGCTCCAGCGGGTGCTGCGCATCTCCTCGCGGTCCAGTTTGAGCAGGTCGCGCCCGTCCAGGAATGCCGTTCCACCCTCGATCGCAGCCGGCGGCTTATGCAATCGCATCAAAGCCAGAGCCAGCGTCGTCTTGCCCGAGCCCGATTCGCCGACCACGCCCAGCCGCTCGCCAGCGTAAAGTTTGAAGCTGACGTCATCAACGGCTTTGACATCGTCTGTGCTCGTTTTGTAAGAAACGCGCAGGTTGTTTACTTCCAGGGCGATGTCTTGGCTCATCCCGTTTTCCTCAAGCGCGGATTGACAAATTCATCCATGGCGGCGCTAACGAGGAAGAGACCGACAAACAAGACGATCAGCACAATGATCGGCGGCAGCCACCACCACCACAGCCCGCGAATGAGAGCCGAATAGAGCTGCGCCCAGTAAATAGTCATGCCCAGGGTCGGCGTCCGCTGCGGGCCCATGCCCAGCACTTCCAGGCCGATGCCCGCCAGGATGGCGCCCGATGTCGCGCCGACGAAACTGGCGGCCGCCAGCGGCAGGATATTCGGCATAATCTCTTCGAAAATGATGCGCAAGTCGCTCAAGCCGGCCAGCCGCGCCATGTGCACATAGGGCTGCTCGCGTAAGGACAGCACCTGCGCCCGTATTGTCCGCGCCGGAAACATCCAGGATAGCAAGGCAATAATCAGCGCCATATTCTCCACGCTCATCGTACGCACCGATGCCGCTACGACCAACAAAATCGCCAGCGGCGGAATCGTAAGCATCGTGTCGGTCAGCGTGCTGATGACCATGTCGACTCGGCCGCCGAAGTAACCGGCGATCAAGCCGAGGCTCGTGCCCAGCAGAACGCCGACGACGCCGGCCAGCAAACCCATGCGCAAGGTCTGCGGCGTACCCACGATGATGACCGCCAAGACATCGCGGCCGCCGCTGTCTGTGCCCAAGGGGTATTCAGCCGACGGCGGTTGATTGGTCGGCACGCTGATCGGGCGCGCGTTTTCTACATCGACAAACAAGGGACCAACCAGGCCCAGCAAAAGCAACGCCGCCAGCAAAACCAAGCCCAGCAGCAGCTTTGGATTCCGCAGAATATAGCTGCCGGCCGCTTTGCCGCGGCGCAAGAATGTCTTGATCATTTCAGACTCACTTCGATATCACGCTAGCGCTCGATGCGCGGATCCAAGAGCGGATAAATCAAGTCCACAATCAGCACCGAGACCGCCACCGTCAAAATCAAGAAAAACGCGACGCCCTGAACCATATAATAATCCGAACTGCGCAAGGCGTTGTAAAGCAACCAGCCCACGCCGGGATAATTGAAGATCACCTCGACCAATACCGAGCCGGAAGCGACTGTGCCCAGCGCTATCGCCAGCGAGGTAACCTGCGGCAGCAGCGCGTTGCGCATGGCATAGGCAAAAAAGACGCGCCGGCCCGGCAAACCTTTCGCCTCAGCCAGCGTCAGATAATCTTCGCCCAGTACCGTCACCATCACGCCACGCATGCCCAGTGCCCAGAAGCCCACGCTCGTCAGCACGATCGATAGCGCCGGCAATATGCCGTGTCTGATGACATCGAGAAGGAAATCCAGGTCCAGCTCTGGCACCGTGCCGGACGAGTAAGCGCCCCCCAGCGGCAGCCAGCGCAGCACAAAGGCGAAAATATAGACGAGAATCAGCCCCAGCAGATAATAGGGCACCGCCGATAAGACCATGAAAAACGGGACGAAGCGGTTCACCGAAGCCGGCGCGCGCGGCCATGCCATCAAGGCGCCAAAAAACGACCCGAAGGCGAAAGATATCACGGTCGATATGGCTAGCAAACCAACCGTCCAGGGCAAGGAGCGCAGCAGCGCCGCCTCGACCTTTTGCGGATAATAAGAAATAGAATAACCCAAATCAAAACGCAGGGTATTGGCAAGAAAACTGAGATATTGAATGTGGATCGGCTTATCTAGGCCGAAGCGCGCGCGATAAGCGGCTACGATCTCGTCTTCGGAGTCGCCGCCGGTCGAAGCGCCACGCGCCCGAAGCTCTTCCAACACAGCCCCGATGGGATCGCCCGGCGCCAGGCGCGGGATGATGAAGTTTAGGGTCGCCGCCAAAATCACCACGACGAAGAACATCACTACCCGGCGGATCAAGTAGGCATGTTTCACATCCAGCGCCTCCAATACCATTCGGCCGTCAGTGAAAGACGGCCGAGTAAAATGCCGTGCCCGGAACCGCTGCCCCGGGCACGCGCGCTTGTTTTAGTTTACTGGGCTGCTTCGACCTCTGTGATCATCAGCAGAGCGGTCTGCCACCAGAAGCCGGGGTGGACGTAGTTGTTATCCGCCGTGGGCCAGTTCGTCCAATAGTGATTATTGAACGGGGTCAGCAGCGAGGCTTCCGTCAGCGGCATGGCCGGCAGTTCCGCCAGCCAGATCCCGATCGCGGAGCGGAAGAGTTCTTGCATGGCCGGGTCTTCGCTGGCCGTCAGCTTCATCTCGTCGACAATGGCGTCATACTCAGCGTTCTCGTAACGGGTACGGGAGCCGGTGACATCTTCGCCGAGCGGCGCGGAATGGCGGCTGTGGAAGTTATCCAGCGTGCCGTATGGGTCACGCACAGCGCCGCATGCCACATCAATCCAGGCGTTGGCGCCGCCAGTGCGAGCCGTCTCGTTGAAGGCGGCGTTATCCTGCAGCTTGAAGGTGGCGTCGAAGCCGGCGCGCTGCAGCAATTCGGCGATGACTGGGGCCATCTTGACCTGGAAGGTTTCACCCTGGCGGATGGCCAAATCCATCTCCACGGTGTTGCCATCGGCATCTACCCAGAGGTCATCGTTGTTGCGTGTGAAGCCGTTGGCGGTCATCAGCTCATCGACCTTGTCCTGGTTCTGCTCCAGGGTAGGGTGCGCTTCAAAGAGGTCGGCGCTGGCGTCCATGTATTCCAGCAAGGGCGGGTAGCCGGGCATAATCCAGTTGATGGTGCTGGTCATGCCTTCCCAGGCGATATCCACCAGCGCGTCGCGGTTGATGGCGTAGCTCATCGCCCAGCGCAGGTCGGCATTGTCAAAGGGCGAGACTGCGTTGTTGACAACCAGATAACGCGGGCAGGGATCGAGGTAGGCGTAGGGCAATTCGCTGTACCAGCCGGTGACCGACGGATTCTGGGCGACTACCGTCTCGAAGGTGCTGCGGCCCATCAGCCACATGGTATCCAGCTCGTTGTTGATTGCCATAGCAGCGCGGCGCTCTTCATTGCCCGCCGCCAGGAAGATGACGCGTTCCGGTTCAGGCAGGTCCTTAAAGCCGGTCGCGGCGCCCCACCAGTCATCGCGGCGATCCCATACCGACTCGGTCTCGTTGGAATTGACGAGGCGATAGGGGCCCGTGCCCACCGGATAACCCGCATCCAGATCGAAATTGCTGAAATTGAGCGGATCTTCCTGCATCGAGTAGATGTGCTCCGGCACGATGATGGTTGACCAGTAGATGCCCACGCCAAAGGCGTTGAAGAGGTAGCGCGGGTTAGGACCATTGAGGCTGATGACCACAGTCAAATCGTCCGGGGCGTTTACTTCGGTGACAAAATCGGCGTGACGGTCGCTATGGCGCGCATCGCGACGCTCCATCAGCAAATTGAGCGTATACAGCACGTCATCGGCATTAAATGCTTCGCCATCGCTCCACATGACGCCGTCGCGCAAGTTGATAGTCAGCTCGGTGAAGTCGTCATTGAAGGCGGCGCTTTCCGCCATCCAGGGCACCAGCTCGCCCGTTTCGTAGTTGTAATAGAACAATGCTTCATTGTTGACCTGGTTCATGCCGGCATGGCCCAACGAGCCATTCGCAAGCGGGTTGAAATTCTCCGGCGCCGGGTTGCGAACACTGATGTTCTCGATAACCAGTGTACGCTCACGCGGGATATCGTCCAACTGCGCCATGCTCGCCGGTACAAGCATGCCCAGCAGCATGCTGACAAGCGCAAGCAACAGCATCAAGCGCCCTGACCTAAACTTGTTCATGATCTTTCTCCTATTTGAACCGTGAGGTTTGCGTGTAGAATCTGCGCGTTGGCAATTCGTAACGACACAGAATCTATGTAAGAATAACGCAGTCCGCTGGCGAATACAACAACGGGGAATACAGCCCCAGGGCAATCGCATCAAAATGGGTGTGACTGAAATGGCGCAAATTCGAAGGGAAAATCAAACACAGAGTTCACAGAGAGCGCAGAGAAAAGCAAGAATGAAAGCTTATTAGGTCATAAGTCAGGAGTGAGTTTGAGCGATATTTGAAGTCTTTTTGATGCTTCTTGCCCTATTCCAGTCCAGCGCCTGCTTTGAATAGTCGTCTAAACACCTAAATCTCTGTGCTGGCGGTCTGTGTCTACGTGACCCTCTGTGTTCTCTGTGTTCTCTGTGGTTAAAATTTTTTGATGCGATTGCCCTGAGTACAGCCCGCTGCGCCGCTTCCGGCAGATTCAACGCGTCTGCGCGCGCGAGAGCCACTATCGCTGTCGTCAGGTGGCTGGTACACTCGCGCAACTTGAATGGGACTCAAAAGGGAAATGATTCATGCAGCTGCGACAATTGGGCAATTCAGCGCTGATGGTCTCGCCGATCGGCGTGGGCTTCTGGGGCATCGTGGGCGGCGACTATTGGGGAGCGCAAGAGGAGAGCGACACCGTCAATGCCGTCAGCGCGGCGCTGGACGCTGGCATCAACCTCTTTGATACGGCCGAGGGCTACGGCGACGGCTACTCGGAAGCAATGCTGGGGCGCGCGTTGCGGGGCCGGCGCAGCGAAGCCGTCATCGCCAGCAAAGTCAGCGTCCGCAATTTGGCGCCGGCGGCTATCCGCGCCGCTTGCGAGCGCAGCTTGAAGCGCCTCGAGACCGATGTCATCGACCTGTACCAAGTCCACTGGCCCAGCCGCGATGTGGCTTTCAACGACTCCATGGCGAGCCTGCTCGACTTACAGCGCGAGGGCAAGATCCGCGTCATCGGCGTCAGCAACTTCGGCGCCCAGGACATGCCCGACATGCTGCAATGCGGGCGCTACGAAGCCAATCAGCTGCCCTACAGCTTGCTGTGGCGCGCCATCGAGTTCGACATTCAGCCGCAATGCGTCGAAGAAAATATCAGCATCCTGCCTTACAGTCCGCTGAACCAGGCGCTGCTGACCGGCCGCTATCGCAACGCCGACGAGATGCCCTATTCGCGGACGCGCACCCGGCACTTCCGGCCCGACCGCCGCGATTCGCGCCATAACACCTCCGGCTTTGAAACCGAGACCTTCGCCGCTGTCGAAGCAATCCGTCAGATCAGCGCCGATATCGGGCAAGAGATGGTGCATGTGGCGCTGGCTTGGCTGCTGCACAAACCCGCCGTCGACTGCGTTCTGGCCGGCGCGCGCACCCCGCGGCATGTGGAGAGCAATGTCGTCGCGGGGAGCCTCTCGCTGTCCGCTGAGACGATGCGGCGTCTGGACGAGGCCACTGCCGATCTCAAGGCGAAGCTAGGTCCTGACCCCGATATGTGGGGTACAGGCGCCGATTCGCGTTATCGTTAATTTCAACTCAAAGCAAACGCTGTGGGAGGAGAGCAGATGGCTGGCTTTCTTCATTTTCTAAATCAGATCTGACGTGGGCTTACCGGGACTGACTCGTATCCTGATTGTTTAACTGCTCAAGCATGTCTTCAGAATCATCATCTAGCTCGCCCGACAAGCGGTTTATGGTTTGGCGTTGCGACTCGTTGCTTGAAAGCCATTGCACGTTAAGGCGCAGCAATTCTCGATATATCTCGGCGCGAATCTCACTTTTTATTTCACGGCGAAGCTGTTCGTTCTTTGCGTTTTCCTGATCCACTGCCCACTTGTAGAAGACAAAAAGGGCCGACGCTAATGCTGCGATTGACCCGATAAAAGCGGCCAGAAGCTCCAAGCCGAGGGTCATTTATACTCCCAGACGGACGACGACTGTACTCATCAGGAACAGCGCAACAGCAAGCATCGTGATGGTCCATATCAGTACGATTGCTGTCGAGAAGAATCGGCTTCGCTTTGCCGGAGGCGTCTTTTCCTCATTCATCTTGGCTACTCTCTTATCTAATCGGCCGGCGATACGGTCGTCAGTGATTGCGGTGTTGCGGACCCTAAGGATGGTAGTGTGTAGGGTCAAGCTATATATAATTCCGTAGTATACAGGAATGGCGTAAACTGACCTCCCTTGCCCTACTACTTATATTGTAGGGCAATTGTCAAGGATGATAGCCCCTAATAATGCGCGTAATTGCGTAGAATCGGGAATATGTCAAGCAATTTGCGCACGATATGTATGTCGTGGGCTTGCACTGGATTTAGCCAAACAGCGCGAAAAACCCGCCTAATTCCAGAATAAACTTAGAACTGAGCTTGAAGACACTCAACATTTCGCCAAGTCAAACAACTCCGCCACATCCACCAGCCGGCCCGTCTCGATCGACATATTTGCGGCGATGCCGACCAGGATCGAAGCCGCCCCGTCTTCAAACGAGGCCGCCTGCCGCAGCGGATCGGGCGCCGGTTCAGGCGAGAATAGCTGCGCCAGCATCAGCGGATCAGCGCCGCCGTGCCCGCCCTCGACCCGCGGCACATCCACTTCGCTGGGCTCGCCGAACATGGGGAAAGCGCGAATCCTCGTCGCTTTGAAGGCGCCCTTGCTGGCGGCGGCCGCGGCGCTGTCGGATTTCAGATGCGTGACGCTCTCGGTTACATCCATCTCGACGCGACCGCGCGTACCGGTAACCGCCACACGCAAGCCCTCCCAAGGCGCGTAAGCCACCAGGCTATAAGACAGCAGCGCGCCGTTGACATAGCGCGCCGTGACGGTCATGGTGTCTTCGGCGCTGATGGGCTCACCAAACACATTGCGATCGCGCAGGTAGCCGGTCTCGGCTTCGGCATCAAGGTAGAGGCCCCGGTAGGCTTCTTTTTCATCGAGGAAAAGCGCGAAGGGGTCGTCCCGCGCTGCCGCGATGCCGGTGTAGCGCTCATAGGCATAGCGCTCGCCGCGGGCGGCCGCATTGTCGCGCCCGTAAAACATCAAGTCGCCCAGCGCAAAAACCTGCGCGGGCAGGGAATCGATCCACCAATTCACCAGGTCAAAGTGGTGCGTTGCCTTGTGCACCAGCAGACCGCCGCTATTGGCTTTCTCGCGGTGCCAGCGCCGGAAGTAGTCAGCGCCGTGGCTGGTATCCAGCAACCAGGAGAAATCGACTGCCAGCGGCTTGCCCACCGCGCCCTCGGCAATGAGACGGCGGAAACGGGCGTAGGCCGGCGCGTAGCGATAGTTGAAAGTCACGCGCAGGGATTTGCCGCTGCGTTGCCGGGCCGCGTCGATGGCTTGCAGCCGGTCGAGCGTGGTGGTCAGCGGTTTCTCGCTGATGACATCGCAGCCCCGGTCAAGCGCGCGCGCGATGTAATGGTGATGCCAGGCATCGACTGTCGTAACGATGATTGTGTCCGGCTTGGTCTCGCTGAGCATGCGCTCGAAGTCGTCGGCGTGGAAGCAGGGAGCCGGCGTCAATCCACGCTTTTGCAGCTGCGCGTTATGCCAATTCATGCGCGTGTGGCTGAGGTCGCAGAAGCCGACCAGCTCGGCGGATTCCGCATAGGTCTGCGCGATGGCGTCGATGAACATGCCGGCGCGCGATCCCGTGCCGACGATGGCGTAGCGTTTTCTTTGGCTCATGTTGCCTTCCATGATTTGTGTCTGCGATGCGCTGCATTCTAGCTGATTATCGGGTAGTGTATCGAATTCGATTGAAATTCAAATCAACCACAAAGACACAAAGGCACAAAGCGCACAAAGAATATGGCATATTACGATTGAGTTTCTCGGTGCTCTCGCATTTCTCTGTGTCCTCGATGGTATAGAATTTGTTTCAATCGTAAAGGATACATTGCCGATAATCGCCGTTGATGCCCAAAGCAGGCCGGCGCTCGGTATACTCGGTGGTCACGGTGGATAAACAGCGAACAGAGAGGTGCTCAAAATGGCGCATCAACGAATCATGCCCAAGACCAGCAAAGGCGGCGGTATCTTCCCCGATATCGACTATCGGACATGCAAAGCGGTGCGGGCGGGCAATCTGGTATTCGTCGAGGGGCAGACCGGCTTGACCATGGACGGCAGCGGTTTTGTGGGCGAAGGCGACCCGGCCGCCCAAGCCGACAACGCCATGAAGAACGTCAAGATCATCCTCGAAGCGGCCGGCGCGCGCATGGAAGACATCTGCAAAATCACCACCTACGTCACTGACGCCGCTTATCGCGATCTGGTGTATCCGGTGCTGGCGCGGCACATGCCGGATGTCCGCCCTTGCTCGACCGGCGTGGTCATCAGCGCGCTGGGCAAACCCTACGCCGACTTCGAGATTGATGTATTCGCCGTCATCCCCGACGAGCGCGCCTAGCGCTGTCAAGGGACGTCGTACCAGGCTATATCATCTGTCGGCGGCGCGGCTTCCAGCTTTGCCATGATGTCCGCCGCTTCCGCTTTACTAGCGCGGAGCTGGGGCAGCGCCTCCAAGCCGTCGTAGACCGATGTGGCAACGGGCAAGGGGCGGCGCAGGTCTACCTGCCTGACATGGCGATGCTGCAAGAGATGCTGGTACACAGCGCTGTAAATCTGCGGTGAATAGGGGGCGTCCGCCTCTGCGGCTGCCGCCAGCCCCAGGGAATAAGCCACTTGATGCAGGTCGCGCCAGAGCGCCCGCAGCAAGTCCGGCGGCGCGTCGTGGGCTTCGTGCTTATGCCGAGGCGCGGCGATGGAGCGCTCTCGCTGAGATTCGATAAGCGCGCGCAGTTCAACCGATGGCACGGGCAGCAGAAAGCGCGTGCCTTGGTCGCGCAGCAGCGCCTCGGCAGCGTCATCAGCGGGCCGGCAGATCTCCATGAAGCGCCCGCCGATAAGAGGCACTTCGCCCAGCAGCAGGTCCATTCCAGCGCGCGCGGCCGCCCATTGCACAAGCGCCCCGCGCAGCCAAAAGCCCACAGCCTGGATCACCAGCGGATGCGTGGCGCCATCTTGGAGCGGGTAGCGCGGCGTCTCAAAGGGCTGGCGCGCCACATCCCATTGCAGCAGCGTAACGCGGCGCCCGGCGGCGGATGCCATCAGCGCCATTTGCTGCAGCAGCAGGCTCTTGCCCACACCCGGCAAGCCGGCGAAAAAGACGCGGTCGGCGGCGGCGAGGGTCGCGACGAAGGTCGCGTGCAGCGCCGAACCCGGCGTAATCACGAGCGGCGACATGGCGCGACTCAGCTTTGGCGTGGCGGGCGCACCCGTCCCTGGTCATAGATGCTGTCGAAGCTGGGCGTATCGCCCATAGGCACATCAATGATGGTGGGCAGGTCGCTCTTAAAGCCGTAACGCATGGCTTCGCGCAGTTGCTGCTCGGTCTCCGCACGGAAGGCGTTGGCGCCAAAAGCCTCGCCCAACTTGACGAAGTCTGGGTTGACCAGGTCGCTGGCGATGACGCGTTCATCGTAATCGCGAATCTGCATCTTGCGCACATTGCCGTAGGCATCGTTGTTGAAGACCAGCGCCACCAGCGGAATGCCGTGCTGCACAGCGGCTGCCAGCTCGCCGGCGCAGTACATAAAGCCGCCATCGCCGCTGATCGAAATCACCGGCACATCAGGCCGGGCGACCTTGACGCCCAAGCCGGTGGGGAAGGCGAAGCCCAGCGTGCCCTGGTAGCCGCTGGTGATGCAGGTGCGCGGATGATAGACGGGGAAGTTCACGCGCGCGGCATAAGCCACCTGGGTCATGCCCATGACCGCGATGCCGTCTTCGCCCAGCTCCTCCCGCAGGATGCGCGAATAGGTATTCTGCGGCTCCAGGTAAGCCATCTTATTAGCCGCGTCGGCGCGCAGCTCCAGCATCTCTTCAGCGCGGGATTCGCGTACGCGGTTGTGCCGGTCGACCGCGCCCAGCAGGGACGGCAAGGCGTCTTCAGCGCGGGCCACAATCGCCAGATCAGGCTTCTGAATGCGGTCCAGCGCCGCGCTGTCGACATCCAGGCGGATCACCTTAATGTTTTCGTCCCTGCCCCAGCGCTGCAAGGGCAGGCGCATGTGGCTGCCGATGGCGATGACGGCGTCGGTGGCGCGATAGTATTCATGCGCTTCGGGCGATTTCAGGCTCAGCGGATTGCGGCTGTCCAGCACTCCGTTGCCCGTGCGATACGCCATCACCGGCGCTTGCAGCAGCTCCGCCAATTGCGTGACTTCGGCGCTGACGCCCTGCGCGCCACTGCCGACGAAGATCATCGGGCGCTCAGCCTGGCCGAGGATCTCGCCGGCCGCTTCGACGGCGCCCAGGTCCAGCGGCGGCGCAGTGGGCAGCAAAGGCGCGGGCGCGTCAGGCACTTCTGAGCGCAGCTTGAGCACATCAGGCGGGATCTCCAGCGCGACCGGCCGCGGCCGCCCCGAGCGCATCTCGTAGAAAGCCTGCGCCACCATGCGCCCGACATCAGCCGGATGCAGCGCCAAGTCGCTCCATTTCGTCAGCCCGCGCAGGACATCCGACTGGTTTGGGATCTCGTGCAGGTCGCCCATGCCTTTGCCGATGCGCGCGCTGTGGATTTGTCCGGCGATGCAGAAGACCGGCGTGTTGGTAGCGTAAGCGCTGGCCAGAGCGGCGCCGGCGTTGAGCAGGCCGGGACCAGGCACGACGCTGAAGACGGCGGGCTGGCCGGTGGCGGCGGCCGCGCCAAAAGCCATGTAGGCCGCGCCTTCTTCGTGGCGGGTGTGGATGACGCAGATGCTGTCGCGGTTGTCGAAGAGGGCGTTGTAGAGCCAGTCGTTCTGGATGCCGGGCAAGCCGAATAGGGTGTCGACGCCGTGGGCGATGAGGGCTGCTACGGTGGCTTCTCCGCCGGTTTTGAGTGGCATTAGCTTTCACCGAGAATCATTACGTTGATTCGAAATTAAGCAAAAACTCAGCATAGTTGCTATTAAACAAGTCTTTCAGGTAGTCGGTTAATTCAACTCCATCCGCTTGTTCATCACCATTGGCTTGGGCAACTGTGTAATTCCTACCTCTGTTTATCGCGTACAAGAATAAAGTATGGTAGTAGACTCGTGAAATGTATTGTCGGTCGGTACGCCTGCTGTTTTCCTCGGAAATATTGCGTGTTTTCGCCTTACGATTCTTCAATATAGAGCTATCCATATTGATGAAAATGGCTTCCAATTTGTCTGCTTCAACATCTGGGTGCATGACCACGCCATGATTCATCGTGATACCGCTTTGCTCAATATCATCCCATGTCTTGACATTGTCGGCATCCCTCGCCCTCTCAAACACCTTGACCGGCTGCGGCAATCCAAGCCTGTCTTCATTTGACGGCGGTTTCGGCTGTTTCTTTGGTTGCGGCTCGGCTACCACGATCCAAAATCGCGTCGACAGCGCCCCACTTGGATCTGCTGAGCTAAGCAAATCCGCCCGTATCTCGACTTCGTCCCCGACGGCCAACTCTTCCGTTGGCTCAAATACGACACGGATTTTACCATCCTGTGGACTGCGGCGAGTAACTGAAAAGATTTCACTGATATCGTTGACTGATCCTTTCTGATTACCACCGCCGGCCTCATTAGGAGTGTAAGTCATCACCGCTATCTCCAGAGCGCCAGGGTCTTCAGCGCGGTCGAAGTACTTATTCTCGACGTCACTGTCAAACTGCACCGTCTTGGAGTCTCCGCGCGGAATCTGTACAACAGACGTATCGCCATGCCGCTTGGTGTCAATACGAAAGAATGAGGGATAGCGATTTCCTTCAAATGGTTCGGGAGGTGGTTTAGGCTTGGGTGGTTTCCGTTTTTTTCTCTTGCCTTTTTCATCCAATTCGAGCGTATGTTTTATGAGTTCTTGCATGGCTTTGTCGAATGTCAAGTCTTCAGCAATATCTTTCAGCAAGGATTCTTCATCCGCACTGTCAAGCGAAAGGCGATTTCTACGTTGTCTGTTAATCTCTTTGAGTTGTCCGCTTCTTAAGCTATCGCCCAGTTTCTTACGGAGGTCGGCCGCTTCTTTGCTTTTATTCATCCGCTCACGGTCTGCCTTGAATAGATTGCGGCGGAAGTCGCGCTTCATTTCAGTGCAATCTACGTGTATGAGCAGATAGTCCTTCAGCAAGCTCATTTGCAAGGTGCGTGTAATGAATTCCGATGTGTAGTGTCCGTGTACTTGTCCTCCTACAGTAAAGACCACTTGCATTCTGTTTTTGAAGAATTCGTTGCGAATTGAATCCTTCGTAGCCGCTACACTTTTACCCTCTGTTCGAGGTTTGAAGACATAAACCTTCAGCGGCAACTCTCCGAAGCGTCTATCCGTGATTGTTTCAGAAAAAGATTTTTCGAGATAATCACTTTTATCCAGCCTGCGCCTTAATCCGAAATTGACTAGTGAGTTGCCGCCATCTGGCCTCCGGTAGCGCTGCACGCTCTCAACGACGGCGTAGGGCAAAGCTGGTTCGAACAAGTGCTGATTTAATGTCGGCGACATGCCACGAATGAAGTGGCGGTTGCCGTGCACGTCATAAGAATAGAGTTTGATAATCGTGCCGGTGCTGAAACGGCGTCGATGTAGCCCAAGTTCGAGTTCGTCGATGTCGAAGGCGGGTATCTCGTCATCTACAAGCAAATACTGGTACTCGCTTCCTTCGTCGTATTCTGCATCGTAATGCGGACGCTCGCGAATTAGAGTAAAACCAAACTTGCCTGAGCCATCGTAGCGCTTGGAAGCGATAAGCTGGTATCGTTTCTTGCCGCAGAAAACGATGGCACCCGTTCCCCCCATATTGTATCTGCCGTGTACGAAGCGTATTCTACGTTTGTTGCCCTGCAAGAGAGAAAGAAAAGTATCTCTAAATTGCTCAGGATGTTGCCCTTCGCCATCATCAAAGATGACGATGGATGTATTGGTTCGTGTGCCATCAGCCAAAATCTGTATGGACCTAGCCTGGTCGCTGCGGGGGTCGCGCAGATCCCAATTTCTATGATCGGAAAAAAATCTGCGCACTGCATCCTCAATCGACGCAGGGGCATTCTCTGATTTAGGATCGATGCCTTCTTCATAGCATCTGCGCATCAGAACAGCATCAATTGCATTCGTAAGTTTCTCTACCAATGCCGCGACTGGACTTGACTGCTGATTTTCAACAACTCCAAAGAAATGAGCGTTTCCGCCAAGCGGATGCCAATTGTCCGGATCGTTGAATAGTTCCGGTCGTCGACGGATAAGCTTGTCAACATCTTGCTCTGTTTTGCAACGATACAAGTCCCAGAAAAGCTCTTCGTGCTTTGAACGAAACACAATTCACTCCCATACAGTAGTGATGCGATTAAGTTTACAAAATAAAATACGAACTTACCATTTTTCAAGTTGCCCCTCACTCCTCCCCCATTTCCAAATCCTCCCCATCCGCAACCACGTGCAAACCCGCGCCGCGCCGCCGGCCCCAGGGACTAGGCGCGGCACTCGCCGAGCGCTGCGTCACGCTGTACTGCTCCAGCTTCGCCAAATCAAACTGAATGCCATTGCCCGGCGCGTCGCCCAGGATGATGTAGCCGTCCTCAACCCTGCTGTCGTGCTTGAAGACGACATCGCGCCCGGCATCGACCACTTCCATCCAGATGTGGTTGGGGATCACGGCGGCCAGATGCGCCATGTAATTGCCCGGGCAATTCATCACCGAGACGGGCAGGTCGAAGCCGTCAGCCATGTGCGCCACCCGCAGCGCGCCAGTGATGCCACCCGTGGCCACGCCGATCTGCAAGATGTCGGCCGCTTCGTGGGCGATCAAGGCGCGGAAGTCGGCCGCGTCATCGAGGTTTTCGCCAGTGGCGACGGCCGCGCCCACCGAGCGCGAAACCTGGCGCAGGCCGGTGTAATCCCAGCGCCGCGCCGGCTCCTCGGCCCAGAAAATCTCGTAATGCCGCTCGAAATAGCGGATATGCTGAATCGCCTGTTTGGGCGACCAGTATTCGTTGGAATCGATGAGCAGGATGGGCGCGCGCCCGGACGTGGCCAGCGCTTCTTTCATGATGCCGATGCGCCGCAAGTCGCTCTCGCGATCCAGCCCGACCTTGAGCTTGCCGATGCAGATGCCGCGGGCAGCTTGTCGTTCGTAGAATTGGCGGATTTCGTCATCGCTGAGGGGTAAATCAATGCCGCTGGCGTAGGCTTTGACAGCACGGCTGCTGGCGCCCAGCGTCTTCCACAGCGGCTCGTCGTTGGCTTTGGCTTTGAGGTCCCACAGCGCCAGGTCCAGCGCGCCGATGACATCGGTGACGGCGCCGCGGTTGCCGCCTTTGAAGGCGAAATCGGCCATACGCCGCCATAAACCGACCACACCGCGCGGGTCGCGGCCAAATAGCAGATTCTGCGCCATAGCGTGAATATCGCCCTGCTGCCCGGGGTTGCCCAGCGCCACCCCCGTCAGCCCATTGTCGGCTTCCAGGAATATCGCCAGCCCGGCGTTTAAGTCGCGGCCGCGCGGGTTATTGGCGTCGCCGATTGCGCGGTCCATCCGGTGTTCGAATACCGTCGAACGAATGCCTGTGATTTTCATGATAATTTCCCCCACCCCAACGCCCCTCCTGCCATCTCTATGGCAGGCATCCCATAAAGAGGGAGGGGCTTCTATCTGTAGAATTAGTTGTTTTTCTCCCCTTCCCTCAACTTGGGGGAAGGGGCCGGGGGATGGGGGCCTAATTCCCCATCCGCATACCACTGCCGCAGCAGTTTCTTGTCCATTTTGCCGACGCCGGTTTTGGGGATTTCGGCGACTGTCACGTAGCGATCGGGCAGCCAGAACTTGGGAAAATGCCCCTGCAGCCAGGCATTCAGCGCCGCCTGGTCACAGACGCTGTCCAGCGGCACAAGCACCGCCAGCGGGCGCTCGCCCCAGATTTCGTCAGGGATGGCGACGACAGCCGCCTCCCGCACATCAGGATGCGACATCAGCATATTTTCCAGGTCAACCGACGAAATCCATTCGCCGCCGCTTTTGACCAGATCTTTGGAGCGGTCGGTGATGGTCATGTAGCCGTCCCCGTCGATGGTCACGACATCGCCGGTGCGAAACCAGCCGTCAGCCGTGAAGTGCTCGGTGTCGTCATTTTGCTTGAAATACTGCCCCGCCACCCAATAGCCGCGCACTTGCAGCTCGCCCATCGTTTCGCCGTCCCAGGGCAATTCCTGCCCGTCTTCACCCACGATGCGCGCGTCCACGCCCGGCACAAAATAACCCTGCTTGGCTTTGACGTCCCAGCGCCCGGCCGCGTCCAAGTCTTGATGCTGCGTTTGCAATTTGGCCACGCTGCCGATAGGCGACAGCTCGGTCATGCCCCAGGCGTGCACGACATTGACGTCTAAATCGCGCTCGTAGGCTTCGATGAGCCCGCGCGGCATGGCGGAGCCGCCGACGACCAGCTGTGTGATGGACGAGATATCGCGGGGATTCTGGCGCAGCTCGTGGTATAAGCCGTTCCAGATGGTGGGCACGCCGGCGGCGATGGTGACGCGCTCGCTCTCGATCATCTGCGCCAGCGGCACCGGCTTGAGGTGCGGGCCGGGCATGACAATGGTCGAGCCGACCCAGACGCAGGCGTAGGGCAGCCCCCAAGCCATGGCGTGGAATTGCGGCACGACCGGCAGCACAACATCGGCTTCGGTGGGGCCCAGAGCCGCCGCCTGCAAGACGCCGAGCGTGTGCAGCATCATGGAGCGATGGCTGTACAAGACGCCTTTGGGCATGCCGGTGGTGCCGCTGGTATAACACAGCCCCAGCGCCATATTCTCGTCATCGCAGCGCCAATTATAATCTTCGCTCGCGGCCGCCATCAGCTCTTCGTAAAGCGATACATTGGGCAGGTCGATATCCTGCCCCGGGTCGTGGTTGAAGACCACAAAATGTTCGACGGTCTTCAGGCGGTCGGCAATCGGCTCAATGAGCGGCAGCAGCGAGCCATCGACGAAGATGACCTTGTCTTCGGCGTGGTCGATGATGAATCGGAGCTGCTCGTGCGACAGGCGGATGTTCAGCGTGTGGATGACCGCGCCGGCGCCGGGGATGCCGAAGTAGCATTCCAGATGCTGATAGTTGTTCCAGGCGAAGGTAGCCACGCGATCGCCAGGTTCGACGCCCAGGCTCTCCAGCACATTGCCCAGCCGCTTGACCCGCCGGTAGAAGTCGGCGTAGCTGTACTCATGCCAACTGCCGTCGGGCAATTTGGTCTTGATCGTCTTGCGCGGCGTCATGCGCTGGGCATGCTCGACGATGGTGTTGAGCGTCAGCGGGTAATCCATCATTAGACCGTGCAGCATGTCGCGCCTCCATCAGCGAATCCAAACCCGATGTAGCGCTACAACTTTAGCACATTCCGCCTCCCGCCGCAGACGAAATTGGCTGCTGCGCCCGTACAAGCTACCAACCTGGCAAGAGTGACAATCGGTAGGGGCGAGCTATCAGCTCGTCCGCGCGCTCGACAGGCATTCGATGGACAGCGGGTGAGGACACGGTCTAGGCGCAGTCGCACTTGCTGCTGGCGGGGTATTATTCCGGCGTAACGTAAGCCGCTGTGATGCCGCCGTCGACCAGAAAGGTGCTGCCGGTCACAAAAGAGGACTCGTCCGAAGCCAGGTAGAGCGCGGCTTTGGCGATTTCTTCGGCCTCGCCGAAGCGCCCCATGGGGATATGCACCAGGCGGCGCTGCTGCTTCTCTTCGGTGTCGAGGTACTTCATCAGCAGCTCAGTGCGCAGCGGACCCGGGCAAAGCGCGTTGACGCGGATATTCTCGCGGGCGTGGATGGCGGCCAGCTCGCGCGACATCGCCAGCACAGCGCCCTTGCTGGCGGTATAAGCCAGTTGCGGCGTGGCGGCGCCTAGCACAGCCACAAAGGAGGCGGTGTTGATAATGCTGCCGCCGCCGGCGCGCTTTATGGCGGGAATGCCGTACTTGCAGCCCAGGAAGACGCTTTTGACGTTGACCGCCATGGTCACATCCCAGACGGCTTCGCTGGTGTTGATGGCGTCATCATCCTGGGCATGGCTGATGCCGGCGTTGTTGAAGAGCACGTCGAGCTTGCCGAAATTAGCTTCGGCCGCTGCGATCATGTTGTAGCAATCCACAGCGCGCGAGACATCGGCGCGGACGTATACAGCCGAGCCGCCTTCGCTGTTGATTTCCGCGGCACAGTCCATGCCGCCGCCATCGTCGATGTCGACGGCGACGATGGACGCGCCTTCCCCCGCGAAAAGCTTGGCAGTACATCGGCCGATGCCGCTGCCGGCGCCGGTGATGAGCGCCACTTTGTCTTGAAGTCGCCGATTCATCACTCGAAAAGCTCCCTAGGCGCCTTCGAAGCTCAACTGCTCAAGGCGGCCATGTTCGTCAAGGCATCTCTGGATCTCTTCGTTTGACGCGCATTCCAGAAACAGAGAAACAGCCTCTATGATATTGTCCTTCGCCTCTTGCCTGGTTTGCCCTTGACTTACTATGTCGTAGTCCAAACAGTGCGAGACATACCAATCGCCGTCCCTAATGATGCGGACAGTTATCGTCTTCATTTCTGTCCTCCGCGCTTCCGCCCCGAATATGTCTTCGTCAGCAGCATAGCCCAATTACGACTCTATTCCATCAACAAAATTATAGCGCTGAAACTTCGCATTGCCAGAATGGTCTTCAATCTGGAAATGTATCCTTTTCGGTTGATACAGATACTACAGCATTGAGGACACCGAGAAATGCCAGTGCAATCGCATCAAATAATTTAACTCTGGGGCGCCAAGAACTCCGAGAACTATCCGAAAATATGCCAATGAAGGACGCAATGAAAATGAGATTTTCTGTCAAATTTCATGGGCGAGCCAAGGCTCGCCCCTACAATTTGCTAGTTTGATGATAAATTCGACATTTATGGATTTTGATGCGATTGCCCGGCGAGAAATGCGAGAGCGCCGAGAAACATAATCGAGATATGCCCTATTCTTTGTGTGCTTTGTGCCTTTGTGTCTTTGTGGTGAAATTGATATTCAACCGAATTCGATACACTACCTTCAATCTAGACCTGAATCCGCGGGCGATGTATTAGGCCGCCTCACATGAATTCAAGGGGAGCTAAATCCGCTCGAAGTAGCGTTTGCGCTCCCAGTCGGTGACGGCGCTGTTGTAGCTGTCGACCTCGCTGCGGAAGAAATGCGCATAGTGCTGCGCGACCTCTGCGCCAAAGGCGGCGCGGGCAAAGTCGCTCTGCTCAAAAGCAGCGGCCGCCTGCTCCAGCGTATAGGGCACGCGCGGCAGATCTTGGGCGGCGTAGATATCGCCCTCGAAGATTTCGGGCGGCTCGATCCGGTTGCGGATGCCGTCCAGCCCGGAGGCCAACGCGGCGGCATAAGCCAGGTAGGGGTTGCAATCGGCGCCGGGCGCGCGGCACTCAATGCGCAAACTGCTGCCCTGCCCCACCACACGGAAAGCGGCGGTGCGATTGTCGTGGCTCCAGGCGATGCGGGTCGGCGCCCAGGAGCCGTCCTCGTAACGCTTGTAGGAATTGATAGTCGGCGCATAGCAGACCATCAGCTCGGGCAGATGCGCCATCCAGCCGCCCAGGAAATAGCGAAAGGCATCGGAACCAGCGACGGGCCCCAGCATGCTATCCCCGGCGAAGGCGTTGCCCCCGCCGCTGTACAGGCTGAGGTGAATATGACAGCTCGAACCGGCTTGGCCGGCATAAGGCTTGGCCATGAAAGTGACACTGCAGCCTTGGGCGTCGGCGATTTCTTTGAGGCACTGTTTCAGCAGCGAGTGGCGGTCGGCCATGCTCAGCGCGTCAGCATAGCGGATGTTCAGCTCGTGCTGGCCCAAGCCCCACTCGCCCTTGCTGCTCTCGACCGGGATGCCCGAGCGCTTGAGGTGTTGGCGGGCGGCGGCGGTGAAACCCTCCTGGCGCGCGCCTTGCAGCAGGTGATAATCTTCCAGATACCAGCCCATCGGCTCCAAATCGGCGTAGCCTTGCCCCTGGGCGGCGCGGTAGGAATCGCGATAGATATAGTATTCCAGCTCGGAGGCGGCGTTGACGCGATAGCCTGCTGCAGCCGCGGCTTCCAGCTGTCGGCGCAGGATGGCGCGCGGCGCGACCGAAACCGGCTGATGCGGCGCTGCTTCATTCTCGATATCGCAGAGCGCGATAGCTGTCTTGTGCAGCCAACTGGCTTGCCGCAGGGTGTTCAAGTCCGGCGCCAGATGAAAGTCTCCGTAGCCCAGCTCCCAGTTGGCGAAGTCGTAACCCGGCACCGGCTCCATTTCCATATCGGTGGTCAGCAGATAATTGCAGGCGTGGGTACCCTGCCGCGCCGCCTCGTCCAGGAAAAACTCGGCATCAAGGCGTTTGCCCAGCAGGCGCCCGTAGTGGTCGCTGAAAGCCAGGATGACCGTGTCGATGTCGCCTGCTTCGACCAAGTTTGAAAGCTCGCCAAGCGCTAACATGCCGCGCGCTGTCTTCATGCCGATTCCCTCATCCCCGCAAGCCAAAGAGGCCGGCGGCCTTGGTTTTGCTCTGCGCCCAGACATCCAATTCAGCGATGCCGTCGATGCCCTTCTGATAAACCGGGCTCGTTTCATCAAGCGGCAGGCGGACCACGCGTCCCGTAACGGCGGAGGCGTAGGCGCCCAGCACAATCTCCAAAGCGCGGGCGCCCGCCGCTGCGGGAGCTATCGGCTGCCGGTCCTCGCGGATGGCATCGCGGAAGTCTGCCCAAAGCTCGGTGAATGAACGCGCGGTGTTGTCCGCGTGCTGCTCGAGATTGGCGAGGGCATGGTCGCTGCGCTGCCACTGGCTGTCGACGCTGTAAAGTTCGATGGGCTGGTTGAAGCCGCCCGATTGATAATCTTTGTAACGCAGGCGGATTTGCCCGTCCGCGCCGCTGATATCAAGGCCGCCGACGCCCTCGCCCCAAGCCATGTGGATGACGGCGTAAGCGCTGGGGAAGGCGATTTGCAGCAGCGCCAGGTCCTCGATGACCGGGGCGCGTTGCGCGTATTCGGGCGCGTCCACAAATGCCATGACCTGCTGCGCGGCAGCGCCGACCAGCCACTCGGCCAAATAAACCGCGTGGATCATGTCCATCAGTACGCCGCCGCCCGCCGCCATGGTATGCCGCCAATCGGACTGGTATTCGGCCGCGCCGGGGTAATCAATCACGCCCAGGAAATGCAGCGTCGCCACGCGGATGTCGCCGATAAGCCCGGCGGCCAGCAACTGCTTGATGCGCCGGAATTCGGGCAAGAAATGATAATTGTGCACCATCGCCATCTTCAAGCCGGCCGCGTCAGCCGCGCGCGTGACTTCAGCGGCGACGGCGGGCACATTGCTGATGGGCTTTTCGCTGAGTACGTGCAAGCCCGCGGCGAAGGCATCGAGCACGATCTGCGGGCGGTGCTGCTGCGGCACGGCGATGACCACCGCCTCGATTTCGTTGATGGCGAGCAGGTCGCGGTAATCCGCGTGGAGTTGCTCGCCGCGCAGGCCGAACCATTCCTGACCGATTGCGCGGCGCTCGGGCGTGATATCCGCCAGGGCGACCAGTTCGACATCGGGCAGGGTCAACAGCGCGGGCCGATGGCCGTAATTGACGACATTGCCGCAGCCGATGAGACCGACTTTGAGTGTGTTGCCCATCTTGCTCCTCAAATTTCGGGTTTAAGAATCTTGTAAGGGCTATTTGTATTTTCCCAATTTTGGATGCATCCGAATAAAGATGTTCTCATAAAGTAGATGAATTCGTAGGCTTTACGCAATTCTTTCGCCAGCCGCCTGTCTTGGAAAAGCTCCCGGATGTTTTCGGGGGGTTCTTCACCGAAACGCGCTTGGTACAGCGCAGGCAAGAGTTGCGCCATGATCGCGAGGACATCTTTGCCGCGGCAGAGCTGGGGGTTTTCTGGGGGATGGTTTGCCCGCAATTCAGCGGTTTCACTTAATAGCCGCTCGCTGGAAATCCCGTCACGCCCTTCCGCCAGCCGCCGCGCCAGCCAGTCGCAATCGAGCGTGCGCGTCTCCGCGTCAATGAAGTCGGCCAGGCGCAGCGCCTTGAAATTGAGCCCGTAACCCTCGACTTCGTTCAGCCAGCGAAAATAGCCGATTTCCGCCGCCAGTCGCTGAGATTCATGATTCAGCGCATCGGCGAAGGCATGGACTGCGTCGATGTCCTCGCCGGGCAACTCATGCCGCAAGACTTTTTTGAGCGCCGGCGATTGCAGTAATATCACTTCCATATCTGGACAGCAGTCGTCATAGAGCAGGTTGTCCGTGCCGAGTTCGTCGGCGTCGGTGATGAGCCAGTAGTCGGCGTCAATGATGCCGGCGACGCCATTCATGCCGCGCTTTTTCGTAATTCCGAGCGCATCGACAATCTTGTCTTTCCCGTACGAGGGATAAAGCGTACAGTCGTTTCGCGACCTGAATTCTTCCCATAAGACTTCGTCAGTCCTGCCTTCGACCATGACAAAAGTCTCGCCTTCGCCGTAGATACGACTTTGAATCTGACGGACGCCGATTTCGTTGGCGATTTCCTGGGGCGTCATTTCCGGCTGCATCAGTCATCCACCCTCTCGCCCAAATGCACGACCCAATCCCACTTGTCGTGGATAATCATGGGCGAATGCGTGGCGATGAGCACGTCAAATTTGCGCAACTCTATGATGCGCTGCAGGTCTTTCAAGAAGTTGCGCTGCCAGACTACGTTCATGGAGAGTTCAGGTTCATCGATCATGACGAGGGTGTTGAACTTAGTTTGGAAAATAAGCCGAAAGAATAAAATGACAAGTTGTTGCTCACCTGTGGAAAGATATTCTAGCTTGAGTATGCTACCGTCTTCTGATCTAAATCCAAGATATTCATCAGACTCAAATTCCAATTCCAACGACTTAAACAGAATTCGTTTGTCTATGAGGTCTCGAAATAGTTTCTCCGCCTGGTAATCTTTATTTCTCCAAAGTCTTGTTTCAACTATAGATCGAATTTCATCCAGTTTTTCACGCCGAGCAGTTAGACGATTATCTTCTTTTGGCAAGTCATTAATTTCGTCCCTTGCCATCTCCGCCTCAAGCTCGGCAATTACGTCTAGATTCTTCAATATGCTCAGATCGTCAATTGAAGATTCGAGATTATGTAAATCGTTGTGGAAAGAGATTTCCAATTCTCTAACTGCTGGAGCAAGTCCGGGTACGGACAAATGCGCTATCTCTTCGGAGTCGTCCAAGGACACATCTTCTGCGTTTAGGAACGTGCCCCTCAGTCGATCTGTATTGAGGAAGTCAACTTGACATTTCTCTAGGATTTTCGAGAACCATACCGGCTTTGGACCATACGCCTTATGTGAAATTACTAGAGCATTGAAAGGTCTGAACATTAATATGATAGTGAAGGCGCAAGATATGTTTGAATAGGTGAGCGGTGACTTTCGCAATCAGTCGGGTTGTCAACCCGGCCACCGTCTTCGCTAGCAGGCGTTCTAAGTTACGTCCGGTGTTCTGAAGTTCGTGGAAGACGCCTTCAATCCGCTCGCGAAGCCCGTTGAGGGCTGCGTCATATCCAGGGCTATTCTGCTGTTTTTGGTTTTTGCGTTTAGGTGTCACAATCCTATTGCCGGTTTGTTGCAGCATTTGAGCTTGCCACTCGGCGCCTATAAAGCCTTTGTCGCCAATCACCATAGAGTTTTTGAGATAATCCAGCACCGTTTCAGCCGCCTTTCGTTCTTCCACATTAGCGGCTGTCAATTCGTATGCCACTGGGATGCCTGTCAGGGTCGTCACCATCACCAGCTTATAGCCGAAATAGTAGAGCTTGCGACTGGCGCAATATCCATAGTTGGCGCTGCCGCGAAAATGACTGCGCTTCTTACTGCGTCTATAGCCCAAGACCGGCACAGGCTTGGTATCGACCAGAAAAGTCTCTACCTGTTCAATGCTCCAGTCAATCAGAATATCCCGTCGCATTTGTTCCATCAATGATCCCAGACTGCGGGCGCGGCGATTGTATTGACTTTGGCTCAAAAGATTAGGAAATAAGTCGCTATGGTTGGCGCGGATATAACCCAGATACTGGCTCTCGGCTGCGAAAGGTAGGTATTCTGCCGCAAGCATCACGGTCATCATTTCGCTATCGCTAAACACAGGGTTGCGCCCAGCTTTACCCAGCAAGTAATGTCGTCCTTTCGCAAGATACCAATCGTCAACTATAACAAAAAGGATGGTAAACAGTGTATCGATGCCTATACTTGTCATTGGGCTGACTCTCCATACTGGTTGTGTCGTAACTACCATTCTGGATATCAGCCCATTTAGCGCAAATCTATTTCACATAAGACGTACCATTCAATAACTTTTCGAACTCAGGAAAGTCGTCAAAAAGTTGTTTCACGTCACGACCTACATAATCCAAGAGTACATAACTTTCGGGTTCAAGGTGTAAGTCTCCTGACTCTACCCAATAATTTCTCCCATCCCAGGGGAACAGCACAAGATCAGGAAAATGCTGCTTCACTAACCTGATAAGTCGATGATCATCATAGATTTCCGGTTGGTACATCTCTTCACTTTTCCCGGAGTGGTCAATATAGCTAATTGTTAATTTCTCGTTCTCTTCAATTTTCTCAACAAATAATGACGTTTCCCTCGTAAAATTAATAAACTCAATCTTCAGCAAGTCGAAGGGAATGCTCGCAATGTACATATAGTCATAATTAAACAGCCCATGCACCAACCGTAGCAGCACCGTCTTCCCCACCCCATTCGGGCCATGCACAATCGTAATCCGCGACTCCTGATTCAGTGGAATCTCATGGTCGAACATGCCAAACAAGCCCTTGACGGAGATTTTGGTGATTCGCATTCGGCTAGCCTTCCTGTTCCTTTACATTCAGCTGCGTTCGTAGCCCCGTCTGCATGTTGGCAGAGCCTCCCAGGTACATCGCGGGCGACCGAATCGGTCGCCCCTACACATCGTCTGGTTTCATGCCGTCACATCCTGAAAGCCTAGGGATAATAGCTTTCCTTTTCTTTGTAGGCTTCGTAGTCAGCGCGCGCCTGGCGCACCGACTCGCTCTCGGAGACTTCCGCCACCGGCACATCCCACCAGGATTCGTAGCCGGGCACACGCTGGCGCCGGTCGACCTCGGTGACGATGCAGACGGGACCGCCCCTGTGCGCTTTGGCCGTTTCCATAGCGCGGGAGAAGGCTTCGCGGTCGGCAGCGCGGATGACACGCGCGCCCAGGCTCTCGCAATTGCGGGCGAAATCGATGGGCAGGGTGTCGCCGTCCAACTGGCCCGAATCACTGCGGTAGCGGAACTTGGTGCCGAAGCCGTCGCTCCCCACGCTCTTGGACAAGCCGCCGATGCTGGCGTGGCCGTGATTGTCCAGCACGATGATATTAACCTTGATGCCCTCTTGCACCATGGTCACGATTTCGGTGTGCATCATCAGGAAGGAGCCATCGCCGACCATGACCCAGACTTCGCGCTCGGGATCGGCCATTTTCACGCCCATGCCGCCGGCGATTTCGTAACCCATAGTCGAGTAGCCGTATTCGAGGTGGTAGCCCTTGCGATTGCGCGTCCGCCAGAGCTTGTGCAAATCGCCGGGCAGGCTGCCGGCGGCGCAGAGCACGGTATCGCCCGGCGCGGACAGGCTGTTGACCAAGCCGATGACCTCGCCTTGGCTGAGCAGCGGCTCGTGCTCCAGGTTGTAGATACGGTGCACCTCGGCATCCCAGGCGCGATTGTAAGCCGCGGCGCGCTCGCGATAGGCATCGGCGACTGCGTAGCCGCTCAACTCCAGCGCCAGCTCTTCCAGCGTCACGCGGGCATCGCCCACCAGCGGCAGGGCGCTGTGCTTGTAGGCATCGAACTCGGCGACATTGATGTTGATGAAGCGCACGCCCTCGCGGGTGAAAGCCGTTTTGGAGGCGCTGGTGAAGTCGCTGTAGCGCGTGCCGATGCCGATGACCAAGTCAGTCTCGCGGGCCAGCAAGTTGGCGCCCTCTGTGCCGGTCACGCCGATGGCGCCCAGGTTGAGTGGATTGTCGTAAGCCAGCGCGCCTTTGCCCGCTTGCGTCTCGCAGACGGGGATTCCACTGCGCGCGGCGAATGCCTCCAGCGCTGCATAAGCCTCGCTGTAATGGACGCCGCCGCCGGCGATGATCAACGGCTGTCGGCTGGCGCGGATCCACTCGGCAGCGCGCTTGACAGCCGCGACATCAGCACGGTTGCGCGGGATCTCCCAGACGCGCTTCTGGAACAGGAAGTCGGGATAATCGTAGGCTTCGGCTTGCACATCTTGCGGCAGCGCCAGGGTGACCGCGCCCGTATCCACCGGCGAGGTCAGCACGCGCATGGCTTCCGGCAGCGCGGTGATGAGCTGCTCGGGGCGATAGATGCGATCCCAATACCGCGAGACGGGCTTGAAGCAGTCGTTGACGCTGATGTCCTGGCTGTGCTCGTTTTCCAACTGCTGCAAGACTGGCGCCTGGATGCGCTCGGCGAAGATATCGCCAGCCAGCAGCAGCACCGGGATGCGATTGACGGTGGCGACGGCGGCGCCGGTAACCATGTTGGTGGCGCCGGGCCCGATCGACGAAGCGCAGGCGAAAGTCGCCAGGCGGTTTTGATGCTTGGCGTAGGCCACCGCTGCCAGGACCTGTGCCTGTTCGTTGCGGCTCTGATAATAGCGGAAGTGGCTGGCGTATTGCTCCAGCGCTTGGCCGAGGCCGGCGACGTTGCCGTGGCCGAAGATGCCCCACATGCCGGCGAAGAAGGGGTTCTCCACGCCATCGCGGGAGACGTGCTGGGCGCCCAGGTAGCGGACGAGGGCTTGGGCCATAGTGAGGCGGGTGGTGGCTGGTGACATGGTGGTATGCTCCTCTAAGACCACAAAGGCAATTGTGGCGTGTCATTCTCTGCGGAATCCCGGTCGATTTCATAAGGCTTGCCCGTTACAGAGGGCTCGCGGGCTAATTCGCGGCGGATAGTTGCGACGATTTCCGCGTCAATTCCCAGCGCGGAGATCACAGCGTCGTCCAGCGCCTTGCGGGTATCACACTCGTATATCTGCGGCAAGGGCAAGAGAATGGAATCGCAGAGGTTGTCATAAGCAGCGGCCAGAAACAGAATCTGTCGCTCATCCAACTCAGCAAAATCCGGGACGGGAACTTTGTTCAAGTCATCCATAGAAAACTGCGAATATGATAAGTCACGAATCGAACGGTTGCCCAGAATGGCCAGAAAACCAACAGTCGAATTCAAGTATACACATATGGCCTTTTCAACCGTCTCAACCCAGAAGTCTGTGTCTTTTGCATAAGGTTCTCTACTAGGTTTGCATGGTACCCAAGCTGAACCAAGCGCGCGTTGCGGAAGCCGTACACTCACAAGTTTTACCGTGTTTAGGCGTGCTCTCATCGTCAAAAGAAGAGTTCCTCTTTTGGCCCATAAATTCACCGCTTGATTCTCTTTGCCGCTTTTGGCGACTATGTAGGTATCGTGTCTAGATGCCATTTTCTGCACATATTCTGTCTTATGATCCCAAAGCGCGACCATTGCGTTGCGATCAGCCGTATCGGATCTCCGAAAGTTTCCTCTGATACCTCGTCCGTCGGGAGAGATATCCGCCAACTGTCCCAACTCTCGCGTCGTGAATAGTTGTCCTTGCTGCAAACGTATGAAACTTTCGCAGAGGTAGGGCGATAAGAATTGCACTGCGCCCCAGTTTCCAGTAGAAACTCGGTCGGCGGACCATTCTTGAACAGTTCCCTTTACGTTCTCCAGCCTTCCTTGATTGATGTCATTTGCTACGCCAAGCGCTTCCGCCGGGTTTGCCGGATTCTCATACAGGTTGATAAACCGGGTCGCTGGTTTTTCATTATCTTCAGGCCAGCGACGGCAAACCAAGAGCATCTCAGTTATGGTTGTATTCTCGGAAAAGTACAGGCGAGCTGGGTCATGCGATGCAATGACAGTTTCAACGTGAAAATGGGTAGCTAGATACTTTCGGATGTCTAGGGAAGAAACGTTGGTTGCGGTAACTAAGGGCAATACAGAAGCGACGACACTTTTCTGAGACTTTACGATGTGATTTGCCAATACTAAGAACGAATTTCCGTTGCTAGACAGATGGACAGGCTGACCGGAAAACAATACCTGCTCCCGTCGCTTTAGCGCATTTTCTTCTTCTTTACTGAACTGATCATGCCTTAGGTGATTCGCGGTAAAGGGCGGATTCATTATAACTACGTCGGCCGGCTCAGTGCTGTTTACTTCCTGTTCGGTCTCCATTTGCTCAACGCCTGTTGGCCAAGGCATCATTAGTGCCGGGCGGGTTTCGTCCAGAAATTCCAGCGAACCGAGATATGCCTTGCCATTATCAACACCGAGCAAGGCACGTCCAATCTTCATTTCCTCAAATGTGGTTGTCGGCGAAAGTAGCCCGAGCGTCGTAGCTGCCAAATGCGTCGCCGTCAGATTGACATCGTAACCGGTCAAGACCCTTTCTATGAGAACACGGGAGACGCGGTCATCTCGCGCGACACCCGACAAATCACGTATACGCTCGGCGGCGGCCATAAGCAGCGTACCAGTTCCACAAGCGGGGTCGGTAATGCGCAAGCGCCCGACAGCATCACTGTCTGACCAGTCACACAAATCGTCACGGATGGCTAGGTTAGCCAGCAAGGTCGCAGCCGCTGTCGTGGTGTAGAACGATCCGTCGTAGTGCGCCGTTTCGAGGACTCGATGAAATATGCGTCCGAGCAAGTCGTGGCGAAGCCCCGCAATGTTGCGAGCAACCTCTAGAGCTCCTTGAGCTATTCTACGAACTGCCGCCGAGAATGCGGCGTCTTGCGCACAACTTCGGAGCGCAATTCGGGCAGTAGCAAAAATCGGCTTGTAATCAACTGCGAGCCACATATCCCATGTGTCATAGAATTTCCCAATTGGGTCACCGCTCTCGACGCAATCCATTGCCAGTGGCGGGGGCCAATCGCCAGTATAAAGCACTGTGTGAGAGAATCGATTATCCTTTAATGGTGCTATGCCCCTTCGGTGTTTGTCCAACTGCGCTTGGAACATGACGGCGGTAGCGATTACGAGCATGGCGCGTTTTGCCGCCTGATTAAAGCGGCTGGTTTGCGCATTGCCAAATTCAATCTTTATCGGCTTGCCCGACGGCAAATCCAAGGCCGCTGCCAGGTCTTGCTTTTGCTGTTCACTTAAACGGTCAACTGCCCTGTCCAAGCTGAACGACAAAAGCGCGGCTAGTTCGTCGGGGTCGCCCAGCTGTTGCGGAATCTGTCGAATTACACTGACCAATTGATCCAAATCTCCCTTGGTCCACATGGTCTTGGCAGCTGCCGGACGATCTTTATGAGTGCGTAGGGTGTAAAGTACCTGACTACGACCCAGTTGCTCGGACGAGCCAATTCCGTCTTCATAACAGAGTGCTACGGCACAATCTGCCAAGTCATCGCGCAGGCGACCATCGGCGTCCTTTATTGCCGAAGCTAATTTCGTCTTGGAAGTTCCCTGCTCCGCTTCCAGGGCAATCTTGACACCGTCATAGGAAATTTCGACGTCCAGGCGTTTGCCACCCCCTTGTCCACTCTCGGCGCGAGCGACTAATCCAAGATTGCGAAGCGCTTCGGCCAGCCAAGTGTTGAGCGTGCTTTCGTATGTGCTCATACGCCCTACCCCTCCATCCCGTGATGCACAAGCGGCAGGCGCGGATCCACGAAGGTCCAGGTCCCCTGCACCCACGAATAGGCCGGGTCGTCGCTGTTCGCCAGCGACTGCGCGCTGCCCGCCAGGAAGTTCAGATAGTAGGTCGTATAGCCGTGCGCGCTGACGACGGGATGGTAGCCCTCGGGCACGAGCACGCTGTCGTGGTTCCGCGCCAGCATCAGCCCGTCGATGCTGCGGTCGTCGTTGTAGACGCGCTGGTAGGCATAGCCGCCGGGATGATCGATTTTGTAGAAGTAGATCTCTTCCAGGTCGGCTTCCAGCAGGTTGCCGGCTTCGTCCTCTTTGTGCACGTCGTGTTTATGCGGCGGATAGCTGGACCAGTTGCCCGGGGGCGTATAGACCTCGACCGCCACGATGCGGTGGCAGTTGAAGCCGGGCGGCAGGATGCCGTTGATTTGGCGTGAAGCGTTGCCGCCGCCGCGCAGCTCGATTTCGCTATCGGCGGGCCTGACCAGCTGGGTGGGAAAGTCCTGATCGCTGGGTACCCAGCAGGAGGCGAATTCCAGCGTGTCACTGGTGGCGCGGATCTCGAATTGCTTTTGGCGCGACATATACAGCGCCCAGGGCATGCCACTGAAGACATCGGGCCGCCGGCCGACGTTTTTGAACTCGCCGTCTGACGTAACGATGTCGCAGGTCCCGCCCAGGATGACGGTGGCGTTTTCGTGCTCGCGCGTCTCGACGCTGAAGCTCTCGCCGCGGCGCAGGCGCATGGCGGCCATATTGAGGTAATCCCAGCCGGCTTGCCCGGCGCTGACCTCGGCGAAGATGCCCGATCCGCCGCTGTCTTTCGATTTCACCAGCATGGTTTCGGATGTGTATTTCATTCCAGCACCTCTATTCTTTGGCGGGCGACTCAATGAGTCGCCCCTACGAAATTCGCTAAAGGCTGTCGACGTAGGCCCGCAGGTCGTCCACATGGTCAGCGTAATGGGCGAAGGTATTACCCACGATGAAGACCAGCAGCGGCATGCCGCGGATATCGCAGACCTCGGCGTCGTTGATTTCATCGTCTGTGAGCCGGCTGAGCAGGCTCTCCAGCGGCGGGAAGCCCCCTTCGAACGCCGCCAGCACGGTGTTCAGCGGCAGGTCGCGATTGTCGGCGAAGACGCGGGCGTTGATCTCGTCGGGCGTTTCCGTGCGCGCCAGCATCTCGCCGGTCAAGGCGCGCGATACCCAGTTGGTCATGGAGCTCTCCCACCAGGTGATGTGGGCGATGATGTCCTTGACGGATCGGTCGGGCTGCGGGCCCGGGCGCCGAGTCATCTGCTCAGCGCTAAGCCCCGCCCAGAGCGCGGCCAGCTCGGCGCGTTCGGCGCAGACGCGCTCCAGCAGGTCGTCTCCGCTCATATAGGTGATCCAGCCGTCTTCGTTCGTTTCTGTAACCATGCGTATCCTCTCTTAATCCAGTCCGCCGTAAGGCGCGACAAAAGCCTCGACCTCGGCCATAGTCGGCATAAAATTGGCGCAGCCGTGCTCGGTGACGACGATGGCGCCGCAAGCGTTGCCCAAGCGCGCCGATTTGTACCAGCCCCAGCCATTGACCAGCCCATAGAGGAAGCCGCCGCCGAAGGCATCGCCAGCGCCCAGAATGTTGGTGACTTCTACCGGGAAGCCGGGCGCGTCGATCACCTCGCCGCTCTTGAGGTGGACGCGCGCGCCTTGGGGCCCGATCTTCTCGACAACGGCTTCAGGACCCAGCGTCAGCATGAACTCGATGCCGCCGCGGGTATCGCCGGCGACTTTGGCGTCGGAGATCTGCGAGTGCGTCAGGTTCATCTGCGCGACATCGCTAAGCAGGGCGGCGTTGATCTCGTCTTCGGTGCCGATGACGACATCAACCAGGGGCAGCGCCCCCCGCGCCACCACGCCAAAAGCGCGCACATCATGCCACTGATCGGGGCGGAAGTCGACATCAAAGACGACCGTCGCGCCGGCCAGACGCGCCTGCTCGGCCGCGAACAGGGTGGCGCTGCGGCTGGGCTCCAGGCTCAGGTTGGTGCCGGCGAATTGGAAGACGCGGCAATCGCTGATGGGCGCCGCCAGCACATCGTCAATCGTCAAGTTGATGTCGGCGCAATTGTCGCGGTAATACACCAGCGGGAACTTGTACGGCGGCTCGATGCCCAGCACGACGGCTGAAGTGCGATGCTCGGCTTTGCGCGGGATGAAGCGCGTCTCAACACCTTCGCGCTTGAGAAAATGCAAGATGAAATCACCCACCGGGTCCGCGCCGATGGCGGTCAGCAGCGCGGTCGATAGCCCCAGCCGCGCGCCGCCCACGCTGATGTTGGTGGGCGAGCCGCCGACGTATGCCGCGAAGCTGTCGATGTCGACAAAAGCCGCGCCGATATCGTTGGCATAGAGGTCGATGGAACTGCGCCCCATGTGCAGGGAATCGTAGATTTTAGCTGTCATTTTACCCCCAATATTGCGTCAGAAGGTCTAGGGTTCATAAGGCTTTCCCGTTATCGATGGCTCGCGGCTGAGCTCGCGGCGGATGTTGGCGACGACTTCGGGCTGGATGTCCAGCGCGTCCGTGACCACGCGGTCCAGAGCCTGACGGGTTTCGTCAGCCATGATCTGCGGCAATGGCAGCAGCGTGAATTTGCAGAGCGTGTCAAAAGCCGTCGCCAGCGCGGTGACTTGGCTTGCGCTCAACGCGTCGAAGTCGGGCACAGGGATGCGGCGCAGGTCGTCCATTGATACTCTAGGATAGGTCGGTTTCTTATTTGTTCGGTTGCCTAAGATTGATAAAATACCCATCGTCGAATTTAAGTAGACACATATAACTTTCTCCAGCAACAATTCTCCAAAATTTCGATTGGAGTATGGTTTACATGGTACCCATGAAGAGCCTAAAACTTTGCTTTGAATAATGACACACATACATCTAATTGTTGGCAAGAAAATACGAAATGATATTAGAACTCTGCCGCGTTTTTCCCATAGAGCGAATGCCCGCCGCTTTTGGTCAGGTTTTGGTAAGATATATGTATCCCATTTTGTCAACATAGTTTGCGTCACGTCCGTCCTATGATCCCATAAGGCAACCCTAGCACTTGTGTCAGGAACTTCCGATCTCTTAAATGCACCCCTAATTCCTCGACCGTCTGGGCCAACTTCCGCTATCTGACCTAGTTGCCTTGTCTTGAACAAACGATCTTGATGTAACTTGATGAAGCTTTCGCATAGATACGGTGAAAGAAACTGAACCCCGCCCCAGTTGCCATTTTCGATACGCCCTTGGGGCCATCGTTGCACTGTACCCTTGATATGTTCGACTTTCTCCTCGACAATATCCCGTGCCACCCCCAGCGCTTCGGCCGGTGTTGCTGGATTTTCGTACAAGTTGACGATCTTTGTGCGCAGATTCGGGGGGGGGCTGCTCGGCACGTCGACGTCGGCAAACTAATAGCATTTCCCCGATATTTGTATTCTCCGAAAAATATATTCGCGTTGGATCGTGCGACGTAACGATAGTTTCCACAAAATACTCACGAGAAATAAACTCCCGTATCGCCTGACCAGAAGCATCTGTCGCCAGAGTGAGCGGCAAAATTGAGGCCAACGTTGCGCCTTCATTTTTATTGATATAGTCCGCGAGAACGAGGAATGCGTTGCTGCCGCCCGACAAATGCACCGGCTGGTCCGCAAATAGCTCCTTCTCACGCGCTTTGAGCTGCTTCTCATCGGCGCGGCTGAACTGGTCATGGCGCAGGCTGTCGCGCGTAAAAGGCGGATTCATTATCACCAGGTCGGCGGGCTCGGCTTGGGCGACTTCCGCTTGCGTCTCGATTTGCTCGACGCCGGTGGGCCAGGGCAGCAGGCGCGGTTGATTGCGCGGGCTCAAAAATTCGAGTGAGCCGAGAAAGGCGCGGCGGCCTTCGTCCGTCCCGGTCACACCTAGCAAAGCGCGGAAAATCTTCATATTCTCGAATGTCGTTGTCGGCGAGAGCAAGCCCAGCGTGGTCGCCGCCAGGTGCGTCGCCGTCAGGTTGACATCGTAGCCGGTCAAGACCTTTTCGATGAGCAAACGGGAGACTTCGGCTTGATTGCCGGCCGCGCCGGTCAAATCGCGGATGCGCTCGGCGGCCGCCATCAGCAGCGTGCCGGTGCCGCAGGCCGGGTCGGTGATCCGCAGCCGGGCGATGGCGGCGCTGTCCGACCAATCGAGCGTGTCCGCGCGGATAGCCAGGTTCGCCAGCAGCGTCGCGGCCGCGGTCGTGGTGTAGAAGGAGCCGTCATAGCGGGCGCTGTCCAGGACTTTGTGGAAGATGCGCCCCAGCAAATCATGCCGCAAGCCGACGATGTTGCGCGTCACTTGCAAGGAGGCGCGGGCCACAACTTGCACGGCGGCGGCGAATTCGTTCGAGCCGGCCAGCGCGTGCAGGGCGCTGCGAGCCGTGTCGAAGATCGGCTTGTAATCGACCACCAGCCATAATTTCCAGGCTTGGGAGAATGCGCCGATGGGATCAGCGCTCTCGGCGCACTGGCTGGCGCTGGCGGGGGACCAGTCGCCCTCGAAATCGCGCGGCTTGATTAGGTGGCGATGTTTGTCCAGTTGGCTGTGGAACATGACGGCGGTGGCGACGACCAGCATGGCGCGCTTGGCGGCTTGATTGAAGCGGCTGGTCAGCGCAAAGCCGGGCTCGACTTTGCTGGGCTTGCCGGCCGGCAGATCCAGGCAGGCGGCTATATCCTGCTTTTGGCTTTCACTGAGCCGGGCGACAGCGCGATCCAAACTGAAAGAGAGGCGATTGGCAATTTCGTCGGGGTCGCCAAGCTGGTCGGGGATTTTGCGAATGACGCTGACCAGTTGCGCTATGCCGTCAATCTTCCAAGCCGTTTTGTTCGCGGGCGGGCGTTCCTTGTGTGTGCGCAGCGTATGCAGCAGTTGGCATTCCGCCAGCTCCGCCGCCGTGCGCAGGTCCGGCGGATAACAAATGGCGACCGCGCAATCGACCAAGTCATCATGCAGGCGGCTGTCGGCATCCTTAATCGCGGAGGCTTGCTTGGCTTTGGAAACGCCCTGTTCCGCTTCCAGGGCGATCTTCAGCCCGTCAATCGCGACTTCGACATCCAGGCGTTTGCCGCCGCCCTGCCCGCTCTCCGCCCGCGCATCCAGGCCGCGCTCTCTTAAGACGGCAGCCAGCCAGGTATTCAATGTGCTCTCGTAGGTGCTCATTCGGCGCTATGACCCGGCCAGCGTATGCCCAGCTTCGACTTCATCCAGGCGCACCGGCCGATTCTCGGCGATTGAGCGCATGCCGGCCAGCGCCATCAGCACGGGCACGCGCCCGTCATTGCCCACCACCGGCACGGGCGCGCGGCTCTCGATGGCGTCGACGAAAGCCATCATCTCCGCCGCGTAGCTGTCCATATAGCGCTCGACGAAGAAGTAGAGCGGCAGGTCGCGCCGGACGCTGCCGGCATCGCTGATAGTGACGGCGTTGGGGTGCCAGTTGCCGCTGCTCACTGCGCCGCCACTGCCAAATACTTCGACGCGCTGGTCGTAACCGTAGACCGCTTGCCGGCTGTTCTCGATGGTGCCGATTGCGCCATTGGCGAAGCGCAGCATCACCTTGGCCGTGTCGATATCGCCGGCCGCGCCGATGGCCGGGTCCACTTTCACATCGCCGATAGCGTAGACCTCCTCGACCTCGCCCAGCAGGAAGCGGGCCAGGTCAAAGTCGTGAATCATCATATCCATCATCAAGCCGCCGGAGACCTTGATGTAGTCGAGCGGGGGCGGCGCCGGATCGCGGCTGATGATCATCATGGTATGCGGCGCGCCGATTTCGCCCTGGTCGATGGCGCTTTTGATGCGCGCGTGGTTGGCGTCGAAGCGGCGATTGAAGCCGATCTGCAACTGCACGCCGTTCTCTGCCACAGCCGCCAGCGCCGCGTCAATCTCCGCCAGATCGAAAGCGATGGGTTTTTCACAGAAGATCTGCTTGCCCGCGCCCGCCGCCTCGGTGATGAAGCGGCAGTGCGTGTCGGTCGATGAGCAGATGACAATGGCGTCGAGCTCGCCGCTGTGGATGAGTTCGGCGGGATCGCTGGTGTAATCGGGGATGCCGTAATCGTCGGCGGCCGCTTTGGCCGAGTCGGCGAAGATGTCGGCGATAGCCAGCACCTTGGCCGCGGCTATCCCTGTCGTCAAGGTATTGGCGTGGACGCGGCCGATGCGCCCGGCGCCGATGATGCCTAGTTTCAGCGGCATAGCTTTCCCTTTCCGCGCAACATGAATTGCGCATTATAAAAGCCCGCTATCACGAGGCAGGCTCCGCCACAAGTCACAGCCTGAAAGCGCTGCAAGTTGCCGCATATCTTAGCGCATTCCGCGCGGAATGAGTATTGCGGCGCGGCGGGGAGAGCTGGCATCGCTTGATTCGCGCCTTTCATTTGTGATATAGTGCGCTTTGGAATCATAGGGAAATGATGCTATGGAAACGCCGAAGCTGAAACCGGACTCGGCGGATGTTGTCGCAAATGATCCGCTGGCGGAAGACGAAGACCGCGAGCCGACGAAAGAAGAAATCATGGACGATATTCGCCAGGGCTTGCGCGATGTCTTGGCTGGCGAGGAAGGGCTGCCAGCGCGGGAAGCGATAGAAGCGCTTCAGCAAAGAGTGTACGGAGATGCCAACGACGGTTGAGCATCTCGTGGACCTGGAGAATGAAAATGGACGGACCCAAGCTGAAAACAGCCCCGCAGGAAACAGTCATGGCCGATGACGTCGATCGCGACCCGACGAAAGAAGAAATTTTGGACGATATTCGCCAGGGCTTGCGCGATGTGCTGGCCGGGTATAAAGGCCAGGATGCGATGGAATTCCTTGACGAGCTTGAACGCGAAGCTATGGATGATGCCGACGAAAGTTGACACCCATCCTAGGTTTCGCAATCGAACCAAGAGGCTGCGTCGCCGGTTTCCCTCGATCCATGTGGATTTGCGCCCCTTATTCCAGCGCATCCGGAACGATGAACGCCCCGGTCAACTGGTGCCCGGCGTTGGCTACACAGTCTACAAAGTACGCCTGCCCAACCGAGCGGCGCGGCGCGGCAAGAGCGGCGGCTTCCGCGTCATCTATTACGCCCAGCTCAGCGACCGCGTCATCTTGCTTACTATCTACTCAAAATCTGATGAAACCGACATCAGCATAGCCGAGATTCGGCAGCTTGTGATGGAGGCAGAGCAGTAGCCTTGGCTGCATGACAGAACATCGCATAAGACGAGCGTCAGCTATTCCCTTTTCCCAATCGAAGCGATTAGGCATGGTGTCCTTACCATGAATCAGGCACAGTGTCCGCATAATGACTTCAGCGCCGCCTTCGACCCCCTCGACCTGAGCGATCCCTTCCCCTTGCTCGCCCGCGCCCGCCACGAGCAGCCGGTCTTCTACAGCCCGGCCATCGACTACTGGGTGGTCACGCGCTACGCGGACGTCAAAGCCATCTTCCGCGACCACGATACCTACACCGCCGCCAACACCATCAGCCCCATCGTGCCCTTCCCCGACGCGGTGCGGCAGATGCTGGCCGCCGGCGACTATACGCCAGAGCCGGTGTTGTCCAATAATGTGCCGCCGGGGCACAGTCGCATCCGCGCCTTGGTCAATCGCCTCTTCACCCCGCGGCGCATGAAGAGCTTCGCCCCCGCCATCCGCGATATCGCCGAGTGCGGCGTGGAACGCATCGCCGGGCGCGCGCCGCTTGATATCGTGGCCGAGCTGACCTACGAATATCCGGCTTATGTTCTTTTTCATGTGCTAGGCGTGCCCGATGCCGATGTGCCGCGGGTCAAAGCCTGGGCTGGCAACCGCATCAAGCTCTATTACGGCCGCCCTAGCGCCGCTGAGCAAATCGCCATGACGGAGAATCTGCTGCCCTTTTGGCGCTACGTGGTCGACTTGGTGGCGGAGAAAGAGCGAGAACCGCAAGACGACTTGACCAGCGACTTGATTCGCCTGCGGGCGGGCGATGACAGCGTGCTGACGCTGAACGAAATCGCCAGCTGCATGATCACGCTGCTGGTGGCCGGGCACGAGACGACCACGGCGCAAATCAACAACGCGCTGCTTCACTTGCTGTCTCAACGCGAGCAGTGGCGGGCGCTCTGCGCGGCGCCGGGCGCTATCCCGCAAGCGCTGGAGGAGATGATGCGTTACGACCCCTCGGTCTGCGCTTGGCGGCGGCAGGCGGTGAAAGCCAGCACCATCGCCGGCGTCGACATCCCGGCCGGCGCCAACCTGCTGCTGATGCTGAATGCGGCCAATCGCGATGAGTGCGTCTTCCCTGAGCCGGATGAGATGCTGTTCGAGCGCGACAACCTCAAAGAGCAACTGGCTTTTGGCTACGGCATCCACTACTGCGTGGGCGCGCCGTTGGCCCGGCTGGAGATGGCGATTCTGCTGGAGACGCTGACGCGAGAGCTGCCGGGGTTAAAGCTGGCAGCCGGGCAAGCCATCGAATACACACGTAATATCTCCTTCCGCGGGCCCGTCGCGCTGCGCGTGACCTGGTGATACCGGCGCGCCACAATTCCAAGACTCCGCTTCAACCGCTATAATCTGCGCCACCTTTGACGGATGAACGCTGTGAGCAGGCTGTGACCGAGGCATTATTCGCTGAATTTGACGCGGCGAGCTACGACGACTGGGTCGAGGCGGCGCGAGCTTCCCTGCGCGGGCGGCCGCTGGAGAGCCTGGTCGGCCGCAGCTACGAAGGCATTGACCTTAAGCCGCTGCCACATGTGGATAACGTTGGCGCGGCTATTGCGACGGACAGCTCCCCCGGTCAATTCCCCTATTTTCGCGGCGCTGGGATCCATGCCCAAGCCTGGCTGATCGCCAACGAGATCGACATTGCGGAGCCGCAGGCATTCAACGCGGCGCTGAAGATGGCGCTGGCGAACGGGCAAACGGCAATCACAATCAGCCGCAATTTGCGACTTAATGACGCCGACGATTTACGGACGGCGCTAGCGGCTATCGACTTGAAGCGATTCCCGATTCTCCTGCGAGGCGGTGGGCGCGCGCCTGAAATTTACGAGCTGCTGCAGGCGGCGCTCAGCCAGGACGAGCTGAGGCGGCTGCGCGGCTGCGTGGGGCACGATCCGCTGGGCGCGGCTGTCTGCAGCGGCAGCTTGCCCGCCGACGCCTTCGAATCGCTGGCGGCGCACCTTCAGCGCCTAGACGCGCGCTCGCCGCAGTTAGGCAGCATCGCTGTTGGCGCTGTCGTATACTACGATGCCGGCGCGACTGCCGTGCAAGAATTGGCGCTGGCGATGGCGACCGGCGCGGCTTATCTGCGCGAGCTGGGCGGCCGCGGTCTTGACGCCAAAATGGTCGCGAGCAAGATGGAGCTTTTCCTGGGCATCGGCGAAAACTTCTTCATGGAATTGGCGAAGTTCCGCGCCATCAAGTCGCTTTGGGCGCAGATGCTGCGAGCCTTTGGCCTGCCCGCGCGGAGCCAGCGTTTGCGGCTGCATACGCGCAGCGGCTTGCGCAATAAAACCCGCCGCGACCGGCATGTCAATCTGCTGCGCTTGACGAGCGAGGCGCTGGCGGCGGCAATGGGCGGCGTCGACAGCATCTGCCTGCCCGCCTTTGATGCGCCACTGGGAACGAGCGACGTCTTTTCCCGACGGCTATCGCGCAATTTGCAGCTGATACTGCAAGAAGAAACGCAGCTGGCGCGGCTCATCGACCCGGCCGGCGGCGCCTGGCATGTCGAAATGCTGACAGACCAGTTGGCGCGGCGGGCTTGGGCGCGCTTTCAGGACATTGAAGCGCAAGGCGGTCTGCTGGCGTCGCTGCGGACGGGCGCCATACAAGCGCAGATCGAAGCCGTAGCCGAGCAGCGCCGGCAGGACCTGGCGGCTGGTGAATCAACCCTGGTGGGCGCCAACGCCTACGTCAACGAAGCCGAGACACTGCCGGCGTCGCAGCAGCCGGAACAATCAACCAGCGGCGAGGCAGGCCCCGGGGTGATTAGCATAAATCCGCTGCGCCCGCTGCGCCTGGCGGAAGCTCTTAAAAGTCCACAATCAAAAGCCGGGGCGGAGGCATAATGACCAGCCCCGACTTCAGCACGATTGATTACGACTCGTCCTTTGACGCGGCCGAGCCACTCGAGCAGCCCGCCGAGGACACCTGGAGGACGCTGGAACAAATTGACATCAAGGCGATTTATGCCGCCGCCGACCTGGAAGCTGTCGAGCATCTCGGTTTTGTCGCTGGCATCCCGCCTTATTTGCGCGGACCCTACCCCACCATGTACGCCGCCCGCCCCTGGACGATTCGACAGTACGCCGGCTATTCCACCGCTGAGGAGAGCAACGCCTTTTATCGCCGCAACCTGGCCGCCGGGCAGAAGGGCTTGTCGGTGGCTTTTGACCTGGCGACCCACCGCGGCTACGACTCCGATCATCCGCGGGTCGTTGGCGATGTCGGCATGGCGGGCGTGGCTGTGGACAGCGTGCTGGATATGAAGACCCTCTTCGCCGGCATCCCGCTCGAGCGCATGTCGGTTTCCATGACCATGAACGGCGCGGTGCTGCCGGTGCTGGCGTTTTACATCGTCGCCGCCGAAGAACAAGGCGTCGCGCCGGACCAGCTGACCGGCACTATCCAGAATGACATCCTCAAAGAATACATGGTGCGCAATACCTATATTTACCCGCCGGCGCCGTCCATGCGCATCGTGGCCGATATCTTCGCCTACTGCGCTGCCGAAATGCCAAAATTCAACAGCATCAGCATCAGCGGCTATCACATCCAGGAAGCCGGCGCGACCGCCGATATCGAGCTGGCTTACACGCTGGCAAACGGCTTGCAATACCTGCGCGCAGGTTTGGCAGCGGGTTTGGACATTGATGCCTTCGCGCCGCGGCTGTCCTTTTTCTGGGGCATCGGCATGAATTATTTTATGGAGATCGCCAAGATGCGGGCGGCGCGCTTGCTCTGGGCCAAGCTGGTGGCGCCATTCAAGCCACGGCATGCCAGATCCATGGCGCTGCGGGCGCATTGCCAAACATCGGGCTGGAGCTTGCAAGAGAAAGACCCCTACAACAACGTCATCCGCACCTGCCTGGAAGCGATGGCGGCGGTGCTGGGCGGCACGCAGTCGCTGCATACCAACGCCCTGGACGAGGCCATCGCCCTGCCCACCGACTTCAGCGCGCGAATCGCCCGCAATACCCAGCTATTCCTGCAGCATGAGACCGGCATCACCGATGTAGTCGATCCCTGGGGCGGCTCTTACCTGGTCGAGCGCTTGACGCAGGATTTAGCGCGGCGCGCCTGGGGGCATATCCAGGAGATTGAAGCCCTGGGCGGCATGACCAAGGCGCTGGAAACGGGCCTGCCCAAGATGCGCATTGAAGAAGCGGCGGCGCGGCGGCAAGCCCATATCGACAGCGGCGCAGAGGTCATCATCGGCGTGAACAAATACCGCCCGGCTGTGGACACGCCCATCGCCTATCGCGAAGTCGACAACACAGCCGTGCGTCAGGCGCAGATCGCCCGGTTGGAAATGCTGCGCGCAGAGCGGGATGAGGCGGCGGTACAAGCGGCGCTGGACGGGCTGACGGATTGCGCGCGTACCGGCGACGGCAACCTGCTGGCATTGGCGGTTGAGGCGGCGCGGGCCCGCGCGACCAATGGCGAGATTTCGCTGGCGCTGGAGCAGGTCTGGGGACGGCACAAAGCCCTGGCGCAATCGGTGACTGGCGTGTACAGCCGCGAATTCGGCGACGACCGTGAAGTAGCCGCTGTGCGTGAGCTGAGCGACGATTTCGCCCGGCGCGAGGGCCGGCGGCCGCGGCTGATGGTGGCGAAGATGGGGCAAGACGGCCACGATCGCGGCGCCAAGGTCATCGCCACTGCCTTCGCGGATATGGGCTTTGATGTCGATATGGCGCCGCTGTTTCAAACGCCGGACGAGGTGGCGAAACAGGCAGTGGAAAACGATGCGCACGTGGTCGGCATCAGTTCGTTGGCGGCCGGGCACAAGACCTTGCTGCCGCAATTGACGCGGGCGCTGGGCGAATTAGGGCGCGCCGACATGATGGTGGTCATCGGCGGGGTGATTCCGGCGCAGGACCACGCCTTCCTCTTTGAGCAGGGCGCTACGGCGATATTTGGCCCCGGCACGGTGATACCGTCAGCGGCGCGTAATGTGCTGGACGAATTGAATCGGCGACTGGGCTGAACGACGCCCGCCGCTCAGCCGAGATTGTGATAAGCGGCCGCTTGACCCAGCGCCCCGCCGCTTTCGTCCGCGCTCAACAGAACAGTCGTCTTGCCTTGAGAGTAGAAACCATTCACCGTCATCGCCAGGACGAATGCGGCCATGTTCTCATTGCTGGGCATCTCCACCAGGGCGATGAAATCATTCTCGCCAAAAGCGACCCAACTGTGGAGCACACTGCCGCCGAAATTAGCGGCCGTACTGCTCAGTTCGCCAGAAATTGCCGACTGGTCTCCCGACATGATGCCTTTCCATGCCGCCGCCGTCAGCGACGATTGCCATAGATATTGCGCCATCTTCATACTCCTCGTTGAACCTGTATCACCCAAAGTGTATCAGATAATGTCTATGCGGTAAGATGGGTGAATGCAAGCGACCCGCGCCCGACTATGAGTGACGACCAACAGCAGCGCCAAATCGACCTGGATGCGCTCGCGCATGGTGTGCTGGCCGGCGAGCGCGCTGCCTTGGCCCGCGCCATCACGCTGATCGAAAGCGCCGCCCCGCAACATCGGAGCCTGGCGCAGGCGCTGCTGGGCCGCCTGCTGCCATACAGCGGTCGCTCGCTTCGCATCGGCATCACCGGTGTGCCGGGCGCTGGCAAGAGCACCTTCATCGACAGCTTCGGCTGCTACTTGACCGAGCGCGGCAAACGCGTCGCCGTGCTGGCTATCGACCCCAGCAGCAGCATCAGCGGCGGCAGCATCCTGGGCGACAAAACGCGCATGGAGCGGCTCTCGCGCGATGAGAAGGCATTCATCCGCCCCTCCCCCACCGGCGGCGTCCTGGGCGGCGTGGCCGGGCGCACGCGTGAAGCCATCTTGCTCTGCGAAGCAGCCGGCTACGATGTGATTCTGGTGGAAACGGTGGGCACGGGTCAAAGCGAAGTGACGCTGCGCGCCCTGGTTGATTTTTTCTTGCTGCTGCTGATCACCGGCGCCGGCGATGAGTTGCAGGGCATCAAAAAAGGCGTGATCGAAATCGCCGACGCGCTGGTCATCAACAAAGCCGATGGCGACAATATCGCCGCGGCCCAGGCAGCGCGCGCGCAATTCAGTCAGTCGCTGCGTTATGTGGCGCCGGCCACCGCAGGCTGGCGCACGCGGGCTTTCACCGCATCCGGGCATAGCGGCGACGGCATCGACGAGATTTGGCGCGCAATCGGCGAATTTGCGGCGCAAACGCAGGCGAGCGGCGCCTTCGCGGAACGGCGCGCATCGCAGCAGCGCGATTGGCTGCATAGCGAGCTGCAGGCGCAACTGCGGGAGCGCCTGTACGGAAACACCGCGATCCAGGCTGCTCTGCCCGAGCTTGAAGCGGCGGTGGTCAATGGCGAGCTGCCGGCGGCGACGGCGGCCGCGCGGCTGCTGCGTCTGATGCTGCCGTAAAGGATGCGCGACATTGACGACTTGTAAGTTCGCCTCTGCGCTCTTTTCGCAACGCTAGCCATAGCGCCACTCTGCCAGTACAATACTGCGCGCGGAATATGTGAGGGAAACCATGGAAAGCAAGGTGAAGCGAATGATCACAACCACAACGCCGACTGTCGAGGGTTATGCTGTCGAGGGCTACTTGGGCATTGTCAGCGGCGAAGCTGTCATGGGCGCCAATATGTTCAAAGATATGTTCGCCGGCATCCGCGATATCGTGGGCGGGCGTTCGGGAGCATACGAAGAAGAATTGCGGCGGGCTAAAGAAATCGCCATCCAGGAGATGCAGGACAACGCGCGGCAATTGGGCGCCAACGCGATTCTGAGCGTCGACCTGGATTACGAGACGATCGGCTCCAATGGCAGCATGCTGATGGTCTCGGCCAGCGGAACAGCGGTGCGGATTAGCTAATCGCCCGCAATTCTACGCGGTGCTTGACGCGCAGCAATTCGACAGCGCGCTCGATCTCGGCAGCTTTACGCTCAGCGGACCACTTGAGCGTCGCCGCGCAGATCTCCGCCAGCTCATGCAGCAGCGCTGGGGTGACCTGGCCCAGCATGGCCATCAGCGTTCGGCGCAACAGCAGGTCGTCCAGCCGCGCCACTTTCTCGCGCTCCAGGATAAATACGATCTCCCGCTCGCTGTATGCTGCGCGCGCGCCCAGCGGTTTGTCCTGCGCTTGCGCGATGAAGGCCGCGACTGCTTCCGCTCGTGTGCCGTAGCGCTCGAATAGCTGGCGCAAGCGCTCCAGCGGCAAATCACAGCGCGCCTGCACATCCCGCAGCCACTGGTCGCGAGCGGCTTCGTCGCGCGGGTAGGCGCGCCCGCCGCCGATGCTCAGGTCGCGGGTATGCGCCCGGCGCTGTCGCCCGAGATCTTTCAGCACGATATCGGCCGCCTGCTCGGCAAAGGCGCGGAAGGTAGTCCACTTGCCGCCGATCAGCGAATGAATCGGGTAGGCGCGCTCGGCATTGGCCGGCAGGCTGCGGATGCTGTGGTCGCGGCTGATCTGACCCGCATTCCCAGGCTGGCCGCCCTCGCTAAAAGGCAGCGGGCGCACGGCGGAGAAAGTGAATACAATTTGCGAGCGTTTAACCCGAATGCCGGGAAAGACTCTAGCGACCATAGCCAGCAGGTAGTCGATTTCGGCGTCGCTGGCGACCGCTTCATCGGGCTGGTCGAGGCGGATGTCGGTGGTGCCGATCATGACGCGGTCGAAATAAGGCAGAATCAGCACGATGCGGCCGTCGTCGTTCTCGAAGAAGATCTCGCTGTCGCGCGCCGCCGCCAGCAACTCAGGGTGGTCGAGGATCAGATGCGAGCCTTTTGTGCCGCCGATGAAGCGCTCCTCGCCGCGCCCCAAGCCACGGTTCACGAAGTCAATCCAGGGACCGGCCGCGTTCACCACCACCTGCGGGCGGACGCGGAATTCCTCCCCGCATAGTTCGTCGCGCAGGGTCACGCTGTTCCTGTCGCCGGCGCTGGCGCTGACATAGGTCAAAGCGCGCGCAGCATCATGGCTGGCTTCGGCATCCAGCGCCATTTCCAAACAGATGCGCTCCGGATAAGGCATCCAGGCATCGTAGTAGCTGGCGGCGCAGACGATGGCCGGGTTCAACTGCGGGTACTCGTTTAAGGCGGCTTGGCGCAGGCGAAATTCGTGCTTGGGCAGCTGGCGGTCGCTGCGAACCAGGAAGTCATAGAAGCTCAAGCCCAGCTTGACAACCAGTGCGCCGCGCTCGCCGGGGCGGTCAAGCAGGTTCAAGAATTTCATCGGCGCGTTCAGCAGGCCGGAGAACCAGCGGAAAACCGGTATGGTCGTGCGCAGCGGCTTGGCGTAATGGGGCGCGTTGCGCAGCATGCGGTCGCGTTCGTGCAGCGCCTCGTTGACCAGGCGGAATTCGCCGTTTTCCAGGTAGCGGATGCCGCCATGCAGCATGTGGGAAGAGCCGGCGCTGGTCCCGCCGCCGATGTCGCCGCGCTCCACCAGCAGGACATCAACGCCGTTCAACGCCAGATCGCGCAAGAGGCCGATGCCGTTGACGCCGCCGCCGATAATCAGGACGGAGACATCGGGATTGTCTTTGATAGCTTGCAGGCTGTCTCGCCGGTTCATCGCTCGCCTTCTTCATCCTCCGCCGCTGGCCAAGACAGCGAACCGCGCATAGGCCGGGAGTGGCTATCTCCGTGGACATGAAACTTGCGCCGTCAACTCAAGAAAGACTCAGCGTTCTCTTTTTTGAACTTGCTAAATTCCATCTGCAATCATGTCGAAATTTGTAGCGGCGACGTATCAAGTCACCCGAAAGTGCGGAGCCATGTTATCGACGGGCGAGCCGATGACTCGCCCCTACAAATCTACCTTATTTTGTGAGCCAAGTCGTGACTTGCGATCTACTGCGGTGAACATAACTGTGTGGCCTTCGCCAAGAAAATTATATCCACCAAATTCACTACTTCACCGAATCGACACTCCCCATAGGCAATACCGCTTGGACTTGCGTTATGTTATGATCGCGTCTGATCCACAAATGAGATGATAAGGACTAAACGGTGAAAATCAAATACGTGTTGCTCTTGATTATCATACTGTCATTGCAGCTGACTTCGCTGGCGCATGACGAGGTTTTGGCAATCACTAGCGAAGACATCGATGTGATGAGCGACGGGCAAGCCTATCAGTCGTATATTGCCTATCCAGCGGACGCTGGGGTCTACCCGGCGGTAGTGCTGATTCATTCCTTCCGCGGCCTGCAGCCAGGTTACCGCGACATGACGGATGCATTCGCCGCTGAAGGTTTCGTGGTCTTGGCAATCGGTTGGCAAACGTTTGAACAAAGCCCAACTGACGCGAATGTAGAGCAGTTACTGCTAGACAGCATCGCCTATCTGAGCGCGCGTGAAGATGTCGACCCGATGCGGATTGGCTTGACCGGCTTCTGCGCGGGCGGGCGTTATACCATGCTGTTCATGCCGCAGATTGACGCATTTGGCGCGGGCGTGGCTTGGTATGGCTTCCCCAATTTTGGCGACCCCGTCACAGCGGCTGATTTGGTCGACGAACTCGAAGCGCCTATGCTCATCATTCACGGCACAGCGGACCGCCCCAGCCCCATCGCCAGCATCTATGCCTATGCGACCGCGCTTGGCGAGGCCGGCGCCGATTTTGAGCTCAAGGTTTACGCCAACGAGCCGCACAGCTTCATGCTTGAAGACGGAGAACTAAGCCGCGATGACGTCGCCACCGACGCCTATGATGAGATGATTACGTACTTCCGGCGCAAGCTCGGCTAGCCGGGTTGAGGCGGAGCAACTACGACGCAGGCTGCGCATCCCGCCTGGCGCGAATCAGGCTCGTACCCGTCATTTCGGGCGGCTGCGCGAGGCCGAGCAAGTCCAGCGCGGTTGGGGCGACATCGGCCAGCCGGCCCCAACTGCGCAAGTCGTAGCGGTTCTCCGCGTCAATCACAAAGAGCGAGACCGGACCAACGGTGTGGTAGGTATGCGGCTGGCCGGTGACGGTGTCGATCATACGCTCGCAGTTGCCGTGATCAGCCGTGACGATGGCGACGCCGCCCAGATTCAGTACCGCCTCGACCAGCCGCCCGGCACAGTCATCAACCGTCTCGACGGCTTGGATCGCCGCCGGCAGCGAACCAGTATGCCCGACCATGTCCGGATTGGCGAAGTTGAGCAGCAGAAAATCATCGGCGCGGGTAGCCAAGCGCTTCAGCGTGGCCTCGGTCAATTCGCGCGCGCTCATCTGCGGATGTAAGTCGTAGGTGGCGACCTTGGGCGAAGGCACGATATGGCGCGTTTCGCCGGGGAAGGGCGTCTCGTTGCGGCCATTAAAGAAGAAGGTCACATGCGGGTACTTCTCGGTCTCGGCACTGTGATACTGCGTCATGCCGGCGCGGCTTAGCGTCTCCGCCAGCGTATTGCTCAGCAGCTCGACCGGGAAGAGCACTTCATCGGTCAAGCCCGCCATATATTCGGTCATGGTGATGAGGCGCAGATCTTCGATGATCTGGATATCAGCCGCGTTAGCGACATCGCGCATGATGAAGGCTTGTGCCAGCTGGCGCATGCGGTCGGCGCGGAAATTGTAACAGAGCAAGACATCGCCGGCCGCCATGCCCATACCCTCGCCTGGCCCGATGACAGTGGGCGGGATGAACTCGTCAGTGATGCCGCTGTCGTAAGACGCTTGTATCGCGCTGATGGCATCGGGCGCGTCCATGGCGCCACGGCGAAATGCCATGGCGTCATAAGCCTGGCGCGTGCGTTCCCAGCGTTGGTCGCGGTCCATGGCGTAGTAGCGGCCGCTGACGGTGGCTACTCGTCCACAACCCAGCTCGGCGATTTTGTCCAGCAATTCGGCGCAGAAATCGATGCCGGCTTGCGTCGGCGTGTCGCGCCCGTCGGTGATTAGATGCAGCAGCGGGTCAATGTCGTGCCGGCGCGCGATATCCAGCAGCGCGTAGAGATGGTCGGAGTGGCTGTGTACGCCGCCGCTGCCCAGCAAGCCAATCAGGTGCAGGCGCTTGCCACTGTCGTTGAGGGCGCGCAGGGCGCTCTGGAGCGCGGGATTATCCGCGAGTTCCCCCTCGGCTATGGCATTGGCGATGCGCGAGATGTCTTGGTAGACGATGCGGCCGGCGCCCAGGTTGAGGTGCCCGACCTCGGAATTGCCCATCTGGCCCGGCGTCAAGCCCACGTGCTCGCCCGATGTATGCACGATGGCGCGCTCGCGCGTTTGCAGCCAGCGATCGAAATTGGGCGTATCGGCCTGGGCGACGGCGTTGCCCGCTTCCGCCGTGCGGATTCCCCAGCCGTCCAGGATGATCAGGAGTACGGGATTGTGCGGCATCAAGGACTTTCCTCGTCTGTTTTCAATGTAACAACATGCCGTTTATTGCACAGAATTCACCTGCGCTGAATGAGCGGCTGGCGCAGTTTCAGCGATGGAGCGCTGGACCAAGCATGGTTTCCGCTCGTAGCGGGAGTGGAGCGTCAGGGTCAAACAGCAGGCCTGGATCGTAATTGACTTCAATATTCAATGCAAACTGCTCGACCGGGTCATTTACGAGTTCAATTGCAAGGTCCTCGGTCAACTTGAAGACCAGCGTCCTCTGCAACAATTCGCCTGGGGTCTCCGAATTGAATATAGTTTCCTCACCTTCTCGGGTGCTGCAGATACGCCAAGACAGGCAGAAATACGCTCGCTCGGGAGCCGTGTCGCCGTACAGAACATAAAATGCGCTGTTGATCATATCCCAGTGAATGAATTCAAAGATGCCCAGTTGTTTCAATGCTTCATTTTCCATCGGCGTCACGATGAGGAGCTGTGTTGTGGGCTCCACGCTAGGCGCGATTTCAAGCACTTGATGCAGTATTCTGGCTTTCCGGTCGGCGCTTTCGACGAAACCACGCCCTTGCAATTGCAGACGCGACGCCGCCGGAACCAGAAGAGCCAGGCTAAGCGCGATCACAGCCAGATTGCGATGCTTCAAGTTACGAATAGGCGTGGTTACTGCAAGCACAACGCCAAAGAGCGCAACAGCCGCGCCCAAGGGGACATATAGATATGGGCGCCACAGATCGCCAGCATAGAGTGGCAGCCAGAGCAGCGCGACAGCAGAGACTGGGACCAGCAGGAAACCAATTAGCACGTACCTGCCGATGTCGCGAGTGGTGGGCCATTGCGAATTGTCTGACTGCCTCACAAGATACCAGGCGACGCCGCCTGCAAGGGCAAGCAGTATCAGGATATAACCCCACCAAAGATTACTCTCAATAAACTTTATTGCGTCTTGCCAACCTTCAATGAAACTATATGCAATGACTTTTCGCGTTGCTTCAATGATTGCCGCGAAGATCTCCTGAATAGTCCCCTGAGTTTGCGATCCCCCACGCAGTAAGCCTGATTGGTAAAAGTCGCGACCGGTCATGTAGAGCAGCACCATGTACGCAATTTTGAATAGTGGAATCAAATACCACATGATCGTCAGAATGACATTGTGGCGAAACGTTGTTGAGCGCGTAAGCCACCACAGCAAAGGTACGATCAGGATGAGCGGATAAGCCGTTTCGTAGGTGTAGACGTTATACATTAAAGCCAACCAGCAGCAAACTAGCGTGAGTCGGCTTGGATTTCGCTTGAAATCAAGAATGAAGTAGACTGCAACTACAAAGGACAGTCTGCTTAGATTCAACAACATCGAACGCATTGACAGCAACATTGGATTAACAGGATATGATATAAATAAGACTGCGATGAGGAACGCATATAACGGCGTAACTCGGAGTAGCCGCAAGGTGCCGTAGACTGAAATCGTCGTGCCTGCCAGAATCAGACAATTCACCAGATTGCATCCGATGAATGATTCGGAGTTAATCCAGTAGGCCGGCATACGAATTGCCAGCATCATGAAGCGCGTAACCAGCTCGGCATCATAAAAGCCCGGCGAACCGCCTTCAATGTAGCTGTGCAGAATCTGGTTTTCCCAATGCGCTATGCTGTCAAAGCCAAAGGGCAAATACAGCGCGATGACAAATGCGAAACAGCCGAGCGCTGCGGAGTAATCGGCAGAATGGCGGCCCTGTCTGTATCTGCTGACAAAGTCTACGGCATGGCGCGAAAATACGATGAAACTGACTAAGAATGCAAAGATTGACCAAGTCACAAAATCCGGCGGCTGCTGTGATTCCGGAAACAGCGATTCAATATCCAAGGTGTAGCGCTTGCTTAGACCTTCGTTGGTGACGATTTCAAGGATTGCTGCCTGGCCATCACCCGCGCAATGCGCAGCTCTGCCCGGGTTGCCTGCGCCGCTCAAATCATTACCGTTAAACTGTAGTGCCTGCGCTCCGCTGACGGACCAGCCGACGTCAAGACATTCGTGTGGAAATATGATGCGGTCTCGCTCCGCCCAGAAACGAACAGCGACGTTTCCATTATTTTCGTCAATCAGCGGCTGACGAACAGGACTCAAGCGGATGGCGCCGCCAAGCGCAAACAACATCAGTAGCACGATCAAGAACGACTTAATCGGTAACGGACGGTCTAGCTTGTACACTTTTAGGAAATACAAGCTGAGCATACCTGACCCAAGCAAAGCAACGAAGGCAAGCAAATAGAAGAGCAAATCAGGCAAATGCTGTATTTCAAGCTCTAGCCTTCGATATATGCCGTTCTGAGCTGTGACTTCAATGATCGAACTAGTCGCGTTGACAGCTGGACAGAATATCATCTTGTCGCGGCCGATTCGGCCGTAGTCATTGATGTAGAGCGACTGGATACCTTCCATTTCCCAAGATAGATTTACGCAGTCGCCGGGAAAAAAAGTCCAAGCCCGATCCGCGACGATCCGGATTGATGTCGCAGCGTATTCCAGATCAATTGTCGGAGCCGGCGTATTATGAATTGTAAGAATCAAAAGCAGCGCAACCGCAAGCGTGCTTACAAACAGACCGATCCTCTGTGATTTGCGAGATTGCAATATTTTGACAGCGCTCACCCGATAACCTCGGAGCGCCTGCGCCCCCCGCCCCAGCGGATATCGGGGATCAGCACATCACTATGCGCTTCAATGCGATCTTTGTTGTCCAGCAGGTCAAGCATCATTTGCTTCATCACCGCCTTGATGTCGCGGGTGGGCTGATAACCCAGATCGATCAGGTGCTGCCGATCGGGCTGATAGTAGTGCTCTTCCATTTCCGCGCGCGGATTGTCATATTGGCGGATTTCCGCCGCCAAGCCGATGTCCGTCGCCACCTCTCGCACCATGAGCGCCAGCTCGGTGATGGTGTATGCGTTTTCAAATTGGTTGAAGACGCGGAATTCGCTTGATTCGGGCGGGTTCTCAACCGCCAGGCGCAGGCAAGTGACCGAGTCGGTCAAGGGCAGGAAGCCGCGCTTCTGCTTGCCCTTGCCAAAGAGCGTCAAGGGGTGGCCGATGACCGCCTGGCAGCAGAAGCGGTTGATGGCCGTGCCAAAACACTGGTCGAAATCGAGGCGGCTGCGCAAGCGCTCATCAGCGCCCATCTCGGCGATCCGCGTGCCGAAGACCACGCCCTGCATGATATCGGTCGCGCGCAAGCCCCAAATCTTGGAGGCGAAATGCGTATTGTGGGAATCGTGCACTTTGCTCTGGTGATACCAACTGCCGGCTTGGCGCGGGAAAGGCAGGCGGTCTTTCCGCCCGCGGAACTCGACATCAAAGAAGCCCTCGGGGATATCGACATTGGGCGTGCCGTATTCGCCCATGGTGCCCAGCTTCACCAAGTGGGCATCAGGCACAACTTCTTTGATGGCCCAGAGCAGGTTGAGATTGTTGACGACATTGTTCTGCTGGGTCCAGACGCAGTGCGCCTGGTCGATCATGGAATAGGGCGCGGAAGGCATTTGCCCCAGGTGCACAACAGCCTCAGGCTGGAATGCTTCGAACAGGTCTTTGACAAAGGCGTAATCGGTCAAATCGCCAACGCGGAAGTCCAGCGGCTGGCCAAATTTCTCTTCAAAGGCGAGCAGGCGTTCTTCGCGGCTGCCGATGGGTTGCGCGCTGACGCCGCCGACCTCAGCCACCCAGTCGCGCCGCAGCAGCAAATCAGCGCCAGCGACTTGATGCCCGTGCGCGCTCAGATGAATAGCGAGCGGCCAGCCCAGATAGCCGTCGATGCCCGCAATAAAAACTCGCATACCCTTACTCCCGCTATTGTCGTGGAACCGCGCCGCCACGCCCGGCGGCCGCCACCATCTTACCGAATCTGGCGCGGAATAAAATGGTATAGTGGCTCAGGCCATCCGCGGCCGGCTGAAGGCGAACCAACGGGTGCGTCTGCGCCGACTTGGGTATATAATGACGCGCCGGCGAGCAGAGCCGCAACGAAGCGGATCCGCAGCGCGCGCATACGATTGCGAGCATATTTTGGCAGCGTCCGACGCAAGACAATCCGGCTACTGGAAGCTGATCCGCAGCAACCGCTCCTTTCGCTACTTGTGGTCGGGGCAGGTCGTCAGCCTCACGGGCGACTGGTTCAACCTCATCGCCTCGGCCTCCTTAATCGCCGCGTTGACGCAGTCGGGCACGGCAGTAGGCGGGCTGTTTGTGGTGCGCATGCTGGCGCCATTTCTGGTCAGCCCCATCGCCGGCGTAGTGGCCGATCGCTACAATCGCCGCGCCATCGTAATCGCCACGGATGTACTGCGCTGCTTTGTCGTGCTGGGTTTTGTGCTGGTGCGGGAGCCGCAGCAGGTCTGGCTGATCTATGTGCTGACGGCGATTCAGAGCGCCGCGCAAGGCTTCTATTTCCCGGCCTGGAACGCCATCCTGCCCGATATCACCAAGCCGCATGAGCTGGGCGTCGCCAACGCCTTGTCTTCGGCGACATGGTCGGTGATGCTGGCTTTTGGCGCCGCGCTGGGCGGGCTGGTCTCGGGCGTAGTGGGGGTTTATCCGGCCTTTGTCATCGATGGCGTGACCTTCCTGGTCAGCGCGCTGATCTTGCTGCGCATGCCTTATCAATCACTACTGAAGGGCGGTTCCGACAAGTCCATCATGGCGGGCATCCGCCAGTATCTAGACGGCCTGGCTTACTTGCGCCGGCATATTGATACCTTCTCTATCGCCATTCACAAAGGCGTTCTGGGGTTGCTGGTCATTGGCTTTTTTCAGGTCGTGCAAGTCGCGATTGCCGAGCGCTATTTCCCCATCGGCGAAGGCGGCAGCATCAGCCTGGGTTTGATCTACGTCATGTCGGGCATCGGCTCCGGCATTGGTCCGATTCTGGGGCGCAACTGGGCCCGCGATCGTGACCGGCATCTGCGGCTGGCGATCGCGGCCGGCTACGTATTTTCGCTGGCCGGCTTCATCGTAACGGCGACCTTGATCTCATTCCCGGTCATCCTCTTTGGCGCCTTCTTGCGCGGCATCGGCGGCGGCTTGATTTGGGTGCTGGGCACGCAACTGCTGCTGCAAATCGTGCCCAATCAAGTGCGGGGGCGGGTCTTCTCCACAGAATTCGCCATGTACACGCTCTTCTCGGCCGTCGCGTCGGGCACAACCGGCTGGCTGATCGACACCTCGATGGGCGTGAGCGGCGTCTTGGTGCGCGGCTGCGGGCTGCTGATCATCCCGATAACACTGTGGCTGCTGTGGATTTATTTCGGCAAGCGCGATGTCGTGACCGCGGAACCCTCCGCCGCGTGAAAGCCCCGGCGCGGCTGACGACTTTGCAGCGACCAAAACATTGAACATCCAAGTAAACAGGCATACACTGCTGTAGAGATACCAAAGCAGCGCAAAGCAAGCGCAGGCGAGCGAGGACCAACATGAAGATTCAGGGCATTGTTCCGCCGATGGCGACGCCGTTCCACGCGGACGAATCAATCGACGAGGCCTTATTGCGCGCGGAAGCCGAATATCTGATTAGCTCGGCCGGCGTGCACGGCCTGGCGGTGGGCGGCAGCACCGGCGAGGGGCACACGCTGACGACCGACGAGTTACGCTGCGTCGTGGGCGCGGCGATAGAAGTCGCGGACGGCCGCGTTCCCGTCATCGCTGGCATCATCGTCGACAGCACGCGGCAAGCGCTGGAGAAGGCGCAGGCACTGGCCGACCTCGATGTCGCCGCCCTGCAAGTGACGCCGGTGCACTATCTCTTCCGCCCCTCGGACGAAACCATGTTCGCGCACTTCGCCACGCTGGCGGAGCAAGCGGCTCAGCCGGTCATGGTTTACAATGTCGTGCCCTGGTCCTATTGCTCGCCGGCTCTGCTCGACCGGATGATGCGCGAGATCCCCGGTCTCATCGGCGTCAAGCAGAGCGCGGGCGATCTCAAGCTGCTGGCCGATTTGCTGATGACATCGGCTAATGCCGGCGTGATTATGTCGGCGGTGGACGCCCTGCTCTATCCCTCTTTCGCCTTGGGCGCGCACGGCGCCATCGCCGCGATTCTGACGGCCGCGCCGGAGCTCTGCGTCAAGTTGTGGGATCAAGTTCAAGCGGGGGACAACGCGGGCGCGATCGAGACGCATCTCAAGCTGCTGCCGATCTGGAACGCCATCATGGACGAGAATAGTAACTTGCCCGCCAACGTCAAGACGGCGCTGGCTTTGCAGGGTCGCCCGGCCGGCATCCCGCGCATGCCGATGCCAGCGAGTTCAACCGAGCAGCGAGCGGCGATAAAAGCAGCGCTGCAAGCGGCGGCTGTGGCTGTCGCGGTCTAGCGTCAATAGTCTAGCATCAATAATCGGGGTCAACGAATTTGACCAACAGACAGCTTGAAGCGAGGTGAGAGCATGCCCAAGACACTCCGATGCGATCCGCAACTTTTGCGCAAGGAACTTGGCGGACGCGTCTATATCGTAACCGGCGCGAACTCCGGAACTGGTTTGGCGACCAGCCGGCAATTGGTCCGCCAAGGCGCGCATGTGGTTGGCGCCTGCCGGCGGGTTAGCGCGGGCGAAACAGCCTTCGCGGATTTTGCTGGCTTGCCTGGCTCCGCCGAAGTCATGAAGCTGGATTTGGCCAGCCTCGATTCGGTGAGGCAATTTGCCGCCGCCTTTCTAAGCAAGCACACTCGCTTGGACGGGCTGGTCAATAACGCCGGCCTGGTTACAGCGCAGGGGCTGACGGAAGACGGCTTTGAGATCCAATTTGGCACCAACCATCTGGGGCATTTTCTGCTGACGGAATTGCTGCTTGATATCTTAAAAGCCAGTGCCCCGGCGCGCATCGTCTGCTTATCGAGCGTTGTTCACGCCGGGCGCGGCAGTCCAGCGGTCGCCATCGATTTCGAGGACCTGCAGTATGAGCGCAGGCCCTATAGCGCCACAGCGGTTTACGCGCAGTCAAAGCTGGCGAACCTCCTGCATGCCCAGGAACTCGCCCGCCGCTTGGACGGGACGAATGTCACCGCCTACTCGGTCCATCCGGGTTGGATACGCTCAAATTTTGGAGCGGAAGTGATGCCGGGCTGGCTGCGAGGCGCGATAAATCTCTTGTCGAGGCCCTTCAGCGGCTTACTGGGCATCATGTCACCCGCAGACGGCGCGCAGACGACGCTGCATTGCCTGCTGGACGCTGAGGCCCCCAAGCATAACGGCGCTTATTTTAGCCAGAACAGCATCCTCTACGCTGATCGTAAATATTGGCCCGGCGGCTGGCCCATGCGCTCGCCCAATCCCAATGCGCATGACGGCGCGCAGGCGGCAAAACTGTACGACGTCAGCCGCGAACTGGTGGGGCTTGGCAGCTAGAAACACGCTGCGGGCGGCTGTCGCGGTCTAGTCCGTCAGTCAACTGTGTAGCGCCGAAGCGCGTCGCGGTTGAGCTCAATGCCCAGCCCGGGCTTCTGCGGCAGTTGGATCTCGCCGTCGACCATTTGGATCTCATCGGCGACCAATTCATCGCGCAGCGCAGACTCGGACAAATGCGCCGGCAGCCACTCGATGAAGGGGCAACAGTCGGTGGCGAATCCCAGGTGCGCGCTGGCGGCGATGCCGATGCCGGTTTTCCAGCAGTGGGGCACAATTAGACGCCCGTAGTCAGCCGCCAACTGCGCCACTTTACGCGCTTCAGTGAAGCCGCCGACGCGCCCCACGTCCGGCTGCAGGACATCCAGCTTGCCACGATGCGCCAGGTCGATGAATTCCCAATGCGTATTCTGCCACTCGCCGGCGGCGATGCGAATCGGCGAATGGTCGCAAATATAGGCGTAGCCTTCCAGGTCATCAATATTGATGGGCGTCTCCAGGAAGAAGAGGTCGAAGGGTTCTAACTGCTTAATCACCCGCAGGGCTGCGCGCGCGTCATCCCAGGCATAGGCGACATCGACCATCAGCGTCATCTCGGCGCCAACGGCGTCGCGGCACTCGGCCACAATGCCGGCGATATGATCGTCATGCTCTTGCAGGGCGTTGTGCGTGTAGGGCCCGTTGATGCAGATCTCCAGCTTGGCCGCCTTAAAGCCGAAGTCGCGGGCTTGCACCAGCTTGGCTTTGAGCGAGCCGCGATATTCAGCCAGCGTATCGCCAGTGGGCAGCAGCGAAGCGTAGGGCGTGATGGTGTCTTTGACGGCGCCGCCGAGCAGCTTGTAAATCGGCAGGCCCAGCGCCTTGCCCTTGATATCCCAAAGCGCCATGTCGATGGCGCCCATAGCGCAGATCAGCGCGCCGCGGCGGCCGTTCATCTTGGAACCGCTGTAGAGCTTGCGCCAGATGGCTTCCGGCTGCAGCGGGTCTTGGCCCAGCAGCATCTCTTCCAGCCCCAAGCCCATGATATGCGTGCCTATCGCCTTGATGCAGGCGCGGGCGATCCAGGGGTTGACATCGGTCTCGCCGATACCTCTGATACCGGCGTCGGTGTGGATTTCCACAACCAGGTTGTCTTGCGCGGACGAGCAAGCCTCGCTTTGGAATTCGGGTACAAGCAGAACGTGGCAGTCGATGCGAGTGATTTTCATGATTCATCCTGTATTTTTTCTATTTTTCACCACAGAGACACAGAGGGCACAGAGAAAAACAAATGCCGTCATAACGGCGAAAGCAGCAGGCAAGCCAGGTTTGCGCCTTCCACACGCACTGTCACCTCGTCATCCGCTTGGCTGATAAGATTGTCGCCCAGAAGATCAACCGCGTCCGCGTATCCTTCCAAGCCGATCGTCTCAGTCACCGGCGCGGGATTCGGATTGATGAAGAACCAAGCCTCTCGATCATCGAGGCCGCGGCGGCGGCGCAGCAGCGGTCCGCAGCGGTCGGGCGAGACGCCGGCCGTCCCCAGCAGCGCTTCAATAAAAGCGTCGCTATCGCCGTCGGCGGCTTGATAAGCCAGCGCGCTAAAGCCGAGGAAGCTGCCAAGCAAGACGCTCTGGCCCGCCCCGACCCGGTTACGCAGGCCCACGACATCGGGCCCGTGCGTCAAGATGGGTTCGCCGCTTGTCGCGCGCAGCGTCTGCTTGAAAAAGTTGGCCCGCGCCTGCAAGCCAGCGAATGTCCCGCAGCCTGCCAGCAGAGCGGGCGGATCAAACTCGCCGAAGTGGCGCTCGCCGGGCATCCAGCGCGAGGCGGCGCCCGGCTCCTTCACCATGACGAGCTCCTTATGCTGTGCGCCAAAAAAGGCTTCGCCGCCGTCGACCAATTGCGTCGCCGTGCCCCAGCCGTATTTGTCCCAGCGGCCGGGGCAAGCTTCCGTGATAAGCGTGCCGCCAGCCATGGCGAAGGCTTCCAGATGCCGAAAGTAATCGGCGTCGAGGCTGAGCGGCATCGCCAGAATAGCGGCCTGGTAATGCGCCAGCTCGCCCGCAGCGACCTCATGCGCATCGAGGAAATCGACCGGGAAACCCAATCGCCACAGCCGCGCGTACCAGCCGCGCATATTGTAGCGATAGTGATGGATGACCTCGCCGTTGCAGGCTTGGAAGAAATGGTAGAGGTCTTCGTTGATCAGCAGGGCGATAGGCGCGCGCGGCGGTTGTGATCGCGCGAAGAACTCACCCTGGCGCTGTATCGCCTTGCCGATGCGGCTGACCGCTGTCATGCGTTCGCTGCTGTCGCCCTGTGGGTCAAGCAAGCCGAAGCCGTACGCTTCTTTCCAAAAGCGCTCCACCCGGTGATTCCAGAAGCTGATGCCGGTCATGCCGCAGGCGAGCCCGGACAGCATCCAGACGCGCAGGTCATTGGCTGTCGGTTTGCGCCCATAATGCAGCGAGGTCGAGATAGGCCCGCCCTGGAACTCGGCGCCCCAAAGCGCGCGATCGCGCCCGTTATTGCCGCGCGCCAGATCGGTGCAGAGCATCATCTCTTCCCAGATTTCGTAGCGCAGCGCCCCCGCTTCGCTCTCGACCGGATCGTCCCAGGGGTGGCCGTTGTTCCATTTGGGATAGTTGCTGGTACCGAAGAAATCGCCAGTCCGCGCCCAGCGCCACTCCGCGCCCGAGCCGACACGCGGCGTATCGGCATGGCTGAATACCGGGCGCAGATAGGGGTCGTTCTCGCGCAGGGCATTTGTCTTAAAAGCAAGCTGGCGCGTCATAGTGACATCGTCCATGAAATAGCGCCAGTCGATGAAAGGCGCCAGCGGTTCTTCGCGGCGCGGCGGCTCCACCTCGTCCCAGTCAGCGTAATTGATCCGCCAGGTCGCGTTCAGCTTTGCCAGCGCGCCGTACTTATCGCGCAGCCATTCGCGGAAGCGCGCCAGCGTATGCGGGCAATAGCAAAAGCCGAGCTTGCCAGCGGAATTGGGCCAATAGCCGATCTCCTGAAAGGTATTCCAAGCCCAGATGTTCTTGTATTGACCAAGCCTGCGCGCCAATTCGGCGATGAAACGCGTCGCCGCCGCGCGCGCGCCGGGGTGATCCCAACAGGGGCCCGGCTTGCCGTCCATCGGGATGGTGTACTGCGCCGGCTGATTGTGCCGCCTGCCGTCGCTGTAGACAAAATGGCAATCGGGGAATTTGCGCCAAAGCCAAGCCGGCGCCTGCTCCATGGTCAAACCGAGATAGACGCCCAGGTCTAGTTCGTCTGCGCGCCGCAGAACTTGCTCCACCCGCGAGAAATCGTAGACGCCTTCCTGAGGTTCGTCGGCCGACCAGTGCTCCTGGATCTTGATCATGTTGAAGCCGTAGCGCTTCAGCAGCGGCAGATCGCGCAGGACGCCGTCCAAGTCCAGGCAGGGCTCGCGGTAGACGTGTGTACCGAAAGGGAAAACGCTGTTGCCAAAGACGGGTTGGATGCTCACGCTATCCCCCCACCCTAAATCCCTCCCCCACAAGGAGGGAGGGACTTAGAAAAACCACAAAGTTGTCGGCCCGCAGCCTACAAACTTGGTCGAGTCTGACGACGCCATTCTCCCCTTCCCTCCTAGTGGGGATGCTCGCCATAGAGATGGCGAGAGGGGCCGGGGGATGGGGGTGAGGCCAATGCATAACCAACTACTCCTTGACCGCGCCCAGCCGGATGCCGGAGATAAAATAGCGCTGCAAAAATGGATACACCACCAGAATCGGCACTGTCGCCACGATGATTTGCGCGCCGCGGATTGCCCGGTCGGAAAGGCGCTGCAAATCGCGCGGGTCGATGCCCACATTGGTCAAATCCAGCTCCACCACCACCGTGCGCAAGAAGGTCTGCATGGGATAATTGGCGGTGTCGGTCATGTATATCAAGCCGTCAAACCAGGCGTTCCAATGGTTGACCGCCGCGAACAGCGTCAAGGTGGCGATGGCTGGCAGCGACAGCGGAATATAAATGTGCCAGAGCACGCGCCAGTGCGACGCGCCGTCAATCACAGCCGATTCTTCCAGCTCCTTGGGTACAGCGCGGAAGAAGTTCATCATCAGAATCACGCTGAAGATGGGCACGGCATTGGGTAAGACGAGCGCCCCCAGCGTATTCAGCAGCCCCAGGCTGCGCACAACCAAGAAGGAGGGAATCAAACCGCCATCGAAGAGCATGGCAAAGATGAAGAACCACATGATTAGCGTCCGCCCCTTAAAGGCGCGCGGCGACTTCGACAGCGGATAGGCTGTCAGAATAATCAGGATCATGTTCAGGCTGGCGCCACTTAGCACACGCAGTACAGAAATCATGAAGGAACGGGAGAAGGTGCGCGAGCCCATGACTTCCTGGTAATTCTCCAGCGTGAAATCGATGGGGTAGAAGGAAACATAACCCGCCGTCGCCGGCGCGCGCCCACTAAGCGAGACGGCGAAGATATGGATTATCGGTGCCAGGCAAAGCAGCGCGAAAGCGCTCAAAAAAACATAATTGAAGCCATCGAAGAAGCGGCTGAATAAGCTGTTTTCGCGGATCATCGCTGCTTCCTAATCTCTTCTTCCTAAAATATGCGATAGCCGGCGTAGCGGTCAGCCAGCCACCAGGACAACAGAATAAGAAAGAAGCTGATGAAGGACTTAAACAAGCCCACCGCCCCCGCCAGGCTGTACTGCGCCGAGACCAAGCCCTCGCGATAAACATTGGTGTCGATGATGTCGCCGGTGCTATAGACGGCTGGGCTATACAAAGTCAGGATTTGCTCGAAGCCGGCTTGCAGCACATCGCCCAGGCTCAGCGCCGCCAGCAGCACAATGGTGGGACGGATGCCGGGCAGCGTGATATGCCAGATGCGGCGGAAGCGCCCAGCGCCGTCGATGGCGGCCGCTTCGTGCAAGACCGGGTTTATCGCCGTTAGCGCCGCCAGATAGACGATGGTGGAAAAACCAACATTCTTCCAGAATCCCGACAGGATTATCGTACCGCGGAACCAATCGTTGCTGCCCAAGAAGAGCTGCGGCGATAAGCCAAAGTTGCCAATTGCCTGATTAAGTATGCCGTGCGGAGCCAGGATATCCAGCAGGATGCCGCCCAGCACAATCCAAGACAGGAAATAGGGCAAGTAGATTAGCGTCTGTATCGCGCGGCGGAAGAGCAGCAAGCGCGCTTCGTTCAGCAACAGCGCCAGCAAAATCGCCCCGACTTGGTCAGCCAGGATCTTCGTCACCGCGATGATGAGGGTGTTTCTGAAGATGCGCCCAAATGCCGGCAAGGAAAAAAGAAACTCGAAATTCTCCCAGCCGACCCAGGGCGAATCAAGGAAGCCCCGGGCTGGGCTGAAATCCTGGAAAGCGATGACCACACCGTACATGGGGTAGTAGCGAAAGAGCAGGACAAAGATGATGCCCGGGATGAGCATCGCATACAGGGGCCATGCCCGGCGCATATACTGCTTGAAAGGCACCTTGGTTTTCCTCCGCCCGAGTATAATCGCTTCAAAATCAATATGTCGGATGTCACATTAAATCAGCGTGGCGTAGGGGCGACCAATCAGGTCGCCCACTTTGCGCACAGACTTCGGGCGACATGGTATGTCGCCCCTACATTGCGACCATTCGGCGACATTTTCGGGTGCCCCACCATTTCCTACCGTTTACGAATCCTGTAGGGGGCCGCTATTGGCTGACCCACTGCTGTCGCGCCCAGCCGGTGCAAGAGGGAATGCGGCTACATCTGCCCCTGCCACCATTCGTTGACCTCGCCGGTGATGGTATCGCCGCCGCCGGCGCGCCAATCTTGCACGAAGCTATCGAAGGCATCCAGCTCCGCCTGACCGGTGATGATATTGACGAAGGTCTCCGCTTCCAGGCTGTCCAGCGATGCGCTGGCGCGTTCCATTGTGCGCGTCGGGAAGGTGGTGAAGTGGTTGCGGATGCCGTCCTCTTCCCAGCGATCTACCGCAAAGACGTTGGCGTCGTCCCACATAATCGACAGCTCGTCGCCGCCTAGGAAGGCCTCCATCATGGCATCGCGCTCGCCTTCGGGTGTATTCGCCCAGACATCGCGGCGATGCTTGATCCAGTTGGTTTCGAAGCGCGGGTCAGTACGCGCGCCGCCGTTGGTGCCCGGCGGGCCCCAAATGTGCTTGGTGCCATCGTAGCCGGAAGCCAGGTCGAGCTCGCTGCCCATGCCATCGACTTCGCCAGTTGCGTCGCGCCAGAAGTAATCGGTGCCCTCGAAGCCATGGAAGCGGTGCGCCGGATTCTGCAAGAGTTCCGCCCACCAGCCAATTTGCTTCAGCACCAGGTCGACATGCTCAAAGCCCTTGCGGAAGCAGAATACGCTATCCACGACCGGGTTGCTCCAAGCTTTCTTCTTGATGCCGGTTGGTCCGGCTGGGATGTCGGTCCAGGTCCAACGCGCGCTGGGGTCGTTGGTGACGCTGTCCGGCAAGCCAAAGAGCGCGGCAAAAGCCGGAGACATGGTGATGCCGCAGGTATTGCCGCCGATTTGCCTGAAGGCGGTCTGCGGCGGCCGCAGGGTGAAGAAGTCTTGCGCGAATATGCCCTCGGCATACCACTGCCGCAGCAGCCCCAGCACTTCTTTAACCTCTGGCAAGACGCTGTTGTATTGCAGGTCGCCACTGTCAGTCGGCGTCCAATAGCCCGGCATCACGCCCCAAGCGCCAAAGACCGGATCAAGCGAGCTGAACCAGGTGACGAGGTTGTTGGCGGCGGCAATACCGATGGTGCTGCCATCCGCGCCCTGGCCCATGTCGGCTTCGACGAAGGCCGTGGCGACGGCGTGCAATTCTTCGATGGTCGTGGGCGCGCTCATGCCCACCGCGTCCAGCCAGTCTTGCCGGATCCAAAGCAGTTTGTCGTTCTGCGCCGCCTGTTCGATATAAGGCAAGCCCATCTTGCGGCCGTCGACCTCGGCATACTGCCAAGCCGCGCCACCGCCGAAGCTCATCGCTTCCTTCAGCCAGACCGGATGCGCCGCCTCTTCATAGACATCAGTGATATCCTCGACCAGGTCGTTCTCGAGCAGCTGGCCGTAAATCTGCAGCGGCACCGTCTCCATGAAGTCGGGCAGCTCGTTGCTGGCCAGCGCCAGATTGTACTTCTGCAAGACCTCTTCGTCGTTGTCCGTCCAGCTGAAAGCCAGCTTCCAGTTGATGCCGGTTACAGCGGCGTTGAGCCGGGTGAAAGGCGAGTTCTCGATGTCGTCGCCATCGGCGAATTCCCAGGGCCCGCGCCGACTGCCGCTGATGGTGACGGGCGGATCAACCGGCATGCCATCGGGAATGGGCGGCAGGCTCGTCGTCCAGCCGCGCGAATTGTTGGGGCTGCCGGGGTGCAGCTGCGCCGGAATATCGCCCATGCCTTGGGCGAAGGCGGGCGGCAAGCCATAGCGCGCCATCATCATGGCCGCCATGCCCGCGCCGCTCAAGCGCAAGAAGTCCCTGCGCGAAGGCCTCACGCCCGATGTGTCATAAGGAAATTTCTTGTTCATGCTAGCTCCTGAATTAAACTCATTGTCTAAACGATTGCGGTAGCGGATTGATCAGTAGCCACCTCCTTAATTCTTCCGCTGGCAAAACTTAGCTAAGCGGTTGCGGGCCCGTCGTCATTGGTCTCGGCGGTCAGCGAAATGACAGTTTGCCAAACCTCGCTGCTGAATTGAATGTGACCGCGCATGAGGTCGCCGGCGGCATCGGCGTCGCCTCTCGCGATGGCGTCGTAGATGGACTGATGGGTGCCGCCGCCCTCGGCCAGCGCTGGCAGGCTGTCGGAGTGCGTTTCTTTTAAGACTTCTTCCAGCAGGTCGATCACGTTAACCACGAACTGGCAAATGATGGCGTTGTGGCTGGCCGCGCCGATGCGCCGGTGAAAGTTGAAGTCGGCGATCAGATACTCGCCAACGCGGTCCATATTGGCGTGCATGGCGCGCAGCTCCGTTTCGATGGCTTTGATTTCTGTTGCTGTAGCGCGTTGCGCCGCCGCGCGCGCCGCCTCAACTTCGATCATCTTGCGCGCATCGAGCAGCTCCATGATTGTCCCGCCCCAGGTGGCTAGGCTCAGCCCGAGAATTCGCCCGAAGCTGGCGCCCGTGTTGGTGGTGAGGAAGGTGCCTTCGCCAACGCGCGATTCCACCAAACCCACCGCCTCCAGCACTTTGAGCGCCTCGCGCACGCTGTAGCGGCCGACGCCCAGGGCATCAGAAAGCGCGCGCTCAGACGGCAGGCGCTCTCCCAGCGGGACGGCGCCAGACAATATGTAATTCTTCAATTGCTCAAGGGTCTGGTCTTTGACTGAGGTTTTTTCGATTGTCTTCAAGCCGGTGAGGCTCGGCGACGGAACTTTCACGGCGGTCTCCTCATTGACCATAAGCGATTGGTCAGTGGTGTTACCAATAATAACGGGATTACGCAGGCTTGTCAAATTAGCGCCGCGAAGGGAGTGTCTGGAAATGTATCCTTTTCGGTTGATACAGATATATACCATCGAGGACACCGAGAAATGCTAGGGCAATCGCATCAACTTATCTCAACACTAAGGTGCCAAGAACTCCGAGATATATCCGAAAATATGTCAATAAAGGACTCAATGAAAAGGTGATTTTCTGCCAGATTTCATGGGCGAGCCAAGGCTCGCCCCTACAATTTGTTAGTTTGATAATAAATTCGTCATTTATGGATATTGATGCGATTGCCCTGCGCGAGCACCGAGAAACTTAATCGAGATATGCCATATTCTTTGTGTGCTTTGTGCCTTTGTGTCTTTGTGTCTTTGTGGTGAAATTTAATTTCAACCGAATTCGATACACTACCGAGTGTCTATTATGGTGGACATATAAACTTCGCCAAGTAGACATGAAAACTCCGTGTCCTCTTTAATTTGCGACCCTTGTAGCGGCGCTGCCCTCGTTTCCGCATAACCTCGTTGTGCGTATGGGCGAGCCGGCGGCTCACCCGTATCCACATTCAAAACAGTGGTTCGGCACTACGTGAGAGCCAAGTTGTGGCTTGCGAGCGGCTGTAGTTAAATCAGTTTGATGCGATTGCCCTGCGCCACAAAGGAAACTGCTATACTCCAGTCGTCTTGACCAGCAGACGAGGAGAAGGACATGCCAATCGGAACATCGAACCAGACGATCGCCGGGCTCGGCACGCATCATATCGCCGTGCAAACACAAGATTACGCCGCGTCTATCGCCTTCTACACCGAGGTGATGGGTATGACGCAGACGGCCGAATTCAGCTCCGGCGGCCGCCGCATCTGCCTGCTGGATATCGGCGACGGCAGCCACCTTGAACTTTTCGAGCCCCTGCCCGGGACCAGCCCCAGCGGCGACGCCGATGGCAATGTCGTCTTCCACTTCGCGCTGGCGACCAGCGATATTGAAGCGGGGCTGGAGCGCGTGCGCGCGGCCGGCATGGAAATCACGGTCGAGCTGAAAACTGTCGATCTGGGACCGCTGAATGTGAGCATCGCGTTTTTCAAGGGACCGGGCGGCGAGGTGGTCGAGTTCTTCCAGGTCAACCAATAAACTCCCCTTCCCCCTTTATGGGCTGACGACAGGACAGGTTCAAGTCGGGCAAGGTATCGCCGCGAAACAGGCGCATTTGGCTCGCTTATTCGGGCGAGCCAATGGCTCGCTCCTACATCTTCTATCACAAAATGTGCCTGTAGGGGTCAGCCATTGGCTGACCCGTTGTGACGACTCCCTCGATTTTCAAAACTGTCCTGTCCTCAGCTCTTTATGGGGGTTGGGGGATGGGAGCGCAGTTAGACTTCGACGTAAATCGCTTAAGCGCGAATGACGACCAGGATGCGCTTGAGCAGGCGGCGGTCGGTCCTGCCATGTGTCCGCCCGTCAACGCTCTGGCCTAGACTTCGCCGTGTGCGCCGTGACGCGAATTGTCAGTCCGTTCAGCACCACGAATGCGGCTACAAGCAGCATGATGACGCGCGTGCCCACCGCCGTATGCAGCCAGCCAAAGGTCAGCGCCGAGACGAACCAGCCCATATTCCACAGCGCCAAGCCCACGCTGCTGGCGATATTGTGGTACTCGGCGTCGAGCGACGCCATCAACAGCGGCTGAAACAGCGGCTGCATGGTATTGCGAATGCCGATGGCCATGACGTAGAAGACGACCGCGATCCACAGCGCCTGCGACAAACTGAAGCCGACGAATGCCACCGCGCTAGCGAGCATCAGGCCGGTCAACGCGCCGGCCCGCCCCAGCCGACCCTCCCAATACGGGTTCAGCAGCGGCAGCAAACCCATAAACAGCCAGCCCAAGCCGATGACGCCGCCGATGGCGCTGTCGCTGATGCCGAAGAGGTCGCGGAAGATCAAATTAAAATAGGGGAAGGTCCAGCCGCCGGAGATGCCAAAGACGAAGAGCGGGAAGGCCAGGCGCAAGACGCGCCGCCAGGGCACTGACCGGCCGAAGCCCAGAATGGCGCTCTGCCGCTTGTCGCCTTGCGGACCCGGCTTCAGCAGCAGCAGCGGCATGGCGCTCAAAAGCAGAATCAGCGCGGCGCAGAGTATGGACGCGCGATAAGCCAGCGGCATCTGCTCGGGACGCAGCGCGTCAACCGCCGCGATGGACAGAGCCCCGCTCATAACTATGGGCAGGGCGCCGCCCAAGACGCTGCCCATTGCGACCGAAAACATACTGACCAGGTTGTGCCAAGAGAACTGCGCAGTGTGCTCGCTGCGCTGCGTTAGCGTGACCATGTAGGGCGACTTGACGACTTGGTTGGCGCCGAAGCAAGCGCCCCAAAAGAAGCGGCTGAGCGCGATGACCAGCAGGCTCTGCGTCAATGCGGTGGCCGCCACGCTCAATGCGATGCCGGCGGTGGAGAGCACGATCAAGCGGCGGTTGCCGACGCGGTTGGCGACCAGCCCGATAGGCAAGCCGATCAGAAACCCGCTCAAGCGCGGCAAAGACTGCAGCACGCTGATGGTCGCGGTATCGTAGCCGATGCTGACCAGGTAAAAGTTCAGCAGGATATCGGCGATGCCCAACAGGGCGATATGGAAGAGCAAGCTGTGGCAGAGGAAGAGCAGCACTTGCCCGTTTAAGCCCGGGATGCGCCAAACGCGACTGCGCGCCGCAAGCGAGGTTTTCATGCGCTATTCTGCATGATTTGCGGTCATGGCGTAGATTTCGCCGGCGTCAGTCCTACACAGAACGCCGAATCGTCGGCCCCGGCTCGGCACATCCACGGCAGCGGCGATTTGCTTGACAGGCTTTGCCCACGCCAATATAATCTCTCGAATTCAGTCACCATTCAACGCTATTATACTGATGCTCGCCTGAATAAGCACACGGAGCGAAGTCTCCCGGCAGGCGAGCGTTTTCTTTCAGAACCCAATAATTATGCCGACCAGAATTGGAGTTAAGCTATTGTCATCAGCAAGCAAAGCCAACATGCTCGACCAGCATAACGCGAACCAAGCGCTCAATACGCCGCTGCCGCCACAGACCATGCGGCACAGCGCGGACTTCGGCGCGGACGAAATCATCAGCCCGCTGGACGAGCGCATCATCGCCGGCGCCTCGGAAGCGATGGAAGCGGGCCAGACCCATTATGTGGACGTGCCCGGCATCGGCCCGCTGCGGGAGGCGCTGGCCGACTTTCTTAACAGCTCCTGCGGCAGCGCCTACGCGGCCGGCAACATCATCATCACCGCCGGCTTGCAAGAGGCGCGTTTCCTGACCATCCAGAAGATCGGCGAAAACTACGACAGCGTCGGTGTTCCCGCGGTCGCTCATCCCGGCGTGCAGAAAGCGCTCGGCGTACGTCCGCGCAATATCGTCAGCTTGCCGGTCGCTAGCGCGCGCGGCTACCTGCCCACAATCGACGGCATCGCCGCGGCCGTCGCTGAAGGCTGCCGCCTGTTGTATCTGGAGTCGCCCTCGCGGCTGAGTGGCGCGGCCTACACCGCCGATGAAGTCGCCGCCATCAGCCAGATCATCAATGAGAATGAGGCCGCCGTCATTTGGGATCAGGGGCTGGCGCCTTGGATCGCAGGCGAGTACAGCTCGCTGGCCGCGCAGGAGTCGCCGCCGACGCGGGTCGCCGCCATCAGCGACGGCTGGCCGGGCATGGGACTCTCGAGCTGGTTCCTGGGCGCCATCGCCGCGCCGGAGGCCTGGCTGCCCTCGATGCAATCGCAGAAGCAGATCATGGCTATCTGCACCGCCACGGCCACGCAATACGCCGCCCTGGCAGCCAGCAAGATCTACCATGAGAGCCAGGCCGCGCGCCTGTCCCAGCTGAGCCGCCAGCGCGAAGAATTGCTGCAAGCCGCGGCCGCCGCTGATCTTGAAGTAGTCGCCGGTGACGCCGTCAACATCGTAGCAGTGCGCGCGGGCGCCACAGGTGAAGCGGCGCTGGAAAAACTGCGCGCGGCCGGCGCCGATGGCAGCCATTTTGGCGCGCCCGATACGGTTCGCCTGACCGTCAACAAGTCGACAGCAACCGCGCTCAGCTGAGCGGCGGAAAAGGAAAGGCAATGAGCAAGAAGAACAAGAAGCAAAAAGATCAAGGCACCAACCTGCTGTACAAGTTGATCGGCGAAGCCCGCGGTTACGACGATGTCATCGTCATGGGGCGCGGCGACCCCGACTTTGATACGCCGCCGCATATCGTGGCCGCCGCCAAAGAAGCCATGATCCACCATCACGCCGAATACAGTCCGCCGGCGGGACTGCCCGCTCTGCGCCAAGCCATCGCCGAGCGGGTCAAGCGCGTCAACAATATCGATGTCGACCCGGCGACCGAGGTGGTCGTCACCAACGGCGGGCAAGAAGCGCTCTTCTTGATGGTGCTGGCGACGGTAGGCCCGGGCGATGAGATGATCGTGCCCGAGCCCAATTACAATACCTACGCCGATTCGCTGGACTTCGCCGGGGCGAATAAAGTCGAAGTGCAGACCTGGCCGCAGGAAGACTTCCGCGCTGACCCGGCTCTGGTGCGCGCCGCCGTCACAGACAGGACACGCGCTTTGCTGCTGGTCTCGCCCAATAATCCCTGCGCCAGCGTCATCTCGCCGAGTGATATGCGCGCGATGCTGGATATCGCCATCGAGCATGACTTGATGATTCTCTCCGACGAAATCTACGATCTCTTTGTTTATGACGACTTCACGCATACCAGCCCGGCTTCGCTGCCCGGCGGCAAAGCGCGCACGCTCACGCTGAACGCGCTGTCGAAGTCTTATTCCATGACCGGCTGGCGGCTAGGCTGGATCACGGGTCCGGCCGATTTGATGGCGCGGGTCAAGGAGCTCAAGGCGGCCACAACCGGCGGCACATCGGTCATCTCGCAGTACGCTGGCCTCGCCGCGCTGACGGGCCCGCAAGAGCCGGTCGAGAGGATGGCGGCGGCCTACCAGCAGCGGCGGCGTTTGGTGCTGGACGCGCTCGACGAGATGGGTATGAAATACGGCTTGCCGCAGGGCGGGCAGTTCGTCTTCGCCGATATCGCCTTCACGGGCCTGGACAGCGCCGAGGTGGCGCAGCGCATGTTGACCGAGCAGCACGTGCTGGCTTACCCCGGCTCGGCCTTCTCCAAAGATCGGAAAGACTACCTGCGCATGACCTTCCTGCAGCCCGAAGACAAGCTCATCGAGGGCTTGGAGCGCATGAAAGTCGCCATGCAAAGCATCATGACCGACGAAAAGCAATGAAACGAAACGGTTATGTAGGGGCGACCTACCAGGTCGCCCGCGAAATAGGCGGGTAGCGATGGATTCCAGCTTGAAAGACAAGGTAGCGGTCATCAGCGGCGCCAGCCAGGGCTTGGGACGCGCGGTTGCCAAAGAGCTGGCCGCCGAGGGCGCGCAGGTCGTTTTGATCGCCCGCCGCCCCGACCCGCTGAACGAAGCAGCCGAAGCCATACGCGCTGCGGGGGGCGCCGCTGCTGCCTACCCATGCGATGTGGCGGATTCGGCGCAAGTGCTGGATACAGCCGCGGCGATTCATAGGGCTTACCGCAGGGTCGACATTCTGGTCAATAATGCCGGCATTCCCGCGCCGCGCAGCTTCGAAGATACCGACATCAGCGCTTGGGACAAGGTCATCGGCGTCAACCTGTCCGGCGTGTTTTATCTGACGCGCGCCTTGTGGAGCAGCCTCTGCGCCGCTGATTCAGCCTACGTTATCAATATCTCCGGCACGGCTGGCTTGCGTGGCGGCGGCAGCCCGTCTTACGGGGCGAGCAAGTTCGGCTTGACCGGCTTGAATCACGCCATCGCGCAAGCGGGCCAGCAGCATAATATCCGCGCGACTATTCTGTATCCGGGCGGCATGGACACGGGCTGGCGTGGCGCGCCCATCGGCGTCCTGCCCCGCAGCGAATCCATGGACCCGCAGGTGGTGGCGCGGATGATCGCCCAACTGGCGGCGACGCCGGCCGAGTTCGTCGTCAACGAAGCGGTGCTGAACCCCTTTGCTTTCCCCTTTATGTAAGGTCTGCCGATGGCATACGAAGTACAAGATTCCTCGCTGGTCAATCTCTATTCGCTGGAGACGCTGCGCGACTTCGCCACGGCTTATATGCGCGGTTTGGGCGCGACGGCGGAAGAAGCCGAGATCATCAGCGACGGTTTGATGACGGCTTCGCAATGGTGGCACCCGGGCCAGGGCCAAGGCTTGGAGAAGCTCTTCCGCTATACGCGGCGCGTCAAGAACGGCGGCATCGTGCCGGACGCGCCCATGACCTGGCTCAAGGACGGCCCCGCCTACGCGCTGCTGGACGCGGCCAAGGGCTTCGGTTACGTGGCGGCGCAGCGAGCCATGCGGCGGGCTGTGGAAAAAGCCGCAAGCAGCGGCATCGCTATGGTGGGCGTGCGCCACAGCAACCATTTTGGCATAGCAGGCTACCATGCGCTGACCGCGGCCAAAGCCGGCTTGATCGGCTGGTCGATGACCAACGCCGCCGCCGAGATGGCGCCCTGGGGCTCGGCCAAGGTCGTGCTGGGCACCAACCCTTGGGGCATAGCCATACCGCGCAGCGACAGCCAGGCCATCGTGTTGGATATGGCGCTGACCATGTCCGGCAAGGGCATGATGCGCTGGTACGAACGCGAGCGGCGCCCGATGCCAGACAACTGGGCGCTGACCCCCGAGGGCCAGGTCACGACTGATCCGTCCGCGGCCATGACCGGTTCCTTGCTGCCCATTGGCGAGTACAAAGGTTATGGCCTCAGCCTGTTCACCGATGTCGTCGCCGGCGTGATGACCGGCGCGCTCTTTGGGCTGGATGTCTTCCAGGACGACCAAAATTTCGATGTCGGCCACATGATGGTGGCCGTCAACCCGACCGCCATGATGTCACAAGCCGACTTCGACCGGCGCCTGGAAGAATTGCTGAGCCAAGTCAAGGACGCGCCGCCGATCGACAGCGCGCGCCCGGTCATGCTGCCCGGCGAAGTCGAATTCGGGCGCATGGCGGATCGGCGCGGGGCAGGCATCCCGGTATCGCGCGAGACCGTAGCGCAGCTGCGCGAGCTGGCGGCTGATATTGGCGTCCGCTGTGATTTGTGAGGCTGTGGTCTATCATGGGCAATGCGTCGCCGGAATTAGCCCGAATTGCAAACAAAAGCATTCGCCACAGTCGCACGCAAATCACGATTTGGCTCACACAAAATATGAAATCCAATGCTGAGTCCGTACGGGCGAGCCGGTGGCTCGCCCCTACATATTTCGACTGAGTTCGGCAGGTTTCATAAAAAGAGACGCTGAAGAAAGTGACTGAGGGGGTAAAATTTGTGGCAGACAGTGACCAACGCGCTAAACTCGCGCTTAATATTGATCTGATTACTAAGGGATATGTCGATGACAGCGGATTACGAAATTGAAGTTAAGCGGCGGCGTGGGCTGATCCCGGAAGACTTGATGAAGTTCAGTTGGCTGTCGGAAATCGCCATCGCCCCCGACGCCACACGGATCGCCTACACCGTCCGCCGCCCGCATGGACCCAGCAACGGCTACATCTCTCATTTATATTTGCACGACTTGCGCAGCGACAGCGCCAGCCGCTTGACCGACGGCGACTGCAACGTCTCGTCCATCGCCTGGAATCGCGATAGCAGCCGGCTGGCTTATGCTTACAGCGACGCCGATGGCGACTCGCTGCGCATCCTGGATGTCGACGATGACATCGAAGTTTTTTTCTCGACTGACGGCATGCCCATGAGCGGGCTCGACTGGTCGGCTGACGGCTCGAAATTGGCTGGCATACGCTGGACGCCCATGCGCGCCGCCGATGAGCGCGGCCCCGCCCCCGGCATTCCGGCGCCGACCATCAAAGTCGTCCGCCGTCTGCGCTACAAGCAAGACGGCGTGGGCTGGGTGCACGACAAGTTCAAGCAGGTCTGGGTGCTGGACATCGAAACGGGCGACTTCGCCCAAGTCACCCACAGCGAGTGCGATTATTCGGAGCCGCTGTGGAGCAATCACGGCGCGCGCCTGGCATTCGTCGGCATGGCGCGCGAGCAGAATACTTCGCTCGGTTACGGCCAAATCCTGACCTGCGCTTATCCCGACGGGGCGCCGGAGCTGCTGCTTCCCGACTGGCAGGGCACGGCTTTCAGCCCCGTTTGGGGCGCCGACGACAAGTACATCGCCTTCGCCGGGCATAACCTGCCGCCGCCAGTCAACCGCCGCAATTTCTGGCAGCCGCATCTGGCCGATGTGGCCGCGCGCAAAGCCTGGAAGCTGGGCGCGGACATCGACGAAGAAGTTGGCAACTACGCCGTTTCCGATCAACGCGTGGGGCTGTCCAACGTGACGATGAAGTGGGCGGCGGGCGATGAGTGGGTCTATTATTTGCTCACCGAGCAGGGGGCGACCAACCTCTACCGCATCGACGCCGCCGGCGATTATCAGAAGCTGGTCAGCGGCGAGAGCATCACCTTCGAGTACAGCCCGGCGCTGGACGGTATCGCCGCTTTCGGCCAAGCCGACCCCAGGAATCCTGGCGAGCTCTACCTCTGGGACAAGGGCGAGACACGCAAGCTGACCAACCTCAACCCCTGGCTGCGCGATCATCGGCTGTCGGCGCCGGAAGGTTATTGGTACGACGGCGTCGACGGCGCCAAGGTGCACGGCTGGCTGATGAAGCCGCTGGACTACGAGGCGGGCAAAGCCTACCCGCATATACAATACGTGCACTGCTCGATGTTCGGCTGGGATTTCAATCATGAATTTCAAATCTACGCCAACGCCGGCTATTCGGTGGCGTATTTTAATCAGCGCGGCACCACCGCCGGTTACGGCCAAGCCTGGACCAAAGCCAGCGAAGGCGATCAAGGCGGGGCGGAATTCGACGAGATCATGTTAGGCGTGGACGAGCTGGCGGCGCGCCCGCACATCGACAGTTCGCGCATGGGCGTCACCGGCGGCAGTTGCGGCGGCTTCATGACCAACTGGGTGGTAGGCCATACCGATCGCTTCGCCGCGGCCGTGACGCAGCGCTCCATCACCAATCAAATCAGCTTCTTCGGCACATCGGATATCGGGCCCGAATGCACCGGTGGCGAAACCCGCACCGACCCTTGGCGCGACTTAAACAGCAGTTGGGCGCAATCGCCCGTGGCTTACATCGACAAGGTCAACACGCCGCTGCTGATCATCCATAGCGACGAAGACCATCGCTGCGCCCTGGAGCAGGCCGAGCAGATGTTCGCTGCCCTGCGCTGGCGCGGCAAGCCGGTCGAGCTGGTCATCTTTGAGGGCGAGAATCACGGGCTGTCCCGCGGCGGCCGGCCCGGCAACCGCATCGAACGCATCCACCGCATCCTCGGCTGGTTCAAGATACACCTGGGGACGAAAGCCATCGACCTGTAGGGGCGACCAACCTGGTCGCCCGCAAAATGCGAAACCGTAGGGGCGAGCCTGCTCTCGCCCGCCAATAAAGGAGAGCATCTATGTTACAAGTAGGCAACTTATCGGCTGAACCGGGCGAAAAAGTTTTCGGCTATCTGGAAACGGCGCAATCGCGTTCCGGCTTGCGGCTGGACATACCCGTCCACCTCATCGCCGGCGCCCAGCCGGGCCCAACGCTGATGCTGCAAGGCGCCATCCACGGCGGGGAAGTCATCGGCTCCATCGCCATCCTGGATTTCGTCGCCAAAGCCGACCCCAGCGCCATCCGCGGCAATGTGATCGCCGTGCCGGTGGTCAACCGCGCCGGCTTTGAATTGGGCGAGCGCGGCTCCAGCGTCGATGACAAGGACATCAGCCGCCTCTTCCCGGGCAATGCCACGGGCAGCGTCTCCGACCAGACCGCCTATATCTATTTTAATGAATGCATCGCCCAGGCCGATGTTTTGATCGACTTTCACGCCGGCGCCCGCACCGCCTACGAACGTTACGTCCTGTTCACCGCCGAGTATGACTCGAACAACCTCACGATCATGGAGCAGCGGCGGCGCAAACTTGTGGTGGCTTTCGGGCTTGACCAAGCGGCATTCTTCCCGCCCGGCACCTTCGGCAGCGGCGCGTCCAAAGTCGCGATTGAAGAGGCGGACACCTTGCAAATCACGCTCGAGTTCGGCGGCGGCACCGGCTGGCACAAGAATGGCGAAGATAATGTGCGCGATGCTGAGCGAGGCATCTGGAACATCCTGAAAGCCATGGGCATGATGGAGGGCGAGCTTGAAGCGGACGGGCCGCTCTGTACTGTATACGAAGCCGGCGTCGTCATCTGGAAGCCGGCTGTCGACGGCCTGTTCATCCGCGACGCCAAATTCAGGGACGAACTTAAGGCGGGCGATGTCTACGGCCGGTTGGTCGATCCTTATACCGGCGAGCTGCTGGCGGAGATGCCCACGCCAAAAGACGGCATCGTCATCCCCAGCGGGCAGGAATGGCCCACCGTCGGCGCCACGTCGATTGGCATCCTCGGCAGCATCGACCGCGTGGAAAACCGCCGTACGCTGGACCTGTCCGTCAGCTTTGATTAGCGCGCCATATAGATGGCAAAATTGTAGGGGCGAGCCATTGGGTCGCCCGCGACTAAGGAGCAAATTCCAAAATGAAAATAGGAAACATAGAGGCGGCAGCCGGCCAAAAGGCTTACGGATCTTTCAAAGCGGGCGAGACGCACGGGCGCTTCCCGGTACATATTCCGCTGCATATCGTCAGCGGCGCCAGCGAGGGACCGACGCTGGTTGTGCAGGCGGGCGCCAGCGGCCTCGAAATCGAGCCGTCTCTGATCCTGCCGCAGGTGGTCAACGAGCTGGACCCGGCGCAGATACGCGGTACGCTGATCGTCGCGCCGCTGATGAACACCTCCGGCTTTGAGTTCGCGCAAATCAAGAGCGTCTATGACGACAAGCACCTCAACCAGGTCGGGCGCGGCGACGCCGACGGCAGCGTCAGCGAGCAGCTCATCCAGGCCTACTATCAAGCGACCATCGCCAAAGCCGATGCCTTGCTGGATATCCGCACCGGCTCGCAGTGGAGCTACCACTGTTTCGCCGGCGTCAATAACGAGGGCGATGTCGAGGCGTCGCAAGCGCTGGCGGTTGCGCTGGGATTGCCGCAGGTGGTGCTGGGCGAAGATGTGAATCACTCGATAGCGCAGGAAGCGGCGCGCGATGGCAAGGAGGTCGCGGTGGCTTTCATCGGCGGCGGACCCGGCTTGCGCGATTATCGCGACCAAGACCTGGGGCGCATGCGCAACGCCATCTTGAACGCCATGCGTCACCTAGGCATGCTGGAGGGCGCGCCTGAGTCCGATGTGGAGGCCGTCGCCGTCATAAAGGAGCACTCGGTAATTACGCCGACCGGCGAGCGCGGCTTCGTTTTCATGGACAAGAACCTGCGCGGCCAGCAGGTCGCAGCCGGCGCTGTGCTCGGCATCGTGCGTCATCCCTTCTCCGGCGAAACCTTGGAGGAGATTCGCGCGCCGCGGGCGGGTGTCGTGGTTCATGCCGGCGCGTCCTGGCCCGTGCCCCTCGAAGGCACCATTCTAGCTATCGTTGGCGACCTGGTCGAGATAGTCGCTTTCGGCTAGGCGAGGCCGGCGAAGCAGGGCATTAGTCATGTCCTTTGTGAGTTTTGTGTCTTTGTGTCTTTGTGGTGAAATTGCGTTTCACCCGAATCCGATACCCTACCGCGGCGCAGATTTTGACATGCCAAATGCCGAGCGATATACTCTCAGCTAGTAGTGGATCCTCCTCGCATCTTCATACGCTCAGCAACGCGTTTGGCTCGCCATCGAGTTTCGGAGTACGGAAACTTTCCATGACATCTGATGCCAGCCCCCGTACGCTATCGCTGAAGTCGCTCATCGCCGGCAAGCGCCAAGAGTACCTCGCTATGCTGCGCGAACTGCTGGCCGCGTCGGCTAATGGCGAGCAGGCTTTGCAGCGCGCCATCGCCCAGCGCTTTGCGGGTTTGGGCTGTCAAGTCGAGAGCATATCCAGCAGCCCCAATCGTTTTGTCCTGGCGGACGACTTCGGGGCGGCCAGCGAGGAACCGCAGCCTGAGCGTGTCAGCGTGGTCGCGGTCTTGCCGGGAACGGGCGGCGGGCGCAGTCTGCTGGCATTCGCCCATCCCGACAGCGAGCCGGTGGCTGATACCGAGCAATGGCGGCACGATCCCTTCGCCGGCGAGATCGAAGACGGCCGCATGTACGGCTGGGGCATTGCCGACGATCTCAGCGGCGTGGTCGCCATGATTTGCGCGCTGGACGCGGTCGGCGCCGCCGGGCTGAATCTGTCCGGAGACGTAATCTGCGCCAGCGCCGTCAGCAAGCGGCGGGCGCAAGGCATCTACGCCCTGCTGGAGCGCGGCTACCAAGCCGATGCGGCGATTTACCTGCATCCGGCTGAATCCGGCGCCGGGCTGGGCGATATCAAAGCGCGGGCATCGGGCTTGATGTACTTTCGCATTACGGTCAGCGGTCAGCCGCCGCATACATCGGAGCCGACCCATACGCCTTTCTACCACCTGGCGGTCAATCCGATCGACAAAGCCTGGCTGGTATATCAGGCGCTGACGGGGCTGGCCGAGGAGCGGGCGCAATGCGTTTACCACCCGGCCTACGCCGACATCGGCCGCTCGACCAATTTGCACATTTCGCATATCGCGGCCGGGGATGGGGCGCGCCCGGGTCGCGTGGCGGCGACAGCCACGATGACGGGCTCGGTCACTTTCCCGCCGGACGAAAACATCGCCGCTGTTCAACGCGAAGTCGAAGCCGCCGTGCAGCAAGCAGCGCAAGGCGATCCCTGGCTACGCGAGCATCCGGCGCAAGTGGAGTGGCTGCAAGGCACAAGCGGCGTTGAAGTCGCGGAAGACAGCGACATCTACCGGACCGTGGCCAGCGCGATCCAGCGTGTGACCGGCAAAGCGCCCAGCGTCCAGTCCTTGCACGCCGGCAGCGAGATCCGCGCGCCCAATCACTTCAAGGGCATTCCCGCTCTGGGCTTCGGCCCCTTGTCGGGCGACAACACCCAAAGCGGCGGCACAGACGAATGGGTCAGCGCCGACGACTTCATCAACATGGTCGAGGTAGTGGCAACTGTCATGGTCGATTGGTGTGGCTAGTTGTTCCGAAAGAGCAGCTAATATACCTTTGAATTGGCGTGTGAAAGGAGGCTTACCCAATGGAGCGTGCCCGCGCCTTGAGCGCCAGCAGCTCCCTTCGAATTGGCAAACACTTACTGAACAGGAAAGGATAAAATTGCCGTGTTTACCCAAAGAAAGAACCGTATGATATCGTTGAGCATCGCCCTGCTCTTCATCGCTTCACTTGTGGGCGGCGGCTTCGCGGTGGTCGCGCAAGATATGAGTACGCTTGTGATTGCGCTGGTGGGTTCGCCACCGACATTTGACCCCCTGGCAGCCTCTGACAGCCGCGTGGATACGCCGTCGCTCAATCTCTACAACACCTTGCTGCAGTACCTGCCCGGCGTCACCGAATGGGAGTTGGAGCTGGCGGAAAGCTACGAGCAATCCGAGGACGGCATGAGCTACACCTTCACGCTGAAGCCCGGTGTGATGTTCCACGACGGCAGCGAACTCATGGCGGATGATGTGGCTTACACAGTCGATCGTTTGATCGCGGTGAATATCGGCGTGGCGCGCAGCCTGGGCATTGTCACCGGCGCGGAAGTCATCGACGATTACACCGTGCGCATCGATCTGTCGGCGCCCTTCCCCGGCTTCCTGGGCGCGCTCTCGCGTCTTTACATCCTGAATTCGGAATTGGTGCAAGCCAATACGGTTGATGACGACTGGGGCCAAACCTGGCTGCAGAACAACGACGCCGGCAGCGGACCCTATATGCTGACTTCGTTCACGCCCGAACAAGAATTCACCATTGAAGCCTTCCCCGATTACTTCAAGGGCTGGGACGGCAACCACGTCGACCGCGCCATCTTCGTCGTAATCAAGGAAGAAAGCACACGCCGCCTGTCATTGGAAAACGGCGACTCCCACTGGATCCAGGTTAACAGCCCGGAGACGCTGGACGCGCTCAGTGAAAATCCGGATTACAACATCAACATCGATCCGACGCTCAACCAGTTGTATTTCGCCATGAACACCCGCCATCCGATCCTTTCCGATGCGCGCGTGCGCAAGGCGCTGTCGCTGGTTTACGACTACGAGGGCCATGTGGAGCTGGCGCGCAACGGCTATGGGGCGATCGCCAAGGGCGTATTGCCGCCGGGCATCGTCTGCTTTGACCCGTCCTTGCCGGAATCTATGATGGATATCGAGCAAGCCCAGGCGCTGATGGCGGAAGCCGGTTACGCTGATGGCGGCTTCGAATTGTCCATGGCCTATCAGGGCACCTCCGCGGAAGAAACCGCCGCTATGCAGATCATGCAAGCGGGCGCGGCGCAATTGGGCATCACCATCCGCCCGATGGCGATTGAGTGGCCCGCCAAGGTGCAGGCTTACTCCGCGCAAGAGACAGCGCCGGATGTGGGCACGGTGTGGATGTTCCCCTCGCTGCCCGATCCCGATCAGTTCTTTGGTCGGCTGGGCGCGTCTGACCAGGCCGGTGGCGGCGGAGTCAACTTCTCCTGGTTCAGCAATGCCGAAAACGACGCCCTGGTAGCGGCGGGCAAGACCGAGCTGGATCCCGACGCGCGCTGCGAGATTTACAAGCAGGCGCAGGCCATCTGGGATGCGGAAATGCCTTACGTCAACGTCTCTGTTGGCATGGCGCTCTCGGCATCGCATGGCAACGTCAAGGGCTATCAATGGTCGCCGCCGCATAGCTTTACGCAGAACGTGTACCAGATTTACTTTGACGATATGTAAGCTCGATATCGTCAGCTAAGGGGCGAGCCGAACTAATGCTTCAGCTCGCCCCTCCGATGAGGTGACCAGTCTTGGGTGATTATGTACTGCGTCGGCTGTATCAGGCTCTCTGGGTCCTGATCGCGGTGACCTTTGTTACCTTCTTCATATCCAACATGCTGCCCGGCGATCCGGCTATCTCAAGGGCGGGGCAATTCGCCACCAAAGAACAGATCGCCAAAACGCGCGTCATGCTCGGCCTCGACCAGCCACTGCATATTCAGTACTTCAAATATATGCAGCGGCTGCTGTCGGGCGACCTGGGTTTGTCGATCACCTCGCGCCAGCCGGTCTTGAAGGAGCTGGGGGATTTTCTGCCGGCGACGCTGGAATTGACGATCGTCGCCTTCTGCTTCACGCTCACCGTTGGCGTGCCTTTGGGCATCCTGGCCGGCTCGACCAAGTCGCGCTGGCTGAAGTCCTTGATCATCACCGGCTCGCTGATAGGCGTGGGCATACCCGTATTCTGGGCTGGCTTGGTCTTCCAGTTGGTCTTTGCCGGCCGGCTGGATATCTTGCCCCTGGCGGGAAGACTCAGCTTGACCATCCCGCCGCCGCCCCGTGTAACCAGCATGTATCTGATCGACTCGGTCTTGGCTGGGCAGTGGGGCACCTTCAGAGACGCGCTGCACCATCTCATCTTGCCGGCGTTCACGCTGAGCCTGGGGCAGATCGGCGCCATGGCGCGCACGACCAACTCGGCCATGTCTAGCGTCATTCACCGCGACTACGTAAGAACGGCGCAGGCCAAGGGGCTGTCCTCACGCAAGGTCTTATGGTCGCACGTGTTGCGGAATGCGCTGCTGCCGGTTGTCACGGTCTTGGGCCTTTACGTCGCCTTTATGCTGAACGGGGCGCTGCTGATCGAGATCATCTTTTCCTGGGGCGGGCTGGGCACCTATGCCTGGATCGGCATATTCCGCAACGACATTACGGTCATCATGGGCGTGACGCTCACCGCCAGCTTGACCTTTATGCTGGTCAATCTCGTCATTGACCTGACCTATCCCCTCCTCGATCCCCGCATCCATTTCAGCTAGAAGAAACCCTAAGCGCTATGAGCGGTCAAACGGAAGCGGCGGCGGATTTGGCAGCCCTCGAATTACACAAAGATATCGGGGCTTGGCAACGCTTCAAGAGCAGTCGCTTTGCCTTTGCGGTTCGGCATAATCCGCTGTCGATAATCGGCTTGCTGATTCTGGCGCTGCTGATCGTCATGGTGTTGGCGCCAGAGCTCTTCACTGAGCAGAGCGCCACCATGCTCAACCTGCGCAACAAGTTCCTCACACCATCCGCCGAGCACCCCTTCGGCACCGATCACATGGGTGTGGACATTTTCTCCCGCGTGGTCTATGCCGCGCGCACAACCATCTGGGTGGTTTTTGTTGTCTTGAGCATCGCCACCGGTTTGGGTTTTCTGGTGGGCTCGACGGCGGCATATATGGGCGGCCGCGTCGACAGCATTCTGATGCGCATGACCGATGTCTGGATGGCTTTTCCCTCGCTGGTCTTGGCTATCGCGCTAAACGCGGCCCTGGGGCGCGGCTTGTTCCAAACGATGATCGCCGTCGGCTTTTCCTGGTGGCCCTCGTATGCGCGGCTGGTGCGCGCGCAGGTCTTGAGCGTCAAGAACGAAGAATATGTCCTGGCGGCGCAGGCACTAGGCGCGAGCCATTTCCGCATCGTGACGCGGCATATCATCCGCAACGGCTTCGACCCCATTATCGTGAACATCACGATTGACGTGGGCTTCGTCGCCCTGGCGACCGCCGGCTTGAGCTTTCTTGGCTTGGGCATTGAACCGCCCACGCCCGAGTGGGGGCGCATGGTGGCCGAGGGCCGCGATTACTTGCTGGACCAGTGGTGGGCGTCGACCTTCCCCGGCCTGGCGTTATTCATGTTCGTGGTTGGCTTCAATTTGCTGGGCGAGCTGGTGAGAGATTGGCTTGACCCCAGTAATGTCGGGCGGCGCTGATCGGGTAGAAAGGAAGAATCAAACACAGCATACTGTTTCGTTGTAAAAGCTTAAATCAAGTATTAGAAGCGAATCTGACCAATCGAGGAGTTTAGACATGCGTTCACATCTGTTTTGGGATCAATTTGCCGATATTTCCGTTAATCGCCTGGTTAATCCAGGGGTGGGCGAGCCTTTCCTAATCATCGCCGACCCCAAGAACGATCTCAACCTGGCTGAGTCGCTGCTGGCGGCCGGTCTGCGCTCCGGCGCCAATACCACGCTTATCATCAAGGACTGGTACGAAGAAGGCACGGTCAGCGACCCGGGCCCGGTGGTTTCCAACGCCATCTTGAATAGCAAATATGTACTCTCGCTTTGCGGCGGCATCGTGCGCGCGCCAGCCATGCAGGAAGCGCGCAGAAACGGGACGCGCCATCTTTCCGGCGTGGTCGAAGGCATCGAAGATTATTGCATCGACGCGCTGGTCAATGTTGACCTGGACAAAATGTTTGAGAACGCCGATATCATCGCCCGCCTGTGGCAAGAGACCGATGCATGCCGCGTGACGTCGCCCTATGGCACGGACATCAGCTTCAAGATGGGCGGCCGCCCCAGCTTGGTCAGCGACGGCGCGCTCACCTACGACGGCGAGGTCGACTTCTACCCGGGCGCGCAGGTGTCTATCGCGCCGCTGGAAGAGAGCATCAACGGCACAATCGTGGTCGATGCCAGCGACAATGTCAGTGGGCTCGTTCACAGCCATTATTCGCTCATCGTCGTCGACGGCGTGATTACCGAGGTTGTCGGCGATGGCGAAGGCGATGCCATGCGCACCTGGTTGGAAACGCGCAACGACGATGTCATTTACAAAATCTGCCATTTCAGCATCGGCCTGAACCCCAAAGCCACCATCTCCGGCCATTTGATGGAAGATGAACGGGTGCTGGCCTCGGTCGACTTCGGCTTTGGCTATCAGGATCCCAAGTTTGGCGGCACGGTGGGATACAGCCCCTACCATGCCGATATCATGATGGCGAATCCGGACATTTATCTTGACGGCAAGCTCATGAGCAGCGCCAACAGGCTGGAAGACGGCTACGGCTTCCACCAGCTGTAGCGCGCGGCGCAGTCTATCGCAGCCCCGAAGTTCTGTATCTGCGCGACCCAAGCCCCTATCCCGCCATCTCTATGGCGGGCATCCAGTAAGCTAACTGAGGACAGGACAGGTTTGAAAAGCGCGGAACTCGTCACAACGGGTCAGTCAATGGCTGACCCCTACAGGCAGCATTTTGTGGTAGAAGATGTAGGGTCGAGCCATTGGCTGCCCGAATAAGCGTGCCAAATGCGCCTGTTTCGCGGCAATACCTTGCCCGACTTGAACCTGTCCTGTAGTCAGTAGCTTGCTGTGGGGAAAGGGCTCGGGATAGGGGAAGATGCGCCCGTAGGCAGCGCTGTTCCCGCTTAGGAGGAACGACCATGGAGTATCGTGAATTGGGCCGCAGCGGCGTCAAGATCGCCCCGCTGGGATTGGGAACGGGCAACTTCGCCGATCCCACACCGGAAGACGAGGCGAGCCGCATCATTCAGCGCGCGCTCGATGCCGGCATGAATCTGATTGACACTGGCAATTCTTATTCAGCCGGCGAAAGCGAGCGCATGATCGGGCGCATTCTGGCGGGGAGCAAACGCCGGCACGAAGCTATCCTGGCGACCAAAGTCTTTTACAAGGTCGGCCCGGGGCCCAATGACGAAGGTTTGTCGCGTCTGCACATCATCCGCGCCTGCGAGGACTCGCTGCGGCGGCTGCAGACGGATCACATCGACCTCTATCAGATTCACCGGCCCTCGCCGACCATCCCGGTTGACGAGACGTTACGCGCTTTGACCGACCTGGTGCAGCAGGGCAAAGTGCGTTATATCGGCAGCTCGACCCACCCAGCCTGGAAGATCATGGAAGGCATCATGGTCAGCGAGTTGAAAGGCTACGTCCGCTTCGTCAGCGAGCAGCCGCCATACAATTTGCTGGACCGGCGCATCGAGAACGAACTCGTGCCGATGTGCCAGGCGCAGGGGCTGGGGTTGATCACCTGGTCGCCCTTGGCGCAGGGCGTGCTGGCCAGGCGTTATTCCAGCGCTACCGACCTGCCGGCAGGTTCGCGCGGGGCATTGCGCGGCGGCATCTATTCCGAGCGCATCACGCCGATGGGCATCGAAGTCGGCAATAAAGTCCTGTCGCTGGCGGCGGAGTACAGTCTGTCCGCGGCGCAGCTGGCGACGCTCTGGGTGAAAGACCAGCCGGGCATCACCGCGCCGCTGGTGGGCCCGCGCACGCTGGAGCAGCTCGAGCAGGCTTTGCCGGTGTTGGAGATGAGGCTCAGCGAGGAGCTGGCGGCGGCTTGTGATGAGCTTGTGCCGCCGGGCAGCGCGGTCGCCAGTTTCTTCAACAGCGCCACCTGGATGAAGCACCGGCTCTTCTAAACGGCTTCCGGGCAATGGCGTTGCTCGATAATCGCGGTCCGCAGCCAGCTTAAGGCAACTACTCAGTATCCGATTGAAGGAGTTCATCCGATATGTCCAGCATCAAGATTGAGTTTTCCGGCGGCGGCGTCTTCCGCGCGCGCCTGCTCGAAGCGGAAGCGCCCAAGACTTGCGCCACCCTCAAGGCGCGGCTGCCCTTTGAGTATCAGTTTTATCACAGCATCGTTTCCGGGCAGGCGCTGGTCTGCCTGCCGCCTGACCTGACCGTGGAGCGCGAGAACCAATATGTGGCCGGCATACCGCCCGGCGCGCTGTCCTTCCTGGTCGCCGACGAGCCTGTGCTGGTCCCGGACGAGATCTACATCGCCTACGGCATATTCATCTCGCGCGGGCTGACCGTCGATATGAAGCAGCCTGTCAACGTCTTCGCCCAAATCGATGACAGCCTGGACGAGTTGGCGGTCTGCTGCCGGCGGGTGCTGATGGAAGGCGCGGAAAACATCAGGTTCAGCCTGGCGGACGACTGATTGGCCAATGGCCGCTGAGAAAATCCACACCGTCTTGGGCGAGATCGAGCCTGCCGCGCTCGGTCGGACGCTCATGCACGAGCATATCTTCTGCGACTTCTACCGCGTGACCGGCCGCCTGAATGAGCTGCTGAACGACGAAGCGCTGGCTGTCGCCGAGCTGGAGCTGCTGCGTCAAGCGGGCGGGGGCGCGCTGGTCGAAGCGACGACGCCTGACCTGGGGCGTAATGCGCAGGCTTTGCGCCGAGTCTCCCAGCAGACCGGGCTCCACATCATCATGGGCTGCGGCTGGTATCGTCAGCCCTTTTATCCGCCCGAGATTGACCAACTGCCTACTGATCAACTGGCGGACATCCTCATCGCGGAACTCAGCGAGGGCCTGGCGGGCACGGACATCCGCGCCGGCATCATCGGCGAGATCGGCATCAATCTCGATTACGCCAGCGCGCAGGAAGAGCGCGTGCTGCGCGCCGCCGCAAGAGCGCAGAAAGCCACCGGCGCGCCGCTCACCACCCACGCGTCCATGTATCCGGTGGGGCTGGCGCAGCTTGATATCCTGCGGGACGAGGGCGTGGATATGAGCCGGGTCATCATCGGCCACTGCGATACTTACCTCGAGCAAGCCTATCACCTGGCCATCCTGGAAGCCGGCGCCTACGTGCAATTCGACACAGTCGGCCGCCAGCACATGAACCCCTATGCGCGGCGGGCGGAGGCTTTTGTCGAGCTGCTTCGCCTCGGCTGGGGCGAGCAGTTGCTGCTATCGAGCGACCGCTGTTTTCGTAGCGATCTGCGCGCTTTTGGCGGAGTCGGCTACGCTCACGTGATTACGAGTTTTTTCGACATGCTGCGGGCTGAAGGCGTCGACGACGCGACTCTGGATACAATCACGATAGAGAATCCGCGGCGCGTGCTGGCTTGGTAGCTGCCGGGCGCAGCTTGCGTCAGCGCCTAATTCGAGAGCGCCTCAGCGCAAGCCTTGCCGCGCGATCATATTTTTCAGCACATCTTCGGCGACATTCAGCGTGCGGTCGATATCGGCCTCAGTATGCGCCGCCGAGATATGATTGCGCTTCATCGCCACCGGCAGCATGAAGATGCCGCGCCTGGTCATCTCGCTGCGGAATGCGGTATCCGCCTCGCTATTGTTCTCCAGCAGATCGGCGTAGCGGCTGATCGCGCCAGTCATAAAGTAAGGCACGAAGACCGAGCCGTAGCCCGCGACCGTCATGCAGATATCCAGCCGGTCGGCGATTTCTTGCAGTCCGCGCCGCGCTTTTTCTCCCAAGCGGAAGATACGCTCGTGAACCGTCCCGTCTTCCAGCTCGGCGATGGTGGCCAGCGCAGCCGCTGTCGCCAAGGGGTGCCCGTTGTAGGTGCCCGACACCATGACATCGCCACCGGCGCTGCTGAAGCGCGTCATCAGGTCTGCGCGCCCGGCCAGCGCGGCGCAGGGATAACCATTGGCGATGGCTTTGGCCATGGTTGTCAAATCGGGCGTGACGCCTAACTTCTCCTGATAGCCGCCCAAGCCGTGTCGGAAGCCGGTGATGACCTCGTCGAAGATCAGCACGATGCCGTGTTCGTCGCAGAGGCGCCGCAGCGTTTGTACAAACTCGTCTTTGGGCAGGACGCAGCCGATATTATGCGGGATCGGCTCCAGGATGATGGCGGCGATTTCCTGACCCTGCGCCGCTATCGTTTGCTCAAGCGCTTCGCTGTCATTGAATGGCAGCACCAGCGTATTCTCGATGGCTTCCGGCAGCATCCCCGCTGAAGCCGGGTCTTTCTGGCCGATTTTGTCCGGCGCGCTGATGACATTCATCAGCAAGTAGTCATGCCAGCCGTGGAAGCAGCCTTGGAACTTCAAGAGCTTTTTGCGCCCGCTGACCGCCCGCGCCAGCCGCTGCGCCATATAGGTCGCCTCGCTGCCCGAGCCGAAGATCAGCGCCATTTCCGCCGAGGGCACATGCTCGACGATTTTCTCCGCCAGGCGGATTTCCAGCTCGGTGGTGCCGGCGCCAGTGAGATCGACCTGGGTCATGGCCTGGGACACGGCCGCGTTGACCGCCGGATGATTGTGCCCAAGCACGATGGGGCCGAAGGCGGCGTGATAATCCAAGTAGCGCGCGCCCTCGACATCGACCATGAAAGCGCCCTCGGCCTGTTGCCAGATGATGGGATCGGGCAGACCGCGCATGCCGGAGTTGATGCCGCCGGGCGTGACGGCTGTAGCCCGTTGAAACAAGGAGGCGTTGCTCATGTCAGTTCAGCTCCAGGAGTTTGAGAGAGTCGCGATAAACGATGGCTTGCAGCTTGTCTACGGGGGACGCGCGGTCGGGGCGTCAGGCGGGCTTGCTGATGCGCCGCTCGGGCAAAACGGAGCCGCGGTGCTGCGGCGTATGCGAATGCGCGTCAATAATCATGCGCTGCCCTGCGCTAGACCGCCTCAAGCTCCGCCAGGCGGTGATACTGGCTCATATACAGTTGTTGATAAAAGCCGCCCAGCGCCAGCAGCTGCTCATGCGTGCCCCGCTCGATAATGCGATGATCGTTGATAACCAGCACCTGGTCGGCATTGCGGATCGTGCTGAGCCGGTGGGCGATGACAAAAGCCGTCCGCCCTTCCAGCAGCCGCAGCAGCGCCTCCTGTATATGGATCTCGGTGCGGGTGTCGACGCTGCTGGTCGCCTCATCGAGGATCAGAATGCGCGGATCAGCCAGGATGGCCCGGGCGATCGCCAGCAGCTGCCGCTGACCCTGGCTGAAATTATGCCCCTTCTCCGAAACTTGCGTTTGGTAGCCGCGCGGCAGCAGGTGGATGAAGTCATCGGCATTGGCCAGTTTCGCCGCCTCGATCACCTCGTCGTCGCTCGCGTCCAGACGCCCGTAACGGATATTCTCCATCACCGTGCCGCTGAAGAGGAAGGTGTCTTGCAGGACGATGCCCAACTGCTCGCGGATGGAATCTTGCGTTACGCCGCGGATGTCAGCCCCGTCGATGCGGATGCTGCCCCCGCTGACATCATAGAAGCGGCTGAGCAAGCTGATGATGGTGGTCTTGCCGGCGCCCGTGGGCCCCACCAGCGCGACCGTCTGCCCCGGCGCTACATCCAGGTTGATAGCCTGCAACACAGGCTCGCCCGGCTCATACGCGAAATCCACGTCCTCGAACGTGACGGCGCCGCGAATATCCCGCAGCGGCAGGGCATGGGGCGCGTCGGTGACGCTGGGCGCAGCGTCCAACACGGCGAAGATGCGCTCGGCCCCGGCCAGCGCCGACTGCAGTTGATTGTAGACCATGGCGATGCCGCGCATGGGCCGGAAGAAGTTCATGATGTAAACCACAAAGGTGGCGATGACGCCGACGGTGACGATGTCTTGCAGCGCCAGCCAGCCGCCCAGCAGCGAGGTCGCGGCCACGGTCAGGATCATCATGGTGGTGAACATGGGCCCCAGCGCCGCCGTGATGAATACCGCGCGAATGGCCGATTGGCGATAAGCCGAACTGGCGTCCTGGAAAAGCTCGATAGCCGCGTCTTCCTGGGCGTAAGCCTGCACAGCGCGGATGCCGGTGATATTCTCCTCCATGACCGCGTTCATCCAGCCCAGATTCTTCTGCATGCCGCGGAAGGACTTGCGCGTCCGCTCGGTGATCTGCGAGGTGATCCAGAGCATGATCGGCAAGATAATCAAGGTGCCGACAGCCAGCGGCAGATTCAGCAGCAGCATCGCCACCATGATGCCGCCCAGCGACAAGATATTGGTGGTGAATTGGATTAAGCCGTTGGAGAGGATTTGATTGATGGTCTCGCTGTCGTTGGAGATGCGGCTCATCAAGTCGCCGGTGCGGTGACGGTCGTGATAGTCCATCGACAGCGCTTGAAAATGCCGGAATAGCGCCGAGCGGATATCAGCCACGAAGTACTGGCCGATGCGGATCATGATGATGCCGTGAATCGCCGTGAAGACGCCTTGCGCCAGGTAAACGCCGAGCATGACCAGCGAGATTTGCAGCAAGCCCTCCAAGTCATGGTGAACGACGTACTGGTCGATGGCGCGCCCCAGCAGCGCGGGACCGATCAAGCCGAAGAGCGTGGCGACAACCACCAGCACGGCGACCAGCATGAGCCGCCCGTGATAGGGCTTGAGATAATCCGCCAGCCGCCGCAGGGTGCCGCGCCGGTCCTTGGCTTTCTCGCCGGTTGGCCGCCCGCCGCCCATTATGCGCGAACGCTGCGTTGAGCCGCGCTGGTTGGTCATTTAGGGCTCCTGCGTATAGTTGCTTGTGACGCTTTTGCCACAGAGTGCACAGAGTTAGACGAGGGCATATTAGCTCGCAAGTTTCCAATAGGCTTACATAAAATCAACACGCTCATAATCTTGAGAATGTGTAGGGGCGACCAACCTGGTCGCCCGTCATTGTCGGATACGTTTGCGGGCGACTTGATAAGTCGCCCCTACCGTTCTCGACGTGAATGCAAATGGAAATCAGCATATTCACTTAATCTCTCTCGGCGCCCTCAACATCCTCTGTGTACTCGGTGGAAAATTTCATCCATCTGTGGCAATAGCGTCGACTGCGCGGCCATTGGCGCGGGCGACTTCGCCCAGCTGCGATTCATAGATTTCGCGGTAAATCGGCCCCTGCCGCAGCAGTTGCTGATGCGTGCCGCGCTCGGCGATACGCCCGTGATCCAGCACCAGAATCTGATCGGCGCCCAAGACGCTGGTGATGCGCTGCGCGATGATAAACGTAGTCGTCTCCGCCGCCAGCTCGGCCAGCGCCGCTTGTATTTTGTACTCGGTCTCCATATCGACCGCGCTGGTGCTGTCATCAAAGATGAGGATGCCGGGCCGAATCAGCAGCGCGCGGGCGATGGCGATGCGCTGCTTCTGCCCGCCGGAGAGATTGGCGCCGCCCGCCTCGACCACGCTGTCGTAGCCCTGTGGCATAGCTGTGATGAAGTCGTGCGCTTGCGCCGCTTGCGCCGCCTCGATCACCGCGTCCAAGGTGGCATCCGGCGCGCCGAAAGCGATATTGTCGCGCACGCTGCCGCTGAAGAGCGTCGACTCTTGCAGCACCATGCCGATCTGCGCCCGCAGAGCCGCTGGCGCCCAATCACGAACATTCACGCCATCGATCGATACCGCGCCGCCACTGACGTCGTAGAAGCGCGGGATGAGATTGACCAGGGTGCTCTTGCCGGAACCGGTGGCGCCCAACAAGGCAATCTGCACCCCCGGCTCGGCCACAAAGCTGATGCCGTGCAGCACATCGTCGCCGCTGACGCCGCTCGCGCCGTTGGACTGGCTCTGGCGGCTGTAGTGGAAAGAGACATCCTCGAAAATCACAGAACCGCGGATCCGCTCGGCTTGATGCGCATCGTCGGCTATCTGCAAAATCGGTGCCGTGTCCAGCACTTCCAGCACGCGCTCGGCCGAGGATTCAGCGCGCGCCGCCATCAACAGCAGGTGGCCCAGGAAGAGCAGCGGGCTCATGCCGATCATCAGGTAGTTGTTGAAGGCGACCAGCTCGCCCAGGGAAAGGCGCGCGCCAATCACCGCGATGCCGCCGAACCAGATAACGGCCACCGTGCCAATGCTGGTCAGCAGCTGCAGCACCGGCATCGACACCGCGATCAAGACACCGACTTCGATGTTACGCTCACGGTAGTCATCGTTGCTGTCCGCAAACTGATCGATTTCGAAGCGGCCGCGCACAAAGGCTTTCACCACTTGGATGCCGGCCAGATTCTCTTGCACCAGCGTATTCAGCTCGCCTAGCTTCTGTTGCACCACCGTGAAGAGACTGGTTGCGCGCAGCATCAGGTAGCGGATGAAAACCGCCGATACGCCGGCCACGGCAAACATAATCAGCGAGAGTTGCCAGTCGGTCAGCAGCAGCAAGACCATGCTGCCGATGATCATCAGCAGCACGCGCAGCAGCAGCGCCAAACCCGCGCTGGCGAACATGTGCACGACATCGACATCGCTGGAGACGCGCGTCATCAGGCGGCCGGTCTGCATCTGATCCAGATTGGCGAAGGACAGCGATTGAATGTGCCGGAACAAGGCGTGGCGCAGATCAAAAGCCACCCCCTGCGACACGACCGCGCGGCAGTAGCCCTGCCCCAGGGTGCTGGCCGCGCCGATCATAGCAGCGATGAACATCCAGAAGGCGCCCAGCAAAATCATGTCCATCACGCGCGGGCGAATGCCTTCGTCGATCATAAATTGCAGCAGGCGCGGCACACTCAGCTCCATAGCCACCGGCAAGACCGTCGTCAAAAACCCGAAAAAGACGTACCAGCCATAAGGTTTCATGAAGCGCGAAATGCGCCAGAGGGATTTCATGCGTCAAGTGTATCGCCACAGCGCAAGAGCGACAAGCGTTGCCCCGCCCAGGAACACGACCAAGCCCTTAACCACAAAGGCGCAGCAGTAAGTGCAAGAAAGTCATGCGAAAAAGCTAGCCTTGTAGGGGCAACCAATCTGGTCGCCCGCTGCCGCTGCAACTTGTGGTTTCGGGCGACATGGTATGTCGCCCCTACGAATGGTTTCCTTGGCACAGCGGCTCAGCGCAGCGGGACGCGCAGCATGGCGAAACTATGCGGCGGCAGATCGATGTCGTCGGCGCAGGCTTGACGCCGCTCGATGGCCACTCGCTGCGGCTCGGCGAAGTCATTGGTCGTCAGCGGACTGTCGCAGGCTACCAAGTCCATCTCGACCGGTCCGGCGACATCCAGCCCGGCCAGCTCGATGCGCATCGAATCATCGACGGCGCAATTGACGACTGAGACGAAGAGCAGCTTGCGCGCGGCATCATAAGTCGCGGCGGCGCTCACCAGCGGCACGGCGTCAAATGCGGGCATATTGCCGGCCGCGGGACTGTTGAAGCTGCCGCAGTCCACCGCGCAGCGTACGGCGTCGGCGCCGCGGTTATGCGTCATCAGTTCCAGCACCAGCGTGGCCGGCATCTTGATCACGGCTGGCGCCAGCGGATCCTCGCCGGTCGACAGCGCTACCCAGCCGCCGCGCCGCCCCAGAAAGACGTTCTCCCACTCATACAGCGGCGAGGCTACATAGCTGCCCATGACGTTGGTCAGATGATAAATGGCGCTGTATTTGATGCGGTCGGCCCGCTGCAAACAGGCGTTCATCAGCCCGCCGGTATAAAGCGCGTCCGCCAGCGTATAATCTTCGATGAAGTCCGGCGCTTTGGCGCCCACATAGGTATTCCACTCGTCGAAGGCCACGGGCAACGAGCCGCCGCCGTAACGATCCATGACCGCCAGGGTGGCGTCCAGCATCTGCTCGACTTCGCGCCAGGCGGCAATCTTGGGCAGGTACATCTGCTCGCGATCCGGCGTGACCTCCAGCTTCTCCGTGCGCAGCGAATAATAGTGGATGCTGTACTGGTCCATCTCGTCGGCGGCCAGGCCCAGCACCAGCTCGTTCCAGTGGGCGTAGAGGTTGGAGGGCACGCCAACGCCCAGCAAAGTAAGTCTGTCGTCAACGGCGCGCATGGCGCTGGCGAATTCCAGATAGCGCCGCGCGTAGGTCTCGGGGTCGCAATGCCCTACCTGCCAATTGCCGTATTGCTCGTTGCCGACGAACCAGACGCGCGCATCATGCGGCTGGGCATAGCCGTGCTGCGCCCGCAGCGCGCCATATTCGGTGCTGGCGTCGCCATTGCAGTATTCCACCCAGGCGGCCGCTTCTTCAGCCGTGCCCGTGCCCATATTCGCCGTCAGCACCGGCTCGGCGTCGATCAGCCGGCAGAGGTCGATGAATTCGTCCGTGCCGACATCGTTGGATTCCCATTGCCACCAGGCCGGGTCGAGATAAGCGGGGCGCAGATCGCGGTCGCCGACGCCCAGCCGCCAGTCATAAGCCGATACGAAGTTGCCGCCGGGCCAGCGCAGCTGCGTCGGCGACCAGTCGCGCATGGCGTCGATCACATCGGCGCGGAAACCTTGTACGTTATCGGTCGGCATCAACGAGGCGCAGCCGATCCAGAGCGAGCCTTCGCTAATGGTCATGCTCAACTCGCCCTTGGGGTTTTCGCCGGCGGCGCGGAAGGTATGCCGCAGGGTCGTCCAGTCGCCCTCCACGGCGTCAATGCGCCAATTTTCCTCGCCCAGCCGAACCGCCAGCGCCTGCCCTTCGCCCTTGAGGACCAGGCGCAACTCATAATCGCGCTCGGCTTGCAAATACAAGCTGCCCTGCTTGATGCCGCGCTGCTGCCCGTCGGGAATGCGTATGCTGATGCGCTGCGACTGCCGGCCGGTATAGAAGACGGTGTTATCGTGCACATAACGCAGGGCTTCGTAGTCGGGATTCTGCGCTTCCCAAGGCGCCACGATGCCGATGCTGGGGTGCACATTGTGCAAGCCTTCGCTGGGCGCGGTGTACATCCGGTCGTTGCCGGCGAATTTGCGGTCGCGCAGCATCTCGGCCCAGAGGCTGCCATAAATCCCCTGCCCGATATGCTCCAGATTGGCGCCGTAGAGATGGTCGTGTACCGCGCCGATGATCTCGTCCGGCTGAATGGTTAGGGTGGCTTTTTCGCTCATGCCCTGGCTCCTGTCGATTGAAATTCCGCCGCGCTTCAGCCTGTCTTTGCTGTACCGCGCCGATAAAACAGGTAGCTTCCCTGAACTGCGCCAAACGCGGCAGGCTCTGCGGCAGAATGCCCGCTTACCCGCTGATGATACCCGATTTTGAGCATTCAGCCGATATCGCGGGCTGGGCAAAGTCCCCGCGGTTTGCATCTGAGTTGCGAATGCGCTAACTTATGGTGACCTGTGGCGCAGATCACTTTGTTGCTGGTTGCGTCGCACAACTTGCCGTTCAACAAAAGGAGATCTGCTGTGAAGAGATTACTGGTTATTTCAGCATTGCTGTTGTTTGTGCTGAGCCTCGTCCCCGGGGCCTTGGCGCAAGATGACGGCTACACCATCGCCTTTGTGCCGGGCGTCAACCCGGATCCCTTTTACATCACCATGAGCACCGGCGTCTACCAAGCGGCGGCCGACCTCGGTGTGAATATCATACAGCAAGATCCGGAAGAATTTGATGTGACCTTCTCGGTGCCGATCGTCGAAGCTTTGATCGCTCGCGGCGATATTGACGCGCTGGTCACCGCGCCTAACGACAAGGAACAGTCGATACCGGTGCTGCAGAATGCCCACGAAGCCGGCATACCGGTCTTGACGGTTGATACCTTCATTGGCGATGGCGATTACGCCAATGGCGAAGTCACCTTCCCGTTGAGCTATATCGGCTCGGATAACGTCCATGGCGGCTATATCGCTTGCTCGGCGCTGGCGGACAAACTTGGCGAAGGCGCGAAGATTTATGTGACCAACACCAAGCCCGGCATCAGCACGACCGACCAACGCCAGCAAGGCTGCCTCGAAGCGGCTGACGCGCGCGGTCTGGAAGTCGCCCGCGTCGATTATAACGAGAACAGCGCTGATATCGCTCAGGCGCAGACGGCTGCTGTCTTGCAAGCCAATCCCGATATCGTCGGCATGTTCGCCACTAATCTATTTGGCGCGGTAGGCGCCGGCAACGCGATCCAAAACGCCGGTTTGCAGGGCGCTGTCGAAGTTGCGCTCTTTGACGCTGGTGAAGAGAATATCCAGTTCCTGCGCGATGGCGTTGTCTCGCTGGTTATCGCCCAGAAGCCGGCCGATATGGGTTACCTCGGCGTTGCCATGGCGACCGCCTATCTGGACGGCGTGGGCAGCATTCCAGCGCGCATCGGCACGGGTTATGCCGTCATCACCATCGATAATGTTGATGACCCGGATGTAGCGCGTTTCATCTACACCAGCAATACCAGCGATGCCGCGGCCGCCCTGGACGACAGCTACAACCTGGCTTTCGTACCGGGCGTCAACCCAGACCCCTTCTACATCACCATGTCGCGCGGCGTCTATGCGGCGGCCGAGCGTTTGGGCATCAACGTCATTCAGCAAGATCCGGAAGAATTTGATGTGACCTTCTCGGTGCCGATCGTCGAAGCTTTGATCGCTCGCGGCGATATTGACGCGCTGGTCACCGCGCCTAACGACAAGGAACAGTCGATACCGGTGCTGCAGAATGCCCACGAAGCCGGCATACCGGTCTTGACGGTTGACACCTTCATTGGCGATGGCGATTACGCCAATGGCGAAGTCACCTTCCCGTTGAGCTATATCGGCTCGGATAACGTCCATGGCGGCTTTATCGCTTGCTCGGCGCTGGCGGACAAACTTGGCGAAGGCGCGAAGATTTATGTGACCAACACCAAGCCCGGCATCAGCACGACCGACCAACGCCAGCAAGGCTGCCTCGAAGCGGCTGACGCGCGCGGACTCGAAGTCGCCCGCGTCGATTTCAACGAGAACAGCGCTGATATCGCTCAGGCGCAGACGGCTGCTGTCTTGCAAGCCAATCCCGATATCGTCGGCATGTTCGCCACCAATCTCTTTGGCGCGGTCGGCGCCGGCAACGCGATCCAAAACGCTGGTTTGCAGGGCGCTGTCGAAGTCGCGCTGTTTGACGCTGGTGAAGAGAATATCCAGTTCCTGCGCGATGGCGTTGTCTCGCTGGTTATCGCGCAGAAGCCGGCCGATATGGGTTACATGGGCGTGATCGCGCAAGTCGCCAATATGCGCGGCGTGACGTCCATGCCGGCGCGTGTAGGCACGGGATACGCGGTCATCACCATCGACAACGTTGATGATCCCGATGTCGCGCGTTTCATATACACCGGCTAGCCCCTGCCTCTATTCCCCTTGCCTGCCGATGAGGGAAGGGGAATACAAATTTGCGATGCAGGCTATGGGGTATTAGAGTCCCTCTCTGTGGGCCGCGCAGACGGCGGCCTTCAGGGAGGGATTTACGCTGTAGGAACTGAATCAAGGAATACGCAATGGCAATGAAAAACCCGGCACAGCGCAGTACGCTCATCAGCCCTCGGACCATTGAGATATTGACCAAGAGTTGGGCTTATATTTTTTTGCTGGCGATTGTCGTCTTTTTTTCCGTGACCGGAACCGGCTTTTTCTCGATTCGCAATTTCTCCACCATCCTAACGACCAGTACGCTGGTCATGTTGATGGCAGTTGGCCAAACCTATGTCATCATCACCGCCGGCATTGACTTGTCCATCGGCTGGACGGTCGGCTTGTCGTCCGTCACGACCGCGCGCGTCATGCGCGACTTGGCCGCGGGCGGCAGTGACATCGCCTTCGCCATGTTGGCGGGCATATTCGCCGGCCTGCTAGTAGCTCTGATACCTGGCTTGGTCAATGGTGTGCTGGTCGCTCGCGTCAAAGTTCCGCCCTTCATCGCCACGCTGGGCATGTTCGGCATTGTGCGCGGCGCCGCTTTTTTGCTCACCGATGGCCAGCAAGTGGTGCGCGGCTTATCCGCCGAATTACGCGAAGCTTTGCGCGCCATCGGCAATGGCAGCCTGCTCTATTATCTGCCGGACAGCGGCTTCCACTGGTTTACCAAGCCGCCTGATCTGGAGCCGCAGCAGTTGCGCCAGCTGCAACAGCTCTTGCCCTACCCCGTCATCATCACAGCGCTGGTTGTCATTGTGTTCGCCTTCATTTTGGCGCGCACCAAATTCGGCCGCCACACCTACGTCATCGGCGGCAGCGAAGAAGCCGCGCTGCGCTCCGGCATAAATGTACAGCGGCACTTGATTATCATTTATATCATCTGCGGCCTGACCTCGGGCATTGCCGGCGTACTGCACCTCTTTCGCTTCACAGCCGGCGCGCCTCAAGCGGGCGAAGCCACCCTGCTATCATCCGTGGCGGCCGTGGTCATCGGCGGGACCAATCTCTTCGGCGGCGAGGGCGATATCATGGGCGCGGTCGTCGGCTCGCTGATCATCGCGGTCCTGCAAACGGGACTGGTGATTCTTAATATCGATTCCATCTGGCAATTCATCGTGGTCGGCGTCGTCATTATCATCGCCGTGCTCGCCAACCAACTGCAAGCCACCTTGGAAAGGCTGCAAACGCATGACTAAGCCAGTCCTCGTCACAAGCGGCGTCAGCAAGTATTTTGGCGGCTTGACCGCGGTCGACGAGGTCGACTTCAACGTGAGCGCGGGCGAAGTGGTGGCTCTACTCGGCGATAACGGCGCGGGCAAGTCCACGCTTATCAAGTGCATCTCCGGCGTCTACCGGCCCGAGCAGGGCAACGTGATGTTCAACGGCGAGGACATCACGCATCATGCGCCGGCCGATATCCGCAGCCGCGGCATCGAGACCATCTACCAAGATCTGGCGCTGGCGGAGAACCTCGATGTCGGCGCCAACGTCTTCCTGGGCAAAGAGAAGACGCGTCGCCTCTTCGGGCTGATACCGGTCACTGACGACAACTATATGCGCGAGGAGGCCTCTGGCGCGCTGGACGAGCTGGACATCCACATCCCCTCGCTGAAACAAAAGCTGGTCAACCTGTCAGGCGGGCAGCGGCAAGCCGTCGCCATCGCCCGCGCCATGTACTGGAACGCCCAGCTGGTCATCATGGACGAGCCGACAGCCGCCCTGGGCGTGCCCGAGCAACGCAAAGTCCTGGCGCTGATCCGCTCCTTGCGCGAGCAGGAAATCCCCGTAATCTTAATCAGCCACACCATGCACGATGTGATGGCGGTGGCCGACCGCATGGTGGTCATGCGCCGGGGCCGCATCGTTGCCAATATCCCGCGCGCCGATGCCAGCGAAGAGCTCATCGTGCGCCACATCGTCGGCAGCGCCGAGAACGGCGACACGGTGATGATTTGAGCGTCGTCGCCACAGTAAAGTAACGATCATTATAATTGCGGGCGACCCAAGGGTCACCCCTACATTTTCGCTGGATATTGTTGATAATTGCTATCAAGCTTCTCCGATTTATCCTGTTCCCGAAAGGACAGCCATGCCCAGCACACTCACGCCCGGTCGCTACCGCGGCTTGAAATCCACCAGCCTGGCACAGGCGGATGTCTTCGGCATCGTCGCCTTCGACCAGCGCGGCAGTTACCGCAAGATGCTGCCGCCCGATACCGGCTATGAGCAATTGGTCCAGGTGAAAAGCGAGATCATCGGCGCGCTCTCCGCCGAGGCCAGCGCCATCCTTACCGACCCGGTCTATGGCTTGCGCCCGGCCATGCGGATGAGCCCGAAAGCCGGCTTGCTGCTGGCCCTGGAAAAAAGCGGCTACAGCGGCGATTCGAGCTACCGCACAACCGAGCTGCTGCCCGACTGGACGCCCGAGAAAATCCGCAAAAGCGGCGCCAACGCCGTCAAGTTCATGGTCTACTACCATCCCGACAGCGGCGCGCTGGCTGATGAGCTGGAGGCGCTGGTTCGACGCGTCGTGGCCGACTGCCATCGTTGGGATCTGCCGGTCTACCTCGAGCCCATGTCCTACAGCCTCGACCCGGCCGTTTCCAAGGCCAGCGCGGATTTCGCCGCCGGTCGCGCGCGGGTTGTCATCGAAACGGCCAGGCGCTTGTCCGGCACGGGCGCGGATGTGCTGAAAATGGAATTCCCGCTCGATATCCAATTCAGTCAAGACCGCGGCCAATGGCGCGCCGCCTGCGCTGAACTCAGCCAGGCATCAAGCGTACCCTGGGTGCTGCTGAGCGCAGGCGTCGACTTCGAGCAATTTAAGCCTCAGGTCGAAGTCGCCTGTCAAGCGGGGGCCAGCGGATTCCTGGCGGGCCGCGCCATCTGGAAAGAAGCCGCAGCCATGTCTACGGCTGACCGCGCCGCCTTCCTGCGGGGCATCGCCGCTGAGCGCCTGCATCAGTTGCTAGCGATCGCCGCCGCCGATGCGCGCCCCTGGAGCGACTTCTATGCCGCGCCGGCGCCGGTCGAAAACTGGTACAAAAGCTACGCTTGAGTTGGGTTGTTACGCTTCCGCGCTCTGTGCCCTCAATGGCAAATGAGTGACAGGACATCGAAATAAGCAATGGAACAACGGCGATTCGGCAACAGCGACTTGTACGCCTCGGCCATCGGCTTTGGCACCTGGGAGATGAGCACGCGCCAGTACGGGCATATTGACGCGGACGAAGCGACCCGCGCCGTACACAGCGCCATCGACCAGGGCGTCACGCTCTTCGACACTTCAGAGACCTACGGTCCCTACCACTCGGAGCGGCTGCTGGGGCGTGCTTTGGGATCGCGCCGCAAAGATGTGATCCTGGTCACCAAAGTCGGCTTCACCTTTCAGGACGACCCCGACCAGGCGGGCCAGGTGAAGATTCACAGTCGCGATTCATCGGCGGGCAACATCATCAAACACGCCGAGGGCTGCCTGCGCCGCCTGGGGACCGATGTCATCGACCTGCTGCTGATCCACTTCCACGATCACAAGACAGCGCATGAAGACACTATGGCCGGCCTGCAGCAGTTACAAGCCGCCGGCAAAATCCGCCACTACGGCGTGTCCAATTACAACACGTCCATGTTGGCCGCTTGCCAGACGCATAGCCAGTTGACCGCCAATCAGGTCGGTTATCACCTTTTCGACCGGCGGGTTGAAAAAGCTGCCCTGCCCTATTGCCGCGCGCAGGGCATCGGCTTTATGGCTTATGGCACGCTGGCATTCGGCTTGCTTAGCGGCGCTTTTTCGCCGCAGACGAGTTTCGTCGATTGGGACTGGCGCAGCCGCGGCGACGCCTTTGGCTTGCCCCTTTTCCAGCGCGAGCACTTCCTCAAGGAGCTGCGCGCGGTCGAGCGGCTGAAAGCCCTGGCGGCGGATTATGGCAAGTCGGTGGCGCAGCTGGCGATCGCTTGGCTGCTGGGCCAGCCCGGCGTCACGGTCGCGCTGGTCGGCATGCGCAACGAGCGCGAGCTCAAGGAGAATGTGGCGGCGGCCGATTGGCGCTTGAGCGAGGACGACTGCGCGGCTATCGACCGCATCTTCGCCGAAGAGGGTATACCCACGTATTTGGACGTCGAGCTGGTGACCTGAGCGCGACTAGCCGGCCGCCTCGTCCAGCTTGCGGAAGAAATCGCGATAGATGGCATCGCGGTTAATGTCCAGGGCCTCGCGGATGGGATGACGCGGCGCTGCTTGCCGATACCAGCGCGTGTCACTGCTCAGGTAGGGCGCGTCAATCAGCCGCGAGGGTACCCAGCTCGGCTCGATCAGCCAGGCGAAGTTGATCAAATCCCAGATAATCCAACTGCGCGCGAAATGCTCGGTCAAGCCGTTCAAGGGGAAATGCGGATTATTTGTATACAGCCAGTAAAGATAATCGCCGATTGCGCCGCGGCCCTTGACCCAAGCCTCCACCTCCGGCAGCGACAGGCTCAGCTGCGCGCCCACGTGGAAGCCGGGCAAGTAGACCAGGGGCAGGCCGCTATCGAATAGCAGCTGCGATGCCAGCATGTCCTGCTCCATATTGAATGAAGGCTGGGTGATGTTGGTGACGGTGGTGGGGTATCCGGCCGTCCAGACCACCACGATGCGCTCGATGATCTCGGGCGCCAGCAGCAGCGCCGAAGCCACGTTGGTCACCGCGCCGATAGCCAGTACGTAAAGCGGCGACTCGGCTGAAGCCCTCCGCGCCATGTCGACCAGATGCCGCGCCGCGTCGCTGTCCACCGGCTCGTCGTAGCGCTCCAGGTAGCGGTTGGCGCCGCGAAAGACTTTATCGGCGCAATCGACGCCCATCTTTTTGGCGACCAGCAGGATCTCATCGTAGCTCATGTCCATGCCGCGGCCCGGCGTGACCAGGGTGACGCTCTGCGGGTCGATTGAGTCGCGCTCCCGCGGGTCGATGCGGGCCTGTTCCAGCCGCTGCAGTTGGGCCCGATGTTCAGCCAGCAGCGCTGAATCAGCCTCGGACAAGTCATTTGGATTCCCCTTGACGCGCGCGGCCGCCCGCAGCTTGTCCCAGCGCCGCAGGAAAGAATAAGGCGCGGCGTAGATGCCGGCGATGTCCAGCTTGTCCTGCGAGAGCAGCGCCCAAGCCAGCGCGAATTGATCGTCAATCTCGTTGCGCGCATCGGTGTCGATGACGCAGCGGATGCGCCCGCTTCCGCTCGGGCTTCGCAGCATGCGCTCCAGCTGATTCTTGTCAATCTCGGGAAACTGTTGCAGATGTTCCATCGTGGTCGCCTTTCATGCTTCTGCATAAGCTCCCCCTGATGCTTCGGGGAGGGGAGTAGACCAATTTCGCGAGCTGGCGAGAAGCGGACAAGCCCTATAATTCTCGCCAGTTTGCAGGCTATTGCAGCACGCCATCAGCGCGCATTGCCGCCACCTCGCCGGCGCTGTAGCCCAGCTCGGCCGCCACTTCATCGCTGTGCTCGCCCAGCCGCGGCGGATGCCGATGATAAACCAGCGGCGTATCGGCCAGGTGCACGGGCGTGGCCAGCGATTTGACCATGCCCAGCGCCGGATGCTCCAGCTCGACGATCATGCCGCGCTCGATAATGTGCGGATCGCCGAGCGCCTCAGCCACCGAGTTGATGCGCCCGCAAGGCACGCCAGCAGCGCGCAGCTCCTTCAGCCAGTGGTCGCTGGTCTGGCCGCGGATGATCTCGCGCAGGGCCGGCAGCAGCGCTTCGTAGTTGGCGATGCGCTTGACATTGGAGGCGAAGCGCGGATCGCTGGCCAGGTCGTCGCGGCCGACATGCTGGCAGAAAGATTGCCAGACGTTATCCGAGCCGACGCCCAGGATGAACCAGTCGCCATCGCTAGCTTGCACGGCTTCGTAGGGCACCACCTGCGGATGACGATTGCCTCGCCGCGGCGGATCGTTGCCCAGGGCGAAATGCTCGGCGGCCAGGTTCTCCAGCCAGGTCATCTGCCCTTCTTGCAGCGACATATCGATGAATTGCCCGCGACCGCTCATATCACGAGTGCGCAGCGCCGCCAGCACGCCGATAACGGTGAACAAGCCGCAAGTCATATCGGCAATGGGCGTGGGGAAGCGCATTGGGGCGCCGTCGACCTCGCCGGTCAGCGCCATCGTGCCCGATTCGGCTTGCGAGACCAGGTCGTACCCCGGCTGCCCAGCGCGCGGGCCCGTGCGTCCGTAGCCGCTGATGGAGGCGTAGACCAGACGCGGATTCAGCGCGCTCAGCGTGTCGTAGTCGATGCCAGAGCGCTGCAGGGAGCCGGTCGTGGCTAGGTTGGTCAGGAAGACATCGGCATCAGCCACCAGCCGGCGCATGAACTCGCGCCCGCCCTCGGCGCGGATGTTTAGGGCGATGCCGCGTTTGTTGCGGTTGACAGCCAGGTAGTAGCAGCTCTGATCGCCGATATAAGGCGGCGCCCACTGCCGCGAGTTGTCGCCGACGCCGGGCCGCTCGATCTTAATGACGTCCGCGCCCAGGTCGCCCAGAATCATGGTGGCGTAGGGGCCGGCCAGCGCCTGAGTCTGGTCGATAACGCGGATGCCGCTCAATGGCGCCTTGTCGCTCATAGTTGCCTCTTCGTTCTATGCGCTGTTCGGATAAGCCGGCATAGAGCTTACACCATACTGGCGGCTGGCGTGAGACCTGTCATCAATCTGCCTGGGCAATCGCGCTTAATGGAATTTAACCACAAAGACACAAAGGACACAAAGTTAGGCTTGATATGGCTCATCGCTACTTCAAACGGCAGGAAACCCGCCCGATTCCCAATCGCGTTCAGGCCAAATTCTGTAGGGGCGAATCTATGAATCGCCCGAAATCGTAATCGCGAATCAACGGGCGACCTGATTGGCCGCCCCTACAAGGCTTGTCCGGTACTAACATAGCAGCGTAGCCAGGGCGCCGTCGGCTCGCCCGGCACTGCGATTCAAGAGTATGCCCATGTTGTATGCCGCGGTCTTTGCCGCTACTCGCGCGAGCATTCCATGTTCGCTGTGGGCATTGATGCGATGCAGTCCAAAGGTTTCAACGAGTCTGGCGAAGACTGTTTCGATGATTTGTCGATGTTTGCGTATCCAGCGCGTGGCGCTGTCGGCCTTTGCTTGCTTGGTGTTTCTAGATGGTGGCGCAATAACTTCAGCGCCATATTCGCGTTGCCAATGCCTAATCCAGCGCGGTCCATTGAAGCCGCCATCGGCCAGATAGGGCAAGCCTTGGTCACGTCCCGCACATAGCGCAGGGCTGATGGATTCAGGGCTTGGGATTTTGCGATGTTTATAGCGTCTATGCTTGGGCAACTCGGGTTCATCCAAACGCTTGCATCCCCGGCGGCTGCTCACAAGCGCTTCCATCATCCAGCGATCATCTACATTGGCGAGCCCAATCAACCAGCCGGTGATGATCCCCTTTTGTGTTGCGCACAGAAGCAGTTGCTCACCAAAGTACCAGCCGCTATGATTGCCGCCGTGTCCCTTCTTGCCGCTGAGCCAATGGCGATCATGACTTTTGGCTTGCGACAAACTGCAGTGCGGCAGCGGCGTGCAATCCACCGCCTCGTACACAGCGGTGCTGCAAAGCATCTGCGCCAGCTCTTGCTGCAAGCATACAAAGGCGGCCCACAGATCGCGAAGACGCTTGTTGAACTGACTGCGTTTCAGCATCCGGGGAAACCATGACCGACCATTTTCAAGCATGTAACGCACTATGCCTCGCTCAGATTGCCATGGCACGCCAGCGCGCCATTGCGCAGCAATCGCGACCGTCAGCACTTCGCTATCACTCATTTGCAGGGCCGGACCTGGATGTCGCTTCATCAGTGAGATCATTTTACTTTTGTACCAATCGTCAATCACCACGTATAATGTCGTGAAGAAGGTGTCTAAATCCATGAGTAAGCTCCTTATTTCGAAGTTTGGCGCTTACTCTAAATTAGCACCTTCTTTTAATTTGCAATTTCATACAGCGAACCAGTAGCGGACAAGCCTTACAAGGTAAGCTTTATCGCATGACTAATCTGGTTTTACTGAGAATAAACGGTGTAAGGCTTGTCCGGTACTAACATAGCAGCGTAGCCAGGGCGCCGTCGGCTCGCCCGGCACTGCGATTCAAGAGTATGCCCATGTTGTATGCCGCGGTCTTTGCCGCTACTCGCGCGAGCATTCCATGTTCGCTGTGGGCATTGATGCGATGCAGTCCAAAGGTTTCAACGAGTCTGGCGAAGACTGTTTCGATGATTTGTCGATGTTTGCGTATCCAGCGCGTGGCGCTGTCGGCCTTTGCTTGCTTGGTGTTTCTAGATGGTGGCGCAATAACTTCAGCGCCATATTCGCGTTGCCAATGCCTAATCCAGCGCGGTCCATTGAAGCCGCCATCGGCCAGATAGGGCAAGCCTTGGTCACGTCCCGCACATAGCGCAGGGCTGATGGATTCAGGGCTTGGGATTTTGCGATGTTTATAGCGTCTATGCTTGGGCAACTCGGGTTCATCCAAACGCTTGCATCCCCGGCGGCTGCTCACAAGCGCTTCCATCATCCAGCGATCATCTACATTGGCGAGCCCAATCAACCAGCCGGTGATGATCCCCTTTTGTGTTGCGCACAGAAGCAGTTGCTCACCAAAGTACCAGCCGCTATGATTGCCGCCGTGTCCCTTCTTGCCGCTGAGCCAATGGCGATCATGACTTTTGGCTTGCGACAAACTGCAGTGCGGCAGGGGAGTGCAATCCACCGCCTCGTACACAGCGGTGCTGCAAAGCATCTGCGCCAGCTCTTGCTGCAAGCATACAAAGGCGGCCCACAGATCGCGAAGACGCTTGTTGAACTGACTGCGTTTCAGCATCCGGGGAAACCATGACCGACCATTTTCAAGCATGTAACGCACTATGCCTCGCTCAGATTGCCATGGCACGCCAGCGCGCCATTGCGCAGCAATCGCGACCGTCAGCACTTCGCTATCACTCATTTGCAGGGCCGGACCTGGATGTCGCTTCATCAGTGAGATCATTTTACTTTTGTACCAATCGTCAATCACCACGTATAATGTCGTGAAGAAGGTGTCTAAATCCATGAGTAAGCTCCTTATTTCGAAGTTTGGCGCTTACTCTAAATTAGCACCTTCTTTTAATTTGCAATTTCATACAGCGAACCAGTAGCGGACAAGCCTTGTAGGGGCGAGCGGTGGGCAGTGTCTACGCGCCCCATTGGCTCGTCCGCGACGGACCCATCATTCAACCCAGCGATGCTCCTCAGCACGCTTTTGCCAGGTGACCCAAGCCGCCAGCAGCAGGCAAGCGCCCCATAAGCCAAAGACCGCGCCCCAGCCGCTGAGCTCCACCAAAGCGCCAATGCTGAAACCGGCCAAGCCGCCGGCGAAAGTCGCCATCATATTAAGCGTGCCGGCCACCGACGAAGCCCGCCCCGGGCTGGCCAGCAGCAGCGGCAGCGAACTCGTCACCAGGCCAAAGGCGCCATTCAGCATCATCAGCGCGAAGGAGATGACCAAGATCGCGAGCAAATCGGCGCTGACGGTCAGCACAAGGAATGCCAAGCCGCTCGCGCCGGCCATCAGCACCACCGTCAGAAAGACTTGATTGCTGCGCATCACGCCGCGCCGCGCCAGGAAGATGCCGGCCAGGGCGATGACCTGCGTCAGCGCCGCCACCGCGCCTACCAGATTATCGGGTATCAAGCCGCTATCGAGGATGTACGAGGGCAGCCAGATGATCGAGCCGTTGCGGACGAAACCGGCCAGGCCCGAAACCAGCAGCGCGAAAGCCACGCCGCGCGCCTCGGCGATGATGACGGACAGGCGTACCCCGCTCGACTTGGTCTTGGGCGCGTCGATGCCGGCTTTCCACCAGGCGGCTGTGACCAGCAACAGCGCCAAGCCCGGCAGCCAAAAGGCGGCGCGCCAATTTTCGCCGGTCGCCACCGCGCCGATCAGCGCCCAGGTAATGACCGTGCCGATGACATAACTGAAGGGCATAAGGGTCGAGACGCTTTTGACATGCGCCGGGTCGAGGCGTTCCGCCAGAATGCGCACGATGGGCGACCAGCCGCCCGCCTGCGCCAAGCCGTTGATGCCCCACAGAATAAGCATGGCCGCCAGCGACGCTTGAAAGCCAAAAGCCAGATTCACCAGCGCGCTGGCCAGCAGGCCCAAGCCGATCAAGCGGAAGGGGCGGACGTGGCTGCCGATTTCGCCCCAGAGGAAGTTGCCTAAGGCGTAGGTCCAGAAGAACACAGTGCCCAAAATGCCGACTTCCGCGCGGCCCACGTTAAGCTCGAGCGCCAGCAACGGCAGCACCACGCTGATATTCACGCGGCCCAGATAAAATAACCCGTAGGTGGCGCATAAAGCCCCGACCATCAGGGTCTGATGTTTGCTGAGAGAGCCGCCTGAATGAGTCATACGGTCCTGCGCCCGGCGCGCTGGACCGGAACAAGCTGCGGAGCCGCCGCGGGGATTATGCCGGCACCAGCCAAATCCGGTCCGGCGGGAAGTGAACACTCACCTCGTCGCCCACTGCCAGCGCTTCCGGCAATTCGACGCTGCTGATCGCCTCGACTTCGACAGCGCCCAGCGCAATCTTGTAGCGCGTGTACTTGCCCACGTAAATGCGCTCGCGCACGCGGCCCGCGGCGGAATTGACATCGGTCGCTTCGTTCAGGCGAATCTGCTCGGGGCGGATGGTCAGCACGGTTTTGCCGCTGGGCGCCTGCTCATCGCCGGCCGCGTCAAAGTGGAAGTCGCCGATGTCGGTGCGCACCAGGCCATCGCTGCGCTGCGCCGGGATGAAGTTGAGCCCGCCGAAGAAGCGCGCCACCCGCTCGCTGATGGGCCGCTGGTAAAACTCCGAAGGCGAGGCGTATTGCATCAGCAAGCCGTCGAACATCAGCGCGATCTGATCAGCCAGCAGCACCGCCTCTTCCTGATCGTGCGTGACAAACACCGTCGTCACCGCCAGCTCGCGTTGAATAGACAGGATAAGGTCGCGCATTTCGTCGCGCAGGTGGGCGTCCAGGTTGCTCAGCGGCTCGTCCAGCAGCAGCACGCGCGGCTCGGTGATCAGGGCGCGGGCCAGGGCGACACGCTGCTGCTGACCGCCGGATAGCTGCGTCGGGCGGCGCTTGGCGATATCGGGCAGCTTGACCAGCGCCAGCATGTCGGCCACTTTCTCGTCGATGACTTTTTTGTTGACGCCGCGCATCTTCAGCCCGAAGCCGACATTGTCGCCGACCGACATATAAGGGAAGAGCAGATAATTCTGGAAGACCATGACCGCGCCGCGCTTCTCGGCCGGAACAGGCAAGATGTCCTCGCCATCGAAAGAGATGCGGCCCGCGCTGGGCTGGATCAAGCCGGCGATCATCTTTAGCGTGGTCGTCTTGCCACAGCCGGAGGGGCCCAGGAACGCCACCAGTCGTCCGCTGGGGATCTCCAGCGTGAAGTCGTCAACAGCCGCCTCGTCGCCGCCCGGGTAGACTTTCGAAATTTTCTCCAGCTGCACTTTGGTCATGCTTGGTCCTCGTCGCCACGACAATTGCTGTGCTCGCGATTGTGGATTGTACACGAAAAGGGCGCGTCGCCGCAGGGGGATGCGCCAAGTCGATTAGTTTGTCAGACAAAGACACTAGGGCGAATCTGTAGGGGCGAGCCTTGGCTCGCCCGCTGATTTGAGCGCGTCCGGAACTGGGCGAGCCAAGGCTCGCCCCTACACCGCCGGCTGTTATGTGCGGCTGTTTTGATTCTGCTCGTTCTGGCGTTAGAATAGCGGTATATTAGCTCATTCTGTCTGCGAGGCGCTTTGATGGACTACCAAGCTCTGGAACCCCTGCCCAAGACCATGCCGGCTATCGTCTGCCATGGGCCGGAAGATTACCGCCTGGATGAATGGCGCGTGCCACGGCCGGGCGCCGGCGAGGTCGTCATCCGCGTGCAGTCGGTCGGCATCTGCGCCAGCGACCTCAAGTGTTATCAAGGCGCGCCGCTGTTCTGGGGCGACGATACGCGCGAGGGCTATTGTCAGCCGCCCGTTGTACCTGGGCACGAGTTTGTGGGCGAGGTGGTCGCACTGGGGGAAGGCGCCGGCGAGAAGTACGGCTTGCAGCTGGGCGACATCGCCGTTTCCGAGCAGATCGTGCCCTGCTGGGGTTGTCGCTTCTGCAGGCGCGGCCAGTACTGGATGTGCCAGGACAAGCATGATGTCTACGGCTTCCGGCAAGCCACCATCGGCGCGATGGCGGAGTATATGCTCTTCCCGGTCGGCGCGCTGAATTACAAGGTGCCCGACACCCTGCCCGCCCGCCACGCCGCCTTCATCGAGCCGCTGGGCTGCTCCATCCACGCTGTGCAGCGCGGCGAGATAAAGCTGGACGATGTGGTGGTCATCGCTGGCTGCGGTCCGTTGGGCTTGGGCATGGTAGCGGCCGCCCGCCTCAAAAATCCCAGCCTGCTGATCGCCATCGACTTGAACGACGACCGCCTGGAAATTGCTGAACTCTGCGGCGCGGATATGAGCCTGAACCCGCAAAAGACTGATGTGATTGACGAAGTGCTGAAGCTCACCGACGGCTACGGCTGCGATGTTTATATCGAAGCGACCGGCTACCCCGCCGCCGTCCTGCAAGGCCTACAGATGATCCGCAAGCTGGGCACCTTCGTCGAATTCAGCGTCATGCGCGAGCCAGTAACCGCCGATTGGACCATCATCGGCGATACCAAAGAGCTCAATATCCACGGTTCGCACCTCAGCCCCTACACCTACCCCATCGCCATCGATATGCTTAGCAAGGGTTTGCTGCCGATGGAGCGGATCATGACGCACGACCTGCCGCTGAGCGAGTTTCACGCCGGCATGGACATGGTCGCCGCCGGTACCGAATCGGTGAAGGTCACGCTCCGCCCCTAGCTTCCGCGACCGGGCTGGCCCGCCAAGATGAGTATTCTTCTCATGTCGCGCTATAGCCGCCTATGCCGCTTGACAGTTTGCTTAATTCACGAATACACTTGAGGCAAGGCAAGTTGCCACTACAATGCACCTTACACAATGAGGAGAATCTGATGAGTAAAGGCATCTCTAGGCGAGACTTTTTGAAGACGTCGGCGGCAGCATCAGCTGCGCTCGCTGCTGGCCAGCTCCTGCCGCTGTCGGTAATAGCACAGGATGGCTTACCGTTTGATGTGGCGCCGGAGGCGCTTAATCCGCTGGGATTAGAGCCGGGGGCAAATGTCGAAGGCATCTTCTTTGAAGGCGGGTTCGGCCGCTCTTACATCGATAACGCCGCCGATTACTTCCGCGCCCTGCATCCAGAAAATGAAATGACAGTCGAGGGTATCCAGCAGGTATCGGAGATATTGCGGCCGCGCTTCATCGGCGGCAACCCGCCCGATGTTATCGACAACAGCGGCGCGTTCCAAATCCCGATGGATTCGCTGGTGGCCGATGACCAACTGACGGATCTGGCGCCGCTTATGGATGCCCCAGCCTTGGATACACCGGGCAAGACTTTTGCCGAGACGCTCTTCCCCAATTCTCAAGCCGATGGCGTCTTCAATGGGCGGCAGCTCTACCTCAATGTCGCTTATACCGTCAGCGGCATCTGGCATAGCTCGACCCTGTTCGATGAGAAAGGCTGGGAATACCCGACGACATGGGATGGCATGCTGGCGCTGTGCGAGACCATCAAGTCTGATGGCATAGCACCTTGGACTTACCAAGGCCGCTTCCCCCAATATATGGTCTTCGGCTGTCTGATGCACTTGATCCACAAGGTCGGCGGCATGGATACCATCAAAGCCATCGACAACCTTGAGGATGAGATTTGGAAGAGTAACGAAGTCCTGCAAGCTGTCGGCATGATGGCGCAGTTGGCGGAAAATGGTTACATTCTGCCCGGTACCGAAGGCCTCTCCCACACCGAATCCCAAGCGGAATGGCTACAAGGCAATGCGGCTTTCATCCCCTGCGGCACCTGGCTGGAGAACGAGATGAGGGATCTCATCCCCGAAGGTTTCGACATGGTCATCAAACCCGTGCCGGGGCCGGATGAATCCAGCTACGCCTCCTTGGTCGCCTGGCCCGGCGAGCCCTACATCGTGCCCAAGAATGCCGCCAATGTCGTCGGCGGCATGGAATTCATGCGCTGCATGCTCTCCAAAGCCAATGCCCAATTCTTCGCCAGCCAAATCAGCGCCATCATGCCCGTGTTCGGCGGCAGCGAAGGCGTAGAGTTGAGCTCGGCATTGACCTCGGCTTTGGCCGCGGCGGAAGCGGCCGACGGCGGCTTCAACTATTTGTCGCGCGGCTGGTACAGTGACCTGTGGAATGCCGCGAAAGACGCGGCCGGCCAGCTGTTGACCAACCGCATCAGCCCGGAACAATTCGCCGATACCGTGCAGGAAGTCGCGGACGAAGTCAAAGCCGATGACGATATTCCCAAGTACACGCACGCCTAATCGGGTCGCCTAAGCTAAACAGGGGAGTGGCGGTCGCTGTCTCGTATCCGCGCCGCCACTTTCTTCCGCCCTCCCCGCCATTTGCAAGGGCGCGCCTAGACTGTGAATAGAAGAAAATATCATATCATCATCCCCTTTTTGCTGCCGTCGGTGGCGATGTTCTTGCTGTTCGTCGTCTACCCTTACGTGCAAGCGATGTATTACAGCCTGACAAAATGGCGCGGCTTGACCCCCCAGCCGACCTTCATCGGATTCGCCAACTTCGAGAAGCTGCTGGGCGATGACCTGTTTTGGAACGCCCTCAAGCACAATCTCATCTACCTCGCCTCCATCCCTGCTATCACCATCATCATCGGCTTGTACCTGGCCTTCCTGCTCACACATGGCAAAGCCCGCTTTCGCAAGTTCTACCGCGTTACCTTTTTCTTCCCGCAGGTGATGTCCCTGGTCGCCATCGGCGTCCTGTGGAGCTTCATCTATCATCCTAGCATCGGCGTCTTAAGCAGCATCGCCGGTTTCTTAGGCGCGCCGGAGCCGATTGCGTGGCTGGGCAACCCAGATTTGGCGCTGTGGGCGGTGGGCGCCGTCGTTGTTTGGCAGGCGGTTGGCTTTTACGTGGTGCTCTTCATCGCGGGCATGGAGTCTATCCCTACCTCTTATTACGAAGCGGCAACGATTGATGGCGCCAGCCGCTGGGACCTATTCTGGCGCATCACCTTGCCCCTACTCTGGGATACCATCCGCACGGCACTAGTATTCTTGGCGATTGGCGCGACCAATATGTTCGCCATCACGCAAACGATGACGCAAGGCGGGCCCAATCGCTCCACCGATGTGCTGTCGACCTATGTGTATGAGCGGGCTTTCCTTAGTGGAAAGTTCGGCTATGCCACCGCCGTCGCCGTCGCCATGTTCTTGCTGGCACTGGTCTTATCCATCTTGACGATGCGGGCGACTCAGCGCGAATCTCTGGAGTATTAAGCATGGTAAATGCCCCAGCCAGCTCTATTGTCCCCCGACGCCTACGCGAATGGCTGTCAATTTCCTTCATCAACACCAGCCTGGCCTTCTGGGCGCTGCTGGTCATCCTGCCCATGATTTGGCTGGTCTACAGCTCGCTCAAGACTGATCAAGAGATCTTCTTTTCGCCTTGGGAATTGCCGCAGGACCCGCAATGGCATAATTTCGAGCGGGCTTGGGTGACAGTGCATGTGGGCGAATATTTCGTCAACAGCATGCGGGTTGTCGTCCCCAGCCTCTTCCTGACGCTGGGGCTGGCATCAATGGCTTCTTATGTGCTGGCGCGCTTCCGCTTCCCGGGCAATCGCCTGCTCTTCTATATGTTCATGGCGGGAATGCTCTTCCCGATATTTTTGGCTTTGGTGCCGCTCTTCTTCTTGGCCAAGGACCTGCAGCTGCTCAACACTTTCACCGGGCTGACGCTAGTCTACACCGCTTATTCCCTGCCCTTCACCATCTTCTTTCTGACCGGCTTCTTCAAGACGCTGCCATCGGAATTGCACGAAGCCGCGCTGATTGATGGCGCCAACGAGTATCAGGTCTTCTTCCGCGTGATGCTGCCTCTGGCACAGCCAGGGCTGGTGACGATGGGCATTTTTAACTTCCTCGGCATGTGGAATCAATTTATCCTGCCCCTGGTGCTGATGTCTGATCGCGAGAAATACGTCTTGCCGCAGGGATTGTCCTTCATGCTGCATCAGCAGTATTACAAGACGGACTGGTCGGCTTTGTTCGCGGCGGTCTCCATCATCATGATCCCGACATTAGTCGTCTATATCATCTTCCAAAATCAAATCCAAAAAGGCGTTACCGTGGGTGCGCTGAAAGGCTAATCCCCAGTGCCGCTCGCTATGACCACGCAATATCAACACACAAGGAAAGTGCCACATGCCCCTCTCGCTCTCCGGCAAAGTCGTCATCATCACCGGCGCCAGCTCGGGCATTGGCGCGGCTTGCGCTAGGTTGCTGGCGCAGCAAGGCTGCAAGCTGGCGCTGGCCGCCCGCCGCGTCGACGCCATGCAGCGCCTGGCGGATCAACTGCAGGTCGAATGCCTGGTCGTCCAAGCCGACATGACCGCGCCCGCCGATATCAGCAGCCTGGTCGAGGCGACGCTGGAGCGCTTCGGGCGCATTGACGTGCTGCTGGCAAACGCCGGCGTCTACATCCGCGGGCAATTCGCCGAGGGCGATATCGAGCAGTTGACGCGCATGTTGACGCTCAATGTGGATGGTGTGCTGCGCTGCGCCCACGCGGTCATCCCCGCCATGAAAGCGCAAGGCAACGGCGACATCATCGTCACCAGCTCCATCGCCGGAACCGCCGATATCGTGGGCGAGCCGGTTTACAGCGCCAGCAAAAACGCCGTGCAGACCTTCGTTCATACTGTGCGCCGTCAGCTGGCCGGGGCTGGCATCCGCGTGATGTCCCTGGCGCCGGGTCCGGTGGCCAACCCCATGCAGCAGCTCTATGAGTCGGAAGAAATTCGGCGAGCGGTCGAGCGGCAATCGCACCTGTCATCGGAGGATTGCGCCGAAGCGATCTTGTTTATGCTGTCGCGCCCGCGCCACGTTACGGTTCGCGATCTGGTCATGCTGCCGCAGATCGACCGCGTCTAATTTTTGGGATAACTGTAGGGGCAAGCCTTGGCTCGCCCGCCTGCACAAGGAACATCGTTATGACAGAAACGCTAAAGGACAAAGTTGTCATCGTCACCGGCGCCAGCTCGGGCATCGGCGCAGCCTGCGCGCGTCTGCTGGCGCAACAGGGCTGCAAACTTACCTTGACGGCGCGTTCCGGCGACAAGCTGGAAGCGCTAGCGCGGGAGCTGCCTGCGGAGACGCTGGTCGCGCCCGCCGACATGACCGCGCCCGCCGATATCAGCAGCATGGTCGCGGCGACGCTGGAGCGCTTCGGGCGCATTGATGTGCTCTTCGCCAATGCCGGCATCTACGTGCCCGGCGAATTCGGCGATGGCGATATTGAAGAGTTGATTCGCATGCTCAAGATCAATCTCGACGCCGTGTTGCGCTGCGCCCATCTCGTCATCCCGCCGATGCAGTCGCAAGGCAGCGGCGATATCGTCGTGACCAGCTCCATCTCCGGCTTTATTGACATACATTGGGAGCCCATCTACAGCGCCAGCAAACACGCCGTACAGACCTTTGTGCATACCCTGCGCCGTCAGCTGGCCAGCGACGGCATCCGCGTCATGTCCTTGGCGCCGGGCCAGGTGGCGAATGCGCTCTGGGGCTTTCACGAGGCTGAGGATATCGCGCGCGTTTCCACGGGCGAGCGTACGCATCTGACCTCGGATGACTGCGCCCAGGCGCTGCTCTATATGCTGAGCCAACCGCGCCATGTCACCATCCGCGACCTGGTCATCCTGCCGCAGAATCAGGTGAATGTTTGAACGGGAGAGGTCGCCGAGCCAGCTTGTAACAGGTTATCTCTTTGCGGAGGCTCTTGCGCCGCGCTGATACGCCGACGCGCCAGTCTGCATTAGGTCTCGACGGTCGGCGAGCAGCGCTATCTGAAAGTGGAAGATGTGGCGCAAGCGGCTCTGTTTATGCTTTCACGCCCGCGGCATGTCACCATTCGCAATCTGGTGATCATCGCCAAGAATCAAGATGTTTGATGCGCTATGCTGTAGATTCGGATCCTGAAGCGACGCCGGAAACGAAAGCAAACTTGTAGCTGTTGCAGTGCCTGCAAGCAAGGCAGAGATTGTCGCTGGTCGAGTCTCCGCCAGCTGATATCGGGATAACATGGTCGATCTCCAACGACATGACGGTCCAACTCGGCCAGCAAATCTTCCAACTCCCGATGTTCGTTCTCCGCCAAGTCCCCTTCTTTGCCGCGCGCAGAAAGCTCGCGCAGTCTGGAGTCTTGCGCCCAGGGCATACGACGGTTGACAATCTCCCAAAGCTTTTCATCGCTAAGATCGTTTAACATAGGGGCGGAATCTTCGCAGTCCGCCGACGTATCAAAGATCAAGGAGAGACTATCCTGCAATACAGATTCAAGCGAACGGTTTCTGACACGCGCAATACCTTGCGCTTCTTCAATGATTTCCGCCGGCAATTCAAGTTCTACGGTTGAGTGGTTCATCCGCAATCTTCCTTCGGCTAGCATGCTGATATTCTAGCGCAAACAAAGCCTTTGTCGCACTTGGGATCACTCCCGCCGGAGCCGTTGCGGAGGTTGACCTTTACGGAGGATGAGATCCAGTCTTCTTCCATTCACGCCGTGCCATCAACATTCGCGGATGATTCATGTTTAGGCGTTTGGCCGTTGCGCGACCGATAGATGTCAAGCCAATATTCTCGCTGCTGTCATCACTCCAACGAAAATGCGCTGCCCAACGGTCACTGCGTGGGTCAAATAGACGAGATTCACGCTGCAACTCCGTATCAAGCCCAATTTGAAAGTTAAGCTAATAGCTATTGCAGCTGACACAGGACAGACTGAGGTTTTCCGCTACAGTCTCGCCGCCGGCCGATACTGGGATGATGTGATCCAACACCATCGAAACAACGATACTCTGCTGTGCCTGACAGTATTCGCACTGCCAGTCCGCCCGCTTGCCAACGAGGTTTCGCAGTCAGGTGGGAGCACGCGACACCTAGCCCGCCTCAGGCTCTACGTTGAGGTATGCGTCGATATCATGACCGCGCCCCTGCAGCAGCGCCAAGGCTCGCGAGCGCAACAGCGTTTGACGATCGACCAGGTCAACAATGTACCTTAATTCTGAGTGTTCTTGTTCAGAGAGTGTTCCCTCTGTCCCGCCATTCAACAATTCGCGCATGCGACTGTCTTGTGAGCGTGTCAGGCGCTGATAAATCAAAGCCCAAAGTTGCTCGTCGGTACAATGGCTGAGTCTGTCAAGCAGAACCTCAACGATGGAATCGCTGCCGAATAGAAGCGCCAATCCTTCTTGCAGAATCGACTCGATACTGCAGTTTTCGCCTTCTGCGATTATGCGAACATAGTCTTCAATTTCCGGCGCGATCTCCAATTCCACTGTTGATCGTTTCATAAGCCCGTTGCCTCAGTATGCTTCACCTCTATTCTACCGCAAGCGCCGCCGCGCTGGAATTTATAGACTCAGCCAGCTCCTCATATCAGCAAGTCCCGCGCCGCAGCCAAGCTCCGCGGCACGCCGACATGCAGCGGCTCCTCCGCCCCCTCGAACTCCAGCGACAGCCAGCCCGCGTAGCCCGCTTCTCGCAGCACAGCCATGACAGCCGGCAGGTCAACCAAACCGTCGCCAATCACCGCCCCAGTCAGCAACTGTCCGGAGGGATCGCGGAAGACATGGCTCGCTTCCTTATCCCCCGCCTTTCGGATATCTTTCAGGTGGACCAAGACAATCCAATCCGCCAATTCCCGCGCCGCCTCGACCGGACCTTGCCCCACCGGTAGGAAGTTGCCGCTGTCGAAGTTGACCCGCAGCGCCGGCGACCCCACCTGCTCGATGATGGCGCGCACTTGATCGCTGCGCCCGGCGAAGCGCCCATGATTCTCCAGCGCCAGGGTCACCCCGCGCGACTCGGCGTAAGCAGCGCCGGCCGACAAACCTTCCAGGATCCAAGCCTCGCCTTCTTGTTGCGTGACGCCAGCGAGCGAGTTGCCGCTGAATACACGCAGCAGGTCCGTCTCCAGCTCCAGCGCGATATCCACGCCGCGTTTGAGGCTGGCTAATTCACGCGCGCGGGCGCCGGCTTCCGGCTGGATGAAATTGTTGCTGATCGAATAGACCGCCACCTCAAGCCCGGCCTCGGCGATGCGCCGCTTAACTTGCGGGATCTCTCGCTCGGCATCGTGCCAGAACATGTCCAGCAGCTCCACGCCAGCCAGGTCCTGCGCGGCAGCGTAGTCGACGAAATCCATCAGATCGAGTTGCCCGGCCTGCACGGCCCGCAGGCAACTGTACATACTTAAGCTCAGTTTCATCGCGCTACCCCCGCCGATTCATAAGCCGCTTCAATCACGCGCATCACCGCCAGGCCGTCTTCGCCGCCAACCAAGGGACGCTCGCCCGTTTCAATGCAGCGCAAAAAGCCGTCCGCTTGCGCCAGGAAACGATCCGGCTCGTCAAAGCGCTGCTCTGTCCAGTCGGCGTCATTCGCCAGTTTGTAGCGCAAGCCGGCCTCGACCTTGTAATCTAGCAGCGCCTGCCCCTCCGTGCCATAGACGCGCACGATAGCTTCCGACACCGGCGTCACCCAGCTGCAATTCAAGCTGCCCAGGATGCCGCCACGGCTGCGCAGAAGCAGCGACGCGCTGTCTTCCACCGCGATGGGCAGTGTTGATGAGACCTGCGCCCGCGCGCTTTCGACTTCGTCGCCGGTCAGGGCGCGGAAGATGTCGATGCTATGCGCCAGCGTGTCGATCAAGATGCCGCCGCCGGCAAGGTCCGCGTCCGTGAACCAAGACCGTCCCGCCCGCTCGAAACGAAAGCCGAAGCGATTCTCGATCTGCGCCAACTGGCCCAGACGCCCGCTCTGGATCAGCGCCTGTGCCGCCCGCAGCGGCGCGTGAAAACGATGGCAGAAAGCGAATTGCAGCAGCGTTCCCCCCGTCGTTGCCATCGCGACCATCGCTTCTGTTTCCGCCAAATTGCGCGCGGGCGGCTTCTCGCACAGAATGGCGATGCCACGCGCTGTTGCCGCCTCTACTGCGGGCAGATGGAACTTGGGCGGCGTGCAAACGCTGATTGCATCGGGCTTAACGGCGTCCAGCATACGCTCGCCGTCATCGAAAGCCCGTCCACCATAGGTCGCCGCTTTTTCCTGCGCGGCCGACTCCACGACATCGGCGATGCCTACGATATCGCAGCGCTGGGCGTGAGTGGCGTATGCACGCAGATGCGCCGCCGCAATCCCGCCCGCGCCGATTACAGCGACTCGAATCTTTGCCATCTGCCCTCCCGGCGGATTGACCGCGCAAGCGTCTTTGGCGTGAAGCCAGCGATTATGACCCGCGCGGCATGCTTTGTCAAAACCGCCCCCAGCCTGTGACAATAGTGGCGTCAACCGCGCGCCCCAAGCCCATAATCCAGGCGGGGCAATCGCATCAAAATGAATCTAAAATCTATGAACCTTTTACAAACTTTAATCTAACCACAGAGACACAGAGAGCACCGAGGAAAATATTTCCTTTACAAATATTGTAAAATTGCACTTCAATTTGAACCCTGTGATAAGCATTTTATCCATTTCATGTCGATTCTAGGGGAGTTCTGCCCCGAACAAATTTAATCTCTGTGTTCTCGGCGCCTCTGTGGCGAATAAATTTGATACGATTGCCCTGATAATCCAGGGGAGAGACAACCATGCCCGCCACACACGAAGGCGATATCCGCCACGAATTCCTGAACATTACGCTGCTGCTGCTGGGCATCGGCATGTGGTGCTTGATATTGGCCGGCGATATCTTGCCGGGCAGCCTGCCCAACCTGGCCATGTTCGACGCTGTCATCATGATCGGCGTTTGCGGTTTGAGTTACTTCATCAAAGCGCGCAGTTTCAACTTCGCCTGCTTCTTCTTGCTGCTCTGCATCGCCCTGTTCGCGGCGCAGATCGCCATCGCCAGCGAGACCGCGTCCGTGCTTTATCTCATCCCCGCCAGCCTGATCATCGCCGTCATCTTGCTGCCCCCGCACTGGATGCTGCTCGCCCTCTTGATCGACGCGCTGCTGCTGATCGCCCTGGCGCCACGGGCCGACCTGGCGCTGATGTTCGCCATCGCCGCCGGCCAACTGACGATCGTGGGCTTGCTGCGGCGCTACTTCGTAAACCAGCTCAAAATCAGCCAGAACTTCCAGGATTACGCCGCCGAGCAAATGAACGAAGCCCGCGCCAGCCGCGCCGAGCTGGTGCTGATGTCCAAACAGCTGCAGGAGTATCAGGAGCGGCTGCGCGATACCAACAGGAAACTCGAAATCGCCTTTGAGCAGGCCGAAGAATCCCGCCAGGCCAAAGCCCGCTTCGCCGCCAATGTCAGCCACGAATTGCGCACGCCCATCAATTTGATCGTCGGCTTCAGCGAAGTGATGATCTTGGCGCCCGAGGTCTACGATCAGCCCTTGCCCGCGGCCTACCGCGCCGACGTCAACGCCGTCTATCGCAACGCCAAGCACCTGCAGAATCTCATCAACGATGTGCTGGATATATCGCAGCTGGAAGCGCGTCACCTGGCCATCGTCAAGGAGAAAGCCAGCCTGGGCGATTGCCTGCGCGAGACGGCCAATATGGTCGCCGATCTCATCGACAAGAAGCGCTTGAGCTTCGCGCTGGATATCCCGCCGGATTTGCAGCCGCTGTGGTTCGACCCGGTGCGCATCCGCCAGATTCTGCTCAACTTGCTGGTCAACGCGCTGCGCTTCACCAGCGAGGGCGGCATTTCCATTGAGGTAAAGGTCGACGAGAAGCATGCAGTCGTCAGCGTTATCGACACTGGCATCGGCATACGGGCAGAGGAACTGCCGCAGGTCTTTGATGAGTTTTATCAAGTCGGCGGGGTTGATGCTTTGGGCGAGCGCGGTTCGGGCCTGGGCCTGACGCTCAGCCGCGAATTGATAAGGCTGCACGGCGGTACAATGAGCGTCAGCAGCGATGGTCCGGGCCAGGGCAGTCGTTTTTCGTTCTCGCTGCCAACGACGCAGCAACTGGTGGCGCAGATGCCCACGACCAGTAACCTGCAGCGTGCGGCGGCGGCCGAGAAGCGAATTCTGGTGGTCGACCCCGATGAGTCGGTGACGTCCTTCTTCTCCCGCTACCTCAAGTCGCACGAGGTCAGCGCCTGCAGCCGCGAAGACGAGGCTCTGCGCGCGCTCGAGCAATTTGAGCCGGATGCGCTCTTGCTGGCGCGGGATCACAACTACCCGCATCTGCTCGACCGCGTCAAGCAGCAGCCCAAGTCGCTCAGTCTCATCACCTTGCCCATGCCCAGCGGGCGCGCCGCCATCCGCCAGCGCGGCGTCTACGATTACCTGGTCAAGCCAGTCTCGCGCGAGATGCTGGCGAAAGTGCTGGCCAGCTTCGGCGAAGACCTGCGTTCCGTCATGATCATCGACGACAACCGCGATATTGTCCGTCTCTTCCGACAGACCTTGCGCAGCCTGGAAGCAGGCTACCACATCCGCTCGGCTTGCAGCGGCGCTGAAGGCTTGACGCTAATGCGCGAGCAGCCGCCCGATCTGCTGATGCTCGATGTGCTCATGCCGGAGATGGACGGCTTCGCTGTCATCGAGGCGATGCAAGCCAGCCCGGGCTTGGCCGCGGTGCCCATCGTGCTGATTTCGGCGAAAGGCGCCAGCGAGTCCATCACGCCCGATATCCAAGGCGAAATCACGCTGAGGCGGCCGGGCGGCTACTCGCCGATTGAGCTGGCGAACTGCGTCCAGGCGCTGATCGACAGCGTCCAGCCGCGAGCGGATCACAAGCTGGCCAGCGCCCGCCAGAGCCTGTAGGCAAGAGCCGCGCCTTAATCAAAATGGGAACCGTATGAGCACAAAACTCGGTTTGGAAGTCTTGCTGGATTCGCAGTTGGATCTGGTCGCCGGCAAGCGCGTCGGATTGGTCGCTTGCCCCAGCAGCGTCGACCGCCATTTGCGCAGCAGCATCGAATTGCTGCAGAAGCATAGCGATGTCAATTTGGTCGCGCTCTTTGGTCCCGAGCACGGCATCCGCGGCGATGCGCAAGCCGGCGCCAAAGTCGCAGCGAGCATCGACCCGCTGACGCAGCTGCCGGTCCACAGCCTCTACGGAACGACGCAGCGCCCCGCGCCGGAAATGCTACGCGGTCTTGATGCTATCATCATCGACCTGCAAGACGGCGGCGTGCGCTTCTACACTTTCGTCGCCACGGTCTTTTACGTTATGGAAGCCGCGCGCGAGGCCGGCATCAGCGTGGTCATCCTGGACCGCCCGGCGCCGATCAACGGCAAGCGCGTGGAAGGTCCACTGCTTGACCCGGCCTACAGCTCATTCGTTGGGCCCGCGCCGCTGCCGATCCGCTACGGCTTGACCTTGGGCGAATTGGCGCGCCTGCGCAATGAGCAGGAAATTCATTGCGACTTGACTGTCGTCCCGCTGCAAGATTGGTCGCGCCAGATGTGGTATGACGAGACCGGCCTGCCTTTTGTGCCCTCGTCGCCCAACCTGCCCAGCCTGGAAGCCATGACGCTTTACCCGGGCGCCTGCCTCATCGAAGGCACGAACCTCTCCGAAGGCCGCGGCACAACCCGACCCTTCGAATACATCGGCGCGCCCTGGATCAACGCTGAGTCCCTGGCCAGCCAGCTCAATCGCCTTGAACTGGCCGGCGGCCGCTTCCGGCCGGTCTACTTCGCGCCAACGTTCAGCAAGCATCAAGGCGAGCTCTGCGCGGGTGTGCATGTCTACTTGGCCGACCGCGAGCGCTTCCAGCCGGTTGCCGCTATGTTACAGGTCTTGCAGACGCTCAAGCGGACGTACCCCAATCGCTTCAAGTGGCGCGAAGCCTGGAGAGCTGGCCAGCAACAGCCCATCGACCTGCTCTGGGGCAGCGACAGCCTGCGCCAGCAGATTGACGCCAACTTGCCGGTCGCCGAGCTGATGGCGAAATGGCAGCCGGAAATGCGGGATTATATGCAGCGGCGACAGCAATTTCTACTGTATGAGGAACGGTAAGGAATTAACGCTAACCCCGTTTGGGCGGCCCGAGGGGTTGCCCCTATCATTCGCCGCTTGTAGCGCCGTTTGCCGCCAGACGAGCCGAGCGCTACCCCCACTCGCCCAGCAGCGCCAGGAACTCGTCCCGCGACGGCGGCTTCTTGAGGTAGCCATCCGCGCCCAGCGATCGCGCCAGGTCTTCCATCTCCAGCACCGAGCAGATCAAGACCGGTATCTCGGCCGTCGCCGGGTGGTTCTTGAAGCGCTGCAAGATCTGCCAGCCGTCTTTGCCCGGCAGCATGACATCCAGGATGATGCCCAGCAGCGGCGTCGCAGCCGCGATCTGCAGAGCCTCGGCCTCGGTCTGCGCCGACAGCAGCTGATAGGGCAGCTTGGCCAGGTAGCGCTTGAACAAGCCGATGGCGTCGGGATTGTCATCGACGACCAGGAGCTTGCGCAGCGCCCGCTGCAGGCTCAGCGTAACCTGCGGCGCGCAATCCAGCTCCGCCTTGAGGCTGGCCAGCAAGGCAAGCGCGGTCGGGTTCTCCAGCAGACGCTCACAACACTCGCCAGCCCGCCCTGAGGCAGCGAGACCGCCGAAGCGAATCAATAGCGCCTCCTGCTGCTGGCTCAGCTCCAGGTCTATGCGCCCGCCCGGCTCCTGTGCCAGGAGCAGCTCGTTGAGCAGCAGCACGATGAATTGGCGGAAGACCGGCTGGGACAGGCTCAGGCTAATTGGCTCGCTGGGATCCTCGCAGGTATCAATGAGGTTGATATCGACGCGGCGCCGCTCGGCGATGACCCGCGTCGCTCTGATTGCCGCCAGGATTTCCGCTTTGACATCAAAAGCCCGGTGGCTCCTGTCGATATTGAGATAGTCCAACTCGTCCGCAAGCGAGAGCTTGGTGTCTTCCGCGCTGGGCGCCGCGGCCGGCCCGGCAATATGCTCATCCCAAATTATCCGGCTGATGGTCTGAATCGCCCGCTGGTGCTCGCGATAATACTGCCGCTCGCTCAGCGCCAACTGCTTCAGCGCTTCAACTGTACTCTGCTGCTCGACATAGCGCAGCTGCAAGATGTGGTATAGCCGATTCCGCCTCGAGGCCGGTCCGGCTGATTTCTCGGCCTGCAACGCATCTATAGCCGACAAGACCAGCCGTCGTATGGCGCCCGGACGCTCGTTGCCGCTCCACTGCGGCGCCAGCGACTGCGCGACAGGATTATCCGCCAGCTTCAAATAATCGTAGAGGCTGCTCAGCAAGTCGCGTATATGGTCTTCAAATTCAGCGTCGTAGGTCAGCATCAGCGCGCCATGGGAAAATGGCAGAGACATGGCAGTCCTGCGCCAGTCTCGCCGGGTTAGGGTTTAAGCAGGTGGAATAGACTATATCCAATTTGAACAGGCCTTTTCAACCGTCGTAGGCTGCGGCAGAGGACTAACTTCGCCAGGTGCCGCTCATCGTTTACCAGTCCACCTTGCGCTAATTTCAGCTAATATCAAAGGAGGAGGGAGGCAAGGATTGACCCACTCAAGTTTCATAAATTCGTTCGTGTTGTCCTTAGTAATCGAGGTGAAAAATGCTCCGCTCACATAAGTTACTCGTGCTTTTGCTTGTCCTTGCGCTTCTCATCGGCGCGACCGTCAGCGCGCAAGACGACGGCTTGAAGCTCACAGGCTGGCCCTATGAAGTCGACGTGGTCACGGAAAATCTGGGCCGCTTCACTGACCAGTCGGGCCACGACGCCGTCTTCCTGCCTTTCCCCAGCAATGAGTACCGCGACAAGATGGTGGCCAGTTTCGTAGCCGGCACCGAATTCGATGTCGCCTACGTCCGCGACAGCTACTTGGCTGAGTGGGCCTCGGCGGGCTGGATCTTGCCGATAAGCGGCATGGAAGGCGCTGATGAACTGTTGGCTGACCTGCCGGCGGGCATCATCGAGCAGATGTCCTACGAGGGCGAAGTCTACGGCTTGCCCTACTATTCCGGCGTCCAGACCATGGCCTACAATGCCGCGCACCTTGAAGCCGCCGGCATCGACGCGCCGCCCGAAACCTGGGACGAAATGCTGGAACAAGCCCAGATGATCAAAGACGCCGGCGTTGTCGATTACCCAATCTTGATGCAACTGCGCAGCGGCGAGAATTACCTGCTGCGCGAATGGGAAACGCTGACCGCAGCGCGCGGCGGCCGTCTCTTTGACGACGATTTCAACCCGCTCTTCCAGCTTGAGGACAGCCCGGCGCGCCAGGCGCTGGAATGGCTGACCGAAGGCTTGGACGCCGGTTTGATCGATCCGGCTTCGATCACCGATGACGACGGCACCCTGCTGATGGCGGCCGGCGCCACGTCATACATGACAACTACGGACTACACGCTGAAGGCGATGAACGATCCGGAACAGTCCAACGCGGCCGGCGATATAAAGAATGCGCTGATCCCCGGCACCGACGAAGTCAGAAGCGGCACCTGGGGCTACGTCCGCCTCTACGCCATCACCAACAACGCTGAAGACAAGGACGCCGCCTGGCAGCTGGTGCAATTCCTGGGCGGCAAGGACGCTACCGGCGTCTACTTCGTGCCGAAACGCTGGGCGCTGGAATTCGGTTTGGGCTTCTCGCCGGCGCCGCTTTACGAAGATGAAGATGTGCGTAACTCCATCTCCGGCTGGATCGACCCCGATCTGCTCAGCGAGCAATCCGAGTACGCCATCTCGCGTCCTTACCGTTTTGTGCCATTCTTCTCCGATTGGGAGATCGGCAGCTGGGGCCCGCTGCAAGCGGCAATCCTCGGCGATGCCGATAAGGGCGATGTCCTCAACGAGCTGGCCGAAGAATGGATCGAGCTGAAGGAAGACTGGGGTTACTAGCACCGGACAGCACAAGATATCTAAGAACCGGTGAATCTGTAGGGGTCAGCCACTGGCTGACCCGCCAACATTGAGGAAAACCACCGTGCAAACGAGGCTCGACAGTTCACGCAAGGAGATGTCACAGGGCATGCTGGCTGTGTTCTTCAGCGCGCCGGCTGTCTTGATCATCGCCGCCACCATCCTGGCGCCTTTCCTGATGGCGGTCTTCCTCAGCTTGCACAACTGGAACTTGAAACGCCCCGGGCGCGAGCGCTTCATCGGCCTGGAGAACTATACCGACTGGCTTACTGACAGCGACTTCTGGGAGCCGCTGCAAACTACTTTCACCTTCGCTATCGGGGCAGTCGTCGTCATCGTGGCTGTCTCCCTGCTCATCGCCCTGCTGCTCAATGAAAAGTTCCCCGGGCGCGGCATGCTGCGCGCGCTGCTACTGTAGTGGTCCTGATATATTGGACACGAAAATGCAGAAACTCAGGGAAGACATTTGTTCCATGCCGCCTCGACTTCTGCCGGTGTTTGGAAGTCTAACCCGCTGTGAATTCGCTCGTGCGTATAGACCACGTCGATGAAGTGTCCGAGTTGCTTGCGTGCGTCTGCCATGTTTTGATAGTCGCTCAAGTACACTTCCTCCTCCTTGATGGTGCGAATCACCCGTTCCGCGTAGCCGTTCTCGTTGGGCTTGCCGACGGCTGCCATGCTGATCTGGGTACCGGCGTCGCTCAAGAGCTTGACATAGGCCTTGGCGGCGTACTGCGTGCCTTGGTCAGAGTGATGGATCTCCGGCGCCGGGTATTGCTGTAGAGCTTGCTTGAGCGGCGTCAGCACTAATTCCTGGCCCAATGACCAGCTCAAATGCCATGCGCGGATTGCCCGGCTATACTGGTCCATCAGGATTGCCAGATAGACTTCGTCCCAAGGCAGACGCAGGTACGTGATGTCGGCGACCCAGATCTGACCCGGCCGGCTTGCCTTGACGCCCCGCACCAGATTAGGGAATCGGCGAAGACCATGTCGGCTATCCGTTGTCTTGACCTGGCGACGCTTGGGATTGACCAGCAGATTCATGTCGCGCATCAACTGACGGACCTGATGACGACCTACCTCCATTTGATAGGGCTCACGCTCCAATTGCGCCTTGATCCGCCGGCTGCCATAGGTCGTGTGGCGCCCAGCGACATCCGCTATCGCCTCCCGCAGCGCGCCGGCGTCCTGCCGCTTGCCGCGATGATAGTAGCTGCTACGAGCCAATCCCAGGACTGCGCAGCAATCCGACACCGTATACTCCTGGCTCAACGCTTGCACTAGCTCTCGCTTTCGAGCGGTTGAGACTTCAAGTAACGACTGGCTTTTTTTGCAATTTCCAGTTGCAGGGCTTGTTTACCCGCCAGACGCTCCAAATCCTCAATACGCTCACGCAGCCGCTTCTCTTCCGCCGGACGTCCCGCCTCGAATATCCCGGCAGCGCCTTCAAAAAACTGAGCCTTCCACCGCGATAATACTGTGTTCTTGATCTGATAATCGCGACTAGCCTGCGCCAAACTCTTCCCGCCTGACACGATCTCCAACACAACCTGCGCTTTAAACTCTGGACTGAACTTACGTGCCTTACCCATCGTGGTTTCCCCTCATGCTGAAACACCAGTATACTCTCTCAACTAGGTGTCCAGTTTTTCGGGACCACTACATACTCATCCCCTGGGCGATACCCTCGGTGGTCAACGCCCTGCTCTGGAAGTGGCTGCTCAATCCCCAATATGGTTTGTTGAACGCGGTATTTTTTGAGCTCGGCATCATCACTGAGTATCAGAATGTGCTCGGCAGCATGCCCAGTGTGATGATCTGGCTGGTTATCGCTTATTCCTGGATACATATCCCGCTGGCGACGCTGCTCTTGCTTTCCGGCTTGCAGACCATTCCCGACGATATTTACGAATCGGCCATCGTCGACGGCGCCGGCGTCGGGCAACGCTTCCTCTTCATCACGCTGCCATTGCTGCGCCCGATGCTCTCCATTGTCATCATTTTTGAGATGATCTTCGCCCTCAAAGTCTTTGACATCATCTTCGTGCTCACCGCCGGCGGACCGGCCGACGCCACCAATGTGCTGGGCTGGACAATTTACACAGAGACTTTCCGCAAGCTCGATTTCGGCGCGGGCAGTTCGATCGCCATGCTGCTGGGCGGCATCACATTGGCGCTGGCCATCATCTTCTACGCCTTCCTGGAAAAGGGGGTAGAGCGCTGATGAAAGCTCGCGCCCGCATCCGCCTGGTCGTCATCTATGTATCCGCCGCCATCGTGCTGATCGGCACCGTCGGTCCCTTCCTCTGGCTGGTCAGCTCCAGCTTCCAATACGAGCGTCAACTGCTCAACCGGCCGCCGCAATGGCTGCCCAACCCCATCGTGCTGGATAGCTACCGCGAGATCTTTGAGGGCGCCGTCCTGGGCGAAGCGTCCGGCGTGCCCTATCAATCGCGGATATTTCTGCGCTCCTTCGCCAACAGCTTTTTCGTGGCCGGCAGCGTGGCCGCCATCGCCGTGCTGGTGGGCGCCTATGCCGCCTATCCGCTGGCGCGCCTGCAATTCCGCGGCCGCAGCGTCTTGCTCTTCGGCATCTTGGCCAGCCGCTTGATTCCAGCCCTCTCGCTGGCGATTCCCATTGTGCTGGTGGCGAAGACAATCGGCATGAGCGACAAAATCATCTCGCTGGTCTTTATCAATCTCTCGTTCATATTGCCCTACGTCATTTGGCTGCTGCAATCGTATTTCAAGTCCATCCCCATGGAATTGGAAGACGCCGGGCGCATCGACGGCTGCAGCCGCTTGCAAGTGGTGCACAAGATCATCCTGCCGCTATCCCTGCCCGGCTTGACCTCGGCGGGCATCCTGGCATTCTTGCTGACCTGGGGCGAGTTCCTCTTCGCGCTGCTGCTGTCGGAGTCGCCCGCGTCGTATACCAGCACGGTGGTCGTTTCGCTCTTCGCCACCGATGTCGATGTCAGCTTCGTCAGCATCATCACCGCCGGCGTGGTTTCGGTCATCCCGCCCATCGCCTTCGCGCTCATCTTCCAGCGCTTCATCATCAGCGGCTTGCTGTCGGGCTCGCTGAAGGGGTAGCTCCGTGCGCTCGGTGTTCACTTTCTTATGAAATCCCTAGCCCAAACCCTGGTCGATATCTGTAGGGGCGACCAATCTGGTCAGCTGCGAATTGTGGTTTCGGGCTGTCACCCATACATATCGTTAATTTGCAATACTTTCCTGGTGCTACTTTTCACTTAGAATTATTGTGAAATTGCACTTCAATCTTGAACCCTGTGATAAGCATTTTCACTCTTTTGTATGTTGATACTAGAGGTGCTCTGCCTCGAACAAATTAATCTCTGTGTTCTCTGTGGTAAAAATATTTTGATGCGATTGCCCTAGCTCCTTACCATCTTTCTTTGTGCCCTTTGTGTCTTTGTGGTTAAAATCAACTCTGACTTCGGCAAGCTAAAATAGAGGCGCAACCATGCCCTTCAACATCATAAGACGCGGAAAACTCAGCTACTACTTTGAAGGCGACGAGCCTGTCCTATCCAACCTGGTGGTCGAAACCCTGCCCGATGGCGACCTGCGCATCTGCTTCTCCGGCTTGACCGGCGGTTACTCCGCTGCCGGCATCCTCGGGCTGGACGAGGTCCCGCACATGGACCCCGATGTCGAGATACCGCTGGTCTTTCAATGCTGGGAATTGTGGCTGCAGGAAGTCGGCATCTGCGACTCCATCGCCGCTGTAGATTTCATCGAGGTTCAGGCCTTCGCGACACAGCCCAAATCCCCCAGCCCGCACCTGGATCCGGCCGGCTACCAAGCCGAGCTCGAGCGCCTGCGGGGGGCTTACGCCCGCGCCTACCGCGACTTTTTCAAACAGCATTGCCCTGATAACGGCGTCCCCGCCCGCTTCACCGTGCATGTCGTCGATGTGCCCGATCAAGCGGCCAGCTACGAGTTTTACGCCACCGCGCTGCTGCAACGAGGCTCGCGCGATTGAGCTATGCCCCTCGGCTTCCTCACCATCGGCGAAGCGTTGGTCGTGGAAGATAACTTGACTTACAGATTTCTCTGCAATAGTATCTTACGGGTGAATGGTCAAGAAAATGGAGCCGCAACTGATGCGCATCACCAGAGTCGATGTATCCGAACTGTTCGGTAATCCAACCTACAATTATATGATTGAACTCAGGCACGATCCGCCGATTACAATATTGCATGGTCCAAACGGTTCAGGCAAGACGGTTATCTTCCAGATGCTATATGGTTTGTTCGAGTCTGTACTGCGATGTCGATATATCTTCAACAAGTATCCATTTGCCGAGTTTCGAGTGAACTTTGAAAATGGTAAACAGGTGTATATTCTGGGCGAGGATCATGCAAACAATTTCGACTTCGAATGTCCAGTACTATACTCCTCCGCAGATCTAGAAGAACCGTTCCCGATAGAGCGGCTTGAAACAGAAATTAGGCATTTGCCGGCGTCGCTGCGAAATAGAATTGCGCATGGCGACGGTGATGAGATGGATGAATTCATGTCGATTTACCCTGAAAGTGCAGATGATGAGGAGCAGCTTTACATTTTTTCCAGAAGGTTTTCGCGATCAATAGACCGACCCGCTTCCGGAATGGGTGAGCCAGGCTGGTATCGTGAACTTATTTCTCAGCTCAACATCAGGCTAATCAGTACCAACCGACTGCAAATCCGACACCTAGATCAGAGCGAACGCCACGGAAGTAGGCGTTTTGCAACGCGATCTTCGTCAGCTATCCAAGAATTATCAAATCAATTGCGAAACCAGATCCAAGACGTATTAATAGCTGCAAAGAACGAAGAAGATACACTCAACCGTACATTCCCGAGCAGAATCGTCGACGCCGCGAAAGACAATCAAGCTACTTGGCCATTTGATAAAGTCCAACCTGAGCTTGAAGAACTTAAGAACGAAAGAGACCGTTTAGCAGATATTGGCTTGTTTGATGCGGGGCATGAGCTTCGGGTTGCACAATACAATGACGAGACTCTCGGAACTGTGTTACGCATCTACATTGAGGATTCAAAGCAAAAGTTAAAAGTATATCAAGAGTTGGCAAATCGAATTGAGGCCCTTAAGGATATAGTTCAGGTGATGCTGTCCGACAAGAACATCGTTTTTACAAGGAGGGGGTTTGAAGTCAGGAACGAAGCAAATACTGAGATCCCGCTGAGAGCGCTGTCGTCCGGCGAACAACACCTCATTGTCTTGATGTACAAACTTCTGTTTCGAAATACTAGGCAGGCTGATGAGCCAGTTCAAGATGAGTTAATTCTAATAGATGAGCCAGAGATTTCTCTAAACATCCTTTGGCAGAATCAATTTGTTTCTACATTAGAGAAGATTTGTGACATCAATCGTTCTGCGCACTTCGACATAATTATAGCTACGCATTCGCCTGACATTCTAAATGGTCGAATTGACCTACTGGTCCCTCTACAAAGCCAGCAGCAGGTGGCAGAATAGCATGCAAACATCAAATGCACTTCAAAAAGATGAAACGCGAGTCTTCACAGAGGTGGTGCAAAAGAGGCTACTGCTCCCGGAAAATACAACCATTCTACTAGTGGAAGGTCCAGACGACATTCGAGTTTACTCAAGATTCACGGATACGTCGCGCTGTAAAATTGTTGTCTGCGACGGTAAATCCAATCTTATTGGTGCTGTAGAAAGACTCCAACAACGCATTGATATCGAAGGTTATGTTGGCATAGTAGACTCCGATTTCGACGAGTTGGTGGATAAAGTATTACCAGAAAATGTTCTCTCCACAGACGGGCACGATCTTGAGGTCATGATATTGGATTCTGATGCGTTAGATGATTTGCTTGAAGAGTTATTGCATGGAAACGAAAAGCATGACGTGATCAATTGCAAGCGCAAGGTCAAAGAGCGATTATGGACAGTAAGTGCAATAATAGGCTATCTTCACTTGATACTGGTTAAGAGTGAACACCGTGGTGCGAGATTAGATTTCCTAACTGGCGAATACTTGAAGCAACTCAAACCTGATTGCGAACTATCTCTAAGCGACGTTTCCCGTGTGCTAACTAAGTCTGTGTCTTGGATTACAGAGTCACAAATTTCGGAAACACAACTTAAGGTGCTGACCGGAAGCAATCGAAAAAAGCATCTCTGTCGGGGACATGACATGCTTGAAATACTTCGCATAACATATAGTAGATTAGGAAGCTTGATACTTGGCAAAGAAATTTATGCGCCAATGAACTTAAGCAAACGGCTATTTGACGCATATAAGTATGACTACTTTAAGAGTACCCTGCTATTCGAAAAAATACTCGAATGGGAATATGAGAATCGAGCCGGTTGCTTTGTTGTGTTAATCGACTGATTGTGCGCACAACGTGTTGCCCCTCGGCATTCTCACCATCGGCGAAGTCGATCGCTTTATGCGCGGTCAGCGGTGATCCTGGAAGAGGTCGCGGGTTTGCTCGCTGCTGGCGATGCGCCAGTTCAGCAGCGCCAGCAAGAGTTCCTGCTTCACCTGCGCCAGCGCCTCATCGTCCCAGAGGTTGCGCTCTTCGCCGGGGTCGGCTTCCAGGTCGAATAACTGGCCGTAGTCCTGGCCCAGGAAGTGCACCAGCTTGTAGCGCTCGCCCCGCACCATAGTCATCAGCGGGCCTTCATAGACGGTATCGGCCGGATGCTCGGCGAAGACCAGTTCGCGCCCGGGCCAGGACTCACCCTGCAGCGCCGGCAGCAGCGACTGTGCCTGCACGCTCTCAGCCGGCTCAACCCCCGCCAACTCAAGAATCGTGCTGCCGATGTCCATCCACTGGCATAACTCGCTGATGCGCCGCCCGCCCTCAAAGCGCCCCGGCGCCCAGAAGATGGTCGGCACGCGCGTGATGATGTCGTACATGGTCCACTTTTGGATATGCCCGTGGTCGCCCAGACAATCGCCGTGATCGCTGGTGAAAATGACGACGCTGTTCTCCAGGTAGCCCTGCTTTTCCAGCGCGTCCATAATCTGCCCGACTTGCCGGTCGATCATGCTAACGTTGGCGGCGTAGTAGGCGCGCAGTCGCTGCAGCTGCAAGCGCGATGGCTCCAGTTGATGCACGACGGAATCGTGATCGACTTCGGTATTGTGCTGGCGCAGCTGCTTGAAGGGCGGCGGCTGCCCGTCGAGATCGGCTTTTGTCACTTCGGGCAGCGGCAACTCGCGGTCGATGTATTCGGCGGCGGCTTCCGGCGTGGGGTCGTAAGGCGGATGCGGACCGGGGAAGCCGACTTGCAGGAATAAGGGCTGCTTGACCGGCCGGTTGCGCAGCCAGCTGCAGGTCAAGCCGCCGACGAAATTGTCCGAATGCGTCTCCGGCGGCAGGTCCCAGCTGAAGGCGCCCATGCGCTCCTTATAGTCGTCGCGCTTTCGATAGAGCACGCGCTGCTGCTTCACCAGCCCGCGGGATTCCAGCGCCTTGTCCCACTGGTCCATGTAGTCGCGCCCTTGCAGGTAGCGGTCTTTATTCTCGACCACGAAGCGCTCGTGGAAACCCAGCGGCGTCTCGAAGGGCTTGCTGTGCATTTTGCCGATGTTGACGCAGTGATAACCGGACTCGGCCAAGTCCTCGACCCAGGAGCGCCGCCAGAGTTCGCCGTTGCGCATGATGCCGGTAACGTGCGCGTAATAGCCGGTGAAGAGGCTGGCGCGGGCCGGCGCGCAGGAGGGCGCGGTGATGTGGCAGTTGTCGAAGCTGAGGCCTTCGTGGACCAGCCGGTCGAGGTTTGGTGTGTCCATGTGGGGGAAGCCCAGGGCGTTGATAGTGTCGTAGCGCTGCTGGTCGGTGATGATGAGGATGATATTGGGCTGGGTCATGGCCGGGCTCCTGAAGCTAGGGCAGCGCCACCGAGTACAAAGGAAAATATAACCACAAAGACACAAAGGCACAAAGGCACAAAGGGCGCGCGGACGGTTCCGGCGGGCTTCAGCCATACTTGGGATTGTCCACCACAGCCGCCTCGCCATCGCGCAGAAGCACCAGCTTGCGGAAGCCGTCGCGTTCAATCGTGCCGTAATCGTGGCCCGCCCGCGCTTCCCACACGCTGAAGAAAACGAAATCCTCCGCGCCGATGTTGACCGTGCGATGCGCCCAGAAAGGCGGCACGTAGGCGGCGCTGCCGGCGACCATCTCGATCTCGCTGCTTGCGCCGTCTTCGGTCTGCAGCAGCAGCAGGCCCCGTCCGGACAAGCCGAAGTAGACCTCGCCTTGCTCGCGGCGGGCGTGGTAGTGGCCCTTGGTCATGTGGAATTCGCCGCCGATATCGCCAGGCAGGATGCGCGTCGTGCAATGCGGGATCTGCCCTTCTTCCTCCGGCAGCTCGACGCCCTGCACCTCATAAATCAAGCGGTCGCCCGCTTGCGCCAGGATGCGCGCGGCTTCGTCGCGGTCGGCGTACATCGCCGCCATGTCGCTGAGCTTGCGCTGGATGCGGTAGTCGGCGCGCGAGAGCGCCCCGGAAGCGAAATCGACTTCGGTTTTGGAGGGTTGGATGAGATTCAAGGGTTGTCCTTCTTTCTAGTCGGGCGATTCACAGAGTCGCCCCTACATCTGTCTTTTGCCAGCGAGTACACCGAGAATTTAGAGGGCGCAGAATCTAGTTCGGGTTTTGATAGGTCTCAGCGGCAGCGCAGAGTTGGTCGAAGGTCTCACTGTCCAGTTCCAGGTCGAAGACTTCGGCGATGACTTCGGTCCAGCCATGCAAGAAATAGCGCCAGCCGTCTTCAATCGTCAAGTTAAGCGCCTCGGCCTGCGCCGCCGCCTGCCACATAAAGTCGCGCGCGCCGCGGTAATTCAACTCCCAGACCATGCCGTCTTGTGGAAAAGGCGCCTCGGGCGAAAGGGGCGAGCCGGGGCGATCTTTGCCCAAGCCGGTAGCGTTGATGACCAGCGAACCAGGCGGCAATTGGCGCAGCAGCCGGTCGTTATCCGCCGCGCTTCGGCTGAGATGGTACTCAAATTGCAGCGGAGTATCCAGCCGCTGATGCACGCGCCGTATCGAAGCCAGCCTTTCGGGCGCGATGTCGGTCAGGATAAAGCGGCCGGGCTTGGGTTCATCAAGCGCCATACTGACGCTGATGGCGACAGCCGCCCCGCCCGCGCCCAGGCAGAGCACATCACGCGCGCCTGCCCGCCAGTGTCCGCGCGCTACAAAATGAGCGAGCGCCTGCCCCGACGAGATCGCGTCTTTGGCGAAACCCAGCAGCACATCCTCGCGCTTGATGATGCACGAGACTTCATCGCAGATGCGCGCGTACTCATCCAGCTCGTCAATCTGCTCGCGGCAGGCAGCCAGCATATCGATCTTGTGCGCGGTGATCAGCGCGCCCTTCACCGTCGGGTCGGCCATGATAGCCTGCATAACCTGGCGATAGCGCTCCCCCGGCGCCCGCAGAGGCAAGTCGACGCCGACGATCTCGCAATTCAGTCCGAGGATCTCCGACCACTTGGGAAAGATCTTCATGATGGAGGAGCCGCCGGTGGAAACGCCGATGAAGTGAAGTTTGGATTTGGGTGGCACGGAATTAGTTCTCAGTAAAGCCAATAAAGTAATGCAAATTCCACCAGAGTAACAATCTGTAGGGGCGACAGCCCGAAGCCACAACTTGCAGCGACAGCGGACGACCAGATTGGTCGCCCCTACAAGGCTTGTCCGGTACTGGTTCGCTGTATGAAATTGCAAATTAAAAGAAGGTGCTAATTTAGAGTAAGCGCCAAACTTCGAAATAAGGAGCTTACTCATGGATTTAGACACCTTCTTCACGACATTATACGTGGTGATTGACGATTGGTACAAAAGTAAAATGATCTCACTGATGAAGCGACATCCAGGTCCGGCCCTGCAAATGAGTGATAGCGAAGTGCTGACGGTCGCGATTGCTGCGCAATGGCGCGCTGGCGTGCCATGGCAATCTGAGCGAGGCATAGTGCGTTACATGCTTGAAAATGGTCGGTCATGGTTTCCCCGGATGCTGAAACGCAGTCAGTTCAACAAGCGTCTTCGCGATCTGTGGGCCGCCTTTGTATGCTTGCAGCAAGAGCTGGCGCAGATGCTTTGCAGCACCGCTGTGTACGAGGCGGTGGATTGCACGCCGCTGCCGCACTGCAGTTTGTCGCAAGCCAAAAGTCATGATCGCCATTGGCTCAGCGGCAAGAAGGGACACGGCGGCAATCATAGCGGCTGGTACTTTGGTGAGCAACTGCTTCTGTGCGCAACACAAAAGGGGATCATCACCGGCTGGTTGATTGGGCTCGCCAATGTAGATGATCGCTGGATGATGGAAGCGCTTGTGAGCAGCCGCCGGGGATGCAAGCGTTTGGATGAACCCGAGTTGCCCAAGCATAGACGCTATAAACATCGCAAAATCCCAAGCCCTGAATCCATCAGCCCTGCGCTATGTGCGGGACGTGACCAAGGCTTGCCCTATCTGGCCGATGGCGGCTTCAATGGACCGCGCTGGATTAGGCATTGGCAACGCGAATATGGCGCTGAAGTTATTGCGCCACCATCTAGAAACACCAAGCAAGCAAAGGCCGACAGCGCCACGCGCTGGATACGCAAACATCGACAAATCATCGAAACAGTCTTCGCCAGACTCGTTGAAACCTTTGGACTGCATCGCATCAATGCCCACAGCGAACATGGAATGCTCGCGCGAGTAGCGGCAAAGACCGCGGCATACAACATGGGCATACTCTTGAATCGCAGTGCCGGGCGAGCCGACGGCGCCCTGGCTACGCTGCTATGTTAGTAGCGGACAAGCCTTACAAGGCTAGCTTTTTCGCATGACTTACTTGCACTTACTTCTCTTTACAAGCGAGTGTACCGTGCGTAATAAGGAATACGCGAGAATTCATTACACCGGTAGCGTATTCGGGCGAGCCAAGGCTGGCCCCTACAGTTATCGCTTATTTTGCGCCTCTCTATCACTTCGCCATACTCTCAAAGCGCGGCAATGTCCTCATACACCGGCTCTAGCGCCGTGTACAGACGCTCGAAGACCGGCATCATGCGCTCGTACGTGGCTTGCGCGCCCGAGCCCGGCATGACGGTTGAAGCCACCGCATTCATCTGGTGGATTTGTTCAAAGCCGGGGTACAAACCCACGCCAACGCCGCCGACCAGCGCCGCGCCCATGGACGTGGCTTCTTCCAGGATGGCCAGCCGCTGTACCGGCATGCCATAGATATCGGCCATGATTTGATTCCAGACACGCCCGCTGGCGCCGCCGCCGATGAGCCGCATCGCTTCGATGGCTGTGCCTTGGGCGCGGAATGCATCGAGGATCACGCGCAGGTTCATGCTGACGCCTTCCAGCACGGCGCGATACAAATGCGCGCGGGTATGCCGGATCGTCAGCCCGACGAAGGCGCCGCGAGCCAGCGGATTCCAACGCGGGCTGCGCTCGCCCATCAGATAAGGCAGAAAAAATAGCCCTTCGGCGCCAGGCGCGACTTGCTCAATCTCCAGGTTGATAAGCTCGTAGGGACTGATGCCCAGGCGCTCGGCGGTTTCTTTCTCGAACAGCGACAGTTGGTCGCGCGTCCACTGGTAAGAAGCGCCGGCCGCTTGCATGGTGCCGGTGGGCATGAACATGTCCGGGATGACGTGGCCGAAGGTGAAGGTGCGGTACTCGGGGTCGTAGATCGGCTTCGGCGTGGACAGCGCGATCCAAGCCGACGAGCCGACATAATTGTAAGCCGAGCCGGCTGCGATCACCCCGGCGCCGGCCGCCGCGCAGGCGCCATCACCGCCACCGATGACCACGGGCGTCCCCGCCGCCACGCCAATTTCAGCGGCGACTGCGGCTTGCACTTCGCCGACCACATCGGTCGAAGGGCGCACTTGCGGCAGCTTGTCAGCCGGCAAGCCCACCGCATCCAGGATAGCGCCCGACCACTCGCCCGCTTCCAAGTCGTACAAGTTCATGCTGGAAGCATCCGAGGGGTCGGTGACGAATTCGCCGGTCAAGCGGGCGACGATGCAATCTTTGGCGTGGACGAATTTGTGCGTCGCCGCGTAGATATCGGGCTGGTTATCACGTATCCAGAGGATTTTCGCTAGCGAGTATGACGCGCTGAGGCGATGGCCCGTGATGCGGTAGACCTCAGCCAAGGACAGCCGTTCGCCGATCCAGCGTTCCTGCGCCAGGGCGCGTTGGTCAGCCCAGATGATGGCGCTGCGCAAGGGCCGCGCCTCGCGGTCAAGCGCCACCGCCCCCATCATCTGCCCGCTGAAAGTGATGCAAGCGATATCGTCCGGACTGACGCCCGTCTCACTCAGCAAGCGGCGCGTCGACAGGCAGACCGCCTGCCACCAGTCCTCCGGGTCCTGCTCGGCCCAGCCAGTGCGCGCGTATGCGGTGTTGTAGCCCTGAAAGGCCGCGCCGACCAGCGCCCCGTCGCGGTCATAAAGGGTGGCTTTGTTGCCGGTGGTGCCGAGGTCATGCGCGATGATGCTATTGGGCATGAGCTGCCTTTCGTCAATGCGCCGAGCATACAAAATCCGCCCGCTTATAACAAGTGGGGGGAAATCGCATCAAAATGAATCTGATATCTATGAACCTTATACGAACTTAAATCTAAGCACAGAGACACAGAAATATAACTAATTTAGTCATGCGAAAAAGCTAGCCTTGTAGGGGCGACCAATCTGGTCGCCCGCTGCCGCTGTAATTTGTGGTTTCGGGCTTTCGCCCCTACATTTCGTTGCTTTTGCGATATTTGCACTACTTACCTGGTTCTACTTCAGCGCTCTCTGTGTTGAAAATAAATTGATTCGATTGCCCTGTTTAAGCCGCAGAACATTATTCTGTAAATCGCCTTATCATGCTATAATCCTGCTTACGTTATATTCTGTACCACAATCATATTTTGGAATGTTCTCATGATCAATCATCCTCTGGGCAGCGTCATCCCTCGAAACATCATGTTGAAACCTAAGTTCGCCGCGATCGCGCTGTTGGTCGCGCTGTTTGTTTTCGCGCCCATGCCGCTGGCTCAATCCGCTGGCAGCATCACCGTCGACGCTTCCTGCAGCCTGGCGGACGCCGTAAATGCCGCCAATAGCGACAGCGCGGTCGGCGGCTGCGCGGCTGGCAGCGGGACGGACACCATCACCATCAGCGCGGCTGGCACAAATAACGGCGTCATCACCCTCAGCAGCGCCTTGGAAATCACATCGAATATCGTCATTAACGGCGGCGGGCATACGATCAGCGGCGGCGGCACGACGCGCATCTTTCATATCAGGCAGAGCCACATCACCTTCAGCTTGAATGCCATCACCCTGCGCGATGGCTATGTCGCCGTGCCCCCCGACCAACCTTCTTCGGGTTCGGAATTCTCTGGCGGCGCGATCTATGGCTATACCGCCACGGTCAATGTCAGCGGCGCCAGCTTCAGCAACAATTCCGCCCATGAGCATGGCGGCGCAATCGCCCTTTACGATGGCGTCGTGAACATCACCGCCAGCAGCTTCGCCGGCAACAGCTCCCGCGGTTACCGGCCTGGTTCAAACCACCCTTTCGACGGCAATGGCGGCGCAGTCTATACCTACGATGGCGCTATCAACATTAGCCATAGCAGCTTCACCAACAACTCAGCGGCGGAGGGTTACGGCGGCGCGGTCTATACCTACGAAGGCGATATCACCGTCAGCAACAGCACATTTTCGGGCAATAGCGCCGGGGTAAAAGGCAGCGCGCTCAGCACCTATAGCGGCTCAATCACCGCCACGCATATCACCGCGCGCGGCGAGGTTTCAAGCCACGGCGCCACGGTCCACCTGCGCAACAGCATCATTGGCGCGGTCGATACACCCACTTCCGCCACCACCACCCAGGCGGGCAGTTTGTTCGGCACCGACCCCAATCTGTCCACGCTGGGCGAGTTGACGGGCTCGCCGGCTTATTTCCCGCTCTTGGCGGGCAGCGCCGCCATCGACAATGGCGACAAAGCCTATTGCCTGAGCGTCGACCAGACTTATGTGGCGCGCCCACAAGGCAATACCTGCGATATCGGCGCTTTTGAATCCGCCTTTACAGGGGGTCAACTCCCGACAGACGTACCCGAGAGGCCCACCGCCGCGCCCACCGCCAGCCCAACAGCGACGGCGACGCCCCGCCCACGCCCCGTCAGCTTGAATGGCACCCGCTGCGAGCTGGCGGACGCCATCACTGCCGCCAACAGCGATGCCGCCAGCGGCGACTGCCCAGCCGGCAGTGGCGCGGATACGATTGCTTTCCACGCTGATGTGACCCTGCGCGCCGAGCTGCCGGAAATCAACAGCGACATGACCATCAATGGCGGCGGCTACAGCCTCAGCCGCGCCAGCGATCTCACCAATTATATCCGCCTGTTCAAAATCAACAGCGGCGCTACGGTTGTCATCAACAATTTGAGCCTGACAAATGGCAATGTCGCCTATAATGGCGGGGCGATTTATAATGCCGGCGCGCTGACAATCACCGACAGCACCTTTAGCGGCAATGAAAGCTCATTTTATGGCGGCGCGATTTACAGCAAAGGCTCGCTGAGCATCAAAGACAGCCAGCTAATCGGCAATGAAACCAGTTGGTATGGCGGGGCGATTCATAACGAAGCCGGTCCCTTGTCCATCAGCGGCAGCACCATCCGCGACAATGAAACCAGTTGGTATGGCGGCGCAATCTATTTTGGCAAGCGCACGGGCGAAGATGAAAGCGCGCCCATAATTTGCGATACGCTCAGCATCGTCAACTCCACCTTCAGCAATAATAGCGCGACCGGCAATGGCAACGCTGTCGCTTACGCCGGCGCAAAAGCCAATCTCAGCATCACAAATACCCTGGTATCCGTCTACGAAATCAAGACGACGGGCGCCTGCGACGGCACTGCGACGCCGACCGCAACGGCGACGCCAACTGCAAGTAACACGCCGTCCGGACTTATCCGATTGCCAGCGCCACAAAACTTCCGCGTGCTAACGGGCAATACGGTCGCCTGGGATGCCGTCAGCGGCGCGGACCGGTATCGCGTGCGATTGGATCCGCCGGTGTACGAGCGTATTCTGAAGCGAGTCGATCCGCCGCTAACGCAGTATACCTTCGACAACTTGCAGCCGGGCCAGGTTTACAAGGTGCGCGTGCGGGCGATCGGCGATGAAGTCTCCTACCAATTGCTGGGCGATTGGAGCGCCTCGCTCAAATTGATTCCGGCCGCGCCACCCGCGAATCCGGTGAGCTTGAATAACACCCGCTGCGAGCTGGCGGACGCCATTAAAGCTGCCAATAGCGACGCCGCCAGCGGAGACTGCCCGGCCGGCAGTGGCGCGGATACGATTGCTTTCCACGCTGATGTGACCCTGTACGAGGCGCTGCCGGAAATCAACAGCGACATCACCATCAATGGCGGCGGCTATAGCCTGATCCGGTATAGCTTCGATGTAACCAGCCCGCGATTCCGCCTGCTCAAAATCAACAGCGGCGCTACAGTCGTCATCAACAATCTGACCATGAAAAATGGTTACTCCCCCCTTCATGGCTATTATGGCGGGGCGATTCATAATGCCGGCTCGCTGACCATTACCGACAGCGCCTTGAGCAACAATAGAACCATCTATAATGGCGGGGCGATTTTCAATTCCGGTTCGCTGAGCATCAAGGACAGCAGCCTCAGCGACAATAGATCCGGCTATTATGCCGGGGCGATTTACAGCAGCGGTACGCTGAAGATCCAGGGCAGCACCTTGCGCAACAATGAAACCGGCTATTATGGCGGGGCAATTTACAGCAGCGGCGATCTGGACATCAAAAGCAGCACCCTGAGCAGCAATGAAACCGCCCAATACGGTGGCGCGATTCATAGCGAATTCGGTTCCTTGACGATTAGCGGCAGCACCATCAGCGACAATCAAGCGGTATGGGATGGCGGCGCGATCTTTTTTGGTGAAGCAAGTAAAGGCAGAGTACGCCCCCACCCCATAAGCTGCGGGACGCTCAGCATCAGCAATTCCACTTTCAACAATAACGTCACGAGCTACAGCTATGACCTCAGCGACGGCATCGCATACGCCGGCGCGAAAGCCAATCTCAGCATCGTATCGACCTTTGTATCCGTCTACGAGGTAGAGACGACGGGTTCCTGCGGCGGCACGGCGACGGCGACGCCGGCCACGAGCGGCACACCGACCGCAACGGCGACGCCGACCGCTACGCCGACGGACACGGCTGCACCGTCGGCGCCCGTGCCGAACCCGGTGAGCTTGAATGGGGTTCGCTGCGAGCTGGCGGACGCCATCAAAGCGGCTAATAGTGATGCCGCCAGCGGCGACTGCCCAGCCGGCTCTGGCGCGGATACAATTGCATTCCACGCTGATGTGCCCCTGCGCGCCGAGCTGCCGGATATCAACAGCGACATGACCATCAATGGCGGCGGCTACAGCCTCAGCCGAGCCAGCGACGTCACCACTAGATTTCGCCTGCTCAAAATCAACAGCGGCGCTACGGTCGTCATCAACAATCTGAGCCTGGAAAATGGGGATGTCGCCTATAATGGCGGAGCGATTTATAATGCCGGCGCGCTGACCATCACCGACAGCATCTTAAGCGGCAATGAAAGCTCTTGGTATGGTGGCGCTATTTACAGCAAAGGTGCGCTGAGCATCAAAGACAGCACTCTAAGCGGCAATGAAACCAGTTGGTATGGCGGCGCGATTCATAACGATGATGGTCCCTTGTCCATCAGCGGCAGCACCTTCCGCGACAATGAAACCAGTTGGTATGGCGGGGCAATCTATTTTGGCAAGCGCACGGGCCAAGATCAAAGCGCTCCCATAACTTGCGATACGCTCAGCATCGCCAACTCCACCTTCAGCAATAACAGCGCGAGCAACCATGGCGACGCTGTCGCTTACGCCGGCGCGAAATCCAATCTCAACATCGTTTCGACCTTCGTATCCGTCTACGAGGTAGAGACGACGGGCTCCTGCGGCGACTCCACGACCCCGACGCTAACGACGACAGCAGCCGCGACCAGCACGCCGACCGCGACCGCCACGCCGACGGACACGGCTGCACCGTCGGCGCCCGTGCCGAATCCAGTGAGCTTGAATAACACCCGCTGCGAGCTGGCGGACGCCATCAAAGCGGCCAATAGCGATGCCGCCAGCGGCGATTGCCCGGCCGGCAATGGCACGGATACGATTGCTTTCCACGCCGATGTAACCCTGTACGCGGCGCTGCCGGAAATCACCAGCGACATGACCATCAATGGCGGCGGGCACAGCCTGAGCCGGCATAGCGTGGATGTAACCAGCCCGAGATTCCGCCTGTTCAAAATCAACAGCGGCGCGACGGTGGTCATCAACAATCTGACCATGAAAAACGGCGCAAGCGCAAACGGCTATCATGGCGGGGCGATTTATAATGCTGGCTCGCTGACCATCACCGACAGTACCTTGAGCGGCAATTCTCTCTCTTGGTATGGCGGGGCGATTTACAATACCGGTTCGCTGAGCATCAAGGACAGCACCCTAAGCGGCAATGAATCCGGCTATTATGGCGGGGCGATTTACAGCAGCGGTACGCTGAAGATCCAGGGCAGCACCCTCAGCGACAATGATACGGGCCACTATGGCGGGGCGATTCACAGCACCGGCGCGCTAGACATCAAAAGCAGCACCCTAAGCGGCAATGAAACGGGCCAATACGGTGGCGCGATTCTTAGTGAAGGCGGCTCGCTGACCATCAGTGGCAGCACCCTCCGCGACAATCAAGCGGTATGGGATGGCGGCGGGATCTATTTTGGTACAACAGGCGTTGAACCCGTAGCCATCAGCTGCGAAACGCTCAGCATTAGCAATTCCACTTTCAGCAATAACGACACGAGCTACTATTTCGACGAAACCATGTACGATTCCAGCGACGATATCGCTTACGCCGGCGCGAAATCCAATCTCAGCATCGCAACGACCTTGGTATCCGTCTACGAGGTGCAGACGACGGGTTCCTGCGGCGACACTGCGACAGCGACGCCGACCGCAACCAACACGCCGACCGCGACCAACACAGCGACGGCTACACCCACCCCATCTAGCACGCCTACGCCCGAAACGGCTGGGGACGCGATAGAGTATCGTGTAACCGCCGTCACCACTGACAGCATCTCGCTGGATTGGACGCGCTTGCGGGGCGCCGACGGTTACCGCATCTATTACTCGTCCAAGAACAGCCCGGCGCGTACACTGTTCACAACAGAAACCAGCGCGACGCTCACCGGGCTAGTTGGAAATACAAAATATATTGTGCACCTTATGGGCTATATCAATCGCAATGGCAGGCGAGAGTTACCATTTGAGGAGCGACAGATCTACATCACCACAAATGGCAATACGCCGACGCCTATTCCTGCAGCTGAACCGCTGACCTTCCTGAAGATCAAGCCTGTGCCCGACAACAACAACACAACCTTGCTGATCACTTCTTGGGATGGGCCCATCCACACGGGCCATTATACCCTGACCCTGGCGATTGATGGCTTGACGAGCTACAACGGCTGGACCCTGCCCCATACCTTCGGTCCAATGTACAGAAATTCTTGGCATACAGATTTCAATCCGCAAGCCAGCGGCTACGACTTCACCGTCACCTGGCATCCGGGACCAAACTCGCCGTACGCGCAGAAATCGAGATCCGTTCGTTATGAGCCGCCCACCACAGCCACGCCAACCAATACCGCCACAGCCACGCCGGCGCCAACTAATACCGACACAGCCACGCCAGCGCCGACAGCGACGCCATCAATCAACCTGTACGCCAGCGAATCGACGCATGACAGCATCACCCTGACTTGGAGTTGGAATGGCAGCCCCTCGACGACGAAGCCGCCGCAAATTAGCTTGTCCGACAATGACAATGACTATTCCTTTGTGGCTACAGACAATTCGGGCAGCCACACATTCAGCGGCTTACTGCCGAATACGCAGTATCAAATTTCCTTCACTGTTTATCCCAAGTCTGGCAGCCCGGCAGAGCAGACGCTCATTAGCGGGCAAGTCTACACTGCGCCTTCCCCGGCAACCGCCACACCAACTCTCGAACCGACCGCCACGCCAACGAACACAGCCACGCCCACAAATGCGCCCACCCCAACCGAAGCGCCGCAGTTGCCGACCGACGGCACGCTGGCGATGATCTTCCCGAAAATCTCCAAAGACCACATCACGGTCGAATGGAGCGACATGGGCGACAATACTTTGCTGTACGTAATCGATATTGTCAGCGGCCGCCATAGCGAGCGCGCCCTCTATTACACCCACATCAATTCCCAGACTTCGCATGACTTCGGCGAGCTGAAAGCGGATACCGTCTATAACTTCAGGGTCACGGTATTTTTGAGCAGCAGCAGGCGCATTTCCGCCACCGGTCAAGCGCGCACCGCGTCAGACGCGCCACCGACGAATACGCCGAATCCGACAGATACGCCCGCTCCAACGGATACGCCTGTGCCAACGGACACGCCCGTTCCAACGGACACGCCCGTTCCAACAGATACGCCCGTTCCAACGGATACGCAAATTCCGCCTATCAATGTCGCTTCCCAGGTCCATAGTTCCAGCGAAGCCAGCATATCTTGGAGCGCGGTCAGCGGCGCGACTGGCTACACGTTGGACATATCCGGCAGCGACTTGTCCAGCGACTCAGTCACGTTGGGCGCGAGCGTAACCAGCCACAGTCTCACAGGCTTGACGGCGGGCGCGGTTTATCAAACCACGCTCACAGCCAGCTTGCCCGGCAGCGTTACCGTCAGCGGCTCGGCGCATTTCGCCCTGCCGATGCCGCCGACGAATACGCCGATTCCAAGTAACACGCCGGATGGACAGCCGCTGCAGTTGGCGGATACGCCGGTTCCATCCGACACGCCTATCCCGAGTGACACGCCGGTTCCAACAAGCAATCCCTACAGCAGCTTGATTCAGACCTTGCTGGGCTATCAAGCCGAGACGCAGCATGGCGCGGCGCATGTCGAGCGTTGGACGCGGGCGCTGGCGGCGCTGGGGCATGGCAGTCACAGCAATCCTATGACCGCGGCCGAAGCCAATCAAATGTCGCAGCAGTTCAGTTCGGCGCGCTGGCAGCCGGTCGCCGACGCCTTGGCGCAGTTGGAAGCGCAGCCACAGCCAACAAACACACCCGCGCCCACGGACACGCCACTTCCGTCTATCAATGTCGCCGCCCAGGTCCACAGTTCCAGCGAAGCCAGCATATCTTGGAGCGCGGTCAGCGGCGCGACCGGCTACACGCTGACATACTCCGGCAGCGACTTGTCCAGCGGCTTAGTAACGCTGGGCGCGAGCGTAACCAGCCACAGTCTCGCTGGCTTGACCGCGGGCGCGGTATATCAAGCCACGCTCACAGCCAGCTTGCCCGGCAGCATTACCGTCACTGGCTCGGCGCATTTCTCCCTGCCGTTGCCGCCGACGAATACGCCGATTCCGACGGCTACGCCAATACCAACGAACACGCCAGTACCGACGAACACGCCCATCCCGACGGACACACCGGCGCCGTCAATCAATCCCTACAGCAGCCTGATACAGAATATCCTGGGCTGGCGGGACGAGCAGGCGCCAGGCAGCGACCATCACGAGCGCTGGACGCGGGCGCTGGCGGCATTAGGGCATGGCAGCCACAGCAATCCCATGACCGCAGCCGAAGCGCAAACTTATGTCGATCGCGGCTGGGGCGGGCGCTGGCAGCCGGTTGTCGATGCGCTGACGCAAATCGAAGACCAAGCGCCTCCGCCGCCGCCAACAAACACGCCAGTTCCGACGAACACACCCATCCCGACGGACACGCCTGTCCCGACGGACACACCCATTCCACCGCCGACAAACACGCCAGTGCCACAGCCGACGAATACACCTGTGCCAACGAACACGCCAGTGCCACAGCCGACGAATACGCCTGTGCCAACGAACACGCCTGTTCCACCGCCAACGAACACGCCTGTTCCACCGCCGACGAATACGCCCGTGCCACAGCCAAGCTACACCGTGCCGGACAGCCTCATCCAAACGGTACGCGACTATTACGATACGAATGTCGCTGCTGGCCGCGCGGGCACAAACTGGCTGCGGGTGTTGATCGCCTTTGGCGTTGAGACGCATGACGAGCTGAGTCCGTTGCCCGCGTCTGAGGCGCGTGAACGCGTGAGCAAGTGGGATGGCTGGCGGCCGATCGCGGAGGCGCTGGAGCAGCTCGAGGGCTAAGCCGCGCCACTCCCCGAATGGTCGCGTAGGGGCGAGCCTTGGCTCGCCCACAGTTAACATACACGGACTGAATGGAGGGCGGCCGGCAGGTCGCCCTTTTTTTCTGTGGCGGTCTGTTGGAATGCCCTGTTTCGCGTTACAATGTGTTTGCGTGGGCGCTGGCGGCGCGCAATAGGCGCAGCGTCTCCAGAAACCCGCATTTCAACCATCTACCTGCTTAAAGTTAGGAGCATTACAATGCGCAAACTATCACTTCTTGTTCTGTTTGCTGTGTTGACCATCGCGCTTGCAGCGCCGGTCAGCGCTCAGGATTTTTCGGGCCAGAAGGTCGTCGTCGTCACACAGACGGGCTCGGCCATCGGCGGTCCCGTCCTCGACAAAGGTCCCATTTGGGAAGAAGCGACCGGCGGCAGCATCGAATTGCAGACCTTCGCCTTCGGTGAATTGTTTGAGAAGATCGTCACGGCGCTTTCAACTGGCTCGGGCGATTACGATGTGCTGATTTACGCGGCTGACTGGGCCGGCGACATCATGGCGCCCGGCTACGTCATGGAAATCCCGCAGGAGACTCTGGACGCCATTGAGGCCGATGATGTCATCCCGCTCTATGCCGACCGCATCACCACCTGGGGTGGCGTGCCCTACGCCTTGCCCTACGATGGCGACGCCCACATGCTCTATTACCGCAAAGACCTGGTCGATAACGAAATGTACGCGGCCGACTTCGAAGCGGCTTACGGTTACGCCTTGGGCGAGCCTACCACCTGGACGCAATATCGCGACATCGCCGAATTCTTCAACGGCATGGAGGTCGATACGGCTGGCAGCATGGCGCCGATCTATGGCGCGCTGGAAGCGCAGCGCCGCAACGCGCAATCCTATTGGGTCTATCTGTCGCGCGCGGCGGGTTACGGCAAAGTGCCGGGCAACCCCTGCTTCTTCTTCAGCTGTGATGATATGACGCCGCAGGTTAACAACCCGGGCTGGGTACGCGCGTTGGAAGAATACATCGACATCCGCAATGTTGGCGATCCGGAAATGATCAACTACGATGTCGCCGACACCCGCACGCTGATGGCCACCGGCACTGCCGTTCTAAACCTCGACTGGGGCGATGTCGGCACGATCTCGGTTGACGAGAATATGTCACTGGTCAAGGGCGCTGTCGGCTTCGGCGTATTGCCGGGCGGCGATTCCTACTGGGATTACGAAGCGGGCGAATGGGTCATGGAAGAGAATCCGGCGCCCTTCATCGCCTTCGGCGGCTGGATCATCTCGGTAGCCACCGACAGCGACGTCAGCGAAGCGGCTCTCGATTTCGCCTCCTTCCTGGCCAGCAAAGACGTGGTCAACGAGTTGGCCGTCACCGGCGGCACGGGCATCAATCCCTCCCGTTTCAGCCAGTTGGCCGATACCGCTCCCTGGGTCGCCGCCGGCTTTGACGAGGAGAGCGCTGCCGATTACCTGGACGCCATCCAGAACACCATCAACCATCCCAACGCCGTCCTGGATATCCGCATCACTGGCTCGGCGGAATACTTGTCGACGCTGGATGCCGAGATTGCCCGCGCCCTGGCTGGCGAGATCAGCGCGCAGGAAGCGCTGGACAATGTCGCCGGGCTTTGGAACGACATCACCGACCGCCTCGGCCGTGATGTACAACTCGAGCAATACAAGGCCGCCGTCGGTTACATGGGTGATATGTAGCTGAAGCGGCGCCCAATCGTTAGTTAGCGGGCGACCTGATAGGTCGCCCCTACAAATCATCTGCTTTTGTAGGGGTCAGCCATTGGCTGACCCGTTTTGTCTAATTCTTCGGTAAACTTAGGCATCGCCTTGACTACGACGTGCGAGTGAAGCTGAGGACCGCGTGGCATCCGTCGCAGGCAGCATATCCACAGTCCGCGAAGACAGACGCATGAAGCGGGTCTTCCTCAGCCCCGCCGTGATCATCCTGCTCGCCCTGTCCATCTTCCCCCTGATCTGGTCCCTCGGCATCAGCTTCACCGACATGCAGCGCGGCGGCTCGACCGTGGCGCGGCAAGCCGAGGCCGAAGGCATCACCGAGGGCGTCGGCTTCCTGGGCTTGGGCTTTGAGCTGACCGGGCGCAATTACGAGCGCCTGCTGACTGACGGGCGCTTGCACAGCACCGTGCGCAATACCATGATTTATGTCTTCTTCGGCGTGATGATTCAGTACGTCATCGGCCTGGGTCTGGCGACCGTGCTGAATCAGCCCTTCCGCGGGCGCAATCTGGTGCGTGTGATATTCCTGATGCCAATGATGATGACGCCGGTGGCCGCGGCTTATACCGGGCGCATGTTCTTCGACTCCAATCCATTGCGCTCGCCCCTGGCGCATTTCTTACGCGAAATTTCTAAAGCCTTGGGCTCGGAGCGGGGCATCACCGTGCCTTGGTTCACCGATACCGGCTGGGCGCCAATCGCCATCCTCATCATCGACGCCTGGCAGTGGATTCCCTTTATGACGCTCATCTTGTTGGCTGGCATGCAAGCCATCCCGGACGACATCTACGAAGCGGCGCGCGTTGATGGCGCCGGCGTATTTCAGATCTTCTGGGGCATCACCGTGCCCATCCTGCTGCCGATTTCGATGACGGTCATCCTGATCCGCGGCTTAGAGATCTTCAAGATCATCGATGTGATAGTGGTGACCACCGGCGGCGGACCCGGCTCGGCCACCGAGTCGCTGACGCTGTATATCTTCGAGCAAGCGCTAAGCAATGGCAACTACGGTTATGCCAGCGCCATCGCCTACGTCTTGCTGATTCTGGTCATCATATTCGCCACGATATTTCTGGCGCTGGGCCGGCGCTGGATCCGCGGCTCAGCCAGCGGGGTGGAATGATGCAGCGAGCGACAAAGACTTGGTTCCGCCGCAGCAGCCGGCGCCCGCTCTGGGGTTCGGCGCTGCTTTACGCCATTGTCATTTTCTGGTGCTTTATCGTGCTATTCCCCTTTTACTGGCTGGCGACCACCTCTGTGAAGCGCCCGATTGATGTCAGCCGCGGACCCAATTACATCCCCTACGTCGATTTCCAGCCGATACCCGATCACTGGGAAGAGATGTTCGGCAGCCAGCGCAAGTCCACCGAGCGCCACTTTCGCAACAGCTTGATATCAGCCATCGGCAGCACCATACTTTCGGTCATCATCGGCGCTATGGCGGGTTATGGACTGTCGCGTTTCCGCTACTATTGGGGTCGATTAGGCTGGGACAATGACAATATCGCCTTCTGGATCATCTCGCAGCGTTTTTTGCCGCCGGCTATATTCATCGTGCCCTTCTTGCTTTTGTACAACTTCTTCGGTTTGGTCGATACCTACCCCGGGCTGATCCTCGCCTATACCATGTTTAACATCCCCTTCGCCGTCTGGATCATGCGCGATTTCTTCAACGGTCTGCCAGTCGACCTGGAGGAGAGCGCGCGCGTTGATGGCGCCACGCGTTGGCAAGCCTTCCTGCGCATCGTGCTGCCGCTGAGCGCGCCGGGCTTGGTGGCGGTGGCGATCTTCTCTTTTATCTTCGCCTGGAACGAATACCTCTTCGCCTTGATGCTGACGAACTTCAAAGCCATCACCATGCCGGTGCTGATCGCCGGGCAGAACAATACGCGCGGCATCGAATGGTGGTTCATCAGCGCGCTGACGCTGATGGCGGTGGTGCCCGTCATCATCATGGGCTTGCTGCTGGAGCGCTTCATCACCCGCGGCCTCACCGCCGGCGCGGTCAAGGGCTAAGCATCAAGGACTACTCCCAAATGCTGCGCATCTGCCAGGCATCCAAGCGCTTGAGCGCCGCCGCGCTGCCTTGCGCGCGCAGGGACACCCCCAGGCTGTCGTCCCGGGCCGGATAAACCCGCACCGCCAGGCACTGTTTGCCGTTCACAAACACCTCCACCACGCTGCGGTCGATAAAAACACGCAGCCGCAGCGGCTCATCATCCTCCAAATAAACCGGCGCGGTCTCCGGCGCGCGCGAAAGCGCTTCGGGCAGCATCGAGCTATAAGAAGTGTCGATGGAGATCAAACTGTCGTAGCGTTGCGGTACCTGCTGCATCGCCGCCGAGCTGGCGTTCATGGCTTGGGTCTTAGACAGTCGCATCTTGAAGCGGTTGCCGCGATGCTTAAAAAAGGCGATACGCGTAAATTCTTCGCGCTTGGGCGAGCGCAGCACATTCAATTCGACCAGCGGCGCGGCGCCCGGGTCCAGCTCAAGCGCCAGCTCCATGGCATTGCCTCGCACCGCGTCGAGCACGATTTCTTCGTTGGCCGGCAAGACCGTTTCGACGATGCTGACCGGATCGCAACGCAGCGACTCGATGTCGCCGGCCGGTTCCTGCAGCAGGCGATCATTCACATCCAGCGTCAACCGGCGCGGCAAGGTCATGATCTGATTCCAGCCCTCGGTCGGCTTGCCTTGATTCATGTTGAAGATGACGATGACGCACCCGTCGCCATCGGGCGCGGCTGAGGGCGCATGAAGGCCGGAGGGCGTCGAGGGACCGAAGTTGAACAAGCCGCCATCGCTGACGACGAACTTGTCGCGCGCCGTATCGTAATCGCCCAGCAAGTATTGCCCGCCGGTCATGTGGCTGTACATCAGGAAGATGTGCTTGTCCGCGCCGATGGGCCAAAAATAAGGACAAGCGCCATCATCGCCCACAACCGTATATTGATCATTTTCGATGAAAGGATGCAGATATTCCCAGTTTTCCAGATCGCCCGAACGGAAGAGGAAATTGGCGCGGATCTGTTTCTTAGCCGGCCCATTGGGCAGCCAGCCTCCGGAGAGCGCGTAATAATACTCGCCCTTTTTCCAGATGCAGGGGTCGAAGACGGTATAAGGCAAAGGCGGCTCTCCCTCTTGCTGCAAGGGGATGACCGCGCCATCGCCGACCTTCTCCCAATTCAGCAGCAGCGCATCGGACGAAACTGCTACCATATTGCCCAGCTTGGTGCCATGATACATAGCGATCACGCGGTCTTCCTCCACCAGCGCCGTGCCGGAATAGCAGCAATCCTCCGGATCCGGATAGATGGCGTAGGGCAGGTCGCGCCAGTGGATCAGGTCGTCGCTGATGGCGTGACCCCAATGCTGCCGGCTGTCTTCCGGCGGATAACCCTGATAAAACAAGTGCCAGCGCTCGCCCCAGTAGCTAAGGCCGTTGGGGTCGTTCAGCGTGCTTTCTGGGCTGACGAAATGGTAAAGCGGGCGATGCGGGTCGCTCGCCAGCTGCCGCCGCGATTGGGCGAAGCGCGCCATCATGGGGTTGCCCGCCAACTGCGCTTCCTGCTCGGGCAAGGTATCAGCAAAGCTATACTGCGGTACTTTGGAACGGTAATCAGGCTTGTTATCTGTGCTCACGATTCTTTTCTTTCTTAACTCATCTTCACAAATTTATACACCCATACCGGACGTCGGGTCGCTAGCGCGTGGTGTAGCCGCCATCGACGACAATGCCGGTCCCGGTAATATAACTGGCTTCATCCGACGCCAGAAAAGCCGCCACATCCGCAATCTCCTGCGGCTGCCCCATGCGCGCCAGCGGCACCTGGCTGACAAAATGCCGGTGCTCGTCAGCGGGCACGGATTGCGTGGCCGGCGTCGATATCGCCCCAGGCAAAATGGCGACCACGCGCACCGTCGGCGCCAACTCCAGCGCCAGCGCGCGCGTCAAGGACAGCAGGCCGCCCTTTGCCGCTTGATAGGCCGCGCTGCCGGTCAAGCCGACAATGCTATGCACCGAAGCGGTGTTCAAGATGACGCCGGCCGGGCTTTTCAATAAGTGCGGAATCGCCAGTTTCGATGCCTGCCACACGGCGGTCAAGGTAACATCCAGCGTCGCCTGCCAATCCGCGGCGCTGATGTCCGCGGCGGCGCCGGCCACATTTCTGAAGGCGTTGTTATGCAAAATATCCAGGCGGCCGTAGGTCTGCAGGGCGGCGTCAATCATGGCGCGCAGGTCGCCTTCCCGGCTGACGTCCGCTTCGACGCAGATCGCTTGGCCGCCGGCAGCGCTGATTTCGCGCGCGCAGGCTTCGCCGCCGGCCCGGTTGATATCAGCGATGACAACCGCCGCGCCGTCGCTGGCGAAGCGCTGTGCAGTGGCTCGGCCGATGCCCGAAGCCGCGCCCGTGATTATCGCCACCCTGCCTTTTAAGCGCATGTCGCGCCTCACTTTCACGCTGAGTCTGCGGCCTACTCGAGGGCTTCAAAGCGCCAGCCCGGGCCGTCTTCGCGTACATAGCCAAAGCCGGGGAAAGGAAAATGGAAAGCGTGGATCAGCGCATTTTCCGCGACCGCGCGCCGCAGCAGCATCCGCCGAGAACGCAAACCCTGCTGCGGATCTTGGTCCCAAGCGGGATGCCAGGTCGTCTGCTCAATGTGGATGGGCAGGTCCATGGTGTCGGCGACACAGATGAGACGCCCCGCGCCCGACGTGACAGCCAGCGATATATGATCGCGCGTATGGCCGGGCGTGGCGATACTGCGGATGCCGGGCGCGATTTCGTCGCCGGGCTCGATCAGCTGCATCTGCGCCGCCATCGCCCGCAGGCAATCTTGCGCAAACTGTATATCGGCCGCCAACGCGGCGCCCATGGCCGAGGCATCCGCTGCTTCGGTCCAGTATTCCCATTCGCCCCGCGCCATGATCTGACGCGCATTGGGGAAAATCATGGCGCCGTCTTTGTCGACCCCGCCGCAGACATGATCCAGGTGGCCATGCGTCAGCACGATTTTATCGATGTCGCCCGGCTGATAACCCGCCGCCGCCAAACCCGGGACAAGCTTGCCCAAGACCGAATGATACACCGAGCCGCCGCCGCTATCGACCAGGATGCGCTCGTCACCGGTATCAATCAGCAGGCAATTGCTCTGTAAGTCGAGGTAATCCGGCGAGAGACCGTGCCGCCGCAGGGCCCGCGCCAAAGCCTCCGCCGTAGAGCCGGCAAAAAATGTCTTTTGCGTAGCCGCGTCTAACCGCTGCGAGCCATCGCTGATGGAGACGCATTTGAAGTCGCCAAGCAAAAATGTGTAGACCCCGTCTGACACAGCCCGCTCCTTCGTTCTGCTCGATTCAAGCCAGCGGCAGCCGCATTATGCCGCGCCCGTGCAAGCCGAGCAGCAGAGCATCGTCCAGCAGCAGCATCGCCGTCGGCACAGCTTCCGTTCGCTGAACGCAGTCCCAGGATTTCCCGCCGTCTTCAGAGCGCGCGACGCCGTCTTCGACCAGGGCGTAGAGCAGAAAACGCCCAGCGCCCGCGTACTGAACTATTAATTGGTTCACGGCCGAATCCAGCGCCAGGCTCTGCCAGCTTTCGCCCTGATCACAGGAAACTTGCAAGCCATGCGCTTCGCCGCCGGAGAAAAGCAGCGACTCGCCCGAGGCCTGATCCACCGCCACAGCCAGTGAAAGCACGGGGGCGAATTCGCTTGGGAAGCCGGTAAAGCGCCAGGCGCGGCCGCCATTGTCGCTGCGGTACAAGCCGGTCTCCGTGCCAGCGAAGACGGTTTCGTCACCCGGCCAATGCGGGGACAACGCCAGGCACAGCACACTCAGATCGAACAAGCCGAAATTCCAGGGCTGCCAGCGCAGTCCGCGATCGGCCGAGGAGAATATGCCGTCTTCCAGCGTACCCGCCAGCAAGACGCCATCGCGCTCAAAATCCGGCGAGATCGCCAGGCAGGAAAATAGCGGTGGCGGCGCTGGGAAGGCGGCCGTATGCCAAGTGTCGCCGGCGTCGCTGGAGCGCAGAATGCCGCCTTTGACCGCAGCGAAAACCGAGCGGTCGCTGGCGAATGCGGGCGAGAGCGCCACCGCCGTCGTGACAATTTCGCTGGACGGGCTCAGCCGCTGCCAGCTCGCGCCGGCGTCGCTGGAGCGGAACAGCCCCGCGCTGCAGGCGGCGAAGCAGCAGCCATTCCTGCCGGCAGCCAGCGCATAAACCGAATCGTCGGCTGTCTCGAATTCGAGAGTAAATGTCATTGCTGTGTGCCCTAACCGGGAGATCGCGCGATTTCCGGCGCCTTGTGGTGGACCAGTACATCAATCGTCAAAGCCATGCCGGCGGTCAATACAGCGTTGCGCAGCGCCTCTTTCTGAATCGCGGCGCTATCCAAGAGCTGCCGCCCTTCGACCATCTCGCCGCTGATGACATCGAAACTGCGCTGATCGGCTGCATGAGCGAGCCGCGCGAAGATCTCGCCCGGTTCGTAACCAGCGTTTTCATAGATGGCCCGCGCCGGCTCCAGCAAGGCGTCGTGCAAGATGCGGAAGGCAGCGCGTTCGTCGGCGTCGGCGCCATTGGCCAGCATAAGCGCGAGCCGCTGGCGACAGCGCGCCAAAGCCATGCCGCCGCCGGGCAACACGCCCTCTTTGACTGCCGCCCGCATAGCATCGGCGGTGGTTTCAGCCAGTTCCTTGCGGCGGTCGATCTCGGTCTCCGAAAGCCCGCCAATCCAAAGCGTCGCCGAGCCGCCCATGAGTTTGCCGATGCGCGCCTGCAGCTTTTCACGATGCGGCGGATCATCGGACCGCTGGTATTGCGTCTGCAAATTAGTGACGTGACGCCGCAACTGCCGCGGATCGCCTTTGCCGCCGATGATGCCGAAATTATGCGTGCTAGCCCAAGCGCGCCGCGCCCAGCCGATGTTGGCGAACTTGATGTCTCTCAAGCTGTCGCCCGCTACCGAGAGCAGCGGTCGCCCGCCGGTCAGCACAGCCAGGTCGGCGATGGCCGCCTGACGGTCGTCGGGATTCATGCCCGGGCTGCGAACCGCCATCACCTGGAAGTTCTTCAGCTTGCCATTAGCCATGGTCAAGCCGGCTATGGCATCACCGGAAACCTCGCCGGCGATCAGCAGCAGCTTCTCGATTTTGTGGTCGACAGCGAGTTCCAGCATCGGCATGATATGGCGCGGATCGTTGATCTGAAAGTCGGCGATGACGATAGCCGGCTCTTCGTAGACCGTCTGCAATTCCATTTGGTTCTCGACCATATCGCGGGAGACCAAGCCGCTGTTCCAGAACATGCCCTCGATATACTCGCGGCGCAGCGCCCGGCTATGATCTTTGCGGATGTCCAGCTGGCCAAAGCTGCCGATGATATCGAAGATTTCGCCCAGCATCTCAGCTAGTGGCTTGTCGTGGCAAATGGCTTCGGCCACCTGCGCCAGCTTGCCTTTGCCAGCCACCGGCGCGGTCAGCTCATCCAGGTCCTCAAGAACATGCGCCAGAGCGCGCTCGAGGTGACGCCGCAAGCGCATGGCATTGCCGCCGGCCGCCAGGTAGTGGATGCCGCCGCGGTAAATCGCCTGCAGCAAGACGGCAGCCGTGGCGCTGCCATCGCCCATTCTATCTTGCTGACGGCAGATCAACGCCCGCGCCAACATAGCGCCGATGTCCTCGTCGCGCGCGCCCATTTCGATCACCTTGCGGGCGATGGCGCCGCCGCTGTCGAGCACGTCGGGCGTTTTGCGCGGGTCGTCCAGGCGCGTCACAGCGACCGTGCGCGGCGTCGGTCCCAGGGTCGGGCGGATGGCCGCCACCAGCTTGTCAATGCCGCGACCGATGTTGCGCTGCGCGGCCGGCTGGAAGACCACCCCCGGCTGGTAGGACTTGCGTGAGAAGAATTCTTTCTCTTCGCTCATTGGGCTAGTTGGGCAGGAGTATAGACATGGTTACCATACCGTTCGCGCTAGCCCTTGATCGCGCCGCGCATGATGCCTTCGATCAAGTAGCGCTGGCCCAACAGGAAGATGATGATGACCGGCACGAGCGACATCACCACACCCGCCAAGACAACCGCGATGGACCCGGTCATCATATAGCCTTGCAGCTGAAAGATGCCCAGGGTGATAGGAAAGTTGTCATTGTCGATCAAGAAGATGAGGGGGCGGAAGAATTCGTTCCAGTGAAAGTTGAAGCTCAGAATTGCCAGCACCGCCAAGCCTGGCTTCACCAGCGGCAGGTAGATTCGGTAAAATAGCTGCCACTGATTGGCGCCGTCTATCAAGCCCGACTCTTCCAACTCGATTGGGATTGTCAGGAAATACTGCCGCAGCAAAAATGTGCCAAAGGCGGTTGGTATGGCCGGCAAAATCAGCGACCAAAGCGTATCCACCAAGCCCATATTGCGCAGGAATATGAATACCGGGATGACCACCGCTTGGATCGGTATCATCATGGTCGCCAGCACAACCCAGAATAAGACATCCCTGCCTTGGAACTCGAGCCGCGCGAAGGCGTATCCCGCCAGCGAAGCCGACACCAACTGCCCAAATACGGTGCCCCAGGTGATCAGCGTGCTGTTGATGATTTGTCTTCCGAAGGGCACCTTGTCGAAGACTTCCGCGTAGTTTTCCACCGCCAGGTCGGTCGGCAGCCACTTAGGCGGCACGGTGAAAGATTCGCTGCCTTTGCGTAAAGAAGTGGAGACGGTCCATACCATCGGCGCGATAATGACGACGCTGAGCATGAACAATAATATGATTGGCACGTATTTGCCGGCGACAAAGGAAATCACCTGCAGCCGATGTTGCGCCGCGCTGACATCGCCGGGATCGCGCATTACATTAGCGGTCATCTATTTATCTCCCGCGATTGCCTACTGATAGAAAACCCAGCGCCGGCTCATCCACATCTGCACCAAAGTGAATGACAGGATGACCAGGAATAAAACCACCGCTATGGCGGAGCCGTAGCCGTACTCAATATTCTTAAATGCCGCCTCATACAAGACCATCACCGCTGTCCGGCTGGCATTGCCGGGCCCGCCGCGGGTCATGATGAATGGCTCCTCAAAGACCTGCACAGCGCCAATCACACCGGTGACCGCCGCAAACAGGATCTGCGGGCTCAATAAGGGGATCGTCACCGACCACAAGCGCCGGAAGCCCTGCGCGCCATCCACATCGGCCGCGTCTAGCACCTCGCGCGAGATATTGGACAAGCCGCCCAGGAATAGCACAAAGGTGAAACCGAGGTTGCGCCAGGCTGACATGATGACGATGGTGATAAGCACCCAATCGGCCGAGGTCTTCCAGGGAATCTGCTGAACGCCCATCAAACCCAGATAATAATTCAAGGGTCCAAATTCTTTGTGAAAGATATAGCCCATGACGACGGCCACAGCCGCGCCGGACATCAAAAGCGGCAGGAAAAATGCGGTGCGGAAATAATAGCGCATGGCGGTCTGCGTGATGCGGTGCACGCCCATGGCCAGCAGCAGCCCGATTGAGACTTGCGTCGCCACAGCCAAGACGGTGAATTTGAGCGTATTGCCAAAACTAATCGCGATTCGCACATCGCCAATCAGCCGTTCGTAATTGGCCAGCTCGACAAAATCAGGCGGCTTAAAGATATTCCAGCGGAACAAGCTCAGCCCGAAAGAAACAAAGACCGGGCCCGCCGTGAAAATAAAGATGCCGAGCAAAGTCGGCATTAAGAACAGATAACCCAAAATGGCGCGGCGGCGGCGCATCCCGTCCATGGTATCTTGCATCAGCCAATGCCATAGCCCACCGCCGCCGTCGGTATCTCGTTTTACTGCTGTCATTACGTATCCTTGCTAAGCAGAGGACGCAGAGCCGATACCCTTTTGATTGTATCGGCTCTACGCGAAAGCAAATTTTAGTTGTCGGCGTAGTACTGCGGTTGACGGGCAGTCAAATCTTCCAATTCCTGCTGCATCAGGTCAAGCGCGTCCTTCGGGCTCATCGCGCCGGACATGGCATTGCTGGTCCCGGTGGTGAAGATGGTTGTCATCGGGTTGGACCAGGGCGGCGCCGGAATCGGCGAAGTCGACGGATGGTCGTCCAAGGTGCCGTAGAAGACATCGCTGTTGGCGGGACCGGTGGTTTCAAAGGCGCTGGCTTGGCTGTAAGAGCGGCGCGACGGCGTCGTGATGATCACCGGGTTGAAGAATTCGCTGCTCTGGAAGCCTTCATGGCTGACTTCGATCTTCATGAATTCCCAGGCTTCGTCCGGGGCTGTCGATACGGTAGCGAGCCAGTGCCCGCCCGTGCCAAATTGATGCTTTTGATTGCGCCAATTCGGCCAATATTGGACGTCAAAGTCGCCTTTTTCCATGCCTTCGTTGCCCAGGCGCCCTGCCCAGAAGCCGCCAGCCGGCGTCATACACAGCAAGCCGGTCGAATAGAAACCGGTAAGCGTCTGACCACTACCCATTTCGATATCGGGCGTCACGCCTTCCTGCCACAAGTCGACGACCAGTTCCAGCGCCTCGACCACCTCAGGCGAGTTGGCGATTGGCTCGCGCCAGCGGAAGCCGCCACCGCGTCCATCAGCCGCTGCGTCGCCGTCATAATAGCCGCCCCAGACCCATTCGCCACCGGGCGCGCGTTCCTCGGTGTAGAGGTTGCCGCCAGCCACGAAGATCCATGGCATCCAGCTGCCCCAGAGGCGGTTGGTCCAGGCATAACCGAAGACGTCGGTCGTGCCGGAGTCGTTCTGCTTGGTGGTGCCGCGCGCGATTTCTACGAAGTCGTCCTTGGTCCAACCGGGACCGGGCACTTCGAAGCCGTTCTCTTCCAGCACTTTGGTGTTGAAATACATATTGGCGGCGTTGAAGTCGCGCGGCGGCTCGTACAAGCTGCCCTCGTACATCATCGCCTCAACCAACGAGGGATGCACATCGGAGAAGAAATCGGTCCAGAAGTCTTGATCGGGATCGCCCGTGACAAGATCATCGACCGGCGCGGCCAAGCCCTGCCCGGCGAAGAGTTGGCAAGCCTCGGTCGCGGCATAACCGACATCGATGGTTTCGCCAGCGGCGACCAGCGCCAGAATCTTGGCGGCCACTTCTTCATGGTCGATACCCGTCAGCACAACCCACTCAACCTCAACGTTGGGATGACGCGCCGCCATGAGATCGGCAACCGGCTGCAAGGTATTGTCATCAAGGCCGGCCGTCTGAACTTTGATGGTCACCGAATCCTGCGCGATCACGCGAACGGGCAAGCCGCTCATCACCAGACCAGTGCTGCCGGCAGCCGCCAGCTTCAATAGATCACGGCGACTCATTTTCTTTTCGTTACTCATACTGCCTCCTGCAATAGCACTCTTGTCAGCTTAAGGTAAAGCCACGGTATTATCTCGCGTTAAGCTCCTTCCACTCCTTAGACCTCGACATGAAAACTTCTCGTCCGCGGGTCAGCCGACCGGACGACCATACAACGAATGCCAAGATAACATATTTTCCGCCCCACCACAAATTTTTCCTGCGATAATGGCAACTTTTGCTGCTCAGATGACCATGAGACCGCGCTCAAAGCTGGTTAAGCTCTCGGCGCCGGCTTCCGTTATCAGCATATTGTCCTCGATGCGCACGCCGATTTCACCTTCACGATAGATGCCCGGCTCGACCGTGAAGACCATACCTGGCTCCAGCAGACGCTGATTGCCAAGCACCATGTAAGGCGCTTCGTGCGCTTCCAAGCCGATGCCATGCCCGGTGCGATGCCGTATCAAATGCTCATAGCCGGCATCAATGAAGACCTGCCGCGCCGCGATATCGACAGCTTCGCAAGCCACGCCAGGGGCAGCCGCTGCTCGGCCGGCCTCGTTGGCGGCTTGCACCAGCGCGTAAAACTCGCGCTGTTCCTCGCTGACCGAGCCGACGAAGACCGTGCGCGTGATATCGGCGCAGTAGCCCTCGAAAGTCGCGCCGAAGTCGACAATCAGCGCATCGCCGTGCTGGATGCGGTAATCCAGGGGACCTAGATGCGGCAGCGGCGTATTGGCGCCGGCGTGTAAAATCGTGCCAAAAGCCAGCCCTTCGCCGCCGAGCGCGTATAGATGCCGCTCCAGAATAACAGCCGCCTCAATCTCGCTCATGCCCACTTTGATTTGGTCGAAGGTCGCCGCCAACGCCGCTTCCGAGATGGCGATGGCGCGCCTCAGCGCAGCGATTTCGTCAGCGTCCTTGTGCAAGCGCAGCCCAGCCAGCGCCTCCGTGGCGTCCACGACCTCAGCGCCCGGCGCCGACGCGCGGATGACTTCGCCTTCGAAGAAGCGCATGTATAAGCCTTCGACGCCGATTGTCTTGCCACGCGCGCCCATGCTCGAAAGCGCCTGCCGAAATGCGCCAGCGTAGCCTTCAGCATCGGTGTAGGAGACAAGCCGCGAGGGAAGCGCATGGCGCTGAAAGAGCGCGATCTCCAGCTCGGGGATGACGGCGACCGGCTCTTGGTCGAGCGGGTAGAAAGTGACGATGGGCCGCTCCAGGACGTAGTGCGTCGAGTTCGTCAGGTAACGGTGATTAGGACCGGGAATCAAGGCTACGACATCCAGCCCGGCGCCACGCATGATTGCAAACAGTTTCTCTAGTCGCTCTTGATATTTCATCGTTCCGCCCGGTTGAATCGCTGCCTTTAGCGCAGGATAGCAAGTTTGCCGCTAGCGCGCAAAACATTTGCCACCGAGTACACCGAGTTAAAGAGAGGGCACAGAGATTGATGATTGGGTCGCAGTTTAGCGGCGATAAATTCAGCCTAAAGCCAGCGGAAATTGCTGAAGGACTGGTATCAAGTAGAGTGCATTCTGCATAAACAACCAACTATTTGTGCCATCTAGCATATTCTGTCGAACCGATTTAGTCGTGCAGAAGTTGTAAGGAAGTCAATTCAAGCGTGGGCGAGCCAAGGCTCGCCCCTACAACGTTTCAATTATTCTGGAAAAATCATTCATAGCACAGTCATCATCGATGTTTTCTTGGAGTTACTTCTGTGTACTCGGTGGCAAATGAGCCTCTGGCTCATTCCAAATTGGCGTGGCGCGCGTTCATCTGCGCTTCGTCGACATTCAGCGCCGCCTTCAGCCGGATGATGAGCAAATCGCAGAGCAAGCCCAGGCAGTGTTCAAAGAGCGAACCCATGACCAGCACTGATGCCTCGCCGGCGCTGCCGCCCGCTTTGAAATTGCTGGCCGGGATATAGACGCGGCAATCCGCGGCCGCGGCCAGCGGCGATTCGAGGTTGCCGGTCAGCGTCGCCAAGCGCGCGCCGGTCGCGCCTACAGTCTCGACATAGCGCAGCAGCGAGCCGGTACGCCCGGATGACGAGCCGATCAGCAGCAGGTCTCCCGAGCCGATGGCCGGCGTCGTCACATCATCCACGACATGCGCCCGCAGCCCCAGGTGCATCAGACGCATGGCGAAGGCGCGCATCTGCAAACCGGTGCGCCCCTTGCCGGCCAGGAAGACGCGCTCAGCCGCGAGCAGCGCCGCCCCCAGCGCCTCGACCTCGCCCGCGTCCACTTGACGCAGCGTGCGGCCGACATCAGCCAGGATGGCATCGACCAGTTCATGATGCTGTTGCATGGCGTATCCTCTCGTGGAATTGTCGCGCGGTCGCGCCTGGATCCGGCGCAGCGGTGATGCCCGAGCCAACGATGATGACCTGGGGCCGCAGCGGCAGAATCTGTTCCAGCGTATCCAGCTTGACGCCGCCGGCGATGGCCAGCGGCGCAGTCGGCAATGCCGCTCGCAATTCGGCCAGCTGAGCGAAAGGCGAGCCCTGTGACGACTGCAAGTCGTGCGCCGTGTGCAGGCAGAGCAGGTCACAGCCCAGCGCCAGCAATTCTAACGCCCGCCCCAGAGGATCAACCACTTGCATCATGTCGACCATGATGCGCTTGCCGTGCGAGCGGGCGCTGGATAGCGCGCCGGCAATGGTGGCGTCGCTGGCCAAAGCCATGACGGTGGCGCGGTCGGCTCCGGCGCGGAAGGCGATATCCGCCTCGGCCTCGCCCGCGTCCATGATTTTGAGGTCGGCCACCAGCGTCAACTGGGGATAGGCCGCGCGTATCTCGCGTACGGCGCGCGCGCCCTCGCGGAAGACTAGCGGCGTGCCAATTTCGGCGATGTCAACGTAGGAGCGCGCCTGCGCCAGCACAGCCAGCGCGGCGTCCAAGTCGCCATCAAGCGCGATTTGCAGTTCGGTCATGGCCCACCTGGCAGCTAGTCCTGCGCGAAAAAATCGATAAGAATAGAGTATAGTCAATCGGGCAGAAAGACAAAAGGACGCGCGTATGACAGCCAAGATTGTAGTGGTGGGCAGCTTTAACGCGGATCTGGTGGCCTACCTGCAGCGCATGCCACGCCCGGGGGAAACCGTGCCTGGCGACCGCTTCGCCACCAGCGCCGGCGGCAAAGGCTCGAATCAAGCGGTGGCGGCGGCTCGCCTGGGCGCGGATGTCACCTTCATCGGGCGCGTCGGCAACGATGTCTTCGCCAACCTGGCTTACGAAATCTGGGATGCCGAGGGCGTCAACCGCGATTATGTCTCCATAGACGACGAATACGCCACCGGCGTGGCGCCCATCCTGGTGGATAGCAGCGGCGAGAATATGATTGTGGTGGTGCTGGGCGCGAACTCGCGTTTGACGGCGGCGGATATCGACGCGGCCCGCGAGCGCATCGCGGCAGCCGACGTGCTGATCACGCAGTTGGAGGTCAACTTGGATATGGTGGCTTACGCGCTGGAGACGGCCAAGCAGCTGGGCGTGGCCACCATCCTCAACCCGGCGCCGGCCGCCGCCATCCCGCAGTCGACGATCGACCTGGCCGATTACCTGACGCCCAACGAGACCGAACTGGAGACGCTCAGCGCTTCGGCTGGCGATTACGCCGCGGCCGCGCGAACGCTGCTAACACGCGCCGATCAGCAGGCTGTCGTCACGCTAGGGGCGCAGGGCGCGCAGATTGTCAGCGGCAGCGAAAGCGCTGTCATACCCACCTATGCGGTCGATGTGGTCGATACCACCGGCGCCGGCGATGCCTTCAACGCGGGCTTGGCGGTGGCGCTGGCCGAGGGGAAAGCGCTGGCGCAGGCGGTGCGCTTCGCCAATGCGGCGGCCGCGCTCAGCGTCACCAAGCCGGGCGCCGCCCCCAGCACACCCTACCGCGCCGCTGTCGACGCGCTCTATAGCGGGGAGAATTAGCTGGGGCGTGGGATTTCCAAGGCTCGCCCCTACAAGGCTTGTTCAGTAAGTCAGGCTTAGCGCGCGCGCTCCGCCTTGAGATGATCCGCCAGGCGCAGAGCCAGCGCCACGATGGTCAGCGTCGGGTTGGCGTAGCCGCCGGTCGGGAAGACGGCCGAGCCGGCCACGTAGAGATTGTCCACGCCGTGCAAACGCGAATTGATGTCGACGATGCCATCTTCGGGCGAGGCGGACATGCGCAGCGCGCCCATGTGATGATCGCCGGTTTCCAGCGCGCCGGGCTCGGGCAAAAATGTCCAATCTCCCGCGCCGCCGCCCACATCCGTGATCATCTCTTGCTGGCTAGCGCCACGAGCGCGCAAGTAGTCCAGCGTGATTTCCAGGGCGCGTGCGGCGCTGCGTTTATCGGTCTCGTTCAGCCGCCAATCGACATGGGCGACCGGCTGCCCAAAGATGGGATCAACCCGCTCGGGATTAAGCGTGATGCGGCTGTTGTCGTCCGGCGTCTGCTCCCAATTGAGATTCACCACCGCCGACGCCGCGTCCGCGCCGAAGTAAAGAATAATGCGGAAGTTGCCGATCTTCTCCTCCAGCAGCGTTTGATGCTTCGCCGCCAGCACGCCCCAGGCGTTGAACATCAGGTAGTCAAACACTAGCTCGGGATTCACCAGCGGCCTGGCCATGTGCTGATACTCGCCATCGGCGGCGGATACCCCCCTCGGTCCCCCCAATAAATTAGGGGGAGGTTTCAGGCGGATTTGCTGCTCGCGGAAGAAGTTGCGGATATCACTGGCGACGGGCGCGTCAAAGCGAACGTGTGCGGCGTTAGTCAGCAGCGGATGCACCATAAAACCGCGCCCCAGCAGATCGCGCCGGTTATTGCCCAATTCGCCGGAAAGCTGCAGCAGGCGCACATTTTCGATGCCGCCGCAAGCCAGCGCATAACGCCGCGCGCGCACTTTGAATGACACACCGGGGCGGCTATCCCCAGAAGGAGAACTGTCAATTGTCGAGCAATTCAGTTCGACCACATGGCGCCGATTCTCGTCCGTTTCAATGCTGAGCAGGTGCGCGTTGAAGAGCGTGGTGATATTAGGCGCGTTCTTCAGTTGGTCGCGGAATTGCACTTGGAAGTCGTGCAGATTCTCTTCGTATTGCGCGCGCATGATGGCGCCACTCAGCTTGTCGCCCGGCAGCGGATCAAAGCAGCGGGCGTAGAGGACGCGCTCCCAGAAGTCCATGTCAGCGTAATTGAAGGGACCAAAGCGCCCGAATACGTGCGCGTCGATGTACCAGGGTCGTAATTCGCGCTCGCCGAAGAGCCAACCGGCGTCGCGATAACCGGGGCGGGGCATGGTGTCTGCCGGGTCAAGCGGACGCGCCCAAAAGCCGAAGTGATTGGTGGTGCCGCCGTACATATTCAAGCGCGAGCGCTGCAAGAAGTCGGGGTCGACCTTTTGCAGAAAGGCGCCGGCCGTGCCCTGATAGAGCGACTGCCGGTGCTTGTCGGGCAAGCCCCGGTCGGCCGGCTGCCCGCTGACCAGCAGGAGAACTTGCAGCGATGAATTCGCCAGCCGCTGCGCCATGGCGATGCCGGCCGCGCCCGCGCCCACGATGCAAATGTCGAAATCACTAAGAATGGCTCCCGAGTCCAGCTCATCGGCATAAGCGTACATCGCAGCCCCTTTCTGTTTCGATCGGCGCGCTCAGGCTCCCAGCAGACGGCGCGCCAGAACCGCTGCGCCGAGTATGGGCGCGTCCTCGCCCAGCCCGGATGCGACCACCCTCACCCGCGCCGACACCGCCCGGAACGAATAACCTTTCAGCGATTCACGGGCGGGCCCTAAGAGCAAGTCGCCGGCTTTAGCCACGCTGCCGCCGATGACAAAGGTCTCGATATTCAGCGTCATCGCCAGCGAGGCAATGGCGACGCCCAGCGCGCTGCCCGCTTCAGTAAATACTTGCCGCGCGTTTTCGTCGCCGGCGTGGGCGAGAGCCGCGATTTCAGCACCCGCGATGCTGTCGCCGCTCAGCGCCGCATACCGCCGGGAGAGCGCGGGACCACTGGTGTAGGCTTCCAGGCAGCCGCGCGAGCCACAGTGACAGAGAGGCCCGCGCGGATCCACGGTCATGTGGCCCGATTCTCCGGCGCTGTTGCTCTCGCCATAAATCAGCGCGCCCTGGTAGATGATGGCCGCGCCGACGCCGGTGCCGATGACGATATAGATCATGCTGTCCCGCCCGCGCCCGGCGCCGTAGTGAAACTCGCCCAGCGCAGCCACCTTGGCATCGTGGTCCAGCGCGACCGGCAGCGACAGCCGCTCGTGTAAGGCGCGGCGGAAGGGCGTGTTGGAGATGCCGGGCAGGTTCACCAGCGTCAGCAGCTCGCCTTTGACATGATCGAGAGGGCCGGGCGCGCCCAAGCCGACCGCCGCGATCGTTTCGCCGGGCGGCAGCGACGCGCCCAACGCAGTGACTTCAACCGCGATGCGCTCGACCACGCTTTGCAGGCCAGCGTCGGCATTGGTGTCGATGCGGCGGCGCGCCAGTATGTCGGCCTGCGCGCTGACCAAACCCAGAGCGATTTTGCTGCCGCCCAAGTCGATGCCGATGACGCAGCTCATGCGCTCAGCTCCGATTGCAGCAGCGGCCGCCCCTGCAAATGATCCGCCACCCGCAGCGCCTGCGCGCAAATCGTCAGCGCCGGGTTCATCGCCGTCGACGAGGGGAAGAAGGACGAATCAACCAGGTATAGATTGTCAATATCGTGCGTCTTGCAGAGCGGATCCAGGACCGACCGGGCTGGGTCATGGCCAAATCGAGCCGTGCCGCATTGATGCGAATTGGTCTCGATGCCCAGGGTCTCGGTGAAGACGAAGGGGTAGCCGGCGGCGCGCATCATGCCTATCGCCCGGCGGATGAGCTGCTGATGGGCGGCGCGGTTATTGGGTTTCCATTGCACCCGTACGCCCCCGTCGTCCGCGAGCATGACGCGGTTTTCCGTATCGGGCAAGTCCTCCGACATCACCCACCAATCGACGCTGCGGTTCGCCATCGCCCGCAGCAGCGGCTGGGGCAGGTAGGGCTTGGCGGCAGAGAGCATGCCGGCTTGCAGCTTGCCCAGCGCCTGGATGTTGCCCATAGGAAAATTGAAGTCGTCATCGCCGAAGTAAAAGTCGTTGACCGCAGTCGTCTTTTGGAAGACGGTCGGGTTCGTCTTCAGCGGCGCCACGGCGGTCAGGGCGGTGTTGTTGTGCATCATGTAATTACGCCCCAGCATGCCGGACGAATTGCCCAGTCCCTGCGGGTGGCGGCTGCACTGAGAACGCAGCAGCAATATAGCGGAGTTGACCGCGCCGCAAGCGACGACAATCGTATCGGCTGAGACGCTGAGCCGCTGGCCGCGCCGCTCGACTTCCACTGCTGTGGCGCGTACCCCGCTGCTATCGGTGAGGATGCGCCGCGCTTCAGCTTGCGTCCACAGCTCGATATTCTCGCTGGCAAGCGCCGGCCTGACGCAGCAGATCTCGGCATCGCCTTTGGCATGAACCTGGCAGGGGAAGCCGTCGCAAGTCATGCAGCGGATGCAGCGCCCGCCCGCCCGCAAGTCCACCGCCATCGGCAGGCTGTAGGGATTCAGCCCCTGCGCGCGCAGCTTGTTAATAAGCTCGGCCATATAGGGCTCGTGCGGCACTTCTGGGTAGGGATAGGGCCGGCTGCGCGGCGGCTCAAACGGGTCGGACCCGGCGCAGCCGTGTACGAAGAAGAGTTCCTCGGCCAGATTGTAATAGGGCTCAAGGTCTTCGTAGGCGATAGGCCAGGCGGGGGAAGTGCCGCCTTCGTGCTCGAGCGCTTCAAAGTCTTCGCGGCGGAAGCGCGGCAGAGCGGCGCCATAAACTTTGGTGTTGCCGCCCACGAAATAATGTACGCCCGGCTTGAAGCGGCTGCCATCGGCGGCGTCGATCCAGTTCTCGGCCGGCTTGTAGCGATTCTGCCCGAAGACGGCTTCAACCTGCCAGTTCTGGGCTTCTTGCGGCAGAAAGTCGCCGCGCTCCAGCAGCAAGATGCTCGCGCCGCTCTCGCGCAAGGCATAAGCCAGCGTGCCGCCGCCCATGCCCGTACCGATGATGATGATGTCGTAATGCGCCGCGGTCACCGGTGGATTCTCCACAAAATTATTCACCACAGAGGCACAGAAGTAGTTCCAAGTTAGTCATGCGAATTTTGCTAAAGTAACGATCTGTAGAGACGACAGCCCGAAACCACAAGTCGCAGCGGCAGCGGGCGACCAGATTGGTCGCCCCTACACAGCGCGCTTCTTGGCATGACTTTCTTGGTTTTACTGAGAGCACAGAGGTTTTCTTCCTACTGAACCGCGCACATTGTGATAGTCCGGCCTACTACTCGTTCGCCAGTTTCACCCACGACCCCTGCGCCGACGAGCGCTCGGCGGCGTCCATGATGCGCTGGATGTGCAAGCCCTCTGCCAGCGAAGGCGATGGGGGCTTGTCGTCCCAGATCGAGCGGATGAACTGATACTGGCATTCAGCGTGGGCGCGCATAAAATCCGGCGTCATGGTCCAGTCGGGCGCGCGCTGACCCGGGTAGCGGCTGGCGGCTTCAATGCGCTGAAAACCGCGTTGACCGCCCAGCGGGCTATCGGAGGATCGCGCGTCGTAAACTTGCAGCCAGGCCGGCTCACTGAGATGCCAGCGGATGGCGCCTTTGTCCCCGAAAATCTCGAAGCTCAGGTCGTTGGTGGCGCCGGTGCCCATGCGCGACGCCTCGACCGTGCCCAGAGCGCCGTCGGCGAGGCGCGCTTGCAGCAGAGCAATATCATCGACTGCTACCGGCGCCGTTTCAGCCGAGCCGGCCGCGACGGGGCGCTGCTTAATCAGTGTTTCCAACGTGCCGTTGACCGCCGCGAAGTCGCCCAGTAAATGGTACAGCAGATCGAGGATATGCGCGCCCAGGTCGAAGAGCGCGCCGCCGCCGGTGACCTCGCGCTGCAGCCGCCAGGACATCGGCTTCTCGCGGCTGATATAACTGGAGCGATGATAGCGGCCGTTAAACGAAAAGACGCGCCCGACAAAGCCGTCGTCCAGCAACTGTTTGGCGCGAGCCACAGCCGGGAAAAAGCGGAAGTTGAAGGTCATCTGCCCTTTGACGCCGGCCGCGTCAACCGCCTGCGTCAAACGCGCCGCTTCGGCAACATTCATCGCCAAGGGTTTCTCGCAGTAGATATGCAGCCCAGCTTGGGCGGCCGCCAGCACAATCTCGTGATGCGAGTTGTTCGGCGTGCAGATGTCGACGGCGTCGATATCAGCGCGCGCCAGCAAATCGCGGTAGTCGGCGCTGTAAAAGTCGCAGCCGATCTCGTCCGCGGCGCGGCGGGCCGTCTCCTCGCGCGTGGTGGCCACGCCGGCGATGCTGATGCTATCGGCGGGCAAGCCGTAGTGGAAGGGGATGGCGCGGTAAGCCGCCGCGTGCACCCGCCCGATGCCGCCGTAGCCGATGAGTCCGATTCTGATTTTTGGCATGGATTCTATCCTGTCGATTCAGCGCGGGCGATTCACAGAACCGCCCCTACAAACACAACGAGCAATGCGTGTCGGGGCGACATACCATGTCGCCCGCTGCTTACGCTTTCAATCCTGTCTCGCTGCGATACGTGTCGCTTACGTCTTGCATGACGGCGCGCAGCTTATCGACCGCCGCGCCGATCTGGCCCGTGCCCGGCTGCAGCTTGCCGGCGGGTCCCTTGAGCAGCGGCGACGAAAATTCGCCCACGGTCATGCCCGCTTCGATGAACTGCGCCACGTTGCCCGCGTTTAAGCCGCCGTCTTCCATGAGTTCAATGCTGCCTTCCAAGCCCGCCGCCGCGATCATATCGTGCAAACGGCCTATGGTATCCACCACGATGGGGTCGATGGTATGCGGGCTGGCGCCGCCGGTCGTCGGCTTCCAAAAGGGCGCGCGGCTTTCGTACTCGATGATGTCGATATAGGGGTGGACAAATTGCTCGAAGGCGATCGCCGGCACACCCTGCCAAGCCCAGACGCCCACTTTTAAGCCCAGCTTCTCTTTGATGTAGGTAATGTTCTGGAAGATCATCTCGTCCGTCGTCTCCAGCGGCAGGCTGATCATACTGACGCCCAGATCAGCCAGTTGATCGAAGACGCTGAAGTTCGGCCGCAGCATTTGCAGCTGCGCTTCGACTTCCAGGGTTGTACTCTGGCAAGTCGCCTCAATGATATCGTAGCCGCCGCGCGGCATGGCGAAGTCCATATATTTTCCATCGCGCACTTCGATATGCAGCCAGTCGACGCCGGCCGCTGCCAGCTCGCGGATTTGCGCGCCCAAGACGGCGTAATCAGCCCAGAACAAACCGGCGGCGATTTTGACTTGCTGCGTGACTTCTCCGATGGGCATATGAGATTTCCCCTCTTTAGTGGGCGAGCCAAGGCTCGCCCCTACAATCATTAGCTGTTAGCGGGCGCCCTGAACAGCCCCCTACATCGATTAGAGCATGATTTGGTTTGCGGTCGCTTCATCGGTGCAAAGTACGTTGAGTGCGCCGGAGCGCAGGGCCCCGGTGATGGCCGCGGCTTTGTTAAGGCCGACAGCGACGGCAACCGTTTGCGGCAAGGCGCGCAGTTCTTCCAGCCGAACGCCGATAATGCGCTGATTCAGCTCGCATGGGAAGAGCCGACCGGAGCTGTCGAAAATTTGCCAGGCCATATCGCCGATGGCGCCCGCCTCGCGATAAGCGCGCAGTTGCTGCGATTCGGCCACGCCCGCGCGCACAAAGCCCGAGGTCGCCGGATCCAAGTCGCCGATGCCGACCAGCGCAATATCGGCGCGCCGCACCTGTTCCAGCGTCCGCCCGACCACGGCTTGCTCGCGTATGACGGCGGCGGCCGCGGCATTGTCAGCCAGCAGCGGCGATGACAGGTAGTGCGCCTGCCCGCCCAGCTTCTGCGCCAACTGCCGCGTCAATGCCGAGCTGTCGAATTCTTTGAGCGCGTACGACAAACTGCCGGTCGCCTGCACGACATGGACATTGGCTTGAAAGTCGCTGCGGATGGCGCTGATGACCTCGAAAGTCGTGCTGCCGAAGCAGATCGACATCGTGTCTTGATCGACCAGCGCGCCTTCCAGATAACGAGCCGCCAACTGTGCGATTTGCCGCCGCAGCAGCGCGGGGTCGGTCGCGCTTGTTTGCAGCACCAACGCGCGATCCAGCTCATATTGCTGCATCAGCCGCGCTTCAAGCCCGCGCGCGCGTTTGATGGGCCAGTCGATCAAGATGCGCACGATCTGAGTTTCGCGCGCCTCTTTGAGCAAGCGGTAAATCTTGACGCGCGACAAGTCCAGCGCGGCGGCGATCTCGTTCTGCGTCAACTCCTGCTGATAATACATCGCGGCGACCCTCGCCAGCAATTCGTGGCGCCCGTTTTCCAGCATGGTCACACTCCGGCGCGGGCGCGCTGGCTGATGACGCCGGCGCCTTGCTCGCTGCGCGGCTGATAACCCGGCAAGGGCAGCAGGCGCTGATGGATCATGTCGATCATCCAATCGGCGCTCGGGAAGAAATGCTCGTCCAGCTCGGCCGGCGGCGTGATCCAATTGCGCGAGCCCAGAACAGCGACGGGACCATCCAGGTAGTCAAAAGCCAACTGGCTGATATTGGAGGCCATCGTATGCAGGAAGGAGCCGCGCTCGGTCGCGTCAGAGGCGAGTAGGACCTTGCCGGTCTTCCGCGCCGATGCCACCAAGGGCGTGTAATTCAAGGGGTTGAGGAAGCGGGCGTCAATGACTTCGGCGCTGAGGCTCTGCTCGGTTTGCAGCCGCTCAGCCGCTTCCAGCGCGCGATACAAGGTCGCGCCGATGGTGATGATGGTGATGTCGCGCCCTTGCCGATGCAGCTTGGGCTCGCCTTCGTCCACCTCGTAATATTCAGTCGGCACGCCGCCGGCGAAGAGCGTCTCCGGCTGGTTGTAGAGCCGCTGACTTTCGAAGAAGACCACCGGGTCCGTGCCGCGCAGCGCCAGATTGAGCATGCCTTTGGCGTCATAGGGCGTGGCCGGGAAGTAGACTTTCAAGCCGGGGATGTGCGCGACGATGGAGCTCCAGTCTTGCGAATGCTGCGCGCCGTATTTCATGCCCACCGAGACGCGCAGCGCCAGCGGCATGCGCAGCACATTGGCCGACATGGCTTGCCACTTGGCCATCTGGTTGAAGATTTCGTCGCCGGCCCGCCCCATGAAGTCGCAGTACATCAGCTCGGGCACAGCGCGTCCGCCGGCCAGGGCATAGCCGACCGCGACGCCGACGATGGCCGCTTCCGATATCGGCGTATTAAACAGGCGGTGATACGGCAGCGCCTCGGTCAAACCGCGATACGCGCCGAACGCGCCGCCCCAATCCCGATTCTCCTCACCGAAGGCAATCATGGTCGGGTCTTCGTAGAAGCGGTGCAGCATGGCTTCGAAGATGGCTTCGGCATAGGTCAAGGTACGTAGTTTGGGGCTTGGCTCGCCCGCTTCGTTCAGGCCAAAGCGATGCTTGCCGCTGGTGACCTGCAGGCGGCTGTCTGCCTTCGCTTGCAGGACCTCCGGCTGACGATCGTCAAGCGCGTCCGCCCGCTCATTCGAGAACATCATGCCGCCGATAGCGCCGCCGCTGGCATCCAGCCGCGGGGACAAGTCCAAGTCGATAGCAGCGCGAACGACCCGTTCGATGAGTTCGCCAGCGCAAGCCTTGATGCTGTCCAGCGTTGCGGAATCCGCATGGTCATTAACGCAGAGGTAGTCGCCGAAGCCGCTGATGGAATCCTGCGCGCGCCACAAATCAACTTCATCGCGCCCGCGATACGACGAAGCGTCGCTGGGCGAATGGCCGCTGTAGCGATAGGTGATGACATCCAGCAGTGCCGGACCCTCGCCGGCCAGCAGCAACGCTTTCTTACGCCGCGTGGCATCCGCCACCGCCAGCGGATTGTAACCATCGACCCGTTCGCTGTGCATGGCATCGGCGTTGACAGCCGAACCCACCCGCGCCAACATGCCAAAGCCGAGCGTCTCGCCCTGCGGTTGCCCGCCCATGCCATAAAAGTTGTTCATGAAATTGAATAGAATCGGCGGCGCCCCGCCCAAATCAGCATCCCATAGCGTGTGGTACTGGTCCATCGCGGCGAAGTTCATCGCCTCCCAGACCGGCCCGCTGGCGACTGACGAATCGCCGATATTGGCGATGACGATGCCGGGCGCCCGATTGATGCGTTTGAAGAGCGCCATACCCAGGGCGATATCAGCCGAGCCGCCCACGATGGCGTTATTAGGCATGATGCCAAAGGGCGGGAAGAAGGTATGCATCGAGCCGCCCATGCCTTTGTTGAAGCCGCTTTCGCGGGCGAATATCTCAGCGTAGACGCCGTAAGCCAGCCAAGCTTGCGCCAGCGCGCGCGCATCCGCATAATCGTCCAGCGCCTCAACGACGCGCAGGGCGACGCCTTCCTGGTAACCTTGCATGATTTCCAGCAGTTGCGCCTCGTCCAGTTGGCGAATGGCGGCCAGCCCCTTTGCCAGAATTTCGCCGTGACTGCGATGCGAGCCCAAGATAAAGTCCTGCGGCTCCAGCGCCAGGCATTGCCCGACGGCAGCCGCCTCTTGCCCGATAGACAAATGAGCTGGTCCCGCGTGATTGTATTCGATGCCGCGATAAGCCCCCTGTTTCTTGAAGTTGTCCAGCGCCGTCTCAAACTCGCGGATGAGCAGCATATCGCGGTAAATTCCCACCAGCTCGGCGCGCGAATAGCGTTCCGCTTCCGCTGCGGGGTTGGAGACGTAGGCGTTGACCGGGATCTCCGGCGCGTGAATGACCGCGGACTGGCGCGCTTCCGCCGGGTCGATGGTCAGTGATTTTGGCATGGCCGGGTTCCTCAGGTCATAAACGGGCGACGACTACACGTTTACATCGCGGTCAGCAGATCTATCTGCGCCAAGTTGGCGCTGAGGCTCTGCAGAAAACGAGCCGCCGGCGCGCCATCAACAACTTGGTGGTTGATGGTCAGCGACAAGCCGATATGCGGGAGGAATGCCACCTCGCCGTCCTGCTGCACCGGCTTCAAGTTGATGCTGCCCAGTCCCAGTATGCCGACCTGCGGCGGATTCAAAATCGGCGTGAAACTCTCGATGCCCAGCGCGCCCAAGTTGCTGACGGTGAAGCTGCCGCCGCTCAGCTCATCGGGTTGGACGCTGCTGGCGCGGCAAGCCTCAGCCAAACGGCGCGCTTCCGCCGCAAGCTGCTTCAGCGTCAGGGTGTCGGCGCTGCGGATGACCGGCGCCAGCAAGCCGCGGTCGGTATCCACCGCCAGCCCCAGATGAACTTCGTCCTGCTGGTAGATGGTGTCGTTCTCAAATAGCGCATTCAGCGCAGGGAAGTCGGGCAGCGTGCGCGAGACAGCGAAGAGCAGCAAATCGTTGATGCTGACCGCGCCCAAACCCAGGCGATCGTCGCTTGCTTTGAGCCGGCGGCGATAAGCCTGCACCGCCCGCGCATCGGCGTAAACATGCAGGGTCAGTTGCGCCGTGCTCCGCAGCGACTCACGCATGCGCCGGGCGATGGTCTTGCGCGCGCCCGTTAATGGCATCCCTGTTGCGGCGCTCTCGCCCTCTACTCGCGTCAAGTCCGCTTTTGTCACGCGGCGGTGGCCTGGATGGTCCTGAGCCACTTGATAGTCGCCGCTGTCCAACATGGCCTGCGCCACCGGCGTCGCTTTTGCCCCGCGCAACGCCGCTTCGATATCGCGCTCGATGATGCGCCCGTCTGGACCGCTGCCAGCGATGCTCTCGATGTCGATGCCTTGGCGCTGGGCCAGATTGCGCGCGCGCGGCGAAATCTTAACCAGCTTCTTGGTTGCGGGCGCCGATGTTCCATCGTTCCCCTCGCTGCTGGTCACGGGACGCCCCAGGGAAACTGGCGCGAACTCGGCAATGGACTCGCCCTCGCTGCCGACAACGGCGATATTGCTCAAGACGGGAACTTCCTCGCCCGCGGCGCAGAGCTGAGACAGCAAGATGCCGCTAGCCGTGCTTTCGATCTCGAGCGTGGCTTTGTCCGTCTCAATCTCACACAGCAAGTCGCCGGCGCTGACCCTGTCGCCAACCGCCACATGCCAGCCCAAGATGATGGCGCTTTCCACCGTGTTGCCCAATTTGGGCATGACCACCGCTTCCGCCATGAATCACCTAAGAGTGTGCAATTGCACATACCTCGTTCAATTACACATAGTATAGACAGTGCGTAAGGCCTTGTCAAGGAATCGGGCATTTCTGCCAGGGCAATCGCTTCAAAACCATTGCGTGTCGTTCGCTGCGAAAAATTACAAAATGTAGGGGCGACATACCATGTCGCCCGTGAAATATGACCTTCAATCGCCCCTACTATTTCCAGATTGATGTGACAATCGCCAAGAAAAGATACGAAACTCTGTGCGCTCTGTGGTTAAAATATTTTGATGCGAATGCCCTGGCTAATCTGTTACAATGGCGTCATGCGCAGCAGAGTACAAACGTGAGCCAGCCATGAAGTTTCGCTTGCAGCACGTCAGCATCCCGCGGCCGCCGGGCAGCGAAAAACAAACCCGCGCTTTCTACGGCGATCTGCTAGGGCTGACGGAGATCCCCGCGCCTAACAACATTTCAGATTTGGAAGTCATCTGGTTCAAAATCGGCGAAGATGCCGAGCTGCATTGCTTCCGCGAAGAGCCGCGCGATGACCCTTCCATTCGGCATCTCTGCTTGGAGGTAGAGGACCTGTCGGCGCTGCGCGGCAGGCTTTCCCAAGCCGGTTTCGCGCCCTATGATGTCGAGCCGATCCCCGGCCGGCCGCGCTTTTTCTGCCGCGATCCCTTCGGCAATATCCTCGAATTCACGACCATTGAAGGCGACTACTTGCAGTTGCAATAGTCGCGCCGTTAACCTTTGAGGCTGCCCTGCGCGGTCACGCCGCTGATCAGATGCTTCTGCCCAAAGTAGAAGACGATAAGCATGGGTATGATCATCAGCACCGAGAAGACCATGATCAGGTTGAGGCTGTTGTCCGCGCCTTCAAAGCCCTGCAAGGCGTTTAAGCCTAGCGCCAGAGTCCAGAGTTCCTTGTTCGAGCCCAGGTAAATCAGCGGATTGAGGAAGTCGTTCCAGGCGAAGGAAAAGGCGAAGATGGAAACGGCCGCCAGCACCGGCCGCGACATCGGCATGAATATCCGCCACCACACACCGAATTCCGAGCAGCCATCGATACGCGCCGAGTCGTAAATGTCTTCCGGTATGCCGCGGAAAAACTGGCGGTACAAGAAGATATAAAAGGCATTATGCCCAAGAACGCGCGGCAAGATCAGGGTGTAGTGGTCCTGATATATTGGACACGAAAATGCAGAAACTCAGGGAAGACATTTGTTCCATGCCGCCTCGACTTCTGCCGGTGTTTGGAAGTCTAACCCGCTGTGAATTCGCTCGTGCGTATAGACCACGTCGATGAAGTGTCCGAGTTGCTTGCGTGCGTCTGCCATGTTTTGATAGTCGCTCAAGTACACTTCCTCCTCCTTGATGGTGCGAATCACCCGTTCCGCGTAGCCGTTCTCGTTGGGCTTGCCGACGGCTGCCATGCTGATCTGGGTACCGGCGTCGCTCAAGAGCTTGACATAGGCCTTGGCGGCGTACTGCGTGCCTTGGTCAGAGTGATGGATCTCCGGCGCCGGGTATTGCTGTAGAGCTTGCTTGAGCGGCGTCAGCACTAATTCCTGGCCCAATGACCAGCTCAAATGCCATGCGCGGATTGCCCGGCTATACTGGTCCATCAGGATTGCCAGATAGACTTCGTCCCAAGGCAGACGCAGGTACGTGATGTCGGCGACCCAGATCTGACCCGGCCGGCTTGCCTTGACGCCCCGCACCAGATTAGGGAATCGGCGAAGACCATGTCGGCTATCCGTTGTCTTGACCTGGCGACGCTTGGGATTGACCAGCAGATTCATGTCGCGCATCAACTGACGGACCTGATGACGACCTACCTCCATTTGATAGGGCTCACGCTCCAATTGCGCCTTGATCCGCCGGCTGCCATAGGTCGTGTGGCGCCCAGCGACATCCGCTATCGCCTCCCGCAGCGCGCCGGCGTCCTGCCGCTTGCCGCGATGATAGTAGCTGCTACGAGCCAATCCCAGGACTGCGCAGCAATCCGACACCGTATACTCCTGGCTCAACGCTTGCACTAGCTCTCGCTTTCGAGCGGTTGAGACTTCAAGTAACGACTGGCTTTTTTTGCAATTTCCAGTTGCAGGGCTTGTTTACCCGCCAGACGCTCCAAATCCTCAATACGCTCACGCAGCCGCTTCTCTTCCGCCGGACGTCCCGCCTCGAATATCCCGGCAGCGCCTTCAAAAAACTGAGCCTTCCACCGCGATAATACTGTGTTCTTGATCTGATAATCGCGACTAGCCTGCGCCAAACTCTTCCCGCCTGACACGATCTCCAACACAACCTGCGCTTTAAACTCTGGACTGAACTTACGTGCCTTACCCATCGTGGTTTCCCCTCATGCTGAAACACCAGTATACTCTCTCAACTAGGTGTCCAGTTTTTCGGGACCACTACAGGGAGAAAAATGGAATTCGTCAAGATTACACCGGAACAGAAACAGCAATTTGATGAAGAGGGTTACCTGATCATGCGCGGCGCCATAGACAGCGAATCCGTCTCGGCGCTGATCGAAGCCGGCGACCGCCTAATCGCCTCCGACCGCGAGCTCAATCGCCAGCGCCGACCCGGCGGCCTCTACGATGGCTTCCGCAACTGCGTATCCTTGGACGACGCCTTCCTGCCGCTGATGACCAACCCCAAGGTCTTCTCCATCGTGGCACAGCTGCTCAGCCCTTATCTGTCGCTGCTGACCAGCCATCTCATCTATCGCGCTCCCGATCCGCCGGGCGCTTCCGGCGACGATCGCATACCAGGCTGGCACCGCGACCACTACATGTCCATGCGCGATCTGGGCGACCAACACATTCCGCGACATTCGCTGAAGGTGGCCTACTATCTCACCGATTTGACCGAACCGAAGACCGGCGTCACCATGATGGCTGCGGGCAGCAATCAGCTCAAAGCGCCAATCGACATCCCGGAAGGCCAGGTCGATCCCGCGACCATGGTCGAGCCGCTGCTGAACCCAGGCGACGCCGTCTTCTTCGAGAACCGCACCTGGCACGCCGGCGCGGCTAATCTGAGCGAGCGCACGCGCAAAGCCGTCATGATCGGCTATTGCTACGACTGGATCACGCCCACCGACTATCGGCAGCAGGCGCCGGCTATGGTGGAAAAACTTTCGCCAATGGAGCGCTACCTGGTCGGCGAGCCCGTCGATGACAATCCAAACTTTGATTTCACCGGCGGCGCCAACCCAATTGACGATTGGTGCGTTGAAAACGGCTATCATTATCTTCCCAAGCAAGGTAAAGACCATGTGATTGCCGCTGGCGAACCGAGCAAACCGGGCATGTAATTTCAGGCTGATGGAAAGCTACAAAAAAAGCGCGCCTAATGCCCGGTTAGCATAGGCTATGCTTCAGGCGGTTCTGGCGAGATTTAGGATGATTTGAGCTTTGGCGTTTCGAAATAACTTTCGAGGCGGTTCACCGATGCTTGCAGGACTTTCAATTCGATATGGACATTGTTATGCAGATCCAGCGAAGCATCGGCTTTTCTGCCGATTTCGCGCACGCTGCTGTCCAGGCTGTCGAACCTGGTTTCGAGGGCGCCTTGCCCAGCTTCTACCGCGCTCAGCCTGGTTTCGAGGGCGCCCTGCCCGGTTTCGAGGGCGCCCACCCTGGTTTCGAGCGTACCCAGCCTGGTTTCAACATTGCCCAGCCTGGTTTCAACATTGCCCAGCCTGGTTTCAACATTGCCCAGTCTGTCACTCAGATCCTTGATGTCGTCCTTCGTAGCGAAGCGCCGGAAGTAACCAAGCATGACAAAGACCACAACGACTGCATTCATTGCCAGACCCAGCAGTGTAGGAATCTGCGCTTGATCCACGACCTTGACCTTCGCCCACTATACTTGCGCTTCGCCAGATGATTATATTAGACTTTGGACAGATATGTCAAATAGCGGACTCAACATAGGAAATAGACGCATGAAAGAGCGGCACTGTGACATTCTAATCGTTGGCGGCGGAACCGGCGCTATCGGCGCGGCACTATCCGCGCTGAGCATGGGCAAGTCGGTCATCATGAGCGAAGAAACCGACTGGATCGGCGGGCAGCTGACCCAGCAAGCCGTCCCGCCGGACGAGAATCCTTGGGTCGACCAATGCGGCGCGACCGCGTCCTACATGCGCTTCTCCGATGGCCTGCGCGATTATTACCGCCGCAACTACCCGCTGACCGACAAGGCGCGCCACACGATGAACTGGAACCCGGGCCAGGGCAACGTCAGCCGCTTGTGCCACGAGCCGCGCGTTGGGCTGGCCGTCATCGAAGAGATGCTGGCGCCCTACCGCTCCAGCCTGCTGTTGGATGTCCTGCTCCATCACATTCCCGTAGCGGCTGAAACCGCCGGCGACCGCGTTTTGGCCGTGACGCTGGAGGACAGGCAATCCGGCGACCAAGTGGTGGTGTCCGCGCCCTACATCCTGGACGCGACCGAGCTGGGCGATCTGCTGGAGCTGGCCGGCGTCGAGTCCATCCTGGGCGCTGAGAGCCAGGAGCAAACCGGCGAAATGCACGCGGTCGCAGGCGCGCCGCAGCCGCTGGACCAGCAAGCCATCTCTTGGTGCTTCGCCATCGACCACCTTGAAGGCGAAGACCATACCATCGACAAGCCGGAAGATTACGAATTCTGGCGCGATTATCAAGCCGACTTCTGGCCCGGCAAGCAATTGAGCTGGCTTTACCCCAGCCCCATCACGCTGGAGACGGTGCATCGGCAGATATTCCACAAGGGCGAAGGCGCCAACTCCGATCTGTGGCATTTCCGGCGCATCCTCTACAAGAACCATTACCGCGACGGGGCTTTCCCCAGCGACATCACGCTGGTGAATTGGCCGCAGATCGACTACTGGCTCAAGCCGCTGCTGGGCGTCGCGGAAGACGTGAAGCAAGCTGCCCTGCGCGAATGCAAACAATTGAGTTTCGCCCTGCTCTACTGGATGCAGACTGAAGCGCCCCGTCATGATGGGCTGGGCTACGGCTACCCGGGCCTGCGCCTGCGTCATGATGTAGTGGGCACAACCGACGGCATGGCCAAGTACGTCTACGTGCGCGAGGCGCGGCGCATCCAAGCCGAGTTCACCGTGCTTGAGCAGCATGTCGGCGTTGAGCAGCGCGCGGGCTTTGATTCCTCCGAGCCATTCGACGACAGCGTCGGCATTGGCAGTTACCGCATTGACCTGCACCCCAGCACGGGCCTGCGCACCTACATCGACATCAGCAGCTATCCCTTCCAGATTCCGCTTGGCGCCTTGATTCCCGAGCGTGTGGAAAACTTGCTGCCCGCCTGCAAAAACCTGGGCGTGACGCATATCACCAACGGCTGCTATCGACTGCATCCGGTGGAGTGGAATATCGGCGAGGCGGCCGGCGCGCTGGCGGCCTACTGTCTGGACAAGGGGCTCGCGCCGCGGCAAGTGCGCAATACCGAGAGCCACCTGCGCGACTTCCAGCGCCTGCTGCAAAATCAACTGGGCGTACCGTTGGACTGGCCGCTCTATGCCCGGCGCACTGCGCGCTAGACGAGATCGCGCGCCTGCACCCGGCTGAGAAAGCTCCCGAAAACGCGATTCCAGCCATTTAGCTCGGGCTTTTATATTGATACCGTATAAATACTGTATAGTCTTTTTCAGGAACGGCATCATCAAGCCTGGCTTCCAGCCCAAAGCGCCGTCAACGGCCCAGTTAGCGCCCTGGCGCCGGGACAGGCGGCCAAGCGTACCGTGGCTCCTACGCCCGCAGCGAACGACTGGCTGTGCAAATTTGGGCCCGCCTGGCGCCCAGGACAATCACCTCAAACCACCTAAATCTCTGTGCCCTCTGTGTTCTCTGTGGTTAAAATTTTTATTCGATTTCCCTGGCCTGGCGCCAAGAAAATTAGCCGCTTCGCTAGCTTTTGTGCCACAATAGGATACTAGCGTCAGCGGAACTCCAGGATTTGAAATGCGAGTTTGTTCGACTATTCTTATCGTCCTCTTGACAGCGCAGGTCGCTGGGCTCGCCTTTGCGCAGGGTCCGCCTGAGCACCCAGCCATCTTCCGCGATGTCAGCGCGACCGCTGGCATCAGCGCGACCCACCGCGGCGTCTGGGACCCGGAAGAAAGCCGACAAGGCTACCTGGCCATCGGCCAAGCCTGGGGCGACTATGACCGCGACGGCTGGATCGACCTATTCGTGACCGGCAACCTCGACCCCAACGCGCTCTACCGCAACGAAGGCGATGGGACCTTCTCCGTCTCAGAGCACTCGCAGCAGCTCAGCCTGCCCGATGTGCCCAGCGGCGGCGCGGTCTGGGCTGATTACGACAACGATGGCTGGCTCGACCTCTACATTGTGAACTATGGCGCCAACCGGCTCTTCCGCAACGAGGGCGGCAGTGGCTTCCAGGATGTCACGCTGGAGGCCGGCGTCGGCGATACTGGCAAAGGCACATCGGCGGCCTGGGGCGATTATGACAGCGATGGCTGGCTTGATCTCTATGTGACCAATTGGTCTTGCTTTCCCGAATGCGATCCGGTTGATTTCACGGCGCAGCAAGACCGCCTGTATCACAACAACGGCGATGGCAGCTTCACCGATGTGACCGTCAGCCTCGACTACGCCTTGACCCTGGGCGCGGGGTTCGCTCCCGCCTTCCTCGACTATGACGGCGATGGCGACAGCGATATCTACATCGTCAACGACAAACTCCAGAACGAAATCGGCAATGTACTCTGGCGCAACGACGGCGCCGGCTGCGGCCACTGGTGCTGGACGAATGTGTCAAGCGAAAGCGGCGCTGATCTGCTGATTAACGGCATGGGCGTGGACGCCAGCGATTATGACAACGACGGCGACCTCGACCTCTATATCACCGACATGGTTTATCAGATGCACCTGCTGATGAACGACGGCGCCGGCGGCTTCCGCAATCGCGCCCGTTCAAGCGGCAGCGCCATCAACATGGGTCCCGACGCCGGCGTCGGCTGGGGCGCGGTCTTCTTTGATTATGACAATGACGGCTGGCAGGACCTGTTTGTAGCCGCCACCAATTATCACCAGACCTTCCCCGAGCTCAAAGTCAGTTTTATGAATCCGCGCGCCGATGCCCTCTTCCGCAACGACCGCCATCGCGGCTTCCACGATGTCAGCGCCGTCAGCGGCATTAAAGCCGAGCTGCCGACCTTAGGCGTGGCTTATGCCGATTACGATCAAGACGGCGACCTGGACCTGGTGACGGGCAATTGGAATAGCGGCTACCGTCTGCTTCAGAATCAAGGCGGCGACAAGCGCTGGCTGTCGCTCGAATTAAGCGGCGGCGGCGCTATCAACCGCGACGCTGTCGGCACGGTGGTACAGCTCATGACGCCGGACGGCATGACACAGCTGCAGACGGTGTCTATCGGCGCCGGGCTGGGCGGCAATAATCAGCTGGCGCTGCATTTCGGCTTGGGCGACGAGACCGCTGCCGACCTGCGCATCGTCTGGACAAATGGCGCCGAATGCAGTCTCAAAGCGATCCCGGCCAATCAACGCCTGCGCCTGGTGTATGGCGTTACGGCCGGCTGCGGCTGATTTTTACCACTTTCCCTAGCAAATCACGACTTGACTCACACAAAATGGCGAACTCTTGCTAGTGAGAATTTGTAGGGGCGACCAACCTGGTCGCCCGTTGCAAAGACAGGATGAGATTGCGGGCGACTTGATAAGTCGCCCCTACAATTTTCGACTAGATTGCAGATGGAATCTGGCGTGTCCACCAAAAAAAGAGATGCCCAGTTAACGCACAAAAGTGTTTAGCGAACATCGGTCTTGTAGGGCACGACATCGCAAGTAGTTTGATACCAGGTCAGCATGATCTCGCGCAGGTCGGCGAGGATGCCGGCGTAGGCGGGGTCGTCAATCCTGTTATGCAACTCGCCCGGGTCTTGGCGCAGGTCATAGAGTTCGTCCGCCTCGTACAAGCGGCGCACGTATTTGTAATCGCGCGTCCGGCACATGGTCGCTTTGCTGTGCTCGCCGCCTTCGCTGCCCTGCAGCTGCACGCGCGGCCAGTAGAGCCCGCTCGGATCGTAGAACGATGGGCTGTCCTTTTCCATCGCCTGTTCCTCGCCGATCAGCCGCCCGCCCTCGCAGAACACAACGTCGCGATGGTCGTCAGTAGCGCCAGCGATCAACGCTGAGAGCGACTGCCCGAAGTGATCGTAGCCCGGCTCAATGCCGGACCATTCATAAGCCGTGGCCGTGAAGTCGATTAGCTCGACCAGTTGATCGCGGATGCCGGGCTCGATGGCTTGGTCCGCCGGCGGCTTGACGATGAGCGGGACGCGCGTCAGGCAGTCCTCAAAGGTATTCTGTGTTTTCTCCACCAGCCCGTAATCGCCGGTGAAGTCGCCGTGGTCCGAGAAGAAGAAGATGGCGCTGTCCTCATACATGCCGCTCGCTTTGAGCGCATCGACGACCAGACCGAACTGCGCGTCTACGCGGGCGCACATGCCATAATAAACGGCGCGCAATTCATTAAAGCGCTCCTCGCTCCAGCCTTGCAGGCCCTGCCGCTGATAGATGCCGGCAGTGAGCCGGGGTTTGGTCGACCAGTCCGGCGTGGGATATCGGGCTGGAATCAGATCCCGGTCAATTTGGCTGAACCAGGGCTCTTCCACGCCGTAGGGCGGGTGCGGGTAGCTCAGCGGCAAATAGATGCAGAGCGGCTGATCGGCCGGCGCGGCGCGGATCTGCTCGATGGCCCCGTCGACCATGGCCCAATCGTTGTCGTAATACACATCGTCGGCGCCGCTATCGAGCTGGCCGGCGAAGAACGAATAGTAGTTGTCGCCTTCAGGTTCGCCGCGCCATTCGTCGGCGCTGTGCAGATTCGGGCGCAGCGGACGATCCGCCTCGTATTTGACATCGCAGTAATCAGCGAAACCGTTCTGACGCGGAACCAGGTCGTTCTTGCCGCCCCAAAAGACGAAGTAGCCGGCGTCCTTGAGTTTTTTCAGCAGCACCGGTTCATCCGGCTGCAGCATGTGGAACATGGTGCGGTGCCCGCGCACATGCGGATACCAGCCAGTCATGAAGGAGCAGCGGCTGGGCGTGCAGACCGGATTCTGGCAGAAGGCGTGGCGGAAGGAGACGGCGTCGCGCTCGATGATGGCGTCGAGGTTGGGCGTGACGGCGGCGGGGTTGCCCAGGTGACGCATCACGTCGCCGCGCCACTGGTCTGGGTTGAAGATGATGATGTGAGGTTGCTTGGGCATGAGAACGTCCTGATAGTATTATCGGCGGCTTATGCGATAGTCCAATCTTCGATCGGAAGATCGGGGAGCCGTCCGAATCCACGCCGATCATGTGTGACGACGGTCAAACTGTTGATGCCGCTGTAACACCCTATCGAATAGCTGCGGATATCTTTTGTTGATGCCATACATGCAGATATTCGTATCAAGCAGGTATGTCAAAACACATACTTCCAGACACCGTGATCAACTTCCCGCACCACAATGAAAAGCGGGTCATCCTCAAATGTGCCAAAGCCTAACTCGTCGGCCATCCACGCGGGCATGCGGCGGTAAAACTCCAGTTCGACTTCGCGGGGCAGTTGCTTCATGCCTTCGCGCGTCAGCGGCAATGTTTGATTGTGCTCCTCACAGTAAGCGTGGAAATAGGAGTCGGCTTCACAAGTACCGTGGTCGTGAGTGGTCCATTGGAGCGCTTGGCGCTTGTTCATCGTGGCGCCCCTTCCCTTATCCCGGGCGTACATCCAGACTAGCGAAAGCGGCGCGATCTGTCAATCATGACGGTCCCATCGTTCAGGGCAATCGTTCACAACAAATCCCCCGCCAGCGGCTGAAACTCCAGGTCGTAGCCAAAAGCCCGCGGGCCCACCACCGCCAGCGCTTGCGCCGTCTTGAGCTCCTTTGGCGCCGGCATCGCCAGCACGGCCACGCGCAAGCCATAGCGCAGCGACTCCGTGCCGATGGCCTCGCCATCGTCCAGGCTGACCAACGTAATCAGGTCGGGCACGGTGCAGAGTACCTGGCCCTTGCCGCGCGCGATCAGGTTCTCGTTCTGAAAGTCGATGCGCAACTGCTTGTCAAAGTCGTCAAAGGCGCTGATGATCAGCTTGCCGCGGGCGAAGCCTTGCACTGTCCTCCGCTCGACATCGATAATTTTGCCGCTGAAAAGGACGCGGCCGTTGCAAAGCCCGGCCACCGTCTCGGCCGGTTCGATGCTGCGCGCGCGACAGTCGAGCACGGTCTCGCCGATGCGCTTGGCCAGGCTGAGCGTATCGCGGATCACCGTCGCTTTTAACTCGGCGCCGGTCATCACCGGCATCACCAGCGCGGCCGACCCGCCCATCTCAATTGTCAGGCGGCGGGCGAATTCTTCGGCTTGCTTGGCCGAGCGAATCCGCGTGAAGATGGCGACATTGCCATGCGAATCAGCCAGCACATAGGGCGCGGGCGCCAGGCCGCAAATCATGAAGGTATCCATATCCAGCTCGGGGAAAGCGCGCCCCATGCCATCGCCATCGACCACCGGCAAGCCGCACTGCAGCGCCGCCACCATCGGGCCCAGCGCATTGCCGCCACCGATTTCGCCGATGACAATAGCGCTGATCTCCCGCCGCAGGTGGTCTTCCAGCGCGCGCACAGCGGTGGCGATCTCAGTGCCGGCTTGCAGCTTTTCGTTGCTGACGGTCGGCGCGCCCATCCCGCCCACAGCGCAGACCAGGGCGTCATCGGGCACAGCGTCGGCTTGAATGACGTCGACGGCGCGGCCTTGCTTGCGAATCTCGTTGTCCAGGCGCAGGCGGTTGAGGTAAGTGCTGCCGCCACCGCCCGTGCCCAGGATGCCGGCGCCGATGGCGATGGCTTCTGTGTCATTGAGTGTGACTTGGTTCATGGGTGGCTGAGCCTAATCATGTCTATTCTGGTGTCCATCGCTTGGCTTCGCGGTGAGTTGCGCCGCCCAGCATTGCGTTGATCATTTCCGCCAATATGTTTTCTCTGTTCCCTCAGCAAAACCAATTTAGTCATGCGAAAAAGCTAGCCTGACCAATCTGGTCGCCCGCTGCCGCTGCAACTTGTGGTTTCGGGCTGTCGCCCCTACAAGGCTTGTCCGCTACTCAAAAATCCGATGACGGTACGTTTGGGCGGAGCGATCGCCGTGCTTTCAGGGATTCACGACACTTTTACCACCGAGGGCACAGAGTAAATATGAGGGCACAGAGATATTCCGGGAGACGTGGAGGTAGGTCAAGTCAAGGATGATTCTCATGTTCGCCGATTCTGTCTTTGGACTAAGCATGATGCCTTTTCTCTGTGTCCTCAATCTAACTCGGTGTACTCGGTGGCAAAGATGTCGAGTATTCGCCTAAAACGAGCGAGCGGCAACTGAGTCACAGTATCGGACAAGCCTTACAGATTGTTGCTCTGGTGAAATTTGCATTACTTTTGCCTTTACTTCTGTGTCTCTGTGGCAAATCAGCCCCCAAAGCGCTCTTCGACCGGTACGTAATCGACATCGTAGCCGAAGTAGCGCGGATGCACGAGTGCCAGCGCGGCCGGCTCCCGCCATTGCGGCGCGCAGGGAATGGCGATGACAGCCACGCGCATGCCATAACGCAGGGCCTCGGTCGTGATTGGCTCGCCGGTTTCATTATCCAGCACGGCGATCAGATCCGGCGTAGTGGCGGCGAACTCGCCATTCACGCGCACTGCCAAATGCTCGTTCTGGAATTCCAGCAGCAAGTCGTCCCCGGCGAAATCGCCCGTGCCGGCCATCTTGGCGTCGCCGCGATTCCAGCCGCCTTCGATACGCCGGTCGACATCGCTGATTTTGCCGCGGAAGATAAGGAAGCCGCCGACCGCTTGGCGCACGGCGTCGACCGGATTCGCTTCCTGCCGCCGCGCGTTGCGGACGGTCGCGCCGATTTCCTCCGCCAGCGTGATGGTGCCGTGAATAGACGCTTCCTTGAGCTGCGCCACCGTCGCCGAGTACAGGGCGATCATACCCTCGGCGCCCATGTGCACCACGCAGGAGCGGGCAAAGGTCTCCACCCACTTGTTGCTGACGGTGTCCATCAGCAGCACGTTGCCGCGTTCGTCCGACATGGCGAAGGGGCTGGCGGTAATGCCATGCGCGGTGAAGATGGTCATCTGGATTTCGGGGAAGGCGCGGCCCATGCCATCGCAATCCACCATGGGGATTTGCAGCCGAGCCGCCACGTATATGGGCATGACTGAATTCAGTCCGCCGGCCTCAATGCTCATCGTGCCGCGCGGTTCCCGGCCCGAGTAGCGGCCCAGCGCTTTGAAGGCGCGGATCATGTCATCGCCCGCGGGCAGCTTCTCTACGATGACGATAGGCGCGCCCATACCGGCGGCCGGCACGATCAAGTCGTCGTCATCGAGTTCGTCCAGGGTGTATAGCTCGACCGGACCGTACTGCCGTATGGCTTCGCGCGCCATCAGCTTGCCCACGTAGGGGTCGCCACCGCCGCCCGTGCCCAGCACCGCCGCGCCCAGCGCGATGTCTTCGATATTGTCTTCGTAAAGCAGTCGCATTTTTGCCTCCCACCCCTAGCCCCTCCCTCAGGAGGAATCAGCTTCTATTTCGGCGGATATTGCAACATTGGGTCAGCCAAGGCTGACCCCTACAAGGTTCATAATATGTCTGAATTGTAGGGGCGAGCCTTGGCTCGCCCACCGCATTTAGACTCAATTGCCATAGCGATCTTCGACCGGGACATACTCCGTGTCGTAGCCGAAATAGGCGGGTCCGACGATTTCCAGCCCCTTGGGTGTCCGCCACTTGTCGGCGCAGGGGATGGCTATCACCGCCACGCGGAAGCCGTAGCGCAGTCCCTCGGTCGTGATGGGCTCGCCGGTATCGACATCCAGCACGGCCAGCAAGTCGGGCACGGTCACTTTGAACTCGCCGTCGATGCGCGCGGCCAAATGCTCGTTCTGGAAACTCAAGCGCAGGCTCTGCCCGGCGTATTCGTCCAGCCCGGCGATCGTGGCGTCGCCTTTGGCGAAACCGGCTTCGGTGCGGCGCTCTACATCGCCGATTTTGCCCTTGAAGATCAAGTAGCCGCCGACGGCTTCGCGGATGGCCTCCACCGGCTGATCTTCCTCCAAGCGGGCGCGGCGCACGACCTTGCCGATTTCTTCCGCCAGCGTGATGGTGCCGGGGATGGCGGCTTCGCGCAGTTGGGCGGCGGTCGCGGCGTAAAGCGCGATCATCGCCATGGCGCCCATGTTGACTGTGACGCTGCGGGCGAATGTCTCCGTCCAAAGGTTGCTGACCGTCTCCATCAGCACGGTATTGCCGCGCTCATCGGACATGGCGAAGGGCGTGGACGAGATGCCGTGAATGGTATGCGTGACCATTTGCAGCTCGGGAAAAGCCCGGCCCATGCCGTCGCAATCGACCATGGGCACACGCAGGCGGGCGGCGCAATAAATCGGCACCACCGAATTGAGCCCGCCGGCTTCGATGCTCATAGTGGCTTTGACCGGCGACCCGATATACTTGCCCACGCTCTGAAAGGCATTGACGATATCGTCGCCGTTGGGCATCTTCTCGACCATGACAGTCGGCGCGCCCATCATCGCTGTGGGTACGATCAGGTCGTCGTCTTCGAGTTCGTCGAGCGTATACAGCTCCACCGGACCGTAATCGCGGATGGCTTGCCGCGCCATCAGCTTGCCGATGTAGGGGTCGCCCCCGCCGCCGGTGCCCAGTACGGCCGCGCCCAGCGCCAGGTCTTCCAGGACCGCTTCGTCAATAATCCGCATCACTTCCCCCCATTCATTGAGGGGGCTGAGGGCGCCTCCACCAGATCGCCGATGGCTTTCACCATGATGCGGGTGGCGTTGCCGGGCAGGTAAGCCAGCGGCACTTCTTCCACATCGACGATTTCGATGCTGGCGGCATCCGCGCCGGCGTTGACCGCGCGCTCGCTGGCTTCGCTCTTGGCTTGGTCGAGCGCGTCATCACGGCTCAGGTCGGCCAGCGAGAAAATCCGGTCGCATTCGCCGCCGACCTGGGCGATGGCCGCGCCGATGGCATTGGCCACCGGGAAATGATCGGGCTTGATAATCTCGGAAGCGCCTTCAATCTCGCCAGTGACCAGGATGCTGCCGCCGCCGACCACGATTACCGGCACCGGCGTGGCGCTGGTTTTCATGCGATCGACCGCGATAGCGATCATCTCCATGATGCGCTCCCGCGCCGCCGTCACCAGCGACGCGTCAAGGCCGGCCACGGCGCTCTTGTCGCCGATATTCAAAGCCCCCCCTTCCAAGCTCCCCCCCTCGCTAGGGGGGGAAACACCAGCCACAATGACATCGGTGGCCGTCAAGACATCGCCTCCGAAGACCAGGGCCTTTTCAGTCAGCTCGTAGCCGACGCTGCGCGGGCCTACTTTGATTTGCCCCCACCCTAAATCCCTGCCACATGAAGAGGGAGGGACTTCAATGACAGAATCCAACTCCTCTTCCCTTCTGGTGGGGGTTAGGGGGTGGGGGACCACCAGGCTACCGCCGCCCAAGCCAATCGAGTAGGTATCGGGCATACGGAAGTTGGTGCGCACGCCGCCGATATCCACCGCCAGCGCCGCCACCCGCGGGAAGCCATGCTGCAAGACGCCGATGTCGGTGGTCGTGCCGCCGATATCAACCACGATGGCATCTCGCAAGCCGCTGAGAAAGGCCGCGCCGCGCATGCTGTTGGTGGGCCCCGAAGCGAAAGTTAGCACGGGATATTCTTTGGCGAAGTCGGCATTCATCAGCGTGCCGTCATTCTGGCTGATGTAAAAGGGCGCGGTGATCTGCAGCTCGTCCAGCGCCGCTTTGAAGCCGTCGACCGTGCGCGCCGCCAACTGCCGCAAGCAGGAATTCATGATGGCGGCGTTCTCCCGCTCCAGCAGGCCGATGCGCCCGATCTCGCTGGAGAGGGTGATATTGGCATCGGGGATGACTTCGCGGACGATAGCGGCGCTCTGCTCTTCAAAGGTCGAATTCACCGGAGAGAATACGGACGAGATGGCGATGGCGTTCAAGCCGGCGTCGCGAATCTTCTCCGCGATATCACGCACCTCATCGGGTTGATAAGCCGAGATTTCGCGACCGTCGAATTCGTGGCCGCCATGCGCCAGATGGGCGTTGCCGCCGACGATTTCACGCAAGTCATCGGGCCAGTCGACCATCGGCGGCAGGCAGACGGTGGCCGGCAATCCCAGCCGGATGCATGCGGTGGGCGTCAAATGCTTGCGTTCGACCACGGCGTTGGTGAAGTGCGTCGTGCCGATCATTACGCCGTCAATGGCAGCCGTGTCGATGCCGGAATCGCCGATCACCCGGCGCAGCGCCTTGGCGATGCCTTCCGACACGTTGGCGGTGGTGGGTGTCTTGGTCGAGCTGAGGACCGTCGAGCCGTCCATCAAGACAGCGTCGGTATTGGTGCCGCCTACATCTACTCCGATTCTCATTTGCGATCTCCTTATCTGCGAAAGGTCGAGCTTAGGTCGTGGCGCTATCGCCACCATTGATATTCCGGATCATCAAGATTGGCGAGCACGACAGGCAAGCCAAATTGGAAGCTGTCTTGCGGATTGATTATACCCAGCGCTTCCAATTGCAGCTGCGCGCAAGCTCGTTCCGCTTCCAAACCATAATAGTCCTGCCCGGCTTCAAACTGATGCACATGGCAGGCTTCGTGAACGATGACGCTGGCGAGCCAGACGGCGCCGGCCGCGGCTTGGCTGGCTGTAACATTGAAGCTGCGCAGATGCACCCAAACCCCGGCGCCATAAGATTCGGGAACTTCCCCGACGCTATCGAGGCCGCGGTCGGCATAGGCATACCACTGCGGCGCCAGTTCCTGCAAGAGATCAAGCGCAGCCCGCGCTTGGGCGACAACCGTCTGGGAGCCGTCAATGACAAAGCCGGGATGCGCGCATAGCTGATTCTGAAAGGCGAAATAGCCGCGTTTCCAATCCGCGTCGCCGGCGCAGCCCCACCCGAGGAAGCAGCAATTATCGACCGGCGCTGCCGGCCGCTGCTCGTCTTCCAGGCGGGTGAAGCCGACCCAATCGGCCAGCCAAGCCACGCTTCCCGCATAGCGTACCAAGAGCCAGTCTCCCTGTGCGCCGTGAACTGGCAAGACCTCCTCAGGCGGCGCGATTGCCAGGATGTCGCTGTTGAGACTGGGGCCAGCGCGCAAGTTCGTGTAATACGCCAGGCGGACAGCGTACTCCTGGGCTGACGCGGGGGCTGCGAGGACACATAGAGCGATAAGCGCGATTATGGCTTTGGTCGGCGCGCTATCTATCAGATACGTAGCGATAGTTGCCGCCCCAACATTAAATCCGATTTTCATCGGTCGCTTGCTCCTAGGCATTAGTAACGACTAAGCGCAACGCGATAGATATAGTTGATGCTGACAAATGATCGGTCATGGCGAGTAAAGACGCTATAGGAAGGGGAGTCTTCACCAAATTGCGCTTCTTGTCTTTCGTAGCCGCTCGATTCCACAAATTCAATTATCCAGTCACCGACTGCGCCCCCGTCGTCGGTCACAAAGACCAAGTCGCCGCGCGGGTCACGAATCTCGTATTCACGTCCGCTGCTTTTGCCAAGCTCAATAACGTGACTGCCGCGCCGCTCGCCGCCTTCGATCCAGCAGAGCGCGGCATCCAAGCGCATGTTTTCCCATTTTTCTCTAATGGCGGCCGCCATACCGTCACCCATAGACTCCCGCGCGCCATACAAGAACTTTTCAGCGCCATCCGCACGCCCCAGCTGCCCGGCATCGCGCAGCTTTTGTATCCGCAATTCGGCATCAAGCAGCCCAAGTCTTTTGACCGAATTATCGTCGCGATCAAACAGGACATAGTCGGGCGCTTGCTCGTCAAACTTCTTGAGCATGTCGTTCAGGTCACGCGCTTCTATCCAAGCGTTGACTTCTTCATCGTCATCGGTCGCAAATTCCAGGTCTCCCTGTGGATTGCGAATCTCGTAGGCACACTCGCTTCTCGCTCCCAGCGCAGAACCCTTGTCGCCTGATCGCCTACCCCCTTGCACCCAACAATGCGCCGCTTTCAGAATCCAGACCGCGTTGTTGAAACCCCCGGTGTCTTCATCATAATCCTCGTACTCTCGCGAGCTATCAAGGAACATGGTTGCGCCATCCGCACGTGCGTCCTGCCCGTCTCCTCGCAGCGCCTGAATACCCCGGATGACCTCGCTGCGCAGCTTGGCGTATTCGGCTTTATTCATAGCAATCTCCTTTAGAAACGGCCTCTCGTGGACCCCAAGCCATAACGCCAATCGCCGAACTACTCGGAAATGCCGAATAGTTGCCCTATTCGGAACTAGGAAGAAATACTTCCGAGTTGCCCATCTATCATGTTATTTCTCTGTGCCTCTGCGCCTCTGTGGTTAATCCCCCGGCCGCAAGCCAATTTCCCCGCCCGGCAGCGGACTAAGCGTGACCTGGTAGCCAAAGCGCCTTAGTCATCAGCCAATTCTAAACCTTCTTGAACGCTTGCATAAAATGCAATGGTTGCCACAATTGCTAGCATCCTTGCCGAACCACTCGGAATTTGCGGACAGTTGAACCCATCTGGAACTTGTAAGTTTTTCTTACAAGTTGCGATTTTCCCACATATCATTTCTCTGTGCCTCTGCGCCTCTGTGGTTAATCCCCCGGCCGCAAGCCAATCACCCCGCCCGGCAGCGGGCGAAACGCGACATCATAGCCAAAGGCGCCGGGGCCCACCACCGCAAGCGCGGCCTCGCTCTTGAGCTGCGGCGGCGCCGGCACGCTTATCACCGCCACACGCGTACCGTAGCGCAGCGCTTCGGTCGTCACCGGCTCGCCCTCCTCCGCCGTCACGATGCAGATGAGATCGGGCGTGGTCGCCGCCACCTCGCCATTGATGAAGGCGATCAGGAACTCGTTCTGAAATTCGATCTCTAGCGCATCAGCGCCACGAAAGCTCTCAAAGCGCACGCCGCCACGGGCGAAACCTTTGCTTACGCGCCGATCAACATCAGTGATCTTGCCCTGGAATATGACTTCGCCTTCCAGCGCATTCGCCACCTCGGCGGGCACGTCCGACTTTTGACGCTGCGCTTCGATAACGCGCGCGCCCAGTTGATGCGCCAGGGTGAGCGTATAGTGCACGCCGGCCGCTTTCACCTGCGCGCCGCTCATAATCGTGCCGGCCAGCCCAGCCCGCGCGCCCATGCTGATGGCGATATTGCGCGCCATCTTCTCCGCCCAGACATCGCTGACCGCCGCCGGAACCACTGCTGCGTTATCCGCGGCGTCGACCATGGCCAGCGGCGAGGCGGTGGCGGCGGTGTCGAAGAGGAAGGACGACATCTGAATCTCGGGGAAGGCGCGGCCCATGCTGTCGCTGTCGACCGTAGGGATGCCCGCTTGCAAGCCGCCGATCAAGGGCTGCATCGAGTTGGCGCCGCCAATTTCCGCGATGGCGACCGCGTCGAAGGACCGGCCGATATGTTCCTCCAGCAGTCGCAGCGCCCGGCACATCTCCGTGCCTTCGGGCAGCTTCTCGATGCTGACGGTTGGCGCGCCGATGCTGCCCACCACGCAGCAGAGGGCATCGTCAGCCAGGTCGAAGGGATCGACGATGGTCTGCGGTCCCCGTTCGCGGATGATGGACGCCAGGTGCAGGCCGCCTAGATAAGGGTTGCCGCCGCCGCCCGTGCCCAGGATGCCGGCGCCGATAGCGATGGGGCGAATGTCTGCCAGGGTAACTTCGTTCAGCATCACATAATCTCCGCTGGCGCGATCGTCGGGTGCAGGTGACAAGCCACCTGGTGCAGCCGCTCGATTTCGATCAGCGGCGGCGGCACAGTCTCGCAGGTCGCCAGTTTATCGGCGTGGCAGCGCGGCGCGAAAGGACAGCCTTGCTGCGGGAAGCTGTGTGAGAGATCGCCGTGGATGATGATTTCTTCGCGCTGAATATCCGGGTCGGGCTCGGGTATAGCCGAAATCAGCGCTTGTGTATAGGGATGCTTCGGCTCTTCGAAAATGACTTCGGTCTGCGCCACTTCCACGATCTTGCCCAAATACAGCAGCGCCACTTCGTCGCACATATAGCGCACCACGCCCAAATCATGCGAGATGAAGAGATAAGTCAAGTCAAATTGATCCTGCAAGTCTTGCAGCAAGTTCAGGATTTGCGCTTGCACGGAGACATCCAGTGCCGATGTCGGCTCGTCCAGCACGATCAGGCGCGGCTGCACGGCCAGGGCGCGGGCGATGCCGATGCGCTGCTGCTGCCCGCCGCTGAATTCATGTGGATAGCGATAATAGTGCTCTTCTTTCAAGCCCACGACGTGCATCAATTCCAGCACGCGGGAGCGCGCCGCGTCGCCTTTGAGGCTCTCGTGGATCCACAGCGGCTCGCCGATGATTTGCCCGACGGTCATGCGGCCGTTCAGCGAAGCGGCCGGCGCCTGGTAGATCATCTGAATCTCGCTGCGCAGCCGGCGCAAATCGCGCGCCTTGATATGCGTGATGTCGGCGCCGTCGTAGAGGATCTGCCCGGCGCTCGGCTCCAGCAAGCGCAGGATGCACTTGCCGATTGTCGTCTTGCCCGAGCCGGATTCGCCCACCAAGCCCAGGGTCTTGCCCTCTTGCAGCGCGAAGCTGACATCGTCGACAGCACGGAAATCCGCCACAGTCCGGTTGAGCAGGCCGCCGCGCACCGGAAAATATTTCTTGAGGTTATTAATCTCCAGCAAATGGCTCATGCGTCCTCCGGATACAGGAAACACGAGGCTGTATGTTGCTCTCCGACCGGTACAGCGGGCGGCACAGCGCTGCGGCAAGCCTCCATCACATGCTCGCAGCGCGGGTGGAAGCGGCAGCCGGCCGGCGCATCAATCAAATTGGGGATCATACCCGGGATGCCTTCCAAGCCGCCGCGGCTGATGTCTTTCTTTGGCACAGCGGAGATGAGCCCGCGCGTATAGGGATGTTTGGGATGCTTGAACAGCTCGCGCACGGGCGCTTCTTCGATGACGCGGCCGGCGTACATGACAGCGACTCGCTCGCAGCTGCGCGCCACCACACCCAGATTGTGCGTGATCAGCAGCACGGTCAAACCCAGCTGCGAAACCAGCGAGCGAATCAAGCGCAGAATCTGCGCCTGAATGGTGACATCGAGAGCGGTGGTCGGCTCGTCAGCGATCAGCAAGTCGGGGTCGCCGGCCAGCGCCATGGCGATCAGCACGCGCTGGCGCATGCCGCCGCTGAATTGATGCGGGTAATCAAAGATGCGTTTGTCGCCGTCCGGGATGCCCGTCAGCCGCATCAGCTCGACAGCGCGCTCGTGCGCTTCCTGCCGTATTTGCCGCGCCGATGGCAGGAAACCGCGCCAGCGCCCGGGCACCTTCTGTTGCCCCGCCCGCTGATAGAGCACAGCGTCCACCAACTGTTCGCGGATGGTGAAAAGCGGATTCAGATTCGTCACCGGGTCCTGAAAGATCATGCCAAGCCGGCGAGCGCGAAAGGCTTCCATCTCACTTTCGGATTTGCTCAAGAGGTCCTCGCCGTCAAAGGCGACGCGCCCGGCGGTGATGCGACCGGGCGGCATGGGGATGAGCCGCGGCACGGACAGGGCGGTCATGGATTTTCCGCAGCCGGTTTCGCCCACCAAGCCCAACACATCGCCGCGCCGCATCTTCAAGTCGACGCCGGCCAGTACCTTGACCACACCGTCGTAGGTGTCGAACTCCAGGTGCAGGTCTTCTATGTTGAGCAGGTCAGTCATTTCAGTTCAATATCTCAAACCTAGTCGCGTATATGTAGGGGCGATCAAGCTGGTCACCCTCACCAAAGATACGAAGCTAACGGCGGCTTAAGGAGACATAATATGTCGCCCCTACAAACATCTTCGCTCCCCTACCGCCGCGAGCGCGGGTCTAAGACATCGCGCAGCCCGTCGCCGATGAGGTTCCAACTGAAGACCATCAGCCAGATGGCCAAGCCCGGGAAGGTGGCGATCCACCATTCGTCGGGGAAATAGCGCCGCCCGTCGTTGATCATGGCGCCCCATTCCGGCGTCGGCGGCTGCGCGCCCAAGCCGATGAAACCCAGCGCGGCGGCCGTCAGCACCGCAAAGCCGAAGTCAGTGGTCATTTTGATGATAATGGGCGAAACGGCATTGGGCAGAATATGCCGGAAGATGATGCGCATGTGCCCGGCGCCGATGCCATAAGCGGCTTCCACAAAGGGCTCTTCGCGCAAGGACAGCACCAGACTGCGCGTCAGCCGGGCGAAGCCGGGCCACCAGACAAGCGAAATGCCGATCATGGCGTTGATGATGCCCTTGCCCAGCGCGGCGGAAATGGCGATGGCCAGCACCAGCGCCGGCACCGTCAGAAAGATGTCGGTGAAGCGCATGAGCAAGTCGTCCAGCCAGCCGCCGGCATAACCCGAGATGGCGCCGATGGTGACGCCGATGGTCGTAGCCAGCAAGATGATAATCGTGCCGACTTGCAACGCCAGACCCGTGCCCATGACGACGCGGCTGAAAATGTCGCGGCCGATCTTGTCTGTGCCGAAGGCGAAGTCGTCGCTGGGCGGCTGCAAGCGGGAGGCGACGCGGGTCTTGCCGGCGGCGTCTTCCGGATAAGGCGCGATGACCGGCGCGAAGATAGCCACCAGCAAGATGAATATCAACATGGCCAAGCCCAGCATCGACAGCTTGTTGGAGCGGAAGCGGTAGATGCCGCGAGCCATATTCTCCCAACGTGCCGAGCGCGCGCTCTTGCGCCCCCCCATCTCAGCCATAACGAATCCTCGGGTCCAGGACGCCGTAGACAATATCGGTCAGGATATTGATCACGCTGAAGACCACGCCGTAAAGTATCGCGATGCCCATAATTGGCTGAAAGTCCAGGCTGAGCGAGGCTTTGACAGCGTAGAGACCAAGACCGGGCCAATCGAAGATCGTCTCGATCAAAATTGCGCCGGCCATCAGCCAGCCGAAGTTCAGCGAGATGACAGTGATGGTGGCGATGAGGGCGTTGCGCAGCACATACTTAAAAATGATGATGCGATAGGGGATGCCGATGGCGCGCTCCATGCGCACGAAGTCTTTTTCCAGCGCCTCGATCATGCTGGCGCGGGTGATGCGCGTGATGCTGGCGAATGCGCCAAAGGAGAGCACCAGCGCCGGGATAAACAAGTGGCGCAGCGAAATAAGAAAGGTTTCAAAATCAAGCTGGATGAGGCTGTCAATCAAGAATAAGCCCGTTGTCGAGGCCGGCGGCGCAACCAGCACAGGCAGTCGCTTGCTAATCGGGAACCAGCCCAATTCGAGCCCAAACCAGGTCTGAAAGATCATCGCCAGCCAAAATGAAGGAAAGCTGACGAAAAATAGCGACAGCACACGCGAGACGTGGTCGGGCAGACGGTTGCGATACATGGCCGAGATGACGCCGGCCGGGACGCCCAGCAGCGTGGCGATGATGACGGCGGCGGTGGTCAGCTCGAGCGTGGCGGGCCAGAACGCGCGCAGGTCGCCTATCACAGTGCGACGGGTGTAGAGCGATTCGCCCCAGTCGCCGCGGAAGAGCCCGGTCATGTAATTGACGTATTGGATGTGCAAGGGCTGGTCCAAGCCCAGTTCGCGCCGCAAGGCTGCCTTGATTTCCTCGGTCGCTTGGGGTCCGGCGGCCAAGCCGACAGGATCGCCGGGGACGATGCGGGCAATGGAAAAGGTCAGAATACTCAAGCCGAGCAGCGTCGGTATGACGAGGGCGATGCGCCGCAGGATGTAGAAGCGGATGTTCATGGCCTAAGACTTAGCCTAATGCGAATCTTGTGGCGAGCCCGCGAATTGCTATACCAGCAAAGATTGTAGGGGCCACCTAACAGGTCGCCCGATTCTATTGCCTGAAACAAAGGGCGATCCAGTGGATCGCCCCTACAGCAGTCGCGATAGTACTTTAGCAGTCGTCCATCCACAGATCCTGGAATAGGACTGTGACCTGATAATAGGGCGAGTAGCGATACCCCTTCACGCATTTGTGCATCCCCGTGCCGCTGCTAAGGGTATACATCCAAACCGAAGGCTGTTCATCATTGATGACTTCTTGCGCTTCGGCGTACATCGATTCTCGCATGGCGGCGTCGCCAGTAACGCGTGCCGTGTCTAGCAGCTCATCAACCCGCTCATTCTGGTAGAAACTGCAGGAATTGAAGCTGCCCCACTGCCCCGAGTGATACTGATTGTATAGGTGGGCATCAAGATCAAGGAAGGACGGTACCGTGTAAATGTTGATGATATCCGGACCGGTCTCCGGAGAGGCGCAGCTGGCCACCATATCTGGCCAAAGCATCGGCACCATGTTCATCTCAATGCCAATCTCCGCCAGTCCTTCCAGGAGGATCAGACCCGGGACTACCTCATGCGAGAGTTCAGTGACGTAAACATAGTCCAGCGAGATACCGCCTTCGGGCCAAGGAGTCATCGCAAGATATTCCCGCGCTTTGTCCAAATCATAGGTCGGGTAATCCAGTGACCCGACATAACCTGGCATGTAGTCGGGTGTAGGCCCAAACATCAGGCTGACGGCTTCCTCTTGCGCCTGTACCATCGCCTCATAGTTCATGGCGTGAGCGATCGCTTTTCGCAGATTGACATCACTGGTGTATTCGCCAAGGTTATTCAACTTCAACGTATTGACGTAGGTGCCGGGATGCTCCTCCCAAACATGATCCGGCGACTCGATGATTTGGTCTTTCTTGCTCGGAGTCGCTTGATCGGCGACGTGCGTTTCGCCGGCCAGCAAAGAGTTCAATTGCGTGGCGCCATCGCGCTGAATGATCCACACGAAGCCGTCCAAGTGGTCATCGCCGGTCCAACCAGCCCAGTAGTCATCTACTGCGATGAACTCATAGATATTGCCGATTTCCCAGCGTCCTTGTGTGAACGGACCGGAGCCAGCGGCGTTCTCCTTGAGGTAAGTCTGGCCCATATCGTCGCCTAAATTGGCTTCGACGACAGCCGGGTTCACCACGAAGAGCTGCGTTAGCGTACCGATAAAAGGCGCGTAAGGCTGGGTCAGTGTGAATTGCACTGTGTGGTCGTCAAGCGCCTGCGCCGAATTATCATCGGTGATTGTTTCCCAGCGCCAGGTCGGCGGGCCGGAAATCGCCATCATGCGATTAAAACTGTAGACGACAGCTTCGGCAGTCACCGGGCTGCCTTCTTGGAAGACGGCGTCGTCGTGCAGCGTGAAGGTCCAGACCGTGGCGTCATCGTTGACTTCGTGGCTTGTGACCAAATGTGGTTCAATGTCGCTGCCCCGAGCAATGAAGAGCGCGTCATACAAACTGCGCAACGCGGCGTTGATCGAGTAATTCTCGCCCGTGGCCGGGTCGATATTGTCGATATCCTGGTTGCCGCCATAGAGCAAGATGTCGTCTTGCGCTATGACGAATGACGATGTGACCAGCGCGAGGCCAGCCACCAGGACAATAAATAGGGTGCGTTTGAACATGTTTTCCTCCGTGCAGAAAATTGTGAGATTCTGATAGTTGAACGAATATCCGCTGCGGCATTGTAGTAGAGCAGTTCAGATTCGGCAATTGTAGCGTAGGCGAGGGGCTCGCTGCCACTTGCGCAACCAGCGTTGGCAGCCTCGGCAGAATTTGTTAGACTGCTCGCAGTCAGGTATTCGAGTTCAGTCCTTGCCACCTAGCAATGCTGTCGCTGCTGATGCCGAATGCTGACTGTACCAACAATTAGACAAGCGTGGAGGCAACATGGGTAACAAACGTAGTATCTTGAGCATTCTTTTGGTCCTTGCATTTATCGTCATGGTCGCGGCGCCGACCTTCGCCCAGGATGAGCTTGACCGGGCGCACTGGTGCGAAGGCGTGACGATTCGCTTCTTCGCCGGCGGCACCGAGGGCGACGCTTTCGCTGGCATCGTCTATCGCGGCGCGTTAGCGGCCGAGCGCGACCTCGGCGCCAATGTCGAATACGTCTTCTCCGGCTGGGACAGCGAGCTGATGACGCAGCAGCTGCGTGAAGCCGTAGCTCAGGAGCCCGATGGCATCGCCATGATGGGCCATCCGGGCAACGAAGCCATCATGCCGCTGGCCGCGGAAGCCGCCGAAGCCGGCATTATCATGATGTACCAAAATGTCGATGTCGACCAAGTCCGCGCGCGTTACGGCGGCGGCTATGTCGGCGCGCAGCTGGCGGCACAGGGCCGCGCCTTGGGCGAAGAAGCCCTGCGTCAATTCGGCTTCGGCGAAGGCGACCAAGCCATCGTCCTGGCCAACCTGGCGCAGCGTGAACGCGCCCTGCGCGAGCTGGGCACTTGGGAAGCGCTGGAAGACGCCGGCATGGAAATCATCCATGTCGATTCGCCGCCAACCTGGGCAGCCGACCCCAACCTGGGTATTCCCTCGATGGTGGCTGCCATCACCGATAACCCTGACGTGAAGCTGGTCGCCTTCTCCGGCGGGCAGACCCTCGGCAACACGCAGACTTACCTGGAAGCGGCCGGTTTGGAAGCGGGACAAGTCAAAGCCATCGGCTTCGACACCAACGAGTTCATCATGCAGGGCTTCGCCGACGGCTGGATCCACCTGACGGCCGATCAGCAACCTTTCCTGCAAGGCTACCTGCCCGTGCTCAGCATTTGCCAGACGGCCAAGTTCGGCCTGGCGCCGCTGAATGCCGATACCGGCGCTGGCTTCATCGACGTCAGCAACTACGAGCAGGTCAAGGAACTGGCGATCGCAGGTTATCGCTAGTACTCGCAGCCAACTCTATCTGATGTGTGCAGGGGTGGCCGTGTCGGCCGCCCCTAGCGCTGTGCTTTACGCGAGCTCAAAATAAATGAAAAACGAAACCATCATCGAATTGCGCAATGTGACCAAGTCTTTTGGCAACGTCAAGGCTGTGGATGGCATCAGCTTTGGCGTACAGCCGGGCGAAGTGGTCGGGCTGATCGGCGATAACGGCGCCGGCAAGTCTACGCTGATCAAGATTCTCTCGGGCGTGCACCCGCCGGACAGCGGCCAGATCATTGTACGCGGGAACGAAGTCCGCAATTGGAACGCGGCCAAGTCCCGCGACGCCGGCATCGAGACCGTCTACCAAGACCGCGCCCTGGCGCCGCAGCAGACCATCACGCGCAATATCTTTATGGGGCGGGAAATCAAAGACCGCTTCGGCATCATCAAAGTCAAGCAGCAATACCAAGAAGCCAATCGCCTCATGCGTGAAATCGGCTTCACCTCCAAAGTCTTTGATCCCGATTCGCCGGTGGCGACGCTGTCCGGCGGCGAACGGCAAGGCGTGGCTATCGCGCGGGCGCTCTATTTCGACGCCGATTTGATCGTGCTGGACGAGCCGACCACGGCGCTTTCGCTGCTTGAAACCGCCAAAGTCTTCGGTTTCATCGAAAATGTCCGCGCGCGCGGCCGCTCTATCATCTTCATCGGGCACAATATCTATCATGTTTATGATGTCGCCGACCGCTTCGTCGTGCTCGACCGCGGCAAAGTAGTCATGACCGAGGACAAATCGGCCATCCCAGCGCCAGAGGTCCTCATCAAGCACATGCAAGAGATCGCCGAATTAGGCCGCGCGGCTGACGCTTAGGCAGGAGACAACACCCATGTTCGGAAGCGGAACAGAAGGCGGCCAGCAAATCGCGCGCGAAGACGCCAGCGGGCTGGTCAAGTGGCTGCGCAATAACCGACGGGCGCTCACCTCGACGCTCTTCCTGATCGTCATGCTCATCGGCTTCACCATGGCCAATACCGATGTCTTCTCGCAGTTCAAGACTTATCGCTCGGTGATGATCGCCCTGCCCGTGTCGATTTTCCTGGTCGTGCCCCTGGTCTTCGTGGTCACCGCCGGCGAAATCGATCTGTCCTTCCCATCGGTGGTCGGGCTGGCGTCTTATGCTTTTGTCTCGATTGTCGACCAAGGCGGCGACCCGCTGCTTGGCATTGGCGCGGCGCTTGTCGTTGGCGCGGCGCTGGGCTTCGTCAACGGCATCCTGGTCGTGCGCATCGGCTTGTCGGCGCTGGTCGCCACTCTGGGCATGAATTTCTTTCTGCGCGGCTTCATCAACATCCTGGTCGAGGGCTTCTCCATCGCCATCCCAGAGGTGCGCGGCACCCTGATACACACGTTGATGACTGACGACACCATCATCATCGCCGGCAATCAAGGCATTCCCAATCAGATGCTGTGGGCGCTGGCTTTCACTGCCCTGGGCGTCTTCCTCTATAACCGGCACAGCTTCGGCGCGCGCGTACATTGCGTCGGCGACAATCCCGAAAGCGCGGCCGAGATGGGCATCGATGTGGATCGCACGCGCATCCTGGTCTTCGTCTTCACCGGCATCGGCGCGGCTCTGGCTGGCGTTTTCTCGGTGATGATCAACTTCGTTTGGTGGCCCACCACCGGCGATGGCTTGCTGCTGCCCGTGCTGGCGGGCCTGTTCGTCGGCGGGACGCCCACCTGGGGCGGCATCGGCACTGTCTTCGGCGGCATGATTGGCACCTCGATTGTGGCTTTCATCGAGACCGGCGTGATCGCGGCCGGCTTGACTGGCTTCTTTACGCAATTTTTCTACGGCTTGATCATCATCCTGTCGCTGATCTTCCAGCGCTTCAACGGCGGGCGCGTGCGCTGACGAACCGCTCCATCGTCCACGATTCAAGGAATTCATCGCCATGAAAGTCATCCAAGTCGGCATCGGCGGCATGGGCAAGGCCTGGCTGAACGCTGTGCGGAATTCGCCACAGGTTGATTTCGCCGGCTTCGTCGAGATCAACCCGGACATCGCCCGCGCCCAAGCCCAAGACTACAACCTCGACCCAGCGCGGATTTTCGACTCCCTGCCGCGCGCGCTGCAACAGGTCGACGCCGACGCCGTACTCAACATTACCCCGCCGCAATTCCATCGCGAAGTGACGGTCACCGCGCTGGAAGCCGGCCTGCCCGTCCTGCAGGAGAAGCCGCTGGCAGGCACGCTGACAGACGCGCGGGCCATCGCGGCGGCGGCGGCGGACACCGGCATCTTATGCAGCGTGGCGCAGAATTATCGCTATCGGCCGCTGACGCAAACCTTGAAGCGCGTCCTGGATAGCGGCGAGCTGGGCGCGCTGGCGGCTGTCGCCGTCGAATTCTACAAGGGACCGCATTTCGGCGGCTTCCGCGAAGAGATGCGGCATCCGCTAATCATCGACATGGCCATTCATCACTTTGACCTGATGCGCTTCTTCCTCGGCAGCGATGCAAAATCGATACTCGCCAGCAGCTGGAACCCGCCTTGGAGTTGGTTCGCCGGCGACGCCAGCGCTTCGGCGCAAATCGGCTTCGCCAACGGCGTTCAAGTCGCCTACAGCGGCTCTTGGTGCTCGCAAGCGCTGGAGACCAGTTGGAACGCTAACTGGCGCTTTGAATGCGAGCGCGGCGTGCTGCTGGCGCGTGACGATCGCGTGACGATTCAGCGGCTGACGCGCGTCGGCGAGGGCGAGGGCGCGCTGGTCAACGAACACGCCGAGCCGGAAGCAATGCAGCTGATCGATATGGAGCGCGAAGGGCAGGCTTATCTGCTGCAGGAATTTTACCAAGCGGTAACGCAGGGCGCGTCAACAGCCACGACCGCGCAAGACAATATCCACACCATGGAGCTGGTATTCGGCGTTGTGCGCGCTTGCGACAGCGGGCCCGCTATGCGCAGCGATTGACTTCGGCGCGTAATCGAATTATAATTCGGTTTGTTATCATGCGCTCATTCCTCTTATTTTGGGGCAGGTATCATGTTGATATTGCTTTCTTTACGCAGGTTTCTCATCTTGTCGCTGCTGCTCTTCGTCGCGCTGGGCGGCGGGCTGGCGCAAGCGCAGCAGCCCACAGCCACCAACACCCCAAGTCCGACCGCTACCAGCACCCCCACGCCCATTACTGTTCATGCCAATATTCGTGTTACGCGCTTAGCGAATCACCCTGATAATCCCAATTTCGCGGTATGGTTCCGATGGAATCCTTTTATTGAGGATATTCCAGCGCCGGGCTTGCGGAAAACCACGGTAGTCCATTATCAACCCGCTGGCGGCAGCGTGAAAACGGCTGAGATGAGCACGTCGACTTTTTTCTTCATTCGCGATGCGGAGCCGGATACAGTCTACACCGTCTGGTTAGAAATTTCGGACACTTGGTGCCGGCGCAATACCTGCGAGCAGCCTTTGGCGCGCAGCGAAACCATCAGCTTCCGCACCTTGCCGAATCCAGGCCAAACGCCGATTCCGCTGCCTACGCCGGAGCCGGCTGGCAACATCAAGGTCACGAACATTAGCCGCGCCAATCCCCGAGTAGAGTGGGATAATATCGCCGAGACGGTAAATGCCCCTTACAAAGAGCTATATTATTTTATCCGCGTTGTGCCGACTGAAGGCGGCAAAAAACATACATTTAAGTTAAGGGTAAACACGGGCTGGAAGGCCTTCAATATGTTTAGCTTGCGGCCGGATACCGAGTATGAGATTTGGGTGGAGGTCTGCAGACATTTATCTGCGTGCAATGTTGTCTTTGCCAAAACCTTGTCAACAACCTTCCGCACCTTGCCAGGCCCGACGCCAACCATCACGCCGACGCCAACCATCACGCCGACGCCCACGATCACGCCGACGATCACGCCCACGCCAACTATCACCCCCACGCCCACGATCACCCCCACGCCCACGATCACGCCCACGCCCACGATCACTCCGACGCCAACTATCACGCCCACGCCCACGATCACGCCAACGGCGACCATCACGCCAACTGCGACGCCCGTCTTAGGCAACACGCTCAGCTCATACCCGGACAATTACAAAATCCGCATTTCCAACATCACCTGGAATGCCGTCACATTGAATTGGCAACTTTTCCGCGACCATTTCAAAGACCACCATGCGAACCCGCATGTTCGCATCAGCACCTTCAAGGCGACGGATGGCAGCCACGCGGTCAGTAGCACATACCGACCGACTGCCAATCATATTCGTCAGGAAAAACTAAAGCCCAGCACCGATTACAACGTAACGATTACGGTGCAGTCGCATCGTAGAAACCATCCGGATAATGTAGTCTACGGCAGCGTAAAAGCCATCTTCCGCACCGCCGCTCTGCCAACAGGCGACGGGACGCTTACCAGCATTCGCGTCAGCAACATTACCCATAACTCGGCGCAAGTCCTATGGGAAAACAGCGCGGCTTGCGCGAAGGGGTTCAATAGTCGTTCCTATCCCTACATTCATGTTTACCTCAACTGGGCATATGTAATCAGTTCAGGTAGAGGCGATAGGTATAGCGGAACGAGTACCATAAGCGGCTTGCGACCGGATAGGGATTATAGCATTGTGGTTATCAAAGGTTGCATGCGCGGGAATAAGGTCGTTTACGAAGATTATGTGCTGGGACCAACCATCCGCACCCTGTCCGCTCCGCCGCCAACGAGCACGCCAACGCTCACCAGCACGCCGAGGCCTACCAACACGCCAAGTCCGACGAACACACCAGTGCCAACAGCAGTGCCAACGCTGCCCACCGATGGCAGCTTGGCGATGATCTTCCCGAAGATCTCCAAAGACCACATCACGGTCGAATGGAGCGATTTGGGCGACAAAGCGCAAATCTACATGGTCGACATCAGCAGCCGCACTGGACGTTATAGCGATTTTGAGGTCATTCACACCAACCAAAGCTCGGCGACCTCGCATGACTTCGGCGGGCTCCAAGCCAATACCGTCTATGACTTCAAACTCACGGTATTCCTGACGGGCAGCGGGCAGATCACGGCGACGGGTCAAGCGCGGACCGCGTCAAATGCGCCTGCGCAACAAGCAGACGCTCAGCAGGCAGAAGTTCAGCAGCCAACGGCGACTCCAATCCCAACAAACACGCCCGTTCCAACAGATACGCCCGTTCCAACAGATACGCCCGTTCCGACAGACACACCCGTTCCAACGGATACAGCCCTGCCGACCTTAAATGTCGCCTCCCAGGTCCACAGTTCCAGCGAAGCCAGCGTATCCTGGAGCGCGGTCAGCGGCGCGACCGGCTACACGCTGGACATCGCCGGCAGCGACATGTCCACTGACTCAGTAGCGCTGGGCGCGGGCGTGACCAGCCACCGTTTCACGGGCTTGACCGCGGGCGCGACTTACAGCGCGGCGCTCACTGCCAGCTTGCCAGGCAGCGTTACTGTCAGCGGCTCGGCGTATTTCGCCCTGCCGATGCCGCCGACGAATACGCCAGTTCCAACGAACACGCCCATCCCGACGGATACGCCCGTGCCACAAAGCAACCAGTTCAGCAGCCTGATTCAAACGCTGTTGACCTACCAAGCCGAGAGTCATCACGGCGCGGCGCATGTCGAGCGCTGGACGCGGGCGTTGGCGGCATTGGGGCATGGCAGTCATAACAATCCCATGACCGCGGCCGAAGCCAATCAAATGTCGCAGCAATACAGTTCGGCGCGCTGGCAGCCGGTCGCCGATGCCTTGACGCAACTGGAATCGCAAGCACCGACGAATACGCCACTGCCAACGGATACGCCGATTCCGACGGATACGCCCGTGCCACAAATCAACCAGTACAGCAGCCTGATACAAAACATCCTAGGCTGGCGGGGCGAGCAAGCAGCTGGCACGGATCATTATGCGCGCTGGACGCGGGCCCTGGCGGTGCTGGGGCATGGCAGTCATAACAATCCCATGACCGCGGCCGAAGCGCAGACTTATGTCGATCGCGGCTGGGGCGGACGCTGGCAGCCGGTGGTGGATGCCTTGACGCAGATCGAAGGGGGAGCGCCTCCGTCGCCACCAACTGATACGCCAGTGCCAACTGATACACCCATCCCGACCGATACGCCAGTGCCGACGGATACGCCCATCCCGACCGATACGCCGGCGCCAACGGATACGCCCATCCCGACGGATACGCCAGCGCCAACAAATACGCCTGTGCCGCTGCCGACGAATACACCCGTGCCAGCACCGACGAACACGCCTGTGCCGACGAATACACCCGTTCCAGCACCGACTGACACACCCATTCCTCCGCCGACCGACACGCCCGTGCCACAGCCAATCTACACCGTGCCGGGCAGCCTCATCCAGACGGTACGCGACTATTACGATGAGAACGTAGCAGCTGGTCGCGCGGGCACGAATTGGCTGCGCGTCTTGATCGCATTCGGCGTCGAGACGCATGATGAGCTGACGGCGATGACTGCAACTGAAGCCCGTGAACGCGTGAGCAAGTGGGGCGGCTGGCGGCCTATCGCGGAGGCGCTGGAGAAGCTGGCGGGAGGATGAGACAACTATTGAGGAATGGGCGGTCTATGGGTCTCTCGATTAGTGTGAGCGGATATAAAGCCTAATCGAAATAAGTATCTCCGTTCCATAGCAGTGACTTGGCTACCCGGTCATTGAGCTCGACGCCGATGCCGGGCGCTTCCGACACGGTCATCACGCCGGCCTGCACGAAGGGCTTGTCGCCATCGCAAAGGTCGCTCCACCAGGGTATGTCGCGGGCGTGAAACTCCAGGAACAGGAAGTTGGGCACAGCCGCCATGACATGGCAAGCCGCCATCATGCCCAGCGGCGATGAGACATTATGCGGCGCGATGGGGATGTAGTGCGCGTCAGCCAGGTCGGCGATGCGCATCCCTTCCGCGATGCCGCCGGCTTTGGCCAGATCCGGCATGATGACATCGCAGGCGCCTTTGCTGAACAGCTCCAGGAAATCGTAGCGCGTGTACTGATTTTCGCCGGTGCAGATGACGGTGGAGGTAGAGGCGCGCACCTGCGCCAGCGCGTCAACATTCTCAGCCGGCACCGGCTCCTCCAGCCATAGCAGACGCAGCGGCTCCAGCGCCCGCGCCAACGTAATGGCCGAGGGCAAGTCGAAGTGGCCGTGGCAGTCGATGGCCAGGTCAATCTCAAAGCCGATGGCTTCGCGCACACCTTCGACCAGCTTCACGATATGCGTCATCTCGCGCGCGCCAACCGTCCAGTTCCAGGCGTCCAGCTTGCCATGGCCGGTGTAATCGACATCAAACTTGACCGCGCCAAACCCCTCAGCCACCGCCTCCAGCGCTTTGTCGCCGAAGGCAGACGGGCTGTCCTCATCGCCGAAGTGACAGTCGGCATAAAGGCGGATATCACTGCGGAATTTGCCGCCCAGCAGCTTATACACCGGCACGCCCAGAGCCTTGCCCACGATATCGTGCAGGGCATTGTCGATGCCCGTCAGCGCGAAGATCAGCGGCGCATTGCTTGAGCCGCCGTAACGCCCGGCCCGCCGCAGCTTTTCGTAGAGCATGTTGATATTAAAGGGGTCTTCGCCAATAAGCAGCTCGCGCATAGCCAGGATGGCCTGCTTGGTAGCGAAGCCGGAGAAGCCCGGCCCGCCCGAATTGCACTCGCCTGTGCCGACGATGCCCTCGTCAGTATAAACGCGCACAAAGGTCCAGACGCTGCCGCCGCTGTCTGGCTCTTGCCGGCCGATGACGCAGGCTTGTACGTCAGTGATTTTCATTTGGAATCCTTTTTCCATTGATTCACCGAAGAGTCACAGAGGGCGCAGAGAAATCCTTCTGAGAAAATACGACCGGGCCTAATAATGATAGTGCTCAAGCGCCGCCATGATGCGCTGAATCTCGCGCGCGATTTCGGCCGGCACACGCGGATTAAAGAGCCCGCCCGTGCCGCCGACCACATCGTCAAATCCAGCGCAATTTATCGCTTCCATGACCGCCGAATAATTGTAAGCCCGCTCTTGCATGAAGCGGATGTCTTCCAGCGGAGAGATCTCGTTTTCGATCTGCCGCGCCGCTTCGTAATCCAGCCGGCGCTGGGCGTTGTTGATCTCGTCCGAAGCGCGCCCCACCACGATGCTGATGCCCGACGTATGCCCTTGCGCGCCCATTTCCGCCGCCGCCGTCGAGCGGTCGCCGATGCCCCAGATGACAATCTTGCGCTCAGCCAGCGCCTCGACAAAGGGCGGCACATCGTCTTCGTTGGTACCGATCTTGACGCCGATGAAGTGGACGGAATCTTGCAGCAGCCGGATGATCATGTCGCGGTCGCGCGGACGCCGATAGTAGTACAAGAAGCGCGCGCCAAATCGCCCAGCCTGCTCCTCGGCGAAGGCCATCAGCGTCTGATACAGCCCGGCCGGCCCGTATGTCCCGCCCAGCGGCATGATCAAATAAACATCGGGCGGGCGCTGCAAAGCCGCCAGCCGCGCCAGCAGCGCAGCCGCTTCCGGCAGTGGATTGGGCGCCAGCGCCGCCATCAGCACGCCCTCGCCCGCCATGCGCTGCCCAGCGATATCGAGCAACTTGACCTGATCGTCATAAGACACATGGTGAACCAGGCTGGTGCCGGCGATGGATACCACACGCGGTCGGCCGCCGCTCAAGCTATTGTTGCGCATGGTGTAGTCGATATTCTTGGCGTGCCCGGCGTAATCGATATCCGCGCCCTGATATGGAATCAGCGGAATGCTGATCACGCTGTTGAGCGCGTCGAGCAGTTGCGGCATTGAGATGCTCATTAGTACTCCTTTGCCAGCCAGATCAATCGCATCAGTTCTTTTGCCACCGAGTACACAATCACACACTAGGTTTTACTGAAGTCACACAAAATAGGATATCCAAGCTTTGTGCGTACGGGCGAGCGGGTCGCTCGCCCCTACAAATTACGACGAGTGCGGGATTGGGAAGCGCGGGTTTCTCAAATCAGCGTAAGCGCAAGAATATAGAGCTATCGTTGCCTCCCCCGCCAGTCTCTGCGCCCTCATTTACCTCGGTGCGCTCGGTGGTGGAATCTGTTTATATTGCGCTTGGAGAGCATAGCGCTATTGAGACGAGTTTGTATTGCGTTACCAGCGCGTCGCCAGGAATGCCCAGCCCGGTTGTACCTTCTGCATTTCAATTTCGTCATTGCGCTCGGTCAAGCCGCAAGCCAGATACTGCTCATGCAGCCGCGCCAGTTTAGCGCGGTCGACTTCTATGCCCAAGCCGGGAGCGCTCGGAACTTCAAGCGAACCCGCCTCGAACTTCAGCGCTTCCACTAACAGGTCATGCCCGTCCTGCCAGGGATAGTGCGTGTCGCAGTCGTAAGTCAGGTTGGGCACGGCGGCCGCCAGGTGCGCCATCGCCGCCAGCGAAATGCCCAAATGACTGTTGGAGTGCATAGACAGGCCGCGGCCGAAAACCGCGCAGAATCGCGCCAGCTGCAGCGAAGCGCGGAAGCCGCCCCAGAAGTGATGATCCGACAAGATGATAGCCTCGGATTGATGCGCCACGCTGCCCGGCAGGTCGTCAAACGAGGTCGTGCACATATTGGTCGCCAGCGGGATGCTGAGCGCGCGCGCCACCGTCGCCATATCCGCCTGTCCGCGAACCGGATCTTCAAAGTACTCCAGCGCGCCTTCCAGTTGACGACCAGCGGCGATGGCCGTGTCCACGCGCCAAATCGCGTTGGGGTCAAGCCGCAACGGCACATCCGGCCCAAAAGCCTCGCGCAGCGCCAGGATCGCATCGACTTCCTGCTGCGGTTCAAAGGCGCCGCCCTTGAGCTTGATGGATTGGAATCCGTAGTGATCGACCATAGCCCGAGCCTGCGCCACGATGCCGGCTGGATCAAGCGCCTCCTCTTGCCGCGCCGCTAGCCAGCCGTCCGCCGACTCGTCGCGCCCAAAGCCGAATTCGCCGCCAGCGCCCCCGTATTTGTAGAAGAGATAAGCCGCGAAGGGTACGCGATCACGAACTGCGCCGCCCAGCAAATCGACCACCGGCCGCCCGACTGCTTTGCCCATCAAGTCGTAACAAGCGACTTCGATGGCGCTGCGGGCCTGCACCCAAGTCCGCTGATCCCAAGGCGTAGCGCCGCGCGCGTCCGGCTTCGCCAGCGCTTCGAGCGTCGCCTCGATCGCGTTAAGCGCCCAGGGATCCATGCCGGCGAGATGCTCGGCGGCCGTCTCCAGCGCGGCCCGCGTGGCTTCGCTGCCGGGGATTTCGCCCCAGCCGGAGATGCCGCCGTCGCTAACAATTTCGACGATCAGCCGCAGCGCGTAAGGCGCGTGCAATCCTGCCGCGTTGAGCAAAGGCGGGTCGGGCACAGCGACCGGCGTGATGTGGATGTCGCGGATGCGCATGTTCAACTCCACAAGTGGTCCAGCGACCACTCGTCATCCCACCGATCAGTCGGCGCGAAGTAACCGGCGTCGCGCCCGGGCCGCGTATCCATGCGCTCGCGGATGGCCGCCTCGTTTAGCTCGCTGAAGCCCAGGCCCGGCCCGTCCGGCACCGGCGCGTAGCCATCGACTATCAGCGGCTTGTCGATGCCGTCGATTAAATCGCCCCACCAGGGCAGATCCACCGAGTGATTCTCCAGCACATAGAAGTTCTCGGTGGCGGCGGCGCAGTGGATATTGGCCAGGAAGGACAGGGGCGAGCCGGCCATGTGCATCGCCATCGGCACGCCGTAAGCCTGCGCCAAATCGCCTATTTTCTTGGTCTCCATGATGCCGCCGGATGTCGCCAGATCGGGGTGAATCACCGAGACCGCGCCCGCCTCCAGCAGTGGCAGGAAGCCCTCTTTGAGGTAGATGTCCTCGCCGGTGCAGACGGGTGTCAGCAGCGACTGCTTCAATTGCCGCCACTGCTCGGTCAGCTGCCAGGGGATCATATCCTCGTACCAAGCCAGCGAGAATTGGTCCAGCGCTTGACCCAGCCGGATGCAAGATTCGACGTTGATGCTCCCGAAGTGATCAGCCGCCAGCGGAATCTCGTAGCCGATAATCTCGCGCACTTGACGGACATAGTCAACCAGGACCTCGATGCCGAGTTCCGTGAGCTGAAGACCAGTGAATGGGTGCATGACATCGCGCCGCTGCAACGCGCCCGGCGGCGAGGAAACCGCGCCCTCGATGCCTTTCAGCAAGCCGATGCCGATGTCCATCTTAAGAAACTTGAAACCGGCGTCCATGCGCTGCTTGAGGCGCTGGCCCATGGCTTTGCCGTCGGCTACCGTGTCGGTATCGCTGTAAATCAGCACCTTATCGCGGAATTTGCCGCCGGCGAGTTGATAAGCCGGCACGCCATAGGCTTTGCCCGCCAGGTCGAATAGCGCCATCTCAATGCCGCAGACGCCCCCGCCCTGCCGCCCGTGATAGCCGAACTGCTTGATTTTGCGGAAGAGCTTGTCGATATTGCCGGGGTTCTCGCCCAGCAAGCGCGACTTCAACAGCAGCGCGTAGGTCGGGCTGGCGCCATCGCGGACTTCGCCGTAGCCGCTGATGCCCTGGTTGGTGTCAATCCGCAGCAGCGACGCATCAAAGGGCAGCGCCCTCAAGTTGACGATGCGCAAGTCGGTGATGCGCAAATCGCTGGGCCGCGAGTAGGTGTTGATATTGGCTTCGAGGCTGGTCTCGCTCATCGGGCCGCCAGGCTTCGCTCATTCGCTCTCTGTCGGTTCGGCAACAAGCACAGGCCCCGGCGAGAGATCTTTGCCCGCCAAGCCAGGGTGATCGGCCGCGTATTTCCGCGAGCGGAAGAGCCAGTTGCGGTCTGGTATAGGATTGATGAACTCCCAGACCACTTCGCCATCCGCTGTGACTTCAATCAGGCGACCAGGGACGCCCTCAGTGATAAGCGTGTTGCCATTGGGCAGGCGCTGGACGCCGGAAATGATGTGCGAAAAGAAATCTTGGTCATACATCCAAACAATTTCTGGCGCCACATTCCAGTCATAGCTGCCGTCATCGCGCAGCGGCAGCTTCATTTCGAGAATGGACGAGTATTCATCTTCCGCTTGCTCATCTTCGCGGACGATATTGTTGCGGTTGTTGTATATCAGGATGTTACCAGCGCCCGGCATGCCCTCTTCAATCCATTGGGCGTCATGCTGCTGGAAGAGTTTCCGGTCATTTACCCTGTCGCCCTGCCCGTAGGCAAAGGGATTGCCCCAGCGGTAAAGCAGGTCGCCGGCGGGACCGGCGGCTTCATTTGTCGTAAGGTTACGATCAATGATCCAGAACTCGTCAAAACTGTGCACACTGATGATTATCTGGTTCAATTTCGGATTGTAATTCACTGCGTTGCTGTGCATCCAATCTTCGGGCCCCGAATTAGGGATAAACCCCTTAATGTGATAGGACTGGTAGTTGATATCGATGCGCTGAGGGTTATTTGACGGTTCGCCAAAACTGGGCAGGGATTCATCAAGGTTTTGAATAATGTGGTCCCAAGCCTGCCACTGCCAGGCAATGTCGCTATTGGCTTTATCTATCTCCAAGACCGTATCGGGCAGGAGTTGCGCAGTATCATCAAAGCTCGCCGCGACGATAGCCAAGTCTAAACCACGCGCGAACGCTTCATATATATGATGGTAATCCCAGACAAGCGCGAGGATATTACCGTTGGGCATGAAGTCAATGCCATGATGCTGGCGTTTAGATGGATCACGGAAAACATATTCCCAGACCATTTCGCCGTCCCATGTATATTCGGCGACTGCGCCCTCCACAGCATAACCAAGCGAAATGAGGGAATTGTCCAGCTCTTCGTGGGGCGCTCGCAGCACCACCACATTGCCGCTGTCCAGCAGATGCGCCTCGCGAGTTAGACTGCCAACATCCCATTCATTAACCACGCGCCCGTCGTTATCAATGAGGTAGACGTTATCGTTGAATTGAGGCGCGATGAGGGTGTAGCCACTTAGAGCTTCCTCTTTGTTGACTAATACGCCGTTTTGCGCCAGCGCAAACGGTTTCATCCCAAATAGGACCACGAGAGAAAATACAGCAACGAGAATGCGTTTCATCCTTTAGCCTTCTGTCTAATCGATGCACCACAAAACGAATATATCATATCTGCAGATACGTGCTTTTGATTTGGCTATATTTGATGAGACTCTAAGCGGGCGCTAATGATTTCAACGCCGCAGCAATCCCCGCTCGCGATAGACTTCGGCTGCTTCCCTTATGAAAGCAGCATTCTCGCGCGCGCCGTAAGTCGTTTCCAGATAATCCGCCAGCCGCGCCAGCTCTGCGTACGTAGCGCGCTCGGGACGCAGCGACTCATAAATCGCGAGCATCTCTTCGTTGGGCACGCTCGTCAACTCGGCCGCCCGCAGCAAGTTGGCCGCCAACTGCGGGAAGCCGCCCTCCCGCGCGATTTCAGCCTGCCGCCGCAGGGTGTCGGCATGGGTGCGCAAATCGTCCCCGCTCAACTCGCCGGCAGCCAGCGCTTCCGCTGTGATATCGCCCAGCCGGCGCCCGCTGTGCGCCCGCAGAGACTCCGCGGCATTCTGGCGCAGGGGGTACTCGCGCTTCGCTTCAGGCATCAGTCCGGCTCCCAATCGTAGCGCAACTCTTGCGGCGGCCGCTCTGGGTCGACCTCATCGGTCTCGCGGCGATGCAGCAGCGCCGTCTTGACGATCAATCGCAGGCGCGCGCCGTTGTCAATCTTGACCGCCACCGGCACGGTCGCCAAGCCCAGGGCATAACGCGCGGCGTTGCGGCCAATGGCGCGGTAAGTCTCCAGCGTCAAGCTGGGCGACTGCGGGAAGAGCTCCAAGTTATTCAGCGGCGCCAGGTCTTTCTGGTGGATAACGGCGGTGCCGCGCGATTGCAAGCCGATGCCAATGCCGCTGCCACTGAGCCGCGCGCCGACATAGCCGATGGCCGCGCAATCCGAAGAATGATAGACGCGCACGATACGCGCTGCCAAGCCCTCGGCGGCGATGCCTGTCAAGATGGCTTGCAGCACATCCTCCTGCTCCAGCCCGCCGATCGTCTTGCTCAGCGCGCGCCCAAAAGCCGGGCCCAGCGCCAGCACCACTTCCCGCTGCCCCCCTTTCGCCGCGGGACCAATCTCCACTAGCCGCGACAGTGGTTCGCCCGTATGCGGCTCGACGAAACCCTCGGGTGATTTGGCTTGCGGGATGTCTGCAACTTCTTGCCAGCGCCGGCCGTCCAGACGATAGCCGCTGCCCGGCCCGGCATAATCGTTGCCGTCGTTGATGCCGCTGAGCACTTTGAAATCGGCGTCGAATATCGCTGAGGGCTGCAAATAATCCGCCGCCACGCGCTGCCGGCCCATCTCGAGAATGTTGTCGGCGACCTCAGCGAAGCCACTGGCCTGCAACGCGCGTATCACTGTCAGGAAATCGGCATCGCCAGCCATGAAGGCATCGGCCGCTTCCAGGTCAGGCACGATATCGCGCTCGGGCATGTCATCGCTGCTATGCGCCTGCGTCGCCGCCTCAACTTCCTCATCCGTGATAGGCGGCAGGTCCAGCTCGCGATAGACGGCCTGAATCGCGCAGGCGGCTTTACGGCGTATCGCCAGCGCTTCGTCTTCGCTAATCGGCCGAACGCCGCCGTCGACCTGCATATCACGCTGCAATACGTTGTAGTCGTCAAAGTCTTCGGCATCGAAATTGCCGCCGCCAAAGAGGTTGTCGCGCTTGGGAATGGCGCTGTAGCCGCTGAAGATAAAATCCGCGCCGGGGATGAATTGCAGCATCAGTTTGGCTGTCTTGCGTATGCTCGAATGCGAAGCCAGGGCGTCGTTGCCGGCCGCCACTTCCAAGCCCAGCATGGAGGCCAGCAAGTTCTCCGCCAACACCGCGCGTACCCCGCCCGGCAAGGCTTCCGGCAAGGCAATGCAAGATATCGAGCCGTTCTGTACGCCTTGGCTGCCCGCGCCTTTGACCACCAGCAGGCAGCGCGCCTCCAGGTAGAGCATCGACTTCCGCTCGGCACGACCCATCAGCGCTTCCGAGCCCGTGCCGGAGGTGAAGCGGATTTTCACCCCGCGCGAGGCATAAGCCGAAGCCAGGAAAGCTTTCGACCAGGGGCTGTCATCGCCATCGGTGAAGGTCATCTCGGTGCCATAAACCGACAGCGTCTCGGCGTAGCTCGTCAGCCCCTTCATCGCCAGCCGCAAACCCAGGGCCTCTTCCACCGAGCATTGCGTCAGTACGCCGCCGCGCCCGGTCTGTGTGCCGACCAGGATGGCCAGCGCATTAAAGGGGGCGAAACGCGCCACGCGCACGGTCGTCTCGACCTCGGCGAAACCGCGCAGAGCCGCTTCGGCCGCGTCAGCCGCCAGCAAAGCCGGGTGCTCGCGCCAATTGGTCACATGCGCCTGATTGGCCGGCGTCCGGCGCACGCGCATCTTCGACAGTCCCATCATCATCTCCAGCACGTTGAGATGGCGCATGATGTCGCAGAGCTTCGCCGCTGTGCAGCCGGCGATCAAGCGGGCGATCTCGGCGCGCGGCACGTTGATATCGGCCAGCATGCGCGCGTACTCTCGCGAGGGCAGCGCCATAGCTTCCGCCGCCGCGTCAAGGTCGAGGGTCTGGGAGACGATGAAACGGTCCAGCGCGTCAAAGTCAGCCGCGGGTACGCCGTCCATCTCAGTAACGCGGCCGCCATCCAGCGCGATGCTCGGCTGCGGGTCATAGGGGCTGTCAGCCACGATCAAGCCGGCTTCGGGCCAAGGCTCGACAAAAGTCTCTTTGTTGATGTCGCGCTGCGCCAGCAGGTCAAAGCGCTTCGAGCGTTGCTTTTCTGTCATGCGGCAAATCTATCACATGCTCGCGCCGCTGTCGACAAGCTAAGCACAGCTTTCTCAACTCGACGGATGTAAGGGCTAGCTTAGGCTCGCTATCAGTAGAACCAAGTAAGTGATGCAAATTTCGCTGAATCTTCCAATCACAATAGCAAGCCACCCTTCCCTAATGATTTTCTGACGACAGGCCTGGTTCAAGTCAGTCAAGTTATTGCCGCGAAACTGGCGCATTTGGCACGCTTATTCGGGCGAGCCAGTGGATCGCCCCTACATCTTCACCCACAAAATGACGCCTGTAGGGGTCCGCCATTGGCTGACCCGTTGTGACGAGTCCCACGCTTTGCAAAACTGTCCTATCCTCAGTAATGATTCGGGATGCTCGCCATAGAGATGGCGAGAGCGGGCCGGGGATGGGGTAGAAAAGCGGCGATTACGGCATTCTCAGTATTGACTTGGAACTACTTCTCTGTGCCCGCGGCGGGAATATCGCGCAGCAATTCGGGCTTGTCGGAACAGATGGCGTCCACGCCCAGGGCTTTGAGCGCGGCGATCTCCGCCGGTCGCTCCTCATGCCAGCAGACGATGCCCAAATCAGCCGCGCGCACAGCCGCGATCCACTCCGGCGTGAGCAGGCGATGCGGCTGCTCGGCGCGATTTTCCCAGCAGGGATGCACGAAGTCGGCGCCTACGGCCTGTGCCAGCTTCACCGCGTCGATATTGACGGCGTTGAACAGAATCGAGGTCTGCGCCTGCGGGCAGGCTGATTTGATATCCGCCAGATAATCCGGCCGGAAGGAGCCGAAGATGACCTGCTTCCAATAGTGTTGGGCGTCAAGCGCTTCAAATATCGTCCGAGCCGCGCCCTGGCTGAGCTGCTTGATATCAAGGTATATGCCCAAGCCCGACCCGCGGCATACATCCAGCGCTTCGGCAAAACTGTTGATCGCGCCCGCCCCCGCCGTAAGCCGCCGCAACTCGTCCAGACTGTAATCCGACACGCCGCCGTCGATGCCGTAGACGCGCTTCAAGCTGCTGTCGTGGGTGACGACCGGCAGGTCATCGGCGGTCACGCGAATATCGATCTCCACCATGTCCGCGCCCAGCTCCGCGGCGACTTTTAGGGATTCAGGCGAATTCTCTTGCGCGTAAGCCGAGGCGCCGCGATGGGCGATGCGCAGTACGCGCCGTTCTTGTTCTGGGATGGCGGCGGCCAGCGATGCCAAGCAAGCGGCGACTCGCCCGGGTATCCAGGCAAAGAGGCTGGGCCAGGGTACAAACGCGGCCTCTCTCAGGTCGAATTGTCGGGAAAAGTCGAAAGTCGGCTCGAACTGAAGGCGCTCCAGATAAGTATGAACCAGCCGATTCTGCAGCGGTTTGCGCTGAGTGATGATGCCCGCGGACAGCGGCGTAATGTGGACGCCCATTTTCCCGGCGTGGACGCCGCAGCTAGCCCGCGTCTTGGCTGCGCGCTGTAGCAGGCGGGCCGGCGATGGCGCGAAGGCGTGTTTGCCGGGCTCGGAATGCAATATCGGCCGGCCGTCTTGCAGCGGCAGTCGCCCCTCTTCAGCGCGCATCTGCTGGAAGCGGCCATGCCAACTGGCTTCCAGGTTGACGATATCACCCGCCGCGTCAACACTGACCCAGACGTGCTCCAGCTCATAGAGGTGCTGAATATCCCAATCCCACCAGATGGCGTATTCAATGACCAAGGCAATGTCGTCAACCAGCGCGATGTCGCGGGGAAAGGACGCTGATTTGCCAGCATGGCGGAATACGCTGTAGCCGACGGCGGATGGCAAAAAGGGTTCACGCCGATCAAAGCGAATCAGCGGCGCGTAACGCAGCGCCAATTCCTGCTCGTCCGGCGCCGCGATGCTGCGGTCCAGGTGCTGTAGGTCATCTGCCTGCATGAGCGAGTTACTGCCGCCAGAGCAGCGAACGTTCAGTGGACGGGTCGAAGAATTGCGCTTGCCCCGTGTCGAACTTGAGCTTGACCAGGTCGCCGGCCTGGTACTGCGACTCGGTATTCGCTAGCACAATGAAACTGTGCGGTCCCACGCGCACGTCAATCAGGTCTTCGCGCCCCAGCGGCTCCACGATAAAGATCTCGCCGGCGACATCGCCCTCAGCGCTGATCTGAATGTCTTCGGGCCGCATGCCCAGCACCACCGCGCCCTCACTGCGGGCTGCCGGTTCGCCCCGTTCCGCGCCCAGCTTCAAGCTCAGCGACTCGGCTTGAGCGACATAGCTGCCGTTGGCCTGTGAAACTTCGACATTGACCAAGTTCATGGGCGGGTTGCCCACAAAACCAGCGACAAATTGCGTCTTGGGGCGGTGATACAGTTCGTCGGGGGAGTCGAAGGCTTGCAAATGACCGCCGCTCATCACCGCGATGCGGTCGGCCATGGTCATGGCTTCGACTTGATCGTGCGTGACATAGATGGAGGTGATGCCCAAATTCTTCTGCAAGTGCTTGATCTCCCCGCGCATCGTCAGGCGCAGGCGAGCATCCAGATTGGACAGCGGCTCGTCGAAGAGCAGGATGTCCGGCTCCTTGACCAGCGCCCTACCCAGAGCGACGCGCTGCTGCTGCCCGCCCGATAGCTGCCCCGGGCGCCGATCCAGCAAATTGCCGATGCCCATGACATTGGCGACCTGTCGCACGCGGTCATGCTGGTCGCTTTTCGAGACCTTCTTCAGCTTCAGCGGATAGGCGATATTCTGAAAAACAGTCATATGCGGGTAAAGCGCGTAACTTTGGAAGACCATGCCGATGTTGCGATCTTTGGGCTGCACCTGATTGACGACGCGCTCGCCGAAAGTTATCGTGCCTTCGGTCGGCTTGTATATGCCCGCCAAGGTCAGCAGCGTGGTCGTCTTGCCGCAGCCCGAGGGACCGAGGAAAGCCACAAATTCGCCATCGTCGATATGCAGGGTCAAGTTCTCGACGCCGACGACATCGCCGAACTTCTTGCTGAGATTGTCAATCGTTACTTTCATAGACTGTGTATCCTTTTCAGTTGAAACACAGAAATCTTTACCACCGAGGACACCGAGGGAAATTGAGGGCACAGAGGTTCAAATATTGTTTAGAAGCTCCTGCAATTTATGCCACCAACCTTGAAATTGATGCTGTCGCTGCCATACAACTGCAAAAGAGCGTTCCTTGGTGTCCTCTCTTTTGCTCGGTGAAGAAGGTCTGTGTCTACGCGACCCTCGGAGGCTAATTTTTCCATTACTTGATTGGTCGTCTTATGAACTGCCCTTGGTGCCGCCGGCGTAGATATTCAGCAGGTACTCCTGCGCGAAGATGAAGAAGATGAAAATGGGAATCAACTGGAACAAGCCCACCGCCGCCACCTGGTTCCAATCCACCGGCGCCGTTTCGTCGATCAGCTCGTTGAGGAAAACCGGCAAGTTGCTGACGCCCGAGCCGATGGAATAGGTCGCGGGAATAATATAGGCGTTCCAGCCGCCGATGAATGCGAAGATGCCCAGCGCCAGCAAACCCGGCCGAATTTGCGGCAGCAGGATCTCCCAATACGTGCGGAAGCGCGATGCGCCGTCTATCAAAGCCGAGCGCTCCATATCCCAGGGGATGTTGTCGAAGAAACCCTTCATCAGCCAAACGCCCAGCGGCAACTGGAAAGCGACCATCACCATGGCGATGCCGCCGGCGGTGTTGAAGCCGATCAAATCACCGATGATGGGAAGATTACCCAGGCGCAGCAGCACGATGAAGATGGGAATCAGCAGCGTGATGGCGGGGAAGCCGTGCAGAATCAGCGTGAATGACAAGAAGAAACGCCGCCCGGGGAAGTTCATGCGCGACAGGGCATAACCCGCCATGGACGAAACCAGCAGCACCACCAAGGTCATGATGATCGCGATGGCCAGCGACGTCAGCAAAATGGGCCAGATATTAAATTCCATGCCGGCGATATTGCCGACGAAGATCGACTCCCAATTCTCTAGCGTGAATCCGCCAATATTGTCATTGCCATCCAGCGGAATCAGCCCCTCGGTGCGGAAAGAAAAGGTAGCGACGATGACCCAAAAATAACCCACCAGCAGCGGCGTCATCAAGCCGATAAGCGCGATATATGGCGCCCAATTGCCCGGCAAAAACAGAATCACAGCCGTGAAGACCAGCGCGAAAACATAACCCGGCAGCAAGGCGCCCACCTGCTTGTCGGCCACGATGGCGACGCGCGCAGTCTCCTGCATTTCTTCGTCGCCGCGTATGAAGCGCAAGCGCAGCGGGTCGTCTTCTTCGGCTTGGCCGAGGCGTAAGTTCAGCCCCGCCAGATCGACTTGGTCGCGGCGGATGGCCGTAATCACATCGCCCGCTTTTATACCGGCGGTATCGGCAGCGCCGCCCGGCACAATCGCGTCGACGCGAATGCCGGCTTCGGTCTGGCTCAGCGTCATCTGCAGCGATGGCCGCGGCGCGAAAACGCCGTAGTCCAGCGCGTATTGGCCTGCCGAAATAACGACGAAGATTACAGTCGTGCTGACAAAAGCCAGCAGCAGCGCGCGGGCCGCATCGCTGGCGCTATAGTTCCGCGCCACGCTGGCCGCCGCGATATAAGCCACAAATGGCAGCGCCAGCAAAGCCAGGCGGGTCAAGACGTCTGTGACCGTCTCTTCCACGCTGCCCAGCGCGAACAGCGGGCCGATGACGCCGCTCAAGAGGAAACCCACCGCCAGCATGACGACTATGCTGATGAAGCCGACGCGCAGCGCTTCGACCAAGTCCTGCCGCAACGTCGGCGGCGCTTCGTCGAGTTTGACTTTGCTGCGCTCGAATAATTGCTCGCGGGCGATCATAGCGTCTCCACCCTCGGCTCTGCCACCAACTCATCAAAGCGGAAGACGCGCATATAAATCACGGCTAGGACCACGCCAATCAAAACCAGCAGCACCGCAAAGGCGGAACCGTAGCCCCACTGTGCATTGCCGAAATAATTTGACAGCGCGCGGTGGTAAGCCGTCAGCGACCAGACCTCGGTGCGATACAGCCCGGGCCCGCCGTCAGTCAGCAATTGGATTTCCACAAACGACGTCAGCAGCGACAGCGTCTGATAAGTGAAGACAAAAAGCAGGGGCCAGCGAATCAAAGGCATGATGACATAGCGGATGCGCTGCAGCTTGGACGAGCCATCCACCAGCGACGCGTTGAGCAGGTCCTTGGGTATCGACTCAATGGCCGAGGTGAAGATGATCATGCCGAAGGACAAGCCGATGAAGCCGTTGACCACGATCACGAAGACCCAGGGATTGGTGGCAATGTAATTGTAAGTGGGCAGCCCCATCCAGTTATTGAACTGGTTGATGATGCCGAAGGGCGCTTCCGCCATCATGCGCTTCCAAATCAAAATGTAGACCACAGGCGAGGTGATGCGCGGCAAGATCCACAAGGCGCGAAAGACGAAACCGGCGCCGCGGTCGATATGCGTCGTCAGCAGCGAGACGATCAGCGCCAGCGAGACGTTAAAAATCGAAAGCGTGAAGAGCACGTAAAAGATGGTATTAAAGAATATCTTGCGCGCGAATTGATCGTTTAAGAGCGTCCGGTAATTCTTTAAGCCGATGAACTCCATCTTGGCAAGGTCGGAGGTGAAGTTGGAGCTGGCCAAATTGGTGACGCTCAAATACAAGATGATGGCCACAGGTATCATAAAGAAGATGAGCACGAGGATGCCGGCCGGCGCCAAAAAACCATAGGCGCTCAAATGCGCGCGCAAGGCATTGCCGCGGCTACGAGCTTCGCGTTTCTCGGTTCGCTGGGACATTAGGCCGTCTCGCGCTGTCTACGCACTTGAAATGCACCGGAATTCGCCAGCCTACCGGTGCCACAATCCGTCGAATATTGTAGGGGCGAGCCTTGGCTCGCCCACCAAAACAGGCATACCTGCGCCGTGCAGACCCTCCCCCTCTCCGATGTTTTGGAGAGGAGGAGAGAGTGGGGGTCGGCCCTAACGCACCGTGATGCCGTCGCCCAATTCGTTCTGCATCTGCGCGATAGCGATATCGGCCGCGCCAGCCGCGTCGGCTTCGCCGGTCTCAACAGCTTGGATACCAAGGAAGTAGGCATTGGACCAGGCGTTCCAACCCGGATGGTTGGGCAGCGCCGTCGTGTGATCCAGCATGTAGTGCGCGCTGCTCAGCAAGCGGTTGTTGGCGTATGCCTCCGATTCCAACTGCGCGTTGAGAATGCCCAGATGGAAGCTGTCGATGGCGTGCTTGTTATTGTGCTCGGGCGTGGTGATGGCCGCGATCAGCTCCAGCGCGACATCGGGATTCTCGCTGCCGCTGCTGACCATGTAAGTCAGCGGGTGCGTCAGCGTGATGGCATTGCCAGTTGCCATGGCCGGGATCAGGGTCAAGCCGATGTTCTCGAAGAGGAACTCATCGCCGCCCTTGTCGGCCACGTAGTTGATCGACCAGTTGGGCCAGTTCCAGGTGCCGCCCGCGGCGAAGAGCACAGTATCCGCCTGCGCTACAGTCGGGTGCCAGACCTCGTTCCAGTCGACGCCGATGATATCGGAACGCATAACGCCGGATGCGACAGCGCCGCCTAGCAATTCGTATGTCGCGACCAGCGCTTCGCTATCAACAACCAGGTTGCCTTCCATGTCAATGACTTCGCCGCCATGCCCGTAGTAGTAATACAGGAAGTCGGGACCATTGCTCGGGCGGTGCCACCAGCCGTTGCCTTCGTCGACGATGCCTTCGTCAATAGCGGCTTCAGCGGTCGCCAGCATATCAGCGAAAGTCCACTCGCCGGCGGCCACGCGTTCAGGCAGCGACTCGATGTCGTCTTCGCCCCAGCCCAAGTCACGCAGCAGCAGCTTGCTATAGAATATCGGGCGCGCTTCAGCGTCTTGCGGGATGCCCCAGATCTGCCCGGCATAACCGTGCGAATCCCAGAGCGAGGGCACGATATCGTCGAATTCGCTGTGCATGCCGATGACATCATCCAGCGGGATGATGAAGCCGGCGGGAGCCCAGGCGCCGATGTCTTCGTGCCCGGAAAGGATGATATCCGGCGCTTCACCGGCTTCCGACGCCAAGACGAATTCGTTCTTGTAATCGCCCCAGCCGGCGTTGTCTTGAATCAGATTCAGGTCAATCTCGATGCCCAACTCGGCTTCGACCTGTTCTTCAACTTCGGCGAAGCTGTTGCAGCGCCAATCTTCTTCCGGCGGGCTGGCTTTACAGCGGACGGTGATGCTGACCGCGTCTTGAGCCAGGGCGATGCCAGCCATGGAACTCAAGAGCAGCAGCAAGACAAATGCAAAAAGGATTCTGCGTAACATTTCCATATCCTCCTATAGATGAACTCACATCGTTGTGACAAAGGAATTATATCCGACCGTGCAGATGTATTGCAACAATCTGCAGTTGCGCGCCAGGGCAATCGCATTAAAAGATCTTTAACCACAGAGACATAGAGAGCACAGAGATTTAATTCTAGTTCTGGCAGAAAAAGGAGGCAATGTAGGGGCGATTGACAGTCAGTGTCGGCGGGCTGTGTCTACGCGCCCTACGCGGCCCTGTCAATCTCCCACAGATTATTCGCGTTTTCACGGGCGACATACTATGTCGCCCCTACAATTTCTTTGTTTGATGATAAATTCGTCATTTATGGATGTTGCTGCGATTGCCCTGCCCCCGATATGAGACGAGGATGCCCACCGCGGCATTCGACGCTATAATTTACGGATTCAATCAAACAAGCGTGAGCCACAATAACCATGTCAGACAATATCAAGCAATTAAGAATCTCCAACGATGCCATGGATGACCCGCTAGAATTGCAGCGCCGCATCGCCGATGAGGGTTATCTCTTCTTCCGCCGCCTGGTGAATCCCGACAAGATGCTGGAGCTGCGCCGCGAAATGATGAGCGTGATTCAGCAGGTCGGCTGGCTGATCGCCGGCACCGACCCCATGCGCGGCATCGCCGATATCAACATGCGCTACACCGAGGGCGATAACGAATACACGGCCGGTTACGCCGAAGTCTACAAAAACGAGAACTTCCACCGCTCGGCGCATTGGCCCGAATTCCAGGACATCGTGGCCGCGATGACAGGCGCGCCCGTGATGCCGCATCCGCAGAAAGTCGCCCGCATCTGGTTCCCCAAATACACCGAGCACACCACGCCCACGCATCAGGACTTCGTGCATTTCCAGGGCAGCTACGACAATATCACCTGCTGGGCGCCCATCGGCGATTGCCCGATTGAGCTGGGCGGGCTGGCGGTCATCCCCGAATCGCATAAGGTGCAGCGCGTCCTCGAGCATCATTTCGCGCTGGGCGCCGGCGGCTTGATCGTCGACGAAACCGAGCACGAAGACATCGACCCAGTCTGGCATTCCATCGACTACGAACCCGGCGACGCCCTCTTCTTCCCAGCTTTGACTATCCACCGCGCGCTGCCCAATTTCACCGACGACCGCCTGCGCCTGTCGCTGGACAACCGCTATATGATCGTGGGCGACAAAATCGCCGAGCACATGCTGGAGCCGCACGGTCCCAGCGGTCTAACTTGGGAAGACATCTACGCGCACTGGCAGCGGGACGACTTGAAATACTATTGGAGAGATTTCGACAATACGGTGGTCGCGCGCGACTTGAGCTACGGCGAGAAGGGCTTCGCCGAGGCGCTGGAATTGGCTCGCGCCGGCGATCAGGATGCGATTTTTATGCTGCAGCGCGCGATCAAGAACGGCAAGAACCGCGTTGATCTTAACGAAGCCGTCTCGGTCCTGGAGGGGTTGGGGCTGGCGGCCGAGCGCTAAGCGCTGGCGGCAGATAAGGCAAGGATCATGGCCTACCAAGAGCTGTCGGAAGTCCGCAAGACACTGCGCGTCGACTGGTATCGCTGCCCCACCCGCCCCGGCGTGCTGCGGGACTTATCCAGGCGCAGCGACGCCCAAGCCTGGTTCCAGGCCGGCGGACACTTCGGGCTCTTCATACTCAGTGGCGCGCTGGTCTTTGGCTTCTGGCGGGCCGAGATGTGGCTGGCGCTGCTGGTCGCCCTCTTCCTGCACGGCACCGTCACCAGCTTCTTCACCGGCACCGCCCCGCATGAGCTGGGCCACGGCACCGTCTTCAAGACCAAGCGGCTCAACAAATTCTTCTTGTATCTATTCAGCTTGATCGGCTGGTGGGACCCCTTCGATTACGCCAGCAGCCATACCTATCACCACCGCTACACCCTGCACCCGGAAGGCGACCGCGAGAACCTTCTGCCGCTGGAACCGTCGCTGGCATCGTCCTTTATGCTGCAAATGTTCACCGTGAACCTGCTGACGCAGCGCGGACGCACCTTTGGCAAAGGCGGGCTGGTTTCGACCGTGATCATCACGGCGCTGGGCGCGGTCGGTTTGGTGCCGGCCGATGAGCGCGCGCCCATCAACGAGTGGTACCGCGCCTTGCACCGCGATCAGCCCGATCAGCATAGACGTTCGATTATGTGGTCGCGCCTGCTGCTGTTATTTCACGGCTCAATGCTCGTCATCGGCATCGCCAGCGGCTACTGGGTGCTGCCGCTGATCTTCTCGCTGGCGGTATTCATCGGCAACTGGCTGTCTTATTTCGTCGGGCTGACGCAGCACTGCGGCCTGCGCAACCACAGCCGCGACTTCCGCAAAAACACGCGCTCGGTCAAGCTCAATCCGCTCTTCTCATTTCTATACTGGCGCATGAATTGGCATATCGAACATCATATGTACGCCGGCGTGCCCTGCTACAACCTGGGCAAGCTCTACCAGGAAATCCAAGCCGATATGCCCGTTCCGCGAACGTTGATCGGCGCCTGGAAAGAAATGCGCATGGTCTGGGAGCGGCAAAAGCGCGAACCGGCCTACGAATTCGACACGCCCCTGCCGCCGTCCGCCAATCCCGAGCCCGTCGATGAAGACGCCGAGGCCCGCGTCGCCACCGACCTGGAGCGCTCAATCGGTGAACTGGCGCCGGCTGGTTTACAGGACGGCGCCCACTAGTCCGCGTGTGACTCGCCGCCTTTGGCAACATCCGTCATCTGCCGGCCATCGGCGTAGGTCGGCACGCCTTCTTCGGCGAAAATACGGTCAATCTCAGCGCGGTCGGCGTCAGTCAAGCGCCAGTCGACTGCTTCGATATTCTCCGCCAGTTCGCGCTCGTTGCGCATACCCACCAAGCCAACGGTAACCGCCGGATGGCTCAGCACCCAAGCCAGCGCCAACTGCGCTACTGATTTTCCGTAGCCCGCCGCCACAGCTTTCAGCCGCTCGGTGACGCGCAATTCCTTGAGGAAATTCTCACGTTCGAATAGAGGCAAGCCAAAAGCCTTGCCATGCCTGCGCCAGTCGTTGTCCGCGAACTGGGTGTCGGGGCTCAGCGCGCCAGTCAGCAAGCCGAATGCCAAGCTGCCATAAGCCATGAAGCCGATGCCCTGCGCCAGGCAGTACGGCAGCACCTCCGCTTCCATGCGCCGGTCAAACAGGTTGTAACCGACCTGGTTGGCGGCTAGGCTGCCGACAGCCTGACAGCCCTGCATCATCGGCACATCATAGTTGGAAACGCCATAATGACGGATCTTGCCGGCGGCCTTCATCGCTTCCAGCGCGCCGATGGTCTCGTCGTGCGGCGTCTTCATATCGGGCCAATGAATCAGCATCAAGTCGATATAATCGGTATTGAGGCGCTTCAAGCAGCCTTCGGCGCGCTTGGTGATGTAAGCCGCCGAGGCATCGCGGCCGACGATGGCGGCGTCGCCAACGACCGTCGGGTCATCGTGGAATTCGAAGCCGACCTTGGTCACCAGCACGATATCTTTGCGCCTGTCGCCCAAGCCGCGCGCCAGCAGCTCTTCCGAGGTGAAGGGACCGTAGACTTCGGCGGTATCAAAGAGGGTGACGCCGTGGTCGATAGCCATGTGAACGGCGCGCACCGCCTCGTCAATGTCGATCTCGCCGTACTGCGTCGTGCCCAACTCCCATGTGCCGAAGCCCAGCGCCGAGCAAGTCAAATCGGTATTGCCAAAGGTTCTCTGTTCCATTATCCGTATCTCCTCGTCAGTTCATACGCGGACTGTTGTCAGTATAGCCATTTGCCGGCAAATCCAAAAATGAAGTTTCCGGCGGGTAGTGTATCGAATTCGGTTGAAATTCTATTTCACCACAAAGACACAAAGCTCACAAAGACTATGGCATAATTCGATTGAGTTTCTCGCTGCTCTCGCAAATCTCGGTACTCTTGATGGTAAAGAATTTGTTTCAATCGAAAAGGATACATTTCCCGGATTTGTGTCCTTTGTGTCTTTGTGGTTAAAGTACTGTGACAATAGATAAACCTAACGAATGCCAGCGCGCAGCCGGCGCGGATTGCTGAGGAAACAGCTATGGTTTTGGCAGACCCATTGCAGCGCAGCCACGAACAATTTCAGGTACAGGTTGAGGACTACAAAGCTTTCCGCCGCGATGGCTTTTTGCATATCAAGGGTTTGGTCGCGCCCGGCGAAGTAGCGGAACTGGCGGCATTCACCGAGGACATGCTGGCGGGGCGGCGCAGCATTCCCGGTGTGCCCGCGCCGCCGAACGGTATCAGCGAGGTTGAGCGGCGGCAATTCTACGAGCGCATCCACATGCCGCACCGCGCCTGCGAAATCGCCGAGCGTTTCTTGCTGCATCCGCGCATCGTCGATGTGCTCGAGGCGCTTATCGGCCCCGATATCCTGGCGCTGCAGACCATGCTCTTTTTTAAGCAGACGGGGCAGGCGGGCCAGGGCTTCCATCAAGATTCCTATTACATCCCCACGCAGCCCGATACCCTTATCGGCGCTTGGCTGGCGATTGACGCGGCGGACGAAGAGAATGGCTGCCTGTGGATAACGCCAGGTTCTCAGCACGAGCCCATCTATCCCGATTGCGACGGCGTGACGCGGCAAGGCGATACCGTCCTGGGCGATATCAAGTCGATCCAGGCGGCCAGCCACCCGGACGAGCAGGTCAATACCCTGGCGCGGATCGCACTCGACTATGGCCATGAAGTCGAGCTTAATGCGCAGCCCGGCGATGTGGTCTTCTTCGGCGGGCATATCTTCCACCGCTCGCATCAGAATACATCGCGGCGCTCTCGGCGCGCATTTGTCAGCCACTACTGCAACGCCCGCTCACGCGTGCCCTGGAATCATGGCATCCCCTACGCCGGCGAAGAAATAGGCGGCGCGGCTAACAGCGAGCATATTCTGGCGCGCGGCGCGTCCCACCTGCCCTACGCCCAGCCCAAGTTCGGCACGCCTTGCGCGGCCAACAGGCCCGATCTCTACGGGCAGCGCCTTGACAACCACCATACCAAGTCGATGATGGGCGACGACAACGGCTTCATGGTGCTGCTGCCGCACGAAGATGCCGTCCACGATCATTGATGATTCACCACAGAGGCACAGAGGACACCGAGAAAGCTAATGTGGAGATTGCCGGAGTATGATCCTAAATACAGACTACCCGATCAGCGCCGCCCAGGTGACGCGTTACCAGCGCGATGGGCATATTCTGCTGGACAACGTGCTGCCCGCCGAGCACATCCCGCCCTATCACGATGCCATCGTGCAGACTGTCAAGGAGCGCAACAAGGAGACGCGCGCCCTGAAGGACCGCGATACCTATGGGCGCGCATTCCTGCAGACGACCAATTTGTGGGAATATAACACCAAGGTCAAGGAATATGCGCTGGCGAAGCGCTTCGCCCGCATCGCCGCGCGGCTGATGGGCGTGGAGCGTGTGCGATTGTATCACGATCAGGCGCTCTTCAAAGAAGCCGGCGGCGGCATCACGCCCTGGCATCAGGACCAGCATTATTGGCCACTGGCCACGAACAAGACCATCACCATGTGGATGACCCTGGCCGATATCCACGCCGATATGGGCACGCTGCGTTTCGCCTCGGGCTCGCATGTCGCTGGCTACCTGGGCGATATTCCCATCTCGGATGAATCGGAAGCGCAACTGCGCCAATTCGTCGAACAGAAGGGCTTCACGCTGGCGCAGGCGGATGCTATGAGCGCCGGCTCGGCCACCTTTCACAGTGGCTGGACTTTGCACTCGGCGCCGCCGAACCACTCGGACAAGCTGCGCCCGGCCATGACGGTCATTTACTACGCCGATGGCACGCGTGTTAGCGAGCTGGACAACAAGCACCGCATCGTCGACCGCGACCACTGGCTCCCTGGCACTAAACCGGGCGAGCTGGCGGCGTCGCATCTCAACCCTGTGTTGGGCTAGCTCGTGAAAATCACCCAAGTCGAAGCCATCCCCCTATTCGCAGCCTTCGCCGAGGCCTTTGACGGCGACGTCCCGCCCGAGCTGTCCCTGCCCGCCTTCAGCATGCGCAATACGCCCCTGCTGGGCCAGGGCGCGGTCATCGTTCGCATCAGGACCGACGCCGGCTTGGTCGGCATCGGCGAAGCCATGGGGCGGCCCGGCCCGCGCGGAACAGCAGCGCATATCAACGAAGTGCTGGCGCCTATGCTCATCGGGCGCGACCCACGGCATCACCAGGCGCTCTTCACCGCCATGAACGAGCAGATGCGTTTCGCGCCTATGGGCATCAGCGGCGTTGACATGGCGCTATGGGATCTGCGCGGCAAGATCTACGGCGACTGCCTGACCAATCTGCTGGGTGGCGCGGCGCGCGAGACTGTCGATTGCTATGCCAGCCCGATTCCCTATATGGCAACGCCGGATGGCTCGGCTGACAAAGCGCGCGACTTCCTGGCGCAGGGCTTCCGCGCGCTCAAGCTCAAGATCGGGCGCGGCATCGGCGTCGACATCGACCATGCCGCGGCCGTGCGCGACGCCATCGGCAGCGATGTCAAGCTGCTGGTCGACGCCAATGGCGCCTACACGGTCAGAGAGTCGATCGCGCTGGCGAAAGACTTGATCAAGCTGGGCGTCTTCTGGCTGGAGGAGCCGGTTCATCCGGAGTATGCCGATGATTTGGCGCGGATACGGCGACGGGTTGACTTGCCGGTCGTCTCAGGCGAGTGGCTGGGCAGTTGGTATCAATTCCGCGACCTGCTCAAAGCCGAAGCAGTCGATGTCATCATGCCCAATATCACGCGCTGCGGCGGCATCACCGGCCTGATGAAGATCGCTGACCTGGCCATGCTGGAAAATGTGACTGTCGCGCCACACGGCGTCGGCGCTGGCATCGGCATCGCAGCGGCTATCGCGGGCTGCGCCGTCATGCCCAACTTCCTGATTTACGAATACAACCAGCTTTTTAATCCGCTGCGGCACCGGGTAATGCACGGAGCGATCAACTACGCCGATGGTGTCTTGAGGCCGAACGAGGGTGCCGGCTTGGGCATTCGCTTGAACGAGAATACGCTGGAACGCTACCGCAGCGACTGACTTTTCACCCCTGGCTCCCTAAGGCTCACAGTCATCTTCGCAGCGCTGCAAGAATACGCTCGCAGTCAACCCGGTCATAGCGATTTCAAAGGGAAAGCATCGCCTTGGGCAGCAGCAGGCCCAGCCCATGCTGTGTGCCGAATACCCGCATCAGGTGCGTATCCGTTTCCAGCTCGTTCAGGCGCGTGTCCAAAGGGTCGTCCAGCCCGAAGACTTCGGCCAAGACATGACGCTCCCAATGCCCGGTGCGGGCGGTAATCAGGCTGGGCTGGTCGCGCGGGATAGTCATTTTGGGATTGCACAGAATCGGCGAACAATCGTGAATCGCCAGCAACCAGTCGTCGCGGCGCAGCACCGCCTCAATCACATTCTTCAGCAGCTGCCAGGGATGGGCGTCCAGATAAATGATGCCGGGCGCGTAGCTGTCGAGAATGTCTTGCTCAACTGAATCGGTCACATCGCGCAGAAGCAGGGTTGCTTCACCGGGATCGAAATATCGGACGAGGTCTTCAATGTCAAAGCAGGTCACCGCTGTCTGCAGCTGCAGGCGCCCAAGGCCATCCAGAATGCGCCGCGTCGACTTGCCTTGGTGCGTGCCGATTTCAATCAGCGCGGGCGGCCGAAAGGTCTCGGCTAGGCAATGAATCACAAAAGCCTCTTCCGACGACAGCGTGCCGACTTGTCCGAGTTCGGCGACATGGCGCTTGGCCGCCATCAGCCCTTGATAGTCGCTCCACAGTGTCTCAATTTGCTCTTCCGACCGCTGCAGTAGCCTGGCGATGTCAAGCAGCAGCCGCGCATGGTCGACTTCGGTGGGAATGACCGGGCGATACGACTGCAGTTTGTAAGTATTCCAGAGCTTTATCAGCCGCAAACGCCAAGGATGCACAGTTCGTATCGCCTCGCGGATCGCCGCCCGCCTCCCTTCGTAAATCGCCCGGCCGAACAGGGGGCAATCTAATCAAGCGTATGGCTAGCGATTTCTGTTCAAGAGCCAAGATTCGCAGCGATTCGGTTGCGCAATCCTGATCTTATCGTATAAAATTAGATGATAACGTAAAATAACAATTTATGAAAAGGAAATTGACTGTTTGAACGGGCGCGCCGCCAGCTCTCCCACACGCGCAACGAGGTTATGTGGAGATGAGTGCAGCGCCGCTGCAAGGATCGTTAATATTTGAGGACAGGGAGTTTTCATGTTTACTTGGCGAAGTTTATATGTCCACGATAATAGACACACCCAATTTTCATCTGAACCATAATTCAAAGTATACGCTCGAATCTGATTTCGCGCATAAGTTATGAGACACAGAGTCTATCGCCTGGCCAGACCGGGCGCCAACATCAAATCCGCAAATCGATACGCTTATGAAGTCGGGAAGGACCAGCATGTTACCTGAAGCCAGACGCCGCTCAATACTCAGCCACCTTTCGCAGGTTAGCAGCGACACCATTGTCGAGTTAAGCCAGCGATATCACGTCTCTACCATGACGATCCGCCGCGACCTGCGCTCGCTCGAAGCGTGCGGCTACGTCACGATGACGCATGGCGGCGCGATTTTTGACGGCGACGCATTCCAGCAAAATGAGAGCCATCATATCGAACGAGCCACCATCCGCGCCGCTGAGAAGCGCGCCATCGGTCGCTATGTCGCCACCAACTTCGTCGACCTTGACGATGTCGTCTTTCTCGATTCCGGCACCACGGTGCGCGCCATCGTCCCCTACCTCAAAGACAAGTTGAATCTCACCACAGCCAGCAACAGCATGCACACGATCCAAGCCATGTTTCGCGTGCTGCCGCATAGCGCCATCTTGTGCACAGGCGGCACGCTAGCAGCGGCCGCGCAGTCCTTGGTGGGTCCGGTCGCGGAACGCTTCTTTGACGATTTTTTCGCCCGCAAGGCGATCATTTCCGGCGTCGGCTTTTCGATTCAAGCTGGCCTGGCCGATTCGCAGCTGCTTGATACCGCGGTAAAGAAAGCCATGATCCGCTCAGCCGAGCGCAGCATCGTCGTCATCGACTCGAGCAAGATCGGCCACACCGCCATGGTCCAAGTGCTGGCAACGCCACGGATCCACACGCTGGTCACTGACGACGGCATCGCGGATAATATGCGAGAGGACATCGAGGCGGCCGGCATCGATTTGCACGTCGTGCCTGTAAACTCAGATTGCGCAACGTCTAGGGAAAACACTCAAGCTGCGCGCCTGTAGGCAGCCCGGCGATCACCCCCAGGCGCATGGCGGTATAGGCTCCCGCGCGTACAGCCACACGGGCCGCATCCACCAGCGGCATTCCAGCGCCGATAGAGACGGCCAGCGCCGCGTTAAAACTGTCCCCAGCGCCGGTGACATCAACCGCCTGAATGGGAATCGCCGCGATGTGCGTGGCGCCCGCGGCATCGACAATCAGGGCGCCGCATTCTCCTTGAGTCACAACGACGCTGCCCACGCCATAGTCCAACAATCCCCGCGCCAAGTCTTCCGCGGCGACGTCAGCGTCCGGCGGCAGGCCCAGCAAGAGGCGCGCTTCGCTGGCATTGGGCGTCAAGATATCGACATGGCTGAGCATTTCGGGGTCGGCTGCGCGGGCCGGGGCCGGATTCAGCAGGGTCAGCGCGCCCAATTCTTTGGCTAGCGACAGCGCCGCCGCGACAGTCTCCGCCGGCGCTTCAAACTGGGCCATCAGGATATCGCACTCGCCGATTAGCTCAGCGCAGTCCGCCACGTGCTGTGGCGTCAAGCGCAGGTTTGCGCCCATATCGACGGTGATCCAGTTCTCGCCGGATGGCAGCACATTGACGAACCCGACCCCGCTGGTCGCGCCCGGGACCCGGTGGATATGCTCAGTTTCCAAGCCCTCTTCGGCATAGAGCCGGGTGGCGCGCTCGCCAAAAACGTCGTCGCCCACACAAGCCAGCATGCGCACATCGGCGCCAAGGCGCGCGGCCGCGATGGCTTGATTGCTGCCTTTGCCGCCGGGTCCCATGTCCAGACCTTCGCCGACAAGGCTTTCGCCCAAAGCGGGCAGGCGCGGCACACGGATCGTCAGCGCCTCAACATAGCTGCCTAGTACAAATATCTTGGTCACGTCAGAAGTCCCAACCAGAATGCGTTATATACAAATTAAAGACTGTTCTCTATGCCCTCTGTGTCTTTGTGGTTAGGTTTAAGTTTGTATCAGGTAAATAGTCCTCAGATGCATTTTGATGCGATTGCTCTGCTCTCAGTATCCCCTAATTTGTGACGCCTTGCCTGAAAGGGTTATACTTTACTGCATAATACATATTCTTGAGGCGGAGAGGTTAATCGAAATGGCGAATATAAGCGCGGAACGAGACGGCTTGGCTGACGGCATGCCGCGTGACGAGCGCGGTTATTGGAGACCGGAAGGAGACGTCGGCGCGCCCAACCCATGGTTCACCTGGCCGCCGCAGCCGCGGGCCGCCGTCCAATGGCTGAAAGAGTATTTGTGGCCCTACAATATTTTATTCATGATCGTGGCGCTTGTGACTTGGTTATACCTGACACCGGAGATGGCGCGGATGACCGAATTCCGCGCCGGCTGGATGCTCGAAATCTTCCTGCGCAACCAGATTATGTTGATTGTCTATGCGTCAGCGCTGCATATAAGCATGTGGACGCTTAAGTCGCAGGGATATCAATACAAGCTGTCGCTGAATTGGATGAGCAAAAGTCGCAAATTCCTCTGGAACGATCAAGTGCGCGACAATATGTTCTGGAGCATCGCCAGCGCTGGCACAATCTGGACGGGCTTTGAAGTGCTGATGCACTATGCCTACGCCAATGGCTTCATCCCCTATCTTGACCCGCGCGAGCAGCCAATCGCCTTCGCGTTGATCCTCTTCCTTTCGCCGCTTTGGTACAATTTTTACTTTTATTGGGGGCACCGCCTGCTGCACGTGAAGTTTCTATACCGAGCGGTGCATCATGTGCATCACCGCAATATCGAAGTCGGACCCTGGTCGGGCTTGTCGCAGCACCCGATTGAACACGTTGTGATGTACGCGAGCATGTTGATCCATGGGCTCATCGGCGCGCATCCTATCAATATGATATTCGGGGGGCAGCTCGTGACCTTCGGCTCGATTACCGGTCACGGCGGCTTCGAGGAGATTGTCGTCAAAGACAATCTGAAGATCTCTTACGGCAACTATTGGCATTCGCTGCATCATCGCTACTTCGAGTGCAATTACGGCGAACCGACTATTCCGCTTGATCACCTGTTCGGCACCAACTTCGATGGTTCGCCTGAGGCGCGCGAGAAGATGCTGGCCAGGATGCGCGCCATGCACGGGGCTTGAGCTACGGCAATGTATCGAATTCGGTTGAAATTCAATTTCACCACAAAGACACAAAGGCACAAAGCACACAAAGAATATGGCATTTTTCGATTGAGTTTCTCGGTGCGCTCATTTCTCGCCGGGCAATCGCATCAAAATCGATAAATGACGAATTTATTTTCAAACTAACAAATTGTAGGGGCGAGCCTTGGCTCGCCCATGAAATTTGGCAGAAAATCACCTTTTTATTGCGTCCTTCATTGGCATATTTTCGGATATATCTCGGAGTTCTTGGCGCCCCAGTGTTGAAAATATTAGATGCGATTGTCCTGGCATTTCTCGGTGTCCTAAATGCTGTAGTATCTGTATCAACCGAAAAGGATACATTTCCCCGGCAAAGCTAAATTTGACAGCCACTGGCGCATTGGTTACCATTTCCTCATTGTAGCAATCGGATTATATTTATATGTTGCCACTATTCTTAGTTTCACCCCCCCCCTAGGTCATATCTGTTCTCATCGCCCGAAGGCTGGCATTTCCGTCGCCCCGCTCGCCGAGCCGAGCGTGGCATGTTGAAGCTGGCCTGGCGCGTCTGTGGGAGCGGCTGTGCAAATATTTTGTATCGGCATTGTTCAGACTAAAGGAGAAAGATAATGTATAAGATTATTTTGATCGCGCTGTCGTTTGCGCTCGCCCTAGCAGGCAGCGTGGCGGCGCAAGATGAACCCATCGAGATCGACTGGGCGAACGACGCGGCCTGGCACGAGGCAGGTCAAGATGCCCTTGGCGAGGCCTCGCTTGACGTAACTGGCATCGGCATCAACACGGTGATTTTCTCCTCGACGGATTCTTACCAGGCTGCGGTGCGCGGCGCGCTACCAACCGACGACGCTTTCCCGCTTTTTGACTGGTGGTTTGGCTATCGCATGAAAGACCTGGTGGACGCGGGGCTGCTTGCGGATGTCACCGATGTCTGGCAACGGCATATTGACAACGGCGGATACCCGGCAAGCATGATGGGTTCGTTCGGCTTTGACGGGCGCGCCTATGGGTTGCCGAAGATGATCAACTACTGGGTCGTCTTTTACAACGCGCATATCTTTGCCGAACATGGTCTCGAAATTCCGACCACATGGGACGAACTGATGGCGACTGCGGAAACTCTCAAGAGCAACGACGTAACCCCCTTTGGTCTGGATGTGGTAGGTTGTCGCTGGTGCAGCTTCATCTGGTTTGAAGAAATGATGGTGCGCGCTGATCCCGCCCTCTATCAAAGTTTGATGTCCGGCGAGACAGCCTACAATGACCCCCAGGTGGTCGCCATTATGGAACAGTGGCGTGATCTGCTGGATGCGGGCTACTTCTCGCAGCCAGGCGACTTCGCCGAACTGGACGGCGCCGCGGAAGAATTTGTGAACGGCAGCTTTGGCATGTTTCTGATTGGCGACTGGTTTACAGCCGCCCTCGAGCGCGCCGGTTTCATAGTCGGTGAGGACTATGGCGTTTTCGTCATGCCAGGAATCACTGAAGCCGGGAATCGCAGCCTGATCATTGAAGGGCGTCCGTTGCTGATTGCCGAAAACTCTCCGCAGCGCGATGTCGCGCTCGAGTTTGCGGATTACTTCATGGGCGTAGAAGGGCAAACCGTCTGGGCGGAAACAAGCGACATCAACTCGCCCAATCTGCTGGCGCCCGAAGAGACTCGCCCGGGACATCTGGTTGATTTGGCGAATGCAGTCGCCAATGGCGAGTACGAGCTTTATACGCGTTATTGGGAAGCCACGCCGCCTCAAATCGTCGAACAGGTGGTTGATTTACTCGGCCAGTTTGTGATAGACCCGGCTGCCTTGCAGACGACGCTGGACGGCGCGGAGCAGATTGCTCAGGATTACTGGGCAAGCGCTGGCAGCGAATAGAATCTGGCATTGGGGAGGCGTGTAAAGCGCCTTTCCAATCATTCTCAATGTAAGCGGGCCGGTTACGCGATACAAAACAAAGTGAGCAATGAGCCGCTTCGTAGTGAGGTAACTGTGACACGGCTGGGCCGGGCGACTCCCAAAGCGCCCACACGCGCGCAGGCGCTGTTCCGCAAGGCTGAACCTTATCTTTATCTTCTGCCTGCGCTTTTACTCGTTGGCGGACTGTTGCTTTATTCGGTCGCGCATACCTTGGCCATAAGCTTTACCGATTGGGATCTAATCACCCCACCCCGTTTTGTGGGCCTGCAAAACTACATTGACGCCATCCGTGATCCGACTTTCAAAAGGTCATTCACAAACACTTTGGCGTGGACCGGCGGAAGCTTGCTGCTACCGGTCGGGGGCGGCCTGCTGCTAGCGGTAGTTTTGGAGCGAATCCCGGGACAGCAGGTTTTGAAAACGCTTATCTATCTGCCCGCGATATTGTCCACGACGGTGGTCGCCGCTATATGGAGCTATGTCTACACGAACAATGGTGTCCTGAATGAAACACTGCGCTGGGCCGGTCTTGACGCGTTAGCGCGCCCATGGATGGTTTGGGCGCCGACAAACACGCTGGCGATGATCGTCGCAGCCTCATGGCGCGCGCTTGGCCCCAGTATGGTGCTGTTTCTCGTTGGCTTGCAGACAATACCAGCAGAAATCATCGAAGCTGCCAAGATTGACGGCGCCGGCGAGCGCTTACTGTTCTGGCGCATGAAACTACCTTTGCTCAAGCCGATCACGGCGATCGTCGTCATCATGTCGGTCATCGGAAGCTTTATGACCTTTGATCTGGTCTGGGTGATGACCCAAGGCGGACCCGGACGCTCATCCGAAACCTTGGCTGTGACAATGTACCGCCAGGCCTTTATCATGTGGAGAATGGGTTATGCCGGGGCTGTGGCAGTGATACTGTCTACGATTGTTCTGGTATTTTCTATCTCGTATTTGCGCGCGACATTGAAGCGAAGCGCCATATGGTAGAGAGACTGTCTATTCGGATACGCTCTTTCGACCGATTCCTCGCGCTGGGGCTGTTATGCTTATTCGCAATGGCTTGGGTTTTGCCACTGGCTATCGTGGTGCTGAGCAGTATGAAAACGCCCATCGAGCAATCGCAAAGCGCAATCCTGGCTCTCCCAGAGAATGCTGCAATGATCCTCGACAACATGAGGTCCGCTTCCGAATTGTCAGGCATCGGCAAGGGGATCCTAAGCAGTCTCATTTACGCCTTCTTCGGTTCTGTGACAGCCGTCATCGTAGCATCTTCCGCGGCATATTCGATTGCCATGCTGAAAATCCGCTTCCCTTTCTTCTGGTTTCTGCTCATCTACAGCGGCACTGTCTTCCCCTTTCAGATGTATCTAATGCCCCTGTTTCAGATGTACCAGTCGGTCGGTCTTTATGATACACGCGTGGGAATGCTGCTCTTCTATTCGGCAATTGCTGTGCCCTTCTGTCTCTTTGTCTTCCGCAACTACTTCATCGGCATGCAGCAGGAAGTGTTTGAAGCAGCGGCATTGGATGGGGCATCTTCCTTTCAAATCTATCTACGCATTCTCCTTCCAATGGCTAAAGCTCCCGCTCTTTTCCTGTTCGTGACGCAATTCAGTTGGATATGGAATGATTTTCTCTTTGGGCAGGTGCTTGCGAAGTCGGACGATGTGCGACCGGTCATGGCGTCGCTGGCGATGCTCTCAGGCACATATGGCACCGGCACCATCCCGCAACAGATGGCTGGAGCGCTGACAGCATCGATTCCGACTCTCATCCTGTTCTTTGTTCTTCAAAAGCATTTTATGCAAGGCCTTATTTTGAACACAGCAGGTGAATAAATGATCCACCCATCTTCCGGACGAAACGATTGGCCATGTTTTTCTCCATTTGACGAGCGCGTTGGCATGGTTGAATCCATTCGACTGTGCAAGGCGCCATAATTATCACCTTCGTTTTGCCTGGGCAGGTTTGCGTGTGCCTCAACCCTGCGATAAGCTTGAATCGAATACATATTTAAAGGAAGATTTACGATGGCGAATTTAAGCGTAGAAAGAGACGGTCTTGCCGACGGCATGCCGCGTGACGAGCGCGGTTACTGGAAGCCGGACAAAGAGTTCGGCGTGCCGAATCCAGTATTTACTTGGCCACCGCGTCCGCGTGTGATCGCCAAGTGGGCGAAAGATTACATTTGGCCTATCAATCTAATTTACATGATCGTGGCGACCGTGACCTGGATGTTCCTGACGCCGGAGATGGCGCGCATGAAAGAGTTCGGCGCCGGCTGGATTCTTGAGATATTCGCCCGCAACCAGATCATGCTGATCGCCTTGGCGACCGTATTGCATGTGCGTCTTTGGACAAATAAGGCGCAGGGATATCAATACAAGTGGTCGCCAAACTGGATGAGCAAGAGCAAGAAATTTCTGTGGAACGATCAGGTTCGCGATAATGCCTTTTGGAGCATAGCCAGCGCGGGCACGATATGGACCGGCTTCGAAGTGGTCATGCTCTGGGCTTACGCCAATGGCATCATCCCCTTCGTTGACCCGCGCGAGCAGCCGCTCTGGTTCCTCGTGATACTGGTACTGGTGCCGCTCTGGCGGGACTTCCACTTTTACTGGGCGCACCGCCTGCTGCATGTGAAGTTCTTCTACAAAATCGCGCATTACGTGCACCACAAGAACATCGACATCGGACCTTGGTCAGGCTTGTCGATGCACCCAATCGAGCATCTGCTGTACTACACCTGCATGCTGATCCACTGGGTGGTGGCATCGCACCCCATCCACATGATCATGAACGGACAGCACGCCTCCTTCGCCGCGATTACGGGTCACGGCGGCTTTGAAGATTTCGTGGTCAAAGACGGTGTGAAGGTCCAGTCCGGCGCTTCGTATTATCACTCGCTGCATCACCGCTATTTCGAGTGCAACTACGGCGAGATGGGCATGCCCTTTGACCACTGGTTTGGCACCAGCCACGATGGCAGCCCCGAAGCGCGGCAGAAAATGCTGGCGCGGAAGCGGGCCATGCATGGGAACTGATTGGCAAGACAACGCTGACTGAAGAAGCACGCCCTCGACATGGGGGCGTGTTTTCGTTTTTCCGAGTCGTTCCGATTTCTAGTGGGAGGGCCTGGCGCTAACCCCGCAATGAGCCTGCGGTCAAACCGGCGACGATATGCCGCTGCATGAAGATATAGAAGACGATCACGGGCGACACCGCCAGCACCAGCACCGGCATCATGATAGACCAGTCGGTCCACCATAAGCCAACACCGTTATAGACTTGCATGATCAGCGTCGATTTGTCATTGGAATACAAGAACAGAAAACTCAAGATAAAGTCGTTCCAGATCCAGATCGCGTTGAAGATGATCAGCGTGGCTGTGACGGGCCGCAGCAAGGGAAAGACGATTTGCCAGAAGGTGCGCAGCACGCCGGCGCCATCGACAAATGCCGCCTCTTCCAGATCGCGTGGCATTGCTCGGATGAAGCCCGTGTACAAAAAAAGCGCAAACACTGCGCCATTGCTATGGAGAAGAATCAAGCCTTGGTAGGTATTGATCAGGCTCAGGTGCTTCATGATCAGGAATAGCGGCAGCATGGTTGTTTGCAGCGGGACCATAAATCCCACCAGAAAGTACCAGCGCAGGAATCTCGTGAAGCGGTTGGGGCGCCGCGCGATGGCATAGGCCGCCATTGAACCCAAGACGACGATCAGGACGACGGAGACCGAGGTGATGAGCAGCGAGTTAAATAAATGTCTGGAGAAGTCCATTAACTCCAGCGCACGGATGTAGTTTGAGAGGTTCAGGCTGGTTGGCAAAGCCAGCGGCGCCTCGACAATCTCCTTCTTTGTCTTGAAGGTGCTGACGAAGAGATAGTAAATCGGGATGAAGAATATGATGCAAAGGCCGAGCATGATGCACTCGATGAATAGCGTGGCCAGCGTGTATTTCTTTCTCATGCCAGCTTCTCTTCGCGTCTGCCCATGACGGTGACTTGGAAAAAAGTCACCAGCGCGATTAGCGCCAGAAACATCATCGACATCGCTGATGCAAAGCCAACGCGGCTGGAACCAATGCCTTCGATAATGATCGATTGGGTGACCATGGGTGTGGCATAACCCGGCCCGCCCTCGGTCAAAGAAAAGGGCAGGTCAAACACTTTCAGGCTGGCCAGCAGCAGGAAGAGCACGCTTATCGTCATAGCGGGCGCAAGATTCGGGAAGGTGATATAGCGAAATTTCGCCCAGCCGCCAGCGCCGTCGATATCGGCCGCCTCGTACAGCGCCCGGTCGATCACCTGCAGGTTGGCAAGGTAGATGCAGGCATGCCAACCGGTACTTGTCCAGACGGTCACGAGGATCAGCAAGATCATGGCTGACTGCGGATGCGCCAGCAGCAGCAGTTTCTTTTGGCCGGCGGACAGCAAAAGACTATTGACCAAGCCCTGGGACGAGGGCGATAAGACGAAATTCCAGATGTAACCCAGAAACAGGGCGCTGATGACAGACGGGAAGAAGAATATCGCCCGCTGCAGGTTGCGCGTGCGCATCTGCGAATCCAGCAGCAGCGCCAGCGGAATCGCCAACAGCGTGATGATAATCGGCACCGCGATTGCGTAGATAATGGTATTGGAAAAAGAGGTGGATACGGCGCGGGTGGATAAAGCCCGGACGTAGTTATCCAAGCCCACGAAATCAGGGTTGGGCGCCAGACCACTGAAATTGGTGAATGAATACAAGAATGTTTGAACGAGTGGAACGATGGTCAGGACGGTGTAAATTACAAACGCCGGCGCGACTAGAACCAGCCAGGGAAATTCAATTCTCAACCACTGAAGGGATTCTGCGGGTGTTTTCCTCATGATTTCGGAAGGGATATCCTCTTTTCAGCTTGGGTAGAATCTCGCAACTCTAATGGTTGGACAAGCGTGTGGGTTAACAGGCGCGCTGCGTTGCGCCCTTATGTCAAGGACGGCAGGGTCTGCGCACTTACAGACCTGCCGTCGCTCTTCTTTCGCTCTTTGCGCAATGCGTCGGCGCCTAGCTATCCATTTCCATAAACTCGGTTTGTTTGGCATCGAGTTCAGCCACGAGTTCTTCCGGCGTCAACACGCCCAGCACGATCTCCTGCGTGCCTTTGACGAATATTGGATGCAGTGTGCCAAAATGGGTCCAGTAGATGGGCGGGAAGGAAAAATTGCCCTTCGCCGCGATGGGCGCCATGACTTGATTGACAGGATGAACCTCGTACTCTGCGCCCTCGACGCCAAGGAAATTGCCAGTGACCGATTGCAAGATGAGTACGCCGTCTTCCGAACCGACGAAGCTGATGAAGGCTTCCGCCGCGGCCGGATTCTCCGCTGTGGCGCTTATCGCCAGACCGACGTTCACAGCGCCGAGCGTGAACACATCCTCAGCGGTCTCCCCGACGAAGGGGAAGACGCCAAGATTAAGCTCCGGATTGGCTTCGAGGATACCGCCGACCGCCCAGGGACCCGAGATGGTCATCGCGGCTTCGCCGACAGCAAATTCGTCCATACGCTGGGGATCATCAATCGCGGCCATGTCCTGGCTGACGTAGCCCGTATCAACCCAGTGCGTCTTCCAGGTGTTCAGGGCATTCAGATACCCCTCGGAAAATGTGGTTTCACCGCTATCGATCCCGGAATTGAAGCTGGGGTCGTCTAACAAGATTTCGGCGCCGTGGAGCATGAAGACCAGGTCAACCAGATTACCGGAGCCGAAGCTAATCGGCTTGATGCCCTGCGCTTGGAACACCTCGGCCGCCTCCAAAAGATCGGCGTAACTCTCGGGCACGGCGAGACCGTTTTCGGCGAAGAGATCCTTGTCGTAGAAGATGCCGCCTATCCAGGCATCGTTCGCATAGGCATAGATACTGCCGTTATAGGTGTAATAGGAGGTGTAGCCCTCGGGCAGCCCCTGGGTAACTTCCAGATGACTGATATCAGCCAGGTGACCGGCTTGCGCCATCAGCGTTAGCGGCGCCGGGATGTGGAACATATCGGGCAGCTCGCCGGCGCCCGCCAATAGCTGCAGGCGCTGCTGAAATTCGGGTCCCGCCGGCACATTCTGGAAATCGATCTCCACATCGGGATAGTGCGCCGAGAAGGCGTCCAGCAGCGGCTCTATCTGGGTTAGCGGCATCCAGCTCAGGAAGCTCAAGGGGCCGGAAACGTCCTGGGCAGTCGAGACCAAGGGTGTGATGCTTAGCAACGAGAGTAACAATAGTGTGACCAAAATACGGAAACTCACGGATTTCATCTCTGCATCCCTTTCAACATAACTAGCTATTTCGTTTACGTGCTTGATTGCGACTGTACCAGCGGGGGGGGGATTGCAAGGTGCAACTACGGCGAGATGGGCATGCCTTTTGATCATTGGTATGGCACCAGCCACGATGGCAGCCCCGAAGCGCGCACGCGCATGTTGGCGCGGAAGCGGTCCATGCACGGCAGCTAGGGCAAGCGCCCCACAACGAGAGAAGTAGCACACCCGCCCGAGCGAGCGTGCAGTGAAACCCCTCTCCCTTGATGGGAGAGGGTTTTGGGGTGAGGGTGAAAAGTCTATTCGCCGCCGGGACGCAGCTCCACCTCAACCGGTTCCCACATATCACCGGTCACATCGACGTCATCCATCGCCAGCGAGTCCAGCGCCGCTTGCGCGAGGTCACTGCGGAAGGCGTCCATGCCCGGTTCTTCGCTGATGACCAGACCCTCAATCGAAACAGCCACCGTCTGCGCCCACAGGTCCTCGTCCATGATGCCGATGCCGGCGGGCGAGGGCCAGATCAGCTTGCTGATTTCGTTCAGCTGCCAGGTCTGATGGCTTTCGCCTAGGGTTGAGCCGTTGTCCAGCACAATCTCGACGCATTCATCGGGATTGTCGCGGCAGTGGATCCAGCCCTGGAAGCTCGCTTTGAGGAAGGCGACAGCGATATCTTCATTGCCCTCTTCCGCCAGCCAATCGGCGTTGACGAAGACATGATCCTGCAGCATGGCGGTGCCCACGTCGTTGAAGTTGATGACGTTCAGATCTTCGGGCTGGTACAGCTCGCCAGTATCGGGATTGACCGCTTCCAGCACCTGCGCGTATTCGTTGTAGGTCATGGCTTGCGCCGCGTCCAGCTCGCCGTTGTGCAGCAGCGACATATCAAAGGGCTGCTGAATGATGGTGACGTCATCGGCGTTTTCGGGGTCGATATCGACAGCGCGCATGGCGGCGAAAAGCTCGTGCTCGTTGCCGAAGCCCCAAGTGCCGATGCGCATGCCGGCGAAGTCATCAACCGATTCGATGCCGGTATCAACGAAGGACACTTCCAGCGTGCCGCTGCGTTGGAAGACCTGGGCGATATTAACCAGGTTGACGCCCTGCTCGTTGGATTCCAGCACTTTTGGCACCCAAGCCAGGCCAAATTCCGCGCCACCCGAAGCCACCACTTGCTGCGGCACAATCTCGACCGCGCCTTCAAGAATCGTTACATCCAGTCCGGCGTCCTCATAGAAGCCGAGATCGACGGCGGCGAAATAGCCGGCGAATTGCGATTGCGCCACCCACTGCAATTGCAGCTTGACCGGCGTGAGATGGCCATCCGCCGCGGTGGCGGACAAGCCCAAAATCAGTACAAGAACGACAAGTATAGCAAGTACTCTGCGCATGCTGTTTTCCTCCATCAACTTTGACAAAATTTCAATCGCGTTAGGCTGGATTATAGCCCATGCGCGGACTAACTAAAACATTTCGCTCATTCGCCCCCGGGCAATCGCATCAAAAAATATTTCACCACTGAGGCTAGCGAGGGTACACAGAGAACACAGAGGGATCAATATTATCTTGATAACGCCGCGATTTAGGCATCAATCAAATGGAAGTTGTCGCCGGCAAACAATCTCTAAACCGCTTTACTCGGTATCCTCGGTGTATCCTCGGTGCTCTCGGTGGTAAGAATTTGCATGATTTACTCGCACTTACTTCTGTGTCTCTGTGCTTAGATTTAAGTTTGAACAATGTTCGTAGTTTCGCAGATTCATATTGATGAGATTTCCCTGCAGACAATATAAAAAGTTCTGTGGAATAGACTACATTCTGTTATAATCTATTCGTTGATTTAGAACTTCATGGACACGCACATGGAAGCTGTGAATGCCAATGATACAGTCCGCACGGTGGAGAATGCCGCTACAGCAAAGGAACGCATCGCCACGCTGGAAGAACGTTCTCAACATGCCGCGACCAAGGCGGAACTGCACCGGGCGCTACTGTGGCTGTACATCGCTCTGTTGACGACAATAAGCGGTTTATTGGGCGGACTCATGCTGCACTTGCACAATACGACCCTAAACGAGATTGCAGAAATACGACGGCTCCTTATTGACATCGTTCAACAGCTGCCTGGCGCCTGATTGAAAACAGAAATTGAATAGTTAGAGCGGACATCCAAATATTGGCGCGCTAGTGATTGAGGCATTCATAGTCCTCGTCAATCAATCGCCGCGAAGCGAGACATGCCAGGGCATGAAGCGCCGCTCCGCAAACAGCACGACCAGATAAAACGAAATACCGATGATCGAGGCCATCATGATCGCCGTCCAGGCTTTGGCGAAATCAAAGGCGGAGGCTTCCTGCGTGATGTAGACGCCGAGGGTGGCGCGCGGGCCGCCGAAGAACTCGGCTACGACTGCGCCAATCAGGCTCAGGGCGCTGGCCACGCGAAAAGCGCTGAACATATAAGGCAGGGCGTTGGGTATGCGCAGCTTGAGCAAGATATCCCTGGGCGCGGCCGCGTAAGAACGCATCAATTCCAACTGGCTGGCGTCCACCAGCGTCAAGCCGCGAACGGTGTTGATCATGGTTGGGAAGAAGACGATGATGGCCACAATCGCCATCTTGGAAGCCGGGTTGGTGATGCCGAACCAGTTATTCATGATGGGCGCGAAGGCGATGATAGGCACGGAATTGGCCGCTATGGCGAAGGGCATGGTCGCCTCGCTGACGATGGTCCAGCGCGAGGTAATCAGCGCGACCAATACACCGCCGCCACAGCCGATAATAAAGCCGCCGAAAGCCTCCCAGAAGGTGGCGCCGCTCGATTCAAAGAGGATGGAGCGCTCGCCCGGCGCCAGCCACAGATTCACCTGATGCATGAATTCGCCGAATATCGCCGATGGCTTGGGCAGCAGGAACTGCTGGATATCAAACACGACGACCAGGATTTCCCAAGCCAGTATCACGCCCACGGCGATGGCAATGGTCGGGAAGTAATAGCCCAGTCGACCGCGCAGGGTTGCCGCCTTGCTCGCCCCAGCCAGCGCCATCAGGCCTCCCCCTCGTCTTGCGCCGCATCCGAGCCGATCGCGTCGCGCAGCAGATCGCGCACGCGCGCCACCAACTGGATGTAGGCTGGGTCGCTGCGGGTATTGAAGTCACGCGGATACGGCAGCGTATTGTCCACGATTTCGGTGATGCGGCCCGGCCGCGGCGACATGACCACGATGCGATTCGACAAAAAGACCGCCTCGGAAATGCTGTGGGTGACGAAGATAATCGTCTTTCCCGTCTGGTCCCAGATTTTGAGCAGCTCCAGGTTCATGCGCTCGCGCGTGAATTCGTCCAGCGCGCCGAAAGGCTCGTCCATCAGCAGCACGGAGGGGTCGAAGGCCAGGGCGCGCGCGATCGAAACGCGCTGCTGCATACCGCCGGAAAGCTGCCAGGGAAAATGATTGGCAAAGGCGCCCAGTTCAACCATATCCAGCATGGCTTGCGCGCGCTGTTGCCGCTGCTCGCGGGAGTAGCCCATCACTTCCAGCGGCAACTGGACATTCTTGGACACGCTGCGCCATTCGTAAAGGGTCGCCGCCTGAAAGACCATGCCATACTCGCGATCCAGGCGCGCTTGCCGCGGCGACTTCCCGTTGACCAGCATGGTACCCGAACTGGGCTGCAGCAGGTCGCCCACCAGTCGCATCAGCGTCGACTTGCCGCAGCCCGAGGGGCCGATCAGCGAGATGAATTCGCCCGCCTCAACCTCCAGGTTGATACCCTGCAACGCGATCACTTCTTCATCCGTGCCCGGATTAAAGACTTTATTGAGGTCCTGCGCCGAGATGGCGATCATGGATAGTGTCCCCCACCCCAAACCCCTCCTGCCAACTCACTGGCAGGCATCCCAAAATGACGGAGGGGCTTAAGCAACTTGTCAGCGAACGGCAAGCTCCCCTTCCCTCCTGGAGGGGAAAGGGGCTGGGGGATGGGGGAAACGAAGGCGAAAACCATAGTTTATACTCTTTCGTCCACAGTACGAACGTAACCCCGCAAAGCGAAGCGCTCCGCCAGCGTAACCGTCACAAAGAACAGAATGCCGACCGCAGCCGCCATGACGATGGAGGCCCAGAGCTTCGGCGTCGACACCAAGCTGTAGTCCGAACTGAAATCCAGGATAGCCCGCCCCAAGCCATCGCCGATGCCGGAGGGCAATTCGCCGATGATGGCGCCGACGACGCTGGCCGTCGCCGAGACCTTCAGCGCGGTGAAGATAAAGGGCAGCGCCGCCGGCAAGCGCAGCTTCCACAGGATCGTCCAGCGGCCCGCCGCGTAAGAGCGCATCAGTTCAACCTGCTCCGCCGCGGGCGATTGCAGACCGCGCAGCGTATTGATCGTCACCGGGAAGAAGGTCAAATAAGCCGCGATGACCGCCACCGAGAGTTGGCCCGCGCCCAGCCAGATCACCACCATCGGCGCGATCGCCAGGATTGGCACGGTCTGCGAGGCCACCACATAGGGCAGCAAGCCGCGCTCCATCAGCCGCGAGTGGGCGAATATCGCGCCCAGGACAAAGCCCAGCGCCGCGCCAAATACGAAACCGAAAATCGCCTCGCTCAGCGTATAAATGCCGGCGTCCGTCAAGATGCGCAGCAGCAGCAATTCACCATTGCGCCGCGCCGGCTGCAAGAAAGCTTCCGCGATCATCTGCAAATGCGGCAAGTTGAGGTCGTTGAGGATTTTCAAATCCAGCAGCACCAGGCTGCGCGGCGAGCTAAGGAAGCGCTCATCAGCGAATTCGCCCTCAATGGTTGCGATGGCGCCACCCAAAACATCGCGCGCGGCGCTTGCTTTTCCGGCCTCTTGCGCGCGAACCGCGATGCTCAAGCGCCCGGGGAATGCCGGCGTAATCGGCAAGAATGCGACGCCTTCGCTACGGTCCAGCCGCGCCAGATAACGCAACTCCTGATAAGGAAGCGCTGCTGTGTCATCGTCATCGGGCGGGTGCGGCGGCATGAGATCGTCGAGATCTTTGCGGTCGGCGATGACATAGTCAACCGCGCCGCTTGCCAGTGCCGCCAGCGCTTGCTCCATTGTGGGCAGCGCCTCATACTGCCAGCTCTCCTGCGGCAGCAGAATCTTGTATTTCACCGAATCGGCGAAGGCTTTGCTGGCCTCCCAGCCCACCAGCAAAATCGACAGCGCCACAAAGAAGCCCACTACGCGGCCAATCTTGCCCGGGGAAATGATCAGCGCGGCCAGCAGCGCCAGAATAGCGTAGACCAGCAGCGACAGCGCGTTATGCCCCGCCAGCGACGGGACCAGGAAAAGCAGCAGGTCCAGCAGCAGGATCACAGCGAAGGCGGTTGCCGGCGCCCGTCGCGGCCGCAGCACAATCGCCATCAAGGTATAGACTAGCAGAACGACAATCAGCCCGTAATATGCGTTGCTTATGTTGCGTATGCTGGTATACAAGATTTCTGCGTCCAGCGCTTCCTGGCCCAATTCGTCTGCCCAGTTATCGGCGTATTTCGCCAGCGGAGAGAGGATCTCATCGGGCTCGTTCTCGGTCTGGTCCGCCATCCAGGTCGCCAGGCGGCCCAAGGTCGATTCGAGCATGGCGTCGTCATCCAGCGCCAAGCCGCCGAAGCTGCTCCACAAGCTGAGCGCCAGAGCCAGCGCCAGCAGCGTCAAGCCAAGTTGCGTCGGCTTCCGCCAAGGCGATTGGCTATTGTCAGCGCTTGCTGGTTCTGCCGTGATAGCGTTCATCGGGAATCAGATCGCGTTTCCAGAATGTATCTTTTCCAAATCGGGCGTTGCCCCTACCAGGCTTGTCCGCTGCTGTGTCGGCGGCCGGCTTTAGGCATTGGCGTGGTTTCGACGCCTTTGCCACCAAGGACACTGAGTCAAACAGAGGGCACAGAGCGTAGGTATCATGCCCTTTCAAAGACAGATTCGGTACAACTGCGGCTCATCCATTACTCGACCAGTCGCCATGTTTCCCCAAAATTACCCTCTGTGCCCTCGGTGGCAAAACTATCGTGATGCCGAAAAAGCGCGTTGCCCCTACATATCGACGCGCATCACGATACTTGCGCCAGCGAGCTGCCGATGATGTCCAGAGCCAGGCCGACATCTTCATCCGAGACATTGAGATGCGGCGCGATTCGCACCACGTTGCCGTAAAGCCCGCCCTTGCCCAGCAGCAGCCCCATCTCTTTGCAAGTATCGACGAAGGCAGCAGTGCGGGGGGCGTCCGGTTCGCTGCTGCCGGGCTGCACAATTTCTAGGGCCTGCATCAGCCCCATCCCGCGCGCCTCGCCAACTATGGGGAATTCCGCTTCAAATTCCGCCAGCCGCTCGGCCATGCGCGCGCCCTGTATGGCGCAGTTGCTGGGCGTGTCCTGCGCTTCCATGTATTCGATGGTGGCCAAGGTCGTCGCCATCGTCACCGGATTGCCGCCGAAAGTGGAGAAGGTCAAGCCAGCGACGGCATCGGCGACTTCCGGCGTGGCGATGGTACAGCCGATGGGGCTGCCGTTGCCCATGCCTTTGGCGAATGTCATGATGTCCGGCTCGACGCCCCAATGTTCGATGCCGCACCATTTTCCGCCGGTGCGCCCCCAGCCGGTCTGCACCTCGTCCGCGATAAAGATGCCGCCCGCCTCCTTGACGATGGGCAAAACGCGGCGGAAATAGTCCTCAGGCGGCACGATGAACCCGCCTGCGCCCTGTATCGGCTCCGCCATAAAGGCGGCAATGCGGCCCTCGGTGCCGGTGGCGATGGTTTCTTCCAGATCTTGCACACAGAGGTCAACCACCTGTTCTGGCGTCATGCCTTTGAGCGCGCGGAATGTATAGGGATTGCGCACGTGTTTGACATAAGGGTCAACCACGCCGCCCAAACGCCAGGGCTGTTGCGCCGACAGGCTCATCGCCAGCATCGAGCGCCCGGAATAGGCATGGCGCAGCGTGATGACGACCGGATTGCCGGTGTACATGCGGGCGGCCAGCACAGCTGTCTCGTTGGCTTCCGTGCCGCTGTTGGTGAAGAAACATTTCTGCAGACGCCCCGGCGTCAGCTCGGCCACCTTCTCCGCCAGCCGCACCATGATTTCGTTGACGTATATGGTCGAGGTGTGCTGCAGCTTTTGCAGCTGAGCCAGCGTGCGCTCGGTGATTTCGTCATTGCAATGCCCGACCGAGACAGTCAGGATGCCGCCGAAGAAATCCAGATAGCGCTTTCCCTCGATATCCCAGATGTACTGATCTTTGGCGCGGTCCGCCACCAGCGGAGTATCGCCGTGATAAGGCGCCGCCGCCGGGAACATGACCTTGCTGTAGCGTTCCATGATTGCCGCAGTCTTCGACATAGTGGCTTGCTCCGTATTATGCATTGTCCTAATCCGTATTACGTTTCAACGCTTGCACAGCGGCGATGGAATAAACTATAGTGTAACATCTTTGAACACTGTGACCAAGCAAAGTGGCAAATTTGCTACACTTTGTACATATACAAGGCTCATCAGCCGCGGATTTACCAGCGAGATTTCATTGAGCCTAAGCCTTACGAAACCAACAGAACCCTTGAATGCCAGCAAATTTCTGATGCCCGAAAAGGCGTTTCCATGATGTACAATATGGCTACTGTCAGGATTGTACATTAGCGGCAGAGCGTATCCAAGAGACTGTGACCAATCGAGTATGATACAGGTCAAAAGCGCAAGCGCATCATAATGAATGAGCTAGTCGCCAGAAGGAGCATGAAATGAGCAGAACGATATCGAATTACGTGGATGGCGAGTGGGTCGAATCCGAATCAAAAGACCTCACACCCGTGCATGACCCGGCGACCGGCGAGTTGCTGGCGCGCTGTCCTGATTCAACGCGGGCGGATGTGGACGCGGCCGTCAGCGCGGCTAAAGCGGCTTTTGACGAATGGCGCAGCACACCCGTGCTGGTGCGGGCGCAATATATGCACCACTTCAAGGTTATGGTGGAGGACAATTTCGAGAAAGTCGCGCAGATTGTCGTGCGCGAGCATGGCAAGACGATGGACGAAGCGCGTGGCGAAGTGCGGCGCGCCATCGAAAGCATCGATTTCGCCATGAGCGTCCCGGTGCTTATGCGCAGCGACGGCTTGGAAGACATCAGTTCCGGCATTGACGAAACAACCGTGCGGCAGCCGGCCGGCGTCTTCGCGGCGATTACGCCCTTCAATTTCCCCATCATGGTGCCGCTCTGGTTCTTACCCACAGCTATCACCTGTGGCAATACCTTTATCTTGAAACCATCGCCGCAGACGCCCTTGAGCACCGAGTTCCTCTTCGAGATGCTGGATGAGCTGGACCTGCCCGAAGGCGTTGTCAACCTGGTCAACGGCGGCGTACCCTCGGCGACCGCGCTGATGGAACATCCCGATGTGACCGGCGTGTCCTTCGTCGGCTCCAGCGCCGTGGCCAAAATCATCTACGAGACTTGCACGCGCAATGGCAAACGCGTCCAGGCACAGGGCGGCGCCAAGAATTACATCGCCGTGCTGCCCGATGCCAATATCGAAGCCAGCGTCAGCAATATCCTGGGCGCGGCTTATGGCTGTGCCGGGCAGCGTTGCCTGGCGGCGGCGGTGGCGGTGGGCGTCGGCGATGCCTACGATCAGCTCAAGGACGAACTGGCGAAACGAGTCGCCGACCTCAAAGTCGGCTACGGCTTGGACGAGACCACGCAGATGGGCACGGTCATCAGCGACGCCGCGGTGGAGCGCATCGAGTCGATGATTGGGCAAAGTGAAAGCGAAGGCGCCGAGGTGGTGGTCGATGGCCGCGACTTCAGCGTTGACGGCTACGAAAATGGCTCATGGGTCGGCCCCACGCTGATCGCCGATGTGCAGCCCAATACCACCATGGCCGACGAAGAAGTCTTTGGTCCCGTCCTCGCGCTGATGAAAGCCGATAGCTTTGCTGAAGCAGTGGACATCGTGAATCAAAGCCGCTACGGCAATGCCGCCAGCATCTTCACCAATAACGGCAAGTACGCGCGCGAGTTCAAATACAGCGTGAAAGCCGGCAATATCGGCGTCAATATCGGTGTGGCCGCGCCATCGGCTTCCTTCCCCTTCGGCGGGCAGAAGGATTCTTTCTTCGGCGATTTGCACGGGCAGGGGATGGATTCCATCGAATTCTACACCGAGCGCAAAATCGTCATCGAACGGTGGGTGTAGCGCGATGGCATCGCTGAATACATTTGGGGCTATCCTGAGCCACGCGATTGAGCTGGAGTCGCAGCTCAGCGCTTGGTATAGCGAAATGGGCGCGGCGGACAAGGCAAAAGCGGCTGACAAACGGCGGGCGAAGCTGGAACGGGCGCGGCGCGAAAATGTGCTCGAGATCACGCTGGAGCCGATTGAGGGCTTGAGCGCCGACGACTATGCGCTCGATCTCAGCAGCGACTCGACAGCCGCGCAAACGACTGCAGCGCAAACCGCGGCGCGCTTTTACGCCGATGTCGCGCCCAAGATCAATGTGCGCGCGGCGCAGCGGGCGCTGGAGCGCTGTGGCAAGGAGCACGTGAAACAACTGATGTAGGGGCAGCTCGCCCACGCCGGGAGACAACCATGAAGACAATAGAAAGCTTTGATGTAGTATGGCGCGATCGTCAACGTCGCACAGGTCGCCCCTGCATTATAGGCAGATCTCTGAAGGTCAATTCGTGGCCGAATTGAGATGCGGCAACGACAATATCCGGCAGGCTGGAGCAAGAGAGGCATCTCGGAGCAGCAGGTAGGCATTTACATTGACGAGAACATGCCTGACGTATTTCCAAGCCGAACTTAGGGATATGGAGTAACCCATGCGAACATTTGAAACTATTGACTTAATCTACCGCGATCCGAAAATTCGCGGCGGCCACCCATGCATCGTCGGCACCGGCATACGTGTACTGGATGTAGTGCGTCTACAATGTTATGGCAACCGTAGCCCTGAGCGAATTGCGGAAAGCTTCAAGCTCACGCTTGCGCAAGTTTATTCAGCCTTGGCCTATTATCACGAACACAAAGCCGAGATTGATACCGATATCCGCGAAGACATCCGTATAGGCGAGGAACTTAAGGCCGAAGGCTTTGGCAAACCAGAAAATTCGATTTTTCCTTGACGCAAACATGGAAGCTGCGGTTGCCGAGCAACTTAGCAGGCGCGGCATCGACGTGATTACTGCGCAGCAAACCCACCCGCCTGGAGAAGACGATGTGGCGCTTCTCAAGTATGCTACGCGTCATGTGCACCTATGACAAGCATTTCGTTGAGATTGCCAAGTCAGGCATGCCACACGCGGGAATCGCGTATTTTGTTCATACGCATTCCGAAATCGGTTATGTAATCAAAAGTCTAGCGGCAATGGCTGAGCACTATACAGCGGACGTGATGGAAAACCGTTTCGAGTATCTATAAAGATTGAATAAGGCCAGCCCCATGACCAACAAACGAATCGTGCGCGCCGCGCAAAGGGCGCTGGAGCGCTGTGGCAAGGAGCACGTGAAACAACTGATGTAGGGGCGATCTAATAGGTCGTCCGCTCTTCGGAGGCGATCATGAAGACAATAGAAAGCTTTGATGTAGTATGGCGCGATCGTCAACGTCGCACAGGTCGCCCCTGCATTATAGGCAGATCTCTGAAGGTCAAATACGTGGCCGAATTCCGACGCGGCTGCGACAAGCTCAGCCCGCAAGAGATTGCCGACTATTATGGACTCAGCATGCTGCAGGTCCACTCTGCCCTTGCCTACTACTACTTGAACCAGGCTGAAGTCGACTCCGAATTTGAAGAGGACAGAATTTTCAGTGAAAAAATTCATACATTGGGCGAAAACGCAGCGCAGGACTGGTATCTAAGCCGACCGGTTCCAGCTAATGGTTTGCCAGAAGGCGCGCCGCCCCGAACCGAAAGCATCAATCTAATCTACACTGACCCTGAGGTGCAAGGCGGGCGGCCTTGCCTCCTCGGCAGCGACATAAGCGTGGCCGAATTGATCATGCGCCAACAGCAAGGCGCAATCGACGATCACGATACCGCCACTCACTTTGAGATTGGCTTGGCGGAAGTCCACGCAGCCATGGCGTATTATTACTTGCATCAGGCGGAAATCGACGCGGTCATAGCAGCAATTGCCAGCAGGCTGGAGCAAGAGAGGCTTGTCTGAGCAGAAGATTGGCCTCTACTTCGACGAGAACATGCCGGAAGCAGCCGCGATTCAGCTGTCCGATCAAGGTATAGATGTCCTGACGACACAAGAGGCTGAAAGGTGCGGCACAAGCGATCTGGAACAATTGCGTTTCGCTACTAAGCAAGGACGCGTAATCTGTTCACAGGACAAGGATTTCCTGATATTGGCGAGAACGCATCCGCTGCACTCTGGCATCGCATTCATTCCATTCAGGAGCCGCGAGATTGGCGCTCTGGTGAAAGGGTTACGAGACCTGCATCGCAACGAAACGGCTGAATCGATGAAGAACAGGCTGGTATATATCTAGTACGGATAGTGGTGAAGGGACATCCCAATGACCGACAAACGCATCGTACGCGCCGCGCAAAGAGCGCTGTGGCAAGGAGCACGTGAAACAACTGATGTAGGGGCGACCTAATAGGTCGTCCGCTCTTCGGAGGCGATCATGAAAACGATTGAGAGCATCAACTTGATATGGCGCAGGCCCGGCTGCCGCAGGGGACGGCCAACCATTATCGGGCGGGGGCTAAAGGTGAAGCGCATCGTCAAAGATCATTTATATGACACGGGAAAGCCGTCGCCTGAGGAAATCGCCAAGCGATACGTAGCGACTACGGCCGAGGTCTACGCAGCGCTAGCTTACTACCACCTGCATAAGGCGGAGATTGACGCGGATATTGCAGAGGACTTTCGATTCGAAAGGATTTTGAAATCGGAAGGTCCGGAAGCAGCGATAGCAGCGCGCGAATTGATTGATGAGCCCAAGGAAGCAAGCATTGAAAGCCTGGCGCTCATAAGCCGCGACACCGACCGCCAGTATGGCAGCCCTTGCGTTGACGGCACAGCTATGCGCGTGGCGGATATAGTCATGGAGTGGCGCCACGGAATCAGTGAGCCTGTGCTCATCGCAGAAAAATACGATTTATCGCTCGCTCAAGTGTTTGGCGCTCTGGCTTATTACCATGAGCGCGCGACCGAAATTGATGCTGAAATCGAATACGCCAGTCGCTTCGATGAGCGTTGGAAGGCGGAAGGATTTGTCCCAGAGCAGGCTGCGCTTCTACCTGGATGAAAACATGGACCCGGAAATTGCAAAGCAACTGCGGGGGCGCGGCATTGATGCCTTGGCAGCGCGAGACGAAAAGATGCTCAGGACTGGCGATCCGGAACAATTGCGCTTCGCCGCGGAAGCTGGTCGGGTTCTTTGTACCGAAGATTCGGACTTCACCGAACCGTCATTCTATAGTTTCGAACACAGTGGCATCGCCTATTTTCCAAATGCAATCTCGGTGTTGGCTACGCGGTCAAAGCATTGCAGGAACTCCACCGCAGCGAAACCCCGGAAAACATGAAAAACAGTCTCAGATACCTTTAACCTGCAACTGAAAGGAACTCTCCCAATGACCGACAAACGCATCGTACGCGCCGCGCTGCTGCAGGCGTCGTGGACCGGCGACAAAGACTCCATGATCGAAAAACATATCGAATACACGCACAAAGCGGCCGCTGAAGGCGCGCAGATTATGTGCTATCAAGAGCTGTTCTATGGGCCCTATTTCTGCCAGGTGCAGGACCCGCAATTCTTCGCCTTCACCGAGGAAGTCCCCGCCGGCCCCAGCACGCAGCGCTTTTGCCAATTGGCCGCGGAGCTGAATATGGTCTTGGTCGTGCCGGTCTACGAGCAGGACGGCGTGGGTGTCTATTACAATACCGCCGCAGTCATCGACGCCGATGGCAGCTATCTGGGTAAGTATCGCAAGACGCATATCCCGCACCTGCCCGGCTTCTGGGAGAAATTCTATTTCCGCCCCGGCAACCTGGGTTACCCCGTCTTTGATACGGCTGTGGGCAAGGTCGGCGTTTACATCTGCCACGACCGGCACTTCCCGGAAGGCGCCCGCGCCCTGGGCTTGAATGGCGCCGAGATGGTCTTCATCCCCTCAGCCACCTCGCGCGGATTAAGCCAGCATCTTTGGCGCATTGAGCAGACCTCGCACGCAATCTTCAATACCTACTATGTCGGCACCAGCAATCGCGTCGGCATCGAAGAGAACGGCGATGACGACTTCTACGGCGAAAGCTATTTCTGCGATCCCAAAGGCCAATTCATCGGCGAGCTGGGCAGCGCCCACGACGAAGAGTTGATCGTGCGCGACCTGGACCTGAGTGTGATTCAGGAAGTGCGCGATACCTGGCATTTCTATTTCAACCGCCGTCCGGACCAGTATGGCGAGCTAGTACAGGATACAGTCAGCGCTAGCTAGGGATCTGCAGCCCCATCCCCCGGCCCCTTCCCCCATCAAGCGGGAAGGCGGGTATAATTGCGGTATTCAAGGAGTTTAGGCTCCGCCCTCATTTTGGGATGCCCGCCAGATGCGCTGTGCCTGCGCGCGCTAGAGATGGCGGGAGGGGCGTTGGGGTGGGGAACGAGAGGAGCAATTCCATGGACTTCGGCATTACATTTAAGGGCGATATCTCGCCGCAGCGCACGGTGGCGCTCTGCAAACAGGCGGAGGTCGCCGGATTCAAATACGGCTGGTTTTTCGATTCTCACGTGCTCTGGCGCGACTGCTACTTAACGATGGCGCTGTGCATGGCGCATACCGATGACATGATCTTTGGCCCGCTGGTGACCAACCCGGGCGTGCGCGAATGGTCCGTGGCTGGCAGCATGTACGCCACGCTGGCTCTGCAAAGCGGCAACCGCATCGAAGTCGGCATCGGTCGCGGCGACAGTTCGCGGCGCATGCTGGGCCGCAAGCCCATGACGGTCGCCAACATGGAGCGCTTCGCCGATGCCCTGCGCGGCCTCGTGCGCGGCGATGCAGTCGCCTATGACGAAACCTCGGCGCAGTTGACCTGGGCCAATGGCTACGAGTTGCCCATCTGGATCGCGGCTTACGGACCAAAAGCGCTGGCCGGCGCCGGACGCAGTGGCGAGGGCTTAGTTATTCAGTTGGCGGATCCGGGTTTGATCAAGTGGTTCAGCGAGCAAGCACTAGCAGGTGGCGAAGCGGCCGGCAAGGACATGTCGCAATATCAGATCATGGCGGCCGCGCCGGTTTGGGTTGGTGACATGGACAAAGCCCGCGAGCAAACGCGCTGGTTCCCGGCCATGGTCGGCAATCATGTGGCCGATATCGTCGAGCGCTATGGCATGGACAGCCCCAATATCCCCGCCAGCTTGACCGCTTACATCGAAGGGCGCCACGGCTACGATTACAAGGAACACGCCGACAAAGACGCCGACCACCTCGACTTCATCAGTGAGGACATTGTCGACGCCTTCGGAATCCTGGGCGGCGTCGATGAGCACATCGCCAAGCTAAAGGCGCTGGAGGCAGCCGGCGTGACGCAGTTTAATATCTACCTGATGTGCGGCGAGGAAGAGCGCATCGTGGCCGAATACGGCGAGAAAATCATCCCGGCTTTCAGCTAAGCGCCGTTCACCCGTCCGGGTAGTGTATCGAATTCGGTTGAAATTAAATTTCACCACAAAGACACAAAGGCACAAAGCACACAAAGAATATGGCATATCTCGATTAAGTTTCTCGGTGCTCTCGCATTTCTCGCCGGGCAATCGCATCAATATCCATAAATGACGAATTTATTATCAAACTAACAAATTGTAGGGGCGAGCCTTGGCTCGCCCATGAATTCTGGCAGAAAATCACCTTTTCATTGCGTCCTTTATTGGCATATTTTCGGATATATCTCGGAGTTCTTGGCGCCTTAGTGTTGAAATAATTTGATGCGATTGCCCTAACATTTCTCGGTGTCCTCGATGGTATAGTATCTGTATCAACCGAAAAGGATACATTTCCCCCGTCCGGCTCAATCGCTTCTACCGTGGCGAATTGTTATAATTGCGCGATTAGCGAGAGCGAGAAAAGACATGGCAATTGACAGAGTCCGCCTAATGACAGTCGAAGAATACTTCGCCTACGATGAGGAGATCGAATACAAGAGCGAATACATTGACGGCGAGGTAATTCCGATGACGGGTGGAACGCTCAATCACTCTGCAATCATGTATAACGCGAGCAGCGAATTGGGGCAGCGGCTGAAAGGCAGCGACTGCCGAGTACTCACCAGCTCCATGCGCATCCGCGTCGGTCCCACGCGTTATCTATATCCCGACTTCAGCGTCTACTGCGGCGCGCCTGAAACCGACGCGCGCTCCATCAACTTGTTCAATCCTCTGCTAGTCGCCGAGGTAACCTCTCCCTCATCAATAGACTACGACCGCGGCGCAAAGCTTCACTTCTATCAAAGCACCCCCTCTCTACGGATCTATCTGGTGATTAATCAGCAGCAGCCGCTGGTAGAATTATTTGAGTGCCAAGACGCCGCCTGGCAGTCACGAGAATACGCCGGCTTGGAGGCCATCGTGCCGCTGCCGGCGCTGGGATGCGATTTGCCGCTGGCGGAAGTGTACGCCGGCATCATACTTTAACGCGGCGAGCAAGAGCGCGCCGTGGCTGACAGCGCCCTCCCTGATTAGAAGATTCTAATTACACGAATATCGGGCAGCGACAGTTAGAAGACAAGGACTGAACATGGCAATCGACAGCATCCGCCAGATGACAGTCGAAGAATACTTCGCTTTCGATGAAGCCAGCGAATACAAAAGCGAATACATTGACGGCGAGGTATATCCGATGACGGGCGGGACAGCTAATCACGCGGAAATCATGTGGAACATTGGCTTCGCGCTGGGGCTGCGCCTGAGGGGAGGCGACTATCACATTTACAGTAGCGCCATGCGCATTGGAGTCAGCCCTTCGCGCTATCTCTATCCAGACCTGAGCATCGTCAGGGGCGACCCGGAGCTTGACAAGCGCTCCATCAACTTGTTTAACCCCGTGCTGGTCGCCGAGGTGACCTCGCCCTCTACGATAGACTACGACCGCGGCTTCAAGCGCGACTTGTACCAAAGCATCGCCTCGCTTCAGGTCTATCTCATCATCGACCAAAGCGAAGCGCAAGTTGAAGTGGACTCGCGCCGGGACGACAGTTGGCATTCTCAAGAATACGTCGGTATGGACGCCGTCATCCCCTTGCCGTCTTTGGGCTGTGACTTGCCGCTGGCGGAAATCTACGCCGGCATCGAGCTCTGACGCGGCGAGGATGAGCGCGCCGTGGCTGACAGCGCCCTCCCTGATTAGGAGATTCTAAGTACAAGAATACCGGGCAGCGACAGTTAGAAGACAAGGACTGAACATGGCAATCGACAGCATCCGCCAGATGACGGCCGAGGAATACTTCGCTTTCGATGAAGCCAGCGAATACAAAAGCGAATTCATTGACGGCGAGGTGATTCCGATGACGGGTGGAACGCTCAATCATGGAGCAATCATTATGAATACAGGCTTCGCTCTCAAGCAGCGCTTAATCGGAAAAGATTGCCTGGTGTTTGGGGGTAATGTTCGGAATAGCATCAGCCCAACGCGTTATCTATATCCCGACATTAGCATCGTCTGTGGCGCGCCTGAAACCGACGCGCGGTCGATTAACTTGTTTAACCCCGTGCTGGTCGCCGAGGTGACCTCGCCCTCATCAATAGACTACGACCGCGGCTTCAAGCGCGACTTGTACCAAAGCATCGCCTCGCTTCAGGTCTATCTCATCATCGACCAAAGCGAAGCGCAAGTTGAAGTGGACACGCGCCGGGACGACAGTTGGCATTCTCAAGCATACGCCGGCTTGGACGCCATCGTGCCGCTGCCGACGTTGGAATGCGATTTGCCGCTGGCGGAAGTGTACGCCGGCATCAACCTTTAACGCGGCGAAGAAGAGCGCGCCGTGGCCGAATACAGCGAGAAGATCATCCCAGCTTTTCGCTAAGCGCCGCTCACCCGTCCGGCTCAATCGCTTCTTTTGTGGCGAAAATGTTATACTTCCGCGAATAGCGAGCGCGAGGAAAGACAATGGCAATCGACAGCATCCGCCAAATGACAGTCGAGGAATACTTCGCCTACGATGAGGCGATCGAATACAAGAGCGAATACATTGACGGCGAGGTATATCCGATGACGGGTGGAACGCTCAATCACTCTGCAATCATGTTGAATGCTAGCAGCGAGCTAAGGCAGCGGCTGAAAGGCAGCGACTGCCGAGTACTCACCAGCTCCATGCGCATCCGCGTCGGCCCCACGCGCTACCTGTACCCCGATTTCAGCGTTTTCTGCGGCGCGCCTGAAACCGATGAACGCTCCATAAACCTTTTCAATCCTCTGCTAGTCGCCGAGGTGACCTCTCCATCATCATTAGACTACGACCGCGGCGCGAAGCTTCACTTCTATCAAAGCATCCCTTCTCTACGGATCTATCTGGTGATTGATCAGCAGCAGCCGCTGGTAGAATTATATGAGCGCCAAGTCGTCGCCTGGCAATCACGAGCGTACGCCGGCTTGGACGCTGTCATCCCCTTGCCGTCTTTGAGCTGTGACTTGCCGCTGGCGGAAGTATACGCAGGTATTTCGTTTTGACGCGATCAATGAAAAACTATAGGGGCTACCTATCAGGTCGCCCGCAGCTGTAGGAACACACCGAACAGGTCTTAGGACAGGAGCAGAAAATGGGAACACTATTCAAAAACGGTACGGTCATCACCGCCAGCGACATGGTGCAAGCCGATGTACTGGTCGAGGGCGAAGTCGTTACACTGATCGGGCAGAATCTCAACGGCGACAATCACGACATCGTCGACTGCGCCGGCAAGTACCTGCTGCCCGGCGGCATCGACGTCCATACCCACCTGGACCTGCCCTTCGGCGGCACCATCAGCAACGACGACTTCGATGTTGGGCACATGGCGGCAGCTTTTGGCGGCACCACCACGCACATCGACTTCGTCGTCCAGCCCATCGGCGGCAGCCTGCATGACGGGCTGGAAACCTGGTGGGCGAAGTCGCGCGATATCGCTCAGATCGACTATGCCTTCCACATGGCCGTCACCGACCTCAACGACGCCGTTATGAAAGAAATCCCAACCATGCTGGACGAGGGCATCACCAGCCTCAAGCTCTTCATGGCTTACAAGAATGTCTTCATGATCGATGACGCCACGCTCTTCAACACCATGCGCGTGGCGGCGGACAACGGCATGATCGTCATGGTGCACGCCGAGAACGGCGATGTCGAGGCGGCGCTGACGCCGGCTCTGCTGGCGGCCGGTCAGACTGACCCGGTTTACCACGCCTCATCGCGCCCGCCGGAGATCGAAGGCGAAGCGACCAACCGCGCGGTTGTCATGTCGGGCCTAACCGGTTGCCCGCTCTACGTGGTGCACATGACCTGCGAGAGCGCCATCGACGCCCTGCGGCGCGGACGCGCGCTCGGTTACCCGGTCATGGGCGAGACCTGCGTGCAATACTTCTTCCTGACTGTCGACGAGCACATGGCGGCGCCCGGCTTTGAAGGCGCCAAATATGTCTGCTCGCCGCCCATCCGCAGCCAGCACGACCAGGGCATCCTGTGGCAGGCCGTGCGCGATGGCACGCTGCAGATCGTCAGCACCGACCACTGCGACTTCTGGTACGACGGCGGGCACGGACCCTGGCAGGAGTGGAACGAGCGCACAGGCGGCACAGACTGGGCCGGCTACGAAAAGCAAGACTCCGCCTATCGCCGTCCGGGCAAAGAACTGGGCTTGGGCGATTTCTCCAAGATCCCCAACGGCATGCCGGGCCTGGAAGACCGCATGATGGTCATGTGGGACGCGGGCGTGAACAGTGGCAAGCTCCAACCGACGCGCTTCGTCGAACTCTGCTGCACGAACCCGGCCAAGATCTTCGGCATGTACCCGCGCAAGGGCACCATCGCCGTTGGCGCCGACGCCGATATCCTGGTCTGGGACCCGCAGAAAGAACACACCATCCGCGCCGCCACGCACCACATGCGCGTCGACTACAACTGCTACGAGGGCATGACGGTCAAAGGCGTGCCGGTACAGGTCTACCAGCGGGGCCGCAAACTGGTCGATGGCGATCAATGGCTGGGCAGCAATGGCTCGGGCCAGTTCATCCCGCGGGCGGCCGGGGCGCCGGTGCTGTAAGTAGATTGTTGCCAGCGGTCACATCCAGCCAAGCCCGAATCACCGCCGCGCCAAGAAAGTGTTTAGGATAATCCGAGGAAAATCCATCTTACTGCCAAGTACATGAATTCAACAGGACTGACGGGTGCCAAATGAAACGATTCATCGCTTACTCATTGGTTGCAATACTACTTACCGCGGCATCATCGCTTCAGGCTGAAGGCGAATGCGACACCGACAGCTTGGGTGAGGGCATACACGCGCAGTTGGGTTTGCTTGACGAGGACCCTATCGGCGCCTTCACCCGCATCATTGAATTGGCGCTGGCGGGCTTGCATAGCTGTTCCGACGACCACTATACGTTTAATAGCAGCCAAGGCGCCCAGCCCGTCTTGGGTCCCTTGTCACTGTCTGAGGGCTATTATGTCATTACGATGACTACAGAAGGTACTACCCGCGTCGAAGGCATCGCTCTTGAAGGCTGCGGCAAGGATCTGGACGGCACGATTCACAACCTGTCCGCCACGCAAGCCATTCGCGGGGCGGAGAACTTGGTCGAGGTAGAAAGCGACTGCACCTTTTACCTGGAGCTCAGCAAAATAACTGCTCCCTGGGAACTGACGATCGAGAAAGTGCGCTAAGCATTCACGCTGGCGAGGATCAGCAGTCCTGAGCATCCCAATGAAAGACGGCTCGCGCGTCGGGAGTGATTAATTTCGTTGACTTGCAAACTCCGCCAGGGCGCCCTTTACTCCCGATATCGCTGTTGAGGGGCAATCACCGAGCAACACACTAGCCGATTTGCGCCGTATAGCCGCCAATTTTCTGGAGCACGACACGCAACTGGTCTGGATCGTCATTCTCGTCCGAGATTTACAGACGATTTTCACCCGCGTAAGCGCTTTGTTACCACCGCCTTTCATGCTACAGTGAAAATGCGCATCGAAGGGAGACAGGAAACCCATGAAACGTTGCATACTTTTCGCAGTTGTCATTTTACTCTTCAGCGGATTAGCAGCTTCCGCGGACGAGCAGTCGCTTGATCTTGAGCATTACAGGCTGGACAACGGCCTGGAAGTCATTTTGGCCCGGGATGCGACCGCGCCGACCGTAGCGGTGGACATCTGGTTTCGGGTTGGCAGCGCCAACGATCCGCAAGGCAAAAGCGGCTTCGCGCATCTATTTGAACACTTGATGTTTGAAGGCTCGCCACACGTTCCTAGTGGCACAATGGATCACTTGCTGGAGCGCGTTGGCGGCTCGTCCAACGCTTATGTCGGCACGGACTACACGGCATACTATGACACCGTTCCTTCTCACCAACTGCCCCTGGCGCTGTGGATAGAAGCCGATCGCCTCGGCGGCTTGAACGTTACCCAGGAGAGCCTCGACAACCAGCGCGCCATCGTCATCGAAGAGCTGCAGCGCAGTTACGACAACCGTCCCTATGGCTCGGCAATCAAAGCGCTAATCACCGTTCCCTATTCCTACGAACCCTATAAGCGCCCGGCCATCGGCAACATTGACGATGTCAACAGCGCGCAGCTGGAGGACGTCTTCGCCTTCCATCGCAGCTACTACGTGCCCAATAACGCTACGCTGGTCATCGCCGGCGACATCGACCTGGAAGTCACGCGAACGCTGGTCGAAGAACTATTTGGCCCCATCCCGCGCGGCGACGACCCGTCGGCGCTGCCCGAATTTGTGCCGGTTGATCAAGCGGAAGCCGAGTTCATCAACATTGAAGACCCCTTCATCAATCTGCCGGCGCTGCTGGTCGCCTATGAGATTCCGCCTTTGGCGCACGAAGACTACCCGGCGCTGGATGTGCTGTCGCGAATACTGAGCGTCGGCGACTCCAGCCGGCTGGCAAAGCGCCTGGTTGATACCGGCAAAGCGCTGCAAGCGGATGCCTGGATATTCGACAACCGCGGACCCGGCTTGTTCTCCTTTATTCTCATCGCCAATGTAGGCGTCGACCTGTCTGAGCTTGAGGCCGCCTCCTACGAAGAGCTGCAAACCATCATTGATGACGGCGTGCCGCAAGATGAGCTGGACAAAGTCATCGCCGGCATTCGCAGCCGCAGCATACTCGGCTTGGAGACGGCTCTGGGCCTGGCGGAGAGCGTGCAAAGCGCCAATTATTACTTCGGCGATCCGCAAGCCGTGTTCACAGGCATCGGTCGCTATCAGGCGGTCACCAGCGAGGATATCCAGCGCGTGGCGCTTGAGTATCTGGAAGACACTGACCGTCATGTGTTCAGCGTGGTGGAAACCGATGCCGATGCGCCGCCGCCTGTGGAACCTTACGTCGCGGAAGACGCTGGAGAAATGGCGCCCGAGTACCGTTACGTCATCGAACAGAGCGAAGCGCCGCCGCCGCTGGACTCGAAGGCATTCAGCTTCCCTACCATCACCGAGAACACGCTGGCGAATGGGCTGGAAGTGGTGGTGATAGAGCAGCCCAACATGCCGATTATTTCGCTTGATGTTTATTTCGCTGGCGGCTCAACCGCCGCGCCACAAGCATTGCCCGGCTTGGCGAGCATAACCGGCTCGCTGATTACGCGCGGGACCGAAACGCGCAACGCCCAGGACATCGCCGGCGCAATCGAGCAAGTCGGCGGCGCCGTGGGCAGCGGCGGCGGCAGCGACAGCCTCCAAGTCGGGGTATTCGGCTTGATTGAAGATAAAGACCTGGCTTTCGATTTGCTGGCGGACATGACCTTAAACGCGGCTTTCCCTGAGGATGAGATCGAGCGCGAACGGTCGCAGCGCATCAGCGCCCTGGAAGCTAACCTAGCCGAGCCGGGCTACATCGCCGGACGCGCCTTCAGCCGCATTCTCTACGAGGGGCACGCCTATGGCAACGCTGTGACTTTCGAATCACTGGAAGCGATCAGCCGAGATGACATCGTCACCTTCTATGCGTCGCGCCGTCAGCCGGATAACGCCGTGCTCATCATCGCCGGCGCCATCACGACCGAGGAAGGCCTCGCCTACGCCGAGCAGCATTTCGCCGATTGGCAAGGCTCGGCAGACGCGGTGACGTATCCGGACTTACCGGAGCAAAGCGGGCAGCAAATCCTGCTGGTAGACCGCCCCGGCAGCACGCAGGCCAATTTCATCCTGGGCAATATCGGCATCCAGGGCGCCAGCATGGATTACTTCCCGGCGCGTGTGATGAATCACGTCTTGGGCGGCACCTTTAGCTCGCGACTGGTGCAGAACATCCGTGAAGAGAAAGGCTATACCTATAGCATCGGTTCCGGCTTCAGCTATCCAGCGGATACGGGCCGTTTCGTAGTCAGCGCCGCCGTCCGCAATGATGTCATCGTAGCGACGCTGGAGGAAATCTTCGCCGAAATCGAACGCATCCAGACTGAACCGCTCACGGATGAAGAAATCAACGACGCCCGTGACGGCATCGTCGGCGAGTGGGTCTTTGGGCTGGAATCTTATCAGGACTTCGTCGAAGCAGTCGCGTCCTACAAGATCCGCGGCGTCGAACTCGACCGTCTGAACCAGTGGCTCGGCCACATCAAAGACGTAAGCACAGACGACGTGCTTGAGATCGCCAACAGCTACATCCATCCCGAAGACTTCATCATCGTGGTGGTCGGCGACGCCGGTGAAATCCAGGAGCAGTTGGAGGCGCTGGGCGAGGTGACCCTGCTAGAAGCCGAGTAGCGCGCTACACAAAAAGGAGCGACTGCCCCAGTCGCTCTCCTCTAGCTACATTCGGTTGCATTCGGGCGATGTCATAGGCACGCCCGTTCTTTATGAGTCTGCGCCGCCAGCCTCGCCTTCAAAGGCGATGTTCTGATAGATTTCGCTCATGGGCAGTTGACAGGCCAGCGCCTTCAACGGCAGCTCATCGTCAAGACTGTCGAATACGTCTCTACGCCAACCTGACTCGCTGCGCGTATACAGCTCGGCCAGCACACGATGTTGATCTATGATCACATAGGCTTGAATCGAAGCCACTGCTTCGTAAAGATCCCGTTTCAGTTCCCGGTCATGGTCAATCGATGTTGGCGATATGACTTCCACGACGGCAATCGGATTGAGCAGAATGCGGCTAGCGGCTTCCGTTTCCGGCTCGCCACAGACGACGCTCGCATCCGGCGCTACCAAGTTTGCTGGCCCGGCTTTCACCAGCATGCCCGAGCCAAGAAGCATACAGTCGGTTTCGCCAATTTGGCGCTCTAGCGACACTAAAACCGCTGATATGATCACACTATGGGAGAATGTCGCCCACTCCATGCGATACGGCTCGCCATCGATGAATTCATACCACTCCTCGCTCTGTTCCGCAAAGTCCAGGAAATCCTCGACGCTCATCTGGCGGACGCGTTCAATGACCATTTTCGTCCTCATTCAAATTAGGATATTAACAGTATAACATTGCCGGCAAGCGACTCAAGGACTGCGCTTAAACATAGCGCCAACCTTCGCGGACCTGTCGATTTCGCTTTCTCACTCTGCCACAGCAGATCTAAGCTAGAGATGCGAAAACTGAAAGAAAGTCAATTCAAGCGTGGGCGAGCCAAGGCTCGCCCCTACAATTTGTTAGTTTGATAATAAATTCGTCATTTATGGATATTGATGCGATTGCCCGGCGAGAAATGCGAGAGCACCGAGAAACTTAATCGAGATATGCCATATTCTTTGTGTGCTTTGTGCCTTTGTGTCTTTGTGGTGAAATTTAATTTCAACCGAATTCGATACACTACCGGAAATCCTCGACGCTCATCGGGCGGACGCACTCAACGACCATTTTCGTCCTCTGTGTCTTCTGTGTTCTCTTTTTTTATGAAACCTGCCGAACCCTGTCGAATTCTGTAGGGGCGAGCCATCGGCTCGACCGTACGCACTCAGCTTAGGATTTCATATTTTGTGTGAGCCTGGTCCTGACTTGCGAGCGACTTTGGTAAGCATTTGCATGACATGCTTGCACTTGCTTCAGCGTCTCTGTGGTTAATTTCAGTTCCCGTCTAAAGCGCCACCCAGCGCCGTTCTTGGCTGCTGCGGCGGATGGCGTCCATCGCGAGCTGGCACTGATGTCCGTCAGCGAAAGTCGCGCCCCATATCAGTTGCCGTCCCTCGCGGATGGCCGCCGTCAGTTCTTGCATCAGCGCGACGAAAGACACATTCCAGATGCCAGCGCCCAGCCCGGGCAAATCGGGATTGGCATCACGCTGGCTCATATCCTGGAAGTCCTCGCCAGCCCGCGCCACCAGCAGCTTTTCGTCGCCGTCCGCCAGCATAATCGTGCCTTCGCTGCCGAAGATCTGCGTCTGATTGCCCGTGCCGTGGCGGGCCGCGCTGCTGACAAATACCGAGCACAGCGCGCCGCTTTGCATCTCAGCCGTGAAACTGAACTGGTCGTCTGCGCTGGCGATCCAGGCCGCGCCGCTGTCCTTGTCTCGGCGATCCGCCGCCAGTGTCGCCACCTGCCCGCTGACAGCGCCGATATCGCCCAGCCAGAAACGCAGCAGGTCAAGCTGATGGGAACCGTTGGCGCCCAAGCGTCCGCCGCCCATATCCGTCCGCGCCAGCCAGTGGTCCGCCGGGTGCGAGGCTGGGTCGCCCCAGGAAGCGGAGATATTGACGATATTGGCATGGCGCACGTCGCCGATTGCGCCGCTTTCAATCAGCGTTTTGATCTTGCGGCGATTGGGATTGAAGCTCAGCTCATGCCCGATGATATGCAGTTTGTTCAGCGATTCGGCCGCCTCCAGCATCTGCGCCGATTCCTCTTGATTCAGCGCCATCGGCTTTTCGCAGAGCACATGCGCGCCCGCCCGTAACGCCGCCAAGGTCATGGGCGCGTGATACACCGTGGGCGTGGCGATGCAGACCAAGTCGAATTCCTGCTCGCCGAGCATACGCTGCCAATCGTCGTAAACCCGCGGGATGCCAAATTCGTCGGCGGCCGCTTGAGCGCTGGCGAGCCGAGCGCTGGCGATGGATCTCAGCTCGACGTCCTCAATCGCGCGCAACGCCGGCAGATAGGCCTGCCGCGCGAAACTCGCGCCGATGATACCCGTTCGTATCGTCATCTTTCGCTCCTCTAAGGCTCTAAGCTACTCAATAGCCCCTCTGTGTACTCTATCTAACTCTGTGCACTCGGTGGCAAAGATGTCGAAACCAAGCCATAGCCGGGCGACCGGCGCCGTCGTCACAGTACCGGAGAAGCCTTATATCAAGCCGCGTTCCCGCAGAGCAGCGCCGACCGCCGCCAGGTTGCGCAGCTCGGCTTCCGAATAATTGCGCGAAATCATCACGCCGCCCGCGCCGCCGTCCAAGCCTGCCAGGACGCCTGCGCGGATCTCCTGCGGGCTGATTGCCTTGCTGACGCCGTTATGGCCCACACCCACGCCAATGCCCGGATAGACCGGCTTGCCCGTCTCTTCAATGAGCCGCGCCGTCCATTCGCGAATGTACTCCGGCTTGAAGCCCGCCAGGGGCCCCTCCGCGCGCGGCGCGATGAAGTCTTCCAGACCCAGCACATTCGCCAAGCCATTGTAGGCGCCATCGGGACTGGCATCCGCCAGCAAGGCGCTCTGCCAGGACGCCGCGAAGTCAGCGAAGCGCGCGCCGGCCGGACTGTGATACAGCACCGGCTTGAACCAATCGGCGTAGGGGGCGTACTCAGACTGATCGTATTGCGCCCGCAAGTAGGGATTGTAGGTGTTGATGACCTGCCAGATGCCCAAGCCAAATTCGTAAGCCGGATCGTAGAATTTCACCAGTCCCGCCAATTCGCGGTAGAAGGCCTGATGCGAATCCAGCCACAGCTTCTCCCACATCAGCACTTCTGGGTAGTGCAGCAGTTGCCGCAGGACCATGACAAAAACACCGGCTTTGGGTTTCTCGCCCGCGCGGACGCGACCCAGCAGATCGTCGATGGCGCGATAGCCGGCCAGCGCCCGCTCGACGTCGATATTCCGCGCCCGCGCCTCGGCCACGTAATGTTCATCGAAGCCGGTCGAGCTGTCGCCGCGGAAGATATCCATCAGCGGGCTCTGCCGTTCGATGCCCCATAAGACGCCGCGCAAATCGTGGTTGTTGAGCCAGTCAGCGAAGACCGAGTGCCAGAAGGTTTTGTAATCGGGGTGCAGCAGCGACGGCCGGGTCGCCATGCGTCCCAGGTGATCGCGGTCGAGAAAGTGCTGAAAACCCGGCTGCCAGATGGAGCGGATGGCCGAGCTGGAAGTCTCGCAATAATAAGTGTAGACCTTCATGCCGCGCCGGCGCGCCGCCGGTATCACATCAGCCAAGGCGTCAAAGCCGCGATACAGCTCGTCCGGCGCCGCGAAACTTTTCATGAAGGTCTTACGGTAATAGCGCGGATCGGGCGCGAAGAAGCCGCCGCCACGCAGATTATCCGCCTCCTGCGCGCCGTGATCGGGGAAGCCGAAAGCCGCCCGCCCGGCATTGCCGATGCTCCAGCTCAAGGCGGAAATCAAGAGCGCGTTCACGCCCGCCTGCTCTTGCAAGATATCGAGCACTTGCTCGACGCCTTCGTCGATGAAGCTAATCGCGCCGATCTGAATCCCTACAAATGTCTCGCTCATGTTGAATATCCAGCCTCTCTTTTGGTCTCACTCCCCAAAGTCGCCCGCAACACTGTACATGGATCAAACGACACAGTGGCTCTCAATTGCAGAATAATGTAGGGGCGACCTATCAGGTCGCCCGAGCGTATATGTCATGTCACCGGAGGGCGAGCCAATGGCTCGCCCCTACAAATTCTCACTATTATGAGTTCATTAAATTGAATGAGCCATGTCGTGACTTGCGAGCGGCTTTGGTGAATCAAGCTGTGCGAATATCACCAGTAGCATTATATCCTTGATAATTACCACTCCCCTTGTCTTTACTCTGTGTACTCTGTGGTTAAATCTGTCTTCCCCTGCCATTTCGACAATCCCTCAGCCTTCTGGCAAAACATCCGCAATCAGGACGCCGCTGCCGGCCGCGCTCGACTCGATGCAGGCTTGCAGCATGGCCAGGGACAGCAGGTGGTCGCGGCCGCTGCACTGCAACGCAGCGCCATCAAGGACATGCTCGACGAAAGCCGCGAAAAGCGCGCGCGTTTCGCTGATCCAGCGTTCCTGCGGCGGCAACGGCACCGGGGTCAATTCCCCATCATCACGGCGGGCGTAATACAAAGCGCCAAATTGTTCCCGCTGGCTGATAATACCTTGTGTGCAATCGCTGCGCCATTCAAAGCCGGGCGCCGCCCAATTGCCCTGCCAGGCGCCTTGATAATTCACGCGTAGGCCACCATCAAATTCGATAAGCGCGGCGACATTGCTGTCATGCCGGTACAGGCTCCAGGACGGATTCCAGGTCTGGCATTGCAGGCGAACGGGCTCCTGCCCATAGACGTAGCGCATCAAGTCGAAGTGGTGGATCGACTGCTCCCAGAGCATGGGATGCCGCATGACCAGCGGATAATCATTGAGATCGGGGCGGCGTCCATCTCGCCAGCGCTCGTAGGTGAAGCGAGCAAACTCGGCTTGCCCCACAACCCCCTCCGCCAACAAGCGCATCATGGCCCGCGTCACAGCAAGATAGCGGAAATTCAGCCCGACCATCAGCGAAACCCCGCTGGCTTCGGCCATCCGCACCAGCCCCGCGGCTTCGACGAGGTCAAGCGCCAGCGGTTTTTCAATCAGCAGCGGCAGCTTACGCGCGATCGCCGCCTCGACGATAGCTTGACGCCCCAGGGGAGGATTGGCCAGCACCAGGGCGTCAACGTCGTCCAGCGCAGCCAGCGCCGCTTTTACACTCTCGAAAGCAGGCAGCGGACCAAATTCGCGCTGAACCCGCTCCAGCGCCGCCGCGTCCGGATCGACCAAGGCAACCAGCTCAGCCCGCGCCGCGCCCCGAATCACCTGCGCCCAATGCCGTCCGCGCACACCCAGCCCAGCCAGCAGCAGCTTAAGCACGCCGCTCTCCCCAGCGCATACTCTCCAGCGTGACTTTGAGCGTAACTTCGCTCATAGGCGTCCAATCGTTGAAGCCGGCGCCCTCTTGCAGGCGGCCCGCAGCCCTGCCCTCCAGCGCAATTTCGGGCTGCTCAGGCGCGGCTTCGGCGTCAAGCCGTATCGTGACATCGCCGCAAAGTCGCGAAATCTGCCGAGCGAGCGACAGATTTGTCAAAGCCTCGCCGCTCTCAAGCTGATACAGACTGTGGCGCAGCGACTTGGCCTCCAGCAGCGCAATCAAGGCGCGTCCGATATCTGGCGCATAGGTCCAGCAGCGTTTTTCGTGGGGGCGAACGACATGAATCTCGCCTTGACGCAAAGCCGCCTGCAGCATCGCCGCGACATCGCTCAAGCGGGGACGGGTCGGGCGGGCGTATTCGTAGGGGCCGTAGATCGCGCTCAAACGCGCCGCCAGTACATCACGGCCATATTCCATTCGCAAAGTCGCCACGGTGTTCTCCAGCAGCGCCTTAGCCACGCCGTAAGCGCCCAGCGGCTGCGGCGGGTCGGCTTCGTTGCGCTCGCTAAGCGGCGCCTGCTGGAAGACGGCGGTTGAGCTGATGAAGATAGCCCGCTGCAGCCCCTGCCGCTCGGCATACTCGCTTACCGCCAGCAGCGGCTCAATGTTGGCGCGCAAGTTGTTTTCCGGGCTTTCGCCGCGGGCCGCCGGGCTGGCTGTCACGGCAGCGGCATGAATCAGCGCATCGGCGCACAACGGCGGCAGATTCGCACAATCTGTCGTAATTTGCCGTAAATTATCCGAAAGCAAGCGCCCATAGGCTGGGTTGTCAAAGGCGAGGTCGATGGCGGCAACGGCGTAACCGGCAGCCAGCAGGGCGGCGACGATATTGCAGCCGAGGAAGCCGTTGGCGCCGGTAACGATGACACGTTTCATCGCGGCTCCACCCAGTCTTCGGCAATGAGTTCGCCGGCGGTGGCGATATGCCCGCGCAAGATTTCTTGAGCCCGCGCCAAATTACCCGCTTCCATCGCATCCAGCAGGGGCAGATGATTACGCGCTATCTGCGTCAAATCGGTATTGCGGCGGTTCACCAGCGCCATGACTTGCCGCACTTTCATCGCCACCGTCTGCCACATGGTCGCCAGCAAGTGCTGCCGGCTCATCGCGATCAGGGCGTCATGGAAATCGCGGTCGAGCGCGTTGACGGCACTGAGATCGTCCCGGTCGCCCGCGCTGACCATCTCAGCCACCAGGCTGCGCAACTGCTGAAATCGCTTTGGCTCGCCCGCTGCCATCACCCGCTCCAAAGCGTAAGATTCGAGCAGAATGCGCATGCCATAGATTTCTTCAATATCATCTTTGGTCAAGCGGCTGACTTTTGTGCCGTGATAGGGAATCGTCTCGACCAAGCCCTCGGAATTCAGGATGCGCAGCGCTTCGCGTATGGGGGCGCGGCTGACGCCCAGCTGCCGCGACAAATCCATCTCCGTCAGCGCTTGCCCCGGTTTCAGCTCGCCGGATAGAATCGCCTCGCGCAAGGTGTCCAGCGATTGTTCGCGAATGGACAGATTCTTTATCTGCGGCAGATTCGGCTTCATAGCGCGGGTTTCCAGCACAGGCGGGAGCTTGGATAGTGTATCGAATTCGGTTGAAAATCAATTTCACCACAAAGACACAAAGGCACAAAGCACACAAAGAATATGGCATATCTCGATTAAGTTTCTCGGTGCGCTCATTTCTCGCCGGGCAATCGCATCAAAATCGATAAATGACGAATTTATTTTCAAACCAACAAATTGTAGGGACGAGCCAAGGCTCGCCCATGAAATTTGGCAGAAAATCACCTTTTTATTGCGTCCTTCATTGGCATATTTTCGGATAGTTCTCGGAGTTCTTGGCGCCCCAGTGTTGAAAATATTAGATGCGATTGTCCTGGCATTTCTCGGTGTCCTCAATGCTGTAGTATCTGTATCAACCGAAAAGGATACATTTCCAGAGCTTGGGGCAGCTTGACAGCAGCAACAGCACTTCATATAATCCTGTGGTTTGTAGATTGTAGACAATCTTGGCATCCCGGCGCATGATACTCATGGTGGTGGCGGCTGTCAAGGAAGCGCCCAGCCCGGACCGTGTCCGGCATTTCGCGAGCGGAGCATACGAGAGGATAGGGCATGAGCGAAAACTGGGTACTCAAAGAAAGCGAGGCGGTCGAATTGCTGGCGCTGTTGATAACTTCGGCGCGCATACAGATGGACGAGCCGGCGCACTACGGTCCGCTGCGACTGCTGACGGCGACCGAGCGACTCAGCGGCATGATCCTGGAGCGGGCTTCGGAGGATTCGCGCGCGTTCTTGCGGGGCAATGTCGAGCGCATCCCCGAGCTGCACATGCGCATGTCGGATGTCGACGCTTACGCTGCCGGCCTGGACGGGCTCTGCCGCGAAGTCGCCCAATGCCTGCTGCGGCATAGTACGCTGGAGGAGGACGCCTCATGAGCGAATCCGTACTGAACAATATCCGTACGCGCCGTGTCGTGCGGGAAATGTCCGACCAGCCTGTCAGCCGCGAGCAAGTCGAGACCATCCTGGAAGCGGCGCGCTGGGCGCCCAGCGGCGGCAACCTGCGTCCGATACGATATGTCGTCATCGAAGACGAAGAGACGCGCCGGCTGATCCGTTTGGTCTCGCCGGGCATGTTCCAGAAAGCGCCGGTGCTGGTCCTGCTCTGCCTGAACGAAGCGGTCATGATCGAGCACAGCCTGCCGCCCAGCGACCGCGCCCTGCTGATTGATGTCGGCACGGCCGCGCAAACCATCATGCTCGCCGCGCATGGCATCGGCCTGGCATCGGGACCGGTCACCTCGTACAGCAAAGCAGCCATCCGCGTCATACTGAATTTGCCGGCGAGCTATTCGCCCGAGATGTTCATCTGCATCGGCCACAAGGCGGAATCCACCAGGCGCGGCATGAAAGCCTGGAAAAAAATCAACTGGCGCGACCTGACGCATTGGGAGCGCTTCCCGCAAGCCTGACCTGCCTAATGCCACCATCACCGAGTAAAATAGCGCGTTGTAGGGGCGGCTCTGTGAATTGCCCGCACAGCAACCGAATTATGTACGGGCGCCCGCTTAACAGACAAATTATGTAGGGGCGAGCCTTGGCTCGCCCATATCAATATAAGAAATAGGAGACAAAAATGCACGAAAGATACATCAAACACATGGCCTTCGCGATCAGCGACGCGCGCGGCGCGCTGCAGCATTATCAGGAGTTCATCGGCGTAGGGCACGATGCTGAAGTGCATGAATACGACAAGTCGCGCAATGTGGTGGCCATCTTTAATGTCGGCGATGTCGAATATCAGCTCTGCCAATCGATGGACGCCGGCGGCCGCTACGACGCCTGGATCAAAGACCGCGGCTACGAAGGCCTGCATCATATCTGCTATGCCGTGCCCAATATCGACCAAGCGCTGGACGAAGCCCAAGCCAAAGGCGCGACGCTCAAGGAATGCGCCGCTTGCAAGGTCAAAGGCAGCCACGTCCACCCCGAAGGCTGGGTCGCCTTCCTCGAGCAAGAAGCCGGCGGCGTCGAGCTGGAGCTGATGCAGGTGTATACGCCGGAAGAATTGGAAGAATACAAATCCGTAAAAGGCATTTAATGGACGCAGTCGAACTCTTGAAAAGCCTGGTGCGCATCCCCTCGCCTAATCCGCCGGGCGATACCATCGCGGTAGCGGACTTCGTCGCCGAGCAGATGCGCGCCATCGGCTGTGAAGTGCGGCAGCCCGCGCCGCCGCAAAAGCCTCAAGCGCGCAACACCATCGCGACCCTGGGCATGGGCGAGCCGCGTATTATGCTGCACGCCCACATCGACACCGTGCCCATCGGCGCTAACGAAGCCCAAAAATGGAGCGTCGATCCCTATGCCGGCGAAGTCCGCAACGGCGCGCTCTATGGCAAGGGCAGCATTGATGACAAAGCGGTGCTGGCCTCGATGATGCTGGTGATGCAAGAAGCGGCTCGGCATGAAGCGCGGAAAGGATTAAACGGCACGCTGATCCTGGTGGCGGCGGCCGAAGAAGAAGTCGGCGGCCAACTGGGCAGCAAGTGGCTGGCTGACGATGGGCATCTGCCCGTCTGCGATTTTATCGTCGTGGGCGAGCAGACCGGCAACAAAGTCGCGACGGCGCATAAGGGCGTCCTGCGCGCCACCGTCCGCACCAGCGGCAAATCCGTCCACGCCACCAACCCCGACCGCGGCGTCAACGCCATCGTGGCCATGTCCAAAATCATCGCCGCGCTGGACCACTATCACCAGGACCTGTCGCGCCTGATTCACCCCGTCGTCGGCGTGCCGACCTGCAACATCGGCCTGATCGCCGGCGGCAGCACCGCCAACGCCGTGCCCGACGCCTGCGCTATCCAGCTCGACCGGCGCATGATACCCGGCGAAAAGCCGGAAGAAGTGGTCGGCGAATTACGCGCCGTGGTCGAATCGCTGCATCTGGAGCCAGCAACAGCCAGCATCGGCGATTTCGTGTATTCGCGCTGGTTCGATTCGCCGCTGAATACCGACCACGCGCGCTGCTTCATGGATTGCGCGCGCCGGCGCCTGGACGATGATCCAGGACCGGTCGGCTACCTGCCCGGCAGCGACGCCAAGCACCTGATGGACCTGGCTCGCGGCGATATGATCATCTTCGGGCCCGGCAGCTACGAAGCCGCTCACGCCGCCGATGAGCACGTGCGCCTGGACGACTTCGCCCAGACCAGCGACATCCTGCGCGATTTCGTGCGACGGACGCTCTACGCGAATTAGGTAGGGCGTGCCTCGGCTCGCCCGCAAAAGCGCAAAACTGTAGGGGCGTGCCTCGGCTCGCCCGTCAAAAGGACCAGACTGTGCATGTAGACACTCTGATTACCAAAGCCCAGGTCGCGCTCGAGACCGGCGTCGCCGCTCTCGATGTCGGCATCCGCGCCGGCAAGATCGTCGCCCTGGTCGCTGATTCGGCCGGCATCAGCGCCGCCGAGACCATCGACGCGGCCGGCAAGCTGCTGCTGCCCGGCGCCATCGACATCCACTTCCATTGTCGCGCGCCGGCTTATCCACAGCGGGGCGACTTCGCCACCGAGACGCGGGCGGCGGCGGCCGGCGGCGTCACCACCGTATTCGAGATGCCCATTTCCAAGCCCTGCTGCGCCACCGGCGAGATCTTCCGCATGAGGCGGGAATTGGCCGAGCGCGACGCCTATGTCAATTTCGGCTTGTATGGCGCGCCCGGCTTGCTCGATCGCGCCGTAATCGCCGACATGGTGGACGAAGGCGCCATCGCCTTCAAGATCTTCATGACCGCGGCGCCCAAAGGCCGCGATGACGAATTCGAAGGGCTTTGCTTGCCCGAGACGCCGGAGCAGTATCAAGCGCTGCGGCTGGTGGCGGAGACGGGCCTGGTCTGCGCGGTACATGCCGAGAACAACCAACTGCTGGAATGGCATACCGCCCAGTTGATCGCAGCCGGCCGCAACGATGTGCCGGCGCACGGCGAATCCCGCCCGCCCCATGTCGAAGCCCAAGCCATCGCCACGCTGCTAACCCTCAACGAAAGCATCGGCGCCAATTTGCATATCGCCCATGTCAGCTGCGCCGAAGCCCTGGCGGTCATCCGCCGCTTCAAAGCGACCGGTTCCAAAGCCAGCGCCGAGACCTGCCCGCATTATCTGTTCTTCACCGAAGCCGATTTGGAGCGGGTTGGTCCCTACGCCAAGATCAATCCGCCGCTGCGCAAAGCCGCAGACCAGGCGGCGCTGTGGGATGGCTTGCTAGACGGCACGCTGATGGCGATCACGACCGATCACTCGCCGTTCACGGTGGAAGAGAAAGAGCGAGCGCGCGAAGACATTTGGGCCACGCCGCCGGGCGCGCCGGGCGTAGAAGAACTGCTGCTGGGCGTGATGCACGAGGCGCTCAGCGGGCGCATCAGCGTATCAAAAGCGGTTGACCTGGTGGCCACCAACGGCGCCAAACGCTTCGGCGTTTATCCCGAGCGCGGGCATATCGGCATCGGCGCGGCGGCCGATCTGGTCATCTACAACCCGCAGGCGCAAACGACCATCAGCCCCGAGCGGCTCTTCAGCCAAGCCCGCGACTGCGACAAACTCTACGCCGGCATGACCTTCCAAGGCGCGGTCGAGCGCACCATCGTCAACGGGGTAACGGTCTTCATCGACGGCGAAATAGTCGGCGCGCCGGGCGATGGGCAATTCCTGCGGCCCGACCCAGCCCGCGTCAGCCAGGATTTCTAGCGTGACCGGCGACATCGACTTCGGCGAGTATTTCGATTACGAAACGCTCGGCCGCCATCTGACGAGACTGGCGGAGGCTTACCCCGACTTTGCCGCATTGGACGTTATCGGCAGCAGTTGGCGCAAGCGCGACATCTATTGCATGACCATCACCAACGCCGCCACCGGAACCCACGACAGCAAACCCGCTTTCTACATCGACGGCGGCATCCACGCCGAAGAAGTCGCCACCACCCAAACCGCCGTCTATACCATCTGGCATCTGCTGACGCGCTACGGCGACGATGCCGATGTGACTTGGCTGCTGGACAATCTCGCTTTCTACATCATCCCGCGCATCAACCCCGATGGCGCTGAAATCAGCCTGAAAACGGCGCATCATTGGTGTGGCAACGGCCGCTGCCTGCCCGGCGAAGAACAGACGCGCGGCCTGTGCCAGCACGATATCGACGGCGACGGCTTGATCGTGCAGATGCGCCTGCAAGACCCGGCCGGCGAATGGCGCGTCTCCCCGGACGACCCGCGCCTGATGATCCAACGCGAGCCCGGCGAAGTAGACCAGGGACCCTACTATCGACTTTATCGCGAAGGCGAGATCCGCGGCGAATGGGACGGCGTTCACATTGAGGTCGAAAAGCCGCGCGACGGCAACCTCAACCGCAACTTCCCCGCCGGCTGGCGACCTGAGTTCCGCCAATACGGCGCCGGCGACGCTCCTCTATCCGAGCCCGAAGCCAAAGCCGTGGCCGACTTCATCCTGGCGCATCCCAATATCGCCGGCATGCAGTGTTACCACACTCACGGCGGCTTGCATCTACGCCCGTCGCTGGTGGCCCCCGATAGCAGCCTGCCCCGCTTCGACCTGGCTGTCTACAAGCGCATCGGCGCCATGGGCACAGCGCTGACCGGCTATCCCGTCATCTCCGTCTACGAAGAATTCACCACCGACCCCGATCAGCCGCGCGTCGGCTCGTTAATGCAATGGACTTATGACGAATTTGGCATCATCACCTTCTCGACCGAATTGTGGAATCCCGAGCTGGCGGCCGGCATCGAGTTTCCCGCCAAATATCAGGTGCGCGCCCGCTCGACCGAAGACGAGATCAAGCTGCTGCAATACAACGACGAGCACCTGGGCGGCGGCGGTTTTGTCGACTGGCGCGAATTCGAGCATCCCCAGCTGGGCAGGGTGGAAATCGGCGGCTGGACGCATATGTACACCTTCCGCAATCCGCCACCCGCCTCGCTGGCGCAGACCGACGCAGCCAAATCCTTCCTGCTCGATACCATCTACCAGAACTGTCTCTTCACGCTCAAACACGCCATGACCGCGCCTCTGCTGCGCATCGGCGATGTGGCTGTGGCTAAGCTGGCGGACGGCCTCTACAAGCTGAGCCTGACCGTGGCCAATGACGGCTTCCTGCCGACGCACTTGACGCAGCGCGCCCTCGAGCACGAGACGGCCGGTCCGGTCGAAGTCGAGCTATCCGCCGAGGGCGCATCAATCGAGATGGGCAAAGCGCGGCAATCCATCGGTCACCTGGCCGGGCGCGACGAACGCGACGCCACCTGGTCGCCCTGGATGAGACCGTGGAGCGCCACCAGCGCTAGAGTCGAGTGGCTGTTGCGCGCGCAGCCGGGCAGCCGTGTGACCATCACCGCCTCGGCACAGAAAGCCGGACGTCAAGAGCGTGTGCTGACGCTGCCGCGCGACCCTTCCGACGACCGCCCTTAACCCTGAAAGGCTAGCGCAATGCCCGAAGCACCCGCCTGGCGATTCGAAAAGATCATCAAGCCCATGTTCGACATCCCGGCGCCGCCGCGGATTCTGGCCGGAGGGACCGTGCTCAGCTGTCGCGGCGACGAAATCATCGAGGACGGCTTCGTTGAAATCGCGGGGGGCAACATCAAAGCGGTCGGACGCCTGAGCGATTTGGGCAGCTCAAGCGCCGAGCGCGTCGACTGCCGCGGCAAGACGATCATGCCCGGCTTGATGAATTCGCACGCCCATCTGGCTTGGGACGGCGTACACGACCTGGCGCGGCAATCTCTGGACGACGCGCCGGCCATCAGCGCCTACAAATGCGCCGGCAACATGCTCAAGAGCCTGCGCGCCGGCCTCACCCTGGTGCGCGACCTGGGCATGAACCAGAGCAATATCTTCGCCAAGCAAGCGGTTGAGCAAGGCATCTTCCCGGGGCCGCGCCTGCTCATCACCGGCGAAGCCATCGTGCAGACCGGCGGGCATACCTATTGGTGCTGCCGCGAAGCCAGCGGCGCGGACGAGATGCGGCGGGCCGTGCGCGACCAAGTCAAGTCCGGCGCGGACCTAATCAAGATTATGGCCAGCCACGACACCATCGAATTCACCGACGCCGAACTGCGGGCTGTTATTGACGAAACGCATCGCAACGGCTTGACCATCACCGCGCATGCGACTTTCGACGCGGTCATTAAGCGTGTGGCTGAGTTCGGCGTCGATGTCATTGAGCACGGCGGCTCCATGAGCGACGAGACGATTCAACTGCTGCTCGACAAGAATATCCCCATCGTCACGACCTTCGCCCCGCTGGTCATGCAAGCGCAGCCGGAGCTGGCGCGAAAATACGCTATTCCCGAGTGGAAAATCGCCGAGCGCCAACAGGCTGTGGCCAGCCGCAAGCGCTTCGACGGGCTAATCCGCGCGGCCGATGCCGGCGTGACAATCGCCTTTGGCACTGATGCTGGCAGCCCTGCCGTCGGGCATGAGGTGGTCGCGCCCGAGCTGAAGTTCATGGTCGAGTTGGGCATCAAGCGCGACAATTACGATGCGCTGCGCAGCGCGACCAGCGTGGCCGCCGGCCTCAACAATCTCGATGACAGGCTGGGCAGCCTTGAAAGCGGCAAAGCGGCCGATATCATCGTCATCGATGGCGACCCGCTGGCGGATCTGAGCGCGCTGGAGCGCGTCGAACAGGTCTACATCGCGGGCAAAGATATGCTAGGAGCGAAATAAATGAGTCGAATCAGCGGCATCTTTAACATTCTCGCAACCCCCTTCAGCGCCGACTACGCGGTCGATTACGAGAGTCTGCGGCGACTTGTCCGCTTTCAGATGAGCCTGGGCGCGCAAGGCTTGACCATCCTCGGCGTCATGGGCGAGGCGGCCAAGCTCAGCGTGGCCGAGCGCCGCGCCATCCTGGATACTGTCGTCGAAACGGTCAACGGCGCCATTCCCATCGTTGTCGGCGCCAGCCACAGCGAATTGGCGACCTGCATCGCGCTGAGCCAAGCGGCTTTTGCAGCCGGCGCTGACGGCGTGATGATCGCGCCGCCGCCGCTGGAGGACAAATCCGACCCGGCGATTCTGGCGCTCTACAACAAGATCGCCGAGACCATCAGCGGCGCCATCGTGGTGCAAGACTTCCCGCCGGTCAACGATGTCATTATGTCGCCGCAGGTGCTGGCGCAGATCGCCGAAGCCATTCCCAACGCCCGCACCCTCAAACTCGAAGACCCGCCGCTGATGCAGAAGATCGACGCCATTCGTCAGGAAACGGACAAGTTCGAAATTTTCGGCGGCTTGGGCGGCATGTTCCTGCTGGAAGAGTTGCAGCGCGGCGCATCGGGCACGATGACCGGCTTCGCCTTCACCGAGGTCCTGGTGGCGGTCTACGAGGCTTTCAAAGCCGGACGCATGAGCCAGGCGGAAGCCATTTTCGACAAGTACCTGCCGCTGATCCGCTACGAGAATCAGACGCAAATCAACTTGACGATACGCAAAGCAATTTTGCATCGCCGCGGCGCCATCGCTGATGCCAGCCCGCGCCAGCCCTTCAACGCCATCGACGCCGGCACGCTGGACGAAATCGACTGGCTGCTGCGGCGCGTCGGCATCGCTGACCCTACGCAGAAACTCAGCCTGTGAAGCGCCCGCGACTATTCGACCAGCGCAAAACACTCCGGCAGCGCCTGCTCGACCAATTCGATACCGTGCAGCCGCATAAACTCGCGTGAGGGCGCATTATGCTCCCAACTGGCGCCGATGATGACCTTGGGAATCTGGTAGCGCACGATGGCGCCGGCGCACATCAAGCAGGGGAAGGCGGTCGTGTAAAGCACGGTATCGGCGTAGCTCTCCTGCAAACCGGCTGCTTTGATGGCTTCCATCTCGCCGTGGCTGAGCGGGTCGTTGTTCTGAATCATCAGATTGCGCCCGCGGCCAATAACCTCCCCGCCTCGCGCGAGTACGGCGCCAAAAGGGCTGCCGCCCTCGGCTTTGGTGGCGCTCGCTTCTTCAATTGCCATCGCCATAAACTTATCCATAGTGGGGCGTCGTTTCTGTCAACGGTTGCCAAGTTGCAGCGATTGTAGCGCAGTTCATCAAGGCAAACTACAATCGTGGGCAGAACTGCTGTAGCATACCGATTTGTCAATCAATCCCGTGGAGATGATTGTGCATCAAGCTGGAGAAACAAGCACAAAAGAAGTAAACAAGCACAAACACGGTCTTGTCACAATTGTCGGCCTCGTCATCTGTGTTCTGCTGGCGCTGCTGACGGGCCGGGATCTGCTCTTTGGTTTGGTGATGGGCACCGTCTTCAGCTCAGGCTTGAGCATCGGCCGGCGCATTATCGCCCAGATCGCCAGCAACGCGCCGGCCGAGAACATGATGCCCGCCAAGATTATCGGTCCAGTGGCGGGCGCGATCGTCGTGGGCATCATCACCGCTATCATCCTTTCGGCGATTCAAGGCGCGGTGGACGTCAGCCCGATGGAAGGCGATAACTTTATCGCTACCATCGTTAAGTCATTCTTCGATAGCACCGCGGCGCTGGCTGTGGCCGCCGGCGTCATAGCGGGTGGCTGGGCGGACGGGCTGGCTGCCGACTAGAATTGATACGTCCTCCGTGTCGGAGCACGGATTCACAAACATCTATCTCGCTCCGCCTTTACACAAATTTTGAAGCGATTGCCCAGGCACAACAACAGCACCCTCACGCGACAGGAGGACTTGTGCTATAGTCTTGAATTGTTACAGCTTGTTTACCTTCAAAGAAAGAGCGGATTTAGATGGATGAAAAAAGCAAGAATGCGCATCAACATCTCATGCAAAATCGGCATACAACCCTCATTATTGGCATCATTGTTAGCGTCGTTCTGGGGTATGCCGTTCGCGGCGATATAGTCTTCGGCTTGGCGATGGCCGCAATCTTCGCCTCGTCATTGAACCTGGGCGGACATATCGGCGCGCAGATCGCCGCCAATGCGCCAGCCGAGCACTTGATGCCCGCCAAAATATTCGGTTCAGCCATTTCGGCCATCATCGTCGGCGGTATCACACTTGTGATCCTTTCCATAATCCAGGGCGCGATTGATGTCAGCCCGGCGGAAGGCGACGATTTTGTCGCCACCATCGTCAAGTCATTCTTCGACAGCGCCGCCAGCCTGGCTGTTGGCGCGGGTGTTGTGGTAGGCGGGCTCACGCGGGGCGCAGCTGCCGACTAGCGCCTGGCGCGCCTACATCGCGACCTTTCATCGCGCTTTGCAGAACGAACTTGGATTTGCCTGGCGGAAAAACTTCCACCTTGCTAAAATATGCTACAATCTCAGTACTGACCAGTCAGTACTGTGAGTCGACATGAGCGAGCGAGCCAAGGATTCCCGCCCCACCCGCGAGCGCATCCTCGATGCAGCCTTGAATATCTTCAGCGCCAAAGGCTTCCACGATACCAAGCTGGATGAGATCGTCAGCGAAGGCGGCATCAGCAAAGGCTCGATCTATTTCCATTTCCCCAACAAAGAGAAGCTCTTCATCGCCCTGGTCGATCAGTTCGCCGACCTCATTGAACGGCGCGCCCAAGAAGCGATCGCCGGCGAAACACAGGGCATTCGCCGCGTCCGGGCTGCTCTGGAGGCTGTGCTGGAGACCTTCGGCAAATATCGACGGCCGGCCAAGCTGCTGCTGGTACAGGCGGTCGGCCTGGGTACTGTCTTCGAGCGCAAACGCATGGAGGTCAACGACCGCTTCGCCCTGCTGATCAAGACCTACCTCGACGAAGCCGTGACCGACGGCTCCATCGCCCCGGTGAATACGCATATCGTCTCGCATGCCTGGATGGGCGCCATCTATAACGTGGTGATCCAGTGGGTCTATACCGGCGAGCCGTGCAAAGACGAAATCATGGACGCGCTGCTGCCGCTGCTGCTCAAAAGCGTCGACTATCAGACGCTCAACGAGCATGACAGCTTATAGAACAAGTATGCAATATCCCTACAGCGACCGCGCCAATTCGTTTGCGCGTGGCTACCGCGATGCGCCGCTCCGCCAGCGCTATGGCCGCTTGCTAAGCTGCAGCCTGCCCTGCAACGGGCTGAGCTTGACAGGATTTCTGGCGGCGGCTGAGGGCCAAGAACGATTCTACTGGGAAAGCCCCAGCGGATCCCTGGCATTCGCCGGTATGGGCGCCGCGGTTGAGCTGACGGCCTGGGGCGATGAGCGCTACCAAAAGATCGCCGACAGCGCCCGCGAGCTCTTCGCCGACGCCAATTTGGCCGGCGCCGCCAATCCGCTTACCGGCCCGCGCCTCTACGGCGGGTTCGCCTTCCGCGACGATTTCACGCCCGACAAGACCTGGTCGATCTACGCGCCGGCTTTCTTTGTGCTGCCGCATTATCAGCTGGTCAGCAGCAGCGGCCAGATGTGGCTGACCATCAATACGCAGATTCCGCCCGAAGAGTCAGCCGCCGCCCTCATCCCCGATCTGCTAGCGGCGCTGCGCCAAAAGATCGCCCAGCTGCGAGCCGCCGACTCCAGCGCCCCGGCCCAACGTCAGAGCGAATTACGCGGCATCGACTATCCCATGAGCATCAACATGTGGCAGCGCATGATCGAGGCGGCCACCAACCGCATCCGCACCGGCAAGCTGAACAAAGTCGTCCTGGCGCGCGCGGCCGAATTGCGCTTCGCCCAGCCCGTTCAACTCCTGCCTGTCTTGCAGCATCTGGCTGCGCATTATGCCGACTGCTACCGCTTCCTCTTCGAGCCGCGCCCGCGTTTCGCCTTCTACGGTGCCTCGCCCGAATTGCTCGCCAATGTGCAGGGGCTACGATTCGCGACCATGGCTTTGGCCGGCAGCATCGGACGCAGCGCAACATCAACTGAAGACCGCCGGCTGAGCCAGCGGCTGCTGAACAGCCAGAAAGACCGCTGCGAACAGCAAATTGTCGTCGACAAGATGCGCGACCGCCTGACGCCCCTGGCCCAGTCCTTGGACATTGCGCCCACCGAATTGCTCAAGCTGAGCAATATCCAGCATCTGCAGACCTTGCTTTCGGGCCAGCTGAAGCGCGCAACCGGTGTCTTGCCGCTGGTCGAATCCCTGCATCCCACGCCGGCGCTGGGGGGTGATCCCCGGCCGGACGCGCTGCGGCTCATCCGCAAACTGGAGCCGATACCGCGCGGCTGGTACGGCGCGCCTGTCGGCTGGATCGACTCTCAATTGGAAGGCGAATTCGCCGTAGCCATCCGCTCCGCCGTCGCGCAAGAATCACGCGTCTGGGTCTACGCCGGCGCCGGCATCGTCGCCGATAGCCTGCCCCAGCCCGAATGGGAAGAAACCGAGCTCAAATTCCGGCCTATGCTCGACGCGCACCACGCGATAGCTGCAACGATAATCACAAAGGCACAAAGACACAAAGAACACAAAGGATTAAATTAAGAAAGAAGGAGAAAGTAGAGGCAATGGAAGACGAGAAACAAGAACGTTTATCATATCGCATCATTGGCGCCGCAATAGAGGTCCATACGCAATTGGGACCTGGATTGCTCGAAAAGGTATATGAAACTGCGCTCTGTGATGAGTTTAGACTGCGTGGTATCAGCTATGAGCAGCAGCAACGAGTCAGCATCAACTACAAGGGGCTGGACGTTGGCTACTATATCGCCGACCTGATCGTCGAGAACCGGGCAGTCGTTGAGATCAAGTCAGTAGCAAAGCTGGAAGACGTTCACACGGCACAGTTGCTCACCTACCTAAAGCTGACCGGTCTCAGCGCCGGCTTGCTGCTCAATTTCAACGAAGCCACCCTAAGCAAGGGCATCAAACGAGTTCTTCTTTAGCTTTTCTTTGTGACCTTTGTGTCTTTGCGTCTTTGTGATTAAGAAATGAGACTGGCATGCCCAACCCAAACACAGTCTACGCCAATGCCTTCATAGACGCCTTGATCGCGGCGGGCTTGAAGCGCGTCTGCGTCGCGCCCGGGTCGCGGCATACACCGCTGGTGCTGGCGCTGGCAGGGCATCGCCAGGAAATCGACATCACCTCCCACCTGGATGAACGCAGCGCGGCCTTTTTCGCTTTGGGGCTGGCGATTGGCTCGGGTGAGCCGGCCGCGGTCCTCTGCAGCTCTGGCTCGGCGGCGGCCAACTTCTTCCCCGCCATCGTCGAAGCCAAGCAGTCCCGTGTCCCACTCATCATCCTGACCGCCGACCGCCCGCATGAACTGCGCGGCAGCGGCGCCAACCAGACCATTGACCAGGTCAAGCTCTACGGCGACTACGCCGACGCTTTCATCGACGCGCCATTACCCCAGGATCATCCGCCGCCGGTCGCCTTGCGCCATTTGAGGACGCTGGCCGCCCGCGCTGTCGCCACCGCGCGAAACCGGGCTGGCGTCGTGCATATCAACTTCCCCTTCCGCAAGCCATTTGAACCGGCCGCCGATGACGCCCTGGACATCGACCGCAGCCCGGCAACACACTTCCATACGCCGCAAGCAAACGCAACGGCCGAGCTGGCAGCGCTGCTAAGCGACGACCTGCTGAGCCGCCGCGGCCTCATCTACTGCGGGCACGGCGCCTGCCGCAGCGAAGCGGAGCGGGAGACCATGCTGCCCTGGGCGCTGCGATTGTCGGACATCACCGGCTTCCCTATCCTGGCGGAATGCACTTCGAACATGCGCTCAGAAGCGACAGTCAAGGCCTACGAGAGCTTCCTGTCGGCGCCCGAAGCCGAGTTCTCGCAGGTTGAGGTCGTCATACGTTTTGGCGCGCCGCCGCTCTGCAAAGCAATGGCTGATTTCCTGGCCGAGTCTGCCTTGACCGACCACATCTATTGCAGCCGCGCGGGCGAATGGGCGGACGATACGCACAGCCTCACGCGCCATTTGACCATCGCCCCCGCCGCCGTCTCGGCTGATGACTGGGGTGACTTCCCGCCGGCACAGTCGACCGCCTGGCGCGACCGGCTGCTGCGCGCGGATGCAGCGGCAGAAAAAATCATCGGCATTGAAACCGCGTCCGCCCCCTACTTCGACGGCGCCGTCTTAAGCGACATTGCCGAGCTTATCCCGCCCAATGCCGCCCTCTTCGCCGGCAACAGCCTGCCCGTCCGCCATCTCGACCAATTCGGCGTCGCGGCGGGGGGACCGTCTTTCGCCTGGGCCAATCGCGGCGCATCGGGCATCGACGGCAATGTCTCGACCGCTTTGGGCATCGGCGCGGCGCGCAGAGGGGTACCGCTGGTGGCGGTATTAGGCGACATCACGCTCTACCATGACATGAACGGCTTGCTGGCAGTCAAACGCTGCGGCGCGCCCGTGACGCTTGTGCTGCTCAACAATGACGGCGGCGGCATCTTCCAGCGCTTGCCAGTTCGTGAGTACGAGCCCCATTTCAGCGATTACTTCAGCACGCCGCACGGTCTCGACTTCGCGCATTCGGCAGCAATGTACGGGCTTGATTACATCCGCGCGGACGATCGTGATAGCTTTCGCTCGGCATTCAGCCGGTCCCTGGGCGGGCAGCGCTCGACGCTGATCGAAGTCCGCAGCGACGCAGTAGCCGACCTTCAGCGCCGCGCCGATATCATGGCCAAGGTCAAACAAGCCATAAGCAATCTTGAGAATGTCTAATATGATGGATACCGTTGCAGAATATGAATACGCAATCCAACACAGAGGCACGACGGGCACAGAGACCTGTACCCAATATCTTTGTGCCCTTTGTGTCTTTGTGCCCTTTGTGCCCTTTGTGATGAAAAACCGTTACAGAAAAGGAGACGCTACATGACAACAACAGCCGAGCAGCAAGCGCAGATCAAGACCGAGGACCTCATGCGCCTGGTCGATTGGCAGCAGGTCAAAGCCTACGACGACATCACCTACCACAAAGCCGAAGGCATCGCCCGCATCGCCTTCGACCGGCCCGATATCCGCAACGCCTTTCGCCCCAAAACCATCGACGAGATGACCGAAGCTGTCTTAAACGCCTGGCATGACGGCGAGGTCGGCGTCTTATGGATCACCGCCAACGGGCCCAGCGCGAAGGACGGCATCTGGTCCTTCTGCGCCGGCGGCGATCAAAAAGTGCGCGGGCATTCCGGCTATGTCGGCGATGATGGCGTGCCGCGCCTTAACGTCCTGCAATTGCAGCGTTATATCCGCAATATCCCCAAGCCGGTGATCGCGGTGGTGCCCGGTTATGCCATCGGCGGCGGGCACGTGCTGCACGTCTGCTGCGATTTGACCATCTCCAGCGACAACGCCATCTATGGGCAGACGGGTCCCATCGTCGGCAGCTTTGACGCCGGCTTCGGCTCATCTTTCCTGGCGGCACACATCGGCCAGAAGAAAGCGCGCGAAATCTGGTTCCTCTGTCGCCAATACAGCGCCGCGCAAGCCGAGGAGATGGGCATGGTTAATACCGTCGTGCCCCTAGCCGAGTTGGAGCGCGAGGCGTTGCAGTGGTCTCGCGAAATCCTCAGCAAGAGCCCCATCGCGCTGCGTTTCTTAAAAGCGGGCTTAAACGCCGAGCTCGACGGGCAAACCGGCGTGCAAGTCCTGGCCGGCGACGCCACCATGCTCTTCTACATGACCGAAGAAGGCAGCGAAGGCAAAAACGCCTTCCTCGAAGGCCGCAAACCCGACTTCAGCAAATTCCCGCGCCGGGCGTGAATCGTAAGCGCAAACAGAGCAAAGGCACCATGCGCGCTATGAATCGGCACATTAGCCCAGAGCCCGACAAGACCTTTCTCATACTGGGGAATCAGGGCATCACTTTCGCCGGTATGAACCGATTGGCGGCGAGCGGATGCGGGCTGATTAAGCGCTTCAAGCCGCTGAAGCCCGGCGACAAGGTCGGCATCCTCATGGCCAACGGGCTGCCAAACATCGCCTCGCTCTTGGCGCTCATGCGTATGGGACTGGTAGCGGTCCCCTTGAATACGCGCTTGACCAAGCCAGAGCTCAAGTGGCAGGTTGACAACGCCGATTGCCGGCTGGTCTTATGCGACCCGTCGACAATTGCGCAGGCGGATGGCTTGGGCGTCGATGCGCTGGAAATGCGGCAGCAGAGCTTTAACGAACCGCCCTCCGAATACAACGAATACGGCGCTATGCATCTGGCTGACGACTTCGCCATCGTCCACAGCTCTGGCACAAGCGGGCGACCCAAAGCAGCCGTCTTAACTTACGGCAACATTTTCCACAGCGCCCAAGCCTCTGCGCTTAAGCTCGGCTCCAAGCAAGATGACCGCTGGCTCTGCGTCTTGCCACTCTACCACCTGGGCGGATTAAGCATCATCCTGCGCTCGCTGATCTACGGCACAGCCATCGACCTGATGCCAGCAGCGCCCTTTGATCTTCAAGCGGTGAACCAGAAGCTCAGCGACCATCCCGTCACCCTGGTCTCGCTCGTGCCGACCATGCTGCAGCGCCTGCTGGAAGCCAGGACGCGCCCCTGGCAAAAGCGCCTGCGTCTGATTCTGCTCGGTGGCGAAGCGCCCTCTCCCGAACTCTTGCAGAGCTGCATCGCGCAAGGCATACCCATCGCCACCAGCTACGGCCTCACGGAAACAGCCTCGCAAGTCGCCACGGCCCGGCCCGATCTTGTCTATCGCAAACCGGGCACAGTCGGCAAAGCCCTGGAACAGACTCAAGTGCGCATCATCGACGAGCAGGGCGAAGACGCCGCGCCCAATATACCGGGCGAAGTGCTGGTCAAAGGCGGCAGCGTCATGCGCGGCTACTACAATGACCCGGGGACCACAGCGAAAGCCCTGCGCGCTGGCTGGCTGCATACCGGCGACATCGGCTATCTTGACCAGGACGGCGACCTCTTCATCTTGCAGCGCCGCCAAGACCTGATCGTCAGCGGCGGCGAGAACATCTATCCCGCCGAAGTGGAAGCCGCGCTGCGCCAGCATCCAGCCGTGGCGGAAGCAGTTGTGCTGGGCTTGCCGGATCCCGAATGGGGCCAACGCGTTGCGGCGGTCATCGAAACCCGCGCCGGTCTATCGCCTGCTGCGGACAGCCTCATGGCGTTCGCGCGCGAGACGCTGGCCGGCTACAAAGTCCCACGCCAAATCGCCTTCGTGGATGCGCTGCCCCGTACTGCTTCGGGCAAGATTCAGCGGCAGGCGGCGCGGAAAGTCTTTGAGGATGAGCAAACATGAATAAACGCAAAAAACCTAAATCATTGTAGGGGCAAGACTTGGTTCGAGCTCTCTGCCCCTCAGCAAGTGCAAGTAGGTCATGCGAAAAAGCTTGACTTGTAGGGGCGACCAACCTGGTCGCCCGCTTCCGCTGCGACTTGTGGATTCGGGCTGTCGCCCCTACATATCGTTGCTTTAGCAAAATTTGCATTACTGACCTGGTTCTACTTCTGTGCCTCTGTGGTGAAATCAATGCGCCTGCAAGCGGCAACTAGCGGTCATCATTACCACCTCGAAATCGTCGGCGCTGGCGAGCCGCTGCTTTTGCTTCACGGCTTCAGCGGCGATTGCACCAGCTGGCGCCCGATCGCGACTACGCTCGCAGCGCGCTGGCGGATCCTCATGCTCGACAGCCTGGGACATGGCGCCAGCGACAAGCCGCCCAAGCCCGACAGCTATCGCATGGATGCCGTCGCCGCCGACATCATGAGCCTGCTGGACCAGTTAAATTTCAGGCAGACGCATCTGCTCGGCTATTCGATGGGCGGGCGTTTAGCCCTCTTCATGGCTCTGCGTTATCCGGCCCGCATTCAATCGCTGATACTGGAAAGCTCGTCGCCCGGCTTGGCTGAATCAAGCGAACGCGCCCAACGCCGCAGCCGCGACAACGCGCTCGCGGATGATATTGAAGCCAAGGGCATACCGCATTTTGTCGACTACTGGGAAGGGTTGCCGCTCTGGGCCTCGCAATCAGAGCTGACATCCGAGACCCTGGAATCGCAACGACAGCAGCGATTGCGCAACTGCCCGCTCGGATTGGCCAACAGCCTGCGCGGCCTGGGTACGGGCGCTCAGCCCAATTTGTGGCCGGAGCTGACGGCTCTGCGCTTGCCGACTCTGCTGCTCGCCGGCGCTGCGGACGACAAGTTCCGCCGCATCAACCAAGCGATGGCTGCGCGCATGCCCAAGGAGCAGCTGCGGCTTATCCCCGCAGCCGGCCATAATACTCACTTGGAAAATGCGCCAGCTTTCTGCCGCGAAGTCAGTTCATTCCTGGCAAAGGGCTAGCGCGTCGATGGCCGCTTGTACGAAGCTGTCAACCTGCCGCCGCATCGCAGCTGCCTTACTGGCATCGGCAGCGAATGAGGCGTAGTGGGGCAAGCGCGCCGCGCCCCAGAGATCCCAAAATGGCAGGGCGCTGGCATCAAGCTGTGGATTAAAAGCCAGGTAATGGGCGCTGTACTCGGCCATCGCCTGTTCGCCTAGCGCCCACATCATTTCCAGCCGGCTTTTGCCCAGGTCCGCCAGCGGATCGCCCAGCATGGCGTCCTCCCAGTCGATGACGCCGCTCAGCTTATCGCCCTGCCACAACAAGTTGCCGAGCCAATAGTCGCCGTGCAACAAGGCGCAGTGGTTCGGCTTGATGCGATGGGCGGCGCGGAGCATGGCCTTGCGGATTCGCTCGTCAGCCGGTTCTGTGGCATCCAGATATTCCGCGAGCCGATCCGCTTGCCGCGGCAGATACGACAAATCGCGCCGAGCCAGGTCGACGGCGTGGATCTCCGTCAGGATCTTGGCGAGTGTCCGGCAAAATCCCCGCCTGTCGTCAGCAGCAGAACGCGGCGACCCTGGGATGTACGTGGCGATGAAGTAGGGCGGCGCGTGATCATGGGCGAGATGGAGCGGCTGCGCAACCGGCAACCGGCAGCGCTTGAGCGTATGCAGCAAACGAAACTCATCACAGGCGATGTCGGGATTGCGCAGTCGATCGGCTGGGCTATGCGAGAGCAAAATCAGCCGTTCCGGCGCCTGTTCGCCTGGGGCAACCATTAGCAGACAGGCGCGCCCGCTCAACGGGCGAACACTCTCCAGCCGATACCCCGGATCAATCTGCGCTAGCGCAAAGTCAAGATGGTCGCGCGAGATTTCCATGCCGGCTGGCTCCAGCTCCTGCCCGCCAAGACGCGTACGGGCGAGGCGGCGGCTCCGCCCCTACAAGGCTTGTCCGGTACTCTGACTCAGCTGCCGCTCGCTCGGCAAATGCGAATACTCGACATCATTGCCACCGAGTACTCCGAGTTTGATAGAGTACACAGAGGAAAGGCATCATTCTTAGTCCAGGGACAGAATCGGCGAACCTGTGGATCATCCTTGACTCGAGCAAACGCCATATTTCCCGGAATCCCTCTCTGTTCACTCAAATTTACTCTGTGCACTCGGTGGCAAAAGTGTCGTGAATACCTACAAGCGTCCCTTATTCCTCGTCCAGCAGCTGCCAGCTCGCCGGCAGATACACGATGCCGCGACGATCCATCTGTTCGACCACCTGGAGATTGCCATGAATGTTAAAGGTATAGGCGTAAGAAACCGAGTCGATTACGGGCCCGCCCACTTCCCGCGCCACCACGTCAATCCAGTACTGCCCGGGCAGCAGATTTATATTTTCGATGCGGCATTGGATGATGCCGTCACGCTGTAGACCCAGCTCCAACCGCGCTGATTTGGGCACATCAACGTAGCTGACAACAGTACTGGCCGGATCCACGATTCGCAGCGAAAAGACATAAGACTTGACTGGCTCTTTGACGCTCAAAGCGATGCGGAAGTCGACCGATTCGCCCGTGGTAAAGCCAGTGATCTCGTCGCCGCTGACGACATCGCGCATCGTAATCCCGGTCACGCGAAAGGCGCCCGTCCCTTCCCGCAGGTCGGCGCTTAAGACATCTTTGCCAGCGAGTACAGTCGACTTGTCCATCGACTTCAGGAAATACGCATTCAGGATGTCATCCGGCGTACCGGTCGCGGCGATCCGCCCCTCATGCACGTAGATAGCCCGCTCGCAGAGCCGCTCGATAGAATAAGGATTGTGCGTGACAAAGATGACCGTCACACCGCTGTTGGAAAGTTCATCCATGCGGTTCAGGCATTTTTTCTGAAAGTTCACATCGCCGACCGACAGCACTTCGTCAATCAGCAAGATATCGGCGTCCACATTCACCGCCACGCTGAACCCCAGGCGCGCTTGCATGCCGCTCGAGTACTGCCAGACGGGTTTGTCCAGCCACTCGCCCAAATCGGCGAAAGCTTCGACAAATGGTTCTTTTTCCTCCATTTGCCGCGGTGTGAATCCCATGATGGCGCCCAGCAGCTTGATATTCTCGCGCCCGGTCAAGTCGGGGTGTATGCCCGCCGCCAACTCAATCATAGGGAAGAGCCGACCATTCACTTGCATGTTGCCATAGGTAGCCGGGCTGACCCCGGCAATCAGCTTGAGCAAGGTGCTCTTGCCGGCGCCGTTTTTGCCGACGATGCCCAGGGACTCGCCCTTTTTGACCTCAAATGAAATTTCGCGTAAAGCCCAGGGACCGTAAGCCGAGCGATCGGAGACGTCTCGTCCGCGCAGGCGATCGAACTGACGCCGCAGGTAGGGACGCAAGGGCATGCCATAGCGCTTCCAGACATCGCGCACGACGATGGCTTTGTCCGCAGTTCTGCCCGCCTGTCCCAATTCTCTGCCCATGGGCTAGACTACATCGGTGAAATACTCTGACAAAAAACGGTATAGCGGGTACGAGACCGCCAGCCCTATACAAGTAATTGCCAGGCTGCTCGCCAGCAGCGTGACATCGGGCGCTTGACCAAAGACCAAGACGCGGCGGAAACCGTCGATGATGCCCACAGCCGGGTTCAGCGAATACACCAATTGCAGTCCGTTTTCCAGCTCCTTAGCCGAATAGATGACCGGCGTCAAGATGAGCCAGACTTGCATGAGGTGCTGGATGCCATGTAATAAATCACGCCGATAGATGGTGAAAGCCGCCACGCCAATGCCCACCGTCCAGCCCAAAAAACCCGCCATGAATATAAGAACAGGCAGCCATAGCCAGGCGCCGGTAATCGGTATGCCAAAGAGTTGCAGCGCCACCGCCAGGACGATGAAGGACATTGCAAAATCGAAGGCAGTTGTTAGCACAACCACCAACGGAAAAACCTGACGCGGCACGGGCATCTTGCGCAATAGCGTTCCGTTAGACAAGACGCCATGCGGGATGCGCACCGCCGTGCTCTGAAAAAATGTCCAGGGTACGGTTGCGGCGAAGGTAAAAGCCAAGCGCGGCGCGCCCTCAGTATCCACCGAGATCAGGCCACTCAAGAAGCTGTAGATTACTGTCGCCATAATCGCCGGAATTATCGCCCACAGCGGACCCAGCAAGGTGCGGCGATAGCGCGCTCTGATGTCGCGGCTGACCAGCGAGATCAGCAGATTCCAATAGCCCAGCCAAATGTGGAATCGGTCCTGCGCTGGATTGTTATTCGACCACTGGCTCATAAGGCGCGGCAGTTCCTGTTCAGCAAACAACTCAGATATTATCGTCTGCAATCCGCTATTATACAGCCTGAAAACGCCTCTACTTCAAGGGGCTTCACAGGCTGCTTGCTCGGCGTGGACGCGCGCCAAAAGCTCAGCCATCTGCGCAAGCACGCGCTCGCGGTTAGCGCGCTCACCCCGCAACGCCCGTCCATAGGCCACGCTGATGACCGGGTCGCGATAGAAAGCGAACATCATCTGAAAGGTCGCCGCCAGAAAATGCCGCTTGTCGCGGTCGCGATAGCGCCTCACCAGCCGATTGCGCAGCGCCCGCCGCGATAGCACGCCGCCAGCAGCCACCGGTACAACCGCCAACTCGGGCACATGGCGCGCGAATAGCTCGATGCTCGCTGACCACTTCGGCAGCGAATCCAGAGCCGCCCCCAAGCAAAGCCCCGGATCCGCTTCAATTTCGCCGCGCGGATACAGCAGCAGCGAGCCGCCGGCCCGCAGATGACGCAGCCCGGCACGCAGCGCAAGCTCCGGACGTTCGGCATCGACGACGATGACGTGACGCCGAAACTCCCGCAGGGCGGGCAATATGCCGAAGTCATGCGCCAGCACCTGGGTATCCCGCCGCGGCGATGACATCAGCAGGGAATGCGCGTCCCCTAAGCCGGCGTGGTTGGCGGTGAAGAGCAAGGGACCCGACAAAGGGACATTGCCCGCGCCATGAACCTGTATGTCCGCCGCGCCAATGCTCAGCAGCCACTGGCAGGCGGCTTTTAAGTCGCCATCCCGCGCGATCATGGCTTCCATCTTGAGAGCGAGGCGGGTCAGCTCGAGGACGAAGGGCAGGCAGAGCAAATGCAGCAGCGCCCGCAATACCGGGTTGGCGCAGCAAAAGGCGTCCACCACCGATGTTGACATGGCGCGAAAGAGGCGGGCCGCAGCGAGCGCCTGCGTCCATGGCGACATATTGCTCTACCCCGCTGTCATTATCTCTGGCGAACGCTGCCTCTTGGCTAGCGCTTGTTCTTGCGACGCACATTTCCACAATTGCATGATAGACTCTAGCAAACAAAGCGGGAAGCGATCATCGTCGGGCATTTTTTCCGGCGCAACAAAGGGATTGTATGCAAGCTATAAGCGAATTCATCAACTTGATGCTGGACGGGCGCGTATCGCTGATTTCCAAGCTGTTTTTCATCGCCTTGGCCCTGGTTTATATCGTCCTGCCCATCGACCTGATACCGGATTTCCTGCTGCCGCTGGGGATTGTGGATGACGGCGGCGTGATTCTGGCGGCGACGGTCGCCTTCACGCGGCAGGCGCGCAAGCAAGTTGCCGACATTGAAGATAACGAGGCGATCGCCGCGCTGGGCAGTGACATTGTAGTTATGAAACCCGCCGAGCTGCCGCCGCCAACAGAAACAAGCAGCGACATTGCGCCTGCGGAAAGCGTAAGCCCAGCCCCGGCGCCGCGCCCCCATTACATTGTACACAGCCCGCGCGGTTCGGGATCCAATCGCGGCTGTTTTGCCCTCATACTCCTGCTATTGCTTTCGCCCTTCATCGGCTTGGCGATCCTCACGCTTTCCAGCGGTCTGGCGCTCACGAGCGTCATCGCGCCCGTCATCGACTTTCTTGACCCGCCCGCCAGCGCCAATGTGGTCTCCAGCCGCACGATCGTCAACAGCCTGCGCGGGCTGGGGCAATTGGTGACGGTGCGCGGCGAGTTCAGCAAAACCGATATCGAAGTATCCATCCACGAAGGCTTTCTCGATTCCGGTTATCACAGCGCCAATCATGTCGCCCTGGGCAGCATTGAAGCTGGCGTGGATATCACGCAATTCGAGCGCGACGACATTACTTACAACAGCGAAGATGGCGGCATCATCTTGAATTTGCCAGCGCCCATCATCACCAGCTGCAATATCGAGCATATTGACCAGAACGAGTATTCTATCACTGTCGCTCAGAAAGATTGGGACGAAGTACGCCAACTGGCGGAATACGACGCCATCATGCAGTTTCGGCAGGACGCGCTGGAGGGCGGCATCCTCGAAGAAGCGAAAGCTGAAATCACCCATCGCCTGGGCAGCTTCATCAATACCCTGACCGGCTCGCCAGTGCATATCGAGTTTGAGGACAGCGCTGAGGCGATGTTTGGCGATACCTGCCTGCCCGATGCGCCCGCCGGCTGGGAGATTGACGCTGACACGGGCGAGTGGGTACGGGCCCGCTAGAGGCATAGCGAAGCAATCATTACAAGAATCTAACAACTATTTGATTTCTCTTGACAGCAATCAAATGCTCGTTAGAATGCCAGACGCGATATCGCTATTTTACCCACCGGCGACCGGCCAGTGCCGGCGTCACCCTCGCAAAGGAAACGAAAACATGATCAAGAACAAGTTTTTACTCATCCTGCTGCTTGCGGCTATTGCGCTGCTGGCGGCGCCGGCGCTGGCGCAAAATAACAGCGTGAAAAAACTGGTTGTGCGCAACAATCTCAAAAACGGTCGCCAATTTGAAGCGGTCTTCGAGCCGGGCACCTACGTCCTGCATGGCCGCACAGCGAACACTCCTTACGCCATTTTCACTTTGCATGTCGTCAGCGATCCCGCGCCGGCTTGTTTCATCCGCAGCGGGCACCAAGGCAACTATTCCATAGATCGCCTTGCACTCAACCCGACATATAGTCATGAGGCAATTTTTGAGGTAAAGGATACCTGCTACCTGCGCTTCGAGATTCGCAATTATCAAAGGGGCGCGGTGAATATCCGCAAGATTAAGAAAATCAAGACCTTGCATCTCACCCCTGACTGGCAGGAGGTTACATTCGGGCCCGGGCGCTGGAGCGGCACCGCTCTCAACGGTGAATTTTATGCTGAGATCCAAGCCGGCAACGACTCGAAAAGCTGCAGTCTTCACACCGGTTCAGACGGGATGGAATACGGTATTTATCAACAAAGCGTGTCACCTGGAGACTCTGCGATTACCCACACTTACTCCTTCATCCTGGATGAAGCCTGCGTCATGAACTTGCGCGGGGCTGAAAGGTTCTATACTGAAACTGAACATGGAACGACTTCCCATTTAGAGCCAACGTCGTTGACAGCTACCTTCGCCAAATCCGCCTAATTCAAGCAAGCGCTAAAAGAAAAGCTCCCTTTGTCAAAGAGGGAGCTTTTTTTGTTTCGGTATTGCGCGCGCCCGGTAGCTTTAGCCGCCACCCGTCATCAGCAGGCCCAGATGCTCAATATCGACATCGACATTCTCGACCTCGCCCACGATGCGGTCCGACAGCGCGCGAATCTCATCGCGCCCGTCATCGACTTTCTTGACCCGCCCGCCAGTGCATATCGAGTTTGAGGACAGCGCTGAGGCGATGTTTGGCGATACCTGCCTGCCCGATGCGCCCGCCGGCTGGCGGATTGACGCTGACACGGGCGAGTGGGTACGGGCCCGCTAGAGGCATAGCGAAGCAATCATTACAAGAATCTAACAGATATTTGATTACTCTTGACAGCAATCAAATGCTCGTTAGAATGCCAGACGCGATATCGCTATTTTACCCATCGGCGACCGGCTCGTGCCGGCGTCACCCTCGCAAAGGAAGCAAAAACATGATCAAGAACAAGTCTTTACTCATCCTGCTGATTGCGGCTCTTGCGCTGCTGGCGGCGCCGACGCTGGCGCAAAATAACAGCGTAAAAAAACTGGTTGTGCGCAACAATCTCAAAAACGGTCGCCAATTCGAAGCGGTCTTTGAACCGGGCACCTACGTCCTGCATGGCCGCACAGCGAACTTGCCTTACGGCATTTTCGCTTTGCATGTCGTCAGCGATCCTGCGCCGGCTTGTTTCATCCGCAGCGGGCACCAAGGCAACTATTCCATAGACCGCCTTATTCTGTACCCGAATTATAGTCACGAGGCATTTTTTGAGGTAAAGGATACCTGCTACCTGCGCTTTGAGATTCGCAATTATCACTCTGGCGCGGTGAATATCCGCAAGGTCAAGAAAATCAAGACCTTGCACCTCACCCCTGACTGGCAGGAGGTTACATTCGGGCCCGGGCGCTGGAGCGGCACCGCTCTCAACGGTGCATTCTATGCTGAGATCCAAGCCGGCAACGACTCGAAAAGCTGCAGTTTGCACACCGGTTCAGACGGGATGGAATATGGAATTTATCAATACAGCGTGTCACCTGAAGGGAAGTCGATTGGCCACACTTACTCCTTCATCCTGGATGAAGCCTGCGTCATGAACTTGCGCGGGGCGAAGAAGATCATTACTGAAGATGAACATGGGAAGTCTTCCCATTTAGAGCCAACGTCGCTGACAGCTACCTTCGCCAAATCCGCCTAATGTAAGCAAGCGTCAAAAGAAAAGCTCCCTTTGTCAAAGAGGGAGTTTTTTTTGTTACGGTTTTGCGCTCGCCCGGTAGCTTTAGCCACCACCCGTCATCAGCAGGCCCAGCTGCTCAATATCGACATCGACATTCTCGACCTCGCCCACGATGCGCCCCTCGTACATCACCGCGATGCGGTCCGACAGCGCGCGAATCTCATCCAGGTCCTCACTAATCAGCAAGATCGCCGTGCCATTGTCCCGCTCGATTAGCAGCCGCTGATGAATGTACTCGGTCGCGCCGATGTCGACGCCGCGCGTGGGTTGCGCCGCGATCAGCACACCCGGATCCCGCGATAGCTCCCGCGCCAAGACCAGCTTCTGGATGTTGCCGCCCGAAAGGCTCTTGATCAGGGTCTCGGTGCTCGGCGTCTTAATCTCATAGGCTGCGATGGCACGCCGGCAGGCTTCGCGAATTTTGTGGAAAAGCATAAAAATCTTGGCGGTGGTGAACTTGGGATGGCCGTGATCTTGCAGCACATAATTTTCGGCCACGCTGAATTCTTTAATCACGCCATCGATCATCCGCTCCTCCGGGATATAGGACAAGCCGATGTCATGCAATGCTGAAGGGCGCGCATTGGTGACGTCATTGCCATCGACCTCGACGCGACCTTCGGTTACCGGGCGCAAACCGCTGATGCACTGCGCCAGTTCCTGCTGGCCATTGCCGGAGACGCCGGCGATGCCGACGATCTCGCCGCCCCGCAAGCTCAGCGATACGCCGTCCAAGCCCACTGTGCCGCGGTTGCTCAGGGCGCTGATACCCTCCAGCACCAGACGCCGCTCGCGTGGGTCAGGCGCATTCTTCTCATATTCGAGCAGCACGGGCCGCCCCACCATCATTTCGGCGAGTTTGGGGCGGGTCGCCTCGCTGGTGGGGATGGAGTTGACGCGCCGGCCATCGCGCAGTACGGTAACGCGGTGGCTGATCTCCAGCACCTCGTGCAATTTATGCGAGATGAAGACCAAACCATGGCCATCCGCCGCCAATTGCTTGAGGATGCGGAACAAGCCATCAACTTCCTGCGGCGTCAACACGGCGGTCGGCTCGTCAAGAATCAAGAGCGCCGCGCCCTTGTAGAGCGCCCGCAATATCTCCACCCGCTGCTGCTCGCCAACAGCCAACTGCCAAATCGGCAAGTCCGGATCGACTTTCAGATTGTAAATCTCCGAAAGTTCCAGCACGCGCCGGCTGACCACATCCAGGTCGAGCCGCAGCCCGCGCGAAGACTTCATGCCCAGCGCGATATTCTCCGCCACTGTCAAGGACGGCACCAACATGAAGTGCTGATGGATCATGCCGATGCCGTGCTGAATGGCGTCTTGCGGATTGCGAATGGTCGTTGCGGCGCCGTTGATGCGAATCTGCCCTTCGTCCGGATGGTACAAGCCGTAGAGCATCTTCATCAGCGTTGACTTGCCCGCGCCGTTTTCGCCCAGCAGCGCGTGGATCTCGCCCGCATTCACATCGAAGTCGATACTGTCCGCCGCCAGCACGCCGGGGAAGCGCTTGACAATCCCGAGCATCTCGAGTTGATTGATGCGCTCGTGCCCGGTAGACAGCACGTTACTCTGTGGCATTACCATCTCGTTCATGCGCGACTACCCCGTGCGCCATCAAAGGTCTTGTAGGGGCGAGCCTTGGCTCGCCCGCAACTATGCCGATTTTAGCTAACCAGCAAACTCCATGACCAATCCGCCATTCGCCAGCGTCAACACGTAGGATTCGCCGCCGAGCACACCCGACTGGATATGGGCGATCATGTCGGCCAGGATGACTTCCCACTTGTAGATCTGGAAGGCAACGGCGGAATCACCGGCCAGGTCGGCCTGGCTGGATTGCGTGCCGAACCAGCGCGCGCCGTTCTCGCCGCCAACAGCAATGGCGCCGACAACCATCTGGGCGGTACCGGTGAGGATATCCGCGCCATTAGCGATATGCGTTTCCGCCGCTTCAGTCGCCAGCGGGACATCGCTGAAGGACTGGATATACACCACGTTGACCGTAGCATCCATATTGGAGGCGGCCACGCCGTCCACGAAACCGTCGACATAGAGCTTGGCATCGCCCACTTCAATCGGGCCCACTACGCCGATAACGCCCGATTGCGTCATCAGACCGGCCACGACGCCGTTGACGAATCCGCCCTCATCAGCAGCCGCGGTATATGCAAATACATTAGCCAAGCCGAAGGTGTTTTCGTCCGTGCCCCAGGCAAAGCTGACTTCGGGGAATTCCTGCGCCAACTCTTCGACTACCGAGCCGAATTGCGAACCATGCGCGATCACCAGGTCATACTCGCCGGAGGCAGCCCATTCGCGCAGAGCCACGGCAGCGTCATCTACGATGAAGGTGCCATCCTGGAAGTCAAACTGGAAGGCGTCTTCACCCATCTCTGACTGAATCGCCATCAGCCCATCGTGCATACTCTGACTAAAGGCGAGGTCGTTGGTCGCGCTGGGCGCAACCGCCGCAACACGAAAAACATCGTCCTGCGCCAGGCTCGGCATCACCCCGATAAACAGGGCGACGATTAACGTAAGCAGTAGTGCTTTCTTCATGGTTTCCTTCTCCTTGAACCTTTACACAAACTAAATACGGGTGGGATTACCCGATAACAGACACAGTAAGAACTTCGCCCAGCTGCCACGCTCACTGGCTACTCCCCACGCTCGTAGGGCCGCGTCAGCGCCGTCGGCTGCTCTTGCCGCTTGGCCGCGAATACCAGCGCGATAATCGTGATGACATAAGGCGCCATCACCGCAAACTCGGACGGAATATCGGCGCCGATGACTTTGATCTGCAGCTGCAGCGCATTGACAAAACTGAAGAGCATGGCGCCGGCCGCCACCGCCCAGGGCCGCCAGCCGCCGAAGTACACCAGCGCCACTGCGATGAAGCCCTGCCCCGCCGTGAGATTCTGCTGAAACAGATTGATAAGCGCAATCGACAGGGAGGCGCCCGCCAAACCCGCCAGCATGCCGCCAATGGTGGTCGTCGCATAGCGCACCCGCGCCACATTCACGCCCATAGCATCGGCCGCTTCCGGGTTCTGCCCCACCGCGCGGATCATCAAGCCGAAAGTCGTGTTATTCAATACATAGGCGCAGATCGGCACTAGAGCGAAAGCCACATACACCAGCAAATTATGATGGAAAAATATATCGCCCAGAACCGGCAAATCGGTCAAGACTGGGAAGGTAATGCGCGGGAAACCATGCACCGATTTGGGCGTGCCCACCCACTGCTGAAACAGCAGCTCGCTCAAGCCCAGGCCGAAGAGGTAAACGCCGATGCCGCTGATGCCCTGCTTCGCCTTTAAGGTCACGCTGACGAAAGCCATCGCCAAGCCCATCAGGCCGCCGATGATCAGCGCCACCAGCACGCCAAAGACCAGACTGACGGGTTCGCTCATGGATTCCGCTTGCTGCGCCGAAAACACGGCGTAGAAACCGGTGAAGGCGCCCATCAGCATGATGCCGTCCACACCCAGGTTCAGCACGCCGCTGCGCTGCGCAAAGGTCTCGCCCAAGGCCGCGAAAATGTAGGGCGTGGCCAGCCGAATCGCGGAGGCGAAGACGCTGGCGGTTAAAATTTCATCCAGCCCCATCAGCCCTCCACCTTTCCATCAACCTGCGCATTGGACGACGAAAGTCCCTCCCTCATTTTGGGATGCTCCCCATCGAGATGGGGAGGTGGATTTTGGGTGGGGGCCTCCTCTTCGCTCACGCGGCGCTTGCTGCGCTGCATGATGAAGATCTCGCTGCTGACCACAAAAACAACCACCAGCCCATTCACCGCCGTGATCAGCGAAGCCGGCACGCCCAGCTCGCGCTGCATCTTTTGCGCGCCCACCAGCAGCCCGCCGAAAAACGCCGAAGCCGGGATCGCCCCGATGGGGTTCAGCCCGCCGAAGAGGGCCGCCACGATGCCATTGAAACCGGCCGAACCAGTGAAACCCGCCGGCGAGCCATCCGTCTGCAAGCGATACTGCAAACCCAGCACCTGCACTACGCCCGCCAGCCCGGCAAAACCGCCAGCCAGGAACATGGAAAACATCATCTGCCGCTTGACGTTGATGCCGGCGAAGCTCGAGGCGCGCTGATTTTCCCCGACCGCGCGAATGCGATAACCCAGCGAGGTGCGCCACAGGAAGATATAGATAATCACAGCCAGCACGATGGCGATGACCAAACCCCAATGCAGGCGAGTCCGCGCGAAGAGCCAGGGGTCGCCCAGCGGCAGGGACAAGCGCGGCAACTGCGCCGCCGTCACCAGGCGCGCTGTCTTGGGAATGTTGTTAAAACCGGCCTCGGATGGGTCGAGCAAGATGCCGTTGAGCAGGAAGTTCATCATCTGCACGGCGATCTGATTGAGCATGATTGTGCTCAAGATTTCGTTGACATCAAAGTAGGCTTTGAGGAAACCCGCCAGACCGCCATACAGCGCCCCGGCCAGGAAGCCGCCCAACAGCGACAAGGTCACAATGAGCAGGTCAAAGGCGCCGGGCGTTTTTGCCATGTCCGCCGGCACGCGCGCCTCGCCCAATACCAGAGCCACGGTGACGCCCGCCAGAGCGCCGGCGATCATTTGGCCTTCGCCGCCGATGTTGATCATGCCGCCGCGGAAGGCGATGGTGATGCCGATGCCGACAAAAAGAATCGGCGTCGCTTTTACCAGCGTCTCGGCTGTGGCGTTTTCGCTGCCGACAGAGCCCTCGAGCATGGCGGAAAATGCCGCCAGCGGGTCGGCATCCAGCGCGACCAACAGCACCGAAGAGACGACCAACGCCAAAGCCAGCGCGATAATCACCGGCGAAAAGTCTATCAGCCTGTTGAGGCGCGCCGCCAAGGCGGATTGCGTGACTTTGTTCACTGCTGTGTCATCCCGACGCTGCGTCCAACCTGCAGGTTATGAACACATGGTTCAGTTCCAGCGCGCTAAGTATGCCGCGATTTTGCCAAATCTACAACTAATCGCCGAATTCCGCATGATGTCGGCTATAATCGAATTATAAGCAACCGACCCGTTCCGCAACAAGACATGACTGTATTTCCAAGTTATGAGCTGGGCAACTTCAAGTTTCGGCCCGGCAGACCCCGCCCCTTCGGCGCCACCGTCGTGCCCGATGGCATTAACTTTTCCATTTTTTCTTGCCATGCGACTTCATGCAGCCTTGTGCTCTTCAACAAGGGCGCCGAGACGCCGCTGATCGAGATCCCCTTTCTGGAATCTTTCCGCACCGGCGATGTCTACGCCATGACCGTCCTCGGCTTGGATCCGGCCGAGATCGAATATGGCTTTCGCCTAGACGGACCTTTTGAGCCGTCCGCCGGCCACCGCTTCGACGCCCAGCAAATCCTGCTCGATCCTTACGCCAAAGCCATCGGCGGGCTTGATGACTGGGGGCAATCCGGCAGCCGGGACGGCATCTATCCTTATCGCGCGCGCCCTTACGTGGACGACTTCGACTGGGAGGGCGACCAGCAGCTAAACATCCCGCTTGAAGACCTGGTCATTTACGAAATGCACGTGCGCGGTTTCAGCGCCGATCGCTCATCGGCCGTAGAAGCGCCCGGCACATACGCCGCCGTGATTGAGAAGATTCCCTACCTGTTGAAGCTGGGCGTCAATTGTATCGAGCTGATGCCGGTCTTCGAATTCGATGAGCTGGACAACGACAATGCTGACCCGGAAACGGGCCAGCCGCTGCGGAATTACTGGGGCTACAACCCGGTCGGGTTCTTCGCTCCCAAAGCCGCTTACGCCGCTGGGACTGAACCGGCGCAAGAACTCAAGCAGCTGGTCAAGACTTGCCACCAGCACGGCATCGAGGTCTGGCTGGATGTGGTCGTCAACCACACCGCCGAAGGCAACGAAGACGGACCGACCATCTCTTACCGCGGCATCGACAATAGCATTTATTATCTGCTGAAGCCGGACGGCAGCTATCAGAATTTCAGCGGCACCGGCAACACCTTCAATTGCAACCACCCAATCGTGCGCGTCGTGCTGCTGGATTGCCTGCGCTATTGGGTGAGCGAGTTCCACATCGACGGCTTTCGTTTTGATCTGGCCGCCAGCATGGGCCGCGACCCGGCGGGCGTACCCGACCCTAACCCGCCCTTGTTGGAAGTGCTGGCTTACGACCCGATCCTGGCGCATACCAAGCTGATTGCCGAAGCCTGGGATGCCGGCGGTTTATACCAAGTTGGCAGCTTCCCCGCCTATGGCCGCTGGGCGGAATGGAACGGGCGCTTCCGCGATGATGTGCGCCGCTTCGTCAAAGGCGATGCGGGCCTGGTCGGCGCGATGGCCGCTCGTATCCAGGGCTCGCCCGATATCTACGGCGATCGCGGACCGCAGGCCTCGGTCAATTTCATCACCGCCCACGATGGCTTCACCCTGCGCGATTTGGTCTCCTACAATCACAAGCGCAACCTGGCCAATGGCGAAGACAACCGCGACGGCGTGGACGAGAACTTCAGTTGGAACAGCGGCTGGGAGGGCGAAACGGACGACGCCGCCGTCAAGCAACTGCGCGAACGTCAGATGAAAAATTTCCTCAGCATCCTGATGGTCAGCCAGGGTGTGCCTATGCTCTTGATGGGCGACGAGACCGGGCAGAGCAAAGGCGGCAACAACAACAGCTACTGCCAGGACAGCGCGCTGAACTACTTTGACTGGCAGCGCCTGCGGACGCATTCCAGCCTGGTGCGATTCGTAAGCCACTTGACCCGATTTCGCGGGGCGCACCCGGTGCTGCGCCGGCGCGACTACTTAAATCATCAAGCCAGCCCCAACGGCAACAGCCAGCTCTGCGACAGCATTTCCTTCCACGGCCAGCAGGCCTGGGCGCCCGACTGGTCCAGCGAAAGCCGGCAGCTGGCGACGCTCTTCTGCGGCTCAGCCGCGCGTGAGAACGATCTGCCGCAGGACCTGGTCTATGTGATTTTGAACGCGCATTGGGAGACTGCCGCCTTCGAATTGCCGCGTATGCCCGGGGATATCGCCTGGCGCGTGGCCGTGAATACCAGCATGCCGCCGCCGCATGACAGCTACCCGCCCGGCGCCGAAGTCACGCTGGAGGACCAGACGGAAATGATCGTCGGCGCGCGCTCTGTTGTGATTCTGGTCGGGCGTTAACTCGTTGTCCGCGCCACACCGCCTGGTTCGGGCGACTCACAGAGACGCCCCTACTTAATCTTCGTGTCTTTGTGCCTTTGTGCCCTTTGTGGTAAAAGAAAACAATCATGTTCCTCAACACTTTGGCAGACCACTGCCGCAATCAGCCCGACAAAGTCGCCCTGCAGTTCATCGATGGCCAGACCGTCAGCTACGCTGAACTCGCGGTGGCGGTCAATCGCACGGCGAATTACCTGCTGGCACTGGGCATCCAGCCGGGCGATCGCGTGGCCGCGCAATTGCCCAAGTGCCTGCCCTTCATCTTCTTTCATCTGGCGACCGTGCAAATCGGCGCCATCTTTTTGCCACTGAATCCCGCATACCCTCCGGCCGAGCTGCGCTATTTCCTGGCCGATTCGGGAGCGCGCCTGTTGATCGCCGACGCCGCCGATCAATCCAAGCTCGACGCCCTGACCGACAGCCTGCCCAATCAACAGCAGACGCTCTACATCGCCAAGCCGCAAGACAGCGGCGCCAACTGGCTGGAAGGCCACTCTGCGACCCGCAACTACGCCCTGCCCAGCGACCCAGACCAGACGGCGATGATGCTCTACACCAGCGGCACCACCAGCCGCCCCAAAGGCGCGCAAATCACACACGGCAACTTGACGGCCAATATCGCCTCGCTGCATAAAGCCTGGGGCTGGCGCCAGGACGATGTGCTGCTGCATGTACTGCCGGTGTTTCACGTGCATGGCCTGGTCGTGGCTCTGCATGGCGCGCTGCACGCCGGCGCGACCGCCCTCCTGTGCCCAACTTTTGACGCGGGGACGGCGCTGGACCTGCTCTGTTCCGGGCGTTTCTCGGTCTTCATGGGCGTACCAACCATGCACCGCCGCCTGTATCAGCAGGCCGCCGGCCGCCGCTTCGACCTCAGCCACCTGCGTCTGATGACCTCCGGCTCCGACCGTCTGCCCGATGACCTCTTCTTCGGCTATCAAGACACCTGCAACGTCACGCTGCTCGAACGCTATGGCATGACCGAGACCGGCATGAACCTGTCCAATCCGCTGCATGGCGAACGGCGCGTGGGCGCGGTGGGCTTGCCGCTGCCCGGCGTCTCTGCGCGCATCGTCGATCCCGATACGGAGCAGCCCTTGCCCGACGGCGAAATCGGCGAAGTACAGATCAAAGGCGCGCATGTCTTCAAAGGCTACTGGCGGCAGCCGGAAAAGACCGCAGAAGCATTCAGCGCCGACGGCTGGCTGCGCACCGGCGACATGGGTATGCGCGAGCCCGATGGCTACTTCACGCTCAAGGGCCGCGCCAAAGACCTGGTCATCACCGGCGGCTTAAATGTCTATCCGCCGGAAGTCGAACTGGCGCTGATGAAGCACCCGGCGGTGGCGGCCTGCGCCGTCATCGGCTGCCCCGACGACGAATGGGGCGAGCAAGTCGTCGCGGCGATCATCCTGCGGGATGGGGAGCCCGCCGATGCCGCGCACGAAACCGAGATCTGCGCCTTCTGCCGCGAGCAGCTGGCAGCCTACAAAGTCCCACGGCGCGTGATATTCGTCGAGGAGCTCCCCGCCAACGCCCTCGGCAAAATCCAGAAAGCCAAACTGCGCGCGGCGCTCTGCGGTTAAGGCGCCGGGTTTTGTCTACGTCCGCGCGACTGTTACAATTGCGGCATCAGCAAAGGTGCTGAAAGGTTCCAATAGAACATGGCCATCCAAGAAAACTTCATCTCCGCCGACCGCTTCCAAGATTTGGTCGATGCGCCTGAATACAATGACTGCGTCCTGGAGCTCGTGGATCGAATACTCGTCAAGATGTCAAAGCCCACCCGGATTCACGGAGTCGTTTCAATGCGCCTCGCTCTCAAAATTGCCAACTTCGTAGACGCCCATGCATTGGGAGAGGTAACCGTTGGCGACGCCGGTTTCGTACTAGAACGCAACAGCTACGGGCGCGACACCGTTCGCGGCTTAGACATCGCCTACGTCAGTAAATCCAAAGACCTGGGACCGCCTGATTTCAATTGGTACGAAATTGGACCCGACCTCGCCGTCGAAGTCATCTCGCCCAGCAACAAGACGAGCGACACTCATCTGAAAGTGATGCAGCTTTTCAACGCTGGCGCGCGCTTGGTCTGGCTGGTTTATCCCGAGAGCCGCACGGTGGTCGCGCATACGGCTGATGGCGCGGTAACGTTGCACGAAGACGAAACGCTATCCGGCGGTGACGTGCTGCCGGGCTTTGACCTGCGCGTAGGTGAAATCTTCCCCAGTTGATGGTCCCCCTGTGCCATGCCTAGGGCAAGATTCAGAAAACGAAGCGGCGGGCGAGGCTTATATGGTAAGCAGACAAGTGTCGCAGAACTATTATCAGAAGTTCACAGCTTCGCTGGCATCTGATAAGACGTCGCAATTGCCTGCTTGAGGCTGTGGCTTGCCTCAAATACATAACTTGTAAATTATGCTCGAACCCGACTAGGAACGGAAGCAACCGCCCAAGAAGTGTGCGGTGCAGACCGGTTTAGCTGTAATTCGTGGCTGCCGGTAACGACCAGCGGTTTATGTGCCGCGGAACTTAAAGTTTGAGTGGCCTGACTTTCGCCCACCTGCACAGTAGCAGTACCCTTGTGAGTTTCTGGTACAGGCACTTGCAATCCAGATTCAAGCATATAGGCTATGACATCCACCAGAACCGTCTGTAACTCTACCTTAGCTTGTTCAGGTGAATCACCCTGTGCTACGCACGCTGGAATCTCCGATATGTACGCGATATAAATTGTCGGCCCGTTGTGTTCGTCTTCCCTTTCTATTTGCAATTGGTAGCCGCTTGCTGCAATTTGCTCTGCCCGCTTCAACAGCCTAGTTTTCACGACCGTTCTCCAGTCAACTTCTTCAACTCTCTTATGTTCTTGAGCAACTGTTTGACAACATATATGGCTGCCGTCCCGCTATCGGGCACTGTGGCAAACAAGTGTTTGTGAATAATGTGTCGTACTATCCTGTGGCTACCTTTTCCTCTGCCCGGCACTTCGACAAACTCGTACTCATTGTATACGGTCCATACATCCCTAACCGGATGGTTTGATTTCTTCCTTTGCATTTTACGGAGTATTTTGTCTGCATCGGAAGCCATCTATACTCCACGCTCAATTACCTCAATAGTCTTACATGCAACTGCGCCGCTTTCCCCCACACTAACGCAAAAACTGTAAGTTCCAGGCTTTGTGAATTTAGGACCATTGAGTTCATGGATTAAGCAGAATTCACCGGGCAGCGCTTGTGTATCTTCTGGCAAATCGAACATGAATTCAGTAAATCCGTTTACATCTCCATCCGCATCCTTCCAGGTGATGTTTAGCTGATATGACTCGCTGCTATCTCCGAGTTCCCGCTCTATTACAGCCACGAGACAAATGCGACGTAGTGAAGTAGGAAAGTTTCGCGAATATATCTGGCGAAACGATCCCAGTACATCCAGTTTTCCGTCGGCTGGGTCGATTTTAGCGTAATCAGCGACAAGCAAGGTACTGATTTTCATGTTATCAACTCTTGGCAGCGACTACTAAACTTCCAGCCCAATATACTGCATCATAAATCACAATTATATGAGGCGCATTATCGTAACCTAACAAGTTGCACTTATACAACTTTTCAAATTACGTGGAATCCGGACACCGGAACGCGACGTTTTAGTCTCAAGCGGTCTTACTCCGTGTTGATAACTTCAGCTTCTGTCCGCTTGCTCCATGTATTGTTTTGTGCAGGCTCACAAGGCGTCGGCTCTGGCACAGGCGCGCCGTGTTTCATAAGGAAATAAATATAATCTTCGCGAACGGTCTTCAGCGCCTCTATCGCGCCCGCAACTGTATCCCCCTGCGCGAAGCAAGAAGGCATCTCGGGCACAAATGCGACCCAGACAAGGTTCCCGTTTTCATCATCTTCCCGCTGAACATCCACATGATAGCCGCGTGCCGCCAGCGCGATAGCCTGGTCGAGCAATTCTTTATTCATAGTTTGTCACGCTCCAATTCATTAAGTTCATCCATTATGGTGAGCAGGCGATTGACGATATAGAGTCTGACGGGATCGGCATTTGGAACAATCAGATTCAAATGCCGATATTCTGAATGTATAAAAAACACATGACTTCCGCGTCCCCGTTCAGTTTCTTCTACGAATCCCGCCCAGCGCAACACGCTCACAACATCGCGCCTTGGCCAGTTGCGTTTGTGCCGACGCATCTGCGCCAGCACTCTTTCCGCCTTCGGTGGCATTTAGGACCTGCTGCCTGACGAGTTTATCTTTAAGGGCGACCCACCGAGCCGCCCCTGCATTTCTATGTCCTTGTGAATTCTCTTACCGTTTCCCGTTAGCGCCATTCCCGCCATTTGACCGCGCGCGCCGGGCCGGACGCTTGCGCGGCAGCTTCATCGGCAGGCTGTGACGCCGCAAGCCATCAAACTGATACAGCGCATTGGCGACAGCGCCGGCCGTCGGCACCAGCCCGATTTCGCCAACGCCCTTGGCGCCGTAGGGCCCATACGGGTCGGGCACTTCCACGCCGATGACTTCCATCTCCGGCATGTCTTTGGCGCGCAGGATGCCGCATTTACGCAGCATGGTGCTCTTGGGCCGGCCCGCTTCCATCGGCAGATCCTCGCTGATGGCGTAACCTAGACCCATGTGGATCGAGCCCTCCAGCTGTCCCTCAAAGAGCGTGGGATTGAAGATCTTGCCGGCATCGTGGGCGGCGATGATCTTGTCCACCTGCCCGTCTTCATCCAGGATGACGACCTGGGTGGCGTAGCTGTAGGAGTAGTGGGTGTAGACTTTTTCCACCATGGCGCCGGGTTTGGTCGTCCAGTCGACGCTGAACTCGCCCTCGTACTGCCGGCCAACCAGCTCCTCCAGCTTGTGGAATTCCAGGTCGGCTTTGAAGCGCTTGCAGGCATCAATGATGGCATTGCCGATCAGCGAGGTGGCGCGCGAGGCGGTGGTCATACCCGTGACCATCTCCGAGCCGGTCTCAACGCGCGCCTCAACCAGCGAGGGCGGTACACCCGTTTCAGTCACCAGCGTCTGCACGGCCATGGTATGCACGCCCTGGCCCATCTCGGTCCAGCCGTGGTCGATGATGACCTTCAATCCGTTAAGGTTCTCCCCCTCCCTCTTAATGGTGGAGGGGGCCGGGGGGTGGGGGTCACGCACAACCGACAGCGTGACCTTGGACGAATCGGGCATGCCATTGCCGATGCCGGTGTTCTTGATGCCGCAGGCGATGCCGGCGAAACGCGCCTGCTTGAATTCATCCTTGACCGCTTCCAGCGTGGCTTTGGCGCCGGCGCCCGCTTCGATGACCTGCCCGGTCGCCGTCATATCGCCGTCGTCGAGGGCGTTCTGGTAGCGGAATTGCCAACGGTCGAAGCCGCCTTGCTCACAGAGATCGTCGATGCAGCTTTCCAGCGCGAATGCGGTTTGGTTGACGCCGAAGCCGCGCATGGCGCCACAAGGCAAATTATTGGTGTAAACCGCCGTGCTGACGATGTCGGTGACCGGGAAGTTGTAGGCGCCGGTGGCGTGGCCCGCCGAGCGCTCCAGCACCTTCATGCCGACCGAGGCGTAGGCGCCGGTATCGCCGACGAAGCGCCCTTTGCAATAGGTCAGCATACCCTCTTCATCGCAGCCGATGCTGTACTCCATCCAGATCGGATGGCGCTTGGGGTGCATGACAATCGACTCATCACGCGTCAAGCGCACCTTGACCGGCAGGCCCATCAAGTAGGCGGCCAGCGCGGCATGCCCTTGCACGGACAAGTCTTCCTTGCCGCCGAAAGCGCCGCCGTTGGGCACCAGCACCACATGCACATCTTCCTGCGGCAAGCCCAGCAGCTTGGCAATTTGCACGCGGTCTTCAAAGACGCCCTGCCCCTGGGAAAGCACTTCGACACCGCCCCCCACCCTAAATCCCTCCCCCACAGGGAGGGAGGGACTTTCGTCAACTCCTTCGGGAGTCGGTAGAAGTTCGCCATTCTCCCCTTCCCTCTTTATGGGATGCTCGCCATAGAGATGGCGAGACGAGGCCGGGGGATGGGGGTATGCAATACAAGCTTCCGGCTCCATAAAGCCGTGCTCGATCATCTGGGTTTCGTAGACGCCGTGCGTCGTAAACGCGGCATCCGCCATCGCTTGTTCCAGGTCGCCGCGGTTGGTGATGGATTGCGACAAGATATTGCCGCCTTCGTGCACCGAGGGGCTTTCTTCCTGCAGCGCCGCGTGCATATCCGTGACCGGCTCGAGCACATCGTAGTCGACATCGATCAAGGCGACAGCTTCACGCGCGATGTCGTCGGTCTCCGCGACCACGCAAGCCAGCACATCGCCGACATAACGCGTGGTCTCGCCGACGCCGATCATCAGCGGCCAGTCTTGCTTGATCAAGCCGATGTGTTTGTCGCCGGGGATATCGTCAGCGGTCAGCACCCGCAGCACACCCGGATGCGCCGCGGCCGCGCTCAGGTCCATCGACTTAATGAGCGCGCGCGGGTGATCACTGAATTTGAGGGCGCCGATCTTCATGCCCTCCAGGCGGATATCATCGACATAGCGGTGCTGCCCCAGCACCAGGTCCTGCGCGTGGTACTTGGGCAATCGCGTGCCGATGCCGCCGCCGACTTCCGGCATCTCGACTTCTTCTTCGTTGCGGATGGCTTCTGCGGCCGTCTCAATCGCGTCAACGATTTTCTTGTAACCCGTGCAGCGGCAGAGGTGCGGCGTCAGGCACTTTTCAATATCAGCGCGGCTGGGCTCGGCATTGCGCTTGATGAGCGTGTCCGCCTGCATGACGATGCCGGGGATGCAGAAGCCGCACTGCACGCCGCCCTCTTTGACGAAAGCGTTGGCAAAGACATTCTGCCGGTATTCGCCCAGCCCCTCGGTGGTGGTGACGGACTTGCCGGCGACTTTCTCCATCTTGGTCACGCAGGAGAGCATGGCTTTGTCGTCGACCTGCACGACGCAGCAGCCGCAAGCCGCCTGTGGCGCGCAGCCGTCTTTGGGCGAGATGATGCCCAGATCCTCGCGCAAGACATTCATCAAAGCGCGGTCGGGGTCGCCCTCGTACTGTACCGTGTTGCCGTTAAGGTTGAAATGAAGCATAATTCGTGTCTCCCTATCTGTTGTTTAACCAGTCAGCGAGGCACTTTTCGAGAGGTACGACCTACACGCCGTGAGACACGACCTGCGACTGTAGCCCTATTATGATTGGGAATGTCATTTTTTTCAAATCGACTATGGCGCGGCTAGCGTATCGAATTCGGTTGAAATTCAATTTCACCACAAAGACACAAAGGCACAAAGCACACAAAGAATATGGCATATTTCGATTGAGTTTCTCGGTGCTCTCTGTGCATCCTCTGTGTTCTCTGTGGTAAGAATTTCATGACTTACTTGCACTTACTGAGTTTTTCTTATTTTTGCGATCGGAAATGGAAGGGATACTCACTATGAGCCTGGTAGGCAAGACGGCGCTGATCACGGGCGCTGGGCGCGGCATCGGCAAGGGTTGCGCCCTGGCATTGGCGCGCCGCGGCGCCACCGTAATCGTCAACGACCGCCCCGACAGCCCGGACCTGGCGGCAACAGTCGCTGAAATCAGTGCCGCCGGCGGTGACGCGCTGGCGCTGGAGGCGGATGTCTTCAGCCGTGACGGTTGCGCCTCACTGCTGCGCCGAAGCCTGGACCTGGTGGACGCCCTCGATATTCTCGTTAGCAATCCTGCCTTTAGCGTTCGCGGCGCCTTCCTGGACTACGACCCTGAGGTCTTCGAGCGCGTACTGCAGGGCACGCTTGTCGCCGGCTTTCACATGAGCCAACTGGTAGCGCGGCACATGGCAGCACGGGGAGCGGGCGGCAAGATGGTCTTCATCTCCAGTGTGCATGCGTCGATCCCGCTGCAGAACGCCATCGCCTACAATGCCGCCAAAGCCGGCTTGAATCACATGGCGCTGTCTATCGCGCGCGAACTCGTCCCGCACAAAATCAACGTCAACGTTATTGAGCCGGGCTGGATCGACACGCCGGGCGAACATGAAACTTTTGGAGCGGAGGCGCTGGCGCAGGCTGGGCGGGACCTGCCCTGGAAGCGGCTGGGCAGGCCCGCCGACATCGGCAGCGCGGCCGCCTTTCTGGCCTCTTCAGACGCCGACTACATCACCGGCACCATCATGCGCGTCGATGGCGGCTACATGCATAAAGACGCTTGACAACATAATATCAATCAAAAGGATTATCCGGTGCGGCATACACTATTGAGGAGATTCTATTCATGAGGAAAAGCAAAGTTCTGGCGAAGTGGCGGGACAATCAGTTCGCGCGTTACTGCGCAATGGGGCACGTGCTGCCCTTCTACATCCGCTACGCCGCGCACTACAACTATGACGGCATCTGGCTGGATATGGAGCATCGCAACTTCGATGCCCGCGAAGTCCAGCATCTGCTGGCGCTCTGCCATCTCTACGATATCGACTGCATGATCCGCCCGCCGACAGTGCAGCGCACGCGGCTATACCGTTACCTGGAAGACGGCGCCGCCGGCTTGATGATTCCTTTTGTCTCGGATGCCGAGATGGCGCGGCAGATCGTGGCGGCGACCAAGTTCCCGCCCATCGGCAACCGCGGCCTGGACGGCGCGGGCCTGGACTGCAACTTCGGCGGTGATACCTGGATTCCCGATAGCACCTTCATCGCAGACGCCAACCGCGAGACCTTCATCGTGGCGCAGATTGAAACACCGGAAGCGGTCGCCAATGCCGAGGAGATCGCCGCCGTGCCCGGCATAGACTGCCTGTTTGTGGGACCGGGCGACCTTGGCTTGCGCCTGGATACTTATCCTGAGCTTGGCATGACCGTCGACGAAGCGGTGGCGCAGGTGGCGGCCGCATGCGACAAGCACGGCAAAGTATGGGGAAGAACCGCGTCGTCGATCGCCGAGGTCGACCGCTATCGCCAGCAGGGCTCGCTGATGATCCCGCATGGCGGCGATTTCGCTCTGAAGGATGTCTTGCGGGGCGCCAGCGCCGAGCTGGATCAGATGCTGGCGAAGTAGATCCAGCGAGCGCTCAACCGGGCAGCAGTCGGCGTATTTGCGCTTGAGCAGTTGCCTGGGTTTACCCCCCTCAATCCCCCATATCAATGGAGGATAGCCAGACCCTGATGAATCTCGCCGCGCCCACGCGTCAGCCTGCGTCAAATTTATCAAAGCGGGCTGCTGGTATCTTCACTAAGTTTTTGCTCGCAAAATCTTGTTTTATAGGCAAAATAGGCTATACTCTGCCTGTATAATCTATTGAGTAGAAGCATGGCCAGACTTTGCCTGGATGGCGAAAGGAAAGGAGTGAGGCGAGATTAACAATTTGCAGAAAGACCATTCGTTAGCTGTCAAATCGACTGTAGACAGGAGCAAGACAATTATGATGCGTAAACTTTTCCTGATCGCACTGATACTGGCGCTCGTCAGCGTTTCCGCTGTTGGCGCGCAGGATGAAGCGCAGTATGCGGGCCTGGACATGGATTTGTCGGGCATCACCATTAAGATGGCGAATATCGGCGGCGGGCTCTACGAAGGCATGTACGATGCCATTTCCGTCTTTGAAGAGACGACCGGCGCCACGGTCGAAATCGTCGCCTTGCTGGACGGATTCTCCATCGACCAAAAGCTGAAAGTCGACTTCGCCACGGGCGCGGCTGATTACGATGTGGCTTGGGATCACACCAGTTTTGTAGCGCAATACACCCCCTTCCTGCTGCCGCTGCAAGATTACTTCAGTGATGACGAACTGGCGGCTTTTAGCCCGGCCATTCTCGATGCCGCCACCATTGACGGCAACCTCTATCTGATCCCGCGTCACGCTGATATCAGCCCGATCCACTATCGCAAAGATCTCTACGAAGACGATGCCATCGTCGCTGCCTATATGGAAGCGACGGGCGAGGAATTGACCGTGCCGACGTCCCTGGAACAGATCGACCGGCAAGCGCGCTTCTTCGTCGAGAACGGCCACAGTACGCTTGGTTATTCACTGGCGGGCAAGGAAGAGGCGCTAACGGGCCGCTTCTATGAGATGCACTTCGCCAGCGGCGGTTCGCTCTTCGACGAGAATTACGAGCCAACGTTCAATGATGAGATCGGCGTTGCGGTGGCGGAGTTGCTGGCCGGCTGGTACGCGGATGGCGTCATCCCGTCTGATACGACTTCGCTGGTGTGGGACGGCGTCGCCCAGTACTTCTGCAACAACGATGTCGCCATCAAGCTGGAGTGGTACGGTTGGTACGCTTACTTCCAGGATGCGGATTCCTGCGCAGTCGCGGGCAATTTCGGCTTGGCGCGCGGCTTCACCGGCCTGTCAATTGGCGGCGACGCGGTTCGCCCCTCTGGTTGGGCGGGCGCGCATGCTTTCTCCGTCCCGGCGACGGCGCCCAATCCGCAAGGGGGCGTTCAGTTGATCAAGTTCCTGTCGTCTGAGCGCGTGGCATACGAGGAGGCGCTTTTGGGCTACTTGCCGGTGCGCAGCGATGTTTGGGACCGTCTCATCACAGATGCCGCCGATGCCGAGAATCCGCTGGATCGCGAGCGGCTGGAGCTGGCGCGCGTCCAGGTTGGCGAAGACTTCAAGACTCCGCCGCTGATCGCCGAATGGATTCCTTTCTCCAATATCTTCTACCCGCATCTGCAAGCGGTCATCCTGGGTGATGTCAGCGCGCAGGACGGTTTGGATGCTGCCGCTGCGGATACCCGCGAAATGATGGCCGACGCCGGCTATTACTAGGGGGAATACGCCCAGCGCTAATGGGTAGACTGAACGCTCGCCGTCCAGTCTACCCCACCCCCGGCCCCTTCTCCGAATCATCGGGGAAGGGGAGCGCAATTCTTGGCGCCTCAGATGCATGGCAGCAGCCCTTCCCCTTTGATACGGGGGCCGAGGGGTAGACCGAATGCGCGGGCGTCTAGCGCCAAAGGTATCTTGGACCATGTACGCTCCATGATGGACAGACGCAATAACGACGACGGCGCGGCGCCCAAGCGCGTCATCCAGTTCAGCCGCATTGACGCCGGCGCTTTTCCCTTTCTGCTGATCTTCCCGGCCGTGCTGGTGATCCTGCTCGTCATCGCCTTTCCCCTGCTCTATTCGCTCTACGTCAGCTTCACGCCTTACGAGTTGCTGAAGCCGAACAGCCTGAACTTCACAGCGGCCAGAGCCCTGCGCAACTATGAGAAGCTGCTGAATGATGACATCTTTTGGCGCTCGCTGTGGAACACCATCGTCTTCCTGGCGGTCACGGTAAATCTAAGTTATCTGCTGTCCCTGGCTTTGTCGCAGCTGCTGGCGCGCGTGACCTTCGGGCAGAGCCTGCTGCGTACGCTGCTGATGGTGCCGATGATGTTCGCGCCCATCCTGGTTGGCATGCAATTCCGCTGGTTTTTCAACGCCAACGTCGGCTTGGTCAACAACTTCTTAATCAGCGTTGGAATCCTCCAAGAGCAGGGACAAATCGCCTGGCTGGTTGATGTGCCCCTGGGCATGATCACCATCATCATTGCTTCAATTTGGATGAACATTCCGGTGATGACCATTATTCTTTTGGCTGGGACCTTGTCACTGCCAGCGGAGACCTTCGAGGCGGCGGAAGTAGACGGCGCGTCGGGTTGGCAGAAATTCCGCTATATCACTTTCCCGCTGCTGGCGCCTTTTTCGTATATCGCTTTGACAATCATGTCGCTGGATATCGCTCGCGCATTTGATATCGTGCGCATCATGACCGATGGCGGGCCAGCGCGGCGTACGGAAATGCTCTGGACTTACATCACGCGCCTGGCCATTGAGGACACGAAGTTTGGCTTGGGCAGCGCGATGTCCTGGATCACCGTTTCCTTGTCAGTGCTGTTCACACTCTATTTCTTCCGCCAACTGGTGAAGGCGAGGATCGTGCAATGATCACTCGCAGCGTCGGCCCCAACCGCCGCCGCAACGACATAATCTGGAACGTGGTCGCCTGGGTGATTTTGAGTATGTTGGCGCTGCCCGCATTTTGGATCATCATGACAGCTTTTCGCCCCAACATCGAGATCAATACCTTTCCGCCGGTGTGGATTCCCAAGCGCTTAACCTTGGAAGCCTACGCCAATATGTTTGGGCTGAACCCGGAGGTGCAGCAACGCGTGGCGGTGGAAGCCTATTTGCGCAACTCGCTGCTGGCATCGGGGATAAGCACCATCATCGCGGTTACCCTGGGCACACTGGCGGGTTACGCCTTTGCGCGCTTCCGCTTCCGCTTTCATACGTCTCTATTCCTGGGCATAATGCTTTCACGCGCTGTGCCCGGCGTGGCTTTGAGCTTGCCGCTGTTTCTCCTCTTCAACCGCGTCGGCTTGGTGAACAATATACTGGGTTTAGCCTTGGTATATGTCGCTGCCAATATCCCGTTTACAGCCTGGCTGATGGATGGCTTCTTCCGGCAGATCCCCCAAGAATTGACGGAATCAGCATATATTGACGGCTGTGGACATTGGTCCGCCTTTTGGCGAATCGAGCTGCCGCTGTCGCTGCCTGGGCTGGCGACAGCCGCGATATTTGCCTTTTTGGCGGCTTGGAACGAATTTCAGATCGTCAGCGTCTTGGCGCGGAACAACGCAGCCAAAACTTTCCCGCCCGGCTTATTCGCCTTCACCGAGCAATTCACGGTAGATTGGCGCGGCATGGCGGCGATGAGCGTCATCATGATGGCGCCGGCGGTCATCTTCGTGGTTTTGGCGCAGCGCAATCTGGTCAGTGGGTTGACCTTCGGCGCCGTAAAGGGTTAATGCCCCTAGCCACATCCGTCCTCGCATCGTGGCTGATGAATCGAAACGACTCGGCACTGCCTCAGTCGCAGTGGAAGACCTCTTCAATGTCGTGCCACCACTCCCCTTCAGCGCGGTCGGGGACGGGCTTCTGCATGGGCTTGCACAGGTCCCACCACTTCTGCGTCGTTTCGTCGGCGGCCATGGCGGCCATATCAGCTTCGAAATCGTCGCCGTGATATTCCATGTAGGCGAAGAGCAGATCGCCATAACGATATATGGAATAATTGCGGATATTGCACTCGGCGATTTTTTTCAGCACGCCGGGCCAAACATCAGCATGCAGGCGGATGTATTCCGCGGCATCTTCCGGGCGCAAGCCGATCACTTGTCCAAAGCGTTGCATTGGCTGTCTCCTAATCAGAATTGGTTTTGAAGTTTTCCGGATGGCGATACTTCACCGTCTGCAGATGCTCGCAATACAGCGCCAGCACGCCTTCGTTCTTGTAGACTTCGTAGCTGACTTTGACCAAGCCCATCTCGGCATACTTGGGCTCTTTGCTTAAGTGCGTGCGCACAGTGTAGATGGTGTCGCCGATGAAGACCGGCTTGATAAAGCGCAGCTTGTCGTAGCCGTAGCTGAAAGTATGCACGTTATTGTGCGCCATCAAGCCCAAGCCGATGCTGAATACCATCGAGCCGGCCACCAACCGCTTATCGAAGATGCCTTCGTCGCGGGCGAAGATCTCGTCGGCGACGTAGGGGTGCATGTCTAGCACGATGGCGTTGAAGATCATGCACTCGCCTTCGGAAAGCGTGCGCCGGATCGATTTGATTTTCCAGCCCAGTTCAAAGTCTTCGTACATCCAGGTTTCGGTATTAAACAGCGGCAGATCCTGGTGCATTTCCACTGGCGTGTTTTCCGGTTTAGGCATGAGCTTCCCTCAATTGGAAAAAGCGAATTCTGACAAGATGGCCTGCGTATCTTCGCCGATGCGGGGCGCGCCTTTGCCGTTCTTCAAAACCTCGCCGTCGATCCGAATCGGACAGCGCAGCGTATCCAGCTTGACATTCTCGTCGCGCGCGACTTCTTGAATCATATCGATCACTTTGAAGCCATCGTGCTGCAGCAGCCGGTCCCAAGTCAAGACATCGGCACACCAGATATCCCGCGGTTCCAGGATGTCAAGCCAATGCTGCGTCGACTTCACCTTCAAGTGCTCGACGAGCGTCGCTTTGATCTCGTCGCGCTGGGTAAACCAAGTCGCGGAATCGGTGTAGCTCAGCAATGGCGGGCACCCGAGCAAGTCCCCAAGGACGGGTATCGAACCCATCGCCAAAGCGAGAAAGCCATCAGCCGTCTGATAAATGCCGTAGGGCGCGGCCAGATAGGCGTGGGCGTTATTAACCGTGCTGCGCTCCGGCAGTTTGCCGCCGTCGTTCAGATGCGTGGTTAGCACTTCAAACTGAAAGTCCAGTATCGATTCCAGCAGGCTGACCTGCACCAAGCCGCCTTCCCCAGTGACGCCGCGGCGGACCAGGCAAGCCAGGATGCCCTGCACCAAGTGCGCGCCGGCGAACAGATCGACAACCGCCAAGCCAAAGGGAGTCGGCGGCCGGTCGGCATCGCCGTTTAGCCAGACTAATCCCGAGATGGATTGCAGCAGCAGGTCTTGACCGGGCTTATAGACCCAGGGTCCTTCATTGCCGTAACCGCTGATTTCGCCATACACAATGCGCGGATTGATGGCGCGCGCGGCTTCATAATCCAAGCCCAGGCGCGCCATAACGCCGGGACGGAAATTCTGAATGATGACGTCCGCCTGCTTGATGAGCTCCTTGGCGCGCTCAAGATCAAGCGGGTCTTTCAGGTTGGCGGCGAAGCTCTCCTTATTGCGATTGATCGAGTGAAAAAGGGTGCTTTCCCCATCCAGCTCAAGCTCCGAAATATACAACTGCCGGCAGAGATCGCCGCCGTCGGGCCGCTCGACCTTGATGACGCGCGCGCCCAAATCGGCCAGGCGCAAAGCGGCTGAAGGACCCGACAGAAAGATGCTGAAGTCCAGAACCAGAATACCTTCCAATGGTCGCATTTTATCTTGCTTCTCCCGGGCAACCGCGCGGATATTGTGAGCCCTCAGGTTTCCACAGCGCAAATTGGGCAGCGCGTCAATTTTGCTTGCAAAAACACATTTTATCCGTAAAATATAGTCAGCAAAGTCAATTTTGTCAAATGGTTTCACAGGCGCAATCAGTGGCCGTTGGAGGCTCAAATGGTTACCGTTGATACGCATCAACACTTTTGGAATCTGGACGAAGTAGCCTATCCTTGGCTGGTTCCAGCATACGGTCCGATCTATCGCAACTTTGACGCGGATGAGCTGGCGCCGCAGTTGGCGGCTGCGGGCGTGGACAAGACCGTGATCGTGCAGGCGATGGATTCATACGCCGATACCGATTCCATGCTAGCGATCGCGGAAGCCTACGATTGGGTGGCCGGCGTAGTTGGCTGGGCGCCTATTCACGATCCGGACGAGACCGCAAAGAAACTGGATGAGTACGGACGTAATCCCTATTTCAAAGGCATGCGCCACTTGATCCACGAAGAAACAAACCCCGATTGGGTCGTGCAGAAACAGGTGATCGAGAGCCTAAAAATCCTGGCTGACCGGAGCCTGACCTTTGATGTGGTGGCTGTATTCCCGAATCACCTCGCGCATGTGCCCAGCCTGGCGGAGCAAGTGCCGAACTTAAAGATGGTGATTGATCACCTGGCGAAACCGCCGCTTGGCGATGTGGAACGCGCGGTCTGGCGCGAGCAGTTGGCCGCGGCGGCCGCAAGCCCAAATGTCTATGCCAAAGTATCGGGTTTGAACACGGTGACGCCGGACTTCGAGAATTGGACCTATGAAGACATCAAGCCGCTGGTTGATTACGCCATCGAGCAATTTGGCGTGGACCGCTTGATGTTCGGCAGTGATTGGCCGGTGGCGGTGCTCGCCGGCGATTACGCCAAGGTCTGGGACGAAACGAACAAGTGCCTGGCGGACCTGTCATCAAGCGAACGGGACGCTGTCCTGGGTGGAACGGGCGACGCCTTCTACAAGCTGGGGCTGTAGCGCATTCGGCTCAAACTCCTGGCAAAGGCGTCCCGCCCTGCTGGCTGGAATCGTAGGCGGCTTCCACCGTCGCCATGGTATGGATGGCGTCTTCCACTGAGGTTGGCAAGGACGGCGTCTCGCCATTGACGTAGCGCATCAGGCTGGCCATCGTGCCAATGAACGCTTCCGGGAACCATGAACCCTGTATGTCTAGCGTCCGCCAGTTCGGCTCTTGCCCGTCTTCAAGCAATATGTATTCGAAGCGATCCGGCACGCCATCGGGATAGTTCATATTAAGGCCGGCGCGGATCTGAATCGCGCCCTTGCCGCCTTCGAACTTGACGTAGGATTGCTGCTTTTCGGCGCCGTAAGCGTGGCTGTGGTTGGTCATCACATTGACGCGCGGGTTATCACCGTAATCCATGATGATCATCGAGCGGGTGCCGCCACGCAGGTCGGGCGCGGTTGGATGACTCAAGGTCTTGGCGTAGACGCTTTGCGGTGTGCCGCAGAAAGAACGGATCAGGTCTACGTAATGAATGCTGTGATAGAGGATCTCAACCCGAGGCAAGGGGAAGAGGAAGCCCCAAAGATGCCAGGGCGTGTTCACTTGAACGCGGAATTCCACATCGTAGAGCTCGCCGATGGCGCCACGCTCAATAAGGTCGCGCGCGGCGATGATGAAGGGGGCGAAGCGCAGTTGGAAGTTGACGGCTGCTGCCAGCTCTCGCTCGCGGCAGATGCGCAAAATTTGCCGCGCGTCTATGAGATCATCACCCATAGGCTTTTGGATTAACACAGCGCGCCCCTTGGGAATACTGCGCAGAATATCTGCGATTGCACTGCCCGGCACGGCTATATCAAAGACGGCGTTCTCCGGCGCTTCCGTGACCGCTTGCGCTAAGGAGTCGTAAAGCCGCGGGATGCCAAACTTGTCTTGCATCAAGGCAGCGCGCTCGCTGCTGATATCAAAGCCGCCGACTACATCAAAGCCGGCGATCTTGTAGGCGGGGTAATGGGCGTCATGGACGATCCCGCCCAAGCCGATGCTGATGATTGGAAGCGGGTCCGCGGGCAGTATCGCTGATTGACGAATATCAAGCGCATTCATGTGATTTCATCCTCTTTGCGAAGGCATGAGCTATATAGCTGCTAAAGCATGCTGTCCGGCGAAGTCGGTCAAGCCAGCGCGTTGGTTGATTTGACGGGCGCAGCGCAGCAAAGCGTCAATCACCGCTTGCGGATCTTTGCTGTGACGACTGGCGGTGAGTTGCGTTATGGCAATGGCGGCGGTGACCCCGACTTCCGGATTGCCAATAAGCACGGCGGTATCGTGCAAGCCGATGAAGGACTCATCCAAGGCGGTGGATATGCCGGTGCGGCGGCTCTCCGCGATTCGCTCCCAAAAGCGTTCGCGATCCCTGGAAGTCATTTGCTGATAGTCCTGATCTCCTTCCAGGATGGTGTTGAGGCTGTCCTCGTCCATCGCCGACAGCAACAGACGTCCGGAAACGGTGGATACGAGCGGGAATGAAGAGCCGACTGACACCGAGATTTGCACCTTTTCCGGGCTTTCCGCCTGGCCGACCACAAGCAACTGTCGATGTTGAACAATGCTGATATGGCAGGACTCGCGAATGGTTCGGGCGAGTTCTTGCATCGGCAGATTAGCGACATGCAGCAGGTGCTTCAGCGGCGAGTGGCGGTTCGCCAATTCAAATAGCTTGAGCGTGAGGCTGTATTTGCCTTGGTCGTCATCCCTGATGACAAAGCCGCTTTCAGCCAGACAATTCATGGTACGGAAGAGTTGGCTGGCGCTGCTTGCCATCATCTCGGAGATCTGCGACAGAGACAGGGGTTCAGGCGCGCGCGCCATCAACTCGAGCACGGCCAGGCCTTTTTCCAATGCCGGAACGCTATAGTTAGGCGCGGACTTCATTTCTGCCATGCTGGAGATCTTTCGGCGAAAGGCGGCATTAGCCGAGTGCGTCGGCAGGCGCGTGTTCCTTGCGCTGCACGAGATAAAGGTGCTGGCAGGCCAGTACGATCTCTTGACGCTGGTTAAAGATCTCGACTTGCTCAATCACATAGCCGTGATCGGGCCGTTTGGCGTAGTCGCGTTTTTCGCTGATGGTGGCTTTGACGGTAATGGTATCGCCGATGAAAACTGGCCGGATGAAGCGGATGCGGTCGTAGCCGTAGGAGAAGGCTACTGGATTGATCTCGTTGGCTGTCATGCCGATGCCGATGCTCAAGATCAGCGTGCCGTGGGCGATGCGCTCTTTGAACTCCTGGGTTTTGACCCATTCGGCGTCCATGTGGTGGGGGAAGAAATCGCCCGTCTGGCCGGCGTGCAGCACGATGTCGGCTTCGGTAATCGTCCGGCCGAAAGTCTCGCGGCTGGCGCCGATTTCATAGTCTTCGAAATAGCTTGTTTTGATCATGGATTTATCCCGGAAAATAACTGAATGAGGTAATCTAGCATGCGCTCATTGACAGAATCGACGACCCTCACTATATTTTGCAGATAAAATTGCATTTTGCAAGCAAAACGAACATCCGATTAGAGCTTATTGAAGCAGCGGACAAACGAGGAATCGGGACATGGAATCCAAGTGCAAATTACGCGGCATCACCTGGAATCATTCACGCGGATTTGTTTCGGTCGTCGCGACGGCGCAGCGATTCTGCGAATTGCGCCCAGAGGTCGACATCAGTTGGGAAAAGCGCTCGCTTCAGGAATTCGCCGACGCGCCGATTCAAGGCTTGGCGGAGCAGTATGACCTGCTCGTCATTGATCACCCCTGGGCGGGTTATGTAGCCTATAGCAAAGTCCTTATGCCGCTGCAAGAAATAATTCCAGCCGATTTCATGAGCGATCAAGCCGAGAATACAGTTGGTCATTCGCATCCAAGTTACATCTTCGCCGGTGAACAATGCGCGCTGGCGATAGACGCGGCCACGCCGGTCGCCTCCTATCGCGCCGATTTGCTGGAGCGGTACTCGCTGGAGCAGCCGCGGACCTGGCGCGATCTGCTGGACCTGGCGCGGCAGGGGCGGGTCATCATGCCGGGGATTCCCATAGACACGCTAATGAATTTCTATATGCTCTGCGCTACCCAAGGCGAGCCGCCTTTTGTCGATGACGAGTGGGCGCTTTCAGACCAAATGAGCTTGAGGGCGCTGGAGCAATTACGGGAGCTGGCCAGCCACTGCCCCAAGGAGATTTTCGACTGGAATCCGATTGCGGTGTATGAGGCGCTGTCACGGCGTGAAGACTTTGTATATTGTCCTTTCGCTTACGGCTATTCGAATTACTCGCGCGTCGGTTACTCTGCAAATGTGCTGACCTTCGATGACATGGTGGATATCGACCAGCAAGGTCGCTGCCAAACCACGCTCGGCGGCACCGGCTTGGCGATTTCCAGCCGCTGCCAGAAGCCGGAAGCGGCACGGGATTACGCGATGTTCACCGCCGGCGCCGAGGTACAGCGTACACTCTTCTTCGACAACGGCGGCCAGCCCGGGCATCGCAGCGCCTGGGAAGATGCCGAGGTCAACCGGCGATCCAATAATTACTTCCGCAATACTTTACCGGCTTTGGACCGGGCCTATTTGCGGCCGCGATTCCCGGGTTATCTGCATTTTCAGGATCAGGCCGGGGCGCCAATCCGCCAGTATTTGATGCAGGGCGGCGCCGCGAAAACTGTGCTTGACCAACTGAAGCGCTTGTTCGAGGAAGCCAAAGGGCTTTATCCGGACTGAACCGCGCGAGCCCTAATCCGCTGTGCCGCCAGGGCGAGACATTCAGGGCAATCGCATCAATATATTTTTCACCACAGAGGGACAGTAGAACAATGTTAGTCATACGAAAAATCTAGCCTTGTAGGGGCGACCAATCTGGTCGCCCGCCACCGCTGTAATTTGTGGTTTCGGGCGACATGGTATGTCGCCCCTACAGATTGTTGCTCTGGTGAAATTTGCATTACTTTATTGGCTTTACTTCGTTGCCTTTGTGGTGAAAATAATTTGACGCGATTGCCCTGGGCGAGACTAGCAGAATTATTGACTGTCGGCTTCGTAAACGGTAATCTCTGGCTGCTGCCATAGGCGGCGCGCAAGTTGCGGCGCTCACGCTGATCCATCAAGAAGAGGAGGCAAATATCCCCGGACCGGAGTTAAGTACGATCGACAGAATTTTCTAAGTATTGTTGGGAGAAGAACATGAATATCAGAACCCTTATCACATTTACCCTCGTTTTGCTTGTCCTGCTGGGCAGCCTGGCGCTTGCCGGCGCCCAGGACATGATGTATTCGGAAGCGCCGATGCTGGCTGAACGAGTGGCGGCTGGCGAGCTTCCTCCCGTTGAAGAACGCTTGCCTAGCAATCCCAAAGTCATTCCGGTTGTTGACGCGATCGGCACTTATGGCGGGACTTTACGCTTTGGAGATATCGGCGAACGCCTGGACGAAGGCTTGCGCATTCGCCATACCGGGCTCTTCCGCTACAACTTCACCGCCAGCGAATATCAGGCCGATTTGGCCGAAAGCTGGGCCTGGTCCAACGGTAATCGCACGCTGACCATCAAACTGCGCGAAGGACTGAAGTGGTCCGACGGCGACGACTTCAACACCGAGGACTTCCGCTGGCACTGGGAAGACATCCTGAATGATCCTGACATCAGCCCTAATGGTCCCGGCGGCTTCTGGCGCCCGGGCGGCGAAGTGGCGACCTTTGAAGTGATCGACGACTATACATTCAGCTACACCTGGGCGATTCCCTATCCGATCGCGATGGACAGCTTCGGCCGCACGCACTTTTCCAGCGACAACAGTCTCTATGGTCCCTCGCACTGGTTGAAGCAGTATCACGGGAAGTACAACGAAAACGCGCAGGCGCTGGCGGAAGAAGCCGGCTTGGAAACCTGGGTGGATCTGGTCAACAGCAAGCGCGCGCAGGGTTACAACCTGTCTGCCCAGCCGCTCGACCGTCCCTACATGGATAGCTGGGCGCCGATCATCATCGAAAGCAACCGCGTGCTGTTGGAACGCAATCCCTATTTCCATCAAGTTGACGAAGCAGGCAATCAACTGCCGTACATGGATAACATTGAAGTGTCCTTGGCCGGCGATCTTGATATTTATGCCTTGCGGCTCTCCGCTGGCGAACTCGACTTTGGCGTGCGTTATACGCGCCCGACCGATCTGAGGCTCTACCGCGCCGAAGAAGAAAATGGCGATTTCACCACCTATATCGCGCAATCTTTGCGCCCATCAGAATTCTCGCTCTTCCCCAACCAGAATTACCCCGATGACGCTTTCCGCGAGCTATTTCAAAACGTCGACTTCCGCGTCGCCCTTTCGATGGGTATTGACCGTGACGAGATGAACGATGTGCTCTTCTTCGGGCTGGCGGCGCCGCATCCCGCCACACCGCTGCAGACCTTGCCCTGGTTCAACCAGGACTGGTTCAGCGAGAAAATCGAATACCATCCGGATAAAGCCAATGCCTTGCTTGACGGGCTCGGTTTGAGCGAACGTGATGATGCCGGTTTTCGTCTGCTGGCGGATGGCCGCCGCGTGACCATAATCGCCCACGGCTTGGTGGATCATCAGCCGGGTTGCGAATTGATCGCCAGCGACTACGTTGATATCGGCGTCGAGTTGATCTGCCAAGGCAGCTCGCCCGATCTGATATTCGACCTGTATAGCAGCGGCGAGGTCATGACGATCATGTGGCATATCGGCCGGGCGACGCTCTTCGGGCGCGGCACGCCTGATCACTTCGCCGTGAATGACCCGGCGCGCCACTTCTGGGCATTCCAGTGGTCCACCTGGATTTCTTCCGCTGGCGCATCCGGCGTCGAACCGCCACAGGAAATCAAGGATCTCAACACGCTTTGGGACGAATTCAGCCAGTATCCTAGCGATTCGGCCGAAGCCGCGGAATTGGGCGCCGAATACTTCAGCTACTGGGGCGAGAAATTACCCATCATTCCTTCAGTCGGCTTGACGCCGCAGCCCGTCATTTACTCGAACCGGTTGCGCAACGTGCCGACGGAAGGCCTGTTCTGGGGTTCGGACACCAACTTCTACGCGCCTTTCCATATCGAACAGTGGTATATCGACGAGGGATAGGGCTAGTCTTAATCCCCCGGCCCCCTTCCCGCAATACACGGGGAGGACAGGTTTGAAAAGCAGGACTCGTCACAACGGGTCAGCCAATGGCTGACCCCTACAGGCAGCATTATGTGGGTGAAGATGTAGGGGCGAGTCATTGGCTCGCCCGAATAAGCGTGCCAAATGCACCTGTTTCGCGGCAATAGCTTTCCCGATTTGAACCTGTCCTGTCGTCAGCTCATATTGGGGAGGGGGATTACGAGAAATATATTTATATGAGCCTTAGCAAGTATTTGGTCCAACGCCTCATTTATGCCCTGCTGGTGCTGATCGTCATCAGCTTTCTGATATTTATGATTGTCCAACTCCCTCGCGGCGATGCGGTTGATCGCATTGTCAACGCGCGGCAAGCGCAGGGCGACATCATTACCGAAGAGGACGAAGCGGCTCTGCGCGCTCAATATGGACTGGATAAACCCATCTATATCCAGTATTTCATCTGGGCGTCGCAATTTGCGCGCGGCAACATGGGGCAGTCCATGTTAGGCATTCCCGTTAGCAATCTGATAAACGAGCGCATTGTCGCGACCATGCTGCTTTCCATCATCTCGCTAATCGCCACTTATGCGCTGGCCGTCCCCATCGGCATATACAGCGCGACGCATCAATATAGCCTGGGCGATTATTTCTGGACCTTTGTCGGCTTCATAGGGCTGGCGACGCCGAACTTTTTGCTAGCGCTAATAATGCTTTTTGTATTTCACAAAGCCTTTGGCTTGAGCATTGGCGGTTTGTTTTCGCCCGGCGTGGAGGAGCAGCCCTGGTCGCTGGCGAAAGCGCTGGATTTGCTCAACCACTTGTGGATCCCGATCATTGTGATTGTCACGGCGCAGACGGCCGGCACCATCCGCACAATGCGCGCCACGCTGCTGGATGAACTCGGCCAGCAATATGTGATCACTGCGCGGGCCAAGGGCCTTCGCTATCGTCAAGTGCTGTTCAAGTATCCGGTGCGGCTGGCGCTAAATCCGGTCGTGAATTCCGTCGGTTATATTCTGCCGCGCCTCATCTCGGGCCAGACCATCGTCGCGATTGTATTAAATCTGCCGACATTGGGCCCGCTGCTTTTTAACGCCTTGCTCGCGGAAGATGTAGAGCTGGCGACCAGCATACTGATGATTCAGAGCATTCTCGCTGTAATCGGCGTGATACTTGGCGATATCATTCTCTCACTCTATGACCCGCGCATCCGCATGGAAAAGGGGGTGACCTGATCGCGGCGCCAAGCGATGAATCAGGCGGAGCCACAGCCTTTGGCAATACCATCTCCGTTGCCGAAGAACGCTATTACATTGCCTCTCAGCAGGAGTTGATCTGGCGCCGGTTCAAGAAACATCGCCTGGCTCTATTCTCCTGCGTCATCCTGATAATCATGTACTTCCTGGCTTTTACCCACGAATTCTGGACACCTTACCGCGCCGTTACCCAGCATCAGGGCTTCGTCAACACACCGCCGACGCCCATCCACTTTTTTGATTCAAAAGGGAATTTCGTTGGCCCCTTTGTCTATGGGCTGGATTACGAACTCAACCACCAGACCTTCGAGCGCATATATACCGAAAATACGGATTCCATACATCGCATTCGCTTTTTCACTCGCGGAGAGCCCTACCGCTTTTGGGGGAAATTTGAGACGGATTTGCACTTTTTTGACGCCGGCGAAGGCAAGGTGTTCTTGCTCGGCTCGGATCAATTGGGCCGCGATGTGTTCTCCCGCATATTTGCCGCCAGCCGAATCAGCCTGACTATTGGCCTGGTGGGCGTGTTACTAAGCTTCTTTCTGGGCGCGACGCTTGGCGGCATTTCCGGTTTCTATGGCGGCGCCGTTGACATTGTCATTATGCGCGTTACCGAGATCTTGAGCGCCATTCCACAGATTCCGCTCTGGATCGCCCTGGCGGCAATCGTGCCCATTGATTGGCCCGTCACACGGACTTACTTCGCCATCACGCTAATTTTGTCAACAATGACCTGGACCGGGCTGGCGCGGGCTGTCCGGGCCAAACTCCTGGAAATGCGCGAGCAAGATTACATCATGGCGGCCAAGATCGCCGGCGCTAGCGATATCCGAATCATTTATGATCATCTCTTGCCGGGCTATATCAGCTTCCTCATCGTCAACATCACCATCGCGATCCCAGGCATGATTTTAGGCGAAACTGCCCTGAGCTTCCTTGGCCTGGGCATACGCCCGCCGGCAGTCAGTTGGGGCACGCTCCTCGAAGGCGCGCAAAACATATCCAACATCGCCTTGTATCCCTGGCTGTTGACACCGGCGCTCTTTGTCATCGCGACAGTGCTATTGTTCAACTTTGTGGGCGACGGCTTGCGCGATGCCGCGGATCCGTTCAAGGAATTGTGATGATGTCTGATGTCTTGCTGGAGGTGAAAGACCTGCATACGCATTTCGAGCTGGAAGAAGGCACGCTGAAAGCGGTCAACGGCGTATCCTTCACCATCAGCAAGAATCGTACCTTGGGCATCGTCGGCGAATCCGGCTGTGGCAAGAGCGTGACGGCGCAATCGATCATGCGCATCACGCCAAAAAAGAACAGCAAAATAAGCGGACAGATCTTGCTGCACCGCGAGTCTGGCGCGGCCGATATTGTCCAACTGGATGAAGATGGCGATGAAATGCGCGACCTGCGCGGCCGCGACATTGCCATGATCTTCCAGGAACCGATGACCGCCTTCTCACCCGTGCATACCATCGGCAATCAGATCATGGAGGCGCTGTTCGTACATGGCGAGAAAGACAAAAGAAAAGCGCGCGAACACGTCATCTCGCTGCTGGAAGAGGTGGGGATTCCAGCGCCGGAAAGACGCGTCGACGAGTATTCCTTTCAACTCTCGGGCGGGATGCGGCAACGCAGCATGATTGCGATGGCGATCGCGCTAAATCCGCGTCTGCTGATTGCGGACGAGCCGACAACCGCCCTGGATGTTACCATTCAAGCTCAGATCCTGCGCCTGATGAAACGGCTCCAGCGCGATAACGGTATGGCGATCATGTTCATCACCCACGATTTAGGGGTTATTGCCAGCATGGCGGACGATGTTGCTGTCATGTATCTGGGCAAAGTAGTCGAATATGGCTCGTCGCGACAGATATTCAAAGACCCCAAGCATCCATACACAAAGGGCTTACTCCGTTCGATACCGAAATTCGGGGCGACTGAGGGCAAGCATCTCGCAACCATAAAAGGAACCGTGCCAGTGCCACTGGACCCGCCCGATGCTTGCCCCTTCGCCAATCGCTGCGGCGAGTTTATCGCCGGCAAATGTGATAGTCGGATGCCAGCGTCCGTTGAAGTGGCGCCGGGGCACAGCGTGAGTTGCGTTCTCTATGAATAGGCGACACGGACCTAGCATCGCGTTATCAACTGAATACAGTATCGGCATTTAAGCATAGGACGGGAAATATAGCCGTGAACGAACTCTTCCTCGAAAATGAATGGGAACGTACTGAGCCGGATCTGCTGGCTTATGTCCCCCAAGACTTTACCGGTCCCGGCGCCTGCAACCAGCACTTTCTTGTCGTCAAAACGCCGCCCGGCAGCTTCCTGGGCTTTTGGACACAATCCACTTTTGAGAATGCGGGTGATCAGCGCGTGGTCTTCAGCCGTTCGCTTGATCGCGGGGCGACCTGGTCAGAGCCGCTTGTCATTGACGGCCCCCAACCCGATGACGCCTTAGGGACCGGGCTGGCAAGCTGGGGCTTTCCCATTGTCGCGCCCAATCTACTTGCGGATGGCGGCCACCGCGTCTATTACCTTTACAACAAAAATGTGGGCGTTGACGATGCGAGGGAGGACACCACGGGCCTGGTACGCTGCCGCTTTTCCGATGATGATGGGCTTACATGGAGCGACGCCGCCTGGGACTTTCCCATTGCGCCAAGCGCCATCAGCCATCCCGACCCGAAGACGCCGCCAAATTGGATCGTCTATCAAAACGTCTTCGTCACGCCGGAGAACCACGTCCTGGCGCCCTTTACTCGCTGGGCAAGCCATACTTACGATCCGGCGGTCGAGCTCAGCTTGAATTTGCTGGAACACTGGTCCGAGATATTCTTCCTCCGCTTTGAGAATATCCTTAGCGAGCGCGACCCCAATAAACTTGTGGTTAGCACCTGGCCCAAAGCCCCGCACGGCATTCAGGTTGAAAATCCCTACCGGCCCGGCGTCAGCGTCGCTCAGGAGCCAACGGTGCAAGCCCTGTCTGACGGTCGGCTCATTTGCGTATTACGCACGCTGACCGGCGCCAATTATTATGCGCTTTCAGAAGATGATGGTCGCTCCTGGGGCAAGCCGCGCGTACTGCGCTACGAACCGGGCGGCAACCCCGTACTGAATCCGATGTCGCCCAGCCCGCTTTATCGCTTGCATGACGGGCGCTATTTGCTGCTGTTCTACAACAATGACGGCAGAGCCAACGGCGGCAAATCGCCAATAGACTCCAAGCACAATCGCTACCCGGTCTGGTTGACTGTCGGCCGGGAAATCGCGGGCGAGCAAGATCATCCGCTGCGCTTTGGCCCGCCAAAGATTTTCGCCACCTCCAATGGTGTGCTGGTGCCTGGCACCGGTGGCACTCAGGTGGCGGTTTATCCCAGCCTGGTAGATGACGGCGCAGGTCGCATCCTGTTTTATCCTGATCGCAAACATTACTTGTTGGGGAAGTACATCACGGATGAATGGCTGCGAGACTGTGACCCGGCTTATACATCGGTACGCATGCGGCCGCCCATCACCGTGGACGCCCTAAAAGGATAAACCTGCATGAGCGACTCCAGGCTGCTGGAAGTACGCGGGTTAAAGAAATACTTTCCCATCGAAGCGGGTTTATTGCGCCGGGTTGTCGGGCACGTTCGCGCCGTCGACGATGTCAGCTTTGGCATCAGCAGAGGGCGGACGCTGGGCTTGGTCGGCGAATCCGGATCGGGCAAAACCACCTTGGGCCGCTGCGTCATGCGCGCCATTGACCTCACCTCAGGTGAGATATTGTTTAACCATGAGGGACGGACAACCGATCTGGCCCAATTGAATCGGCGCGAAATGCGCAAGTTTCGCAGACACATGCAGATGATCTTCCAGGACCCTTATTCCAGCTTGGACCCGCGCAAAACTGTCTTCGATATTGTAAGCGAACCTTTGCGCATCAATAAGATTGCGGCGGGCAAGGCATTGGAAGACCGCGTGCGCATGGTGCTGGAGCACGTGGGCTTGGATCTTCGCTATATGAAGCGCTTTCCCCATGCCTTTAGCGGCGGTCAACGGCAAAGAATCGGCATCGCCCGCGCCTTGAGCGTTAATCCTCAGCTGATCGTCTGTGATGAAGCCGTGTCGGCTTTGGATGTCTCGGTGCAAGCGCAGATTTTGAATCTGTTAAAGGACCTGCAGGACGAGTTCAATCTCACCTATCTGTTTATCGCCCACGATCTGAGCGTGGTTGAGCATGTGTCGGATGAAGTTGCGGTGATGTATGTGGGCAAACTGGTAGAGCAGGCGCCAACACAAGACCTGTTTGCGCGCCCGCGACATCCCTATACCGAAGCGCTGCTTTCCGCCATTCCACGGCCCGATCCCGATCAGCCGCTGCCGGAAACGAGCGGCGTCGAAGGCGAATTGCCCGACCCAGCGAATCCGCCGCCGGGCTGTTACTTTCACCCGCGCTGTCCTTATGCCGAGGACGTCTGCCGGGAAAAGGAGCCGCCGCTAGTCGAGATCGAACCGGGGCATACCGCCGCCTGTCACTTTGCCGACAGACTAGAATTGCAGGGTTTAGAGACCTGAGGAGTCATTATGCAGGACAATCGACTGATAAGCACCGGCCGTGAAATTCCAACCGAGCGTTATAGCGACCAGCCCTACGTCGTCAAGACAGCTGACGGCGCCTGGTTGTGCGCGATCACGACCGGGGGTGGCATCGAAGGCGCGGCCGGCCAGCATGTCATTGCCACGCGCAGTACCGACCAGGGGCGAACTTGGTCCGCGCCTGTCGATGTGGAGCCGGCAGACGGCCCCGAAGCCTCGTACGCGGTTCCTCTCAAGACGCCGAGCGGACGTATCTACCTCTTCTACAATCACAACAGCGATGACCGCCGCCATGTCAGCGCCGATGACCCGCCCTACAAGGATGGCAAATGTTATCGTGTTGATTCCCAAGGTTATTTTGTCTTCAAATACAGCGATGATCACGGCCGGACCTGGTCCTCCAAGCGTTACAACGTGCCCGCGCGCGAGATGGCGATTGACCGAGAGAATCCCTACGGCGGCAAGATCCGCTATTTCTGGAATGTGGGCAAGCCTATCGTTCATGAGGGCGCGGCCCTGGTTTCGCTGCATAAAGTTGGCGGCTTGGGTCATGGTTTTTTTACGCGTTCGGAAGGCGTTCTGCTGCGCAGCGAGAACATCATGACAGAATCGGACCCGGAAAAGATTGTCTGGGAGACCTTGCCCGAGGGCGATGCCGGCTTGCGCGCGCCACCCGGCGGCGGCCCAATTGCCGAAGAGCAAAGTTATGCCGTACTCAGCGATGGCGCTATCTATAGCGTCTATCGCACGATCGACGGTCATCCTGCCTGCGCCTACAGCCGTGATGGCGGCCGCTCCTGGACGCAGCCCGCCTACAAGCGTTACGCCAATAATCGTCTGATGAAACATCCCCGCGCCGCTAATTTTGTCTGGAAGTGTGACAACGGCAAGTATCTTTACTGGTTTCACAACCACGGCGGCAACTGGTACGAAGATCGCAACCCCGTGTGGCTCTGCGCTGGCATCGAGGCGGATACCGAAGCGGGCCGCGTCATTCGCTGGTCACAGCCTGAAATCGCGCTGTATGACGATGACAGTTATGTCCGCATGAGTTACCCCGATCTGGTCGAGGATGCCGGCGGCTATTACCTGGTGGAAACGCAGAAGGATAAAGCGCGCGTCCATCAGCTTGACCCAACGCTGCTTGAAGGGATGTGGAGCCAGTTAGAAGCGGGCGGTTCCCGTACAACCGAGAATTGCCTGGTCGAGTGGAACAGCGCGGACGCGCGTAACAACCATCTGGCTATACCGCCCTTGCCCATGTTTAACACACGCGACCATCAACGCCCTGATTATGGCGCCTTGGACTTGCGCAGCGGGTTCACAGTAGAGCTATGGCTGCAGTTGGATCGCCTCGATAGCGGTCAAAAGCTATTGGATGCGCGCGCCGATAGCGGCCAGGGCTGGGCACTGCTGACGACTGAACGCGGCGCCGTGGAGATCATCTTGAATGACGGGCGCAGCGAGAGCCGTTGGGATTGTGATCCTGATATGCTGCAAGCGGGCAGGCTGCAGCACCTCGCGGTCATTGTCGATGGCGGGCCCAAAATCATCTCGTTCTATGTCGACGGCGTCTTATGTGACGGTGGCGCGTTCCGGCAGTTTGGCTGGGGGCGTTTTAGCCAGGCGCTGCGCCATGTCAATCGATCCGACAAGAACCCAATCATTGCGCCCGGAAGTACCGGCGCGCGCGATCATAAGCCCGCCGAAGCGGACGCGCAACGGGTCGAAATCTCATCCGCAATCCGCAAGCTGCGCATCTACGATCGCACCCTGCGGACATCTGAAGTGATCGGCAATTACCGGTCGGGCTTGGCTTAGATCGGCGGGAAGGCAAAGCATGGGGCAGTTCGACGATTTGCTCGCAACGGCAGCGTTCAATCAGGATCCCTACCCTGTGTATCACCAGCTGCGCGACGAAGCGCCGGTATATTGGAGCGATGCCTGGGGCTGTTGGATGCTGACGCGTTATGACGACATTGCCTGGACGCTGCAAAATTATCAGACATTTACCAGCTTGGGACGCCTGACGGCTACAATGGACCTGCCCGAGCCGCTCTGGGAAAAGGTGGAGCCCTTGGTTCGCCACTATTCGCAGGGGCTTATCAACGTCGATCCACCCGACCACACCAGAATGCGCAAATTGGCGCACATGGCCTTTTCCCCGCGCGCCATCAGAAAAATGCGAACCTATATCCAGGACATCGTCGACGACTTAATTGACCAGCGAATTGAGCGCGGCTGTATGGATGTAATATGGGATTTTTCCTATCCGCTGCCTGTCACCGTGATCGCTGAAATGATGGGCATACCGGTTGCGGACCATGCAAAATTCAAGACCTGGTCAAGGGATATAGTCGGGTTTATGGCGACGCCGAAGCCCAGTCCGGAGATCTTGTTCAAATCGCAGGACGCTCTATTGGCTATGCAGCAATACTTTCGCGACATCTACGCCAAACGGCGGCAAGCGCCCGAAGATGATCTGATAACGGCGCTCGTGCAAGCGGAACTTGAAGGCGACAAGCTGACTGAAGAAGAGATGGTGTCCAGCTGCGTGACGATTCTTATCGGCGGGCATGAGACCACCACCTATCTGATCGCCAATGGCGTATACGCCTTGCTGCAGCATCCAGAGCAGTTGCGTCTGCTGAAGGACAATCCCGACTTGGCTGATTCAGCGACGGAGGAATTTCTACGTTACGAAGGCCCTTTCCAGCGCAATCGGCGCATCGCAACTAGAGACGCGCGGATCGGCGACAATTTAATCAAAAAGGGCCAGCTAGTCATGCAGTTTCTGGGCGCCGCCAACCGCGATCCAGCCCAGTTCCACAATCCCGATGCGCTCGATATTAAGCGCTCGCCTAACAAACACCTGGCTTTTGGCTATGGACCGCATTTCTGTGTGGGGGCGCCGCTGGGCCGTATGGAAGCGGCGACCGCGATAGGCACACTGCTGCGGCGACTCAAAGATTTGCGATTGGCCCGTGATGACCTGCAATGGAATAACGCTTTGTTTCGCGGCTTAAAATCGCTGCCCATCCAATTCGAGAGCAGCGGATGCAGATAAGTAATGAAGATAAGTAATGTAAAGACCTATCTTGTCGAGGGCATCAAATACAATTGGACACTGGTCAAGGTCGAAACCGATGCGGGCATTTATGGTTGGGGCGAAGCGACCAATTGGCCGGGCTCGCCGTTAATTGAAGCGGCTTGCCAACACATCGGGCAATTTGTCCTGGGCCTGGACGCCCGCCGCATTGATTATATCTGGACGAAGATTTACCGTGATATGCACTGGCTGGGGCAAGCCGGCCCGCTGCTCTCCGCCATCAGCGCCCTGGATATCGCCCTGTGGGATATCAAGGGCAAGGCGCTCGGCGCGCCAGTCTATGAATTGCTGGGCGGCAAATACCGCGAACGCATTCAGTTATATGCCAATTACTGGTTCATTGATGGCGATCACTCCGCCGCCAGTTACGCCCAGCAGGCGAAAGAGACGGTATCGGCCGGCTTCACCGCGCTCAAGTTCGACCCCTTTGCCCATGTAGATTATGGCTACGGCGACGATCTCAGCGACGCCAACGAACTCAGCGAGGCGCAGAAACAACTTGCGCTGGAATTGGTGTCGGCGGTGGCGGAAGCTGTTGGCCCAGAGACGCCGCTAGCAATAGAAACACACGCTTTCCTTAATGGACCAACCGCCGTCGAAATGGCGCGCCGCCTTGCCCAACTTGGCTTCAACTGTATGTGGTATGAAGAGCCCGCGTTGCCGGAACATCCGGAGGCCATCGCCGATATTCGCCGGCGGATTACGCTGCCGGTTTGTGTCGGGGAGCGTTTGCATTCGCGCTATATGGCCAAGCGTATTCTTGATGCGCGGGCGGCTGATATACTCATGCCCGACATCACACGTTGTGGCGGCATCAGCGAAATGAGGAAGATCGCAAACATGGCGGAAGCCTACAATGTGCCAATCGCCCCGCACAATCCAAACGGACCTATTTCAACTATTGCTTCGGCGCATACGATGGCGACTATTCCCAATTTCTATCGACAGGAATTTATGGTCAAGGATGTCGCCTGGCGCGATAGCTGCCTCTCTCATGCGCTGCCGATCGAGAGCGGGTATTTTATCTTGCCGGACAGGCCCGGCTTGGGGTTCGACATCGACGAGACCGAATTGACTCAGCACCCGGGCTTAAGGACGGCGCCAGTTGACCGCAGGTATTACATCTGAGGAGAATTCTCAATAAAGACCGGGGGCGAATCGGTGTTGACGCCTGCGCGGGCTAGGCTTGGGGAAGTAAAACCAAGTTAGTCATGCGAAAAAGCTAGCCTGACCAATCTGGTCGCCCGCTGCCGCTGTAATTTGTGGTTTCGGGCTGTCGCCCCTACAGATTGTTGCTCTGGTGAAATTTGCATTACTTTATTGCCTTTACTGAAAAAGATTTACAGTTTCTGCCGGCGAAATCAAATTCAGGGGCTGTGTTCGCGGCTGGCAATATCGCGCGCAAAGCCCCCACACAGAAGGGCATCGGGCAAGAATGAAGACGGTTTTGATTACTAACGCAGTTCCACAAGCTGTTCTGGAGCCACTGTCAGAAATAGCCAATATCATACAAGGTCCGTCCGGCGGTCGCTTGATGACGCGTGAGACGGTGCTGCGGCATGCCCCAAATCTGAACGGAATCATCAATCAAGCCGAGTTGACTGTGGATGCGGAATTGCTCGATGCCGCGCCAAACTTAGCGGTGGTCGCCAACGTGGCGATCGGAGTGAACAATCTCGATCTTAAGCTGATGGAGCAGCGCGGGGTTTGGGCGACGAATACGCCCGACGCATTTGTGGCGTCCACAGCCGATTGCGCCATGGCATTGATGTTGAACCTTCTGCGCGGCATCAATACAGCCGACCAATATGTGCGCGCGCGGCAGTGGCCAAATGATGGTTTCCAGCCAGGACTTTGGGATGGGGTGCTGCTGGCAGGCAAAACCCTTGGCATTGTCGGCTATGGCCGCATCGGCAAAGCAGTCGCGCGCCGCGCCAGAGCGTTTGATATGCGAATCATCTTCACTAGCAGCGGGCACTCCACGCACGACGGCTATCGGGATTTGAATCAGCTTATGGCTGAGGCCGATGTGGTTACGCTTCATACGCCGCTCAATGCCCGAACACATCATCTGATTGGCGCCGAGCAACTGGCGCAAATGAAAGCAAGCGCATTTCTAATCAATATGGCGCGTGGGCCGGTGGTGCATGAGCAGGCTCTGGTTGACGCGCTGCTGGCAGACAAGATTGCTGGCGCGGCACTGGATGTGTTTGAGTTTGAACCCGAGGTCCACCCCGCTTTGCTGCAGCTGCCGAATGTCTGCCTGACGCCCCATATCGGCGGTGGCACCCAGCAAAGCCGCCGGGCAGCGCGGCGATTGTGCGCGGAAAATGTCGCCGCCGTGCTGCGAGGCAAGCGGCCCATTTCGCCGGTAAATTATCCGTCACTGATTTGACAATCCTCAGCACAGACAATATACTTGCGAGTATTCATAGCGTACTGTTTATCTTTGCTCACAAACGTTGTAGGGGCGCTACATTGTTGCTCAAGCGTTCCGTCGTTAGACACGAAGTCATGCGCGAGATCAACCGCGGCGCCGCGTTGAGCAGCTTGAAGAAGCGCCCAGCCAAACGCGAGCGAAACTTTCGAACCCCAGGGGCTTCACGCGAAGCGCGATTCACGACTGGAACTTCATCTTTCGCAATTCCTGCCTGCGCAGCCTTTCTGTCCGCCGGCGCGTATGTGCTTGATGATGCTTTGCGCGGACCGGCGTTGAACGCCAGCCCCTAGACTGGCGCAAGTTATGTATGCGGGCGAGTTTGCTCGTTGAACAAAATGGCGAAAGGAGAAGCTATTGCAGTGTCGAGTAATCATGTAGGCGCGTATTTGCTTGGCGATAACGCTAATTGGAGGAAATCACAATGACTAAGCGATTCACGATTTTGGCGGCGATGCTCTTTGTTTTCACTGTGTTGGTTTCGGCGCCGGTCCTGGCGCAGGGCGCGACGTTAAATGTCGCCTGGCCCTATCAAGTACCGCCGACCGGGCACTTCAACACTTTCGCGTCCGGCGGTATTGTACTCGGTCAATATCAAGACTTGCATGAACCCCCGCTGGCTGTCTTGCTTTGGGCAACCGGCGAATACGAAGGCATGGTTGCGGAGGAATTCGGCTGGGATGCCGACGGCAACTATGTCATCAAGATGGTTGAAGGCAATAGCTGGAGCGACGGCAGCGCGATGACCGCTGACGACCTGATGGCGACCTTCAACATATTCCGCCTGCGCGGCGATACCGTCTGGGCCAATATGAGCGGCATCGAAAAGGTCGACGACCATACGGTCAAGTTCGTCATGGACGCGCCATCCAGCCTGGCGGAACGCATCATCCTTACCACAAACCTGCGCCCCGCCAGCGTCTTCGGCGATATTGCCGATCGCGCGGCGATGATGGATGCCGGCGGCGATGGCTGGGATGACCTGCTGCAAGAGCTGACGGCCTTCCGTCCCGAAGCGCCCGTTTCTGGCGGACCCTACACCATCTTGCCCGATACCATCAACGAAGCCAATTTGATGATGGAGTTGAACGCGGGCGGTTTCGCCGGCGATATCCAGAACTTCGACATGGTGCGCATGTGGAATGGCGAAACCGAGGTGGTGACACCGCTGGTCAGCAACGAAGAACTTCATTACATCACACACGGCATCCCGCCGACGACTGAGGAAGCCTTCGCCAACCAGGGCGTCGACATCGTTCGCTCCGGCATGAACAACGGTCCGGGTCTATATGTGAATCACGCCGTTTACCCGCTGAATATGGTTGAAGTACGCCAGGCGCTCGCTTATGCGATTGACCGTATCCAAAATGGCGTCGTCAGCCTCGGCGACTCTGGCGTCGCAGTCGAGTTCATGACCGGCATGAGCGATGGCTTGTCCGCAGCTTGGCTCGGTGATGAAACACTCGACGCGCTCAACACCTACGACCATGACCTGATGAAAGCCGAAGAGCTGTTGCTAAGCGTTGGATTCAGTCGGGACGACAATGGCATGTGGATGGACGACAATGGCGACCCGCTGGCTTTCGAATTGACCTTCCCGCAAGAGTATGCGGACTGGTCGGCCGCGGCTGAAAACGCTACCGCCCAATTGAACGACTTCGGTTTGGATATCACCAGCCGCGGCGTTCAATTCCAGCAGCACCCGCAGGATGTTTACAATAGCGACTTCGAGATGGCGATTCGCAACTGGGGACTGGGCGATCCGATCCCGGGCCGCAGCTACCTGCAAGCCTACAACCGCTACAACGGCCAGGGCGAATTGTCTGGTGAAGGCGGCGGCGCCGGCATGAACTTCGACAATAATGTCGACTACAGCGGTGGCATGGTGAACGTATTTGACCTGTCCAACGCCAGTTCACAAGGTGTAGAAAAGGCGGACCAGGCGGAATTGGTCATGCAATTGGCCGTTTCCTATAACGAGCTGCTGCCTGCCATCCCGCTTTGGGAACGCTATACCAACAATTCGCTGAATCGCAACTATATCAGCGTACCCGATGCCAGCGACCCGATCTTTGCCAACTTCGGCGGCGGCGCTGACAACTGGATGACCTACCTCATCCTGAAGGGCGTTACGGCGCCGGCCGACATGTAGCAGCGATTTTGCATTGCTGGTTTATAGCCAGCGCGCTGGGGGGCGGGTCAACAGCCCGCCCCTGCCAATTCACCGTACAAGTTCCGCGTCCCCACCCTGGTCGCGGCTGCAAATTGCGTCCCTTACGTTACCAAGTACCATTAAGCAGACTTAGCGCCGGAGATAAGAATTGGCAAGCCGAAGTCTTGATGCGCCTCGGGCGACGCTTAGCCGCGACAGAATTGTCGACGCGCTCCGCGAAGTGTTCAAGAATTACACCGTACGCGTCTTCGTGCAAGCGATCATAACCATTTGGGCGGTCGCGACGCTGACGTTCTTGCTCGTTCGCGAGATGCCGGGCAACCCTATCGACGTGCTAATCGAACAGATACTTACGCAGGAAGGCGTATCCTATCAAGAGGCTTATGATCGGGTCGCCTCCAGCTTCAACTTCGACCCCGACGCCTCGCTGCTGGACCTTTATTTCGACTGGCTGGGCGATCTGCTTAGATTTGACCTGGGCACGTCAATTACCTCGCCCGGCACAGAAGTCATCGACGAGATTGCGCGTTTCCTGCCATGGACCGTCTTCGCCGTTGGTATGGGCTTGCTCATCAGTTTCGTCATGGGCATCGTTCTGGGTATGACCATGGCTTATTATCGAAACTCTTTCCTGGATCATTCGCTTTCGCTCTTGTCCTCATTTATGACCGGCGTTCCCAATTATATTTGGGGCTTGTTGATCATCATCGTGTTCGGCATCCAGCTCAAATTCTTCAACGTTGGTGAATTGCGAGGGACATACGATATTGGTTTGACGCCCGGCCTTAATGCCGCATTCGTGCTCAGCGTTTTCAAACACGCGGCGCTACCCATCGCAACTTATGTCATCGCCACGCTGGGCGGTTGGATGCTGAACATGAAAAGCAGCACTATGGGTGTGCTCAACGAAGACTACGTCAATGTGGCCGAGGCGCGCGGTCTCAAAGACAAACGCATCATCACGGCTTATGTGGGCCGCAATGCTTCCCTGCCTTTGTTCACGCAGTTGACGATCGCCGTCGGTTTTGTACTGGGCAGCGGCGTCGTCATTGAGGAGATTTTTGTCTACTGGGGCATCGGGCATTACCTCTTTCAGTCCATCACGGTGCGCGACTACACATCGATGCAAGGGGTTTTCCTCATTCTCACGATGGCTGTGGTGTTCTCCAATCTCTTCGCCGATTTAACGTATGGATTTCTGGACCCGCGAGTCAGGATCTCCGGTGAGCGATAACGTGGCTGCCCAAACGACGCCGAATCCCCTGATGGGATTGCTGTTGATTCCCTGGGGCATCTTGCGCGCGGCGCTGCGCTTTGTCCGCCGCTTGCGCTCCAACCGGCCTGGAATGATAGGATTCATCGGGCTGGTGGCGTATTTCATCTTAACCTTCATCATGCCCCGATTCATCGAGTTTGATAACGACCCGAACCTCGACGAGATCGCGGGCCCGATCGGGTCACGCATCCAGCTCGCCGCGCACCGCGACAATGCTCACTTGATTACGTTCGAGGATTTGGCTGGCAAGACGGTGGGCGTCGTCGACCAAACTGGCGGGCCCGATCTCATCGCGCCCTACGCCGATACCTTGACGGTCGAAGAGTACCGTTGGACCAGCCGTCGCGCGGGCCCGGGCCTGGAAGCCTCTCTGATTGACCTCGCCAACCGGGAGATCGACGCGCTGCTCATATTTTCCAAAACGGTGACGGAATTGATAGACAATCAGGAAGATCCGGAATTGAAGGCGCTCTTCGCCGACAACATCGTGATATCCAATCCCGCGCTGGGCCCGCCCCACCTTCTGGGCACGGACACGCAAGGGCGCGACATCGCCACGCACGTCGTACACGGCGGCCGCGTGCTGATTCTAACAGCGCTGATTGGCGGCGCCATCTCGACGGTGATCGCGCTCTTCCTTGGCTCCTTCTCCGCGCTGACCGGCGGCGTCCTCGACAGCGCCTTGACCGCCTTGACGAATCTGATTCTGGCGATACCTCGTTTTCCCCTGTTGGTCGTTATGGCTGGTTTGATTCAATTCGATAATACGCTCTACCTCGGCGTGCTGATTGGACTGCTGGGTTGGCCCCCCTTGATGCGAGCCATTCGGTCGCAGGTCCTCAGCTTGCGCGAACGCGACTTTGTCGAAGCGGCGCGCTCGCTCGGCTTGAGCACCAACCACATCATGTTCCGCGAAATCCTGCCCAACATGATTAGCTACGTCATGATCAACTTTATCTTTTCCATCACCTTCGCGATGTACGAGCAGATTGGGCTGGTCGTCCTGGGATTGGCGCCCATCAATGATTACACCTGGGGCGTCATGCTGTACTTCGGCCGCTCGCGCGGGACCTTGTACAATCCCGATGGCGCTAGTATGGCGCTCTCGCCAGTGCTGGCCATCGCCTTCTTCCAAGTTTGCCTGGTGCTCTTCGCGCGCGCGCTTGAAGAATTATTTGATCCGCGCCTGCGGGCCGCAGCCTAGAGGTCGCCGCCATGTCGCAGTTATTGCCGCCAGATGTAGTACTCAAAGTCGACGATCTTTCTGTCGTGTATCGCACCGAGCGCGGCGACGTCAAGGCGGCAGCCAATGTCTCTTTCGAGCTGAAAAGCGGCGAGGCTTTGGCGCTCATCGGCGAGAGCGGCAGCGGCAAGACCACTATCAGCCTGGCGCTAATCCGCAAGTTGCCCAAGAACGCTGTCGTCACCAGCGGCCAGATACTCTTTCAGCGCAAGGATAATGTGCAAGATGTTCTCGAGTTAAGTAACAGACAACTGCGCGAATTTCGCTGGAACGAATGCGCGATGGTATTTCAGGGAGCGCAGAACGCCTTCAATCCTGTGCTGACCATACGCAAACAATTTGAAGACACAGCCCGGGCGCATGGCTGGACGGACAAAGCGGCTGTGCGCAAGCGGGCGCTCAGCCTCCTCCAACTGGTGCGCTTGGACCCCGAGCGCGTATATGAGGCCTATCCGCATGAGCTGAGCGGAGGCATGAAACAGCGTACCTTGCTGGCTCTCGGCGTTTTGCTCAGTCCACAAATCGTCATTCTCGATGAGCCAACGACGGCTCTCGATATCTTGACGCAGCGCGCCATCATTGACGTATTAAACGATATGCAGCGGCAACTGGACTTCAGCATTATCTTCATCAGCCACGATCTGTCTCTGGCGGCGGAAATGGCGGATCATGTCGCTACAGTCTACGCCGGGGAAATAGTGGAGCTTGGCGGCGTCAACGATATCTTCTATCGCTCGCTTCATCCTTATACACAGGGCTTGCTGACCTCAGTTCCCACGCTTGAGCATGCGCAAGACTTGCTGCAGAGTATCCCGGGTTCGCCGCCCAACCTCATTACACCGCCAGGCGGGTGCAAGTTTCATCCGCGCTGCGCCTTTGCTGACGATATTTGCATGAAAGAAAATCCGCCGCTTGCGGATGATGTTGGCGCGCATCTGGCCGCGTGCTGGCATAAAGATCGCCTGCTCGAAAGTCGAAAAGCGAGAGCCTAGTGTCGTCGCCCATCATCGAACTTAAACAGGTCTACCGCAGCTTCAAAACAGGTCGGGAGGTCGTGCCCGTCCTGCAAGATATCAACGTCTCTGTCAACCGGCTGGAGTTCCTTTGTCTAGTCGGCGAGAGCGGCTGCGGCAAAACGACAACCGGCAAAATCATCTGCGGTCTGCTGCCCACAAGCCAAGGCAGCGTCGAGTTTGAAGGCGCGGATATCGCCTCTTTGCGCGGCGACGATTTCCGACGCTTTCGCCGCTCAGTGCAGATCATTCACCAGGATCCCTACGCCTCGCTGAACCCGACGCAGACCGTCTCCGAAATGCTCAGTTATCCCTTGATCAGACACAAACTTGCGCCACATCGCCGCGGCGTACTGCAGCGCGTGCGTGAATTGCTCGATCTGGTCGACCTTACGCCGGTGGAAGATTTCATAGACAAGTACCCGCATCAGCTCAGCGGTGGCCAGCGGCAGCGCGTTAGCATCGCGCGCGCCCTCACCACCCAACCGTCAGTGATTGTCGCCGACGAGTCCGTTAGTATGGTGGATGTTTCCATTCGCATCGGCCTCCTGCAAATGATGATGGACCTGCGCGATCGACTGGGCGTAACAATCGTATTCATCACGCACGACCTGGCCCTGGCCAAGTATTTTGCCTGGGATGGTCGCATCGGTGTAATGTACTTGGGAAGACTGGTTGAAATCGGCAGTACCCAAGATATTATTCGCGATCCGCAGCACCCGTATACCAAGGTGCTGCTGTCCGCCATTCCGGAACCCGATCCGGAAAAGACCCGCAGCAAGCAGCATATACAATTGCGCAGCGAAGACATTCCGCGCCTGACTGAATTGCCGCCCGGCTGTTCCTTCCATCCGCGCTGCCCGTGGTATGTTGACGGTGTCTGCGACCAGGCTGTGCCGGAGTTGTCCATCCCTCGCCAATCTGATGTCGATGTAGAGGTCGCCTGCATTCCCTTGGAACGTGGCATGGGATTGACGCTTTATGACGCCTGAATTGCTCAAAGGGTTTTACCGAATAGCGGTTTTTGTGCTGGGCGTATCGTTCGCCTTGCTCTTCGTCGTCAAGCCGGACACAGCGGAGTTTGTCGTGACCCTGCTGTCCATTGGCGTCGGCGCTGTACTACTGGTCTTGGTCATCCTGACGAGCCGATATTTTAACAATTGATCTTGTCCGTAACAGCGCCCAGGGATTGGCAGGGAAATCGCATCAAAATGATAGCGGCTGAAAAGGCGAGAATCTAAACTGAAAATCAACTACAGAGGGCGCTGAGAGCACAGAGAAAAAATCATGTCTGATTTAACTGTGATTTATGGTGACAAAACACAGTTCCCTAGTGACAGTTGCCTATTCCAGGCCGCAGATTTAGTAGAATAGTCGTCTAAACTCCTAAAACACTGTGTCGGCGGGCTGTGTCTACGCGCCCCTCTGCGCTCTCTGTGTTGAAACTATTTTGATGCGACTGCCCAGGTCTTGACCCGTTTTGCTGGCGCGAAATCTAATGTCCGCGCTACAATCCCCGCATCAATCCACACTTGGAAACGGACTCACAATGTCACTCGCAGGCACGGTCAAAGACCGCTTCAGCGCCGAATTCGGCCAGCCCCCCGCCTTCATCGTACGCGCGCCAGGACGGGTCAACCTCATTGGCGAGCACACCGATTACAACGACGGCTTCGTCTTCCCTATGGCCATCGACCGCGCAGCCTGGATCGCCCTGCGTCCGCGCGCTGATAACAGAATCGCCGCCATCTCCATCGACATGGACGACCGGCGCGAGTTCGCCCTGGACGACTTGCCGCGCCCGGCAGCAGTCAACTGGAGCGACTATCTCATCGGCGTGGCCTGGTCGCTGGGTGAACGCGGTTACAGGCTGGGCGGCTGGGAAGGCGTCGTGGGCGGCGATGTGCCCATCGGCTCCGGATTGTCCTCATCGGCGGCGCTGGAGTTGGCCACGGCGCGCGCTTTCTATTGCGTCTCGGCCTTCGAGTGGGACGCGGCGGCGATGGCGCTGGCCTGCCAGGCGGCCGAGAACCAGTGGCTGGGCGTCAACTGCGGCATCATGGATCAGATGATCTCGGCGGCGGGCGTGGCGGAGCGCGCGCTGCTGATCGATTGCCGCAGCCTGGAAACCTCAACCGCGCCCCTGCCAGCGGGGACGGCGGTGGTCATCCTCGACACCGGCACGCGCCGCGGCTTGGTCGATTCCGAATACAATCAACGGCGGGCGCAATGCGAGGCGGCGGCGCGTCACTTCGGCATTGCGGCATTGCGCGATATCGACCTGCCGACCTTCCTGGAGCGCGAGCATGAGCTGGACCCGCTGATACGCAAGCGCGCCAGCCACGTCGTCAGCGAGAACTCGCGCACGCTCAGCGCCTGCAAAGCGATGGGACGCGGCGATGCCGATTTCCTCGGCCAACTATTAATCGCCAGCCACATCAGCCTGCGTGAAGATTTTGAAGTATCAAGCCCGGCGCTGGATGCCATCGTCGACTGCGCCAACGCCGAGGCCGCCTGTTACGGCGCGCGCATGACCGGCGCGGGTTTTGGTGGATGCGCCTTGGCTCTAGTGCGAGCTGATGCCGCCGATGCCTTCGTCGAGCGCGTAGCCGCCAAGTACCAAGCCGCCACGGGCAACAAGCCGGCGCTCTACGTCACCCAAGCCAGCCGCGGCGCGGAGACAGTTTTCCCAGCCAATTAACCTCGTACCGCTTGCGGGCTGCTCTCGCCGCATGCGTCAAAGCGCAGTATAGTTGACCATGAGCAGCCTGTTGCCAAGCGCGAGACCCGATGTTTATACCACGCCCCAAACAAGCGGAAGTATTGGCCTATCGGCGCGGCGCTATGGGCGTGGCCGCGGTTCCCGGCAGCGGCAAGACCGCCACTCTGTCCTTTCTGGCGGCGCAGCTATTGGCCGAGACCGAAATGGACGCGGGCCAGGAGATCCTTATCGTCACCCTGGTCAATTCCGCCGTGGCGAACTTCGCGCGCCAGGTCAACGAATATGTCAAGGACGATGGCTTGCTGCCGGGTTACGGCTATCGCGTGCGCACGCTGCACAGCCTGGCCAACGATATCGTACGGCAGAAACCGACGGTCGCGGGCTTGGACGATCAATTCAGCATCCTCGACGAACGCGAAAGCAACGAAATTCTCGCTGATGCGGTTGATGCCTGGGTTCGCCGCTTTCCTGACGCGCCAGATGCCTACCTGGCGCCGGATTACGTCGACAAAGGCCACTATCGCACCCAAAAATGGGCCGAGATTCTCAGCGACACCGCGCGTAATTTCATCCGGCAGGCGAAAGATGAGCTGCTGACTCCGGTCGATGTCCTCGCCGCTTTGGAACGATACCCGGGCGACTTGCCGCTGGCGCTGGTCTGCGCGCAGATATATCAGGATTATGACCGGGCGCTGGCTTATCGCGGCGCGGTTGACTTCCAGGACTTGATCCGGCTGGCGCTGCAGGTGCTGCGCCGGGACAGTGACTTTCTGGCATCGCTCCAGCGGAAATGGGTCTACATCCTGGAGGACGAAGCGCAGGACAGTTCGCGGCTGCAAGAAGAGATTCTGCGCCTGCTGGCCGGCGAGCGCGGCAACTGGGTGCGGGTGGGCGACCCCAATCAAGCGATCTTCGAAACTTTCACCACGGCCGACCCCAAGTATCTGCGCGAGTTCATTAGCGCGCCGGGCGTCGAGGGCCGCGAATTGCCCAATTCCGGCCGCAGCACGCGCAGCATTCAGAAGCTGGCGAACTATCTGATTGAATGGTCTCTGCAGCATCCGCATCATGCCATTCGCCAGCGGACGCCGCTGACCACGCCCTATATCCAAGCTACCCCGCCGGGCGATCCCCAACCCAACCCGCCTGATGATCCGGCAGCCGTGAACCTGCAAGGCGAAAATTATAGCGCGACCAAAGAGGGCCTGCTGGTGACGGAATCCTGCGGGCGCTGGCTGGAAGCGCACCCGGATCAAACCGCTGCCATCCTCGTCGCGCGCAACGGGCGTGGCTCAGAGATCGTCAAGTTCTTGCGCCAGAAGGGCATCCCCTACGTCGAGAACCTCAACAGCACCTCGACCACGCGGGCAGTGGTGGGCGCGCTGGCGCGGGCGCTGGCTTACCTGGCCGACCCCAAACAAGCCGCCAAGCTGGCCGAGGTCTACCGCGTTTGGCGCCGCGATGAGCGCGAGGACGCCGATGCGGCAGCCGAAATCAAGGGCGTGGCGGATGGGCTGAAGCGCATCAAACAAGTGGAAGATCTGGTGGCGCCGCGGCTGAGCGACTGGCTGGACGAGTCGCTGCCTGAAGAAGAATACAGCGAGCTGCGAGGGCAGATGACCGCCTTCCGCGACCAAGTCGGCAGTTGGCTGCGCGCGGCCGAAATGCCCATCGATCAGCTGGTCCTGACCATCGCCGGCGATATCTTCCGCGATGTGAGCGACATCGCCACGGCGCATATGGTGGCGCTGCATCTGGCGCAATTGGGCGAGACGCATCCGCTGATGCGCCTGCCAGATTTCGCCGCCGAGCTCTATGACATCGCCGGCAACAAGCGCCGCTTCTCCGGCTTGGGCGATGACGCCGCGCAATTCGACCCCGACGCGCACAAGGGCAAAGTCACCGTGACGACCCTGCATAAAGCCAAGGGGCTGGAGTGGGACCGCGTTTATCTCATCTCGGTCAACAATTACGACTTCCCCTCGGCCGATGCCAACGACAGCTTCATCGCCGAGAAGTGGTTCATCCGCGACGACCTGAATCTGTCAGCCGAGGCGCTGGCGCAACTGGCGGCGCTGAATGAGGGCGCTGAATACGGCGGATACAATGAGGGCTTCGCCAGTCTGGCGGCGCGCATCGATTACGCTGCCGAGCGATTGCGGCTGCTCTACGTGGGCATCACGCGGGCGCGCAAAGCCCTCACCATCACCTGGAACACCGGGCGCGGCCAAGCGACCGAAGCCACGCCCCTGCTGGCGCTGCGCACCTTCTGGGAAGCGGAACTGGAGAGAAGCAGAGTTGGAGAGAAGCAGAGCTTATGAACCTCAGCGCTGATTTCGCTTTCACGCAAGGCAGCTTGGGCGACTACGCCGATTGCGCCCGCCGCTTCGAACTGCGCTACATCAAGCGGCTGCGGTATCCAGCGCCCGAAGTGCAGCAGACCCTGGAATACGAAAGGCGCATGCGGCAGGGGGTGCGCTTCCACAAACTGGCGCAACAGCATTGCAACGGCCTGCCGGCTGAACTGCTCGCGCGCTCGCTGGACGACGACCCGGACCTGGCGCGCTGGTGGGAAAATTATTGCCGGGCCGGCCTGGACGATCTGCCAGCGCAGCGCCATGCCGAAATCACGCTGCAAACGCATCTGGGCGGTCAACGGCTGGTGGCGAAATACGACCTGCTGGCGCTAGAGCCCGGCGGCGATGCCGTCATCGTGGACTGGAAGACGGGCGAGCGCCTGCCCGCGCGTAATGCCTTGCAGTGGCGTCTGCAAACGGTCGTCTATCGCTACGTGCTGGCGCAAGCCGGCGCGCATCTCTATGGCGAGCCGATCCCGCCGGAGCGCATCCGTATGGATTATGTCTACGTGGCCCAGGGCGGGCAACGTCTCAGCTTCGATTATTCGGCTGCGCAACTGGCCGAAGACGAGGCGCGGCTGCTGGAGATGATCAATGCCATCGGCTCGGCGACAGCCTTCCCGCTGACAGACCAGCGGCGGCGCTGCAAGTACTGCACCTACCGCGCCTTCTGCGACCGCGGCGAAGCGGGCGACTTGGATGACTACGCCTTTGACGATGAAATGGGCCAGAGCGAAGCGGACGAGGCTTTCGACCTGGATTTTGACCAGATTGCCGAGATTGAGTTTTAGTCTATTGAAGAGGAGCAGTGCCATGAAAATCGACCGCGTACGCGCCATCCACGTCTCCGCCGAGTGGGATTACCACGAGCCGCTGGGCGAGGCATTTCTGTCCCGCCCGCAGAACATCTATAAGGACTTGGCTGCGCTCCAACCGCCTTGGCCCCTGCCCACGACGGGCGGGCCGCCCTACACGGTGCAGGCGCGCTTCCTGCTGATCGACGCCGACGACGGCGCGACCGGCATCTGCGGACCCGTGGGCGACGAAGACATCGCCATCATCGAGCGCTATTTCGGCGAGATCCTCATCGGCGAGGATCCGCATGCCATCGAGCGCATCTGGGACAAGATGTATCGCTACGCGATTCACGGGCGCAAGGGCACACCCATGATGGCCCTGAGCAAAGTCGATCTGGCGCTCTGGGATCTCAAGGGCAAGCTGCTGGGCGCGCCGGTTTATCAGTTGCTGGGCGGGCCATCGCGCGAACGCATCCGCGCCTATGCTTCCATGCTGGGTTACTCGGTCGAGCCGAACAAGGTGATCGAACGGACGCGGCATTTCCTGGCGCAGGGCTTCACCGCCTTCAAGTGGTTCCTGCCTTGCGCGCCAAAGGACGGCGAGGCGGGCATCCGGCAGAATCTGGCGATTATCCGCGCGGCGCGGGAAGCGGCTGGCCCCGACTGCGACCTGATGTTTGACGCCTGGAGCAGTTGGAGCGTGCCTTACACCCAGCGCATGGTCGAGCTGTCGCGCGAGTACCGCCCCTACTGGTTTGAGGAGCCCGTGCTGGCTGATCTGATCCCACAATATGCCGAGCTGCGGCGTAGTGTTCGCGGCGTCTTCATCAGCGGCGGCGAGCACGAATACACGCGCTGGGGCATCAAGGCCCTGCTGGACGCCCGCGCGGTCGACATCTTGCAGGCCGATGTCACCTGGGCCGGCGGCTTGAGCGAGATGGTCAAGATTTGCGCGCTGGCATCAGCCTATGACATCCCGGTCATCCCCCATCACGGCGGCTGGCCCTCGACTCATCTGATCGCCTCGCAAGCGCTGACGACCTGCCCCATGCAGGAGTGGCTCTTCCAGATCGGCCGCATGACTAATGTCTTCTACAAGCACAAGTTGGCGCCGCAGGCTGGACATATTCACTTGCCGACAGCGCCCGGCTTAAGCATGGACCTGGCGGAAGAAGGCCTCACCCAGCTCGAGGAGCGGGTGCTGGCGGGCTGATGGCGCGACCACGCCGCGAATGGCGGGAGCCGGCGCCGCTTGATGTGCCCGATTCGCTGCGCGCTGCCGTCGGCGGGCATCGCCTGGTCGCCGAGCATCTGACACGCAAGGGCATCGTCACGGCAGCCGAGGCGCGCCGCTTCTTGTCCGCCGCTGACTACAGGCCTGCCAGCGCCAGCGAACTGCCCGATATCGAACCGGCTGTCGAGCGGCTGCGGCGGGCGATCCGCAACCAAGAGCGGATCCTAATCTGGGGCGACTTCGACGTCGATGGGCAAACGGCGACCGCCCTGCTCTATTCGGCGCTGCAGCAGCGCGGCGCAAGCGTCAGTTACCACATACCAAACCGCTTCAGCGAAGGGCACGGCATCCACCTGCCCACGCTCCAGCGCAAACTCGCGGGTATCGAGCTCCTCCTGACTTGCGACACCGGCGTCAGCGCGCACGACGCCGTCGACTACACCACGAGTCGGGATGTGGATACGATCATCACCGACCACCACGCCCTGCCCGATCAGTTGCCGGCGGCTCTGGCGGTCGTGAATCCGCAGCGTTTGCCCGCGGGCCATGCCCTGCGCGAGCTACCCGGCGTGGGCGTGGCTTACAAGTTGATCGAAGCGCTCGCCGCCCAGGACGACGGCGACTGCGCTGCCCTGCTGGATCTGGTAGCGCTGGGCATCGTCGCCGATGTGATGGTGCAAGTGGACGATACGCGCTATCTCTTGCAGCGCGGGCTGGAGCGACTGCGCCTGAACGAACGCCCGGGAGTAAGCGCTATCCTGGAAAGCGCAAAAATCGCGCCGGCTGAACTCAACGAGGGGCATATCGGCTTTGCCATCGGCCCGCGCTTGAACGCGCTGGGGCGGCTCGCTGATGCTAATCCGGCGGTTGAGCTGCTGACCACGGCCGACCGCGGACAAGCGCAAATGCTGGCGCACAATCTGGAGAGCTACAACGCGCGCCGCAAGTTTCTGTCGCATCAGGTATACGAATCGGCCATCGCCCAAATCGAAGCCGAGCCCTCGCTGCTGGATTACGCCGCGCTGGTGCTCAGCCACAGCGACTGGCACAGCGGCGTCATCGGCATCGTCGCCAGCCGACTGGTGGAAGATTTCGGCCGCCCCGCGGTTCTGATCGCGACGCCGGATGAGACTGGGCGCGGCTCGGCACGGTCGGTGGCGGGCTTGGATATCACAGCCGCATTTGGGCGGGTGGCGGCACAGCTAAGTCGTTATGGCGGCCATAGCATGGCGGCTGGCATGAGCTTGCCAGCGGACCGCGTCTACCAATTTCGGCGCGCGCTTTCCGGCGTGCTGCGGGACATGGGCGGCGCTGAACCGCGGGCTCCGGACCTGGCCGTCAGTGGCTATCTGCAACTGCCCGAGCTGACGTTGGAGCTTACGGAAGATATCGAGCGTTTGGCGCCATTCGGCAACGGCAATCCGCCGCTGACGCTGGCGACGCGAGACTTGAAACTGGCCAGCCGCAAAGGTTTGGGGCGGCGCGGCGAACATCTGCAAGTCGAAGTCGAGGACGCGGCGGGCAACCGGCAGCGGGTCATTTGGTGGCGCGGCGCCGGCATGGACCTGCCCAGCGGCAAATTCGACCTCGCCTATACCCTGCGCAGCAGCGCCTACAAAGGACAGCGGGAAGCGCTGATCGAGTGGCTTGATTTCCGGCAACTGGAAAGCGCGGCGGCGGCTGTGTCCGCGGACGAACCCGCCTGGGAATTGCAGGACTACCGCGGCAGCGACGACCGCTTCTCCGCTTTAGCTGGCGCGCGCGAACGGTATCCTCAGGCGCAGATTTGGTCGGAAGCCGCAAGCGCAAGTTTGGCGGGCGCGGTCAATCGTCTGGGCTTGCGGGCTAGCGAGACGCTGATCGTCTGGACCGTTCCGCCATCGGCCGAAGTCTGGTCGGCGGCGCTGGCGACCGTCAGCCCGGACCGGCTGATTCTATTCGGCGCGCTGCCGGATAGCGCAAACCTGGCGAGCTTCCTGCAGCGGCTGGCGGGCTTGGTCAAGTTCAGCATCAACCAGCGCGGCGGCGCGGTGGGCTTGGAAGCGCTGGCGGCGGCGACCGCTCAGCCCGACCGGACCGCCCAAGTTGGATTGCAACTGCTGCGCGCGCTGGGTAAACTCGACTACCATGTGGCTGCGAGCGGGCAGTATCAAGTGCAAGCGGCGGATGATTCGCCGAGGGACGAGCTTGGGGCGCTGCGGCATCGGCTGGACCTGCTCTTGCGGGAAACCCGCGCCTACCGCAATTATTGGCAAAATATGGATATACGGGGTTAGCACGATGGCTTTCGAACAATCGGTGTCCTGGTGGTGTTATGTTCACTTGGGGGTCGACCCGGTCGACCTGCTGCAGACCGCCAAATCAATCGGCTATACGGCGATGGAGATGGTCCCTGTCGACCAACTTGCGCTGGTTCGGGATCAGGGCATGAAGATCGCGACGCATCAATTGCATGTGCCGCTGGAGCAAGGCATCAGCCATAGCAAGTATTGGGATGACATCAAGCGGCAATCGGAAGCAAGCCTCAAGCTGGCTGTCGAGTGGGAAATCCCCTACCTGATCGCCTTCAGCGGCAATCGTGAAGGTCTAGACGACGCCCGGGGAGCGGAGAACGCCATCAAACACCTGGAGCCGCTGGCGCGCGCCGCGGAATCAGCGGGCATCGTTCTGATTCTGGAGTTGCTCAACAGCAAAGTAAATCATCCCGATTACCAGTGTGACCGGACCGACTGGGGCGTACAGGTCGTCTCGGCGGTGGATTCGCCTAACGCGCGCTTGCTCTACGACATTTATCACATGCAAGTCATGGAAGGCGATATCATCCAGACCATCCGCGACAATCACCAATGGTTCGCTCATTATCACACGGCCGGCGTCCCGGGCCGCAACGAGATCGGCGCGGCGCAGGAATTGAACTACCCGGCCATCTGTCGGGCCATCGCCGAGACCGGCTTCAATGGTTACATCGGGCAAGAATTCATGCCGCTGGGCGATTGGAAGGCGGCGCTGCAGCAAGCGTATGACGCCTGCAACGTGGAGTAGCTAATACGAGCCGCGATGGGGATAGCGCCGCAGCCAACCGGCCGGCTTGCGGTACTCCTGGATGAGCGCGATGCCCGAAGCGATCACAATCATGCCGACCACCATGGTGCCGGTGATCTCTTCGTCCAATAGCAGCACACCGCCGACGCCCGCCACGATCGGGATAACGTAAGTGGTCATCACTGCCGGCGTCGCGCCGAAACGCTTGATGGTGTAGAAGGACAGCATAAAGCCGATGAAAGTGCCAACTACCGCGGCGTAAAGCAAGCTGGCGATGCCGGCCGAATCCACCGCGCTCATGTCGAAGCCGACCGTCAGCAGCGTGAACGGGATCATGACGATAGCGGTGGAGAAGAGCCGGACACTGCCGACATCGAAAGCGTCGTAATCTCGCAGGTATTTCCGCGCAAAGATGATCATGATCGAGCTGGAGACCATGCCCAGGACCACCAGCAGATAACCTTTTGGATCGGCCCGGGCGACATCGGGCAGGCCATTCTCGCCGCTAAGCGCCAGCAGCAGCGCGCCGCCCAAAGCCAGGCTAACGCCGAATACTTTGCGCTTGTTGAGCAGCTCGTCCGGCAAGATCCAATGCGCGAGTACAACGGTCATGGCCGGCCCGGTCGTCAATAGCAGCGATGCCACGCCGCTGGACTGATATTGCAGCGAGGAGACAACGCAAGTCATTGGAACTGCGGTGCCAAAAATGCCGAGCAAACCCGCGCGCTTCCACAACTCCCGGTCGCGTGGCACGCGCCGCCCGGTGACAAGCGCGTAAACGCCCAAGGACATCAAGCTGGCGATAACCATACGGATGCCGATGTATGCGGCGGGGTCGAATTGCCCGACGCTGAAACGCGAAACCACTAGCGATGAGCCAAAAAAAAGACCGAGCAAGAGGACGTATGGCAGCGCACTGATATTCAAACGGGTTTCCGAGCATAGGCCGACAAACAGAGCGGCAGTATACACTAGGCAAACGGAAAAGCGCCATGCAGAATATTTTGCAGCGTTGGGCAGATGCGCAACTCCTGTAGCTGACTGCGCGATCTATGCCAGATTCGGCCCAGCGCATGCCCGCCAATTCATTCATGTTCATCAGCAGAAGCCAGGGCAATTGCATCAAAATGAATCTGCGAAACTATGAACAATATTCAAACTAAAATTTAACCACAGAGACACAGAAGTAGTTCCAAGTTAGTCATGCGAATTTTGCCAAAGCAACGATCTGTAGGGGCGACAGCCCGAAAATACGAGTCGCCGCGGAAGCGGGCGACCAGATTGGTCGCCCCTACACGGCGCGCTTCTTCGCATGACTTTCTCGGTTTTACTTCTGTGCCTTTGTGGCGAAAATATATTGATGCAATTGCCCTGCAGCAGAAGCCAGCGGACGTTGCAGCCCTGCGCAAACAAGCTACACTCGGCTACCACAGTAAGGATTGGGCTGTGGCCAAGGAGTCCGCATCATGAAGACCGAATTGCTGCAGGTGGGGGTGGTCGGCACGGGCATGATCGGCGCCCTGCACGCTCGTAATATCAGCCGGGAGACGGCTGGAGCGGCGGTTGCGGCGGTGATGGATATTGATGAAGCCCGCGCGCAGGCTGTGGCGGCAGACTGCGGCGCAAGAGCCTATACCGACGCCGCGGAGCTGATCGCCGACCCGGCCGTAGACGCCGTGCTGATCGCCAGCCCCGATGCCTTCCACGCCGAGCAGGCCATCACCTGTATCGACGCGGGCAAGCCGGTGCTCTGCGAGAAGCCGATGGCGACCACCGTGGCCGACGGCGAGCGTGTCCTGCGGGCTGAGTTGTCTGCGGGCCGGCGGCTAGCGCAAATCGGATTCATGCGCGTATACGACCAAAAGCATGCCGACCTGTCCGACATGGTGAGCCGCGGCGATATCGGCAAGCCACTGAGCTTCCGCGGCCAGCACATCAACCCCTGGCGCGAAAACTCGACTATTGAACAAGCCATCGTCAATTCGCTGATTCACGACATCCATTCGGCGCGCTGGCTGATGAACTCGGAAATCAGCCAGGTCTTTGTGCAGTGGGTACCATCCGAGCGCAATCAGCCGCGCAGCGCCCGTTACGCTATCGTGCAGCTGGCCTTCGCCGATGGCGCCATCGGCAGCTTGGAATGGAACGGCGACTCCGGCTACGGCTACGAGATCGTCGTGGAAATCGTCGGCGAGGCGGGTACGGCGCGCACGGCCAGCCATACCAGTCCGCTCCTGCGGCAAGGGGGCAGGGTGTCGCAAGGCGTCACGCCGGATTGGCCCCAACGCTTCGCCCAAGCCTACAAGGATGAAGTCCAGATCTGGGTTGACGCGATCCGCCAGGGCGAGCCAAATGGACCCTCGGCTTGGGATGGCTATATGTCGCTGGTCGTGGCTGACGCTTGCATCCGCTCAGTGGAGAGCGGGTCGCCGGCGGCACCGGTCGGGATAAAGCGGCCGGACATGTATTGAGCAGGCTATACGAAAACGGGGAATCAACTGCCGTCCGCTTCCAAACTACGAATCACGCCATCTTTGTGCAGTTCGGACGCGAGAAAAGCTTCGCGGCCGCTAATGGCGCAAATTCGAACGGAAAATCAAACACAGAGTTCACAGAGAGCACAGAGAAAAGCAATATTGAAAGCTTACGTCATAAGTCAGGAGTGATTTTGAGAGACATTTGAAGTCTTTTTGATGCCTCTTGCCGTATTCCAGTCTATAGACTGCTTTGAATAGTCGTCTAAACACCTAAATCTTTGTGACCTCTGTGTTCTCTGTGGTTAAAATATTTTGATGCGATTGCCCAACCTACAATCCGCGGTAATTACGATACCACTCCCAGGTCCGCCGCAGCCCATCGCGGATGGACACCGATGGCGCGAAGCCCAGCAGCTCCCTCGCCTTCTCGTTATTACAATAGGTGATCGGCGGGTCGCTTAGCGGTGTTGGTACAGATACAGTATAAATAGCTTTGCCGGTGTACTCTTCGATAATTTCGACGAAGTCCGTCAGCAAAATCGGCGCGCCGCAGCCCAGGTTGATGATCTCGTAACCGAGGGGCATGTCCAGCGCGGCCAGTACGCCCGTCACTGTATCCGCGATATAGGTCCAGTCGCGATGGATGTCGCCGCCGTTGAAGAGCCTGATGGGCTCGCCAGTCTGCGTCGCTTCCAGCAGGCGCCAGGGCATCATATCCGGGCGGCCCGCAGGACCATAAACGTTGAAAAAGCGCAGCGCGGTGACCGGCATGCCAGCGAGATTGTGGTAGGTGTGGGCGAGCAGCTCGGCGGCGCGTTTGCTGGCCGGATAAGCCGCCAACGGACGGTCGGCGGTATCGGTTTCGACGAATGGCAAGATTTTCGCGCGTCCATAAACTGACGAGGTCGACGCCAGCACAAATTGTTCAATGCTGGCTCCCTTAGCCGCTTCGAGCAAGTTAAGCGTACCGCTAAGATTGACATCCAGATAAAGCCGCGGCTGATCGACGCTGGAGCGCACGCCAGCCAGCGCCGCCAGATGCGCCACACGCGTCACGCCCTGCTCAGCAAAGACCCGCTCGACCAGCGGGGCATCGCGAATATCGCCTTCGATCAGCGAGAATGATGTGTATTCGCGCAGGCTCGCGGCGTTTAGTCGCTTGATAGCCGGGTCGTAATAGTCGTTGAAATTGTCGATGACAACGACCTTGTCGCCGCGAGCGAGCAATGCCGCGGCCACGTGACTGCCAATGAAGCCTGCGCCGCCGGTAACAAGAGTGGTCATGCCGGTTGCTCTTGCATCAGCTTATGCCAGCTACCACGCAATGTAATTTCATCCTTAACAGAGTTTAACTCGTGACTTATACACAATTCCAAGACATGCTCCCTAGCGACGATCAACCGACCAAACTTGGTCGGGCTAATCAATCCGGGTTTAAGGAACAGCGAATTAAGTGGAACAGTGGTTAGTTCTGATGGCGGAGTCACTTATTGGTCAGAATTATCAACCCGGCTATGTCGTTTGCTTCGCTGGTTCGCATAACTAGCAATCGCGATAACCGCGAGATTTCCAAACAGAATGGTTAGCACGTAAAGCATCATCCACTCGGTTGACCACATCGTCATGATGACAGCTCTTTTTCTGGGGAACGCCTGAGCTTGAATTGAAGAAACCCGCAGACGATTATCGTAGGTACGCTCAATAATAAGCCCAAAATCGCAATTGCCCCCTTTGATATGTCTGGATTGTCCGCTCGTAGATTCATAAAAACTATACCATAGAATACGCTACAAAGTAACATTGCGGGTATTAGCAAGGTTGTCACTCGACGATAATTACCGGTTTTGAACCGCGCCATTTGCGATTTTTCAATATCGCTTCTAGTGCTAGCCAAAATTACCACGGACAGCATATATAATTCTGTGCCACCAAAAATACCCTGATATTGCGGACTCTCACCCTTCAACAATGTAAAGACAAGAGCGGTAATGATCGGGAAAAGCGGAATTACAACAAAATAGCTCGTCCAATTCGTCATGTTCATAAGCTCTGATTTTTAACACGTTTGCAATGATGATGTTTCGAATAATATTGCACATACGTAATTCCCTTGCAAGCTAAAGCTCCTTTCACAATTCATAATCGGTCTGGACTTGCTACGTTGAGCAGAATCGACTCCAACTCGGCATAAGAATCAATCCGCACCAGCCGATTCCGCACCTGGGCGGAGCCGGGCGCGTCCAGCTTGTACTTGCTGATTTGCCCGCGCAGCTCCCGCACAGCCACAGGCTCGGGCAGATTTGTCGACTCCAGCGTCAGTTGAGCGTGACGCAGCGCGATTTGAGCGCGCTCCACCCGCGACGGCTCGGGCAAGCTGAGCCCTGTCTCAAGGTAGGCAGCGATTTGCTGGAAGAGCCAGGGACGCCCCAGCGCCGCCCGCCCTACGATGACCGCATCGCAGCCGGTCGCATTCAGCATACGCCGCGCGTCTTCGCCGGTGTGGACATCGCCGTTGCCGATGATGGGCATAGCGCGCACAGCGTCCTTGACCGCGGCGATAACATCCCAATCGGCCGCGCCGCCATGCCCCTGCCCGGCGAAGCGCGCATGCACCGCCACCGCCTGCGCGCCCACGGCTTCGGCCGCTACGGCAAAGGGCACTGCAGTAACAACGCCGTCTTCAAATCCGCTACGCACCTTGACCGTTACCGGTACATCAACCGCCTTCACCACCGCCTCTACCACAGCAGCCGCCACATTGACATCCCGCAGCAGGGCCGCGCCGCCGCCCTTTTTGGCGATCTTCGGCACCCAGCAGCCCATGTTGATGTCGACGATGTCGGCGCCATGATCGACGACCACGCGCGCCGCTTCGGCCACGATATGCGGCTGGACGCCGAATAGCTGCACGGCGACGGGGCTTTCGCTCGCGCGCCAGTCGAAGCGTTGCAGCGCCCGCTCCCGCGAATTCTTGACGATATTGCTGCTGATGAGTTCGGTGCAAACCAGGCCGCAGCCGCCCAATTCGCGACACAGGCTGCGCAGGGCGAAGTTGGTATGCCCGGCCATCGGCGCCAGCGTCAAGGGCGAGTCGATTTGAATGCCGCCGATGTAGAGCGGTTTGAAAGTGGTGAGGGGCTGAGCAAGCATTATACGGAAATTTAACCACAGAGAACACAGAGAACACAGAGGTTATCTTGCAAAGCAGCGCGTCTTGTTGGCCTCGATATCCTGAACGGTCAGAGAATCTCTTCCGCCATGAAGCGAAGGGCATCCAGCGAGAAGGCGGTGATGTTCAAAGTCGTGATGGGGCAATCGCGCCAGAGCTGCAAGCGGTCGCGGATGCGCGCCTTCGAGCCGACCAGGGCGACCGCGTCCACCAGCGCGTCCGGCACCGCCATCATGGCTTCGCCTTTGCGTCCCTGCAAATAGAGGTCTTGAATCATGTCGGCCGCCTCATCGAAGCCGAAGCGACAAGCCAACTCGTAATAGAAGTTCTTGCCTTTGGCGCCCATGCCGCCGATATAAAGCGCCAAGACCGGCTTGAGCTGGTTGTACGCCAGTTCGATTTCGTCTTCGATGACGACGGTGACCGACGGCGCGATATCGAAGCTGTCGAGGCTTTTGCCGCCGCCCGCCCGCGCCAGCCCGGCCTCCACCGCAGCCGCATAAGCTGAATAGTAATGCCCGGGCGAGAAGAAGATCGGCAGCCAGCCATCGGCGATCTCGGCGGTCAGCGCCACATTCTTGGGGCCGATGGAGGCCAGATATATCGGCAGGTCGGGGCGGCCGTGAATGATGCTCTTCAATGAAATGCCTAATCCGGTGGCGTCTGCTCCCTGATAAGGAATCTGATAGTGCGCGCCGTCATGAACCAGCGGCGCCTCGCGCGCCAGGATCTGCCGCACAATTTGAACGTATTCGCGGGTTTTGCCCAGCGGCTTGCCGTAGGGGCGGCCGTGCCAGCCTTCGACAACTTGTGGGCCCGAGAGCCCCAACCCCAGCAAGAAGCGCCCGCCGGAAAGCTGATCCAGCGTGATGGCGGTCATGGCTGTCATGGCCGGGCTGCGCGCCGGCATCTGCATGATGGACGAGCCCAGCTTGATGTTCTCGGTCAGCGCGCCGATCCAAGCCAACGGGGTAATGCAATCCGAGCCGTAAGCTTCGGCCGTCCAGACGGCGTAGTATCCCAGACGGTCAGCCTCTTGAATCATGTCCAGCGGCAGATCGATCCGCGCGCCCGAGTAGCCGATATTCAGTCCAAGTCTCACGCCGCCCTCCTGATTCGCGTTCTGCTGATGAGCCGATCCAAGTCACTTATGGCGCTGTCGCCGCCTTTGCGCCCAAGTTCGCAGCAAGCGCAGCACCCATCGCGCCCCGATTATCATGCCGACTGCGAGAGAATTGAAGGCGACATCGACCGGGTCAAAGACGCGGTTGGCTTCCGCGCTTGCGATGATGTCGGCGCCCCCGTCGGCAAAGTTCCGGACTAGCCGTATAATTATCACTCTTACGCATTCGCCAGTAGAATCATATTCGCTGATATTTTGGGCTACGCACGAAAAGCGCGCTTTGACTTATCCCGCGGCAATGGCTAATATCCCTCACTGACTGACAAGCCGAATCGACAAGAGACGACAGGATGCATGGACAAGAGTTGATACAAGCTTTACGCGCCGGGCAGCGGGTATACGGCACGGCGATTTATTCGCCCGCGCCGATCTGGCCGCGCGTGGTGCAGAACCTGGACCTGGATATGGTCTTCATCGACACCGAGCACACGCCGCAAGACCGCAACATGATTTCCTGGATGTGCCAAACCTTCGCCGCGCTGGGCATGGCGCCGGTGGTGCGCATCCCGGCGCCCGACCCCTACCTGGCGCAGATGACGCTGGATGGCGGCGCGCACGGCATCATTGCGCCCTATATCGAATCGCCGCAGCAAGTCAAGGAGTTAGGCGGCGCGGTCAAGTTCGGCCCGCTGAAAGGCGACAAATTGCGCGCGGCGCTGGATGGCGAAGCTGACCTGGAACCCGAACTGGCCGATTACCTGGCGCAGCGCAACGCCAACAAAGCGCTCTTCATCAATATCGAAAGCGTGCCGGCTTTGAACGCGCTGGACGACATTTTGAAGCTGCCATATATCGACTGCGTATTGGTTGGACCCCATGATCTGTCTTGCAGCCTGGGCATGCCCGAGCAGTACGACGACCCGACATTTGACGCGGCCATTCGCACGATTATCACTAAGTCAAGAGCAGCCGGCGTCGGCGTCGGCATCCACCACAACTTCGCCCATCACGAAATCGCCTGGATCAAAGCCGGCGCCAACCTGGTCATGCACAGCTCGGACATTTCAGCCTTCAACCGGGCGCTGACGGCGGAATTCAAGCAGATCCGCGCCGAGACAAACGATGCCGGACAAATCGTCGACGAGAACGTACATTTCTAAATCTCACGCTTAAAGGAAAACAGCAAGATGCCAAATATCTGGTTTGAAGCGAACGTACCGGACGAATTCCGTGACATGTTTAAAGATGTCGCCGACGGTATCGCCCCGGGCGAGCAGGTGGCGAAGGACCCATTCCACCGGCTGGACGAAGCTGATGCTGTCATGGCAGGCGGGCGTACCTATGACGCCGCGGCCATGGACCGGGCGCCGCGCCTGTTGATCATCGCCCGCACCGGCGTCGGCTATGACAAGGTCGATGTGGAAGCCGCCAGCGCGCGCAATATCGCCGTGGCCAACGCGCCCGACGCGCCCACGGTCTCCACAGCCGAGCAAGCCGTCACCCTGATGATGACCGTTGCGCGCAATATCAAGCGCGTCGCCAACGAGCTTGACCGCATGCTGGAAAGCGGCGATAGCAAAAACCTCTGGGGGGAATACGTAGCGCTCGAGCTGGATCAAAAACAGCTGGGCCTGGTTGGCTTGGGGCGGATCGGCGGGCACGTCAGCGGCATCGCTCGCGCCATCGGCATGAAAGTGGTCGCCCATGACCCCTTTGTCAGCGATGACCGCTTCCGCCAATTGGGCGTCGACAAGGCAAGCTCGCTGGAGGGTCTGCTGAGCAGTTCGGATTTCGTCTCCCTGCATCTGCCGCTTAATGACGAGACCTATCAAATCATGAATGCTGAGCGATTCGCGCAGATGAAGCCGGGCGCGGTCTTCATCAACGTTTCGCGCGGCGGGCACGTTGACGAAGCGGCGCTGGCCGCCGCCCTTGATCGCGGTCATCTCTTTGGCGCGGGCCTGGACGTCACTGATATCGAACCGCCAACAGCAGACAACCCGCTGCTCGGGCGCGACAATGTCGTCATCACGCCGCATGTGGCCAGCGCGACCGTGGTCGGCAAACGGCGTCTGGTTGTACATGCGCTGGAGCAGGCGCTGCAAGTCCTGCGTGGCGAGCAGCCGCCGCACCTCATCAATCCCGAAGTGTGGGACGCGGTGCGCGCGCGCTGGGAGGTTTCGCTGAAGGAGTAAGGCATGAGGCGCTTTGAGAGCAATCAAGTGGCGCCGGACTACGACGTGCTGGCGCCGGACGGTTCGCAGATTCGCCTGCTGCACAGCCTGGCCGGGGCGAGCGTCGTCCACTGTAGCCTGCCGGTGGGCGCGGTCACCATCCCGGTGCGGCACCGGACGGTCGAAGAAGTCTGGTTCTTTCTGGCTGGCGCCGGGCAGGTCTGGCGCAAGCAGGGCGATCGCGAGCAAGTTCTGGATGTGTCGCCACGCCTCAGCCTAACGATCCCGCTCGGGACAGTCTTCCAATTTCGAAACACAGGTGAGATTCCGCTGGAGTTCATCATCACGACAACGCCGCCCTGGCCCGGCGAGGACGAGGCGGTCGTACTTGAGGCCGGCCCGTGGCGATACTAAATCAGCCGACGCCCCCAAGCAACTACTGATATACTGTCTTTTGCGTCTCGTAATTCAACCCTGATACCTTCTCACCGAAAGCGATAAATCGTTGGAAGTCTTTTATAGAACGTTGTTCCAATTCGTCATTGTCGCGCTGTATCTTACGATCGGGGCGATTGCTTACCGCTGGCTCATCCCGCGTTTAACTTGGGCGGGCAAGCGGGTGACGAGCGTATTTCTGATCGCGCAAGTGGTTGCCATTAGCTGGTCAGTCGTTTTCCCACCGAGCTCCAGCTTTGAAGCGTGGCTCTGGCATCTGGACCGCGAATGGAATATTCCGACGACGATCGCCTCCACACAGTTGGCGCTGATCGGCTTTACGGCGCTGCTTACCGCCTGGCATGCTCGGTCTCAACCCACTTGGCTTCGCCTCTACTTCGCTGCTTTAGGCTTGATGTTTGTATTTCTGGCCTACGACGAATATTCACTCTTGCACGAATTTCTGCCATATTGGCTGGAAATCTACATTCTTCTTGGCATAACGGTGGCTCTGGTCACACTGGCGGTCGCGCTGAAAGCACAGCGGCAGATGCGCATCTGGCACTTTCTGCTGCTTGCTGGTCTGGCAATCAGCGCGCTGGGCGCAATCGTTACCGAGGCGCCAGAAAAATTCAGCATCAGTTTTGTCAATTACGGCGACAATCGTAGCTGGCTGGAAGAGTCGCTAGAGTTTGCCGGAATCTGGCTAGTGCTTGTCGCATCGTTCGGGCATCTTTCCGCTCTGTCGGATCGACCGGCTGTTCGGCTGCGCGTCTATGTCGGCCTAGTCCTGCTTTGGCTACTTTTTCTCAGCCAGTCGCGGGCCATACTACCGGTTGAGCATTACGCCGGTGGCTCCGATTCGGCAAACGTCGTTTATGAAGACGGCTACCAACTGCACGGTTACCTAATGGAGAATAACAAGAAGCATATTAATCTCTTTCTTTCGCCGGGGCGCTGGGATTATCTTGGGCACAACCTGGCCGGCCTGGGCTACTCGATTCATATGGTCGACCAGGTCAGCGGAGAATCCATCATCAGCCGCGACAAGGGCGCACATCTCAGGTATTTCCTGCTAACGCCCGGATACACGCCGGTTTATCGTCAATGGGTTGAGATGGAGCGACCTGCCGAAATCGTGGACAACCGCGCCTATTGGATCGTCCTGACGCTCTGGCGTGACGAAGCCGATGAATTCAAGCCACTGAAAATAACTTCCAGCGACCACCAGTTGCTGAGCGATACGCAGGTCGTCTTGAGCGAGAAAGTCTGGCGCGATCGGAGGCCGGACGCCACTCGCGATCCGCTGGCGAAATTTGACAATGGCTTTGCGCTCGACGCCTGGCAAGCGCCCGAATCAATTCGAGCCGGCGAGCCGCTGAAAATTACATTTTCCTGGCGCAGCGAAGCCGGTGGACACGAAGACCATACGCAATTTCTGCATCTGGGCCACGCCGAGAGCGGTGAATGGTGGGTTTATAACCAGGCGCCGCTGGGGGGGCGTCTGCCGACGCGGTTGTGGTACAGCGGCCTATCCGACAGCGAGACCTGGAACGTCCCCCTGCCGGCTGATTTGGCGCCGGGGCGCTACCAGATCTTCAGCGGACTGTATCGCACAGGTGATAAAGAGCGAATTCCCGCGAGCGACGCCGAGGGCGACTTTTTCCGGGACGCGCGCGTGCCGCTGGGCAGCCTGGTCATTGAGTGACGGCGCAAAACACAAGCGCAGGAACTCGCCCCGCGCTCGCGTTTACAATTTGGCCAACGGTTGTACTGGGTCTAGGCGGCCGGTTCCTCCACAGCCGGTTCGCCGAACATGCTCCAGAAGCCGAATACAAAACGCGGGCCCATGCGCCCACGACGCCCGCGGCGCCAGCGCTCCGACAAGTCGCTGTTGAAGATCTCGCTGAGGCTATCCTGCAAGCCTTCGATGCGCTCGGCAGCTTCAGCGTTCACTTCGTCCGTGATAGTCGCCACGATTGTCGCAGTAACTTCGGCCCGATCACCGTCGTTGGTTTCGATCAATTCAGCCAGCGTGGAACCCTCAGCCAGCCCCGCGCGCAGACCAGCCGGGTCCAGCCCAGTCGCCTCCAGGATGGCGTCGCTCACGCCCGTGTACATGAAGATACGCGGCTGCTGAATCCAGCGCCGGCCCCAGCGACCGCGGCGCGAGCGGCTGGCGTCCATCTCTTCGCTGACACGTTCATCCAGTCCTTCCAGGAATGACGCCGTGCTTTCGTTGATGTTCGTGGCCAGCTGCGCGGCGATATCAGCAATGACGGCGTCACCATCGCCTTCGTTCGCTGCAATCAACTCGGCGACGGTCGCGCCCTCAGCCAGCGCCGTCCGCAGCGCATCGGCGTCCAGGTCGGTGGCTTCCAGCAGGGTCTCGCCCAAAAGCGAGAATCCCATTTCAGCGCGTTTCGCGGGCTTGGACTTATCGGCGTCGGTGTCGTCGTGGGCGCTGACAGTGGCGGTCAGCAAGGCGAGCAACGCAAAAACCAGAGCAAATCGTTTAATACTCATTTCGGCAATTCTCCTGTGCCTCATGTTCTGAGGACGAGAGATTTCGTCCTCAACTAGCCAACATTGTGCAGGAGGGGCATTGCCAAAGTTTTGTGTGAATGCAAATTAACTGTAAAGCTGGAATAACGGTGGTTTGCGGGCCAGAAAAGATCGCGCGGGGCTGCAATTCCGAAGCCGTCAAGGACGCTTGCCTAGCGCAGGGATACTAAAGGCGCCAACCTGAACACTGGCGCGGAGGCACTAAGATACCGAGCCTACCCACGGCCCTCCCCCACCACGTCGATAAACTTGATGGTGGACTGAATGCCGTTGTAGAAGTTCTGCAGGAAGATATTCTCGTTGGGTCCGTGGGCGCGGCCGCTCTTCAGCCCATAGCTCATGATCACAACTTCTTTCGCCACTTTCATACACTCGAAGGTGATCGGCACGCTGCCGCCGGCGCGCTCAAAGACCGGCTCGACGCCCCAGGCGTAGGTATAGGCTGCGGCAGCCGCGGACATGGCTGGTCCCTCAACATCCAGCAGGACCGCCGCCGCGCCCATGCCGCCAAATTGAAAATCGACATTTATCGTCTCCGGCGCGATGCGCTTGATGTGCTCCACGACGCAGTTGAGTACGCGATCGGGGTCTTGATGCGGAACCAGTCGGCAGGTGATTTTGGCGAAAGCGCGGGCGGGCAGCACGGTCTTCATGCCATCGCCAGTGTAACCGCCGTGGATGCCGTTGATTTCCAGCGTCGGGCGCGCGCCCAGCCGTTCGGGCAAGATATATTCCGCTTCGCCCCAGACCGCCGGCGCGTTGACCACATCGTCCCATTCGGCTTGCATAAAGGGCTCGACCTTTTCCAGCAGGGCGCGGTCTTGCGCCGTTACCGCCGCCACATCATCGTAGAAGCCGGGCACCGACACCGCGCCATTCTCATCGTGCAGCTGCGCGATGATCTCGCTCAGCGCCTGAATCGGATTGTGCACCGAGCCGCCCCAATGGCCGCTGTGCAAATCGCTGACCGGCGCCGACACATGCGCTTCCAAGGCGGTGACGCCACGCAGCCCATAAGTCAAGCTGGGCTGATCGGGCGCCAGAATCGCGCCGTCCGAGATCATGGCGATATCCGCCGCCAGCCGCTGCGGATGCCGCGCGATGAAGGCGTTGATATTCTCCGAGCCCGATTCTTCTTCGCCTTCCAGCACCACCTTGATATTGACTTTGGGTTTATCCGATGCCGCCAGCCAGGATTCCACCGCCTTGAGGTTCGCCATCACATGCAGCTTGCTATCGACCGCGCCGCGACAGTAGAGCCTGCCGTCTTTGATGGTCGGTTCAAAGGGTTCAGTATCCCAGCCATCCGCGACTTCGGCCGGCTGCACGTCATAGTGGCAGTAGATCAAAATGACGGGCGCGTCCTCGCCGGCGCCGCGCCACTCGCCTAGCACCAGCGGGCAGCGGCCCTCCGGCATCAAGATGACTTCCGCGCTGTCCATGCCAATGCGCAGCATCATCGCCCGCAGCCACTCGGCGGCGCGGGCCACATCATCGGCGTGCTGCGGCTGTGTGCTGATGGTGCGGATGCGCAGCAGCTCTTGATATTCCGCCAGGAAGCGTTCCTGGTTCGCCTTGGCGTAATCGTATGGATTTGTCATGTTTCGCCCATCGTCATCTCATGTATATGAAGGCCCGCATCATACAACAAGCAAGCGCGAATGCGTATCCGCCAAACACAGCAATTGCATCAAAATATTTTCCAACACAGAGAACACAGAGGGCACAGATTTAAGATTCTTTAGGCGACTTACCTCTATATCCACCGATTGAATTGGGAAGGCTTGCCGCCACATTGTCGACTAAATTCCTTCCTGCCAAAATATTTTGCGACAAAATATCACGAAAGCTCCGATCAATGGCTTTTCTCTGTGCACTCTGTGCCCTCTGTGGTTAAATTTCAGTTTAATTTTGCTCGTCGCAGCGGATGCCAGATTCATGCGATTGCTCTGTTCGCCAAATTACCGAGCTAGTATTTTCGGCGAATCTGTTAGACACTTAGTCGTTGCTTCAAAGACGAACATCGAGAAAAGTAAATCCAATGAGCTTTCACAACCTGCAACTCAACAGCGAAATGCTGCGCGCCGTAGAGCGAGTCGGCTATATTGAACCGACGCCCATACAAGTGCGGACCATCCCGCATATCCTCGACGGGCGCGACATTGTCGGCTGCGCCCAAACGGGCAGTGGCAAGACGGCTGCTTTTGCTTTGCCCATCATACAAATGCTGGCGACCATTAAGGGCAAGCGGCCAATCCGCGTCCTGGTTCTGTCGCCGACGCGGGAATTGGCGGCGCAAATCGACGAAGAATTCGGCAAATTCAGCCGCCAGACTTCACTCAGGCACACAGCGATCTTCGGCGGCGTGGGTCAGCAGCCACAAGTTAAGGCTTTGCAGCGCGGCGTTGATATCGTGGTAGCGACGCCGGGCCGCCTGCAAGACTTGATGAATCAGGGTTATATCCGGCTGAATCAGCTGGAGTATTTCATCCTGGATGAAGCCGACCGCATGTTGGACATGGGCTTTATCAATGATGTCAAGCGCATCATCAAGCGCCTGCCCAAGGCGCGCCAGACCATGCTTTTCTCAGCCACCATGCCGCAGACCATCCAGGACTTGAGCCGCAGCATCTTGATCGACCCGGTCCAGGTCGAGGCGAATCCGGAGTCCACCACGGTTGAGAGTATTGAGCAATCCATTTATTTTGTAGAAGGCGGCGACAAACGCGCCCTGCTCAAACATATCTTGCGCGACCCAGCCTCGCAGCGCGTATTGGTCTTCACCCGCACCAAGCACCGCGCCAACAACCTGGCCAAGCAATTGAGCCGCGCCCGCATTCCAGCGGAAGCCATCCACGGCAATAAATCACAAACAGCGCGGACGCGCGCGCTGGCTCGCTTCAAGTCGGGGCATACTCCCGTTCTGGTCGCCACCGATATCGCCGCCCGCGGCCTGGATATCGACTCGGTGACGCATGTCATCAACTTCGACTTGCCCAATATCCCGGAGAGCTACGTGCATCGCATTGGCCGCACGGCGCGGGCCGGCGCTTCCGGCATCGCCTACTCCTTCTGCGCTGTCGATGAACGCAAGTATCTGCGCGAAATCGAAGCGCTGATTCAAGAGCCAATTCAGGTTGTCAGCGAGCATCCCTTCGCCTCGTCGACTCCTGCGCCCAAGCGACAGAACGGCGCCAGCAAGCCGCGACACAACGGCGCCAGCAAGCCAGGGGGCCAAAACCGGCGCCACCGTTCCCGGCGTCCGCGCCGCAGCCGCCAAGCGCGCCACGCCTAAGCCACCTGTCGGATCCTCAATACGAGCGAAACTCCTGCACGCAGCGCCGCCTTTGAGTACAATCACTTCAATGTGACAGTAGCGGTTCCGACCAGGAGCAATTCATGAGTGGCATTCAGCAGCCAAAAGTCGTCGTTATTGGCTCGGGCAGTTTGTTCTTCGGCCGGCAAGCTATCTGGCAGATGGCGCATTCGCCGCACTTGAATAGCGGCACTTTGGCGCTGGTGGATAATGACCCGGCGCGCATGGAGAAGATGGGCAAGCTGGCGGAAATGGTAGTCGCCGAAGCGGGCGTTTCCCTTGCGATTGAAGTCGCCTCGGATTGGCGCGATGCCCTGCCCGGCGCCGATTTCGTCGTGCTCAGCTTCGCCGCCGATACCGTGCGCTACCGCGGCATGGATTGCCAGATCAGCGAAAAATACGGCATCCGCATGTGCAGCGGCGATACCATCGGCCCCGGCGGCATCTTCCGCGCCATGCGTGAACTGCCGCTGATTATGGACTGCGCCGCTGATATTGAGCGCATCTGCCCCGAGGCCTGGGTTATCAACTATATCAATCCCAGCGCGGTAAACGGCATGGCGCTGGCTCGTTTTGCCCCGCAGCTCAAGAGCTTCGCCCTCTGCGACTCTCTGCACATGCCCCATGTAAAAGCGCGTTACGCCGCCCACGCCGGTTTAATCGCCGATGCCAGCGAATGGAACGCGGATCTGGACGCGGATTTCGACCTGCGCATTTCGGGCGTCAACCACTTCACCTGGCTGTTAAAAGCCGAATATCGCGGCCGAGATGTCAGCGCGCAGATCGCCGAATCGCTGCGGCGAGATTCTGCCTACAGCGGCATGGATGGCGACAAAGGCGCCAAAGCCCTGCACAATGACGCCATCGCCTGGCAGCTATACGAAATCTTCGGTTATGTGCCGGCCTGCGTCTCCCACACCAAAGAATACCTGCGCTTCTATCAGGGGCACGGGCGCCTGGCCGATGCTATTCCGCCGCTCTCGATTTGGGACATGGAGACGCGCTACGACCGGCACGCCGCCATGTGGCGCCAGGTCGACGACTACATCAGCGGCGCGACGCCTATCAGCGAGTTCATGTCGACGCTCGGCCCCGAGCACGCTACCGACATCATCGAAAGTATGGTGGGCGGCTTGGGGCGTCCCTTCTATATCAACAGTCCCAATCGCGGCGCCGTGGGCAACATGGCCGAAGACGCCTTCCTGGAATTGCTCTGCGATGTGGATATGGCGGGTCCGCGTCCGCGTCCGGTCGGGGAGATGCCGCGGGGCTTGCGCGGTTTGCAGGAGATCGTGCTGGATACGCACGAGCTAACGGCGGAGGCCATCGTCAAAGCGGACTACAGTCTGCTGCGGCGGGCGCTGATGACCGACCCGCTGACCAATTCCATCGCCGATGCCGACGCCATCCTTCGCGACCTGCTGGCGGCTGAACGGGAGGCGCTGCCGGATCACTGGTATGCTAACTGAACAAGCACAAATGTAAAGGAAAGCAGTTATTAAGCCTGCGCCGCGTCGGGCGCGTCGCCATCGGGATTCCTGCGCATCCAGCCCGGCACAAGAATATGCCGATGCTCATCGTTCCAGATTGCCCGCGCAACACCAACCACTATGGCCAATGCGACCAGAAATTCGAATGTCACTATTGCAAGTACAAGCGGCTCGCTCACGCTATGTCTTCCATCTGATTCTCTCTGTAATCATAATAATGCATGTACAGTTGCAGCGCAACAGCAATAACGACGATGAAAATAAAGTGCGCCATTGCCAGAGACAGATACATTTCAGCATCCAATTCCAGGTCGCGAATGCGGTTGTTCACATAAATTAGCACAAGGAAAATCAAGTCGATCGCTGCCAAAGCTATCAATGCCATCCTAAGTGGCTTTTCCCAGCTGAACTTATATCGCGCTAAGTCCCGCGCCGTGACTGTAACGAGCCACAGCGAAATGAGAAAAAGCTCAAGACCGTCAAGCAACTTGAAAAAATCCACTGTCTGTCGCTGCATTACTGTTATGACGACGCCGAACACAACCGGCAGCAAGGGCAGCAGAATATTTAGCCCGATCCATGCCATAACCTGAGTTACTGGATGATCTTGTTCGCGATGCATGTCAGTTTGACCTCGCTCCGTGGTACTCTGTCGCATTCTACCCGTAACACCTTGCCTCGACTATTCTACCTGCTGGCTGCCGCCCTCTCGCCTGCTTGACAGCCTGCAGCGCCGCTCGTATGATGAAGCGCAATTTGTCCGCGAGGAAATTCTGCTTATGAACGCGCCGTCAGTCCTGTTGGCAGTTGACATCGGCGGCACCTTCACCGATCTGGTCGCCCTCGACACCGACAACGGGCGCATCGCCGTTGAGAAGCTGCTGACCACCTACCCCGACCCTTCGCTCGCGGTACTCGCAGGCGTAAATTGCTTGCTGGAGAGAGCCGACCTCGCCCCAACCGAGATACGCTACGTGGTCCACGGAACGACCCTCATCACCAATACGCTCATCGAACGCAAAGGCGCTGTGACGGCGCTGCTGGCGACAGCCGGCTTCCGCGATGCGGTCGAGATTGGCAACGAAGGCCGCTACGATATGTACGACTTGGCATTAAGCAAGCCCGCGCCCCTGGCCGAGCGGCGGCTGCGCTTTGATGTGCCGGAGCGTACGCTGGCCGATGGGCATATACGTCGTCCGCTTGATGAAGACTGCCTGCGCCGGATCTGCGCTCGGCTGCGCGCCGAGTCTGTCGAAGCGGTCGCCATCTGCTTCCTGCACGCCTATACCAACCCGTCTCACGAATTGACGGCGCGGGCAATCGTAGAGGAGGCGCTGCCCGATGTCGCCATCTCGGCGTCGCATCAAGTCGCGCCGGGCATGCGCGAATACCCGCGCGCTTCGACCACTATCGCCAACGCCTACGTCCAGCCCGTCACCGACCGCTATCTGGAGCGCCTTGAGGACGGCCTGCATTCAAGCGGCATTGCCGCCCCGCTGAACATCATGCTGAGCAGCGGCGGCACGACCACGGTAGCCGCCTCGCGCGATTTTCCCATTCGGCTGGTCGAAAGCGGACCGGCCGGCGGCGCGCTGGCGGGTCTTCACTGGGGCCGGCTGCTGGGCAAAACGGACGTGCTCGCCTTTGACATGGGCGGCACCACCGCCAAAGCAGCGCTGACACGCGCTGGCGAGCTGGCCATCAGCCACCAATCCGAGGTGGCGCATGTGCATCGCTTCAAGCGCGGCAGCGGGCTGCCCTTGATGGTGCCCATGATCGAGATGATCGAGATTGGCGCCGGCGGCGGCAGCATCGCCCACTTAAACGCGCTGGGTTTACCCGCCGTAGGCCCGCAGAGCGCCGGCTCCACGCCCGGTCCCGCATCTTACGGCGCTGGCGGAGCGCAGCCCACCGTCACCGATGCCGATCTACTGCTGGGATACCTCAATCCCGATTACTTCGCTGACGGGGACATCCCGCTCGACCGCGCCGCCGCGCAAGCCAGCTTCACTGAGCTGTCGACGGCGCTGGCACTGCCGCTGGAGCGAACCGCCTGGGGCGTGCATCAACTGGTCAACGAGAATATGGCGGCGGCAGCCCGCGTACACGCTGCCGAACGGGGCTTGGAAATCCGCCGCTACTGTATGGTCGCCACTGGCGGCGCCGGCCCGGTGCACGCTTGCGGCGTGGCGAGCGGCCTGGGCATCGACAGCATCATCATCCCGCCCCTGGCCGGTGTAGCTTCCGCCTTCGGTTTTCTGACCGCGCCCATCGCCTTCGATTTCACACGCAGCTACGTGTCCCGCCTGGACGAGCTGGACCTGGACCAACTCAACCGCATCCTGGCTGAGCTGGAGCGGGACGGGCGGCGCATCGTCGAGGCGGCCGGCGTGGCAGCGCGGGACATCAGCGTGCGCCTCAACATCGACATGCGTTACGTCGGCCAGGGTTATGAGGTACGCGTGCCTTTTTCCATGAATACCTTGACCGAGCGGCATATCGACGAGATGCGGCAGGTCTTTGAAGAGGAGTACCGCGCCTTCTACGGGCAGCTGGCGGACGGCGTGCCTATTGAAGCGGTCAACTGGCGCATCCTCATCAGCGGACCCCAGCCGCAGGTCGATAAGGCCAATTTCGACCAATCGCAAACCGCGCATGACAGCCCGGCCGCTAGCCGTCCCGTGCGATTCGCGCCCGACCAAGCGCCGCTGCAAACACCCGTTTTTCGCCGCGAGCAACTCAGCGCGTCCTGGTCGGCGGACGGTCCGCTAATCATTGAAGAGGCGGCGTCAACAACGGTGGTCGCGCCCGGCTGGTCAGCGCAAGTCGCGGCCGCCGGCTGCCTGCTGCTGACGAGAAGGACTGAGCAAAAGTGATACAGAAAAAAGCCAAAGGGCTCGCCGTATAAGTCGCAAGCCCTTTAGAGACACGGGATTCCCTCAGGGATCCGTCTTCTTCCCCTAACCCCGTCTGTCCAGAGCGGTCTTGAGGTTAGTGTTGGATCTCACCATACACCCTACAAAGAAGCTGCCGCAGGCCTAGAGACCTAGTCCACATGCCCTAGGCATCGGGGTCGTCTATAATGAGCCCTGCTCCGGCCAATATCTTGTTGATGTCTCGCAATTCGAGTTGGACGTTCGCGAGTATTTTTGTATGCTGCTCGAGAATCTGTGAATGTTGCTCCAGCGTGTCTTTCATAGGTTTCAATTCAGACTGCAGGGCAGCTACAACCGCATTAGCAATACGCTGTTCATCGGGTGACAAACTGGGAAGGCGCTGTGGATCGGTATCAAAATGTTGTGCTGGTTGGGCCATGTTGATTCTCCTTGGCGAGCTTGCGCTATTCCGTCATTACCATATTTGATTTGAAGGCGAGCAAGTGATCTCTGCTGTTAATCAACGGTTCCTTGCCAAAGTTTTCGGCAAGTTTGCTCTGCCGCAAACAGCTTAGTAACTATGATAAATCATTTTGTTATCATAACATGGCGGCATGACAGCTGCAATATTTCGCTTGGCGTCATGCGACATGCAGAATCCGAATCTCGATGATGCCCAAACGAGCGCGTGACACAGGAGCGCAGCCCATGATCGACCCCATCACCCTCGAAGTCATCTGGAGCAGGCTGATCTCCATCGTCGATGAGCAAGCGGCGGCGTTGATCCACTCTTCGTTCACCACGGTCGTGCGCGAAGCGGGCGATCTCTCCGCCGGCGTATTCGACCGCGCGGGCAATATGATCGCCCAATCCGTCACTGGCACGCCGGGCCATATCAACACCATGGCCAATTGCGTGCGCCGCTATGTCGCGCCCAACCATCCCATCGACAGCCTCGACCCCGGCGACACCTTGATCACCAACGACCCCTGGCAGGCCTCGGGGCATCTCTTCGACCTGACGATTGTTTCGCCGGTATTTTATCGCGGGCGCGGCGTGGCCTGGTTCGCCAGCACCTGCCACGCGGTTGATATCGGCGGCGCGACCATGGGCGGCGATGCCCGCTCGCTTTATGAAGAGGGGCTGGCTATCCCGCTGATGAAGCTCTTCCGCGGCGGAGAGGCGAACCAGCAGCTCTTCGATATCATCCGCGCCAACGTCCGCGTGCCCGATCAAGTCATCGGCGATATCTACGCCCAGGAAGTCGGCAACCAGGTCGGCGCGCGCAAGCTGATCGAGATGCTGGAAGAATACGACCTGCCCGACATCGAGGCGGTTTCGGCGCAAATCCTGGGCCGTACCGAAGCGGCACTGCGCGACGCCATCCGCGCGCTGCCCGATGGCGCCTACCGCAACACCATCACCATCGACGGCTTCGACGAGCCGCTGACGATCGCCTGTGAAATCGCCGTGAAGGGCGACCAACTCAGCGTCGATTACGCCGGCTCTTCGCCCCAGGTCGACCGCGGCATCAATGTCGTGCTCAACTACACGCAGGCTTATACGACCTATACGCTGATGGCGGCGCTGGCGCCGGGCATCCCCAATAACGAAGGCGCCTTCCGCCCCATGGACGTGCGCGCGCCCCTGGGCTCGATACTCAACTGCACGCGTCCGGCGCCGGTCAGCGCTCGGCATCTGATCGGCCATTTCGTCAGCCAGCCGCTCTTGACCGCGCTGGCCGAGGTCGTGCCGGAGCAGATCATCGCTAATGGCTCGGCCGGCTTGTGGAATACTATGATGGACGGCATGGACGAAAACGGGCGCGAATTCGCCTATATTTTCTTTTCAGCCGGCGGGATGGGCGCCGCCCACAACCGCGACGGTCTGTCGGCGACGGCTTTCCCCAGCGGCATCATGGGCGTACCGGTCGAAGCGATTGAAACGGCAGCGCCCCTGCTGATGCACCGGCGGGAGCTGCGCGTCGATTCCGGCGGCGCGGGACGCTACCGCGGTGGCTTGGGGCAAGTCATGGAACTGGAGATCATCACCGGCTCGCCGGCCAACCACTCCTGCATGTACGACCGCACGGGCAATCCGGCCCAGGGCCTGCTGGGCGGCAAGCCCGGCGCGGCGGGTGAAGTAAAGCTCTCGGACGGCACGCAGCCGCATCCCAAAAGCCACTACGTTTTGCAGCCCGGCCAGCGCGTGTTGCTGGAGCTGCCCGGCGGCGGCGGTTATGGCGCGCCCTTCGAGCGCGAGCCGGCGCGGGTGCTGGAAGACGCGAAGCAGGGCTATATCACGCTCGCAGCGGCTGAACGCGATTATGGCGTTGTGATTCGTGCTGTACCCATGACGATTGACGAGGCGGCGACGGCGAAGCTGCGAAAGGAACCCAAGAGATGACAGCGACGCAATACGATCTGATCGTGGTCGGCTTGGGCGCGATGGGCTCGGCCGCTCTTTATCAAGCCAGCCAACGAGGCGCGACCGTCCTCGGCATCGACCGCTATGACCCGCCGCACACCATGGGCTCAAGCCACGGCGACACCCGCATCACACGCAGCGCCATCGCCGAGGGCGAGATGTATATGCCCTTCGTGCGGCGCAGCAATGAGATCTGGCGCGACCTGGAAGCGCAAAGCGGGCGCGCGCTCTTCCACCGCAGCGGCGGCCTCATCATCGGCTCGGACAATTCCGCCGCCTTCCATTTTCAAGGCGATTTTGTGGAGACATCGGCGCGCATCGCCCAGAAGTTCGGCATCCCGCACGAGGTCTTTGACGCGCAAGAGATTATGCGGCGCTTCCCCCTGCTGACGCCGCGCCCGGACGAACGCGCGTATTATGAACCGGGCGCCGGAGTCCTGCGGCCCGAACGCTGCATTGAGACGCAGCTTGGGCTGGCGCGTCAAGCCGGCGCGACCATTCATACCGGCGAAAGAGTGATCGGCTATGACGCTGACTCCGCCGGCGTGACGGTCACAACCGAAGCCGCCAGCTATCGGACGAACAAGCTGATCCTGTCGGCCGGCGCCTGGATCGGCGAGCTCCTGCCAAAGGCGCATCGCGGCGGCATCCGCGTCTGCCGGCAGCTGATCCACTGGTTCGAGGCGGAAGATCGCAGCGCTTTCGACCCAACGCGCTTTCCCTGTGTCATCTGGATCGGCGATACGCTGGACGACTTCTGGTCGGTCTTTCCCGCGCCGCCACTGGATACCGGGGGCATGGACGGCGTCAAGCTGATGACCGAGCAATATCACAGCAGCACCCAGCCCGACGAAGTCGACCGCGTTGTGACCGAAGCGGAGAAAGCCGATGTCTACCACCGGTTGACGAAGCCGCGCCTCAAGGGACTGCGCGAGCGTTCGCTCCATGCCGAGGTCTGCTTGTATACCCTGACCCGAGACGAGCAGTTTCTGATCGATTTTCATCCCGGGACGGAGCGCGTGGTGGTGACTTCGCCCTGTTCCGGGCACGGCTTCAAGCATTCAGCGGCGCTGGGCGAGGCGCTGACGCAGCTGGCTCTGGACGGCGGCTGCGAGTATGACATCTCGGCTTTTAATCTGGCGCGCTTGACCGAATAAGTCTTAGATCGGCGGGTCAGCCAATGGCTGCCCCCTACAGCTGCCATATTCGTTGATTCGTAGGAGCGGTCCGCCGAGCCGCCCATCCAAACGACAAATTCTACAGGAGACCACCATGCGACTTGAAGGAAAAACGGCCATCATCACCGGCGGCGCCAATGGCATCGGCGCGGGCTGCGTCCGCCGCCTGGCTGCAGAGGGCGCCAATGTCGTCATCGCCGATATCGACGCTGTCGCCGGCGCAGCGCTGGCCGACGAACTGGGCAGCGCTGCCATCACCATCAATGCGGACATCAGCCAGCGACCAGCAGTCGAAGCGCTATTTTCCGCCGCTCTTGATGCCTTCGGCGCGGTCGATATTTTGGTCAACAACGCCGCCTTTGTGCATAAGACCGGCGTGATAGAGAACTTCCTCGACTACAGCGACGCAGCCTGGCAGCGCACGCTGGGCGTCAACCTCAGCGGCATGTTTTACTGCTCGCAGACGGCGGCGCGCCTGATGGCGAAACGCGGCCAGGGCGGCGTCATCATCAACATCAGCAGCGGCGGCGCCTCCCGCGCGCATCGCCATATGTTCGGCTACGATACCAGCAAAGGCGGCATCGAGGCGGCCACGCGCGTGATGGCGCTGGATTTGGCCGCGCTGAATATCCGCGTGAATACAGTCGTGCCGGGCAGCACGCGCGTCGATCACGGCAGTTTCGTGGGCGATTCGCCGATTCCGCCGGCGGATGTCATTCCGCTGGGGCGTCAAGGCAGCGCGGCGGATCTGGCGGCCGCGGTCGCTTTCCTGGCTTCGGACGAGGCCGCTTATATCACCGGCACGCGCCTTTTCGTCGACGGCGGCATGGACGCTCAGCTGCGCACGCCTTCGGTCGATTTCCAATACGATTTCAGTGGCTGGCGCGAGTGAACTGTGCCTAGTCGGCCCGGGACGGATTTCCAAGGCCTTTGCCACCGAGGGCACAGAGTAACTGCGAGGACACAGAGGGGGATTCCGGGAAATATGGCGGTTGGTCGAGTCAAGGATGGTCCGCACATTCGCCGATTCTGTCTTTGGACTAAGAATGATGCCTTTCCTCTGCGCACTCAATCAAACTCGGTGTACTCGGTGGCAAAGATGTCGAGTATTCGCCTAAGCCGAGCGAGCGGCAGCTCAGTCACAGTACCGGACAAGCCTTAAAGCACCACCTTGCCCGTCTCGTCGCTGCGATAGCCGCTCTGCGCGCCCAGCTCGCGCTTGAAGTCTTCGTCGCGCAGCGTCGCCAGCAGCGCCTGCAGCGACTCCAACTCGAGAAATCGCCGCGGAATCGCCAGGTCGAAGCGCTCCCAGGTCAGCCCGATGAAGTCCAAGCCCATGGCCTCGGCCGCGCTGCGCAAGCCCATGCCGCAATCGCCGATGCCATCCGCCACTGCCGCCGCGACCGCCAGATGCGTCACCTCCTCGTGCGCGTATCCCGTGATTTCGGCGGGCACAATCCCCTGCTGCCCCAAGAGATAGTCGAATAATACGCGCGTACCGGCGCCCCGCTGCCGATTGATATAGCGCGCCCGGCGCAGGTCGGCGATGGTATGGATGTCCAGGGGATTGCCGGCCGGCAGCATAAGCCCTTGCTCGCGCTGAGCGAAGGTATAGAGCGCGGTTGGCTCATCGCGCAAGTAGCGTTGCAGGTAAGGGATGTTGTAATTGGCGGATTCGGGCTCGAAGAGGTGGCAGCCGGCCACATGCGCCTCGCCGCGCCGCAGCGCCACCAAGCCGCCGATGGAGCCGACATTGACCGAGACCACCCGCGCCGCCGCCGACCTCATCCGCAGGTGCGTGGCCAGCAGGTCGAGCATGGGGTCGTGGCTGCCCATGATCATGAGTGTGCGCTGGATGGCGGACAAAGGCTGATACAAGGAGACGCTGAGCGTTCCGCCGCGGTCGACGCCTTCGTGGAAGCGCGGGATATGCGCCAAGCCATCAGCGCGGACCAGCGACGTAATCACACCCGCGCCCCGCTGCAGCGGCGTCGCCTGGATGCGCCCGTCGATATCAGCCAGCGCCACCCGCACATAATCATCATCGCCGATGGGTGAGGCAATCTTGCGCGTCGAAACCGCCTCGATCGTCGCCGGCTCGGACGGCGCCAAGCCCAGCCAGGCGCGGATCAAGGGCAGCACAAATAGCTCGCCAGTGAGGGCCGCGCTGACCGGATAACCGGGCACGCCAATGACAGGCGTATCAGCCGCCATGCCGATGATGACCGGATGCCCGGGCCGCACAGCGATGCCATGAACCAGCACCTTGCCCATGGCTTGGATGGCCGCCGCCGTGTAGTCCTGCGCGCCGGCTGATGACCCGGAGAGCAAGAGAATCAGCTCGGGCCTTTGCGCCAAAGCGTCAGCCAGCGCATCGCGCAGGTCCTCGACATTATCGCCGACGATAGCGGTCACATGCGCTTCTCCGCCGGCGTCGCGAATCTGCGCGGACAGGATAAGGCTGTTGTATTCGGTGAGCTGCCCGCGCTGCGGCGCCTGCGTAAAAGGGACGAGCTCGCTGCCGGTGGGGATGATGACGACGCGGGGCCGCCGCCGCGCCAACAGGTCTTGATGCCCGCAGCCGGCCAAAGCGCCCAGGTCGACCGGGCGCAGCTGATGATTCACTTGCAAGACCGTTTCGGTGGCGACCATGTCCTCGCCCATCAGGCGCACATGCTGCCAAGGCGCGACCGCCGCGTAGATGAGCAGCGTCTGCTCATCGGCTTGGTTGACATTTTCGATCATGATGACGGCGTTGCAGCCATCGGGCAATGGGTCGCCGGTATTGACTGGGTGAGCGTCCGCGCCCAGGCGCAAAGCCAGCGCTTTTGTCTCGCGCGCGGAAAGCGTGGCGCTCGCGTCCACTGCATAGCCGTCCATAGCCGCGCAGTGAAAATGCGGCGACGACCGGCGCGCTTGGATCGGCTCGGCGGTCACCCGCCCTAAGGCCTCTGCCAGCGGCAGGCTTTCGCCGTCCAGTGGGTCCGCCCGTCCAGCGGCTCTCAGCGCGGCTTTTAACTTGGCCCGCGCTTCGTCCAGCGGGATGTCTTCCAGGTAGATATTACGTTTGGACATAGCGCTCAGAACCGCTCTATTTCGACCAGGCTGCCGGCATCGTAGCCGCCGGTATTAAGCGGGATTCGCAGCAGACCGTCAGCCGCCGCCAGCGTGAAAATCAAGTTAGACACGCCGAAGATCGGCTGCGCTTGCAACTGCCCGTCGGCCTCGTTCAGGCGCACAGGCAGCCAATCTTCACGGCCGGTCACGGAAGCGACTCGCTGGGTCAAGCGCGCGCTGACGAAACGCGGCGACTCGAGCGGCTGACCGCCGTATCGCGCGACCAGACGGGGCAGAAGCTGGCGCGCCACCAATAGCGCCGAGACCGGATTGCCCGGCAGGCCAATGACCGGCTTGTTTTCGCAGACGGCGATTATGGTCGGCTTGCCCGGTTTGGTGGCCAAGCCATGCTGCAGGATGCCCGGCTGACCCAGCCCGGCGATGACATCGCGGGTGTAATCCCGCGCCGAGACCGAGCTGCCGGCGCTGAGCAGCAGGATGTCGCAAGCCTCAAAGCCGTCACCCGCGCGGCGCTGATAATCGGCGAAATCGTCGGAAGCGATGCCCAGGCGCAGGGGCTGCGCGCCCAGCTGCTGCGCCAGCGCGCTGAGCGTATAGGCGTTGATGTCGCGCACTTTCCCGGGCGGCGTTGAGTCGGCTTCGGGCGGCAGCAATTCATCGCCGCAGCTCAAGATGCCGATGCGCGGCCGAGACTGCACAGCGACAGACGTAATGCCAACCGCCAGCAGAGCGCCGATGTCCTGGGGCCGCAGGCGATGCCAACGCGGCAGCACCCGCTCGCCCGCGCCGATGTCTTCGCCCGCTTGAATCACATTCTCGCCCGGCGCCGCCGCGCGCAGCACTTCAATCTCCGCCGCGCCCGCAGCTTGACTGTGCTCGATCATCACAACCGCGTCCGCGCTGGCCGGCAACATGCCGCCGGTGTGGATCAGCAGCGCCTCGCCCGGGCCGACGTCCAACGCCGGCGCCTCGCCCATCTTGAGCTCGCCGCGCTCCCGCAAGAATGCCGGCAGTGATTGGCTGGCGCCAAAGGTATCGGCCGCGCGCAGGGCATAGCCATCAACCGTGCTCTTGCGGAAGGCCGGGACTTGCTCCGGCGACACGATATCCGCTGCCAGGATGCGGTCGAGAGCGTTGACAGTCGCCACCGCCTCCGACGGCGGATCGGGCTGCCAATGCGCCTCGAGCTGCCGCAGCGCATCGCTGACGGGCTTGACTTGGAAAAACTCGGGAGAGGGCATGGTTCCTTATGTCAGCGCATTTGCTTCAGGAAAGTTTACCATAGCGCTGGTTGGAGACAGGCTTGCCAGAATCAGGGTAGTGTATCGAATTCGGTTGAAATTCAATTTCACCACAAAGACACAAAGGCACAAAGCACACAAAGAATATGGCAATTTTCGATTGAGTTTCTCGATGCTCCCGCATTTCTCGGTGTCCTCGCTGGTATATTGATTGTTTCAAACGAAAAGGATACATTTCCAGAATCCGATACTGTCAGAAAAGAAAGCGCGGATTGTGTATATTTTACAGAATATAGCGCCACAATAAGTTTATTGTGCCACAATACGTTTCCAGTTGAAGCATAGTCCAGATTAACTGGTGACGCAGTTAGTGAATGTTGATTCCACCCAATAGCGACAAGATTGAACATGCGAGATGCCGTATCTGTTTGAGTGGCAGCTCACACAATTGTTAATATCGCGATGCAAGTCACCAGAGGTATACATGTCTATAATCACGACTGCGATGTATGACGATGAAGAATCGCAAATCAAATTTAGCGAGGAAGAGAAACCAAACTTACCAGAAGAAGCGCTTGCTATGCTTATCTCGGCCGCCAAACAGTGCTACCATTTTCTGAACCCCGCCAAACTTAAGATAGATATGCGCGAGGGGATTACGATCTTCATCCACAGCGTAGATTGTGCGGCGCAGATTGTTCAGCACGGGCGCGATATGGATATCGCGGCTTTGTCCGCCACGATTGACATAACGCAAATTGAAGAAACGCTGCCGATATTGGTGACCGCTATTGAAGAGAGTCTCTCAATTGGAAATGATGACTGTACAGATATGCTGGCAGATGTCCAATTTGCCTTGGGCTTGATCGGCACAAAGCTGTATCCAGGTGGCTTGGATGAAGATGGCGTGTCCGGCTATCGGGATATTTTCCCCGGCACGGACTATCCCAACAGCTTGAAAGGCGATCATGCTTAAATCCGGCGGCGCATTTCAGCGTTTAATCAATACGCCGGTGAAGTTGTAACACCCGTCAAGAGTGCCAAGGGTTGGCAAGCCGAGGCGGGCGCGACTTGAAGCAAGGGTATAATAATGTCAATAGCCTTGGGCTACATGGACGATGATGCTGAACCATCAATTGTGTTCAGCAGTGAAGAAAAACGATCCATCCCAAACGCGGATGAAGCCCTCGACATTCTTGTGCCTGCTGCAAGGCGCTGTTACCACTTGCTTCAGTCTGCAAATCCAAAGCTGAGCGCGACGGATTGCTGGGCACATTACAGTCGCGGCAACTATGCGACGTTCCTGCTCTCGCAGCGCAGAGAGCAACAGCCAGCTTTTGACGGCCGTCTAAACAATCCGCAATTTGAAGTCACGCTGCCCGTATTGCTGAAGGCTTATAAGCAATGCCGCTCGATTTGGGGCGGCGTCTCCGTTGACCCTGTCATCGAGTCTCATGCAATACTGGATGAGATCGGGGGCAAAATGTATCCTGGCTGTTTTGATCGGGACGTCTATCAAGGCTTAAACGCCTTCTTCGATCAGTTGCTGTCCGGCACATGACAGGCGCGATCTTTAGTCGCCAAGCTCCAGCCGTCAGCCATTCGTGTAGACGCGCATGCCCCCTCCCGCGCATAGCCGACCACGAAAATACCCCAAGCCTGCGCCAGCTAGATTACTTCGAGGTAATCACGGTCAGGCAATTCGGGGAAGGGCGCATGCGGCTCGGCCTGGTACCAAAAGGTGGTTGAGGAGATATCATCTTGAAGCGGCAAGTAACGGTACTCCTCGAACGGCGCATCGTGCAGCGTCCCTGAGCGCCAGCCCAGCGCCTGCATCGTCACGCTCAAGTCCTCTTCAAAGCGGATGGGATCTAGAATATGCCAGCGGTACATGCCAAAGCGCTGCTGGCTATGGCGAAAACCATCCGGCTTGATGACTTGCGGCAAACCCAGGTAGGGTGTGGTAAAGGTCGAATATTCGCCATCTTGGTTGCCAAAACACCAAGCGCCGCCGAAGTAGTCTTCAGTGCCGGTGCCGCAGATAGTAGGGAAATCCGTATCGCCGTCCATATAAAACTTGATCTCGCCCTCGCCCCACCAGCCGCGATTGTTGCTGCCCCAAGCCATATACGCGCCGACATAGTGCCCCATGCCCTGCACGCCATCGACCAGGGTATAGACATCTTTGTAGGGAAGCGGGTTGGCGCGCCGCCATTGCGCGTGTAAGTAGGCGGCATCAGCCGGCACATCGGTCAGGGTATAATCGAATTGGTAGAAAAGCGGCTGCACGGGTTTATCCAGGAGGTTTTCGACAGTGACGCGCGCGCTCTTGCGGAAGGGCATCTGCCAATAGCTGTTCAAGGCGCTGTGCGGGTTCGCAGAAATCGGCTGCGAATTGACATGGCAATACTCCGTCCAACCGTTGCAGAAGAAGTCGCCCATCGGCACTTCAATCGAGGGGTTTTCTTCGTCATCCCAATAGAAGCGCAGGATGAACGAGCGCCAATACTTGGCATGGGTGGCGAACCAAATATGCTGTATCGCGCCTGGTCCTTCGATTTCCGCCAAGGTCGTGACGCTGTTGGCTTCCAGGTTGATGCAGGGGGATACCTTCCAGCCCTGCCCCAAATCTTGCGCCGCCGACCATGAAAAGCCATCGCTGGCCATGCCGCCCGCGCCTTTTTCGCCCTTGAAATTCTCAGCGCTGATGGAGCGGCTCTTCGCCTTGGATAAGCGCGAGATATTGCCCATATTCAGATTCAAACCGTTAAAATAGTCCATGCTTTCACCTCAGCATTCTTCGTATGTCGTTTGTCGTTTGTCAATCTTCAAATATTATGCCTGCGTATCGTTCCAGCCCGGCCGCTTATTGCTGCTGCCGCTGGGGCTGGGTCGCGCTCGGGTCGAAGTCGACCGGCTTATAACAGAGCGCCTGGCGCTCGGCTGAAACTTGCACCATCGGCGGTACGCTGCGTTCACAGATGGCTTGGGCATATTTACAGCGCTTGGCGAACTTGCAGGCTTCCGCTTGATATTCTTTGAGTTCAAGGTCCGGCAGCTTGAGGTCCCGTTCCCATTTATGGTCGACGGTCGGCACAGAATCGAGCAGCAGCTCGGTATAGGGGTGCGCGGCTTCGGTCAGAATTTGCTCCGATGGACCATATTCGACGATGCTGCCGCGGTACATGATGCTGATGTAATCGCTGACATAGTAGGCGGTGGAGAGGTCATGCGTGATATAGACAAAGCTGACATGGTAGCGCTCTTTCAGCTCGAGGAAGAGGTTGACGATGTTCATGCGCAGCGAGGCGTCAATCATGCTCACCGGTTCATCGGCCACGATGAGTTTGGGGCGCGGGATGAGGCTGCGGGCAACGGAGATGCGCTGCAGCTCGCCCCCGGAGAATTGATTGGAGAATTTGCCCTCCACGCGCTTCAGGTCCAGCCCGACCGATTCCAGGGCTTCCGCCACGACCTCGCGCGCTTCTTTGCGGTTATCCGCGACATTCAAGCGCAGGGCGGTGTCAATCAAGTAGCGGTCGACTTTTTTGCGCGCGCTGAAGGCTTCAAAGGGGTTCTGAAAGATCGGCTGGACGGCGCGGTAGTAGGCTTTGCCTTGCAAGCCATCGCCGCCGCCATCGCCATCGCCAAACAGCGGATGCCCGTCAATCAGGACTTCGCCGGCGCTGGGCTTTTCCAATTCCAGGATGATGCGCGCCAGTGTCGTTTTCCCGCTGCCAGATTCGCCGACGATGCTCAAAATCGTCGGCTCAGCCGCCGGCAAACTTAGGCTGACATCGTCGACGGCGACGAGGCGCGTGCCGAAGAGCAACCCGCCAATGCGGAAGACTTTGCTGACATTGCGCAGTTCGAGCAAGTTCTCGCTCAAGACAAAGCCTCTTCATATAGATGGCAAGACACATAGCGCTCCGGCTCGATTTGGATCATAGCCGGCTCTTGTTGGTGGCAATGCTCCATAACTTTGGGGCAGCGCGCGGCGAAGCGGCAGCCGGCCGGCGGCGATATCAAATTAGGCGGACGCCCGGAGATGCCGACGCGCTGGCTGCGGTCGCCAACGCGGGGCAAAGCTTGAATCAGCATCTGTGTATAAGGGTGCAGCGGATTATTGAAAATGAGATCTGTGGGACCATATTCCACCAGCTTGCCAGCATACATAATCGCCAGCCGGTCGCTAATCTGATAATGCACGCCCATATCATGCGAGACGACAACCAGGGTGTTTTTCATCTGCCGCTGCAATTCAGACAGCATCAGCAAGATGCCCTTCTGCACGACGACATCCAGGGCAGTCGTCGGTTCATCCGCCAAGACAATTTGCGGGTGCAAAAAAGTCCCCAGCGCGACCAGCACACGCTGCTTCATGCCGCCACTGAGCTGATGCGGGTAGGACCTCATCACTTCGACCGGCAGCTCCAATTCTTTGAGATAAGCGGCGACCCGCTCGCGAATTGCCTGCTTGCCTTTTAGGCGGTGGTTCTTGGGCACAGCGTCAAAGAATTGGCTCTCAATGCGAATCACTGGGTTGAGCACGCTCATCGAACCTTGCGGGATGTAAGAGATGAAGTCCCACCAATGCTTGCGGATAGCGCCGGGCCCGATCGTCTGTATGCCGCCGGCGCCGTCAGGGAAATCCGCTTCGTAGCTGCCTGAGACGATCTGCAGCGGCGGTTGGATGTAATCGTAGAGCACCTTCAACAAGGTGGACTTGCCGCAGCCGGATTCGCCAGCAATGCTCAAGACCTCGTTGGGGCGGATCTCGATGCTCAAGCCATCGACAGCCTGCACGACGCCGCGTGGCGTATGGTAGTAGCACTTGAGATCGCGCAATCTAAGCATCGCCGTGCCCGCGTCTTTCCGCCGATAAACTGGATATGCCGGTCGAAATCAAGAAGAGGCTGACGAAGAGCGTAATGATGGCGATCACCGGCGGGCCAATCCACCACCAGCGCTGCCCCAGTAAAGCTTGATGCTGCAGCGCCCAATAAATCATCGTGCCCAAGGTGGCTTCTTCCAAGCTGGACAAGCCGATAACAGCCAAGCCCGATTCAGTCGCGATGGCGACCAAGACCGTGTTGACAAAATTCGCCATCGCCCAGCTGGAGATATGCGGGACGATCTCCTCAGCGAGGATGGTCAGCGTGCCCGAGCCTGAGAAGCGCGCCGTATTCACAAATTGCCTTTCACGCATGCTCAAGGCGATGGAGCGCATCTGCCGGGCGGGCCAGGGCCAGTTGAATAGGATGAGAATGATGCTGATGAGCACAAGCGAGGCGCGCCCCTGCAAGAGGGACGACATCAAAATGAGGATGGGCAAGGCTGGCACAACAATGAAGACATCGGCGAGCAACGTGATGACGCGGTCGGGCATGCCGCCGAGGAAGCCAGCCCCCAAGCCCGCGAAGACGCCAATGAGCGTGGCGAAGAAGGCGACAAAGACGCCGATAAAGAGGGAATTCTGGGTGGCGTAGGCGAGCAGCCAAAATGTATCTTGCCCCAGATTGGTCGTGCCTAGCAAATGCTCGGCGCTAGGCGGCAAGTTGCGCGGATACTTAATCCAAGAGCGCGGATCCTCCTGCGAAAAGAATGGCAATATACCACCCAAAATGATGAAGACAGCCATGATGACGATGCCAATGGTCAGGCGTGGGTTAGAGCGGCGCATCATCATTATCGCTGCCGGATCCGCGGGTCGAAGACGGGGTAGAGCAGGTCGATGATTAAGGTGGCGGTGGCGACAGCGATGATAGAAATCGTAATAGTGCCCATCAGCAGATTGTAATCGGCTTGCAGCACCGCGTTATAAGTCATCGTTCCCAAACCGGGATAACTGAAGAGGATCTCGGTGATGAGCGCGCCATTGAAGATAGCGCCAAGCTGCAGCGCCAGTACGGTTACTTGCGGCAGGATGGCGTTGCGCAAGACATAGGCGGTCATGATGCGCCCTTCGCCAGCGCCCTTGAGCTTGGCGAAATAGACGAAGTCCTCTTCCGATATGCTGGAAGCCAGGGCCTTCATGCTCAAGACCCACCAGCCGAAGCCGACAATGACAATCGATAGCGCCGGCAGCACCGAGTTGTAAATCACGCTGGAAATGAATTGGGGCGACCAAGGTTCACCGCGAATGGAAAAGAAAAGCGGAAAAATCGGATTGATATGGATAAACAGAATAATCAAGATTAACGCGGTGATGTAATAGGGGATGGGGTAGACGAGGATGGCGATGATTTCGAGCGTGCGCGACGAGAGCCAGCGGCTTTTGTAACCCGCCAGCAAGCCAATGGCATTGCCCAAGACCCATGCGATCAGGGTCGAAGTCAACAATAAGCCGAATGTCCAAGGCAGGGCGCGGCCGATGAGTTCGTTGACCGGCGTAGGGAACATGGACAGCGAAGGACCGAACTCGCGCGTGACAAAAATGCGCTGCAAGAAACCGAAGTACTGCTCGCCCAGGGTGCCTTCCAAGCCGAACGCTTGGGTCAAGGTGGCGCGCATCGCCTCGACCTGGCTCGCTTCCATATAAGAGCCGCTGCTCATGATGCGCCCCAGCATCGATTCCACCGGGTCCGACGGCATGAAGCGCGGCACAAAAAAGACCACGCTTGTGCCGATCCATATCACCAGCATATAGGCAATCACCCGCGTGATCACGAATTTTACGAATTGCATGTACAGGTCTCTTGCGCAATGTGGATTGAGCCTGCCCGCGCCCAACAATGCAAGCGGACAGACCCAATCCAATTGGCTTGCAGCTAGCTTAGAGGAGCCTAGCCGTCAGACTTTGGCTGGATGAAGGGCATGTGGTACTTGAACAAAGACCACCACCACCAAGGTCCTTCATAGAAGTTGTCGGAGGTCGGCAAGCCATCCCAATAGGTCGTGACGACCGGCACGAATTTCGATGTGCCGAACATCGGCAGCCAGGGCCGCTCAACGACGAATTGCTTTTCGAATTCCGTCAGCAGCGGGATGGTGTCGGGATGATCGCTCGGCAGCGGCGCAATCTGGTCCAGGATGCCGCTGAGCGCTTCGCTGTCGTAGCGCATGGCGTTGCCGCCCGCGGGCTGGCCGATGGGCACGATGTGGCGATTGTGCCAGAAGGCATCCAGCAGGTCCCAGCTATCGGGCAAGGCGCCGCAGCCGGGCCAGTAGGAACCGGCGTCGAAGGTGCCGTTATTGTAATCGGCCCAGAAGGAGCCGCCGTCCATCTGCTGCACGGTCGCGTCAATGCCAAAGGCGCGCCAGTTATCGGCGACGGCGAAAGCCAGGCGTTGCGACTGCACCTCAAAGTTGGAGGGCGAATTGATGGTGATTTGCCAGGGGCTGCCATCGGGCATGTGCCAGGCGCCATTATCCAGGGTGAAGCCCTCGGCTTCCAGCATCGCGGTGGCTTTTTCCGGGTCGTGCTTCCACCAGCCGACGCCGAAGAGATCCACCAGCGCCTCTTCGCTGTCGGGCAAGCCTTCAATCCCTTGATCAGCCAGGATCGCTGCCATGTCCACCGCATAATTCGGGTCGAAGGGCTGGTAGCCGTCTTCAAAGGCGAATTCCGTCATCCAATCGCGCATAGGCTTATGGAAGGCGTCTTGAATGGCTTGCACCGGCGGCGTGGCCAGCGGCGATACGCGCAGGATGCCGGCGAAAGTCGCCAAGCCCACGCTCTTGATATCGGTGGCCAGCGCCATCGCCCAGCGGACATTCTGATTGTCCCAGGGTTCCCGCGTGTTGGAGAAGACGATGCCGCGCTCGCAGGGGTCATCGAAGTTGGCATAGGGGAAGTTGGCATGCCAGGCGCGGGCGTTCGGGTTGGCGTCGCGCAGGATGTCCCAAGCTTCCGGCGAGATGTCGGTGAAGATATCAAGCTGGTTTTGGATGCCGGCGATGATACGGCGCTCTTCAGTGCCATAGAAGCGGAAGAGCACATATTCCGGCCCCGGCTCGCCATAGATTTGCCCAACATCGGTATGCTGCCAGTCGTCGCGCTTGGTATAGAGGAACCAGTTGCCATTGGGGTCGACATCGGTCATGGTGTAGGGTCCACTGCCGACCGGCGGGTAATTCTGGAATGTCGCCGGATCTTCGTTCTCCCAAATATGCTTGGGCACCATGCGGAAGTTATCGCCCCAGATATGCACGCCGAGGGTATAAGCCAGGCGCGGCTCCGAGCGCTTCAAGTTGAGAATGATGGTGAGGTCGTCAACGATTTCGTAATTGTCGATGACCTGCGCCAAAAAGCCGCTGTAGGGGAACTCTGGCGTGTTCAACACCATATCGATATTAAAAGCCATGTCGGCTGTGGTGATAGGCTCGCCATCGCTCCAACGCAGGTCCTCGCGCAGCGCGACGCGGAAGCTGGTGTAATCGTCATTGAGCGCCTCGGGCATCTCGGCAGCCAAAGCCGGGAATTGTTCGCCCGTGGCCGTATTAATCTCCCACAAGGTCGAGTAAATCAACTGGTGCAAGCCCGCGCTCATGTGCGTGCCGGCTTGGTAGGGGTTGGTCTGCGTCGGGTTATTGATGCGGCCGCCAAGCTGGTCGACAATCAGGGTCGAGGCGCGGGGCGTGCCAACTTCGGTCTGCTCTTGCGCGGAGACGAGGGCGGTGGCGGAAAGGACGATGAGCGCAATAAACAGGGTTAAGATGATGAATCGGGTAGACTTAAGAAACATGTTAACTCTCCTAGATCTTGTTTGAGGGCTTACGAGTTTATTGCGTCCTGATATTTCCCTTTCTACACTTATCACGCAGCAAAATGTGACGCTGACGATGCTTGCCAATTCTATCGCAAGATAGCGCATTTCGGGGAATGGCGCAAAAATTGCCCGTAAACGCATAAGACGCGGGCGAGCCAAGGCTCGCCCCTACATGGTTTTCTGCTGTGTCCTAGGTCCTGAAAATATTTTGCTGCGATTGTCCGGCGTTGTTGGCCAGTGCAATCGCATCAAAATTGGCATCCGCTGCGACGAGCAAAATTAATCTGAAATTTAACCACAGAGACACACAGAGCACAGAGAAAAGTCTATCATTTTTAGGTATTGTGAAATTGCACTTCAATTTTGAACCCATTACTATGAAACCTGCCGAAGCCTGTCAAAATATGTAGGGGCGAGCCTTGGCTCGCCCGTACGCACGCAGCATTTGTTTCATATTTATTGTGAGCAAAGCCGTGACTTGCGAGCGACTGTGGTGAAAAAATGTGCAGTGTCCGCTAAGAGAAACATATCTACAGAATTAGACACGCCCGACATAATGGGAGTCGTGAATCATTGATATTCGAATGCAAATTGGTGAGCATCGCCGCTGCCCGGCGCATGACAGGCGCGATCTCTAGTCGCCAAGCCCCAGCCGCCAGCCATGCGTGTAGACGCGCATGCCGCCTTGACGCACATAGCCGATGACGCAGATATTCCAGGCTCGCGCCAGCTCCAGCGTGATGCTGGTCGGCGCAGTGCGGCTGGCGACGACCGGTACGCCCATGCGCCGCGCCTTGCCTAACATCTCCGAACTGATGCGCCCGCTGGTCAACAAGATGCGGTCACGCGTCGCGATGCCATCCAGCAGCGCTTGACCGGCGACTTTGTCCACGGCATTGTGTCGGCCCACATCTTCGGCGCTGACGAGCAGACCGCTTTCATCCCCCAGCACAGCCGTGTGCACGCCGCGCACGGCCTTGTAAAGCCGCGCCGCGCCTTGCAGCTGCCGCATCAATTTGCTGATGACGGCGGGCGTGGTATGAAAGCCGGATTCCAGCGCCGGGTAGCTCGCCGACAGCACTTGCCCGGTGACGCCGCCGCCGCAGCCCGTGGTCAGGATCATGCGCCGCGGCAACTGAACTTCGTCGCGCGTCAAGATGACATCGGCCACGCTCTGAGTCTGATTTAACTGCAAGAGGCCGATCTCGGCGGCGGAGTCGATCAGCCCTTCGTTGTAGAGGAAACCGACCGTCAGCGCCTCCAATTGCAGCGGACTGCACATCATGGTGGCCAGCGATTCGCCGTTGATATAAATCGACAGCAGGCTCTCGTCAATGACGCCGCCTTCGACTTGCCGTACAGCTTCGCCTTCGACCAACTGATAGGCGATGGGCAGGGCGCCAGCCAGCTCTATCGCTTTATGCGCCATCTTTCCGCTTCCGTGGGCGGCGGGTGCTGCGGCGCATTTCATCGGCGTCCCAGCCCTGCTCCATACCCCATTCCAGCTTGGGCTTGAGCGCGCCCGTCGGGCAAACGCCGACGCACTGCCCGCAGAAGACGCAGGGCGACTCGGTCAGAGAAATGTCGAAAGCCGTGGCCACCGAGGTCTCGTGCCCGCGGTTCTTCAGCGTCAGCGCGAAGGTAAATTGCGCGTCTTCGGCACAGACTTGCACGCAGCGCCAGCAAAGCACGCATTGCTCGTAGTCGCGCACGAAAAAGGGATTGTCGTCTATCACTTCGGCTTCGCGCAGCTGGGCATCAGGGAAGCGCGCATCGTCGGCGTCGGTGTCCGCCATCATCTGCTGGATCTCGGGCGCCTGCTCCAGATTAACCGAGGCGTTGAGCATTTCCAGGATGGTGCGGCGGCTGCGCAGCACGCGTTGGTTGCGCGTTTCGACTTGGGTATCGGCCTGGCATTCGGCCACGCAAGCCGGCTGCAAGACGCGCCCGCCGTCGACGTCCACCACGCAGATGCGGCAGAGGCCATTGGGCGAGGTGGCTTCGTGATAGCAGATGACCGGAATGTCGACGCCGGCTTGCTGGGCTGCGTCCAGCAACGTCGCGCCCGTTGGTACGCTGACTCGCTTGCCATCTAGAGTGAGGTTGATGAGGTCATCCGTCATAGCTTGCGCCTTTGGCTAGATTATGCTTTGAACATAGGACTTGGCCATTTTCAATAGTCGTCGGACCACCCTTTGAGAATGGGATGATGTGGTCTGCATGAAAGTCGTTCCACGGCACAATGCAATCGTTTTCCGATTTGCCGCAATCCTTGCACATCTTACAAATTCCGCCGTCCCTGAGATAAATGGCAGTGCGTTGGGCTTCGCTGAATGCTTGTTGTTTGTCCTTCTCAACAAAACACACTTTCTTTTCCTCAAGCGCAAACTTGAAAAACTCGTGGCGAAAGATATGGTCTCTCAACGCAATATCGGCCTTACTCTGCTGATTATGCTCTACAAAAGTGCGAGCAAATTCATCCCTTGTTCCAGTCTGGTTGATACGTTCAAAAAACGCATAGGTGAACTCGCGAAAGCAAATGCGCTGCTCATCGTCGTAAACGTAGGTGTGCAAGAGATGGCGCAGGAGCAGATAGCAGGAATCGACAAAGTACTTCCATCGAAATATCAGGACACCGACCCATTTCTTATCTAGCTGGGGATCGTCGCGATATACATTTCTGAATTGATTCAACACGCTCTTGAGGGCTTTGGCTTCCTTCAACTTTTCGTATGACATGTTGCCGACGCCAGCATCCTTGACCTGTGTATCGTCAATTAATCTGGCAATCACGCTGTCGCCCACTGCCGTGGGTCCGTCTGCGCGCTCAAATAGCAGGAAGCGTCCCAACATCGCCATATGTTGCATTCGCGTATTAGTTCGCGTGTATGTTTCTCGAAAATATATGTGCCTATCTGTGTTTGGGTCTTTTGTAGAGTAGTTCTCGTAATCAAAGTCGTACTCCTCAGCATACTTTACTAGGAAGTTGCGCACCGGACTAAATATGCGGGCGTGCGCAGTCTCAATGTTGTTTAGTGACTCGCCCTGCTGCAGTCGCCAAAAGATCTCAGATGCAATTTCAAGATGGCGATAACTATCTGGGTCTTCAATGTTTTTGATGATTTCGGCATTTAGATGCAAATCAAACCTAATGTAGACTTGAATGTCTGGATGAAGTTCGCGATACAGTCGACCAGGTAAGCGGCTGTCAACGTTGTATAGAGTATCTGGGAGCCTCAACTTATTCTCAAAGAATTCCTGCATAGTGCTAATGCGCTGCTGACCATCTATGACTTCATTGCGAGTATCATTCTTGGATAGTCGCACTTCGCGAAGAACAACACTTGGAATGTAGTATCGGCGAAACAGACTATCCAACAAATCTTCCTTCTTTTTTGTGTCCCACACTCTTTTGCGCTGATACGGAGGTCTGACAATGTACAAATTATTGAATTCGTGAAAGCGGATAATTTGGATTTTGTCATTGACTATAATGTATTCCTGCTCTGGATTAAACGCCATCACTTACTCCTTCTCATTCACCACAAACAAGCCCGGAAACTTCTCAATCGCGCTCATGACGGCGATGCCAGCGGTATGCCCCAAGCCGCAGAGTGAAGCTTCGGTCATGGTCATGCCCACGTCCAGCAGGCGCTCGCGGTCGCCGATATGCGGCGCATCCAGGCGTTCCAGAATCTCCACTTGCCGCTGCGTGCCCAGCTGGCAAGGGAAACACTTGCCGCAGCTTTCGTGCTGGAAAAAGCGCCCCAGCCGCTGCAGCATATCGCGCAGGTCGGCGGTCTGATTAAAGACCATGATCGCGCCTGAGCCGAAGGTGCTGCCGGCCGCGCGCAGATCCTCGAATGTCAGCTTGACATCGATTTCGTCGGGCAGCAAAAAAGTACCAGCCGCCCCGCCCATCAAGACCGTCTTTAACTCGCCGATGACGCCGCCGCAGACCCCAGCGAGAAAGTGCCGCAGCGTCATGCCCGGCGCGATTTCGTAGACGCCCGGCCGCCCGATGTGGCCGCTGACCGAAACCAGCTTGGGGCCGGCGCTGCCCTCGGTGCCGATGCCGCGGAACCAGTCGGCGCCGCGGTTGACGATGAGCGGGCCGGCGCAGATGGTCTCGACATTGTTGGCTGCCGTCGGCAGGCCGAATAAGCCGAACGTGGTCGGATAAGGCGGTTTCATACGCGGGAAACCGCGCTTGCCTTCAATCGCCTCAAAGAGCGCCGTTTCCTCGCCGCAGATATAGGCGCCGGCTCCGCGTCGGATCTCGATATCGAGGCCAAAGTCGCTGCCCATGATGCCCTCCCCGAGCAAGCCCTGCGCTTCCGCCTGCTCTATGGCATGAGCCAGAATCGCTGTGGCTTTGGGGTATTCGCCGCGGATGAAGACATAGGCTTTGCCCGTGCCGACCGCGTAAGCCGCCAGCGCGATGCCCTCCAACAGCAGATGCGGGCGGTGCTCCATCAGCACGCGGTCTTTGAAGGTGCCCGGTTCGCTTTCGTCGGCGTTGCAGACGACGTACTTCACCGCGCCTGGGGCCGCGCGCGTGAACTTCCACTTCAGCCCGGTGGGGAAGGCTGCGCCGCCGCGCCCGATCAGACCTGAAGCTTCGACTTCGGCGATGACCTCGTCGGGCGTCATCTCGCTGAGCGCTTTGCGCAGCGCCGTATAATCGCCATATTGCGCCAGCGTCTGCGGCGCGTCTGCGAGCGAGGCATCCAGCATGACGGAATCGGCGGCGCCGGCGGGCCTGAAGTAGGCGTCTTCCCAGTCGCCCAGCAGCGCCTCGGGCTTTACATGCGGCAGCGACTTATCCGACAGACCGCGTTCGCTGACCAGCGCAGCCGGCGCGTAATCACACAGGCCCAAACAAGGCGAATGCTCCACGGTGTATTCGCCGTCCGCGCTGGTTTCGCCCTCGTCTATGCCCAGGCGCGAGCAAACACCGCGCAGCACCTCATCAGCGCCCGCCAAAGCGCAAGACGGGTCCGTGCAAACGCGAATAATGCGCCGTCCGGTGGCTTCCTCGTGGAAGAGCGTATAAAAGCCGATGACGCCGAAAATGTCGGCTTCGGGCACGCGCAAGCTATAAGAGATTTGCCGCACATCCGCCGGGCTGATGCTGCCGCGCGCGCCCTGCACATCCCAAAGGGCTGGCAGCAGCGCCTCGCGCCCGCGCCCACGATAGGCCTCCAAGGTCGCATCCAGATCGAAATTCTTGCTCATAGCTTCATTGTAACAAAAAGATCGGCTGGCGCTCGTTTCCTGACACAGCCGGGCAGGCGCGCCCCTACGGATTTTGATAGGTTTGCAATTACGCTGGGCGCCTTAGGAGCTGCGTTCCGCCCGCAGCAACTGACGAGCTTGCTCCAACTCCGCCGGCGTGTTGAGATTGGCGAACGAAGCGCCAGTTGGATCAAACTCAGCGTAATCGGCCTCATCCAGATAGCGCACGCGCATCTGATCGTAGAAGCGGATGATCTTCAGCCGATTCGCCTCAAGCTGCGCGCGGATGGGCGCGATGCAGGTTTTTTGATAGATGGCGTGCAGCGCCTGCGGATAACCGTCGACGCGCGGCACGACGATGTCGGTAGCGGCGTCCAGTTGCGTGAGCATGAATCGCAGCAGGTCGTTGTTGACGAAGGGCATATCACAAGCCAGGACCAGCACAGCCGGGCTCGTCGCTTTTACGAGCGCCGTGTATATCCCGCCCAGCGAGCCTTTGCCCGGCTGGATATCGCGGTACATCGGCAAGCCCAGATACGCGAAGACGGCTGGCTTGTTGGTAATCAGGATGGTCTCGGCTTGGCCCAGGTCAGCGCTGCGCCGGATAACGCGTTCGATCAAGGCGCTGCCGCCCAACTCGACGAAGGCTTTGTCGCGGCCCATGCGCCGGCTCTGGCCACCGGCGATGATGGCGAGGGTGAAGGGGCCGGCGCGGGGCACAGGAGTCACGGCGGGTCCTCAGCGGACAAGATCGCTTCCAAATGGTAAATGAGTGGTGGTAGGTCGTCTTGGACGGTCTTCCAAAGGATATTGAGGTCAATTTTGAAGTAGGCATGCGCCAACCATTGACGCATGCCTGTAATCTGTTGCCATTCAATCTGACGGTTTTGGGCTTGGAATTCGTCCGTGATATTGCAGGCGGCTTCACAAACAATCTCGACCGCTCGAGCCAGAGCATATCGTAATTGCTCGTCTTCGTCTAAGTCCTGCCTTGATTTTCTTTCGACAAACCGGCGCGCGACTCTAGCCTCATCATACATGTGTTGTAGACGAAGCCGGTCATTCTCCCTGATCTTGCGCATAAAGGAGCTCCGCACTATCCAGTACTGCTAGTCGGATATAGGGGCTCAAGGAATCTGGCGTCGCTAAGTCAACACGGCGCCCAAAGATCTCCGTGAAGTCCAACATATGCTGCGCCATCGTGAAGTACCCTACGGGCGCGTCTAGCATATACTCCACCAGCAAATCAATATCGCTCTCCGGCGTCAATTCGTTCCGCGCGGCAGAACCAAATACCGATAGTCGCTGTATCGGCTGGCTGGCGCAATATTCACGGATTTTGTCTTCTGGAAGATCTACGAAAACATTCTTATTCATAGCGTTTTCTCCTCCTTCTAGACTAATAGTAGCACGTTTTTGTCCGATATCAAAACGTGTCGGAAAAGGGAAATGTATCCTTTTCGGTTGATACAGATATATACCATCGAGGACACCGAGAAATGCTAGGGCAATCGCATCAACTTATCTCAACACTAAGGCGCCAAGAACTCCGAGAACTATCCGAAAAAATGCCAATAAAGGACTCAATGAAAAGGTGATTTTCTGCCAGATTTCATGGGCGAGCCAAGGCTCATCCCTACAATTTGTTAGTTTGATAATAAATTCGTCATTTATTGATATTGATGCGATTGCCCTGCGAGAGCACCGAGAAACTTAATCGAGATATGCCATATTCTTTGTGTGCTTTGTGGTGAAATTGAATTTCAACCGAATTCGATACACTACCCGGAAAAGTGGCTACGGCACACATGCCCCAAGTATGTCATTCCCAGTCTATGCATCTCCGAACCATGCTGTCATGACAGCGTGAGAGAGTCTTCAATTCTCCAATTCATAAAGGCGTCCGCCAATATCGAAAGGAACCTGATACGGACTTTGACGCAGACCGTTGGTCGTAAAGAGGCTAACTCGCTTGCCGATGATCTCGCCCAAGGCGATTTCGTGGCCCGCCATATCCAGCAAGGAAATCGACGCATCCGGGACGTAATCCACCAACAATCCGATATCTGTATAGGGTCTGATCCACCCTTCAAAGCCGGGCGCAAAACCTGACAAGCGTTCTATGGGCTGCGTCTCGCAGTAGGCGCTTATCTCCTCACGATAAATCTCGAGGCTGAATGGCTTGAGTTCTAGACCAAATTCCTCGTGTATGGCGTCCACCAATTGCGTCGACAACTGCGAAGCGCTTTTCGATTCGGTAATCCAGGGCGTATTCAGGTTGCTGATCGAAAATTCGCTATAGAGCTCTTGGCGCATACCAGCGATCCGCGTCCAGGGAATCTCAGGATAGCGCGTCTTTCGTTCATTCGAGACTTGGGAGGCTGTTTCACTGATAACTAGTGCGAGATAACGCAGCGCGTATTGAAGCACTTCCTTTTCGTCATATACCGCGCGTGACCATCTTTCCACAATCTCATGGACTTTGTCAGCCGCCCGCAGCATCTCGCGCATGTAAACTAGATCGTCAGATATTCTTTCGTGCATTCTCCTGCCTCGCGGAATCAATCACGTTTTCGCGAACTGCCCGAATATAGTCGCTCAGTGAATGCAAAACAAACGCTTACCCATTCTAGCGCAAACCATGCTCAATGCACATACCTTAGCGGGTCCTTGATGGCGCCTTGCTCCTCCAGATTCGTGGCCGCCCGCGCCACCTTCTCCAGCTTGACCGCCGCCATCTTGAAATCGGGGATCTTCGCCCGCGGGTCGATCTTGTCCAGCGTCAAGAGGTTGGCCGCCGCCTCGACGAAATGGAAGGGCAAAAACAGCGTGCCGGCTGGAGACCGCCCGGTCACCATCACCTGACACTCGACCGAACCGCGCCGCGATGTAATGCGCAGCCAATCGCCCGAGACAACTTGCAGCGCGCCGGCGTCGGCCGGGTGCATCTCGACTACGGGCACGGGGAAGGCGTCTTCCAGGCGCGAGCTGCGCGTCATCGTCCCGCCGTGCCAGTGGAAGAGCACGCGCCCGGTCGTCAGATGATAGGGATATGCTTCATCGGGCAATTCACTGTCCGTGCCATATTCCAGCTCCCAAAATTTGCCTTTGCCGCGCGGGAACTCGTCCTTGAAGAGGTAGGGCGTCCCCGGATGATCAGCCGCCGGGCAGGGCCAATGCACGCCGCCCTCACGTTCCAGCCGCTCGTAAGTGATGCCGTAGAAATCCGGCGTGAGGCCGCGCATCTCTTCCCAGATGGTTTCGGCATCGGCATAGTCGAAGCCGGCGCTCTGCTCGACGCCCAGCTGCGCTTCCATACGCTGGGCCAAGTCGCAAATGATCTGCCAATCGGGCAGGGACTCGCCCACGGCCGGCAGCGCCTGCCGCACCCGCTGCACGCGCCGGTCGCTATTGGTGAAGGTGCCCTCTTTCTCCGCGAAGCTAGCGGACGGCAGGATGACGTCGGCCATTTCACCCGTCTCGTTCATGAAGATGTCGATGCAGACCAGCAGGTCAAGTTCCTCCAGCGCATGCTGGGCATGGGAGAGATTGGGCTCGCTCATCATGGGATTTTCGCCCATGACGATCATCGCCTTGATATTGCCCGTCAAGGCGCCATCGACCATCTCGGTGACAGTCAAGCCCGGCTGGGGATTCAGGTCGGTATGCCAAGTCGCTTCGAACTTGCTGCGGATGAGATCATCAGCAACCGACTGATAAGCGGTGTAGACGTTGGGCAAGCCGCCGCTGTCGGAGCAGCCTTGCACATTATTCTGCCCGCGCAAGGGATTGAGCCCGGTGCCCGGTTTGCCGGCATGCCCGCACATCAGCGCCAGGTTCGTCAGCGAGAGGGCGTTGTCGGTGCCGTGCGTGCTCTGGCTGATGCCCATGCCCCAATAGAAAGCCGCGCGCTCGGCCGTAGCGTACATGCGCGCCGCCCGCCGGATATCGTCCGAGGGCACGCCGCTGATGCGCTCCGCCCATTCGGGACTGCAATGTTCCAGCGATTCGATATAGTCCTCAAAGCCTTCGGTGCGCGCTTCGATAAATTCGGGGTTGAATAGGTTTTCGCTAACGATGACATTCGCCATCGCCTGGAAAACAGCCACATCCGTGCCTGGCTTCTGCCGCAGCCAGAGCGTCGCGAAGTCGGTCAACTCAATCTGCCGCGGATCGATGACGATTAACTTGGCGCCGTTAACACGCACGGCTTTCTTCAGGAACAAGCTGATGACCGGATGCGTCTCGGTGGTATTGCTGCCGGTGACGATGAAGGTATCCAGGTTTTCCATCTCGGCAATGCTGTTGCTCATGGCGCTGGAGCCGATGGCCAGCTGCAAGCCGGTCACGCTGCCAGCGTGGCAGAGCCGCGCGCAATGGTCGACATTGTTGGTCTTCATCACCGCGCGCACCCACTTCTGAAAGACGTAATTGTCCTCGTTGGTCGCTTTGGCGCAGGCGTAGGTCGCGACGCAATCGCCGCCGTGTTTGGTCACCAGCGCTGACAGCTTCCGGCTCACATAATCCAGGGCCTCGTCCCAGCTCGCTTCGCGGAAATTACCGCGCGCGCCGTCGCGGATCAGCGGATGTTTCAAGCGGCGCGGGTGGGTGGCGAAGTCCAGCCCGAAGCGGCCCTTGACGCAGAGATTGCCGTAATTGGGCGCGCTGTCGAAGGGCGCCTCGACGCGATAGATCTGCTTGTCTTTGATGCGCAGGTTCATCTGACAGCCCACGCCGCAGTAGGGGCAGGTCGTGCGCACGGTTTTCTCTGGCTTGAGCAAGGTCATAAGCGTCTCCTCATGTCAATTATAATGGGAGTGGCGCTTATGACCAAACACGATAGTGGCGGTAGGGTATCGAATTCGGTTGAAATTCAATTTCACCACAAAGAAATAAAGGCACAAAGCACACAAAGAATATGGCATATTTCGATAAAGTAGAGCATGTGCAAAAGGTAATCGAACAGGGCTTCAATCCAATGATTGCCTGGCAGATCGGCACGGGAATCGCTATCGCCGCGCTGATCCTCAGCCGCCTGCCCGGCTGAAGCGGGCATCCAGCGACGCTCCTCCGTTCAACTTCCTCTAGCGCCAAATCTGAAAAGCCCGCCGATTGAATTGCGTACCCTGTGGTTCTCAATACAATGCAGGTACTGCACTGCCTTTGAATTTCCCAAGACTAGGGGAAGACTATGTTCGCATTCCAAAAGCCTATTTTCTCGTCGCCAGCCATTCGCCTGGGCTGGCTGCTCGTCATACTCCTGGCGCTGCTGGCCCCGCCCCCGGGCGCGCAGGCGCAAGTCAGCATACCCACTCGTGCGCGAATGACCGCGAGCACCACGACCAGCGTTACCATCGCCTGGGATGCGCTGGCTGGGGCGAGCAGTTATGAATACCGACGAGCGCTGCCTAGAGAAAGTGATCCGGTGGCGATCGGCAACGTAACATCGACAACCATCACCGGCTTGAGCCACACCACGCACTATGGCTTCCAAGTCCGCGCCGTAGTCAACGGAGAGAAATCAGGCTGGTCGGGCGTCGCCATTGGATATACCAAACCGCTCGCCCCGGTAAATTTCCGCGCTACCTGTGTGGCTGGCGCCTTCGTTGAGCTGAAATGGGACGCGCCGGCAGTTTCACCTATAAGCGTCGACCGGACAGTATTCAGTTACGAGATCAAGATTGACAGTGGCAGTTGGCAATCCAAAGCCGGGTCGCGCGCGCGCAAAGTCGATCAACTTTCCCTTGGTACAACTTATACCTTCGCTGTTCGCACGATACTTGAAGAATATGGCAACTTAGTCGGGATCGGCGCTGAATCGACTCTGACCGTAACCACCGCAGCCGCCCAGGTCGAGCCGCCGACCGGCTTGCAAACCTCCGCGGTTACGAACACCAGCGTCAAGCTGACTTGGACCGCCAGCACGACAACGGTCACTTCTTATGAGGTCAGCACCGACGGCAGTACCTGGGTCGATTCCGGCAGCGACCTCGAGCACACTTTCAGCGGCTTGAACCCCCAAACCAGCTACTCCTTGCGGGCGCGGGCGAAAAACGGCAGCTCAACCTCCTGCGCGAACGCCGCGCAACCGGTGACAACCTTGCCCAACGCCCCAAGCGCGCCCACGGGCTTGACGACAAGCGGCATCAGCCAGACCGCCATCACGCTGGGCTGGACGCAAGCGGCCGGCGCCACCGCCTACAAAGTACGCAAGGACAGCAGCGACAGTTGGACGACGCTGGGCGATGTCGCGACACATACCTTCACCGGCTTGACAGCGAATACGCAATATACGCTGGAAGTGATAGCCAGCAATGACGGCGGCGATTCTTCCGCGGCGACGGTAAGCGCCAGCACCTTGCCCAACGCGCCCGACGCCCCGACCGCCTTGATGACAAGCGGCATCTCGCAGACGGCCATCACGCTGTCCTGGACGAAAGCGACCGGCGCCACCGCCTACAAAGTGCAACTTGACAGCGGCACGGTGGCGAACCTGGGCGATGTCGCCACGCATTCCTTCAGCGGCTTGACGGCGGATACCAGCTACACGCTAAAAGTCATCGCCAGCAATGCCGGCGGCGATTCATCGGCGGTATCGGTCAGCGCGAGCACCCTGCCTAACGTGCCCGCGGCGCCAACCAGCTTGTCGGTGGACAACATCACGCAGACCGCAGCCAGGCTCAACTGGACAAAATCCAGCGGCGCGACCAGCTACGAGGTCAATGGCGGCGCGCTCAGCCAATGGACCGATGTCGGTGATGTGGCTGCTTACACCTTCGGCAGCCTAACCGCCAACACCACCTATAATCTACGGGTTCGCGCCGTGAACAGGGCGGGCAATTCCGGCGCGGCGGCTATCGGCGCCAGCACACTGCCCAACATCCCAGCAGCGCCGACGGGCTTGGCCGACAGCGCCCACACACAGAACGGCATCACGCTTAGCTGGACGAAGTCGCCCGGCGCCACCGGCTACAAAGTCCAGGTGAACAGCGGCGATGTGACGACCCTGAGCGATGTCGCCACGCATACCTTCACCGGTTTGAGCGCCGACACCAGCTACACGCTGAAAGTGATCGCCTTTAACCGAGCGGGCGATTCGTCGGCGGCGACGCTCAGCGCCAGCACCCTGCCCACCGCGACCTCCGCGCCCACCAGCTTGCAAACCAGCGGCATCAGCCAGACAGCCATCACGCTTAGCTGGACGAAGTCGGCTGGCGCCACCGGCTACAAAGTACAAGCCAACAGCGGCACGGTGACGACGCTGGGCGATGTCGCCACTTACGAATTCACCGGCTTGACGGCGAACACGCAATACACACTGAAAGTGATCGCCTTTAACCGAGCGGGCGATTCGGCGGCGGCGACAGTCAGCGCCAGCACCTTGCCCAACGCGCCGGCCGCGCCGACAAGTTTGCAAACCAGCGGCATCAGCCAAACGGCAATCACGCTTAGCTGGACGAAGTCGGCTGGCGCCACCGGCTACAAGGTCCAAGCCAACAGCGGCACGGTAACTACCCTGGGCGATGTCGCCACTTACGAATTCACCGGCTTGACGGCGGATACCGCCTATACGCTGAAAGTCATCGCCTTCAATAGCGGCGGCGAGTCTTCCGCGGCGTCGGTCAGCGCCAGCACCTTGGTGAACGCGCCAGCCACGCCGACGGGCTTGGCCGCCATCGGCAGCACGCACAATAGCATCACGATAAGCTGGAATAGATCGACCGGCGCCACCGGCTACAAGGTCCAGGTGGATAGCGGAACGGTGGCGAACTTGGGCGATCTCTCCATACACACCTTCACCGGCTTGACGGCTGACACCAGCTATACCTTGAAAGTGATCGCCTTCAACACTGGCGGCGACTCCTCAGCGGCGTCGGTCAGCGCCAGGACCAAGCTGGTTGCGCCGCCAGTCACGCTGGGGACGGTCACGCATAACAGCATCGTCATCAACTGGACCAAATCAACCGGCGCGACGGCTTATAAAGTGCGCAAGGACAGCGACGACGATTGGACGACCTTGGGCGATGTGGCTACACACACGTTCAGCGGTTTGACGCCGAATACGGCTTATGACATGGAAGTGCTGGCCAGCAATTCGCACGGTGATTCGGCCGCGGGGACCATAAGCGGCTCCACTACGCATGACCTAAACGCGACGGCGACCCAGGTCGCCCTATCCAACAACGCCACGCAAACACAGCATGCGGTCAATCTCACCGCGACAGCCAACGCGCCAACCGCCACTTTGACACCAACCCCGACGCTAACGCCGACGCCAACCCCGACGAACACGCCATTGCCGGGCTCGCCAGTTGCGCCCACCGGCTTGAGCACCAGCGGCATCACCCAGACAGCCATCACGCTGAACTGGACGAAGTCGCCCGGCGCTACCGCCTACAAAGTCCAGGTGGATAGCGGCACGGTGACGACGCTGGGCGATGTCGCCACTTACGAATTCACCGGCTTGACGGCGGATACCGCCTATACGCTGAAAGTCGTCGCCAGCAACGCGGGCGGGGATTCGGCCGCCGCCTCGATCAGCGCCAGGACACTGGCGAACGCGCCGGCCGCGCCCACCAGCTTGACCACCAGCGGCATCACCCAGACAGCCATCACGCTGAACTGGAGTAAATCAACTGGCGCGACCGCCTACAAAGTCCAAGCCAACAACGGCACGGTGACGACGCTAGGCGATGTCGCCACTTACGAATTCACCGGCTTGACAGCGGATACCGCCTATACGCTGAAAGTCATCGCCAGCAACAATGGCGGCGATTCGGCCGCGGCGTCTGTTAGCGCCAGCACCCTGCCCAACGCGCCCGCCGCGCCCACCGGCTTGAATACCAGCGGCATCAGCCAGACAGCCATCACGCTGAACTGGAGTAAATCAACTGGCGCCACCGGCTACAAAGTCCAGGTGGACAATGGCGCGGTGACGACGCTGGGCGATGTCGCCACTCACGAATTCACCGGCTTGACGTTCAACACGCAATACACGCTAAAGGTGATCGCCTTCAACAGCGGCGGGGATTCCCCAGCGGCGACAGCCAGCGCCAGCACACTAAACACTGCTTCTGCTGGTGGAGAGCCAGCCACGCCCACGAGCCTGACGGCCACAGGCATCACCTTGGACAAAATCACCTTCGGCTGGACAAAATCAGCCAACGCTAGGGCCTACAAGACGCGCAAAGACAGCAGCGACAGTTGGACCGTGCTGGGAGATGTCGATAGCCATGTCTTCACTGGCTTGTCCACCGATACCGCTTATACCCTGGAAGTGGTGGCCAGCAATGACAGCGGCGATTCAGCCGCCGCCTCGCTCGCTACGCGGACGCTGGACGAGCTGCCCGGCGGGACGGGTCCTTTGAGCCCGCCCACAAACCTTTCCACCAGCGACATCAGCAGTAGCGAAATCACCTTGCATTGGGCAAAACCCGATGGCGCGACCGATTATCATGTGCGCGGCGGGACGCTCAGCAGCTGGACCACTGTGGGCTATGTCGGCAGCTACACCTTCACGGGCTTGAGCCCCAGCACTCAATACACTCTGGAAGTGCGGGCCGCGAACTTCCAATCCACTTCCACTGCCCCCTCCATCGACGCCACCACCCTCGGGGCAGCATTATCGGCGCCGACGGGCTTGACCACCAGCGCTATCACGCAAACGAGCATCACGCTGAACTGGAGCAAATCAAACGGCGCGACCGCCTACAAAGTGCGAAAAGACAGCAACGACAGTTGGACGACGCTGGGCGATGTCGCCACTTACGAATTCACTGGCTTGACGGCAGACACCGCCTATACGCTGGAGGTGCTGGCCAGCAACAGTGGCGGCGATTCGGCCGCGGCCTCGATCAGCGCCAGAACCTTGGTGAACGCGCCCGCCGCGCCCACGGGCTTGACAACCAGCGGCATTACCCAGACGGCCATCACGCTGAACTGGACAAAGTCGACCGGGGCAACCGCCTATAAAGTGCAAGCCAACAACGGCACGGTGACGACGCTCGGCGATGTCGCCACTTACGAATTCACCGGCTTGACGGCGGATACCGCCTATACGCTGAAAGTTATCGCCAGCAACGCGGGCGGGGATTCGGCCGCGGCCTCGATCAGCGCCAGAACCTTGGTGAACGCGCCCGCCGCGCCCACGGGCTTGAGTACCGGCGGCATCAGCCAGACGGCCATCACGCTGAACTGGACGAAGTCGGCTGGCGCCACCGCCTACAAAGTCCAAGCCAACAGCGGCACGGTGACGACGCTCGGCGATGTCGCCACTTACGAATTCACCGGCTTGACGGCGGATACCGCCTATACGCTGAAAGTCATCGCCAGCAACGCGGGCGGGGACTCGGCCGCGGCCTCGGTCAGCGCCAGAACCTTGGTGAACGCGCCCGCCGCGCCCACGGGCTTGAGTACCAGCGGCATCAGCCAGACGGCGATCACGCTGAACTGGACAAAGTCGACCGGCGCCACCGCCTACAAAGTACGAAAAGACAGCAACGACAGTTGGACGACGCTCGGCGATGTCGCGACTTACACTTTCAGCAGCTTGAGCGCCAACACCGCCTATACGCTGGAGGTGCTAGCCAGCAACAGTGGCGGCGATTCGGCCGCGGCGTCAACTAGCGCCACCACCCTGGCCAGCCCGCCACCGGCACCGGCCGCGCCCACCGGGCTGACCACCAGCGGCCTTACCCATAACAGCATCACGCTGAACTGGAGCAAATCAACCGGCGCCACCGCCTACAAAGTGCGAAAAGACAGCAGCGACAGTTGGACGACGCTCGGCGATGTCGCGACTTACTCCTTCAGCGGCTTGAGCGCCAACACCGCCTATACGCTGGAAGTTGTCGCCAGCAACATTACTGGCGATTCGGCCGCGGCGTCAATCAGCGCCACCACCCTGGCCAGCCCGCCACCGGCGCCGGCCGCGCCCACGGGTTTGACGACCAGCGGCCTTAGCCATAACAGCATCACGCTGAACTGGACCAAGTCGACCGGCGCCACCGCCTACAAAGTACGAAAAGACAGCAGCGACAGTTGGACGACGCTCGGCGATGTCGCGACTTATACCTTCAGCGGCTTGAGCGCCAATACCGCCTATACACTGGAAGTTGTCGCCAGCAACGATACCGGCGATTCGGCTTCGGCGTCTATCAGCGCCACCACCCTGGTCTCCCCGCCAGCCGCGGCAACCGGACTGGCAGCCAGCGGCGAGACACAAAGCGCAATCACGCTGAGTTGGACAAAATCGACTGGCGCAACAGGCTACAAAGTCCAGGTGAACAGCGGAACCGTGACCACGCTCAGCGATGTCGCGACTTACACCTTCAGCAGCTTGAGCGCCGATACGAGCTATACGCTGAAAGTCATCGCCTTTAACGCGGGTGGCGATTCCGCGGCGGCTTCCGTCAGCGCCAGCACCCTGCCCAACGCCCCAGCCGCCCCAACCGGATTGGCTGTCAGCGGCGCCACGCAAACTGCCATCACGTTGAACTGGACTAAATCCGCCGGCGCGACCAGCTACGAAGTGAATGGCGGCGCGCTCAACGCTTGGACCGATGTCGGCGATGTCGCCAGCTACCAATTCACCGGCTTGAGCGCCAACACCCAATATACCCTGCAAGTGCGGGCAAAGAACCGCGGCGGCGAATCCTCAACCGCGCAGGGCATCTCAGCAACTTTGCCCGTCGTGCCAACTGGGCTAAGCACCAGCGGCATCACCCAGACCGCCATCACGCTGAATTGGACGAAGTCCGCCGGCGCGACCAGCTACGAAGTGAATGGCGGCGCGCTCAGCGGCTGGACCGATGTCGGCGATGTCGCCAGCTACCAATTCACCGGCTTAAGCGCCAACACCCAATATACCCTGCAAGTGCGGGCGGTCGGCAGCACGGGCACAACCGCGGCCGCTTCCGTCTCCTCCAGGACGCTGTCCACGCAGCCCGCCAGCTTGGCCAGCCCCGCCGATGTCGCCACCAGCGGCATCACCCGCGCTGCGATTACGCTGAGCTGGACGAAATCCGCCGGCGCGACCAGTTACGAAGTCGATGGCGGCGCGCTCAGCGGCTGGACGGATGCCGGCGATGTCGCCAGCTATACATTCAGCGGGCTTAGCGCAGACACCGAGTACACGCTAAGCGTACGCGCTAAAAACAACCAAACAACCTCTGCCAGCATTTCCGTCACAGCCAGGACGCTGCCCGAACCGCCTGCTGCCCCTTCCCGATTGCAAGCCAGCCCGACCCAGCCCAATAGTGTTGAAGTCGAATGGGCGCCCTCCGACAGGGCTGATTCCTACGAGATAAAGGGCGCGCCCGCATCAGAGCAACCGAGCAGCCAGGCGGTTTCGATCAGCGCGCTCAGCAGTTGGATGGATGTCGGCAATGTCAATTCTTATGTCGTAACCGGGCTGTCCCCGAACATGCCATACAGATTTGAAGTGCGAGCCAAGAATCCCAGCGGGAGATCGGCCCCAGCCGCCATTGATTTCCAAATTGAGCCGGATCAGCCGGACGAGCCACCAGTTGCCAATCCCGGCCAGGCTGGCGTCAGTTCGGGTTCCGCGCCGAGCGGCGATGGAGCGGCAAGTGATCTGAGCGCCACGCCCAGCCCGCCCCAATTCAACTGCACGGATGAACAGAAAGCGCTGATCGCCATTAGCCCGCAGCCGATGGGCCTTAATGTGCAATGCCTTGATCCGGCCGGGGTCGGCGACAGCGACTTGATTGCCCGCGGAATTGTCCTGGGCGTCGATGTCTGGGGCTGGGTGCGGGGCTATTTTGAAGTCTGCTTCAAGCAAGCTGGGGACTTGGTCTTCCTTGATGCCGCCTATGCCCCGCGCCAGCAGACTAGCATCAGCCCGTACATCCGCGACGGCAGGTACTGCTCCCAGATCGACCGCGCCGGCGCCTTGGTCTTGCTGCGCACACAGACAGCAACTCTGGCGGAGGCTACTCCCATTCCAACATCAACACCCGCGCCAGCGAACGACGTCTGCCGGGTGACCACTACCGACCCGCTCAATTTCCGCGCCAGCCCGGGCGGGCAATATCTGCTGACATTGCCAGCTGGGGCGACCGTAAACGTGCATGACAGCTGGGAAGACTGGTTGCTAGTTGAATACCGTGGCCGGCAGGGCTGGGTCAGCGCGTATTACACCGCCCCGGTTGATGAGGATTGCGGCTAGCGCGGTCCTGGCCGGCTGCTTCATTTAATGACAGCCGGCAGCCATTCGCGCCAAAATAAAAAGCCTCTCCTGGTATTGTGGAGAGGCTTTTCCTTTGGTTTCGATGCAGCAGCGCTGGCTTAGTTCTGCAGGACCTTGGCTTCCCAGTCGGCTTCGATTAGCGCTTGGTACTCGGCAGCGATGTCCGAGACGAGCGAAGCGGCCAAATCAGCGGGATCAGCCGCGGCATCGCCCAGGCTGTTGACAGCCGCTTCCAGCGCAGCCAAGTCGGCTTCGTCGGTGACACGGCTGACATCAATGCCGAAAGCCAGGCCGAATCCGTTCTCGGGCACAACCTGCTCCGCTTGACGGTCGGGGCGCAAAATCAAATCCGCCAACATCAGCGCGGCTGCCTTGTTGGGCGCGTTGTAGGGGATGGCGACATAGTTGAAATCGCCAATCATATTGTCTTTGAAGGCGAAGGCGCGGCTGCTGGGCGGGATCGTGCCGGCGGCGATGGGCGCGCCCGCGCCAGAAATCGCTTGCGTGATGGTGAAGTCGATCTCGCCATTGGCGAAGAGCTCGTGCATTTCACCGATCGAGGCGGGATAGGTTTCGCCGCCGCGCCACAGATTCTCTTCCCAGCTATTGAGCATATCCCAGAGCGCTGGCGCATGTTCATCGTAGAGTTCCTGATTGAACTCGCCGATCCACTGGCTTTGGCCGCCGCTGATTTCGAAGAGCGCCTGCTTAACAAAGCGCGTACCCTGGAATGCGCCTGGACCCGGAGCGATATAGGAGAAGCGGCCCGGGTTCATGGCGATCCAGTCGCTCAGTTCCGCGTAGCTGCGCGGCAGATCGTCCTCGGACATGCGCGCGGAATCGTAGATGAAGTGGAATTGCGCGCCGGACCAGGGGCTCTCATAGCCATCGACCGGACGACCAAAGTCCAGGTTCAAAGCCGGGTTGTCCCAATTGACGTAGACACTGTTGGGAATACTCTCCGCCCAGGGACCGTAGAGCAATTCGGCTTGCTTGAGCGTGAAGAAGTTCTCGCCATTGATCCAGATCATGTCAATGGCGCCGCCATCGCCTTCGACGCCGGCTTCGGCTTCACTCAAGACTTGATTGACGGCGTCGACGGTATCAGCCAGCGGCACGCGATTCAGCGTGACGTTGTACTCTTCCATCAGCGGGATGCCGTAGGTGCGGTCGACAAAATCGTTGATGCGGTCCGAACCGCCCCACATATACCAATTGACGGTCATGCCATCGGCGGCGGCGACGACCGCGTCCCAGCTGTCGAAGCCGGGCGGCGGGTCCATCATGTCGTCCTGCGCTGCCGCGCCAAAGACAGCCAGAGCCAGCGCCAAGAGCAAAATCAGCAGAAGATGCAACTTCTTTGCAAACATATCTATGCCTTTCAATGTGCTAGTTGAACAGGGAACTTGCGAACGCCCGAAATGGGCGAGACCAACCGATTATACATTAACACCTTCCAATTGCAGAAAATTGGTCTGCGGCACGTGCTCGATCAGGCGCATGCCCTTCCAGGCGGCGAATTCCATCAGCTCGTCGGTAACATCGCCCTGCCCGACCGCGAAATGGTGCTCGTGCCCGCGGACTGTGAGCGTGTTGACCATATCCATCAGCGAGATCGGCTTCTTATTCAGCTCGAATTGGGCGAACCAGCCGCGGGTGCCGTCGAAGCCTTTTATGGCGTGCTCGATGATATCGGCGCGGATGACCAGCAGGCTGCCGCCGTCATCGCCGATATAGCTGACGCTGGTCTCCTGCGCGGCGAAGACTTGATCGCCAGCCACGCCATAAGGCCCGTCCGCGCCCTTGCGCCCCAGCGTGACGTGATCGACCCACTTGATGCCGTCGTCGTTGGCGAAGTGCCGTGGCGAGACTCCGCAATGCCACATCAGCATGGCTTGCGTTTGCGGGTCGAGCGCGGTCATATCCAGCAGCGTTGACGAGCCGTCGCGCCCGGTCAGCAGATTGAGCAGGTACATGCTGGCCGCGCCCAGCACATCGCCCTCGCAGGAGACGGCGATGCCATCTTCGCTGCCCAGCCAGCTGTAAGCCATGCAGGGCGCCACGCGGTAGTAAGACTGGAAATTGGGCCAGCACTGCACCGCCAGCGCATCGTATTCGAAGTCGCGCGCCATATCGCGCAGAGCCAGATACAAGCGGGTCACACGGTCGAAGGCGCTGTCCTCGGTCACTGTGATGGCGCTGGCCGCCGACTTGATCTCGTTGATAGCCGCCTGCACCGGCTGGGCGTCATAGCCTTTGGCCCGCTCGACCAATTCCGCCAGTTCATGCGGCAGCACGGCGATGCCCAGCCGACTGCGCAGCAAGCGCTCGTCGAAGATCATGTCATTGAAGCCGGGCGACAAGTTGCCGATCCAGCCGATGCGCGAACGCTCGATATTCTTGACCGCTTTCAAAGCGCGAATGGTGACGGCGAAGCGTGTTTGAAATTCGGCCGTCTCGACATGCCCGTAGAACCACTTGAAAGGGATGTCCTCGTGCTTCAGGTAGCGCTTGAGGATGGCGGCGAAGTGGCTCATTGAGACGACCGAGTGCAGCTTGATCTCGCCCTCTTGTTCCGGGTCGGGCGTGGCCCATAAGCCCATGCGCGGCGCCGCTTTGACCAGGGGCAGCAGTTGCTCGCCCATGCTGCAGGCGGCCGTCTGCAAGAGCAGGAAGTCTATCTGCTCGGCGCGGAAATACTCGGCGGCTTGCACGGATGCCGCTTCGGTCATCATCTCGTCGCTGATGGCCACCAGGTCGAAGTCCAGTTCGGCCGCCAGTTTCTCCAAGCCGGCCATTGCCCGTGACCGTTGATCGTATTCGTCAGCGAAATAGGACGAGATAGAAGTGCCGATATAACCAACCCGCAGTCTGTACCTTGTCATTGCTTGTTCTCCTTCCACCATAAGTGTGAAGCCTCGAACATTAGGGCGATGGTTGTCGCGCCCGGGTCTTGCAGGCCGATGGCGCGCTCGCCCAGGAACTTGGCTCGTCCCTGCCGCGCCACCAGGTCTCGCGTTGATTGCGCGCCAGAACGCGCCGCCGCCGCCGCCGCCCGCCAAGCCGACGCAAAGTCGTCAGCGCTGGCAAAAGCCGCGACCGCCGGCGCCAGCGCGTCAACCATTGTTTTGTCGCCGACGCCCGCCTTGCCCCTCGCTTTTACGCCGTCCAAACCAACCGCCAGCAGCGCCCCCATGGCGTCTTTATGCAAGCGGTCGGCATCCCGCAAACTCGCGACGCCTTTGAGGAAGAAAGTGCCGAATATCGCGCCCGACGCGCCACCCATGCGGTTCATCAGCGCCTTGGCGGTCGTCAGCCAGATCGCGCTCAGGTTAGGCTGCTCCAGCGCCTCAATCTCTTCGACAGCGACGGCGAAAGCTGTGCTGATGCTGGCGCCGTGGTCGCCATCGCCCAGAGCCGCATCCAGCCGATTGAGCGCATCACGCTCGGCGCCGACCCGCTCGGCCATGGCCTGGATCAAGGCGCGTAATTCTTCCGCTCCGATAGAGCTCATAGCTGCTTCATATAAGCGCCATTAGCCGGCGCGTCCCACAGCGCTTTCATCTGCTCGTCCACGCGGCAGAGCGACAGCGCGAAACCCGCCATCTCCTGCGTGGTGGCGTAGGGGCCGATCCAGGAACGGTAGACGCTGATACCGGCCTCAGCCAGCTTGGCGGCGGCGCGCCTGTACAAGACGAAGAGCTCCATCAGCGTCAGGCTGCCGCTGTTATTCAGCAGCACCAAGACTTCATCACCGGCTTGGAAGGGCAAGTCCTCCAGCAGCGGCGGCAGCATCAAGTCGATAGTCTCGTCCGCGCCCAGGGCTTTCTGCCGCCCCATGCCGACTTCGCCGTGCAAGCCCATGCCGATTTCCATTTCGTCCGGCGCCATCTCAAACATGACTTCGCCGGAGACCGGGCTGGCGCAGGAGCTGAGGGACATGGCCAGGCTGCGGGTATTGTCGCGGACTTTCTCCGCCAGCGCTTTGGCGGATGCCAGGTCGCCATCGCCCTCGCAGAAGGCGCCGAGCAGCTTCCAAACGAAGAACAAGCCGGCGGTGCCGCGGCGTTCCGGCTCTCGCCCCTTGGGCGCGCTGGAGATATCGTCGTAGAGGACGACCATGTCCACATTGTCGATGCCCTCGGCTTGGCAAAGCTCCAGCGCCAGCTCGGCATTGAGCAAGTCGCCGGCGTGATGCGAGACGCAAATCAGCACGCCGCCGCCATTTTCGGCCGCGCGGATGCCCTGGACCATCAGCTCGGGCCCCGGCGCGGCGAAGATCTCGCCCGCGATATTGACGTCAAAGAGCCCTTCGCCGATCCAGCCGGTCATGGCCGGTTCGTGGCCGCTGCCGCAGCCGATGACCAAGCCGACTTTGCCCGGCGCTTTGGGCTGGGCGCGCATGACCAGCCGCTTATCAACCAGGCACGCGATATCGCTGTGCGCGGCGCAAAAGCCCTCCAGCATCTCGTCGACCAGATCCTCCGGCCGGTTGATCAATTTGTGTACGCGCGCGGTCATGGCGTCTCCTTCAAGTCGTAACGGGCACAAAGTACATCAGGTGAATCGGATGCTGCACCGGCTCCTCGCTGTAGGCAACCCGTACGCGCAGGCCCCGCGCGACTTGCTGCGGCGGCGCTTTGAGCAGATGCGGGAAGAGCGTGTCGGCGCCATCAAGCAGCACGTAAGCCAGCACATAGGGCGTCTCCAGCGCGCGGACGTCGGCGTTGCTGCCCGGCGAAAAATGCAGCACGGACCAAGTCTCGACGGCGCCCTCGCCAGCGAGCTCCTCCCAGGCGGTCGGCAGCAGGCAAGCCGGGCAAAGCGGCCGTGGCGGCGCGTAGACCTTGGCGCAAGTTCCGCAGCGCGTCGCCAGAAAGCGCCCCTGCTCCAAGGCGATGAAAAAGCGGGAGTATTTGCCCAGGCTGTATTTGTAGCCTTGCGTCAGCTCCAGCGTGATGCGCTCGACCTGGCGGAAGTCATGCCAGGGGTCTGTCGCGGCGCCGCTGTCAATTTTGGCGATCTCAATCTGGCTGCTGACCTTGGCTGTCATAGCAAGCTCTTTAATCACCGCGCTCGAAGATGTTAACGACGCTGATGCTGGCGATGCCGGCATGCGTGTCGGTCAAGCCGCGGCGAGCGCCCGATACTTGACGCCGAGCATCGGCAGCGCCCCAAAGCTGCTGCGTTACTTCAATCGCCTGCAAGATACCGGTCGCGCCCACTGGCGCCCCCCGCCCCAGCAAGCCGCCGCTGGTATTGACGGGCAAGTCGCCGTCCAAGTCAAATGCGCCGCTCGCGACCGCCGGCCCGCCCAAGCCCTCGGCGACGAAACCCAGGTCTTCCACGGCTTGAATCTCGACGCCGCTGTAGCTGTCGTAAAGCTCGGCGACATCAATCTGTGCCAGCGGCTGGCTGATGCCGGCCATCTCGTAAGCTTGGCGAGCGGCCTCTCGCTTGGCGCGGAAATTCGTAATCTGCGGGTAGCGGTCGCCCAGGCGCATGGTATCCGTGCCGCAGCCGGACGCGCTGAAGTAGACCGACGGACGCTCGCTGAAACGCGGGCAATGCGCCTGCGCCCAGTCCTCGGTCGACAGCAAGATGCAGGCGGCGCCATCACTGAGCAGGCTGCAATCCAGCAGCTTATAAGGCTCGGCTATGGGCAGCGAAGCCAGCACATCGTCAATGCTGATGTCCATCGGCTTCTGCGCGATGGGGTTGAAGCCGGCGTTGCGGCGGTTGCGCGCGGCGACATGGGCGAATTGCCGCTCAGTCGTGCCGAAAGCCGCCATGTGGGCGCGGATCATCGCCGCGTAGAAGCCGGTATAAGTGCCGCCGATCATCATCTCCCAGTCGACATCAGCCGAGAGCGCGAAAAGCTGATTGGCCGTGCGCGACGATACGCCTCTGCCATTTTTCTCCACGCCATACACCAGGATGGAATCGCACAAGCCGCTGACGACATGCGCCCAGGCCGACCGCAGAGCCAGCGCGCCGGTCGCCCCGCCGCCTTCGATGCGCACGCTCGGTTTGGGCGTTAAGCCGATGGTATCTTGCAGAATCGCCCCCAACGTCATCTGCAAATTGAAGTGGTCGCTTTCGTAGCTGGCCAAGCCGTGCTCAACCGCCGACAGGTCGTCCAGGCCGGCGTCCGCCAGGCAGTCGAGAACCGCCTCCGCCATTAAGTCGCGGGCGTTGCAGCCGCGGTGTTCCGATGCGATGGCGGTGCTGCCGACAGCGGCAATGACAGGGTGGTTTGGCATATTTCAGCGTTCGTTGCGCGGATACAAGTTTGAAACGCGCCGCGCCCAAATCGCGCATGGCGTTCACATAAAATATCAGTGGACTTCCACTGAGGATAGCCAATCTCACGGGCTAAGTCAAAAGCTGTCGCGATCCATGCCGGGCAATCGCATCAATTATTTTTCACCACAGAGGCACAAAGACACAAAGAATATGTAGGGGCGAGCCACCGGCTCGCCCTTACGCGCGCGGCATTGGATTTCCTATTTTGTGTGAGCCAAGTCGTGACTTGCCAGCGACTGTGGCAAGTAATTGCAAGACTTACTTGCACTTACTGAGAATGTTGGATAACGAGGCAGACCCCGTCAATTCAACGGAAATCGCCTCTCAGCCGAAGTTATATGTTTCCAATCCACGCCATCCTATGCCATAATGCGGCGCGTACAGGCGATTGCCCGGCTTGGGTCTTTTGAAAAGGGAGGCAATGGCAGTCAGTCGCCGGCTCATCCGTCAAGGCTGCGAACGATCCCTGGCGCCGCCACAACGCTAAAACTAGCGCTTTGCCTTGGTCGATTGCCCTTCCCCGTCCGCAGCCACCCAGTTGCCTTTCAATCCACAAATGTAAAAGGACGAGACCATCGTGAAGAACAGAAACAGCAACCCCGCCAGTCAAGTATCCCGCCGTGAATTTCTCAACATTTTCGCTGCCGGCGCGGCGGCTGCCGTAGGCACAGTATCACTGGCGCCCCTGGGCGGCATCGCCAGCGCGCAAGACAGCAGCACATTGCGCCTGGCCTGGCTGACGCCGGCACAGCTGGACCCGCGCTCGGCTTCCGGTGACAGCGAAATCGCCATCTTGAACGCCGTCTACGATTATCTGATCGAGACCGACGCCGCAGCCAATCTCGTGCCGCGGCTGGCTTCGTCATGGGAGCTGAGCGACGACGGCTTGGTCTATACCCTGCAGCTGCGCGATGACGCAACCTGGCATGATGGCAGCCCGGTCACGGTTGATGATGTGCTCTGGACCGTAGAGTGGCATCAAGAATCCGAGAGCACGCTGGCCAGCTTGATCGCCGCCGGGACTTTTGAAGCAGCCGGCGACAGTCAAATCGCTATCACACTGAGCGAGCCGAACCCCGACTATCTCTACAACTTGACTTCCAATCAATTCGTCATTCTCAAGAGTGGCGCTGAAAACGTCGGCGTCGACTTCAATGGCTCCGGACCCTTCGTATTTGAGGAGATGATCGCCGGCGACCGCGCCATCATGCGCGCCAACGAGAATTACTGGCGAGGCGCGCCCAGCATCGACCGCCTCGAGTTCATCTTCTTCGACGATCAACAGGCGGGCATTGCCGCCGTGCAAGGCGGTACGGCTGACGGCATCATGCGCTTGGACAACTCCAGCTTCCTGGGTTTCAGCGGCGATGCCAACTTCCATACCACAGACATCCCCACCAGCGGGCACCATCTAACCCGTCTGCGCGCCGACCGGGCGCCGGGCAACGACCCGCGCGTACAAAAAGCCTTCAAGTTGGCCACCGACCGCGATGCCCTCTGGGAGCGCGTCCAGCTTGGCTTCGGCGCCCTGGGCAAGGACTCGCCAATAGGACCGTCCTTCGGACAATATTTCCTGGCCGATGCCGTAGTGCCGGCGCGCGATCCGGCAGCGGCAGCCGCCTTGCTGGCCGAAGCCGGTTACCCCGAAGGCCTCGACATGGTCTTGCATACGCCGAACAGCGGCAGCTGGCCGGATTTGGCGCAAGCGATGGCCGCCCAATGGGAAGAAGCCGGCATCCGCGTCGAAGTCCAACTCGAAGACGAAAACACCTACTGGGCGGAAGCCTGGATGGAAGTCGACCTGGGTGTGACTGGCTGGGGCGCGCGGCCGATCCCGCAGATCTACCTTGATCTGGCTTACCACTCGGAAGCGCCCTGGAACGAATCGCATTACAGCAACGCCCGCCTCGACGAGTTGATTGAACTCGCCCGAACTTCCCTCGATCAGGACGAGCGCGCCGCCACCTATAAGGAGATTCAGCAGATCTTCCTGGACGAGGGTCCGATAGTGGTGCCCTATTTCTTCGCGCAATTCATGGTGCTGGCCCGCAATATCAGCGGCGTGGAATTGCAGCCCTTCGCCGGCCGCACGAATCTGCATCAGGCGCTGGTCGGCTAGTTGCCCGCTCTAGCCCTGTCCAAGACAGGCCACTGCTGCGGTCCCCCGTCCCTCATAATGGGGGACGGGGGATAGGGGTATATGTAATCCAATGCCCTCAAGCCAAGTTACCCGCAGCCTGGCCCACCTGATAAGGACACTGCTGCGCCAGCCGCAATCGGCTCTGGGTACGGTGCTGGTGTTCTTCTTCTTGCTGCTCGCGCTCTTCGGCACACAGTTGGCGCCGCATGCCAATCCCAATGATCAAAGCCACGCTGTCCGTCTGCCGCCGACACTGGTTATCGGCGCGCTGCAGCTGGGCGAGCACCCCTTCGGCACCGATCGCCTGGGGCGGGATGTCTACAGCCGCGTCATTTTGGGCGCCAGCAGCATTTTCCGCATCGCCGGCCTGGGCACGCTGGTCAGCGTCGTACTCGGCTCGGCGCTGGGCCTTTACATGGGCTACGCCGGCGGCTGGGTGGATGAAATCCTCGGGCGGGTCATCGACGCTTTGCTGGCGATTCCCGCGCTGCTGCTGGCGCTGGTGCTTGTCGGCATCATCCGCAATCTCGACTTCGCAGCCGGCAGTTGGCAAGCCGGGCTGGCTGATAATGTCGTGCTGCTGGTCATTTCCGCACTCTACATCCCGATCGTGGCCCGCGTCGCCCGCAGCGCCACGCTTGATATTAAAACCCGCGAATTTGTAGAAGCGGCTGAGATCCGCGGCGAAAGCAAGCTGTACATCATCTTCCGCGAAATCATGCCCTCGGTGATACCCGCGCTGGTGGTCGAAGCGTCGCTGCGCTTCTCCTACGCTATCTTTCTGGTGGCTTCGCTGGGTTTCCTGGGCTTTGGCGCGCGCCCGCCATCACCCGACTGGGGCTTGATGGTTAATGAAAATCGCGGCGGCTTCTATCAGCTGACGCCCTGGGCGCTGGAGTTCCCGGCGCTGGCGATCGCCGTGCTGGTCATCGCCGTCAATCTCATGTCGGACGGCATCCGCCGCGCCGTACAGAAGGGCGCCTAAGCCATGGACGCCGTGGACGCTGCTTTGCTGCATGTCGATAAGCTCACGGTCAGTTATCGCATCAACCGCGAGTGGATTCCGGCAGTGCGCGAGTTCCGCCTGCAATTGCAGCCGGGGCAGATTTATGGCTTGGTGGGCGAATCGGGCTCGGGCAAGTCGACCGTGGCGCTGGCCTTGATGCGCTATCTTAGCAGCAATGGGCGCGTCGAAAGCGGCGGCGTGCTGAGCTTCGCCGGTGAAAACCTGCTAGCCAAGTCGAATGCCGACATGCGCCGCCTGTGGGCCAAGCGCATCAAGTTCGTGCCGCAGAACGCCGGAGCCGCCCTCAACCCGTCGATCAAGATCGGCCGCCAAGTCACCGAGGTCCTCAAAGCCGCCGAAGATATCGAGGGCAAAGCCGCCTACGACGCCATGATCGACATGTTCCAGCACGTCAACCTGGTCGATCCGCAGCGGGTCGCCGAGCGTTACCCGCATGAACTCAGCGGCGGCATGCAGCAGCGCGTCGTCATCGCCATGGCTTTGATCAGCAACCCTGATTTGCTCATCCTGGACGAGCCGACCACGGGCCTCGATGTCACTACCGAAGCCGTCATCCTGGACCTGGTGCGCGGCCTGATCGCCGACCGTCATACCGGCGTCATCTATATCTCGCACAACCTCGGCGTGGTGGCGCAATTATGCGAGCGCGTGCTGGTGCTCTACGCTGGCGAGATCATGGAAGAGGCGGATGTTCACGAGCTGTTTCAGCAGCCGCGTCATCCCTATACGCGCGGCTTACTCAGCAGTGTACCCAAGCCGGGCCAGCGCAAACACCAGGCGCCTTTGCAATCCATAAGCGGCAATCCGCCAGCGCTGACGCAGCAGGCAGGCGGCTGTGTCTTCGCCAACCGCTGCCCGCTCGTCATTGACCGCTGTCGCAGCGAAAAACCGCCGCTGGAACGCCTGCCGGGTGAACGCCTGGCGCGCTGCCACCGCTGGCAGGATGTCAGCAACGCCCCACCCCCAAACCCCAGCGCCCCCTCGTCCCCCGGTCTCACGGTGGATGTATACCAAAAGGGGAGAAAAAAGCCCCTCCCTCTTAATGGGGGAGGGGATTGGGGTGGGGGTAATCCCGCTAGCGCCCTCATGCGCGTCAGCGACTTGAGCAAACATTTCCCGGTGGCGCCGACAGTAGGCGAAGCGCTGCGGCGCGTCACGCCCACGCCGATTCGGGCTGTCGACGGCGTCGATCTGCAGCTGCGCGCCGGGCAAACGCTGGGGCTGGTCGGCGAAAGCGGCAGCGGCAAGACCACCCTGGCGCGCGTCATCATCGGGCTGGAGCAGCGCAGCGGCGGCAAAATTGAGCTGCTGGGCATAGACGTGCGCAACAGCGTGCGCGAGCGCAGCCCCGATGTACTTTCCAGCCTGCAAATGGTCTTCCAGAACCCGCAGAACTCGCTGAATCCTTATCTCTCGGCGCGCCAGGCCATCCGCCGTCCCTTAATCAAGCTGAGCGGCCTGTCGCCCGAGGCCGCCGATGCCGAAGCGCTGGACCTGCTGGAGCGCGTGAACCTGCGCGCGGAATACGCTGAACGCTATCCCGATGAACTGAGCGGCGGGGAAAAGCAGCGCGTCGCCATCGCCCGCGCCTTCGCCTCCAACCCGGCGCTTATTATCTGCGACGAGCCGGTCTCCGCGTTGGATGTCTCGGTGCAGTCGGCCGTCCTCAACCTGCTGGCGCAATTGCAGGCAGAGCATGGCAGCGCCTACCTCTTTATCTCGCATGATTTGTCGGTCGTCGGTTACCTGGCGGATACACTGGCGGTGATGTACCTGGGCCAGTTGTGCGAAGTCGGCGCGGCGCGCGAGCTTTTCCAGCCGCCTTATCACCCCTATACCGAAGCGCTGGTCTCGGCGATTCCAGTGGCTGATCCCCTGCATAGAACCGAGCGCATCCTGCTCAGCGACAACCTGCCCAGCGCGCAAAACCTGCCCAGCGGCTGCCGTTTTCATACCCGCTGCCCGCGCAAGATCGGCGACATCTGCGAGCGCGAAGAGCCGCCCTGGCGCCAAGTCGACCAGAGCCATAGCATCCGCTGCCACATCCCGCTGGAAGAGTTGGCGACGCTGCAATCCGATCTGGTTCCAGCGGAAAGGAGCAACTAGCCGAGATGCTGCATTTTCTGCGCCGCCGCTTGGTCTTCTTTTTCTTCACTTATTTGTTGAGTTCGCTGATGATCTTCTTGCTGCTGCGCGTCCTGCCGGGGGATCCGGCGCGGGTCATCGCCGGCGGGCGCGAAGCCACCGAGGCGCAAGTGGAAGAAATCCGCGACCAACTCGGCTTAAACGCCCCCCTGCCGCAGCAGTACGTGACCTGGCTGGGGAACTTCCTGCGCGGCGAATGGGGCGAGACGATCGCTTTCCGCGGCGCGCGCAACCGCCAGCTCATCACCGAGCGCACGGTCAATTCGGCTCGGCTGGCCGCGGTGGCGCTGCTGCTGTCCGTGCCGATATCGCTTGTTCTGGGGGTCATCGCCGGACTCAGCGAGAATAAACTGCCCGATATCCTCATCTCGCTGCTGACGCTTTCGGTGGTCAGCCTGCCCGAGTTTGTCACGGGTCTGTTCTTGATCAACATCGTGGCGCTGCGCTGGGGGCGTGGCGCGCTGGCGGAGGCGCTGGGATGGTGGTTCCCGGCCAGTTCCGCCGTGCCCGCCAACGCTTCCTTCAGCGAAATGCTGCCCGCGCTCTGGCTGCCGGCCTTCGCCGCGACGCTGGTGATGCTGGCTTACATCTCGCGCTTGACCCGCGCCGGCGTCATCGAAGAACTAAAGCGCGACTACGTACGCACCGCCGCGCTCAAGGGCATCGCCTGGCGCACGGTCATCTGGCGTCATGTCCTGCGCAACGCCCTGCTGCCCACCGTCACCGTCATCGCCCTCAGCATCACCTGGCTGATCAGCGGGCTAGTCGTCATTGAAGTAGTCTTCGGCTTCCCCGGGCTGGGCAGCCTGCTGATCGCCGCCATCGAACGCCGCGATTTGCTGCTGGTTCAGGCTATCGTCATGGTCACGGTGACCATCATCCTCTTCGCCAACCTCTGCGCCGATCTGGCTTACGCGCTGCTGAACCCGCGGGTGGAGTTGGACTGATACGAAAATCCATGCCGTGCGCGGGTGTCTTGCGGCAAGTACCTCACTATGCTGACAGGACGTGGGGGAATTGGTCAGGGCAGGAGTTTGAGAAAGTCGCAGTGGCGCGGCCGAACCATAGCAAAGTCGCGCCGGTCGAAGGTGGCTATGCGCGTCAAGTTCAAGCGCTCGGCGATGGCCATGATGCAGCAGTCGACGATGTCCAGTTCGGCATCGGCGTAGGTGGAGACGATTTCATGTATTCTGTCCAGGTCCGCCATCACTATAGGTTCAAACAAGGCGCCCAATTGCGCAAACGACTCAAGAACTTTCCCAATACCGCGATGCCCAAAGTCGCGCGTGATAAGGTAGCAGACTTCAGGCAAGACGACATTTGGAACCAGAATGACTTCAGTACTGTTCGACAAAAAACGCTGAGCATCATGATGCCAAGCGTCTTCAGAATTGACGAGCGCGTAGACAAAGCTGCTGTCAGCTATGAGCGTCATTTATGCGCTGAGCCAAACTTTTCCGCATAGATTTCTTTGAGAATCTCACGGCTGTTCGCGGCAGTATTCGTCGGCTGCGGGTTAGCGCTATTCTCCACGCGGAGCGCGTCTAACTCTAGAGCGGCTATTTTGGAAACACGCGCCAAGTCAGCGGCTGTGGCATATTGCCTGCCCTTGGCAGCAATTTCGGACTCGTAGCGCATAAGCATCTCACGCAGAATATCAGCGACTTCGCGGTCGCTCTGCTTCGCCAGCGCTTTTAGGCGCTCCGCAACATCTTCCGGGATTTCGAGCATCATAATCGCATCCTCCGAGCAAACCAATTCTACCATCAAATGCGCTGGATGAAACAGAGGGCTGGCCCCTGCCCAGAGCAATCGCATCAAAAATATTTCACCACAGAGGCACCGAGAACACAGAGATTAATGTCTCATGTTGGCTATGGTCACATCATTCTGGAAAATGTAGGGGCGATTCTGTGCCGCGCGTAGACACTGCGGGTCAATCGCCCGCAAATTGAAGGTCGTATTTCACGGACGACATACAATGTCGCCCCTACATTTTGTCAGTTTTCGCGGCGAACGACGCATAATCATTTTGAGGCGATTGCCCTGGGCCCCTGCCGTACCAACGTCGCTTCGCACTAGGGCTGGAGCTAGTCGGCCATTTCGACGAATTGACGCTCGTATAGCTCGAAGTAGAGCCCGCGCTGCCGCAGCAATTCGGCGTGCGTCCCCATCTCGTTGATGCGCCCGTCGTCCACCACGCAGATCATATCGGCGTTGACGATGGTGCTGAGCCGGTGCGCGATCACGATAGCGCTGCGCTCCGTGAGCAACTTCTTCAGCGCATCCTGGATCAGCGCTTCAGTGACCATATCAACGCTTGATGTCGCCTCGTCCATAATCAAGATGCGCGGGTCAGCCAGGATGGCGCGGGCGATCGAGATGAGCTGTCGCTGCCCGACCGACAAGTTAGCGCCGTCTTCGTAGATTTCCGTCTCGTAGCCCAGCGGCAAATCACGCGCGAACTCGGCGACATTGGCCAATTCACCGGCGGCGACAACTTCTTCCAGGCTGGCTTCCGGTTTGCCGAAGCGGATATTGTCGGCGATGGTTCCGGCGAAGATGAAAGGGTCTTGCGAGACCAAGCCCATCTGCCCCCGCATAGAGCGCTGCTTGACGTCGCGAATGTCAATGCCGTCTATCAGCAGCTCGCCTTCGCTGACGTCATAGAAGCGCGCGATGAGATTGGCGATTGAGGTTTTGCCCGCGCCTGTGGGCCCCACCAGCGCCACCATCGTGCCCGCCGGGATCTCCAAGTTGATGTCGCGCAAGACGGGCAGCCCTTCGCGATATCCAAATTGAACAGCGCGGAGTTCGATCCGCCCTGCGATCGGCGGCATTTCCGCGGCGTCATCGCGGTCTTTGATGGCCGGCTCGGTATTAAGCAGGTTGATCACGCGCTCGCCGCCCGCCATCGCTGTCTGCATGGTGGCGTAAAGCTGGCTGAGCTCTTGCACGGGCAAGAAAAACCGATTTACATAAGCCAGAAAGGCGATCACCGTGCCCAGCGTCAGATTGCCCTGCGCCACGCTGATGCCGCCGAAGAGCAGCACGATGCCGGTCGCCGCCATACTGAGAAACTCAACTGTCGGCAGGAAGATAAACGAAAGGGACATGGCGTCGATATGAGCATCGCGATTGGCTTGGTTCACCTCGTCAAAGCGCTCGGAGGTGCTGTTTTCGTTGGCGAAAGCCTGGATGACGCGGATGCCGCTGAGGTTCTCAGCCAGGTCGCCGATCATGGTCGCATTGCGAGCGCGGGTATTACGAAACGCCACCTTGGCGCGCCGGGCGAATATCATGGTCGCCAGCACGATGACCGGGATGATGGAGAAGGTCACCAGCGCCAGTTGCGCGTTAAGCGAGAGCATGACGATGATGATGCCCGCCAGCAAGAGGCTGTCGCCTGTCAGCGTAATCAAGCCCTGCGACAGCAACTGGTTGATGACGCCGACATCGCTGATCACCCGCGAAATCGTCACGCCGATGATATGACTGTCGTGATAGGCTAGCGGCAGTTCCTGCAAATGACGGAACAGCGCCAAGCGCAGATCGGCCAGGACTTTCTGCCCCACCCAGCTGAGCAGGTAGCGCTGCGCCATTGAGCCCAGGTAGAGGCCGACGAACGCCAGCAGCATCAGCAAGGCGATCTGGTTCAAACCCGGGATGTCGCCGCCCGCGATGGGGCCGTCAATCGCCTGTTTGACCAAATAGGGCGTATACAGCGTCAAGCCGGTGACAGCCAGCATGGCGCAGAAGGCGCCAATCATGCGCAGGGCGTAGGGGCGGACAAAGACCAGCAGGTACCAAAGCACGCGCAGGTTGAAGCTGCGCCCGTCGACTTTCTCGGCGTACCCTTCCAAAGTGCTGCGCGGCCCGCCCGATCGCAGGCCCGATGTGCCAATTGAGAAGCCGATAGCAGTCTCCGTTTAGCGTTTGCGCGCTGGATTATTCGTCATTGTCGCCGCGCATGGATTCTTGTGGCTTTTGCTCTGGCAAGGCAGGATTATGCGGAGGCCGCTTGGGCGCGAGCCGCTTGAGTAGAGGCGATCCCTTGTCTTTGGGAAAACTGACGCGATCTTGGGTAAGGTGAAATACACTAATTTTTACATCATGAACAATTTCTGCTCGAAGTTCCGACATGATAACTTGACTCCTTCCCAATTAGCTGATTGCGAGGCAGGCCCGTCCCCACTCACCAATTACAGCAAATTCTTCTATTACAACATGATACTCGTATGTTCCCGTACCAACAAACTCCAAGTCTTGCATGATGAGCATCAGAAGGTGGGATGATTGATGCCGAAAGTCGAGTTCCACCCGTTTAGTCCACAAAACCTGCTCGCCGCCAGGCGCCAACAATTGAACTATCGCCGGATGCACCCTGCGGTCGGCATCAAACTCAGCCGTCCATCGGGACACTAATATGGCCGGCGGATCAAAGAGAACAGTTTCCGCCTGTTCTGTATTTCCAAACGGGCTGTAGACTTGCAGGCTCGAAAACACATTGCCCAAAGTGATTGTACCATGGTCTTCAGGTTCGACTTCCGTGCAAAGCAGCGTCCAATCATGGCGCATCGTAATTTTACCCTAAGTTCCGGTCAACAATTCACTCGCGCAGGTTGCGATAATAGATTTCAGCGTAGAGGCCCGATGATTGCAGCAATTCCTCGTGCGTGCCGGCCGCGGCGATGCGCCCGCCCTGCAGCACCAGCACCTTGTCCGCCATCCGCACTGTGCTCAGCCGCTGCGCGATGATGAACGACGTCCGCCCCACCATCAGCCGTTCCAGCGCCAGTTGAATCAGCCGCTCGGTTTCGGTATCGACGCTGGAAGTGGCGTCATCCAGCAGCAAGATACGCGGGTCTTTCAGCAAGGCGCGGGCGATGGCGATGCGCTGCTTCTGCCCGCCGGACAGCGTAACGCCGCGCTCGCCCACTTCGGTCTCATAGCCCTTGTCCATCGCCATGATAAAGTCGTGAGCCTGCGCCGCTTTGGCCGCCTCCACGACATCGCCATCGGAAACATTGTCCAGGCCAAAGGCGATGTTTTCGCGGATGCTGGCCGCGAAGAGCACCGTCTCCTGCAAGACAATCCCGATCTGATCGCGCAGCGAGTTCATGGTCACATCGCGCACATCGTAGCCGTCGACGCAGATGCGCCCAGCGCTGACATCGTAGAAGCGCGGAATCAAGTTGATGATGGTTGACTTGCCGGAGCCGGTCGCGCCCAGCAAGGCGACCACCTCGCCGACCTCGGCCTGGAAATCGAGCCGATTTAATACATTGCGCCCGTCAAAGTACGAAAACGACACGCCTTCAAAGCGGACGCGCCCCTCGATTTGCGGCAGCTCCCGCGCGTGCGGCGCGTCTACGACTTCGGACTGCGCGTCCAGGATGGTGTAGATGCGCTCGCCGGCAGCCGACGCCATCGCCACAGCCGGGACGATCACGCCCAAGCGCCGCACCGGCGATATCAGCTGGCCGATGTAGGTGGTGAAAGCCACCAGCTCGCCCAGCGTCAAGCGGTTCTCGATCACCAGCCGTCCGCCGAGCCAGATAATCGCGACTGTGCTGAGGCTGGCAAGAAAATCGAGCAGCGGGATGTGCTGCGTCGTCACTTTGACTTGCTGCTGCGCCAGCCGAAACCACTTGCTGTTTTCCGCCTCGAAGCGCCCGATTTCGGCGTCTTCCTGCGCGAAGGCTTTGACGATTTTGGCGCCGCGCAAGTTCTGCTCCAGCACCGTAGTCATCTCCGCCAGTTGATGCTGCAAGTCCAGGGACAGCGGCCGATAGATGCTGCCCAGCCGATAAGCCACATAAGCCAGCAGCGGAATCAGCAGCATCGACAGCAGCGCCAACTGCGCGTTCATCAGCAGCAGCGCGATAAAGGTCAGCAGCATGAGCGTCGAATGCTGGAACAAGCGCACAAAGGCCCGCCCGGTCAAGAAGCGAATCCGCTCCACATCGGAGATGGAACGCGCCAGCAGCTGGCCCGTTTGCGCCCGGTCGTGGTAGGCGAAGGAGAGCGAGCTCAGCTTGTCGAAGATGGCGTTGCGGATGTCGTAAGCCACACCTTGGGAGGCCACTTCCGTCCAGCGGCCCAGTACAAAATCGACCAAGCCCTTGACCACAGTCAGCAGCAGCAAACCCAGCAGCGAAGACAGCAAAATGTCTCTATTCTGCTGGATGACGCCGGCGTCGATGATCCAGCGGATGGTCTGCGGAATGATGACGGCAAAGCCATTCGTCAGCACAGCGAGCAAATATACGCCGAGGGCGATGCTGCGGTACTTTTTGAGGAATGTAATACTGCGCAGAAGGGAGCTGGCTGGCGCGGATTTCTTGGAAAGAGGGCTGTCTAAAGCGACTTTTGCCATAAGCGGGACGGGTGAAGCGGCGCGCTCCTTGTACTCGAAGTCATCGCCTTTACCCTACCATAAGGGTTTAAGCGCTTGCGAGCCTGAATCCGCGCGGCTCGCGCAGAATAACGAACCGGACATGCCTACGGCGCGCAATAAGGCAGATATGCAGGGACGATTCTGTGCTGAGCGTAGACACTGCGGGTCAATCGCCCACGATGTTGCGCCAACTTTCATGGGCTCGCCCCTACGATTTGTAGGATTGATGATAAATTCGTCATTTATGGATTATGCGTCGTACGCCGCGAAAAATTACGAAATGTAGGGGCGACATAGTATGTCGCCCGTGAAATACGACCTACAATTTGCGGGCTACATTTCCAGATCAATGTGACAATCGCCAGCAAAATACATCATTCTCTGTGCCCTCTGTGTGCTCTGTGGTTAAAATATTTTGATGCGATTGCCCTGCCCATACACTTGGGAAATGTATCCTTTTCGGTTGATACAGATATATACCATCGAGGACACCGAGAAATGCTAGGGCAATCGCATCAACTTATCTCAACACTAAGGCGCCAAGAACTCCGAGATATATCCGAAAATATGTCAATAAAGGACTCAATGAAAAGGTGATTTTCTGCCAGATTTCATGGGCGAGCCAAGGCTCGCCCCTACAATTTATTAGTTTGATAATAAATTCGTCATTTATGGATATTGATGCGATTGCCCTGCGAGAGCACCGAGAAACTTAATCGAGATATGCCATATTCTTTGTGTGCTTTGTGCCTTTGTGTCTTTGTGGTGAAATTGAATTTCAACCGAATTCGATACACTACCCAAATTTGTAATTCCAGACTCAATATGTTACATTCAGCGCGATTCAAGATTGTCGACAATATCGTCGTTTCCGCAACCTGCCAGCGAAAAGCGCAGGTTTCGTTTTGCGCGCAGCGACAAAGTTTATAAAAGGAGACCTCTATGGGATTAGCGACCAACGCCGACCAACTCGTCGAGATGGCTGTCGTCGGTTATGTCAGCCAGCCCACGGTGCGCGGGTATATCCCCCACGCTTCGGGCGAGGCGATGATCTTGCCGGGCATGTCGGGCTTCATCTACAACGCCCGCGTGGGCGACGCCGCCTTTGGCTGGGCGGCCGACCACCTGGAACCCGGCGCGTCCATCGCCCATCCCGACCTTGATGCCGACTACGCCATGCATTATCTGACCTGCATGGGCAATCAAGCTTTTTTGATGAGCGGCTTGGCCAAAGGCACGGAAGGCATCGTCACCGGCGAGCACGCGCGGCTGCTGGTGGATTTTCCGCCCGATGTGGCGGACTTGATCGCCGTGGGCGACGCCGTACAGATCCGGGCCATGGGGCAGGGTTTGCAACTGGTGGATTACCCGCATATCACGCTCAAGAAATGCAGCCCGCAGCTGATCGAGAGCTTGCCGATTGAAGCGGTCGACGAGCGCAAGATTCGCGTGCCTGTGACGATGGAGCTGCCCATCCGCATTATGGGCTCGGGCGCGGAGCTCAACCCCGATTTCGTCGACCAGGACTTGATGTCCGGCGACCGCGAACTCATGGCGGAGTTGGGCATCGACCAGATGCTGCTGGGCGACCTGGTGGTGATCAACCACGCCGACCATCGTTATGGCCGCGGTTATAAACCCGGCGCGGTTACCATCGGTTTGTGCATTCATGGCGACTCGGTCATGACCGGGCACGGACCCGGCATCCTGACGCTGATGACCTGTGCCGAGCCCTGCATCGAATGGGTGATCGACCCAAGTGCCAATATTGCCAATTACATGAACATTCGGAAGGAATCATGAGCGCGAAAAACAATGCCCACCAAGTAATCAGCGTTTCGGTACAGGGCGTCATCACGCCGCCGCGGATGCCGCCGCTGCCGGCCATGCCTTATGCGCTGGCGGCCGATGGCAGTCCATTTTTACTGCCCGCCTATGGCAGCATCGTCTATAACGTCTCGGTTGGCGATTCGGCTTATGGCTGGCTGGCGGATTGCGTCCACCCCAGCGTCAGCGTCAAGCTGGAAGACGCCACCGGCAACCGCGGGCTGAATGTGCTGTCATGCGTGGGCAACACCGCCATCGTCATGACCGGCAACGCCCAACGCGCGCGCGGCACGGTCACCGGCAAGACGGGCCGCTTCTCCGAGCATGTCATCATCCACTTCGAGCAAGAGGCGCGCGAGCAGATGTGTATCGGCGACAAAATCGTCATCAAAGCCAAGGGCGTGGGCATGAGTTTTGACGATCATCCCGATGTGATGCTCAAGGGCTGCTCGCCCGAACTGGTCGAGGCGCTGGAAGTGACGACCAATAGCGAGGGCAAACTCTCGGTGCCGGTGGTGGCCAGAGTGCCGCCGCATCTGCTGGGCGCGGGCTCGGGCTTGGTCAGCGATGGCGGCTCGATCCACATCCAGACGGCCGACCGCGAAGCGCTGAAAGACGCCGGGCTGGATGGGCTGCGGCTGGGCGATGTGGTGGCGCTGACCGATTACGACAGCAGTTGGAATCACGGCTACCTGCGAAACGCCGTCGGCATCGGCGTCATCGCGCAGGGGGACAGTCCGCGCGCTGGTTACGGGCCAGGCATCACGCTAATCATGACCTCCGCCGGCGGCAATATCGCGCCAATGGTGACGCCCGGCGTGAACTTGAAGGATCTGCTGCTGTAAACCGAGTACCCCCACCCTAAATCCCTCCCCCATAAAGAGGGAGGGACTTCTAAACATCGATACTCCCCTTCCCTCATTTTGGGGATGCTCGCCATTGAGATGACGAGGAGGGCCGGGGGATGGGGGCGGAGGAGAAATCTATGTCTTACATCAAACACATGGCTTTTGCGGTGGAAAGCGTGGACGAGACCTTGCGGCGCTATCAGACGCTGCTGGGCGTCGGCTTGGACGTGCGCGTCGTGGTCGCCGAGAAGGCGCGCATCAAAGTGGCGATTTTCGATGTCGGCGATATCGAATACCAGCTGAATGAATCGCTGGATGCTGACGGGCGCTTCAGCCAGTGGATCGCCGATCGCGGCACGGAAGGGCTGCACCATATCTGCTACGCCGTCGAGGACATCGACGCCGCGCTGGAGTTGGCGCAGGCGGAAGGCGGCACGCTGAAAACATGCAGCAGCTGCAAGGTCAGCGGCAGTCATCCGCATCCGGAAGGTTATGTCGCTTTCCTGGAACAGGAGACCGGCGGCATCGAGCTGGAGCTGATGCAGGTCTACACGCCCGCCGAGCTGGAGCAATACAAGTCGATTCGGGGCATCTGAGCCATGGGCATCAGGCTTGTCCGTGTGCCAGTTAATGACCTGGAAGCCTTTGTTCGGCGCGCCTTTAGGGCGATGGGTTTGTCGCCGCGCGAAGCCGATATTTGCACGGCCGGGCTGATGCAGAGCGAGCTGCGCTGCCTGCCCGGGCAGGGGCAAGGCGTGGGGCGGCTGACGGGCTATTACGAGCGCATCAGCCAGGGGCTTTACCGGCCCGGCACAGCGATGACCACAGTGAAAGAGTCGCCGGCTCTGGCGCTGATTGACGCTGAGATGGTCATGGGCTCGGTGGTGGGGCAAGAGGCCATGGCGCTGGCGGTCGACAAAGCCAAAGCCTGCGGCATCGGCGCTGTCTTCGTCTTCAACAGCACGCACTTCGGGTCATCCGGTTTTCATGCGCGGCGGGCGCTGGCGGACGATTGCATCGGCATCGCCATGACCAACGCCGGCGCGGAGATGGCGCCCTGGGGCGGGCGCGAGCCACGCGTCGGCACCAACCCCTGGGGCTTGGCGGCGCCAACCGGCGGCGACTTCCCCGTTGTGCTCGATATCGCCTTGACCACAGCCGGCAAGGGCATGATGCGCTGGCATGAGCGCGAGGGCAGGAAGATACCGCGCGATTGGGCGCTGACGCCCGACGGCCGCGAGACGGACGAACCGACGGCGGCCATGGCTGGCGCGCTGCTGGGCATCGGCGAGTACAAGGGTTATGGCTTGTCGCTTTTCACCGATGTGCTGACTGGCGTCATCAGCGGCGGCGGCTACGGCTTGGCGCCCTTTGCCGATCGCTCGCTGGCCAAGCTGGATGTCGCGCATACCTTCATCGCCATCGACATCGCCTTTTTTATGCCGGTGGCGGCGTTCAAGGCGCGCATGGATGACTTTATCGCCGAGGTCAAAAGCAGCGCGCTGCGGCCGGGCTTCGACGAGATCTACGTGCCGGGCGAGATCGATCATCAGCGCGAGCAGGGCTACCGCCGCGACGGCGCTCAACTGGACGCGCAAGTCTACGAGCGGCTGCGTGAGCTGGCGCAAACGCTGGGTGTTGAGTTTCTAAGCCCAACATAGTCGGTGTAGGGGCGACCTATCAGGTCGCCCGCGACGGAGGAATAGATAAAATGCAAACGCCGCAAACATTGGCACGGCCACTGGCGCAGCGCGTGGCCGGGCTGGACGACTTAGGCGCGCCTGCGACTGAAGGTCCGCCCATTCCGGACGCGGTAGTCGCGGCGGCGGAAGCGGCGCTGGCCCGCGGCGAGACCCACTATACCGACCGGCCCGGCATCCCCGAGCTGCGCAGCTGGGTCGCCGAGCAATTGCTTGAACGCTGGAACGTGACCGTGGACCCCAGCGAAGTCACCATCACCTGCGGCTCGACCGAAGCCCGCTACGTCGCCCTGACGCTGCTGGCGGAGGCGGGCAGCGCGGTACTCTGCCCGGGCGACAGCGCGCGGATTCGCGGCGTCTTACATCTGCTGGGCGCGCGGATTGTCGATGCGCTTCAGGACGATGTCAGCCTGCTCTACCTCACGCCGGATGTCTATCGCGAGACTGCGATTGAGTTGCTGCGTCAGGCGGAGGAGAGGGACTGGTGGGTCGTCTACGATCTGAGCTTCGCCAAGACGTCGCCGCCTTTTCACCCTGCGCAGAACCCCAAGCTGGCGCGGCGGGTGGTCACCATTGATTCCTGGTCGGAGCGGCTGCCGGGCTGGCGGCTGGGCTGGATGGCCGGCTCGGAAATGGCGCTGAAGCTGCGCGCCGGCAAGCAGGCGATCACGATTTGCAGCACCGCCGTTTCACAGTGGGCCGGTCTGGAGCTGGTCAGGACGGATAGCGCATGATCTCAGCGAACCCGAAGATCCCCGAGGAAGTCCGCGCCGTTGCCGCTGATGGGACGCAGTTGCGTTACGCGCTGATGGAGATGGCCAGGGATATGGACGATGTCATCGCGCTGGGCCGCGGCGACCCCGACCTGCCGACGCCCCCGCATATCGTCGAAGCCGCAAACCGCGCCATGCGCGACGGGCTGACTGGCGAAACGCCGGTCAAGGGAATGCCTCAGCTGCGCGAGGCCATCGCGGCGCGGTTGCGCGACGTCAACGGACTGCCCATCGACGCGGACAACGTCATGGTCACCACCGGCGGGCAGGAAGGTTTATTCCTGGCTGTGCAAGCGCTGATCGATCCCGGCGACGACATCCTGGTGCCCGACCCGCGCTACAGTTCTTACGATGACGCCATCCGGCGGGCCGGCGGCCGTATGGTCATGGTGCCGACGGAGCGCGAAGACGCCTTCAACCTGGAAGCCGAAGCGGTCGAAGCGGCTATCACTCCCGCCACCAAAGCGCTGCTCATCGTCACGCCTAGCAACCCGACCGCCGGCATCGTCAGCGAAGAGCGGCAGCGCGCCATCGCCGAGGTCTGCATCCGCCACAACTTGATCGTCATCGTCGACGAGATTTACGGCAAGATCGTCTACGCGCCCTATAAGCACTTCAGCATCGCTTCGCTGCCGGGCATGGCCGAGCGCACGATTACGCTGGACGCCTTCTCCAAAGCCTATGCCATGACGGGCTGGCGCTGCGGTTATGTGGCGGCGCCGGCTGACGTGATTGAGGCGATGGCGCGCATCAAGCAGGTGACGACGGGGCCGGTGGCCACGGTGTCGCAGTGGGCGGGCTTGGCGGCGATGACTGGTCCGCAAGATTGCGTCAGCGAGTACCTCGCCATTTACACGGAGCGGCGGCGCGTCTTGCTGGACGGCCTGGATCGCGTGGGTTTCGCTTACGGCGAGCCGCGCGGCGGTCTATTCGTCTGGGCGGATAGCTCCTCCACAGGCATTCATGCGGCGGAGCTTTCGTATCTGCTCTTGCAGGAAGGGCGGGTGCTGATCTTCCCGGGCACGGCCTTCGGCGAGAAGTGGCGCGAGTACGTGCGCATCACCATGCTGGAGCCGGTTGAGACATTACGCGAAGCCGTGAGCCGCATGCTGCCGGTGATCGCGCGTTACCGTGCTTGACTATGACGGGAGTGGTCAACAACGTGGATATCATTTCCAAAGCGATCACAGCACAGATTATTTTGCCACAGAGGCACAGAAGTAAGAGCAAGTAAGTCATGCGAATTTTGCTAAAGCAACGATCTGTAGGGGCGACATACCATGTCGCCCGAAACCACGAGTCGCAGCGGCAGCGGGCGACCAGATTGGTCGCCCCTACACGGCGCGCTTCTTCGCATGACTTTCTTGGAATTACTGAGGCACAGAGGTTTTTGGATGGAACGGTGGAAGTCTTCATGTCGAAAGTATTCACTAGCCTGCGTGACCGGAGTATGTGATTTTCGCATGCAAATGCGCTATAGTCCTTTTAATCGTCGCTAGGAACGAGAAAGGAGAGAATGTTCGTAATATCGGCAAGTATCGTCAACATAACGTAAGCAATACAGGAGTAAAACATGAATAAGCGAATCCCACTGCTGCTTTCATTGTTGCTGATCATAGTTCTGGGGCTGGTGCCCTTGATAAGCAGCGCCCAATCCGTACCGACGCCGGACGAGGACACCCTCGTTATCGCGATTAACGGCGAACCGGGCTCGTTGGATCCGTCGCAAGTCGGCGGCTCGACCGGCGGCAGCAACTTCCGCATCATGATGCACACCTTCGCCACACTCTACGAGCTGGGGCAGGCCAGCGGCGCCATTGATCCCTACTTGGCGCACAGCTTCTCTGTGTCAGACGACGGCACCGAGTGGACCTTCCACATGCACGAAGGGTTGACCTGCGATGACGGCGAGCCGCTGACAGCGGAAGACGCCGCCTACAGCTTCAACCGCATGGCCGACCCGGCCAACGGCTTCACCGGCAACTCGGCCGGCTTCGTTGTCGCCTCGACTGGTTTCATCGAAGCCCGCGCCGACAGCGAGCTGGACGTCACCATCGTCGCCCAGAAGCCGCAGAACCGCGCCATGCGCCTTGGCCTGTACTCGGAAATCCTGATCCACTGCAAGGATTCCTACGAAGCCATGACGCTGGAAGAAGCGGCGCGCAACGTAGTCGGCAGCGGTCCCTACTCCTTGACCGAGTGGGTGCCGGGCGAATACATCAGCATGCACGCGGTCGAAGGTTTTGGTTTGCGGCCCCAGGGTTTTGACGAGATCGTCTGGCGCTTCATCCCCGAGCCGTCAACGGCGGTGGCGGAAGTCATCACCGGCAATGTCGATATCTACAAAGAATTCCCGGCCAACCAAGCCGATGCCATCCGCAACTCCGGCATGGCGGAAGCGCGATTCTTCGCCGGAACGACCCGCACCTACATCGGCTTCAACCTGAACCCCGATGCCCCATTCCGCGTCGATACGCCCAGCCTGGGCGCAGACGCCATCATGGAAACCGATGTGCGCGTCGCCTTGCAATACGCCATTGACACCGACGCCATCTGCGAGAATCTGCTGCTCACCACCTGCGACCGCGCCACCAGCCTGGTCAATGCCCCCAACAATCACCCGACGCTTGAGCCTTATCCCTATGACCCGGCCAAAGCCGAGGAATTGCTGGACGCGGCCGGCTACCCGCGCGGCGATGACGGCGTACGTTTCTCGCTGGAGATGAAGTCGCGGCGTCTTTCCGGCGCGATGGCTCCCGAAGTTGTCTTGGCGACGGCGCAGATGCTGACCGATATCGGCGTGCAAACCGAAGCCATCTTCCAGGAATCGGGCGATTGGGTTGCCGAGCTGATCACCCATGACCTGGGCCCGCTGTACTTCGGCCGCACCGGCGGCAGCGAGTGGAGCGCGCAATACGACATGGCCGATATCCCGGGGCATGCCGCTGGCTGTGCTGAGGCGGAGACCAACTATACGCATTGGAACAACGATGTCTGGTGCGATGGCTGGGACACACTGCCCTCGCTCACCGCTGACCCCGAAGCCGAGCGAGCCCTGGAAATCGCCATGCTGGAAGAATTCTACCGTGACCCGCCCTGGCTGATGCTCTTTGCCGGGCCGCGTACCGAAGCGGTCAGCAACCGCATCGAATACCAGTCGCGCGCCGACTACTTCATCACCGGCTACGCGGCCGTGCTGAAGGACGATATGTAGGCCGCATCTCTCGCGGTACTTTGTAGGGGTCAGTCATTGGCTGACCCGCTTTCCGATTTTCAAGAGCGGGCGACCTATTGGGGCGCGTAGACACTGCCCAACGGTCGCCCCTACGAATACGTTCACTAGGCGAAAGTCGGGAGGAATCCGCCACCCATGCACAAGTACGTCATACGCCGGTTGCTTTTGACCGTAGTCGTGATCCTTGGGGTCACGCTTTTGACCTTCTTGTCCATCCACCTGGCCGGCGACCCGACTTTCTTCTACGTCAGCGAACGCGCCAGCGCCGAAGAGCGCCAGGCAGCGCGCGAGCGCCTCGGCTTCGATCGTCCGCTGCACGTGCAATATTTTGATTTTCTTTTTAATTTGGCGCGGGGCGATACCGGAACGTCGCTGGCGCATCGCGTACCCGCCTTCGACGTGGTCATGGAGCGAATGCCGGCCACGCTGGAGTTGACCATCGGCGGTTTTCTCTTTTCTACGATTGTGGCTTTTCCCATTGGCATACTGGCGGCGACGCGGCGCGGCACCATGGCTGATGGCACCTTGATGTTAGGCGCGATGCTGGGGCAGTCGATGCCGAGCTTCTGGCTGGGCTTGATGCTCATCCTTTTCTTCGGCGTCACCCTGCGCTGGATGCCGGTGTCGGGGCATGTGCCCTTTATCAAGCCGCTGTTGGAGGGCCGGGTCGACGAAGCCCTGCTCAACTTGCCGCAAGCCATCCGTTACTTGGCCATGCCGATGGTGGCGGTATCGGTGTATTCGATTTCCCGCAACTCCCGCCTCATTCGTTCGGCCGTGCTGGAAGTTCTGCGGCAGGATTATGTCGTCACCGCCCGCGCCAAAGGCTTAAGCGAGCGCGTGGTGATGACCCGGCACGCCATCCGCAACGCCCTCATCCCGATTGTTACCGTGCTGGCGCTGCAATTCGCATTTCTTCTGAATGGCGTTATCGTGACCGAGACCGTTTTTTCCTGGCCCGGCGTCGGACGCCTGGTCTTTGACGCGGTCAGCCAGCGCGATGTGCCACTGGTATTGACGGCGGTCGTTTTGCTGTCCTTCTTATTCGTCGGCGCCAACCTTATTGCCGATCTCATGTATGGTTTCCTCGATCCGAGGATTCGGCTGGAATGAGTGCGAATCGATGAGCGCCTCACAGAAGCCTAATCCGGCCACGCGCAAAAGCCGCGTTTCAATGCTTGAACGCCAAATGGACGCGCTATACACGCCGCAGTCATTCGTCCAGCGGGCGACATCGAGCATGGTCAAGGCGCGCTATCCGGTTGTGGCCGTCATCTTCCTGACCTTTATCGCCCTCTGCGCCATCTTCGCGCCACAGCTGGCGCCCAAGGACCCGAATCGCGTTGATGTCTTCGTCACGCTCAAACCGCCGCTAAGCACCAACCGGCAGGGCGAGATTGAGTTCGTGCTCGGTACCGATTCAGCCGGCCGCGATGTACTCTCGCGGGTGGTTTATGGCGCGCGGATTTCCTTCTTCGTCGGTTTGGCGGCGGTCAGCCTGGGCGGCGGCGTGGGCACGCTGCTCGGCTTGACGGCGGGTTACCTGGGCGGCCGCACCGACGATGTCATCATGCGCCTGGCCGACATTCAACTGGCTTACCCCTTCATCCTCTTCGCTATCATGATGCTGACGATTCTGGGCGAAGGCGTGCTCAACCTAGTTCTGGTATTGGGTATCGGCCAGTGGGTGACTTACGCGCGTATCGCCCGGGCCGAGACGCTGGTGCAGCGCGAGCGCGAATATGTCGAAGCGGTGCGGGCACTGGGCGCAACCGAATGGCGCATCATGCTGCGCACCATCCTGCCCAACATATTGACGCCGCTGATTGTGATCGCCTCTTTCAACGTGGCCGGCGTCATCTTGTCCGAAGCGTCGCTGTCCTTCCTCGGTCTCGGCGTGCCGGAAAGCGTACCCACCTGGGGCGCGATGCTGGCCAACAGCCGCAATCAACTATTGAGCGGTTCCTGGTGGCTGGCGGTCTTTCCAGGCTTAGCCATCATGTTCACGGTGGTATCGCTAAATATCCTGGGCGATTGGATGCGCGACTTCCTGGACCCGCGTCTGCGCGGCTCGGGCCAAGGTCTGTAAGGAGAAGCTATGCTCAATGGACAAGCAGCCGTGGTCACGGGCGCGGCGCAGGGTCTGGGTTACGCCATCGCCAAAGCTTACGCGGCAGCCGGCATGCGCGTGGCGCTGCTGGATGTGCGCGGCGACTTATTAGGGCGAGTCGCCGAAGAACTCACGGCGGATGGCGCGGACGTGCTGCCTATCCCAGTGGATCTTGCCGATGCCGCCGCGACGCAAGCCGCCATAGACGCCGCGCTGGCTCACTATGGCGCGCCGCGAGTGCTGGTCCACAACGCCGCCCTGCTCATCACCCGCTCCATGCTGGAGATCACATTCGAGCAGTGGCAGATGGAGATCAACATCATCTTGCAAGCCGCCTTCATACTGAGCAAAGCGGTCTGGCAGCCGATGATCGCTGCAGGCGGCGGCAGCATCGTCTATCTATCTTCTGGCTCCGGTTACAAGGGCTTCATCGAGGAGGTGGCTTATAATCCGGGCAAACACGGCATCGAAGGGCTGATGAAATGTCTGGCGCTGGAGGGCAAAGCCTTGAATATCGCCGTCAACGCGGCCACGCCCGGCGCGCCCATCAACACGCCTATGTCCGATTCCAACTATAGCGAAGCGCAGAAGCAGCATTGGGTCGATCCGCAGTTGCTGGCGCCGGCCTTCATCATGCTGGCGAAGCAAGATGGCTCGGGCTTGACGGGCCGCCGCGTCGCCGCCCGGGCTGATGGCAGTTGGGATGCGGTTGATTTGTTATAGTATTGCCACAGAGGCATAGACACAGAGGAAAGGCGCGCTGGCCGAGGCTCAACCTGTAGGGGCGACAGCCCGAAACCACAAAGTACAGCGGCAGCGGGCGACCAGATTGGTCGCCCCTACAAGGCTAGCTTTTTCGCATGACTAACTTGGTTTTACTTCTGTGCCTCTGTGGCTAATCTATTGGGAGACAATCATGGCTGAACATTATCTGGACGACAGCGTCACGCAGCCCTTCTGGGACAACTCGGTCACGCCGCGCTTGACCATCGACGCGGGCGATACCGTCGTGATCGAATGCGCCGAGCCGGTGGGTCAAATCAGGCCCGATTCCAACGCTGACGATTTGGCCAACCTGGACTTTGCCCTGGCGCATGCCTTGACCGGCTCCATTTATGTCAATGGCGCCGCCGCCGGCGATGCGCTTGAGGTGGAGATCCTCGCTATGCGCCACAAGGGCTGGGGCTGGACCGGGCATATCCCCGGCTTCGGTTTGCTGCAGGAGGACTTTGATTTCAGCTATATTCATCATTGGGAACTGGACGGCGAAACCTGCCATTTTGGCGTGGGCGGCATCAGCCTGCCCTTCGAGCCGTTTCCCGGCTGCGTGGGTGTGGCGCCGGCGGAAGCGGGCCGGCTGACGACCATTCCGCCACGCGCCAACGGCGGCAATGTCGATACGCGCGATCTGGTCGTTGGCTGTACTTTCTGGCTGCCAGTGCTGGCGGAGGGCGCGCTATTCGCCACCGGCGATTGCCACAGCGCGCAAGGGCAGGGCGAGGTCAGCGGCACGGGCATCGAATCGCCCATGACCGTGACCATGCGCTTCAATGTACGTAGGGACTTGAACATTCGCGAGCTGCAAATACAGCGCCCCAGCCCAATGACAAAAGTCGACAGCGCCGGCTACCACATCACCACGGCGCACGGACCCGACCTGATGGAGAACAGCAAGAACGCCGTGCGCTATATGATCGAGTGGCTGGTCGCCAATCACGATTTGAGCGAGAGCCAGGCCTACTGCATCTGCAGCACTGCGGGCGATTTGAAGATCGCGGAAATTGTGGACGCGCCCAATTGGGTGGTCGCCTTCCACATGCCACTCAGCATCTTCGCATGAGCGCCCGAGGCCAACTTGGCGCGATCTAGCCGAGGCCATGCCACGATTCGCGCATAGGCTTTCGGTTGGGCGCTAGCAATTCGTATCCGGGGCAACGAATTCCGCGCTAATCCATCCGCGCCGCCCGTAGTAGTTCACTTCCACCCAGTCGCCTAGCCAAGCATAGACGCTTAGTTTGATATTGGCTGGCGCTTCGAATAAAATTGCGCCGCCCGGGCTGGCGCGGAAATTGAGAACCTCGGTAAGCAACACTTTACATGTGTTGGCTATCGGCGCGGCCGCGGCTGAAACTGGCGTTGTTCTGGAGCGCAGCAGCACCAGTGTGCCGGCGCGGTTGAGCTGGGCGCAGGTAGAAAAACCTTCTCGGCGGTAGAGGTTGATGTTCACCAGGATGCGCGGGGCATAAGCGGCATCCAGAAAAACGACATCCCCAGCTTGCTTGAAGCAAACTTCAAAGTTGCCGCGCACCCAGCCCCAAACATCAACACCCAGTACAACGCCGCGCTCAATCAAGTCGAGGTTGCCGACCCCGGCGGGACCTACGCATTGTACATGGAGAGACCAGGGCTGCGCATCGAGGTAGATCATCGCTAGTTCATCGTCAGTGCAGTGTAAGGTGGGCTCATCCGACTTCAACTGGTCCGCGCTCGTAGCTTTCGAGATAGAACTGGAACTGGAGTCGCTGTCGCCGCCATCACTATCAGGCGGCTGCGCTGAGGTAAGCTCCAAGGTACGCGCGCTAATGGTAGCGGGGGGCGAGACGACGCCGCTGTTTTGCGCCCGCACCCGCATATCATATTCCGTATCTTCGCTCAGCCCGTCAAAGGTGTAGCTCTCGACCATGCCAACGTCTGACCAGTCGTTCATCATGCCGCCCTGCACCTCAGCGCTAGCGGCGCCGGAGGGCATTTTCCAGTCAACTTCGATTTCGTCATGGGCCACCGCGCGGGCTCTAACCTCTGAGGGAGAGCTCAGCGTTGCCGGCGTTGTGGTAGCGGTGACAGAGACTGCGGACGACCGGCGCTGGCTGTCTTTCGCTCGCACTTGCAGGGTGTACTGTGTATCGGCGCTTAGGCCGCTGAACGTATACGTCGCGACATCACCGGCATCGGTCCAGCTATTGAGCGCCCCGCCGTTGACATCGTAACCGGTAGCGGCGCCAACCTTCGTCCAGGTTACTGTGACGCTGCTAGGCGATATGGCGCTGACCATGACGTTGGAGGGGCTAGCCAGGGTATTCGCCTGCTGCGCGCTAGTCCGCCCGGTGCTGGAAGCCGCGCCGCTGTTGCCGCCGCTGTTTTTGGCGCGCACTTCCAAGGTGTACTGTGTATCGGCGCTTAGACCGCTGAACGTATACGTCGCGACATCACCGGCATCAGTCCAACTGCTTAGCCCGCCGCCCTTGACATCATAAGCGGTCGCGCCAGTCGACTTATTCCAGTTCAACGTGATGCTGCTCTGCGTGATGCCGCTGGTACTGAGACCCGTCGGCGCGGCCGGGGCATTCGGCAAGGTGCTGGCTGAAAGAGAAGCCGCACCGGAATCGCCGCCGTTATTGCTCGCCCGCACCTGCAAGTTATAGCTCGTTCCAGCGCTCAGCCCACTGAAATTATAGCTAGCCACATCGCCCAGCGTCGTCCAACTATCGCTGGTACTTTTTCTGACATTGTATGCGGTCGCGCCGGCCGACTTGGTCCAGTTCAACGTGATGCTGCTCTGAGTGATGCCGCTGGCGCTGAGACCCGTCGGCGCGCCAGAGGCATTCGGCAGGGTACTTGCTGAAAGTGAAGCCACGCCGGAATCGCCGCCGCTGTTGCTGGACTTGACCTGCAAATTATAGCTTGTACCTGCGCTCAACCCGCTGAAGGTGTGGGTAGCCACATCGCCCAGCGTCGTCCAACTGTCGCTGGTACTCTTTCTGACTTTGTAAGCGGTTGCGCCAGTCGACTTGGTCCAGCTCAGCGTGATGCTGCTCTGCGTGATGCCGCTGGCGCTGAGACCCGTCGGCGCGCCAGAGGCATTCGGCAAGGTGCTGGCTGCAAGAGAAGCCGCTCCAGAATCGCCACCGCTGTTGCTGGCCCGCACCTGCAAGTTATAGCTCGTTCCAGCGCTCAACCCGCTGAAGGTGTGGGTAGCCACATCGCCCAGCGTCGTCCAACTGTCGCTGGTACTCTTTCTGACTTTGTAAGCGGTTGCGCCAGTCGACTTGGTCCAGCTCAGCGTGATGCTGCTCTGCGTGATGCCGCTGGCGCTAAGGCCCGTTGGCGCGCCAGAGGCATTCGGCAAAGTACTTGCCGAAAGAGAAGCCGCGCCTGAATCGCCGCCGCTGTTGCTGGACTTGACCTGCAAATTATAGCTTGTACCTGCGCTCAACCCGCTGAAGGTGTGGGTAGCCACATCGCCCAGCGTCGTCCAACTGTCGCTGGTACTTTTTCTGACTTTGTAAGCGGTCGCGCCAGTCGACTTGGTCCAGTTCAACGTGATGCTGCTCTGCGTGATGCCGCTGGCGCTGAGGCCCGTTGGCGCGGCCGGGGCATTCGGCAGGGTGCTGGCTGAAAGAGATGCCGGGCCAGAATCGCCGCCGCTGTTGATGGCCCGCACCTGCAAATTATAGCTCGTTCCAGCGCTCAGCCCGCTGAAATTATAGCTAGCCACATCGCCCAGCGTCGTCCAACTGTCGCTGGTACTTTTTCTGACTTTGTAAGCGGTCGCGCCGGCCGACTTGGTCCAGTTCAGCGTGATGCTGCTCTGCGTGATGCTGCTTGTCGACAGCCCGGTAGGAGCGGCCGGGGCATTTGGCAGGGTGCTGGCTGAAAGAGATGCCGGGCCAGAATCGCCGCCGTTATTGCTCGCCCGCACCTGCAAGTTATAGCTCGCGCCTGTGCTCAGCCCGCTGAAATTATAGCTAGCCACATCGCCCAGCGTCGTCCAACTGTCGCTGGTACTCTTTCTGACTTTGTATGCGGTCGCGCCGGCCGACTTATTCCAGTTCAACGTGATGCTGCTCTGCGTGATGCCGCTGGCGCTGAGGCCCGTTGGCGCGGCCGGGGCATTCGGCAAGGTGCTGGCTGAAAGTGAAGCCGCACCGGAATCGCCACCGCTGTTGCTGGCCCGCACCTGCAAGTTATAGCTCGTTCCAGCGCTCAACCCGCTGAAATTATAGCTAGCCACATCGCCCAGCGTCGTCCAACTGTCGCTGGTACTTTTTCTGACTTTGTAAGCGGTCGCGCCAGTCGACTTGGACCAGCTCAGCGTGATGCTGCTCTGCGTGATCCCGCTGGTACTGAGGCCCGTCGGCGCGGCCGGGGCATTCGGCAGAGCCCCTGGTGTAGTGGTAAAGGTACGGATATTTGAAATGTGACAATTTGGCATGGTGAGCCTGGACAGGTGCACCTTGACCCGATAGGTTGTATTCGGCTGCAGGTTGGAGATGGTATAGGTAGTGCCGCTCGTTGATGCCGGATACTCCAACGTAAAAGATGAAGCCGGCAGAGCCAGCCAGACTGTCTGCTCAGTGATGCGCTTATCTGAGTCTGTTGGACGGGTAAACTCAAAGTCAATGGTGGCGCGATCCGAGCCTATATCGCGCGGCGTCTCCAGGATTCCCGCCAAATTTTCGTAGTCGTTTCGAGCATTGATGCTGGTGCAGTCCGCGGGCAGGCTTGGCGCTTCGGACAAGGTGCTGGCCACCAGAAGTGACGCGTCTGAAACGCCAGCAGTATTCCTAGCCTGTACTTGCAACGTATAGCTCGTGCCGGAGCTCAGCCCGTCGAAAACATAGGTATCCACATCACCCAGCGCCGTCCAGCTATCGGTGGCGTAATTTCTGACATTGTAACTGGTCGCGCCGGATGATTTGTCCCAGCCCAGCGTGATGCTGTTCTGCAAAATGACACTGGCCGACAGCCCGGTAGGATTGGCCGGCCGACTGGTTTGCGACTGAACTGTGGGGGCGGCGCTAAGAAAAGCGAGAAACGATAGCAGCAGCGTCACCAGAATATATCGCCGTTGCATTAGTGAAGGCGGTGCGTTCAGCATGGCATTGATATCCTGATTTCGATAGATAGTGGGGACGCGCTATGCTTGCGATTTTATGCGAACTCCATATTACAGCAAGTTAAATGTAAGGTAGCTCAAACAATCGTCTGCCAATCTCAGTCACAGCGCCGCTACAAAGCCAGCAGAGCCACAGCGCCAGCCGGCAGCGGCCTGTGCGGTACCCACAATATGCGTATTTGCTTGGGATGATGGAGTTGGCTTAACCGGGCGGCTCAGCCAGCGATTGCGCCGCCCGCAGCGATTTCTCCAGCTTCTTGATCTGTGCCCGCGCCTTGACGAGTTCCTTCTTCGCTTGCTTGCGAGCCAGTTTCTTGGCTTTCTTTTCAGCCAGTTTTTTCACAGCCTTTGACTTAATCTTTGAGGCTTTCTTTTTGAAATCTTTCGCCGCCGCCCGCGCCAGCATCAGCTTTGCCTCAGTGCGCTCCATTCTCGCTTCCGCCCCCGCCAAGCGCTCTTGCAGAGCCGTCAACTCGGCCTCGCGCGCCCGCATCTCCACCTGCGCGTCTTCCAGCCGCTGGTGCGCATTCGCCAGTGCGGACTGCCGCTCCTCCAGCTCGGCGTTTAGCGCTTCCATCAGGTCGCGTTCGCGCGCCAGCTTGTTGCGTTCACGCGTCAGCAGCCCGCGGGCGGTTGCCAAGCGCTTGCGTTCCGCTTTCATGTCCGCCAGGGATGGCTGCGCATTGTCATTCATGATGATTCCAGCTCCTGTTAATTTCGCTTAACACTCTTAACAGTAGCAAAATTGTCGCGCCACTTCAACTTTTTTCTGTCACCAGCCAGGGCAATCGCATCAAAATCCATATATGACGAATTTATCATCAAACTAACAAATTGTAGGGGCGAGCCTTGGATCGCCCGTCGTATCTACAAGATGCGTTTTTGGGCGATTCACCGAGTCGCCCTTACGATAAGACGTATACGCATGTAGGAACTTGCCACAGATAGAAGCGTCCGCCGCTTGCTATAATGGACCATATCTGCCGATATCATAGCGGAAACCTATCGCTGATGGCAAATCGCGAATTGAGCATTGCGTTTCAAACGGACAAGCGCGCCGGCGAGTACATCGCTTTGGCGAAGCTGGTCAACCAATACGCCTTTGACGTTGTGAGCGTTTACTGTGATGCGCCTTATCAACCCAGCTACGGGCCGCTGCTGCTGATGGCGCCGCATATCCAGCGGGCGCGGGTTGGTCCCGCGGGCATAGCTCCCTCGCGCATGCACCCGCTCGACATCGCCGCGCAAACCGCGCTGCTGGCTGATCTGGCCGCGGGCGGCGTCTACATCGGGCTGGTGCGCGGCGGCTGGCTAGCTGAGCACGGCATCCGCGAGCTTCACCCGCCCATTGGCGCCATTCGCGAAGCGGCCGCAATCATCCGGGCGCTGCTGGCGGGCGAATCCGCCGGATACGCTGGCGCGGTGTATCAAATCGCCGAGCACGTTCGCGCGCCCTATCCGCTGCCGGATGCGCCGATTCCTTTGCAGATCGGCACCTGGGGGCGCAAGCTGGCGGCGCTGACTGGCGAAGTCGCGGACGAGGTCAAGATCGGCGGCTCGGCCAATCCAGATGTGATTCCGCTCATGGCCGACTACATTGCCGTGGGCGAGGCGCGGGCTGGGCGTCCGCACGGCAGCGTAAAGATTGTCATTGGCGCTGTCTCGGTGGTCGACGAAGACCGCGATGCAGCGCGTTGGCAGGCGCGGAAAGCGGCGGCGCTTTACCTGCCGATTGTATCGAAGCTGGACGCCACGCTGGAAATCGACCCCGAGCTAATGGCGCGGGTGCAAAAGCTGGTCAACGCGGGCGAGAGCGACGCGGCCGCCCGGCTCATCCCCGACGACATGCTCGACCGCTTCATCTTCGCCGGCAATCCCGCGGACATCATCGAGCACTGCGGGCGACTCTATGACGCCGGCGCGCAACGCATTGAGCTGGGCACACCGCACGGTGCCAGCGAAGCGGCGACGGGCATCCGGCTCATCGGCGAGCGGGTCATCCCGGCCCTGCAAGCCTATCTCTGCCCCAGTTGAAACAGACCTGAGGGGGCGTCCCTATTCCTAGAGCAATCGCATCGCAAAATTATTCACCACAGAGGCACAGAAGTAGTTCCAAGTTAGTCATGCGAATTTTGCCAAAGCAACGATCTGTAGGGGCGACAGCCCGAAACCACAAGTCGCAACGGCAGCGGGCGACCAGATTGGTCGCCCCTACAAGGCTGGATTTTTCGCATGGCTAACTTGGAATTACTGAGACACAGAGTATAAGATTTATTCGGGGCAGAACTTCTCTAATATCGACATACAAATTGGTATAATGCTTATCATGGAGTTCAAAATTGAAGTGCAATTTCACAATATTTATAAATGATAGACTTTTCTCTGTGCACTCTGTGTCTCTGTGGTTAGATTTAAGTTTGTATTCGGTTCAATGTTTACAGATTCATTTTGATACGATTGCCCTGCCATGTTCCTGGAAATAGTAGAAGCATCGCAACTGAGCGACGAAGAATCGCAAGCGTTAACGAACTTGGACGCGGCGGTATATCCGCCCAAACCGGCTGCGCAAGAAGCGACAGTGCAGCAAAGCTGGGCGCACCCGCAATGGCATATCTTGATACAAGATGCGGATCAGCAGCTTGTGTCGCATGTCGGCGTCTTGACCCGAATTTGCCTGTGCGACGGCGATGAGATCCTGATCGGCGGCATAGGCGGCGTCATGACCCACCCATCCCAGCGCCGCAAAGGCTACGCCGGGGCCGGGCTGCGGCGAGCGACCGAATTTCTGCAGAATGAAATGCGCGTCGATTTGTCGCTCTTGTTCTGCGGACCACGTATGCTGAGCTACTATAGGCGCTTTGGCTTCAGCAATTTCGCCGGCGACACATTTGCGCTGCGAGATGGCAAGAAGATTCTATTCCCGCGCAGCGAAATCATGGTGAGGCCCGCCATAAAAGCCTTGCCTCAATGCGCGGCGCTGGATCTATGCGGCCTGCCCTGGTGAGTTCTTCAGCATTGCACATGCGGCCCGCATGATGGAACGAGGATTGATGCCCCTGCTGCAAATTGAGCGCCTGCGCAAAGATTTCGGCGGATTGCGCGCGGTCGACGATGTAACGCTTAGTGTGCCCGTGGGCGCCATCATCGGCTTGATCGGCCCCAACGGCTCGGGCAAAAGCACGCTGATGGAAGCGATCGCTAGCCAGGGCGCGCGCTAAGACTGCAAAGCCTCCATCGCCGCGCGCAGTATACCCTCAATTCGCACAGGCTGCCGCGTCAGCCTGTCGACGAAGACGTGCACAAAGTAGCCGACCGCCGCCGGTTCCTCATCGCCCGCTTTGAAGATGCCGATCTCATAGCGCACGCTGGAATTGCCCAGGGCGCCCACGCGCAGGCAAGCGTCGACTGCTTCGGGAAATTGGATCGGCTTGAGGAATTGGCAGTGCGTCTCGACAGCGAAACCGACGGACAGGCCGCCGCTGAAATCGAGCCCGCCGGCTTCCATCAGGTAGCCGTTGATGACGGTGTCGAAGAACTCGTAGTAGATGACGTTGTTGATGTGGTGGTAGACATCGTTGTCGCGCCAACGGGTATGGATGCGCCGCGAGATTTTGTAGCGCTCGCGGCGTTCGTCTTTGGGGTTCATACCCCCACTCCCAAAATGAGGGAGGGGCTTTTCCTGCGCGATGCGCCGTTATCGGAAATTGGCAACTAATCCTCTGCTTTGAGCTCGAGCGCGCAAGAGTTGATGCAGTAGCGCAGGCCCGTCTTGTCGCGCGGGCCGTCATCAAAGACGTGGCCCAGGTGCGAATCGCAGCGGTTGCAGATCGCTTCCACGCGCCGCATACCGTGGCTGTTGTCCTCGCGCAGGCCGACATTGCCTTGGTCGACCACATCCCAGAAGCTGGGCCAGCCGCTGAAGGAATTGAACTTGGTTTCTGATGAGAAGAGTGCCTGCCCGCAAGCCGCGCAGCTGTACATGCCAGCGGCTTTGGAATTGACGTATTTGCCGGTGAAGGGGCGTTCGGTGGCTTGCTGGCGCAGGACGGCGTACTGCTCCGGGTTGAGTTCGCGGCGCCATTCGGCATCGCTTTTCTTGACTTTCTCGATCATGCGCTTTCGTCCTTTCGCTTTTTCACTTACACCGAGCGTACCCGCAAAGTGTGAAGGAACTCTTGCGCCGATGTCAATATTATAATAGATGGGCTATCACTGTTGGCAAGCGCTTCCACTTTGTACAATAGGTGTAGATTTCTTAGTTCGACGTTTGAGAGCCTACAAACATGGCGACGACGGAACATACCATCAATGACGCGATTGCGGAATTGCTGCGTGGGACGCGCTGGGCTTGGCGGGGTGATGATGTCATTGTGTCTGAAAGTACGGAGCAGTTCACCGAGTCCAAAAACCTTCAACCCGACATCTTGATTGACGAACTCTGGGTCGCGCCTGTAGTTATCGAAACGGAGTTGATGCCCGCGCAAACAGTCGAGGCGGACACGCTAAAACGTTTGGGCAAGCAAGTCGTTTTTTTAGGTGCAAAAGTCAATTCAGTAATTGCTTTGCGGCTGCCGGTCAGACTGAAAGATACTAGCCAGCGAAAACTCAAACGAGAGTTGAGGAACACAAACGACTTCCAGTTTGCTTTGTATTCTGGCGAATGCGCAGAGAAATACGACCGCTACCCGGAAAGCGGCTGGCTGACAGGCGGCGTCCATGACTTGTCTCTGCTCGTCCAATCCGCTACAGTCCCGCCCGCTCTAATAGACAGAGCCGCGAATTGGTTTGAACTGGGCATAAATCAAGCGGCGGATCATCTTAAGCAAATCTCCGAAAATTTTCCTGTGGCAGTGCAGAACATCGCTGCGGAGTTGCATCAGCAAGACAGTACGCAAACGCGCCGCATGGCCATGGCAATCTTAATAAACGCCTTTATTTTTCATGATCACCTGGCAGGCAGCCATGGTGAACTTGGCAAAGTGCGTACGTTGGGTGAATTGGAGTTCGGCCGGGAAGAGGGCTTCCAAATTCCGGACATCCTCGACGATTGGAACATAATCCTGTCCGTGAATTACTGGCCGATCTTTGACATCGCCAGCAGAATTCTAAGAGCTATCCCGACCTTCCAAAATAATGAGTTCATCAAGCAGTTAACGCGAACCGCCACATCTTTATTGAGCAACAACCTGTTGCGCTCGCACGATTTGACCGGCACTGTTTTTCAGAAGTTAATCTCCGACCGTAAATTCCTCGCCGCCTTTTACACCAAACCCGCTTCGGCAGCGCTTCTAGCGGCTTTGGCAATCAATGATGATACGCTTCTCACTAATGAAGACTGGTCGAATCCAGAAACGGTAGCGTCATTGCGCATCGCTGACTTCGCTTGTGGAACAGGCACATTGCTCTCCACGGTTTATCAGCGAGTCAGCCAACTGCATGAACTGCATGGCGGCAATACGGTAGCGATACATGAGCAGATGATGGCGCGGGCTTTGGTGGGCTGCGACATTTTGCCGGCCGCGGCGCACTTGACGGCTGCTGCGCTGGCGGGCGCGTACCCGCAAGTCCAGTATGATGAAAGCGCCATCTTCACCGCGCCCTATGGAGTCCAGGCGGACGGCGAGGTTAAGCTGGGCTCGATTGACCTGCTCAGAGATATGGCTTTGCTCGAAGGCTCAGAAATCACGGCGAAAGCGATTGAAGCGACCCAAGGCGCGGACGTCGATATTTGGCGCTACGCCCCTCACGGCTCTTTTGACATGGTGATTATGAATCCGCCATTTACGAGACCTAACAACTTTGAACGAAGGATACCGGATACGCCAAATCCAAATTTCGCTGCTTTTGGCGCAACGGCCGCAGAACAGAAAGCCATGGCAAAGGCGGCGAAGCAACTGACCAAGAATTCAGTTGCTCACGGCAGCGCGGGCGAAGCCTCTACATTCCTAGCTCTTGCGGATAGAAAGCTAAAAATTGATGGAATGCTGGCGCTTGTCATGCCTTTGACGCTCTTGACTGGTTCTTCATGGGAGAAATGCCGCAATCAGTTACGCGAAGCTTATGATGGACTTATCCTCATTTCAATCTCAGGGAGCAATAATCTGGTTTCGTTTTCAGCCGATACGGGTATGGGAGAATGCTTGATTATTGGCCAGCGCACCGGTCGCCGACAGTTCAGAGCCACTTTTGTTGTTCTCTACGAAGCGCCGGGCTATTCGATTTACAGCTTGACAGTTGCCCAGCAAATCCGACAAATGATGCGCGATAAGACTCTAAGACGGCTGGAAGACGGACCAAGCGGCGGCAGCGCGATCTATTTTGGTGAAGAAATCGTAGGACAAGCGATTGACGCGCCATTGCCAAATGCAGGAAGCTGGAAAGTCGCACGGATTGTCGATCTTTCACTGGCACAATGCGCTTATCAGCTAGCTAGCGAAAAGCGACTTTGGCTACCGACTCAAGCAGAGGCGGACGCGCTTAAACTACTGACAACGACTGTAAAGGAAATCGGCAGAATAGGACCCTATCACCTTCAAGTTAGCAAAACACAACGCGACGGACAAAGAAGACCGTTTAATCTTCGTCCACTGCAAGGTAATGAAGTGCCAACATATCCTGTACTATCAGCGCATGACGCTGACCGCGAAAGGACTATGGTATTTGAGGCAGACCACGACGGGATCCCATATAAAGCTTCTTCAAAACAAGAACAACTACGCGTCGATAAAGAAGTTGCGAACGTTTTTGCCACAGCCTCGCACTGCCATTCCAATCTTGATTTTCGCTTTAACAGCCAGTCCACCGCTATGCAGTTCACGTCTCGAAAAACAATCGGAGGGCGCGCCTGGATTTCAATTAAACTGCCGTCCGAAAACCATGAAAAGGCGCAAGTGCTGTGGGGAAACACCTTGCTTGCCTTGCTGATGTTTTGGTGGCATTCTTCCAGGCAGCACCCCGGAAGAGGGATACTTACAAAGACGACATTAGCCACCCTGCCCGTCCTCGACGTCACCGCCCTCTCCGACAGCCAACTCGCCCGAGCCGCGCAAATCTTCGACGACACCTGCCAGCTCCCGCTCAAGCCGCTGCACGAACTCGACATCGACGAAAACCGCAAGACCCTCGACCGCCGCTTCTATGGCGAAGTCCTCGGCCTGCCCGCGTCCATCCTCGCCGACGGCGGGCCGCTGGACATCCTGCGCCGGAAACTCTGTCGCGAGCCTTCCATCCGCGGCAGCAAGAATTAAGTGAAGAATGTCCCTCCCTCATTTTGGGGTCGCGTGGACACTGACCCGTCGGGGAGGGATTTAGGGAGGGGGAAAATAACATGCCCAAGCAAATCGACATCAGCGAAGTCGCTACCGGCTTCCGCTACCTGCTCAGCGAGACCTTCGAGAGCGTACACGGCGCTTACCTCGACAAGGGCACGTCCTTCTTTGAGACGCTGGCGGAGATCTCGGCCGAGGACGCCTCCCAGCCCATGGGCGGCTGCGCTACCATCGCCGCTCACGTGGCGCATACCCGCTACTACTTGCAGGTGCTGGAAGACCGCATGTTCAGCCGCGACTTGTCCTACGTGGATTGGGAGCAAATCTGGAACGAGGTCAGCAGCGTCGACGAGGCCGAATGGGCGGGCATGATCGCTGATTTGCGCGCGACTTACCAAGGCGTCATAAGCCACCTGGACGGGGCGGAAGAGTGGTCGGGCTTCATCGAATTGTCTTCCCTGCTGGGCATGATCGCCCACAGCGCCTATCACCTGGGCGAAATCCGCCAGATGATGTGCCACTTGAAAGGCTGAACCATGCAGCAGGCAACGATTTATCGCGAGCCGGGGCGTTTCGCTGGCTGGCCCGCCAATTACGGCATCTGGCGCTGGGGCGCAGAGATCGTGGTCGGCTTCACGGTCGGCGCGCACAAGACGGTCCAGCGCGGGCACGCCATCGACAAGAGCCGTCCCTTCGTCAATAGGCAAGCGCGCAGCCTGGATGGCGGCGTCAACTGGCAAGTCGAAGACTTCAATGGGGCGCGCCCGGGCGAGCGCGGTCTTTCGGCTGATGAGCACATGGGGCCCGGCCTGCGCCTGGCTGAGCTGATTGACGCCGATAGCGCCGAGATACCGCCGCAAGCGCTCGACTTTGACCAGCCGAACTTCGCGCTGATGGCGGCGCGTACGGGCATCGGGCGCGGAGCGGTCTCGTTTTTTTATGTGTCGTATGACCGCTGCCGCAACTGGGCGGGACCCTATCGCCTGCCGATGTTCGGGCAGACTGGCATCGCCGCGCGTACGGAATACTTGATTCAAGGTCCTCATTCCGCCCTGTTTTTCTTGACCGCCAACAAAGCCGACGGCGCTGAGGGCAAAGTCATCTGCGTCCACACTATGGACGGCGGGCGCTCCTTCGAGCTGCTTAGTCATGTCGGCGACGAGCCGACGGGCAAGGGCGACTTCGCCATCATGCCAGCCGGGCTGCAACTGCCCTGCGGGCGCCTATTGTGCGCGCGCCGCTGCCGCGATGGCGCCACGCGTCTCAGCTGGATCGACCTATTCGCCTCGGACGATGGCGGGCGCAGTTGGCATTATCTTAATACGCCGGCGACATTTTCCGCGCCGGGCCACAGCGGCAATCCGCCCAGCTTGCTGCAACTGCCGGATAGCCGGATCGCCCTCATCTATGGCAATCGCGACCGGCCCTACTGCATTTGCGCGCGCCTCAGCGCTGACGCCGGCGAAAGCTGGAGCAGCGAAGTCGTGCTGCGCTCGGGCGGCGCCAACGGCGATATGGGTTACGTGCGGGCGGTCGCGCGTGATGATGGCGCGGTCCTGGCCGTCTATTACTTCAACGACGGGCCCGATGGCGATGGCGAGCGCTTCATCGAAGCCACCATCTGGTCGCCGTGATGGCTATAATTCTTTACCCGTAGTGTGAGACAACAGCACTAACGAGCCTTTCGTCAGATCGCAATTCACCAATTGCTCGCAGTTTATCCCTCTCAGGATCAATTAGCTTCCAAAAAGTCCATCCATTTAACGCTTTTTTCTTGTGGTTTACCGAATGGATCATTGCTAATCCAGCTGGCGACGGCTTTAACAAATTCCCATTTAGATCGATCATTGATTCCGAAGGCTGCGAAGTATTCAATAGGAGCGTTGCTTCAAATCTAACGACCTCTGTTGAACCTCTTTGTCTATAATCAGCAATTACTGGTAATCTGACGGTAGTGCTATAGCGCCTCTCCTTATGTGAATCTGGAAATCCGGTCATGCGATTATCAATTTCACCATGACGTTTCCTGTATTCAGAGACTACTGGCGCTTGAGGCGGAAGGTAACGGGCAAGCGGGTCTATTGCGATCCGTTCTATTATGTCAAAAATCGCTTGCGCCCTATATCGAATTAAATCCTCGAACATGTCATCAAATTCTTCGTTGAGAATAAGTTCATCATCTATTTTGTGGCTTCGTAAACTCTCTCCCAGTTTTGAATTCTTTTCACGAAGTTCATTTAGGTATTTTGACGGAGGCTTAGCTCCAATTTTCAAATTGGTTATTTTCGGAATAAGCGCCCGATTCGCAACTGTGTCTACCATGTCTTGTAATTTAGGCGATTCAGAATATCTTCTCCTTACAAATGCCTTGGGGAAAATATGGTGATCATGCAATTTTTCGTGATTAATATTCAACTTTGAGGTGTTTGACCAGTCAAGCAAACCGTCAATTGAATCAAAATTAATAATATTCAATATACCTTTGTAAATGCTGCTAGCACGCTTTTGGTATTCCAAGATGTCATTCGCATCTGTAAGCCTGGACCTCAGTTTCCGGAAATAAGATTGATCAATTTGAAAATCATTTCGCGCCACTTGTTTAAGTACGCGAGAATCTTCAAGCATAACCTCATTTGTTGAGCCAGCATATCGGTTTGCGAATACGGACGCCCAGTACCAGAATTGCAAAAAATCAAGTTGAAGCTCTACCAAAGGCGCACCATTTAGTTCATTGAAAAATATAATTAGTGGAAGCAGCATATTTTCAGATGGCAACCAATTCTGGGCAAGCATATAACGGTTGACGAATAAGAAATTCAACACTTTCAAATACAGTCTGGACACTATTCCCCAATATTGATTGAAGTGCTCAGGTCGGAGACTCTTGAGGATGTAGCTTTTGTCAACTTCACGACCATTACTTGAAAAATACGATATCGCGCGAATGACCAATTCTCGATTCAACGAAATGTTGGGATTTTCGCTTTCAAATTTCTCTATGGCCTGACGAAGGTTAAACCCTGAGTAAAGCTTGGCCGCAAGAATATCTGTAAAGTTGAGTTGTATTCCCCTGCTGTTACTGCGCTCAAAGAATAAGCAGAATTTGTCCAAGCTCATATCAAGCAAGTAATATGAAATAAGCTTCTCTCTTTTCAACAGGTCTGTAAGTTGCTGGCATCCTCGAAGATAATAGCGTATCGCTTCTTTTTCTTGCGATTCTTTCCACTCTGCTGAATTCTCCTTAAAATACTTAGATCGCTTAAATACATCAATTTTATCTTGTTCAAAATCGGTATTGATTTCAAACTTATAGACGTCTCCGAGTTTGATGCATATGCGATCAGATCGCTCCACGCCAGTAAAACTGTCCACCATCTCATCCAGGCCGGAAAGATCCGGTTCTCCATGGAGAATCCAGTACACTGAATCAATGCCAGTGACAGCGCGATATATAGCGGTTATCCGCTGTTGGCCGTCTAGTATCAAACGAAAATTTTGGATCTTTCCCAGGTTGATCGCTTTGGATTCGTCGAAATGCTTAATCTGTAGTTTGGCGCGGCTACCTTTGCCACGCCGAGGGCGGCGGTCAAGCTCACGGCAACTTATGGCAAAAGAGGGTTTACCGTAGATTATTGTTCCGATGAATATATCTTTTGCCAGCGAATCGAACAGATCGTACGTGCGTTCTAGTTCCCAGCGGAAATCTCTTTGGAATTCAGGCAGTAGCGCATTGCCTTCTTTTACGTCATTGACGATACCGAGAATGGATTCGCTTCGGGGAGTGATATCCGACATAGTTTCCTCAAGCGTGCCTCTTGCACAGTTCCAGAAATGATAAACTACACTGATCTCTTTTCAAGTGACAGAAAAGTACAGCGCATGACATTAGTAGACGGCGAGCATTTCATAAGGGCAACAATTTGGTAGCCTTAAACCGCACACTCTACCAAGGCGACAACCTGCCCTTCCTGCGCGCCCTGCCCGACGCCTGCGTTCACCTGATCGCGACCGACCCGCCTTTCAACAAGAACCGACTATTCTACAGCGCTGCCGCCGACGCCGGTTTCAGCGACAAGTGGTCCTGGGATGCTGACGTGCAGCCGGACTGGATAAAGTCAATCCGCGCCGAGGCAGCCGCGCTCTGGGCGGTGATCGAGACGGCCCGCCTGGCGCACAGCCAAAGCATGAGCGCCTATCTCTGCTGGCTGGGCATCCGCTTGCTGGAAATGCGCCGCGTTTTACGCGCCGACGGCAGCTTGTACCTGCATATCGACGACGCCGCGCAGGCTTATGTCAAGCTGCTGCTGGACGCCCTATTCGGCGCTGAAAATTGCCGCAACCAAATCGTCTGGCTGTACAAGACCGGCGGGGTCAGCAAGCGCTGGTTCAGCCGCAAGCACGATACCATCCTCTTCTACAGCAAGTCGCAGGCCTACACCTTCCATCCCCAGCGGGAAAAGTCCTATCTCAGGCATAAATACGGCTTCGCCAATATCGAGATCGAGCAGGATGCGCAGGGCTATTTTCGCCGAGTGGCGATGCGCGATGTCTGGGACATCCCGGCGCTGCGTGGTAATCAGGCGGAAGCCACCGGCTACCCCACGCAGAAGCCGCTGGCGCTATACGAGCGCATCATCCGCGCTGCCAGCAACCCAGGCGATATCGTGCTGGATCCCTTCTGCGGCAGCGGCACGACTGCGCTGGCGGCCGAGCGGCTGGGACGGACTTGGCTGATGATGGAACAGTGGGACGGGGCTTACGAGATGCTGGTCAAGCGGCTTGAGACGGAGGGGCTATCTGGCGATTTTGTTGTTATGACTCTGTAATGTTGGTATAGTATATTGGTTGTATATCTTGCGCAGCCTGAATGCGCAGGAAGCTCTTTTCTAATCAAGCAATAGGAGAATTCTCATGCGTAAATCACTTTTTGTTATCAGCCTGCTGCTGCTGATGTGTAGCGGCGCCGTCTTCGCGGACCACCACGAGACAAACGCCGGCGTGGCAGCTGTGCCCGTGGGCGGGGACGGAGCTGGAATCGCGTTGCCCGGCGGCGCTTACGAATTTCACATCCACGCTCACGAAGGCGACTATCTGAGCTTCGCCACCATGCTCGCCCAATCCAACGACGGCTTCCTGGCGCCTAATGAATACGGCATCGCACTCTTTGACATGGGCGCGCCGGTCAGCGGCGATGTCACCGACCAGGTCCACTATTGGGATCTTGGCACTGAACGCAATGAGCCGATCGGCGACGGCATGTACCAAGCGCCGCGTCAAGCCGCGCCCAATACTGGACCGGCCGGCGATGGCATGGTCCGCCTCGCCAGCGACCTCGGCGACAGATTGAGCTACCCCTCCGCCGCCGACCTCGTGGTTGTGTCGCTGACCGCCGGCGACATGGGTGAATTTACTGTGCGTATCGACAACGTCTCCGACATGTCCATGTACCCCTCGCCCATCACGCCCGTCTTCTGGATCGTCCATTCCGGCGACATGATGATGATGGATGATGACATGATGCATGACGACATGATGGCTGATGACGACGACATGATGGCTGATGACGATGACATGATGGCCGATGACGACGACATGATGGCCGATGACGACGACATGATGGCCGATGACGACGACATGATGGCTGATGACGACGACATGATGGCTGATGACGATGACATGATGGCTGATGACGATGACATGATGGCTGATGACGACGACATGATGGCCGATGACGACGACATGATGGCCGATGACGACGACATGATGGCTGATGACGATGACATGATGGCCCATGACGACGACATGATGATGGATGACGACATGATGATGATGAAGCATGGCATCCTCTTCACCACCGGCCAACCCGATTACGGCCACGGGCTGGAAAGCCTGGCGGAAGATGGCGATCCTTCAGCGCTGGCCGCCCACCACGGCGTCATGATGGACGACATGATGATGGGCGATATGATGATGATGGACGACGACATGATGGACGACGACATGTAAGTCGCTTCAACCAAAAAGGGGCGGCTCTGTGAGTCGCCCGCCGCATAATCAATAGTTGTAGGGGCGGCCCAGTGGGTCGCCCTTTTTCTTACGCTTCCAACTCCAGCGGCAAATCCACCCAGCGCCGCTGCCGATGCGAAATCTCGACCGCGTTAATGATCTCCTGCACCTGCGCGCTCTGGGCGAAATTGCCTTGATTCTCGTCCCCGCCGTCCACGATTTCTTGCATGAAGTTATGCGCCAGATTGGCGTAGAACATAGCCGGCCAGGGCTCGCCCGGCCTGTACCCAGGCGGATAGTAGCTGTCCGGTATCGTCACCTCGACATATTCGACTTCGCTCGCATCGGGGCTGGTCGACTTGCGCAGCGTCTCTTGCGTATCCAGCTCCGCGCCCAGGCGGCACAGCAGCGCGCCCCCTGAGCCGTACATACGCGCCTCCAGCCCGGGATAGCTGTTGACCGTGACATAGCTGGACTGGATGGTGCAGAAGCCGCCGCGACAATATTCGCCGATGTAGACATCGCCGTCGTCGATATTGGTGCGGATGCGCTGCCCGCCCGGCATGGTGCGATAGGGCACGAAGTTGTACAGCAGCCCGACCAGCGCCTTCAGCGGGCTGTCCATGAACCACAAGCTGATGTCGATGATGGGCGCGCCGTAACCCTCGATAGACGAGACCTTGATGTCCGCCTGTTCCGTCTCGGGAATCAGGTCGACTTTGGTGACTGGCTCGGTCGGGCTGATGAACTGCGAATTCTGCTCATAGCCGTTGAAGATAAAAGGCTCGCCCACAAAGCCGTCGGCGATCAAGTCGCGCATATATTGCATGGAAGGGGCATAGCGGAAGGTCAAGCCGACTTTGGTCTTGAGGCCCTGCGCTTGCGCGATTTCGTGGGCGCGCCAGGTATCGCGATAATCATGCGCGACCGGCTTCTCGCAGAGGCAGTGTTTACCGGCCCTCACCGCCGCGAAAGCCAGGGGTTCGTGATTATTCTTGTCGCCGATGCCCCCGCGAGTACAGACGTCTATGACATCAATATCCGCGCGCGCCAGCAGTTTTTCGTAATCAGTGTAGACCGCCTCGATGTCAAACTGCGCCGCGGCATCACGCGCCATGTCTTCGTCAAGGTCGCAAATCGCCACCACATCGCAATGGGGCGAGCGGGCGAATCCGGGCAGATGCGCGCTCTTGGACCAGCGCCCGGCGCCAACCACGCCAACTCGTAATTTATCGGGCATGAGCGCCCTCCTTGTATCTAGTTGCCGGCGGGCTTCGCCAGCACGTAAGTCATCGCGCCGGCCTCCAACTGCGCCATGAAGGGGCGCAGCAGCAGCAAAGCCGTCTGCTCGTAGGGCGCGCGGAATTCTTCCAGCCGAGTGTAAGTCGCCGGGTGCAGCATGTGGCCGAGCAGCGTACCGCCAGCCACAATCGTGCCGATCTGCTCGGCTGTGGCAGCCGGGACGAAGATACCGCCTCGGCTCGGCCGCAGGACCATGCTGCCCGCGACCGGCAGCGGCGGGTCAACAGGCGGCGGCCTACACTTCGTGTCCACGATGCCAACCCGGCACAAGGCGCGCAGCAAGCCGTCAGCGATCTTCTCCGCCCACTGCGCCTCGTACTGGCTGCGGCCACCCATCTCAACAGCAGTGACCGTCTTCCCCAGCGAGCGCGCGTAGCCGGTCAAGCTGACGGCGCGGTCCGGCGCATTTATGATGAAGGGCGCGGGAAAACAGCGCGAGAGCTCGCGGCCGCCCGCCATCTCAAAAACAAAGGCGTTGACGCACCAACTGCCGCCGCCGTGCAAGTCGATGACATAGTCGATATTTTCCAGCGCTTCGCCCGCCAGGATATGCGCGACGCGCTCGGTGTAGGAGCCGTTTGGGTCGCCGGGGAAAACGCGGTTGAGGTCGAGCTGATCGACAGGCGCGTTGCGTTTATCGGCTTGCATGGCCAGGGGATTGGCCAAGGGCGCCACACGGATGAAGCCCTGCAGGTCCTTCGCGTCCAGCCGCTGCAGCAGCTTTTGAATCGCCCAGCCGCCCCAGGGACCTTCATCGCCGTGGACGCCCGCCGTGATCAGCACGCCCGGTCCGCCGCCGCCGACTTCGCCCAGCAGCAGCTCCGTCCCGCCCCAAGCCGAAGTGACCCCGAGCGGGATGCCGCGCCAGCGCAGCATGTGGTGGAGGTTACTCATGTGAGGCCGCCTCAATGCCAAGGCAATCGCATCAAAATATTTTAACCACAGAGAACACAGAGGGCACAGAGATTTAGGTGTTTAGACGACTTTTCAAAGCAGTCCCTGGCCTGGAATACGGCAAGAAGCATCAAAAAGACTTCAATTATTTCTCAAAATCACTCCTGACTTATGACCTAAGCTTTCATTATTGCTTTTCTCTGCGCTCTCTGTGTTTGATTTTCCGTTCGAATTTACGCCATTTCAGTCACTACCATTTTGATGCGATTGCCCTGGCCTCAATGCGGGATTTCTTGACAGTACAGCGGTTAAATTCTATACTCACTCTGCTGAAATCCTTAATTGCTAATGGTTCGAGTTCCCGCTGATTCTAGCTTTATCCTCAGGCTGTTGGCAAATTTCCGCCTCGCCACGGCAGCGCAATTGTCGGGGCCTCACCCCCCAAATATTTCGTATACCAAAGAGGAGTAACTCATGAAGCGCCAGAATCGATTTTCTGTTATTGTCCTTGCCGCGCTCTTAGTCATGGCGCTTGTCGTCGCGCCGCTTTCGGCACAGGACGAAGTCACGCTCACCTTCGGCATCAGCAGCGGCGTGGATACGCTCGATAACACCGCCACCACCTTCTCCAGCGTGGAAATCATTGTGGGCCACGTATTCGATACGCTGGTCAAGCAGCAGCCGCTGGGCACGTATCACCCCGGGCTGGCGACCAGCTGGACAGTGAGCGATGACGCCACCGAATACATCTTTGAACTGCGCGACGATGTCACCTTCCATGACGGCACGCCCTTCAACGCCGCAGCGGTCAAGTATACTTTCGACCGCATCGTCGATCCCGATACCAAGTCGCAGATGGCTTTCAGCTTCATCGGTCCTTACGCCGAATCCGAGGTGCTGGGCGACTATAGCATCGCGGTGCGCTTCTCGTCGCCGAATGCCGCCTTCCTGGATGGCGTGTCGCACCCGCAGCTGGGCCCGGTTTCGCCGACGGCTGTGGAAGCCTTGGGCGCCGATTGGGGCTTTTCCGGCATTGTTGGCACGGGTCCCTTCGTCTTCGAGTCCTACGTGCCCGATTCCGAAGTCGTCATGGTCAAGAACGCCGATTACAACTGGGGCAACGCCGATGTCTTCGGGCGCAGCGGGGCCACGGATATCGACCGGCTGGTCTTCAAGATTCTGACCGATCCGGGCACCCGTCTGGCGGCTCTGGAGAGTGGCGAAGTCGATATGATCAACGGCGTGCCGGGCTTGGATGTGGCGCGCCTGGACGAGAGCGAAGACTTCGTCGTCACGCAGTACGACCAAGCCGGCCACGGCTATTCCTTCATGTTCAACCAGATCAAGTCGCCCACCGATGAACTGGCCGTGCGCAAAGCCATCGCCCAAGCCATTGACATCGATATCATGCAGGACATCGTCTATGACGGCTTGGGCAGCCGGGCTTGCAGCGCCTTGACCAAGTCCATGTTCGGCTGGACCGACGCCTTCTGCCAAGCCAATCCTTATGATCCCGATGCGGCCGGGGCTATTCTCGACGAAGCCGGCTGGGTCATGAACGAGGACACCGGCATCCGCGAGCGCGATGGTGTGCCTTTGACCATCGAGCACTGGTCGCCGGACCGTCCGCTGAGCGCCGCCACCGCGCAATTCCTGGCTGAAGACATGGCCGCGCTGGGCGTTGATTTCCAAATCAACCTGGCTGATATTGCCGCTTATCTGACGGTCGTGCGCGCGGGCGAGCACAATACGCAGCAATGGTGGGATACGCAGACCGATCCGGACGGCGTCTTCCGCACGCTTTATCATTCGTCCAACGCCGGCGGGGGCACCAACCGCAACAACTATCAGAACGCCGACATGGACGCCATGATTGACGCCGCGGTCGGCATCGGCGATTTGGAAGCGCGCGCCGCCGCCTACGCCGATATTCAGCAGAAGCTGGCTGACGAAGTGGTTATGGTCTACTTCAACGATCCGGTTGTGCTCTACGCGAGCACGCCCGATGTGCACGATGTGACGATTCTGGGCGGCGGCTTCGTGCCCAACTTCTATTCGGCGACGATGGGGATGTAACCAGCCAATATGTCACTGCAGATTCGCGGGCAGGGTCAGTATTACTGTCCCTGCCTGCGTTTGCGGCGCAGTCGGTTATACTCATGATGCTAGGGTATTGTAGATTGGAAAATGGTGGACGCTCCCGCAAAATCAGTCTTTGATGTCGCCACGGACTTCTTCGCCTCACAGCCGACCGACGAGGAATTGCTGGCTTACGAACTCCCGCCTGATCAGCAGGCGCGCCTCGACGAACTGATCGAGATTGACACAAATAGTCGCCTCAGCGCGGCGCAGCGTGAAGAGTTCGGCGATTACCGTTTCGTGGAAGATATCCTGGCGCGGGTCAAGGTCAAGATCAGGCAGCGGCTGGAACGGGAGCAGAGCGACAATGCCGCAGGGGCGTCATCAACGGGCGCCGCCGAGCAAGAGGAGAACGAACCATGATTGAAGCGCCGGTACGAACAATAAACGATGTTGTTGCCGACTTCCTCGCTTGCAGGCCGCCGGATGACAAGATTCTGGAATATTTCATACCTCCTGATTTGCAGTTGCGAGCCGATTTCCTTTCAGAATTACATGGCGAAGACGAGCTTACTGCGCTTGAACGAGAGGAAGTCTTTGAATTTGTACGCGCCGATGGCTTTGTATCTCTCCTCAAAGCCAAGATAAACCGGCGACAGCGGCTTGGCATCATGCTTCAGATGCAGAATGGAAACTCGAAGGCTTACGGATAGGACGTTGGAATAGTTGAGGAGCGCAACCGATGATAGACGCGCCTGTACGCGCGATACAGGATATTATCGCCGACTTTCTGGCTTGCCGGCCGCCGGATGAGGAGGTGCTGCAATACTATTTTCCGCCGATCTCGCAGGCGCGCCTGAGCTTCCTTCTGGAGCAGAAAAGCGAGAGCGAGCTGACCGCCACCGATTCGGAAGAGCTTGGATCGTTTCTCCGCGCCGATGAGTTCATGGGCATGCTCAAGACAAACACCCGATTCAAGGACTGGAAAACAAAATAGTGGCGCTTGGCAGAGCGAAAATTCGGGAAGTCCGGCGTCTCGCAGGGGCATGTTGCGAATATTGCCTACTGCACGAAGATGAACTGTCGTATCGATTTGAAATCGATCACATCATTCCAATTAAACACGGCGGCGGCGACTCTTTGGACAATCTCTGTTTGGCTTGCAGCCAGTGCAACGGCTATAAGGGACCCAATCTCGCCGGTCTTGATCCGCAATCAGATCAAATTGTGGCGCTCTATAATCCGCGCAAGCAGATCTGGGCAGAACACTTCGTTTTGGCTGACGACGGGTCGCTGATTGGGCGAACACCGGAAGGTCGTGCGACAGTAGATGTTCTGCGTATGAATACTGAAGCTCGCAGCGCAAAACGCAGGAAACTTAAGATAATTGGTCGTTATCCCTGCCAGAAACCGTAGCGGATGAATCTTCGCGTCGCCCAACAGTTTCACGCTAATCGGCTTAGACTGAGCCAGTCTCTCAAATGAGCAAATACCTCGCCAGCCGCCTGCTGCAAACCATCCCGACAGTCTTCCTCGTTACGGTCGCCGTCTTCCTCATGCTGCATCTGACACCGGGCGACCCGGCCGAAGTCTTCCTGGGCGATAAACGCAGCACCCCGGAACTGCTGGAAAAAGTCCGCGAAGACATGGGGCTGAATCGCCCGCTGCACATCCAGTACCTCAGCTACATGGGCGGCGCGCTGCGTGGCGATTTGGGGCGCTCGCTGCAAACCAACGTACCGGTTATGGATCAGATACTGACGCGCCTGCCCTGGACGATTGAGCTGGCGGCGGCCGCCCTGCTCATCGCCGCTTGCGTGGGTGTCACGATCGGCATCATCGCCGCCCTGCGTCACAACACCGTCATCGATACGCTGGCGATGGCTTTCGCGCTGATCGGTATTTCCATGCCGGTCTACTGGACGTCGCTGCTGCTGATCCTGCTCTTCGCCGTGCGGCTGCGCATCCTGCCGGCCATCGGCCAAGGCGGGCTGGAGCGGCTGATCCTGCCGGCGACGGCGCTGGCTTTGGTCTCGGCCGGCTCCTTGGCGCGCATGGTGCGCTCGAGCATGCTCGAGGTGCTCAATCAAGACTTCGTGCTGACCGCCCGCGCCAAAGGCATCAGCGAGCGGCTGGTCGTCGCCCGCCATGTACTGCGCAACGCCCTGATCCCAGTGGTGACCATACTCGGTCTGATGCTAGGCAATATGCTCAGCGGCGCCGTCATCACCGAGACGATTTTCGCCCGCCTGGGCATCGGCCAGAAGTACGTCGAAGCGGTGCTGCAGAAAGACTTCACCATGGTGCAAGGCACGACCCTGTTCATCGCCCTGATGTACGTCTTCGTTAATATCGTGGTCGATATGGTTTACGCCTTCGTCGACCCGCGCATTCGTTATGTCTGAGGCTGCTGCCGCGCCAGCCGCTCTTGAGCATGTCGGGCAGCGGCAATGGCTGCGCTTCGTCAAGCGCTTCCTGCGCTCGCGTAATGTCATGGCTGGCACGCTGGCTCTGCTCGCGGTGATCGCGCTGGTTGCCCTGGCGCCAGCGATCAGCCCCTACGAACCGACCCAGCAATTCCGCCGCCACCGCTTGGCGCCGCCCAACGCCGAGTTTCTGCTAGGGACGGACAACCTGGGGCGCGATATCCTCACGCGCATCCTCTACGGCGGGCAAGTTTCGTTACAAGTCGGCATCGTCTCGGTGGCTATCGGCGCGACGCTGGGTACGCTGCTGGGTCTGCTGGCGGGTTATCTGGGCGGCTGGGCTGATGTGCTGATCATGCGCTTCATCGACATGATGCTGGCTTTCCCGGGCATTTTGCTGGCTCTGGTCATCATCGCCGTGCTGGGGCGCAACCTGCAGAATGTAATGATCGCGGTCGGGCTGTCGTCCATCCCGGTCTACACCCGCGTCGTGCGCGGCAGCACGCTCGCGCTCAAGCAAGTCGACTTCATCGTGGCGGCGCAGGCGCTGGGCGGCTCGTCGGCGCGCATCATGGCGCGGCATATCTTGCCCAATGTACTGGCGCCGATCATCGTGGTGGCCACCAACGGCGTGGCCGGCGCCATCATCGCCGGGGCGGCGTTGAGCTTCCTGGGCTTGGGGCAGCAGCCGCCCGACCCAGAATGGGGTTTGATGCTCAACGAAGGCCGCGAGTTCATCCGCGTGGCCGCCTGGGTGACGACCTACCCGGGGCTGGCGATCATGGTCACCGTGCTGTCGATCAACCTGCTGGGCGATGGCTTACGCGATATCCTCGACCCGCGTTTGAAGCTGTGAAGTCGTTACCGTTTTTCTACACACGTGACGATTGGTAGGGGAGAGCCACCGGCTCGCCCGAAGGCACAGCGCTTTATCATGGAATTGCCGCCGGTCAATAGTGGCTACTCCCAAAGCATTGAGTGCAGCGTGAAGTCGCTGGTGGTGATGCCGGGCGGCAGCGAGATGACCGTATGCGCCATATCGGCGATGGTATCCGCCCCCACCAGAATTGACGGGTCGATGCCCGGCGAGGCGGCAGCGCGCATGGGCGTATCGGCCGGACCAGGCGAAATCATGACCACGCGGATGCGCTCGGGGCGCAGCTCGGCCGCCAACGAGCCGGTCAGCCCTTTCAAGCCGACCTTGGCCGCGGTGTAGGCCGTCACCATCGGCACCGACAGCGCCGTGACGATGGAGCCGATGTTGATGATGCTGGCGTTGTCGCTGCGCCGCAAGTTTGGCAACAGCGTTCGCGACAAAATGTAGGGCGCGCGTAAGTTCACGCGCAAGATGTGATCCAGCTGTTCATTGCTCGTATCCGCCAGCAACGAGATCAGCCAGTCGCCGGCGCAGTTGATGAGACTGTCGACAGTCTCGCCCTCAAGCGCGGCGCCGAGATCAGCGACTGCCGCGTCATCGGTCAGGTCCAGCGCGTGCAGGCTCGACTGGCCGCCGAGCGCGCTGATTTCATCCGCTACAGTTCGCAGCTTGCTTTGTGTGCGCCCGACGAGAACCGGCTTGATGCCGGCCGCTGCAAATCGCAAGGAAATGGCGCGACCCATGCCCTGCCCCGCGCCGGTGATTACCGCAGTGCGCTTGCTCATGTTTGCTCCCTTGGCTCAGGCGCCGCTGTCGATCAGTTGGCGCAGGCGGGCGATATGCGCCGGGCCAATCTCGCAGCAGCCGCCGACGATGGACGCGCCGGCTTCCAGCCAGCCTGCGGCATGACCGGTGTAGACCTCCGGCGGCAAATCGGCTCGGGACGATAGCTGCACCACCCCGCCTTCTTCTTCCCAGTCGTCGGGGATCTCCACGAAGCCGTTGGCATAAGCGCCGTAGGGGATGCCCCGCGCGCGCAGAATCGGCAAGGCGCAGCTGATGCTATCGGGCGTGCAGCAGTTGATGAGCAGCGCAGCGGGCCTGGCGTCGCCCAAGCCGGCAATGACCGTTGCCAGGCTCTCGCCGCCGCGCAAGTCGGTCGAGCCGTGATCGTCCAGGGTCAGCGACAGCCAGGCGGTCTTGCCCCGCGCGGCCGCCGCCTGCAGGAAGGCGCGGGCTTCAAAGCTGGTCGAGAGCGTCTCGCCCAGGTAGATATCGACATAAGGCGCGAGCAAGTCCATCAGCTCGCCGAATTGGGCGGAAGTCTCGTCAAAGGACAGGGCGAATTCGCTGGCGTAGCTCGCTTCCAGCGGCGGCAAACTAGCGGCGATTCTGACGTCGGGTCGCCCGCAGTCGACGCGCGCGGCTTGCGCCAGCTCCCCGGCAGTACGCGCCAATTCTTCGAAGCGGTCTTCGATGCCGGCGTGCCGCAGCCGAATGCGCGTCGTGCCGTAGGTATTGGTGGTGATGACATCGGCGCCGGCGCGGATGTAGTCGCAGTGGATCTGCCGCACCAGGTCGGCGTCTTCGTACACGGCGGCCACCGCCCATTCGCCATAGCCGCCCTTGCCGCCGCGATTGACGATTTCCTGCCCCATGCCGCCGTCGAGGAGGATGGGCTTGGCTTTTGCAGTCATGGTCGCTCTTTTCCCTTAGCGCTGTTGAGGCGAGATTCTAGCATGTTTGCTTGCTTTCCAGGTAGTGGGACAATGAGCCGTAGCAGTAAATATAAACACAGATAACCTTAGGGGCAGGGCAATCGCTTCAAAATATTTTAACCACAGAGACACAGAGGGCACAGAGGAAAAACCTTGTTGGAACGGCGTCGACGATTCCACAGGGGCCCTTGTGCGTAGGGGCGAGCCGGTGTCTCCCCTACCGATAGTCACTTTTAGAGCTCGGAATCTTGTCTAGGCCCGGTCACGACCTGCAAGTAACTGCGGTCTAAACGATAGGTAGATGCGATTGACCAGGCACAGACATCTTGCAAGATAGAATATATGTGCTAGCATTGTCTATGCCAGCCGGACCTTAGACTGTGAATCGGGGTTGACCATGGGGCAGATTAAAGACGTTACTGAAGCGGCAGTTCGTCCAAATGAGACCATTCCGCCTGCGGACAAACTCATCGTCGGCAACTGTGTGGATGTCATGCGCGGCTGGCCCGATGGCAGCATCAAGCTTACGGTGACTTCTCCGCCTTACGATAAGCTGCGCGACTACCAAGGCTACGAGTTTCCCTTCGAAGAAATCGCCGATGAACTTTATCGCGTGACGGCCGCCGGCGGTGTCGTCATCTGGGTGGTCGGGGATCGCATCAAAGCCGGGCGCAGCTTGACCTCGTTCCGTCAAGCCATTTACTTCCAGGACATCGGCTTTTCGGCCCACGATGTGATGATTTATCAAAAAAAGAATACTCCTTTCATGCGCAGCAACGCCTATACCAACGCCTACGAGATGATGTTCGTGCTATCAAAAGGCAAGCCCAAAACGTTTAACCCGCTGAAAGAGCCGACCCAACGGCACGGTTACGAGATGCTGCCGCACAACAAGCTGCCTGATGGCGTCAACAAGAAGACGCTTAAGGAGCTTAAAAAAGAAAAAACCCGCACGAATATCTGGCCCTATGCCGTGGGGCTAGGCGGCACGACCAAGGACCGCATCGCCTTCCAGCACCCAGCCGTCTTCCCCGAAAAACTCGCGCTCGATCATATCTTGTCCTGGAGCGACCCGGGCGATCTGGTGCTGGACCCGATGTGCGGCTCCGGCACCACGGGTAAAATGGCGCTGCTGAACGAGCGCCGCTTCATCGGCATTGATATGTCGGCGGAATACATCGACATCGCCCGCCAGCGCTTTGCTGACTGCGGCTTGGCGGTCGCAGTCGAATCCGCTGATTGAGCGCGCCCGTCACCGCCCAAACCGTAGGGGCGAGCCTTGGCTCGCCCGTCGTCGTGACTGGATGCGTTTTCGGGCGACTCACAGAGTCGCCCCTACTAATTTTCAATATAATGAGTTCTGTCTTTTCTGTGTGCAAAATCGTGACTTGTGAGCGGCTGTGGTAAAATAATTTGTACAATGTTCGCCAAGCATCGCAGCGCTTTGACATTCACCACTCCACCGCTCGCCGCCCCCTTTGCCTTACACCGCGAAACGGCTACAATATCAGTCATAGTCAGCCCTCAAGTGAAACGAGACCTGCCATGGAAGACGTGACCATTCCGACCCTGTATCCCATCAAGCAGACCCTGCCCCAGGGCGACCCAGTCGACATCGACCGAACGCTCGAGGCGGAATTTGCGCGGCTGGGCTTGGCGGCGCAAGTGCAGGGCAAGCGCATCGCCCTCGGCTTCGGCAGCCGCGGCATCGCCAGCATCGATCATATCGCCGGCAAATTGGTGGCGCTGGTCCAGGCGGCCGGCGGCCAGCCCTTCATCGTGCCGGCCATGGGCAGCCACGGCGGCGGTACCCCGCAAGGACAGATTGAAGTGCTGGATGGGCTGGGCATCAGCGAAGCGACCATGGGCTGCCCCATCCACGCCACCATGGAAGTCGTGAACACCGGCACAACCCACGTCGGCATGCCCGCTTACCTCGACAAAAATGTCGCCGAAGCGGACGGGCTCATCATCACCAACCGGACGAAAGTCCACACCGATTTCCATGGACCCCACGAAAGCGGCATCCTGAAGATGCTGGCTATCGGGCTGGGCAAAGAAACAGGCGCGCGCACCATCCACCAGCAAGGCACGGTCGGCCTGCGCGACTATATGCCTATTGTGGCGCAGCACCTCTTGCAGCATTGCAACTTTGTGGCCGGCTTCGGCGTGGTCGAGGACGGCTACCATGCGGTGGCTCATTTGGAAGGCTTCGGCGTCGATGCTGTGGTCGCGGGCGACCAACGCCTGCTGCAGCTTTCGCGCGAGCTCATGCCGAGCTTGCCAGTCGAAGACATTGACGTGCTAATCATCGACGAGATGGGCAAGAATATCAGCGGCGCCGGCATGGATACCAATATCATCGGCCGCTGGATGGTCGAGGGCGAGCCGGAGCCGGAATCGCCGCGTGTCAAGCGCATCGCCATTCTGGATCTAACGCCGGAATCGCACGGCAACGCCACAACTTATGGGCTGGCGGATTTCATGTCGCGCAAGCTCTTCGACAAAATCGACTTTCCCATCACCATGAAGAATATGTTCACCAGCGGCTTCCTGCAACGCTGTCAGATGCCGCTGGTCTTCGAAAGCGATGAGGAGACCATCAAGGCGGCGCTCTTTGACGCCTTCCGCAGCGACCCGTCGCAGTGCGCCGACGCGCGCGTCGTGCGCATCAAGAATACGCTGGCGCTGGAGACGATGTGGGTCAGCGCCAACATCGCCGCCGAACTGAATGGCAACGGCAACGGCAACGGCGCTGTCGAAGTCAGCAAGCGAGGCGCCGAGCTGGCGTTCGCCGCCGGCGGGATGCTGATGTGAGGCAGGCCGCCTAACTTAAGCCAAGCGAGAGCAAGTTGCGATAGCTGATCGCCAGGCTGTCGAAGGGGTCGCCGGCGCAGAAGTCTTGCTCCACCGCGTACCACTCGACGCCAGCGTGCTGGCAAGCCGCCAGTATGGCCGGGAAGTTCAAATTGCCCGCGCCGACTTCGGCCATGGCTTGTTGGCCGCGGCCGTCAGCGCTGGGCAGCATGACCATGTCCTTGAGGTGCACCACCGGCATGCGCCCCGATACGCGCTCGATCCAAGCGAGCGGGTCGCCGCCGCCATGCTGGATCCAGTAGGTATCCAGTTCCATCTGCACATAGCGCGGGTCGGTCTCCTCGAGCAGCAGGTCCAGCCCGGTGCGCCCGCCGAACTTGACAAATTCAAAGCTGTGATTGTGATAGCTAAAGGTGAGGCCGGCCGCGGCCAACGTTTCGCCAATGCGGTTGGCGTCCTCGGCGAAGCGCCGGAAGCCATCCTCGCTCCCGCGGTGCTCCAAGGGCATACCGCCGATGGCCACATGGCGGCAGTCCCAGGTCTCGTGCTGCGCGATGACACGGTCGGGTTTATTGAGCAGGTCATCGACGGCGACATGCGTATTGCAGATGGCCAAGCCATTGTCATCGACGATGCCTTTGACGGCCGCATCGGGGATGTCGCCGATGGCCGAGATCTGCACCGCCCGGTAGCCGATGGCGCGGATCTTTTTCATGCTGGCTTCAAAGTCGGCGCGGGTTTTGATATGGTCGCGGATGGTGAATAACTGCGCTGCGATTTGCGTGTCCGGCATCATTGCTGCTCCTTCTAGCTTGTTCTATGCTTAGCCTTCTTCAATACCTGCCGCCGTCATCAGCTCTCGCAAGGCGCCGACCGCCTGGGCCATGCCCTCCGCGCCGCTGAAGCCGCTGGAGTGCCGCGCTTCCAGCAGATGCGGCTCCAGAGAGAGGGCGCCGTCGTAGCCGTTATCGCGCAGGCGCGCCAGCAACTCCGGCAGCTGGCCGTCGCCCTCGCCGGCGACCGTCACTGACTTATCCGCCAGCCGCGCGTCTTTGATGTGGATGTAGCCGATATGCGGGCTGAGCGCGCCCCACCACTGGTCTACTTGCCGGTCCGCGCCGCATTGCACGAAGTTGGCCGGGTCCCAGATGAAGCGGAAATGCGGGGAGTCCAGCGCGCGCATTAGTTGCAGGCAGCGCTCGGGCAGGTCGCCGACCACGCCCTTCTCGTTCTCCAGCAGCAGATTTAAGTCGGCTTCGGCGGCGATTTGCGTCAGCGCGCCCAGGCGCTCGATTGCTTGCTGCAAGGCAGCGGCGTCAGTCTCGCCCTCGGGGTAAAAGCTGAAGAGACGGATATTACGCGTGCCCAACTGATGCGCCGTTTCGCCGATGCGCTTCAGGCGCTCGCATTCGATGTCGATGGGGTCGGCGATAGGCGATTTGCCGATGGGGCTGCCCATGCAGGCGGCCGCCACGCCGTACTGCGCGCAAAGCTGCTTGATGCGCCCTATGTGCTCGTCGCTGAATTGCGAGCAATTGACGCCCCAAGCCGCGCGAATGTCGATTAGCGCAATATCGAGGCTGTGTAAGACCTGCAGTTGTTCTTCAAAGTCGCCGGCGACTTCATCGCCAAATGCGCTGATTCTCATCATCGTAGCTGCTTCGCTTTCTCATTCTACCGAAGTATCGCAGGGATTGTAGCAGCGCAGGCGGGCGACACACAAGATAATTCGCCACTGTCGGCGTCGGTTGCCGCTCCCGCTCAAGGCGCGTACCCGGGGCCAAGCTCGCGCAGCAGGTCCGCCAGCAGCGGCGGGTCCTGGAAAAGCAGGCCGTCGTCGCCAGCGGGGTCAGGGAAGACTGGCGGCTCAAACTCGCGCCAGGCGCCTTGTTTCACGGCGCGGTCATAGCCGTCGCTTTCGAATCGCTTAATGATTCTGTTTCGCAGCCGACCCAGCTGGGCTTCGCAGCGCGGATTGCCGGCGAAGTTCTTGGTCTCGTCCGGGTCGATGCGCAGGTCGAAGAACCATTCTTTGCCATCGGCAGCCGAGTAGATGTATTTGAAGTCCCGCTCGGCGATCATATACAAGCCCGTGTTGCCCTCGCTGTATTGACTGTAGACGGCTTCGCGCTGGCCATCGCCGGCCGCGAGCGCGAGCAGATCAGCGCCTTCCGCTGATGGCGGCGGTTCATCCGATCCTGCCGCAGCCGCGAAAGTAGGGAAAATGTCCAACAGGCTGACCGGCGTATCTGTGCGCTGGCCGCCTGTCCGCGCGCCGGGCGGTCGTAGGATCAGCGGTACTTTGGCGGCCGGGTTCAGCATAGCGCGCTTGCCCACGCTGCCGTAATCGCCCAGCATCTCGCCATGATCGGCAGTGAATACAATCAGGGTGTTGTCGATCTCGTCGCCAAGCGCGGCCAGGATGCGCCCCAGGTTGAAGTCGATGAAGGAAATGCAGGCGTAGTTGTATAGTCTCAGATTATAATGGGATGATCTCACATAGCCAAAAGGAAGCCCTATGGGACAGGTTCTACACCCGCGCGCCACAACGACGGAGGCAACCCGCCGAGAAATCCAAAATAGTCAAGAGAGCATAGCCAAGCTGGCCAAGCGCTTCGGCATCAACCCCAAAACCGTCGCGAAATGGAAGAAGCGCGCCTCCGTCAAAGACCGGCCGATGGGTCCCAAGAATCCCCGATCCACCGTCTTGAGCCAGCAAGAGGAAGATATAATCCTGGCCTTCCGTATCAAGACTCTGCTGCCCCTGGATGACTGCCTCTACGCCCTGCAAGAGACCATACCGCATCTGACCCGCTCCAGCTTGCATCGCTGCTTCAAGCGGCATGGCGTCAACCGACTGCCCGAATCGGAAAGCAAACCGGCCAAGAAGAAGCGCTTCAAGAACTATCCCATCGGCTACTTTCATCTGGACTTCTGCCAAGTCAGAACTGACCAGGGCAAGCTCTATCTCTTTGTCGCCATTGACCGGACATCCAAGTTTGTCTTCGCTGAACTGCGTCAAAGCGCTAAACGCGAGGACGCTTGCGCCTTCCTGCGCCGCCTGATCGAAGTCGTACCCTACAAGATTCATACCATCTTGACCGACAATGGCACTCAGTTTACCCATCAAGCGCGGTCGGGGCGCAAAAGCAAGCTGGCCTTTGATAAAATATGCCAAGCGCAGGGGATTGAACATCGCTTGACCAAACCTTATCATCCTTGGACCAACGGACAAGTCGAGCGCATGAACCAGAGTATCAAAGAGAAGACAGTCTATCGATACTTTTACCAAAGTCATGAGGAACTGCGTCAGCACCTGGAGTTGTTCTTGCAAGCCTACAACTATGGCAAAAAGCTGAAGGCGCTGAAGGGGCGAAGTCCTTATGAATACATCTGTGATTGCTGGCGAGAAACCCCGGAGCGGTTTCAGCAAAACCCATACCACCTTAATGCGGGACTATACACGTAGTACATAGCTTTTATGGCGCGGAAGAGCATTTGGTCGTAGCCCTTGTCGCGGTACTTGTAACGGTTCTGGTAGTGATTCCAATAGGTCAGCAGCTGTTCGTACCCTTCCGGGCGGCGGGGCGGCAGCATATCGGCGGCGCGGTAGAGCTTGTGCCAGGGCGCGGGCGCTTCAAAGGGCGGATGCGGCTTGATGAAACTGGTCCACAGAAAAAAGGGTCGCTCGCGATCACGCCCGTTCAGATAGTCAATGGCGCGGTCGGCCACCCAGGTTGTGTGATGATGGCGCGCCGGCAGCTGCGAAGGCTGCGGAATATAATACAGCTCGCTGCGTATTCCTTGCGGCTCCAGCACATGGTCGTAGCCGTTCTCGCTCAGGTAGCGGTGGAAGTCGTTGCGGCTGCCCGGAGCGCGCGCGCCTTCTTCCGAAATGTCGCGGCTGTCGAAGCCCCAGAGCGCTTCGGTCTCGGGATTGAAGTGCATCTTGGCGATGCCATGCGTTTGATAGCCGCTGCCCTGCAAGACCTGCATGATGCTGCGCCGGCCCAATGGTGATTCGTTGTTTGAGGTGCAGCCGTTTATATGAGGCGGCAGGCCCGTAATCGTAGCGCTGCGAGCGGCGACGCAGACCGGCGAGGGCGTGTAGCAGTTGCTGAAGGTGATGCCCTGCTCCACCAGCGAATCCAGCGCCGGCGTACGAATCGCCCGATTGCCCAGCGCGGCGATCGTGTCGCTGCGCTGTTGATCGGTCATGATGAAGAGGATATTGGGTTGTCGGATCATGTTCTTACTTCCAATCGATCGCGATTTTAGCCCATCCCCCAACCCCTTCCCCAGCGAGCTAGGGAAGTGGAGCTTTTCCAAGCGAATTCCATTGCAATCGGTTGCCGTTCACAATAATCATCCCTGATATTGTATCGCCTTGGCACAATTTGAGTCGCCTTTGAGTGAGTTTTCTGTAGCGGACAAGTTATACAAGGCTCTTCTATATTGATAGTTATGCGATTTCTATGACAACCTTGCCAAAGTGATCGTGCTCTTCCAGAATCCGATGCCCCTCGCGGATTTGATCCAGCGGCAAGACGCGGTCGATGACCGGACGCAGCAGGCCTTGATCAGCCAGTTCCAGCACGCGCCGCAACTCATTGTAACTGGCTCCGTTGGCGCCAAGGATGCTGAGCTGTCGATGGTAAATCTGCGGGATGCGCAGGTCGAATTGCTTGCCCGAATGCGAGCCGCAGACGACCATGCGGCCGTTGCGCGCCAGCGTCCGCAGCGTGTCCGCCCAGGTCAGCGCGCCCACCAGATCTTGCGCCACATCGACGCCGCGGCCGCCGCTGAGCGCGATCACCTGCTCGACCCAGTCTTCATCGCGATAGTTGACCACGTGGTCGGCGCCTAACTCGCGCGCTTTGGCCATCTTTTCCGCGGTCGAGGTGCTGGCGATGACAGTCGCGCCGGCCAGTTTGGCAATCTGAATGCCCATGGAAGCCACGCCTCCGCCAGCGCCGGGGATAAAGACGGTCTCGCCAGCCTGCAGCCGCGCGACGGTGATCAGCATGTGCCAGGCCGTGCCCGCCACGACCGGCAGCGCCGCCACCTCGATATGACTGAGGCGCTTGGGCTTGGCGATCAGGTTGCGCGCCGGCGCCAGCATATATTCCGCCAGCCCGCCATCCATGTGCTCGCCGATAATCTGGTGATCCGGGCAGACGGTCACTTCGCCTGCCCGACAAAATTCGCAGTCGCCACAGGTGATAAGCGAGTAGAGTGTGACCTCATCGCCGACCTGCCAGCCGCTCGCGTCCGCTCCGAGCGCGTCGATGACGCCGGAAATATCAACGCCGGTGGTCAAAGGCAGCGGCACGGCGCCAAATTGCGGGCCGCGGCGGATGCCGACATCGAGCCAGTTCAGCGCGCAGGCCTGGACTTTGATGCGCGCCTCGCCAGCGCCCGGCCCCGGCTTCGTGACCCGCTGCAATTGAATGACATCACGCTCGCCGTGTTCGTGAAATACCGCCGCCAACATCGTGTCTGTCATGCGCGAGTCTCCAATCCGTAATTTACTCGATGATTAGCGTTCCTATTGCCACGCGATTGTCCAGCCAGGGCGTTCCGTTCGCGTCTGCGGCGGGGACGCGTTCCCGGTCTTCAACTCGATACAGCCCGGTGAAAAGCGAATATCGACCCGGCGCTAGATCAGCCGGCAGCGGCACGAGCCAGGTTGCGCTGTCAGCCAGCCCCTGGTACCAAAGACGGGTGGGCAGGCGCGGCCCCAGCGGTTCTTGATCATAAACAAACCACTCGCCGGTGTCTTCGTGGCCAAGGTGCAGAAACTGAATGTGATCTTCCATCCCAGCGGCATCGCTGCGCCAGGCAAAGCGCAAGGGCAGTGTTTCGCCGGCTTGGGCCTGTCGAGGCATGGCGACAACTTCAAGCACAAGCCCGCCGCGGAATGATGCCAGTGGCGCGGATGTTGTGGGCGAGGTCTCGGCTGGCAATACCAGTTCTTTCAGTATGACTTGTCCGTCATCAAGCAGCGGGAGGTCGCTTGATTGGACTTTGAGGGGCATATATTCTCCACCATCCGCACGCCAGACTGTCAACACGGTCCATAGAGCCTGGTTAGTGGGCGCATGCGGCGGTATCTTGAGATTCACATCTTGCGTATATACGTGCTGATGGCCAGCACCACCGATTTCTATCCTAGTGTAACGGTTTGCCAATTTATCGAATTTGACAATGGACTCGCCACTTAATTGCTCCACGAGATGCACTGAATAGCCCACATCGTCTTTACTCATATCCGCCGGCACATATAGGTAAATTGCCGCGGGAAGTCCATTTTCGCCATTGCGTATCCCGTGCAATTCCACTCTCGTTCCGAATTTTACCGACACTGGCTGCCCAGGCACTTCAATGACGCGCCCGCGGACAGGTGAAAAAACACTTAGAAGCAATATCCATAACGCGAACCAGCCGACTAGCGCGCGACGAACCCAGGGCCGCAATGAAGGGGCCGCGTCCGAAAGCTGCCCAAGCACTGCTAACAGTACTAGCCAGCCGCCGGCGAACTCAACGATTTCGTCAGGCGCGTCACTTATAATGAAACATCGGTCCAGGTCGATGAATAACAGTCCATCGCAGATGTCCGGTAGACGATCCAGGACGAGCCCACCGATAGCAATGAATACAAGACCCAAAAGCAGGCAGCTGTGCCACTTCTTTAAGCGCTTGGGCGAACTAGCCGCGACGCACACAGTTGTGACTACCAGCGCCTCGCCCAGCAGTCTCATGCAGAATTCCCAGCCCAGAACGCATGTTTTTAAGCTGAAATATTCGTCGTATCCTAAGTACAAGAAACTCAAAGCTAAGCCAACGAAGTAAAGAAAGCGCCAGGCGCCTGCTGACCGATTTTTCCAAGCTAGAACTAGCGCAATGCCACTGATCATTGCGAACTGCGTTGAGGAAAGAATGGATTGCATGTTCCATTCGTGGTCTATGTTCCAAAACCACTCCATCGTGGCAGAAGCAGGCTGGACTACGAACCAAACCATAATCAGCACTATTTGTACGGCGATTGTAGCGCTGGCGATGAGTTTGGCGAAAGACGTCAGAAATGGATACAATCGCCTGATTGATATTAATACAATTGGCAACATGAAAGCTGCGGCGAACAGGATCGTCAGGGTCTTAACAGGGATGGTCATTTCAAAGAGGGATGCCATAAGCGCCCATATGACTCTGGGCAATAGCGATCGAAACCTTGGCAACAGGCCATATATAACATGATCCCGTATTATAGATTTAGTATCAGGTCCAGCGCCACCCGATTGTCGAGCCGGGGCGGCCCCGTCGGCTGCTGATTATAGACCCGCCACTTTCCGCTCGCTTCGTGGCCACGGCGCGGAAACCAAATGTGGTCTTCCATCCCAACGGCATCGCTGCGCCAGGTGAATCGCAAGGGCAGCGTTGCTCCGGTTAGAGTGCGTTCTGCGATTTCAGAAGCAAGAACGACAGGAAAAACAGAACGTGGGCATCTCTCGACGCCCGAATCATTACATTTTATTCAATGACTAACGTACCCAGAGCCACGCGATTGTCGGGCCAGGGCAGTCCGTCGGCATCAGTCGCCGGAATCCGCTCCAGATCGCGCATGCGATACAGGCCAGTGTAGACAACGTAACTACCCGGCGCCAGATCAGACGGCAGCGGCACGAGCCAAGTTTCGCTGTCGGCCAGCCCCTGGTACCAGAAACGCGTGGGCAGGCGCGGCCCCAGCGGTTGTTGATCATAGCCCCACCAGACGCCGGACGCTTCGCGGACGAAATGCAGAAATTGCGCGTAATCGTCCTGGCTATCCTCATCGCTGCGCCAGGTGAATCGCAAGGACAGTGTTTCGCCGGCATTGGCGCGTTCCGGCGCCTCCACCGCTTCCAAACTGAAGCCATTGTCGAAGGCTGCCAATGGGATTACAGACGGGGGAGGCGATTCCAATGGCAAGACCACTTCGTCCAAAATTACTTGCGTGTCGCTCAGGAGCGGGAGATCGCTCGAAAGCACTTTCTGATTCGCGAAGTCGCCGTATTGCCCGCGCCAGAGCGTCAGCACAACCCACAGCGCTCGATTTTTTGGCGCATCCGGCGGAATAACCACATTTCGATCTTGGCGAAATAGATGCGCGGCTCTTGGCCCGAGCGTGAATTTAAGATCACGTTGCGCATAGGAGTTCACATGCGCGATAGAATCGCCGCTGACTTGACTAACCAGATGCACGGAAAAACCGAGTCCTTCAACAAATTCCCAGCTCGCTGGAGACAGAGACAGTTTTATATTAAAACCAGTCTCATTAGGCTTAATCCGATAGTCATACAAGCTGGCGTCCGACTCGAACGCTACCGCAGGCTTAGGCGGCTGAGCAAATGATTGAATCGCAAAAGGACTACTGGGAACCAGGACGAGAAGCAGCAAGACGCAGACTGCCGGTATCAGGTAAAGCGCCCGCCAGACGCGCAGCGACCACGTATCCTCAGACAAGATTCCGAGCACAGCAACAAGCGCCAGCCACACGCCGACGAACTCAAGTGGCTCCTCGTAATGATAGGGCTCGAAACATTCACTTAGTTGGAAGGACCCCAAGTTTCCGCAAAAGTCGCGGTACTGTTCAATCGCTACAGCGCCAACCGCAGCTGTGCCGAGACCAATCAGCAGACAGAAGAGCCAGATTCGATTTTGCCAGGACAAGCGCAAAGCAGTGGGTAGGGCGAGGAACACCAGGGCATAGCCGAGCGAGGTGTAGGTATCCTCCAAAACGCCGCTGGTTTCGTGGAATTGGAACAACTCATCCAGAGCCAGGAAGCAGCACAGGGCGGCGATAGCCATCAGATAAAGGCGCAGAGGAATACTCGGTTTCCGGCCCAGCCCGGCGGAACAGAGCGATACGCAGCCCACCGACATCAACTGTGTGGCGGCGAGCAGCGTGGGTAAATTCCATTCGCCATTGAGATCCCAAAGCCACCCGTGGAAACCATCGATATGCCAGTGCAGCAGCGACAGCGCGATTGCCGCCAACTGCGCCAGCATAAAAACCCCAGCCAGACGCCGCGCCGCAGGCCCAAGATGCGGCAGCAGCCAACGACGGCAGATTAGGTAAACGGGGACATACACCGACAAGAAAAAGGCAATGTTTAGTAACTTTGTGGAGATGACGATCTCAAGGCTATCCATGCGCGCCTCTAGCATTCGCTGCGGTGGTGCAAATTCTCAACGCTCTATGAAAATGCTGCCCAGATTTACACGAGCGTCAGTCCAGGGCTTTCCTGCCGCATCAAGCGCCGGAATCCGTTCATTATCGCGGCGGCGATACAGGCCTGTGTAGACAGTGTAGCTCCCGGGCGCCAAGTCTTCCGGCAGCGGCACGCGCCAAGTTTCGCTGTCGCCAAGGCCACTGTACCACAGGCGCGTCGGCAAACGCGGGCCCAGCGGCTGCTGGTCATTGCCCCACCACGCGCCCGATTCTACATGAACAAAATGCAGGAATTGTACGTGATCCTCTCGGCTATCCGCATCGCTGCGCCAGGCGAAGCGCAGGGGCAGCGTTTCACCGGCTTTCGCGCGTTCCGGCAATTCCAGCGCTTCGAGCCTGAATCCGTTGTCGAAGATGGCGAGCGACATCGGCGACGTAACCGGCGCAGCGCCCGGCAGCGCCATCTCGCCCAGGACCGCCTGCCGGTCATCCAGAAGCTGCAGGTCGCTGCCGACGATCTTCATGCGCGCGAATTCCCCGCCCTTTTTGCGCCACAGCGTCAGCAGGACCCACAGCGCGCGATTGGGCGGCGTTTGCGGCGGGATGCTTACATGCACGCGCTGGCGATAAATCGGCATATAATCGGGACCGAAGAGCCAGAAGCCGTGCTGCCGGTCGGCCCACACATCGCGGCTGGCGATTGATTCGCCGCTGACTTGATCGACCAAGTGGATAGAATATCCCAACCCGGGGTAATCCGCTTGCCGCGCCGACGAATAAAGCCGTACTGTAACCGAATCTGGAGCGCCGTTTATATGGAATCCCTGCAGCTGCACACCTGTCTTGAACTCAAGGGACGCAGGTTGAGCCATCAGCCGCATCTCAATGCGAGGGGTGAGCGAGATTATCAATAGCAGCAGAAGCCATAGGGCCGGCATGGCATAAAGCCAGCGATTGCCTCCATTTGCCGGCTTCGGCGCGCCGTTGCGCATGAGGCCCAGCATTCCAGCCAGAACCAACCAAATGCCCGCAAATTCCAGGCTCTCCTCCCAGACGGAAGAATCCAGGCAACCCTCAAAGCGCAACCAACCCAATTCATCACATATCCACAAGGTGTCAAAGGCTATAGCGCCAAGCGCAGCCATTGCCAAGCCTGCTATCAGGCAAAGATACCAAATCAAGGCTCGCCGCGGCGCTTTCGCAGCCATATATGCCGATGCCGCCGCTAGCCCAACGCCGAGGGCGCCGTAATACAATTTCCAATCGGGAATGTATTCGTGAAAGGTCAGGTACTCGTCCAGCGCGAGCAGCAAGAAGACCGCACCCGAAGCGGTAAAATAAATTCGTTGGCGCGCCGGCAGCGATCTAGCCTGCCAAGACGCTAGCAAGGCAACGATACCGACCAGCGCCAGTTGTATCGAGGCGAGTGTAGCGGGAATATTCCATTCTGTATCGTTCCACTCCAAGCTATACAGCGCCCAGAGCAGGCGTTCATATTCCGAGCTCGGATCCAGGATTAAGGCGAGCGCGATTACCAGTATCTGCGCGGCTAGCATTCCATCTGCCAGCCTGCGGGCGCGAGTCGCGAGCTGTGGCAGCAGGAGCTTGAAGCTGATTACAAGTACCGGCAAATATACCAGAAGGACGCCGGCGACATTCAAGGCTTCCGTTGAAACAGCAATGTGAGCGCTTTGCATCAATTCCCCGCTTGGTTGCGCCAGCCAAAGAACTGGCGATTGGCCTGCTTGCGCTACTCTACTATAACGCTGCCCAGCAGAACGCTCTGGTCCCGCCAGGCTTGTCCTTGCCTATCCGCCGCCGGGACGCGCGCGAGATCGCCGGCGCGATACAAGCCGGTGTACACTGCGTAGCGACCTGGCGCCAGATCTTCCGGCAGCGGTACGAGCCAGGTTTCGCTTTCGGCCAAGCCCGGGTACCACAGGCGCGTCGGCAAGCGCGGGCCCAGCGGCTGCTGATCATAGCCCCACCACGCGCCCGTCTCTGAATGAACAAAATGCAGGAATTGCACGTGATCCTCCAAGCTATCCGCATCGCTGCGCCAGGCGAAGCGCAGGGGCAGCGTTTCACCGGCTTTCGCGCGTTCCGGCCATTCCAGCTCTTCAAGCGTAATTCCGTTGTCAAAGAAGGCGAGCACGGACGGCGACGCAGCCGGCGCAGCGCCCGGCAGCGCCAACTCGCCCAGGACAACCTGCCAATCATCCAGAAGCTGCAAGTCGCTGCGGTCGACCTTCATGCGCGCGTATTCGCCCTCTTTCCAGCGCCAAAGCGTCAGCACCACCCAAAGAGCCCGATTAGACGGCGCTTGCGGCGGGATTGTCACCTGCATGCGCTGTCGATACAGCGGCGTATAGTCGGGACCGAATAGCCAGAAACCGTGTTGTCGGTCGGCCCATTCATCGCGGCTGGCGATTGATTCGCCGCTGACTTGATCCACCAGATGAATGGAAACACCCAGCCCCATGAAGTCGGCTTGGCGCGCCCCCAGGTAGAGCCGCGCTGTAGTCGCCTCTGCGCTAGGCTGAATGTGGAAGCCGCGCAGGTGGATGCCGGATCTGAAAGCCACTGACGCCGGCTGCGCCAAGAATCGGATTTCGAGCCGCGGCGCCAGGGAATTGAGGAAGATTGCGAGAATCGCCAGCGCAGGCAGCGCATACAAGAGGCGCCGAACTTTGCTCGTCGCCCTGGGCAGCGCATCCGAAAATTGTCCCAGCAAGGCAACCAGGGTGAGCCAGATGCCCAGAAACTCCAATGACTCTTCCAGAAAGTAGAATTCCAGGCAGCCCTCAAAGCGCAATGGACCCAGTCCGTCACAGGGAATCGGCAGCGCATTGACCAGCATCGCGCCCGCTACGCTTATGGCCAGGCCCGCTAACAAGCTGCCATGCCATAACCAGTTGCTACGCGCTGAACGCCAAGCCACAACCAGGGTCGCCGCGACTACGGCAGCGCCCAGGGCAATATAGCGAACTTCCCACTCCGGGATGGCTTCGTGAAGCGCCAGATATTCATCGACCGCCAGAAACAGGAAGACCAGCCCAATCCCGACCCAGTACCAGCGCAAGAGAGACGCTTCTGTTTTAGCAGACCATGACGCGAGCAGCGCGACGCCGCCAACCGCCGCCAGCTGCACGGCGGCAAAAGTTGCCGGAATGTTCCATTCTTCGTGGAAATTCCACAGCCAGCTCTCAAATTTGGTCGCCGGCTGGATCTGCGCGGCCAGCAGAATGACGAGAATCTGCGCCGCCAGCATGCCCCCGGCCAAGCGCTTGGCGTCGTTAGACAGATGGGGAACCAGCCGCCAGTAGGCAGCCGTGCAAACCGGCGCATAAAGCAAAAGCACGAGCAGGCGGATCAATGAGTCTGTTGAAAGCAGCAATTCACGGCTCGCAATCCGCTTGCCGCCACGCCGAGGAACTGCGTCCGTGTGGCGGATGACAAGCTATCGGTTCGCTAGCGACACGGTTCCCAGCAGCACACGCGCGTCGCGCCAGGGTTGGCCATCGGCGTCCGCCACTGGTATCCGTTCCATATCGCGCGCTCGATACAGCCCGGTGTAAACTTGGTATCGTCCCGGCGCGAGATCTTCCGGCAGCGGCACTTGCCAGGCCTCGCTGTCGGCAAGCCCACTGTACCATAAACGGGTGGGGAGGCGCTGTCCCAAGGGCAACTGGTCATACACGCGCCATTCGCCTGACTCTTCGTGCCCTAGATGAAGAAACTGAACGTGATCTTCCAGGACGCCTTCATGGCTGTACCAGTCAAAATGCAGTGTCAACGTATCGCCAGCAATTGCTTCCGCTGGCAAATCAGCGCCTGCCAGAACAATCCCATTGTCAAATTGGGACAAGGCTGTTGGCGAGGCCGCCGCCAGCGTATCGCGACGCGCCAGCTCGCCAAGTACGATTTGCGTGTCATTCAGCGATCTGAGGTCGCTGGTGACGATCTTCTGTCCGACAAACTCGCCGTCTAACTCGCGCCAAAGTGTCACCAGCACCCACATCGCTTGGTTAGTTGGAATCTCCGATGAATAGTCGATGCGGGTCCACTGTCGATATACGGGCACAAATCCCGGCGCAAAATGGAATTCCAAATGACGGTTGGCGTAGCTATTTTTGCTTGCAAGCGGTTGGCCGCTAACCTGGTCGACAAGACTGATGGTGTAGCCTAGCCCGTCATAATCCCAGCCCGCCGGCGAAAGCCAAACGCGCACGGTAACGCTGCTGGAGCGTTTGGTGATTCGGTAGGCGTGGATGCGGGCGCCGGATTCATAGGCCACGTCCGCAGGCAAGCCGCCTACCTGCTTTGCGCTAGATTTGGACGGCGCGAAGGGAAGAATCAAAAGCAGCCATATCAGCGGTACGAGGCAAGGCGCCCACTGTACGCGAGGAATCTGTGATGAGTAATCAGAGAATAGCCCTAACATGGCAACTGCCATCAGCCACATTCCCATAAGAGAGATGTATTCCTCAAGGCGCCACATGTTAGGGTGCGGGCACTCTAATACATGCAGCCAGCCGTAGTCGCCGCAGAGCGTCCCGTAAAACTCCACATGAATTTCGCCCAGAGCGGCGACAGCAAGCCCAACCAGCAGACAGGCATGCCACTTCCAGGTATGGCGCGAGGAGCGAGCGGCTACAATAAGCGTTCCCGCCACCACGGCCATGCCAAGCGAAGTATGGACATCCCAACTGATTCGATATTCATGCAGTACGAAATACTCATCCAATGCGAGGAACAGGAAGACCAGAAAGACGCCGACCAGATAGGGGCGCAGAATCATGATGCCGGGCCGGAATACGAGCGCTCCGAGCAACGCAAGTCCGGCAACCAGGGCCAGCTGGACCGACGACAAGGTGGTGGGGAAGTTCCACTCTTCATGCACATCCCAGAGCCAGAGCGCGAAGCTGGATGACGGTTCGACATATAGGGACATAACTATTGCGAGTAGCTGGAGCGCCAGCAAGAGGTGGGTCATACGCCTGGTTAGCGGCGACATGTTGGGCACGAGCCAGCGGTACACCACAAAAATCACAATAATATAAAATGGCGGCAATGCGAAGCGCATCATTGTTTCGACCGTAATATGGAGTGTGTCATTCTGCATAAGCGCCAAGCTCTCGCTCCCGCTGAAAATCCAATTTTCTATTGCTCAATCCACAGGCTGCCCAGAAGCACACGCGCGTCGCGCCAGGGTTGGCCATCGGCGTCCGCCACTGGTATCCGTTCCATATCGCGCGCTCGATACAGCCCGGTGTAAACTTGGTATCGTCCCGGCGCGAGATCGTCCGGCAGCGGCACTTGCCAGGTCTCGCTGTCGGCAAGCCCACTGTACCATAAACGGGTGGGGAGGCGCTGTCCCAAGGGCGGCTGATCGTAGCCCTGCCACTCGCCGCTCTCCTGATGCGCATAATGAAGGAACTGCGTGAGGTCTTCGTGGACGTCCGCGTCGCTGCGCCATGAAAACGTGACAGCCAAGGTTTCGCCAGACCGGGCGCGCGCCGGCATTTCCGCGGCTGAGAGCGTGAAGCCGTTCTCAAAGACTGCCAGCGGGATGCCTGAAGGCGGGATCGACTTCGCTTGTATGACCAGCTCGCCCAGGACGACCTGCGTCGAGTCAAGCAATTGCAGCTCGCCAGCGAGCACACGTTGGCCTGCGAACTCGCCGTCGATTTCACGCCAAATGGTCAGCACGATCCACAGCGCGCGATTAACCGGCGCCTCCGCAGGAATATCAAGCGCAACGCTTTGACGGAAAGATAGGATGTCGCCAATTGCGCCTTGCTGGCAGCACCAGCGGGCGTCGCGCCCGGCGACGGAGCCGCCGCGGACCTGGTCCACCAGATGCACTGAGTAGCCCAACTCCTCATGGTCGCCGCGCCTGGCGGATGCATCCAGATTGACGATTACAGCCTTGTCCTGCCTGGCGACGCTAAAATCCAGCAATTCGACGCCGGCTTCAAAAAGAATGGAAGCCGGCCGAACAAGGAACTGGCGATGGCTGAAGGGGTCGTTTATCAGCCACAGAATCCACAATACCGGCAAGACATACAGCAGGCGACGCGCGCGTAAATCGGCGCCCGGGGCACAATCAGAGAAGTGGCCCAGCACAGCCAGCAGCGTCAGCCACATGCCGGCGAACTCCAGCGTTTCTTCATATTGGTAGGCCAGCAAACAGCCTTCGAGCCGCAGCCAGCCCAAAGAGTCGCAGATCGGGCCCTGCAGTTGCGGCCGCAACTGTTCGACTCCGATGCCGCCTAGCGCGCTCAACGCCAGGCCAGCCAGCAGGCAGAAGTGCCAGATGCGGGCGGCCCGCGGCGAACGTAACGCCACTAGCAGAGTAACAATGACCACAGCGCCACCCAGCGCGGCATAATAGCGTTCCCAACCGCGAAAAGCTTCGTGAACGGCAGCGTACTCGTCGCGAGCCACAAACAGGAAGATTAGCCCAATGGCGACCAGATACAAACGCAGCAATGGCGTTTGCGCTCTGGCAAGCCAAGCCGTCAAGAAGGCGACGCCGGCGATAAGCGCCAATTGCGTCGAGGCGACCACGGATGGGATGTTCCAGTCCTGGTTCAGGTCCCAGAGCCAGTCGTCAAAGCCCCACTCAGCGCGAAATTCAACAGCGACCGCGATCACAGCGATTTGCGCCAGCAGCATCAAGATCGCCAGGCGTCTGGCTGCAGGTGTGAGGCGGGGCATGATCAGCCGGTAGGTGAAAAGACAGAGGAGACCATAGAGCAAGACGATGAACAGACGGATCAGGACTTGGGGAGAAATTAGCACGGCGCCACTCAGCTTGGGTTCCTGCCCGGCGCAGAACTGCCTAGCTTGCTAGCGTGGCATCCGGGCTTGGCTTGAGTTTTGGCGAATCGCGGTGCTCGCCATAGAGGTGGCATTGCGCCATGTGGCGGTCTTCATGGGTGATGGCCGGCGGCCGGATGTTCAGGCAGGCTTCCATAACATCGGGGCAGCGTTGGGCGAAGGGACAGCCGCTGAAACGCTCGGTCGGGCGCGGCACGCCTTCCTGGATGCGCAGCGGCGGATTCTCGATGGTTGGGTCGGGCACCGGCACGGCCGCGATCAGCGCTTGCGTATAAGGATGCTGCGGATTGTTGATGACTTCGAGGCTAGGACCCATCTCGACGATTTCGCCGAGGTACATGATGGCGATGCGGTCGCAAGTATATTGCAGCAGCGACAAGTCATGCGAGATATACACGGTCGCCAAGCCCAGCTCCCGCGCGAGGCGGCGCGTGGTATTGAGGATGCCGGCGCGCACCGAGACATCCAGCATGGAAACCGGCTCGTCCGCTACCAGGAATTCGGGATGCAAGACCAATGCCCGCGCCAGCACGACGCGTTGCAGCTGACCGCCGGATAGCTGATGCGGGTACTTGTCCAGGAAGACTTCGGCCGGGCGCAGGTTGACGCGGTCCAGCGTTTCCACGACGCGCTGCAGGCGCTCGTCGTCGTCTTTCCAGCCGTGGATGATCAGCGGCTCGGTCAAGGAACGGTAGAGGGTAAAACGCGGATTCAGCGCCTCAAAGGGATTTTGGAACATAAGTTGGGAGCGGCTGCGAAAATCGAGCAGGTCTTCCTGCTCCAAATGCGCCAGGTCGGCGCCGTCGAAGAGGATTTCGCCGTCGCTGGCGTCGAGCAGTTTGACCAGCAGTTTGCCGGTGGTGGATTTGCCGCAGCCGCTCTCGCCCGCCAAGCCCAGGCTCTCGCCGCGCCGCAAACTGAAGGAGACATGGTTGACGGCATAGACAGTCTGCTCTTTGTCGCCGCGCAGCAAACCGGCCAAGCCGCCGCCGATTTTGAATTGCTTGGAGACATCGCGCATTTCGAGGAGGATGTCGTCTGACTTGCCCCCCCATCCCCCGGCAGCTGAGCCCCCTCGTTCCCCCGCCTCACGGGGGATGTTTCCCACGGGGAGGGAAGGGGTGGAGTTCTTGGGGCTAGGCATAGGCTGTGTAAGCCCCTCCCTCTTTATGGGGGAGGGGTTTGGGGTGGGGGAGAAACCCCGCGCCACTTCGGCTTGCTGCCAAAGCGCCGGGTCTTCCGCCTGAGCGCGCAGCGACTCCATTTCACTTGAGCGCAGGCAAGCCGCCAACCGCTCATCACCAACCAGCTCCAGGCGCGGGTCGGTCTCGTGGCAGGCAGCCTGCGCGAAGGGGCAGCGCTCGGCGAAGCGGCATCCCGATGGCGCTTCCCGCAAGTCGGGCGGATAGCCTTCGATCGAGACCAGCACATCGCGCGGGCGCGCCAGATTGGGGAAAGCCTGCTGCAAGCCCAGACTGTAGGGATGCGCCGGCGCATGGAAGAAGGGCTCGGCCGCCGCCTGCTCCACGATGCGGCCGGCATACATCACCGCCACTGAATCACAGACTTGCGCCACAACCGAGATGTCGTGCGTGATCAGCATAAATGTCAGATTCAGTTCTTGCTCGAGTTCGCGCAGTACCTCGAGGATTTGGTGCTGAACGATGACATCCAGGGCGGTGACCGGCTCATCGGCGATCAGCAGGCTGGGCTCCAGCGCCAGCGCCATGGCGATGACAGCGCGCTGTTTCATGCCGCCGGAGAACTCGTGCGGGTAGTGCATCAGGCGATCGGTATCCAGGCCAACCAGGTCGAAGAGGTCAACCGCGCGCCGCCGCGCCGCACGCTTATCGTAGCCGCCACGCACGCGCAGCAGCTTCATCAGTTGGCTGCCGACGCGCTGCACCGGATTCAGCGAATCCATCGAAGCTTGCGGGATAGTGGCGATTTCGCGCCAGCGCAACTGCCGCATTTCCGCCGGCGGCAGTTGCAACAGATCCATCCCCTTGAATGTGATTTTACCGCTGACGACGCGGCCGTTGCGCGGCAAGACTTGCACGATGGCTTTCAGTAAGGTGGTTTTGCCGCAGCCGGATTCACCGATCAGCCCTAGCTGCTGCCCCTCGTCGACATCAAGCGAGACGCCGTCCACCGCCTCCACCGTGCCGTCTTGTGTGGCGTAGTCAACCTTGAGATCGCGGATGGAAAGAATGGTCATCGTATATCCTGCTACATCCGTCTCAAGCGCGGGAAGAGCACTTCTTCGTAGCCGCGGCCGATGAAGAAACCGGCCATGACCGTCAGCATAATGCAGAGGCCCGGCGGGATGATCCAATAGAAAGCGCCGCGAGTCAGCGCCAGCGACAGGAAGGCGTCCTGCAGCATGAAGCCCCAGCTTATCGTCTCCGGATCGCTGAAGCCGAGGAAGCTGACGCTGGCTTCGGTCAGTATCGCCCAGGCGATGGCGAAGGAGCCGTACAAAAATGACAGCGGCAATATGCTGGGCGCGATGTAAACGAAGATGATGCGCAAGTTGCTGGCGCCGGAGACGCGCGCCGCGCTCACAAAAGCCTGCTCCTTGATGACCAGCACCTGGGAACGAATCACGCGGCCCGTGTCGCGCCAGAGCAGTATCGCCATGGCGATGACGACATTCCAGATGCTGGGATCAAAAAAGGCCGCGATGACGATGATGAAAGGAATGAAGGGGATGCCAAATGCGACATCGGCCGCGCGCATCAGGATGGTATCGACCAAGCCGCCGTAATAGCCGGCCAGCAAGCCGATGACCGTGCCAATGACCGCCACCGCCGCCGCCGCCGAGAAACCCACCAGCAGCGCCGCCCGCGAACCGTGAATCAACTGCGAGAATATGTCGCGCCCGATATTGGTGGTGCCCAGCAAGAAGTTATTGCTGTAGCCCTCGGCCAGGTCCTCGCCCGGTTCGGCAAGCCAGTAGGGCAGCGCGTCCTTGATCCAATCGCCCTCGTTGTTCTTGAGCGGCGTCAGCGGATCGTTCGGCGCCAGGATGGGCGCGAATATGGCGACCAGCGCGAATATGGCGAAGACGATCAAACCGAAGAGCGCCATTCTATCGCGCTGAAAGACTTCGAGGTTGGTCTCCCAGAGTTGGCGGAGGGTAGAGCCCTGGCGGAATTGCGCCGCCGCTTTGCCGCTCGGTCCCTCGCGAACCATCGCTTCCTGTTGCACGGTTCTACCTCCGCCTCAAGAGACCTGCGCCTGCGCCGACGCGCCGACGCGCGGGTCCAGCAGGCTGTACATGATATCGGCGATGAAATTCATAAAGACGATAATAAGCGCGATCAGAAAAAAGGCGCCCTGCGCCAGCGGATAATCGGCTTGCTGGACCGCCCGCACCAGCGTCCGCCCCAAGCCGGGCCAAGAGAATACATTTTCGATGACGACATTGCCGCCGATGCTGTAGCCGATGCCCAGCGTCAGCGCGGTCAACACCGGCAGCATGGCATTGCGCGCGGCGGTCTGGATCATGACGCGCCACTCGCTGTAGCCGGCCAGCCGGCTCATGGTTACATAGTCTTGATCCAGCACTTCCAGCATATTGGAGCGCATCAGTAGCAGCGGCAGGCCATGCAGATAAAGCGCCAAGGTGAAGGTGGGCAGGATCATGTGCCGCCAGAAGACCGGCGACAGCAACTTGTCCCACTCCGTTTCCCAGCGGTAGCGCACCAGGGCGGGGCCTATGCCCGCGGAGGGCAGCAATTTCCACTGGAAGGCGAAGAATGTCAGCAGCAGCATCCCCACCCAGAAGGTCGGCGCCGCCCGCGTCATCAGCGTGAAAGTCGTGCCGACGCGCTCAAACAGGCTGCCGCGCAGAGCCGCCATCAATATGCCGCCAAGCACCCCGACGCCATAAGCCACCAATAAGGAACTCAGGGTGAGGTACATGGTATTGGGCAAATCGGCGCGCAGGATGTCCAGGACGCTCTTGCCGGCGTAACTAAAGGTCTCGCCCAGGTCGAGCTTGATGAGATTAACCAGATAAATGACGTATTGTTCGCCTAGGGGTCTGTCCAGGCCGAAACGCGCCAGCAGCGCCGCCTCCTGCTCTTTGGTAAAGGTCGTGTCGATATAGCTGGCAAGGGGATTGCTGGGCGCCAGGCGGAAGAGCAGAAAGAGAATAGTAACGATGATCCACAGCACCATCACGCTCTGCAGAAAACGCCCCACGATGTAATAGACGACGCCTCGGTTCATGCGGTTCCTTTACTCGGGATTCGCCCCCATCCCCCGGCCCCTTCCCCCAAGTTGAGGGAAGGGGTGATTCCATTGGCGAGAACGTTCGTCAAAGCCCCTCCCTCTATATGCGCCGCGTAGACACTGGCGGTCAGGGAGGGGTTTGGGGTGGGGGAAAGACAAGGTCTACTCCGCCGGGTATTGCAGGCGGCCGTCGTCATCCCAGCTGTAACCGGCGTTAGCCAGCAGCTCACGCGCGCCTTCAATAGTGAAGTCGTAGCTGGGCAGGTCGTCGCATTGACGCCAGTATTCCAGCGCTGCCGAGACAAAGCTGTCGGCCGGCGCAGCGAAGCCGTTGTAGATGTTGTCGATGATGAACTGCTGCGGAATGCTATGCGCGACCGCCTGACGGAAATTCACGTCATCGAATGGGGCGTAACGTACGTTAAAGGCGAAGTACTGGAAGCCAATGCTGACCGCCGAGAACAGATCAAGCTGATCGTTATCGGCCGCGATTTGCTGCAGTACGCCCGGGTCGCCCGGCCATTCCCAGAGGAAGTTCATCTCGCCAGCTTGGATCTGGCCCAGCGTCGCTTCCTGGTTGGGCAATACGTTCATCAGCCAGGCGTCGACCTTTGGCCGAGCCCAGTGATCGTCGAATGCCTCGAGCAAGACGAATTCGTTGACATCAAAGGCTGTGTACTTGAAGGGGCCGGAACCGATCGGAATTTCTTCCTGGATCGAATCCACATCGGCGTCGTCCTTCGTCAACAGGTCGTTGATGATGGGCTCCCAGACATGCTTGGGAATCAAGTTCAGCTTGGCCAGCGAACTGGTCTCGAAGGCGGCTGAGGGCGTATTGAGCGTGAAGCGCAGCGACAGGTCGTCAATTATCTCGATATTGGCGACATTGCGGGCGAAGGGATGGTAGTCCGGCGCTTCGGGACGGAACTCTTCATTGCCGTCTTCGTCGGTCTGCGTCGTACCAGCCAGCGCGGCTTCGAAAGAGTAAGCCGCGTCATCGGACATCACGTCCTCGCCGTCATGCCACTTCATGCCTTCGCGCAGGGTCACAACCACGTTCAGCGAGTCTTCCCAGACGACGCTTTCGGCGGCCCAGGGCTCAGCCACGCCAATCGGGTTGATGCGCATCAAGCGGTCCCAGGTCATCTCGGTAACGCGGCTGGGCGCGTCGCCGGCGATCTCCAGCGGATTGAAGGAGTTGAGGAAGGAGGTCGTCGAGGTAACCAGCGTCTTGTCGTCGCCGGTCGGCTCGATGCCGATCCAGGTCCAGAAGTTGTGTACGCCGATGCCGGCTTGCGTGACCACACTGTCCGCGCTGAATACGTCCGTATTCACCAGCTGCGGCGTCAGCGGATGCACGAAGTAGGCGTTGACCATATCGTTGCGGATGACCTGCTGGGCTTCACAGATGATGTCCAGCCGGGTTTCCTTGTCGCCGACTTCCACGCGCTGCGCTTCCGCCAGGGCGTCGTATTCGGGGTTGTTGTAACCGATGAAGTTGTAACCGCCGTCGCGTACGCTGGAATGGAAGAGGTTATAGGTGAATTCGTCTGGGTCCGAGCGCTCGGGGCGACCGACCATACGCCAGTAGGTCATCTCCCAAGCCTCGTCGCCAGTGCGCGTATACCAGATTTCGTCAATCAACTGCGCCCAGGGGATAGCGCGGTGTTCAACATCCAGCCCCAGCTCGCGCATATTCTCGACGACAAGACGCGTGGTCTCATATTCGATCGGGCGTTCGGCCTGCGTGACGGAGCGCACGGTGATGGTCGGCACAAGCTCGCCCGACGTCTGCGACGCGGCTGGGATGGCAAATGCCAGAAGCATCAGCAAGAGGACAACTAGACTTACAAGTTTTCTGCTCATGGTTGGTTATTCTCCTTTACCTGAACAAGCAGCAGATGCTATTGAAATTACTGAAACCACAATCCGACTGATTGTAACCCACCTCCTTCATTCAACCACTACAGATATTGTTTCACCCGACAAGTATGGCTGTTTCCCTAGTCCAATTGCAAATATCCCAGTCCATCGATGCCAGCGATGCGCGAATTTGGCGACAGTTCATCCAGCCGTTTGAGCAGCTTCAGCGCCTCATCGCCAGCCAGCAATTGCGGATTGCCAACCGCGTCCAGCAGCGCCGGCTGCAACGTATAGCTTACGGCGCCGTCGGCCGCGATGTCAGCCAGCACAATAACCGTCTCCGACCACGTACGATTCCTGCGGCCCGCACTGACGCTATAGGGCGCGTGGCGGCTGACCGGCGTATCGCGGACGGGACCGCGGTTGTGATGAAAGACGAAGTTGCCCAAGCTGTAGAATATCGGTTTGCCTCGATAGACCTCGACTTCTTGCAATGAATGGGGATGATGGCCGACGATGACATCAACGCCGGCGTCGATCAGCGCGTGGCCGACCTCGACCTGGTAATCGGCCAGGCCATCCTGAAAGCGCGAACGCCAGAAGGGCGGCACACCCCAGTGCATTGCCAGTATCAGCAGGTCCGCCTCGCTGCGGGCGGCCTCGACGGCGACAATCGCGCGCTCGAGGTCTTCGCGCCAGGCGCGGGTGTGCACGTAGGGCGCGCTGCCCGGCTGCTCCAGGCTGGCCTGCGGATCAAGATGGTAGGCTTCCGCCACGTGAATCGGTGCCACCCCGGGCTTGTCGGCAGCGGCTGCGGAAGCGGGACCCAAGGTCGATGCGGCGCCCAGAAAGGCTACTTTCGCCGCGCCGACCTGGACGATTTCAGCGCGCCAGGCGGCTTCCAAATCCAAGCCCGCGCCAACATAAGCCAGATCGCGCGCGAACATGAAGTCGAGTGTATCGCGGAAGGCGAGCTCGCCGAAATCCAGCATGTGGTTGTTGGCCAGCGTCAATATGTTGAAGCCCAGAGCGCTGACATCAGCCAGCAACTCGGGCGGCATGCGCATATTGATCCACTTTTCCGCAGGCCTACCGCGCCTTGAAACCGGCGTTTCCAGGTTGCCAAAGGCGACATCCGCGGAGCGCAGCAGCCCGCGCACAGCAGCCAACTCCGGGCTGGCCGGCAGCGCCGCTTGCGCGAAGATATCGCCAACCATCGCTATCCTGGGCATCTATGACCCCCCACCCCCAAACCCCCTGCCCCCATAAAGAGGGAGGGGGCTTACCTGCGCTGATTCGTGGACATAGCCTCTTCCCTCCATGTGGGGGAAGCGGGCATCCTAGACCTTCTTGCCGCCCTTAATCACCGCCGCGATATCGCGCAGGTTGCGAATATCCACCAGCGGGTCGGCATTGGTCAGCAGCAGATCGGCGTATTTGCCCGCTTCCACCGTGCCAATGTCGTCTTCCATATCCAGGACAGCGGCGTTATTGCGCGTGCCGATGCTGATGGCTTCCAGCGCTGTCAAGTCGTTGTCCACCAGCAGCTCCAGTTCACGCGCCATGCTGTAGTTGTGCGGCGCCAGCGGGTTGCCGCCGGCGTCGGTGCCGATGCCCAGGAAGATGCCTTTGGCGCGGGCCAGCGCAATCGTCCCGCGAATCTGCTTGACGCCCTGCTTGATCATGGGTTTGCGCCGCTCGGCATCAGCCTGCTGCACCGGCGACAGCGGATAGCTCTCCAAGTCAGGATTGCCGGCGCCCAGCGTCAAAACCAGCGTTGCGCCGTTTTCCACCATCATGTCGGCGGTCTCGTCATCGAGATAGGTGCCGTGTTCGATGGTATCGACGCCGCCCAGCATACAATTGCGGATGCCGCCGGTGCCGTGGCAATGCGCCGCCACCTTGCGCCCCATCATGTGCGCCACCTCGGTCACGGCGGAAATCTCCTCGACCGTGAGTTGGCTGGCGTGGATATCCTGGCCCGGCGTGGCGGTGCCGCCGGTGGCCATCAGCTTCACCAGGTCGGCGCCGGCTTTGATTTGCTCGCGGGCTGCCTTGCGCATCTCATCGGGGCCATCCGCCTCGCGGGCGATGAAGTGGGCATGCCCGCCCGTCATGGAGATGACGCGGCCCGACAGCTTCATGCGCGGTCCATCGATGAAGCCGCGATTGATGGCCTTGCGCAGCGACATCTCGATAAATTGCTCGCCGCCGACATCGCGGATCGCAGTGACGCCGTGCGAGAGTGTGCGCTTGCAGATATCGACCGCTTCCAGCACCAGCTCGTCGCGATGCTTTTCCAGCAAGGCGAAGACGCTCTCGCTGCCGTTGTAGCAGATGTGGATGTGGGCGTCGATCAAGCCGGGCAGCAGCCACTTGCCGCTGACATCAATTTGTTTCGCGTCCTGCGCTGCCGACGGCAGATCAGCCGCGCTGCCCACCCAGGCGATGCGCTCGCCCTCGACGTAGACGGCGGCATTCTCCTGCGGCGCGCCGCCATTGCCGTCTATGAGCGTCGCGCCTGTGAGTACGTATTCCATTCTATTCTCCTTTGCCTACCCCACCCCTGGCCCCTCCCCGGAGCATCAGGGAGGGGTGACTCGCAGTTGGAGACTCTAACATATTGAGTCTTGTGTTTAGGAGTAAGCAGCCTAAATTGCATTTACGAATTAGAGTATCAGCGCCGACTATGTCGAGCTAGTTAATTCTTGCGGTGATACAAATCAGCCGGCGAGGACGCCTGCCCGGAGGCGATCTTGGGCGGCGTCATATAAGCGCGCTTGGAATGGCTCAGGCCCGAACCAAGCATGGCTTCCAGGAACTTGAGCTGCACCCGCGCCGGATTCAGGAAGGGCAGTCCCAACTCGGCTTGGCAGGCTTCGGGAATCTCCAGGAAACCCATGCTCATGCAGCCCACGATCAGCGTATCGGCGCGGTCTTCGGCGATGGCTTTGCGTCCTTCTGCGATCGTCGCTTCGATAGCTTGCTCGCGGTCGCGGTGCAATTCCAGCACCGGGATATTAACCGCGCGCACGCTGGCCAGCTTGTCGCCGCCGCCGCTATTGCGCATGGTTTCTTCCAGCGGGCCGATGACGCTGTCGGTGACGGTGATGACCGAGTAGCGCCGGCCCAACGCCGAGGCCATCAGCGCGGTCGCTTGCCCCGCGCCGACCACCGGAATATCGACCATCTCGCGCAGGGCGCCCAAGCCCGGGTCCCCGTAGCAGCCGAGCAAGATGCCGTCCCAGCCGTCGGCTTGGAGTTCGTGCGCCTTTTTTACCGTTTCCGGGATGGAAAGATATTCTTCGTACATGCTCTCGATGGAGCCGGGGCCGGCCGGGATGTCGGTGATGTCGACTTGGGTGTCAGGACCAGCGAAGCGCTGCAGGTACTCGCGGCGGCGGCCGAGCTCGGCTTGGCCTTCAGGGCTGCGCCCCATGGGTCCCGATACGAGGTAGATGAGTTTCATGCGTTGTTCTCCTGGTTCAGCGGGCGAGCTAATAAGCCGCCCCTACACGTTTTCATTGTTCGACGGGCGAGCCAAGGCTCGCCCCTACAATTATCTTCGTTAGTTGACGATCTTTTCCAGCGCGGCGCGGACGATATTGGTCGAAGTCTCGAAAGCCCAAGCCACGCGGTTGACGCCGCGCAGCAGGTGCGTCCGCGTCACACGGCGCATGTGATGGTCGGCCTGCGCCAGATCCAGAGCCGGCGCTAGATCAGGCAGTTGCGGCACGCGCATGGCCGGCTCGTTGCGGAAGCGCCCGTGACGGGTGAAGTTGATCAGCACCAGCTCGCGCGCCAGCGCCAGCAGCGCGTCGTTATAAGCGCGCACGCCGGCATCGCCCACCGCGCCATCGGCCAAGCCAGCCGCCGCGTCATAGAGATCCGCCAGCGCCGCGTCCAGGTCGGCCAGCGCGTCGTAGGCCGGCGTGAAATCTGCGTCAGCGCCGGCCGCAGCCGAATAGGCGTCCAGCGTGTCCGTGAACTCGGCCGTCAGCTTGCGGAAGTCGTAGGGATGCAGCGGATTATTCAGCAGGCGCTGCAGTGATGTCGCATAGACGCGCAGGTCGCGCATCAAGTTGTCTTTGTCGGCGATTTCGAGCGTGTCGTTTTCGGTGTGCCAGGCGATATTGGCGCCGCAGCCGCCCACGCTGTAATAACCCAGCTCTTCGATCCGCTCCAGGGGCATGGACGATAGCAGCATGAACAAGCTGGAAATGCCGATGTTATTGAAGGAATAATCACCCGCTTGATGGGGACGCTCGCCGGTAAAACCAGCGCCGGTCGAATCCTTGACCGAGCGGGCGGCGAAGTCGTAGGCTTCGGACATAACGGTGACGCCGCGGTATTCGGTGGCTTGGCGGCAACCGGGCGAGTCGATATTCATCTGCGCCACGCAATTGCGCGCCAGATCCAAGCCAAATTCGTCGGCGTACCAGGTCGAGGCGCCGTAGCGGCCGGTGGAATGCCCCGACCACCAAGCCACGCGCAAGCTGCGCGACAGTTGATCGCGCTCCTCATTGAAGATGCGCGCCAGCTCCAGCAGCGTGGCGTCGCCGACCGCGTTATCGCCGATGCCCACATCCCAGGAATCGACATGGCCATGCGCCAGCACAAAGCGCTCCGGCTCGATATTGCCCTTGACCTCCGCCACCAGGCAGGGGCATTCGAACCAGCCCTCTTTCAGCAGCGAATGCAAGGTAGCTTGCACCGTGCCGTTTTCCATCTGCGCCAGCAGCTCATTGCCATCGGGCCGGTTGATCGAGACAACTGGTATGGTCGGCTGCCGCTGGTAGGTATCCAGATCGGGCGCGCCCCAAATGGTGGTGCAGATACCCCAGTGGATATCCACGCCGGGGTTGATGAAGATGCAGCCCTTGGCGCCCTGGTTCTGGAAATACCAGACTGGCGGCGGCCCGCCAAAGCCGTCCACCACCACGATCTTGCCGCGACAATCGACATCGCCGATGGGCGTGAAGTCGAAGAAATCGGCGCTGCGCCCGGCGGCGAAACCCTCGATACGCACGCATTCGCCGCTGATGCCTTCGGCCGGCGTGCTGATGGAAAAGGCCGGCGTCTTGGCGCGATAAGATTTGCCGCCGACAACCAGCGACGCCCGCACCGGCACGCTCAAGAAGAGTTCCGGCATGTGCATGGTATGGGGCACGCCCAGGGCGCTCAGGCGCTCGGCGATGTAGGAAAAAGCCGTCCGTTCGTCCTCCGACGCTGACTCGCGGACCAGGCCGGCGAAGCGCTCGATCATCGACCAGGGTTCATCGGGCGACAGCGACTCCAGCAAGGCTGTCTCCAGGTCGGCGTTCTTGGTTTCCATAAGTGCTTGCATAATGTGTTTGTTCCTCTCTCGGCTGTATTTGACCGCGAAACAAAACCATCGCGACAGCGTAGCGCTGCCGCCTCAGGGAAGATGGAGTTGTTTCGTTGTGGCGCTAAATGCCACGCTCTCACATTGGGAGAGTCTACCAACTCGATAAGGATTGTCAAACCTCGCGCTGCGGCGCGGCTGTGGCTATGCTAGGCGAGCAATCGTCAGCCAGTGAAAAACAGATAAGGCATAAGATGAGGACAGACGACATCCAGGCCGCGCTCGAACATAGCAGGCGGACGCAGGCAAGCGCTCTGGACGGCTTCAAGACGCTGCTGCGATTCCCTTCTATCAGCCAAGACGACGGATTTCAGCCGCAGCTGCTGGCTTGCGCCGACTGGATCCTGGCGGAGATGCGGCGCATCGGGCTGGAAAATGGTCGTAAGCTGCCGACAGCCGGCAATCCAATCCTGTATGCTGACTGGCTGCGCGCCGGCGCTGACAAGCCGACCATCCTCTTCTACGCCCACTACGATGTACAGCCGGTCGGCGCTGAATCGCTGTGGCGGTCGCCGCCATTCGAGCCGACTCTCATCGACGGGCGGCTGATGGCGCGTGGCGCAGTCGATGACAAATGCGGCATCTGGTTCAAGCTCGCGGCGATCGACTCAATTCTACAGGCTTGCGGCACGCTGCCGATCAATATCAAGCTCTTTTTCGAGGGCGAAGAGGAACTCGGCTCGAAAAATGCCGGACCCTGCATCGCGGCGCATAAGGAGTTGCTGGCGGCCGACGCGCTTATCATCTGCGATGGCCCCTTCTCCAGCGAACAGCCGATCATCGGTTACGCGGTTCGCGGCAGCGTCACCGGCCAGGCGCGGCTGCAAGGTCCGCCGCACGATCTGCATTCCGGGCGCTACGGCGGCGCGGTCAAGAACCCGGCGCATGTCCTGGCGCGCATCATCGCCTCCCTGCACGATGCCAGCGGACGCGTGCAAATACGTGGCTTCTACGACGACGCCATAGCCATGACCGACCGGCAGACGCGCCACATGAATCAGCTTTGGAAGACCGTTGGCCCGCCCTTGCAGCGCGCGGCCGGCGTGGACGCCTTCTTCGGCGATTGCCTGGGCGTATTCGCCGAGCGAACGACTTCGCAGCCGACGCTCGATGTCAGCAGCATTCGCGGCGGTTACCAAGGCGAGGGAGCGCGGGCCATCATCCCGGCCGAGGCGGCTTGCACGGTCACCATACGCACTGTCGCCGGGCAAGACGCCGACGCCATGTGGTCGCGCTTCGTCGAGCATGTCATGGCTTTCGCCGAGCCGGGCATCAGCATCGAAACTGAGCTGCTCAGCAGCGCGCATCCCTTCTTGATGTCGGATGAGAGCCGCGAGATCAAGGCGATACAGCGGGCGCTGCAAGCTGCGCTGGGCAAGCAGGCGCTGCTGATGCGGCATGGCGGCTCGCTGGCCATCGGCGGGCTGCTGGCAAAAGAACTGAGCCTGCCCGTGACGATGTTCGGCTACGGCTCGGGCGATAATTCTCATGCGCCCAACGAGTTCATCAGGCTGGCTGACATTCAGCCGGCGACCGAAGTGGCGATCCGGCTGCTGTTTGAATTGGGCAATCATGAAGAGTAGTATTACATGCGACCGGACCATGCGAGCGCCGGCAAATATGGGAGAATCAATCTCGATGAAAACCATGTCCTTTGACTTCAAATCCCGCCGCTCCATGATCAGCGCCCGCCGCGGCATGGTCGGCGCCAGCAATCCGCTGGCCGCGCAAACGGGCCTCCACATCTTGCGGCAGGGCGGCAACGCGGCTGACGCGGCCGTGGCTACGTCGGCCATGATGAATGTCATGGACCCGGCCTCCTGCGGCATCGGCGGCGATTGCTTCGCGCTTTATTTCGACGCCGATACCGGGCAGGTCAGCGCGCTCAATGGCAGCGGGCGGGCGCCGGCGGCATTGACGCTGGATACTGTCAGCCACATGGGCTGGCAAAAGATGGACCCGCGCCACGCGCACAGCGTAACCGTGCCCGGGGCTGCGCGCGGCTGGCAGGACTTGCTGCGGCGGCATGGCACGATGTCGCTGGCTGATGTCTTGGCGGACGCCATTCACTACGCCAGCCAGGGTTATCCCACGGCGCCGGTGGCGGGTTATCGCTGGCAGCGGGCCCGCGCGTTCTTAAGCAGCGCCGCCAACAGCGAGGAGTACCTGCCCGGGGGCGCCACGCCCAAAGCCGGACAGGTCCTGCGCTTGCCGGGCTTGGCCAATTCCCTGCGCGCCATCGCCGAGGGCGGAGCGGATGCCTTCTACACGGGACCCATCGCCGAAGCCATCGTCAAATCGCTGGGGGAACAAGGCAGCGCCATGACGCTTGATGACCTGCGCGATCACCGCTCGACCTGGGACGAGCCCATCCAGACCGATTATCGCGGCCTGACGATTTACGAATGCCCGCCCAATGGACAAGGCTTGACGGCCTTGATCGCGCTGAATATCGCCGAGCAATTCGACCTGGGGTCGCTGCCCTGGGATTCGCCGCAGCGCCTGCATCTGATGGTTGAATCGATGCGCTTGGCCTGGGCGGACGCGCATGAATACATCGCCGATATGCGCCAGGCCGATGTGCCGGTCGCTCAGCTGCTCAGCAAAAATTATGCCGCCGGGCGCGCCGCTATGATTGGAGAGTACTATGCCATCGATCCGCCACCGAGCGCGGGCGAGCTGCCGGGCGGCGAGGATACGATTTACCTCAGCGTGGTTGATGGCGCGGGCAACGCCTGCTCCTTCATCAAGAGCTTGTACATGGGCTACGGCGTCGGCATCGTGGCTGAGGGCACGGGCATCTGGCTGCAGAATCGCGGCGCGGGCTTTTCGCTGATTCCCGGCCACCGCAACGCCTTGGCGCCGGGCAAACGCCCCTACCACACCATCATCCCGGGCCTGGCGCTGAAAGACGGCCAGCTTTGGGCCAGCTTCGGCGTCATGGGCGGATTCATGCAGCCGCAGGGCCACTTCCAAGTCATCAGCGCGATGGTCGACGATGACCTCAACCCGCAGGAAGCGCTGAATCGTCCGCGTTGGCAAGTCAGCGGCGGCGACCCCGGCGGCGCGCTGCTCATTGAAGAGGGCAGTCCCTTCAAGACCATGGCTGATTTGGCCGAGCGCGGGCATCGCATTCAGCCGGTATCGGGCTTGGGGCGCGGCAGCTTCGGGCGCGGGCAGATTATCCGTTACGATGCCGAGACCGGCGTCATGCACGGCGGCAGCGAACCCCGGGCTGATGGGCAGATCGCGGCATTTTAGCGCCGCGTTCATTTTTATCCGCCGCTCTATCAACCGCCCAGGCGCCGCATCGTTTGATATTATCAAATTGAGGTTGACTATTTACAACTTGACCATAAACGTATAGCATCTTTCAGCTTGCAAATTGTAAGCTAACTGTCCAATCTTGGAGGATGATAGAATGAAACGCATGACCTTTGTTTTGCTTGCGCTATGTCTGCTTGTTGGCGCCTTTGCCGTCACAGCGCAAGACAGCGTCGAGCTCACCATCGCTACCGTGAACAATCCTGACATGATCGTCATGGAAGGTTTCACTGAGCTATTCGAAGAGGCGCACCCGGGCATCAGTTTGAACTGGGTCGTCTTGCCCGAGAACGAACTCCGCGCGACCGTGACGACGGATGTCGCGACCGGCTCCAGCACATTTGACATTGTCACCATCGGCATGTTTGAAGTCCCGCTGTGGGCGCGCAATGGCTGGCTGCACTCTATCGACGGGCTGGCAATGGAGCACCCGGACAGCCTGCAGATGGACTACGACTTTGACGACCTGCTGCCTGGCGTTGTCAAGGGCTTGTCCTATGAGGGCGATTTGTACTCGCTGCCTTTCTACGGCGAATCCAGCATGATGATGTACAACACCGCCATGTTCGAGGCGGCTGGCTTGGAAATGCCCGAGCAGCCCACCTGGGACGAAGTGCGCGAACTCGCCTGCGCCCTGCACGACCCCGACAATGGCCAATACGGCATCGCCTTGCGCGGCTTGCCCGGCTGGGGCGAGGGCATGGCCTTCCTGACCACCGTCGTCAACACTTACGGCGGCCGCTGGTTTGATATGGACTGGGAACCGCAATTGGACAGCCCCGAATGGAACGAGGCCGTCAGCTTCTATGTCAGCCTCCTCAATGACTGCGGGCAACCTGGCGCCACCGGCACCGGCTTCACCGAAGCGCTGACCTTGATGGCGCAGGGCCAAGCCGCCATGTGGGTAGACGCCACCGTCGCCGCTGGCTTCCTGTCCAACCCCGAGCAATCGCAGATCGTGGATACGCTGGGCTTTGCAAACGCACCCGTCGGCCCCGTTGCCAAGGGCAACCACTGGCTCTGGGCTTGGTCTCTGGCTATCCCCAGCACGTCCGAACATTCCGCCGAAGCGCTGCAGTTCATCTCCTGGGCGACCAGCAAAGACTACATCCAACTGGTCGGCGAGACCAACGGCTGGGCGACAATCCCGCCAGGAACACGCGCTTCGACCTACGAGAATCAAGCCTACCTGGACGCGGCTCCCTTCGCGCCCGTTGTCCTGGGTTTGATGCAAGCCGCTGACCCCACCGACGCGCGGCGAGACGAGGTGCCTTATGTTGGCGTTCAGTTCGTCGCCATCCCTGAATTCCAAGGCATCGGCACGGATGTCTCGCAATTTATCGCCGAGGCTCTGGCTGGCGACATCAGCGTAGAAGACGCGCTGTCACAAGCCAACGACCTGGCGCGCGAAGCGATGGAAGAAGCGGGCTACTACGACTAGCCCCAAGCAGAACCAGGCGGGCTTGGCTTCGGCTGAGCCCGCCTCATAAAGAGAAACCCTACATGGCTCATTCCCCCGCCATGAACGCGGAACAAGCAAATAGCGACACGCTGTTTTCCCTGCGGCGCTTGCTCCCCTTGCCGGCCATCATCTTCATGGTCCTGGTTACACAAGTCCCCCTGATTGTTACCCTCGGCTTCAGCCTGGAGCGCTGGAATTTGTTGCGGCCGGAACGGCGCAAGTTCTTGGGGATAGACAATTATCTGGATGTCCTGGGCGACCCCAACTTTTATGAAATCATCGCCAATACCTTAATCATCACGGTCTCCGTCGTTGTCATCACTTTAATTTTGGGCATCCTGCTGGCCTTGCTGCTGAATCGCGATTTCGCCGGCAAGGGCATCGTCCGCACCATGCTGATCACGCCATTTCTCATCATGCCGACGGTATCGGCCGTGCTGTGGAAAAATGTTTTGTTCAATCCGGCTTTTGGGCTGCTGGCGGCGGTGGCGGCGATGCTGGGCTTGCCCCGCCCGGATATGCTGCAAGACTTGCCCATGTTCTCGGTCATTGTTGTGATTGTCTGGCAATGGACGCCCTTTATGATGCTGATCTTGCTGGCGGGCTTGCAGTCGCTCGCGCATGACCAGATCGAAGCCTGTCAAATCGACGGCGGCGGACCGTTCGTACTCTTCCGCTACATTATCCTGCCGCACTTGCAACGCTATATTGAACTTGCCGTCCTGATGGAAATCCTCTTTATTCTCAGCGTCTTTGGCGTCATCTTCGTCTTGACCTCCGGCGGACCCGGCATCCAGACGACCAATCTATCTTACGGCATCTACCAGGAAGCCTTTCAGCGTTGGGATATTGGCGAAGCCAGCGCGATGGGCGTATTCGCCATCATCCTGGCCAACATCGTGGTGCTGATATTCGTTCGCGTCTTGCGGCGCGGCCAAGCCGAGGGAGTGGCGGTATGAAACGGGCTCCATGGCTAGACCGCAGCCTGACGTTCCTCACCTACGTGATCGCCTTCGCTATGTTCTTCCCCATCCTGTGGATGATCATGACCTCGTTTAAGACGGAGGCTGTCGCCTTCGCCTTCCCGCCGCAGATCATCTTTGAGCCCACGCTGGCCAACTGGCAGCTTGCGCTGTTTGACAGCAACTTCCTTGAGCATCTGATCAACACGCTCATCATCACAGTATTTTCCACGCTGGCGGCCTTTGCCTTGGGCATCCCGGCGGCTTACGCGCTGGCGTATTATCAGACGAAACGCAGCGACTTGACGCTGATGTGGCTGATCTCGACGCGCATGCTGCCGCCAGTCGGCGTGATCGTGCCCCTGTTTGTCATCTTCCGCGACCTCGGCTTGCGGGACACGCACACCGGAATGATCATCATCTATTCAGCCATGAACCTGCCGCTGGTCGTATGGATGATGCGCTCCTTCTTCCTGGATGTGCCCTACGAAATCCTGGAGGCTTGCCGCATTGACGGCACATCGCTGCTGCAAGAATTCCGCTTCATCGTCATCCCCTTGGTGCTGCCCGGGCTCTTTGCCACTGGGCTGCTCTGCTTGATCTTCGCCTGGAACGAGTTTTTCTTCGCCTTTAATCTCACCGTGACCAAAGCGGCGCCGGTTTCCGTGTATATCTCGTCGTTCAAGACTGCCGAAGGTCTGTTCTGGGCGAAGATGTCGGCCGGCGCGACCGCCTCGGTGCTGCCGGTAGTCATCGCCGGCTGGATCGCCCAGCGCCAGTTAGTGCAAGGCTTGACCATGGGCGCCGTCAAATAAACAACGCCGCACCCGCCATAGCAGCTCCCCTTGCCACGCGCCGATGGGCAGATCGCGGCATTTTGAGCTGGCGATATCCGTTAGCTTGCAGCCCAGGCGGCGCAAAATGCGGCTGCTCGGAAAATATTCTGGCAATTCGCCGCGAAACCGTTTACGCTTAGATGAGCAGTACACTTTCGTAAAGGTCATTTGCAGTGGAGGAGGCAAGACATGTTGCTTAAGAGAGTTCTTTTCATCGGCTTGCTGTTGGCGATTCTGGCTACGCCGTCGCTGGCGCAGGACCAAACGGTCGTCAACTGGCTGTTGCTTTCCAATTGGGCTGAAAACGCCGAAAACGTCATCGCGATTTTCGAGGAGCAAAATCCCGATATTGATGTCCAGTTGGAAGGGGTGCCGTTTAACGCTTTATTCGAGCAAATTCAGGTGCGCTTTGCCGCCGGCAGCCCACAGCCCGATGTCATTTCCGTGGACGTGCCCCTGGTCCCCGGTTACGGCTTGCGCGGCTGGCTGCTGCCGCTGGACGAGTATTTCATGATGGGCGAGCAGGACGATTGGCTGGACGCGGCTTTGGAAGCGGGCAGCTATAACGGCGAATTGCTGGCGGCGCCCGTCAGCACCTCGACGCAGTTGCTGTTCTACAACGCCGATATCTTTGAGGCGGCCGGCATCGCCACGCCCGGCCAGGACGAGCGCTGGACCTACGAATATATCGCCGAGATCGCGCCGCAGTTGACCATGGATACCGACGGCGATGGCAGCACCGATAGCTGGGGTTTCACCTGGGAACAGACCAACCGCATCTATCAGCTGCAGCAGCTTGCTAACGGCTTGGGCGGCGATGCCATCGGCGACGACGGCTTGACCGTTGACGGCGTCTTCAACTCGCAAGCCTGGATCGATGGCTTCACCTACTATTCCGATATGTTCAACATGCTCGGGGCCGCGCCGCAAGACGCCACCGTCGGCGCTAGCGACCTCTTCGCTTCGGGTAAGATGGCGATGTACATTGCTGGTCCCTGGAATATCGATCGCCTGGCCGGCAACGAAGAAGTCAGCTTCAACTGGGGCGTCTCGCGGCATCCCTACTTTGAGGATGGTGAAATCGTCACCCCCACCGGCAGCTGGCATATCGGCATCAACAAAAACACCGAGAACCGCGATGCGGCCGCCAAGCTGGTACACTTCATTTCAACTGGCGAAGGCGCGGAGTTGTGGTGGCGCATCGGCAGCAACGATATGCCGGCGCAGAAATCGATCCTCTCCTTGTTCGCGACCGACGAGAAGTTTGAGGAGCCGCCTTTGTCCAACTGGCGCGTAGCCGCTGACGAAGCGACCATCGGCGCCGTACCGCGCGCGCTAACGCCCGGCTTCCTGGAATACGAGCAGATCTTGCAGAATACCTTCAGCGATATCCGCAACGGCCAGGATGTCGAAGAAGCGCTGAATCTGGCGGTTGCGCGTATCTCAAGCGAAATGGACAAATACCGCCGCTAGCCCGGCCGCTGCTGTCTCCCAGCAACAGAAATACCTATGCTCCCCTTCCCTCATTTTGGGGAAGGGGATGGGGGCCACTTCAGCGATGAGCATTACAAACAAAGCAGTCCCTTATCTCTTTCTGTTGCCAGCGGTGCTGCTGCTGCTGATCTTCAACTTGTGGCCCACCGTCGCCACGCTCAACCAAAGCCTGCATGCCCAATCCTTCATCAGCAACAAGCTGGTATTCGTCGGGCTGGAAAATTTTGACCGCATCCTCAGGGATCCCATCTTCTGGAAGTCGGTGCAGGTCACGCTGATTTTCAGCATTCTGGTCAATCCTATCCAGATCGTGCTGGCGCTGCTGCTGGCGCTGCTGGCGAACCAGCGGGTACGGGGCATCGCGCTCTTCCGCAGCATCTACCTGCTGCCGGTGGCGGTGTCCATCAACGTGACCACGGTCGTCTGGGGGCTGATGCTGGATAGCAATTCCGGCTTGATCAACGGCATACTGGCGACCATGAGCCTGCCCAAGCAACCTTTTTTGACGGCGCCCTCGCACGCCTTGTGGTCCATCATCCTGCTGGCGACCTGGAAGGGCGTGCCGCTCTGGGCGCTGTTTTTCTTGGCGGGCTTGCAAGGCATACCGGAATCCGTGGTGGAAGCCGCCAAGATTGACGGGGCCAATCGCCGCCAGATCTTCACCCAGATTACGATGCCGCTGCTGAGGGGCGTGCTGCTCTTTGTGCTGGTGGCCGATACGGTCGCCAACTTCCTGTTGATCGCGCCGGTTTACAGTCTGACGCAGGGCGGCCCGCAACTGTCCACCAACCTGATCATGTTCGAGACTTATCGCCGCGGATTCGTCTATAACGACCTCAGCACAGCGGCGGCTATGCTTTGGGTCATGCTGATATTTGTGCTGCTGGTCGTGCTCTTCCAAGCCTTTGTGCTGCGGCGCCGGGACTAGCGCGGATGAGCGGCCTGGCGCATTTCATCGAGTCGCTGAATCTGGGCGGCAAACGCTCCGCGCCCGAGACGCTGCTGGTCTACGCCCTGCATATTGTGGTCGCGGCAATTTTCATCCTGCCGCTGATGTGGGCCATCGCCGCTTCATTCTCGCCTAACGAAGAAGTCTTCAAATACGCCTATCCCTTTTCCTGGCGCGCGCTCTTGCCCAGCAATTTCACCTTTGCGGCTTACGAGAATCTCTTTGCGCGCGACTTTGGCCTGTCGCTGTCCAATACTTTTGTGCTGGGCATGGTCGTGGTCTTTGTGGGCGGCGTCGTCAACTCGATGGCCGGTTTCGCCTTCGCGCGTTTCAACTTCCGCGGCAAGCGCCTGCTCTTCGTGGCCATCATTCTTATCACCTTCCTCATCCCGATTGACCTGACCGCCATACCCCGCTTCATCTTGATCAGCGAGCTGAACTGGATCAACACCTGGCCCGCGCTGATCGTGCCCGGCTTGGCCAACAGCCTGGTGATATTTCTGTTCCGCCAGTTTTTCGAAGAGATCCCGCAAGACTTGATTGACGCCGCGCGCGTCGACGGCGCTTCTTGGCTCAGCGTCTTCTATCGCATCATCCTGCCTCTGTCGCGCCCGGTCTTGATCACCGCCGCGCTGCTGATGTTCCTCAGCCAGTGGGATTCATTCTTTTGGCCGCTGCTGGTTGCGCCGCACCCGACGCTGCGCGTGGTGCAAGTCGAGATCGCCATCTCCATCGGCGAATACCAGACGCTGTGGAACGAGCTTCTGGCTGGCTCGATGCTGGCGGCAATCGTGCCGATTCTGCTGCTGCTGCCCTTCCAACGCTACTACATCCAAGCCATCACCAGCAGCGGCTTAAAAGATTAGCGCAAATTACTTGCGCAATCGGTTACCTATGCGCTATGATTTTGCATACGTCATTTTTCGCAGGACGCTTGATGTTGAAGACCTGCCTTTTTCAGGATATCGACATGAGCCAGGTTAGGATGCGCCGGCGTCACATGAACTAAGAGCGCGTGGCCAGGCAGAAGGAGGCGCTATCGAAACAGCCAAATTACGCAGTCAATCCCTATTGTCTACTTCCTAAGGAGGAAATAATGACACGGTTCAAGCTTCTTTTCGCAGTCGCAGTAATAATCCTGGCGCTTGTCCCCGTTGGCGCGCAAGACGTCACCACCGTCACTCTGTGGTTTGGCGAAGGCGCCACGCTGGATTGCTGGGGTCCCATCATGATGGAATTCAACGATGTTGACCCGTCGGTCCAGTTGGAGATCGTGCCGCAGGCCGATACCTGGAATGCTACGCGCACCGCTGTTGTCGGCGGCGGCGGACCGGACATCGTTCGCACGCCGGGCCCCTCGTTCGTCTACGAAATGGCGCAGGCTGGCTTGATCTTGCCCATGGACGCCTTCGCCGAGGAAATGGGCTGGGGCGACTTCTTCTTCGACTGGGCGCTGGACCTCGGCTTGGTTGACGGTCAACTCTACAGCCTGTCCGATGAGCTGGAAACGCTGATTCTGTATTACAACACCGACGTCTTCGAGGCGAACGGCTGGACGCCGCCGGAAACGATGGACGAACTGAACGCCTTGGGCGAAGAAGTGGCCGCGGCCGGTTTGACCGTCTTCTCCCATGGCAACGCCAGTTGGCGCCCCTCGAACGAATGGTTCGTCGGCGAATACATGACCCAAATCGCTGGTCCGCACAACGTCTACAAGGCGTTGACCGGGCAGATCCCCTGGACGGACGAGAGCATGGTCGAGGCCATGGAAGTCCTGGACGCGCACATGCAGGCCGGTTGGTACGGTGGCGGCATCGACCTCTACTTCACCAACGAGGGGCCGACCCGGCGAGCGATGCTGGCTGACGGCAACGCAGCCATGAATATCGAAGGCAGTTGGGCCATCCGCGAATTGAGTGATTATCACAACGAGTCGGGCCAAGGCTGGGATTGGGTATCCGTGCCCAGCAAGACCGGCGCTGATCAATTCACCATCGGTATGGGCAACACCAGTTCCATCAACGCCAATAGCCCGCATCCGCAGGCGGCCGCGGAATTCCTGACCTGGTACTTCTCGCCAGCGACCCAAGGCAAGATGCTGACATCCTGCCGCAAGGGGCCCGCGCCAGTAGAGATTTCGTCCGATGTCATGGGCGAGCTGGACCCGCGCATTGCCAAGGTCTACGCCGATCTGTCGGATGCCTCCGCCAATGACCGCTACGGTTACACCACCTGGACCTTCTGGCCGCCCAAGAGCGATGTCTACATCTACGAAGAAGTAGAGCGCGTCTGGACCGGCGAAATCTCGGTCATGGAATATCTTGAAGGCTTAAACGAACTCTTCGCTGAAGAGCTTGCAGCCGGGGATATCCCGCCGATTCCAACCCGCTAAAGCTACGAATTTTGGCGCTGGCTGTCGTCTAGGCGGTCAGCGCCTCCTCAAGACCCGGGAAAGGCGCTTATTATGGCGGTTCTGTCTCAGAAGAAATCGGCGACAGTTTTCGAGAAGCTCAATGATGATACCTGGCGGCGTAAATTCCTGCGCAATGTTATCATCCCCTGGATCTTTATCGCGCCGCTGCTAATTGTGCACATTTTCGTCGTCGCCATCCCGGCGGTTCAGGGCGTCTATATGTCCATGACCGATTGGGGCGGCATCAACCCCAATGTCAACTTCATCGGCTTGGAGAATTATCGCGAGCTATTATTTGAAGACCAATCATTTGCCAAGTCGCTGAACAATAATATTGTTTGGATGCTGTTTTTCCTCACCGTGCCCTTTATTTTGGCGCTGTTCTGCGCGGCCATGCTGGCGCAAATCAAACGCGGCGGCATGTTGTATCGCAGCATTCTCTTCATCCCGTATGTCTTGGCCAGCGTTGTTACCACGACCATCTGGAAAAACCTCTTGAACCCAAAGCAGGGCATCGTCGCCGCCTCGGCTAAGCTGCTGGGGATCGAGGGCTTTGAAGTCGCCTTTCTCGGCCGCACGGATACCGCCCTGATGTCCATCGCCTTTATCGACAATTGGCATTTCTGGGGCTTTTTGATGATCCTATTCCTGGCGGCGATGCAAGCCATTCCGCCGGTGCTTTACGACGCCGCCAAGATCGATGGCGCCAACCGCTGGGAGGAATTCCGCCATGTGACCTTGCCCGGCATCCGCCCGATCGTGCTATTTATGTATATGATGGTGGCGATCTGGTCCTTCCTGGCTTTTGATTACATCTGGCTGATTACGCAAGGGGGCCCCGGCGGCGCTTCAGAAGTGATCGCCACCCAGCTCTACAAGAACGCCTTTCAGCGCTTTGAAGCCGGTTACGCCGCGGCGCAGGGCGTGGTCATCAGTATTTTCGCCGGTTTCATCATCTTGATTTTTGTCACTTTGCGGCGGAGAGGATGGGATATATGACCGCCATCGGCAAAGTATCGCTACGAGATACAGTCCTGCAAAGAGGCCGCAGCAAAGAGCGCAGCAAGCTGCTGGTCTTCAACCACACCGTACTCCTGGTGTTGACCGCCTTCGCCGTCATACCCTTGGCTGTCTTGCTATTTAATTCGCTCAAAACAGAGCTTGAAATCGGGCAGAATCCCCTGGGTCCGCCGAACAGAATCATCATCGAAAACTTCTCCGAGGCTTGGGAAAAAGGCAATTTCGCCGTCACCATGCGCAATAGCGTCATCTACGTGGTGGCGACAATCACAGCCGAGTTGATATTGGGCGGCTTGGCTGCCTATGCCTTGGCGCGCAAGAAACCGCCCGGCTCCGACTTGCTCATGCTCTATTTCCTGGTGGCCTCGACCATTCCGGTATGGATGTACATCGTCCCGCTTTTCGTACAAATGCGCACGATGAAAATGCTGGGCACATTTCACGGGCTGATCTTCATCTATATCGCCGGCAACGCGCCTTTGACGATTTTCCTGCTGCGCTCGTACATGATTGACTTGCCCAGCGAATTGGAGGACGCCGCCCGCGTCGATGGCGCCAACGAATTCCAGGTGCTGACGCGCATCGTCCTGCCTTTGACAAAACCGGGCTTCTTAACCGTTGGCTTGGTCGTGGGCTTGGGCGTCTGGAACGAGTACACCCTGGCGCTGACCTTTGTGCACGACCCGAACCGATTCCCGGTCACCACCAGCTTTGCCAAATTCGTCGACCGCTTCGACACCAATTGGGCGCTGACCAGCGCCGGCGCCATCATCATCCTCTTCCCGGTCATGGTGCTTTTCCTGGCTTTGCAGCGGCAATTCATCGAGGGCTTGGCGGAAGGCGGCATCAAGACCTAGGCGACCTTGTGATTCAGCGCAAAGCGGAGTTTTCATGGTTACGTTTTGAAGCCAGCTAGCAGGCTGGCTTCTTGCAATGTATCAACGAATTAGGAGACCAAAATGTCACTACCTCCCGATTATCTCGAACGCGTCTACGCCGGTGTGCTGGGCAAGCTCATCGGCGTTTATCTTGGCCGCCCCTTTGAAGGCTGGAGCTACGAAGCCATCAGCCAGCACTTGGGCGACATCAACTATTATGTGCACGACAAACTGAAAGTTCCCTTGATCGTCACCGACGACGATATCTCCGGCACCTTCACCTTTATTCGCGCGCTGGAAGACTACGGCTACGACCGCGATGTCACGGCGGCGCAAATCGGCCAGACCTGGCTCAACTACCTCATCGAAGAACAGACCGTGCTCTGGTGGGGCGGCATGGGCAATTCCACCGAGCACACGGCTTACCTGCGCCTAAAAGAAGGCTGCCAGCCTCCGCTCAGCGGCTCGGTCGAGCTAAACGGCAAGGTAGTGGCCGAGCAGATCGGCGCGCAGATTTTCATCGACGGCTGGGCGCTGGTGGCCCCGGGCGATCCCGAACTGGCCGCTGACCTGGCTGGGCGCGCGGGCAGCGTCAGCCACGGCGGCGAGGCGGTCTATGGCGCGCAATGCCTGGCGGCTATGGAAGCGCAAGCCTTCGTCGAATCGGACATCAACAAGCTCATCGACACCGGCTTGTCGGTGATTCCGGCCGACTCCATCATCGCTTGCATGATCAAGGACATCCGCGAATGGCACGCTACTGAGCCCGACTGGCGCAAGGGGCGCGAATTGCTGGCGGAGCGCTACGGCTACCACATCTATGGCGGCAACTGCCACATGGTGCCCAATCACGGCTTGATGATCTTCTCGCTGCTCTATGGCGATGACGATTTCCAGCGCACACTCATGATCGTCAACACCTGCGGCTGGGATACGGATTGCAATTCGGGCAATATCGGCTGCTTGATGGGCATCAAGGACGGGCTGGCTGGCTTGTCCACCGGGCCTGATTTCCGCGGCCCCGTGGCCGACCGCCTGTATATCCCGACAGCCGACGGCGGCAATGCTATCACTGACGCCGTCACGCAGGCGCTTTACCTGACGAATACCGGGCGCGCGCTGCAGGATCTGGCGCCGCTCGCGCCCAAAGACGGCGCCCGCTATCACTTCGAATTGCCCGGCTCCGTCCAGGGCTTTATGAACGCCGATGCCATCGACGCCCGCGATGTCTGCGCCATCAGCAACGTTCAGGCGCCTGATTTAAGCTCGAATGGCGAGCGGCTGTTGGCGCTGGATTACGCCGCTTTGGCGCCGGGGCGCGTCGGCCGCGTGGTGACCGACACCTTTGTCCCCTCGGTCGAGGTCAACGACCACTTCGAGCGCGGCGGCTACAAATTGATGGCCAGCCCGCGCCTGTCGCCCGGGCAGACGATCCGCGCCCGCGTTCTGGCTGAGGGCGCCAATGCCGATGCCGTCGATGTCGCGCTTTGCGTCCTGCATTACAACAGCGAAGACGGGCTTGAAGTGCTGACTGGCGCGGAACAGAGCCTGGCCGCCGGGCAATCCGCCGAGCTGGAATGGCAGATACCGGACTTGGAGGGTTATCCCATCGCTTCGGTCGGCATTCAGATTACTGGCCAGGGCGGCGCCAGCGGACGCCTGTATCTCGACTGGCTCACTTGGGACGGCGCGCCCAACGTGCGCCTCAAGCGCCCGCACAAAAACGACAACACGCGCTGGGAACGCAAATTGAGCGGCATGATGTGGAAGCGGGCTTGGGTCAACGGGCTGGACGCGGCCCGGGGCAGCATGGTCTACATCGACCGCTATCCGGAAACTTACCGCCTGATCCAAAACGAGGGTCGCGGGCTAATGATGCACGGCTGCCGCGACTGGACCGACTACCAAGTCAGCGCCAGGATGACGCCGCATATGTGCAAAGCCGGTGGGCTCGGCGCGCGCGTCCAAGGCATGAAGCGGCACTACGCCCTGCTCTGTGACGAAGACAGTGTGCGATTGGTCTCGTCGCTGGAAGGCGAGGATACTGTACTCGCTGAAGCCAGCGGCGGTTGGACGCTCGGCAATGAGCATCAGCTTTCGCTCAAGGTCGAGGGCAATTCCCTGGCCGGCTACCTGGATGGCCAGCTGAAGGTCAAAGCGGAAGATCCGCAGGCGCGCTTCACTGGCGGCGGCATCGCGCTGGTATGCGAAGAGGGCCGCATCGGTTGTGAAGAAGTTGAGGTGCGCCCCGTCTAATCTAGCAAGTTTTCGCAGGGGCGGGCCGGTGGGGCAGGTAGACACTGCCCGCCGCTCCCCCTTCGTCCTTGTTGCCAATACTATGACCATCCTATGCTACGGCGAAATTGATCTCGACATCTACGTGGCGCTGGACCGCCTGCCCACGATGGAAAAGTCCGCTTCATGCAGCGAGGACTTTGAGAATGTCGGCGGCGCCGCGGCCAACAGCGCGCTGTGGCTGGCGAATTGGGCTGTGCCGACGCGCCTGGCCGGGCACGATTTGGGCGATGATCGCGCCGGCGACGCGGTGCGCGCGGTCTTCGCCAAGCAGCCGCAGCTTGATACGCGCTTCATCGCCTGCCACGCCGGTTATCGTACGCCGCGCTGCCAGTGTCTTGTGACGCCCGATGGCGAGCGCAGCTTCATCACGCACTGGCCTCAAGAGCTGCTGATGACGCCGCCGACGCCGGAAATGCTGGAAGGCGTGGCGTGGGTCAATCTCGATATGTCGGGCCCCCTGCCCATGCGTCTGCAAATGGCGCAGCTGGCGGCGCAGCATGGCATTCCCGTGCTCATCAACGACATTTACAGCGCCGATAATCCCATGCTGCCGCTGCTTGACACGCTGGTGATATCGGCCGCGATCGTGCGCAATCGCCTGCCGGGCAAGCGAGCTGTCGATCTGGCGCGCGAGCTGCAGGGCAAGGGCGAGTTTGATGTGGTGATCACCGACGCTAGCGCGGAGCTGACAGTCTTTTCGCGCGCTGGCAGCCACCATCGCATCACGCCGCCGACTGTGAATGCCGTCGATACCACCGGCGCGGGCGATATCTTTAAGTCGGGCATGCTCTATGGTTTGCTGCAAGGCTTGCCAGTGGCGCAGGCGGCGCGGTGGGGCGCGGCAGCCGGGGGGCTGATGTGTCAAGTGGCCGGCACCACTGAGACCTTGGCGCCGCTCAACGCAGTGGAGGCGCTGCTGGATGCCACGACGATTCAATCCCTCTGGTAAGAACCATCAAACGCGCTCGCTTTATTGTAAAGCCAGCCGCAGGCAGAGCAATAGCATCAAAATGAATCTGAAATCTATGAACCTAATACGAACTGAAATCTAAGCACAGAGAGCACAGAAGTAAAACCAAGAAAGTCATGCGAATATTGCCAAAGCAACGATCTGTAGGGGCGACTGCCCGAAACCACGAGTTGCAGCGGAAGCGGGCGACCAGATTGGTCGCCCCTACAAGGCTTGTCCGCTACTAACATAGCAGCGTAGCCAGGGCGCCGTCGGCTCGCCCGGCACTGCGATTCAAGAGTATGCCCATGTTGTATGCCGCGGTCTTTGCCGCTACTCGCGCGAGCATTCCATGTTCGCTGTGGGCATTGATGCGATGCAGTCCAAAGGTTTCAACGAGTCTGGCGAAGACTGTTTCGATGATTTGTCGATGTTTGCGTATCCAGCGCGTGGCGCTGTCGGCCTTTGCTTGCTTGGTGTTTCTAGATGGTGGCGCAATAACTTCAGCGCCATATTCGCGTTGCCAATGCCTAATCCAGCGCGGTCCATTGAAGCCGCCATCGGCCAGATAGGGCAAGCCTTGGTCACGTCCCGCACATAGCGCAGGGCTGATGGATTCAGGGCTTGGGATTTTGCGATGTTTATAGCGTCTATGCTTGGGCAACTCGGGTTCATCCAAACGCTTGCATCCCCGGCGGCTGCTCACAAGCGCTTCCATCATCCAGCGATCATCTACATTGGCGAGCCCAATCAACCAGCCGGTGATGATCCCCTTTTGTGTTGCGCACAGAAGCAGTTGCTCACCAAAGTACCAGCCGCTATGATTGCCGCCGTGTCCCTTCTTGCCGCTGAGCCAATGGCGATCATGACTTTTGGCTTGCGACAAACTGCAGTGCGGCAGCGGCGTGCAATCCACCGCCTCGTACACAGCGGTGCTGCAAAGCATCTGCGCCAGCTCTTGCTGCAAGCATACAAAGGCGGCCCACAGATCGCGAAGACGCTTGTTGAACTGACTGCGTTTCAGCATCCGGGGAAACCATGACCGACCATTTTCAAGCATGTAACGCACTATGCCTCGCTCAGATTGCCATGGCACGCCAGCGCGCCATTGCGCAGCAATCGCGACCGTCAGCACTTCGCTATCACTCATTTGCAGGGCCGGACCTGGATGTCGCTTCATCAGTGAGATCATTTTACTTTTGTACCAATCGTCAATCACCACGTATAATGTCGTGAAGAAGGTGTCTAAATCCATGAGTAAGCTCCTTATTTCGAAGTTTGGCGCTTACTCTAAATTAGCACCTTCTTTTAATTTGCAATTTCATACAGCGAACCAGTACCGGACAAGCCTTACATGGCGGGCTTCTTCGCATGACTTTCTTGGTTTTACTGAGACACTGAGAAATGTCTATCACTTATATACATTGTGAAATTGATCTTAAAATATTGAACCCTATGATAAACATTTTACCCATTTGTAGGTCGATTCTAGAGGAGTTCTGCCCCGAACAAACATAAACTCTGTGTTCTCGGCGCCTCTGTAGTTAAAATTTTTGATGCGATTGCCCTGTGCCGCAGGCCTTTGCCGTTGAGAATCGTCCGCAGACTGCTACAATGGCGGCTCGCACTTATTGAGCGCGAGGCAACTTATGACCGGCTGGCGGATTTTCACCGACGTAGACGCAGCGCGGGGCAGCATCCTCAAGCGCTACTCGCTGCGCGATGTCGAGGCGCCGGAGGCCATGCTCGCCCGCTCCCATGACCTCTTTGGCGAGCGCCTGATGCCGGAAGACGTCGTCAAGCGCATCATCAGCAGCGTGCGCCAAGGCGGCGACGAGGCGCTGCGCGAATGGAATCTCAAGCTCGACCGGACCCAGACCGAAGCGCTGCTGGTAGCGCCTGACGCGCTGCAAGCGGCTCTAGCGGCGATACCGTCTGAATTGCGCGGCGCGCTGGAAACGGCTGCGGAGCGCATCCGCGCCTTTCATCAGAAGCAGCCGCTGCATAGCTGGATTGACGCTGGCGCCGAGGGCTCGCTGGGCCAGCTTGTCCGCCCGGTCGATTCCGTTGGCGTTTACGTGCCCGGCGGCAGCGCGCCCTTGCCGTCGTCGCTGCTGATGAGCGTCATCCCGGCCCAGGTGGCGGGCGTGCAAGACATCATCGTCTGCACACCGCCCGGCAGCGGCGAAGGCGATATTCATCCGGCGATCCTGGCGGCGGCAGCCATCGCCGGCGTCGAGCGCGTCTACCGCGTCGGTGGCGCGCAAGCCATCGCCGCCATGGCCTACGGCACGCAGAGCATCCCGCGGGTCGCCACCATCGTCGGCGCCGGCAATCTATTTGTAACGCTGGCAAAGCAGCAGGTTTACGGCGATGTCGGCATCGACGGCTTGCTGGGGCCAACCGAGACCCTGGTCATCGCCGATGAGAGCGCCGACCCGGCCCTGGCCGCGGCTGACTTGCTGGCGCAAGCCGAGCACGATGTGCTGGCATCGGCCATCTTGCTGACGCCCAGCCTGGACTTGGCGCGGGCGGTCGAGCGCGAAATCGAGCGGCAACTGCAGCAATTGCCACGCCGTGACCTGATTCTTGGCGCCATGCTCAACCGCAGCGGCACAGTCATCACGCGCGACTTGACGCAGGCCTTTGCGCTGGCGAATGAATACGCCGCCGAGCATCTTTGCCTGCTGCTCAAAGACCCCTGGTCCTGGCTCGGGCAGGTACGTAATGCCGGCGGTATTTTCCTGGGCGAGCACTCCTACGAAGTACTGGGTGATTATGTCGCCGGACCCAGCCACGTGATGCCGACCGGTGGCACCGCCCGCTTCGCCTCGCCACTGAATTTACTCAGCTTCGTCAAAGTCACCAGCTTGATCGCGCTGGAGCCCGCAGCCGCCCGCGAGCTCAGCGCGCCGGCGCAGATCATCGCCCAAGCCGAATCGCTGGAGGCTCACGCCGCCGCCGCCAAGCTGCGAGGCGCGCCATGAGCGAGAAAGTCCGCATCCGCCGCGACATCGAATCGATGAGCGCCTATACACCCACGACCTCGCTGGAGGTCTTCGCCGAGCGGCTGGGCATGGCGCCGGGCGATCTCATCAAGCTGGACGCCAACGAGAACCCCTTCGGCCCCTCCCCGCGCGTCATCGAGGCGCTGGCGCGGCTGCCCAATTTGCAGGTCTATCCCGATCCGGAATCGGGGCGGCTGCGTGACCTGCTGGCCGACTACACGGGCGTTCCGGCAGCGCAGATCCTCTGCGGCGCCGGCGCTGACGAATTGATCGAGCTCATCTTGCAGCTCTTCATTGAGCCGGGCGACTGCATTATCAATACGCCGCCGACCTTCGCCATGTATGGTTTCGATGCGCCGCTGTATCACGGACAGGTCATCGACGTTTACCGGCGGGCGGATTTCTCGCTGGATCTGGCGGCGATTGAAGAAGCGGCGACGCAGCATAATGCCAAGCTGGTCTTCCTCTGCTCGCCCAATAATCCCAGCGGCAACCTGATCAAGCCCGCCGAGATCCGGCGCTTGCTGGACTTGCCCGCGACCCTCGTGGTCGACGAAGCCTACATTGAATTCGCCGAGGGAGAGGGGCTGAGCGGCTGGGTCGCCAAATATCCCAATCTGATCATATTACGAACGCTAAGCAAGTGGGCCGGGCTGGCCGGTTTGCGCATCGGCTACGGCATCTTCCCGCCCGCGCTGATGCCGCATCTGTGGAAGATCAAGCAGCCCTACAACGTCAACGCGGCTGCCGATGTCGCGGCCCAAGCCTCGCTGCGGGATGCCGACAATTTGCTGGAGCGTGTAGGCCTGCTGGTGGCGCAGCGGCAGCGACTGGAAACAGCCTTCGCCGAATTGCCCTTGCTCTCGCCTTACCCCAGCTGCGCCAACTTCGTCTTGAACCGCGTGCGGGGCATAAGCGCGGAGGACTTCCGTGACCGGCTGGCGCGCGCCGGCATCATCGTGCGCTACTACAACAAGCCGCGCCTGCGCGACCACATCCGCATCAGCGCCGGAAGGCCGGAACAAGTGGATCGCCTGCTGGAAGCGCTGCGCGGGATCGCCGCGGATTGAGCGCTCAACACCTAAGATTCTCGATAAAGTAGATCTGTAGGGGCGAGCCTTGGCTCTCCCGAAACAGCCACTTCATGCAAGGCGGGCGACATAATATGTCGCCCCTACAATCTAATTATTTTGTAGGATTTACTTCTGTGCCCTCTGTGGTTAAATATCTTGTATAGCGTCCAATAATCCACAGAAATTCGCGGAATCCACCGCTCAGCGAAGGGTTTGCCATGTCCGAGCGAATCGCCACTATCAAGCGCGACACCAAAGAAACCCAGATTGAACTCAGCCTAAATCTTGATGGCGCCGGCAAAACCGAAATCAGCAGCGGCATCGGCTTCTACGACCACATGCTGGGGCATATCGCCTTGCACGGCAAATTCGACTTGCGCCTGCAGGCCACTGGCGACCTGCATATCGACGCGCACCACTGCATAGAAGACATCGCCATTTGCCTGGGCAAAGCCATAGACGCAGCGCTCGGCGCGCGCAGCGGCATCCAGCGCATGGGCGCGGCTTACGTGCCGATGGACGAGGCGCTGGCGCGGGTTGTCATCGACCTCAGCGGCCGGCCCTACGCCGTCATACAAGCCGACTTCCATACGCCGATGATGGGCCAGATGCCGACCGATCTGGTAACACACGCGCTGGAGACCCTCGCGGCGCACAGCAAGATGAATTTGCACGCCGAAATCCTCTATGGGCGCAATGACCATCACAAAGCCGAAGCGCTCTTCAAAGCATTCGGGCGCGCGCTGGCGCAGGCCGTCGCGCTCGACCCGGGCCGGCGCGGCATCCCCAGCACCAAAGGCACCTTGACGGAGTAAAGGCTCATGCAGGAATTTGTCGATTTCAGCAAAGAACTGGCCCGCGCCAGCGGCGATATCATCAAGCGCTATTTCCGCAGCGGCGTCGCTGTCGAGACCAAAGACGACGAATCGCCCGTGACCATCGCCGACCGCCAAGCCGAAGAGATCATGCGCGAGCTGATCATGAAGCAGTATCCCGACCACGGCATCATCGGCGAAGAATTCGGCGTACACAACGACGGCGCCGACTATCAGTGGGTGCTAGACCCCATCGACGGCACCAAGTCTTTTGTCAGCGGCACCTTTCTCTTTGGCACGCTAATCGGCTTGATGAAAGACGGCCAGCCCATCGTCGGCGCGATCCACCACCCCGTGACTTCGCATCTGCTGGTCGGCGACTGTAAACAAACCCAGCTTAATGACGAGCCGGTGCAGGTAAGCGCCAAGCGCGACCTGCGCGACGCGGTGCTCTGCTACACCGACTTTATCGATGTCGGCAAATATCAGAATGGCATCGCCTTTCAGCAATTGATGGGCATGACGGGAATTAACCGCACCTGGGGCGATTGCCACGGCTATTTCCTGGTGGCGACCGGTTATGCCGATGTCATGCTCGACCCCATCATGCACCTCTGGGACATCGTGGCGCTGATCCCGGTAATCGAAGGCGCCGGCGGCAAGATCACCTCCTGGAACGGCGGTCCCCCACTCAGCGGCAACGGCATCATCGCCAGCAACGGTCCCTTGCACAGCCAGGTCCTGCGCGTCTTGATAGCCTGATAGTATTGAGCCATACGAAAAGGGATAGCACATGCAGTATCTTTACTTTCCAATTTAGCAATGATGACGGCGATAAATCGGAAGAGGGAAATTACAAAATTGTGCTAAACAGACGGCGGGGGAATTAATGACTGATAAACTTGTCACAATTTGGTACGAAAATCCGACTCGTCCAGACCCCAAGCACACAAAGTTTGGTGATGCAAAGCAACCGCAGGCAAATTCCAAGCAACAAGTTTCCAAGACTGAACCTGCTCAGAAAAAACATGTGAAGCTTGCGAAGGATTAGCCTTCCTCTTCTGACCACCCCCTTTCACATGCGTTGAAACGCCCTGGTATCCGCTAGGGCGCTTTTGTCTTACGCGAGATGACACTACAATAATGCCCATGTAGCGCAGGTCAGTTCAGTTTCGTATGATCCGGATCCTCTAGAGGCCCCATGCCAAAAATCAGACGCATCTACCTCACCAGCCACACGCATACCGATATCGGCTACACCGACCATCAGGACACAGTATTCCGCCAGCATCTGGGCTTCATCGACGCCGCCATCGAGCTGGGCGAAGCCACCGCCCACTACCCCGAAGCGGCGCGCTATAAATGGACCTGCGAAGTCACGGCATTCGTCGAGCGCTACTTCCAGGAACGCCCGCCTGCGCAGGTGGACCGCTTCCTTGAGCTGCACCGCCGCGGGCAAATGGCGGTGGCCGGCATGCAGTATCACTGGACGCCGATGCTCTCGACCGCATCGATGCTGCGCTCGCTGCTGCCGGTGCGCCGCCTGCGCGATGACTACGGCATAAAGATCAGCGCCGCCATGCAATGCGATGTCAACGGCGCCAGCTGGCTCTGGGCCGATCTGCTGCCCGCCATCGACATCCATACCCTGACGATGTCCATCAATATGCACCGCGGCCGACGCCCCGAGCCCGACCTGAACGCTTTCTGGTGGCGGGGACCGGCCGGCAAGCGCCTGCTCACATTCAATGGTCCGCATTATCTCTACGGCATTTTCCGCTATGGGCTGAGCGATATGAACTTCGTCGATGAGCTGCTGCCGGCGCAGCTGGCCAAGCTGGAAGCGCGCGAGGATTACCCTTACGACTTCCTGTATGCCCAGATTACGCATCCGGCGCGGGTCGACAACGGACCGCCGCTGCCGCACATGGCCGACTTCGCGCGCGACTGGAACGCCAGCGGGCGCGAGCCCCAGCTGATATTCAGCACCATCGACGGCTTCGCGCAGATGCTGCATGACGACTACGGCGAGACGCTGGACGACTGGCGCGGCGACTGGGCCGATTGGTGGGCGGACGGCGTCGGCTCCTCGATTTATGAGACCAGCCTGAATCGGCAAACCGAAGAATTACTGCCCCTGCTGGATTATCTGGCGACCCAGGTTGATGGCGCCGATCTCGGCTTGATCGAAGAAGCGTATCACTTGGTCTCGCTCTACGATGAGCATACTTGGGGCGGCTTCGCTAGCATCCGCCGGCCGCATTCCCATTTCACGCGCGCCAATTTCAACCGCAAAGCCAGCTTCGCATACGGCGGCTACGGCCTGACGCATGAACTGCTGGCGGATAACGGGCGCAAGCTGGCTCGCGACATTACGGGCGTCACGCCGGAGGGCGAAGCCTGGCGCCGCTGGGGGCAATACATCAGCGCCGACCCAGCTGACGCGCCGGACAACTATCACTATTTGGTAGTAAACAGCTGCGGCTGGAAGAGGCATATCCGTTACCCGCTGCCGCCGGATATGGGCGGGGCCGCTCCCCACGGCGTCCTGGAGCAATTTCTCATCGGCAACTACCGTGAAGATCCGCCGCTGATCGCCGATTCGCCCGCCGAAACGATGATTGACCTCGAGTTGCCGGCATTCAGCTACGCAGTCATCGCGCCGCGCGCGCTTGAAGAAGCGCCGGACTGCGCTTTCGGGGCAGGCAGCATCGAAAACCGCTGGTATCGCCTGCAGATCGACCCGCAAACCGGCGGCTTGCTCAGCTGGTACGATAAAGAGCTGGACCGCGAACTGACCAGCACTGACGATCTGTGGCGCTTCGGGCAGTATATCTACGAGTGGGTTGACCATCCCGATGACCGGCGGGCGATATTCGCGCTGGACTTCGACCGCGAAGATTTCGGCGTCCGCCACCAGGACAGCCCTTTCCGCCGCAGCGGGCCGTCCGCAGTCGAGATCATGCCAGCGCGGCAACTGCCCGATCGCCTCGAGATTGAAGCGCGTCTGCAAGCCAAAGGCGCCAACAGCGTCAATGTCCGCTTCAGCTTGCCATACCATCAGAAGGCGCTGCATATCGACATGCTGATCGACAAGACCTTCCGCACGTTGGCGGAAGCGGTTTATGTGCCCTTCCCGCTGGCGCTGGACGATCATCGTTTCCACCTCGACCTGAACGGCGTGCCGCTGGAGCCGGAGCGCGAGCAGCTGCCCGGTTCCTGCCGCGACTGGTACGGTGTGCGCCGCTGGGCGGAAGCCGGAAACAGCGATGTCTCCGTTACAGTGGCGCCGCTGGATTCGCCCCTGATTCAGGTCGGCGGCATAACCACCGGCCGCTGGGCGCATGAGCTGGATGCGCGGCGGCCGATGTTGGTCTCCTGGGCGCTGCATAATCATTGGGATACCAACTTCAAAGCCAGCCAGGGCGAGGCGATTCTTCAGCGCTACCGGCTGACGTCGACCGCCGCTTATGACCCGGCCGCTTCGTCGCGCTTCGCTTTGGAGGCGGGGCTGCCGCCGCTGATCGTGCGCGTACCGGGCGCGGAACTTGGCGCGAGCGGGACCTTCCTGCAAGCCGAGCCCGAGGGCGCTTGCGAGCTGCAACTCAAGCGCGCCGCCGATGGCATCGGGCTGATCGTACATGCCTACAACCTGGGCGAAGCTGAAATTGAACAGCGCTTGAGCTTCCCAGTGGGCAGCATCGCCTCGGCTTGCGTCTGCGATCCTATTGAAGTCGACGGCGAGGCGCTGACGGTCTCTGATGGCGGCTTCATGCTGAGCGTGCCGCCGCGCTCGGTGGCTTGCGCGCGGGTGGTTTTTGTTGATGCCAACTAAGGCAATAGGCACGCCAAGGGCGCCGTTGCAGGAACGATTAAGTCGCGCCGCCGCGTTAAACAAGCGCCTAGGCGCGCTTTACCCTCTGCGCGCGCGCAGCGAAAACACAGACAGCAGAAAGGAGACACTGCCATGCTAAAGGGCAAAACGGCAATCGTAACCGGCGGCGCCGGCGATCTGGGCAATGCCATGGCGCGCCAGTTGGCCGAGAATGGCGCGCATGTCGTCATCTGGGATATCGTGCCACAGGCGGACGCGGCAGCCGCCATCGAGCGCGTGCGCGCGCAGGACCCGCTGGTCGAGTACGCCGAAGTCGATGTGCGCGACCGCGTCGCGGTAGACAGCGCCATCGCCGATCTGCCGCAATTGGACATTGTCTGCTCCAACGCCGGCATCGTGGAGGCCCAGCCCTTCCTCGAGATCAGCGTGGAGAGTTGGCAGCATCACCTGGATGTCAACTTGACCGGCTGCTTCAACGTATGCCAGGCGGCCGCACGCAAGATGGTCGCCGACGGCAAGCCCGGGCGTCTCATCTTGACTTCGAGTTGGGTGGCTGAGATACCCTGGCCCGAGATCGCCGCATACACCGTGAGCAAAGCCGGCGTGAATATGCTGGTCAAGCAGATGGCGCGTGAACTCTCGCCGCAGGGCATCCTGGTCAATGCGGTGGCGCCGGGCATCGTCAAAGCGGGCTTGGCCGGGCGGCAGTTGCGCGAGGAGCCGCAGTACGCCGCGCGCGTGGCCAAGGCTATCCCGCTGGGCGAGCCGGGCACAGCGGAAGAAATCGCCGCCGCTGTCGTTTACCTGGCCAGCCCGCAGACGGCCTACATGACCGGCAGCATCCTGACGCTTGATGGCGGCTGCTCACTTTTCCAATTCGACAGCTAATCCGCGCGAGCTGCGGCGCAGCAGGTTCTGTATCGTTTCCAGCAGCAAGCCGCGTTGTTCGTAACCGCTTTCGCTCAGCTCGCTGTAGCCGAGGAAAACGCCTTTGCGACAGCGGCGCGTTAATGCCAGCAGCAGGCGGCCCAGCGTCGCCCGATTCCAAGCCTGTTCATCATCTTCCGTCCAGCGCGCGCCTTCTTGCCAGCCGCGGCTCAAGACGAAGGGATGCGTCAGCGGTTGATACAAACGGCGCGACCAGCCCTCGCTGCCGATGTTGAGCCAGAATTGGTAATCAACCGGGCGATTGGCAAGCAGGAAGGTATAAGCCGGCGCGATCAGCACGCTGTTTTTGTCTTGCGTCTCCCAACTGCGCCGATAATAATTCGCGATCACGCCGCGGTCCACCATCGTCACGTAATCCCGCCCCAGGTCGGTCGGCTCGTCGTAGCGGCTCAGGAATTCCAGTGACCAGCGGAAGTTGCGAGCGGAATCGACCAGGTTCATGCAGATATTGCCGGCATCAATATTGCCGTGGAAACCATAACCGCTGCGCGACAGCAATTCGCCAAAAATGCGCTTGAAGAAGATGTCGATGGCTTCCACGCCACCCTCGCCGCGATAGCGCTGCAGCCAGCGAACCAGGCGGTCGTAGCGCTCGCCCAATTCGAAGGTGACGCGCGACTGCATCACTGTGGATTGCACTTTGGAGAAGGGCAGCAGCGCGCCCTGGCGGTAGAGCATTTCTGTCAGCAGCTTGGCGCGAATCAAATCCAGCCCATCGATGGCGGTCATCAACGCGAAGGCGATATCGAACTCGGCCGGCTGCATCTGCCACTGCGGATGCGCAAGCCGCGCCAGCGTCAACAGCGTCCGCGCGGCGCGCTCGTCTCGCAGGGCTCTTGACGGGCGATGCGAACGCGTTTGGATACCGCGCTTGTCAAGGCTTTCCATCAAGCCAAAACGCAATACATCGGACAAGAACGGCGCCAGCACCACGATCTCGTCCGGCGCCACGGACTGCTCATTTACCAGATTACTGATCTGATCTGCCACCCAGTCCACCATCTGCGGATGATAACGCTGTGATTCCGCAGTCAGCGCCGCGCGCGCGTCAATGTCCTCGTCACTTGACTCGACCAGACCGAGCTGCGCAGCCAATTGAGAACCAAGCGACCTGACCGCCGGCTGCATCACCTGGCTCTCATTCAGTGATTCATGCACTTCGCAGAACTGCCGCAAGCGCCGCGCGTGCTCCGGATCAGCGCCCAGAAAGCGCCGAAAACCGGCATCTCGATCAAGAATCAGCAGGGCCGAGGCACAGTGCTCCAGCAGGGAGCCGATGAAAGCGTGCGAGGCGGGGTTGTCTTCTTCAACATTGTCGACAATGAGGTGTCGAAAGCGCCGGCGCATATAGACCTGCGCCTGCGGCATCGACAATACATGGTCGCGAAACACCTCCAGATACAAGGAGAAATCCAGCAGATTGCGCTGCAGGCAGTAGTCGCGGAAAGCCAGAGCGCAGGTCTGCGCATCGCCAAAGATATGCGATTGCTCCACATCGCCCGCCAGCGCGGCATTCAAGCGCGGGCCGATCTCGCTGATGGGAAAGCCGACCAGAGCGGCTTTATTCATATTGTCGACAATCTGACTGTAGAGCCGGGCGCGGTCGATGCGAACGCTGTTGAAATAATCGCGTTGATTCACCAGCGGCTCAATGGCGCGGGTCATAAAATACTGCACCAACTCCAAGCTTAGGAAATTGGGCAAGTACTGCGGATGCTTAAAACCGGCGCGCTCCGCTAACAGAAACCAAAACATCTCGACCATCTGCAAGGACAGGCTGCCGATCGTATGCACGGACACCTGCCCGCCTTGATACAGCGTATGGTCGCGCAAGGCTTCAATATAAGGATTTGCCAGCGAGCGCTGCGGCACGAAGATCAGGATCGACTCAGCCGGCACGCCATGTGACAGCAAACGCAGCAGCCGCCCGACCGCCACAGTCGTCTTGCCGCTGCCGGCGCTGCCTTCCAACCAGATCTTTCTATCCAGGGGAGACTCCACCAGAGCCGCCTGCTTCTCGCTCAATTGCATGCTTTCGATCACCATTCCACCGCCATTCAACCATTATAGGGCGCGATTCTCGCTTTCCCTACTGCTGCGCCATGCTAGAAAACTCATTCGCAAGCTGGTACAATTCGGCGCGTCAAGCTGCCCAACGGATGAGCTCGATTACGCTAGGTCAGCCCGTCTATTAATTTTCCACCAACTTGCATTCATTGCTTGCATTAAGCGCAATTTCGCGTTACACTTACATTGTATCTATACTGTGTAATGTTGGAGCGTCTCCTCGAATGTCACAAGACCACCGTCCCCGTTCCGAGACACGCCAGATGATGATCGACATTGTGGCGCAAAGCAAACGTCCGCTTACCCGCACCGAGATCGTCAACCGGCTCAACCGCAAGAAAACGCCCCATTTGATCAATATGATGGATGCGCTGGTGGAAGATGGCGTATTCAGCCGCAGCATAGTCACCTTTAATAATGGTGTCACAGGTTATGTTTATAGTGTGTCACGTCAATTCGCGCGAGAGTAGGTAGCCCTCATGAAGATCATCACACTGCTTAACGAGAAGGGGGGCGTCGGCAAGACCACCCTCGCAACGCATCTGGCCGCAGGATTGGCGATTCGCGGCAAGCGCGTCATCCTGGTGGATGCCGACCCGCAAGGCCATGCCACTATCGCCTTTGGCCTTTCCAAGGAGCCGGGCTTCTACGATCTGATCGTGCGCAGCGCGCCATTCCAAAAGGTGCTGCGGCCCGTGCCGGCGGAACGCTTCAACATCCCGGACGAGGCGCATAACACGCGCGGGCAGTTGCTGGTTGTGCCCTCGAATATCGAGACGCGCAGCATCGCCGGCAATATATCCGATGCCTTCACCGTTCTGAAGCGCTTTAATCAATTGCGCAACGCCATCGACTTTGTATTCTTTGATACCTCACCGACGCCGTCCCTGTTGCATTCTTCAATATATATGGCGACAGACGGCATCATTTACCCCACAAAATGTGAAGCTTGGAGCTTCGATGGTTTACGCGAGAGCTTGACGCATAAGGACCAATTCAGCCCTATTCGCCAGCAGTACAACTTGAACGATATCAAGGTGCTGGGCGTGGTGCCCACGATGTACCGGGGCCGCACGCTGGAACACCAGGACAACTTGCGGCGCTTGCAGGACACTTTCGGCAGCCTGGTGTGGAAACCCTTGCCGGTGCGAACGATTTGGACGGAGGTGGCCAGCGCCCGCCGCACGGTCTTCTCTTTAGCGCCCGGAAGCGGAACCGCGGACGATGCCTGGAATCTGGTGGACCAATTGGAGGAGAGCATCTATGAGCAGTCGTGAACGCCGCCGAAAGATACAGACCGAAGACAACCTGCTCTCCGCCAATCCCAACACACTCGACGCAAAAACCGCCGACGCCATCGGCTTTGGCTTGGGCGAATTGGCGCTGGATATTGCCGCGGCCGACAGCGAATTTCAGGCTATTGAAGCCGTCAGCATTCAAGAGATTCACCCCAATTCCATTCAACCGCGCTATACGATCCCCCACGACCTGACCGACATCTTCGCGCTGCATCCGCGCAACATCGTCGATATTTTTGAGCGCTGGATCATCGAAGTACAGCTGGAGACCGGGCAGAAAGACTTCGACATCTTGCCCTTCTTGCACGGTCAAACCACCAGCCGCGGCACGCAAGCCGAAAGTGACGCGCCTGATCAAGCAAGCGCCGAGGCGCCGCCCTCGACCAAAGAAAACGCGCTTATGAAGATCGTAGACCTGGCCGCCAGCATCCGCCGCGATGGTCTGTCGAACCCCATCAGCCTGGTACGGCGCGCCGACCACTACGAATTAGAAACCGGAGAGCGCCGCTGGCTGGCGTATCAAATTCTGTACTGGAAGTTCGGCAATGGCGACCGGCGTCCCGACGGCAGCGTCGTCAACTGGTCGCGCATCCCGGCCCGCGTCGTTAAGCAAGTAGACGTCTGGCGCCAAGCCAGCGAGAACAACGCCCGCGACAATCTAAACGCCATCAGCCGCGCGCGCCAACTCTCGCTGCTGCTGATGGACCTGCACGGCTGGGACAACTTCGTAAAGATTGAGGCCTGCGAAAGCGAACAAGGCTTCTATGCCCAGGTCGCTGATGGCGCCGCCTGGCGCATTCCCCGCGGACAAGGCGAGCGCCTGCTCAACGCGATGGGGCTCTCGAATGCGGGCCAGTTGCGGCAATATCGCGCGCTCCTGCGCCTGCCCGCTGAACTGTGGCGCCGCGGCGACGATGAAAACCTCACGGAAGGCGAATTGCGCAAAATGAAAGTCGCGCTGGATAACGTTACACGAGTAACGGTAAAGAAAGCAAAGTCCAAAAAAGACGCCGTGACCCGGCTAGCAGCGGACGCCAGCCAATGGCGCAACAAGCTACGCAAAGAGATTGACTCGCTTGATGCCACAAACAAACCGAAGATCCGCCGGCTTATCGAAGCCGAGATCAGACAACTCATGCGGCTGATCGCCGATATAGACGAATCCCACCCCTAATCACGACGCAACTCAACTCACAGCCACAAACAAAAACGGGCGCGCAAGGAATGCCGCCCGTTTCATTTTCGCCTCTAAAGCGCTACACCTGTAACGGTATGCGCCGGCTCCTATACCGCCACACGAACCCTTGCCCCTAAGCCATACTCCGAACCAACGCGCCCATTCCGGCGCCCTCATCGCCCAAACGCAGCGCATGCTGCGCCATCGCCGACATCATCTCACTGAGCGAATCCCGTAACGCCAGATAAACATTACCCTCGCCGTACTGCTTCAACATCCGATACGCCACACCCCGCCGAGCCGGACGCCGCACCTCACCGCCTAAGCCATCCTCAGCAAACAGATAGCCGCGAATGGTCTCAGCAATCTTGTCCTCGGCAATATGAATAGGCACGGTATCGTACTGCAGAGGCAGCTTCTCATAACGCGCCCTGACTAAACGCGCGCTAGCCCGGTCAGCCAGCCCACGCAAGCGACTCAACACACCGCCCTCAACGACGCCGCCCTCGCGCAAAATCCGCAATCCAATGAAAGACTCGACGCTAAGCGACTCATACACGACCGAACGCGCATTAGACTTGCCCAAGCTCATCACAGATGCCCGGCGCACACAAACCTGCACCGCCTCCCCGCCTCGACGAAGCAGCGCCGCGCCAATATGCCGCCACGCCGGAAATCGCGCCCCCTCTCCAAGCGCAAGCCAATAACCAGGGGTCTGATTCCTCGCCCCATCCCGCTGCCGACGCGGCAGACTCTTCAACGTCTCCCAACTCAATGTGAAGCGGCCGATCCGCTCACAAACTTGGACACCGAGCTGCGCGTTATAGCGCCGCAGAGTGCGAGCATTTAAGCCCAACCTCGAAGCCAAAACTGACATCGGCGCCTGTGGTGAAAGCCGTTTCACATACTCACGATGTAACGCGCGCCGGTAAGCATGACTGCTTGACAGATCGGCCTTACTTAAACGATCAGACGGCGTCCGGCTCACATTCAGCACGTTGAGAAGTCGGGAAATGCTCGGCACTTGAAACAGCAATTGAACCGGCCTCCCGCGCCTGCCCGAATTAAGTCCCTCAATGTCCAGGTATTCTACATATCTTCTACTGATAATATGTCGCCCATTAAAACTGCAGTGCTCTCCAGTCAAAGCAGCTATTACACTCTTACGATTCATACCGTAGGTTTTACACAGCTCAATCGCATCACGCATATAAAAGTACGACTCCGCCTGCCAACCAGACATATACATGATATCCAGCAAACGCGCCGTCACCGACGAACCCTGGGCCTGCAACAATCGCTCCCGCACTGAATTTGCTATACCTTCACCCTGACCCTGATCCTGCCAACCACGCCGAAATGCGCTTACAATCGTCCGCCGGCCTTCAGCAAAGCGTTCCGCAATACTCTCGATCTTATGACCAAGCTTCCCAGCGTTTATAGCATGTCTGCGAAGCAGCGCATTTTCGATCGCTACTCGGTCCATACCCTGACGCATGCCCACGGCCGCGCAACGATACAGCGCATTATTCCGTCCGCTGGATACACTCAGCCGATCATATAGCGAGACTAAGTCCACATCACTAAAGCCCAGGTTCACATCCTCACTCGCATTCACTATAGGGCGACGTACATGAAAGTAATTCAATAAAGTTTCAACAGCGTCACTATCCAATATCATTCTTTTAATGCGCCTGACAACCTTATACGCGAACCCGGCAATTCTAGATCCCGCCGCCACGACGTAGGACTTCTCGCCTTTAATGTCGCCGCCATCAAATTGATGCGTCGGCACCTTCACCTGCGTCCAAAAATACACATGGAATCCTCGCTTGGTCTTCACTGTATAGCTCTCCGCAAACTGGGGGAGGTGACGGCAAAAGCGCTGATAACGGTGATGATCATCGAAGTCGATCACCAGCAGCTGCGATACTTGTCCACAGATCACAGCCAGAGCACCGGCCCGATCATCAAACATTGCTTCAAGCTCGCGCCGCTTCGGGATTCGCCTTTGGAAAGACCGCCACTTTATGGTCGGCTTCTTGGGCTCCCCGGCCGATGTATCGCCCACAAGCGGGATAACCGAATAACCTTTTCCAGCCAATTTTATAGCCTGATTTAAGAGATTTTTACCACCATTTCTTGTCACTTTTTTCATCGATTTTTCGCTCCTTTTCCTGGGAATCCCTTGCTATTCCTAGCCTAAACAGCTACAATAAACACGAAGCGAATGACCCACGCAAAAGTGGGCGCCGCGGATGCTCGGTGGATCGGCTCCTGCGCGAACATGGTCCGATCTACCTGAGAGTACAAAGGACATGACCGATAGTCGGTCACTGATGAGGAGAGGCTGCCACCTCTCCTCTGCCTTTTAAGCCAAGTTGAGATTATCTTGCTAGATGCAGGCTTCTTTTAGAGGCCAATTCTGATCCCAGACGCGCATATTCTGCTTGAAAGTAAATCAGAAATCGACCGGAAGTTCCGCAATCTTCATAAGCTCCGCTGCGACAAAATACTCAAGTCGGGGAGCGCCTAGTTGACTCGGCTTAAGTTGCACTCGATATATCTATACAGTCTATAAGATCCGGGCGCATCTCGCAAGGATTTTGTACGAGGTTCGTGAAAACTCGTGGCGGGCTGAGTGTCGCCTCAATGATAGAACAGTCGTTCTAAGTCAGGGAAAGAATTTGCTAGGGTCCGTCAAGAATATTGGCGAGCATGGCAAGCGGCGTCGCAGCAAGAAGACCCTTCAGGCGATTATTACCCCAATTAGAGTTGTCCAATCTTGATAACTTGTTCAGAAATTAATCCATGTGTAGGCCGCCATCAACGTTGGGTGAAGCTCCGGTGATGAAGGCGGCTTGGTCAGAAGCAAGGTAGGCGGCCATATTTGCCACATCGTTGGTTTCAGTCAGGCGTCGTAAGGGAACGCTGGCTTGCGAATCTGAGATCATGGTCTGCCGATAGTCGCCAGCTCCGACTCCGCTTGGCGCCAGGGCGGCTGCCATTTCGTCGATGCGCTCGGTCGCGATCAAACCTGGGCAGATCGCGTTGACGGTGATGTTGTGCGGCGCCAGTTCCAGCGCCAGCGCTTGAGTGAAGCCGCGCACAGCGAACTTAGAAGCGCAGTAGGCGGCAAATCTCGCCACGCCATGCTTGCCGGATGTAGAAGAAATATTGATGATTCTGCCACCGCCGCCGCGAGCGATCATGTGCTGCGCAACTGCCCGGCTGCAAAGAAATGTCCCTTTGACGTTGACGCGCTGGACAAGGTCAAAAGCCTCTTCTTCAAGCTCAACCACCGGCACGCGATCTGAACCGGCTGGGGCGCCGGCGTTATTGACCAGGATATCGATGCGGCCGAATTCGCTCAGCGCGGTTTCCACCATGGCATCGACCTCAGCCGCATTGGCCACATCGGCGAAGAGCGGGAGCGCCCGCCGACCGAGCGCTTCAATCTCTTCTACGACTTTCGCTAGTCCTTTGCGCGGCGATTGATCTTCGTGCAGGTCGTTGAGGACCAGGTCGGCGCCTTCACCCGCCAGGCGCAGGGCAATTGCGCGCCCTAATCCAGCAGCGCCGGCCGCGCCCGTTACCAGGGCTACGTTTCCGTGCAGATCGTACATTTCGCTCTCCTGTAAAGCGCTCAGCGCAGGATTCGCTGATCGCTAAGGTCTTTGCCGCCAACGGTCTTGGTCAAGCTGGCGCCGCGGTATTCGCGAATCTCCAGCTCAGCGAAGGCATTGACGATATTGTACTGCGTGGGCATATCTTCCCAACGCGCCTGGTGAAATTGCAGGCTGCCGGCGCCGACTTTGCGTTCCAGGACGCGCCGATTTGGCGTTTCCGCCGGTGTGAGAACGGCGTAGGCGGCATCGGCACTGCCCCAGTCGCCGGTGCGCGGCACGTATTTGTAATGCAAGATGCCGGCGCCGCTTTGGCTGCTCGCGAGTTCGTCGATTTCCTCGCGTGATTGCTCGCGCAGATCGTCTACGTAGAGATCGAGGAATTTGAAGCCCAGCCAGCTGGCGATGATGTGGTGTTGGCCGCGCAGACTGGTAGGCGTGGGCAATTCGCAGTAAATCTTCGAGAAGCCGATTTCCTCGCGGCCGGTGAGGATTGGGTCGGTGAGATTCTCCCATAGCACGGTTAGAAAGTTGCCGCTGAGACAGTCCGCCTCGCCCTCAAATCGCGCCGGGAAAGACAGGCCCAGCGTGTTGTAGCCGCGGCCCGCCAGCCATTCGATTTCGGTCATATAAGACGCGCTGACCGTCACCACGGGCTCGCCATCAAGCGCGAATCCTGGCGGCAGGAAATTCTCCAGCTGCGCCGCATCGCTGAGAAAGCTGACGCTGAAACTGGTGCTGTAGGGATTGTCGCGACACTCGAATTTACGCCCGTCGGGCCCCCGCCGCGGTCCAGTGCGCGGACCGAAATGGGTCGGCATGCGGTACATTTGGTCGGGATCAAATTGATAAGGCATACGGCGCTCTTTCTAACTGGATACATTCACTTTAGAATCGAAATCACTATCGGTATCCTGCGGCGGCGGCACGGGCGGGCTGAGATGGATGAGCAAGTAGCCGACCAAGCCATAAAGCGCCGCGGCAAATAGCTGGAATCCATGTAATAGAAAGCCGGTCGCGGTGGCGTCCGACTCGCTCCAACCGGCAAACTGAAGCAAGCCGAAGCGCCAGGCGACCTCGACCACGCCGAATCCGCTGACATTGAGCGGAAACGCCGAGGCGAACATGCCAATGCTGATGATGGCGATCATAGCCGGAAAGTCAACTTGGATGCCCAGGGCGCGCAGCAGCACAAAATTGGTCAGGAATGACGACGAGTAGGTGAAGCAAGAGATCAAGAGGGCCGACAGGAACAGGCGCGGCTGACGGACGCGATCCAGTTCCTGCGCCAGTTGCAGCCAGCCGGACTCAATGGCGCTGATGGTCCTGTGATTGCCGCGTAAGAGCCTGCGAATCCAAGGCAGCAGAAGGCGGGCCGCAGCCCGTAGTAAGCTGCCGCCGAAGTACAGCGCGAGTACGCAGACGAAGAAGGTCGCCATAATAATCAGCATCAGGCTGTCGCGCTGCTGCGCCAAGGCTTCGGCGCTGGTCAAGACACCCGAGGCGAAGACCAGAATGATGATGAGCAATTCCAGGATGCGCGCGCCGAAGAGGCTGCTCAAACCCTCTTCCATCGAATAGTTGAGCCGGGAGCGCAGCAAAGCGACATAGGAAAGTTCGCCCAGCTTAAAGGGCAGGGCCCGCACCAAGAAGTTGTGATAGAGCGTGATCGGCGCCAGCAAGCGCCAGGGCGCGTCGTCCTTATCAAGCAGCACGCGGAAGCGCAGCGCGCGAAACAGATTCAGCGCCAGATAGGCCAGCAGCGCGCCCAGCCAGCTGATAGGGGCGATGCGCCCCAGCAACTGGTCGAACTTATCCCATTCTACTTCGCCAACCAGAGCCGCCAGCAGCGCCACGGTAACGATAACTGACAGGACTCGCACGATTAGCTGACGCTGTTTGCGCCGCTTTGAAGCCTTCGTTGTATCGGAATCCGTCATGAAGCAATTAGTCCTTAATCCACAGCCAGTGGCTTAAGTCGCGCCCGAGCAGCGCGCTGAGTTGCTCGACTTCGTCCCCTAGCTCCTGCGCCAGGCGTCGCCGCGTTTCGCGCGTTAGGGGCGAGCGTCTTTCATAGCGAGTATATGCCGCGATAACGCCTTCTACGGCGCGCGTGCGGTAGGCATAGGGCAGGATGGCGCTGGTGGTCGCCAGGTAGGTTAAGCGGTCCTTTAGCAGCATCAGCGAGAAACCCGTGCTGATGATCAAGTTTTGCAGCCAGGCCAGGCGAACTTCTTTGTTGGGGTTGCGAATGCCGAAGTTGACCTTGACGTCGCTATCCAGCTCGAGGAATTCCAGCACAGAGCGGTAAATGCCCGCTGTATCCGCGCGAAAATCGTCAAAGATGATGACCATGACGCGGTCTCGGCCGAAGCGCTCGAAATAGCGCGACACCTGTTCGCTAAAGCGCGTCATGTGTCGGTACTGCAGCCCGGTGACGCAATGGGCGGCGCGGCGAATGCGTCTGCCTTGCGCGCGCTCGGATTCGGCCGCCAAGGCCGCCTCGAAAACCTCGATCTGTTCGTTGCCGCTGTAGCGAAATTGCGACCACATGGAATACATCATGTCGATCGGATTGCGCAGCATGATGATGATCTTAGCTTGCGGGTTGTAGCGGTGGATTTCGGCGGCGGCAACGCTGCTGGCCAGATACCAGGGCGAGGACTCGCCGATGCGCGCTTCGTCCCGCACATCGCGGAAGAGCTTGAGGTATTTGCTCGGTTTGTCGCGGAATTGCAGAAAGCGCGAACCAACAAGATCGGAGCCGAAATAGTGCGGCTCCTTATAGTAGGGCAGGAAGGCATCAGGATGGTGCTGCAGATACTCGTGCAGCGCGGTCGTGCCGCATTTCGGCGCTCCGACAATGAAAAAATTCGGTTTCGGCTCATCCGCGGCGGTCAGCGCGCGCAGTGAGCTTTCGTCAAGCGCCATAGGCGACATCGCGATCTGCTGTTTCTATCCTGCTGGATTATAGTACAGAACCAACAGGGGCGTAGCCTGCCTGGCGGCAATGACAGGGAAATCGCATCAATATGATTATGCGTCGTTCGCTGCGAAAAATTACAAAATGTAAGGCTTGTCCGGTACTGTGACTCAGCTGCCGCTCGCTCGGCTTAGACGAATAATCACCATCTTTGCCACCGAGTACACGGAGTTTGATAGAGTTCACAGAGGAAAGGCATCATTCTTAGTCCACAGACAGAATCGGCGAATGTGTAGATCATCCTTGACACGACCAACCGCCATATTTCCCGGAATCCCTCACTGTGCCTCTGTGGTGAAAAAATTTTGATGCGATTGCCCTGGCGGAAATGAGGTGACGGCGTCGGGCAAAATTGGGTATGCTTGTAGATACAAGAGCCGAAGAGAGACCTCTTGGAGTCCCCCATGTCGAAGAAAAAGTCGTTCAAAGCGAATCGTCCGCCGCGCTTAAAGCGGAAGTTCTATGAAAAGGAGCTGGCGCGGCTGCAATTCGAGCTGGTCAAGTGGCAATACTGGATCAAGGACAGCGGTATGCGCGTCATGATCACCTTTGACGGGCGCGACGCCGCCGGCAAAGGCGGTACCATCAAGCGCATTATGGAGCCGCTGCAGCCGCGCGATATCCGCTTGATCGCCCTGGGCAAACCCTCCGACCGCGAGCTGACCCAGTGGTATTTTCAGCGTTACGTGACGCATCTGCCGGCCGCCGGCGAAATCGTGCTTTTCGACCGCAGTTGGTATAACCGCGCTACGGTGGAGCGGGTCATGGGCTTCTGCACGGATCGCGAATATTGGGACTTCCTGCGTGACGCCCCCAATTTCGAACGCCTGCTGGTGCACGATGGCATCATCCTGCTCAAGTACTGGCTGTCGGTGGATGATGACGAGCAGGAACGCCGCTTTCAGGAACGCGCCGCCAATCCATCCCGCCGCTGGAAGCTCAGCCCGATTGATATCGAGGGCCGCAACCGCTGGGTGGAGTATTCCCGCGCTAAAGACGCCATGATCGAGCACACTGACATCCCTGAATGCCGCTGGCGCCAGGTCGAATCCAACGACAAACGCCGGCTGCGGCTGAATGTCATGCGCGATATCCTGGAGTCGATTCCTTATGAGAATGTGATTCCCGGCCCGATGCAATTGCCGGAGCGCCCGCCGCGAGAACCCTACACCACGCGTCCGCCGCGCGATACGCATTACATCGTGCGCGACTACTACGCCGATAAGGGCTAGGTCCGCGTTCGCCAGCAGGTCAATTTTTGCCGGTCAGCAGCTTCTTGCGCGTCTCGCGCAGGGCGATGGCGGGCAAGGACGCGGCCTTGGCTTCCAGATAAGCAGCGATAGCGCTGCGATGCTGCTTGATGCCCTTGCGCAGCAGCCAGGAGATCGCCTTGGTGATGCGCTTGTCCCGCTCGCCTTTGAGGCGGTCAATCAGCTGCAGCGACAACTCCAGAATGCGGGCATCGTCCGATTGTGTGATGGGCGCGGTCAGCAGCACCAGCGCGGCGCGGCGCTTGTTGACGTTGGCGTCGGCGGCCAACGAAGCGAGCAGGGCGGACCAGCCGTCCCAATCCGCCAGCAGGTCCTCAGCGTTGAAAATGGTCTGGCAGGTGCTGTCGACCTCGGCCCAGCCCTCGAGGCAGCCCAGCCAGGCGTCCAACTGCGCCAGCGGCAGTTGCCGGCGGTAGCGCGGGTACTTGAGCAGCAAGGTCTGTGGGGCGCAGCGTTCTTCGTAAGAGTCGCCATGATATAGCGAGGCAATCAGCGCCAGCCAGTCGGCGAAGCTGAGGTCTTTATGCGCGGCGTGGAAGCCCAGCAGGATGCGCCGACGCTGCTCATTCTTTAGGCCATACCACTTGCGCGCTGTGCCCAGGTGTTCGGGGCGTTGCGTGGTTTGCCCGCGGCCGGGCTCAGCAGCTTGAATCTGCGCCAGGATAGCTTGATGGCGCCGGTTCATGAGACGGATCGCGGGAGAAAAAGGGCGGCCGAGCTGGTCGCCCATACAAGACTAATGGAGGATTAGAGCAACTGCTTGAGCGGGATATTACGGCGCTTGAGGAATTCCATGAAGCCAATCTTGTCGATGGTCTTGATTTCCTTGGCCGTGATCTTGACGCGCACCCAGCGGTCGATCTCGGGCACATAGATGCGCTTATTCTGCAGGTTCGGCTTAAATTGGCGCTTGACAGTGTTGAAGGCTTTACTGCGCGATTGGCCGAATAGCGGCTTGGTACCGGTGATTTTACGTTTGCCGGGCATGGGCTTGTTCCCGTTTCCTGATATGAGCGCTAGATTATACACGACAAGCGGCGGATGTCGAGGGGGATAATCATGCAAGAATTCGTCGATTTAGCTCGGTATGCGCTGATAGCGGGCCGCGTGCGCTGCTATGTTGAGTAAATCACGCCTTGCCAGTCATATACATCTTGAATATGCGTATTTCTTCCGCCGACGATAATACCAGCAGTCTGACAATTCTCGCGAGAAAAGCATTTACCATTGAGATGGCTAGTCGCACAGGGGGCACGAGCAGCACATTGTTGTTGTCTATCCGTGGCGGGCAGTCGAATGAATTATCAAATCTAATTTTGCCCGGCTCTCTTCCGAAGAGATTGTGCCCAAAGCCGTTTCTTAGCAAATTGTACATGGCGTTGGCTGCGCCGGATTCTACATTCGGAAACATCGCTTTCAACCCGTATTTGTAACGACTCTCCGGATTCTTTCGCTGGGTATTTTCTAGCCAGTACATCGTCTCTGGGGCCGGGTTTATGTCCATGATGATGGCGAAGTTGTTGTCTTCTCTTTCGTTATTGATTCTGTCGATAAGCGGGATTTCCCACCAACTACTGAGCGAATAAACAAAGTAACACAATAGGTCATGATCATCGAGTAGGCTCAGAATCGGATCGCCGTGTACAGGAAAGTAGCGAGCTCCTGCGATGCGTTGCGTGGCGTCCAGGAGGTTTAGCGAAACCGCTCGCCCCCGCAGCCATTCGACTTCACGATCACTGCGAATGATGTAGTCGTAGGACATTTTAAGCGGCTTGTGCGGCAATCAAGGTGAGTATGGCTTGGGAGAGTTGCTTGGGAACTTCCAGATCTCTGAGCATTGCGCGTACCGTATCTGTAGAGATATCGGGGTACTTGATTCGCATCTTGAGCTCGGGATACCGTGACAGAGCAGTCAAGTTGGAGGCGTGTTCCAGCCTGGTCCACGTAAGGACCAGATAATCGCCTTCAATGCCAAAATCGAAATTGAAAGCCTCAGGGTTCATTTTGGTCGCTCCTGTAGCAGTCGTTGATATCGACTATATTTCCCATGATAGCATGTTTGCGAACTGAAATTCGAGGGAAGGCGTTCCTCCGCCATACTGGCTAGATTCGCTATCATAACAGGCATGCGCATCCGCTATACAAAAGCCAAGTCCATCCTCACGCCACAGGCGCGCGGCTTCCTCGCATCGGGCGAACGTCCTTACACGCATAGCCTGTCATGGGCGGCCGGCTGCGGCTATGGCAAGCTCTATTGCGGCGCTTTCTGCTACGCGCAGATGCTGCCGAATTGGCAGTTCGCCCGCCGCCAGGACGAGCGCTGGGGCGAGGCGCTGATCATCAAGGAGAACGCGCCTGAATTGCTGGAGGCGCAGCTCTCGCGCGCCCGTAACCGCCGTGACATGCGCATTTTCATGAGCCCGGTCACCGACCCCTACCAACCCTTCGAGCGCAAGCTGCGGCTGACGCGGCGCTGCCTGGAGGTCTTCGCCCGTTATGACGACCTCGACTTGCTGCTGATTCAGACGCGCGGACTGGCCGTGCTGGAAGACCTTGACTTGATCGCGCGGATTCCTTATGCCTGGCTGGGCATGACCATCGAAACCGACCGGCATGATCTGCCCTATGGGCCAAGCAAGTCGCATGTCGAGCGGCGGCTGGCGGCGCTTAAGCAGGCGGTGGCGCGCGGCCTCAGCACCCAGATTGCCGTCTCGCCTTGCCTGCCTTACTCGCCCGACTTCGCGCGGCGGCTGCTGGAAACCGGCGCGCAACGCATCGTCATCGACAGCTTCGCCATCGGCGACGGCAGCGGCGGTCGGCGTACGGGCAGCAGCCCCTTCGCGGCGCTGGCGGATTATGACTGGCGCGATGATGACATCGCCGAGAGTCTGTATCACCAGTTGAATACCCACCACGATGGCGTCGGCTGGAGCAGTGCGGGTTTCGCCGGGATTCCGGGGCGCGCGCCTTCCCATTGAACCTTAAGCGCCAGAAGCGGCTCTTTGAGTTAGAGACGGCCAAGCTCAAGGAGGGCACATGGAACAACTTGTCCCAATCGTTATCCGCGCCCGCAACGGCGACAGCCCCGCGTTTGAAGAACTGGTAGGGCGTTTCCAGGACATGGCGGTCGGCTACGCCTTCAGCATTCTGGGCGACTGGCATGAAGCCGAGGACGCGGCGCAGGACGCCTTTGTCAGCGCCTATTGCAGCCTCATTCAGTTGCGTGACGCGGCGGCATTCCCGGGCTGGTTTCGCCGCATCGTCTACACGCAGGCACAGCGCCGATTGCGCGTCAAGGCGCCGGCATGGCTCTCGCTGGAGCAGGTGAGCGAACTCGCGGTCGCGGGTCCTGCGACATCAGCAGAAGCGGGCGCCGATGCAGAGCTGTGGCGCCTGATCGACAGCTTGCCCGAAGCCCAGCGCAGCGTCCTGCTGCTCTATTACATGCGGGACTTTTCGCAGAAGGAGATCGCCGCTTTTTTGGATATTCCGCTGGGAACGGTCAAGACGCGGCTGCATCATGCACGCAAACGTCTGAAGGAAAGGATGAGACCCTTGAACGACATATCGGCAAAGCGCCCTTCGCGGGACGGTCAATTTACGGAGAAAATCATGCGGCTGTTTGAAGCGGCCAAAACCGGCGACATCGAAGGCGTCCGCGGCCTGCTGGCGCAAGACGGTCGCCTGGCTAATGCCAGCGGCTATGTACGCAGCTCGCTCTGGGCTTCGGACGCGCTGGCGCTGCACGTCGCGGTGATGCACGGGCGCAAGGACATCGTCGATCTCTTGCTGGCGCATGGCGCCGATATCAAGGCCCGCGACCAAAAGTATGGCTTTAACGCCTTGATCCACGCCATCGACCTGGCCGATTTCATGCCCGAATACGCCGCGCTGGGCATGGTCGATTTTCTGCTGGAGCGCGGCGCGGAGAAGGACGTTTGGGCTTGCGCCTGGCTGGGCGATGGCGCGGGCGTCGCCGCTTGGCTGCAGCGTGATCCGGCGCTGGTGAATCAAGTCGGCCCGGGTCCCAGCACTTTGCTGTCCTTCTGCCGCGATGTGAAGGCGATTCAATATTACCTGGATCACGGCGCCGACCCGCTCGTCCCCTACGAGCGCAGCGGCAAATTCGGCCGCACGACCCCGCTGCGCGATATCGCCTACCGCCGCAATTATGACTGCGTCCGGCATTTGCTGGCGCATCTGGGCTGGGAGGTCGATATCTTCTGGGCCAGCATCATGGGCGATCAGACACGCGCGCGAGACTTGCTCGCAGAGGATGCGGCTCTGGTGAAGGCTGAAACGGCGGCGGATCACGTCCTGGGCGCCGGCTTGAACCCGCTGCATCTGGCGGCGCAGGGCGGGCATATTGAGCTGATGGCGCGCGAAGCGGATGAAAGCCGCACCCCGCTGGAATTGGCCGGCGCCGCTTTCGAGGACGAGACCGACCGCCGTGATGTGATCGCGCTGCTGGCAGCGGCTGAAGCGCCATAAAGAACCAGCATGTGGGAAGCTATGCGGGGCTTGTCTGGTGCTGTGACGCTTCCGCCACTCGCTTGGTTAAGGCGAAGTTTCGACATCTTTGCCACCGAGTACACCGAGAAAGATAGAGTTCACAGAGGAAAAGCATCAAGCTTAGTCCAAAGACGGAATCGGCGTATGCGGGCGCCATCCTTGGCTCGACCCGCCGCCATCTCTCCCGGCAACCCTCTCTGTGCCCTCGGTGGTAAACGTGTCGGGAGTCCGCAAAGGCGCGGGCGAAAGTGACCGCTGGTCCCTGCGCGAAAGCGTAACGCTTTTTGTGCTGGCGCTAGAGCGCTGGCTGGAGTTTGCGCTTTCGTTTGCTCACGAGGATGTAAAGCCAGAAGAGCGCGGTGCCGAAGAGCGCCGTAAGCGCCCCCAGCAAAAATAAATCGCGGAAGGTAAAGGCGGTCAGCAGCAAGCCGCCCCCCAGCGCCATCATGGCGAAGCTTAAGCCGGCCGCCATTTCGCCGCTGCCGGCCATGATGGATTGGAAGGACTTCGGCACCAGGTCGAGGATGTAGACGACGAACGAAGCGTAGCGTATCGAGGTCAGCGCCAGCGTGCCGATGAAGCCGATAGCCGCGGCCAGCCAGTGCTCGACCAAAGCCATCGGCAGCAGGCAAAGCGCTGTCAGCAGCGAGCCCCACAAGACGACCTTGACGATGCCCCAGCGTTCGATCAGCGAGGGCGTGAGCAGCGCGGTCGGCACGCCGGTCAAGCGCCCGACTGCCGCTACAGCGCCGATCAGCGCGGTAGAAACAGCCAACTGCTGATCCATGTAGACGTTGAAATAGACCATGGCGGTGGCGGTGCCGGCGACTTGAAATAGCCGGATAAAGGTCATAATGCCGATCACGAAAAAGACCGGGCTTGCCAGGCTGAGGCGACTGCCGGCGGGCTTGGCGGGCCTGTCTTCCGCCAGGGGCGCTGATGCGCGCGGCAGCGGCCGAATCCATAGCAGGCACAGAGCGCTTAGCGCCATAACGCCGCCCGCCATCGTCAGCGTGAGGCGGTAGGGGGCTGGGTCGGACAGGGTCGTGCCCAGAGGCCCGGCGATGATGCCCGGCAGTAGGCCACCCAGCAAACTGCCCGCGAAGCCGGCTAGCGACCAGCCAGCCGTCTTGAGCGCAAAGGCGCGATGTTTCAAGGCGGTATCGACCACATTCAGCAGATAGGGCATGCCGTTCACGAAGAACAGGGAAAAGCCGGAGAGCATCAGGGCGTAGACGACCACCAGCCAGACTTCGCGGGGTCCCGGCGGCAGCAGCTCGGCTTGAGGCAGCAGCAGACCGCCAAGGACGCTGATGGCGGCGCCGGTTTTCATGAGCAGCGTGGTCGACAAGCGCGAGCCCAATATGCCGGCGGGCAGGCTGACGCATGCGAATGTCAGCAAACCGGCCGCGTTGACCAGGCCGATGAACTCCGTCCCGTAGCCCAGGCGCAGCATGTACAGGTTGAGCAGCACCGTATAGACGCCGTCAACCACGAAGCACATGCCGATAAGCACGATGAAGAAGAGCCGCGCCTGCGGGTTGAAAATGCGAATCGGGTTAAGTATGCGCGCGAGCATGCGCAGCCTTTGCGTCGCGGCTTAGTCCACGATCTCGAATATGGCTTCGATTTCCACGGCGAAGCCATTAGGCAGCGACGCGAAGCCCAAGGCGCTGCGGGCGTGCAGCTCGCCATCGTAAAGCTCCCAGAACAGCTCCGACGCGCCGTTGATGACCAGGTGCTGGTCGGTGAATTCGGGCATGGAATTGACGCAGCCCAGCAGCCGGCGCAGGCGCAGCTTGTCGACCGAGCCGGTGATGGTATACGCGGCTTTGAGCAGGTCCTCGGCGCAGACGCGGGCGGCTATTTTGCCCGTCTCCACGTCCAGGTCACGCCCGAGCTTGCCCTGGTAGCCGGTCGATACATGGCCCGAAACAAGAATCGTATTGCCGATGCGCGTGGCCGGCGCCAGGGTGGCTGACGGCGTGAAGTCTTTTATATCGATGCCCATCGCTTTGATTTTGTCATCAAGTGACATGGCGGATCCTCCAAAGGAACTGATTTACTTTGCGTGGCAATGCCAGGATTATAGGCGCGTCGGGGGGCATCGCCATACCCAAACTGCCGCGCTGATACGCCGATAAGAAACATCTGCAGCGCAGGTTGTTCCGGTAGATGGCGGCGCGCGCCAAACACCGGCAGGTTCTGACACCGGTCGAATTTCTTGGTAGTGTATCGAATTCTGTTGAAATTCAATTTCACCACAAAGACACAAAGGCACAAAGGCACAAAGCACACAAAGAATATGGCATATCTCGATTAAGTTTCTCGGTGCTCTCGCAGGGCAATCGCATCAATATCCATAAATGACGAATATATTATCAAACTAACAAATTGTAGGGGCGAGCCTTGGCTCGCCCATGAAATCTGGCAGAAAATCACCTTTTCATTGAGTCCTTTATTGACATATTTTCGGATATATCTCGGAGTTCTTGGCGCCTTAGTGTTGAGATAAGTTGATGCGATTGCCCTAGCATTTCTCGGTGTCCTCGATGGTATATATCTGTATCAACCGAAAAGGATACATTTCCAATTTCTTGAATTACTTGCGGGGGGGGGGGGGGCGGTTTGTGATAGAGTTTTTGGCGGGTGCCTGTAGCCTTGGCGCGCTGGACGCCGACAACGTGAATTCATCTGGTAGGTCGCGCAATAGCGGAGAGGGGCTGAACAGAGAAAATCCCGGTACAACATATCGGTTTGGAAGGTTGTAGTTTTGAGGAGCTGTGATCATGAGAAGTCCAATTAGCAGACGCGACTTTTTGAAGGCATCGGGGGGCTTGGCTGCGGGTAGCTTACTCGCTTCCGGCTTGCCTGCCTTCGCTCAGGACGGCGTCACCATCCGTTCTCATACCCGTACCGGCCGACAAGCGGACGAACAAAACTACTGGGCTGAGATATTCAACGAAGACAATGCCGGTGAGATTACCGCCGTGATTGAAGACTTCCCTAACACGGAGTATTTTCAGAAGATCAACACGCTGGCGGCTGGTGACACATTAGGCGATGCCTACTGGATTTCGTCGATTGAGGGTTACTTCCGGCTGGCGGCGACCGGCGTCGCCCGGCCGCTTGACGACCTGATCGCAGAATCAGGTTATGCTCTGGACGAGCACTATGAGACGACCACGTCCGCCGCGCGCCTGAACGGGCAGTTGTACGGCATCCCCATTCTGGCGCACCCGGGCCGCGTCGGCATATTCTATAACAAGACACTCTTTGATGATGCCGGCGTCGATTACCCGGACGACACCTGGACCTATGACGATTTGCTGGCTGCCGCCATCGAACTGAACGACCCCGACCGGCGCATCTGGGGCTTCATGGAGCCGGGCGCCTACTTCTCTTCGATCGTGTACATCCGCGCCTGGGGCGGTGATACGCTCAACGCCGAGGGCACGGAATCACTGCTGAATACGGAAGAAGCCAAAGCCGCGCTGCGTTACCAGAGCGCGCTCTACACCGAGCATGGGGTGGCGCCGGCGCCAGGCATGACCGGGCAAGGCGCCAATCAGCTCTTCGCCGCCAATCAATTGGCTATGTTCCAGAATGGCTTCTGGGGCAGCAGCGTTGCGCAATTGTTGGAGGACCCCAGCGTGCTAGGAGTCGCGCCGATGCCGATTGGTCCCTCCGGCCAACGGGGCAGCATGTTCGAGTTTGATCCGCTTTGTGTCTCCAGCTCCAGCGAGAACCCGGCCGAAGCCTTCAAGTTTATAGATCGCAATACCAACCACGAGGCTCAACTGCGCGCTACCTTGACCTATAACGTGACCTCGAGCCGGCCAGCGGTCATGGCTCACGAAGGTGTACAAGAAAGTGACACCTTAAGGGTATTCAGCGGCGTCATGGAAGAAGCTATGCCTTTGGTCCTGCCGGCGAACTTCCGTGAGACAGAACACTTCAAGTTTGTCGGCGACAATTTGCAGGCGCTTTGGCTGGGCTTGGCGACTGTGGACGACATCATTGAAGACGTCAATTCCGGCGCCCAAGCCATCCTCGACAAACCCGCGCTCGCTTAGCGCGCGATTACAGGTGTGAAGGTCGTCGTTGATCTTCACACCTGCTTTGCTGGCTTTGTCTTGCGCGCGTAAGACCGCAGAAGTTGGCGTATGACCGCGATGATAAAACAACGCTTGGGTTTGAGTACCTGTATAGTCTCAGATTATAATGGGATGATCTCACATAGCCAAAAGGAAGCCCTATGGGACAGGTTCTACACCCGCGCGCCACAACGACGGAGGCAACCCGCCGAGAAATCCAAAATAGTCAAGAGAGCATAGCCAAGCTGGCCAAGCGCTTCGGCATCAACCCCAAAACCGTCGCGAAATGGAAGAAGCGCGCCTCCGTCAAAGACCGGCCGATGGGTCCCAAGAATCCCCGATCCACCGTCTTGAGCCAGCAAGAGGAAGATATAATCCTGGCCTTCCGTATCAAGACTCTGCTGCCCCTGGATGACTGCCTCTACGCCCTGCAAGAGACCATACCGCATCTGACCCGCTCCAGCTTGCATCGCTGCTTCAAGCGGCATGGCGTCAACCGACTGCCCGAATCGGAAAGCAAACCGGCCAAGAAGAAGCGCTTCAAGAACTATCCCATCGGCTACTTTCATCTGGACTTCTGCCAAGTCAGAACTGACCAGGGCAAGCTCTATCTCTTTGTCGCCATTGACCGGACATCCAAGTTTGTCTTCGCTGAACTGCGTCAAAGCGCTAAACGCGAGGACGCTTGCGCCTTCCTGCGCCGCCTGATCGAAGTCGTACCCTACAAGATTCATACCATCTTGACCGACAATGGCACTCAGTTTACCCATCAAGCGCGGTCGGGGCGCAAAAGCAAGCTGGCCTTTGATAAAATATGCCAAGCGCAGGGGATTGAACATCGCTTGACCAAACCTTATCATCCTTGGACCAACGGACAAGTCGAGCGCATGAACCGGAGTATCAAAGAGAAGACAGTCTATCGATACTTTTACCAAAGTCATGAGGAACTGCGTCAGCACCTGGAGTTGTTCTTGCAAGCCTACAACTATGGCAAAAGGCTGAAGGCGCTGAAGGGGCGAAGTCCTTATGAATACATCTGTGATTGCTGGCGAGAAACCCCGGAGCGGTTTCAGCAAAACCCATACCACCTTAATGCGGGACTATACAAGTACCCCCTTGACACTGAGCCAGAGGGAGGCCATTCAGGGGCTTATCTATATCTCTCCCTGGATCTTTGGCTTTCTGATCTTCACTGTTGGCCCCATGATCGCCTCCGGCTACCTAAGCCTCACCGAATACAATATTGTTACCGAGCCGCGCTTTGCCGGTTTAAGCAATTACGAATACATGGTCGAGGACAGATTGTTCTGGAAATCTGTCGAGAATACCCTTTATTACACGGTCATATTTGTGCCCATTAGCATCGTCTGCTCGCTGGGGCTGGCTATGCTGCTTAACCAAAATATCCGCGGCCGGATCGCGCTGCGGACGCTGTATTTCTTGCCCTCGGTCACACCGGTTGTGGCCACGGCATTTCTGTGGGTTTGGATTTTCCAGCCGCAGATCGGTTTGGCCAACACCTTGATTTCTCATCTGGGGCTCGGCAGTGGTCCTGGTTGGCTGTCGCACCCCGGCTCTTCCAAGCCGGCGCTTATCATCATGAGCTTATGGGGCGCTGTGGGCGGCAACCAGATGCTGATCTTCCTCGCCGGCTTGCAAGGCATCCCCAAAGAGCTGTACGAATCCGCGGATATCGATGGCGCCGGCGGCTGGTCGAAGTTCCGCTACATCACCGTGCCCAGCATTTCGCCGGTCATCTTGTTTAATACGGTTCTGGGTGTGATCATCGCCCTGCAAATGTTCACGCTGGTATATGTGGCGACGTCTGGCGTTCAGCAGCAATTCTCACCGGGCGGGCCGCTCTATTCGACCTTGTTCTATGTCCTGCATCTTTACAACAGCGCCTTTGATTATTGGGAAATGGGTTATGCGTCGGCGCTGGCTTGGGTCTTCTTCATCATCGTGCTTGCCATAACCGGCGGGCAAATGTGGCTGTCTCGCCGCTGGGTCTATTATGAAGGACAAGACAACTGATGGCGGACGGGCATCATACTGAGGGCATACCGCATTGTTAAGCGAAATTTTGCCTGCTTGGCGGGTTAAGCGAATCGGCCGTAACATCCTGCTCTACGCGTTTGCTTACGGGCTGACCTTGATCTTCGCGCTGCCATTCTTGTGGGCGCTGTCTTCGTCCTTGAAACCGGTGAATGAGCTTTTCCTCTGGCCGCCGCAATTCGTACCCAAGACTTGGCAATGGAATAACTACATAGAAATTTGGGAGTTTGCGCCCCTGGCGCGCTTCTTCATCAACACGGTATACGTAACCCTGTTTACGGTCATTGGCCGCGTAGGCTCCGCCGCCATAGTCGCTTACGGCTTCGCGCGCTTCCGCTTCCCTTATCGGAATGTGCTTTTCATTCTGGTGCTGAGCACGCTCATGCTGCCCTATCAAGTCACCATCATTCCGACATTCTTGCTCTTTAAGGCGCTGGGCTGGCTGGATACTTATAATCCGCTGATCATCCCCCATTGGTTAGGCGGCGGCGCCTTCGCCATTTTTCTCTTCCGACAATTCTTCATGACGATTCCCAAAGACCTGGACGAAGCGGCGAAAATCGACGGCGCGAATTCGCTCTGGATTTTCCTGCGCATTATTGTCCCCCTTTCCAAGCCCGTGCTCATTACCATGGTCCTCATTGCTTTCCTGGATACCTGGAACGACTTCTTCGGCCCGCTGATCTATCTCAATTCGCCGGAGAAGTACACGCTGTCGCTGGGCTTAGCGAACTTCAAGCGGGTGGCGACCGCCGGCGGCCGGGCGACCGAGCATCTGCTCATGGCGGCGTCGATGGTCATGACGCTGCCTAGCATTGTCATCTTCGTGCTCTTGCAGCGCTGGTATATCGAAGGGGTGGTATTCTCTTCAGGCAGCAAGTAACCCTGTCCAAAATCGAAAGCTGAATTTGATGTCGGCGCTTTAGCGCGTGAGGAGTAGCTCAACGAATGAAGAACACCAGCATTCTATTCACGGGACCCGATCAAATCGAGCTGAGCCAGATCGACAGCGAATTCCTGCCGCTGGGCGAGCATGAGGTGCTGGCGCAGACGCGCTACTCGCTCATCAGCGCCGGCACCGAGCTGGCCTGTTTGTCCGGCGTGGAAGCCTGGTTCAGTTTCCCGCAGGCGCCCGGTTACGCCTCGATAAGCGAGGTGGTCGATGTCGGCGCGGGCGTCAGCGGCATATCACCCGGCGACATCGTCTACAGCATGGGCAGGCACAGTCAGTACCAAGTCCTGGACACAGCAAATCCCAGAACGCTCTGCATCAAAGCGCCGGCCGGCATGAATCTGGCGCAGGCCGTCTTCACGCGTATGATCTGCGTGGCTTTCACCGCCTTGCGCGTTTCGGCCATCGAACTGGGCGATTATGTCGCGGTGACCGGCTTGGGCTTGGTGGGCAACTTCGCCGCGCAGCTGGCCGCTTTGCAGGGCGGGCGCGTCATCGGGCTGGATCTCAGCCAACGGCGCGTCGAGCTGGCGCGGGAATGCGGCATCGACCATGCGCTGGTGATAGACCCGTCAACCATCGAAGCGGAAGTCGCGGCAATTACGGGTGGCGCTGGCGTGACCACGCTGATCGAGGCCACCGGCAATCCGCGCGCGCTGCCGCCCGCGCTGCCGCTGGTAGGGCGCTTTGGCGAGGTGATCTTGCTGGGTACGCCGCGCGGCGCTTATGAAAGCGATTTGACCGAGGTGCTGCGCCACGTTCACCTTGACGGCTTGGGCAATGTGACTTTCAAAGGCGCGCATGAGTGGCGCTATCCCGTGCCGCGCAACGCCTTCGTCAAGCATTCGATAGGGCGCAATGCCGAGCTGGCGCTGCGGCTGATTCGGTCCGGCGAGCTGCAAGTGGCGCCGCTGCACAGTCATACGCTCAAGCCGGAGCAAGCTGAACAAGCGTATCAGGGGCTGAAGCACAAGAAAGAAGAGTACATAGGCGTCGTATTCGACTGGAGCGATATCTAGCTGCTCGGCAGATCGTGGCGCGCCTATTCCCCACGCAGGCGCGGGTCGAGGATATCGCGCAAGCCGTCGCCGATAAAGTTGAAAGCCATGACCAGGCTGGCGATGGCCAAACCCGGGAAGAGCCACATCCACCACTGGTCGAAATAATTGATGCCGATGCTGACCATGCGCCCCCATTCCGGCGAAGACGGCTCGGGACCCAAGCCGATGAAGCTCAAAGCGGCGAAGCTGATGATGGCCGTGCCGATATCAAGCGTGGCCAGGATGACAGCCGGCGCGATGCAATTGGGCAAAATGGTGCGGAAAAGTACATAGAAGCCGCCAGCGCCGACGCTTTGTGCCGCCTCGACATACTCCTGTGACTTGACCTCCAGAACCAGCCCTCTGAGTATTCTGGCGTAGCGCGGCCACCAAACTGCGCTCAGCGCCAGCACGGCATTCTGAATATCGGGCCCCAGCGCGGCGGTGACGGCCATCGCAAGGATGATAAAGGGAAAAGCCATAAACAGTTCTGTCAGGCGCATCAGCAGTTCGTCCAACAAGCCGCCAGCATACCCGGCGACAGCGCCGATCACGACGCCCAGTGTGCTGCCGATGATGATGACCATTAAGCCGGCGGGAATGGTGATGCGCGAACCCCATAGCACGCGGCTGAAGATGTCGCGCCCCAACTCGTCCGAGCCCATGAAGAATAGCGCGTTCGGCGTTTGCAGGCGGTTCGCCAAGTCCTGTTTCAACGGCTCGACTGGGGCGACATGCGGCGCGATGAAAGCCGTTAGCACCCAGAGGACGACGATAATGAGACCGATCAAGACCAGGGGGTTGCGCCGCAGGTGATACAGCGCCTGCTGCCCCCGGCTAGGCGACTCGAATTCGCGGGTCAAGGAAGAAGTAGAGGATATCGACGACAAAATTCACTCCGACATAAATGAAGGCGAAGAGCAGGCTGACGCCCATGATCGCCGGGAAGTCTTGCGATGTGCTGGCGATGAACATATAGGAGCCGATGCCTGGATAAGCGAAGATGGATTCGATCAGAATTGAGCCGACCAGCAGATTGCCATAGGACAAGCCGATGACCGTAACTACCGGGATCAGCGAATTGCGCATGCCGTGGATGCCGATCACATAACGCTCGCGCAAGCCCTTGGAGCGGGCGGTGCGCATATAATCCTGATTCAACACCTCCAGCAGGGAGGAGCGGGTAATGCGCGAGATGATGCCGCTGATGTATAGCGCCAGCGTCAGCGCCGGTAAGATGAGATGCGAAAACGCGTTGCTGAAAGTCTTCCAGTCGCCATTAAGGAGAGCATCCACAGTGAACATGCCTGTGACTGTTGGCGGCGGGCGCATGATGATTTTGAGCCGGCCCGGCCCCGCGGCGATGCCCAATTGGGCATAAAAGACATTCAAGAGAACCAAGCCAATCAAGAAGACCGGAAAGCTGATGCCGATCAAGGCGACCACGCGCGCGAAATAATCCGCCCAACTGTCCTTCCAAATGGCGGATACAAGACCAAGCCCCACGCCCAGCGCCACGCCATAGACGATGCCAAGCGTCGCCAATTCTATCGTCGCGGGCAAGCGCCGGCTGATATCTTCGCCGACTGCTTTGCGCGTTTTGATCGACGTGCCCATATCGCCCTGCAGCAGGTTGCCAAGGTAGGTCAGGTATTGCTCGTGCAGGGGTTTGTCCAAGCCCCACTTCTTGCGGAAGGCGGCGATGGTGTCTTCATCATTGAGCGCATTCGGGGGCAGGTTGGCGATGATGGGATCGGCCGGTATGGCGTTGGCGATGATGAAGGAAACCACGGTGATGCCCAACAAGATAGGTACCACTAGCAGCAAACGGCGGATGAAATAGCGAATGAAGCTCATGGACAGCCAATCAAGATTTTAGCAACCAAGCCTAGTGTAACACATCTAGGTTGGGACTATTTACGATGCCGCAAAATTAAAGAGAGCGAGCCACCGGCCCGCCCCTATACGCATTCAGAAACGACTTTCGCGGCGACGCTACATCGCGCGGCTCAAAATCCCGACATCCAAGAGCCAGTGCGGGTGCCAAATATAGCCCTCAAGGTCGGAGCGATAGGCAACGGCAACATCCGGAACGTTAAATGGCGCGAAGGGTCCGTTCTGCATGGTGTATTCCTGCAACGCGGTGAAGAGCGCCAGGCGTTCGTCGGGGTCGCTGACAACATTGGCTGCCGCGATCGCATCCTGAATCTCTTGCGGCAAACTCTCCAGCTGCCAGTTGTTGCGCTCGGTCGCGACCTTGCCGGGCGGCATGAAGCTGAGGAAGTCCTTCGAGTCAAGGATATCCGGACCCCAGAGCCAATAACCCACGCTGTGCAAGCCGCTGCGGTACTTGTCAAGCTCCACTTGCATCTCGCCCGGGGCGAGGGTGACATTGATGCCTGCTTCCGCCAGATCGGCTTGAATCTTCTGCGCGTTAGTGTTGAAGTCGACGCCGCCGTTGACAATATTGGGATACTCCAGGGGCATGTCGAGCCCATCGGGGTATCCAGCTTCCGCCAGCAATTCGCGCGCCTTGTCCAAATCACGCGAGAAGGCGGCCTCTTCACCGAGGTTGCCGAAGAAGCCTGCTGTCATGTTCGTGGCCGGCTTAACGCCGCCCCAAAGCGTCTTGTAACCTTCGTAATCCAGGGCGTAACGCACCGCCAGCTGAACGGTCGGGTTAGCGAAGGGGCCGCTCTTTTCTTCATCCGTGTTCATGATGATGAAGTGCGTCAGGACGCCGGGCCCCCTGTAGATATTAATGTCCTCATTGCCTTCCATGGACGCCACGTGATGGGGCCCAAGATCGAGCGCCAGATCAATATCGCCGGCTTCCAGGGCGGCTTGCTGCGTCGCCGCTTCCTTCATGTGGATGAAGATCACGCGGTCGAAGTAAGGCGCATCGCCCCAGTAGTTCTCATTGCGCACCAATTCAGTGCGATTATCCGGCTCCCATAGATCCAGGACGTAGGGGCCAGAACCGGCTGACGCGCTGTCCAGGTAGGCGCCGGCGTCATCGGTCTCGGACGCGTCCATGGCGTCTGTGCCGCCGTTCGCGCGCACGACATCGGCATTGGTGACGCTGAAAACGCCGCTGGTGATTTCGGACAAGAAGGAAGGACGCGGGTCAACCAAGGTGACAGCCACTGTGTCGTCGTCAATCGCTTCCAGCGAATCAATCGGGTCCGCCAGGAATGAGGGATTGCCGTCGCGATACTTCAAGCGGTTGAACGAGAAAACGACATCTTCGGCCGTCACGTCATCGCCATTGGCGAAGACGGCGTCCGCATTCAGCGAGAAGGTGTAGACCTTTCCATCATCGGAAATCTCCCAACTGTCGGCCAGCATGGGCAAAATCTCACTGGCGTTTTCATCCGGGAAGGTAACCAATTGGCTGTAGGTAACATGGTTGACGATATGCGTCGAATGGGTAAAGCCATTGGCCGGATCGTAGGCGTCAGTTTGTTCATTCCAACCAACGATCAGCGTTTTTTCGTCCTGCGCCAGGCCCGTGAAGGCGCTAAGGGCGAGCGCCAGCAGCACCAGCAGGACAAACAAATACTTAGAGCGGTTCATTTTGTACACTCCTTTAGAGCATTTAACAGGAAAACTTGCGACAGGGGGGAGTATAACGAATCGGGCTGCACGGCGCAATCAAGCGGGAAAAACGAAAATGTATCCTTTTCGGTTGAAATAATACCTTTACCATCGAGGACATTGAGAAATGCGAGATCACCGAGAAACGCTATCGAAATATGCCATATTCTTTGTGTGCTTTTTCCCTTTGTGCCTTTGTGTTGAATTTGAATTTCAACCGAAAACGATACACTGCCTCTCCCGCTCAGCCCTTGACGCCGCTCAAGACAAAGCCCTGGATGAAGTAGCGCTGCGCCAGGAAGAAGACGATCATTGGCGGCGCCAGCGCCATGCCCGAGGCCGCCATCATTAAGGCGAAGTCGGAGCGGTACTCGGAGATAAATGACGAAATGCCAACCGAAATGGGGAATTTGCTCTGATCTTGAATGTAGATCAAGGGCAGCAAAAATTCATTCCAGTAAAAGAAGAAAGCGAAGATGGCCACGGTCGCCAGCGCCGGGCGCGAAAGCGGCAGCATGATATTGAGGAAGATCTGCAGCCGATTGGCGCCGTCGATGCGCGCCGCGTCTTCCAGGTCTTGGGGCACTGTCATGAAAAACTGCCGCAAGAGGAAAGTGTAGAAGGGCTGGGCGAAGAAGGCCGGCACCAGAATCGGCAGATAAGAATTCAGCCAGCCGAACCAGCGAAACATCAGAAACGAGGGGATGAGCGTCACCCAAATCGGCACCATCATCGTCGACAGCATCAGCAGGAACAGCAGGTCTTTGCCCGGGAAGCGAAAACGGGCGAATCCGTAAGCGGCCAGCGAACTGCCGACCAAGGTGCCCACGACGCCTATCACAGTGATTACGGCGGTGTTAATGGTGTACGTCAGGAAAGGGACCTGGTTGAAGACCTCGCCATAATTGGACCACATCCAGGTATCGGGGATCCATTCGATTGGGTAAGTGAAGATCTGATGCTTGGGCTTCAAGCTGGTGGAAAGCATCCACAACAGCGGATACAGGAACAGCAAGGCGCCCGGCACCAGTATCAGATAAGTCACCAGGTGGTTCTGCAAGCGCAGCCGCCGCCTGCGCGACCAGAAGCCGCCTATTCCTTTGCTCGTTGCTGATGCTGTCGCTGTGGCCATGGCGCGTCCTACACCAACTCGTAATTGACGCGATAACGGGAGACCCACAGGATGCAAAGCGTGACGATGAAGATGATGACAAATAGCACGCCGGCTTGGGCTGAGGCGTAACCCAAGCGCAGCTCGCGGAAGGTCGTCTGATAGAGATTAATGGAATAGAAGTAGGTGGCGTAATTAGGCCCGCCGCGCGTCATGATATAAGCCTGCGTGAAGACCTGCATCGAATTGATAAAGCCGACAATGAGCACAAAGAATATCGTGGGCGACATCAGCGGGATGGTGATGCTCCAAAGCCGCCAGCGTCGGTTGGCGCCATCGACCTCGGCCGCTTCGTAGAGCTCAGGCGGGATGCCTTGCAAGCCCGCGAGGAAGATGATGATGGTGCTGCCGACGCGCCACAGCTCCATGATGATGATGGACGGCAGCGCCCAACTTTCGGAGACGATCCAGCCGATGCGCTTGATGCCGATCAAGCCCAGCAGCCAGTTCAACGAGCCGTATTCGCGATGAAAAAGGAAGGACCACAAAACCGCCACCGCTACGCCGGAGAGCACCGCCGGCAGATAATATATGGTGCGGAAGAGCCGCATCCCGCGCACGGGCTGGTTCATCACCAGAGCCAGGGCGAAGCCGATAAGAAGATTCAATATCAAGTAAAAGAAGGTGAAAACTAGCGAGACCTTCAACGATTGCCAGAAGCGCGAATCTTGCGAAAGCTGAATGTAATTCTCTATGCCGATAAACTCGATGGCGGAGACGCCATTCCAGTCGGTAAAGCTGAAACCGAGCGCGGCGGTCAAAGGACCCGCAGTGAATACCAGGAAGCCGATGAACCAGGGCAATATGAAGAGGTAGCCTTGTATCGCCTCGTGGCGGAACAGGTTGCTGCGGAACATGGGCTTAGCAATTCGCTCGTATGTTGTCTGTGTTCATGAATGATAGCCGCGAAAAACCACAATGCGGGGCGCTCAGCTCTGCCAAGCGCCCCGATGCTGTCAATTCAAATCGCCAGTCCAAACACCGGCGACGTTATTCATCCTCGGCGTAGCGCGCGGCCGCGGCATTGGCTTCTTCTTCAATCTGGGCCAGCGCTTCTTCCGGATCGTTGCCTTCAAAGACGCCGATGATGCGCGCGTTCCAAGCCGCGTCATACTCGCCCATGAAGACGGGATAGGACCAATTTATGGCGTCATTCAGCATCTGTTCGGGGAAGACCTGCACGTACCTGCCCTTCCAGATATCCGTCCCCGCCACCTCTTCCCAGCGCGGTACAGAGGAAAGCCGCCCCGGCACGCTGCGCAGGTTATTCGATATGAGGATATTGGTCGATTCCGTGTTGGTGATGTACTTGCAGAATTCCCAAGCCACATCGATATCTTCGGTGTTGGAGGCGATGCCCCAGGCGCCGCCGGCGGCCGAAACGCTGGTCAAGCCGGTGGAGCCGCGCGGCAGCTTAACGATATCCCATTCAAAGGCATCGCCGATGCCATCCAGCATGTAAAATGCCGCCCAGGAACCTTGCACCTCCATCGCGATATTGCCGGTCAGGAATGGATCCAGTCCGGCGGGCGTCATGCCGCGATGCACCGCGTTGCCGGCCGCGATCTCATCCTGGATCCGTTTTAAGGTGGCGACATTCTCAGGATTATTAACGACGCAGCTGCGGTTGTCTTCACTGAAGGTGGCGCCGCCGCCGGAGTGCAGCAAGCCCATCATCATCCAGCCCCAGGTCCACAATTCCACGCCCCAACGGGTTTGTTCGCCGGGCTCGCCGTCTTTGAAGGCGGCCGCGATCTCAAAGCAGTCGTCCCAGGTCCAGTCGTTGGTGGGGTAGGGCACGCCTACTTCATCAAACATGGTCTTGTTGTAATACATAGCCACGTTGGAAAAGTCGTAGGGCAGGGTCATCAACTGACCCTCGTAGGAATTCTGCGCCACTTGCGCGGGCCAGAAGTCCGACATATCCATGCCATCGCGCTCCATCAGGTCGTTCAGCGGCGTGATCCAGCCGCGCGCGCCGAAGGGGGCAGCGTCGAAGGAGCGGACGTAAAAGAGATCGGGCAAGGTGCCGCCGACGCCGGCTGTGTTGATCTGCGTGTAATACTGCGAAGCGTCGCCGTGGTTGATGAGGTTGATAGCAACATCGGGATATTCTTCGTTGAAATTCTCGATGACGATTTTGAAGTCATTCACGCTCAATGTGTTGTGGTTCGTATTCCATTGCAGCGCGCCTGACATATCACTTTGCGCGAGTGAGGCCAAGGGCAGGGCGCTTGATGCCGCGAGCCCGCCCGCCATTGCGCCCGCGGACTTCAAAAAGTCCCGCCTGCTTAAGCCGCCAGAATTTCTTCTATACATTGTTGCCTCCTTATGACTTCAACAATATCTGCGAATGTACAACTTACACTTGCAGAAAAGCATAACCAAGCTCGCGCAGCTTGTCAAAATCTCGCGTCAAGGGCGGCTGGCGCTAGAGCTCTACGCGCCTCCCCTCGCGCGCTGACTGATAAGCGCCCAGGATCATCTCGATGCAGACTTTGCCCTCTGCCGCCGTCGCCAGCGGCGGGCCATCGCCCTTGATGAAGTCAACTACCGGGCGGGCGACGCCGTGAATACGAGAGCCATGCGGCACGAAGGGGAAGTCGAAGCGCTCCCAATCCTCTGCTCCGGCGCGGAAGAGCTTCAGCGGCGTGGCATCGGGCGGCGGTATGGTGGAAGGCGCGTCGCCGAAGTTCTGATGGATGGTGCCGGCGTCGCCATAAATCTCGGTGGTGGCTTCGGCCGCCAACTGGGTCGAGCTGTTGAAGAGGATGCCCATTTCGCCCTTGCTGAAGCGATAGATGGCCACGCCGTTGTCATCGGGCGCGACATCGGTGACGATGTTGTCGATCTCGGCCATGACGCTGGTCGGGCGCCCCAACATCCAGTAGAACCAGTCGGCGGCGTGCGAGGCGTCGTCCATGAACATGCCCATGTTCTGGGCAGGATCCATATGCCAGTTGCCGGATTCGGCGAAGCTAGGCATGAGCAGGGCGGGGATGGCGTGGCGGCGGCGGATCACCGCGATATTGCCGACCGCGCCCTCGTCGATCAGCGCTTTCATCTTCTGATTGATGGGGTCGCCGCGCATCTGATAACACATGCTGAATTTGACGCCCGTCCGTTCCACCACATCAATGATGGCGTCGCAGTCTTCCAACGTCAGCGCCATCGGCTTCTGCAGCAAGACGTCTTTGCCCGCTTCAGCGGCGGCGATGACGTGCTCGGCGTGTCTGTTGGTCGGGCTAGTGACGAAGACGGCGTCGATGTCGGCGCGCGCCAGCAGCTGATCGAGATCAGGCATCCAGTCCAAGCCGAATTCGGCGGCCTGCGTCTGGCCGCGTTCGTGGTCGTCATCCCAGGCGGCGACGACCTCCGCGTCGCTATAATCGGCAATGACTTGGCAATAGCGGCGCACGTGGCCATGGGCGAAGCTGATGACGCCCAGGCGAATGGGATCGGGCATTCTGTTTATCCTTCCTGTACAAAGTCGCTGACATCGACATCGACAATGATATCTTCGCCGTCGACGACTATCGGGTAAGTCTTGACGCGCATATTCGGGTCCGCCAGGCACTCGCCTGTAGCGATGTCGAATTGCCAGGCGTGCCAAGGGCAGCGGATAATCTCGCCTTCGCGTTCGTAGCCGACAAAGCCATCGGTCGCGGACGGCGGCGCTTCTGTGCTGCTGCGCCCGGCCACTTCGCCGATGCAGAGCGGACCGCGCTTGTGCGGGCAGATGTTGCGCAGGGCGTAGTAGGCGCCTTTGACGTTGAAGATGCCGATGCCGGCGCGCCCGCGGAAGGGCACGATGATCACCCGTCCGCCGACCGGGATATCAGCGGCTTTGCCAACTACGATGCCGCTCACGCCAGGACCGCCTCGATCATGTCGTCGCTGATGCGCAGCAGCTCCAGCGCGTTCTCGGCGAAGATGCGCCGGTGCATGCGCTCGTCCAACTTGGGCAGCACCGTCACCGGGTCGTTCCAGTCAAAATGCGGGAAGTCGCTGCAGAAAATCAAGGTCTCATCGGCGTGTAACATCTCCAGCATTTGGTAGACCTGCTCGCTCCGCGGCGGCTCGTGCATGGGCTGGGAGCCGATGCGGATATGCTCGCGGAAGTATTCGCTGGGCAGGCGCTTGAGCCAGGGCGTTTGGTCGCCGATGGCTTTCCAGTCGCTGTCCATGTGCCACATCAGGGGCACCGCCCACATCTGCTGCACTTCGATGAGCGCGACTTTGAAATTGGGGAATTTCTCAAAGACGCCTTCCACTATCAGCGAAGCCGCCTGCGCGCTGGCCACGCTGGGGCGGGTCATACGGTTTTCCATGTAATAGCTGGGGAAGCCGACCGGCGTGAGCGTCGAACCCGGGCTGCCGCCGCCGATATGCGAGACCACTGGCAGATCATGCTCGGCGCAAGCCTCCCAGATGGGATGGTACCTGCGCTTGCCGAAGAGGTCAGGCGTCTGCATCGGCATCATGACGGCGACAGTGTCCTTGCGATGCGCCAGGCGATGAATCTCCTTGACCGCCAGCGCCGGGTCGTTGGGCGCGACCAAGATGGCGTTGACCACGCGCGGGTCTTTGCCCAGCCAGTGCTCGATGGTCCAGTCGTTGAAAGCCGTGCAGAGCGCGGCCGCCCAATCGGGATCGGGCAAGCCGGCCACAGCCAGGAAAACGGGCGGGCCAGTCAACAGGGCGAAGTCGATATGCCAGCGGTCCAGCAGCTCTTTCCGCGTGAACTCCAGCGAGAAGTTGAAGTCGCGCTCTTGCAGCGCCGGGTCTTTGATATCGGGGCGCGTGCGGCGGAAGGGCGTATTGGCGTAACCGGCGCCGGGCAGGTGCAGCCCCTGATCGAGCAGGTGTTCCTGATAGAACTTGGGCAGGTAAGGCAGCAGCTGATGCGGGTCGTGGAAGTTGTGGTGGACGTCGCAGTCGACCAGCTTGACGCGGTCGGCGGGTTTGCCGGTCCAGCCGGGCGCGGCGATGGGCGCGGCGCCTTTCTTGCCGATGTGGATTTGTTCGAGTTTGTTGGGGGTTTGAGTCATATCTCCCTCCAATGTCTCCCCACAGCATGAGTGCAGTAGAGAAAACCTGAACCGTGGCCTATGCCGTCGCTCAAAACAACCCAAGCCATCAGGCGCAAATCAGATGAGAGGATCCAACACAGAGCTTGATGCGAGCAAATGGCGCGGTTATGTTGCCCGCCTTTCTGATGTTGGGGTTCCAAATGCTGCGCTCTTTAGGCCGCGGGGTCGGCTTCGCTTTGGGACGCAAATCGATCCTCGCGACCTTCAAACCTGCCTTCCAGCCGCGCCAGGCGTTGGTTGCTGTCGTCAACTTTTGTCTCGACAGTTTCGATTCTTTTCTCCAGCCTCTGAATGTCGTTTTTAAGTTCCTGGCGAGTCTCGGCGATTTCAGTTTTAAGTTCCTGGCGAGTCTCGGCGATCTCGGTTTTGAGTTCCTGACGAGTCTCGGCGATCTCGGTTTTGAGTTCCTGGCGAGATTCGGCTATGTCCCCTTTGAGTTCCCGACGCAATTCAGAAATATCTCCTTTGAGCTTGTCGCGCACTGCGGAGATTTTTCCGTCCAGACGCCAAACGGCGCCAAAGATTACCAGAATTGTAATGACAACGTCCAACGATAGCGATGTGTCCAGGGTCATTGGATTCCCTCTCCTTCACGTACCGCTAGTCTACAGCATTTGCGGCGGGTTGGCAAAGTTATCGCGCGGACGGAAATGTATCCTTTACGGTTGAAACAAATATTTTACCATCGAGGCCACCTAGGAATACGATAGCACCGATGAACTCAATCGAAATATGCCATATTCTTTGTGTGCTTTGTGCCTTTGTGGTGAAATTGAATTTCAACCGAATTCGATACACTACCGCGCGGACTACGACAGACGCTTGCTTTGAGGCGGCCAAGCATCAAAGCGAACTGAAGCGGCGCCTTTCTTGCCGATGTGGATTTGTTCGAGTTTGTCGAATTGATGTGCCACGATGCCTCCGACTTAGCCCGGCCGCAACTCGCCTAACGAGCGCTCGCCCTGCCGAATATAACCCGCCACCGGGCTCTCGATGCGCCCGTAGGCATTCCAAATCTTGAAGCCTAGCAGCGCCAGCAGGTCGTCGTCCGCTTCCGCCACCACCTCGGGCGCGGTGGCCATGGTGAAGTTGACCTGCGTGCGGAATTGCGGCGCCACGAAGGTGGTCAGCACACCCAGCCGCTGCTGGTCGCTGACGTTGGCGCCCGTGCCATGCCAGATGCGCCCGTCAAAGAGCATGGCGCTGCCGGCCAGGCCTTCCGCCGGAATGCTGACCACGTCCTTGTCGCGCTCGGCATCGGGGCGGCGGCCGAAAAGCTGGCTGCGCGGCACGATGCGGGTGGCGCCGATTTCTTCGCTGAAGTCGTTGAGCATCCACATGACATTGACGACGACTGGCGGCGCGATCATGGGCGGGTGGTCATCGACGCGGTTGGACAGCTCGCGCGTCAGTGAGCCGGCCGGCACTGGATTGGGGTTGCGATGGATCGGCTCGGGCAACCACCACTGGTCGGTATGCAGGTTCATGGCGATGCCGCCTGGCTTGGCGATATTGGCGCCGTAGCTGGACAGCAGATAATCCGCGCCTAATACGTGCCCGACGACCGCGCGCACGGTCGCTTGCTTCAGCAGCTCGCGCCAGATCGCGCCCTTGTTGATCAGCATCCAGACGCGCTGGTTGACGCCGCCGGCTTTGGCGGAGAATGCCTCGCGCCGGACGCGCCCCTCTTCGTCAGTGAATTGGCCCCATTGCTGTTTGGCGCCGCCGTCTTCAAAAGCCTGTCCGCCTTCCAGCTCCGCCTGCGCCTGTTCCAGCAAGCGGTCGCGCGCGGCAGCCACCTGAGTGGATGTCATCGCGTCTTTGACCAGGCAGTAGCCGAACTCGTCGATGTTGGATTGCAGGGTGGCGAGGTCGGTGGTCGGTTGGGGCAGTTCTTCGTGTGTCCAGTTGAACATAGAGCCTTGCACCTCTCATGATTACATCTGTTGCAGTGTAGACATGTCGACTTATAGGCTGAGAGAATACTCTCTATCCGCTAGCGCCGCAATCACGCAACTGAGAAATGTAGAATTGGAATTAGGTTCGAGCCGCCGAGCGAGGAAAATATATGAAGAATCAGCGCAGAATCGAACGAATTATTTTCAGCGCTTCATTTACAACATTGTCTGGCGCCCTCTCTATAAACTCCATGTTTCGCGTTCTCCAATCAAGAGATTTAACTTGATGAGTTAAAATCACGCCCTTCACGCGCAAATCACCTGGCAAAGGGATTTCAAATCGGTAACGCTTGGCGCGGCTTGTGATGGGACATACCAGCGCCAATCCCATCCGGCGGTTGAACGATGTCGGAGAGACTACTAGCGCAGGACGGTGCCCTGCTTGCTCATGCCCGGATTGAGGATCAAAGTTCATCCAAGCGATATCACCGCGCTTGGGAATGTAACTCACCACCAGACCTCTTTACCGACTGCCGGTCCTACGTCCCATTCCTCCGGCTCATAGTCGTCAGGGACGCTTGCCAGGAGCTCGTCTAGGTCGTAATACTCCTCTACTACGGGAACTATCCGCAGTTCTCCATCCACGGACTTAATTTCTACTTTCGTGCCCAATTCCAGTCCTACTTCTACAGCCAAGGCCTTCGGTATACGAACGGCTCGACTATTGCCCCATTTCTGTATCGTCGTCAACATCTTTCACACTCCGTGTCTAAAGCGAAGTTTTATTCTACGATTTGTCAGTGTCGATTATTAGCTCATGACAACCAACTTTGCTCAGCGGTCACCAGACCTCATTGCCAACTGCCGGTCCCGTGTCCCATTCCCCTTCATCGTAATCATCCGGTACACTCTCCAGCATTTTATCCAAGTCATAGCGCTTTTGCTTACGAGCGCGCTTGATGCGTATTTCCCCGTCCACCACTTGCATATCCACCGCTTGCCCAAAGTCGAGCCCTGCTTCTGCAGCCAGGGCTTTTGGGATGCGCAACGCTCGGCTGTTTCCCCACTTGCCAACCTTGGCCAACATCGTAACCTCCCGTATAGCCAATGTAGACACAGTTTATCCGTTACTGTAACTGTATGTCAATAATCTGCCAGGCCGTTCCCCCATTTCTGAACTTGAAGTAGCGCTTCAAGCCTCGATGTTTCTCCATTGTAGATACATGCTGCCATTGCTTTATCTTGCGTTGCAGAAAAATGCGTCGCGCTGATTTGTCCTCAGATACAGATGCGCGCGACCGGGCAAAATATACGCTAAAATAAGGTGATATTGCAAAGTCATATTGCTAGCGAGGCTCTAGAGATGACCGTAGCCGCCAACAGCAAATCCGAATTCGCCGAGCAGGGCTACACGCTCGCGCGCGGACTCTTCTCCCAAGAAGAGGTCGAGGCGTTGCGGGAGCATTTCCACCGCGTCAACCGCGACCATCAGCGCGTGTCCGACAATATCACCGATGCCAGCGACCCGCTCGCGCGATATCCGCGGGTCATGCAGCCGCACCGCTGGGACGAAACCAGCTTGAATTGGATGATCGATCCGCGCCTTGCCGAATGGCTGACGGCCATCCTTGGCCGCGAACCTTACGCCGTCCAGACCATGTTCTATTTCAAACCGCCGGGCGCGCGCGGGCAAGCCCTGCATCAAGACCAGTTCTATCTGCGCGTCGACCCAGGCACATGCGTCGCCGCTTGGCTGGCCATCGACCGCTGTGACGAAGCCAACGGCTGTTTGCGCATCGTGCCCGGGACGCACGATATACCGGTGCTGTGTACGATGGATGCCGATACTGACCTTAGCTTCACCGCCGATACGGTCGAACTGCCGCCCGGCTACGAACCGATTCCGCTGATAATGGCGCCGGGTGATGTGCTCTTCTTCAACGGCCAGCTTGTCCATGGCAGCTACCCCAATAGCACAGCCGACCGCTTCCGCCGCGCCATGATAGGTCATTACATCGTCGGGGAAGCCGCGGCGGTTGCCCAATGGTATCACCCGGTTCTGCGCCTGGATGGCAGCGAAATTGACCTCGGCGTCAGCGAGCAGGGCGGGCCCTGCGGCGTCTGGGTCGAAAGTGATGGCGAGCAAGTCGCCGTCCTCGCAGGCGTCGAGACCCGTCAAGAGCACCGCTCCCGCCGCCGCGCCTGAGCGATTGGCATACCGGCGACCCCCATCCTAGCAAAATCGGCGCTACTCTGATTGTCGGCGATTTGCCACATTAAAAACTGGATTAGCCTTTTGTCTTCGCATTGGATACAATCGCGCGCATTGTAATTTTGTAGGCTTTTTACGAGACCCTTAGCGAGTTGATATGAGTACAAGAACTGCCTTGATCGGCGCGGGCAAAATGGCCCGTCATCACCTGCCCTTGATGATCGACAGCGGCGCCGACATCCGCGTCATCTGCGAGCCTTCTTCAAACAACTACGAGCTGGCGCTGGCCCGGCTGGAGGAGCTGGGCGGGCCAAGCCCAGCCAACGAGCCGGATCTGGCGGAATTGCTGGAAAAGCAGGCCTCTGAGCTGGATGCCGCCTTCATCATCACGCCGCACAATCTGCATCACGACCATGCCAAGATGTGCATGGAGGCGGGCCTGGATGTGCTGCTGGAAAAGCCCATGGTGATGAACGCCGCCGAAGCGCTCAGCCTGATGGAAACGCGCGACCGCACTGGCCGTCATTTGGTCGTGGCTTTTCAGGGCGGCTTGTCGCCCCAGATCCGCCATGCCGCTGAGTTAATCGCTTCCGGTCAGCTAGGCGAATTGCAGACCGTGACCGGCATGGTCTGGCAGGGCTGGAAGGGCGCTACCAGCGGAACCTGGCGGCAGGTCCCGCATATTGCCGGCGGCGGCTTTCTTTTCGATTCCGGCGCGCACATGCTAAATACCGTCTGCACACTCGTGGGCGAGGACTTCGCGAGCGTGGCCGCCTGGACGGACAATCGCGCTACGCCGGTCGATATCAACGGCGTGGTGATGGGCCGGCTGCGTTCGGGCGCGTTGGTCACCCTCAACGGCTGCGGCGATTGCATCCCCGGCCTAGAGAACGAGATATTCGTCAACCTGACCGGCGGCGTCATCCGCACCGGCATCTACGGCGAGCGCTTGTTCATCCGCCGCGCGGGCGAGGCCGAAGCGACAGAAGCTGAATTACCCAAGATGCGTGGCGCCTGGCAGCAGTTTACGCAGGTGCGCGCCGGCGAAATAGAGAATCCCTGCCCGCCCGAAGTCGGCTTGCGCATGGCCCGGCTCTGGGACGCCATCGTCGAATCGGCGAGCAAAGACGGGCAGCCGGTCAGCTGCGCATAGTCAATGACGCCGCGTAGGGGGAAGCCAGTGGCTCGCCCGCATTCTTACAATAGGCAGCGCCTAGGACGCTGATTAGAATACGCCAAAATCGCTGAATAAGGAGAACAAGCATGAAGACTGCAACTGGCAATTTCCCGCTGGGCTGGCGGCGGCGCAACTTCGCCTGGGAGCAAGACCTGGACGGCATGATCGCCTGGGCGCTGGAAAACGACCTGGAAGTCATTGACCTGGGACGCGACGCCGATGGTGGCGCCAAGACGGTGGTGGATGCCGGGCTGCGCGTCGGCTCGGCTGATCTGACCGTCTGGGGGGAGATGATGTCGCCCGACGCGGGCGCGCGCCGGGATGCCGTGGCCCGCAACGCCGAATACATCCGTGATTGCGCGGCCGCCGGCGCCAAGACCTTCTTCATCTGCATGGTCCCGGAAGACCCGTCCCGCAGCCGCGCCGAGAACTTCGGCTACATGGTCGAAAGCTACAGCGCGCTGCGCCCGGCCTTCGAAGACAACGACGCCTATCTGGTGATCGAAGGCTGGCCGGGGCCGGGCTCGCTGGTCTGCACGCCGGAGACTTACCGCGCCTTCATCGAGCAAGTGGGCTCGCCCAATATGGGCGTCAACTACGACCCGTCTCATCTGGTGCGCATGGGCATTGACCCGATTCGGTTTCTGCGAGAATTCGTCGGCCACGTCTTCCACGTCCACGGCAAAGACTGCATGATCATCGACGAGAACCTGTATCAGTACGGCAACCTGCAAGAAGCGACCTTCGCCGCGCCCTACAAATACGGCGGCATGAACTGGCGCTATACCATCCCGGGCCACGGCGTCTCCGATTGGAAGATTATCCTCAGCATCTTGCAAGACAGCGGCTACGACGGCTGCGTCAGCATCGAGCTGGAAGATCACTACTACGACGACACCGAATACGAGCAAAAGCAGGGCGTGCTGCAAGGCGTCAGATTCCTCGCTGGTTCATAGTTCGCGTGTATTCGCAACAAATGATGTAGGGGCGTGCCTCGGTTCGCCCGCTGACAAAAGGATGCTGCGCGATGAAAACAACAGCGGTAGTAGGTCTCGGGAATATGGGCATGGGCATGGCGCGAAACTTGCTCGCCGCCGGCTTTGAGGTGACCGGCTTCGACCTGCGCCCCGTGCGCGGCCAGATGCTGGCGGAACAGGGCGGCCGGACGGCGGATTCGCTGGGCGACCTGGCCCCTGCCGATGTCGTTTTTGTCATGGTCATGACGGGCGCGCAAGTCATGGACGTGGCGGGCGAATTGCGAGATACGCTGCAAAGCGGCGCGACCATCATCGTCACTGCCACCATCCAACCGGCGGAGGCGCGCGCGGTGGAAACAGCGCTGGCCGGGTCCGGGCTCAACTTGATCGACAGCCCGGTCAGCGGCGGCCAGTCCGGCGCTGAAGCCGGTACGCTGACCATGATGGTCGCGGCGCGTGATGACGTCTTTGCCGCCAACCAGGACGCGCTCAATGCCGTCGGCGGGCAGATCTTCCACGTCGGCGAGGGCATCGGCATGGGGCAGACGGTCAAGGCGGCTCTGCAAGCCTACATCGGCGTGACCTTCGTCGGCATCTTTGAATCGCTGGCGCTGGGCGCGGCCGCCGGCGTCAAAGGCGAGACGCTCTACAAGGTCTTCAGCAGCACGCACGTCGGCAATACGCCCTTCTTCAAGAGTTGCGCCGAGTTGATTTTGGCGCGCAAGTTTGAGGACACCGGCAGCCACATCGCCACGATGGCCAAAGATCTGGGCATCAGCATGGCCATGGCGCACGAGAATGGCATGCCCCTCTTCGCCACTGGCGCCGCCAATGAGCTGTTCCAGGCCGGGATTTCGCGTTTTCCCGATGGCGACAACTGGTCCATCGTCAAGCTGCTGGAAGGATTCTCCGGCGTAGAAGTGAAGTGGTAAGCGGCTTTGAAGGGCGAGCCGCCCTCTCGCCCACAATTCGAGGGACGGTAATATAATGGCGAAACTTGGCGTCATCACCGATGGCATTAGCCGCGAATTTGAATACGCGCTGTCGGTTATGAACGAATTCGATCTGAGGCAAGCCGAGCTGCAATTCCTCTGGGACAAAGAAGTCGGCGACCTTTCGGATGCGCAGCTGAACCGCGCCCAGCAACTTGTGGCAGCCCACGAGGTCGAGGTTTCCTGCATTTCCCGGCATGTCTTCGGCGGGCTGGCGCTTAGCGATATTTCACTGACAGCGCCCGCCTACCTGGCGCATCTGGACGCGCTGGGCCGCTGCATCGACACGGCGCAGGCGCTGGATTGTGGCTTGGTGCGCATCATGAGCTTCAAAAAAGAGATGATCCTCTTCGGCAGCCACGGCGCGGAAGAGTGGAATGTGGCGGGCGGCGCCTGGGACAAGGCGCGGGAATTGATCGGCGAGGCTGTGCAAATCGCCGAAGACCGCGGGGTTACGCTAGTGGTCGAAACCGGCAACAACGCCATCACCAACTCAGCCTACCTGGCTTGCAAGCTGATTGACGAGTTGGGCTCCGAGCGGCTGAAGCTGCTTTGGGATCCAGCCAACGCGCTGTATTCCACGGAAGCCGCTTATCCCGACGGCTATAACGCGCTGCGCGGCGGTTACCTGGGGCATGTTCACCTCAAAGATGTGCTGGTGGACATTGCCAAAGCCACAGTGACTTGCCGTCAACTGGGCAGCGGGCAGATGGGACCTTACCTTACAGATCTGGCGACTGCCCTGGCCGCCGACGGTTATGACGGCGCCATCTCGCTGGAGTCGGTATATCGTCCGCTGGGCGGCAGTTTCGAGGAGGGCTTCCGCGCCTCGGTGGGCGTAATGAAGGACTTGTTTGGCTGAGATTGCTGATATAATCGTCTCGTCTATAAGTCCGCCTAGATGAGATGAAAGAGGCAATCCCATGCCCATCCCCCAAAAAGCCTTTGGACGCACGGGCCACATGAGTACGCGTACGCTCTTCGGCGCGGCCGCTTTCGGCGCTGTCACGCAGGACGAAGCCGACCGCACGATGGAGCTGCTGCTTGCCCACGGCGTCAATCACATTGATACCGCCGCCAGCTACGGCGATTCGGAATTGCGCCTGGGTCCCTGGATGGAGACGCATCGCGACCAATTCTTCCTCGCCACCAAGACGGGCGAGCGCACTTATGATGCCGCCAAGCGCCAATTCGAGCGCTCGCTGCAGCGCCTGCGCGTCAGCCAAATCGACCTGATCCAACTGCACTACCTCGTCGGCGAAGACGAGTGGGAAGTGGCGATGGGCCCCGGCGGCGTGCTGGAATACTTGCAGGAAGCGCGCGAGCAGGGCTTGGTCAAGTACATCGGCGTAACCGGCCACGATGTCGCCATCGCGCGTATGCACCAGCGCAGCCTGGAGCGCTTCGACTTCGACTCGGTGCTGCTGCCTTACAACTACCCGATGATGCAAAATCCGATTTATCGCGCCGGCTTGAATGAAGTGATCGAGATCTGCAAAGCCCGCGACTGCGCCGTGCAGACGATCAAGGGCATCACCCGCCGGCCCTATCTGGGCGAGCAGCGCAGCCACGCCACCTGGTACGAGCCGCTCACTGACCAAGCCAGCATCGACAAAGCCGTGCACTGGGTCCTGGGCAATGAGGATGTCTTCCTGAATACCGTCGGCGATATCCACGTCTTGCCGCTGGTGCTGGACGCCGCCGAACGCTTCCAGGAACGCACGCCGGACACTGTCATGCAAGCCATGGCGGACGAGTGGGAGATGGCGCCGCTGTTTGTGTAGCAAGTGGCGCGGTTGTATGAGAGCGTCTCAGATAATTGGACGCTCTTCTGTACGTTCTTACCATATACGCTGCGGATACTAAACCAGTGACCAGCGCTAACAATACGTCAATAGACTGGATAAAGGTAACTAGATGGGTTATCTTTTCCATCCTGCTGCCTCTCTTTCCGATGATGTTGGCGCTGCTAGTGTTGATAGGGCAAGGTAGATCGGTACAATACGAGAGTCTATTAGGAGGCACGGAGATATACATCTTGTCGGTGACAGTTTTGGCCTCAACCAAGAATGACCTAGATAATTCGGGAGCAAACTTCTCACGATCCCGGATTTATTCGCTTCTAACGGTATTCTTGCTTCCATATGCTATCTTTATAAGTATGGTATTTGGGGTCGTTTACATAAATGAATACGTTAATGACTTCGGATTGGCTGAATCATTCATCGCCAATGTAGGGATTCTTTTGGGTATCATAGCCTCGGTAATCTGTGTTTCTCTTCAAATAATGCTTTCTGTTGCAGAAGGCTAGTAGAGAAGGTGCATACTCATGGAAACACTGCTTATAGTTGCTCTTATTGTCTCGTTTCTATATGCGGCTGCTCTCGTTTCGACACTGGCTATTGATTTGGTCACTGGCCGTTTTGAACGCCTAAAGTCTCTGCGAAGAGATATGGATGAGACTCAAAGCGAATTCCAAGCTCGACGAAACCGAAGCAACAAATTCTGGGAGTCTGTATAATCTGGAATTAACAATCCAAATGCAGAGTTCAAAGAACACACGATGAGATTTTTTATTTTGACAGCGTGGATAGCGACACCGCTCGCCTTATATCACGAAGTCAACTGAGCCATGTTTCCCCGAATCCGCTTGGCTGAGGCGTAACTCCGCTCATACTCCGAATCCTGGTCGCCCAGCCTCAGTCGCGGACTGCGATATTCCATCGGGCCAGCCACCACCTGCTTGCCCGAAAAGTGAAAGGTTTGCGCGCCGGTCGCCTGGGCGATGCGGCTGATATTGTCCGGATTGATACCCGCGCCGGGCATGATCTCGATTCTGCCCGCCGCCTGCGCCACTAGCTCGGCGATCAAGGGGATGCCTTCCGCGGCAGTATCCGCCTGCCCCGATGTGAGCAGCGTATCCAGGCCCATGTCGATCAGCTGCGACAGCGCGGCGCGCGGATCGCGGCACATATCGAAGGCGCGATGGAAGGTGACGCTCAGCGGACGCGCTAAGCCCGCCAACTGGCGCGACCTCTTGCTGTCGATGCGGCCGTCCGCCAGCAGAATGCCGAAGACGACGCCATGCGCGCCGGCCGCTTTCACGAGCTCAATGTCGCGCTGCATCGCTTCAAATTCGGCGTCCGAATAGAGGAAGTCGCCTCGCCGCGGGCGGATCATTGCATGAACCGGGATTTGCAGCCGCTCGAGCGCCAACTGAACTGCGCCTAATGACGGCGTGATGCCGCCGCTGGCCAGGTCGGCGCAGAATTCCACGCGGTCGGCGCCGCATTCCTGCGCGATCAACGCCGATTCCAGCGAGTCGACTGCGACTTCAAAGCGGTAGGTCATCAGCTGGGGTAGGGGTTCAGCTCAACCTGCGGCAGGAAGCGCTGCATATCGGCGATGTCGTAGGCGGCCGTCCCCGGTTGCAGGCAGACCGCCGTCGCCGCCGCCACGCCCAGGCGCAGGCCCGCTTCCAGCGGTTGCCCCTGATGTATGGCCTGCGCCATGCCAGCCAGCACCGCGTCACCGGCGCCGGCCGGGCTGCTGACCTCGACCGCTATCGGCGGGATGCGATAGCTGCGCTCCCGCAAGACAGCCAGCGCCCCGTCTTTGCCCATGGTGATGACCACTTGCGTGCCATAGCGCTCCAGGATTTCGCGCCCGGCGGCATAGAGCTCGGCAGCGCTCTTCAGCTTGCGGCCGACCAAAGCGGACAGCTCGTGCTCATTGGGCTTGATGAAGTCGGGGCGGGCGCGTAAGCCGGCGCTGAGGTTCGGCTCGGACGCGTCGAAAATCACCGGCACATCATGCTCGCGCGCCAATTCAATCGCTTCAAAATAGAATTCGGGCTCCATGCCAGGCGGCAGCGACCCGCCGGTGATCAGCACCGTGGCCTGTGGCAGCGCGGCCAGGTAGCGCTCTCGCAGCTGGTCCAGGTGCGCCGGGCGAACCAGCATAGACGCCGAGGTGATGGTGGTGTGCTCGCCGCTGCTTTCATCAATGATGACGGTATTGATGCGCGTCTCGCCCTCGGCGGCTACAAAATCGGCGCGCACGCCAAAGTCTTCCAGCAGCGCCTTCACTTTCTCGCCGATAGCGCCGGCCGCCAACCCCAGCGCCAGGCTGCCCAGGCCCATGCGGCCCAGAATCCAGGCGGCGTCGGTCGGCTTGCCGCCCAAGCTGTAGACTGTACGCGTCGCGCGGATGGTGGTATTAGTCTGCAGGCGGTCTACGAATACCGTGAGGTCAATGGTGGTATTCGGCGTCAGGGAGACGATCATCATGCTTCGGCGAGGCTGAAGTCGGCGATGGCGGCTTCCATGGCGGCGCTCTCGGCGCGCAGCAGCGGGCTGGCGCCCAACTGTTGTGACAGCAGGATGACGTAGGCGTTGGTATCGAGGCGCTCAACCGCGTCCATGGCAGCCGGCAGGTTCTTGCCGATCAAGAACAAGCCGTGCCAGGGGGCGATGGCGCCGGCGGCATGTTTGGCGATCATCGCTTCACGCCCGCGCATGGTGGCGGTGATGCGCTCGCCGAGTTTGGGGCTGTGCGCCGGCGCATAGTCGATCACGGGCGTCGTGCCGAATTTGCGCGTGGCTTCCATCACCGGCGGCATGGGCAAATTGGCGCAGGCGAAGACCATCAGATTGCGGGGATGGGCATGAATCACCGCGCTGCCGTAGTCGCTGAAATTCTCATGTAAGCCGAAATGAACCGAAATCTCGCGCGTCAGCCCGCCGGCGCCTGCCAAGATCTCCCCGCGAGCATTGACCACCAGCACATCCTCCGGCGCCAGTTGCCACTGTTTGTTCTGGCCGGCCAGCGTGGGGGACATGCAAAAGACATCGCCGACGCGCAGGCTGATGTTGCCGCCGCCGGCATCGGTCAAGTGACGGTCGAACAAGAAGCGGCCGATGCGCGCCACCTGCTCGCGCCCGGCTTGCACTGCTTCCGTCAGCGCCGATTCGATTTGCAGCATTGGCATTTCTCCACCGTTACAATCCAATATGGACTATACTATATTGCAGAAATCATTCAACAATGCAGAGTATTCAAATTGTGATTATAGCTTTCTACAATGGTCTGATAAAGAACTCATATTTATCCAACAGTTTTTCGGAAGCTGCTTCAAGTGGAGATTGCTCAACAGTTTAATTGTGAACGCTTGATAATGACGAGGATGGAGCATGAATAACATTCACCGGCGACAGCAGACGTTTTCAGGTTTGAATTCGTTTGCCCCACTTAAGATTCATACGCCCAAATTCAGCTTTAACCGAATACTTACGGGAGACGCCAGGGCAGTTATGCCTTCTATCCCTTCTGGTAGCGTTGATCTTAGCTTTTGGTCACCTCCCTATTATGTGGGCAAGTCATATGAAAAGGAGTGGACTTTTGAAGAATGGCAGTCACTGGTAAGAGATGTCATAAGCCTACATTCACGAATTCTGAAGCCGGGTGGCTTTATGGCTGTAAACATAGGTGATATTTTGTGTTTCTCAGATGAACTAATGCCTCGTTATCAGGCAAATAATGTGCGCCGCAAAAAGAGCCCAGTTACCAGAGATCAGATAATAAAGTTGAAGCAGCAGCATCCCGAGGCTAAGCGTACTGAACTAGCCAAAATGCTAGGCTGCAGTGAACAGACAGTGCAGCGTCGCTTGGAACACAACAATGTTCGTGGCGGTAAACAACTCGCATCGACCAGAGTAAAGTTGACAGGTTGTTTGGTCGAAGAGTGGGCGCTGGATGCCGGATTGTATCTTTACGATCAACGCATTTGGCACAAGGATCCATGTTGGGCGAATTCCCGCTGGCATTCGAATTCCTATAGGGCAGTCGATGAATTTGAGCACATTTATGTCTTTTGGCAACCTGGCATAACTGAATACGATCGTCAGCGTTTGACCAACAGCGAATGGTCGAAATGGGGGTCGCGAGGCGTCTGGCAAATTCGCTCGGTGCAGCGAAATGAGAGGCACGAAGCTGAGTTTCCCGAAGAGCTTGCTAGTCGAGTTATTCGATTATTCTCGCCGTCGAAGGGCGTCGTTCTGGATCCTTTTGTCGGCTCAGGTACAACAACAGCAGTAGCTAGACGGCTTGGCAGGCGATGGCTCGGAATCGAACTTGATGAGCATTATGCAGAAGTAGCCCGGAAACGAACGAATGTCACCTGACCAAATGGAGAATCTTGAACAGACATCTTTTTCGATGGTTACTCAAGCTCTCACGGATTATGCTTCGCAAGCGGTAAGTATTTTTAGAGAGGAAGTGGACCTGCCTCAAGACATAGCGGAAGATGTTACACGAGAAGCAATTGAGTTGATGGGCTTACCTCAAATTCACATGCGCCTTTATGGCAAAGTTGACATTAAGAAGGCCATGTATGTGTTTCTGCCTGAAGCTATTCCCGTAGCCCTTATGCTTGACGCAAAAGCCGAGAAGCCAAGCGGCAGCGGTACAGCGACGATTCAGATGTCGCAAACGTCGATGCGAGTAAAAATGGTGCGCCAGGGTAGAGTAATCAATGAGGCTGGTAAATTGCCTTCGTATATTCAGCGCGACGGACGTTCGCTTTACGTAGTAACTGTATTCGCGAAATACATCTACGATGTCGTGAATAGCGCCCATGAGCTCAAAAGGATTATCGCGGCGTGTTTGCCCAATGGTATGTTACAGGAACAATATAACCCAAGCGAGAGCGATACCATTTGGCGTGTTGGCCGAAATGCGCCGAGCTTAGGAGAAGATTTCCGAGTGCGAATCAGCTTCGCGGAACTCCGCAGCAAAGCGGCTTGGCGCGTTCAAGACATTCGGATACCTCCTTCAGATTCCTGAAAAGTGATCGGTTCCAATTCACAAGGTACAGTGGCTTTGACTGAGTTCGAATTCGCCACCGCAGCACGCATCATCTTCGGCGATGGCAGCGCCGCGCAACTGCCGCAGCTGGCCCATGAGCTAGGCAGCCACGCCCTGCTGGTCACCGACAGCTTCCAGCCCGAGCCCGTGACGCGGCTGATCGACGCCCTGCGCGACTCCGGGCTGAAGCTGACTCGCTTTCCTATCAGTGGCGAGCCCAGCGTCGAAGTGATAGACGAAGCCAAGGCGGTCGCGACAGCGGCAGACTGCGACTTGGTCATCAGCATCGGCGGCGGCAGCGTCATCGACAGCGGCAAAGCGGGCGCCGCGCTCATCCCCAACGAGGGCGCGCTGCTGGATTACCTGGAAGTCATCGGCGCGGGCAAGAAGCTTTCGGCTGACCCGCTGCCCTTCATCGCCCTGCCCACCACAGCCGGCACCGGCGCCGAAGTCTCCAAGAACGCCGTGCTCGGCTCGAAAGCGCAACGTGTCAAAGTCAGCCTGCGCGACAACCGCATGTTGGCCGATGTCGCCCTGGTCGATCCGCTGTTGACCCACTCCGTGCCGCCCGCTGTCACCGCCAGCACCGGCATGGACGCGCTGACGCAAGTGCTCGAACCTTTCGTCTCGCACCTGGCCACGCCGTTGACCGACGGCATGTGCAGCGAAGGCTTGCGCCGGGCGGGGCGGTCGCTGCGCCGCGTCTATCAGCAGCTGCATGATGCCCCTGCCCGCCGTGATATGGCGCTCGTCAGCTTGCTGGGGGGCTTGGCGCTGGCCAATGCCAAGCTGGGCGCGGTGCACGGTTTCGCCGGCGTTCTGGGCGGCATGTATGGCGCGCCCCACGGCGCCATTTGCGCGGCGCTGCTGCCACCCGTGATGGCCGCCAATATCAAGGCGCTGGTTGAACGCGAACCCGAAAATCCCTCATTGCAGCGCTATGAGTACGCCGCGCAGTTTCTCTTGTGCGACAGCTCGGCGACGGCGCAAGACGCCATGGATTGGATCGGCGCTACCAGCCAGCAATTCGGCATTCCCGGGCTGGGCGCCTATGGCCTGCGCGCTGAGGACTTCGACGAAATCGTCGCCAAGTCCAGCGTTTCCAGCAGCATGAAAGGCAACCCGATTGAGCTTAGCGCTGCCGAGTTGAAAGCTATTCTGATAGCGGCGCTATGACGAGATGGCGGAAGACCTTATGAAACGAGCTCGGCAACGACAGCTGATCGTCACGCTATATCTGCTGATTGTCGCCAGTGTGCTTCTGGTTGATCAACTCTGGTCCTCGGGCTCAGCGCCGGCTGAAGCGGATATTGACCCCGCTCCCATTATTGGGTTGGGGCTAGCCGATAACGCGCTGATATTCATCTCGGATACCGACTCGATTGACGCCGGCCGGCAATCCAACTCGGTCTATCGCATCGGGCTGGACGGCCGTGGCTTGAAACGCGTTGTCGGCTCGATCCCGCATGACGCCGGCTACCTGCTCACAACTGACATCGATTGTCACCCGGCGTCGCAACAGTTGGTCATCGCCAGCCATCGGCGCGACATCAACGGCTTCCACCACGCCCTGCTTGATGGTACCGGGCTGCATCTGGACAAGCCGGCTACGGGCGACTTGCTGTCGGCGACGCGGCAAATCGCCATAGCGCCGGACGGCCAGGGCATTGTCGTCTCGCGCCAATTCGAAGTCTTCGAAGAACCGCGCTTTGGCTTGGTCGCCGGTGATCTGTATGCGCGCCACTTTGACATTTTCAGAGCGCCGACGGCGGAGCGCTCGTATATCTCGCCGGACTTTTCACCCACTGGGCGCCAGCTCGTCTACATCATCAAGCGGCATGACGCTGCTGACAGCTGGGCTACCAGGTTGGTCATCGCCATCCCCGCCGGGCGCCGGGAGTGGGTCCTGCACGAGACGCGTGGGCAAATGAGCGATGTCGCCTGGTCGCCGACGGGCGAGTGGCTGGCCTTGGTAGCGGATGGGCAAATCTACCGCATTCATGGCACAGGCGGCGAGCTCACGCGGCTGACTGACCACCTCGGCGGCGCGACCTCGCCACGCTGGTCGCCGGATGGCGAGCGCATCAGCTACGTGACGGCTTCGACTTTCCCCGGCCTGCAGCAGATTATGATCATGAAGGCCGATGGCACGGACAAGCGCCAAGTGACCAGCATCCGCGGCGCCGTGACGAATGGCTGCTGGGTGTGAGATTGTAAGGTCCGTAGTTTGGGCCGGCCTTATTCGACTTCCCAATCTTCGACGTTTAAGCCGGGAATCCGCTTAAACTCTCTAATGTTATGTGTAACTACAATTAATCCCTTGGCACGAGCAATGGCGGCAATTAGCATGTCGTGTTTGCCTATAGGAGAGCCGCGCTTTTCCAGATACGCGCGAATGCTGCCATACTCTTCCGCGGCATCGTCATCAAAAGGTATACTTTCGAATTGCCGCAGAAAGTCGTCTTGTTTAGCGCGCGAACGTTCCGGTGTCTGACTCTTGCTGGAACCAAAATACATTTCGCCCTTCGTAATCGAGCTTATGACGATGTCTGAAGACGACTTGCTGTTAACTTGATCGCGAACGCGGGGAGCTCGTCCATTGATATAACGGATGCAAGTATTGGTATCGAGCAAGTATTTCATTCACGCCAGTCTTGGTTCTCTGCGTATTCCGGCGGATGCCATTCAATCGGGTCATCAGCCAGGCTGCCATATGTCCGTTCGACGAAATCCGCCCAAGACATCTCATGATCGCCTGCCGCGCCTTCCCGTCCTGTAGCGGGCATTTCTTCATGGTCTACGGCTTTGACCGCTTCTAGCGTTGCCGCGAACGCGGGATTCTGCGTATCCGTAAAGCGTTCAAGACAGGCGTCGTCTTGAAACAGCGCCCCGTCGGGCAGGATCGCGCCAGCGAAATCAGCGTCTTCAACGTCTGCGCCAGCCAGCCGTGCTCCCAACAAGTTTGCCCGATACAGACTCACATGAGCCAGATTAGCCCCCTCCAAGCAGGCAAAACGCAAATCCGACATGCCCAAGTTTGCTCGGCGCAGATCTGCGCGATTGAGACTTGCGCCATACAGGCGTGCTTGCCTCAAATTAGCGCCTTGCAGGTCACTTTCCCGGAGATTTGCGCCATCAAGAACTGCCCCTACCAGATTTGACCGGCGCAGGCTGGCTCCTGTCAAATTAGCGTCCCGCAAATCGGCGACCGAAACATCCTTGAGACGGTCCTCAATCGCTACAGTCTGTCTATGCATGTTCATCACGTTAAATCAACTCAGCAAGTCTACACCTTGTCACTGAATTGAGTGTAACACAGGTGGATTGCAATTTCATCCGCGGCGCCGTGTCGAATGGCTGCTGGGTGTGAGCCGCCTAGCGCGTGGAGCGGCTCAGCTTGCGCGGCGCGAACAGCCCCCAGATGACAAGCGTGCCGCAGGCCAATAATACGCTGAGCAAGAGCAGTGTCGAGGCATAGCCCAGCGCTGCTATCGCCAAGCCGCCCAGCACCGGACCGGCCACCTTGCCGAAATTCTGCCACATGCCTATCAAACCCATGCCCGCGCCCAGGTGCTCGGCGCTGATGCGATTCGACACCAGCGCTTTCGCCGCCGGGAAGATCAACGCCTGCGCCAGGCCCATCAGCGCCGCCGGCAGCAGGAAGAGAGCGCCCTGATCCAGCACGCTAACCAGGGGCAGCGATAGCGCTAATATCAGCATGCCCAGGCTGATGCTTGGCAGATGCCCCCAGCGATCGCTCAGCCGGCCGCAAAAGGGCTTGCAGAGCACATGCAAGGCTTCGTTCAGGCTGAAGAAGAGGCCGATCAGCGCCACACTGACGCCCGCCTCCAGCGCGAAGATGGGCAGGAAGGCTTTGAGCGTGTAGAGCGCGATAAAGGTGACGGCTTCCAAAGCGCCGGTCAGCCAGACAGCCGAGGTGCGGCCGCCATCGCGGATGGCGCTGATGATATGCTGCCGAACCGGCATGCGCTTGCGTTTGGCGCTCGCTTGCGGCTCGGGCAAGCTCAGCACCGGCAGGAATACGCCGCAGCTGATGACGCCGATGATGGTGAAGACGGCGGCCGGCTCAAAAGAGAGCAGCAGCCAGCCGGCCAGCAGCGGGCCAAATACGTAGCCGCCGCTGCGCGCCATCTCGAACCAGCCGATGTCTTCGGCTACACTTTCGCCTTTGGCCAGCTCGGCGATGTAGGCCAGCGTCACGGGACCATAGATCGCTGTCGCCAGGCCGTGTACCAGCCGAATGACGAGCAGCTGCTCCGGCGTCTGGATGAAGCGGTACAAGAAGGGCATGAAGGCGAAAAAGCAGGCGCCGATGAGCAGCCAGACGCGCCGCCCCCAGCGGTCGGACAAAATGCCGAAGAGTGGTTTGAGGAAGAGCCCGGTTACGGTCGATACGGTGACGATCAAGCCCAGGAATGCGCCCGATGCCCCCAACGCCGCGGCGAATATGGGCAGCAGCGGCGATTTGCCCATCTGGTAGGCGGTCCGCGCCACGAAGTCCGCCAGCATGAGATTGAGGAAGGGGCGAGAGCGTTTCATCGGGCTACGTTTGCCGCAAGTGAAGTCTGTAGGGGCGAGCCTTGGCTCGCCCAGAAATAACCGCAAGATCGTTGATGGGCGACCTGATAGGTCGCCCCTACATCACCATTTTCGGGGACAATCATTCGACCTTCAGCGCGACTACCCCGAAGCCGGCATTGCTCAGCATGGTGTTGAACTCCGCCAGGTTGCCGTCGACGATGTCATTGAACTTGTCGGCGACGCCATCGATATCGGCCGCGATCTCGGTGAAAGCCTCGCGCTCATAGTCAGTCGGCTTGTAATCGCCCAGGTTGACGTTGAAGCTCAAGTTGCTGAGCTGCGCCGCCAGCCGGTCGCCGTTGTTCATCGCATCGGGCCAGCCGGCGCGCGTCTCCGGTATCATCAGCTCCTTCTCGACTTCCAGAACCTGCTGCTCCAGCGCTGCCGCCGCCTCGATGATGCCGGCCGCCGATTCCAAACCGGCCAGGCGTTCGCGCCAGCCTTTGAGCTGCGCCCGCGCATCGCGCATCTGGTTGATGACCTTGTGCGTCGAAGAGACCTTGTCGCGGATGCTCAGCAGCAAGTCGAATTGCGCCTGTAAATCGGCTTGGCTGGCTTCGACGCCGGCTTCCTTGACGATCTCCAACGGCTGGCTCAGCGCTTCGTCGCCGACCTTCAGCGTGACGCGGTAGCTGCCCGGCACGGCGTGCGGTCCCTTGATGAAGCCCTGCTGATTGTCGTCCTGCGGCGTGACCTTGCGCGCGTCGGGATAGCGCAGGTCCCAGACAAAGCGATTCCAGCCAGCGTTTGACGGGATGCGCAGTTCCTTGGGCCTGTCGTCCGTGCGCGTTCCCGCAGCTTTTTCCTCTTCGTCTGCATGCAGGCTCTTGAAGGTCTTGACTTCGTTCCCGCCGGCGTCGTCAATGCGCAGCGTGATGGTGGCATCCGGTTTCTCGCTTAGGTAATAGGTGATGACCGCGCCCTGGGGCGGATTCGTGCCGCTATCGAGATAGCTGTGCTTGAGGCCGTGCTCGGGCGTCTCTTCTTTGACATAAGCGGCCACCATGCCTAACGTACTCATATACTGCTTGCCGTCGCCGCTGTCGAAAAGCCCCTCGAAGACCTTGGGCAGATGCCGCTCGGTTAGGCCCGGCTTGAGCAGATGGGCCGATTCCCCCCATCCCTCGTCCCCTGCGCCCCCTCGGTCCCCCGCCTCACGGGGGATGTTTCCCACAAGGAGGGAAGGGGTGAAAAAAGTCCCTCCCTCATCTTGGGGGAGGGATTTAGGGTGGGGGTCGATTTGATGCAATACTGTCACATCATCGAGAATCCAGAAGGAGCGCCCATGCGTCGCCACGACCAAATCCGTGCCCTTGAGTTTGAGGTCGTAGATGGGCGTTATCGGCAGATTCAGCTGGAAGCGCTGCCAGCTGGCTCCGGCATCAAACGAGATATACAAGCCGAACTCGGTGCCCAAATAGAGCAAGCCCTCGCGCTGCGGGTCTTCACGCAGGACGCGGCAGAAATGATCGTCCGCGATGCCGTCGACAATCAACTGCCAGCTGGCGCCATAATCTGTAGTCTTGTAAACGTAGGGCGCGTAATCGTCGTTCTTGTAGCGCGTGGCGGTGACGTAGGCGGTTGCCGGGTCATGGGGCGATGGCTCGATCATGGTGAACATAGCCCCCACCCCTAACCCCTCCCCCATCAAGAGGGAGGGGAATTTTGCTCCCCTTCCCTCCTCTGTGGGTGAAGGGACCGGGGAATGGGGCGTGATATCGCTCCAATGTTCGCCGCCGTCGCGCGTGATATGCAGCAAGCCGTCATCGGAGCCGGCCCAGATCAGTCCCGGCTCATGCGGTGATTCGGCCAGCGTGTACACCGTAGCGAAGTGCTCGGCGCCGACCGCATCGCGATTGATGGGGCCGCCCGACGGCTTCAAGGTCTCGGGGTCGGCTTTGGTCAAATCGGGGCTGATCTCCTGCCAGCTCTGCCCCTCGTCAGTCGTCTTGAGTATCTGATTGCCGCCGATGTAAATCGTGTCCGGGTCATGCGGCGAAAAGACGATGGGGTAGGTCCAGGCGAAGCGGTATTTGTCGGCTTGCGCGCCCAAGCCGGTCGAGCTGCGCGGCCAGGTGGCGATGAGGCGAATCTGCTGACTGCGATGGTCGTAACGCTGCAAACTGTTGCCGCCGCCCGGCGAGCTGCCGATGGCGCCCACGTAGACGATATCCGAATCCTTCGGGTCCACGGCGATATAGCCGCTTTCGCCCGAGCCGATGATGTCGCAATCTTCCCAGGTGATGGAGGAGTAGCGGCTGCGGCTGGGCACGCGCAAGCTGGAATTGTCCTGCTGCGTGCCATAGACGTAATATGGCTCGCGGCTGTCGAAATCGAGGTGATAAATTTGCGCCGTCGGCTGGTTGTAAATGCTGGACCAGGACAGCCCCCCGTTCAACGAGACGCAAGCGCCGCCATCGTTGCCGTGGATCATAATCCGGTTATTGCCCGGGTGGATCCAAACATCGTGGTCATCGCCGTGCGGCGTGGTGATTTCGCTGAAGTTATGCCCGCCGTCGGTCGACTTCCAGAAGCTGAGGTTGTTGATGTAAATCGTGTTGGGGTCGACCGGGTCGGCGGTCAGGTGCATATAATACCAGGCGCGCGAGATGAAGCGGTTGTCCTTGCTGCCCACCACCCAGGTCTCGCCGTAATCATCGCTGCGGTAGATGCCGCCATCGGGCTGATTTTCGATAATTGCCCAGACTCGCCCTGGCTGCGCGGGCGAGGCGGCCAGGCCGATCTTGCCAAGCAACCCTTTTGGCAGTCCTTTGCTACCCTCCCTCTTGATGGGGGAGGAGCCGGGGGTGGGGGTGAGCTCTTCCCAAGTGTCGCCGCCGTCCATGCTGCGCCAAATGCCGCTGTCCTCGCCGCCGGAGCTTATCTGCCAGAAATTGCGATAAGCCTGCCAGAATGAGGCGTAGATGATGCGCGGATTATTCTGGTCGATAGTCAGGTCGATGGCGCCGGCTTGGTCGCTAACATGCAGCACATTCTCCCAGGTCTCGCCGCCGTCTTTCGAGCGATAAACGCCGCGCTCGGGGTTGGGCCCGAAGGCATGCCCGAAGACCGCCGCATACACCAAATCGGCATTCTGCGGGTGACTGCGAATCTTAGCGATCTGGCGCGTTTCTTTCATTCCCAGGTGCTTCCAACTGCGCCCGGCATCGGTGGATTTGTAGATGCCATCGCCGATGGAGACATCGATGCGGATGGTTGTCTCGCCCGTGCCGGCGTAGATGACGTTGGGGTCGGCCGGCGCCACTTCCAGCGCGCCCACGGATGAGGCGGTGAAGTAGCCGTCGCTGATATTCTCCCAATACTGGCCCGCGTCCGTGGTCTTCCAGACGCCGCCGCAGACGCCGCCAAAATAGAAGGTGTTCGCGTCGCGCGGGTCGCCGGCGACAGCGACGACGCGCCCGCCGCGGAAAGGCCCGATGCAGCGGAATTCCGCCAGCCCGGCGAATTTGGAATCGGTCATGTTGCTGTCCTTTGCTCGCGTAAGAGTAGCAGGCTATTCTAGCGCGGCGGCTGCGATTTCACCACAGAGGCGTACAAAGGAACGAAGGTCTCAAAGGGGGTGGGCGGGATGGTCTGCTCGTAATACTCGAAATCTGTAGGGGCGAGCCTTGGCTCGCCCGCTCAACACGAAACTCACACCACGCGCGAACCACAGAGGCGCGGAGGATTTTCAGCACAATGGGCGCAAAGACACGAAGGTCACAAAGGGGATTTGTAGGGGCGATTCCGCGAGCCGCCCCTATACTTCGCGTCTATGTGGTTAAATCATCACAGCCCAACCAACTCCTGACACTCATCACTCTCGAAATTATCCCGCACCCAGTCGGCCCGCTCGCGCGCTGCTTCCCGAGCCAACTGCGCCAAGCCTTCGTCCTTCATCCAGTTGACCTTCTTGTTCTCTCGCAGCAAACCGCGCAGCGTCAGATATTGCCCCCTGCGGCCATTACAAGGGCGGCAAAGCAAAATGCGGTTGCGGATGTGATTCTCGCCGCCGTCCGCCCGCGGCGTGATATGATCCAATTCCATGAACTCGCGTTCCAGTTCGCGTCCGCAGCCAGCGCAGATGACGTTGCCATTGCTGCGCTGCGCGGTTAGCAAGACCTGTACCATCTGACGATGCGTCAGCTTCTCCCACGGTTCCGTCGCTCGCCGTATCTTCAGCTTAAGGTTGGGCGCCGCTAGTTCGTTGTCGTCAGTGCGGCGCGGCGGTTCGGTTTCGTAGTGGACGCGCTTCGTCCAAAATTGCAACGGCTTCTTGTCTTCTGTGAGCATGCCCTCTTCCGCCAGGCGGTTCAGGACAGTCTCGTGCGCTCTATCCCAGACGTCTATACCGACCCATTGCCGCTCCAATTGCTCGGCGGCAACTGGCGTGGTCGCGCAGCCGCAGAAGGGGTCGAGCACAAAATCGCCTTCATTGCTGCTGGCTTCAATGATGCGGCGGTAAAGCGCGAGAGGTTTCTGGGTGGGGTAGCCAGTAATCTCTCCTCTTGTGTTGGGAAACCACCCTGATGAGCCATAGAGCGATTTTATGTCCGTCCAGGTATCAGATAAAGGTACGCCAGGGCTCTCGTCAAGATACTGTCTGATTATTTTCCCTTTGCGTTTTCTGGTGCGGTATTTTCGACCGTCCGCGTCAGCGTGTCTAAACCACTTCGTCCTGTAATTCTCCGAGTAAGGCGTGTACTGCTTGTTGTAAGTATGCTTGCTGTAATTCTTCGCGTAGACGAGTAATGTTTCGTGCGCCTTGATCGGCTTTTTCCCGCCAGCCCTGCCACCAGACGGCGTACCGTAATTCCAGATTATTTCGGTTATAAAATTCTTCTGTCCAAATATGCCGTCCAACAGGCATTTGACATAAGCGGCGGCTGTGCGATCAAGATGAAGATAAAGCGTTCCATCTAAGCGAAGTATGCGATGCATCTCCATTAAGCGTACGCCCAGCCAACATAAAAACGCGCCCATGTCATCGCCATAGGCTAGCCGCGCTCCCGCAATCACGCTCTCAACCGCGGGCCAGTCGTCCTTGATGCTGTCTGTCCATTCCTCATGCACATCATCGTCCCAGCGCCAGCGGTCTTTGAATTTCGCGCCGGCTGCCAGGCTGTCGGGCGTCGCGTGAAAATCACGATTCTTGTTGAAAGGCGGGTCGGTGGCGATAAGATGCACCGTCTCGCTGTTCATGCCGCGTAGAATATTTAGGTTGTCGCGGTGATAAAGCGTTCGATTCTTGAAGTTGGGCTGCGCCACGGTTTGTGTTCTCCATGAACCTCTTTATAAAATGTAGCTACAGTTTCGTACAATGGCAACTGATAGCTTTCTGCCTTGCTGCCATTGTGATCCAAATAACACTCCCCCTGACTCGGTGTAATCGGTGGCAATATAAGGCCTAACCGCTCCACATCCCATTTGATGGTATAATCGCCCCAAGCGGAGGACCTACCCATGACCATCGACATCGCGGAAGACGTCGCGCTGCGCCTTGAAGCGCTCGCAAAATCAAAAGACGCCGACATCAGCGACTTGCTGCGCGACATGATCGAGAGCTACCAGGACAAGGGCAACGCCAAAACAATGCCCAGGGCGACCACGGCCGACTTTGCCCAAAACGCCAAAGCCGCCGGGCTGGCATCGCCCGAGCCGGTGGATACTTCAGCGCGCAGCCGCGAGATTCTTAACACAGAGTTCGCAGACTACTTGATACGCCGCGCCAACCGATGACCTTTATCGCGGACAGCAACCTTGTCTAAGCGCTGTACAACGCCAATGATATCCATCATCAAGACGGGATGAGTTTGCTGTCTCAAAACACGGAAGTTATGCTCGTGCCCAATGGGGTCCTGCCAGAAGTCGGTTATCTCATTGCGCGCGACATTGGCCACAGCGGAATGCAAACTTTCCTTGAGCACTTTATGCAGTTAGATGTTCGGCTTGAAGCAGTTGGCATGGAAGACTTGGCAAGAGTTCGCGATATTGTAAGCACCTATTCGGACGCCCGATTCGACTTCGTAGACTGTTGCATCATGGCTATCGCCGAGCGCATGAATGTCACAAGGATCGCGACATTCGACCGGCGCGATTTCAGCATTTTTCGCCCGCGCCACTGCGATTATCTCGAATTGTTGCCCTAAGTTATCTGCAAGTCGACGGGGTCGCCCCTACATTTCTTTGCGCCCTTTGTGTCTTTGTGGTGACAAACTATACCCTCTGTGATCTCGTTAAACTCGGTGTAATCGGTGGCAATATAAGGCCTAACCGCTCCACATCCAATATGATGGTATAATCGCCGCAAGCGGAGGACCTACCCATGACCATCGACATCGCGGAAGACATCGCGCTGCGCCTTGAAGCGCTCGCAAAATCAAAAGACGCCGACATCAGCGACTTGCTGCGCGACCTGCTGGCGAGCAATGAAACAGAGCTCGACACCGACGAGAAGCGCTGGGCGACTCTGGCCGACTTGGCGCGTCATGCGAAGGAGCTAAACATGGCATCGCCTGAGCCGGTCAACAGTGCCGAGCGCAGCCGCGAGATTCTTAACACCGAATACATAGACTACTTATACGAGCGCCGGGTTATAGGCTCTGCCCCAGTTTCCAGAGATAAATAGTTTTTCTTTGTGCCCTTTGTGCCTTTGTGTCTTTGTGATCCAAATCAAACCCTCCGCGCCCTCATTGAACTCCGTGTACTCGGTGGCAAAAGACTCTACGCCGCTGTGGCCAACACCCAAATCTTGACAACCCCGCACCCCATCCGTTCTAATCTGCAGCATGGCTCACGTTAAATTCACGCCCAACCTCAAACGCTTCTTCCCCGACCTCTGCGAGTGCAGCGTCGCCGCCGCCACCGTCGCCGATATCATCCCGGCTGTCGATGACCGCTGGCGCGGGCTGGGCGACTACATCGTCGACGAGCAGGGCGCCCTGCGCAAACACGTCAACATCTTCGTCGGCGGCGAACTCCTGCGCGACAAGCAGACCCTCTCCGACCGCGTCTCCGCCGATACTCAGATCTTCATCGTCCAGGCGCTGTCGGGAGGATAGGCGGGGATGCTCGCATGTTGACCGTTCTTCGGAAAAGGCGAAAACACAATTCAGATTCCCCTTCCCTCAAATTGGGGCAAGGGGCTAGGGGATGGGGGTAAACCTTGCCCAAGAAACTTCTCGTCGGCACCCGCAAGGGCCTGCTGATAATGAGCCGGAATGGCCGCTCGGACTGGGAAGTCGAATCGGCGCACTTCGAAGCCATCCCGGTGGTCTACGCCTTCCGCGACCCGCGCACGGATACCCTCTGGGTCAGCCTCGATCACGGGCATTGGGGCGGCAAGCTGCACCGCTCGCGCGATGGCGGCGCCAGTTGGCAAGAGGTCGAAGCGCCCAAGTACCCCGAAGGCGATACCGTCCCGCCCGATTTCAGCGTGCCCGCCAAAACCAACTACATCTGGCTGGTCGAGCCCGGCGGCGCCGACGAACCAAATCGCCTCTATGCCGGTACTGACCCGGGCGGCCTCTTCGTCAGCGATGACGGCGGCGACTCCTTCCAGTTGGTCGAGACGCTCTGGAAGCATCCCAGCAACAGGCACTGGTTCGGCGCTGGGCGCGATCATCCCGGCACGGTCGCTATACAGGTCGACCCGCGTGACAGCCGCCGCATCACCGTCGGCATCAGCGTCGGCGGCGTCTACGTCAGCGCGGACGGCGGCGAATCTTGGCAAGCGCGCAATCGCGGCCTCTTCGCCGATTACCTGCCCGACCCCCACCACGAGCATGGCCACGACCCGCACATCATCCTCGCCAGCCCCAGCAATCCCGATGTGCTTTGGCAGCAGAACCATTGCGGCACATATCGCAGTGAGAACGGCGGCTTGCAATGGCAGGACATCTCCGACAAAAGCGGTGGGCCCGCCGGTTTCGGCTTCGCGCTGGCGGTGGATGCGCAGGATGAACGCGTCGCCTGGGTAGCGCCGGCTGTCAGCGCCGAGTATCGCGTACCTGTCGACCGCGCGCTGGTCATCTGCCGCACGGAAGACGGCGGCGCGACCTGGCAGGACCTGCGCAAGGGCTTGCCCCAGCGGCATTGTTACGATCTCATCTTCCGCCACGCGCTGGATAACAACGGCGACACGCTGGCTTTCGGCACGACCGCCGGCAACTTCTACGTTTCCGATGACCGCGGCGACCACTGGGCAACAGTCACGCACAACCTGGCGGTGGTCTACTCGGTGCGGTTTATGTGACTTGGATAAAGTTATAAGGTAGGGGTGGCCTATCAGGTCGAACGCATTAGAAGTTTCGGACAGCTTTCGGGCAAAATAAGTCCCCCTACAACGATTCGATGGACATTTGAGATTTCTCGATCAGTGGTGCTTAATACTTGAAAGGAAGCAAAAAGTAATGACGAATTCATCCGATATTCTCCTGCAAAAAATACAAGGCTGCCTTTACGGTGGCGCAATCGGCGATGCCATGGGCGCGCCGGCTGAATGGCGTATGCCCGACGAGATTCGGGCGCGTTACGGCTATATCACCGACCTGGTCGAAGCCTGGGACGATGCCGATACACGCGGGCGCGGCCACGGCCGTTACACCGACGACACCCACATGGTGCAGTTGCTCTGCGAGTGTTACCTCGAGCGCGGCGACCACCTGGACGCGCACGAATTCTTCCGCCGCATCGTGCCCAAGATGGCGCTGGAAGACCGCTGGATCCCCGAACGTCAGCGTGAGATGCCACTGGTTGAACGGCTCTTCTACCCTGAAAAGTGGCTCTACAATCGCTGGCTGGCCAATGCGGACCCGCGCATCGCCGGCGTCGGCAATATGGTTAACTGCGGCGCCGCCATGTATGCCGCGCCGGTCGGCATCATCAACGCCTGCGATCCCGCGCGCGCTTACGCCGAAGCGGTCGATGTCTTCAGCGCCCACCAATACAGCTTCGGGCTGGAAGCGGCTGCTGTCATGGCCGCCTGCGTCGCCGAAGCCTTCAAACCAGAGGCCTCGGTCGCCTCCATCATCGACGCCGCGCTGACCTTCGCCAAAGAGGGCACTGCCGACTGCATCGCCGCCATCGCCGATAAAGCCAGCACGCTGACCGACTGGCGCGAAGCCATCGCCCCCCTACGTGATGTCATGCGCGAATATGACACCTCGGCCGATGACGCCAAGAGCGAGCGCGGCAATGGCAGCAACGACTGGAGACCCAGCCGCTCGCACAGCATTGAAGAAGTGCCCATCGCCCTCGGCTTCCTGGTCGTCACCGGCGGCGACTTCGAAGGCACGATCATGGGTGGGACGAACTACGGCCGCGATAACGACTCCATCGCCGGCATGGGCGGGGCCATCGCTGGGGCGCTGCATGGCATTGATACGCTGCGTCCTGTGTGGGTCGAACAAATCAACACCGCCAACCGCATCGACCTGATGCCGCTGGCGGCGGATATGGCCGACTTGGCGCGGAAGCTGCAGGCTGAGCAACTGGAGGCTGCGCAGGCTCGGCGGGCTGCGTTTGCCGCGCTGGGCGGGTGAGGGCGGGGTCCGCTTTTCTCGCGCAAACCGAATAGCTTTACGCTGCACGATCGCTCTCTAGTGTGTGCCATGTATGCGCCGTCAGTTGGCAGGCCTGAGGGCAGCGCGGCGAGTTTGGGTTGGGGTTGTGGAGGGTAGGTGATTCGACACAGAGGCAATTGGTCAATCGTTTCTGAATTAATTCATTTGTTGCTAAAACGTAAATCTAATGCTGAGCCTGTAACCTAGCATCAAAGTTGAAAGGGACTTGTATGGTCCAAGACAGACCGCAAAGAATCCACTTGGGCGATATTGACATGCCACTTGACGATGCAATTGCAAAAGCGACCCAGATCCGCGCCCGGCGCTTTGATCCAGAGACACAGCCAAACCTTAAGGATGTAAAACAAGTCGAATTGAGTAAATCAACACGAACATGGAAGATTGCTAAGTATTGGGGTATTCGTGACTCCAATTCAGGTGAACATAAATTCAATTCATTAACGCTTGAAACTTACAGTAGGACGCAACAACATGGCTGGCAGTTAAAGGTTGATAAGTCAATTACGATTGATGACAAACCTGGTAATGACTCCATCAACAAGCTCTCTACATTCCTAGCGGCGCAATCCCAAATTGACACTGACGGTGAATATATCGTTATGAATATTTCTGACATCGCCGGTGACCAATTCCAGCAGATATTGAGCGCCATATCCGTCAGTCAGGAAAAACAATGTCTGATATCCCAAGTCTTGGATTGGATAACGAGAGACTCTGATGCAAAAGCTGGGCTATCAAGACTTGCTTCATCAACGGAAGCGCAGTCACTGGTCGCTGCTTTGAATCATGCACGTCTTTCAAAGGCGTTAGACGAGTTCAGAGAAATGGTCGAACAGAATCTTGAAGAATCCAAATATCAACAGTTTCTCACTGAAAACTTCTGGATGTTTGGCGGTGAATACAACGAGTTAATTACTGATCGCAACATTATCAAGAATGGACAGTTGGACTTTCCTGCGCTGCGAACAGCGGATGGATATTTGGAAATAATAGAGATAAAGAGACCAATTAAGGAAAGGCTATTCCGAATCAACGGCAAAACGTACAGCGAAATTGCGCAGGTGGTTGATGCAATTAGCCAAATAGACGATTATCTCGCTCGTGTTGACAAACAAGCGTTTCAGATTGAAACTGAAGATGAATTAGATGTGGAGAAAGTTCGGGGAAAGGTAATCATTGGTAGGGATGGTGACGACATTCAAAAGAAAGCTCTGCGCAGATTAAATGCGCGTACCAACAGAATTGAAGTGATGACATACGACCAGTTAATTGCGATTGCTCAAAAGATATTGAATTTGCTAACCGATGAGAAAACCCCAGTGAGTGAAGGTAAGGAGAATCCCAAAATTAATTCGCCTTCTTCGGTTGACGATATACCGTTTTAGAAGAGTGCAAGTCCGTCCAACCTATTATGCCCACCGCGCCTCTGTGTTGAATCCCGCCCACCTCAATCCTTGAGGGAACCCGCCGGCGGCTTGTAGTGTACTTTCAGATGCTCCCTCCTCACATTCACGCACAGAATAATGGGACTGTGTCAGCATGTCAAAATGCCTCTGTGCCCTCTGTGTGTACTCGGTGTACTCTGTGGTGAAAAAAGAATAGGCCAACCCGCATGTCCCAATCTCCCTCCCGCAGCCAAGACTTCTTCAGCGCCGAGGGCGTTTCCGGCCTCATCCGCCGCGCCTTCACCGCCGCCTCGGGCTACGAACCCGCCGACATGACCCGCCCGCTCATCGGCATCTGCAACACCTACAGCGAGCTCAACCACTGCAACAGCCACCTGCGCGCCGTCTGCGAAGCGGTCAAACGCGGCGTGCTGCAAGCCGGCGGCTTCCCGCTCGAATTCCCCACTATCTCGCTGGGCGAGGTCTACCTCAGCCCCACCTCCATGCTCTGCCGCAACCTGGCCGCCATGGACACCGAAGAGATGATCCGCGGCAATCCGCTCAGCGGCGTCGTACTGCTGACCAACTGCGACAAGACCACGCCCGCCGCGCTGATGGGGGCCGCCAGCGCCGACCTGCCGACCATCATGGTCAGCGGCGGGCCCATGCTCAACGGCCACTTCCAGGGCGAGATCCTGGGCGCTTGCACCGATTGCCGCCGTTACTCGGCCGAGTACCAGGCGGGCACGATCAGCGCCGAGACCTATCAGGGCGTCGAGAAGAATTTGGTGCGCAGCGCGGGCCACTGCATGGTCATGGGCACGGCTTCCACCATGAACTCGCTGATGGAAGCGCTGGGCATGGCGCTGCCGGGCAATGGCGCCACGCCGGCTTCCGACTCGCGCCGCTTGCACTTGGCGCAGGCCGCCGGGCGACAGATCGTCCGCCTGGTCGAGGCCGATATCCGCCCCTCGCAGATTCTGACTGCCGACGCCTTCGACAACGCCATCAGCCTGCTGAACGCGGTCGGCGGCAGCACCAACGCCATCGTGCACCTGCCCGCCATCGCCGGTCGCATCGGCGTCGACCTGGCACTCTCGCGCTTTGACGAGATCAGCCGCCGCACGCCGCTGATCGCCAATATGCGCCCCACGGGCGACTACCAGATGGAAGACCTCTTCTACGCCGGCGGCATCCCGGCCGTGCTGAAGCAACTGCTGCCGCTTATGCACGGCGACGCCCTAACTGTGACCGGCCGCACGCTGGCTGAGAATGTCGCTGAGGCCGAAATCAGCAATAGCGATATCATCCGCTCGCTGGACGACCCGCTGCAGCCCGAGGGCGGCTTGAGCATCTTGCGCGGCAACCTGGCCCCCGATGGCGCGGTCATCAAACACGCCGCCGCCACGCCCGCGCTCTGCAATCATCGCGGCCCGGCTCTCGTTTTCAAAGACGCTGCTGATGTGGCGGCGCGCATTCACGATCCCGCGCTGGATGTCACGCCCGATCATGTGCTGGTGCTGCAGAACGCCGGTCCCATCGGCGGGCCCGGCATGCCCGAAATCGGCAACCTGCCCATCCCGCAGAAGCTGCTGGAAGCGGGGGTGCGCGATATGGCGCGCATCTCCGACGCCCGCATGAGCGGCACGTCTTACGGCGCTATCGTCTTGCATGTCGCGCCGGAAGCCGCGCTGGGCGGGCCGCTGGCTTTGGTGCGTGATGGCGATGAGATCGAGCTGAATGTGGCTCAGCGGCGTTTGCAGCTGCATGTCTCCGAGTCTGAGCTGGCGCAGCGCCGGGCCGAGTGGTCGCCGCCTCCGCCAGCCTACTCGCGCGGTTACGGGCAACTCTACCTGCGCAGCGTCAACCAGGCGCCGCAGGGCTGCGACTTCGATTTTCTGCGCGGGAGCGACCCGGCCGGCCCCGTCTGGCAGCCGAAGTTTTAGCTGGGGAAGAGGCGCTGCAAATCCAGCGTGAAACCGGGCAAGACCTTCTCGCCCTTCAAGCTGCCGTCTTGCGCGACAAACTCACTGACCGGCTGACCGTCGGCGCCCGCGCGCCATACCTCGGCGCCCGCCCGCTCCGGCAAAACGAGCCAGACCAGTTCGGTTCCGTTTGCCAGGTAGACCGCGGCTTTGCGGCGCAGTTCAGCCAGCGTGTTGCTTGGGGATGAGATTTCGACAGCCAAGTCCGGCATGCGGGGGACGAATTTCTCATGCGTGTCCGGCGGCGCAGCCTGCTTTCGCAGAAAGGCGACATCGGGCGCAAGCAGCGTATGGCGATCATCGGCGGGATAATAGGCGGATTCGACAGTGCCTTCGCCCAAGTCATGCGCTTCGGCGTAGTTCAATAGAAAGCGGAAGATGTGTCCTGCTAGTCGTCCATGTCTGTATCCCGGCGCCATATCCCAGAACATCTCCCCGTGAATGAGATAACAGTTCTTTCCGTCATTTTCCGGCAGGTGCGCAAGCCGCCAGACATCGTCAACCGTGTATAGCCGCTCCTGAATCGCCATGGTTGCTCCCGAGGATACTCGCATGTTTCCGAGTTTAGCGCATTCTTCGCCAGGCTGATAAATCCGGCACAGCATAATACTCATGCGGATTCATTGGCGTCGGCGTTTTCAGCTTAGGCATCCAGCTCGCCGTCGGGCAACCCGCCTGGCAGCGCCGCCGGCTGATTCACCGTGCTCCCAATCTCAATCCGCTGGCCCAGCGCCGCCGCTTCTTCCAGCGACAGCATGATATCCAACACGTGGAAAGCCAGCTCTCCGCTGGCGCGATGCGGCCGCCCCGACTGGATAGCGTAAGCCATATCGGCCACGCCCGCCCCGCGCCCGATCGAGCTGGAATGCGCCATGGCGACGTCCGCCCACTCGCGCGAGCCGCCTTGGACCGCGCGCACGACGCCGTCAAAGTGATTGGGGTCGGGCACGTTGAGCGAGCCGTCTACGCCATGGACTTCAATGCAGGGCAGGTGATGCCCCCAAACATCGAAACTTGTGATGACGCTGGCGATGGCGCCGCTTGCGAATTCCAGCGTGCCGGCGATGTGCGTGTTGACTTCGACCGGCAGGACTTGGCCCATCAAGGCCTCGCTGGTGGCGATGCGCTCGGGGAAGGTCATACGCGCCGAGGCGGCGACCCGCGCCACCGGCCCCATCAGAGTCACCAGCGCGGTCAAGTAATAGGGACCCATGTCGAAGAGCGGTCCAGCCCCGTCCAGGTAAAAGATGCCCGGGTTGGGATGCCAGCTTTCCGGACCATGCGCCATGAAGAAAGCGGTCGCGGCCACCGGCTGGCCGATGACGCCGTCGTCTATGGCTTTTCGCGCGCTCTGCAAGCCGCCGCCCAGGAATGTGTCCGGCGCGCAGCCCATGCGCAAGCCCGCGGCCGCCGCGGCTCGCAGGACTATTTCGCCATCGGCGCGGTTGATGGCCAGCGGTTTTTCGCTGTAGGCATGTTTGCCCGCCGCGATGATCTTGAGCGAGACCTCGGCGTGCGCCGCCGGGATGGTCAGGTTGATCACGATGTCGATATTATCGCGGGCCAGCAGGTCGTCAACGCTGTGGGCGGCGATGCCGTGCTCGGCGGCAAAGGCTTCGGCGCGGTCAACCAGGATATCGGCGCAGGCGACAATCTCAATGACGTCAAATGGCGCGCAGCCGCGGATATAAGCCGGCGCGATATTGCCGACGCCGATGATTCCAAGTTTTAGTGTCTGCACGGTAGCTCCTATGGCGGTTTATTTGCGCATGTGGGCGAGCCAAGGTTCGCCCCTACAGAAATCATTGTTAAGGGCGATTCGCCTAGGCATCCAGCGCGCCGTCAGCCAAGCCGGCAGGCAGCGCGGCAGGCTGATCAAGCGTGCTTGTGATTTCGATATGCCGCCCTTGCTGCGCCGATTCATCCAGGGCCTGCATGATATCCAAGACATGGAAAGCCAGGTCGCCGCTGGCGCGATGCGGGCGACCCGATTGAATCGCGTAAGCCATGTCGGCGACGCCGGCGCCGCGCCCGATATTGGTGGAATGCGTCAGCGGAATGTCGATCCAGTCGCTATCGCCGCCCTTGAGCAGTTGCACGTCGCCATCGAAGCGATTGGGATCCGGTACGCTGAGCGAACCCTTTTCACCGTGAATCTCGATCTCGGGCAAGTGATTGCCCCAGACATCGAAACTCAAGATGACCGTGGCGATGGCGCCGCTCTCAAATTCGAGCGTGCCGGCGACATGGGTGTTGACCTCGACCGGCAAGACCTGTCCCATAAGCGCTTCGCTGGTGGCGACTCGCTCGGAGAAGGTTCGCTGCGCCGCGCTGGACACTCGCGCCACCGGTCCCATCAGATTGACGAGGGCGGTCAAATAATAGGGCCCCATATCGAAGTGCGGTCCGCCGCCCTTGAGATAGTAGAAGCCGGCGTTGGGGTGCCAGCGCTCGTGGCCGCGGCTCAGCCAGAAAGCCGTGGCCGCCACCGGTTTGCCGATCAGGCCATCGTCGATGGCTTTGCGCGCGGTCTGCCCGCCGCCGCCCAGGAAGGTATCAGGAGCGCAGCCAATGCGCAGTCCGGCCGCGTTCGCCGCGCTGACGACCCTGGCGCCGTCGTCGCGGTCAACGGCCAAGGGCTTTTCGCAATATACGTGTTTGCCCGCTTCGATGATCTGCAGCGAGACCTCGGCATGCGCGAGCGGGATGGTCAAATTGATGATGATGTCGATATCGTCGCTGGCCAGCAGGTCGTCCACGCTAAGGGCGGCGATGCCATGCTCAGCGGCGAAAGCCCCGGCGCGGTCGGTCAGGATATCCGCGCAGGCAGAGAGCTCGATCACATCGAATGGCGCGCAGCCGCGGATATAAGCCGGCGCGATATTGCCGGTGCCGATGATGCCAACTTTTAGAGTTTGCATGGGCGCTCCCGTAGGTCGATCCGGTTTGCAGGGCGAAGCAAGGCCCGCCCCTACAGATTCGCGCGTTGATTGCGGGCGAGCGGAATGTCCGCCACTAGGACATGAACTCGGGGATATTGCCGCGCACCATAGGCGGGTTGGAGACCGGCTTGGCCCAATTGATGCCATTGGCGATCACCTGGTGGATGACGGGCATGTGAAAAATGGGGTAGGTCTCGTGCCCGGGGCGGAAGTAGAAGATCTTGCCCTGCCCGCGCTGATAGCAGCAGCCGCTGCGGAAGACCTCGCCGCCTTCGAACCAACTGATGAAGACCAGCGTGTCCGGCGGCGGGATGTCAAAGTGCTCGCCATACATTTCGGCTTCTTCCAATTCGATATATTCGGGCAGGCCGTCACAGATCGGGTGCGAGGGATCAACCACCCAGATTCGCTCTTTCTCGTCAGCTTCGCGCCATTTCAACATGCAGCCGGTGCCCATCAGGCGGCGGAATATCTTCGACAAATGCCCCGAATGCAGCACGATCAAGCCCATGCCGTTCAGCACGCGCTCCTGCACGCGGTCGACGATTTCGTCGCTGACTTCGTGATGCGCCATGTGGCCCCACCAGGCGAGCACATCGGTGTTGTCCAGGACTTCTTGCGTCAGCCCGTGCTCGGGTTCGTCCAGCGTGGCGGTCTTGATATCGAAGCCGTAAGGGGCCAAGCCCTGCGCCAGCGCGCCGTGGATGCCCTCAGGATAAACGGACGCCACCTGCTCGTCGTGTTTTTCGTGTCGGTATTCGTGCCAAATGGTCACACGCAATGCGCTCATCGTATTCCTCTCGCAGCCAGTCAATTGCAATCGCCCCGCATTATGCCCCGCTGGCAAGCGATTTACAATTGATATCTGCTGATAAATTGGACCTGGTTTTGTAGTGCCGTGGATTCGCCCGGCTCTGTGCGCCTGCGCGACCTAGCCTTAAGCTATTTCATCCGGCTCAAACTGTACTTTGCTGTAGATGAAATCGAGTGGTATTTCGTCGTCAAGGGGGGCGATGCGCAGGCTAGATTGCAGCCCGGCGTATGTGCTGTAAGTCCAATCATCGCCCGAGCGTGTGTAGGCTTCGATCAGAGGCTTGTCCTGTGAAACCAGAAAATACCCCTCTAGCGAAGGAATTTTCAAGTATTGTTCCAGCTTGCGTGTGCGGTCGATCTTTTCTGTAGAGGGCGACGAGACTTCAAACAGCAGGGTCGGATTCTCCAATGGGCCTGACTTTGAGCCACCGTGTAATTGAGGCTCGCCGCATACAACTGTGACATCGGGGTAAGTATAGGTCGCGAGGGCGTCGACCATTACCTGCATTCCGGCATAGACGTGGTCAACTCTGTCAAGGAGCGCAAAGTAGAACCAACTGACAAGCGCGGAAATTATGATTTCGTGTGCTGAGCTTCCACCTGCCATGGAGTATATCCTGTTGTCAATGAGTTCATTTTTATAAGGCTGCTCACTCTCCCAGAGCAGGAACTCTTCCGCGCTCATCAGCCGTTCTGCTGTTGCTGTCGCCATCGTTCGCTCCAAAGACTATATCTTTTTCTCAATAGAGTAACACATCAGAGCAAGGTTTTGCCTTAATTGTCTAGGCCTACGCGAAGCTTACGCGACGATAGATTTCGCTGAGCGGAACCTCGCAGGCGAGCGCCGGGATGCTCAGACTGGCTTCAAGCCCGGCATACTCGCTGCGTAGCCAATTGTCGCCAGATCGCGTGTGACTTTCAATTAGCGGCTTGTCTTGCGCGACGAGAAAGTACCCGAGGAGCGACGGGATTTGCAAGTACTGTTCGTACTTCTGATTTCGGTCACGTTTTTTTGTTGAAGGCGAGAGAACTTCAAACAGAAGAGTGGGATTCTCCAGGGAATCCTGTGGGGCGCCGGCGCGAATTCTCTGCTCACCGCATACTACTGTCACATCAGGGTAGGTGTACGTTCCCTCATGGTTGACCAGCACACCCAGTTCAACGGCAAACACCTCGCATCCTTTTCTGTCCAGTCTATCCGCAAGCGCGCGGGCCAGGTCAAAGACGATACGATTGTGTGAGCGGCTTGCGCCAGTCATTTCAATGATCCTGCCATATATCAGTTCGCTTCTGAATTCTTGCTGTTGTTCCCATACCAGGAATTCGTCTATGCTCAGCAGGCGTTCCGCCACTACCGTCGCCATCGTTCGCTCCAAACGCAACAACTCTTCATCTGTAGCATAACACATGTACGCAAGATAAGTTCGAAAGGCGGTTAGATGGGCGTTCTAGCCGCTCAGCTCAACCGCGCTTCTATGCCTGCCATCGCCTCCAGCGCCTTGATGATGCTGTGGTTGCCATCGCCGCCCATGCCCTGCGCTTGCAGCGTGCGATAGAGGTTGAAGCAGAGCGCGGTGGCGATCACCGGGATACCCATTTCGTCAGCCGCGCCCAGCACCAGGCGCAGGTCCTTCTGTTGCAAATCAATGGAGAAACCCGGTTCCCAATAATCGTTGATGACCTGCGGCCCGCGGTTGGCCAACATCCAGCTGCCGGCCGCGCCGCCGGTCACCGCTTGCAGCATCTTGTCCAGGTCGACGCCGCCCGCCTGCGCGAAGAGCAGCGCTTCGCTGGCCGCCAGCATATTGACGACGCAGAGAATCTGATTCGAGAGTTTGACCGTTTGCCCGGCGCCTTGCTCGCCGACATGCGTGATGGTGCTGCCCATGGCCTCAAAGCAGGGCGTCGCCCGCGCTACATCGTCCGCGCCGCCGCCGATCATGATGCTGAGCGTGCCATTGGCCGCGCCCTCGCTGCCGCCGCTGATAGGCGCGTCGAGCATGGCCACGCCTTTTGCGTTCAGTTGCGCCGCCATCTCGACCGTGTTGACCGGATTGATCGTGCTCATGTCGATGACCAGGTCGCCGGCAGCGGCGCCGTGGATGACGCCCTCATCGCCCAGGATCACTGCTTCGACATCGGGCGTGTCGCTGACGCAGATGATGATGATGTCGCAATTTTCGGCGACGGCGCGGGGTGAATCGGCGGCTGACGCGCCTTTGTCGACAAAGGGCGCCATGCGGCTGGCAGTGCGGTTCCAGACAGTCAGGTCGAAGCCGGCTTTTATGAGATTGTCGACCATGCCGCGGCCCATGATGCCTAGCCCGATGAATCCGATTTTCTCGCTCATTTTGAGTTGTCCTCGCTTATGCAGTAATAGGTATTAGCGCAATGGTAACGTGAAAGGATGGTGGGGTACAGGATTAGAGACGTTTTCTGTCGCAACGGTGGATTTAAGAGATTGGTGTCATGGCTGCGGTTGGCGGATATGTTGCAGTTATCGTAATTGCTGGTGTTGCGGAGCGAGCGGCTGAGAGTGGCGACGTTATACTCACGGTTGTAGCAGATGCCTCCACCGTTGGTGTTACTAATTGGGACGGTTCAGGAGTGTATACGGGATTGAAATGTATGAATAGGCCAACTGCCGCGCCTACTAATGCTACAATTGAAGCTGAAATGATCGCTATATGCAATCGTCTGTCTTTCCACAGCGGAGGTTCGCGCTGATGATCGGGAGACTGTGATTTAAAGGCTTCACCATTTGACCAAGAGCCGGGTGTCTTTATGCGACGATAGTAGTTTTCGGTCTCTAGACCCTGCAGCAAGTGTGCTTTGCCACATCGGTGGCAGTGCCCCTTCCGAGTAACAATTAAGCTTTTCCTGAGTTTTAATGCCTCGTCTTTGTGGGTGGGGCAAAAGTATCTGATGGCCGGTTTTACTACGCGGAAATTCGTGAATTCGTCGAGTATAGCCTCTACGTTTTCACATACGTAAGCTTTGTCAATAACGTCGTGTAATTTGAAGCAAGAAACGTATTCGCGCGCCAAGAATCTATCAATCTTAGCAATATCGCATCGGGGAAATAATTCCGTTCTAGCTATTTGCTCTGATTCTTTGAAGTACACGCCTCACGTCTTTCTCAAGTTCTTCGGACCGAATCCCGATGCGATGATCGTGCTCCTTTTTGGCGTACAGGTCAATGCCAACATACTTCTTATTGTCTATCTTCCACTTGCTGAAACCGCCGTAACCATTAAAGTCGTCTCGATGTTCATGACGAATCTGTTGTATTTTTGGATCGGACAGAACATCATCGGTAAATCCACCTGCAATTGTCATCCTTATGTTTGGGTTACTTAAAGGGCGGTAGTCGACTCTTGGCCTAATTACATCTTCAATGTCGTCAAGGTTGTTGATTACTTTAGACATCCTGACCCTGCTAAAATCTTCAATTGGTAGAACGTCATCCAATTCTGCCTCAATGTTATCGCGCACTGCAATATTATCTGTGCCCTTAAACTTTCTAATCATCAACATTGCTTCACCGGATACGATGTCCCATTCAAAGGTTGTAACGTCACGCACTACCATCTCTAGATAGGCATGTAGAATTCTGCGCTGCCAGTGAGTTCGTTCCGGGCTGATTTCAAATGCAGGAGGTACTGGATCCTCTTCCTCGGTACGCTTCAGTTTGGAGCGATTTTGTACCCAAACGAATCGTATTTTCTGGCTGTTCTGCGGATAAGAGATAGTGAATAGGTTTGTTTCGTCTGCCGCAGAAATTGGACGCTGACTGTTGAATACGTCGTCAAGGCCCAAATCTTGAAAATGTCGTTCAACCCAAACGCGGTTTAGCCACTGTCCTTTCATGGCTTGACCACCGTTCCACTCATAAAGATAGATTTGCTGTCTACCCCAACCCTCCAGTTCAATTAACGCAGCAACAATGCGGTCTATGTCAATTATTCCTATGTCTAATTGGCGCTTGATATGATCGCGCATCCTCCCCTTCGTACGGACACTTGGAAGGTCAACATTATGTTTCTTGAGGCTATCAACTATTAACCTGTTTGAATGATTCAACAGCGACTCAATCACCATTTCGGGGCTTTCCTTTGGAAATTGTTGCCCCGAGTTTTCATTGTTTGGCATAGTTTTGCTTGGCTCCACGCAATTATTGGGCCAGAGATGAACTGATATTTCGCAATCGTATCACAGACTGCCTGTGCCAGCGGGGATGACTGATAGATATTTAGTTTCTTCGTATTGGTGCAAGTAAGAACATGCTACAGGCTTGAATTTCGAGCTACGCCGCGCAAAGAGCACAACTGGCAGCGAAGAAGGTAACTCAAGTGGCCGTATCGTCCTCGATAGGAAGCGTCCAGAGCTCAAATACAGTGCCGATTATGTCGAACCGATATTAACCTGCGAGTACGCGCAGTTTACTGGTAGCCCAGCCCCCGCACTCTCTCCCAAAACCGCTCCACATTGCCCAGCTTGATCTCGTCATAGCCGCGGATCATATCCGGCAGTTGCGCCAGTTCTACAGCCCGCGCGTAGTTGTCCGCGCTTAGGTCTTCAATCGCGCTGAAGACCAGCCGGCGATACTGCGCGATGAGGTCGCGCTCGACGTGCCTGACGCGATCGTAGCCGAAAGGGTCGAAGGCCGTCCCGCGCAGGAAGCGCATTTGCCGCAACACGCGGTAGACGCCATCAAACCAGCGGCCCACCTGCAGCTTGCGCTTCAAACCCAGCGCCTTGAGCAGCGGCGGCTGCAAGTGATAACGTACCCGCGCCCGCGCCCCAAATTGCGCGCTGAGCGCCTCGCGCGCTTCCGGCTTCAGGCTCAGCCGCGCGACTTCGTATTCGTCTTTGTAAGCCATCAGCTTGAAGAGGTAGCGAGCGACGGCTTGGCTCAAGTCGGTCTGGCCGGGGCAAGCGGCCTGCTCCGCGGCGAATACGCGTTGGACATCGTCGACGTATCGGCGCGCATAGGCTTGGTTTTGATAGGCGATCAATTCCGGCACGCGGACTTCGATCAGCCGCTTTAATTCGCCCTCGGCGCGCAGCGAGTCAATCATGGCTTGCGCTGCTGCCGAGCGCTCGACCTGCGGCTCGACCTCGCCGGCGCGCTTGACATCCAGCCCCGCCAGCCAGTCGCGGTCGGCGACAGCCAATCTGCCGGCGCGAAAAGCCTGCTGATTGTCTTCGACCTTGACGCCGTTTAATTCGATGGCGCGCTCGATGGCGTCGGCGGACATGGGCAGGGTGCCGGCTTGGTAGGCGGCGCCGATGACGATGAAATTCGCCATCATGTGGTCGCCAAAGAGCGTCTCCGCCAGTCCCAGCGCGTCGAAAAAGACATTGTCGCCGGCTCTGGTCGCCCGGTTGATGATCTCCAGCAGATGATCGGCTTGGGGATATTCGACGGTGGTATCGCGCACCATAGCGCCGGTCGGCACTTTGCTGGTGCTGACGATGGCGACGCTGCGCTGTGGATTGGCGCGCGCCAGATTCTTGCTCGCGGTGGCTGTCAGCACGTCAAAGACCAGGAAGGCATCGGTCGCGCTGGCGCCGATTTTGGGCGCGATGTCGATAGGCTCCGCAGTAATCTTGAGGTTGGAGACGACGGGTCCGCCTTTCTGGCTGAGCCCGGTTTGGTCCAACGAACGGACGTGAAAGCCATCCAGCGCCGCGGCTGTGCCCAGCACCTGATTGGCGGTGACGACACCTGTACCGCCAATGCCCATCATCAGGACGTTCGCCGCGCCCCCTTGGGAATTCGCCCGTTGCCGCGGCGCCGCAATCGCCTGCTCGACGCGAAAGCTCGGCTTGGCTTGCCGCTGCGGCAGCTCGGCGGGGATGACGCTCATGAATGCCGGGCAGTTGCCCTCGAGGCAGCTGTAGTCCTTGTTGCAAGACGATTGATGAATCTGGGTCTTGCGGCCGAACTCGGTCTCGACAGGCTGCACGCTCAGACAGTTGGATACTGAACCGCAATCGCCACAGCCTTCGCAGACCGCCTCGTTGATGACGATGCGCAGGGCAGGGTCAGCCGCCTGGCCGCGCCGCCGCTTGCGCCGCAAGTTGGCCGCGCATTCCTGGTCGTAGATCAAGACGGTCACGCCGGGTGTATCGCGCAGGAGCAACTGCGCCGCTTCCATGCGCTCGCGCTCCCAGACTTCGGCGCCCGGCGCCCAGTAAGTATCCGGCGCGAACTTGGCCGGATCGTCCGCGATGACGATGGTCTTCTTCACCCCTTCGGCGTATAGCAGGTGGGTCATCTCCGGCACGGGCATCAAGCCGTCGGCTGCTTGCCCGCCGGTCATGGCCACGGCCGAATTGTAGAGTATCTTGTAGGTTACTTTGGTTCCGGCGGCGACCGCCTGACGCACCGAGAGCGAGCCGCTATGGGCGAAAGTGCCATCGCCGATATTCTGGAAAATGTGGTCGATATTGGTGAAGGTTTCCGCGCCGACCCAATTGGCGCCCTCGCCGCCCATCTGCGTGACGCCGGCAGTATTGCGGTCCATCATAATCGCCAGGGTGTGACAGCCGATGCCCGCCCCGGCCATCGAACCGTCGGGCACCTTGGTGGAGCGATTATGCGGGCAGCCGGAGCAGAAGTAAGGCGAGCGCGCGGCGATGGGAATCACGCCCAGGTCGGGCGGGCCTTTGATAGCGCGCAGGCGACGCTCCAGCAGGGGCGCGTCTACTCGCCCGTTCAGCCGCCGCGCCAGCACCAGCGTGATCTCGTCGGCGTCCAGCTCGTTGTCGGCTTTGACCAGCTTAGCCCCCGTCTCGTCTTTCTTGCCCACGACTAGCGGAGTATGTCCGCTGCCGTAGAGCGCTTCTTTGCAGAAGGTTTCGATGAAGGAACGTTTTTCTTCAATGACAAGGATTTCGTCCAGGCCGGTGGCGAATTCGCGTAAGATTTCGCGCTCCAGCGGGTAGATCATGCCCAGCTTGAGCAAGCGGATACCGGCGCGTTGCAGGGCGTCGTCGTCCAAGCCGATGTCGTTTAGCGCCCCGCGCAAGTCGTACCAGGTCTTGCCGGCGGCGATAATGCCCAGCCAGGCGTCTTCCGTCGGCACGGCAATTTCGTTGATGCGATTGGCGCGGGCGAAAGCCAGAGCCGCGTCAAGCCGCTCGTCGTGGATTTCTTTCTCCTGCTGCAAGCTGTAAGGCGAGAGCAGGGCGGTATTCTGCGTTGGTCGCCAGGGTTGCCCGTTCAGCCGGAAATCCGGCTCGCTGATCTTGACCCGCCCCGCGCCGACTTCGACGCTGCTGTATTCATCGGCGACATCGGTGACGATTTTGAAGCCGACCCAAAGCCCGCTGAAGCGCGACAAGGCGAAACCGAGCAATCCCATATCGAGAATTTCCTGGGCGCTGCCAGGGTAGAGGATGGGCATCAAGGCGTCATAGAGCGCGACTTCGGAGTGTGACGGGATGGTCGAGGACTTGCATGAGGGGTCATCGCCGGCCAGCGCCAGCACGCCGCCGTATTGCCCCACGCCAGCCAGGTTGGCGTGTTTGAAGGCATCGCCGCTGCGGTCGACGCCGGGTCCCTTGCCGTACCAGATGCCGCAGACGCCATCGAACTTCGGGTTCGGCAGCAGATTGACCGTTTGGCTGCCCATGATGGCGGTAGCGGCCAAGTCTTCGTTGACAGCCGGGATGAAGCGGATATGGTGCTCGGCGAGCAAGTGCGGGATGCGCTCTAGCAGGAAGTCCAGCGCGCCGATTGGCGAGCCGCGGTAGCCAGCGATAAGGCCGGCGGTATGCAGCCCGCGCGCTTTATCCGCCCGGTGCTGGTCCAGCGGCAGACGCGCCAGCGCTTGAATGCCGCTCATGATGACCAGGCCGTCTTCGGCGGTATAGCGGTCTTCCAGCGTGAAAGTTTTGATATCGCGCGGCTCGGTGATGGCTGCGGGCGGCGCTTTGGTCTTGAGCATAATCGACCTGATCTCTATTTAGCCTCACCTTCCTTTATAACAGATTACGCGAGGGATAGCATCCGGCGCGGGACGTATGACAGTGCAATCGCATCAGATTTTCTTATCACAGCCGCGCGCAAGTCACGACTTGGCTCATACAAAATGCCAAACCCAAAATATCTTACAGCACGGTAAGGCTGCAGCACGGGTTCAGATGGCTGTCAGCCAGGCGCTGGCGGCCAGGATCAGGATGGCCAGCGCGGCGATGAACTGGGTCAAGCGGCGTTCCCGCTGCCGCAGTCGGCGCCATTCGCCAGCATCGCACTGGCCCCGCTCCAGCAGCAAGCTGGTCCGCTCCAGCGCCGGCGCCACGGCAATTTGAAGCAACAGGCCTGCCGCCGCCATGACAATGAGCAGCAAGTGCTTGACCAAGAGTACCTGGCTCCAGCGGTTGTTGAAGCTGAGCAAGCCTTCGTAATCAGGGTCGGTTGACATTTGCAGCAGACCGGTGACGATGAGCGTAGCCAGCGCCAGGTTGCCCAAGGGCGTCAAGCGTTTGCGCAGGCGGCGCAGCAAACGATACAGGGACGGCTGCTCCGCCAGGGCGCGATTCAATTCGGGAACGACCAGGAAAGTCACCAGCAGGATGCCGCCGATCCAGATAACAGTCGCCCCGATATGAAAGAAGAGGCTTAGCGCCAGCGCGGTTTCGCTCAAAAACGTCACCCCTCACTGATGCTTCGGATGCCCGTCATGGAGATGACGGGAACGGGGACGGAGGCGGGGTAGACCGCTCGCGCAGCCAAGCCTCGTATTCCTCCTGCGCCTCGGCGTTCAGGGGATAGTATTTCTCCAGCGGCTCGCCTTCTTCAAGCTTCATGCGCGAGAAGACTTCCCAAGCGGCTTTCTCGGTCGCAAGCTGGGCGATATCGCCGGCCAGCGCGATTGGGACGACGACCGCGCCATCGTCATCAGCCACGATCACATCGCCGGGTACGACGAAGACGCCGGCGCAGGCGATGGCTACGTTGACTGCGTGGGGGAAGATATCCGTCTGCGTGTGGAAATTGGGCGTCACGCCGCGCAGCCACAAGCCGAGGTCGATCTGCTGCACTTCGGGAAAGTCGCGGATGCAGCCGTCGATGACCACACCCTGGCCGCCGCGGGCTTTGAAGGACGTCAGCATCATCTCGCCAAAGACGCCGCTAGACAGGCTGCCGCGCGCGTCAACCACGACGACATCACCCGGCTGGCAGGCGATGATGGCTTTACGGTGCAGTTCCCGCTCGGGCGAGGCCGCGTATTCATCCCCCCAGTGTACATCTTCGCGTTTGGGCATGAATTGCAGCGTGACCGCCTGGCCCGCGACTGACTTTCCCGGATTATATGGCGTCAAGCCGACCATGTGCGGGTTGCGGATGCCTTTTTTCGCCAGCGTCCCGGCGATGTTGGCTGTGCCGATTTCGCGCAGGCGCTCTATCAGTCCCTGATCAAGGCGTTCGAAAGTTGGAATTTCAGTCATAGCGTTAGATGGGTTCGCATTTGCCGACATATAAGACAGATTATATCACCAGTGGCGGGCTGGCAAAGCAATCGCATCAAAATAAGCTTTCAGCACAGAGGCGCCGAGAACACAGAGTTTGACTTTGTTCGGGGTAAAACTCCTCTAGTATCGACATACAATTGCGAAAATACTTATAACAGGGTTCAATATTTTAGTGCAATTTTACAATCAAAATATTGAGAGACTTTCCTCTGTGCTCTCTGTGTCTCTGTGGTTAGATTTAAGATGGTAAGATAAGCCGTCCGTTCCTGCATCGCAGCGCCTGCTGGCGCCCGGGAGATGCCATGCAAGACGCTTCGCCTTTTGCCTCCCCCGATTTAGGCTTGCGCAAGGCTATCCGAATCTCGCTCCAGCCAGCGCTGTTGATGCGGAGCCTATTGACGAGCGCCATCATTTGGCTGCTGATTGCCAGCGCTGTGCCGTCCTACGCCAAGTTGATTTTCCACGGCAAAATGGCCGACTACTTCGCCGCCGGCTTGGGCATCACCCTGGTCAGCCAAATCGTAATTCTCCTCGTCACCTCGCTGTTGAGTTCTGACCATGCGACGATTGTCATCCCGCAGAGCCCGACAGCGGTCATTCAGGGCATGATCGCCAGCAGCGCGGTTGCGGCGGCGCCGGCCGATATGTCGCCTGAGGCGCTGTTTCCGATGGTGTACTGGATAATCGTGCTTTCGTCGATCCTCACCGGCGGCTTCATTATGCTGCTGGGCATAACGCGCGCCGGGGACGTGGTGCGCTACATCCCCTTTCCCATTGTCGGCGGTTTCCTGGCGGGTTTGGGTTGGCTGATCTTCGACGCTGGTTTCGCATTTGTCGTTGACCACGGCATCGCTGCGGAGACCTTGCCCATTCTTGTGCAAGGCGATGTCTTCGCGCGCTGGCTGCCGGCGCTGGTTTTTGCGGTCTGCGTGCTCATGCTGCAAGAGCGCATGAGAAACGTGATGATCATGCCGGCCGTCATTATCGTTGCCGTTGTTTTGTTCTATGCCTGGGCTTACCTTGTCGCCGGGGGCCTGGATGCTGTGGCGGAAGCCGGTTGGTTCCTGCCCAAAGTGCCGGGGTCGATCGTCTGGCCCCCGCTTGATCTGGCTGCTATCGCTCGGATTGATCCGGCCATGATCGGCGCGAGCGCGGGCGGCATCCTGACCTTGATAATCGTCTGCGCGCTAAACGTATTTTTCAGAGCCAGCGCGCAGGAGCTGGTCAGCAGCCGTGAACTGGACTTCAACCGCGAATGCACGGTCAACGGCGCGGCTAACATCGCCTCCAGCATGGCCGGCGGCGGCGTCCTGGGTTATCACGGCCCGGCCTCGACCGCGCTGCTTGAACTGATGGGGGTTTACGGTCGGCTGGTGGGCATCATTCTGGCGCTGATGTTCTGGTTGACTCTGGTGTTCGGCAGCGCCGTATTCTCGCTTATCCCGCGATTTTTGCCCGCCGGATTGCTGATGTATTTTGGTCTGCGATTCATGAAAGAGTGGCTGCTGGAAAGCTGGTTCAAACTGCCCCGGCAAGACTATGTTATTGTTGTGGTCATCGCGCTTGCTACCGCGCTGTTTGGGCTGCTGACCGGCATCGGCCTGGGGCTGGTGCTGGCGATGTCGTTCTTCGTCCTGGAATACAGCCGGATGAATGTCATCAAACACGAATTGTCGGCCGATGTGCATGGCAGCAACCTCGATCGTTCCTTTGCCGAAAATCAATTCCTGCAGCGAGAAGGCGAGAGGATCTTGATCTTTCGCTTGCAGGGCTATCTGTTTTTTGGCACAGCGTATCGTTTCTACGAACACGTCAAGCAGGTCGTTTCCGCTGAAGCGGAAATCAAATTCAAGTATATCGTCCTCGATTTCAAAGCTGTTAGCGGCTTTGACGTATCGACGAGCAACGATTTCAGGAAACTAAAACAGCTGACCGACCGCTATGAAATCGCGCTGCTGTTTTCAAATGTTCGGCCGCATTTGCAGCCGCTCCTGGCCGCTGCCGGCGTTGTGCAGCCCAAGACCGGCGGACCTGAGTTTTTCGATGATCTCGATCATGCGCTGGAATGGTGTGAGAATGCCCTGTTGGCAGGCGCTGCGTTATTCGCCAAACCGCTGGTTACGGTGGAAGAGCAACTGGCGCAGCATGCGATAATCGACAATCGCGATGCGAGCGCCCTGCGCAGAGCCCTCGAACGCGTCGAGACCAAGGCCGGGGATGTGCTTGTCCGCCAGGGCGACGCATCGGATGCGATGTATTTCATCGAATCCGGGCGCGTTGATGTCCTGCTGCAGGGCGATGGGCCGGAAGTCCTGCGTTTGCGCAGTATGACCGCGGGCACCGTAATCGGCGAGGTGGGCTTTTACCTCAAGAAAGCTCGCACCGCCTCCATTGTGGTGACCGAAGCCGGCGTCTTGCAACGCTTGAGCCTGGAGGCGCTGCGGCAAATGGAAGCCACCGACCCGCGCACGGCTTCGGCGTTGCACATGTTTATTTCCTGCGCGCTGTCGGATCGGCTGTCGACCACCAATCGCGTGATTCAGGAGTTGATGGATTGAGGCCGCCAGCAGGCTTTGGCGATTGGCAGGTCAGGCGGGCCGCGAGCCGCTAGTTCGGGATCTGGTCAATGGCTTCGCCGCGCTGATGAGCCAAGGCGCTGTCCACCATCTTGTCGAAGCTGTACTGCGGATTGTATCCCAGCATGGCGCGCGCCAGCGCTTCGTCGTACCAGCCGTGATAATGGCCTTCGAAGCGCAAAATTTTGGCGCGCCCGGTGGCTGCCCGCGCAACGCGGACCGCCGCATGCACCGCTTCCGAACCCGAGTTGCAGAAACGCAGTAATTCCGCGCAGGGCATGTTACGCTGGAATTGCTCCGCCAGCTCGATCTCCAGTTCATGCTGCGCGCCATAGAGTTGGCCGTCCCGCAGCGCCCGGGTGACGAAGCCCAGCACTTCTGGCGGACTATGCCCCAGGAACATAGGTCCCTGCGAGAGTGTGAAAGCGAGGTAGGTGTTTTCGTCGGCGTCGACTGTTTGCGAGCCGGATGCGCTGCGAAAATAAAGCGGAGGCGTGATTCTGAGGGGAAAGCGCCCGCCACTAGGCTGGAAGGGGGCGCTGGCGCTGTGGGTCATCAACTAGGCAGCGAGTTCTTCGCGTACCGATTCGCGTTCTGACCAGGGGACGGGATGCACGTCGTAGTTGCGAAAGGCGTCCAGAACAGTTGTTGACACAGTTCTTTCGTTATCATTCAGAACAGCATAGGCGCGAGATTTTCCTTCACGAGCCACTGCCGTATCAGTCCAGGCAAAGACAGCTTTTGAAACATTGGATTTGCTGGGGTCAGTTATGCTCAACAGAACACGGTCAGGATGGACTGTGGATCTCGGAATGACGAAGTCATAATGATGATCGTAGCCACTCTTGCCCGTCAGTTTGACACTTGGAAAGTACCGAATGCCGGAGACATTGAGCCAATTCACAACATCTTCAAAGAAGAGACTGGATGTAAAAGACTGCGTCAGGTAAAAGAGATCGTTGACAGCCAACATGGCCTGCAAAAGGCTGTGCTTTTGACGCGCAAAATTCATTTCGTTAGCTGTTATCTGCAACTCGTCGTTATTCCGCCGAACACCAAAGCCATTGAGCGTCATGTCTAAGAGGTCGCGTCGTTTTGGAGTATCGAGTTTGCAGCCGCCCATCTCCAGATCAGCGATAGTGTAGCCATCGTCGGTAAGCAAGAAGCCGCCATTGGCTGGCTCCACATAGATTTGCAAATGGTCGTTATGTCTGTCCAGAAACGGCGACGTAATTTCAACACAGTCTTCTATCTTGAGAAGCGTTGTGTTGTCACAGAGCCACTTGTGGTAACTGTCTGTTAGCCTTCGGATATCATCAATCATGTGAACATGTCCCGCTGAAATCTAGGCGGCTCAACAATATTGCAGTAGCGCATGAATTCATGCAGGGTTTTCCAAATGTCGTCGAGATCTGTGAATAAGTCACTTGGAACGGGTTCGGCCCAACTTAAACCACTTCCTTCGCGGTAGACATGTAGATGGGATGTCTTGAAAACGACGCCGTCAGGATTGGTATGTCGTCCGTGTAGATCTAGACGAACCAGCCTGAAGTTTAGCCGAGCGCGATTCTGGAATGAAAATTTGTGCTGTTTTCTGCGTCCGCGATATAAGTCCAGAACGAATCGTTCACGTCTGTCGGAGGAGATTAGGTCAACGACTTCCTTTCGACCGGCAGACGGAAGTGTACACATACGATCGCTCAGGCGATGTTTCTCCATTGCGAGCAAAGCATCGGCCAGGTGTTGAGGTAAATTGACGTCAGCCAAGCCAGTAACCTTTCACAGCTGCTTTGACTCTTCTGTCGTCAGGCGCGAGAGATATTCAATGACTAGTATGGTAGCACGTGATTAGGAAGAACTGAAAGTGCTTAATCAAATCGTCATCAGCATCCAAGAGCTATTCAGTATTCAACACCGGTATCGTCGCATTCGCCGCCGGCATGACCCCGATGCGCGCAGCTCGTGGCAGCTGCTCCAGCGCCTCGTCGATCGCGGATTGCAAGTCCGGCTGTGGCTGCAGCAGCAGCGCGCGCGCGAAGTCCGCCTCCAGCTCGGAGACCAGTGAGGTATGGATGCGCGCGGCATCCCGCGAGACCTGGAAGGCTTTGTGGCGGCCGACCTGAAAGCCGTCACGCTCAAAGCGCTCGAAGACATCGGCGTGGTTCCGAATGCGCGGGTCCGCCATCCAGCGTTCGTAATCGGCATTGCCGCTGCCTTCGGGGCAGGCTGCGCACAGGATCATGCGGCCGCCGCTGCGAGTGACCGAGGCCGCGTGCGCCATGCCCTTCTGCGACTGATAGATGTTGATGTCTTTGGGGTGGCCGCCCGGCGAGGCGATCATCAGGTCAAAGGGCTCGGCTACCGGAACCTGGTAGAGCGCCCGCGCGTCGGGAATGCCGGCTTGCATGACGGCGAAGGGATCGCCGGCGAATACTTTCACGATCTGTTTGTCGGTGTTCAGGATTGCGTTCACGGCGAAATCGATGCCGATCATCCGGCCGATCTCCTCGACATCCTGGCGCGCCGGGTTGGATTCGTATTCGCCCAGCCGAGCGCCCTCGTCCCGCATCATGGCGTGGTTGTGGTTGATGGTGGGCAAGCCCGCCAAGCCGATGGCCGCGCTTTTGACGCCGCCGGAAAATCCCTGGAATTGGTGTGGCTCGATATTGCCGATGACGATGCGATAGTCGGCGGCCATATAAATGCTGTTGATCGCAACCGGCGTCCCGCGCGTGGTCTCGCCAAGGGCGGTCAGATTGGCTTGATCGGCGGCATCGTGGCAGAGAACGCGATAGGTCTCAATGATTTCACGCGGCAAGATAGCGCTGTACTCGTCCGGCGACATGCCCGGATGAGTGCCGGTGGCGATGATGAAGGCGACGTCCTCATCGCGGACGCCGGCGTGGCGCATGCCCTGCAATACGGGAGGCAGCAGGTGTTGGTGCGGGACGGGGCGGGTTTTGTCGTTGATGGCGATGGCGACGGTCTGCCCGGCTCGCGGCGGTTTGACATCGCCAAGCGGGTTGTAGACGGCCCCCCGCACGATGGCGTCCGGCTCGGCGGAGGGCGAATGCTGCCGCGGCCAGACGAAGTCCACCGAGCTGCCAGCCGGCAAACTGGGGCTTTTGTAGCCCTTTCCATAGGGGACTTTGAGTATGATCATAGATAATCCGCCTGTCTGAAATAAGCCGGAGGATGCTGAATCAACCGCTATGCGCCGCTGGCCGCAGCCTGTATGTTGATTGCGCTCAGATCATCAAAGCGCGAAAGCTGGCAGGCGGCGCTTTGAACGCAAGCCGCAATCTTCCCCGCCAAGAGTTCCGCCACCAGACTGTTCAGTTCCGGCCCGTAATGCAGGGTTGGTCCCCAATTTTTCAAACTCTTGATCTCAGGTTCCACATAATCCGCCAGCGACAAGTAGCGATAAGCAGCGCTGAAATAGTCCAAGAGGTACTGATATGGAATGTCTTTTCCATAGAATTGCCGCTCGAAGTATTTGTTATGCGGCAGGAAAACGATAATAAATGGTTTGCCAGCCGCCAAGACATCGGCCGCGAAAGCCTCAACTATTGCCTTGCCTAATTTCCCGCGCTCGCTTTCCGGCCCATATTTGACATCCTCGTTTTCGAGCTGCTGGTTGAGGATCGCGAATATCATGCTTGCCAGCTTGCTGCCCGACCACCACTGCCCTACATAATCCCGGCTGCGATAATAGGCTTCGTGTTCCGACAAGGGATGGCTGCCAAAGGACTCAAAGGTAGCGACGAGTTCTTGCGGCGGAATCGCGGGAGAGTTGACCGGGGTCAGCTCATCGTCTGACAGCAGGAAACGCGGCTTGGAGAAAGGCGGACCCAAGGGATGGATCAACTGGCGGAAGATGTTGACATTTCGGTCCAGATTCTCGGCTTGCAGCCCAAACACGACGATATCAGGCGCGTAGGCTTTGCCGTCGTGTAGCCAGCGCGTATAGGCTTGATCCATGCCATAAGCGCCGACGCCGAAGTTCAATACTTCCGTGCGGATGCCAGCGTGATTGAGATTGACTTCCAGCAGATGCGCCCAAGCCGTCTCATCGCTGGCGTCATCGCCGGCCGTGAACGAATCGCCAAATAAGGCGATGCGCAAGGTGTCCGAGGGCGGCGCTTTGACATATTCGCGCGTCGAGCGCAGGCCCGCGCCGTTGATGGTGAACTCGCCAGCCTGTCGCAGAGAATTGGGGCGGTATTTCCAACCAACCTGCTCGTCGTAGATAAGCGTGACCCGGTCGAGATTATCTTCGTATTCCTTAACTTGTTCAGCCAAGCGACCGATCGGCAGCGCGTAAGGCTGCAACTCAATCCCGGCGAAGATGAATTGACCGTCGGCCGTTTCCTGGCCCGCAACGCGTATTACCAGCTCGAGCAGCAGAAAGGTGACTAAAATCGCAGCCAGCGCGAGCAAGGCGCGCTGAGCAACAAGTTGCCTTGTCTTTGGCAGACGTCTGGCATTCACCGGCGCAGCTGGCTTGCTACTGAAGCCACGCTATACGCTCGGGCCGACGCGATGAATGGCGAAGCTGTTGTTGTCGCGCAGCGCCTCGGACTTGGTCAGGTAGCCGTTGCAGACGCGCTCGACCTCGTCGAAGACGATCTGCCCCGCTTCAGCCAGGGTAATCTCATCGTAGAAGACGCCGCTGACATCGATATCGACGGTGTCGCGCATCAGCTCAAATGACCCGCGGTTGCCAGTGACTTTGATGGTGGGCATGATGGGATGGTTGGAGGTGTGGCCGCCGCCGGTGCAGAATGTCAGCACCTGGCAGCCCGCCGCCGCCATGCTGCTGATGCTCTCGGCGCCCATGCCGGGCCCGTACATGACGTAGTTGCCGGGCTCGGTTTTAGTCGGCGCTTCGGCGATTTCGAGGTACTCGATGATGGGGCTGTCGCCGATCTTCTTGACCGCGCCCATGGACTTTTCTTCAATCGTAGTCAAGCCGCCGGCCATATTGTCGCCAGTCGGCTGGGAGCCGCGGATGTCTTCGCCACTGGCCAGCGCGCGCGCTTCCATGTGTTGTACGCCGGCGACGATGGCATCGGCGATGGCCGGGCTGGCCGCTTTTTCAGTCAGCCAATTTTCGCAGCCCATCCATTCGGTGCATTCAGCCATCAACATGCGGCCGCCCTGGGCAATCAAGAGCTCGCCGGCGAGGCCGTTGGCCGGGTTGCTGGCCAAGCCGGAAGTAGTATCGGAAGTGCCGCATTCGGTACCGAAGAGGATCTTGCTCAGCGGCGCCGCCTCGCGCGATTCCAGGCTGATCCGCCGGGCGAAGTCCTGGGCATAGCGGGTGGCTTTTTCTATCGCGCTGATGAAGCCGCCGTCGCCGCGAATGTTGACCGTGGCGATCGGCTTGCCGGTGGGCGCGATATCATCAGCCAGGTCCTCGGCGGTCATGCCCTCTTCTCTGAAATGGTCGATGATGACAACCGCGCCGACATTGGGATTCATGGCGGTGCCGGCCAAGAAACGCCGCGTCACCCGCAAGTCAGGCGCGACTTGGCAGCGTCCGTTGGCATGGGTGATGGGCACGGCGCCGTGGATAGTATCGGCGACGCGCTCGACCACGCCATTGGCGTAGACTGTTCCCGATAGAATCAGTACATGATTGCGAATGCCAACATCGCCGTTGGGGCGGATATAGCCCAGAAATTCAGACATGATATTCTCCTTGGCGGGCGACCCAGTGGCACGCCCCTACATTTCTATTGTTATGGGCGGCCGTACTATGCCAGATCGCCGCGGCCGCGATTGCTCTCGACATTATGCGTGTGGACGTGGTCGCCGGCTTTGATATCGCAAAGCGCCGAGCCGATGCTTAAGCCGTATTTGAGCACGGTGTCGCCGGCGGCGATGTCCATAAGGGCGATCTTGTGGCCGTAGGCGATATCAGCCTGGGCGATGACCTCGAGGTCGCTGCGCTCGCCATTGCAGCTGACATGGTCGCCGCTTTGGATGGGCTTGAGCACGGCGGTGCCGACGTTGTCGGTGGCGTAGACGACGAATACTTTTTTCATGGTATGCCTTTCTGTGTCTCAATCTGCTGCATTGTCCATTGCAGGCGATGGCTTTACAAGGCGTAACTGAGGACGAAGAATTTGCCGTTCAACGGATGTTCAATTATCATCTTCCGGCCCGCTATCCATTCTTCTTCAGTCAGCACACTCTTCAAATGCCGCCTACGTTCGCGGAAATCTTGCTCCAAGCGATATGGAATTACAAAGCTGACGGTGTCATCCCGTATCGCTGGAAAATAATCCGAATTCAAGATATTCGCTTTCTTGATTACATCGGCTGTAACCTCGAGTCTGAACGCTACTGAAGCATTCTCGACGTTGCGAAACTGTTGGGAAGAGACCTCCTGCGCCATCACGCGCGATAGCACATCCATCAGGTCTGAACTAATTGGTGGCTCATCTTCATTTAAACAGTCGGCCAAGACCTCACCTAATGCCAGCCGAACCACTTGCTCTGCATCCACTGTTTCAAAGAAGCTTCCGTGAACAAGGCAAACCTTCGTGTAACATAATCGTTTGCCACGAATCAAGTAATAGACCTCGCGTATCGGCATTGCCTCCGCATCTTCTCCTGCCGCTTTTACAGACTTGTATATCTCCTTTGCCTTGTCATGCCCTAATGAATTAATGGACATCTCGCCCGACGGGATATGAGAGTGGAAGGGCGGGATTGAATACGATCTACTGTTCTTCAGTCCAATCAACTCGCCACCGGGAGGGTCTCCACTAGGATTGATGCGAAGCGCCAGCGATGGAAAATTGCCCTTGCCTTGATAGGACATGGGTTCCGAAGGAAACGGATATCTCGTCAAATTTGGAACAAACTGAAACCGTCCGCGTACATGTACGAGATATGCAAAAAAGTGATAGATAGAATACATGTTGACACCTGCGCTCAGTCTTCGGTGTCAACATGGCCACAGCTTGTTTGAAATATCAATAGTTTCTGATAAACAATTCTTTACCTTTTTCCGCTTTGCCTTGCATATAGTTGTTCATCCCATATTGTAGTGTCCATTCGCTGATATTGGCGAAGCTGAACAGGTCGCGGATTCGCGGCGAATCGTCATATGTTATCAGCCACTTGTGCGGACAGCGGCGCATATTATCAGCGAAGCGCTCATGGTCAAAACCGGTATGTAACTCGCCGTTGACACCATACAATCTCGACTGCGTTGCCTTCCAATACGGCGGATCCAGGAAGATGAAGACTTTTTCGCCCATTTCATGAAGCAAGCTCTCGTAATCGCCATGGCAGATCTCGACTTCTCTAAGCAATGGTTCAAGTCGCCAAAGTCTCCCAATCGACGACTGCGTAAAGCGACGCTCAAAAGCATACTGCGAATATCCGCCGGAATCCACGACGCCAGAAAACGTGACGCGATTCAAAACAAAATAACGCACCGCCCGCTCCAATTCTGTACACATCGTTCCGGGTGTATGCAGAAAGCGCCATAGCTCCCTGCCGTTTTCGTAGTCATCCTTGAAGACCTGTACGCATTGCGCAAGTTCATCGATATTCTGTTGCGCCGCCCTCCAAAAGTAAATCAAGTCATCGTTGAGATCGTTTATCACATAGCGCTGAATTCGTTGGCCGAAGAGGCGCCTCATCGCCAGGAATACCGAGCCGCCGCCGACAAATGGCTCGCGGTATTCTTCAATGTGCGCTGGCACATGCTGGAGGATTTGTTTGATCGCGCGCGACTTGCCGCCGGGGTAGCGCAATGGGCTTTTGACTGTCTTCATTTGTTGGCCGCGATTTCGATACTTAACCCTGCGTGTTCAATCGTTTCGCTATTGTACAAGAGCAAGTTTCTTCGCGCCGTCGGCGTAAGTTTATTCTCGCTTGCGAACTCTTCAATACGGTCGACTTCTGCCGGTAGCCGTAATCTGCCTTTTATATTGCCGGTAAGCTTGATACGCGTCACGAATTCGATTAGGTCTGAGCCGATGTAAAGCTCGTCGATACTGTAAAATAAGATATTTTTGCATAGACCATCCTGAACATCACCTAAACTTGGCATTTTGCCTTTGGTTGTGTTCTTTGACTCTTGAATGACAAGTCGGCCATCTTCCCAATACACCTCATCGGCAGTCAGATGATATACACCACCCTGAAAGTTTACCAACTCACAATAGGCTTTGTCTCCGTCCGAGAGGTCTTCCAGGTCATGAACAGTCATGGACTCCCGCTTTGCTGCAGCGGACGACCTTGCTGAAGAATAGCGGGCAAAGGCCTCCAGATTGAACTTACCATCAACCAAATATTGCTCAAGTATCGCCAAGTGATTTTCAGCTGAGTGCATTTCAATACCATGTAGCCTGCCTATATTTTGATAGCTTGCCACTGCTTGCCGAAAAACGAATTCAAAGTCGCGCTCAAAGTGCATCGTGTTCCAATGCAATGCAGACTTTTTGGCGCGTTTGATTTCACGAATTCTTTCTAATATAAAGTCATTATTGTATAAATGAGATGCAGTCCTGTTCCCACCCCTTGGGCTTGGCTCGGCGTGTTCATACCAAGCGAGAATTATGTAAACATCCATCAAATTCATCCGCGCGAGAATCATAGAACTGATGCGATCGTTATTCGGCGTATCGTTCCCTTCATCCTTGATAACTGGGATTACAGTAACGCGTTTCGACTGCAGATGATATGTTTTGTAAATTCGCGCCGAAGGATATGTTCGGCTTAGCTTAGGCGTATTCCATTTTGAATATCCAAACGATGTATCGTCGGCATATTCAAGTATGCCTGCCTCAGGCGCGGAATTTATATCAAAACCATCAAAGGCCACTTGCTCTAGTGGTGTAGTGCGTACCTGGGGATCGTAATTCACATTGCGGATAATTCCTTTTAGCTTCAAGACGTTGGGCACTTAGCACCATCCTTGATATTAATGGTTCAAGTATACCCGTTCTCACCCAAACTGCGGCAGATACTCCGCGAACTCCGCCAAGAGATCATCAAGGATTGCCCGCCCCCTGTCAATATCCGTCACCATCGGATCAAGCAGCAGAGCTTGAAGCGCCAGCTCGCGGTCGCCGGTCAGCGCCGCATCCACGTACAACTCGCTCAGCGCCAGCTCGCGGCGGCACAGCTCGGCGATGGGCGCGGGCAGCGGCGCGAACTTCTCGCCGACGAAACCGGCCGCGCTGACTGTGCCAGCCACTTCGACAATGGCGCCTTCCGGCAGATTGGGAATATAGCCGCGGTTAGGGATATTGAGCTGCGGGTGGGGCTGAGCCCGGTCGTAATGCACGGCGGCGACCATTTCGGGGATGCCTTCGTCCAGCATGCCGTGCCGCGTGAGGTCGCGCAGGTCGTCGACATCGACGCGGCCCGCCACGATATCGCGCGCCAACTGCTTGCGGGCAGCGCGGCGGCGGCGGTTGCCCGCCCAACTTTGCAATTTGAGATCATACTTGCGCCAGGGCTGCGTCGCCGTGTCGCTGACCCAGGTCAGGTATTCGCAGAGGTGGCTGTCGCCGGCGGTGGGCATCATGCCGTAGATCTGAAAAATCTCGCGGCTCAGCGGCTCGAAGTCGCGGCGGAAGCGCTTGAACCAGCGCTCGCGCAATTCGGGATAAAGATCTTCGCCGGTATGTTTGTCGCGGATTTCGTAGACCCAGGAGAAATGATTGATGCCCGCCGCTTTAATCTCCAGATGCTTGACCGCTTCTTTGGCGACGGAGAGGAATGCTGGCATATTGTCGGCGTCAGTGTGCACGTGGAAGCCGTCGGGCGGCTCAATGCCCCAGCGGTCGGCCAGGACAGTCGCCGCCATCGTATACCCCCAGAGCAGTTGATGACACAAGCCGACCGCCTTGATGCGGCTGTGACGGTGCAACGCAGTCGTCAGCCGAATCAGCGGATTGACCAGGTTGAGGCAGCAAGCATCAGGGCAGAGCGCCTCCATGTCGCTGGCGATAGCCATGATCAGCGGCAGGTTGCGCGCGGTATGGGCGAAAGAGCCGGGCCCGCCGTTTTCAGCGTAGGGCTGACGAACGCCATGCCGCAGGGGGATGCGCCAATCCCGCTCCCAGACTGCTTCGCGCGGGCCGACTTGAATCGAGACCAGCACGAAATCGGCGCCGGGCAGGAGTTCGCGGCGCTCGGTCGAGCTGCTGATGCTCAACTCGGCGTCCCAAGCGCGGTTCATAATTTCGGCCAGCTGCTTGATAACCGCCAAGCCCTCGGCATTGATATCGCAGAGGGCAAGCTGGGCGCCGCGCATGGCGGGATGCTGGATGATGGTAGAGAGCGCGCCCAAGCCGAAGACCGCGCTGCCGGCGCCAATGACGACGATTTTGGGAGGCTGTACACTCATGCGCTCGACCGCTAGACGCCGCTAGTCCACTCTAACAATTCCGCGCCACTCATTACGACGAATAATACCGTCTATCAGCGCTTCCGCCAACTTGCGCTCGAAACGGAGTCAGGAAGTCCTCATCAGACAATGTATAATTGATGTCAGTCAATTTGGAGTCGGCGAGATGAATCTATTGAAGCGCGGTCATAAAGAAAAGAATCTTGCGCAGTCCAGCTTGCGCTGCTTCGTGATCGGATGGCTTGCTATCTGGGTGGCGAGCCACCTAATATCCCATCGTATCACTGCCACAATACAGGGTTCCTATGGCTGGCCAACTTTTATCGTACTCGTCGCCATCCTGCCAACACTGCAATTTTTTTGGATTAAGCGCGCGCTGAAAACCAGCTTAATCACCTGGGCGCCCCTCGCTCTGTTAGGCGCCATAGTGGGTCATTCTCTCTTTTCGCGATACATGGATACGCTGACCACCAGCTTCACTTTCACGACTTCAAAATCCGGCTTCTTCCCAGTGACGCAAATGCCGCCGGGCTACGCCACTCACCTGCTCGTAACCTCCTTTTTGCTCGCGTCAGTGCCTCTGATATTCCAGTGGCTGGCTCTGGTAAGAGGTTATCGCTATCACGCCCTGTTTTTGCTTTCGGCGCTAGTTGTCACGCCGCTTCAGTTTGCGCTTTTCGGGGGGGACGGCATTGCTAAGTCTGTGCTGCGCCTGTTTGATTTAGCTACTGGACACGCGCTCCTCTTGAATAATAAGTTGTCGGGACCGGTTGCGACAGTCGCCTATCACCTAGACGAGGCGATTCCAATCGCGCTGATGGGATTGGTACTGTACGTTGTCGTGACACAGAGCAGACGAGTGGAGGCCGGGTAACTCAAGGTCGGTTGAGCGAAAGCTACTTCATCCCCGTAGTCGCGATGCCCGTCGTGATGTACTTCTGCAGAAAGCCGAAAACAAAGGTGATGGGCAGCGCCGTCAAAACGGTCATTGCCAGGATTAAGTCCCACTGAATCGTCAAGTCGCCCTGGAAGGTCTCCAAGCCAACTTGCAGGGTGAACATCTCGTTGCTGGTCATGACGATCTTGGGCCAGAGGAAGTCGTTCCAGCGCCAGATGGTCGAGAAGATGGCCAGCACAGCCAGCGCGGGCGCGGCCAGCGGCAGGATGACTTGCCAGTAGATGCGCCATTCGCTGGCGCCGTCGATGCGCGCGGAATCCAGCAGTTCATCGGGTATGGTCAGCATATACTGGCGCAGCAGGAAGACGCCGGTGGGCGTGCCGATGGTCGGGATGATGATGCCGATGAGCTGGTTGTTCCAGCCCAGCGCGGTAATCAGCAGGAAAGCCGGCACCAGAATCACCGACAGCGGCACCATTAGCGTGCTGATAATGAGCATGAATATGACGCCGCGCCCGCGGAAACGGTACTTGCTCAAGGCGAAAGCGGCCATGCTGTTGACGAAGAGCGTCAAGATCGTCGCCGATGCCGTGACGATGACGCTGTTGGATAGATAGCGCCAGAAGTTAAAACTTTCGATGCCGCGGCTGTAATTGTCCAAGCTGAAGCGCACGCTTTCCACCGGCTCGCGCTCGTTCAGTTTGACCTTGATGACTTCGGCGTCGGGGTCGGCCGGGTCGATCATCTGCGCTTCCAGGCCCACGCGGCGTTTCTGCGCCAGTTGCGCGGATGAGCCATCTGCAAGCGTTACGTGGTAGAGCGGCAGCGGCTCATCGTAACCCGCGACCGGCACAGTCTCTTGATAATAGGGCAAGAGGCGCGGCGGGAAGCGCAAGATATCGCCCGAGCTTTTGAACGACGACATCACCAGCCAGAGTACGGGCCCAAACATGACGATTACGCCCAGCAGCAGATAGCCGTAAGTGAAGAAGGAGCGGCGGCCCGCCGTGGCGAAGAGCCAGCCCAGCACAGCGCCCACCGCATCCAGCAGGGCTTGCAGCTGCTCCCACAGGGGTTCGAGCAGCAGACGCTTCATACTGCCGGAGAGCTCGCCCAGCGCGCTGCTCATACGGGTCGGCGCTGTCTTGCCTTCGTCTTCGTCTTCAAGCCCGGTGCCCTGGACGCGGATCTGAATGATGGTGAGCACGATCAATACCGCCGCCATCACCAGCGAGGTGGCCGCCGCCAAGCCGTATTCGCGGAAGGGGCTGGCGAACCCGTTGTTGTAGATGAAATGCACGATGTAGAGCGTGGCCGAGCCGGGTCCGCCACCGGTGAAGGCAAAGACGACATCGAATATCTGCACCGCCCGAATGGTGGAGAGGACGATGACCACCAGCATCGTGGGCGCCAGGAGCGGCAGGGTAACCGAGCGAAAGGCGCGCCAACTGCTGGCGCCGTCGATGGCGGCGGCTTCGTACAGATCGGCGGGTATAGCCTGCAAGCCGGCCAGCAAGATGAGCGTGTAAAAGCCCATCAGCGACCAGACGCTAACCATGACCACCCAGAAGCGCGCCCAGTTGCGGTCGGTGAGGAAGCGCAATTTCTCCCCGCCCAGCCAGACGATGACGGCGTTGAATAGCCCGTTCTCTTGCAGCATCCAGCGCCAAATCAGCGCGACCACAATGGGAGAGAGCAGGACCGGGTAGAAGAAGACGCTGCGGAAGAAGCCGCGCGCTCTGATGCGCCCGTTGAGCACAACCGCCGTCAACAGCGAAACGCCGATCATAACCGCCACCTGCGTGACGACGAAGCTGGCCGTATTCAGCACGGCGGCGGCGAACAGGTCTTCGTCACAGGTGGCCGGGCGCAGGAAGTCTTCGCAATCAAAAAGGCGCTCCAGATTGGCCGCGCCGACGTAGGGCCGCTGATTGAGGAAAAGTTTGTCGCTGCCGGTGAAGGTGTAGACAAAGTTAAAGAGCATGGGGAAGAGGACAAATACAGAAAATACCAGCATATTGGGCGCGACGAAGACATAAGCCATGCCCGTCACGCCGGTGAATTTTTGTATGCGGTTGAAGAGGATATCAAAGAAGCTGACGAAGCTGTCAAGCAATCTGTTCATTTTTCTGGTCGCATTCAACCCTTCCCCCAGCGTGAAACCGAGGGAAGGGGAATATAGCGCAAGAGCCGCGCGCTAGCCAGCAGCCATATTGGCGGCGGCTTCGTCCAACTGTTCTTGCAAGCGCGCCATCGCCTCGTCCAACGTCAATTCGCCGGCGAAATACTGCGCCAAGCGCGTGTTCGAAGCGTCATAATAGGCAAAAGCCAAGGGGTGCGGATTCAGCGCGACGGCTTGATTTTGCAGCTTGGGCACCTCAGAGGCGAAGCCATTCAAAGCAGCCGCTACCGGTGCCGTCGCCGATGGATAGTCGACGCCCATCGCCGCCACGGCATTATGGCCCGGGATGCTCAGCGTGCGCGAAGAGAACTCGCCGTAGATTTCTGGCTGCATCAGATATTCCATGACCATCGCCACAGCTTCCGGGTGTTCCGTCGCCGCATAGCCGACCAGCGCCGCGCCGCCGGCGACGCCGGTGCTGCCGCCAGGCCCGTATGGGTTCGGCACGACGATCCAATCGAAGGCGTCGTTGATGTCCGCCGAAAAGCGACCAATCTGCCAACTGCCGCTGAAGTACATCACGGCTTCGACATTGATGAAGTAATCTTGCGCGCCGCTGTATTGGCTGGTGCCAAGCCAGGTTTCGGCTGGCGTCTTGCCGGCGTCAATCAAGTTCTTCAAAGCCATCGCAAAGGTGCGGAAGCCCTCGTCGTCTTCCAAGTCGAAGTTGCCGTCTTCATCAAAGAAATCCGCGCCCATGCTCATGGCGGGGCCAGCGAAGCGATGTCCCTTGTTGTCAATCGCCATAGAATACCGCACGCCCGTGGCCGCCGCGACCTCGTCCAGCGCCATCAGCCAGTCTTCCCAGCTAGGCTCGTCCATGACAGCGCTCGGCATCTCGACGCCAGCCTGCTCGAAGAGAGTCGAATTAACAAAAGGCGCGGTTACAGTAGCCGCATCGGGGAAGCCGTAAAGGCCGCTCATGTCATCGTCGGCGCGGAAGGCTTCCAAAATGGCAGATGGGAAGTTGTCTTCCATCAAAGACGGTTCTTCCATCAGTGGGCGCAGGTCCAGATAAAATCCAGCCATGCCGGCGAAATCGGTAATGCGGGCTATATCGGGCGCCTGCCCCGCTTCGACCTGTACGCGCAATTGATCGCGCACGGTGGTATAGGGCACGGTATTGACCGCAACCGTGATTTCGGGATGAGCTTCGCTAAAGCGGCTCAGCAAGTCCTCATAGACTTCGCACTCATTGGCATTTTCATAGCACATAAAATCGAGCTCGGCCATATCCTGCGCCAGCGCCGCCGTCCCAAGCGACAGTACCAGCGCGATAAGCAAAACGAGCGTAGCGATGTGTTTCATCAGGTTACTCCTTTATGTTTGTACAATGATTAAAGTCGTTCCAGAAAAGTCATGCGACAAATTATGGGGCATTGTAGGGGTGATTCTGTGAATCGCCCGTTGTAGTAGTCGTGGAATTTCGGGCGACTCTGTGAGCCGCCCCTACAAATCGACCTTGAGCAGAATTCTGCACGACTTACTTTCACTTACGAAGGTTCGCATGAAGCGACCTTCATCCGCAAAGCCAAGAGCCGCAAAGCCAAGAGCCGCGGCGCAACGCCGCTTGAGGAGGCGGAGGTTCGCCTCCCCAAGAACTCTCGCCTTAGCCGGCGGCCATATTGGCGGCGGCTTGATCAAGATCTTCCTGCAAGCGGGCCATCGCTTCATCCAACGTAAACTCACCGGCGAAGTACTGCGCCAGGCGCGTGTTCGAGGCATCGTAGTAAGCGAAAGCCAACGGATGCAGATTCATCGCCACGCCATTCTCGGTCACCTTGGTGCCATCGACGCCGGCCTGGTTCAGCGCCGCCGATATCGCAGCGTTATCCGTTTCAAACTCAACGCCCAAAGCCACCACCGGCGGATTCGGCGGAATCAAGAGTGTGCGCGCAGCAAATTCCTGCCCGACTTCCGCCTGCAAGAGGTATTCCATCACCCGCGCTACCGCCTCGGGATGTTCGGTCTGGGCATAGCCGACGATCGACGCGCCGCCAGACGCGCCAGCGCTGCCGCCAGGTCCCACCGGGTTGGGCACCAGCACCCAGTCAAAGGCATCGCCAATCTCGCTGCCGAAGCCGTTGATCTGCCAGCTGCCCGAATAGAACATGACGACCTCGGCATTAACGAAATAATCGCGCGCGGAAGAATATTGCCCGCCGCCCAGCCAAACCTCGGCCGGTGTCATGCCGTTATCGAACCACTCTTTCATCCATTCAGCATAAGCGCGATAACCGGGGTCGTCTTCCAAGTCAAAGTTGCCTTCGTCATCAAAGAGCTCGATGCCCAGCGCGAAGCCAGCCGAAGCAAAGCGGTGTCCCTTATTATCGATGGCAAAGGCGTAGGGCGTGCCAGTGGCTTCCGCCACAGCCGTGATGGCTTCGGTCCAGGTCGCCCAGTCGACCTCGTCGCTCATATCGCTGGGCACATCAATGCCAGCTTGGTCAAAGAGCGTACGGTTGATGAAAGCAGCCGTGACCGACAGCTCGTCGGGGAAGGCGTAGAGACCATCGGCATCATCACCCGCGCGGAAAGCTTGCAGATAAGGCGCCGAGAAGGCGTCTTCGATTATGGCTGCATCCGAAAGCAAGGGGCGCAGGTCCAAATAGAAACCAGCCATGCCGCCGAAGTCGGTGATACGCGCCATATCGGGCGCCTGCCCCGATTCCACCTGTACGCGCAACTGATCGCGCACCGTGTTGTAAGGCACGGTGTTCACCGCGACGGAAATATCAGGGTTCTCTGCTGTGAAGCGCGAAAGCAAGTCGTCATAGACCTCACACTCAATGCCGTTGTTGTAGCACATGAAGTCCAGCTCGACCATGTCCTGCGCCAGGGCTGTCGCGCCCAGCGACAGTACCAGCGCGCTGAGCAGAACAAAAACGGTAATGCGTTGCATTTCAATCCTCCTTTAAGAGATGAACGATGATTTGCGATCTTCAATAGACCGCCCCGCAAGCCTACGCCTGCGCGTCACAGACGTAATACGGGCAGACCCAGTTGCCGCGCCAGCGCCTCCAGCGTATCTTGATGATCGCCATAAGCGATGGAGACGTGATGCTCCAAACCTTCGCGTATGATGGCATCCATCACCGCTGCCGCGCCCGAGTCGAAGCGTATTATACCACTGGTTCCGGTGAATGCGGGGGGCGCATTTACCATGGCGCCGCCGCCGATAACAAGGCGAAATTCGCCGGTCGCCTCGCTCAGCCGGGCGATGGTGACGCGCCCGGGCTTCAGCGGAAATTGCATCAGCAGCGGCTTTTCACGATTGGAATGAATCGTCGCTTCGGGCTGCGCATCGGGGTGGCGCATTGACAGCGGCGCCAGGCCACAATGCCAGAGCGTCGCTTCATTGGCTTCGGCGTCAAAGGCGACGATATCGCTGCCAAATGTCGGCTCGCCGCTGATCCACTGCAAGATGAGCTGCGTAATCGTGCCGTTGACATCGGCTTCGCAGCTGCAGGGTGTCAGCGCATCGCTCAGCAGCGACATGGCGCCGCAAGCCGAGCAGCCCAGGTCGGTGAAGAACTCGGGCCAGCAGCGCACCGCCATGCCGCTTAATTTCTCTTCGCGGACGAGTTCACCAAGGGCGACGCAAGCACTGAGCGTGCCTTTCGCGGGCTCAGAATCCATGTCCCGGTAATTCGCCAGCCGCCCCGCCAAGTCCGCATCAAGCGCCGCTACTTTGGAGGCGTCAGCCGCGCGCGCCCGGGCGAAAAACGGCGCCAGCTCGTATTGCGCCACCTCGACGCCCAGCTGTGATTGCAGCGCCGCGTGATTCACCAGGCAGGTATCAAAGCCCTCAGGATTGGCGCCCAGCCGGCCGATGCGCGCCCCAGTCAACCGCGACTTTACACGCGCGGCAATGGCGAAGCTGCGCAGCTTGTCATGCGCGGCGGCATCAGCGGGCGGGGCGTAGATATAGTCGGTGTTGACGCCGGCCCGCCGCAAGCCATGAGCGGCCAGGTTGATGCCGCAGAAAGAGTTGATGCGCAGCCGGCCGCCGACCTGCGCTTCCGGCAGCGCCCAGAGCAGCAGCGGCTTTCCGTTTAGCTCCCGCGCCAGTTGCAGCGCCATCGTGCTGTCGGCGAAGGTCGACTGCAGCAGCAAGACCATGTCGATGTCTGCGGCCGCTAATTCGGCTATTCGCGCTTCGACCGCCGCGCCATCCATGACCAGGTCTTGCGAGCCGGACAAGGTGTAGCCCTCCGCCGAGACCGCTGCAAAAACCTGCGCGGTCAGCTCGCGCGCCAAGCCCAGGTCGAAGGTCGGGCGGGCGATGGGCACGAAGCCGATGCGAATTTCAGATGGGTTCATGTCTCTCCTAGTCCGTTCACCTATTCCGCGGCGGGCGACCGAATCGATCGCCCCTACAATTGCTTTGTGTCTTTGTGCCGTTGATGCCGACTAATCACCCCAGATTCAGCACCATCAGGCGTAGATCGGTCATGTCCTCAATCGCGTACTTGACGCCCTCGCGGCCGTAGCCCGATGCTTTGATGCCGCCGTAGGGCATGTGGTCGACGCGGAAGGTCGAGACGCTGTTGACTTGCAAGCCGCCGACATCGACGCGCTCCCAGGCGTCCATAATGCGCTTGACATCGTTAGTGAAGACGCCGGCCTGCAAGCCGTAAGGCGAGTCGTTGATAGTGGCCACGGCGTCGTCCCATTTGTCGTAGGGGCTGAGGGTGACGACGGGCGCGAAGACCTCGTCGCAATTGACGCGCATTTCCGGCGAGGTTTCAGTCATCACCGTGGGCGGGAACATCGTGGCTTGGCGCGCGCCGCCCACCAGCACGGAAGCGCCGGCTCGCTGCGCTTCGTCCACCCAGGCTTCAGCGCGCTCGGCATCCCGCAGGCTGATCATCGGCCCCACGTCCACATCGGGGTCGCGCGGGTCGCCCATTTTGAGCGCCTTGACTTCGTCCACAAAAAGGTCGGTGAAGTCTTCAAAGACATCGCGTTGGATCAAGAGGCGCTGCACGGAGATGCAATTCTGCCCGGCATTGGCGAAGCCGCCCGCCGCCGATTGCGCCGCCGCGTCCGCCAGGTCGGCATCTTTATGCACGATGACGCCGGCATTGCCGCCCAGCTCGAGCGTTACTTTCTTTTGCCCGGCTTTGCTCTTCAGCATCCAGCCGACGGACGCGCTGCCGGTGAAGCTGATCATAGCGATGCGCGCATCCAGCGCCATCTGCTCCGTGTCGGGTCCCCAGGCGTTCAGCATACTGAAAGCTTGCGGCGGATAGCCCGATTCCAGCACGATCTCGGCCAGGATGACGGACGACAGCGGCGTCTTTTCGGCCGGCTTGATGATGATGCTGTTGCCGGCGGCGATGGCCGGTCCAATTTTGTGGCAAGCGAGGTTGACGGGATAGTTAAAAGGCGTGATGCCCAGCACCGTGCCGATGGGCATGCGGCGGGTGAAGCCCTGACGGTTGACGCCGGCCGCCGTCCAATCGATACTGAATACCTCGCCGCCCAAGCGCCGCGCTTCTTCCGCGGATACTTTGAGCGTCTCCAAGGCGCGTGTTGTTTCGCCGGCGGCAGTCTTGTAATTCTTGCCGCCTTCCAAAATCATGGCTTCGACGACTTCGTCAAAGCGCTGCTCCAGGCCGGCGCGGATATTCTCGATGATCTCGGAACGCCGGTAGCTGGGCAATTTACGCGTGATCTGGTAGCCGGCGGCCGCCGCTGCCATGGCGTCGTCCATGTCGGCTGCGTTAGCCATCGAGACCGCGCCAACCAGGCTGTCGTCGTAGGGGAAGCGCACCTCCATGACATCGTCGCTGCCGCGCCATTCGCCGCCGATCAGGTTTTTCCGCGCCATGAGCAATCCTTTCAGCTTATTCCAAATTGAGCTTCGTAAGTGACAGGCAGTATAGCAGCAAAGAGGCGAATTGCTTACGGTCGGTCGCGCGCGGCATAACCGGCGAAACTGGCGATTTCGCAGTCGGCTTCGTCCAGTATCGCGTCCAGCAGCGAATGCCAAGCGGTGATGTCGGCTGCATTGGGCTGCGGACGCCAGGGGTGGGTGAACATCCAGTAGTGATTGCAGACGATGGTCAGGTCATCGTTCGCCAGCGATTCGCGCGCCAGCCGCAGCGACTCGGCCGGATCGCGCTGATAAGTAAAGAGGTAGTCGTCGCAGACGAAGAGCATCTGCTGCTGATTGATGCGCCCGGCATCGAAGCCCGCGATCTGTGGCAAAGCCGGCAGCGGCGCCAGATTGTGCGACCTGGTGCTGATGTGGAAGCCGGCGGCGATCAACTCTTCGAGCGCGATCGGTGAAATTCGATCATAAGGCGGGACGAAGGTAGTTATCTCAGCAGCGGGGAAGGCGCGCCGCAGCAGGTCGACGCCCTGTTCCAGCTTCTGGCGAATCAGCGAGCGGTCGTGAGTAATGAATTCGAAGAAGGTATGGGTATTGCCGTGCAAGCAGATCTCGACCAGGCCGGCCGCCGCTTTCTCATTGAGGAAGTCGCAAAGCGCGCGGTTGTCGCTGACAGGGAAGTTGCGCGCCGCGCCGCGATACTTGGGAGGAATGCCGGGGTCGTGCGGATTGCCGTCGCTCCAATAGACGCGGGTATCGCCGTAGACCCAGGGGATCACCGCCAGGCAAACCGGCTGCCCCGCAGCCCACACCCGCCCGTAGATTTCCTGCAAATGCTCCGGCGAGGTGAAATAGCTGGTATCATCGTCGCGAAAGATTATCGTCGGCATGGCCGCTGATTATAGACGCTTGGCGCCTACGAGTACTATTCGGTTCCTCGCCGCAAAGTGTTTTCCGATGCTTTACGATTCAATGCAAATCTTCACGCAATCCGACTGAGTAGGAGAATAGACTAGAAATGACTAAGCAAAAGCATGAGCTGCTTCGCCGCCCGGCGCTGAGTATGTTCGTCGCCGGCTGGACTGCTGCTTATGGTATCGCACTGGTCGTGATGATTCTCATACCTCCAGGAGACTCACCGTTCTATACGTTGTATGCAGACCTGTGGCCGCTGATTTTCGTAGGCATACTCGCCACGTTGCAATTTTTTTGGCTGCGGCGGAGCTGGGGGATAACCCTGCGACTGTGGCTGCCGCTGGCGCTGCTCGGCGTTATCGCAGGAGAATTCGCGTTTCAGATTTTTGAAAACAATGTCGTTTATCCTTTTCCGCCTAAGCTGTACTCCAGCCGCGCCATGCCGGAGCCGCAGCACATCATGCAGTTGAAATATACGCTGTACCAAACGGTCAGATGGTTCCTGCTCTGGTCCACCCCCTTGATAATGCAGTGGCTGGCGCTGCGGAAACGATTTGCAAGTCACGGTCTGTGGCTCGTGGCGGCTGTAGTCCACGCCCCGCTGAACTTTTTCTTAGCCGAACATGGCGGCATTGCGGTGCACACGCTGAAATTCTTCGACCAGTTCACGGAGAATTCGCTCATTCGCGACGCGCAGCCGCTTGGCTCTATCGCCGCCCTGTTGGATATGGCAACCCCAACCATGATTATGGGATTGGCGCTGTATTGGCTTTTGACGCTAGGCGAGAAAATGAAGACGGCTCAAACCCGCCCGCATCAGTGATATGCCGGCAAATAATCCCCGTGGGCGTCGATCAGCTCATCCACCATGGACCAGATTTCGTCCAGCGTCAGCTCGGCCGCTGTGTGGGGATCGAGCATGGCGGCGTGGTAGATATGCTCGCGTTTGCGGGCCAGGGCCGCCTCGACCGCCAGCGACTGAACGTTGATATTGGTCTGCATCAGCGCGGCCAGATGCGGTGGGATGGCGCCGATGCGGTTGGGCTGGACGCCGTTGCTGTCAACCAGGCAGGGCACCTCAACGCAGCAGCCAGCGGGCAAGTTGTCGATGATGCTGTCATTAGGCACATTGCCGTAGATGGTACGCGGCTGGCCCGTTTCCATGCTGTGGATGATGTGCGAGCCGTATTCGACGCTGCGCTCGACCTTATTCAAATCGGTGATGCTGCGCACGGTCCAGCCTTTGTGCATGGGGTTGACGTCTTTCAGCGCGTCCATGATTTCTGCTTCCGAGGGGATGCGTCCTTGGGCTTCGGCTTGCTCCAGCAGCTGCCAGCTGATGATGCCGGCTTTGCAGCGCTCGATGTATTCGTCTAGCGGGATGTTGAAGCGCTCGATCAAGTCGGGATGGCTGCCCTTGATGAACCAGGGCACGTATTCGCTGAAATGCTCGCTGGACTCTGTGACGAAATAGCCCAGGCGCTTGAACACCTCGTAACGCACGCGATTGGTCGGCGGGACGCGCCCTTCGTCATAAACCTGATGGATCAGCGGGTAGAGGTCTTCGCCGCTGTCGCTTCGTTCATACTTCAGATAGAAAGCCATGTGGTTGATGCCGGCGACCAGGTAGTTGATGTCCTCATAGGGGACGCCGATGTCTCGCGAAAGCTCATGCGCCGTGCCGGGCACGCTGTGGCAAAGGCCGACCGTGCGAATGTCGGTTGCGCGGCTGAGCGCCCACTGGTTCATGCACATGGGGTTGGCGTAGTTGATCAGCAGCGCCTCGGGGCAAAGCGCCTCCATATCCCGGGCGATGTCGACGAGCACCGGAATCGTGCGTAAGCCGCGCATGATGCCGCCGATGCCCAGCGTATCGGCGATGGTCTGGCGCAAGCCGTATTTCTTGGGGATCTCAAAGTCGATGACCGTAGCCGGCTCATAACCGCCGACCTGAATCATGCAGACCACGTAGTCGGCGCCGGCCAGCGCTGCTTGACGGTTGGTTGTGCACTCGACCGTAGGATTGTTGCCCAGGGTTTTGATGATATGCCGCGCCACTTGCTCCGATTGCTTGAGGCGCTCTTCGTTGATGTCCATCAGACAGATGGTGGCGTCGGCCAATTCGGGGTAGCTCCAAATATCGCCCATGAGGTTCTTGGCGAAGACGGTGCTGCCTGCGCCGATGAAGGTTATTTTGGTCATACGTCGCCCTCTCGATAGCTTGCCTGCAAACCGCTACGATTTAACCACAGAGCAAGCTTTTCCTGTAAGGGCGAACTATACAGGGCAATCGCATCAAAATAATTTCAACACAGAGAGCGCAGAGGACACAGAGATTAAGAAGTTTAGACAACTATTCTACTAAATCTGCGGCCTGGAATAGGCAACAGTCACTAGCGAACTGTGATTTGTCACCATAAATCACAGTTCAAATAGGACATGAACATATTTATTGTTTATCTCTGTGCTCTCTGCGCCCTCTGTAGTTGATTTTCAGTTTAGATTCCCACCTTTTCAACCGCTATCATTTTGATGCAATTGCCCTAGCGAACTATACTGCCCTAATTGCCTCAGTGTATACTTGCGCCATGCTCACCATCCCCGAACTCACCGTCATCGGCATCATCGTCGTCTTGCTCGCCCTGATCGCCTTCACGCGGCTGCGCATCGACCTCATCGCCTTGCTTGTCCTGTTAATGGTCGCGCTGGCACAGCTCGTGCCGGCCAGCGCCGCCCTTTCCGGCTTCAGCAGCGCGGTGGTCATCACCATCATCGGCTTGCTCGTGATCACGCGCGGTTTGGAGCAGACGGGCGTCATGCACTGGGTGGCGAGGCAGCTGCAAACTTATGGGCGCGGCTCCGAGGCAAAGCTGATCGCCCTGGTCATGTCGGCGGGGGCGGCTGTTTCCTTGCTGATGAACAATGTAGCGGCGGGGGCGGTGCTGCTGCCGGCTGTGCTGCAAGTATCGCGCGAGGGCGGCGTGGGCGCCTCAAAGCTGATGATCCCGCTCGCGTTCGGCGTCACCGTCGGCGGCATGGCGACTTATTTTACGACGGCCAATATCTTGATGAGCGAGCTGCTGATTGCCCAAGGCATCGCCGGCTTGGGCATGCTGGATTTCTTGCCAGTGGGCGGCATGATAGTGGTGGCGGGCCTGCTATATATGCTTCTATTCGGCCGCCGCCTGCTGCCCGGCCGCCAATCGCCGATACAACCTTTCCGTCCGGATAACTTGCGCGACACCTATGAGTTGGCGCAGCGGATGTGGCTGGTGCGCGTCATGCCCGGTTCGAGCCTCGCCCACAGAACCGTGCAGGAAAGCGATATCAATGCCGAACTAGGTATGACGGTGGCGGCGGTCTGGCGCGGGCGAGAGACGATCGCCATTCCCAAATCGACTCAATTGATTTACCCCGGCGATGAGCTCTTAATTGTCGGGCGCCATGAGCGGCTGCAGCAGCTCTTGGCTTGGGGCGCCGAGTTAATCGTGGGCGGCGCGCGCGCCATAGCGGACGAGCTGCCGATTGAACCCATTGAGATCATGATTGCGCCCCGGTCCAACGCCATTGGCAAGACGCTTTCTGAAATGAAACTCAACCGCGATGCCGGGTTGTTGGCGATGGCGCTTTGGCGCGACGGCCAGAGCTACCACACCGATGTGCGCAAGATGAATCTGCAGGTAGGCGACGCGATTTTGGTCGTGGGCCAATCTTCAGACATTGATAATTTGTCACGCAACAGCAATTTCATCTTGCCGGCTGGCGAATACTCGGCGCAGGCCATAGAGAGCCGCAAAGCGCCTTACGCCATCGGCATCACGGCCACAGTCTTGGCGCTCGCCCTCTTGAATATCGTGCCTCTGCCTATCGCCATGCTGGCCGGGGCGGCCGCCATGGTGCTCACGCGCTGCTTGAGGATGGAGCAGTTCTACACGGCGGTGGAATGGCAAACGGTATTTCTGGTAGCCGGCATGCTGCCGCTCAGTCTCGCTATCACCGAGACGGGCTTGGCGGACCGCGTCGGCCGGGTATTGGAAGCGAGCCTGATGCACGCCAGCCCGTTGCTGCTGTTTGCGGTCATCGCCCTGCTGACGATGTTGGTCGTACAAGTCATCGGCGGCCAAGTCACGCCGCTGCTGGTGGGTCCGATCGCCATCAAAGTCGCGCTGCAAATGGGCATTGACCCGCGCGCCATGGCTTTAGGGGTGGCTATGGCTTGCTCCCTGGCCTTCATCACGCCGATATCGCATCCGGTGAATATATTGATTATGGGGCCCGGCGGCTACAAATTCAGCGACTTTTCCAAGGTGGGCGCCGGTATGACGGTGGTCGCGCTGTTGACGATGCTGCTGGGCTTGGCGCTGCTTTGGGGGGTTTAGGCGCTGAGCGGGGGCAGGTTTTCAAGTGTGTTGAGCCAAGCGTCAAAGAGCGGGCATTCCCGGCGGATTTTGGATAGGCCAATTTCTAGGGCGGCGAGTGTTCCCAGCAGTGGTTTTTGCCGTTCGTATCCCGGGAATATCCCTTCTACTCGTTTGCTAGGGGCTGTATCGGGGCTGTCGTTGATGTGTTCAGGCGTGGAAAAGATGTTACGAATTTCCTCTAAAGTCGCTTGTAACTCTGGTTTGCTGAATCCGCTTGCCATCTTCGCTGGATCGCTAAACAATAGAGCCTCGAATTCATGCATTTGTACGTATGGAATAAATCGTCTCATAGAGTTCTCGCCAATATCGATTTTGAGAGCATTCACGAAAGACGCCTTGAATGTATTCGCCATATCGCTGAGAACACTGTTCATTTTCGATTCTGCTTTTCCCGGGAAATTGTTGGGAAGTCCATAATAGTCAAACAGAGTTGTGCAATAGCAGGCCTTTTCTTGCCGCAAGCTGTTTCTTATGTTCGTTCGCAATCGCTGGTATTCGACTTTGCCTCCACGGTGATACGGCTTACCAATGACTATAGGGATCGCAACTATTCTTCGAGAAATAAAGTGGTCGATAAGCAAATTGTTTACGAACTCTTCCTCCGTTTGCCCTTCACAGATGATGTATAAACGAAACATCTAGCTGAGTCTCCCGCCTAGCACATTCTTCTCCCACAGTTCGCCCACTGAATAATCTTCCAACCAGAGGTCGAAATCGCTCTCGTCCAGCCGTTTGAATACTGATACTCCAGCGTCACGCTCTACTACGATAAGGTTCTCAATACCAAACTGGTTCACCAGCGACACCGACTGCGTGGCCACGATTATCTGCATTCTCTCTGAGGCTGCGTGTATCAATGCGCCTAGCAAGGTAATTGCATACGGATGCAATCCCAATTCCGGCTCATCAATAATGATCGTAGAAGGTGGATCTGGCTGCATTAAAGCAGTAACTAAGCAAATGAAGCGAAGCGAGCCGTCCGAGAGTTGACTAGCCAGGAATGGATATTCACTGTCAATCTGCCGCCATTGGAGTTGAATTGTGGATTCATCAGCACTTATCTGATTAGGCTGAAGTTCAAAATCCGCGAGAAATGGCATGGCAAGTCGCACGGTATTCAGAATCTGGTTGTATGTATTTGTGTGAAAGTGCTTCAGCCAGTACAGATATGCCGCCAAGTTGCTGCCATCTGGTCGCAAAAACTGGTAAACGTGGAGACCGCCTGTAAACTTTGCTGGAGCGGTTTCACCCGTATCATGAAAATGATATACCCTCCAATTTGCCATAGAGTTGTAGACGATTTTGGGATAGGGCATTGGAGCATTGACCTCGAGATTTTCGTGCAACTGTGACTCAGCTTTGCCTGATGCTAAGCTGTATGAATAAATCTTGTAGGGTGTTTCGTGATATTCGATACTCTCCATGCTTGTAGTAAACTGATCCGTATCAGTATGTTCCAAATGCAATTGATATGACATATCGTCGAAATAAATGTAAGAAGACAGTATGCGTGTGCGACCCGCTCCAAGTGTGAGTAAGCGATTGGCGCCGCCACGCTTAGCCACCCAAACCTGTAGTCTTCTTCCTAGCATTTCGACAAGCATACGGAAAAAGCTGACTAGATTACTCTTCCCCGCGCCGTTGGGGCCAATCAGCACGTTGAGCTTGCCCAACTCCAGCTCCACATCTTGTAAGGATTTGAATCCTTTTATCGTTAGCCTGTCAATTGGCCTCTTAGCAAGCACGGCGTTTTGCCTGTCACTTCAGTTTCTGCAACTTGCAGACAATATTACCATAGCGCATTGCCACGATTCAGCGGAGATGCCCGTCGATAACGGGCGCAAATTGGCGTGCCATTATTGATTTATTTGTCCGCTCCGATATATACTTCAACTTAGATGGAATTCGACAGTCAAATCACATTTGCATACTGAGCGTCTCTCTATGACAGTTGCAACATCCGCGGGCGAACAGTCTCAATCACGCGCTGCCGGCGCCGGGCTCCAGTTCGCCTTGCGCGTGATTGCGCTGGCAGTGGTCGTGGCCTTCTTTATGTCCGTCGGCAACGTCAATATCGGCGCCATCGGCCAGGGCCTGGGCTACGCGCTGGCCGGCGTCACAGTCTTCCTGACCTTCCGCGTGCTGAATTTCGTCGACTTGACGGTGGACGGCGCTTTTCCTATTGGCGGCGCGACCTGCGCGATACTCATCGTCAACGGGCACAGCCCCGAGTTTGCCATCGTCGCCGCCTTCGCCGCCGGCGCGCTGACCGGGCTGGCGACCGCGCTGATAGACATCATTTTCAAAATCGAAGGTTTGCTGGCCAGCATCATCGTCATCACAGCGGCTTACACGGTTACGCTGCACATTATGGACGGCAGGAGCAATATCCCCTTGCTGGGCGAAGAGACCTTGATCAGCCGGCACTCGAAGACTTTCCGCAATTGGCTGGTCGAGCAATTTGGCGATCAAATGCGGCGGCAATCGACCAATCTGCTGGAGATCATGATATTCGGCGCCATCGTGATCATCGTGCTGGTGATTCTATATTGGTTCTTGCGCACGGAGATTGGCTTGGCCATACGAGCGACGGGCAAGAACGCGCAAATGGTGCGGGCGACCGGCTTAAATCATTACATGATGATTGCGATTGGGCTGATGGTGGCGAACGGGCTGGCGGCCATCGCCGGGTCAATGGTGGTGCAGCAATTCGGCTTCGCGGACGTCAGCCTGGGTTTCGGCTTGATCATACGCGGCTTGGCGGCGGTGATCATCGGCGAGGTGCTGCTGCGGCCGCGCAGCGTGGGTCAGCTTTTGGTGGCGGCGATTGCCGGCATGCTGGTCTTTGATATCTCGCGCGCCTGGATCTTCAGCGCCCTGGACCTGCCGACGACCGATATCCAGTTTGTTAGCGCGCTGGTGGTGTTGGCGGCTCTGGGCGCGCCCCGGCTCTATGACCGCTGGAAGACCTACAGACAGCGACACGGCGGCTAGGCGGGCTTATGCTATCACTCGAAAATGTTTCGGTAACATTCAACGAAGGCACGCCCAACGAAGTGCGGGCGCTGCAAGATGTCTCCTTATCCGTGGCGGATGGCGAGTTCATCACCGTGATTGGCTCCAACGGCGCCGGCAAGAGTACGCTTTTTAATGTGATTTCGGGCGCGGTTCAGCCGCATTCGGGGCGCATTGTGTTGGATGGGGACGACATCTCCTACAAGCCGGAATACCAGCGCTCGCACGACATCGGGCGTGTATTTCAGGATCCGCGTTTGGGCACCTGCCCGGGCTTAACGATACGCGAGAATTTGTCGTTGGCGGCGATTCACGGGCGGCAAGCGGGTTTCCGCCGCGATGTGAAGCAGGCGCATGAATCCTGGTTTTACGAGCAATTGGAGCAGCAGCATTTGGGCTTGGAGCAGCGGCTCGACGCCGATGTCGCGCTGCTTAGCGGCGGCCAGCGGCAGGCGATTACGCTGGTGATGGCGACCTTGACCAAGCCGAAGCTGCTGCTGCTGGATGAGCATACGGCGGCGCTGGACCCCAACGCGGCCGAGCAGGTGATTTCGGTGACGGAGCAGCTGGCCAGCGCGGACGACTTGTGTGTAGTGATGATTACCCACAGTATGCAGCAGGCCTGCCAGTTGGGGGACCGCGTCATCATGATGAACCAGGGCCGGATCGTCTTTGAAATTGAAGGCGAAGAGCGCCGCAATCTGAAGCCGTCAGACCTGATCGACCGCTTCCATTCTTTGGACAGCAACGCCGAACTTTCGGATCGGCAGTTGCTGGCTTAGGTCTGCGAGCCGGCAATTGCGCGAGACAGGCCCGGGCTTTTAATTCAGTAGAGATCGATATTGCCAGGAATCACAACGCTGGAGGAACAACTTGACAAAGAGAGCTTTGCTGTGGCTAGTAGTGATATGGCTGCTGGCTGGACCAGCCGCCTTGGCGCAAGATGACGGCATACCCACGGTCGCTTTCTTGAAATGGGGCGATTCGAGCAATGTCGCGCTGGCGGAGAAAGCCATCCTGGATATGCTGCAGGCTTACGAATTCATCAATGCGGACGAGCGCGCCCTGCTGGATGACGAGCGATCTATCGAAGGCGAGAATATCAATATCATTTACGGCGACGCCCTGTTTGACCGCATGGAGGCGAACGCCATCATCGACAAAGCCATCGACAAAGGCGCTGACGTCCTGATGACATTCACGACGCAGATGACGCAAATCGCCTATTACGCCATCCGCGATTTTCTTGACCCGCCCAAGCTGATCTTCACAGTCGCGTCCGGACCCTATATCACTGGCGTGGCCGACGCGGCCTGCGTCAAGCCGGACTTCGTAATCGGCACGCGGCCCGTCACCAATTACGAAGACATCGTGCCCTTGCTGCTGATGCAAGACCCGGACATGAAAGTAGCCGGCGCCATTTATTCGCCGCAACAGCGCGCCAGTGAAGTGGGCGTGGCGCGGATGCAGGAAATCGGCGAGTCGCTGGGCTTGACCATCGAAGCCGAAGCGATCATTGTGACGCCGGACTTGTATCAGGCGGTCGAGAGTTTGGCCGATAAGGGCGCCGAAGCCATCATCATCCCGATCTTCACATTTCAGGGCTTCAACCTGCTCTTGTCCTTGTCGCATGACTACGGCTTGCCGGTGGTCTTCTCCGCGCCACAGAACGCCTACCGCGGCGGCACGATCGGCGGCGGATTCTACGGCTTGTACCGGCAGGGCGTGATCGCGGGCAATATGCTGGTGGCGCATCTCAACGGGGATTACGATATCGCGACGACGAGCATCTACGAAAGCGATGATTTCGCTTTTGCCGTCAATCTTGACGCGGCTGATTTGCAGGATGTCGAGATATCTCAGGCGCTGCTGGATGGGGCGGCTTATATCGTGGAAGACGGGCAGTCGGCCCAAGGCGTGACGGCGCAGTATCCGGAAGCGGACATCGTGCTGCCGGATATGCCCCTGGCAGAACGGCGCGCGGCGGATTTGGCATTCCTGGCCGGGCTGGAATGCACGCAGGAGAAGATCGCCGAGCAGCGGGCGGCGCTGGACGCCGGCGGTTGAGTAAGTCAAATCGAATAATTCAGGGAGTTGCACATGCTTCGGAAGACATTGCTTGCATTATTCGTTCTGGCTTTGCTGTTGACGCCGGCCGCCCTGGCGCAAGACGACGACAAGCCGACTATCGCGATTTTGGGGCTGGGCGAATTTGTTAATATCGATGTAACAGAAAACGCCATCCTAGAAGCGCTGCTAGCGCGGGGCTTCATCAATGCGGAAGAACGCGCCGCGTTGGCTCAACGCCAGGACCTGCAAGGCGAAAACCTCAACATCATTTGGGGAACTGCCGACTTTGACTTGTCTCTGGTGCCCATTATGATTGACAATGCCATCGATCAAGACGCGGATGTCCTGCTTACGACAACAACAGTGGTCACCGTGACTGCTGTGGATACCACACTAGATATGGATGACCCGCCAGTCGTCCTGTTTACGGGCGTATCCACTCCCTTCTATTCCGGGATTGCGGATGCTCCCTGCATCAAACCCGATCATGTTACCGGCATCCAAGCCCGCGTTCCGTATGAAGAGATTGTCCCGATGCTGCTATTGTACAACCCTGGTTTGCAGACAATCGGCACCATATTCCACTCGTCTAGTCTGCCTGGCGCTTTCGGTGTAGAAAGCATACAGGAAAACGCTGCAGCGCTGGGGATGGCTGTCGAAACCGCCGCGATTGTCGCGCTGCCAGATTTGCGCGCCGCGACGCAAGGGCTCATCGACAAAGGCGTAGAAGTCTTTCTGCTGCCAGCCGATAATTTAGTTACACTGGGTACGCCCATCATCGCAGGCGTCGCTATGGAATATGACATACCGATTTACCATGTCACTACTGGTGGGGTTACTGTGGGCGCGACGCTAGGCATCGGCGGTTTCCGCCACTATCAAGAAGGCATCGACGCCGGCATAGTGTTGGCTGCCTACCTGAACGACGAAATCGAAATTGCTAACACCGGCATCGGCTCCGTTGAGGGCTTGGCTGTTGGCATGAATGTGGATTTGGCTCGGGCGCAGGATATTGAGATTGACGACGAGCTGCTGGCGGCAGCGGACCTGGCGGTGACAGGCGGAATGCTACAGTTATCGCCGCGACTGTTTGAGGACTACTTCGGCGGCATGGATTCAGCCACCGTAATGGGCATTTTGGAAGCGGCCGCCGCAGCCTTCCCCGATGTCGAATTGGTGAACGGCAAATTGCAGCTGCCAGCGGAGATGCTCGAGTCGCTTGTGCAAGCAGGCGTCTCCTTCCTGGCCGCGAGTGGCGCCCAAAGCCCAGACGATTCAGCCTTCCTCGCAAGCCTGCAATGCAGCGACGCGATGATCGCCGAGCAGCGGGCGGCGCTGGACGCCGGCGGTTGAGTAAATCAAATCGAATAATTCAGGGAGTTTCACATGCTTCGGAAGACATTGCTTGCTTTAATCGTTCTGGCTTTGCTGTTGACGCCGGCTGCCCTGGCGCAAGACGACGACAAGCCCACCATCGCATTCCTGCGTTATGCGGCAGCGGTTCCTGTCACGGAGGCGACAAACGGGATCCTGGACTCGTTGGAAGCCTACGGTTATTTGACGTCCGCGGAACGCTCCGCCTTGAATGAATCCTATGATCTCAAGGGCGAGAACATCAATCTCTTGTATCGAGACGCCGGTTTCGATCTGTCATCGGTGAATTTGATAGTCGAAGAGGTATTGGACAAGGGCGCGGACGCGATCGTGACCGTCACGACGCAAGTGGCTCAGGCCGCGGTCAACGCGACACGAGACCTGGATGACCCGCCGGCGATTCTCTTCAGCCTGGTCACCACGCCCTACGCCACCGGCATTGCTGATTCCGCCTGCATTAAGCCCGCTCACGTCACCGGCACGCAGCCGCTGCTCTCCTTTGCCGATTATGTTCCGCTGGTCTTGGTGCAGAATCCCGATCTCAAGGTCGTTGGCACGATTGAATCGCCCGACCAGCCCACGAGCATCGTTGGTTCCAGATTAATCACGCAGATCGGCGAATCGCTCGGCTTGACGGTGGAGGTCGTTTCCGCCGTCCAACTGACGGATGTGAATGTCGCAGTGGAGAGTTTGCTGGGCAAAGGCGTCGAAGCCATCGTTATGTCAGTGAATCCCTTGACCTTACAGGCTACGCCGAACTTGATACAGATGACGGCCGAGTACGGCATTCCGCTCTACGCGCCCATCATTCAGCAGGTGTACAACGGTGTGACCATTGCCGCCGGTTTTCACAGTTTCTACGAAGAAGGCGTGATTGCCGCGCGCCTGCTGCATGCCTACCTCAGCGGCGAAGTCGATCTGGCGGATGTGGCCATCAATCAGTCGCGCAGTTTCGGCGTGGCCATAAACCTCGACACTGCCGCCGAGCAGGGAATCGAGATCTCCCAGGACATGCTGGCAAGGGCGAACTTTGTCATAGAAGGCGGGGAAAGATCGGAAGGCGCGGCAAGCGACTTGGACGACAAAAAAGCGGCGCTGCGAGACATGACATTGGAAGAGCGGCAAGCGGCGGACGCGGCATTCTTGGCCGGGCTGGCATGCAGTCCGGAGATGATCGCCGAGCAGCAGGCGGCTCTGGACGCGGCCGACAGCTAGCCAAGACGAGTATTTCCGCTGCCACTGCACTCTGGACCGGCGGCCGCTGTGTTAGCTTTCGTCGACTTCCCAAATGCGGCTTGCTCTTGCGTCAAGGAAGCCTTGGTTGGTCGCTTTCATGCGCCAGATATCGACCGAGCGAAAGACCGTCGGCGCGTGAAAGGAATAACCACGCAAATTATTGGCGGCGCGGTAATCCATGTCACAGGCGACCACTGCTTGTCGGTCGTTGACGAAGACTTCAACCAGATACTTGTCAATGAAGATTCGTAAGCGCAGGTCTTCGTCAGCGGGCAAATCAGCGACAGCGAAGGGCGCTTCCGTATCGCCGACGCGCAGGCGGCCGTACTCCGGCAGGAAGAGCACGGGCAGTCCCGCGCGTCCCTCGTCAGCGAAAAGCTGTACGCCAAAGCGCTTGCGCTCGGCTTGAGAGCGCTCGATCACGATTTCGATCTCGTAAGCATCGCCATCCAATTCGGCGATGGGCGCGCTCGCCAGCAGTTCGTCATCGGTTCTGGTCGCCGCGACTTCGACCTGATCAAGCCGGACGTGATTGTGCCGCAGCGTCTCCAATTCGCGCAGCGGGCGCTGGCGCAATTGCCCATCCTGCCCCAGCCACAATTCGCGCGGCAGCGATTGAATGCTGCGCTCGGCGATGTCCACGTGCAGCGAGCGCAGCCAAGCCCACATCACACGCCGTCCATCGGGCGTCAGCACCGACTCCGGCGCGAAATAATCGCGATCCAGCGCCGCGTAAAGCGACTGCTGCGGGCGGCGCCAATTCATGCGGCCGTGAGACTGCGGCAGGAATTGCTCGGCCGCGCTGTCCCAGTCGCCCAGGTAATAGCGGCAGCCGTAGGGGTGGCTGATGCAGAGCAGCATCCACTTGTCGCCGAGTTGAAAGAAATTGGGGCAGGAGATGTCTTCGCCGATGGCGGTATCCGGCAGTTCGTGCTGCAAGAAGTCGCCCAGATAAGTCCAGGTCAGCAAGTCATGCGAGCGCAAAATCGGTGGTTTCTGGCCGCCAGAGATGGCGTAGTAGCTATCGCCGATCAAGAAGCAATCCGGATCCCAGTGCGTCATAACCGGCTGATCGCCCGACTCGGTGAGGGGCTCAATAGCGTAGGGCTTTTCCCAGGCGGACAGCGCGCGGTCTTTGGCGAGGGCGATAAAGTTGCGCCCGGAATTTTGCCCGTGATAGATGGCGGCGGGCAATCCCTCTTTGGTCAAGAAGCCGGTGCCGCTGAACATGCCGTGGCCGGTGAAGGCCGGCTGCAGTTTGCTCGTCTGCCAGATCCAGTGCAGCATGTCTTCGCTGGTCACGTGAACAAAGGCGTAGGACACTTCGCCCCGCCACTGATGCTTCAGGATGTAATGCAAGTGACAGACGCCGTCGAGGAAGAAGATGGCGTTGGGGTCGCCCGGCGAGCTGTCGCCGCCCGGGTGCATCAAGTGAAAGTTCAGCGCTTGCTCGTCCGTTACTGTCGTTGCCGTCACGCTCATCCACCTCATGTCTTAATTCCAGATTTCGCTGACGATACCACATGGCTGCGCGTAAGGCGACAAAACGCAATAGGTGATTCTCAACGGGCAAATTCTGCTGGCGAACTCCGCATAGGCTGATTCACCACAGCCGCTCACAAATAGCCGCTTGGCCTAATAAATGCGAACACTTTATAGTTAGAAATTGTAGGGGCGACCAACCTGGTCGCCCGCCTTAGTACCATGTGTTTTCGGGCGACTTGATAAGTCGCCCCTACGAATTGCGACAAGGTTGCAAATGAGAATTACCACGTTCATAAATTGAGAGACGGAGGACTTAGTGATCTAAGAGAAATCGAGAGGGCGGCGAAGCTTACGACTTAAATACGATCTATTGCGCGCGAAGGAACACCGTCGCCCTCTTCCTGTTTAGGCGCGACAATGTTAGATTGGTGCTGGGAAATCCGCATACGAGGAGCTGCCATGCAAGTCGCGCGCCTGCACGGACCGCAAGACATCCGCATCGCCGCCGAGCCGGATCCGCCGCCGCCCGCAGCGGGCGAGGTCACGCTTACGATCGGCACGGTCGGCCTCTGCGGCAGTGACCTGCACATGTACGAAGCCGCCCGCATCGGCTATACGACGCTCAGCCGCCCGGTTGTCCTGGGGCATGAATTCATGGGCGTGATCGCCGCGCTGGGCGACGACGCGCTGGATGGGAATCATCAGCCGCTGGAGCTGGGGCAGCGTGTGGCGGTCGAGCCGGCCGTGCCCTGCTGGCGCTGCGAGCTCTGCGAAAATGGCCATCCCAATCTCTGCCCGAATCACCATTTTTACGGGCTATTCCCGGAAGACGGCGCCTTGCGCGAGCGAATGAATGTCAGCGCGCGCAACTGCTTCCCGCTGCCGGATGCGCTGAGCGATGAAGTTGGCCCGCTGCTGGAAACGCTGGGTGTCGCCATCCACGCCATTGACCTGGCCAAGATTCGTGTAGCGAGCACAGTCGGGGTGCTCGGCGCCGGCCCGGTCGGCCTGCTGATCACGCGGCTGGCTGCGCTGGCGGGCGCTTCACAAATCTTCGCCTTTGACAAATTTAATTGGCGTCTGCAGAAGGCGAAAGAGTGGGGCGCCACCCATGCCTTTAATGTCGATGAATGCGATCCGGCCGACACCGTCATGAATGCGACCGGCGGGCGCGGCGTCGATGTGGCGATCGAAGCGGCTTGGGCGGACCACTCGGTGCAGCAGGCGGCCGATATGGCGCGCTATGGCGGCCGGCTGGTCCTGGTCGGCATCCCGCCGGATGACAAGCTGCAGCTGCAGCATTCGGTGGCGCGGCGCAAAGGGCTGACCATCATGATGTCGCGGCGCATGAAGCACACCTATCCGCGCGCGATTGAGCTGGCGCTGGCGGGCAAGGTCAAGCTGGAGGAGCTGGTATCACACCGCTATGAATTGGCGCAGACCGCCGAGGCTTACGCGAGCAATCTGGCTTACGAGCGGGGCATCAACAAGGTGATTCTGCAGGTGGGGACTTAGCTGGTTTCAGGCCCGGGGAAAATGTCGCGCACGCGGATTTCAAAACCGGGCAGCACGTCGTCGCCGCTGAGCGCGTCGCCCTCTTCAAGCGTGGTGGCGCCGGAACGCCTGTGGATGTCAACAATGCGCAATTCAGGATATACGATCCAAACCATCGTTGTACCCGCGTTGAGCAATTGGCGTGTTTTCAGGCGTATATCGGCCCCCTCGTTGATAGGCGAGACGACTTCGACGGCCAGATCCGGCGCGATTTCCAGCAGGGTGTTAGGCAAGGGCCCCGGGGCTTTGCTTCGGCTGACAAAAGCCAAATCCAAACCGCGTACTGTATCTTTCCCATCAGGATTGCGCTCAAGGATGAATCCCGCGTCACCAGTTGCGACTCGTCCGAGATTCTTCTCCAATACGTAATGGCCGATCCTGATTGTCAGAATGGCTAACACTTCGCCATGCTCTCCACCGGGCAAAGACATCTCGACGATCTCTCCTTCAACGAGCTCTACGCTGCGGTCTTCGTATTCTGGGCTGTCGGCGATTTCAAAGAAACTTTCCGCGCTGATGTATTGCCGTTCCACTAGCATAGCAATCCGCGTCTTTCATCCTTTCCGTAGCGCCATTCTACCAAACTGCCCTGTGGAATCAAATTGCCGTGTAACAGCGAAGGCTTCAAATCAGGGAAATGTATCCTTTTCGGTTGAATCACATTCTTTACCATCTAGGACGCCGAGGAACACGAGAGCGCCGAAGAACTCAATCGAAATATGCCATATTCTTTGTGTGCTTTGTGCCTTTGTGTCTTTGTGGTGAAATTGAATTTCAACCGAATTCGATACACTACCTCAGATGCCAGGTTCGTAATTTCGCCCGAAGTTCATTATCATAAGCGTATTGTGGCAGCAGGAGGTACGAGATGCACATTGAAGGCAGCTACGACTTTGAATCCGGACGCGAGCTGGTCTGGGACGTGCTGATGGACATCGACGTCCTCGGCAGCATCATCCCCGGCTCGAAGGGCTTGGAAGCCATCGGCGAGAACAAGTATCAGAGCAAGCTGGCGGTGCGCGTGGGACCCGTCAACGGCAAGTTCGAATCCAAATTTGAGTTGGCCGACATCGACAAGCCGGAGAGCTATCGCATCCTGGTTGAGGGCAAGGGTCCAGCCGGCCACGTCAGCGGCGAGGGCACGATTCGCCTTGAGCAAGACGGCAGCGGCACTGTCATGCATTATGCCGGCGACGCGCGCATCGGCGGCAAGATCGCCGCGGTCGGCCAACGGCTTCTGGATGTGGCGGCAAAGCAGATTGCCAAGCAGGCGCTGAAGAAACTGGCTCAACAGGTCGAAGCGCGTTTGGTTACGGGCTGACGGGTGGATAGTAGATATGTAGGGGCGAGCCATTGGGTCGCCCGACAAGAATAGATAATCAGCCAATGAACCACCCATTTCTACAAGCACTCGAAGGCATCTATCCCGCCGAGCGCATCCTGACGCGCGACGCGCAGTTGCTGCCCTATGAATCCGACGCCCTAACCGCATTCAATACCAAACCGGGCGCGGTTGTCATACCGCTGGATGAAGCGGAGATCATCGCCACCGTGCGCCTCTGTCACGAAATGGCGGTGCCCTTCGTGGCGCGCGGCAGCGGCACGAGCCTGTCGGGCGGTTCCCTGCCCATCGCTGACGGGCTGGTCATCGGCTTGAATCGGCTGAACCGCATCAAGCGGCTGGATCCACAGCAGCGCATCGCCGTGGTCGAGCCAGGCGTGGTCAACCTGCACATCAGCGAGGCGGCGCAGCCATACGGCTTATATTACGCGCCCGATCCGTCCAGCCAGTCGATCTGCACCATCGGCGGCAACATCGCCTTTAACAGCGGCGGCGCGCACTGCCTGAAATATGGCATGACCAGCAACCATGTCCTGGGCATGAAGGTGGTGCTGGCTGATGGCACAGTGACGCAATTTGGCAGCGAGAGCCTGGAGGGGGTCGGCATCGGGCCCGATGTGATTGGGCTATTCATCGGCTCCGAGGGGCTTTTTGGCATCGCGCTGGAGATTACCGTGCGCCTCATGCCGCAGCCAGAGCGCTACCGCACCGTGCTGGCCGCTTACGATGATCTGGGCCGAGCCGGCGATGCGGTCTCGATGGTGGTGGCTTCGGGATTATTGCCCGGCGCCATGGAAATCATGGACCGGCTGGCCATCAAGGCGGCTGAGGCCGCGGTCAATGCCGGCTACCCGGATGCCGAAGCCCTGCTCATCGTCGAGCTGGAAGGCGAGGCGCCCCAAGTCGAAGCCGAGTTCGAGCGACTCAACGGCATCATCGAAGAATCGGGCGCTTTCGAGGCGCGGGTGGCCCAGAGCGAAGCAGAGCGGACGCGCATCTGGCAAGGGCGCAAAAGCGCATTTTCCGCTGTCGGGCGTTTGAGCCCGGATTATATCGTGCAAGATGGCGTGGTGCCGCGCAGCCGCTTGGGCGAGGCGCTGCTGGAGATCAACGCGCTCAAGCAGAAATATGGGCTGGATGTCGCTAATGTCTTTCACGCCGGCGATGGCAACTTGCACCCGCTGATACTGTATGACGGGCGCGAGCCGGGCGCGCTGCACAAAGCCGAGCAGCTGGCGGGCGAGATTCTGGCGCTCTGCGTTGCGCTGGGCGGCTCAATCACCGGCGAGCACGGCATCGGCATGGAGAAGCGCGATTATATGCCAGCCATGTTCAGCGAAGAAGAACTCGATATCATGCAGGCGCTGCGCCGGGCCATCGACCCCAAAGAAATTGCCAATCGCGGCAAGATGTTCCCCGGTAGCGAGGCGCCCGCGCTGACGTTGCAGGGCATGCACCCGCTGGAACGGCAAGGGGTGATTTCGCGCGAATGACAGGAAACGCCCTGCGCAATTCCCAGGAAATTCAAGACTTCGTCCGCGACAACGAGCGCGTGCACGTCGTTGGCAATGGCACCAAGACGGCGCTGCGCCCTTCGGCACTAGACGCCGCGCTGGCCGATGTCTCCGCGCTGAGCGGCATCATTGAATATCAACCGAGCGAATACACCGTCACCGTCCGCGCGGGCACACCTGTGGCGGAAATCTCGGCGGCGCTGGCAGCGCAAGGACAATACCTGCCCTTCGACCCGCTGCTGCCGGACTGCGCCACGATTGGCGGAACAGTCGCGGCCAACCTCTCAGGATCGCGCCGATACCGTTACGGCGGCGTGCGCGATTTTATCCTGGGCGCGGCGGTGGTCGATGGCGTCGGGCGCGCCTTTCGCGTGGGTGGCAAGGTGGTGAAAAATTCGGCCGGCTTCGACTTGAGCAAGTTTCTGGTCGGCAGCCTGGGTCAATACGCCATTATGACCGAGTTGACCTTCAAGGTCTTTCCCGATGTGCCGCGCTTTCACAGTTTGAGTTTCCGCTATGAGCAGTTGGAAGCGGCGCTGGCCGCCATCGTTTGCATCAACGGCAGCGCCTTTGAGTTGGACGCGCTGGACCTGTTGCCACCCCCCTCATTCCCCCCGATGAATCAGGGGGAGGCAGGCAGCGCTTGGTCGTTGCTGGCGCGGCTGGGCGGTTTTGCCGAGACTTTGCAGCAGCGGGCGGCGCGCTTCACTGAGAGTGTCCAGCGCGAGACGGCGGCTCAGGCGGTATCGGATGTCGACGAAGTAGACGGGCTATGGGAGCCGCTGGCGGGATTAGCGGGCGCAACCGTCGTCAAAGTTGTGCTTTCTCCCAAGCAGGTCGCGGACTTCGACGCCGCCATCAGTGGGGCGCAGCGGCGATACGGCGTCGGCGGCAATGTGGCTTGGGTAGCCACCGATGACGTCGCGAACCTGGCAATCGCGCTTGGGGACCTGGGATTGAGCGGACTGTGCTTGCGAGGCCAGGTCGAGAAGCCGGTCATCGGCGCGCCGCTGGAGGGGGAGCTGTCCGCGCGCGTCAAACAAGTGCTGGATCCGCAGCATAAGCTGGTGTAGGGCGCCCATAAGGATGACCAGCATCGTTGCCTCCCTTAACGCAAGCAGCGTGGAGAACTAAAGAGATGCGCCATCAAATCGTAAGCGATGACCTGCGCGCGCCGGAAATGGCCGAAGCCGTCGAAAAGTGTGTACATTGCGGCTTCTGCCTGGCAGCCTGCCCGACCTACAACCTGCTGGGGGAGGAGATGGATTCGCCGCGCGGCCGCATATACCTGATGAAGAATGTGCTGGAAGAGAATCTGCCCGCCGCCGAAGCGCAGCCCTATATCGACCGCTGCCTGGGCTGCATGGCTTGTGTGCCCGCCTGCCCCTCCGGCGTGGAATATGGCGATCTGCTGGTCGGCTACCGCACCATGCAAGAGAAGGTTCGGCAACGCCCGCCGATGGACGCGCTGTCGCGTAAGCTCATCTGCGAGACCTTGCCCTATCCGCGGCGCTTCCGGCTGGCTGCCTTGACCGGCAAACTGGGCAAGGCGCTGCTGCCTGCGCTGCCCGACGCTTTCGCCGCCATGCTGAGTCTGCTGCCCGACAGTCTGCCAGCGGCGCAGCCTCTGCCGCCGGTTCTGCCCGCCCAGGGCGAGCAGCGCGGAAAAGTGGCTCTGCTGTTGGGCTGCGTGCAGGATGTGCTGGCGCCGGAGATCAGTCACGCGGCCGCGCATGTCCTGGCGCGCAATGGCGTCGAGGTGCATATCCCGCGCCAGCAAGGCTGCTGCGGCTCGATCCTGCTGCACGTGGGCGAGGAGAAGCGCGCCCGAGACCTCGCCCGGCGCAACTTCGGCTGCATCCCTGAAGATGTGGACGCCATCATTACCACGGCGGCCGGCTGCGGCTCCGGCATGAAAGACTACCCCTTGCTCTTCAAGAGCCAGGCGGATGCTGCGCGCGCAACTGCCTTCTCGTCCAAAGTCATCGACTTCAGCGCCTACCTGGCTCGTCTGGGCCTGCGCGAGATGCAGGGATTTCCAAGCGAGCGCCGCGTTGTCTATCAGGACGCCTGCCATCTGCTGCATGCGCAAGGCCATGGCAGCGAGCCGCGCGCGCTGTTGGCTGCCATTCCCAACCTGCGCCTGGTGGAAATCGCCGATGCCGGCATGTGCTGCGGCTCGGCCGGTACCTATAACATCGACCAGCCGGAGATCGCGGCCGAATTGGCGCGGCGCAAAGCCGAGTCGATCCTGGCTGCCGAGCCGGGCCTGGTCGTCTCGGGCAATATCGGCTGCATCACGCAATTGCGGCAAGAATTCGCGCGGCAACAGCTGACGCTTCCCGTACGGCATATTGCGCAAGTGCTGTTGTCAGCCGGCGACAGTTAAGCTTCGCCACGCAATATCCAGAATACGCAAAAAGACCCCCATCCTTAGACGGGGGCTTCTGCCGATTGCAGCGGTGGGTCAGGCAATGCGCCTAAGCGCTAGGTACGATGACGGCATCGATGACGTGGATGACCCCGTTGCTAGCTTCAATGTCGACCAGCTCAAGTACGATGTTTGCGCCGTCGATCATCACGCCCATTTCACTCACTGAGATGGCGGCTTCGCTGCCATTGGCCATGGCGACCGCGACATTGCCCATCTCATCAACCAGTCCGCCCAGTTGGAAACTGTAGACCGTGCCCGGATACACATGGTATTGCAGGATGGCCGTCAGCAGGTCGCTATCCGCCACGATGTCTTCCAAGCCTTCTACCGCGGCGAAGGCGGCGTCCACCGGCGCGAAAACAGTGACTGCGGCGCCTGGGTCGGCCAGCAATTCGAGTACGCCCGGGTCAGCCGCGCTGACAGCCGTCAGCAAGGTGGTGAACTGCGGCTCTTCAGCGCCGGCTAGCTCAACCACGATATCGGCGATGGTGCGCAACTCTGGCACGATGACCGCGTCGATGACGTGGATGACGCCGTTGCTGGCTTCAATGTCGATCATGTCCAGGACGAGCCCGGCTTCGGCAACAGTGATGCCCGCGCCCAGGTCAATGCCTGTTTCGCCCATAGTGCCGGCGACAGCAAATGCCTGCCCGCTGAGCGTGACGACCGGCACGCTGACATGCCCCATATCATCCGCCTCGGCGCCTTCCAGCGCGGCCAGGACATCAGCCGAGCCTAGGCTGCCGGCGACGACATGATAGAGCAGGATTTCATTCAAGCGCGGCGTCCCCTCTTCAGACAGGATCGCGCCGAATGCCTCTTCGCCCAGGGCCTCCGCGAGCGCGGCGAAGGCGGCGTCGGTCGGGGCGAATACGGTCAGTTCAGCCTCAGGATCGGCCAGCGCCGCCACGATGCCCGGATCAGCAGCGCTGACGGCAGCCAGCAAGGTGCTAAACTCCGGCATTTCAGCTTCGGCAGAGGCAATGACTATGTCGGCGATGGTGGCGTCGTGGCCATCAGCCAGGGCGGGCAGAGCAACAAGCAGAGCAAACGCGGCAAGTATTGCGACCATGATGCGGTACATGTGATTTACTCCCTTCCTATTATTCTGTTGATTCAGAATTTTGTAAATATACTGTACCACGTGAATGACCTGTCGCGAGTGGCGAATTGTAAATTATGTGTAAATTCAGATTGCGGGCTTGGCGCGGGGCAGAAGTACAACCAAGTATGCCGTGAAATTAAATCTATCTACAGAAGCAGTTCCAAGTTAGTCATACGAAAATCTGTGCCGCTACAACCCCCATCCCCCAGCCCCTCCTCGCCATCTCTATGGCAGGAGGGGTTTGGGGTGGGGGAACCTGGCGCCCTGCCTAATCAGCAATTCGCCCTGACGTATTTTTGTCCGATCCAGCCCGTCAGCCCCCGGTAAGTAACTTGATACCAAAAGGTGGTTCTGGAGGGCGAATTGAGGTTTGAGCCGCGTGGGATATATCCCAGTGTTTCGGCATCCAGAGACGGGGCAGCGCGCAGCCTAAGGTTGCCCGTCGTGTGGATATGACAACCAGCCGTCGGCAGCGGCTGAACAGGCGCCGGCGGGCTTTCTGCTGGCACGGCCGCAACAGGCGCGCTGGCCGTCGGCGGCTGGCCCGGCAACAGGACCACAGTGCCGGGGCGCATCAAGTGGGCGCAGGAGCTATTGCCCTTGCGGTAGGTGTCTAGCGCTGACACCGTGCGCGGGGTGATGGCGGTATCAATGAAGACTAGCGAGCCCAATTGCGGGAAACATATTTCGACGCCCTGCTCGACGTATCCCCAAAGATTAATTGCCGAGATAAAGCCGGCGTCGACTAGGGACTGAATACCGATGCCGGCCCCGTCAAGCTGTGTGCATTGTACGCCGCTCGCCAAACCGTATGTCGCTGAAACCACTGCCACCTCAGCCGGCACTTCGCCACAGGTCTGGGGCGCTTCTGGCGGCGGCAGGGAAAGATCAGTAGTCCCGGTGCCTTCCACAACTTCATCGGCGTTCAGTTCGCAGATATTCGAAGCGCCGCGAATGGTCGTGTGACTGTATTTCTGCTTGATGCCTCGTTTGCAATTTTCGACCACGACATTGATTAGCGTCAGCTTGCCATCAGTGACTTCAAAAGCGGGACCGCTCCTGGTTCCCTCGAACTTAATCTTAATATCCCTGATTACCAGGTGGGCATCGTTGACCTCGAAGACAGGGCCAGATTTGTCCGCGTTGATTGTGTGGTTTCTGCCGTTGATTTCGAGGTCTTCCGTGATTAATGGCTGATCTCCTGACCGGGGTCTGTCATCTCGTGTGAAGATGATGGTGTCGCCCTCGCTGCCCGCCTCGCAATCCTGTCGCCCTCTGTCTTTATTGGCGGCGTTGATCGCGCTATGCAAGGTACATGTGTAGTCGATGTAGATATCTGCTGCTGCGGCAGGCCAGGCAGCCACAAGCATCAGACTCAAAATCAGCACGAGTAATGCGCGCTTTTTGGCAACATTCGTCAATCTGAACATATCTCGCTCCAATAGCCGCTCACCACTCATACACAGATAGTATCCGTCGCCATTGGGCAATGCAAATTAGCCCTTGCCGCGCGCTGAAGTAAATCCGCGCCTGTGGCCAGCGCAGCCGGGTCGCAGTCAATAGCGCCGGCTGCTATGGAAACTGCCGCGCGCAACATCATCTACCACGCGTAGGCTTTTGGCGCTTCGCCGCCGGGTCCGGGGAAGATCTCGTCCAGCTTTCGCAGCGTTTCCTGGTCGAGTCTGATGGCTGTCGCGCGGGCGGCGCTCTCCAATTGCTCCATGGTGCGTGGTCCGATAATCGGCGCGCTGACGGCGGGATTGTGCAGCAGCCAGGCCAAAGCAACCTCGGCGGGCGGATGGCCGATCTCGCGGCACAGGCTCTCCCAGGCTTCCAATTGCGGACGCTTGTCTTGAACCCTGGCGACAAAGTCGGGATTGCTGCGCCGGCCCGTTTCGACCTTTTCCAGCGCGCCGCCCAACAAGCCGCCGCCCAGCGGACTCCAGGGTATCAGCCCAAGGCCATAATGACGGCAAGCCGGGATGACCTCCAATTCAACGGCGCGGTTATCCAGATGATAGATGCTCTGCTCGCTGACCAATCCCAGCATATGCCGCCGGTCGGCTTCTTGACAAGCGGTGGCGATATCCCAGCCGGCGAAATTGCTGGAGCCGATGTAGACCACTTTGCCCTGCCCGATCAAGCTGTCGAAGCTCTGCCAGACTTCAGCCCAGGAGCAATCGCGATCGACGTGGTGCATCTGGTAGATGTCGATATGGTCGGTCCGCATGCGCTGCAGGCTGCCTTCGCAATGTTTGTGAATTTTGTAGGCGGACAGGCTGCGGATATCGCGATTGGGCTCGGGCAGGTATTCCGCACGGCTGACCGGGTTGTAGACTTTGGTCGCCAAGACCACAGCATCGCGGCGGCCCCCGCCTTGCGCGAACCACTCGCCGATGATCTCCTCCGTCAAGCCGTATTCGACCTGGCGGCCGTAGACATCAGCCGTATCAAAGAAGTTGATGCCCAACTCCAGGGCGCGGTCCATGATGGCGAAAGCGTCCGCTTTTGATGTCTGCCAGCCAAAATTCATCGTGCCCAGGCACAAATTGCTGACCAATACGCCGTGTCGTCCCAGACGACTGTGTTCAATTGACATTTTCTCCGGGCTCCTCTACGTTATTATCTGCGCTTAACATAACAGCACCGGCCTAACTTCCACAAGACAATACACTCGTTTTGACGTATAGTCTTTCGACAGACGACCATAAGTTTTTGGAGAGCATGATGCAAGCCACCTTGACCATTGCCGACTTGGAAGCGAGCTGGCGGCAGACGATGAAATCGCCGCAGGACATGGGCGCCGTGGAAATGATCGTGCGGCGCCCGAAGCCCGAAGAGCGCGAGGAATTGGAAAGCGCTGCCTTTAGCGCGGAGGCTGGCTTGGCCGGCGATGACTGGCTGCGGCGCAGCGCCGACCCCGACGCGCAAATCACCATGATGAACAGCCGCGTGATTCAGCTGCTCAGCGGCGACCGCTCGCGTTGGTCGCTGGCGGGCGATCAGCTATTCGTCGACCTGGACATCTCGCAGGACAACCTGCCAGCGGGCACACGCCTGCAGATCGGCGAGGTTGTCATGGAAGTTTCCAGCCTGCCGCATACCGGCTGCACCAAGTTCGCCCGACGCTTTGGCGGGGCAGCGCGCAAGTGGGCAGGCACCGACGAGGGCAATCGAGAGCGGCGGCGCGGCGTCTACACCAAAGTCATCGTGGATGGCGAGATTCGCGTCGGCGACCGCATCAAAAAGCTGTAAATCGAAGCAGGAGCTTGGGCAGGAGCTTGGAATGATACAGGGCAAACTGATTCACCCGCAAATTCTCGAGGCGCTGGGGCAAGCCGGGCACGGCTCGACCATACTGATACCCGACGGCAACTACCCCTTCGTCACCGGCGCCAACCCGCGCGCCCAGCGGGTTTACCTCAATCTGGCGCCGGGCATGGTCAGCGTAACCGATGTGCTGGCGGCGGTCTTGAGCGCGACGCCGGTGGAGGCTGCTCGCGTCATGCGGCGCGATGATGGCGCCGAGCCGAGCATTTACGCCGACTTCCGCAGTATGCTGCCGGCCGATGTTGAGCTGACGCCCCTGGAACGATTCGAGTTCTACGACGAAGCGCGCAAAGACGATTGCTGCCTGGTCATCGCCACGGGCGAGCAGCGAATATTCGCCAATATCCTGCTGACCATCGGCGTGGTGGATCCACCGGCGGCTCAAGCGGTTTAATCCCCGCATTATCGAAGACTAGGGGCGAACTATTAAGTCGCCCGCAATAGCCGCGACATGAAAAACGGGTGACATAATATGTCGCCCCTACATTTGCAGGTGAAGTGAGAACATGCCAATAGCAGCGGTGATCTTTGACATGGACGGGGTGCTCGTCGACAGCGAAGTCTATTGGGACCAGTCGCGCGTCGAATTCGCCCGGGAGCGCGGGCTGGCATGGACTGACGAATTCCAGCGGCTGGCGATGGGGCGCAGCACGGTCGGCTGGGCCGGCGTTATGCAGGAGAAGCTGGCGCTGGACGAGACGATTGACGAGATCATCGCCGAGATGAAAGCGCGGGTGATCGCCCACTATGAAAAACGAATGCCCACCCGCCCGGGCGCGCTGGAATCGGTCAGCCAGATGCAGCGGCATTTCCGCGTCGGCTTGGCCTCCGGCTCGCCCACCGAGATCATCAAAGCGGTGCTCAGCATCACCGGCTTGGATCAGGTATTCGAAGTGATGATTTATGGCGATGAAGTCGCGCAAGGCAAGCCGGCGCCGGATATCTACCTGGAGGCGCTGAAGGCTCTGGGCGTGCCGCCGGCAGCCAGCCTCGGCATTGAAGATTCAGCCAATGGCTTGCGCTCGCTGAAAGCGGCCGGCATGTATGCGGTAGCCGCGCCCAGCCCGGATTACCCGCTGCCGCCGGATATTCTCGCCCTGGCGGACGCGCATATCACTACGCTGGAAGATTTCACTGTGGAGCTGGTACGGGGCATCGAGAGGGGGAGCCGGTCCTGACAGCCGCCAGGACCGACCTGCTAGGCGGTAAGGCAAGTTTAGCGCCTCAGCCGCCGCGTATGGTGAGTGTGACGGAGGGGAAGATGAGGGTGTATCCACCGCCCCAAGAATTGTTGTGTTCCGATACGGTAGCGATGATGGTTTCATTGGGGTCGCTGACGTTGTCTTGCACGGCCAAGACGCTGTAACGTTTCTTCGCCCCATCCAACCAAGTGCCGGAGCCCCAAGAGTCGGTGAAGCAATTGCCGCTCAGGCTGACAGCATTCCTGGTATACGATTGATAAACATGGAAATCCGTGCCTGGGGTGGCGCTGCCAGTGAAGCAAACCTTGAATTGCTTGCCACTGGTGTGAGACATGCCAATCAGCAGCCGGTCGACATCAAAGAAACTGTGGCCCCAGCCCTCGTTCATAGTTGCCCGGCGCGTCGACATCATGACGTAGCCGAAATTACTCTGCGCTTCAACAAGATACCCGCCAAAGCCGCTGAAAAGCAGCAGCAAAGCGGCCAACAAAAGCAGAACCTTTCTGTGTGACCCTGAAACCAGCATGTGTGCCATGACAATTTCCCTTTCGTTAGATATAAGCCGAGACAGTATATTCTAATTTGCATTTAATTAGAGTGATTTAAGCTGAGCGTATAGGTGCCGTAGGGCGGCCGTCAGGTTCGCGTAGGGCAAGCGACAGGTCAGCGTAGGGCAGCCGACTGGATTCCGTAGGCATCGGAAGTATTGCGTAGGGCAAACGACTGGATTGCGTAGGCATCGGAAGTATTGCGCAGGGCAAGCGACTGGATTGCGTAGGCTGGGGATTACAAATTCACATCAGACGCAGGGCAATCGCATAAAATGGTAGTGACTGAAATGGCGCAAATTCGAACGGAAAATCAAACACAGAGTTCACAGAGAGCGCAGAGAAAAGCAATAATGAAAGCTTCGTTATAAGTCAGGAGTGAATTTGAGAGATATTTGAAGTCTATTCGGTGCTTCTTGCCGTATTCCAGTCCATCGACTGCTTTGTATAGTCGTCTAAACACCTAAATCTCTGTGCTGACGGTCAGTGTCTACGCGACCCTCTGTGTTCTCTGTGGTTAAAAAATATTGAAGCGATTGCCCTGACATCAGACGGGCGGGATATGACAAATTGGGGCCTAAGGTTTATAATACTCGCGTCAGTAGTCGCGCATTAAATTAATGATCCGCGCATGCTCAAGCGTTGCCGTCCGCGCAAATCGAATAAAGTCAGCGAAGGAGCGAGCCTGTGAGCGCCCGACATGTCATCGCCATCGACCTGGGCGCGACCTCGGGCCGCGTAATGGATGTCGCTTTTGACGGCGCCGCGCTTGACTTAAACGAAGTCCATCGCTTCCCCAATATCCCGGTACAGACGCCAAACATGCTGCATTGGGATGTGCTGCGCCTCTGGCATGAGATCACAGTCGGCATCAGCGGGGCGCCCGATGCCGCCGCCATCGGCCTGGACTGTTGGGGGGTGGACTACGCACTGCTAGACAGCGCCGGCGAATTGCTGGGCAATCCGGCGCATTATCGCGACCCGCGCACGGACGGCGCGATGGCATGGGTCTTCGAGCGCATGCCGCGCCGCGAAGTCTTCGAGCGCACCGGTATCCAGTTCATGCCGCTGAACGCGCTTTATCAGCTGGCGGCGAGCATCCGTGATGGCAGCCCGCAGTTGGAAAACGCCGCTACGCTATTGACCATCGCCGACCTGTTCAACTATTGGCTGACTGGCTCCAAGACCTGTGAATTCACCGAAGCCACCACCATGCAGCTATATAATCCGACGCTCGGCGATTGGGACCGCGACCTGATGGACGCCGTCGGCATCCCGACTGATCTACTGACGCCAATCCTGGCGCCGGGCACGCGCATCGGCCAGCACCAGGGCATTGATGTCATCCTGCCCGCCTGCCACGACACGGGCAGCGCAGTCGTCGCCGTGCCTTCCACCACAGAAAATTACGCCTACCTGAGCAGCGGCACCTGGAGCTTGCTGGGCTTGGAGCTGGATGAGGCCATCATCAGCGACGCCTCGTATCAGGCGAATGTCACCAACGAAGGCGGTTATGGCAAGACCTGGCGTCTTTTGAAGAACATCATGGGGCTGTGGGTTGCCGATCAGTGCCGGGCGACCTGGGCCGCGCAGGGGCTGGACTACAGCTTCGACCAGTTGACCGCCATGGTGGAAGGCGCCGCGCGCTTCAAAGCGTTCATTGATCCGGACGACCCCGCGTTTTTGCCGCCGGGCGATATGCCCTCGCGCATCAGCGACTACTGCCGCCGGACCGGGCAGCCGCTGCCCGCAAGCGACGCCGAGATCATGGCCACTGTTTACATCAGCTTGGCTTTCAAATATCGCTATGTGCTGGAGCAGTTGATTGACGTATCGGGGCGGGCGGTGGACCGGCTGCATATCATCGGCGGCGGCTCGCGCAATGCCCTGCTCAATCAGATGACGGCCAACGCCACCGGCCTTCCGGTGGTTGCGGGGCCGGCGGAAGCCACCGCCACGGGCAACGCCATCGTGCAGCTGATCGCCATCGGGGAATTGGGCAGCGTGGCGGAAGCCCGCGCCCTGCTGAGCGCATCCGCTGAAATTCGCCTGTTTGAGCCGCAGGACAGCGCTGCCTGGGATGACAATTACCGGCGCTTCCGCGCCCTGCTGGATTAAACGTATGAGCGACGTATTGCTGGAACTGCGCGGGATCGACAAGCATTTTCCCGGCGTGCACGCGCTGAAAGACGCGCAATTTGATGTGCGGCGCGGCGAGGTGCATGCGCTGATCGGCGAGAACGGCGCCGGCAAGTCCACCATGATCAAGATCGTCTCCGGCGTGTATCAGCCCGACACGGGCGAGATTGCGCTGGGCGGGGGGCGCGTAGCATTCAACAACCCGCGCGAGGCGCACGCCGCCGGCATCGCCACGATATACCAGGAACTCGGCTTGTACCCGGAACTTTCGGTTGCCGAGAATATCTTTATGGGCCACGCCCCCACGATGAAACGCTTCGGCTTCCAGGCTATAGATTGGGAAGAGATGGAAGCGCAGGCGGCTGCGCTGCTGGCGGAGCTCAATATCCACAATCTTGATGTCGGCGCCAAAGTCGGCACGCTGAATGTCGGCAATCGCCAGCGGGTGGAGATCGCCAAGGCGCTCTCGCTGGATGCGCAGATCCTGATAATGGACGAGCCGACTGCCGCCTTGACCGAAAGCGATGTCGAGCAGCTCTTCAGCATTGTGCGGCTGCTGCGCGAGCGCGGCGTCAGCATCATCTACATCAGCCACCGCCTCAACGAAGTCTTTGAACTGGCCGACCGCGTGACCGTGCTGCGCGACGGCGAGTACATCGGCACGCAAGACGTCCGCGCCACCAACGAAGCCGAACTCATCAGCATGATGGTCGGGCGCACCATCGAAAACCTCTTCCCCAAGCAGACAGCCGAGATTGGCGCTGTCGTGCTGGAGGCGCGCAATCTCAATCGGCCGCCGTTGACCCGCGATATCTCATTCAGCGTGCGCGCCGGCGAGATCGTGGGCTTGGCCGGCTTGGTCGGCTCTGGGCGCAGCGAGACCGCGCAAGTCGTCTTCGGCGTGCTGCCGGCCGAATCAGGCGAGATCCTGCTCGACGGCCAGCCGGTCAAGATCAGCCGCCCCTCCGAAGCGGTGGATCACGGCATCGGCTACGTGCCCGAAGATCGTGGTCATCAAGGGCTAATCCGCGAGATGACCATCCGCGAGAATAACTCGATGGCGGTGCTGGAGTTGGTCTCGAAGCATACCTTCATCAGCCGCGCCAAAGAACGCGCGCTGGCAAACCACTCGATTCGGCAGCTCAGCATCCGCGCCACCGGCCCCGACCAGGTCGCCAACAAACTCTCCGGCGGTAACCAGCAGAAGGTGGTGGTCAGCAAATGGCTGGCGAGCAGCCCCAAAGTGCTGATCATGGACGAGCCGACGCGCGGCGTTGATGTCGGCGCCAAGGCCGAGATCCACCGCTTGATGAGCCAGTTGGCCGCCGAGCAGGGGCTGGCGATCCTGATGATCTCCAGCGAATTGCCGGAAATCCTGGGCATGAGCGACCGCATTCTGGTCATGCGCGAGGGGCGCCTGGTCGGCGAATTCACACGCGCGGAAGCGACCCAGGAACGCATAGCCCACGCCATGATGAGCGAAGAAGCGCGTCAAGCGGCGGGGGCTGGCCAGTGAGCAAGACGAAACGCGCGCCCACCGTGCAGCGCCGTCCGCTGCATTTCATTGGCATCGCGCTGGCGGTGGTTATCCTCGGCGCCTACTCTCTGCTGCCCTTCGTCGTCCAGCCGGAGCGGGGCCCCTCGACCGTAGCCGTCCTGACCGAGAGCAAAAGCGCCAACGAGCTGGGCTTGTTCAAGACCGGGCTGGAAGTCATCCCGCTGGCCGGGCTGGGCATATTGCTGCTGGGCATTTGGAATGTCATTACGCCGGCAGCCAGCCGCGCCATCTCGCTGCTGATGAGCATGGCCGGCTTGCTGGTCCTCGTCTATTACATCAACTTCTTCCGCGACTACGCCGCCGACGAAGCCACATTCATCAACAGCATGGCAAGCGCCTTTTGGATCATGCTGGTCGCGGGTGTGCTGGCCGTCCTGCAAATCGTGATCCCGCGCGCCGTGCCAGAAGAACGCTACCGCATCACCAAACTCTTCGGTAATCAGGAGAGTGTCATCCTCTTTGGTTTGCTGCTGCTGATTTTTGTGATCGGCATCGCCAATCCACGATTTTTACAGGAGCGCAATATCTCCGACATATTGCAGGGCAACGCCTACATTGCCGTTGCGGCTCTGGGTATGACCATGGTGATCGTCACCGGCAATATCGATATCTCCGTCGGCTCGCTGATCGGCTTGCTGGCGGTGATAAGCGGGCGGCTGGTGGTTGCCGGCCTGCCCTCGCCATTGGCTTGGCTGATACCGCTTTTCGTCGGGGCGGGCATCGGCGCATTCATCGGCTTTTTGGTCGCCTACTTGAGAATCCCCTCGATTGTGGTGACTTTGGGTATGCTCAGCATCATCAAAGGCATCTTGATCATCTGGACCGCTGGCGAGCGCGTCACCGATATGCCCGCCGATTATCACCTTTCGCAGATGCGGCCCCTGGGTATTCCCATGCCGATTATTATCATGGTCGCGCTGACTATTGTGGTGGTGCTGTGGATGCGCTATAGCGCGACCGGGCGCGCCTTCTACGCCCTGGGCGGCAATGCGGAAGCAGCGCGCCTTTCCGGCTTGTCCCAGCGGCGCCTGCTGATGACCGTCTTCACACTCAACGGCGTCTTCGTCGGCATTGCCAGCGTCATGTATTCGACGCAATTCCAGATCATCCAGGTAACGCCGCCGCCGGCGCTGGAGCTGTCGATCATCACCGCATCGGTCGTGGGTGGCGTCAGCATCCTGGGCGGGACCGGCACCGCCATCGGCTCGACCCTGGCGACGCTCTTGCTCAACTTCATCCGCTCGGCCATGATCTTCATCAACGTCTCGCCCTTCTGGCTGAAGACGGTGCAAGGTCTACTTATTCTGGTGACGGTGCTAGCCGATTTGATTCGCCGTCGGCGCCAGCGGCTTTAGGAGAATGTACAAGGTGCAATCAGAGCAAGCCAACCCGCAAAACCCCACCGTCGGCGAAAAGCTGCGTCTGCTCTTGATCAGTCAGGAAGGCGTGCTCTTCGTCATCATGTTGGTTTCCGTGCTGTTTCTGGCGACCCGCACCGACAAATTCCTCACCGTCGACAACCTCTTGCAGCAAGGCCGCTTCATGACCGAGATCGGCCTCATCGCCATTCCCATGACCTACATCATCATCACCGGCGGCATCGATCTGTCCGTGGGCTCGATTCTAGGGTTGGCCGCCATTGTACTCGGCTGGACCTGGCAAGAGCTTGGCTTCCCGCTGGAGTTGGCGATCGTCACCGCCATTATCAGCGGAACGCTGGCCGGTTTCGTCAACGGGCTTTTCATTGTGCGCGTTGGCGTGCCGCCGCTGATCATGACGCTGGCGACGCTGGCTTTATATCGCGGGCTGGCGGAGGGCATCAGCGAGGCGCGCTCGGCCAGGGGCTATCCGGAGTGGTTTTTTGAGCTTGGCCAGGGCGAGTTGCTCGGCATCCCTACCCAGCTCTGGCTGTTGATTGTGGCGGTGATTATCTTCGCCATTGTGCTGGCGCGAACGCGGCTCGGGCGGGCTCTATACGCGATCGGCAACAACGAAACGGGCGCGCGCTTCAGCGGGCTTACCGTCAACCGTCACTTGCTTTTTATCTACACCTTTTCCGGCTTTATGTCGGCAGTCGCCGGTTACATCTTCGTATCGCGCGTAAGCACCACCCGCTCCGATATGGGCACGGGCATTGAGCTGGATGTGATCGCAGCTGTCGTCCTGGGCGGCACGAGCATATTCGGCGGCACCGGCTCCATTCCGGGTACGATCATCGGCGTTGTGCTGATTCAGCTGCTCAAGAATGGCCTGGTTTTGACCGGCGTCACCAGCGACGCCACGATAGTCGTCATCGGCAGCGTCCTGATTTTTGCTATACTGCTAAACAACTTCATTCAACGGCGGCAAGACGAGAGTTAGACGGGACAGCCGGGAATCCACCCGGATTTGCTACTGATTTCCGGTGCTTATTTCCATAGAAAGGAGGTGCGCCGCGCCAAGTACAAACAGCAACTTCCAACTTCGTACACCCATTTAGACTTATGGAGTCAAAATCATGAAAAGAACACTCGCAATAACCCTGATACTGGCGCTCTTGCTTGCGCTGGTCAGTATGCCGCTCAGCGCCGACGGGCATGAACGCTGGGACGGCTCCGACGAACTCGACGTCAACCCGCTCGAATGTATGGGCGCGGAAATGATGGACGACGAAGACAGCGAAGAAATGATGGACATGCCCGAATATGACGGCGGCATGGTCGCCATGGGCGATATGGACATGGCCGGCCAGGACATCGTCGTGGTTGATGTGCCCAAGCTGATCGGCATCGGCTACTTCGGCGCCACCACCCTGGGCCAGCAGCAAGCGGCTGAAGAGCTGGGCAACGTCAGCGTTTCCACCGATGGCCCGACTGACGCCAATATCGACGATCAGATCCAAGTCATTGACAGCTATATCACCCAAGGCGTGGACGGCATCCTTTTCGCCGCCAACGATCCGGTCGCCATCGCGCCGGTACTGCGCAGAGCGCTGGAAGCCGGCATTCACGTGGTTGGCTACGATGCCAATTCCGAGCCTGACGCGCGCCAGTGGTTTGTCAACCAGGCCGAGTTTAACGGCATCGGCAAGTCGCTGATCGACAGTCTGGTCGACCAAAAGGGCGCAGACGCCTCCTTTGGCATCGTCACTTCCACCTTCACCACGCCGAACCAGGCGCGCTGGGTCTCCGAGATGTGGGCCTACGCCAGCGAGTGCTTCCCCGATCTGGAATGGCTGGAAACGCTTGAAGCGCAGGAAGACGCCGGTTTGAGCTTCCAGCAGGCGCAGACCCTGATCAATAAGTATGGCGAAGACCTGGATGGCATCATCGGCTTGACGTCGGTCGCCACGCCCGCCAGCGCCGACGCCGTCAACCAGGCTGATGTCTGCGAAGATGTCGCCGTAGTTGGTCTGGCGCTGCCAAACGCCATGAAACCCTACGTCAGCACGGGTTGCGTCCGCGATGTGATTTTGTGGAACCCGGTCGATCTCGGTTACGCCGCGCTCTACGTACTGCGCGCGGTTGTTGATGGCGAGTTCCAGCCGGGCGACAGCTCCGTCATGGCTGGCAAACTGGGCGAACTGATGGTCGTCAATGGCAGTGAAGTCTTGCTTGGCCCGCCCTTCGTCTACAACAGCGACAACATCGACGACTTCGACTTCTAGGCCATCACCCCCATCCCCTAACCCCTTCCCCCATCAAGAGGGAAGGGGAACGCCGCGTTTCCGTGCTAGGGTAATCAAAGTCCCTCCCTCATTTTGGGAAGCATCCCCCGAAAACGGGGGACCGAGGGGGCATAGGATATAGGGTGGGGGCAATAGATATGACCAATCCGCTCGAAAGCCTCGTTAAGATGACCCGCGCCCTGGGCGAGCCGGGGCTGGACTACGTCATCATCGGCGAGGGCAATACCTCCATGCGGCTGGACGACGAGAGCTTCCTCGTCAAAGCCAGCGGTCATCAGATGCGCGGCATCGACGCAACCGGCTTTGTAGCGGTGCGATTCGCGCCCATGCTGGCAATGCTGGACGACCCGCCGTCCACGCTCAGCCAGCAGAAGGCCATCACAGAAAAGGCGAAAGTTGACCCCGCCGACGCGCGCAGCCCATCAATCGAAGTCAGCTTCCATGCCATGCTGCTGCGCGAGTGTGGCGTCGATTATATTGGGCATACCCACCCCACCGCGATCAATCAAATAATGTGCAGCGAATACGCGGCCGAGTTTGCCCGGCAGCGGCGTTTCCCCGATGAAGCGGTGCTCTGCGGTCCTGTCTCCGCCCTCGTGCCCTATGCCGACCCAGGCTTGCCATTGGCGCTGGTCATGCGCGAATGCGTGCGCGCTTACATGGCGGAATACGGCGAAGCGCCCAAGCTGATCCTGCTGGAAAATCACGGCATGATCGCCCTGGGCGATACACCAGCGGAAATCCTGAACATCACGGCGATGGCGGTCAAAGCGGCGCGCATCTTCCACGGCGCTCTGCTGACGGGCAAGCCGACCCGCCTGCCCGATGATGAGGTCTGGCATGTTTATCGCCGCCCCGACGAAATCTACCGCCGCCAGCGCTTTGTCAAGGATTAGGCTGGGCGGCAAGACATCGCCGTCCATAAGTAATACTAACCAATAAAAAAACAAACACAGATACAAAACTATGACAAAGTGCGATAAATTGTCGTATTTTTTTGAGATTGCCCTGGAAATTATGCTAGATCAAGCTTCCTGTTTAGTAAAATATGCTAAAATAAGTGAAAAGATTCTGGGAGAATTTCACCATGAAACGCGCGGCTCTTGCCGTTCTAGTTCTGTTTATTTTACTTTTCACCTTGCCGGCGCTGGCGCAAGACCTTAAGCGTATAGATGTGCCCGACGAAGGCCAAACCTTCACTGTCAATCTAAAATCCGACAGCTTTTATATCGTCGATCCCTTCGAGCCCTCGGTGACGCCAGAAACGAAGCTTGTCGAGAGTTGCTCCGGCCTCGTCAATTTAGACAAGGTAAAACCCAAGACTGTCAGTTATAACACCCAACTCCGCACCCCGGAGAAAGGTAAAAGATGCGCCTTGCAATTGCGCGTCACGGAGATCAAAGATGGCAATCGTACCATGACCTTCATCCGTGTGCGCAAAGAAGTCGAAATCAAAGTGACCAGTGACTGGCAGAAAAAGAAGCTAGGCCGGGGCAGCTATGCTATATTATGGGGCAAATCCGAAGTTCATGCCGAGCTGGATTTGGACCGCTCGTCGGCAGGCTGTTCCAAGGCGCATGATGGCAACATCGAAACTTATGGCATTGAAGGCTATGAGTATCAAGGTAAAGCTATTCTGGACAGTTCGGATGCTTGGTATCGCATCCTGCCGCAGCAATGCAAATTGTGGTATCGCGGTCTCAATGGTTCTAAGGGCAAGATAACTTTGCTGAAATTGTCCGATAAGACGATCTGGCCAGCCGACGACTAGCGGACATGGCAAGGGCATTTCCAGTCAGCCGCTATGCCCGTGGCGCAGGGAAATCGCCTCAAAACCATTTTGAGTCGTTCGCCATATAATATTACAAAATGTAGGGGCGTCAATGTATGTATCGCGCATAAGCTGTGGGCGATTGACCCGCAGTGTTTAGGCGCGGCACAGGGTCGCGTAGACACTGACCTTCAATCGCCCCTACATTTTCCAGATCGATGTGACAATCGCCAACAAAAGACATTTATCTCTGTGCCCTCTGTGTATCTGTGGTGAAAAATTTTGACCCGAATGCCCGGAGACTGAACGGCGCAGTCCTCGTCTCCGCCTAGAATTTATGTTAGAATACAGTGAGTCTATATAAGGAATACAACCATGACAAAAGCAAAGTTTGCTCTTATCGTCCTATGCTTGTTTCTAATCACCCTGCCAGCGCTGGCGCAAGGCAAAGGCAAGAACATCGTCCGGGTGAGAGTGCCCGCCGAGGGCGAAACCTTCATGGTCACGCTCGCAGACAACGAGGAATATGTTGTTGATCCCTTTGAAGGCGATTTCACTCCAGACGCGGAGATTATCAACAACAGCGGCAGTTGCATCACGAATTACACCGTGCCCAAAGGTCAAATCGGCTTTGACAGCCATTTCACAACCAGCGCGGGTGATGGCAGCGGTTGCACCTTGGAATTGAGAGTCCTCGAAAAGTGGGACGATGGTGGCGACTGGATGACATTTTTAAGAGTGAGAAGCAAGAAAACGCTCACTTTAGGTTCGGAATGGGCGACAATGACGATTCCCAAGGGCAGCTACAGTATTTCGAAAATTGAGTCGCATGTAACTGCCGAACTGGATTTGGACGGTTCGCACGCGAACTGTCGCACCGCCGCGCATGATGCTGCTTCGGACGCGCATAGACGCGGTTATGGCATCCATCACGTGGGATATTTTTGGCCCAACGGTGTTTTCGAGGAACGAGACATGCTCGAAAATCGCGGGTCTTGGTATCGCGTGCTAGAAAAGCCATGCACATTGCGCTATCGCGGTATGGATGGCGAAACAGGCAATCTTGTGCTGCTGAAATTGTCCCCCAACGCGATTTATCAGAAGGAAACAAAGAAGTGACCATGCCGACACATGGCGCCTTGACCTGGCTGATACCCGACGCCTACCTGGCGGCGCCGGCCGATGACGACCCGGTCAACAAAAATCACGAATCGGTCTGTGTGCTCAACGTTAGTCCCGACGACGCCAATGTCATATTCGATTTCTATTTTGAAGATCGCCAGGCGGTCGAGGGCATCGCGATAACCGTACCGGCCAAGCGCTGCCCGCATATCCGCCTGGATAAGCCGGAGCAAATCGCCGGCTATCAGATTCCTTTTGATGTGCCCTACGGCATCCGCGTCCGCAGCGATGTGCCGATAACGGTGCAGTACTCGCGTATGTATGCCAGCGGCGGCAAGATCGAAAGCCTGATTACGACAATGGCTTATCCGGGCCCGGGGGCTCTATAAGCGAGGGGGGGACCCGGCTAGTCTCCGCCGAGGAAGACCAGCTCTACCGGGCAATCCAGCCCGTGCCCGCCGCCCTCGATGATGGTCTCGGTGCCGGCGAAACCGCCGTCGTCGCGGGACGACAGCGTGTAAATGATCTCGTAGGGAATCTCGCGCCCATCAACGGGCATCGGCGCGATGAAAATGGCGCTGCCGCTGTAATCGCCCTCGTCGTCGCGCAGCAGTCGAAAGTCGTCGAAGACTATCGCTGTCTCATCCAAGCGGGTGATACGCAGCGTCTCCGCTTCTCGTCCGCTGCAGCCGCCGTGATATTCCAGCGACCACGTTCCGGCGCGCGGAGCAAGATTCGCCGTCATCGTGCCACAAGCGCTAAGAGCGATCAGCACAAAGCATCGCGCGAAAACTTGTAGCGTTCGATACGCAAGTTGCATTCGGCCTTCAATCAACAAAGATCATGCGGCTGTAGGGGCGAGCCTTGGCTCGCCCACTCCACAATAATGATCATGCAGGCGAATCACCAGGTCGCCCTTACGAAGATGGCGCCGAACTAGAGCAGCACTTCGCGGCCCGTTTTCTGGCTCTCGTAGATGGCGTTGAGAATCTGCATCACTTGCAGCGACTGCTCGGCGGGCACGGGTGATGGCGCGCCATCGGCAATTGCCTGGGCGAATTCGATGCACTCCTGCGCGTGCGGCTCGGCCATATTCTGGGTCAGCTTGAGTTTGCGATTGTAGAGCTGCATGGCATCGTAGTTGGTATCGTAAACCTCGCATTTGGGCCAATGCGAGCCGCCGCCAGTGCCGTAAAGCCACATCTGCATATCTTCGCCGTCAATATCGTGATGCAGCAGCCAGGAGATTTCAAATACCAGGGTCGCGCCGGTCTCGAAGCGGACAAAAGCCATAGCCATCTCTTCGACATCCATGCCCTCGGGGATGCGCCCGTGACGGGGCCAACGACCGAAAGCCTTGGGGTTAGCGGCCAGCTCGCGGCGAGCCACGCCCGTCACCGAGACCGGCGCGGGGTTGCCTATCATCCAGAGCGTCAAGTCAAGGATATGTACGCCAATATCGATGCAAGCGCCGCCGCCGGCGTGTTGGGTGGAGAGGAAAGCCAGGCTGGTGGGGATACCCGCGCGGCGCAGCATCCAACTGCGGGCGTGATAGATATCGCCGAGGGCGCCACCATCTATTTCCGCTTTCAGCGCCTTGGAAGTGCCGGCGAAGCGGAAATGCTGCGCGGTCATCAGCATCTTGCCGCTTTTGTCGCGCGCTTCGATCATGCGCCGCACTTCGGCGGTTGTTGGCGCCAGGGGCTTTTCACAGATGACGTGCTTGCCCGCTTCCAACGCGGCGATCGACAGCTCCGCATGGTAACTATTGGGTGTGCAAACGTCGATGATGTCGATATCGGGGTCGTTGAGGACCGCGGCGCTATCGGTTTCGAGGCGGCTGACATCCCAAGCCTCGCCCCAGCGCTGCAGCGCCTCCGGTACTAGATCGGCGCCGGCGATGACCTCGGCATGGGGCGATGCCGCCCAGCCCGGCATGTGCGTCCGCGCGATCCCTCCGACTCCGATCACACCCACTTTCAAGGTACTCATGTTATTGGCTCCTTTTATGATGTTTGGGGCTGAACCCAGGAATTTGTCTCCGCAGCTTGGTACAAGGCTTTTATAACGGCGCTGCGGTCGGCCGCTTCTTTCGCCGAAATCAAGGCGACATCTACCCCGTTTAGCGCATTGAGGAAGACATCAAAGGCATGGGGCAGCGGCTCGGGCAAGTCCTTCCATTCGCCGCCGTCCGTCCCAGGCAGATTATCCGACTTTACGAACATTTTTCCATTGTCAACATAGGCGACGCCCGCCGTGCCGCTGACCAGAATCGGCTGCGGGCGCAAGACATCGACCCAGCCGGCCGCCAGTGTGCCAATAGCGCCGTTGGCGAAACGCAGCATGCCCTCGCCATATTCATCACAGGCATAGTTGCCCAGCAGCCGATCCACCTGCGCGGTGACCGCGTCCACATCGCCCATCAGCCACATCAAGATGTCCAGCGAATGCGCGCCCAAGTCGCCAAAGCCGCCGCAGCCGGAGCGCTCGACATCCGTCATCCACAGCCAGCCATCTTCGTACCAGCCGCTGCCGGCATGGAACCACTTGCCGATGGCGCCGTGATGCACGTTGGAGTGGCGTATCCGCGTAATTGCGCCTAGGACGCCGTCGTCTATCCAGGCTTTGAGCACACGATTGAAAGGGAAGCTGCGCATGAAGTGGCCGATCTGGAAGATGACGCCGGCGGCATCAATGGCGCGCTGCATGGCATAGGCGTCATCCGCGCCCATACCCAGCGGCTTCTCGACGAACATATGCTTGCGGGCGGCGGCCGCTGCCTCAACCAGCTCGCGGTGCAGCCAGGTCTCTGAACAGACGATGACCGCGTCGATCGAGTCATCGCGCAAAATATCGCGGTAATCAGCGACGGCAGCGCAGCCGATTTTTTCGGCGGCGACACGCGCGCGCGCCGGCTGGTCATCCCAAACCGTCTTCACCGCGAATTGATCCGGACGTTCTAGCAGGCGCTGTACAAAACCGGGTGTGTGGATATGCGCCACACCGAGGAAAGCAAGGGTCTTCATGTATTCTCCAGACAAAGTATCAATGGACAATTTCGACCTTCAACAGGTCATTGCAGGGCGCGGGCAAAACGGGCGGTGATGCTGCGCGGGCGGGTAATGGCCGAGCCGACCACGACCGCCCAGGCGCCCATATCCAGCGCGCGCCGCGCCTGCTCCGGCGTATGGACACGGCCTTCGGCGATTACCGGTATCGGCAAATGGTCGATCATCTGCGCCAGCAACTCGAAGTCGGGTCCCTCCAGCGGCGGGCGCGCGTCGGTGTAGCCGGACAGGGTCGGCGCCGCCATGGCTGCCCCCGCAGCGACAGCCTCACGCGCTTCGGGCAAAGTAGCTACATCAGCGAAGGTCGGCAGCCGGAGCTCGCGATGGATGCGCGCCAGCAAGTCGGCGAGCGGCAGTCCATCGGGTCGCGGTCGCTGAGTGCAGTCGAGGGCGATGACATCGGCGCCGGCCGCGGCGATCTCGGCAGCGGCTTCAAAAGTGGGCGTGATGTAGACGCCGCTGTCGCCCTGCTTGTATAAGCCGATGACGGGCAGGTCGACGGCGCGTTTGATGGCGCGGATATCGGCTGGGCTATTGGCGCGGATAGCCGCTGCGCCGCCCGTCTTGGCCGCGACCGCCAGCTGCGCCATGATTTGCGCGCCATGCAGCGGCTCGTCTGCCAGCGCTTGGCAGGAGACGATCAGCTTGCCTTTAACAGCGGCGAGGAAGGCGTCTGCTTTCATGCGTCCACCTCGCGCCAAGCCCGCAGGGCCGCGCCCAACAAGGCAGCCTCGACGCCCAGCGCCGCCGGCAACAGTTGGGTCGTCGACAGCAGCGGCGGCAGATGCGCCTGAAATGCGCCGGCAAAGGCATGCCACCACAGCGCGCCAATCTGGGGGACGCCGCCGCCAACGATCACGGCTTGTGGATTGATTGATGTGGCGTAACCCGCCAGGATCGCGCCAAATTGTCGCGCTTTATGTGTGATGACGGTGCGCGCCGCCTCGTCGCCCGTATGCGCGCGGGCGCTGATTTCAGTGAGCGGCAGGCGCTCGCCGGCTGCTGTGGCTCCTTGATAAGCTCGTTCAATGGCGGGCCCCGAAGCGTACTGATCCAGAATCAGCGGCTCGTCGCCCACCCAGCCGACTGCCAAATAGCCGATCTCGCCCGCGCTGAAGTTTGCGCCCGGCCAGATCTCGCCATTGAAGATGAGCGCGCCGCCGATGCCCGTGCCCACAGTGACGCAGAGCAGCGAGTCATAGCCCTTGCCTGCGCCCAGCGTCGCTTCGCCATAAGCCAGCGCGCGCACATCGTTCTCGGCGATGATGGGCAAGCCGCCGATTGACAGCGCGGCGAGATCCGTCCCGCCCCAGCCGGGCAGATTGTCGTTGGCATGGATGACTGTAGCCCTACACGTATCAACAACGCCGGCGCAGCCGATGCCGATAGCCAGCACGGGCGCCCCCGCTTCCGCGATGAGCGCGTCGCAGAGCGCTCGCGCCGCCTCCAGGATGGACGCAGGGGAGGGCGCGGTAGCAACTTGCAGCGACCGCAGGAGGAGGCCGTCTTTTGTCACCAAGCCCGCTATCGTTTTGGTCGCGCCGATGTCCAGGCCGACCACCAGCGCTGATTGCTCTGCCACCGAGATGGCCTCTTTTTGTGTCAAAACAGCCATTGCGGCAGCCGAGTATTAAGTGAGCGCCGCCGAGCGGCTGCTTAGGTAAGTTTCAGCAGTTCTTCCTGGCCGCGGCGTTCGCGATAGCCGTGCACGATCATGCCCGGGCGGCCGTTGCTCTGCCCGGCCAACTGGTCATTATGCGGATCGCGGAAGCCCATGCGCACCATGCGCCGCGGGTCTTTGGTCTGGTTGATATACGAGCCGTGAATGCAATAGAGATGGAAGACGACCACATCACCGCGTTTTGCCGGCACCGGCACTGTATCTTCCAGCTTGAATGCCTCGGGGTCGAGATGCGGCGAACAAGGCGTGCCATCGGGATAAGCCAGGACATGCGGTATCTTGCCGCGTTTATGCGAACCGGCCAGAAAACGGATCTCGCCATTCTCGTGGAAGGTGTCGTCGAGGTGCACCAAGGTGTCGATGAAGCGCCCGTCTGCGTGTTCGTAGAAGGGAAAATCTTGGTGCATGGGGAAGGGATGGCCCGTCTGCGGCGGTTTGATGTGCATGGTGGTATGGTGCAATTCAACGCTGGAATCCAGCAGCTGCGACAGGCAGGCGCCCAGCTTAGGGTTGGTCACGGCGCGCATCCAGGCGTCGGAGTAAAGATGAAGATCGTGCATAGCCGTCAGCTTGACCTGCTTCTCCAGCTCCTCGTCAAAGTAGACATCGCGCCAGGGACCGGACCAGCCCGGGCTGGTAATCGCCCAGTCTTGAATCAGGCGGTCGAGGCTGTCCGATAATGCCGTGATTTCTTCTTCGTTATAGACCTGCGGTATCCGCAGGAAGCCGTTTTCGTGGAAGAAAGCGATTTGTTCTTTGTTGAGCACTTGGGTCTCCTATTCTTTATCTGACAGCAAGTCTCGGTAAATTGAGATTAGGCGAGTTCGCGGACGGCGAGGGCATATCTTACTAAGGCGCAAGCCAAGCCGCTAGCTTAGGCATCGGAAAACGTGAAGGAATAGACTTCGACGCCGCGTCCTCGGTCATCCGCGCCGATGACAACCTGATAGTCGCCAGTGGCGGCGAAGGTGAAACTGCCGCTATTGCTGCGGCGGGCGCGGTCGAAATAAAATACGATTGCGCCATCGGGGTCATAGACGGTCATCAGCGGGGCGAAGAAGCCGGTGCCGCTCAATCCGCGGCCGCCCGTGATGAGCTTTACATCAACTGCGCTTCCGGCGGCGCCTTCCATGCGGTATATGTGGCGCTCGCTGGCATCTTCAATCTCGTTGACGGTATCCTCGCCCAAGACGATGAGGCCCTTGTCAACCGCGCCCTCTGGGTCCACGGCAAAAGCCGGCGGCGCAAGCGTGGGCATCGGGGTCGGCTCTGGCATGTCGCCTTCGATTGTGATGGTATAAACCTCGACCCCGCGTCCGCGATCGTCCGCGCCGATAAGGACACGATAGGCGCCATCCACGGGGAAAGTCAAGTCGCCGCTATTGCTGCGGCGGGCGCGGTCGAAGGCAAAGACGATTTGGCCATCGGGGCTGTAGATGGTCATCAGCGGGGCGAAGAAGCCGGTGCCGCTCAATCCTCGGCCGCCAGTAATCAGCTTGATCTGCACCGTCGCGCCTTCAACGCCAAGCAAGGTATAGGAGTGGCGGTCGGCGGCGTCTTCGATTTCCCCGACCGTATCCTGGCCCACAGTGATGCTGCCTTTATCACTAGCGCCTTCGGGCTCAACGGCGAATGCGGGGACAAGCACTTGCGCTTCTGGCGCCGGCGCGGTCGCTGTTGGCGCTGCGGTTGGCTCAACCGCTGCGGGCGTCGCCGTGACAACCACCTCCTCGATAACCGTTTCGATAACCACCTCCGGCTCGCGGGTTAAGGCGATCAGCGCGCCGGCGATAAAGGCGATCACGATCAGCACGGCCGCCACCAGGCGTTCGCGCGTTTTGCTCGTTGCCGAGGCGACCGCCGCTTCGGTGATGGGGCGGTTGACCAGCATCGGCGGCTCAATCGGCGCGATTTCGTTCTCTTCGTAGAGAAAGCAAGCCGCTTCGTGTTTGGGTTTTTCCATTGTGAACAAGGGCGGCTGCACTTCCAGGCACTTGTCCATACGATGGGGGCAGCGCGGATAATAGCGGCAGCCCTTGGATGCGGCGGTGCGCATTTCTTCTTCGCTGGGCAGGCTGATATCGACATCCCACTTGTCGGTCGGGTCGGGCACCGGCACGGAGTCAATCAGCAGTTGGACATAGGGGTGCTGTGGCGCGTCAATGACATCCATGGCCGCGCCGCGTTCGGCCGTTGTGCCTTGATAGAGCATATAAATCTGATCGCCGATTTGGTAAGCGGTGCTCAGATCATGCGTGATATAGAGGAAGGAGATATTGTGGTCGTCCCGCAGGCGCAGCATGGCATCGAGAATCGAGGCGCGCAGCGAAGCGTCGACCATAGACACCGGTTCGTCGGCCACGATCAGCCGCGGCTTAATCATATATGCGCGCGCCATCATGATGCGCTGCCGCTGCCCGCCGCTGAGCTGGTGCGGGTACTTGCGCAAGACATCCTCGCCGTACAAGCCAACCACATTCAAGCCGGCTTCCACCATATCGCGGTATTCGCTCTGATTGTCCGACAGGCTGAAATGTTTATTCACCAGTTCAAAGATGTGGTCGATGCGGTAGAAGGGATTATAAACACCGAAGGGATCTTGAAAGACGGCTTGCACGTTGCGCCGATAAACCTTCAGCTGCTCGTTGGTCATATCGGTGATATCTTCGCCCTCGAAGATGATCTTGCCCGATGTGAGCTTGATAAAGCCGAGCACGAGATTCGCCAGCGTGGTTTTGCCGCTGCCGCTCTCACCGGCGATGGTGGTGATGGTCGCCGGCGATTCATCAATGGTCATATTGAAGTTGTCAAGCGCGACAACCGATTTCTTGTCACCGAGGAAGCCGCCGCTGTAATAGATTTTGGTGGCGTCACGGATTTGTAAAAGTGGCGAAGGCATTTGCCCTCCTCTCTTCAAATCGCTCGTCATAGAGATGACAGGCAACCTCGTGTTTGTAGTCTGCGTCAATCGGCTCCGGCTCTACCTCCGCGCAATGCTCCCAGGCAAAGGGGCAACGCAGCCGGAAGATGCAGCCCGATGGGGGATTGCGCGGATCATGCGTGATGCCCTCGGTGATTTTGAGCGGCTTGCGCTCTTTGATCGAGGGGATGGAATCGATGAGCAGCCGCGTATAGGGATGCAGCGGCTCGGCATAGATATTCTCGACCGGCGCGATCTCCACCATTTTACCGGCGTACATCACCGCGATGCGATCGACAATCTGCGCCAGCAAGCCCATGTCGTGGCCGATGACGATCAGCGAGACGCCGATCTCGTCTTTCACCTTGACCAAGGTCTGCGCCACGATGCGCTGCACGACCACGTCCAGCGCGCTTGTCGCTTCATCGGCGATGACTACTGTCGGGTTCAGCGCCACCCCCATGGCGATACAGACGCGCTGTTTCATGCCGCCGCTGAGTTCGTGCGGGTACATATTGTAGATGCGGTTGGGCAAGCCGACATTCTGGAACAGTTCGTAGATGCGCTCGCGCATGGCGTCTTTCGATTTCTGCTTGCCCTCATGCGACTCGATCACATCAATAATCTGGTCTTTGACGCGCATGGTCGGGTTGAGCGAATTCATCGCGCCTTGCGGGATCAGCGACAAGCCGGTCCAGCGGAACTTGCGCAATTCTTCTTCGCCGAGGTCCAGCACTTCCGTGCCATCGACTTCAATGCTGCCGTTGACGATATAACCGGGCGGCTGCACCAATTGCAGGATGCCGTAAGCCGTGGTCGACTTGCCGCAGCCGGACTCTCCCACCAAACCCAGGGTCTCGCCTTCGTACAAGTGAAAGCTGATATCGCTGACGGCGATGACGTCGCCCTGCGGGGTGGCGTAATGAATGCGCAGTTTCTCGACCTTTAGGACGACGCGCTCGTTTTCCCCCCGACGGACGGGGGGACTCTGGGGGGAGCTAGATTTAGGGTGGGGGTTTGATTGCTGTGTCATTTCGCGTGTCTCCCTTGGGCTAGCTGGCTTTGCGCAAGCGCGGATTGGCGATTTCGTCCAAGCCCAGGTTGATCAGCAGGAGGGCGACGAAAACGATGGCCAAGATGACCGTGGGGATGCCCCACCACCACCACATATTGCGGAATAGCGCGCCGGCTTCAATCGAGAAGAAGATAGCCACGCCCAGCGAGGGGATACGCTGGGGGCCAAAGCCCAGCACTTCCAAGCCCACCATTGAGATGATGGCGCCCTGCATATTGCCGATATAACTTGCGCCCAAGTAGGGCAACAGATTGGGCATGATCTCCTTGAACATGATGTCGCGCACGGGCACGCCGGAAAGCCGCGCCATTTGCACATAACCGCTTTCACGCATGGATAGCACCTGCGCGCGGATATAACGGGTGGGCGTGGCCCAGGAGAATATTGAAATCAATAGCGCCATGGTCAACAGGTCAACCCGCCCCAAGACCGCCTGAATGACAATCAAGACGAGCAGCGAGGGGATGGTGATCATGATATCGACGGCTAATCGAATCACGTCATCAAACAGGCCGCCCAGAAAACCGGCCATGAAACCCAGCAGTATGCCAATCAACATGCCCACGGTAGCGGCGATGACGCCGACCATGATCGTGCGCGGCGTGCCGACGATCAGCAGCGCCAGCATATCACGCCCGCTGTTTTCCGTGCCCAGCGGATGCTCGGGAACGCCTTCTTGCCCGCGCCAGTTGGTGAAGCCCGGCGGCGGCAGGTTCAATGGCGAGCGAGCGGACAGCGCCAAGTTGGTATCCCACAACTGGTAGCCCAGGAAAATCAGAAAAAACAGCAACCCGAGAATTCCGGCGCCACTGAGAAATTTCCAATTGAGCCAGGGATTGTCAAATCGGTTGAAAGCGCCAGCTTGCTTGGTGCCGCCGGCGACGGGAGCGTCTTTGACCTTTCTGTCTTCCGCCATGTCTATCTCCCTTCCAGGCTGATGCGCGGGTCAATCAGCGGGTAGCTCAAGTCGATGATCAGCACCGCCAACGCGCTCGTCGTAATCAAGATGAATGACGTGCCCTGAATCAAACCGAAGTCCTGCTCGCGCAGGGCAGTAAATATTAGCGTGCCCATGCCGTTGTAGCTGAATATGACTTCGACCAGGACGACGCCGTTGACGAGCGTGCCGATGGAGACGGCCAGCGCTGTCATCTGTGGCAGGATGGCGTTGCGAATCATGTAGCGATACAGGACGTAGAATGGCTTCAGACCCTTGGCTTGCGCCAGGATCATATAATCTTCGCCCTCAATGGTGATCATCATGCCGCGCATGCCCAGCGCCCAGTAGCCGAAGGTCACCAGCACAATCGACATGGCCGGCAAGAATCCGTGGTAGAGCACGTTGACGAAGAATTCCAGCGTTAGCTCAGGACCGGCAAAGTTATAGTCGTAGGCATAGGCTTGCGGGAAGATAGGTATTAAGAAGCCGAAGACATAGACGATGAGCAGCCCGGCCAGCAGCGGCGGAATCGAAGTGAAGATCATCGACATCGGAATCATCACTTTGACCAGTCTGGGCGTCTTCCCCCAAGCCAGCAAAGCGCCGAAGAGATTGCCGACGGTGAAGAAAATCAGAGTTGCCACGCCGACCAAGCCCAGAGTCCAGGGCAGCGCCCGCCCCACCAACTCCGACACCGTCGAGGGGAAACGCGCCAGGGAGTAGCCGAGGTCGCCTTGAAGCAGACCCGTCAAATAGCGCAGGTATTGCACGTATACCGGGTCATTCAAACCAAAGCGCTCGCGCCAGCCCTCAATGATGAGATCGGCGTTCTCCACAAATCCGGCTTGCTGCGTCAAGCGCGCCACCATCGCCGTAATAGGATCGCCAGGCGCCAGGCGCGGGATGATGAAAATCAGCGTCGCCGCTACCCACAGCGTGAGGAAAAAAACGAGCAGACGGCGGACCAGGTAGTTTAATGAAATTGCTCCCATGCCAGTGCCCTTCTCTAATGCTGTTGTTGGCTCTGCAAACCAATAATGAAATTTAGTTTAGCAAAAAATAACGCGCAAAAGCATATTTTCCCTCACCCCTTGGGTCCCCTCCCCAAAATGAGGGAGGGGATTTCCAAGTTAGCCCACTCCCCTTCCCATCTTTTGGGAAGGGCATAGGGCTAGCGCGCCAAGGCGAAATTACATTCCAGCCTTGGTGATCTCCTGGAAGAATTGATGCGTCGATTGCCACCAGGTAGCCGGGTGGTTCCAGTTATTCTCGGACGTGGGCCAGCCTTCCCAGTAGGTGCTGTTGAAGGGGATCAGCTTGGTCGCCTGGTTCAAGGGGATGAACGGCAGGTCTTCGTAGAGATAGCCATAGGCTTCTACGACCAAGTCGATGGCGTCCGGGTGACCCAGAGGCAGTGAACCCAGTTGACCGACGAGTTCGCTGTAAGCTTCGTTGTTCATGCCATCCCAACGGACATGGTTGCTGCCCGAGGAACGTTCGCCAACGGGTACCCACCAGCGGGCGGTGTAGCGATCCAGCGAAGCCCAGGGCTCGTTGATGGAACCGCAAGCATCCCAGTCGGTGGTGGATTCGTAGTTGCCGAAGCGCTTGTTGTCGCCCCAGGTGGCGCCGGCGATGACCGCGGCCGAAGCCTCGATGCCGAAGGTCTGCAGCTGCTCAACCAGGTTGGTGGTGATGCGGCGTTTTTCAACGAATCCTTCGTGTACCTGGATTTCCAGGCTCAGGGCGTCGCCGTCGCCGTCGACCCAGCGGCCGTCGTCATTGCGCGAGTAGCCGTTGTTCTCCAGCAGCGCGGCAGCTGCGTCGAGATCAGCTTCGGTGTTGAAGCTCATGCCGGCGTCTTCGATGGCGTCGATGTAGGGGAACATGCCACCGTACTCAACGTAGAGCGTACGCGAGGGGATGGTGACGCCTTCGTAGGCAATGTCGATGACTTGCTGGCGGCTGATAGCGTGGTTGATGGCCCAGCGCATTTCGGCGTTGTCCCAAGGCGCTACTTGCGTTTGGAAGGACAGCTGCCGCGGGCAGGGATCCAGCCAGACAAAGGGCATGCCGTCGACCCAGGCGAAGATCTTGTCGTTGGCCGCTTGCATGGCTTCGAAAGCGCCCAGCGTAACGTCCATGATGCTGTCGAGCTCGTTGGCGACAGCCCTGGTCGTGCGGATCTGATCGTTGCCGGTTACGACCCAGAGGGCCCGCTGCGGTTCAGGCAGCTTGAAGACGCCCGTCTTAGCGCCCCACCAATCGTCGTTGCGGTCGTAGACCCAGGTGGTCTCGTTAGCGGAGGTGATGACGTAGGGACCGGTGCCGAGCGGCCAGCCTTGCTCGGGATCGAAGAACTTGAAGGTGAAGGGATCTTTGTCGTGCCAGACATGCTCGGGAAGCATATTGATGCCACCCCAGATGCGGACGGAGAAGAAGTCCAACTGGAAGCGCGGATTCGCCGCCTTCAGGTTGAACTGTACCGTCAGGTCATCAATGGCCTCGACGCTTTCGATCCAGGTCTGAACGTTGCCGGCGTAGCTGAGCGCCGCGGATTCGTCGTTGATCAGCAGGTTAATCGTGAAGACAACGTCTTCCGAATCGAAGGCTTCGCCGTCCGACCATTCCGCGCCTTCGCGCAGGTTCAGGGTCCAGACGTCCAGCCCGTCGTTGGCTTCCATGCTCTCAGCCAGCCAAGGCATAATCTCGCCAGTCTCATAGTTGAGGATGAAGAGCGGCTCGGCAACGGCTTGATGCAAGCCCTTGTTGCGATGGTTGTTGGGCAGCAGGAAGTTCATCTGGTCGTAATTGGCGATAGCGCCGGCGGGACCGTCAATGTCGAAGATGACGGTATCTTCACGAGCGACATCCTGCGCGACAGCGGTGAAGCTGAGCGCCGCGAAGACGACAACGAGAAGAACGAGAAGAAGTGCTCTTGCTTTCATTGTGTAGTACTCCTACAGCTAGTAAATAGATGGGTGCTTTGCCGACTCCAGTATTGGTTTGCCATTCACTGCTGAATGACGGGCGCGCCAGCGACGCCCGGGACTGCTTAAGCTAATGCGATTCATCTTCCCTCGATAAGCCCCTCCTCCTCTATGTCGATTCTAGGTCGATACCATTCTCTCGCTGTCCACAAGCGGCGCCGCCGTTGACGCGCGAATGCGCAGGCGCGTTGGAACAGTGCAAGCGCGCGGTGGCGAGTCGTCGCCATCCAGGCGATCAAGTAGCTGCTTCGAAGCGGATTTGCCCAGTTCATAAGCATTCTGCGCTACGGTAGTCAGCGGGACGCCGATATGCGAAGCCATGCTGATATCGTCAAAGCCGACTACCGACACTTCATGCGGCACCGAAATGCCGATCTCGCGCAAGGCGCTGATGGTAATGATAGCGAGAATATCGTTGATGCAGGCGACCGCCGTCGGTTTCGTTTCGACCGCGTTCATCAAACGCACAACCTGCTCGATAATTTGCTGGCTCTGCTCCCCCACCAGCGAGTAAATGTCCGTCTCATGGAATTCCGGGCGCTCCGGCGGATCAAGCTTCCAGGGGGCATAGACCGGCAAGCCGCGATCGCGCACCGCGGCGACGTACCCGCGATGGCGCTCGTCCACGGCGCGCAAGCCGTTGATATTAGGCATCAGCTGAACGATATGCTCGTGCCCTAGCGATATCAGATGCGTGACCAATTCATAGGCGCCGCCGTAGTTGTCACTGGCGACGTAATCAGCCTCGATGCCGTCAATGAGGCGGTCAATGAATACAATCGGGATGCCTCGCCGCTGAAACTCTTCCAGTACAGTGGCGGTGTCCGCTGTTGGGCGCGCGCTGGCCCAAATGAGCAAACCGGCGACATTCTCGTCCAACAGCTGCTGCAGGATAGCCGTCTCTCCAGCCAGCGTGGTCGCATTGCTGAAGATGACCTGGTAACCGGCCGAGCGCAATTCGGTCTCGGCGCTGCTGAGCATGATGCTGTGGATTTCGTTGTGGAAGCTGTGCGTGATATAGCCGATGGTGCGGCTGGCGGCATGCTCCTGCGATTGATGCGCCACGAAAGTGCCGCGCCCCGCCGTCCGCTGGATCAAGCCTTCAACCTCGAGCCGCTGCAAGGCGATGCGCACGGTGGTGCGGCTGATATCAAGATGGCGCGAAAGCTGCGTTTCCGTGGGGATGCGCTCGCCATCTTGCCAGCGCCCGGAGACGATCAGCCGCCGCAATTGATTGTGCAACTGAACGTGCAAGGAAATGTAGCTGTTGTGATCCAGCCGGATCTTGGCAAGTTTGTCGCGCATAAAGACCAAGTCGGTAAGCAAAAAGCTCTTTAGATTTGTACATAAATGTATGTACAATGAGCGAATATAGCATGGATGCGGACATGTTGCAACATGAGAAAATCATCTGCAGCGGCGCGGGGGCTGTTGCCCGGCTTAATGCCCGCTGTCCTGGATGGCAAACCTTGTGCTATGATTCTGCTCCCGTCGGCTGGATATCTATCTGGAGGAACTGAGAAACCTGTGGAAGCCAATCGCAATCAAACGGGCTGTTTCAAAACCTTAGTCATTATGGTCGGCAGTTCATTCGCCTTCATCGCTGTGATCATCCTGCTTGCCGACGTTAAATGCGCCTATGACATCGAGAATTGGTGGGCGCCGCTCTACCCCAATGGCGAGACGGTCGAGGTGGAATACGACCTTTTCCGCGCCCGCGCGCTTGGCGTTTCCAAGTTGATCATGGAATCGCCCGACGATGTCGAAACCGTGAAACAATTCTACCGCGACAAGCGCCTGGAGACGCTCAATGCCGGCAAGTCGCGCGGGCTGGCTTGGTCGGAATCATTCGTTGTGCCGCTGGAAGACGGGCAAGGCAGCCGCATTGTGCTGACCAGCGCCTGCGGCACCTGAGCGAAGAGCAGGGAAATCGCATGAAAATATCCGCCTTTCCTAAATGTTATCTTGATGACATCGCTGGCGACCGAACGATGTCGGTCTTCGACTGGATTGAGATGGCCAAGTCCTTGCCCGCCGCAGGGCTGGAGATGTACGAGGGCTTCTTCACCAGTCTGGACGACAGCTACATCCTAGAAGTAGGCGCCGCCATCGCTGACGCCGGCTTCGCCATGCCCATGCTTTGCTGCTCGCCCAATTTCACCCACCCCGATCCGGATGAACGCAAGCGCGCTGTCGAGCACGAAGCCAAGATGATCCGCGTCACGAAACTGCTCGGCGGCGAAGGCGCTGTCTGCCGCGTGCTCAGTGGGCAGCGCTACCCGGATGTCAGCCGCGAGCAGGGCTTGGAATGGGTGCTTGAGTGTATCGAGCAAGTGCTGCCGGTGGCGCGCGAACAGGGCATCATCCTGGGGCTGGAGAATCACTATAAAGATGGCTTTTGGCGCTATCCCGAATTCGCCCAGAAGATGGATGTCTTTCTGGAATTGCTGGACGCGATAGCGGAGCGCGAATATTTTGGCGTGCAATACGACCCGTCCAACGCGATTGTCGCCGGCGACGACCCGATCGAGTTGCTGCAGGCCGTCAAGCGCCGCGTGGTCAGCATGCACGCCAGCGACCGCTTCTTGGCCGCGGGCTACACGCTCGACGACTTGCGCGACAGTGACGGGAGCATCGGCTATTCGCCGGCGCTGCAGCACGGCGTGACCGGCCAAGGCTTAAATGACTTCGATACGATATTTCAAATCCTGGCCGATGTGGGCTACGCCGGCTGGGTCAGCATTGAAGACGGCATGAACGGCCTGGACGACATGCGCCTGTCGCTGGAATTCCTGGGGCGCATGCGCGACAAGTATTTTTCACCCTAGAACGATAGCGCCTGTGATATACTCAGCGCAAATATGACTTCTCAAGAGAAATCAATGGTTATCCAACAGAAGCTGTTAACCGTCGACGATGTGTGGGAACTGTCGCATCGGCCGGAGAACGAAAACAAGAATTTCTATCTCATTGACGGGGAGTTATTTTTTACGATGTCTCCAGGAATTATGCATGGCCGCGCAGCCAATAAGTTGGGACGTTACCTCGATGAATTCGCCGAAGCACACAGCCTCGGCTTTGTCACTGTCGAAGCGGGTTTTCATCCTGCGGCGGAACGTCATACCTTGCTGATGCCGGATGTGGCATTCTTCAGCGTAAGCAGGTTGCCGGATCCCAGCACCGAGAGATTCGGGCCTGCCATGCCCGATTTGGCAATTGAGGTGCAATCCCCCGGTAACACCTTGGACGAGCTGCGCCGAAAAGCCGCAGTCTACTTGAATAACGGCACATCGCTGGTGTGGATCGTAAGGATACGGCAGCGCGGCGTCGATGTCTGCCGAGCGAGCGAGGGCGCCGAACTGAACATTGAGTTTGTGGGCAAAGACGGCAGCCTGTCCGGCGAGGATGTATTGCCCGGCTTCGAGTTGGAACTCAAGCTGCTTTTCCCCGATTCCTGAGCGCCGCCCGGTCATCAAGCTCCTGTTATAGTTTGCCCCGTCCACTTTATTTTCAAACAAGCGAAGGATCCAAATGGACGCTCTCATAAAATACGGACGCGAAGACAAAAATGTCGAGCTGCGCGATATCCCGCAGCCGCCCGACCCCGCGCCTGGTCAAGTCGTGGTGGCAGTCGGCGCGGCCGGCGTCTGCGGCAGCGACTTGCATATGTGGCGCGAGCATCAAAGCTGGGCGATAAAATTGCCGCTGGTTTTGGGGCACGAGTTCTGCGGCACGGTCGCCGCCGTCGGCGCTGATGTGTCAGGCTTCGCAGTGGGCGATCGCGTGGCGGTGGAGACCGCGGCCGAAGTCTGCGGCAGCTGCGCCTACTGTCATTCGGGCGACTATAATCAGTGCCCGCATCGCCTGGGCTACGGCGCGCTCTATGATGGCGCCTTCACGCAATACGTGACCGCCCGGCAGCAAATCCTGCACCATATCCCGGATAATGTCACCTTCGAGCAAGCCTCGCTGACCGAGCCGATTTGCGTGGCTTACAACGCTCTGGTCGAGAAGACGCCGGCTGTACGGCCGGGCGATACGGTGGTGATTCAAGGCCCCGGGCCCATCGGCATGATGGCGCTTTACGTGGCCAAGCTGCGCGGCGCATCCGAGATCCTCATGCTGGGCACGCGCCATGACACAAAGCGGCTGGCGGTCGCTGCTGAAATCGGCGCGACGCAGACGCTGAGCATCGACGATGCCGATCCCGTGGAATTGGCGCGCTCGCTGGGCGATGGCTACGGCGCCGACCTGGTTGTGGATTGCAGCGGCGTCAGCATCGCCCTGCAATCAGCCCTGGAGATGGTGCGGCCCAACGGCGCTATCACCAAAATCGGCTGGGGACCACAGCCGCTGGGCTTCAACCTCGATCCGCTGGTGCAAAAGGCGGTGACGCTGCAAGGCTGCTTCAGCCACTTGTACGATACCTGGGAGCGGGCGCTGAATTTGCTGTCCACGGGTCAGATCGACCTGAGCCCCATCATCGGCGGCGTGTATCCGCTGGCGGATTGGGAGGAAGCCTTTGAAGAAATGGAAGCCGGCGAGAATGTGAAGTCGGTGCTGCTGCCGGCGCAAGCCTGACCGCGATCTTATTCATTCAATTTGAGGATAAGCTGAAAGCTAAGCTAATGAAACATATACTGCTTGCCTTTATCTTGTTTATGTTTGTCTTTGCTGCCAAAGCGCTGGACGAGCCTTATTTCATCCGCATGGGCGACCATGCAAAGCTGCGCGCCAAGCCTACTCGTCAAAGCAGCCTTGCAGGCATGGCATATCCTTCTTTGGAACTCTTGGTTGTTGATGAAATAGAAAATTGGCTGCAAGTTGACAAAGCCGGCAAAACGCTCTACATGGAAGACGGAGCAAGTTATACCCGCCTTGAAGGGGGGCCGCGCATCTCGACGCCTTATGCGGATCTCATCTGCGCGGAGGCGCCAAAGTTTCACGCGGACGAGAGCTATGCCACCGGCGGATATTGGAGTTTCCCAGGGACTTGTCGGATTGCAGTCCGGTCGCCTCTTGGTGAATTTCCCAACGAAGCGTTTACGGACTTTGGTCGCGCTCCTCTTATAGAAGGACCGCAAGCGATCGTTGACCAAGTTTACAAGACCTTATTCCAGCTCCTAGGCGACGCGCCTCAGTGGTATGCCTTCATCAGCAACGCTGCAGAGAAGATCATCGGTTATGAACAAGGCTCAAGATATGACACGGTGTCTGGGGACGCCTATGCGCAGCCTCATCTGAAGACTATCTATGTCAGCGAGTTCGTCGTATTCAACAGCGGGATGAACAACGCACTGCGGCTGGCGGCGGTGCTCGTTCATGAAGCCTGCCATCTGTACCAAGTTAATAACGCTATGGCTTTAGCGGGCGACGAGTACGAAATTATGTGCCATGCCCTCGAATACAACTTGTTTGAAGACTTGGACGCGCCCCAATCCGCAAACGTAGCGGAAAGCGCCCTCAAGGGTTATCTATTTTTTGACTGGTAGGGCACAACATGCGCCATCGAACCAAGACTGTGCAGATTTTTCCGCCCGCCGAAGCGCAAAATAAAGGGGCTGCCCGCTGGGTCGCCCGTGACCGTCAATTACGGAGGATCATATTATAGACGCCAAAATCCAAATCTCAATTGATGTCATCGACTTGCAGGAAGCGCTTGACTTGGCCCGCGCCTCGGTCAAAGCCGGCGTCGACTGGCTGGAAGTCGGCACGCCCTTGCTGCTGGCCGAGGGCTTGCACGCTGTGCGCGCCTTCCGCTCCGAGTTCCCCGATACGCCCATCGTGGTCGACCTCAAGACCATGGACGGCGCCGGGCTGGAAGCCGAGATGATGTTCAAAGCCGGCGGCGATATGGTCGTCGTCATGGGCCAGGCGCACGACGCCAGCATCATCGAGCAGGTCAAAATGGCGCAGCGCTATGGCAAGCAGGTCATGTGCGATGTCATGCTCTGCCCGGACAAACCCGGCCGCGCGCGCCAAGCCCAAGAGCTGGGCGTCGACACCATCATCGTGCACACTGGTTTCGACGAGCGAAATATGATCCCTGGCCTCAGCCCGCTCGACGATTTGCAGGACGTGCTCGACGCGGTCGATATCCCGGTGCAGGCGGTCGGCGGACTCAGCGTGCCGCAGGCGATTGAGACCCTGGCCCTGGGCGCGGAGATCGTTGTCTTTGGCGCGCCGCTGGTGATCAGCGGGCAAGAGTTCAAAGCGGTCGACCCCAACTTCGACCGGCAGCTGCGCGAAATCGTGGCCGAAGTGCGCGGCGCCTAAGTCGCCCGGCGTAGCTTTCCCAGCGCGGCAGTGTTGTAAACCACAACAGTTTGTGAAAAATAGCGCATTGGCTAGCCCCGAGCCCTGTATTGAGTTGTTGGGTTATCGGGCGTATACTAACGCGCTTGTAAGTCGCAACGACTATTCTTGAGCGCAAGAGACGATATTCTCGTTGACATGAAATCTTCGCCAGACAGACTAGGAAACTCTTTGCCCTGTTCGCTAAGGGAATTAATTCTTCGATACTCACCACGCCCGGAAACGCCCGTATGTTTGTGAACGACCCCAATTTCGGCGAGATTGTCGATTTCGATCAGCTGCGGCTGTCCATCCGCCACCTCTACGATGCCCTGCTGCCCGACTTCAACATGCACAAATCGCTGCAAGTCGGCACGGAACTCTATGGCGACGACCCCAGCGCCATGATCGCGGCGGGCGCCAGCATGTTGGCCTGGATGACGATTATCGCCGCCGGTGAAGACGACATCGCCGAAGAGCTGAAAGACAGCCTCTTCACCCTGGGCTGGACGGAAGAAGCCATCGGCTCCGACTTGCTCAGCGCTACGACCGTCGCCAAGCCGTTGAACGACGACCCCGCCTGCGTCGACTATCACCTCAAGGGCCGCAAATGGCTGATCAACAATTCCTATCACGCCGATTACCACACCATCGTGGCCAAGGTTGACGCCGAATCCAGCGGTCCGCGCTCGCTCTCGATCTTCCTGGTGCCACAGAGCAGCTGCAAGAATTGGCAGCGTTTGGAAACTCACGTGCTGCGCCGCATGGTGCTGACCTCCTTCGACATCGACGGGCCGGGGCGCTTGCTGGGCAAGGTCGGCCACGGCTTGCAGATCCTGCAGCGCATGGCTATGCCCAGCAAATATCAATGCGCCTATGTCGGCATCAAGCTGCTCAACGAAGCCATCCCAGCCAGCATCGAGCACTTGTCCAAGAAGCGCATTTTCAACGAAAACCCGATTAACTTCAGCAATGTCTTGCGGCAGATGTACAACCTCGTCCTGCAGGCGGCTGTGCTGAACTTCATCTATTATCGCGCGCTGGCTTTCAGCGGGGGGAACTTCCTGCAATTCCACGGCGTCATGCTCAAGTCCTGGCTGCTGCTGCGCGCCAACGAGCTGATGGGCCAGAACTTGCTGGTCGTCGGCTCCAAGGGCTTCTTGGCCGACTCGGTCATCGGGCGCAATGTCATCGATTCTTTTGTGCTGCCGGTATTCGACGGCCACTACACCATCAACACGCTGATGACCGCCAAGCACGTCAAACGCTACCTGGGGGCGCAGCGCCGCGCCAGCGTCGCCGAGCGCATGGCGACGCTGCGGCATGGCGTCACGGCGTCGCGTTCAGGCGATCCCATCCGCGCCAACTCGCGCAAGCTGCGCAATCCCGACTTTTTCGATTACGCCAGCTACATCGAAGACCTTGAGCTGCCCATCGACCTGGACGCGCGCGGCCTGGTCGCCGCCATGAAAGCGCTGGCTGATGAGCTCAACACGCGGGGCCTGACGCAGGACCCGGAACACCGCTACAAGCTCGGCTCGCTGCTGCATTGGATGGAGGCGCTGCTGGCGGCCTGCGAGATGTGGAAAGCCAGCGATGAGCCGGAATTTCTCAACGCGGTCCTGATGCAATACAACGCCTTCGTCAACCAGTTTAACCAGGTCATCAGCGAGAGCGCGCTGAATACGCCCTTCCTGGGGCTGATGCGGCAGCAGCCTATGCGCCGCGTGGAGCAGCCGCGGGCTTTCCTGCTGCGCTTGTTTAAGCTGGCTCAGCAATTCGCCGCTCCGCGTGAAGGGGTGGCGGCGGGGTAGGCGGTTTTTTCACCACAGAGGGCACAGAGAAAGCTATGTAGGGGCGACTGCCCGAAACCACAAATCCCAGCGGCAGCGGGCGACCAGATTGGTCGCCCCTACAAGGCTCAATGTTTCGCATGACTTGCTTGCACATAATGAGACACAGAAGTAATTCAATGAAAGTAATGAGAATGCGAGCAGCTCCGCTTTTCTACCCCATCCCCGGCCGCAAATGCAATCGCGAGAAAGCCAGAAAATGAGCCTTACCCTTTTCACCGCCCCGTCGAGACATCCGGCGCAATTCTCCCCCTCCCTCATTTTGGGAGCCGGGGGGTGGGGGCTCGGGAGCGCATAAATGCACACCATCAAAGACCCGCAATTCGGCGACATCCTCGACTACCAGCGCCTGCGCGATGGCATGATGGCTGTACTCGATCACGTTTACCCCACCTTCAACTTGATGGGCTCCATGCTGGAAGCCACGCGCCTCTTCCACAACGATCCCAATTATATGACTGCCTGCGCCGCCAGTGGGCTGGCTTATATGATGCTGGTCGCCGCCGAAGAAGAAGAACTGGCCGCGCGGCTCAAAGGCAAGATATTCACCCTGGGCTGGACGGAAGAGCATACCGGCACCGACCTGCTGAGCGTCAAGACGCGCGCCACGCCCGACCCCGCGGACCCGCAGGGCAAGCGCTACCACATCCAAGGGCAGAAGTGGCTCATCAACAATTCCTACCACGCCGATTATCACTCGGTCATCGCCAAGGTCGACCCCGACGCCAGCGGCCCCCGTTCGCTTTCGATCTTCGTTGTGCCGCACAGCAGCACCAAAAATTGGCAGCGGCTGGACACACACGTGCTGCGCAGCATGGTGCTGACGAAATTCGACATCGACGGACCGGGCCTGCTGATCGGCCAGGCCGGGCGGGGCCTGGAAATTTTGCAGCGGATGGCGCTGCCGTCCAAGTATCACTGCTCGTATATGGGCGTGAAGATGGTGGACGACTCGCTGCCCGCCGCCATCGAGCATCTATCAAGCAAGACCATATTCAGCAGCAACCCGATTCAGTTCAGCAATGTCTTCCGCCAACTCTACAACCTGGCGCAGCAAGCGGCGCTGATCAACTTCACTTTCTTCCGCGCGCTGGCATTCAGCGACAGCCCCTTCCTGCAATTCCACGGCATCATGCTCAAGTCCTGGTTGCTGCTGAAATGCAATGAGGTCTTGTCGCAGAACCTGCTGGTCACCGGCTCCAAAGGTTTTCTCAAGGAATCCAATATCGGCGGCAACGCGATAGATTCCTTCGTCTTCCCGGTCTTTGACGGCCACTACACGCTGAATACGCTGCTGACCTACAAGCACATGCGGCGTTACCTCAGCGCGACGGCGCCGGGCGATATCGACGAGCGCATCGGCATCCTCCGCCGCAACGCCTATGTGCCCCTGGAAGGCAAGCAGATCCTCAATAACAGCCGCGAGACGCGCCGCCCGCCCTTCTTTGATTATGCCGATTACATCGCCCGCTGCGCCCTGCCCATTGAGCTGGATGCGGGCCTGCTGGTCAAGTCCTGCGCGGGGATTCTGGACGCCATTCAAGCGCGCGGCGACGCCAACGAACCAGAATACCGTTACAAGGTCGGCATGTTGGTGCACAACCTCGAGGCGCTGCTCTCCGCTGTTGAGCTGTGGAAAGTCACCGCCAACGAGCATTATATCAATGCCATCATCATGCAATACAACGAGGTCGGCAAATTAGTCAACCGCATCATCAGCGAAGGCGCGCTGCCGGTCGACTTCATCCCGCCGCTGCGACAGTTGCCCCTGCCGCAGCCGGATGACCCGCGCGCATTCCTGCTGAGCCTGCTGGATGTCAAAGGGCAGATTCGCGGCGAGTGAACAATCGGTTAACCGGTCGCCCCATATTGACTTTGTATTGCTTCGTGAAGGTATACCAATGACCGACCTCATCAAGCTCATATCCGACCTGGTCGCCATCGACTCGGTCAATCCCGATCTCGTGCCCGGCGGCGCTGGCGAAGGCGAAATCGCCGATTATATCGCCGGCTGGGGACGCGCCAATTGCCTGGAAGTCCAGGTTCAGGAGGCCGGCGCGGGCCGCCCCAACGTCATCTTGATCGCGCGCGGCAGGGGCGGGGGGCGCTCGCTGATGCTCAACGCCCACACGGATACGGTCGGCGTCGAGGGCATGGAGTCCCCCTTCACGCCCGCCATCCGCGACGGGCGCGTTTATGGGCGCGGCGCTTATGACATGAAGAGCGGGCTGGCCGCTTGTCTGCTGGCGCTGAAGGCGGCGCGGGACATGGAGCTGGCCGGCGATGTCATGCTCAGCGCTGTGGTCGATGAAGAGTACGGCAGCATCGGCACGGAGGCGCTGCTGGCGGAGTGGCAGCGCTGGCCCGCTGATGCCGCGCTCATCGCCGAGCCCACCGAATTGGCCATCAGTATCGCCCATCGCGGCTTCGTTTGGCTGGAGATCGAGACCTTTGGCCTGGCGGCGCACGGCTCCCGCCCGCAGTTGGGCGTCGACGCTATCGCCAAGATGGGCCAGGTACTGGTCGCCCTGGAGGCGCAGGACCGCCAATTGCGCGCGGCGCCGACTCATGACTTGCTGGGCAGTGGCTCTTTGCACGCCTCGATCATCAGCGGCGGCGAGGAGATCTCCATGTACCCGGCGCATTGCAAGCTGCTGGTCGAGCGGCGCACCCTGCCCGGCGAGACAGCCGAAAGCGTCGAAGCCGAGGCGGTTGGCATCCTGGACGAGATTGCAGCAGCAGACCCCGACTTCAAAGCGCAGGTCCGCGCCACTTTCGCCCGCAGCGCCTACAGCATTGAGGCGGGGCATCCGCTCGTGCGCCAGCTCAAACGCGCCGCTGAAGCCCGGCTGGGCGCGGCTGTAGCGCTGATTGGCAGCAGTTGGTGGATGGATTCGGCGCTCTTCGGCGACAAAGGCCTGCCGACAGTCGTACTGGGCCCGGCGGGGGCCGGCGCCCACGCCCGCGAAGAGTGGGTGGATCTGGCATCGGTGGAGCAGTGCTGCGCGATTTATACGGATCTCATCGCCGAGTTTTGCCAATAAGCGTTTCAGACATTCAGGGCAATCGCTTCAAAATATATTAACCACAGAGAACACAGAGGGTCGCGTAGACACTGACCGCCAGCACAGAGATTTAGGTGTTTAGACGACTATTCAAAGCAGTCGCTGGACTGGAATACGTCAAGCAGCATCAAAAAGACTTCAAATATCTCTCAAAATCACTCCTGACTTATGACCTAAGCTTTCATTATTGCTTTTCTCTGCGCTCTCTGTGTTCTCTGTGTTTGATTTCCCGTTCGAATTTGTGCCATTTCAGTCACTACCATTTTGATGTGATTGCCCGGCTCAGACATTGAAGCGGAACAAAATCACATCGCCGTCTTGCACGATGTAATCGCGGCCCTCGACTTGCAGCAGCCCAGCCGCTTTGATGGCATTGCGGTCTTGATGCTGCGCGTAAACCGCGAAGGGCACGACCTCGGCGCGGATGAAACCCCGCTCCATGTCGGTATGCACCAGGCCGGCCGCTTGTGGCGCCGTCCAGCCGCGGCGAATGGTCCAGGCGCGCGCCTCATTCTCGTTGAAGGTGAAATAGCTGATCAAACCCAGCAGGCGATAACTTTCGCGGATCAGTAATTCCAGGCTGCTTTCCCGCAAGCCGTAAACGCTGAGATACTCCTGGCGTTCGTCATCGCCCAAGCCGGCCAGCTCCTGCTCCAACCCGGCGCAAACGGCGATCAGCTGCGCTCCTTGGTCGGCCGCGGCGATCTCACGGGCGGATTCCAGGTAGGCGTTGCCGGCGCCTAAGCCCTCCTCGCCGATATTGGCCACATAAATGACAGGCTTGGCGGTGAGAAAGCGCAACTCCAAATCGAGCGCGGCGAAGTCGGGATGTGAGCGCTCCTCGAATCGCCGCAGTGGCTCGCCGCTGCCGAGGAAGGCTTCGACCTGTCGCGCCATTTCCAACTGCGGCTGCAACTTGCCATCGCCTTTGACTTCGCGCTCCAGCTTTTCCAGCCGGCGCTCCAATTGCTGCAGGTCAGCCAGTGCCAGCTCGGTATTGATGACGGCGCTGTCAGCGGACGGCTGCGGCCTGGCGTTGACATGCACGACATTTTCGTCTTCGAAGCAGCGCAGCACATGGGCGATGGCATCCACATGGCGGATGCGGCCCAGGAATTGATTGCCCAAGCCTTCGCCTTTGTGCGCCCCCTTGACCAGGCCGGCGACATCGACGAAATCGACGCGGGTCTGGATCGCCGCGGGCACGCCGACCCAGCCCTGCAAGCGCGTAAGCCGGTCATCGGGCAGCGGCACAACCGCGTGGTTGGCTTCGATGGTGCTGAAGGGATAGTTGGCGGATACGGCGTTCTGCTCGCGCGTTAAGGCGTTGAACAGGGTGCTCTTGCCGACATTGGGCAAGCCGACGATGCCGATACTCAAGCTCATGGCGCTACCTCGCTAAGTCGCTCGTCTCTGGCGCTCTCACACGTTTATCCGATTTTACGATATAAGCAACGACCGTTCCGCCGGCTATAGGGAGAGCCGACCCACGGCCGCGCCAAGCTTACATCAGAAGGTATGAGACGGGTTATGCTGAATCGCTGCGCGCGGCAGTTAGGCGGCTTTCGCCTTTTGCGCATCGGGAGGCGCGGCAGGTCCCGAGCGGCCGCGATAGCGCGATTTCTGCGCGTCGATAATCAGCGCCACCAGAATAATGAGCCCTCGCACCGCGTTGACCCAGAGCGGGTCGACATTCATCAAGTTCAAGGCATTATTGACCATTGCCAGGAATAGCACGCCGGCGAATGCGCCGATGATCGAGCCTTCGCCGCCCTTCAAGCTGACGCCGCCGATGACCGCCGCCGCCACCACATTCAGCGTCAGCCCGATGCCTAAATTGGGCACCGAAGTTTCCAGCCGGCCCAAAAGCATCCAGCCCGCCAGCGCCGCCAGGAAACCACTGGCGGTATATACCAGGATGACTGTCCGCGCCGGACTAAAGCCGGAGGCGCGGGCCGCGTCCTCGTTGGCGCCCACCGCATAGACCTTGCGGCCGAATTGCATACGGCTCATGACGAAGCCAAAGACCAGATATAGGCCGATGGTCGCGATGACCGAGACCGGTATACCGGCCACGCGCCCGCCGCCCAGCCAGTTAAAGGCCGCCGGCGTCCCGGGCATGATGGCGCCTTCGCTAATCGCCAGCGCCAGACCGCGCAAGACCAACTGCATAGCCAGCGTGACGATGAAAAAGTTCATATTCAGCTTCATAATCATGAAGCCGTTGATGAAACCGATCAGCGCGCCTAATAGCAGAATCAGCGGGATGACGAGCAGCGGATCCAGCTCGACGCCCAAACCGCCGGCCTGCGCGAAGTCCGATTCGCGATAAGGCAGCATCAGCCAGGCGGCTATCACCGCCACCAGTGACACTGTGCCCTCTGCCGAGAGATCGAGCTTGCGCGCCATCAGACACAGCGCCTGGCCGATGACCATCACGCCCAGCACACTGCCGGTGATGAGGATGTTGGCGATATTAGCCAGCCCCAAGTAGCCCTTGATGGTCAAACCGAAGGTCACGACCGTGAAGGACAGCACAACCCAGATAAAATGCCGCGACAGAAATTCCAGCAGGTCGTGGCGGTTAGTCGTCCGCATCGACAGGTCCCCCCTCGATGGCCAGCAGGATGTCTTCCGGTTGCATGTCGCCGGCGGCGCGCGAGAATTCGCGGGTGATGCGGCCCGCGTACATCACAAGGATGCGATCGCAGAGCCCGATTAATTCCCGCACTTCGCTCGAGATGATCATGGTGGCCACGCCCTGCGCGCTGAGGTCGTTGATGATATTGAAGATATCGACCTTTGCCTGCACATCGACGCCCTGCGTCGGCTCGTGCAGGATCAGCACTTTGGGCTGGGTCGCGGCCAATTTGGCGAAGACCACCTTTTGCTGATTGCCGCCGCTGAGCAGCAGGGTCTGCTGTTCCGGGCCGGGCGTGACGATGCCCAATTTGACGATGTATGCTTCCGTCATGGCCTGCTCTTCCTTGCGCATCAGGACGCCGAGCCGCCCCAGCAGCCGCTCAAGCACGGAATAGGTGACGTTCTCGCGCACGCTGCGCAGTTGCACCAAGCCGTAACGGTGGCGATCCTGCGGCAAGTATGCGACCCCGGCGTCAAAGGCGTTTTTGGGGCTGTCTGGGCGGTAAGCCTCGCCTGCGACCACAACCTCGCCGGCGCCCATGCGCTCCAAGCCGAAGAGCCCTTGCGCCAGTTCGTCAACGCCGCTGCCCTGCAAACCGGATACGCCGACCACTTCACCCTGCCGCAAGGCAAGAGAAACGTGTTCGTAAGCGCCGCGCCGCGACAGGTCCTTCACTTCAAATGCCACATTCTCGCCGGCAGTGCTTTCGCGCTCGTATTCTTTGACGCCGCCGCCCACCATCATGTGAATCAGGTCCGGCACGCCAATCTCATGGATCGCACGCGTGCCGACGATTCGTCCATCGCGCATGACGGTAACACGGTCGCAGATCTCAAAGACTTCTTCCAAATGATGCGAGATATAAATGAAGGCGACGCCTTGCTCTTGCTGCGCGCGTATGAAACTGAAGAGCAAGTCGATATCGACGCGGGACAGGGCGGCGGTCGGCTCGTCGAGGATGATCAGACGCGCGTTGTTAAACAGAGCCTTGGCGGTGGCTAACATGGTGCGCTCGGCCACGCTCAGCCCTTCGACCAGTTGCCGCGCATCCAGCTTCAAGCCCAGCCGCGACAGCCGTTCCTGCGAGTCCGCGTAGGCCGCCTTCCAATCCACCAAGCCGAAGCGATTCTTGGGCAGATTCCCCACCAGGATGTTCTCAGCCACGCTCAGGGTATTCAGCAAGTTGATATGCTGGGGCACGTAGGAAATGCCGGCATCAAGCATGGTTTGCGGGCTGGCTTGACGCAGTCGTTCGCCCTCTATGGCGATGCTGCCGCTGTCCGCAGCCCGTATGCCCATCAGGACGCCCATCAGCGTTGATTTGCCGGCGCCGTTTTTGCCAACCAGCCCATGTATCTCGCCGCGGCGCACGGAAAAGTCAGCGTCTTCCAGCGCTTTTACGCCCGGGTAAGATTTGCTGACCGCGCGCATTTCAAGCAGGAGTTCGCCGCTCTGCTTCACCTGGCGCGCCTCAGTCATCGCTGTGCCCCTTGTCTTTTAAGCCCACGGTGGTATCCGCCAGCGCCAAACGCAGCTGCGCATTGTGCTGGTAACGGACGCGCAGCGCGTCCAGCAAAACAGCGAATAGCAGCAGCAAACCGCGGCTGACATCAATCCAGAAGGGCGAGACGCCCATGATGTTCAAGCCGGTATCGAGGATCGACCAAAGCAGTACGCCGCCGAACGCGCCGATGATATTGCCGCGCCCGCCATAGATGCTCATGCCGCCGATGATGGCCGCGCCATGTACGGCGAAGATCAAGTTGGCGCCCAATGTCGGCGTGGCGGCGTTCAAGCGTCCCGCTTGCAGCAAGCCAGCGAAAGCCGCGCAGACGCCGGCGATGATGTACACGATGATGACCACGCGATCAACGTTGATGCCGGCCGCGCGCGCCGCATCGGCATCCGCCCCCACGGCGTACATATTGCGCCCGAATTGAGTGTAGCGCGTGTGGATATGACCGACCAGAAAAGCCAGTATCACAAAGATGCCGGCCACCGACAGCACGAAATTGCCGTTATCGGTGACGATGCGCGTCAAGGTGCCGCCGCCCAGCCAGGTGAACTCCTTGGGGAAAAACGAGATGCTGGTGCCGGGCGAGATGCCGTAGGTGGCGCCGCGCAGCACAAAAAGCATGGCGATCGTCACCAGCAGGTTATTCACGCCGACTTTGGTGATGAGTACGCCGTTGAACAAACCAATCAAGCCGCCCAGGACCAGCATCAGCAGGATCACCAGCAGCGGATGCAGTTGCCAGCCCAGCCCGCCCGCCTCGGTCGTCACCAGCATCAGGGCGGCGAACATGGCGGTTAAACCCAGGGTCGATTCCACGGACAGGTCAAAGTTGCCGGTGATGAAGGTATAAGCCTGGCTCAAGACCAACATGCCAAAAGCGGCCGAGCGCAGCAGGATGTTGCCCAGATTATAGGGTGACAGAAAGCGATCGGAAAGCAGCGAGAAGGCGATGAAGGCGGCAAGCACAAACAGCCAAATCAGGTTGTCAACCATCAAGGCGACCAGGCGATTTGGCTCAGCCCGCTTCATCGGCGCGCTCCCGCTGCCTGGCGGCCCAGTGGCTTGTGGAATGCAAGGGAAAGGACTTTAACCATGAGTTTACTTTGTGCGCAGCGCCATCAGAGACTAATGATAAACCTTCAGGCGTCTGTCAACAACTAACCGAATTGGGCTATGTATCCTTTTCGGTTGGAACAAATACTATACCATCGAGGACACCGAGAAATGCGAGAGCACCAAGAATCTCAATCAAAATAGGCCATATTCTTTGTGCGCTTTGTGCCTTTGTGTCTTTGTGGTGAAATTGAATTTCATCCTAATTCGATACACTACCCCGGATTGCGCCGGGCAAGTGTGACGGGAGCGACTGCAAAAGCCGCCCCCGCTCAGCTTGAAATATTCTGCGACTCAGCCCTTATTCAGCCTGGTTGCCCCAAAGCGCGTCACTGGTGACGTTGTCGGGGTTCACGCTGGTGGTGGCCAGGTTGAGCATGTAACCCGTGTCGCCATCGGTGATGCTAGCCGGCGACCAGGGCGCGCCTTCCTGGACGACATCGCCGGTCTCGATCATCATGCCTTGCAGCTCCATGTTGATCCAGTCGGTGATGATGCCGAAGTCGGGCAGCGGCTGGCTTGATGCCTGGTCGGAGGTGCCGGCGCGGATCGACTCCAGCGCGTCCGGGCAGCCGTCAACGCCCAGCAGGAAGATGTGGCCGTCTTCGCCGCGCCCCATCAACTGGCCAATCTGGTCCAGCGCCGCCGTGACCACCTTGGTGCCCACGCAATCGGAGTGCATGTAGATGGCATCCAACTCGGTGCTCGAGGCGACATCCAGCGTCATCTGGCTGAAGTTCTCCGCGCGCCATTCCGTCGGCCGGCTGATGATCTCGATGTCCGGGTAATCCGCCAGGAAATCGTTGAAGCCGCCGCCGCGCAACTGCGCCACGTTCTGGCCCAGGTCGCCCTGCAGCTCAAGCACGGTGCCGGTGGCTGAGCCGTAACGCTCGGTCAGCAGCGCCACCAGGCCAGCGGCCGCCTGCGCGCCGGCCATGTAATTGTCCGACTGTACCGTCATGTTGATCTCGCAGCCCAGCGGCGCGCGATCGATGGTGTAGAAGGGAATGCCGGCATCCGCAGCCCGCTGTACCGAGGAGCAGATAGCCTGGCTGTCCACCGGCACGACAACGATGGCGTCTACGCCCTGCGAGATGAAGTTGTCGATTTGGTTGGCTTGGGCTTCGGCGTCAAAGTTGGCGTTGGAGGCGATGACCTCCCAGCCTTTGGCTTCCGCCGCGTTGACCAGGCCGCTCATGATCACGCCCTGCCCGCCGCTCAGCTCAGGCGCGCCGTAACCGATGACAACGCCTTCCATGACCGGAACCATCATTTCTTCTTCTTCGGCTGCTTCCTCGCCGCCGCCGGCTTGGTTGCCCCACAAGGCATCGCTGACAACATTGTCAGGATTGACGCTGGTGGTGGCCAGGTTGAGCATGTAACCCGTGTCGCCATCAGTGATGCTAGCCGGCGACCAGGGCGCGCCTTCCTGGATGACATCGCCGGTCTCGATCATCTCGCCGGCCATTTCCATCTCGATCCAGTCGGTGATGATGCCGAAGTCGGGCAGCGGCTGGCTCGAAGCCTGGTCGCTGTAGCCCATGCGAATCGACTCCAACGCGTCCGGGCAGCCGTCAACGCCCAGCAGGAAGATGTGGCCGTCTTCGCCGCGTCCCATCAACTGGCCGATCTGGTCCAGCGCCGCCGTGACCACCTTGGTGCCCACGCAGTCGGAGTGCATGTAGATGGCGTCCAACTCGGTGCTCGAGGCGACATCCAGCGTCATCTGGCTGAAGTTCTCCGCGCGCCATTCCGTCGGTCGGCTGATGATCTCGATGTCCGGGTAATCCGCCAAGAAATCGTTGAAGCCGCCGCCGCGTAACTGCGCCACGTTCTGGCCCAAGTCGCCCTGCAGCTCAAGCACGGTGCCGGTGGCCGAGCCGTAACGCTCGGTCAGCAGCGCCACCAGGCCTGCGGCCGCCTGCGCGCCGGCCATATAATTGTCCGACTGCACCGTCATGTTGATCTCGCAGCCCAGCGGCGCGCGATCGATGGTGTAGAAGGGAATGCCGGCATCCGTAGCCCGCTGCACCGAGGAGCAGATGGCTTGGCTGTCCACCGGCACGACAACGATGGCGTCCACGCCTTGCGAGATGAAGTTGTCGATTTGGTTGGCTTGGGCTTCGGCGTCAAAGTTGGCGTTGGAGGCGATGACCTCCCAGCCTTTGGCTTCGGCCGCGTTGACCAGGCCGCTCATGATCACGCCCTGCCCGCCGCTCAGCTCAGGCGCGCCGTAACCGATGGTCACCGTGTCTTGGGCTGTCGCCGTAAAAGCCAGCAAGCCTAGTAAACCCAGAAGTAACAGAATAGATATTGTCCTGCGCATGATTCGTAAGTCCTTCCTTTTCACTGAGAAACGCGCGATTTGGGTATTGCCGCATACAATCGATCTCAGAAGCTCACCCTCCTTCCGCCCACGGTGTTGGCCTGCGCCGACTGGGACGAACAGTGTAACCAACTTGGCTGACTAAACCACTTTAGCGCACTTGCTGACATATGTCAATTGACATATGTCAGCTGCTTGGCTAGGATTAGGCTGTATCGCCTTTGGTCCGCGGCAACTTTTCCGACGAGCAGCTTTGCATGAGGCGCAGTTTCATGAGCACAGTTTCAACAGTTTCAATAGATATCAGCAGCGCGATCGAGCTGTCGCACAGTTTGGACCCGACGCGCGAAGAATACCGCATGGAGCTGGACACGCGCTTCACGGAAGAGTGGCCCCAGTTCGAGAAGTACCAGCGCGAGGACGACGCCTGGTACATCATTTCCGAGATCGTGCTGAACACGCACTGCGGCACGCATATCGAGTTTCCTTATCATCATATCAAGGGCGGGCAAGACAGCGCGCAATACCCTCTGACGCAGCTTATCGGCGAGGGCGTGGTCGTCGATATTTCGCCTTGGCGCGGCAATAACAGCAAGATCACCCTGGCTGATTTGCAGTCGGTCGCGGCCGGCAAGATTCGTCGCGGCGATATGGTCTTTTTCTATACGGGCAATGACGCCTATTATTACAGCGCCAGGCAGCATGACCGGCCCTGGTTTACGACGGACTGCATCGCCTGGCTGGCGCGAGACATGGGCATCAAGCTGATGGGGGTGGACACCTCCGGGCATGAGGTGCGCAGCGAGGACGGCTCTCCCATGCCTGGCCAGCCCAATCACGAGCTGCTCTTGGGCGAAGGCGTCGCCCTAATCGAATATCTCACCAACCTCGACCGATTGCTGGGCAAGCGCTTCGTGGCTTTTGTGCTGCCGGTCATGATCAAAGGGGCGGAGGCTTTTCCAGTGCGGGTCGTGGCTTTTGAGAAGCTCAACAACGCCGGCTAAAGCGCCAGGCGCGGAATTGCCAATGCGCCGCGAGCCGCGCGAAGGCATGACAATGGAGAGACAGGGAGAGACAGATTGAACACAAGGACTGAAATTTTGCGCGGACCGGTGGACTGCGCCGGCCGCGACCCCGAGCTGCTGCGGCGCATGTTCCGCAAAATGCTTGAGGCGCGCGAATTTGAAGAGCAGCTCTATTACCTCTTCTTGACGACAGCCATGCCGGGCACCATGCACCAAGCGGTCGGGCAGGAAGCGGTGGCCGTCGGCGTCGTCAGCGCGCTCGAACCGGACGATACCATCACCAGCACACACCGCGGTCACGCGCACTGCGTGGCCAAAGATGTGCCGCTGAATGACATGATGGCGGAGATGTTCGCCAAGCGCGAAGGAAGCTGCCGCGGTATGGGCGGTTCGATGCACCTGACCGATTTCGACCAGGGCATGTTGGGCGCCTTCGCCATCGTCGGCTCCGGCATTCCCATCGCTACCGGCGCCGCCCTGTCCGCTCGTGTACGGGGCAGCGGTCAAGTCGCCGTCAGCTTCTTCGGCGATGGCGCCGTCAACGAAGGCATCTTCCACGAGGCGCTGAATATGGCGTCGCTATGGAACCTGCCGGTCATCTACATTATCGAAAACAATCAATACGCCTTGTCCATGACCGTGGCTGAATCATCGGCGCTGCCCGATTTGGCCGCGCGCGCCGGCTCCTACAATATGCCCGGCCTGCGCGTGGACGGCAACGATGCGCTGGCTGTTTACCAAGCCACCAGCGAGGCTGTGGCGCGGGCGCGGAAAGGCGAGGGGCCCACGCTCATCGAAGCGCTGACCTATCGCATTCGCGGCCACGCTCGTTTCGAAGCCGCTGGCTACCGCCCGGCTGAAGAGGTCGAGGCTTGGAAAGCGGCCGACCCCATCGAGCGATTTGCCGCGGGCCTGCTGGAGCAGGGGGTATCCACCCGGGACGAATTGAATCAGATCCGCGCCGATGCCGAAAAAGCGGTGGAAGACGCCATCGCCTACGCGGAAGGTTGTGCCGATGTGGGCGCCGAAGACTATCTGGCTTACATCACGGCGGAAAACTAGGAGCGCTCTATGCGAGAAATAGGCTTGGCGGCGGCTATACGCGAAGGCATGGTGCAAGAGATGCGCGCCGATCCAGCGGTGATCGCGCTCGGTGAAGACGTGGGCAAGTTCGGCGGCGCTTTTCACGTTACCCACGATATGCTGGACGAATTCGGCGCGGAGCGCGTCTGGGATACGCCCATTTCCGAAGCCGGCTTCACCGGTTTGGGCATCGGCGCGGCGTTGACAGGCTTGCGGCCCATCGTCGAATATCAGTATCTCGATTTTATCTACTGCGCCATGGACCAAGTGGTGAACCAAGCGGCCAAGATTCACCTGATGTCGGGCGGGCGCGCCAAAGTGCCCTTGGTGCTGCGCGGCCCCCAAGGCGCCACCGGCCGCGGCGCGCAGCATTCGCAGAGCATCGAAGCCTACTTCATGCACACGCCGGGCATAAAAGTGGTCGTGCCCGCCACGCCCTATGACGCCAAGGGTTTGATCATCAGCGCCATCCGCGATGACAACCCTGTGCTTTTCGTCGAGCACAAGCTGCTCTACGGCGCGGCCTCGCCGGGCGGCGGCAAAGCCCTCTCCGACAGCGCCATTCAAGCTATCGGCATGGATGTGCCCGAAGCGCCCTACGCCATTCCTTTGGGCTCGGCGGATGTCAAACGGACCGGCGAAGACGCGACCATCATCGCCACGCTGCTGATGTTGCACCGGGCGCTGGCCGTGGCTGAGGAGCTGGAGGCGGAGGGCGTATCGGTCGAGGTCATTGACCCGCGCTCGCTGGTCCCGCTCGATGTCGATACCATCGCCGCTTCTATCGCCAAGACCAACCGCGTGGTGGTCGTCTCGGAAGATGTGTCCCGCGCCGGCGTCGCGGCCGAGCTGGTGGCGACCATCAACGATCATTGCTTCTATGACCTGGAAGCGCCGGTACAGCGCGTCGCCGCCGCCAATGCGCCTATCCCCTTCGGGCCCGCGTCCGAGCGCCACGTCATTCCGCAAGTCGACGATATCCGCGCCGCCGTATTGCGCGCGCTTTCGGACTAGGAGGGCTGCATGGCCACCGAAGTCAGACTGCCGCATTTGGGCGAGTCGATCGATTCAGCGCTAGTCGTCGAATGGCACAAACAAGTCGGCGATAGGGTCAAACGCGGCGACGAACTGGCGGACCTGGAAACGGACAAGGCGACCCTGCCGCTGGAAGCGCCAAAGAACGGCGTGCTGCTGGCAATCGTCGCGGCGGAAGGGGACACGGTCTACATTGGCGATCTGCTCTCCGTCATCGGGCGCGAGGGGGAAGCCTGGTCCGCAGCCGCGGCTGACGAGCCGCAAGAGCGCCGTCCGCCCCCGACGCATAAGCCCCCCGCAGCGACTGCCCGCGCGAACGCGGCGGCGAAACGGGCCTTCAAGATTTCACCGCTCGCCCGGCGCAAAGCCAAAGAATTAGGCGTGGAGCTGGCGTCGGTTAAGCCCGCGGACGGCGTGAAAGTCAGCGGCGCCGATGTCGAGGCGCAGGCCCGCGCTTCGGCGACGCAGCCGGGCCAGCGCCGCGTCGAGCTCAGCCGAGCCAAGCGGCTGACCGGCAGGCGCATGATAAAAAGCGCCCGCGATGTGCCGCAATTCTCGCTGACGATTGACGCCGATATCGGGCCGCTGCTGGCAGTCCGCGAACAGACAAAAGCGCCAGGCCAAGACTCCAGCCTGACGGCGATCTTCGTCTACGTGACTGCCAAGACGCTGCGCAGCCACCCCCTGCTCAACGCCCGCTTTGAAGACGACGGCATTACCGTCTTCGACGCGGCGCATATTGGCGTGGCCACGGCGGCGGCGGACGGCTTGCGCGTGCCCGTCATCCACGATGCCGACCGGCTTAGCCTGGCGCAGATCAACAGCGCGCTGGCCGAGCTCACAGGCAAAGCGCGCGACAACCGGCTCAGCCCGGCGGATATCGCCGGCGGCAGCTTCACCATCAGCAACTTGGGCATGAGTGGCATCACCCAGTTCACCCCGCTGGTCAACCCGCCGCAAGCGGCGATTCTGGGCATAGCGGCGCCGCGGCTTACCATGAGGCCCGGCGAAAACGGCACGCTGAAACCGGCGCGGCTGCTGGCGCTGACAGTCGCCTGCGACCATCGCGTCGTCGACGGCGCGGAGGCCGCGGTCTTCCTGCGCGACCTGAAAACCGCCTTAGAGACTTTTCGCATTGAAGCCTGAGTGGGAGCAGCCATGCTAAACGAGAACGATTATCCCGTCAGTGTGCAATTCGACTTCGCCAGCGGCAAGTTCGACCCGGTTCAAATTCGCGACGACCGCAATCTGAGCGATCTGCGCATGATGTTTCACGATAAGACGACCGTGCAGGGCATCCTGGCTGAGGCCGATCCCTTGATTTACGAAATCTGGTACCATCCCTTTGAAACCAGCAAGAGCGATATGGCGCTAGGTGTGACGCGCTTGCTGCCTGGCAAGGTCGGCGACGAATACCACATGACCAAAGGCCATATTCACGAACGCGATGACCAGCCGGAAATCTACTTTTGTACGCAGGGCCAAGGCTATCTGCTGCTGCAAACCATCGACGGCGAGTTCCGCGCCGAGCGTTGGACAGCCGGCACGATTTCGCATATTCCGCCGATGTGGGCGCACCGCGTCGTCAACACCGGCGACGATATGCTGGTATTCGTGGCTTCGTACCATTTGAGCGCCGGCCACGACTACGCCCCCATCATCGACAAGGGTTTCCGCAAGCTGCTGCTGGAGCGCGAAGGCCGGCCGACCTTTGTGGATAGCCCGCGCTGGACCTAGCAGCAGCCGCGCGGCGAAACTTCCTCGAAATGAGACGATCCCAATGAGCGCAGCGTCAGCGGACCCCGTCCTCGCCGTCGACATCGGCGGGACCAGCCTGCGCCTGGGCCTGATCAACGCGGGGGGCCAGCTCAGCGGCGAGATTGCGCGTTATGATGTGCCCATCGCCGCTGACGGGGCTGGGGATTTCGCCGCTATTCTGACGATGCTGGCGCCGCATATCGAGCGGGCGCGGCAAACCGCCTCCGGCGAGTTGCGGGTTGGCATCAGTTTATGCGGCAATGTCGATCTGGAGTCAGGCGACGCCATCCTGGTCCCCAACTTGGGCTGGCGCAACCTGCCTTTCGGCAAGCTGGTCAGCGAGCGCTTTCAGTTGCCGGTCTGCGTCGCCACTGATGTGCGGCAAGCCGCGCTGGCGGAAGCGGTCTGGGGCCACGGGGCGGACGAGCGCAACTTCGCCTGGGCCACAGTCGGCACCGGTTACGGCGGCTACCTCTTTTTGAACGGCCGGCTCTACGGCGGCGCGCATGGCTTCGCCGGCAACTTCGGCCATACCACCTACGATGAAGTCAACGGGCATGCCTGCGGCTGCGGCAGGCGTGGCTGCTACGAGACTTTCGTCGCCGGGCCCGCTATCGCCCGCGCCGGACAAGCCGCCCACGAAGCCGGCCGTAGCCTCATCTTGTCGGCGCTTGCGACCGACGGCACGGTCAGCACGCGCGCCGTTTTCCAAGCCATCGAATTGGGCGACGCGGTCGCTGCGCAAATCGTCGATGACGCCATCCGTCTGATTTGCATCAACCTGGGCGGCGTGGTGAACCTGCTCGATATCAAGTTAATCGTCATGGGCGGCGGCGTGCCCAAGGCGGCGCCCTGGCTGGTCGAGCGCATCAATGAGCGAATACGCGCCTATCTGATGACTGTCGAAGCTCAGCGGGAATTGCGCGTCGCCCGCGAATCCAGCCCCAATGCGGCGCTCTGGGGCGCGGCGGCCCATGTCTTTGCGGCAGAGGGCATCCTGCCGGGCGCTGTGCTGGAAGCCGGGCTGGCGCACCGCGCAATCCGCGCCTGGTAAACGAAGGCGAGCAACTGATGTCGACCCTGCCTACCGACCAATTGGCGACCTTGGTGCAGATCGCCAATATGTATTACAAGGACAACTTGTCGCAACAAGCGATCGCGGACCAATTGGGCGTCTCGCGTTCTTTGATCGCCACATACTTGCAGCGCGCCCGCGATCAGCAGGTGGTGCGTATTGAGATCGCCGACCCTCGCGATGACTCGGCGCATTTGGCGCTGGAATTGAGCCGGCGCTTCGGCATCGAACAAGCGGTGCTTGTGCCCCACGGCCATAAGTCGGACGAATTGACCCGCCGCGCGGTGGCTGCGGAAGCGGCCGAGTTTATCGAGACGCGCATGAACGACGGCGATGTTCTGGGCATTGGCTGGGGCCGGACCACGTCGCGCATGGTCGATCTGCTGGCGCCGACTCGCCCGCTGTCGGTCGCTGTGGCGCCGCTCCTGGGCGAAAGCGGTCACGAAAGCACCTATTCGCAGATGAATCATCTGATCCTGCGCACGGCGCAGCGTTTCAGCGGGCAGCCGCACTTCTTGCTGGCGCCGATGGTGGTTGGCTCGCCGGAATTGCGGCAACTGCTCTGGCAGGACGATGTAGTGCGCGGCGTGGCGACGCAATGGGATCGCATGACCATCGCTTGTTTTGGCATTGGCGTGCTGCCGCCGACCGCGGGCATGATCGCCTACATCGGCGATGCCTATACGCCCATGCTCATGTCCAAAGGCGCCGTCGGCGATGTCTGTGTCCATCCCTTCAATCAGCAGGGCGAGATCCTGGAAACGCCGCTGACGGATTGCATGATTGGCGTAGGGGTCAAGCAGTTGCAGCAGACGCCGTGCCGCATCGCTGTCGCTTCCGGCATTGAGAAAGCCAAGGCGGTGATCGGCGCGCTGCGCACCGGGCTGATTACGCACCTGTTCGTCGACACGCAATTGGCATCCGCCGTCATCACGGGCAGCGGCGCGGCCGAACTTGACTCACATCGCAGGAGCGCTGACAGCCGCTTTCAGCGCGACTAGGTGTTGGGATGGCGCAAGCGGGGATCAACCACGCGATAGAGGATATCCACCAGCATATTCATCAGCACATAAGCCAGGGCGACGAAGATGATGCCGCCCTGCACCACAGAATAGTCGCGCTCCAGTATCCCGTCGAGCAGCCAGGTGCCCATGCCGGGGTAGGCGAAAACGCGCTCCGTGATGACAGCGCCGCCGAGAATCGCCCCGAATTGCAGCCCCTGCAAAGTGATAATGGGCAGCATGGCGTTGCGCATGGCGTGTTTCCAAATGACGCTGCGCTCGAACAGGCCCTTGGCGCGCGCGGTGCGGACGTAATCCGAGTTCATAACCTCGAGCATGGCCGAGCGCGTCAGGCGGGCGACGAAGCCGGCCGATGTCAAGCCGATGGTCACGCCGGGCAAAACCAGGTGACGCAAGAAGCTGCCGAATGCCTCCCAGTTGCCGGCCGCGACGAGATCGTAGAACATGAAGTTGGTGATGACCTCGTAATCGACGCCAGCGCCGATGCGCCCGCTGGTCGGCGTCCAGCGCAGATTCACGGAGAAGACGATGATCAACATGATACCGACCCAGAAAAGCGGCAGCGACAAACCGAGAATCGAGGCGGTTCTGACGCTGTAGTCTATGGCGCGATTACGGATCGCCACCGAGGCCACGCCGGATAGCACGCCGATGCCGGTGCTGAGAATAAGCGCGACAATCGCCAACTCGATGGTCGGCGGCATACGTTCGAATATCATGCGCCGAATCGGCACGCCGCTGCTCATCGCCAAGCCAAGATCGCCGCGAATCAGCTGGGACATAAAGCTAATATACTGCTCGGAGACTGGGCGATTCAAACCCCAGACCGCTTCCACCTGCGCCAGTTGGCTCTTGTCCATCACTTGATTCTGAATCGTTTGTATGGGGTTGCCCGGCACGATGCGCAAGGCGAGGAAGGTCAAGCTGCTGACTGCCCACAAGACGACGGGCAGCCAGATGAGCCGTTTCAGCAAGTAGGCGACCATGCCCGCTGCCCTAGACGCCCTGGCGGCGCAGCTTGGGATCAAGATGATCGCGCAGGCCGTCGCCCATGTAATTGACGCTGAGCACGGTGATGGTGATGACCAGGCCGGGGAAGAGCGGCACATGGGGCGCGTCGAATATCAACCGTTGGCCCTCCGCAACCATCATGCCCCAGTCGGGCGTGCCGGGCTCGACCCCCAGCCCGATGAAATTAAGCGCTGAGGCGGCGCCGATGGCCACAGCCAGCATGGCAGAGGCTTGCACGATGATGGGCGGCATCATGTTGGGGAGGATATGTTTCCAGATGATATGACGGTCTGAGGCGCCCAGCGAACGCGCCGCCGCAACATATTCTTCATAAACCAGCGTGATGACAATCGAACGCGCGAGCCGCGCGAATACGGGCGCCATCGAGAAACCGATGGCCACCGTGACATTGAGCAAGCCGACGCCCAAGGTGGCAACGATGAGGATAGCCAGCAAAATTGAGGGAAAACTCAGCATGACATCCATCAAGCGCATGAGAGCGGTATCCAGCCGGCCGCCGCGATAGCCGGCCGCGACGCCAATCACCATGCCCGCCGCCAAGGCGCTTGCGACTGCGGTGAAGCTTGCGCCCAGTATCGGCCGCCCGCCGTGTAATACGCGTGAGAATACATCGCGCCCTAATTGGTCGGTGCCAAATACATAGTCAAGCGACGGCGGCGCGAAACGGCTTTTGATATTGCGCGCCATCGGGTCGTAAGGCGCCAGGGCCGAGGCGAAGATTGTGAGTAGCAAGATGAAGACGAAGAGGCCACTGCCCACCAGCGCGATATCGTAACGCCGCCAAAGGGCGCTGGCGCGCGACCGAATGTGCTTGTCAGCCCGCATGAACGACCAAACCTGCGCTTACGGTGAACTCCCGGGGTTGAGCTTAGTTTAGTGTTCTGCGATTAGAAAAACAACTATGGCTTCATCACTGTCAGACGAAACCATAGTCGCCACGTGTGCCGCCAGTCTATTCCGCCAGCCACACTTCGCGCAGATTGATGCGACCGCCGGCGGTTCCGAAGGTCTCCACATTCTGTACGCGTTGGTTGACGAAGATCGGCGGCGTCAAATAGCCGATGTAGATGTAGGGCAGCTGTTCCAGCAAGAGGGCTTGCAGCTCCTGGTAGATCGCCTCGCGCTCCATCGTATCGACCGTGGCGATGCCAGCCGAAATCAGCGCGTCGATGGCGTCGGCGGCTTCCAGCGCTTGGTGCTGCGTTTGGCTGCCTTCGGCGCCGGCGCGCGCCATCAGGATCGCTTTGTCGTGCGGATCGGGCACAAAGGTGGAACGCTGATTGATGCTCAGCTGGGTTTGCCCGTCGCCGACTTTGCCCCAGAACGACCCGGCATCGAGGCGATCAAGCGTCACGTCAAAGCCGACCGCTTCCAGGTCCGCCGCGATCAGCTCCGCCATCTGCGGCCAAAAGCGATTGTTTTCATAGGCGACTTCCAGCGCGACCGGCAAGTCCAGGCCCGATTCTTCCAGCAGAGCCCGGGCGCGCTCCGGATCATACATGCTGACTTCGCTGCCGGATGCGTCAAAGCCCAGGTCGAGCGGACCCAGCAGACTGGCTGGCATTTGCGCGAAGCCGTTCAATCCAGCTTCAATCAGGGTTTCGCGGTCGAGGGCATAGTTGACTGCCTGGCGCGCGAGCAGGTTATCCAGGGGCGCTTTTGATACATTGGCGCCGGCGAAGAGATCCACCAGTGGCGCGCCAACCTCAACGCGAATATGGTCCGAATTTTGCAGGCGCGGGACAGACGTGAAGGGCGCGTAGAGCGTCATGTCGATTTCACCCGCCTCGAGCGCGGCCAGGATGCCGGCTTCATCGGGGTAGGCGCGAATGACAATCTGGTCGATATAGGGGCGGCCCGCCCAGTACGCTTCGTTGGCTGTCAGCACGGCTTCCTGCCCGGGTGTGAAGCGTTCGATTTTGTAGGGTCCCGCCATGGACATATTCAAGCCGACCTCTGTGCCAAATTCGTCCATCGCCTTGGGGCTGATGATGGCGCCGTCGGGGCGAGAGAACACCAGCAGCTGCGTCGCGTTTGGCTGCATCAGCCGCAGCACAATGGTATGGTCGTCGGTCGCCTCTATCGACTCCCAGTTGCTCGTGCCCTGGTTGCCGTACATATACATGCCTTCAATGTAGCTGGGGTCCTCCGGGTTGGTCGGGCGGGTCATGCTGCGGACGATGGCGCCCGCGGTGACCGGCTCGCCATCATGGAAGGACATGCCCTCGCGGATGTGGAAGGTGTAGGTCAAGCCGTCGTCCGATATCTCCCAGGATTCCGCCAGGCCCGGCAAGGCGCCGCCATTCTCGAAATCAGCGCGAACCAAGCCCTCGCCGATGGTGTCAATCACATGAACGCCGCCAAAACCGTGCCAGAAGCCGATGTCGAATGAATCGCCCATGGACTCGGCGCCAAATACCAGCGTGCCGCCGTATTGCGGCTCTTGCGCGGACGCCGTACCCATCACGATGGGCAAGAGCAGAATGACAAACAAACCGATAAAGAAACGCATCCTCGACATAATCCATGCCCTTTCACTTTTCCTTGCGTGAATGCTTGCGGGCTCAGCCTCGACGGCGCCCACAAGCAATGACGCGCTTGCACATTGTGTACAGATAATCAACAATCTGTCCATCTATTTCGCCATTATAACGAAAGCAAGCCGCCTGTCAAAAAATTGGCGCGCGCTCCCAGGGCAATCGCTTCAAATTATTTTTTCCACCGAGTACACCGAGTATTACAGAGTTTCGTATCTTTTCTTGGCGAATGTCACATCAATCTGGAAATTGTAGGGGCGATTCTGTGCTGCGCGTAGACACTGCGGGTCAATCGCTCGCATACTGAAGGTCGTATTTCACGGGCGTCATACTATGTCGCCCCTACATTATGTAATTTTTCGCAGCGAACGACACGCAATGGTTTTGAAGCGATTGCCCTGCGCACGCTCCCTGGTCAGGCCCCAGGGGAAGTCAGGAACGAATTGGGGTCGATATCCTGATCGAAATAGTCCCGCGCGATGACCCGCGCCAGCCACTCGGCGATGACATCATAGCCTTTGTTTCCCGTCTCTGCCGTCGCCAGCGCTGGATCGCCGATATGACCGTAAGGCGTGTGGTCCTTGTAGCGCCTTGTGGCATAGAATATGCCGCCGCCGGTTTTGATATGTTCGGGTCCCTGTATCTTGCGCATGTCGCCCGGCGGGACGTGGTGTTTGATCGCCCGGTCGAGATGCGCAAGTTCCGGGTGAGTCACCAGGATGCGGGCGGTTTCGCCCTCGCCGCCATGCCCCTCCTGCTGTTTCGATGTCTGAATCTCGTGATAGACCTTGCTGAGCGGCGTCAGCCAATTGAGCACGATCGCTTGCGCATCGGCGGTTTTGTCGACGAGTTCTTGCGCCGCCACCATCATCACTGGCAGATTGCCGTCGTGGCCGTGCACCAGCGCGAACTTGCGGAAGCCGGATTCATGCAAGCCCAGGCACACTTCGGTCAAGAGGTTGATCATCGTGTGGGCGCTGAGGCTGATCGTACCGACAAAACCCAAATGAAAGCTGGACGCGCCAAAGGGGATGACGGGCCCGATCACCACCGGGCAGCCCAAGGCGCGCAGGCGCAATGCCGCCCGCCGGCAATTCTCCCGCGCTTCAAAAGAATCAGTGCCCAGCGGCAGGTGCGCCCCATGCGCTTCGGTGGCGCCGACCGGCAGCAGCAGCACATCAGTCTGCCGCAGCGCCGCTTCGACCTCGGGCCCGGTCATTTCGTCGAGCGTCGGCGGGCTCTTTTGCGAATACAGAATATCGCCCATCGGATTTTCGTCAGCGGACATAGTTTGGGAAATGTATCCTTTTCGGTTGATACAGATACTATACCATCGAGGACACCGAGAAATGCTAGGGCAATCGCATCAATTTAATTCAACACTAAGGCGCCAAGAATTCCGAGATATATCCGAAAATATGTCAATAAAGGAAGCAACGTAAAAGTGATTTTCTGCCAGATTTCATGGGCGAGCCAAGGCTCGCCCCTACAATTTGTTAGTTTGAAAATAAATTCGTCAATAATGGATATTGATGCGATTGCCCTTCGAGAGCACCGAGAAACTTAATCGAGATATGCCATATTCTTTGTGTGCTTTGTGCCTTTGTGTCTTTGTGGTGAAATTTAATTTCAACCGATTTCGATACACTACCATAGTTTGTGCCGTCTCTTTACAGTTTGTATAATTCTTGGATATATTGTTTATCATGCTGCGCGCAAATGCAAATCGCTTGAGTTCGCGCAGGCAACCGATTAACGCCACAGGAGAAATCGCCGCCCGATGAGCGCCTTTGAAGCTATAGCTGCCGTGGACAGAGAGACAACTTTCTGCCTGCTCAAACGGATGTCGGTGGGCATTGCCAAGCTCTTCGCGCCGCATTGCGAAGTCGTGATTCATGACTTCCGTGACCTGGAACGCTCCATCATCCATATTGAGGGCAATATCAGCGGGCGGAAAGTTGGCGGCGGCGCCACCGATCTCTTGCTCACGCAGGCGCGCAACGGCAACACATTACGAGATTTTCACAATTACCAGACTGTCCTGGGCAACGGCAGGCAAACGAAGTCCTGCACGATGTTCCTGCGCGATGAGGATGGTGCGGCTTACGGCGCCTTCTGCATCAATTTGGATGTGGGCGTATTTGCCGGCGCTCATCGCGTTTTGGGCGAGTTCCTGGCGCTGGAAGCCGGTTCAGAGGTAAGCGAGACGCTCTCCGACGATATTCAGGGGACCATTCACAGCATATTGCGCGAAGCGGTCAATGAAATCGGCGCTGAACTCCCGATTCTATCCAAAGAGGACAAGATTGAACTGATCGCGCGGCTGGACGAAAAGGGCGCCTTTCAAGTGAAACGCGCGGTGCCGCTGCTCGCCGAAGAATTAGGCTTGAGCCGCTCGACCATTTACAATTACCTAACGGAAGCGCGAGACAAGACCGAGACCGACGCGCAAAATGGAGCTTGAGCGATGGCGCAGTACGATGTCATTCTGACCGGAAAAGCGCCGGTCCCCACCAGCGGCTACAGCCAAGCCCTGCGGCAGGGCAATCTATTGGTAACATCCGGCTATCTCGGCACCGCGTCTGACGGCTCGGGCTTGGTCAGCGGCGGCTTCGAAGCGGAAACGCGGCAGGCGCTGGACAATATCAAAGCCGTGCTGGAGGCAGCCGGCTGCGCCCTGTCGGATGTTATCCGCGTCAATGTCTCGCTGACGGACATCCACCGCTTTGCCGAGATGGACGCCATTTACTGCGAATACTTCAGCGAGCCTTATCCGACGCGCAATACCATCGGCGTCAAGGAGTTGTGGGGCGGCGCCCAGGTCGGCTTTGACGTCTGGGCCGCGCTTACAAGCTGATGTCCGCCATCCTCGAGCATATTCACGATCACGAAGCCATCGCTCTGACGCAGCAGTTGATTCGCATTCCGTCTTTCTTATGGCGGGAATCGGCCATCGGCCACTGGCTGGCGGATTGGCTGGCCGAGCGGGGTTTCGAGGTGGAATTGCAGGCGGTGCCACTGCGCGACGGCGGCGTGACCCACCAGGCAATCGGCGTGCTGCGCGGCGCTGGCGGCGGCCCGTCGCTCATGCTCTGCGGTCACACTGATACCAGCGACTGGAATGGCGATGTTTTCCGGCGCGACCAGTGGACTTACGATCCCTTCGGCGCCGAGATAGACGCGGGGATGATTTACGGCTTGGGCGCGCTGAATATGAAAGCGGGCTTAGCCTCCATGTTGATGGCGGGCGAGGCGCTTCGCCGGTCGGGGCTGCGGCTGAATGGCGACCTCATACTCGCCTGCGTCGTCGCTGAAACCGGCGGCGGTGTTGGCGCTTTGCATTTGCTCGAAAGCGGCTGCCGCCCGGATTATTGTATCGTCACCGAAGCGGGCAATCTCGATGTCGGTGTGATTTCAGTCGGTTATGTGCAAGGCAAAATTCGCGTGCTCGGGGAATTCAAACACCGCGTACCTTATGTAAATCCTATCGAAAAGGCCTCCAAAGTCATTGCGGCGTTCAGCCCGTCTTACACGCAGCTTGCGCGGCCGGAAGCGGGCGGCTGGCTGCGCTACCGTCCGCATCCACTGATCCCCGGTTATCCGTCAATGGCCATCCGCGATATTGAGCACTATCAGGATGTGACTACCCTGACCTTTGACCTGCGCATCATCCCAGGCATGACCGAAACTTCCGCGCGCGAGGATATACAGGCGCGTCTTGAGCAAATCCGACAGGCTGACAGCGACTTCGACTATGAGCTGCTGATTCCCCAGAGCGATCAGCAGCCGAATATGCCAGCGCGAGAGGCGACCCCACCGGAGGCGCCCGTCGTCAGCGAATTGATCGCGGCGCACGAGCAAGTTACCGGGCGCAAGCCGCAGGTCGGCGCCGGGCACCGCATCGGGGCGACCGCCGATACTTGTCATTTCAAGGGCGCCGGCATCACCTGCGTCGAATACGGTCCCGGTTTCATCCCGGTTTGGCCGATGGTTGACGAGCGCGTTAGTATTGACCAGATTCGTATCGCGACCCAATCGCTGGCGCTGACTGCCGGCGCCTTGCTCACTGGCTGATGTGAGGAGTTCGAATGAATCATCAGGGCATATCTGTCGCTGTCGTGCTGGACATTTATACGCGCGTCTTGCGCATCCGCCGCTTTGAGGAAGCGGTGGGTCGGCTCTTCCGCCAGGGTCAATTGCCCGGTTTCGTCCACCTTTATATCGGCGAGGAGGCGGTTGCAGCCGGTGCCTGCGCCGCGCTGACCGACGAAGATACCATAATCAGCACACACCGCGGCCATGGCCATGTCATCGCCAAAGGCGGTGATCTCAAGCGCATGATGGCCGAACTCTTTGGCAAAGCGGCCGGCTATAACAAAGGCAAGGGCGGCTCCATGCACATCGCTGATTTTGACATCGGCATGCTGGGGGCGATCGGCATCGTGGGCGGCGGCCTGCCGATTGCGGTCGGGGCCGGCTTGAGCGCCTGGTACACGGGCAGCGAGCGCGTATCCGTCTGTTTCTTTGGCGATGGCGCGGCTAACGAAGGCAGTTTTCATGAATCGCTGAATTTGGCGTCCACGCTGGCGCTGCCCGTGATTTTTGTCTGCGAGAACAATCAGTATGGCGAGTTCACCCCGGCGCGAAACGCCATGAATATCACGGATATCGCGGATCGCGCGGGCGGCTATGGCATGCCCGGCCAGGTTGCTGATGGCACGGACGCGCTTGAGATGTATCGGGTTACGGCGGCGGCGGTGGCACGCGCCCGCGACGGCGCTGGACCGACTTTGATTGAGGCGAAGACCCATCGTCGCGGCAGCCATGCTGAAGGCGAAGAAGCCTTCCTCGCTGGCCAAACCTATCGCGACGAACAAGAAACGGCGCAGGCGCAAGCCAAAGACCCGCTGCTTCTGCTGCATAACTATGTCAGCGAAAACAAGATCTTCGCGGCTGATCGCCTGGAAACTCTCGACTACGAGATTACGCAAGCGGTGGCGGAAGCGGTCGAGGCCGCGCGCCATAGCCCCGACCCCGAACCCGAATCGCTGTTTGAAGACCTTTGGCTATGATTCAGCGGCCTATTTACTGGAGCGTATGAGTGGCACGCAAAACTTATGTAGCCGCAATTCAAGAAGCCTTGACCGAGGAGATGCGCCGGGACCCGCGCGTGTTTCTCATCGGCGAAGATGTGCGCATCGGCGTATTCCCCAGCACGCGCGGCTTGCACGCCGAATTTGGCGACAAGCGCGTCATCGATACGCCTATATCCGAGCTGGCGGTGGCCGGCGCTGGTATTGGCGCGGCGGTGACCGGCTTGCGGCCCGTGGTTGACCTGATGTTTGGCACCTTTCTCTATCTCGCCTTTGACCAGATCGCCAATCAGGCGGGCGCGATGCGATTCATGTATGGCGGCCAGACAAATGTGCCGCTGGTCTTCATGGTGCAGAATGGCGCCGGCAGCAGCGCGGGCCATCATCATAGCCAGGCTGTGCATCAATTCTTCATGAATATGCCCCAAATCAAGGTCATCATGCCGAGTACGCCCTACGACGGCAAGGGTTTGCTCAAGGCGGCCATACGCGATGACAATCCCGTGCTATTCCTGCATCCACTCTCGCTGGGCGGGAAGCGCGGCGATGTGCCGGCTGAGGAATACCTCATCCCGATTGGCGCAGCCGATGTCAAGCGCGCCGGTCGTGATGTCACTGTCTGCGCAGTCGGCCCAACAGTCTACACCGCCCTGGGCGCAGCCAGGCAACTGTCGCTGGAGGGCATTGAGGCGGAAGTCATCGACCTGCGCAGTCTATCGCCCTGGGACAAGGGGATGGTCCTGGACAGCGTCGCCAGGACCGGGCGCTTCGTCGCCGTGGACGAGAGCTTCCCGACTTGCAGCGCCGCCAGCGAATGGGCGGCGACAGTGGCTGAAGAAGCCTTTCACTTTCTCAAGGCGCCGGTACAGCGTGTGACCAACAAAGACGTGCCGATGCCTTTCAGCCCGGTCCTGGAAAAGGCCGTCCTGCCCACAGAGGCGGATGTCATTGCGGCTGCGCGCAAGACCATGGCTGAGCATTGTCCGTGACCGGGCGTCGATAGCACCAGGAGAAAATTGTGTCGCTGATACCAATCTACATGCCGAAGTTCGGAATGACGATGGAAGCGGGATTGATAGTCGAGTGGCTGGTAGCGGAGGGAGACACGGTCGCCGAGGGCGATGGCCTCGTCCTGATCGAAACCGAAAAGGTCAGCACGGAAATCGAAGCGCCGGCCGGCGGCGTCGTGGTGGAATTGAGCTGCCAGGTCGATGACGAAGTGCCGGTGGGCCAGGTTATCGGCTACATCGAGTCAGCATGAGTATGGGACGCCTTGCCGGCAAGACCGCGCTGATCACCGGCGCCGCGCGTGGCATCGGCCGCGCCATCGCCTTGCGTTTCGCCGCCGAGGGCGCGAATCTCGTCGTCTGCGACTTGGCGCTGGAAAGCCTGCGTGATGTCGCCCTAGAGGCGGAGGCGCTGGGAGCGGCTGTGCTGGCACAGCAAACCGATGTAGCCGCGCGCGGGCAAGCGCAAACGCTCGTTGATGACGGCATCGCCAGGTTCGGCATGATTCATACTGTGGTCAACAACGCCGGCATCTTCTTTAACGCGCCCTTTGAGCAGACCACCGATGAGCAGTACGACCGCATTATGGCTGTCAACGTCAAAAGCGTGTTTTTGGTCTCCCAGATCGTCATCCGTCACTGGCTGCAACGCGAGATCAAAGGGACGATTGTAAATCTGGCGTCGATCGGCGCCGCCGTCGCTTTTGTCGATTCCTCCGCCTATTGCATGACCAAGGGCGCTGTCGCCACACTGACGCGCTGCATAGCCCTGGAATATGGACCGAGAGGGATACGCGCCAACTCCATGGCGCCCGGCATCATTGATACGCCCATGCTGCCCAGCGCCGAAGACAACGCGAACTGGGCCAATAACACGATCCCGCTGCGCCGTCTGGGCCAACCAGACGATGTCGCCGATGTCGCGCTGTTTCTGGCATCGGAGGAGTCGCGCTATATCACCGGAGAGATGATCTTTGTCGATGGCGGCTGGATGCTCAATTAGCGCTGGCTTATGGCTGGCGGCGGCAGCGAGAGACCCCGCATGAAGCTGCGTGACCGCGTAGCTTTGGTTACCGGCGGCGGCTCAGGCATCGGGGCGGCCAGCTGCTATGCCTTCGCGCGGGCAGGCGCGCGTGTGGCGGTGGCCAATCGCAGGCCCGCCAAAGCCCAAGCCGTGGCCCGCCGCATCATAGCCGAAGGCGGCCGAGCCATCGCTATCGAGGCGGATGTCGCCAGCAGCGCCGATGTAGCGCGCATGATTGAGCGAACGGCAGCGGCATTGGGTCCGCCATCGATCCTCTTCAACAACGCCGGCATCAGCCCAGAAGGCCGCGTCACGGACATCAGCGAAGCCGAATGGGACGAGTGCCTGAATATTGATCTGAAATCGGTTTTTTTGACCGCCCGCCGCGCCATTCCTTTGATGATTGAGGCGGGCGGCGGCGTCATCCTCAATACCGCCGGCACCTTTGGGCTGCGCGCCGCAAGCAACAAAGCGGCCTACTCGGCCGCCAAGGCAGGCGTCATCAACCTCAGCCGCTCCATCGCCCTGGATTACGCTCGCGAAAACATACGCTGCAACGCCATCTGCCCGGGCTACGTCGATACGCCCCTGAATCAGGGCTTCCCCACGCAGGCGCGGAATGAATTTCTTGACCAGCGCCAGCCCCTGCGCGGGCTGATCAGCGCGGGCGATGTGGCGGAGATGGCGCTGTATCTCGCTTCGGACGCGGCGAAAATGATAACCGGACAAGTCTTCGTCCTTGACGGCGGCCAGCAGGCCGGCCTCTTCGCCTGATGCCCACGATTGTACATGCGCGTTATGCCTTGCGCTCCGGCCTGCCGACGGCAGAGTCCGCCTTGTACATCGACGGCGAATCCATTGTTGACGCCGGCACACTGGCTGACTTGGCCGCGCGCTACCCGGCGGCCGAGCGCGTCGGCGGCGACAACTATGTGCTGGCGCCCGCCTTTACCAATGCGCATGACCACGGACGCGCCTTGGGCACACTCGCGCTGGGCATCCCCGACAATTTCCTCGAAATTTGGCTCAGCCAACTGGCGCGGCTTCCCGCCATCCCGCCTTATCTGGCGGCGCTTTATTCGGGACTGCAACTGCTGCGCTCCGGCGTGACCGCGGTTGCTCACAGCCACAATCCGATCGCCTGGTCCCAGCTTGCCGCTGAGATCCCCGAGTCCCTCCGCGGCTATGCGGAGGCCGGCATTCGCGTCGCCATGCACCCGCCGATAGTCGACCAGAACCAACTCGTCTATGCCGATCGCGAGCGATTTTTGGCGCTGCTTCCCAAGGGCTTGCGTATGCGGGCAGCCGCCAGCGACACGACGCTCCCCGACGCGGACGAGTACTTTGCCCTGCTCGATGACTTGTATGATCGCTTCCATGACAGCCAAAGTTATCGCGCGCATATTCAAGCGAGCCCGGCCGGCGGTCAATGGTGCAGTGATGATCTGATCCTGCGCGCTTGCGACTGGGCGCGCGAACGTGGCACACGCGTTCAAATGCACCTGCTCGAAACGCGCTATCAGCGCATGTACGCCTACAAAACCTGGGGGCTCAGCTTCGTCCGGCGCCTGGAAGCTCTCGGCGCGCTGGGCGACTGGTTGACGCTGGCGCACATGGTTTGGGTTGAAGACGACGACTTGGCGCTGCTGGCGGAGCGCGGCGTCGGCATCGCGCACAATATCAGCAGCAACTTGCGCCTGCGCAGCGGTATCGCGCCCGTTGCCAAGATGGTGGCGGCCAAGGCGCTGGTCGGCATCGGCCTGGACGGGCAGACTCTGGACGATGACCAGGACTTCCTGCGTGAAATGCGGCTGGCTTGGACCATCGGCAACCAGAGCGGGATGGCGGCGGCAGACCTCAGTGCCGAGACCCTGTGGCGGATGGGCACAGACATCGCGGCGAAGATTACCTTTGGCGCGGACGCTCCCCTGGGCGGGCTTGAAGTCGGCGGCCTGGCTGATTTGCTGCTGCTGGACATTGAGGCGCTGACGGGACAATGGGCGCCGCCCGACTACCCGTCGCCGCAGCACCTGTCCGCTTTCCTGCTGCGCCGGGCCCAGCGGGAACATGTGCGGCACGTGATGCGTGGCGGCGAGTGGGTCATCCGTGACGGCGAGCATCCCACAATCGACCTCAGCGACGTAGAGCGCGAAATCTGGGAACGGTTGCGCTTCGAGGAGGCCGACGCTACAGCGGCTCTTTCCGTGCCGTTGCGCGCGTTCTATCGCAGTTGGGATGACGAGCTGCGGCGGCGCTAGCTCCAGCTAATCCGCAACAATCAGCCCGCACTGCAGTTGAGAACGGTCCCTAATCTACAGCAAGCTCGAGAGCAATCCGCCATCGACGCGATAATAGCCGCCCGTCATGAAAGAAGCGTCATCGCTGGCCAGGAATAGCACCAGCTTGGCCACCTCTTCCGGCTGCCCGACGCGCCCGATGGGATGCAACTCGCCCCAATCTTCGATCATCCCCGTCGGATTGTCGGGGCCGAACAGGTCGGCGGCCATATCCAGCATGGGCGTATGGATCGAGCCAGGCGCGATGCAATTGCAGCGGATATTCTCTCTGGCATGGTCGAGGGCGACAGTTGTGGTGAAGCTGGTGACCGCGCCCTTGGAAGCCGCGTAGGCCGCGACCGTCTGCTGCGAAGCTGTCGCCTGTACGGACGAGGTATTGACGATGGCGCCGCCACCGCGCTTGCGCATCTCGGGGATGCTGTACTTGCAGGTGAGAAAGGTTGCGCGCAAGTTGATGTTGATCTGGTAATCCCAATCTTCGACCGGCTGATCCACCACCGTGCCATATCGCACGACGCCGGCGTTATTGTGCAGGATGTCGATGCCGCCGAATGCGGCAACCGTTTCCGCTACTACGCGCTTGACGTAGGCTTCTTGCGAGATATCACCCTCGACGAATAGCGCGCGGCCGCCGGCCTCCTCAATCAGACGCCGTGTTTCCGCGCCGGCGTCGCGGTCAATATCGGCGATTGTCACCGCCGCGCCTTCTGCAGCGAAAGCCAAAGCGCAAGCGCGCCCAATGCCCTTGCCCGCTCCCGTTACGATGGCGACTTTGCCCTCAAATCGATTCGTCATTTTCTCCACCTAGTCTGTTCTACGACCTGCTACAATTCCTGCCTAGCTCAATACTGGATAGCGCAAGCGAGCGCCGGCGACTGGCATTTCGATCATCGACAGGTGCCAGCGCCCCAAACTGCCGAAGATCGCGTGTTTCATTTCCGGGCCGCCAAAGGCAATGTTGGTCGGCGCTGACAAGACGACGCTCTGCCAGTCCGAGGCGGCCAGCTCCAGCTTGCCGGAGGCGCTGTAGCGGTAGACCCGGTTGGGCGCGTAACAGGCGATGTACAAGTTGCCGTCCACATCCAAAGCCAGGCCGTCCGGCACCGTGCCCGGCAGCTCCACCACCAACTGCGGGTCGCCCAGTGTTCCATCAGCGCGAATCCGCGCCTTTACGATGCCCGGCATATTGGACAGGATGATGTACAGCTCGCGCCCGTCCAGCGACAAAGCCATGCCGTTGGGAAAGTGATCGAGGGCTTCGCTGGCGACGATGGTTTCGCCATTGGGCCGTATCAAGAAGACGCAGCCATTCCGCTCGTCAAAGCCGCCCGAGCTGGACACGTACAGATCGCCATTGTCCGTGAACACCGGATAATTTGGCGCGGCAAACTTACGATCGGCGCTGCCATCGGAATAGACCGCTACATCACCGGTGGCGCTGACCTTGAATACCTTGTTCTCAAACAGGTCGCAGGCGTAGATATTGTGCTCGCCGTCCAAAGCCAGTCCCAGCACAAATCCGCCGGTCGACGCGATCTGCGCGAAAGCGCCGTCCGTGCTGATGCGGTACACTTGCCCAGCTTCGCCGCCGGCGTACCAGTTGCCGTCGGCGCCCCAAGCCACGCCTTCGGGATGATCAAGCCCATCCACCAGCGTCGTAAACTGCTCCAAGTTAAACATGGTTTCCATCATAGTATGATTCCCTCGTCTTTATGAATCTTTGTGCCATGCCTACAGGCCCATTTCGCCTTCGCGCTACTTGGTATGCACCGCGCCATCAGCGTCAATCTTGCGCGCGCCCCGATGCGATTCAAAGAATACGGCTTTTAATTCGACCTCTCTAGACTCGCCCGGCTGCAAGGTCAAATGCGTGCCCGTTTTCTCCATCACAGCCGTCAAGCCTTGCCCGGGTATGGATGAAGCCGGCTCAATCGCCATGACGTAGGCAGACTTGTAAAAGGGAAAACCCGGCGAGGCGTTTAGCTCTTGCCAGAACCAGGCATAGGGGAAGACGCTCTCGTCCCAAACTAGCCCGATGCCCAGCCCCATCTCCCGATTGGTGATGGCGTACCAGCCCGACTCAAAATTTTGGAAATAGGCCAGGATGTCACGCGCTTCGTCCGGACCCGGCACTTTGGACATATCGACAGCGCCCGCCAGCGGCCATTGATAGCTTTGCTCGAGGGTCAGCGGATTGGCGAAACCGGTATAGCGATCATCGGCGACCAAGCTGGAGCTGCCCACATCAATGACGCAATGTTCGCTAAGGAACGGCGCGCCATAGGCCGGGTGATGGCTCCACATGCAATCCATAGCCTCGCCGGCGTGGTTGGTGATGCTTTCGCGAATATGCAATATCGGGCTGCCGGATTCGACGCGCAGCCAGCGCTTGATGGTATAGGGGCTGCGCGATAGCCGCGCCTGCAATTTTACTTCCAGCGCGCCTTCAGCCTGGCTGACGATTTCGTAATCCCAAGCCGTCATAGATGCTTCGCCATGGAAGCCGAGGGCGGCGCCCTTGTACATGTTCTCATCGCCGCCGTTGGGGAAAAGCACCTGCCAACCGCCAGCGTAGGCTTCCAGCCAGGCTGTAGCCGAATCAAAGGCGGATTCAAAGCCACGAGCGCTCTCTTTGATGCCCCAGGGCGATTTCCACAGCACATCGACGGCTTTGGGTTTGTACTCCAGCCCATAGATATCGGCGCCTTTGTCCAGCAAGACGACTGTAGCCAGCAGGTCATTCTCGATCTTAATGGCGGACAAGCTGCGGCCGAGTACAATTTCTGTCGCTTTACAAGTCATGCGCTTTTCTTCCTGGCTCCCTATCTTTTGACATTGCGGTTTCAAAAGCCGCGGACCCTTGATGCTTTGCGCTCGGCGGCTTTAGCTCTTTCTGAGGACAGAAATGCGGTCGTGGAAGCTGTGCATGAAGACAGCCAGGATCATGATGCTGCCGGTCACCATCAGCTGCACATTGGTATTCACGCCCATCAGGCGCAACCCTTTTGCCGTCATGCCCAGGATGAGAACCCCCAGGACCGTGCCGACCAGGCTGCCTTTGCCGCCGTTCAAGGCGATGCCGCCCAACACCACCCCGGCGATGACGATCAGTTCAAAGCCGGATGCGCCGGTATCAAAATAGCCGGTGCCGGTTTGCGCCGTGATAATCAAGCCGCTGATGGCCGCGGAGCTGGCGCAGATCACAAATAGGATGAATTTAATGAGACCTACTTTGATGCCGGAAACGCGCGCCGCTGTCTCGTTGCCGCCGATGGCGTAAATGTTGCGTCCGAATTCGGTTTGCGTCAGTACCAGCAGCGCCAGCGCCACCAGAATGATCGCCAGCACGAAGGGCAGGGGCACGGGGCCCAGATTGTTGTAGTAGGCATCCTGGAAATCGTAGAAGCCGTTTTCGTCGATGACTGGCGTCTTGTTGGTGTAGACGTAGACCAGGCCCCGCAGCGCGAATAGCGAGCCCAGAGTTGTCACCAGCGAGTTCATGCCTTGGCGCGTCACCAGATAGCCGTGAATGCCGCCGACGATGGGGCCGGTCGCCAAGCCAGCGATGATGCCCAGCCACATATTGTCTGTCGCATTAAAGGCGACTACGGTCGTGATACTCGTGACAGCGAGCATGGAGCCGATTGACAAGTCGAATTCGCCGGCCAGCAGGAGCATGGTGATGCCGATGGCGGATATCAAATTGGGCGAGATTTCGCGCAGCAAATCCCAGTACACGCGCTGCTGCCGCGTACTTGGTTCCAGTATCCAGAACAGCGCCGCCACCACCAGCAGCAGAATCACCAGACCCGCCTCGCGCGATAAGAGCCAGCGCCGGATTCTGCTCGACCCTTTTGTTGAGCCGTTGCGATATTTGCCTAGAACGGCCATGGTTTCCCCGGCATCTCTCAGCTAGCTCTGTCCATTTGCGCATTCTGCAAAGTGGCGGTGGTCATGAGGTCTTGCTCGTTGGCTTCCTCGCGTGAGATCCAGCGGCCGGCGCTTTTGCCCTGACGAATGACGATGATGCGATCCGCGATTCCGATGACCTCGGGCAACTCTGTCGATAGCACCAGGATGCCCATGCCTCGATGCGCCATATCATCCATCAGCCGGTAGATTTCGGCTTTTGAGCCGACATCGATGCCCCGCGTCGGCTCGGAAAACATCAGCACCTTCAAGTCTTCCAGCAGCCAGCGCCCGACCAGCGACTTCTGCTGGTTGCCGCCGCTAAGGAAGCGAATTTTCTGCGCGATGCCGGGCGTCTTGATCGACAGCTTGTCGATGATGTCCGCCGTGGCTTTGCGCTCCGCCTGCCCGTTTATCACCATCATATTGGCGTAATTGTCCACCGACACGAGGGTGATATTCTCTTTCACCGACAGCGGCAGGAGCAGCCCTTCAGTCTTGCGATTTTCTGTCAGGAAGCCGAGGCCCTTGCGGATGGCGTCCATGGGCGCGTTGGCGTGTATGTCCTCGCCATGGACGCGCACGGCGCCGCTGCGAGGCATATCGCCGAAAATCAGGCGTCCCAAATTGTGAACGCCGGAGCCCATCAAGCCGAACACAGCGACAATCTCGCCCGCGTGAACGCTCAGACTGAAGTCTTCGATATTGGCGCCGCTGATGCGGTCGACTTCCAGCAAGACCGCGCCGCGCTCAACTGGTGTGCGCGGATACAGGTCTTTGACTTCCCGCCCCACCATCCAGGTCACCAAATCGCTGTGGGTAGTGTCTTTCACCGCTTCCGTGGCGATATGCTCGCCATCGCGGAAGACGGTCACGCGATCGGCGATGGCGTAAATCTCGTCCAATTTGTGCGAGACATACATGATGCCCACGCCGCGCCCCTGCAAACGGCGAATCACGGCGAAGAGGCTTTCGATTTCCGTTTGGCTCAGCGCGGACGTCGGCTCGTCCATAATGATGATCCGCGCTTGCCGCGACAAGGCGCGGGCGATTTCGACCAACTGCTGCTGCGCCACCGTTAACGCGCTGATGGGCGTCTCCGGGTCGATGTCCAAGCCCAGGTCGAGCAAGAGTTCGCCGGTGCGCGTATACAGCTCCGTCCAATCCACCGCGCCAAAGCGCTTCTTCGGCAAGTTGCCCAAGAATACATTCTCGGCAATGCTGAGGTCGGGCACTAGGTCCAATTCCTGATAGACCACCTTGATGCGATGCTCCAGGGAATCCGCCGGAGAATGGAAGTCAACCGGCTTGCCTTCAACTTCGATGCGGCCGGCATCCTGCTGATACAGCCCGGCGATGATTTTGATCAGCGTCGATTTGCCGGCGCCGTTTTCGCCAATCAGCGCGTGGACTTCGCCGGCCTGTAAAGTAAAATCCACGCCCTTGAGCGCTTTGGTGCCCGGGAATTCCTTGGTAATCCCCGTCAGCTGCAGCAGCGGCTTGTTCTCAGGCATGCGCTAATCCTGCCCCAGCCGGCGGCGGCGGCGCGCGTCAAGCAAAACCGCGATAATGATGATCAATCCGGTAACGGCGACTTGCCAGCTTGAGTTGATGTCGAGCAGCACAATGCCGTTTTTCAGCGTCCCCAGCAAGAGCACCGCCAGGAAGGTGCCGACCATGGAGCCCTCGCCGCCGTACAAGCTGGTGCCGCCCAAGAGCACCGCGCCGATCGCCTCCAGTTCGAAGCCGGCGCCGATGCCGTTCTGCCCGGAATTAAGGCGTGACAGCAAGATGATGGCGCTGAAGGCAGCCAGCACGGCGGTCAGCACAAATGCCGCCATCTTGACCAGACGCACGGGTATGCCCGCCAGCGTCGCCGCTTCCGGGTTGGCGCCGACGGCATGCACATAGCGGCCGAAGGTCGTGCGCGACAACACAAAATAAAAGACCAGAAAAATGGTGAGAAAGAAAATAATCGGCCAGGGAACGCCCAGGAAGAAGCCATTGCCGATTTCGGGAAAAGCCGGAAGCTTGTGCGAATTCTGAATCGATGCTTCGGTGAAGGCGAAAGCCGCCCCGCGCACGATGGATAACATAGCCAGCGTGGCGATCAGCGAATTGATGCCCAGGCGCAGCGTAATCAGCGAGTTGATGAGGCCGACGGCCACACCGATCGCCAAGCCCACGGCGATGCCCAGCGCCAGATTCGAGCTGCTGTTGAGCACACTCATGACGACCACGCCCACAAAAGCCTGCATCGAACCGACCGAGGCGTCAATCTCGCCGGAGATGAGCAGAATCGTCATGCCAACGGCGGTGATGGCCGTCATTGACACCTGGCTGAGCAAGACACCGATATTGCGGCCGGTGAAGAACACCGGCGATTGAATCGTCAGGAACACCCAGATCGCCGCCACGATGATAAAAAGAATGCCTTCTTGCGTGTGCAGCAGCCAATGGCTGGCCTGCTTCAGCCAGTGTTCGACGCCGGATTCCGAAGTTTGCGCGCCGCTCTTTAGCATCTGCCTTTCCTCTTGCGGGTGTTTTCCAGTGTCGTTGGGAGCCGCCCAGTAACCGAGAAGCCCCCAACGGGTTTGCCATGCAACGGGCTGGGCGGGGGCCGCTGCGCTCAACGACTGCCCCGCCCGGGAACTGATTTGCAGAATTTACTCGTCGTCCATCGGCGGCTCGACGATCGCGACTTCAATCTCGCTGATTACGTCCAGCATAGCCGTATAGGTACCGTCTTCTTCAGCCGTGTAATAATCGAAGAGGTTGTCCAGCGTCATCGGCAGCGACGGCGCATAAATCTGCGGCGGCGGCTCAACGCCATTAAATACGGCAACGGCGGCGTTGATCAGCAGCAAGCCCTGATATTCGGGGAACATGGCTGCGGACACCTTGTAAGGACCGCCTTCTTGCAGCGCGTCCTTGCAGGCGATGCCTTCACAGCCGAAACCCACCACCAGCAAGTTGTCGGTATCCAGGCCCGCCGCCATATAGGACTGCAAACCACCCAGCGCCGAGTCGTCATTAATGCCGAAGATGATGTTGACGTCGGGGTTGGCCGTCAGCGCGTCGGCGGATACCTGCACAGCGACATCCTTCGAGCCGCCGCCGTCAACACTCTGGACGATCTCGCCCTCGGGCAATACCGAATGCAGGCCATCGGCGAAGCCATCGGAACGCGCAACCGTCGAGGTCAACGCGGGCAAGCCGATATCAAGGGCCCGCGCTTCGCCGTTGAAGTTTTCCATGGCGTAATTGCCGGCCCAGACACCCACCTGGAAGCCGGCGGTGTAATCCGAAATCGCCACCAGGGTCGCGCAGCCTTCCACGCCCGTGCCTTCACAGACTACCGTGAGATCGCGTGACACGCGGCGAATCGCCGGCGCCGATGCCACTTCGTCCACCGGCGTAAATACCAGCGCGCCGACATCCTGAGCCACGTAATCATCGACGGCAGCCAGCGATGCCTGCAAGTCAAGATTGGCATCGTTGATGGAGAACTCGATGCCGTATTTCTCGGCTGTGGCCGCTTCGGCTTTGGTCTCGTTCTGATACCACTCATGCACCAGATAATTGGTCACGTGGCCGATGGAATGCGGCAGCGCCCAGCCTTCGGGCATCATGTCCGCGGAGAAAGCGCGGATCATGGCGTCCGCCTCCATCATGGCGTCGTCGTCTTGCGCCAGCGCGCTAGTCAAGAGCGCGAAAATCGCGACGACAATCATGAGCGTCATTCTGTTTCCGATCTTCATTTGACATACCCCTTTGCTTGAAAAAAACAGGACAATGAGTTTACAAGGATTTTGGCGCACCTCAACGCTTCGCTGCCTCCTTTCGCAAGCCGGATAATACCCCATTTGCCTATTGACGGGCAATTCCCCGGGATCAAACACAAATCGTTAGTCAGCCGTTATCGAAACGTCATCTCGTCAAGCGCGTCGAATCGCGTTCAGCGAGGCGCTCATCCAGCCAAGCGCGTGCGCCATGCCGGCGTGCCAAGGACCGGCGCAGGTCATCTGGGGCGTATGATCGGGAACCAGGACGCCACTGAATTCATTGCGATACAAGATTTTTAAGACGCGATACATATCGATATCGCCTTCGTCCACAAATACTTCTTCATAATTGGGCACTTTGCCGCGCACGTTACGGAAATGGATATAGGCGATATTCCCTTGCTTGCTGTAGCGATCCACCGCTTCGTAGAGACCGTAGTCGCCCTCGGCCATTTCAGCGATTGTCCCCAGGCAAAACTCCAGCGCATTGTGCGGGCTGGGCACAAGATCCAACAAGCGCTGATAATGCTGTGGCTGAGTGACCAGGCGGGCCATGCCGCGCAGGGTCGGCAGCGGCGGATCGTCGGGGTGGGCGGCCAGCCGCACGCCCGCTTCTTCGGCGACGGGAACGACGCTCGTCAGGAAGTCTGCCAGCCGTCCCCAAATTTCTTCATGCGAGACTTCCGCCAGGAAACCGGCCGGCGCCGATTCGTCGACCCGCATATTCCAGACGGTGCCATTGGGTATGGGCGTTTGCGGCGGCGTCTGCTTTTCCAGGAAACCGACGCCAGCGGCATTGCCCCGGGCCGAGTGGATTTCCGTCCGGCCCCAAACGCCGGTGATGCTGAAATAATAGCCCAGGCAGGGGATGCCGGCGCGCCCCATATTGCGGATGGTCCGCTTGATATTTTCCAACTGCTGCTGTTTTTTGGGTCCATCCAGCAGCACATCGTACCAGTGGCCGGCGTCGACATTCTCCAGAGCCGCCAACTCCAGCCCTTCGTCGTTGATCGCTTGTCGCAAGGACTTTAGTTCGTCATAGGTCCAATGTGTGCTGCCGCTGGCCTGGCCCAATACATCGCCGCCGCTGGCGGTGGATAAGCTGCCCGGCCTAAAATAATCCGAGAGGTGCGCGACGATATGGCTGGCGCCTGCCTGCTTGGCGAAGCGGTAATGGTCGCGATTCAGCATATGGCGGTAAAGCCCCAAGCCCAGCTTCATATAACCGCCGCCTGTTTCCGATTTCCTGAGTGCGGGGGCAGAATGGCGGCGCGGACAAGCGCACCGGACGCAACTGCCGCTTGCATCACACAACTATGGCAGATTTCGCGCGCCCTGTCAAAACTGGCGCTGCCAGCCCAATGTTGGTCGCGCGCGCGCCTTGCGGTATAGTTAGCTGAGGCGCGGGCTCGTTTTGGGATTGCGTCTATTTTGAACGACTATGCCTAGAGGAGACTTTCCATGAAACGTTTATTTTTGCTGCTGGCGCTTCTCGCGCTGATTGCACCGGTCGCCGCGCAGGAGATGGGCGGCTGTAAGATTGAAGCGCCCGAATCCGCCGCTCAGATCAATATGATCGGCTGGACCTACCCCATCATCGATTTTTACGCTGACGAACTCGAAGCCTGCAACGCTGTCGACAATATCGACGTCAACACCCAGCTGCTGGATTCCGGCTCGGCGCATGACCAGCTTCGCCTGGCTCTTGGCGCCGGCGGTACTTCGCCTTACGACATCATCATGGTGACCCAGGGCGACATCGAGTCCTACGTGGCTGAGGGCTGGATGATGCCGCTCAACGACCTGATCGACAAGTACGAGGACGAGTACCAAATCTCCGATATCCTGGGCATCGGCGATATGACGGTCGATGGTAACATTTACGGCCTGCCAATGGAGCAGAATACGCGGCACATGTTTTACCGCCCCGACTTGCTCGAGAAGCACATGATTGAAGTCCCCGAGACCTGGGACGATGTCATCGCTGCTTGCGAAGTGCTGCAAGCCGAAGACAGCATCGTCATCCCCTTCACCGTGCAGCTGCACGCTGGCTGGGCTTGGCGTCTGGAGTTCATGGATCTCGTGCTTGGATTTGGCGGCGACCTGCTGAACGAGGACAACACGCCCGCATTTAATAGCGAAGAAGGCGTGATGGCGCTGGAAAAACTGGTCGAGATTGTCGATGCCTGCATGGGTGAAGAAGGCTTGACCTACAGCATTGATGACAGCCAGATCGGCATCGCCACCGGCGAATTGGCCATGGCTTTCACCTGGGCCAGCCGCGCTGCCTCTATGGATGATCCAGACTTCTCCGATTTCGTCGGCGGTATTACCTTCGGGCCCGCGCCAAGAGCGATGGAAGGCGCCCCCTATGCCGCCACCGGCGGAACCGGCGCTGGTCTCGGTATTCCGGCCAATATTGATGATGATCCCGACCTAGTCTTCCAGGTCATCCTGGAAGCCATGGACGAGGATACGATGCTGCGTGGTTCCAACTATGGTGTGATTACACGCCGAGCCGTAGCGGCAATTGCTGAAGCGCGCTACCTGCCGGCTGTCTTCGAAACGATCGCTGGCGGCGTCGAGGGTTCCAATGTGCCCGCCATCGGCGCGGTCTTGAACCCGGTTCTGGGCAACTGGCTGCCGCAGATTATGACAGGCGAAATGTCCGCCGCTGAATTGCTGGACGCGGCCGCCGAAGCCTATACCGCCGAAGCCACAGCGCAGGGCTTCATCGAAGGCTAATTGGTAACACGCGCGCCGCGCCCATTTTGCAGGCGCCGGTGCAGCGAAAACGGGCGAGCCGCTGGTTCGCCCCTACATCTTCTGCATCATTTGTAGGGGTCGGCCGGTGGTTGACCCTCTTTGATTTGCAGCTTCCTCAGCCTCCCGGCGGCAATCAAAGAAATAGGAGCCTTGCTTATGGATAAGAGAAGTTTCAGTTTTTTCGTCGGTCCCAGCGTCTTCATCATGTTGGCGCTGATGACCCTGCCCTTGCTGGCATCGATCTGGCTTGGGCTGCACTACATCACGTTTCGCAATCTCAATGAGCCGCTCTGGGTTGGCTTTCAGAATTACCAGGAAGTTCTCGCTGATCCCGAATTTTGGGATTCGCTGGAATTCACGTTGATATTTATCGCCGTAGCTGTGCCCGCGCGCATCGTCTTTGGCTTGTTGTTCGCATTATTGCTCGATCAGATTAAGCGCTTTCGCGGTGTATTCATCGCGGCCGCGCTGGTGCCCTTTGTCATGACGCCGGTCGTCGGCACGCTGATCTTCCGCGATATGTTCGACCGCGGCGGGCCCTACTGGTACTGGATGCAGCAGCTTTTCGACTACCGCTTGTTTATGAATAGCACGACAGTGCCGCTGCTGATCATCTTCCATAGCATCTGGACGGCGACGCCCTTCGCCATGATTGTGCTCTTCGCCGGTTTGCAGACGCTGCCGCAAGAATCGCTGGAAGCGGCGCGCGTCGACGGGGCGACTTGGCTGCGCCAGCTATGGCATGTCGCCATTCCCCATCTGCGTTCGCTTTTCATCTTCATCGGTTTGATCTCGATCATGGACTCCTACCGCGTCTTCGACAGTGTCTTCGTGCTCACACAGCAGAACCCGATATACGACGCCGAAACCATCATGTATTACAATTTTCAGGTCGCGCTCAGTTTCGGCCGCTTGGGCAAAGCTAATGCCATGAGCGTGCTCACCGTGCTGGGCATATTCGTCGTCCTGATTCCATTCCTCGTCATGACCTATCGCGAACAGACGGAGGACGCCTGATGACACGGACTGACAACCCAATCGCGAGACTGCTGATCTATATCGCGCTGGCGCTCTTCACGGTTTACAACATCCTGCCCTTCGCCTGGACAATTATGAACTCGGTCAAGCTGCCTAAGGACGCCAACTCCCGCATCCCGCGTTTCGTATTCTCACCCACGGGCGAGAATTATTCCGATCTTTGGCTGAATATGGAGCCGGAAGCATTCGCGCCTTATGGCTTGGCGCTGCTGCTCATATTCTTCGTCCTGGTCGTCATCGCCATGTCCGCCAATCGCATCCCGGCGCCCAATTCCGTCGTCTACATCGGCTGCATCTTCGCCGGCGTCGCCGTCGCCGTGGCGCTGCCGGAAATCGTCAATACCGCCGAATTCTATGATTACTTGATCAACAGCGTCATCGTCACCGTTGGCACCTTATGCGTTTCGCTGAGCATCGGCGCGCTGGCGGGTTATGGTCTGGCGCGCTTTCGACACGTGGTTTCGGTCTACATCCTGGTGATCGCGCTGGCTTTCCGCTCGCTGCCTAGCCTGGCGCTGGTGCTGCCCTTTTACTACCTGGGGCAACTGTCGGGCTTGTATGATACCCACATCCTGCTCATCCTCTGTCTAGTAGCTGTCAACCAGCCCTTCACCATCTGGATGCTGCGCAGCTTCTTCATGGAGATTCCGCGCGAGATTGAAGAAGCCGCCATGATAGATGGCGCCAGTCGGCTGAAGTCCTTCATCTCGGTAATCGTGCCCATTATGTGGCCCGGCATCATCACCACCGGCTTGTTTACCCTGCTACTGGCTTACAACGATTTCTTGCTGGCCCGCATCCTGACGCAGATCAACTGGACGCTGCCGGTAGGCATCGCCCAATTCACCGGCGGCGAAGACCCGGGGCACGTCACGCTGGCGGCCGCCGGCTCGGTGTCAGTGACCCTGCCAATCCTGGTCGTGATCATCTTCTTCCAGAAATACTTGATCCGCGGGCTGGCGTCCGGCGCAGTGAAAGGGTAGGAGAGTATTGCCAATAATTTTTTTCTGCGCCCGCGCTGCTAAGGCTATTACCGCCATAGGAGAATACCGACATGAATATCATTTGCGTCGTCACCGACACCCTCAGAGCCGATTACCTGCCGACCTACGGCAATCAGGAGGTCATCGCGCCACATCTGACGCAATTCGCTCACGAAGCCCTCGTCTTTGAAGACTGCCACGCCGCTTCCTTTCCCACGGTGCCGACGCGCGCCGACATTGCCACGGGCCGCTTCACCTTTAGCTATCTGACCTGGGGACCCCTGCCCCAAGACGAGATCACACTGGCCGATTTGCTGACCAAAGCCGGTTATGCGACCATGGGCGTCGTTGACAACCCCTTCCTCGTCCGCAACGGCTACGGCTACGACCGCGGCTTTGACGATTACATTTGGATACGCGGGCAGCGCGAAGCCTCGGGCCGGCCCGATGTCACCAGCACCTGGCGCGCCGAGGACGATCGCTTTGCGCCGCGGACCTTCAAAACGGCCATGGACTGGCTCGAACGGCATTACGAAGAGAAGTTCTTCCTCTATATCGATGCCTGGGACCCGCATGAACCCTGGGACCCGCCGGCGCATTACGTCAAACCCTACCTGCCTGATTATGCCGGCGAACAGGTCTACCCGGCCTATTGGGACTGGGAGGACGCCGGTTATACCGCGCGCGACCTGGAGATCGGGCGGGCAACCTACATGGGTGAAATCACCATGGTTGACCGCTGGTTCGGCTTGCTGCTAGACCGTTTGAAGACCTTAGGCATCTATGACGAGACTGCCATACTGTTCGTCTCCGACCACGGCTTCTACTTCGGCGAATTCGGCATATTTGGCAAGAGCCGCTTCCGCTGGCCCGATAACACAATTCCGGTGATGGAAGCGATGGCGCGCTTCAAGCTGGGCGCGATCTCCTACCGGACGCCAAAGCACAATGAAATCAGCCACGTGCCGCTCTTCGCCAAGATCCCCGGTTATGAACATCAGCGCGTCTCGGGCTTGGTCAGCATCCCCGATATGATGCCGACCATGCTGGATCTGGCGGGCATCGAGATCCCCCCGCGAGTGCAAGCGCGTTCGCTGCTGCCGCTAGCGCGGGGCGAGGTCGACCGCTTGCATGATATCGTGGTGACATCGCAGTCGCTGGCCGATACCGCCGGCAACACCACGCTGATCGTCGACGACAACGAGAGAACGGTGGTCGAGGTGTCGCCCAGCACCATCCGTGATGGCGAGTGGGATTTCCTCTATAGTTTGCAGGGCGATCCAATCGAGCTCTACGACGCGGTCAATGACCCGGCCCACCAGCGCAATCTGGCGGCTGAACGGCCGGAGGTCTGCGAAATGATGCACGAAAAATTCCTGCGCTGGATGGATGAGATGGGCACGCCGGATGCCTACGCAGCGCCCCGGCGGCGGCTGTAGACTCGGCGGGGATCCACTGTACGCTCGTATTTTATTTTGGAAGCGGATGTTCTCGCCGGCTGATTGCTCTGACCGCCTCTCAGTGTGGCGAGGCGTCGAACAAGACTCCGTGCACGTTGGCTGCCAACTGCTTGGACTCCAGCCGCTACAGCTTACTTGCAGGTTGCATTTGCCGGTGATGAGGTGATCTTTACGATCTTGCCCCCGCCCAAATGACGAATATCAACATCGGCTAATCCCAAAGGCTCAGGCGTTGGCGTCACTGTTGGAGTGTCAGTCGCAGTCGGCGTGGCGGTGAATGTCGCCGTCGATAAGCGGCAACTAGACTTCAGCTCGCGCCATTGTGCCCTCGGTGGCAAGCGCGTCGTCCGCTTCGACCAGCTTAAGACAGAGAAGCAGCCCCAACTTACACTTCCGACTTGACTGCTGGAGAAAAGGGTCGCATCAATTGGCGCGATTCGGTATCAACAATGCCTTTATCGGTGAATTTCGCGTAGGGGCTTACGCTCAAACTCATAATTGAAAATGTCAGGAAGGGGCGTGATTGATGCGCTCCGAGACGGCGCATCGCGTCTTCCACAGCCGCCAGCCCAGCCGCGACCGCCGCGACCGGCTCGTCACTCAGCAAGCCGAAGTACGGCAGACGCAAGCTGGCTTCAATGCCCTCGCGCGTGGCGACGGCGACGCCGCCAGCCAGCGCATGCACGGCATTGGCGGCCTGCGCCATCGCATCCGGGTCGCGGCCAATCACCAGCAAATTATGGCAATCATGCGCGACGCTGCTGGCCCAGCCGCCCTGTTTCAGTCCGGTATTGGCGATGAGGCCCACCGTCCGCGAGGACTCGTCCCGCGCAATAACGGCTGCCAGCGCCAAGTCATCATTGTCCTGAAATTGCGCATGCCCATCGCGCAAACGCACAGTCCTTTGCTCCAGCTTGGTCAGGGTCAAACGCTTATCTTGCAGCGCAACGACCTGCGCCTGTACGCTGCCGCCCCCGCCAGTGCTATCCAGCTTGAAATCATCGGCAGAGAAGGCGCCAGGTATGCCCGGATAGTCCGGCTGCGCTGGATTTTCGCGCGTGATCGCCGCGTTCATTGCGCCCGCTTGCGCCACTGCTTGACCGCCCACAAAGACTTGCGCCGGCGGGAAGGCGGCAATGTCATCCATGACCAGGAAATCAGCCAGAAAACCGGGGGCGATCGCGCCCTGGTCGCGTAAAGCAAGATAGCGCGCCGGACGAATGGACGCGGCTGCAATCGCTTCCAGCGGCGGCATGCCAGTTTCGATTGCCAGCGTCACTATGCGCGATAAATGCCCCTGCCCATCGTTAAGCAGCGAGGGTTCGATGTCGTCGGTGATGAGTATGATACGCGAACGATCCGGCAATTGCGCCACTGCCGCCACATTCTCGGGAGTCACCGACTTGGTTTGCAGCATGACCGCCAGCCCCTTGGAGATTTGCTCCTGAATCTTGGCCGGGAAAGTAAGCGTGTGGTCGGAGCTAATCCCATGCGCCAGGTATTGCGAAAGTTCAATCCCAGCCAGCGTAGGGATATGCCCTTCAATCAGTAGATTGATTTCTCTGGCGGCCCGCACAATCGCCTGCAAACGTTCATTCGGGCCCAGCAAACCGCGATAATCCATGACCTCGCCCAAGGCGATGACCGAATGCTGCCTGGCCAGGCGCCGTATCGCAGCGGCGTCAAAGACCTCATGTGTCCATTCAATATCCGGTGAGGTGGCGGGCACACAACTCGGTATCGAATGATAAATTCTGAGCGGCAAATCCTGGGAGGCGGCGATCATCCATTTCACGCCGTCCTCGCCGGCGACATTGCCGACTTCATGCGGGTCGCTGAGGATAGTCGTCGTGCCCCAGGGCAAGACGGCTTCGGCAAAGCGCCGCGGTGTCAGCAAGCTGGATTCAATGTGCATATGCGAATCTATCAAGCCGGGCAAAACGATGCGCCCGGCCAGGTCGATGGTTTCCGTAGCGCGGATGCCACCCGGCACGCTGCCCGCTTCCACCGCGATGAAGCGCCCGTCACGGATGCCAACCCAGCCCTCGAAGAGCCGGCAGCGGAAGACATCGGCAATCCGAGCATTAACCAGCAGCGCGTCAAATTCCATCAGGACCTTCCTTCCAGCACTTGCACCGCTCGCAGCGCGGTACGGATAGTCAACACTTCGCCCTGCATGTAAAGCGCCTCTTTTTCCGCCAGCGTGGGTTGCGCTTCCAGGTAGATGTTGGAATCGGTGGCGACCACGCAGCCGACTTTCGCCCGCCGCAAGGTACCGACAATGAACAGCGTGGACGCTTCCATTTCCGCCGCGACGACGCCGGCCCCCCGCAATTGTTCGTTGAGTTCCGGATGGCGCGCGTAAAAGGCGCTGCGCGTGGTCCCGATACCCGTGAAGGCTTTATAGCCTAATTCCTGTGCCGCCTGAATCAGGGCATTATTCACATCCAGGTCAGCGACTGCTGGAAAGCCCAGCGGCAGATACTCGTCCGATACGCCATCGCCGCGATAAGCAGCCGTCATCACCACCAGCGAGCCGATCGGTATATCTTTGCGCCGCCCGCCGGCGGAGCCGACGCGAATAAACACCTCCGCGCCGACATTGCGCAATTCTTCCAGGGCAATGGCGGCCGAGGATCCGCCTATCCCTGTCGAACAAACGCTGACAGCGACCCCGTTGGTTCTGCCGGTGATCACCACATATTCCCGGTTTTCGGCTATCAAGCGAGCGTCCTCAAGCTGTTCGCCGATGCGCCGGGCCCGCGCCGGGTCGCCCGGCAAAAGCACGCTGCGGGCGACATCCCCGGGCCGACAGCGAATATGCTTTTGGACTTCAACTTCTTTTGAGTCATCCATGTCCGTTGCCCTTTGTATTCCCTGCTTCTTCGATGATAGCGATCCATTTCTGCGGCTGCGGTTGCACGGTCACCGCCGCGCCGCTTTCAAAGCGCTCGCCAGCGCTGTCTTGCATGATGCTGAATTCGCCGGCCTCGGTTGCTACCAGGTAGCGCCGCTCATTGCCATGAAAAGTATGCAGGATGACTTGCCCGGCAAGTCCGCGCGCGTCCGGACCCGTTATCAAGCTGGCGTCATCAGCGCGGAAAAAGATCTCAGCCCTGGCGCCGGGTTGGGGCCGCCCGAACTTGGCGTGCCAACGCAGTTCGATAGGCGCGCCACCCCAATTTATCGTTAACTTGCCGTCCCGCGCCGATACAACCGCTGCGCTGAAGCGATTGTCGAAGCCCATGAAATCCGCCACAAATACAGTCTCGGGCGCCGCGAAGATGCTCTCTGGCGCGCCGATCTGCTCAATAGCGCCTTGATTCATGACCACCACGCGGTCAGAGATACTCATCGCCTCCACCTGGTCGTGGGTCACATACAGGGTGGTGATGCCGAGTTGCTGCTGCAAACGCCGAATCTCCTGCCGCATATCCACGCGCAGCCGCGCATCCAGATTGCTCAGTGGTTCGTCCAGGAGCAGCACTTGCGGTTCGATGACGGTGGCACGGGCCAGGGCGACGCGCTGCTGTTGGCCGCCGGAAAGCTGTGCTGGCCGGCGCTCGGCAAAGGCTGCTAATCCCACCATTTCCAAGGCATTTGAGACGCGCGCGCGCGCCTCGTCCTTAGGGATGCGCCGCATCCGCAAGCCAAAGGCGACGTTCTGGAAGACCGTCAGGTGGGGGAACAGCGCATAGCTCTGGAATACCAGGCCGATATCGCGCTTGTTGGGGGGCAGGTCGGTATAGTCCCGGCCGTTGATGACTATCCGGCCGGCCTCCGGACGAATAAAGCCCGCGACGCTGCGCAGGGTTGTCGTCTTGCCGCAGCCGCTTGGACCGAGCAAGGACAGCAATTCGCCTTGTTCAACGTCCAGGCTGAACTGCTCCAGAGTCGGCTGGTTCTTTTCGTAGGCAACGGTCAGATCGCGGATTTCTAAATGAGGCATAAGCTACACAAACTGTGATAGGCCGAGTAAACGTTCCGCCGTCTGTACCAGCACAACGGTAAAAATAACCAGCAGCGTCGAAAGAGCGGCAATGGTCGGGTCAAAATAGTACTCGAGGTAACTGAGCATGGAAACCGGCAGCGTGGTGACGCCTGGTCCGCTAAGAAAAAGCGAAACCGGCACATTGTTAAACGATGTGATGAAGCCTAATACAAAGGCAGCCGCAATCCCGGCCTGCATATTGGGCAGCGTGACTAGCACAAATCCGCGCAGACGGTTGGCGCCCAGGCTGACAGCGGCATCTTCGACATAGGGGTCAAGGTTGCGCAGGCTGGCGGAAATGACGCGCACGCTGTAGGGAAACAGTATCGCGGTATGGCCGATGAACAAGCCGGTCATGACTTGCATATCGCCCAGGAGGACAAAGAAGTTCAGCATGGCGAAGCCGATGACCAGACCCGGAACCAGTATCGGCGCCGAAAAGACGGTTTCGACCAGGCCCGACCCGGCAAATTGAAAACGCGTCAGCGCATAAGCGACAGGCATGCCCATGACCAGCGAGACGATGGTGGATAAGAGCGCGAGTTGCAGGCTGACCCAGAAGCTGTCGATGAATTGGGAAGTCTCGAATACATTGGCGAACCAATCCAGCGTGAAACCCTGCGGCGGAAAAGCCATCGTGGCATTGGCGCCGAAGCTCGCCATAAAGATGATGATAAAGGGTCCCAACAAGAAGCCATAAAGAACGATCAGACTGATATACATCCAGCGCGATATCATCCGGCTCGCTCCTAGCTCTGTTGCACGCGCGCGGCGCGCAGCAGCAGATTAACCGCCAGGGTCGTAATAATCATCACAACCGCGACCACGGCCGCCGCCTGTTGGTCAAAGAGGATCACCGCCTTTTGCCGCAACAGCGTCGACATCAGCAATAAACGCGAGCCGCCCAGAATGGCCGGGGTCACAAAGGCAGTGACCGAGCCGGTGAATACCAGCGTCGCGCCCAGCACCAGGCCATCCGATGACAAAGGCACGACGATGCGCAGGAATGTTGTCAGGCGGTTGGCGCCCAGGCTGCGCGCCGCTTCCAGCACATCATCCGGGATATTTTCCATCGCGCTCACCAGCGGCAAGACCATCAGCGGCAGGAACAATTGTGTCAGCCCCAGCACAATCGCGGTTTCGGTGAAGATGAAACGCACCGGGCTCTCGACCAATTCCAAGGACAAGAGCGTCTGGTTAATCATGCCGCGCCGCCCCAGAATAATCAGCCAGGCGAAAGTGCGCGCGACCGCGTTGGTCATCAAGGGCAGGATCACCAGCGACATCAAGAATGAACGGCGGCGGGCCGGCATGCGCGCCAACACAAACGCGGCCGGATAGGCCATCAGCACGCAGATGCCCGTGACGATGAGACCGAGCCGGAGCGTGCGCAGATAGACGATGCGCGATACGCGACTCTGAAAAAAGTCGACATAGCCCGTCAGCGTAAAGCCGCCGTCCTGCGGCAGGACGCTTTGCGAGAGCAGGAAAATCAAAGGCAAGACGAAGAACACCAGCACAAAAATAAACGCTGGGGCGACCAGCAAAATGATGGTACGGCTCTGATTAGGTCGCTTTATCATGCGAAAACATAGGGGGCGCGAAGGCCCCCTAGCACAATTTTGTCAAGACGCTGATTGACGGCGTCAGCGCACCATGACTTCATTCCAGCGCTCAAGCCAATCTTCCAGGCGATCCGACACTTCGGCTTGATCCAGCACAATCATGGTATCCAGCATGTCGCCGCAGGTCAGCAGGGCGCAGGTCTCTTCCGGCAGCTCGACTGTCGCGTTAACGGGCGAATCAATCAGGTCCAGCGCTTCGGCTTCCTGGACATCGTGCGAGATGAACCAGTCAATATAGGCATGCGCCAGGTCTACCTTATCGGTGGCTGCCGTAATGCTGATCATGTTCGTCTGGCCAACTGCGCCTTCATCAGGAATGACCGTGGTCAGGTCATGGCCGGTATTCATCAGATTGCCAATGGCGAAACTGGCGTAGGGCGCAAGCCGCACTTCTTCTTCTTGCACCAGGGTCGTCAGCTCTGAACTGCGGATGTAGGTTGTCACCAGGTTATCGGCTAGCTGGGGCAGGGCTTCCCAAGCCAAATCGGCATCGTAGTTGATGGCTGCCGGCTCCTCGCCCTCGTCCATAGCTTGCATCGCAAGGGCGTGGTCGATCATGATGAGCGCGGCCGGGCCAAAGGTGGTGGACATCTCTGGAATACTGACAAAGCCGGCCACATCGTCCCGCAGCAGGTCGGCCCAGGAGGTAATGTCCGTCTCAATCAGGTCGGAGCGGTAAATCAGGCTGAGGCTGTTGACTGTATAGCCGACGCCGGCGCGATTGCCCAGCGGGTCCTGCGCCCAATCGTACACTTCGTCCAGATTTTCGAGCTTGTCGGGGTCGTAGGGCTGGAGCAAGTCCGCTTGGCTGGCAATATGTGTGAACTGGGTGGCAAAATGCGCCACGTCAATATCGGTGCTTTCGCCCTCGGCTTGCAAGCGCGCCAAGCGATCCGAATTGTTGCCGGTATCCAGCACGATGTCGACATTGTGCATTTCCTCAAAAGGCGCAAAGACATTCTCTTCGAGAACATCCAGGTTAAAGCCCCAGATAGAGACAATCAGGGTTTCGGTATCCTGGGCGACGGCCACGGGCCCAAAGGAACCCAGCAGCAATACCGCTAGCAGCAGAATGATAAGTGCTTGGCTTCTCATGTCTTAATCTCCATTCACTAGATAGTTGAACTGTGCGAGCCTGATTCTAACACAAGCTTGATTTGAAATCACCCTGCTGGGGTTTTGGGAAATGTATCCTTTTCGGTTGATACAGATATATACCATCGAGGACACCGAGAAATGCTAGGGCAATCGCATCAACTTATCTCAACACTAAGGTGACAAGAACTCCGAGAACTATCCGAAAATATGTCAATAAAGGACTCAATGAAAAGGTGATTTTCTGCCAGATTTCATGGGCGAGCCAAGGCTCGCCCCTACAATTTGTTAGTTTGATAATAAATTCGTCATTTATGGATATTGATGCGATTGCCCTGCGAGAGCACCGAGAAACTTAATCGAGATATGACATATTCTTTGTGTGCTTTGTGCCTTTGTGTCTTTGTGGTGAAATTGATTTTCAACCGAATTCGATACACTACCGGGTTTTGACTGGGCAATTGCATCATAATAGTAGCGACGGGCATGATGCTATATTGGCCTTCAAATTTACCAGCGAGAGCATCGAGAAATGCTATGGGTTAGATTCTTGCCTTATTTCAAGGCGGGAGATAGGGGGCTGCCCGCATTTCCGCATAATCTTTTGTGCGTATGGGCCGAGCCGGCGGCTGGCCCGTACCGACAGTCAACAATCTTGGTTCGGCATTTTGTTTGAGCCAAGGCGTGACTTGCGAGCGGTAGTGATAAGAAGTTTAGATGTAATTGCCCTGGGTTATGACGAACTGTGTTGTACATCGCCGCCGGGCGTCGACA